>CBDFLJ010000001.1:0-2285380 GCA_965248835.1 Alphaproteobacteria bacterium
CGCCCCGCGCGCCTTGCGGGCCACCGTTATGTGATGCATCAGGTTGGACCTGGGTGTGCACGGGGTTCGATCCCCAGATCACGATCAGGTCGCTTTCGGCGATCTCGCACGCATCGGGTCCGTACTTGGCGCCGACGCCGGCGCGCCAGCCCGCGTCGGTCAGCGAGGAGCAGATGGTCTTGAGCTGGCGCGAATAGCGCTTGGCGTGGCGCAGCCGGTTGATCCCGTCGCGTTGGACCAGCCCCATCGTGCCGGCGTAGTAGTAGGGCCAGACCGCCTCGCTGCCGTGCTTGGCCTCGGCGGCAAGCAAGGCCTCGGCCACGCGATCGAGCGCCTCGTCCCAGCCGATCTCGACAAACTGGCCGGAGCCTTTGGACCCCGTCCGGCGCAGCGGTCGGGTCAGGCGATCGGGGTGATGAACCCGTTCGGCGTAGCGCGCGACCTTGGCGCAGACCACGCCCGCGGTATAGCGGTTGCCTTCCGCGCCGCGCACCACGCCGATCCGATCGGGCGCCAGCCGCTCGATGTCCAGCGCGCACGCGCTCGGGCAATCATGCGGGCAAACCGAATAGGCGACGTCCAGGGGCACGACTGCAGGCTCATCCTTTTGAAAAACGGGCCATTTCACCTGCCGGCGAGTATAGAGCGGACGGCGCCGCCGGACAATCTCTTCTCCCTGTCATCAGGAGCGCCGGTGCGGGCCGTTCAATTCTTGTGGATCTTGCCGTGCGGGACGAAGGCGTGGAAGACGAAGGCGAAGGTCAGATCGTGGACCGCGTCGACCCATTTGCCGTCCTTGCGCCGCTGGACGACCAGATTGCCGATGTCGCGGCCCTCGGCAATGGTGCCGTGATCGAGCGCGGAGTTCCGGCCGGTCGTCCAGCTCAGGCGCAGATCGCCCGCGTTCAGGCCGCCGCGCTGCCTGATCAGGTCCAGCGGCCAGGCCTCGGCGCCCACCTTGACCACGTAGGCCATCGGCGCGATGCCTTCGGGATAGCCGCCGCGGTAGAGGAACGGCCGCGCGGCGGTGTCGTAGCGCTGATAGGGGTTGGTCCCGTAAGGGCGGAAGCGCGCGTTGTCGGGGACCAGGATGCGGCCGCCGCGGTGGCGCTTCCCGAACAGCGCAAAGGACTCGACCCGGGCGGGCAGCATCTCGAGCACCTTGCCGTTCATCTCGCCGACGATGCCGGTCCCGGTGAACTGTTGCCACCAGCTCTCGGTCTGACGGTCGTACATCACCAGATCGCTGTTGCGCAGCTTACCGGTGGTGCCGAAGTCGAGCACGCGGCCGTCCACTCGCCGGTCGAAGACGATGGCCGAGTTGCACAGCGGGCAATAGGTCACCGACACCGGCACGCCGCCGACGGTGTCGTTGACGATCTCGTGCCAGATCAGGATACGCAGCGGGTAGGCGCGGGCATCGCCATGGAGGCTCAGGCTGACCACCGGCTCGGTCGCGGCCAGATTGTCCACATCCGCGATTGCGGCGAATTTGGGGTCGTCGATCGCGGGGATACCGTCCTTGGGCGGTCCGCCGGACATGATATCGGAGAATGCCACCGAGTGCCTGGAGAAGTCGGTGTTCGGCCAGGCGTGTCTCCAAACGTCCGGGTTGGCGGCCGCGGTGCCCATCCACAGGGCGAGCGCGAACGATGCGGCCATCGTCCGGCCGAGGGCCTCGGCGGGGCGCAAACGTCCGTGGGCTGCCATGGGATGATCCTCCCGGTCGGGTGGCTTGAGGATAACGGACCGCCGTACCGGCGGCTGCAAGGAAGTTTTGCTCACTTTCGGGTGATCGGTTCCCTACAATCCCTGCCGTGTCACCGACCAGCCTTCTGCGGCGCATCGAGGCCGCCGTCCCGCCGCGCCCGCTCGCCTATATGCTGTGCACGGTGACGGCGCTGTGCTGGGCCGGGACGATCGTCGTCGGCCGCGCGGCGACGCCGGAGGCACCGCCGATGGCGCTCAATTTCTGGCGCTGGGTGATCGCGTTCCTGGCGATCGTGCCGTTTACCGGCCCGGCGCTGATTGCCAAGCGCCGGGTGCTGATCGCTCATTGGCGGATCCTCACGCGGCTGGGCGTGCTCAACATGACGGCTTTCGGCGCGCTCTTGTTCCTCGGCATCGAGAACACCCAGGCAATCAACGGCTCGATCCTGCTGGCGACGATGACGATCAACATCGTCCTGGTCTCGTGGCTGTTCCTCGGCATCCGCGTTTCGGGCCTCCAGGTGATCGGCGTGGCGTTCGGCTTCATCGGCATCGTCCTGATGGTCGTGCGCGGCGATCTCGGCGCACTCTTGACCCTTCGGATCAACATCGGCGATCCGCTGATATGGGCGGGCACGCTCGCCTACGCTTTCTATTCGACGGGCGTTGCCCGCGCGCCCAGGGCGTTGACGCCGAGCGAGCTGATGACGGCGCTGTGCCTGGTCGGCGCGCTCACCTGCCTGCCGCTGGTCGCTGTCGAATGGGCGGTGTTCGCCCGGCCGATGATATGGACCGTCGATTCGACGCTCGCGGTCCTGTTCCTCGGCCTGTTCCCCTCGGCGCTGGCCCAGACGCTGTGGGTCGCCGGCATCAACCGGATCGGTGCGACGACGGCGGGCTATTTCTTCTACACCGTGCCGGTGTTCGGTGCGCTGATGGCGATCGGGTTCCTCGGCGAGGCGCTGCGCTGGTATCACATCGCCGGCATCGCGCTGGTCTTCGTCGGCGTCTACGCCGCGACCGCGCGGGCTTCGCGCACGGATCAGACGGGCTGAGGCGCCCGGGTCTGCGCCGAGGTGACGATGGCTTCCAGCACGGCAACCGCGTGCACGATGTCGGCCGGCGGGATCGGGAAGGCCGGCCCGCCCTCGGCGGCGTGGGCGAACGCCTCCAGGCAGTCCCGCACCGTCTGGTAGCCGGGATAGTCGTAGCCGTCCCAGGTCCGGTGGTCACGGGTCCCGTCGGTGAACACGGCTTCGAACCGGTCGAGGAAGCCGATCTCGGCCCACCCGTAGGTGCCGATCACCCGGAGCTGGTAGAGCTGCGCGCTGGCCGCCACGGTGCCGAGATAGCCGGTGCAGCCGTTTTCGAAGTCAAGCAGGACAGAGGTCGAGTCATCGACCGCGAACGGCAGCGCCAGACGCTTGCTTTTCGCGCTCACCGCGCTCATGCGGCCGATCAGGTCGATGAACGCATCGACAACGTGGATGCCGAGCGAGGTCATGCCGCCGGCCGGGCTCTCCCTGGCATCGCTGCGCCAGGTCCCGCCGGCGCCCGTCAGGTTGGCGGTGAAATTGCCCTCGATGTGGAGCGGCGTGCCCAGCCGGCCGGCCTTGACCGTCTCGCGCAACGCGACCGTGTTGGGGGAGAAGCGCCGGTTGTGGCCGATCGCCAGCCTCACGCCCGCCGCCTCGGTCGCCGCAATCGCCCGGCGCGCCTGTGCCGCGGTCAAGGCCAGGGGCTTCTCGCAGAAGACGTGCTTGCCGGCCGCGGCAGCCGCGCAGATCTGATCGCAGTGCAGCGTGTGGGGCGTTGCCAGCACCACCGCGTCGATCGCGGGATCGGCCAGCATCGCCGCATAGTCCTCACCCAGCGCGATCCCCTTGGCCGCGGCGTAGTCCGCCGCATTGGCAACCGTGCGGGTCACCCCCCGGGTGAACCGGATGGCATCGCTGGTGCCGTGAACGGAATCGACCAGGGTCTGGCCCCAGCGGCCGAGTCCGACGATGGCTGCGTTGATCATCGGGTCCGAGGCTCAGGCGCCGGTGGTCTCGCGCGGCACGAGCATGTCGTACCACGGCTTGTTCTCGCGCGTCTTGGCGTCATCGACGTGAAGCGCCTTGACCTCGGTATATTCGTTCAGCCCCTCCTCGCCGAACTCCCGGCCGATGCCGGACTGCTTGTAGCCGCCGAACGGCATGCGCTCGCTCAGCAGGTGCCAGTCGTTGACCCAGACCGTGCCTGTCCGCATACGCCCGGCGACCGCGCGGGCCCGGTCGATATCCTCGCTCCAGACGCCGCCGCCGAGCCCGAAGATCGAATCGTTGGCGATCGCCACCGCCTGGTCTTCGGTGTCGTATTTGAGCACGCACAAGACCGGGCCGAAGATCTCCTCCTGGGCGATCCGCATGTCGTTGGTGACGTTGGTGAACACGGTAGGCTTGATGAAACAGCCCTTGCCCAGTGCGCCTTCGGTCGCCCGCACGCCACCGCAGACGAGCGTTGCGCCTTCCTTCCTGCCGATCTCGATATAGTCGAGCACCGTCTGCATGTGGCGCTCGGAGACGACCGGGCCGACCTTGGTCGCCGGATCCAGCGGGTCGCCCATCGGCAGCGCCTCGAGCTTGGCGACCATCCGGGCGACGAAGTCGTCATGCTGCTGTTCGGGCAGCAGCAGTCGGGTGCCGGACTCGCAGACCTGCCCCTGGTGATAGAACGAGGCGAAGATCGAGCCGTCGACGGCGATGTCCCAGTTGGCGTCGTTGAGAACGATGTTGGCCGACTTGCCGCCGCATTCGAGCGTGACCTTCTTCAGCGTGCCCGATGCCTTCGCCATGATGTCGCGGCCGACCTCGGTCGAGCCGGTGAAGGCGACCTTGTCGACGTCCGGGCTGGTGGTCAGCACCTCGCCGATCTTGCCGCCGGGGCCGGTGATGATGTTGACCACGCCGGGCGGGAAGCCGACTTCGTCGATAATCCGGGCCAGCTCCATTGCGTTCAGCGGTGTGTCGGTCGCCGGCTTGAGCACGATCGTGTTGCCGGTCGCCAGCGCCGGTCCCAGCTTCCAGACCGCCATCAACAGCGGGAAGTTCCACGGGATGATCGAGGCGCACACCCCGATCGGCTCGCGGATGGTGTAATTGTAGGATCGCCCGGCGCGCGACATTCCCTCGATCTCGCGTGCCTCGGCGTTGTAGATCTTGGCCATCTCGGCGAAATAGGCCATCTGGCGCTGGGCGAGATAGGCATCGGCGCCGCACTTGGTGATCGTGCCGCCGGAGTCGCGGGATTCGTTGGCGGCAAGCTCCTTCTGGCGCTCCTTCATGATCGCCGCGACCTTGCCGATCAGTTCCGAGCGCGCCTCGCCGCTCATGGACGGCCACGGACCCTCGTCGAAGGCCTTGCGCGCGGCGGCGATCGCCTTCCTGGCATCGTTCGCGCTCGCCACGGGGATGTTTGCGATCGCCTCGCCGTTGGCGGGGTTGCAGGTGGGCTGGGTGGCGCCGCCCTCCGCATCGACGAACTCGCCACCGATATAGAGCCGATAGGTCTCCATGTCTGCCCGTTCTCCCTGGATCTCGGTTTGCGCGGTGGCGGAGATATACCCAGTGCCGTACGGCCGGTCCATAGCGCGCGCGGGTCGGCGCTGCTAGGTTCGCGCGGATCGGGAAGAATGCGAGGAGTCGGCATGGCACGCAGCACGACTGCGAAATCCAGGGCGCGGGCCAAGAAGGTCTACGAGAACATCATCGTCGCCCGGCGCAAGGGCGCGCTCGAGATCACCTTCAACCGGCCGAGCGTGATGAACGCCATAAACGAGCCGATGGCCGACGATATCATGGACTCGATGGCCGAGGCCGAGATGGACCGCAAGGTGCTCGCAGTCATCTTCCAGGGCGACGAGCGCGCGTTCTGCGCCGGGGCCGATGTCAGCGGCTTCCGCGACCGGCCGCAGGACCGCTATGACAACTACCGGGCGCGCTACAACACCAGGCGCAACCGGCTACTCTACAAGTACATGCAGGGCTACACCAAGCCGGTCATCTCGGCGGTCGAGGGCTATTGCCTGGGCGGCGGGTTCGAGCTTGCGATGCTGGGCGATATCATCGTCGCCGGCGAGGCGGCCCGGATCGGACTGCCCGAGACCCGGCTGGGGCTCATCCCCGGCGCCGGCGGCACCCAGACCCTGACGCGGCTGATCGGCCCGGCGCTGGCCAAGGAAATGATCTGGACCGCGCGGCGGCTGACGGCGGAGGAGGCCAAGGAGTTCCGCATCGTCAACCACGTCACCCCCAAGGGCGGTGCGCTCGCCAAGGCGCGCGAGATCGTCGAGGCGATGTCGAAGAACGGCCCGCTCGCCATCATGATGGTCAAGCAGTCGATAAACCGCGGCATGGACATACCGCTGTCACTGGGCTTCCAGCAGGAAGCCGATCTCGCCTACATGCTGACCTGGTCGAACGACCGCGCCGAGGGGTTGAAAGCATTCGGCGAGCGCCGCCCGGCGAACTTCAAAGGGGAGTAGGATGAAAGGCAACTATCTGGCGAAGCGCGACGTCTGCATCGTCGCATTCGCCGAGACCAAGATCGACCGGCGCACCGGGAAGTCGGCCTATGAGCTGGCCGCCGAAGTCGCCGAGGCACTTTACCGCCAGACCAAGATGGGTCCGTCGGACATCGATGGGGTGACCTTCACCGTGCCGCTGAGCGAAGCGGGCAACCCGTTCTGGTCGAACTACGCGACCGACTATCTGGGGATCAGCGCGCGCTGGCTTCAGACCTCCGATATCGGCGGCGCCTCGGCGACCGGCAACGTCGCGCGCGCGGCGATGGCGATCCAGAACGGCTGGTGCGAAACGGTCATGATCCTCGGCTCGGACGCGCCGTCGACCAATTGGCGCGCGAGCTACGGCTGCTACCGCAACGAGTTCTGGGACCCGGTCGGGATCCAGGGTCCGCCGGGCGCTTTCGGCCTCTTGATGAACCGCTACATGGCCCAGCACGAGCTGGATTTCACCGGGCTGGGCGCGCTCGCGGTTGCCCAGCGCAACGGCGCGGTCGCCAATAGGAACGCCTATGAGAGCTTCCGCAAGAAGATCACCGTGGACGACTATTTGAACTCCCGCATGGTGTCGAGCCCGCTTCGGCTGCTCGACTCGGTGATGTTTTGCGACGGTGCCAACGGGCTGATGATGATGAAGACCAGCCGGGCGCGCCGGCTCGGCTTCACCGACCGGGTCTACCCGGTGAGCTATTCGGAGATCTCGAACTTCAACGGCGCCGAGCAGACGCCGGACATAACCAGGACCGGCCATTCCGTCGTCGGGCCCGAGGCGCTGAAGATGGCCGGGCTGAAGCCCAAGGACATCGACATGCTCCACCCCTATGACGATTTCCTGATCGCGGTCATGCTCAAGCTCGAGCAGATGGGCTTCTGCAAGGAGGGGCGCGGCTCGCAGTTCCTGCGCGATACCGACATCGGACCCAAGGGCGCGCTGCCGATCAATACCGGCGGCGGGCAGATCGGCTGCGGCCAGCCGGGGCTTGCCGGCGGCGGCGTCAACCTGGTCGAGGCGGTCCGCCAGCTCATGGGCCAGGCCGGAAGGCGCCAGGTGCCGAGCGCGCGCAACGCCTTGGTCACCGGGATCGGCGTCATCCCCTACGGCCGCAACTGGGGAACGAGTTCGGCGATGGTTCTGGAGAACTGAAGGGTCAGGGGGGATTCTTCAATGAACAACCAGACGCGGCCGCGCCCGGTCCCGCAGCCGACGCCGGCCACCCAGCCGTTCTGGGACGGCGCCAGGCAGAAGAAGCTGATGCTGCAATACGACCCGGTCTCGCGGCGCTACCAGTTCTGGCCGCGCGCATGCAGCGTGCGCACCGGCAGGCGGAACCTGCGCTGGCGGGAGGCCAAGGGAAGCGGCACGCTGTATTCGTTCACCCAGACCCATGTGCCGACCGCCGGCTTCGAGGGCAAGGCGCCCTATCTGATCGGGCTGGTCGAGCTCGACGAGGGTGTGCGCATCGTCGCCAACCTGATCAACGTCGCCTCGGACCAGGTCGCGATCGGCATGCGGCTCACGCTTGCCTGGGAGCCGATCTCCGAGGACCTGAACTACTTCGCCTTCGAGCCCGCAGGGTAGGCATTCGGGCCGGCATCCGGGCGGGCGGCGCCGGCCTCGCGGATCGCGCGCCAGATGCGTTCCGGCGTCGCCGGCATCGGGATATGGGTGATGCCCCAGGGCGATAGCGCATCGACGACCGCGTTGACGATGGCCGCCGGTGCGCCGACGTTCCCCGCCTCGCTGCCGCCTTTGGTGCCGAGTTCGTTGGTGGCGGTCGCAACCAGCGCGACCTCGGCGATGATGTCGGGCATGATGTCGGCACGCGGCATGCCGTAGTCCATGAACGAGCCGGTCAGGAGCTGGCCGCTGTCGCGGTCGTAGACCATCTGCTCGACCAGCGCCTCGCCGAGGCCCTGCGCGACCGAGCCGTGCACCTGCCCGTGGAGGGTGAGCGGGTTGACCACCACACCGACATCGTCGACCGCGCACAGGCGTTCCACGGTGATCGTGCCGGTCTCGGTGTCGACCACGACCTCGCAGACCATGCAACCGTTGGGAAAGGTGTAAGACCCCTCGTGGGCGCCGACGCCGTCGAGCCCGACCCCGAACTCCGGCGGAATTCCGGCGCCGGCATAGGACATCCGCGCGACCTCACCGAAGGTGACGCTCCGGTCGGTGCCGGCGACATGGAAGACGCCGCCCTCGAATTCGATGTCGGCTTCGGAGACCTCGAGCATCCAGGCGCTCAACCGCCGACCCTTGGCAATGACGTCCTCGGCGGCCAGCTTGAGCGCCGACCCGCCGGTGCTCATGCTGCGCTGGGCGAAGGTCCCCCGGCCGAACAGGATCTTGTCGGTGTCGCCCTGGAAGAGGTGCACCTGTTCCATCGCCACACCGAGCCAGCCGGAGACCATCTGGGCGAACATGGTCTCGTGGCCCTGCCCGGTCGACAGCGTGCCGACGTGGAGCGCGACCGAGCCCGTGCGGTCGACCCGGATCTCCATCCGTTCCGAGAACGTGCCGGCGCGTTGGCAATGCATGGCGAGCCCGATGCCCCGCCGCCGGCCGGCGCGTGCGCACGCGGCCCGGCGGCGTTCGAACCCCTGCCAGTCGGCGAGTGCGAGCGCCTGGTCCAAGACGCGTTCGAAATCTCCCGAATCGTAGACATAGCCGCCCGGCGTCCGGTACGGCATGGCCCGGGCAGGGATGAGATTGCGCCGGCGCAGCACGACCGGATCGATGCCCATCTCGCGTGCCGCGTTGTCGACCAGACGCTCGAGCACGAAGCTCGCCTCGGGCTTGGCCGAGCCGCGGTAGGGGCCGAGCTGCACGGTGTTGGTGAAGGCGGCACGAACGACCGCATGGATCAGCGGCACGTCGTAGGTGCCGGGATAGCTGATGGCTGCATTGCGCGGCGGAACGCCGGCCGAGATGCTGAGATAGGCGCCGAGATCGATGGTGACCGAGGTCCGGAACGCAAGGATTCGCCCGTCGCCGTCCAGCGCGAGCTCGGCCTCGGCGATCTGATGCCGCCCGTGCATGTCCGAGGCGAGACTCTCGCTCCGGTCCGCGGTCCATTTCACCGGCCGTGCGAGCTTGCCGGCGGCCCAGACGACCAGGGCCTCTTCCGGATAGATCTGGCCCTTCATGCCGAACCCGCCGCCAACATCGGGGGCGATCACCCTGAGGCGCGCGGCGGGAATGCCGAGCAGGTCGGAGATCGTGTCCTTCACTTCGTGCGGGCTTTGCGCGCTGGTGCAGAGCGTGCAGCGGCCATCGATCGGATCCGTATAGGCGAGCGCCGACCGCGGCTCGATGGCGTTGGCCGCGGCGCGCGGATAGTGAAAGGCGATCTTCGAGACATGGGCCGCCGCATCGAACCGCTCGCCGACCGCCCGGCGGTCGCCCGATTCGACCTGGAAGCCGAGATTGTCGGCGGCTTCGTCCCACACCCTTGGCGCGCCCGACGCCAGCGCATCGACCAGCGTCACTGCGGGCAGCGTCTCGTAGTCGACGGACAACAGCGCGCCCGCATCCCTTGCCTGATCCAGCGTCTGCGCGACGACGAGCGCGATCCGGTCGCCGACATGGCGCGCCTTGTCAGCGGCGAGGATCGGCTGTTTCGGGTGGTGGAACCGGCTGCCGGGGGCAGGATCGGGAAGCCACGCGCAGGCGAGTGCGCCGATCCCGTCGCGCGCGGCATCCTCCCCCGTCAGCACCGCCAGCACGCCGGGTGCGGCGAGTGCCGCGTCCTTGTCGATGCCGCGTATCCGCGCATGCGCGTGCGGCGAGCGCACGACGTGGGCGAACGCGATGCCGGGCGGCGCCAGATCGTCGACATAGCGCCCCGTCCCGGTGAGGAAGCGCCCGTCCTCGATGCGCCGCACCGGAGCACCCAGCGCGGTCACCGTGCCGCGGTGTGCCGCCGCGTCTTCCATCACTCGCTCCCCATCGGTTGTGCGCCCGGCGAGGCTCGCCGCCGCGCCCGGCTTACGGTTCGTTTTCCGAGCGGCCGGCTTGGACTATCATCCCCGCGGTCGTCAGGAATTCGGCGAACCGCCGGTTGGCACCGGCCGGGCAGCGACCAGACGGGAAGGTACCATGCCGAAGATGGCGATCAACGGATCGCGGCAACACCGGGCGGCACCGGCCCGAACGCTCTGCCGGTCGGTTTCCGGTCCGGCGAGGCCGGCGATCGACAGACGGGAGGCTGACAGGTGCTCAGAGGTGTCGTGATACCGGTCATCACGCCGTTCGAGGACGACGGCTCGGTCGACGAGGCGACGCTCCGCCGGTTGGTCGACTTCTATCTCGGGTCCTCGGTGCAGGGCCTGTTCGCGCTCGGCTCCTCGGGACAGGGGCCGGCGATGTCGACCGCCGAGCGCAAACAGGCGGCGGAGATCATCATCGACCAAGCCGCCGGGCGCTGCCCGGTGATCGTCCATGTCGGGACGGCGGACACGCCGACGACGGTCGAGCTCGCCGAGCATGCGGCCCAGCACGGCGCGCAGGGCGTCGGCGTCATCCCGCCCTACTACTACTGCGACCAGCCCCAATCCGCCGTCCTCGAACATTTCCGTGCGGTCGGCCAAGCGGTGCCGTTGCCCATCCTGATCTACGAGAACCCGAAATATTCGGGGATCTCCGTCTCGCCCCAGTTCGGGGCCGAGATGAAGGAGGCGGTGCCGACGATCGGCGGCATGAAGGTCGCCTACGGCGCCGGCCCGATGCTCGACTTCGTCAAGCTGTTCCCGGACGACGTCTCGGTCTTCACCGGAAACGCCGACATCTTCGGACTCGTGCCCTTCGGCGTCGCCGGCATGATCAACCCGCCGACGAGCTTCATGCCGGAGCTCTGCGTCGCGCTGTGGCAGGCGCTCGATGGCAAGGACTATGCCGCGGCCGTCGGGCTGCAAGCCCGGGTGAATTCACTTGCCCAGACCGTCATCGCCAATATCAAACGCCACGGCCGGGGTACGGTGGCCGAAACCTTCCGATTGCGCGGCATCCCGGTCAAGCGCTTCCCGAGATGGGATACCAAGCCGTTGCCGCCGGAAGCGCGCGCCGCCATCCGCCGCGACCTCGCGGCCGGCGGGTTCGTGGACTGAACGATGAAGATCACCAACAAGGATATCCCGCGCGTCGGACCGGGCACACCGGGCGGCGCATGGCTCAGGCGCTACTGGCTGCCGGTGGGTACGCAGGCGGAGCTTTACGACATCCCGCAGGCGGTGCGGGTTCTCGGCGAAGACCTGGTTCTGTTTCGCGACCGCGCCGGCCGGCTCGGACTCATCGGGCAGGCCTGTGCCCACCGCGGCGCCTCGCTCGAATACGGCAAGATCGAAGAGCGCGGCATCCGCTGCCCCTATCACGGCTGGCTCTACGATGTCTTGGGTAAGTGCCTGGACCAGCCGTCCGAGGCGGGCGGCAAGGAATTCTGCGACAGGGTTCGTCACACCGCCTATCCGGTGCGCACACTGGGCGGGCTGATCTTCGCCTATCTCGGCCCGGACCCGGCGAACCCGCCGCCGCTGCCCAACTATTCGCCGCTGATCGATCACGGCGGGCAGCGGATGATCGAGCCGACGCGGCACTTCGACTACAACTGGTTCAACTTCTACGAGAACAGCGCCGATCCCTGCCATGTCTGGATCCTCCACAGCAACAGCGCCTATGGCGAACAGTCGTGGGGCAACCGATTCTTCAGCCTGGCGGACCCGCCCGACTACGTGCCGGTAGAGACCCAGTACGGCATGAAGATCGTGATGTCCAAGCCGGGGCCGGAGGCGGGGACCGCGTTCGTCGACGAGATGAGTCTCGGGTTCCCGAGCATCCTCCAGATCGGCGACACCGCGTTCGTCCATGCCAAGGTCGACCCGCAAAAGCTGGTCAACGCAGGGGCGAACCACGAACACTTCATGTTCCTGACGCCCAACGACGACAACCATTTCATGATGTTCACCGTCGACTACTACACCGGCCCGGACGCCGATTTCTTCGACCGGCTGGCCGAGATGCGCAAGCGCGAGGAGCCCGAGGAAGAGGTGAAGCCCTATGACAGGCGTCCCCTGATGCCGTTCCGGGGCAGCGTGCGCAGGGAGGACATCATCACACAGGGAACGCAGGGGCTGCTCGGCGAACGCAGCGAGCAGCTCGGGACATCGGACCGCGGAGTGATCATGCTGCGCAAGATGGTCCGCGAGGCCATCGAAGCCGTGGCGGCGGGCGAGGCACCCAAGGCGCTGCACCTGGAAGAGAACGCCGAAGGGCTGGTCAAGCTCGACTCCTTCGTCGGCGTGCGGCCGGCGGGTTGAGGCCCGCGCGGCGGCGCGCGGTGGCGAAGACCGACATCGGCGCTATCGTGCATCCTGACCGGACGGCGGAGGAAAGCGCCGTGCCTGATGGCCTCCGAGATCGCCAACGCGCTGTGGCGCAAGGCCCGGCTGGGCGCCGACCGAACACGGCGATGCGGTGGTGACGTTGGCGGATTATGCGAGGACGCGGGGCTGACATGCCGGTGGTACGGCCGAAAGAAAGGACCGCCGGTTGGTCGCAGTGCGCGGCGTGGCGAACGACAACGGCTCGGTGGAGGCCGGATCGGATCCGCCATGCGCAAGGCGAGCGAGGCGATCCGGACCCGTGGATGCCGCCAATGGAAATCGTGAAGGGGGATCGTGAACATGGCGCGCAAGCAGGAGATCGGGGCCGCAACCGAGGAGTCCACGAGCAAGGAGGTGATCGCCGGAGGCCTCCGCATCCACTACAACGAGGTCGGCAGCGGCGATCCGATCATCGCCATCCACGGCGGCGGGCCGGGCGCCACCGGCTGGAGCAACTTCCAGGGCAACGTCCAGGACCTGGCACGCGACAACCGGCTACTGATGTTCGACATGCCGGGCTGGGGCCGCTCCGAATACCCGGAAGACGCCGTCGAGCACGAGTTCATCGCCTGGATGGGCGGCGTGCTCAACGATTTCATGGACGCTCTCGACATCGAGAGCGCCGATGTGATCGGCAACTCGATGGGCGGGCAGGCGGCGCTGGGGCTCGCGCTCAACCATCCCGATCGGGTCAAGCATATGGTGCTGATCGGCAGCCAGCCGACCAACACGGTGTTTTTTCAGCCGACGCCGCAGGAGGCGCTTCACAACATCGTCAGGTTCTACCGGGACGAGGGGCCGACCTTCGAGAAGATGAAGACGCTCGCCACGAGCCTCGTCCATGACGCGTCGATGGTCACCGACGCGCTGGTGCAGGAGCGCCTCGAGGCCGCGACCACGCCCGAAGCGCTTGATCAGGTGAAGCGGCGCATCAAGCAGCCGCGCCGTGACTATTATTTCGAGCTCGAGAAGAACGCGGTGCCGACGCTTCTGGTGTGGGGTCAGGAAGACAAGGGCGGCGCCATGGAGGCCGGGCTGATGATGCTGAAGCGGTTTCAGAACGCCCGCATGTACATCTTCGCCAAGTGCGGTCACTGGGCGCAGGTCGAGCATCGCGCGGAGTTCGACCGCGTGTGCCTGGAGTTCTTCAGGTCGTAGCAGGACGCCGGAGGCGCCGCGCGCTCACGCCGCCGCGGAGTCGATCACACGGCGCAGAAACGCGGTGCAGTCGGCGATCTGGCTTCGGCTGACGAACTCGTCGGGCTGATGGGCCTGGGCGACGCTGCCGGGCCCGCAGACGATCGACGGGATGCCGGCCTCGGCGAACAGGCCCGCCTCGCAGACATAGGCAGCCGTGTCGGCGCCGTTCTGGCCGGTCAGCCGCAGCGCCAGCGCCTCCGCCGGGGAGCCCGGCAGCGGCCCCAAGGTGGGGGCGGCGATGTTGACGATGGTCTCGATTCCGGCGTCGGGATCGACGGCGCGCATCCGCGGCACCAGCGCACGGACGGCGAAGCCGTCGAGCCGGGCGAGCACGTCGGCCGGATCGACGTTGGGGGTCTGGCGGAACTCCCATCTGAACGCACAGCGCCGGGCGATGATGTTGACCGCGGTCCCCCCGGTGATGGCGCCGATGTTGAAGGTCGTCCCCGGCGGGTCGAACGAAGCCGCCGCGCCGTCCTTCGGCAGCCCGCCGATCACCGACTCGATGTGGCTGATGAATTCGCCGGCATAAAGGATTGCGCTGACCCCCGCCGCCGGCCGGCTGGAGTGGCCGTCGCGGCCGGTGACCACGGTCTCCTGCTGCGAGATGCCCTTGTGGGCGTTGACCACCTTCATCCCCGTCGGTTCGCCGACGATGGCAAGCCCGGGCCGCGGCAGCTCCCGGCCGATCAGCGCGATCAGCGGGCGGACCCCGACGCAGCCGACCTCCTCGTCATAGGACAGCGCGATATGGATCGGCCGGCTCAGCGGTGCGGCGGCGATCTCCGGCGCAAGCGCGACGGCACAGCCGATGAAGCCCTTCATGTCGGTGGTGCCGCGGCCGTACAGGCGTCCGTCGCGCTCGACCATGCGGAACGGATCCGACGTCCAGGGCTGGCCCTCGACCGGGACCACGTCGGAATGGCCCGACAGGACGATACCGCCGGGCTCGGACGGCCCGAAGGTGGCGAACAGATTGGCCTTGGTGCCGGTCTCGTCGGCGACCTTGCGGACCGCCGCGCCGTGGCCCGAAAGGTAGTCGGCGACCGCATCGATCAGGGGCAGGTTGGGCTTGGACGAGGTGGTGTCGAATCCGACAAGCCAGTCGACCGCCTCGACATCGCTCATCCGCGCCCGGTCGGCCACTAGAGCCTGTTCCCATCGGGTCGGATCGGCCCGGCGCGGCCTGTTCGGCACAGGTTCCAGCCCGGAACGCGCGCCAAGGGCGCGGCACGGGATCGTCGTTTCGTGGTAAAGGGCAGCTTGGTCAAGGCGTTACCTGCACCGCGAAGGTCCATCCCATACACACGCACGGACGGTACGCCCGCCCTGCTCGGGTTTCAAGGCCCCGGGCCGCGCCGCGCGGCGGACAAGTCCGGCGGCGGTCCGGATCGTGTCCTTCCTGCGGTCGAGGACGTCCCTGGGCTCGGCACCAAGCGGGCGATCGGCGCAAGCGTCGCCGCGGTGCTACGGTTGTCGGTCGGCGTCGACGCGCCTTGCCAGACTGACCAGGTCGGTCTCGCCCGACAGACGGTGCAGCAGGTAGATCGGCCGGCCTCGGGCCTCGGCCTCGTCGACGCCCTTGCGGACATCGACGGCGATGCTTGGCATGACGCTTGCCACGGTGCCGGCCCACGGGCGTTCGACCGGGCAATGGACGTGGCCGCAGAGCAGCCGCACGACCTGCGGGTGGCGGCCGACCACGTCGGCGAGTGCGGCAGCCTCTTCGGTCCGCCGGTAGCCGCCGATGTAGTGGTCGTCGATGTCGAAGGGCGGATGATGGATGAACAGCAGCGTCGGCCGGTCCGGACGGTCGCTCAGCACCGCATCCAGCCAGGCCGCACGCGCCGGGCAAAAGACCCCCTTGCGCTCGCCGGGCAGCGTGGAATCGATGGCGACCAGGCGCAGCACATGATCCTCGACCGTGTAATGGAGGAAGTCGCCGTTCCTGGGCAGGTAGGGCTGGTCGCGGAAGGCCGCGCGCAGCGCGCCGTTGTCATCGCGGTTGCCGGGGATCAGGTAGAGCGGCGCCTGCAGCGGCGCCAGCAGCGCGCGCAGGTGCGCATACTCTTCCGGTTCGCCGTACTGCACCGTATCGCCGGTGAAGATCACCGCATCGGGCCGTTGCCGGTTGATGTCCGCGATGCAGCACCGCAGGCAGTCGATCCTGCGTTGCGCCGCCGGATGATCCGATGCGCGGTCCAGGATGTGGGTATCGCTGATCTGGGCGATGAGCATTTGATCGAAAGCATCCCTTTGGGATTTCGTTCGAAGCGGTCCGGTGGGACGACCTGGCGCCTGTTCCGGACGCGCCGGACCGGCCTCGAACGCGATCCGGGCTTGTGGTAACGGCGAAGGGTCCTTCGGTGGTCTGCGTTCAGTCGACGATGTGATACACCGGGGCCTTCTCCAACTCCCACGTCCCGGAGTGCCGGTCATAGCGGGACAAGGTGAAGCAATGCCAGTCGGCATCGTCCAGCTTCGGATGATCGGCCCGATAGTAGTAGCCCGGCCACCGCGTTTCCGTCCGGAACATCGTGTGCTGTGTGACGGCCTCCGACGCCAGGACCCGGTGTTGCAGCTCCCAAGACCGCTGTAGCTGGTGAAGGTCCTCGGCGCCGAGATGGTCGAGGTCTTCCTTCAGCATGTCCAGCAATTCCAGCCCGCGGGTGAGCATCGGTTCGTTGGTCGTGTAATAGGAGCTGATGCCGCCGACATATTCGTCCATGATCTTCTCGAGACGCTGGAGACCATGAATCGGCAGAATATAGCTCGGTGAAACGGTTCCCGCGACGATCTCGTTGCGGCCGACTTTGTAGTTCTCCAAGGGTTGGAAGATCACCTTCTTGAGGTCCTGGTATTCCGCCTCGCTGATCTGAGGCTGCTCGCTGCCCAGGTCGTTGACGTAATTGACCGCCGCCTTGCCGGCAATCCGGCCTTCGGTGAAAGACCCCGAGGAGAACTTGTGAGCGCTGCCGCCGATGGTGTCGCCGGCACCGAACAGCCCGTCCACGGTCATCATCCGGTTGTATCCCCACTGGTATTCCGCGGGGGCGCAGTCCTCCGGTCCGCTCGCCCACGCGCCGGAGCAGGTGGCGTGCGAGCCCATGACATAGGGCTCGGACGTGGTCAGTTCGGGGTTGGTGTGCTTGGGATCGATGTTCTGCGACGCCCAGACGACCGCTTGGCCGATCGTCATGCCGAGAAAGTTCTCCCAGCCGACGGTCTCCTTGTGCGGATCCTGGAAGGCCTCCGTGGTCACCATGTGGATCGGGCCGCGGCCGGCCTTGAGCTCCTCGAGCATAGCGTGGTTCCGCAGGCAGGTCGGCACCGGATGCCGGTCAACGTAATCCCCGACCAGTTGCTTGGTGTGATCGTACCATTTGGCTTCGTAATCTTCGCCATACGCGTTCTGGGTGTAGGTCTTCAGGTGCAGAAAATAGGCGCCGACCGGGCCGTAGCCGTCCTTGAAACGGGTCAGGACGATCCGGTTCTCCATCTGCGTCATCTTGGCGCCGACGAGGATCGGCAGCGCATAGGCGGAGGCGCTGCTCCATGGGGCGTACCAGGTCCGCCCCATCCCTTCGCCGACCGCACGGGGCTTGAAGATGTGCGAGGCGCCACCGGCGGATACGATGACGGCCTTGGAGCGGAAGACGTAGAAATCCCCGGTCCGGACGTTGAAACCGACCGCCCCGGCGACCCGGTCGGGCTTGGTCCGGTCCATCAGCAGGTGGGTCACCATGATCCGGTTGTAGACCTCGGTGGCGGCCTTGCGTGCGGCCTCGGCGACGATCGGCTTGTAGCTTTCGCCGTGGATCATGATCTGCCATTTGCCCTCGCGCAGATACCGCCCGGTTTCCGGGTCCTTCATGATCGGCAGGCCCCATTCTTCGAACTTGTGCACCGAGGAATCGACATGCCGGGCGATGTCGTAGCCCAGATCCTCGCGCACCAGGCCCATCAGGTCGTTCCGGGCGTAACGGACATGGTCCTCGGGCTGGTTCTCGTCCCACTGCATGCCCATGTAGCAGTTGATCGCATACAGGCCTTGCGCGACGGCGCCGCTGCGCTCGATGTTCGCCTTCTCGACGCAGACGACCTTGAGGTCGCGCCCCCAGTACCTGGACTCGTACGTGGCTCCGCATCCGGCCATGCCGCCGCCGATGACGAGGATATCCGAATCCACGAAAACCGTTTTCCTGCGTCCGAAAAGACCCACTAGACCACTCCCTGCTTGAGTTGATCCGGGGTCAACGCCGGCAGTTTATCGATGTTCAGCGCATCCGGCTCGTGCGCAAGTTCCTGGGATTTCATGGCGTCCGGGCTGGGCGGCTCATAATCGGCCGGTGATTTGATCGATCCCCACGGCGTGGTGCGGATCGGGGAAACGAAATTCTTTTCACGGCCGTCCCGGAATTTGACCTTCCATGAAATGGTGCCCTTCTTCTCTTCGCGGAGCACCCGGACGCTGTGCCCCAACGGCGCGAAGTCGGCATAGCCGCGTACGTCGATCGCGTTCTGCGGACACGCCTTCACGCAGGAGTAGCACTCCCAGCACATGTTGGGCTCGATGTTATAGGCACGGCGATAGGTAGTATCGATGTGCATGATGTCGGACGGGCAGATATCGACGCAATGTCCGCAGCCGTCGCAACGGGTCATGTAGACGAATGTCGGCATGATATTCCGCTATCTCCTGTATCGAAGACCAATGATGGGCCGGTTAGTAATTTCGAGGCTCTTGGCGGGCGCTGCCAAAGATTTCGGGCTTGTCGGCGGGCGCCGGCAGGTTGCTCCTCGAACCGTTCGCGTTCTCCACCCGTTTCTGGAAGGCCGCTGCCGGCTTGAAGAACATGTGTGAGAACTTGGACCACGGAACGGACCCGAAGAGCACCGTCGTGGCGATGAGGTACAGACCGAGAAACACGTTTGTCCACGAACTGCCCGCCGCCTGCAGCAAGGCCCAGAGCAGGCCCAGTGTCACGCTCGCAAGAAGCGACAGGATGAACAGATCGGCACGCACGATGCGGAGCGGCGAATTGCCCTCGGCGGCGACGTCGACCCGGATGAAGAACCAGAACCAGTAGCCGCCCAGGCATACCAGCAGGGCCCCGATATACCACAGTTGGGGCAGGACGGCGGGCGCCGGCGCGGCGAGCGTCGGGTACCAGAACACCATGATGACGGTCGTGATCGCATTAGCCAGGAAACCGTACATGGTCAGGAGATGGGCAATTCTGCGCCGTGCGCTGCAGAATTCACCGGACGCCAGGCCGTCGACAACAGCGGTTTGAACCGCCAGCGACAGCATTTCCCCGCCGCCGACTTGCTGCGTGCCCTTATTCCTTGTATTGCGCCAATTGTTGAAGAAGTACTTGGCGCTTTTCTTGTGAATGACGTCGAACAGCGTGCCAACCACAACCAGGACGATCATGATGACGACGTAGGTCTGCATGACGTGGGGTGGTATGGACGCCGAAAGCGCGGCGAAGGGATTGCCGGAGAACATCGAATTACCTCAATGGTAGCCGGTTATCATCTACGCAACGACCGATGGCGTGCCAGCGGCGAAAAACCCCGCCCTCACACACCGCATGCGGCCGCCGGGTGCCGGTCGCGCAGCCGGACGTTCCGCCGCCGATGATCAAGAGGTCGTGCGGACATGATGACCATGCGTGCAGGCGGTGCCCTCGTCGTCCCGGCTGTCGTCGCACATTGCAGAATGAACAAAGGTGGACACCCGAACTGTCTCCCCTCACCGGCCTGCGGTCGCGCCCGATGAACCGGAGACGTGCTGTCGGATGGTACCATATTTTCGCGATGCGCGCATCGCCGGCCGCCTCAATCCAACCCGTCATAATAGTCCTGCAGCACCGCAACCACCTCGGGGCGGCTGAACTCGGTCGGTATCGCCTCGTGGTTGGCGAACATCTCCCGCAGCCTAGTGCCGGAGATCGCCAACCGGTCCCCGGCCTCGTGCGGGCAGGTCCTGCCGGTCGCCATGCCGTTGCATCGATAGCAGAAGAAGGTGATGTCGATCTTCAGCGGCTCTGTCTTCAGGCTGTTCGGCGGCAGCGTGTCGAAGATGTGGTGGGCGTCGAACGGCCCGTAATAGTCGCCGACGCCGGCGTGATCCCGCCCGACCACCAGGTGCGAGCAGCCGAAATTCTGGCGGAACAGGGCGTGCAGCAGGGCTTCGCGCGGTCCCGCGTAGCGCATCTCGATCGGATAGCCGGCCTGGAGGACGGTGCCGGGCACGAAATATTCGCCGACCAGCGCGTCGATCGCCCTGACCCGGACATCGGCCGGAATGTCGCCCGGCTTGAGCGCACCGAGCACCTGGTGAATCAGCACCCCGTCGCAGATTTCGACGGCGATCTTGGCCAAGTACTCGTGGCTGCGGTGCATCGGGTTGCGGGTCTGGAAGGCCGCGACGCTGGACCAGCCCTTTTCCATAAACATCGCGCGGGTCTCGGCCGGGCGATGGTAGAGCCCGGCATAGGTTTCGGGGAAATGGCCTTCGGAGACCGTGCGCACCGGGCCGCCCAGATTGACCGGGCCCTGGCCCAGCACCTTTTCGACGCCGGGATGGCCGGGATCGGTGGTGCGGAAGACGCGCGTGCACTCGAGATCACGGTCGATGACGTATTTCTCCTCGACCGTCAGGATGCCGAGAAGCGCGCCGGTCTCGCCGTCGGCGAGCGCCACGTCCTCGCCGATCTCGATCGCATCGACGAGGTCCTGGGCACAGGACAGGGTGATCGGAATCGGCCAGAAGACGCCATCGGCCAGCGTCATATGCTCGCAGCAGCCGCGCCAGTTCGCCGCGCCCATGAACCCGTCGAGCGGCGTGTAGGCGCCCATGCCGAGCATGAACAGGTCCGAGACCTCGCGGCTGGACAGCGGCACGGTTTTCAGATGCCGCGCCCGTCGGGCCTCCTGCGCCCTTTCGCTTTCCGACAGCAGCAGGGGCTTGAGGGTATCCGAACCGTGCGGCGGCACCAGACTCGACATCCGGAGAGCTCCTTCGTGTTGCAACCGGGCGCGGCGGAATCGGCTTCGATCTCCGTGCCGAAACGGCTGCCGGTGGGCAGTAGGCTGCGACAAAATGGCCGGCATGCCGGGGCGGCGGAATTCGCTGTTGACCTGCCGGAAGCCGGGACTATTTTGTGCGCCGTCGCGTGGTGTTTCGTCGTCCAAGGGGATGCCACGCGCTTTCCTCTCTTGGACGTTTCCTCCCTACAATTCAGCCGCCCCTCGGGGCGGCTGCTTTTTTTGCCCGCCCTGCGCCGAGCGCATTATCCGTACAAGTCGGCCCGATTGGAACAAGCGCTAGGGATCGTTCGGGGCCGCGCCGTCGCCCACGCCCAATGGGCGGACCATCAGCACGCTGTCCACCCAGCGGCCGAACTTGTAGCCGACTGAAGGCAGAACGCCGGCGGGGCGGAAACCATGCCGTGCATGGAAATCGATCGAGGCGCGGTTGGCAGAGTCGCCGATCACGGCGATCATCTGGCGGTAGCCCTGTGCGGTGCAACGCTCGATCAAGGCCTCGATCAGACGGCTTCCGAGCCCCGCCCGCCCGGCGTCGCGCGCAACATAGATCGAGTGCTCAACTGCGTAGCGATAGGCCAGCCGCGGCCTGTAGGAAGCGGCATAGGCGAAGCCGCGGACCGCACCGCCGCGCAGCGCAACGAGGAAGGGCAGCGATTGGTCGCGGACCGCCTCCCAGCGGCGGACGAACTCGTCCGGCTCGGGCGGCTCGATCTCGAACGAGGCGGTGCCGGATCTGACATGGTCGGCATAGATCCCGGCGATGGCGGGGAAGTCCGCCCGCCGCGCATCGCGGATGTCGATCATTCCGCCGCGAGGTCGGCCTGCGCGATCCCGTTCAGCGCGAACACCACCTCGGTCATCTGGGCGGCGATGCGCGGCAGGCCGGCGAGCCGCGTGATGCGGTCCTCGTCCATGTAGAGCGCGCGGTTGATCTCGATCTGGAGCGCATGCACGCCTTCGGACGGACGGCCGTAATGGCGGGTCGTATAGCCGCCGGCGAACGGCTTGTTGCGGACCACCCTGTGGCCGTGGCGCGACAGCACCGCCTCTACCGTGTCCGCGATCGCGCCCTCGCACGACCTGCCGAAGCCGTCGCCCAGGATGAAATGGGCGCGCCCGCGCCCGGCATCGGGGTCCATCGGCCCGCCGACCGAGGGCATCGAATGGCAGTCGATCAGCACGCAATAGCCGAACCGGCCGCGGGTCTCCTCGATCAGCCGGCGCAGCGCGTCGTGATAGGGCCGGTAGTAGGTGTCGATCCGCTCGGCCGCCTCGGCGAAGCGGAGCTTGCGGTCGTAGATCTCGCGCCCGGTGGTGACCATCCGCGCGATGGTGCCCAGGCCAGCCGCGACCCGGCTGGAATGGGTGTTGACGTATTCGGGCAGCGCGTCCTCGAACATCTCGGGGTCGAGCTCGAAGGGCTCGCGGTTGGGATCGATGAAGGCGCGCGGGAACTTCGCGCGCAGCAGCGGCACGCCCAAGGCCGGCGCCCCGCCGAACAGCTCATCGACGAAGCTGTCTTCGGACCGCCTCAGATCCAGCGCGCTCAGCGGGGAGCGCGCGACGAACGCCGCCGGGTAGTCGGTCCCGCTATGGGGCGAGGCCAGGACCAGCGGAGCGGTCTGGCGCGCCGGCATGAGGATCTCGTGGTGGTCTGAGGCCTGGAGATGGACTTTTTCTGAACGCTTCATCGCGGACCAGATGTAGCCCATGACCGCGCCGTTGTCATCCTCGCGCCGGTCTGCGCGCCGCGCCGCTTCCTCTTGCCAAGCGCTCGGCCGAAGCGATAGAACGGGCGCCGGCCTCAAGGGCGCGTAGCTCAGCGGGAGAGCACTACGTTGACATCGTAGGGGTCGCTGGTTCAATCCCAGCCGCGCCCACCATTCACCGCCGCGAAACAGCGCCGCCACGTCCGAACGGACGCAGAGCCTTCGCCGGAGGCGCGGCAAGCGGCGGTGAGCCGAACCCGGAGGGCGCGCGGAAGAAGGACCGAAGCATGCGTATTCTCCTGCTTGGGACCGGTGCGGCGGCGCCGGATCCGGACCGCGGCGGCTCTGCCATCCTGATCACCGTCGACGGTCACCACTATCTGTTCGACTGCGGTGCGGGCGCGACAAGGCAGATGATCCGCGCCAACGTCGATCCGACCACGGTCGACACGGTCTTCCTGTCGCATCTGCATTACGACCACATCGTCGATTTCCCGTACTTCCTGCTGACGACATGGATATGCGACCGCGAGAACGCGCCGGTGGTCGTCGGTCCGGACGGCACCCGGGACTTCATCGATCATCTGTTCGCCGACGGCGCCTTCGCCAAGGACATCGAGGCGCGTATCCAGTATCCGCGCCGTCAGGGCAACACCCATGTGCTGCGGCCCGATGTCCGGCAGTGCGAGCCCGGCGTCGTCTTCGAGGACGAACGGGTGCGGGTCTCCGCGTGCTACGTCGAGCATATCCCGCGCGAGATATCGCCCTGTTTCGGCCTTCGCCTCGACACCAGGCACGGAAAGTCGGTCGCCTTCAGCGGCGATACCGCACCCTGCGACCGCTTCGTCGCCCTCGCTCGGGACGTCGACCTGATGATCCATGAGTGCACCTTCCCGGAAAGCGCGATCGAATACCGCAAGACCATCCAGGTCGGCACCTGGGCGCATACCAGCCCGAAGGAGCTCGGCAAGCTCGCAACGGCCGCACGGGCGAAAAGCTTGGTCGCAACCCATTTCGGAAGCTACGACACGACCAACCCGGTGGTTCGCAAGATCATGTCCGTCCACATGCCGGCCGATATCATCGGACCCGAAAGGCTGGACGAGGTGGCCGCCGACATCCGCGCCGACTACACAGGCGAGATCCGCCTGGCGCACGATCTGATGCGGATCGATCTGTAGCCGATGCGCCTGACCTGCCCGCCTTCGAGCCGCTAGCGTGTTGCCACCTTGCGGCCGAGATTCGTCACAAGAAACGCCTCTATCGAGGCGACGATGTGTTCACGGGAATCCGTATTGGTTCGCCAGATGTTGTGCGCGGCATGCTGGTACTCGATGAGCTTCACCGCCTTGCCCCCTTGCTTTAACAGATGAAACAGCTCCTGGGAGTGGGACACCGGAACCCGCCTGTCTTGGGTTCCCGCGATCAACAGGACCGGGGCGGAAAATCGATCCAAATTGTTGACCGGCGAGATTTCGGACAACGCTGCCTCGGGCAAATCCGAGCTTCGAAAAAATTCACGCCACAGCGCACGGGTATGGGCGCGCAGCCAGTCGGTTTTCCAGAACTGGACCGCATCGGTTATGGCATTGAGCGCAATGCCGGCCTTGAAGACATCGGGGTGGCGCGCCAGCATTACGAGCGTCAGAAATCCGCCGAAACTGCCGCCGAACAGCGCGATTCCCTCGCGTGCGGCGTACCCGTTCGCAACCGCCCATTCGGCCGCATCCAGGACGTCGTGCTGCAGACGCCCGAACAGCGCCCCCTTGCCGGCTTCGAGGAATCTCCTGTCATACCCCCGGGACCCGCGATAGTTCAGCCTGAGCGCCGCGTAACCCTTGCCGGCAAAAAACCGGACCAGCGACCGGGCGGGCCACAGATACCGGCTCCATGGACCGCCATGAAGCATCAGAATCATCGGCGGCGGCCGGCCCGCCGCAACGCCCTGCGGCAATGTTAGATAACCATACAGCTTCAGCCCGTCGCGTGCCGGGAACGTCACCGGGCGCGAAGGGGGCGGCGGACGGCCATGGGACGCGAGAGCGCCGCCTGACAATTCCCGGGATGTATTGTTTTGGAGATCGAGAAGATACCAGCTCCGATAGAGTTGCGGGTTCCTGACCTCGACGATGGCATATTTTTCCATCCCGTCGATGCTCTTGAAATTTATGCGGGACGGCTTGCCGAGATTCTCGTAAACCGCCTCGTATGCGGCCGCGAGCCGGTCGTGAAAATGAACCACAACCTGATGGTCCGGATTGCAAGTAACCAGCAGCGGCGTGCCCTTGCCGAACTTGTCGAAAGCTATCGCCGCTTTCTCGAGATCGAAACGATCATGCTGGAAGAAGACCTCTTCTTCTCCTGTCTCGATATTCAGCCTGACCAGCGCAATCGTCTCGCGTTGCCGGTTCGAGAGAGCCCACACCGTGCCGTCCTGCTGCACGAATCCGATCGGCGTCAGCTCGGTGTAGTATTTCGTGTAATAGAATGGCGAGTCCCATTTTCCCGAAGATGTCAGGGTCTGGAATACGCGCTGCCCTGAGCGCGATATTCTGACCCGCGCGGCGGCACGGCCCTCGGGCGTCATGAGCCAGTGAATCACGCCCCGCCCGTCTTCGACCACAACCGCGCATCGGGTCTCGATGTTCCCTTCACCGGAACCCGGGCGCAACTCGCAACGATAGAGCGGCTTACGTCCGCGCGAAGAGGCGGCGACGAGATAGGGGTTCATCGGCGAGGGGAAAAGCACGACCTTCGGCGCCTCGTCCGCCGGAATGGCTTCCGGCCCGCGAAGCGCAATCCTGTCGACGTGCGCGGCATCGGCGACGAATGACAGCCGGTATATCTTCTTGTCCTTGTCGATCGCGTACGCGACGTCGCTGTTTTCCCCCCAGACCGCCCGCTTGAAGGAACGCGACGACAGACCGAAAGATTGATTCGAAGCGGTTTCGATGACGTCGAAATATCTGCCGCGCCGGTGGTCGCGCTGAACGATCATCTTCGAGCCGTCATATGACAACACATGATGCTTCGCCGCAGGCTCGGAATGGATCCGGACACCTGTCGCAACACCGCCGCAGCCCGACAGCGCCATCGTCGCAACCAGACCGATCGAGGCGGTCAGACGGGACACGTCGCACCTCTCGGGAAGCGTTTCCCGGCGACTCCGTCAGCGGCCGGTTTCGAGGAGCCTGTCGGCAATTCTGTCATGACCGAGCCGCCTGGCCACCGCGACCGCCGACTGAGTGCCGTCAGCGCCGCAGCGATCGTATTGCGCCAGCGCCGGCTCTTTCCGAAGAAGCACCTCGACGATATCGCGGTGCCGCATGGCGATGGCCGCACAGATCGCACCGGACGAACGCCCGGTGGTGGAAGCGCCCTTGTTGAGCAAGAACACCACCATCTCGGTCTGACCGAAAAGCGCCGCCGCCATCAGGATCGGCCGCTCGATCATGCGGCCGCGTGCAAAACGTGGATGCTGAAAGGCGATGATTGTATCCGGATCGAAATCCTTAGCCGCGACCCTGCGCAACGCCCTGATGTTGCCGGAGGCGACCAGCTTGGCGAGCGACCCCATCGAGGGCTGCCGGGAAGCCGCGGCTGGACCGGCCTGCCGCTCTTCGGCCTCCGGAACCGCAATGCCCTGGATGCCGAGCCTGGCGACAAGGGCCTCGAGAGCCCCGGCACCGATCTGACCGGAAACCGGGCAGTACAAGCCCGTCATAACAGTGTTGCCGAAAGTGTCCGGGTCATTGACCGTACCGTCATGGACAAAGAGACGAAACACGGCGCATCGATGCTTGCCCGCCGTGAAAATCAGATAGTTGGCCGGCCCCACCACCGTCCCTGCTGTGCCGGTCTCACCGGCCAAGAACGGCTCGTCCTTGAACCACCCGAAACGCCTCGCAAATTGATCGAGACTTCTCTGCAGGCTGCTTGGGAAGTGGCGGCCTGGCGCCAAGACCTGCAGGCGAACCCAGAAGACCGGAAGACGACGGGAGCCCGCTCTCCATTGAGCTCGGTAGCTCTCATGCCTGTAATCGCTTTCCTTGAACGGAAGATAATGATGCACCGCCCGGTAATCCTCGAAGTGGCGCCCCGAGAACACGATTCTGCTTTCCATCCCGGTTATGCCCTGCCATTTCGCGAAAGCGCTCATCGGTGCGGCCAGGACGAGGGCCAGAACCAGCAAGAACGGACCGCCGAACACTTTGTCAGGCATCATACGTCTCTATCGCATCGCCCGTCTTCAGCTTGTCTGCCGGGCAATGCCAATCCAGCACCGGGGCGGCTGAGAATCAAGCCGATTGTGGTCGTCCGCGGCTGGCCTGCTCCCAGGCTTGGCAGCACGCGTTGGTTTAGACCCTATTCCCCAGATGAAGCACCGCCTTGATGACGCTGTGGCGAGATTCTTATATAAGAATCAATGGATTGTTATCGGAACAGGAAAGAAGGAATGGCCCACCCGATGGGTGAAAGCGAAACTGGGGTGCTGCGGCTCGATTTTGACCGTCGGCTGAAGCTGGAGTTCCATGGCTCGAAGGTCACATCGGATGCGGGCCTCCTTCCCTTCCGGGAACTCGATGATGCACTTGGCTTGACCGAAGTCGCCGGGGGACGTTTAGCGGACCCGCGAACCGGCAAGAACGGTCAGCATGGGATGACCGGGCTGTTCCGCCAATCGACCTTCGGTCGCCTCGACGGTTACGAAGACGTGAACGATGCCGACCGCCTTGGGCGTGATCCGGCCATGCGATGGATCGTCGGCGGGAATGCCATCGCCAAGCAGGCGGCGTCCGCGAGCCAGATGGTACGCTTCGAGACGGAATTTCTGGCGACGGATGATAACATCGCTGCTCTTGCCGACCTGTCCGGGGCTTGGATCGACCGAGTTCATGACCGCCACCCACCGAAGAAGGTGATCCTCGACATGGGTTTCAGCGTCAGCCCGATCTACGGCGACCAGGAAGGGACAGCCTATAACCGTCACTTCGGCTGCACCTGCTACCATCCCCTGTTCTGTTCAATCACATGGGCGACTTGGAACGATGCCGCCTGCGTCCCGGCAATGTCCACAGTGCCAACGGATGGTGGGATGTCCTGGCCCCGGTCGTGGAACGCTACAAGGAACGGCAGGTTCGGCTCTATTTCCGAGGCGATGCGGCCTTCGCCTCGCCGGACATCTACGAATACCTCGAAGTCGAGAGCGTGCTCTACGCGATCCGCCTGCCCGCCAACAAGGTTCTCCAGGAGAGCATCGCCCATCTGCTCCGTCGCCCGGTCGGACGCCCGCTCAACCATGTTCGCCGTCAGTATGCCAGCTTCAGCTACCAAGCCGGATCGTGGGGCAGAAAACGCCGGGTGGTCGCC
This sequence comes from Alphaproteobacteria bacterium, assembly GCA_965248835.1. Taxonomy (GTDB): domain Bacteria; phylum Pseudomonadota; class Alphaproteobacteria; order MPNO01; family MPNO01; genus CAYFYS01. The sequence goes on from CBDFLJ010000001.1 coordinate 27,994, forward strand.
AAGGTCGAATGGATCCCGGAGAATTGTATCCCCGCGTCGGGCTTGATCCGCTTCGCGGCTCAAGCGTTACCAACCTGAGCCGCAAGGCCGAACGGGTCGTCGCCTTCTATAATCATCGGGGCACGGCGGAACAGTGGATCAAGGAGGGCAAGAACGCCATCAAGTGGACCCGGTTGTCGTGTCGCAAGTTCCGCAACAACGAGGTCCGGCTGCAACTTCACGCCCTGGCATACAACCTCGCCAACTTCATGCGGACCCTGGCGTTGCCGAAGGAGGTGGAGCACCGTTCGCTGGCCACAATCCGGGCTTGAGCGGCAAAGCCGATCAAGGGTGGTCAAGATCGGGGCCAAGGTCGTCAGCCATGGCCGCTACGTTACGTTCCAGATGGCCGAAGTGGCCGTGTCCCGCGATCTGTTCCGAAGCATCCTGGGACTGATCGACGGACTGCGGCGACCATCCCCGGCAACGGCCTGAACGGAGGAAAAACCGAGATGACGGAGGGAGACGTGTGTCCGGAGCGGAGGAAATCGGGCGGGATTGGGCTGTCAAAGCCGATCCAACGGTCGAAAGCTCAATGCGCCGGGCAGAAATGCCGTTCATGGTTCTAGGATGGGACCTCTTCTGCTACCATCGGGACCGAGTTTGGGAGTCATCTGGGGAATGTCGGTTCGACATCCCGGACGGCGCCAATGAGAGGCCGGAGAAGTTCGTCACCCAGCGCAACAACATGCGGACCATCGCGGCGAACAGCCCGAAGACCGCCGCCGAGTAGCGCCACCAGGGGCGGGGGGCCCGGGCACCGGAGCGGTGGCGGGCGCGTCCTGGCTCGGCGGCATCGGCAGCGCTCTCGGTCACCGCGACTACCGCCTCTATTTGCTGGGCGCGTGGGCGTCCTTTGTGGGCATCTCGATCTACCACCTCGCGCTCGGCTGGTACGTCTGGGAGCTGACCGCCTCGTCGGCCTGGCTCATGAACGTCGTCCTCTGCGAGGTGGTGACGATCGTCGCGCTGGTGCCGTTCACCGGCGCGGCGGCCGACCGGTTCGGCGCCCACCGGATCCTCGGGACGAGCCAGATCTCGGGCGCGGCGGTGATGGCGGCGCTGGCGCTGTTGGCCGCGCTGGACGCGATGACGATCGAGCTGCTGCTGGCGCTGGTCGTCCTCAACGGGGTCAACATGGCGCTGATGCAGCCGGCCTATTGCGCCCTGGTTGCCAACCTGGTGCCGCGCAAAGACCTCGCCCCGGCGATCGCACTGCAAGCGCTGATAGTCCCGACTGCCGGCGGCATCGGTATCGCGCTCGCCGGCGGACTCCTGGTCTGGCAGGGCGTGGCGGCGGGCTTCGCGGTCAACGCTGTATTCTATCTGGCGATGGTGGCGGCCCTGCTGGCGATCTCCTATCGAGACCCTGAAAGGGCGGCCGGGCCGTCCGGAGGCCTGTTCGGCGAAGTGGCGCAGGGGCTTCGCTACATGGTGGGGCAGGAGACGATCCGCACGCTGTTGCTGATGACGGTCACCTTCTCGATCGTGCTGCAGCCGGTCGTCGAGCTTCCGCCAGATTTGGCTTCAGACCCCTTCGGGCGGGGCGCGGACGGGCGCAACATCCTCCTGTTGGCGGCCGGGGCCGGGGCGCTCGTCGGCTTGCTCTGGCTCGCCCGCCGCGGCAAGACGCGGGGCCTCACCCGGCTGTTCGGCGCGACCGGCGTCGCCTGCGGCATCGCGCTCGCCGGCTTCGCCTCGACCGATGCGTTCTGGCTCGGCGTCGCCCTGATGGCGGTCTGCGGGCTGTTGGTGAGCGCGAATTGGGCCATCGGCCTGATTCTGATCCAGAACTGCGTCGACCCCGCGATGAGGGCGCGGGTGATGAGCCTCGTCGTCCTCACCCTTCGCGCGGTGCCGGCGGCGAGCGCGGCGCTGTTGGGCTGGCTGGCCGCGCTGTTCGGGCTAGCGCCCCCGATCGTGGTGGCGGCCTGCCTCGGCGCCCTCGTCGGGCTGTGGGCGCTCAACCTGATCCGCACCGCCCGCCTCGACGAACGCGCCGAGGGCCCGCCCGCGGGTTAGGGGCGAGGACGGGAGCACGGGCCGGGCGTGCGTCCCTCGATACGGTCCCCTTCGACAAGCTCAGGGCAGGCTCTTCGGGACCTGCCCGGGATGAGGAATCCCTTCAAATTCCCCTCACCCTGAGTAGCCGCGAAGCGGCGTATCGAAGTTCCAGATACATCATCGCCTGGAAGCTGTGCACGACCATGACGGCGGCTGATGTGACCGAGACGCTCAAGCTGGCGCTCGATGCGTCGGGATGCAACGGCGCCAAGGTCGCCCACAAACCGAGGCTACTCAGCGACAACGGGTCGTCCTACATCTCCGGCGATCTGGCCGATTGGCTTTTAGACCGTTCCCGATGATTGCCGAGCGCACTATGCGGCATGATGGTGTTGTCGTGACGCTGCCATCGTTCGATCAGCACCTGGGCCTCACGCAGCAAGTAGAAGAACTCCCCGTTCAGCCGCTTGTCCCGGAGCTTGCCATAGAAGGATTCGTTGTAGCCGTTTTCCCACCGCAATCCCGCGCGCGGAGGCGGCGCTGCGCCTTCCAGGCAATCGCGCGCACCTGCTCGGGAAGCGCCTGGTTGCGCGCGAGGAACGCACGGCCGACGCGGGCGGCAAGGGCGCTCACATCCTCCCCAAGGCCGCACCACCTCGCCGACGACATGCACGCCCTCGGCGAGGCAGGTGCAGATTGCCTCGGCAAAATCACCATACGTTGCCGTGCACGCTTCCACGCAGTTCGGCTTATCCGCCTTCGAAAGGGTTCAGCAGATCCACGCCGAGGCCCGGAAATCCCGAACGTTCCTGGCCGCCGTCCTCGGCCGGCGCAGTCTCGCTGTCGCAACCACCATCGCATCATCCGACACGGCCGGTCGGGTGATGCGCTGGGCCAGAAGACCCGACCGTCGAAAAGCCGCGTCAACTGGAGTCCTTGAGTCTGATCAGTGCGTGACGCTTCTTTCCGATCGAGAGCTTGATGATGCCCTCGCTGCCGATATCCTCGAGCGTGAAGCACATCGTCTCGTCCATCACCAGCGTGTCGTTTACGCGCAGCGCGTTCCCCCGTACATGCCGCCGTGCCTCGCTGTTGCTGGCGGCAAGTCCGGTCCGGACCACCGCCGTGAGCAGACCGAGCCCGCCCTCGAGCTCCGTCTCGGTCACTTCTATGGACGGCAGGGCGTCTCCCAAGGCGCCCCCGTCGAAGGTCTTTCGAGCCGTCTCGGCGGCTTCATCCGCCAGGGCGCTACCATGCAGCAGTGCCGTGGCCTCATTCGCGAGAACCCTCTTGGCTTCGTTGATCTCTGCCCCCTGAAGCGCCTCGAGCCGGGCGATCTCATCGAGCGGCAGTGTAGTGAAGAGCTTCAGGAAACGGCCGACATCGGTATCGCCGGTATTCCGCCAGAACTGCCAGTACGCATACGGGCTGACGATTCCCGCATCCAGCCAAACGGCGCCTGCGGCCGTCTTGCCCATCTTGGCACCCGAGGCAGTGGTGATCAGGTGCGTGGTCAGGGCGAACACTTCAAAGCCGCTGATCCGCCTCACCAGATCGATGCCCGAGACCATGTTGCCCCACTGGTCCGATCCGCCGATCTGGAGCCGGCACGCATACCTGTTCCATAGCGCGAGGAAATCGTAGGCCTGCAGCGCCATGTAATTGAATTCGAGCAGCGAGAGGTGCTGCTCCCGTTTCAGGCGGAGCCGGACGGAGTCCCGCTGTATCATTTGGCTGACCGAGAAATGCTGTCCGACGTCGCGTAGAAAGTCGATGTATTTGAGGTCTAGCAGCCATTCGGCGTTGTTTACCATCACCGCACCGTTCGGCCCGTCGCCGAACGCCAAGAAGCGGCCGAATGTCTTCGATATGCGTTCGATATTGCTGTCGATCTCGGCCGGGTCGAGCAGTTTGCGGGACTCGTCCTTACCGGACGGATCGCCGATCCGGGTGGTGCCTCCGCCTATCAGAACGATCGGCGCATGTCCGGTCTGCTGCAACCAATACAGCGACATGATGCCGACCAGGTGGCCGACATGCATGCTCGGCGCCGTCGCATCCACGCCGTGATAGCTTGCAACGGGACCGTTCTGGAGCAGCGCGTCCAAGCGCTCCGGCGATGAGGTTTGATGCAGAAAACCACGCTCGTCCAGAATGCGCAAAAAGTCCGACTTGAATTTATTCCGCATATCTCGCTCGACGCATTTTCAGGGGTCGGCCATCAACCGGTCGAGTCACGAATCGGCGTTGATGTCCGACTCGTTGCAGAGATCGCTCAGGCCCTGCACCAGTAAACCCACCTGATATTGAAGAAATTCGGGTCTTTTCTCGTCTCGTCTCTGTTCAAACGCCATGTGTAGTCTGCGGCATCCTTTCTGTCGAGCGTTGCGATGACCGTGTTGAGCGCATCCATTGTCGGTCTCTGTGCCGCGGATCATGGAAACGAACCGGAAATTGTCGCGCGATGGCTCGCGAACAAAACGCCGCGCGATGTCCGCACGTGAATCGAGGCGCCCGGGCGTGTAATCGTCGCGGAGGAGTACGGACGGATCGTCGGCGTGGGCGCGGCAGTGGCTTCCGGCAAGATCACCCTGAACTACGTGCTGCCGGAGGCGCGCTTTCGTGGCGTGAGCAAGGCGGTGTTGAGCGCCTTGGAGGCGTATCTCCGCGCGGAGGGGCACGTGCGCAGCACACTCTCCAGCACGCGCACCGCTCATCGGTTCTATCGTGAGGCGGGATACGTCGGCGCGGGTGAGCCGCAGAGTTGGTGCGGGCTCACCGCATTTCCGATGATCAAGGATTTCTAGACGGCAGGCGCTGGCGGGTTCAACGTCGCCGGCGGCGAACCTGGTGCGCCGACCAACCTACGTGCGGGGATCGTCCGTCGCTGCGGCGCGCCAGCTTGCCCTGTGCGCAGGGTTGCGCCAACTTGGCGGGAGACGGGACGCGGATCGAGGCGAGAACGATCCGGGGTTCTTCTTTCAAGGAGACAGCCGCCCGATGACGGGACGCGGCGTATGACGGCGCGGACCATGGTCGTCCTTGCAGTGATGCTGGCGCTTGGCACGGCGGCGGCGAAAGCCGAAGGCGTGGGGTTCCGAGACGTTGCGGTCGAGATTGACGGTGAGAGGCTGGTCGCCGCGCTCTGGTATCCGACCGACGCACCGTCCGGCCGGACGATTATCGGCCCTTTCGCCATGACGGCGACCCGAGACGCGCCCGTCAGCGCCGGACAATACGGCCTGGTGCTGATATCGCATGGGACCGGCGGGGGCCGCCTCAATCACCGCGGCACGGCGATCCGGCTTGTCGAGGGCGGCTACATCGTGGCGGCGCCGGAGCATGGCGGCGACAATTGGCGCGACGACAGGCATAGCGGCGCAGCGGCCAATTGGCGCCGGCGTCCCCGCCAACTGAGCGCGACCCTGGATCGGCTTCTCGGCGACCCGGAGTTCGGCCGACGTATCGACCCGAAGCGCATCGGGGCCATCGGTCACTCGGCCGGCGGCTACAGCGTGCTCGCGCTGATCGGCGGCCGGGCGGACATGTCCGTCCTTGCGCGCCATTGCACGCGGCAGCGGAAGAAGGACCCCGTGTTCTGCGGCTATGGCCGGCCCGACGGGCGCGCAGATGGCGCGATGCCCGACCTCTCCGACCGGCGGGTGGGCGCCGTCGTGGCGGTCGCGCCGGTCGGCGCGGTCTTCGGCGAGGGCGCTTTCGCGGGTGTCGAGGCGCCGGCGCAGATCCATCGCCTCGAAGCCGACCGCGTGTTGCGCCGACCCTGGCACGAGGACAACATCATCAAACTGATGGGAGACAAGGCGCGCCTCGTCGTGCACCCGAAGGCCCATCACTTCGCTTTCCTCTCGCCCTTCCCGGCTGCTCTGATCGATGAAATCGGCGCACCGGCGCGCGATCCCGCAGGCTTTGACCGCCGTGTGTTTCTCGCCGCGATAGACCGGCGGATTCTACGTTTCCTGGACGACGCTCTATCGGCGCCCTGAGGGCCTATTCCGCCGGGGCTGCGGAGCGGTCCACCGGGAGCCCGCGGCAGGAACACGCGTCAGCGTCCCGGGAAGCGGTGCAGCGAGGCGGTCGCGCGGGGCCGCCCGTATCGGGGAACCAGGCACCGACCGGTTGTCCGGCGCGAGTCTCGTCATGCGGCGCGCTGTCTCCGCGCCGCGCGCCCGCTATCCGGTCTGCAGCAGCGAGTAGCGCTCGTCGGCGGCCAGGCATTCGGCCTCGGGAAGGCCGAGCTCCTTGCGCACGATATTGGTCCCCAACACCAGCGAGACCGTCTTGTAGCGGGCATGGCGCCGGCTCATGCCTTCGCGCCCCATGCCGCAGTCCGAGCACAGGATCAGCCGTTCGGCGGGCACGTGCTTGAGCGCCTCGCGGATGTTCGCGGCGATCTCCTCGGGACGCTCCACTTGCAACGTATGGTGGTCGATCATGCCGATGGCCACCTTCTTGTCGGTGATCACCTCGCCGATCGCCTTGAGATCGATATGGCCCGAGCTGCAGGACTCGAAAGTGATCACGTCGGCATCGACCTGATTGAGGTATTCGAGCGTCGGGGCGTAGCTCTGCACCTCGACGAACATGCGCTGCTGCGAGGGATTGCCCCAGCAGGTGTGGCACCAGACCTCCGTCTTGTCGCGCAGCCCCTTGACCGTGTTGTCGAAGACGTCGACCAGCGCCCGGGCATCGAGCTTGCCGAAGGCCGGCCCGCGCACCGGCGTCATGTGGATCTGCGGCTCCTCGAGCTGGATGACCGGACAGCCGGCATCGGCGAGCGCGTCGAGCTCGGCGTTCAGCGCCGCGCTCAGCGCCATGACCCGCTCGACCGGATCCTTGTAGAACCTGTCCTCGACCGCGGCCGCCAGGATCTCGGGCACGATGGTGCCGAACTTCACCGGCTTGCCGGTCATCCGCTGGGCGGTCTTCCACATCGCGGTGTATTGCAGGTCGCCGGGCCCGACGGCTCCGACGATCGCCGGCATCACCCGGGCTTCGAGGTAGTCGTGGAGGATGTGGCCGCGCGGGAAGCCGACCCCGCCCATGCGGTAGACCGCGGCCTCCGGCGCGGCCCTGTCGAAGCCGGCCATGTGGTAGGGCGGGTAGCTGGTCCAGCTCTGACCGCCGACTTCGTTGTCGTAATGGGCGTCGCCGTCGGTGAGGATGTCGAGCCCGGCGGTCTCCTGGTCGTTGACATAGACCGCCACCGTATCGGTGTATTGCTCGCGGAACCGTGCATCGACCATGGCGTGGAGGAACGACCGGGGCCCGAGGTTCTCGGTATACCAGCTCGGCCGCGGCAGCGAGCCGATCAGCGCGGTTGGCAGCACGGCATCGGCGGTGGCGCGGTACATGGCGAAGGCCCTTCGGTTACGGGATTCCAGCCGCCTGCTCGACGGCAAATGGAATCCTTGGTCACGCCGGCACGTCGAGGCAAGCGAAATCCGCGCGCGGGCGGCCGGGCGGTCCGCAACCCTCCATTGAGCGATCGTAGCGGCTCGGCTACAAGGACGAGATAGCGACATGTCGCATCGAGCGGTGGGACGGGGATGGCATCGGTAAGACCCGCGGCGCTGGTGACCGGCTCGGCGACCGGGATAGGCCGGGCAGAGGCGATCGCGCTCGCCGGCGCCGGCTATGATGTCGTCGTCAACTACAGCCGCAGCGAGACCGCAGCGCGCGAGACCGCTTCGGCCTGCGAGGCCGCCGGCGCCCGTACCTTGGTCGTCGCCTGCGACGTTGCCGACAACGCAGCGGTCGCGGCGATGGTCGAGGAGACGCACAAGGCGTTCGGCCGGCTCGACGTGCTGTGCAACAACGCCGGCATCACGTCCAGGACCGCATTCAAAGACCTCGACAGCATGGATTGGGCCGATTGGGACCGCGTGTTCTCGGTCAACGTGCGCGGCCTCGTCCAGGTAAGCCGCGCCTGCGTGCCGATGTTGCGCGCGGCCAGGGGGACGATCGTCAACACCGCGAGCATCGTGGGCCTCAGGCCCGGGCCGCAGCCGCTCGCCTATTCCGCGTCCAAGGCGAGCGTGGTCTCGCTGACCAGGACGCTGGCTTTGGCGCTCGGCCCCGACATCCGGGTCAACGCGGTCGCGCCGGGCTGGATGGAAGGCGATTGGATGGCACGCATGCTGGGCGAAAACTACGACCGGCTGATGGAGCGCCGGTCCCGGATGACGCCGCTCCAGCGCTGTGTGACCGCCGAGGATGTCGCCGAGACGATGCTCTCGCTCGTCCAGGCGAACCGTTTCGTCACCGGCGAGATCGTCGTCGTCGACGGCGGGTTCGCCGCATCGACCTGAACGCAGCGAGCAAAGGGAGGACCGGCATGCTCGAAGGCGTTGTCCCGTTTCCGCCGGATTTCGCAGCCCGATACCGCGAGAAAGGCTATTGGGACGACCGGTCGTTGCGCGATCAATTCAAGGACGTCTTCGCCCGTCACGCCGAGCGCGTCGCGGTGATCGACGGCGATGTGATCGCAACCTATCGCGACCTCGACGAGCGGTCGCAGCGTCTCGCGCTCAACCTGCTCGACCTCGGGATCCGGCCGCTCGACCGCGTGGTGGTGCTGCTGCCGAACGTGATCGAGTTCGTCTATCTCTACTTCGCGCTGCAGAAGATCGGCGCCATCCCGATCTGCGCGCTGGCTGCGCACCGGTATCTGGAGGTCAACCAGTTCACCGCGATCGCACAGGCCAGGGCTTGCGTCGCGCCGGACCGGTTGGGCGATTTCGCGTTCGCACCGATGATCGAACGTGTGGCGGCCGGCAACGACTGTCTCGCCCACCGCATCATCCTGGGCGAGGCCCCCGCCGGCTGCCATTCGCTGCGCGACCTCCTTGACAGGACGCCGAAGAGCACGGCGGCGGATCTCGAGGCGATCGCGATCGACCCCACCGATCCGGCCGTCTTTCAGCTTTCGGGCGGGACCACCGGGGTGCCGAAGCTCATCCCGCGGACCCACAACGACTATTTCTGCAACTCGCGGCTCGCGGTCTCGGTGACCGAGGTGGGTCCGCAGAGCTGTCTGCTGCTGGTGCTGCCGATCGGCCACAACCTGCCGCTCGCCTGCCCCGGGCTGCAGGGTTTCCTGATCCAGGGCGGGCGCGTGGTGCTGTCGACCTCGCCGCGCGCGCCGGACGTCTTCCGGCTGGTGGAGGCGCACAAGGTCAGCCACATCCACTGCGTGCCCGCGCTCCTGATCCGCTGGATCAACGACCCCGGCATCGGCGACTACGACCTGTCCTCGCTGCGCATGATCCAGTCCGGCGGCCAGCGGCTCCAGCCCGAGGTCAGGCTGCGCACCAGGGAGCTGATCCCGAGCGTGTTCGTCCAGGAGAACTTCGGCATGTCCGAAGGCACGATCATGTTCGTGCGCCGCGGCGATCCTCCGGATGTCCAACTCGAGACCGTCGGCCGGCCGGTCTGCCCCGACGACGAGGTGCGGCTGATCGACGATGACGGCAACGAGGTGCCGTTCGGCGAGGTCGGCGAGCTCTGCGTGCGCGGCCCCTACACACTGCGCGGCTATTACGGCGTGCCGGAGCACAACGCGATGGCGTTCACCGCCGATGGGTTCTACTGCTCCGGCGATCTGATGCGCCAGCACCGGTCGGGCAACTACATGGTCGAGGGCCGCAAGAAGGACGTCATCAACCGCGGCGGCGAGAAGATCTCCGCCGAGGAGATCGAGAACCTGATCCTCCAGCATCCCGGCGTCCAGAACGTCGCCTGCGTCGCGATGCCCGACCCGGTCCTGGGCGAGCGCATGTGCGCCTGCGTGATCCCGCGCGCGGGGATGGACGTGGCGTTCGATGACCTGCTCGCCTTCCTGAGCGCGAAGGAGTTCGCCAAGCACAAGCTCCCCGAACGGCTCGAACTGATGGACGATTTCCCGCTGTCGAATTTCGGCAAGGTGTCCAAGAAGGCCCTGGTGGAGATGGTAAGCGGCAAGCTCCGGGCCGAGGCGGGATAGAAGGGGCCGGGACGCGATGCGGATCATCGACCTCCACTGCTACACCAACACCCAGCCATGGATCGATTGCCAGGGACCCTATGTCGAGGCCTTGGCCGCATATTGGAAGCGCGCCTGGACGGCGAAGGAGGAGGACGAGGTCATCGCCGAGTTCGCCGAGGCCGGTGTCGACGCCGTCCTCGTCGCGCTTGACCTCGAGACCACGGTGGCCACCCCGCCGTGCTCCAACGACTATGTCGCAGGGATGTGGAAGCGCCACCCAGACAGGATCATCCAGGCCTGGGCCGCGGTCGATCCGTTCAAGGGCGAGATCGCCATCCGCGAGGCCCGGCACGCGATCGAAGACCTCGGCATGCTCGGCTTCCACTTCCATCCGATCATGGGGCATTTCGCCGTCAACGATGCCCGGCTCTACCCGCTTTGGGAGACCATCGCCGCGCTCGACGTGCCGGTGATGATCGATGTCGGCACCACCGGCATGGGGGCCGGCATGCCCGGCGGCATGGGCGCGAGGATCCGCCACGCCCACCCGCTCACCCTCGACGACCTGGCGAGCGACTTCCCCGACCTCAGGATCGTCGCCGCTCACCCGGGCTGGCCGTGGGGCAAGGAGATGACCGCGGTAGCCCTCCACAAGGGCAACGTATACTGGGAGCTGTCGGGCTGGGCGCCGAGATATTTCCCCGATTCGCTCAAGCGCGACGTGCGCGGCCGGCTCAAGGACAAGATCATGTTCGGCAGCGACTATCCGAGCCTGCCCTATGAGCGGATCTTTCGCGAATGGGACGAGCTCGGCTACACGCCGGAGATCATGGAGAAGGTCTTCCACAAGAACGCCGAAGACTTTCTCGGGTTGTGAACACGACGGCGCACCATCACGCGTGCACGTCCAGAGCGGAACGGAGCCCCGGGTGCAACGCATACGCAAACTCCTGGTCGCCAACCGCGGCGAGATCGCGATTCGCGTCATGCGGGCGGCGACCGAGCTCGGCATCCGCACCGTCTCGGTCCATTCGCACGAGGACCGTTTCGCGCTGCACCGCTTCAAGGCCGACGAGAGTTACTGGATCGGCCGGTCCAAGCGCCCGGTCGAGGCCTATCTCGACATCGAGGACATGGTCGCGATCGCCCGCATGGCGGGCGCGGACGCGGTCCATCCGGGCTACGGTTTTCTGTCGGAGAACCCCGATTTCGCCGAGGCGTGCGCCGCTGCCGGGTTGATCTTCATCGGTCCGCCGGCGGCGGTCATGCGCCGGCTGGGCAACAAGATCTCGGCCCGCGCGCTGGCCCAGGAGGCCGGCGTCCCGGTGGTGCCGGCGAGCGGGCCGCTGCCCGACGATCCGGCGGCGGCGGTGCGCATCGCCGACGAGATCGGCTTCCCCGTCATGCTCAAGGCGAGTTGGGGCGGCGGCGGGCGCGGCATGCGGGTGATCGCCCACGCGGGCGAGGTGGCCGAGGCCGTCGAGGCCGCCCGCCGCGAGGCCGCCGCCTCATTCGGCAACGACGAGGTCTATTTCGAGAAGCTGATCGGCAATGCGCGCCATGTCGAGGTCCAGGTGCTCGCCGACGCGCACGGCTCCATCCTGCACCTGTTCGAGCGCGACTGCACCGTCCAGCGGCGCCATCAGAAGATCGTCGAACGGGCGCCGGCGCCCTATCTCGACGACGACATGCGGGCCGCGCTGTGCGAGTCCGCCCGCGCCATCGCCCGGACCGCCGGCTACGTCAACGCCGGCACGGTCGAGTTCCTGCAGGACGCCGATTCCGGGCAGTGCTACTTCATCGAGGTCAACCCGCGCATCCAGGTCGAGCACACCGTGACCGAATGCGTAACCGGGATCGACATCGTCAAGGCCCAGATCCGCATCGCCGAGGGCGCGCGCGCCGGCGATGCCGGCGGCGCCGTGCCCAGCCAGGACGAGATCGCGATCAACGGCCACGCGATCCAGTGCCGGGTGACGACGGAGAACCCGGAGCTCGATTTCGCGCCGGACCATGGCCGCATCCACGCCTACCGCAGCGCGTCGGGCTTCGGCATCCGGCTGGATGCCGGCAACGCCTTCCCCGGTGCGCTGATCACCCCGTACTACGATTCGCTCCTGGTCAAGATCACCGCCTGGGGGCGGACACCGGACGAGGCGGCCACACGGATGGACCGTGCGCTGCGCGAGTTCCGGGTGCGCGGGGTGGCGACCAACCTCCGCTTCCTCGAAGCGGTGATCGGCCATGCCGATTTCAGGAACGCGCGCTGCACGACGCGTTTCATCGACCAGACGCCTGAGCTGCTCCGTTTCGCCCCGCGGCGCGACCGGGCGAGCCGGCTGCTGTCCTTCCTGGGCGAGGTGATCGTCAACGGCAACCCCGAGGTCGCCGGCCACGCGCGCCCGAAGACCGGCCCGGCCGCTCTGCCGCGGCCCGCCGGTGAGGGGATACCGCCCGCCGGGACCCGCCAGAAACTCGCCGAGCTTGGCGCCGAAGGGCTGGTCCGCTGGGTTGCCGAGCAGGACCGCGTGCTTCTGACCGACACCACATTGCGCGATGCCCACCAGTCGCTGCTGGCGACCCGGATGCGGACCCATGACCTCGTGGGCGCGGTGCCGGCCTACGCGCAAGACCTGACCGGACTGTTCTCGCTCGAATGCTGGGGCGGGGCGACGTTCGATGTCGCCATGCGATTCCTCAATGAATCGCCCTGGGACCGTCTGGCGCGGATCTCCGAGGCGTGCCCCAACATCCTCCTCCAGATGCTGCTGCGCGGCGCCAACGCGGTGGGCTACACCAGCTATCCCGACAACGTTGTGCGTCATTTCGTCGGCCAGGCCGCCGAGGCGGGCATCGACGTCTTCCGCATCTTCGATTCGCTCAACTGGGTCGAGAACATGCGCGTTGCGATCGACGCGGTGCGCGAGACCGGAAAGATCTGCGAAGTCGCGATCTGCTACACCGGCGACGTCGACGACCCGGCGCGGCGCAAATACGACCTCGGCTACTATGTCGGTCTCGCCCATGAACTCGCCGATGCCGGCACCCAGATCCTCGGCATCAAGGACATGGCCGGGGTCTGCCGGCCGCAGGCAGCGCGCAAGCTGGTGCATGCGCTGAAAGAGGCGGTCGGCCTGCCGATCCACTTCCACACCCACGACACCAGCGGCATCGCGGCGGCCAGCGTCCTGGCCGCGGCCGATGCGGGGGCGGACATCGTCGATGCGGCGCTGGATTCGATGAGCGGCCTGACTTCACAGCCCAATCTCGGTGCCATCGTCGAGGCGCTGCGCCGCGGCCCGCGCGACACCGGCATCGACCCGGCTCGCATTCGCGCGCTGTCGGACTATTTCGAGCAGGTGCGGCGCGCCTACGCGCCGTTCGAGAGCGACATGCGCTGGGGCGCCTCGGAAGTCTATGTCCACGAGATGCCGGGCGGCCAGTACACCAACCTGCGCCAGCAGGCCGCCGCGCTGGGGCTCGCCGACCGCTGGCCGGACGTCGCGCGCACCTATGCCGAAGTCAACGCGATGTTCGGCGACGTGATCAAGGTCACGCCGACCTCGAAGACCGTCGGCGACATGGCGTTGGCGATGGTCACCCGCGACCTGAGCGTTGAGCAGGTGCTCGACCCGGCGGTCGAGGTGGCGTTCCCGGCCTCGGTGATCTCCTTCTTCCGGGGTGAGATCGGCCAGCCGCCGGGGGGCTTCCCGGCAGCGTTGCAGGAAAAGGTGCTGGGCGGCGAAGCCCCGCTGACCGTCAGGCCGGGCGCGGTGCTCGAGCCGGTCGACCTCGCTTCCGAGCTCCGGGACGCGGAGAAGGCCGTCCACCGCCATATCGACGAGCGCGAGCTCGCCTCCTACCTGATGTACCCCAAGGTCTTCATCGACTACGCAAGGACGCGCCGCCAGTTCGGCGACGTCTCGGTGCTGCCGAGCCTCGCCTATTTCTACGGCATGGAACCGGGCGAGGAGATCGATGCCGGGATCGAGCAGGGTAAGCGGCTCATCATCCGTTTCCTCGCGTTGGGCGATGCCGACGAGCATGGCGACCGCAGCGTGTTTTTCGAGCTCAACGGCCAGCCGCGGTCGATCCGGGTGGTCGACCGGACGGTCGAGCCCGCGCACGCCGCCCACCCCAGGGCGGATGCGGATGACCCCTGCCATGTCGGCGCGCCGATGCAGGGCGTGGTCATCGCGCTGGCCGCCGAGCCCGGGCAGACCGTCCGCCGCGGCGATCCGCTCCTGACCCTGGAAGCGATGAAGATGGAAATGGTCGTCCGTGCCGAGCTGGAAGGGACCGTCGCCGACATCATCGCCCCGGTCGGCACCGCGGTTTCGGCCGGCGACCTGCTGGTCGAGCTCACCCCGGCCGCGCAGCCCGGACCGGCCTAACGAAACGACGGATCTTCCGGGTTCAGGTTGTCCGAGTGGGTCGAATCCCGGCCCATATAGACGCCGCGCTCCCAGGTCCGCTTCAAGGGGTCTTCGACGGAGACCGCCATCCGGCCGATACCCTCGATCTCGATCTCGGCGAGATCGCCGTCCTGCAGCGGGCCGAGCCCTTCATGGTTGGTGCCGCAACCGATCACGTCGCCCGAATTCAGCGTCATGATCTCGCTCGCCCAGGCGATCAACTCGGGCACCGGGTGCTCCATGTCGGCGGTGTTGTAGTCATGGCGGAGCTGGCCGCAGTCCCAGAACCGGACATGCAGAGCGTTCGGGTCGGCAACCTCATCGGCGGTCAGGATGGACGGCCCGAGCGGCGCAAAACTGTCGAAGGACTTTCCCATCCAGCTCCGCGCGCGCCAGGTCGAGCGCCCCTCGCCGCGGGCGGACACGTCGATCAGACAGGTAAAGCCGAACACCGCCCGGCGCCAATCCTGCGCGCGCACCTTCTTGGCCGGGCCCCTGATGACGATCGCGAGCTCGGCCTCGTGGTGGAACACCCAGGGCTCGGTCATCTCCGGCAAGACTATGGTCTCGCCCGGGCCGATCACCGAATCGGGGTTCTTGAGGAACATGTTGAGCGGCCGCGCCTCGCGCTCGCGGTGCTCCCAGTAGTTGCCGATGCAGCACAGGATCTTGCCCGGGCGCGGCAGCGGAGCGCGCAATCGGACGGAGTCCGCCGGCAACGCCTCGCCATCGGCTGCCAGCCGTTCAAGATCCGGCCGCAACGCATCGAATTCGTCGATGATTGCGTTGATCGTCTGCTGCGGTGCCGCATCCGGCCGCGCCCGAACCGCCGCGGCGATACCGACCACCCCGCGCGGCGTGAGCAGGCCGGGCACCACCGCGCCGTCGGCCGCCGTCTGATAGAGCACGAGCTTCACCGCTACCTCCCCGCCGGGTGCCCCGGCTCAGCCCCGCGCGGTCTTGAACAGGTAGGCCGCGAAGTCGGCGGGCTTGAGCTTGAAGTCCCGAGTCGCCTCACCGGCCAGCGCCCGCTCGACCAGGATGCCGTTCTCGACCTTCTCGGGCTTTACGCGAAAGACCCCGGAGGTTCCCCTGATGCGCGGGTAGTAGTTCGGATCGAGCACCGTCTCCCGCGCTGCGAGGCGTTCGAGGACCGCCTCTTCGCTCAGAGACTCGTCTTCCGCTTTGACCAGCGTCCAGTCCGTCGCGCGGCCGCATTCCTGTTCATTCAGCGCCGCGACCGCCGCCTTGGCAGTGTCTTCGGTCACGCCGACCTTGAACAGGTGCTTGCTGATCCCGACATCCCCGCCCCAGTCCGACAGCGTTTTCGAGCGGGCGACATAGATGACGGCCATGGCCTGCCTCCCCGGCTAGGTTTGCGCGCAGTCCAGAGCATGTTCCGCTCGCACAGGGTCGGCCAAGCCGAATTGGCGGGCCAACAGAGCGTAGCTCCTGCGGCGGACGGCCTCGTCATGAGTCCAGGTGACGACCGCGATCTCCTGGACATCGAGCCGCTCGGCGAGCTCGCGGATCTGTGCCGCGACGCGCTCGGGCGTGCCGACGAACGCGCGCCGACGAAGCTCGTCGAGGCGCGCGGCCTCCTGCGCGCTATAGGGATGGGCCGCCGCGACCTCGGGCGGGTCGAGCGGCAGGTAGATCCCCTGGTTGCGGAAGAGTTGCCATTTCGCCCGCGGCCAATAGTGATGCTGGGCTTCTTCCTCGGACTCCGCGGCGAGCGCCCAGACGCACAGCCCGCCATGGGGAATCGGGTGACGCTCGCTCGATCGGTAAGTCTCGCGGTAGATCTCCAGCGCCTCCCGTCCGCCGCGCCCGTCGGTGAAGAACCAGGCGAAGCAGTAGGGCAGGCCGAAATGCGCCGCCACCTGCGCGCCGTAGTCGGAGCTGCCGAGCACCCAGACCTCCGGCACGGTCTCGCCCTGAGGGTAGGCGCGCACCTTGGCAAACGGATGGCCTTCGACCAGCGGTGTGCCCGCCACCCAGGCCAGCAGATCCCGCACGTCGGCCGGAAACTGGTGCGGCCGATCGTTGGCCATGGGATGCAGCGCGAACGCCGTCAGGCCGTCGGAGCCCGGCGCCCGGCCGAGCCCGAGATCGATCCGCCCGGGCGCCAGCGCGTCGAGCACGCGGAACTGCTCGGCGACCTTGAAGGGCGAATAGTGCGGCAGCATCACACCGGCGCTGCCGATCCGGATGCGCCGTGTGGTCGCAGCAATGGCGGCGATCAGGATCTCGGGCGCGGTGCCGAGGATGGTCGGGTGGTTGTGGTGCTCGGAGACCCAGAAGCGATGATAGCCCAGGGACTCGCAATGCGCGGCAAGTGCCAACGTATCGCGGATCGTCCGGTCGTGGGGCCGTCCGGCCGCGGCGATCGACTGGTCGAGAACGGAAAGGCGCAGCACACGGGGCTCCGGTTCGAATGCGGCGCTCAGAGCGCGGCGATGCAGCTTTGCAGCGCGGCCGCTTCGGCGCGCTCGAAAGCCTCGGCGAGCGCGGCTTCATCCGCTTCGGGGCTCGGCCCCGCTTCGGCCCGCAACGCGAAGGGAATGCCCGCACTGCTGCCGGCCAGCTCGGCCGCGCCGTCGGCGCGCGCGATCCGCGCACGGCCATGACGGGTTATTTCGATGTCGGAGCCTTCGACGACGAGCCGGCAGCGAACGACGGCTTCGTCACCCTCGCGCAGCCGCCCGATCACCGTATGCGACCAGCCCTCGGTCGGCCGGCCGGCGGTCTCGAATCCCGTCGCCGCAGCGGCGGATGCCAAGCGCGACCGGGTCTGCGCACGCCTCGGCGGCACGGTGGCCGGTGCCTCGCCGTACAGCGCCTCCAGCCTCTTGCGGCCGTCCTCCAGAATCCGATCGAAGGGTCGTGACGGCGGCTCGCGGGCGTCGGCGGCGGCCATGGCGCGCTCAGCCTTCGGCGCCGGCGGGAGCCGACCACCAGCGATGAAAGTCATCGGCGGCCGCCACGGCCAGCCCGCCTTCGATCGTCAGCGTGCCGAGATAGTCGATGACCTCGGCGCCGGTCACCACGTCGCCGTACTTGGCTTCGATATCGAACAGGTTCGCCTCATGCGGGCCGTCCGCCCGGTCGCCGACGGCATCGCCGACGACGACAGTGTGAAAGCCATGCTGGATCGAATCAATCGCCGAGGCGCGGATGCAGCCGCTGGTCGTGCACCCGGTCATGACCAGGGTATCGATGCCGAGGCCGGCGAGATAGGCATCGAGCCCGGTGCCGAAAAAGGCGCTCGCCATTTTCTTTTCGAGCACGTATTCGCCGGGGCGCGGACGGACCCGGTCGTCCACCGCAACCATGGCCGTGCCCTTCCTGAGGATCTCCAGCGAGGGGACCTTGCGCATCCACATGCCGCCGTCCCGGAGGTCGCTCTCATAGGCGATGACGGTGTATATGACCGGCAGCCGGGCGCTTCGGAAGGAGGAGAGCAGACCCTGCGTGACCGCGATCTCGGCCGAAAAATCCCCACCCAGCGGCGTCGCCGGATCGGTGAAGCCGTTGATGAAATCGATGACCAGGAGCGCCGGCGTCCGCCCGTAGCCGGTGCGCACCGCAAAGCCCTTGCGCTTGTAGTCCGCGCGCGTTGCGTCTTCCCATTCCGCCATGACATGCCTCCGACGGTCACGATACCCGGCGGCCGGGATGCCATCAACCGGGTCACAGGCCACGCCCGTGGGCTGCCCCGATAGCCGGGCGCGTTTGGCCGTTGGATCTTTTCGAGGCGCAAATATAGTCTCGCCGCAACCGTCCCGGACGCGGCTTGCGGTCCATCGAAGGCATTGGCATCCCATGAACAAGCCTCAATACGTCTACGTCATGCGGCGCCTCAGCCGGTCCTATCCGGGCGGCCGCGAAGTGCTCAAGGACATCACGTTGGCCTTTCTTCCCGGGGCCAAGATTGGCGTTCTGGGCCTCAACGGCGCCGGCAAGTCGACCTTGCTCAGGGTCATGGCCGGCCTCGACACCGGGTTCACCGGCGAGGGGTGGGCGGCCGACGGGCTGAAGGTGGGCTTTCTGCCCCAGGAACCGGAGCTCGACGACGGCAAGGATGTCTACGGCAACGTCATCGAGGGCGTCGCTGCGACCAAGGCGCTGCTCGAACGCTTCGAGGCGGTCAGCGCCAAGTTCGCCGAGCCACTGGATGATGAGGCGATGAACGCCTTGATCGAGGAGCAGGGGGCGCTGCAGGAGAAGATCGAGGCGGCCGATGCATGGGACCTCGACCGCAAGGTCGAGATCGCGATGGATGCGCTGCGGTGTCCGCCACCGGAGACCGAGGTGGCCGCGCTGTCGGGCGGCGAGCGGCGCCGGGTCGCGCTCTGCCGGCTGCTGCTGGGCCAGCCCGACATGCTGCTGCTGGATGAGCCGACCAACCATCTGGACGCCGAATCGGTCGCCTGGCTGGAGCGCTTTCTCCACGCCTATCCCGGCACCGTGGTCGCGGTCACACACGACCGCTATTTCCTGGACAATGTCGCCGGCTGGATTCTCGAGCTCGACCGCGGGCGCGGTATTCCCTGGCAGGGCAACTATTCCTCCTGGCTGGACCAGAAGGAGAAGCGGCTGGCCGTCGAAGAGAAGCAGGAGACGGCCCGCCAGCGCACGCTGGCGCGCGAGCTGGAGTGGATCCGCGCCGCGCCGCGCGCCCGCCAAGCCAAATCCAAGGCCCGGGTGAGCGCCTACGATTCGCTGCTGGCCGAGGCCGCCGACCGGACGCCGGAAACCGCCCAGATCGTCATCCCGGCCGGCCCGCGCCTCGGCGAGGTGGTGATCGAAGCCAAGGGGCTGACCAAGGGATACGGCGACCACCTGCTGATCGACGGGCTCGATTTCAATCTGCCGCCCGGCGGCATCGTCGGCGTGATCGGTCCGAACGGCGCAGGAAAGACGACCCTGTTCCGGATGATCACCGGCGCCGAGACCCCCGATTCGGGCACCTTGCGGATCGGCGAGACCGTCCGGCTGGGCCATGTCGATCAGTCGCGCGAATCGCTGAACGCCGGGAGCACCGTTTGGGAGGAGATCGCCGAGGGCGAGACCGAAATCGTACTGGGCAAGCGCAAGATGCCGTCGCGCGCCTATGTGGGAGCGTTCAATTTCCGCGGCACCGACCAGCAGAAAAAGGTCGGCCAGCTTTCGGGCGGCGAGCGCAACCGGGTCCACCTGGCCAAGCTATTGAAATCCGGAGCCAATGTCCTTCTGCTCGACGAGCCGACCAACGACCTCGACGTCGACACGCTGCGCGCGCTGGAGGACGCGCTGGTCGCCTTCGCCGGGTGCGCGGTCGTCATCAGCCACGACCGCTGGTTCCTCGACCGCATCGCCACCCACATTCTCGCCTTCGAGGACGAGGCCAAAATCGTCTGGTTCGAGGGCAACTACGAGGATTACGAGGCCGACCGCCGAAGACGCATGGGCGCGGACGCCGACCAGCCGCATCGGATCAGGTACAAGCCTCTGGTGCGCGTCTGAGCCGGACCATGTTCGGAGCAAGCGGACCGGCGCGCCCGCCCGCCGCCGGACAGGTGCCGGCCGTCAATCGGCGCCGATCTTCTTGCGAAGCACCGCCAGCAGGCCTTCGACCTTGCCGCCGTTGCTACGAATTACGGCCGCGAATTCGTCGCGCTGGGTGACCGACATGCTGATCCCCTCGACAATCACGTCGACGATTCGCAAGCCGTCGTCCTTTGTCCTCACGCGCCAGCCGACACGCACCGGGGGACGCCCCTGCTTGACCTGGACCTCCGATTGCACCAAATCGTCGCGCGCGCTGATCGAGCGGCTCTTGTGGACCCGGAAGCGCTTCACCCTGAGGTCGCCGAACCGGTTGGCGTAAGCCTGCACCAGGAATTTCTCGAACAGCCGACGGTACTCGGCGCGCTGATCGGGCGAGGCCAGCCGCCAATAGCGCCCAAGGGAGAACCGCGCGATGGTCTTCAGATCGAACGAATCCCTGAGGATCTCGCGGAAGCGCTGGATCCGCTGCTCGTCGGTAATATCGGCGGCCAAGGAGGTCAAGGCGCGTTCGCCGGTGCTGCGCACGAACGCCTCGGTCGCGCCGGCCTGCGCCGGGGCGCTGCCGGCAGCGAGGAAGCAAACCGTCAAAAGGGCGAACCGCAGGGCCGACCGGCCTCGAAGCATGGCGTCAATCCGCTACCGGGGGTGGTGCGGCTCCTGAATCCCGAATCAGTCTTTCCATATGAATGGAATTCTCGGCAAGGATTGAAGCGTTCCCGATGCTCCATTTCGGATTGCATCGGCTCTCCTCTGGCGATAGAGGCTGCGGACCGCTGCGTAGTAATCCAGCGACGTGTTTTCCAGCCGGTTTATCGCATCGTATTCGCGTGCCCGGGAATGGGTCACACCAACACCGAACCTCGCATAGTTGAACCGGTTAGGCGAAAGATAGGTGAATGGATCGATGAAAAGATCGACCACCTTGCCGACCGCGTCGCGCGGGTTCGACGGACCCAGAAACGGCAGCATCAGGTAAAACCCTTCGCCGACGCCCCAGACCGCCGCGGTCTGTCCGAAATCCTCATCATGCTTGGCGATGCCGAACTCTGCCGCGATATCCGCGACGCCGATAAAGCCGAACCCGGAATTCATCATGAACCGGAGCAGCGTGCTGCCGGCGCGCCCGAACTCGCCCTGCAACAACTCGTTGGTGAAAATGATCGGCGCGCGTAGGTTGTCCAGAAAATTGCCGATCATGATCTGGATCGGATCGGGCACGGCCTCTTTGTAGACGAAGGCGACCGGTTTCAGGACCGCCTTGTCGAGCGCGAGGTTGACCGCGAAGATGCCGCGGTTCAGCGGTTCGATCGGATCGTTGACCTTGTCATAGGCGGCGACCGCGGCCGGGTCGTCCCCAGGCGGTGCGCTGGCACATCCAGCGATCGCAAACACAAGGCAGGCACCACCGACGGCCATCAGAGCGGCGGCGGACATGCTGCGCTTCTTCATGGGCATCGGATCCTTAGGCCACCGAATTCGAGCCTCATCGTTCTCGGCTGCGATGATCTGAACTACGCTCTACCCCGGCAAGGCACACCATCTCTGCAAAGGCCTCCTCGAAGCGCCCTCCTGCCATTAGACGAAATGGCGTATCACAGCGCACGCGCAATTGCGAGTCCGCGCAGCGCGGCGGCCGCACATCGCCGGCCGGCCGTTGCAGCATGCGCACAACCGCCACGGTCCGTGCAATCGGACGACCGAGGCATTGACTTAATGACATACATATATCTTTATGTATTGATAAGCGTGGGCCTGGGCTGGAGGGAGCATTTGGACACTCTGTTGAGCGCATTGCGTGCCGTCGCCGAGCCGACCCGGCTGAGGCTGTTGGCGGCCTGCGCGCAGGGCGAGATGACGGTCAGCGAGCTTACGACGATTCTCGGCCAAAGCCAGCCTCGGATCTCGCGTCATCTCAAGGTGATGTGCGATGCCGGCCTGCTCGAGCGGTTCCGCGAGGGATCCTGGGTATTCTACCGCCTGGTCGAGCCGCGCACCGGCCCCGCCGGGGCACTCGCCAAGGACGTGCTGGCCCTGATCCCCGAGGATGCGGCGGGCCTCGCGCGCGACCGGATGCGCATTGCCCAGATCAAGGATGCCCGCGCGGCCCGCGCCGCGGCCTATTTCCGCGCCAATGCCGCGCAATGGGACGGCATTCGCTCGATGCATATCGACGAGCATGTCGTGGAGCGGGCGCTGCAGGAAGCGTTGCCTGCGGATCGCATCGAGGACCTGCTGGATATCGGGACCGGGACCGGAAGGATTCTGGAGCTGCTCGGGCCCAGGATCGGCTACGGCGTCGGCATCGATCTGTCGCGTGCAATGCTTGCGGTCGCGCGCGCCAATCTCGAAGCGCGCGCGCTGACCAACTGCCAGGTGCGCCAGGGCGACATGTACGACCTGCCGTGGGACGATGCCCGTTTCGATGCGGTGACCATCCATCAGGTGCTGCATTTCGCGGACGACCCGGCGGCCGCGATCGCCGAGGCCGCGCGGGTGCTGCGCGTGGGCGGCCGGATCGCTATCGTCGATTTCACGCCGCACGACCGCGAGGAGTTGCGGATCGAGCACGCCCACCGCCGTCTGGGCTTCGGCGACGAGGAAGTCGCGGACTGGTTTCGCGCCGCCGGGCTGCGGCTGGACAGCATCCGCCATCTGGCCGGCGATCCGCTGACGGTCGGCCTGTGGGCGGCCGGCCGGGACGTCGATGCCGGGCGGGCCGGCGTGGGCGCGACCGCGGCCGCAAGCCCCGCCTTGGCAGCCTCCCCATGACCGGGCGTGGCCCGACCCCTTCGGCGCCGCTGACGCTGCCCAGCCCGCCCGGAAGCGGCAAGAACCTCAAGGTCTCCTTCGAGTTCTTCCCGCCCAAGAACGACAAGGCGGAGGCCGCCCTTTGGGACTCGATCGCCAGGCTGGAATCGCTGCGGCCGCGTTTCGTCTCGGTGACCTACGGCGCCGGCGGCTCGACCCGCGACCGGACCCACCAGACCGTCACCCGCATCCAAAGCCAGACCCCTCTTCAGGCCGCGGCGCATCTGACCTGCGTCGCCGCGACCCGGGATGAGGTCGACGACGTGGCCCGCCGCTATTGGCAAGCCGGCATCCGCCATATCGTTGCTCTGCGCGGCGATCCGCCGGAAGGCGAGGCCGGCTACCGGCCGCACGACAACGGCTATGCCTATGCCGCCGATCTCGTCGGCGGTCTGAAGCGCATCGCCGATTTCGAGATCAGCGTGGCCGCCTATCCGGAAACCCATCCCGAGGCGCCGACCGCCGAGGCCGACATCGACAACCTCAAGCGCAAGATCGATGCCGGGGCGAGCCGGGCGATCACCCAGTACTTTTTCGACATCGAGGTGTATTTGCGGTTCATCGACCGGGTGCGCGCGGCCGGCGTCAGCCTGCCGATCGTTCCGGGGATTCTGCCGGTGACCAACTTCGCCCAGATCGTGCGCTTCAGCGCGATGTGCGGCGCTTCGGTGCCGGATTGGATGGCCGATCTCTTCGACGGCCTGGACGAGGATCCGGAGACCCGCAAGCTCGTCGCGGCGACGATCGCGGCCGAGCAATGCCGCCTGCTGCAGGCCAATGGCGTGGACGAGTTCCATTTCTACACCCTCAACCGCGCGGACCTGGTCTACGCGATCGCCCACATCCTGGGGATGCGGCCGGTACATGGCACGCAAGCCCCGGCCGTCAGAGAGTCAGGCTGATGACGGTCATGCCGACGGCGATCCGCGATCCGGCAGACGGCGGCACCAAGGACCCGAAGCCCGGCGTCGGTCGCGCGGCCGCGCTCGAGGCAGAGCTGCAATCGCGGATCCTGGTCCTCGACGGCGCGATGGGCACGATGATCCAGGAACACCGACTGGAGGAAAGCGACTATCGCGGCCGGCGGTTCGCCGATCACCCCGCGCCGCAAAAGGGCAACAACGACCTTCTATGCCTGACCCAACCGGAGATCATCGAGGCCATCCACGCGGCCTATCTCGCTGCCGGCGCCGACATCGTTGAAACCAACACCTTCAACGCCACGGCGGTCGCGATGGCGGACTACCTGATGGAGGACGTGATCGGCGAGCTCAACCGCGAGGCGGCAAAGATCGCCCGCCGTGCCGCGGACCGCCAGAGCGCGCTGACCCCGAGCCGGCCGCGCTTCGTCGCCGGCGTCCTGGGGCCGACCAACCGGACCGCCTCGATCTCGCCGGATGTCAACGACCCGGGCTACCGGAATGTCAGCTTCGATACGTTGGCGGCCGCCTATACCGAGGCGGTCACCGGCCTGATCGAGGGCGGCATCGATGCGGTCATGATCGAGACCGTCTTCGACACGCTCAACTGCAAGGCAGCGATCTTCGCCGTCCGGCGGGCCTTCGAGGCGCTGGATCGCCGGCTGCCGGTGATCGTATCGGGCACGATCACCGATGCCAGCGGGCGCACGCTCACCGGCCAGACCCCGGAGGCGTTCTGGACCTCGATCGCCCACGCCGAGCCGCTGATCGTCGGGCTCAACTGCGCCTTGGGCGCGGCGGAGATGCGGCCCTATATCGAGGAGATCGCGCGCCACTGCGATGCCTATGTCGGCTGCCACCCCAACGCGGGGCTGCCCAACGCGTTCGGCGGCTATGACCAGACCGCCGAGGAAATGCGCGAGATTCTGCTCGAGTTCGCCCAGAGCGGGTTCGTCAACCTGGTCGGCGGCTGCTGCGGCACGACACCGGACCACATCGCGGCGTTGGCGTTGGCGGTCGATGGGCTGCCGCCCCGCCAACGCCCGGCGATCGAGCCCGCCTGCCGGCTGAGCGGGCTGGAGCCGGTCACGATTCGGCCCGATTCGCTGTTCGTCAATATCGGCGAGCGGACCAACGTCACCGGATCGGCCCGCTTCGCCAAGCTGATCAAGGAGGCCGACTACGAGGCCGCGCTCGACGTCGCCCGCCAGCAGGTCGAAAGCGGCGCCCAGATCATCGACGTCAACATGGACGAGGGGCTGCTCGATTCCGAGGCCGCGATGGTCCGCTTTCTCAAACTCATCGCATCGGAGCCCGACATCAGCCGGGTCCCGGTGATGATCGACTCATCGAAATGGAGCGTCATCGAGGCCGGGCTCAAATGCGTCCAGGGCCGCAGCGTGGTCAACTCGATCAGCCTCAAGGAAGGCGAGGACGCATTCATCGAGCAGGCCCGGCTGGTGCGCGATTACGGCGCCGCGGTCATCGTGATGGCTTTCGACGAGACCGGCCAGGCCGACTCGGTCGCCCGCAAGGTCGCGATCTGCGCTCGGTCCTACGACATCCTGGTCAACCGCGTCGGCTTCCGGCCCCAGGACATCATCTTCGATCCCAACATCTTCGCGGTCGCGACCGGGATCGCGGAGCACAACCGCTACGCGCTCGATTTCATCGAGGCGGCGGCGGCGATCAAGGACACCCTGCCGTACGCCCTGGTCAGCGGCGGGGTCAGCAATGTTTCCTTCTCCTTTCGCGGCAGTAACGGCGTGCGCGAGGCGATCCATTCGGTCTTCCTCTATCACGCCATCCGCGCGGGCATGGACATGGGCATCGTCAATGCCGGCCAGCTTGCGGTCTACCAGGACATTCCCGACGACCTGCGCGAGCGCGTCGAAGACGTGATCCTCAACCGGCGCGAGGACGCGACGGAACGGCTCCTGGAGGTCGCCGAGTCGGTCAAGGGCCAGGCCGCCGACCGGACGGTGGACGATCGCTGGCGCGCCGGAGCCGTCGAGGCGCGGCTGGCGCACGCGTTGGTCAAGGGCATCTCCGAGTTCATCGTCGATGACACGGAGGAGGCGCGCCTGGCGGCCGCCGATCCGCTCGACGTGATCGAAGGACCGCTGATGGACGGCATGAACATCGTCGGCGACCTGTTCGGCGAGGGCAAGATGTTCCTGCCCCAGGTCGTCAAGAGCGCTCGGGTGATGAAACAGGCGGTCGCCCACCTCATCCCGTTCATCGAGGCCGAGCGGGCGACGGCCACCGCGCCCAGGACCAAGGGCAGGATCGTCATGGCGACGGTCAAGGGCGACGTCCACGACATCGGCAAGAACATTGTCGGCGTCGTCTTGCAGTGCAACAACTACGAGGTCATCGATCTGGGCGTGATGGTGCCCGCGCAGACAATCTTGGAAACCGCCCGCACCGAGGGCGCGAACATCATCGGGCTCAGCGGGCTGATCACCCCCTCGCTCGACGAGATGGTCCACGTCGCCGCGGAAATGCAGCGCGAGGGCTTCGAAATGCCGCTGCTGATCGGCGGGGCGACGACATCGAAGGTCCACACCGCGGTCAAGATCGACCCGCAATACGCGCACCCGACCATCCATGTGCTCGACGCCTCGCGCGCGGTCGGCGTGGTCAGCCGTTTGCTGAAAGACGGGACGAAGCCGGCGTTTCTCGAAGCCCTGGGCGAAGACTATGACGGCGTCCGCGCGCGGCACCGGCGCGCCGTCGATGCGGCCAACCTCGCGCCCCTGACCGCGGCGCGGCAAAACCGGCCGGAGATCGACTGGGACAGGGAAACGCCGGCGCGGCCCGGCTTCACCGGCACCCGTGTCTTCGACTGCTATCCGTTGAGCCGGCTGCGCGAGCGGATCGACTGGACGCCGTTCTTCCGCACCTGGGAGCTGGCCGGCACATTCCCGCGCATCCTCGAGGACGAGGTCGTCGGCGAAGCCGCGCGGGACCTCTATCGGGACGCCAACGAGATGCTCGACCGCATGATCGGCGAGAACTGGCTGCGCGCGGCCGCCGTCATCGGCTTCTTCCCGGCAAATCGGAGCGGCGAGGACGACATCGCGATCTATGAGGACGAGGACCGCGCGGCCGTCCGCTGCGTGGTCTACACCCTGCGCCAGCAGATGAAACGGACCGGCGCGCGGCCCAACCATGCGCTAGCCGATTTCATCGCGCCCGCCGGTGGGCGCTGCGCGGACTATCTGGGCGGGTTCGTGGTGACCACCGGGCTCGGAATCGAGCCTCATCTGGAGCGTATGGAGGCGGACAACGACGTCTATGGCGGCATCCTGCTCAAGGCGCTTGCCGACCGGCTGGCCGAGGCTTTCGCTGAACACATGCACGAACGGGTCCGCAAGGAGTTCTGGGGCTACGCCGCGGACGAGGACCTGGACAACCAGGCGTTGATCCGCGAGGCGTATCGCGGCATCCGCCCGGCGCCGGGCTACCCGGCCTGCCCCGACCATTCGGAGAAGGCGACGCTGTTTGCGCTGCTGGACGCCGAGGCCGCGATCGGCGCCGAACTCACCGAAAGCTTCGCGATGATGCCGGCGGCCTCGGTCGCAGGCTATTATTTCGCCCATCCCGATGCCCGCTATTTCGGCATCGGAAAGATCGGCCGCGACCAGGTGGCCGACTACGCCCAACGCAAGGGGCTGGACCTCGCCGCGGCCGAGCGGCTGCTCGGGCCGAGCCTGGGTTACGAGCCCTGATACAGCGATGACCGCCGCCGGTTTCGTGCCCCCGGTGCCGCAAAGCGATGCCGGTTAGAGCCAGGCCCGACATGGCCGCGTTCTTCGGCCCGCGCAGCGTCGCGGTGATTGGCGCCTCCCAGACCGAGCGCCGTCCGGGCCGGGTGGTGATCGAGAACATGCGGGCCAACGGGTTCGCCGGCCCCATCCATCTCGTCAACCCGCGCGGCGGGACGATCCTGGGGCTGGAGGCACGCAAATCCATCGACTCGCTGCCGGAGGGCATCGATCTTGCGATCATCATCCTGCCGGCAGCGGCGACGCCGGACGCCCTGCGCGCGTGCGCGGCGCGCGGCATCCGCGCGGCTGTCCTGGTCGCCGGCGGGTTCGCCGAAGTCGATCAGGACGGCGAGACGCTCCAGGCCGCGATCGCCGCCGTGGTCGAAGAGACCGGCATCGGCGTGCTTGGCCCCAACACCGCCGGACACATCTCCACGCCGGACGATTTCACGTCGAGCTTCTTCCCCCTCGGCAGGGTTCCACGCGGGCCCATCTCCTATATCGCCCAGACCGGCAACTTCACCGGCGCGATGATGCGCCACATCATGACGGCGGAGAATTACGGCGTCGCCCGGACGATCGGGCTGGGGAACACCGTGGACATCGACGAGACCGACGTGCTCGAATTCCTGGCCGAGGATCCGGAGACAGAGGCGGTCTTCCTCTACCTGGAAAGCCTCAAACGGCCTGCCGCCTTCCTGAAGGCCGCCGCCGGGCTGACCCGACGCAAGCCGGTCGTGATGCTCAAGGGCGGCGCCTCCGCCGAGGGCGCGCGGGCGGCTTTGTCCCATACCGCCTCTATGGGCTCCGACGACCGCATCCTCGACGGCGCGCTGCGGCAGGCCGGCATCGTGCGGATCGGCGAGTTCTCCGATCTCTTCCTCGCCGCCAAGGCGATCTCGGCCTCCGGGCTGCCGGCGGGCAACCGGGTCGGCTTCGTCTCGCCCTCGGGCGCCTTCATCGTCCATATCAGCGATCTGTGCCGGGCCGGGCTCGACATCGCCTTCCCGGCGCTCGCCGGGCCGACCATGGACCGGTTGCGCGACATCAGCCCGCCCTTCATCAGCCTTGCCAACCCGGTCGACGTCTTTCCCAGCGCCACCGTGCACGGCATGGCGTTCGCCTACCGCGAGGCGATCGAGGCGGTGATCGCCGACGGCAACGTCGATGCGGTCGTCACCATCCTGATCCTCGCCGAGGCGCTCGGCATTCCGGACCTGGCGTTCCTGGTCGAGATCGCCGCACGGCATCCCGCCAAGCCGGTCCTGGTGTCGTTCTCGGGCGATCACGCGGCGAACGAGGCGGCCAAGGCCTTCCTCGAGCCGCGCGGGATTGCCACATTCCCCCGCATCGAGGATCCCTTCAAGGTGCTCGACATTCTTGTCCGGTGCCGCCGGGCGATGGAGCGAGACTGAACGATGAGCGACGGCCCGATCGAGACCCTGCGCGAGACCGTGCGCGCCGAATGGACCGATTACAACGGCCACATGAATCTCGCCTATTTCGTTCTGATCTTCGACTACGCAACCGACGGGCTCTACCCGCTGATCGGGCTGGGCCCGGACTATCGTGACCGCACCGACTGCTCGACGTTTACGGTGGAGACCCATACCAACTACCTGTCCGAGCTGGTGGCGGGTCAGGAGGTCATCTGCACCACCCAGCTCCTCGGCTTCGACGACAAGCGCATACACTACTTCCACCGCATGCTCGAAGCCCGGACCGGCGCCTTGTCGGCAACTACCGAACAGATGGCCGTTCACGTCGATCTCGCGACGCGGCGGGTCTGCCCGATGCCGGAGGACGTCCAGGACCGGCTGGCAAAAATCTTTCTCGCCCATGCCGGGCTGGCGCGGCC
This sequence comes from Alphaproteobacteria bacterium, assembly GCA_965248835.1. GTDB lineage: Bacteria > Pseudomonadota > Alphaproteobacteria > MPNO01 > MPNO01 > CAYFYS01. Next base: position 57,348 of record CBDFLJ010000001.1, read on the forward strand.
TGCACAAATCGGCCATGCGATGCGCCTGGGCAGCCGCAGGGTGAATTAGGGCTTTGCCAAACCGCGCCTGCCGGGCTACACCTTTGGGCATGGTCGCGAGGGCAATTGTTGCTCTAAGCGCGTTCTTGGGCGTGATCGGCGTCGGGGGGGCGGCGCTTGCCGAATGCACTGACCCGGGCGAGCCCGGCGTCAACTGGCGCCGCTGTATATTCGACCGTCAAGAACTGCGCGAGCTCGACCTCAGCAGATCGCATCTGCGCGATGCCTCGTTCACGCGTGCCGATCTGTCCAAGACCAACCTCACGGGGACGAACGCCTTTCGCGCGAAATTCTTGAGCGCGCGGCTGATCGACGCGAAATTCGACGGCGCCCGGCTGGTCGAGACCGATTTCACCAAGGCCGACCTGTCCGGCGCTTCGCTCCGCATGGCCGATCTGCGGCGGGCGCGCCTGTTCCGGGCGGTGCTGCGCGGCGCCGATCTGACCGGCGCCAAGCTGCGCGGCGCGGACCTGCTCAACGCCGACTTGACCGGCGCGACCTGGGTCGACGGCAAGAAGATCTGCGCCGACGGATCGATCGGCAAGTGCCAATAGCCCACCGGTCGTCGGAGGTGGCGATCGGCCACAGATGAGCGAGACGCCTGCAGCCCGAGCACCGCACGAGACGAGCCCCGGCGGCCCGCTCCTCCGGCTGATGCGCGCGCGGCCCTTGGTGACGCTGGTCCTGGCCCTGCTGATCGGGCTGGCCGGGGCCTACGGTGCGATCCTCTTCCGGGAAATCTACCTGCTGTTCCAGACCCTCGCCTTCGGCACCGGCGAGGACCAACTCTATTCCCATATCGCGGGGCTGCCAGCCTGGCAAATCGTCGCCGCGCCGACGCTGGGCGGGCTGGCGGTCGGGCTTTTCGTCCACTTTGTCCTGCCGGGCAAGCGCCCGCAAGGCGTTGCCGACGTGATGGAGTCCGCGGCGCTGCGCACCGGCAGGATGGACTGGCGGGCGTGGATCGGCAGCGCGCTGGTCAGCGCCGCCTCGATCGGTTCGGGCGCCTCGGTCGGCCGCGAGGGCCCGGTGGTCCACCTCGGCGCGGGCATCGCCTCGCTGGTCGCAACCCGGCTGAGGCTGGGCCGCGCCCAGTGCGTGACGATGCTGGGCTGCGGCGTCGCCGCGGCCATCTCGGCCTCGTTCAACGCGCCGATCGCCGGGGTTTTTTTCGCGCTCGAGGTCGTCATCGGCCATTACGCGCTGTCCGCCTTCGCACCGATCGTCATCGCCGCGGTGGCCGGGGCGATCGTCACCCGGAGCCATTTCGGCGATCATCCGGCGTTCATCATCCCCGATCATTCGATCACCTCGTTCTTCGAGTTCCCGGCCTTCGCGATCCTCGGCATCGCCAGCGCCCTGGTCGCGATCATGTTCCTGCGCAGCGTCGCGCTGACCCGCACGGTGGCGCTGATGGTCCCGGGACCGGAATGGGTGCGCCCGGCCGTCGGCGGGTTGCTGGTCGGGCTGATCGCGCTGATCTTTCCCAACGTGCTCGGCGTCGGCTACGGCTCGACCGATGCGGCGCTGCGGGAGCTGCTGCCGTTCTGGACCCTGGTCGGGCTGATCCTCGCCAAGACCGCAGCAACCGCGATCTGCCTGGGCTCCGGGTTCGGCGGCGGGGTGTTCAGCCCATCGCTCTTCCTCGGCGCGATGCTTGGCGGCGCCTTCGGGGTCGTCGCCAACGCGTTCTTCCCCGAGCACACCTCGGCGTTGGGCGCCTACACGCTGGTCGGCATGGGGGCGGTCGCGGGCTGCGTCCTCGGCGCGCCGATCTCGACCATCCTGATCGTCTTCGAGCTGACCGGCGAATACGAGATCACCATCGCCGTGATGGTCGCCGTCGTGGTCGCCTCGCTGATCACCCAGGGTATCGGGAGCAAGTCGTTCTTCCACTGGCAGCTTGACCTGCGCGGCATTTCGCTCAAGGGCGGGCTCGAGCAGGGCCATCTGAGCGCCTTGAAGGTGCGCGATCTGATGAGTGGAGCATTCGCCACCCTGCCGCGCGATGCGACCATGGCCCGGATCCGCGAAGCCCTTCTGGAGGCGCCCTATGGCGAGCTGTTCGTGACCGGCGACGATGGCCGGCTGCACGGCACGATTACCTTGGCCGAGCTGTCGCACAGCGCCTTCGACACCACCAACGATCCGCTGTTGCGCGCCCTGGACGTTGCCCGCATGAACCCGCCGGTGGTCAATCCGGGGGACGATCTGCAATCGGTACTGGCCCGGATGATGGAAGCCGGCGAGGAACATCTCGGCGTGGTCGATGACGCCGGCAAGCTGGTCGGCTTCGTCCACGAGGTCGACGTCATGCTCGCCTACAACCGCGCGCTCATGCAGGCCCGCCGCGAGGAGCGTGGCGAGGATTGACCAGGCCCGCCTCGGATCAATAGCTGCGCGGGGCGATAAACCAGTCCTGGCGGTCGATCGAGCGGATGGTGACATCGGCCGGCTCGTTTCCGCGCAGCATCCTCAGCGGAACATCGATCCCGGCACTGCCCAGCGACCACAGCGCGCGATAGTACTCCGGCAATGTCGAGACCGGCCTGCCGGCAATGCCCAGCACCAGATCGCCGGGCTTCACCCCGGCCCTGTCCGCCGGGCCGCCGGGCGGCACCCGGGCGACGAACAGCCGGCCGTGCAGCGCCTGCGGGTAGAGCCCGAGCCACGGCCGAACGGGACGGCTCGACCGGCCGTTGGCAATCAGATCGCCCAGCACCGGTTTCAGAGCGTCGATCGGCACGAACATGTTGCCGGGCAGCGAGACCCCCGGCTCGACGGCATCGGGAACTATCAACGATCCGATGCCGACCAGCCTGCCCCCCTGGTCGACCAGCGCGGCGCCGCCGAACAACGGGTGGGCCGGCGCGGTGAAGATCGCTCCGTCGAGCATGTATTCCCACCAGCCGGCGAATTCCCGGCGGGCGACGACATAGGCCCCGAGCGCCGCGCGGTCGCCGCCAAAGCTCGCGGCCAGCACCGGGCTGCCGCGCTTCAAGGCGCCCGATTCGCCGAGCGGGATCGGCTTCACCCCGAGCGGCCGATCGGCACGGATTAGACCGAAACCGGTCTCGTGGTCGTAGGCGACAAAGGAAGCGCTCACGGTGCGGACGCCGCCCACGGTCAACTCGATCCTGGAGGCTTCGAGCACCAGGTAGCCGATGGTCAGGACTAACCCGCTGTCGTCGATGACCACGCCGCTGCCTTGGCGTTCGGTGCCGAGGCCACGCGCGGTGCGCGCCTCGGCCGGCACCTCGCTGCGGAGCTGGACGATGGCCGAGAGCAGGTCGTCGTCAGCCGCCCGGACGACGCTCGGCATCAGCACCGTCGCCAGCAGGCCTGCCAGGATCATCCGGTGGGCGCGACAACTCGACCGCATGAGACATCTCCGATCAACGGCGCGTAAGACCTATATGCAACGGACTTCGGCCGGGGACAACGGCTTGCGCGCCGAGCCACCGAATCGTGACCGGTGCAAATCCGTCTCCGGCGGTCGGGCCGCGCTGGTATAGTCCGGCGCATGTCTGAGAGTCCCGCCCGAACCGATGCCGGCGCCGCGCCGGCCTATCTTGCCGCGCTGAACCAGCGCCAGCGCGAGGCGGTCGAGGCGACCGAGGGACCGCTGCTGGTGCTTGCCGGGGCGGGCACCGGCAAGACCAGGGTGCTGACGACCCGGCTCGCCCATATCCTGATGACCGGCAAGGCTTGGCCCAGCCAGGTGCTGGCGGTCACGTTCACCAACAAGGCCGCCGGCGAGATGCGCAACCGGGTCGGCCGGCTGCTCGGCGACGCGGTTGAGGGGCTGTGGATCGGCACCTTCCACGCGATCGCCGCCCGCATGCTGCGGCGCCACGCCGAAGCCGTGGGCCTGCGGCCGGACTTCACGATCCTCGATGCCGATGACCAGGTGCGGCTGATCAAGCAGCTCCTGGAAGCCGCCGACATCGACCAGCACCGCTGGCCGGCGCGTTCGATCCATTCGGTGATCGAGCGGTTCAAGGACCGCGGCCTCGGCCCCGACCAGGTTTCTGCCGAGGCGGCGGGCGACTTGGCCGGCGGCCGTCTGATCGAGCTCTACGCCGCGTACCAGGACCGGCTGCGCACCGTGAACGCCTGCGATTTCGGCGATCTGCTGCTGCATTGCTTGAGGGTGTTCGCTGCGGATGTGGAGATCCTCGCCGACTACCACCGACGGCTGCGCTATGTCCTTGTCGACGAGTATCAGGACACCAACCTTGCGCAATATCTGTGGTTGCGGCTGCTCGCCCAGAGCCGGCACAACATCTGCTGCGTCGGCGATGACGACCAGTCGATCTATAGTTGGCGGGGGGCGGAGGTCGGTAACATCCTGCGGTTCGAGACCGACTTTCCCGGCGCGCGGATCGTGCGGCTGGAGCAGAACTACCGCTCGACGCCGGAGATCCTGGCCGGCGCTTCGGCGCTGATCGCCCATAACCGGGGCAGGCTCGGCAAGACCCTGTGGACCACCGGTCAGGCCGGCCCGCCGATCCGCATCCGCGGGGTGTGGGACGGCGAGACCGAGGCGCGGGTCGTCGCCGAGGAGATCGAGGCCATCCAGCGGCGCGGCGGGGCGCTGGGCGAGATCGCGGTGCTGGTTCGCGCGAGCTTCCAGATGCGCGAGTTCGAGGAGCGGTTCATCACCTTCGGCCTGCCCTACCGGGTGATCGGCGGCCCGCGCTTCTACGAGCGCCAGGAGATCCGCGACGCGCTGGCCTATCTGCGGCTGGTCCACCAGCCCGACGACGATCTCGCCTTCGAGCGGATCGTCAACCTGCCGCGCCGAGGGATCGGCGAGGCGACGCTGCGGACATGCCACCGCTTCGCCCGCACGGCCGGGGTGTCGCTGAGCGAAGCCGCGCGCCGGCTGGTCGAATCCGACGAGCTTGGCGGCCGCGCACGCAACGGGCTGCGCCGGTTCCTCGCCGACCTCGACCGCTGGCGAGTGCTGCCCGATGAGAACCATGTCGTCCTGGCCGGGCAGGTGCTCGACGAATCGGGCTATACCGACATGTGGCGCAACGACCGCTCGGCCGATGCGCCGGGCCGGCTGGAGAATCTCAAGGAGCTGGTCTCGGCGCTGGCGGAGTTCGACAACCTCGGCGGCTTCCTCGAGCATATCGGGCTGGTGATGGACCGCGACGCCGGCGCCGAAGGCGAGCTGGTCAGCCTGATGACGCTGCACGCCGCCAAGGGGCTCGAGTTCGACGACGTCTTCCTGCCGGGCTGGGAGGAGGAGGTCTTTCCCAACAAGCGCGCGGTCGAAGAGGGCGGCGGAGCGGCGCTGGAGGAGGAGCGCAGGCTGGCCTATGTCGGGCTCACGAGGGCGCGCAGGACGGTCACGGTGAGCTATGCCGCGAGCCGGCGGATCTTCAGCCAATGGGTCTCCTCGATCCCCTCGCGCTTCGTCGACGAGCTGCCCGAGGATCAGGTGGACGTGGTGAGCGAGCCGGGCCTGTTCCGCGCCCGGCCGGGCTTCGGCCTGGACGACAGCCTCGACGGCGGGCTCGACCGGCCGATCCGCCCGGGCCGCGGCCCAGGCTACGCGCGGCTCAGACACGCAAAGCGCTCCGACATCGACATGCTGATCGAGGGTACCGCACGGCGGCTGGACGAGCCGGGCGCGTCGCTCGATGTCGGCGTGCGGGTCTTCCACCAGAAATTCGGTTACGGCACCATCCTCGCCGCCGAGGCCGGCAAGCTCGAGATCGATTTCGAGAAGGCCGGCACCAAGAAGGTCATGGAGAGCTTTGTCGAACGCGCCTGAAGCGACCGGATGGTGCGTCACGCTCGAATTCGCCCTGAACGATGCCGACCCGGCCGTCTTCGCCGCATTCGAGGACGCCCTGACCGATCCCGCCCGCTATGAAGCGGCTTCCTTCGCCCTGATGCGCGAGGAAGGCGCCGGCGTCTGGCGCATCCGCGCGGTCATGGCCTGCCGCCCGCCGGAAGACCGGCTTCGGGCAAGCCTGTCGCGCGCCGAAGCCGCCTCCGGCCTCACCGCGACAGCGCTGGCGGTCGCGCCGTTGATCGAGACCGATTGGGTGGACGCGGCCAACCGCGCGCGGCCGGCGGTCACGGCCGCGCCGTTCCATGTCCGCGGCAGCCACGTCACCGCGTCGGGCCCAGAGGGGATGCACGACATTGTCCTCGATGCCGGCCAGGCCTTCGGGACCGGATCGCACGAGACCACGCGCGGCTGCCTGCTGGCGATCGCGGCGAGCCCGCCGCCGCCCGGCGGCGTGCCGGCGCTCGACCTCGGGACCGGCTCGGGATTGCTCGCCATCGCGATGGCCCGCCATTGGGGGATCCCGGTGATCGCGGCCGACAGCGACCCGGTCGCGGTGGCGGTGGCTAAGGAGAACGCCGCCTCGAACAGTGTGGGCGATCGGATCGAAACCCGGTCCAGCCGCGGTTTCGCGAACGCCCGGCTGCGCGCGGCCGGACCGTACGGAGTCATCGCCGCGAACATCCTTGCCGGTCAGCTGATCCGCATGGCGCCGGCGATCGCCCGCCATCTGCACGAAGACGGCCGCGTCCTCCTGTCCGGCATCCTGGCCGGGCAGGAGGACGCTGTGCGCCAGGCCTACGCGCGGCAGGGCCTGGCGGTGCTCGACCGGATCGTCATCGGTGACTGGCCGACGCTGACGGTGGGCCGGCAATGCCCAGGCGAGAGCGGAGCCAGCGCCGGGCGGCGGCGAACAACCGGGCGGTCTCGGCGGCGCGCAACAGCTCGGCCCGCCTGAGAATATCGCCGTACGCGACCGGCGGCGCGACCCAGTGGGTATCGACCGGGATTCGATCTTCGGCCTGAAGTCTGTCTGACATGGGATTCTCGCAATGCTCGATGTGGGGCGGCACGCCGACACGCGGTGCCGGGTGCGCTGTTGGACAACAGATGGGGTGCGCATTTTTTGCGCCCAATGCGGAATTCGCATTGCAGCGGTGTGAATATCGATGGTCTTTTGGGGCATGTTCCACACAAGCTGGATCGGCATTTGTCTCGGATCGACGACGTCGACGACATCGACGCATTGGTGAACGGAATCCTCGGCGCGCCCGAGGCGACGGACCCCGCCGGATGGCTGTGCCTGATCGATCCGCTCCCTGATGCGGAGCAAGCGGCCGCGCTGCTGGCCCGGGTGGCGCGCGCCCGCGCCGAGGACCAGACCGGGCTCGGGACGAGCCCGGCCCCGCCGGAGCGCCTGGCGGCGCTGCGCGCGGAGCTCGCCCGCCGCGGACTGGACGGGTTCGTGGTGCCGCTGGCCGACGAGCATCAGGGCGAGTTCGTGCCGCCGCGTGCCCAGCGTCTGGCCTGGCTGACTGGCTTCACCGGATCGGCCGGGCTGGCGATCGTGCTGGCGGAGACTGCCGCGATCTTCGTCGACGGCCGCTACACGCTGCAGGTCGAAAGCCAGATCGATACCGGATCCTTCCGCCCGCTTCACCTCACCGAGCAGCCGCCGGCCGCCTGGCTGGCCAAGACCCTCCCGGCCGGGGCCAGGCTCGGCTACGACCCCTGGCTCCACACCCTGGACGGTCTGGCGCGGCTGGAGACGGCGTGCGCCGACGCCGGTGCCGCCGTGGTCCCGGTGAGCGACAACCCGATCGATGCGGTCTGGTCGACCCAGCCCGCACCGCCGATCTCGCCGGCCGTGCCGCACGGCGCGGACTATGCCGGGCTCGACTCCGCGGCCAAGCGTGCCGCGCTCGCCGAGACTCTGAGCGCGCGCGAGATCGACGCGGTGGTCCTCAGCGCGCCGGACTCGATCGCCTGGCTGCTCAACATGCGCGGCGCGGATGTCCCCAACACGCCGCTGGTGCTGTCGTTTGCGATCCTGGAATCATCGGGCGCGGTCGCTTTGTTCGTCGATCCGCGCAAGATCACCAAGGCGCTGTCCGCTTCCTTCGCCGGGGCGGTCGCAGTCCAATCCTTCGCCGGCCTCGGCGCGGCGCTCGACAGCCTGGGCAAGGCCGGCCGCGCGGTCCAGATCGATCCCCAGACCGCGCCGGTCTGGATCGCCCATCGCCTGAGGGAGGCCGGATGCGAACCGGTGCGGAGGCCCGATCCCTGCACGATGCCCAAGGCCTGCAAGAACACGGTCGAGCTTGCCGGCACGCGGGCCGCGCACGTCCGGGACGGCCGCGCCCTGGCCCGGTTTCTCGCCTGGCTCGATTCGGCCGTCCCCTCCGGCGCGGTCACCGAACTCGAAGCCAGCCGGGAGCTCTACCGCGCGCGCGCCGCAGACCCGTTGTTCCGCGGGGTAAGCTTCGATGCCATCGCCGGCGCCGGACCCAACGGGGCGATCGTCCACTACCGGGTCGACGAAGCGTCCAACCGGATCCTGGAGCCGGGCTCGATTTTCCTGATCGATTCGGGGGGCCAGTATCTCGACGGCACCACCGACGTGACGCGGACCGTCCATATCCGAACCTTCGACGGCGCGCCGGCTTCGGCCGAAGTGCGCGACCGCTTCACACGCGTGCTCAAGGGGCATATCGCGGTGGCGCGCGCGGTGTTCCCGTGCGGCGTCAACGGCGGCCAGCTCGACACGCTGGCGCGCGCGGCGTTGTGGCAAGCCGGGCTCGACTACGACCACGGCACCGGCCACGGCGTGGGCAGCTTCCTCGGCGTCCACGAGGGGCCGCAGCGGATCTCCAAAGCCGGCGCCTCGGTCGCGCTGGCGCCGGGCATGATCCTTTCCAACGAGCCCGGCTACTACAAGACCGGCGCCTACGGCATCCGGATCGAGAATCTGGTCATCGTCGTCGAGCACGAGCCCGTCGCCGGCGCCGACCGTCCGCTGCTGGCAATGGAGACCATCACCTTCGCTCCGATCGACCGCGCTCTGATAGAGCGGGCGCTGATGTCCCCGGACGAGATCGCCTGGCTCGACCAATACCACGAAACGGTGTTCGCCAAGCTCGCCCCGGGTCTGGACGAGCGCACGACCGGGTGGCTTGGCGCGGCCTGCGCACCGCTCTAAGCGCCCGGATAGCGTTCGGCATAGGCCGCTTGGGCAGCCCGGAAGCATTCGATCGGCGCCCGGACGACGCCGGCGCCGATCTGCCCACCGTCGCGGCCGGCGATTCCGATATCCATCACCGGCAGGATTCCGGTCTCGACCACGCGGTGGATGTCGATGCCGGTGGGCGTGCCGCGGTAGCCGAGATAGGGGATCTTGTAGTCCGGGTTCTCGCCGTGGGTGATCGCGTACATCTCCAGGTTGCGGGCGACCATCGCCTCGGCCGAGCCGCCCTGGTAGCGCTGCAGCGGGAACGAGGCGGCCTGGGCGAAGCCGCCGATCCCGATGGTCTCGGCGATGATGCTCTCGCCGCCCATCCAGGTGATCTCGTCCTCGCCATGGCCCTCGAACAGCTTGGCCGACACCGAAGCGTGCGGGCCGGTGAACCACCGCCTGCCGAGCCCGCTGACCCGGATCGCGAAGTTGCGGCAGTTGAAGGCCATGGCGCTCACCAGGCTCGAGCCCACGATGTCCGCGGCCGCGTCGGCGGTGCACTTGGCCGCTGCCATCGACAGCCGGAGAAAGAAGTAGTGATCCTCGGTCAGCGCCCGGACGGTCTGCTCGACCGCTTCGTGCCGGGCGGGGTCGATACGCAGCAGGTACGCGAACAGTTCGCACGCGAACAATAGCGAGGCCGCGGTATTGCGGCTGTGCAGCTCATCGCCCATATGGAGCCCGCGCTGCATGATCGGCTTGAGCGGGATGCCGCCGCTCGCGCGCACCGCATCGGCGATCACCGGAGCAACGACGTCCTGAACGAACAGCAGCCGGTCCCTGACGCCGTGATCGTAGACGCCGTAGTTCAGCCGGCGCGGGTTCGTGCCCTCGTACATGTTGCAGTAGCCGGTCTTGCCGGTCGCCCTGTTCTCGACCACGAAGACCGGCATCGAGGCGGTATAGATCCCGGCGAGCGAGCCGACGCAGCCGTAATCGTGGCAGCCGTCGACCTTGATCTCGCCCGAGGCGAGCTTGCGCTCGGCCTCATCGCGGTCGGCCGCCAAGCCCTCGAACAGCGCGCCGCCGATAACCGCTTCGCGCTGCCCGCCCGTGTAGTCCGGCCAGGAGAGCGCGGGTCCCGAGGTCAGCACGGTCTCCCGCGTCATGCCGGGCAAGGCCTCGATCGCCGGTCGGATGTCGGTCAGCACCGGTTCGGCCGCGCCGAGCCGACTGAACGCCTCGTCGTTGGCCGCCCGTCGATCGATCGGTGCCACGAAAGAGTCCGGAAGTTGGCGCGGCGGAGGCCCGCTTACGCGGCGAGACTGGCGAGATTATTGACCAGGAAGACCAGCCCTACGCCCAGCACCGCACCGCCCGCGATCCGCACCGGTTTCGCGTTCAGGGCGGCAACTTCGTCCAGGCGCAGGAGACCGACCACCCCGGCGGCAATCGCGTACTGGACCGCGACCAGACCGATGAGATAGGCGATCAAGGGCGCCGCCTCGGCGCCGAGAATGCTCTCGCCGTAGGCGTAGCCGTGAAACAGCCCGGCGAGCGCGAACAGCACCGCCGAGACCGTCACCGGCAGGGAGCGCGCGCGGATGGCGAGCCCGCCGAGCACGATCACCGACAGCGCGATTGCGAACTCGGCGCTCGGCATGCCGAGCGCCGCCAGGTGGAAGCCGATGCCGATGATCATCGCCGCCAGAAAACAGGCCGGCAACGCGTAGGCACGGCGATGAAGTGAAGCGATTAGCCCGACGGCGACCACGAACGCAAAATGGTCGAGCCCGATGATCGGATGGCCGAAACCGGACAGGAGCCCTTGAAGGAAGGTCTGCGGGAGCGTCCCGTCCATTGCGTGATGGGCATGAGCGGTCGCGGAAAATGCCGACAACGACACCACGATTCCAAGGCACAGCCGAAGATTCCTCATCGATGCTCTCCCGGTTACGCCCGCGAATTAGCGTCACCGCAAACCGGCCTGTCAATGCTGAGCTGCTATTCGAAAGGCAGCAGCACGCTTGCCCCGGTCGTGCGGCGCCCCTCGATAGCGCGGTGGGCCTCGGCGACCTCGCGGAGCGGGTAAAGATGGTTGATCGCCGGCTTCACCGCGCCGGAGGCGACCACCGAGAACAGGTCTCGCGCGCCGGCTACCATGTCGGCGCGCTTGGCCATGTAGTGCATGATCGCCGGACGGGTCAGGAACAACGAGCCGCGGGCGCCGAGCTCGATCACGTCGACCGGGTCCGGTGCGCCGGACGCATGGCCATAGCTCGCCATCATGCCCAACGGGCGCAGGCAGTCCATCGAGCGCCGGAATGTGTCCTTGCCGATGGACTCGTAGACCACCGCGCAGCCTTCGCCGCCGGTCACCTCCTTGACGGTGGCAACGAAGTCGCCCTTGCCGTGGACGATCGGGTGATCGCAGCCGGCCGCGCGGGCCTGGGCCGCCTTGTCCTCGCTGCTGACGGTGCCGATGACGGTCGCCCCCAGATGTTTGCCCCACTGGCACAGGATCTGGCCCATCCCGCCGGCCGCGGCATGGACCAGGATCGCATCGCCCGGCTGGACCCGGTGGGTCCGCCGCAGAAGGTATTGAGCGGTCAGTCCCTTGAGCATCAGGGCGGCGACCGTCCGCGCGTCGATCCCCTCGGGCACGGCGAGCAGCTTGTCCGCCGGATAGACCCGCTCCTGGCTGTAGGCGCCGTGCGGCGGCATGGCATAGCCGACCCGGTCGCCCGGCTTGAAGTCGACCACCCCGGGGCCGGTGTCCGTGACCACGCCCGCGCCCTCGAACCCGAGCACCAGGGGCAGGTCGGGCACCGGCCAGGGATGCGGCATGCCGCGCCGGTGGTAGGTATCGACATAGTTGACTCCGACCGCCTCGTTGCGCAGCCGGACCTCGCCCGGTCCCGGGTCGGGAACCGCGACCTCCTCCCAGCGGAAGACGTCCGGCGTGCCCTTTTCGTGGATGACCGCGGCCATCGGCATGTGTGCAAATCCCCCGTGAAACCGCCTGTTCGGTCACATTACTGGAGCGCCCGCGCGATTGCGACCGGACCGGCCATCGGACATACTCCGCCGGTTCGAACGGTGCGGGAGGCAGAGCCGATGGAGTTTCACGACCCGACGACGGTCGGCGAAGCGGTCGCGCTGCTCGCCGCCGACGAAGAGGCGCGCTGCCTTGCCGGCGGGGCGACGCTGGTCGCGATGATGAATGCCGATCTGGTCATGCCTTCAGCGCTGGTGAGCCTGCGCCATATCGCCGATCTCAAGGGCATCATGCCGCAATCCGACGGCGCGCTGCGGATCGGCGCGATGACCTCGCACCATACGGTCGCGACCGCCGAAGCGCTGTCCGGCGCGCACGTGCTGTTGCGCCAGACCGCGCGGGTGATCGGCCATCCGGCGATCCGCAACATGGGAACGATCGGCGGCTCGATCGGCCATGGCGACCCGGCCGCCGACTACCCGGGCGCGCTGGTCGCGCTCGATGCCGCAGTCGAGATCGCGGGGCCCGAGGGCACCCGGACGGTCGCGGCGGAGGACTTCTTCATCGACTATCTGGAAGTCGCGCTCGAGCCGGGCGAGCTGATTACCGCGGTCACGCTGCCCCCCTCGCCCGCCGGCGCTTCGGGCGGCTACGAGAAGTTCGCCCGGGTCGAGGGCGATTACGCCACCGTCTCGGTCGCCGCGGTCGTCGCAATGGATGGCGATCGCTGCGGTTCGATCCGGGTCGCGGTGGGAAGCTGCGGGCCGAAGCCGGTGCGCGTGGCCGCGGCCGAGGACCGGCTCAAGGGCTCGGCGCTCGATCGGGCGGCCATCGAGGAGGCTGCGGCGATGATCGCCCAGGCGTGCGATCCGGTCGATGACGTGCGCGGGTCGAGTGAATACCGGTTGATGCTGATCCCGCCGCTGCTTGGCCGCGCGATTGCCAAGGCGCGGGCCGGCGAAGGGGCAGGCCGATGAACGATGCGATCTCGATCACACTCAACGTCAACGGCCGCGCGCGCCAGATGTTCGTCCAGCCCTGGCACACGCTGCTCCAGGTGCTGCGCGAGCAGGTCTCCCTGACCGGCGCCAAGCGCGGTTGCAACCAGGGCGTCTGCGGCGCCTGCTCGGTGCTGATCGACGGCGAGGTTGCGCGCGGCTGCCTGACGCTTGCGGTCAACGCGACGGGCCGGGAGATCACGACCATCGAGGGGCTGGGCGAGGCCGCGGCGCTGTCGCCGGTCCAGCAGGCCTTCCTCGAAAGCGGCGCGGTCCAGTGCGGGTTCTGCATGCCCGGCATGATCGTCGCCGCGACCGCGCTGCTCAGCCGCGCGCCGGAGCCGAGCGAGGCGGAGATCCGCGACGGGCTCTCAGGCAATCTGTGCCGCTGTTCCGGCTATGTGAAGGTCATCGAAGCGGTGCGCGCAGCAAGCACGGGGGGGGCGTCATGAACGATCGACAGGGACCCGTCGGACGCGGAATTCCCCGGCTGGAGACCGGCGACAAGATCACCGGCAGGGCGGTCTATTGCGACGACATGACACGGCCGGGCATGCTGTTCGGGGTGATCGTTGCAAGCCCGCACGCCCATGCCCGGATCACCGGCTACGACGTCTCGGCCGCGCTCGCGCTCGACGGCGTCGAGGCGGTGGTCACCGGCGAGGACATCGGTGCCAACCGGATCGGCCCCTTCATCAAGGACGAGACCGCGCTGGCGGTCGGCAAGGTCCGCTACATGGGCGAGCCGGTGGCGGCCGTCGCCGCGGTCGACCTGGAGACCGCCAAGAAGGCCGCCGGCCTGATCGACATAAGCTATGAGGCGCTGCCGGCGGTCTTCACCCCGGAAGAGGCGACCGCCGAAGGCGCGCCGGTCCTGCACGACGGGTTCGCCGATTACATCAAGATATTCGAGGCCGATAGCGCGCCCAACACCATGGCGATCATCGAGATCGTCGAGGGCGATGTCGGCGCGGCCTGGGAGAAATGCGCCGCGGTGGTCGAGGGGACCTACGAGACCCAGGCCCAGGCCCATTCCTACATGGAACCGTGCTCGGCGCTGGCCGAGATCGATTCCAACGGCAAGATCACCATCTGGTCGTCGAACCAATCGGTCTTCCACGTCCAGGCGTTCGTCGCCGATGCGCTGGGCATGCCGATGTCCAAGGTCCGCTGCGTGACTCCGCATGTGGGCGGGGCCTTCGGCGGCAAGATGGAACAGACCGTCCAGCCGGCCGCCGCGGCGCTGGCGCGGGCCACCGGCCGGCCGGTCAAGCTCACGCTGAGCCGCGAGCAGGACTTCGAGATGATCCGCTCGCGCCACCCGGGCAGGGTCTGGATGAAGACCGGGGCCGCTTCCGACGGCACGCTGCTCGCCCGCGAGGTCAGGATCGTCATGGATGCCGGCGCCTATGCCGACGACAGCCCGGGCGTGGCCGGGATCGCGGCCCTGTTCTGCCGCGGTCCCTACCATATCGAGAATGTCTCGATCCAATCGCGGCCGGTCTATACCAACAAGCTGCGCGCCGGCGCCTTCCGCGGCTTCGGCGGCCCGCAGGTCGCGATCGCCGGCGAGACCCAAATCGATGAGATCGCCGACGCGCTGGGAATGGATCCGATCGACCTGCGGCTGAAGAACGTGGTGCGAGCGGAATCGGAATGGATGATGGGGCTCGCGCTCAACAAGGCCGGGCTCGGCGAATGCTTGCGGCGCGTGCGCGCGGCATCGGACTGGGACAAGCGGCGCAAGGAGGGCGGGATCGGCTTGGGCACCAGGCGCGGCATCGGGATCGCCTGCGTGCCGCACATCTCCGGCGTGCTGACCTCGGGCGCGATCATCCGCATCCTGGAGGACGGCACGGCGGTTCTCAACACCGGGGCCGTCGACAACGGCCAGGGCTCCGATACCGTCCTGGTCCAGATCTGCGCCGAGGCGCTCGGGCTCGAAGTCGAGGACGTGAGCGTGGCCACGCCGGATACCGACGGCTCGCCCTACAACTGGGGGACCACCGCGAGCCGGGTGACCTACATGGCCGGGCGCGCGGTCGTCAAGGCGGCCGAAGAGGTCGTTGCCAAGCTCAAGCAGCGCGCGGCGGTGATGATGGAGTGCGCCGAGGAGGATCTCGAGCTTCGCCCCGGCGGGCGCATCGGCATCGCCGGGGTACCCGAGGCCGAAGTCCGGTTCCGCGACATCTCCGGTTTCTCCCACTGGGTCGCCGGCGGGCCGGTGATCGGCACCGACTCGCTGGCCTATGACGGCCCGGATTTCGACCCCAAGCGCGGGTTCGTGAAGGGATTCCCCTTCGGCAAGATCGGCGCCTGGATCTTCGCCGCCCAGGCCGTCGAGATCGAGGTCGACGAGGCGACGGGCCGGATCACGCCGCTCAGGGTCTGGTCGGCGCACGACGTCGGCAAGGCGATCAACCCGATGGCAGTAGAGGGCCAGATTCAGGGCGGCGTGGTCCAGGGGCTGGGATACGCGCTCTACGAGGAGATGGTCTGGGATTCCGGCCGGCTCGCGAACCCCTCCTTCATGGACTACAAGATCCCCGGCACCATGGACGTCCCGCTGGAGATCGAGACCATCCTGGTCGAGGACGCGGACCGGGACGGCCCGTTCGGCGCCAAGGGAATCGGCGAGCCGCCGATCGTCGGCATCGCGCCGGCGATCTCGAACGCGGTGGCGCATGCGGCCGGAATCCGCCTCAAGCGCCTGCCGATGACGCCGGAGCGGGTGTTGAGGGCGCTGCGGCAATAGCCGTGCCGGACGCCCTGATCGTCAGGGGCGGCCTGATCGTGACCGGCGATGCGGCCGGCACGCGCCACGACCGCGCGGACGTGGTCATCCGGGGCCGCGAAATCGCCGCCATCGGCCCGGATGCCGGCGACGGCATCGAGGCGGCGGTGATCGATGCCTCCGATGCGATCGTCATGCCCGGACTGATCAATGCCCACCTGCATTCCAACGAAGGCTTCCAGCAGGGCGGCTACGACAACTTGCCGCTGGAGATGTGGCTGGGAGAGAGCTACCCGCCCTTCGGCTTTCCGATGCTCTCGGAGCGTGACTACTACCTGCGCACGATGCTTGCCGCGATCGAATCGATCCGGTCGGGCGTGACCACGGTCCAGGACGACTACGTCCATCCCCTCGCGACACCAGAGGCGATGCACGCCGCACTCGAGGCCTACGAGGATGCCGGAATCCGCGCCTGGGTCGGCGTCGACATGTGGGACCAGCCGCTGGTCGAATGCCTGCCCTGGGCGAAAGAGATCATCCCGGCCGCCGTCCAGGGCGAGCTCGCGGCGATGCCGGCGGCCGATGCTTCCGAACAGCTCGCGCTGTTCGAGACCCAGTTCGCACGCTGGCACGGCCGTGACGAGGGGCGCATCCGCATTATCCTGGCGCCCTGCGGGCCGCAGCGCTGCACACCCGCCCTGCTGGAGGCGATTGCGGGCCTGTCCGCCGCCCACGAAATCCCGATCCACTGCCATACGCTGGAGACCCGGCTGCAGGCGGTCCATGCCGAGACCGCCTGGGGAATGACCGCGGTCGCCTTCATGGACGGGCTGGGTCTGTTGGGCCCACGCACCACCCTGGTCCACGGCATCTGGCTCAGCGATGACGACATCGCACGGATGGCGGCGAACGGATGTTCGCTGGTGCACAACCCACTGTCCAACATGAAGCTCGGCAGCGGCGTCTGCCCGGTGCGCCGGCTGCTCGATGCCGGCATCACGGTCGCGCTTGGCACCGATGGGCTGGCAACCAGCGACACCGCGGACCTGATCGAGGCGATCCGTGCGGCCGCCCTGATCCACAAGGCCGGCATAAGCGATCCGGCCGCATGGGTCTCCGCCCGGGAAGCCTTCACGATGGCCACCACGGCCGGCGCACGGACCGGGCTGATGGCCGACCGGCTGGGCAGTCTGGAGCCCGGCAAGCAGGCCGATCTGATCCTGCTCGACCGCGGCCATTGGGGCTTCATCCCGCTTGCCGATCCGATCCGCCAGCTCGCCTTCTCCGCGACTTCGGAGGCCGTGCGCACGACGATCGTCGCCGGCCGCGTGGTGATGCGGGACCGCAGAATCCTGACGCTCGATGAGGACGCGTTGCGCGCGGAGATCCGCGAGGCGGCCGAGCGCTATTTGCGCGACGCCGTGCCGGCGATGGAAGCCGGCGCGGCGCGCCTTGCTCCCTGTTTTGCGGAGATATACCGCCGCGCCCAGGCCGCCCCGCTGGATCTATAGCGCAGGTTCCGAACAAGCCGGATCATCCCGCGCGCCCGGCGGGCCGCTCGCGCAGATCAATCAGCGCCAAGTGATGCTTTTTGAGCCGCCGACGCGGTGCTACAGTCAGGCTCTCGAACGAGGTCGAGAAAGGATGCGACCATGGCCGATTCCGGACGCGTGGCACCCGGCCGCGCCGGTACATACGACACCGCGACGCGGGGCGTCCATCACTTGGCGCTGACCACCGAGGACATGAAGGCAACGACCGAGTTCTATGTCGAAGTCGTCGGCATGCCGCTGGTCCATGCGATGAAGGTGCCCGAAGGCGTCGGCGTCGGGCCGGGCAACCGCGGCAACCCGCCCTACGAATGCATCCGGCATTACTTCTTCGATATGGGCAACGACAGCCTGCTCGCCTTCTTCGAGATCCCCAGGGGCGAGAAACCGCGCTCCGACCGCGATGCCATCGGCGGTATGCAGCATGTCGCCTTCGTGGTCACCGCGGCCCAGTTCGAGGCGATCCAAAAGCGCCTGGACAAGCACGGCGTGGCCTATGATGGGCCGATCGACATCATGCCCGGCATGGTCTCGATCTACTTCCTGGACCCCAACGGCATCCGGCTGGAGGCGTGCTGCCAGCCGGCCGAGTACGAGAGCCCGGCGGTGATCCCGCTGGTCACCCAGACGAAGGCCGTGGCCGCCGAAGAGCTCGAGACCATGGGTGTCGACGCCGCATGGATCGATCGGATGACCGGGGTCCTGCCCGAAGACCGGGCTTGAGCCGCCGCCAGGCTCTAAAGACCCCGCGCCCAGCCGGCGATGCTCGCGACGGTTTCGGCCAGGAGTTCGGGCTGGCCGTCCATATAGTGGGTGGCGCCCTTGATCTTGCGGTAGACCTCGCGCGCGCCGGCGGCCTCGGACCACAGCCGGATGTCTGCCGGAAAGACCGCTGAGTCGGCCGAGAACTCGATGTTGAGCACCGACACCGTGGTCCGCGCCAGACAGGCCGGGCCGTCGGCGCGCGAGGCCGGCGACCACTGGCTGAGCCAGGAAGTCAGCGTGGTGAAACGCCCGACATTGTTGGCGCCGTAGTTGATCGCCTTGGGCTCGCCCCAGATCGATTCCGGCGGCCGGTCGTTGGGATCGAGCGTCAAGTCGGTGACCCGCGGATCGGCCATGGTGCGGTAGACGACGAACGCCTCATCGCGCGGTCCCTCGTCCAGCCCGCGCAGATAGCGCAACCGCGCGCGGGCGCGCGCGGTGATACGCGCGATCCGGGCGTTCTGCGCGGCCCGGACAGCGGCGACGAAATCTGCCGAATAGGGCGGGCCATGGGCCCGGTTGTAGATGTCGAGCGCGGGATCGGCCGCGAGCGGATCGTCCTCGGCAATCATCGAGCCGTCGATCCAAGCGGCCATGACATGCATCCGCCCGGGATGGGCACCGAACAGCGCGATGCCGTCGGCCGGCGGCAGGTCCTGCGGCGCGATCTCGATCGGATCGCCCGCCGGTGTATCGGAGATCGTAAGCCCCTCGGCCTCGGCCTGGTATAGCGCCACCGTCGAGGCCCCTCCGGAATTGCCCAGCAGCGCGATCTTCTCGTAGCCTTGATCGCGCAAGTAACCGACGCCCGCACCGAGATCCTGGATGACGCGTTCGAAGATCAGCATGCTGTCATTGCCGGCATAGCGGGTGTTGAGCGCGAGCAGGCTGACGCCGGCGGCCGGCAGATGGGACATCAGATAGTGCCCCATGAAGTTGCTGGTCGGGTGGATGACGATCGCCGCGACCCGGCGGTCCGCGGCGCGGGCCAGGGCGCCGTAGATGCGCGGCCATTTCATCATCAGCCCGGACTGGCTTTCCATCGCCCCGCCCGGCTTGACGTCGAGGACGACGAGTTCCGGTGTGCTCATCACGCGCGGCCTATTCTGCGGCGGCGCGGCCCTGGCGGCGGTTCCAGTCGGCCAGTTGCGCGTGGGCCTGGCTTGCCTTGACCGCCAGTTCCGCCTTGCCGGCGGTCCGGCAGGTCAGCTCGAGGCGGATGTCGTTGGGATCGAAGAAATAGATCGACTTGACGAAGCCGTGGTCGGTGATGCCCAGCACGTCAACGCCCTCGGCCTCGAGCCGCTCCTTGGCCGCGGCCAGCGCGGACTCATCGGCGACCTCGAGCGCCAGGTGGTTGACCCAGCGCGGCGTTTCCGGATCGCGCGCCGTGCCTTCGCCGTCGCCGAGATCGAAGAAGGCGACATACGAGCCGTCGGCCATCTCGAAAAAGATGTGCAGATAAGGCGAAAACTCGCCGGTGCTCGGCACATGGTCCTCGCTGATCACATGGGCGAGCGGCAGCCCCAGCACGTCCTCGTAGAAATGCCGCGTCTGTTCGGCATCCCGACAGCGATAGGCCCAGTGATGCAGGCTCTTGATCGTTGGCATCATGGTCTGTCTCCTAGGCCGCGTGCGGCCGTTTCCTGAAATGGGGCATGACTTCGGCGGCGAACAACTCCATCGAGGTCTTGGCCGCCGCCACGTCGGTGAGCTTGGTGTTGACCTGCATCGATGCGATGTCGAAGCCGCCGATCGCGCGCGCGTAGTCGGCGATCATATCGCGGATCTCCGCCGGGCTGCCGACGAAGGCGGCCTTCTTCTCGCGCTGGGAGTGGACGTCCTCCTTGGACAGGACCTCGATCAGCTTGTCGTAGCCCGGGTAGTCCTTGGTGCTGGCGCCGCCGCTCCAGTCCGAGGCGGCCGCGCACAGCGTCTGAAAATAGGCCGCGACGTCGGGGCCCGCCTCGGCGATCGCCTGCTCGGTGCTCGGTGCACAATACATCATGAACGCGATCGCGACCTGGCCCTCGCCGGCGTGGCCGGCCGATCGCCACGCCTCTCGGTAGACCCCGAGAAGCTCGTTCAGCGCCGAGCCGCCGATCGGGTTGGCCATCAGGTGGAAGCCGTTACTGCCGGCATAGGCGAAGGTCTCCGGCGTCACGAGCGCCGCCACCCAGATCGGCGGGTGCGGCTTCTGGGTCGGGCGCGGCAGCGAGGTGACCTCCGAAAAGCTGTGGAACCGCCCGCTCATCGAGACCCTCTCCTCGGCGAGCAGAGCGCGGATCTGCGTCACCCCTTCCTCGTAGCGCGCACGGCTTTCGTCCAGGCTCACGCCGAACCGGGCGAACTCATGCGGCAGGAACGCGCGTGCAAGCCCGAGATCGAGCCGGCCGCCGGAGATCGCGTCGAGCAATCCGGCCTCGCCGGCGACCTTGAGCGGGTTGTTGAACGCCGGAAGCACGGCGCCGGTAACCAGACGAGCGTCCCGGGTGCGCTGGGAAGCCGCCGCCAGGAAGACCATCGGGTTGGGCGTGTACCCGCCATAGGGATTGAAGTAGTGCTCGACGGTCCGCACGTGGGTGTAGCCCAGCCGGTCGCACAGATCGACCAGCGCCAGCGCGTCGTCCCAGTAGTCCGCGGCGGTCTTCTCCTCGGGCCCCACGTTGGGGAAGAAGCTGATGCCGAACTCCACCGCCGGCCTCCTCAACCGCCTAAGGGGAAGTATCGGGCGAGCCAGTCCTCGACGATGCGCCGGACCCGGACATTGTCTTCGGCCAGCATGAAGTGGTCGGTGTCGGCCGTCAGATGGAGATCGGCCGGCCGGCCGGCGCGCTTGAACAGCTCGATCGACTGCTCGGTCGGCGTCACCGAGTCCTCGGCGCTGTGCAGCAGAAGCAACGGCCGCGGCGCGATGTTGCCGACCACATCATCGGCGCGGAAATCGAACATCGACTGCGCCGTCTCGGCCGGGAACTCCTGGACCGAGTTGGCGGCCAGGTTGTTCCGCAGGTGCGGCGGGATGGGCACGATATCGTAGCGCGGCACCATCAGCGACTCGCCGGTCCGCTCGCGGTGGCGGCGGCCTTCCTCGAGCATCGCGGTGAACTTCTCCCAGGCCTCCGGGCTCGGGTGCTGGCCGCGGAACTTGCGCTCGCCGTCACCCCAGCCGCCGGAGGAAATGACCGCGGCGATCTTGTCGTGAACGCCCGCGGCATAGACCGAGACCGCGGCGCCGAAGCTCGAGCCCAGCGCGCCGATGCGATCGGGATCGACCTCCGGCCGGGTGGCGAGAAAGGCCTGCGCCGCCTTGGTGTCCTCGACCTGTTCGAGGCAGATGACACGGCCGAAATCGCCCTGGCTGTCGCCGCAGCCGCGCATGTCGAAGCGCATGCTCACATAGCCCAGATCGGTCAGCATCCGGCACGGGCCGATGCAGTTGTTGGAGGATTTGTTGGAACCGAACCCGTGCAGGACCAGGAAAGCCGGCCGCCGCTCGCCCGCGGCAAGCCCGGCGGGCAAATGGACGATGCCCGACAGCGTCAGACCCTCGGAAACGAATGTGACCGTCTGTTCTCTGGGCATCGCCGTTCTCCCGGTTGGCGTCCTGGGCGGGGACAGCTTAACCCGGCCGCCAGGCCGGCATCAGTGGGCGCGCGGACTTTTCATCAGGGATTCACGGTCGCTCGAGACGACATCGATGCGCTCCTCGTTGGCATCGCGCAGCAGCTTCATCTCGATGGTCGCCCCTGCCGGGCCGGCCTGCCAGATCCGGCGGTACATCTGGGCAATCGAGGTCACCTCGCCGTCGTTGATCGCGAGCACGACATCGCCGGGCTCGATGCCGGCCGCCGCGGCCGGACCGCGCTGGGAGATCGAGCTGATCAGCACCCGGCCGAGCGCCTGGACGCTGTAGATCCCGAGCCACGGCCGGACCGGGCCGGGCCGGCGCCCGTGGGTCAGCAGGTCCCCGACGATGTCCTTGTAGAGGTTGATCGGGATGAACATGTTGCCCGCCGACGGCCCACCCTCGGGCGAGGCATCTTGGACGAAAAGCGAGCCCAGCCCGACCAGCCGGCCGGAAGTGTCGATCAGCCCGGCGCCGCTCCAATGCGCATGCGGCGGCGCGGTGAAGATCGCTTCATCGAGCAGATATTCCCAATAGCCGGCAAATTCCCGCGTCGAGACCACTTCGGCCTTGATCGCCTGGCCCACCCCGCCGCGGGCGGCCGCGATCAGCCACGCCTTCTCTTGCACGGTCGAGGAATCGCCCAACACGATCGGCGCGGCGCCCAGCGTGGAGGCCGCGCGCAACAGACCGAACCCGGACTCGTAGTCGTAAGCCAGCACCTGGGCAGGGGTCACCTCGGAGTCCTCGGAGCCCAGCAGAATGTGCTCGGCCTCGTTGATCAGGTAGCCGATGGTCAGGTACAGGCCATCCGAATCGACCAGGATCGCATTGCCCTCGCGCTCGGTGCCCAGATAGGACGAGCTGAACGCGTCATCGGGCGCGACCGAGCGCAGCCGGACCACCGCGCGCAGCACCGCGGCGAGGTCGAAATCGTAGTCGGCCGGGTCAGCCCGGCTCACATTGGCGAAATTGGGATCGACCAGATGGGACAGCGCCAGCGGTTTGTGCCCGTTCGCGTACTCTATACCGCTCATCACCCGTTCGATCGTGGCTGTTGGCTGCCCGAAGACCTCGGACAAAACCTACCATCCCGCGCAGCACGACAAAACACCAATGGACGGGATCGGGACGATTTCATTGCCTGCGATCGACGAAGCGCGGCGCCTTGATGGAGGACTCGAATTCCTTGGCAAGGGTGCCGAGCGCCAGCGCCTCGATCCGCGGCGCGACCTCGAAGACCCGCCGGACGCGCGCCGACAGCGTATCCGCGGTCGCCGCCTTGTCCGCGCCGTGGCGAACCTCGATACGGACCACCAGGGTCTCCAGCGCATCGGCGTCGGTCTCCAGCACCGCCTGGAAGTCGGTCACCGCTTGATCGGCGAACATGAAGTCCTCGAACTCGGCGTGGTTGACGTTGACCCCGCGCACCTTGAAGAAGCCGGTGGTGCGGTGGGCATGGCGGATCATCGGGAAATGGGCCCCGTAAGGCCCCTCGCTCTCGCCGTGCTCGCGGTAGCTGACGATATCGCCCGAATTCCAGCGCAGAAACGGCGTTGCGTGCCCGGTCCACAGCGGCGTGACGCAGAACGCGCCGACCTCGCCGGGGGGAAGCTGCCGTCCGGTGTCCGGATCGATGACCTCGATGTGGAACATGTCGGTCCAGATATGGATGCCGTCATGGCGTTCGCTCTCTGCGCCCATCAGCCCGGCCTCGGACATCCCGAAGACGTCGTAGACCTCGGCCCCCCAGGCGCGGCCGATCTTCTCCCGCTTGGCTGCGGACAGCGGCTCGGCGGAGCAGACCACCTTGCGCACCGGCCCGTCGGCGAGGTCTATGCCCTCCGCCTCGGCGAGGTTGGCCAGATGCAGCGCGAAGCTCGGCATGGCGATCAGGACGGTTGCCCCAAGGGTCCTGACGAGTTCGAGCTGACCGGCCGAAGGCACCGCGTTGCCGGCACCGACCCAGCTCATCCCGACGCCGAAATCGTGCGCGCTGCGGGCCCAGACCTGGCCCGCCGGATGGATTCCGATCGGAAACGAGAGGTGGCACAGATCGCCCTTGCCGATGCCGATTGCCGGGAACGACCGGCCCCAGGACAGCAGCCCGTAGCGCACGTCATCGAAGGTCCGCGGATAGAAGACCGGCCTGCCGGTGGTGCCGCCGGAGCGCCAGTACTCGGCGATGTCCGCGGTCGGAGCGATGTTGAAGTCGGCCATGAACCCCGCGTGGTCGTATTGGCGCAGCGTCTCCTTGTCCAGCACCGGGATCTTCTGCCACACCTCCGGATCGTCCAGCCGGTCGGGATCGATGCCGTCGAGGCGGCCGCGGTACCACGGTGTCCTCGCCGCGCGCTCGAAGGCGGCGCGCTTGCGCTCGGACTGGATCTTTTCGATCTCCGCGCGCGATGCGGGCAGGGACAGGGGCATGGGCGTCAGCCTCTCGGTGGGGTCACGCGCCTGGCGTTGACCAGGAACACACCGATCAGAATAAGCCCCATCGCCGCCCAGACCAGCGTGGTGTGCCGCTCGCCGAAGACGATCATGCCGAGAACCACCGCGAAGCCGACCGACAGGAAGAGCGACTGCGACATGTAGACCGGCCCGGCGATGCGGATCAGTTGGACACCTCCATTTACCTCGCGAATTTTGCCTCGTTGTGATTCTCTACGGTGGTTCGATTCGAGTGGGGGTATTGATGAGGCAGGCTGGTCTGTTCGGCTTACCGGATCATCTTCGGAAGCTATCGGCGACGGGTGATCCGTTGGAGGTGCTGGCGCAGGTCGTCGACTTCGAGATTTTCCGCGCGCCGCTTGAGGCGGCGCTGGGCTATTCGGACGGATCGAAAGGCGGCCGCCCGGCCTACGATGCGGTGGCGATGTTCAAGGTACTGATCCTGGCCGCGCGGCACACGGTGAGCGACGAGCGGATGGAGTTTCTGATCCGCGACCGCTTGAGCTGGCTTCGCTTCCTGGGCTTCGATCTCGGAGCGCCGACGCCGGACCGCAACACCATATGGATCTTTCGCGAGCGTCTGGTCCGGGCCGGGGCGATGGATAAGCTGTTTGCCGCCTTCGATGGCGAACTGCGCCGGTGCGGCTATCTGGCGATGGGCGGGCAGATCGTCGATGCGACGTTGGTATCGGCGCCCAAGCAGCGCAACAGCGACGACGAGAAGGCGGCGATCAAGGCAGGCAAGAGGGCATCCGAGATCTGGCCCGATCAGCCGGCCAAGGCGGCGCAGAAGGACACAGATGCGCGGTGGACGGTGAAGACCGGGCGGCGCAAGAACCCCGCCGGGGCGCAACGGCGCATGCCCGACATCGCGATCCCGGTGTTCGGCTACAAGAATCATTTCGTCATCGATCGGGCCTACGGCTTCATCCGCAGCTCGGCAGTGACCGATGCCGCCCGCCATGACGGCAAGATGTTGCGTCATCTCGTCACCGGCGACAATCTGGCCGCCGGCGTGTGGGCCGACAGCGCCTATCGCTCGAAGGCCAACGAGGCGTGGCTGGCCGGCAAGGGTCGGGTCTCCCACATCCACCGCAAGAAGCCGCCGGGCCGGGCCATGCCCAAGGCGACCGCCCGGGCCAATGCCCGCAAGTCAGCGGTCCGTGCGCATGTCGAGCACGTCTTCGCCCAGCAGAAGGATCGCATGGGCCTGTTCGTCCGTACCATCGGGCTCGAGCGGGCGGCGGCCAAGATCGGCCTCGCCAACCTGGCTTATAATTTCCAGCGTCTGATCTTCCATGAGCGCAGCGCCGCCATGGCATGAGTCCGCCCGAATAGCGCCAAAACCCTCCGCCGAGAACGAAACGGCGGAGGATTGCGGACGTCAACACCGCCGATCTCAGCGAAAGTCGGACAGCACACCGAAATCTTCGTCAAATCCCCCGGTTGTGAGAGGTCTCCAGTTCGAAGATCGCATAGAAATTGACCGCGGCAAGCACGAAGTGGGCGATCAGCGCAAGCTCGCCCCGGCCGAAGGGCGGCAGGAGCCAGTCGAACGTGCCGGTAGCCAGGGTGACGGGCAGGGACAGGATCGCACCGGCAAACAACGTTCCGCAGGACAGCGTCAGCGAATCCACGCCGTCGGGCCGTGCGTGCTCGGACAGCGCCACATAGGCGAGCGCATGCATGAGCGGCGCGCCGAATCCGATCAGCAGCCAGACGACGAGGCCAGGATCGGGCAGGCTTGTCCGCGGCACGGCGATCAACAGCACGCCGAGAAAACCCGCCACGAGGCCGGCCGTCCGCACCCAGGCGAAGGCTTCGATCCGAACGAAGAGGCTCATCGCGTAGGTGAAGATCGGAACGAAGGTCATCACGATCGCCATCAGCCCGACCGGGAGCCTTTCCTGGGCCGAATAGAGGAAGATGTTGCCGAGGGTGAAGCGCACCAGGCCGATCCTGAGATAGTAGCCGAGATGGGCGCGGGCGAAGACCGGCGGCCGGCGCCGTACGACGCCGACCAGATACAGGCACGACGCCGAGCCGAGGGTGAACCAGAACAGGTAATTGAGCGGATGGATCCCGCTGGCGACCCCGATCTTGATCAGCGAGTAGAATCCGCCCCACAGAACGCCGATCAGGACCAGCAGCGCCAGGGCACTAGCGGCAGGCACCTTAAAGTGTGATCACGATCTTGCCGATATGGGCGTCCTTGCGCATTGCGGCATAGGCATCGGCGGTCCGCTCAAGGGGGAAGCGCGCATGGATCGGCACGCCGATCCGTCCGGCGGCGACCAGCTGGCCGAGGTCGGCCTCGGCCCGGGCGACGATGTCGGCGATCTCCTCGTCCGAACGGGTCCGGAAGGTCACCCCGATATAGTCGATGCGTCTGAGCGCGTGCAGGTCGAAATCGAAGTCCCCGGTCATCCCGCCGAGCCGGCCGACATTGACGATCCGCCCGCAGATCGCCGCGGCCCGCATCGAGGCCCCGACCGTGGCGCCGGAGACCATGTCGACGATCAGATCGACACCCTTGCCGTCGGTCAGCGCGTGGATTTTCTCCGGCCAGTCGGCGGCGGAAATATTGACGCCTTGATCCGCGCCGTGCCCGGCAAGCGCCGCCAACCGCTCATCGGAACGCGAAGCGGCGATCACCAGCCCTGCGCCCTTTGCCTTGGCGATCTGCAGGCCCAGGATGCCTACCCCGGAGCCCGCGCCCTGGATCAGCACCGCCTCGCCCGGTACCAGCCTGCCGTTGGTCACGATTGCATCGTGCATGGTCAGAAGCGCCGTGGGATAGCTCGCGGCGGTCTGCCAATCCATGCCCTCGGGCACACGCAGTACATGGCGCGCATCGACGACCATGAACTCGGCGAACGCCGAAGCGCCGAACCCCATCACGCGCGCGCCCATCGAGGGCGTCGTGACGCCTTCGCCGAGCCCGGCGACCTCGCCGGCAAACTCGTTGCCCGCAACCGGCGGACCGGACGCTCCGGTTTCGCTCCTGTGCCGCGCGTTCATCAACAGGTCCGCCCTGTTGAGCCCCGCCGCGCGAACCCTCACGAGAACCTGCCCGGGCGCCGCCACCGGTGCCGCCAGTTCGCTCACGACCTCCAGCCGCCGCTGTTTCCCGGCCCCCGCAACGATCACCGCGCGCATGCCACCATCCCTGGATTCCGTCGTTCCAGCCGCGCACCCGTACCGGCTGGGCCGCGCAGGCGCAACATGGAACTTTGGTGGGGAGGGGGCGGCGGGAGGGCCCTGTTCAACCGGCTTACACCAGCGAGGCTTCGCCCATCTTGAGGAACTTTTCGCGGCGGTGGTCCAGCAGGCCGTCGCGGTCGAGGGACTCCAGGCCCGCCAGCGCTTCGGCGATGGCCTCGCCGACCTGTTCGATCGCGAGGTCGGGGCGGCGGTGGGCCGCACCCAGCGGCTCCTCGATGACGGTGTCGATGATCCCAAGCTTCTCCAAGTCGGCCGCCGTCAGGCGCAGCGCCTCGGCCGCTTCGCGCGCGTAGTTGCCGTCGCGCCACAGGATCGACGCGCAGCCCTCGGGCGAAATCACCGAATAGATCGAATGCTCCAGCATCAGGATCGCATTCGCGGCCGCGATCGCGATCGCGCCGCCCGAACCGCCCTCGCCGATCACCACCGAGACGATCGGCACCTTGAGCGACAGGCAGGTCTCGATCGACCGCGCGATGGCCTCGGACTGACCGCGCTCCTCGGCGCCGATCCCCGGATAGGCGCCCGGGGTGTCGACCAGGGTGATCACCGGCAGGTCGAACCGATCGGCGAGCCACATGAGCCGCTGCGCCTTGCGGTAGCCCTCCGGCCGCGGCATGCCGAAATTGTGCTTCATCCGGGATTCGATCTCCGCGCCCTTCTCCTGGCCGATGACCACGACCGACCGGCCGCGGAAGCGTCCCAGCCCGCCGATGATGGCCGCATCCTCGGCATACAGCCGGTCGCCGGCCAGCGGCTTGAAACCGTCGATCAACGCGTCCAGATAGTCGATGCAGTGCGGGCGGTTGGGGTGGCGGGCGACCTGGACGACCTGCCATGGCGTGAGCTTGCCGTAGGTCTGATGCAGCATGCGCTCGATGCGGCTCTGCAGCCGTTGCACCTCGTCGGCGATCTTGATGTCGTTGATGTCGCCGAGGTGGCGCAGTTCCTCGATCTTGCCTTCGAGCTCGGCGATCGGGCGCTCGAAATCGAGGAAGCTCGGCATGCGGCTGTCGGTCATGGTCTAGATACGCTTGGCCAGGGGATGACGCGCCCGCACCAGCGCGCTCGGACGATCATCGGCAAGATGGGTGTAGATCTGGGTCGTCGCGAGGTCGGAATGGCCGAGCATGCGCTGCACACTCCGGAGGTCGGCGTCCCGGGCGAGCAGGTGGGTTGCGAATGCGTGGCGCAACACATGTGGGCTCACCCGTGCGGGGTCAAGCCCACAATCGCATGCCAGCGCCTTGAGCTCGCGGGCGAAATGCGCACGGCCCAGGTGGCCGCTCCGGCCCCGCGAGGGGAACAGGAAGGGCGATGCCGCGCCGCCGGCAAGCGTGCTTGCGCGCACCGGCATCCAGGCCTGCAAGGCGGCCCGCGCGGGCGCGCCGATCGGCACCAGACGCTCTTTCGCGCCCTTGCCGCGCACGCGCAGGATGCCGCGCTCGCCGCTGAACGCGCCCAGCGGCAGCGAGACCAGCTCGCTGACCCGCAACCCGGCGGCGTAGAGCACTTCGAGCATCGCGGTCAGGCGCACACCACGGGCATCGCTGCGGGCCCGCGCGGCCGCCATCAGCGCCGCGACCTCGGACTCGCTCAAGACCCCGGGAAGGCTCCGGCCGCGCCGCGGCGGATCGATCCCCAACGCCGGATTGTCCGCGCGCAGGCCCTCGGCGAGGAGAAAGAAAAAGAGCTGACCCAGTGCGGAAAGCCGGCGCGCGGCGCTGCGCGGCTCCAGGCCTCGTTCGGCGAGGCTGGCCAGATAGGCGCGGATGTCCGCCGCATCGGCTTTGATCAGTCCGGCATTGCCGGTGCGTTGGCGCAGGAACCGGGCAAAATCGGTGACGTCGCGGCGATAGGCCGCGATCGTGTTGAGTGCCGCGCCGCGCTCGGCCGCCATCATCTCGAGGAAAGCGTCCAGGTGGCGGGAATTGGCGTCGTCGGCTTCAGCCATCACAGCCCATTGGCAACGGCCGCTTCCAGCGCCAGCGCGTGCGCTTCCTGCGCCAGCCCGACGCGGCGAAGCCCGTCGATCGCCGCGCCGACCGTCGCGGCATCGGCGCGGCCGTCCTGCGAATCGACCAGCCCGAGCAAGGCAATCAGCACCGTCTCGCCGAGCCTGCCGGCGCCGGCGGCCTCCGCCAGCGCGTTCTTCCAGGCGATATCGGGGCCGGTTCCTCGGGGCGCCGACCCCGCAGCGGCGAGAAGCCCCGCCCAGAGTCCCGGCTCGGTGCTGCCGCCCTGGGCCTCCAGGAGCGACATCAGCAGGATCGCCTTCTCGCGGCCTTCGGCAGTGTCGTTCGCCTGAACGGCGTGCAGCCATGCGGTGAACGGGGCGGGCTCGACCGCCGGCGGCGCGCCCGGCGGGACCACGAACCGCCCAATGCCCCACAGCCGGGTCATCGCCTCGCGCGCCTGATCGCTGTCGGCCCCAGCGAGGTCCAGCCAGACCCGAGCGCGGTCGATGTCGCCGGCGGACAGCAGCGCCAGCACGGCGTCGCGGGCAAACCACAACAGGTCCGGCTCGGGCCGCATGGTCTTCAGCAGCGGCACGCTGGCCCCCAGCAGGACGTCCGAGCCGCCCTTCTCGCGGGCAAGGTCGTAGGCCTGGCGCAGCAGCTCCGCCTTGGCCTTGCCGTCGCCGGCGGCCCGTGCGCTGCGCAGCAGCAGGGCGCGGCCGCGCGGGCCCCAGTCGGCCTCTGCCGAAGTCATCGGTTCGGCCATCGAGTCCGCATCGAACGGCACGGCGTTGTAAAGCTCACCCAAGGTTTCGGCATCGATCGCGCCGTAGCCGTAGGCCCGTTCGGCCGCGATCAGGCGGAGCTCGAGGTCCGCATTGGGGCTGTCGACCACCCCGCGCAGCACTGCCGGCCGGTCGGAGCTCAGGACATCGGCGGGGAGCCGGGCGTTCGCCGCCCGCATCATCGCCAGATCCAGACCGGACGGGTCGGGCAAGCTCTTGACGTCGGCTTCCTCGCCGCCGGCCAGCGCCTCCATCAGCGTAAAGAACACCTCCGTGTCGTTCCCGCCGCGCTCGCGCAGGATGTCGACCACGATACCGGCTCGCAGGCGGTCGCCCGACAGCGTCAGACAGAACGCGCGGGCGTGCTGCCAGTAGCTCTCTTTGAACTGGCGCGCATGGCGGCGCACTCTCTGACACGCCCCGGCGTTATCGTTGTGCAGGAACAACGCCTCGACCGCCGCCCGCGCGATGCCCTGGTCAGTCTGATCGACCGAGGCCAAAGAGGCGAGCTGGCTTGCCGCGACGATCTCGCCCAGCGCAACCAGCCGCTCGACCCGCAAGCCCAGCATGTTGGCGCCGTTGGACGGTCCGCCCGGCGCCTCGGCGCGGCTGGTCAGCAGCCGGACCGCCAGTTCGCGCGCCGCGCGCGAGGACATCTTGATCGGCACGCGGGGCAGCAGGGTCTCGACCAGGGCGCGTTTCGTGCCGCGCCACAGCGAGACGCCGAGACCGCCCTCGGTCTGGCCGATCAGCCCGACCGACGCCGGGTCCGGCGCGGTCAGGGTCACGACGTCGACCCCAGGCCTGGCGCGGCCGCCCGGTGCCGGCGCTTCGGTTGGGGCAAGCGCCGACGGCGGTTGCGGGGTCTGGCGGGTCGACACCGAAGGCCGTTGCGGCGCGGTCTCGGAATCGGTGGGGGGCGATGCGGCCGATCCGGGCAGAGGAGTAAGCCGGACCGGCGGTGCCAATTGCCTGGGCGAATCGGTCTGGGCGATCTGGATGCTGCCGGCCTGTGCGGCGGTCGCGGCGAGCATTGCCAGCAACCCGGCCAGCAACGCCCGGACGACGGCGGTGCGTTTGCCGGGCACCCTAGCGCGGCAACTGGTCATCGGGGATGACCTTCTCGACATTGCGGGTCGGCGGCGGCATCTCGACGGAGGCGACAAGGACCGCACCGCCTGCCACCGCTACCGCAACGCACAATATGATGGTTGAAACTCTGCGCATCTATGGCCTTGCTCTTCATGGAAATATCGAAGACATCCCCGTGCATGTCGCTGACCGGGTTGCTCCGGTGCCGTGGTTTCCTCCTGGATTTCCGCGACATCAAGTCCGTTTCATTCTATATTTGGTTGATAATGCGTGACTATGGCAATTTTGCGGCGCCAGACTCGGGGGGCTCGGTCGCGTGGCGTTGAACGCACCCTCGGACGCCGCCAAGACCGGTGCGATCGGCAAGACCATCGTCCTGGTCGGGCTTATGGGAGCCGGCAAGAGCTGCATCGGCCGCGAGCTTGCCCGCCTCTACGGCCTGTCGTTCAGCGATGCCGATGCCGAGATCGAACTGGCCGCCGGCTGCTCGATCGAAGACATTTTCGAGCGGTACGGCGAAGAGGAGTTCCGCAACGGCGAGCGGCGGGTGATCGCCCGTCTGCTCGAACAGCCGGTCCAGGTGCTCGCGGCCGGCGGCGGCGCGTTCATGGATGCCCGGACGCGCGATCGGATCCGCGCGCGGGCGATCTCGGTCTGGCTGCGCGCCGATATCGAGCTCCTGCTGCAGCGGGTCGGAAGGCGCGGCAACCGTCCGCTGCTGAAGGCGGGCGGGCCGCGCAAGGTCCTGGAGCGGTTGGTCGCGGAACGCCATCCGGTCTACGCCGAGGCGGACATCACCGTGGAGACCACCCACGAGGCGCCGGCGGCCACGGTCGCGCGCGTCGACCAGGCGATCCGGGCCCATCTCGCCGAACGGGCGCTGCAGGACGCCGGGCCATGACAGAGACCGTTCGGGTCGCGCTCGGCGAGCGGTCCTACGATATCCTGGTGGGCGAGGCTCTGATCGAGGACGCCGGCAGCTATCTGGCACCGATCCTTCACGGCGCGCGGGCGTTCGTCGTCACCGACGAGACCGTCGCCGGCCTGCACCTGGCCCGGCTGGAGGCCGCCCTGGTCCGCGCCGGGCTCGACCACCGAACCATCGTCCTGCCGACCGGCGAGGCGACCAAGGGCTTCGCCCATCTCGAGCGGCTGATCGGCGCGATCCTCGACCACCGCCCGGAACGCGGATCGGTGGTGGTCGCGCTGGGCGGCGGGGTGATCGGCGATATCGCCGGGGTCGCCGCCAGCCTGGTGCTGCGCGGCATCGGCCTGGTGCAGATCCCGACCACGCTGTTGTCGCAGGTCGATAGCGCCGTCGGCGGCAAGACCGCGATCAATACCGCGCACGGCAAGAATCTGGTCGGTGCTTTCTACCAGCCGCGGCTGGTCCTTGCCGATATCGGCGCCCTGGACACGCTCGCACGGCGCGAGCGCCTCGCCGGCTATGCCGAGATCGTCAAGTACGGGCTGATCGACGATCCGGAATTTTTCGGGTGGCTGGAGCGCTGCGGCGCCGGGGTGATCGACGGCGACCGGGATGCCCGCCGGCAGGCCGTCGTCCGGAGCTGCGCGGCCAAGGCAAGGATTGTCGCCGGCGACGAGCGCGAACAAGGCGCGCGTGCGCTGCTCAATCTCGGCCACACCTTCGGCCATGCCCTCGAAGCGGCAGCCGGATACGGCCAGGCGCTGCTCCACGGCGAGGCGGTCGCCGTCGGCATGGTGATGGCCTTCGAGCTTTCCGCGACGCTCGGGCTGTGCGGCGCCGATGTGCCCGACCGCGTCCGCCGGCACCTGAAATCCGTCGGCCTGCCCACCGGACCCGGCGACATCGGCGCCCCGCTCGGCACCGCCCAGGAGGTCCTGGGCTTCATGCGCCAGGATAAAAAGGTCCGCGAGGGTCGGATCACACTGGTCCTCGCCCGCGGCATCGGCCAGGCATTCGTGACCGGCGACGTCCAACCGCAAGCGGTCGAGGCGCTGCTCGCGCGCGCGCTGGCCGCCTGATCCGCCGCCCGACGGACAACCAACCACCGCAACAACCAACCACCGCAACAACCAACCACCGCATCCGGATAGCACGCCATGACGACGGCAATGATCGCAACGCTCGGGGCAATCGCCGTGCTGTTGCTGTTATCGGCCTTCTTCTCGGGCTCGGAGACGGCTCTGACCGCAGTCTCCCGCCCGCGCATGCACCAGCTCGAGCGCAAGGGCGATCCCCGCGCGGGGATCGTCAACCGGCTGCGCGAGCGCAAGGATCGGATGATCGGTGCCATCCTGCTGGGCAACAACCTGGTCAACATCCTCGCCTCGGCGCTCGCGACCAGCGTGCTGATCTCGCTCACCGGCGAGGCAGGGGTAGCCTACGCGACCATCGCCATGACGCTTCTGGTGCTGGTTTTCGGCGAGATCATGCCCAAGACCTATGCCCTTCGGAACCCCGACCGCGTCGCCTTGGCGCTGGCGCCGGTCTTCCGCGCCCTGGTCGCGGTCCTGGGGCCTGTCGCCGACGGCATCCAGGTGGTGACCCGGCTCATCCTGACCTCGCTCGGCCTTTACTCGCGCGGGGAGGAGGAGCGCAGCCGCGCGCTGGAGGAGTTGCGCGGGGCGATCGAGCTTCATTCCGGCGAGGAGACCGCGCCGCACGAGCGCGCGATGCTGCGCAGCATCCTCGATCTCGACGATGTCGAAGTCGAGATGGTCATGCGCCACCGCAAGGACGTGGTCGCGCTGGACGCCGATCTGCCGGTTTCCACGATCGTCGACGAGGCGCTGCGCAGCCCCTATACGCGGATCCCGCTCTGGCGCGGCCAGGCGGACAACATCGTCGGCGTCCTGCACGCCAAGGAGCTCGCGCGTGCGGTCCGCGCCCACGAGGGCGACCTGGACGCGCTGGAAATCGACCGGATCACCACGGATCCCTGGTTCGTGCCTGAATCGACGACGCTGTTCGACCAGCTCCAGGCGTTCCGCCGCAGGCACGAGCATTTCGCGCTGGTCGTCGACGAGTACGGCTCGCTGATGGGCATCATCACGCTGGAGGACGTCATCGAGGAGATCGTCGGCGACATCGCCGATGAGCACGACGTTGTCCCGGTCGGCGTCAGTCCGCAGCGCGACGGCGCATACCTGATCGAAGGCGACGTGACGGTGCGCGATCTCAACCGGCAGTTCGAATGGACCCTGCCCGACCAGGAAGCCGCGACCATCGCCGGGTTGATCATCCACGAGGCCAAGATCATCCCGGAGGTCGGTCAGATGTTCGTCTTCCACGGGTTCCGGTTCGAGATCGTGCGCCGGCAGCGCAATCAGATCACCCTGATCCGGGTCGCCCCGCCCGGCAGCACCCCGGTCGAGACCGGCGCGCCGACCGCGCCGGGCCGGACCCGATAGCGCATGTTCAGGACAGGCTCTCGGCCAGGCCGGGGGGCCGTGCGGCAGCGATGAGCCCGGCCGGTGGGGATCGGGACCGGGTTGCGCTGATCGCGCTGTTCGCCGGTGCCGGCGCGATCGCATTCGCGCCGATCTTCGTGCGCTTGAGCGAGCTGGAGCCGACCGCGACCGCGTTCTACCGCTTCCTTTTCGCGATCCCGTTCCTGTGGCTGTGGCGCGGCGCCGAGCGCCGTGGCGCGGCCGAGACGCCGATCCGGGCGCACGGCTTGCGTGCGCGGGCACCGCTGTTCCTGGCGGGGCTGTTCTTTGCCGGCGACTTGGGGTTCTGGCACTGGTCGATCGCCCATACCTCGGTCGCCAATGCGACGCTGCTGGCCAACACCGCGCCGGTCTCGTGGCGATCACCGGCTGGCTGGTGTTCGCACAAAAAGCGCGGCCGCCGTTCCTGCTCGGATTGGCGATGGCGATGGCCGGCGCCGCGGTTCTGATGCGCACCAGCGCCGCCTCGGGCGAGACCCGCCTCCTGGGCGACCTCCTGGGCGTGATCACCGGCGTCTTCTACGCCGCCTATCTGATGACCGTCGAGCGGCTGCGCGCACGGTATTCGACCGCTACCATCATGGCTCATGCGGTACCGGTGAGCGCCGCGGTCATGCTTGTTGCGAGCCTCGCCTTCGGCGAGGCGATGGCAGCAACGACGCTCGCCGGCTGGGCGGTCCTGCTGGGCGTGGCCGTGATCCCCCAGGTGCTCGGGCAGAGCCTGATCGCCTTCGGGCTCGCGCGTCTGCCGGTGGCCTTCGCCTCGGTGAGCCTCCTGGTCCAGCCGGTGATCGCGGCCTGCCTTGCCTGGGTGCTGCTGAGCGAGGCGATCGGCCCCGTCCAGGGGCTCGGCGCGGCGGCAGTGCTCGCGGGCATCGCCATCGCCCACCGCGCCGGCAGGACGGGCTAGACCGATGGGCCCGGCGGAGACCCTGCGCCGCCTGTTCGAGACCGCCGTGGCGGCGGTGAGCCCCGAGGCCGTGCTGCCGGCCCATCTGCCGGCGGCGCCGTCCGGGCGGACGGTCGTGATCGGTTTCGGCAAGGCGGCCGCGGCGATGGCGCGTGCCTTCGAGGACCACTGGCCCGGTCCGGTCTCCGGCTTCGCGGTGACGCGCTACGGCCACGCGGTGCCGTGCAAGCGGATCGAGGTAATCGAGGCCGGCCATCCGGTACCCGACGGCGCCGCGGTCGCGGCGGCCGAGCGCGCGCTTTCGGCGGTCTCCGGGCTCGGTGCGGAGGACCTGGTGATCTGCCTGGTTTCCGGCGGGGGCTCGGCGCTCCTGTGCCGCCCGGGACCCGGCATCACGCTTGCCGACAAGCGGGCGATCACCAGCGCGCTGCTCGCCTGCGGTGCCGCGATCGGCGAGATCAACTGCGTCCGCAAGCACCTGTCGGGCATCAAGGGAGGAAGGCTCGCCGCCGCCGCTGCGCCCGCACAGGTCCTGACACTGGCGATCTCCGACGTGCCGGGCGACGAACCCGCGACCATCGCATCCGGTCCCACGGTCGCCGATCCGACCAGCACCGATGACGCGCGCGCGGTCCTGCTCGCCTACGGGATCGAGCCCGCGGACCCGGTCCGCTGGCTGCTGGCGAGCGCTGCCGGACGGACGCCCAAGGCGCTGCCCAACGCGCGGTTCACGATCATTGCGCGCGCCGCCGATGCTCTGGCCGCCGCCGCGGCGGAAGCTCGGCGGGCGGGCATTGCCCCCACCGTGCTGGGCGATGACCTCGCCGGCGAGGCCGCAGATCTCGGCCGCGCGCACGCAGCGCTGGCCCGCCGGGCACCGGACGGCGTGATCCTGTCGGGCGGCGAGACCACGGTCAGCCTGCCCCGCCCCGATCACGGGCGCGGCGGGCGCAACACCGAATACCTGCTGGCGTTGGCCGTCGCGCTCGACAGCGCCCCCGGCATCCATGCGATCGCCTGCGACACCGACGGCTTGGACGGCACCCAGGACAATGCCGGTGCGATCATCGGCCCGGACACGCTGGCGCGCGCGCGGCACGCCGGTCTCGATCCGCGCGCGGCGCTGGCCGAGCACCGCAGCTACGATTTCTTCGAGGCTCTTGGCGATCTCGTTGTAACCGGACCGACACGGACCAATGTCAATGATTTCCGGGCGATTCTGATCAACACTGGCTCCGCGCCGGCAATCGGCCTATAGACCTGCGCAACGGCGGACGGAGATGAGACGGCACAGACGCACCAAGATCGTGGCCACGCTGGGTCCGGCGAGCGGGACGGCCGAGACCATCGAAGCGCTGTTCGATGCCGGCGCGGATGTCTTCCGGCTCAATTTCAGCCATGGCAGCCAGGAACAGCACGCAGAGCGCGTGCGCTGGCTGCGCGCTCTGGAACACCGCACCGGGCGGCCGATCGGCATCCTGATGGATTTGCAGGGGCCCAAGCCGCGGCTGGGCAGGATCGACGACGGTGCCGCGCTGATCGAGGCCGGCGCGCGCTTCCGGCTCGACCTGTCGCCGGAGCCCGGCTGCGCCCGCCGCGCACCGCTGCCCCACCCGGAGGTCTTCGAGGTCCTCCATGAGGGCGCGGAACTGCTGATCGACGACGGCAAGATCCGCCTGGTGGTCCGCGAGGCGACCGCCGACCACGCGGTCACCGAGGTGGCGGCCGGCGGCCGGCTGACCGACCACAAGGGCGTGAACCTGCCGCAGGTCGTGCTGCCGATCTCGGCGCTGACCGACAAGGACCGGCGCGATCTGGAGTTCGGCCTGAGCCTGGGGGTCGACTGGGTCGGGCTGAGCTTCGTCCAGCGCCCCGACGATGTCGCCGAGGCGCGCGCGCTGATCGGCGACCGCGCCGCGGTGATGAGCAAGCTCGAGAAGCCAGAGGCGATCCAGCAGCTCGACGAGATCCTGGCGCTGTCGGACGGTGTGATGGTCGCACGCGGCGATCTCGGCGTCGAGCTGCCGCCGGAAGACGTGCCGAGCATCCAGAAGCAGATCGTCCGCCGCTGCCGCGAGGTCGGCAAGCCGGTGGTGGTCGCCACCCAGATGCTGGAATCTATGATCAACGCGCCCGCGCCGACCCGGGCCGAGGCCTCCGACGTCGCTACCGCTGTCTATGACGGCGCCGATTCGGTGATGTTGTCCGCCGAGACCGCAGCCGGCGCCTACCCGTGCGAGGCGGTCGCGATCATGAACCGGATCATCCAGCGGGTCGAGCGCGACGACGGCTACCGCGCGATCATGGATGCGGTGCACCCCGGCCCGGAGGAGACCGCTTCCGATGCGATCAGCGTTGCCGCGGCACAGGTCGCCAGCACCCTCAAAGCGGCGGCCATCGTCACCTTCACTACATCGGGCTCGACCGCGCTCCGGGCCTCGCGCGAGCGGCCGACGGTGCCGATCCTGTTGCTGACCGAATCCGAGTCGACCGCTCGGCGGCTGGCGCTGGCCTGGGGAGTCCACTGCGTGGTCACCGAGGACGTGCGCGACTTCGCCGACATGGTGAACAAGGCTTGCCACATCGCCCAGCGCGAAGAGTTCGCGCTTACCGGCGAGCGCGTGGTGATCACCGCCGGCGTCCCCTTCGGCACGCCGGGCACGACCAACATCCTGCGGATCGCCTCGATCAGCCACTAAGCGCCGGCACCGGCTCGATCGGGTTGGAACACGCACCGGCGGGTCTGCTATCTTCGCCCGTCCGGCCAATGCCGCAGGAGCGATTTCGCATGACTGTCACCGTCACCCCCTTGTCCGATGTCTGCGGGGCGGAGATCACCGGGGTGGATCTGCGCAAGCCGCTGTCGGCGGAAGACATCGCCGCGGTCTATCGGGCCTGGCTCGACCACCAGGTCGTGGTGTTCCGCGACCAGGATTTGAGCCCGGCGGACCAGAAGCGCGCCTGCGCGAATTTCGGCGAGGTCGGCGAATACAGCCGGCCGAGATCGCGCCAGCATCCGGAATACGCCAGCGACGAGATCATGCTGGTCTCCAACATCCGGGATAAGGACGGCCACCCCATCGGCGCCCACCCCGATGGCGAGATGATGTGGCACACCGACACCATGTACGTGCCCAACCCGCACAAGGCGACGACGCTGTTTGCCGTCGAGATCCCCTCGCGGGGCGGCAACACCAGGTTCTCGAACCAGTACATGGTCTATGACGCGTTGCCCCCGGCGCTGAAACAGAGGCTGCGCGGCGCCATGGCGATGAACTGCTACGAATACGGCACCACGGTCAAATCGATTGCGCGCTACGACCGGGCGAGCGTGCCGCACCACCCCCATCCGGTCTTTCGCCGGCACCCCGAGACGGGGCGGACGGCGGTCTATGTCTGCCCGCTGATGACCGAGGAGATCGTCGGGGTGGACGCGGACGAGAGCGCGGCTGTCCTGGCTGAGATCTACCGGATCCAGCGGCGCGCGGAATTCGTCTTCGAACATGTCTGGCGCCTCGGCGACATGGTGATGTGGGACAACCGGTGCCTGCTGCATTCCCGCGCCGACTTCCCGCGCGAGGAGCGCCGGCTGCTGCGCCGGGTGACGATCAGCGACGAGAGCGCGGTGCTCGCCGCCTGATCTCAGATGTCGCGACCGCGAAGCTTGTCGCGCAGCGCGCGGATATGGGAGTCCGCTCCGGCCATGTTGGGATGGATCTCGAGTGCGCGGTCGAAGGCGGCGAGCGCGCTTTCCTCCTCCTCCAACGCCAGGTGCACCAGGCCGAGCCCGGACAGCGCCCCGAAATGGCGCGGCTCGAGCGCGAGCGTCCGCTCGATGTCGGCCTTGGAGTCCGCGAAGCGGCCCATCAGGTAGTAGAGCGTCGCCCGCTTGTTCCAGCCCTCGGCGAAGTCCGGCGCGCGCTTGACGATCGCATCGAAGGCGATCAGCGCCCGGGCAAAATCGCGCCCGGCCATCGCGTGCAGACCGACCGCCATGATGCGGTCGATCTCCTCGGCGCCGGAGAGGTGCCAGATCGCCCAGATAGCCTGCTCCGGCTCGACCGCCGCTTCCGCGCTGGGCGCGGCCTTGAGGCGATCGAACAGGTCCGGCAGGCGCGGATCGTTCTGGGCCGCAAGACCGATGGTCGCGAAGCTCAGCGTCGCCGCGGTGGCGATCCACGAGAACACGCGTTTCAAGGGGTCATCCCCGTCCATCGTCCGTCTCCGCCAATTCGACCGGGCGCGGCCCGCCGTCGGCCCAATCGAGCAGCGCCACAGTATGGACCACCGGGAGCCTGGTCGCCTTGGCAATCTGGGACATGCAGCCGATATTGCCTGCCGCGATCACGTCGGGGGCCAGCGCCTCGAGATGGCCGGCCTTGCGCGCCCCGAGCGCATCGGCGAGCGCCGGCTGCAAAATGTTATAGGTCCCGGCCGAGCCGCAGCACAGATGGCCTTCCTGCGGCAGGACAACCTCGAACCCGGCACGGCGCAGCAGGTCCACCGGCGCGGCGTGGATCTTCTGGCCATGCTGCAAGGCGCATGCCGAATGGTAGGCCACCTTGATCCCGCGCGGCGGCGAGTCCGATCGCGGAACGCCGATCCGGACCAGGAATTCGCTGATGTCGCAGGCAAGGTCCGAGATCCGTGCGGCGTCCCGCGCCGAATCCCGGTGATCGCGGAACAGGTGAGCGTAGTCGCGGACCATCACGCCGCAGCCCGAGGCGTTGACGACCACGGCGTCGAGTCCGGCGCCGTCGATCTCAGCCCGCCAGGCCGTGAGGTTGGCCCGCGCGGCGGCAAGCGCGCCGGCGTGGTCACCCAGATGGTGGGCGATCGCGCCGCAACAGCCGGCGCCGCGGGCCAGCACGACCTCACAGCCGTTGCGGGTCAGCAGACCGATGGTCGCGGCGTTGATCCCGGCGTCCATCACCTGTTGGACGCATCCGGCGAGCAGCGCCACCCGGTAGCGCCGCACACCGGCCGCGCGGTGCACCTCGCCGGCCGAAGATACCGGGCTGCCGCGCGCGCCGCGCGGGGCGAGCCGGGCCATGCGGCCCAGCGCGCCAGGGAAGCGCCGGGCCAGCGGGCCGGCGAGCCTGGCCAGCCCCAGCGCCGCCCGGAACCGGCGCGGCGAGGGCAGGATCGCCGCCAGCGCACGGCGCAGCACGCGCTCCGCCACCGGCCGGCGGAAGGTTTCCTCGATCCGCCGGCGGGCGAGGTCGACCAGATGCATGTAGTTAACGCCCGACGGGCAGGTCGTCATGCAGGACAGGCAGGACAGGCAACGGTCGATATGGCCGACAACCTTTCGGGTCGGCGCAGCCCCGGTCTCCAGAATTTCCTTCATCAGGTAAATGCGCCCGCGCGGGCTGTCGAGCTCGTCGCCGAGCAGCACGTATGTCGGACACGTCGCTTGGCAGAACCCGCAATGGACACATGCCCGCAGGATCGATTCCGCATCGGCGGTATCGGGATCGGCAAGCTGCGCGGCGGTGAAACGGGTCTGCATCGGGCCTCTCAAATCCCGTCATACATACGGCCGGGGTTTAGGATCGCCTTGGGGTCGAAGGCCTCCTTGATACGCGCGCTGAGTGCGGCGCGGCCGGCCGGCTGCGGGTGGAAGACCGGAACCGCCCGACGCGCGCTTCGGGCGCGCGGATCAGGCTGGCATGGCCGCCGGCGCGGTCGACCGCATCCCGAACCGCCGGCGCGCCGGCCGCCTCTGTATCGCCCGCCAGCGCCAGCCAGACCAGCCCGCCGCCCCAGTCATAGAACGCCTCGGCGGGCACACTGCTGCGGATCGCCGCGACGGTCGCCGCACCCTCGGAAGGCGGCACCGACAGCCGCCAGACCAGCATGTCGGAGGGAGAAGCGAAATACGCGACCCCACCGACCTCGCGCCACAGCGCGGCGGAGTTGCGACCGTGCAGCTCATCGACGTGATGCCCGGGCTCGAACAGCGCGCGCAGCGCCTCGCAGCGGACCAGCACCGACGGCTCCGGCCCCTCGATCCTGAGCGCGGTGACCGCCCCACCCAGCCCCCTCACCCGCTCGATCGAGGACGCCGCGGCGATGGATGCGGGCAGGTGCGCGGCGGCGGAGACGTCGTGCTGTCCGGACAGCGCGCGGGACAGCGCGGCGGTGCCCGCCTTGTCATCGAGCCCGCCGATCAGGACGGTACGCAGCTTCTCGGCTGCCGGCAGCACCTTGACGGTGATCTCGGTCATCACGGCCAGCGTGCCGTAGGAACCGGCCATAAGCTTGGGCAGGTCGTAGCCGGTGACGTTCTTGACCACCCGCCCACCGGACTTGAAGATTTCGGCCCGCCCGCTGACCGCCTTCACGCCCAGGAAATGATCGCGCACGGCACCGGCCTTGGGCCGGCGCGGTCCCGACAAATTGGTTGCGACCACCCCGCCCAGCGTCGCGCCATCGGCCGCACCGCCCAGCAGCGGTCCGAGATCGGGCGGCTCGAAGGCCAAGCACTGGCCGTGCTGGGCAAGCCGGTCGGTGATCTCCCGCAGGCTGGTGCCGGGCGCCGCCGTGAGCACCAGCTCCTCGGGCTCGTAAAGCGAAATTCCGGCAACCCCCGCCAGGTCGAGCACCGCATCGGCTGGGCCGGGCCGACCGAGTCCGCGCTTGGTGCCGCCGGAGACCACATCGAGCGGCCGTCCCGCCGACAGCGCCCAGGCGACCGCCTCGCGAACCTCGTCCTCGGTGGTCGGCCGCAGCACCTCCACGGCGCGCTCAGAACCGCGGCAGGTCGGGAAAGCGCGTCTCGCCCCGATGGACGTGGACCCGGCCGAGTTCGGCGCAGCGGTGCAGCACGGGAAAGACCTTGCCGGGGTTGAGCAGCAGCGCCGGATCGAAGGCGCATTTCAGGCGCTGCTGTTGCTTGAGGTCGTCCTCGGAGAACATCGTGCCCATCAGGTCGCGCTTTTCCACGCCGACGCCATGCTCGCCGGTGAGCACGCCGCCGACCTCGACGCACAACTTCAGGATCGCCTCGCCGAACGCCTCGGCCCTGTCCAGCTCGCCCGGACGGTTCGCGTCATAGAGGATCAGGGGATGGAGGTTGCCGTCGCCGGCGTGAAAGACGTTGGCGACCCGCAGACCGAAGGTCTCCGACATCTCGGCCATCCGGGACAGGACCTGCGGCAGGCGGTGGCGCGGGATGGTGCCGTCCATGCAGTAGTAATCGGGCGAGATCCGCCCGACGGCGGGGAAGGCCGACTTGCGGCCGGCCCAGAACCGGACCCGCTCGTCCTCGTTCTCGCTGATCCGGAGCGAGGTCGCGCCATGCGCCCGCGCGAGGGCCTGGACCCGCTCGACCAGATGCTCGACCTCGGCGTCCGGACCGTCGAGCTCGACGATCAGCAGTGCGGCCGCATCGCGTGGATAGCCGGCGGCGACGAAGTCCTCCGCGGCGTTGATCGCCAGACCGTCCATCATCTCCATGCCGCCGGGAATGATGCCGGCCCCGATCACCGCGGCCACGCAATTGCCGGCCGCTTCGCTGGACGGGAAGCCGATCAGAAGCGCGCGCGCCGACGGCACCTTGGGCAGGATGCGCACCGTGATCTCGGTGATCACCCCGAGCAGGCCTTCCGAGCCGGTGATCACGCCCAACAGATCGTAGCCTTCCGAATCCAGGTGCCGGCCGCCGATCCGCACGACCTCGCCGTCCATCAGCACGATTTCGAGCCCGAGCACGTTGTTGGTGGTCAGTCCGTATTTGAGGCAATGCACGCCGCCGGCGTTCTCCGCGACGTTGCCGCCGATCGAGCACGCGATCTGGCTGGAGGGATCGGGCGCGTAGTAGAAGCCCGCCCCGTCGACCGCCTGGCTGATCGCGAGGTTGGTCACGCCGGGCTGGACGACCGCGCAGCGGTTGGCGTAGTCGATCTCCAGCACGCGGTTGAACTTGCCGAGCCCGACCAGCACCCCGTCGGCCAGCGGCAGCGCGCCGCCGGACAGCGAGGTCCCCGACCCGCGCGGCACGACCTTGATTCCCTGCGTGTGGCAATATCCCAGGATCGCGGTGACCTGGTCCACCGTCTCCGGCAGCACGGCGACCATGGGCGGCTGGCGATAGGCGGTCAGGCCGTCGCTCTCGTAAGCCCGCAGCGATGGCCC
Source organism: Alphaproteobacteria bacterium (assembly GCA_965248835.1). Lineage (GTDB taxonomy): Bacteria > Pseudomonadota > Alphaproteobacteria > MPNO01 > MPNO01 > CAYFYS01. The sequence goes on from CBDFLJ010000001.1 coordinate 101,039, forward strand.
GTCCTCGATCACGCCCTCGCCCGGGACGATCGCGCGCAATGCACGCACGATCTCAGCGCGGCGCGCGATCACGCCGGCATCGGGTTCTGGCATCTTCATCGCTGCCCGCCTCGGCCCGGTGTCACCAGGCCGATTCTAGGACGGATCGCGCCGCGCCGCCACCGCGTCGGGACGAGCGCCGGCTCAGCCCTGGCGAGCCTTGAAGCGCGGGTTCTTCTTGTTGATTACATAGACCCGGCCCCGGCGGCGGACGACGCGGCATGCGCGGTCGCGCTTCTTGGCTGATTTGAGCGAGTTGATGACTTTCATGACGGCACAACCCGGCGCGGCCGGTTTTCCAAGTTTCCGAGGCGGGCCGGACACTAGTCGCGGGGCGCGGTTCTGTCAACGCGCTGTCCTGGTTCAGGACATACCCACCGGGCGTGTAGACGCTTCCGGAACGAGGGTCTAACGTTTCGCGTCGCGCTTCGGTCCGACCTGCCTGTCCGGCTGGCCCGCGATTGCGGCGCCGGCCCCGCGCGGTGCCCACAGGGGTTGCGCGGGAGCGATCATCGGGAGGTTCCATGCAGCTCTACACGTTTTTCAGATCATCGGCGGCGTACCGCATGCGCATCGCCCTCAACCTCAAGGGGCTCGCCTACGAGCCGGTCGCGGTCAGCCTGCCCAGGATGGAGCACCGCGAGCCGGAATTCGCGGCGGTCAATCCCCAGCGCCTGGTGCCCGCGCTGGTCGACGGCCCGGTCACGCTGATCCAATCGGTCGCGATGATGGAGTATCTCGAAGAGACCCATCCCGAGCCGCCGCTGCTTCCGGCCGACCCCGTCGAGCGGGCCTATGTCCGGGCGCTCACCCAGGTTATCGCCTGCGACATCCACCCGCTGAACAATGTCCGGGTCCTGATATACCTGAAGGATCAGCTCGATCACGACGAACAGACGCGCAACCGGTGGTACGCCCATTGGATTGCGGAGGGGTTCGCCGCCCTGGAAGGACTGCTGCAAAGCCAGGGCAAAGCCGGCCGCTTCTGCCACGGCGACCGGGTCAGCATGGCCGATGTCTGCCTGGTGCCCCAGGTCTTCAATGCCAAACGATTCGAGTGCCCGACCGATCCTTACCCCACCGTGATGCGCATCTTCGAGGCGTGCCAGGCGCTGGAAGCCTTCACCCAGGCCGCGCCGGCGCGCCAACCCGATGCGACCTAAGGCATGCTGCAAGCGGTGAGGCGGCGATGCGGACGGCTTTCACCGCCGGGCAGCTCGCAGTGCCGGCAATCGCGGATGCGGACCGGATTCTGAAGGACTGCGTCCATTACGGGTTCTGCATCGCGGTCTGCCCGACCTATGTGCTGCTCGGCGACGAGCTGGACGCGCCGCGCGGGCGCATAGACCTGATCCGCGCGATGCTGGAGTCCGGCGCCCCGCCGCCGGCGCGCACGGTGGGCTATATCGACCGGTGCCTGTCATGCAACGCCTGCATGACGACGTGTGCGGCCAGCGTCGATTACATGCATCTTGCCGACATCGCCCGCGCCTACATCGAAGACACCTACCGGCGGCCCGTGTTCGACCGGCTGTTCCGCTGGCTCATCGCGCGGACCGTCCCGGACGCCGGGATATTCCGGGCCGCGGTGCGCCTGGCCCGCTTCGCCGGCCCGGCCCGGTGGCTGCTCCCGGCCCGGCTCGCCAATCTTCTGGCGCTGGCACCGCGGGACCTGCCGCCGTCCGGCGAGCTGGTGGCGGCCGGCCTCTATCCCGCGGCCGGCGCCACGCGGAAACGGGTGCTGCTGCTCGCGGGCTGCGTCCAGAAGGCGCTGGCACCGCGGATCAACCGCGCGAGCATCAGCGTGTTGACCCGTCACGGCTGCGAGGTCGTCGTCGCCGGCGAGGCGGCGTGTTGCGGCGCATTCACCCTGCACATGGGGCGCCAGGCCCAGGCCAAGGCCAGTGCGCGGGCGACGATCGAGGCCTGGCACGAAATCCTCGAACGCGGCCGCATCGACGCGGTGGTCGTCAATGCTTCGGGCTGCGGCACGACGGTCAAGGACTACGGCCGGATCTTCGCCCACGACGCGGACATCGTGGACAAGGCCCGGCGCATCGCCGGGATGACGCTCGACATCAGCGAGCTCCTCAGCGAGCTCGAGCTCACCCCGCCGAAAGCCGCCATCCCGCTCGCGGTCGCCTATCACGATGCCTGCTCGCTCCAACACGCCCAGAAGGTGCGCCTTGGCCCGCGCCAGCTACTGCGGGCGGCGGGTTTCGTGGTCCGCGACGTGCCAGAGGGGCATTTCTGCTGCGGCTCGGCCGGAGCCTACAACATGCTGCAGCCGGCCATCGCGCGTGCACTGGGCGAGCGCAAGGCCGCGCATATCGAGAGCACCGGCGCCGCGGTCCTGGCCGCGGGCAACCTGGGCTGCCTCACCCAGCTCGAGCTCTATACCGGCCTGCCGGCGCTGCACACGGTCGAGCTGCTCGATTGGGCCACCGGCGGTCCGATGCCGGCCGCGCTCGACGGCGTTGCGCTTCCTGCGGCGGCGGCGGGCGCACAAATATCGGCGCCACCGGCTGCGGGCGCGGGGATATGGTAGCGCCCCGGCGGAGGGCTCAAGACGAAGCGGCCTTCTGTTCCTCGCCGTGGAGCCGGCGGATCGTCCGGCGCATCTGGAGGAGCGGCTCGTCGGCCGGCAGGGTGCCGCGCGGGTTGACGTCGGCGCCTTTGGTCTCGGGGTCGAGGTCTATGGCGCGCTGCTGGGCCTCGTAGACCGCGAGGTCCTCCCGGATGACCATCTTCATCTGCTCGGTGAACAGCGCCTGCTTGTCCGGCGGCACCATCGTGCGGCGGCTGGCCACGGCCCAGAACTGATGGGTCGTGGTCGCGGTCTCCGGCGTCATCGCGTGGTGGACGATGAAGCCCCAATGTCCCTGGCTCCGGGGGCGTTCTTCCTGGGCGAGCCCGTCGCCGGCCCTGGTCGAGCCGTTGCAGATGTCGATATAGGCCGGCGGCAGCCAGGTCGAGACCTGCCAGCGGTCGATCGGCCCGTCATAGGCGGCGTACTGGACGAAGGCGCTGGCCGGCGCGATGGCCGGCATCCAGCGCGTGACCCGGACGTGTTCGTCCGCCGTCTCGGTGATCAGATCGGCCGATTCCGCGACCGCCCGGTTGCCGGTCGTCGAGGAATGGACGTAGGACAGGTGCGACAGGTCCAAGAGGTTGTCGAGCACCAGGCGGTAGCCGCCCTTGACCCGCGCCTGGCCGGTGACCGAGAACCAGTCCGGGTCGGCGATGCGCGCGTGATAGTCCGGCACGTCGGCCGGATCGGCGCGTTCGGGATCGCCCATCCAGATGAACACCCAGCGGTCGCGTTCAATCACCGGATAGCGGCGCACGCGCGCCCAGCCCGGCACGTCCGCCTGGCCCGGAACATGAGTGCACGCGCCCTGGCAATCGAAGACCAGCCCGTGATAGCCGCACTCGATACTGTCTTCGACGAGGCGGCCTTCGGACAGCGGCAGGTTGCGGTGCGGACAGCGGTTCTCGAGCGCTACCGGCGTGCCGTCCTGCTTGCGGAACAGGACCACGGACTCGCCGAGCAGCACCAGACCGGTCATCGCGCGACCGAGATCCTCGCTCCAGGCCGCGACATACCAGTGGTTTCTCAGGAACATCGTGACCTCCCTCCGGCGGCCGGACCGTATGGCACCGCCGGATCGGGTGTCAACACACACCGATTGATCCCCATGCCGCCAAGGGTCTAGTCTCGCCCCGACGACAAGCCGGCAAACGCAGGAGATGACGATGTCACTGGTGGCACTGGCAACGAAGGGCAACTACTTCCACGTCTACGACTTCAGGGTGAAGCCGGGGCGCGGCGACGAGTTCATCGAGAAGTTCGACACGTTCGACTATTCCGATGACAACCCGATGCACAAATCGTCGGCGCAGGTCAAGGACGGCGTGCTGTGCCGCGACACCGAGGACCCCGACCATTTCTACCTGATCGGCGAATGGTCCGATATCGAGATCCACGCCAGGATCCGCCAGGAACTGGCCGGGATGGGGCTGGACTTCGTCACCCTGATCGAGGACCTCGACAAGGGTGCGTTCGTGCCGACCTATGCCGAGATCGTCTCGAGCACGCCGCAGAGCGTCCTGGACGCCGCCGCGCAGTAGAGACCCGAGCACCGGGCCGGCGGTCCCCCGTGCAGCGGCCCACAGTAAGGACGGCAGCCATGGCCAGGTCACGCATCGACATCCCGCCGGCACCGGAGCCGCGCGAGGACCGCAACTTCGTCCTCGACAAGGACCTGCGCGGCCATTTGGAAACCCACACCGACATCGTGACCGTGGTGCGAAAGCCGGTCAGCATCGCGCATATCGGCGCGCTGTCGGCGAAGTCGGAACGGCCGATCCTGTTCGAGAACATCATCGAGAAGCCGGGCTTCCGGGTGCTCGACATCATGCTCAAGCACCGCCCCCTCCAGGCGCGCGCGCTGGGGGTGGCGGAAAAGGACTATCTGAAGACCCTGGCCTTCCGGCTGCGCCAGCCGCCCAGGCCGCACACCTATGTCGATACCGGGCCGGTCAAGGAGGTCATCCTGACCGGCGCCGACATCGACCTCCGCGCCCTGCCGATCGCGCAACATTCGACCGCCGCCCCGGGACCGCAAATCGGCTGCATGAACATCCTCAAAGACCCCGAGACCGGGTTCTACAACGCGATGCACGCGCTGACGACACCGACCGGGCCGGACACCGCCGTCAGTCTGTTCATCACCCCGCACAGCACGCAGATCATCCGCAAATACATCGATATGGGCCTGGCGGAGATGCCGATCGCGTATGTCATCGGCACCCCGCCAGCCTACGAGATCATGACGAATTTTTCCGGTCTGCACATGGATTCCTGGGGCGAGGTGGACATGTTCGGCACCATCATGGACCAGGATATCGAGATGGTGCGGGCGGAGACCGTGGACCTCTACGTCCCCGCCAACGCGGAGATCGTCATCGAGGGCATCGTCAAGGTCAAAAACATGGTCGATGCCGACGGCGGGCCGAACCCGCTGATGTATTCGATCCCGCGGATGATCCCGCAGCCGGTGGTCAACATCACCGCGATCACCATGCGGGCCGACAGGCCGATCTACCGCAACTTCCAGACCACGCCGGAGACCGACCACCAGGTGATCCCGCGGCTGTGCCACGAGGCGGTGCTCTACAACCGGCTGACCGAGATGGGGGTCCGGGTCAAGGACGTGCGGTTCCCGACCTGGGGCGGGGCGATGTCCTGCATCCTGCAGACCGAGGGCATCGCGCGCGAGGGGCTGATGACCGATGCGCTGCTCATGATGATGAGCTGCCCGTGGAACAACGCCAAGCTGTCGGTGGCGATCTCCGAGGATACCGACATCGACGACCCGGGCGCGGTCTATCACGCGATGGCCACGCGCTGCGATCCGGAGCTCGATGCCGTGCGCATCAAGCGCTCGCGCGGCTCGGCATGGGACCCCTCGGCGCGCCCGATCGCGGGCGAGGTGATCCACCGAGTGGTCGGAAAGCTCGGCCTGGATGCGACCATCAAGGACCGCCACGATCCCACCGACTTCGAATACGCCTGGCCGATCGGCTGGGACGATGTCCGGCTCGAAGACGTCATCGATTGAGGCCCTGCCATGCCGATCGGACGGCTCGCGGCGCTCCTGATCGCCTGTTTTCTTCCGGCCGGCGCCGGCGCCGATGAGGTCGGCTCGGTCGATACCGCCTTCAAGCTGCTCGGCGCCAACCACAAGATCGTCGTCGAGGCCTTCGACGATCCCAAGGTCGAGGGCGTGACCTGTTTCGTGTCGATGGCGCGAAAGGGCGGGATCTCGGGCAGCCTGGGCCTTGCCGAGGACACCTCCGATGCCTCGATCGCCTGCCGCCAGGTCGGGCCGATCCAGTTTGCCGCCCCGATCAGCGGCGCGCCCGGGGGCGAGCGCGTCTTCAAGGCCCGGCGGTCGGCGCTGTTCAAGCGGCTTCAGGTGATGCGGTTCCTCGACCATCGGCGCAACGCGCTGGTTTATCTGGTGTTCAGCGACAAGTTGATCGACGGCTCGCCCAAGAACGCGGTCTCCGCGGTGGCCTTGATGCCGTGGGGCGACCAGCCGCCGGGCAAGCCGATCCTGCGCTAAGCCGGCTGCCCCCCTGACGGCAGCGGGCGGGCTCGGCTATTTTGCGCGCGGACTGTGAATTGGGAGAGGCGGGGTGCAACCGACCCGCGGATCGACATGACGGCGAGGGTTCTCGGCCAGCCGGTCCCGCGCCTCGAAGACCCGGCGCTGCTGCGCGGCCGGGCGTGCTTCGTCGACGATCTGCATTTCTCCGACCTGCTGCACGGCTCGTTCGTGCGCAGCGGCGAGGCCCACGCGCGCCTGCGCGGGATCGACGCCGCCGAGGCGCTGGCCGCGCCGGGCGTCCAGGCGGTGCTGACGCTGGACGACATACGGCCGCACGTGACCAACGTGCGGATGCCGCTGGGCCAGCCCTCGGCCGCGATCCGCCATGCGCTCGACCCACCGATTCTGGCGGACGGCGAGGTCCGCTATGTCGGCGAGCCGGTGGCGCTAGTGATCGCCGATCACCCCTATCGCGCCGAGGACGCCGCGGGGTTGGTGGCGATCGACTACGGCACCCTGCCGGCGGCGATCGATTGCCGCGATGCGCTCGCCCCCGGCGCGGCGCCGGCCCATGCGGGGCTGGCCGACAATCTCGTCGCTCGGCTCGACATCGGCTACGGCGACTGCGAGGCGGCGTTCGCGCAGGCCGCCCATGTCGTCGGTGCGGCGATGCACCAGAACAAGGGGCTCGGCCACGCCATCGAATGCCGCGGCGTTCTGGCCCGGCCCGATCCGAATGACGGCAGGCTCACCGTCTGGTCCGGCACCCAGATGCCCCATCGCGGCCACGCGGTGCTGTGCGACTTGCTGGGCTGCGCAGAGGATGCGCTGCGGGTTGTCGCGCCCGACGTCGGCGGCGGGTTCGGGCCCAAGTTCGTCTTCTATGCCGAAGAGGCCGCGGTGGCGGTCGCCGCGCGGATTACCGCACGGCCGGTCAAGTGGATCGAGGATCGGCGCGAGCACTTCATCGCGACCACCCAGGAGCGGGACCAGTTCTGGGACATGGAGATGGCGCTGGATGCCGACGGACGAATGCTGGCGGTGCGCGGCAGCCTGATCCACGACCACGGCGCCTATACGCCCTACGGGGTGAACCTGCCCCACAACGGGGCGACCAACCTGCTGGGCCCCTATGTGCTGCCCAACTTCTCGCTTCAGGTCTCGATCGCCGCCACCAACAAGGTGCCGGTCACCCCGGTGCGCGGCGCCGGGCGGCCGCAGGGCACGTTCGTCATGGAGCGGCTGCTCGACCGCGCCGCGGCCAGGCTCTGCATCGACCGGGCCGAAATCCGCCGGCGCAACCTGATCCAGCCCGCCTCCATGCCCTATCCGATCCCGGTCAAGAACCGCGACGGCAAGTTCATGACCTATGACAGCGGCGATTATCCGGCCGCGCTTGCCATGGCGCTGGAAGCGGCCGGCTATGACGGCTTCGCCGCCCGCCAGGAAGCAGCCCGTGCAGACGGCAGGTTCATCGGCATCGGCATCGCCAACTATGTCGAGGGCACCGGCCGCGGCCCGTTCGAGTCCGCCCGGGTCAAGATCGGCCCGTCCGGCCGCATCAGCGTTGCCACCGGCGCGACCAGCCAGGGCCAGGGGCTCAAGACCGCGCTCGCCCAGGTCTGCGCCGAGGCGCTGGGCGTCGATGTCGCCGACGTCGGGGTCACCGCGGGCGATACCGATGCGGTGACCTTGGGGCTTGGCGCCTTCGCCAGCCGTCAGGCGGTCACCGCCGGATCCTCGGTCCACCTCGCGAGCATGGAACTGCGCGAAAAAGCGCTCACCGTCGCGGCTCAGGTCCTGGAGGCCGCGCGCGAGGACCTCGAAATCGTCGCCGGGCGGGTCAGGGTGTGCGGCGTGCCCGATCTGTCGATCAGCCTGGGCGAGATCTCCCGTGGGCTTGCCGGCCAGCCGGGCTTCGCCCTGCCGGGCGGGGTGGGGCCGGGGATGGAGGCGCTTGCGAGCTTCGAGCCGGAGACGGTCACCTTCTGCAACGGCTGCCACGTCGCCGAGGTCGAAATCGACATCGACACCGGCGCCGTCACCGTCGCGGCGTATACCGTGATCCACGATTGCGGCCGGATGATCAACCCGATGGTGGTCGAAGGCCAGATCGTCGGCGGGGCGGTCCACGGGCTGGGCAGCGCGCTGTTCGAGCGCATGGTCTTTGACCAAACGGGTCAGCCGCAGACCACCAATCTGGGCGAGTACGTGATGCCGAGCGCGCCCGAATGCCCGCGGCTGTGCATCGCGCACATGGAATCGCCGAGCCCGCTCAACCCACTGGGCGTCAAGGGCGCGGGCGAAGGCGGGGTGATCCCGGTGCCGGCCGCCATCGCCGCCGCGATCGAGGACGCGCTGGCGCCCTACGGCGTTGCCATCAACGACGTGCCCATGACGCCCGAAAGGCTGGTCCGACTGATCCGAAGCGCGCAGGACGCCTGATGGCGGTCGCGATCACCGCCGGTCCCGGTGCAAGGGCGGTGATGGGACGGCGCCCGGACGGGCGGCGCGCGCCTGTCCGGACCGCGCCCTAGATGTTCACCGTCGGCATCTGGCCCTTCGGATAGCGGTCGCCGGCGGTGAAGTCAGGCGGCGCGGCGGCATCCAACGCGGCGATCTCGCCTTGCGTCAGGCCGATCTCGGCCGCGGCGATGTTGTCGACCAGATGTTCGCGCCGTTTGGTTCCGGGGATCGGCACGACGGTGTCGGACTTGGCCATGGTCCAGGCGAGCGCGAGCTGCGCCGGGCTGCAGCCCTTGGCCGACGCGATTTCCTCGACCGGGTCCAACAGGGCGGTGTTGTGGGCGATGTTCTCGGCGGTGAAGCGTGGGTGGTCGCGCCGCCGGTCGCTCTCGCCCAGGTCACCGAGCGCGCGCACCGCGCCGGTCAGGAAACCGCGGCCGAGCGGCGCGTAGGCCACGAAGGTCGTGCCAAGTGCGGCACATGTCGGCAGCAGATCGTCCTCGGCAAACCGCGTCCACAGGGAGTATTCGGTCTGCAGGGCAGAGATCGGATGGACCGCGTGCGCCCGCCGCAGCGTTCCCGCGGCGGCCTCCGACAGGCCGAGCGCCCTCGCCTTGCCCTGTTCGACCAGACGCGCCATCGCGCCCACGGTGTCCTCGATCGGCACGTCGGGATCGACCCGGTGCTGGTAGTAGAGGTCGATGGTCTCCACCCCCAGCCGCTTGAGGCTCGCCTCGCAAGCCGCGATGACATAGTCCGGGCGGCCGTCGGCGCCGGGCTTGCCGTCGGGCTTGCGCACGTTGCCGAACTTGGTTGCCAACACCACCTTGTCGCGCCGGCCGGCGACGGCCCGGCCGACCAGCTCTTCGTTGCTGCCGTTGCCGTAGGCATCGGACGTATCGATGAAATCGAGTCCGGCGTCGACCGCCCGGTGGATGGTCGCGATCGACTCCGCGTCCTCGGCCGCGCCGTAGAGCCCGGTCATGGTCATGCATCCAAGCCCGATGGCGGAGATCTCGATCGACGAATTGCCCAGCCTGCGGTGTTTCATGTTTCCCGATCCTCGTCGTTCAGCCCGCCCGACCTCGCCCGGAGTCTGGCACGCCACACCGCGCCGGCCAAATCGGCCGCTGCGGTGTGGCGCGATAGCCGGTTGTGTTAGCGACACCATGGCGTCACTTTATACACACGGAAATCAAAGACGGGAGGGTGGGAGACATGAGACCCCTGCACGAATTCTGGCTTGGCACGGCCGCGATGGCCGCCGGTGCCGTCATTGCCGCCGGCGCGGCGGCGGCGGCGCCCAAGACAATCGCCATCACTGCGGTCGACGGCTACCCGCCAAAGGCGCTGCAGGTGCGGACCTTCATCAACTATTTCATCCCGGAGGCCGACAAGCGCCTGGCGAAGTCCGGCAAATACAAGATCCGCTGGAACCAGGCCTTCGCCGGCCAGATCGTCAAGGTGCGCAACGTCATCACCGGCATGCAGAAGGGGCTGGGCGACATCGGCGTCGTGACCAGCGTGTTCCACCAGGACAAGGTGCCGATGCAGGCCGTCGCCTATGTGACGCCGTTCGTGACCGCCGACCCGGTGCTTCTGTCGCGCACCGTCGACGCGCTCGCCGAGAAGTTCCCGGCGATGAAGGACGCCTGGAAGAAATACAACCAGGTGCTCCTGACCAGCTTCTCGGTGATCGACGGCTACCAGATGTTTTTCAGGAAGAAAGTCACCAGCCTGGATGACTTCAAGGGCCTGAAGATCGCCGGCGCCGGCATCAACATGCGCTACCTGACCGGCACCGGCGCGACACCGGTGATCGGATCGATGGTCCACTACTACAACAAGTTCAAGACCGGGGCGATCGACGGCTCGATGCTGTGGACCGACGCAGCCGTTGCCTTCAAGCTGGTCGACGGCGGCGCGAAGTTCATGTTCAAGGCCGACATCGGCACCGCCAATTCCAAGGCGCTGACGATGAACGCCGATTCCTACAAGCGGCTGCCGGCGGAAGTCCGCGCCGTGATCCATGAAGTGGCCCGCGACTACCGCGACCACACCGCGCAAGCGGCGATCGACGACGCCGGCAAGGCGTTCGACAACTTCAGGAAGCGGGGCGGCCAGATCTTCCAGATGTCCGGCGAAGCCCGTGCGCGCTGGGCCAAAACCATGCCGAATATCGCCAAGCAATGGGCCAGCGGCCTCGACAAGCAGGGCCTCCCCGGCACCAAGCTGCTGAGCGCCTATATGGACAGGATGCGGGCGGCAAACCAGCCGATCATGCGGCAGTGGGACAAGGAGTAGCCGCGTTTGCCCGATAACCGGCCCGTAGGCGGGACGGGGTTGCAAGAAGCCGCCCCGCTCCGCTTTTTCGGGCGAATCGTCGGCGGCATGAACGCGGCGGGATCCTGCTGGATCGTGGTCCTCATGCTGCTGATCAACACCGAGGCGATCGGACGGTCGGCGTTCAACCAGCCGATCATCGGCGTCATCGAGATGATCGAGATCTCGATCGTCGGGATCGTGTTCATGCAGCTCGCCGACTCGTTGCGCCGCGGCGTGCTGACCCGCTCCGACGGGCTGTTCAACCAGGTCATGGCGCGCCGGCGCAAGGCCGGTCACGTCATGGGCGCCCTCACCATGCTGCTGGGCGCGGTCTTCATGTGCCTGATCCTCTGGGGGATGGTGCCGTTCCTGATCGATGCCTGGCGGAACGACCACTATATCGGCGTCGAGGGCATGTTCACCGCACCGGTCTGGCCGGTCGCCCTGATCATCGTCGTCGCCATCGCGGTGACGATGATCCAGTTCCTGATAAACCTCGCCGGGTACATCCGGCCGCTCGCACCGCACCGCTAGGGCGCGTAACGATCGTGGTCGGTGTCGAGATCGGAATCGTATCGGTCTTCCTGATCCTGTTGCTGATCTATGGCGGCATCCATGTCGCGGTGGCGCTCGGGCTGGTCTCGTTCGTCGGCGTCTGGGTCTATCGCGGCTCGATCGATATCGCGATCAGCCTGCTGGCCGAAGCGACCCATGACACCATCGCCCACGAGGTGTTTGCCAACGTGCCGCTGTTCGCGTTGATGGGCATCGTCGCCAGCGAGATCGGGCTCGGCGCGGACGTCTACCGGATCGCCGACCGGGTCTTTCACCGCATCCGCGGCGGGCTGGGCATGGCGACCGTGGCGGCCAACGCCCTGTTCGCTTCGATCACCGGGTCCTCGATCGCCTCGGCCTCGGTGTTCACCCGGATCGCGGTGCCCGAGATGCTGGCCTACGGCTACACCCGCCCGTTCTCGGTCGGGGTGGTGGCCGGCAGCTCGGTGCTGGGCATGCTGATCCCGCCGTCGGCGATGTTGATCATCTATGCGATCGTCGCCGAGCAATCGGTCGGCGAGATGTTCATCGCCGGCTTCATCCCGGGTATCGTGCTGGCGATCGCCTACGTGCTCGGCATCCTGGCGATGTCCTATCTCGCGCCCCGCTTCATCGGCGGGTCGATGGACCGGCCGGCTGGCGAGGCGCTACCGGATCTGGGCGCCTGGGAGGTCGTGAAGCTTCTCACCCCGGTCGCGTTCCTGGTGATCGTCGTGCTCGGCGGCATCTATTCGGGCTGGTTCTCGCCGGAAGAGGCCGGTGCCGCGGGTTCGGCCGGGGCGCTTGCGATCGGCGTCCTGAAGCGCCGGCTGACCTGGCAGGGGCTGTGGCGCGTCCTGGTTGAGACCGGCCACATCACGGCGGCCATTCTGTTCCTGATCATCTCCGCGTCGATGTACAGCCGGATGCTGGGCGTCGCCGCCCTGCCGACCCTGTTCAGCGAATGGCTGACCGGCATGGACCTGGGGCTGAACGGCATGATGGCGATCTACGTCGTGCTGATGGTGCTCCTCGGCACGATCATCGAGACCGCATCGATCATCCTGATCGTGGTGCCGCTGTTCCTGAGCTCGGTCGAGGCGCTGGGGGGCAACATCGTCTGGTTCGGCATCGTCACCGTGATCGGCGCGGAGATCGGCCTGCTCACCCCGCCGCTCGGGATTTCGTGCTTCACCATCAAGAGCACGATCCGCGACCCGTCGATCACACTGTCGCACATCTTCATGGGCGCCTTCCCGTTCGCCTGCATCATGCTGGTCGTGCTGATCGCGGTGATCGCCTTCCCCTGGCTCAGCCTGGCGTTGCTGATCTAGCAGGATGTGGCGCTTGCGGCCCGTGACCTTCTTGCCCGCGTCATAGCCCTGCGGGTCGAACGAGGCCCCCCTTTTTGTGCCGCCAAAGCGCCCCGGCTGGCCGCCCGTATTGCGCGGCTAGAGCACTTCAAGTTTACTTGGCCCCATAGCCGGCGTTGAGGAAGAAGTTTCGGCATTCGGTTGGATCGAACAGGTCGATTGCTTCGGCGATGGCTTGCCAGAGCGCCTCCTTGGATCGGGCGGCGGCCTTTCGGAGCAGCGCCTTGAGCTTGGCAAAGGCCTGTTCGATGGGGTTGAGCTCGGGTGAGTAGGCCGGCAGATAGAGCAGGAACGCGCCGCGCGCCTTGATGGCCTGACGCACGCCCGCGACCTTGTGGGCCGACAGGTTGTCCATGACGACGACATCACCTGGCCGCAGGCAAGGCGCCAGGATCTGTTCGACGTAGGTTCTGAAGGCGTCGCCGTCCATGGCGCCGTCGAGCACCATGGGAGCGTGCAAGCCATCCAGGCGCAGCCCGGCGACGAAGGTGGTGGTCTTCCAGTGGCCCCAGGGCAGGGCGGCGTTCAGGCGTTGGCCGCGGGGACAGCGCCCGCGCAGCCGGGCCATGTTGGTCTTGGCTCCGGTCTCATCCACGAACACCAGCCGCTCCGGTCTCAGCCAGTGCTGCCAGCGGCGCCAGTGGCGGCGCTTAACGGCAATGTCGGGACGGTGATCATCCTCGATGGTCCGCGGCCGCCCCCTGTTCGAAGTTTTTTTAAAGCTGTAGTCCTCAGCGCCCTGAGCTGAGTGTCTCATTGATCGCCTGCAACGAGATCGCGACCGCCTTCTCGGCGGCCAGCCGGCCTTGCAGCTCCGCCAGCGTGATGTCCGGCTGCTCCCGCATGACCGCATGCAGCCAGTCCTCATGACCGGCAAGCTTGCGCTTGCGTCCGTCGCCCGGCTTGACCGGGGCGTAATCCCCGCTCCGCCGCCAACGCCGCACCAGCTTGATCACGCTCGACGCACTGACATCGAAACGCTCCGCCGTTGCCCGACACGATGCGCCGCTCGCCACCGCAGCCAACATCCGCCGACGCAGATCCAAGGAATGAGCATGGCCCATAGCGTGTTGCCACGGTCGCTAACCACAACATCTTGTGAAACTCCGAACCACAAACCTACGATTCCGCGCAAGCTTGAACCGCTCTAGGCGGTCCGCTTCAGCAAGCGATCGACTTCGCACAGAAAAGGGCCGGGCTGCTCGGCGTGCACCCGGTGGCCGGCGTCCGATATTTCGGCGAATTCCGCCCGCGGAAAACAGCATTCGATGTTCGGGCGGTGGCCAAGGCGGATATCGTCCGATTGCGCTCCGGCGATAAACAAGGTCGGGCCGTCGAACACACCGGGCGAGGCGATTTGCGGGAAATCCCATAGCGCGGACCGTGAGGATGGGATCGCATCCAGCTTGATCCACCAGACGTAGCGACCGTCACGCGGCACCAAGTTCTGCAACAGCAGCCCGCGCCATCGTCCACCCGCTGGGCCAGCATCTCATCGGCATCGGACCGCCGCGACACCGCCTCCAGATCGACCGTCTATAACGCATCGATCAAGGGCGCGAAGCCGTGTTCGTAGCGCACCGGCGCGATGCCTGCCAATCCCTGTGCCGACGCTCGAAGGCGCGAACTCCCCAAGGGGCATCCACCGCGGCCACCGGCCGGGGCACGGGTCCCCCCAAGTGCTCTCACGGCGCGGGGGGCGAATGGTTGCTCCCGGCCAGTTAGCCCAGCTCACCGACATACCGGCGAAGCGCCAAAAAAGGTACAGGGACGCCTGGAAGCGCGTGAGTTGGAACGAAACCGCTTTCGGTTTGATTATAAATTTCCAGATCGGTTGAAGGACAGATCATCAAGTTGGCATAATTATAGCGTATTATCAGTGAGATGAGCGAGATTCAGGAAGAAACGGCCATGCTAATTGTTCCTGCTGAGAAGGAAGGAAGGCCATGGAAGACGATCGGCCCGACCGGCGCCCGTGGCGCTGGCCCGGCGATGCGCGGATCGCGGTCTCGATCGGCCTCGCCTTCGAGGCGTTCGAGGCGCGCTCTCAGTTCGTCACCTCGGTCGCATCCTCGGAGGTCAACCAGTTCTCGCTGTCCTATGGCGATTACGGCTGGAAGGCCGGTGCTTGGCGCCTGCTGGACCTGCTCGACGCCTACGGCATCAAGGGCCAAGTCTATACCAACGGGCTCGCCGCTTCGGGGCATCCCGAGGTCGTCGCGGCGCTCGCCGGGGCGGGGCACGAGATCGTCGGCCATGGCTGGGCGAACGATCGTCCGATGCACGGGCGGGCGCCCGATGATGTCCGCGCCGAGATCCGACGCTGCACCGAGGCGCTGAGCGAGGCGGCGGGCACCCGCCCGGTCGGCTGGCTGAGCCCGGGCTATACCGGCACCGCGGAGTCCGACGCGATCCTCGCTTCGGAGGGCTATCTGTGGGCCGGCGATGATGCCTCCGACGATCTTCCCTTCGTTGCCCGGACCGACGGCGGGCCGATCGTGATCATCCCGACCCCGGGCCTCGCCACCAACGATCTGACCAATTGGCTCGCCCCGCGCAACGCGCCCTCCGTCGTCCGGGACGGCTTCGAGGACACGTTCGATCTGCTCTACGAAGAGGGCGGCCGGGGCAGCCCGAAATGGATCGAGCTCGTGCTGCACTGCCACGTCGCGGGCCGGCCCACCCTGATCCCCGCGATCAGGCGCTGTCTGGACCATGCCCGCGCCCACGACGACGTTCTGTTCATACGGCGCTGCGATCTTGCCGCATGGACCAGGGAACAGCATGAAGGGACAGACCGATAACGCCGTGCGCGAGCCCGCCGTCCTCTTCCTGGTTGAGGCACGCGGTCGGGCAGGCCTCCGATAGGCGCGGCAAACCCTCGGTCTTCTCGCCCGAACGCGGCGGTCGGAACCGGCCGTGGACGCCGTCGCGTCAGCCGAACGCCGGGATGCCGATGCCCTTGCGGGCGGTCTCCAACAGGCTGTAGGCGGTGAGCGCGGAGGTCTTGGGGTTGGTCGGCGAGGCGAGGGCGAGAATCTCGAAGCGGAAGGTGCCGAAGGCGCCCTCGGCCTCGATCACCCCCAGCGGGTCGGCGACCCGGCGCGAGGAGACCAGCCGGACCTCGGTGTCCTCGAAGCCGAGCCCGGCGATGGCCACGGCAGCCGAGACGTTGGCGTTCTGCGGGTAGTCGCTGGCGGCCGTGCGCGCCGAGCCGGTGAAGAACACCACCTCCGCTTCGGCATGGTCGAGGTCGATCGCCGCCTCGGCCGGCGTGCCGCGCCAGGCGTGCGGCGGCTTGTAGGAGGTGTAGACCACCCTCGACAGGCCGGCGGTCCGGGCGGCGATCAGCCCGTCGAGCCCGGCGATCGCCCCCGGCGGTACGATCGCCCGCCCGCCGCCGGATTGCGCCGTCTCCAGCCGCCTTGCCATGTCCCGGTCGGCCAGCGCGCCCACCGCGGCGATGACGAGATCGGTGCCGTTCTCGAGGATGGTGGGCCCGTAGACCGCCACCGCACCGTGGCCGGCCGCCTCGATCACGATGTCGGGGCTGGTCCGCAGCAGCCCGTCGAGGTCGCGGAAGACCGCAACGCCGGGATCGGCGGCCGGATCGGAGCGGACCAGGATACCGGCAAGGCTTGCCAGTGCGCCTTCGGCTTGCAGGCGTTCGACGATCGCCTGCCCGATGGCGCCGTGGCCGATCATCCCCAGTCGCATGGGGGCTGGCCGTTATCGGAAAGAATCCAGGACAAGCCCTAATCGGCGACCGCGACGTTGAGGATGGCGGTCCTTCCGTCCGCCACCGCGGCGCGCGCGGCCTCCAGCGCGCCCGGCAGCGCCCCGGGGTCCTCGATTCTTTCGCCGTGCCCGTCGAACGGGCGGACAAGCTCGGCATAGTCGAGGTCGGTGATCAGGTTGCCGTAGAACAGGTCGCGCTCGGCCGCGACGCCATCGGGATAGAACCGCTTGTGCTCGCGTCCCATCGCGCGATAGCCGTTGTTGTTGACCACCACGATCAGGATCGGCAGGTCCTCGTGCTTGGACAGCGCAAGGCTCTGGATGACCGGGTTGTACATGAACGAGCCGTCGCCGAGGACGGAGACGACCATACGCTCGGGTGCGGCCATCTTCAGCCCGAGCGCGACGCCGAGCCCCTGGCCGAGCCCGCCGGCCACCCGGAAATAGCTCTGCGGGCCCTTGTAGGGCCGGTGGCGCATCAGCCGGCCGCGGTGGGTGATGGTTTCATCGGCATAGATCGCGTCATCGGGCATCGCATCGCCGAGGGCCGCGAACAGCGCGATGGGGTCGATCTGACGTTTTGGCCCGTGCCGCGGCCACGATCGCCTTGTCGGCGCGGGCCAGTTCGGCGTGGGCGCCGGCCCAGCCGGCCGCGCGGTCCGCGATCCGCCCGGCATCCGGCTTGGCGGCGCGCACCGCCTCGGCCAGGAGCTCCAGCGTCGCGGTGCAGTCGCCCTCCAGGTAGTCGTCGGCCTGGAGGTTCTGATGGACCATATCGGGGCGGAACGGCGTCTCGTCGATCGCCACGATCCGCGCCTTCGCGGGGCGGTTGCCGGGCGGCGACCACGGCGCACGGCAGCGCAGCATCAGGATCAGATCGGCGTCGTCCAGCAAATCCGGTTGGCCGATACCCTGGTAGAGGTCGTGATCGGCCGGGAAGTTGGCGTAGTCCGCGCGCGCCGCATCGACGACCGGGATCGCCAGCAGCTCGGCCAGCGCGATCAGCGCGTGATAGCCCGCGGCCTCGCGTCCGGAGGCATCGGCGAGGATCGCGGGGGACTTCGCGGCCACCAGCAGATCGGCGATGCGCTCGATCTCGGCCGCCGCGGGCCGCGGCTTGGGCGCCGGCGGCACGTCGCGGATCTCACGCGGCGGCGTCCAGGCGTGGAGCTGCGTCTCGATCGGCACGGTCATGAAGACCGGTCCGGCAGGCGAACGCTGGGCCATCTCGCCGGCGCGGACGAGCTGTTCGAACAGGGTCGCCGGGCTCGAAGCCTGGGACGACCACTTGACCAGCGGCTCGGCAAGCCGGTGGGGACCGCCTACGCTGCTCAGCGTCGACAGCCATTGCCCGCCGGGATCGAAACCCTCCTGCTCGCCGTAGGTCACCGACTCGCCGGCGAGCACCACCATCGGGATGGCCTGGCGCAGGGCGGCATCGATCCCCATCGATCCCTGCAGCAGCCCGACCCCGGTATGCAGCATCACCGCCTGCATGCGCCGGGTGATCTCGCTGTAGCCGATGGCCAGATCGACCGCCAAGGTCTCGTGCGCGCAGCTGAAGTATTTCGGCCCCGGCGCGTTGGCGAGGTCCTGGCGGGTGAACGCCTCCCAGACCGCACCCCATTCGGAGCCCGGCGAGGCCATCACGTAGTCGCATCCGAGCGACCGGAAGGCCTGGACGATCGCCTCGCCGCAATCGAGCGTGTTCTTCATGGCCGGCTCCTGCTTTCCTCGGCCGCCCGGGCCTTGCGGAACTCGGGCAGGGTCACGGCGCCGGCATAGATCTCGAAGCAGATGCCGTTGGGATCGTTGAAAAAGATCGCGTAGCTGCCGCTGCCGCCGTCGATGCCGCCGCCCTCCGGGCCCTGGACATAGGGACCGTCGATCGCAATGCCGTGCGCCTGGAGTTTCCGGTGCCAGGCCTGGACGTCCTCGCGGGTCTCGGCGGGCATCGCGATATGATGGACGCCGGTGCGCTCGGCCTTGGAATTGCCGCTGGGCAGCGGCGCGCCGTCCTCGAACAAAGCGAGGCTGTGGTGGCGCACCCCGTCGAGGCTGACGAAGGCGATCCGGCCCACCGGCGCCCGGTCGATGCAAGTCACCTCGGCTCCCAGCAACTCGAGAAAGGCGATCTCTTCTTCGAGATCGCGCACATGAAGCCCGACATGACCGATCGAAAGCGGTTCCATCAAACGATCCTCCCTGCCTGGGCCCACCAGCCTAGCCGCATCTCGGGCCGATGTCTCGCGAAGATCAGCCGCCGGCCTGCAGGGTCTTGCGCAGGGCATCCAGGAGGTTGATCACCGCATATTCGCGCACCCGGTCGCGGTCGCCGGGAAGCGCCACCCGGCGGGCGGTCGCGGCCTGCGCGCTGGCGATGCCCATATGGACGGTGCCGGGCGGGGCGTCCTCGCCCGGCGCGGGGCCAAAGGCGGAGATGCCGAAATCGGCTCCCAGCGCCGCGCGGATCGCCGACGCGGCATGGCGGGCGCGGTCCGGCCCCGACGACGGGGTGTCGGCGGCGGCGGTCCAGGCACCGGTGCGGCCGCCCAGGAAAGTCTCCATCGCCGGGTCCACAGCGCTCAGCCTCGCGGCGAGGAGGCCGCCGGTCAGCATCTCGGACACCGCAAGCGTCTTGCCCGCCATGCGCAGCATCTCCAGGACAACGACTTCCATCGACTGGTCGTCGATGCCGAAGACCACATCGCCCAGCAGGCCCCGGACCAACGCCTCCTCGGCGTCGATCACCCGTGCAGCCTCGGCCTCGCTGCCTGCCTTGGCGGTGATCCGCACCTTGAGGCCTTCCATGCCGCTGGCCTGGAACGCAAGGGTCGGATTGCCGAGCCCGTCGAGCGCCTGGATTCGGTCGGCCAGGATCTCGGCTAGGCCCGACTCGCTCTGCCCCCAGGTGCGCAGGACCCGGCTGCGGATCACCGATTGGGTGCCCGAGCGGCGGCGCAAATCGGGCAGCACGCTACCCGCCAGCATCTCGCGCATCTCGGAAGGGACGCCCGGGACGGCGTAGATCACCTTCTCGCCGACCGGGCATACCAGGCCCGAGGCGGTGCCCGGCATCTCAGGGATCGGCGCCGCGCCCAGGGGGATGTCGGCCTGGCGCCGGTTGTTCTCGGTCATCACCCGGCCGCGCCGGGCGAACAGGTTGACGATCTTCTGTTCGATCACCGGGTCGCGGCGCAACGCGACCCCCATGACCTCGGCGATGACCTCGCGGGTGATGTCGTCCTGGGTCGGCCCCAGCCCGCCGCAGCAGATCACCGCCTCGGCCCGGTCCAGCGCCTGGCGGATGCAGTAAGCCATCCGTTCGGCGTTGTCGCCCACCTTGACCTGGAAGTGCGAGTCGATGCCGATCAGCGCGAGCTGCTCGCCGATCCAGGACGAGTTGGTGTCGGTGATCTGTCCGAGCAGCAGCTCGGTGCCGATGGCAACCACTTCGCAGCGCAAGGGCGGTCCCCTCTCTTCAGGTTCGCGCCGTTTTACCCCAGCCGCCCAGGATTGACATCCGGGTGTTGCCGGGCACCGGTCTTCCGATCCTCGGCCCGGCGCAGCTTATCGGTGGACGGGACGTGCGGAAACCGTGCCTCAGGCCGGGTTCGGGGCGTCTCCCAGCCGGCCCGGCGAGATCGAGCACTGGCCGCGGTCGGGGTTGGGCTCGACCGGGCCGTCGATGATCTCCGCCAGCGCGTCCGCCCCGCCGACATAGTGGGCATCGATCCAGATCTGCGGCACGGTGATCGGCGTCTTGGGTCCGACGATCGGCTTGACCCGGGCCAGCATCTCGTAGAGCGCGGCCGGCTCGCGGACCACGTCGTGATAGGCGTAGTCGATCCCCGCTCGGTCGAGATAGGCCTTGGCGCGCACGCAGTGCGGACAGGTCTCCTTGCCGAAGACGTGGTTGCCGGTGATCGCGGTGCGTGCGGTGTGCGCGGCGATCACCGCCTGGGTCAGCACGCCCCGGTTGAGCGCCGCTCCCTGGCTGATCACCTTGCCCTCGACCATGACGATCGGCGCGTGCCAGCCGCCCTTGGGCAGCGGGCGCCACCACTCGGTCAGCCAGTCGCAGATGTCCAACGCGACGGGAACACCGTCGAGCTCGACCGCCATCGTGTCGGCGATCACGTCCTTGGTCAGCGAACATTCGCCGCACGGAATCTTGACCTTGAACGGCCCCCACTGGCCCGCCCAGCGATACAGCGTGATCTTGACCGGCTCCATCGCCAACCCCGTCGACTTGCCTCCGTCGCCTCACCACAGATGGGGGCGCAAAGCCGCGAATGCGACCCCATCGATCATCAGATGTTCGTGAATGCGCCGCCGCCCTTCGCATGCACCCCGATCCCGGCTAGACTGCTCGGGCCGCGCCGGAGGAGGGACACGCCGTGCTGAACGCGGTCGCGATCGCTCTCGATCAGATCTACGTCCCGGTCAAGCGCCGTCAGACCCTCGACGAGGCCAAGGTCGAGGCGCTGGCCGGAGACATCATCGACAACGGGCTGAAGATCCCGATCCAGGTCCGCCGCGACAAGGAGCGCTACGTGCTGCTCGAAGGTCTGCACCGGCTGGAGGCCGCGCGCGCGTTGGGCGAGGTGACGATCGAGGCCCTCATCGTCAGCGTCCGTCAGCACTGATCGAGGCGGCACCGGTCGTGGTTGCGCCGCGGCTTGCCGCGGCCCCGCCCCGCCGATAGCGTTCGCACCTGCGCGGGGTGTTGGGGGAAGGCGATGCATTGGACCGAACGGCGGCGGCGGTTCCGCGCCCTGATCGCGGGCGAACGCTGCGTGCATCCGGGCTCGGTCTTCGATCCGATCTCGGCGCGGATCGCCGAGGATCTGGGCTTCGAGGCCGGCATGTTCGCAGGCTCGACCGCCTCGCTCGCCGTGCTGGGCGCGCCGGACCTGATCGTGCTCACCCTGGGCGAGTTCGCTCGGCAGGCCCACCGGATCTGCCGGGCCGGCGACCTCGCCCTCCTGGTCGACGCCGATCACGGCTACGGCAACGCGCTGAACGTCATGCGCACGGTCGACGCGCTGGAGACCGCCGGCGTCTGCGCGCTGACCATCGAGGATACCGACCTGCCCCGGCCGTTCGCCACCGATGCGCCACGGCTGATCCCGCTCGAGGAGGGGATCGGCAAGATGAAAGCCGCCCTCGCTGCGCGCCAGGACCCGGACCTGGTGATCGCCGCACGCCACCGGCGCGCTCACGATCACCGGGCTCGACGATGCCATCCGGCGGATCCGGGCCTACCAGGCGGCCGGTGTCGATGCGGTGTTCCTGACCGGTGTGCGCACGCCGGACCAGATCGAGGCGATTGCCGATGCGGTCGATATCCCGGTCTTCCTCGGGGCGGCGGGCCCGGACATCATGGACCTCGCCTATCTCGGCGCCCACGGGATCAGGATTTGCCTGCAGGGCCACCAGCCGTTCGTGGCCGCTGTCCAGGCGGTGCATGCGACGCTCAAAGCGCTGCGCGAGGGCGCCGACCCGTCCGACCTCAAGGGCCTCGCAGCGCCCGAACTGATGAAATCCCTGACGCGAGAGTCCGACTACCGGCGCTGGACCGCGGATTTCCTCGACGGCTAGCGCTTGTTCCAATCGACCGCGTCGGTCCGTTCCGTTCCGGTCGAGGTCTAGCGCCGCCAGATGCCGGCCTCCTTGTAGAATTTGACGGCGCCGGGGTGATAGGGCAGGTCGGGGCCGTGGTCCTTGGCCATGTTGGCCGACCTGTGGCTGCGCCACAGCGGGCTGGTCTCCTTCAGCGCGGCCTCGTTGGCGTACATCGCCTTGGCGACCTGGTAGACCACCTCGTCCTTCAGGCCGGCATGAGTCCAGATCGAATAGTCGTAGGACAGCGCCTGGAGCGGCTTGTCGAAGCCGACCAGCTTCTTGTTGGGCGGGATCGGCTCGATCCACGACTTGGGATAGAGCTTGTTGAGCCGCGCCAGGGCCTCCGGCGAGGGATCGAGCGAGACGAAGCGGACCCCGCCGGAGATGCTGGCGTTGAGGTCCTTGACGATGGCCGAGCCGATCGCCGCGGTGGCGACCTGGATCTTGCCCTGCTTCATCGCGTTCCAGTGCTGACGCAGCGCGACGGCGGGGACCGGCTTGATCTCGTCCTGGCCGATACCGGCATTGGCGAGAAAACACCGCATCAGCAGACCGATCACCGGCGAGGCCTTGAAGCCCACCGGATAGGTCTTGCCCCTGATATCGTCCAGGGATTGGATGTTGGCGCTGCTTGCGGTCAGGACGCCGACCTGGAACTTCATCATGCTGGCGACGAGCCTGAGGTTCTTGTGCGGCCGCTTGGAGATGCCGAAGCCTTCCACGCCCATCGTGTATTGCGGGATGTTGGACAGCCCGAAATCAAGCTCGCCGGCGTTGACGATCGGAAAATACTGCTGAGTGCCGCCCATCGGCTGGGGCCGCATGCTCAGTGCGGAATTGCGGGTCACCACCTTGGCGATGGCGGCCGAGATCTGCGCAAGCGCACCGCCTTTGGTGGTCCCGATTCCGACGCTCTGAGCCTGCGCCGCGGCGGCGGCGATCACCATCGCAGCCGCGCCCGCCATTGCTGCCAAATGTTTCATCGTCAGACGTTTCATAGAATGACTCCGTGTTGCGCCAATGCCCTTCGCACCCGTGTGCGTTGGTCGGTTTGCGGGCGAAGAGTAGCACCGATCGCCCCGGCCGATCGATCTTGGCGCATCGTTACCGCGTCCGGTCATCGATGATAGTCTCGCTCGCATGGGCACGGGCAAACGCCACGCCGAGATCGCCGGAGCGGGCTTCGCGGGCTTGGTCGCCGGGATCGCGCTGTCCCGGCGCGGCTGGTCGGTGCGCATCCATGAACGCGCCCCGATGCTGCGGGCCTTCGGCGCCGGGATCTTCATCTGGGAGAACGGGCTCCGGGTGCTCAAGGCGATCGGCGCCTACGAGGATGTCATCGCCGGCGCGCACGAGAGCGTGGTCTACGAGGTCCGCGAGCGCTGGAAGGTGGTCGCGCGGACTTCGTTCTCGGCCGGCACGAACGACCGCATGCTGACCATGACGCGCCAGTCGCTCTATTCAGCGATCCTGGCCGCGGCCGACCGTGAAGGGATCGAGGTGCGGACCGGTTCCGAAGTGGTCGGCGCCGAGCAGGCGGGCGTTCTGCTGACCGCCGATGGCGGGCGGTTCCAGGCCGACTTGGTGGTCGGGGCCGACGGCATCCGTTCCCGCGTGCGCGACTCGCTGGGCCTGCGGAAGGAGCATCACAAGGCCCCGCTCGGCCTGCTGCGGGTCCTGGCGCCGCGCTGTCTGGACGCGCTGGGCGAGGGGCCATGGAACTGGGTGATCGACATCTTCAACCTGCCCAACCGCTCGTTGCGGATCCTGTACGTGCCGTGCAACGCCGAGGAGCTGTACCTGGCGATGATGGCGCGGGCCGATGATCCGGAGGCCACCGCCGTCCCGGTGCGGGCCGACATCTGGGTTCCCGCCTTCCCCGAGCTCGAACCGGCGATCCGCCGGGCCGCCGCCGACGGCCGCTACGATGCCTATGAGACCTGCAAGCTGACGCGCTGGGCGGCGGGCCGGGTCGCCGTGGTCGGCGATGCGGCGCACGCCATGGTGCCCTCGCTCGGCCAGGGCGCCGGGCTTGCGATGGCCAACGCGCTGGCGCTCGCCGTGGCGCTGGACGAGACCCCGGAGATCGGCGCTGCGCTCGCCCGCTGGGAATCCCGCGAGCGTCCGATGACCGAATACACCCAGGACTGGTCCGCCAAGGTCGCCCGCGACCGGATGCGGAACGGCGGCCGGATCTGGTCCGAAGACTCGATCGCGCCCGCACGGTCCATCCCCACCGGGACCGAACACCTGCCCCGCATCCTCGATGAGAGGCCGCACGGGTAGGCGGGCGTCTGAAGGGGGTGCGGGTATGCCGGCCGGCCGGCCATAAAGGACTGTAGCCGCCAATCTAGTCACCCGAATCTAAAGTTGGTGGCATAAGTTTTGATCGACGCGGAGGCAGAAGCGTTTGACGGCGGCGAGGATGTCGTCGGCTGATTTGGTCCATTTGAAGGGCTTGGGGTCTTCGTTGTGTTTTTCGATGAAGGCGCGGATGTCGGCTTCGAGCTGCTTCGTCGAGGTATGAACGCCGCGTCGCAGTTGCTTGCGCGTCAATTCGGCGAACCAGCGCTCGACCTGGTTGATCCAGGAGGCCGAGGTCGGCGTGAAGTGGACATGATAGTGCGGCCGCCGCGCCAGCCAGGCTCTGATCGCGGCGGTCTTGTGGGTGGCGTAGTTGTCCATGACGATGTGGATGTCGAGATCCTCGGGGACGCGGGCGTCGATCTGCTTCAGAAAGTCGAGGAACTCCCTGGCCCGGTGGCGCCTGTAGCACTTGCCGATGACGAAGCCCGTGGCGACATCGAGGGCGGCGAACAGCGAGGTCGTCCCGTGCCGGACGTAATTGTACGTCCGCCGCTCGGCCATGCCCGGCATCATCGGCAACACCGGCTGTTCGCGGTCGAGGGCCTGGATCTGGCTCTTTTCATCGACACAGAGCACCAGCGCGCGGTCCGGCGGCGACAGATAGAGCCCGACGATGTCGCGGACCTTGTCGACGAACAGCGGATCGCTCGACAGTTTGAAGGTCTGCGAGCGGTGCGGCTGCAACCCGAAGGCCGTCCAGATGCGCCGGATCGTCGTGTGCGACAGCCCGGTCTCCCGGGCCATCGAGCGGAGCGACCAATGGGTCGCATCCGCCGGCGTCGCGTTGAGCGTCCGTTCAATGACCTGTGCCACTTGATCATCCTCGATGGTCCGCGGCCGCCCCGGCCGAGGCTCATCCGACAGTCCGTCGATGCGGTCCTTCAGGAAGCGGCGGCGCCACTTGCCGACCGTGTGCTCGTGCACGCCGAGCTCGGCAGCGACCGCCTTGTTGGTCAGACCAGCCGCGCAACGCAGGATCATGCGGCAGCGGTCCGACACCGCGCGCGCGATCTGGCGACGGCGGAGCTGACGCTCGAGATACGACCGTTCTGCATCGCTCAGAACCAAAGCCGCAACCGGCCGGCCAACGCCACGCACCATCGCAAACACCTCCAAAGCCCAACGACGATGGCCATCATATAGTGCAATTTACTTCAGTTCCAGGTGACTAGTGCACTGATGCATTGAAGGGATTCACAGGAGGTGTGGGCTGTGCGAATCTCGTTGGATGGCTCAAGATGTTTGCGTTCTGGTGAATGCCGAGGACCGCGTGCGGCTTGCCGCGATCTCCGGCGATCGAAGCCGCCCGCACAAGCACGTTCTGCGGGCCCGGATCATCCTTCATTCCGCCGATCGGCTGCCGGTTCAGGAGGTGGCGCGGCGGGCTGGCGTCAGCCGCCCGTCGGTGTGGCGCTGGCAACGCCGTTTCGCGGCGTTGGGCGTCGACGGGCTGTTGCGCGAGAAGTCGCGCGTTCCAGGCAAGGCGCCCGTGCCTGGCGAGACGGTGGAGCGGGTGGTGGCGCTGACCTGCTCGGAGCCGCCGGGCGAAGCTACGCACTGGACCGGCCGGGCAATGGCCGCGGCCGTGGGCATCGGGCTCAGCTCGGTCCAACGCATCTGGCGGGCGCACGGCTTGCAGCCCCATCGGGTGCGCACCTTCAAGCGCTCGAAGGACCCGGAGTTCGCCGCCAAGCTGCGCGACATCGTCGGGCTCTACATGGAGCCGCCGGCCCACGCGATCGTGCTGTCGATCGACGAAAGTGAGCATGCGAACGCCATTGGTCCGAGAGAGCATGCGAACCAGATCCAGGCGCTCGACCGCAGCCAGCCGGGGCTGCCGCTGAAGCCCGGCAAGTGCGGCACCATAACCCACGATTACAAACGCCACGGCACCACAACCCTGTTCGCCGCGCTCAACGTGCTCGACGGCACGGTGTTCGGCCGCTGCATGCAGCGCCACCGGCACCAAGAGTTCCTCCGCTTCCTGGGCGCCATCGAGCGCGAGGTTCCGGCCGGCAAGCTCATCCACGTCGTGCTCGACAACGTCGCAACGCACAAGAAGCCCGAGGTCATGCGCTGGCTCACCCGGCGTCCCCGCTGGGTGTTCCACTTCACGCCGACCTCCGGCTCCTGGCTCAACGCCGTGGAGACCTTCTTCTCGGCGCTGACACGCCGCCGCCTGCGGCGCGGCGTGTTCCGCTCCGTCGCCGACCTGCAGGCCGCCATAAACCGCTACCTCAAGGAGCACAACAATGACCCCAACCCCTTCGTCTGGACCAAATCCGCCGACAACATCCTCGCAAAAACCTGTCGCCTCCCTGAACCTTCTCAATGAATCGGTGCACTAGGGTAAATTCCTTTGGCTCAAACGTGTACATTTGCATCGGGGAGAAAGGCTCTTGGTCGGACGCCGCGGGCGGACGAACGATTACCGCGAAATCCCCGCCTATACGGTCTGGGAGGTGGCGCATTACCTCACCGTGCCCGCGGCGACCATTCGCTATTGGTCGGTGGGTCGGGACGACTATGCGCCACTGATCGAAGTGCCCGAACGCTCCCCGACGCTTCTGTCGTTCCTCAATCTCGTGGAGCTTCACGTTCTTGCCGCCATCCGGCGCAAGCACGAGGTGAAGATGCCAAGCTTCCGAAGGGCGATCCAATACCTGGCGGAGCACGCGCGACGACCGGCCGACAAGCGGCATCCACTGATCAGCCGGGAGCTGGAAACGGACGACCTCGACCTGTTCACCGAGCAGTACGGGCAGCTGATCGCTATCAGTCGCGAGGGTCAGACGGCCATGCGGAAAATCATCAGCGCGGCGCAGCGCCGCATTGACCGCGATCCGGAAGGCGTTCCGATCAAGCTATATCCGTTTACCCGAACCGACATGGGTGAGGCGCCTGCAATGGTCGTCATCGACCCGGCGCTCTCCGCTGGACGGCCCGTCATCGCTGGCACCGGACTCGCCACCCAGCTCATTGCCGAGCGCTACAAGGCCGGTGAATCGGTCTGCGAATTGGCGCGGGACTATGCGCGCGAAAATGCGGAAATTGAAGAAGCGATCCGGTGTGAGCTCCAAGCCGCCGCTTGAAGCGCCGGACACCCTGGCAAGCGTTCCGGGACGGCTTGCCAGCCACCGACAAGCCAAGAAAAATGAAACAGGAGGAGAAATGAAAAGCCGATTAATCACCCCCCCACGCGCACGCGTGGAAACGGGGCGGTAGTGTCAGGTGATTACCCTCTCTGTGCATTCAGGCAGGCACTAATTAGCAATTTCAAAAATCGGCAGTGCAAATCGAGCAAGTGCGGTTAGATCGCGATGCCTTTTAATTTGCGATAGAGATCGAGTGCAAATCGGTCTGTCATTCCCGAAATGAAGTCGGTTACTCGCAACCAAGATTCGTACCGGCTAGTTACGCCTAAAAATCGATCGGGGATAAGACGAGCCAGCATTTGGGACGGACCTGATAATTTGTTAACATCCCATCCTGCATGTTCTATGTCGACGACAACGGGAAGGAATAACTCCAAAAGGCCAGAAAGTATTTCCGAACCAGCTATCTCTATCACTGTCTTTCGTTCTGAGTGGTAAATTTTTTCTCTCGCAATTGATTTCGCCTCTTCGATATTCTTCTTGTACTGAGTATCGGCAATTAGCTCCTTTGTGTATGTCCCACCTAATAATGCCTTTTCATTGTCTCGAAATGCCTCAGATGCCGAGTCGACGAGTTCGCCAATTGCGACAGCACGGAGCTTAGCTATAATTTCCGGCTTAGAGCCCTTCCGGAAAGTTCTTGAATCGGAAGAATCGTTTGTGATTCTGTGCTGGGCATCCGGTTTACAGGAGGAAGCCCGATGTGGACTGCGGAACACCGCCGCGCGGCGGAGCGTCGCGGACTTCGCTATCCGAGTGATCTGACCGACGCCGAGTGGGCGCTGATCGCGCCAATGATCCCGCCTGCCAAGCGCGGCGGGCGCAAGCGCTCAGTCGACGTGCGCGAGGTTCTGAACGGCATCTTCACCGTGCTGTCCACGGGCTGCCAGTGGAATGCACTGCCCAAGGATCTGCCGCCGAAGTCGACGGTGTACGACTATTTCGATCTATGGGAGTGGGATGGCACGCTGGAGCGGATCCATCATGAACTCTACGTCGCGGTGCGCGATGAGGAAGGACGCGAAGCCAGCCCGTCGGCCGCGGTCATCGACAGCCAGAGCGCCAAGGCGGCGCAAAAAGGGGGGCGTCGATCGACGATCAAGGCTTCGATGCGGGCAAGAAGGTCACCGGTCGCAAGCGGCACATCATGGTCGACACGCTCGGCCTGATGCTGGGCATCGTGGTGCATTCCGGCGACGTTCAGGATCGCGACGGTGCCCACGAGCTCTTGCGCCGCACCCGGCGACGGTTCCCATTCATCGAGGTGATCTACGCCGACGGCGGCTATCAGGGACCGAAGATGGCCGCGACTGTCGCCAAGACCGGGGGGTGGCGGCTCGAGATCGTCAAGCGCAACGACGTGCCCCGCTTCGAGGTGCTGCCAAAGCGTTGGATTGTCGAACGCACCTTCGCCTGGATCAGCCGCAACAGGCGCCTCGCTCGCGACTTCGAACGTCACGTTCGATCCGTCGTCGCCTTCATCCGACTCGCCATGATCCGCATCATGCTGCGCAGACTCGCCGCAACCCACTCACCATAGATTCAAACTTTCCGGATCGGCTCTTAGAGCCCTTCCGGAAAGTTCTTGAATCGGAAGAATCGTTTGTGATTCTGTGCTGGGCATCCGGTTTACAGGAGGAAGCCCGATGTGGACTGCGGAACACCGCCGCGCGGCGGAGCGTCGCGGACTTCGCTATCCGAGTGATCTGACCGACGCCGAGTGGGCGCTGATCGCGCCAATGATCCCGCCTGCCAAGCGCGGCGGGCGCAAGCGCTCAGTCGACGTGCGCGAGGTTCTGAACGGCATCTTCACCGTGCTGTCCACGGGCTGCCAGTGGAATGCACTGCCCAAGGATCTGCCGCCGAAGTCGACGGTGTACGACTATTTCGATCTATGGGAGTGGGATGGCACGCTGGAGCGGATCCATCATGAACTCTACGTCGCGGTGCGCGATGAGGAAGGACGCGAAGCCAGCCCGTCGGCCGCGGTCATCGACAGCCAGAGCGCCAAGGCGGCGCAAAAAGGGGGGCGTCGATCGACGATCAAGGCTTCGATGCGGGCAAGAAGGTCACCGGTCGCAAGCGGCACATCATGGTCGACACGCTCGGCCTGATGCTGGGCATCGTGGTGCATTCCGGCGACGTTCAGGATCGCGACGGTGCCCACGAGCTCTGCGCCGCACCCGGCGACGGTTCCCATTCATCGAGGTGATCTACGCCGACGGCGGCTATCAGGGACCGAAGATGGCCGCGACTGTCGTCAAGACCGGGGGTTGGCGGCTCGAGATCGTCAAGCGCAACGACGTGCCCCGCTTCGATTCGGCTGCCAAAGCGTTGGATTGTCGAACGCACCTTCGCCTGGATCAGCCGCAACAGGCGCCTCGCTCGCGACTTCGAACGTCACGTTCGATCCGTCGTCGCCTTCATCCGACTCGCCATGATCCGCATCATGCTGCGCAGACTCGCCGCAACCCACTCACCATAGATTCAAACTTTCCGGATCGGCTCTTAGACATATCAGACGATGAATTTGTCTCTTTCGCAATAGGACACAACAAATTTTTTGCTTCTTCAAAAGTGAGATACCCAAGCGCAAAACCATCTTCTATGTCGATAATCGCGTAGCAAATGTCGTCCGCCGCCTCCACGAGAAACGCGAGCGGATGACGGCACCAGTAATGCAGTTGCCTGTTACGCTCTATTAGACCCACCCCGGAAGCAACCTGTTCGAAATAGCCTCGTTCAGAGTCAAAGAAACCAATCTTCTTCCCGCCTACATACGAATCATTGGGGATCGGATGGATCACAGATGAGCGAGGGTATTTCGCAAATGTACCAAGTACGGCGTAGGTCAATTGCAGACCACCAGACCAACGGCAATTTTCGAGCTGCGTCAGAATACGAAAGCCTTGAGCATTGCCTTCAAAATATTTTAAATCATTCTTTTCAACATCTTCCATATCGAGCCCAAATATCTCCGACGATCGCTCTGGAGAATTAAACCATCTGCGTATTGTATCTTCCCCACTATGGCCGAATGGAGGGTTGCCGATGTCGTGGGCGAGGCAGGCTGCTTGCACGATGTACCCGAACGTATCGGCGGTAACCTGGGGATCGTTCAGGCTATCCGCGATCTGCGAGCCAACCATCGTACCCAAAGACCTGCCAACCGATGCGACCTCGATACTGTGGGTGAGTCTCGTGTGAACGTGATCGTTGTCGGATAGAGGGTGTACCTGTGTCTTGTGAGCAAGCCGTCTAAACGCAGCGGAGAAGACTATGCGGTCGAGATCCTGTTGGAACGGGCTGCGCCCCGGCTGTGATCGGCATCTGGACGCATCTGGACGCTCTAGTCGTTGTTCCCCGAGTAAGGTTTTCCAATCCATCATTAGCTCCTCCCTACAGTCTGCCAGCATGTCTATCTATATAAGTAGCCACCGCTGTCCAAGATAATCGTAAGTGTGCACAGGTTTGCATCGTCGCCGTCGAGTGATTGAATCCCAAGGCAACCGAAGATCGCCCGATCCGTGAGCTTCGTCCCCCGCTGAATCCAACAGGATGGACAAATCCGATAGATGAATGATCAAGGACGCGCGAGAGGAATGTGCACGCCTTGCGAATGAGGCCGCGTAGAGAGCCGAGGGAATTGAGGACTTGCACACCGGCACGATCACGGGGCCGCCTGTAGGCTGACGCCGAAAACGGCTGAAGACCTCGACGGAATCTATGAGTGCACGATCGTGAATTTTGGATTGGAGCAGGCGCAAGATTGCCTGAACGGTCTGCACCGGCGTTTCGGGGACCTCGCGGGGCTGACGGGCTCGTGCCGGGGTTGAGGCGTTACCCGTATCGACCCCACGCTGTGTTCTAGATGCCGGAGGACAAAGGTGTGCTGATCGCGCGCGTGCTGCACGAGAGCATGGATGCGCCGAGGCATTTCGTTTCCACCGACCGATCGTCTCTGGCACGACCGCCGGAGGGCACGATGGCCACGAACTACTATCGCGGCAGTCCCGCGGTGGCGATGGTGCATTAAGGGCCACGAACAACGGTTGTGAACAACGGTTGTAACGTCGGTTACATGCCCAATCGCAAGGAAACAGCGGCGCAACGCCGGACAAGTCGGATCGGCCGGAGGATTGGTGCGAACAGATCAGAGCCGACCTCGCCGCCCAAGTGGAAGCCGGGGGAACGCTCTACGGCGTCCGGCGGGACGGAGCCTATATCGCGCGGACCAGAAACGGAGACCGGGTTATCAGGCGGCCCGTCCACAAGACCGCCTGAATTGGCCTGCCGGCGCTTTCGGCCATGCGACGCTTTTCGTTGTCGCCGGGCCGAACGGATGCGGCAAGTCGACCCTGTCGCGCACCACGTGGTTCGATAGGGTGGAGGTGATCGATCCCGATGCGATCGCACGCGGCCTGGTGCCCGGTACTCCCGACCAGGCGGCACGCGAAGCAGTGCGGCGACGCTGGCCGGCGATCGACGCGGGCAGGACGCTCGTGGTGGAAACCACAATCGCCGGCCATGGCATTCTCCACCTCATGGAGGCCGCGCGGACAGCCGGCTACCGGATCGAACTGCACTACGTGTCGGTGGATTCGCCCGACCTTGCACTCGACCGCATCCGGAACCGGACGTGCGGCGGCGGTTTGTCCGGTCGCTGGACCGCCTGCCGGCCGCAATTGCACGGTCCGACGAGGCCCGTCTCTACGACAACACCGACCCCGACCATCCCCACCGCGAGGTTGCGATCCTCACAACCGATACTACGGTGGACCGCGGAGCGTCTTCCGGGCTGGGTGATCGCGGCAATCGCACGTATCGCGTCGCTGCGCCGCTGATGCGGCCCCGGGATGCTCGACAGGCCCCGGCAATCAACACGGCGTCACGGTGCAAAACCTTCCATAAAATCTGAAGGTTGCAACGGATCAGATCGCAATTACGAGCGAATGTCGATCCCGATGGTTACGCGGGGGCGCGCGACCATCGGGCGGTTGTATATTTGGGCCGGCGGGACCATGTTGGCTGTGGGATGGGCGCATCGAAACCTGAACGGCGGCACGCCGAACGCGATGCGACGGACGGGACCGGGCCAGGAGCTAACCGATAAGGAGGATTCCAAGACGATGCGAAACACGGGCCTCATCGCCGCGGGCGCGCTTGCGGCAACCATGCTTGCCGGCTGCAACGGCTTTGAGCTGCGCAACGCCCAATCGCTCGCCGCGCCGGGCGAGACGTTCGACAGGAGCCTGTTTGCCGGCTACATAAGCTTGGCGACGTCCGAATATGAAGAGGGCGACTACCGCGATTCGGACAAATTCGCCGTCCGTGCCGCGAAGGTTTCCGACGGCCGGATCGTTGCCCCGGAAGAGATCGCCATGCGCGCGTTGCCCAAGGACAAGCTGGGCGCGATGACCGATGCGCGCAAACGCCTCGTCGCCGCCCTGGTTTCGGGCGCGCGGGAAAAGGCCCCGGCGACCGCGGCCAACGCCCAGATCCGGTTCGATTGCTGGATGCAGGAGCAGGAGGAGAACTTCCAGCCCGACCACATCGCGTACTGCCGGGATGGTTTCCTGTCCGCGATGGCCAGGATCGAAGCGGCAATGACGCCGCCGCCGAAGCCGGTCGCGGCCAAGCCGGCGCCGAAGCCGGCCAAGCAGGTTTTCGTCGTCTACTTCCCCTTCGACAGCGACCAGATCACGCCGGCGGCCAAGCGCCTCATCCTCGACGCCATCGATGCCGCGAAGACGATGGGCCCGACGCGGATCGCGGTCTTCGGCCATACCGACACCGCCGGTCCGAGACGCTACAACGCCGTGCTGGCCGAGGCGCGCATGCGGGTCGTTGCCAAGGAGCTCGCCAACGCCGGCTTCGCCGAGGGCCGCATGAACCTGGGCTCGTTCGGCGAGAT
Source organism: Alphaproteobacteria bacterium (assembly GCA_965248835.1). GTDB lineage: Bacteria > Pseudomonadota > Alphaproteobacteria > MPNO01 > MPNO01 > CAYFYS01. The sequence goes on from CBDFLJ010000001.1 coordinate 134,694, forward strand.
GCTGCCGGCGGTGGCGACCGGCGACGGCGTGCGCTCGCAGAAGAACCGCCGCGCGGTGATCGAGATCTCCCGCTAGCCGGCGCGCAGCGCCGCCAAGGAATTTGATGCGCCCGGTGCCGCATGGCGGTAAGCTTGGTCCTCGTCCCAGAGGCGACCAGACAATGCAAATCAAATCGAAGGGAGAAGTTTGGTGACACATCTCGGCAGAATTGCCGCCGCGGGCGCGGTGTTGGTCCTCGGCTTGGGCGGCGGCGCGGTCGCGACGAGCTCCGATGCGGCTGCTGCATGGAAGCCGCGCAAGCCGATCGAATTCGTCATCATGGCCGGCAAGGGCGGCGGTGCGGACCGCCTGGCACGGTTCATCCAGGGGATTGTCAAGAAGCACAACCTGTCCGCACTGCCGCTGGTGCCCAAGAACAAGGGCGGCGGCTCCGGCGCCGAGGCGCTGCGTTACCTCAAGGACCGGCAAGGCGACGCGCATGTCATCATGGCGACGCTGAACAGCTACTACACCACCCCGCTGCGCAACCCGAGCCTCGGCGTGGACATCGAGCAGTTCACCCCGATCGCCCGGATGGCCGAGGATACCTTCCAGCTTTGGGTCCACTCCGACAGCGATATCAAGTCTGTCGACGACTATGCCGCCGCCGTCAAGAAGGCGGGGATGGCGTGGAAGATGGGCGGCACCGGCAAGGGCCAGGAAGATTCGCTGGTCACCGCGATGCTCGAGAAGGCCTATGGCATCAAGGTCACCTACGTGCCCTTCAAGGGCGGCGGAACCGTCGCCAAGCAGCTTATCGGCAAGCACATCGACTCCACGGTCAACAACCCGTCCGAGCAGATGGGCTTCTTCCAGGCCGGCAAGTCGCGCCCGCTTGCGACCTTCACGCCGAGCCGGTTGAAGGTCTTCCCCAACCTCCCGACCTTCCGCGAGCTCGGCCAGGACATGGTCTATTTCATGCAGCGTTCGGTGGTCGCCCCGGGCGGCATCCCCGACGAGGCGACGGCCTACTATGTCGCGCTGTTCGAGAAGGTCTATCAGTCGAAGGAATGGCAGGACTATCTGTCCAAGAAGGGGCTGCTGCCGGGCTGGCTGACCGGCGCGAAGCTGCAGGCGTATTTCAGCGCCGAGCGCGAGGCCCATCGCACGCTGCTGACCGCGATGGGAGAGATCAAATAGTCTGAGCCGTCGGACGGCGCCGATCCCGGACCCGGTTCCGGGATCGGCGCCGGCGCATTCCCGCCAACGCTGAGCGCAGGAGACCGCCGCCATGCGGCGTGCCGAGTTCGTCATGGCGGCGGTCATGGCGCTGTTCTCGCTCTATATCATGTGGAAAGCGACCGAGCTTCCGATCGGCTGGATCGAAGGCGCGGGCCCGGGCGGCGGCGCCTTCCCGTTCTGGCTGGCCGTCGGGATGCTGGTGTGCTGCGGCTGGATCATGCTGCGCTGGTTCCGCCGGCAGAGCGCGCCGGCGCGCTCCGCCGAGCCCTATATGGACGGCCGCGGGCTCAAGCTGTTCGCGGTCGGCGCCGGATCGCTGGTCGTCATGATCGGGCTGATCCATCTGGTCGGCGTCTATGTCGTGGTGCCGCTCTACCTGATCTTCTACATGCGCCTGCTCGGCCGGCACCGCTGGTCGGTGACCGTGCCGCTGGCGGTCGCGATGCCGGTTGCGACGTTCTTCTTTTTCGAGATCGCGCTCAAGATCACCCTGCCCAAGGGCCTCACCGAGCCCGCGTTCTACCCGCTCTACGAGATGTTTTTCTGAGGCGGCCGGCCGATGGAGATCCTCAACCTCCTCCTCGACGGGTTTGCCGTCGCCCTTCAGCCCCTCAATCTGGGGCTGATCGTCGCCGGCTGCATCGCCGGGCTGTTCATCGGCGCGATGCCCGGGCTGGGCTCGGTCAACGGCGTGGCGATCCTGCTGCCGATGACGTTCCTGGTGCCGCCGACCTCGGCGATGATCTTCCTGGGATCGCTCTATTACGGGGCGATGTATGGCGGGGCGATCTCCTCGATCATGCTGGGCATCCCCGGCGCCTCCACCGCGGTGGCGACCACGTTCGACGGCCGGCCGATGGCCCTTGCCGGGATGGCCGACAAGGCGCTGGTCGCCGCGGCGACCGCTTCGTTCACCGGCGGGACGATCTCGGTGATCCTGTTCACCTTGTTCGCACCGCCCTTGGCCGAAGTGGCGCTCGCCTTCGGCCCGCCGGAGGAGTTCGCGCTCTTGATGCTCGCGTTCGCCACCTTCATCGGGCTGGGCGGCGACGACATTCCCAAGACCTTCTTTTCGATCTTCGTCGGCCTGGTGCTGAGCGCCGTCGGGCTCGACGTGGTCAGCGGCCAGCCGCGGCTGATCTTTGGCGATATCACCGGCTTCTATCACGGCATCAACTTCCTGGTCCTGGCGATCGGGATCTACGGGATCGGCGAGATCCTGTGGACCGTCGAATCGACCAAGGGCGAGATGGTCGTCTCGCGCGTGGCGGTGAGCTTCCGCGGAATCTTGCGCGCCCTGGCCGCCCTGCGCGGCAGCGTCCGCACCATGGTGATGGGCTCGCTGCTGGGCTATTTCGTCGGCATCCTGCCGGCGGCCGGCGCGACGCCCGGCTCGCTGATGGCCTATGGCGTCGCCAAGACGATCTCCAAGGACCCGGAGTCCTTCGGCAAGGGCAATGTCGAGGGGGTCGTCGCACCCGAGGCGGCCAACAACGCCGCCAGCACCGGCTCGATGCTGCCCATGTTGACGCTCGGCATCCCCGGCTCGCCGACCACCGCGATCCTGTTGGGCGGCATGGTGATCTGGGGCCTCGAGCCCGGCCCGTTGCTGTTCGTCGAGCACAAGGAGTTCGTCTGGGGGCTGATCGCAAGCCTCTACGCCGCGAACCTGTTTGCCCTGCTGATCAACATCGCCTTCATCCCGGCCTTCCTGATGGTGCTGAGGATGCCGTTTACGGTGCTGGCGCCGATCATCTTCATCCTGTGCGTCGTCGGCGGCTATGCGCCCACCCAGGATATGCACGACATCTGGCTGATGCTGATCTTCGGCGTCGTCGGCTACCTGATGCGCAAGCTCGACTACCCGCTGGCGCCGGTGGTGCTGGCGATCGTGCTGGGTCCGCTTGCCGAGGCCTCCTTGCGCCAGTCGCTGATCATGGCGCAGGGCTCGTTCGGCATCTTTTTCGACCGCCCGGTCTCTGCGACCATCATGGTCGTAGCCATCGGCCTGTTCGTCTGGCCGCTGGTCGTCGTCGTCCGGGCCAGGGCGCGCGCGCGAGGGGGGCAGAAGAGATGACCGGACCATTGTTCGAACGGCTGGAGATCGGGCTCTACAGCGTCTCCTCGACCGCGGACAACCGCGCCGTTGCCGAGAAGGCCGAGGCGCGGGGCATCCGGCGGCTGTGGCTCGCCGAGGACCACCACAGCCGGGATATCTTCGTCCAGGCGACCGCGATCGCCGTGGCCACCGAGTCGATCGAAATCGGGCTCGGCATCGTCAATCCCTACACCCGGCACCCGGCGCAGATCGCCATGGCGGTGGCCGATCTGGAGGAGCTGGCCGGGCCGCGCTTCGTCCTGGGACTCGGCGCCGGCTGGTCGGCGATCGCCGCCCATGGCGTGGCGAACCCACGCCCCATCACCGCGCTGAAGGAGACCGCCGCGATATGCCGGGGAATGCTGCGCGGCGAGCGCGTGGCCTTCGAGGGCGCGCTCTACCGCCTGCCCGCACCCGGTGCGCGGCTCACCTTCCCGCCGGCGCGGCCCGACGTGCCGCTCTATTTCGGCACCATGGGGCCGCGGACCCTGAGGATGGCCACCCCGATCGCCGACGGCGTTTTCTTCAGCGTCTTCACCAGCCCGTCCTTCGCCGGGCATTGCCTCGACCATGCCCGCGCGGCGCTCGCCGGCACCGGCCGCACGATCGCCGACATCGATGTCGCCTGCTACATCATCTTCTCGGTCGACGAGGACGGCGATGCCGCGCGGCAAGCGGCCAAGCCGTTGATCGCCCACTATCTCAGACGGATCCCGGACATCATCCGCTTCGAATACGCCGGGCTCGACGTTTCGCGCATGCAGGCGCTGCAGGCCGGGCTCAAGGAAGCGTTCGCCGAGGACCGGTTCGGCCAGGCGGTCGATGCCCTGCCGGATGACATCGTGGCCGCGCTCGCGGTCGCCGGCACCCCGGATGAATGCATCGAAGGCCTCAAGCCTTACGCCGCCGCCGGGCTCAAGACCCCGGTGCTCTACCAGGTCCTCGGCCCGAACCGCATGGATTCGATCGATCTGATCGCAGACCGCATCCGGCCGGCGCTGGTCGGCTGAGGCGCTGCCGGTCTATTCCGCCGCCGCCGCGCGCCGCGCAGGCGCGGCGGTGAGCACGCGGTCGTGCAGCGCGCGGCCGGCGATCTGGCCGGCGTCGGCGTTGACATCGATCTTCCACGGCTCCGGGCTGCCCAGCATCGATTGCTGCTGGGCCTCCAGAGCGATGAAGTCCTCGCCATAAGCGGCGTCGACGGCGGCCTTGATCCGCCGGCTGGTTTCCGCGTCGTCCTTGCGGTAGTTGCGCGCGAACACCCAGGCATAGAGCGAGGTCGTCTCGTCGACCGGGGTCAGCGTGATCGCGAGCCGGGCCGCGATCGGGTCGACCCGGCTTCCTTGCGGCGCGCCGGTGCCGGTCGCCGCCACGCCGATGTCGAAGAAGGTGTGCGACGGCGGCCTGTAGGTGGTGATCTGCCAGCGGTCGCAGCCCGCGTTCCGGCCGATCGCCTCGGCCCAGAACGGTCCGGGGTCGACATCGATCATCCAGCGCTCGACCGTCACGCTGTCCGCGCGCCTGGTTACGGTGATCGGGTTGTCGGTGATCGCCTCGGCACCCAGCGTGGAGGCGTGGACGTAAGGCAGGTGCGTCAGATCGAGCAGGTTGTCGATCGACAGCATGTAGTGGCACCTGACCTCGGCCGCGCCGCCGACCGCCGGCCAGTCCGGATCGCTGTTCCAGTGGTAGTCGGGGATCGCCGCCGGATCGGCCAGGGCAGGATCGCCCATCCAGATCCAGATGAACAGGTCGCGCTCGACCACCGGATAGGCCTTCACCGCTGCGCCGGGCGGGATCCTCGACTGCCCGGGCACCGCGACACAGGCTCCGGTCGCATCGAACTCGAGCCCGTGATAGCCGCATTGCAGGCGGTCCCCGATCAACCGGCCGAGCGACAGCGGCAGACCGCGGTGGCAGCAGCGGTCGGTCAGCGCGGCCGGGGTGCCCGCGGCGGTGCGGAACAGGACGACCGGGTCCTTGCAGATCGTCCGGGCGAGCAGGGCCCGGCCGAGATCCTCGGCGAGCGCGGCGGCGTACCAGGCATTGCGCAGAAACATCGGCGCTCTCCATACTGGGCGGTCGCGGCGATTCTGGCCCCGGAATCCGGGCGGGCGCAAGCTATTTGACGGGGAGGCGATCGGTGTCCGAGCACGACCTGGTCCTCTACAACGGACGCATCATCACGTTGGACGGCGCTTCGCGCATCGCCCGGGCGGTCGGCGTGCACGAGGGCCGCATCGCCGCGGTCGGCGAGGACGCGCCGATCCTGGCGGACGCGGGCCCGCACACAAGGCACGTCGATCTCGCCGGCGCGGCGGTCACGCCCGGCATCTTCGACGCCCATCCCCATATGGATCGCGAAGGGCTGAAGCGCCGGGGCGGGCATCCGATCCGGGGGTTGGGCTCGGTGGCCGAGATCTGCGAGGCGGTGCGCGCCGCCGCGGCGCGGACACCGGCCGGCGAATGGATCCTCACCATGCCGATGGAGCTCGAGCCCGAAGACGGCATGCCGCGCTATGTCAGCGCGCCGGACGACCTGGCCGAGGGCCGATTCCCCGACCGCCGCGACCTCGACCGCGCCGCACCGGACCACCCGGTCCTGATCCGCGGCGTCTGGGGCTGGTGGTCCAAGCCGCCCTTCCCGAGCGTGGCCAATTCACGGGCCCTGGCGCTTGCCGGGATCGATCGGGACACAAACGCGCCCTATCGGAGCGAGATCCTCAAGGATGCGGCGGGCGAGCCGACCGGGGTGATGCTGGAGACCAACCGCGCGCCGATCCTCGAATACACGCTGCTGGGGTGCGTGCCCCGCTTCACCTTCGAGGACCGGATTGCCGCGGCGCGCATCGGCCCCAAGCTCTACAACGCCGTGGGGACCACTGCGGGGTACGAGGGCCACGGGCTGACCCCTGCCCTGATCGAGGCCTATCGCCGGGCCGCGGAGTCGGGCGACCTGTCGGTCCGGCTCACCACGACCCTGAGCGTGCCGTCCGCGGTGATGAACGATGCCAGGGTCGCGGACTTGCTCCATCAATGGGCCGGGCGCATCGCGGCGCCGGGCAGGCGCGAGGGCAATCTGGTCACCGACGGCATCTGCCTCGACTTCGGCGATCCCGACGTCGCGCGGATCATTGCCGCCGGCTACCCCTACGAGGCCTGGGCCGGCCATTTCAGCCAGTCGGTCGCGCCCGGGCGGTTGGTCGCCGTCGCGACGCTGGCCGCGCGGCTGGGCATCCGTTTGGCGTGCATCTGCTATGACATCGAGGCCTTGCTCCAGGCCTACGAGGCGGTCGACCGAGAGGTGCCGATCAGAGACCGCCGCTGGGTGATGATGCACCTGACCCGGGCAAGCGATGACCAGATCCGCCGGATCAAGGCGCTCGGCGTGATCGTGACGATGACGCCCAACTTCATGTATCACGCGACCACGCGGCTGGGCCTGGCCGAGCTTGGCGCCGAAGGCACGCCGATCCGCCGGGTGATCGATGCCGGAATCCCCGTCGCGCTGTCTTCGGACAACGTACCGGTCTCGATGTTCTGGGCGATGTGGTCGGCGCTGACCCGCTATTCCGGGGACCTCGGCGAGCGGCTGGGCGAGTCCGGCCTGGAGCGCGAGGAGGTGCTGCGGCTGATCGCCCAGACCGGCCACGTCCTGACCTGGGACGAGCACCGGCGCGGCGCGATCGCGCCGGGCATGGACGCCGATCTCGCCGTGCTCGACCGCGACCCGCTTGCCTGCCCCGAGGACGAGATCAAGGACATCACGGCCTCGCGCACCTTCCTCGCCGGGCGCGAGGTCACTGGTTCGCGATCACCGCCTTGACGATGTCGCGCCCGACGACCATGGCAGCCGTGTCCTCGCGATAGGCGGCCATGTAGTCGGTCTGCATGTGATGGTCGACCGCCGCCTGGTCGTCATAGACCTCGTAGAGCCGGACGACGTCGGACGTCCCATCGGGGACAACGATGTCGAACCGCTGGCAGCCCGGCTCGTTCTTCAGGACCCGCTCGCGGTGCTGCCTTCCACGTGCGATGAAGCCATCACGCTGGCCTTCGGCGATCTTCAATTCGACTAGTAGGACGACGGCGCTCATCCGGCCCCTCCCTTTGTCCGTTGGTTCCCGCACCCAGTCTATTCACCGGGCGCCGGCTTGCCCAACACCTGCTTTGCGGTCACGCACGGTGCAAGAGATTCTACTTGCCCGCTTGCGGGTGCACCTTAGAGGGGGGAGACGATGTCGCGAGGCGCAATCGCAACCGCCGCATGCATCGCCCTGGCCGCGACGACGGCCGGGGCGGTATCGGCCAAGACCTGCAAGCTGTCGGCGTTCACGCCCAGGGGCCAAGTGATGTGGGACCAGTACCCGGCCCAGTTCTCCAAGAAGATCGCGCTGGTTACCGACGGCCAGATCAAGGTCAAGCCCTATCCCTGGGGCGCGCTGGCCAGTGGGTTCGATGGCCACAAGGCGGTCATGGACGGCCGCGCGGACATGGCCTACCACTACGGCGCCTTCGAGGTGAACCAGAACCCCGAGGCGGTGTTCATCGGCGACATCCCCGGCGGCATGGGGCCGGAGGCCAAGCTCCAGTGGCTGTTCGAAGGCGGCGGCGAGCAGCTGTGGGTGGAATACCGCCATTCGCGCGGCCAGCACGGCATGTTCTGCGACATCATGGGCTCGGAGCTGTTCTCCAACTCGCACAAGCGGGTCCAGACCCTGGCGGACTTCAAGGGCTACAAGTACCGCACCGCCGGCGCCACCACCGCGGTGATGCGGGCGCTCGGCGCGGCGCCGAACCTGGTGCCGGGACCCGAGGTCTTTACCATGCTGGAGCGCAAGGCGATCGACGGGACCGAATACCTGACGCCGTTCGGCAACATCCAGCCCGGCTTCGTCAAGGTCGCCAAATGCGTGATCTATCCCGGCATCCACGCGCCGTCGGCGCTCCAGGAGCTGATCATGTCGAAGAAGACCTGGGACGGCATCTCCAAGACCAACCAGGAGAAGATCCGGCTGGTCCGCGATTCGATCATCGTCCGCGCGCACGCCCACATCACCCACCGCGACATGATGGCCATGAAGAAGGTCAGGGACGCCGGAGGCAACGAGATGGTCGAGCTCGACTCGTCGGTGATCAAGGCCTTCCACAAGGCCGGCCGCGACTGGGCCGAGGCGAAGAGCAAGGAGCAGAACGCCAAGGGCAATCCGTGGATGGAGCGCTTCGCCAAGAGCTTCTACGGCTACATGGACACCTGACGCGGAATTCGCGCCACCGCGTGAGCGACTACGAGTAGACGCGGAACAAGCGGGCGGGACTTGCGGGTCCCGCCCCGTCCATCGGCCTTGAAAGCCGGCCCATGGTTCTTCGTGCCTGCGCCTGGATCGACCGGATCACCCGCATCGTCGCCGTCGCGGCAATGTCGCTGTTCCTCGCGCTGACCTCGGTGTCGATGTGCGGGGTGTTCGCGGCGACCACCGGGATCGTCGGTGCGGTGGAGAGCGTCGTCGGCATGATGGCGATCCTGCCGATGGACCGGGACGAGATCCAGGCCCGGCTCGCCGACAAGCTGATCACGACCGCGACCGCGCTGGCAAGGCTGCCGGGCACCGGGGCCTTGACCGCGCACAATCCCCGGCATATCTGCCAGGGTGCCCACCAGGGCTTGGTGTGGGTCCTCAATCCGGTCGAGAGACACGATGATCAATCACCGCAGCGCGCCGATCGAAGGCATGGCGCCGGCACCGTGGCCGAATGCGCCGGTGCGATCGGACGCGGCGCGCGACATGAGGCCTTAGCCATTTCCGTCATGGTCTTGCAGGGCAATGCGCCGCGCCGCGTAACCGCGGCCTGGCTCTATGGCTGTGCCGCGATGGTCTTCGCGATGGTCGTCCTGGGCGGGCTGACGCGGCTCACCGGCTCGGGCCTGTCGATGGTCGACTGGCAGCCGGTCGCCGGGATCCTGCCGCCGATGGATGCGGCGGCCTGGCAGGCCCTGTTCGACCAGTACAAGACCTCGCCCGAATTCCGGAGGGTCAACTTCTGGATGACGGTCGATGACTTCCGCTCGATCTTCTGGCTGGAGTTCCTCCACCGGCTGTGGGGCCGGCTGATCGGCCTGGTCTTCGGCCTGCCGCTGGTCTATTTCCTGATCCGCGGCTGGATCGGCTGGGCGCTCGGGCTCCGGCTGGTCGTGCTGTTCGTCCTGGGCGGCGCGCAGGGGCTGCTCGGCTGGTACATGGTCAAGAGCGGCCTGGTCGACCGGCCGGATGTGAGCCAGTACAGGCTTGCGGCACATTTGATGCTGGCGGTCGCGCTTTACGGATACCTGCTGTGGACCGCGCTCGGCATCGGTGCCCGTCGTGCCCGCCGGCCGCAATACCGCTTCCATCTCGGCCTGGTGATCACCGCGATCGCGCTGACCATGACCTGGGGCGCGCTTGTCGCCGGGCTCGACGCCGGCCACATCTACCCCACCTTTCCGCTGATGGACGGAAGAGTCGTCCCCGCCGAGATCCTGACGATATCGCCCTGGCCGGCCGACCTGACCGAGAACGCCGCGACGGTCCAGTTCCTCCACCGTGTTCTCGCTATCACGCTGGTGGTCTTGGTGCTGGCGCTGTGGTGGCGGGGCCGCGGGGCCGAGTACCGCCGCACGCGCAGTCTGGACTGGCTCGCCGCCGTCGCGCTGATCCAGGCCGGGCTCGGGGTTGCGACGCTGCTCGCCGGCGTGCCGGCGGTGCTGGCGGTTGCCCATCAGGCCGGCGGGCTGGTGCTTTTGAGCATCGCGGTCCACGCCAACCACGTCTGGCAACGCGCTTGACGCCGCCCCTGGGATCGTAAAGACTGCGTCCACGTGGTGATTTGGCCCGATCGGCTTGCGGCCACGAAAAACAATCCGCTAAAAGGTCGGAGGACTCGCAAACCCGCCGACCGTCCGGTCGGGGGGTTTTTTGTTATGTGCGCGGAAGGAAAGGACCGGATGATGGATGGGAATGCCGCGGGCGCTAGGCGGTGGCGGCGCCAGACGGAGATGGTGCGCGGCGGTCTGCTCAGGTCCCAGCACGGCGAGACCTCCGAGGCGATCTACGCGACCTCGGGTTATGTCTACGGCGCGGCCGAGGAAGCCGAGGATGCCTTCGCCAACCGCACCGAGCGGTTCATCTACTCGCGCTATGCCAACCCGACCGTGGAGATGTTCCAGGAGCGCCTGCGCCTGGCCGAGAACGCGCCGGCGTGCTGGGCGACCGCATCGGGCATGTCGGCGGTCTTCGCTGCGATCATGTCGATGGTCAAGGCGGGCGATCACGTGGTCGGCGCGCGCGCGCTGTTCGGCTCCTGCCTCTACATCCTGACCGAAATCCTGCCGCGGATCGGGGTGGAGACGACGATCGTCGAGGGGCCCGACCTCGAAGGCTGGGAGCGGGCGCTCGCCCGGCCGACGCGCTGCGTGTTCATCGAGACGCCGTCCAACCCGGGGCTCGACATCTTCGACATCGCCGCGATCTCCGATCTTGCCCACCAGGCCGGCGCGCTGGTGATCATCGACAACGTCTTCGCCACCCCGGTCCTGCAGCGCCCGCTGGAGGCCGGCGCCGATATCGTGGTCTATTCCGCGACCAAGCACATCGACGGCCAGGGGCGCTGCCTCGGCGGGGCGATCCTGGGCAGCGAGGAATACTGCACCGAGATCGTCAAGCCGTTCCTGCGCCATACCGGCCCCTCGCTCAGCCCGTTCAACGCCTGGATCCTGCTCAAGGGCCTGGAGACGCTGGACCTGCGCATCCGCCAGCATTGCCGCAACGCGCGCCAGATCGCTGCTTTCCTGGAGGGCCAGAAGGGGCTCTCCAGGGTCCTCTATCCGGGCCTGGAGAGCCATCCCCAACACGCGCTGGCGAAGAAGCAGATGAGCGATTTCGGCAGCGTGGTCACCATCGAGCTTGCCGGCGGCAAGGAGCGCGCGTTCCGATTCGTCAACGCGTTGTCGCTGATCGATATCTCCAACAATCTGGGCGATGCCAAGTCTCTGGTCACCCACCCGGCGACCACGACCCACCAGCGGCTGTCGCCGGCCGAGCGTGCCGGGCTCGGCATCACCGACGGGGTGGTGCGCATTTCGGTCGGGCTCGAGGATCCCGAGGACATCAAGGAAGACATAGAGGCCGCGCTGAAGGCGGCCGGGGCGTGAGCGTCCGGTGCTTTTACGGCCCGGGCAATGCCTTTAATATCCGTCGGCACCGATGCAAGCGTTGAGGAGCGCCCATGTACACGGCCAAGACCAGGGAGATCCGAGTTTCGGTCGAGCCCGCATATCTCGATGAGCAGTCCTCGCCGATCGATGGCCACTTCGTCTGGGCCTATCACGTCAAGATCGACAACGAGGGCGCCCGGACCGTCCAGCTTCTGAGCCGACACTGGAAGATCACCGACGGCATGGGCCGGATCCAGGAGGTGCGCGGCGCCGGCGTGATCGGCGAGCAGCCGGTCTTGCAGCCGGGCGAGAGCTTCGAATACACCTCCGGCACGCCGCTTCCGACGCCGTCGGGGATCATGCGCGGCACCTACGGCATGCAGGCGCTTGACGGCGAGCGGTTCGATATCGAAATTCCGGCGTTCTCGCTGGACAGCCCGCACGAGGCCCGGCGGGTCAACTGAGGACGGCCGTTCGAGGCATGATCCGGGCCAGCACCCAACCAGAGGGAAGCGTCGCAAAGTGTCGTTCAAGCAAGTCAAGCTGTCGTCCCTCGTAACCGCCGAGAACCGTCCGAGCCTCGAAGAGGCCCGCGAGGCCGTGCGGACCCTGATCCGCTGGGCCGGCGACGACCCTGCCCGTGAGGGGCTGATGGACACGCCAGACCGGGTTGCGAGGGCCTATGGCGAATGGTTCTCGGGCTATTTCGAGGACCCTGAGGAAATCCTCGCCAAGACCTTCGAGGAGACCGAGGGCTACGACGAGATGGTGGTGCTGCGCAACGTGCGCTTCAACTCCCATTGCGAGCACCATATGGCGCCGATCATCGGCATTGCCCATGTCGGCTATTTGCCGCGTCGCCGCGTCGTGGGCATCTCCAAGCTTGCCCGGCTGGTGGAGGTCTATGCCAAGCGGCTGCAGATCCAGGAGAAGATGACCGCCCAGATCGCGCAGGCCGTCATGCATGTCCTCCAGCCCGAAGGGGTCGGCGTGGTAATCGAGGCCACGCACGAGTGCATGTCGACCCGCGGCGTCGACAAGCCGGGCGCCACGCTGATCACCAGCCAGATGACCGGCCCGTTCCGCGAAGATCCCTCGACGCGGCGCGAGTTCCTGGCGGCGATCGGCAACCCCCGGATGGGCCAGTCCTTCTCGGCGTAAGCCGTCGAGGACGCCGGCCTGCGCCAGGATGGGCAGGGCCATAGGGTGCTCGACTTTCGTCCGATCATCTTCGTCATGGGGATCCTGCTGACCACCCTGGCGCTGGCCATGTGCGTGCCGATGGCGGCCGATCTGGCCGACGGCAACCCCGACTGGACGGTCTTTGCCGGCTCGAGCGGGCTGACCCTGTTCATCGGCGTGGCCATGGTGCTGACCGCGCGCAGCCCGCGCTTTCAACTCAACATCCGCCAGGCGTTCCTGTTGACGACGGGGTCCTGGCTGGTGCTGACGATGTTCGCGGCCCTGCCGTTCACCTTCGCGTCGATCGGGCTGTCCTATACCGACGCCTTTTTCGAGGCGATGTCGGGCATCACGACCACCGGCTCGACGGTGATCACGGATCTGGATAGCGCGCCGGCCGGAATCCTTTTGTGGCGGGCGCTGCTGCAATGGCTGGGCGGCATCGGCATCATCGTTATGGCGGTCGCCGTCCTGCCGCTGCTGCAGATCGGCGGGATGCAGCTCTTCCGCACCGAGTCCTCGGACCGCTCGGACAAGGTGCTGCCCCGGGTCACCCAGATCGCCGCCGGTATCGGCCTGACCTATCTCGGCCTGACGGTTCTCTGCGCGCTGCTGCTGCTGGCCGTCGGCGTGACCGGCTTCGATGCCGTGGCGCACGCGATGACCACGATCGCAACCGGTGGCTTCTCGACCTCCGATGCCTCGGTCGCGGTGTTCGCCAACCCGACCGCGGAGGTGATCATCACCGTGTTCATGCTGTGCGGCGCGCTGCCTTTCGTCCTTTACCTCCAGGCGGTGCGCGGCGATTTGGGCGCGATCGCGCGCGACAGCCAGGTCCGCACCTTCATCGCGATCGTCGTGTGCGTGGTCGTCGCGATGACGCTCTGGCGGGTGCTTGCCGCCGGGGTGCCGGTGCTCCAGGCGCTGCGCCAGGTCGCCTTCAACGTGGTTTCGATCATCACCGGCACCGGCTATGCCACGGCCGATTACGACGGCTGGGGCAACTTCGCGATCGCGGTGTTCTTTTTCATCATGTTCATCGGCGGCTGCGCCGGGTCGACGACATGCGGGATCAAGGTCTTCCGGTTCCAGGTCCTCTATGTGACCGCCGAAGCGCAGATCCACCGCCTGATCCAACCCCACGGCGTGTTCGTGCCCCATTTCAACCAGCGCCCGATCGAGCACGACGTGGCAAGCTCGGTGATGAGCTTCTTCTTCCTGTTCGCCGCCAGCTACGCGGTGCTGGCGCTGCTGCTCGGCGCGCTCGGGCTCGACTTCGTCACCGCGATGTCGGGCGCGGCGACCGCGATCTGCAATGTCGGCCCTGCGCTGGGCCCGGTCATCGGACCGAGCGGCACCTTCGCGCCGCTGCCCGATGCTGCCAAGTGGGTGCTGTCGGCCGGCATGCTGCTCGGCCGGCTGGAGCTGTTCACCGTCCTGGTCCTGCTGACCCCGTCATTCTGGAGAGGCTAGGGAAACCACGCGAACGATCGATTCGCAGGTGCGTTTTCCGAGCCATGGTCCATTCGTGGCACAAGACACCGCCGTCATCCTTCGCGCGGCGACCCTCGGCGGGCGTCGTCTGAATTTGTGAAGGAAAAGGACCTTCCGAAGGTCGCTTGGTCGGCGCCCGCATGAGGGGTCGTCGGAGATTGCAGGATCCGACAAGCCGAGGAGTTCGACGCAGGAGTACCGGCTAACGGAGAAAGGGCGGGTCGCCATCACGCTTATCGCGCAATTGGGCTCGGGGTCCATTTTCCCGAAAAATGGACCCCGAGCCCAATTACCGGTGGCGTCCCCTAGGGGACTCGAACCCCTGTTTTCGGCGTGAGAGGCCGATGTCCTAGGCCACTAGACGAAGGGGACATCGTGGCGTTCGGCCAGTCTTAGCGCGGTCTGTCGCAAGGATCAAGGGTGGCGCGCCGGGGCGGGTTGCCTGGCGGTCTCGATCGGGAAGGTCCCGATCCGCCGGCCATGGGCGAGGTCGTAGACGTGGATCGCCATCGTGCCGTCGGGCAGGCGCAGCCTGAGGGCGATGCGCTCACCCTCGAGGTCGGTCTCGAGGATTTCCGCACCGGCGGGGATAACCAGCGGCCCCGCGGTCCCGGCCGGTCCGGCCGGCTCGCTTGTGCCGACACGGGTGGCGATGGTGACCGCGACGACGGCGAGGCCGGCGATGATCAGCACCCCCATGCCGATGACGAGAGCCTTGAGCGCTCCCACCGATTGTGCTCACTCTCTCCTATGGAAGACCGATCGGACGACCCCGGCCGCGACCGCCGCCACCTTGTCCCGGCGCCCTGCGGTGCCGCCGGCGCCCGGCTGGACCGGGTCTTGGCCGGCGCGCTGCCGTCGCTGTCCCGGACCCGGCTGAAGGCGCTGATCGAGGCCGGGCATGTCAGCCTCACCGCCGCTGCGAACAGCGACGCGCGGACGATAAGCGAGCCGTCCCATCGGGTCAAATCCGGTCAAATTTTCGCCGTTTTCGTGCCCGAGACTGTTCCGCCCGAGCCGGCGGGCGAGGCGATCCCGCTGGCCATCGTTCATGAGGACGAGCATTTGGTGGTGGTGGATAAGCAAGCCGGTCTGGTCGTCCATCCGGCGCCCGGCAACGCGACGGGAACGCTGGTCAACGCGCTCATCGCCCATTGCGGGGCGGACCTGTCGGGGATCGGCGGCGTGCGCCGGCCGGGGATCGTCCACCGGCTGGACAAGCTCACCAGCGGGCTGATGGTGATCGCCAAGACCGACGGCAGCCACGCGTCTTTGGCGGCCCAGTTCAAGGCGCGCACCATCGAGCGCGCCTATACCGCTCTGGTCTGGGGCCGCCCGCGCCAGGCCCAGGGCACGATCGAGGCCAATATCGGGCGCAGCCCGCGCAACCGCAAGAAGATGGCGGTGCTGGCTCGCGGCGGACGCCCGGCGCTGACCCGCTGGCGGCGGTTGCGCGCGCCGGGCCGTGCGGCCAGCGTGCTCGAATGCAGGCTCGCGACGGGAAGGACCCACCAGATTCGTGTCCATCTCGCGCATCTGGGCCTGCCGGTGATCGGCGATGCGACCTATGGCGGCGGGTTGACGCCGGCCCGGCGCGCCCTGATCGGCGACGATGACGGCTTGCGCATGCTGGCGACGCTGGGAAGACAGGCGCTGCATGCCCACCATCTGGGCTTCATCCACCCGGTGACCGGCCGCAGGATGCAATTTGATGCCGATATACCTTTTGAATTGAAAGAATTAGAGAATGTTCTGGACAAGGTGTAGAAAGGTGGGCGGCGCCATACCATCTCCTGCTTCAGGTGAGTGTCGGTGGAGGGTTCGCATCCGCAAACTCCCGGCGGGGAGCGCGAGATGAGCCGGAGCGACCCGAAAAAGGATGCGCCTATGACCGCGAGCCTGCCCAGCGTCCCGCAGCTCGACCCGCAGAGCAACCTGTCGCGCTACCTGCAGGACATCCGCAAGTTCCCGCTGCTGGAGCCGGACGAGGAGTTCATGCTGGCCAAGCGCTGGCGTGAGCATGGCGACACCGAGGCGGCGCACCGGCTGGTGACCAGCCATCTGCGCCTGGTCGCCAAGATCGCCATCGGCTACCGCGGCTACGGCCTGCCGATGGGTGAGCTGATCTCCGAGGGCAATGTCGGCATGATGCAGGCCGTCAAGCGCTTCGACCCCGACCGGGGCTTCCGCCTGGCGACCTATGCGATGTGGTGGATCCGGGCGGCGATCCAGGAGTATGTCCTGCATTCCTGGTCTCTGGTGAAGATCGGCACCACCGCGGCCCAAAAGAAGCTGTTCTTCAACCTGCGCCGCATCAAGGGTGAGATCCAGGCGATCGAGGAAGGCGACCTCGACCCGGACAACGTCACCCTGATCGCTCAGCGGCTCAACGTCTCCGAAGACGATGTCGTCCAGATGAACCGGCGCATGGCCGCGCCCGACAACTCGCTCAACGCGCCCTTGCGAGCCGACGGCGACGGCGAGTGGCTGGACTGGCTGGTCGACGATTCCGACTCCCAGGAGACGAAGCTGGCCGAGGCCGAGGAGTTGGAGCGCCGGCGCGAGCTCCTTGGCAAGGCGCTGCAGCAGCTCAACGAACGTGAGCGGCGGATCCTGACGATGCGCCGGCTGAGCGAGGAGCCGGCGACGCTGGAGGCGCTTAGCGGCGAGTTCGGCGTCTCGCGCGAGCGAATCCGCCAAATCGAGGTGCGCGCCTTCGAGAAGATCCAAAAGGCGATCCGCGCCGCGGCCATCGAGCAGCGGCTGCCGACCTAGCGCCTGTCCGCCTGGACGGATGCGGTCCGGGTTCGACAAGGCTGCGATCATGTCCCCTCTCAGGTGGCGAAGGGATCGCGCACCATGATCGTGTCCTCCCGCTCCGGGCTGGTCGACAGCAGCGCCACCGGCGCCTCGATCAGCTCTTCGATGCGCCGGATATACTTGACCGCGGTTGCCGGAAGCTCCGCCCAGCTCCGCGCCCCGAAAGTGCTGTCCGTCCAGCCTTCGAGTCTCTCGTAGACCGGCTTCAGCGCCGCCTGGTCGCGGCCCAACGCCGGCAGATGGCCAAGCCGGCCTTCCGGGCCGTCATAGGCGGTGCACACCATCAGCGATTGGATCCCGTCGAGCACGTCGAGCTTGGTCAGCGCGATTCCGTCGATCCCCGCGATCTTGATCGCCTGGCGGACCATTACCGCGTCGAACCAGCCGCAGCGGCGCCTGCGCCCGGTCACGGTACCGAACTCGCGGCCGCGCTCTCCCAGCGTACGGCCGATCTCGTTGTCCTGCTCGGTGGGGAAAGGCCCGCTGCCGACACGCGTGGTGTAGGCCTTGGTGATGCCCAGCACATAGCCGATCGAGCGGGCGCCGATGCCGCTGCCGGCCGCAGCCTGGCCGGCCAGCGTGTTGGACGAGGTCACGTAAGGGTAGGTGCCGTGATCGAGGTCGAGCATCGCACCCTGGGCGCCTTCGAACAGGATCCGCTTGCCGGCGCGGCGGGCCTGGTCGAGCCGCTGCCAGACCGGTGCGGCATAGGGCAGGATGCGGGGTGCGATCTCGAGCAGCGGATCGAGCACGTCGGCCCGGCCGAGCTGATCGGCGCCCAGACCGCGGAGCAGGGCGTTGTGGTGGGTGAGCAGATTTTCCACCCGCTCGACCAGCCCCTCCGTGTCGGCAAGGTCGCACACCCGGATGGCGCGGCGGGCGGCTTTGTCCTCGTAGGCCGGTCCGATCCCCCGCCCGGTGGTGCCGATCCGGTTGCGGCCTCGCGCGGCCTCGCGCGCGCGGTCGACCAGCGGGTGCATGGGCAGGATCAGGCAGGCGTTGTCGGCCACGCACAGATTTTCCGGCGTGATGTCCACCCCCATCGCACCGATCGTGTCGATCTCCTCCAGCAGCGCCCACGGATCGACCACAACGCCGTTGCCGATCACCGAGAGCTTGTTCTGGCGCACCACGCCGGAGGGCAGCAGGCTGAGCTTGTATGTCTTGCCGTCGATCACCAGCGTGTGGCCGGCATTGTGGCCGCCTTGAAACCGCACCACCACGTCGGCGCGCTGCGACAGCCAGTCGACGATCTTGCCCTTTCCTTCGTCGCCCCACTGGGCGCCGACCACGGTGACGTTACCCATCTGCGCCCCCGGTCATGGAACCGGTCGGACTCTGCCGGCCTCGAACAGGTGGCTGCAGCCGAGCCGCGCGGCCTCCGAACCCGAATCCGCCTCCGTCAGCCCGGCGAGCGTGACCCAGCCTTCGGCGCGCAGTGCGCGGCCGATCTTCGGTGCGGTGCCCACGGGCAGATAGACCCGCTGGCCGGCGCCGGGCTCGGCAAGCACCCGAAGGATCGTATCGACGTAATGGGTGATCCCGGTCGCCGGCTCGGCGGTCGTCTCGTCCGCGCCGTTGGCGCCGGCCAGGTAGCGCCCGCCGCTGGCGAGCTCGCCGCGCACGTCCCGCGGAAAGATCGTGAAGCAGATCCCGGTATGGTATTCGAACCCCCGGTTCTCCACCGGATCGGCGGTCAGGATGAGCTGGGGTGCCGCGGCACGGATCTCCGCAACCACCGTGGCCAGGCGCTCGCGCTCGCGCGCTGCGGCGTCAGGCAAATCGAGCCTGCGCAGGCACTCCAGGCAGCGCTCGGCCGTGCCGCAGGCTGCCAGCACGTCGCACAGGACCCCGGCCAGCGGGCCGGCATGGGCGGCAATCGCCGCGGCGTCCTTGTGGTCCAACGCCTCGCGCAGGTCGCGGTTGTGCTCCAGCGCCAGACCGTTTGCCGCGCAAAGCGCCGGAACCAGGGGGGGCAGGGTCAGATCTACCGTGATGTCGGCAACGCCGACCGCTGCCAGCGCTTCGGCGGCGAGCACGATCAGCTCCGCGTCCGCGCGCGCGGACGCGGAGCCGATCAATTCCATCCCCACCTGGGCGAACTGGCGTTCGGGGCGGAGCTGGGTGCCGGTTACTCTCAGGACTTCACCGGCGTAGCACAGCCGGACAGGACGCGGCAGATCACCCAGGCGGGTGGCCGCGATGCGGGCGATCTGCGGGGTGATGTCGGACCTGAACCCCATCATGCGCTGGGACAGCGGATCCATCAGGCGGAAGGTTTCCGCGGCCATCGCCGCCCCGGCACCGCTCAGCAGGCTGTCCTCGAATTCGACCAGCGGCGCCTTGACGCGGTCGTATCCGTTGGCGGCGAAATGGGCGATCAGCCGTTCGACGACCTCTGCCTCCTGTGCCGCGTGCGGCGGCAGGAGGTCCCGCAGTCCGGCCGGAAGCAGCGCCTTGCGTTCCAGATCGGTCATCGCGCGCGTCCCGGCGGCCTCAGAACCTAAGCGCGCGGGCCTGGACGACGCCCGGCAACGCGCGGACCTCGGCCAGGACCTCCAGCGGAATCGCGCCGTCCAGGGCCAACAGCGCGACCGCGTCGCCGCCCGGCCCGCTGCGGCCAAGGTGAAAGGTCGCGATATTGACCCCGGCGTCGGCGAGCGTCGAGCCCAGCCGGCCGATATAGCCCGGCTCGTCGCGGTTGACCGTGAACAGCATATGCGGACACAGCTCGGCTTCCAGCGGGATGCCGTTCAGCTCGATGATCCTGGGTTTGTTGGCCGCGAACAGCGTTCCCGACACCGACCGGGTGCGGCGCTCGGTCGTCGCGGTCAGGCGGACCAGCGACTGATAGTCCGAGCGGCGGTCGTGCTTTGCCTCGGTGACGCGGATATTGCGCTCGCGCGCCAGGACCGGTGCGTTGACGAAGTTGACCGAGTCCAGGATGGGCGAGAGAAGCCCGTGCAGCAGCGAGGTCGATATCGGCTGGGTGTTGAGCCCGGCGACGGCGCCCTCGTATTCGATGACGATCGTTCCAATGCTGGTCTCGGCGACCTGGCCGGCCAAGCTGCCGATCTGCATTGCGAGCTTCATATAGGGCGCGAGCTGGGTCGCTTCCTCGCTGCTGAGGGAGGGAACGTTGACGGCATTGACCACCGCCCCGTCGAGCAGATAGTCCGCCATCTGCTCGGCGACCTGCACGGCGACCTTTTCCTGGGCCTCGATGGTCGAGGCGCCCAGATGCGGTGTCGCGATCACGGCGTCCAGGCCGAACAGCGCGTACGCGCCGGGCGGCTCCTCGGGGTAGACATCCACCGCGACGCCGCCGATAAGGCCGCTTGTGATGCCCTCGCGCATGGCCGCGGTATCGATCAGCTCACCGCGCGCGCAGTTTATGATCCGCATACCGGGCTTCATCGCCGCAATCGCCGCGCCGTCTATCATGCCCCGGGTCTCATCGGTCAACGGCGTGTGCAGGGTGATCACGTCGGCCCGCGCCAACAGGGTCGCGAAATCGACCTTGTCGACGCCAAGCTGCTGGACGCGCTCCGGCGTCAGGAACGGGTCGAATGCGATGACCTTCATCTTCAGACCCCGCGCCCGGTCGGCCACGATCGAGCCGACATTGCCGCATCCGATGATGCCCAGGGTCTTGCCGGTGAGCTCCATGCCGACGAACTTCGAGCGCTCCCATTTCCGCGCCTGGGTGGAGCGGTCGGCGGCGGGAATCTGGCGGGCGAGCGCGAACATCATCGCGATCGCGTGCTCGGCCGTGGTCACCGCGTTGCCCAGCGGCGTGTTCATGACCACGATGCCGCGGGCCGAAGCTGCGTCGACATCGATGTTGTCGACGCCGATCCCGGCGCGCCCGATCACCTTGAGATTGGTCCCGGCCCGGACCAGCGCATCGGTGACCTTGGTTGCGGAGCGCACCGCGAGCCCGTCATAGAGGTCGATCCGATCGAGCAGCGCCTGCGGCTCGATCCCGATCTCGACATCGACCGCGATGCCGCGTTCCTTGAAGACCTCGACCGCCTGCTGGCTCAGTTTGTCCGATATGAGGACGCGGACCATTTCCGAACTCCGTTCACGCGGCCGCGGCCACGTCCTCCTTGACCACCGCATAGGCCCAGTCGAGCCAAGCCAACAGCGCTTCCAGGTCGGCCGTCTCCACCGTCGCGCCGGCCCACAACCGCAGCCCGGGCGGGGCCGCCCGGTATCCGTTGATGTCGTAGGCCACCGATTCGCGCTCGAGCAGCGCCTCGATCTTCCGCGGCACCGCGGCCTTCGCATCTCCGGACAGCGCTTCGAACCAGGGATCGACGATCTTCAGGCAGACCGAGGTGGGCGAGCGCGTGGCGGGCACCGCGGCCAGGAACGCGATCCAGTCGGATTGCGCGACCCAGATGGCGATCGCTTGCATATTGGTCCGGGTGCGCGCGATCAGAGTGTCGAGGCCGCCGATCTCCTCGGCCCATTTCAGACCGTCCAAGGCATCTTCGACGCACAGCAGGGAGGGCGTGTTGATCGTCTCGCCGCGGAAGATGCCCTCGATGAGCTCGCCCTTGGCGGTCAGCCGGAAGATTTTCGGCATCGGCCACGGCGGGGTGTAGGACTCCAGCCTGGCGACCGCGCGCGGGGACAGGATCAACACGCCGTGGGCGGCCTCGCCGCCCATCACCTTCTGCCAGGAATAGGTCGCGACATCCAGGCGGTCCCAGGGCAGGTCCAGCGCGAAGACCGCAGAGGTCGCATCGCAGATCGCAAGCCCCTTGCGATCAACCGGGATCCAGTTGCCGTCGGGCACCCGGACCCCTGATGTGGTGCCGTTCCAAGTGAAGACCACGTCGCGCTCGAAATCGACCGACGACAGGTCGGGCAGCGCGCCGTACGCCGCGCCGATCACGCGGACATCGTCCAGGCGAAGCTGTTGGGCGATGTCCTCGACCCAGCCGGCGCCGAAGCTCTCCCACGCCAGCACGTCGATGCCGCGCGGGCCGAGCAGCGACCACAGCGCGATCTCGACCGCGCCGGTGTCCGATGCAGGAACGATGCCGATCCGGTAGCTCTCCGGCACCCGCAGGATCGCGCGGGTCCGATCGATGACTTCCTTCAGCCGGGCCTTGCCGGGCCCCGACCGGTGCGATCGGCCGACCAGCGCCTCGGACAACGCCTGCGGCGACCAGCCGGGCCGCTTGGCGCACGGCCCGGAGGAGAAGCACGGGTTGCGTGGTCGAACGCTCGGCATGGCCGGTCGAGCCATGATCTCTTCGTCCTCATCGGGGTTCGATGCGAAAATCCGGATCGCGCAATCGGCCGGCGGCTCCCCGAGCCCCGGCTTCGGCGACACCCTAGAAATCAAGCCGGGCATCGTCAATTGGCAAATGCGCCTTTGTTGTCAATAATTTCCGGTCGATTGGCCCGGCATGGAAGACGTGGTATTGCTCGGGCGCGAACACCGAAGCGGACGCGGGAGCCGGACGTGACGATCACCCTCTATGAGCTGTGCGGGCGCGACGACCGCAGGTTCAGCCCCTATTGCTGGCGGACCCGGCTGGCGCTCGCGCACAAGGGCCTCGACTACGAGACCGTGCCGGTGCGTTTCACGGCAAAGGAGGTCATCGCCTTCAGCAATCAGGACCGTGTGCCGGTAATTCGCGACGGCGAGACGGTGGTCAACGATTCCTGGTCGATCGCCTGCTACCTCGAGGACGCCTACCCCGACCGGCCGTCGCTGTTCGGGGGCGAGGACGGCCGTGCGATGACCCTGTTCTTCAACGCATGGACGGATTCCCAAATCAACTCCAGGATCGTCTCGCTGGTCGTCAGAGACGTCTACGAGCTGACCGATGAGGCCGACCGGGACTATTTCCTGGAGACGCGCGAGCAGCGCTTCGGCATCAGCCTGGATGCGCTGCACGCGGCCCGGGACGAAACGCGCGCCGCGGTTCGGGCCGCTTTCGCGCCCGCCCGCACGGTGCTGGCCAGCCGCGCGTTCTTCGCCGGTGCCGCGCCGGGCTATGCCGACTACATCCTGATGGGGACGCTCCAATGGCTGCGTATGGTCAGCGGCTACCGGGTCCTCGAGCAGGATGATCCGATCATCGCCTGGCGCGCGCGCATGTTCGATCAATTGGGCAAGGTCCTGCTGGACGCGCCGGCCTTCGATCCCTGAGGCGGCGCGTTTCTCGGCGGTGATACCCGTCTACGCACACTCCCGCAGACTTGCCTGATCGCCATCGGGCTGGAGTCCACTCCGGCGGGCGGCGCAAGGGCGAGGCTCCACGTCCCGGTGTGATCTCAGAACAGCCGGCCGCCGTCGGGGACCTTCAAGTCGGTCCCGACCAGGCAGACCGCGCCGTTCTCGTCGGGAAAGCCGAGCACCAGGACCTCGGACATGAACGGCCCGATCTGCCTGGGCGGAAAGTTCACCACTGCCGCGACCTGCCGGCCGAGGAGGTCGGCCGGGGTGTAGTGCACGGTGAGCTGGGCGGACGAGCGCTGGAGCCCGACCTCCGGGCCGAAGTCGATGGTCAACTTGAGTGCCGGCTTGCGCGCCTCGGGGAACGAATCGACCGCGGTGACGGTTCCGATCCGGATGTCGATTTTGGCGAAATCCTCGTAGTCGATGGGCACTAGGTCGCCGGGTCCGCGCTCGCCGTTGCTCGGCCCCGGCGCCAATCGAACGGACGCAGCCGCGACATCATCGCGTCGGCCCGGCCAAGCGCGCGGTCGAGCCTGGCCATCGTGCGGGCGAGATCGGTGCTGTCGTCACGCAGGAACACCATCAGCGTTGCCAGATAGATCGCCGCGAGCCCCTTGACCCTCAGGCGGCCGAGCGGACCCGAGGTGCCGATCCCGGCCGCCTCCAGCGACCAGGACATCGTGCGCATCAGGCGGCACCCGGCCGCAAGGCCGGCCTCGGGCGCCAGCAAGGCGTCGCAGACGATCGAGCCCAGCGCGGAGCGATGCGGCCGCAGCGCTTCGAAGCGGCGCACCAGGATGTCGAACAGCCGGTCGCGCACCGGCTCGGCCAGCGCTTCGGCATCGGTGCCGGCGATCACCTGGGCGTCGATCCGGTCGGTGAAAGCGGTAACGATCGCGCCCTTGCTGCGGAACATGCCGTGCAGGCCGTCGAGGCCGATACCGGCGGCCTCGGCGATGTCGCGCATGCTCACCTCGCGCCAGCGCCGCTCGGCGGCAAGCCGCATCGCGGCGTCGATCACGCGGTCCGGGTTGGGTCGTCGAGGTGCGGCCATCGTCTTCGATCCACTGCCGTTCCTGCCGGGACAAGTCTAGATCGAAGGCGGACGTTTCGGAAGCCTCGCTTTGGCCGGGGCCGCCGCCGCGTATTGCCCCGGGGCGTCCGCCATGCGAATGTGCCGCCTGCGGACCCCGTCGGGATGTGGAGCCTTCTCGTCATGGGACTCGGTGTCGGTCGGCCCGCGCGGGCGCCGCGGGACATAGCGTTGAGCCGCGAGGAAGAGATCGATCTCGCCGCCCGGACCGCGGCGGGCGACCGGCTGGCCGCGACACGCCTGGTCCGCGCCCATCAGCGCTTCGTCGTCTATCTCGCCAAGCGTCACCGGCGCTACGGGATACCGTTCGCCGATCTGATACAGGAAGGCATGGTCGGGCTTCTGGAGGCGATCCGGCGGTTCAATCCGGAACGCAACGCGCGGCTTTCGACCTACGCGGTGTGGTGGATCCGGGCCGCCATCCAGGACCATATCGTCAAATCGGTGCCGCTGGCGCGGCTCGGATCGAGCGCTGCCCGACGGGCGCAGCTCTTCGGAGCCAGGCGAGACCAAGCGCAGGCCGAGCCGCAGCGCGAGGCGATCGTGCCCGTGGACTCGCTGCCGTCTGCCGAGCCCTCGCCCGAGGAGCGGCTCATGAGCGTCCGCCAGTGGGCTCAGCCGCTGCGGCTGCTCCCCGGAGCGCTCAAGTCGCTGTCGCCCCGCGAACGGCTGATCATCGTGCGGCGCTTCCTCAACCAGCCCGCGCGCAGCCGCGCCGCGATCGGCCGGGAGCTCGGGTTGTCCAAGGAACGGGTGCGTCAGCTCGAGATCCGGGCGCTTGCCCGGCTCCGGGCGGTGATTCAGCCTGGTCCGGCTCGCTCGGAACAGGCCCCGGAGCCGGGTTAACGCAGGCGGATCAGCCGGCCCGGCGACGGGTCGCGCCGGGCGCTCTCGGCAAGGACGCGCAGCTCGCGCCTGAGCACCTTGCCGGCCGCATTGCGCGGCAGCGATTCGAGGAACAGATAGCCCCGCGGCCGCTTATAGCCGGCAAGCGCGCTGTCCCGGCAACGGGCGTCGAGCGCCTCGGCGTCCAGCGCCGCATCGCCGCGCACCACGCAGGCCAGCACGATCTGGCCCCAATGCGGATCGGCCAGGCCGATGACCGAGCAGGCGGCCACACCGGCATGGGCGTCGAGCACCGACTCGATCTCCTCGGGATGGATGTTCTCGCCGCCCGAGCGGATCATGTCGTCGACCCGGCCGCGCAGCGTAAGGTCGCCGTCGGCCTCCTGCAGGACGATGTCGCCGCTGTAGTACCAGCCGTCGCGGACCTTCTCTGCGGTGACCTCGGGCAGGTCGAGATAACCCGAGAATGTGGCGTCGGCGCCGGCATCGATGATCAGCTCGCCCTCCTCGCCGGGCGCTACGGTCTCATCGGGCGCGCCGCCGAACCGTATCGCCCGGGTCCGGGAATAGAATCCGGGCCGGAGCGTCGCCGGGCGCGCGACCGGCTCCGGGTTGTAGAGCGAGCACATCGTCTCGGTGGTGCCGTAGATATGCCGGATGGCGGCCGTCCAGTTCCGGTCCATGTGCGCGATCAGCGCGGGATCGATCATCGCCCCGCCATAGAGCACGAGATCGAGCGAGGCGAGCCGTTCCGGCGCGTAGCCGGGTGCGGAGACCATCGCGTGGTACAAGGTCGGGATCGCGAACAGGTAGGTGATCCGGTGGCGCTCGATCGCCTCGACCGCCTTGACGGGATCGAAACCCGACATGACGTAGTAGGTGCCGCCGTAGGCGAGCGTGACCAGGAACACGCCGTAGAAGCCGATGGCGTGGCTGAGCGGCATGAACCCCAGGGTCCGGTTGTGGGCGCCGTGCCGCAGCCCGGCCTGGGTCGAAAGCCAGATCACCCGATGCTCGGTGGTCCGATGCGCCAGCACCACGCCCTTGGGCAGACCGGTTGTCCCCGAGGTGTAGAAGATGAACGCCGGGTCCTCGCGGTTCGGGCGCGGACGCGGCCCGAGGGCCGCTGGGTCTGCTCGGCAGCGGGCGAAGTCCTCCGCCCGCCCCGCAGCGCCGCCGCAGGCGAGGATCGGCGCGCGATCGGGCAGCGCGGCCGCGGCCGCGGCGGCCAGGGTCTCCTCGGCCGGGATGATCGCCGCTTCCATCCTGCCGCTGGACAGAAGCGCACGAATGTCCGCCGGGTTGAGCCGCAGATTGATCAGAGCGGGCACGGCGGCCAGCCGCTGCAGCGCGAGCAGCGCGATCGCGTGGTCGAACGTCGACGGCAGCACCGTTGCGACCCGCGCGCCGGCGCCGATGCCGCGCTCCGCCAGCCCGGCGGCGACCGATTCGATCTCGTCGATCAACGCGCCATAGCTCAGCTTGCGTTCGGTCCGGTCGTCGACGATCGCCGTCTGAGCAGGCGTGCGCTCGGCCGAAAGCCACACCAGGTCGAATGCGGTTTGCACGGCTTATCTTGCGTTTGGCTCAGCCGGCGATCAAGTGGCCGAGCCGGGCGAGGCAGGCATCGCGGTCGGGTGCGAAGCCCTCGTCGAGCCACCAGTCCTCGACCGCGCGCAGGAGCGCGCCGATGCGGGGGCCAGCGGCCACGCCGGCAGCCAGCACGTCTGCACCGACGAGCGGGAAAACCGGCGGGGTCCAGTCCGCGAGCGCTGCGGCCTGCCGGTCCCAGCGCGACGCGGTGCCGGGATCCGACGCGGCGGCGACCACCAGCGCATCGGCGAAGCCCGCAGCGCCCCAGCGGTAGAGCGCGCGAGGGGTCGACCACGCGCCCGAAGCGAGCGCCGCACCGCGCCCGACCGCTGCCGCCAGACGATCGGACTCCGCGCGCGACATTCTGAGCCTGGCACAAAGCCCTGGAACCTCGGCGGGCGCGCAATCGAGCGCTGCGGCAAGCCGCCGGACGGAAGAGGGCGCAAGACCCAGCCGATCCTCGAAATCCGCCGCGCCGGCAAGACGATGCGGCCGGCGCGCCTCGCCGAGTACCCGGGCGAGCACGCCGGCCTCGCTCATCAAGACGAATATTGCGGCCGGATCCGGTGCCAGCAGGGTTGTCGAAATCTCCGACCAGACCCGCTCGGCCGATAGTCCCGAAAGCATCGGCGCCATCTCTCGGCACGCCGCCATCGCGTCCGGGTCCGGAACGCCCTTGCCGTACCAGGCATGGAACCTGAAGAACCGCAACAGCCTGAGAACGTCCTCGGCGATGCGCGCCCGCGCCTGCCCGACGAAGCGGACCCGGCCGGCGCACAGGTCGGCAAGCCCGCCCGTCGGGTCGTAGATCGTCCCGTCCGGATCGCAGTAGAGCGCGTTCATGGTGAAATCGCGGCGGGCGGCGTCGGCGGCCCAATCGTCGGTAAAAGCGACCACCGCGTGGCGCCCGTCGGTCTCGACGTCGCGCCTTAGCGTGGTGACCTCAAACCCCGCGTGATCGATCACCGCCGTCACGGTGCCGTGGGCAAGCCCGGTGGGCACGCAGCGGATGCCCGCGGCGGCAAGCAGGCCCATGACGTCTTCCGGGGGCCGCGGCGTTGCGATGTCGATGTCCTTGACGGCACGGCCCAGATAGCCGTCGCGCACACAGCCGCCCACGAAGCGCGCCGGCGTGCCCTCGGCGGCGAGCGCGGCGATCAGCGCGCGCGCGGCAGGCGAGGTCATCCACGGCTGGGGGCTGATCCTGCCGGCCGCGATCACGGTTCCGGCCGTTGTTCAGTCGCCTGGCTCGGCCCTGTCCCGGGCAGGTTCGACCACCTGCTCACCGGG
Organism: Alphaproteobacteria bacterium; assembly: GCA_965248835.1. Lineage (GTDB taxonomy): Bacteria > Pseudomonadota > Alphaproteobacteria > MPNO01 > MPNO01 > CAYFYS01. Next base: position 162,728 of record CBDFLJ010000001.1, read on the forward strand.
CACGACCTTGCCGTCGACGACGCGCGCGGGCGTGTAGACGTTGCCGGGCTCCGCCCCGGTGAACAGCGCCAGCGAGCCCAAGGTCAGCGACAGCGCGACGACTCCGGCGATGCCGAGCTTGTCCCACGGCGCGGCCGCCCAGCCGGTCTTGCGGTCCGGTGCCCCGGTTTTGCCGGGCGACAGGTGGTTCCACAGATACCAGACGATCGCCGGCAGCACCAAGGGCACCAGATAGGTGATCAGGATCCGGGTCATCGCCGCCGCAAGACTCTCGACAGATCGACCACGAAGCGCGCCGTCAGCCCCCAGATGAAATACTGGCGATAGGGGATGGCATAGAACTGGCGTTCGATGTTGCCGCGCACTCTGGTCTCGAAGCGATGATTGGCCGGCTCGATGAGAAAGTCGAGCGGAACCTCGAAGATTTCCGCGACCTCGTTCTCGTCGGGGACCAGGGACAACGGCGGCTCGATCACGCCGACGACAGGGACGACCCGGTAGCCCGATCCGGTCTCGCGGACGTTGAGCCGGCCGGCGATACGGACGCGCTCCGCCGGCAGTCCGATCTCCTCGGCGGTTTCGCGCAGCGCAGTTGCCTCCGGCGAGCCGTCATCCGGCTCCATCCGCCCGCCGGGGAAGGAGATCTGTCCCGAGTGAGATTTCAGGTGATCGGTCCGCCGGGTGAACAGCAGCGTCAGCCCGTCGGACCGTTCGACCACCGGGACCAGCACGGCGGCGGCGCGGAACGTCTGGCCGTTGCTGCCGCGCGGCCACGCGGTGATCCAGTCCGGCCCGTCCCGACTGGGATCGGCCCCGACGCCGGGATCGGCGAAGGATGCAAAGATGTGCTCGCCTGCAAGGCCCGTCACGTCCGGCGTCTCAATCCTCTCCGGTGCGCCCGAGCGCGAAGAACCGTCCACAACTCCATACTCCCAGCACCGGGCCGTCGGTGTCGGCCTTCTCCTCGCCGAGTTCGACCAGATCATAGAACACCGAGCGGACGATCAGGGCTTCCAGACCGTCCCTGACCGTCAGATAGGGCGCCGGCTGTCCGGTTTCCACGTCGACCGCAACCCGCAGGGGATGCGTTTCATCCAGGGTGACGATGTCATCGACGTTGGTGCGGAACCGCAACCGGCGCTCGGATCCGGTACCCTCGACAAACATCTCCACCGCCGTGAACGGCGCGTCATCGACCTGGATGCGGGCCTTCTCCACCGGGGTTTCAAGCCAGAACTCGCCGTCGGAGTCGCGCCGCAGAACGCCCGCGAACAGCTTGACCAGAGGTTTGCGGCCGATCGGGGAGCCGTGGTAGAACCATGTGCCGTCGCGCGCGATGCGCATGTCGATGTCGCCGCAGAATTGCTGGGCCGGCGGCGTCGGTCCTTCGGCCGGCGGCGGCTTTCGAAGGCCTTGCGTCAATCGGGCGAGATCAGACTCCGACATATCGGCCCGTGCCAATCCGAGGTTGCCGTGTCCGACGCCCCGATCGAACCCGCAAATCGCCCGCCGGACGAGACGCCGCGCGCCACCGCGGAAATCGAGGCCTTGGGCCACCGCATGGCCATGGCACGCGACCGGATCGGCCGCGTGATCTTCGGCCAGGAAGAGGTGATCGAGCAGACTCTTACCACGCTGCTCGCGGGCGGTCACGCGTTGCTGATCGGCTATCCCGGGCTCGGCAAGACGCGGCTGGTCGAAACGCTCGGCACGGTGCTCGGGCTCGATGACAAGCGGGTCCAGTTCACCCCCGATCTGATGCCGGCCGACATCCTGGGCTCCGAAGTGATGGAGGAGAGCGAGACCGGCCGCCGCGCGTTCCGCTTCATCTCGGGCCCGGTCTTCTGTCAGCTCCTGATGGCGGACGAGATCAACCGCGCGAGCCCCCGGACCCAGTCCGCGCTGCTCCAGGCGATGCAGGAGCACCGCGTCTCGGTCGCCGGCCAGTACCACCCCCTGCCCCAGCCGTTCCACGTGCTGGCCACCCAGAATCCACTGGAGCAGGAAGGGACATACCCGTTGCCGGAGGCCCAGCTCGACCGGTTTCTGTTGCAGATCGATGTCGGCTACCCCGACGAGCTCGCCGAGCGCAGGATGCTGATCGCAACGACCGGCATCGAGGAGGTGCCTGCCGAGCGGGTGATGTCCGGCGAGGATCTCCGCGCCGGCCAGCGCCTGGTTCGCGGCATTCCGGTCGGCGAGGAGGTGGTCAAGGCGATCCTCGCGCTCGTCAGGCGCGGCCGCCCGGAGAGCTCGGACCTTCCCGAAGTGATTGAGCAGGTCGCCTGGGGCCCGGGCCCGCGGGCGAGCCAGGCGCTGATGCTGGCAAGCCGCGCCCGCGCGCTGCTGGACGGCCGCCTCGCGCCGTCGATGGATGACGTGCTCGCGCTCGCGCCGCCGGTGCTGCGCCACCGGATGGCCGTCAACTTCGCCGCACGGGCGGACGGGGTGACGGTTGACGACATCGTTGCACGATTGTGCGCGCGCCTCGGCTAGGCCGGCTGCCGCGGCTCGGATCGTCGACACCCGGCGCACCGGCGCTGCGCCGCGCCGCCGAGGAAGCGGCTGCACGCATCCCCGACCTGATGGTGGCCGCCGAGCGGATCGCCGCGACCGTCATTCAAGGCGTGCACGGCCGCCGCCGGGTCGGCCAAGGCGATACCTTCTGGCAGTTCCGCCAGTACCAGCAGGGAGACCCGGCCCAGGCCATCGACTGGCGCCAAACCGCCAAGTCGCGCGCCGCCTTCGTGCGCGAGAACGAGTGGGAGGCGGCCCAGAGCGTGTGGATATGGTGCGACCGTTCGCCGTCGATGCGGTTCGCCTCGGCGGCGGCCCGGCCCGACAAGCAGGCGTGCGCCTCGGTGCTCTCGCTTGCGCTGTCGCTTCTGCTGATCCGCGGCGGCGAGCAGGTCTCGCTTCTGGGCTCGGGCATGGCGCCCGATAACGGCCGGGCGGCAGGCCTGCGCATTGCCGAGATGCTCGCCCGTGAAGACGAGCCCGGCCCGAGCCTGCCTCCGATCGAGCCGCTGCCGCGCTATGCGCGCCTTGTGATGTTGTCCGACATGCTCCAGCCGATCCCCGAGATCGAGAGCTGCGTGCGGGAATTTGCCGCGATGGGGGTCGATGGCCATATCCTGCATATCCTCGACCCTGCCGAGGCGAACCTGCCCTATGATGGCCGTGTTCGGTTCGAAGGGCTTGAAGGCGAAGGCGCCATCCTGATCGGGCGCGTCGAGGGCATACGCGAGGACTATGTCAGCGTCATGCGGCGCCATCGCGACGGGCTAAGCGATCTGGCCCGGTCGGTCGGCTGGACCTGCGCCAGCCACCTGACGGATACCCCGCCGCAGACCGCGCTGTTGGCGCTTTATGCGGCGCTTGCCGGGGATCGAGTCTGAGAGATGCTGACGCTGGGCACGCTCGGCTTTGCTTCACCCTGGATCCTGCTGGCCGGGCTGAGCCTGCCGGTGATCTGGTGGCTGCTTCGGGTCACGCCGCCCGCGCCGAGATTGGTGAATTTCCCCGCCGCCCGGCTGCTTCTCGCTCTGCGCTCGGCGGAGGAACAGCCGGCGCGCACGCCGCTGTGGCTGGTGATCCTGCGCATCCTGCTCGCGGCCTTGATCATCCTCGCCCTGGCCGAGCCGATCTTCAACCCGCCGGCGGCGCTGCGCGGCTCGGGTCCGCTGGTGCTGGTGATCGACAACGGCTGGGCGGCGGCGCAGAACTGGCAGGAACGCCGGCAGGCATGGGAAGCGCTGGTCGACCAGGCCGATCGCGAGAACCGCCCCGTCCATCTGATCGCTACCGCCCGCACCGAGCGCGACATGCCCATCGCGTTCTCCGATCCGCTGCGCCCCGACGAGGCTCGCGAGGTCCTGCGGGCGATCCATCCGGTCCCGTGGAAATCCGACTACGCGGCCGTGCTGGCCGCCGCCGAGGCGCTCGGCGTGGAAGGCTCGGCCCATGTCACGTGGCTGTCCGACGGCATCGACGGCGAGGGGGCGGTCCGCCTTGCCGAGCGGCTGCAGCGTCTGGGAAGCCTCGAATTGATGACCGGGAACGCGGACGGCACCGCGCGGCTCATCGATCCGCCCGAGGGCGATTCCCAAGGTCTCGACATATCGGTCCGGCGCGCTTACGGCGCCGGCAAGACGTCGTCCTGGGTGCGCGCGGTCGCGCCGGACGGGCGCGTGCTGGCGCGCGGCGAGGCGGTCTTCGAGGACAGCGCGCGGCGCGCGAAGGTCCGCTTGGCACTGCCCGGCGCACTGCGCAACGCAGCGGCCAGGCTCCAGATCGAGAACCAGACGACGGCCGGCGGGACCTTCCTGCTCGACGAGCGCTGGCGCCGCCGGCCCGTCGGCACGGTCTCCGGCGGATCGATCGAGGCCGATCAGCCGCTGTTGAGCGCGCTCTACTACCTCGAGCGTGCGTTGCGGCCGTTCAGCGACGTCACCCGCGGTACCATTGCCGACCTCCTGGCCCGGAACTTCGCGGTGATCGTCCTCGCCGATATCGGCAAGCTCGGCACCGGCGAAGCCGGCCGGCTTGGTGCCTGGGTCGAGCGCGGTGGAGTCGCCGTGCGGTTCGCCGGGCCAAGGCTCGCGCGCGGCGCGGACGCCTTGCTGCCGGTCAAGCTGCGCCGCGGCGGGCGGGCGCTCGGCGGCGCCCTGTCCTGGACCAAGCCGGCGCTGCTGTCCCCGTTCGCCGAATCCTCGCCGTTCTTCGGTCTGCCCGTTCCGGGGGACGTCAGGGTGCGGCGCCAGGTTCTGGCCGAGCCGTCGCTGGCGCTGAACGACAGGACCTGGGCGCGGCTGACCGACGGCACGCCCTTGGTCACCGCCGAGCGGCGCGGCAAGGGCTGGCTGATCCTGGTGCACACCACCGCCAACACCGACTGGTCGAACCTGCCGATTTCGGGGCTGTTCGTGGAAATGCTTCGCCGGGTGGTCAATCTCTCCCAGGGCGTGGTCGGCCATGACCCGAACGCGGTGCTGCCGCCGCTGCTCACGCTGGACGGGTTCGGCCTGCTGGGCGAGCCGCCCGCCGCGGCTGCGGCGGTCTCGACCGAGGCCCTGGCCGGATCGCGGATCGGGCCGCGCTCTCCGCCGGGCTATTATGGCAGCGATACCGCCAGGCACGCGCTCAACCTGGCGCCGGCGGTCGAGGCTTTCGAGCCGCTTGGCAGCTTGCCGGCGGGCGTCTCGCGAACCGGCTACGGCCGCGATTCGGCGATCACCATGAAGCACTGGCTGCTGGTCGCGGCTTTGGCGCTGGCGATCGCCGATACGGTGATCGGGCTGGTGATGCGCGGCCTGGTGCGGCTGCGCCCGGCCCGGGTCGTGGCGGCGAGCGCGATCGTCCTGTTGTCGCTGATGCCGGGCGGCCCGTCGGAGGCGCAAACCCGTGTCGGCGGGCAGGTGCCGGCCGGTCTGGATGCCAAGGCCTTGCTGGCGACCCTGGAGACCCGGCTGGGCTACGTCCTGACCGGGGATTCGCCGGTGGACTCGGTCTCCAGGGCCGGGCTGTCCAGCCTGAGTGCGGTTCTGCGGCAGCGCACCGCCGTCGAGCCCGGCGAGCCGCTCGGGGTCAATATAGAATCCGATGAGCTGGCTTTCTTTCCGCTGCTCTACTGGGCGGTCTCCACCCGCCAGAGGCCGCCGTCGGACCGGGCGCTGGAGAAGCTCAACCAGTATCTGCGCAGCGGCGGCACGATCCTGTTCGACACCCGCGAGCGCGGCGATTTCACAACCGGCGCGTTCGCCGGCTCCGGGGCGGCGAGCCGGCATCTGCGCAGCCTGCTTCGCGGGCTCGACATTCCGATGCTGATCCCCGTCCCGCGCGATCACGTGCTGACCAAGGCGTTCTATCTGATATCGGATTTTCCCGGGCGTTGGACCGGCGGCCGGGTCTGGGTCGAGCGCCGCGGCGGGCAGCACAACGACGGTGTGTCCTCGGTCGCCATCGGCTCGAACGATTGGGCCTCGGCCTGGGCGGTCGACCGGTTCGGCAATCCCATGTTCCCCACCGTCCCGGGCGGCGAGCGCCAGCGCGAGATGGCCTTCCGGTTCGGCGTCAACTGGGTGATGTACGCGCTGACCGGCAATTACAAGACCGATCAGGTCCACGTGCCCGCGATCATCGAGCGGTTGGGCCAATGACCAGCGTCGCCTTCGCCCCGCTGGTCGATTGGACGGTGCTGTCGGCGCTCGGCGGGCTCGCGCTCCTCGTGCTGGCGCTCGGCGCGTTCAGGCGCGCGCGCGGGACGGCGTGGCGGGCCGCGGCCATCGCGCTGTTGTGGCTTGCGCTTGCCAACCCCGCTCTGGTCGAGGAGGAGCGCGAGCCGATCCCCGACCTGGTTACGGTGGTCGTCGACGATTCGCTCAGCCAGGGAATCGACGGACGCGAGGCGCGTACGGCCGAGGCGCTGGAGCGGATCACCGACCGGCTGGGCAAGTACGACGGTCTCGATGTCCGTGTCGTGCGCGCCGGCGCGAAGGCCGGCGAGTCGGCGGCATCGGCCGAGGACACGCGGCTGTTCGAGGCCATCGGGCGGAGCCTTTCCAACGTTCCGCGCCGCCGCATGGCGGCGACGATCCTGCTGACCGACGGGCAGGTCCACGACGTGCCCGAACAAGGCGACGCGCTGTCCTTCGGGGGGCCGTTGCACGTCGTGCTGACCGGCAAGCGCGTGGAACATGACCGGATCCTGTTCATCGACAGCGCGCCGGGCTTCGCCCTGGTCGGCAAGAAGGCGACTATCCGGGTGCGCATCGAGGACGACAGCGCCGATGGCGGGCTCGCCCGGCTGACGGTCTCCCGCGGCGGCCGGATTCATCAACGGCTTACCGTGCCGATCGGCGTGGTCCACGACCTTGAGGTCGAGATCGACCGTGCCGGCGCCAACATCGTCGAGCTCGAAGTCGCCGGCCGCGCCGACGAGCTGACGATGCTCAACAACCGCAACCTGGTCGAGATCAGCGGCGTGCGCGAGCGCCTGAGGGTGTTGCTGGTCTCCGGCGAGCCGCACCCGGGCGAGCGGGTCTGGCGCAACTTCCTGAAGGCCGATCCGTCGGTCGATCTGGTCCATTTCACCATCTTGCGGCCGCCCGAAAAGCATGACGCGACCCCGGTGCGCGAGCTGTCGCTGATCGCCTTTCCGATCCGCGAGCTGTTCGAGGTCAAGTTGGAAGACTTCGATCTGATCATCTTCGACCGCTATCGCCGGCGCGGCGTGCTGCCGGGGGTCTATCTGGAAAACATCGTCAAATTCGTAGAGAACGGCGGTGCGGTGCTGGAGGCAGCCGGGCCGTCCTATGCTTCCGCGCTCAGCCTGCACCGGACGCCCCTCGGCGCGATCCTGCCGGGCGCGCCGACCGGCCGGGTCTTCGAGCGCGGGCTCAAGCCGATCGTCTCCGATATCGGGCAGCGCCATCCGGTGACTGCCGAACTGCTCGGCGCGGCCGGCGACCGGTCGCGCTGGGGCCGCTGGTTCCGCCAGATCGAGGTCGAGGCGACGCGCGGCCTGACCCTGATGAGCGGCGCCGAGGCCAAGCCGCTCCTGATCGTCGACCGGGTCGGCAAGGGCCGGGTTGCCCAGCTTCTGAGCGATCATATCTGGCTGTGGGCGCGCGGCTTCGAGACCGGCGGGCCGCATTCGCAGATCCTGCGTCGGCTGTCTCATTGGCTGATGAAGGAGCCGGAACTGGAGGAGTACGACCTCCGCGCGGTCTCCGACCATCGCGGGCTGACGATCCTCCGGCGCAGCATCGAGCCCGATCATCCGCCGGTCCAGGTGACGGCGCCCTCGGGCAAGACCACGACCGTTGCGCTGGACCCGGGGCCGGGCGGCCGGGCGCGCGCGCGGACTCCGGTCGATGAGGTCGGGCTGTATCGCGTCAGCGACGGACAGCGTACAGCCCTGGTCGCGGTCGGCAGCGTCAACCCGGTCGAGTTCTCCGACATGCGCACCTCGCCGCGGCGCCTGGAACGGTTGGTCCGCGCGACCGGCGGGGGGATCGGCTGGCTCGAGGACGGCCTGCCGTCGTTCAGGCGCGTGCGGGCCGGGCGCGACGCGGCCGGCAGCGGCTGGTTCGGGCTGGTCGCCAACCGCGACTACCGCGTGCTCAGCATCGTCGAGGTGCCGTTCCTGCCCGGGTTGGTGGTGCTGATCCTGGGCCTGGGCGCGCTGATGCTCGCGTGGCGGCGCGAGGGGTCCTGAACCGCGCCGCGCCCGCGGCCGCGATGGGGAACGCAGCCGGCTATTGGAAGCCGAGGCCGCTGCAGACCGCGAGCACGATGTTCTGGATCAGATAGACGTCCTTGACCAGCGGCAGCGACACCGCGCCGAGGAGCAGAAGGCCGCCGACCAGAATGTATTCGCTCTTGCCCAAGACCCGACCCGGAAAGGTACGGCCGTTCGCGCCGGCCGGACAGCGCAATCAATCTGAGAGATGAATGTAGACCCTGCGCAATGCGAAGGCCAGCCTGCGAATCGGCTTGAAACCGGGCCTTTGAAATAGGATACTGACCGCTTAGTATGTAAATATACCCGTGCGCAGGGAAACCACGGCCACCATGGCGACGATCGCACCGCTGCAAGCCGAGCCCCGCCCGGCCGCACCCGCGGCAAGGCGCGGTCCGCGGACCAAGAAGGAACAGCGCCGGGTGTCGACCGAGCGGCTGCTGGCGGCGGCGCTCAGGCTGTTCATCACGCAGGGCTACCTCGCCACCTCGGTCGAGGAGATCGGCCGCGCCGCGGACCTGACCAAGGGCGCGGTCTATTTCTATTTCGGCGCCAAGGCGCGGCTGTTGCTGGCCTTGCTGGACCGGGCCGAGGCGCTGACGGTGGAGCCGACGATCGCCGCGGTCCGGCAACGCGACGGCTCGGCGCGGGACAGGCTGGTCGCCTTCATGCACTCGCAGTCGAGCGTGGGCGCCGAGCACGGCGCGCTGATGATGCTGGCGATCCTGATGGCGACCGAGTTCCACGGCTCGGGCGATCCGATCGAGCACCGGCTGGACGGATTGATGGGCCGGCTCGCCGCGCTCCTGGAAGAGATCGTCGAGCAGGGAAGGCGCGAGGGGGTGCTGCGTGCGGACCTCGGGGCGCGCGAGACCGCGAGCATGCTGATGGCGGTCAATCAGGGATGTTTCGTCGAGTGGTACCGCCGCGGCCGCGACCTCGACGGTCCGGGCTTCGTGCGCGCCATGCGCACGATCGTGCTCGACGGGGTGGGTGCGGGCGGGCACGGCGCGTTAAGCGAATCGGAAGCGGGAGAAAGCTGACATGGCAACGTCGATCAAGTCCGATCCGGCCGGAGACGCGCGCGAGCGCGCGCTGCAGGAGCGCATCAAGGCCGGCTTCGTGCTGGAGGATGAAGACGAGATGACGCCGCGCTATCGCGACGTGCTGGTCAACACGATCCACATCGCCGCCGATCTGGAGGTGGTGACGCTGCCGACCTATTCGCCGGCGATCAGGACTTCGCCGACGTTGGAGGACAAGATCGCCATCGCCGCAGCCTGCCAGGACGAGCTCGGCCACGCCCAGGTGATGTACCGGATCCTCGAGGATTTCGGCTACGACACCCACGACTTCCTGTTCGAGCGCGACCCTGAGAAGTGGCGCACCTTCCAGATGCTGGAGTTCCCGCACGAGGACTATATCGAGTCCGTGGTCTCGATGTGCTACGGCGACCGTGCCGGCTACATCACCACGACCGATCTGGAGGAAAGCTGCTCTTATGCGCCGTTCGCCCGCTCGCTGCGCAAGGTGAACTTCGAGGAGACCTTCCACGTCGGTCACGGCGAGCGCTGGGTCCGGTTCTTTTTCAACTATACCGCCGAAACCCGCCGGCGGGTGCAGGAGGCGGTCGATTTCTACTTCCCGCTCTGCGCGTCCTGGTTCGGCATGCCCGACCATCTGAAGACCCGGACCGATCAGATCTCCTACAAGATCCGCGGCGCCTCCAACGACGAGATGCGCCAGAAATGGATGTCCGAGATCGTGCCCTATTCGGAAAGCGTCGGCATCAAGGTGCCGGCCCATTTCGACGAGGAGACCGGCAAGTACGTGCTCGACTACGAGCCCCCGATCCATCTCGACGAGGAGACCCGGACCTGGCACTACGACCGGCAGATCACCTGGGAAGAGCAGCTCAAGGTCTGGAAGACGGGCTCCAGGCACAAGGTCCCCTCGATCACCCGGGTGCAGCAGGAGGTCTGGGGCAAGGACCTCTGGTAAGGACCGTGACGGCGACCCGCGATCAGGTGATCGACGCGCTGGAGCGCGTCCACGACCCCCATGTGCCGGTGAGCCTGCGCCGCATGGGCATGCTGCGCGATATCGAAGTCGGGCCGGGCGGCGTGGTCAGCATCGCCGTCTGCATCCCGTGCATGGCCTGCCCCGGGACGGCGATGATCCGCGCCGGCATCGAGGAGGCGGTCGGTGCGCTCGACGGGGTCAGCGAAGTCCGCGTGCTCGAAGGATGGCACCTGCCGTGGTCGCGCGAGATGATCGAGCCCGAGGTGCGTGAGCTGATGCGCGCCAACGGCATCCAAGTCTGAACGAGCGAGCAAACGATGACGGCAAGGCACAAGAAGATCGACCGGCCGCGCGAGCGCGGCGGAGTCGCGCCGAAATACTACGAGGTGTTCGCGCGCAGGACGTCGGCGGACGCGCTGGCGCATGTCGGCTCGGTCGAGGCGCCCAACGACGACCTCGCCCAGATCCGCGCCTGGTACATCTACGATCAGCACCGCTGGAAGGAGATGTGCGTGGTGCCGCTGGAGGCGATCATCACGGTCACCGAGCACGGCCGGTCCACCAAGATAAAGATGAACTGAGATGACCTACAAAGTCGCGGAGCTCGAAACCAGCCTCGATCCCGGGCTCGAGACGGACCTGCTGGCCATCGCCGACACCAAGCTGGTGCTGGGCAACTGGTATGCCGAATGCGTCATGAATGGCCGCTCGCTGCCCGATTTCGCCGGCATCCTCGGCATGTGCACGGTCAATTACGGCCACACCAGGGCGATCTACCAGCACCTCGACCGGCACGGCCACGACTACAAGCGACTCGAGCGCGGCCGCGGGGCGGACGAGATCCACGCGATGAACCTGCTGGACGCCGCGCCGACCGGCTGGGAGGATTTCATCCTCACCGTCTGGCTCGCCGAGCTTGCGACCTGGCAGCTCATCTCGGGCTATCTCGGCCATTCCGACCGGGCGGTCGCGGGCATCGCGCGGAAAATCGGCGAAGAGGCCTATTTCCATCTCAAATACGCCCATGGCTGGATGCATATCATCGGCGAGGACGCCGATGAGCGCGCACGGTTCGCAGACGCGTTCGTGGCGCGCTACAAGCTGGCGCTGCAATGGCTCGGACCGGACTCCGCAACCGATCCGGTCTTCGATGCCGGCGAGCGCGACATGCCGCTTGCAGAAATCCGGGCGGCGTTCGTCGCCGAGGCCGGCAAGGCGGCCGAGCATCTGGGCGGCCCCGCGCTGGCGGTACCCGACCGGGCGGACCTGCCCGCCGATTGGCGCGACGACGCCCGCAGGCTCGGCCCGCTGCCGGCCGGGCTGTTCGAGGTCGTGCGCTTCAAGGACCCGGAGCTCGCCCATTGAGCGCCGCGCGAGCCAACGCCGAGCACCGAGCCGTTCATTCCGGCGATCCCGACTTTGCGGGCGTGTGCTGCCCCGACTGCGAGGCAACCGATCTCGAAGTCGTTTCGCTGTTCGGCGGCGCGGCATCGGAGGTCCTGTTCCGCTGCAACCGCTGCACGAGCTGCTTCAACTGGATCAAATGGCAGGGCGCCCTGCCGCCCAGCGCCCACGGCCGCGATTAAAATTCCTCAACCCGGGACCGCGGGCCGCCTCACCCCAGGGCGTCGGCGACGATGTCCCGAAAATCCGCCTCGTCGGGGCGCAGCGGTGCCGTGGCGTTGAAATGGGCCTTCGCGGCGTAGGCCGCGAGCGCGTCGAGATCGTTGCGGGGATAGCCCAGCGCACGCACGGAGTTCGACAGGCCGAGCCGCATGTTCAGACCGGTGATGCCGTCGGCGACGTCGGTTCCGGTCTCGAGGCCCATCGCATCGGCGACGGCATCGAGACGCTCACCAAGCGCGGCGTCGCCCTTGGCGCGGTAATAGCGCATCACCGCGGGCCCCGAGGCGGTGATCAGCGCGCCGTGGTGGAGCGGGCCGTCGGCGAAGGTGTGCCCCAGAGCGTGCACCGGGCCGAGCCCCATATAGATCGCCATGCCGCCTTCGAGCGCGGCCATCATCATGTGCCAGCGCGCCTCACGGTCGCCGCCGTCCGCATACGCGCGCTCGATATAGGCCGCCACGCGCCGAATGCCGTCGAGGGCGACGGCCTCGAGCGGCGGGTTGGAGACGTTGGACAGAAAGCCCTCGATGCAGTGCCCCAGCGCATCCATCCCGGTCGCGGCGGTGAGCCCGGGCGGCAGGCTCAGGGTCAGATCCGGATCGCAGACCGCGACATCGGGTTTGACATGCGGGCTGCGGATGCCGAGCTGATGGGCGCCCGGGCTCGGGTGGATGCCGCCGCCGAAGGTGATCTCAGCGCCGGTGCCCGAAGTGGTCGGGACGCTCACATAGGGCGCGACGCCGGCGGTGATCTTCGACGGGTCCTCGAGATAGGCGATCACCGGCTCGGGATGCGTAGCGACCACGCGCAGAGCCTTGCCCGAATCGAGCACCGAGCCGCCGCCCAGCCCGACGATCCCGTCGCAGCCCCGTTCGCGGTAGACCGCCAGCGCGCCTTCGATTCCGGCGATCGTCGGATTCGGCGGTATGCCGTCGAACACCGCCGCTTCGATACCGGCCGGCAGCGCCGCGCGTACCCTGTCGGCGATGCCGTGTGCGGCCAGCCCCTTGTCGGTGATGATCAGAGGTCGCGCGACGCCGCGGGCGGCGAGCACGCCGCCAAGATCCGCGATCGCACCGAACGCGAAATGCACCGGCGGCAGGCTGGGCAGAACCGTCACGTGTCTCGCTCCCCTGAAGTGTTCGAAACGGCGCATTGCCCCGGCGATGCCACCGCGTGGACCCCGGGATTGCCCATCGCTTGCGCCGTGTGTTCGGCGGCGATGGTCACCGTAAGGCGGCCGGCGAGGCCCGGCTGCAGCATCAGCCGACCCGCCGGTACCGGGTCTTGCCGTCGGCCTCGTCGGTGATCTTTTCCAGCGCGCCCTCGGTCACCAGGTAGTTCAGGTGCGACAGCGCCTCGCCCATCGCGAAGCCGATCTGGTGGCTGTCCAGCTCGCGGTGAAACAGCACCGGGATCAGCTCGATCGCCGTGCGGGGCTCGGAGCAGAAGTCCAGCGCGGCATCGAGCCGCTCCCGGTGGTGCTCGGTGAGATAGTCGAGCCGGTCGTGCAGGCCGTAGAACGGCCGGTTATGCGAGGGCAGCACGAACGTGTCGGCGGCCAGCGGGCGCATCGGCTCGAAGCTCTCCAGGAACTGACGCAGCGGATCGCCGTTGGGCTCGGAGAACCAGACGCTGATGTTGGTGGTGATCCTGGGCAGCACCTGATCGCCGGAGATCAGCACCGCGATCTCCGGGCAGTAGAGCGCGGCGTGCTCGGGCGAATGGCCGCCCCCGATGATCACCTGCCATTTGCGGCCGCCGATATCGATCTCCATGCCGTTCCAGATCCGCTTGACCCGGCGCGGCACCGGTGCGGTCCAGCGTCCGAAATTCTTCACCCCGGCGCGATAGGCATCCACGCTCGGCCGGTCGAGCCCGTTGGCGATGAAAAACGCCATCCAGTCGTCGACGTCGTGCGTGACATCCTGGGTCCAGGCGAGATGCGATTGCAGCCATTCGCCGTAGGTCATCCAGAGCTCGGTGCCGAATTTGTCGGCGAGCCAGCCGGCGAGCCCCAGATGGTCGGGGTGGAAGTGGGTGACGATCGCGCGCTTGAGCGGCTTGCCGCCCATCGGCCCCTGCATGACACCGACCCAGTGCGACCTGACATCATCGCCGTTCCAGCCGGTGTCGACCACCGTCCAGCCGTCGCCGTCTTCCAACAGGTAGAGATTGATGTGATCGAGCGCGAACGGCAGCGGCATCTTCAGCCACCAGATCCCGGGCGCGACCTGCAAGGTCTGGCCGTATTCCAGGTCTTCGTGGGGATAGCGCGGCTGGTTGGTCATCACTGTCACTCCGGGGCGCGTTGCGGAGCCGAAATCCGGGCTGCCAGCGCCCTTGATCGTCATCGCGTCGGTCCCGGGGAGGCGCGCGGACCCTATCAGCGTGACCCGGTTGCAGCAACCGCCCGGACCGGTGTCTTGTGGTCGCCGACCGGCATCCCCTAGACTGTCTCCGCCGGCCCCGATCGGGGACCCAGGGAGGCCATCGCATGCGCCAGGAGATCCATATCCCGAGCCTCGGTCCGGCGATCAGCCACTATACCGAGGCGGTCCGGTTCGGCGATCTGCTCTATGTCTCGGGCCTGGTGTCCTGCGACAGCGAGGGCAAGGTGGTCGCCCCCAACGATGCGGTCGGCCAGACACGGCAGATCTTCAAGATCATGAAGGTGATCCTGGACGAGGTCGGCGCCGGGTTCGAGGACGTGCTCAAGCTGAACCTGTTCCTGACCGATATCAACGACCGGCCGCGGATCAATCCGATCCGCCAGGAGGTCTTCGGCGATGCCAGGCCCGCCAGCACCCTGGTGCAGGTCGCCGCCCTGGTCTATCCCGAGCTCTGCATCGAGATCGAGTCCGTCGTCGGCATTCCCTCCAAAAGCTGAGAAAGGTGAGCTTATGGATACGATCGAGCCCCGCCGCGAGACGCACACGCTCGAGGAGCTCGTGCGCAACTCCGGCACTCGCGACATCCTGGCCCATGCGGTCCGCCAGGCGCAAGCGCGCAACTTCGACGATTACCTGATCATCGATGTCGATGCGCACCACTTCGAGACCCAGTCCTGGCCGGAGATCGTCCAATACATCCCCGACCCGGTGGTCCGCGACATCGCGTCGAACTTCCGCACCGCCCAAGGCGATATCCAGCCCGGCATCATCCAATCGAGCGGCTGGCCGCTGCACCAGAACGTCGGCGGGCGCATCCCGCACGACCCGGGCATGCTGGAGCCGGGCGAGCCCGGCGAGCACCGCGACGTCAGCCTGATCCGCCGGGCGATCGAGAGCTTCGGGATCGACTACCAGGTCACGTTTCCCACCCCGATGCTGGCGCTCGGGCTGCATCCCGAGCTCGATGTCGAGATCGCGCTGGCGCGCGGCTACAACCACTGGGTCACCGAACAGCTGCTCTCGGCCGATGAGCGCATCAAGACGCTCCTGTACCTGCCGTTCAACGACCCTCCGGCGTGCGAGGAGATGGTCGAGCGCTTCGGTGAGACCAAGGGCGTGGTCGGGTTCATGGTCACCTCGGTGCGCTACCGGCCGGTTCACCACAACGCCTACATGCGGCTCTACCGGATGATCGAGGAGCGCGGGCTCGCGCTCGGCTTCCATGCCGGGCCTAACTGGGGCGGCGACGGCTATGTCCGCCAGCTCAACCGGTTCCTGACCATGCATGCGATCTCGTTCTCGCTGTGCAACATGGTTCATCTGGCCAACTGGGTGATGAACGGGCTGTGCGAGCGCTTCCCCGACCTGCCGGTGGTCTGGATCGAAAGCGGCATCGCCTGGCTCGCCTTCATGATGCCCAGGCTGGACAACGAATATCTGATGCGGTCCTCCGAAGCGCCGGCGCTGAAACGGCTGCCGAGCGCGTATATCGGCGAGATGTACTACACCTCCCAGCCGCTGGAGCGCACCAACATGAAGCTGCTCGAGGCGACGTTCGACGCGTTCAACGCGCCGACCCAGCTCATGTACGCCTCGGACTGGCCGCACTGGGATTTCGATGCGCCGAGCGTGATCTACGACCTGCCCTTCCTCGACGAGCAGGCCAAGCGCAACATTCTCGGGCTCAACGCCAAGCGGGTCTTCGGGATCGATACCTGAAATGACCGATGCCCGTGCGCGGGCCCGGGATTTCGACCTGGGCCGGCTCACGGCCGCGTTCCTGGAGGACCCCTACCCGACCTACCACGCGCTTCGCGCACACGACCCGGTGCACCGGATGGCGGACGGTTCGGTCTTCCTGACCCGCTATGCCGACATCGTGGATGTCTACCACGACGCCGAGCGGTTCTCGTCCGACAAGCGGATCGACTTCAAGCCGACCATGGGCGATACCGCGCTCTACGAGCACCACACGACCAGCCTGGTGTTCAACGATGCGCCCTACCACACCCGCGTGCGCAAGCGGCTTTCGCCGGCGTTTACCCCGCGCGCGCTGCATGCGCTGCGCTCCCGGGTCGAGGCCCTGGTCGATGCAATGCTCGACCGGATCGAGGACGCGGGTTCGTTCGACCTGATCGAGGACCTCGCCTCCGCCCTTCCCGTCGAGTTGATCGGCGACATGCTGGGAGTGCCCAGGGAGGAGCGGGGGCCGCTGCGCGGCTGGTCGGTCGCCATCCTGAGCGGGCTCGAGCCGGTGCTGAGCGACGACCAGCGCGCGCGCGGGGCGGCCGCGGTCGAGGATTTCAAGGACTACCTGCGGGACCTGATCGCGCGGCGCACCAAAGGCTCCCGGTCCGGGGACGAGGCCGAGGTGCTGTCCAAGCTCATCGGCCCGGACGAGGACGGCGCGGCGTTGTCCGAACTCGAGCTGCTGCACAACTGCATATTTCTGCTGAACGCCGGGCACGAGACGACGACCAACCTGATCGGCAACGGCATCGAGGCGCTGATGCGCTTCCCCGACGAATACCGGCGGCTGCGTGCGGACCCGGGCCTGATCGTGTCCGCGGTCGAGGAGTTACTGCGCTTCGAAAGCTCCAACCAGATCGGCAACCGTCGGCTCGCGGTCGCGGCCACGCTGGGAGGCGTGGCGTTGGAGGCCGGCACCTACATCCATATCGGCATCGGCGCCGCCAACCGCGATCCGGCCGCGTTCCCCGATCCCGACCGGCTCGACATCGGCCGCGAGCCCAACCGACACCTCGCCTTCGGCGCGGGCGTGCATGCCTGTGCCGGGCTTTCGCTGGCACGGATGGAGGGCCGGGTCGCTATCGGCAAGCTGGTCGCCCGCTTCCCGGGCCTGCGCCTGGATGGGACGCCGGTACGCGGTGGCCGCGCGCGATTCCGCGGCTTCACCGCCTTGCCGGTTGCGATACGATAGGCCGCAGATCAACGGGAGACCGCACATGCCGGACGGCAGCCGCAGGAGATTGGGAACCAGCCATTGGGGCGCGTTTACCGCCGAGGTGAGCGAGGGCCGGCTGGTCGGCGTCACCCCGTTCGCGCATGACCCCCACCCGGCGCCGCTGCTGCAGACCTTGCCGAGCGCGGTCCACGCCGCGTGCCGGATCGAACAGCCGATGGTCCGCAAGGGCTGGCTCGACGCCGGGCCGGGCGGCAGCGGCGCGGCGCGCGGCACCGATCCGTTCGTCGCCGTCGGCTGGGACGAGGCGCTGGGACTGGTCGCCGATGAGTTGACCCGCGTGAAGGAGTCTTATGGCAACGAGGCGATCTATGCCAGTTCCGGCTGGGGCAGCGCCGGCAGCTTCCACCATGCCCGCAGCCAGCTTTCGCGCTTTCTCAACCTGTTCGGCGGCTTCGTCGATCAGGTGACCAACTACAGCTTCGGCGCGGCGATGGTGATCGTGCCGCGCATCGTCGGCTCACTGTCCCCGGTCGTCGGCCCGGTCAATTCCTGGCCGACCATCGTCGAGAACACCGAGCTCATGGTGCTGTTCGGCGGCATGGCGCCAAAGAACAGCCAGGTCAACCAGAACGGGGTCGGCGTCCACGACCTTGCGGACTGGCACGCCAAGGCGCATGCGGCCGGGACGCGCTATGTCTGCATCAGCCCGATGCGCGATGACACCGCCACCGCTCTGGACGCCGAGTGGATCCCGATCCGGCCCAACACCGATGCCGCTCTGATGCTCGGACTGGCCCATACGCTGCTCGCCGAGGACCTGCACGACACGGCGTTTCTCGAACGCTGCTGCACCGGCTTCGAGCGGTTCGAGGCCTATCTGAGCGGGGCGGCCGATGGCCAGCCGAAGGATGCCGACTGGGCGGCCGCGATCACCGAGGTGCCGGCCGAGACCATCCGCGGCCTGGCCCGGCGCATGGCCGCTGCGCGCACCCTGATCGGGGTGGCCTGGTCGATCCAGCGTGCCGATCATGGCGAGCAGCCCTACTGGATGACCGTCACCCTGGCCGCGATGCTGGGCCAGATCGGCTTGCCCGGCGGCGGGTTCGGCTTCGGCTACGGTGCGATGCACGGCATCGGCGGCGCCCGCCACCCGGTCGCGCCGCCCAGCCTGCCCAAGGGTGCGAACGCGGTGGAAAGCTGGATCCCGGTCGCGCGGCATGCCGACATGCTGCTCGATCCCGGCGGGTCTTACAGCTTCAACGGCGCGCTGCGGACCTACCCCGACATCCGGCTGGTCTACTGGTGCGGCGGCAACCCGTTCCACAAGCAACAGGACCTCAACCGGCTGCTGCGCGGCTGGGCCAAGCCCGAGACCATCATCATCCACGAGCCATGGTGGACGCCCGCTGCGCGGCGCGCCGACATCGTGCTGCCCTGCACCACGACGCTCGAGCGCAACGACATCGCGGCATCGGACTTCGACAGGTTCCTGTTCGCCAGCCAGCAGGCGATCGCGCCGCTGGGCGAGGCGCGCAACGAATACGAGATCTATTCCGACCTTGCCGGACGGCTGGGCTTCCGCGAGGCGTTCACCGAGGGCCGGAGCGAGATGGACTGGCTGCGCCACCTCTACGACATCTTTCGACAGCGCGCCTCGGGCGTCGGCGTCGAGATGCCGAGCTTCGAGGGGTTCTGGGAGACAGGCTTCGTCGAACTGCCGGCGCCGGAAGACCCGCCGATCCCGTTTGCCGGTTTCCGCGACGACCCGGACGCGGCGCCGCTCAAGACCCCTTCGGGAAAAATCGAGATCTATTCCGAGACCATCGCCGGGTTCGGCTACGACGACTGCCCCGGCCACCCGGTCTGGCTCGAACCGGCCGAGTGGCTGGGCGGCGCGGCCGCCGAACGCCACCGGCTGCACATGATCTCCAACCAGCCGCGCGCGCGGCTGCACAGCCAGCTCGATTGCGGCGATGTCAGCCGCGCGGCCAAGGTCGCCGGACGCGAGGCGCTGCGGATCAACCCCGACGATGCCGCCGCGCGCTGCATCGCCGACGGCGATGTCGTGCGCGTGTTCAACGACCGCGGCCAATGTCTGGCGGGCGCGGTCGTCACCGATGCGCTGCGCCCCGGAGTCATCGAGCTCGCCACCGGTGCCTGGTACGACCCGCTGGACGCGTCCGAGCCCGGCAGCCTGGACAAGCACGGCAACCCCAACGTCTTGACGCTGGACAAGCCGACATCGCAGCTCTCCCAATGCAGCGCCGCTCAGACCGCGCTCGTCGAGGTCGAGCGTTACGACGGCACCGTGCCGGAGATCACCGCCTACGACCCGCCGGCGATCCTCTGAGATCGCGTGCGCGTCCTGCTGGTCTTCGCCCACCCGCTGGGCGACAGCCTGAACGGGGCGATTCGCGACCGGGCGGTCGCCGCGCTCGAGCGGAACGGGCACGAGGTCGATCTGTTCGATCTCTATGCCGAGGGGTTCGAGGCCGTGCTGAGCGCGGCCGAGCGCCGGGCCTATTTTGATGTGGCGGCGAACCGCGCGCGCAACGCGGCTTCCATCGAGCGCCTGTTCGCCGCCCAGGGGCTGGTCTTCGTGTTCCCGACCTGGACGCTCGGCCCGCCGGCGATCCTGAAGGGCTTCTTCGACCGGGTGATGGTGCCGGGCGTGTCGTTCCGGCTGGACGAGCACGGCGCGCTGCACCCCAATCTCGGCCATATCACACGGCTTGCCGCGATCGTCACCTACGGCCGGGCGCGGCCGGTCCTGTGGTGGTTCGGCGACCCGCCGCGCAAGATGTTCACCCGCTATATGCGCTGGTTCCTCGCCCGCGGCGCGCGGGTGCGCTATCTCGGCCTCTACGGCCTGCACCGTCCACGCGGCGACAGGATCGAGCGCTTTTTCCATCGCATCGAGCGCGAGATGGCGCGGTTCTGAGCGCCTGCGGCCGGCAGTGGTTCACGCGCGCGGCGACAACCGGCTCCGGCGGCGCTCCAAGCCGGGCGTTCAGATCCGGGTCGAAAGCCAGATCGCCAGCCGGGAGCCCGCCTTGATGCCTCCGGTCAGGAGTTCGTAGGCCGGGGCGTGACGGGCCTCGTGCTCCAGTGCCGCCTCGCGGTGGGCGATCTCGTCGGCGCGGAAGGACTCGATGGTCGCGCGCAGTTCGGACTCGTCCTCGCCGAGCTGCGCGGCCTGTTCGGCGTAGTGCTCCTCGATCACGTCCTCGACGGCGAGCGTGCAGGCCATGGCCGCACGCTCGCCCATCAACCCGGTCACCGCGCCCAGCGCGTAGCCGGCCAGGTGCCACAGCGGCATCAGCGCCGTCGGGCGCACGCCGCGCTCGCTGACAAGCCGGTCGAAGGTCGCCAGATGCTCGGCCTCCTTGGCGGCCATCTCGGCCACCGCATCGGCCGCCGGGCCGTCGCCCAGGACCGCGCGCTGGCCGGCATAGATCCGGACCGCGCCGTACTCGCCGGCATGGTCGACCCGGATCATCCGCGCCAGGATTTCCTGCCGCGACGGATCGCCGGGCAGCCGGTCTTCGGCCGTCTCCTTCGGACCCGCCCGGTCGCGATCGGTCATCAAGCCGTCCGCCCCCTTCTCGATGCCGCTATCGCGCTGGCGACGGCGAGCGCGGCCGAAACGATGAAATTGTAGCCGGCGAGAGAGATCCCGAACATCGACCAGGGGATCTCATCGCAGCGCACGACCGGGGCGGCCTCCAGGAGCCGCTTCAGCTCCTCGATCGACCGGGCATCGATGCCGACGCCCGAGCACGTCGCGGGGCCGGCGAACCAGCCCTGCTCGACGCCGGCGTGGTAGAAGGCGATCCCCGCGCCTACCGCGAAGGCGGCCGCGCAGAGGCCGGTGAGCCGCCGCCGCGCCGACCGGCCGCGCAGCGCCACCAGCCCGGCCAGCGACAAGGCGATTGCGACCGCATAGGGCCAACGCTGGTAGAGGCAGAGCTCGCACGGCGCGAGCCCGCCCCAGTACTGCGCGGCAAGCGCGGTGCCGAGGACGGCGATGCTGGCCGCCAGGATGGCGGCCGGCGCGTTTGCGGCATCAAGCAACGGCGTTCGGGCTCTCACATCCCATATTTGGCAACCGCGAAGCCGCCGAGCAAGAGCGCGCAGAAGGCGATCGCCACCATGCCGAGGCGCTTTTCGATGAACCTGCGGATCGGCGGGCCGATCCAATAGAGCAGCCCCGCGACCAGGAAGAAGCGCAAGCCGCGGGCGGCGATCGAGGCGAAGGTGAAGACCACCGGGTCGAGCCCGGTGGTCCCGCTCAGGATGGTGATCACCTTGTAGGGGAAGGGGGTGAGGCCGGCGATGAACACCGCCCAGGCGCCCCATTCGTTATAGCTGGCGCGGAACTGGGCGAACTTCGCGGCATGGCCGTAGAATTCCAGCACCGGCCGGCCCGCGGTCTCGAACAGGAAGGAGCCGATGGCATAGCCGAGGAGCCCGCCCAGCACCGAGGCGATGGTGCAGATGGCCGCGAACCGCCAGGCGCGGTCGCGCGCGGCCAGTACCATCGGGATCAGGAGCACGTCCGGCGGGACCGGAAAGACCGAGCTCTCGATGAAGGCGACCGCCGCCAGCACCCAGACCGCATCGCGGCGCGCGGACAGGTCGATGACCCGGTCGTAAAGGCGCTTCAGCACGTCTGCAGGCTCCCGGCGCGTGGCTGACAGTCCTACGCCGCAGCCAACGGCGCCAAAAGCCTTAATTTTTCGATGACAGCGGTCTTGTCTGGCCGATCGCCCGGTCGAGCGTCTCGCGGAACCGCGCCAGGCTCGCCGGGGCGTGGAGGCGGCCGATGTCGATCGGCCGGCCGGCGGGGTGTGTCCTCGGCATCGAGTTGGCGCAGCGGTCGACCCACAGGACCGTGCGGTAGCCCCGCAGGCCGAGCACATGGTCGAGGCGGCCGGCGAGCGTGCTGTCGAACTCGCCGAACGGGACGGCAAAATCCCTCGGGACCACGCCGAGCTCGGCCGCGAAAGCAGCCTCGGCGGCATCGATCTCGGCGGTGATCGCCGCAATGTCCATCAGATCCATCCGGCGATGGGTGGCGCCGTGATTGACCAGCCCGATGCCGGGCTTGCCGGTGTACTCGGCGCGCAACGCCTCCCAGGACAGATAGGCCTTGCCGGCGCGCAGCTCCGCCGCCGCAGCGCCGGTTTGCGCGAACAGCGGGTCGATCAGCCTGGTCTCGATTTCCTCGGGGATACGGTCCCGGGCCTTGGTGAACCGGTAGAAGCTCTCCTGCTGGGGACCGAAGGCGGCCTCGACCGCCGCGGCGATCGAATCGGGCGCCAGCCGGTCGATGATCCAGTTGACCTTGTCGCGGACCCCGAACCCCTGCGTGGTGATCCCGGTGGCGGGGCAGACGTGGAACGGGATCCGCTGGTCCAGGAGCCACCGGCGGACGGCGGCGACGCTTGCGGAGACGTCATCGAAGGTGAGCAGGAACGACACGCCGTCCGGCAATCGTCCAGCGGACACGTCGTCCAGGCTGACGAACGGCCCGCGGGCAAGGGCATGGGCGATCTGCGCCTCGAACACGCCGCGTCCGACGGTATGGGCGCGATGGAGGGGATTCGCCGGGTCGCGCCCGCCGATCCGGTGATAGTTGAGCCCGACGAGGATCGACGCCATTGCCGGACTATACCAAACCCGCCGGCATTGTTGAGCATCCTGCCGCCGCAACCAATCAAACTCCTGAAAACAAATGCGTCTTCGGGGGTTTCTTATGTCCTGTCCAAACCCCGTCCGTAAGACGCAAGCATTCCGTAAGCGGCTTCAATACGGCTCCTGCGCCGCCTGATGGAGGCCCGCACGGTCAAGGCGGGGCGCGGCGTACGTACGCGCAGGTCCTGCGGCTGCCGGCGGCCTCAGGGACGAAGGACCTGCATGCCGCGCGGTGAAGACCGCTCTGCGCATGGGCGTGGTGGGCGTCAATGCGGTGAAGCACCTGGCGCTGTGCCGGGTCGAGAAGCGCCCGCCGAAGCGCGGACTCGATTTCTACCCGTTCCTGCCGAAGGCCGCTGTCGGCAAGATCTCCGCCGCCGGCTACAGTGCCTGCTGTCGGAGGGTGCGGCATGACGGACACGCCCACATCCTGCCTGCGCATCGCCCACGCCCGCTTCGCGCCGGTGGGTGTAGACCAGCACATTGGTGTCGAGGTGGTGCCCGATTCCGATCCACCCCGGCTCAGGCTAATTTTCGCCAATCCGGCCTATGCCAACTACACGTGCGATCCCGAGGACGCCCATATTGTCGGCAAGGTGCTGTGGACCTTGAGACGTGTGTGACCGCCGATCCCGTGCTCAGAAGCGCAACTGCCCCAATCATGATGCCGTTCTCCGCGGTGGCGCTGTTGACCGCCTCGCGGCATTCACCCTCATGGCTCAGATTGAGTGACAACCAGAGCTCGCCACCGAGAACGGACGAGCTTTTGCCGAAAGCTACAGCTTGCCAGGCACAGCTGCGCCTTCGGGCGCCTCAAGCGGTCGGGTCGTCGATTTCTGCGGATTCCCACGCGATTCCACGGGGACTGTGACGCTTCCCCTTCTTTTAGCGAAGATCCCTGGCAAGTGAAGGGAATCCGCCAGACCCTACCGAAGACCGCCGATGACCAACCCGCCGACCAGCACACCACCTCATATTGAGGCCACGATATGATCTCGAAGCCGCCTTAGAAAAATGTCGCCGCTTCCGTCCGGGCACGGCTCACCCGACGTGCTAGCGAGCGCAAGGAAAACGTTCAGCTCGCGCTCACGCGCTACGCCATCGAACGGCTCCCGCTGCTCGACATGCCGGCGCCGCGGCTGCGAGCCTAAGGCACCCAATCGCGGCGGCAATGATGCGAGCTGTGATGGCAAGGCCGTGCAGGACGAAACACAGAAAAAGGACTGGAAGCCGCGGCGCAGGCGCGACCTTAAGCCGAAAATGTAGAGCTGGTAGAAAGACGAAGGCCGACTACCTCTTAAAGCTACACAATTGTGTATCCAACGGCTACACTCCGGCCGATGAAGGACGTGGGGCTACGTATAAGGGTTCAGCGCGATCTGCGGGATCGTTTTGTCGCTGCATGCCGGGCGCAGGACAAACCTGCTGCTCAGGTGCTGCGCGAGTTCATGCACGCCTACATTGCTGAGCATGCGGAGCGGCCGGACAGCGAACCAGGACAGAGAGCGGGGTCCGCTGTCCGGAGGAAGCCCCGATGACAAAGGCCAGCAAAAATCAGAATCCGGAGCAGATCGCAGACGACAATACCAACCTGGACGTATTCTGGCTCAAGGACAAAAGCCTGACCGACCTCGACAACCTGCCCGAGCCCGACGATATGGCCGAAGAGATCATCGAGAATCTGGAAGCCGGGCTGAATAGTTTCCGTGAGGTTTTGGCAGGGCTTGAGAAGGCCTCGTAACGATCTGACTTTGCGGGAACGGGGGTCTTGTGAACCTAAACGAATTAATCGCAGATACCAGGACGTCGCTGGACAAGACTATCAAGCAGCATATTGAGGCGGCGGGCTTCAGGCGCGATCAGAGACAGCTTGCACGTTTTAAGTTCTGGACTGGAGCCGGCAATCAGCCACATCTGTGGGAGCATCAAAAGGCGGCTATCGCGACCGTCACCGCTTACCTCAACGGCGACAAGTCCATTCCGGAGCGGCCGGATCACACCGAGGCGGCGCTGCTAAAGCTTCCCACCGGCACCGGCAAGTCCGGCATCATCGCCGTCCTTGCCCGGTGCCTCCCGGCGATTCGCAAAGTCCTTATCCTTACCCCTCGTACAGCGTTGACCGAACAGCTCCTGCACGACATCAGATACCGTTTCTGGGGACATCTCGGCTACGAGATTCAGGACGGGGAGCTCTTCACTGCGGAGGCGGCCGCGTTCGGTGCAGCGCTTGAAAATGTCTATACCGAAACGTTTCTGCCGAGCCGCTGCCAGAGCATGTCCTTGCATCTGGAGACCTCTAACAACCGGGAGATTTGACGAAGATTTCGGTGTGCTGTCCGACTTTCGCTGAGATCGGCGGTGTTGACGTCCGCAATCCTCCGCCGTTTCGTTCTCGGCGGAGGGTTTTGGCGCTATTCGGGCGGACTCATGCCATGGCGGCGCTGCGCTCATGGAAGATCAGACGCTGGAAATTATAAGCCAGGTTGGCGAGGCCGATCTTGGCCGCCGCCCGCTCGAGCCCGATGGTACGGACGAACAGGCCCATGCGATCCTTCTGCTGGGCGAAGACGTGCTCGACATGCGCACGGACCGCTGACTTGCGGGCATTGGCCCGGGCGGTCGCCTTGGGCATGGCCCGGCCCGGCGGCTTCTTGCGGTGGATGTGGGAGACCCGACCCTTGCCGGCCAGCCACGCCTCGTTGGCCTTCGAGCGATAGGCGCTGTCGGCCCACACGCCGGCGGCCAGATTGTCGCCGGTGACGAGATGACGCAACATCTTGCCGTCATGGCGGGCGGCATCGGTCACTGCCGAGCTGCGGATGAAGCCGTAGGCCCGGTCGATGACGATGTGGGCTGCGCGGGCTTACGCCGCGCCACTGGCGCGACGGTCCTGCTCGCTGTAGCCGAACACCGGGATCGCGATGTCGGGCATGCGCCGTTGCGCCCCGGCGGGGTTCTTGCGCCGCCCGGTCTTCACCGTCCACCGCGCATCCGTGTCCTTCTGCGCCGCCTTGGCCGGCTGATCGGGCCAGATCTCGGATGCTCTCTTGCCTGCCTTGATCGCCGCCTTCTCGTCGTCGCTGTTGCGCTGCTTGGGCGCCGATACCAACGTCGCATCGACGATCTGCCCGCCCATCGCCAGATAGCCGCACCGGCGCAGTTCGCCATCGAAGGCGGCAAACAGCTTATCCATCGCCCCGGCCCGGACCAGACGCTCGCGAAAGATCCATATGGTGTTGCGGTCCGGCGTCGGCGCTCCGAGATCGAAGCCCAGGAAGCGAAGCCAGCTCAAGCGGTCGCGGATCAGAAACTCCATCCGCTCGTCGCTCACCGTGTGCCGCGCGGCCAGGATCAGTACCTTGAACATCGCCACCGCATCGTAGGCCGGGCGGCCGCCTTTCGATCCGTCCGAATAGCCCAGCGCCGCCTCAAGCGGCGCGCGGAAAATCTCGAAGTCGACGACCTGCGCCAGCACCTCCAACGGATCACCCGTCGCCGATAGCTTCCGAAGATGATCCGGTAAGCCGAACAGACCAGCCTGCCTCATCAATACCCCCACTCGAATCGAACCACCGTAGAGAATCACAACCAGGCAAAATTCGCGAGGTAAATGGAGGCGTCCATCTTGACGACGTGGACCGTGCCATTCTGGTCGGCACGCATCAGGCGCTTGGCAACATCCGCAAGTCCGCTTGCGATCTGGATGAGCCTGATGAAGCTAGCCGTCGACTGCTCGATCAGATCAAGAACAGCTTTCATCTCGTTATCGTTGATGAAGGACACTACGAACCGGCGGTATCGTGGTCACGCGGGGTCAGGGGCTTCAACCTGCCGACCCTGCTGCTGAGCGCCACGCCGTACCGCAATGATTATAAGTCCTTCCGGGTGCGCGGCCGGTACGTCTTTAACTACCCTTACGCTGATGCCGTCCGCGATCGGATCATCCGCCCGGCCGAGATCGTGATTCCTAATATTGCTCCGGAAGGCGAGCGGCCGGCAGCGGTGAAACAGTTTGTGCGGATGCTCAGTGCGGAGTTGCCGCCACGGCTGGCGCAGACCGCGCGGTGGTTCAATGACGAAGACGCCATGCCCAAAGTGATGGTGCGCGCGGACGATCTCGATACTCTGGAACTTCTTCAGGCCGAGATCGACCGCGTCTTCGATACCCGGTCGGTGCTGGTACATGATCGCGCCAAAAAGACGGATCAGAATCCGAACAGATTCACGTCCGTATCGTCGGCCATCCGGGCGCGCGAAGATGCGCAATTCTGGGTGCACCAGAGCAAACTGATGGAGGGCATCGATGATCCGTCCTTCGTCGCGGTGGCGATATTCGATCTGATGGGTAACGCCCGCCAGCTTGTGCAGCAGATCGGCCGCGCGACGCGCTATTCCAAAGGCGACAGGCGGCTGCGGCAAACCGGCTGGGTGTTCGGATCACCCGCCAATGCAAATCGTATTCAAACATCCTGGAATCGCTACATCTCCTATGAAGAGTATGTGGCCCGCAACACCGCCTTCGTAGTGACCAATGAAGTCACCCTGCCGGATCGCCTTCTCGACTATATGGCCGACTATCAGTACATCAGCGGCGAGTTCCGGGGACGATTCGAAGTTGAAGCGCCGCTTGCGGCACATGACATTCAGCTGCCGCGCTCCGCGGCTGTTCTGAGCCTGCGGGCACCGTTGGCCGACATTGCCGCGATAGCGGACACGGTTGAAGAGGCGATCATGGACAAGGATCGCTTCAAGATCACACCGATCGAGGGAATGCCCGAAAACGCAATCGGCTTTTCCTACTATGCGTGGCGCAATTCCTCTTACCCGGTGGATCGCTTTTTCTCGGAATGGAAGCTCGGCATCTTTATCGCGGTGAAGCAGGGTCAGTTTGTCTTCATGCACGATACGGAAGGGCTGGTCGTCGATATGGACCGCCTCGGTTTGAAAAGGGCCGGCCGCTCCCTGATGGAGAAGGCTTTCCCTGCGCAGGATGACGACACGACGACGAGGCTCTCGCGCATGTCGTTCTCATCGCTCGAGATGTCGCAGCAGACGATCCGCAGCATGGCGCTACGGACCCGTTCTTTCGAGGATGTCTTCACGGACCTGCTTGAACCCTCGCTTGTGCCTGCGACAGCCTTCGGCTTTGTGAACGGCATCGGCCGTTATGTCGGATTTGCCCGCGCGCGCCTCCGCGAGGCGGTAGAGCGTTACGTCCCGACACAGGCGTATTTCGACTGGACAGCGCAGGTTGCGCGGGAGCTTGCCGACGCAGAGCGGAAAAGAAGCAACGTCTTTGGACGTTACGCGTCGGTGGTCGATGGTCTGTCGGAGGACGATGCCCAGCCCGTGTCCATTCTTCTCGACCCGTCCCAGGATATGTTTCTCGATATGCGCGAGGACGAGGCTGTCGCGGCGGCCGCGATGGCCCAAGAGGATGTCGATTACGACGATCTTTGCGCAGATGTCGATCCGGAGACCGGTGGGTTTCTTGCCAGGATCAAAGCCGAGGATGTCCCGTGCACGATCGAGTACCAGGAGAAGACCGGTAAATACCGGCTTTACAGCGAGCGGCTCAACGAGCTGTTCCCGGTCAAGGAGGTCGATGGCCGGCGTCAGGGACAACCGCTCGTTCAGCGCCTGAATCAGGCCCAGGCGTTTCGGGTGCTGGTGCAGCGTAACGGCGTCGTCTATTCCGAAGGCAGCTTCTATGAGCCGCGCCTGCACTGGGTAACAGATAACGGCGCCCAGCCGGTGCTCGATTACATCTTCGCGGCGGGCAGCCTGGTTGCTGTCGAGTCCGAAAAGGGCGAAGGCTATTTTGCGGCTGATCGCGCAGAGTGGCACAGGCGGTCGATATTCGGGCTGTTCGAAGCCGTCGCTGAAGGTCGGCTCGAAGCGCTGGGCATCGAAGCCGACGATCTCACAAACGCGATTTCCGGCTATCCAATATGGCTGTGCGACGACGATTCCCAGGAAATCACCGATTTCATCGGCGCTGACGAGGAAGGTAAGCGGCTTGTGTTCGTTCACGCCAAGACGGGTGACATGGCTCCCGGCGGTCAGGGCTTCAACGTGCCAAGCCTTCAAGTGGTTGGCCGTCAGGCCCTTGCCAGTCTGGGATTTATCTCACGAGGAGATGCCTCGCCCAAATGGTCTGCAGAGCGCTGGGCCGATGACGTTCAGGCCAATGCCGTCAGGCTGGCAGGGCGCAACCGCATCTTTCGCAGTCCTCAAGGGTTGACCGCTGCCGCCCTGAATGAGCGGCTGTGCCAAGCCTGCCGTAACCCGTCCTTCGACAAAGAAATCTGGATTGTCGGCGCAAACATGACCCGGCGCGCGGCGTTGGCCGCAGGCCTCGCGGCGGGTGAACCCTTCAACAACCGCCTCCGTCAGTTCCTGATGCACTGGGACGCGCTGCAGACCGCATGCGCCCGCGCCAGCGTACGGCTTAGATATTATTGCTCCTGAACCCGCCGACTAATCCCCGCTTCGCAGTGGGCTTCTGTCGAGCCCGGATTGAAGGGCACCGGATTTTCCGCCGGGACCACCGTGCGGTGATTCAGGTCCTTCAAGTGACCGTCAATCAGGTCATAGCCGTGCACGCCGTTCACCAGGCGGAGCAGTTCGGCAATGACGGCAGCGCCGGCGATTGTGCCGACGAAAGGCGCTCCGACCGCCCGCCCGGCGAGCTGCGTCAGCCCGCAGCGATCAGCGCCCAATGATCAAAATCGCCACAATCCGTATCTGGTTGCGAGCTTATGAGGCCACGGCCTAATCCGCCAAGGCTGCCCACCCCGGAGGATTACGAATCATATGCTCACAGCTGCGCCCCACTTTGAATCCGCGTGATTCCCAATAGATTCCCAATCACAAACTCTTTGCCACACTCTAAACATGAAAAACCCCTGAAAATATTGTATTTTCAGGGGCTTAATTTGGTTGCGGGGGCAGGATTTGAACCTGCGACCTTCAGGTTATGAGTTCTGATAATGCCGATCGACCTGAAAGTATCAGGCTTTCATTCACAGCCATTGTGCCTTCGCCACATCACTGGATCGTGCCCCTGGGGCACATCGGCGCAAGGATCGGAGACATACCCCCGTAGCTCTTTGTATCGTGCAATTTGATTCTCGGTCAGCAGAGCCGGGGTGCTCAGATGCGTGGCGAGATGAATATGTCGGAGCTTCGACCGGCTTTTCTCGATGCCCGCCAACATCGCGCGCAGATTTTGATTTGTGACTGTGCGGGACCGAAATGCCTCTTCAAGTGCCTGCTCTCGGGCAATGAAGTGCTCACCCTCGGCGATGGCGTCCGCGCGCATACGCTCAAAGATCGCAGTGATCGCCGACACCTGGTCATTAGACAGCGGAATCTCGTTCTTCAACTCGAGTAGATGGGCAGGGCCGGGCATGCCGTTCAGCTCCGCCACCTTGGCAAGACCCCAGCCACCACCTTGCCTGAGCTCAGCGATGTCTTCATGCGAGAGGCTCTTGATGGGTCGTGCCTCCTGGCCGGCATAAGGCGATGACGGAGTGTTGCCACCTTGAGCAACCACCACGCCGGAAAAGGACAGGAATAGAGAGACGAGCATGAGGCGCTTCATCTGACAGCTCCTGGTTCGTGAATGTATGCCTGCGCGCCCCGGTCAACCAGTACCGGGTCCGTGAAGTCCGACCCCTGAGGCTCCCTGTTCTCGGTTGATTTCCAGAGGAACACGTTATGACTCTATGCCATTTTTGCGCACATGTGCCGGTTGGAACGTTCGCACGGGCAATGGCTTCTTGTTGTCCCTCCCGGAACTATTCGACAGGGACGCGCTCCGAAGCGCGTTAGCAATTGCCAACTCGCTTGCGGTACGCTTACCGCAGCAACCATCAACGGGAAAATGTCAGAAAAACAGATTTTATAACAATGAGTTACGTGTAAGTGAAAAACTCTATAACGTTTGTGTCGACAGCGATCACTGCGTGCCCGGATCGCCATAGATCAACGCCCGCAGTTCGCGCCGGGAATACCGCTCAAGCGGGTCGTTCCCATCCGGATTGCCCATTCTGAGATCGGGAAGGACGTATCCGCGTCGGAACCCGTCCTCGACCACCGTGCGCAGGGGCCGCCCGGTCTCTCTGGCATGGCGTTTGGCGTGAGCGCCTCCAGTTCCGATGACCGGCGGTCGAGGTGCTTCAGGAGGGTGTCGAGCACCTGCATGCGCTTGCCGAACGTCTCGAGATGCCCGGCGATCCCTTCCTCCTCGCTCTTCAGCTCCGCCGCCACGGCACGAAGGTCACGCTGCCCGTCCTTGTGGGGCTTGAACGCATGCGTTCAAGGGCAAGGCGCGAAGCGGCTTGTCCATCATATCCACGGGCGGGCCGTCTCGGTATGCCTCGGCCGGGGTTCTTCCGCCCAGCGCCGCGTGGGGCCTCTCGGCGTTGTAAAAGCGGACCCAATCGCGGATCAGGTGCCGGGCCGTGAGGCCGTCGGCGATCTCGTGCAGGTAGATCGCCTCGTATTTGAGCGAGCGCCACAGCCGTTCGATGAAGATGTTATCCATGAACCGGCCCCTGCCATCCATCGAGATGCGCACGCCGGCCTCCTGCAGGCGGCCGGTGAAGGCGAAGCTGGTGAACTGGCTCCCCTGGTCGGTGTTGAAGATCTCCGGCGCCCCATATCGGGCCAGAGCCTCTTCGAGCGCCTCTGTACAGAAGCCCGCGTCCAGCGTGTTCGACAGCCGCCAGGCCAGCACATAGCGGCTCGCCCAGTCCATGATCGCCACCAGGTAGAGGAAGCCACGCTGCACCGGGATGTAAGTGATGTCGGCGCACCAGACGTGGTTCGGCCGCTCGATCGCCAGGCCCCGCAGCAGATACGGGTAAACCCGGTGCTCGGGGTGCGGCGCGCTGGTCCGCGGCGCCCGCCAGATCGCCTGAAGCCCCATCAGGCGCATCAGCCGTGCGGCCCGCCGGCGCCCGATACGCACGCCCTCGCGGCGCAGGTGAAGCACCATCCGGCGGGCGCCGTAAAACGGGTACTTCAGGAACAGCTCGTCGATCCGCCGCATCAACGCCAGCGTCTCGACGCTCTCCCCCTTCGGCTCGTAGTAGAGCGAGGAGCGCGCGATCGACAGCAGGCGGCATTGCCGGCTCAGGCTCAGCGCCGGGTGATCACGCACCACCATCGCGCGCCGCTCCGTCCGGCTCATCGAACGGGCCCGCGCGACAAAAAATCCCGCTCCACGATCAGCTCGCCGATCTTGGCGTGAAGATCGCGCACCGCGCGCTCATGGTCCCGGGTCCGCCGCTCGGCGTCCTTCGAGAACACTTCAGCCAAGCCCTCGACCGCCTGGCGCTTCCATGCGCCGACCTGGTTCGGATGGACCTGGTACTGCGCAGCAATCTCCTGAAGCGTCCGCTCGCCCCGAAGCGCTTCCAGTGCCACCTTCGCCTTCAGCTCCCCCGAAAACCGGCGTCGCTTGCTGCTCATCTGCATTCCTCCGTCAGACGGGGGAATACACCTTATCGAACTGTCCGAATTTCCGGGGCCACCTCAGTTCTTGGAAACCCTCAAATCCCGGGCGAGCTTCTTGATCGGAACGCCCTTCACCAGATGATCCCGACGGATCCGCGCAATCGTCTCCACAACCAGCATCTCCCCCCACCCCGTCCGTCCAATGACGAGGTGTCTTCATGGACACAAACCAAGGGGGGTCAATTTTGGATGCCGATCACCCCCAATAGGGGGTCAATTTTCCACGCTTAACAACATCTCGGTCCGGATGGGCCGCAACGTCGCCTATCTCCACCAGTTCCTCAGCCGCGGTCAGCCCAGGGTGCTGGGCTACAAGGACAGCGAGATGCTCGCCGAGATGCTCGGCTGCGACGCGGACGAGCTCCGCCACGACACAGTGCCCAGGCGAAAGCAATCGAAGAGAAAGCGCCGCCCGGCCCCGGCCGAGCTTCCCGGCGTGCCGCTCTCGAGCGTGCCCGAGATGGAGGTCGAGGCCTCCGCGGGGCCGGGCGCGCTCGCCGACGAGTTCGTCATCGAGAAGGCGCGCTGGTTCCTGCCCGAGGGGATGATCCGCTACGAGGGCGATGCGAGCCCGGACGATCTCCGCATACTCAGGGCGCGGGGAGATTCGATGGAGCCCGAGATGCGCGAGGGCGACCGGCTCAAGGTCGACGTCGCCCGGCGGCTACCGGCTACCGGGGAGATGTTCGTCTTATGGGACGGCGCCGGTCTCGTCGTCAAGCGCATCGATCATGTGCGCGACGCCGACCCGCCCCGGCTCCGGCTGAAATCCACGAATCCGGACTATGACGACTATACCTGCGATCCGAGGGAAGCCCACATCGTCGGAAAGGTGCTGTGGACCGTCAAACGAGTCTGATCCAAGCAACCCCTAAGCAGTTCTGCCTGCCGGACCTTGTGCGTGGTTGTCCGCCGAGTTGGCAGAACGCATCGCCTGTGAATGTCTCCGTAACCCTCTATCTGGCTCGGCGTTGGCCCAAACCCAAGCAGGCATCACCACCAGAATTCGGGATAAGCGTTGGTCATCTTGCCAATCTTGTAGTAATTTCCACCCAAGTTCAGCAATCTCGACCTTGGGGCGAGGCAGTCGATGTTCGACGCAGACGTCATGACCGTGCGCGAGGTGGCTGAGTACCTGAAGGTCAAGGACCGCACGATCTATCGCTTGGTTGCCGCCGGAGACATCCCGGCATTCAAGGTCGGCGGGTCTTGGCGGTTCAGGAAGGGAGAAATCGACCAGTGGACCGAAGCACACGCAATCGGGCTGGATGACGCGGTGGATAGGGCGGAGCGCTAGCAATAACAGTCCCAACGATTTTCGCGTCGGCAAGGAAAATGTCGAATACCTCCACCCGGTACGTGTCAATTACGGTAACCGGACGTGCGCAGAACCTACCCTGTCGTCATCTGAGTCCACCGTTTCAACGACAATCGGACATCCCTTCGATCACCGCTACTGCCAGCAGGGCGGCGTCGGTGAGGCTCGCCTGGAGACATTTGACTCATAGGCATACGCATCACTGGCAGGCCAAGGCCAGATCGTGCTGCCCTCGACGGGTCGCCGGCGCCCGTAGTTTCATTGTGGAGGAGTTGGCTGGGGGGCGAATTTCGGAGACGAGTGGCCCGAAACCACCCAGCAGGGCAGAGCCATGGTGAATCCGCGAGTCGACGAGGTGCCCCGATGAGTGTTCCGATCGACGAGATTAGCATCCACGTCAACCCCTTTGTGACGCGGCTAATCCGGCTCCAGCAAGACGGTAAGGAGGCAATCAGCGGCCCCGCGAACTGGCGTGAGCCGCCATTGCTCGACATCGCTACCGACTCCAACGATGCCATCGATACGCTCCTAAAGGCGATGTGCCCATCGCCTGGGGACGCGCCTCATCGGGGTCGATGGCACTGGCTGATCGGTTCACCGGGAAACGGGAAGTCCGCCAAGCTCGGCCTGCTCGCTCGCCGCTTGCTAGAGCGCCGCTACGAGATTGTCTCCGAAGACGGCGTGGTGATCGGGGAAAGCGACGCGGACTGGCTACCGTACCTGCTCGAGGTCCGCGAAGAGGGAAAGCCCTACAGGTTTGCCTACCTCGTGCAGGATGCCTCCGTCGTCCGGAACCCCTTCGGTGCTGTCTGCAATCCTGCGGAAGATCTCGCGGCCGTTCTCAGGCTAGCTGCCGCGCGCGGTACGTCCCTTCTGGTGTGCACGAACTGGGGCGTACTACAGCGCCTCTTTGACCTGGGGCACACGGACCGAGGGGTGCGAGAGGAGCCCTGGTTTCGCGCCGTGAGCGGGGCAATTCAGAAGAGTGAGAGCGGCGTGACAGTCCGCGCGGGTGGCAGCACTTCCGGCGAGAAGACGGTCTTCGACGAGCTGGAGGTCACGTACGAATTCCTCGATAACCGTAGCCTGCTGGTCAACAGTGACGTCTTTGAACGCCTCTTCGAGAAGGCGACCGTTGAACAGAATTGGGATGCATGCTCCGGCTGCCCCTCCATGTCGTTGTGCCCCTTAAAGGCCAACCGAGACGATCTTGCGTCGGACGGTGTTCGCCGTAACGTCCTCGACATCCTGCGAAGAGCAGAGGTGCTGGACGGCCAGATCATCGTTTTCCGCGAGGCCGTGGCGCTCCTTTCCGTGCTACTGGCCGGATGCCCAGATGACCACGGGGGCGGTACGCCCTGCGAGTGGGTCCACGACCAGGTGCAAGGCAACAGGCTCTTCAACCTACTCGCTCGTCGAGTTCCTTCGATCCTGTTCGGGGCCACGAGATCACACGGCCTCGAAGGCCCTGAACGCCACAGCCCGGGTACGATAGCCAGTCGGCGTGACCAGATCTCCGCGCTGGAGGCAATCGATGGCTTACTCTGTGGCACGTCGCCCGTCCGTCAGGCACTCGCCGCCGTGACGCGGTCCGGAGAGCTGTCCACAGACGTCGGCGTCGAGCGGTTGCTGGGGCCGGATGGCGCGATTCCAGCTCTCGACCCGTCGATTGAGCCTCGACATGCCGTCGAACTGGACGAGTTCGTCGCGATCGCTACCTCTGCCCGATCCGCCGATGTGTCAGGAGACAAGTCTTCTTCCCCCGGGATGCGAGCGATCGAGGAACACTGTCTACGGGCTTGGGAGGAAATCTTCGACGCGATCGCCGCGAAAGGTGATCCAGTGACCGGTCAAGACCTTTACTTTTGGGCACGCCGCTGGCAGACGACTTGCCTCGCTTGGATCGCGGCTGTGACACGTGGCCTGACGGCGCTTCAGCCGGAGTTGGACAACTACCTTGCGTTCCTCAAGACACATGGAGAGTCGGCTGGGCGACTGGCCACGATAAAGAAGCTTGAGGACGTCTTAGAGCCCTTCCGGAAAGTTCTTGAATCGGAAGAATCGTTTGTGATTCTGTGCTGGGCATCCGGTTTACAGGAGGAAGCCCGATGTGGACTGCGGAACACCGCCGCGCGGCGGAGCGTCGCGGACTTCGCTATCCGAGTGATCTGACCGACGCCGAGTGGGCGCTGATCGCGCCAATGATCCCGCCTGCCAAGCGCGGCGGGCGCAAGCGCTCAGTCGACGTGCGCGAGGTTCTGAACGGCATCTTCACCGTGCTGTCCACGGGCTGCCAGTGGAATGCACTGCCCAAGGATCTGCCGCCGAAGTCGACGGTGTACGACTATTTCGATCTATGGGAGTGGGATGGCACGCTGGAGCGGATCCATCATGAACTCTACGTCGCGGTGCGCGATGAGGAAGGACGCGAAGCCAGCCCGTCGGCCGCGGTCATCGACAGCCAGAGCGCCAAGGCGGCGCAAAAAGGGGGGCGTCGATCGACGATCAAGGCTTCGATGCGGGCAAGAAGGTCACCGGTCGCAAGCGGCACATCATGGTCGACACGCTCGGCCTGATGCTGGGCATCGTGGTGCATTCCGGCGACGTTCAGGATCGCGACGGTGCCCACGAGCTCTTGCGCCGCACCCGGCGACGGTTCCCATTCATCGAGGTGATCTACGCCGACGGCGGCTATCAGGGACCGAAGATGGCCGCGACTGTCGCCAAGACCGGGGGGTGGCGGCTCGAGATCGTCAAGCGCAACGACGTGCCCCGCTTCGAGGTGCTGCCAAAGCGTTGGATTGTCGAACGCACCTTCGCCTGGATCAGCCGCAACAGGCGCCTCGCTCGCGACTTCGAACGTCACGTTCGATCCGTCGTCGCCTTCATCCGACTCGCCATGATCCGCATCATGCTGCGCAGACTCGCCGCAACCCACTCACCATAGATTCAAACTTTCCGGATCGGCTCTTAGAGAAGTTGCTCGCTCCTCGAGAACTCAACGGTGACAGTGACGTGCACGTCGAACTGGCGACGTCTCTCTGGCTAACGGGTCGATGGGCTGAGTTAGAGTTCAGACCCCGCCTCCAACACGACGGTGCCAGCGACAGTAACGCCTTGCTCGTCAAGATGAGCGAGTTCCATCCATTCGTCGTCACCGCAGAGACGTTTACATGGCTAAGTCGACAACACGAGCTGAATCTGAGCGACCTGTCGTTCAACCCGGACGTCTTGGAGTCGCTCCGCCGAACACAGGCCCAAGCGGCTGCCGCGAGCCAATATTCCGTACAAGATGATGACGTCGCAATAGTCATAGTCGACGAACAGGGTACCGAGCACCGGTTCGAAAGAACGCGGGGATTCCTCCTCGAAGCGGAGTAGCTGTAGATGGGCAGGATCGAGAACGAGCCGGCGCTTCCAGAGTGCCTCGGTAGCAAGTCTTTGGTGTTCGCTCCGACGGCGGGGATGAGACTCGCACCGGAAGTGCTTGTGTTCGAGTTATTCCGCGAACTGGGCTACGGAGACTCGCGAAACGCCGTCGAAACGAAAGCCCAAGAATTCTCGGACGTAGTCGATACTCCGTCCTTGTCCAAGGCAGAGCGACTTCTACTCGCGACCTGTCGGGGACGGCAGAAGAAGACGAGGGCGCGGAGAAGCGAGTTCTTCTACGCCCCACCGTACCTTGGGCTCTCTCGCCATGCCTGGCTCCGAAAGCGGACTGATAGGACCATGCGCGACTACTTCCTCGGTGGTCCTTTGGCCCACCAGGAAGCGCTTGGGAATTTCGACAAGGACCTCGTAGTTCGGGCGCTCGTGGGTCATCGCAGCGCACGTGTCGTGAAGGAGTCGCCGGGTAAGGAGATCCTGTCGTTGCTGGCTCTCGAGGAGCGTGCTGATCCGCTTCCAGACGCTGTCCTTGACTACCTCACGAATGCGGTTTCTGACGCTCGTAGCGCGCCGCTGGCCTTCGGTCGGCACACCGATCTCTTGGCATCCATCCTGACCGAGGACTTTCTCGAACTCTGCTGCTTGGAAGCGAGGATCGCACGCCGTGAGTGGCTCTTTTTGCTAATCGCGTTCCTTAGGGTTGCAACAACTGTGTGGATGCTCGCCCACCTGCGTATCACGATAATGGTGCGGGACTGGGTGCTCTCCGCTGCTCTGAAGCAAGCAGCACCAGCGGTAGACGAGATGCTCAGTGCGATCTGCAAGCGCCACGAAGGAGTGCTTCACCCGTCATCGTCGCCGACTCGCGAGGTGTTCGAGCACGTTGAGACGTACATGCGCGCCCGCGTGGAGCTCCGACTCCTGGTGCGGAAAATCAAGATGATGAACGCCGAATGCTTCACAGCCGCGACTGGAGAGGTCAAGACGCTGTCTCTTGATCGGCGGGGCGCGGGCTTCATTACGCTTGGCGATCTGCTAGTTCTCGCCCAGAACTCCGATTGGTCGACGGTCGTGGACGGGCAAACGCTGCGTCAGTGGCTCACTCGGGAGGCCGAGAAATACCCAGCATGGCGTTCGCCGCGAACGCGAGGTCAGGGCAAGAACATCGACGAGTTCATCCGGGTCCTCTATCGATCCGCAGACGACGATTCGGGCAGTGGCCTGCTCATCAGGTGTCCAGAAACGACTACGAAGATCGTTCCCGGCCATCGCCTGCTCCAGCTGTTTACGTTCCTCGCCGCGCGAGCCAAGTGCCGGTCACGGGGAAAGGAAGGAGGCAAGCTGGTACTGCGGGACATCGAGCAG
The DNA here is from genome assembly GCA_965248835.1 of Alphaproteobacteria bacterium. Lineage (GTDB taxonomy): Bacteria > Pseudomonadota > Alphaproteobacteria > MPNO01 > MPNO01 > CAYFYS01. The sequence goes on from CBDFLJ010000001.1 coordinate 201,229, forward strand.
CACCTCTATGACTACGGGATTGACTTCCGCTCCAGTTCCTTTGGACGTCCCCTGCTCATAGAGAAGCTGATGGAAGGAGGGTTTCTCGTGGGGAGCCCTGATGCCGGGGAGAGCGCGGAGGTGCTCGACACGGTTGGAGCGGCGAGGTCAGCCGCATGAGGATCCTGTCACGAGTACTGAGCGATCTCGCCGCGAAGCACGTCGCGGCGGTTCGGTCCGAGGAGCGCGATTGCAGATTGATCTTCCCTGGGCTCACGGAATCGCTTGCAGTTGAGCTGCACGAGGAGTTGCGGCGCCGAGTAGCCGCAGGTGCCGACGGAAGCGCCTCTGGCATCCCAGTCTACCTGGCACTTGATTACCCGGGATCGCGTTTCGGTCCTGACAAGTCGAAGGGCTGGCTGCACTACGAGGCCGTGACGAGTGTTCGGCAGGGCAGTTTCGTCACCGTCTGCATGCCGAAGGTCCTTCCGAAGCTCCATGACTCGATCCGTGGGACTGGGAGCCCTATTCGCGGATTGACGTTTGCCGACGAGTGGCCGTGGAAGGACGGCGGCGTGGAAGCCTTTCGCTTCAGCGGGCCGGTCCTTGAGGCCATCCTGGACATGTGGACGGCCGACACAGCGTCCCGCCGATGGATCAGGGAAATAATCCTTGAGGGGCTGCTCCCAGCTACAGCCCCGCTACGAGACGCGATCCGTGTTTCCCTGCTGTTGGAGGGGATCCTGGGGTCCTTCGAACCCGCGCTCTATCCGGAGCTCGATGACGTAGTCGACAAGTTCTGCTTCCACTGCGGCATTCCGCGAGTGGTGTCTCGCGAGACAGTCAACCCGAAGGACTACGTCGATTCGGTCGTGAGCACCGCCAAGGCGCTGGAAGAGCAGAGAACGACAAACCCCGAGTTCCGCGACTACCTTGTGAACGAGGTAGCGGTGAGCACATTCGCGGCGCTCGACCCTGGTTCGCTTCAGCAGCTCAGGAGTTCACTCGACCTGCTATTGGACGGAGCACTCGAACTTGGAGCAGACAGCGGCCTGCTCGCGTATCGCGGTGGGCTCGGAAATGAGTCGAGTTCCGCGAGCATCGAGGCGTGGTCCGCGTTGGACGTGGACCGGCTACGGAAGCTCTTCGGCGTGGGTGAGCCGGACACAGTGCAGTGCACCGCATCTTTGCCGGAAGGCAAAGGTGTGGTGTCGACCGACGGGAAGCAAGTGGCCATCTTCGAGGGAGCGCCGCTCGCACTGAATATCGCAGTAAAGATCGGGACTGATCGTTTCGAATCCGGAGATTTCCAGATTCTATGCAAGCGACGTCAGCGCCAGCTCTACGAGCAGGAGTGCGACGAGGCGGAGTTCCAGTCAACCTTCAACGTACCGCCGAACGAGTTGCCCGGAACTCGGAACCGACACAGCTTGGTGGTTCAGCTCGTTCGATTTCAACAGATCGTGAGAGAAGCCCGCGTAGACGTCCACGTTTGCGGAACCGCGAGACCTGCTCTGTGCGTATTTGAGCCCGACTTCAATATCGTCGATCTCTTGGAGTCCGAACCGGACTCCACCGATTCAGAGTCGGTCATGCTGACCTGTCGAGAGCCCGTACGGGCGCACGTGCTCGACTGGCGAGCAACGGACCCGTGCCGCGTGACCGCGGATGATGAGATCCTACCGCTGAATGTTGCCGAACATCCTGCCAACGGGGAGCCTGGTCCAACCCGGTACAATCTCCGAGAGGCGATTGACGTGGAGAGCTTCTCCGGCGCGCGAATAGACCTGCGGATCGAAGCTTCAGACCTTGAGCGGGATGTGACGCTCTTTGGTGAGGACATCGAGCCTGGTGAGTTCACCCTCGAGGACGAGCTCCGAGTTGCCACTGCTGCAGCCAGCGCATCACGTCTACGCCGGGTTCTGCCGTTCTTCCGAGGCGACGGAGATTTCGTACTCCCGAAGCTTGGCGAGCTTGACGCCGCCTCCCGACGCCGCGTGGATCTCGGTCGGGTTTTCGAGGAGCCGGACGGGTGGAAGCCTGTGCTGGTCGATTTCGTTGAGGCTGCGGGGTGCGAAATCGACGCACTGGTCTCTCGGCCATTCTGGAGAACGACTGGGACGAGCCTGTCCTTCCTTGAGGACATGGAGCCGACCGACTCCTTCGACGCGGCTCTCGCGCAGTATGCCCGGTGCCGAGACACCGTCATCCAGATAGCGAGGAGCTACGTCCAGGAGTACGCCACGCCGTCAGAGCGACCCCTCTACATCGTCGCGCCGATCTATGTGGCGCGCGACGACGTGTCTATCGAGACCGCGATCTCGCAGTACCTCGACGCATACTCGGCCGTCTTGAACCTGCTCCTGGACGGTAGCTTGTCGCCGGGTGAGGTCTTTACGTTCGTCCACTTGGATTCGGTCGTGCTTGAGCGTTCTCGCGCTGATGAAAACCAGCTCGACCTACGAATTTCGCTGCTTGGCCCATGGCATCCGCTCGTCGTCGCGAAGCGCTTCATGGTCCAGCACTGGATCTACGCTGCGGCAGAGGAGAGCGGCCGCCTGGCGAAGCAGCACAGGCGGCTCGCGTCCCTGTTCGAGGGGGTGGATGGGTTCAGGGTGGTGCCGGGATTCGATGCTGACAGCCTCGGTCTGGACGTGTCGTTCGCCTTTCCCACATCCGATCCCGGGTGGCACTTGGCGGTCGCCAGCAGTGCGTTCTCGGCCTTGGCGGGCAGCAGCCTCGGCAGCCTGCGTGGGTTTGGGGGAAAGCTTCGGCGTTCGCAGGGCCTCAGATCGTCGCTCTACCTTGCGGGCACCGACCTTTGGAGCGAGAGCTTCGTTCGCAGTTTCCAACGCTCGCATCCCTCAAGGCGGCAGCTCGGGCTTCGCGTTAGTCGAGGGCTTGACGCCAGACCGGTGGTCGACTCTTGTGCGCGGCTGCTCGGTGACCAGCGGGCGCGGTCCGGTCGCCTTGGGGCGCTGCTGCCCGGTGGAATCCACCTCTTCCTAGAAGAACGCCTCGACGAGCGCCAGCGGCTGCCGTGGCAACAACCGGCGGTGTTCGTCTACGAGGCGCTGCAGGACGCCCACTGCTACGAGAACTTTCACCCCGACATTCTCTTGCTCCCGCAACGCGAAGAGGTGCGTCCGGCGTGGCTTCCGGGCAGGACCGACGAAGGCCTCGCGGTGCCCAGGGGACGCGATCGAGGCGCGGTGTTCTCCATGCCGCTCGTTGACCTAAGCACTGATCGCCATGGCCTCCCGGTGTCACGCATCCAGGAAAGTGGCGAGGCTGGCGTTGCTGAGCGTCACGTGGCCGAAGGTGCTCGCGAAGGTGACTTGCCTCCCGTGGGCGAGGGCTACCGCAGGGCGCTGGCGTCGATTGACGAGCTGGCAAGTCAGGTCCGCCCGCAACGACCCGCGCTCGTCCAGGAACTCGGCCTTCCACCGTCGCTTCGATGTGATTGGACCGTGCTTCCCGGGGCGCATGTCGATGCCGGCGCGCTGGCAACCTACATCGCTGGTCGCGGTGCGGCAGAGGGAGAGGAACGGGCGTTGTGGGACTACCGGCTTGATGTCGGTCGGTCCGTGAGAAGCTACTTCATAGTTTGCAAAGTCCCGAAGTCCGTTCTGTCTTCGCTGACTGCGAAATCGCTGGCTCTCGGGCCCGAGGACGCGTCTTCGGCACTTCGAGAACTCGCCGAGGTGGGGTTCGCGGTCGGCGAGACGATGCGGTCTGGTAAGGCGGCGGTGGGTGTGCTCGGGGTCGTAGGAGCGCTCCGCCTTGCGCGAGCAGCATGGGCCGCTGGCGAGGCCAACGGGCGACGCTGGTGTACTGTCCTCCTACCAGTTGATTGTATCACGGACCTCCTGGTGGCTCCGCCCGACGTGGAAACCCCGAGCAAGCGCACGGACTTACTCGCCATCAATCTTGCATGGAGGATCGAGGGGCCGCCAACATTGACGATTTCGCCATGTGCGGTCGAGTGCAAGTACGTCTCGGAGACGTATGCCGCCAGCACAGTCCAAGACGCCCTTGGGCAAGCCGAGGCGACCTACCAGGTCGTGTGGCAGCTCCTCTCGCTGGCGCAATCGGAAGCCGGTATGCACGCGCGACTTGCGCTCTGCCACATACTGCGGTTCGGCCTCCGGCTCCTCGCCGCGCGGGGAGACGCGACGATGGCCGACGAGCAAGCCATCCTTGACGCGACACTCTCGGGATCGTTCGACCTCTCGCCACCTGTCGCCCCCAGCCTTCTGGTGACCACGAGTTGCGGCACGACCGGTGATGGCGCCGTCGATGTGCGTGCGGGTGGCTGGTGGGTGGGGCTAACGGCTGATTGCTGGCCCAGGGAGATCCCGTCACTCTCGAACCCGCTAGTTCGGCAGCTGTCAAAAGTGTTCCCCGCGATCGAGCCGCACACAGGCGACGGTAGCACTAGGAAGGGCGGGGAGGCGACGAGAACGAGTTCGCCAAACAGTGCCGCGGGTACCCGTGGTCTTCGTGAATCGGCAGGGCAGGAAGACGGTGCACCGTCGGCCGCTGAACTCCATGGCGAAGACGATGCAGAACGGTCTTCCCGCGCCGAAGCACCCGAGACGCCGTCCAAGTCGGACGAACGGGAAGTGGAGGCAGGGGCCGCGGCGGCCTCCGACAACCTCATCCACCCGGTCTTCAAAGGTTTCGTAGGTAACAGGGCTGCGGCCGAAGCACTGAGTATCCAGCTCCGGTACGTGGAACAAACGGGAACCACGGCGATCAGATCCGTCGGCTTGTTCGGTCCCAAGAGTACCGGGAAGACTGAACTCTCCCGACGATTGGCGGGCGCATTGGGGGTGCCCTATCTCCCGCTTAGCGAGACGGGCCTGCGCGATATCGACCAGCTTGCTGACCGAATGCAGGAGCGTGCCCGCGAAGCCGGGAAACCAATGACTGTGGTCGATCACCAAGGCGGGCAGGCGGTCCTCCGCTCGCCACCGATTCTCGTATTCATTGACGAGGTGCACCAACTCAGCGCAAGGGTTCAGGATACGCTCCTGCCTGTCTTGGAAGCCGATGACCGGATGTTACGCGGCTCCCGAGTGATCATCGACGCGCGAGATGTCAGCTTCGTCATTGCGACAACCGATTGGGGCAAGCTCCGCGAGGCGTTTCGCAGCCGAGTGCGCGCCGTCATGCTCGAGCCGTACAACACTGATGAGGTTGTCCGGATGTTGCGGTATCGCATCGAGTCTGCCTCTCGAGATCACGACGCGGGCGCCGACGTCGACCCATCAGTTGGGCAGCTCAGCGAAGATGCGCTAGTCGCGATTTCCACTGCCGCGAGGGCGGTGCCCCGGGTGGCGCTAGACCTCCTTCGCGAGATCGGCATGGCACTTCGGATCCGCATCTGCGGACCAAGTGTGGACGCAGTCTGGGGGCACCTCCAGAAGATGGTGCCGTGCGACCGGCAAGGGCTGACGAGCCGCGACCGCAAATACCTGCGCATCGTGGCGAACCGCGGCCCGATCGGGCTGGACAACATCGCCACGGAACTGGGCACAGACCGGTCTAATGTGGAGGGAGCAATCGAGCCGTTTCTCGCCCAAATGGGCTGGGTTCAGTGGGGTTCAACCGGGCGGACGCTGACCACCAGCGGGAGACGACTCGTGGCGCAGCTCCCGCACCCAGACGGGTGATGGGCGCCGGAGCGGTCGGCGTGGGATTTTCGAAATCGCGGCGACGGGAGTATCGGGATCGGGAGATCGTCAGGCGTTTGCTGTCGTGGTTTGACGACTACGGCCGTCAACTTCCGTGGCGGCACAGCACCATGGAGCCGTGGCAGGTGCTCGTGGTCGAGATACTGCTGCAGCAGACGCGCGCGGAGAGGATTGGCGCCTTTGTGCCAGCGTTCCTGGACGACTTCCCGTCGTTGCGTGCGCTGGCCGAAACCGACGAGCCAACGTTAGCTGAAAGGCTGGCGACACTAGGGCTGCAAAATCGGCGTGCGGGCCGGCTCGTTGCCCTAGCCGGTGTGCTACTGGCAAGGGACGGTCAGATCCCCAACTCCAAGCCGGAACTCGAATCGCTCCCAGGAGTCGGGCCCTACGTCGCTGCCGCGTACATGTCCACCGTCCTCGAACAGCCAGAGCCGATGGTTGACGTGAACATGGCACGGCTGATTGAGCGGCTCTACGGACCAAGGACGCTGGCAGATATCCGGTACGATCCGCACATTAACGGCATCGCCCACCGGTTGATCCACCTTGCAGCCCGACCCAAGGAGTTCAACTGGGCAGTGCTGGACCTCGGCGCCGCGCATTGCACGGCGCGGTCTCCATCGTGTGTCGGCTGCCCTCTACTAGAGGTTTGCCCTTTCGGTCGACCACGCGTCACGAGTGCTTGAGCCTGGTCTGGTGCGTCGAGCAGACGTAATGGCGGCTCGGAAAGCAGTGTCGATTTCGTCGAGTTGTGACCGTGCTGTACCCTTCACATTGGGCGTCGTGTAGAACCCACCGTCAGGCTCGAAACGGCAAGCTGGGTCCTCCTCGACGAGGAGCAGGAACTGCCTAATCCGTGCTGCCACCGCGTGGGCAAACCGTGGGGGAACCGCGTTCGCGACTTGCGTATATTGCGGGACGTAGACTCCCGCACGCCTCCGCTCCGCCCCCGTCGTTCGGACGCCCTTGAACTCGAACCAGTCGGGGAAGGTCTGGAGACGAGCAACCTCTCGAACCGTGGGAATCCTATCCTCAGCGTGGTGGACGATATCGTCGGGAAGTGACGTGACCGTGAGCATCGGCCACTCGTCCGCGAGAAGCACGCGTTGCGATGCTTTCTTGGTGACGAGCTCGGGAAACTGCTCGCTGAACTGGCGGCGAAGCCACCCGCTGCTACACCGATGCTTTCGTGCTTCTGGCGAGCTCGTTGCAGCCGTACGAAGAAGCTGGAGTTTCCGAGCCACGTCGGGGCGATGCGAAGACGCCTCGTGGTTGAAGTACTCTTCCAATGTAGCCTCGCCTGCCGAGTCCATGATCCCGCCGTCGAGGTATTGCGACTGCAGAGCCCTCACTTCGCGGAGGAACCCGCTCGGACCATGCCTCCCATTTCGACGGTACGGCTGGCTCCAGCTCTTTCCGGTCCCGTAGGGCGGCGGTGTGCCCGCCAGATCGCTGAGGATCTCCTTGGCGGCAAGAGAAGACCCTGCCGGTACCGCCGCTCCCAGGAGCCGACCGTCGGTTGGTCGGCTGTGTGGACAGGCGACCGGGAATAGCAGCCGTGGCAAACTCTCGCATGCGCTGGGATGAACGAGGTCTCGACGGACTGCTACGAGCAACAGGCGTCGTCGGGTCTGCGGGACGCCGAGAGGTTCGCCGTGGACGATCTCAGCGTACACGTAGTACCCGGGGCGGTTCTTGCCCCGGCGAGAGAGTCCCAGGCCGATCTTGCGGATCAGGTCAGCGTGACGCTCCAACATGCCCAGGACGTTCTCCAAGATGGCAATGCGCGGTTGGACGACACCGATGACTCGAATAGCTTCGTGGACGAGTAAGTTCCGCTCGTCGTCTGGGCACGCTTTGCCGGCGGACGAGAAGCCCTGGCACGGTGGGCCCGCCACGAGCAAGTCGATGCCGGCGGGGCGGCGCTTAAGCCACGTCCGCAGCCACCGGTCTGGCAGCACCTCGCGGATGTCGCCACCACGCATGTGACGCTCGAAGTCCTGAGGGAGCGCTTCCCGGTCCTTGAGCATTTGCTGTCGAGCCTCGGCCCGGTACGCCTTGCGCGCGCGCGTGGATGGGTCATCAGGTCGTTCTGGAAACACGCCTTCCAGCGTGTCGCTAAGGATGTTGTGCCGATACGTCCACTCCGCGTCGACTGAATACTCGTTGGCGAGCACGACGTCGAAGCCTGCTCGGCGTAGCCCCAGCGAGAACCCGCCCGCTCCCGCGAAGAGGTCAATGGCTGTCGGTACTCGGTGAAGGACAGCGGCGTCGCGTCCCGTGCGTCCACGCCCACCGGTGCTGCTCTTCGCAGTGATCCTCTCTCGTCCTCCCACTATTTCTTCTCTAATTTCCTGTTGTTCAGTGAGAAGGATCGCTGCAGCCGGTAACCCTCGTTGTCGAGGTGGTCCCTGATCAAGCGCGCCACCAGGGTGCTCTTCTTGAAGCCGCGTTCATCGCAGTACGCCTTGAACCGAACGTGCTCCTCCTGGTCCAGGAGCACCGTGATTTGGTACCTCTTCTCAGCCACGCGGCACCTCGCCTGCTGTTTGTGAGCTGCTTCGTCTGCTACCGCGAAAGTGTATAGAAGTCAATAGAAATGAATGTGAATGCATATTGGTGCTCACTTTACAGCATTTCTAGCTAGGCGTCCCGGATGTGCCCGGGGCCGCACCGGGAAGAAGGTTCGGGAAACATATTGAGCCGGGAGGTCGTTGCCGCGCATGCAACGAAGCCCTTCGATGATTAAGATGGGGCACGCACCTCGCGCGCATCGAACGCGCGCATCGTGAGTCCGCCTTGGCCGTCATTGAAGACGATGATCTGGACTTCGAACACCCGACAGCGGCCGCGGAGCGGGCGCGGCAGTTCCATGTCGTCAAGGAATTTTTGACCGCCACCGCGCTCGGCACGTCATGAGCGGCGTAGTCAAACAGCAACCGGAATCGTCAACCCAGGAGGTTCTGGCAGGCCTCGTCGAGCGCGTGACGTTTCACAATGCCGATAACGGGTTCTGCGTTCTGAGAACCAAGGCCCGCGGCCATCGCGATCTCGTGACGGTCGTCGGCCATGCCGCCATGGTCTCGGCCGGAGAGTGGATTACGGCATCGGGGGAATGGATCAACGACCGCACCCATGGTCAGCAATTCAAGGCGCGCTTCATGCGCACCTCGGAGCCGTCCTCGATCGAGGGCATCGAGAAATACCTCGGCTCCGGCATGATCCGCGGCATCGGCCCGGTCTACGCCGGGAAGATGGTCAGGGCGTTCGGCGAGCAGGTGTTCGATATCATCGAGGCGGAGCCGGAACGGCTCCGCGAGGTGACCGGTATTGGCCGGGTGCGCGCCAAGCGCATCACCGACGCCTGGGCGGAACAGAAGATCATCCGCGAGATCATGGTTTTCCTGCACAGCCATGGCGTCGGCACGGCGCGCGCGGTGCGGATCTACAAGACCTACGAAGTGGATGCTGTTCAGGTCATGACCGAGAACCCGTACCGCCTCGCACGCGACATTCGCGGCATCGGGTTCAAGACCGCCGACGCGATCGCCATGAAGCTCGGCATCGAGAAGACGGCCATGATCCGGGTGCGCGCGGGGATTTCCCATGCGCTGACCGAGGCAATGGACGACGGCCATTGCGGCCTTCCCGCCGAAGAGCTTGCGCCGCTCGCCGTCGAATTGCTGGAAGTCCCAAACGAGTTGGTTCAGACCGCTCTGGACTTCGAACTGGCCGAGGGAACGGTGGTCGCGGACACGGTTGGCGACACCCCCTGTATATTCCTTGGCGGCCTGTACCGGGCCGAACGGGCGATTGGCGAACGGTTTCTGAAGCTCGCGGACGGCAAGCTCCCCTGGCCGGATATCGATGCCGGCAAGGCACTGCCCTGGGTCGAGGGGAAGACCGGCCTGTCGCTTGCAGCGAGCCAGGCCAATGCTGTTCGCCTGGCCCTGACTTCCAAGGCCATGGTGATCACCGGCGGGCCGGGCGTGGGCAAGACGACCATCGTCAACGCCATCCTGCGCATCCTGGCCGCCAAGGGCGTGGACCTGCTGCTGTGCGCGCCGACCGGCCGCGCCGCCAAGCGAATGACAGAGGCGACCGGGTTCGAAGCAAAAACGATCCACCGGCTGCTCGAAGTCGATCCCAGGGGCGGTGGGTTCAAGCGCGATGCAGACAGCCCTCTCGACTGCGGCCTGCTGGTCGTCGATGAGACCTCGATGGTCGATGTCATGCTGATGCAGGCGCTGCTGAAGGCGGTCCCCGACACGGCTGGGCTGCTGATCGTGGGCGACATCGACCAGTTGCCCTCGGTCGGTCCGGGCCAGGTGCTGGCCGGCATCATCGACTCCGGCGCGGTCCCGGTCGTACGGCTGACCGAGGTATTCCGCCAAGCGGCGCGAAGCCGGATCGTCACCAGCGCGCACGGGATCAACCGGGGCGTCATTCCCGATCTTTCCAAGCCCCAGGGTGACAGCGACTTCTACTTCGTACAGGCGGACGATCCGGAAACCGCGGTGCCGATGATCATCGAGTTGGTGAAGACGCGCATCCCGAAGCGCTTCGGGTTCGATCCGGTGCGCGACATCCAGGTGCTGTGTCCGATGAACCGCGGCGGTGCCGGCGCCCGCTCGCTCAACATCGAACTGCAGGCCGCCCTCAATCCGGCCGGCGAGCGCAAGGTCGAACGCTTCGGCTGGACCTTCGCGCCCGGCGACAAGGTGATGCAGATCGAAAACGATTACGACAAGGAAATCTATAACGGCGACATCGGCTATGTCGACGATGTCGATCCCGATGAAGGCGAGCTGACCGCGCGTTTCGACGGGCGCGCCGTCGCCTATGGCTTCGGCGAGCTCGACACGCTGGTTCCGGCATACGCCGCGACGATTCACAAGAGCCAGGGCTCGGAGTATCCCGCCGTCGTTATCCCCCTCTTGACGCAACACTACACGATGCTCCAGCGGAACCTGCTCTACACCGGCGTAACGCGCGGCAAACGGCTGGTCGTGCTGGTCGGACAGAAGAAGGCGGTGGCCATCGCCGTGCGCAACGTCTCGGGGCGGCGGCGCTGGTCGAAGCTCAACGAGTGGCTGGTAACCGTTCCGCCAGGCCGTGATAGTCCAGACGGGCGGAGGCAATGAACCGTTGCTGTGGGAGGAGATCGGTCGTGTGCGCGCATCGAACTCAGGGAACGGCGGACGATTCCACGGCCTAACGGAACGGATACACTCGGGAAGGCCAACTCCGCCAGACCTGCACCATATTGCGCAGAACTTATAATGAATCCGCTTACGGTATGCTTACGTCTTGCCATTAGCCGGCGCTCGCCGGCGAAGTTGGATATAAGAAAGCCCCTGAAAACTCCCTTGTTTTCATGGGCTTGATTTGGTTGCGGGGGTAGGATTTGAAGTGCGTCAGGCTAACTGACAAAGGACAGGAGATGAAAGTTCTCCGGAACGAAGGATGAGCCGATCCACGTTTCTCCGCGAGCCGTGCGCCGGCAGCCGTGAGGTTGTCGGTGAAGCGTCGGTAGCGGCGCGTGTGGGCGGGGCTATTGAGCGCCGAAACCTACGCATTCGAAGTGCCGAGACTCTTTCAAAGGTTGAAGGCAACACCGGTTGTGCTGCGATGGTCAGGGTCAGCGTCCGGCCGTCGACGGCCGTAACCTCGCCGCCCTGTCCCGGGTGGGTAAAGTCGGGTGCTTCAGTAAAACATCCAGCAGCGGCCACGCTCTTCCCTGATGAATTCACGCCAGTCCGTCCTGCGGGAGAAAGCCTTGGCCAACGTGTTGACGCTGTCGCTATATCCGGCAGCTTCCAGCACTTCCGCTGTCAGGCATTCCGGACTGCCTGCTAGCCAAGCCTCGTACAGCTGCCGAATGACTTCGCGCTGCTTCGACCCCGAAAACGTGTAACGCTTTCCGCGGACGGTGACCGAGGCGCCGTCGGCCGCCATGGTGATCAGATCGTTGCTCTGTTGGGAGCCCGATGCGACACGCGCCGCCAGAAGGTCGGAATCGACGACAAGCCCGGTGTGGTTGGCAACATCACGGACCGCGATAATCGAATGACCAAGGTGGACTTGCGCGAGCAGACGATCCGTTGGGGTCAGGCTGAGGACGATCCGCAACCCGGGTGCCGGGCGCGTGCCAACGGTTTCTACAAAACGGCGCCAGACCGTTGGGTCCGCAAGTCGGCGACCGACCCAGATCGGCACGCGTTTGCTGCGACCAGGTAGCCGAACCTCCCCCACTTCCCACAGCAGGCCGGGCACGAGCACCCTGGGCGAGGACCTACTCGATAGATCCAGCCGATCAAGGAGTTGGTCGATTAGCTTGTCGAAGTCGACGCAAAACGAGGCCATCCGATCGCCCGGCACGGTCACCCAACCGGCTGACGGGCTGAAGTAGCCGTAGGACCGATGCTCGGGTGACCAGTCCAGATTGACCGGCTCGTCTTCGTGGTCCGCAAGCGAAACGGCTGCCCGCTGATGGTCATTCGGCTGGAGGATGCCGTTCGCCTTGAGCGCCGGCGCCACCGCCCCGAAGTAGTCGTCGAGTGTCGAGCTGGTGACAATTGCGTCCGGCGTCTCGACGACCGACAGAAGGAAATCAACCGCCTGTTGGTCGAGACGTCTGTCGCGGTCAGACATCGCGGAGAATGCCCCAGCGGCGAAGGTACTTCTCGCCGATCAGCTGCTCTTCCTCGGTCTGGTCTTTGAGATTGCAGCCATGGGGCATGGTGTTCGTTAGCGGGAGCGTCCGTCCCCGCTTGGCATCGCCTTTGGGCTGGAACTTGATGGTGAGCTTCGCCTGCGTCGCGATCCATCCGCCGGCCAGCGGATCGCCGGGCCCGAACCGTTCCGCCGACATACTCCAGATGGTGCGATCGGCCTTGCGCAGGCATTCGAGGGTGACGCGTTCGCCGACATTATCGATCGGCATGAGGCGGAGCTGCTTGACCTCGACGGATTCGATCCCGTCTTCCGGCTCGGTCGGGAAGTCATAGGGCCGCAGCAGGACTCCGAGATCGTAGTTGCGGAACGGCACCTTGTCGCTCTGGAACTCGATGCCGAGCAAGTCACGCGCCATGAAGCGCACCATTTCCCCCCGGCTCTCGCGGTCGTTGGCCACGACCTCGATGACGCCGGTCACAGGCTCGTAGGTCATCGCTGCCTCGAACACCGGGTGGCGGGCGCGCCGAACGAGGGCACCCCATCGTCGAACGCCAGGAAATCGTCCGGCAACCCTTCCCGATAGATCGCGATTTGCACCAGCTCGCAGTCCTCGCCGTCGAAGGTGGGCCGGTAGCGCCCGAAGATATCGATATGAATATTATTGGACGCGAATCGCTCGAGGAGCGCGGCCTTGAAGGCGTCGAGGGATGCCTCGTCACGGCGAAGGTCGAGGTTCGGGGCCCCGATGAAGCCGTCCCAACTCCGCCCGCGCCGACGCTCGTCGGTATAGCGGACCTCCTCGGCATGACGGAAGCGAACCGGTTCGTTGAGGAACATCCAGAGTGCGCGAGCGTATGGCGCAGGTCGTGAAGGCGAACATCCTCGATGCCGGCTTCCCGCCGGACCGGATACCAGAGCGGGAGGTTGGGACCACGTGGCCGGGCCAGGTCACGCGGCGATGGAAACACGAAAGAGCTTGGGCCTCGCGGCTGGCGCTCGAGGATGCGCCGGGCCTGTGTATTGAGAGGAACCGTTCTCGGCCCGGTTTTGCTGTCCGCCAACACAAGGATGTCGTCTTGGACCGCGGACCAGCGCAGGCGGAGGATTTCGCCCTTGCGGCACCCGGTCAGAAGCAGGAGACGGATGACGTCGGCCTGCTGCCGGCTGCTCTTTCGGGTTTGCCTGTCCAGCACCCGGTGCAGGCGGGCGATTTCCTCCCGCGACAGGAACCGCGTGTCGTAGGCGGCCTTGCGGCGCGTGAGCGCCCTGACGCGGGCCTCGGTGAGGGTAAGGTTGGGCATCTATGTCTCCCGGTTTCGGTTGCAGCCGGGGAACAGACAGTTGCAGAATCCGTTCCTGGCCGGCTTCGACGGGAGAGAAAAACGACCCTTCCTCAATGGGTTAGCACCGAAGGTGCGCCGTTGTGGTGTAAGAGCATCGAGCACCGCGCGGTGCGATCAACCGGCGCGGGGGTCCTCATCCATATTCGAGAAATTCGTTATGACGACTTTGCCCTGCGGAAACTCGGCGACAATGTTCAACCACCCACCCATGGCCTCGATGTAGGCGCGGGGATTGGAGACATACATGTCCGCCCGTCGTTCTAGCTTGGCGACGGCGGGTTGCTTGACGTTGAAGGCTTCGCCAAGCGCCCTCTGAGCCTTATGCCCCATCCGGTGACACTCAGCTAGGCATGCCCCAAAAGCTTCTTTAATTCCAGGCGAGGACGCGCACGCGTTTGGCGAGGAGCGGAACCAAAAAATTACTCATTTACAGTTGATTACGATATCTATGACGGAAAAGGACATTGATAGACTAGCATTGATTATCAGACTGAAGGTCAGAAGGTCGTGGGTTCGAGTCCCGCCACTCCGACCAATTAAACCTTTGGTCTTTGTATTTTGGAGTGGGCCTTCGGGGCGAACGGTTCAGCCCAAAGAAAGTGGCCGCATCGGTGGCCTTCCTCGCCGCCGCGGAATTGGGTTTCGCCACCGTGCAGGTCTATAATGTGGATGGCGGTCGTATGGCCAAGCTGAGATGGCCATAGGGTCGGATCCGGCAAGCCGGCCCGGACAGAGCCGCCTGAATTCGGTTGCGTTGGTGGGTAGTTAATCTACACTCATCAATACTCACTTACTTCGAAATAAAGGAGATCTTAATGAGCATTTCAAAAGAAACGGCAACCGGGTTCTATCATGCCTGCGAAAGCGGAAAAGGCTGGTCGGGTTGCGCTGAATTCTGTCATCCGGATGCGGGGTTTTCCGCGCAGGCTGGAGCCATTGCGGACATGAAATCTCTGGAAGCCTATTGCGACTGGATGGCGGGCGTTGTGACGATCATGCCCGACGCCAGCTATGACCTCAAAGCGGTCGGGACGGACGAAGAGAACGACAAGGTCACGATCTACGGGGTTTTTCACGGAACGCACACTGCCGATGGCGGTCCGGTTCCCCTTACTGGGAAGAAGACCGAATCCGACTATGTCTACGTGGCGGATATGCACGACGGCAAAATCGCACATGTTACCAAAATCTGGAACGACGGATGGACATTTTATCAGCTCGGGTGGGCGTAGCCTCTATTAGAGCATCTGAGGCGTCGGATTTTGGGTTGCGGTCCGCCACCGTTGACACATAGGCGCGCGGGTCGGCGCCTTGGTTCTACCGACGCCTTTGGGACTGTTCAGGCCATAACAACGCTTCGTTTGTAGCGATTCGGTGATGTAATCGCGTATCCGTATGGCGCTCCTTCCCGGTCGTCGGCACGGGGTGGCCACGAACGCATACCATCGCCAATAGCCGCCTCGACTTTGACCGCATCAACACCCCGATCGGTCCTCACCATGGCGGGCGGCGGTCCGGACGCATATCGTGCGAACGCCGGAACCGGGATGCCGGCAAGCAACCGGTTCGATTGCCGTTCGGAGCCTGCTGCGGAGCTTTCGGAAACATTTTAGTCCGTTTTGCAGCCCCCTTCGACTTCAGGCCGGACGGACTGCGGTGCGCACACTCGGATGTCCGCCACGATAATTTACTTACCCTGCCGTGGCTCCGGATTCTTCTGCTTCCAGTGCGGCGAACAACTTGCGAATGCTCATCACCGCCTTGTCCGACTTGAGCGGGACTTCCGAATAGCCATCGTCGTCGTACTCGAACATCTTCTGTTGCTTCTCGAGCGCCCAACGATCCTCTTCGATTACCGTAGGGAAAGTCTCCGAGAATCTTGCCGCAACCGACTTCGAAGAATTGCCGGCGTGCTTGTAGTAAGCCGGTGAGTTGACGATCCAATGCCACTCAACATTCTCGCGATCGATAGGGAAATGTGTGTGATAGAGGACGTAACCGCGATCCTCTCCGGCACCCAGTTTCCCCGGCGGCGCCACACGAATTTCGACCCGCGTCAGTCCGGGGTTCATCATATGGTGGGTGTGGTCGCGGTCGACGAGTTCATAGCCGAACCAGTCGACCATCATCGGCGGCTGCTTGTAGCCTTCCGCGTGCCTTATCGATTTGATCGTATGATTGCCGTCGATGATATCCTCTTCGAACCTAACGGGTATTCGGCTGTTTGCCTCGTCGCCGATATTACCGTCATGCAACGGATAGAAGTGCGTGATATCGAGAAGGTTCTCGATTACCAAGCGGTAATTCGCGTTCATCCGAATCGCTTCCGAGCTGACCGTATCCCAGTCGTCGCTGACGATTTCCGGCGTCCGTGGCGGGCGGCAGTTGCCGATCTTTACCGGGTCGCCGGGCCAGAGCCAAACGAGCCCCTCCTGCTCGATGACGGAATAAGGGCGCAGTCTTGCCCGTGCCGGGATCGGCCCATCGGGTTGGGACGGTATTTTAACGCAGGTCCCTTGGATATCGTAGCAAAGGCCGTGATACGCGCATTCCAGGAGGCCATTCTCCAGCAAACGGCCGGCCGACAGCGGCATGCGCTTGTGCACACAGCGATCGTCGAAGGCGACAACCTCACCATCCGCAGCGCGCCACATGACGATCGGTTTTCCGCCGATTACGCAACCCTGAAGGTCACCGACCGAGAACTCCGAAGTCAGTCCGGCCGCATACCAGGCGTTCACTATCAGACTGTTCGCGATCATGGTCACCTCTCGATAGCTGGCGCACGCCGATGGACGAGCGATATGTTCTGCGATTGCGGCCCGATCCGCAACGCCGGTTGTGTCCCCGGAGATGGTGTAGGAGTTTTCGCTTCCCCGGTAGCTGTGGGTGACCGGCTCGCCGTCGGCACTGTCAGAGTAACTCGCCTTGAGCCGTGAAGAAAGCTCTCGTAACCTCCAGTGATGGTCAATCCCTTCCGTTATTTCAACAGCTCGCCCGAGGTAATCCGCCTCGCGGTGATGACGTATATCCGCTATCCGCTGTCGTTACGGCGGGGCCGCGAAGCCGCGCTCAGGTTTCTGAAGCGGGCTATGAAGCGCTATGGCCGGCCGGCCACGATCGTCACGGACAGGCTACAATCATACCAGGCAGCGATGAAGGTGATCGGCAACGAGGGCAGCCGGGAAGACAGGCATTGGCTCAACAACCGGGCAGAAAACTCACATCGACCCTTCCGACGACGGGAACGCGCAATGGCCAAATTCAGGGACGTAAAAACTCTGCAGAAATTCGCCTCCGTCCATGCCTCGATCCACAACCATTTCGACCACCAACGCCATCTCAATCGCCGCGACATTTTCAAACAAGACCGAGCTGCTGCGCTGGCCGAGTGGAGGCAACTTGCAGCCTAAGGGGCCTTCAACTGAAGGTTCTGCAGCTCCAGGCCATTTAGTCTGACAATGCCAGCGCCGGGGGTTTTTCAGTAGCCTGTTGTGGGAGCGTTCAGAGACTCCGGCCGAAGTTTAACGTTTGCGGTCAGGCAATCCCCTCGACACAATCCGATAAGTCCCCTGCCGCAGGAGACGCCCATTGGCCGACGCATTCAGCCGTCACCGATCAGCACAATTCACTGGCCGCCTGGAGGACAGCAGGCTGCTGCGGGGGCGTGGCCAGTTCATCGACGATCTTGGTTTCGCCGGCGAGCTTCACGGCGTCGTCGTTCGCTCAACCCAACCTTCGGCAGGTTTGCACCGGCTGGACATGACGGCGGCGCTGCGCGTTGAAAGCGTAGTGGGGATTGTTACCGGGGATGACTTAGCCAACGACGGTGTCGGCGATCTGCCGTTCATGAGCACTATTGACGCGCCTGAGGGCGGGCCGGTCCGCACCCTGGCCATGCCCCTCCTGGCCTGCGGGGTCGTGCGATATGTCGGCGAGCCGGTCGCTTTCGTGGTGGCCGAGAGTTTGTCGGCGGCGCAAGAGGCCGCCGATCGCGTCGTCATCGACTATGCGCCGCAGGATTACGTGACTGACGTACTGGCGGCCGCTGAGGCCGGTGCGCCACTTGTGCAGAAAGGCGGCGGCAATGTCGTGGGCGAGCTGCGCTTGGGCGATCCGGCAGCGTGCCGCGCTGCCCTTGCCGGGACAAGGCATCACTTCGGCCTCCGGCTTCGGAATAACAGGCTCGTTCCCCACGCTATGGAGCCGCGCGCCGCGATCGGGCTTTACGATGCGACCAGCGCGACCTGGACATTGCATTGCGCCAACCAGGCGCCGCACCATGGTCGGGCACTCCTTGCCGATGCCGTCTTCGGTGTTCCCAGAGAGCGGATCAGGGTCAAGGTCGGCGATATCGGCGGTGCGTTCGGCGGCAGGGTGACCCCCTATCCGGAGGATGGTCTGGTACTCTACGCGGCGCGGCGTTTTGGGCGGCCGGTCCGCTGGCGCGCCGAGCGCTCCGAGAGCTTCCTGGCGGATTATCACGCACGCGATCACGCCACCGAAATTGAGATTGGTTTCGACGATGAGCTCAGAATTGTGGCCTTGCGCATTGTCGATCACGCCAACCTTGGGGCTTATGCCACGCCGTTCGGCATTCCGATCGCGACGACGACCGGCAACCGGATCGCCACCGGCGCCTACCGCGTGCCCGTCGCCGACATCACGGTGAAAACCGTGCTGACCAACACGACGCCCACCGGGCCATATCGCGGCGCGGGCCGGCCGGAAGCGATTCACCGGATTGAGCGGATCCTGGACTTCGCCGCCTCGCGGCTTGGCGTCGACCCGGTCGAGCTGCGCAGGCGCAACCTGGTGCGAAGGTGTGAGCTGCCTTATCGTGTCCTCTCCGGTCTTGCCTATGACAGCGGCGACTTTCCGCGCCTGCTCAAGCGGGCCTTGGCCGTTGCAGAGTGGGATGGTTTTGAGGCGCGCCGTGACGGCTCGCGGAAGAGGCACCGACTGCGCGGCCGGGGCCTTGCCTACCATATCGATTCGACAAGCGGGCTGTCGCCGAAGGAAACCGTGGAAGCGGTAGCGATGCCCGACGGCCGTGTGCGCCTGTATTCCGCCACCCAAGACATGGGCCAGGGCCTGAAAAGCAGCTATGCGCAGATTGCCCGCATAATCTTCGGGTTATCCCTTGAAGCTATCGACATCGTGCAGGGCGATACCGCGGTGACTCCTGAAGGGACGGGGAGTTACGGATCCCGCTCGCTCTACACCGGTGGAGCCGCGGTGGCCGTGGCATGCGAGGCTCTCGTTGAATGCCTGAAGACACTGGCCGGCAAGCGGCTCGAGGCCTCCCCGGAGGACATTGTGTTCGCCGATGCGAAGCTGACGATCGTCGGCACCGACCGGCACATCACAATGCGTGCGCTGGTCGCGGCGGAGCCCAACCGGGAGGTGCGGGCAATGGGAGAGGCTGAGGCGCCGTTCTGCTTTCCCAACGGGTGTTATGTCTGCGAGGTCGAGATCGACCCGGAGACCGGCAAGATTCGGATCGACCGCTTTCACGGCGTAGACGATGTGGGCCGGGTCATCAATGCGCCAATCGTGCACGGACAAACCCACGGCGGCTTGGCCCAAGGCATAGGTCAGGCCATGTTCGAGGAAATCCGCTACGACCCGCGGAGCGGCCAGCTCTTGACCGGCTCGTTAATGGACTACGCTTTGCCCCGCGCGAGCGACCTCCTGGAATTCGAGACCCTGTTGGACGAGGAGGAAGCAACCGCGACCAACATTCTAGGGGTCAAGGGCGCAGGGGAAAGCGGCGCGGTTGGCGCGCCGCCGGCGGTGGCCTCGGCGATCCTGGATGCGCTGTGCCCGTATGGAATCGAGCATCTCGACATGCCGATCACGCCGGAGCGTGTCTGGCGAGCTCTACGCGACGAAAAATGGGCGGGAAGACGAGAGAAAGCGGCCGACCGCAGATAGGTCTCTTGCTGTCCCTCCCATTTATCTCCTCTGCCTTAGAAACCTTGGAATTTCGTATCACCACCGGATACCTTTTCCGGCATGCACAAAATCATCAGTGTCCTCATCTCCGTCTTCCGCGAAATCGTCCTTGGCCGCGCAGCGCTTCATACAGAAATCCTTGCCCTCCGCCAGCAGGTGGCTGTCCTGAAACGGAAAAAGCCCCGGCCATCGCTTCGGAAGGCAGATAGGGTTGTCTGGGTCATCCTGTCTTACCTATGGCCTGGCTGGCGCCACTCCCTGGTAATCGTCAGGCCCGAGACCGTCATCGGTTGGCACCGCAAGGGGTTCAGGCTTTTCCGGACATGGAAGTCGCGGCGGGGAAAGCCAGGCCGGCCACCGGTGTCGAGGGAGATCCGCGATCTGGTCCGACGGATGTCGCGGGAGAACACACGGTGGGGCGCACCTCGGATCCATGGCGAGCTTTTGAAGCTTGGCTTTTCCATCTCCCAGGCCGCCGTCTCGAAATACATGGTCCGTTACCCCTCGCCGCCCTCGCAGGTGTGGCGGACATTCCTTACAAATCACGCCGATTGCCTGGCGTCGATCGACTTTTTCGTGGTCCCCACGGCCACGTTCCGCCTCCTGTTCGGGTTCATCGTGCTCCACCACGAGCGCCGCCAGATCGTGCATTTCGGTGTAACGGCGAACCCGACGATGGCGTGGGTCGCACAGCAGATCCGAGAGGCATTCCCGTGGGAAACAACACCCCGATACCTGCTCCGCGATCGAGATCCCGTATACGGGGTCGAGTTCCGGGACCACGTATTGTCGATGGGCATCGAAGAGGTTGTCACGGCGCCACGATCACCATGGCAAAACCCTTATGTTGAACCTGTGATCGGCACCCTTCGACGGGAATGCCTGGACCACGTAATCATCCTAAACGAGCGGCATTTGCAGCGCATTCTTGGCTCATACCTCGACTATTATCACGGTTCGAGAACCCACTTGTCGCTCGGCAAGGACAACCCGTATGGACGATCCGTTCAGCCGGCCAGTCCCGGAAAGGTTGTTTCCCTGCCCAAGGTCGGTGGCCTGCATCATCGTTACGAGCGTCTCGCGGCCTGACTATCTCCGCTGGGCTTCGATCAATTTCTCTCTGCGGCAACATGGACGCTGCCAGAATCCGCATGCCCTTGCACAGTGTTCGCTGGCACGAACCGGAAAAATGAACATGGTGATGCTGGCTCGTGGTCGATTGCAAAATCCACTAGTGGATAAAATCTAACAGACGATTCCCTTGTCCGAGCGTATGTGCGAGTCTGCGGGCATGCGCACAGGGATTACCTTCGAGGTTTGCGTCGCCGACCGTGCTCGTCTGGAAGCGGTCGTGGCGGACAGGAACAGCCCGCAGAAGCATGTCTGGCGGGCCGGGATCATTTTGGCCACGGCTGCCGGCGCGGGGACGGTCGAGATCATGCGCCGGACCGGGAAGTCGAAGCCTTGCGTCTGGCGGTGGCAGGAACGGTTCATGGCCGAGGGCGTCGATGGCCTGCTGCGGGACAAGACCCGGCCTTCGCGTATTCCGCCGCTCGAACCCGGTGTCGCCTTGCGCATCGTCGATCTGACCCTGACCGATCCGCCCGCCGAGGCGACCCACTGGACGGCCGCCATGATGGCCGGGAAGCTCGGCGTTTCCGTCTCTTCCGTGCAACGCATTTGGCGCGCCCACGGGCTCCAGCCTCATCGGGTGCGCCAGTTCAAGCTCTCCAAAGACGCCAACTTCGCCGACAAGCTGCGCGACGTTGTCGGGCTCTATGTCGACCCGCCCGCCCATGCCATCGTGCTCAGTGTCGACGAAAAGAGCCAGATCCAGGCCCTCGATCGCACGCAGCCCGGCCTGCCGCTAAAGAAGGGCCGCGCCGGAACGATGACCCACGATTACAAGCGGCATGGCACGACCACGCTGTTCGCCGCCCTGAACGTCCTCGACGGCACGGTCATCGGCCGCAACATGCAGCGTCATCGCCATCAAGAATTCATCCGCTTCCTCAACACGGTCGAGGCCGGAACGCCCGCCGGCACGGTCATCCATGCCATTCTCGACAACTACGCCGTCCACAAGCACCCCAAGGTCCGACGCTGGCTCGACCGTCATCCGCGCTGGACCTTTCACTTCACACCGACTTCCTGTTCCTGGCTCAACGCCGTGGAAGGCTTCTTCGCAAAACTCGCCAAGCGCCGGCTCAAACGCGGCGTCTTCCACTCCGTCGTTGACCTTCAAGCCGCCATCAACCGTTTCGTCGCCGAGCATAACGCCAGCGAGGCCAAGCCATTTCGCTGGACCGCGGACCCGGACAAAATCATCTCCGCCGTCAAACGCGGGCATCAAGCGTTAGATTCCATCCACTAGTCACCCGAATCTAAAGTTGGTGGCATAAGTTTTGATCGACGCGGAGGCAGAAGCGTTTGACGGCGGCGAGGATGTCGTCGGCTGATTTGGTCCATTTGAAGGGCTTGGGGTCTTCGTTGTGTTTTTCGATGAAGGCGCGGATGTCGGCTTCGAGCTGCTTCGTCGAGGTATGAACGCCGCGTCGCAGTTGCTTGCGCGTCAATTCGGCGAACCAGCGCTCGACCTGGTTGATCCAGGAGGCCGAGGTCGGCGTGAAGTGGACATGATAGTGCGGCCGCCGCGCCAGCCAGGCTCTGATCGCGGCGGTCTTGTGGGTGGCGTAGTTGTCCATGACGATGTGGATGTCGAGATCCTCGGGGACGCGGGCGTCGATCTGCTTCAGAAAGTCGAGGAACTCCCTGGCCCGGTGGCGCCTGTAGCACTTGCCGATGACGAAGCCCGTGGCGACATCGAGGGCGGCGAACAGCGAGGTCGTCCCGTGCCGGACGTAATTGTACGTCCGCCGCTCGGCCATGCCCGGCATCATCGGCAACACCGGCTGTTCGCGGTCGAGGGCCTGGATCTGGCTCTTTTCATCGACACAGAGCACCAGCGCGCGGTCCGGCGGCGACAGATAGAGCCCGACGATGTCGCGGACCTTGTCGACGAACAGCGGATCGCTCGACAGTTTGAAGGTCTGCGAGCGGTGCGGCTGCAACCCGAAGGCCGTCCAGATGCGCCGGATCGTCGTGTGCGACAGCCCGGTCTCCCGGGCCATCGAGCGGAGCGACCAATGGGTCGCATCCGCCGGCGTCGCGTTGAGCGTCCGTTCAATGACCTGTGCCACTTGATCATCCTCGATGGTCCGCGGCCGCCCCGGCCGAGGCTCATCCGACAGTCCGTCGATGCGGTCCTTCAGGAAGCGGCGGCGCCACTTGCCGACCGTGTGCTCGTGCACGCCGAGCTCGGCAGCGACCGCCTTGTTGGTCAGACCAGCCGCGCAACGCAGGATCATGCGGCAGCGGTCCGACACCGCGCGCGCGATCTGGCGACGGCGGAGCTGACGCTCGAGATACGACCGTTCTGCATCGCTCAGAACCAAAGCCGCAACCGGCCGGCCAACGCCACGCACCATCGCAAACACCTCCAAAGCCCAACGACGATGGCCATCATATAGTGCAATTTACTTCAGTTCCAGGTGACTAGGCTCCAGACTCATAACCAACAAATGACGATGGCGGCGATGGTGACGGCGGCGGTGTAGGTCAGGGCGAGTTTGTCGTATCGGGTGGCGATCCGGCGCCAGTCCTTGAGTCGGGCGAAGGCACGTTCGATGACGTTGCGCAGACGGTAGGCCTGACGGTCGAACGGGTGATGCCGTTTGCGGGTCGGATTGTTGGGGATGACCGGGATGGTGCCCCGGTCGAGAAGCAGGTCGCGGAGCGCGTCGCTGTCGTAGGCGGTATCGGCGATACACAGGCCGGGCGCCATCGCTCCGATCAGGCGCGCCGCCATCGGTGCGTCGCCGCGATGGCCCGCCCCGACGATCAGCCGTCGCGCCCGGCCGTGCTCGTCGACGGCGGCATGGATCTTGGTCGTGCGCCCACCCCGCGAGCGGCCGATCGCCTGGATCTCGGCCCCCCTTTTCCGCCTGCTGCCGAACGGTGTGCCTTGACATGGGTCGAATCCAGCATCACCGCCGCTGGCGGTCCACCAGCCTCCGCCAACCGCACGAAGACGCCCTGCCATACACCCTTGCGCGCCCAGCGGACAAAGCGGTTGTACAGCGTCTTGTGAGGGCCGTATTCCGCCGGCGCATCCCTCCACCGGCAGCCCGATTGAAGAACATGGATGATCCCCGATATCACCCGCCGGTCGTCAACCCGCGGCACGCCGCGCGTGTCCGTCGGCAACAACGGCGCCAGACGTCCAAACTGCTCATCGCTCAGCCAAAAGCTCTCCGACATCCTCAAGCTCCCATGGTTTGGAAGCTTGAATCAGATCCAAACAGAATCATAAAGCGCTTTTATGGGTCCAGAGCCTAGAGCACTTTGATGTCCGTTCCGGAAAACCGAGCCGTCGTTGGGAGGGCCGATGTAATAAATAGAAGGGACAGGCGAGCCGGTTTGGCATTCACCCAACGATGATCCATCAATGGAAGATAGCAGATCTTCGACCTATCTCAGCGACAACGAGTAGCGGACATACATCATCACCGCGAGGCGGATGACCTCGGGCGAACCGTTGAAATAACGGAAGGGATTTCGCATCTGGCAAAACTATGGATGCCCCATCTGCCCATCAATCCATTTTTGCCTGACAACGCCCTGTTGCGGCCATCAGGTCTGCTGATCGCGGGTACTCCGCTACACCTGACAAACCCGCAGGCTGAACAAAGCGCCGACAACTGTACCTAGGCAGCTACCATCTCAGTTCATCAATCTCGGAAAGGTCAGCGTGAGTGCCGGGAACAACACCAGCAGCGCAACCCGCACGGCATCCGAGAGCAAGAACGGGATCACCCCCTTGAACGTCTGCGTCATCGGGACGTCTTTGGCAAACGAGTTGATGATGAAGACATTGAGCCCGACCGGCGGCGTGATCAGACCGATCTCGACCACGATCAGGGCAATGATGCCAAACCAGATCTTGGTGTCCTCGCCGTCGAGCCCGAAGTCGAGGCCGGCGATGATCGGCCACAGCACCGGGACCGTGAGCAGGATCATCGCAAGGCTGTCCATGATACAGCCGAGTGCGATGAAGAAGACCAAGACCACCGCGAGCACCATCATCGGGCTGAGGCCGCTTTCGCCGATGACCTCTGCCAGGATCAGCGGCATCCGGGTAAAGCCGAGGAACGCATTGAAGAATTCCGAGCCCAGTAGGACCATGAAGATCGCAGCAGTGGGAACCGCGGTCCCCACCAGGCACTCGAGGAAATCGTTTAGGCCCATCCGCGCCTTGGTGAAGGCGATCAGGCCAGTACCGAACGCACCCACCGCCGCGCCTTCGGTCGGGGTAAAGATGCCGACATAGATTCCGCCGATAACCAGGATAAAGATCAGCAGCACCGGCCATACGTCGAACAGACCCCGCCACTGTTCTCGCCGGCTCGCGCGATCGCCGACCGGTCCGGCGTCGGGACGCAACCGCACATAGATGCTGATCGCGATCATGTAGCCGAGCGCCGCCAGGATCCCCGGAATCATCGCGGCCTGGAACAGGGTGATGATGTTGGCTTCGGTGATGATGGCGTAGAGGACGAGCACGATCGAGGGCGGGATCAGGATCCCGAGCGTACCGCCCGCAGCTAGCGTCCCCGTCGCAAGCGCGCCCGAATAGCGGTAGCGGCGGAGCTCGGGCAGCGCGACTCGCGCCATGGTGACGGCGGTTGCGATCGACGACCCACAGATGGCGCCGAAGCCGGCGCAGGCACCGACCGTCGCCATCGCGACGCCGCCCTGCCGGTGGCCGAGCCACAAATTGGCCGCCCGGAACAAGGCAGCGTTGAGTCCCGCCTTGGTCGCAAACTGGCTCATCAACATAAACAGTGGCACCACCGAAAGGTCGTAGACGTGGTACGTCCAAAACGGCGCGGTCTTGAGATAATTGAGAAGCGGGCCGGTCCCGTTTATCAGCGAATATCCGGTGAGCCCCACCACCATCAACCCGACGGCAATAGGGATACGTAACGCCAACAGGATCAGCAGGACGACGAATCCGGCCGCCCCCATCTCCGGACCGGTCATCGAACCGCCGCCTTGAAGTCGCGCCAAAACACATAGCCGCTCACGACGACCAACAGCGCAAGCGACAGGAGAATCGGTGGGAACGCCGACCAAATCGGCAGGCTAAGGACCATCGACTTATCGGCGGAGGCGCGCAGGTCGATGCCACCGAGCGTCATGCGCCAAAGCAATACCGCAGCAATTAACCCGAACGCCAAGCCCCCAAGAGCGTCCATCGCCGACCTCACGCGTTCGGGGGCCCTTGCGAGCACGAAATCGACGATGAAGTTCCCCTTGACCAACTGACAATAGGGCAGGAAGGCGACCACTGCGATCGCGGTGCCCATCTTAATCAGCTCGAAGTCACCGGGGATCGGCGGGCCGACTAGGGCACGAAGCGAGATACTCACGGTCTCCATGATGGTCATCGCGACCAGGATCGCCCCGCCGCCTAGCGCGAACGCGCGGGCCAGCACCTCAAGCCAACGGCCAAGCGGGCCGTCGATCGACGGCCCGCTTGAACCGGGTTCAGCCATAGGTCGCGACGGCTACTTCGCGTGTTTGGCCAGCAAGGCGCGCGCGTCGGAGAGTACCTTGGCGCCATCGATGCCGCGGCTCTTGACCAGGACGAGCCACCGATCGATGGCGGCTTTCGATGCCTTGCGGATCCGATCGGTCTCCGCGGCGGACAGGAAGATGAATTCATTGCCACGCTTCTTGGCGGCAGTGATGCCCGGCTGCTCCGCCTTGTCCCACACCTCGGCGGCGATCGGGGCAAGTGCGCGGCCCGTCGAATCGTCCAGCACCTTCCTCAGGTCGGCCGACAGTTTCTCGTAGCTCTTCTTGTGCATGCCTAAGAAGAACACTGCGGTCTGCACGCGAGCGTTACCCGGAATGTCGATCGAGAATTTGGTCATCTCGTGCATCTTGAACGGCCAAATGATCTCGTACGGCACCAGCGCCCCATCAATCACACCGCGTGACAGAAGCGGTGTCACCTCGCCGATCGGTGTACCGACCGCCGTCGCGCCGATGGCCTCGATAAACCAGGATCCGCCACGATGCGGTGTGCGGATCTTCATGCCTTTGAAATCCTCGAGCCGCCGCACCGGCTTGTTGCGCATGATGAACACGTTGCCGGCATGCACGTGGAGCAGCAAGATCTTGTAGTCCTTGAATTCCTTCTTGAGGTGCATCTCCTGGAAGTCTTGGAGCGCCATGTTGGTGGCATAGGTCGTCGTGTGAACGAACGGGAGGTGGAACACCTCGAGCCTCGGAAAGCGACCCGGTGTGTAGCCCGGAAGCGTCCACACCATGTCGACGACACCGTCGCGGACCTGGTCGATCAGCTGCGGCGGCTTGCCGCCAAGCTGCATCGACGGATAGACGTCGATCTTCAGTCGCTTGCCGGACTGCTCGTGGACTCGCTTGGTCCACGGCCCGATGAAAAGCCGGTGCATCGCCGAGACAGGCGGCGAGAGATGGTGGAGCCGCATCGTGTATTCCGCAGCGCGCGCGGTGTCGGTCGGACTGACGGCGGCCAGCGCACCCAGAACGGCGAGAATACCGAGAGCTCTTGTCATGACGGTCTCCTCCGGTAACGATGTTCGGAATGATGATATGGGATGGCACGTTTGAGTCAAGGTCGGCTGCCGGGGTAGCTCAATGACCGGCGGCCCAGACGCCCTGGATCCATTCACGTTTCAGATTATCCGCCACCGCCTGTTTCGGATCGTCGACGAGGCGGTGATCACGCTCAAACAGGTGTCGGGAAGCGCCACCACCAACGAGGGCCACGACCTGATGGTCTCGCTCTACCGCGTCGATGGCGGTCTGTTGATGGGGGGCGTCGGTTTCTTGCACCACATCACGAGCGCCGCCGCGGCATGCAAAGCGATCATTCGCCGCTTCGCAGGCGACATCAACGCAGGCGACGTCTACTTGCTGAACGACCCCTACACCGCCGCCCTGCACACCTCGGATGTTTATCTGATTGCGCCGATACATTTCGGCGAACGGTTGGTCGCGTGGTGCGCTTGCTTCGTCCATGTCAACGATATCGGCGCGCTCAATCCGGGCGGGTTCAGCCCGGATTCGCGTGACATCTTTACGGAAGGCTTCTCCTCGCCCGGCCTCAAGCTCGTCGACCGGGGTGAGCTCCGCCACGACGTGCTCGACACCCTGCTCAACATGGTTCGTGCGCCCGACATGGTCGCGCTCGACATCCGCTCGATGATCGCGTGCAACAACGTGGCACGCGATCGCATGCTGGCGCTGATGGGGAAATACGGCGACGAGGCGGTGGACGCGGTCGGGGGCGCGCTCATCGATCAGTCCGAGCGCATGATCCGAGCACGCCTTGCCGAACTGCCCGACGGTCAATGGCAGGCGCGTCAGTATATCGATGTGAACGGCGAGACTCACCGCGCCGTACTGACGATGACCAAGACGGCCGACCGGTTGGTGTTCGACTTCACCGGGTCCAGCCCCCAGTCGGCCTACGGGATCAACTGTACCTACTGGGCGACATGGGGCGGGCTGATGGCACCGCTCTATCCCCTGCTCTGCTTCGATATCACGTGGAACGAAGGAGTGATCCGGCCCATCGAGCTGATTGCGCCCATCGGCACCATCGTCCACTGCACCCGTCCGGCGCCGGTCTCGATCGCGACGGTGGGTGCCATCGAGGCGGTCAATAACGTCTCGCTCACCTGTATCTCGAAGATGATGTCGGCCAGCGAAACCTATGCCGAGGAGTCGACCGCGGTCTGGCACGGCAGCCATATGACCAACTACCTGTTCGGGCGCAACCAGCGGGGCGTCCACACCATCGGCTCGACCACAGAAGCGCTCGGCGGGGCCGGCGGTGCGCGTTTCGGCGCCGACGGCGTCGATGTCGGCGGCGAAATCCCCAACCCGATCTCACGGATGGCCAACGTCGAGACCAACGAGGCGCGCTACGCCATTCGCTATCTGTTTCGGCGGCGGATGAAAGATTCGGGCGGGCCGGGCCGCTTCCGCGGTGGGACCGGCGGCGAATACGCGATCGTTCCGCATGACGCGCCGGATGGCGAAATCGGCTTCGTGCTGTCCGCAAAGGGGATTGACTACCCGATGGGCCAGGGCATCAACGGTGGCTATCCGGGTGGTCCGGGCCAAGTCGTGCTGGTTGAAGGTGACGGTGCCGCCACGCCCGCCGCGCCCCTTCGACTCGACGACATCGACGGGACAAAGCGGCGAATTTCTTGGGGCGTCTTCCGGATGACCAATAACGACACGCTCTATATACGGTGGAACGGCGCCGGCGGCTACGGCGACCCATTGGACCGGGATCCCAACAGGGTGAAGGGCGATATCGACATCGGGGTCGTGTCGAGGCGATCGGCGCGCCACATATACGGCGTTGTTATCGACGAGACCGGTGCGGCGGATCGCGCAGTGACTGAGCGACTGAGATCCGACATGCGCGCGCGGCGACTTTCGAGCGAGGCAACGAAATGACCCGCCTATTGTCGCAGTCGCTTATCGTCGACGAGTTTAAGGACGGCACGATGGTCGGTTGCCGCGCATGTCGTCATACGCTGGTCAGGGTGCAGGAACCATGGAAGCCGCACGCGGTCATGCGCGAGCGTCGGTTTCGCGACATCGATCCGATCTATACAACCAACCACGAGCTGCTGTTGCGCGAGTTCTTCTGTCCTGGATGCGGTGCCCTTCTCGACACCGAAGTCGCGCTCCCCGGCGATCCATTCCTCGACGACAAACTTACAGTCTAGTGGATGGAATCTAACTCTTGATGCCCGCGTTTGACGGCGGAGATGATTTTGTCCGGGTCCGCGGTCCAGCGAAATGGCTTGGCCTCGCTGGCGTTATGCTCGGCGACGAAACGGTTGATGGCGGCTTGAAGGTCAACGACGGAGTGGAAGACGCCGCGTTTGAGCCGGCGCTTGGCGAGTTTTGCGAAGAAGCCTTCCACGGCGTTGAGCCAGGAACAGGAAGTCGGTGTGAAGTGAAAGGTCCAGCGCGGATGACGGTCGAGCCAGCGTCGGACCTTGGGGTGCTTGTGGACGGCGTAGTTGTCGAGAATGGCATGGATGACCGTGCCGGCGGGCGTTCCGGCCTCGACCGTGTTGAGGAAGCGGATGAATTCTTGATGGCGATGACGCTGCATGTTGCGGCCGATGACCGTGCCGTCGAGGACGTTCAGGGCGGCGAACAGCGTGGTCGTGCCATGCCGCTTGTAATCGTGGGTCATCGTTCCGGCGCGGCCCTTCTTTAGCGGCAGGCCGGGCTGCGTGCGATCGAGGGCCTGGATCTGGCTCTTTTCGTCGACACTGAGCACGATGGCATGGGCGGGCGGGTCGACATAGAGCCCGACAACGTCGCGCAGCTTGTCGGCGAAGTTGGCGTCTTTGGAGAGCTTGAACTGGCGCACCCGATGAGGCTGGAGCCCGTGGGCGCGCCAAATGCGTTGCACGGAAGAGACGGAAACGCCGAGCTTCCCGGCCATCATGGCGGCCGTCCAGTGGGTCGCCTCGGCGGGCGGATCGGTCAGGGTCAGATCGACGATGCGCAAGGCGACACCGGGTTCGAGCGGCGGAATACGCGAAGGCCGGGTCTTGTCCCGCAGCAGGCCATCGACGCCCTCGGCCATGAACCGTTCCTGCCACCGCCAGACGCAAGGCTTCGACTTCCCGGTCCGGCGCATGATCTCGACCGTCCCCGCGCCGGCAGCCGTGGCCAAAATGATCCCGGCCCGCCAGACATGCTTCTGCGGGCTGTTCCTGTCCGCCACGACCGCTTCCAGACGAGCACGGTCGGCGACGCAAACCTCGAAGGTAATCCCTGTGCGCATGCCCGCAGACTCGCACATACGCTCGGACAAGGGAATCGTCTGTTAGATTTTATCCACTAGAGCATTTTCTGAGCTTTGGGAATCGAGAGGGATTCCCCGGAGGGTGGATATGTGATTCAAGATGTGATTCAAGATGCGTGCTGGAGAAGGAGGCCGGCGTGCATGGCGAAATCTCTTTCCAAGGATCTTCGAGAGCGGCTTGTCGCGGCGGTTGAAGGCGGGATGACACGGCGCTCGGCGGCGCAACGCTTCGGAGTGGCGGCTTCGACGGCGATCAAATGGGTCGATCGGTGGCGACGGACCGGCGATGTCGGGCCGCGGCCGCGGGGCGGCGATCACCGCTCGCACCGGATCGAGGCCCATGGCGAGGAGATCCTGGCCCTGATCGAGGAGACGCCGGACATCACCTTGGCGGAGCTGGCCGAGCATCTCGCCGCGGCCCATGGTGTGGTGTGGTGTTCGCGCAGAGCACGATCTGGCGCCTGCTCGAGCGTCGCGGGATGACGTTCAAAAAAAACCGCGCACGCCAGCGAGCAGCAGCGCCCTGAGGTTGTGCGACGGCGCCACGCCTGGTTCGAGACCCAGCCTGATCTGGATCCCGAGCGACTGGTCTTCATCGACGAAACCGGCGCCTCGACCAAAATGGCGCGGCGAGCGGTGCCGTGCCCCGGTGCCCCATGGTCATTGGAAGACCACCACCTTCGTCGGCGCGCTTCGGCTGCACGGCATGACCGCGCCCATGGTGCTCGACGGCGCCATGAACGGCGTGGCCTTCCTGGCCTATGTGCAGCACGTGCTGGTGCCAACACTGGCCCCCGGTGACATCGTCGTGATGGACAACTTGCCCGCGCATAAGCCCGTCGCCGTGCGGCATGCCATCGAGGGCGCCGGCGCGGAGATGCGTTTCCTGCCGCCCTACAGCCCCGACTTCAATCCGATCGAGATGGCTTTCTCCAAGCTCAAGGCCTTCCTCGAAAAGGTCGCCGCAAGAACCGTCGACGACCTCTGGGATGCTATCGCCAATGGCATCGATAGCTTCACGCCAACCGAATGCCAAAACGACTTCGCTGCAGCCGGATATGACCGCGAATGATCGAAATATGCTCTAGCCGCCTACCTACCTCTCTCCCTTCATTGCTGAGGGATTCACGTAAGTCCAAGCGGAGGATTGTGGATGAATCGATTGTCCAGTGGCCGTTGTAGGATAAGGTCTGCGCGACCGTGAAGCGTAACTCCCTCAGCGCGTTGCGGGGAAGGGGAATCGTGGGGCACGCCCGCCTAATAATGGCAAGGAACATCACCTTGGGCACGTAGCTTCACAATTCCGGTAACTGCCCAGGTTGTCTCGTAAGAGAAAGGTGTTGACGCGAATCGGTGCGCTATAAGTCAGCCGATGTGTGAGTGCTCCTGAGCGTAAGCGTCCGGTCTTGCCGCCCTTGTGAGGGGTCCGTCCGAAGCCGCAGTCTCTCGTGATGTTGTGGAGTCGATAGTGTCCACTATCGGCTAGTGGACACTATCGGAGGAGGAGTTGCGGTGGGGCGCCGGACACGCCGGTTCTGGTCGGACGAGGAGAAGCGCCGGATTGTGGCGCAGAGCTATGCTCCCGGCGTGTCGGTGTCCCAGGTTGCGCGTCGTTACAACGTGAACACCAACCTCATCTTCACGTCGCGCCGCGATCCTCGCTACCAGCCGGAGACCGTCGCCGATGCTGTACCTTCCTTATCTCCCGGTGGAGGTGATGCCGGAGCCGACTCCGCCGCCGCGTGCGGCATCGGACAGGCGGATCGAGATCGCGTTGTCGAGCGGCCATCGGATGAGCGCGTTGCGCACCGCGTGGGGGCGCATGCAATAGAGGTGTGAGGGACCGTCCAATTGTCTCTCCGCCGACGATGCGCAGCTGAGTTCTAAAGCGGCAGGTGCGAGCCAGACACAAGGAGTGTCGTCGTCAGAGCGACGTTGCGCCGCATGAACAGCGGACGTGCGCCCGAGATGTCGATCCGGTCTTCGTAGTAGCCGGTGGCGTAAAATCGCGATTCGCCTTCGAGCGTCGTATGCATGACGATCACCGAGGTGACCGTATCGGCTTCCTCCGCTTTCTTGTCGACGTCGAGACGATAGACGCTAGCGTGTCGGTGGAACCTGCCGAGGTTGGTAAAATGATCCCCGACCGACAGACACATTTGGAGGAGAGGTTGGCGTTCGTGATCGAACCAGGTCATGTGCTGGTCGATCTCTTCGCTGTAGGCCGTTATGCTGTAGCGGAACATGGGTACGCATAGATCGTTGAGCCATCCCGCGTAGTCGTCAGCATTCATCTGCAGGCAAGCGGCATATATTAAGTTTTCGATATCCTTGTTCGTGATCGCCATCGGGTACTCGGACCGCCCTCAATGCACCGGTGTATGCCCGAGGCCGAACGGATCCGCCGGGTCGCGGCCCATGCGGCGGCTCCATTCGGTGAAGTAGTTGCGCAAGGGGATGTCGTCCTGGCCGCGTTCGTCTTCCTCACGCGCGTGAATACTGAAAACCGAGCTGCCGTCACGCATGGTCACCATCTGGATTTCGGACGCGACATTGTCCTCTGGGAGATTTCGGCCAAACGGTCCCCAGATCTCGTTGTGGTGGCGAATGCGCATTTCGCGGTCGTCCTTGGTCTCCCCCTTGATGCCGAGTGCGCGGTATTCAACGATGGTGCGTGTCGGACCGAGGGGGATGACGCAATCAACCCGGGCAACGGTCGTTCGCACATTGACCATGACGTCGGGGAAAATATTGACCAGCCGCCACTCGTCCGCCGCCAGGCCGGGGAACGGTCCGTGTGTCCGGCTCTCGCCCGCCTTGCCCCCGCGCGCAAGCTTGTAGTCCGGCGAAAACGATTCGAGGAACGAGTGTCCCCGCGGCCGAGGGCGGATGCGACGTGCCATGTAGTTTGGCTGGCTCATGTTTGTCTTTACGTTATAGACGTGCATGCCCTCGTGATACGGCTCCAGGTTGGTCAGCTGCCATAGTTTCCAGTTGGTGTTCAAAACGATCCGGTGGAAGTGAATTGGCTCGAGGGTGCGCGTGCCGAGGCACTCCTCGAGCGAGGCCAGACAACCGCTCAGAAAATCATCGAGCGGCTCGCAATCGTCATCGAGATTGACGAAGACGAAGCCAAGCCGCACCTCGGTCCGCACTTCGCGGAGCCCCATCGTCTCGGTTGCGACGTCACAATGGTCGTAGGCCTCGCTGCGCGGGATGGCGACACAGTTGCCGCCGCTGTCATAGACCCATTGATGAAACGGGCAAACCCAGCGGCGCGCATTGCCACGCGGTCGGCGCAGCACCAACGAGCCCCGGTGGGAACAGGCATTCACAAACCCGCGAACCCGACCATCACCGTCACGGGAGATGATCAGCGGCGTACCGGCGAGTGTGGTCGTTCGATAGTCGAACGGCTCGGGCAACTCCTGGTCGTGGCAAACGAACTTCCAAACCCGATCGAAGATCTTCTCCTTTTCTTCGAGGAAGATTTCCTCGCTGGTGAAGATCGCGTTATCCACGAAATGGCTGGCGGGCAAGCTTGGGGGTTTTGCCCATTCGGTTGCCGTTCTGGACATATGCGCCTGTTCCTCTCGTCAGTGGCGACCAACCGCAATACGCTTACCGGTCCCGTTATTGGGCCGCGATGCCCGCCCCAGCCTCGGTGCCGAACACGCCCGCTTCTTCGAGGAGCGATCGCAGCAATGCGCGATCTTCCTCGTCAAGCATTCTGAGCGGCCGCCGCGGCGGGCCGACGGGTCGACCCAGGATGTCGAGCCCGGTATGGCCCACCCGTATATGCGACTTGGTGCAAATGAGGTCGCAGATCGGGAACAGCCCGTCCCAGATCTCACGGGCCTTGGCGACATCGTCGTCGTAGATCGCGGCACGGAAGAACGCCATCGCCTCGTCGGGCAGAAAATTGGTCACAACGGGCGCCCAGCCGGTGGCGCCGGCGCTGAATGCCTGGAGGCTTGTCGATTCCCACCCGGCGATAATGGCGACCCCGTCGTCGGTCAGCCTGCGAATCTCGCTGATCCGCGTGAGATCGCCGGTGCTTTCCTTCACGCAGCTCATATTCTCGTGCCGCGCAAGCTCGGCGAGAAACTCCGGGGGCATGTCGATGCCGGTAGTCCACGGGTTGTTGTAGACGCAGATCGGCAGGCCGATCGCATCGGCGACGCGCTCATAATGCGCGCGCACCTCATCCAGGGTGAGTGGCCAATAGGTCATCGGCAGGATCATCACACCGTCGCAGCCCACGGCCTCGGCGTGCTGCGACAGCCGCATACAGCCCGATGTCGTGCGCGCGCCGGTGCCCGCGATCACCCCGATGCGCCGGTCCACATGCCGCGCCGCGACCTCGATGCCGCGCTTCATCTCGTCTTCGGAAAACGAGCCGTTGCCGCCGGTCGAGCCGAACACGCACACCCCGTCCACGCGGTTCTCGATCTGATGGTCGAGCACGCGGCGCAGGCCGTCTTCATCGATCGCTTCGCCGTCATCCTTAAGCGGCGTCGGGACAAAGGTGAAGACGCGCGACCAAAATTCGTGCTTCGCTACCATGTGCCCCCATCGCAAATATCGGGACGGTGTGGAGCCTGAACCAAAGGAGGCCCTAGCAGATTTTATTGATCATTCTAAGCGGCGAACCTGCCGGGCGCAAGCGCCGGTGCCCGATGGCCTCCCGTTCGATCCTCTCTCTTTTCAGCAGGATGGTCCGGCCCCGCCCGAAATAGAAATCGGCGGGCGTGAGGCTGCTCAGGCTGTCGTGGTAACGGCGGTGATTGCAATGCTCGACAAAGGCCTCGATCCGAGCCTCGAGGTCCTCAGGCAAATTGTAGTTCTCCAGCAAGATCGGCTTCTTCAGGGTCTCGAGAATCCCGACTTTTGACAATAGCTCTTGACAATGTTACAGTTGGATCGAATTTGTGTCGTCCCGCGTGATCCTGATGTGCTCATCGTAAGGCCCTTCCGGGCAGGGAGGACGGTTTATGTCGAGAAACCTTGCCGAGTGGGAGGCGATTCCCGCCCTACCCCACAGCCATTTCGTCGACAACGCGATCTACACCGACGAAGCCGTGTTCCGTGAGGAACAGGCGAAGATCTTCGGCAGTATCTGGAAGTTCGTCTGCCACGAGGGCGAGATTCCCGAGCCCAACGATTTCCGGACCAGTCGGGTCGCGGGCCAGCCGCTGGTCATCGCCCGCGGTGAGGACGGCCAGGTGCGGACATTCATCAACTCTTGTTCGCACCGCGGAACGGTGGTCGTCACCGAACCCGCAGGCAATGCCAAGCACTGGACGTGCGTGTTTCACCAGTGGGTCTACGACAATCGGGGCACATGCGTCACCATACCACGCGACGAGGCATACCAACCATGCGACATCGACCGGTCAAAACTCGGATTGCGCGAGGTGCGGACCGAGGCCCGGTTGGGCCTCGTCTTCGTCAACCTCGACGACGATGCGGCGCCGCTCGATGAGTTCCTGGGAGATGCGCTCGCTCCGCTGGAGGTGGTCTTCGGCGACCGCCCGCTCGAGCCCTTCCACTACCACCGCTGCGTTCTCGACACGAATTGGAAGCTTTGGCAGCTGACCAACACCGAGCCCTACCACGAGTTCATGCACGTCTATAACCGCAAGACGAATCTCTCCCGGAAGGATTTCTTCGAGCGCGCGTTCACGTGCATGCCGAACGGCCATCTGAGCATCGGCTCGTTCAAGCCCAACTACGCGCGCGGGACCAATTACGGGACGGACGAGGCTCGGATGCGGCCACTCCCCGGTCTCCAGCCCGATGAATGGATCATCGTAGACCTGTTCCCCGATGTCATGATCAACGTCCGAACCACGGTGGCGCGAATCGACTCCCAGATTCCGTTGAGCCCGACCAAGACACTGGTCGAATACCGGGGGCTCGGGATCAAAGGCGAGTCCGAAGAGGACCGCACCATGCGCATCCGCCATCACAACGACGTTTGGGGGCCGTTCGGGCGCAACCTGCCCGAAGACAACCGCGGAACCGAGTTGCAGATGATGGCGATGCGCGGCGACGCGATCCCCTACAGTATCCATGCCCGGGAAGAGGGCGGCGTCGGTCAGGACGACAAGCCCGTGCGCGCCTTCTTCGCCGAATGGGGGCGGCTGATGGGGCGCGATCCGGCAAGCCCGTTCGACGCCGCGCCGGAAGAGCGGGCGTCGTGATCCATGGCGATCACGCGCGATGCCGTCGCGGAACTCATCTATAGCTCGTGCATTCTCCTCGATGAAGAGCGCTACGACGATTGGCTCGATCGCCTGTGTCACCCCGCGTTTCGCTACACCATCACGGCCTATTCGAACGAGATCAAGAGACGCATGACGTGGCTGGATCACGGGACCGATGCGCTGCGCCACCTATGCACGATGATCCCCGAACACGTGACCTACCACGGGCGCTTCCATCGCCACGCGACCCTCTACCGTCTTTCTGAGACGGCCGATCGGGCCGAGGCGATCTCCTCGCTCGTCGTCATCCATACCGACCTCGAGGGCGAGTCGCGGTTCTACGCTTCGGGCCGTTACAACGACACGGTGGATCTTTCGGGCGAGGCGCCTTACCTCCTTGCCCGCAATGTCGATCTGGATACGCGCGTTCTCGATTTCGGTTCGCACCGACCATTGTGACAGTGCGGTAGCGCGTGCTTGGCGGAGCTGTCAAATCCACCATTCCAAGTGGAGGCACGGACCACAACAAGACCCAACAGACCTAAGGGAAGACAACAGATGAAAATCTCACTTGGACACCTCGTTCTTGCAGCCACGGCCGGTTTATTCTCGGCCGACGTGGGATTGCACGCGGTTGCGGCCGAAGTCACTCTAAAGTCGCTCTCGGCGGCGCCCCGACATCTCGTCTTCATGAAGCCGATGGACGAGTTCGAGAAGCTCGTCAACAAACGGGGTAAAGGGGTCGTACAGATCGGCTATCTTGGCGGACCCGAAGCCATACCGACGCCCGAGCAATTCCGCGCCATCAGAACGGGCCTCGTGGACGTCCATGTCGGGCCGAACCAATGGTTCCAAGGCCAACTCGCGCATTCTCAGGTGTTCAATCCCAGCAACATGTCGGTCGCCGAGCTTCGCGAGGGCGGAGGCTTTGCGGCGATTCAAGCAGCCTACCGAAAACACGCCAACCTCGAACTGCTGAACTATTTGGGGGAACCGGTCAGATTCTATCTCTATCTGCGGAAGCCACCCAAGCGGACTCCCGACGGCGGCATCGACCTGTCCGGTTTGACGATCCGCGGGACCGGTACCGAGAAGGCGTTCCTCCATAAGCTCGGTGCCCTGCATCGAACGATCCAAGTGCCGGAGATGTACACCGCCCTGGAGCGGGGAGCGATCGACGGGGTCACGTATGTCAACATCGCCGTCACCCAACTCGGGCTTCACAAGTTTTTGAAATATCGGGTTCAGCCGGTCTTTGCCCAAGGCGATCTGGCCACCAATGTCAACCTCGACCGGTGGAAATCTCTGTCGCGCGAGGCCAAGGCGATCCTCACCCAAGCAGCCCGAGATACCGAGACCTGGACCAACGCGTTTTGGGAAAAGATCGCGTCAGAGGAACTCGCTAAGCTGCGCAAGGAGGGGATGCAGGACATCGTTTTGAAGGGCAAAGTCGCCGAGGCCTATGTCGCAAATTACAGGGATTCGCGCTGGGAAGAGATCGCCAAGAGAATCGGATCCGCAGAGTCCAAGCGCTTTTACGACCTGTTCACGAAGTAGGGATCGTTAATTGGGTGCCAAACAGGTGCGCCGTTTGGCAAGAGTCTATGACGCCGCAATCGTCGCCTCGGCGGTCGTCGCGGGCGCGCTCGTCGCATTTATCTTTGCTGCAATATTCGTCGACGTGACGGTCCACGCGCTCGGTCTTCAGCCGCCGATCTGGGCAGCGTCGGCGATCGAGTACGCAATGCTGTATCTGACGATGCTTGCCGCGCCCTGGTTGGTGCGTAAGAAGGCGCATATCGTCATCGATGTGGTCCGGACCCAGGTTTCCGAAACCGTGCAACGGACGCTCGAGCGCATCGTCTATGTCATCGCGATCATTGCGTGCCTCATATTCACGTATTATGGCGCCGACCTGACCATCGCGACATACGAACGCGGCGAACTCGACATCCGGTCATTCGATGTGCCCCGATGGCTACTGTATGCGCCGATGCCGCTCGGGTTTCTGTTGATCGGGATCGAGTTCGTGCGCCTTCTGTTTGGCTCCGATTCACTCTATCGCGATACGCCCTCGGCAGGCAGCGGTCTATAGAGGTGGCGTGGTACGAAGCCGGCGGGCTGATGCTGGGGCTCGTGCTCGCCCAGATGGCCATCGGCATGCCGGTCTTTCTCGCCTTCCTCACGACCAATGCGATCGGCGTCATGCTGTTTATGGGCGGGGCGAGCAACTTCGTCCAGCTAATCTCGAATGCGACCGTGACGGTGACCAGCTTCCTCTTGGTCCCCGTTCCGCTGTTCATCCTCATGGGCGAGATTTTCTTTCACACCGGGCTCGCGCTCCGCGTCTTCGACGGCGTCGACA
The DNA here is from genome assembly GCA_965248835.1 of Alphaproteobacteria bacterium. Taxonomy (GTDB): domain Bacteria; phylum Pseudomonadota; class Alphaproteobacteria; order MPNO01; family MPNO01; genus CAYFYS01. The sequence continues at coordinate 240,417 of CBDFLJ010000001.1, forward strand.
AGATGGTCGGTCGCGTACCGGGTCGGTTGTCCTACCTCACGGTCGTCTGCGGCTCGATCTTTGCGACGCTCTCGGGATCGAGTATCGCCAGCGGTGCGATGATGGCCTCGATGCTGGTCCCGGAGATGACCAAGCGCGGCTACAGCATCAACCTTTCGGTCGGGCCAATCCTCGGGTCGGGCGGTCTCGCGATGATCATTCCGCCGTCGGCGCTCGCGGTGCTGCTCGGCAGCCTGGCGCAGATCGACATCGGGAAGCTCCTGATTGCTGGTCTGTTCCCCGGGATGATCCTAGGCGGCCTCTACGTCATCAACATCTTCATCCATGTCAAGGTGAATCCGGCCGCAGCACCCGAGTACGACGTCGCGTCAACGCCGATTTTCGAAAAGCTTCTGACATTCGCCACCAATATCCTGCCGATGGTGGTGATCGTGTTTGCGGTCGTCGGTGTCATCATCTTCGGCATCGCGACGCCGTCGGAATCGGGTGCGTTCGGGGTCTTCAGCGTTCTTGCGCTCGCTGCCGCCTATCGCCGTCTCAGCGTGGAGGCGATCATCCGCGCCATCAGAGGGACACTCGTCGTCACCGCCATGACCTTCATCATCCTCATTGGATCGTCGACGTTCAGCCAAATCTTGGCATTCGCCGGCGCGAGCTCTGGATTGGTGACCTTGGCCGGCGAGCTTCGCCTCGGTCCCACAGAGATGTTGCTGGTGATGTTCGGCGTGCTGCTCGTGCTCGGCATGTTCGTCGATCAGCTGTCGCAGATGATGCTGACGCTGCCGATTTTCATGCCGCTGATCGTCGCCTTGGGATTCGATCCGATCTGGTTTGGCGTCGTCATGCTGCTGGCGATGGAAATCAGCCTGATCACGCCGCCGTTCGGCGTGCTCTTGTTCGTCATGATGGGGGCTGGCCCGCCAGGCGCGACATTGCCCAAGGTCGCCCTCGCTGGACTACCCTATATTGTCTGCGGAATCGTGCTTCTTGCCCTGTTGATCACGTTTCCCGGGATCGCACTCTATCTGCCGAGACTTGCGGGCTGAGGCGACCGAGCAAACGGGATCGAGGGACATCTCACACGCCCCTCGCCGCCGAGCCGCTTCATCTCCCTTTTGCGGCGAAAGCGACCGGCATCGACATGCGGCGGGCGCGGCGGGCGCGATCCGCACGACGGACCGGTATGCGGTCTGTGTCATTGGGCACGACATGCCATTGATCGATGAGGAGCATATCGCGTTCAGCGCGCTGTCCAAGCCGATCAGCCCGGGCGGCCGGGGCGGCCGGGGCGGCCGGGGGGAACGCAAGAAACGGTTCTTCTTGACGACACTATGAATTCGTTGTCGACACCCGGGCCCCATGGATTCGATATACATGAAAGGGTATGCGCCTCGTGCGGTCGCCCTTCACTCGCGCCGAGCAATGGCCATGGCGAAGATCAGGATGCCTCCCGTGGCCATATTCTGTGAGTAGGCGCCCACCTGCATCAGGTTCAGCCCGTTCTGCACCAGCATTATCAGCAATGTGCCCGTTAGCACGGCAAGCGTGCGGCCCTGGCCCCCTGCCAGCGCCACCCCTGAAATAACGCAGGCCGCTATGGATTCGAGAGGCAGGCTGGTGCCTATATTTGCCTCGCCTGTTCCCAGCCTGGCCGTCAACAGCAAACCCGAAAGCGCCGCGAAAACCCCCGCCATCACGAAAGCCGCCAGGGTAATACGTGCGGTTCTGATGCCCGATAGCTCGGCGGCGCGCGGGTTGCCACCGGCAGCGTAGAGGTGCCGGCCAAACCGAGTCCATTCCATGACCACATAGGTTATGAGGACTAGAAGCAGCGCAACTATGGCCGGAATGGGAAATCCTGCGACACGACCGAATCCGAAGATTTCACCCAGCAGCGGAGGCATGCCGTAAACGGGCACACCCCTCGAGACCAACAACGTTACCCCAAAAAGGACCGACCCCATTCCGAGGGTCATCATGAACGGCGGAATGCGAAGCAAGCTGACCCCTAGCCCATTCATTACGCCTACCATGGTCCCGATGAGTAATCCCACACCCAGCCCGGCCAATAGCGCGAGCGCCGGCCACGCAGGAAACGCGGCGTATATGGCGACCATCACCGTAGCGCCCATTACCGATGTCAGGGACACCACACTGCCGACGGAAAGATCCATCCCCCCGTTAACAATCACAATAAACTGCCCGAGGGAGACGATCAGCAAATACACCGACTGCCGTGCAACATTTGTGAGGTTGTCAACGGTCATAAAGTTCTGCGTCCCGACCGAGAACAGGATGAGCGCACCAACGAACATCACGGGAAGCGCGAGCGATTGGCGGTTGTCCAGGATCCAGACAAGCGCCCTGGATGCCCGACGACCGGTCCCGGTCAATACACTGGAGATGCTCATTCAGGGGCTCTCGAGAAAAAATGTTCCAGCACGCTGTGTTCGTCGTAGTCGTCGCGCTGAAACTCGGCAACAAAGCTGCCATTGCTCATCACAAGCATGCGATGCGTGAGGCCCAATAATTCGGGCAGGTTTGAAGATACAATCAGAATCGCCGCACCCTGGGCGCTGAGATCGGACAGGTACTGATAGATCGAGAGGCAGGCACCGATATCGACTCCCACCGTCGGCTCGTCCATGACGTATACTGAAATGGAGCTATAGCCGAATCTTGGTGACGGCTTGGGTCAGGCGGCGGCTTGAGGTTGTTGCCTGACGGCTTCGATTCCGTCGATGAACTTTACGCCGACGATCAGCTTGGGCAACTGGTTGTGTCCGTCGAGGCGGCGCCAACTGTTCTGTGCCGCCTGGGCGAGTTTGAAGACCATGGCGAGCGCCGTCTTGTTGGAGAGGCATCCCTTGGATCGCACGGTACGGTGTCGCACGGTGGCGAATGTGCTTTCGATGGGGTTGGTGGTGCGCAGATGCTTCCAATGCTCGGCGGGAAAGTCGTAGAACGCCAGCATCGTCTCGCGATCCTTGACCAGGCATGCGGCCGCCTTGTCGTACTTGACGGCGTAGGTCTCGATGAAGGCGTCGAAGGCGCTGTCTGCGTCGTTCCTGGTCTCGGCCATCCAGATCTCCTGGAGAGCACGCTTTGCCTTCGAGTGCTGGCTCTTGGGCAGCTTGTTGAGCATGTTGGCGGTCTTGTGCACCCAACAGCGCTGGCTGCGGGTCCGGGGCCACACTTCCTCGATCGCTTCCAGAAGCCGAGCGCGCCGTCGGCGATGGCGAGTTCGGGCGCGACCGCGAGCCCGCGCCGTTTGAGGTCAAGTAGCAGCTCGCGCCACGATTGGGCGCTCTCGCGCACCCCGTCGACGAGGCCTACGAGTTCCTTCTTACCCTCCGGCGTCGCGCCGATGATGACCAGCAGGCATTGCGCATCGTCCTCGAGCCGGGCCTGCACATGGATGCCGTCGGCCCAGAAGTAGACATAGTGCCTGGCCGACAGATCCCGCTTCAGCCAGTGCGCGTGCTCGTCCGCCCAAACCTCGGTGAGCCGCGCCACGGTCGAGGCCGACAAGCCGCCGGCGTCCGGCCCGAGCAAGGCCGCCAGCGCCTCGGCGAAGTCGCCCGTGGAGATGCCCTTGAGGTAGAGGACGGGGATCAGGACTTCGAGGCTCTTCGAGCGCCGCGCATAAGGCGGCAGGAGCGCGGAGCTGAACCGGATGCGGTCGGCGCCCAGGCCCGTGCGGTCGCGAACGCGTGGCGCGCGAACCGCAACCGGGCCGATGCCGGTCATGATCTCGCGTTCGGGCAGGTGGCCGTGGCGCACCAGCCGTCGGCGGCCTTCTTCGGTGCGCGCCTCGGAGTGGCCATCAAGGAACGCGGCAACCTCCGCCTCGACCGCCCGCGCCAGCAGGGACCGGGCGCCGCTGCGCAGCACCTCGGTCAACGGATCGGAAAACGTCGATGGCTGGGAAAGCTTCAAAACGTTATTGTCGCTCACGGCGTATCACTCCTTCGTTGGAGAGGTGGAGGCTCGATCACCCCCACGATACGCCGCCTTAACCCTTCACCCCGTCACCAACTTCTGGCCATAGCTCTACTGAAATGTCCTGTACCATGCTCTTGGCTAGAAGCACTTTCTGCTGGTTGCCACCCGACAGGTTGGCTACCCGATCGTCCAGCCTGTTGCGGTCGAGCTCCACCCGGCGGGACACCCCGTCGAGCAATTCTGTCTCGCGCCCTGGATTGATCCACCGTCCTTTAAGAGGACCGAATCCGTATGAAGACAGCGCGATATTCTCGCGTGTGCTGCGGATCATCGCCAGCCCGTCACGCCGGCGGTCGGGAGGGCTGTACCACAACCTATTCCGGATCGCGACCGCTGGATGGCTTGCTCGACCGGATCGTCCGTCCACGATGATCCCGCCGGCCGCCAACCGTCGCAGACCGAAACAGGCTTGAGCCAGCTCGCTCTTGCCGCAACCGACGAGGCCGGCGATCCCCACGATTTCACCGGCGCGGACTTCAAGGTTCGCGTCACGCACTTGAACATGGCCGGAACGGGCAACCAGGGTGACGTTGTCCAGCTTTAGCCGAACGTCACCCAAGGTCTGACGCGGAACCGAATACATTTTGGACATTTGCCGGCCCGTCATCAGGCGAATCAGTTCGTCCTCGTGGGTGTCGGCACCCACCGTTGCGACCAATTGGCCGTCGCGAAGTACGGAGACGCGATCGCCGATCATCGGGATCTCGTGAATCCGATGGGTGACGTAGATGATGGAGGCGCCCTGATCCCTGAGCCGGCGCGCCAGATCCAACAGGGCACGCGCGTCATGCTCGGAAAGCGACGCCGTCGGCTCGTCGAGGATCAGGAGGCGCGGTGGGCGGCGCAGTGCCTTGCAAATCTCGACCATTTGCTGCTTTCCGCGGGTCAAGGATACGACCTTGGCGTCCGCGTCGAGATCGAAACCGAGATCCTCGATCAGTTCCCTCGCCTGGGCGCAGGCGGCCGATTTCGACAGGAACCCCAACCTCGTCAGGGGTTCCTCGCCCAAAGCGATGTTTTCGGCGACTGTCTGATAGGGGATAAGCGAGAATTCCTGGAACACCGCACGCACGCCATACGCGCGCGCTTCGGCCACGGAATGGAATCGCCCTGTTATTCCGTCGATCTCGATTTCGCCGCTGCTGAGCGTGATTGCCCCGGCAAGCAACGAGATCAGGGTGGACTTGCCCGCGCCGTTTTCTCCAAACAGGACGTGAACTTCTCCAGACAGGAACTCGAGACTCACATTGTCAAGCGCAAGGGTCCTGTCGTAGCGCTTGGTCAAGCCCCACACCCGAAGCACGAGTTGCCCACCAACAGAAACGGAGGTGCTTGCGACGGATCCCGCCTGCGTCTGCATGGGCCAACCCTTGCTATCGGGTGCGGAGAAAACGACCTCAGTTGTCCAGGTTGAACACCGGGCGGAACCGGAACGGGGCCATGACGTCGCTCACGTTCATCTCGGAAATATCCCGCGTGGTATAGACCCGTCCGAGCGTGCTGATGTCGAAGTGCTCTTGCTTGCCCTCGAGGACACGCACGGTTTGATCCACGATGATGCGCGCGGTGAGAACCACCGGCGCCACCCCCGCGGCTTCCACGTTGTTGGCCTTGACATGCTCGTGAATCCCCGGGGTCATGTAGACGGACACCAGCTTCACCCTATCGTGGATACCCCGCGCCTTGAGTAGTGGAACGGCGGCCTCGGCCATTACCGCCGTGTCGGCGATGTAGTCGACATCCTTGTGCGTCTGCAATATGTCCTCGACAAGGCGAGCCTGCACTTCCTTGCCCACATCGCCGTGCTTGGTTTGGACGATAGTCACTGCGCTCCCTTTAATCGCTTCCTTGAACCCATCGTCGAAAGCGATCACGAATCCGGCGCCAGCGGGGCCAGGCAGCCAGGCTACATTCACCTGCTTGCTGCCGGTGGGATGCTTCTCGGCCAGGTATTTTCCGGCCCGATATCCTTCGGCGCGCGGGCTTGTGAGAACGCGGGCCGCGACGTCGTCAGAATTTGTTCCGTTCACCACATCAATCACCGGAATCTTCTTCCGCTTCAGCTCGCCGAGCAGGTTGTTCATGCCGTCCGCGGCGATGGCGACCATGACCACGACTTCGGCGCCCGCGGCGACGCAGTTCTCGATCTGCGAGATCTGGTTGCCCAAAGCGGTATATCCGCCGGCATCGAGGGTGTGCAGGTCAACACCCAATTTCTTGGCTTCCTCGACCATCCCATAGTTGATCGCCACGAAGAACGGGTCCTTCATGTGGGGCAAAGAAACGCAGACGTTCCAATCCTTGCTGGCCTTGCTGGACGCGCTGAGAGGCGAGTAGTCAACCTGCGTGGTTTGACCCGCGCGGGTCGTTGCGTTCACCTTCATCGGGTACCAATCGTCGGCCGCGAGCGCCGAGCCCGCGGCCAACATGCCGAGCAAGCCCAAGCCGACGCATGTCTGAACTGGCATTAGAGTCTTCATCTGGAAGTCTCCCTGGTTTGGTCGTACGCACGATAAGGCTCCTCCGGGGACACCATGAGGTCAAATAACAATACACGGTGTTTATTATAAATATATGGTAATGTTCGGGTCTCTCCGGTAATAGCGGTTCATCGCGTGGACACCTGTTGTTGCTCGCCAATATACGGCCTTCCATCCCCGATCTCCGGCGCCCGGGGAGCTTCCATCTGGGAGACAAGACTACCTGCGCAGCCTCGGGGTCGCGGCGTGGCCGGTCACGACCCGGGAGGAAACGAGCCGGACGAACGGGAGGTGCCCTGAACGGAGGCGGCGCTTCGTGGGACGCAAGGGCGCCACGACGATCGATTGCCGACAAAACCGCGCCGATCGCCAGGTCCGTTACAAGCCCGCGATATGGCGTCACCTCGCCCGGGACCGTTTCAGTCAGGGACAATGACCCATCGGGCGCCGGCGTCGGCCCGTTCGGCCCGGGCGAACCAAACGATCAGTCCTTGGCGAGGAACTCGCCGATTGTCTCGTCCGTGTGAAATTCAGGCCGCTCGTAGTAGTGAGGGCCGTCATAGATCTCGATCAGGACGCTGCGTTCGTGAGCGACAGTCGGACCGTGGGGATGGTCCTTCGGATTCATGTAGAACGAGCCGGGCTTGAGACGAAAACCGACGTCGGTGTACTCGTAGTCGCCTTCCAGACAGTACATGAACTGGTTGGACGCATGGGTGTGCTTGACCGGTATGTGCCCGCCCTTGTCGAACTCTATCAGGGCAAAGCTGGCTCCGGTCTCCGGGTTCTTCCAAAGGAAGTACTGCCGCAGCCCGTAATCGGGAAAGTCGAGCCACTTTTCCGGATCCAGGCTGTCCCGGTGAACCAGCAGCTCAAGAGTGCTGCTCAAGGTTTCTTTGGGATCCATGTTCGTCATCTCCTAGTCCTCCAATTTGGGACGGCCGTCGGCCAACCATTCCCTGAATTCCTTGCGGCTCTCCGCCGTCGCCGGGAACAGACCGAAAAGGGAACGGCCGCGCTTCAAGTGAGCGCTGACGAACGCCTCGTAGTCGACCTCCTCGACGACTTCGGCAGCGACCTCATCGGCCAGGTGCCGGGGGATGGCAACCACCCCCTCACCGTTGCCCACGATGACGTCGCCCGGATACACGGCGACCCCGGCGCAGCCGACGGGAGTATTGAACTCGACCGGATGCAATGCGATCGGCGTGGGCGGCCCCGAGCCTTGTCGCTGAAAACACGGCAACCCGGTATCGCGTATCCCGGGGGTGTCGCGAAACCCGCCGTCGGTAATCACTCCCGAGACCCCTCGCGCCCTCAGGCGAAGCGCCATCATGTCCCCCATGGCCGAGGCTCGGGCGTCTCCGCCGGTCGCCATCACCAGCACGGCGCCCGCGGGACACTCTTCTATGGCGCGCCGGTGGAGATTGTCGTCGCGCGCATAGAGGTTCATTGAATCGATATCTTCCCGCGCCGGTATGAAGCGCAGCGTGAAAGCCGGCCCGACCATCGGCTCCTGGTCGGTCGACAGCGGAGATATGCCATGGAGAAACGTGTTGCGGAGTCCGCGCCTGAGCAAGGCGTTACTCATGTTGGCGGCACCGCATCGCATCAGATGGACCCGCGTGAGCTCGCCGATGGGTTCCACTAACGCCGTCGCATCTGTCGTCAAACCGTGTCTCCTTCCTTCAGGACAGGGGCAGAAAGCACGCCGATGCATTCAAACGCGACCGCGAACCGCGGGATCCGGACTCGATCGCCCGGTCGCGCGTCGGTGCAATTCGCGGGCAAGCTCCCCTTCCATCCAATCCCTCTGACTCGTGGCCGCCGGGCCAAGGCTTTCACGGTGGCACCTGTTCTTCCCCGGCATCGGCTATTGCCTTCCATACGGCGAACGATGTGATCGGCGGATCGATGTCGCGAACGCCGAGCGGGCGCAGGGCGTCGACGACCGCCGCCACGATCGCCGGCGGCAGCCCGACCGTTCCCGTCTCGGCACCGCCCTTCACGCCGAGCGGGTTTGTCTCGGTCGGGACCGGTCGCGAGGCCAGGCGAAAGTCGGGAAAATCGGCAGCCACGGGCATCGCATAGTCCATGAAGGAACCCGTCAGGAGCTGTCCCTCCCCATCGAAGAGGACGCCTTCCTTGAGCACCTGGCCCGCGGCCTGCGCGATCCCACCGTGGATCTGCCCCTCGAGCACGAGGGGATTGATCACCACGCCGACATCGTCAACGGCGGATACTGCGACGAGTTCGACCTGCCCGGTCTCCGGGTCGACTTCCACTTCCGCGAGGTAGCAGCCGTTGGGATAGTTCTGCGGATCGGCGGAAAAATATCCGCGGCCCTCGAGGCCGGATCGTAGCTCCGGCGGCAAGGGCTTGGGAGAGGCCCAGGCGAATGTGGCCCTTGCGACGGCGTCGAGGGTGATCCGCCGATCGCCCGGCGCTGTGGAATAAGTGCCGTCGGCGAAGTGCAATTCGCCGATATCCGCATCCAGTAGAATGGCGGCCGCCGCTTGGCCGCGCTCGACAACCTGCTCACAGGCCTGTTTGAGGGCGGAGCCGCCGACGGTCATGCTGCGCGAACCGAAGCTCCCGCGGCCGGTGGCGATCTTGTCGGTGTCGCCCTGGACGACCCGAATGCGATCCAGCGCTATGCCCAGCCACTCGTTGACCATTTGCGGAAAGCTGGTTTCGTGGCCCTGTCCGTAGGAAAAGGTGCCGGCCAAGATGCTGAGCCCGCCGGTCGGATCGAAGCGGATCTCCATGCGCTCGCTGATGGTGGCGCAGACCTCGATATACACCGACGCACCGCGACCGCGGAGCCTGCCGCGCTCCAGGCTCCTTTTTCGCCGCATCTCGAAGCCGTTCCAGTCAGCCCGATCGAGAGCATGATCGAGGACAGCCTCGAACTCGCCGCAGTCATAAGTCTCGCCGATAGCCGTTCGGTAGGGCATTCGCTCCGGCCCGATGAGATTGCGGCGGCGAATTTCGATGGGATCGAGGCCGAGTTCCGCAGCGGCAAGATCCATCATCCGCTCTAGGATCATCGTCGCCTCCGGGCGTCCGGCCCCCCGATAGGTGGTCAGCGTGCAGCTGTTGGTGAAGATGCCGTTCACGGTCACGTGCATCGCCGGGAACGCGTAAACCCCGGAGAGCATGCGCGTGCCCACCAGCGGCGGATGCGCGGTGGATGGGCCGAGCTGGCACCCGAGGTTGTGATGGACCGCCACGCGGATGCCGAGGACGTCGCCCTCGGTGGTGAGGGCGAATTCAGCGTCCGCAATCTGGTCGCGACCGTTGAAGTCGGACAGGAACGCTTCGCTCCGGTCGCTCACCCACTTGACCGGCCGTCCGACGCGTTGTGCCGCCCACAGGACGAGGATCTCCTCCGGATAAAGGCCTCCCTTGGTGCCGAAGCCGCCTCCGACATCGCCGGCGACGACGTGCAGCCGGAACGCCGGCACGCGGAAGATGTGCTGCGCCAACAACAGGCGTATGCGGTGCGGATTGGCGCTGGAGGTCGTCAGGTGCCAACGCTCCTGCCCGACATGATAGTCGCCGATGCAGGTCCTCGGCTCCAGCGGATTGCCGGCGACCCGCTGGCTCCGAATCCGGGCCCGCGTCACATGATCGGCCCTGGCGAACACCTCCGCGGTCAGGTCCGCATCGCCCATCTCGTGCACGAAACAGCGATTGCCCGCGGCGCCGGGCCAGACGAGAGGCGCGTCAGGCGCGATTGCGGATTCGACCGTCGGGGCGACATCGAGCGGTTCGTAGTCGACGACGATCCGCTCCGCGGCTTCCGCGGCCGAGGCATGGGTTTCGGCGATGACGAAAGCGACGCCAGCGCCGATGGCAAGGACCCGATCCACGGCAAGCGGCGGAAAAGGCGTGGGGTGATAGGCTCCGCCCGTTATAGTGGGCGGGATGCTCACGCAGGGAATATTGCCCAGACCTTCGGCCGCGTAGTCCTCCCCTGTCAGCACGGCGATGACGCCGGACACCTCCAGGGCGCCGGCGACGTCGATACTCCGAATCCTCGCGTGCGAAAACGGCGACCGGAGCACGTAGCCCCGGACCTGGTCGTGCTCGCGAACGTCGTCGGCATAGCACCCGTGTCCGGTCAGCAGTCTCCTGTCCTCCAGCCTCGGAATCGCCGCGCCGATACCCTGATGGTTGGGCCGGTCGGGGATGGCGCTGCCTCCGCGCGTCGCTCCGGTATCAGCGCAGGCTGCCGTCGTCCCATCCGGCGCGCCGGCGGATGTGGCGATCAGGACGGCTTTCCCAGACATAGGCTTTCTCTCGAGGGTCATGAAATTCGACCGGTAATCCGAAGGACCGCGGTGTCATCGACGAAGGCAATGCGCAAGAAAAATCCGTTTGGTTTGGCTATGGGCGCTCCCGTCCGGCGCCGCATCGCCGCGGCGTCGGCCGAACAGCCGCCCGGCCGGAGCCGTTGTGGACACCTTTCGCCGCGGCATCGAGATTACGGCCGCTTCGGTTTGAGGATGCACACATCGTCGGGATTCACGAGGTCGGGCACGGTCCAGCCATCGAGGTCGTATTCATCCATCGCGGACTGGGCGAAGGCCTTGAACTTGTCGACATTTCCGGTTCCCTGTGCCGCCCAGAGATTGGTCAGACGGGTGATGTCGTTGCTGCCGATGTAGTTGATCTCGTAGAGTTCGTGCCGGGATCCGAACTCGGTTCCGATCGAATCCCAAAGCATTTTCATCACCTTGACCCGCTCGATCGCGTCGGTCCCTCCCGAGCCGCGAAGGTAGCGGTCGAGGTAGCCGCGAATTTCCGGCGCCTTGAAATCGGCGGTGTGCGAGTTGAGGTAGATGAGACCGCTGGCCACGATCTGCTCGATGATATTCTTGATCTTCGGCATCGCCTCCTGGCTGAGCACACGGTATGCGCCGGCGAAGTGCGCGTCGGGACGAATCATGTCGTTCCAGGGCTCAGCGCTCTTGGCCATCGCATCGGAGAGTGCCCAGAACGCGTTGCGCCAAGCGATCACTTCGCCCAGCTGCGCCTGGACGCCGTGGAATTTTTGGGCACCGGTGATCTCCAGCGCCCGGACCAGAAGGCCGCAGATGAAGTCCAGCTTGACCGCGAGCCGCGTACATCCGTGCAGCGAAGCACGTTCGAGGAAACCCGATCCCACGTTGAACTTGTTGGCCTGTTCGAGGTCGCCGTGAATGAAGACGTCTTCCCACGGAACGAACACGTTATCGAGCACGAGGATCGCGTCATTCTCGTCGAGCCGGGACGATAGCGGGTAGTCGAACGGACTGCCGAGCGCCGCGGCTCGGTACTCGTTGGAAATTCGGCAAAGAAGTTTTACGCCCGGCGCACCGGTGGGAACCATGAAAACGGGCGCGAACCTGGGATCCGCGATCGGCACCTGGGCGATATGCGCGACGAACGTGAAGTGGGTGAGCGCGGAGTTCGTCGCCACCACTTTCGCGCCGCTGACATAGATCCCGGCATCGTCCTCCTTTTCCACCCGCACATAGACGTCCGATCCGTCGGCCGTGGGCAGGTCGCGGTCAACGGGAGGGTGCATTATGGCGTGGTTGACGTACCAGGTTCGCTCCTGCGCCTTGCGGTACCATCTCGTCGCGTTTTCCTCGTAGCCGCGATAGAAGCCCGCGTTCGCGCCCGGGGTGCCGAGAAACGAACCCTTGTAGTCGGGGGAACGCCCCATCCAGCCCCAGGTGTCGCGTTGCCACTCGGCGATCGCATCGCGCTGCGCGACCTGTTCCTCCACCGTGTTGGGAGCGCGGTAGAACCGGTGGGTGAACCCGCCCCACTCGGTCGGTTCGGTGAGGATCTGCTTCCGCTCCGGATCGTGCAGCGCATCGTAGAGGCGTGCGATCATGCGCGCAGTATTGCGGAACGCCGGATGCTCGGTAATGTTTTCGACGCGCTCGCCGTAGATCCAGACCTCCCGGCCGTCGTCGAGGCTGTCGAGGTATTCCTTCCCCGTGAAGGGCTCCACCGCGTTGTCAGGCATCGCCGCACCCGGCCACCGCCTGGCAGGTGATTTCGACGAGGATATCGGGATCGGCCAAACCCGAGACCTCTACCAGGGTAGAGCACGGAAAGTCGCCGGTGAAGAACTCCCGGCGCGCACGCCAGACTTCCCTGTTCTCGGCAATGTCGGTGACGTAAATCGTCATGTTGACGACGTCTCCCATCGCGCCTCTCGCCTCTTCGAGACAGTTCTTCACCTTGGTGAAGATGATCTTCGCCTGTTCGTAGGCGCTGCCCTTCCCGCCTATCGTCTTGAGGTCCGCGTCTCTCGCCGTGAAGCCCGAAAGCCAGATCTGGTCTCCGACGCGCAGACAGTTGGACCAATGCCCGGGCGGATATTCCGCGACCTTTGGGGATACAAACCGTTGTCTCTTTTGCGCCATCGCCTGGACCTCGCTCCTTGTTCGGCTCCGCGGCTAGTCAGTCGAAAAAGTCGGGCGTCGGATCCATACCCCATTGTGTCGTGTCTTCCACCGCCACCGCGTAGCTGCGGGTCTCGTAGCTGCTGTCGCTGACGTCGCCGTCGGTGTAGTGCTCGACGCGGAAGTCGAACGGATCCCGCCAATAGTCGAAGATCTGGCTGCCTATGAGGTGGCGGCCGACGCCGCAATCGTGCCGGTAGCCCTTGGCTCTCAGGTAATCGTGCGCGCCCATCACCGAGTCGACGTCCTGCATCTCGAAACTGCAATGATGCACCCCGACCGCCGAAGACTGGTTGATGAGAACGCAGTGATGGTCGACCGGCTCATCGCCGCGATCGAAGCGCACGAAGGTACCGATGACCCGGTCCTCGTCGCCGGACACCCGCATCACATCCGAAGCGAGCAGGCCGAAACGCTCGCGGAACCAGGACAGCATGGCGTCATGGTCGCTTACGCGGAGGACGAAATGGCCCAGCCGCAGCGCCATTCCCGGCTCGCGCCTGGGTCTCAGGGACTGGTTGACCCGCTCCTTGCGCTCTCCCGAGTTGAACGGGTTGGGCGGTCGATGCGGCAGAGCCGGCGTCTCTTTCTGTCCCCAGACGGCATCGATGAGAAAACCGTCGGGGGCCGTCATGCGAACCCGCCACCCGCCGCCCGGCGCCGCCTCGATCGGTTCGACCGGCGAGGAGCCCGGGAGCCGGGCGAGGGTTTCCAGGTCGGCCCGGGTTGCCATCTTGAAGCCGCCGCCGATGAAGCGGTTCTCCGAACCCAGATGGCTGATATGGACATAGGGTGCGGATCCCGCCGTCCTCATGAAGAGAGTCTCGGCGGTTTTCTCCGCCGTCGCCAATCCGAAATCGCGCAGGAACGTTTCCATCAGGTCCAGATCGGTGACCTGATAGACGACATGGGACAAGTCGATGGCTCTCGGCATCACGAAACCTCCCTCGGCTGGACGTCTTGCGGCTCGCCCGCAATGTTGTGCAGGTCACTGACGTCGTCGTTGTTGATAAGGTCCGGCGCCGTCCACCCGTCGAGGTCGTATTCCGCCATGCACCGGTCCACTAGCTCGGTCATGGCATCAAGACCGCCCGATCCCTGCGCTTCCCAGAGGTTCGACAGCCGCGTCAGGTCGTTGGAGCCGAGATAGTTGATTTCGTAGAGCTCGCTGCGCCCGCCGAACTCCGCGGCGATGCAGTCCCAAAGGAGTTTCATCACCTTGACGCGGGTTTCGGCGCTCGCCCCGCCGGTGCCGCGCAGGTACCGGTCGAGCTGCGCCCGTAGTTCGGGCACCGCGAAGTCGTCCGCGTGAGAATTGAGATAGATCAGCCCGCTCGCGATTATCTCCTCGATACTGCTCTTGATGGACGGAAACGCGATCTGGGAGACCGTTCGAAAAGCGGTGCCATAGCGCGCGTCCGGCTGCACCATGCCGTTCCACGGGACGCTGCTCTTGGCCATGGCATCGGACAGCGCCCACATCGTGTTGCGCCAGGCCAGCACTTTGCCGAACCGCGATTGCACCCGTGAAAGACCTTGGACCCCGTGATGTCCAGGGCCTTGGACAACACGCCGCATATGAGGTCGAGCTTGACCGCGAACCGTGTGCGGCCGTGCATCGCGGCGCGTGCATTGAATCCCGATCTGTCGGAAAACTGGTTGGCGCGGACGGCATCGCCATACATGAAGACGTTCTCCCAGGGGACGAAGACGTTGTCCAGGATCAGGATCGCGTCGTTTTCGTCCGCCCGACTCGACAGGGGATAGTCGAACGGGCTTCCCAGCACGGCGGCGCGTTGTTCGTTGGAGGCGCGCGAGACCATCTTCAGCCCCGGCGCGCCGGTGGCCACCATGAATACCGGCGCGTAGGCCGGATCCTTTATCGGCACCTGTCCCGCGTGGGCGATGAAGGTGAAGTGGGTCAGGGCGGACCCGGCCGCCACGACCTTGGCGCCGGTGAGGTAGATGCCGGCATCCGTTTCCTTCACTACTCTGACGAAAACGTCCGATGAATCCGCCGTCGGCAGGTTGCGATCGACAGGCGGATTCAGGATGGCGTGGTTGATGTACCAAGTGCGCTCCTGGGCTTTGCGATACCGGTCGAGCGAGTTCTTCTCGTATCCCTCGTAGAAGGCCGCGTTCGCCCCGAGCGTGGCGAGGAACGATCCCTTGTAGTCGGGCGTCTCCCATCCACCCGTAAGAGATGCGCTGCGACTCCGCGACCGCGTCGCGCGCGGCGATCTGATCCTCGACACTGCTCGGCGCCTGGAAATAGCGGTGCGTCCGCCCGCCCCACTCGGTCGGCCCGGTCAGGACGTCGCGCTGCGCCGGGTCGTGCATCGCATCATAGAAGCGTGCCACCATGCGGGCGGAGTTGCGGAACGCCGGGTGGTCGACGATGTTCCCGACCTTCCTGCCGTAGATCCACACTTCGCGCCCATCGTCGAGGCTGTCGAGATACTCCTGACCGGTGAAGGGGACAAATTGCCGGGCCGCATCCAGGACTGATGCGCTCATCGTCGATCCTCCGACATGAACACCGCTCCGCCAGCTCCGGTAGCGCTGTTCACTACCTGGCCACGATGTCCGCTCATGAACCATGAAGTCAATTGACTATTGGAGGCAGTTTATATAACCAATTCGTTATATTCTCTAAGGTAGGTGGCGCCGCCGACGATGTCCGGCCTGAACCGGTATCTCCGTCATCATCTGAATATCCGGCATCTGCGTGTGCTGGTCGCGCTCGACGATCACCGGAATGTCGGTCGGGTCGCCGCCTATCTCAACGTCACCCAGCCGGCTGTTTCCAAGACGCTGGCGATGCTCGAATCCGGTCTCGGGATGCAGCTGTTCATGCGCGGCCGGCGCGGCATGGAGCCCACCGATGCGGGCGCTTGCCTGGTGCGTCACGCGCGCGAGATCCTGTCGCGCCTGAACGAGGCCGGGATCGAACTGCGTGACATCGCCGAAGGTCAGGTAGGGCAGGTCTCGCTGGGCGTGCTGCCTTCCGCGGCGGTTGTGCTGGTCCCGCGTCTCATTGCCAGGCAGGAGTCGAACGTCGCCTCCGTGGCGATCTCGGTCACCGAGGGAACCATGGCGACGCTCCTGCCCGCGCTTCGCGCCGGGGATATAGACATGACCGTGGGGGTGCTGCCGACGCCGCCGCTGGGCCCGGAATTCGGAACCGAAGTGCTGATGGAGGATCCGATAGCTGTGGTGGTAAGGCGGAACCACCCGCTCACCGGGCTGAAACACGTGTGCTGGAAGCATTTGGACGGATATCCGATGGTCCTTCCCCCGCAGACAGCCTACACTCGAGGGGCGATCGACGCGATTCTCGCGCGGCACGACCTCTCCGTGTCCCGCCGCGTGGTCGAGTCGGTCTCCACGATGACCAATGTCGGCACGCTCCAGCTCACCGATTCCGTCGGGTTCCTCTCCAGCGTGTTAGCGCAGCACTTCGAGAACCTCGGCGTCCTGACGATGCTGTCCCTCGATGTGCCCGACGGCGTGACCATGAGAATAGGCCTGATATGGATGATCGATCGACATTTCACAGCGGCGCACAGGCTTATTCGCACGGCCCTGCTCGAAACCAGCCGCGAGTTGCTTAGGGGCCTCCCACCGCCTGCAGAAACACCGATGGCTCTGTCCTAACCTCAATACAACCCTGTCCTGACTATGACTTGGGAATTTCTGATCCGCCCCCATGGAGTGGTCCAGTTTGCAAGATTGTGCGACGGCCTCTCCCCGGACCCCGCCGCGGGCGGCGGGGCACAGGGCGATTCAAAGAATCTGATTGATTTTGCGTGACCTGATTCAAGAGATGATTCAAGAAGCTTTCTGACGGCGTGGATGTCAGGAGGTGTTGGCGATGACGGGAGCGACGATTGGGTGTGTGAGCTTGTGGGGGGGGCGTTGACAGACAAAAATGGATTGATGGGCAGATAGGGCATCCATAGTTTTGCCAGATGCGAAATCCCTTCGATTATTTCAACAGTTCGCCCGAGGTCATCCGCCTCGCGGTGATGATGTATGTCCGCTACCCGTTGTCGCTGAGACAGGTCGAAGATCTGCTGTTCGAGCGCGGTATCGACGTCTGTCACGAGACGGTGCGGTTCTGGTGGCACCGCTTCGGTCCGCTGTTTGCCGCGGAGATCGGAAAACGCCGGGTTCGTCATCACTCGTATTCGAACTGGCGCTGGCACCTTGATGAGGCGTTTGTCCGGGTCAACGGCGAGACACATTATCCATGGCGCGCGGTTGATCACGAAGGGGAGGTGCTTGGGGTTTTTGCCCCGAAGCGGCGGGATCGCAGGGCAGCGCTGAAGTTCCTGAAGCGCACGATGAAGCGCTATGGCCGGCCGGCTTCGATCGTCACGGACAGGCTGTGGGTGTCCGATTCGCTGTGTAACTGATTTTCGTGTCGGTTAGAAACAACTGGACGCCTCCATTTACCTCGCGAATTTTGCCTGGTTGTGATTCTCTGCGGCGGTTCGGTTCGAGGAGGTATTGATGAGGCAGGCTGGTCTGTTCGGCTTACCGGATCATCTTCGGAAGCTATCGGCGACGGGTGATCCGTTGGAGGTGCTGGCGCAGGTCGTCGACTTCGAGATTTTCCGCGCGCCGCTTGAGGCGGCGCTGGGCTATTCGGACGGATCGAAAGGCGGCCGCCCGGCCTACGATGCGGTGGCGATGTTCAAGGTACTGATCCTGGCCGCGCGGCACACGGTGAGCGACGAGCGGATGGAGTTTCTGATCCGCGACCGCTTGAGCTGGCTTCGCTTCCTGGGCTTCGATCTCGGAGCGCCGACGCCGGACCGCAACACCATATGGATCTTTCGCGAGCGTCTGGTCCGGGCCGGGGCGATGGATAAGCTGTTTGCCGCCTTCGATGGCGAACTGCGCCGGTGCGGCTATCTGGCGATGGGCGGGCAGATCGTCGATGCGACGTTGGTATCGGCGCCCAAGCAGCGCAACAGCGACGACGAGAAGGCGGCGATCAAGGCAGGCAAGAGGGCATCCGAGATCTGGCCCGATCAGCCGGCCAAGGCGGCGCAGAAGGACACGGATGCGCGGTGGACGGTGAAGACCGGGCGGCGCAAGAACCCCGCCGGGGCGCAACGGCGCATGCCCGACATCGCGATCCCGGTGTTCGGCTACAGCGAGCAGGACCGTCGCGCCAGTGGCGCGGCGTAAGCCCGCGCAGCCCATGTCGTCATCGATCGGGCCTACGGCTTCATCCGCAGCTCGGCAGTGACCGATGCCGCCCGCCATGACGGCAAGATGTTGCGTCATCTCGTCACCGGCGACAATCTGGCCGCCGGCGTGTGGGCCGACAGCGCCTATCGCTCGAAGGCCAACGAGGCGTGGCTGGCCGGCAAGGGTCGGGTCTCCCACATCCACCGCAAGAAGCCGCCGGGCCGGGCCATGCCCAAGGCGACCGCCCGGGCCAATGCCCGCAAGTCAGCGGTCCGTGCGCATGTCGAGCACGTCTTCGCCCAGCAGAAGGATCGCATGGGCCTGTTCGTCCGTACCATCGGGCTCGAGCGGGCGGCGGCCAAGATCGGCCTCGCCAACCTGGCTTATAATTTCCAGCGTCTGATCTTCCATGAGCGCAGCGCCGCCATGGCATGAGTCCGCCCGAATAGCGCCAAAACCCTCCGCCGAGAACGAAACGGCGGATGATTGCGGACGTCAACACCGCCGATCTCAGCGAAAGTCGGACAGCACACCGAAATCTTCGTCAAATCCCCCGGTTGTGAGAGGTCTCCAGCTTTTTGTCGTTTCCAGCGTGACCTTCTCCCGACATTAGGGCCAGGTCGGCTGAGAGTGTTCCGTGTTGATCATAGCGCTCAAGGGCAGCTGAGTGGAGCCGTTGCGGAGCTCATGCGAAGCTGCCCGTGTTGCCAGATAGGCGGCCGGCGTCTGATAGCCGAGCGCCGAATGCGGCCTGGCGGTGTTGTAGTGCACGCGCCAGGCCTCGATCACCGACCGGGCATGGGCCAGGCTGGTGAACCATTCCTCGTTCAGGCATTGATCGCGGAACCTTCCATTGAAACTCTCCACGAACGCGTTCTGCACCGGCTTGCCGGGCTCGATGAAGTGAAGGCCGACGCCGGTGCGCCGGGACCACTCGAACATCGCCCGGGAAGTCAGCTCCGGACCGTTGTCCATGACCAGCGTCTCGGGCAGGCCACGGCGGGCGGCCATATCCTCGAGGAAGCGGACCAGCCGCGCCCCGGAGATCGACACGTCGACGATCTGGCCCGGGCATTCTCGGCTGTGGTCGTCGACGATGTTGAGGATGCGGAACCGCCGGCCCGAGGCGAGCTGGTCGGAGACAAAGTCCACCGACCAGCGCTGCATCGGCCGCTGCGGCACAGCCAGCGGCATGCGATCACGGCGTGGCAGCCGCCGGCGTACGCGACGGCGCACCTGCAGGCCTTCCTCGCGGTAGAGCCTGTCGGTCCGCTTGGCATTCACCACCAGGCCCTCACCGGCCAGCAGCACATGCAGGCGCAAGTAGCCATAGCGCCGATAGCGCGCCGCCAGATCCTTCATGCGAACACGCAGAACCTCGTCCTGCTTGGGCGTCGGGCGATACTGCGCCACCGAACGCGACAGGCCGACCACGCGACAGGCCGACCACGCGGCAGGCCCGCCGCTGGCTGTAGCTGCGCCGTTCCATCAGATAGCCCACGGCGTCCCGCCGCGCCGCGGGCTTCACCAGTTTTTTGATAGCAGATCCTTCAGCGAGCTTCACCAGTTTTTTGCGTTGTCCAAGTGCGCTTCCGCCAGAAGACGCTTCAGTTTGGCGTTCTCCGATTCCAGATCCTTCAGGCGCCGCGCTTCGGACACGCCCATGCCGCCGTACTTCGACTTCCAGCGATAGAAGGTCTGCTCCGAGATCCCATGACGACGGCACAGATCCCGCGCCGTCCCGCCGGCCTCATGCTCCCGAAGCACACCGATGATCTGTTCGTCCGTAAACCGATTCCGCTTCATGTCGAGTTCTCCCTTCAAAAGTCTCCTCGGGAAAACTCTCTTCCGCTATGGCCCGGATCACGGGAGGAAGGTCAATACGGCGTTCATGCACCGCTTTGCCGAGATCCCGACATGCCCCGCTTTTCGGCCAATATCTCGATGCTGTTCACCAAGCGCACGTGGTTGGACCGGCCGGCTGAAGACTGGCAACCGGCGATCAAAGCAGCGGGGCTCGTCGTCTCCGTCATCGACGTCCCGGTCGGCGACATGCTTATCCGAGGGAGGCGACGGAGGCCTTCTTCAACGGCCATGTCAGTGCCTTCGCCTTCCTCGTCGGGGTTCCCCGATCGGTCCTCTATGACACCACGACCCTGGCGGTGGCGCGGATCGTGGGCGACGGCACCCGCCGGTGCACCCGGGCTCATGCATCTACAGTCGTACTATCTGTTCCGCGACCAGTTCGGCCGGCCCGGCAAGGGCAACAACAAGGGGAAGGTCGAAGCCCTGGTGAAGACGGCACGGCGCCGGTTTTTCGTGCCGATCCCGGAATCGCCATCTATCGCGCCGGCCATACCTTCGAGCAGGCTGAGGACTGGACCGGTCTCTGAACGAAATAACCAACACAGGGGAACAGGCCGATGACACTTCAGGGTCCCAAAGCGTCGGAATTGCAGGATCTCGCCCGCTCCCTGGGCTTCGGACTGACCGACGAGGAAGCCAGGGAATACAGCGAGCTGCTCGCTCCGCTGGTGGCCATGGCCGACGCACAGCAGAAAATGCCGGACTATCTGCCGGAGGTGAAATATCCGCGAACGCCCGGGTACCGGCCGGAGGGCGAGGAAAACAAATACAACGCTTGGTACTACAAGAGCCGGATCGAGGGGGCGCTAGAGGGCAAGCTGAAAGGCAGGACGGTCGCACTCAAGGACAACATCATGCTGGCCGGCGTGCCGATGATGAACGGCACTGCGGTCCTCGAGGGCTATGTTCCCGAGGTCGATGCCACGATCGTGCCACGCCTCCTCGATGCCGGGGCGACGATTCTGGGGAAGGCGCATTGCGAGAACTACTGCCTTTCGGGCAGCAGCCATACCAATGCGACCGGCCGCTGCCACAACCCCCACCGGATGGGCTACAGCGCCGGCGGCTCGTCTTCCGGCAGCGCGGCGCTGGTGGCGGCCGGCGAAGTCGACATGGCGATCGGCGGCGATCAGGGCGGGTCCATACGGATGCCGGCCTCGTTCTGCGGCATCTACGGATTGAAACCCACATACGGTCTCGTGCCCTATACGGGGGTTCTGGGGATCGAAGCCGCTTTCGACCATGTCGGGCCGATGACGGCGACCGTCGCCGACAACGCCTTGATGCTCGAGGCCATTGCGGGTCCGGACGGCATAGACGGACGGCAGCGCGATGTCGTCACGCATCCCTATTCGGAAATGCTGGACGGCGGGGTTTCGGGATTGCGGATCGCCGTGATCGAGGATGGATTCGACCACCCCGGTTCCCAGGCGGAGTCCGATGCGGTGGTTCGCGCCGCCTGTGCCAGGTTCGGCGAACTCGGCGCGGAGGTCGAGACCATCGCCTTCCCGCTGCATCGCGAGGCCGCGGTCATGTATTTACCGGCCCTCGCAGAGGGGCTCACCCGGGAAATGATGCTGCAGGGCGGTGTATTCTACGGCCTGCCCGGATTGTATGTCGGCGGAGCGCTCGAACGCAGCAACGGCTGGACCGACCGCGCGCATGCACTGCCGCCGACCGTCCGCGTCTTCACTCTGCTCGGGGCCTACTACATGGAGACCCTGGGCGGGCGCATATATGCCAAGGGGATGAACCTGCAGCGCAAGGCGAAGGACGGATTCGCGCGCCTGATGGAGAACTTCGATCTCCTCTTGATGCCGACCGTGCCGCTGGTGGCGCAACCTTTCCCGGCAGCGGATGCCTCGATTACCGAATATTGCGATCACGCTTGGAACATGTTGGCCAACTGTCCGACCTACAACTACACCGGCCAGCCTTCGATGTCGGTGCCCTGCGGCACAGTCGACGGCCTTCCTGTCGGTCTTATGATCACGGGCCGCTGGTGGGACGAGCCGACCGTCTACCGGGCTGCGGCGGCGTTCGAGGCGAATTTCGACTGGCGTTCTCTCTGAGCCCACCCTTCGCTGTTATCCGGGATGGACACATGACCCCTCAGAAACACCGAAAATCAACGGGTTAGAACGCCGACCGGGGACCGTACCGGATAGTGAATGGATGGCGCTCAACGGGGATGCGGATGCCGCACAAGGCTTATCCCTGAGCGTCCGGGGCCACCAAATGTGGTGATGTGGTGCGAGGTTAGTGATAGAACATAATATGAACATTACCACCTCGGGATGCCCAGAAATGACCGACAGAGGTGGCGCCGGAAAATCGGACAGGTAGCTAAGGTGTATTCCACCGCCTGACGGAGGAATACAGATGAGCAGCAAACGACGCAGATTTTCAGGGGAGCTGAAGGCGAAGGTGGCGTTGGCGGCGCTTCGGGGCGACCGGACGCTTCAGGAGATCGCCTCGCAGCATCAGGTTCATCCGAACCAGGTAGGCGCCTGGAAGCGCCAGGCGATGGAGGGTCTGGTGGAGGTATTCTCGAAGGGCGCCGAGCGTCGGGTCCGGGACCATGAGAGCGAGGTCCGCGATCTTCACGCCAAGATCGGGGAGCTGATCGTGGAGCGGGATTTTTTATCGCGCGGGTCCGGTCGATGAGCCGGTCGGAGCGCCGCGCGATGGTTGTGCGCGACCACCCGGCGCTGAACCTGAGCCGGCAATGCCGCCTGCTGTCGCTCGGGCGTTCCTCGCTCTACTACAAGCCCAAGGGCGAGAGCGCGGAGACGCTCGTGCTGATGCGGCGGATCGACGAGTTGTTCCTGAAGTACCCGTTTTACGGCGCCCGTCGGATGGCACTTCACCTGCGCCGCAAGGGCGTGTGCATCGGCCGGCGCCGGGCCGGGCGGCTGATGCGCCTGATGGGACTTCAGGCAATCTATCGGGCGCCGCGCACCAGCGATCCGCACCCCGAGCACCGGGTCTGGCCCTATCTGCTCAGGAGCTTGACGATCGAACGACCGAACCATGTCTGGTGTGCCGACATCACCTACATCCCGGTGCAGCGCGGCTTCCTTTACCTGGTGGCGATCATGGACTGGGCGAGCCGGTTCGTCCTGGCCTGGCGGCTGTCGAACACGCTGGACGCGAGCTTCTGCACAGACGCGCTCGACGAGGCCCTGGCCCGGCATGGCGCACCGGAGATATTCAACACCGACCAGGGCAGCCAGTTCACCAGCTTCGCCTTCACCGGGCGCTTGCAGGCGCCCGGCATCCGGGTCTCGATGGATGGCAGGGGCCGGTGCATGGACAATATCTTTATCGAGCGGCTGTGGCGTTCACTCAAATACGAGGCGATCTATCTCCACGAGATCGCCGACGGCTTCACGGCCCGGCGACTGATCGCTGAATGGGTCAGCTTCTACAACACCGAGAGGCCGCACTCGGCGCTGGGTGGGAGAACCCCGGCCGAGGCCTGGCGAGGCGAGACGCCTGTGGATATGATGGACAAGCCGCTTCGCGCCTTGCCCTTGAACGCATGCGTTCAAGCCCCACAGGCGCAGCAACAACAGGAAGATCGCATGAAAGGGATTCTGGCGGCCTGATCGATAACCGGAATACACCTTAACTCAGCCGCCAGGCTGTCCGAAAAGGTGGAGCCACCTCAGACGTCTATGGCGCCGGTCTCGATCTCGAGGCGTTGACCAAGCTATGGAAGGAGAGATTAACCGAGATCCGGCAGATGCGGGTGAACCGCCCGGGCGGTGTGATCGACACGGTGCTCCCGCAGGTCACGCGGGCGGTCGCGGCGAGCACGCTCGCGGCGGTGACCGGGCGCATCGAGGCGGTCGCCTCGGGCAACGTGCCGGCGGCGACGGCCAGCATTGCCGGTCAATCGACGCTCTACCATGTCCTGAAATCGAACCAGCAGGCGCTGGAGGACGGCACGCTCGACCTGGCACGGGTGCTGGGCAGCTCGTCCTTCGCGCTCTCGCTCAACGCGGCGGAAGGCGGCAAGGTCGGCGGTGTCGGCGACATCGGGGTCTGGGGCCGCGGCGATTACCGCAGTCTCTCGGGCGGTGATAGCAGCGCGGTGGAATGGGACGGCGACCTGTGGAGTGCCCATCTCGGCGCCGATACGCGGCTGCGCGAGAACCTGCTGGCCGGTCTTTCGGGCTCGATCTCCAGGGGTTCGTTCGACTACACGGACGGGAGCACCGGCACTGCGGCGGGCGGCACGCTCAAGAACCGTATGACCAGCGTGAACCCCTATGCGAGCTGGTCGGTGAACGAAGGTTTCAGTCTCTGGGGGACGGTTGGCTACGGCTGGGGCGAGCTTGAAATCGACGACGATGGCGGGATCCCGGAGTTGAGCGACCTGACGCAGTGGTCGGCGGCGCTGGGCGCGAGCGGCACGCTGCTCTCTAGCCCGATCTATTCATCCTGTCGGTGATTTTCGATGCTGCGGGCGTGGCGCGAACGGGTGGCTGACGCGGTGGTGCGTCTGTTTTCGGCTTTGTCTTGTCAGGCGTTTGGGGTTGAAGATCGTCGGGTTCGAGGGACACGCGGCCCCTGTGTTCAGGGTCCGGCGGTTGCGAGACGCCCGATCAGCAGGCGGAAGAGCGCGGCGTCGGGGCAGGCCGAGGCGAATTGGATGCGGACGCGGGCGGCCTTTTCGACGACGCGGGCGCCGATCTTGATCAGGCACAGCCTGAGGGTAGCGAACTCGGCTCTGGCGAGAGGCGCTGCTTGTGGAATGGCGCTGCGCAGGGCGAGCATCAGCCAGTAGGCGCAGGTGTGCAGGACCAGCCTGAGCTGGTTGGCGGTCGGGCTCTGGCAAGAGGTTCGGTCGGAGGCGAGTTGGGTCTTGTGCAGCTTGATCAGGTTTTCGGCCTGGCCGCGGGCACAGTAGACATCTTCGTAGAGATGACGGGCCTCGCCGGTCAGCGAGGTGACGATGGTGCGGGCATCGAAGCCGCGGGGGGTGGCCTCGAGACGGGCGACGACCCGGCGGTTGCGCTTCCAGGAGCCGGCGGCGTAGTCGAAGGCGGCAAAGGTCCGCATCTTTTCGGCGCCGGCTTTGGCGCGGCGCACCTTGAGGTCGTCGGCCGCCTCGTCCGCCAGAGCGCGCAGCACGCTGTTGCCCGCCAGGCCGAAGATGTAATCGACGCCGTTGTCCTCGCACCACGCCATGGCCTCCGGCCGGCCGTAGTGGGAGTCTCCCCGGAAGACGATGCGGGTGCGCGGCCAGTGCCGGCGGATGCGGCGGACCAGATGCTTGAGGACGCTGCGAACCTCGGCTCCCGAGGGTGTCTTGCCCGGGCGCAGGAGAACCGCCACCGGCTTGCCGCTCTCGACATGGTAGACGTGGATGGGCAGGAAGCAGCGGGTGTCGTAATGGGCGTTGAACAGCGACAGCTGCTGGTGGCCATGCACCGGATCGCAGGTGTCGTCGATGTCCAGGGTGATGGTGGCGGGAGGCGCGGGGAAGCTGCGGCAGAAGATATCGACCAGCGCCGCCGTCATCTGCGCCGCCTCGATCCGCGAGGGCATGTTCTCCAGCCGACACATGGTCGGTTGCGAACACAACTCGCGGCCGCTTTCCGGCGCCTGCCCCACCGCAAGCTTGAACAGAGGGTCCGATCGCAAGCGGTCGCAATCGTCGGCATCCTCGTAGCCGCAGGCGATCGCGAACATGCGAAAGCGCACCATCTCGGCCAGCGTGTGGGTGATCAGCGCCGGATCGCGACGATCCCGAATGCACCCGGCCAGCAGACCGGCCAGGCCCAGACGGCGTTCCGCCTCGCGCAGCAGAACCAGGCCACCGTCAGAGGAGATCAGGCCGCCGTCGAAGGCAGCGCGCACTTTCTTGCGCCGGACGGCTGGCAGATCAAAGGCAAAAAGGCTATCGTCCGTCATGGTGGGTGTGGCGGTTCGTTGTTCGCGAAGAAACTCGCCTCGACAACGAATTTCTACACGATGACAACGAGTTACGCCATGCCCACCAACCCAAAATCAGGGTCGGAGTGAATAATCCAGGCTAGTGACGATCTGATCAAAGGCGGTACGACAAGACTCACGCTCAAGGGCGAGGGCTCGCTGACGCGGGTCGACGTCGAGGGTAATGGCGCCGACATCAACGAGCTGACGGTGGATGCCAGCACGGTGCGGCTCGGCCTCGAGGGCAGCCATGCGCACAAACTCGCCTCGGGCGGCACGTTGACGCCCGCGGTCGAGCTTGGTCTTCGCCATGACGGCGGCGGCGGCGAGACCGGCGCCGGCGTCGAGCTCGGCGGCAGCCTCCGCTACCACGACCCGGCGAGCGGTCTTACCGTCGAGGGCCACAGCCGCACCGTGCTGGTCCATGGCGGCAACTACGAGGAATGGGGCATCGGCGGTCTGGTCCGGCTCGATCTGGGTGCTGCCCGCCGAGGTTTGTCTCTGAGCCTGCAACCGGCCTGGGGCGAGACCCAAAGCGGCGTGCAGCGGTTGTGGCAAGACGGCGTGACCGGCCGCCCGGCCAACGATAACCAGGCGCAAGGCCGCCTCGAGGGGCAACTCGGCTATGGCTTCGGCGTGTTCGGCGGCCGGGGGGTGCTGACCCCCTATGGCGGCCTCTCGCTCGCCGGTGAAGGGGCTCGACGCTACACCCTGGGCGGCCGGCTTGACGTGGCGCCGTCGCTCAACCTGTCGGTCGAAGCCCGGCGCCGCGAGGCCGCCAATGACGATGCCCCCGATCACGGCGTCATACTGCGGGGCCAACGGCGCTTCTGACCGCCGCGGGCGACGTCGGTCGACAATCGTTACGCCGAGGCGGCCTTGGTCCTTCGCGCGCCGGCCTTCAGGATGGCGGCGATGCTCGAGGTTACCTGTTCCGCCGCCGCCTGCACCGGGTCGGCGGCGAGACGAGCGGTACGCATCCGGTGACGACCACGGTCGGCGTGGTTTTCAGATGAAGCCGGGATGATTTTTCGGTCAGACGGCGAGGTCTTGTTCGGCGGCCGCTTTCCAGTTCCAAGGGAGGAGTTCTTCGATGCGCGAGGCGGTGTGGTCGTTGATCCGTCGGAGGACGTCTTCGAGCCAGGCTCGGGGATCGACGTCATTGAGTTGGGCGGTCTCGATCAGGGTGTAGACGGCGGCGGCGCGCTGGCCGCCGCGGTCGGACCCGGCGAAGGTCCAGTTGCGGCGCCCGATGGCGATGCCTCTGAGGGCGCGCTCGGCGGCATTGTTGGAGAGGCAGATACGGCCGTCGTCGATAAAGCGGGTGAAGCTGGGCCAGCGCTCGAGCATATAGTCCATGGCCTTAGGGTCTAGACCCATAAAAGAGCTTCCTGCTTATCCGAGACACTCCGCCTGAGGAGATGTATGTTCTCGATATGTTCTGTCTATGGAGGTCACGGCTATGGGGTTCCAGGTTGCATCGCGGGAGCGTGGTCTGAGCGACGAGGCGTTTCGCGAGGCCTTCGGCACCGAGGAGCAGTGGCGCTCGGCGCTGGTCCGGCTGCGCTGGCCGGACGGCTTCGTCTGCCCCTGCTGCGGCCATCGCGGGCATTGCGTGCTGGCCGGTCGGGGGCTCTATCAATGCAACCGGTGCAAGACGCAGACATCGCCCACGGCGGGCACGATCTTCCACGCGACCAAGCTGCCGCTGACACTGTGGTTCGCAGCCATCCACCTGATCGTGACGGCGAAGGACGGCATCTCGTCGGTGGAACTCGGCCGCCGTCTCGGGGTCAAGCAGCCGACGGCCTGGACCGTGAAGCACAAGATCATGGCGGTGATGGCGCGGCGCGAGGGGGAGACACGGCTTACGGGGCGGGTCGAGACGGACGACGCCTATCTTGGCGGGGCGCACTCCGGCGGCAAGCGGGGCCGCGGCGCGCCAGGCAAGACGCCCTTCGTGGCGGCGGTTTCAACCAGTTCCGAGGGGCGCCCGCGCAAGGTGAAGCTGGCGCCGGTCAAGGGTTTCCGCAAGCGCG
The DNA here is from genome assembly GCA_965248835.1 of Alphaproteobacteria bacterium. Classification (GTDB taxonomy): domain Bacteria; phylum Pseudomonadota; class Alphaproteobacteria; order MPNO01; family MPNO01; genus CAYFYS01. The sequence goes on from CBDFLJ010000001.1 coordinate 268,422, forward strand.
AGATCGCGCGCGGCGCCAAGCACTGGCTGGCCCCTGGGACGGCGGTTGTGACGGACGGCCTGGGCTGTTGGAGCGCACTCGACGACGCCGCCTGCAGCCATCGGGCGATCCGCACCGGGTCCGGTCGACAGGCGGCCCGCATGGCGCCATTCAAATGGGTCAACACGACGCTCGGCAACATCAAGTGCGCGATCACCGGGACCTATCGCAAGCTCGGCCCCGACCATGCCGAACGCTACCTCGCCAGTTTCGCTTGGCGCTACAACCGGCGCTATCAACTCCAGACGATGATCCCGCGTTTCGTCCATAGCGCCGCACGAACCGAGCCCATGCCCTATCGCTTGCTCATCGCCGGATGACTTTCACGGATAAGCAGGTAACGTTATGGCGCGGAACCAGACGCGCCGTTCTTCCCCGACTCACCCTCCATCAGCGCGGTGATTGTTTCCCCGATCCGTTCCGCCGCCGTTTGAATCTCGCTGTCCCCTACATGGGCGTAGCGGAGCGTCATCCTCAGCTGCTTGTGGCCGAGCAGCCGCGCGACCACCGGGAGCGGGACGCCCTGCATGACGGCGTGGCTGGCGAATGTATGGCGGAGATCGTGCAGCCGGACATCCTCGATCCCGACTTTCTTCCTCACAGAATTCCACACCGTGAGATCGCCGCGACGAGGGTGCTGCGGATTGACCGGTGATGGAAACACATAGGCGCTTTCCTTGCGTGGTTGACGCCCGATGACGCCGCAGGCCTCTGTGTTCAGGAATACCCGCCTCGGCCCGGTCTTGCTGTCCTCGAGGTGGAGGGCATCGTCTTTCACTTCCCGCCACCGCAGGCCCATGATCTCCCCCTTTCGACACCCGGTCAGCAACAGCAGGCGGATGATGTCCGCCTGCCGCCTCTGGGACAGCGACCCGACGGCATAGCCGCCGAGCACTTCATGCAGACGGCGGATCTCCCTCCGTGAGAGGAACCGTGTGAGCTTCGGGCGCGGGTTTCGCCTGACCCCGCGCGTCGGGTTGGCCGCGATGCAGCCTCGCTGGACCGCATGGTTCATGGTCTGGCGAAGGACATCCAACGCCCTGTTGGCACTGCCCGGCGCTGTCCGGCTGTAGCTGTCGAACCACCAGTTCACCTCGACACGGGTGATCCGGTCGAGGGCCAAGACCCCGAAAGCCGGCAGCAGCTGGTTGTTCAGGACGATGTCCGTTCGTCTTTGCGTCGATGCCTTGAAGCGAGCGTAACAGGCCGCCCTCCATGGACCGTTGACGAACGCCGCGAACGTCAGGGCCTCGCAGGTTTGGCCTTCTGGCCTGGCGGTCGACGCCGAGACCTCGATCTTGAGACATTCCCGGCGGGCTTCCTCGACCGTCCTCAGGGACGCCGGGCCCAGGGTGATCCTGCTCACCCGGCCATCGACCTTGCGATGGTAGACATAACCCCGATGCCCCGAGGGCCGGACCCGCACACCGAATCCGCCGACCCGGCTGTCCCAGACGGTATATTCATTGGGCCTTGGCTTGAGCTTCGTGATCGCGGCGTCGGTCAGGCGCATCTTCCGCGCGCCTGCTTTCGCAGTCGCCATCGCTCAGCCCTCGCCGAGAACAGAGCCCACGGTCTCAGCCGCCTCGCGGACCACCCCATCGGCAAGATGGGTGTATTTGAGGGTGGTCCCCGGATCGTTATGCCCGAGCAGCCTACCGATCGTCAGCACGGTCTCGCCGCGCATCAGGGCGATGCTGGCATAGGAATGACGGAGATCGTGCAGCCGGACATCGCATAATCCCGCCTCCACCCGAACCCGCTGCCAGAAAGGGCCGATCGCCGAAGCGCTCAAGAACCCGTCCTTCCGGGGCGACGGGAACACCCAGCCCGTCCGGCGGGACAGCCGGTTCAGCACATCTTTGGCGGCGGACGACAGCCAGACCGTTCGCGGTCCGGTCTTGCTGTCGCGCAGAAACAGCTTACCCTCCCGGAAGCATGACCATTCGAGTGTCAGAACTTCGCTCTTGCGGCACCCGGTCAACAGCAACAGCCGGATGAAGGACACGTGAAGAGGGTAGTCGGCTTCATGGCGGTCCAGAACCACAGCCAGTCTGCGCAACTCCGGCGCCGACAGAAACCGCTCCCGCCCCCGGCGCCGGTAGCGTCTGATGCCCTTGCAGGGATTGCTGTCCTCGGGCCGGTAGCCGTAGACCTCGGCCTGGCCCATGATCACGGACAGGATCGGGGCCGAACGGTCCGCCGCCGCAGGCGTTGCATGAAGGGCCGCGAACCATTCCTGCACGTCCTTTCCGGTGATTTCGGTGATCTGCATCCCCCTGAACCAGGGCAGGATCTGGTTCCGGTAATACTCCCAGTTGACCTTCACCGTTCGCGGCTTCCAGTTCCTCCCATAGCGTCGGAACACTTCCTCGGCGACGGCCTCGAAGACGGTCTCTTCCAGTATCGCGGGCGCGTGTTCACCATGCCGGATTGCCGCCAACAGCGCCGCCGCCCGGGAGCGGGCCTCCTCGACGCCTATGTCCTCTGCCTCGCCGATCATCTTCCAGACACGTCGGCCCCGGTACTGGCTGTGTATGAAGTAGCTCTTGCCGCCCGAGGGCAGCACCCGCACACCAAAGCCCTTCAGGGTCCGATCGCGGACATCGTAAGCGGACCGGCCGGGCTTGAGCCCCTGGACTCGGGTCTGGTCGAGATGGATGCTCGGCATCGTTCTTTCCTCCTGCGGACTGTTGCAGGCGGGGAAAAAGCGGCCATCGCTGTCGCCCGGATCTGCAACTGCACGAGGAAAAAAGACACTCTACATCAATAGGATAGCACCGCAGGGTGCGGCGGCGGTGTAGGCCACGCGGATCCGGGCATGGAGCACGGGGATGTCGTAGACCCCGGTCTGGACCCGCGGTCCCAGGACCACGGGCACCATCGGCCCGATGCCGCCGGGATAGGCGCCGAGATTGGCGATCGTATCGACCTTGAGCGCGAGGAAGCGGCCGCGGGCGTCAAGCGCGAGCGCGGCGGTGCTCGAGTTGTCGCGGCCGTGCGGGTCGCTCACGAACCCCTCGGACCGCTCGCAGGTCCATTTGACCGGTCGCCCGGTGCGGCGCGCGCACCAGGGGACGTAGAAGCATTCCGGGATCGGCGCGCCGCGGGTGCCGAAACCGCCGCCCATGTCGCGACAGACCACCCGCACGGTTTCGCGCGGCAGGTTCATGATCTGCTCGGCCAGCATGGTCTTCGCGCGGTGGGGCATCTGGGTGGTCGCATGGACGGTAAAGCGGCCGGTCGCCGGATCGAAGGTGGCCGCCGCGCCGCGTGGCTCCATCGGGTTGATGATCACCCGGTTGTTGACCGCCTCGATCGTCACGACATGGGAAGCGGCCGCGAAAACTTCGTCCGTGGCGGCCTCATCGCCGTAGTCGACATCGGCGCACAGGTTGCCCTGCGCGCCTTCCCACACGATCGGCGCCCCGGGTTCGAGCGCGGCCGCCAGATCGACGACGGCCGGCAGCGGCTCGAACGCGACTTCGACCAGCGCCGCGGCGTCGCGCGCCTGCGGGTCGGTCTCGGCCACGACCAGGGCGATGGCTTCGCCGACATGGCGGACTCGATCCGACGCCAGCAGCGCGTTGTCGGGCATGAACAGCCCGGTGCCCTCACGATGGCGGTAGGCGCCGCCCTCGATGCCGAAGAAATCGATCGCCGGGCTGCCGAAGCCCTCCTCGCGCAGATCCTCCGCCGTCAGCACGGCCAGCACGCCCGGTGCGGCGCGGGCCGCATCGGTTGCCAACGACAGGACGCGCGCGTGGGCATGGGGCGAGCGGACCACCTGCAGCCACGCCGCGCCCGGCAGGTCGAGATCGCCGGTGTAGTTGCCCTGCCCGCGGACCAGGCGGCGGTCCTCCACCAGCAGGACGGACTGTCCGATCCCGAATTGCATGCCCGACCTCCCCCGATCCGCGCCGTGACCCGGGCAGGCGCCTAGCCCGGCGCGTACTTGCCGCCTGTCTGGACGGTATGCGGGCCATCGCCGCCGGCCTCGGCATGCTGACGCCGGGTTATCCGCTCCCAGGTCCGCTTCAGATCGTCGCGCACCGTGATCGCGAGCCGGCCGATCCCTTCGATCTCGAGCTCGATCCGGTCGCCGTCCTGGAACGGGTGCAGGCCGCGGTGGTTGGTGCCGGTCGCCAGGATGTCGCCGACCTCCAGCGGGTGGATCGCGCTGATCCATTCGATGCAGCGGGTGATCGGGTGGGCCATGTCGTCGGTGTTGAAGTCCTGCATCAGATCGCCGTTGTTCCACAGCCTGACCCGGAGCTTCTGAGGATCGGCAATCTCGTCGGCGGTCACGATCCACGGCCCGATCGGCGCGAAGGTCTCGCGCGACTTGACCTGGTAGAACGTGTTGCCGGACGGTGGCAGCCCACGCGCCGAACCGTCGATGAAGGCGGTGTAGCCGAAGATGTGGTCCATCGCATCTGCAGCGCCGACATGGCTGGCCCGCTTGCCGATGACCACCGCGAGTTCGGCCTCGCCCTCGAAGACGGTCGCCGGCGCATCGGGCAGGACCATCGTGTCGCCGTGGCCGATCACCGCGCCCGGTGATTTATGGAACGCGTTGATTTGCGCCGGCGCGTCGCGGGTCCCGTCTTCCATGTAGTTGACCGCCATGCAGTCGATGTTGCGCGGCCGCGGCAGGGGTGGGCGGATCCGCACGCTGTCCACGGGCACCCCTTCGCCCCGCGAAGCCGCCTCCAGGGCGGCACGATAGTCCTCGAACCGCGCGATCAGGCCGGCAATGACGTCGTGCGGGCCGAGCCGCGGGATATCGGCGACCACGTCGGAGACATCGACCACGCGGTCACCGACCAGGACGCCCAGGTTGAAGTCGTTGAAGAACAGGAGTTTCATCGGTTTCCTCGCACAGGATCAGGATCAGGATCAGGATATCGGCAGGCTCGGCTGCTGGCCGGGCCGGAGCTGCATGTCGAAGGCGGTCAGCAGCGCCGCGGTCGCCGCATAAAGCCCCATCAGCGAGACCAGGTCCACCAGGTCGCGCGCACCGAAGGCCGCGAGCGCACGGGCGTAGGTCTGCGGCCCGACGCGCTTGTCCTCGAAGATTTCGCGGCCGAGCGTGATGACCGCGGCCTCCGTCTCGTCCAGCCCGTCGACCGGCCCGCGGTGGCGTACGATGTCGATGGTCTCGGCCGACAGGCCTTCCCGTTCCGCCGCACCTTCGTGCTGGACCCATTCGAACTGGCAGTCCTGGGCGCGCGCGACCACCAGGATCGCAAGCTCTCGGATGCGCCCGGGCAGCGCCGTCTCCCAGCGGAGATAGCCGTTGAGCGGCTGGTTCAGCACTGCGAGCTGCGGGCTGTTGAGCCGGATGCCGCCGGGCCCGTTGAGCCCGACCAGAGACCGTCCCGACGGCGTCCGGAGCTGATCGAAGATCTCCGCCGCGGCCGCATCCAACGCCTCGCGCCGGGGCACGGGCAGTCGGCAGCCGGATTCGGGATCGATGTCGTCGGGGAGCCGGGTTCCGGTCATCTCTTCGCGCCTCTTGTCGATTGCCCGCGCTGCCGTTCTTCGGCCGGGGCAGCGCAGACTAGGGTGGGAGCGGGCGAAATTCCAGTCGAGACGAAGCGTTGCAGCCGCACCGGCCGCCGGCACATTGCTTGCGACCGGGAACCGACGAAGCCCGGAGCCGGTTCATGTTGCACCGGGCGCGGCGGGCCGGCACAGTGCGGCCATGCCAAGGCCGATTCTTTCAGGCCCTTCGATCCGGGCGATCCCCGAAGGCGACACGCGCGAGCGCCTGATCTGCGGCGACTGCGGTTTCATCACCTACGACAACCCGAAGATCGTCGTCGGCTCGGTGGCGACCTGGGACGGCCGGGTGCTGCTATGCCGCCGGGCGATCGAGCCGAGCCGCGGGCGCTGGACCTTGCCGGCCGGCTATCTGGAGCTCAACGAGACCACCGAGGCCGGCGCGGCGCGCGAGGCGATGGAAGAGGCCTGCGCGCGGATCGAGATCGAGGGGTTGCTCGCGGTCTATAACATCCCGCGGATCAGCCAGGTGCAGCTCATCTACCGCGCCCGGCTCGCCACGCCCGAAATCGCCGCCGGCGTGGAGAGCTTGGAGGTCGGCCTGTTCGATTGGGCCGATATTCCGAGCGATGAGATCGCCTTCCCCTCGGTCCTATGGGCGCTCGGCCACTACCGCGAGTCATTGGCCGAGCCCGTCCCGCTGCCCCGCGGCAACCCGCCCGGCGGATTGCAAAACGCGGGCGGCACCGGCTGAGCGATGAACGAGACCGCCCTGTGGATCACCGAGGCCGACGTGACGGCGATGCTGTCCCTGCCCGAGGCGATCGATGCGCTGGAGCGCACGCTGCTGTTGGAGGCGGCCGGCGAGGCGGCCAATATGCCCAAGGCGCACCTGATGGTCGCGGCCAACGATGCGATGCATGCAATCGGCGGCGCGGTCGCCGGTGCGGGGATCTGCGGCACCAAGACCTGGGTCAACCTGCAGGGCAGGTCGCAGACCGTGCTGGTCCTGTTCTCGCTGGAGGACGGCAGGTTGCGCGCGGTGGTGGAGGCCACCGCGCTGGGCCAGATGCGCACCGCGGCGATGACCGGCGTCGGCACACGACGGCTTGCCCGACCGGACGCCGACGTTCTGGCGGTTATCGGCTCGGGCAAGCAGGCGCTGCCCAAGGTCGCCGCCTGCGCCGCGGTCCGCGGCCTTCGCCATGTCCGAGTGTTCAGCCGCAGGCGGGAGGCGCGCGAGGCCTTCGCCGAACGGACACGCCAAGAGCTCGACCTCGAGGTGAGCGCCTGCGCAAGCCTGGAAGAGGCCGTCGAGGGCGCATCGATCATCACGCTGATCACCAACGCGACAGAGCCGTTCCTGGACGCCTCGATGGTCGCACCAGGGACGCATATCAACGCGATGGGCGCGATCGTGCCGGCACGAGTCGAGTTCGCGCAGGACATCTTTGCGCGATGCGCGATGATCGTGGTCGACACCATCGAGGGTGTACGCGCGCTTTCGGCGGAGTTCCGCCGGCGCTATGGCGAGGACGACGCTGCCTGGTCGGACGTGCTGCCGATATCGCGGGTGATCGCCGAGGACGCACGCCGCCCGGAAGCCTGTGACCTGACCCTGTTCAAGGCCATGGGGATGGGTATTTCCGACCTCGCGCTGGGCATCGAGGTGCTTGCGCGGGCGCAGACGCAGGGCCGCGGCACGGCCCTGCCCGAGCGCGTGCGGGTGCCGCCGCGGCTGCGCTAGGCGCCTCAGCCGCCGGCGACCCGCATCTCCTCGGGCACGATGCGCCCGCCGTCGACGATCATCTGGTTGTCGAGATAGAGCGTGCAGCCCTTGAGCGGGATGTCGAGGTGGCAGAGCGTATCGTTGGTACCGCCGACCTCGGTGTTGGGCCCGGTCGAGAACAGCACGTTGCCGTAGAAGGCGCGGCCGTCCTGGCCGCCCGATTGGGCCCCGGCGTGGCCAGTCGCCATGAAGTCCCAGCGCGCGTTGGCATCCAGCCCCCAGCCGATGTGCGAGATGGCGTACGCTCGCGGGTCGTCGAACCCGGCCATGAAGGTGCGCAGCAGCTCAGCATCGAACCCCCCACCCGCGATCCCGGTCACCATGCCGGCCTCGATCGTCAGCGTGATCGGATCGATGACGTAGCGCATCAAGGGCAGCAGCATGTCGCCGGTGTCGATGACCACGGTACCGTCGACGCCGTCGTCGTGGGCGGCGGTGTAGAGGAACACGCCCGGCCAGGCGTCCCAGCGGCCCGGCGTGTCGGTGAACCCGTATTGTTGGACGACGTGGTACTTGCCGAGCCGGTAGACGACATCGGTGCCGCCGGGCGAGGTGATGCGCATCTCTTTCGCCTTGCCCAGAATTTCCGCGCCCGCCTCGATGCGCTGCCGGTCGTCCGGTGTGGACAACATGCGGCGCAGCACCTCGATGTGCTCGACCACCAGCAGCATGCGCGGGCCGGCGGCGGTGATCTCGGTCTGCTCTTCGGACCACAGCAGCCCGACCAGATCGACGACCATGTCCACGCCCTTGAGCGCGGTGATAGCCGGCGCATTGCCCTTCAGGGAATTGCCCGGGCCGAAGAAGCTGCCCGGCCGCTTCCTGATGTTGACCTGGAAGGCATCGGCGCGGAGCGCCGCGGCCGCGGCGAGGAAGGCCGCGGCGTAGTCCGCCCGGACCTCACCCTCAGCCAGGACGGCAAGGCTGGTGCCCGCGCCGACCTTGCACAGCTCGAGTTCCTGCCTGAACAGAGAGACCATATCCGCATCGGAAGCCATCGTTTCCCCTTTCCTCGCGGCTAGCGGGCGTCGCCGTCGCCCTGCATCGCGTCCAGATAGCGGTTGATCCGGTGATGGATCGCGATCTCCTGAGCGTGCATCGGACCGCCGGCGAACCGCCGCGAACGCAGACCCTTCTGGGTGTATTGCAGCAATTCCATGTCCTCGCCCGCGAACTTGCGGGCGAAGTCCTTGAGAAGCTCGACCTTCTGCGCGAACGCCGGCGTTTCCTCCGCGCCCTTCCACAGGCAGGTGAACCCGGTCACCCGCGACCGTTCGGGCCCCAGCGGATAGCTCACCCAGGGCTGGATCATGTCCGCACGGGCCAGGAAGTTGAAGTTCGGCCGCAGGAAGGCGCTGTAGGCAAAGGACGGGCCGAGCTCGTGATCGGCGAGCCACGGCGTCGGCCCGAACAGAAGCGCGCCGTCGGGCGACATGCTGCGGCTCGGATAGACCTTGCGCCAGCCCCACTTGGTGAACACCACGTCGCGCAGCGAGGTCTCGCCGAAGCCCTCGGTCGCGAAGCTGCCCTTGTGGATGACCTCGACATGGTAGGTGTCGATCAGGTTCTCCGGCAGAAGCTTCCAGTTGCAGTCGATCTCGTAGGTGAACCGGTCGACCAGCCGCATGTCCTCGGACCGCAGAAACGCCGCGGAGTCGGCGAACGCGTCGGCGGCCATGTATTCGGCCAGGCTCGGGCCTTCGTCGTCGAAGCACACGAAGATGCAGCCGCCCCAGGTCTCCAGCCTGATCGGCGACAGGCCGCAGCTCGCGACATCGAAGCGCGGCAGCCCGCGAGGCTGCGACGGCGCGACCAGCTTGCCGTCGAGGTCATAGATCCAGCCGTGGAACGGGCAGCGGAAGTCGGGCGTATTGCCGTTTCCCGAGGCGACCGCGGCACCGCGATGCCGGCAGACGTTGGTGAAGGCGCGCAGCGCGCGATGCGCGTTCATGCAAAGCAGGATCGGCTCGCCGACGATCTCCATGGTCATGAAATCGCCGGGCTCGGAGAGCTCTTCGACTCGGGCGAGCATCAGCCAGTCCCGCATGAACAGCTTCTCGACCTCCATCTCGTAGATGTCCGGGGAGGTGTAGTAGTGGCCCGGCAGGTGGCGCGCATCCTCCAGACGCGCGCGCGTCGGCGCGAGCTCCTCTTCGGAGAAGTATCGCGCAGCGCCGTTGCGCCTGGAGTCTCGGGGGTCGGAGAGGGCAGTGCTCATTGGCGGTGCCTCGTTCAACGCCTGTCGGCTATCGGAGCCTAACAACACGGATTTTGGCCGGCAAGCGCCCGACGCGATCCGCAGCAGGCCTGCGCTAGTCTACCAGTCCCACCAGGCGGCGGGCGAAGGCGGTGGCCTCGAACGGGCGCAGGTCGTCCTCGCCTTCGCCGACGCCGACCGCGTGTACCGCCAGGCCGAAGCGCTCGGCCAGCGCGACCACGACGCCGCCTTTGGCCGAACCGTCGAGCTTGGTCAGCACCAGCCCGGTGACATCGGTCATCTCCCGGAAGGTGCCGACCTGGGCGTGGGCGTTCTGGCCGGTGGTCGCATCGAGTACCAGGAGGCAGGAATGCGGCGCGTCCGGATCGAGCTTGCCGATCACCCGGATGATCTTCTGCAGCTCGGCCATCAGGTCGGCCCGGTTTTGCAGCCGCCCGGCGGTGTCGACCAGCAGCACGTCGGCGCCCTCGTCGCGCGCCCGCGCCAGGGCGTCGAAGACCAGCCCGGCGGCGTCCGCGCCGGTCGGCCGGGACACGACCGGGCAGCCGATACGCTCGCCCCACAGCGCGAGCTGGCTGACGCCGGCGGCGCGGAACGTATCGCCGGCGGCCAGCATCACCTTGTGGCCGTCCTCGCCGAGCTGCTTGGCGAGCTTGCCGATGGTGGTGGTCTTGCCGGTCCCGTTGACGCCGACCACCAGGACGACATGGGGCCTCAGCGCGGCATCGATCGTCAGCGGCACGGCAACCGGATCGAGGATGCCGGCGATATCCTCGGCCAGCGCTGCGCGCACCTCCTCGGCCGTGACCTCCGTCCCGAAGCGGGTCCGGGCCAGGTTGGCCGCGAGCCTGGCGGCGGTCTCGACCCCGAGGTCGGCGCCGATCAGCAGATCTTCGAGCTCTTGCAGCGCCGCCTCATCCAGGGTGCGCCGCGCGAAGATCCCGGTGATGCCGTCCGACAGCCGGCGCGAGGTCCGCGACAGCCCGGCGCTCAGCCGGCCGAGCCAGGACGTAGGCGCATCGCTCATGCGTGCAGCCGGCCGTCCAGCGCGCCCGCGCCATGGCCGGTCACGACGGCGGCGACGATCGCGCCCGGCGGCGCCGCGCGGTCGAGTCGCAGCTTGGCGAACTGCTCCGTCCGGCCGAGCTGGTCGGACTCGACCAGAACGCGCTCGCGCGCGCCGAGGCGGCTCGCCAGCAGCGCATCCAGCCGCGCAGCGCCCGCCTTGCGAAGCGCCGCGGCGCGGTCCTTGCGCGCCTGGGCCGCGACCTGCGGCATCCTGGCCGCCGGCGTCCCGGGCCGCGCGGAATAGGGAAAGACGTGCAGATACGAAAGCCCCGCCTGATCGACCAGCGACAGCGAGTCGGCGAACATCGCCTCGGTCTCGGTCGGGAATCCGGCGATCATGTCGGCGCCGAAGACCGCCTCCGGCCGCGCCCGGCGCACTTCGTCGCAGAATGCGATGATGTCGCCGCGCGCGTGCCGCCGGGCCATGCGCTTGAGGATCATGTCCGATCCGGACTGGGCGCTGATGTGGAAATGCGGCATCAGCCGCGCGTCTTCGCCGATCGCGTCCATCAGCCCGGCATCGATTTCCGCCGGGTCGAGCGAGGACAGCCGCAACCGCGGCAGCCCGGTGACCTGCCGCAGGATCGCGCGCACCAGCGCGCCAAGCCCCCGCCGGCCATCGAGGTCGCAGCCGTAATCGGTGATATCGACCCCGGTCAGCACCACCTCGCGGCAGCCGTTGTCCACCAGGGTGCGGATCTGCGCGATCACCGCATCCGCCGGCAGCGACCGGTTGGGCCCCCGGGCAAACGGGATGATGCAGAACGTGCAGCGGTGGTCGCAGCCCCGCTGGATCTCGACGAAGGCCCGCACGCGGCCCTCCAGCCCGTCGATCAGGTGCTGCGCGCCCGTGCGCGCGGCCATGATGTCGCCGACATCGGTGCCCGGACCGGCGCGGTAGCTCGCCGCATCGAGCTTTTCTCGGTTGCCGATGACGCGGTCGACCTCCGGCAGGGCGGCATAGCGCGCGGGATCGAGCTGGGCCGCGCAGCCGGTGACGATGATCCGGCGTGCGGGTGCTGCCCGGTGCGCCCGGCGGATCGCCTGGCGCACCTGCCGCTCGGCCTCGGCGGTGACCGCGCAGGTGTTGACGATAACCGCATCGCGCAGGCCGGCCTCCCCGGCGCGGCGGCGGATCACCTCGGACTCGAAGGCATTCAGACGGCAGCCGAAGGTGAGGATCTCGGGCGCGCTCATACCGGGAAGCAGCCCTTGAAGCTGGCCGCGAACGGCCCGGTCATGTGGACATGGTTGTCCGCGCGCCAGTCGATCTCCAGCGACCCGCCGTCGAGGACGACTTCTGCCCGGCGCGCGGCGAGCCCGCGGCGCGCGGCGGCGACCACGGCGGCGCAGGCGCCGGTGCCGCAGGCCTGGGTGAGGCCGGCCCCGCGCTCCCACACCCTCACCCGCAGCCGGTCGCGGGCGAGCACGGTGAGGACGCCAACATTCGCGCGCTCGGGAAAGATCGGGTGGTGCTCGAGCCTGGGACCGAGCACGGCGAGGTCCACCGCCTCGGCATCGTCGACGAAAAAGACCGCATGCGGGTTGCCCATGCCGACCGCGGCAGGCCCGCTCAACGCGCCGTCCGCGAGATCGAGCCGCATGGTATCGGCCTGTTCCGCCAGCGGGATGCGTTGCCAGTCGAAGGCAGGCTCGCCCATGTCGACGCTGATCAACCCCGGCCCGGCGCGCCGCGCCGCCAGCGTCCCGGCATTGGTGTGCAGCCGGACGGTGTCCTGCGCCAGCTCGTCCATCATCAGCCCGGCGACGCAGCGGGCCGCGTTGCCGCAGGCATCGACCTCGCCGCCGTCGGCGTTGTAGATGGTGAAATGCACATCGGCGTCAGGGTCGGCCGGCGGCCCGATGACGATGAACTGGTCGAACCCGATGCCGCGGCGGCGGTCGGCCAGCGCGCGCACGTCCTCGCGTGACAGGCAAGGCGCCTGAAGCCGCGCATCGATGATCACGAAGTCGTTGCCGAGCCCGTGCATCTTGATGAAGTCGGTCCGCTGCATCACAGCGGTAAATATTGCCTCGACCGGGCGAAAGTCTACCGGAAACGCCTTTACTCGCGGCCGTCGGATGGCAAGACTGCCACCAATTCGCCAAACCATCCGGGAGAGGCCGTCGTGAAGTTCGGAGTGGGACAGCCGGTGCCGCGGACCGAGGATCCGCGCTTCCTCAAGGGCGAGGGCCGGTATGTCGACGACATCACCCTGCCGGGCCAGGTCCACGCCTATGTCCTGCGCTCGCCGCATGCCCATGCCGATATCACCGCCATCGATAGCGCTGCGGCGGCGGCCGCGGCGGGCGTGCTGCTGGTGATGACCGGCGAGGATATCCCGGCCGAAGGCGTGCCGGGCATCCCCCATTTCATCCCGCCGATGGCTTTCGGCGCCCCGCCGCCGAAATTCAGCCCGACTCATCCGGTGCTTGCCCGCCGAAGGGTTCGCCACGTCGGCGACCCGGTGGCGTGCGTCGTCGCCGAGACTCTCGACCAGGCCAAGGATGCCGCCGAGTTGATCGTTGTCGATTACCAGATCCTGCCCGCGATCACGGCGACCGCGGATGCGACGTCGCCCGATGCGCCGCAGGTCTGGGAGGAGGCCGACAACAACACCTGGTTCACGATCGAGCGCGGCGACAAGGCCGCCACCGACGCGGCTTTCGCCCGGGCCGCCCACGTCACCCGTCTGCCCCTGGTCAACAACCGGCTGATCTGCAACGCGATGGAGCCGCGCGCGACGATCGCCGCCTACGTTGCCGCCACCGACCACTGGACGGTGTGGACCGAGACCCAGGCCCCGCACGCCCAGCGCACCCATTACGCCAAGGTCTTCGGCAAGCCCGAAGCCCATTTCCGGGTGATCAGCCCCGATGTCGGGGGCGGCTTCGGGATGAAGAACAACGTCTATTGCGAAGACGTGATGGTCATCATCGCCGCCCGCCGGCTGCAGCGGCCGGTGCGCTGGACGGCCGACCGCAGCGAAAGCCTGGTCAGCGACGCGCACGCCCGCGACGCGGTCAGCGATGCCGCGCTGGCGCTCGATGCCGAGGGCAGGTTCCTCGCCATGCGGGTGAAGACCAACCACGCCGTGGGCGCCTATCTTGGCGAGGCCGCAACCGTCCCGGTCGGGCTCGGTTCGACCATGTATGTCGGCGGCTACGACCTGCCGACCTGTCACATCGAGGTCAACGCCGTCTTTACCAACACGACCCTGATCAGCCCCTATCGCGGCGCCGGGCGGCCGGAGGCGGGCTACGTCATCGAGCGGCTGGTCGATGCGGCCGCGGTCGAGATGGGGATCGATCCGGTCGCGCTGCGCCGGCGCAACTACATCAAGCAGGCCGCAATGCCTTATCAGACCGCGGTCGGCAGCATCTACGACAGCGGCGCGTTCGAGCGCGTCACCGACTTGGCGACCGAGCTTGCCGAAGTCTCGGCGTTCGCCGCCCGCCGCGCGGAATCGGCCGCCAACGGCAAGCTGCGCGGGCTCGGCATCACCTTCTTCATCGAGGTCGGCGCGCCGTTCAACGACCGCATGCAGGTCTATTTCGACCCCACCGGCGGGGTCACGGTTGCCGCCGGCACCCACAACCACGGGCAGGGCCACGAAACGATCTATGCCCAGATGATCTCCGAGTGGCTCGGGGTGCCCTTCGAGTCGATTCGCCTGGTCCAGGGCGATTCCGATGCCGTCGCCTTCGGGCGCGGCACCTACGGCTCACGCTCGGCGACCATCGGCGGCTCGGCGCTGAAGGACGCGGCCGACCGGATCATCGACAAGGCAAAGAAGATGGCCGCCCACCTGATGGAGGCGGCCGAGGCCGATATCGAGTTCGCCGAGGGCACGTTCACGGTCGCCGGCACCGACAAGTCGATCGGCATCGTCCAGGTCGCCCAGGCTTCGTTCATGCCGATGGGCTGGCCGGCCGAGTTCGGCATCGGGTTGGAGGCGACGGGGACGTTCTCGCCGTCGAACGGCAACTTCCCCAACGGCTGTCATATCTGCGAGGTCGAGGTCGACCGGGACACCGGCCATGTCGCGCTGGTCCGCTACAGCGCGGTCGACGATTCGGGCGTAATCATCAACCCGCTCCTGTTCGAGGGGCAGATCCACGGCGGGCTCGCCCAGGGCATCGGCCAGGCGCTGTGCGAATGCGCAGTCTACGACCCCGACTCCGGCCAGCTCATGTCGGGCTCGTTCATGGACTACTGCATGCCGCGTGCCGACGACATGCCTTCGTTCGTGCTGGACGACATCGAGGTGCCGTGCACGTCCAACCCGCTGGGCGTCAAGGGCGCGGGCGAGACCGGCACGGTCGCCGCCGTGCCCGCGGTGGTCCATGCCATCCTCGATGCGCTGCGTCCGCTGGGCGTCGACAACATCCAGATGCCGGCAACCCCGCTCGCGGTCTGGCAGGCGATCCGCCAGGCGCAGGCGGCGTGAGCCGGACCGTTCACGCCTTGCCTACAGGCCGGACCGCCAGGCGAACGCCTGCGCCGCCTCAGTAGGCCACGTAGAGCGTCGCGCCGCCGTCCACGGCAATCGCCTGGCCGGTGATGGCGCCGGCCTGTACCGATGCCAGGAAGACGACCAACGGCGCGATGTCGCCGGGCTCGACGACGCGGCCGATCGGAATGCCGGCAGCTATCGCCTGTTCCGCCGCCTCGAGGGTGAGGCCGCGTTCGCGCGCAACGGCGGCGACGCGGTCGGGGTGGCGCTCGGTTCTGGTGAGAAACGGATGCACGACGTTGACGGTGATGCCGTCCGGCGCCGCATCGATGCTGAAATGCTTGACGAAGTTCGCCAGCGCCGCGTTGCCGAGCCCGCCCGGCAGCGAGGCCCGTTCCGGTGCCCGCGCCGAGGTGCCGCCGATGCAGATGATGCGCCCGCGGCCGGACTTGCGCAGATGCGGCAGTGCGGCGCGGGCGCACCGCATCGAGGCGAGCGTCTTGCCCATCAGCCGCTCCATCAACGCATCGTCGCCCAGAGTCTCGAGCCGGCCGCTGACGTTGGTCGAGGCGTTGCTCACCAGCACGTCGAGCCGCCCGAACGCTTCGGCTGCACGCGCGACTGCACGCGTGCAGCCCTCGGCGGTGAAAAGGTCGGCGACGATCGCCGCGGTGCGGACGCCGCGTTCGGCGATCGCCGCGCGCGCGGTCTGCAAGACTGCCTCCTCTCGCGCGCAAATCGCGACGTCGGCACCGTGCTCGGCGAAGCCGAGCGCGATGGCAAGTCCGATGCCGCGGTTCCCGCCGGTGACCAGGACCGCCCTGTCTTTCAGACCGAATTCCACGCGCGTTCAGACGACCTTTTGGAGCTTCGGGTTGCGCCGGACATAGGAATTGGTCTCGGGCTTGTAGTAGGCTCGGTCGTCCTTGTAGCGGCCGCCGACGACGGTCACCGACCAGGTGTCGTCGGTCAGTGCGGTGAAGCCGTGGATCTCCGCCGGCGGGGCGACGATGGCCATGTCGTTGCGCTCCAGGGTCCTGTCGTCGATGACCTCGAGCTCGGCATAGCCCTCGGTGGTGCCGTCGTCCTTGCGGTCGTAGACGGTGTGCCGGAGGCGCCCGCTATAGATCGCCATCGCTTCCCACACGCCGTGGTCGTGCGGCGGGATGTCCTTGCCCCTGGGCAGGTGGTCGAAGGTAATCGACATCTCGCCGTCATAGTACAGGTAGCGGGACTCATCGATGTGGTTGCCTTCGCGCTTTACGCCCACGCCGGTCAGGTCGCGCGCCAGGATCCTGGTCAACGGCTCGCGCAATCCCTCGAGCAGCTTTGGCCCGTCGAAGCCGTGCACCGACATCAGCCGCTGCGCCTCCCGGGCGAGATCGCGGATCGCGTAGTCGTCCTGTTTGACGCCGTTTGCCATGGGCTCGGTCTCCTCCCCGGTTCAGCAGAACTGATTTTGTAGATCGAAGTCCGCTCAAACACAAAGCGGCTTCACGCGTGAGAGTCCAAAAATGGACTCCGACCCCGTTTTGCGATTTGCATCGCAAGCCTTCGCGTCACCGCGCAGGTCAAACCGGGTGACGCGCCGCCGCCGGCATGGGTACGATGTCGGGTCCGATGCGATGTCGAGGGGAGGACAGGAGCCATGTCGATGAGCCGCGGCCAGCAGGTCGTGATGTGGAAGGAGACGCTGGCGCTGTGCGGGCTCGGAGCCGATGAGTCCGTGGTCGTGCTAACCGGCGAGAATACGCGCCCCGAAAATCTCGAAGCGGCGACGACCGCGGTCCAGGAGATCCGCGCCCGCCTCGTCCGGCTGCACATCTACGACGGCGCCGGCCGGCTTGCCGACAACCTCCCGGCGATGGAGGGGCTCCGCCGGGCCGACATGGTGATCGACCTGGTCGGTATCCACCTGCTGCGCGGCGGCGAGCAGGAGGCGGTCATGAAAGCCGGCACGCGAATCCTCTACGTCACCGAGCCGCCGGATGTGCTGGCGCGCATGCCGCCCTCGCCGGACGACAAGGCGCGGGTCTGCGCCGCCGCCCGCGCGATCGAGAAGACCAGCCAGATGCAGGTCACCTCCGCAGCCGGCACCGAGCTTACCGTCAGGCTCGGCGAATACCCGATCCTGCGCGAGTACGGCTATGCCGACGAGCCCGGCCATTGGGACCACTGGCCGGCCGGCTTCATCGCCACTTGGCCCAACGAGCGCACCGCATCCGGCACGGTCGTTCTCGACCGGGGCGACATCATCTTCCCGTTCAACACCTACGTGAACACCCCGATCCGCCTGACGATCGAGGACGGCTACATCAGCGACATCGACGGCGCGTTCGACGCGGAGTATCTGAGCGAATATTTCCGCCAATACGGTGATCCGGAGGCCTATGCGGTCTCCCATCTCGGCTGGGGGCTGCAGCCCAAGGCGCGCTGGACCGCGCTGGGCATCATGAAGGACCGGACCAACGGCAACGACGGACGCTCGTTCTACGGCAACTTCATGTTCTCGACCGGGCCGAACACCGATGCCGGCGGTACGCGCGACACGTTGTGCCACCTCGACATGCCGATGCGCAATTGTTCGGTCTGGCTCGACGAGACGCCGATGCTCATCAAGGGCGAGGTCATCCCCGAGGATCAGCGCGTCGCCGACATGGGGCAGACACGATAGGCGATGGCCGGCTTGAACCGGCCGACGACCGGCGCGATCGACATCGTGGTCAACCTGTTCACCCCGCGTGAGGTGCGGGACGGCAGCCTCGGCATCGACCCGGCCTTCATGGAACAGCTCAGGATGCCCGAGGCGATGAGGAACGGCGTGCCGATCCCGGATTACCTCCGGAAGATGGACCGCGCCGGCATCGCCCGCTCGCTTCTGGTGGCTGCGCGCGCCGGGGACCGGCGCGAGCGCGATTCGGCCGAGGTGCCCTACGCGCGCGTCCACGCCGTCTGCCGGCGCCATCCGGACCGGTTCTCGGGCCTTGCCGGGATCGATCCGTTCCGCGGCATGGAAGGGCTGCGCGAGCTCGAGCATGCGGTGCGTGCGCTGGGCTTCGTCGGCGCCCATATCTACCCGCACCATTTCGAACTCGCCCCCGACCACGCGAAGTACTACCCCTACTACGCCAAATGCTGCGAACTCGACGTGCCCGTCATGATGCAGGTCGGCCAGAGCCTAGTCTATCAGGCCGGCCGGCGGCGGCCGAGCGTCGGGCGGCCGATCGCGCTGGACCGCATCGCCTGCGACTTTCCGGAACTGCGCATCCTCGGCATCCATATCGGCATCCCGTGGACCGAGGAGATGATCGCTATGGCCTGGAAGCATGACAATGTCTTCATCGGAACCGATGCCCACGCGCCGCGTCATTGGCCGGCGCCGTTCGTCCACTTTCTCCAGACCTACGGCCGCCACAAGGTGCTGTTCGGTACCGACTGGCCGGCGATCGATCCCGAGCGCGCGGTGGCCGAGATTGCAGCCCTCGACATCCGCCCCGACGCCGCGGCCCTGGTGATGGGCGAGAACGCGCGCCGGGTCTTCGGGCTGCCGCAAGGGTAAGGCGGATGGACAGGCGGTCAGGGTGATGCCGGCCAGACGACAGCCCGCGGGACCGGAGAGCGCAGCCTTCGCACCGACCCGCTTTGCCGTCCCGGACATCGCCATGCGCCGCGAGTCCGACGGCACCATCCGGCTCGCCTCCAACACGCCGCTCGGCGCCTACGACCGGCAGGTCGGGATCTGGCTGCGGCGCTGGGCGGAGGCGCGGCCCGAAGCGCTGTTCCTTGCCGCGCGCGAGGACGGCGGCGGCTGGCGCGAGGTCACCTACGGCACCGCGCGGCAGGTAGTGGACCGGCTCTCGCAGGCGCTTCTGGATCGCGGGCTCGGTGCCGCACGCCCGCTCGCCATCTTGTCGGAGAAGAGCATCGATCACGGCTTGCTGGGTCTTGCCGCCATGCAGGTCGGCATTCCGGTGATGCCGATCTCGCCGTCCTATTCGCTAATCCCGCAAGCCATCGACCGGCTGCGCCACGCCGTCGAATGCGTCCGACCGGCGATGATCTATGTCGAAGACGGCCCGCCGTTCGACCGGGCGCTGGGCGAGATCCTGCGGCCCGACCAGACCGTGGTTCACGGCCGGCGCCCGCCCGGCGCGGCGCCGTCGATTCCGTTCGCCGCACTGGCCGCGGCCGAGACCGGCCCGGACGTCGAGCGCGCCTTCGATGCGGTGGCGCCCGAGGACGTGGCGAAGATCCTGTTCACCTCGGGTTCGACCGGCGTGCCCAAGGCGGTGCCCAACACCCACCGCATGCTGTGCTCCAACCAGCAGGCGCTGGCCCGGCTCTTCCAATTCTACGAGGACACCCCGCCCGTCGTGGTCGATTGGCAGCCGTGGCATCATGCCGGCGGCGCCAACTACAATTTCAATGCCGTTCTGCGCAACGGCGGCGCCTACCATATCGACCTCGGCAGGCCGACCGAGGACGGCATCGCGGTGACGGTCGAGAACTTGCGCGCGGTCTCGCCCACGGCGCATTTCAATGTGCCGCGCGGCTACGCGATGCTGATTCCCTACCTCGAAGCCGACGCGGGCTTGCGCGAGACTTTCTTTCGCCGGCTCGAAGTCATCGTCTATTCCGCCGCCTCGCTGCCGCCCGAACTGTGGGCGCGGTTGGAGGCGCTCTCGATCGCCGCGCGGGGCGTGCGGGTGCCGATGATCTCGGCCTGGGGCATGACCGAGCTCGCGCCGCTGCACACCACCGCGCACTGGCCGATCGACCGCCCGGGCCTGATCGGGGTGCCTGTCCCGGGCTGCGAGGTCAAGCTGGTGCCGACCCACGGGCGCCTGGAGATCCGCGCCCGCGGCCCCAACGTCATGGCCGGCTATCTCGATCAGCCGACGCTCAACGCTGCAGCCTTCGACGAGGAAGGGTTCCTCAAGACCGGCGATGCCGGGTTCCTGCGCGATCCGAACGACCCCGACAAGGGGCTGGTCTATGACGGAAGGCTGACGGAGGAGTTCAAGCTCCTGACCGGCAACTGGGTCGCTGTCGGGGCCGTGCGGGTCGCCGTCATCGATGCCGCTGCCCCGCAGATCGAGGACGCGGTGGTGGTGGGCGAAAACCGCGACATGCTGGGGCTGCTGGTCTTTCCGAACCTCGCCCATTGCCGGGAACTCGCCGGCGGCGGCACGGCCGAGGACGCATTGCGCCACCCGTTGGTGATCGCAGCGGTACGAGGTGGGCTGGAGGCCTACAACGCCCGGAACCCGGCCAGCAGCCGGCGCATCGCCCGTGCGCTCCTGATGGCCGAGCCCCCCTCTGTCGCAGCCGGCGAGATCACCGACAAGGGCTACGTCAACCAGCGCGCGGTGATCGCCCGCCGCCGCGGCCTCGCCGAACGGCTGTTCGACGAGGACGACCCCGACGTCATCCGCCTGTGAGCGTCGGGCGGGACGATGGGACGGGCGATGGATCGGATCGGCGCAGGTCCGCGATGAGAGTCGCGGTGGTCGGCGGCGGGGCGGCGGGGCTCTATTTCGCGCTGCTGGCCAAGAAGGCCTGGCCCGGCTGGGAAGTGGTGGTCCATGAGCGCAACCGTCACGACGACACGTTCGGCTTCGGCGTGGTGTTCTCCGACGAGACGCTCGATACCTTCCGCGACTACGACCCGGAGAGCTATGACGCGATCCGCCGGCGTTTCGCCTATTGGGACGAGATCGATTTCGTCCTGCACGGCCGGACCATCAGGAGCGGCGGGCACGGGTTCTGCGGCTGCGGCAGGCGGGAGCTGCTGCTGATCCTCCAACAACGCTGCCGCGCGCTCGGCGTGGAGCTTCATTTCGAGAGCGAGATTCAGGGCCTTGCCGGGCTTGTCGATTTCGACCTGATCGTCGGCGCCGACGGCATCAACTCGGGCATCCGGTCGGCGCTTGCCGATCATTTCCGGCCGCGGTCCGAGGACCGGCTCAACCGTTTCCTGTGGCTGGGCTCGACCCGGCCCTATGAGGCCTTCACCTTCGACTTCACCACCGACGAGCACGGCATCTGGGTGCTGGGCGCCTATCAGTACAACCGTGACATGAGCACCTGGGTCATCGAGGCGCCCCGTAAGACCTGGGCCAGCGCCGAGGCCGCGCTGGGCAACCTCGGCCAGGACGCGCTGATCGCCCACATGGAGCGTCTGTGGGCCGACCGGCTCGACGGCCACCGGCTGATCGGAAACCGCTCGATCTGGCGCACCTTCCCGATGATCCGGTGCGAGCGCTGGTGGCACGACAACGTGGTGCTGCTGGGCGACGCGCTGCACACCGCGCATTACTCGATAGGCTCGGGCACCAAGCTCGCAATGGAGGATGCGATCGCGCTCTACGAAGCGCTCGCCGGCGGCGGGCCGCTCGCGGCCGCGCTCGCCCGCTTCGAGGACACCCGCCGCGAGACCGTCGAGATCACCCAGCACGCCTCGGAGACCAGCGTGGTCTGGACCGAGAACCCCGAGCGCTATTGGGACATGGCGCCGATCCAGGCTGCGTTCTCGATGCTCTCGCGCTCCAAGCAGGTCACCTACGACAACCTCGCGCTGCGGGATGCGGGGTTTGTCGAGCGGGTGCGCGGCTGGTTCGCCGACGGCGTGCGCAACACCGGCCTGGCCGTCGCCGACGGTGCCCCGCCGATGTTCACGCCGTTCCGGATCGGCCGGGATTTGGTGGTGGCCAACCGCGTCGTGGTCTCGCCGATGGACATGTATTCGGCCACCGAGGGGACGGTGGGCGACTTCCATTTCATCCATTTCGGCAGCCTGGCCGCCGGCGGGGCCGGGCTGATCTTCTCGGAGATGACCTGTGTGAGCGCGGACGGGCGGATCACGCCGGGCTGCGCCGGGCTCTATGCGCCGGACCACGTCGCGGCGTGGCGGCGCATCGTCGCGATGGTCCACGAGACCTCCGATGCCAAGTTCGCCATGCAGATCGGCCATTGCGGGCGCAAGGGCTCGACCCGGATCGGCTGGGAGGGAATGGACCAGCCGCTGGAAGACGGCAACTGGCCGCTGATCGCGCCGTCGGCCATCCCGTTCTACCCGTTCAACCAGGTTCCCCGCGCGATGCGCCGCGCCGACATGGACGCGGCGACCGCCGATTTCGTGCGCGCGGCCGAGATGGCCGCGCAGACCGGCGCAGACATGCTCGAGCTCCACATGGCACACGGCTACCTGCTGTCGAGCTTCATCACCCCGCTCAGCAACCGGCGGGCCGACGCCTATGGCGGCGTGCTGGAGAACCGTATGCGCTTCCCGCTCGAGGTCTTCGATGCGGTGCGCGCGGCCTGGCCGGCCGACCGGCCGATCTCGGTCCGGATCTCGGCGACCGACTGGGTCGGCGCCGACGGCGTGACCGGCGAGGAAGCAGTCCGCATCGCCCGCATGCTGGCCGATCACGGATGCGATCTGATCGATGTCTCCGCCGGCCAGACGACGCCTGCGGCACAGCCGGTCTACGGCCGGATGTTCCAGACCTGGTTTTCCGAGCAGGTGCGCAACGAGGCGAAGGTGCCGACGATCGCGGTCGGCAACATCACCACCGCCGATCAGGTCAACACCATCCTCGCGGCCGGCCGCGCGGACCTGGTGGCGCTGGCGCGGCCCCATCTGACCAACCCGCACTTCACCTTGGAGGCCGCTGCACATTACGGCGTTGAAAGTCAGCGTTGGCCAGCGCAATACCATACGGCAAAGGAACAAGCCTTCAGGCTGGCCGCCCGCGAACGGGCCGAGCTGGAGGCGCTGCGGTCGGCGCACCGTCCGTCGAGACATGGCAGCGGGCGGCAAAGGGCGGCCGAGTAGGGCGCACGCGGCAAGAGACCCGGATGCGCGCGAAGGGGTGTCCGGAAGTGACGCTTGGCGAGCCCTGCGGGGCATTGCGGGCGGCGCTGGCCGGCCGCTGGGCGCCGGCGGGTTGGCAATCGCCTAACCGCTGGGCCGGTCGGGACCGCAAGGTGCTGCGCACGGATTTGTGGTGCGCCGGGGCGGGCGGGTTTGCTAAGTTCCGCGTGCGTGCGCGCCGACCCGGAAGATGCGAAACACCGATCCCCGGAAACGCGCGGAAACGGCGCGTCCGACGCCTTGGATCCGGACGAATTGCAGGGGGAGCAGATGACCGTAGGCAGCTACGAGACGATCCGCGTGGAGAAGGACGACGGGATCGCCTGGCTCTACATGAACCGTCCCGAGAAGCGCAACGCGATGAACCCGCAGATGCATTTCGACATGGACGCGGTGCTGCCCGAACTCGAAGCCGATCCGCAGACCCGGCTGGTGATCCTGACCGGCGCGGGCGAGGCGTTCTGCGCCGGCCAGGACTTGCGTGAATATTTCCGCGGGCTGGACGGCGATCCGGTCGCAAGGCGCCGGACCGGCGAGGCCTCCGAGCGCTGGCGCAACCGGCGGCTGCTGTCCTACAACAAACCGACGATCGCCATGGTCAACGGCTATTGCATCGGCGGCGGGTTCACCCAGATGCTGTGCTGCGATTTCGCGATCGCGGCCGACGAGGCCCTGTTCTGCCTCTCGGAGGTCAACTGGGGCATCCTGCCGGGCGGGCTGGTGAGCAAGAAGCTCACCGATGCGCTGCTGCTGCGCCATGCGATGTACTACGCCTGCACCGGCAGGACGCTCGACGGCAAGCGGGCACGCGAAATCGGCCTGGTCAACGACTCGGTGCCGCTGGCGCGATTGCGTGCCGAGACCGAGACGCTCGCCCGCGAGCTGATGGAAAAGAACCCCGAGGTGCTGCGCGCAACCAAGCACGCCATCCGCGCGGTGCGAACCATGAACGACGACCAGGCCTTCGACTACCTCGCCGCCAAGGGCGCGGAGATCAAGCAACGCGACAAGGAAAACGCCTACGCCAACGGCCTGAAGCAGTTCCTCGACGACAAGTCCTACAAGCCCACGTTCAGCGCCTACGACCGTGTTGCGGCGGCCGAGGACAATGCCGCCGCCGAGTGACGGCTGGGTGGGATCGGACGCCGCCATGGTGCTGTACAAATACAACTCCGCCGACAACCACCTGGACCAGCGGTGGATCCCGGCCAATCTCTGGCAGGACCGCGTCGCCGCGAAGTTCAAGGAGCGCGCGCCCAAGGTCGTCGAGGACCGGGGCCAGTTATGCTGGACCTGGGAGGGCCGTATCATAAGGGGGCGCGACGGCGGCACCGCCGACGGGCCGGACAACCGCTCGCTGCTCGATCAGTTTTTCGGCAAGTCCGGCGCGCGCATACCCAAGGGCGCGCTGCCGCCCTCGGACCCGGCGCTCCTGCTCGAGCACATGGACTATGGCAGCGTCTACGGCTATGTCGGGTTCGGCTCGACGCGCAAGTGGGATATCGACGATCCGGCGCTGCGCCACGAGGTCCACCGGGTCTACAACGACTGGGTGATGGAGCTCAACGCCCACGACCCGGACCGGCTGATGATCCTGCCGATCCTGCCGGTCTTCGACGTCGCCTCGGTCCCCGGCGAGATCCGTCGCCTGGCCGCAATGGGCTGCCGATCGGCCGAGTTCGTGCCCTTCGACGGCGAGCAGCCGATGTTCCATGAGTGCTGGGAGCCGACCTGGGATGCCTTCGAGGAGACCGGCATGGTGTGCTCGGTCCATATCGGCGGCAACGCCAAGACCACGATCCCGCCGACCGAGCGCGGCGAGCGGATGGCCTATTTCTCCTGCGCGCCGTTCTCGCTGGCCCGGCCGATCGCCGACATCGTCTATTGCGGCGCGCTGCAGCGTCATCCGGGGCTGAAGCTCCTGTTCGCGGAGTGCCGTGCCGGCTGGGTGCCGTTCCTGGTCCACTGGATGGACCGCCAGGCCGAGGAACGGCCCGGCCTGTTCAGGGAAACCGGTCTGGATGCGCTGCCGAGCGTCTACGTCAAGCGGCAGATCCGGGTGACCTTCGAGGAAGACGCCATCGCCGCCCAGGGACTCCAGCACGAAGACAATATCCTGCGCGACATCCTGGTCTTCGGCGCCGACTACCCGCACCCGCAGGGCACCTGGCCCGACCCCTCACCGATCTTCTACGAGATGTTCAAGGACCTCGGCCCGGCCTTGCGCCACGAGGTGGTCTACCAGCGCATGCACCGCTTCTTCGGCATGAGAGGCCCGCCGGCCGGCCAGGTCGCGACGCTGGAGCAGATCGCCAGCGACGGCGCCGGCAAGACGCGCGCGCACGCGAGCTTCGAATAGCCGCCGGCGCGGGTCCGGCTCAGCGCCGGACCTCGCATTCGATCCGCCAGGACACCGCGCCCGCCTTGTCCCTTCTATCGTAGCTGAGCCGCGATTTCTTGAGCTTGGCGCGTGCGGTCTCGACCAGCGACAGCCGCACCGCCTCCGGCAGGTCTTCGAGGCTCAAGCGAAGGAGCATCGGCTCCTTGGCCCCGTTTTTCGGCGCCGCCCGCGGCGTCGCCGCGCCGGTCCGTCGCGATGTCTTCTTGCCCCAGATCTGATCCCATCCGGACTTGTATTCCGGGGTCTTGACGTTGCTGAAATAGCCGTAGTGGACGGCTGCCGACCCGCCGACGGACTCGCGGCTCGACTTGCCGGCATCGCCGCCCGACCCGGAGCCGGACGGAGTCTCCGAGGGCGTGCCGGAAGTGGTCTTGTCGGAGGGTTTTTCCGAGGCGGCGGCGGGTGTCGGGCTCGAATCTGTCTCTGTATTCATCACCAGCTTCGTTTCGCGTTAGCACCGGCGCAACCTGTTACACCGCGGCAATCGGCGATGCAACGCCCTTGATGACGGCTCGCCGCCGCCGCGGCGATCAGCCGGGCCGGCCGGTTCGAATCCGTCGGTGAGGCAAGGGGGTTCAGCAGTTCGCCAGCAGGAACGGCAGCACCGCCCGGTTGAACGCCTCGGGCTGCTCCAGGTTTGTCAGGTGACCGGAGTCCGCGATGACCTCCAGCCGCGCACCGGGGATCTTCTCGCACATGTATTCGCCGATATGGGGCGGGGTGAGCGGATCCTGGGCGCCGAACACCAGGAGCACCGGCACGGCGATGTCCGGCAGGGCGTGGGCGCGGCCCCAGCCGGCCGACGCACGCACGGTCTTGATATAGGAGCCCACGTGAAGCGCAGCATGGGCGGCGACCGCGCGCGCGAAGGCCTCCTCGGACCGGTTGGGTCCGAGCAGCCAGCCGGCCGCTCCGGGCGCCCGCTCGGCCGGGTCGGCGCCGTCGAGATAGGGTTGGATGCGAGAGGCGACGAATTCGTCGGCGGACTGGGTGCGGCCGGCGCGGGCGTCTTCCGGGTCCTCGCCGGCGAAGGTGTCGCACAACACCATCGTCGCCACCCGTTCGGGATGGAACCGGTAGAAGTCCTGAGCGATGCGCCCGCCCATCGACAGGCCGCACAAATGCGCCCGATCGGCGCCGAAATGATCGAGCAGTCGCAGCAGGTCGGCGCTGAAATCGGCGAAATCGAGCTCGCCCGGGTAGTCTTCGGACTCGCCATAGCCGCGGGCATCCCAGGCGGCGGCGGTGAAACGTTCGGCGAACACGGGAAGCTGCAGATCCCAATGGGACTTGTTGCCGCCGATCCCATGCAGAAAGACCACCAGCGGCCCGTCGCCGGCAACATTGACCGCAAGAAGCGGCGCGCCGGCGACGAATTCGGTGCGGATCGGACTCACGTCGGCGCATCCTCCCAGTTACCGGTTGCCAGACCGGACCGATCATCGCATCGCCCCAGCCCCGGAGGCCACCTTCCGCGCGGCGGAATTGACGGACCGGGACCGGCAAGATCCGATCGGAGCAGGCGGCTAACGCCGCTTCTCTTTCAGCGCCGCGCGGACCTGTTCGTCGAAGCCGACCAGCGAGCGGCCGCCGAATTCGATCACCGGGCGGCGGATGAGCCTGAGGTGGGCGAGCATCAGCGCAGGCGCCGAGGCCGGGCCGACCGTTTTGCGCGCCGCCTCGGGCAGCGCACGCCAGGTCCTGCTGCGCCGATTGACCAGCGCCTCCCAGCCATGCTCGCCGATCCACGCCTCCAGCCTCGCCGTCTCCAGCCCCTCGGCATCGAAGTCGTGGAACCGGCAGGCGATCTTTTCTTCATCGAGCCACCGCCTGGCTGCCCGGCAGCTGTCGCAATTGCCGATGCCGTAGACCGTCGCCATCGCGCCGAAGGCGATGACGGTGCTTTCCAGCAGGTCGAGCCCTGCCTTGGCGAAGGCCCACATGTTGGCCTCGCGGTCGTTATCGCCGGTCTCGATGGTCAGGCAGCGCTCGACCGGGCCGGTGACCGCGAAGCAGGCATGGCCCGAGGCGTCGCCGTAGCTGTTGCCCGCCGGCCCGGACGCGCCGCTTTCGCTCAATGCCCAGGTCGAGCCCAGCCGCGCGCGGATCGTGCGCGCAGCCAGCAGCGCATAGTCTTCGGTGGAGCCGCGCTGGCGGGACTGTGAAGCGGTCAGCCGCAACAGGCCGCGGCGCGCATCCCTCGTATAGATCACCCCGCCGCCGACGAAATAGGACGATGCGCCGGGGATCGCGAGCAGGGCGGCGGAGATCAGCCCGCCGGCGGCCGACTCCGAGACCGACACCGTCTCATGCCGCTCGCTCAGAAGCCGGGCGACGGTTCTCGACAGCGGTTCCAGATCATGCACGGCCAGCTCCTTGCGGTTGCGGCCGCTCAGGCGCCGCTCGCTCCGCCGATGCGGAACAGGCGCTGCGCGGTCCCGCCGAGAATAGCCGCGGTCGCGACCTCGTCCAGCGCCGAATCGTAGACCACCCTGGAGGGCTCCAGATCGCCGATCGTGAACGGATAGTCCGAACCCAGCACGACGCAGTCGGCGCCGACCAGGTCGATCAGGTACCTCAGCGCCGGCGGGTTGTAGACGATGCTGTCGAAATAGAGCCGTCGGAGCCCCTCGCGCGGGTCGTATTGCAGGCTGTCGTCGTCCTCGTAGTTCGCCACCAGCCGGCCTAGCACATAGGGCAGCGCAGCGCCGCCGAGCGACAGGATCACGTTCATGCCGGGAAAGCGGATGAAGTGGCCGGTGAACAGCATGCGGGCGACGGCAATGGTCTCGTCGTTGACCCGTCCGATCGTGTTCATCATGCCGTAGTCGTGCAGCCGCGCGTCGTCGCTGCCGAACATCGGGTGGATATAGAGCGTCGCGCCCAGCTCGGAGGCCCTGTGCCAGAACGGATCGAGGTCGGGATCGTCGAGCGCGCCCGAGCCGTCCTTGGGCTGGGTGCCGATCATCGCGCCGGCGAAGCCTTCGGCCATCGCCTCTTCCAGCGCGCCCGCCGCGGTCTCGCCGTCCTGCAGCGGCACGGTGGCAAGCGGCACGAAGCCCGGGTTGTCGGATGCGAACCGCTTGAGATGCCCGTTGACGAAGCGGCTCCAGGCCAGGCCCTCATCGGCCGGGATGCCGTATCCGAAGGAGTCGAGCCAGCCGGCGCAGACCTGGCGGTCGATCGACTGTTCCGACATCCAGGCGAGCCGCGGCTCGACCGAACGCAGCCCGGGCATGACCGGTCGGGTCGGCTTGCCGCCGGCGAAGGCGAGCTGGTACCTGCGGTCCGAATGGAGCAGTTCGATCGAAGGGAACTTTCCAGCCGTGCGCACCAGCTCGTCCAGCATCGGCTCCGGCACGTGATGGGAATGGGTGTCGATGATCATGCGGGTTGCTCCATGGGCCTGGAATTGATCGCCGCCTCGATGTCGGACAGCCGCATCGGCAGCTCGGTGATCGAGATCCCAAGCGGCGCGAGCGCATCGTTGACCGCGCTCGCCACCGCCGCGGGCGCGCCCAGATAGCCGCCCTCGCCCGAGCCCTTCTGGCCGAGCGACGTCTTGGGGGACGGCGTGCAATGCTCGACGTCCTTGACCAGCGGGATCTCCATCGAGGACGGCAGCAGGTAGTCGACGAACGAGCCGGATAGGAACTGGCCGGTCTCGTCATAGGCGAACTTCTCGAACAGGGCCGCGCCCACCCCATGCGCCAATCCACCGATGATCATGCCGCGGACGATGTCGGGGTTGATCACCGTGCCGCAGTCATGGGCGATCGCGTAGTCGGTCACCTCGACCTTGCCTGTGCCGGGATCGATCTCCACGAACGGCACGTGCGCCTGGAAGGAGAAGCATGGGTAGAGCTGGATCTCCTGGTTCTCGTCGGGAAGCTGACCCGAGGCGCCGGGGACCTGCAGGACCGACATCTCCTGCAGACCGGGCTCCATCCCGGGCGGCATCTTGTGGAACTGGCGGTGGGCGATCGCGGCGATCTCCTCCCAGGTAAGCTTCTGCGACGGCGCGCCGATGACGAAGAACGCGCCCGCTTGATATTCGATGCGCTCGGCCGCGACGCCGAGATTATGGGCGGCAATGCGGATCATCTTGGCCTTGATCCTGCGCGCGGCCTCCGAGGTCGCGCCGCCCAGGACGATCGCCATGCGGCTCGCCACCGGGCTCCGGGTCGGCAGCGCCTCCAGCGAATCGGCATGGGTGACCCGGATGTCGTCGGGGTCGCGCTCAAGCTCCTCGCCGGCGACGGTCGCCACCAGGGTCTCATGGCCCTGGCCCGAGGTGGTGGTCGCCATCACCGCCGTGATCTTGCCGTGCGGGTCGACCCGCATCAGGCAGGACTCCACGAAGGTGGTGATCTCCAGCCGCTCGTTGAGCAACTGCTCGAAAATGTTGTTTCCGCCGCCCGGCTCCAGACAGGTCGCGATGCCGATCCCGGCGAGCCGTCCTTCGGCTCGCACCGCCTCGCGCCGGGCGATGAGCGCGGGGTAGTCGGCGAGCGCGAGCGCCTTGTCGAGGACCGTATGGTAGTCGCCGCTGTCGTATTCGGTCCCCGTCGGGATCCGCCAGGGGAACTCGTCCTTGCCGATCAGGTTCCGCCTGCGGATCTCCAGCCGGTCGATGTCCAGATGGCGGGCGACCTTGTCGATCCCGATCTCGATCATGAAATTTGTCGGCGACTGGCCGAAGCCGCGGACCGGCACTTGGCCGGTCTTGTTCGAGGTCACCGAGATCGCCTCGTATGCGACGCTGCCGATCCTGTAGGGGCCGACCAGGGCGGTGATCGGCTTGCCGAGCTGGAGCGGCCCGCGCCCGGGATAGGCGCCGACATCGTCGATCGCGCGCAGCTTCATCGAGCGGATCGTGCCGTCGTCCTCGAACGCCAGCGTGACGTCGAACAACCGGTCGGGGCCGTGCGCGTCCCCGCCCGACATGTTGTCCAGCCGGTCCTCGATCAGCCGCACCGGGGCGCCTAGCGTGCGCGCGAGGTATGAGACAAGGACGGTGTGCTTGATGCCGCGCTTAACGCCGTAGCTGCCGCCGACATCGACGTCGTTGTGCACCCGCACGGCGTTCAGCGGGATCATCAGCGCGTTGGCGATCTGCTCGGCATAGTTGGGCATCTGGATCGACGCCCAGACGTCGAGGATCTCGCCGATCGGATCCCAGCTTGCTGCCACCCCGAAGGTCTCGATCGGCACGGTCGAGCTGCGGCCCCAGCGGGCGCGGTAGGTGAGCGTGTGCGCGGCCTTGGCGAAGTCGTCCTCGACGGGCCCCCAGACGAAGGTCTTGCGCAGGAGCACGTTGGTCCCGTGATCGGGATGGACCAGGGGCGAATCGGGCTCGAGCAGGGACTCGATCTCGACCGCGGCCGGCAGAGGCTCGTAGTCGACGGCCACGAGCTCGGCCGCGTCCTCGGCGATGTAGCGCGAGTCCGCGACCACGGCCGCGACCCACTCGCCGGCGTAGCGCGCCATCCCGACGGCCAGCGGGAACCACTTCACCTCCGGCAGGTGCAGGCCGTGGTAAAGCGGCTCGGTGTGGCGGGCAAGGTCCTCACCGGTCAGCACCGCATGGACGCCGTCCAGCGCCAGCGCCGCGGCGGCATCGATCGAGACGATACGCGCGCGCGGGTGCGGGCTTGGGACCAGCGCGACATGCTTCATCCCCGGCAGCGCGACATCGGCGACGAAATTGCCTTTGCCGGCCACGAAGCGCCGGTCTTCCTTGGTCCGCCGCTTGCGCGAGACGTAACGGTAGTTGGCCCCGTGTGCGGGTTCCGCGCTCATCGCCGGTCCTGCGCGCGGCCGCGGCGGCTGGCGGCCAGCTCGACCGCCTCGACGATCTGGGTATAGCCGGTGCACCGGCACAGATTGCCGGAGATCGCTTCGCGGATCTCTTCCGTGGTCGGGTCGGGGCTTTCCGCGAGCAGCGCGTGGGCGGCGATCATCATGCCGGGGGTGCAATAGCCGCACTGCATGGCGTGGCATTCCCAGAACGCGTCCTGGATATCGCCCAGCGTGCCGCCTTCGCCGCCCAGCCCCTCCACCGTCATGACCTCGTGGCCGTCGGCCTGAACCGCGAACATCAGGCACGAGCGAATCGCCGCGCCGTCGAACATCACCGAGCACGCCCCGCAGATGCCGTGCTCGCAGCCGACATGGGTGCCGGTCTGGCGCAGCCGGTCACGCAGGAAATCGACCAGCGTCAGGCGCGGCGGCACGCGGGCATTGTGCACGGTGCCGTTGACCGTGATCGCGATCGCCTTGTCGGTCATGCCCAGGCCTCCGCGCGAGCCTGTTCGATCGTCCGTCCGAGAAGGACCCCGGCGACCCGGCGGCGGTAGGCGGCGCTCGCGTGCAGATCGGAGTCGGGCTCCAGCGCCTCCTCGATGCGATGCAGAGCCGCGCCGACCGAAGCGGCATCCAGCGTGCTGCCCAGCAGCGTCTGTTCGAGCCCGGCCGGCCGCACCGGCGTCGATGCCGCGCCGCCGATGCCGACGGCGATCCGAGCGCACCGGCCGGCCGCATCGAGCTGGAGCTGGGCGCAGGCCGAAACGATGGCGAAATCGCCGCGGCGGGAAGCGACTTCCTGGAAGGCCGTGCCGATGCGCTCGCCGGGCCAGATCGGAAACCGGATCTCGACCAGGCATTCGTCGGCGCCGAGCGCGGTCATCATCGGCCCTTCGAAGAACCCCGATGCCGCATAGGTGCGCGTGCCGCGAAGGCTCCGCGCCAGAAATCGGGCGTCCAGCACCAGCGCGGCCAGCGGGATCTCGGCCGAAGGGTCGCCATGGACCAGGCTGCCGCCGATGGTGCCGCGGTTGCGGATCTGCTGATGGCCGACGAAGCCGAGCGCCTTGGCGAGCAGCGGCGCCGCGCGGGCGACGCTGGCGGACAGCTCGGCCGTGCGCTGGCGGGCGCCGGCGCCGATCACCAGCGCGTCGCCCTCGACCGCAATGGCTTGCAGGGCCTCGATGTCGTTGATGTCGACCAGCAGCGTCGGCCGGGCAAGCCGCATCGCCATCAGCGGGACCAGGGTCTGACCACCGGCGATGATCTTGTGGTCGGCGCCGTCCGCGGGCGCGGCCAGGACCTGGCACACCTCCTCCACGCTCCTGGCCTTGACGTACTCGAACGCGGCCGCCTTCATCCACCTCCCCTTGTCCCGGGCCGGCGCAACTTCGTCGTCCCGGCCCGCCCGGTCAAGGGCCGCGCCGCGCCGCCGCTCAGGGCAGCAGGCGGGTGCGGCGCATGCCGAAATGGGTGCATTGCCCTTCGAACGGCGGCAGGTTGTGGTAGTCCTCGCGCAGGCGGTCGCGCACCTCCGAGTGCAGGGCGGCGTTGAGCGCGTCCGCCGTCTCGAAGCTGGTGTCGCAGATCAGCATGTGGTCGGCGCGCTCGATCGGCAGTGAATCGGTCCAGCCGAGCGGAGTGTAGACCTCGCATCGCCGGATCGCCGGCAGCCCGGCCATGATCGGCGGGTGGTGCCGGCAATAGTGATCGATGAACTGGGCTTCATCCTCGGCCGGCCGCTCGTAGCGCACGAGGTAGCAGACCGGCACCGCGGTCGTCGCCGGGTCGGTCTCGCCGGCACCGGAGACCGGCTCGCCCAGGACGATTTCGTAGCAGACCTGCCAATCGTCGATCGGCATGTTCTGGAACTCCGACAGCGCCGTCGACAGCGCCCGGCCGC
Source organism: Alphaproteobacteria bacterium (assembly GCA_965248835.1). Taxonomy (GTDB): domain Bacteria; phylum Pseudomonadota; class Alphaproteobacteria; order MPNO01; family MPNO01; genus CAYFYS01. The sequence continues at coordinate 301,483 of CBDFLJ010000001.1, forward strand.
GCAGCGCCGCCTCGGCAGCGATCAGCGTGGCGAACCGGGCCTGGACGACAAGGGGCGGGCCCGCCCCGTCGTCGATCATCGGATCGCTGATCTCCAGCGGTGTGTAGAGCTCGACCGAGGTCGCGCCCTCGATCGCCGACCACGCGCGGCCCGGGCCGACCGCGACGGCCGCCAGAAAGCCGGCCGGATCGGCGACATCGCCGGCGTAGTGCAGGAACAGAGAGACCGCCATCGAGGAACAACTCCGCTGTGCTCGACCTGCTTACTTAGTGCATCATCCACTGAGTCGATTCAATGGCGCGGTGGCGGGTGTCCACGATGGCCTTACTGCGGTTGAGCATGGCCTGCGGGCCCTATGACCGGATGGAGGCGCTCAGATCCGGCGAGGTCCGGCCCGAGGGCATCGATCTCACCTGTCTCGCGATCCAATCGCCGCCCGAGATCTTCGCTCGCATGATCAAGACCGGATCGTTCGACGTCTCGGAAATGTCGTCGGCTCACTACCTGATCATGAAGGCGCGCGGCGATTTTCCGTTCCTCGCGATCCCGGTTTTCCCCTCGCGCGCCTTCCGCCACGGATTCATCTTCGTCAACACCGGATCGGGCATCACGGCGCCCGGCGACCTCGCGGGCAAGCGGATCGGGGTGCAGGAATATCGGCAGTCGGCCGCGGTGTGGATCCGCGGCATGCTGGGCGAGGAGTACGGTGTCGATCTCGCCGGGGCGACCTGGTTCGAAGGCGGCGTCGATGCCCCGCGCCGGATCGATCCGGACATGGATCTGCGGCCCGGCGGCACGGCCGACATCCGCGTGATCGCGTCCGACCGGTCGCTCGGCGGCCTGCTGGCGCGCGGCGAGATCGATGCGCTGATCGGTGCCCGGCGGCCACGCGCACTCGGCGAGAGCGCCCAGGTCGCGCGGCTGTTTCCCGACTACCGCGCGGTCGAGCGCGACTATTTCGCCCGCACCGGGATCTTTCCGATCATGCACACGCTGGTGATCCGCGAGGATGTTCATGCCGCCAACCCGTGGATCGCGGAAAGCCTCTACCAGGCCTGCGTGAAGTCCAAGACCCTGGCCCACGAGCGGATGCGGTTCTCCGGTGCGATGCGCTACATGCTGCCGTGGCTGTTCGACGACATCGACGAGATCGACGCGGTCTTCGGCGGAGACCCGTTCGTCTACGGGCTGGAGCCCAACCGGACGACGCTGGAGACCCTGCTGCGCTACCTGCGCGAAGACGCCTTCATCGGCGACGCGCCGCGGCTGGAGGATCTGTTCGCGCCGATCATAGACTGGCAGGAATAGGGCTCAGCGCCTGCGGTACTGCTGGTCGCCGAACATGTTGGACCAGCTTTCCTCGGTCCATTCCCAACGATCGGCGGTATCGGTAAGCCGCTCCATGTCCTTGCCGACGGCCGGGCGCGCCGCGATCCGGCGAAACCAGTCCAGGACGTTGGGAAAGTCCTCGAGCTTCTGGCCCTGGCGGCCGTGCAGCCGGCACCACGGGAAGATCGCCATGTCGGCGATCGAGTAGGCGCCGGCGACGTATTCGCGATCGGCGAGCCGGTTGTCGAGGATCTGGTAGAGCCTGCCCGCCTCGTTGGTGTAGCGGTCATAGGCATAGTCGATCTTCTCCGGCGCGTAGGCGCGGAAATGATGGGCCTGGCCCAGCATCGGCCCGAACCCGCCGGTCTGCCAGAACAGCCATTGCAGGACTTCGAGCCGGGCGCGCGGCTCGCCAGGCAGGAACTGACCGGTCTTCTCGGCGAGATAGAGCAGGATCGCGCCCGATTCGAACACGGCCACCGGCTTGCCGTCGGGCCCCTCGCTGTCGGCCAGCGCCGGGATCTTGTTGTTGGGGCTGATCTTGAGGAATTCGGGATCGAATTGCTCTCCCTTCTCGAGGTCGACCCAGTGCTCGGCATAGGCGAGCCCGGTCTCCTCCAACATCATGTGGATCTTCTGGCCGTTGGGCGTGGCCGAGGTGTAGAGATCGATCACCGGAATGTCCCCCTGGCTGGTTTGCCGGAGAAAACCACAGATCCGATGTCGTGAGAACCTGTTCGGCACAATGCCTGTTCCCCGCGCCGCGCCGCGTTGTAGAATGCGCCGTGACCGCGAACGGAATGGATCGAAGCACGATGTCTGACAGCGCCCAATTGGCGGACCCTGCGACGGAGCACGCCTACGTCGAGGCCGAGGTGAACTACGTCATCGATGACGGCCATCCGCCGATCCAGTATATCGACTGGCCGGAGGAGGCTCACAAAGCGCATCCGGCGACCTATGAGGCGCGCACGGTGCGGATCAACAACGGCCGCCTGTCCGCCGAGGACTTCACCCTGCCGACGCACGGCTTCGCCTTCGCCGCCCACGAGACGGCCGTCCGGGATTTCTACGACGAAGACGAGGTCCTCAACGTCTACTACCCGGAGACCGAGCGGCTGATCCGACAGCACAGCGGCGCAAAGCGCGTGGTCGTGTTCGATCACACGCTCCGGACCGCGGATTCGTCGCGACATGCCGAGCGCTGGCTCCGCCGGACGGTCCATTCCGTGCACAACGACTACACCGAACGGTCCGCGCCGCAGCGGGTGCGCGACTTCCTGCCGCCCGACGAAGCCGAAGCCGCCCTGCAGGGCCGCTACGGCATCGTCCAGACATGGCGGCCGGTCGCGCCCAGGGTCGAGTCCGAGCCCCTGGCGCTGTGCGACGGGCGGTCGATCCCCGAGGTCGGCTTCATCCCCAACCAGCGACGCTACCGCGACCGGACCGGGGAGACCTACCATATCGCCTACAGCCCTGAGCACCGGTTCTACTATTTCCCTTACATGACCCGGAACGAGGCGCTGGTCTTCAAGGTCTTCGATACCGATCCGTCCGCGGGCGTGCGCTTTACCGCCCACACCGCGTTCAACGACCCGACCAGCCCGCCGGACGCGAAGATCCGCGAGAGCATCGAGATGCGGGCGCTGGCCTTCTACTGAGGCGCCCGGCTGCGGGTTGCCGCCGTCGCGGCACCCGCAAGACCGCGGTTGACCTTTGAGCGCGTGGATCTTCGGCTACGGCTCGCTGGTGTGGCGCCCCGACCTGCCCTTCATCGAGCGGGCGCCGGCGGCGATCGAGGGGTTTGCGCGCCGGTTCTGGCAAGGCTCGACCGACCACCGCGGCGTGCCGGGCGATCCCGGCCGCGTGGTGACGCTGGTGCGCGAGTCCGGCGCGCGGTGCTGGGGGATGGCCTACCGCGTCGAGGATGCGGTGCGCGAACGTGTGCTGGGCACCCTCGCGCACCGTGAAAAAGGCGGCTACGACCGGGTCGTGCTCGACCTCGCCTTCGCCGAGACCGGACGCGATCCTGCCCCGGCCTTCGTCTATTGGGCGAGCGAGCACAACCCCAACTATCTCGGCCCCGCCCCTCTGGCGGAGATCGCGGCGCAAATCGTGCGCAGCATCGGGCCCAGCGGGCCCAATGTCGAATACGTGCTGCGTCTGGCCGAGGCCCTGCGCGCGATGGGCGTCACCGACGAGCACGTATTTGCCCTCGAACACCTCGTCATCGATGCTGCCGCACCCTAAATTGAATCTGGAAACCTACGGAGGCTCGTCATGGCGACAGCGACATTCGGTGCCGGCTGCTTCTGGGGCGTCGAAGAGGCGTTCCGGCAGGTCGAGGGGGTCACCAGCACCTCGGTCGGCTATATGGGCGGCACAAGCGAACATCCGACCTACGAGCAGGTCTGCACCGGACGGACCGGCCATGCCGAGGTCGTTTGGCTCGACTACGACCCTGCGGTGGTGGGCTATGACGAGCTCCTTTCGGTCTTCTGGGGGGTGCACGACCCGACCCAGGTCAACCGCCAGGGACCGGACTTCGGCACCCAGTACCGCACCGTGATCTTTACCAATGACGAAGAGCAGGACGCCGCGGCCAAGGCCTCTCTGGCGGCCGAACAGGCGAGCGGCCGCCACCGCGGCGACATCGCCAGCCAGATCGTCCCCGCTTCGCCCTACTGGATCGCCGAGGACTACCACCAGCAATATTTCGCCAAACGCGGCGGCCACCGTCGCTTCGGCCTGTTCTAGGCGCCGGCGGGCCGCGACCGCAAGGCGGGGATCTCGGCTCATCTGGAGAGCGAGCACGGGGTACCGGCCGCCCAAGCCCTTGGCGAATCCCGCCATAGGGGGCTCGAGCACCGCCGGCACCCGGCGCGACAGGATCCCGAGCAGGTTGATTGAATGTCCGGCAACGAAAAACGCCGGGCGCTGCCCGGCGTCCTCCGTTCTTCGGTGTCGGGGCCGGCCCTACCCGAGATGTTCGGCGAACAGCGCCAGGGCGCGTCCGTGGGCGCGCTCGCAGGCGCCGGGGTTGTAGACGTCGCGGTCGTCGCAGCAGAAGCCGTGCGCCGCATCGTCGTAGACGAAGCTCGGAACGTCAGGGTGGGCGTCGCGGATCTTCTGGACATCGCCCATCGGGATCGCATGGTCCTTGTCGCCCAGGTGGAACTGGACCGGGCACCTGGGCGTGTCGTTGGCTGCGCGCGCGGCCACACCGCCGCCGTAGCAGCTCACCGAGCACGCCAGGCTGTCGAGCCCGCAGGCGCTGACCCAGGCGACATAACCGCCGAAGCAGTAGCCGATCAGCCCGACCTTGCCGGCATCGGAGACCGCGGAGACCGCGGCATCGACATCGGCCAGGATCACGTCGTCGTTGAGCGAGCCGCGCAGGTCGCGCCCGCGCCCGAAGGAGACCTCGTCATAGCCGAGCTGGACCCCGGCCTCGGTGCGATCGAACAGGGCCGGCGCTATCGCCGCATAGCCGTGGCCGGCGAACTTGTCGACCAGGTCGCGGACGTGGCCGTTGACCCCGAAGATCTCCTGGATGACGACGATACCGCCCTTGGCGGTGCCCGACGGGTCGGCCCGGTAGGCGCCCAGCGAGTGGCCGTCCTTGGCGGTGAGCGTGATCGACTGTCCCATTCCCCATTTCTCCCTTGAGGCTGTTGCGGAGGCGAATTATCGAAGGCGGCGCCCGGCGGACGCGCGGCCCCGAAATTGTATCGTCAAACGTTGAAACGAAAAAGGATCACATCCCCGTCGCGCACCAGGTAGTCGCGCCCTTCCCGGCGCATCTTGGCGGCCTCCTTGGCGCCCTGCTCGCCGCCGCAAGTGATGTAGTCGCGGTACGCGATGGTCTCCGCGGCGATAAAGCCGCGCGCGAAGTCGGTGTGAACCTTGCCCGCGGCATCCTGCGCGCGGGTCTCGGCGGGGATGGTCCAGGCCCTGGCCTCGGTCGGCCCGGCGGTGAAATAGGTGATCAGCCCCAGGAGGTCATAGCCCGCGCGGATCACGCGCCCCAGGCCGGTCTCCGCAAGCCCCAGGGTGTCCAGGAACGCCGCACGCTCGGCCTCGTCGTCGAGCCCGGCGATCTCCGCCTCGATCGCCGCAGAGACGATCACCGACGGCGCGCCGATTTCCTTGGCCCATGCGGCGACGCGGTCCGAATAGGCGTTGCCGCGGGCGGCGGAGTCCTCATCGACGTTGCAGACGTAGAGGATCGGCTTGGCGCTCAGGAGCTGCATCTGGTGGAACAAGCCCATCTCGTCCTTGGCCGGCGAAAGCGCGCGGGCGGGTCTGCCGTCGCGGAGCAGGGCGGCGGCGCGCTCGACCATCGCCTGCATTGCGATCGCGTGCCTGTCGCCGCCGCGCGCCTTCTTGACCAGCGGCTCCAGCCGGCGCTCGAGGCTCTCGAGGTCGGCCAGCATCAGCTCGGTCTCGACGATCTCGGCATCGCCTGTCGGGTCGGGCGCGCCGCCATGGTCGACATCGTCGCTGTCGAAGCAGCGCAGGACGTGGGCGATTGCATCGACCTCGCGGATATGAGCGAGGAACTGGTTGCCCAGCCCCTCGCCGCGGCTTGCGCCCCGGACCAGACCGGCGATGTCGACGAAGTCGAGCTGAGCGGGCGTGATCTTTGCCGACTTCGCCAACGCCGCGAGCGGCGCGAGCCGATCCTCCGGCACCGCGATCCGCCCGAGATTGGGCTCGACGGTGGAAAAGGCGTAATTCGCCGCGACCGCGTTGCGCGACTCGGTAAGCGCGTTGAACAGGCACGACTTGCCGACATTGGGCAGGCCGACGATACCGCAGCGGAATCCCATCAGGCGCCCACCTCCGGCGCCGGGCCGGACGGCTCGGGCGGCTTGGGCGGCGGGCAAAGCAAGGCGACCTTGGTCATGAAGCCGGCATCATCGCCCTGGATCACCATCGGAAATGCCTCGCAGACCGCCTCGACGAGCTTGGCGAACAGCGGCCGTTCGGCGGCCGGGAAATCGCTCAGGACATAGCGCTGGACCCGGTGCTTGTCGCCCGGATGGCCGATGCCGACGCGAATCCGGCGGAAGTCCGTGCCGATGTGGGAGGCGAGGCTGCGCAGCCCGTTGTGGCCGGCATGTCCGCCGCCCCTCTTGATCCGCACCTTGCCGGGTGCGAGGTCGAGTTCGTCATGGATGACGATGGCCATGCGCGCGCGCAGCTTGTGGAAGTTCAGCGCCGCGCGGACCGCGCGCCCGGACTCGTTCATGTATGTCTCGGGCTTCAGCAGCAGCACCGCCTCACCGGCGATCTCTCCGGTCTGGACCCGGCCCTGGAAACGCCGGCGCGGCGCCGACAGGCCGTAGCGGACGGCCAGCGCATCGGCCAAGACGTAGCCGATATTGTGCCTATGGCGGGCGTGCTTCGCTCCGGGGTTTCCCAGCCCGACGATCAGCAGCATCGATCCCGGCGCGGCCGGTGCCGCGCCTATTGCTCGGCCGGCGGAGTCTCCGACTCATCCGCCGGGGCTTCGCCCTCGGCCGGCGGGGTCTCGCCTTCGGCCGCAGCCTCGCCTTCGCCCTCTTCCGCCTCCTCGAGCACGACCGTGGGCGCGGCGACCGTAGCGATGGTGAAGTCGCGGTCGGTGATCGTGAAGCCGACCCCTTCGGGCAAGGTGATCATGCTCGCGTGCGCGCTGCCGCCGATATCGAAGCCTTCCAGGCTGATCTCGAACGTGGTCGGGATCTGGTCGGCGGTGCACAGCACCTCGACGTTGTGGCGCACGATGTTGAGCACGCCGCCGCGCTTCAGGCCTGGCGAGAGATCCTCGTCGACGAACCGCACCGGTACCGCGACCGTCAGTTTGCGCGTCGCGGAGAAGCGCAGGAAATCGACATGCAGCGGCCGGTCGCTGACCGGATGGTATTGCACCTCACGCGGGAGCACGCGGTGCGTTTGGCCGTCGACCTCGATGTCGAGCAGGCGGATGAAGAATCCCGGCTGGTCGAGCTCGTGCTCCAGATGCCGCTGCTCGACGCTGATCATGATCGGGGCGAGCTCGTTGCCGTAGATCTGCGCCGGGACCAGGCCCTGCCGGCGCGTGGCGCGGGCCGCGCCTTTGCCGGCGTGCGCGCGCGGCGCCGCGGTAATCGTTATAACCTCAGCCATCTCGTCCCGCCTCCAGAAGCCGCAGCCGCACCGGCACATGGGCACGTTTCCGGTGCCCGCGCTTGCGTGATCATCCCGTGAAGGCAGGGTATTTATCCGCTGATGCGGGTTTAGTCAAACAGGCTGGAGACCGACTGTTCCTCGCTGATCCGCTTGATCGCCTCGGCCATCAGCGGCGCGATGGAGATCTGGGAGACGTTCTCGCAAACCCGTACCGCCTCGGTCGACAGGATGCTGTCGGTGGTGACCAGCCGGCTCATCTGCGAAGACGAAACCCGCGAGACCGCCCCGCCCGACAACACGCCGTGGGTCGCGTAGGCGAAGACCGATGCCGCGCCGTGCTCGGTCAGCGCGTTGGCGGCATTGCACAGCGTGCCGGCCGAATCGACGATGTCGTCGACCAGCACACAGTTCCGGCCGCGCACGTCGCCGATGACGTTCATCACCTCCGAGACGCCGGCCCTTTCGCGCCGCTTGTCGATAATCGCAAGATCGGTATCGAGCCGCCGTGCCACCGCGCGCGCCCGGATGACCCCGCCGACATCGGGCGAGATGATCGTCAGGTCCTCGCCGTTGAACTGCTCGTTGATATGGCGCACGAAGACCGGTGCCGCAAAAAGATTATCCAGCGGGATGTCGAAGAACCCCTGGATCTGGCCGGCATGGAGGTCCAGGGTGAGCACCCGGTCCGCCCCTGCGGTGGTGATCAGGTTGGCTACCAGCTTGGCCGAGATCGGCGTGCGGGGTCCGGACTTCCGATCCTGGCGGGCGTAGCCGAAATAGGGGACCACCGCGGTGATGCGCCGGGCCGAGCCGCGCCTGAGCGCATCCAGCATCACCAGCAGTTCCATGAGGTTGTCGTTCGCCGGATAGGAGGTTGACTGGATCACGAACACGTCCTGGCCGCGGACGTTCTCGTGGATTTCGACGAAGCACTCCAGGTCGGAGAAGCGGCGGATGCTGGCCTGGGCAAGGGGAAGCTGCAGGTACGCCGCGATAGCCTCGGCCAAAGGGCGATTACTGTTCCCGGCGACGAGCTTCATCGCGCCCTTTCGGAGACTCCGCAACGGAACCGCGGCCGGGCCGCAGCAAACCCCACCGGCGGCGTCACTCTATCAACGACCAGGAAAACTGTAAACGGTCTGTCATGATTCAGGACACAAAGACCGGTGGAGCATCCGCGGTCTCGATCACGGCGCCTCAGCCCACGGCCGGACGATCAGCCCATAGGCCGCGATCGGGCACAGCGAGGCGATGCCGATGGCGATCACCATGGGGATCTGGGTGCCGTCGGCGAAATAGCCGACCAGCGCGCCGGTCGCCGAGCTGAAGGCAAGCTGGACGAAGCCCATCATCGAGGCGGCGGCGCCGGTGTTGCGGTCGAACAGCGACATCGCTGCGGCCTGGGCCGGCGGGACGATGAAGCAGAAGGCGAACATGAAGATGCCCACCGGCACGACGACCGCCGCGGCCGTGTCGATGCGCGCCAGGCCGAGTCCGGCGACGGCGATCCCCGATGCGGCCATGACCAGGGCGCCGGGCACGATCATGCCGGCGATCGCGCGCCGCCGGACCAGCCGCGCGCTTGCCCAGGTCCCGGCCAGGTAAACCAGCATCGTCGCCGAGACCAGATAGCCGAAATCGGCCACCGACAGGCCGAACTGGTTGATCAGCGTCGCCGGCGAGGCGAACAGGAACGCGAACAGCCCGCTATAGCAGGCCGCCATCGCCAGGAGATAGCCGACATAGGGCCGGTTGGTCAGCACCCGCACATAGTTGTTCAACAGATCCGCCGGCCTGGTTGCCGTCGGATCGCGCTCGGCAAGCGACTCTCCGAGCGAACGCCAGACCAGCACCATCAGGATCGCGGTATAGGCGGCGAGGAACCAGAAGGCGGCCTGCCATCCGAACCGGATCGTCAAGTGGGCGCCCAGGATGGGGCCGATGAGGGGTGCGAACCCGTGGACCATCATGATCTGGGCATACATGCGGGCGGCATCCTCGTCGCGGTAGAGATCCCGAACGACCGCGCGCGCCAGCACCGACATCGCGCACGCTGCCAGGCCGTGAACCGCACGGAAGGCGGTCAGCGCCTCGATCGAGGGCGCGAACGCACATCCGAGCGAGGCCGCGAAGAAGAGTCCGAGTCCGACCATCAGGACCGGTCGGCGGCCGAACCGGTCCGAGACCGGCCCATAGATGAGCTGCCCGGCGGCGAGGCCGGCGACGAAGGCGCTGAGGCTGAACTGGACCGCCGCATTGCTCACCCCGAAGGCGGCCGCGGTCATCGGCATCGACGGCAGGGTCAGGTCGATCGCAAAAGGCAGCGTCGCCAGCAGGAGGCCGAGCAAGACGACCAGGAACACGAGATTGCGCCGGCCCGCCGACGGCGCCGGCGTCACGAGCGTTCCAACACGATCTCAGCCGCTGTTCTCGACATCGGCGATGATGTTGCCGCGCAGGTCCCGCAACAGAGTCTTGAGCTGTTCCTGCTCTTCGCGGGTGAGGTTGGCCACACCCAGCCGGTTGATCGCCTCGACTTCAGGCATGACCAGGTCGTAGATCTGGCGCCCCTTCTCGGTCAGGAAGACGTTGATCATACGGCCGTCGTCCACGTTGTTGACCCGTTTGACGAGGCCGCGCTCCTCCAGCCGGTTGACCGCCGCGACCGTGGTCGGACCCTTCATCCGGACCCGCTCGGACAGCTCGCGCTGGGTCAGCCCGTCCTCCTGCCACAGGGCGCGGAGGAACGGCCACAGGCCGAACGTCACCCCGTGGCGGGAGATGCGCCTGGAGAAGCGGGACGTGAAGGCCCGGGTGGTGTCCCACAGCAGGAAACCCAAGGTCTCCTCGGGCGCAAACGGGTCGTGTCGCGACATGGCGAACGACATAATACACCGGGGGTTGCAAAGAAAGGTCGCGGGCGCGCCTCAACCGTCGAACGGCCGGAAGGGCTTCGACAGCGCGATCCCCTGACCCTGGTAGCTGGAACCCAGATCGGTCCCGTAGACCCTGTCCGGCTTGCCGCCGGCGATCCACGAATAACGGAGCCAGCCGACAATCTGGGCATGCTCGAGCGAGAAGGAGACACCGTAGGAGCGCACCTCCAGGACCGCCCTGCTTCCGCGGGCCTGCCCGTCGATCCAGCCAAAGCCGGGATCGAAAAAGCCCGCATAATGCGCCCGATACTCGCCGGAGATCGGATCGAAGGGCACCATCTCGGCCGCAAGCTGGGGCGGAACGCCGATGTCCTCGCGCGTGCCCAGGATATGGAAATCGCCCGGGTCGAGATAAATTCGACCGTTGTCGGCCGGCATCTTCTCCCAGAAATCGCCCGGTCGGTAGAAATTCACCTTGTCGATATCGATCTTGTTGGTGTTTTTTTTCGCCTTGAAGCCGACCGCGGCGGCGGGGCCGCCGCCGCGCAGGTCGACGGTGACCGGGACCATCGCTTCGCGCAGCGGCAACCGTCCGCCATCGACCCGCAGCAGGTCTCCGCGCTCATAGCGCGACTGGATCTCACTTGCCGGCATGGCGGGCTTGCCACGCTGGAACCTTACCTGGGTCAGACGAGACCCCTGGCGAACGACGATGCTGAAGGTCTGGGGGGCGATTTCGACGAAAAGCGGTCCCCGGTAGCCGGCCTCGATCCGGTCGAAGGCGGTCGCCCGATCGGTCACCAGCCTGGTCAGGACGTCCAGGCGCCCGATCGAGCTCTTCGGGTTGGCGATTCCCAGGATGTCGCTTGGAAGGCGGGCGTGCTCCTCGATCTCGGCGACATAGACGACGCCCTTTTCAAGGACCGCCCCTTCGGCCAGATCGATGGCGGGCAGCCCGTCAAGCTGCGCGATTCTTTCCATGACCGCGGAATTCGAGTTCGGCAGAAAGCTCGCGCGGACCCGGTAGGCGCGCCGCCCCAACCGCAGGTCCAGGCTCGCCGGCTGGAGTTGCGACGGCTCGATATCCTTGGTGGATTCGACGCCCCCCTCGCGGATCAGGGCACCGATGCCCTGATAGGGGATGATTCCGGTATTCCGGTAGTGAAGGACGTTGCCGGAGCTTCCGCCTCCATCCATCGAGAAAAGTCCAGGCCCGCCGCCCTTCTCGGTCATTGTTGCCCGCCAATCGCGCCCGCCTCGGCGGTTCACTCTATTCTGCCGAAAAGGCGTGGCAAGAGAATAGGGCTCACAGCTTGTCCCCCGAATCATTCGCGCCCGGGGTGATGCTCAACCGGTTGAATCCGGCCGGGCAGAGATGCCTTTCCCCGTTATGCACACAGGCTGGGGATATCCTTCTGTGGATGGAATTTGCCCCGAACCGAGGAGCGTTCACCCCGCTTCGGCGCAATAAGGCTCGGGCCGCGCACGGGCCGCGCACGGGCCGCACACGGGCCGCACAGGGGCCGCACAGGGGCCGGCCGAGGCCCGGGCTGATTGACTCTCCGACCCCCAGTCGTTAGTCGTTCGTCATCTAACGAATTGGCCCTGGAGACCACGGGGAGGACGCGCGATGGCCTACGAGACGATCGAGATCGACATCGAGGACGGCGTGGGCGTCCTCACGCTCAACCGGCCGGAAAAGAAGAACGCGATGAACCCGCGCCTCCACGAGGAAGTGACCGAGGCGCTGGAGAGGCTGCGTTATGACGACGACGTCCGGGTGCTGGTCGTCACCGGAGCCGGCGATTCGTTCTCGGCCGGCATGGACCTCAAGGAGTTTTTCATCGAGCTCAAGTCCAAGCCCGCCGAGTACGACCGGATCACCCGGATCTCGATCGAATGGCGCGGCCGAACGCTGCGCTATTTCCCCAAGCCCACCATCGCTATGGTCAACGGCTACTGCTTCGGTGGCGCGTTCACCATCGTGGAGGCCTGCGACCTCGCGGTCGCGGCCGAGGACGCGAAGATGGGGCTGAGCGAGATCAACTTCAAAATGTTCCCCGGCGGCAGCGTCTCGAAATCGATGGGCAATTTGCTGCGCCCGCGCGATTATCTCTGGTATGCGATGACCGGCCGACCGTTCTCCGGCGCGGTCGCCGCCGAGATCGGCTTCGTCAATTTCGCCTTCCCGGCTGCCCGGCTGCGCGAGGAGACCATGAACGCGGCCCGCGAAATCGCCGCCAAGGACCCCTCGGCGCTGCGCGCGACCAAGGACGCCTACCGGTTCTCGCTCGACATGGACTGGGACACCGCGATGAGCTACGCATCGGCGATGGAGGCGCAGCATACCCAGCGCCAGGACGATGCGTTCCGCAAGGAGGGAATCGGCGATTTCCTCGACAAGAAGTACCGCCCGGGCCTCGGTGGCCACGAGAACGCCGGCGCCTAGCGATATGATGTGAGTCCGGGAGACGACGATGGCCACCTGCACCGAAAGCACATTCGACTACAAAGGCTCCAACGTCTTCCTGCGGCGCGGCGGGGCCGGCGCGCCGCTGTTGTTCCTGCACGGCGCCGGCGGTGTCGCCGACTGGTTGCCCTTTCTCGACAAACTCTCCGATGATTTCGACGTGATCGTGCTGGACCATCCGACCTTCGGCCGCTCGGATGAGCCCGACTGGGTCGAGGACGTGGCCGACATGGCCTATTTCTATCTCGACTTCATGGAGAGCAACGGCCTGGAGGACGTCCATCTCGTCGGCCAGTCGCTCGGCGGCTGGATCGCGCTGGAGATGGCGATCCGCAACACCGCGCGCATCAAGTCTCTGACGCTGGTCGGCTCGGCAGGTATCCGCATCAAGGGGCAGCCGGCGGCCGACATCTTCATGATGGACGATGAGGAGCTCGCCCGGGTGCTGCTGGTCGACGAGAACCGGATCCAGGCGATGCTGGCCATGGAGCTGACCGAGGAACAGCAGGATACGGTGATCAAGAACAAGGTCGCCACCGCCCGGCTGGGCTGGCAGCCGCGCCTGTTCAACCCGCGGCTGCGCAAGTGGATGCACCGGATCGACGTCCCGACCCATATCATCTGGGGTGCGGCCGACAAGGTGATCCCGCCGAGCTATGCCGCGGAGTTCCAACGCCTGATCGAGGGTTCGAAGGTGACCATGATCGACGGCTGCGGCCATTTGCCGAACATCGAGCAGACCGAGGTCTTCGTCGATGCGGTCGGCGGTTTCCTGAAAGGGTAAGCCCATGAAGGTGACGATGTTTCACCTGATGCCCTACGCCCACATGGACATGGCGGTGCGGGCACGGCACAAATCCGCCTGGGTGACGTTCCCGAACTCCCAATTCGACCCCAGGAAGGGGGCGGCGCTCTACAACCGCTATCTCGACGAGCTGGAGCTCGCCGCCGAGCTCGGTTTCGACGGGGTCAGCGTCAACGAACACCACCAGAACGCCTACGGGCTGATGCCCTCGCCGGTCGTCATGGCCTCGGCGCTTGCACGGCGGACCACGGACTGCAAGATCGCGATCCTGGGCAACGCCTTCGGGCTTCGCGACCACCCGCTGACCCTGGCCGAAGAGCACGCGATGCTGGACTGCATCACCGGCGGGCGGCTGATCACCGGCCTGGTGCGCGGCATCGGCGCGGAGTTCTACTCGCTGGGCTCCAACCCGACGCTGAGCCACGAGCGCCACACCGAGGCGCACGACCTGATCGTCCGCGCCTGGACCGAGACCGGCCCGTTCGCCTTCGAGGGCAAGCATTTCCACTTCGAATACGTCAACATCTGGCCCAGGCCCTACCAGAAGCCGCACCCGCCGATCTGGTGTCCGTCACTGGGCTCGACGGAAACCATCGAATGGGCGGCCCACCCCGACCGGCGCTACGTCTATCTGCAGAACTACAGCGCCTTCGATGCCGTCAGCCGCTTCCTCAACGCCTACCGCGCGGTGTGCGAGGACAAGTACGGCTATACCGCCTCGTCCGAGCAGATCGGCTGGACCGCGCCGGTCTACGTCGCCGATACCGACGAACAGGCCGTCGCCGAGGCGAAGGAGCATATGGAGGCGCTGTTCAACAAGTTCCTGGCACTGCCCTTCGAGGTGCTGTTCCCGCCGGGATATCTCACCAACGCCTCCTACAAGCGGGTGCGCGCACACAAGGGCTCGATCACCGGCGCGCAAGACCTGGAGGCGATGATGAAGCTCGGCATCGTCATCGTCGGCAGCCCCGATACCGTGCGTGCGCGCATCCTGGAATGCCACCGCATGCTCGGATTTGCGAACTTCATCGCGCTGCTCCATTTCGGGACCCTGCCCGCCGCGCTGACCGAGCGGAACATCCGGCTGTTCGCCGAAGAGGTCATGCCCGCACTCAAGCCGATCGACGATGCCGCGTACCGCGGCTTCGAGCGCGCGCGCAGCGCGGCCGAGTAGGCGGCCATGCTCGACCGGCTCAAGTTCGGCGGCGCGCCGGTGATCGTAACCGGCGCGGGATCGGGGATCGGACAGTCCTGCTGCGAGGTGCTGGCCGAGCTCGGCGCCACGGTGATCCTGGTCGGCAAGACCATGGAGAAGCTGGCGCAGACTGAGGCGCTGATCGCGCCCTCGGGGGCGGCCTGCAAATCTTTCGAGGTCGATGTCTCGGTCGAGGACCAGGTGATTGCCCTGGGCGAGGCCGTCGCCGCGGAATTCGGCCACGTCAAGGCGGTGATCAACAACGCCGGCACCAATTTCGTCAAGAAGATCACCGATCTGGAGACCGCGGACTGGAACCGCATCATCGCGACCGACCTGTCCAGTGTCTTCTACATGTGCCGCACCTTCATCCCGATCCTGCGCAAGGCGCCGCGCGGCGGCGCGATCGTCAACGTCGCTTCGACCTTCGGGCTGATCGGCCATCCCGAGATGCCGGTCTATTGCGCCGCCAAGGGCGGGCTGGTCTCGCTCACCCGCCAGCTCGCGGTCGATTACGGCGCCGAGAACATCCGGGTCAATTCGCTGTGCCCGGGCGCGACGCTTTCGCCGCGGGTCAGGCAATATCTCGACTCGGGCATGGTCGATGCCAAGGCGGTCGAGGCGATGGCGCTGCTCGGGCGGCTCGCGACCTGCGAGGAAGTCGCCGATGCCGCCATCTTCCTCGCGTCCGATGCTGCCTCCTACATCCACGGCACCGCGCTGGTCGTCGACGGCGGCCAGACGATCCATTAGCGTCGATCCGGTCCGCGCCGGGGCGGCGTGCGAAGCCCCGCCTCGCAGCGCGCTTTACCCCGCGGCGCAATTGCGTCAGGCTGGGATCGTGGCCAACGGAACGATGCCGCAGCGAACATGGGCATGAACTTCTTTCAAACACTGCTTCGGCCCGATCTCGAAGAAGAGCCGGACAAGGCGCTGGTCGCGCGCGCCGCCAATCTCGTCCAGGTCGGCGAGTTCCAACTTCTCCAGCTCGCCTACCGCGAATGGCACGGTGAAGACCTGCCCGATGCGATGACCGGCCGGCTGTTCAGACAGTACATGCTCAACAACGGCGTGCCGGCCTGGGCCCGGCACTACGCCCGGCAGATTGTCGAGCTCGACCGCCACGGCCGGCTCGACGACCGCGACCCCCGGTTCCACCGCTACGATTGCGACTACGGGTCACTGGCACCGCGCAGCGTCCACCGGTTCGCGCTCGCTGCCTCGATGATTGCCGTCGTGCTGTTGGGCGGGGTCGTCATGGGCGATTTCGCCACCGGAGACGGTCACTCGATCCTGCCCCCTTATTTCGACGAAAATGAACTCTCACCGCCCGGCGCCAAGCCCGCCTCCTGAGCCGATTGCGGCGCGGCCGGCGGCAAGCCGCTCCTAGGTCGGCGGCATGTTCGAGTTCGCCGGCGCATATGAAGACGCGTTCAACTGGGTGTTCCTCGCGGTGACCGCGATCATCGCCTGGCGCGGCGTTCGGGCGCGCAACCCGGACGGCAGCACCGACTTCGTGCATCTCCTGTTCGGCTGCATCGCCGCGGTCTTCTTCATGCTCGTCCTGTTTCAGGACGTGCTCGGCGTCGTCCGTTTCTAGGGTTTGTACATCCGCTGCTGCCGATCGATCTCGGGGACGCGAAGAAGGCGCTTGTCGGGCGGCAGCTTGAGCTGCCGGTCGAGATAGATCGCCCGATCCTTGACCAAAGACGGGCTCGGCGTGCCGTAGAGGATCTTGTCGAACAGGCTCGGCCCGCTCAGCGCCCCCAAATCGACCGCGAGCGCCCGGACATAGTCCTCAAGCGCCAGCTCGTAGCGGGCGGCGCGGTCATGGATAATGCCGCGATTGGCGTAGGCCGCGGCCAGCACCGCGCGGCCGGTCCGGTCGTCGGCCTCGAGCCCGGTGTCGAGAAACCCGATCAGGTGGGTGAACTCGGCGACGGCCTCAACGACGCGCCCGGATTGGAGGAGCGTGATCGCCCTGCCCATCAACGCGCCGCGGTGATTGGGCATCTCGGCGAGCGCCTTGTCGAAGCTCGCGATCGCCTCGGCGTATTTCTTCTCGCCCAGGCGGATGTCGCCCTGGCGGGTGTAATAGTCGCCGGGCGCCTCGTTGACGAACACCGCCAGGACGGCCCACAGCGAGAAGGCGGCAAACGTCGCGATGCCCGCGATGATGACGAACCGTCGAAGCACCAGGGGGTTCATGGCGCCGGCGCCAGCAGGCTCGCAGTGTAAAAATAGGAGAAGACGAAGCTCAACAGCACCGCGGTCACGCCGGCCCGGCGCTTGATGGCGCGGCGCTGTTCATCGTCAACCGGGCGCTCGCGCTCGGCGCGGCGCACCTGGAGAACCCAGATCAGCCGACGGACCGGGAAGAACAGCGCCAGCGCCATCGCGGCCGCCCAGAACCAGTGATATTCGAGCGTAAACAGCGCCGTCACGGCCGATCTCCGCCGCCGGGCCTGTTTACGGAAGACGGGGACGGCCGCAGCCGTCCCCGCTTGTCATTGGGGAGATCGACGGGCGATGCTCAACCGGTTTGCTGGTCCGGCACGACATCGCCGATGTCATCGACCAGCGCCTCGACCTCCTTGTCCGGCACCAGCGACATCTCCATCTTGAAGGCCAGGAACCACATCATCGCCACGCCGAGGATCCAGAACAGGATCTGCCACGCCCAGATCGACGGCATTCCGAAGACCCATCCGTCGACCCCGGCGTTGGGCTCGCCGAAGACGTAGTTGCCGAGCACCGCGCCCGGGCCGATGCCGAAGAACATCCAGGCCAGGGTGACCACCCATGCCCACGGAATCAGCCGTCGCTTGTCGGCGGACAGCACGGCGTGCTCGCGCAGGAAGTTGTGGTAGGTCATCCGGTGGGCCCTTCCCGCGTCGGTCTGGGTCATCGCAGAGATGACCACGCAGACGACGACGTTGAAGAAGATGCCCCAGCCGGCGGAGTGGATCGTCCACGGCCAGCGCCCCCAACCGTCCAGGCCGACGGTCGCGAGGATCTGGATCCCGAAACTCTCGGTGAAAATGACCCCCAGCAGCCCTGCCGCCAGGCCCCATGTCGCACCCTGGCGGGTGATCCACGGCGTCCAGCACACTGCCGTCAAAGCGGGCCACATCTGGAAGCCGAAGGCGACCGCGAGCCCGCCGAGCAGCACCAGCGCGTCGCGCGAGAACGTCGCCACGAGGAGCGCCGCAAGCACGATGAAAAGCACCCCGAAGCGACCCACCAGCTTCTGCTCTTCATGCGAGGCAGTCGGTTTGAGGTAGCGTTTGTAGAGGTCGCGCGTCAGCATGCCGCCGGCGGTCGACATATAGGCCGCCCCGGTCGACTGCATCGCCGCAAGCGCACACACCGCCAGCAGCCCGACCAGCCACGGCGCGGCGTCGGCGATCTGGTTGAAGTAGTACGGCACCAGGGAATCCGGCCTTTTCGCGATATCGGCGGCGAGGACCGTGCTGAGATTGAGCCCGGCCTCGTTGACCAGGGGGTTGGCGCCGAGCAGATGCGCACCCATTCCCTGGAAGGCGGTGAAGAAGAACAGGATCAGGCCGATGCCGAAGGAAGAGGCCCACACCTGCTGGATCGCGAACGGGCGCGGGTTTCGGTTGCCGAAGGCCCACATCGAGAACGCCGGCGAGGACTGAATGCCCATCAGCGCGAACATGTAGGTCAGGCACATGATGCCGGTCCACAGCCCGCCGACCGGGGTCTCCTTGCCGAGGCCCGCGGTGAACTGGATGATCCCCGGGATCGCGAAATAGGAGTTGTAGTCGCCGCCGCCATAGCCCTTGGTGGTGCCCCATTTGGCGACGTCGCTGCCGGCGAGCTTGGCGAAACCTTCATTGAGCGCGCCCCAGCCCCCGACGAGGTCGAGCGCGATGATCCCGGTGATGACGATGCCGAGCCCCAGCAGCACGCATTGCAGCGTGTCGACATAGGCCACGGCGCGCAGACCGCCCGAGGCCACATAGATCAGCACCACCGCCGACAGAACCCACATCCCGACATTGACGTTGAACATGCCGTCGGTCAGCACGTTGAACAGGAAGCCCGAGGCGCCGAGCTGGACGCCGAGATAGGGGATCGAAAACAGCAGCGCTACGAGCACGGTCAGGATGCGGATCGCGTCGCCGCGGAAATAGTCGGCGAACATTTCGCCGGGCGTGACATAGCCGAAGCGCTTGCCGAGCATCCATTGCCGCTTGAGGAAGATCACGCCGGTGAACGGGATGGTGATCGTGTAGAAGGATGCGTAGGCGTATTGGAAACCATCGCGGTAGACGAGGCCGGGATGGCCCATGAACGTCCATCCCGAGAACGATGTCGCCGTCGCCGCCAGCACGAACACCCACATCGAGAGCTGCCGCCCGGCGATGAAGTAATCGCCCGCCGTGCGCGCCATTCTGGCGCATTTGATGCCCCAAAAGATGCAGTACGCCCAGTACAGGAGGACAAAGACAAATAGCCAAACAACCTTCGCACTCATAAGGAAATTCCTCCCATTCGTGCCGTCACCGCACGACCATAGCCAAAACCCGGCTAGCGTAGCAGACACGGACTATAGTCCCGGTGATCGAATCAGGCAATGGATGGGTCGTACCCGCCCACCGGGGTGCCATTGCGCGCCGGTGGACGGGGAATATACTCCCGACCCTAACCCACCCGGGCGGCCGGAACGGGCGCCCTCGCTGAGGGAGGCCGAGGTGAGTGAGCGCGGCGTCGGCGCGAGCATCCCCCGCAAGGAAGATGACCGCTTTCTCATGGGGACCGGCCAGTTCGTCCCCGACGTTCAGATCCCGGGCATGTGGCATGCCGCCTTCCGGCGCAGCCAGATCGCCCACGGACGGCTGATCTCGGTACGCGCGCCCAAGGGCGCGCAAGGCCAGGTGTTCACCGCGGCCGAGATGAGCGACGTCAAGCCGATCCGCTCGACCGCCTCTTTCCCCGGCTTCAAGGGCTCCGATTTCCCGGTGCTGTCCAAGGACAAGGTCCGCTATGTCGGCGAGCAGATCGCCATCGCGGTGGCACCGACCCGCGCCGAGGCGGAGGACATCGCCGATGCGATCGAGGTCGAGTGCGAGGAACTGCCGGCCGTCGTTGACATCAACGGCTGCCGCGCGCCGTCCAGCCCGATCGTCCATGACGGCTGGGCCGACAACGTCGTCTGCGAGACCGGTTTCGAGAACGGCGATCTCGAGGCCGCCAGGAACACCGCGGTCCATACCATCACGCGCCGCTACAAGATGGCCCGCCAGACGCCGTTCACGATGGAGGGGCGCGGCGCGCTCGCCCATTACGACGGCCGGCTCGACGAGCTGGTGGTCTGGATGTCCCACCAGCTCCCCCATCCGATGCAGCGCGGCATCGCCGCCTTCCTCGGACTCGAGGTCAACAAGGTCCGGGTGATCTGCCCCGATGTCGGCGGCGGGTTCGGCCTGAAGACCCATCTCGACGGCGAGACGGTCGCCGTCGCCTGGACCTCGCTCAAGCTCAACCGGCCGATCAAGTGGGTGCAGGACCGGTTCGAGCACCTGGTTACCGACGCCGATTGCCGCGATCACCAGTACACCATCACCGCCTACGCCGATGAAGACGGCAAGATCCTGGGGATCGACTGCGAATGCGTGGTCGATGCCGGCGCCTATTCGCCCTGGCCGTGGCCGGTGGGCGTGGAGGCCGCGACCGGCGTGGGCAACCTCGCCGGCCCCTATGACGTCGCGGCTCTGCGCGGGCGCTCGGTGACGGTGTGCACCAACAAGCCGCCGAGCCAGCCGTTCCGCGGCGTCGCACGGCCCGGCGCCTGCTTCACCGACGAGCTGACGCTGGACTCGCTCGCCCGCGCGGTCGGCCGCGAGCCCTGGGAGGTCCGGCTCGACAATCTCGTCAGGCCCGAGCAGATGCCCTACGACAACATCACCCGCAAGCATCTGGACAGCGGCGACTACCCGGAAGCGCTCAGGCGCTGCATCGCGGCGATCGATCCGGACGCGGTGCGCGAGCGCCAGAAGACGCCCGAGCCGGACGGACGGCTGATCGGCGTCGGGTTCGCCACCTTCTACGAGCAGACCGCCTACGGCACCGGGCCGTTCGGCTATTCGGCATGGGGCATCGAGCTGGTGCCGGGCATGGAGATGGCGACGGTCAAGCTGACGCCGGACGGCGGGCTGTGGGCCTCGGTCGGCATCCAGTGCCACGGCCAGGGGTTGGAGACGACGCTCGCCCAGGTCGCTTCCAGCGAGCTCGGCATCGACCCCGACAAGATCGCCATCCGCCACGGCGATACCGCGACGGCCTATGCCGGGACCGGGACCTACGCCTCGCGCAGCATCGTGGTGGCCGGCGGCGCCGTCGCCCAGGGCTGCCGCGAGCTCGCCCCGCGGCTGGCGCGGATCGGTGCGCACCTGCTGCAGACCACAACCGACCAGGTCAGGCTCGAAAACGCCCAGGTCGTCGGCCCCAGCGGCGCGGTGAGCATCGCCGAGATCGCCGAGGCGTTCTATCACCACCCCGAGAACCTGCCCGAGGGTACCGACCGCAACGGGCTGACGGTGACCACCGGTTACAACGACAAGGTCCATGGCGGGGTGTTCGGCTTCGGCGCTCACGGCGCGGTGGTCGCGCTCGACCCCGATACCGGACGGATAGAGATCCTCGATTACGCGATCGTCGATGACTGCGGCACCCGGGTGAATCCGATGGTGGTCAAGGGGCAGGTGATCGGCGGCTACGCGCAAGGCATCGGCAACGCGCTCTACGAGGAATCCGATTACGACGAGAACGGTCAGCCGCTGTCGGTGACGCTTGCCGACTACCATGTCCCGGCGGCGCCGATGGTGCCCGACCCCAAATACGACTACATGGAATCGCCCTCGCCCTACACCACGATGGGCATAAAGGGCGTCGGCGAGTCCGGCGCGATCGGCCCGGTCGGCGCGATCGGCAACGCGGTCAACGACGCGCTCAAGGGCTTCGGCGTGGAGATCAGCGAGACCCCGATCACCCCGCGCCGGCTGTTCGCCGCGCTCGAACGGGCAGGTGCGCGATGAAGCCTGCGCCGTTCGACTTCGCCCGCGCTGCCAGCCTCGATGAGGCCGTCTCGCTGCTGGCTTCGGCCGCGGGCGAGGCCCGGCCGCTGGCCGGCGGCCAGTCGCTCGGACCGATGCTCAACCTGCGCGTGGCCCGACCCGCGCTCCTGGTCGACATCTCCAGGATCGAAGCGCTCAAGGCGGTCTCCGAGGACGCTGACGGCATCACCATCGGCGCGTCGGTGACCCATGCGGCGATCGAAGACGGCGAGATTGCGGAGCTTACCAACGGTCTGATGCGCCACGCCGCCGCCGGCATCGCCTACCGCGCGGTGCGCAACCGCGGCACCATCGGCGGCAGCCTGGCCCATGCCGACCCGGCCGCCGACTGGGCGCCGGTGATGATCGCGCTCGATGCGGCGATCCAGGTGCGCGGACCGTCGGGCAGCCGCCAGATCCCGGCCGCCGCGTTCATCACCGATATCCTGTCGACCGTGCTCGAGCCCGGCGAGATCCTCGAGTCGGTCCGGGTGCCGCGGCTGTCGGGCGATGCGA
Source organism: Alphaproteobacteria bacterium (assembly GCA_965248835.1). Lineage (GTDB taxonomy): Bacteria > Pseudomonadota > Alphaproteobacteria > MPNO01 > MPNO01 > CAYFYS01. The sequence continues at coordinate 323,912 of CBDFLJ010000001.1, forward strand.
CCTGGGGGCACTACAAGGTTTGCGTGAAGCCCGGCGATTTCGCCGACTCGCTCGGCGTCGTCGTCCGCGACCCCGCGCGCGGGGTATGCCGGGCGGTGATCGCCGGGCCGACCCGCGCGCCGGCGCGGCTGGAATCCGTTGCCGGCCTGATCGAGAGCGCGCCGGGCTGGTCCGAAGACCTCGCCGAGCGGATCAGGGAAGCGGCTTCCGCCGACATCGCGGCCCTGTCCTTTTGCGACCCGGACGACCGCTACGCGGTGAACCTGCACCGCACCGCGATCGCGCGCGCGGCCCGGGAGGCGCTGTCATGACGGCGACCACCATGACCCTCAACGGGACGCGCGTATCCGCCGATGTCGAACCACGCCTGTCCCTGGCCGATTTCATCCGCGATCACCAGGGCCTCACCGGCACCCACACCGCCTGCGAGCACGGAGTGTGCGGGGCGTGCACGATCATGCTCGACGGCCGGCCGGCGCGGTCCTGCATCACGCTTGCGGTGGCCGCCGACGGCGCGGAGGTGCGCACCGTGGAGGGCTGGCAGGGCGACCCGGTCATGGCGGTGTTGCGCGAGTCCTTCAAGAAGGCGCATGCGGTACAGTGCGGCTACTGCACGCCGGGCATGCTGGCGACGGCCTACGACATCCTCACCCGTCTGCCCGATGCCGACCGCGACCGTATCCGGCTCGAACTCAGCGGCAATCTGTGCCGCTGCACCGGCTATGTCGGCATCGTCGATGCGATCGAGATGGCGCTGAAGGAGGTCCACGGCTGAAGTCCGCTTCCGGTCTGACACCGCCCTATGCGATCGAGGTTGTCAATTACCGGCTGGTCGAAGGCACGGATCCGAAGGCGTTCCTGGCGATCAACCATACGGTCGGCAGGGAATTCACCAGCGCCCAGCCAGGCTTCCTGCACCGTGAAATCGGCTGCAGCGAGGACGGCACCTGGCTGGTCGCGGTCTACTGGCAAAGCGCCGAGCACGCGCGGCGCTCGATCGGCAACATCGAGACCATTCCCGAGACGGTGAAGACCTATATGGGATCGATCGACCGCGCGACCCTGACCCGGACACTCTTCGACATCGAGTGAGAGGCCGGCCCGGTCGATCACCCTTCGGGCAAGCGCGCGGGCGCGGCACCGGCGAAGGCCTCGATCTCCAGGCAGCGCGCGAAGATCGCCGCCGCGATCGGGTAAGGATCGAGCGGGACATCGAAGCGCTTGGCGCCGAATATCTGGGGCACCAAACAGAGATCGGCGAAGGTCGGGGATTCGCCGTGACAGAAACCGCCGGTCTGCGGCGATGCGGCGAGGTTCGCTTCGAACGCGGCCAATCCCGCCCCGACCCAGTCGTGGATCCACGCCCGCAGCACCGCCTCGTCCAGACCCAGCGTCTTGGTGATGTAGTTCCGGGTCCGCGGCACGGCTGCCCTGTGCGTGTCGGCGACGATGATCTGGCAAAGCCCGCGGACCCGCGCGCGCTCGCGCGCGCCCGCCGGCAGCAGCGGCGGCTCCGGGTGGGTCTCCTCGATGTATTCGAGGATCGCCATCGACTGGAACAGGGCCGGTCCACCGTCGTCCAGCACGACCGCCGGGACCACCTGCTGCGGGTTGACCGCCCGGTAGACGGGGTCGAACTGATCGCCCCGGACGAGGTCCAGGAAAATCTCCTCGAACGGCACGCCTTTCAGGTTGAGTGCGATCCGGGTCCGCATCGTCGCCTGCGAAAGCTGATAACCGTAGATCTTGAGCATGGGCGCCTCCAGACAATCCGGGACAGAGTCGGTTATCGGGTCAAGCCTTGACGGCCGTAGCACGGGCCTCCAGGTGGGCCATGGCGATAATGCCGGCCAGGATCACCGCGCCGCCGACCCAGGTCCACAGATCGGGGAATTCGGCGAACAGCACCAGGCCCAGGACGGCGGAAAAGATCAGCCGCGAGAACTCGAAGGGCAGGACAACGGTGGCATCGGCCGCCGCGTAGGCCCTGGCGAGCGCCCGCTGGGTCAGCGTCCCCATGAAGCCGATGGCGATCATGATTGCCAGCGCGGTAAGCCCCGGCGTGGTCCAGACGAACAGCGCCGGGACCAGGGTCAGCGGCGTGAACACCATCACCTGCCACATCGCCATGCAGTCCGGCGGCTCGGTTCGGGACAGCGACTTCATGACGATCGCGACCGCCGCCATCACGAAGACCGCGATCAGGGCGAGCAGGACCCCGGTCGAGATCGCGACCATGCCGGGTCGGATGATGATCAGCGCGCCGATGAACCCGATCACGGTCGCGGACCAGCGCCTTCCGTAGGCAGCCTCGTGCAGGACCAGCACGGCCGCGGCGGAGGCGAAGATCGGCCGCGTCGTGATGATCGCCGCCACATCGCCCATGGGCGCTATCGCGATCGCGGAAAAGATCAGATAGGCCGCGGTCAGCCCGAGCAGCCCGCGGATCACGTGCATGCCGGTGCGCCGGGTCCTGAGCCCCCTGAGCCCGGTGCGGAACAGCCAGGGCAGCAGGAACGCCATGCCGAACAGGCTGCGGAAGAAGACGATCTCGAAGGCGTGGATCTCGGCCGAAATGAACCGGATCATGGCGACCATCACCGCCCAGGCCGCCGTTGCGCCCATCATCCACAGCGCACCCTTGACCGGGGCCGGGATAGCGGCGGCGAGCGCCCTGATGTCTCTTCGCGCGGCGATCTCGGGCTATCGCGTCAGGCTGGGGTCGTGGAGCGTGGTGTCCTGTCCGGGCGGCGGATCGACGATCGCGTCCTCGATCGACTGGGCCTCGCGCCACTCCTCGGGCGGGCGGACCTGCCCTGGGCTGCCGATCTGATCGAGTCCCCAGTAGATCTCCAGACGATGGTTGTCGGGGTCGCGGAACTCGACGGCGACCTGGCAGCCGGCGCGGCGGCGGCCGTGGAAGTCGATGGGCACGCCGTGCTTTTCGAGATGCGCGCGGGCGCGCAGCACCTCATCCAGGCTCGCGACCTCGAAGGCCATGTGGTCGAGCTCGGAATTGTCCGCATCCTCGGTCCTTCCGCCGATCAGCGCGACCCCGTGATGGTCGGCGTTGCAGCGCAGGAACACCATTCGGCCGGGCATCATGGTCTCGGGGTAGGCGTCGGAGACCCGGAAGCCCAGCACCTCGGTGTAAAAGGCGGTCGACCGCTCGACGTCGCGCACCTTGAGGACCACGTGGCCGATCTTTCTGATAGCGAACGGCAGGCCCGTCGGCGGCGCGCGCCCGGCCAGCGCCTTGATGTCGGCTTGTTCCAGCCCTTCGGCGTCGACCACGCCGCGACCGCGCTCCAATGCCATCGTTCCGTCCCCTCCAGCCGTTGGATTCCCATCCCGCATTTGAACCACAACTCGCCTTCCGAGAACAGTCAGTGCGAGCCCGCCGCAGCCGCGAGGATCAGGCTCAGCGCCGACAGCTTCCGGCCGGTCTCGCCTGACCAGGCGTTGAAGATCTCCTGGACCCGGCCACGGTCGCGCTTGTTCCTGGGCGTGCCGTCGATGACGGTGAAGCGGTTGAGCGCGCGCACGACGTCGGGGGTGAGGATGAAGGTATCCTTGCCGGCCATCCGGAGAAAGACCGGCGCGGAGTTGCCGCCCATCTGCGAGAACCGCTTGGCGATGTCCTCCCACAGCCCGACCACGTCGTCCGCCGGCCAGTCCGCGAGGTAGCGGCCGAAGCCGCCCTTTTCGTCGGCCAGCAGGCACATCGAAGCGGCGTTCTCGCGCGTCGCTTTGATCTTGCCCCAGTGGCGGATCAGCCGCGCATCGCCCATCAGCGATTCGAGGTCCTCATCGCTCATCGCCCGGACGGCGCCCGGCGCGAAGCCCGCGAAGACCTGCTCGAAAGCGGGCCATTTGGCATCGACCACGCTGTGCTTGATGCCGGCCCGGAAGACCCGCAGGGACATCAGGGACAGGTAGCGGTCGTCGGCAACCGCGGCAAGCTCGGCCGGGCTGGCCGGGCGCGGCAGGCGCGCGGCCAGATTTTCGGGCCCGCCGGCATTGGCCTCGGCCGCGGCGAGGATCTCCGCGAACGGGCTCATGCCGACCCCAGCCGGTCGGCAACCGCGACCACGCGGTGCATGGTCCGCAGCACCGGGCGCTCGATCAGCTCGCCGTCGACCACCAGAAGACCGGTGGTGTTGGTCTTGAACGCGTCGATGATCCGTCGCGCGCGCGCGACCAGCTCCGGCGAGGGCGAGAAGACGCGGTTGATGATCGGGATCTGGTTGGGGTGGATGGCGGCCTTGCCGGTGAAGCCGAGCGCCGCGGCCGCGCTGGCTTCGGCCTCCAGCCCGTCCGGATCGTCGAGCGTCAGGTAGGGAACATCGAGCAGGTCCAGCCCCGCCCGCGCCGCGGCGTGGACGACGGCCGAACGGGCGTAGAGCAGGCTCTCCCAGGTCTTCGCCGCGCGCAGATCCGCCGACATGTCGACCGCCCCGAACAGCAGCGAATCGATGCGCGGCGAGGCCGAGGCGATCGCATGCACGTTGGCGAGCCCATCGGTCGATTCGATGATCACGTGGTAGCGGATGTGTGCGCAGGAATCGGACAGCAGCGCGTCATAGAGCCTGATCTCGTCGGCCGATCCCACCTTGGCCAGCATCAGGGCCGGCGGCGGCGCCGGGCAGTCGCGCAGCGCCAGGATGTCTTTCAACCCTTCCGCGGTCGACAGCGGGTTGATGCGCACCATCGACTCGATGTCGTCCGGCGCCGCTTCGGCGAAAAGCGGCAGGCTGAGGGTGCGGGCCTCGTCCTTGCGGGCAACGGCCACGGCGTCCTCGAGGTCGACGCAGACGATGTCGCTGCCGGCCTGGAGCGCCTTGGCGTAACGGTCGGGCCGCAAGCCCGGCACGAACAGCAGGCTGCGGCGCGGGCGCAGAGCGGTCTCCGCCAAGACGGTCTCCCTCCTGAATTCGGTCGCAAGATCGCACCGGCCCGGGCAGGTGGCAAGCCAGGCGGCGGGATGCGATGATCGGGTGGATACAGACAGGGAGGCCGCGATGTTCACCGTCGATCGAACCGTGCCGGTCAACGCCGATCTGGGCCCGGGCGTGCCGGCCCTGGGACGCAGCCGGGTCTGGGCCGGGCTGGTGCTCAAGGCCGAGGACGCGGTGCCGTTCGTCCCGGCGATGAGCTATTGCCGGGTGACCGGGCGGTTCGAGAACGGGTTGTTCCGGGACATCGTTTTCCAGGGCGAGGCGATGACCGAGAAGATCATCTACTACCCCGAAGAGCGCATCGAGTTCATCCGCACCTCGGGCATCGAGATGGGCACGATCGTCAACGAGATCCTGGAGGACGAGGACGGCGCGCTCCATCTGCGCTTCGCCTTCACCCTGGAGCGCGAGGGGCTTGCGCCGGGCAGCGAAGAGGAGACCGCGTTCGCCGAAGGCATGGCGCGCGGCTATTTGATCGCCGTGCAGGCGACGGTCGACGAGATCCGACGCCGCGTGGTCGCCGGCGCGCTCGCCGCCGCCGGCTAGAGCCGCCGTTCCAGCCGCCACAGGACGGCCGTCGCGGCGAGGCCGACGATCGCTGCCGGGCCGGTGAGCCAGATGGCGCCCTCCCAGGTCTCCGCGCCCGAGACGAGGTAGGCGAGGATCGGCGGGCCGATGAACTGGCCGAGCGCGAGCGCCTGGATGATCAGCCCGATGCAGGTCGCGACCAGCACCGGCGAGGCGGCGTGGCGCGGCGCGGCATCGAGCACGACCGGCGGGATGAAACCGCCGACGAAGGGCAGCAACATCGCCAGCGCTAGGCGCAGGACCGAATCGATGTCGTCTTCGAAGATGCCGAGCGCGCAGGCGAACAGGCCGATATAGGCGACCGCGATGATACGCGGCGCCGACCAGCCGCGGCGCAGCAGCCACGCCCCGACGATGCAGCCCGGCGCATTGGTGACCACCGAAAGGGCGACCAGATAGGCCGCGCTGTCGGCGGCATAGCCCTGGCGCTCGATCAGAAAGGTCGGCAGGAAGGCGGTCACCGAGAGGTAGATCAGCGAGTAGGCCGAGAAGCAGATCGCAAGGGTCGGCGGGCCGGGGCTGGTCAGCGTCCGCCACATCGCGGCCAGGATCCGCGGCCGATCGGGCGGGGACGCCGGGACCGGCTGCCGGCGCATGGTCGTCCAGCCGGCGAGCGCCAGCGCTGCCAGCGCCAGCACGGCATTGACCTGCCACAGCCCGCGCCAGCCGGCGAGATCGAGGAACACCGGCGAGATCACGATCATGCCGCCGAGCCCGACCGGCATGTAGAACGCCCATATGCCGAGCGCCAGGCCGCGGTCGCGCGGGATCGCCAGGGCGGCGATGAGCGCCGGCCCGGCGGCCAGGACCGCGATGTAGCCGGTCCCCTCGACCAGCCGGGTCGCGATCAGCATCGTCCCGGATTCGGCGAAGCTGCCCAGGACCGTGCCCAGCGCGACCACCCCCATGCCGCCCATCAGCACGAGGCGGTGGCCGATGCGGTCGGCGATGAAGCCCCACAGCATGCCCGTTGCAAGCCCGACGGCGGCGAAGGTCGAGATCACCCAGCCCGCGGTGACCAGGCTCAGCCCCAGGTCGGCCCGCAGGGCCGGCACCGAGGCGGGCAGCTTGCCGATCTGGAAAGCGGCGACGATCCCGGCCAGGGCGACCGCGAAGACCGCCGTCCAGAGCGTGTGCGCCAGCGGCGTTTCAGCCGCCGAATTGCGGCTCGGGAAGGCCACGAACACCCGCCTCGAACGCGAACAGCGCGCCGGCCAGCGGCGTCTCGGCGAGCGCGGCGCGGTCCATGCCGAGCGATGCCGTGGAGATGTAAAGCGTCTCCAGGTCGGGCCCGCCGAAGGCGCAGCAGGTGACCTGGAGCACCGGCAGCGCGACCTCCCGGTCGACCGCGCCATCGGGGTCGTAGCGCCTCACGCGGCCGCCGAACATCTGCGCGCACCACAGGAAGCCCTCGCTGTCGACGGTCGCGCCATCGGTGACGCCGACCCCTTCGCCCAGCTCGACGAAGACCCGCTTGTTGTCGATCTCCCCGCTCGCCTGGTCGAAATCGAAGGCCCAGATCTGCATCGACATGCTGTCGGTGAAGTACATCGTCGTGCCGTCGGGGCTCCAGCACAGCGCGTTGGGGATCCGGATGTCGGTCAGCGCAGCGGTAAACTGTCCATCGGCGGTGATGCGCCACAGCGTGCCGACCGGCCGGTGGCCAGGGTCCTGCATCGTGCCGCACCAGAACCGCCCGGCACGGTCGACTTTGCCGTCGTTCATCCGGTTCTGGTTGAACCGGTGCCCGCCCTCGGGATCGACCAGCGGCTCGAATTCGCCGCTTTCCAGGTCGAAATAGGCAACCCCGGTCCTGAGCCCGGCGACCAGCCGGCCGGATCCGGCCAGTCCGATCGAGCCGATCTCGGTCTCGACCAGCCAGTGCCTGCGCTCGCCGCTGGCGGGATCGAGCCGATGGATCGTCGGGTTGTTGATGTCGACCCAGTAGATCGCGCCCTCCTCGGGCGACCACAAGGTGCTTTCGCCGAGGATCGCATTGTTCCGGACCACGGGTACGGGTTCGCTCATCGGTATGGCACCTCCCGGTGCGAGTATCGCACCTGAGCCTGCGTTGCGGTATCCTGGGAATCGAACGGGAAACGACACCAGTCAGGGGGAGTGCCGATGGGACGGCTCGACGGCAAGGTCGCGATTGTTACCGGCGCCGCGCAGGGAATCGGCGCGGCCTACGCCAAGCGGTTCGCCGAGGAAGGCGCGAAAATTGCGATCTGCGACATCATGGACTGCACCAACGTGGTCAACACGATCACCCAGTCCGGCGGCGAGGCGTTCGGCATGGAAGTCGACGTGGGCGAGGAGGCCCAGGTCGAGGCGCTGATCGCCAGGACGGTCGAGACCTTCGGCAAGGTCGACATCATGGTGCCCAACGCCGCCATCTTCGCGACCATCGAGCGGCGCTCGTTCCTGGAGATCGGCGTGGAGGAGTGGGACAAGCTGATGGCGGTCAACGTGCGCGGCGTGTTCGTGTGCATCAAGGCGGTCGTGCCGGAGATGAAAAAGCAGGGCTATGGCAAGATCGTCAACATCTCCTCGGGCACCGTTCAGGCCGGGGTCCCGTGGATGCTCCACTACGTCTCATCGAAAGGCGCGGTCGATGCGATGACCCGGGCCGTGGCGCGCGAGGTCGGCGATTTCGGCATCCGGGTCAACTCGATCGCACCCGGTTTCACCATGTCCGAGCAGATCGAGTCCCAGCGCGAGGCGCTACAGTTCAATATCGACATGAACCTCGCCGGGCGCGCCTTCAAACGCGACGAGATGCCCGAGGACCTGCTGGGCACGATGGTCTTCCTTGCCTCGCCCGAGAGCGACTTCATCACCGGCCAGACCATCCTGGTCGATGGCGGGCTGGTGATGCATTAGGCAACGGAGATGCGTTCACGCCACGGCTGCACGGCGCCGGAAGGCATCGGGAAAGCGGCCGGATAGAACGGAAGAGCGCGATGCTGGTCCTGGTCACCAACACCGAACCCAGGCCGCACGGGCCCTGGCATACGCCGGAACGCCACAGCGGATGCCTCAACCACTGGGTCGGCCAGCACCGGATGGGCGTTGCGATCATCTATCCGATCATGTTCGTGCGCGGCTATGCGATGTACATGGAGGTCCCCTCGGGCCGCGCGCTGCGGAAGATCCTGCAGGGCAATCCGATGTGGCCGGACGAGACCTACCGGATCTACATCCTTGAAGAGGAGGAGGACCAGCCGTTGAAGTACGAACCGGTCCCGCCCGGAAAGGAGCGTTTCCTGATCCTTGCGCGTCCGGCCAAGCCGCTGCCGCCGGATCTGGATTACGCGGGCACGGATGCCATGCTCGCCCGCATCCGAGAGGAGCATGGCGCGATCATCCATCGTCTGGTCGAGGACATCGCGGGCTATGCCATCCTGATCGACGTCCAGAGCAACGACCAGATCCGCGCGCTCCTGGAGCCGCTGCCCATCACCGCCTACGTCAATTACGAGATCCGCCCGCTAGGGACGCTCGAGGCGCACAGCCAGCACATCCGCGACCTCGGGCTGCAGGACCCGTTCCAGTCCAACCTTCCGCCGGTCGACTGATCACCGGCGCGCATGGCCCGACAGACCCGCGAGCCGAGCACGGCGCTGTTCATCGCGCTGGTCGCGATCACGTTCGTCGGGCCGATGTCGATCCATCTGTTCCTGCCGGCGATCGCCCTGGTCCAGCGCGCCTTCGCCGTCGATGCCGCCACCGCCCAGCTCTCCTTCAGCCTCGCGATGTTCGCCATGGCCTTCGGCACGCTGGTCTATGGCAGCCTGTCGGACCGGCTGGGGCGGCTGCCGGTGCTGATCGGCGGCCTGGCGCTGTTTACCGCCGGCGCGGCGATTGCCGCGCTCGCGCCGTCGATCGAGATCCTGATTGCCGGCCGCATCCTGCAGGGGCTGGGCGCCGCCTGCGGGCTGGTGATCGCGCGGACCGTCGTTCGTGATGTCTACGGCGCCGACCGGCTCGGGTCGATGATCGCCTATCTGACCGCGGCCTATGTGATCGGTCCGATGATCTCACCGCCGATCGGCGGGATGCTCGGCGATGCTTTCGGATGGCAGTCGATCCTGGTCGTGCCGGCGGTCTTCGGCTTGCTGGTCGTTGTCGTCGCGGTCGTGGTCATTGGCGAGACCCGGCAGGGTACGCCCCAGGCGGCGATCGGCCTGATCCGCAGCTACCGCCGGCTCCTGGGCAGTCTGCGTTTCGACCTGTTGACGCTTCATGTCGGGTTCGGCGGGGCGTCCTTTTTCGCGCTCAATACCGGTGCCTCGTTCCTGGTCGTCGACGCCCTGGGCCGGCCGGCCAGCGAATACGGGTTCTACTTCGTCCTGGGCGCGCTCGGCTTCATGGCCGGCAACTTCTTCTCCGGCCGGCTCAACCGCCGCCACGACGGCAGCCTGTTGACCACCGTCGGGGCGTATCTCGCGGTGGCCGGGATCCTGACGATGATCCCCCTCTACCTCGTCATCGGGCTGCACCCGATCACCCTGTTCGTTCCCTCCGGCCTGATGTCCTTCGGCCAGGGCCTGTCCTGGCCGCACGTCCAGGCCGCGGCGATCACGACCGACCCGCTGCTCACCGGGACCGCTTCGGGCATCGTCGTGTTCGCCATGTTCATCATGGCTGCAACCTTCTCCCAGATCGTCGCCGCGCTCTATGACGGCACCGCGATCCCCGTGATGATCATCGTGATTTCGACGATGATCATCGCCTCGGCCTGCGTGCTGCTGGCGCTGCGGCTGCCGGCGCCGATCGCGGCCCGGTAGGCTCAGTCCCCGGCCGGCGAACGCGCCAAGCCGGGCGCCCGGAAGTCGAAGGGAACGACGCGACCATGATCTCCCTGGCGCTTGATGCCGCGGCCGGGCTCTTTCACCCTTCGGTTGGCGCATGAGCCGCCGGACCCCGGCCTCGTCCGCCGCCTTTGTCATCGCCGCAGTCTGCACCGCGCAGGTCCTGGCGCAGCTCGGCGGCTTCACGTTCTTCGCCCTGCTGCCGACCTTCTTCGTTGAATGGGGCCTCAACCATTCCCAGGCTGGGATCCTGAACGGCATCGTCTTCGGCGCCTACGCGCTTGCGGTCCCGATTGTCGTTCCCTTGACCGACCGCCTGGATCCGCGGCGGATATACGTCTGCGCAGCGGGGCTGGCGGCGTGCTCCCACTTGGGCATGGCCTTCTTTGCCGATGGGTTCTGGGACGGGCTGGTCTTTCGCACGCTGGCCGGGATCGGCTGGGGCGGCACCTACATGGTCGGCCTGAAGACGCTGGCCGATCTGGTGGAAGGCCCCGCGCAATCCCGCGCGGTCGCCTTCCACGCCGCCAGCATCGGCCTCGGGGGCTCGTTGTCCTTTGTCCTTGCCGGCTGGGTTGCGCAGGCCGTCGGCTGGCAGGGCGCCTTTCAGCTATCGGCGGCGGGCAGCCTGCTCGCCGTGCTGGTGATGGCCTTCGCGGTGCCGAAGCGGCGACCGGCCCCAGCCGATGGTTCGGGCGGGATCCCGGCGCTGTTGCGGGCGGTCCGCAACCGGCCGGCGATCGCGTACTCCATCGGCTACTGCGTCCATAGCTGGGAGATGTTCACGCTGCGCTCCTGGGTGGTGACGTTTCTGGTGTTCACCGCCGCGCAGGGCGGGTCGCAGCCGAACTTCCTGATCCCGACGGTGGTCGCCATGCTGATGGAGCTGACGGGAACCGCGGCCAGCGTGCTCGGCAACGAGGCCGCCATCCGCATCGGCCGGCGGCGGTGGATCCTCACGGTGATGCTGGCGTCCATGGCGGTGGGCGCCGTGGTCGGGTTCGCGGCCGGTGCGGGCTATGGCGCGGCGGCTGCGGTCTGCCTTGCCTACAACGTCCTGATCTATGCCGATTCGGCGGCACTCACCGCCGGCGCAGTGGGCACCGCCGAGCCGGGCCGCCGCGGTGCCACGCTCGCCGTGCACGGCATGCTGGGTTTCGGCGGCGGGTTCGTGGGCCCGCTGTTGCTGGGCGTGATCCTCGATCTCCTGGGCGGCGAGACGGTGATCGACTGGGGCATCGCCTTCGCCCACGTTTCGGTGGTCATGGCGATCGGACTCCTGGCCATGCGCGTGCTGAAACCGGGCGAGCTTCCCGGCGATCGGGCGTGAGCCGAAGAGCGGCCGACCGGCACGTCCCGGGATCGCCCGCGCTCGGTTATCGGGCCGGCGGACCGGCCCGACTGGTTCGGGACATGCCTTACGCCTGGTGGCTCGGCAGCGGGCTGCGGTCGACCAGCGCGATCTGGCGGCGGGCCAAGCGCTCCATCACCGCCGCCTTGGCTCCGGCGGCGGCGGGATCGTCCCACAAATTGTTGAGTTCCGAGGGGTCGGCCTCGAGGTCATAAAGCTCGCCCCACGGCACGTCGTGATAGAGCGTCATGCGGTGGCGGTCGGTTACGAACGTCCGCGTCCGGGCGGGCTTCTCGAAGCCGAGCGCGACCCGCTGCTGGTCCTCCTCGATCAGGATCTCGGCGTCGGTGTCGTCCGGACCGCCGTCGATCAGCGGCGTCAGGCTGCGCCCCTGGATGCCGTTATAGGGCGCGATCTGCGCCCGATCGAGGATCGTGGCGGCGATGTCGAGCGTGCCCGAGACGGTGGCGGTGGTCCCGACCGGGGCCGCACGCTCAGCGGTGTCGGCCCACAGGAACGGCACCCGGATCAGGCTCTGATAGTGGATCGGGCCCTTGAGCAGGAGCTGGTGGTCGCCCAGGAAATCGCCGTGATCGGCGGTGAAGATCACTACCGTGTCATCGCGCAGCCCCAGCCGGTCGAGCGTCGCGAGGATGCGGCCGACCGCGTCGTCGATCATCGCGATCATGTCGCAGGTCAGCGCCCGGGCCTCGCGCGCCTCGCGCTCGCCGACCGCGAACAGCGCTTGTGCGGTGGTCATGGCGGTCCCGGCATCGCGCTGGTCGCGGGCGAACTGGACATGCGGCGGCGGGGCGGCGTTGGTCCCGGCGAAGGATTCATCGAGGCTCATGTCCGCAGGACTGTGCATGCCCCAGTACCGGCCCGGTGGGGTGAACGGGTGGTGCGGATCGGGGAACGAGGCCATGGCGAAGAACGGCGCATCCGGCCCGTCGGCCGCTATTCCTTCGAGGAAATCGACTGTCTTGTCCGCGACATAGCTGGTCGGGTACAGCGCCTCCGGCACCGCGGTGCGCCACGCCTGGGGGCAGACATAATCGTGCGGCAGCGCGTTGTCCGCGCCGCGCAGCGACTCCGGATCGTCGTGGCGTTCCTTCAGCCATTGCCAGTAATGGCCGCCGACAAGATCGCCGTGCTCGGTGCACAGATCGACCCGCTCGAAGCCGTAGAACGGATAGGGCACGTCCCAGTCAGGATCGTCATGCCAGCCTTGCGGCGATTCGGCCGCGGCCGGGCCGTTCTCGGCAGACGGCTTGAGCGCCTCGGCAAACGGGGGCGGCGGCGGCAAACAGTCCTCCGGGGCTTCCGGACCCTTCTGGATCGCCGGCCTGCCGGTCATGTTCTGCAGGTGACTCTTGCCCAGAAGCGCGGTCTTGTAGCCGTGGCAGCGCATCAGATCGACGAACGTGTTGGCGCGGAAGGACAGCGCGATCCCGTTGCTGCGCACGCCGTGGAGCGACGGCATGCGCCCGGTCATCAGGGTGGCGCGGTTGGGCATGCAGATCGGCGAGGCGACATAGAAGCGGTCGAAGCGGCGGCCGCGGGCGGCAATGGAATCGATGTGCGGGGTCTTCAGCACCGGATGGCCGCCACAGCCGAGGAAATCGGCGCGTTGCTGATCGGTGATGAAGAACAGGAAATTGGGTCGCTTCGCCATGATATCTCCCATGCGGGTTCGTTGCCTGGAGCCTGTTCCAATCGGATCGATCCGGTCCGATTGGAACAGGCTCTAGGCGACCCTGGCCGAGGCCAGGCCCATCCATCCGAGGAACGGCGCGACCAGGACGCCGGCGGGATCGTTCATGTCCTCGTTGACGGTGAAATGGTGGCGCCCTGCGAGCTCGAGCCGGCGGCATTCGTTGCCCCTGGCCAGCCAGGCCTCGGCGAAGGCACGCGGCTGGCGGCGGAACTCCTCGGTCTCCAGCGATCCGGCGGCGATGATCAGCGGACACCCGTCTTCGGGCACGTGAAGGATCGGGCTGTTGCGCGCCGCCGAGACCTGGTCGAGCTTGAGCCACTCGTTGCGGAAGGTCAGGCGCACCGGCTCCAGGTCGTACATGCCGCTGACCAGAAGCCCGCCCTTGACGACGTCGCGCGGCAGCCCGAGGGCGGCGGACCAGTCGGTGACCGCCATCATGGCGGCGATATGGGCGCCCGATGACTTGCCATGGACGAACAGCCGCGTGCGGTCGCCGCCGAAGGATTCGGCGTTGGCCCACAGCCAGGCAATCGCATCGCGGCACTGGCCGATCAGCGTATCCATGGTGACCTTGGGCAACAGGCTGAAATTGACCGAGACGTAGTGGACGCCGGCCGCCGCGTACATTGCCGCGCTCTCGCAGTTGCTGGTCTTGCTGCCCATCGCCCAGCGCCCGCCGTGGAAGAACACGACGATCGGCGCCGGTGCGGCCGCTTCGGCGAGGTAGATGTCCAGGCGCTCGTCCTCGCCCGGGCCGTAGGCGATGTCGAATTCACCCGCGGTGGCCGCCCGCACGCGCTCGCTCTCGGCCTTCTGGGCGGCGATGTACGCATCGGCGTCGGGGACGAAATGGCGGTGCTCGTACTGCCGGTCGAGCGCTTCTTGGGTATAGTCGAGATAGACCTTCATCGAGCGTGCTTCCTGCCGCCGCTCGCGCCAGTCTATGGCGCCGCCGGTGGGGTGTCCACGAACCGGGAAGGAAGCCATGAGCGCCGCGATTCCGCCCCGTCTGAGCAGCCCGATGTTCGGCCCGAACCGGTTCCGGCTCGGAGTCTTCGGGCTCAATTGCTCGGGCGGCTTGGCCGCAACGACGGTGCCGGAGCGATGGCGCGCAGGCTGGGACGAGAACCTGGTCGTCGGGCGGATGGCAGACGAAGCCGGCATCGATTTCCTGCTGCCGGTAGCCCGCTGGCGCGGCTGGGGCGGCGAGACCGATTTCCTGGGCGAGTCCCAGGAGACGATCACCTGGGCCTGCGGCCATCTTGCCGCGACCAAACGGATCACCGTCTTCGGCACCGTGCACGCCCCGCTGGTTCATCCGATCTTCGCCGCCAAGCAGATGGTCACCGTCGATCACATCGGCCACGGACGGTTCGCGCTCAACATCGTCTGCGGCTGGAACCAGGACGAGTTCGACATGTTCGGCGTGGCCCAGCGCGCGCATGACGACCGCTATGCCTACGGCCAGGAATGGTGGGACGTGGTCAGCCGGATATGGTCGAGCAGCGAGAGATTCGATTTCGACGGCGCCTATCTCAAGCTCAGGGGAGTCCTCGGCAAGCCGGGCCCGTTCGGCGGCACCCGTCCGGTGCTGATGAATGCCGGCGCATCGGCGGCGGGCCGCGCCTTCGGTGCACGCAACTGCGATTTCCTGTTCACCGTCATCGCCGACATCGAGCAGGGCGGCAAGGTCGTCGCCGCGATCAAGAAACAGGCGCGGGACATGGGCCGCGACGTGGACGTGCTGGCGACCAGCTACATCGTCTGCCGGCCGACGACCAAGGAGGCCGAGGACTATCACCATCACTACGTCTACGAGCACGGCGACTGGCAGGCGGCGAACAATTTGCGGCTGCAGGCCTGGAACTACCAGCAGGGCCGCCCACCGGCCCTGCAGAAGGAGCTCATGTATCGCTATGCGGCCGGCCACGGCTCCTTCCCGATCATCGGGACGCCCGACCACGTGGCCCGGACCATGCGGCGGATGGCCGAGGCGGGCTTCGCCGGCAGCACGATCGCCTTCGTCGACTATCCGAACGAGCTGCGATTTTTCTGCGACGAGGTGCTGCCCCGGCTCGAGCGCATTGGGCTCCGCCAGCCGGGTTGAGCCCCGGCGGCGATGACGCCGGACGCCGCGGGGCGTCGAACGGGCACGGCGCCGGTTTGTTCGGCACTGCTCAGTCGCGGATATCCTGCAGGAACCAATCGGTCGGGATCTCCCGGCCCAGCCCCGCCTCGCGCGCCTTCGCGAGCACCAGCCCGCCGACCGCGGAGAACTGAAGGCCCTGGAAGCCGGTGTTCTGGTAGAAGGTTATGTCTTTCTCGCTCCGCCTGCCCGGCACCGCGCCGCTCACCAGATCGCAATAGGTCGGGTGCTGATCGCGGTAGATATCGCGCTCGCGCTTTGGCGGCAGCCGTTGGAGCTCCTCCTCGGTGCCGGCCAGCACCGCCATCGGACTGTGGCCGATGCCCGAGGTCATGCGCGCGCTTTCCGGCATCTGCATGCCGGGGACGCCTTGGCGGATGGTGACGTCGAACCTCTCCAGCGCCGCCTGGCTGACCTCGTCGGGGCCGAGGTTGGTGACATGCATGCCGGGCTCCAGCCAGCCGGCTTCGAAGGTGGGCTCCATGCTGTCGGTCGCGGTTGCCAGGATATCGGCGCCGCGGACCGCGTCGCGCGCCGCGCCGACGGCGGTCACCCGGACACCTAGGCGCCCGGCCATTTCCTCGGCGTAGCGCTCGCGGTTGGCGCTGGTCGGGCTGAAAACCCACACCTCGGCGATCTCGCGCACCGCGCAGATCGCCTCCAGATAGGTCCGGGCCATCCCGCCGGAGCCGAGCAGACCGACAATGCGGGCATCGGCGCGCGCCAGATGCTTGACGCCGATCCCGGCGCCGCCGCCGACCCGCATGTGCTGGAGGTGGCCGTCCTTGATGATCGCCAGCGGCGCGCCGTTCAAGGCGCTGAACAGGAGGATCAGCCCGCAATAGGTGCCGGGCTCGACGCAGTACTTGTCTTCCGTCCACCGGCCGGAGGCATCGCGCGGCCAGGTGATGATGTCGGACTTCATGCGGATGGCGAAAATACCGTCGTTATAGCCTTCCATCGTGCCCCAGCGGTAATACCCGTCCTCGCGCTCGCACGGCGCGTACATGTCGATCCGCGCCCTGAACGCGGCGCCGCCGTCGGGGATCCGGCGGAATGCGGCCTCCTGGGCCTGGATGCACTCGCGCATCGTCAGGACCTCGGCAACCACGGGGTTGTCGATAAGGAGCATGAGCGTTTTCCACTTCGTTACCAACGCGTTGTAAAACGGTCTTTGGTTCGATTCCTGCCGCCGTTGGGTGACGCGCAACAGCCCGGGGCGGCAGCGAATGTCGGGGACAGGATGGACCAGATCGGCGTCTTTGCCGAGAGCGGGTTTGCCGTCGTTCCGAGGTTGCCGAGCTGGCCGCCGCGTTCGGGCTGGATCCGGCGATGCGCAAGGATCTTCTGCGTGAGCCCGGCGATACGGCTCCGGGCCGAACACGTCATCGATCGACCGGCTTTTCTGCCTCAACGGCTATGGGACGGCGGCGAACCGCGGCCGCAGCGAATGGGCATTTCGCAGCGGCGGCCCGGGCGAGCGGATGCGTCTTGGCTCAGACGCTGTAGTACATGGCGAATTCGATGGGGTGCGGTGTGTACTCGAAGGCTTGGATTTCCTCGCGCCTGAGATCGAGGTAGCCGTCGATCAGGTCGTCGGAGAACACGTCGCCGCGCTTGAGGAACCCCCGGTCGGCATCGACCGCCTCGACCGCCTCGCGCAGCGATTGGCAGACCGTCGGGATGTCCTTGAGCTCCTCCGCCGGCAGGTCGTAGAGGTTCTTGTCCATCGGGTCGCCCGGATGGATCTTGTTCTCCACCCCGTCGAGACCGGCCATCAGCATGGCGGCGAACGCCAGATAGGGGTTCGCCGAGGGGTCGGGGAAGCGGACCTCCACCCGCTTGCCGTTGGGGCTGGAGGCGAACGGGATGCGGCACGCCGCCGAGCGGTTGCGCGCCGAGTAGGCCAGCAGCACCGGCGCCTCGAAGCCCGGCACCAGGCGCTTGTAGCTGTTGGTCGTCGGGTTCGAGAAGGCGTTGATCGCCTTGGCGTGCTTGATGATCCCGCCGATATAGTGCAGCGCCGTCTCCGACAGATCGGCATAGCCCGAGCCGGCGAAGATCGGCCTGCCGTCCTTCCAGATCGACTGGTGGACATGCATGCCCGAACCGTTGTCGTCGATCACCGGCTTGGGCATGAAGGTGGCGGTCTTGCCGTAGGAATGGGCGACCGACTGGACGACGTATTTGTAGATCTGCACCTGATCGGCGGTCTGCAGCAGATCGCCGCCGCGCATGCCCAGCTCGTTCTGGCTGGGCGCGACCTCGTGATGGTGCTTCTCGATGGCCACCCCCATCTCGCCCATCACGGTGAGCATCTCGGCCCGCAGATCGGCCAGCGAGTCGACCGGCGGGACCGGGAAGTAGCCGCCCTTGACGGCCGGCCTGTGGCCGACATTGCCGCCGTCGAAGCCGCGCCCGGTGTTGTAGGGGCCTTCCTCCTCGTCGATCGCGTAGAAGGTGTGGTTCATCGACACGTCGAAGCGGACGTCGTCGAAGACGAAGAACTCCAGCTCGGGGCCGAACATCGTGGCGTCGCCGACCCCGGTCTGATTGAGATAGGCCTGGGCGAGCTTGGCCGTCGAGCGCGGGTCGCGCGAATAGGGCTGGCCGGTGGTCGGCTCGAGCACGTCGCAGAACAGGATCAGCGAGGTCTGGGCGGAAAACGGATCGAGCACCGCGGTGGCGGGATCGGGCATCAGGCACATGTCGGATTCCGAGATGTCCTTCCAGCCGGCGATCGAGGAGCCGTCGAACATGATGCCCGAGGCGATCATGTCCTCATCGACGGTGCGCACCGCCTGGGCGGTGTGCTGCCACTTGCCGCGCGGGTCGGTGAAGCGGAAATCGACGTACTTGACGTCGTGCTCCTTGATCATCTGCAGGATCTTCGAGGCATCGGACATCGCGGGCGCTCCTCACACAATCACGGGTGGGATCTGACGGCGGTGCAATAAGGCGCGATCACAGCGCGTCCGCGCCGGTCTCGCGGAAACGGCAACGAGCATTCCGGAGAACAGAACAGTCGTCAGTTTACTAAGCACACGCACCACGCCTTGGTCCTTCATGTTCGATGTCGCACTGACAATGACCGCTCGGCGCTTCAGGGATCGTATGTCGGCAAAGCTATGGCTCAAGATCGTCTCGGTCTGCTGCTAATTTTTCAGCGAAGCGATGCAAAAATTCGAACGGTCCGAGCTTAGAGGCCGGCGTCCGCATCCGCCGCGCAGGCTAACGAAGCCGGGCCGGCCGGGGAACGACGGGCTCGCGGCTTGCGGCCCACGATACGAGTCACTTGGATTTCCCCGCAATCGCGGTACAGTCGGGCCATGAACCGCCAAACGGGAGAGACGATGATGAACCGGAGCGAGAACGCACGCGGCCGCTGTGTCGTGGTTCAGCCGGGCGAAGGGAAATCCTTCTGGCAGCCGGTGCCGGCCAACGGCCATGCCGATCCGACGCTGGTGCCGGGCGATACCGGCTTCGACGGCGTGTCGATGGGCTTCCAGACCATCGATCCGGGCTGCCGGGTGCGCGAGCATTCCCACCCCGATCAGATCGAGCTGCAGATCTGCTTCAAGGGCTCAGGCACCGTCAGGCTCGACGGCGAGCCGCATCCGGTCTCGCCGGGCACGGCCTGCTTCCTGGGCTATGACGTCAAGCACGAGATCATCAACGACACCGACGACGAGCTGGTGATGATGTGGGTGATCGCGCCGGGCGGACTAGAGGAATTCTTCGAGACCGTCGGCCGGCCGCGCGCCGAGGGCGAGCCGGCGCCCGAGCCGTTCGCGAGGCCCGCCGATGTCCTCAGCATCGAGCGCAGCCATGGCATGAACGACACCGTCGCCTGAATTTCGCAAAGGGAGTGCCGGGATGCCAAAAGCCGATATCGGCGACGCCGAGATCTACTATGAGAGTTCAGGCGACGGCCCGCCGCTGATGCTGGTTCCCGGGCTCGGCGGAGGCGGAGCGTTTTGGAGCAATCAGGTCGAAGCCTTCCGTGAGCACTTCCGGGTGATCATCCACGATCACCGCGGCGCCGGACAGAGCACGCACTCGCGGATCACCTATTCGGTCGATCAGATGGCCGCCGACACGCTCAAGCTGATGGATGCGCTGGACATCGCGGCGGCCCATTACGTTGGCCATTCGACCGGCGGGGCGATCGGCCAGACCATCGCCCAGGACGCGGGCGACAGGCTCAAATCGATGGTGCTCTCGGCTACATGGCCGGGGCAGGACGCCTATTTCAACCGCTGCTTCTACGTCCGCAAGCTGGCGCTGGAGAAGGGCGGCGTGCTCGACTACGCCAAGACCTCGTCGATCGCGCTGTTGCCGCCATGGTGGATCGCCGAGAACGATGAGGAGCTTACCCGTCAGAACGAGGCGCAAGCCGCCGACCATCCGCCGATCGAGGTGATGGCCAGCCGGATCGATGCGATCACGGCCTTTGACCGGCGCGCGCGAATGGGCGAGATCAGCGTACCCACGATGGTCATCGTCGCGCGCGACGACGTGGTCACCCCGATCCACCAGTCCGACGAGCTGGCCGCCGGCATCGCCAACGCGCGCTATACGGTGCTGGAACGCGGCGGCCACTTCGTGCCGATCGTCCTGCCGGAGGCCTACAACCCGCCGGTGCTCGAATTCCTGCTCGAACACCGCGACCGCTGAAGACCGCCCGTCGGTCGCCCGGGACCGGCGCCGCGCCCGGGGTCCCGGTCGCCGCGAGTCGCGGCCGGTGAACAGAATCGGGGTCATCGGCGCCGGCGCCTGGGGGACCGCATTGGCGATCGTCGCCCGGCGCGCCGGACGCGCGGTGGTGCTGTGGGGCCGCGGTTCCGCACGGCGCGCGTCGGTCGAGCCGGATCTGGAGATCGAGGCCACCGCCGATCTTGCCCGGGCGGCACGCTGCGATGCGGTGCTGCTGGTGGTGCCGGCGCAGGCCGTTCGCGAGGTCTCGGGCGCGCTCCGCCCGCTGGTCGCCCCGGACGTGCCGGTGGTGGTGTGCGCCAAGGGGATCGAGCGCGGCACGCAGATGACAATGAGCGAGGTGGTCGCCGAAGCCCTGCCCGGCCGGCCGGTAGCGATCCTTTCCGGCCCGACCTTTGCCGGCGAGGTGGCGCGCGGCCTGCCGAGTGCGGCCACGCTGGCCTGCCGCGAGGCAGCGGTCGCCGAGGCGTTGGCCGTTGCTCTCCGCTCGTCGTCTTTCCGTCCCTATCACAGCACCGACGTGACCGGCGTCGAGCTCGGCGGCGCGATCAAGAACGTGCTGGCCATCGCCTGCGGCATCACCCAGGGGCGCGGCCTGGGCGAGAACGCGCGCGCGGCGCTGATCACCCGCGGCCTGGCCGAGATGACCCGCCTTGCGCTGGCGCGCGGCGCGCGCGCGGAAACCATGATGGGGCTGTCCGGTCTCGGCGACCTGATGCTGACCTGCGCCAGCGCGACCTCGCGCAACTACGCCGCCGGGCTTGCGCTCGGCCGCAGCGAATTCCTGCCCGACGGCATCGTGGTCGAGGGCGTGCCGACCGCTGCCGCCCTGGCGGTGTTGGCCAGCCGCCACGGGGTCGAGATGCCGATCTGCGCCGCGGTGGATGCGATCCTCAACCGGGGCGCGGACATCGATGCGGTGATCGCCGGACTGCTGGCCCGCCCGTTGCGCGCCGAGGCGTGATCGATCGGGCGCTGCCGTGCTACAAGCGGCAAGCGGAGGTGCGCGATGCAATACTGGCTGTTCAAATCCGAGCCCGGGGCGTGGTCGTGGGACGATCAGGTCAAGGCGGGGACCGCGGAATGGGACGGAATCCGCAACTACCAGGCCGACAACAACATGAAGGAGATGAAGAAGGGCGACCGCGCGTTCTTCTATCACTCCGTCCAACCGCGCGAGATCGTCGGCGTGGTCGAGGTGGTCAAGGAGCATTATCCTGACCCGACCGACCCCAAGGGCCGGTTCGGCATGGTCGACGTCAAGGCGCTGATGCCGGTGAAGTCACCGGTGACGCTGGCCGACATCAAGGCGGAGCCGGCGCTGTCGGGGATGTGGCTGGTGCGCCAATCGCGGCTTTCGGTCACCCCGGTCACCAAGGACGAATGGACGCTGTTGTGCAAGATGGCGGGGATCAGGGCCTGACCGGCACCGTTCTGTGCCGCCTCGATGATATCCCCGATCCCGGCGGCAAGGGCTTCGCGCCGCCTGACCGGTCGCGGTTTTTCGTGGTCCGGGTCGGCGGCGCCGTGTGGGGCTACGTCAATTCGTGCCCGCACCAGGGCGTCAACCTCGACTGGAACCCCGACCGCTTCCTCACTTACGACAAGCACCTCATCCAGTGCGCCACCCACGGCGCGCGCTTCGTCATTGAGACCGGCCGCTGCATCGCCGGCCCGTGCCGCGGGCGGGCGCTGACCCCAGTAGCCGTCCGCATCGTCAACGGCGCGGTGGTGCTGGCCTGAGCCCGCCGGGGCGGCTCACCGCTGCCCGTCTTCTTGTCTCGTTCAGGGATCGCCGACATAATCGCCGGCCTGCAGGTCGGGCTTGTTCGACGGCCCGAAGGGAATGGGGGAATCCTGGACATGGCCGATAACGAACTCTTTCCCGTACCCGAGAGCGTGGCCGCGCGCGCCCATGTCGATGCCGCGGGCTACGAGGCGATGTACAAGCGCTCGATCGAGGATCCGGACGGCTTCTGGGGCGAGCACGGCAAGCGGATCCACTGGATCAAGCCCTATTCCAAGGTCCGCGACGTCAGCTTTGCGCGCCAAGACGTCCACATCCGCTGGTTCCACGACGGCACGCTGAACGCATCGGCCAACTGCCTGGACCGGCACCTGTCCTCGCGCGGCGACCAGATTGCGATCATCTGGGAGGGCGACGATCCCGCGGACTCCCGGACCCTTACCTATGCCGAGCTGCACCGCGAGGTCTGCAAGTTCGCCAACGTGCTCAAGGCTCAGGGCGCCAGGAAGGGTGACCGGGTGACGATCTACCTGCCGATGATCCCGGAGATCGCGGTCGCGGTGCTGGCCTGCGCGCGGATCGGCGCGATCCATTCGGTGATCTTCGGCGGCTTCTCACCCGATTCGATCGCGGGCCGCATCCAGGACTGCGATTCCAACATGATCATCACCGCCGACGAAGGGGTTCGCGGCGCACGCAAGATCCCGCTCAAGGCCAATTCCGACGCCGCCGCCGCCAAGTGTCCGACGATCGAGAAGTGCATCGTCGTCAAGCATACCGGCGGGGCGATCGACTGGGTCGAGGGGCGCGACGTCTGGTACCACGAGGCGATGGAAGCGGCATCGGAGGACTGCCCGGCCGAGGAGATGAACGCCGAGGACCCGCTGTTCATCCTCTACACGTCGGGCTCGACCGGCCAGCCGAAGGGGGTGCTGCATACCACCGGCGGCTACATGGTCTATGCCTCGATGACCCACCAGTACGTCTTCGACTATCACGACGGCGAGGTCTTCTGGTGCACCGCCGACGTGGGCTGGATCACCGGTCACAGCTATATCGTCTACGGCCCGCTGTCGAACGGCGCGACGACGCTGATGTTCGAGGGCCTGCCCAACTACCCGAGCGCCTCGCGGTTCTGGCAGGTCTGCGACAAGCACAAGGTCGACATCTTCTACACCGCGCCGACCGCCATCCGCGCGCTGATGCGCGAGGGCGACGGGCCGGTGAAGGCGACCGACCGTTCCTCGATCCGCCTGCTCGGCACCGTCGGCGAGCCGATCAACCCCGAGGCGTGGCTGTGGTACTACAACGTCGTCGGCGACGGCCGCTGCCGGATCGTCGACACCTGGTGGCAGACCGAGACCGGCGGGATCCTCATTACGCCGTTGCCCGGCGCGACGGCCCTTAAACCCGGCTCCGCGACGCGGCCGTTCTTCGGCATCAAGCCCGTGGTCGTCGACGACGACGGCAACCGGCTCGAGGGCGCATGCACCGGCAATCTGTGCCTGGACGGTTCCTGGCCCGGCCAGATGCGCACCGTCTTCCGCGACCACGACCGGTTCGTCCAGACCTATTTCGCGACCTATGACGGCTATTACTTCACCGGCGACGGCTGCCGGCGGGACGAGGACGGCTATTACTGGATCACCGGGCGGGTCGATGACGTGATCAACGTCTCGGGCCACAGGATGGGCACCGCCGAGGTGGAAAGCGCGCTGGTCGCCCACAACAAGGTCGCCGAGGCCGCGGTCGTCGGCTACCCGCATGAGATCAAGGGCCAGGGGATCTATGCCTATGTCACCCTGGTCGCCGACGAGGACCCCAACGAGGCGCTGCGAGGCGAGTTGGTCCAATGGGTCAGGAAGGAGATCGGGCCGATCGCGACGCCCGACCTGATCCAGTGGGCGCCGGGGCTGCCCAAGACGCGTTCGGGCAAGATCATGCGGCGGATCCTGCGCAAGATCGCGGCCAACGAGCACGACGCGCTGGGCGATACGACGACGCTCGCCGATCCCGCAGTGGTGGACGATCTGGTCGACAACCGGATGAACCGCTGAGACGGCCCGGCGGATCGTCCGCCGCCGGCCCGCCGCTGGACGCATCAAAAATCGATGCAGCGGCCATTCTTTTCCCAGTCGCCGAAACGCGTCGGGTCCGGCCCCTTGCGCCCGCCGATCTCGGCGACCGGGGCGGACGCGGGCTCGGCAGGTTTGGGATCCTCCTCGCCCGGAACGGGGTTCTTGCGCTCGTTTTCTGCCATGACCGGACTATAGCGCCGGGAGGGCGGATTCCAAGGGCTTGACCGCCCGGCGTCCCGCGCCGCATCTAGACGTGGATGGATGGATGGGCGCGATGAGACCGATCCCGGCCCAAAGGCTGTGGGGGCGGCGATAGCCTCGACCGGAAGCCCGCCCGCGGGCGCGCGCACCATTGCCCATGGGCTGCTCGATGCCGTCCTGGTCCACGGCCGGGCGCTCGAGGAGGCGCTGGCGGCCTCGACGCCGTTTGCCGCGTTGGCCACGCGGGACCGTGCGTTCTGCCGGCTGCTCGTGGCCACGACGCTGCGCCGCCTGGGCCAGATCGACGACCTGATCGGGACCTGCCTGGACCACCCGTTGCCGCGCCACGCCATTGCGGTCCGAAACGCGCTCAGGCTCGGCGCAGTGCAGATCGTCTTCCTCGGCACGCCATCGCACGCCGCGGTAAACGAGACGGTGGCGCTGGTGCGCGGCCGGCGCCTGGCGCGCTTTCGCGGCCTGGTGAACGCGGTGCTGCGGCGTTTCACCCGTGAGGGCGCGGCGCGCCGGGAGACCCACGACGAAGCGCGCGTGAACACCCCGGGCTGGCTGTGGCAAAGCTGGGCCGGGGCCTACGGCGAGGCGACCGCCCGCGCGATCGCGGGCGTCCACCTGGCGGAGCCGCCGATGGACATCACCGTAAAGGACGGCGCCGAGCCCTGGGCGGCGAGGCTCGATGCGCGCGTGCTGCCGACCGGCTCTCTCAGGCGCGCGGCCGCGCCGGTCGCCGGGTTGCCGGGCTTCGCGGCCGGCGCGTGGTGGGTCCAGGACATGGCGGCCGCCCTGCCCGCGCGTGTCCTGATGGCCGGTCTCGCAGGACCTGCCGGCGAATGGCGAATCGCCGATCTGTGCGCGGCCCCGGGCGGCAAGACCGCCCAACTCGCCGCCGCGGGCGCCCGGGTGAGCGCGCTCGACATCTCGGCCTCGCGGCTCGCGCGTGTTGCGCAGAACCTTGCCCGGCTGGGCCTGGCCGCCGAGCTGGTCGAGGCAGATCTGCATCGCTGGACGTCGGCGGAAGGCTTCGACGGGTTGCTGCTCGATGCGCCCTGCAGCGGAACGGGGACCATTCGGCGCCACCCGGATATCGCCCGCAACAAGACGCCCGGCGACGTCGCCCGGCTGGCCGGGCTGCAACGGTCTCTGCTCGAGGCCGCGGCGCGGCACCTCCGCCCCGGCGGCCGGTTGGTCTACAGCGTCTGCTCGCTGCAGCCGGAGGAATGCGCGAGCGTGGTCGACGGCTTCCTGGCGCAAGATCGCCGGTTCGCCCGCCTCGCCCTCGGCCCCGGCGAAATCGCCGGTACGGAGGCCTTCGTCACACCGGTCGGGGACATCCGCACCCTACCCTGCCACCTGGCCGAGCACGGCGGACTCGACGGATTCTACATTTGCCGGCTGCAGCGCTTGACATGACGGCCAAGTTCTTTCAACCAACCTCGTTGCCCGCCCATGTATGCGAATTGGCAACGCGGGCCTGCCTCCCCATGACGGCTTAGCGATAATTCCGGGTGGACTTCGTCGTGACGGCGCTGACCAAGAACGCGGTACTGCCGGGGAATCGAGAGGTTCGCCTGGTGCTTGAAGACGGGACCGAATCGACCGGCCGCGCGTTCGGCGCACTCAAGGCGGTAATGGGCGAGGTCGTCTTCAACACCGCAATGGTGGGCTATGTCGAGGCGTTGACCGACCCGTCCTATCGCGGACAGATCCTGATGCTGACCTATCCGCTGATCGGCAATTACGGCGTCCCGCCGGCGCGGCTGCCCGGCTCGATCGAACGGCCGTTCGAGTCCGGACGAATCCAGGTCCAGGGCCTGATCGTCCAGCACTACATGGCCAAGCCCAGCCATGCCTCGTCCGGGCGGTCGCTGGGCACCTGGCTGGAAGCCGAAGATGTGCCGGCGATCGAAGGGATCGATACCAGGCACCTGACCCGCAAGCTGCGCGAGGTCGGCACGATGAAGGGCTGGCTGCTGCCGGCCGCGATGCCCGACGGCAAGGCCCGCGAGTCGGCCGAAGCGGTCGACATGGCCAATGTCCACGACCTGGTCGCGCCGCGCGACGTCTCCCGGTACGGCGCGGGGGATACCAGGATCCTGCTGGTCGATGCCGGTGCAAAGGACAATATCGTCCGTTCGTTGCTCGACCGCGACGCCTCGGTGGTGCGCGCGGGCTGGCGGCGCAACCTGGTCGAGCTCGCCGGCGAGGCCGACGGCGTGTTGATCGGCAACGGTCCGGGCGATCCGAAGGATGCCAGGACCCTGATCGCCCAGATCCGCGAGCTGATCCAGACCGGCTACCCCAAGCCCATCTTCGGCATTTGCCTGGGCAACCAGATCCTGGCACTCGCCGCCGGCACGGATACCTACAAGCTGCGCTACGGCCATCGCGGCATCAACCAGCCGGTACAGGACCTGATGTCGCGGCGCTGCTTCGTGACCAGCCAGAACCATGGTTATGCGGTGCGCGACGCCAGCCTGCCGAACGGATGGGAGCCGTGGTTCGTCAACCTCAACGACGGCACCAACGAGGGCATCCGCTGTCAGTCGCGGCCCTATTCCAGCATCCAGTTCCATCCGGAGGCATCTCCGGGACCACGGGAATCGGGCGTTCTTTTCGATGATTTCATGCGCCACGCAAGGGCGATGAAGGACCGCTGAGGCGATGTACGGCGTCTATCTTCCCGCCAAGCCCGACAAGGTCCTGATTCTGGGCTCGGGCGCGCTGCAAATCGGCCAGGCGGGCGAGTTCGACTATTCGGGCTCGCAGGCCATCAAGGCGATGCGCGAGGAGGGCATCTCGACGGTCCTGGTCAACCCCAACATCGCGACGATCCAGACATCGGCGGGGCTGGCCGACCGGATCTACCTGGTCGCGGTGACGCCGGCGCTGGTCGAGGAGATCATAAGGAAGGAACGGGTCGATGCGATCCTGCTGTCCTTCGGCGGGCAGACGGCGCTCAACTGCGGGCTCGAGCTCCACGAGACCGGCGTCCTGGAGCGCTACGGGGTGCGCATCCTGGGCACCCCAATCCAGACGGTCGTCGATACCGAGGACCGTCATCGCTTCGTCCGGCAGCTTGACGAGATCGGCGTGAATACGGCGCGCTCGATCGCCTGCCATTCGGTCGAGGAGGCCCGTGCGGCGGCCAGCGATCGGCCTGCCGGTCATGCTGCGCGGCGCCTACGCCCTGGGCGGCAAGGGCAGCGGCATCGTCGACACCGAGGACCAGTTGGACAGCGCGCTCAGACGTTCCTTCGACGGCGGCGTACCGCAGGTCCTGGTCGAGGAGTGCCTGCGCGGCTGGAAGGAAATCGAATACGAGATGGTGCGCGACGGGCGCGACAACTGCATCGCGGTCTGCAACATGGAGAACATGGATCCGATGGGGATCCACACTGGCGAATCGATCGTTGTCGCGCCGTCCCAAACGCCGACCGACGACGAATACCAGATGCTGCGCAGCGTCGCGATCGACACCGTTCGCCATATCGGCATCCTCGGCGAGTGCAACATCCAGTACGCGCTGCACCCATCCTCGGGCGACTACCGGGTGATCGAGATCAACGCCCGCCTGTCGCGCCAGCGCGCTGGCCAGCAAGGCGACCGGCTATCCGTTGGCCTACGTGGCCGCCAAGATCGCCATCGGCTATGCGTTGCCGGACATCCCCAACGCGATAACGAGGCGCACGACGAGCTTTTTCGAGCCGGCGCTCGACTACCTGGTGTGCAAGTTTCCCCGCTGGGACATCGCGAAGTTCGGCGGCGCTTCGAACCGCATCGGCAGCGAGATGAAGAGCGTCGGAGAGGTCATGGCGATCGGCCGGACCTTCCCCGAGGTGCTGCAAAAGGCGGTGCGCATGCTGGAGATCGGCGTCACCGGCGTCGATCCCGATGCGTTCGACATCGCCGACGTGCGCGACGAGATCGTGAACGCAACGCCGATTCGGGTCTTCGCGATCGTGCGCGCGCTGCGGGACGGCATCCCGGTCGAGGAGATTGCGCGGCTGTCGGGAATCGATCCCTGGTTCGTCGACGGAGTGGCCGAGATCGTCGCCATGCGCGATACGCTCAAGTCCGAGGGGATCGGCGATCCGGTGTGCCGGCGCCGCGCCAAAGAGCTCGGCTTCGCCGATGTCGCCATCGACTCCCTGGCTCGTGTCGCGGAGGGCGAAACCCGCCGCATCCGGCGCGCCGAAGGCATCAACCGCAGGCTGGTCCAGATCGACACCACGGCGGCGGAGTTCCCGGCCGAAACCAACTATCTCTATGCGACCTTCGGCGCGGAGGAGGACGAGGCGCCGCGGTTCGGCCGGCGCAAGATCATCGTCGTCGGATCGGGCCCCTATCGGATCGGCTCCAGCGTCGAGTTCGACTGGTGCTGCGTCAACGCGGTCGAGGCGGCGGGCGATCTCGGGTTCGAGACCGTCATGGTCAACTACAACCCCGAGACCGTGAGCACGGACTTCGACGTCTGCGACAAGCTGGTGTTCGACGAGATCACCTTCGAATCGATCCTCGACCTCTACGAACAGGAAGACCCCCTGGGCGTGGTCCTCAGCATGGGCGGCCAGCTACCGAACAATCTCGCGCTCGACCTTGCCAAGGCGGGCGTGCGGATCCTGGGTACCGCGGCCGACGACATCGATCGTGCCGAGGACCGTCAGAAGTTCTCCTCGATGCTCGACCGGCTGAACATCGACCAGCCGCGCTGGAGCCACGTGACCAGCCTGGAGCAGATCGAGGATGTGGTCGCCGAACTCGGTGGCTACCCGGTGCTGGTCCGGCCGTCCTACGTGCTCAGCGGCGCGGCGATGAGCGTCGCGCACGAGCCCCACGAGCTCGAGCGCATCCTCGGCCGCGCGTCCGCGGTCAGCCCGCGCCATCCGGTCGTGGTCTCCAAGTTCGAGACCCATGCCCGCGAGGTCGAGATCGACGCGGTCGCCGACCGGGGCAAGCTGGTGCTGTATGCGATCAGCGAGCACATCGAGGACGCGAGGGTGCATTCGGGCGATGCCACCCTCGTCCTGCCGCCCCAGCGGCTCTATATCGAGACTATCCGCCAGATCAAGAAGGTCGCGGCCGCCATCGCCGCCGAGCTCCGCATCACCGGGCCGTTCAACATGCAGTTCCTGGCCAAGAACAACGCGGTCAAGGTGATCGAGTGCAACTTGCGCGCCTCGCGCAGCTTCCCGTTCGTCTCCAAGGTGACCGGGAACAACTTCGTCGCCGAGGCGATGCGCCGCATGCTGGGCGTGCGCCAGCCGATCGAAAACCACAGCCTCGACCTCGACCTGGTCGCAGTGAAGTCGCCCAAGTTCTCCTTCGACCGGCTGACCGGGGCGGATCCGATCCTGGGCGTGGAGATGGCCTCGACCGGGGAGGTCGGATGTTTCGGCGACGACCTGCACGAGGCGCTGCTGCACGCGATGCATGCCACCGGGTTCCGCTTCCCGACCAAGGGCGTGCTGCTGTCGCTCGGCAAAGTCGAGGACAAGTTCTGGTTCGCCGACGAGGCGCGGGTGATCGCCGAGGACCTCAAACTGCCGATCTTCGCCACAGAGGGCACCGCCCAGGCGCTCGATCTGGTCGGCATCGAATGCACGACAGTCTCCAAGGCGGCCGACGAGGAGCCGAGCGCAATCGCGTTGATCGACGACGGGCAGGTCGACCTTGTGATCAACATCCCGCGCACGTTCGACGATCTGGGCCGGCCTGACGGCTATATGATCCGACGGCGCACGGTGGAGGCGGGCATCCCGCTGATCACCGACCTGCAACTCGCCCGCGCTGTGGTCGAGGCGCTGCGGCGGCGCGACAAAGACTCGCTCGAAGTCCATGCCTGGCAGGACTACATGGAGCGTTCGCCGGTGGCGCTGAACTGACCGGCGCGGCCACCCCTGGTTCCTTGCTCTGCTCCGGTGAAGCTGCTACCAAGACCGCGTGTCGCACCCCTTGCGAATAGCGCCATCGATCCTCTCGGCGGACTTCGCGAAGCTGGGCGCGGAGGTGCGCGCGCTGGGCGATGCGGGGGCCGATCTGATCCATGTCGACGTGATGGACGGCCACTTCGTTCCCAACATCACCATCGGTCCCGATGTGGTCAAAGCGTTGAAGCCGCATTCGACGCTGCCCTTCGATGTCCATCTGATGATCGCCCCGGTCGATCCCTACATCCCCAGCTTCGCCCAAGCCGGCGCCGATATCATCACGGTCCACGCCGAGTCGGGCCCGCATCTCCACCGCAGTATCCAGCTGGTCCGGGACCAGGGCTGCAAGGCGGGCGTCTCGCTCAACCCGGCCACCCCTGCCAGCGCGATCGCACCGGTCCTCGATGAAGTCGACCTGGTGCTGGTGATGAGCGTGAACCCCGGCTTCGGCGGGCAGTCCTTCATCGAAAGCCAACTCGACAAGCTGCGCACGCTGCGGGCGATGATCGACGAGACCGGTCGCGACATCGCGCTCGAAGTCGATGGCGGGATCAACCTCGAGACCGCGCCGCGCGCGGTTCAGGCCGGGGCCGATATCCTCGTCGCGGGCACCGCGACCTTCGCCGGCGGAGAGGCCGCGTATGCGCAGAACATCCGCGCCCTTCGAAACAGCGGCTGAGACCGGCGCGCTGACCGCGACCAGCGAGTCGGCCGCCGAAGTGCCCGGAGCGGGCGGCCGGGTGCGGCCGATGCAAGCCATCAACATCGCGCGCTACGCCATGCATCGGCTGACTCCCAGGCGCCTGGCCTATGCCGGCGCGATGCTGTGGTTCAACGGCCTGTTCTATCACCACACGCTGGGCGGCCGGCGCGCGCGCGGGCTCACCTTCGCGCCGCAGGAATCGTGGCCGGGCGATGCCCGCCGCGGCGGCGCGATCCTCAAGGACGAATACGTCTTCGCCGGCCATGCGGAGACCGAGCCGGCCGCGCTGTGGCGCGCCAAGAGCGCCACCGAAGACTGGCTGGCCGGGCTGCATTCCTTCGACTGGTTGCGCGACCTGCGCGCGGTCGGCGGCGCGGCCGCCCGGCGCCGCAGCCGCGACCTGGTGATGGACTGGCTGGAGCATGAAGACCGCTGGCGCCCGGTCTCGTGGCGCCCGGACGTGCTGGCGCAAAGACTCGCAAGCTGGCTGACCTATGCCGAATATCTGTTCCCTGTCGAGGGGGGGGTCGACGCCAAGCCGTTCCTGCGCTCTCTTGCGCGGCAATCCAACCACCTGTGCCGCGTGGTCGGGCTGCTCGATCCCGGGGTCGAACGCCTGATCGCCTTGCGCGGGCTGGTCTATGCCGGGGTCTGCATGGGCGAGCAGGCACGCCGGCTGCCGCGCTGGCTCGATCTCCTTGCCACGGAGGTCAACGCCCAGGTCGCGACCGACGGCGGCCACCTGACCCGCAGCCCGGCCGTCCAGTTCGCGATCCTGCGCCACCTGGTCGACCTGCGCACCCTGTTGCGCGAATCGGGCATCGAGACGCCGCAAGCGATCCAGAACGCAATCGACCGGATGGCGCCGATGGTGCGCTTCTTCCGCCACGGCGACGGCGGGCTCGCGCTGTTCAACGACACCAACGAGGAAGAGAACTGGCTTATCGACGTCGTGCTGAGCCGCGCGGAGGCGCGCGGCAAGCCGCTGGACGAGGCGCCCCATATCGGTTTCCAACGGATGATGGTCAATCGCACGCTGGTGCTGATGGATACCGGCCCGGTGGCGCCGCGGGGTTTCGACGCCCAGGCCCATGCCGGGACGTTGAGCTTCGAGATGAGCGTCGGCCGCCAGCGGCTGATCGTCAATTGCGGCGCCTATGCGGGCGCCAGGGAAGACTGGCGGAAGGCCCAGCGCACCACCGCGGCCCATTCGACGGTAACCATCGACGACCTCAACTCGGCCGAGATCCTGAGCGGCAAGGTGATCGGGGTGCGCCCTCGCCTGGCCAGGGTCACCAGGCGCGAAGCTGACGGAAATCTTTGGATCGATGCCGGGATCGCGGAGTATTGCGGGATCTCCGGGCTGGGCCACCGCCGCCGGCTGTACTTGTCATCGAACGGCGGCGACCTGCGCGGTGAGGACACGCTGGTCGGCAAGGGCAACCGCCGGTTCTCGGTGCGCTTCCACCTGCACCCTTCTGTGACTGCCTCGCTCGCCCAGAACGCCGAATCAGTGCTGTTGCGGCTGGGCGACGGCGGCGGCTGGCGGATACGCGCGACCGGCGGGGTGGCGAGCCTGCAGGAGAGCGTCTATCTCGGCATGCGCGGCGAGCCGCGGCGCACCGAGCAGGTGGTCATCTCCGGCGCCCTGCAGGGCGGCGAGGCCCAGATCAAATGGGCGCTGACCAAGCTCGGCGCATAGAGCATGGTCCAACCGGGCCGGCGAGATCGGGTGGGGAGATGGTTTAGAACAGCCCCTCGATCTCACCGCGCTCATTGACCGTGATCGCGTTCGCCGCCGGCACCCGCGGCAGTCCCGGCATGGTCATGATGTCGCCGCAGATCGCCACCAGGAACCCTGCCCCGTTGGCGAGCCTGACCTCGCGCACGGCGAGGTCGTGGCCCTCCGGCGCACCGAGGAGCGTCGGGTCGGCCGACAGGCTGAGCGGGGTCTTGGCCATGCACACCGGCAGGGCGCCGTACCCGCCGTCCTGGTAGGTCTGGATCTGGCGCCTGACACGGTCGGGCGCGGAAACCAGTCCGGCCCGGTAGACCGCGCGCGCGATAGTCTCGATCTTCTCCCACAGCGGCATCTCGTCGGGGTAGAGGAGCTTGAAACCGTCGTTCGGCGTCTCGGCCGCCGCGACGACTTTCTCGGCAAGCGCGGCTGCACCCGGCCCGCCCAGGCCCCAATGGTTGCATTCCACCGCGTCTACGCCGCGCGCCGCGCAGGCCTCGGCGACCACCGCGATCTCCGCATCGCTATCGGCGACGAACCGGTTGAGCGCCACCACCACCGGCACGCCGAAGCCTTGCAGGATCTCGACATGGCGCATCAGATTGACCACGCCGTCCTTGACCGCGGCGAGGTTTTCCGCGCCGAGGTCCGAACGGGCGACGCCGCCATGCATCTTGATCGCACGGATCGTGCCGACCAGGACCGCGGCGTCGGGCTCGAGCCCGGCCTTGCGGCACTTGATGTCGATGAACTTCTCGCCACCGAGATCGGCGCCGAACCCGGCTTCGGTGACCACGTAATCGGCGAGCTTGAGCGCGGTCCGGGTGGCAGTGACCGAGTTGCAGCCGTGCGCGATATTGGCGAACGGCCCGCCGTGGACGAAGGCCGCGGTCTTCTCCAAGGTCTGCACCATGTTGGGCAGGATCGCCTCCTTGAGCAACGCGGTCATCGGCCCCGGCGCCATCAGGTCGCGGGCGAAGACCGGCGCTCGGTCCCTGGTCTCGGCGACGATGATGTTGCCCAGCCGCTCCTTGAGGTCGGCGAGGCTCTCGGCCAGGCAGAAGACCGCCATAACCTCGGAGGCCACCGTGATGTCGAAGCCGTCCTCGCGCGGGAAGCCGTTGGCCACCCCGCCCAGGGAGCCGACGATCGAGCGCAGCGCCCGGTCGTTGAGGTCGACCACCCGACGCCAGAAAATCCGCCGCGGATCGATGCCCAGCGCGTTGCCCCAGTAGATGTGGTTGTCGAGCAGCGCTGCAAGCAGGTTGTGGGCCGAGCCGATGGCGTGAAAGTCGCCGGTGAAATGGAGGTTGATATCCTCCATCGGCACGACCTGGGCATAGCCGCCGCCGGCAGCGCCCCCCTTGACGCCGAAACACGGCCCGAGGCTCGGCTCGCGCAGGCAGATCATCGCCTTCTTGCCGATATGGTTCAGCGCATCGCCCAGCCCGACGGTCGTTGTGGTCTTGCCCTCCCCGGCCGGCGTGGGCGTCATCCCGGTGGTCAGGATCAGCTTGCCGTCGGGCCGCCCGGCCAGGGTGTCGATATAGTCCAGCGAGATCTTCGCCTTGTGCGGGCCGTAGCGGTAGACCGCGTCATCGGGAATCCCCAGCCCGCCGGTGATCTCGGTGATATCGCTCAAACGCGCCGCACGGGCGATCTCGAGGTCGGACTTCACCTCGCCGGCCGGAGCCTTGCTGTTCATAACGCCTCCTCTGGACACTGGCGGGGAATTTAGAGTGGCCTGGGCCGGGGCGTAAAGCCCGGCCCGGCGGTCGTCGCCGTCGCCGGGGGCTCTCCGCGCCGAGGCCCCGCCCCGGCTTGCCGGCCTGACCGGCCGGTGACATAGTCGAATAAGACCCTTTCACGTTCCACGCTTCTCCCCGACCGCCCGGTGCGCAGGAGCTGAGCGGCTTTCGGGTTTCATCGGGGATGCAGCCATGACCACGGGGATGCGCCGCCGGTCGATGCCCGCCGGGCCGGCTCGGTGAATGCGCCCGAGGATGCGATGAGGCATCAGGCCTACACGATCTACGCCGTGCTGTGCGCCGGTTTCATCGCCAGCCAATTCTTCCGGGTCTCGAACGCGGTCATCGCCCCGGAGCTCATGTCGAGCCTCGCCATCGGCACCGCGACGATGGGCGTGCTCACCGGCATGTTCTTCCTCGCCTTCGCCGCGATGCAGATCCCGGCCGGCATGCTGCTCGACCGCTACGGCGCGCGGCGGACGATGTCGGGCCTGTTCCTGTTGGCGGGCGTCGGGGCGATCCTGTTCGCGACCGCCGGCGGCGGCTTCGGCTTGATCGCCGGGCGCGCCGTGATCGGCGTCGGCTGCGCGCTCGGGCTGATGGGGGCGATGGTGGTGATCGCCCGCTGGTTCGCGAAGGAACGCTACGCGCGGCTGATCTCGCTGCTCTACGCGCTGGGCGGGATCGGGGCGCTCCTGGCATCCACGCCGTTGGCCGCCCTCGCCGAGGCGATCGGATGGCGCGGCGCGTTCCTGGTCATGGCCGCCCTCACCGGCCTGCTCGCCATACTGCTGTTCCTGGTCATCCGCGATGCGCCCGGCGGCGGCACCGCACCGGCAAGCACGGCATCACCCCGCCATCTTCTGGTCGGGCTGCGCGAGATTTTCGCCAACAGGGAGATCTGGTGGATCTGCTCGATCCAGTTCGTCTGTTATGCCAGCGTCCTGTCGATCGTCGGACTGTGGGCCGGGCCCTACCTCAACGACGTGCACGGGATGACCGGGATCGCGCGCGGCAACATGCTGCTCGCGCTCAACATCGCCCTGTTGGTCGCCGTCATGTTGTTCACCCAGATCGAGCGCTGGCTGAACTCGCGCAGGACCGCGATCATCGGCGGTGGCGGCGTCTCGATCGGCGTCCTCGTCATGCTTGCGCTGCTGCCGGACCTCGGCCTGTGGTCCGCCTTCGCGCTGCTGATCCTGTTCACGGCCTCGGGCGCATATTTCATGCTGATCCACGCCCATGCGCGCGCCGTGCTTCCCGACCATCTGATGGGCCGGGGCCTCACGGCCCAGAACCTCGCGGTCATGCTGGGCGTTTTCGTCGTTCAATCGCTGTGCGGCGTGATCATCGGCGCCTTCGAGCCCGAGGCCGGCCAGGCCCCGGAGATTGCCTATCGCGCGGCGTTCGGCTTCCTCGCGGTTTGCCTGGCGATCGGCTTGGCGCTGTACAGCCGGATCAGCGACGTCGCGCCGCGCAGCGAGGGCAAGCCGGCCGGCTAAGGACGTCGCGCGCCTCCGGCAGATATTCTCCCCGACCGCGCGGCGGCCTATGCTGTCCCGTCGAGATACACGCCAAGAGGGGAACCGGAGGAACAGAGCGATGCCAAACGCGGTCGAGTTCGATACCGAGATCGGTGAACGCTTCATCCGCTATGCGCGGCTGGTCGCAAACCGCGGCTTCATCCATAACACGTTGGGCAACATGGTGATCCGCGCGGCGCACCCGGACTTCGAGCACGGGGTGGCCTATACCAAGCACGCCGAGATCTCGCTGGAGGAGATGTCCGTCGACAATATCGTGATCACCGACGTGCCGACCAGCGAGATCCTCCATGGCGAGGCGATCACCAGCATCGGCCACAACCTCAACCGCGAGATCCTGAGGCTGCGGCCGGATATCAACGCGGTCATCCACGTCCACGACGACGACACGATCGCCTTTTTCGGCTCGGGCGGGTTCCGCGAGGTCGGGATCATCTCGCTCGACATGCCCTTCATCCACGGCAAACCGCCCTACTACCTGCCCGCCGACATGGATGTCGAAGCCGATGTCGGGCCGGTCAAGGACTTCATCGCCGGCACCAACTGCGTCGTCCTGTTGGGGCATGGCGTGACCACGCTGGGGCGGACGATCTCGGAGGCCTATCACCGGCTGACGGCGTTCACCTCGGAGGTCCGCCGCAACATCGTCGCCGAACAGCTCGCTGCCATCAAAGGAAGCCGCGTCCAGTACCGCAGCCAGGAAGAGATCGATCACATGCATCGGTTCGCCGAGAAGATCATCTACCCCGACCGCGCGGAGGACGTGATGGCCGAAGACGCGGCCTGATCGGGTCGGACCGGGTTCCTGCCGCGCTGCGATCGCAACGGCGCCGGCAGGACATCGAGAACGCCTTGACGGGGAGGACGAAAGGTGGCGGGAAAGATCGAAGCGCGCATGGCGGAACTCGGGATCGAGCTGCCACCGGCGGTCGAGCCCAAGGTGGCGAAGATCCTGACCGCGAAGCTCAGCGGCGAATGGCTGTTCGTCTCCGGCGCGGTGCCCCGGATCGGCGGCGAGATCCACTATATCGGCAAGGTCGGCCGCGAATTCTCCCTCCAGGAGGGCCAGGCCTCGGCCCGGCTGAGCGTCCTCAACGTGCTGGCGGCCGCCAAACGGGCGCTCAACGGCGACCTCGACCGCATCGTCGAGATCGTCAAGATCAAGGGCTATATCAACGTCGACCCCGACTTCACCCAGATTTCCGAGACGCTGAACGGCGCCTCCGAGGTGCTGATCGACCTCTTCGGCGAGCCCGGCCGCCACGCGCGGACCGCGATCGGCGTGGCCAGCATGCCCTTCGGCGTCGCCATCGAGGTCGAGGCCCTGATGCGGGTCAGGCCGTAGCCGCGGGCAGCCCTGATCAGCCGTCGGACCGGTAGGCGAGGCGCGCCGCACCCTCGGTGACATAGCCCTCGGCGAGATCGCGGGCGATTGCCTCGTCGGCACGCGTCCGCGGGTCGCCGTATCCGCCGCCGCCGGCGGTCTCGAGCATGAAGCTCTCCCCGGCCTTCAGCGCATAGCGGCCCGAAGCCGGGGTCTCCTCGGCATCGGCGCTGCCGTGGCGGATGACGAACCGGCTGGCATGGCCGGGCCGGCCGCCGGCAAGCCCCAGCGGCGGCATCCGCGCGCGGTCGTAGCGGCGGGTGACGATCGCGTCCTGGAGCAGTTCGTAGGTGCGGCGAAAGCTAAGCCCGCCGCGGAACTCACCCGCCCCGCCGGCATCGGCGACCAGCTCGAAAGCGGTGATGCGGCAGGGAAACTCGGCCTCGAGGATCTCGATCGGGGTGATGTGCAGGTTCGACAGGTGGGTCGCCACCGCCGAGCACCCGTCATGGCCGGCCCCGCCGCCATAGGCCGAGGAGAAGATTTCGTATTGCAGGCTCGCCTGGCCCTCGCGCCCGCCGCCCAGCCAGTTGATCGCAATCGAGCCTGAAGAGCCCGAGTTGGCAATCGCGCGATCGGGCCGGAAATGGGCGAGCGCCTCCAGGATCACGTCGACCAGCTTGAGGTTGGCCTTCTGGTAGGACGAGACCGGCGCCGGCGGGCGGGCGTTGGTTACGGTGTCCTGCCCGTAGACGATGTCCACGACCTCGCGCATGCCGTCGTTGAACTGGAGATCCGGGCCCAGGCAGCCGATCAGCGAATAGAACACGCAGGCCTCGACCATCGAGGGGCGCAGGTTGATCGGCCCCTTGGCCTGGCGGTCGCTGCCGCCGACATCGACGGTGATGCGCTCGCCGGCGACGGTGACGGTGGCGTTGAACCGCACCGGGCGGTCGAGCTCGACCCCGTCGTCGTCCATATGGCCGACGGCCGAGGCCACGCCGTCCGGCAGCGCCGCGACGGCCGCGCGCAGCTCGCCGGCGGCGCCATCGAGAATCGCCTGAAAGGCTCCCAGCACGGTCTCCGCCCCGAACCGTGCGCACAGCGCCTGCATGCGCTCGACCCCGAGCCGGGTCGCGGCGATCTGCGCCTTGATGTCGCCCTCCACCAGAGCCGGCTGACGGCTGTTCGCGAGGATCAGCCGGTGGATATCGCCGTCCTCTTCTCCGCCCGCGGCGATCCGGATCGGCGGCAGCAACAGCCCCTCGTGGAAGATCTCCGTCGCGTTGGACGAGGTGCTGCCCGGGTTGGTGCCACCGATATCGGCCTTGTGGGCGATCGATCCGGCGAAGCCGAGCAGCGTGCCGTCGGCGAAGATCGGCGATGCGAAGGCCATGTCGGAGACGTGCGGCAGCCCACCCTCATAGGGGTGGTTGCAAACCAGCACATCGCCCGCCGCGAGCCCGTCCTCGCCGTAGAGCGCGAGAATGCGCCCGATCAGGTGCTTGTAGACCGGGGCATGGAAGAACATCGGCGGGGCGGTGATCAGCCCTCCGCTGCGGTCGAGGATCACGCAGCTGAAATCGCGCGATTCGCGGATGATGGTCGAATAGCCCGAGCGGTAGAAATGGTAGTGCATCTCCTCGACGAGGCTTGCGACCTTGCCGCGCAGTACCTGGACGGTGATGGGATCAACCACCGCCGCCGGGCGCCCGCGTCAGCACGAGGTTGAGATGGGCATCGACGCAAGCCGTCCAGCCGGCGGGGACGACTGTCGTGGCGTCGAACTGCTCGACCACCGCCGGGCCGGCGAAGCGGGTGCCGGCGGCCAGGCGATCACGATCGATGATCAGCGTATCGCTCGCATCGCGGCCGTCGAAATAGACCGTGCGCCGGCCCTTGACCGCGCCGGCCGGCAGGTCGGCGCTTGCCGCCGGGGGGTGAGCGACCGGCTCGTATTTCGGCACCGCCACCCGCACGCGCAGGCGGTAGCTGACGATCTCGACCTCCTTCTCGAGGGCGGCATGGCCGTGAATGCGGGCATGGTGGTCGTCGAACCGCCGGCGTGCGGCGGCCAGGCCCTCGGCGTCGAGCCCGCCGGGACCGAGCCCGTCGAGCGGCACGCGGAGTTCGTAGCCCTGGCCGACATAGCGCATGTCGAACTCCCGCAACCGTTCGGCCGCACCGGGATCGAGGCCTTCGCCGGCGAGGTCCGCGTTGGCGCGCGCCTCGAGATCGCGGAATACGGCCTCGGCATGATTGGGGCGAAGCTGGCCGAGCGGGCGCAGCCCGGAGCGGACGTAGTCGTGCACGACGTTCGAACACAACAGCCCGAGCGCCGAAAACGCGCCTGGCCGTTGCGGCACCAGGATGCGCCCCATGCCGAGCTCCTCGGCGACGCCGGCGGCGTGGACGGCACCCGCGCCGCCGAACGGCAGCAGGGCGAAATCGTGCGGATCGACGCCGCGCTTTGCTGCGACCACCCGGACCTCATCGGCCATGCGCATGTCGACGATGCGCCGGATCCCGGCGGCCGCCTCGCGCGCGGTCATGCCCAGCCGGTCGCCGATCCGGGTCCGGAGCGCGGCCGTCGCCGCCGCGACATCGAGGCTTTGCGCGCCGCCCAGCAGATGGTCGGGATTGAGATAGCCGCACACCACATCGGCATCGGTGACCGTCGGGTCCTCGCCGCCCTTGCCGTAGCATGCCGGGCCGGGCTCGGCGCCGGCACTGCGTGGACCAACCGACAGGAACCCGGCGCTGTCGATCCAGGCGATCGAGCCGCCGCCGGCCGAGATCGTCGTCAGATCGAGCGCCGGCACCCCGATCGGGCGGCGGGCGATCACGCCCTCGGTGACCTCTAGCGGTGCGCCGCCCTCGATGAAGGCGATGTCACAGCTCGTGCCGCCCATGTCGAGCGTCACCAGCCCCGTCTCGGCGTCGGCGCGCGCGAGGTAGGCGCTGGCCTGGGCACCGGCCGCGGGCCCGGACAGCAGCGTATGGACGGTCTTGCCGCCGGCGATCGCGGCGGTGAACGGCATCACCCCGCCGTTCGACTGCATCAGAAAGCGCTGCCGGGTGGTCACGCCCTCGGCATCGAGGCCGGCGGCAAGATCGCCGACATAGCGGACCAGCACCGGCTCCAGATAGGCGTTCATCAAGGTCGTGGACATGCGCGGCCATTCGCGCAGCCGCGGCAGCACGTCGCTCGACAGCGAGACCGTCGCCGCGGGATGGATTTCGGCGATGATCTCCTTGGTGGCCTGCTCATGGGCGGGGTTCATGAACGAGAACAGGTAGCAGACCGCGATCGAGGCGACGTCGGCCTCGCGCAGGGATCGTGCGGCTTCGGCGACCGCGTCGCGGTCCAGCGGGGCGAGCTCGTTGCCCTGGTAATCGATCCGCCCGGAGATTTCGCGGGTCAGGCTCTGCGGGGCGATCGGCACCGGCTTCTCGTAGAAATAGTCGAACGGGTTGCCGTCGCGCGCCTGGGATTGGACCTCCTGGATCGCGCGGTAACCCTTGGTGATCAGCATCCCGACCTTGGCGCCGCGCATCTCCAGCAGCGCATTGGTGGTAATCGTCGTGCCGTGGGCGAAGAACGCGATCGCGCCCGGCGCCACGCCGGCGGCGGCGAACCTGCGCACGCCCTCCAGCACCGCCAGCGCCGGGTTTGCCGGCGTGCTCGCGACCTTCTCGATCGCAATCGTGCCGTCGGCGGCATTCAACAGCACCAGGTCGGTGTGGGTCCCGCCGACGTCGACGCCCAGCCGATAGCCGCCTTGCCCGCTCATTGTGCCGGACTAGTGCCCATGATCGTGATCGTGATCGTGATCATGGGGATGATGATGGTGGTGATCCGTCGGAGCCAGGATCGATTTGGGCACGGCGCGCGCGATCTCCTTGTGCAGCGCGGCCAGTTGGTGGGGCGTGACGGTGAAGCCGAGGTCGAAGCCGAACATGCGGGCCACGAGCACGAGCTGGGCGGATTCCATGTCGCGCATGAGGCCGATATCGGAGGTCTCGATCGGCTCGATGCTCACCTTGTCGCTGTGGCCGAAGGATTTCGGGGCGACATCCTCGCGCGCCGCCGCGGCATTCCGGCCCAGCCCGACCATATAGCGGATCATCGCGGCGAGGTCGGCGTGACCGCATTCGACC
Organism: Alphaproteobacteria bacterium; assembly: GCA_965248835.1. GTDB lineage: Bacteria > Pseudomonadota > Alphaproteobacteria > MPNO01 > MPNO01 > CAYFYS01. The sequence continues at coordinate 365,391 of CBDFLJ010000001.1, forward strand.
TCGACCGCTTCGCCGCCGGCGCCAAGGACCCGGAAGGACACGCGCATGCCGTCCTCGCTGATACCGGGGCGGTCGAGCCGGTCGAGGCTCATATGCTGCTGGTTCATCGTCTCTTCCCGGACTTGAGGCTCTCCGTCGCCCTGACCAAAGCCTTGCAGATTCCCGGATCCATCGCCGAGTGGCCGGAATCGGGCACCACCGTATAGTGGGCCTCCGGCCAGGCGCGGTGCAACGCATCGGCGGTGACGATCGGGCAGACCATGTCGTAGCGGCCCTGAACGATCGTGCAGGGCAGATGGCGGATGGAGTCGATCGCGCCGATCAGCCCGCCTGCGGGCAAAAAGAGCTGGTTGATGAAATAGTGCGTCTCGATCCGGGCAAGCCCGGTCGCCATCGAATCCTCGCTGAACGCGGCCACCGTCTCGGGGCTCGGCAGGAGTGTCGAGCACGAGCCTTCGTACCGGCTCCAGGCCCGGGCGGCGGGCAGCGATATCTTGGCATCCTCGCTCATCAGTCGGCGATGGTAGGCGCCCAGAATATCCTCGCGCTCGTTCTCCTCGAGGATCTCCACCAGCGCCTGCCAGGCCTCGGGAAAGACCGAGCGCATGCCGTAAAGGAACCATTGGATCTCCGGCGCGGTACCGAGGAAAATGCCGCGCAGGATCAGACCCGAGGTCCGCTCCGGATAGGCCTGGGCATAGGCCAATGCCAGCGTGCTGCCCCAGGAGCCGCCGAACAGCAGCCACGCCTCGATCTTGAGCATGGCGCGGATCCGTTCCATATCCGCGATCAGATGCCCGGTCGTGTTGTCGCGCAGTTCGCCGCGCGGCCTCGAGCGGCCGGCGCCGCGCTGGTCGAAGACCACGATTCGATAGTGATGGGGATCGAAGAACCGACGATGGACGGGAACCGCGCCGGCGCCAGGACCGCCATGGAGAAAGACCGCAGGCACGCCTTCAGGGTTGCCGGAGACTTCCCAGTAGATCCGGTGAAGGTCGTCGACCGCCAGCGTGCCGCTGTCATAAGGCTCGATATGGGGATAAAGCTGCTCGCGCATTATCGCAAGGTGATCGACCAAATTCGAGGCAACCCTCGCTGTTTGGTCATGCCGGCCGAGGGGCACAAGCGTGGCGACGCACGGCGGATTGCCCCGAGGGCCGCCACATTCTACGCAAGTGTCTTGCTATGGCAACTGGCGCTGTCGCCGGCCTGGGCGGCGGCGGCGCATGCGCCCACCCCTGTCGGGACGCCGCGCGAAGGAACCGTACAGGCTGTCGTCGACGGCGACACGGTGATCCTGACCAGCGGCGCGCACGTCCGGCTGATCGGCATCCAGGCGCCCAAGCTGCCGCTGGGCCGGCAGGGTTTCAAGGCGTGGCCGCTGGCGCAAGAAGCCAAGGCGGCGCTGGCCTCGCTCGTCCTCGGCCGGCCCGTGGCGCTATCCTATGACGGGCTACGGATCGACCGGCATCGCCGCCTGCTGGCGCATCTGAGCGTCGGAGACATCGGCGGCGGCAAGCGGCTCTGGGTCCAGGAGGAGCTGCTGAACCGCGGCTTCGCCCGCGTCTACACCTTCGCCGACAACCGCGGGCGGGCATCGGCGATGCTCCAGGCGGAGCGCGCCGCGCGGGCCGCCCGGCGGGGCATATGGTCGCGGCGTTTCTATCGCATCTTGAGCCATGATCAGGCCCACAGGTTCCTCGACACCTTTCAACTCGTGGAAGGTACCGTGGTCGATGCCGCGGTCGTCAGGGGGCGCGGCTACCTCAACTTCGCGGCCGACTGGCGGCGCGACTTCACCATCTCGATCGCACCGCGCGACATTGGCAGATTCCGCCGGGCCGGCCTGGAACCCGTCGCGCTGGCCGGGCGCACGGTCCGCGTGCGCGGCTGGCTGTACTGGCGCAACGGGCCGATGATCGATGCCACCCACCCCGAGCAGTTGGAGGTGCTCGATCGATGATCACAAGAGTTTCGATACCGGCAGCCGTCCTGGCGATCGCCCTGCTGGCCGTCGGCGCCGGCGGGTGCACGGTCAATCCGGCGACGGGCGAGCGCGCGTTCACGGCCGGCATGTCGAACCGGCAGGAGGTCGAGACCGGCCGCAAGCTCCACCCCAGGGTCCTGGCCGAGATGGGCGGGGCCGTTGGCGACAAGGCACTGGCACGCTACGTCGACAGCATTGGCCAGTTCCTGGCGCGGACCGGCGAACGGACCGACATCAAATACACCTTCACGGTCCTCGATTCCGACATCGTCAATGCCTTCGCCATCCCCGGCGGCTACATCTATATCAACCGCGGCCTGCTGGCGCTTGCCGATGACGAGGCCGAACTCGCCGCGGTCCTGGCCCACGAGCTCGGCCACATCACCGCGCTCCACCACGCCCGCCGCCATGGCCAGTCCTTGCTCGCCAATATCGGACTGCTTGCCGCCGGAGCGCTCGCCGGGGCCGCCGCGCCGGGCAGCGAGCGGGACATCATGAGGCTCGGCGAGCTGGTCGCGGCGGGCGCCCTGCAGAGCTACTCGCGGAAGCATGAATACCAGGCCGACGACCTCGCCATCCGCTACCTGTCGCGCGCCGGCTACGACCCTGGGGCGGTGGCGCGCTTCCTCGCCAAGCTGCGCGCCCACAGCCGACTGGAGGCGGCGATCGCCGGCAAATCCCCGGACAGCGTCGACCGGTTCGACTACCTCGCCTCCCATCCAGCGCCCAAGGCCCGCGTCACCCGCGCCGGCGCCAAGGCAAAAGGAGTCAAGGTCAAGCAGCCGATGACCGCGCGCGCGGTCTATCTCGGCAAGATCGACGGGATGATCTACGGCGGGTCCCCGGAGCAAGGCTTCGTGCGCGGCCGCGACTTCATCCACCCGAAGCTGCGGTTCCGCTTTGCCGTGCCCAAGGGTTTCCGGCTGCGCAACACGCCGAGCGCCGTGACTGCCGAGGGTCCAGACGCATCGTCGATCGTCTTCGACATGGCGCGCAATGCCGCTCGGCGCGACACGTATTTCTACCTGACCTCCGTCTGGGCGAAGGGCGCGCGGCTGGAGCGGGTGCGCAACATCACGGTCGACCGGTTAAAGGGCACGGAGGGGTTCACCAAGGTCCAGACGCGGCGCGGCCTTGCCGATCTACGGCTGGTCGCGATCCGCGGCAAGCACGATCGGGTCTACCGATTCATGTTCCTGTCCCCGCTCCACCGGACCGCGCGGCTAAGGCGCGGCTTCGATGCGACGCTGGGCAGCTTTCGCCGGATCGGCAGCGCTGAAGCCGCTTCGGTCAAGCCGCGGCGGCTGAAGATCGTGCGCGTCGGAAGCGGCGAGACCCAGCGCACGATGGCCGCACGCATGGCCGTCCCCGAGCGCGCATTGGAGCGTTTCCAGGTGCTCAACGGGCTCGAGCCGAGCGAGAGGCTGCGCCCGGGTCAACGGGTGAAGATCATCACCGAATAGGCAGCGCCTCAAGCGCCGCCGCGATCACCGCGCAGGCGCGGGCGCGAGCATCCCGCCGGCCGCTCGCACGCGGCCCGGCGACGTTGAGCACGTCGATTCCGTGGTCGCCGATCCAGGCAGCCGCGCGGGCCGCAGCGCCCATGTCGTCCTCGACGTCCATGTCGACGACCAGACAGGGGCGGCCGAGGCGCGCAGCCATACCGACCGTCGCGCCGGTCCCGCCGCTCGGCGGACCCCAGCTCAGCACCAGCGTGCCGTCGGAATCCCGGACATTGCGCCGGGTGCGCTCGATGTAGCTGGCGCTCGGGGTCTCGCGCAGGGGGTAGCACGCCGGGATCACACCGTCCTCGGCCCGGCGTCCGCGCGGGCACCAGCCGCCGCACGGCGTGCCCGCCGCGAGCGCGGCGTCGAGCGCCCCGCGGTCGACGCCGGTCTGGCCGCCGGAGATGATGCGTTCAATCATGCGCCTGCCGCATCGCCGCGCGGTGCCGAGACCCCGCCCCTTTGTCGTGGCGGCCATCATGGCGGGCGATTGCCACTGCGCAAAGCGCATCATATCTTGCGGCGATGCTGCGCGCGTTCAGATCCCCGGGTTCGCCGGCCGCGACGGCCGCTGCGGCGGGTGATGGCCGGTTCCGCCTGTCGATCTCCACCGCCCTGATCGCCGGGATCTGCGGGCTGGTCTTCCTCGGGACGGTTTCCGTGCTGGGAATCGGGCTGTGGGGGGCGGCGCGCAACACCTTGGGCCTGGTTGCCGACAAGGCCGAACTTGCAATCGGCGGACTTGCCCGCAGCCTGCGTCAGTATCTGGACCCGGTGCGTGAAGGCAACGCGTTCCTGACCGCGTTGATCCGGCGCGGCGAGATCGACGTCACCGACACCGTCCAGCTCGTCGACTACATGATCGGCTCTATGGCCGCGACACCGCAGATTCTGGTGATGGCCTTCATCTCGCCCTCGGCCGAAATCATCCGGGTCCGCCGGTCGGACGAGGCGCTCGGGATCGATGTCCGGAACGGTGCCGACAATCCGCGGTTCATTGCCGCGGTCGCCGAGGCGCGCACGCGCGATCGAGCCTACTGGGGATCACTTGTCTGGAGCGAGGAGGGCGCGACGACGCTGGTCAATCTGCGCTCGCCGATCAAGCGTAACGGCCGCTTCATCGGCATGCTGGTCTCCACCGTGAGCGTGCGAAGCCTGTCCCGCTTCCTGCGCGAGGAGCGGGCCGGCCCGTTACCCGACGGGTTCATCCTCTATGGACCCAACCATGTGCTGGCCCACCGGTCCCTGGCCGAGGGCGCGTGGCCGCGGTCGCCCGATATCCCGCTCCCCGGGATCGAGCAGATCGACGATCCGGTGCTCGCCAACCTGTGGAACGATGCGGCGCGGCGTGACTTGGCGCTGCTGCGGTTAAACGAACGGACCAAGGGACATCTGGTGGAGGTCGGCGGCGAGAACTATCCGGTTCTCTACCGCGAGATCGACGGTTATGCCGACCGGCCGCTGCTGGTGGGGGCCTATGTCAGGCCCGGCTCGGCCGATGGTGATGAGTTCCTGCGGCTGCAGATCACCGGCCTCGTCGGGCTCGGGATCCTCGTCCTCGGGGTCGTCGCCGCGCTGATCCTCGGACGCGGCCTCGCCCGACCGATCGCCGGGCTGGCCGATGCGACCCGACGGGTGGGCGCGCTCGAGCTGTCCGACGTGCCCACGGTGCCGACCAGCCGGCTGCGCGAGCTCGACGATGCCGCGCACAGCTTCAACGGCATGATCGGCGCGCTCAGGCGGTTCGAGACCTATGTGCCGCGCAAGCTGGTCGCCCGCCTGATTGCGCTGGGCCCGGATGCGGACATAGCCTCGGAGGAGCGCGAGGTGACCGTGATGTTCACCGACATCGTCCGCTTCACGGCGCTCGCCGAGGCCCTCGGCCCGGCGGAGACGGCGAATCTCCTGAACGCCCATTTCAGCCTGCTGGCCGCGTGCATCGACGACGCCGAGGGCACGCTGGACAAGTATATCGGCGATTCGGTGATGGCATTCTGGGGACCGCCCTTCGGCGGCACCGACCATGCCGGCCAGGCCTGCCGCGCCGCCCTTGCGATTCGCGGCGCGTTGGCCGCCGACAACGCCCGGCGCCGGGCTGCCGGCCTCGCCCCGGTCCACGTCCGGATCGGGCTCCATACCGGGCCCGCGATCGTCGGCAATATCGGCGCACCGGGCCGGATCAACTACACCCTGGTGGGCGAGACGGTGAACACCGCCCAGCGGCTGGAGCAGCTCGGCAAGACCATATCCCTGCCGGTGGACGCGGAGGAGGCGACAACGGTGCTGTTGAGCGAGGCCGTGGAAGCCCGCGTCCAGGGCAGGTTTCAGCTTCGCCGGTTGGGGCCCCAGGAGATCCGCGGCCGCGCCGAGGTCCTGAACGTCTACGCGCTGTGATGCGAGGCCGCAGCGCGGCGCCCGTCAAGCCGCCTTGGAGAGCACGGCATCCAGCCTCTGGGTGGCGGCATTGCGGTCGATCTTCTCGACCAGCGCGAGCTCGTCGGCCAGGCGCTCCAGGGCGGCCTCGTACATCTGACGCTCGCTGTAGGACTGGTCGGGTTGGCCGGCGGCGCGGTGCAGATCGCGCACCACCTCGGCGATCGAGACCGGATCACCGCTGTGAATCTTCGCTTCGTATTCCTGCGCACGGCGCGACCACATGGTCCGCTTGCCGCGCGCACGGCCGCGCAGGGTGGTCATCGCGGTATTCATCTTGTCGCGCGAGCTGATCCGCCGCAGCCCGGAGTTCTTGACCTTGTTCACCGGGACCCGCAGCGTCATTTTTTCGGACTCGAACAAAATCACGAACAGCTTCAGGTCGAAACCGGCAACCTCTCGGTTCTCGACTCCCAGGACCTTGCCGACACCATGTGTCGGATAGACAACATAGTCCCCCTTCGAGAAGGGCAGTTTGCTTGCCATTGTGCCGTCTCTACCTCACGATCCCGGCCTCGACCACGCGCGCCTCCCGCCCGGCAATGTCGAGAACCGCGGGCGCAGGCAGGTCGAGGCGCAGCTAGCGCCGACCCGCCCGAACGCATCTTTCTTGACGTCGATGAAGTATATCAGAAAACCGCTTGAAATGTAAGCAGTCCCTTGGCCCGGCGGGCAGCGGCCGGGGCGCTGGAAAGGCCTCGCCCGGTCAGGTCCCTTTGCCGGGGCTTTCGGAAAAGTGCTGGTTGAACTTGTCCGTGGCCTCGCGCCAGTCGTCGCCGTCTGCGGGCGGCTCGCCCTTGCGGGTGATGTTCGGCCACAGCTCGGAGTATTTGCGGTTCATCTCGACCCATTCCTCGGCACCGTCGTCGGTGTCCGGATGGATCGCCTCGATCGGGCATTCGGGCTCGCACACGCCGCAATCGATGCACTCGTCGGGATGGATGACCAGCATGTTCTCGCCCTCGTAGAAACAGTCCACTGGGCAGACCTCCACACAGTCCATGAACTTGCACTTGATGCAGATCTCGTTAACGATGTAGGTCATCTTCACTCCACTCCCGATCCAATTGCCCCGTGACCGCGCCCCGGATGCGCCGGCCAGCAGGACTCTTCTTGTCAAACGGTGGCGAACTTAGACTCATTGCCGTATGGAACCAACCACTTTTAGCGCCTTGGCCGGCTCTGGTCGAGCGGTGGTCAACCGCGGTCCAGCCGCGCCTCGGCACGCTGTCGCGCAAGACCCCGATCGCGATCGGTGACATAGATCAGTCCGCCGATCCGGCGCATGAGCTGGCCCTCATGGGCATCGAGATGGCCGTCGGCGAGCACCACCTCCCAAAGCATCTCCACCAGCTCGACCCGCTCTTCATAGGAGAAATTGTCCTTCACCGCGCGCGTGAAGCCGAGGATCTGAACCGCGTTCTCGACTTTGGACTCGGCGGCGGCCATCAGCGTCCGCGCGTCGTCCTCGCCGAGGGACAACCGGGTGCCGAGCAGCGCGAGGATCCGCCGGCGCTCGACCTCGTCATAGGAGTCATCGACACAGGCAGCATGGACCAGCAGCGAAGCGGCCGCCAGATTGAACTCCTCGCGGCTGTGGCCGGAAGCGCCGGGCGCGGCGCGACCTTCGCGGGCAACGAAGAACGCCTTGATCCGATCCAGCATTCTAGCCTGCCGACGGGGTTGAAGACGGGCGCGATGCGGCAAGCGGGACCGCCCTGCCCGCCCCGGTATCGGCGATTTCCTCGTACAGGGATTGCGCCTCCCGCGCCGATCCCCGGCGGTCGCCCAGCGCCATGACCCGCACGACGCGGATGGTCCGCGCTTGGGGAAAGGTCAGGACGCTGCCGGGGCGGACCGGTTGGTTGGCCTTGGTGATGACGGTCCCGTCGATGCGTATCTTTCCGTCCTGACAAAGCCGGCTCGCCAGGGTGCGGCTCTTGAAGAGCCGGGCGTGCCAGAGCCATTTGTCGACCCGCATCGTCGTTTCCGTCATTCGGACCTCTTGAGCTCTCGGAGAATGGCGAAGGGTGAGCCGGGATCAGCCAGCCCGGCGGCCGGACCGCCGCGACCGGCGTCTTCGGCCTGCCGGCCCGAGCGCTTCGGCCGCCGGCGGGAAGGTCGGACGCGGATGTAGCGGGTCTCCTCGCCGATATCGGCTTGGCGGTAGCCCAGGGCGTTCAATACCGCCGGAGCCTGCTCGGCGGTCAGGCCGGTGGGCGAGATCATCGCCGCGGTGGGCGCGAACGGCCCGGCGCGCGCAGCCTTCGACAGGGCGATTGCCAGACGGTCGAGGATGTCGATCCGGATCGCCTGACCGGCCAGGACCCGGTAACCGCAAGCGGCATAGAACGCGCTGTCGACGGTGGTATCGGCCCGCACCGAGCACAGGCCCGGCGCCGGCGCCGCGCGCGGCGGCTGTCCGTTGTGGACCGACCACAGCAGCGCGCGCAGCCGCGCCGCGCGCGGTTTGACCAGGGCGGGGAGGTAGATCGCCTCGAGCCCGAACCGCACGCCCAGGCGCTGCATCGCGCGGCGGTCCCGCGGGCCGATATCGGGGAGCAGCGCGCCGACCGCGCGCCGCCGCACCGATCCGAGCGCCTCGACGAGCTGGAAGGCGAGTCCGCGCGTCGCACCGGCGAAGCCCGCCTCCCTCAGCCTGTAGAGCGGCGCGAGGCCGGCGGCGAGATGGCCGTCCAGCCAGGCCACCAGCCGCTCACGCACGCGCCCGAGCCGGTCGCGCCCGAGCGTATCCCCGGCGTTGACCTCGATCCCCGGCTCGAGCGGCGCCGCTCCGGCCGACAACCGGGCGACCTCCATTCCCTGCCAAAGGATGACGGCATCGTCGGACAGGCTGAACATGTCGTCCGCGGCCTCGGTGAGCCGTGCGGCGCGCGCGTTGATCTCGTGCTGCAGGATGCGGCTGGTCGCCGCGGTCAGAGCGCGCCGACCGTAATCGCCCTCGGCCACGTCAGGCACGAAACGGAATCCGTCGATCCGACCGACGAACTCGTCTTCGACATGGACCTCGCCCGACGGATCGACCGTGGCGAAGAGATCGGATCCGCCGCCAGCCCGTCTGAGGATCGCCGCGCGCCGATCGACGAAGCGCCGGGTCAGGCTGTGGTGCAGCGCGTCGGACAGCCGGTCCTCGATCGCGCGCGCCCGTTCCTGCCAGGCGGCCGAATCGTCGATCCAATCGCCGCGATGGGAGATGTAGCTCCAGGTCCGGACATGGGCGATGCGCGCCATCAAGGTGTCGATGTCCCCGTCCGTCCGGTCCAGATTGGCCATCTGGCGCGCGGTCCAGTCGGTCGGCAGCCGCCGGTCCGGCCCGGCGAGATGACCGAAGACCGTCGCAAGCAGACGGGTATGGGCCTCGACCATGGTCTTGCGGTAGTCGGGGATCTGGCAGACCTCCCACAACAGCCGCAGCATCTCCGGGTTCTGCGCCCTGTCCGTCACTGCCTCATCACGCAGCAGCGCCGCCAGCGCGCGCTGGTCGTCGCCTTCCCGCGCGCGCGCCAGCTCGGGGCGCGGCGGCCTGGCCTCGAGGCTCGCCAGGAGCGCCGGCGGCGAGCGGAAGTCGAGGCCGCCGTTGCGCCATTGAATGGCCGTCAGCGGCTTGAAGCTGTGCGATTCGATCGCCTCGACGACCTCAGGCTCCAGCGCGCCCAGCGTGGCGACGGTGCCGAAGGTGCCATCGGACATGTAGCGTCCGGCGCGGCCGGCGATCTGGGCGAGCTCGGCTGCGCTCAGGCTGCGATGAACCCGGCCGTCGAACTTCTGCCGCTCGTAGAACGCGACGTGGTCGAGCCGCATGTTCAGGCCCATGCCGATCGCATCCGTCGCCACCAGGTAGTCGACCTCGCCGTCCTGAAACATCGCGACCTGGGCGCTGCGCGTCCGCGGGCTGAGCGCCCCCAGGACGATCGCCGCGCCGCCGCGCTGGCGCCGCAGCAGCTCGGCGATCTCATAGACCCGCCCGGCCGAGAACGCGACAACGGCGCTGCGCCTGGGCAGCCGGGTGAGCTTCCTGGGCCCCGCATAGCTCAGCCGCGACAGCCGCGGCCGGCCGACGAACGCGGCTTCGGGCACCAGCTTGCGGATCAGCGGGCGGATGGTGTCCGCACCGAGGAACATTGTCTCGACGATGCCGCGTGCGCCCAGCAGGCGCTCGGTGAACACATGGCCGCGCTCGGCATCGGCGCACATCTGGATCTCGTCGACGGCAACGAAGTCGAACGGCCGCTCCAGCGGCATCGATTCGGCGGTGCACAGGAAATAACGCGCCCGGGCGGGGACGATCTTCTCCTCTCCGGTGACCAGGGCGACCTGCCTGGCGCCCTTGAGCCGGACCACGCGGTCGTAGTTCTCGCGCGCCAGCAAGCGCAGCGGAAATCCGATTACCCCGCTGGAATGGGTCAACAAACGCTCGATGGCGAAATGGGTCTTGCCGGTATTCGTCGGCCCCAGGACGGCCGTGATTCGCTTACGCGGCCCGTTTGCGGACATGGTCTTAGGATCGTTGTTCCAGGCGCCGATTGCAAGCTTCCACGGGGGCTTGCACCGGCACCCGCAGCCGCACATATCTTTGGGCGAGCCGGGTGCCGGGAGGGACCGCCCGGCGTGTTCAAGGACCGGAGTTGCACCGTATGGCCGAGGAGACGCTGAACTTCCAGACGGAAGTCTCCAGACTGCTTCATATCGTCGTAAACTCGCTATACAGCGAGAAGCGGATCTTCCTGCGCGAGCTGATCTCCAACGCCTCGGATGCCTGCGACAGGCTGCGCTACGAGGCGATCACCAAGCCGGAACTGACCGCAGACGACCCGGATTTCGTCATTCGCATCGCGCTGGACGAGGCGGCGCGGACCATGGAGATCGCCGATAACGGCATCGGCATGGACCGGGAGGCGCTGATCTCGGACCTGGGCACGATCGCGCGCTCGGGCACCAGCGACTACCTGGCCGAGAACGCCGGCGATGCAGACGGCGCGCTCGCGTTGATCGGCCAGTTCGGCGTCGGTTTCTATTCGTCCTTCATGGTCGCCGACAAGGTCGAGGTCACCAGCCGGCGCGCGGGCGAAGACCAGGCCTGGCGCTGGACGTCGCAGGGCACCGGCTCCTTCACGATCGGCGATGCGGAACGGCCGGGCCGCGGCACGACCGTGCTGCTGCACCTGCGCGGGGGGGAGGATGAGTTCCTCGATCCGGAGACGCTCCGCGGCATCATCAAGACCTATTCAGACCATATCGCACTGCCGATCATGCTTTCGCACGGTGGTGACGAACAGACGGTCAACTTGGGCTCGGCGCTCTGGACCCGGCCGCGCGCGGAGATCACCGAGGAGCAGTACAAGGAGTTCTACCACCACGTTGCCCACGCCTTCGATGAGCCATGGATGACGCTGCATTGGCGTGCCGAGGGCATACAGGAATACACCAACCTGCTGTTCATCCCCGCGCAGCGCCCGTTCGATCTGTTCAACCCCGACCGCAAGCACGGCGTGAAGCTCTACGTCAAACGGGTGTTCGTCACCGACCAGTGCGCCGAGTTGGTTCCGCAATGGCTGCGCTTTCTGCGCGGGCTGGTCGACAGCGAGGACCTGCCGCTGAACATCAGCCGCGAGATGCTGCAGGCCAACCCGGTGCTCAACCGGATGCGCCAGGCGATCGTCAAGCGCGTGCTCGGCGATCTCGGCAAGAAGGCCGACGACGACCCGGCCGCCTATGCCGCCTTCTGGGACACGTTCGGCGCGGTGCTCAAGGAGGGGCTGTACGAGGACGCAAGCCAGCACGAAGCGCTGTTGCCGCTGGTCCGGTTCCACTCGACCGCGGGCGAAGAGCTGGTCGGCCTGTCGCACTATGTCGGGCGGATGAAGGACGGCCAGGAGGCGATCTACTACATCACCGGAGAGGAGCTCGAATCGGTCCGCCGCAGCCCGCAGCTCGAGGGCTTTCGCGCCCGCGGGATCGAGGTGCTCCTGATGACCGATCCGGTCGACGAGTTCTGGGTCCCCGCGGTCGGGACGTTCGAGGACAAGCCGTTCAAGTCGGTGACACGGGCAGGCTCGGACCTGTCAGGCATCGCAACGGAGGAAAAGCCCGAGACCGGCGAGGCGGTCGATCAGGGGCGCATCGGCTCGGTGATCGCCATGTTCAAGCTGGCGCTGCACGAGGAGGTCAAGGATGTCCGGGTCTCGGATCGGCTGACCGACAGCGCGGCCTGTCTGGTGGCCGACGAGGGAGACCTCGACATCCATCTCGAGCGGCTCCTGAAGCAGCACAAGCAGCTTGACACCGCCTTCAAGCGGATCCTGGAGATCAACCCGGGCCATGCGCTGATCAAGAGTCTCGCCGAGGCGATCGGCCGGGACGGGTCGGCGGCTCACCTGTCCGATGCCGCCTGGCTGGTGCTGGATCAGGCGCGCATCATGGAAGGCGAGCCGCTGCCCGACCCGGCCGCGTTCTCCCGCCGGATGTGCGAAGCGCTGGCCCGCGGATTCGCGGTCGAAGCCTGAGGCCTGTTCCGGACAGGCCGATCCGGTCGGGACATGGTCTAACGCCCGTCCGCCGGCAGGCTCATGGTGCCGGCACCGAGGATGGCGCCGTTGCCCGCAGCCTGCACCAGCACCGCACAGGCGTCGCGGCCGGTCGAGCCAAGGGCTTCGAGCGACAAGGTCACGTCGACCGGCCCGCCCTGCCAGGTGCCGACCGGGCTCAGCATGCGCACCACGTTGCGGTCGCGCAGCACCATGCCGCGGTTCTCTCCCGCCCTGACCTCGGTCAGGTGGGCGGTGTCGTAGAACGCGATCCAGATCGTTGCCGGTGCGCTGTCGTAGGACGGCCGGGCCGGCACCTCGATCCGGATCATCCCATCGCCCGGATGGGACAGGTGCACGTCCAGCTTGGGGCTGCGCCGGGCCTCTTTCAGCAGCCGTTCGACCTGGCCGCGCTTCGAGCCCACGGTCTCCGCCGTCCCGTCGATCACCATCTGCGGGGTGTAGACGTAGCGCAGGCCGAGTGCCGCGCCATAGGCCTTCTGGCGTTGCGACCAGGCAGGCGAGGAGAACGGATCACGCCAGCCGATATAGTTCCAGTAATCGACGTGGAAGGCGAGCGCGATGACCCCGGTCCGCCCCGCAAGCTCGCTGAAATACCGATCGGCAGGCGGGCAGGAGGAGCAGCCTTGCGAGGTGAACAGCTCGACCACGACCTGATCGGAGGCCGCCTCGGCCGGGGGCGCGGCGGCGATTGCCCAGATCAGGGCCGCGAACGCGGTGACTCGAAGGCTCTGGAACATGCGCGGCAAGCTACGGAACGCCCTTCCCGGCGCAAAATCAATTGTCGGTGGTGCGGCCGCGAGAGCGCTGCGATCACCGGCCATCGCGCTCAGGCGGCCTCCAGCATGTTGCGGATCACGTATTGCAGAATCCCGCCATGGCGGTAGTACTCGACCTCGTCCAGGGTATCGATCCGGCAGGTCAGTGCGATCTCTTCGGTGCGGCCGTCCGCGCGGGCGATCCGGCACTTGACCTCCATGCGCGGCGTGATCCCGGCCGCAATCCCGGTGATGTCGATCACCTCGGTGCCGTCGAGCCCGAGCGACTTGCGGTCAACGCCTTGCTTGAATTCCAGCGGCAGGACGCCCATGCCCACAAGGTTGGACCGGTGGATCCGCTCGAAGCTCTCGGCGATCACCGCCCTGATGCCGAGCAGCCGCGTGCCCTTGGCCGCCCAGTCGCGTGACGAGCCGGTGCCGTACTCCTTGCCGGCAATCACCACCAGGGGCACGCCGTCATCGACATAGCGCATCGCGGCGTCATAGATCGGCAGTTCCGCCCCGTCGGGGATGTGACGGGTGATGCCGCCCTCGACGCCGGGGATCATCTCGTTGCGGATGCGGATGTTGGCGAAGGTGCCGCGCATCATGATCTCGTGGTTGCCGCGCCGGGAGCCGTAGGAATTGAACTCCGCCGGGCGCACCTGGCGCTCGATCAGGTAGTCGCCGGCCGGGCTCTCCTTCTTGATCGCGCCGGCGGGCGAAATGTGGTCGGTGGTCACCGAATCGCCGAGCAGTGCGATCGGCCGCGCACCGCTTATGTCCTCGACCGCGCCGGGCTCCGGAGTCATGCCTTCGAAGAAGCTCGGATAGCGCACGTAGGTGCTGCTGTCCTGCCAGTCATAGGTCTCCGACGGCGTCGAGGAGATCTCCCGCCATTCGGCGGGGCCGGCATCGACGTTTTCATAGCGCGCGCGGAACATCTCCGGACTCAGCGAGGCGGCCAACATGTCGGCGATCTCCTTGTTGGTCGGCCATATGTCCTTCAGGTAAACTGGGCTGCCGTCCGCATCCTCGCCCAGCGGATCGGTCGTCAGGTCGATCTTGAGCGAGCCGGCGATCGCATAGGCCACCACCAGCGGCGGCGAGGCGAGGTAGTTCGCCCGCACCTGCGCATGGACCCGCCCCTCGAAATTGCGGTTGCCCGACAGCACCGCGCCCGCCACCAGTCCGCCCTTGTCGATGGCGTCGGCCACCGGGTCGGGCAGCGGCCCGGAATTTCCGATGCAGGTCGTGCAGCCGTAGCCGACGAGGTTGAAGCCCAGCGCGTCGAGGTCCTCCTGGACGCCGGCCGCCGCAAGATAGTCGCTCACCACCTGGCTCCCGGGCGCGAGCGAGGTCTTGACCCAGGGTTTGACCTTCAGCCCGCGGGCGCGCGCCTTGCGGGCAACCAGCCCCGCCCCCAGCATCACCGATGGGTTGGACGTATTGGTGCAGCTCGTGATTGCCGCGATAACCACGTGGCCGTCCTCGATGACGTAGTCGGTGCCCTTGGCCGGGACCGGGGCGCCGCCGCCGCCGAGATCGGCCAGCGCCTTGCCGAACGCCTCGGCCGCGCCGGCAAGGCTCACCTTGTCCTGCGGCCGCTTGGGCCCGGCGAGCGAGGGCTCGACGCGCGCCAGATCGAGCTCCAACGTGTCGGTGAAGACCGGCTCCGAGTCATCCTCGCCGCGCCACAGGCCTTGCGCCTTGGCGTAGGCTTCGACCAGGGCGATATGGCCGGCCTCGCGCCCGGTCAGGCGCAGATAGGCGAGCGTCACGCCGTCGATCGGGAAGAAACCGCAGGTCGCGCCGTATTCCGGCGCCATGTTGGAGATCGTCGCCCGGTCGGCGAGCGGGAGATCGGCAAGCCCGGGGCCGAAAAATTCGACGAACTTGCCGACCACGCCCTTGGCCCGCAGCATCTGGGTGACGGTGAGCACCAGATCCGTTGCGGTCGTGCCCTCGCGCAGCGTGCCGGTGAGCTTGAAGCCGATCACCTCGGGCAGCAGCATCGAGATCGGCTGGCCCAGCATCGCCGCTTCAGCCTCAATGCCGCCGACTCCCCAACCCAGAACCGACAGGCCGTTGACCATGGTGGTGTGGCTGTCGGTGCCGACCAGGGTGTCGGGATAGGCGAGCTGCGCCCCGCCGTCCTCGCGGGTCCACACCGTGCGGGCGAGGTATTCGAGATTGACCTGGTGGCAGATGCCGGTGCCGGGCGGAATCACTCGGAAGTTGTCGAAGGCCTTCGATCCCCAGTGAAGAAACGAATAGCGCTCGCGGTTGCGCTCGAACTCGCGCTTGACGTTGGCCTCGAAAGCCTCCTGCGAGCCGAACCTGTCGACCATCACCGAATGGTCGATGACCAGATCGACGGTTGCCAGCGGGTTGATCTTCTGGGGATCGCCGCCGAGCTCGACCATCGCCTGGCGCATCGCCGCGAGGTCGACCACGGCCGGGACGCCGGTGAAGTCCTGGAGCAGCGTGCGCGCGGGGTGAAAGGCGATCTCGTGGGTCGACGAGCGGGTGTCCAGCCAGGCGACCGTGGCCTTGATGTCGTCGACCGTGACCGCGCGGCCGTTCTCATGGCGCAGCAGGTTCTCCAACAGCACCTTCAGCGAATAGGGCAGCCGCGCGATGTCGCCCAAGCCTGCCTGCGCGATCGCGTCCAAGGCGTAGTAGTCGTAGCGCCGCGCGCCCACCTCCAGGGTGCGCCGCGCCTTCAACTGATCGTGCCCAGAACCGCTCACGGCCGTCTCCTGCCTGAAAGTGCCCCAAGATCCGGGAGTGCGCCGCCCGGGAACCCGTTTGGCGGGCCGTCCTGAGGTATCTCCCAAACGCCCCGCCGTCAATGCCGCCACGCGCGGCGACTGCGTCCGAATGCAGCCCGCATTATCACAAAATTGCCTTAATCCCGGCCTTTGCCGGCCACAATCAGCGGCCATCTTGATGGTCCTAGCGCGCCCCGGACGCATACCCTGAGCGTCCCTCCGGCCATCTGGCTGGAACCTCCCTGGACCGCCGGTGTCCCCGGCGGTCCTTCTTTCTTCCGCTGGGGGCGGAGCCAATTCCCCTCGAATCCGCGATCGGCTAGGCTCGCCGGCCAATGAAGGGCTTCACCGGACGGGATCTGACCTGCGCGCGCGGCGACCGCCTGGTCTTCGCCGATCTCGGCTTTGCGCTGGAGCCGGGCGAGGTGCTGGTGCTGACCGGCGCCAACGGCTCGGGCAAGTCCTCGCTGTTGCGCCTGATGGCGGGCCTTGCCCGACCGAGCGTCGGACGCATCGCCTGGGAAGGCGCGGATATCGCCGAGGATCCGGCAGCTCATGCCGGCCGGCTGCACTATGTCGGCCATCTCGATGCGGTTAAACCGGCGCTCACGGTGGCCGAGAACCTGGCTTTCTGGGCGGCGGTGCGCGGCAAGCGCGCTGTCGAGGCGGCGCTTGGCCATTTCGGCATCGGCCATCTGGCCGCCATGCCGGCGCGTTTCCTGTCGGCCGGCCAGCGCCGCCGCCTGGCGCTCGCAAGGACACTCACCGCGCCGGCGCGCCTGTGGCTGCTGGACGAGCCCACCGTGGCGCTCGATGCCGAGGGCGTCGCCGCGGTCCACGCGTCCATCGAGGCCCACCGCGCCGGCGGCGGGCTCTGCGTGGTCTCGACCAACGTCTCGCTCAGCCTCGCCGCGCAGCGCCGGCTGGATGTCGGCGACTACGCCCGATGACGGGGTTCATGGCCGTTCTGGTGCGCGAGCTCCGCCTGGCCATCCGCCAGCCGGGCGAGACGGCGACGGTGGTGATGTTCTTCGTCCTGGCCGCGATCCTGTTCCCCCTCGGCATCGGCCCGGAGCCCAACATTCTCGCCCGCATCGCGGCGGGCGTGCTCTGGGTCGCGGCACTGCTTGCGGCGATGCTGTCGCTGGAGCGGCTGTTCCACGCCGATTACGAGGACGGCTGCCTCGAGATCCTGGTGCTTTCCCCGCTCGCCCTTGAACTCACCGTGGGCGCCAAAATCCTTGCCCATTGGCTGACCACCGGCGTGCCGGTCCTGGCGGCGACCCCGGTCCTGGCCGTCCTGCTAAACCTCGATCCGGCGGGCTTCTGGGCCCTGATCGCCGCGATGGCACTGGGGACGCCCACCATCAGCCTGATCGGCGCGGTCGGCGCGGCGCTGACCCTGGGCGCCAGGCGGGGCGGCGTCCTGCTGTCGCTGCTGGTGCTCCCCCTGATCGTCCCGGTCCTGGTCTTCGGCGCGGCCGCTGTCGACGCGGCTATCGCCGGCTTTGCCCCGCGCCAGCAACTCCTGACGCTCGCCGCCATGCTCGTCGCCGCCAGCATCCTCGCCCCTTGGACCGCGTCCGCGGCGGTCCGCCAAGCGATGGAGTGAGGAATCTAACCTCATATCAAAAATTGAATATTTGATAGATTTTACAATCTTAGATAAACGTTTTGGGAGGACCTGCCCGCGTCGATGCGATTCGCGGGATTCGCTCTGATCGTCATCGACCCCCGCAACCGACAGACCGCCCATCATTTCGCGCCGGGTTGAGGCCCGTGCGCGCAGCCGATCCCCACGCCCGACGGACGGATCCACCGGCGGCTCCGACTCCGGCGCATGTGAGCAGCACATCGCAGAGGTTTGCCTTATAGTGCCCTGGCAACACGGATCAAGCGGCACACCTAGGTGACCAGTCTGCACAAGTTCGCGAGCCCCGGGCGGTTCCTGCGCCTGGCCGATGCGGTACAGCCCTGGACCTCCTGGGCGGCGGCGCTCCTGATCGGGGCAGGGCTGATCGTGGGGCTGTTCTATTCGCCGCCGGACTACCAGCAGGGCGAGACGGTCAGGATCATGTACGTCCACGTGCCCTCGGCCTGGATGGCGATGCTCGTCTACACCGTGATGGCCGTATCCTCGGCCGCCGGGCTGATCTGGCGGCATCCGCTGGCCCATGTGATCGCGGTCGCCGCTGCGCCCATCGGGGCGTGCTTCACGGTAGTTTGTCTCGCCACCGGGATGCTGTGGGGCAAGCCGATGTGGGGGACATGGTGGGTGTGGGATGCTCGGCTGACCTCGGTCCTGATCCTTCTGTTCCTCTATCTCGGCTTCATCGCGCTGGCCAACGCCTTCGATTCCACTGTGCGCGGCGACCGGGCCGCGGCGATTCTGGCGGTCGTCGGCGCGGTCAACATCCCGATCATCAAGTTTTCGGTCGATTGGTGGAATACGCTGCACCAACCGGCCAGCGTTACCAGGGCGGCGATGCCTTCGATTCACACCGCGATGCTGATCCCGCTGCTGGCGATGGCGGTCGGCTTCACCTGCCTTTTCGTGACGCTCCTGTTCATCCGGGTGCGCGCCGGGCTGCTCGCCCGCCGCGTCCGCGCGCTGCGGCTTGCCACGGTCCACGCGCGGCCCGATCCTGGCCTCGGCGGCCAAGTGAGTCCACCTTAGGCGGGACATGTCACAAACCGCCGACATCTTTGCAATGGGAGGGTATGCGGCCTTTGTCTGGCCGGCTTACGCCATTGCATTTCTGGTGATCGGCGGGCTGATCGTCCACTGCATCGCAAGCTTGAGAGCACACGCGCGCGAGGCGGAAGAAGCCGAGGCAGCCAGCCCGCGCCGGGCGCGGCGCAGGCGCTCCGATCCGGAGGGCGGCGATGACCCGTAAGCGCCGCCGCATGATGCTCGTCCTGCTCGGCACGCTGACGCTGGGGGTTGCCGCGGCGCTGGTGCTGAATGCCTTCGAGGACAGCGTGGTCTTCTTCTACAGCCCGACCGAACTCGCCGAAAAGAAGCTGCCGCCCGAGCGCCGCTTCCGGGTCGGCGGCATCGTCGTCGAAGACTCTGTGGCGCGCGAGGCCGACGGGCTGACCGTCCGGTTCCGCCTGACCGACATGAACAGCACCGTCCAGATCGCCTATACCGGCATCCTGCCCGACCTGTTCCGTGAGGGTCAGGGCATCGTCGCCGAGGGCAGGCTCGATAAAACCGGCGTGTTCCGCGCCGAGGAGGTGCTGGCCAAGCACGACGAGACCTACATGCCGCCCGAGGTCGCCGAAGCTCTCAAGAAATCCGGCCGCTGGCGCGGCGGGCAGGCCGCCGAATGATCGCCGAGATCGGCCACCTGGCCCTGGTGCTCGCCCTGCTGCTGGCGCTGGTCCAGGGGATCGTGCCGATGTGGGGAGCCGCGCGCGGCGATTCGGCGATGATGGCGATGGCTCGTCCGGCGGCCGTGGGCCAGCTTGTGCTGTCGGCGATCGCGTTCCTCGCCCTGATCCAGCTTTTCGTGACCTCGGACTTCTCCGTCGCCCTGGTCCACAGCCATTCCCATACGCTCAAGCCGCTGCTCTACAAGATCACCGGCGTGTGGGCGAACCACGAGGGCTCGATGGTGCTGTGGGTGCTGATCCTGGCGCTGTTCGGCGCGATGGTCGCTTGTTTCGGCGCCAACCTGCCGGCCAGCCTGCGAGCCCGGGTGTTGTCGGTCCAGGGGCTGGTCGCGGCGGGGTTTTTCGCTTTCATCATCTTCACATCCAACCCGTTCCTGAGGCTCGATCCGGCGCCGCTGCAAGGAAGCGGGCTCAACCCGCTGCTCCAGGACCCCGGCCTCGCCTTCCACCCGCCGTTCCTCTATCTCGGCTATGTCGGGTTCTCGATCGCGTTCTCTTTCGCCGTCGCCGCCCTGATCGAGGGCCGCGTCGATCCCGCCTGGGCACGCTGGGTGCGCCCGTGGACGCTGTTGGCGTGGTGTGCGCTCACCGTCGGGATCGCTCTGGGGAGCTGGTGGGCCTATTACGAGCTCGGCTGGGGCGGCTGGTGGTTCTGGGACCCGGTGGAGAACGCATCGTTCATGCCCTGGCTCGCCGGCACCGCGCTGCTGCATTCGGCGATCGTGGTGGAGAAGCGCGACACGCTGAAGGGCTGGACGGTTCTGCTGGCGATCCTCACCTTCGGGTTTTCGCTGCTCGGCACCTTCCTGGTGCGCTCGGGCGTGCTGACCTCGGTCCACACGTTTGCCGCCGATCCCTCACGCGGCGTGTTCATCCTGGCGCTCCTGGTCGTGGTCATCGGCGGCGGGCTCGCGCTCTATGCCGTGCGCGCGCCGGCGCTCAAGGGCGGCGGGCTGTTCGCCCCGGTCTCGCGCGAAGGCGCCCTGGTGCTCAACAACCTGCTGCTGACCACCGCGGCGGCGGTGGTGCTCCTGGGCACGCTCTACCCGCTGGTCCTCGATGCGCTGGGCGGCGGCAAGGTCTCCGTCGGCCCGCCCTTCTTCGAGGCGACATTCGTGCCCATCGCCGTGCCGCTCCTGCTGGCGTGCGCGGTCGGCGCGATGATGGCCTGGAAGCGCGGCGACCTGGCGGGCGTGCTCGGCCGGCTCAAGGCCGCCGCGATCCTCGCGCTCGCGGTGATGGCAGTCGCCGCCTGGCGGGCCGGGATCGAGGACATGCTGGCGGCCTTCGGGCTGGGTGTCGCGGCCTGGCTGTTCGCCGGCGCCCTGATCGAGCTGGCCGAGAAGATCGGTCTTTTCCGGCTACGCGGGGCCGAGACCGCTCGACGCGCCGCCGCGCTGCCGCGCGCGGCCTGGGGGATGACGATCGCCCATGCCGGGCTCGGCGTCATCGTCGCCGGCATGGTCGCGGCCTCGGCCTGGCAGACCGAGCGCATCGTGTCGATGACCCCGGGCCAGACAACCGACCTCGCCGGATACCGGGTCGTTTTCGAGGCCGTCGGCCGGACGCGCGGACCCAACTACGAAGCGGTCACCGGCCGCTTCAAGCTGATGGACGGCGGCCGGACGGTCGCCGACCTGCGGCCCGAGAAACGCTCCTATCCGGCGGAGGAATCGCAGACCACCGAGGCGGCGATCCACACCACCTGGCTCGCCGACGTCTATGTCGTCCTGGGCGACCGCTCGGCGGGCGGGGCCTGGGCGGTGCGGCTCTACCACAATCCGCTGGTGCCCTGGATCTGGATCGGCGCGGTCGTGATGGCAGCCGGCGGGCTGGTCTCGCTCACCGACCGGCGGCTCCGGGTCGGCGCGCCGCGCCGCGCCCGCGCAGCGGTCGGGGAAGCGGCCTGACGGAGCCCGGCGATGAAACTCTCCACGATCCTGCCCGTGGCGCTTTTCGCCGTCCTGGCCGGGGTGTTCGGCGTCTACCTCTTCCAGGTCGGCTCCGGCAAGAACATCCAGGAGATCCCCTCGGCGCTGATCGACAAGCCGGCACCCGCGCTCGACCTGCCGCCGATCCGGGGGCGGAACGACGGGCTCTCGTCCGCGCAGCTCGCCGGCAAGGCCTCGCTGGTGAACGTCTTCGCCTCCTGGTGCCCGCCCTGCCGGGTCGAGCATCCATTGCTGATGCGCCTGGCCGGCGAGGGGGTCCCGATCTACGGCATCAACTACAAGGACAGGCCCGAGGACGCGCTCGGCTTTCTCGACCGGCTGGGCGATCCCTACCGCGCGATCGGCGCGGACGCGACCGGGCGCACCGCAATCGACTGGGGCGTCTACGGCTATCCCGAAACCTTCGTCGTCGATAGGACCGGGCGCATCCGCTACAAGCACATCGGACCGATCATGCCGCGCGACCTGGAGTCCCGGATCCGGCCGATTCTCCAGCGGTTGGCGCAATGAGACGCGGCATCCTCCCGCTGGTCCTGTTGGTGGTCCTCGGCGCGGTCGGCGCTCATGCGGTCGAGCCGGGCGAGATCCTCGACGACCCGGTGCTCGAGGTCCGCGCACGCGAAATCTCCAAGGAGCTGCGCTGCCTGGTGTGCCAGAACCAGTCGATCGACGACTCCGATGCCCCGCTGGCGCGCGACCTGCGCATCCTGGTGCGCGAGAGGCTGGTGGCCGGCGACGCCGACGGCGCGGTGATCGCGTTCATCGCCGCACGCTATGGCGATTTCGTGCTGTTGCGCCCGCCGTTCAAGCCCACGACCTACGCGCTGTGGCTGGGCCCGGCAGCGATCTTCCTTGCCGGCGCGATCGGCGTCGTCGTGTTCTTGCGGCGACGCCGCGGCGCGTTGCCGGCGGCCGCTTCCGCGCCGCCGTTGAGCGAGGAGGAGTCCCGCCGACTGGCGAAGCTGATGGACGGGGATCGGCAGCCGTGACGCTGTGGATCCTGCTCGCCGTGATAGTGGTGGGCACGACAGCGGCGATTCTGATCCCGCTGCTGGTTCGCCAGCGCCCGGCGCAACCCCGCGCCGAGCACGACCTGGAGATCTATCGCGACCAGCTCGTCGAGGTCGAACGCGACCGGGCACGCGGGCTGATCTCGGAGGACCAGATCGAGGCGGCGCGGACCGAGATCGGCCGCCGGCTGCTCGCGGCCGAGGACGCGCTGTCGGCCGAAGAACCGGCGCAACGCACCGATACGCGCGCCGGCTTGGCCGTGGTGCTTGCGCTGGTCGTGCCGCTGGCCGCATTCGGGCTCTACGGCTTGCAAGGCTCTCCCGGACTGCCCGGCAACCCGGCTGCCGAGCGCCCGCCGCCCGCCGCTGCGGATTCGGCCACAACTCCGCAGATGGACGACATGGCGGGTCTGGTCGACCGGCTAGCCGAAAAGCTGCGCCAGAACCCGGCGGATGCCAAGGGCTGGACACTGCTGGCGCGGTCGCTGTCCACGCTCGAGCGCCATGACGAGGCAGCCAAGGCCTACGCGCGGGCCGCCGCGCTGCTGCCCGATGATGCCGGCGTCCGCGCGCAGTACGGCGAGGCGCTGACGGCAGCGAACCAGGGCCGGATCGGCGCCGCGGCGCGGCTCGCCTTCGCCGAGGCGCTGAAGCGCAATGCCGCAGAGCCGCGAGCCCGGTTCTATATGGGCCTGGCGGCGCTGCAAGCGGGAGACCGTGCCGGCGCGCTGGCCCAATGGCGCGCGCTCGCCGCCGATTCCAGGCCGGACGACCAATGGATGCCGATGCTGCGCGAGCGAATCGCCGGTCTTGCCGAGGCCGAGCCCCCGCCCCCACCCCGGCCGCCGGCCGACCGCGGGCCGAGCCAGGAGGATGTGGCTGCCGCACAGCTTATGTCGCCGCAGGATCGGATGGCGATGATCCGCGGCATGGTCGCCGGCCTCGCCGAACGCCTGGCCGAGCAGCCCGACGACGCCGATGGCTGGGCGCGGCTTGCCCGATCCTACCGCGTGCTCGGCGAGAACCAAAAGGCGCATGACGCCTTGGCCCGGCTCGCCCGGCTCCGGCCGAACGACGTCGGCGTGCTGACCACCTATGCGCGCTCGATAATCCAGACCGCCGAGGGCAAACCGCTGCCGAGAAGCTTGGCAACCGTCATCGGCCGGGTTCTGGAGCTCGATCCCGACAACCGGTCGGCGCTGTGGATCGCCGGCCTTCTCGCCGAGCAGACGGGCAGCGCGGAGGAGGCACGGGGTTACTGGCGGCGCCTCCAGGCCAAGCTGCCGGAAGGGTCGCCCGAACGGGTCGATCTCGACCGGCGGCTCGACGCGCTGGACAAGCCGAGGTGACCGCGGCGTGATGACCGATCTTGCCGGCCGCGGCCGCACGCCGTAACGTCTGTCGGCCAGGATCAAGCGAATGGGGAGAAGGCCATGCCGGTCAACGGATTCGACGTCTTCGATGCCGACGGCCACGTGCTCGAGCTGGACGACGAGCTGATCGAGTACTACGAGGGCGATCTGGCCGACAAGAAGCGGATGAAGACGATGCCGATCTTCCCGGCGCTCGACGGCTGGTCGCGCGGCCCGATGATCGCCAAGGAGGATTCCAACCGGAAATACTGGCACACCGACGCGGCGGTGTGGTCGGAATGCCTGGCCGATATCGGCGCCGACGGCAGCGTGCTGTACCCGACCGCGGCCCTCGCGCACGGGCTGATGCGCGATGTGCGCTTCGCGGTCGCGACCGCAATTGCCTACAACAACTGGCTGGAGGACCGATACACCTCCCAGGACGAGCGGCTTTACGGCGCGGGTGTGCTGGCCGTCCAGGACCCGCAGGCCGCGGCGGCCGAGCTGCGCCGCTGCGCGAAGAACCGCAAGCGGTTCCCGGCAATGGTGCTGCCCACCGTCACCAAGCTGGGCAAGACATACGGCGATCGGTTCTTCTGGCCGATCTTCGAGGCGGCGGCCGAATGCGACATGGCGCTGGCGCTGCACGGCGCGCCGTCCGAAGGCTTCGGCTTCGACCACTTCACCCGCTACATCGCCTCGCACACGCTCGAGCACCCGGTGCCGCTGTTCATCAACCTCACCGATATGATGTTCGCCGGCGTCTTCGATGCCTTCCCGACGGTCCGGTTCGCCTTCCTGGAAGGCGGCTGCTCGTGGATCCCGTTCATGATGGACCGGATGGACTACGAGTTCGATTCGATGCACGGGATCGCCTCGCGCAAGGAGCTCAAGAAGCGCCCCTCGGACTATTTCCGCGAGGGCGAGAGCATCTGGGTGGCGATGGAGCTGGGTGAGAGCTCGCTGCCGCTGATCGTGGACATGATCGGCTCCGAGCGCATCGTCTACGCCTCGGACTACCCGCACGAGCCGTCCTTCGAGGATCTGACGACCGAGTTGCCGGAGTTTCTGAAATCCGGAGCCCTGTCCGCCGAGGCCAAGGCCAACGTCGTCAACAACAACGCGCGCCGGCTCTACCGGATCAACTGAGGCCGCCGGCCGAGCCGAGCCGCAACAGCTCACGCGCCTTCGAATCGATCCTCGAAATCGATGATCTCGTCGAACCCCATCAGCGTATTGAAGTCGCCGAAGGGGTGAAGATCGGCATCCGCGGCCGAGGAGGCGCCGTGGTCGCGGAGCGCGCGGTAGATCCGGGTCAGCGCCTCGGTCGCGGCGAGGAAGCCCGAGGCCGGGAAGATCGCGACCTGGAAGCCGAGCGCGGCAAGCTCGGCCGGCGTCAGCACCGGGGTCAGCCCGCCCTCGACCATGTTGGCCATCAAGGGCGCATCGAACAGCCGGCCGGCCTCGGCCATCTCCTCGGTATCGGCCGGCGCCTCGTAGAACAGGATGTCCGCGCCCGCCTCCTGGAAGGCCTCGAGCCGACGCAGCGCTTCGTCCTTGCCGGCAGCCTTGCGCGCATCCGTGCGGGCGATGATCAGGAAGTCGCCGCTGATCCGCGTGTCCAGCGCCACCTTGATCTTGCGCACCATCTCCTCTTTCGGGACCAGCTTCTGGCCCTGGGTGTGGCCGCACTTCTTCGGAAACGCCTGATCCTCGATCTGGATGGCGGCAACGCCCGCACGCTCATAGCCCTGGACGGTGTGGCGGACGTTGAGCGTCCCGCCATAGCCGGTGTCGGCATCCGCGATCAGCGGCGTCGCGGTCCCGCGCGCGATTTGCGCCGCGCGCGAGACCATGTCGGTAAAGGTGGCGATCCCCGCATCGGGCAGCCCGAGATGCGAGGCGACCGTGCCCGAGCCCGTCATGTAGATCGCCGGGAACCCCATCGAATCGGCGATCCGCGCCGAGATCATGTCATAGACCCCGGGCGCGGTGATGAACTCGCCCGCCCGCAGGCGGTCAGCAAGGCTCTTGGACGTCTCGGCACGGCCATTCATTGCTCGGGGCTCCCTGTCGGTCCTGCGTGTTCGGGACCTGCGTCAATCGGCGGCGAAGCAATAAAGCAGCCCCGCACCCCCGGTGCCGACCAGGCCCGCCTGGCTGCATCCCCTGGACCCGTGCGCGGCATTCCAGGACGTGTTGCCGCCGCCGTGCCGGTCGTGATGCCCGACGGTTGCGCTGCCCTTGTCGTTGCTGGTCCAGCTGCTGCAGGTCTTATCGCCTTTTTCCCAGGGGAAATAGGTCGTGCCGTCGGCCTTCGTGCCGGTCAGGATGTCATGCTGGTTGGGCTGGTCGCCGCGCCCTTTTACGCGCTTGCCGTTCTCATCCAGGGCGGTTCTCTTGACGATGTTCGGGTTCAGATGGAGCGCATCGAGGTCGGTTGCGATCAACTCGCCCGTGGCGTTGTACCACGGTCCGATGCCGATCCGGTCGCGCGCTGAAATACCGCGCTTCCCCGCAACCTGAGTGCTGAGATAGGCGCGCCATGTGCGCCCGGTCGAGCCGGCGGCACCGGCCAGTTTCGTGCAATGGGCGTCGGCGCCCGCCAAGCCGCCCAGATTCGCGCCATCGCCGATCCCGACGCTGGTGACGAAGAATCCCATCGGAGGATCCGCCGCCAGCGCCACCGGCGCGCTCACCACGAGCAGGATGCCTGCCGCCGCTATCGAAGTCATGAGTCTCATCGCGATTCCCCTGTCCTGATTGTCGATGTCCCAACGGCCAGGCCATCCGAGCTTCGACAGGCTCTTTTGTTTGGCCGCAGGTCCTTCTCGGACGCGTTACAGGCGAAATTCTATGCCCGTGCCGAAGCCGAGTCTATCTGGGCCGGAGGTTCGGGGATGCACACCGCGATGGGCCGTCACCGCCCTGTCTCGCCGGGTATCCATTGCCCGATCGCCGCGTTTAGAATGTGGCGACGGAGGCAGCGCCACAGTCCGGCAGCGGGATCTGAGCGGATCTCGTTCAACCGGGTGACCGTGTCCCGAATCTACGGCCGGCACCGCCTGGGGCTAGCGCCGCAGGGCCATTCCTGAGCAGCGGGGAGACCGTTTCCATGCCCAACAAGCTTCGCCTTACGCTCGCCACCGGCGATTACGAAAGCATCCGCGCGCTCAAGGAAGGCGCAGTCGTAGTCGATGGGGTAGAGCTCAACGTTCTCACCGACATGGACTCCTCGACCCGCCACTGGCGGATGCTCCGCAACCGCGACTTCGATGTCTGCGAGCTGTCGCTGTCCTCCTACCTGGCCGCCAAGGACCAGGGCTACGACCTGGAGGCGATCCCGGTCTTTCTCCACCGCCGCTTCCGGCACGGCTTCATCTTCATCAACAAGGCCGCCGGCATCACCGGGCCCAAGGACCTCCTCGGCAAGCGGATCGGCATAAAGACCTTCCAGACCACGGCGATCCTGTGGATGCGCGGCATGCTGGAGCAAGAGTACGGCGTGCCGCACACCTCGGTGGGATGGATCTCCGAACTCGACGAGGACGTCGCCTTCACGCCCAAGCCGGGGCTCCGGTTCGAGCGCGCGCCGGCCGGAAAGACGGTCGAGGGCATGCTGGCCGAGGGCGAGGTCGAGGCCTGCATGCACGCCGACCTGATCGACCCGATTATCGAGGGCGATCCGCGGGTCGGCCGGCTGTTCGAGAACTACGCCGAGGTCGAGCGGGAATACTACAGGAAGACCCGTATCTTCCCGATCATGCACGTGACCGCGATCAGGGCCGAACTGGTCGCATCGCACCCCTGGCTTGCCCAGAACCTGATCGACGCCTTCGAGGCCTCCAAGGCCGCCTCATACCGCCGGCTTGCCAACCCCCGCGTGGTGCCGCTGGCCTGGTACCGCAGCTACTGGGACGAGGAGACCGAATTCTTCGGCGGCGACCCGTGGGCGTACGGCCTGGGCAACGACAACCGGCACAATCTGGAGACCGCGATCGGCTATTCGCACGACTGCGGCCTGATCGGCAGGCGCCTGTCGGTCGATGACATCTTCCTCCAGCCCGAGGTCGATGCCGGCCGCGTCAGACGCAAGCGGTTGTAGGCAATCGTCGGGGTCAGCGCGAGTAGTACTCGATGACCAGGTTCGGCTCCATCTGGACCGGGTAGGGGATCTCGGCGAACTGCGGCACGCGCAGGAATGTCGCCCTCATCTTGTTGTAGTCGACCTCGAGATAATCCGGCACGTCGCGCTCCGGCGAGTCCATCGCCTCCAGCACAAGCCCCAGCTCGCGGGACTGCTCGCGGATCTCGATCACGTCCTCGACCCCGACCCGGTAGGACGGGATCGTCACCCGGCGGCCATTGACCAGGATGTGGCCGTGGTTGATGAACTGGCGCGCGGCGAAGACGGTGGGCACGAACTTGAGCCGGTAGACCACCGCATCCAGGCGTTGCTCCAGGAGCCCGACCAGGTTCTCGACCGTATCGCCGCGGCGGCGGACGGCCTCCTCGTAGGTGCGGCGGAACTGCTTTTCGGTGATGTTGCCGTAATAACCCCGCAGCTTCTGCTTGGCGGCGAGCTGGGTGCCGAAGTCGGAGGTCTTGCGCCGTCGCTGGCCGTGCTGGCCCGGCGGGTATTCACGCTTGTTGACCGAACTCTTTGGCCGGCCCCACAGGTTCACGCCGAGCCGGCGGTTGATCTTGTACTTCGAGCGCACGCGCTTGGTCATTGCCAGGTCCTTGCGTCCTGTTTCTGGGTGTTTTTGTCCCGATAGGCCGTCCCGGACGTGCCGGGACGACGGGGCATTCGGCCCGCGTTCTCGGAAATGCGCGCGGAGTATAGGGATCGGCTGCGCGGAGTCAAACATCGCGCTTTCGCTGCGCGCGCCGCCCGGTGAGTCCGACGATGATCCCGCGCAGTGTGCGAACCTCCTGGTCGGTCAGCTCGGCGCGGGTGAAGATGTTGCGGATGTTGCGCACCATGCGCGGGCGCTTGGCCGGCGGGTAGAGGAAACCGCAGGCATCGAGCTCGGTTTCCAGATGGTCGAACAGGTCCTGGATCTCCGCCTGGCTCGCGGCCCGGGCGCCCTTGCGCATCAGCCGCCCTTCGGCCGGCGGAACGGCCGCGCCGGCCTGGTGCCACTCATAGGCCACCAGCAGCACCGCCTGGGCGAGGTTGATCGAAGCGTAGGCCGGGTTCGCCGGCACGATCACCAACGCCTCGGCAAGAGCGGCGTCCTCGTTGTCGAGCCCGCTCTTTTCGCGCCCGAAAAGGAGCGCCGTGCGCTCGCCGCGGATCCGATATTCGCGCATTCGCGCCGCGGCCTCGTTGGGGTTCAGGACCGGCTTGACCATGTCGCGCACCCGGGCGGT
Source organism: Alphaproteobacteria bacterium (assembly GCA_965248835.1). Classification (GTDB taxonomy): domain Bacteria; phylum Pseudomonadota; class Alphaproteobacteria; order MPNO01; family MPNO01; genus CAYFYS01. The sequence goes on from CBDFLJ010000001.1 coordinate 394,503, forward strand.
GGTGGCGAGCACGTGCGAGACATCGCCAAGTGCCGCTGCGGTGGTCTCGAACAGGCGCGCATCGGCGAGCACCGCATCGGCACCCGAAGCAGTGTTGATCGCCTTCTGGTTGGGCCAATCCCCGCGTGGAGCGACCAGGCGCATTTCGGTCAATCCGAAATTGAGCATCGCGCGCGCCGCCGCACCCACATTCTCGCCGAGCTGCGGCTTGACCAGGACGACGATCGGACTATTCGGATCGGCCGCCGCGACCGCCCTCCGGCTGCGGTCGGTCCCAGCCATCAAGCCCTTTCCCCGTGCGGTGGCGCTGGTCGGGCTGAACACCGCAACGGTCTATGCCGCCGAAGCGCCGTCGCGGAGCAGCTTGTAGGTGATCGAGTCGTTGAGCGCGTTGTAGGAGGCATCGATCACGTTGGTCGAAACCCCGATCGATGACCAGCTTTGCTCGATCGGGTCGGCGCTTTCGATCATCACCCGGGTGACCGCTTCGGTGCCCGCCTCTGGCGTCAGAATCCGGACCTTGTAGTCGACTAGGCGCATGTCCGCGAGCCCGGGATAGATCGGGATCAGCACCTTTCGCAGCGCGTTGTCGAGCGCATTCACCGGGCCGTTGCCTTCGGCGACCGCCATATGGCGGTCGTTGCCCATGTCGACCTTGACGGTGGCCTCGGACAGCGTGATCAGCTCGCCCCGGGCGTTCCAGCGGCGCTCGTCGAACACCCGGAAGCCGTGGAGCTGGAAGTATTCCGGCACCTGGCCGAGCACCCGACGGGCCAGAAGCTCGAAGCTTGCGCCTGCGCCGTCGTAGGCATAGCCCTCGAACTCGCGGCGCTTGACCTCCTCCAGGAGCCGCGGGACCTTGGCGTTGCCGGGATCGATCTCAAGCCCGATCTCGCGGAACCGGGCCAGGATGTTCGACCGGCCGGCCTGGTCGGAGACCACGATATGGCGCTGGTTGCCGACCAGGGCGGGATCGACGTGCTCGTAGGTTCTGGGGTCCTTTTCGACCGCGGAGACGTGCAGCCCGCCCTTGTGGGCGAACGCGGATTCGCCGACATAGGCGGCGTTCCTGGCCGGCGCCCGGTCGAGCCGCTCATCCAGCAGGCGGGAGACCGCGGTCAGACGGGAGAGCCCGTCGGCATCCAGCCCGGTCTCGAAGCCCATCTTCAGCATCAGGGACGGGATGATCGCCACCAGGTTGGCGTTGCCGCAGCGTTCGCCCAGGCCGTTGAGCGTCCCCTGGATCTGGCGCGCGCCGGCCCGGACGGCGGCCAGGCTGTTGGCGACCGCGTTCTCGGTGTCGTTGTGGCAGTGAATGCCGAGACGGTTGCCGGGAACCATTTCGGCCACCTGGCCGACGATCCGCTCGATCTCGTCGGGCAGCGTGCCGCCGTTGGTGTCGCACAACACGATCCAGCGGGCGTCGGACTCATGGGCGGCTTTGACACAGGCCAGCGCGAATTCGGGATCGGCCTTGTAGCCGTCGAAGAAATGCTCGGCATCGAACATCACCTCGTCCTTGTGGCGGCCGAGGTGGGCGACGCTGTCGGCGATCATCGCGATGTTCTCGTCCTTGGAGATGCCGAGCGCGACGTCGACGTGGAAGTCCCAGGTCTTGCCGACGATGCAGGCGACCGGCGCCCTGGCGTCGGTCAGCCCCGCCAGCCCGGGGTCGTTTTCGGCGCTGCGCCCGGGGCGCCGGGTCATCCCGAAAGCGGTCAGCCGCGCCCGCGCGAGGGCCGGCGGGCCGGCGAAGAACGCATCATCGGTCGGGTTCGCTCCAGGCCAGCCGCCCTCGATATAGTCGATCCCCAGCCGGTCGAGGGCCCGCGCGATCGCCACCTTGTCGGCGACTCCGAAATCCACCCCTTGGGTCTGCGCTCCATCGCGCAGCGTGGAATCGAACAGGTAAACGCGGTTGTCCGACATTATTGGCGCCTCCAGTCGGTCGTTCCGTCCGGACGGTCGAGGACGACGACGTTGTGCTTTTCGACGAGCTCCTCGCGCAGCCGGTCCGCTTCGGCGAAATCGCGGGCGGCGCGAGCGGCCGCGCGGGCGGCGACCAGGAGGTCGATCTCCGAGGACGCGCCGTGCTTGAGCCAGGCTTCGGGATCCTGATCCAGCAAGCCGAGCAGAGTGCCGGAGAAGGCGAGCGCGGCCTTGAGCCTCGCGCGCTCCTCGGCCGAGGCGGCCTTGTTGAGCGCCGAGGCGATCTCGTGCATTCCCGCAATTGCGCGCGGCGTGTTGAGGTCGTCCTCGAGCGCGGCGACCACCGGAGCGGCGCGCTCCGGCACGGCCCGGTCCTCAGGCGGGCCCTGGATGTCGCCGGCGTCGGCCAACGCGCCGTAGAGCCGGTCGAGAGCCGCTCTGGCGCGCGCGATGCCGTCGAGGGAATAGTCGAGCGGCTGGCGGTAGTGGGCGGCAAGCAGGCCGAGCCGGATCGCCTCGCCGGGGGCGCGGTCCAGGAGGTCGTGTACGGTGAGAAAGTTGCCGAGCGACTTCGACATCTTCTCGCCGTCCACCGTCACGTAGCCGTTGTGCATCCAGTGGCGCACGAAGGTCTTGCCGTGGTGGGCGCAGGTCGACTGGGCAATCTCGTTCTCGTGATGGGGAAAGATCAGGTCCTGGCCGCCGCCGTGGATGTCGAAGGTCTCGCCCAGGTGTTTCCCGGACATGGCCGAGCACTCCAGGTGCCAGCCGGGCCTACCGCGGCCCCACGGGCTGTCCCAGCCGGGTTGGGCGGCATCGGCGGGCTTCCACAGGATGAAGTCGGCGGGGTCCTTCTTGTAGGGTGCGACTTCGACCCGGGCGCCGGCAATCAGCTCGTCCCGGCTGTGGCGGGACAGCGCGCCGTACGCCGCCATCGTCGCGACCGAGAACAACACATGGCCGTCGGCAGTGTAGGCATGGCCCGAGGCGATGAGCGTTTCGATCATGGCGATCATCTCGGCGATGTGATCGGTCGCCTTGGGCTCGATGTCGGGAGGCAGGGCGCCGAGCGCCGCCATGTCCCGGCGGAAGGTCTCGGCGAAACGCGTCGTAATCGCCTCGATCGGCTCGCCGGTCTGCTGTGCGGCGGCGATGATCTTGTCGTCGATGTCGGTGATGTTGCGGACATAGGTGACATGCGCCGCCCCATAGAGATGGCGCAGCAGGCGGTAGAGCACATCGAAGACCACGACCGGGCGCGCGTTGCCGATATGGGCGAAGTCGTAGACCGTCGGCCCGCAGACATAGACCCGGACGTTCCCGGGATCGAGCGGCGTGAAGGGTTGCTTTGCGCGGCTGAGCGTATCGTAGAGGCTCAAGGCCATGCTCAGGCCCTGCCCTTGAAGGCGTTCACGATCGGGTAGCGCCGGTCGCGGCCGAAGGACCGGCGGGTGATCTTCACGCCGGGCGGTGCCTGGCGGCGCTTGTACTCCGCGCCCAGCAGCATGCGCCAGACCCGCAGCACCAGCGGGCGCTCGAACCCGGTGTGCTCCATCGTCGCGTCGACGCCCATGTCACGCTCGATCAGGCAGTCGAGGATGGCATCGAGCACGTCATAGGGCGGCAGCGTGTCGTCGTCGCGTTGATCCGCCTTGAGCTCGGCCGAGGGCGGCTTGGTGATCACCGTCTCGGGGATGACGGCGCCGGCCGGGCCGAGGGCGCCTTGGGGGCGGTTCTCGTTGCGCCAGCGGCAGAGCGCGAAGACCATGGTCTTGTAGACGTCCTTGAGCACCGAATAGCCGCCGCACATGTCACCGTAGAGAGTCGCATAGCCGACCGACATCTCGGATTTGTTGCCGGTCGAGACCACCATCGCGCCGGTCTTGTTGGACAGCGCCATCAGCGCCAGCCCGCGGGCGCGTGCCTGAATGTTCTCCTCGGTGGTGTCCGGCGGCAGGTTGCCGAAGACCGGCCGCAGCATGGACTCGAAGGCCTCCATCGCCGGGCCGATCGAGATGGTGTCGAGCGCGACGCCGAGTGCGGCGGCGGTGGCGGCCGCGTCCCGCAGGCTCTCGGCCGAGGTATAGGGCGACGGCATCATCACGCAGCGCACCCGGTCCGGGACCCAGCGCATCGGCCGCGACCGCAGCGGTCAGCGCCGAGTCGATGCCGCCGGAAAGCCCGATGATCACGCCGGGAAAGCCGTTCTTGACGACGTAGTCCCGCAGGCCGAGCGTCATCGCCTCGTAGACCGAGGCAAGCCCCGTCTCGGGCGCATGGCGCGCGGCGGTCTCGCAGTTCCAGGCGCCGTTCTCGCGGGCCCAGCGCGTGGGCAGCAGCGCCTCGCGCCAGCTCGGCGCCTGGGCGCGGAGCGCGGCATCGCCGCCGAGCACGAACGAGCCGCCGTCGAAGACCAGCTCGTCCTGTCCGCCGATCTGGTTGACGTAAATCATCGGCAAGCGCGATTCGATCACCCGCGAGACCGCGAGGTTGAGCCGCTGGTCGGTCTTGTCCACCTCGTAAGGCGAGCCGTTGATCACCACCAGGATCTCCGCGCCCGACTCTTCGAGGCATTCGACGACCTCTTCGGTCCACATATCTTCGCACACCATCACGCCCAGGCGGACCCCGCGGAAGTTGATCGGTCCGGGCAGAGGGCCGGCGGCGAAGACGCGCTTTTCGTCGAACACGCCGTAATTTGGCAGGTCGTGCTTGCGCCTTATGTCGGCGATCCTGCCGTCATCGAGCAGGACGGCGGCGTTGTAGACCGCACCGTTCTCTTCCCACGGCGTTCCGACCAGCATGCCCGGCCCGCCCGCGAGGGTCTCGGCGGCCAGCGCCCGGAGCTCGCGCAGGACCGTCTCCTGGAAGGACGGGCGGACCACCAGATCTTCGGGCGGATACCCCGACAGCGCCAGCTCGGTGGTCACCACCAGGTCGGCGCCCATGTCGGCCGCCTCGCTCCGCGCGGCGCTCAGCCGCCGGGCATTGCCCACCACGTCGCCCACCGTCGGATTGAGCTGGGCAAGGACGATTGTCAGCCCGTCGGTCATCGTCGAACGGCGTTTCCGGCGTCGCTATTCCGCGGCAACGGTGTGGCGGGCGGTGCCATCGGCCCGGTCGCGTTCGGCTTTCAGCGCCTCGGCCACCAGGAAGGCGAGCTCGAGCGACTGGCTGGCATTGAGCCGCGGGTCGCAATGGGTGTGATAGCGGTCGCCGAGATTGGCCTCGGTGACGGCCTGGGTGCCGCCGATGCACTCGGTGACGTTCTGCCCGGTGAGCTCGACATGGATGCCGCCGGCATGCGTCCCCTCGGCGCGGTGGACGGCGAAGAAATCGCGCACCTCCGACAGCACGGATTCGAAAAGCCGGGTCTTGAAGCCGTTCCCGGCCTTGACGGTGTTGCCGTGCATCGGATCGCAGGCCCAGACCACCCTGCGCCCTTCGCGCGCGACCGCGCGGACCAACGCGGGGAGCTTGTCGGCGACCCGGTCGGCGCCCATCCGGGCATACAGCGTCAGCCGGCCGGGCAGGTTCGCCGGGTCCAGCCGGTCGATCAGCCGCAGCAGGTCATCGGCCTGGAGCGTCGGGCCGGCCTTGAGGCCCAGGGGGTTGGCCACCCCGCGCAGGAACTCGACATGGGCCTCGTCGATCTGGCGCGTCCGGTCGCCGATCCACAGCAGATGGGCCGAGGTGTCGTACCAATCCCCGGTCGTCGAATCGACCCGGGTCATCGCCTCCTCGTAGCCGAGCAGCAGCGCCTCGTGCGAGGTGTAGAAATCGGTCTCACGGATCTGCGCGACCGTGTCCGAGGTCAGCCCGCAGGCCGCCATGAAGCGCAGCGTCTCATCGAGCCGGTTGGCGAGGTCCGCATAGCGGTCGGCCATCCCGTTGGCAACGAAATCGAGGTTCCAGCGGTGGATCTCGTGGAGGTCCGCATAGCCGCCCTGAGCGAAGGCGCGCAGCAGGTTGAGCGTCGCCGCAGACTGGTTGTAGGCCTGGATCATGCGATCGGGATCGGGCACGCGGGCGGCGGCGGTGAACGGCATGTCGTTGATCATGTCGCCGCGGTAGCTCGGCAGCTCCACCTCGTCGACGGTTTCGGTATCGGACGAGCGCGGCTTGGCGAACTGGCCGGCGAGGCGGCCGATCTTGACCACCGGGACACCGCCGCCGAACACCAGCACGACGGCCATCTGCAGCAGCACTCGGAAGGTGTCGCGGATGTTGTCGGGGTGAAACTCCGCGAAGCTCTCGGCGCAGTCGCCGCCCTGCAGCAGGAAGGCCCTGCCGTCTGCGACATCGGCGAGTTGGCTTTGCAGCCGGCGCGCCTCGCCCGCGAAGACCAGCGGCGGATAGCCCCGAAGGCGGCCTTCGGCAGCCTCCAGCGCAGCCGGATCAGCGTATTCCGGCACCTGGCGGATCGGCTTGGAACGCCAGCCGTCGGGGGTCCACTCCCCGCTCATCACACCTGTCTCCCTGCAAAACCCCGTACGAGCGGTCGAGCGCGCCGCCCTATACGCGATTACCGGCGATTGTGCCAGCAATTCCTCGCCCGCTCAAACCGCGGACAGGCGATGCTCGGTCGCCTATTCGGCCGCCTGGGCGTCCGGCTCGGCGAGCGGCGTGCGCATGGTCACAAACTCCTCCGCCGAGGTCGGGTGGATGCCGACCGTGGCGTCGAACTGCGCCTTGGTCGCCCCGCATTTGAGCGCGATGCCGAGCCCCTGGACGATCTCCCCGGCGTCGGATCCTGCCATATGGCAGCCGAGGACCCGGTCCGTGGCGCGGTCGACGACGATCTTCATCATCGTACGGTCGGCCTTCAGCGTCATGGTATGCTTGAGCGGGCGGAACGTCTCGCGATAGACGTCGATGGCGCCGTAGCGCGCCCGCGCGGCCTCTTCGGTAAGACCGACCGTGCCGATATTGGGGTTGGAGAAGACCGCCGTCGGGATGTCGGCATAGTCCATCGACAGGTCCTTGCCGTCGAACAGATTGGCGGACAGGACCATCGCTTCGCCGATGGCGACCGGGGTGAGTTGGATCCGGTCGGTGACGTCGCCTATGGCGTAGACGTTGGCAACGCTGGTCCGGAAATATCCATCGACCATGACCGCGCCGTTGTCGCGCTGGGCGATACCGGCGGCCTCGATACCCATGTCGGCGACGTTGGGCACCCGGCCGACGGCGAGCATCACCTGGTCGGCCTCCAGCGTCTCGCCGGTGTCGAGCCTGACCGAAAGCGCGCCGGCGGTCTTGTCGATGCGCTCGATCTCGGTGCGCCAGCGGATGTCCACGCCGTGGCGCGCCATCTCTTCGGCCAGATGGGTGCGCAAATCGATGTCGAAGCCGCGCATGAACAGCGGGCCGCGGTAGAGCTGGGTGACCTGCGCACCGTAGCCGTTGAAGATACCGGCGAACTCGACGGCGATATAGCCGCCGCCGACGATGATCACGCGGTCCGGCCGCTCGGGCAGGTAAAACGCGTCGTCGGAGACGATGGCGTGCTCGATCCCCGGAATGGACAGAAGCTGCGGCCGTCCGCCGGTCGCGATCAGGATATTTTCAGCCGTCACCGTCTCGCCGCCGACGTCAATCATGTGGGCGTCGCGCAAAACCGCGCGGGCCTCGATGATCCGCACCCGGTTGGTCTCCAGGATCCGCCGGTAGACGCCGTTGAGCCGCTCGATCTCCTTGTTCTTGTTGGCGATCAACCTCGGCCAATGCAGCTTCGGCGCACCGAGTGTCCAGCCGTAGGCGGCCGCATCCTCGGCGTCCTCCGGGTAGTGCGCGCCATAGGCAAAGAGCTTTTTCGGAATACACCCGACATTGACACAAGTCCCCCCGAGGAAGCGCTCCTCGGCGATTGCAACGCGCGCGCCATAGGACGCCGACATCCGGGCCGCCCTGACCCCGCCCGACCCCGCGCCGATGACAAACAGATCATAGTCGTAGGCGGCCATGCGCACCTCCCGCGGCCTAGGTGCGACGCGGCGGGCCGGTTGTCAACGCGCCAATGTCAGCGACAAGCCGGGCTTGCTGATATGGATGCGGTTGCAGTCGCTGCGCTCGGTGAGCGCGCGGACCAGGCTGACCAGAGGGTGCCGGCCGGTCGGGTAGTCGGCAGGCGGCGGAGCGGCCCTCATCGCTGCGACGTCGTCTTCGCCGAACAGCCAGCGCAGCACCATTTCCTCATCGGAGATGCCCGCACCGCCGTAGCGGGCGCGCATCGCGGCCAATGTCGGCGGGGGCGCATCCGGACGCGTCACCTCGGCGGTTCGCGGACGCTGGAGGATGCGCTGGCGGATTTCAGGATCCATCGCCGCGATCGCCTCGGTGCCGTAATAGCCCAGCGCGTACGCGATCACCTGGTCGCTAACCTCGCGGTAGCGCTGCCCGGTGATCACGTTGATCGCCGCCTGGCTGCCGACGAACTGGGACAGGGGCGTGACCATCACCGGATAGCCGAGCTCGGCCCGGACCCGGACCGTCTCCTCCAGGGTCTCCGGCAGCCGATCCGCCATGCCCACCAGGTCGAGTTGATGGGCAAGGTTGGAAATCATCCCGCCCGGAACCTGGTGGCGGTACTGGGCGGCGTCATAGCGCAATGGCGCGCCGACGGGCAGGCCCTCGCGCGCGGCAATGGTTGCGAAATGCGCCGAGACCTCTTCCAGGGCTTCCAGATCGACCGCCGGCTCGTAGCCCAGCGCGCGGGCGTTCGCGGCGACATCGAAGACCGAAGGGTTGGACGCGCCGTCCGAGAGCGGCGGGATCGCGGTGTTGACGATGTCGATCCCGGCCTCGATCGCTTCCAGGCAGCATAGCGGGCCGAGCCCGGTGGTGCAGTGGGTATGGAACTCCACCGGGATCTCGCCGGCATTGGCGAGCACGATCGGCGCAAGGGAAGCGGTCCGCTTTGGAGTCAGGAGCCCGCCCGGGTCCTTCAGACAGATCCGATAGACCGGCAGGGCGGCAGCGAGCCGGCAGCGCTCGGCGTAATAATCGTCGGTGTGCACCGGCGAGATCGAGTAGATCAGGTTGAGCACCGGCTTGAGCCCGGCATCGTTTGCCGCATCGACGCGGCGCTTCCAGCCTTCGAGCCCGTTCCACGGGTCGGACAGCCGGACCTCGGCGATGCCGTTCTTCGCGCACAGCGCGAGGAACAGCCCGAACATCTCCGGCGGCTCGTCCTCGAAGGTGTTGATGCGGCCCGCGACCAACCGCAGCGGGGTGTCGGGCGTGCGCCCGGCAATCAGCCGCATGCGCTCGAACGGATCGTCCTTCAGGTCGCGGACGGCCTTGCCCAACTGTCCGTCGGAGATGAGCTCGATCGCATCGAAGCCCGCGCCGTCGAGCCGCGCCGCGACCGGCATCATCATCGCGGTGGTCATCGACGAGGCCCACAGGCTGAGCGGGCCGTCGCGGAGCGTGCAGTCGACGAAGCGGATCGCACTCACGGCGCCGGCTCGATCCCGAACAACGGCTGACCGTACTCGACCGATTGGCCGTCGGCGACGAGGATTTCCGCGATCACGCCGGCGGAGTCCGCGGCCACGGCGGTGAAGACCTTCATCACCTCGACCAGCCCGACGGTGGTACCCGGCTCCACACGCGCGCCCTTTTCGACGAAGGGCGCCGCGCCGGGGTTGGGACCCGCATAGAAGGTGCCGACCATGGGCGATTGCACGGCGACCAGCCCGGGCCGCAACGCGGCGACGCTCGGTGGCGGCGGCGGTGACGGCGCGGATCGGGCGGCCGGGTGCGTGGGTTGACCGGCCGGCGCGGCGGTTGCCGGCCGGTAGCCGCCTTTGGCCACCGAGAGCTTGAGCGAGCCTGTCTCGAGTTCGAAGAAGTCGAAGTTCGACCTGTCGATCAGCTCGAGGATCTCGCGGACCTCTTCTTCGGTCAGCTCCATGCCGTCCGCCTAAAGCACCGCCTCGGCCAGCAGGCGCAGCGCCTCGATCGACGGCTCCTTGGCGATCAAAGTGTGCACGTGGCCCTTGGCCGCGGCCTCTTTCCAGGCGCCCAGCCGGTCGCGGATGCGCGCGGGCGGGCCGACCAGGGCGATGTCGTCGACCAGTTGATCAGGGACCGCCGCCGCCGCCTCGCGGTGCTTGCCGTCGAGGAACAGATCCTGGATCTTCACCGCCGCGTCTTCGTATCCGAGCAGCTTCGCGTAGTCGTTGTAGAAGTTCTTGCGGCGTGCGCCCATGCCGCCGACATAGAGCGCCATGTGGCGCTTGACCTCGGCGCGGCAGGCCTCCAGGTCTTCACCCGGATGGATCGGCACGAAGGGGGCGATTGCGAAATCCGCCAGCGTCTTGCCGCCGCCGGCCTTGGCGAAGCCCTCCTCGATCGGTCCTGCGAACAGGTCGAACCGGTCCGGGTTCATGAACACCGGGAAGAAGCCGTCGGCGAGCTCGGCCGCGGTGCGAACGCCGGCCGGGGTGAACGCGCCGGTGAAGATCTTCAGCGGCGCGAAGGGATGGAGGATGCTCTTCAGCGGCTTGCCGAGCCCGGTCGTGCCGGGCCCGGTCGCCGGGATGCGGTAATGCTCGCCCTGATGCTCCAACGGAGCCTCGCGGGCGAAGACCTTGCGGATGACCGAGATGTATTCGCGTGTCCGGGTCATCGGCTTGCCGTAGGGAACGCCGTACCAACCTTCGATCACCTGCGGTCCCGACGGGCCGATGCCGAGCACGAAGCGGCCGCCGGAAAGCGCCTGCAGAGTCATCGCCGCCATCGCCGCGGCGGTGGGCGTGCGCGCACCCATCTGGATGATCGCTGTGCCGACGGTGATCCGCGAGGTCAGTGCCAGCATCCAGGACGCGGGCGTGATCGCATCGCTGCCGTAGGCCTCCGACGTCCAGATCGAGTCGTAGCCCAGACGCTCGACCTCGCCGACCGCCGCGGAATCGACCGAGAATCTGGACCCCGAATAGCCGAACGTCACGCCGATCTTCATTCCCTGGCCCCTGCGTCGATCTGAAAACTCGCCATCGCATCGAGAGCGCCGTTCGCGGTGGCCGCGATCAGACGCACGCGCCGCGGAATCGCGGGAACTATTCGCATTCGGTCCGGCCCTCACGGTCGGGGTAAGATAGCAGGCATAACCGTTCCGGGCCGGGCGCGGCAAGCCCGACGGAAAGGCGCCAGTCCGGCCGTGTACCGTCAAGGAGGCGTGGCGGGCAAGTCCGTGTGAGCGGCGATATCGGTGGATGGTTGAGCGATGCGGTTCCTGACCCGCGCGGTAAGCGGCCTGTTCCTTGCCGTGATCACCTTCGGGCTGATCGGGCTCGGCATCTGGCGGCTCCAGGACGCGATCGGCGCCCGCGAAGCCGGGCAGGCCGAGCCGGCGCGCGAGCGCTCCTACGCGGTCGAGGTCACGACGCTGCGACCGCAGACCGTCCGGCCGGTCATCACCGCCTACGGTGAGGTCCGCGCCTGGCGCATGCTGGAGATTCGCGCCGGTGCCGCCGGGCCGATCACCGAGCTGTCGGCCGGCTTCCGCGACGGGGCGAGCGTGGCCGCCGGCGAGCCGCTGTTCGCGATCGATCCGACCGATTACCGGCGCCGGGTCCGCGATGCAAAGGTCGGGCTCGTCCAGGCCCGGGCCGATCTTGCCGAGGCCAGGGAAGCCTTCGTCCTGGCGGCCGAGGAAGCGCGCATCGCCAGGCGCCAGCTCGGCCTCAAGGACAGCAACCTGGTGCGCAAGAAGAAGCTGATGGGCAAGGGCATCGTCGCCCAGGCCGCCCTCGATGAGGCGCGCAACGCCGTCGCCAACGCCCAGCAGACCCTGAATACACGCCTGAAGGCCGAGCTTGCCGCAAGGACGCGCATCGGCACCGCCGACCTCGCGGTCCAGCGCGCGGCGATCGCCCTGGAGGACGCCGAGAAATCATTGGCCGACGCCCGTTACCGCGCGCCGTTTGCCGGACCCTTGACCGGCGTGGTCGCGACGCTCGGCCGCCGGGTGACCCGGAACGAGGTGCTCGGCACCCTGATCGACAGGTCGACGCTGGAAGTCTCGTTCCGGGTCACCGACGCGGCCTTCGGCCGTCTCCTGGCCGAGGGCAGCGGCAGCGCGCTCAAGCCGCTGAAGGTTACCGCGCGCCTGGCGCTCGGCGAGCGCCGCATCGCGGTCGCGGGCACGCTGGAGCGCGCCGGGCCGCTCAGCAAGCTCTCCGAGGGCGGGCGCATGGTCTTTGCACGCATCGAGGCCGCGGACGAGACGGCGCTGCGCCCGGGCGACTTCGTCACCGTCGAGGTGGAGGAGGAGGCGATCCAGAACGTCGTGGTGATCCCGGCCGAGGCGGCAACCCAGGACGGCAAGATCTTTCTGCTCGACGCGCACGACCGATTGGAGGAAGTCACCGGCCGCATTCTGCGGCGCCAGGCCGACACGCTGGTGATGGCGGGCCTGCCGTTCGGGCGGCGCTATGTCAGGGCGCGCCTGCCTTATCTCGGCGCCGGGGTCGCGGTGACGCCGCGCGAGGCCGGCGCGGTGCCGGAGACCGCGGCACCGCCCGCGATGATTTCGCTCGACAACGCGCGGCGCCGCGCGATCATCGCCTTCGTCAAGGCGCGCACCGGCATGCCGTCTGAAATAAGGGCGAGGATTCTGGCCGCGCTCGCCAAGCCGCGTGTTCCCGCGGCCATGGTTGAGCGGCTGGAGGCCCGCATCAACGGCGCCCGACGGTGAGGACGCCGAGCACGGACGCCGACGGCGGACGGCTCGCCGGACTGTTCCGCTACTTCGTCGATCACCGCACCGCAGCGAACCTGCTGATGGTGGTGATGCTGCTGGCCGGCCTGTTCTCCGCCACCCAGATACGCTCGCAGTTCTTTCCCGACGTCGCCATAGAGGTCGTGCGCGTCAACGTTGTCTGGTCCGGTGTCGGGCCGGAGGAGATCGACCGCGCGGTCGTCGCCCGGCTCGAGCCGGGGCTGCGCGCCGTCGACGGCCTGGAGACCCTCCGCGCCTCCACGCGCGAGGGGCGCACCACGATTCGCCTGGAGTTCGTGGCGGGCTGGGACATGGAGGCCGCGGTCGAGGAGGTCAAGGCCGCGGTCGAGGAGACGCCGGACCTGCCGGGCGATATCGAAGAGCCGACGATCCGCCGCGCCCGGTTCCGCGACCTGGTAACCGACGTGATCATTTCCGGACCGGTCTCGCTCGCCTTGCTGCACGACTATGGCGAGGAGCTGCGCACGCGGCTTTTCCGGGCCGGGGTCACCAAGACCCGCCTGATCGGCGTCAGCGCGCCGAAAATCCGGATCGACGTGCCGCCCGATGCGCTGGAGCGCCACGGCCTGACGCTGCGCCGGATCGCCGATGCGGTCGCCGCGGAGACCGGCATCCGGCCGGTCGGCGATTTCGCCCAGGGCACCGCGCGGGTCCGCACCGATGCCGGGCGCGAGACCATCCGGCGGATCGCGGCCATCGCCGTCCGCTCGCTGCCCGACGGCAGCAAGCTGCGCCTGAGTGACTTCGCCAGGGTTCACGAGGAGGGGCTCGACCGCGGTCAGGCGCTTTTCCGCAGCGGCAAGCCGGCGGTCCGGGTCCGAATTGAGCGCGACGCCAAGGGCGATTCGATCGCGCTGCAGCAGACGGTTGAGGATGTCGTGGCCCGGATAGCGTCGAGCCTGCCGCAAGGCATCGAGATGACGCTTACCCGCACCCGCGCCCGGGCGATCACCTCGCGGCTCGACCTGCTGATCAACAACGGTTCGATGGGTCTCGCGATCGTCCTGGTGCTCCTGTTCCTGTTCCTGTCCGCGCGGACCGCGTTCTGGGTGGCCGCCGGCATCCCCGTCGCGATGGCCGCGACCGTCGCCCTGATGTACGTCGCCGGGTTCACCTTCAACATGGTTTCGCTGTTCGCGTTGATCCTGTGCCTGGGCATCGTCGTCGACGATGCGATCGTGGTCGGCGAACACACGGACCATCTAGCCGGGCAGGGCCTGTCGCCGGCCGACGCCGCGACGCAAGCCGCCCGGCGCATGGCGGGTCCGGTTTTCAGCGCTTCGATCACCACGGTGATCGCCTTCGCCGCCATCATCCTGATCAGCGGACGGTTCGGTCGGCTGATCGCCGATCTTCCCTTCACCGTCTGCGTGGTGGTGATCGCGAGCCTGATCGAATGCTTCATCATCCTGCCCGCCCACATGCGCCACGCCCTGCAGTCCGGCGCGCGCAAGCGCTGGTTCGATGCGCCGGGCCGGATGGTCAACCGCTTCTTCGTCCGGTTCCGCGAAGGCGGGTTCCGGCGCTTCATCCGCGCCGTGATCCGGTTGCGCTATCCGGTCTGGGGGATGGCCTTGCTGCTGCTCGCGGTCTCGGCCTCGGCGGTGATCGACAGGACGGTGCGCTGGCGGTTTTTCGTCGCACCCGAACGCGGCACGGTGACCGCCAATATCGCCATGCTGCCGGGCGCGGTGCGGGCCGACACCAAGGCGATGCTGGACGAGCTCGACCGCGCGCTGGCGGTGGTCAACGACCGCTATGCCGCGAAATACGGCCGCGCGCCGGTCGAGCTGTCGATCGCCAAGCTCGGCGGCACCACCGGCCGCGGGCTGACCGGTGCCGATACCATGGACCCCGACCGCCTGGGCGGCTACGACATCTCGCTGATTGATCCGGACGAGAGACCCTATACCGGCTTCGCCTTCCTGGCCGATTGGCGGGGCGAGATCCGCCGGTTGCCGAAGCTCGAACGCCTCGCGCTGCGCCGCGAGCGCCGCGGTCCGGGCAGCGGGGATATCCATATCCAGCTGTCGGGCGCCGACAGCCAAACGCTCAAGACCGCCGCGCTCGACCTCCAGGCCCGGCTCGCGCGGTTCCCGGCGGTCAGCGGGCTGGAGGACGACCTGGCCTACGACAAGCCCGAGTTCGTGGTGCGGCTGACCCCGCGCGGCGAGGCGCTGGGGCTCAGCACCGCCGCGCTTGCCCGCACGCTGCGCGAACGCCTGGACGGCATCGAGGCGGCGTCGTTCGCGCGCGGCACCCATGAAGTCGAAGTCAGAGTCCGCCTGCCCGAAGACGCGCTGGGCCGGTCCTATCTGCACCGTGCCAAGCTGCCGGTAGCGGGCGGCGCCTTCGTGCCGCTGTCCTCGATCGCGACCCTGGAGCAAAAGCAAGGCTTCTCCGTCATCCGGCGCGAGGCCGGTGAGCAGGTGGTCACCGTCTCCGGCGACCTTGACGACGACGCGGCGGCGCGGACCGCGGTCGGCGACGCGCTGGCCGGCGAGATCCTGCCCGAGATCGCGCGGCGCTACGGCATTCGCACCTCGCTCGGCGGGCTTACCGAGCAGGAGCGCGACTTCCTGTCCGACGCCAGACTCGGCCTGGCTTTGTGTCTGGTCGGGATCTATCTCGTGCTGGCCTGGGTGTTCGGATCCTGGTCGCGTCCGATCGTGGTGATGCTGGTGATCCCGTTCGGGCTGATCGGGGCGATCTGGGGCCATCACCTGCACGGCATCCCGCTATCGATGTTTTCGGTCGTGGGCCTGTTGGGGATGACCGGGATCATCGTCAACGATTCGATCGTGCTGGTGACCACCATCGACCGGCGGCTCGAAACGCAAAGCGCGGTCGCCGCGGTGATCGACGGGACCTGCGACCGCCTGCGCGCCGTGCTCCTGACCACGCTGACCACAATCGGCGGGCTTGCGCCGCTGTTGCTCGAGACCAGCCGCCAGGCGGCGTTCCTCAAGCCCACCGTGCTGACCCTGGTCTACGGGCTCGGCTTCGGCGTGGTGATCGTCCTGATGATCACGCCGGCCGCGGTGGCGATCCAACAGGACATCGGGCTGCACTTGAAAAGCGCGCGGCGGATGATCCGCTGGCGCGCGCGGCGATGGACAGGCTGAGCCGACGGCGGCACAATGGCGCCCGACGCGGTCAACGGAGCGGAACCATGGCAAAGCTGCGCCATCTCGCCATGCAGGTGCCCGACCTGGACAAGGCGGGCGCGTTCTACAAGTCGGTCTTCGACATGGAACAGGTCGTGCGGGCCGACACCCCGTTCGGCAACGTGCTGATGCTGACCGACGGGGTGATCAACCTTACGCTGCTCAATTTCCCCGAGGGCACCAAGGGCATGATCAACGGCCCCGACTGGGCCGGGCTTCACCACATGGGCTTCGTCATCGAGGATGAACAGGAGACGATAGGGCGGATCGAGGCCCACGGCGGCGAATACTTCACCACCCTGCCCGACGGCTACGAGGGTATCCAGGCCGAGGTCAAGTACAAGGACCCCAACGGCGTGGTCTTCGACATCTCCGAGCACGGCTGGCTGACCCGGGCGCTCGAAAAGGCCGAAGCCGCCGAATAGCCCGACCGTCCGGCGGCGCGCTTCTGACGCGGACCGGACTCCGTCTCACGTCGGAGGGCTTGGCATGAGCGATCTCGACGCCGACGCGCTGCGTGATCTGGTGCGCCCCGACCGGGTGCACCGCGATTTCTATGTCAGCCCGGCGGTCTTCGAGCTGGAGATGGCCCGCATCTTCGCCCGCGCCTGGTTGTTCGTCGGGCATGCGAGCCAGATCCCCGCCCCCGGGGATTTCATTACCACGCGGATCTGCCGCCAGCCGGTGATCATGAGCCGTGACGACGACGGCGAGATCCATCTGCTGTTCAACCGCTGCACCCACCGCGGCGCGCAGATTTGCACACAGTCCAAGGGCAGCACGCAGCGCTTCGAGTGCCCCTATCACGGCTGGGCGTTCAGGACCGACGGCAGCCATGCCGGCGCGCCCTACCCCAAGCGCTACGCCAAGGAATTCCTGGACGGCGGCGGGCTCGACCTGGCGCGGGTGCCGAGGATGGCGGTCTATCGCGGCTTCGTGTTCGGAAGCCTGAGCGCCGAGGGGCCGGCGCTGGAGGACTTCCTGGGGCCGATGCGCGCCCACATCGACGACATGGTCGACCGCGCCCCGGACGGCGAGGTCGAGGCGAGCGCGGGCGTCTTCCGCTACCGCTTCGCGGCCAACTGGAAGATCCAGATCGAGAACCAGAACGACCTCTACCATCCGATGTTCACCCACGCCTCGACGACCGCGGAGGACGGCACCCAGTTCCGGCGCCAGGGCGCGTCGCAGGACGAGGCGGGCTCGGTCAAGCTGCTGTCGTCCGGGGCGGCGCTCAACGAGGCGTGGGAGGATCTGCCGGTCGGCGGCTGCCGCTACGGCCACACCTATTCGGGCCGCTTTCCCATGGACAAGGCCAACAGCGGCCCGGTCTTCGAGCGCTACGCCGCCGCGCTGGAGGCCGGACGCGGCAGGAAACGCGCCGGCGAGGTCATCAACCTCACCCGGCACAACAGCATTTTCTATCCGCAATTCTCCATCCAGTACCTCACCCAGCACATAAGGGTGATGAACCCGATCTCGGTCGATTGCACCGAGAACACCATCATCCCGCTCAAGCTCAAGGGCGCGCCCGAGGAGATGTGGCGTGCGGCCTTGCGCAGCAACAACAACAGCCATTCGCCCGCCGGCATGGTGATGTCCGACGACATGGAGGTCTGGACCCGCTGCCAGAACGGGCTCGCCACCCAGGGCGAGGACTGGGTGGTCTTCGCCCGCGGCCTCGGTGAGGAGGCGACCGACAACCAAGGCAACTATGAAGGGCGCGGCACCACCGAGACCTGCGCGCGCCATCAGCACCTCGCCTGGCTGGACTATATGTGCCGCGAAGGCTGAGGACGAAAGCGGCTGCCTTGGGTTCGGACATCGAGAGTTTCCTGATCCACGAAGTACGCCTCCTGGACGAGCGCCGCTTCGAGGAATGGATGAGCCTGTTCGCCGAGGACGGCTATTACTGGGTGCCCGCCGCACCGGACCAGACGGACCCCTATGAGGCGGTGTCGATCTTTTTCGACGACCGCGAGATGATGAGAACGCGGCTGGCGCGGCTCGACCACCCCAAGATCCATTCCCAGATCCCGGCCAGCCGCACCTGCCATTTCGTCTCCAACATCGACATCGAGGCGGCGTCGGGCGCGGACGACGGGATTCTGGTCCGTTCGAACCTGCTGATGCTGGAATACCGGCTCGACAAGCAGACCGCTTACGGCGGCCATTGCCGCCACCTGCTGCGCGTCAAGCCCGACGGCGGCTACGAGATCGCCTGGAAACGGGTCGATCTGATCAACTGCGACGGCATCTTCGAGGTTCTGTCGGTGCCGTTTTGAGCCGACCGGCCCGTCAGACCGGCACCTCGCCCTCGACGGCGATGCGCCGCAGCAGGCGGCGTTCGCCGGGATCGAAGGCGGTGCGGGCGTGGAGCGTGCAGCGGTTGTCCCAGATCAGCAGGTCGCCGACGCGCCAGCGGTGCTCGTAGACGAACGCATCCCGCTCCATGTGGTCGAACAGCTCATCGAGCAGCGCATCGCTCTCGGCCCGCTCCATTCCCTCGACCGACTCGGTGATCAGCCGGCAGACATAGAGCGCCTTGCGGCCGGTCCGGGGGTGGGTGCGCACGATCGGGTGGGTCCAGCGCGGCGCCTCCGGCCGGGCTGCGGCGCTGCGCTTGCAGGGGTTGCGCAGGTAATCGTAGACGTTGAGCGCACGCCGCCCTTCGATCCGGTCTCTGGTCGCCGGCGGCAGCGCGTCATAGGCCGCGTAGGTGTTGGCGAACCGCGTGTTGCCGCCGGCCGACGGGACTTCGATCGCGTGCAGGCTGGTCGCCGAGGCCGGCACCTCGAAATAGCACTGATCGGAATGAAACCAGACCTCGCCCTCGGGCAGGATCGCGTCGTCGCGCACGTTCGAGACATAGAGCACCGCCTCATGCTCGATCTCCATGCCGAATTGGACGCGCGCGGTCTGGTTCTGGATGGTGCCGAAATTGGCGCAGAACGCGATCTGCTGGTCGTTGTCGAGCGTCTGGCCGCGGATCAGCAGCACCTGGTGGTCAAGCCACGCCCGCTCGATTCCTCGAACGTCGCCCGGTCCAGCGGTTGGGCGAGATCGACGCCGCCGACCTCGCAGCCGAGGGCATCGGACAACCGGGTCAACGTGATCGCCATGGCCGTGCCTCCGTAATGCCGGGCGCCGAGTCTAGCGCAGCCGCGCCCCGTTGCCGAGCCGGGTTCCTGCCGCACTCGGCGCGGTTGGGGGATTGCGGCGATTTGGCCGCACGGCTAGGCTTCGCCCAGTGACGGTTCCCTTCGGGGAGGCAAGAGGGAACAGGGAACGGCGGCACCCCGAAGAGGTGCGTCGAAGCCCTGGCTGCCCCCGCAACTGTGAGCGGCGAGCGCGCGCCCGACCGATGCCACTGGGAAACTGGGAAGGCAGGGCGCGAGTCGAGACCCGCGAGCCAGGAGACCTGCCGGCACAGCGTCACCCAACCGCCGGCCGGGGTGTGTCAGTGGGGACGGAAGCCCCGTCGGCGGTGACGCGCGGAAACGTGTCGTCACCGAAGGTTGGGGAAACCGTCATGACAATCGATATTCGAACCCTGGCAGCGGCCGTGCTCGCCGCGAGCGTGGCTACCACTGTCCGGGCGGCGGACGATCCGGTGCGCGGGCAAGCCGACATCGTGGTCTCGGCGAGCCGGATCGAGGTGCCGGCCGAGGAGATCGGCACCGCGGCGACGGTGCTCGACCGCGAACAGATCGAGGACAGCCAGACGCGGGTGACCTCCGACATCCTGCGGCAGGTCCCGAGTGTGGCGGTCAACCGCAGCGGCCCGGTCGGTACCTTCACCCAGATCCGCATCCGCGGGGCGGAGGCCAACCAGACCCACGTGCGCATCGACGGGATCGAGGTGAGCGATCCGGCGTCCAGCAACGAGTTCGATTTCGCCAACCTCCTCGCCACCGACATCGAGCGCGTGACCGTCCTGCGCGGTGCCCAGAGCGCTCTCTACGGCAGCGACGCGCTGGCCGGCGTGATCGACATCCGCACCCGGCGCGGCGAAGGCCCGTTTTCGATCGAGGGTTTCGCCGAGGGCGGCTCGTTCGCGACCACGACCGGCAATGTCAGGCTCGGCGCCGGCAACGAGCATCACGACTACGCGCTGTCGGTGACCGGGCTGCGCAGCGACGGGATCAACATCTCGCAGTTCGGCGACGAAAAGGACGGCTATCGCAACCTGTCGACATCGTTCGTCGGCGCGGTGCGGCCGCGCGAGTCCGTCGAGATCGAGGCCGCAGCCCGTTACACCCGCTTCAGGCTCGAGACCGATGACGACGACTTCGCCTCTCCGGCCACCCCGACCCAGGGGCTGGTCATCGACACCGACGACGATTCCAAAGGGTGGTTCTTTTACGGTCGGCTGGGCGGCGCGGCAGAGCTGATCGAGGACAAGTTGACGCAGAAAGTCGAGGTCGCATTCACCGACACCAAGCGCGAGGGCTTCGCTGCGGGCACCCGCGAGGTGCTGCGCAAGGGCGACCGGCTGAAGGTCGGCACCCAGTCGCTCCTGTCCTTGCGGACGCCCGGGATCGCCGATGCTGAGCACCATTTCGTTGCCGGATACGAGTACGAACGGGCGCGCTTCGACAAGTCCGAGTTCGGCGTCGCCCTGGAACGAAAGATCGTCGAGCACAGCGTCATCGGCGAGTACCGCATTGGGCTGATCGACAGGGTTTTTCTGTCTGGCGCGGTCCGGCGCGACTGGAACGAGTTCTTCGACGACGCGGCCACTTGGCGGGTGACGGCCGCGATCCTGGTGCCGGAAACCGAGGCTCGCATCCATGGCAGCTACGGCACCGGGGTGACCGATCCGACCTTCGATGACCTGTTCGGCTTCGATCCCGATTCCTTCGTCGGCAACCCGTCGCTGCAACCGGAAGAGTCCAGGAGCTATGATGTCGGGGTCGAGGTCTCGCTGGCCAGCGGTCGCGCGGTCTTGGATGTGACCTATTTCCACGCCACTCTGGAGAACGAGATCGTCCCGACCTTCGATCCCGCCACCTTCCTCGGATCGGTCGTCAACCTGGCCGCGGACAGCAAGCGGCGGGGCGTCGAGGTGAGCCTGACTGCGCGTCCGATGCCCGGCCTGTCGGTGACCGGCAGCTACACGTACACGCGGTCGCGGGACGGCACCGGATCGGCGGAGATCCGCCGGCCGCGCGACCTCGTCAGCCTCAACGGGGCCTACCGTTTCATGAACGACCGCGCGATGATCAACCTCGGCATCGACTATAACGGCGACCAGGAGGACAACCGGTTCTTCGTGACCATGCCGCCGAGGCGGGTGACGCTCGATTCCTACACCTTGGTCAGCCTCGCGGGATCCTACAGACTCGGCGACGGCGTCGAGGTTTTCGCGCGGGTGGAGAATGCGCTCGATGAGACCTATCAGGAGGTCTTCTCGTCCCGAACGCACGGCATCGCCGGCTTCGCCGGCGTTCGGGCCAAGCTCTGGCCCAACTGAGCGATGGCCGGCCAGCCGGCTGCGATAGCCCTCGCCTGCGCGATAGCGCTCGCAGCCGTGCCGGCCGCGGGGGCGAAGCCGGCGCGCATCGTTTCGATCAATGTCTGCACCGACCAGCTCGTGCTTATGCTGGCCGAACGAGCCCGCATCGTTTCACTCAGTTTTCTGGCGACCGACGAACGGGCCTCGGCGATGAGCCGCGAAGCGGCCGGGCTGCCACGCAACCACGGCCAAGCCGAGGAGATCATCCTGCTCGACCCCGATATCGTGATCGCGAGCAGCTTCACCACCAGTGCAACCAACGCGCTGTTGCGTCGGCTCGGCCACCGAGTCGTCGAGGTGCCGGTCGCAACCACGCTTGACGATGTGGGACGCAGCATCGTCCTGGTTGCCGAGGCGATCGGCGAGCCCGAGAAAGGCCGCGCGCTGATCGACAGGTTCGCGGCCCAAATCTCTGCGGCCAAGCGGCCCCGTCAGGGGGCACCACTCGTCGCGCTCTACTGGGCGAACGGATACACTTCGGGGACCGGCACACTCGCCAACGCGGTCGTCGAGGCGGCCGGGTTCAGAACGCTCGGCCGCACGCTGGGCATTGCCGGGACCGGCATCCTTCCGTTGGAGACCCTGTTGGTTGCGCGGCCCGACGTCCTGATCCTCGGGCGCGAAAGGGCCGCGCCGGCACTTGCCGGCGCCGTGCTGCGGCATCCGGCGCTCGCCCGCAGCTTCGCCGGCCGCCCTTTGATCCGCCTGCCCGACAACTTGTGGCTCTGCGGCACGCCGCACGTCGCGGCCGCCTTCGAGCGGCTGGTGCGGCTGCGCACCGCCCTCACCGAGGGACAGCCGCGATGAGGGCCGGGCGTGGCCTGCTCGCGGGCCTTGCGGTCGTGGTGGCGATCGCCTTCGCGGCCTCTCTCCTGGTCGGGCCGGCGGCAATCGGCATCGGCGCGATGCTCGATGCGCTGTTCGGCGGCCGGGCCGGGACCGCGGCGGTGATCGTCCAGGAAATCCGCCTGCCGCGCACCATCCTCGGGCTCGCGATCGGTGCCACCCTGGGCCTGGGCGGCGCGGCGCTTCAGGGCTTCCTGAGAAACCCGCTGGCCGAGCCGGGGCTGATCGGGGTCTCGGCCTCGGCGGCCCTGGGTGCGGTGCTGACGTTCTATTTCGGCCTGGCGGCACTTTTTCCCCTGGCGCTGCCGATCGGCGGGATGGCCGGCGCCTGCGTCGCGGTGATCCTGATCCAGGGGCTGGTGGGCAGGCAGGCGAGCGCGCTGACGGTGATCCTGGCCGGCGTTGCGATCACCAGCCTCGCCTCGGCGCTCACCGCCCTGGCGCTCAACCTCGCACCCAACCCGTTCGCCGCCCTGGAGATCGTCTTCTGGCTGCTCGGCTCGTTCGCCGACCGCAGCCTCGATCACGTCTGGCTCGCCGTTCCGTTCATGCTCGCAGGCTGGGTGCTGCTCGCGGGCCTCGCCCGCCCGCTCGATGCGTTGACGCTGGGCGAGGATACCGCAGCCACGCTCGGCATCGATCTTGCCGCGGTCCGCCGCCGGCTGGTCTTCGGTATCGCGCTGTCGGTCGGTGCGGCCACCGCTGTCGCCGGCGCGATCGGCTTCGTCGGCCTCGTTGTCCCCCACCTGATGCGCCCGCTGGTGGGCCACCGCCCGAGCGCGGTTCTGCCGGCCAGCGCGCTGGCCGGTGCCGCGCTGACACTGGCGGCCGACATCCTCGTGCGGCTGATCTCGCCCGGACGCGAGATCAAGCTCGGCGTCGTCACCGCGCTGGTCGGTGCGCCGTTCTTTCTTTATCTCGTGCTCAGAATGCGCAGGCGGCTGGTATGAGCCTCATCGAAGCACGCGGGCTGACGGTTGCGCTCGGCGGCGCCAGGATCCTCGACGGGCTCGACCTCGCGATCGAGGAAGGGGAGATGGTCGGGCTGATCGGCCCCAACGGCGCCGGAAAGACGACCCTCCTGAAGACCCTGGCCGGTCTGCTGGAACCCTCGGCCGGCCAGGTGCGGTTGCGCAACAAGCCGCTGGCGGGGGTAGACCGGACGACCCGCGCACGCCTGCTTGCCTATCTCGGGCAGGGAGCGGGACCACAATGGCCGGTCGATGTCCGCACCCTGGTCGAGATGGGCCGTCTGCCCCATCTCGACCCCTGGCGCGGGCCACGGCCGGCTGATCGCGAGGCGGTCGAGCGCGCGATGGCCGACTGCGCGGTTGCCGGTTTCGCCGACCGGCCGGCGACCGAACTTTCGGGCGGCGAGCTTGCCCGGGTCCTGCTCGCCCGGGCGCTCGCCGGCGAGCCGGACCTGCTGCTCGCCGACGAGCCGACTGCGGGGCTCGATCCCGCCCATCAGCTCGACGTGATGGACCTGCTCGCCGGGCTCGCCCGCAAGCGCCGGGCCGTCGCCGTGGTGATGCATGACCTGACGCTCGCCGTGCGCTTTTGCGGCCGTCTTGCGCTGCTGCATGGCGGGGCGATCGCCGCCGACGGTCCAGGTTCCGAGGTGCTCACGCCCGACAGGCTGGCCGCGTGTTACGGTATCGTGGCCCACCGCGGCTCGATCGACGGGCTGGAATATGTGATCCCCCATGCCCGCGCGGGCGGGGAACCGCCGGGTGCCGGGCAATAGCACCCACGTCCGGACGGGCAGCAGGCTGCGATACGCCGTAGCGCTGTCTTTGGCCTTGCACGGGATGGCCGTCGCCGCAGCGCTGGCATGGTGGCAGTCCGATCCACGCCCGGTCCAGCCCGCAATCACGGTCGTGCTGGTTACACCGCAAGCCATGCCGCCGCCGGCCAGGGTCTCGGTAGCGGACTCCTTGGCCGGCCCGGCGCGCAAGGCACCGGCGCAGCACGCCCCGGCGGAGTCGGTCGCCCCGAATCCGGATCCGGATTCGGCTCCGTCGCCGGCGGCCGCGCGGCCGCTTGCGCTGGAGCATGTTGCGAACAAGCGGGATCGGTCGGAAACCGATGCCCCGACCGCGCCTGCGCCGATCTCTGCCGCGGACGTTTCGGGGGCGCTCTCGATGGTGCCGGCCGAGCCGCAACCGGCGGTTTCGATCGAGCTTACCGCACCGGCGAAGCCGCGCGCCGGAGCGAAGCCGCGCGCGCCGGCGCCGGTGGGGACCGGGACGGGGCCGGCCGCCGTCACGGCCCTCACCGACAAGGCCCCACGGTTCGAAGGTGCCGGTCTGGCCAATCCGCTGCCCCGCTATCCCTATCTCGCCCGCCGGCACGGGCAGGAGGGCCGGGTGGTGCTGCGCGTTCTGGTCACCGCCGCGGGCGATGCCAAGGCGGTTTTCATCCGACGGTCGAGCGGCTACCGTTTGCTCGACGAGGCGGCATTGAAGGCCGTCGGCACCTGGCGGTTCGTCCCGGCACGGAAGGCCGACATGCCGGTTGCCGGTGCGGTCGATGTGCCGGTCTCGTTCAGGCTGACCGAATGAGGACGGCTCCCCATGCCGCGCGGATTGGAGGTCGAGCAGGTCCTGGCCCGCCATCTCGGTGATCCGGCCAGCAGCTTCAGCGTCGGCTCGCTGGGCGCGATCGCGGAGTTCCACCGGGATCCGGACGAAGCGCTGACGCTCGATGACCGGGCGCATCTGCGCATCGCCACCGGGCGCGGCGCGCTGTCGATCGGCCGCGGCGCGGAGCCGGTCCCGCTGGCCTATGAGACCCCTAGCAGGAACCGCAGAGGCTGGCAGCACGGCGTGGTCTTCTGCCTGCCGGCCGAGCGCGGGTGCGGTGCCGGGCGCAGGGTGCTGACGGAGATCGGCCCGGACGCCGGCGCGGTGCGTGAGGCCGACCGCGGGGCGATCCTTTTCGACATGGGGCTCGGCGCGGCCAATGTCGATTTCTGCATCCGGACCGGCGATCCACCGCTGATCCGGACGTTGCGCGCAGGCCTCGGCCGGTCCGTCCTTGACCCCGGCAACCCGGCGATGGGTGTGATCTTGGAGGCCAATCCGCACCGCATCGCGGTCTCGGCGATCGCCCGCTTGGAGGTCTTTCAACCGATCGGCCGGACGGTCACGCCCGAGGGTCCGCATACCCACGTCCTGCCCGACCTGTTGAAAACCGGCCGGACCCATGAGGCCGGGATACCGGTCCCGGCGGGGCTGCTGCCCTGCCTCAGCCTCTATCCCGCCAACCCGCTGGTCGACGGTATGGGCCGCGCGCGGCCGTTCGACCGCAAGAGCCTCGATGCGTTCCTGCCCTATATCGAGGCCTGGGGCGCCCCCGAACACGCCGGGGAGAAGCGGCGCGCCGCCAAGGCCCTGGACGCAGGGACCGCGCCGGAGACCTTCGAAGCCGCCGGCACCGCGATTGCCCGTGCCGCGCTGAAGGTCGCGCTGCGCCAACGCCGCCAGACCGGCCCGTCGGACCCGTTGCTCGCGGCGTGGGAAACGGCCTTCGATGCCCCCGCGGGCTAGGAAGACGGGATCGGCCTCGGCTCCGGGCTACTCCACCGTCACCGATTTGGCGAGATTGCGCGGCTGGTCGACATCGGTGCCCTTGAGCACCGCGACGTGATAGGCGAGAAGCTGGGCCGGGATGGTGTAAAGGATCGGGGCGACGAACGGGTCGATCTCCGGTAGCTCGATCGTGGCCGCGGCGATCGCGCCCAGCCGCTCCACGCCCTTCTTGTCGGACAGGAAGATCACCCGGCCGCCGCGGGCGACGACCTCCTGCATGTTCGATGCCGTCTTGTCGAACAGCTCATCGGACGGCGCAATCACGATCACCGGGACATGCTCGTCGATCAGCGCAATCGGGCCGTGCTTCATCTCGCCGGCGGCATAGCCTTCGGCATGGATGTAGCTGATCTCCTTGAGCTTGAGCGCGCCTTCCAGCGCGATCGGATAGCCGGTCCCGCGCCCGAGGAACAAGACGCCGCGCGCGTCGACCAGTTCGCGGGCAAGATCGGCGATACGCTCATCGTGGTAGAGCACGTCCTTGGCGCGCGAGGGGACCTCGGTCAGCGCATGGCACAGCCTGGCCTCCTGCTCGCGGTCGATCGCGCCGCGCTTGGCGGCCATGCCGATCACCAGGCAGGCCAGCGTGACGAGCTGGGTGGTGAAGGCCTTGGTCGATGCGACGCCGATCTCGGGCCCGGCTCGGGTGCGCAACACGACGTCGGACTCGCGGGCCATCGAGCTCTCCGCGACGTTGACGATCGAGACGATGTGCTGGCCCTGCGCGCGGGCGTAGCGCAACGCCGCCAGCGTGTCGGCGGTCTCGCCCGACTGGGAGACGAACAGCGCCATCCCGCCCTCGGGCATCGCCGCCCGGCGGTAGCGGAACTCCGAGGCGATGTCGACCTCGACCGGCACCTTGGCGACCTGCTCCAGCCAGTACCGGGCGACCAGGGCGGCATGGTAGGATGTCCCGCAGGCAATGACGGTCACCTTGCTCACGCGGTCGAGTCCGAAGGGCATCGCGGGCAGGGTGATATGGCCGTTCCAGGGGTTGAGCATGGCGTGCAGCGTGTCGCCCATCACTGCCGGCTGCTCGTAGATCTCCTTGAGCATGAAATGGGGATAGTTCCCCTTGCCGGTCATGGCGCCGGAGGTCGCGGTCTGCCTGACCTCGCGCCTGACGACGGCGCCGGTCTGGTCGTGGATCACCGCCCCGTCGGGCCGGACTTCGGCCCAATCGCCCTCTTCGAGGTAGCAGATCTGCCGGGTCAGCGGCGCCAGCGCGAGCGCATCGGAGCCCAGATACATCTCGCCTTCGCCGTATCCGATGGCGAGCGGGCTGCCGCGGCGTGCGCCGATCATCAGATCGTTGTGCCCGGCAAACAGGATCGCCAGCGCGAACGCGCCCTCGATCCGCTTCAGCGCCTCGGCCACCGCGTCCGGCGGAGTCATGCCCCGGCTCAGTTGGTGGCTGATCAGGTGCACGACCGCCTCGGTGTCCGTATCGGTGGCGAAATCGTGGCCCGCCTCGGTCAGCTCGCGCCGCAGGTCCTGGAAGTTCTCGATGATGCCGTTATGAACCAGCACGACCCGGTCGTCGGCGTGGGGATGGGCGTTGGTGGTGTTGGGCTGGCCGTGCGTGGCCCAGCGTGTGTGTCCGATCCCGATGGAGCCGCCGAGGGGTTGGCGCGCGACAACCCTTTCAAGGTTGACGATCTTGCCCTCCGAGCGGCGGCGCTCGACATGGCCGTTGACCAGGGTGGCGATACCGGCGGAATCGTAGCCGCGGTACTCCAGCCGCTTCAGGCCGTCGATCAGCAGCGGGGCGGCGGTGCCGGACCTGCTGATGATGCCGATGATGCCGCACATCGTTTCAGCTTTCCTCGAGGCGCTTTGCCGCCGCAGCAAGTTTCGCCTGTTTCTCGGCGCGCCGGCGGATGCGGAAGCCCTCCGCCCAGCCGTCCTCGACGGTCTGGCTCGTCCGCTCGACGGCCAGCGCGTCGGCCGGTACGTCGCGGGTGATCACGCTGCCGGCGCCGGTGATCGCGCCTTTGCCGACGGTGACCGGCGCGACCAGAGAGGTGTTCGATCCGACGAACGCACCGGCGCCGATCTCGGTATGCGACTTGGAGAACCCGTCATAGTTGCAGGTGATGGTGCCGGCGCCGACATTCGCCTTGGCGCCGACCCGGGCATCGCCGATATAGCTGAGGTGATTGACCTTGGCGCCATGCTCCAGGATTGCCGCCTTGATCTCGACGAAGTTGCCGACATGGACCTCCGGTCCGACCTGTGTGCCGGGGCGCAGGCGGGCGAACGGGCCGACGATGGCGTCATCGGCAATCGTGGCGCCTTCAAGATGGCAAAAGGCGCGGATTTGCACCCGGTCTCCAACCTTGACGCCAGGGCCGAAAAAGACATGCGGACCGATACTCACGTCACGCCCCAACGCGGTATCGTGGCTCAAATAGACGCTGTCGGGGTCGAGCAGGCTGGCGCCTTCGGCCATCGCCCTGGCGCGCAGCCGGCGCTGGACCGCCGCCTCGGCGAGAGCGAGGTCGGCCCGCGCGTTGATGCCCATGACCTCCTCGGCCTCGTCGACCATGCACACCGCGCAGCCATGGCCGCGGGCGCGCGCGACCTCGACGATATCGGTCAGGTAGTATTCGCCCTTGACGTTGTCGTCGTCGATCGCTTCCAGGAGCGGCAGAAGGTGGCGCCCGTCGACCGCCATGATCCCGGCATTGCACAGCCCGATCGCCCGCTGGGCCTCGGTCGCCTCGCGGTGTTCGACGATGGCCTGGAGCGCGCCGTCCGCGCCGATGACGAGCCTGCCGTGCTCCGCGGGGTCTTCGGGTCGGAAGCCGAGGACGACCACCGCGGGCTCGGCCGGAGCATGCAGCGCGGCCAACATGCGGGTCATGGTCGGGGCGGTGATCAGCGGCGTGTCGCCGTACAGGATCAGGACATCGCCGTCGAAGCCGGTCAGGTACGGACGCGCGGCCAGCACTGCATGCGCCGTCCCCAGCGGCGGGTCCTGGACGACCGTCGGCGTCGGCGCGACGGCATCGCAGACCTGCGCGGCGGCGCTGCCCACCACCACCACGCGGCGCTCGAATGCGATCTCGGCCAACCGGTCCAGCACATGACACACCATCGCCCGCCCGGCGATCTCGTGCAGCACCTTGGGCCGGGAGGATTTCATTCGCGTGCCGTTGCCGGCAGCGAGCACGATGGCCACGGATTTCCTGTCGCTCATCTATCGAATGCCGGTTCACATTGGCGCGGTGGCGCCAGACGTTGCCACAAAGCTCTATTGGACGCCACGTCCTTTGCCCCGCTGCGGGCGCATCCGCCCTATTGGTGCGCGGTAAGGACCCGGTTTTCGCCGTCGCCGTCGAAATCCGCGCGGGTCAGATGGGCGACGACCATGCCCCAGCGCGTGTCGTATTGGACCCGCACCGGTATCGGCGGCACGCCCTCGAAGATCGGCGCGATCCAGATCGCGGCGTTGCGCCCCTGGCTGCCGAACCCGCCATAGTCGTTCTCGCGCTTTTTGCCGTGCAGCATCTCCATGGCAACCTGGCATAGCAGCGCGGTGCCGGAAAACGCTGAATAGCGGTTGCGGACCAGCCGCTCCTCGCCCACCCGGTCGACGACGAAATCGAAACGGCGCTTGCCGTCGAAGACCGGGACCTTGGTATCGCATTTCTGGCCGGATTGGACCGCGTGCGACAGCAGAAGGATCGCGCTTGCCACATCGACCGCATCGCGCAGATCATCGGGCGGGATCTCGATGCGCTTGCGCTTGGAATTGGAGCTGACGACCTTGGGTCCATCCTCATCGAAGCGCAGCGTCATCCAGCCCTTCTTGCCGCGCCAGACTCTCTCCGAATGGGCCCTGAAGGGGCGTACCCGGGCCGCGTCCACCTTGCCGGAGGCGTCGGTCCGGAGCGACCAGGGGAACATGAAGCCGACGAAGCCCTGGGTCTTCATCGCCGCCTTCAGTTCGTAGCGGGTGCCTTCGAACGCCAGGCGTGCGTTGAGCTGCAGGGCCTCGAAGCCGCCGAAATAAATCGTGTAGTCGAGGCCGACATCGCGCCGTTTAGCGGATTCATCGGGGGGGCCGGCGGCCGCCGTGCCGCAGAGCGCGACCGCGAGGACGAGCCCAGCAGTCGCGCGCAGCGTGTTCCCCAAAAGGGCCATGGTGAGTCTCCCCGACACTCCGAAACCCCACTATATCGACCCTGTGCGGCGGGAAATCAAGCCGGACTCGGGGTGACGCCCGGTGCCGGCGGCTTGCTTGACACCCCTCGGCCGGCGCCCTTAAATCCGCGCTCCCGATCGTTCGGGCGCGTAGCTCAGCGGGAGAGCGCTCGCCTCACACGCGAGAGGTCGCTGGTTCAATCCCAGCCGCGCCCACCATCCTCGCCATCGCCAAGCACTCGCCGGAGCGCATCCGCCCGGCCATCCCGCGACTATGGCGTTGGGTGGCCGGGCCGGACTCCATCCGCCGGCGCTGATCCGCCAGCGGCGCCGGACGTCCAGGCAGCACAGATCTCCTCGAATTCGGCTCTGGTCGTCGTCCAGCCGACGAAGCGCTCGATGTTGAAGACCACCGCATCCTGGATCTGCGCCGGGCCGGCGGGCATCGTCGCATCGCGCACCATGATCCCGTAATACTCGCGCGACAGGCCCTCGCGCAGCGTCCACTCCACGCCGACATTGCTGGCAATGCCCAGGACGACGATCGCCCGGATGCGCCGGGCGCGGAGCTGGGCGTCGAGCGCGGTGCCGGCGAAGCAGCTCGGGCGCGATTTCCGGATCACGATCTCGCCTTCGGCGGGCGCGCAGCGCGCAACGAAGTCGAAGTCCCAGCTTCCCTCCACCAGGACCTGGCCGGCAAGCTCCGGACGCTCCCGCATGAGCCGCAGCGCGGGCGATTTGTGCCACCAGGGCGAGTCCGCGGGCGCGTCGCTGAAATCGGCGGCGAAGCCGTTCTGGGAGTGGAACACGGGCAGGCCGGCGCGCCGGGCCGCAGCCAGGACGCGGGCCACGGCGTCGATGACCCCTTCCGCGCCGGCGAGGTCGAATCCCAGCCGGTCGAGATAGCCGCCGGGCGAGCAGAACGCGTTCTGCATGTCGTTGATGACGACGGCGGTCGAGCTCGCGCCGAGCGGGATCGGCTCCGGGCGGGCATTCAAATTCGCCACCCGGTCAATCCCACCACCGTGATCTGTCGGTTCCGCCATCGCTGCTTCACCCCGTCGCTTGCGGCATCGCGCTTCGATCATAACGCCTCGCCCGTCCCTCGGGGAGCGAGTCGGGCGCGCGGATGGCTTGCGGACGGGGGCCGATCGCCTATGTTTGGAAGCGATGTCGGGATGAGCCGCAAGGACGGACGATGATGCATTGCCGTGCCGCAACCTGTCTTGCCGCCGCCTCTGCTTCGAGGACGGCCGCGGCGGCCTGCCCCGTGCGGGGGGCATAAGCGTGGTCTGTGCGGTCTCGGACGGTGTAAGGCTCTACTGTGAGGACACCGGGTCGGGCACGCCGATCGTCTTCGTCCACGAGTTCGCCGGCGATTGCCGGAGCTGGGAGCCGCAGGTCCGCTATTTCTCCAGGCGCTACCGCTGCATCACCTACAACGCCCGCGGCTACCCGCCTTCGGACGTGCCCGAGGCGTCCGCGGCCTACGGCCAGGCCCAGGCGGCCGATGACATCGCGGCCGTCATGGACCATTTCGACATCGCGCGCGCCCACGTCGTCGGGCTGTCGATGGGCGGGTTCGCGACGGTTCATTTCGGCATGCGCCACGGCGAACGCGCCCGCTCGCTCGTGGTCGCGGGCTGCGGCTATGGCGCACCGCCGGACAAGCACGCGGCGTTCTCGGCCTCCGCGCAAGCCAACGCGGACCGGATCGACCAGATCGGCATCGAGGCGTTTGCGGCCGCCTACAGCGAGATGGAAGGCCGCCAGACCCTGAAGCGCAAGGACCCGCGCGGCTTCGCAGCGTATCTTGAGCAGTTCGGCTCCCATTCCGTGCACGGCTCGGCAATGCACATGCGCCATGTTCAGGGGGCGAGGCCCTCGCTGTGGGACTTCGCCGACGAACTGGCGGGACTCGCCATGCCGGTACTGGTGGTCTCCGGCGATACCGACGGCGATTGCCTGGAGACCGGCATCTTCCTCAAGCGTACCATCGGCGATTGCGCCTTCTGGCTCGCGCCGGATACCGGCCATGCGGTGAACCTGGAGGAGCCCGACGCCTTCAACCGCGAGCTCGCGGCCTTCTTCACCGCTGCGGAAGCGCGCAGCCCGGCCTGAGGGCGGTCATCGACAAGGTGTCCGGCCGCGGCGTTTCGGACTGGATCGCGGTCCGGCAGGACCAGCAGGGCCTGGCCTCGCGCGCCTACGGCGTCAAGCGCGGCGCGGACATCACCAACCTGTCCGCGGCGGCGATGGACGCATGGGTCGCCCGCGCTGCGTCAGCCCACGAGCTGTGGGCCAAGGAGATGGACCAGCGCGGCCATGACGGCGCGGCGCTGGTCGCCTTTCTCAAACAGACCGCTCGGAAATACCAGGCGATGGCCAAGTAACCGCCGCCGCCATCGGCGCCCGGCGGTGCAGACATCGTCGGAACCGGGCGTTCAGAGAATCGTGCTCAGCGCACCGTCGGGCAGGACGGTGTGGTCGAGGCGAACCTCGCGGCGGGCGACCGCGAGGCCCGAGGCGGTGCGGCGCAGCACGTCGCGGCGTGCGCCGACATAGAAGCCGCCGTCGGGGATCGTCCCGCGGCTGCGCCAGACCAGGATGTTGGAGTCCACCCGGTAGGTATCCGGCGACGGCGCAGTCTCCACATGGAAGTTCGACAGGAAGCGGCGCGCCAGCGACGGCGGGTTCTCGGCGTGCGACAGCCTGGGGTCGGCGAGCTGGCGGACCCTGAGCGTAAGGCTGGGCAGGGATTCGTCGACGATCGCAACCTCGACCGGCTGCGCCTCGGCTCGGCGCGCGACGCGGGCCAGAACCAGATAGCGGACATCTTCGGTCAGCAGCGCCAGCCAGTCCTCGTAGGCGCGGCGGTCGAGCACGGCCGCCTCGTGGTGCAGAAAGCGCTGGGCCTCGACATAGGCCGCGTCGTCGACGGGCGCCCCGACCGGGCGGCCCGCCATTAGCGATTCGACCGCATCGCGCCGTCCCAGCAACGCATGAAGCTGAACTGGGCAACCTCGGTGTTGGCCGGCCGGAAAGCACGGCCGGGCCATTTGTGATCGGACTCCGGGTTGTCCTGGAAGAGCAGGCTGGTTTGGAAGCTGTAGGGGTAGCGCCGGGCGATCGGGTTGTTGCTGGCTTGGGTCGCGGAGGCCCAGATTTCCAGGTCGTCCTGCTCGAAGACCCCGGCGGCGCCGAAATTGTGGAACCCGTGCTTGAGCGCGCGGTCCTTGTAGCCGTCATCGGCCTCGGCTTCGGCGAGCACCCAGCTCAGCACCTCCATCTCGGTCGCGCTCACCGGCTGCCACAGCCGGATGATCAGCGCCTTCTCGCCGAGCGCCACCTGGGTCTCGATGAACGAGAAATTGGGGAAGACCGTGCCGACGCAGACGCGCAGGTGGTGGAGCATCGAGAGCTGGTCGGCCCCCAGCGCATCGGGGTAGTACGGCATCAGCGCCGGGGCGTGGGTGAGGTAGTTGCCCTCCGGCATGCCGGGCGCGAGGTAGGTCAGCGTGCAACCATGGCCCTGGTCGGTCACCACCTGGTAGCTGTCTCCGCTGGCGTTGTAGAAGCCCTCCTTGGCCGAGCGCACCTTGTCGAGCTCGATCGGCCCGGCGTGGGTGGAGCGCACGTGCTGGCTGTCGCCGATGAAGTTGAGCGAGCCGATCTTCCAGTTCGCTCCGACCCGCCAGCGATGGGGCGGCGCCAGCACCTCCATGCCGCGCGGGGTGCGCCAGAAGAAGGCATCGAGATACCAGGCAATGTCACCGAGGAAGTCCGCCAGATCGACCACGTCCTCGTTCCACGACCCGAAGACCAGCCCACGGAAGGTCTCCACCCTGGGAGCCGGGATCAGCCCCCAGTCGGCGAGGTCGGTGCCCGGTGGCAGATGCTGGTCGTAGGTCGTGGTAATCAGCCGGCCGTCGCGCGCGTAGCTCCAGCCGTGATAGGGGCAAACGAAGCTGCGCGTGCTGCCCGAATCGGCGCGGCACAGCCGGGTGCCGCGGTGCCGGCAGCTATTGAGCAGGACCCGGATCCCGCCGTCGGAATCGCGCACCACGATGACCTGGGCGCTGCCCAGTTTGCGAACGACATAGTCGCCGGCTTCGGGGATCTCGCTCTGGTGGGCAAGGAACACCCAGGTGCGGTCGAAGATCCGTTCGACCTCCAGCCGGTAAACCTCCTCGCTAACGAAAGCATCCCGGCTGACGATGCCCCGGGCGGCATCGACCCAACCCTGGCCGAGCCCATTCGATGCGTTGCCGTCCATGGCGAGTCCCGCCGTTGCCGGTCCGATCGGCTCCGATCTTACGGGCTTGCGCAACCGCTGGCCAGCGCCTGGGCCACTCGGTGCTATGCGGGTGCGGGTGCGGGTGCGGGTTCGGAAGGTCTATTCGGGGTTGGCGAGCTGGATGTTGATGCCGCGGGTGCTGAACAGCTCCATCAGTTCGCCGGTGCCGTACATCTCGCGCACGATGTCGCAGCCGCCGACGAACTCGCCCTTGACGTAGAGCTGCGGAACGGTCGGCCAGTTGGAGAAGGCCTTGATCCCCTCGCGCAGCTCGGGGTCCTGCAGCACGTCGATGCCGCGAAAGGCCACGCCCAAATTGCTGAGCGCCTGGACCACGGTCGCCGAGAAGCCGCATTGCGGGAAGACCGGCGTCCCCTTCATGAACACGACGACGTCGCTGTCGGTGATGTCCTCGCGGATACGGTTGAAAACGGTGGGCTCGCTCATCGGTGGCTCCTTCGCGAAACGTGCGGCTCAGCTGTCCTCTGGGGTCGTGGTCTGCAGGGCCAGCGCGTGAAGCTCGCCGCCCATGCGGCCCTGAAGCGCCTGGTAGACCATCTGGTGCTGCTGGACGCGGGTCTTGCCCTTGAAGGCGGTCGAGACGACGTGCGCGGCATAGTGGTCGCCGTCGCCGGCCAGATCCTGGATGCTGACCTGCGCATCGGGCAGGCTGTCCCTGATCAGGCGCTCGATCTCCCCCGGGTCCATGGGCATCGCGGCTGTCCTTGTCCTTCACCCCGGCTCGCATCAAGAACCTGCCATGTAGCGCGGCAGCCATGCTTCGTGGGCGCTCGTCAGTCTGTCGAGAGATATATGACCGTGCCCTTGGACAGTCAACGCCGTCCCGCCGGCGCGCCCGATCACCGCGGCCGGTACTCCCGCCGCGCCGGCGCGCCGCAACACCGGCTGCGGATCGGCAAGCGCGAGCACATAGCGCCCCTGATCCTCGCCGAACAGCCAGGCGGCCGGATCGGCGTCCCCAGGGACCGAGATCGCCGCGCCCACGCGCCCGGCCAGCGCCATCTCGGCGACCGCGACCAGCAGCCCGCCGTCGGAAACGTCATGGCAGACCCGCACGATCCGCTCTTCGATCAGCGCACGCACCAGATCGCCGTTGCGCCGCTCAGCGGCGAGGTCGACCGGCGGCGGCGGCCCGCCGGGGCGCCCGATCACCTCGCGCAGCAGCAGCGACTGGCCGAGATGGCCAACCGTGGCTCCGATCAGCACCAGGGTTTGGTCCTGCGCGGCGAGCCCGATGCCGGCCCTGGCCTCCAGGTCGGCGAGCAGGCCGACCCCGCCGACCACCGGAGTCGGGTGGATCGCGCGTCCATTGGTCTCGTTGTAGAGCGAGACGTTGCCTGAAACGACCGGGAAGTCGAGCGCCCGGCACGCCGCTTCCATGCCCTGGATGCAGCCGACGAGCTGGCCCATGATCTCCGGGCGCTCGGGGTTGCCGAAATTGAGGTTGTCGGTGAGCGCGAGCGGGCGGGCGCCGACCGCGCTCAGGTTGCGCCAGGCCTCCGCAACCGCCTGCATCCCGCCGGCCATCGGGTCAGCCTCGCAATAGCGCGGCGTGCAGTCGGTGGTGATCGCCAGCGCCTTGGCGGTGCCGTGGACGCGCACGATCGCGGCATCGCCGCCGGGCCCGCCGACGGTATCGCCCATCACCATGTGGTCGTACTGCTCCCAGATCCAGCGCCGCGAGCAGAGATCCGGGCAGCCCATCAGCCGTTCCAGCGCCGCGATCGGCGCAACCCGCGCGGCCACATCGGCCGCGATCTCGGGCCGGGCCTTGGTTGCGACATGAGGCCGCTGGTAGCGCGGCGCCGCCTCGACCAACGGTGCCAGCGGGATGTCCGCGACCGTCTCGCCGCTGCGCGAGACCGCCAGCCGGCCGCTATCGGTCAGCCGGCCGATGACCGCGAAATCGAGGCCCCACTTGTCGAAGACCGCGCGCGCGGCCTCCTCCGCGCCCGGGCGCAGCACCATCAGCATGCGCTCCTGGCTTTCGGACAGCATGATCTCGTAGGCCGTCATGCCGTCTTCCCGGGCCGGCACGCAGTCGAGGTCGAGCGCAATGCCGAGCCCGCCCTTGGACGCCATCTCGACCGAGGACGAGGTCAGTCCGGCCGCGCCCATGTCCTGGATGGCGACGATGGCATCGCCGGCCATCAGCTCGAGACAGGCCTCCAGCAACAGCTTCTCGGTAAACGGATCGCCGACCTGCACCGTCGGACGCTTCTGTTCGGCATCGGCGCCGAATTCGGCAGACGCCATGGTCGCGCCGTGGATGCCGTCGCGCCCGGTCTTGGAGCCGACATAGACCACCGCGTTCCCCACGCCGCTCGCCTTGGCGTAGAAGATCCGGTCCGCATCGGCGATGCCCACGGTCATCGCATTGACCAGGATGTTGCCGTCATAGGCGGCGTCGAAATTGATCTCGCCGCCCAGCGTCGGCACGCCGATGCAGTTGCCGTAACCGCCGATGCCCGCGACCACGCCGCCGACCAGGTGGCGGGTGCGGGGATGCTCCGGGCTTCCAAAGCGCAGCGCATTCAGGCTGGCTACGGGACGCGCGCCCATGGTGAAGACATCGCGCAGGATCCCGCCGACACCGGTTGCCGCGCCCTGATAGGGCTCGATGAACGAGGGGTGGTTGTGGCTCTCGATCTTGAAGACCGCGGCCTGGCCGTCGTCGATGTCGACCACTCCGGCGTTTTCCCCCGGACCGCAGATCACCCAGGGGGCCTCCGTCGGCAGGGTGGCGAGCCACACGCGCGAGGATTTGTATGAGCAGTGCTCGGACCACATCACCGAGACGATGCCGAGCTCGACCAGCGAGGGCGCGCGCCCCAGAACGTCGAGCAGGCGGGCGTATTCGGCCTCGCTCAAACCGTGCTCGGCAACCAGCGCGGGCGAGATCAACGGCGCCCCCATGGCCCGCCCCTCCGGCGCAGCCTGATCGGCTCGCGGATCCGGGCGCCCGGCTGGCGGTCCCACAGCGGCACGTGAGCGTGGCGAAAAAACGGGATCAGCAGGGCGCCGGCGGCGAACCCGCCGATATGGGCCCACCAAGCAACCCCGGCCCCGCCGCCGGGATCGAGAAAGGCATTCAGCAGATCGAGTCCGATCCAGCTTCCCAGCACGATCACGGTCGGCAGGCGGATCGGGATGACCGAGAACAGCAGGCCCCAGATCCCGACCCGGGGGTGGAGGACGAGATAGGCGCCGAGCACGCCGGAGATCGCCCCGCTGGCGCCGATGGTCGGGATTTCGGAGACTGGCGCGCTCCAGGCATGGGCAAGCCCCGCAACGGTCCCGCACAGCAGATAGAAGACGATGAACCGCCGGTGGCCCATCGCGTCCTCGACATTGTCGCCGAACACCCACAGGAACATCATGTTGCCGATCAGGTGCAGCCAGCCGCCGTGCAGGAACAGGCTGGTCAGCAGCGTCGCCTCGGCCGGCAGCGCCGCAAGGCTGGGCGGAAGCCTGGCGTTGCCCCACAAGACGCTCGGCACGACCCCGAAGCGGTAGACCGCGGCATTGCCGGCAT
The DNA here is from genome assembly GCA_965248835.1 of Alphaproteobacteria bacterium. Lineage (GTDB taxonomy): Bacteria > Pseudomonadota > Alphaproteobacteria > MPNO01 > MPNO01 > CAYFYS01. Next base: position 432,308 of record CBDFLJ010000001.1, read on the forward strand.
CGGACGGCAAGGCCGCCTGCCAGAAGAAAACCAGCACGCAGGCCGCAATCAGCGCCAGCGTGACGTAGTGATAGCGAATCCAGGTCCGCGGGTTGTCGTCGCTGAAGGGGACGAAGACCACGCCGGTTCAGCCCGACAGCGCCCGGGCCAGCCCCTCGAACAGCGGTGCCCCGTCGGTGCCGCCAAGCGCCAAGTCCACGGCGCGCTCGGGATGGGGCATCATCCCCAGCACGCGGCCGGACGGATCGAGGATGCCGGCGATATCGGCCATCGAGCCGTTCGGATTGTCGCCGCCGGGCCCATAGCGAAAGACGATGAGCCCCTCGCCTTCGAGCCGTGCCAGAGTTTCGTCATCGGCGACATAGTTGCCCTCGTTGTGAGCGATCGGCAACCGGATCGGCGCGCGGGCCGCATAGAGTGCGGTGAAGATCGTATCGTTGCGTTCGACGCGCAGCCCGACGTCGCGGCAGACGAACCGCAGGCCCGCATTGCGCATCAGCGCGCCGGGCAGCAGCCCCGCCTCGGTCAGCACCTGGAAGCCGTTGCAGATGCCGAGCACGGCGACGCCGGCCCGCGCCTTTTCCGCGACGGCGCGCATCACCGGCGAATGGGCCGCCATCGCGCCGGCCCGCAGATAGTCGCCATAGGCGAACCCGCCCGGCACCACGATCAGGTCCACATCGGGCAGCGCGGTCTCGCCATGCCAGACCATCCTCGGCGCCCGCCCCGCCGCCATCCGCAAGGCCACCGCCGCATCGCGGTCGCAGTTCGACCCGGGAAAGACGATGACGGCGGATCTCATGAATCGATGGTGATCGCGTAGTCCTCGATGACGGTGTTGGCGAGCAGGCGCTCGCACATCCGGCTCAGGGCGTCGCGAGCCCGGGTGGAGTCGGTCTCGGCGAGGTCGATGTCGAGCACCTTGCCCTGGCGGACCGCGCCGATGCCTGCGAAGCCGAGCGCGGCCAGCGCCTGGGCGACAGCCTTGCCTTGCGGGTCGAGCACGCCCGGTTTGAGGGTGATGTGGACCCGAGCCTTCACCCGGGTGTCACGGCGGCGGTCGCGGTCATTGCATGACCGCCGGGCCCTTGAGGTCGCCGGGCCCACCCTCGAGCAGGATGCCCAGACGGCGGGCGACTTCCTGGTACGCCTCCTCGACCCGGCCGAGATCGCGGCGGAAGCGGTCCTTGTCCATGCGCTCGTTGGTCTTGATGTCCCACAGGCGACAGTTGTCGGGGCTGATCTCGTCGGCAAGCACGATTCGCATGTCCTCGTCGTTCCACAGCCTGCCGTATTCGAGCTTGAAGTCGACCAGGCGGATGCCGACGGCGACCAGCAGGCCGGTCAGGAAATCGTTGACCCTGAGCGACATGTGCATGATCTCGTCGAGCTCTTGCGGCGAGGACCAGCCGAAGGCGGTGATGTGCTCCTCGGCGACCAGCGGATCGCCGAGGTCGTCGGACTTATAGTAGTACTCCACGATCGAGCGCGGCAGCGGCGTGCCCTCTGCTATGCCGAAGCGCTCGGCGATCGAGCCGGCGGCGACGTTGCGCACCACCACCTCGACCGGGATGATCTCGACCTCGCGGATCAACTGCTCGCGCATGTTCAGGCGGCGCACGAAATGGGTCGGAATCCCGATTTCGGCGAGCTTGACCATCAGGAACTCGGAGATCCGGTTGTTCAGCACGCCCTTGCCGGTGATCGTGCCCTGTTTGGCGTTGTTGAACGCGGTCGCGTCGTCCTTGAAGTACTGCACCAGGGTGCCGGGCTCGGGCCCTTCGAAAAGGACCTTGGCCTTGCCCTCGTAAATCCGTCTGCGGCGGGCCATCGTGTACGTCTTTAAGACACCGGGAAAGGCGTGCGGCGCGGCGATCGGCGCGGCTGCCTTCGTATATCAACTAGATCCTTTCCGAACAATGGCAAGGCACGCGCGCCCGGGACGATAATGCTCATTCAAATTTCAACCGGCCGGTGCGGCCTCTCGCCCGGCCGGCCGGCGCAGAACAGCCAGAGCGGACGGACGGGCGGACGGTCTGCCGCCGGCAGTGCGATCAGCGAGCTCGACAGGGTGCCGAACGGCGTTTCGGTGACCACCGTCATTGCCTCGCCCGGGCCGGCGCCGGGCAGGCTGTCGCGTGAGGCGAGGAGCGCGATCCAGGCCGACCAGTCCCCGGCCTCGGGATCGGGCGCCGGCGCAGCGGCAAAGCGCGGCCGGTGCAGCCTTATCCGCGCCGAGCCCTCGGCATCGTCGAGATCGAAGGCGCTCAGCATGCCCAGCCCGTCGGCAAGCGGCTGCAGGTTGATCCGCCCGTCGCCGTCCGCGCCCAACCCGCGCAGCCAGAAGGCATCGCGGTTATCGGCGATGACCATGTTGAAGCTGCGGTAGCTGCGTGCATCGATCGCCGCCAGCGCGCGGGCTGCCTCGTGCGCATCGGCGTGGTCGAGCGCTTCGAGCACCAGCTCGCCGCGGCTGCGCAGGATCGGGTCAGGCCCGAGCGATTCGCGCCGGTTGAGGATGCCCGCCGCCACGCCCCAATCGTTGAGCCCGAGCCAGGTGCCGCCCGCGAGCTCGTCCATCCCGGCTACGACATCCGGCCGGGCGGGCCAGTGCCGGGCGGGTGGGCGCCACGGCCGGTCGGCCATCTCGTCGCGGTTGGACGCCAGCAGAACCGGCCAGGGATGACCCGGCCGGCGCAGTATGATCAGGGTGCACATCCTATCCCGTCCGGCCGATAAGTCGTTGCAGCCGGACCGGCGCGGCTGTATTTGGCAGGGTGAGCCCGACATGGTGGGCTGGACCGGCAGGCCAGGGGAGAGACACGCGCATGACGACCTTCAATGATCGCGAAAAGGGCTTCGAAGCCAAGTACAAGCACGACCAGGAGACCCAGTTCAAGGTCACCGCCCGGCGCAACAAGCTGCTCGGGCTATGGGCCGCGGAAAAGCTCGGCCTCTCGGGCGATGCCGCGGAGGCCTATGCGAAGGAGGTCGTGGTCTCGGACTTCGACGAGCCGGGCGAGGAGGATGTCTTCCGCAAGGTCCAGGGCGACCTCGACGGCAAGGGCGTCTCGGAGAAGGACATCCGCTACCAGATGGAGCGGCTGGTCGCCGTCGCCCACGAGCAGGTCGCCAGGAAAGACTGAGACGGGCGGTTGGCGTCTGGTCCGGACAAGCGCTAACCGGCTGCGCCGAAGACGCGCCCGAAGATCGTCTCGACCTGGGACAGGTGGTAGTCGAGGTCGAACAGGGCATCGAGTGCCGCGGCGGCCAGCCTGCCGGTGACCTCCGGATCGGCGCCGAGCAAGGCGCGAAAATCCGCGCCGTCTGCCCAGGCCCGCATGGCGTGGCGCTGGACCACCTCATAGGCTGCCTCGCGCGACAGGCCGGCGTCGACCAGCGCCAGCAGCACGCGCTGGGAATGGATCAGCCCGCCCAGCGCCTCCAGGTTCTCGGCCATCCGTTCGGGATAGACCACCAGCCGGTCGACCAGCCCGGCGAGCCGGAACAGCGCGAAATCGAGCGCGACCGTCGCATCGGGCGCGATCACCCGCTCGACCGAGGAGTGGGAGATGTCGCGCTCATGCCACAGGGCGACGTTCTCGAGCGCCGGTGTGACATGTGAGCGCACCAGCCGGGCCAGCCCGGTGAGGTTCTCGCTCAACACCGGGTTGCGCTTGTGCGGCATCGCCGAGGAGCCTTTCTGGCCCGGCGCGAAATATTCCTCGGCCTCGCGGATTTCGGTGCGCTGCAGATGCCGGATCTCGACCGCCAGCCGCTCGACCGCGCCGGCGACGACCCCGAGCGTGGCGAAGTACATCGCATGGCGGTCGCGCGGGATCACCTGGGTCGAGACCGGCTCGACCGCGAGCCCCATGCGCCGGGCGACATGGGCCTCGACGCGAGGATCGATGTTGGCGAAGGTCCCCACGGCGCCCGAGATCGCACACGTCGCGACCTCTCGGCGGGCGGCAAGAAGCCGGGTGCGGTTCCTGGCGAACTCGGCATAGTGGCCGGCGAGCTTGAGCCCGAACGTCGTGGGCTCGGCGTGGATGCCGTGGCTGCGGCCGATACACGGGGTCAGCTTGTGCTCGCGCGCCCGGCGCTCAAGCGCTGCCATCACCGCATCGACGCCGCCGACCAGCATGTCGGCGGCACGGGAAAGCTGGACCGCCAGGCAGGTATCGAGCACGTCCGAGGAGGTCATACCCTGGTGGACGAAGCGGGCTTCCGGCCCGACATGCTCGGCCAGGTTGGTGAGGAACGCGATCACGTCATGGCGCGTTTCGCGCTCGATCTCGTCGATCCTCTCGACGTCGAAGGCGCCACGCTCGCGCACCGCCAGGGCGGCCTCTTGCGGGATCATGCCCAGCTCGGCCTGCGCATCGCAGGCATGGGCCTCGATCTCGAGCCAGATGCGATACTTCTCGCCCGGCTCCCACAAAGCCGCCATCTCGGGCCGTGAATAGCGCGGGATCATTACGCCCAGTCTAGCAGAATCACCGGGCCGAGGTCACGGTGTCGGGTTGGGCTCACCTTGCGGCGGCGATCATCGCACGCAGGTCCGGAGCGAGGGCGCGCGCGATCAGACGGGCGAGAGCCGGCCAGCCCGACTCCAGGGCGGTGATCTCCTCATCGTTGGCTTGATGGAGCCGGCCGATCTCCCGGCCACTCGGATCGTCGAGCCGCCAGACCAGGCTGAGCCGGCGGCGCGCGCCGACCGGCGGGCCGAGTGTGATTGTGCCGTTCAGGAGCAGGTTCCCGGCCGTCCGACGGCGGGCCAGCCGCAGACCGCGGTCGGGCAGCACCGCGCCGAGCGCCCGGCGCAGCACCGCGCCGTCGAGGCTTGCCGGGGTCCGAAGGGTTTGAAGGAAAACGGCGCGTGCGCCTTGTGCCCGCGGCGGCGGCAACGAATCCTCGCCTCGGATCAGGGCAGCGATCCCGTCGGCTGCCGATCCGGCGAGCGCCTTGACCATAGCCGGTTCCCCCGACCGCCATGCCCGGACGGATGGCCGGGCCTTGACCCGGTGACGGCCGAGCGGCCGGGCCTGGGGATCGACAAGGTACCAGACGGCCTCGACATCGAGCCGTCCGCTCGCGGACGGCACCGCCTCCGCCTCGCCGTAGACGAACAGGCTGCGCCGGTTGCCGACAGAAAAGGCAGCGGGGATATTGCGCTCCAGCAGCGCCTCGATCAGCGCGAACGTCACCGCCCGCGACGTCGGCTCCGGCGCGCCGGCGAGGTCGAGCACCGCAACGCCCGACCCATCCTTGACGTAGATCAGCGGATTGGCGGCGGCCGTATCCGAAGAAGGCGCGAAGGGGCGGGGAAGCGGTTGGCACGCGGCGAGGACCGCAACGATCAGCAACCAGGCGAGCGGGCCGGACCTAGAGCGCACAGGTCGCCAACAGGCCCAGGACCAGGAGGCACGCAAAGATGATCAGGTGCGGCACGACCCCTCACGGCGCAAGGACGATGCTCGACAAGGCCCGACCATAATCCGTTTCGCCTTCGATGCACGACCGCCGGTAGCTGAAAAACCGTGCCGAATCGGCGCAGGTATCGGCGCCGGTCACCGAGACGGCGGCCAGCCCCAGCGCTTCCAGCCTGCTTGCGACATAGCCTTCCAGGTCGAAATGCGGCCGGCCGGCTTCATCGGGGGCAGAGAACCATATCCGGTTTTCGGCATCCTCTGCCTCGAACGACGCGGCGAAGTCCGGGCCGATCTCATAGGATGCCTGGCCGATGCACGGCCCCACGGCGGCAGCGATCCGTGCGCGCGCGGCGCCCAGCCCCTCCATCGCTTCGACCGTTGCGGCCAGCACACCCGCCAACGCGCCGCGCCAGCCGGCATGGGCCGCGCCGATGACCCCGGCGTCCAGGTCCGCGAACAGCACCGGAGCGCAATCGGCGGTCAGAATGCCGAGCGCAATCCCGGGCACCGCGGTGACCAGTCCATCGGCCTCCGCCCGGTCCCGGTCGGGCGCCTCCACGCGCAGTACTGTCGTCCCGTGGACCTGATAGGCGGTCCGCAACGCACCGGCCGGCAGCGCCATCGCGGCCATGGCGCGGGATCGGTTCTCCCGCACCGAAGCCGCATCGTCCCTGGAGCCCAGGCCGCAGTTGAGCGCAGCGTAGATCCCGCCGGAGACGCCCCCGGCGCGGGTGAAGAAGGCGTGCCTTACGCCTGCGCGGCGAGCGAGGATCTCGCTGTTCAGCATGTCCGCCCGCCGGTCTCGCTGCGCTCGAACCCGGCCGGGACAGGTGTATCGGAGCCGGTCAGCGCAATCGCCTTGAACAGCAGGCCCATCTGGTCGGGGGCGACCAGGCGCCGGCAGCCCGAGCGGATGCCGGCGCGCTGCGCCGGCTTGGCCGCGGCAAGAAGCCGCTGTTGCCGTGCTTGCAGGCCGAGCCGGGTGAGGAAAACCCCCTGCGGCACCGGTCCGTGGACCGCAGCGCCGCGCGACCGGGCAGCATGGGCCAGCGCCTGGAAGTCGACATGGGCGGACAGGTCGGCCTCACCCGGCGCATCGAGGACGGCGGCGGGGCGGTGCCGCCTTACCGCCTGCAGCGTCTCGCCGGGTGCGCTCCGGCCGTGGCCGTAGTCGATGATCAGCGCAGCGCCGCTCGAACCGACGATGCGCTCGGCGATCGACGCAACGACCGCGCATGCGGCCGGGCTGGTCTCCCACACCGCGCCGTCGGGTGCGTCGGGGTCCACCATGTTCGGAACATGCGCCAGCGGGCCGTCGACGAAGCACAGCCGGCCGGTCCCGTGGTCGATTGCGACGCACCGCCGATGCCAGCCGGCGCCGTGCCGGACATAGTGTTCGACCGGCAAGGCGTCGAAGAATTCATTGGCGATCAGGATCAACGGGCCTTTGGGCAGGGCGTGGAGTCCGGCGTGCCAACGCGCCCGGTTGCCGCCAAGGGCGGCGCGCTGCAGGCGTGTGAGCACCGGGCTGGTCTCGATCAGTCGGAGGTCGATCGCGGCGGCGAATTCCGGCAGCGTCGTCGACGCTGCGCGCAGGACATCGGCCATCAGCGTGCCGCGCCCCGGGCCGAGTTCGGCCAGCACCACCGGTGCCGGCGCGCCCAGGGACTGCCAGGCGACCGCACACCAGGCACCGATCAACTCGCCGAAGACCTGGCTTATCTCGGGCGCGGTGATGAAGTCGCCGTTCCGCCCCAACGGGTCGCGGCCGCGGTAGTAGCCATGATCGGGGTCGTTGTTCGCCGCTTCGATGAACGCCGCCAGCGGCATCGGCCCCTCGCGCTCGATCCGGGCTCGGATCACTTCTTCCAGCGGCGTCATCGGCGGCATGCGCGGAAGATCAGGTAGAGGCCCGCAAGCAGCAGCGGCAGCGACAGAAGCTGGCCCATGGTCGTGCCAAGCACGAGGAATCCCAGATGGACGTCGGGCTGGCGGAACAGCTCGGCGAACCCGCGCGCGATCGCGTAGCCGGCGAAGAACGCCCCGCTCACCAGCCCCGGACGTTCCAGCGCCCGGCCGCGACCGGCCAGGAGCGCCAGGATCGCGAACAGCACCAGGCCCTCGAGCACCGCCTCGTAGAGCTGGCTCGGGTGACGCGCCAGCGGCCCGCCGCCGGGAAAGACCATGCCCCACGCCGCTGTGGTCGTGCGCCCGTAAAGCTCCCCGTTGATGAAATTGGCGAGCCGGCCGAGGAACAGCCCGATCGGCACTGCTGCACAAATAAGATCGCCCAGCGCCGGCCACGCGATCCTGCGCGTCCTGGCGAAGGCCACCGAGGCAAGGACCATGCCGCACACCCCACCATGGAAGGACATGCCGCCCTGCCACATGGCGAGAACCTCGCCGGGGTGATCGAGGAAGTAATCCGGCTTGTAGAACAACACGTAGCCGAGCCGGCCGCCCAGCACCACGCCAAGCGTCGCCCAGAGTACGAAATCGTCGATATCCCGCGCGGCGATCCGCGCCGGCGACCGCCTGGCCAGGACGATCATGTAGCGCCAGCCGAGCAGGATGCCCACGACATAGGCCAGCGCGTACCAGCGGATCGCCAGCGGACCGATCTCCAGGGCGACCGGGTCGATGGCTGGGAAGGCGATGGCGTACACCGACCGACGCTCCGGTTCAGAGGTAGGGGTCGGCGTGGGCGAGAAAGCCGCCGACGTAACGCGCGACACCTTCCTCGAGCGGGGTGAACCGTGCCGTGTAGCCGGCGGCGCGCAGCCGGTCCAACACGGCCTGGGTGAAACACTGGTCGTCCTCGCCGCTGTACGAAAAGCCGGGTTCGGGCTCTTCGCCTTGCGCGCGGCCGACGGCGGCGACGACCTCGGCGGTGCTGCGCGCGACCCCGGTGCCCAGGTTGAACAGCCCGCTGACCTCCAGCGTGTCCAGCAGCCAAAGCATCACATCCACGCAATCGCCGACCCAGACGCGGTCGCGCCTCGACTCGGGCAGGCGCGTCCGGCCGCGCCATGCCCTGAGCGGCAGGCTCGGATCGGCATCGCGGTGGTACTCGTTAGGCCCATAAGGGTCGAACAGCTTGAGGCCGGCCCATTGCGGCGGGCGCGGCGCGCCGGCGGTAATGGTCCGGGCGACCGCCCGATCGAACAGGTGCCGGGTCCAACCGCGCGCCGTGCTCGGCCGAAGGCGCGCCAGCGCGGCCTCGTCGATGTCGTCCTCGAAGCCCGCCTCGCCGTTGCCATAGGTCTCCACGCTGGACGCATAGATCAGGCGCACGCCATGGGCCGCGCACCAGGCCCATAGGGTGGCCGCATTGTGATAGTTGCGCCGCAGCAGCTCATCGACATCGTCGGCCTCGCCGTCGGCGTCCTCGGCCAGATGAAAGACCGCCTCGATCGGCGCGGCGGTCTCATCGAGGAAGGACATCAACCCCTCCGGCGCTATGATCGTAGCGATGTCGCGCTTGGCGATATTGCGCCATTTCACGCCGTTGCCCAGCCGGTCGCACACCACCAGCCCCGTGTGGCCACGGGCTTCCAACCCGGCGATGAGGTTGGAGCCGACGAACCCGGCCCCACCGGTGACGACGATCATGCTGCCCCGCGCACGCTGACCGGCGTCCTTATAGGGGCGCACGAGCCGGACCGGCAAGCGGCAGTTGGATTGCCGGCGATCCGGATCCGAACCATAATGGCGCAATGCGATCGAAGAACCGCCTTTTCGAGGATGCCGCACGCGTCGCCGAAGGCGCGCTGGGCACCATGGTCGGGCTGCGGCGCGAGGTCGAAGCCATGGTCCGGGCACAGTTCGAGCGCATGCTGGTCGGGATGGACCTGGTCAAGCGCGAGGAGTTCGAGGCGGTGCGCGAGATGGCCGCCAACGCGCGCGCCGAGCAGGAACGGCTGGCCGAGCGGCTCGCCGCACTCGAAGCGGCGCGGGACGCCGGTCGCACGGGCGAGGGCTGACCGGCCCGGCGGACTCGCCGCAGACCCGGACTTATCCCCAGACGGCGGCCAAACCCGCCCGCCGGCCAGGCAAAACCCTTGCAACGCCGAATCGGATCTGGCACGCTACATATTGTAGTCGTGGCGCCAGAGACTCCACAATATCTGGTCATTTCCGCGAATTTGCGTCGCCGGTATCGGGTGCGTTCGCGGCGGCGTTGCCCGGGATCAATCGCATGGACATTGAATTGGAAAGCCACTACGAGGTCGGGGCGAATCCGCTCGACCTGATGGAGGAGTTGGCTTCGGCCAACGAGTGGCGGTTCGACCGGTCCGGCCCGCAGGACCTTTCGCTGGAGGCCGCCGGACACTGGTGCGATTACCGGATTTTCATGACTTGGCATCCCGATGTCCGCGCATTGCTGTATGCCTGCGCCTACGAATTGCGGGTTCCGGAGCAGCTACGCTCGCGGGTGGCGGTGCTGATCGCCATGGTCAACGAACGTCTGATCATCGGCCATTTCGACCTGTGGATCGGCGACGGGCTGGTCGTTTACCGGCATGCGCTGCTGCTGCGCGGGATCTCCGCGGCAAGCGTCGAGCAGCTCGAGGACCTGGTCGACATATCGCTCAATGAATGCGAACGTTTCTACCCGGCCTTTCAGTTCGTCATCTGGGGCGGCAAGGAGCCGGCGGAGGCCATCGAAGCCGCGATCCTGGAAACCAGCGGCGAGGCCTGAACGGAGGGAGGCCGCATGGGCGAACGTCTGCTTCTGGTCGGCTGCGGCAAGATGGGCGGCGCGATGCTGTCCGGCTGGATGGAACGGGGCCGCGCGGCGGAGGACATCGTCGTGGTCGAGCCGGCCGCGGCCGCGGCCGCGGCGACCCGTTCACGCCACGGGGTGCGCGTGCTGGCCGATGCTGGAGCGATTGCGGACGATCAGCCACCGTCCGTCGTCGTCTTTGCGGTCAAGCCGCAAGGCCTGCCCGAAATCGCGCCGGCTTATGCCCCGCTTGCCGGCGCCGACACGGTATTTCTTTCGATCGCCGCCGGCAGGCCGTCGGGTTTCTTCGAGGCGGCACTCGGCGAGAACGCGGCCGTGGTGCGCAGTATGCCCAACACCCCGGCCGCGGTCGGGCGTGGGATCACCGCCGCCTACGCCAACCGCAAGGTCAGCCCGGCGCAGCGGAGCCTGTGCCAGGGGCTGCTGGAAGCCGTCGGCGAGGTCGTCTGGCTCGACGACGAGGAGTTGATGGATGCGGTCACCGCGGTCTCGGGCAGCGGGCCGGCCTATGTGTTTTTGCTGATCGAAAGCCTTACCGAGGCCGGAATCGCCGAGGGCCTGCCGGCCGAGATCGCCGCCAGGCTGGCGCGGGCGACGGTCGCCGGCTCGGGCGAACTCGCCCGGCAATCGAGCGAGGAAGCCGCCCAGCTTCGCATCAACGTCACCAGCCCGGGCGGCACGACCGAGGCCGCGCTCGGCGTCCTGATGGCCGGCGACGGTCTTGGACCGCTGATGCGCCGGGCTGTCGAGGCGGCCGCGCGCCGTTCGCGCGAGCTCGCCGGGTAGGCCGCTGCCGTCGATCCCGATGGCGTAGCGTTTCGGTCGTGAAGGCTCCAGCAGCTTCCTCGGGTCGGGATTACGCGACGGCGCTTTCGAAGACGCCATTGCGCATTACCCCGACACACGGGTTGACGCCGAACCAGTAGCACAGCTCGGCCGGCTGCTCGATGTCCCAGAACGCCAAGTCGGCGCGCTTGCCGATCTCGATCGTGCCGCGGTCCGCAGCCATGCCAAGGGCGCGCGCGGCAACGCGGGTCACCCCGGCCAGCGCCTCCTCCGGCGTCAGCCGGAATATGGTGCAGGCCATGTTGAGCATCAGCAGCAGCGACGGCGTGGGCGAGGACCCCGGGTTGAAGTCGGTCGCGACCGCGATTTCCACGCCGCGGCTGCGCAGCGCCTCGATCGGCGGCATCCTGGTCTCGCGCAGGGTGTAGAAGGCTCCGGGCAGAAGGACGGCGACGGTCCCGGCGTCGGCCATGGCGGCGACTCCCTCCTCGGAGGTGTATTCCAGATGATCGGCCGACAGCGCGCCATAGCGGGCGGCAAGCGCCGCCCCACCCAGGTCGGAGAGCTGGTCGGCGTGCAGCTTGACCCTGAGGTCGTGATCGCGCGCCGCGGCGAAGACCCGCTCGGTCTGCCGGGGGGTGAAGCCGATGGTCTCGCAGAACGCATCCAACGCATCGGCAAGCCCCGCCTTGGCGACCGCCGGCAGCATGTCGCCGATCACCAGTTTGATATAGTCGTCCTGGCGTCCGTTATATTCCGGCGGCAGGGCATGGGCGCCAAGGAAGGTCGTGGCCACGCTGACCGGCAGCGCCTCGCCGAGCCGGCGCGCCACCCGAAGCTGCTTGAGTTCGCTCGCCCTTTCAAGCCCGTAGCCGGACTTGATCTCGACGGTGGTCACCCCCTCTTTTATCAGATGACGCAGCCGCGGCAGGGCGGCCTCGAACAGCGCCTCGTCGTCCGCCTCCCTCGTCGCCCGCATGGTCGAGACGATGCCGCCGCCGGCCTGGGCGATCTGCTCATAGCTCGCTCCGTTGAGCCGCATCTCGAACTCGCCGGCGCGGTTGCCGCCGAAAACCAGGTGGGTGTGGCAGTCGACCAGCCCCGGGGTCACCCAGCGCCCGTCGGTACGATGCACCTCATGCGCGCAGGTTTCCGGCGGGCCGGGCAAGGCGGACGGCGCGCCGACCCAGGCAATTCGGCCGCCCTTGACCGCGACCGCCGCATCGGTGACCGCGCCATAGGGCTCGCCGCCCGGCACCATCGTCGCGATATTGACGTTGATCCAAAGACTGTCCCAGATCTCGTTCGCCATTATTCAACTCCCCCTGCGGCAACGAGATTACCCGAAACGGCGCGGCTTGGCAGGCCTGGAGCACGTTCCGAACATGCTCTGGCACCACCGCTGCGCTGCAGCTAGGCTGCGGCCATCCACCCCGAGATGCTCGCAGGGGCAATCGATGAGCGGCCCGACCCTGCTCGACGACAGATGAAAATCCTCGACCCGAAGTCGCGGATGAGCCGACGGTCCATGGCGGGATCGGCGGGATGGCTGGCGCCTGGATGATCGGAGGCGCGCGATGACCGAGCCGGTCTATGCGTTCTCCGCCGGCACGGCGCCCGTCCTGGTCAGCATCCCCCACGACGGCCGCCTGATCCCGCCGGAAATCGGCGGCCGCATGACCGGGGAAGCGCTGCGCATTCCCGATACCGACTGGCATGTCGGCCGGCTATACGATTTCGCCGGCATGATGGGCGCTTCGGTGCTGGCCGCGCGCTATTCGCGTTATGTCGTGGACCTCAACCGCAACCCCGCAGGCGAGGCGCTCTATCCCGGTGCGGACAATACCGAGATCGTGCCGTCCAGCACCTTTGACCGCGCGCCGATCTACCGCGCCGGCGAGGCGCCGGACGAGGCCGAGATCGCCGTGCGGGTGCGGGACTACTGGCAGCCCTACCACGACCGGCTCGGTACGGAGATCGCGGCGCTGAAGGACCGTTACGGGCGCGCCGTGGTCTTCGATGCTCATTCGATCCGGTCGGTGGTGCCTCGGTTCTTCGAGGGCACGCTGCCGGATTTCAACTTCGGCACGGCATCGGGGGCCAGCGCCGATGCGGGACTGGCTGCGCGCGCGTTCGCGGTCCTGGATGCGGCTGCGGGCTACACGGCGGCCGACAACGGCCGGTTCACCGGCGGCTACATCACCCGGCGTTACGGCGCGCCAGAAGACGGCGTGCACGCGATCCAGCTCGAGCTGTCGCAGCGCACCTACATGGACGAGATCTATCCGTTCGACTACCGGCCCGATCTAGCCGGCACGGTGCAACCGATCCTGCGCGACCTGCTGGCGGCGATTCTCGAATGGGCGGGATAAACCGGAGCCTGACCTTCGCGCACCTGTCCACGCCCGACGGCTGGCTGTCGCCCGGCCGGGTGGATATCGAAGACGACGGAACGATCGCCGCGGTCGCGGCCGGCGATGCCGCGTTTGCGTTGCCCGGCACCGCGCTTGCCGGGATGCCCAACCTGCACAGTCACGCCTTTCAGCGGGCGATGGCTGGGCTCACCGAGCGGGCCGGCCCCGGCGAGGACAGCTTCTGGACTTGGCGCGAGGTGATGTACGGCTTCGTCGGCCGCCTCGAGCCCGAGGATGTCGAGGCGATCGCCGCACAGCTCTATGTCGAGATGCTCAAGGCCGGCTATACCGCGGTCGGCGAGTTCCACTATCTCCACCACGACCGCGACGGCACGCCCTACGGCGATGTCGCGGAGATGGCCGGGCGCGTAACCGCCGCCGCGCGGCGCGCGGGGATCGCGATCACGCTGTTGCCGGTGCTCTACGATTCGGGTGGATTCGGCGGGGCGCCGCCGGCCGGGGAACAGCGCCGGTTCCTCAACGGTGCCGATCGGCTGCTGCGGATCATCGAGACCATGACGGAGCGCCACCGGACCGATGCCGAGGTGCGCGTCGGGCTCGCACCCCATAGCCTGCGCGCGGCGAGCCCTGCGGCGCTGGAGACCGCGATCGCGGGACTCGATGGCCTTGACCCGTCCGCGCCGATCCACATCCACATCGCCGAACAGACCAGGGAGGTCGAGGATTGCCTTGCGTGGTCGGGCAAGCGCCCCGTCGCCTGGCTGTTCGACAACCATCCCATCGGCCCGCGCTGGTGCCTGGTCCATGCTACCCACATCGATCCGGACGAGAGGCGCGCGCTGTCCGGAAGCGGCGCGGTCGCCGGCCTGTGTCCCACGACGGAGGCCAATCTCGGCGACGGCATCTTCCCGCTCCAGGCGTTCCTTGCCGATGGCGGCCGATTCGGCGTCGGCTCGGACAGCCACGTCTCGGTCAGCCCGGTCGAGGAGCTGCGCTGGCTCGAATACGCTCAGCGCCTGACCACGCGCCGCCGGACCGTAAGCGCACCGCCGGAAGGCTCGAACGGTGCGCGGCTCTATCATGAGGCGATATCGGCCGGCGCCCAGGCGCTGGGGCGTCGCGCCGGGGGCATCGCGCCGGGCAACCGCGCGGACATCATCGTCCTCGACCACGCCCACCCGCTGCTCGTCGGCAGAACCGGTGATCGATTGCTCGACAGCTACCTGTTCGCCGGCAACGAAAACCTGGTCCGCGACGTCATGGTCGGCGGCCGCTGGGTGGTGCGTGAGGGCCGGCACGAGAACGAGCAGCCGATCGCGCAAGCCTATCGCCGGGTGATTTCCCGGCTCTTCGGCTGAGAATCGATCAAGGATGCCCCGCCGGCAGTGTTGCAGAAGGGCTGGTGTCAGCGACAGTGCTCCAAAACGGGCTTGTCGAGGGAATTGATTGGCGGCATAAAGGTCACCTCAATGCAACAACGGAAAGGAGGTGATCCAGTGTCTCATTGTCGCCAACCGCGGACGCGGGTGACCTGGGTCTCCACCTATCGGGGGCCGTCCGTCGCCTGATGCGACGCTCGCGGACACTGCGTTCCGCGGTTAGACAATGTAAGGGCCGCCCGGTTACGGGCGGCCCTTATCATTTCAGGCCGCGGCCTTGGCCGCGATCATCGGCAGGGTGATGACCAGCAGCTCGGTGTCGGTTTCGGCGGCGAAGGTGAAGGTCTCGCCGGGGTCGAGCCGGATGGCGGTGTAGCGGCGGTAACCATCGCCCTCGCCTTGGGTGACGAAGATCAGCCTGCGGTCGGGCGAGGCGGAAAACGTCTCCGACGCCCCACGATCGATTGCGAACTGGTCGAGCGCCATGCCGCGCTCCGAAAAACTGCCGAGCGGCTTGCCGCGGACACTGCTTTGGCCCGCGAGCGCCGACCAGGCGAAGTTCTGCGGCTGCATCACCACCGGGCCCTTGAACCGCGGCGCGGGGTAGGCGACGGGTTTGCCCATCACTTTCTGCCAGATCGCCTCGTAGCCGTCCTGGTTGCGCCGTCCCTCGCCCGAACCGTTGCGGCGGAAGACACCGCCCTCGAAAGTCCCTTCGGCCTCAAGCGCGCCGTGGCCGGCCTTGACCTGTGAGCGGCTGAGATAGCCCTGGCCGCTCGCCCCGCCGAATTGGAGGACCAGGACCAGCCGGTCGCTGTCACCTTCCTGCGGACCGTAATGGACGCCCTCGGGGAAATAGCCCACCTCGCCGGCATCGATGGTCAGCCGCGGGGCGATCGGTACGCTGCCCTCGATGCAGAACCGCACCTGGTCCCACGGATGGCGGTGGCGCGGGGAGAAGAAGGACGCGCTCTCGCGCGAGAGCACCAGGCTGAAGTTGTCAGGGCTCATCGGCTCGCCGTCGAGCAGATACTTGAAGGCGATCTGGCCGACGCGGTGGGGCAGCGGGTTCTCGTCATAGCTCAGGTCGTCGACGTGGCTGATTTGCATCCCGGTCGCTCCTCGCGGCATCTTCGGCCCGCATGATAGTAGGGCCGCCGTCGGATAGGTAGTGGGATGGGCATGGAATGAAGGACGGGAAGACATACGACTACATCATCGTGGGTGCGGGCTCGGCCGGGTGCGTGCTGGCGGGGCGGCTGGGCGAGGACCCCGATCTCCGCATCCTGCTGCTGGAAGCAGGCCCGCGCGACACCGACCCCTTGATCCACATCCCGATCGGCATCGGCCGGTTGCACGCCGAGCGCCGGCACGACTGGGGCTTCGACACCGAGCCCGAGGAAGCGCTGGGCGGGCGGGTGATCGAGGCCATGCGCGGCAAGGTGCTTGGCGGTTCCTCGTCGATCAACGTGATGGCCTATGTCCGGGGCAACCGGGGCGATTACGACCGCTGGGCCCAGAAGGGCTGCATCGGCTGGTCCTACGCCGACATCCTGCCCTATTTCCGCCGGTCCGAGACCTGGGAGAAGGGGGCGGACGCCTACCGCGGCGGCGCGGGACCGCTAGGGGTGGTGCCCTCGCGCACTCGGGACCCGCTGTTCTCCGACTGGATCGAGGCCGGAAAATCCGCCGGCTTCGGGTTCACCGAGGACTATAACGGCGCCAAGCAGGAGGGGATGGGCCGCAGCCAGTGGACGATCCGCAACGGCCGGCGGTGCAGCGCCGCGGTGGCCTTCCTGCGCCCCGCGCTGCGGCGCGGCAACCTCACCGTCGAGACCGGAGCGCTGGTCCACCGGGTGATCATGGACGGCACCCGGGCCGGCGGCGTGATCTATTCCCACAACGGAAGCGAGGTCCGCGCCCACGCCGATCGCGAGGTGATCCTGGCCGGCGGTGCGTTCAACTCACCCCAACTCCTGATGCTCTCGGGCATCGGCCCGGCCGATCATCTGCGCGAGCACGGAATCGCGGTCACGCTCGACCTGCCGGGAGTCGGCGCCAACCTCCAGGACCACCTTGCGGTGATGGTCTCGGTCGAGCGCACCGCGCCGGGCCATTTCCACGCCAGCATGCGCTACGACAAGCTGGCGGTGAACCTGCCGCGCGCCTATGTCGCTGGGACCGGCCCGGCGACCTGGCTTCCCAACGGGCTGCACGGATTCGTCAAGACGCGGCCAGAACTTGCCGTGCCCGACATCCAGTTCATCACCCGCGGCACCGCAGCCGATGCCCACCCCTGGTTCCCCGGGATCAGGCCGCCCTATGCCGACAGCTTCGGGATGCGGCCGGTGCTGCTCCACCCCGACAGCCGCGGGACGATCCGTCTGGGCTCGGCCGATCCGCGTGCGCCGATGCGGATCGGCCAGAACTTCTTTTCCGTCAAGGAGGATTTGGAGACCCTGCGCGGCGGCTTCAAAGCGGTCCGCGAAGTGCTCTCCCGGTCGCCTCTCGCCCACCACACCAAGGCCGAGATCCAGCCGGGTCCCGGCGTCAGGACCGACGACGAGATCGATGACTGGATCCGCCGGACTGCGATCACGGCACACCACCCGGCGGGATCCTGCCGAATGGGCATCGATGAAGGCGCGGTGCTTGATACCGAACTCCGCGTGCGCGGCGCCGAATCCCTGCGCGTGGTCGATGCTTCGGCCATGCCCGACCTTGTTTCGGGCAACATCAATGCCTGCGTCCTGATGATGGCCGAGAAGGCCGCCGACATGATCGCCGGGCGGGTGCCGCCGACGCGGGCAATCGAGGCCTGAATGACCGCGCAGACCGAGGTGATGATTGCCGGCGGCGGACCGGTCGGGCTCACGCTCGGCCTGGCGCTGGCCCATTACGGCATCGACTGCCAAATCGCCGAGCGCAACCCGAGCCCCACCCATGTCCCGAAGATGGACGTAACCAACTGTCGCTCGATGGAGCTGTTCCGCATGTTGGGGGTGGCCGAGCGCCTGCGCACGGCGGGCGTGCCCGAACGGAACAATATGGACGTGGCATGGATCACATCGATGTCGGGCCACGAGCTCCACCGCTTCTGCTACCCATGTGTCCCCGAGGCGCGGCGGCGGATCCGGGCGTGCAACGACGGCACCCAGCCGCTCGAGCCCAACATGCGGATTTCCCAGGTCGTGCTCGAGCCGGTGTTGCGCGACATCCTGCGCGAGCGCCGCGGCGTCCGGCTCGATTACGGCCATACGGTCGAGGATTTCGTCGAGGAGGAGGATGGCGTAAGGACCACCGTGCGAGCCGATGACGGCACGGTGCGCGAGGTCCGCTCACGCTATCTGGTCGGCTGCGACGGCGGCGGCAGCCTGGTGCGCCGGAGGCTCGGGATCGGGCTCGAAGGCGAGGCCGCGGCGCGAACCCGCTACATGGTGCATTTCCGCTCCCACGACAGGGCCGTTCTGCAGCGCTGGGGTGTGGCCTGGCACTATCAGTCGCCGCGCTACGGCACGGTGATCTGCCAGGACGACCATGAGATCTGGACATTGCAGGCCATCGTCCCGGACGGCGTCGCGCCCGAGGACGCCGACCCGCGCACGCTTCTGGCCCGCTTCCTGGGCACCGAGATCGATTGCGAGATCCTGCAAGCCAACGACTGGCTCGGCCACCTGCTGGTGGCCAAAGCCTATGGCGCCGGCCGGGTGTTCGTGGCCGGCGATGCGGCGCACCAGTACATTCCGACCGGCGGGTACGGCATGAACACCGGCGTGGGCGATGCGATCGACCTGGCCTGGAAGTTCGCCGCGGTTATCCGCGGCTGGGGCGGCGCGCGGCTGCTGGAGAGCTACGAGGCAGAACGCCGGCCGGTCGGGTTGCGAAACAGCGCCGCATCGGCCGAACATACCCGGACCCGGCAGAGCATCGGCGCCTTGTGGAGCGCGGCGCTCGAAGACCCCGGACCCGACGGCGACCGCGTTCGCGCCGACGCCGCGACCGAGATCGCCGCGATCGGCAACGCCGAGAACGAGAGCCTGGGCATCGAGATCGGCTATCGCTACGACGGATCACCGGTGATCGCACCGGAGCCCGGCACGCCGCCGCCGCTCGATCCGCTGGTCCATCACGGCGGAACCTGGCCCGGCGCCCGCGCGCCCAGCGTCTTCCTTGCCGACGGGCGCGCAATCTTCGACCTGTTCGGACAGGGGTTCACGCTGGTCGCCTTCACCGAGGCGGGCGCGACCGGCCTTGCCGATGCGGCACGGCGGGTCGGCCTGCCGCTCAACCACCTCCGGCTCAGTGATCCAGCCGCACGCTCGGCCTGGGAGCGCGACCTCGTGCTGGTCCGCCCCGACCAGCACGTCGCCTGGCGCGGCGATGCACCGCCCGCGGACCCGGCGGCAATCGTCGATCTCGTACGCGGGGCATGAACCGAACTAGGATAGGCCCGGCAGAACCGAACGGGGCGAGCGGTGGATACGATGGCGATCTATCTCGATTACGACGACGCGGACGCTCTCGAGCGGGCCTATGATGTCACCATCGGCGTCGCCGATGTCGAGGGCCTCCAGGAAGGATACCGGCAGGCCTCCGAGGCGGTCGTCGGCACCGGGCGCGGCCGGCTCGATCTCGCCTATGGCGCCGATCCGCTGCAGCGGCTCGATGTCTTCGCGCCGGACCGGGCGGACGCCGCGCCGATCATGGTCTATATCCACGGCGGCTACTGGAAGGGCGGCGAGAAGTCCGGCCGGCGGTTCCCGGCACCGTTGTTCAACGAGGCCGGCATCGCCTGGATCCCGATCAACTACCGACTGGCTCCGGCCGTCGCTATGGATTCCATCGTCGCTGATGCGCGCGCCGCGCTTGCCTGGATCCACGCCAACGCCCGCGCCCACGGCTGCGATCCCGGGAAGATCTGCATCTCGGGGAGCTCGGCCGGCGGGCATCTCGTCGGCATGTTGCTCGCGCCCGGCTGGCACCGCGACCACGGCGTGCCGACGGACATCGTCAAGGGGGCGTGCGCAATGAGCGGGATTTTCGATCTCGAGCCGCTGCGTCATATCCCGATCGGCGCACACCTCGCGCTCGACCAGGCCGATGCGCGGCGCAACAGCCCGATCGGCCACATCCCCGAGACGCCGTGCCCGACGGTCATCGCCTGGGGCGTCAAGGAGACCGACGAGTTCTGCCGCCAATCGGAGGTCTACGCCGATGCCCTTCGCGCACGCGGCCACACGGTCGAGACCATCGCTGCCGAGGGCCACGATCACTTCTCGCTGATGGGCGAGATGGGGCGCGGGGGGAGCCCGATCGCCGAAGCCATGCTGGCGCTGGCCCGCAGTCCTTCGTAGGGCGTGTGCAGGGCCGAGAACGAATAGCTCGCCAGGCGGGCGAAGCGCGAGGAAAGCGCGAAGGTCTGAGCGCCTTGCCGCCGGACGGCCGCCCGGCGAGGATGGGCGGCCCGACGACGACTGGACCCTGGCCATGACCTATCCCGACCTGCGCGCCTATCTCGAGGAGCTCGACCGGCGCGCGCTGTTGCACGTTGTCGACGTGCCGGTCAACAAGGATACCGAGCTGGTCCCGCTGGTCCGGCTCCAGTTCCGCGGCCTGGCGGAGCCCGACCGCAAGGCGTTCTGGTTCCGCAACGTCACCGATGCGCGGGGCCGCAGCTTCGACGGCTCGGTCGTGCTTGGCGCGCTCGGCAGCTCGCGGACGATCTATGGCGCCGCCCTCGGGATCGCACCGAAAGAGATCGGACAGACCTGGGCCGCGGCCCACGGCAACCACCTCAGCCCGGTGCGGGTGCCGCGCGCGGCGGCCCCCGTGAAGGAGGTCACGGTTTCCGCGCCGAATCTCGGCCAGGGCGTCGACCGCTTCCCGCATCTGATCTCGACGCCGGGCTTCGATCCGGCGCCGTTCATCACCGCGGGCGTCTGGGTGACCCGCGACCCGGAGACCGGCACGGCCAATCTGGGTATCTATCGCGGGATGATCAAGGCGCCCGACCGGGTCGGCTGCGCGACCGACGTGTCGACCCAGCATCTTGCGATCCAGTGGGAGAAGGCCAGACGGCTGGGCCGGCACCTCGAGGTCGCGGTGTTCATCGGCGGCCCGCCGGCCTTGTTGCTGGCCGCGGCCTCCAAGGTGCCGTACGGCGTCGACGAGTACGGCCTCGCCGGCGCGCTCAACCGCGCCGCAATCGAGGTCACCGAAGCGGAGACCGTCGACCTCTTGGTCCCAGCCGCGGCCGAGATTGTCCTGGAGGGCCGCGTCCGCACCGATATTCTGGAGCCGGAGGCACCGTTCGGCGAGGCGAGCGGATATCTCGGCCCGCGCAAGATGGAGAAGGTCTTCGAGGTCGGCGCCATCACCCACCGCCGGGCGCCGATCTACCAGGGGATCATCAGCGAGTTCCCGCCGTCGGAGAGCACCGTGATCCGCAAGGCGGCCTTCGATGCGGTCTATCTGCGCCATCTCAAGGAGGCCTGCAACATCCCATCGGTCAGCAAGGTCGCCTGCCACGAAATGGCGAGCTGCAACATGCTGTTCGTCATCCAGCTCGACCGGCCCGAGCTCGGCCAGCCATGGCAGGCCCTGCGGGCGGCGGCGGCCTTCGATGCCTCGCTCGGCAAGATGTTCATCGCCGTCGATGCCGATGTCGACCCCGACTCGATGGACGCGGTCCTGTGGGCGCTGTCCTACAGCATGCAGCCGCACCGCGACGCCGAGATCATTCGCGGCAAGGTGCCCCGGCTCGACCCGTCGATCACGCCCTCGGACGATGCCCGCCAGTTTGCCTATCCGGATGGCTCGGGCGCATCCGCGATCCTGATCAACGCCTGCCGCGAACACCCCTATCTGCCGGTCTCGCTGCCGCGGCAGGATTTCATGGAAGCGGCCAAGGCGCGCTGGGAGGCGCTCGGGCTGCCAGCGCTGGACCTTGGCGCGCCGTGGTACGGTTATCCGCTGAGCGCGTGGACTGAGGAAAACGCCGACGAAGCCGAGCGCGCGGTCACCGGACGATATTTCGAGACGGGCGAAAAGCTTGCGGGCCGACGCCAAAGCACCGACTCAACAGCGTCGGAATGAAAGGCGCAAAAGAATCCACAGATTATCCACAGAAAAGAATGCAATGAGGTAAAATATTCAGAGAATATCCACATAAATGTCCACAATAAATTTTTCTCCGGCGCATTTTTTCTTGGCGGACTAGCGGAAATGTAAGAGTATTCAATCGTGGAAACGCGGTCTTCGGATCGGGTGACCATAGGCCCCGGAAGGGACGGGGTTCCTGGAAGCGGCGGTGAGCGGTCTTCGGAGCGCGCGCCAAAGGGACCGGAAGCCTCGGGTCGGAAAGGGTCTGGAGACGTCAGGAGCGTTCTTCGGAGCGCGTTGCGAGGGCCCCGCGTCCAAGCACCTGGCGTCTCTTTTATTGTGCCGGGCGCATGTCCCGGACAAGCCGGAGCGGTCCGCCGCCCCCGGCGACCCCGCCTCGAGATATCCCGCATCCACCACTGAAAAGGCCCGGCACCCCTGGCACCGAGCCTTTCCGGTCAGTATCGGACCCGCGTCCATCGCACTTGGCGGGCTCTGCATACCAGACACGCCGAATCGGGTCAACCATATGTTGGGGTACATCAAACAATAACCTGCCAAATGTTGTAAGGCTCAGGGACCTCCCAAAGCGGCCTTGCTCGATCAGGCGGCGGGCACCGCGCGCGGTCGGATCGTTGCCGGGCGCACCCGGTCGGGCCTTCGCCCACGTTCTCTCCGCTGGGGGCGATCACCGCGCCATTGGACGGGCCGGTCCGTTACCGCCAAAATGGCGCATGCTCCGGCGGTACGGCAATCGCCTGCCGCCGGGAGCTCAATTGCCGGAGGGGCCGATGGCCGAAAAACTGGGTATCGGGGATTCGTTCCCAAAGCTCCAGCTCTCCCTGGTCGGCGGTGGAACGCTCGACCTGCCGGATGGGCTGGACTCGCGCTACAAGGTGATCCTGTTCTACAGGGGCCACTGGTGACCCTTTTGCCGCCGGCAGTTGGCCGGCTTCGCAGAACACAAAGCCGCACTTGAGAAACTGGGGATCAAGGTGGTCGCGGCCAGCATCGATGCGCCCGACAAGGCCAAGGAGTTCGCCGAGGAGGTGCCCTTCCCCGTCGGCCACAGCGTAAGCCGGCAGACGGCCGATGCGCTGGGCTCGTTCTGGGAAGACCGGCGCGGGCTGATCCAGCCGTCGGAGTTCATCCTGGACAGCGAGAACAAGGTCGTCGCCTCCTCCTACAGCGACGGCCCACTCGGGCGAATCGAAGGAGCCGATGTCGTCAAGCTGGTGAACTTCTACGACTCTCGAAAGTAGTCAAGGCGGGACGGCTGGCCGGCAGCCGGTCGGGGCAGACCGGCCGGCTGCATGGCCTTCGTCCGATCCGCCTCACCCCGCAGCGCCCCTGATCTCCTCCAGGATCGGCAGCAGGTGGGTCCTGAACAGCTCCGGGTTCTCGGACATCGGGAAATGGCCGAGCCCGGGCATGATCTGCAACCGGGCGCCGGGGATGGCGCTGGCCGTGCGCACCGAGTCCTCGGGCGTGCACGAATAGTCGTATTCCCCGGTCAGCAGGTAGAGCGGGCAGCGCGCGGTATCGATCCGGCCGGTCCGGTCGCGGTAGTCGGAATCCTCGCGGTAGAAATGCAGGTCGCCCTTGAACACGCCGGGGCCGGACTGGAGATAGGCCCATAGGGTCTCCCAGCGATACCGGTCCGGGGCTTGCGGCGCGATGAGACCGGAGATCATCGCCGCACAGATCTCGCCGCCATGGACATCGGGCCGGTTGAGCCACGCGGTGTCGTACCATGGCGTCTGGTGGTCGGCGCATTCGATGCCGATCAGGGCGCGAAACCGGTCCGGGTGGTTGGCGGCGATGTTGAGCACGACCCGCCCGCCGATCGAGCAGCCCATCAGCACCGGCCTGTCGAGCTCCAGCGCGTCGGCGACCGCGAGGATCGCCTCGGTATAGAATTCCGTCGTCAGGCGGTAGTCCTCGACCTCGTAGCCCGGCGGCGGAAACGACTTGCCGTGCCAGGGCATGTCGAAGGCGATGACCCGGAAACACTCGCTCACCTGCGGGTCGACCATCAGATGGCGGTACTGCCGGGAATCCGCGCCGGCGGTGTGAAGGCACAACAGCGGAATTCCGCTGCCCGCCTCTTCGAAGAACATCCGACAGGAACGGCCGCCCAACTCCAGGCTCGCGTAGCGACCGAGGATCGGCTCGAACTCAACGGCCATGGCGGTCTCCTGCTTCGGGCCGGCCGAGGCCTGCACGCCGCGGGGCCTCGAGCATCTCCTTGATGTAGCGCAAGTTGGCCATCACCGGTTGGAGATCGCCTTCGATGGAGGCGTTGCCGAACCGGGTCATCGCCAACAGGTCGTGGTAGCCGGGCGCGGGTACCGGCTGCCAGAATTTCCGCCAGGCCTCCGCGCCGGCACGGATCGCAAACCGCCAGGGCCGCATCAGGGCCGGGCCGCGCGCGGTGCCGATGATCACTCCTTCGCGAATCCGCAGCAGAACCGGCAGTTCCGGACAGCCGACCTCGATGTCGCAGCTCATGTAGCGGCCCCTGCGGACCAGATCCGCGTCGGCGTTGACGATCCCCGGCAGGCGCTCGAACACCTCGGCGACATCATCCTCGGTCATCGCGACTCCATCCCTGTCACCGTGCCGATTCTACTATCATCTGGAGCGGTCAAGTGATTCGCCGGGGAAAGATGAAGATCGCGGTTATGGGAACCGGTGGCGTCGGCGGTTATTTCGGCGGCCATCTGGCGCGTGCGCACGAGGTGGCGTTCATCGCCCGCGGCGCGCATCTGCGGGCGATGCGAGCGGGCGGGCTCAAGATCACCGGGGAGCGCGGCGACATCGCGCTGCCCGCGGTGACGGCCACCGACGACCCGGCGAACATCGGCCCCGTCGATGTCGTGCTGTTCTGCGTCAAGCTCTACGACACCGAGGCCGCGGCCGAGGCGATCCGGTCAATGGTGGGGCCGGACACCCGCGTGCTGTGCCTGCAGAACGGGATCGACGGGCCGGAGACGCTCGCCGCGCGGTTCGGTGAGGACCGTGTCCTGGCCGGGGCGGCCTATGTCGCGGCGTCCATCGTCGCGCCGGGTGTGATCGGCTACACCTCCGACATGTCGCGGATCGTCTTCGGCCCGATGCGGGGCGCCCCGGACGGCTTTGCGGCCGCCTTCGCCGCGCGGTGCCGGGAGGCCGGCTTCGAGGCTGAGGCATCGCCGGAGATCGCCGTTGTCCTGTGGACCAAGCTGATGCTGCTTGCGGCAAATGCCGGGCTGTCCAGCGTATCGCGCGTGCCGCCGCGGGCGATCTATGACGACCCGCTGTCTCGCGCGGTCGCCCTGGAGGCGATGGCCGAAGTCCGCGCCGTCGCCGCCGCACGCGGGGTCGAGATCGAGCCATGCGCGGAGGACGCGCTAGCCGCGTTGTGCGACACCTATCCGATGGATCTGTACCCGTCGATGTACAGCGACCTGATCGGCGGCCGGCGACTCGAACTCGACGGGCTTGCCGGGCTGATCGTCCGGCTCGGCGCGGAGGCCGGCGTGCCGACCCCGGTCAACCGCACGCTCCATGCCGCGCTCAAGCCCTACAAGGACGGCCGGGCCTAGGATGCGATCGCGACGCACTCGATCTCGATGTCGAACGGCGCGGGCCAGGATCCGACAGTCACGAACGTGCGCGCCGGCGGGGCATCACCGAAATACTCGCGATAGATTGCATTGATCTGCCCGAAATAGGCGGCGTTCGCACAGAACACGGTCGTCTTGACCACCTTGTCGAGACCCGAGCCGGAAGCCTCGAGGACGGTCTTGAGGTTATCCAGGACCTTACGGGTCTGCGCCTCGATATCGCCCTTGATCATCGCGCCGGCGGCGTAGTCCTTGGGCGGCATGCCGGAGACGAATACGAAGTCGCCCGCGCGCACCGCGGCGGACAGCGGCGGATCGCCGGGGCCGGCGGTGTCGCTGATCCCGGGGACGTGCATGATTTCCTTTTCCATAGCCTTCTCCCTTCTCAGCCGAGTTCTTCCAGCAGCGCCTGCCAGTCCGCCTCGGACATGATCTCGACGCCGAGCTCGGCGGCCTTGCGGGCCTTGGAGCCGGCATCGGCGCCGGCCACGACGAAGTCGGTCTTCCCGGAGACCGAGCCGGCGACGTTCGCGCCCAGTGTCTCGGCGCGCGCCTTCGCTTCGGCCCTGGTCATGGTCTCCAGCGTTCCGGTGAACACCACCGTCTTGCCGGCAAGCGCGCTGTCCGCGCCGGACCTTGCCAGCGCGCTCAGCGACAGCTCGGCATCGAGGCCGTCGAGCACCGCGAGATTGTGGGGCTCGGCGAAGAAGTCGATCAAATCCTTGGCAACCGAAGGGCCGATCCCATCGACCGCGACGAGGTCGGCATAGGCCTCGCCCTCGCGGTCGGCGGCCGCGATCATCGCCGAGCGCCAAGCCTGGACCGTGCCGTACTCCCGGGCAATCAGCCGCGCGGTCGCCTGGCCGACCTGGCGGATCCCCAGCGCGAAGATAAGCCGGTCCAGCCCGATGGTCCGCCTGTCCTCGATGGCCCGGAAGAGGTTCTCGACCGACTTTTCGCCCCAGCCCTCGCGGCCGCCGATCGGGGCATCGCCGGTCGCCTCGCGGGCGGCGAGGCGGAAGATATCGGCCGGGGTCGCGATCAGCCCTTCGCGCCAGAAGGTCTCGATGTGCTTGCCGCCGAGCCCTTCGATGTCGAAGGCATCGCGGGAGACGAAGTGCTTGAGCCGCTCGACCGCCTGGGCCGGGCAGATCAGCCCGCCGGTGCAGCGCCGGACCGCCTCGCCGTCCTCGCGCACGGCAAGGCTGCCGCATTCCGGGCAGCGCTCGGGGAACACGAAGGGTTGCGAGCCCGGCGGGCGTCTGTCCCTGACGACCTCGACCACCTGCGGGATTACATCGCCGGCGCGCTGGACGATCACCGTGTCGCCCTCGCAGATCTCCTTGCGGACGATCTCGTCCTCGTTGTGCAGACTCGCACGGCTGACGACAACGCCGCCGACGGTGACCGGAGCGAGGTTGGCCACCGGGGTCAGCGCGCCGGTGCGCCCGACCTGGATGGTGATCGCCTCCAGGACGGTCTGCGCCTGCTCGGCCGGGAATTTGTGGGCGATCGCCCAGCGCGGTGCGCGGCTGACATTGCCCAGCCGGTTCTGCCAGTCGATCCGGTTGACCTTATGGACCGTCCCGTCGATGTCGTAGTCCAGCCCGGCGCGCGCGGCCTGGATCTCGTCATGGAACGCCAGCACCGCGTCCACGTCGGCGCCCACCCGGGACAGCGGATTGACCTTGAAGCCCCAATCGGCGAGGCGTTCGAGGAATCCCCACTGGGTCGGCCCGACCGCATCGGTGTGCTCGCCCACCGCGTAGGCGAACATCCCCAGCGGGCGGGAGGCGGTGATCGTAGCGTCGAGCTGGCGCAGCGATCCGGCCGCCGCATTGCGGGGATTGGCGAAAACACTCTCGCCGGCCTGCTCACGGGCCGCGTTGAGCTCCAGGAAGTCGGCTCGGCGCAGATAGATCTCGCCGCGCACCTCCAGGACCGCCGGCGCCGCACCGGACAGCCGCTCGGGCACATCACCCACGGTCTGCAGGTTGGCAGTCACGTTCTCGCCGACCGTTCCGTCGCCGCGGGTCGCGCCGAGGACGAATACGCCCGCCTCGTAGCGCAGCGAGATCGACAGGCCGTCGATCTTTGGCTCGGCGAGCATCTCGACCGTTTCGGCATCGTCAAGCCCCAGGAAGCGGCGGATCCTTGCGTCGAAGTCGACGACATCCTCGCGCCCGAAAGCGTTGGCCAGCGAAAGCATTGGGGCGGTATGGCTGACCTTGGAGAAGCCCGGACCAGGGGCCGCGCCGACCCGCGCGGAGGGGCTGTCGGCGCGGACGAGCCCGGGGTACATCGCCTCCAGCGCTTCGTTGCGCCGGCGCAGCGCGTCGTATTCCGCGTCGCTGATTTCGGGGGCGCCCCGGCCGTGATAGAGCGCATCGTGGCGGTCGATCTCGCCGGCGAGGCGGGCGAGCTCGGCCGCGGCCTCTTCTTCGGTGCAGCCGGAAATATCGCGGTCGTTCCGGGCGCTCACGACGGCCTGCCCGCGATCAGGCTGTCGGCGGCTGCGCGCGCTTCGTCGGTGATCCGTGCGCCGGCCAGCATCCGGGCAATCTCCTCGCGCCGGTCCTCGGCGTCGAGCTCATCGACGACCGTGGTCGCCTCCCGTCCGGCGCGCGGCCGCGCCGCGCGCTTGTGGACCCGCCAGTGGGCGGCGCCCAGTGCCGCGACCTGCGGCGAGTGGGTGATCACCAGCACCTGGACCGCCTGACCCAGCCGGCGCAACCGCTCGCCGACCGCGGCCGAAGTGGCCCCGCCAATCCCGGAATCGACCTCATCGAAGATCAGCGTCCGGACAGCCTCGGTGCGCGCCATGACCACCTTCAGCGCAAGCATGAACCGCGCGAGCTCCCCGCCCGAGGCGATGCGCGAAAGCCGCCCCGGCGCGGCATTGGCGTTGGTCGCCGCGGTGAACTCGACCCGGTCGATGCCGTGCGGCCCCCAGCCGGTCTCCGGCGGAGTCTCGACCACGGTGACGAAGCGCGCCGCGCCCAGCCGCAACGGCCCGAGCTCGCGCCGGACGGCTTCATCGAGGCCGGCGGCGGCCTCGCTGCGATCCCGGCTGAGCGCTTGCGCGGCGGACAAAAACCCGGCCCTTGCGTCGGCGGCCGCCTTGGCAAGCGCGGCCAGTGCTCCGGCCCGATCCTCGATCAGGGCAAGCTTTGCGGCGAGCTCCTCGCGCAGCCCGGGCAGCGCGTCGGGCTCCACGCCGTGCTTGCGCGCGAGCGCGCGCAGCGCGAACAAGCGCTCCTCGGCCGCCTCCAGGCGGTCCGGCTCGACTTGCATGTCCTCGACCGCGCGCGCGATCGCCGCGCGCGCCTCCGCAGCTTCGGTGGACGCCCGGTCCAGCGCCTCCAGAGCCGAATCGAGCGCGCCGCCGGCAAGCTCGGCCCTGCGGGCAAGCACACGATGGGCAACGCCCAGACGGGCCTCTACGCCGCCGCCGTCATCATCGAGCGCCGCGGTCGCCTCGGCGAGCGCCTCGCCCAGTCGCTCGGCGTGCTGGAGCCGCCGCCGGACTGCGCCCAGCGCCTCCTCTTCGCCCGCCTGCGGTGCCAACGCGTCGAGCTCCTCGACCGCGTGGCGCAGCCAGGCTTCCTCGCGCACCGCACTGTCGGCCGCCTCCTTGGCGTCGGCAAACGCCGCCTCTGCATCGCGCCAGGCGCGGTAGGCCACCCCGGTCACCGCGCGGGGCTGGGATAGAGCCGCGAAATCATCGAGCGCGGCGCGGTGGCTGGTGCCCTCGCCAAGATCCTGGCTGGCGAATTGCCCGATGATTGAAACGAGGCTCTCGCCGATACTGCGCAGGAACTGGGCCGCGACCGGCTGGTCATGGATGAATGCGCGGGAGCGCCCGTCGGCGTTCACCGTCCTGCGCAGGATCAAAGGCTCGCCGCGCGATGGCGCATCCAACCCCTGTTCGGCGATCGCGGCGAACACGGGATGGCCGGCCGGCAACGCGAAGGCCGCCGAGACGCTCGCGGTGACCGGCGCCGCATCGAGGCCGGTCCGGCGCACCAGCCCGGCATCGGCGCGCGTGCCGAGCGCCAGGCCCAGCGCATCGAGCAGGATCGACTTCCCGGCGCCGGTTTCCCCGGTCAGCACACAGAGCCCGGGCTTGAATGAAATTTCCAAGCGCTCGATCAGGACGACATTCCGAACCGAGAGCGAGAGCAGCATGAGCCCTAGAACATCCAGTCGAAGGCGCGCGCGAAGAACCCGCGGTCGTCCGGCGGACGCGTGTCCCGACCGCTCGCGAGCGCGTAGCTGTCGCCGTACCACTGGCTGCCGGGATAGTTGTGTCCCAGGACGGAGGCGGCTTTCCGGGCCTCTTCCTGCAACCCCAGCGCAGTGTGGGCCTCGACCAGCCGGTGCAGGGCTTCGGGCACGTGCGAAGTGGTCTGAAAGTCGTCGACAACGATGCGGAAGCGGTTGATCGCGGCCAGGTAATGCCCGCGCCTGAGATAGAACCGGCCGACCTCCATCTCCTTGCCCGCAAGATGATCCCTGGTC
The DNA here is from genome assembly GCA_965248835.1 of Alphaproteobacteria bacterium. Lineage (GTDB taxonomy): Bacteria > Pseudomonadota > Alphaproteobacteria > MPNO01 > MPNO01 > CAYFYS01. The sequence goes on from CBDFLJ010000001.1 coordinate 462,260, forward strand.
AGGTCGATCTTGAGCTTGGCATCACGGGCGAAGGCCGTCTCCGGGAACCGCCTGATGACCTCCTGCAGCGCAGTGAAGGCCTTCTGGGTATTGAGCTGGTCGCGCGAGACGTCGGAGATCTGTTCGTAGTGGCACAGCGCACGCAGATAGTAGGCGTAGGCGATGTCGCGGTTTCCCGGATGGAGCTGGATGAACCGGCCGAGCGCGATCAGGGCTTCATCGTAGAGCTTGGCCTGATAGCTGGCGAAGGCTGCCATGAGCTGGGCCTTGGACGCCCAGACCGAATAGGGGTGCTGACGCTCGACATCGTCGAACAGTTTCGCCGCGGCCAGGTAATCCTCGCTCTGCAGCGTGTCGACCGCCTGGTTGTAGATCTCGTGGACCGGCCGCTCGACATAGCGCTCGGTGTCTTCGGACTCGCTCGAACCGCAGGCCGCAAGCAGCAGGATCGATGCGATCAACCCGCATCGACCGCAGAACCGGACCGGCACACTCGACGGTGACGCCATCCATACCTCGATGTCTCGCGCGCACGGCCGGCGTGCGCGGCAGCGAGTATACCATGGCGACGGTTCGAGCTTAAGCCGCCCGGGCCGGGCTGGCCCGGCGTTTCATGCCGCTGCGCCGACCGGCACGGCGGCATGCAGGCCGCACCCCGCCTCGCCGGTCGACGAGGCGGGGTGCTCCGGTCAGTTCGCCTGGCGCCGAAGGAAGGCCGGGATGTCCAGAAGGTCGTCCTCGCTGCCGGCGCTGGGCGCGGTATCCTCGGGGACGAACTCATCGAACGTCGGCTGAGCCGGCGCGGTGGCCCGTGCGGTCGCGGCGTCCGGTTCCAGCTTCGGCTCCGGTGGTAGCAGCGGCGGCGCGGACGCCGGGGCGCGGGGCTCCAGGACCGGGCTGATCGGCGCGATTGCCGGCTCGTCCTCGGCGACCTCGCGTCGGCGCCGTGTCTTGCTGCCCCCCGTCATGCGCTCGAGCAGGCTCGGGCTGCGCCGCTGCTGATGTTCCGGCTCGTCCTCTTTCACGGTCGCGGAAAATTCGAGCCAAGCACTTCCGATCTCCCGGGAACCGATGTCGAGGTCGATGGCCAGCTCCTCGTCCAACACCTCGTCCAGCGGCGGATGCCCGACCGGATCGGCCGGCTCGTCGAAGGACGCCACAATAGCAGGCTCCGGATCGTCTTGCGGCTCCGGCGCCGGTTCGTCGATTGCCAGCATCGGCCGCATCGCGGCAGCGGGCGGCGGGGTGGCGGCCGGCGGCGGCACGGCAGCGGCTTTCTTCGCCTCGGTCACCACCTTGAGCACCGGCTTGGCCGGCATGCCGGCCTCGACCTCGATGCCGGTCGCAACGACGGAGACCCGCATGCGCTCCCCGAGGTTGGGGTCCAAGGTCGAGCCGAAGATGATGTTGGCTTCCGGGTCGACTTCCTGACCGATCCGGTTGGCTGCCTCGTCGACCTCGAACAGGGTCATTTCGGGGCCGCCGGTGATGTTGATCAGCACCCCGCGTGCGCCCTTCATCGACACCTCGTCGAGCAGCGGGTTGGAAATCGCCGCCTCGGCGGCCACGGTCGCGCGCTGCTCGCCCTCGGCCTCGCCGGTGCCCATCATGGCCTTGCCCATCTCGCCCATCACCGTGCGGATGTCGGCGAAGTCGAGGTTGATCAGGCCGGGCACGACCATCAGATCGGTGATGCCGCGCACGCCGGAATGGAGAACCTGGTCGGCCATCGCGAAGGCATCGGCGAATGTCGTCTTCTCGTTGGCCACCCTGAACAGGTTCTGGTTCGGGATCACGATCAGGGTGTCGACATATTGCTGCATCTCCTGGATGCCGGCGTCGGCAATGCGCGCGCGGTTGACGCCTTCGAAGTTGAAGGGCTTGGTGACCACACCGAGGGTGAGGATGCCATGCTCGCGGGCGAGCCGCGCGATGACCGGCGCCGCGCCGGTGCCGGTGCCGCCGCCCATGCCGCCGGTGACGAACACCATGTTGGTGCCGGACAGGTGGTCGGCCAGCTCCTCTATCGCCTCTTCGGCCGCGGCGCGCCCGATCTCCGGACGGGCCCCGGCGCCCAGGCCGTGGGTGATGTTCTGGCCGAGTTGGATCTTGCGCTCGGCCAGAGACTGGACCAGCGATTGGGCATCGGTGTTGGCAACGAGGAAATCGACCCCCTCGAGCTTGGCGTTGATCATGTTGTTGACCGCGTTGCCGCCCGCGCCACCCACGCCGATCACTGTGATTCTCGGTTTCAATGCACTCTCCTGCTGCGGGACCGAAAGGTTGATGGTCATCAGCGTCTCCTCGCTCTAAGGATTGGTGTGTTCATTGGATGCTCTCGCGTAGCCATTGACCCAGCCGGCCGAGCTTGCCGTTGGGGTCTGCGGTGCCGCGCACCGCGAAATCGGGCTGGCCGTGGCGCTCCAGGGCGAACCTCAGCAGTCCCGCCACGGTCGAGAACGCAGGACCGCTGACCGCCTCGGCCAACCCGTTCATGCGCATCGGCCGACCGAGCCGGACCTGCTTTCCGAGCATCAGGGTTGCAAGCTCTCGCACGCCGGCAAGCTGGCTCGCCCCGCCGGTCAGAACCATCCGCCTGCCCGCGAACCGGGCCATGCCGTTGGCCTCCAGCCGGTCGCGGACGAGCTCGAAGATCTCCTCCACCCGGGGCCGGATGATGCCGACCAGCAGTGAGCGCGGAACGTGGTTGGGCTGGTTGCGGTCCTCCTCGCCGACCAACGGGACGTCGATCAGCTCCTGCTCATCGGACGGCGAGGGCAGCACGCTGCCATAGAGCACCTTCATCCGCTCAGCATGGACCAGCGGCGTCGACAGCCCGCGGGCAATGTCCTTGGTGACGTGCCCACCGCCCAGCGGAACCACGTCGGTCAGGACCACATGGCCGTCGTAGAAGACCGCTAGCGACGTCGTCCCGCCGCCCAGGTCGACCACCGTGGTCCCAAGGTCGATTTCGTCCTCGACCAGGCAGGCCAGACCCGCCGCATAGGGCGATACCACGACCTCCTCGATATCGAGGTGGCAGCGCGAGACGCAGGTCGTGAGGTTCTTCAGCGCGCCGGACTCCGCGCTGACAAGGTGCATGTCCACGCCCAGGCGCTGGCCGTACATGCCGCGCGGGTCGTGAATACCCCGGTTGCCGTCGATGTTGTAGGCGATGGGGATGCAGTGGATCAGCGAGCGGTTGTCGCCGCCGTTGCGTGTCAGACCGTGCCCGTAGACCCGGCGAAGATCCGCATCGCCCACCTCGTGGCCGTCGATCTGCACCTCCACGCCGAACATCCGCGAGGACGGCCGGCCGGCGGAAATGTTGGTGATCACCGAGCGCAGCCGCTCCCCGGCGAGCTCCTCGGCCGCGCTGACCGCGGTCAGGATCGCGGTCTCGGCCGCCTGCATGTCGACAATCGCGCCGGCGCGCACGCCGCGCGCGGCATGATGACCGATGCCGCTTACCCGCATGCCGCCTTCGGGCCGCAAGGAGGCGATCAGGCAGGCGATCTTGGAGCTGCCGATGTCGAGTGCGGCAAGCACGCCGTTGCGCGGCTTGGCCATCAGCGTTGTCCTCCCGGCTGCGGTCCGGGCGCATCGCTGCGGGTGACGACGATGCGGTCGGAAATCCTGAGATCGATCGCCGAGATTTGGCGCGCGAGCAGCGCATGGCGCCGCTCGAGCCGCGCAAGCATGCGCCAGGCCGCTTCCTCGCCCGCCTCGGGCAGCCGCACATCGATGCCGTTGTCGAGCCGCAGGTCCCAGCGCCGCTCGCCGACCCGGATGACCGCCTCGACCCGGCTGCCGAGATCGGGTTCGGTGGAGAGCGTCGCGAAAAGTTGCTTGGCGGCCTGGGGCGTGCGCGTGCCGACGATCAGCGGCAATCCGGCGAAGCGATGGAGGTCGCGCTCGGCGAGCACGATCCCCGCCTCGTCGATCAGGAACAGGCTGCCGCCGCGCTGCCACAGCGCGAAGGGCCGGCGTTCGACGATCTCGATCACCGCGGTGCCGGGCAGGAGGCGGGAGACGACCGCCCGCTCGATCCACGCCATGCGCTCCAGGCGGGTGCGGATCGCCGCCGGGTCGAAGGCGAGGATCGGCGCGCCGAGCCGCAACTCCGATTCGCCCAGGACCGCCTCGCGTGTGATGTGGCCGTTGCCGGTGATGCGAATCTCGCGGATGTATAGGCCGAGATCGGCTGAAGCCGCGACTGCCGCCTTGCGGGCGTGGGCGGCGTAACCCGGCGCGAGGCCGGATTGCCAGAGCCAGGCCGGTCCCCCGAGGGTGAGCACGACGAAAACCGCGGCCAGCGACAGGGCCGTCACCCTGCGCGCGCGCGCGAGGTGTGCCCTCAAGACTTCGCGGCGCGGCCCAGTCCGGTTCATCCGTCGCACCGTGCTTGCTCCACCATCCAGCTCACCAGGGTTGCGAAGTCGACGCCGGCATGGGCCGCGAGCTCCGGCACCAGCGACAGCGGGGTCATGCCGGGCTGGGTGTTGACCTCGAGCAGATAGACCGCCTCCGGCCCGCCAGCGGTATCGTCGTAGCGCAGGTCGGCTCGCGACACGCCGCGGCAGCCAAGCGCCTTGTGGGCGGCGAGCGAGACGCTCATGGCCTTCGCGTAGACGGTCTCGGGCAGCGGCGCGGGGATCAGGTGCTCCGCCACCCCTTCGGTATATTTTGCCGTGTAGTCGTAGAACCCGACCTTGGGGCGGATCTCGGTCACGCCCAGCGCACGCTCGCCCATCACCGCAACGGTGATCTCCCGACCCGGCACATAGCGCTCGACCATCACGGTCTCGCCGAACGGCCAGTCGTCTTCGATGAACGGCGCATCTTCGGCGTCTTCGGTGACGATGCGCACGCCGAGGCTGGAGCCCTCGTTGAGCGGCTTGATCACGTAGGGCCGTTCCATCGGCTCGCCCACAATCACCGCTTCGCGGGAGGCGATGATGTGCTCGGAACAACGGATCCCGGCATCGCGGTAGAGCCGCTTCGCCATCGGCTTGTCCATCGCCAGCGCGGATGCCAGCACACCGGAATGGGTGTAGGGAATTCCCAGAATCTCCAGCAGGCCCTGGACCCGCCCGTCCTCGCCGTAACGGCCGTGCAACGCGTTGAAGACCACGTCCGGCGCCGGGTCGAGCGCCGGCGCAATCGCAGCGATATCCCGGCCGACATCGAGCGTGGCGGCATCGTAGCCGGCCTGCCGCAACGCCTCGGCGACCGCATTGCCGCTGACCAGAGAAACCTCGCGCTCGCGCGAGATACCGCCCATCAGGACCATGACCGACTTAGCCATCGCCGCCTCGCCCGGCCGCTTGGCCAAGACGTTCGATCTCCCACTCGAGCACAGCGCCGGTGCGCTCCTCGACCCGGCGGCGCACCTCCTCGCCCAGCGATTCCAGCTCACCCGCACTCGCACCACCGGTGTTGATCAGAAAGTTCGCGTGCTGGTCGGAGACCTGCGCGGCCCCGACGCGCAGGCCTCGGCACCCGGCCTGATCGATCAGCGCCCAGGCCGCACCGCCCGGCGGGTTCTTGAAGGTGCTGCCACCGGTGCGCGAGCGTACCGGTTGGGTTTCCCGGCGCGAGGCCGCGATCTGCTCCATCCTGGCCGATATCGCCGCGCGCGAATCTCCGGCCCCGCGCAGGTGCGCGGCAACGAAGATCCACCGGGGCGGGACCGCACACGACCGGTAGCCGTAGCCCAACGCATCGCCGTCCAGGTGATGGCTCGTTCCTGCGGGATCGAGCGCCGTGGCGCTGACGATCACGTCCTTGATCTCGCCGCCGTAGGCACCTGCGTTCATCCGCAAGGCGCCGCCGATCGTGCCCGGGATGCCGCACAGGAATTCGAGGTCGCCGATGCCGGCATCGCGGCAGGCGCGCGCGACGGTGACGTCCATCGCACCGGCGCCGACGCGGACGTCCACACCGGAACAGGCGATCTCCGCGAACGGGCGGCCCAGGCGGACAACGACGCCTGCGATCCCGCCGTCGCGCACGAGCACGTTCGAGCCGACGCCGAGGACGGTGACCGGCACTTCGCGGGGCCGCGCGCGCAGGAACGCGGCGAGGTCGGCGGCGTCGGCCGGCTCGAACAGGATCTCCGCCGGCCCGCCGACGCGGAACCACATGGTGTCGGCGAGCCGGGCCTGCGTAGTGATGCGGCCGCGCACCGGCGGCAGCCGATCGACCAGGCGGGGCTCCAGCGACGCCGCCATCATGATCCGATCTCCCGGCCGGCCGCGGACGGCGCCTCGAACAGCGCGTCGAGCCGTTGCGGTAAGGCGTTGGCCCAGGCGGTGATGCTGCCGGCACCGAGGCAGACGACCAGATCGCCGGGCCCGCACAAATCGGCGATCACCTCGGCCAGCGTCTCCGGGTCCTCCAGCGCCAGCACGCTGCGGTGGCCGCGCGCGCGCAGGCCCGCGACCAGCCGATCGCGGTCATAACCCTCGATCGGCGCCTCGCCGGCGGGATAGACCTCGGCGACGATCACCATGTCGGCGTCGTTGAAGCAGGTGCAGAAATCCTCGAACAGGTTGGCGAGCCGGCTGTAGCGATGGGGCTGGACGACCGCGACCACCGCACGCTGGCAACTTGCCCGGGCAGCGGCCAGGACCGCGGCAATCTCTACCGGGTGGTGGCCGTAATCGTCGATGACGGTGATGCCGCCGGCCTCGCCGGTCCGGGTGAACCGCCGCTTGACGCCGCTGAAGCCGGCGAGCCCGCGCCTGATCGTCTCCTCGGCGATGCCCATCTCGGTGGCTATCGCGATCGCCGCCAGCGCATTCTGGACATTGTGGTTTCCAGCCATCGGCAGCACGAGCCCGCAAAGCGTCCTGGTCTGGCCAGTGTTTCGTTCGGCGATCACCACATCGAAACGCGACCCGGTGGCCAGGGTCGCGACATTGACCGCCCGGAAATCGGCCTGAGGACTCATCCCGTAGGTCAGCAACCGCCGATCGGAGACCTTGTGGATCAGCCCCTGCACCTCGGGGTGGTCGATGCACAAGGCGGCGAACCCGTAGAACGGGATGTTGGCGACGAAGGAGACGAATGCCCGCCGCAGGTCGGCGAAGGAGCCGTAGAAATCCAGATGCTCCGGGTTGATGTTGGTGACCACCGCGACGGTCGCCGGCAGCTTGACGAACGAGCCGTCGGACTCGTCGGCCTCGACGACGATCCACTCGCCGTCGCCGCGCCGCGCGTTGGTGCCGTAGGCGTTGATTATCCCGCCGTTGATCACCGTCGGATCGAGGTCGGCGGCCTCCAGCAGGGCGGCGACGATCGAGGTGGTGGTGGTCTTGCCGTGGGTGCCGCCGACTGCGATCGACCATTTGAGGCGCATGATCTCGGCAAGCATCTCGGCGCGGCGGACGATCGGGATCAGCCGGGTCCGGGCATCGACGACCTCGGGGTTCCCGGACGTGATCGCCGAGCTGGTCACGACGACCGTCGCATCGCCGAGATTGGCCGCGTCGTGGCCGACATGGACCGTGATCCCGAGGTCGCGCAGCCTGACGACGTTGGCGCTTTCGGCGACGTCGCTGCCTTGGACGCGGTAGCCGAGATTGTGCAGCACCTCGGCGATGCCGCTCATGCCGATGCCGCCGATGCCGACGAAATGGATGGTGCCGACCGAAAGGGGCAGAGGTCTCATGCCGCCCTGCTCCGTGAAGCGGGGCCCTCGCGCCGGACGATGCGCTCGACCTGGTCGGCAAGCAGCGCAGCAGCGTCGGGCATCGCCATCGCGCGGATGGCGGCGGCGGCATGGGCGAGCGCGGCGTCATCGCACAGCAGTCCCGCCAGCCGGTCGGCCAGAGCCTGGGCGGTGAATTCGGTCTCGGGCATCACCCAGGCGGCACCCTGGGCCTCCAGCGCCCGCGCGTTGGCGAGCTGGTGGTCGTCGGCGGCAAGGCGGTAAGGGACCAGGATCGCCGGGCGGGCAATTGTCATCAGCTCGGTGATCGACGAAGCCCCGGCGCGGGTGACAACCACGCTCGCCTGCCCCATCCGGTCGGGGAGGTCGTCGAAAAAGGCCTTCACCTCGGCGTCAGCCGCGATCTCGCGGTAGGCCGCCGCAACGCGGTCGCAATCCTCCGGGCGGGCCTGCTGGACGATGCGCAAGCCCGCCCGTGCCGGCTCCGGCAGAAGCGCGACCGCCGCGGGCACCACGTCGCTCAGGATCCGCGCGCCCTGGCTGCCGCCGATGATCAGGACCATGTCGGGTTGGGGCCTCGAATAGGGCAAGCCGCCGCGCGCGGCCGCGGCCGCGCGCACCGGGTTGCCGGTGTGCACGGTCTTGCGCGCGTCGTTCGGGCGCAGGCCGGCAACGGCGGCGAAGCCGGTCGCGATGACATCCACCCGCGGCGCAAGCACCGCGTTGGCCCGGCCGAGCACGGCGTTCTGTTCGTGGATCATCGTCGGCAGCGCGGCTCTTGTGGCGGCGAACACCGTCGGCACCGAGGGGTAGCCGCCGAAGCCGACGACGGCCGCGGGCCCGATGCGGGCGAGCAGGCGGCGGGCCTGGAGCCAGCCGCGGCACAGCGACGCGGCACCCCGCGCCTTGCCGCCGATGCCGCCGGTCGGCGAGCGCGCGGCGATGCGGTGGACCGGTGTGGCGGCCGCCCCGCCGCCGAACCCCGCCCCCCGGGCGTCGCTGATCAGCACCGTCGCCCGGCCGCGGTCGCGGAGCGCGCCGGCCAGCGCCTCGGCAGGGAACATATGGCCGCCGGTGCCGCCGGCGGCCAGGACGACGGGGCGTGCCGCGGCGTTCATAGCGGCTCTCCGCCGACCCGGCGCCGGGTCAGAGCCAGCACCATGCCGATCGCCAACGCCACCGCGATCATCGACGAGCCGCCATAGGAGATGAACGGCAGCGTCATTCCCTTGGTCGGGATCAGCCGCAGCGTGGAGCCCATGTGAACCGCCGCTTGCAGGCCGAACTGGACCAAGAGTCCGGTGAGCGCGATCATCACGTAGAGGCTGGTCTCCTGAAGTGCATGGAACAGGCCGCGCAGAACGACGACGGCGAACAGGCCGAGGATGGCAAGGCAGGCGATCAGGCCGAACTCCTCGCCGGCGACCGCGAAGATGAAGTCGGCGTGGGCATCGGGCAGGCTCTCCTTGACCGTGCCTTCGCCCGGGCCGCGGCCCAGCAAGCCGCCGTTCATGAAGGCCTGCAACGACCTGTCGACCTGGAAGCTGTCGCCCGACCCGGGATCGAGGAAGAGGTCGATGCGGTTGGCGACATGGGGCAGCAGCAGATAGGCGCCGATCATCGATCCGAGGGCGCCTGCGGCAAGCCCGACCGCCCAGGACAGCGCGAGCCCGGCCAGCAGGAACTGCGCGAACCAGGCCGCGGTGACGACGCAGGCCATGCCGATATCGGGCTGCAGGATCAGCAGCCCGACCACCAGAACGAACAGCCCGACGGCGGCGGTCCGTCCCTCCGACCGGCCCGCTTCGCGGTACTGGGCAAAGCCCCAGGCGGCGACGATGGCCAAGGATGGCTTGATGAACTCGGAAGGTTGGACCGACAGCGGGCCGAGATCGAGCCAACGCCGCGCGCCGTTGATCTGCTCGCCGGCGAAAAAGGTCACAGCGATCCCGGACAGCGCCAGGCCGAAGACGGCGAACGCCAGTCGGCGCACCGCCCTGGGCGACAGCAGCGAGACGCCGATCATGATCGCGCAGGCCAGCGGCATATAGGCGACCTGGCGCCACGCCAAATGGTAGGGGTCCAGCCGCAGGCGCTCCGCAACCGACGGGCTCGCCGCCAGCACCAGCAGGACGCCGCAGGCCAGCAGAAGCGCGACCGCGGCCAGGGTCCACCGGTCGATCGTCCACCACCAGCGCCCGAGGACCGATGTGTCGGTGCGGGTGAACGCGCTCATCCGGCGCCCTCCCTGGAGCCGGCGAGCGTGCGCACCCGGTCGCGGAACGCATCGCCGCGCGCACCGAAGGACGGCCATTGGTCGAACGAGGCGCACGCCGGTGATAGCAGCACGATGCCGCCGGGTTCGCCGTCGGTCTGGGCGCCCGCATGCGCGGCCTCGAGCGCCCGGTCCAGCGCGCCGCAGCGCGTGGTCGGGATGCGATCGCCGATCTCGGCGGCGAAGCGGTCCTCGGCCTCGCCAATCAGATAGGCATGCCGGACCCGGTGAAGCTCCGGCAGCACGGCCTCCAGCCCATCGGCCTTGGCGAGCCCGCCGGCGATCCAGTAGATCCGGTCATAGCTGCGGATCGCCCGCAGCGCCGCCTCGCCGTTGGTCGCCTTGGAGTCGTTGACGTAGGCGACGTCGCCGATGCGCGCGACCATCTCCTGGCGGTGCGGCAGGCCCGGATAGCTCGCCAACGCCTCCGCGATGACGGCGGCATCCACCCCGAGCGCGCTGGCGGCTGCGAACGCGGCGGCGGCATTCTGGTGGTTGTGCGATCCGGGCAGGGTCTGGATGCCGCGCAGGTCGGCTACCGGGATATCGGGGGAGGCGGACGCGCCGTCGAACAGCCGACCGCCGATCACGTAGACCCCACGGTCGGCGATTTTATCGACGGCGATGGGAATGGTGCGCCAGTCAGGGTCGCGGGCAATTTCGATGCCGAGGCGGTTGGATATCTCGTCATCGAGGCCGATGACCGCGGTCTGCCCGGGGCCGCCGGCGCGCTTGCGGAAGATGCGCCGCTTGGCCGCAACGTACCCGTCCATGCCGCCGTGCCGGTCGAGGTGATCGGCGGTGATATTGAGCAGGACCGCGATGTCGAAGCGGGTCTGCACGATCAGGTCGAGCTGGTAGGACGACAGCTCCAGCACGTAGATCCCCTCGTCCCCCAGTGCCGGCAGGCCGAGCGCCGGCGGGCCGAGATTGCCGCCGACGGCGACCGGCAGGCCGGCGCGCACCAGGACGTGGCCGAGCAGCGCGGTGGTGGTCGACTTGCCGTTGGTGCCGGTAATGCCGACGAGCGTGGCGCCGCTGACCGTCTCGCCCAACAGCTCGATATCGCCGATCACCGGGCATCCCGCCGTGCGCGCCCGGGCCACGACGGGATGCGGCGCGGGATGGGTCAGCGGGACGCCGGGGCTCGGGACCAACGCCGAGACCGCCCGCCAGTCCCAGCCGCCCGGATCGCTGAGCGCGATCCGGGCGGCCGCGCGGGCATCGGCGGAATCATCCCAGGCGAGCACCTGCGCGCCGCCTTCGATCAGCGCCGATGCGGTCGCGGTCCCGGAGCTGCCGAGCCCGAGGACGGCAAGGGTCTGGTCTTTGCGGCTCGCCACGCGCATCGCTTTAGCGCAGCTTCAGCGTCGACAGGCCGGCCAGCGCCAGCACGGTCGCGATGATCCAGAACCGGATCACGATGGTCGATTCGGCCCAGCCCTTGTGCTCGAAATGGTGGTGCAGCGGCGCCATGCGGAAGATCCGCCGGCCGGTCAGCTTGAAGGATACGACCTGGACGATCACCGAGATCGTCTCCAGGACGAACAGCCCGCCGATGATCGCCAGCACCAGCTCGTGCTTGGTGATCAGGCTGACCGCGCCCAGCGCCCCGCCGACGGAAAGCGAGCCGGTATCGCCCATGAACACCATCGCCGGGGGTGCGTTGAACCACAGGAACCCCAGACCGGCGCCGACGAGAGCGCCGCAGAACACCGCAAGCTCGCCCGCGCCGCGGACGTGATGGATCTGCAGGTAGCTGGAAAACACCGCGTTGCCCGCCAGATAGGCGATGATCGCGAAACAACCTGCGGCGATCAGGGCCGGCATGATCGCCAGCCCATCAAGCCCGTCGGTCAGGTTGACCGCGTTCGAGGCGCCGACCATCACCAGCACCGCCCACGGCACGAAGAACCAGCCGAGCGGCACCAGCACGTCCTTGAAGAAGGGAACCGTCAGGCCGTCGGCAAGCGGACCCAGCGTCACCGCGCCCATCCAGAACGCCGCGGCCACGCCGATGACCACCTGTCCGAGGATCTTGGACCAGCCGGACAGGCCTCGGCTCGACCGGCTGCTCAGTTTCATATAGTCGTCGATGAGCCCGATCGCGCCGAAGGACATCGTCACCAGGAGCGCGATCCAGACATACTGGTTGGTCAGATCCGCCCACAGCACGGTGGCGATGAGGATCGAGAACAGGATCAGCACCCCGCCCATCGTCGGCGTTCCCTTCTTGGTCAGCAGGTGCGATTGCGGCCCGTCCTCACGGATCGGCTGGCCCGCGCCCTGCTGCAGCTTGAGCCAACGAATGATCGACGGCCCGAAGATCAGGGTCAGGAACAGGGCCGTCATCGCTGCCCCGCCGGTCCTGAGCGTGATGTAGCGGAACAGGTTGAAAATGCCGACCTCGTCGGCGAACGGGAAAAGCGCGTTATAGAACATGGCTTGGCTGCGCTTCCTGCGCGGCGGACAACAGATGCTCCACCACCGCTGCCATGCGGCTTGCGTTTGACCCCTTCACCATCACGACGTCGCCGGCCCCGACCGCCGCGGCCACCAAGCCCGCCAGCACCTGCCCGCTGTCCGCGCTCGCGCCGCGCATCGCCGCCGGCAGGCGGTCCAGCGCAAGCCGCATGTCGCCGGCCGCATGCACCAGATCGATCCCGTTGGCGATCAGCGGGCCGGCAAGCCCGGCATGCAGCGCGTCGGAGTCGGAGCCGAGCTCGCGCATGGAACCCAAAACCGCGATCCGCCGACCGCCAGGGGCCGGTGCGATCCGGCCGAGCGTCTCGATCGCGGCCCGCACCGAGGCCGGATTGGCGTTGTAGCTGTCATCGATCAGCGTGAACGTCCCGCCGCTGCAAGCCACGACATGGCTGCGCCCGCGTCCGTCGAGCGCCGGCAGATCGGCGAGTGCGGCGGCCGCGCGTTCCAGATCGGCGCCCAGCGCGTCGGCCGCGGCCAGCGCCGCCAGCGCGTTCAGCACCCAGTGCCGCCCCGGCAAGGCGGTCCGAAAGCCGATGCGCCGGCCGGCGAGGTCTGCCTCGACCGTGCTGCCGTCGGGCGCGAGCGCGATGTCGCAAGCGCGGTAGTCGGCCTCGCCCGTGCCGAAGCTCACGATCCTCGCCCCGGGCCGTTGCGATGCCGCGCTGCGCAACCGCTCGAAGAATGGGTTGTCGCGGTTGAGGATGCAGGTGCCGCCTGTCTCGAGCCCTTCGAAGATCTCCGCCTTCGCGTCGGCGATGCCTTCCAAGGAGTCGAAGAAGGCGGTGTGCGCCGCCTCGACATTGGTGATGACCGCGACATGCGGGCGGACGAGCCGCGATAACGGTGCGATCTCGCCGGGATGGTTCATGCCGATCTCGAAGATTCCGAAGGCGGAACTACGCGGCATCCGCGCGAGCGACAGCGGCACGCCCCAGCAGTTGTTGTAGCTCGCCGCGCTGACCGCGGTCGGGGCCTGGCCGCCGAGCACATGGCCCAGCGCCTCCTTGGTGCTGGTCTTGCCGACGCTTCCCGTGACCGCGGCGATCCGCGCGCCTGTTCGGTCGCGCGCCGCGGCGCCGAGCGCGCCGAGCGCGGCCAGGGTGTCGGTGACTTCGAGCAGCGGCGCATCGGGGCCGATCTCCGGCGGCCTGCGATGCACCACCGCCGCAACCGCGCCGGCGCCAAGGGCCTGGGATACGAAGGCGTGGCCATCGTTCTGCGGCCCTTCTATGGCGACAAACAGATCGCCCGGCGCGGTCGTGCGGCTGTCGATCGAGACACCCTCCGCCCGCCAGGTGCCGAGATCGAGGGCACCGGTCGCGCGCGCCGCCTCCACGGCGGTCCAAAGGGGCGCGCCGCTCACGCGGCAATGCCCCCGAGCGCGCGTGCGGCCTCGCGGGCTATCTCGACATCGTCGAACGGGTGCACGCAATCGCCGATGATCTGGCCGGTCTCGTGACCCTTGCCGCTGATGACCAGGACGTCGCCCTGGCGAAGCTCGGCGATAGCGACCCGGATGGCCTCGGCCCGATCGCCGATCTCCCGCGCCCCGGGGCAAGCCGCGATCACCGCGTGCCGGATCGCGGCGGGGTCCTCGCTACGCGGGTTGTCATCGGTCACGATCACCCGGTCGGCAAGCCGCGCCGCGGTCTCGCCCATCTGCGGCCGCTTGCCGGGATCGCGGTCCCCGCCGCATCCGAAGACCACCGCAAGCTGGGCTTCGGCATGCTGTTTGAGTGCGGCAAGCGCATGCGAGAGCGCATCCGGCGTGTGGGCGTAGTCGACATAGACCGGCGCGCCGCCGGGGCCGCGCGCGGCAAGCTGGAGCCGGCCGGGCGGTGCCCGGAGGGTCTCGAACGCTTCGATCGCGGCCTGCCAGTCATCGCCCGCGCCGGCGATCAGGCCAACCGCGCACAGCGCGTTGGCGACCTGGAATCCGCCCGCCAGCCCGAGCCGGACCTGGCATGCCTGCCCGAATGCGACCAGTTCGACCACCTGGCCGTCGGCGTCGGGCACGCAGTCGAGGACCCGCAGCTCGCCGGCAGCGAGCCCGTAATCGATCACCGGGCAGCCCCGTTCGATGCAAGAGCTGGCGAACGCGCCGAACTCGGGGCTGTCGGCATTCAGCACCGCGGTGGCGCCGGGCGGCAGCATTTCGTCGAACAGCCGCCGCTTGGCGGTGCGGTAATCCTCGAACGAGACGTGGTAGTCCAGGTGATCGCGCGACAGGTTGGTGAACCCGGCCGCGGCGATCCGCACGCCGTCGAGGCGATGCTGCGCAAGACCATGGCTCGATGCCTCCAGCGCCGTTCGCTCGGTTCCCGCACGGGCAAGCGAGGCGAGCTCGCGGTGCAGCGTGACCGGATCCGGCGTGGTCAGCGCGCCGGATCGCCGCGCCGAGGTATGATCGATCCCCAGCGTGCCGATGCTCGCCGCATCCCGGCCCATCGCCGTCCAGATCTGGCGCGCGAACATCGCCACCGACGTCTTACCGTTGGTTCCGGTAACTGCAACGACGATCTCGGGCTGCGGCTGGTGGAATCGGGCCGCCAGCAAGGCGAGGCGGCGGCGCGGGTTGTCATCGGTGAGAATGCAGATCCGTTTCTCGGCGTCCTTGAAAACGGCGTCCGGCGGCGCGAGCAACGCCACGGCGCCCTTCGCCAGCGCTTCGGCGATGAAATGCCGTCCGTCCGTGGCGATGCCGGGCAGGGCGGCGAACAGGAAGCCGGGCTCGACCTCGCGGGAGTCCGCAGTGATGCCGGTGATCTCGACGTCTGCGGCACCCGCACCGGTCACCGTGACATCGGCGTCGAGAAGATCAATGAGCCGCAAGGCGCATGCTCCCGCCCGGTGCCTTGACCGCGTCAACGCGTATGCGCGGCTCGATATCGTCGGAGCGCTCCTCGACCGGCTCGATGCCGAGCAGCGGGCCGATGCGGGCGATGATCCGCCCGACGACGGGCGCCGCGACCCAGCCGCCGGTCGCAAAACCTTTGGTCTCGGCCGTGCCCTGGGGGTCTTCGAACATGGCCAGCACCACGTATCGAGGCCGGTGTATCGGAAAGGCCGCCACAAAGGAGGCAAGCAGCCGCTTGCGGTCATAGCCGCCGCTGCCGGCCTGTTCGGCGGTGCCGGTCTTGCCGCCGACCAGATAGCCGGCCGCCACGGCGCGCTTTCCGGTTCCCTTGACGACCGCAAGCCGCAACAGCCGGCGCATTTTCTCCGAGGTGGCCGGCGAGAGCACGCGGCGCGGCTTGGCGTTGCCGCGGGTTCCCTCGCGCAGCAGCGTCGGGCGGTGCATCAGCCCGCCATTGACCACCGCCGCCACGCCGACGGCGAGCTGCAGGGGCGAGACCGCCAGACCATGTCCGTAGCCGATCGTCATCGTGTTGATGTCTCCCCACCGGCGCGGGTAGAGCGGCCGGCCGACCTCGCCGATCTCGACCGCGACCGGCCGCAACAGACCGAGCTTGTCGAGGAAGGCGCGCTGGCGATGGCCGCCCACGGCAAGCGCCATCTTCGCCGAGCCGATATTCGAGGAATGGATGAAGATTTCAGGGATCGTCAGCCACCGCGCCTGCGGATGAAAATCGCGGATCCAGTAGCGTGCTACGCGGATCGGCCGGGTCGCGTCGAACCCGTCCGACAGGGTCACCGTGCCGGCTTCGAGCGCGAGCGCGGTGGTGAAGATCTTGAAGGTCGAGCCCATCTCGTAGATGCCGAGCGTGGCTCGGTTGAAACGCTGCGCGGCAGAGGCCCGCGCCGCCCGGTGGGGATCGAAATCGGGCAGCGAGCCGATCGCCACCAGCTCCCCGGTCGCGACGTCGAGGACCAGACCCGCGGCGCCGACCGCGCGGTGGGCGCGCATCGCCTCGGCCAGCGCGGTGCGGAGAACATGCTGGACCCGGATGTCGAGCGACAGCACCAGCGGCGCCCCGCGCACCCGGAGATCGCCGTCGAACCGGTGCTCGATCCCGGCAAGCCCCTTTCCGTCGGGATCGGAGAACCCGACGGCATGGGCGGTCAGCGGACCGGCCGGATAGACCCGCCGCTGATCGCGGCGGAATTGGAGCCCCGGGATGCCGAGACGGTTGATCGCATACTGCTCCTTGGGCGTCAGATGCCGGCGCAGCACGATGAAACGCCGTCCCGCCCGGAGCTTGGCGGCGGTTGCCGCGAGATCGAGGTCGGGCAGAATCCGGTGTAGGGCCGCGGCGGTGCGGCCCGGCTCGGGGACGCGCCACGAATCGGCGAGCAACGTCGCGGTCGCCAGGCTGGCGGCGAGCACAACGCCGTTGCGGTCGGTAATCTCGGCACGCGCCGCCGCGCCGCGGGACAGCGCCGTGCTCGGCGCATCGCGCGGCTCGATCCCGGCCTGCAGCACCGTAACGTCGACCAGGCGCGCGGCGATCACCATGAAGATCGCGGTCAGCACGGCACCGGACATCAGCAGCCGGCTGCGGCCGACCTCGACAGCCTGCTTGCGCTGACCGTCCAGCCTGATCGCGCCGCCGGTGAACCGGGACGGGACGGTCATTGCCGCCTCCCTTCGGCCGCCATCGAAGCCGGCCCTTCGATCTTGACGAACGGAGCCGACGGGCGCCGGGCGGGCATCGATTCCGACGCATCGGGCCGCTCGGCGAATGGCAGGTCGGAAATCCTCATCACCTGATCGGGCATCGGCATCCGCAGATCCAGGTGGCGGCGCGCCAGGTCTTCCAACCGGGCCGGCCGGTTGACGTAGCTCCACTCCGCGCGCAACACGTTGATCGCCTCGATCTGGTCGGCGATGTCGCTGTTTATCCGGTCGAGCCGGCCTTCCTGCTCCTGGACCTCGGTGTTCACGACGATCGAGAACGCGCCGACGATCACGGCGAGGAGCCCACAGGCGACGGTCGAACGCCGGCTCACGACGCCGTCCCCCGGGCCGGCGCGTGGGTCCGCTCGGCCGCGCGCAGCTTCGCCGAGCGGGCCCGCGGATTGGCCTCGATCTCGGCGTCTGAAGGCCTGCGGGGGCGGCGGTGCAGCGGCTTGAAGGTCTCGCCGCGGCGGGTCTCGGCGGGCTCCGGCCGATGGCGCGAGGGCCGCGCCCGCAACGACGAGCGATCGAGAAGGAACTGCTTGACCGTCCGGTCCTCCAGCGAGTGGAAGGTAACCACCGCAAGCCGGCCGCCCGGGCGCAGCAGCGATTCGGCCGCGGCGAGGCCGCGGCCAAGCTCGCCGATCTCGTCGTTCACATGGATGCGGATCGCCTGGAAGGTGCGGGTCGCCGGGTCGATCGCGTCCTGGCGGGACCTGCGGCCCGGCCCGGCCGCTTCGCGCACGATCGCGGCCAGCTCGCTCGTCCGCGTGATCGGGCTGCGGCCGCGCGCCCGAACGATCGCACGCGCGATGCGGCGCGCCCGGCGGTCCTCGCCGAGACGGCCGATGATATCGGCCAAGACGGCCTCGGGCTCCTCGTTGACCACGTCGGCCGCCGACCGGCCTGCGCCCGACATGCGCATGTCCAGCGGCCCGTCGCTGCGGAAGGAGAACCCGCGCTCGGGCCGGTCGATCTGCATCGAAGACACCCCGACATCGAGTGCGATGCCATCGACTGCCGCGATCCCGCGTTCGGCCAGCAGCGCGTCCATGCGTCCGAAACAGCCCTCGATCAGGGTAAAGCGGTCGCCGTGCGCCGCGCGCAGGCCCACGGCCGCCGCCGCGGCCGCCGGGTCGCGGTCGATGCCGCAGACCGTGCATCGGGCGGCTTCGAGGAACGCGCGGCTGTAGCCGCCGGCGCCGAAGGTGCCGTCGACATAGATCGCGCCGTCGCGCGGGGCGATCGCGGCGATCACGTCGGCCAGCATCACCGAGACATGGGCGGGCGGGCTCATTGGCCGTCCTCCGGCCGCCCGGTGGCTTGGGCGATGCGGTCGCGCAGGCCGGCGATGGTTTGCTGCTGATGGGCCTCGAAGGCAGACGGCGCCCAGATCTGGAACCGGTTGCCGCGCCCGACGAAGGCCGCCTGGTCCTCGATCCCGGCATGGGCGACAAGCGCCGCCGGGAGGATGATTCGGCCCTCCCCGTCAAAGGGAAGCTCGCGGATGATCGGCATCACCGCCTCGACCAGCGGATCGCCGCCGCCCAGAAGGACCTGCTCGAAGTCGCCGCCCTCCAGCGACTGACTGATCCGGCGCGCGTTGAGCTCGTCGAGGACTTCACGGCCGAATACTTCCACCGCCGGCTGGCGCAGCGACGGATAAGCGATAAGTCCCGGGAAGCTCGATCCCGACAACACGGCGCGAAACGGCGCCGGCACCGAAACACGGCCCTTGCGGTCGACTTTGTTCACGTAGGTCGACAGAAACGCGGTCAACCTTCCCCCTCCAAGACGCATTCACGTCCGCCGGACCTGAGACCGACGGTGCCACGTCCCTCGCCAGCCCGAATGGGACTGGACGGTTTATCATGGGAAAATATGGGCGTCAATGGGCATTATAGTAAATTCGAAGCATAAACAGGGGCTTTCCAGACCCTCTAAACATTTCGCTTCACCGTCGTCCTGACTGCCGGAAGTCCGCGCCGGCGCAACGGTGTTTAATAATCGCCGGCAATTACGGCAAATTTATGTTCACTTAATGTTCTCTTGACGGCAAGCCGGGATATCCAAGTAGAGAAGCGGCGCTATTAGGCGTCAGACCGGGAGGGGCAGACGTCAGGCGGCCTGTAAGCCGGGTTCTGTCCCTGCGTATGCAGGGGATGGCCATTCATCTGGGACGCCCGTTGCCGGACGCCTCGCGCGACCTACCCGGGCGACGGCGCGGAAACCCGCCTGCGGGCCGAACCCACGATCGCCCCTACTCGGTCTTGCTCCCGGTGGGGTTTGCCCTGCCATCGCCGTTGCCGGCGACGCGGTGCGCTCTTACCGCACCCTTTCACCCTTGCCGGTCGGCCTCGCGGCGGGCCGGCGGTCTGCTCTCTGTGGCACTTTCCCTGGGGTCGCCCCCGCCGGGCGTTACCCGGCACCGTGTTTCCGTGGAGCCCGGACTTTCCTCCCCCCGCGCGGGCGCGGGGGGTGGCCATCCGGCCGCCTGACCGAGTAAAGGTGGTCGCGCCGGCGCGGTTCGTCAACGCGGCTGGTCGGCGACCGCCGCCAGCAGGCTCATGGTCTGGTGGTCCGGCCGACCGTCGCAGCACGCAGGGCGGAACCTGCGCTGAAAGGCGATCAGGGCGGCGGCCAGGGAGTCCGCCCCGACCTCGAGCCCGTAGCCGCATCGTTCAAGCAGCGTCCGCACCGCCGCCGGCTCCGGCGGAACCGGCGCGGCAGCCTGCCGAGGCCAGAAGGCGAGGCCTTGGCGGGCCAGGCGCTGCCAGTCGAAGAGTTCGCCGGGATCCTGCTTGCGCATCGGCGCCACGTCGGAATGGCCGACCACCCGTCGGGGGGAAATGCCGTGGCGGGTGAGGATCCCTCCCAACAGCGCTTCGAGTGCGGCCATCTGGGCTTCGGGGAACGGCCGGTAGCCGAACGCATGGCCGGGGTTGACGAGCTCGATACCGATCGAGCGGTCGTTGACGTCGCTCGCTCCCATCCAGGACGCGACGCCGGCATGCCAGGCACGCCGCGCCTCCTCGACCAGGCGATGGACCGCGCCGGCCTCCTCGATCAGGTAGTGGGCACTGACCGCCGTTGCCGGATCGCACAGCCGCTCGAGCGCGGCCTGCGCGCTCGGCATGCCGGTATAGTGGAGAACGACCAGATCGATCGGCCCGGAACCCGGCCGCGCGTCATGGTTCGGCGACGGCGTCTTGATCACCGTGCCGCCCCCTGTCCCGGCAGAGGGACCGCAACCCGGCATCGCCGCAATCCGCGCGCGCCAGCGGGCGCGGAGATCGCGGGGTCGGCTGGTGTCCGGCTTGGTTGGTGGCGCGGCCTCAGGCGGCGCTGCGCCGGTGCTGGGACGAGCGATCGCGCCGGCTCTCCGGCTCGCGATAGGCCATCTTCACATGATCGGCGCAATACGAGAAGGTATCGAAGGTCTTCCTGCCGCAAAAGCGAAAGCCATCTTTGCCGGGTTCGCCGTAGGGCCACTGACACGTCCGGAACGGGGACGCTTTGCTCACCCTCAATAGTGAGACGAGTTCCGATTTGGTCGACATTGTGTTCTTTTCCAAGAATTGGGATGCGAGTTAAATATTGCGGACCGGATGAGGGGTCAAGGTTAAAAGGCCCGGAATATCAATTTGGTGCGGCAAAATGTTACAGCACCGCCTCGGGCCGCGCCGGCGGCGGGTCTTCAGCGCAGCCCGCGCTGCTTGCGGACCATGTCCCAGGCGGCGTTGATCGTGGCCATCCGCTCGGTCGCGATTTCGATGAAATCGTCGGGCATGCCTTGCGCGATCAGCCGGTCGGGATGGTTCTCCCGGGTCAGTCGCAGCCAGGCCTCGCGAACCTCCGAATCCTCGGCGCGCGCATCGACGCCGAGGATCGCGTAGGGGTCGATCTCGCCCGCGCCGGCGTGGCCGGCATGGATCCGGTTGAAGGTCGCCTCGTCGAACCCGAACAGCCCGGCCACCCGCACCAGGTAGTCGCGCTCGGCCGGGTGGATCACCCCGTCCGCCTTTGCGATGTAGAACAGCGCATTCAGGAGCTCTTCCAGCACCGCCGGGTTGGAGGCGAACATGCGCGCGACCTGGCGCGCGTAGGGCTCGAAGCCGCGCGCATCCTTGCGGGCCAGGTCGAACACGCGGCCGACGTTCTTGATCTCCTCGGGCGGGACGTGGACCAGCCGGCGAAAGGCGGCGATCTCGTCGCGGGTGACCTGGCCGTCGGCCTTGGCCATCTTGGCGCTGAGCACGATGACGGCGATGGTGAACGCCGTCTCGCGCGTGGAGTCCACCTCGTCCCCGGCCGCCCCGCCGCGCAGCTTGTCGACGGCGTGGCCGGCGACCGCGCCGATCAGCGCGCCCAGCGGTCCGCCGAGGGCGAGCCCCGCCGCACCGCCGATGATCTTGCCCCAGATGCCGGCCATTGATCCCCGTTCCTGTCCGCGCAACCCTCAGCCGGCGCCCCGGGAGCGAAACCGGCGCTTCCGGGCGGCAGGGCCGGGCGGTCAGACGGAGCGCACTCTATCACCATCGCATCGGCCCTGGTCGAGGTTTGTCAATGCCCGCGGGCGGCGTATAACCGTTACCAGCCGCGCGAGCGGGCGGCGGCAGCGAGAGGCCGCAATGACGATCGAGAAAATCCCCAGCGTCGCCGATCCGGCCGCGTTCCGCCGGCTGTGCCGCGAGGACGGCTTCGCCGGCCCGAGCTCGGGCCACGCGCCGGGCTACGTCCAGGCCAACATGGTGATCCTGCCGGCCGAAGAGGCTGCGGATTTTGCCGTGTTCTGCGAGCGCAACCCCGGGCCGTGCCCAATCCTGGAGGTGCTGGAGCCGGGCGATCCCGAGCCCCGTCGGACCGCGCCGGGCGCGGACGTGCGCACGGACTTGCCGCGCTACCGGGTCTTCCGCGACGGCGAGCTGGTGGCCGAGCCGACCGCGATCACCGATCTGTGGCGCGAGGATCTGGTGACGTTCCTGCTCGGCTGCTCGTTCATCGCCGAGGAAGCGCTGCAGCGCGCGGGGCTGTTGATCCAGCACATCGCCGAGACCGGCTACGTCTCGATGTACCGAACCACCCGCCAGACCGTGCCGGCCGGGCCCTTCCACGGCCCGATGGTGGTCTCGATGCGCCCGTTCACGCCCGAGGAGGCAAGGCGCGCCGCCGAGGTGACCGGCCGCTACCCGATGGCCCACGGCGCGCCGATCCACGCCGGTGATCCGTCCGAACTGGGCATCGCCGACATCGCTGCGCCCGAATACGGCCGCCCGGTGACCATCGAGGATGGCAAGATCCCCGTCTTCTGGGCCTGCGGCGTCACCCCGCAGGAGGCGATCCTCAACGCCAGGCCGAGCCTTGCGGTCACCCACATGCCGGGCTGCATGTTCGTCGGCGACAGGACCGCCGAATCGACGCGTATTTGATCGACGCGTATTTGACTGGGAGGCCGGCGCATGGACGGAAGCATTCGCAATTGCGGTATCCTCGAGGATCTGCGCGCCCTCCTGGGCGAGCGGGTGAGCACCAACCCGACGGTGTGCGACCGCCACGGCCGCGACGAATCCCACCACAGGGGTCATCCGCCGGACGCGGTGGTCTTCCCCGAGACCGCCGAGGAAGTGGTGGCCATCGTCAAGGCGTGCGCGGCGAAGGCGGTGCCGATGATCCCGTTTGGTGTCGGCACCTCGCTCGAGGGCCATGTGGCGGCGCTGCGCGGCGGCGTCTCGATCGACCTTTCGAGCATGAACAGGGTGATCGAGGTCAACGACGCCGACCTCGACGTCCGGGTCGAGCCGGGCGTCACCAGGAAGCAGCTCAACGAATACTTGCGCGACACCGGCCTGTTCTTCCCGATCGACCCGGGCGCGGATGCGACCATCGGCGGCATGGCGGCCACCCGGGCGTCGGGCACCAACGCGGTGCGCTACGGCACCATGCGCGGGAACGTGCTCGGACTGACGGTAGTGCTGGCCGACGGCAGGGTGATCAGGACCGGCGGGCGGGCGCGAAAATCATCGGCCGGCTACGACCTCACCGGGCTGTTCGTCGGCTCGGAAGGCACGCTCGGCGTGATCGTCGAGGTCACGCTGCGGCTATACGGCATTCCGGAGGCGATCTCGGCCGCCGTCTGCCCGTTCCCGAGCGTCGATGAGGCGGTCGCGACCTGCATCGAGACCATCCAGTCCGGCATCCCCGTCGCCCGCATCGAGCTCGCCGACGAGGCCCAGATCTCCGCCATCAACAAATGGGCGAAGACGGACCTTCCCGACAGCCCGGTCCTGTTCTTCGAGTTCCACGGCAGCGAGGCGTCCGTCGCCGAGCAAGCCGAGTCCGTCCAGGCGCTCGCGGCCGCACACGGGGGCGCGGAATTCCGCTGGACCAACCGGCAGGAGGAGCGAACGAAACTCTGGCAGGCCCGCCACGATGCCCACTACGCCAACATGGCGCTCGCCCCGGGCAAGCGGGCCTGGCCGACCGACGTGTGCGTGCCGATCTCGCGTCTGGCCGAATGCATTGCCGAGACCCGCGCCGACATCGCCCGGACGGACCTGCTGGCCCCCATCGTCGGCCATGTCGGCGACGGCAACTTCCACGTCGATTTCGTGCTCGACCCCGACGACGAAACCGAACTCGCCGCCGCCGCGGACCTCAACGACCGCCTCATCGCCCGCGCGCTCGCCATGGGCGGCACCTCGACCGGCGAGCACGGCATAGGCTACGGCAAACGCAAGTATCTGGAGGCCGAGCACGGCGAGGCGGTCACGGTGATGCGGGCGCTGAAGGCGACGCTGGATCCGAACGGCCTGATGAACCCGGGGAAGATCGTCGACGGGTAGGGTCTTCCGAGATTTAAGAATTTGTTTATCCGAAGGGTTTTGATTCGGGCATCCGCAACGAGAGGTGTCCAAATGACCTGGGTGTCAACGGCGGCGTAAAAGTTTGCCGACCGGCGTCCCTCGGCCGCTCGTGGATCGCCGCTACGTTCTTCAACGAGCGGCTGATGCGGTCCCGCGATGCCGGGCGAGACGCAACAGGCCGAGGAGCCCGGGCCGGCGCATGGTCGCGCCGGTGACCGCGGCGTCCGAAAGCACCATCGCCGCGTCCGCCGGCCTGCGTTTTGTGGCTGCAACTTCGAGCTGGTGCATGGTGAGACCGAAATATTGCCCGGCATCTCGATGTTTCCAACGCCAGGCCATGCGCCGGGCCACATGTCCGTCACGGTCAAGGTCCCCGAGAGCGATATCGTGCTCGCCGGAGACGCTGTCTTCCAGGCGCGGAACCTGGAACCCAAAGAAGATGAAAAATGGCGCTACCGGGTGCCGCCGCGGTTTGTGAACGCGATCGAAGGATGCGGTTGGCGGGATGGACGTGAATCGTGGTCCATAGCTGATGGCCGGTATCGATGAACTGAAGGACCTGCCGTCCGGCATCCCCGACCTCGGAGACCATCCGCGCGGCCGGGTGGGCCCGGCAGAAATGCATCATGGCCTTCTTGAAGTGCTGCCCCCCGCCTCGCCGGCGCCGGGGTTCGGATACGCGGCCGGAACCCGCAGCGTCTCCGGCGGCGCGTTCGAGAGCGTATGGGGCTGGAGGATATACGGACTCGTGGCTGACCCGTATCGGCAATGCCCACCCCGCTTCTTTCCGCCTTATTTGGCTCCCGACTGCCAGACGACCGGGAATATCTTGTCATTGGCCGGCAGAACACCGACCTGCAGGTTCTCCTCCTCGGCGCCGGGGATATTGAACCGGGTGCGGGCGCCATACCAGGCGATGTCGCCGCCAAAAAAACGACATGAAAGCGCGACTCTGCGGATTGTGGTGGAGGCGTTGCCGCCCGCGCCATGCACCGCCAACGGATGGTGGACGATGCAGTCGCCGGGCTCCATGTCCCAGGAAAGAAATCGATACCGGGGATTGTCGAATTCCTTGTGAAACATCGGGCAATCCTCGAAACCGTCGGCCTCGGCGAGCGCAAAGCCTTCGCGAGGTACCGCCGGGATCGGACGATACATCTTGTCCCATCTGTGCGATCCCGCCACGTAGACCAGCCCGCTCGTTTCCTGAGTCACCGGCGTCAGCGTCAACCACACAGAGGCCACATGATTTCCCGCCAACGGCCAAAAAGGCAGATCATGATGCCAGGCGGTGGGCAGAAGCGTGCCGGGGTCCTTGATAAAAAGTTGATCATAGAAAAACCGCACCTCGTCGAGCCCCAGAAGGCGCGCCGCGATTTCCCGCGCCGGTGAGTTCTTCACGAAATCCATGAATGCGGGATTGCTGCGTGCCATGTGAGAATTGGCGACGACCTTGCCGGGTTCGTCATCTCCGCTGACCAGCACGTTGCCGACGGGGTTTTCCAGATTGGCTTCGATCACGGCCAGCATATGATCGATCCATTCCTGGTCGAATTGCCCGCGGATGCAGACGGCGCCATCCTCCGCATAGGCGCGAATCTCTTCGTCCGTGATGGGATTGAGCGGTTCTCGATTCATCCCGATAACGGCCCCTATACCCGCTTCCGCTGCACCGACCGGCTTCACCGTATCACGAGCGCGGTCGAATTTTGAAGGACCGCCCATGTGATCAGGACCGCACCGAAAACAGGCTGGTTTTCAACCAATCCTTACTCGCGATCTACCGGCCGAGACGGCGGTCGCAAACACCCTCCGCGCCGTCTGCGTCGCAGCACTCGCGCTGGAACCGGAGACCCGACCATTGCGGGAGCGCTGACGGCAACCGCGCGCAACACCCGACGGAGCGGGCGTTACCCGGGCGTCGGTCTCAGGTGCAGGTTCTGAACGGCCTTTACGGCCCGGGCGGCGAAAAGGCGGAATCGCTGACCAGGACCCACGCGCCGAGGCACACCGGGATTTAATGGAAGCGGTTCAGGCGCGGTCTGCCGGGAGGTGCCAATCGCTGTAGCGCAGCGCGTCGATATCGATGGTGGTGCCGTGACCGCGCGCGGGGCCGCGCGGCAGGTCGGACGCACCCTCGAATCCCTCATGGCAGAACAGCTCGATCACGTTGCCCGAGGGGTCGCGGAAGAACATCAGCGTCTCGACCCCCTTGCGCGTCCAGAAACCGGAGGTCGGCACGCCGCAGGCCGTGAGCCAGTCCTTCATCCGGACCAGGGCATCAGCGCCAGCGTCGAAGGCGATGTGGGGATACTCCGCACCCTCGCCGAGGAACGAGGCCCCGGCCGATCCGATCCCGATCCGGGTGCCGGCGATCCGAAACAGGGCGAAAGCGGCCTCCTGGACCACGAACTCGCCGCCCATCACATCGCGGTAAAAGCTGATGCCCTCCTCGAGGTCGCGGCAGGGCAGGCTGGCATGATCGAAGCCGTTGAACTGGGGCGGGCCCGACAGGCCGGGCCTTGGCTTCGCGGCGCTCTCGATGGTCGCCATCGCATTCTCCCTTCCGGTGCAGCGCCCGGGCGATCCGCCAAACCGGGCCGTTACCGCCCGACGATAAGAGCGCAGAACCGGCGGCAAGGCAATCGCGAACCCTTGCGGCGAGGACAAGGAAAGGCGCCGTTTGTGGAGCGTGCTTCAGACGCGCGCGCCGGGATCGAGCCCGAGCAACGCCATGCCGGCATGCTCGAAGTTCGATGGCGCGGCCTGGATCTGCTGGGCCACGGCGTGCATGTCGCGGAACCGCCGCTCGAACGGGTTGCGCCGAAGGATCGCCCCGGCGCCGGCGGCGTGATAGGTGTAATCGACCACCTTGCGGGCACGCTCGCTGGCATATGTGCAGGCGATCCTGAGCCGGGCCCGCTGGGCGAGCGAGAGTTCCGCCTCCCGGCAGACGGTGTCCCACAGCTCGGACATCATCTCGACCAGGAATGCCCGCCCGGCGCCGAGATGGCCCTCGCAGCGGGCGACCTGGAGCTGGACCGCGGCATTGTCCTGCAAGGTCGTCGCAGTGTAGGAAGGTGTCTTCTCGGCAGCCAGCGCGATAAAGGAATCCAGGCTCGCGCGGCCGATGCCCAGCGCGACCCCGGCAAAGGCCATGCCGTAGAACGAGGTCTGCGCGATCCGGTGCAGCGGGCCGGGGCCGTGCCGGTCGCGCGCGATGTCGCGGGTGTAGGTGTAGGCCTCGGGCACGAACAGATCCTCGACCCCATAGTCGTCGCTGCCGGTGCCGCGCAGCCCGATCACGTCCCAGACCGGCATGATCTCGGCGCTGGCCGCGGGAAAGAGCGTCGTCCTGAGGACGGGCCGGCCGTCGGCGGTCAGAAGCGGCGCGCCGTCCGGCTCGTAGACCCGAGCATGCCCGCCGAGCCAGGTCGCGTTGCGGATGCCGCTGGCGTAGCTCCACCTGCCGGTCACCCGCCAGCCGCCCTCGACCGGGACCGCGCGGGAGTGCGCGTTCGGCGGCCCCCAGGCGAGCACCGCATCGGCCGGCCCGAAGATCTCCCGGGCGATCCCGGGTGCGACGAACCCGGCGGCGAGCGAGCAGCCGAGCGCCTGGCCGAGGCACCAGGCGGTGCTCGCGTCTGCAGCGGCCACCGTCTGCAGCACGGCGATGATGGTCATCGGCGAGGCTTCCGCGCCGTCGAGTGCGCGCGGCAGGCAGAGCCGGAACAGCCCGACCTCGTGCAGCGCCGCCATCACCTCGGTCGCCACCTTGCCCGCATGCTCGGTCCGCTCGGCCGCCGCTGCGATCTTCGGCGACAACGCCGATGCGCGCGCTACCCAATCGTGCCCGGCCCCGTGCGCGGTACAATCCGCCATCGATCACTCTCCACAGACCGATGCCATCGTAGGATGGCGCAGGCCTTGGGGCTATAGTGTCGGGCCCCGGCAAGAGAGGGAAGGCGAAGCGATGGACGTGACGGCCTATGCCGCCTCGGTCGGACACTCGACATGGTTCAGCCACGACCGCGGCGAGACTTGGAACCGTGCGCATACGACCTCGGGCGGGATCTACAACGAATCGCGCTGCTGGTGCTTGTCGGTCCACCCCGACCGGCCGGGCGAGGTGCTCTCGGGCACCGACCTCGGGGTCTATCGCTGGGACCAGGCGGCCGCGCGCTGGAACCACATCCCCTCGCCGATGGACGGGCTGCATATCCTGCAGATGGCCCAGGCGCCGCACGATGCCGATATCATCTTCGTCGGCACCCGGCCGGCGGAGATCTTCCGGACACTCGACGGCGGGGCCACCTGGCAGCGCTGCCGGCTCGGCAACGGCACCGAGTGCTGGTTCATCAACACGCCCCGGGTCACCTCGATCCAGTTCGACCCGATCGATCCCAAGACGGTCTGGGTGTCGATCGAGATCGAGGGGATCTTCCGCACCACGGACCTCGGCGAGACCTGGGAGAAGCGCAACGAGGGGCTGATCTCGGTCGATACCCACAACATGGTCTTCTTCGACGATGCCGACGGCGGGCGCGAGATCCTGTGCTCGACCGAGGAGGGGCTGCACAAGAGCACCGACAACGCCGCGCATTGGCGGCATATCGAGGTGCCCCAGGCGCCGTTCGTCTACATGCGCTGCATGGAGCGCCGGGCCGACGATTCCGAGATCGTCTTCCTGTCGGTCGGCGATCGGCCCTCGGGCGAGACCGGCATGCTGCTCAGGAGCCGCGACCGGGGCGAGAGCTGGGAGAATGTCGACCTGCCGGGCCACGTCAACAGCACCATCTGGTGGATCGGCACGAACCCGGCCGATCCCGGGCTGATCTTTTGCTGCACGATCATGGGCCAGATCTGGCGCTCCACCGACGGCGGGGAGAGCTGGCGGAAGATGCGGCGCGAGCTGGGAGAGCTGCGCATGATCACCTGGCAACCGAGCGTGTCCGGCCGATGACGACGAGCTTCGTCTTCCGGCCCCATGTGCACGAGACCGAGATCGTCGCCACCCCCGACCTGCTGATCGACACGCTGGAGGTCGCCCGCGGCAACGCAAGAAGCCCGGTTCCCGTCGACCGGCTGAGCACGGCGTCCGGGTTCCAGGTGGTCGGGGCCGGAACCGTGGCCGATGCCGCCGTGGCCCTGATCGGCGCCGGTGGCGGCATGCTGATCGGCGCCGCCTCGGATCATCGGCGCCCCGAAGAGCCATCGGGCGGCCTTGCCTGCGCCAAGCCGGTCTGCCGCGAGGTGTGGCGCTTTGCCGACATCGCCGATCACGCCGACGCGCTCGTCCTGACCAGTTCGGCCCGGCAGCCGGACGGCACGATGAAAATTCTCCAGCGCGGAGCGGTGGGCGGGCTGCTGGCGGAAACCGACCTTCCTCTCGGCCGGGCGGTGTTGTGCACGGGGCTCGAATCGAGCGGCGATGCGGGCTCGGATGCATACGAAATCACGCTCGAGGACCCGATCCTCGGGCGAGCAATCACGCTGCGCTACGGCATTACCGAGCTGGCGGCGGAAAAAGGCGGCGGAGTCCATTCTTCAAATTCATGATGGTGCCGCAGAAACGGATTCCGAGCCCTTTCCAGCGGGTTCCACCGGGGGAAATCGACTCCGCCCCCTTTGTCGCAACCCCATTTTCCCGCATCCGTCCGGCGCGCCCAGGACGGCACGCTGTTTGCCGCGGGTTTCTTCTACGACTTCAATGACCAATCTCGGGCGTTCTCCAAGAAGTTCGACGTCGGCGTCAAAAAGCGCGGCATCAAGCGGCCGTTCCCGCATCACGTCGATGCCCAGGCATACGACATCGTCTATCTGTTCAAGCAGGCTATGGAAAAGGCCGGCGTGACCGGCGATCCGGCAAAGCTCAAGGAAGAGCGCACGGCGGTCCGCGATGCGCTCAAGGGCATCGTTTTCACCGGCATCACCGGCAAGAACGTCTGCTTCGATGCCAACGGCGGCGCCGAGCTGCCCGGCTATATCATCGAAATGAAAGGCGGCAAGTGGACACTGTTCGACCAGCATCCGGCGGATAAGTGCGGTTGAACAAATCGCGGTAACCAGGCGGAACGATTTCCGCACCGACCACGGGTGAGAAAATCTCTCGGCCGGACGATTCCCGCAGCCGGACCGCTCAAAGCGCGCAGGTGCGGAATCCGGCGAACACGTCGCGGCGCTCGGGCCCGAAATAGTTGCGGTAGGTCGGGCTCGCCATCCGCGCACGCGTCGTCCAGGCGCCGCCGCGCAGCACCTTGGTGTCGCCGAACAGGGGCTCGGAATATTCCCGGTAATCGTCCGGCGAAAAGCCCGGAAAGGGGCCGAACGTGTCCGAGGTCCATTCCCATAGGTTGCCCAGCATCTGGCGGCAGCCCCAGAAGCTGTCGCCGTCGGCATGGGCTGCGACATCGACCGGGCCGAGCGCGAAACCGTCGAGATTGGCATGGCGCGGCTTCGGCGGCTCTTGCCCCCACGGATAGCGCGCCTTGAAAGCGCCGCGGCCGGGCGTCTCTCGCATCGTGGCGGCGAACTCCCACTCGGCCTCGGTCGGCAGCCTGCGGCCGGCCCAGCGGCACCAGGCGCTGGCCTCGTGCCAGTTGACGTGGATGACCGGCTCGTCCGGCGGCAGGTCGAGCCATTGGTCGAACCGGCGGATCTGCCAGCCCGCGGCGGAGTCGGGCCGCCAGAACACCGGGTGGCGGGCTCCGGTCTCGGTCCGCCAAAGCCAGCCGTCGGCACCCCAATAGTCCTGCCGCTCATAACCGCCGTCGGCGATGAAGGCGGCGAATTCCGCGTTGGTGACCGGGGCGCGGGACATCCGGAAGGACGCGATCCAGGAATCGTGCGCCCACTTTTCGTTGTCGAACAGGAAATCAGCATCCGGCGGCGAGCCGAGCGGGAACCATCCGCCCGGGATCTCGGCATCGCCCGCGAGGCCGCCGCACACCGGAACGACGGCCTCGCGCGGCGTGTCCGGGCGCAGCATCGGGGCGTGGTAGCCATGGGTCTGGCGGGCCCACAGAAACGCCTCGTCGTGCATGTCCTCGTGGAAGGTGGTGAACTGGTACAAGAAGCTTTCGCGCGGGTCGGCCATGCCCTCGCCCAATCGGCCGATCAGGGTCTCAAGGACCTGGGCCATATAGGCGCGCATCGCATCCAGCGGATAGATCGGCAGGTCCCAGCGGGTCTCGTGCGCAATCGCGATCGAATCGTAGAGTATATCGCCGCGTTCGAGCAGCGGTTCGTGGTCATAGGCGCGCCGCAGGATGAAATATTCGTGGAACCAGGCGACATGGCCCACTTCCCACAAGAGCGGGTTGACGGTCGGAAGCTTGGGCCCGATAAGCTGCTCGGCCGAAAGCCCGTCGAGCATCTCCATCGAGCGCTGGTGCGCGCTCCGCATCATCGCGGCAAGGCGCTCGGTCGGCACGGCGGCGGTCATTGGGGGTCCACTGGTATCGAACGGCCGTGAATATTAGCCTCGTCACGCCGGCCGGAAAACGCTCACGTGCGGGAAATCGCACCACCGCGGTGCGCTGGGCGCGGATCCTGCGCAGGCTCGGACACAGGGTGACGATCGCCGAGGCCGATGCGCGCTGCGACGCCGACATGATGGTCGCGGTTCATGCCTGGCGCAGCGCCGCCTCGATCACCCGCTTCGCCGAGGCTCGTCCCGACAGGCCGCTGGTGGTGTGCCTGGCCGGGACCGACATCTACCGGTTCCTGCACAGCCACGCGGCGGAGACGCTGGCCTCGATGGACCGGGCGAGCGCGCTGGTCTGCCTGCACGGCCTGGTCCACCGGGCGTTGCCGCGGCGATTCCACGACAAGCTGCGGGTCATCCACCAGTCGGCGGCACCGCTCGCCGGTGCGCGGCGGCCCAGCGTGCGGACCTTCGACGTCTGCGTGATCGGCCATCTGCGCGAAGAGAAGGATTCGCTGCGCAGCGCCTATGCGGCGCGCCTGGTGCCTGAGGGCTCGCGGCTCAGGATCATCCAGCTCGGCAAGGCGCACGACCAGGGCTGGGCCGACACGGCCGCCCGGGAGATGGCGAGCAACGAGCGCTTCGTCTGGCAGGGCGAGGTTTCCGGCGCTGCGGTCCGGCGCCAGTTCCAGCGCAGCCACGCGATGGTGATCAGCTCGGTGATGGAAGGCGGCGCCAACGTGGTCTCCGAGGCGATCGTCGGCGGCGTGCCGGTCATCGCCTCGAACATCGAGGGGAATACCGGCCTGCTCGGCGAAGATTATGCCGGCACCTATCCGGTGGGCGATACCGAGGCGCTGGCCGCAATGCTCTGGAAGTCCGAGACCGAGACCCGGTTTCTCGCTCGCTTGCAAGCTCAATGCCGCAAGCGTGCGCCGTTGTTCCATCCCGACCGCGAGCAAGCGGCGTGGCGGGCGCTGCTGGCGGATCTCGGCGGATAAGACCTCACAGGCGGATGGTGATCGGCTCGAGCTGATTGCCCTGCGGCAGGACCCGCCCGATCTCCGCCGCCCGGAGGTAGCCGAGCCCGCGCAGCGCGGCTACGCACGCCGCCGCGCGCTCGGACGGCACGCCGGCCAGCAGCCCGCCCGATGTCTGCGGGTCGAACAGCAGCGGATAGCGCGGATCCTTGCCGGCCTCTTCCAGGTTGGCAATCGCCCGGCGCAGCCGAACGTTCTGAGGCTGCAGCGAGCTCAATATGCCCGCTCGCACAGTCTCTTCCGCGCCTTCCAGGAACGGGATGTCGCCGAGGTCGAGCTCGACATCGACCGCAGAGGCCCGGATCATCTCCACCAGGTGGCCGAGGAGGCCGAACCCGGTCACGTCGGTGCACGCATGCGCGTCATGTTGCAGCAGGCATTCGGCGCCGGCCCGGTTGGACTGGGTCATCGAGTCCAGGGCGGCGGTGATCCAGCGGCCCTTGGACTTGTGACGCATGTCGGCGGCGAACAGCGTCCCGGTGCCGACCGGTTTGGTCAGCACGATCGTGTCGCCGGGGATCAGCCCGCCCTTGCGCATCACGTTATCGCGGTCGATCAGCCCGTTGATCGAGAACCCGAGCGACAGCTCCGCGCCCTCGCTGGTGTGCCCGCCGACCAGCGCCGCTCCGGCATCGTCGAGCACCTCCGCCGCGCCTGCCATCATCTGGGTCAGCGTATCCTCGACCTTGGTCTCGATCCCGAACGGCACGGTGGCGACGGCGAGCGCGGTCTGCGGCTCGCCGCCCATGGCATAGATGTCGCCCAGGCTGTGGTTGGCGGCAATCTTTCCGAACACATAGGGGTCGTCGATCATCGCCCGGAAGGAATCGATGGTCTGGACGACCGCCTTGCCCGGCGGCACCGCGACGACGGCCGCGTCGTCGGGTTCGTGCAGGCCGATCAGCACATCCTCGCGCGGCACCGGCTTCAGGCCGCTGATCGCACGGCCCAGGACGGTCGCGCCGACCTTGGCGCCGCAGCCGCCGCAGCGCATGGCGATCGCCGAGATTTCCTTGACCACATCGGCGCCGGCGAGCCCGGCCGGTACGTCGGGCGCCTCGTCGTCCTCCATCTCGGGCAGGTCGTTGAACTTGTCCATGAAACGCCGGTCGATCCAGTCCTTCCAGGTCCAGACGGCGCGGCCCTGGAACGCCCACCATCCGCGCGAGGCGACGGCGTACTTGTCTCCGGTCGAGATCAGGCTCAGGAACCGCTTTTGCGGCGCGAACGGACGCGGGGCGCGGCCCAGCAGCATGCGCCGCAGGTTGCGCGCCAGGGGCTTTCCCTGGCGGACGGCGAAGACGCCGGACTTGGGCCGCCAATGGTTGACCATGCTGGCCAGATCGCCGGCCGCGAACACATCGGGGTGCGAGACCGACTGCAGCGTGTCGCGGACCTTGACGAAACCCTGTTCATCGACCTCCAGCCCGGCCTCGCCCAGCCATGGCGGAGCGCCGGCCGCGGTCACCCACAGGATCTCGTCGGCCTCGACCGCCTCGCCCGCCGCGTTGCACAGCCGTCCGGGCCGGACCTCGACCACAGGCGAGCCGCCATGCAGGCCCACGCCGCGGCGCGCAAGGACCTCGCCGAACGCGCGGATGACCTTCGCGGGATAGGTCGGCAGGATATCGGGCGTGTCGTAGAGCAGGTGATAGGCGATCTCGCCGTTGCGGCCGGCTTCGGCACGCAGCTTCGCCAGCCGGTACTGGATCGCCAGCAGGATCTCCACGCCCCCGGCACCGGCACCGACCACGGCGATGCTCATCGGCCCGTCGCGGCTCGCCGCCCGCCTCGCCAGGGCCTCCCAGCGATCGAGAAAGAGGTTGATCGGTTTCACCGGCACCGCTGTCTCGGTGGCACCCCTCACATCGGCGGTGCGCGGCGTCGAGCCGGTGTTGAGCGACAGCAGATCGAACGGCACCGCCGGCCGGTTGTCGCAAATGACCCGCTTTTGGGACAGGTCGAGCCCGGTGACCTCGCTGTGGAAGAACCTTGCATTGGCGAATCGGGCCAGCGCGCCGAGATCGATATGGACGTCATCGAAGCTGTAGTGGCCAGCCACGTAGCCTGGCAGCATCCCCGAATAGGGCGTATGGACGTCGCGGCAGATCACCGTCAGCCGGACGCCCGGGATCGGCTTCATCCCGAACCGCCTAAGGACCGCGACGTGGCTGTGCCCGCCGCCGATGAGCACCAGGTCCTTGATGACCGGGATGTCTGAACGCTTCATCGCCTCTCCCGGCTGGCCTTCTGGACGGCCAGCGACGATGGATATGCGCGGCTTACCGACAAAAAGGCAACAGGCGCGGTAAGCGCAGCGATGCCGCGGCGGTTGGAATCGATTCGTTTTGCCAGTCTTGCGGCGTCCGGCCGCTACGCGCGCCCGCGCCCGGTCCAGGGGGTGTGATAGTTCTGCTCGTCATGCTCGATGGTGTTGATGAAGCCGAGTGCTACGGGCCGACCGGCCGCCAGCTCCTCGACCAGGCCGATCAGGTCGACGCGGCGGCAGAACCGGCGATAGCCGGCCGCCTCATAGGCGGGCCGCTCGGGCAGCGATGTCCCGTAGACGATCACGCCGGAGCCGGGGCGCAGCGCCTCGGGCACCGAAAGGGCCAAGGGCAGACCCTGGCCGGCGTTATTGCCGAGCGCGAGGAGATCGATGCCCCGGTCCAGTGCCGCCAGCGAGGCGATCAGCAGGTCCGGCGAGACCCGGTCCCAGTTGCGCTCCTCCCGGTCGGCCTCGGCCGGGGTCAACCGGCCGGGGTAGCCGGCACCGACGCGGTAGACTCCATCGGCGGCGGTCAGCCGCGCCCAGGGCAAAGGCGGGTCGGCGACGAAAGCGTCGACCGTGACCTCGTTGTCGAGGATCAGCACTCGAAACCGATCGGGAAAGGTTCGTCGAAGCGCGCGGCCCAGGCTCATCGCTACGCCGCGGCGGCCGAGCCGGCCTCGGGCGCCAGCAGCTCGTCGATGCATTCATCGACCGTGCGCACGTCGCCGAAGCTCTGCCAAATGGTGGTCAGCCCGACCAGGTGGTCTTCGTCGTAGCGCGCGGCGTTGGCGTCCGATGCCATCACCACCCGATAGCCGATCATCATCGCATCGCGCGCGCTGGTCTCGCAGCAGAAATTGGTCGCCGTGCCGGCGATGATCATGTTCTCGATGCCGCGCGCGGCGAGCCGTTCGTGCAGGTCGGAAGAGCCCTGGATGAAGGTGCTGAACCGCGACTTGCGAGCGATCAGGTCTTCGGCGCGAACCTCGAGCGCGTCGTAGAGCCTGTGGCCTTCGCTGCCTTCGGACAGGCCGTCCTTGTGGGCCTTCATCTTCTCCGGAGTGAAGAAGTAATCGTGATAGATCGGCCACTTGCTTTCACCGCCCGGCTCGTCGGCCACCGTCAGCAGCACCCAGGCGACCACGCCGCCGCGCGCCCGCACCGCATCGGCCAGCCGGTTTATGTTGGGGCAGATGCTGCGCGCGGTCTCGACCTCGGCGACGAAGAAGTTCTGCATGTCGATGACCACCAGCGCCGTCTTGGCCGGATCGAAGCGGTCGAAGACGTTGAGCTTGCCGCGCTTGGCGATAATCCGTTCGATCACATAGTCGGGAATCTTCAGATCGTGCGGCATCGGCGATGTCCTCGCTTGTGGTCTAACCCCAGACCTTATCGGCGACCTCGACCAGCCGGGCGAGCTTTTTCTTCTCGTCATCGATGGTGAAATGCGTGCCGAAGACGTTGGTCGAGAACCCGCATTGCGGGCAGAGGCCGAGCTGGTCGTGGGCGAGGTGCCTGCCGGCCTCGTCGATCCGCCGCTCAAGGTCCTCCGCCGATTCGACCGCGGTCTGCTTCGTCGACATCAGCCCGAGCAGCACCGTCTTGCCCTTGGGCACGTGCCGCAGCGGCGTGAAATCGCCGGCCCGCGGCGTGTCGTATTCCAGCAGGTAGCCGTCGACGTCGATGCGGTTGAACATCGCATCGGCGGCGGGCTCGTAGCCGCCCTCCGCGCCCCAGTAGGCGTTGAGGTTGCCGCGGCACATGTGAATCGTCGCCACGACGCCGTCCGGGCGCGGGTTGAGGATGTCGTTGTCGACCCTGGCGTAGCGCTCGATCAGGTCGTCGGGGTCCTCGCCGCGGGCGCGCACCATCTGGCGGTGGCGCTCGTCGCACAGGAAGGCCAGCATGACCTCGTCAAGCTGGATGTGCCGGCATCCCGCCTCGACGAGCGCCGCCACTTCGCCACGGAAGGCGCCGACCACGTCGGCCCAGAATTCCTCGGGGTCGGGGTAGACCGCATCGAAGACCGCGACGTTGCGCAGGAAATGGAGCATCGTCGGCGAGGGCAGGCAGACCTTGGGCGTGACGGTGGCCGCGTCCTTGAGAAATACGAAGGGTGCGGTGTTGACGCTGCCGCGCGATGCGACCTTGCCGTCGATCCGGGTGGACGGCATCGGGCGCAGGTCGCCTTCGGCGTTGATGAACTTGACCTCCGAACGTCCGTCATAGCTCACCCCCGTCCCGGTCAGGCTCAGATAGACGTCCGACCACCAACTCCGGCGGCGGAACTCGCCGTCGGTAACGACGTTCAGCCCGGCCTGTTCCTGCAACTTCACGACATCGCGGATATGGCGGTCCTCGATCTCGCGCAGCGCCGCGTCGTCATGGGCGCCGAGATTGGTGTTCGCATCCTGGGCGCCCAGGATGCGGTCGCGGGCCGCGCGCAAGGCTGCCGGCCGCAGCAGGCTGCCGACGTGATCGACGTGAACTCCAAGTCCCTGTTGGCTTGCCATCGGCGGTCTCCCAGGGAGTCTCAGGCGGCGTGTCCCCACAGCGCCCGACCGGCGATCCGCGCGCCCTCGGCCAGGGCCTCGAACTTCGCCCAGACGATGCTCGGATGGACTTCGGGCGTGGCGCTGGCCTGGGTGCCGAAGCCGCAATCGCCGCCGGCGATGACGTTCTCGCGCCCGACCAGGTTGGCGAAGCGCTGGATGCGCTCGGCGATAAGCTCGGGATGCTCGACCAGCACCGAGGAGTGGGTGATCACGCCCGGGATCAGGATCCTGCCGTCGGGCAGCCGAGTGTCTTTCCAGAGCTGCCATTCATGCTCGTGGCGCGGGTTCGCGGCTTCGAACGAATAGGCGCCGGCGTTGATCCTGAGCACGATGTCCAGGATCCAGCCGAGCTCGACCTCATGCACCCTGGGGCCCATGTTGATGCCGTAGCAGGTGTGGTAGCGCGTCCGGTCCTCGGGCACGCCGTCGAGCGCGTAGTTGATCGCCTCGACTTGAGCTTCGACCCACTTGCGGTAATCGGCCATCTCCAGGCCGGGCGATTTGACGTAATGGGTCACCAGATGCGGGTCGTCGATCTGCAGGATGAACCCGGCATCGGTAATCGCGCGGTATTCCTGATTCATCGCATCGGCGATCGCGTAGAGGAAGGCTTCCTGCGAGGGGTAATGCTCGTTCTTCTGGTTACCCGCAACGTCGACCGGCGAGATCGCCGGCACGAACGCCTCCTCCACCCCGCTGGCATCGACCGCCGCACGCAGGTTGGCGAGGTCGCGCGCGAGCTGCGTCTGACCCTTGTATGAGACCGGCCCGGTGCAGACCAGCTCGTCCACCTGGGGGACCGCGCCCGCGCCGTGCGGCCTCGCCGATTCGTAGAAGGCGGGAAACGCCAGCGCCTCGCGCGTGCCGCCCCAAGGGATCCCGCGCGGCTTTGGCCTGGCCTCGTAGCCGGCCAGGCGTTCGTTGGCATAGACGCTGAAACCGCGCTTGGAGAACTCGCCGTCATCGACGACATCGATGCCGAGCGAAGCCTGCTTGGCGACGACCGCAGCGACCGCTTCCTTCAGCGTCGCCTCGTACGCCGCGCGGTCGATCGCCACCCCGCGGTCCTCGGCAACGATCGCATCGATCAACGCCGGCGGGCGAGGCAGGCTCCCGACATGGGTGGTGAGGATCCTGTCCGTGCTGCGTCTCATTGGTCGTCCTCCCCTCTGGTCGATCTTAGAGCATGTTCCAGGCGAATCGAGTCGGCCCGGAAGATTGAGTAGGTCGCCCCGCAGATGATCGCAGCGCCCGGCCAGATCCAGATGTCGGGAATCTCGCTGAAGGCGAGGTAGCCGATCAGCGCAACGAAGGGGAGCTGGAGATAGTAGGCCGGCATCACCACCGCCGTCGGCGCTGCAACGAACGATCGGGTCATGCCTTGCTGGGCGCCGGTACTGGCCAGGCCCAGCATGACCAGCCACGAAATGTCGCTCGCCGCCGGGGTCTGCCAGAGCAGCGCGGTGGGCACGGCGGCGAGGATCGCCATCAGCCCGAACATGTAGAGCACCACGGCGTTGGTTTCCTGGGTGCCGGCGAAGAACCGTGTGGCGGCGTTTACCGCGCCGAAAGCGAGCCCGACGAACAGCATCGCCAGCGCCGGCCAAGCATTCTCCTGGAACCCCGGCCGGATAATGACCATAGCGCCGCAGAAGCCGATGACGACCGCAGCGGCCCGGCGGTAGCCCAGAGGTTCGCCGAGGAACAGCGCGGCCAGCACGACCGTGAACAGGGCCGCCGTGAACAGGAGTGCCGAAACGTCGGCGGCGTTCATGTGCCGCAGCGCATAGTACATCGCCACCATGCCGGCCGCGGCGGCGGCGCTGCGCGCCCAGTGGACCGGCATGTTGGCGGCCTTCATCGCGCCCGGCGCGGCGCGGATCAGCCAGGGCAGCATGCAGACCGTCGTGCCGGCGGCCTGGAAAAAGACGATCTCGATTCCGGGCAGGTGGGAGACCCGGCGCGCCGAGATCACGATCATCGCATGGAACAGCGACGCGAAGGTCATCCACGAGATGCCGCGCACGACGCCTGCGCGCGGGCCGGGGCTGGCGGGACGGCCCACCGCTCGGTTCTATCGCGTCGGGACCGGGTGGTCGCCCGAATAGTCGTAGAAGCCGCGACCGGTCTTGCGGCCGAGCCAGCCGGCCTCGACATATTTGACCAGCAGCGGGCAGGGCCGGTACTTGCTATCGGCAAGCCCCTCATAGAGCACCTGCATGACGGACAGGCAGGTATCCAGCCCGATGAAGTCGGCGAGCTCGAACGGACCCATCGGGTGATTGGCGCCCATCCGCATCGCGGTGTCGATCGATTCCACCGAGCCGACGCCCTCGTGCAGCGTGTAGACCGCTTCGTTCAGCATCGGCAGGAGAATGCGGTTGACGATGAATGCGGGGAAATCCTCCGCGTTCACCGGCGTCTTGCCGAGCGCGAGGGTCAGCGCCCGGATGGTCTCGAAGGTCGGCTTGTCGGTGGCGATGCCGGGGATCAGCTCGACAAGCTGCATCGCGGGCACCGGGTTCATGAAATGCATGCCCATGAACTTCGCCGGCCGATCGGTCGCCGCGCCCAGCCGGGTGATCGAGATCGAGGAGGTGTTCGAGGCGATCAGCGCATCTTCGCGGATCTCGGCGACAAGCCGCTTGTAGATCTCGCGCTTGGTCTCCTCCTTCTCGGTCGCCGCCTCGATGACCAGATCGCAATCGGCGAAGATGCCGTATTCGGTCCCGGTCCGGATCCGGCCGAGCGCCGCGTCCTTCTCCTCGGCGGTCATCCGGCTGCGGCCGATCTGGCGGTCGAAATTGCGCCCGATGGAGCCAAGCGCGTCCGCGACCAGGGCGTGCGAGATGTCGCCCAGCACCACGTCGAAGCCATTGGCGGCGCAGACGTTGGCGATGCCGGTGCCCATCTGCCCCGCGCCGACGACCCCGATTGTCCGGATCGGGCCGTCCGGGCCGCTAACGGCTGGATCGTTCATCGCACCACCATCCTTCAGAAAGTCGGCGAGAAGCGGCCGAAGACGACCTCACCGCGGTTTGATGCCGGTCTTGTCGAGCTCCTCGACGAGCGCCGGCAGCGCCTTGAACAGGTCCTCCACCAGGCCGTAGTCGGCGATCTGGAACATCGGCGCGTCCTCGTCCTTGTTGATCGCGACGATGACCTTGCTGTCCTTCATCCCGGCAAGATGCTGGATCGCACCGGAAATGCCCACCGCGACATAAAGCTCCGGTGCCACCACCTTGCCGGTCTGGCCGACCTGGAAGTCGTTCGGCCGGTAGCCGGCATCGACGGCAGCGCGCGAGGCGCCGACCGCGGCCCCGAGCCGGTCGGCGACCGCCTCGACCAGGGCGAAGTTCTCCGAGGACTGCATGCCGCGTCCGCCGGAGACGATGACCCGGGCGCTGGTGAGCTCCGGTCGTTCGGACTTCGACAGCGCCTGGCGCAGGAAGCGCGACTGGCCGGAGCCCTGTTCGCCGGCGACAGGCTCGATCGCCGCGCTGCCGTCCTGGCCGGCGGCGGGAAAGGCGGTGCCGCGCACGGTGATCACCTTGATCGGATCGCTGGACTGGACGGTCGCCATCGCGTTTCCGGCATAGATCGGACGCACGAAAGTATCAGCCGATACGATCTCCATCATGTCCGAGATCTGGGCGACATCGAGGAGGGCTGCGACGCGCGGGGCGAGGTTCTTGCCGGTGGTGTTGGCCGGGAACAGGACCGCCTCGTAGTCGGGTGCGAGCGAGACCACGAGCGGGGCCACGGCTTCGGCCAGCAGATGGCCGTAGGCCTCGTTCTCGGCCAGGCGGACCCGGCCAACGCCGGCGATACAAGCCGCCGCCTCGGCGACCGCGCGGCAGGATTCGCCTGCGACCAGCACGTCGACGGCGGGGCCCAGCGCCGCCGCCGCGCTGACGGTGTTCAGCGTCGCGGGCGCAAGCTCGGTGCCGTCGTGATCGGCAACGACCAGGGCCGCCATCAGATCACCCCCGCTTCGTTCTTCAGCTTGTCGACCAGTTCGGCAACGTCGGCGACCTTGGCACCGCCCTCGCGCTTGGGCGGGTCCTCGACCTTCAACGTCATGAGCCGCGGCGCCACGTCGACGCCCAGATCGTCGACCGGGATCTGGTCGATCGGCTTTTTCTTCGCCTTCATGATGTTGGGCAGCGAGGCATAGCGCGGCTCGTTGAGCCGGAGGTCGGTGGTCATCACCGCCGGCAGGTCGAGCGCAAGCGTCTCAAGCCCGCCGTCGACTTCACGGGTCACTTCGGCGGCGCCGTCGGCGAAGACGATCTCGGAGGCGAAGGTGCCTTGCGGCCATCCCAGGAGCGCGGCCAGCATCTGGCCGGTCTGGTTGCTGTCGTCATCGATCGCCTGCTTGCCAAGGATCACCAGGTCCGGGCGCTCGCGCTCGACCAACGCCTTCAGCAGCTTGGCCACCGCCAGCGGCTGGAGCTCCTGGTCGGTCAGGACGTGGATGCCGCGGTCCGCGCCCATGGCCAGCGCGGTTCGGATCGTCTCCTGGCACTGCTGGACGCCCATCGAGACGGCGATGATCTCCTCGGCCTTTCCGGCCTCCTTCATGCGGATCGCTTCCTCGACGGCGATCTCGTCGAAAGGGTTCATCGACATCTTGACGTTGGTCGTCTCGACGCCGCTCTGGTCGGCCTTGACGCGGACCTTGACGTTGTAGTCGACGACCCGCTTGACAGCGACGAATACCTTCATCGAAAGGTTTCCCCGGATCTCTTGACGAATACGTTCAGCAATTGGAGGCGGGCTGGGACACGGCCTTCAGGGTCGCGGCATGCTGCCGGCTTATGAAAACCGCGTTGCACATTATGTCTGCGCCCATGGGCTGTCAACGCGCTGTCCTGGACCGCGCCCGACCGGGAAGGCGATCGCGATGAGCCGCGAGCGGTTCGACGCGGTGATCGTCGGTGGCGCCGCAATGGGCAGCGCGGTTGTCGAACTGATCGTCCATGGCGGGTTTCGCACCCTCGACCTTGCGGCGCTGGACTATGATCGCGTCGAACGCCGGGCGCCGCTCCGGGAAGCGAACGTGGTCTGGCTGCCGCCGAGGGACTTCGATGAGCTATCTCGACCGCATCGCCGAATGCAACGCGCACGACCTGTCGGGGTTCATACCCTTCGAGGTCTCAGGTGTCCGGGTCGGCTGGCTGCGGCCGGCATTCGCCCGCCACCTCGCGCCCCATGGCGAGGTCTTCGCGCTCGACGCCGATGCGGTCCGGCTCGCCCCCGGACTCGCCGGTCCGGCCGCGCGCAGCGAAGCGGTCGCGCCGGTGCTGCGCCGGTTCGCCGAAGACGGGCTGATCGGCGGCTGGCGCAACGAGATCTATCCCGTCGGCACGCGCTTTGCCGATCCGCCGCTGATGCAAATCGAGCGCGCGGCGGTGCCGTTCTTCGGCATCCGGGCCTATGGCATTCACGTCAACGGCTTCGTCCGCGACGGCGATCGGCTGTCGATGTGGGTCGGCCGCCGGGCGCGTGACAAGCCGACCTATCCCGGCATGCTCGACAACTTCGTCGCCGGCGGCCAGCCGGTCGGCATCAGCCTGATGGACAATTTGATCAAGGAGGCCGGCGAGGAGGCGGGCGTGCCGCCGGAGCTTGCCCGGCGGGCGCGTGCCGTTAGCGCGATCTCCTATTGCCAGGAGACCGAAGACGGGCTGAAGCCGGACGTCATGTTCTGCTACGACCTGGAGCTTCCGGCGGATTTCCGGCCACGCAACACCGACGGCGAGCTCGAGGACTTTTATCTCTGGCCGGTCGAGCAGGTCATGGAGACGGTCTCGCAGACCCGCGCGTTCAAGTTCAATTGCAATTTGGTGTGCACCGACTTCTTCGTCCGCCATGGGCTGCTTTCGCCCGACCGGACGGACTATGTCGAAATCGTCAAGCGCCTGCGGTCATAGGCTGGCGAAGCCGGCCATCACGCGGACCTCCTCGGGTGTGCGGCCGCTGGCGCGCAGGCTTGCGATGCTGAGGCTGTCATGGCGCTTGGCAAGCCGGCGGCCGGCGTCATCGGTCAGCAGGCGGTGGTGCTGATATTGCGGGGTGTCGTAGCCGAGAAGCGCCTGCAGCAGCCGGTGGACATGGGTTGCTGCCAGGAGATCGGCGCCGCGGCTGACGATGCTTACCCCCTGCAGGTGGTCGTCGACCGTGACCGCGAGGTGGTAGCTGGTCGGCGCGTCCTTGCGCGCGAGCACGATGTCTCCGAACGTCTCCGGGCGCGCGTTCAGCGTGCCGTGTGTGCGATCGCACCACGAGATCGGACCGATCATTGCCGCCGCGCGGGCCATGTCCAGCCGCAGCGCGTAGGGCTCGCCGGCCTCGATCCGTTGCCGGGCGCGTTCACCGGGCAGATTGCGGCAGATACCGGGATAGACCGGGCCGTCGGGGCCGTGCGGTGCCTGGCCCGACCGCGCGATCTCGGCCTTGATGTCCTTGCGGGTGCAAAAGCAGGGATAGACAAGACCTGTGCCGTCGAGCGTCTCGAGCGCGGCGCTGTAATCGTCGAGATGGTCGGACTG
Source organism: Alphaproteobacteria bacterium (assembly GCA_965248835.1). Taxonomy (GTDB): domain Bacteria; phylum Pseudomonadota; class Alphaproteobacteria; order MPNO01; family MPNO01; genus CAYFYS01. Next base: position 505,986 of record CBDFLJ010000001.1, read on the forward strand.
CCGGCGGACATCTCCGTCCCAGCACAGCCCGAGCCATTCGAGATCGCGATAGATCGCGGCCTCGAATTCCGGCCGGCAGCGGCCGGAGTCGATGTCCTCGATACGCAGGATGAAGCGGCCCTGCGGGCCCCGGGCGAGGGCTTGGGCGGTAAGAGCCGAATAGGCGTGACCGAGATGGAGCAGGCCTGTGGGACTCGGCGCAAAGCGCGAGACTGCCTCCGGCACGGAGCGTTTTGCCATGTCCCGGCATCTATGCCATAGAGCGTTGATGAAAAATATAGCCGTTCCGACGCGGCGGCGAACCCGATGACACGCGCCATGACAGCGGCCGATTTCGGCCGGGCGCTTGCCGATTTGGCCGCTTGCGATCCCGCGCTGGGCCGGATCGCCGATGCTTTCGGCCCGCCGCCCCGCCGGCGGCGCGATCAGGGGTTCGCGACTATCGTCCTGCTCATCCTGGAGCAGCAGGTCTCGCTCGCCTCGGCCGAGGCGAGTTTCGCCCGCCTGGCCGAGGCGGCCGGCGGCGTCGAGCCCGCGCGCGTGCTGGCGCTCGGCGATGACGGGCTCAGGCGCGCCGGGCTGTCGCGCCAGAAGGCCGGCTACGTCCTGGGGCTGGCCGATGCGGTCGCGACGGGGGCGCTCGACTTCCGCCGCATCGCGCGCGCCGACGATGACAGCGCCCGCGAGACGCTGGTCGCGCTCAAAGGGATCGGCACCTGGACGGCGGACATCTACCTGTTGAGCGCGCTGCAGCGGCCGGACGTGTGGCCGGCGCGCGATCTCGCGCTGCAGGTCGCCGCGCAGGAGATCAAGGCGCTGGACGCCCGGCCCGACGAGCCCGCGCTTGCCGCGATCGGCGAGGCGTGGCGGCCCTGGCGGTCGGTTGCCGCGCGGTTGCTGTGGCACTATTACCTCAACACCAAGCGCCCGGGCCGCGCGAACAAGACCGACACAACGGAGGCGTGATGGCCGATCAAGTCCCGCTTACCGGTCCCGCCTTCGGGCCTGCCGCAGGCGGGCCGGCGGCTTCGCTGGTCATTCTGCTGCACGGGCTCGGCGCCGACGGCAATGACCTGATCGGGCTTGCGCCTTATTTCGCGCGCACCCTGCCCGATGCCGCGTTCATCGCGCCCGACGCCCCCCACGCCTGCGACATGGCGCCGATGGGCTATCAGTGGTTCAGCATCCAGACCCAGGATACCGCCCAACGGGTGGAGGAGATCCGCCAGAGCGCGCGCATCATCGATGGCTTCATCGACGACCAGCTCGCCGTCCATGGCCTCGGCGAGGAGCGTCTTGCCCTGGTGGGGTTCAGCCAGGGAACCATGATGTCGCTGTTCGTCGCCCCGCGGCGGGCCGCCGCCTGCGCGGGCGTCCTCGGCTATTCGGGCCGCCTGGAGGGCAGAAACCTTCTGGCCGCGGAGACGGTCTCGCGCCCCCCGGTGGTGCTGATCCACGGCGATTCGGACGAGCTGCTGCCGATCGACCGGCTGGAGCATGCCCGTGCCGGGCTGGAGGAGAACGGGTTTTCGGTAAAGACCCACGTCCGTCCCGGGCTGGGCCACGGCATCGACGAGGCCGGGATCGAGATCGGGGCGCGTTTCCTGGCCGCGCGGCTGGGCGAGACATAAGGCGCCGCCTGATCGGTTGCCGATCGGCCTGATCGCGTGTAAGGTGTTGATATGGTTGGTGTGCGGTTGATCGCCGGTTTGTAGTCGGGGCGGTGTCGGTGGTCGCCTTCAACGATTGTCCTGCCTTGGTCCTGAACGCGGATTTTCGTCCGCTGAGCTATTTTCCGCTTTCGCTCTGGTGTTGGCAGGACACGGTCAAGGCTGTCTTCCTGGACCGTGTCAACATCGTCTCGGAATACGATCAGATCGTCCGCTCGCCGGGGTCAGCGATGCGCCTGCCCTCGGTGATCGCGCTGAAAACCTATATCCCGATGGCTCGGCGGCCGGCGTTCACGCGCTTCAACGTCTTTTTGCGCGATCGGTTCGAGTGCCAGTATTGCGGGGCCAGGCCGGGGACGCCCGAGCTTACCTTCGATCATGTCGTGCCGCGCTCGCGCGGCGGGCGGACCACCTGGGTGAACGTGGTCAGCGCCTGCACCTCGTGCAACCTGCGCAAGTCCGACCGGTTGCCGCGCGAATGCGGGCTGCGTCCCAGGCGCGAGCCGGTCGCGCCGTCGAACCACCAGCTCCAGGCCAACGGCCGCGCCTTTCCGCCCAACTTCCTGCACGATAGCTGGCGCGATTTCCTGTACTGGGATTCCGAGCTCGAGTCCGGCTGAGCCGGGGCTTGGTTCGCGGTCCCGACCGGAGGTCCCGGGCGGCGCGGGGCCCGCCGTCAGGGCCAGCTCACGGCCGGCGGCAGCGACATCAGGATGGCCTCGGTATTGCCGCCGGTCTCCAGCCCGAACCTTGTGCCGCGGTCATAGAGCAGGTTGAACTCGACGTAACGCCCGCGCCGGACGAGTTGGTGAGCGCGCTGGTCCTCGGTCCATGTCCGGTTCATCCGCGCGCGCACGATCGTTGCGTAGACCGCCAGCACGGCGCGGCCGATGTCCCGGGTGAAGGCGAAATCGGCCTCCCAGTCCCCGCTCGCCAGACCGTCGTAGAAGATGCCGCCCGCACCCCGGACCTCGGCGCGGTGCGGCAGATAGAAATATTCGTCGCAAGCCTGCTTGAACTTCGGGTAGTAGGCCGGGTCGTGGGCAGCGCAGGCATCGGCGAGCGCGCGGTGGAACGCCTGTGCCGCGTCCTCGTCGGGGTAGATCGGGGTCAGGTCGGCGCCGCCGCCGAACCACGCCCTGGTGGTGACGATGAACCGCGTGTTCATGTGCATCGCCGGCACCAGCGGCGAGCGCATGTGCGCGACCAGCGAAATTCCGCTGGCCCAGAACCGCGGGTCGTCCTCGGCACCGGGGATCTGCTTGCCGAACGCCGGCGAGAACGCGCCATGGACGGTGGAGACGTTGACCCCGACCTTCTCGAAGACCCGGCCCTTCATGATCGACATCTCGCCGCCGCCGCCGTCCGAACCGTCATCGGTCGGCCTTTGCCAGGTCTTGCGGCCGAACCGTCCCGGCGGCGGCGCGCCTCCCGGGCCGTCCGGGAGCGCGTCCTCGATCGCCTCGAAGGACGCGCAGAACGAATCGCGCAGCGCGCCGAACCAGGCCCGCACCCTGTCCTTCCTGGCCTCCAGCGCGGTCACGGCACCGACTCCCGCGACCGGGTGGACCCGATGCCCGGACACGCCGCCGGCCGCCGGACCGCGCCGGCGTCCTGCGGGATGTCGAATCGCCAAACAGCCAGCCACATCAGCCTGGGGTCCGGGTCTCGTTGACTATCGCTCGAATTCGATTATACCCCTGCGCGAGGTTTGGTTCATGCGCGCGGCCGTCCGGCCGCGTCGGTAAGCCGCATCCGCGATGTCCGCGTGGCCATCTGCGCTCGGCCCGCGCGCGGTCCGCGTTGTCCCCACTGCCGCCGGGAGAATGTTCAATGGCGAACTCCGAAGTCGCGACGCCGACGCCGGGCGACGGTCAGACCCGGCGCGACTTCCTGACCATTGCCACCGGCGCGCTCGCCACCGTCGGCAGCGTGGTTGCGATCTGGCCGCTGATCCAACAGATGAACCCGGCCGCGGACACGCTTGCGCTTGCGACCACCGAGGTCGACCTGTCGCCGGTGGAGCCCGGGCAGTCGATCACCGTGGTCTGGCAGGGTAAGCCGGTCTTCATCCGTCGGCGCACGCCGCAGGAGATCGAAGCGGCCGAGTCGGTCGACCAGAGCATTCTTCCCGACCCGCAGACCGATGACCAGCGCACGCAGAAGCCCGAATGGCTGATCGTCGTCGGCGTATGCACCCATCTCGGCTGCATCCCGAAAGGACAGAGCACCGGCGATGCCAAGGGCGAGTATGGCGGCTGGTTCTGTCCTTGCCACGGCTCGCACTACGACACCTCAGGCCGCATAAGGAAGGGGCCGGCACCGGCCAATTTGCCGGTGCCCGCCTACAAGTTCACCTCGGAAAACGTCGTCCTGATCGGCTAGCGGGGAGCGAAACGGCATGCCTCAGCCTTGGATGCAGTATCGGTTGGTCAAATGGATCGACTACCGCCTGCCGATGTTCACTTTCATGGAAAAGGAGCTCCTGGATTATCCGACGCCCAGGAACCTCAGCTACTGGTGGAACTTCGGCTCGCTGGCCGGGATCGTGCTGGTCATCATGATTGTGACCGGCATCGTTCTGGCGATGCACTACACCCCGCATGTCGATCACGCCTTCGGCAGCGTCGAGCGCATCATGCGCGATGTGAACTATGGCTGGCTGCTGCGCTACATTCATGCCAACGGCGGGTCGGCGTTCTTCGCGATCGTCTACATCCACATCTTCCGCGGGCTGTATTACGGCTCCTACAAGGCACCGCGCGAGCTGTTGTGGATCCTCGGCGTGGCGATCCTGCTGTCGATGATGGCCACCGCCTTCATGGGCTACGTTCTGCCGTGGGGCCAGATGAGCTTCTGGGCCGCAACGGTCATCACCAACCTGTTCTCGGCCATCCCGTTGGTCGGCGATACCATCGTGACCTGGCTGTGGGGCGGCTTCACGGTCGACAACCCGACGCTCAACCGGTTCTACAGCCTGCACTATCTGATGCCCTTCGTGATCGTCGGGCTCGTCATGCTGCATCTGGTGGCGTTGCACCAGCACGGCTCGAACAATCCGCTCGGCATCGATGCCAAGGGGCCGCAGGACAAGATCCCGTTCCATCCCTACTACACCATCAAGGACATGTTCGGTCTGTCGGCGTTCCTGACGATCTTCGCGGCCTTCGTCTTTTTCGCACCCAACTTCTTTGGCGAGCCCGAGAACTACATCCCGGCGAATCCGTTGCAGACGCCTACCCATATCGTGCCCGAATGGTACTTCCTGCCCTATTACGCGATCCTGCGCTCGATCACCTTCGACGTCTGGTTCCTGTCGGCGAAACTGATCGGCGTGATCATGATGTTCGGCTCGGTCCTGGTTTTGTTCATCGTGCCATGGCTCGACCGCTCTGCGGTGCGCAGCGCGCGCTACCGGCCGATCTACCGCCAGCTCTTCTGGGTCCTGTTGGTCGATTGCGTCGTGCTGGGCTGGGTCGGCGGCAATCCGCCGGAGGGCATGTTCGTGGTCATCGGACAGATCGCGACGGCCTACTACTTCGCCCATTTCCTGATCCTGATGCCGCTGATACCCAGGTTCGAAAAGACGCGGCCGCTGCCCGCCAGCATCGGCGAGCCGGTCCTGCCCGGCGGTGGGGGTCCCGCCACGCAAGCGGCCGCCAACCCGATGGAGAAGGCGTGATGAGGGCCGTATTCGGTGCCGCAGTGCTGGCGCTCGGTGCGCTGGCAGGCCAGCCCGCACTCGCGGCCGGCAACGCTGAGCCGCCGCCGTCGATCAACTGGTCGTTCGACGGCCTGTTCGGCGCCTTCGACCGCGCCGCCCTGCAGCGCGGCTTCCAGGTGTATTCGGAGGTCTGCGCGAGCTGTCACGCGCTGAGCCTGCTGCATTACCGCAACCTGGCTGGAATCGGGTTCAACGAGGCGCGGATCAAGGAGATCGCCGCCGAGGTCGAGGTCACCGACGGCCCCGATGCGGAAGGCGAGATGTTCGACCGCCCCGGCCGCGCAAGCGACCGCTTCGTTGCCCCCTTCCCCAACGCGAACGCGGCGCGCGCGGCCAACAACGGCGCCTTTCCGCCCGACCTTTCGCTGATGACCAAGGCCCGTGCCGGCGGCGCGGACTATCTGCACGCGCTGCTGATCGGCTATGTCGATCCGCCGCAGGGCGTCGAGCTGTCGGAGGGCATGGCCTACAACACATACTTCCCCGGCCACCAGATCGCCATGCCGGTGCCGCTGGACGACGACATGGTCGAGTACGACGACGGCACCAAGGCGACGGTGGCGCAGATGGCCACGGACGTGACCACCTTCCTCGCCTGGGCCGCCGAACCCGAGCTCGAGGAGCGCAAGCGCATGGGGTTGAAGATCGTACTGTTCCTGATCCTGCTCACCGGCATGATGTTCGCGGTCAAACGCAAATACTGGACCGGCGTGCACTGATCGTCGGGCGAAGGGCCGATGGCTGAGCCCGGGATGCCGCCGGTGATCGGCGTGATCGGCGGCAGCGGCATCTACGATATCGACGGGCTGGCGGACCGGCGCTGGGAAGCGGTCGGATCGCCGTTCGGCACGCCCTCGGACTCGGTCCTGTTCGGCACCCTCGACGGCCAGCAACTCGCCTTCCTGCCGCGCCACGGCCGCGGTCACCGCGTACCGCCGTCCGAGCTCAACTTCCGCGCCAATATCGACGTGCTCAAGCGCGCCGGCGCGACCGAGGTGATGTCGCTGAGTGCCGTCGGCAGCCTTCACGACGACCTGCCGCCCGGCACGTTCGTGATCGTCGATCAGTTCATCGACCGTACCTTTGCGCGCCGCAAGAGCTTCTTCGAGGCCGGTCTGGTCGCCCATGTCTCGATGGCCGATCCGGTCTGCTGCCGCCTCGGCGATGCGCTGGAAGCGGCGGCCGGCGCGCTCGAACTGCGCTCGGTGCGCGGCGGGACCTATCTGGTGATCGAGGGCCCGCAGTTTTCGACCCGCGCGGAATCCGAGCTCTACCGAAGCTGGGGCGCCTCGGTGATCGGCATGACCAACATGCCCGAGGCGAAGCTCGCCCGCGAAGCGGAGATGTGCTATGCGAGCGTGGCCATGGTCACCGATTACGACTGCTGGCATCCGCATCATGACGACGTCAGCGTGGCTTCGGTCATCGCCGTCCTGCAGGAGAACGCGGCCCATGCCCGCGCGCTCGTGGCCGGCGTGGTTCCGGCGCTCGCCGCCCGCCGCGGCGCTTGCGAGGCCGGCTGTCACACGGCCCTCGACGCTGCGGTGATCACCCCGCCCGATGCGCGCGACCCGGACGTCGCTGCCCGGCTGTCCGCGGTCGCCGGCCGCGTGCTCGACCGATGAACGTCGCGGGAACCGCCTATCGGACGATCTGGCTTGCCGATGACGGCGAGACCGTCGAGATCATCGACCAGACCCGCCTGCCGCACGAGTTCACGGTGGCGCGGCTGGCAAGCTGCGCCGACGCCGCCCATGCGATTGCCGCCATGCAGGTCCGCGGCGCGCCGTTGATCGGGGCCGCCGCGGCCTACGGGATGTGCCTTGCGATGCGCACCGACGCTTCCGATGCCGCGCTCGAGACGGCGTACGCGCGGCTGCTCGCGACGCGTCCGACCGCGGTGAACCTGCGCTGGGCGCTGGAGGACATGCGCGCGGTCATCTCGCCGGTCGGACCGGACGAGCGCAAGGCCGCCGCCTATCGGCGGGCGGCCGAGATCTGCGAGAACGATGTGGCGATCAACCGCGCGATCGGCACGCACGGGCTCGGGCTGGTTGGCAAGCCGGGCGGCGGCACAGTCAACGTGCTGACCCACTGCAACGCGGGCTGGCTTGCGACGGTGGATTGGGGCACCGCCCTGGCACCGATCTACCGGGCACACGATGCCGGGATCGACGTCCACGTGTGGGTCGGCGAGACCCGTCCGCGCAACCAGGGCGCAGCCCTGACCGCCTGGGAGCTTGCCGGGCACGGCGTCCCGCATACCGTGATCGCGGACAATGCCGGCGGCCACCTGATGCGCGAAGGCCGGGTCGATCTGTGCATCACTGGGACCGATCGGACGACCGCCAACGGCGACGTGTGCAACAAGATCGGCACCTACCTGAAGGCATTGGCGGCGCGCGATAACGGCATCCCGTTCTATGTCGCCCTGCCGGGGCCGACCATCGATTGGACGCTGTCCAGCGGCCGCGACATCCCGATCGAGGAGCGCCACCCGGGCGAGGTGGCGACGATTACCGGCCGCACGGGGACGGGCGCGCTCGCCACCGTGCGTCTGACGCCCGAGGCGAGCCCGGCGCTCAACCCGGCCTTCGACGTCACCCCGGCGCGTCTTGTGAGCGCGTTGATCACCGAGCGCGGCGTGACCGAGGCCTCGGCCGAAGGGCTCTTGAGGCTCTATCCCGAGCGCCGCGCGGCCGGTTGACGGGAGGACGGGATGCAAAGCCGGTGGTCGGACCGCGACGCCGAGGCGATGGTCGAGCACTATGCCGGCCAGGGTGTCGGCCGCGATCTCGCGCTCAGGGTCTATACGACGCGGCTGCTCGGCCGCGACCACCGACTGGTTCTGCACGGTGGCGGCAACACCTCGGTCAAGACCACGATGGAGGATTTGCTCGGCGAGACCGTCGAGGTGCTGTGCGTCAAGGGCAGCGGCTGGGACATGGGCGGTATCGAGCCGCCCGGCCTGCCTGCGGTCCGGCTGGCGCCGCTGCGCCGGCTGCTCGCGCTGGAGACGCTGAGCGATGAGGCGATGGTCAATTTCCAGCGCGGCAACCTGCTCGATTCCGCTGCGCCCAACCCCTCGGTCGAGACGCTGCTGCACGCCTTCATCCCGCAGAAATTCGTCGATCACACCCATGCCGATGCGGTGCTGTCGCTGACCGACCAGCCCGAAGGGGCGGAGATTTGCGCCGAGCTTTATGGCGGGCGCATCGGACTTGTGCCCTACATCATGCCGGGCTTCCGGCTCGCCAAGAAATGCGCCGAGATCCACGCCGCCGACCCGGCGGTCGAAGGGCTGATCCTCTTGAAGCACGGTGTGTTCACCTTCGGCGAGACCGCGCACGAGGCCTATGAGCGGATGATAGAGGTGGTCTCCCGCGCCGAAGACCGGCTCGGCCGCGCACCGGTCTCGCACCCCGTCCCGCGCCGCGCGCCGCCGCTGCCGGCTGCGGCGATCGCGCCGATCCTGCGCGGGCTTGCGAGTGGTGCGGGCAACCAGGCGCCGCGCCGGCTGGTGCTCGATTTCCGCAACCCCGCGGCGTTGATGGATTATCTCAACCATCCCGACCTCGCCCGGCTCGCGGCGTCGGGGCCGGTCACCCCCGATCACGTGATCCGCACAAAGCCCCGGCCGCTGCTGCTCGCAGCGCATGCGGACGAGGCCCGGTTCCGCAACCACGCCAAGGACGCGCTGGCGGCCTTTACGACGGACTACGAGGCCTATTTCGCGCGCAACAACGCCACGCAAACGCGCCCGAAGCGGCCGCTCGATCCCTACCCGCGGGTCATCCTGATCCCCGGCGTCGGGCTGTTCGGGCTCGGGGAGTCGCCCAAGGCGGCCGCCGTGGCCGCGGACCTTGCCGAGACCACCGCGAGGGTGATCACGGCCGCCGAATCGATCGGCCGGTTCGAAAGCATTTCGGAGTCCGAGATCTTCGATATCGAGTACTGGTCGCTCGAGCAGGCGAAGCTCGGCAAGGGCGCGGAAAAGCCGCTCGCGCGGCATATCGTGGCGGTGACCGGCGGCGGCTCGGGCATCGGCAGGGCGACCGCCGAGGCGTTCGCCGGCCAGGGCGCGGCGGTCGCCGTCATGGACCGCGACCGCCCGGCCGCCGAGGCGGTCGCCGCCGCGATCGGCGGCCGTGCATTCGGCTGCGACGTCACCGACCCCGCCTCGGTCGAAACCGCATTCGCCGACCTCGCGCAGGCCTTCGGCGGGCTCGACATCCTGGTCTCGAACGCAGGCGCGGCCTGGCAGGGCCGGATCGGCGAGGTCGCGGAATCGGTGCTGCGCGAAAGCTTCGAGGTCAATTTCTACGGCCATCAGCGCGTTGCTCAGGCGGCGGTCCGCATCATGCGTGCCCAGGGGCTCGGCGGCTCGCTGCTGTTCAACACCTCCAAGCAGGCGGTCAATCCGGGACCCGAATTCGGACCCTACGGCCTGCCGAAGGCGGCAACCCTGTCCTTGATGCGTCAATACGCGCTCGATCACGGCGCCGAGGGGATCCGGGCGAATGCGGTGAACGCCGACCGGATCCGATCGGGCCTGCTGAGCGAGCCGATGATTGCCGAACGCGCCAAGGCCCGCGGCGTCAGCGCGCAGGACTACATGTCCGGCAACCTCCTGGGGCGCGAGGTCACCGCCGCCGACGTCGCCCGTGCCTTCGTCGACCTCGCCTTGTCGGAGAAGACGACCGGTGCGGTGCTCACCGTCGATGGCGGCAATATCGCCGCGGCGCTCAGGTAGCACCGCGCGCCAGCCGGGGTCGCGAGCGCTTCGTTCCACCCCGTCCGATCATCGGGGTGCACGGCATCGATCGGCGCATTAGGATCGGCTTTTATGCCCTCGAGTCCAGCACGAGGGAGGCTGATCATGCGTGCGATGGTCTTCACCGGCGTCGGCTCCCCGCTCGTCCTGCAGGAGCGCGCCGTCCCGGAGCCCTCTTCCGAGGAGGTCGTGATCCGTGTGACCGCCTGCGGGGTGTGCCGGACCGACCTCCACGTCGTCGACGGCGATCTGCGGCACCCCAAGCTGCTTCTGGTTCCCGGTCACGAGGTGATCGGCCGCGTCGCGGCGCTGGGCGCCGCCGTCGAGGGCCTGACTCCGGGCCAGCGGGTCGGGATGCCGTGGCTCGGCTGGACCTGCGGTGAATGCCGCTATTGCCGGGATGGGCGGGAGAACCTGTGCCGCGCCGCCCGGTTCAACGGCTATACGCTGGACGGCGGCTATGCGGAATACGCGCTCGCCGATGCGCGCTACTGCTTCCCGGTCGCCGGCACGCTCGCGGATGCGGAGGCGGCGCCGCTTCTGTGCGCCGGGCTGATCGGCCACCGCTCGCTGCGCATGGCGGGCGATCCGGCGGCGCTGGGCCTTTACGGCTTCGGTGCCGCGGCCCATATCGTCGCCCAAATCGCCAGGCACGAGGGCCGCCGGGTCTTCGCCTTCGTGCGCCGGGACGACACCGCGGCGCGCGACTTCGCGCTCGCCCTTGGCGCGGAATGGGCCGGCTGGTCCGACGAGATGCCGCCCGAGCCGCTCGATGCCGCAATCCTATACGCACCGGTGGGGGCGCTGGTCCCCGCCGCGCTGCGGGCCGTCGCGCCGGGCGGGACGGTGGTCTGCGCCGGTATCCACATGAGCGACATCCCGTCCTTCCCCTACGACATCCTGTGGGAGGAACGGCGCCTGGTCTCGGTCGCCAACCTGACCCGCCGGGACGGCGAGGATTTCCTGCCGCTCGCAGCCGCGATTCCGATCAGGCCTTCGGTTCAGGTGCTGCCGCTGGAGCGCGCCAACGAGGCGCTGGCCGCGCTGCGCGAGGGCGCGCTGAGGGGTGCGGCGGTGCTCGGGATGTGACCGACCTCGTCCCTTGCAAGGTCGCGGGTGACGAACACGATGCGCGAGCGGCGGTCGGCTGACGGCCAGGCAGCCATGGCGACCGGCGTGTGGAAGACGTGGTGCACGCCATGGATCGCGACCGGGCCGTCCTCGCCCGTCAGGTTGAGGATACCCTTGACCCGCAGGATGTTGTCGCCGCGCCGGACCCGCAGGTCCTTGAGCCAGGCGGAGAACTGCCGCCAGTCGAGGGGTTCGTCGATGACCAGCGAGAACGTCATGATCGACCGGTCGTGGCGGTGCGCGGCCTCGCCGTGGCCGCTTGCCGAATCGGCGCTCAGCCAGGCGCCGATGTCGTTGGGATTTCCGGACCGGTCGTGCAGGCCCGCCCCGAACAGCGCGTCCGGATCGATCGCGCCGAAAAGCACGCGGATGACCGGCGCGCGCGGGTTCAGCCGGGCCAGGCGGCGGATTAGCGCCCGGCACGCCTCCTCCTCGGAGAGATCGGATTTGGTCAGCACCAGCCGGTCGGCGACCGCGGCCTGGCGCACCGCCTCGAAATGCTCGTCGAGCTGTCTGTCGCCGTATACCGCATCGACGGTCGCGATCACCGCATCGAGCCGGAAGAGCCGCGACAGGATCGGGTTGTTGAGGAACCCTTCGATGACGGGCCCCGGGTCGGCCAGCCCGGTGGTCTCGATGATCAGGCGCACGAACGCTGGGAGCGCGCCGCTGGTCCGGCGCGCGTAGATCGTCGAGAGCGTCGTCTCCAGGTCGTCCCTGACCACGCAGCACAAGCACCCATTGGTCAGCATGACCACTTCGGCATCGGCATCGTCCAGGAAATACTGATCGAGCCCGATCTCGCCGATCTCGTTGATCACCACCGCGGAATCGGCCATCGCCGGATGGCCGATCAGGCGGTTGAGCAGGGTCGTCTTGCCGCTGCCGAGAAAACCGGTCAGCACGGAAACCGGCACCCGCTTATCATGATCGCCTCTGCGAAACAGGCTCATGGCGACTTTATCCCTGCATTCCGGCCCTTTTGCGCGGTCGAAGGTCAACCATAGTCGCGCCCGTCGTTGGCGGTCCAAAAATTTCTTGCGGAGTCCGCTCGGGCGGGGGCACGCTTGGCCCGGAGCACGCGGCGGCGCGAACGCTGTGGAGAACAACAAGGCTCGGATCGGGGCGAAAGGCATGGCTGACCTGATCGACGTGAGCGGCCGCGTGGCAATCGTTCCGGGCGCCAGCGGCGGCATCGGCAGCGCCGTCGCCGAGGTCCTGGCCGAGTGCGGCGCCGATGTCGCGCTCGGCTACAGGTCGAACCGCCAACGCGTCGACGAGGTGCTCGATCACGTCGGCAAGCTTGGCCGGCGGGCGAGCGCGCATCAGGTCGATGCGACCGATCCGGCGGCGATCAAGGCCTGGGTCGATCAGGTGATCGCCGATTACGGTCAGGTCGACATCCTGGCGAATTGCCTGGGCTGGAAAGGCCACACCTCTTTCTCGTTGTTCACCGAGCAGGACCCGGCGTCGTGGCGCGCCTGCGTCGAGATCGAGCTGATGGCCTGCATCTACTTCGCCGATGCCGTCATTCCCCACATGATCGAGCGCAGGTACGGGCGGATCGTCACCATCGGCTCGGATTCCAGCAAGGTCGGGGAGTCCGGCGCCGCGGCGAGCGCCGCGGCGCGCGCCGGCAACAACGCCTTCTCCAAGTCGCTCGCGCGGGAGTGCAGCCGCCACGGCGTGACCGTGAACACCGTCTGTCCTGGGCCGACCGACACCCCCGTCCTCGATCAGCTCAACAATTCCGGCGATACCGGCCAGAAGATCGTCGCGGCGCTGATCCGCTCGATCCCGATGAAGCGCATCGGTACGCCGCGCGAGGTCGCCAACGCGGTCGCCTTCCTCGCCTCGGATGCAGCGAGCTACATCACCGGCCAGGCGATCAGCGTGTCCGGCGGCTTGACTATGTCATAGGGCGGAACGAGCGCAAGAGGTGGTCCGTTGAGAGCAATCGACATCCACGTGCATCCGATGACCAAGGAGTGGTTCGAGGCCTTCGGGGTGTTCTCCGATGCGCTGGAGAAGCTGCTGCATGTCGAGTACGAGGCCAAGACCGAAGAGGAGATGGCCAACGACTTCCGGCGTGCGGACTGCGTCGGCATGATGATCGCCTGGGACGCCGGGGTGGCGACGGGCGATGGGATCATCACCAACGACTGGGTCGCCGGTCTGACCGAAAAGTTCCCCGACGTGTTCCTGCCCGGTTGGGCGGTGATCGATCCCTGGAAGGGCAAGGAGGCGCTGGCCGAGCTCGAGCGCGCGATCACGACGCTCGGACTGAAGGGCGCGAAGTTCCAGCCGCCGGTCCAGGCGTTCTACCCCAACGACCGGCGTTTCTATCCGATCTGGGACCTTTGCCAGTCGCTGGGCGCACCGGTGCTGATCCACACCGGGGTGACCGCACTCGGCACCGGGCTGCCTGGCGGGCGCGGCGTGCACCTGAAATACGGCCGGCCGATCCCCGGCATCGACGACATCGCGGCGGACTTCCCGAACCTTACGATCATCGCCGCCCATCCGGGATGGCCCTGGCATGAGGAGCTGATCGCCGTCCTGGTCCACAAGGACAACGTGTTCTTCGACGTCTCGGGCTGGCGGCCGCGGTTCATCCCCGAGCCGGTCAAGCAGCAGATCAACAACCGGCTCCAGGACAAGGTGATGTTCGGCTCGGACTACCCGGGCTGGACGCCCGAGCAATGCTTGGACGAGCTGGAGCAGGAAGGCTTCAAGGCGCCGGTGCTGGAGAAGATGTTCGTCAAGAACGCCGTGCGGGTGCTGGGGCTGGACGAAGAGGCGATCGCCGCCCGCTGAGCCGGCCGAGGGGAGGATGACGATGAGCCAGAGGCTGCCGAATTCAAAGCTGCCGATCTATCGCGAGCTCATCGATTGGAACGATTTCAACCAGCAATACCCCGCGCCCGACGTCTGGGCGGAGACCATGTTCAAATGGCCGGCCGAGCGGGTGCGCGAAATGCAGAACGACCGTTTCGTCACGCTCATGGCCGACGGCTGGAAAAACGGCTTCTACAGCCGCCGCTGGCGCGACGCCGGGCTGGAACCGGGCGATATCAAGAGCCTGGAGGACATCGTCAAGCTGCCGATGTTCAATTCCGACGACATCAAGGCCAACCAGGCCGACTTCCCGCCGTTCGGCGACATCCAGGGTATCGGCCCGGCGGACTTCAAGGACATTCCGATCAAGATCCACACCAGCGGCGGGACCACCGGGACGCCGCGGCCGACGCTCTACGGACCGGTGGAATGGGAGCTCAACGCGCTGACCTGCGGGCGCGGCCTCTATCTCGTCGGCGGCCGGCCCGGCGACATCATCCAGATCCCTTCCACCCTGTCGCTCGCCAATGTCGGCTGGGCCTACTACAAGGCCTGCCATGACTATCTCGGGATCCTGCCGCTGACCACCGGCAGCGGCGTGGTGACCGCGAGCCGGCGCCAGCTCGACATCGCCTTCAATTGGGGCACCAACCTGTGGATGAGCTTCCCGGAATACCTGATGCAACTCGCCCGCGTCGCCCGGGAGGATCTGGGCCGCGACATCCGCGAGCTCAACACCAAGCTCTTGGTGACCTATCTCGGCCCGGACACCAAAGGCCTGCTCCGCGCGGAGCTGGAGGCGCTGTGGGGCTGTCCGGTCTACGACCTCTACGGCACCCACGAAATCGGGCTCGGCGCATTCGAGGGACCCGACAAGGACGGCCTCTATTTCATGGAGGACGTGATGTTTTTCGAGGTCACCGACGTCGAGACCGGAGCCACCCTCTCCCCGGGTGAGACCGGCAACCTCGTCGTCACCTTGTTCCACCGGCGCATCCCGCCGATCATCCGGTTCAACCTGCGCGATCTGGGCCGGATCGTTTCGACCGGGACCTCGTCCATCGGCAGCGCCTACCGCCGCATGGACCACTTCCTCGGCCGCAGCGACGACATGGTCAAGCTGCGCGGCGTGAACGTCTATCCGATGGCCTGCCTGTCGGCGATCAAGTCTGACCCGCGGACCACGGGGGAGTGGATCTGCATCGTCAACCGGACCAAGGACGGCGGCGTCTCCCGCGACGAGATGACGGTGCGCGTCGAAACGCTGAAGGGCGCCGGCGCCATCGACGGGCTGGTTCCCTTCCTCGAGACCCGGCTGCGCGAGGACCTCGGCGTCAAGGTCGACGTCGAGCTGGTGCCTGACGGAAGCCTCGCCGATATCGCCAACCTCGGCCGGGAAGGCAAGCCGCAGCGCCTGATCGATCAGCGCTTCAAGGATTAGTCCTGTCCCGAAAATTTCTGATCGTGTGGGTTGATCTGTGATTCGCGACGCCCATGGTCACTGACATGGCGATAGCTGACAAGCCTGGCGCCCACCGAGTGATTCCGCCGCAAATCCCCCAACGTTCAACCCGGACGTTGAACCAGCGCGGCGCGCCTCACCAAGACAAGGATGTCCTCCGGCGAGGCGACGGCGGGGACGAGAACGGCCGGGGCAGACGGGCCGATCAGATGGCGATCTCGAGGATGTCTGCTACTTCCGGCCAGCTCCGGGCGCCGTTTTCCCTGAGGTCCCGGGTGAGCTGTTCCGGCATCCAGTCCAGGAAGGCGGGCTTGTAGGTGGGGCGGGATTTTATCGCGGCGAGCCACTGGGCCACCCTCGGCAGGCGGCCGTTTTCCCACATGCCTTGCATCGAAAGCATGTCCAGGCGGGTAACGTAGGGCGTCATGGCGATGTCGGCAAAGCTGAACGCGTCGCCGGCGAGCCATTGCGTCTTTTGCAGGGCCTCTTCCATCTTTTTCAGATAGTGGTCGTAGAGGGTGACCTTCTCGGCCGCGCCGGGGGCGGCGAAGCCTTCGCGGACGTAGGCCTTCTTCTGCTCGTGCCAGCCTGCGGCGACCGAGAACGGCGGGGTCGCGTTGAGGAATTCTTCGACGCCTTTGGGGCCGAGCCTGTTGATGATGTGGCGGTGGGAGGACATGAACGTCAGCGCGCCGCAGGCCAGATGGACCTCCTCGTCGACGGCCTTGGTCCAGTAACGGATTTCGGCGCAGAACACCGGGTCGTCCGGGCGGATGCGGTTTTCCGGAAAGGCATCGTCGAGGTATTCACAGATGTTGGTCGATTCGCGGATGACGATGCCGTCATCGACCAGGGTCGGCACGACCGCCTTGGGGTTGAGCTTCATGTATGCCGGATCGAACTGCCCGCCCGCCAGGATATCGATGTAGTGGCCTTCCCAGGCGAGGGCCTTTTCCTCCAGGTAGAATCGTACCTTGGCGGCGCATACCGATGAGCCGTGGTGGTAGAGTTCGAGCGTCCGGGCCATGTGCGGCCTCCTTCGGCGGTCCCCGCGCGAAGATCAGGAAGAACACCGATTCTGTCAAATTCGCAGGGAGACCGGCCGGCGTCGGCGCGCCGGGACGCGGCTTCAGTCCCGCCCGGACCCGGCCTCGTAGACCGGGCGGTGGCCGCCATGGCTGACCGCGCCCTTGATGGCCGATTTGGGTCGTTGCACGCTCGCCGGGTCGGCTGCCTCGACGCCGACCGGCCGATCGCCCTTGATCGTCACCCGGTCCATGAAACGGCGCTGCGGGTAGTAGTCGTGGACCGCGTAGTGCTGGACCGAACGGTTGTCCCAGAAGGCCAGCGTGTGCAGCCGCCAGCGGTGACGGAACTGATATTCTGGGATCAGCGCCTGGTAGAACAGCGTATCGAGCAGAGACCGGCTCTCCCGCTCGTCCATGTCCTTGATACGGATCGTGAACTGTGGGTTGACGAACAGCACCTTGCGGCCGGTCACCGGATGGACCCGGACCACCGGATGGGTCATCGGCGGGTAGAGAGTCTCGAAATGCTGCAGGGCCTTGCGGTCCTCCTCGCCGTCTCCGAACAGCGGCCTGAACGGCTTGATGTCGTGGATCGCCTCGAGACCCGAGATCAGTGCCTTCGTGCGTGCAGACAGACCGTCATAGGCCGCACGCATGCTGGCGAACATGGTGTCGCCGCCGATCTCGGGCACTTCCTTCGCGCATAGTGCGGTCGCCATCGGCGGCGCGGCGCGGAACGTCTCGTCGGAATGCCAGACGTCGGTACCGAACGGCGGGTTATCCTCGCTGTTCTCGAACCTGATCAGCGCCGGGCTGTGCGCGTCATGCGGCGCAAACGGGTGAACCGAGAGCTCGCCGAACCGCTCGCCGAAGGCGAGGAGTTCGGCGGAGGTGATCTCCTGATCGTGGAAGATCAGGAGTTCGTGCTCGGCCAGCGCGTCGTGGATCGCCCGATAGGCCTCTTCGTCCAGCGGGCGCCGCAGATCGACGCCGCTGACCTCTGCACCGAGACTGGCGCCGACCCGGCGGATCGTCAGGGCATTGCTCATCGGTCGCTCTCCCAGGCAGGACCAGACCTTACGTCAAAGACCGGTCAATCGGCCAGCAGGCGCGGCATGATCAGGGTCAGGGTGGGGAAGGCGATGATGATCGCAACCCGGACGGCATCCGAGGCGAGGAACGGGATCACGCCCTTGAAGGTCTCGATCATCGGAATGTCGCGCGCCAGCGAGTTGATGACGAAGACGTTGAGCCCGACCGGCGGCGTGATCAGCCCGACCTCGACAACGATCAAGGAGATGATGCCGAACCACAGCTTCAGGTCCTCGGCGCCCAGGCCGAATTCGAGCCCGGCAATGATCGGCCAGAAGATCGGCACCGTCAGCAGGATCATCGACAGCGAATCCATGACGAAGCCGAGGACCAGATAGAGCCCGATCATGCCGAACAGCACCACCATCGGCGTCAGCCCGGAGTTCTGGAAATAGTCAGCAGCGTAAATCGGTAGCTGCGAGAACCCGAGGAAGGCGTTGAACACCGCCGCGCCCAGGAGGATCAGAAAGATCATCGCGGTGGTCGAGGCGGTGCCCAGCAGCGCATCGATGAAGCCTGCAAGGCGCATGCCGCCCTTGGTGACGGCGATCACGAAGGTCCCGACGGCCCCGATCGCGGCGGCCTCGGTCGGGGTGAAGATGCCGACATAGATGCCGCCCATCACCAGGAGGAAGATCACCAGCACCGGCCATATGTCGATCAGCGCCGCCCATTGCTCGGCCGCCGCGGCCCGGGCGCCGGCGGGGCCGGCTTCGGGGTTGACGCGCACCACGATCGCGATCGTCAGGATATAGCCGATCGCGGCCAGGATGCCCGGGATGAAGGCCGCCTGGAACAGGGTGGCGACGTTGGCCTCGACCATCACCGCGTAGATGATCAGCACGATCGAGGGCGGGATGAGGATGCCGAGCGTGCCGCCGGCGGCCAGCGCGCCGGTGGCCAGCGATCCGGCATAGTTGTAGCGCCGCAGTTCCGGCAGGGCGACCTCGCCCATGATCGCCGCTGTCGCGAGCGAGGAGCCGGAGATCGAGGCGAACCCGGCACAGCCGCCGACGGCCGCCATCGCGATGCCGCCGCGACGGTGGCCGAGCCACACATTGGCCGCACGGAACAGCGACTGGCTGATGCCGGCCTTGGCCGCGAACTGGCCCATCAGCAGAAACAGCGGCACGACTGACAGATCGTCGTTGGTGAACCGCCAATAGGTCTCGGTCTTCAGGTAGCTCAACAGCGCCGTCGTCCCGGCGATGCTGACATAGCCGATCATGCCCACGCTCAGCATCGAGACGCCGATCGGGATGCGCACGGCCAGCAGCGCCAGAAGGGCCGCGAACCCGATGCCTCCGATCAGCAAGCCGCTCATCGGGTCTAGGACATCGGCTGGTCGTCGAAGAAACGGCCGGCGCGCATCTCCGCGATGCTCCGAAAGACCGTATATCCGGTGACCACGATGAGGAAGGCCATCAGCAGCACCGAGATCGGGAAGGTCGTCCAGCGCGGGAAATTGATGGTCAGCGACTTCTCCGAATACTGGTACATGTCGATCCCGCCATAGACCATGCGCCAGGTGAGCAGCGCGCCCAGAGCGACGTAGACCATCGCGCCCACCGCATCGCAGAACGCCTTGGCGCGCACCGACGCGTGGTTCATGAAGAAATCGACGAGCACGTTGCCGCGCCTTAGCTGGCACCACGGCAGAAAGGCGAAGACGGCGATGCCGGTCCCGATCGCCACAAGCTCGAAATCGCCGCGGACCGGCTCGGAGAACGCCGCCCGCCCGGTGATGCTCACCGCCGTCATCAGCGCCAAGCCGCACAGGATCACACCGCCGAAGATGGCAAGCGCGCGGGATGTGCGGTAAAGGGCCTGGCCCACCGGATCGGTGGGCCAGGCCGAATGCTCAGATCCTTCCGCCATCGTGTCCTCGTGCCGCCCCGAACGCCGCGGGACGGTGGGTCACCCTATTTCGAGTATTTGTCAATCAGCGCCCGGGCATCGGCGAGCAGCGCCGGGCCGTCGACGCCGACCTTCTTCATTTCCGAGAACCAGCGCTCGAAGACCGGCTCGGCCGCGGCCTTCATCTTGGCGACCTCGGCCGGCGCGATGGTGTAGAACTTGTTCTTCTTCCGCGACTGGACGACCTTCAGCCCGGGCTCTTCGATATCCACCCAGTTCTGCCCGGCCGCGCGTGCGATGTTGCGGCCCGAATTGGCATCGACCACGTCTTTCAGCTCCCTCGACAGGCGGTTGTAGCTCGCCTTGTTCATCAGGAAGGTGAACACGTTGGTGCCGAGCCGCGGCTGCGCGCCGGACAGTTTGGAGAAATGGCTGACGAGGTCGGGCGTCTTGACCGCCGGCGCAATCTCGTAAGGCAGGGTGACGCCGTCGATGACGCCCTTGGACAGTGCGGGTGGGATGCGCGGCAGCGGCAGCCCGATCCCCGTCGCGCCCAACGCCTCCAGGAGCCACACCCCGCCGCGCGAGGCGGCGCGGATCTTGAGCCCTTTGAGGTCGGCCATCGTCCTGATCGGCGTCTTGGTCTGGAACAGGAAGCCGGCATGGACGTGCAGCAGCAGCGGGTGATAGTCCTTCAGATCGGTCGTCATCAGGTGCTTGTGCTGGTAGTCCTGCATGGCCAGCGTGGTGGACAGCGCGTCCTTGTGCACGAACGGCAGCTCGAACGGCTCTACGCGCGGCATCCTGCCCGGGGTGAAGCCCGGCAGCGCCCAGACGATGTCGACCACCCCGTCGCGCGCCTGATCGAGAAGCTGGGTGGCCTTGCCGCCGAGCTGCATCGCCCAGAACGGCTGGACCTTTAGCTTGCCGCCCGAAGCCTCGCCGATCTTCTTGGCCCACGGGATCAGGAAGGTCTTCGACGGGTTCGCGACCGGCGGGATGAAGGTGTGCATGCGTAGCGTGACGTCTTGCGCCTTTGCCGGCGGCGCAAGCCCTGCCAGCGGCACCATCAGAACCGCGGCGCCCGCCACGACGACGGAAATCCTTTTCATTTTCGCCTCTCCGAGTGTTTCCTCGCAAAGGACAAAATCAGGGTGAGAATGGCTTGTAAAGCCAATTGATGGGCGATCGAGAGAATTTCTCGGCCGACCAGGCCGGGCAAGACAAGCCGCGGGCCGCGCTTTGTTGTCGGCGCGGCAAACGGTCGGTATCGTCGCGACGCACCGGAGTGGAACGGAGTGGGCATGGGCGCGCGCGGTCGCTGCGGCATGATGCTGGCGTGGCTCGCCCTGGCGGTCGCGCCGCTTACGGGTGCGGCCGGCGGCGCGGAAAAGCTTGTCTTCGGGACCAACTGGAAGGCCGAGGCCGAGCATGGCGGCTTCTACCAGGCACTGGCCGAGGGCCGCTATGCGAAGCACGGCCTGGCGGTCGAGATCCGCGAGGGCGGGCCGATGGTCAACGTCGCCCACCTCCTGGCCGCCGGCGTGCTTGATGCGGCGATGATCTCCAACAACGCCCAGGCGATCAATTTCCTGCTCAACGACATCCCGATGGTGACCATCGCGGCCTTCTTCCAGAAGGACCCGCAGGTCCTGCTCGTCCACCCCGGCAGCGCCTACCGGTCGATCGCGGAGATGAAGGGCCGGCCGATCATGATCTCGGCCGACACGCGCGAGGCCTGGTGGCGCTACCTCGCGCTCAAGTTCGGCTTCACCGACGCGCAGATCCGTCCCTATACCTTCCAGATGGCGCCGTTCCTGGTCGACAACCAGGCGATCCAGCAGGGCTATGTGACGTCGGAGCCCTTCATCCTCGCGCGCGAGGGGGTCAAGGCCCGGGTCTTTCTCGTGGCCGATACCGGCTGGCCGAGCTATTCCACCCTGGTGACGACGTCCAAGGCGCTGGCAGTGAAAAAACCGAAGGTGATCCAGGCCTTCATCAATGCCTCGATCGAAGGCTGGTACAGCTACCTCTACGGCAACCCGCGCCCCGGCAACGCGCTGATCCTGGCCGAGAACCCGGAGATGACCGAGGAGTTGATCGCCTACGGCATCGCCAAGATGAAAGAGCATGGCATCGTCGATTCGGGCGACACGCTCAAGCTCGGCATCGGCGCGATGACCCGGCCGCGGCTTCAGGCCTTCTTCGACGTGATGGCCAAGGCCGGCGTCTATCCGAAATCGTTGGACCACCGCGCCGCCTTCGACCTCGGCTTCGTCAACCGGTCCCACGCGCTGGAGATGCGCCCATGACCGGCCGCGTGCCGACGCCGGCGCTCGCGGTTTCGGGCTGCGCGAGGCTTTCGCCGGCACCGGGTCCACATGCTGTTCCTGCCGGCCTTCGGCACCGCTTGTTGGTGCAGGAGCTGCGTGCGAGGATCGGCCGGCGATGCCAGAACTGCCCGATATCGTCGTCTATATCGAGTGCCTGGAGCGGCGTATAGCGGGCGCGCGGCTGGACAAGGTCTCGGTGAGGGGCCCCAACCTGCTGAAGACCTATGACCCGCCGTTGAGCGAGGCCTTCGGCCGGCGGGTGACGGGCCTGCGGCGGATCGGCAAGCGCATCGCGGTCGGCCTGGAGGGCGATCTTCACCTGGTGCTGCATTTGATGATCGCCGGACGGCTGCACTGGCACGACCAAGGCGTCGAACCGCCGCCGCTTCGCGGGCTTGCCGCCTTCGCCTTCGATACCGGAACGCTGGTGCTGACAGAGGCGGGCACCAAGCGGCGCGCATCGCTCCACGTGGTCGCTGGGGAGGTGGAGCTCGCAGCGCTCGACCCGGGCGGGATCGAGGTGCTGAGTGCCGGTGCGGACGGCTTCGCCGAACGGCTCCGATCGGTCAACCACACGCTCAAGCGCGCCCTGACCGATCCGCGCATCTTCAGCGGCATCGGCAACGCCTATTCGGACGAGATCCTCCACCGCGCGCGGCTCTCGCCGGTAGCCAGGGTCCAGGCGTTGAGCGAGGCGCAGATCACCGCGCTCCATGACGCGACCTGCGGCGTGCTCGAGGATTGGACCGAAGCCCTGCGCGCGGAGACCGGCGCCGGCTTTCCCAGGAAGGTGACCGCCTTCCGTAAGGGGATGGCCGTCCACGGCCGCTACCGCGAGCCCTGCCCGGACTGCGGCGCGCCGGTTCAGCGGATCGTCCATGCGGACAACGAGACCAACTACTGTGCGCGCTGCCAGTCCGATGGCAAGCTGCTCGCCGACCGGTCGCTGTCCCGGCTGCTGAAGGAGGACTGGCCGCGCACGATCGACGAGTTCGAAGCCTTGGACAAGGCGCTCGTGAAGAACCGGCGGACCGGCCGCTCCCAGGGCGGTCTCAACCGGGCCCGCCGGCCGGGCCATTGACCGCGCGGGTCCGGCTTACTAATCCTTTCGGCGCACGAGGGCACCCGAAACCGGCCGGCGTTAGAGGCGATGAAAGCGCAGTCCAAGGCTTTTCTGCCGGCGATCGCCGTTATTGCGATCCTCGCCGCGCCGCTCGGCGGCTGCGCAAGCAAGCCGGGCGGGGGGGGCATCCTCGCCCACGCATGCCAGACCCGGTCCTGCACCTGCGAAGCGCAGGAGGCCGAGCCGTTCCGCAGAAGAGCAACCACCGAGGTGCTGTGGCGGGTGAACGGCGATGCCTACTGCCCCGAGGGTTTCGTCCTCAAATCGACCGACGCCAACTGAACCGGACCTCCGCTCAGCGCTCGGCCTTGACCGGGTTGGACAGAACGCCGATTCCCTCGATCTCGATCTCGCAGGTGTCGCCGCGCTTCATGAAAATCGGCGGCTTGCGTACGAAGCCGACGCCGGCCGGCGTTCCGGTGACGAACATGTCGCCGGGCTCGAGCGTGAAGATCGTGCTGGCTTCCTTGATCAGCGTCGCCACGTCGAAGATCATCGCCGCGGTGGTCGAGGACTGCAGTACCGCACGGTTCAGCCTGCACTCGATCTTGAGCCCTTTGGCGCCCTTGGGCAGCTCGTCGGGGGTGACGAGTTCCGGCCCGATGGCGCCGCTGCGGTCGAAGTTCTTGCCGATTGTCCACTGCGAGGTGCGCATCTGGAAGTCGCGGACCGAGCCCTCGTTGGCGATGGTGTAGCCGGCCACGTGGTCGAGCGCCCTGGATTTGGCGATCCGGCGCCCCGGCTTGCCGATGACCACGACCAGCTCCGCCTCGTAGTCGAAATGCTTCGATGCCTTGGGGCGGATCAGCGGCTGGCGGTGGCCGACGAACGAGGCCGTGGTGCGCATGAACAGCACCGGATAGTCCGGCGGGGTCAGGTTGGCCTCGGCCGCGTGGTCGCTGTAGTTCAGCCCGACGCAGATGATCTTGCCCGGGTTGGTGATCGGCGGAAGGTAGCTCACCCGGCCCCTGACGACCGCCTCCCGCGGTGGCCGGCGTGCGGCGCGCGCAGCCTTTGCCATCGCGCCCTTGCCGGCGGTGAGCAGGCCGATCATGTCGCGCGGCAGTTCGGGCGCGGCAACCGAAAGGTCGACCAGCCCGGCCGCGCCGCGCACGCCGATGGCGGCCTCGCGGCCGCGCTTGAAGCTCACTAGACGCATCTCTGTCTCCCTGGTGTTGAGGCTGCGGGTTTCGTCTTCGCGGCCTAGTTCTCCGGATCCCCGTCGGTCAAGTAATCCCACATGCGCTCGAAGATCCGGCCGGTGGTGGCGGCCCGCGCGCTTGCCTCCTCCAGCGGGATCTCGACAGACTCTGCGTTGCCGCCGATCGCTAGCACCGCAAGCTCGGTCCGCGCCGCTTCTTCGAGGTAGAACGCCATCACGATGCTCTCCTCGACCGTTTCGCCGGTCAGGATCACGCCGTTGCCGCGCATCACGATTGCGCGCGCCTCGCCCAGCGTCTCGGCAAGGCGGCGCGCCGTCTCGTCCGAACGCAGCAGCGCCGGATCGTCCCACAGCACCGGCCCCGGCGCGAAGTAGCAGCCGAAGCCGTGCCGGGCGCGCGGCGTCCGGCGGAAGGTCGACAAGGTCATGGTCTCGCGCAGGAAAGTCCGGCAGATGCCGTTGACGTCCGGGCGCCGGCGATAGATCTGCTGATGGCAACGCACCTCGCCCAAAACGCCCTCGGGCAACGGGCCGTCGATTGCGACCACCGTCCCGTCCTCGCCGACGCGGATCTGCCCCATCGGCTTGGCCGCGCAGACCAGGAACCGGTCCGCATCAAGCCGGGCACTGACATGGCCGTAGGCATGGCCGAGGTCGTGTCGGGCGAGCGCGCGGGCGGCCTTACGGACGCGCCGCTGGGTCGTCTCCAGCGGCTCGCCGAGCGTTCCGAACGCCGTTTCAGCCAATCGCCTGCCTTTCTTCACCTGGGCCGCCCGCTCGAGGCTAGCTGCGGAACTCCTGGATGTCGGGCTTGGCGCCCCACATGCAGAAGGACATGTCCTCGAACGGGAATTGGCGCGGCCGGTAGTCCGCGTCTTCGATCAAGCGTACGCCTTGGGAATACTCGTAGACCATGCCGTCGGGCCCCTCGAAATAGAGGAACCGCGCGCCGGAGCTCGGATGGCGGCCGGGCCCGAAGACGATGCGCACCTGGCGCTCGCTCAGGAAATAATGCGAGCGCATGATGTCATCGACCGTCTCGACCTGGAAGTTGATGTGCTGCACCCCGGGGCCGTCGGCGGGGAACAGCGCCAACCTGTGGTGGACCTTGTCGAAGGACAGCAGCGCCGCGGTGCCGATCCAGTCGTTGGCCCGGACGTTGAACAGCCCGGTCCAGAACGCCTCGTCGCGCGGCGCATCCGAAGTCCTGAGCCCAACATGGGAGAATTCCTGAATGCCGGCATCGCGGCTCGGGAAATAGCGTTTTCCGCTGTGATAGGGGCGCAGCACGACATCGATGCTGTTGCCGGTCGGGTCGCGAAAATTTATGTAGTCGAGCACGCGCCGCGCGGCCGCGCCCTCGGCCGTTCCACGGTTCACGGTCACGCCGGCGGCCTCGAGTTCGGCTGCGGCGTCGTCGAGCGAGGCCTCGGAATCGAGCTCGAACCCCAGCGTGTGATCCCCCGGGTCGCCGGTGAAGTAGCAGATGTTGTGATCGCGGTCGTCGCCGCGCAGATAGGCCACCCGGTCGTCGCGCCGGACCAGCTCCAACCCGAGGATCTCACGGCCGTAGGCCACCGCGGCGTCGAGGTCGCCCGTGCCCATGCGCACATAGCGGATTTCGACCAGCCTGATCATATTGTCCTCCCGGATCGCGAGACGCTGAAGAGGATGCAAATCCGCCAGCATGATACCCGCCCGCCCGCCCCGTTCAAAGGGTTGAAGGGCCGGGACCCGCGCGCGAGGACCGGCAAAGCCGATTGAGCCTGGATGGGTTGGCCGGGCGGAAATAGCCCAGCGGGAATCGCCGCCCCTAAACCAGGCGGATCACCTCGCCCGAAGCCTCCTTGCCATAGCGTTGCAGGAAGCCGAGCTTGGCCAGCGTCGGCTCGTCGCTGACCACGAACAGGATCGCGTCTTCCTCGTCGGAGCCGTTGACGTGCTCGAACCATTCCCCGCCGGGGACGGCGATCGCATCGAAACGGTCCCATTCCAGCGTCTTGCCGCCGATGATCGAGCGTCCGCTCCCGTGGAAGGGGAAACAGACCAGCGATGCGTTCTGCCGCTGCGGCCTGGTTCTCTCGCCCGGGCGCAGCATCTGGCCGAAGAAGGCCATCGTCGGATAGGGCGGCTGTCCGGTGGTCGGATCGGTGTATTCAACCGTGATCGCGTCATAGGGGCTGCCCTCGTGATCGCGGAACCGCTCCAGCAGTTCGCGGGTCCTCTCCCATCGATAGACATACATCGGCGAGGCGCGGCCGGATCCGCGGCTGTGGTCGACGAAGCGCGGCATGAGCCCGCCCTGGCCGTAGACCCGGGTCGAATAATCATCGCCGTAGCGGAGGGTCTGCTCGCGCTTGCGCACCCCGTCCTCGGCGTAGTCGTGCTCGAAGCGCGCCGCGTTCAATATCTCGGACAGCGGCAGGTCCAGCACGCTGACATTGACCGCGAAATCATCGCCGTGGTTGCCGTGGTTGTGCCAGGCGTCCGCCGGCGTCAGCACCAGATCGCCCGGCCCGAAGATGATGTTCTCGCCCTCGACGCCGGTGAAGTTGTTGGCCCCCGTCAGCCCGATGCGCACGGCGTTGATGCTGTGGCGGTGCGGCGGCATGACCTCGCGCGGATCGTTCAGCCGATAAGCGGTATAAAGGGTGGAGACCGTCGCGCGGACCGGCGCCATGCCCGGGTTGACCAGAACCACAGAACGGCGCTCGGAGTCCTCCATCGAGACAAGCTCGGCCGACTCGTAGAGGATCGGCTCGATGTCGCGGTACTTCCACACGTAAGGCTGCGCCTTGCGTGCCTTGAGGATCTGGGCGTCCTCGTCGTGGTCGGCTTCGGTCTCGACCGCCCAGTAGGGCGCCATGTCGAGCGCATCAAGCCTGCTGTAAAGAGCCTCCAGCCGCGCCCCGCGGTTGGACCCGCCCGGTTCCGGATCGAGGCTTGCCATCAATGGTCTCCGTGATCGCCGCTGCCGTTTCGCCGAGACTACCATGCCCAGCACGCTTTTGCCCGGCGAAGCGCTCAGCTCTCGTCGAGCGGGCTCAGCCGGGTCGAAGGCGCGAACTGGTCCTCCAGCCGGTTGGCGTGGCGGTGGATCAGCCGCCACTCGCCCGCCAGCAAGCGGAAGACATGGGTGACCCGGTTGGACCACCGGGTCGGCCGCTCCATGCCGTCCATCCGGACCTCGAAGGTCTCGATGTCGGTGGTGTAGGCAAGTTCCTGCGTGACCACCTTGGTCAGGAGCTGGTGGCTTACCGTGCCGCCCTTGAACTGCCGGCCGGCCCAGTCCCAGCGCGCGGAGACCGCCTGCCAGCCCTTCTCGTAGCCGCCCCAGCCGTAGAAGCTGGTCGCCTCCTCGGTCCGGGCGTACAGCGCCTTGATCGCCGCGACGTCGCCGTTGGCGACATCGGCGAGCGCGGCGCGCAGCCTGGCCAGGGCGTCGTCGAAGGCCGGCTGCCGGGGAATGTCGTCTGCCATGGACCCAGCTTGGCGGGGCCTCGACCGGCGGTCAAACCGATGCTGCGGATGGAACGGACCGGACCATCAGTCGTTGTGGCGCTTGGCGCGCGTGGCCTCGAACTCGCTGAGCGGCGGTGACAGGTAGCGGCGCAGATCCGAGACGTCGACCGGCGGCACGTCGCCGATCGGGCGGTCGCCGCGGATCGTGATCCGGTCGAGCTTGCGGCGCTGGGGGTAGTAGTCGTGGAGCGCCGAATGCTGGACCGAGCGGTTGTCCCAGAACACCACCATGCCCGGCTTCCAACGGTGGCGGTAGTGGTATTCGTGGCGCAGCGTCCGCTGGTAGAGGAAGTCGAGGATCATCTTGTTCTCGCCCTCGTCCATCCCCTTGATATGGAGCGTGAAGGAGCGGTTGACATAGATCGCCTTGCGTCCGGTCACCGGGTGGACGCGCACCACCGGGTGGGCCATCAGCGGATAGATCTTCTCGAAATGGCGCAGGCGGTCCTTGCCGCGCTCGCTCTGCGAGAACAGCTTCTTGAACGCCATGAAGTCGTGGACCGCTTCGAGGCCAGACAGGAAACGCTGCATCCGGTCGGACAGACCGTCATAGAGCGCACTCATGCTGCAGAACGCGGTATCCCCGCCGGGCGAGGGAATGATCTTGGCGCACAGGATCGTGCCCATCGGCGGACATTCGCGGAACGTCTCGTCGGAATGCCAGATGTCGGTCGACGGCGGCGGATTGCCTTCCTTGTTGTCGAAGACGATCAGTTCCGGGATGTCTTCGTCGTTGGTCGAGAACGGATGGACCGTCAATTCGCCGAACTGCCTGCCGAAGGCGACGAGCTGTTCGGAGGTAATGTGCTGATCCGGGAACACCACGACGCCGTGCTCGGCATGGGCGGCCGTGATCGCCTCGACGGTCGGCCTGTCGAGCGGCCGGCTGAGGTCGACCCCGGTGATCTCCGCGCCGCAGAATACGCCCAGCGGCTCGATCGAGAGCGCCGCCTGATCCGCTGATACGCCTTCCGAGGCAAGGGGTGCAATTTCCGCCATGAGCGCAGCCTTTCCGCGAAGTTCCGGTTGAATGGTCGGCGCCGAGCCTATCACGGATGGATCGGCTGCCAAAGGCCGCGTGCGGCGGTCACACCGCCCAATCGTGGCGGTCGATGCAGGTGGCCACGACCTCGTCCGGATCGCGCCGCCACCAGTCGTAGCTCGAGAAGATCTCGACCTCGTTGAAGCCGTTGAACCCCGCGCGCTGGACCCAGCGGCGGATCTTGGGGATATCGACGACGCCGTCGCCCATCATGCCGCGGTCGAACACCAAATCGCGGGTGTTGCGCAGCCAGTCGTTGACGTGGAAGGCCAGAATCCGGCCGGCCGCGCGCCTGATCTCGGCTTCCAACGCGGGGTCCCACCAGACGTGGTAGATGTCCACGGCGATTCCGATGCCCTCGCCCAGGGCCTCGCACATGTCGTTGGCCTGGGCCAGCGTGGACACGCAGCCGCGGTCCGCGCACGTCATCGGGTGCATCGGCTCGATCGCCAGCTTCATCCCGGCGGCGCGTGCCTCGGGCAGCAGGACCGTGAGCGCGTCCATGACCTGGGCCCGCGCGCCGGCGAGGTCCTTGGAGCCTTCCGGCACACCGCCGGCGACCAGGATCACGCAGGCCGCCTTGACCGCCACGGCCTGGTCGATTGCCGCGCGGTTGTCGTCGATCGCGCATTGCCGGCCGGCCGCGTCGATCGCCGGGAACAGTCCGCCCCGGCACAGGCCGGTGACCGTCATGCCGTGGTCATCGAGGATCCGTGCCGCTTCGGCCACGCCGCATTCGGCAAGCTTGTCACGCCACAGCGCAATGCCGCGCACGCCGTGGCGCGCATAGCCTTCGACCGCCTCGCGCAGGGTCCACTGATCGCGGGTGGTGATCTGGTTGATCGAAAGCTTCTCGATGCCCGGCATCAGGCGGCGATCCCATGGACCGCCATGACCGAGCGCATGCGGCTTGCCGCGCGGTCGGCGTCGGACAGGAGACCGGCGCGGTCGGCCAGGCGGAACAGCTCGGCAAGGTGGACCGCGGAGCGGGCGCTCTGCTGGCCGCCGATCATGGTGAAATGGTCCTGCAACCCGTTGAGATAGGCCATGAACACCACGCCGGTCTTGTAGAACCGGGTCGGCGCCCTGAAGATGTGGCGCGACAGCGCAACGGTGGGCGCCAGGATCTCGTGGAAGTCCTCCCTGCGGTTTCCGGACAAGGCGGCCAGCGCGGCCGAGGCCGCCGGCGCGATGGCATCGAAGATCCCCAGGAGCGCGTCGCTGTAGCCCTGCTCGTCGCCCTCGATCAGCTCGGGGTAGTTGAAGTCGTCGCCGGTATACATGCGAACGCCCGCAGGCAACCGGCGGCGCATCGCGATTTCCTTGTCCTTGTCCAGGAGCGAGACCTTGACGCCGTCGATCTTGTCCGCATTGGCCTCGATCACCTGCAGGCAGACATCCATCGCCGGCCAGTGGTCGTCATGGCCCCAATAGCCGGCAAGCGCCGGATCGAACATCTCGCCCAGCCAGTGGATGATCACCGGCTCGGCGACCTGCGACAGGATGCGGTCGTAGACGGTCAAGTAGTCCTCGGGCCCCTTGGCCACGGCGGCGAGCGCACGCGAGGCCATCAGGATGATCCGCCCGCCCAGGCCCTCGACCGCCGCGCATTGGCTCGCATAGGCCGCGATTACGTCCTCGATCGTCAACGCCGGGTCTGGGGCGATGTGGTCGGTGCCGGCGCCCGAAGCGACCACCGCGCCCGGGATCGCCCGGCTTTCGGCGACCGAGCGCCGGATCAGCTCGAGCGAGGTGGGCCAGTCGAGCCCCATGCCGCGCTGGGCGGTGTCCATCGCCTCGGCGACGCCGAGCCCGAGCCGCCAGAGGTGGTGGCGAAAGGCCAGCGTCGCCTCCCAGTCGATCGGCGCGTCGAGCCACGGGTCGGCGTCGGCGCGCGGATCGGCCACAACATGCGCTGCGGCATAGGCGATGCGGTTGAACGTTCGGTCCGATGGCGGCTCGATCTCGCGCGGGCCGGCCATCGCGAAGCGCTCGATGATGCCGGCTTCGGTCGGCAGGTCCAGGCTCGGCATGATCAGCCCTCCAATGACGGGATGTCGATCCAGCGGCTCTCGGCCCAACTCTGCATCGCGCACTCGGCAAGCTGGACGCCCTTGGCCCCCTCCAGCAGGGTCCAGGTGAAGTCGGTGTCGCCGTAGAGCGCGCGGATGAACAACTCCCACTCGGTCTTGAAACCATTCTCGAAGCTCTCCTCGGCGGCGTATTCGCGCCAGGTGCCGAAGAAGTCGATCGTCTGCGGCTCGTCGGGGTTCCATACCGGGGACGGCGTGGCATCCCGGTCCTGGACGTAGCAGCGGGTGAGGCCGCAGACCGCAGCTCCCAGGACGCCGTCGGCATGGAAGGTCACCAGGTCGTCCTTGCGAACCCGCGTGCACCAGCTTGCGAAGATCTGGGCCGTGGCGCCGCCTTCCAGCTCGACCATCGCGTAGGAGGCATCATCGGCATCGGCGGCATACGGCTTGCCGTCCTCGTCCCAGCGCTTGTCGAAGTTTACCGCGCCCTTGCAGACCACGCGGCGCACCTTGCCGAAAACGTTGTCGAGCACGTAACGCCAATGCGGCATCATGTCGAGGATGACCCCGCCGCCGTCGGCCTTGCGGTAGTTCCAGCTCGGCCGCTGGGCGGGGCGCCAGTCGCCCTCGAAGACCCAATAGCCGAAATCGATCTTGACCGACAGAAGGCGGCCGAGGACGCCGTCATCGATCAGCCGCTTCATCTTGAGCAGGCCGGGCAGGAAGATCTTGTCCTGGACCACGCCGTGCCTGACGCCCGCCGCTTCCGCCCGGCGCCAGACGTCGAGCGCGTCGGCCAGGGTGTCCGCGACCGGCTTTTCGCAATAGATATCCTTGCCCGCGTCGATCGCCTTGCGCAGCAGCCCGGCGCGCAGGTTGGTGCTCGCGGCATCGAAGAACAGCGGGTAGTCGGGATCGGCGATGGCGCCGTCGAGGTCCGTAGTCCATTTCTCCAGCCCATGGGCGGCGGCAAGGGCTGCGAGCTTGTCCTCGTTGCGGCCGACCAGCAACGGATCGGGCATGATGCGCCGTCCGTCGGACAGCGCGAGCCCTCCTTCCTCGCGGATCCTGAGGATCGACCGGATCAGGTGCTGGTTGGTCCCCATCCGGCCGGTCACGCCGTTCATCGCAATGCCGAGCCGTTCCTGTGCCATCGCGCGCTCCCGCCTGTCGCCGGAGAAAGCATCGCCGATAGGCCGGGCCAGATCAAACCCGCCGGTTTGCGCTAGAATGGCGCCATGAGCGAGACCGGCCGGATCTCCGAAATCCCCGTAGAGGCGGCGATCGATCATGCCCCGGCGCCGGTGCCCGCCACGGCGGGCGGGCCCCGATAGGGGGGGCCGGTGTCCGCCCTCGAACGGATCGAGTGTGCGGTGATCGGCGCCGGTGTCGTCGGGCTCGCGGTGGCCCGGCGGCTCGCCCGGGCCGGGATCGAAGTGGTCGTGCTCGAGGCCGCGGAGACGATCGGCAGCGAGACCAGCTCACGCAATTCCGAGGTGATCCACGCCGGCATCTACTATCCCAAGGACAGCCTGAAGGCGCGCTCGTGTATCGCCGGCAAGGAGGCGCTCTACCCGTACTGCGAGGACCACGGTGTCGGCCATCGCCGCTGCGGCAAGATCATCGTGGCCACCGAGGACTCCCAGCTCGCCGAGCTTGCGGCGCTCAAGGATAGGGCCGCCAACAACGGGGTCACGGACCTGCAATGGCTGAGCACGGCCGAGGTCGCCGAACTGGAACCGGCGGTCTTCTGCGTCGGGGCGCTTCTGTCGCCGTCGACCGGGATCATCGATTCACACGGCCTGATGCTCGCCTATCAGGGCGATGCGGAAGCCGCCGGCGCGGTGATCGCCTTCCATGCGCCGGTGCACAGCGCGCGGATCGCCGATGACGGGATCGTGCTCGATGTCGCCGGGGTCGAGCCGATGGCGATCAAGGCCGACCGGGTGGTCAACGCGGCGGGGCTGTCGGCCCAGGCGTTGGCCCGGAAGATGGCGGGACTGCCGAAACAGACCGTCCCGAAGGACTATCTCTGCAAGGGCAACTACTACACGCTCGCCGGCCGGCCGCCGTTCACCCGGCCGATCTATCCGGTGCCCGAGAAGGCGGGCCTGGGCGTCCACGTGACCGTCGACCTCGCCGGCCAGGTTC
Organism: Alphaproteobacteria bacterium; assembly: GCA_965248835.1. Classification (GTDB taxonomy): domain Bacteria; phylum Pseudomonadota; class Alphaproteobacteria; order MPNO01; family MPNO01; genus CAYFYS01. The sequence goes on from CBDFLJ010000001.1 coordinate 538,928, forward strand.
GCTTCGGCCCCGATGTCGAATGGATCGACGAGATCGACTACGATGTCGATCCCGGCCGGGCCGATGCGTTCTACGAAGCGGTGCGGCGCTACTACCCGGCCCTTGCCGACGGCGCGATCCAGCCCGGATATGCCGGTATCAGGCCCAAGCTCCAGGCACCGGGTGAACCGGCCGCGGACTTCATGGTCCAGGGCCCTTCGGTGCACGGCATCGACGGGCTGGTGCATCTTTACGGCATCGAATCGCCGGGCCTGACCGCCTCGCTGGCCCTCGCCGACCGAGTCGCCGAGGAGCTTTCCGCGGGGTCTTGAATCGCCGTCGACCCGTCCCAAATATATCCCGTCGGGTGCCGTTGAGCGGACCCGGCAGACCGGTCGACCCGTTTGGGTGGCCACCGATCCTACGGATTGCTCACACTCAAGGAGGACTGTAGCCATGCGTGACTTCGACTTCTCCCCTCTTTTCCGTTCCGCCATCGGCTTCGACAGGCTGCCGAGTCTCGTGGACTCGGCGCTGCGCGGCAGCGTGGCGGCGGACGCCTATCCGCCCTACAACATCCAGAAGGTCGCCGAGGACGCCTACTGCGTGAGCATCGCGGTTGCGGGTTTCGCCGAGGCCGACCTCTCGGTCGAGGTGCGCGACGGCGTGCTCGTGGTCACCGGACAGCGCAAGGGGGCCGATGAGGGCGTGTCCTACCTGCATCGCGGCATCGCCGGGCGCTCTTTCGTGCGCCGCTTCCAGCTCGCCGAGCATGTCGAGGTGCGCAATGCCGCGCTCGCCGACGGCATGCTGACCATCAACCTGGTGCGCGAGGTGCCTGAGGCCCTCAAGCCGCGCACGATCGAGATCCGCAGCACGGCGCCGACGGCGATCGGAGCCCCGAAGGCGGCCTGAGCGCGGGATCATCGACGTAAACCGGGGCCGGGCGGGACCACCGCCCGGCCCCAACGCCGTCACATAAGTGCGGAATCGGGACCGGAGACATAATCGGATCTTGACAAATCGGCCATCGAAAACAAGTTTCCCGCGGCCCATGACGAAGGCCGCGCCGGCGCAGGCGGGATCGCGGCTTTCGCGCCACGGCTGCCGAACGGAATCGCTGCGGGGAGGTGATATCTGATGAGCAAGATGCTCGAGCTTCGTGGGCTGACCAAGCGATTCGGACCCCTGACCGCCGTCGACGGCATCAGTCTGACCGTCGACCGGGGCGAGGTCCTGGGCTTCCTGGGGCCCAACGGTGCCGGCAAGTCGACGACGATGAAAATGGTGACCGGCTTCCTGCCGCCGAGCGCGGGTACCGCGACGGTCTGCGGTTTCGACGTCGTGCGCGAGCCGTTGGAGGTCAAGCGCCGGGTGGGCTACCTGCCCGAGGGCGCACCGCTTTATGAGGACATGACCCCGCTGGGTTTCCTCAACTTCGTCAGCGAGGTCCGCGCCATCCCGGCCGACAAGCGCGCCGCGGCGATCGAGCGTGCCTCGCGGATGATCAACATCACGGACGTGATGCACCAGCCGATCGGCACGCTGTCCAAAGGCTACAAGCGCCGCGTCGGGCTCGCCCAGGCGATCGTCCACGACCCCGAGGTCCTGGTCCTGGACGAGCCGACCGATGGGCTGGATCCCAACCAGAAGCACGAGGTGCGCACGCTGATCACCGAGATGGCCGCCAGCAAGGCGATCGTGATCTCCACGCACCTGCTCGAGGAAGTCGACGCCGTGTGCTCGCGCGCGGTGATCATCTCGCGCGGCAAGGTGATCATCGACGGCACGCCGGAGGAGCTGCACGCCCAGTCGCGCTATCACAACGCGGTCAGCATCCGCATCGCCTCGGACCGGCTTGCCGCGACCCGCGAAATGCTGAAGGCCATCGGCGGTGTCGGCAGCGTCGAGGTCGTCGAGGAGGCCGGGTCACGCGTGCTGATCCTGGTCACCCCGCAGAACGGCCAGATGATCATGCCGCAGATCAGCGAGAGGATTCAGGCCGGTTCGCTGGTAGCCGAGGAGATCGTCGTCGAGCGGGGCCGGCTCGACGAGGTCTTCAGGATGCTAACGGTCGGCGAGTAGGAAGAAACCATGCAAGCGACCACGGCAATCTGCAAGCGCGAGCTGGTGGCCTATTTCTCGACCCCGCTCGCCTACGTGTTCATCGTGATCTTTCTGGCCCTGACCGGGGCGGTGACCTTCTATTTCGGCGGGTTCTTCAACCGCGGCCAGGCCGATCTCCAGGCGTTTTTCGCCTTCCATCCCTGGCTCTATCTGTTCCTGATCCCCTCGATCGGCATGCGGCTGTGGGCCGAGGAGCGCAAGTCCGGCACGATCGAGCTTCTGATGACGCTGCCGGTCTCGACCACGCAGGCGGTGATCGGCAAGTTCCTGGCCTCGTGGATCTTCGCTGGGATCGCGCTTGCCCTGACCTTCCCGATCTGGATCACGGTCAACTACCTGGGCTCGCCCGATAACGGGGTGATCATTGTGAGCTATTTCGGCAGCCTGTTGGTGGCCGGCGCATTTCTGTCGATCGGCTGCTTCGTGTCCGCGCTCACCCGCAACCAGGTGATCGCCTTCGTGATCGCCGCAGCGGTGTGCTTCGTCTTCATGATGAGCGGGCTGGAACTCGTGCTGTCGGCGTTCAAGGGCTGGGCGCCGAGCTTCGTGGTCGATGTGATCGCCTCGCTCAGCTTCCTGTCGCATTTCGACGGCATCCTCAAGGGCGTCGTCGACGTGCGCGACGTGATCTACCTGCTGTCCGCCATCGTGATCTTCCTGTTCGCCAACAAGCTGATGATCGACCTCAAGAGGGGGACCTGAGGTGTATTTCTGGGATCAGCGGAAACTCGGCGTCGCCGGTCTCGTCCTTGCGATCGTCCTGTTTCTCGCGCTCAACATCTTTTCCAACGGCGCGCTGAGGAACCTGCAGGCCGATCTGACATCGGACGGGCTGTATTCGGTCTCCGAAGGCACCGAGAAGGTGCTGGCCGAACTGAACGAGCGGATTACGCTGCGCTTTTTCGTCTCGCGCGCGTTGCTGGATGCGAGCCCGGGGCTGGGCACTTATTCGACCCGCGCCCAGGAGTTGGTCCAGCGCTATGTCGACCGGTCGGGCGGCAAGATCCGGCTGGAGGTCATCGATCCCAAGCCGTTTTCGCCCGAGGAGGACCGCGCGGTCGGGTTCGGCCTCCAGGGCGTGCCGCTTAGCGAGGTGGGCGAACTCGGCTATTTCGGCATTGCCGGCACCAACACCACCGACGACCAGGACGTGCTCGCCTTCCTGCAACCGCAGCGCGAGCCGTTCCTCGAATACGACCTCACCCGGTTGATCCACAACCTCGCCAACCCCAAGAAGAAGGTCATCGGCCTAGTCTCCGGCATCCCGATCGATGCCGACCCCGCCATGCAGTACAAGCCCTGGCGGGTGGTCGAGCAGATGAAGCAGTTCTTCGAGGTCAAGAGCCTCGGGCTCGATCCGAAGATCACCGGAGACATCGATGTCCTGATGATCGTCCACCCGTTCGGGTTGAGCGAGGAGACGCAGTATGCGGTCGACCAGTTCGTGATGCGCGGCGGCAAGACGATGATCTTCGTCGACCCCTTTGCCGAGGAGGGCTCGCGCTCGAACGCCGCCATGCGGCTGCCGCCCGACTACGGCTCCAACATGGAAAAGCTGTTCAAGGCCTGGGGGATCGAATACAGCCAGGACGAGGTTCTGGGCGATCTCGGCTCGGCCCAGCGGGTGAGCGCCGGCGTCGATCCGCGCGGCCGGCCGATCATTACCGACTACGTCGCCTGGCTGACGCTGCGGCCGGAGCGCTTCAATCCCGATGATGTGATCACCGGGCAGCTTGGTCTGATCAACGTGGCGAGCGCGGGCTTCATCGACAAGGCCAAGGACGCCACAATCACCTTCGAGCCGCTGATCACCTCGACCAAGGCCGCCGCCCCCGTCGAGGCCCAGAAGGTGCGTTTCCAGCCCAACCCGGCGGAGATCCTCAAGGCGTTTGAGCCGAAGGACAAGTCATTGACCCTGGCCGCCCGGATCGGAGGCAAGCTCAAGAGCGCCTTCCCCGCCGGCGCGCCCAAACCGAAGGATGCCGACAAGGACGCCGAAGAGGCGGACAAGCCGGCGCCCCACTTGGCGGAGTCCAAGGATGTCGTCAACCTCATCGTCGTTGCCGACAGCGATATCCTGGCCGATTCTTTCTGGCTTCAGACCCAGGATTTCTTCGGCCAGAGACTCGTCACCCCGGTCGCTGACAACGCCAACTTCGTGATCAACGCGCTGGACAACCTCTCGGGCTCGAGCGCCCTGATCAGCCTCAGGAGCCGAGGCCTGTCCAGCCGCCCGTTCGAGCACGTGCTCAAGATCCAGAAGGAGGCGGAACTCAAATACCGTGACCGCGAGCGCGCTCTGGTCAAGCAGCTCGAAGACGTGGAGAGCAAGCTCGAGGACCTTCAGACGAAGGAGAAGGCTGGCGGCGGTGCCATCCTGTCGGAAAAGCAGCAGGAGGCGATCGACAAGTTCCGTCTCGAGATCCGCAAGGTCCGCCGCGATTTGCGCGACGTCCGCCGCGACCTGCGCGAGGACATCGACACGCTCGATGCCTGGATCAAGGTGCTCAATATCGTTGCGATGCCCGTCCTGATCGCCTTGTTCGCCATCGTCTTTCTGGTCGCGCGCGGCCGGCGGATGCGCCGGCACAGCGCCGCCCCGGCCGCCTGAGCGCTGCGAGGAGAGCTTACGCCGATGAAACCCGGATCGTTCCTGAGCCTGGCCGCGCTGACGGTTATCGTGGTGATCGCCGCGGTGGTAACGGTTTTCCAGCAACGGGCGCTGACCACCATTGCGACCGATCGCGAGCGGGCCTTCGCGACGCTTGCCGATCGGGTCAACGATGCCGTCGAGGTCGAGATCGTCTCCACCGAGGCCAAGTTCGCGCTGGTCAAGAGCGGCAATGACTGGGGCCTGAAGGACCGCGCGAACTATCCGATCCACTTCGACAGGATCAAGAAGACGATCGTCGGGCTGGCCGAGCTCAAGCTGCTCGAAGCCAAGACCAGAGATCCGGCGCGCCACGAGCGGCTGCAGCTCAACGAGCCCGACGAGGAAGGGGCCCAGTCGGTCCGCTTCGCGATCAGCGACTCCAGGGGCGCGGTGCTCGCCGAGGGCGTGATCGGCAAGCAGAACCCCAACCTGTTCGGCGAAAGCGGCGGCGGCACCTATCTGCGGCGCGGCAAGCAGGCCCAGACCTGGCTTGCCGAGGGCGAGGTGGCGCTGGGCAAGACCCGCAACGACTGGCTGGTCCGCGACATCGTCGACATCGACGCCGAGTCCATCCGCCGCGCCGTGATCCGCCAGCCCGACGGCGCGGAGATCACCGTGCGCAAGGACAAGGAAAAGGACGGCAAGTTCACGCTGGAGGGCATCCCCAAAGGCCGCAAGCTCAAGGATTCCGGCGAGGCGAAGAACCTCGCCGGCGGCCTGTGGCGGCTGACCTTGGAAGACGTCAAGCCGGCCAAGGACATCGCCTTCCCGCCCAAATTCAACACCGCCGAGTACGAGACCTTCGACGGGCTGAAGGTCCGGGTCGAGATGACCATGGTGGACGACGTCGTCTGGGGCCGCTTCAGTGCCTCGGCGGAAGGCGCCACCGGCGATAAGGCCGGCGAGGTCAGGAAAAAGGCAGACGAGATAAACGGCCGCGCGACGGGCTGGATCTACGAGCTGTCGGCCGGCGAGGGCGAGAAGCTCACCACCAAGATCGAGGACATCCTCGAGAAGCCGGCCAAGAACTCCTGAGGCCGGCGTCCAATGCGTGTCCTGCTGCTGCGGCCGACCGACCTCCAGGGCCTCCTCAGCATGGAAGATGCGATCGACGTGATCGAGCAGGGCTATGCCGAGGCGGCGGCGTATCCGGTGATCAACGCCCCGCGCCGGCGGGTACACTCGCCCGACGGCGTTCGGGTCAGCAACTTCCCCGGCGGCGTGCACGGGCTGGGGGTGATCGGCGCCCAGACCAGGGCCGAGCGGGTCGTGCAGACCGAGACCAACCAGAGCTATTCGTTTCGCGGCCCGCCGGTCCACGTGCTCAGCAGCTCGGCCACCGGCGAGCTGCTGGCCATCCTGATCGGCGAGATCGACGAGAAGACGCTCGGGCCGACCAGCCTGATGGCCTTTCGCACCGCCGCGGCGAGCGGCGTCGGCTTCCGGCACCTGGCGCGCACCGACGCGCGGACCTGCGGGCTGTTCGGCTCCGGCGGGCAGGCCGCGAACCAGCTTCTGGCGCTGATCACCACCCGGCCGATCGAGCGCGTCAGGCTGTACAGCCGCGACCCCGACAACCGCCAACGCTTCGCCGCAACCTATGGGCCGCGCTTCGGCGTGGAGATCGAGCCGGTCGACACGCCGCGCGCGGCGGTCGACGGCGCGGACGTGATCATCGGGGCGACCAACACCAACGTGCCGCTGTTCGACGGCGAATGGCTGGTCCCCGGCCAGCACGTCACCGGGATCATCGGCTCCAACATCCAGCTCGTCCAGGGCGGCTTCCTGAAGCGCCGGCGCCGCGAGATCGACGACAGGACCGCCGAACGGGCCGATGTCGTGGTCGCCAACCTGCGCGATTCGGTGCTGTCGGAGCAGCAGGGCGATCTGTTCGAGCCGATCGAGCGCGGCCTGATCGCGGCCGAGGACATCATCGATCTCGGCGATGTCGCCCGCGGCGCGGTGCCGGGGCGGACATCGGCCGAGCAGATCACCTATCACAAGAACAACAACGGCACCGGGGCCTCGGAGCTCGGCCTTGCCATGCGCGCCTACACGCTCGCCAGGCAAGCCGGCCGGGGCATCGAGATCGACCTCGATCCAGCGCCCGATCCCGCGTGATCGGGCGCCCATGCTCGATGCGCTCGATTTCACGACAGCCCAATATGCGGCGATCGCGGCGATCGCGCTGCTCGGCGGGCTGGTGCGCGGCTTCGGCGGCTTCGGCAGCGCGCTGGTCGTTACCCCGGTCCTGAGCATCGTCGTCGGGGCGCGCGCGGCCGTGCCGGCGGTGATGATCGTCCTGCTGGTTACCACGCTGCAGCTCATCCCCAGCACCTGGCCGCATGTGCGCTGGCGCCAGCAATGGGCGTTGTCGATCGCCGGCTGCGTCGGCGTGCCGTTGGGCGGTATGGTCCTGCTGGCGCTCGACCCGGAGGTGCTGCGCCGCGCGATCTCGGCAACCACCGCGGCCTCGGCCCTGCTCCTGATGTCCGGCTGGCGCTATTCCGGCAGCTATTCCAATCCGGCCGCGGCCGCGGCCGGCGGGCTCGGCGGTTTCATCTCCGGCGCCGGGTCGGTCGGCGGCCCGCCGGTCGTCGCCTATCTGCTTGCCGGGCCGGGCAGCGCGGCCGAGGTGCGCGCGGACATCGTGTACTATTTCGTGTTCACCCAGGTCGTGAGCCTGGTCTTCTATGGCGTGAGCGGCCTGCTCGGGCTGGAGGTGATGGTGGCCGCGCTGCTGATCGCGCCGACCCTGCTGATCGGGACCTGGATCGGCACGAAGCTGTTCGTGCTGGCAAGCGAGATGATCTTCCGCCGGTTCGCCTTGGTCCTGCTCCTGGTGATCGGCGTCGTAACGTTGGCGATCTGAAGCTCGGGCCGGTCCTTCAGACTTCTTCCTGCTCCGACATCGACACGCCGGGCGGCAGGTCGAACAGGCCGTCGGGCAAGCCCTCGATATACGCGATCGCCTCCTCGGTGCCGATCACATCGGCATATTTGGCGTGCATGTCGCACAGGTTGATTGCGTGGCTCGCTTCGGAGCGGTCGAAGCAGCCCTCCTCGACCAGTGTGGTGCGGAAGTTCTCGCTGAACGCATCGAGGACCGAGGCGCGCACGCAGCCGCTGGTGGTGGTCCCGACCATCAGGATGGAATCGGCCTTGAGGTTGGTCAGGAACGAGGACAGCGGGGTGCCGTGGAACGCGCTGGGCTTGAGCTTCTCGATCACGATGTCCTGTGGGCCGGGCGCGATGACGTGGTTGATCGCGTTGCCGTCGAGGTTGGTGTTGCGCCGATCATCGTGCGAGCGCCATTCGCCGGTGCGCTTGTTCTTCCAGGCCCAGGACCCGCGGTCCCAGCCGTCGGCGCGCATCGAGGCGGTGGTGTAGATCACCGGGATCCCCTTGGCGCGTCCGGCATCGATCAGCCGCTTGATGTAGGTCATCGATTCCCACGCCTCTTCGCCGCAGGAGTTCGGCCAGGTCTTGACCGATTCCAGGATCGGCTCGGGCCTGTCGCCGGTGAAGTTGTAGTTGACGTCGATGACCACGATCACTGGCCGGTCGCCGAACCCGGCGCGCTCGCCATAGCCCGCGGCCTCGAAGACCGCCTTGTCGCGCTCGGTGAGAAACTTGTTCCAGACCGGTTCCTTCATCGTCTTGCCTCCGGGGGCGAGGTTGCGTCATCATGTCCGGCGAAAACCCTAAGCCCCCGCGGGGCGGCGCGCAACTGCCCGAGAGCGCCGCGGGGCGCCGGCGGAGGAACCGCGAAATGAAGATCGACAGCCTCAACCACATCAACATCCGCACGATGCAGATGGAGGAGACCAAGGACTGGTACTGCGACGTGCTCGGCCTCGAAATCGGCTTCCGTCCGCCGTTCGACGAGCACGGCTATTGGCTGTATGCCGGTGACGTGGCGATCGTCCACCTGTCCTACAGCGAGGACGGCAAGCCGCGGCGCACCGTGGCGGAGGCGATGGGCGAGGGGCTCGATCACATCGGGCTGTTCTGCACCGGCTATCACGACATGCTGGCGCGGCTCGAACGGTTGTCGATCGAGCGCGACAAGCGCCTGGTCGGCGGCGGCAAGATCGCCCAGGTCTTCCTATACGATCCCAACGGAGTCCTGGTCGAGCTCGGCTACGACGTGGAGTCCGAAGGCATCGACATCAGAACCTTCGAGAAGGTCCCGGCTTAGCCGGGCTTCAAAGAAACACTTACTGGGCCGCAGCGGACGAATTCCGCGATAAAGCACGCTGTGGTAACAGTGGGATTTTTAAATCGCGCTAAGGTAGCATTCCTGTTGAGTCAAGAATGATCTCGACCTGGGGAGTGGGAATGATGTCGACGGACAACGCGGCGGCGGTATCGCGACGGACGAGCATGCCAGCGGCGGTGCACGGCAGAGCCATCGGTTTCCCTGCCTTCGATCCCAGCTTCAAGCCGATGATCGCGTTGTGCGCCGTCGTTCTGGTCGTCACGGCCTGCAAGACGACCGGTTCAACGCCCGGGCCGGATTCCTACAACATGTTCTTTTCCCCGGCGGATCACCTCACCGAACTGACGGCGGCTGGCAAGATCGATGAGGCGGGCAAGGTCTATGAAGCCCAACGGGAATACTTCACGCCGGATTCCAAGAAGCGGGCTGCGGTCGTCGGCGAATATTGGAACGCGCTGAGGGCTCGGCTCGACCCGCGAATCGACGCCGCAAGCCGGCGGCTCGGGACGCTTTCCTGGCCGGTCAGCGTGGATCGATGGGCTGAAGCGCGCGAGACACTTTCTGCGACCCGACAGGTCATCGAGGCTATCGAGGCGAACCTGATCGTCGCCGAAAAGCGGTTCCCGTTCCACGCCCTAAAGGATTTGAAGACGGCGTTGTCGGCAACCGAAACGACCATCCACGACGACGCTTCGACCCAATTGGCGAAATATGACCTGACCGGCAGCGCGGATTTCTTCGCGACCTATCCGGCCGCGGTGAACGCCCGATCGGTTTTTTCCACTGCAGCCGAGGCACTGGTTGACCGGTTCGCCGACGCCACGCGCGAAGACCTTGTGCGGATCCACGAGACCTATCGCCAAGCGCTGACCGAGTCGCTGAATCGGGCGCTCGGCAAGCGCTATTTCGACCTTGCCCGGGAAAACCGCGGCGGGACCGGGGGCAGGGACTTGAAAACCATCGTTTCGGCTGCCTTGGAGACCCGCGCAGCAGGGCTGCCGCTCGACCGGATCGACGGCGTCAAGCTCGGCATGATCGAGATTACCAGCGAGACGCTGTTGCGGGAGGGGCAGATCGACTATCCGATTTCGATCGAGATCGATCTGCCGTTCGATGCGGAGAAGGCGGAGCTCGATGCCGCGTTCACCGGCGATCAGGCGCAGGCGGCCGACCATCTGTTTGTCGTCGATGTCGCGCTGGCCAAGGCCTCGCGGCGCGTTCTGGGGATCGACAAGACGCCGTCCACTATTCTGTCCCATTACCGGGAAGACCCGAACCCGCAATACAATCTCGTGCAGAACGAGGTGAACAATGCACGAATGACCGCCCAGCAATCCGCGTTCGCGACCACCGCAGCGGCCAACCAGTTCTGCCAAGGCATGGCCTGCATCGGCCGGCTCGTGGCTGTCTACGCCGCCAAGGCACGGCAGGACGAAGCCGAGGCGGCGCTGCAAGCCGCGATGACCAAGCTCGGGCAAACATCTCAGACGGTCAAGACGCCGGTCTTCCGCGACTATGCGTTCGATGTCGCAAATATAAAGACGAACAAGACCACGACCGTCAATTACTATATCATCGACCGCGTACGCAAAAATACTTCAAATCGACCTTCGATATAGTCGAGGACAAGTCGTTCCGGGTGGCCTACAACGTCGACGATCGGGATCCGAAGAGAACCGAATACGTCGAGGGCAACGACAGCGAAACGGATGTCGACGAATGGGAACGGGCGCCCGCGACAGTGCCCCTGACGCGGCTTGCCCGGCACTATTTTGACAATGCCGATGGCGAAAAGCCGCTGCCCCGCCTGGCCGCCATTCGCCGCGAGATGCTGGCCGACAAGAACGTCGCCTTGGCCCGCTACCGGGCCGATCAGTTCAAAACCCGCCCGGTCGAAGATCCGCGCCTCAAACACGTTGTCGTGGTTTATACGTCAAAGAGCCTGGGCAGCGGCTTCTTCGTCAAGGCGGACATCGTGCTCACCAACTGGCATGTTGTCGACAACCAGAAATTCATCGAGATGAAGATGCATGGCGGGCAGGAGACGTTCGGCAAGGTCATCGCGAAGGACGTGCGGCTCGACCTGGCTTTGGTCAGGGTTCAACAGAGGGGCGCTCCGGTTGCGCTATACGGTGAAAAAAAGCTGGAATTGGGACGAACGGTAGAGGCGATCGGCCATCCCAAGGGGCTCGAATTCTCCGTAACCCGCGGCGTGATAAGCGCGGTGCGCGAGCACCCGAGCATCAACTTGCCGCCCGGCGCCGGCAAGGCGGTGCTTTATCTGCAGACCGATGCGCCGATTAATCGCGGAAATTCGGGCGGTCCGTTATTCCTCGGCGACAAGGTCGTTGGCGTGAATACATGGAAACAGCCCGACATCCAAGTGAGAGGCGGCCAGGCGGTAAACGTGGGTGAGGGATTGAACTTTTCCGTCCATTACTTCGAGGTCGAGAAATTTCTCAAGGATTACCTGACGAGTTACGGAACGGGAGCGTCGTGATGAGATCCAAGGCGACAGGTCTGATCTGGGCCGCCTCGGCGGCGGTGCTGATCGCCGGATGCGCGTCTCCGTCGCGGTTGGGGATGGTCCAGCAAGAGGGCACCGGTCTGCAATTCGGCTCGGCGGTCGAGAACAACATCGTCACCGACGCGTCGTTCTTTCCCAACAAGAAGATCAAGATCCGCACGCGCAACACCTCCGGCGATCTCGCCTTTGGTCTGCGCCGCTTCGCGGCAAACCTGAGCGATGCCTTCGAATCCAAAGGGTATCAGCCGACCCGGGGCGACGATTTCGGCCTGTTGCTCGACGTCAACGTTTTGTACAGCGGCCAGGTCCAATCGAACCTTGCGAATGAATTCGCCTTTCTCGGCGGCGCCGGGGGCGGCTTGGCCGCGTCGGCCGCAAGCGGCGGCAGGTCGGTCCCGACGCTGGGCGGCATGATCGCGGGCGCAACGCTTGGGGCGATCATCGGAAGCTACGTCACCGATGACACCTACATCATCGTTGCCGAGGTGACCGTCGGCGAGGTCAAGACGGTCATGAGATCGAAGAAGCGCATCACGTTCAGTCGGAGCGCCACGACTCGTCACGAGGCCGATGACTCCGAAGAGACGAACCGGCGTGGTCTGCGCAGTTCGGTCAGGAACAAAGTGGCGGTCTATGCCGGCGGTCGGAATGTGCCCCAGTCGCGCATCGCCGACGAGGTGCGCCAGCGGATCATCCGCATCGTCAGCGACATCATTTAGAGCAGACCTGTTTTTGATTGAGGCGCACTGGCCCGGAGCCCGCCCGCCCGCTCAATGAAAGTCCCGTGAGGGGTAGTGGCGCGCGGCGCGGGCGGCGGCGCCCGGGATTTTCTCGGCGCGGGCGTGCGGCGGGCTGATCGGAGCCTGCCCGGTGGCTAGTGCGCGCAGGCGCTCGGTGTGGTCCTCCAGGCGCCGGGCGATGACGTGGATGACGATCCCCTCGCGCTGCAGTTCGCCGGTGACCTGCAACAGCCGGGCAGCCATGACCTCGCGGCGGTAGCGCTCGAAGGTCTTCGGCCAGACCACCAGGTTGGCAATCCCGGTCTCGTCTTCCAGGGTGATGAAGATCACGCCCGAGGCGGTGCCCGGGCGCTGGCGGACCAGCACGAGCCCGGCGACGGTGACCCGCGCCCCGTCGGCGAGCGCGGCCAGCCGTGCGGCAGGGACCGCGCCGGCATCGGCGAACGCGATGCGCATCAGCGCCAGGGGGTGCTGCTTGAGCGATATCCGGACCGCGGCATAGTCCTCGGCGACCTCCTCGCCCAGGCTCATCACCGGCAGGGCGAAGGGCGCGTCGGCGCGGCCCTGTCCGGTTGTGGCGAACAGCGGCGGCGGGTCGGGCTCGAACGCGCGGACCGCCCACAATGCCTGGCGCCGGGTTCGCCCGGTCGAGCCGAACGCATCGGCGCGCGCGAGCCTCTCCAGCGCCGCCACCGGTAGCGCGGCCCGGCGCCCGAGATCAGCCGGGTCGGCGAACGGGCGGGGGTGCGGCGCGCTGCGGGCGGCGGCCAGCGCTTTGGCGTGGTCCTGCGAAAACCCCTTGATCTGGCGCAGGCCCAGGCGCAGCGCCCGGCCACCGGCCCCGCCCGCATCGGTCTCCTCCAGCGTACAGTCCCAGTCCGAATGGTTGACGTCGACCGGGCGCACCGGCACGCCGTGCTCCCTGGCGTCGCGCACCAGCTGGGCCGGAGCATAAAAGCCCATCGGCTGGCTGTTGAGGATGGCAGCGGCGAAGATGTCGGGATGGTGGCACTTGAGCCAGGCCGAGACATAGACCAGGAGCGCGAAGCTGGCGGCGTGGGATTCCGGGAAGCCGTACTCGCCGAAGCCCTCGATCTGCTTGAAGCAGCGCTCGGCGAACGCGGCCTCATAACCGTTAGCGACCATGCCCTTGACCAGCTTTTCATGGAAGGTCTGGATGGTACCGACGCGGCGGAAGGTCGCCATCGCCCGACGCAGCCGGTCGGCCTCGGAAGGCGTGAACCCGGCCGCGACGATGGCGATCTTCATCGCCTGTTCCTGGAACAGCGGCACGCCGAGAGTCTTCGCGAGCACCGAGCGCAGCGCCTCGGTGGGGTAGTCGACCGCCTCCTCGCCGCGCCTGCGGCGCAGATAGGGGTGGACCATGTCGCCCTGGATCGGGCCGGGGCGGACAATCGCCACCTCGATGACCAGATCGTAGAAATTGCGCGGCCGAAGCCGCGGCAGCATGGTCATCTGGGCGCGGCTCTCGACCTGGAAGACGCCCACCGAATCGGCCTCGCAAAGCATGTCGTAGACCGCCGGATCCTCGGCCGGGATCCCGGCCAGATCGAGGTCGCGGCCATAATGGTCGCGCAGCAGGTCGAGCCCCTTGCGGATGCAGGTCAGCATGCCGAGCCCGAGCACGTCGATCTTGAGGATGCGCAGCGCATCCAGATCGTCCTTGTCCCACTCGATGGTGGTGCGATCCTTCATGGCCGCGTTGGCGATCGGCACCACCTCCGACAGCGGGCCGCGGGTGATCACGAAGCCGCCGACATGCTGGGACAGGTGGCGCGGGAAGCCGGTGAGCTCGCGGGTCAGCGCGATGGTCATCGCCAGCCGCTCGTCGTCGGGATCGAGCCCGACCTCGCGGATGTGGTCCTCGTTAACCCCGCCGGAGCGCCATCCCCAGACGGTGCCGGCGAGGGCCGCGATGGTATCGCCGCTCAGCCCCAACGCCTTGCCGACCTCGCGCACCGCGCTCCTGAAGCGGTAGTGGATGACAGTCGCGGCAAGCCCTGCGCGCTCGCGGCCGTATTTCTTGTAGATGTGCTGGATGACCTCCTCGCGCCGCTCGTGCTCGAAATCGATGTCGATGTCGGGCGGCTCGTTGCGCTCGGCGCTGACGAAGCGCTCGAACAGGAGGTCCACGCGGCTGGGATCGACCGCTGTGATGCCCAGGCAGTAGCAGACCGCGGAGTTGGCCGCCGACCCGCGTCCCTGGCACAGGATGGACTGGCTGCACGCGAAGCGGACGATGTCGTGGACGGTCAGGAAATAGGGCGCGTAGTCGAGATCGCCGATCAGGGCGAGCTCGTGGGCGAGCTGGCCGGCGACGCGTTCGGGAATACCGTCGGGATAGCGCCAGGCCGCCCCTTCCCAGGTCAGCCTTTCGAGCTCGCCCTGCGGCGTGGTGCCGGGCGGCGCCTCGTCGTCGGGGTATTCGTAGCGCAGCATGTCCAGGTTGAACGCGCAGGCCTCGACGATCTCCAGGCTGCGTGCGACGGCGTCTTCGTGGCCGCGGAACAGTCGGACCATCTCGCCGGCGGGCTTGAGGTGGCGCTCGGCGTTGGCGGCCAGCCGGTAGCCCGCCTGATCGATCGTGCAATGCTCGCGGATGCAGGTCAGCACGTCGGCCAGTCGGCGACGCGCGGGTGCGTGCGCATGCACGTCGTTGGTCGCCACCAGCGGGGCGTCCGCGCGCGCCGCGACCGCTGCCAGGTGGCCGATCCGCGCCCGGTCGTCGCCGCGATACAGATGGCTCGCCGCCAGGTGAACCGCCGGGCCGATACGCCGCCGGAGCGAGACCAGGTGGTCCTCGAAACCCGGATCGATCGATCCGTCGGGAGCAACCGGCGGCAGGACGATCAAGATCTGGCCGGTTGCATGCTCGAGCAGGTCGGCCAGCCCGATCTCGCAGCTTCCCTTGGGCGCGCGGCGGCGGCCGATGGTCAACAGCCGCGACAGCCGGCCATAGGCCGTCCGGTCGCGCGGCAGGCACAAAAGGGACGGCGCATCGCCGAAATCGAGCCTGGCGCCGATCACCAGCCGCATGCCGGTCTCACGCGCGGCCACATGGGCGCGCACCACCCCGGCCAGCGTGTTGCGATCGGTCACCGCGACCGCGGCGAGGCCGAGCGCGGCGGCGGTCCGGACGATCTCCTCGGGATGCGAGGCGCCGCGCAGGAACGAGAAGTTGGTCGTCACCTGGAGCTCGGCGTAGTCGGCCATCGCGCTCACCCGAACAGGCCGTGGAGGAACCAGGCGGGCGCCGCGCCGGGACGGTAGAGGCCTTCGCGGTAGAGCCAGAAGCGCCGGCCCTCGCTGTCCTCGATACGGTAGTAGTCGCGCAGGGCAGCCGCGTCGTCCGTCTCGGGCGCGCGCCACCATTCCGGCGCGATGCGCTCGGGCCCCTCGGCGCGGCTGACGCGATGGAGCACCCGGCGCCAGCGGAACATCAGCGGCGGGTCGTCCGGGATCGGCGCCACCGCTTCGATCGGCTCGGGCCGGACCAGCAGGCGCAGCGGGCGCGGCGCGGCCGGCCAGGCGGCGGCACCCGCGCGCCCCGCCGCCCGCAAGGCGGGCCGGGCAGCCACCGCGCGTTCGGGCACGTGGCTTTCGCGTGCGGCCAGGCGGACCACCCGCGCAGGCCCCAGCCGGTTGGCCAGCCGGTCGATCAGCGCGCCGGCACCGGGGTCGCCAGCACCGGTCCGCCCGTCCTCGAACGTCGTCTGGGCCGCGCCCTGGCAGTCGGTCTCCGGTGCCGCGAGCGTCATCGCCTCGATGCCGAAAGCGGTCTGGAGCCCGGCCAGCGGCTCGGCGAACAGCCGGGCGAGGTGGCCGGTATCGCGCGAGGGCCGGCTGGTGCCGACGACGAAGCGGTGGAAGGCGCCGTCGGGCTCGAACAGGGTGAGCACCACGCGCCTTGCCCCGCGCCGGCGGCGGGCGAGGCCGCAGGCCAGCCGGGCGAGCAGGCGCTCGAGCGCGGCTGCGATGTCGTCCGCCGTCGCAATCGGCTCGGCGAAGCCCAGCCGGGCGAAATGGGGCTCGGCCGGGGCATCGGGCGACAGCGGCTCGCCGGCGTCGCCCAGCGCCGCATCGAGCCGGGCTGCGAGCGCGGACCCGAAGCGCGCGGCGACGCTCGCACGCGGCAGGTCGAGGACCGCGCCCACGGTCCTCAAGCCCAGCGCATCCAGCGCCGCGACCGTCTCGGGCGCGATGCGCAGCGCGGCCGTCGGCAGCGGGGCGAGGAAAGCGCGCGCGCCGCCCTCGGGCACGATTGTCCAGCCCGGCCGGCCGGCCGCTTCGCCGGTCGGGAACCGGGCGGCCGCCCACGCCGCGCCCGGGGTATCGGCGAGGCCGGCGCGGGCGGTGTAGCCGGCTGCGCCGAGCCGCGCGGTCAAATCGCCGAGCAGGGCGGGCTCGCCGCCGAACAGGTGGGCGCAGCCGCTGACGTCGAGCCAGAGCCCGCCCGCCCCGCCGATCGTCTCCGCCGGGGCTGACTCGGGCGTGGTCCAGGGGCTGTAGCGGCCGCACCAGCCGGTCAGGCGCTCGAGCGCCGCGGCATCGCCCGGCGGATCGCCGGTCACGGTCTTTAGGCCCTGCAAGATCGCCCTGGCATCGACGAGCGGCAGCCCCGGGTGCAGTCCGGCCGCGCCGGCCGCCGCATCGAGCCCGGCCAGCACCAGCCGGCCGTCGACCTCGACCGTGGTCGCCAGCGGCCGGACGGACGGCCGGGCCGGGCCGGGCTGTTCGGAACCGGCTCTAGCCGGCCGCGCGCGGGCGCGCCGGTGCAGCCGGTCGGTCGCGAAGCGGGGCAGCCAAAGCGAGATCACGCGTTTCATCACGCCATTCCACGTCCCAGGTCCCAGGCATTCCGCCGCGGCAGCGAAACAGCTCCAGCCGCCAGCGCAGCGGCGCGAGCCCGGTGGTGAAACCCTCGCCGGGCACCGCTTTGCCGGGCACCGGGCCGATGCGCCAGCGGGTCAGCGCCGCGCTGGGCGCATCGCCGACGGCCGACGGGCGCAGCATCAGGGCGGCCACGCCGCGGCTTTCGGCGGCGAGCTGCAGCCGCCTGGTCTGGCTGAGCGAGGCCTTGCACACCGCGCCCACCACCGCTGCGAGGGCCGGGCAGCGCAGCCCTTCCTCCATCGCCCACAAAGTCTCGGCATCGCGTCCGGTGGAGGCGACGATCAGCCGCGCCGGGTCGAGCCCGAAGCGCCTCAACCCCGGGGCATACAGCATCCCGGCATCGAGCACCCGAGGGGCTTCGCACCACAGCACCGCCGCGCTGCCGGCATCGGCAAGGCGGGCGCAGAGCAGGGCGCAGAACGCGCTCGCCATGCCGGCATCGGCGGCCACCACGTCATGCAGCCCGCCGGCGGCGAGCCCGCCCCAGGGCAGGCGCGCATCGATCGCGGCGACGCCGAGGGCGAGCGCCGGAGTGTCGCGCCCGGCCATCGGCCCGCCCTCGATGCGCCGGACCGCTGCGCGAAGCCGTTCCAGCCCCGCGCGGTCGACAGCCCGGCGATGGGCCGCGATGCGGCCCCGATCGCGTCCAGGTGCCGAGGCTGGCGGCGGCGAAGACGGTCCTTCGACGAGGCGGATGTCGGGGGGCATCACGGACTCCATTGTTCGCTTTATGTTCTATTATTGTTCCTGTTTGGAGTCAAGCTTTTCCAATCCGGCCAAGGTTGAGCCCCGCGTCGGCATCGCCTAGAAAACGCCCGCCACGCAGATGCGGAGACCCTGCCGATGGACCGGACCATCGCCCCCGACACCTCCGAGTCGCTTCGCGCGCGCCTGCGCGTCTGGACCGAGACGCCGCGGTTCCGCTACGCGATCCTCGCGCTGATCCTCTTCAATGCGATCTCCCTGGGGCTGGAGACCTCGCCCAGCGTCGTGGCGGCCACCGGCGGTGCGCTGCGGATCCTGGACGCCGCGGTGCTCACGGTCTTCGTGGCCGAGATCCTGATCCGGATCTACGCCCACGGCCCAGCCTTCTTCCGCGATCCGTGGGGGGTGTTCGACTTCGTGGTGGTCGGCGTCGCGCTCGCCCCGGCGGGCCAGGGCTTCGCCGCGCTGCGGGCGCTGCGGGTGCTGCGCGCCTTCCGGCTGGTCTCGGCGGTTCCCCGGATGCGCCGGGTGGTCGAGGCGCTGCTGCGCGCGGTGCCGGGGATCGGCGCGGTCGGAGCGCTCCTGATCCTGGTCTTCTACGTTTTCTCGGTGATCGCGACCAACCTCTACGGGGCGGACTTCCCCGAATGGTTCGGCACCATCGGGCGCTCGATGTTCTCGCTGTTCCAGATCATGACCCTGGAGAGCTGGTCGATGGGTATCGTTCGCCCGGTGATGGCGATGCACGATTACGCCTGGGCGTTTTTCGTCCCGTTCATCATCGTGTCCAGCTTCACGGTGCTCAACCTGTTCATCGCCATCATCGTGGATTCGATGCAGGCACTCCACGATGCCGAGCGCGCGCAGACCGTCGCCGAGGTCACCCATGTCGTCGACACCGATGCGCACCTGGTCTCGGCCGAGATCGCCAGCCTGCGCAGCGAGATCGCGGCGCTCAGAACCAGCCTCGAGAAGCGCGGACGCTGAAGCCCGCCGGCCAGACTCTGTTGCCGTGCAGGCGGTCTTTCAGTATCAACGCTAGAGGTCGGAAACGCTTCCAGGCGTCCTACCGCCAATTCTCCAGCCGGGCCGACATGTCCAGACTGCGGCGCTGCGTTCTGCGACGGATCTTCGTGGTGACGGTCATGGGTACCGTCGGGCTGGTCGTGGCAGTCTCGTTCCACGCCGGCACCGCCCTGAGCGTTCTCGCCCAGCCCGTCCCGCCCGACGACGGCCCGGTCCTGTTCAAGTCCGACAGCCTGTCCTACGACCGGGAGCGCGAGACGGTGACCGCGCGCGGCAACGTCGAGATCATCCGGGACGAGCGCATCTTGCGCGCCGACCAAGTGGTCTACGACCGCAAGGCCGACAGGGTGACCGCCACCGGCAACGTCTCGATCCTCGAGCCGTCGGGCGATGTGATGTTCGCCGACAGCTTCGAGGTCTCCGGCGATCTCAAGGACGGTGTGGCCGAGGGCATCAGACTGCGGTTCGCCGACGACGCGCGGCTGGACGCCGCCGGCGGTCGGCGCGTGGGCGGCACCCGCACGGAGCTGGACCGGGCCGTCTACTCGCCCTGCCCGCTGTGCGAGGACGATCCGACCAAGCCGCCGACCTGGCAGGTGAAGGCGGACCGGGTGGTCCACGACCGCACCGCCAAGGAAGTGGTCTATCGCGATGCGACGCTGGAGATGTGGGGCGTACCGGTACTCTATATGCCCTACCTGTCGCACTCGGACCCGACGGTCAAGCGCAAGACCGGCGTGCTGGCGCCGGTCTTCGGCCGCGACACCGCGCTCGGGCTGACCGCCCAGCTACCGGTGTTCATCAACATCGCGCCCAACAAGGATGCGACGCTGACGCCCATCATCACCTCCAAGGAAGGGGCGGTGGGGCTCCTCGCATACCGCCACCGGTTCGTCGGCGGCCAGTTCTCCGGCGAGGGCAGCCTGACCGAGGCGAGCACCCAGACCCGGTCCTCGGCCATCCGCGGCCACTTCGACGGCGGCATCCGCTATGACATCGACGACTCCTGGCGGACCGGGCTCGACATCGCCTTCGCCTCCGACGACACCTATCTCGGCCGCTACGACTTCTCCTCGGAAAAGACGCTGACCAGCAACCTCTTCGTCGAGAGGTTCGGCGGGCGCAGCTACTTCGCCGCCAACGCATACCGGTTCCAGGGCCTGCGGGAGAGCGATGCCCAGAAGACGATTCCGCTGGTGCTGCCCGAGATCGACTACAGCTTTTTCGGCGCCCCCGACCGGCTCGGCGGCCGGCTCAGCGTCGATGCCAATCTCCGCGCACTGGTGCGTGATACCGGCGGCCAGAGCGTCCGTCTGTCGCTCGACAACGGCTGGACCCTGCCATACACCACCGCGGACGGACAGCGGCTGACGCTGTTCGCCAGGCTCCAGTCCGACGGTTACTGGCTCAAGGATCAGCCCGATCCGGACGACCCGGGGCGACGGTTCCAGGGCTTCTCCGGCCGGCTTTTCCCACAGGTCGGGCTCGACTGGCGGTATCCGTTGGTCCGCCAAGGCCGCTGGTTCTCGGAGGTGCTGGAGCCGGTCGTCGGCATCATCGCCGCGCCCGACGGCGGCAACCCCTCCAAGGTGCCCAACGAGGACAGCCTCGACCTGGAGCTCAACGAGACCAACGTCTTCTCGCGCTCGCGCCTGACCGGGCTCGATCTGGTCGAAAACGGGCAGCGGGCCTATTACGGCGCCCAGCTGCGCCTGATCGCGCCCAACGGCCAGGGCGCGACGGCGTTCCTTGGCCAGAGCTACCGTATCGGCGGCAGCGACCTGTTCCCCGTCGGCTCGGGCCTGGAGGACGACTTGTCCGACATCGTCGGGCGGTTCTCCCTGGACGCGGGCAAGCTTGCGCGCATCCTCTACCGCTTCAGGTTGGACGGCGAGGACATCACGGCCGATCGCAACGAGCTCGAGGCCGACATCGGGACCGACGATCTGAGGCTGAGCGGGAACTACCTGTTCATCAGAGGCCAGCCGACGCCCGGCGGGGTCGCCGACCGCGAAGAGGTGAGCTTGCGTCTGGCGGCCAGGATCGCCGGGAATATGCGGCTCGTCGGCTCGACCCGCCGCGACATCGCCGCGAAGCGCGCGCTCAGGCACCGGGTCGAGGTCGGCTACGAGGATGACTGCTTTGCCGTGACGCTGAGCTTCACGCGCGACTTCACCGAGGACCGGGACATCCGCCCGACCGATTCGGTTTCCCTGCGGATCAACCTGCGCACGCTCGGGTCCGCCGGCGGCAGAACCCGACCACGCGCGGACCAATAGAGCGGATTGCGAACACGCTCCGACGACGGGCGGGCGCCGGCTATTCCGGCAGGTAGGCGGCGAGCTCCCGCTCCGTCGCCTTGGCGTCGCGGGCCAAGTTCTCGGCTATTCCCTGTGCCATGGCGTCGGGGTAGAGGTCCTCGACATCGGCCCTAATGGCCTCGATCACCGCAGCGGCGATGTCCTCGGGCTTGGCCAGCCCGCCCGGCGTCATATCGGTGTCGACCGAGCCCGGCATGACCGCCAGCACGTGCGTCCGCTGGGCAGCGAGTTCCGCGCGCACGCCGTGGGTCATTGAAAGTCCGGCGGCTTTGGAGGCGCAATAGGTGCCGATCGCCGGGATGCACACCCGCGACAGCACGGACAGCATGGCGACGATCATGCCGCCGCCATTGGCCGCCAGCACCGGCGCGAAGGCCCGGACCATCGACAGGGTGCCGAAATAGTTCGTCTCCATCTCCGCGCGCGCGTTGGCGATCGCATCGGCCTCGCCGATCAGCGGCCGGTTGCGGTTGACCCCGGCGTTGTTGATCAACAGCGTGACATCGCCGCAACGCGCGGCGGCTTCCGCGACCTGGCCGGGATCGGTGATGTCGAGCGCCAGGGTCCGGACCCTCGCGCCGTCGGCCAGATCGGCGGCCTTGGCCGGATCGCGCGCCGTGGCGTATATCCTGGGCGCCCCGGCCGCGACCAGGCACTTGACGATCTCCCGTCCCATGCCGCGGTTCGCGCCGGTGACGAGCGCTGTTGCTCCGGTGATGTCCATCGCGTGCTGCTTTCCGGCCTAGTCCGCGGGCTCGCTTTCCTTCCAGCGCGCCATGAGCTGGTTGGATTCAACGGCGTTGGTATCGACCATCTTTCTGGCCACGTCCTGCCCGCCGACCGGCAGGTTGGCCGGGTCCAGCAGCCCGACCTGGACCAGTACCGAGGCCTGATCCCAATAGATGTGCTCGTGATAGAGCTTGTCGCCGCGGAAGTTGATGATGCCGACGGTCGGCACTTCGACATACTTGCCGGTCGGCGGGACCCCCGGCAACAGCCAGTCGATCTCCCGATCGTGGGTGAAGCACAGCAGCATCTCATCGACCACCCGGTCGGCGCCGACGGTGCGCGAGACCGGAATCAGCTTCGTGTCGTCCGGGTTCGCGTGCACGAAGTGATTGAGATAGAACCGGTGCAGGCTCTTATGGCCGACCCCGCCGGTCATCGTCGGGATGTGGTTGACATAGGGCTCGGGAACCATGGTCGCCATGGTCGCGTCCACGTCGCGGACGATGAACTCGTACTCGCAGTGCTTGTCCCACAGAGCGCTCAGGTCGTAGTTCGGGCCCATCGTCCGGCGCAGCGCGGCAATCGTGCGGCTGTGGGCCATCGAGACCGACGGCTTGTCGAAGACCTCGCGGTCCTGGTTGTAGAAGCCATGATCGGCGCCGGGATAGGCGTAGATCTCGACATCGGTCCGCTCGGCGAACGCCCCGCGCAGGGCCGCCACGCCCTCGGGCGGCATCAACTTGTCGAGCTCGGGGCAGTGGAAGACCATCGGGCAGGTGATCTTGTCCGCCTCGCCCAGCAAGTCTGGCAAACCGACGCCGTAGAACGAGATCGACACCGCCGGGTCCAGCCTGGCCGCGGTCAGATAGGCGAGCTTGCCGCCGAGGCAGAAGCCCATATAGCCGATCTTGCCGGTGCATTCGGGCAGGCGCGCGAGCGCGTCCATCGCCGCCGCGATGTCGTCGATCCCCTGATCGATGTCGAACTGCCCCATGTACCCGAAGGCCGTGGCGAAATCGGCCTCCGAATAGGTCAGCGTGATGCCCGGCTCGATCCGCCAGAACATGTCGGGCACTAGGACGACATAACCCTCCTGGGCGAAGTCGTCGGCCGTCGCCCGCATGGTCGGGTTGACCCCGAAGATCTCCTGGCCGATCACCAGCCCCGGGCCGGAGCCCGCATCCGGCACCGCGAGATAGCCATTGAAGCGCTCGCCGTCGCGGGCGGTGATGTCGATCATGCGGCCTGTCATCGGTCTGCCTCCATGGAGCCCCGGCGGGCGAGTGACCACCTTGCCTTACTATAAGAGGAAACGGGGTAGCGCCAAGGCTTTCCCGGCTCGGCCGTCGCCGGCGCGCGGTCTGCCGATCTGCGGCAGCACACCGGTCGTCCGGTCCCGCTCAGCCCTGGTAGAGGCCGCGGGCCTTGTGCCAGTCCTCGATCCCCTCGTCGGGATAGAGGTCGAAGGATTTGACGTTTGGGCCCTGGCCGGAATCCGCCCACGACGCGGCATAACGGGTCATCAGTACCGTGTGCTCGTCGGGCCGCGGCAGCGTCGTGTCGATCGCCGAGGCGAAGGGGTAGACATTGGCAGGCCAGTCGGGGGCAGCAACCCACAGCGCGCTGCCGCAATGTTTGCAGAAGCTGCGCCGGGCCGGGCTCATCCCGTCGTCTTCCAGACGGTTCCGCTCGTTGGATCTCGCGCGGTAAACGGCGATCGCACCTTCGCCCTCGACCTTCAGCGTCGCGGCATCGCCCATGATGTTGACCGCATACCCGCCGCCGCCGGCGGTCTTGCGGCAGACCGCGCAATAGCAGCGGTTGTAGGGGTAGGGGGTGTGCGAAACGACGCTGAACCGCACGGCTCCGCAATGACAGGATCCTTCAAGCAGCACGTCCCGGCCTCCCTGATCTGAGCGCTGCCGCAGGGTACGCCGGGCGGTGGCCTCGGGGCGAGTCCTTGTGCCCCGAACCGCGCCCGCGCATGATCGCGCCGGCCATGTCCGCAGACGCCCTGCTCGTCATCGTCACCGCCCTGCTGATCGGCTCGATCGGCAAGGCGATTACCGGCTTCGGCCTGCCGCTGGTCGCGATACCGGTGATGGCGGTCTTCATCGGTGTCGAGACCGCGGTGGTCGTGATGGTGATCCCGGCCGGCTATTCCAACCTCGCAATGTTGTGGGAATTCCGCCGGTCCGCCGGCACGGTGCCCGGGCTCTGGCTCGCGATCGGCCTCGGCCTGTTCGCCATCGCGTTGGGGACATGGCTGTTGAAGGTGCTCGATCCGGCACTGCTTCGGCTGGTCCTTGCCGGATGGATCGGGGTCTATCTGGCAAGCCGCGCCGTCGGCGTTACGATGCCGCCGGCAGCCGGCCGGCGCCGCGCGATGGTTGCCGCCGCAGTCGGGCTCGGCGGCATCTGCCAAGGGGCGACCGGGATCGCCGGTCCCATCGTGGTCACCGCGATGCACGCCCTGCGGCTCGACCGCGCCGTTCTGGTCTACGTGCTGTCGGCGATCTTCTTCTCCTATTCGATCGCCCAGATCACTTCGATGACCGCTTTCGGCCTGCTCACCACCGAGCGCGTGATCCAGGGCCTGATCGCCATGGTCCCGGTCATCGCCGGCACCTGGCTCGGCCTGAAGCTCGGCCGCCGGATCGACGCACGCACGTTCAACATATGCGTCTTCGTGCTGCTCTCGGCGATGGCGCTCAAGCTCGCCTATGACGGCATTACCGGCCTGGGCTAAGATCGCGCGATGTCGTGGACCCTGCTCGCCGCCGCAGCTTTCGCCGCCTGGGCGGGGCTGGTCTTCGGGCGCGGTCGGGCGTGGAAGAGCTGGATCTGCCGGCCGGCGGGCGGTGATGACGGCTGAGGCGTCCTACGAGGCCCCGTCGGGCAAGTGGTGGGGCGAGGAGAACTTTCCGGTCGGCTCGTGGCTGCTGCCGGCCCGGCTGCGGCCGCATGTGGCCACCTACTACGCGATCGCCCGGACCACCGACGATATCGCCGACAACCCGGCGCTGGCGCCCGAGGAAAAGCTTCGCAGGCTGGAGGCCTTCGAAGACGCGGTCCTCGGCAAGCGGGCCGAGGATCCGGCGCTCGCCAAGGCGCACCGCATGCGCGAGAGTCTCTCGCAGACCGGGCTCGGCCCACGCCATGTGCTCGACATCATCACCGCATTCAAGCAGGACACGACCAGGCGCCGCTACCGCGACTGGGACGAGCTGATGGGCTATTGCTTGCTTTCGGCCGCCCCGGTGGGGCGTTACCTGCTCGACCTGCACGGCGAGGACCGCGCCGGTTGGCCGGCATCGGATGCGCTGTGCAACGCGCTCCAGGTGCTGAACCACCTGCAGGACTGCAAGGACGACTATGTCGACCTCGACCGGGTCTATCTGCCGCAGGACTGGATGGATGAGGCGAGAACGACGGCCGCCGCGCTCGATGCGGCGGCCGCAAGCCCGGCGATGCGCGCTGTCATCGACCGCGCGCTGGACGGAGTCGAGGCGCTGATGGTCCAGGCACGCAGCTTGCCTGGACGCTTGGCCAACCGGCGACTGGCGATGGAATCGGCGGTGATCGTGCGTCTTGCCGACCGGCTTGCGGTGCTGTTGCGGACCAACGATCCGATCGCAGGCCGGATCGCGCTCCGCCGTTGGGACTTCGCACGCTGCGGGATCGCCGGCGTTCTGGCCGGCCTGCTGGGCCGGCCTCAGAGCGGCTCGGAATAGACCGCCGAAAGGCGCGAGCCCTCATAGTAGGCGATCGGATAGCTCGGCCGGGCGCGGATCCGGTCATACCAGTCGCCGAGCAGCGGACGGCCATCCTCCCACATATGCGCATAGCCCAGATCGTCGAGCCGGTCGATATTGGCAAGATAGGCCGCATCGACGATCGTGAACGCGTCGCCCATGATCCACGGCCCGCCGCGGCCGGCGAGCGCCGCCTCGATCCGGTCCATCGACAGGCCGAGGTTCTCCAGCGCGCGGTCGATATCCTCCTGCGGGAAGCCGTCCTGGCCCATGCGCTGATAGAAATGCTTGCGCAGCGGCCGTGCCGCCGCCGCGGCGGCGAACTGCCCGGCATCCATCCTCTGGAAGGGGCGGATCAGGAATTTGTTGAACGATGGGTAGCGGATCGAGGGCGTCGCCACCTCGTCGAAATAGCGCAGCCATTTGCGCATATGCGCGCGGCCCAGCGGCTCGGCGGGGCTGAGCGGGATTTCGGGGAAGACCTCCTCGAGATATTCCATGATCACCGATGAATCGAGGATTACATGGCCGTCATGGACCAGCGTCGGGACGACGGCGTTGGGGTTGAGCTTCAGATACGCCGGCTGCAGATGCTCCTGCTTGCGGGAATCCAGCCGCCGGTCGATCCAGTCGAGGCCCTTTTCCGCCAGACACAGCCTGACCTTCTGGCTGCAGGTCGATTGCCGGAAATTATAGAGCTCGAGCATGCCGTCCCCCTGTCCGTCTTCGCCGCGCGGATCGACGAAATTTAGCACCGCCGGCCCGCGCCGGTCGAAGACGAATACGGTCGCGATACGCCGGGGCGGCTTAACCGCAAGCGTTTATGACTCAGCCCAACAACCCGTATCGGAAAGCGAGCCATATCTTGGCCGGCCTGGATATGCCCACCGGATGGTCGAGCCTGCGCCAGCCGCGCTGCTCCAGCCCGTCGAGCAGGCGCTTGTAGTTCATCATCATGACGACCGCCGGTCGCAGCGGGCCGCTGCGGCAATCCGCGCGCGCGGTGTCGGCCTCGGCGAACCGTTCCCGCGCGATCCGCGCCAGCGCCGTGCACACCTCGGGCAGCGCCGGATGGGCGAGCACCGCGCGGGGCGAGACGGTGTGGATGCCGGCCTCCGCCAGCAGCTCACAGGGCAGATAGAGCCGCCCGTCCTCGGCATCTTCGCCGAGGTCGCGCAGGATGTTGGTGAGCTGCAGCGCCGTGCCGAGGGCCAGCGCGAAGTCCTTCGCACGGGACTCCTCGGCCCCGAAGGCCCGGATCGACAGCAGACCCACCGCGCCGGCCACGCGCTGGCAATAGAGCTCGAGCACCGCCATCGAGGGCGCCTGCAGACCCTCGCCCACGTCCATCGCCATGCCGTCGATCACGGCGAGGAAGTCTTCGCACCGCAGACCGAATGCGGCGACCGGCCCGCACAGCGCCCGCGCCGTCAGGCTCTGCGGACGCGATCCGTCATAGATCCGGGCGATGTCGCCGCGCCAGGCGTCCAGCCGGCACCGCTTTTCCGGCACCGGATCCGGACCGTCGGCGATATCGTCGACCTCGCGGCAGAACGCGTAGATCGCGAACATCGCATCGCGGCGGTCAGCCGGCAGCAGCCGCATCGCCCAGTAGAAGGACGAGCCGGATGCAGCCGTCCTCGCGCGGGCATGCGCGATCGCTTCGGAGTCCGGCGCTCCGATTTCGGCAATGCGCGCAGAGACCAGGCGATCAGCGCGGGCGGGCATATCGACCGGCGGTCCGCGCTCCGGCCGAAGCCGATTCTGCAGATGTCATCGCCATTCCACGTCGCCTCCACAGCCCCGCGATCCCGGCTGGCGAGCCGGCCGGGATCGCGGGGGACAGTGCGGAGTTTAGCAAGCCGGCGCGAACCGGCGGAATCGAAATTCTCGCATCCCGGCGGCGTTGGCAGCGGGCCTTGACGGCGGCGGCGGATCGGGAGAAAGTAACAGGTGAAACAAAGTTTCATATATGAAAATCATTTTCGCGGGAGACCATGCGATGCCCCTCCCCTATGACGAGCCGGAAAACGTCGTCTGGCAGACGCAGATCGTTGCGCCGCCGGATGCCTACGCGATGGCTCTGGCCGATGCGCTGGAAGCGATTTTCGGCCAGGGGATCCACGAAATCGACGGCATCGTCGCACGACTGAACGAGAGCGGCCCGCGACCGGCAGGAGCGGATGCGTGGACCCCTTCGGTCTTCGAGGCGGAGATGGTTCGCCTGGGCGCATGATCACGGAGAGATGACCATGTCCGCAGAGCAGAGCGCGCATGAGCAGGCCGAGGCGCTGGTCGATCTCGGTGTTCGCAACCGCTGGTACCCGATCGCGGCAAGCTGGATGGTCAAGGACCGGCCCGTCGGGCTGATGCGGCTGGGCGAGCCGATCGTGGTGTGGCGCAACGGCGAGGGCGCGGTCCAGGTCCTGGCCGACCGCTGCCCCCATCGCGGGGCGCGGTTGTCGATGGGCTGGAACCTGGGTGACAGGCTGGCCTGCTGGTATCACGGCGTCGAGGTGGGCGGCGGGGGCGTAGTTCAGAGGGTCCCCGCCATCAGCGACTGCCCGCTGGTCGGTACCGCGGCGGTCAAATCCTATCCCTGCTTCGAGCACATGGGCGCGATCTTCGCCTATTTCGGCGATGCCGCGCATCCCGAACCGGTCGCGTTCACCCTGCCCGAACAGCTCGATTCCCCTGAATGGGACGCGATCCTGTGCACCGCGCACTGGCGCTGCAACTACCGGTATGCGATCGACAACGTGATGGACCCGATGCACGGCGCCTATCTGCACGCCAAATCCCATTCGATGGCCGATGGCGACAAAGAAGCCCGGATGCGGGTGCGCCAGACCGATGAAGGTCTGGTCTTCGAGAAAACCGACCAGCGCGGCGTCAACTTCGACTGGGTGGAGTTCGGCGATACCGGCGCGCACTGGATGCGCCTGTCCATCCCCTACCAGAAAAACGCCGGGCCGGGCGGCGAGTTCGGAATCATGGGCTTCGTCACGCCGATCGACCACGAGAACTGCCGGGTCTTCTTCTGGCGCACGCGCAAATGCACCGGCTGGCAGAGGGCTGCCTGGCGGTTCATGTACAAGCACAAGCTCGAAACCCTGCACTGGGACGTGCTGGAGCAGGACCGCACGATCCTCGAGCGCCTGCCGGGCGATGCACGCGATCACGAGTTCCTCTATCAGCACGACACCGGCCTGGCGCGGGTGCGGCGCATGCTCCACGAGCAGGCCGAGGAGCAACTCGCCGCGCTGGCCGCCGCCAACGCCCAGGCCGCGGAGTGAGCACGGTCTCGCTCGCAGGCAGGCGGGTGCTGATCACCGGCGCCGCACGCGGGCTCGGCCGCTGGTTCGCCGAGGAAGCGCTTGCCGCCGGGGCGCGCGTGGCGATCGCCGACATCCTGGAGGACGAGGGCCGCGCCACGGCCGAGGCGCTGGGCGCGGTCTTCATGCCGCTCGACCTCGAGGTTCCGGACTCGATCGAGGCCTTGGCCGGTTCGGCGGGCGCGGCGCTGGGCGGCCTCGACGGGCTGGTCAACAACGCGGCCATCGCCACCGGCATCGGCGGCAGGACCTGCGAGGAGATCGATATCGAGACCTGGGACCGGGTGATGCGGGTCAACGTCCGCGGCACTTGGCTGATGACCAGGGCCTGCCTGCCGCACTTGCGCGGCAGCGGCAACGCCAAGGTGGTCAACATCGCCTCCGACACTGCGCTGTGGGGCGCGCCGCGCCTGCTGCACTACGTCTCCAGCAAGGGCGCGGTGATCGCGATGACCCGTGCGCTCGCCCGCGAGCTCGGCGGCGACGGCATCGCGGTCAACGCGGTCGCACCGGGCCTGACCCTGGTCGAGGCGACCGCGTACGTGCCCGAAGAGCGTCACCGGCACTATGTCGAGGGCCGCGCGATCAGCCGTGCGCAGCGGCCCGAGGATGTCGTCGGCGCGGTGATGTATCTGCTGTCCGATGCGGCCGATTTCGTCACCGGCCAGCTTCTTCCGGTCAACGGCGGCTTTGTCATGAACTGAGCCGGTCAAGCTTTCACAGGAGAGCCCGATGAGCACCAAGTTGGAGACCACCACACGAGACCTCCAGGACTGGATGGAGAGCCGCATCGCGCGCTTCCAGACGCGCCGCTACGACTGGGACGCGCTCAAGTTCCAGGCCGATTTCGACCCGAAATACCGCCGCGCGCAGATGCGCTATATGGGCACCGGCGGGACCGGCGTCGCCAGCGACATGAACAGCGTGCCGTGCGAGCACTTCACCTTCTCGACGATGGTCCTGCCACCGGGCTGCGAGGGTCCGATGCATGTCCACGACGATGTCGAGGAGGTGTTCTTCATGCTGCGCGGCCGGATCCGGCTGAGCTTCGAGCAGGACGGCGAGACCTGGCAGACCGTGCTCGACGAGCGCGATCTGGTTTCGGTGCCGCCCGGGGTCTATCGCGGCTTGATCAACGAAGGCCAGGAGGAGGCGCTGATGTGCGTGATGCTGGGTGCCTCCAAGCCGAAGATCCCGACCTATCCGCCCGATCACCCGCTGGCCGGGATCAAGCGCTGAGCCGTTCGGCATGGCCGACCAGGACCTTCCGGCGCTGCGGACCGTCCAGGCGGGCGGCCGGACGATCGCCTACCGGGAGGCGGGAAGCGGGCCGGCGGTGTTGGCCTTGCACGGCATCGGCTCGGGCTCTGCCTCCTGGGCCGCCCAGTTCGCGGCGCTATCGTCCGGGTTCCGGGTTGTGGCCTGGGACGCGCCGGGCTACGGCGGCTCCGATCCGCTGCCCGGCGAGACGCCGAGCGCGGCCTGCTACGGCGACGCGGCGGCTGCGCTGCTGGATGCGCTCGACATCGGCAAGGTCCATCTCCTCGGCCATTCCATGGGAGCGCTGATCGGCGCCGCGTTCTGCCGCCACCACCCCGGCCGGCTGCTGTCGGTGGTGCTGGCCGATGCGGCCGCGGGATACGCCAAGGCCCCGGACGAACTGCGTGTCGGCCGGCTGGAGGCGCGGCTCGCCGCGATGGCCGAGCTGGGACCGGTCGGGCTCGCGGCGCGCCGGGCGCGCGAACTGCTCTCGCCAGGCGCAACCGATGAGACCTACGAAATCGTCCGCGCGGCGCAGAGCCGGCTGCGCCCGGACGGCTATGCCCAGGCCGCGCGCATGCTGCACGGCTCGGATATCCACGATGATGCGGCAACCATCGCGGTGCCGGCGCTGGTGATGTGCGGCAGCGAGGATTCGGTGACACCGGAGGACATCAGCCGCCGCATCGCCCGGATTATTCCCGGCGCGCGCTACCGCACCCTCGAAGGCCTGGGGCACGCGAGCTACGTCGAAGGACCGGCGGTCTTCAACCAGGCGCTCACCGAATTCATCGACACCGTGTCATGAGCGACAAGACGCCGCAGGACCGCTACATCGTGCCGGCATTGCAGCGCGGGCTGGCGATCCTCGGCAGCTTCGACCGCGACCGGACGGTCCTGACGATGGTCGAGCTTGCACGGATCAACGCCCTGCCCCGCGCGACCGCCTTCCGGCTGGCGCACACCCTGGAAGCCATGGGCTTCCTGGTGCGCGAGCCCGGCGGGCAGGGCTATCGACTCGGCCCCGCCGTGCTGTCGCTCGGCTTCGGCTACCTCGCCGGGCTGGAGCTGCCCGGGATCGCGCGGCCGGTGCTGGAGCGTCTGCGCGACGCCACCGGGGCGTCCGCGCATCTCGCGGTCCGCGACGGGGTGGAGATCGTCTATCTGGTCCAGGTCTCCGGGCAGTCGGCGCTGACCAGCAATATCGGAGTCGGCTCGCGGCTGCCGGCGTATGGCTCGACCATGGGGCGGGCGCTGCTGCTGGACCTCCAGGCGCAGGCGCTTTCGGACATCTTCGGCGCCGCGCCGCTGGCGGCGATGACCGACCAGACCCCGGAGACGGTCGAGGCGCTGGCGCGTATGCTGGCCGAGGACCGCGGCCGGGGCTATGTCGCCAGCCGGTCGTTCTACGAGCGCGGGGTCGTCAGCGTCGCCGCGCCGGTGCGCGATGAAGCGGGCGCCATCGTCGCCGCCGTCAGTGTGGTCACCTCCGAGCATGCGCTGGATGCGGAGGCCATGCACGGCGCCGTGAAAGACCGGGTGCTCGAGGCGGCGGCGGAAATCTCGCAATGGCTCGGCCATCACCCGGCCGGCCTGAGCAGCGCCGCGGAATAGCAACGGACGGGGACGGGCGTGGATCTGGAGCTGACGGGCAAGGTCGCGGTGATCACGGGCGGCTCGTCGGGTATCGGCCTGGCCGCGGCGCGGCTGTTCCTCGCCGAAGGCGCGAAGGTTGCGATCTGCGGCCGCGATCAGGGCCGCCTGGACGACGCGGTCGCAGCGCTCGGTGCGGAGAACAGTTTCGGATTCGGCTGCGACGTGCTCGATGCCGAGGCGGTAACGCGGTTCCGCGACGGCGTCGGCCGACGATTCGGCCGCGCCGACATCCTGGTCAACAACGCCGGCCAGGCGCGGATGAAGCCGTTCGCCGAAACCAGCGATCAGGACTGGCGCGACGAGCTCGATCTCAAGTTCTTCAGCGTCCTGAACCCGACGCGCGCATTCCTGCCCTTGCTCGAAGCCGCCGCCCCTTCGGCGATCGTGTGCACCAACGCCCTGCTCGCCCGCAGGCCGGAGCCCCACCTTATCGCCACCGGGGCTGCGCGCGCCGGCGCGCTGAACCTCGCCAAATCGCTCAGCCGGGAGTTCGCGCCCAAGGGGATACGGGTCAACTCGATCCTCATCGGCCTGGTCGATTCCGGGCAATGGCGGCGGCGCTACGAGAACGGCGACGGAGGTGGGCTTAGCATGGAAGAATGGTTCGCCGAGCTGGCCGTGGACCGGGACATCCCGCTGGCCAGGCTCGGCAGCAGCGAGGAGGCCGCCAAGGTGATCGTCTTCCTGGCTTCGCCCGCGGCGAGCTTCCTGACGGGCTCGGCGATCGAGGTCGCCGGCGGGCAGGGCCGCCATGTCTGAGCGGATCGGCGCGGGCGAGATCGTCGCTTCGTTCCTGGAGGCCTGCGGGGTCGAGGCGGCCTACGGCGTGATCAGCATCCACAACATGCCGATCCTCGATGCGATCGGCCGGCGCAACCGGATCCGCTTCGTCACCGCTCGGGGCGAAGGGGCGGCCGTCAACATGGCCGATGCCCATGCCCGGGTCTCCGGCTGCCTCGGGGTGGCGTTCTCCAGCACCGGGACCGCCGCCGGCAATGCCTGCGGCGCGCTGGTCGAGGCCCAGACCGCCGGCACCGCACTGTTGCACATCACCGGCCAGATCGAGTGTGCCTATCTGGATCAGGACAGGGGCTACATCCACGAGGCGCGCGATCAGCTCACCATGCTGCGCGCGGTCTCCAAAGCCGCCTACCGCGTAATGAGCCCGCAGACCCTGCTCGGCACCTTGCGCGAGGCCGCCCGCGTCGCGCTCAGCCCGCCGGCCGGACCCGTCAGCATCGAGATCCCGATCGACATCCAGGAGGCCGCGATCGCGCGGCCCGGCGACATCGCCCCCGTCCCGGCGATCGTGCCCGAGCCCGACCCGGCGAGCCTGGATGCGCTTGCCGACGCGCTGGCCGGCGCCAAACGCCCGATCCTGTGGCTCGGCGGCGGCGCGCGCGGGGCCGCGGCCGAGGCGCGCGCGCTGGTCGAGCTCGGTTTCGGCTGCGTGACCAGCATCCAGGGCCGCGGCACGGTCGCCGAGGGACACCCCCGCTCGCTGGGAGCGTTCAACTTCCAGCCGCCGGTCGAGGCGCTCTATCGAAGCTGCGATGCGATGCTCGTCGTCGGCTCTCGCCTGCGCGGCAACGAGACCCTGAAATATCGGCTCGCGCTCCCCGACCCGCTCTACCGGATCGACGCCGATGCGCGGGCCGACGGCCGCTCGTTCGCAAACGCGCAGTTCATCGCCGGCGATGCCGCGCGGGCGTTGGGCGGGCTCGCGGACCGGCTGGCCGGCCGGATCGCGGTCGATGCGGGCTTCGATGCCGATATCGCCGCCGCGCGGCAAGCCGCCGAGACGGCGATGCGCGCCGCGCTCGGCCCCTACGAGCGTCTGGTCGAAGCGCTTCAGGACGCGGTGCCGGCGGATCTCGTCTGGGTGCGCGACATCACGCTGTCCAACAGCATGTGGGGCAACCGGAGGCCGCGCCTGTCGGGGCCGCGCGACGGAGTCCACGCACTGGGCGGCGGGATCGGCCAGGGCCTGCCGATGGCGATCGGTGCCGCGATCGCCGCCGGAGCGCGCAAGACCGTGGCCATGCTCGGCGACGGCGGGTTCGCCGTCACCCTGGGCGAGATCGCGACCCTCGTTCAGGAGCGGGCGCCGGTCGCGCTCATCGTCATGAACGACCGCGGCTACGGGGTGATCCGCAACATCCAGGACCGCCAGTTCGAGGGCAGGCGGTATTTCGCCGACCTCAGCCTGCCCGACCTCGGGAAACTCTCCGAAGGGCTCGGCCTGCCGTTCCGCAGGATCGGCGAGGAGGACGCCATCGGCCCGGCGCTCGATTGGGCGATCGGCCAGGACGGGCCGGCGTTGATCGAGATCGATATGATCGCATTGGGGCCTTTCGCGCGGCCTTTCGCCGGACCGCCGGTCCGCGAGGTCGAGATCGAGGCCAAGGCGTGATCGAATGTTGAACGTCGCTCTGATCGGCTTCGGCGCCATCGCCCAGGAGGTGATCAGCCATATCGGCGCCGACGACCCGGCGAAGATAACCGGTGTCATCGTCCGCCCCGGCCGCGCCGAGGCGGCCCGCGCGGTCCTTGACGCCGGCGTGGCGGTCGCGGAGTCCTTGGACGGGCTGCCCGCCAGACCTGACCTGATCGCCGAATGCGCCGGTCACGGCGCGGTCGCCCAATACGGCGCGGCGGCGCTGCGCCGCGGGATCGATTTCCTGGTGATCTCGATCGGCGCGCTGGCCGACCGCGATCTCGGCGCCAGGCTCGAGCAGGCGGCCGAGGCCGGCGGCGCCAAGCTCATCCTGCCGGCCGGGGCGGTCGCCGGGGCCGACGCGCTGACGGCCGCCCGCGTCGGCGGGCTCGCGCGCGTCACCTACACCTCGCGCAAGCCGCCCGGGGCGTGGAAGGGTACCCCGGCCGAGGCGGCCCACGACCTGGAGTCGATGTGCGCCGAGACTGTCCTGTTCGAGGGGCCGGCCGACCAGGCGGCCAGGCTCTATCCGCAGAACGCCAACGTGGCCGCGACCATTGCGCTTGCCGGCGCCGGCTTCGATGCCACTGCCGTCCGGTTGGTCGCCGACCCGCAGGCCGGCGGCAATATCCATCAGGTCCATGCCGAAGGAGCGTTCGGCGCCTTCGACATCGAGGTGCGTGGCCGCCCGCTGCCGGACAACCCCAAGACCTCGACCCTGGCCGCCCATTCCGTGGTGGCCGAAATCCGCCGCCGCGCGGCCGCAATCGAGATTTAGCCGAGATGATCATCGACTGGCACACCCACGCCTACCCGCCTGAAGACCAGGCGCACGCGTTCTGGAAGGGCCGCTGCCCGATCACCATCGAGAACGTGCTGGCCGCCCACGAGCGCGGCGGCATCGACGTCACCGTGATCAGCAACCCCTTTCACGAGCTCGCCCAGATGGAGCCGGACGACCAGCTCAGGAACGTCCGGCGCATGAACGACTTCCTGGCCGGGCAGCGGGACAGGCACCCCGACCGGCTGGTCGCCTTTGCGACCGGCGTTCCCTGTGGCGGCGACGGTTTCCTCAAGGAGACCGAGCGCGCGGTCCGCGCGCTCGATCTGCGCGGGGTGATCGCGATGTCGAGCCTCAAGGGCGCCTATCCCGACGACGACGCGGCGAAGCCGTTCTTCGGGCTGATCGAGGCGCTCGGCGTGCCGGTGATGATCCATCCGCCGGCCGTTGCCTTCGGCGAGGAGCGGCTGCGCGAGTACCGGCTGGCCTCGAGCATCGGCCGGCCGGCGGACAACTGCCTGGCCATCGCCCGGCTCCTGGTCCGCGGCATTTTCGAGCAGTTTCCCGACCTCAAGCTGGTCGGCTCGCATCTCGGCGGCGGCATTTGCGAAGTGATCGGCCGGATGGAATACGCCTACGAGCTCCAGGACGAGGCCTATTTCCTCGGCCCCTACGAGCCGATGCTGATCCGACATTCGCCGATGCACTATCTGAAGATGATGTATCTGGATTGCGTCTGCTACCACGCGCCAGCCGCGCGGTGCGCGATCGAGACCATCGGTGCGGACCGGATCATGTTCGGCACCGATTCCCCGCCGCTCTACCCGTTGAAGGAACGCGGCCTGGAGGTAATCCAGGGCCTTGGGCTCGCTGCGAGCGAGGAGGCGAAAATCCTGAGCGGCAACGCGAAGCGCTTATTGAAGCTCGACTGATTTGCAAACCAGGGAGGCAAGACCGATGAGCGATGCGGCAAACGTTCAGGGCCAGGTGCTGGACGACAAAACCATCGAGCCCAGAGGGCACTATGCGGGCGAAGTCAGGGCGGGAGAGGTATTCCGGATCATCGATATCGAGGGCGAGCAGGTCGCCGATTTCCTGTGCTTCAACCTCGCCCGGCTGGAAGAGAAGCTCTCGCCGCACAACACGCTGCTGTTGAACGGCTCGGTGTTCCCCGGCATCGGCTACACGCTGTTCTCCGATGAGGCGGGCAGGCTGATGACGATCACCGCCGATACCTGCGGCACCCACGACATGATCGCCGGCGCCTGCTCACGGTTCACCAACGAATACCGCTACCACATCCCGGACCTGCCCAACTGCCGCGACAACTTCGCCGCGGCGCTGGCCCCCTGGGGGATCACCTGGAAGCAGGTCCCCTACAACATGAACGTCTTCATGAACTGCCCGATCCAGCCCGACGGCGGCTTTTCGATCGAGCTGCCCAAATCCAAGGCCGGCGACCATATCGACTTCACCGCCGACATGGATGTCCTGGTCGCCATGTCGAACTGCCCGCAGGAGCGCAACAAGTGCAACAACTTCAAGGTCAAGCCGATGCGGGTCATCCACTACCGCCCGGGCTGAGCCGGCGATCCCGGGCGCGGGACCTTAACGCTGGGCCAGATTGCTGACCTGGCCGGTGTCGTCCAGCCGGTTGCCGCCGGTGTCGATATCCGGCTTCAGGCGCTCCCATTCGTCGAGATAGGTGCGGGTGTGGCCGCGGAAGTGCGGGATGACGTAGCGCGCGAACAGCTCCAGCGAACGGCGCAGGCGCGGCGTGTCGGTCCACTCATGGGTGGTCAGCATCAGCCCGCCGAACCCGCCGGTCTCGGCCTGCTTCCGCTCGATCCAGGCGATCGCGTCATCGGGGGTGCCGACGATCCAGTCGCGCCGCTCGATGCAGGACTCCACGGTGAACTCGCGCACCGGCTGGTCGGGATGGCTCTGATAGGCGAACCTCAGCCCGATCGAGGAGAAATATTCGGCATCGCGCAGGATGCCGGCGCCGACATCGGCGATCGCCTCCTGCCGGCTGTCGGCGAGGTAGACGCAGGTCGCAAGCCGCCAGTCATCGCGCGAGACGGTCGTGCCCAAGCCGGCGGCCACCCCTTCCAACCGGTCCCAGCGCTCGGCCAGCGTGCCGTAGGGGCCAACGTTCTTTCCGGTGGGCATCAACAGGCCGGTGCCGTGCCTGGCAACCAGGCCGAAGCTGTCGTCGCTGCCCGATGAGGCCACCGTGATCGGCAAACGCGGCTGCTGGTAGGCGCGCAGTTGCAGGCGCATGTCTTCGAACGACCAGAAATCACCGCGATGGCTGATCGGCTCGGGCGAGTCCAGCAGCCGCACGATGATGTCCAGCGCCTCGGACATCATCGGATAGAGCTTGGCGTCGGGCAGCCGGAAGAGCTTCTTGTCGGTGATCAAATTGCTGGGCCCGATGCCCAGGATCGCGCGACCCTTGGTCAGGTGGTCGAGGAAGGCGATGCGCTCGGCGACGTGGAACGGATGGTGGAACGGCAGGCTGACCACCGAGGTGCCGAGCCTGATGCGGTGCGCATTCGCCGCTGCCATCGCCAGCGCCATCTCGGGCGCCGGCATGGTCTCCCAACCGCCTGAATGGTGCTCGCCGATGAAGAACTCGTCATAGTCCAGCTCGTCGGCCAGATGGATGAACGAGATGTCGCGCTGAAACGCCAGCGCCGGGTTCTCCGAGGGATGATGCACCGGCATCATGAAAAACGAGAACTTCAAGACCTGCCCCTGTTCGGGTTTCGGTTTGCCACGCGAGGGAGTCTATCGACGGGCGCGCCCTGCTGCCAGTTCACCGCGGACACCATTCGCACCGGCCGCGCCGGCAGGTTATCTTGCACATCGCGCGCGGCCGGGCGCGCCGCCGTCAAGGATCGATGCCGCTGGGGAGGCGGGGCTTGAATGAGTGATTCCGGGTTCGATGTCGTCGTCGTGGGCGCCGGAAACGCGGCGCTGTGCGCGGCCCTTGCCGCGGAGGAGAACGGCGCCAAGGTGCTGGTGCTCGAGCGCGCGAACGAAGACGAGTCCGGCGGCAATTCGCGCTTCACCGCCGGCGCGATGCGGGTGGTCTATGACGGGGTCGACGACCTCAAGGCGATGATGCCCGACCTCACCAACGAAGAGATCGCGCTGACCGATTTCGGCACCTACACCCAGGACCAGTTCTACGACGACATGGCTCGGGTCACCCAGTACCGCGCCGACCCCGACATGGTCGAGCTCCTGGTCACCCGGAGCCGCGACACGCTGCTGTGGATGCGAGACAAGGGCGTGCGGTTCGCGCCGATCTGGGGCCGCCAGGCGTTCAAGGTCGACGGCAGGTTCAAGTTCTGGGGCGGGCTGACGGTCGAGGCGTGGGGCGGCGGGCCGGGCCTGGTCGAGGCGCTGCACGACAGCGCGCGCAAGCGCGGCATCGAGATCCGCTACGGCAGCCGCGCGGTCGCGCTTCTGTTCGACGGCATCACCGTCAGCGGGGTCCGCGTCAAGCACGCCGCCAAGATCGAGGAGATCCGAGCCCGGGCCGTCGTCCTGGCCGCCGGCGGCTTCCAGGGCAACTACGAATGGCGCACACGCTATCTGGGCCCGGGCTGGGAGCTCGCCAAGGTCCGCGGCACGCGGTTCAACACCGGCGACGGCATCCGCATGGCGCTCGACATCGGCGCTATGCCCTACGGCAACTGGTCGGGCTGCCACGCGGTCGGCTGGGAGCGCAACGCGCCGGAATTCGGCGACCTCGCAGTGGGCGACCAGTTCCAGAAGCACAGCTATCCCTTCGCCATCATGGTCAACGCCGACGGCAAGCGCTTCGTCGATGAGGGCGCGGACTTCCGCAACTACACCTATGCCAAGTACGGCCGCGTGATCCTCGAGCAGCCGGGCCAGTTCGCCTGGCAGATCTTCGATGCCAAGGTCGCCCATCTCAAGCGCGACGAGTACAACATCCGCCAGGTCACCAAGGCCACGGCGGACACGCTGGAGGCGCTCGCCCCACAGCTCGACGGCGTCGACCCGGACGCGTTCCTGGCCACCGTGGCGGCGTACAACCGGGCCGTCCGCACCGACATCCCGTTCGATCCCAACGTCAAGGACGGCCGCTGCACCGAGGGTCTGGAGATCCCCAAGTCCAACTGGGCCAACGTGCTCGACACCCCGCCGTTCGAGGCCTATGCGGTGACTTGCGGGATCACGTTCACCTTCGGCGGCCTGCGGATCAACACCGAAGGCCAGGTGCTGGACACCGAGGAAGAGCCGATCCCGGGCCTCTATGCGGCCGGAGAACTGGTCGGCGGCATCTTCTACTTCAACTATCCCGGTGGCAGCGGCCTGACCTCGGGCTCGGTGTTCGGCAAGATCGCCGGCACCTCGGCCGGGCGCGCGTGAGGAGTTGGCCATGACCGTCGTCGTCGCCCAGGACGATCCGATCATCCGCAACATCCAGGTCGTCCTCGACCCCGATGCGCCGCGCGACCGCGTCGATGCGATCGCCGACTACTTCTCCGTCGATATTCCCCGGTTCGCCCAATGGTGCGACGACCTGCGCGGCCGCGCGAGCCGGGTGTGGCCGGCCCGGTTCCGTATGATCGAGGAGCAGGCCGATTTCGCCGGCGCTCTCGGCGATGCCGAGGGCGCCATCGTGGAGACCTTCACCGTCGGCGAGGCCGAGCTCGCGTCGGCGCCGCGTCTGAAGATCGTCCACAAGTTCGGCATCGATCTGCGCAACATCGACCTCGAGGCCTGCGCGCGCCGCGGCGTCGTGGTCAAGCCGCTCCGGCGGCGGGTCAACGGGGCGGTGGCCGAGCATGCGTTCGCGATGATGCTGGCGCTGGCCAAGCGGATCTGCGTTCTCAACGGCCGCATCGATATTGCCAGCCTGGAAGAGGCCGGATACGCCCCCAGGCTCTACGACCGGCGCCATTGCGGGGCGTCCAACTGGGGCCGGGTCGGCGGGCTCGGCACGCTGGCGGGGGCGACGCTGGGCGCGCTCGGGCTGGGCGAGATCGGCCGCGAGGTGGCAAGCCGGGCCGCGGCCTTCGGGATGGAGGTGCTGTACCACCAGCGCAACCGGCTGCCAGAGGATGTCGAACGCGCGCATTCGGCGACCTATTGCGGCTTCGAGGCGCTGCTGGAGCGGGCCGACTACCTCACCATCCAGCTTCCGGCGACGCCCCAGACCCGCAACATGATCGACGGGGCCGCCTTTTCCCGGATGAAGCAGGGCGCGTGCCTCATCAATATCTCGCGCGCCTCGATCATCGACCGGCAAGCGCTGATCGAGGCGCTGCAGAGCGGCCGGCTGGGCGGCGCCGGGCTCGACGTGTTCTGGGAGGAGCCGGCGGCGCCGGGCGATCCCCTGATCGGGTTCCCCAACGTGATCACCACGCCGCACACCGCGGTGGCCGCCCGCTGGAACGGCGCCGCCGACATCGAGGAGTTGGTGATGAACCTCGACGGGGCGATGCGCTGAGCACCACCGCGACCGGGCAGATCGCCGCGTTTGCCGCCGGGCTGCGCTTCGAGGACCTGCCCGAGCCGGTGCTCGAGCGCGGCCGCGCCCACATTCTGGATGCGCTCGGCCTTGCGATCGCCGGTGCCGGCTCACAGACCTGCCGGATCGCCCGCGCCCACATCGCGAGCCTCGGCATCGCGCCCGGCGGCGCATCCGTCATGGGTACCGCGGAGAAGACCGCGCCGCGGTTCGCAGCGCTGGTCAACGGCGCCGCGATGCATGCCGACAATTTCGACGACACCAACCCGCAGCCGACGCAAGCGCGCAACGGCGGCATCCATGCCACAGCCGCGATCCTGTCGGCCGCGCTGGCGCTTGCCGAAGCGGGCGCGCTATCGGGCCGGGCGTTCTCGACCGCCTTCCACGCCGGCAACGAGGTCGCCTGCCGGCTGAGCCATGCGATCGCGGCCAGGCACTACGACAGCGGCTTCCACTACACCGCGACGCTCAACGCCTTCGGTGCGGCGGTGGCCGCTTCGATGCTGGCCGGCCTGGACGAGGCTCGTATACGGCACGCGCTCGCCTTTGCCGCGAGTTCGGCCGGGGGGGTGCGGCACAATTTCGGCTCGATGGTCGAGATCCTGCACCCCGGATTCGCAGCCGAGGCCGGGATCCTGGCGGCAGACTTCGCGGGGCGGGGCCTGACCGGCGGCCGCGACGCGCTCGGCGGGCGCGCCGGTTACTTCGAGGCCTCGGCCGGCGGCCTGGAGGGCGAGATCGTCCTGGGCGAGCCCTGGGCGTTCGTGTCGCCCGGCGTGTCGATCAAGCCCTTCCCGAGCGGCGCGCTGACCCACCCGGCGATGACCGGCCTGCTTGCGATCAGGCGGGAGCTCGGGCTTTCGGCCGATGACGTCGCGGCCATCCAGGTGCGCACCAACCCCCGCATCCACGACACGCTCGCCCACCACGACCCGAGGACCGCCATGCAGGCGCGCTTCTCGATGGAGTTCTGCCTGGCCGTCGCATTGGTCGAGGGCCAAGCGGGGCTCGGCGCGTTCACCGACGCGGCGACCGCGCGCTCCGACATCCGCGCGGTGATGGAGCGCATCACCTTCGATGTCTTCGACACGCCGGGGGCGGACTACACCAACATGACCACGCTGCTGGACGTGGTGCCGCGCAACGGTCCGGTCGTCAGCCGCCGCATCGACTGGGCGATCGGCGCGGCCCAGGCGCCGATGCCGTTCGAAGACGTGGCGGAAAAGGCCCGCGGCTGCGCCGCCCACGCCGGCTGGCCGGCCAGCCGCACCGCGGCGCTGATCGAAGCGGTCGCGGAGCTGGAGCGGCTGGACGACATCGGGACCTTGGCACGGCTGGCGGCAGCGTAAAGCCCGCAGGTTTGCCATTCCTCAGGTTTGGTGGCACGCTCGACTTCGACCGTGCCGGCCACCACGCGCAGCACTGCGGGAGGTCTTTCATCGGGTTCGAAAAGGCGTTCGCAGGGCTCGGACGGGTGGCAGCGGTCGCGATGGCGCTGATCGCGGTCTATGTCGCGGGGATCGCGCTGTTCGACGAGGGGCTTTTGCGCGGCGGGGCGATCGGGCTCGCCGGTGTCATCGTCTTGATGATGGAACCGCTGGCGGTGCGCCACGCCAAGGCGTCGGACACCGTCAAGGCCGTGCTGTGGGCGGTCGACGTCGTCCTCCTGCTGGGATTCATCTACTGCATCTACCTGTTCTTCACCGTCTACGAGGATCTCTGGGACGGTGTGCGGATGTTCGAGCCCTTCGAAACCGCGGTCGCCGGGTTCGGGGTGGCGGTCATCATCGAGCTCACCCGGCGGACCTTCGGCTGGGTGCTCGCGGTGATCTGCCTGCTGATGCTGGTCTATGCGATTTTCGGAGCATCGCTGCCGTGGATCTTCCGTCACGGCGGCTACGCGGTCGATGAGATCCTGGGGACCGTCTGGTACAGCTTCGATGGGGTGTTCGGCACGCCGACCGGCATCGTGGCGACGATCGTGCTGGTCTTCATCGTCTTCGGCGCGACGCTGGAAGGCACCGGGGCGGCGGCGATCCTCCTGAAGATCGCCACGGCCGCCACCGCGGGCATCCGCGGCGGGACGGCGCATTCGGCGATCGTCGCCAGCGCGCTGTTCGGCACGATCTCCGGCTCCACCGTCGCCAATGTCGTCGGCACCGGGGTTTTCACGATCCCGATGATCAAGCGCCAGGGCTTTCCCAACGCGTTCGCCGGTGCGGTGGAGGCCGCCGCCTCCAGCGGCGGCCAGTTTACGCCGCCGATCATGGCCGCGGTCGTCTTCCTGATGGCCGAGCTGATCGGAACGCCCTACCTGGTGATCTGCGCGGCCGCTGCTTTGCCGGCGTTGTTCTACTATATGAGCCTGTTCGCGTCGGTCTATGCCGAGGCGGTGCGGCGCGGCATCCAGCCGATGCCGGAAAGCGCGCGCCAGCGGCTCACCCGCGACGACGCCTTGCAGGCGATGCGGTTCGTCGTGCCGATCGCGGTGGTGGTTATCGTCCTGTTCGCCGGCCGCTCGCCCGCGATGGCGGGTTTCTGGGCGCTGATCTCCGCGATCGCGGTCGGGGTGCTGCTCGATACCGAGTTCCGGACCAGGCCGCGGAAGTTCCTCGGGCCGCTCGCGCGCGGCGGCCATGCCTGCGCGCGGATCATGA
Organism: Alphaproteobacteria bacterium; assembly: GCA_965248835.1. Classification (GTDB taxonomy): domain Bacteria; phylum Pseudomonadota; class Alphaproteobacteria; order MPNO01; family MPNO01; genus CAYFYS01. Next base: position 582,267 of record CBDFLJ010000001.1, read on the forward strand.
TCGCCGTGGGTGCGATCGGCATCGTCATCGGCGTGATCAACACCACCGGGCTGGGGCTGCGCTTCGCCGCGGCCATCGTTGCGATCGGCGACGGCTCGCTGTGGCTCGCGCTGCTGCTGGCGATGGTCTCATGCCTGATCCTCGGCATGGGGCTGCCGACTCTTCCGGCCTACCTGATCATCGTCCTGGTGATGGGTCCGGCGATCACCAAGCTTGGCATCCCGGCGCTCCTGGTCCACCTGTTCGTCCTCTATTACGGCGTCTTGTCGAACATCACCCCGCCGGTGGCGATCGCGGCCTACGCCGCCGCGCCGATTGCCGGCGCAAACCCGATGATGACCGGGCTGCAGGCGATCCGGATCGCCGCGGTCGGCTTCATCATTCCCTTCGTGATGATCTACAACCCCTCGCTCACCCTGGTTGTCGGGTTCGGCTGGGCGCCGTTCCTGTGGATCATCCTGCGCCTGCCGGTGGCGATCTGGCTGATCGCCACCGCGTTCAGCGGCCATGACAGGCACGGCCTGTCGCCGATTGAACGCGGGTTGCGGATCGTCTGCGGATTCGGAATGCTGTGGTCGGACGTGCCGATCGCAGCGGTCGGGTTCGCCGGCGGGCTTGCCCTGGTTCTGTTCGATTGGCTGCGGAAACCGTCGCGACCTCTTGCGGCCGCGGCCTCCGGCGAAGGCGGTGAATGAACCGAGAAACGGGAGGACTTTCATGAAACGGACCAGCATGCGAATCGCAGCCGCGCTCGGTGCCGGTGCGATCGCGCTCGGCCTGGCGGGCGCAGCCCAGGCCAAGGACTTTTACAAGATGGGGACCTTCCCGCCCGGGACCACGGTCTTCATCGCGATGACCGCTTTTGCCAACGCGGTCAACAAATACGTTCCCGACATGGAGATCCAGGTCTCGGCGACCGGCCCGGCGACCCAGCACATGCTGATGGTCAGCCAGGGAAGGATGGACTTCACCCTCTATGCGCAGACCGCCTATCGGCTGATGTACAAGCAGATCGGACCGTTCAAGCGGCTGAAGGACGGCCCGGAGCGGGTCAAGAAGCTGGCCCAGGTGTTCACCTTCCCGATCGGGCTGTACCACTTCGTCACCTACGCCGATTCGGACATCCGCACGCTTGCCGACATCAAGGGCAAGAAGGTCTTCATCGGACCGCCGGGCGGGGTTGCGACCCGCAACGTGCGGCTGATCGTCGAAAGCCAGACCGGCTATCTGCCCGGGCGCGACTACAAGCAGGTCAAGATGGGCTGGGGACCGGCGGCACAGGCCTTCCAGGACCGCAAATACGACGTCTGGATCCCGACCACCAACGCGCCCAGCCCGCAGGTCCAGCAGATCGCGCTCAACAACAAGATCCGCCTGCTCGACCTCGATGAGTCGAAATTCGGCCACGCGAGCTGGCGGAAATACGATTCCCAGCCCGGGCGCATCCTGAACGCGATCGGCCCCGACGTTTACGGGCCGAACCAGGTCAACACCGAGCCGGTCGTCGCCACCGGCGCCTGGGTCGGGCTCGCCGCGCGGGCCTCGATCCCGGCGGAGAAAATGTACAGGATGGTCAAGGCTTTCTGGGAACACATCGACGAGGCCCATGAGATGGCCAAGTGGATGAAGAACGCGGTCAGCATCGAGCACGCGGCCAGGCACACCGCGGGCGCCGTCCATCCCGGCGCCGCCAAGTACTACCGCGAGCGCGGCATCGAGATCGAGATGCCCTACACGCTGGTGAAGAAGTAGGCGGCAACGGATCCGGGGCCGGAGTCCGCTCGGGCTCCGGCCCGGATCGAGACGGAAAAGGAGAGCCGCCATGGCCGAGGCGCGGATCGTCCGAAACGCCGAGGGCGACATCTACCATCCCCTGTGGCTGTTCAAGCACGGCAGCCTGCGCGGCGGCCGGTTCGACTTCATGGTGGGGGACATCGGATACCTCGCCGGCCCGCCGCTGCATGTCCATCGCGAGCAGGACGACACGTTGTTCGTGCTGGAGGGCGTGCTCGCGGTCCAGGTCGAAGACGAGGTGATCGATCTCGGGCCGGGCGATTTCGCCACCGTCCCGCCCGGCATCCGGCATACCTTCGACAATATCCGCAAGGACCAGCCGCCGGTCAGGGTGTGCAACCTGATGACCCCCGGCGGTCTCGACCGGCAGTTCCGCGACATCGCGGCACTTGGCGATAACGGGGGCGACCCCGCAAGCCTCGCCCGGCTCCGCGAGGAACACGGCACCACCTTGGTCGGCCCGACGCTGGGGGCCAAGCTCGGCCTCACCTGAGCCCAGCTATTCCGGACGGTCGGGCCAGAGCGCCGCGAGGTCCGCGGCGGCCAGGTCGACATTTCGGGCGGCGACGTTCTCGCGCAGATGATCGATCCTGCTCGTGCCGGGGATCGGCAGCATGACCGGGGAGCGGTGCAGCAGCGCGGCCAGCGCGATCTGGGCCGGGCTCGCGCCGTGCTTGTCAGCCAGCCGGCGCAGGCCCGGGTCGTCCCAGGAGATGCCGCCATCGCCCAACGGCATCCAGGGGATGAAGACGATCCCGTTGGCCTCGCAATAGGACAGCACCTCGTCGTTCCACCGGTGCCGGACATTGTAGGGGTTCTGCACCGAGACGATTTGGGCTTTGGCGCGGGCGGTCTCGAGGTGATGCAGCCGGACGTTGGAGACGCCGATATGGCGGATCTTCCCCTCGGCCTGCAGGTCCGCGAGGGTGCCGATGGATTCCGCGTAGGGCACGCTCGGGTCCGGACAGTGCAGTTGGTAGAGGGTGATCGCCTCGAGCCCGAGGCGGTGCAGGCTGCCTTCCAGGACCGAGCGCAGCCGCTCCGGCCGGGCGTCGGATATCCAGGCGCCGAGCCGTTCGTGGCGGAAACCGCCCTTGGTGGCGATGATCAAGCCCTCATAGGGGTGGAGCGCCGCACGCACCGCCTGCTCGGCCGCGCCGTTGCCGTAGGAGTCCGCGGTATCGAAGACGCGCACACCGAGCCGGGCCGCCTCGCCCAGCACCGCCGGGGCGTCGGGGCGGGCAGGTCCGAAGCCGCGCCGGTCGGTGAGATAGAGCGTGCCGAAACCGATGCGCGGGACCTCGGCCCCGCACAAGCGGAGCGTGCCGGTCATTCGGCCCGGTCAAGCCGATAGAAGTTGATCATGTTGTTGTAGAGCACGTTGCGCTTGACCTCGTCGCTGTACTCGTTGGAGGCGATGAACTCCGGCAACTCGGTCGTCAGATCCTCCTCGGTCGGCTCGTGCGGATAGTCCGAGGCATAGAGGATCTTCTCCGATCCGATGGCATCGAGGGTGTATTTGAGCCCGCGCTCGCCGAGCTCCATCGAGACCCAGAAATTCTCGCCCTCGCGGATATACTCCGACGGCCGCTTCTTCAGCCGGCTGCGCGCCGCCGTGCCGAAGATCGAATCGTATTCGTAATCCAGCCGGTCCATCATGAACGGCACCCAGGTGCAGCCGCCTTCCAGAAAGGCGATCCGCAGCCCCGGGAACTGGTCGTAGACGCCCGAAAAGATGATGTCGGTAAGCTGGATCATCAGCGGGAACGGATGCTCCAGCGCGTGCACCTTGACGAACTCGTCGAAATGGTCGAAGCCGAGCCCGCGGCTCGGCGCGCCGTGGATGGCAAGCGGCATCTGGTGCTTTTCCGCCGCCGCGAAGATCGGCCGGAAGAACGGATCGCCGTAGGTCTTGCCGAGCCGCGTCATCGAGGGCAGCAGGCAGACCGGGAAGCGCACGCGCTCGGTCTTGCAGCGCGCGATCTCCGCGGCCGCGGCCGCGGGGTCCTGGACCGGCAGCAGGCCGGCGCCGAAGAACCGCTCGTCCTGGCTGGTATAGCGGTCTTCCAGCCAGTTGTTGTAGGCGATCGCCGTCGCGGTGGCCCATTCGACATCGGTGATCAGCCCGGCGCCGAGCCCTGCGGTGGGGTAGAGCACCGTCCCTTCGATGCCGATCAGATCGACCATCTCGCGCCAGATATCGGCGTTGGTGTGGAAGTATTTGCGGCTCGCATCCTCGGTCGAGTTGATCACCCCGCGCGCCCAGCCGTCCAGGCTCGGCCAGATCCCGAACGTGCGTTGCAGCCTGAGGTCCTTGAACCGGCCCTCGTAATATTGCAGCAGTTCTTCATCGTCCTCGAGCACGTGCCCGTCGCCGTCGAAGACTGGAAAGGGATGTTTCGCCATGTCTCGTCCGCCTGCCTGTCGTGAACCCGGTCACGGATCTTCGCCGAGACGGAGGGACAGCACAACCGTTGCCAGTCCCGACCGAAGGGATCACCATCGGGCTGCGGCTTGAGGGAGGGCGCTGTGCTGAGGACGGGCGAGGACTATCTCCAGAGCATCCGCGACGGGCGGATCGTCTATGTCGGCAAGGAGCGGATCGAGGACGTCACGACACACCCCGCCTTCGCCAACGCGGCGCGCATGTACGCGGCGATGTACGATCTCAAGCGCGCGCCCGAGATGGCCGGCATCCTGTCGGTGGCCGATGGCGGCGCGGGCTACAGCGCCTATTTCCTCAAGCCCCGGGACCGCGCCGGGCTCGAACAGCGCGCCGCCGCCCACCGGGCGATCGCACGGTTCTCGCACGGGCTGTTGGGCCGCTCGCCCGATCACGTCGCAAGCTCGATCACCGGGCTATCGATGGGCTCGGAGGTGTTCGACCGCGCCGGCGCGAATTTCGCCAGGAACATCGATGCCTACTATCGCCACGCCCGCGACAACGATCTGTACCTGGCCTACGCGATCCTGCCGCCGCAGGGCGCGCGCAAGCCCGAACTCTACCAGACCGCCGACCGCGCCCCGCCGACGTTGCGGGTCACCGCCGAAGATGCCGACGGCGTGGTGCTCAACGGCATGAAGATGCTGGCGACCGGCGCCGTCTACGCCAACGAGCTGTGGATCGGCAACATCCTGCCGCTCGCCCCCAGCCAGGTGAAGGAATCGATCACCTGCGCGGTGCCGGTCAACGCGCCCGGTATCTCGCTCTGGGCGCGCAAGCCGATGACCGCCGACGGCGGGATCGAGTTCAACAACCCGCTGGCCCACCGGTTCGACGAATCCGATTCGATGATCGTCTTCGCCGACGTCCGCATCCCGTGGGAGCGCGTCTTCGTCCACGACGACCCGGCGCTGTCGCGCGACATCTATGTCGAGACGCCGGCGCACTTCATGTCCAACCACCAGTCGAACATCCGCTTCGCCGCCAAGCTGCGGCTCCTGATCGGCCTTGCCAGCAAGATCGCCCGGTCGAACGGCGCGCGCGAGGTGCCGGCGGTGCGCGAAGTGCTGGGCGAGCTCGCCTCGATGGAGGCGGCCTATTCCGGGCTGGTCGACGGCCAGCTCCACGCCTTCGAGGCGGCGGCCAACGGTTACGTCCATGTCAACAAGCGCTACATGTACGCAGCCATCAACTACGCGGTGGAGAACTACAGCAAGATCTGCGATCAGATCCGCACGCTGATGGGCGGCGGCGTCTTCCAGATGCCTGCCAGCATCGATGTCGTCGAGGACGCCTCCCTGCGCGAGATCTTCGAGACCTACTGGTCGACCGGCGATGAGACCGCCGTGGAGCGTATGAAGCTCTTCCGGCTGGCCTGGGACATGCTGGGCTCGGAGTTCGCGATGCGCCACGACCAGTACGAAAAGTTCTATGTCGGCCAGCGCTTCATCGTGCGCAACTACAACATGCAGCACACCCCGTGGGAGGAGTTCGAGGGCCTGGCCGAGGGCATCATGGCGGCCTACGACGCGCCTGACTGAACGGCTCGGCCGCAATCAGGCCGATTACCCGCCGGCCGTCAGCCCCAGAGCGCCTCGGAGGCCAGGCGTGCGCCTTCGGCCAGGCTCGCCAGCTTGGCGTAGACCACCGAGGGGACGAGGTACTCGCCGCCCGCGAAGGTGCCGAATCCGCAATCGACGCCGGCGATGACGCGCTCGCGCCCGACGATGTCGGCATAGCGGCGGATGCGCTGCGCGATCAGGCGCGGATGCTCGACGAACGGCGTCGTCGAATCGAGGACGCCGGGCACCAGGATCTTGTCGTCGGGGATGCGGGCCGCTCCCCAGTCCTCCCATTCGTGCTCGTGGCGCGGGTTGGCGCCTTCGAACAGGATCGCCCGAGGCCGCGCCTTGGCCGCCCGCTCGGCGATCTTGGCCGCAGCGATGTCCAGCGTATGCGGGCCCGGGTAGTTGCCCCAGCACAGATGCATGCGCATCGCCTCGGGCGGGATGTTGCGGGTCGCGGAATTGATCGCCTCGACATTGCGCTCGACGATCCTGAGGAAGCCCTCTTCCGGGAGGTCGCGGTAGGCCATGTGGCGCACCATCGCGAGGTCCGGACAGTCGATCTGGAGGATCAGGCCGGCCGCGTGGATGGCCTCGTACTCGGTCTGCATCGCATCGGCGAGGTCGGCGACATAGGCGTCCTCGTCGCCGTAATGGGCATCGGGGATGAAATATGGCAGCACGCCGGGCGAAGCCGCGTTCATGAACCCTTCCACCCCCGGCGCCGCTTCGAGCGCCGCGGTGAAACGGGCGATGTCTTCATCGAGCGGCCCGCGGTCGCGGTAGGCCACCGGCCCCTCGCAGCGCAGCGCTGCGACCCGCGTCGGGCCGGTGCCCTGGAGCGCACGCGCTTCGACCAGTTCCGGATGCAGCGCCAAATCGGCCGGCGGGGCGTGCGGCGGCAACCCCTTTGCGGCGGCTTCGGCGGCATCGGCGGCGGCGATGCCCGACAGGCGATGGCGGACGTAGAAGGTATAGCCCATCTTGGACATCTCGCCGTCGCTGAGCACGTCGATGCCGGCTTCGATCTGGCGCGCGACGGCCTCGCCGACCGCCGTGCTGACCTGAGCCTCGAGATCCGCGGCGTCGAATTCGCCGCCCTTGTCCTGGGCGTCGAGCAGCGCCAGCAGCGCCTTCGGCCGCGGCAGGCTGCCGACATGGGTGGTCAGGATGCGCTCGGTGCTGGTTCTCATGACACCCTCGGGTTCCAGGATCGGCGGCAACTATCGCCCGCAGGCGAGCAGGCAGGCAAGCGGCGATGCCGATCGGTTCCATCGACCCGCCTCACCGTTCACGGGCGTCGACCAGCATTCAGGGATCGACATATTCGATGCCGTAGACGAAATCCATCACATCGGCGGTGATCGGACTGGTCTTCTCCTCGTAGACATGGGCGACCAGCCCGGCGGCCCGGCCGATCACCGAGCACGCGCGCATCACCTCGACCGGGAAGGCGATCTCGCTCAGGACCGCGGCGAGCCCGCCGGTGACGTTCAGCGTCAGGTGCTTGCCCATCGCCTTGTCGACCTCCTCGCCCAGCACGTGGACCAGGTCGATGAAGTCGCCCTTCGCGCCGTTCGCGCGCGCGATCTCGAACAACCGGGTCGCGCGGGGGTCCTCGGGCTTGTAGTAGGGATGTCCGAACCCGGGGACGAAACGGTTCTGGGCACGGAGCTCGGCGACCTTGTCGGCGAGCCAGGCGCGCCTGTCGCCGTCCTGCGCCATGCAGTCGTTCAGGATCTGGCCGCAGCCGGCCATGGTGCCGGCGAACCGGTTGCCGACCAGCAGCAGCCCGGCTGCGACCGGGACCTGAATGTCCGTCGGCACCGCGTTTTCGACCAGGCGCGAGACCAGGGCGTGCGGCGTAATCCCGTGATCGATCAGGATGATCAACGCCGAATCGAAGATCCTGACTTCGCCCGGGCTCGGTTCGCGCCCGGTGACGATGAAGAAGAACGTCTCGGTAAAGGTCATCTTGCCCATGATCTCGCCAAGCACGTCCTTGCCGCGCATCAGAAAGCGGGTGTTGTCGGGCAGCGGGGTGCCGATGCGGGTGGTGGGCCTGGTCATCTCGTCGCCTCCTTCGGGATCGCGGGCTCCAATCGCCCGGCCAAGGATATCTTGCAGGTTTGCCGCGCCGGTACCACCTAAGGGCAAGGATTGCGGGAGGTGAGAGGATGGCAAACCGTGTCTTCGGCGCTCGGCTGTTCGCGGCAATCGTGATCGGCGGCATCACCGCCGGCGCGGCCGGTGCAATCGCCCGGGAGGCCGGGACCGCGATTGCGACCTTTGCCGGGGGTTGTTTCTGGTGCGTCGAATCGGACTTCGACCACGTGCCGGGGGTCCTGAAGACCGTCTCGGGCTATACCGGCGGGCAGCCCGTGAACCCGACCTACAGGCAGGTCACCGCCGGCGGCACCGGACATCGCGAGGCCGTGCAAATCACCTTCGATCCGTCCAAGGTCTCCTATGCCGCGCTGCTGGAGATCTTCTGGCGCAGCGTCGATCCGACCGACGCCGGCGGCCAGTTCTGCGACCGGGGCCAATCCTACGAGACCGCGATCTTCGCCAACTCGGCCGACCAGCGCCGCCTTGCCGCCCTTTCCAAGCGGCAGATCGACGAGTCGGGCATCCTCAAGAAGAAGATCGTCACCCCGATCGAGGACGCCGGTCCGTTCTACGCCGCCGAGGACTATCACCAGGACTATTACAAGAAGAGCCCGCTGCGCTACCGGTTCTACCGCTTCCGCTGCGGCCGCGACGCACAGGTGGAGGACGTCTGGGGCGATCAGGCCCACCGCGGCATCGCCGAACACTGAACCGTCGCCCGATTGGCCGCGCGCGCCAAAGCCGCTAGCGTGCGGCGGCATGTTCGTGCGCAATTCGTGGTATGTGGCGGCCTTCTCGAGCGAGATCGGCCGCGCGCCGTTCGCCCGCACGATCCTCGGTGAGCCGTTGGTGCTATACCGCCGGGGCGACGGGTCGGTCGCGGCGTTGGAAGACCGGTGCTGCCACCGCGCCCTGCCGCTGTCGATGGGTCGGGTGGAGGGCGATGCGCTGCGCTGCGGCTATCACGGCCTGCTCTTCGATGCCGCCGGGACCTGCATCGAGGTGCCGGGTCAGACTCACGTCCCGCCAGGCGCGGCGGTCGGCGCCTATCCGGTCCACGAGCGCTGGGGCTGGGTGTGGATCTGGATGGGCCTATCCGAACGCGCCGATCCGGCGCAGATCCCCGACTGGTGGTGGATGGACCACCCCGACTGGCGGGTGGTCGAGGGCAACGGCGCGACGCCGCTGCACATGGAGTGCAACTACGAGCTGATCACCGACAACCTGATGGACGTCTCGCACCTGACCTACGTCCATTCGTCCTCGATCGGGGCGGAGTCGATCCCGGACTTCCCGATCAGGACCGAGCGGCGCGGGCGGCTCGTGCGCATGACCCGATGGGTGCTCGACCGCCCGGCAGCGCCGTTCTACCAGGCCGCCGGCAAATTTCCCGGCAATGTCGACCGCTGGATGATCACCGACACCGAGCTTCCCTGCCACACGGTCAACGATGTCGGTTGTGCGCCGGCGGGAGCGGGCGCCGCCGACGGCGACCGCACCCGGGCGGTCGAGTTCCGGGTCCTGAACGCCCCGACGCCGGAAACCGCGACGTCCACCCACTACTTCTATGCCCGCCCCCGCCGCTTCGCCCAGGACAGCGCCGAGATGGACGAGGTCTTCCGCACCCGGTTCGATGCGGTCTTCATCGAGGACAAGGCGGTGCTGGAGGCCCAGCAGCGGCGGCTCGGCGCCGCGCCCCGTGCCGCGCGGATCGACATCAATGCCGACATCCCGGGACTCGCCGTCCGGCGCATGCTGCGGGCGATGATCGAAGAGGAGCGCGCCGCGGTGCAGGGGCGATTGTCGTCCGGCCGGAATTGAACCATTGTCTTGGCGATAAGGACCGATGGCAGGAGAGGATCATGACCGCCCACGCGCACGACGAATTCCAGCTTGCACCGCCTTCAACCGGGTTCGGCGAGGTCCTCAACGAGGAGCTTGCGCATCTCGGCAACCGCATGCGCAACCACGCGATCGTCGAGGATGTCGAGGCCGGCAAGGCCTCGATGGCGCTGATCCGCGGATTCACCAAGGAATTCCTGCCAATCGTGCGCGGCACATACCGCCGGATGGCGATGCGCCTGCAGCACGCGGCCTTCCACGACTACCACTTGCAGATGAAGCTGCTGCAGGAATGCGAGGAAGAGGTCTTCCACACGCCAATGTACCTGCGCTGGTGCGAGGCGATCGGGATGAGGATCCCCGAAGACCTGGTCGATGAAATGTTCATCCCCGAGACCTATGCCTTCGTGCTGCTGCTGGATGCGGCATCGGCCGGCCGGGCCACCCTGGAGGAGACTTGCGGCCGGGTGTTCGAGCCCGACGTCGCCTGGGACGGGTTCAACAACTATTCCCAGCAGTCCTCGCTGGTGCAGACGATCGCGATCAGCGGCTTCGCGCTGCGCGGCTTCCCGGTTGCCTCGGATCGGCTGCGCGACGGCTTCAAGGAGCATTACGGCTATAGCGACGAAGAGGTCGAGTTCTGGACCGAGCACGGCACCGTCGACATGGAGCACGCCGAGATGGGCGTGGACATCATCGACCGCTACGCGACCACCCCGGGCTTGCAGAAGCGCGCGCGCGAGGCCGCGACCCTGAGCCTCGAGCTGTGGCTCCGCCAGTGGGATGCGGTCTACGCCAAATACCAGCACTGAGGCAACGCGATGGGCGATCGGGGGATCGGGGCGAGCGTCCCGCGCAACGAGGACGCGCGCTTCCTGCACGGCCGCGGCCAGTATGTCGGCGACATCGCGCTGCCGCGGACGCTGAACGCGGCGTTCCTGCGCTCTCCGGTAGCGCACGCCCGGGTCCGCGCGATCCGCATCCCCGATGCGATCCGCGAGCATGTCTTCGTTGCGGCCGATCTTGAAGACGTCAAGCCGATCCGGGCAATCGCCTCGCTCGCCGGCTACAAGGCGTCCGACTATCCGGTGCTGGCGACCGAAAAGGTGCGCTTCGTGGGCGAACCGGTGGCGGTCGCGGTTGCGGCCGAGCGCGGCGAGGCCGAGGACCTGATCGAACAGGTGGTCTTCGACTACGAGGCGCTGCCGGCGGCGGTCGAATCCCTGGAGGCGCGGGGGCCCGGCGCACCCCTGGTCCACGAGCACTGGGGCGACAACATCGTCCATTCCGGCGTCTTCCAGGCCGGCGAGATCGACCGTATCGCCGGCGAGGCGGCGCACGCGGTCACCCGATCCTTCAAGATCGGCCGTCAGGTCCACATGCCCATGGAAAGCCGCGCGGCGCTCGCCCATTACGACACGCGGCTGGATGAGATCGTCATCTACAACTCCAACCAGATGCCGCATCTGATCCAGTCCGGCCTCGCCGACGTGCTCGGGATCGAGCAGCGCCGCGTCCGGGTGGTCTCGCCCGATGTCGGCGGCGGGTTCGGCTTGAAGATCTATGTCGAGCCCGAATGCGTCGTGGCGGCCTGGCTCGCCAGAAAGCTCGGCCGGCCGGTGCGCTGGATCGAGGACAATTTCGAGCACCTGACCGCCGATGCCAACTGCCGCGAGCACCGCTACACCATCACCGCCCACACCGACGGCGGCGGCAGGATCCTGGGCGTGGAGTTCGACGTCACCGTCGATGCCGGGGCCTATTCGATCTGGCCGTGGACTTCGGCGGTCGAGGCCGCCCAGGCCGGCGGCATCCTGACCTCGGCCTACGATTTCCGCCACTTTCGCGCCAAGGTCTCCACGGTCGCGACCAACAAGCCGCCGATCGTGGTCTACCGCGGCGTCGCGCGGCCCGGCGTGTGCTTCGCCGAGGAGCTGCTGATCGATGCGATCGCGCGCACCGTGGGGCGCGAACCGCACGAGGTCCGGATCGACAACATGGTCCGCGCCGAACAGATGCCGTATACCACCGTCACCAACAAGGTCTACGACAGCGGCGACTACCCGGCCTGCATCGGCAAAGCCGCCGAGATGATCGACGTCGCGGCCGTCCGCGCCCGCCAGAAGGCCGGCGCGGATGACGGGCGGCTGATCGGCGTCGGCTTCGGCTGCTATACCGAACAGACCGCCCACGGCACCTCGGTGCTGTCGAAATGGGGGGTCGAGTTGGTCCCGGGCTTCGAGCCGGCGCGCGCCCGGCTGACGCCCGACGGCGAACTGGTGCTCGAAGTCGCGATCCATTCCCACGGTCAGGGCTTACAGACCACGCTGGCCCAGGTCGCAAGCGAGGTCCTGGGGCTCGACCCGAGTCGGATCGCGGTGCGGTTCGGCGACACCTCGGTCTCGCCCTACGGGACCGGGACCTACGCATCGCGCAGCATCGTGATGGCGGGCGGTGCGGTCGCGCTGGCAAGCCGCTCGCTTGCCGAGCGTATCGGCCATATCGGAGCGCACCTGCTGCAATGCGACCGCGCCGAGGTCAGGGTCGAGAACGCCGAGGTCCACGGTCCCGGCGGCAGCGTCGACTTCAAGGCCGTGGCCCGGGCCTGGTACGCCCATCCCGAGGAGCTGCCGCCCGACATCGACCGCGAGGGGTTGACGGTAACCAGCGGCTACCGCCCCGAGCCCGATTCGGGGGTCTTCTCATACGCCACCCACGCCGCGGTGATCGCGTTGGATCCCGAGCTCGGCGCGGTCGAGATCCTCGACTACGTCGTGGTCGAGGATTGCGGCCAGGTGGTCAACCCGATGATCGTCGACGGCCAGGTGATCGGCGGCACCGTGCAGGGGATCGGCACCGCGCTCTACGAGGAGGCGGTCTTCGATGCCGACGGCCAGCCGCTCAACGGCACGCTCGCCGACTACCAGATCCCCGGCGCGACCGAGGTTCCCGATATCCGCCTGTCGCACATGTCCACCCCATCGCCGTGGACCGAGTTCGGCATCAAGGGGATGGGCGAGGGCGGGGCGATCGCGCCGCCGGCCGCGATCGGCAATGCGATCAACGACGCGCTGTCGGTCCTCGGCGTGGAGATCACCCAGTCGCCGATGACGCCGCGGCGGATCATGGCGGCGCTCGAGGAGGCGGGCCGATGAAGGCGCCCGCGCTCGACTACACCAGGCCCGAAACGTTGGCAGCCGCGATCGCGGCGATGGCCGGTGCGGGCGACAGCGCCAAGCTGTTGGGCGGCGGCCAGTCACTGGGGCCGATGCTGAACCTGCGCCTGCTGCGTCCGGCGCTTCTGGTCGACATCTCGCGGCTCGCGGAGCTGTCGACGGTCGAGCAGACCGCCGAGGGCTTGCGTATCGGCGCCGCGGTCACCCATTCGGCGATCGAGGACGGCGCGGTGCCGGATGCCACCAACGGGCTGATGGACTTCGTCGCCGGCCAGATCGCCTATCGCGCGGTGCGCAATTGCGGGACCATCGGCGGCAGCCTGGCGCATGCCGATCCGGCCGGCGACTGGGCGCCGGTGATGATGGCGCTGGGCGCCTCGGTCGGGATCGAAGGCCCGGCCGGCCGGCGCGAGGTTGCGGTAAACGATCTGATCACCGATGTGATGACGGCCGCGCTTGCGCCCGAGGAGGTGCTGGTCGATATCCGCGTCCCGCATCTGTCGCCCGGCGCGCGCTGGGGCCATTACAAGCTGACGCGAAAGCCCGGCAAGTTCGCCGATGCGATTGCGGTGGTGGTCGCCGATGACGCGCGCGGCCATCACCGGGTCACCGTCGCCCGCCCGTCCGCGCCGCCCCGGCTGATGGCGCGGGCCGGCGCGGCGGTTGCAGCCGCCGCCGGCTGGTCGCAAGCGCTGGACCGTGGCATCCGCGAGGCCGTGGCGGCCGACCTTGCAGCCGAGCCCAACCCCGACCCGGACCCGGTGCAGCAGCGATATCATATGGTGACCGTGGCCCGCGCCGCGCACCGGGCGCTGACGTCATGAGCGCGGTCCGGATGACGCTGAACGGCCGCGCGGTGGAGGCCGACATCCCGGCGCGGCGATCACTGGCCGATTACGTGCGCGACCACGAGGGGCTGACCGGCACCCACCTGACCTGCGAGCTGGGGGTGTGCGGGGCGTGCACGGTGATGGTCGACGGTGCGCCGCGGCGTTCGTGCATCACGCTTGCGGTGGCCTGCGACGGCCGCGAAATCCGCACCGTGGAAGGCTTCGAGGACGATCCGGTCATGGCGGTCATCCGGCGCTGCTTCTCGGCGGCCCACGCGCTGCAGTGCGGCTATTGCACGCCCGGCATGCTGATCACCGCGCACGACATCGCAACACGGCTGCCGGACGCGGACCGCGATCGCATCCGGCTCGAGCTCAGCGGCAATCTATGCCGCTGCACCGGCTATATCGGCATCATAAACGCCATCGAAATGGCCTTGGCGGAGCTGCGCAAATGACCATCCCCCGGCCCAGGCGGCTGACCCATGCCAACCTGTTCGTCGCCGACATGGAACGCTCGATGGATTTCTATCAATCGGTGATCGGGCTCGGCGAGTCCTATCGCCGGGTCAACATCGGCGCGGGTTTCCTCACCAACGGCAACTCTCATCACGATATCGCGGTGATGGAGTTCGGCCGGGTCTATGCGGGAAAGCGCGATCCGGGCCGCACGATCGGGCTCAACCATCTCGCCTTCGAGATGGAGAACGGCCTCGAGCTTGACCGTTGGTACCGCTCGGCGGCCGCCGCCGGTGCCGATATCCACCGCACCGTCGATCACGGCAACACTCATTCCTGCTACATGCTCGACCCCGACGGCAACCAGATCGAGGTCTATTGCGACACGATCAAGGAATGGTGGCACCTCAAGACCGGGGTGATGACGACGCCGTTGGACGATTGGGTGCCGGGCGAGGGCGAACCGTCGACGGAGCCGAAATATCTCCGGGACCCGGACATCGGCCGCCGCGAGGACGCCCCGCTGCACCCCGTCAAGACGACCCATGCGGTTCTGGTGGCCGGCGATTTCGAGGCGTGCCTGGATTTCTATACCGGGATCGTCGGGCTTGCGCCGCTCAACGGCGGACGCGGCGAGCGGTGCTGCGTCCTGGCCGGCGGGTTGGGCACGCCGTGTCTCGCGCTGTTCCGCGCCGCGCAAGGCCTCGATCCCGGCTTCCACCACGTCGCGCTTTCGGCCTGGAGCGTCGAGGAGCTGATCGACTCGCGCGCCCGGCTCGCCGAGGCGGGCATCGCGATCGAGGCCGAGACCGACCATCCGAGCCGTTACGCGCTCTGTGTGCGGGACCCGGACGGCTTTCGGGTTCAGGTCTATGCCGACCGGCCCGGCGGTTCCGCCGTCGACTGGACCGCCGAGGACGCAGCGCGGTCGGTCTATCTGGCATAGGACGAGGGCAGGATGACCGATATCGCCTTTTTGCCGGCCAAGTCGCTGGCACGCATGATCCGGCGACGCAAGATCGGCTGCGTGGAGCTGCTGGACCACTATCTGGAACGGGTCGATCGGTACAACCCGGCGCTGAACGCGATCGTGGTCTTCGACATCGACAGGGCGCGCCGCCGTGCGCGCGACGCCGACCGCGCACTCGCCAAGGACGAGGTCTGGGGACCGTTGCACGGCGTGCCGATGACGGTGAAGGATTCCTTCGATGTGACCGGGTTGCCGACGACCTGGGGCGTGCCTGCCCACAAGGACAATATCGCGACCTCGAACGCGGTCTCGGTCGAGCGCTGGCTGGGCGCGGGGGCGGTGATCTTCGGCAAGACCAACATCCCGATCTGGCTCGCCGATGCGCAGAGCTTCAACGACTTCTACGGCCGCACCAACAGCCCATGGAACCTGGATTTGACGCCCGGCGGCTCCTCGGGCGGCGCGGCCGCCGCGCTTGCCGCGGGCATGACCGCAATCGAGATGGGCAGCGATATCGCGTCCTCGGTTCGAACACCTTCGGCGCTGTGCGGCCTGTTCGGCCACAAGCCGACCTTCGGGATCTGCCCCACCCGCGGCCATACGCTGAACGAGAACCTGCGGGCGCTCGACATCCTGGCGATCGGGCCGATGGGGCGTTCGGCGGACGACGTCGCGCTGGGCTTGTCGATCATTGCCGGCCCCGACGAGATCGAAGCCCCGGGCACGCGGCTTGCCCTGCCGGCGCCGCGTGAGAAGCGGCTCGGCGACTACAAGGTCGGGATCATCATCGATCACCCGACATCGAAGGTCGAAAATGCCGTGGCCGCGCTGCTGCAAAAGCTCGCCGATTTCCTGGCGCGGCAGAAGACCAGGATCAGCGACACCGCGCGGCCCGATTTCGACATCGAGGACGCCCACCGGACCTTCGATATCCTGCTGCGCTCGGCGACCTCGGGCCGGCTGAGCGATGACGAACAGGCGGATTTGCGCGGCCGACTCGCCGCCTTGCCGGCCGACGCCGACACCAAGCAGGCGCGCATG
The DNA here is from genome assembly GCA_965248835.1 of Alphaproteobacteria bacterium. Lineage (GTDB taxonomy): Bacteria > Pseudomonadota > Alphaproteobacteria > MPNO01 > MPNO01 > CAYFYS01. The sequence goes on from CBDFLJ010000001.1 coordinate 598,496, forward strand.
ATGCGCGGCTGCACGCTGTCCCATCGCGACTGGATCCATCTCGACGAGAAGCGCCAACGGATGCGCTGGAAGTGGCACGCCTTCTTCAAGGACTACGACCTGATGCTGGCACCGGTGCTGTGCACCGCGGCCTTCCCGCACGTGACTACGCCGCCCTACGACCGCTCGATCACGATCGACGGCGAGGAGCGGGTCTTCATGGAGCAGATCTTCTGGTCGGGGTATTCCGGGATGTCCTACCTGCCGGCAAGTGCGGCGCCGATCGGGGTTACCGATGACGGACGGCCGGTCGGCGTGCAGATCATCGGACCGCAAAACGGCGACCGGACGTGCCTGCATTTCGCGCGTCTGTTGGAGAAGGCGTATCAGGGCTTCGTCGTCCCGCCCGGATACGAATGATCCGCCGCGGATGCTTTGACGGGCCGGCGCGCAGGCAATATCCTTGTCGGACCGCCTACCGACACCGCTACTATCGAGGAAACAGATGACCAAGAAGCACCACCTGATCAGCTCGTTCACCTGACCCTGGGTCCAGCGCGCCGTGATCCTTTTGCGCGCAAAAGATGTCGATTTCGAGGTCACTTACATCAACCTGAGAGACAAGCCGGACTGGTTTCTCGAGATCTCGCCGCACGGCAAGGTCCCGGTCCTGGTCGTCGACGACCAGCCGCTGTTCGAATCCAACGCGATCGCCGAATATCTCGACGAGATGGTCGCGCCCAGGCTCCACCCCGAGGACCCGATCAAGCGGGCGCGGAACCGGGCCTGGACCGACTTCGTACCGGATTTCTCCCGCGCGTTGATGGGCATCTACTACACCAAGACCAGGGAGGCGATGGAAGAAGGCCTGGCCGCCGCGCCCACGCGGGTCGCCAGGCTGGAAGAGGCCATCGCCAAGGAACGCGGCAATGACGGCCCCTATTTCAACGGCGCCCAACCGTGCCTCGTCGATGCCGCCTATGCGCCGTTCTTCCAGCGCTTCGACCTCGTCGAGCGCTATTTGAAGACCGGCCTCCTGGACGGGTTTCCGCTGGTCAAGGCATGGTCGGATACCTTGCTCGGGACCGAGCTGGTAACCGGTTCGGTGGTTTCGCATTTCGAGGACGAGTTCATCGGCAACTTGCGGCGCAACGAACACTATGTCGCAACGCTGATCGATGCGGAGACGGTCGCGGCGGAATAGCCGGCGGCCTTCCGCAAACGATCGAACGAGACGCGGCGGCCCGTTCCTTCCCGGAACGGGCCGCCGTTCCAATTCGGATACCGCGATCATGAGCACATCGCAGTCCGCCGCGAATGAGCTCCTCGAGCGCGCCCAGGCGCTGGCCCCGATGTTGCGCGCGCGCCAGGACGAGATCGAGCGGCTCCGCCGGATCCCGACCGACATCATCGAGCGCCTCAAAGAGGACGGGCTCTACCGCGCGATGATGCCGCGCAGCCGCGGCGGCTACGAGATCGGGTTGGACGACTTCGTGCGAATCGGCGTGGAAATCGGCACCGGCTGCGCCTCGACCGGCTGGGTCTTTTGCACCGGCGCACAGCATCTGTGGCAGATCGGCATGTTCGACGCCGCCGCGCAGGACGAGGTCTGGGGGCGGGCGCGCTTGCCGCTGGCCGGGTCGTCCTACGCGCCCAGCGGCACCGCGGTCGCGGTCGAGGGCGGCTACCGCCTGAGCGGGCGCTGGATGTTCTGCAGCGGCATCGACGCTTGCGACTGGATGATCCTTGGCGTACGGATCCTGCCCGCACCCGATGCCGAGCCGGTCGATCAGGGTTTCGCGCTGGTGCCGGCCGCGGACTACGCGATCGAGGACAACTGGCATGTCGTCGGGCTCGAAGGCACCGGCAGCAAGAACGCGGTGCTCGATGAGGTCTTCGTGCCCCGCCACCGGGTCATGGGCCTGGAGGAGGCGACGATGGGCCGCCCGCCCGGCACGGCGGTCAACGACGGCGCGCTGTTCCGGATCCCGTTCTTTGCCGCGATCTCGATCGGGCTATGTGCGCCGGCGCTGGGCGCGGCGATGGGCGCGCTGGCCGACTACCGCGAGTCGATCGGCGTGCGCGTGACCCGCGGCCCGGCGACCAGCGCAGGCCGGGCGATGGCCGAGTTCCAGGCAATCCAGCTGCGCGTGGGCGAGGCGGCCGCACGCCTGGATTCGGCCCTGCTGCTGGTGCTGCGCGACTGCCGCGAGATCATGCAGACGATCGGCGCGGGCGGCGCGCTCAGCCAGGCCAGCCGCGCGCGCAACAAGGGCGATCTGAGCTATGCGGTCAGATCGGCCGCGGGCGCGGTCGACTTGCTGTTCGAATCCGTCGGCGGCCAGGGGCTGTTCGACGACAACCGCATCCAGCGGGCGTGGCGCGACGTCCACGCCGCGGCCAAGCACATAAGCCTCGCCTGGGATTCGACCGGGGCGATCTACGGCCGGACGCTTCTCGGCCTGTCGGCGGGCACGATCCAGATCTGAGGTCAAACGACGCGGTCTGCCCGCAAGGCGCCGATCTCCGCCCCGCTGAACCCGAACTCGGCAAGAACGGCGTCGGTATCGGCGCCGTACTCGGGTGCCGGAGCCGGCCGATCGATGCTGGGCGTCCGGCTCAGCCGGACGGCCTGCCCGACGATTTCGATCCCGCCCAGCACGGGCGAGTCGACCGGCCGAGCAATGCCACTGTGCCGCACCTGGGGGTCGGCGAAAGTCTCATCGAGGGTGTAGATCGGCCCGGCCGGGATGCCCTGGGTATTGAGGTCGGCGATCCAGTCCGCGCCGGGGCGGGCGAGCGTGACCGCCTCGATCGCGGCGTTGACCGCCTCGCGGTTGCGGTAGCGCGCCTCGAACGTGGCGAACTTCGGATCGTCGATCATCGCATCCAGCCCGAGCGCCCGGCAGAACCGCGCCCACATCGCCGGCATCGGCGCGATGTTGATATGGCCGTCGGCGGTCCGGAAGGCGCCGGTCGGCACGATGTTCGGGTGGTCGTTGCCGGCCTGGGGCGGCACTTCATGCGCGACCAGCCAGCGGGCGGCCTGGAAGTCCATCAGGAAGATCTGCGCCTCCAGCAGCGAGGTCTGGACCCACTGACCCCGTCCGGACGCCGTGCGCTCGAGCAACGCCAGCAGGATCCCGTTGGCAGCAAGCAGCCCTGCCGAGACGTCGGCGATCGCCGCGCCCGAGCGCATCGGCCCCTCGCCTGCCCGGCCGGTCGAGGCCATGTGCCCGCCCATTCCTTGCGCGATCTGGTCCAGGCACGGCCGGTCGCGGTAGGGGCCGTCCTGACCGAAGCCGGAAATACTGGCATAGACGATGCGCGCATTGCGCGCAGCCACGGTCTCGTAGTCGATCCCCAGCCGGTGCTTGACCGCCGGGCGGTAGTTCTCGATGACCACATCGGCCTCGGCGGCCATGCGGAGGAACGCGTCCCGCCCCGCCGGCGCTTTCAGGTCAAGTGTCATCGACCGCTTGTTGCGGTGGAGGTTCTGGAAGTCCGCGGCGTGGCGCCGGCCGACATCGCCGCCGTCCTGGCCGGGTGCTTCGATCTTGATCACATCGGCACCCCAATCGGCCATCTGGCGCGCCGCCGTCGGCCCGGCCCGCGCGCGGGTAAGATCGAGCACCACCGTGCCCGCCAGGACCGAAACCCCGCCGCCGCCACGTTCCGCCATCGCCTGAGCCCTCCTTGCCGACCCGGCGATGATAGCGCAGACTTTCGCCGCTTGGCCTCACCAGGTCTCCGGAAAGGCGTCAGGGGGGAAGATGGACCTGATCATTCGCAACGCGCGGCGGCTCGACCAGGACGGGCAGTGGGATATCGGGATCGAGGGCGACCGGATCGCCGAGATTTCCCGGCGGATCGAGACCGCCGCGGCCGAAGAGATCGACGCCGCCGGCCGGCTTGCCGCACCGACCTATGTCAACGGCCATGTGCACCTGGACAAGTGCAATCTGGGCGACATCATGCGCCCCAACGAGACCAACAGCTTCCAGGAATGCCTGGAGATCACCTGGGAGCACAAGCGCAGCTACACGGTCGAGGACATTCTCGAGCGCGCCGGCCGGGCCATCGAAGAGGGCATCCTCAACGGAACGACCATCTTCCGGGTCTTCGCCGATGTCGATTCCATCGGCGGCCTGCGCCCGCTCGAGGGGATCATCGCGCTGCGCGAAAAATGGGCCGGCATCGTCACGATCCAGGCGGTGGATTTCCCGCAGGAAGCGATCCTCCGCGATCCCGGCACCTACGAGCTCATGGAGGAAGGGCTCCGGATGGGCGCCGACGTGGTCGGCGGCCTGCCGTGGCACGAGCATCTGGACGAGGATGCCAGGAGCCATATCGACCTGTGCTTCGATCTCGCCGGGAAGTACGACAAAGACATCCACATGCTGGTCGACGACACCGACAATCCCAACAGCCGGTCGCTCGAATACCTCGCCGTGAAGACCATCCGCGAGGGTTTCCAGGGCCGTGTCTCGGCGAGCCATTGCGGGGCGCTCGCCGCCTATGACGAGGTGCATGCCCACAAGGTGATGAACCTGGTCCGCGATGCGGGCGTTTCGATCTCGTCGAACCCGCAGATCAGCCTGGTGGCGCAGGGCCGCTACGATCAGGCCAACATGCGCCGCGGCATCACGCGGACCAAGGATTTGTGGCGCATCGGCGTCAACGTGTTCACCTCCCAGGACGACGTCAACGATCCCTATTATCCCTTCGGCCGCAACGATCAGCAGGAGGTGGCCGCCCATGTCTGCCACGCCTGCCACATGACCTATCCGGACGAGATCCGCGCGGTGTTCGATTTCATCACCGCCAATCCGGCCAAGGCGCTGCGGCTGGAGGATTACGGTTTGGAAACCGGCCGCAAAGCCGACCTCAACGTGCTCTGCGCACCCACCATCCAGCACGTCTTCCGGCTGCAGCAGCCGCCGGCCTGGGTGATCAAGGACGGCAAGGTCCTGGCCAGGACCGAGATGACGCGCGCTCTCGACCGTGCGCCGTCGTGACGCGCCCGCGCCTCAGATCGCGGTGTAGGCCGCATCGACGAAGTGGTCGGCGCCCGAGGTGAACGAGGACTCGTCGCTGGCGAGGAACAAGGCGGTCCGCGCGACTTCCTCGGGCCGGCCCAGCCGGTTCTGCAGCAAGCGCTCGCCGTGGCGCGCGATCACGCCTTCGATCGAGGGATTGCGCACCAGGAGCCGCGGCGTCTCGATCGGACCGGGCAGGATCGCGTTGGCGCGGATGTTGTCGACGGCATAATCGACCGCGATCGACTTGGCCAGCATCCGCACACCGCCCTTGGAGGCGTTGTAGGCCGGCCGCTCGTAAGCGCCGATATGGCCGTAGATCGAAGACACCAGCACCAGCGAGCCGCCGCGGTTCCTTTGCATGTGCGGGATGGCGTGCTTGGCGACGATGAACATGCCGGTCAGGTTGACGTCGATCACCGCCTTCCAGGTCTCGACCGGCATATCGGCCAGGCGGTGGCGGGGTTCGGAATAGGCCGCGGCGTTGAAGACGGTGTCGAGCTTGCCGTAAGTTGCGACCGTCTCGGCCAGTGCCGCGGCCACCGCATCGGAATCGGTGACGTCGCAGACCCGGGCGAAGGCGCGCCCGCCGGCCGCCTCGATATCGGCCGCGGTCTGTATCACCTTGTCCTCGACGATGTCGATGCAGCAGACCGCCGCCCCTTCGGCCCCATAAAGCCGCGCCGTGGCGCCGGCGATCGCCCCGCCCGCCGCCGTCACGAAGGCGACCTTGCCGTCGAGCCGTCCCATCAGTGTCCCCCTTCGGTGCCATGCAGGATCGCCAGAAGCCGGGCGGGCGTCACCGGAAGGCGCGTGATCGCGCCGGGCCGGCCGATCGCATCGTCGATCGCCGAGGCGATCGCCGCGCCGGCGGCGTTGATGCCGGCCTCGCCGGCGCCCTTGAGCCCCAACGGGTTGGTCCCCGACGGCGCATCCTCGCGGATCAGCGAATCGATCCGCGGCGTCTCCTCGACGCCGGGCAGCAGGTAGTCGGCGAAGTTCGTCGACAGGGGCTGGCCGGCGGAATCGTACAGGAACTCCTCGTAGAGCGCGCCGCCGACCCCCTGGGCGACGCCGCCGGTGATCTGGCCTTCGATCAGCATCGGGTTCACCGCCCGGCCGATGTCGAAGGCGACCGCGAAGCGCTCCAGCTCGACCCCGCCTGTCTCGACATCGACGGCGAGCACGACCAGGTGGATGCCATAGGGGTAGGTCATGTGCTCGACCTCGAAGGTCGCTTCGGCGCCGGCCTTTGCCGTGCCCTTGTCCTGGGCGAGCGCCGCGGCGATCGCGCCGATCGGGGCCGACGGCCCGTCGCGGCCCGCCCGGACCGTGCCGTCGGCCAACTCCAGGGTCTCGGCGGGGGATTGCAGCAGCCGTGCCGCGACGCCGATCAGGTCGTCCTTCAGCGTGTTCGCGGCCATGTGGGTGGCGGTGCCGGTCATCACCGTGACCCGCGATGCGAATGCGCCCATCCCGCGATCGATCCGGTCGGTCTGGCCGTGGGTGACGGTGATCGTCGCGTAGTCGATCCCCAGCACGTCGGCACAGATCTGGGCGATGACGGTCTCCACGCCCTGGCCGACGGATGCCACGCCGGTGATCACCTCGGCCCGGCCGTCCCCGTCGAGCTCGATGCGGACGTCGTCCCACGGCCCGAGCCCGCTTTTCTCGACGAAGCAGCCGAAACCGATGCCGACATGCTCGCCGGCCGCGCGCCGCGCCGCGACCCGGGCGCTCAGCCGGTCGTAGCCGACCTCTTCCAGCAACCGGTCGAAGAGGTCTTCGTAGAGCCCGGAATCGATCAGCACCGGGGTCTCCATCGCCTGGAAGTAGCGCGAATAGGGCATCGCCTCGGCCGGGATGAAGTTGCGCCGGCGCACCTCGATGCGATCGATGCCGACCCGGTGGGCGATCGCGTCGAGCAGCCGCTCGCGCGCGAAGGTCGACTCGTAGCGCCCGGGAGCCCGGTATGTGCCGGCCGGCGTCTTGTTGGTCAGGCGGACATGGGCGCCGGCATGGAAGGCCGGGACCAGATAGGGCCCGGCGAGCATCGCGGTCGCGAGGTCGGTCACCGTCACCCCGTGGCTGCGAACGTAAGCGCCCTGGTCCGAATAGATGTCGTCCTCGAGACCCAGGATGAAGCCCCGCGGGTCGATGGCCGCGCGGATGCGGTGCACCTGGTCGCGTGAATGGTTCATGCTCAGGAGGTTTTCGCGCCGGTCCTCGATCCACTTGACCGGCCGGCCGAGGCGTCGGGCCGCGATGCAGACCAGCACGTCCTCGGGGTAGAGCTCGCCGCGCACGCCGAACCCGCCGCCGACATGGCCCTCGAACAGCTCCAGGTCGTGGCGGCCGAGCCCCAGCATGGCGGCGATCGCGCCGCGGTTGTAGTGCGGCACCTTGGCCGCGCCATGGAGCTCGATGCGGTCGCGGTCCGGGTCGTATCGGGCGATGGCGCCGCGGGTCTCCAGCGGCACGCCCGAATGACGCCCGACGGCGAACTCGACCTCGATGATGTCGGAGGCCGCGGCGAAGGCGGCCTCGCGGTCGCCGTAATACTTCTCCACCAGCGCCGCTTCGGTGTCGAGGCCGGGGGCGAAGGCGGCGGGCGGCCCGGTGGCGCTCAAGCAGGGCGTGTCCTCGGCCACCGCGACCGTTACCGCTTCGGCGGCGTCTTCTGCCCGGTAGCGTTCCTCCGCGAAGACCAGCGCCACCGGCTCGCCGACATAGCGCACCACACCCTGGGCGAGGATCGGCTGGCGGTAGGGTTCGAGCCCGGCGAGACGGGACAGGCGGAAATCGATCGGCGGGATGTCGGCGACTTCCGCGCCGGTCCACACTGCGACAACGCCCGGCATCGCCGCGGCCCGGCCGGTTTCGATCGCGGTGATGCGCCCGAACGCCACCGGGGCGCGCACCACTCGCATATGGACTTGATCGGCAAAGTTCACGTCATCGGCAAAGCGTCCCCGTCCGGTGAGCAATGCACGGTCTTCGATGCGGGGAACGCTCCGGCCGATGACGCTCATCGGCGCGGCAGTGGTTGCGCCGGGGGATAAAAACCGGTTCTCATGGCCGCTACGATACCAAGCGGGCAACCGGCTGGCCAATCGAGCAAAGGGCAACGGGCCGGCGACAGCGACAGGAGGGGCACGCCATGAAGATGGTCGATCTATCGCACATGATGAACCTGCACACGCCGGGCTGGGTCGGCTATGCCGGCAACAAGATGTATTACGCCCAGAACCTGCAGACCAAAGCGATCGTGGCGCAGCGGATCGACACCGCCCTTCATGTCGGCACCCACCTCGACGGCGCAATGCACGCCACCGATGCCAAGGGCGACATGGGCTCCTACGCGCTCGACTATCTGGTTGGCCAGGGCGCGGTGGTCGACGTCTCCGCCCATATGGAGGACTGGGCGGTCATCACGCCGGAGATGATGGAATCCGCCCCGGTCGAGATCAGGAACGGCGACATCCTGATCATCCACACCGGCTATCACCGCTATTACGAAGGTCGGCCGCAGCAGGATCTGGTGCGCTATTTCTGCCTGCACCCCGGCGGCAGTCTCGCCCTGCTCCATTGGATGCTGGACAAGAAGATCAAGTGGTTCGGCATCGACTGCGGCTCGGGCGATCATGCGATGAACACCTCGATCCGCCACATGCGCCCCGACCTCGCCGCCGAATTCGAGGCCCAGGTCGGCAAGACCTGCGGGGCGTTCTTCGGCGAATACACCTACACCCACAGCCTGTCGGGCCGGAAGGTCAAGTCCGACATCTTCCCCTTCCACTCCTACGCCTTCCAGGAGGGGCTGATCCACGCCGAAAACGTCGGCGGCGATATCGAGCTGATGCTCAACCAGCGCTGCGTGATCGGCGCCTTCCCGTGGCGCTACGAAGGGCTGGAGGCCTGCCCGTGCCGCATCGTCTGCTTCACCGATGTCGGCGAGGACATCGAAGCGATCGGCGGTGTCGCCCGGGCCGTCAAGGGCGCATAGCACGACATCGGAGCCCCGGCCACCGCGACGCTGATCGGCTCGCCGGAAACCCGCCGGGCTATTCCGCCGCGGAGCGCAGCCCGCCGCCTTCGAGATGGGCGAGAACTTCTTCCAGGACCATCACGTCGGCATATTTGTGATGCATGTCGAACAGGTTGATCTTGTGCGACAGCTCGCTGCGGTCGAAGACGCATTCCTCGACGACGGTGACGTGATAGCCGGCCGAATAGGCATCGACGACCGAGGCCCGCACGCAGCCCGACGTGCTCTCGCCGCACACGATCAGGCTGTTGACGTCGAGTTCGTTGAGACAGGCGGCCGTCGGCGTGCTGGCAAAGGCGCTCGCACGTTCCTTGCGGATGACGATATCGTCGTCCTCCGGGGCAAAGGCCTCGAAAATGTCATAGGCGGCCTCGTCGAGGTCGGCGATACCTTGGCGCTTGGTCGAGGCGACGCGCGCCTTCCTGAGCGAACTGGTCACGTAGATGACCGGGATCCCCGCCTTGCGCGCCGCGGCGAGAAGCTGCTTGGTCGGCTCGATCGCCTCCCAGGCATACTTGCCGCAGGTGTTGGGGTAGTCCAGGAGCTCGTGGGGCGGATGGTTGCCGCCGCGATAGACCAGGTTGTAGAGGTCGATCGCCAGCAGTGCGGGGCGGGTGCCGATCCGCAGCGCGCGGCGGTACGGCGCGTAGATATCGAGAACCTCCTGCGGGACCAGGTCCTTCCAGCAGTGATCTTCGAAATCGCGGGCCATGCTCGCCTCCTGATATTGGATCGCCCGCCAGTCTACCCGGCTGGTCGGCGCTGACAATCGGCATCGGGCACGCCGCATGTTAGGCTGCACCCGGCGAGACCGTGCAATTGGAGGCAAGGATGGCTGAGACCGCACCCGCGCTGCGCCTGACCAGCGAAGGCGCGATGAAGATGCTCCAAGCCGCGATGGCCAAGGCCGAGGCGATGGGCGTGCCGCAATGCATCTCGATCGTGGATACCGGCGGCCATCTGCTCGCGTTCTCCCGGATGGACGGGGCTTACGTGCTTTCCATCGATTCCTCGATGGTCAAGGCGATGACCGCGGCGTCCTACGGCGAGCCCACCGGCCATATCCCCGAAGGGGTCGATATCAAGCTCGCGATCGCGACCGGAGGCAAGCGGGTCAACCTGCCCGGCGGCCTGCCCATCGTCGTGGACGGCCACGTCCTGGGCGGAATCGGCGTCGGGTCGGGCCAGGGCCATGAGGACCTCGAGGTCGCCAAAGCCGCGCTTGCCGTCGTTCCCGGCGCCAGGAATTTCGACTGAGCCGCCGCGGGCGTCTATCTGGCGGCAGCCAGCGTCCGGGTCGGCCGGCGGCGGGCGATCTCGAGAATCAGCTTCTTGCGGATCCCGTCGGCGAAGTCCGCGAAGTCGTCGATGGTGATCATGAACGCGCCCGGGCCGCCGATGACGCTGCTGCTGTAGTGGACATCGACCGCCTCTTCCGGCCAGGGCGGACGGCTGGGCCGGTCGTTGAGAATCGCAAGCCCGTTGATGGTGATCCCCTTGGCGAGCGCGTCGTCGCGGGCGGCGGCGCTGGGCCGGCCGCGGTTGTTCGGGCCGTCGCCCGAGACGTCGATCACCCGGCGGGTCCCGTCGATCCCGTTGTCCTCGAACAGGCCGGCGGCGAAGTCGATCGCCGCGCTGATCCCGGTACCGTCGGAATAGCGCCGCGGCAGGCCCATCAGCATCTCGGCGAAAGACGCCGCGGCGGCCGGGCCGTCGATCACGGTCCAGTCGACCAGGGTGGCCTGCTCGACCTCGCCCGACCATTCGACATAGGCAACCGCGATCCTGCGCAGGAGGCCCGAGGTGATCGCGCGGATCACCTCGGGGTGGGTGAGCGCTTTGGCATAGCCTTCACGCTGCAAGGCGTATTCGTAGCCGTCAATGCTGCGCGAGGCATCGACGGCGAGCACGAGCTCAAGGTCGACCGCGGTCTCGCCCGCCGCCGACCCCGCCAGGAAAAGCCCCGCGACTGTCGCGGCCAAGCGGGCGAGCCGGTTCACCTTACCGGCTCTGCCCGGCCGGATGCGATCAGCCCGCCGCAGGTGCCGGCACCAGGCCGCCGCCCCGCGTCTCGGGAATGAACAGCGACATGAACGCCGCCATCAGCGCGAGCACGAAGGACAGCAGCCACATCCAGTCGTATTGGGCGAAGCTGTCGAACAGCCAGCCGCCCATGAACGACCCCAACGCGCCGCCGATGGAATGGAAGGCGAACAGCAGCCCCATCGTCAGCCCCATGATGCGCAGCCCGATATGGGTCGAGACGATGTTGGCGACGATCGGGAAGGTCGAGAAGTCGAAGATTCCGAATATGGTGGCAAAGAGAAACAGTAACGGCACGTCGCCGGCGATATACATCAAGAGCAGAAAGCAGAACGCGCGCAGGAAATAGACGCTGGCCAGCAGCAACGGCCGGTGAAACCGGTCCGACAGCGCACCGTAGCCGATCATGCCGATCGCCGAGAACGTCGCCAGCACCCCGAACGCGGTCGCGCTCTGGATCGGCGGGAAGCCGCAGGACGCGGCATAGGGCAGGAAATGGATGCGGATCGCGCCGATGGTTGTGAACCCGCACACGATATAGCCCAGCCCCATCAGCCAGAACGACCGCGACCGGGCGAGATAGCCGAGCTGGGCCCAGACGGTGGACCCGGCCGCGGTGTGGCTAGACTCCAGGCTGACGGTGCCCCGGCGCTTGATCAGCATCCAGGTCAGCACCGTCGTCGCGGCGAGCAGCGCGGCAAGAATGACGAAGCTCGGCCGCCAGCCGATCGCCGAGACCGAGACCGCCAACAGGGGCATCAGGACCAACTGCCCGCCGGTCGCGCCCGAGGAGGCAACCCCGGTCGCCAAGCCCCGGCGGTCTTCGAAATACATCGATACCACGGTGCCGACCAGCGGCGCGGAAATCGCCGAGAACCCGATCCCGCCGATGACCCCGAAGACCAGGATATAGTGCCAGCCCGCACTCATCCCGGCGGTGAGCAGCATCGCGAGCGCGACCACCAGGAGCCCGGCGACATTGACCGTGCGCGCGCCGATCCGGTCGAGCGCAAGGCCCGCCAACGGCGAACAGACCGCCATCATGACCAGCATGACCGCCCCGCCGGTGGAGATGAAGGTCCGGCCCCAGCCGAGCTCCTCTTCCCACGTCGGGATCAACAGCCCGATCGTCGTCCGCGAGACCATGACCAGGCTGAGCACCAGGAACAGGACGGCGACGACGATCCAGCCGTAGGGATTGGAACGAAAGAGCTGCAAAAACATCGACGCGCCGGGGGCTGGCCCTCCTGGTCACCGGTTGCAGCATCCTAGCACGCCGCCCGACGCGGCCGGCAATCGCGTCTCGGCATGGGAGAAATGCATTTGCGTGGGTGATTCGGCCAACCGTTCTAGGATGGCGGACGGGGCTTGCCGATGTGCGATGACCTTCAGGGAACCGCTTCATGCCGCTCGCCGGCCACTTAGGCGACGTGATCATCATCCTGGCGGCGGCGGTCGTCGCGCTGGTCGCGCTGCAGCGGGTGAAAATCTCGCCGGTGCTGGGGTATCTGGTGGCCGGTGCGGCGCTGGGGCCTTACGGGCTGCACTTGGTCGGCGATGTCGACAGCGCGCGCGCACTGGCCGAGTTCGGCGTGGTGTTCCTGCTGTTCTCCATCGGGCTCGAGCTGCCTCTCGAACGGCTGAGGGTCCTTTCGCCGATGGTGTTCGGCATGGGTGTCGCGCAGGTCGTGATAACGGCGCTGGCGATCGGCGGGCTTGCCCATGCCTTCGGCCTGCCGGCCGATGCCGCGATCGTGGTCGGCGCCGCGCTGGCCCTGTCCTCGACGGTCTACGTCATCCAGCTCCTGATCGAAAGCCGGCGCCTGGCCACCCGATTTGGCCGCTCGGCCTTCACCGTGCTGTTGACGCAGGACATTGCCATCGGCCCGATCCTGGTGATCACCATCGTGCTGATCGAGCGTGAAGCCGGGCTCGGTCTGTCGCTCGCCATCGGGGCGCTCAAGGCCTGCGTCGCGATCGTCGTGATTTTCGCGCTCGGCCGTTATGTGCTGCGCCCGCTGTTCAGCGTGGTCGCGGTCGCGCGGACCGACGAGACCTTTGCCGCGACGACGCTGTTGGTGGTGCTGTGCACCGCCGGGCTCACCGAGCTGGCCGGGCTCTCGCTCGCGCTCGGCGGGCTGCTGTCGGGGATGTTGCTGGCCGAGACCCAGTACCGTCATCAGGTCGCGGCCGAGATCCAGCCGTTCCGCGGCATCCTTCTGGGCCTGTTCTTCATGACCATCGGCATGGCGACCGATCTTGGCCACGCGGTCTCGGAGATCGGCCAGATCCTGGTCATCACGATCGTTCTGATCGCCGTGAAGGCGCTGATCCTGGCCGCCCTGTCGCTGCTGTTCGGCTTGCCGGTGGGCTATGCCCTGCCGCTCGGCCTGCTGCTCGCCCAGGGCGGCGAATTCGCCTTCGTGGTCTTCAGCCTCGCGGCGGGTGGCGGGCTGCTCGGCGAGCCGGTCGTCCGGACGCTGACCGTCGCGGTCGCGCTGTCGATGCTGCTCACCCCGGCGCTTTCCTGGGCGAGCACGCGCGTCGCGCGGCGGACCGCGGCCCGATCGGTCGCCCATGCCGACATCCTGGACCAGGGTGGGCCGGAGATCAGCGACCATGTGATCATCGCCGGCTACGGCCGGGTCGGGCAGACCGTCGCCAAGCGGCTGTCGGCGCACGGCATCGGACATATCGCGGTCGACCGTGATCCCTATTCGGTCGCGCGCGCCCGCGCCCGGGGCGAGCCCGTCTTCTTCGGCGATGCGACCCGCCCGGACGTTCTGGAGGCGCTCCATGTCAGCAGGGCGCGCGCGGTCGTCGTTGCGCTGTCCGATCCGGCCGCCGCCACAAGGCTGGTCGGGCTGCTGCATTACATCCTGCCCGACCGACCGGTCATGGCGCGCGCGGAAACCGAGGACCACGCCCGCGAGCTCATCAAGGCGGGCGCCCGGGCGGTTATCCCAGAGCTCGTCGCGACCGGTGACCGGCTGGCGGCGCTGGTCCTCGGCGATGACGCCCCGCAGGCGTGACATCGCCGGCCATTCGCGTAAACATGCCCGGCCGGAGCGCGCAACGGAGAGGCGCAAGCGTGAACTATCAGACGATCCTCTACAAGGAGGACGGGCCGGTCGGGACGATCACCCTGAACCGGCCCGATGACGGCAACATGTTCACGATCCAGACCTGTCACGAGGTCCGCGACTGCATCAACGAGATCCGGCGCGAGACCAGGACGCGGGTGATCGTGCTGACCGGCGCAGGGGAAAAGTTCTTCTGCATCGGCGGGCGCAAGGACGGGGCGGAGCCGACGACGCTCTACGCCGGCATGCTGCCGACGCTGGAGATGTACGAATCGATCGACCGGCTGCAGAAGCCGGTGATCGCCTCGGTCAACGGCTTCGCGGTCGGCGGCGGCAACGTCCTGCAGATGGTCTGCGATCTGACCATCGCCAAGCAGAGCGCGGTCTTCCGCCAGGTCGGCCCGATCATGGGCTCCTTCGATGCGGGCTACGGCACCTGGTACCTGGAAGATCTGGTCGGGAAGAAGCGGGCCAAGGAGATCTGGTACACCAACCCGAGGATCACCGCGGCCGAGGCGCTGGCGATGGGGCTGATCAACCGCGTGGTCGCCGATGACGCGCTGGCGGCGGAGACCCGCGCCTATGCGCTCGACGTCGCCGAGCGCGGCAGCTTCGCGCTGGCTTCGATCAAGGCCGCTTTCAATGCCCGCCACGGCGGCGTTTCCGGACTGGCGCGGCTGGCCCACGACCTGCTGTTGGGCGGCTATCTGAGCAGCGAGGAGTCCAAGGAGCTGGGGGCCGCGTTCGCCGAGCGCCGGACGCCGGACCCGGGCCGCTTCGGGCACTGATCGGCGATGCGGGCGTTCCTGACCCTTCACAGCCCGGCCGAGACACGCCGCTACTACGAGACCGGCGTCTGGCAGGAACAGACCTTCTACGGTCTGCTCGCAAAGCACGCCGCCGAGCGCGGCGCGGCGTTCGCGCTGCGCGATGCGGCCCGCCGGCTGACTTGGGCGGAGGTCAAGGCCTGGGCCGACGGGCTTGCCGCCGACCTGCGGTCGCACGGGCTGGTGGCCGGCGACCGGGTCTCGATCTGGCGCGGCAACGCGATCGACTCGGTGATCGTCCTGCTCGCCTGCTCGCGCGAGGGCATGGCCTGCAACCCGACGCTCCACCGCACCAACACCTGCGCGGAGGTCGCAACGCTGTTGCGCCGGCTGCGCAGCGCGGCGTTCTTCACCGAGCCCGGCTGGGGTGCGGACCGCGCCGATGTCGACTTCGATGCCATGCTGTCGGAGATCGGCCACCTGCGCATCGTCCACACGCCGGACAGCTTCCCCGGCCCCGGCGCGGCGCCCCGGACCGCGCCCAACGCCGACCCGGACAAGGTCGCCTATCTCGCCTTCACCTCGGGCACGACCGGGACGCCCAAATGCGTCATGCATTCGGACAACACCCTGTTCGCCAATGCGCGCGACATGGTCGACACCTGGGGGATCGGCCCCGACACGCGGCTGCTGTCGCTGAGCCCGCTGTCGCACCACATCGCCTGGGTCGCCGCCGCCCAATGGGTGTTGAGCGGCTGCGAGTTCATCACCGACGACCGTCCTGCCGGGGTGGAAAAGATCGACTGGATAAGCGAGACCGGGGCGAGCTACGTGATGGGCGTGCCGACCCACGCAATGGACGTGCTGGCCGAGCAGAAGGCCGCCGGCGCCCCGCGGATCGGCGCGGTCGAGATCTTCTACATGGCCGGCGCGCCGATCCCGCCGGTAGTCTGCGAGGCCTTCCTCGCCCAGGGCATCAAGCCGCAGAACATCTACGGCATGACCGAGAATTCCTCCCATCATTTCACCCACCCCTCGGACTCCGCGGAGACCATCACCCGGACCTGCGGGCGGGGCGGCAAGGCCTACGAGGTCGCGATCTTCGACATGGAGGATCCCGACAAGCGCGTCGGGCCCGGTGTCACCGGCCAGATCGGCGGCCGCGGCGGTGCGCTGACCTTGGGCTATTTCGGCAACCAGGAGGCCACCGAGGACAGCTTCAACCGCGACGGCTGGTTCCTTTCCGGCGATCTGGGTGCGCTGGATGCGGACGGCAACCTGTCGATCGAGGGCCGGCTCAAGGACCTGATCATCCGCGGCGGGCACAACATCTACCCTTCCCAGGTCGAGGCGCTGGCGATCCGCCACCCGGACATCGAGCGGGTTGCGGTCTTCCCGGTCCCCGACGACCGCCTGGGCGAGAAGGGCTGCATCGCGGTCATCGGCACGCCCGAGCCCGAGGCGTTGCTCGACCATCTGTACCGCGAGGGCCTGTCGCGCTACGACATGCCGGAATACTTCATCCGCATGGAGGCGTTCCCCTTGACCGCAAGCGGCAAGATCCTCAAGCGCGCGCTGGTCGATCAGGCGAAGTCCGGCGAGATCGTACCGGTCCCGGTGCGATTCACCGCCAAGCCGGAGGCCGCGCAATGACCGTCGCGCTTTCCCGCGACGGCGAGGCGGCGCTAGTCACGCTGTCCCGCCCCGAGGCGCTGAACGCGCTGTCCTTCGGGGTCCTGCGGGACCTCGGGGCAGCCTTCGATGCGGTCGCGGAGACCGATGCGCGGGTGCTCTTGATCACCGGCGCGGGCGATCGTGCGTTCTGCGCCGGCGCCGACATCAAGGAGCTCAAGGGGCGCACGGTGATCGAGGAGAAACAAGACACCCGGCTCGGCCAGTCGGTCTTCGCCAAGCTCGATGTCCTGCCGATCCCCTCGGTCGCGCTGATCAACGGCTACGCCTTCGGCGGCGGGCTGGAGCTCGCCCTGGCCTCGACCTTCCGCCTCGCTTCGCCGGACGCCAGGCTCGGCATGCCCGAGGTCAAGCTCGGCCTGATTCCGGGCTATGGCGGGACCCAGCGGCTGCCGCGGCTGATCGGCGAGGCGCGCGCGCTGGAGATGATCCTGACCGGCCGCACGGTCGGGGCCGAGGAAGCCGGGCGCATCGGGCTGGTCAACCGGGTCGTCGAAGGCGACCTGATCGCCGCCGGGCGCGACTTCGCCGCTCAGTTCACCGGCTACAGCCTGCCGGTGCTCGCGATGGCCCGCGAAGCGGTGCAGCGCGCGCTGGACAACCCGATCACCGAAGGGCTGAAGATCGAGGCCGACCTGTCGACGCTCGCCTACCGGACCGAAGACGCGGCCGAGGGCATGGCGGCATTCGAGGAGAAGCGCAAGCCGGACTTCAAGGATGCCTGAACCGGGCCGGCGGGTGGTGGTCAGCGGCGCGAGCCGCGGCATCGGCGCCGCGATCGCGCTCGGCCTGGCGGATGCCGGTTATGACGTGATCGGCCTGTCCCGCACCGGTGCCAGCGCGGCCGGACGCGGCATCGCCTGCGACATGACCGACGAGGCGGCCGTCAAGGCCGTCTTCGCCGGGCTTGCCGTCGATCCGGCGCCGCTCGCCGGGCTGGTCAACAACGCCGGCGCCCACGGCCAGGCACCGATTGCGGATATGGCGACCGAGGATTACGAGCGGGTGATGGCGTTGAACGCCACCGCGGTGATGGTCGCCGCGCGCGAGGCCTATCCGTTGCTCAAGCGCGACGGCGGCGGGCTGATCGTCAACATGGGCTCGTTCTTCGACAAGCTCGGCGTGCGCGAGCACCTCGCCTACTGCGCCTCCAAGGCCGCGGTGGGCGCGATGACGCGGTGCATGGCCGTCGAGTGGGCCGAGGACGGGATCGCCGTGGTCAACCTCGCCCCGGGCTATGTCGAGACCGACTTCAACCGCGCGTTCCTGAACCGCGAGTCGGTCAAGACGTGGATCGGCCGCCGGGTGCCCGTCGGGCGCACCGGGACGCCGGACGAGGTCGCCCGGCTGGTGGTCGCGCTCTATGTGGCGGACATCGCCTACCTTACCGGCGAGACCATCTATCTCGACGGCGGGCACGGGATGAACCACTGATGACGGTGTTCGACCGCCTGGCGGCGTCCCGTCCGTGGACCGAGGATGAGCGCATCCTCATCGACCAGGTCCGGCGCGTCGTCGATCAGGTGCTGGCGCCGAACGCCGCAGATTTCGACCGGACCGGCGCGTTTCCCTGGACCAATGTCCAGGCGCTGAACGCGCTGGGGCTGAATGCGCTCTTCGTGCCCGAGCCCTATGGCGGCGCTCCGGCGCGCTACCGGCTCTATATCGAGTGCGTGCGCCTGATCTCGGAGGCGTGCGCGGCGACCGGCATCATCTATGCGACCAACTTCCATGCCATGAAGCCGGTGATCGACTTCGCCGACGAAGCGCTGAAGGCCCGAGTGTTGCCCCGGATCGCGGGCGGCGGCCTGGCCGCGATCGCCATCACCGAGACCTCCGCCGGATCCGATGCCACGGGGATGAAGACCCGCTTCACCCCGGACGCCGAAGACGTGGTGGTCGACGGCGGCAAGCTGTTCATCACCAACGGCGATGTCGCCGATCTGATCCTGTTGTTCGGCAAATGGTCGGAGATCGAAGACGACCGGGAGGCGATCACCGCGCTGGTCTTCGAAAAAGGCACGCCGGGCTTCGAGGTCCTGCGCACCGAGACCAAGATGGGTCTGCGCGCGTCTTCGACCGCGGCGATCGCCTTCGACGGCTGCCGCGTGCCGCGCGCGAACCTCGTGGGCGCGCCGGGCCGGGGGCTGGAGATCCTGCTCGCCTCGCTCAACCTCTCCCGCCCCTCGGTCGCCGCCCACGCGCTGGGCATCGCGACCGCCGCCTTCAACGACATGACGGGCTACATCAACCAGCGCAGCCAGTCGGGACAGCGGATCATCGACTTCCAGGGCAACCAGTTCCTGCTGGCCGACCTCGCCAGCGAGATGGCGCTGGTCGGGTGCTGGATCGACCATGTCGCCGGCATGATCGATGCGGGCGCCGCCGACTTCGGCATCGAGGCTTCGATCGCCAAGCTGCGCGCTTCGGACCTCGCCATGCGCATGACCACCGAGGCGGTCCAGATGCACGGCGGCTACGGATATTGCAGCGATTACCGGGTGGAGCGCCTGATGCGCGATGCCAAGATCACCCAGATCTGGGAGGGTACCAACCAGATCCACCGCCAGCTCATCGGCCGGAGCTTCCGGCAGCGATGAGCACCGCCATCACGACCGTCGGCGTGTGCGGGGCGGCCGGCACGATGGGAGCCGGGATCGCGATCGTCGCCGCGCGCGCCGGCTTCGAGACGGTGTGCTACGACGTCTCGGCCGAGGGGCTGGAGAAGGCCGGTGCCCAGACCGAGGCGTTCTTCGAGCGCTCGGTCGAGCGCGGCCGGATGTCGGGGCACGACCGGGATGCGGCGCTGGCCCGGATCCGCGCGGCCGACGGGCTCGAGGCGCTCGCCGGCTGCGATCTTGTGATCGAGGCGGTCTTCGAGGAGCTTGCGGTCAAGCAGGCGCTGTTCCGCGCGCTCGATCCGATCTGCGGCAAGCACACCATTTTCGCCTCCAACACCTCGACCTTGTCGATCACCGAGATCGCCTCGGGCTGCGGGCGGGAGGACCGGGTCGTCGGCATGCATTTTTGCCTGCCTGCCCAGCTCATGAAGCTGATCGAGATGTCGCCGGGGGTGAACACCTCCGATGCGGCCTTCGCCGCGGCCTGGGCCTGGACGGAGGCCGCCGGCCAGCAACCGGTGAGGACCCAGGACAAGCCCGGCTTCGTCCTCAATGCGCTGCTGGTTCCGTTCAACAACGACGCCATCCGGGCGGTCGAGGCCGGGGTCGCCGGCGCCGCGGATATCGACAAGGCGATCAAGGCCGCGCTCGGCTACAAGATGGGGCCGTTGGAGCTGGTCGACCTGATCGGGCTCGATACCCAGATCCGCCTGTCCGAAGCGTTCTACCCGATCACGCTGGACCCCCGCGCGGCCGCTCCGCCGCTGCTGCGCCGGATGGTCGCCGCCGGGCGTCTTGGCCGCAAGTCGGGCCGCGGCTTCCACGACTATGAGGGCAGCACGATGTTCGGAGCCTGAACGGTGGCTTACGCGATCCGCAGCGCCGGCGAAAGCCGCTCGTTCCCGCCGGGCGATCCGTTTCTTGCCGGTGCCGAATCCGATGCCGACATCCTGGTGCTGCTCGGCGTGCCGTATGCACCCGACCCGGCGCGGACGGCGATCCTGATCGAGCTCGGGACCGAGTGCCTGGGGGTGCACACCGGGGAGAAGGCCGGCGCGGAAGGCTCGAATGCGGTCGGCTTCGCACGCTACCGCAACGGTTCCGATCCGCCGTCGAACCTGGTCGAGCTGGTGCGCCAGCCGGCGAGCGCGGACTCCGCGATCGCGGCAGCGCGGGCGGTCTTCGAGGGCGCCGGCCTCGACGTGGTGGTCTCCGCCGACCAGGTCGGGCGCATCATCGACCGTCTGGTGCGCCCGAAATACAACGCCGCGCTCCGGTTGCTCGACGAGGGGCTTGCAGCCGCGGCCGACATGGACCTCACCTGCCGGCTCGGGCTCGGCTACCCCGACGGCCCCATCGAGCGGGTCGAACGCGGCGGGCTGGTCCACCACTACGAGGTCTGCCGGGCGCTGTTCGCGGTCAACGGGACGCCTGGCTACGCGCCCGCCCGCCGTGCCGTGGTCGCCAAGGCGAGGATGGGGGGCTGATGCCGGGCCCGCTCGACGGCGTCATGGTGGTCGATTTCACGACCCTGCTGCCGGGCCCCATGGCGAGCCTGATCCTGGCGGAGGCCGGCGCCGAGGTGATCAAGGTCGAACGCCCTGGCGCGGGCGAGGAGATGCGCCGCTACGAGCCCAAATGGGGCGGCGACAGCATCAATTTCGCAATGCTCAACCGCGCCAAGAAATCGGTCACCCTCGACCTCAAGACCGCGGCGGACCAAGCGCGCCTGCGTCCGCTTCTCGAGAAGGCGGACGTGGTGATCGAGCAGTTCCGTCCGGGCGTGATGGGCCGGCTCGGGCTCGACTACGAGGCGGTGCGGGCGATCAACCCGGCGATCATCTACTGCTCGATCACCGGCTACGGCCAGACCGGGCCGAAGCGGGATCTCGCCGCCCACGATCTCAACTATATCGGCGAGACCGGCCTTCTGTCGCTCGGCATGGGCTCGGCCGACGCGCCGGTCGTCCCGCCGGTCCTGATCGCCGATATCGCCGGCGGCGCCTACCCTGCGGTGATGAACATCCTGCTGGCCTTGCGCACCCGCGATCAGACGGGCGAGGGGGCCTGCCTCGACATCGCCATGGCCGAGAACCTGTTCGCCTTTCTTTACTGGGCGGTGGGCAACGCCACCGCGTTCGGCCGCTGGCCGGTCGGCGGCGGCGAGCTGGTGACCGGCGGCTCGCCGCGCTACCGGCTTTATCCCACCGCCGACGGCAAGGTGCTGGCGGCGGCACCTTTGGAGCAGAAGTTCTGGGACAACTTCTGCGAGGCGATCGGCTTGGCGAGCGAATGGCGCGAGGACCGGCGCGATCCGGCCGGCGCTATCGCGGCCGTAGCCGCGCTCGTCGCGGCTCGGCCGGCTGCCGACTGGGAGCGCGCGCTGCGCGGCATCGACTGCTGCTGCTCGATCGTGCGCACGCTCGAAGAGGCGCTCGCCGATCCCCATTTCCGCGAACGCGGGGTGTTCGCCGAATCGCTGGTCAACACGCAAGGCGAGGAAGTGCCCGCCCTGCCGGTTCCGCTGGCGCCGGGCTTGCGCGCGCGGCGGGGAGAGCGGCTGGGCGCACCGGGCCTCGGCGCGGACAACGACACCGTGCTCGATCGATGAGCCCCTGCGCGCCGGGGCTGGTGCGAAAGCGGATCTATCTCCTGCGCCACGGCGAGGTCTCGTATTTCGACGCCCGGGGCCGGCCGGTTGACCCCCGCGCCGTCCGGCTCACCGAGACCGGCATCGCCCAGATCGAGGCGGTCGGCGCGCTGCTCGCCGAAGCGGCGATCGACCGGGCGGTCTGCAGCGGCCTGCCGCGGACCCGCCAGACCGCCGAGATCGCGCTGGCCGGCCGGCCGGTCCCGATCGAGGATGAGCCCGACCTGCGCGAGATCAAGGGCGGGCGCTTCGCCGACGTCCCGCCCGAGCGCGCACGCGCGCTGATCGCCAATGCCTTTCGCGGCGCCGGGGACGATGCGGCGCGGTTCTTCCACGGCGGCGAGAGCTTCGGCGCCTTCGGTGCGCGGGTGACCGCGGCCTTCGAGCGCGCGCTGCGCCGGCCCGCATGGGACCGGCTGCTCGTCTCCGGCCATGACGGGGTCAACCGGGTGATCCTGTGCTGGGCCGCCGGCGCGGGCCGAGGCGCGATGGCGGCCTTCGAGCAGGATCACGGCGGGCTCAGCA
The DNA here is from genome assembly GCA_965248835.1 of Alphaproteobacteria bacterium. Taxonomy (GTDB): domain Bacteria; phylum Pseudomonadota; class Alphaproteobacteria; order MPNO01; family MPNO01; genus CAYFYS01. Next base: position 620,943 of record CBDFLJ010000001.1, read on the forward strand.
TCATCGACATCGATGTCGAGGCCGAAAGCGGCGCGATCGCCCACCGGATGCTGCGCTGCGTCAACCTCACGCCGGCCGATCCGGCCAAGCACCGGACGTGGGCGACTTCGATGGAACCGATCCATGCCCGCTATCTCGAGGCGCGCGAAAAGGGGCATCTGTGAGCCGGCCTGTCCGGAACTGTCAGGCCCTTTCAAGCTGTTCGGCGTCGAGCGCGTAGAGATGGTCGGCGCCGTTGCAGGCGCTTGCGGCCAGGGCATCGGCGGTCGGCATGATCTCCAGGGCGTAGAAGCGCGCCAGCGCACGCATCTCGGCGCCGTGGCGGTCGTTTCCGGCCGCCTCGGCCATGCGGTGCCACATCCAGGCAACGGCAACGGTCGCAACCAGGCGCAGATAGGGCGTGGCGCCGGCCAAGGCGTCGGGCGTGGCCGCGGCCGCCAGGCGGTCGAGGAGATGGGTGGTGGTCGCCCGCAGCGTTGCCAGCCCGTCGGCCAGAGCGGCTTGGATCTCGGGAACCGCCGGGCCGGAGGCACTGCCGGCGAGCTGTGCCTCGATGCGCCGGGCCAGGATCTCGAAGGTCGCGCCTTCGTCGCGGCCGAGCTTGCGCAGCACCAGATCGATCGCCTGGATGCCGTTGGTGCCCTCGTAAATCGGCGTGATGCGGGCATCGCGCATGAGCTGCTCGACGCCGTGCTCGGCGATGTAGCCGTGGCCGCCGTGGACCTGGACAGCGAGGCTTGCGACCTCGACCGCAAGGTCGGTGCAGTGGGCCTTGCAGACCGGCAGCAGGAAGGAAGCGAGCGCCGCGGCATCGGCATCCTCCGCGCCGCGGGCGAGGTCGAGCTGACAGGCGGCCTCATAGGCCAGCGCCCGGGCGCCGCAGGTCTGCGCTTTCATGGTCAGCAGCATGCGCCGGACATCGGCATGCGCGATGATCGGCGTGCCGTCCGCGGCGCTGTTGCCGCCCTGGACACGCTCCGCCGCGTAGGCCAGCGCCTTGTCCAGCGCGGCCCCGGCGATGCCGACGCCTTCCAGGACGACCTCCAGCCGCATGGTATTGATCATCGTGAACATGTTCTGGATGCCGCGGCCGGGCGCGCCGAGCAGGAAGCCGGTCGCGCCGTCGAGCTGCATCTCGCAGGTCGGCGAGCCGTGGATGCCCATCTTCTCCTCGATGCGGGCGGCACGGATGTTGTTGCGGCTGCCGAGCGCGCCGTCGCTGCCGGGGAGGAACTTCGGGACCAGGAACAGGCTGAGCCCGCGCACGCCGGCCGGCGCACCGTCGATCCGCGCCAGCACGATATGGCAGATCTGCTCGGTCGCGTCGTGCTCGCCGAACGAAATGAAGATCTTGGTCCCGGTCAGCGCGTAGGAGCCGTCGCCGTCGGCGACGGCCCTGGTGCGCGCCTGGCCGATATCGGAGCCCGCATGGGGCTCGGTCATCACGATGGTGCCGGCCCATTCGCCGCTTACCAGACGCGGGACGTAGAGCGCCCGGGTCGCCTCGTCGGCATGGGCCAGCAGCACCCGCGCGGCGGCGCGGCTGGTCACCGTCAGCATCGTGAAGGCGAGGCTCGCGCCGTTGGACATCTCCGAGACCGCGGCCTGGGCGATCTCCGGCATCGCCTGCCCGCCGAACGAGTCGGGCAGCGCGAGCGAAGGCCAGCCGCCGTCGCAGAACGCCCGATAGGCGGCATCGAAGCCGGGTGACAGGCGGACCACGCCGTTGTCGAACGTTGCGCCGATCCGGTCGGCGTCCCGATTGATCGGCGCGATTGCCTCGGCGGCCAACCGGCCCGCCTGGCGGACCACCGCCTCCAGCGTCTCGCCGTCGAGGTGGGCGTAGGCCGGCAGGGAAAGCACCCGCCCGGTGTCGATCACCCGGCGCAGCACGAACGCGATGTCCTCGACCGGCGGTCTGTAGCCTGCCATCCGGTAGTCCCTCCCCTGCCCCGCTTCCGGCGCCACGTTGCTGCGCGGGCGGCGGCGTGTAAACGCCCGACTGGATCGGAACGAGCGCTATATCGGCTTGGCCAGAAGCGTTGGGATGGAATAGGTGTCCAGGACGACGATCCGTTCCAGGAACTTGAGCTCGTCGCCGAACGCGGCGACGGTGTCGCGATAGCACCCGACGCTGAACAGATGGGAGCTGCCCTCGACATTGGTCTGGTAGAGCGCGTAGCCGGTCTCGGCCTCGATCCGGCCTTGGTGCGTAGAAACCACCCGCGGCAGGCCGATGACGTGGCGCGTGGTGTGCGGGTTGTAGGTGTTGGCCTTCAGGAGCGAGACGATCCGATCGCTCAGCGCCTTCTTGGTCTCGCACAGCATGACGCTGCCCGGCAGCCCCTGCTGGATGTTCTCCAGCGGCACGATCCGATAGCTGCACTCATCGTGAAACAGGTCGAGCCAAGCCTGATAGGTCTCGTTGTCGAGATGGGCGCCGGCGCGCGCCATCAAATCCTGAAGCTTGACGAAAACGGCGGCTTCCATCTCTCACCCTGCGGGCGGGTCTTTCAGATTCATGATCTCGTAGTAGTAGGACCAGAAACCCCGGATCATCACGTCGTCGAGCTTCTCGTCGCCGTCCCGGATCGGACCGCGCCCGCCCATCTCGACCACCGCGCTGTCCGCGCGCGCGGAGCGGTGGCCGTTCTGGCACGCCTCCAGCGCTTCGGCATCCTCCAGCGAGACGAAGCCGGCCGGCCCGGCGAAGTTGGCCTGGCGCAGCCGGTGCCGGGTCATGTCCTCCCCGTCCTCGGCGTAGCCGAAGATGGTGAAGACGAGCTCGAACGCGCCGGGGCCCTTGGGCCGGACCTGGCGCGCGGCAAGCGCGTTGCGGATCTGCTGGAAGACGCTGTTGGGAAACACCGAGCACATGGTGGTCGAGTGGTCGTCGTCGAATTCCGGCACGAAGCGCAGCAGAGCGGGGTCCTGCAGCGCGAGCCTCGCGCCCGCGCTTGCCTCGGCTAGCGGCAGAAGCGGCGCGGCCGGGTCGGTCCGCGGCGGTTCGTCGTCCTCGTACTCCTGGCGCGGCTGGCGGACGAACAGGATGCTGTGCCTGTGTCTGGCGTCCATCCTGGAGCCGCAATCGTGGCTCGCGCGGTTGATCCCGAACGTGTTCTGGAAGCCGTGCAGCAGGGCGCCGTGATAGTGATCGCGCACGTTCTCCAGATAGGCCTTCCAGTTGCTCCGGACGTATTGGCGCTGGTAGCCGAGGACCCGGACCGGCTTGTGGAACAGCCGGTCGAGATGGGCGAGATGGCTCGGTCCGAGATAGTCCCGCAGCGGCTCGACGGTTTCGGAGAAGCTCGCGAACAACACGCCGTTGACGCCGTCGACGCGGAGCCTGCGCAGCCCGTGGCACGCCATGTCGAAGTCCGCCGGCATGCCAGGGCTGCCGCCGATCCCGTGCCGGTGGGGCACGCCGATGAGCGCGCCGGTGAGGTCGTAGGCCCAGCTATGGTAGAGGCAGACATGGGCGGGCGTGTTGCCGAAGTTCTCGCGCGCGATCAGCGCGCCGCGGTGAGAGCAGCGGTTGACGAAGGCATGCACCCGGCCGTCCTGATCCCGGTTGTATATGACGGGCGTCTCGCCGATGAAGGTCGTGCGGAAATCGCCCGGGTTCGGGATCTCGGCCTCCAGCCCGAGATAGGACCACGTCTCGCCCTCGAAGATGCGCACCAGCTCCTCGGCATAGAGGTCCCGGTCGTGGTAGAGCGCATAGGGGATACGATCGAAGCCGGCGTCCGCGTGAACCATCGCAGATAATCCCTCGCCCGTTGAGTCCGCCCGCCAATCCTATCCCCCGCCTCGCCCGCGCGCCAACGCCGCAGCCGCCGGTCGATATCCTCGCCCGTCAGCCGCCGCGCGGTGTCAGGAGGTGGCCGAATTTCTGGCGCGCGCGCCTTGCCTGGTCGGGGCTGGGCGCGTTGACCTTGGGGAACTGATCGCGCCAGTGGAACGGCCGGCAGGCGTCGATCACCGCGCGGCCCATGCTGAGGTCCTGGCGGGCGCGTTTTTCGGCCGACAGCAGCGGGTCGGCGGGCGAGGTGCGCGCGCCGTTGATGATGTCCATCGAGCTTGCCGGGTCCGACCGGGTGAGCAGCGCCCACCACAGCTCCTCGAGGTTGGTCACGTCGACGTCCTCGTCGACGACCACCACATAGCGGTTGGCGTAGTTCGCGGCATGGCAGTGTGCGGCCACATGGCCGGCCTGTTTGGCATGGCCGGGGTAGCGCTGTTTGATCGCCACGCCGTGCAGCAGGCGGGAGGAGCCGATCTCGTAGCACCACACACCGGCGACGTCGGGCACCCCGGCGGAGGCAAGCGCCTCCTTGACCATCGCCGAGCGCAGCACGGCGCGGTAGCGGCCCATCTCGTCCGAGCCGCCGCCCATCGGCGGCACACCCAGCAGGATCGGGTCGTTGCGGTGATAGAGCGCCTCGATCTCCAGCACCGGCTCGGGGTGCTCGCCGCTGGCATAGTAGCCGGTCCATTCGCCGAACGGGCCCTCCATCTTCTCGTGGCCGGCGCTGAGATAGCCCTCGATCACCACCTCGGCGTTGGCCGGGAACGGCAGGCCAGTGACCTTGCCCGCCACGCAGTCCAGCGGCGCGCCCCTGATGCCGCCGACGACGTCGAACTCGCAGGTGCCGGCCGGCACCTCGGTGCAGGCGGTGTAGAACGACATCGGCTCGGAGCCCAGCACCATCACGATCGGGAACCGCTCGCCCCGCGCGAAATGCTTCTCGCGGTGGATGTGGCCGTGCTTGCCCGGCACCATCAGGACGCCGACCGACTTGCGGTCGTGCACCATCGCGCGGTAGGTCCCGACATTGAGCCAGCCGTCGTCGGGATCGCGGGTGACCGAATAGCATCCGGTCCCGATATAGCGGCCGCCGTCCTCGACATGCCAGACCGGCGTCGGGAACTTCATCAGGTCGATGTCGTCGCCGGTCAGCACGTTCTCGAACACCGGGCCGTCCTCGACGATCCGGTGCGGGATCAGCGGCCGGTCCTTGACGAAGCCGGCGTAGCAGGCATCGCTGAGCTCGACCTTGGAGAGGTCGTCCGGGAAGCCGAGCGTCATGTTGCGCCGCTTGCCGGCGAAGACGTTCATGATCAGCCGGTGTCCCGGCGCGCAGCCCGGCACGTCCTCGAACAGCACCGCCGGGCCGTCGTCGTGCTTGATCACGGCCTCGGCGGCAAGACCGATATCCTCCTGCCAGGACGCGCCGCGGACCACGCGCAGCTCGCCCAGCCGGTCGGCCTCGGCGATCCACTCCCGGAGGTCGCGATAGGCTAGAACGCAGCGAAGATTGTCACCTGTCATCCGCACTCTCCCTCGGATGCGTTTATAGCCCATCTCGTCGCCGTGGACAGGCCGGCGCGGCTGGTCCAGACTCGTCGCCCCGTTGGGAGGACGCGATGACCCATCCAGGATTCGATGCCGCCCGCTATATCGACGACCGGCCGGACGAGCACATGTTCCGCGTCGACCGGCGCGCGTTCCACGACGCCGATCTCCACGAGGCCGAGATGGCGCTGATCTTCGAGCGCCAATGGAACTATCTGTGCCACGAAAGCCAGATCGCCGCGCCGGGCGATTACCACGCCACCCATATCGGCCGCCAGCCGGTCTATGCGATCCGGCGCGCCGACGGCGGCATCGGCGCCTATCTGAACGCCTGCGCCCACCGCGGCGCGGTGCTGACGCCGTGCCGGGCGGGCAACGCGCGGGTCCTGACCTGCCGGTTCCACGGCTGGGCCTATGACACGGCCGGAAAGTGCATAAAGATCAAGAACCAGCAGAGCGGTTTCCCCGATCCGGGGTTCGATCGGGCGCGCTTCGACCTCAAGCCGGTGCCGCAGGTGGCCGCCTATCGCGGCTTCGTCTTCGGCTGCCTGGACGCCGCGGCCGGGACGCTGGAGGACCATCTCGGCGAGGCGCGGTTCTTCATCGACATGTTCGCCGACCAGTCGCCGGACGGGCTGGAGATCCTGGCCGGCTCGCAGACCTATGTCTGCGACCACAATTGGAAGTACCAGGCCGAGAACGTCACCGACGGCTACCATGTCGGCACCGTGCACCGGAATTTCGCCGCCACGATCGCCGCACGCGAGGCGCGCGAGGGAACCGAAGGGCTGCTGAAGACCGAGACCGGGCGGATCAGCGGCAACGTCGCCAACGGCTGCTACGATCTGGGCGGCGGCCACATCGCGCTGTGGGCCGACCGCGCGAGCCCCGAGGCGGCCCCGCTGGCCCCGGCGACCGCCGCAATCGAGCGCACGCCCGGCGGCGCGATGGCCGATTGGATGCTGCGCCGCGGCCGCAACGTTCTGGTCTTCCCCAACATGGTGCTCAACGACCTCGCCTCGACCCATCTCCGCACCCACCGCCCGCTCGGGCCGGAGCGCACCGAGGTAACGATCTGGTGCATCGCCCCGAAGGGCGAGCCGGCCGAAGCACGGTTCGCGCGGCTCAGGAAGTTCGAAGACTTCTTCCTGGTCACCGGGCTTGCGACGTCCGACGACGTGATCTCGCTCGATACCGCCCAGGCGGGCTGCCACGGCTCGGAAGCGGGCTGGAACGAATACACCAGGGGCCTCGCGCAGGCCATCGACGGCCCCGACGAGCGCGCCCGCGCATTGGGGATGCACCCGGTCCGATCGTGCCCGAGCTGGGACCACGAGGCGGAGCATGTCGGCTTCTACCGCCACTGGCGGGACTTGCTGGCCGCTCGCGTGCCGCAGGCCGTGGCCGCGGAGTAGCGCCAGCGCCGATCGGGCCGCCCCGGGCCGGCGGCCCGCTAATCCAGGAAGTCGGCCAGATCGACCGTCTCGTGGTTGAACGGCATCGCCGGGCGGAAGCGCTCGCGCGCCGGCAGGTCGCTGGCCGCCGGCATGGTCGCATCGATGATCGTCTTGGTGCCGATCCGGTACATCGCGCTCATCCCCGGCACGATGTCCGAGACGTTGTCGAGCGACCAGATCCGGGTGTTGGGGATCCGGATCACGTCGCGCTCGGCATGGACGCGGGTGGTCAGCGACCAGAAGATCTGGCGCAAATCGCCGGCATCGATATCCTCGTCGACCGCGATGGCGAGCTTGGGATGGAGATAGGGGCTCGATAGCGCGGCCATCAGCGCGGTCTTGGCCTGGCCTTCGACCCGCGGGCGGAGCTTGAGTACGATCGCCATCAGCCCGGAGATGCCGAGAAGCCGGATGTCGCGCAGATCGAGCCCGCCCTCGACCGAGCGCAGGTGCTCGCTCACCACGGTCTCGATGCAGGTGGCGGTGATCGACTGGGTGTCGGTCATCGGGATGCCGCACTGCATCGAATAGAAGATCGGATCGGCCCGTCGGGTGATCGCCTTGACCCGGAAGATCTGGGTCGAGCCCTCCATCGCGTACGTCCCGCTGGCTTCGCCGAACGGCCCCTCGGGGGTCATTTGGTCGGTCGGCACCTCGCCCTCGATGACCATCTCGGCCTCCGCCGGCACTTCGAGGTCGATGGTCTCGCACTTGACCATGCGGATCGGGTCCTCGAGCAGGGCGCCGGCGATCGTCAGCTCGTCGAGCCCGTAGCTCGAGGTGAAGCCGGCGGCGTAGTAGAGCGCCGGATGGGCGCCGACGACCATCGCCACGGGCATCGGCTCGCCGCGGGCCTGATAGATCTGGAAGATCCTCAGCGCATGGCGCGGGCAGATCAGGAACCCGGTGCTGTCGGGCCCCAGGATCTGCTGGCGGTGGATCGACATGTTGCGGATGCCGGTCTCCGGGTCCTTGATGATCGCCATGCCCGAGGCGATGTAGGGCGCAGGGTCGTTCTCGGAATGCCACACGGCGGGGACCTTGGTCAGGTCCACATCGGCGCCGGTCAGCACGACCTCTTTCACCGGCGCCTGGGCGCGATCGACCGTCACCGGCGCGACCGGGCTGCGGACCCGCGCGCGAAGGGTCGGGATCAGCTCGTCGGGCGTGACGCCGAGCGCGATCGACCACTTCCTGCGGTCGGCGATCACCTGGCTGCACACCCGCCATCCGGGGTAGTCGGGAAGGTTCGCAAACAGCGCCGCCTTGCCCAGCGTGTCGTAGGTCTTCCACGACAGCGCGGAGACGTTCTCGTGGGGGTCGACCGGCTTGTTGAAGCGGATCAGCTCGCCCTGTTGCTCGAGGTTGCCGACATGGACCCGAATCGATTGTTCGCGCATCTTCCGATCATCCTGCCGCCGGTCTGCACCGGCAGACACTGTCGGGCAGAGTAGCCGCCGGATCGCCGGGCCCGCAACCGCGGAGACCGAGATTTGCTCGTGGTCTCGATCCGAGCCCGGCGGCATTCGGCGTTCCGCCGCGCCTCAAGGCGTCCTTGGCGCACGTGTTCGAGCGCGCACTTCCGGACGCTCTCGAAGGACGCCTGATGATGCGTTCCATTGGGGTCGGCCACCGCGGGGAACCGAATGCGACGCATCACATCAGGCGCGTTTCAACCGCCTTCGGGTGCGTCCGGGACGAGGCGTTCAAACCGCCGCCGGCGCTGCCCGACGCCGGGATCGTGGCGATCCGCCAAACCAAGCCGCCGGGCGATCCCGCACCGGCCCATGGCCTGCGGGCGGCCGGACGGTCGCGGCAGGCGCGGGGAAGCTGCAGCAAAACATATCCAGCAGCGCCGCCGTCGTGATTGCCAACCCGATTTCAGCACCGGAACGAATAATCCGGGCGAACAGAACGAAAATGGATCGAATTGGCCGATGTCAGACCAATTCTGACTCGGTTGCGCGCCCCCGTGACCGGCGGATTTCGATGTATAGTCGCGCCGATCGGATGAAGGGGGAGCGTGATGGTGGAGACCTTGCTGCCGACGACCGTGGTGGGAAGCTATGTCCAGCCCGACTGGCTGGTCGATCGCGACAACCTCAAGGGCCGGCTGCCGCCGCGGGTGCGCGCCCGCGAGATGTGGAAGGTCGCCGGTTCCGACCTGGAAGAGGCCCAGGACACCGCCACGCTGGCCGCCATCCACGACATGGAGCAAGCCGGGGTCGACATCATCAGCGACGGCGAGATCCGGCGCGAGAGCTATTCCAACCGTTTCGCAACCGCGCTCGGCGGCATCGACATCCAGACCCCGGGAACCGCGATCGACCGGACCGGCCATGCCAATCCGGTGCCGCGGATCGCCGGTCCCATCGTGCGGGCACGCCCGGTCGAGCTGCGCGACGCCGAATTCCTGGTCGCCAACACCGCCCGGATGACCAAGATCACCATCCCGGGCCCGTTCACCATGACCCAGCAGGCCCAGAACGACCACTATTCCGACGACGAGGCGGCGGCGATGGACTATGCCGCGGCCGTCAACCAGGAGATCAAGGCGCTGTTCGCCGCCGGCATCGACGTCGTCCAGCTCGACGAGCCGTACATGCAGGCGCGCCCGGAGATCGCCAAGTCCTATGCCGTCAAGGCGATCAACCGCGCCCTGGAGGGCGTCGGGGGCACGACTGCGGTGCATCTGTGCTTCGGCTATGCGCACATCGTCCACGACCGGCCGAGCGGATACTCGTTCCTGCCCGAGCTCGAAGGCGCGGCGGTCGATCAGGTCTCGATCGAGGCGGCTCAGCCGGGCCTCGACCTCGCCATCCTGGAGCAGATGCCGACCAAGACCATCATCCTGGGCGTCCTCAGCCTCGGCGATCCGCAGATCGAGACCGCCGAGACCGTCGCCGCCCGCATCCGCCGCGCGCTCGAGGTCCTGCCGCCGGAGCGCGTCGTGGTGGCGCCGGACTGCGGTATGAAATACATCAGCCGCGAGACCGCCTTCGGCAAGCTCAAGGCATTGGTCGAGGGCGCGAAGATCGTGCGCAGGGAGCTCGGCGGTAACGCTTGACCTGTTCCGGCCGCGGATGGAAGATCGCAGCAACGCAAGAGCGGGATTCGACATGCAGAGGCAACACGACCTCGGCGGACTGCCGGGCGGGTCGATCGAGACGAACTCGCCGCCGACCGCGCCCTGGGCGAAGCTGATCACGGCCACGGTCGGAGCGCTGCGCGAGCACAAGCTGATGACCGTCGACGAGATGCGCCGCGCCTTGGAGGACCTGCCCAAGGAGCAGTACGACAGGGAATATTTCGAGCGCTGGGCCGAGGCGCTGTGCGACCTGTTGGAAGAAAAGGGTTTGCTGAGCCATGACGAGGTCAGCGAGCGCATGGCCGCGCTGCGCGGCACGCTGGCGGACGGGACATGAGTGAAGCCGCCACGGAGGCGCGCCGCTTCGCGGCCGGCGACCGGGTCAAGGTGGCGGTCACCCATCCGCCGGGTCATCGGCGCACCCCCTATTACATCCGCGGCAAGACCGGGGTGGTCGAGCGGTATTGCGGCGCCTTCCGCAACCCGGAGGAGCTCGCCTACGGCTTCAGCGGCGAGCCGCGGCGCCACCTCTACCGCGTCCGGTTTCCGCAAAGCGAGATCTGGCAGAATTACGACGGTCCGGCGCAGGACACGCTGGACCTGGAGGTCTTTCAACACTGGCTGGAAGAAGCCTAGGAGAACCGGCATGGCCGAAGAGGAACGCGGCGCAGGCGCGCACGCCCACGATCACGGTCACCCCCATACCCACGACCATGAGGTCGCACCGGAGAACCGCGACGTCGACGAGATCGGTCATTACGAGCTCATGGCACGCGCCATCCGCGAACTGCTGATCGAAAAGGGCGTGGTGAGTGCGGGGGAAGTCCGCGCCCAGCTCGAGTTCATGGATTCGCGGGGCGAAGAGCTCGGCGCACAGATCGTTGCCCGGGCCTGGACCGATCCGGCCTATCGCGAGCGCCTGCTGGACGACGGGACCGCCGCGGCCGGCGAGTTCGGAATCGATATGGCCGGTGCCGAGCTGATCGTGGTCGAGAACACGCCCGCGGTCCACAACATGATCGTCTGCACCCTGTGCTCGTGCTATCCGCGCACGGTGCTGGGGCTGCCGCCGGACTGGTACAAATCGAAGTCCTACCGCTCGCGCGCGGTCATAGAGCCCCGCGCGGTGCTCGAGGAGTTCGGCACCACTGTCGATCAGGATGTCAGCGTCCGGGTGCACGACAGCAATGCCGACATGCGCTATCTGGTGCTGCCGATGCGGCCCGAGGGCACCGAAGGCTGGAGCGAGGATCGGCTGGCCACGCTGGTGAGCCGCGATTCCATGGTCGGCGTCACGCGCGCCAACAGCCCGGGCTGATCAAGCCCCGCTGCCGGCCGCGCGGCCGGCGGTCGCCAGCCAGATGCCGGTGAAGATCGCCGCCACGCCGGCCAGGTGATACCAGCCGGTCGTCTCTCCGAGGACGGTGACGGCGATCGCCGCGCCGAAGGCCGGCGTGAGATAGATGAAGTAGCCCGCCCGCGTCGCGCCCACCCGGGCGACGCCCGCCGCCCAGAAGAGCTGGGCCAGGACCGATGCGAACAGCGCGACATAGACGATTGCGGCCAGCGCCGTCCAGGTCAGCGGCATCCCATCGCCGTTGGCGATTTCCCAGAGGTGCAGCGGGAAGGTCGTCACCGTGCCGACGAAGAACATCACGGTGAGGAAGGCCGGCAGGCTCAGCGTCATCGGCCGGCGCGGCAGCAAGATCGAGAACAGGGCGTGGCAGAAGACGCCGAACCAGATCATCGCGTCGCCGATATTGAGGCTGAAGCCGGACAAACCGGTGACCTCGCCCCGCAGCACGATCAGCACGAAGCCGAGCCCGCCGGCGATCAGCCCGAGGATCTGGCGCGCGCTGGCTGCGGTGCCGAGCACGATCATCGCGGCGATGATGATGTTCAGCGGCAGGGTGCCCTGGATCAGCGAGCCGTTGATCGCCTCGGTATGGTGCAGGCCGACGAAGATCAGCGCGCTGAAGGCGGTCATTCCCAGGAGGCCCAGCAGCAGCAGCATCCGCCAGGCCGCCAGCACCTCGCGGCGCAGCGCCCAGACCTCGCGCAGGCCGAACGGCAGCAGGATCAGCAGCGCGCCGAACGAGCGCCAGAAGGCGAGCGCCATCGGCGGCAGTAGATCGGCGACGGCGCGTCCGACGACGGTGTTGCCGGCGAAGAACAGCGCCGTTCCGGTCAGCGCCAGATAGGCGATCCAGTCGCGCCTCATCGCCCGATCGGCGGCCGCGGCGGATCCGCGTCCCCGGCGGTCCGGCAGCGGCTCATTCAGCGGCTGTCGTCGCGTCCGCCGGCACCGGCTCGCCCAGGGGCCGCAGCGCCGGCATCACCTCGTCGGCGAACAGCCTGAGGTTCTTCTCGGTCAGCGCGCGCGGCAGGGTGCCGAACTGCAGCATGGTCACCAAATTGCCGTAGCCCATCTCGTCGAACCGCTGGGCCAGGATCTCCTTTACGGTCTGCGGGCTGCCGCAGACGAACATGCCGTTGCCGGTCAGCGTCCGGTAGGACAGGAACTGCTCGCGGACCTTGAACTTGGTCTCCATGACATAGCGGTAGGACGCCATCGAGGAGTAGCCCGGCGGCAGCTTGTACTCGGCCGGGGAGCGGACGAACTTGTTGAAGAACGCTTCGATATGGGGCGCGGCCTCCCGCGCGGCGATTTCGTCGGTCTCGGCGACATAGACCGGCAGCGCCCAGCCAAGCTGGCCGGGCTCGGCCTCGTAGCCGTATTCCCCGGCCTGACGGACATAGGCATCGAGGTTGCGCTTGACCGCCTCGGCCGGGTTGAAGGTGATCAGGTAGGTGTAGCGCCGGTCGGGATGGGCGGCCCATTCGTAGGTCTCGCGCGAGCCCTGGGAGGGGATCCAGATCGGCGGGTGCGGCTCCTGGTAGGGCCTGGGCCACAGGTTGACGTAGTTGAACCGGTAGTGCTTGCCGTCGAAGGCGAACGGCCCGGTCTCGGTCCAGGCGCGCACGATCAGGTCGTGCGCCTCGTGGAAGCGGGCGTGGCTGAAGGACGGGTTGGCCATCGAGGCGTGATACTCGGTCCCCAGCCCGCGCACGAAGCCGGCGATGAACCGGCCCCCGGTCAGGTTGTCGAGCATCGCGAACTCTTCGGCGATGGTCAGCGGGTTGTCGGTGATCGGCAGCGCGCGCCCCAACACGCAGACCTTGCCGTTCTTGATGCTGCGTGACAGCGCGCCCGCCAGGACGTTGGGCGCGGGCATCATGCCGTAGGCGGTCTGGTGGTGCTCGTTCACGCACACCCCGTCGAAGCCCAGCGCATCGGCGAGCTCGAGCTCGTCGAGATAGCGGTGATAGAGGCCGTGGCCGAGCCTGGGGTCGTAGTAGCTGTTGGGCAGTGTCAGGTAGGCCGCCTCGTAGTCCGCGTCGTAGTCGAGGTCGAGATGCGCGTACGGCATCAGGTGGAAGAAAAAGAACTTCATGACGGGTTGCTTTCCACGATTTCCAGCACGCCGTCCAGGAACGCCTCGGTCTTCTCCTGGTGGGGCAGGTGGCCGCATTCCTCGATCACGCGCAGCCGGGCGCCGGGGATCAGGTCCTGGAACGCCTTGGCATAGGGCAGCGGGATGATCCTGTCCTCGGCCCCCCACAGGATCATCGTGGGGACGGCGATCCGGTGCAGCCACTTGGGCAGGTCCGGATTGCAAAACCGCGGGTTCCAGGCGAGCCTGGCCGTCGTGAACAGGTTCTTGAGCGCGATGTCGGCCTCTTCCTCGCTCGGCGGCGCCGCCAGGCGCCGCTCCGCGATGGCCTGATCGAAGAACGTGTTGCGCACCCGCGCATCGGGCTTCCACAGGAAGATATCGCCCTTGGGAACCCCGGCGACCTCGATCCCGGCAGGCGAGACCAGGGTGAGCGTGCGGAACCGCTTGGCATCGCGGACCGCGATCTCGCAGGCGAGCCAGCCGCCGAGCGAATTGCCGACCACATGGACCTCGCCGGGGTCGAGCGCATCCAGCAGGTCGAGATAGAAATAGACCAGATCCGACATCGAATCGAGCCAATCGGGGGTGTCGGAGCGGCCGAACCCGGGGTGGCTCGGGACGATCACCGAGAAGCGCGTGGCCAGCCGGTCCATGAACGGCGCCCACGCCGCGGCCCCGCCGGCGCCGTGGAGGAACATGAGAGGCGGTCCCGCGCCGCCGCGCAGCAGTTCGATCCGGCAGCCGCGGATGTCGATCATCTCCGATATGTGCTCGCTCATGACGGACGATTGTTCGTCCCGCACGCGGCCGCGTCAATCAGGCCGCGTCCGCGCCGTCATCGGGCAGCGCCGCTGCCTCGGCGAAGAACAGCCAGCGCTCGATCACCACGCCGGCGCTGGCGCTGAGCGCGGCGCCCACGCTCGCCGGGACCGCGATCGACGACGACGCCTCCATCGCCGCAAGCGCGCAGACCAGCGGCAGGGCGAACAGCAGAACGAAGGCATAGCGCCTGTGCTTCGCCGCATCCTTGCGCGCGATGCCAAATCCCGTCTCGCCGGCCGCGGACATCGCCGGGCCGGCGGTGGAGTCGATGAACCGCCAGTATTTGCGCTTCAGGTAGAAGGCAAGGAACAGCGCCAGCACGAGGACCATCGAGACGTCCGGGCTCGGCCGGCCGAACAGATTGACCAGCGCGTTCAGCCACAGCGTCCCGGTGAGCAGCGCCAGCGCCAGGAAGTTGGGCACGACCCAGCGGTTGCACCAGGCGGGTACCGGCGTGCACGCGGCGTAGATCATGCCGGTGGCATGGACCGTCAGCCCGCAGAACACGGTGGTGGCCAGTCCGAACAGCCGAAAGACGCCGTCGGTCTGGCCGTAGAAGACCCAACCGACGGCGAAGCCGACGGCGGGCACGTAGGCCGCGCCGGCCAGCACGCCCACGCGCGCCGGCCACCGCGTGGGCCATTGCGACCCGGCCATGACCGCGCGTCCGGTCCGGCCGGGGCGGAAGGGCGCGCACAACAGGCCGAAGCTCACCGCGCCCAGCGCCAGCACGACGGCGGTGCCCGCGAACCCGCGCCCGGCGGGCAGGATGCCGGCCGATGCGAGCAGGCCCAGCATGGCCAGCAGGCCGTAGCCGGCGCCCGACGCGATGGTGAAGAAGATCACCGGATAGGCCGGATGCACCGATCCGCTCCCATGGCTTGTCCGGGACATGCTCTAGGCTGCCGGCCGCACGAGGTCAATTCGGCACAAGGTTGCGAATTGCGAATCCAACGAGCCGATCGTTTACAGTAATATTTTCCCGCTGGAGACCGTTTTGGCCGAGGAAATTCCATGAACCCGCGCGTCGATGCATTCTTCGACCCGGCGACCAGCACGGTCTCCTATGTCGTGGCCGACCGGGGCGCGGGCCGCGCGGCGGTCATCGATCCGGTTCTGGACTTCGATCCGGCTTCCGGACGGACCGGCACCGATTCGGCCGACCGGCTGATCGCGGCGATCGAACGGGCGGGCCTCGCGCTGGAGTGGATCATCGAAACCCACGTTCATGCCGATCACATCACCGCCGCGCCGTATGTGCAACAAAGGCTCGGCGGGCGCATCGGCATCAGCGCAGGCGTGATCGCCGTGCAACGCCATTTCGGCGCGCTGTTCAATTTCGAAGACGGGTTTTCGGCCGACGGATCGCAGTTCGACCACCTGTTCGCCGACGGCGAAACCTTCCCCCTGGGCGGAATCGAAGTCCGGGTGATGCACACCCCGGGTCATACCCCGGCGTGCGCCTGCTACGTCTTCGGCGATGCGGGCTTTGTCGGCGATACCCTGTTCATGCCCGACTCGGGCACCGCGCGGTGCGATTTCCCGGGCGGCTGCGCCGAACGGCTGTACGGATCGTTGCGCCGGATCCTGTCGCTGCCGCCGGACACCCGGTTGTTCATGTGCCACGACTACGGCGCGGGCGGGACGCGCGAATATGCCTGGCAAAGCACGGTGGCAGAACAGCGCAGCGCCAATATCCACTGCCGCGATGGCATCAGCCGCGAGGACTATGTCGCCATGCGCCGGGCGCGCGATGCGCGGCTCGCGATGCCGCGCCTGATCGTCCCCGCGGTCCAGGTCAACATCCGCGGCGGCCGCTTCCCGCCGGCCGAGGCCAACGGCACAAGCTATCTGAAGATCCCGCTCGACGTCCTGTAGCATTGGCCCGGAACACGCGCCGGCCGGCGACGTTTCGCTTTGCGCCGGCTATAGTGGGCGGGTCCGACTGGGAGTTGACGGCGATGACCACGCTTCTTCTGCATCACGAGAGCTCGGCCAGGCACGACACCGGTCGGGGCCATCCTGAGCGGCCGGGGCGAATCGAGGCGGTGATGCGCGCCCTTGCCGAGGAGCCGTTCGCGGCGCTCGTCCGCCGCGAGGCGCCCGCGGCGAGCCCCGACCAGCTTGCCCGCGCCCATCCGGCCGCCTTCGTCGAGGCGCTGCTGGATGCGATCCCCGAAGAAGGGCTTGCCCGGATCGACGCCGACACGGTCGTCTCGCCGGATTCGGGCGAGGCCTCGATCCGGGCCGCCGGTGCGATCGTGGCCGCGATCGATGCGGTCTTCGCGGGCGAGGCGCACAACGCCTTCTGCGCCGTCCGCCCGCCGGGTCACCATGCCGAGCCCATGCGCAGCATGGGTTTCTGCCTGTTCAACAACGTCGCCGTGGGCGCTTTCCACGCGCGCGCCGCCCACGGCGCGGAACGGATCGCGGTGGTCGATTTCGACGTCCACCACGGCAACGGCACCCAGGCGATGTTCGAGGCCGACCCCAACCTGTTCTTCGCCTCCACCCACGAGTTCCCGCTCTACCCCGGGACCGGGCGGGCGGAGGAAACCGGGCTCGGCAACATCGTCAACGTGCCGCTGCGCGGCGGCTCGGGCTCGGCGGAATTCCGCGCCGGGATGGAGCGGGCGATCCTGCCGGCGCTCGCCGCCTTCAAGCCCGACCTGATTCTCGTCTCCGCCGGCTTCGATGCCCACGCCGAGGATCCGCTGGCGTCCTTGCAGCTCCGTGAGGCGGACTATGCCTGGGTCACGCGGCGGCTTTGCGGGCTGGCCGAGGAGCTGTGTGCCGGACGCATCGTCGCCACGCTCGAAGGCGGCTACGACCTCGACGCGCTGGCCGCAAGCGTCAGCGCCCATGTCGCGGAATTGATGGAGGCGGCGTGACACGCCGCCGAGTGTCGCCAGCAACCGGAATTGTCGGTTTTGTAGCACATCGATTGTCCGCTTCCGTCGAGGTTGCCGGCCCTGCGGGGCTCGGCCGGAAGTACCGCCTCATCCATCGTGACCGCCGCGAGCGGCCGCTTGGCGTCGTCCCTGCGCCGCGCCGCTTCAGCGGCCCCGCAAGGGTTACGCCATGCTTTACGCGGCGAAAGCCGTGCGCGGCCGGTTTTTGGGGAGTTCTTGCGCATAATCGCTTATATGCCGGCGGCGCCGCGAACGCCCGCCGACGGCCTGTGTCACGGCGATGCCCCGGCACATAGGGAAACTTCTGCATCCTGCGTTCCGCCAGCCATGCCGTCCGGGTCATCACTGCGCTTCTCTCTGAGACATCTAACCGGACAACGCGTGTGCTCGCTGAACCGGACAGATCACGTGTTGGCGGCACGTGTGCCGCCGCCCGGTTGCCGAGCCCAAACAGTCCCTCTAGTGTCTCGGGACAGCGGGAAAGATGGAATGGCGGAAGCCGACACGAGCGCGCCCGAGATTTCGGGCCTTTCATTCGAAGACGCCCTGGCGGAGCTCGAAACGATCGTCCGCCGGTTGGAGGAAGGCGGCGGCAAGCTCGACGACGCGATCGGCGCCTATGAACGCGGCATCGCGCTGAAAAAGCATTGCGAGGCCAAGCTGAGCGAGGCAAAGGCAAAGGTCGACAAGATCGCTTTCGACGACACCGGTGCGGTCGGCCTGGAGCCCGCCGGCCTCGAGTGAGGTCCTGATCGAACCCCGCCTGGCCGAATCGATCGCCGATGACGCCGCAGCAAAGCCGAAACGGGCCTAGCCGGCCGGGCGCCAAACAGCGCCTGGATTGGCTTGTCGAGGCCCGCGGGCTCGCGCCGAGCCGGACCCGGGCCCAGGCACTGATCCGCGCGGGCAAGGTGTTCTCCGCCGGCATGCGGCTCGACAAGCCCGGCCACCTGGTGCCCGCCGATATCGCGCTCGAAGTGCGCGGGCCGGCCCATCGGTGGGCGTCCCGCGGCGGGGTGAAGCTTGCCCACGCGCTCGATCACTTCGCAATCGCGGTCACCGGCTGCACCGCGCTCGATATCGGCGCCTCGACCGGCGGGTTCACCGACGTCCTGCTGGCGCGCGGCGCGGCCAAAGTCTACGCGGTCGATGTCGGCCGCGGCCAGCTCGACTGGCGGCTGCGCCAGGATCCGCGGGTGGTGGTGCTGGAACGCCTCAACGCGCGCCGTCTGAGCACCGCCCACATCCCCGAACCACCCGGGATCATCACCTGCGACGTCAGCTTCATCGGGCTCGAGCTCGCCCTGCCGCCGGCGCTGACGCTCGCCGCACCCGGCGCCCGGCTGATCGCCCTGATCAAGCCCCAGTTCGAGGTCGGCAGGTCCGAGGTCGGCAAGGGCGGCATCGTCCGCGACGAAGCCGCGCGCGCGGCGGCGTGCGCCCGCATCGCGGCCTGGCTCGACAGCCGGCCGGGCTGGCGGACGGTGGGGCTGACCGAAAGCCCGATCACCGGCGCGGACGGCAACCGCGAGTACCTGATCGCCGGCTGCAAGGCATGACGCCGAAGACCCCTTGCGGACCGGCGCGCCCCGAACACGGCCTATCCGCATTGGGCACGGTGCAGGAGCAGGTGATCGGCAAGGACGCAGGCCATCATCGCCTCGCCCACCGGCACGGCGCGGATGCCGACGCAGGGATCATGCCGGCCGCGGGTCGCGATCTCGGTGTTCTCGCCCCCGGTGGTGATCGTCCGCCGCTTGGTGAGAATCGAGCTCGTCGGCTTGACCGCAAAGCGGACCAGGATCTCCTGGCCGGTCGAGATCCCGCCCAGGATCCCGCCGGCATTGTTGGACAGGAACGCAGGCTTGCCGCCGCGCATCCGCATCTCGTCGGCATTCGCCTCGCCCGACAGCCCGGCCGCGGCGAAGCCGGCGCCGATCTCCACGCCCTTGACCGCGTTGATGCCCATCACCGCAGCGGCCAGGTCGGCGTCGAGCTTGCCGTAGACCGGCGCGCCGAGACCGGCGCGAACCCCGCTCGCCACCACCTCGATCACCGCGCCGAGAGAGGATCCGGTTCGCCGGACCTCTTCCAGGCGGGCCGCCCAATCCTCGGCCGCCTGCGGATCGGGGCACCAGAACGGGTTGTCCTCGACCGTCTTCCAGTCCCAGCGCGCCCGGTCGATGGCGTGCGTGCCCATCTGGACCATCGCCCCGCGGATCCGGACCCGGCGGCCCAGGATCTTGCGGGCGATCGCGCCGGCGGCTACGCGGCCGGCGGTCTCGCGCGCCGAGGCCCGCCCGCCGCCGCGGTGGTCGCGGATGCCGTACTTGGCCTGATAGGTGTAATCGGCGTGTCCCGGCCTGAATTTGTCCCTGTTCTCGGAATAGTCCTTGGCGCGGGCATCCCGGTTGCGGATCAGCAGCGAGATCGGCGTGCCGGTGGTCCGCCCTTCGAAGACGCCGGACAGGATCTCCACCGTATCGGGCTCGCGCCGCTGGGTGACGAACCGGCTCTGACCGGGCTTGCGCTTGTCCAGCCAGAACTGGATGTCGTCCGCTGCCAAGGCGATACCGGGCGGCGTGCCGTCGATGACGCAGCCGATCGCCGGGCCGTGGCTTTCGCCCCAGGTGGTGAAGCGGAAGATCCTTCCGGATGTGTTGAACGACACGGCAGCGGCCTCCCGGCCCACCCGCCCGCGCGGCTAAGGGGTGTCTGTTTCAGGCCGCACCGGACCGGCCCGTTGGGAACCGGGCATCGGCTAGTCGGCCGCGACGGTGGCGATATCCGGCGCGTCGACCGCCTTCATGCCCACCACGTGATAGCCGCAATCGACGTGGTGGACCTCGCCCGTCACGCCGGCCGACAGGTCGGAGAGCAGGTAGACGCCGGCGCCACCGACATCGTCGATCGTGACGTTGCGCTTGAGCGGTGCGTTGAGCTCGTTCCATTTCAAAATGTAGCGGAAATCCCCGATGCCCGATGCCGCGAGGGTCTTTATCGGCCCGGCCGAGATCGCGTTGACCCGCAAGTTGTCGCGGCCGAGGTCGGCGGCGAGGTACTTGACGCTGGCCTCCAGCGCGGCCTTGGCGACGCCCATGACGTTGTAGTGCGGCATCACCCGCTCGGCGCCGGAAAAGGTCAGGGTCAGGAGGCTGCCGCCACCGCGCATCAGTTCCGAGGCGCGCTTGCACACCGCGGTGAACGAGTAGCAGGAGATGTTCAAAGACATCGCGAAGTTCTCGGCCGAGGTGTCGACATAGCGGCCCTTGAGCTCGTCCTTGTCGGAGAACGCGATCGCATGAACCACGAAATCAAGCCCGCCCCAGCGGTCGGCGATTTGGCCGAAGACCCGGTCCAGGCTGGCGGAATCCGAGACGTCGCACTGCAGCAGGAACGATGAGCCGACCGATTCGGCGAGCGGCCCGACCCGCTTGATCAGCGCATCGTTCTGGTAGGTGAAGGCCAGTTCCGCACCGTGCCGGGACAGCATGCGAGCGATGCCCCAGGCGATCGAGCGGTCATTGGCGACGCCCATGATCAGCCCGCGTTTCCCGCCCATCAACCCCTCGGACCGGGACATGCAACCCTCGCTGAGATCTGTCGGCATGTGAAAAAAGCCCCCGCGCAGGGAGGCAGCGGCATCCTACACGAACTGCCACCGCCGTCCAACCGCCCGGCGCGGCCTCAATTGGCGATCTTCCAGCTTCCGTCCGGCTGCCGGCAGACCGTGCCGAAGGCCGTCTCGAGCTTGCCGTCGATGGTCACGGTCTGCTGGTATTCCCGGCAGTGCCCGCCCGAGGCCAGCTCGTAGGTCCTGGTCGGGGTGATCGTGCCTTCATTTCCGCTATCGGGGTTGCGCCAGCGCGCCTCCTCCCCGGTCCGGTTGTGCTCCAATGCCGTCTGAGCCGAGCGCTGCATCGCCAGACGGTCTGCCCGGTCGAGCGACTTGCCGACCTCACCGCCGATATACGCGCCTGCGAGGGTGCCGACGCTGACCACGGCGAGCCTGCCGAAGCCGCGGCCGATCTGCGATCCGGCCAGGGCGCCAAGCCCCGCACCGATGAGCGCGCCGCCGGTTTCCTTCGGGCCGCGGCCGTCGCCGGCGCAGCCGGCCAGCGCCACGGCCAGAACCGCCACGATCGCATAGCGCGTCATGTTCATCATGGTCGCTCCCTCGTTTGAACGCCGCCGCGCGCAGGGTGCCGGCGCAGCGTCCGCGTCTCGTGCGGTAAATGGGGATTGAGACACCTGGGCCGCAATAAGATAACACTGCATCAATGCCGATTGAATGACCACCTGCTCGATCCGGCGAAGACCGCCGGTGGAGGCATCGACTCCCGATGGCCGCCGATACGAAGGATCCGATCGCGCTGTTCGCTGCCTGGCTCGCCGAGGCGGAGGCGAGCGAGCCCAACGACCCGACGGCGATGACCCTGGCGACGATCGGTGCCGACGGGGCGCCGTCCGCCCGCATGGTCCTGCTGAAGGATGCCGACGCGCAGGGTTTCGTCTTCTACACCAACACCGAGAGCCGGAAGGGCGTCGAGCTCGATGCCGCCGGCCGTGCGGCGATGGTCTTTCACTGGAAGTCGCTGCGCCGCCAGGTCAGGGTCGAGGGCACGGTCGAGCGCGTTTCCGACACCGAGGCCGATGGCTATTTCGCCACCCGTGCGCGGGGCAGTCAGATCGGCGCCTGGGCATCGGACCAGTCACGGCCGATGACCGGCCGGTTCGCGCTCGAGAAGCGGGTTGCCTCCTTCGCGGCGAAGTTCGGCGCCGGCACCGTGCCCAGACCGCCGCACTGGACCGGCTACCGGCTGGTGCCGGCAGCGATCGAGTTCTGGCGCGACCGGCCGTTTCGGCTGCACGAGCGGATCCTCTATACCCGGTCCCGGTCGGGCCGGTGGGCGGCCGAGCGGCTTTACCCCTAATCGGCCTTGCGGGGGGCGTGGAAATCGCCGATCCTCCGGCCAACGTTGTGTGACAAGGGAAGACTCATGCGGTATCGGACCTTGCTGGTGCCCGTAAGCGCCCCCGACATCAGCCGGCCGGTCCTTGAAACCGCGCTCCACCTAGCGCGGCGCTTCGATGCCCACATCGACGTTCTCCATGTCCGGCCCGACCCGCGCGGACTGGTCCCCTATACCGGCGAGGGCATGGACGGCTCGATGATCGAGGAGATCATGGAGGTGACCGAGCGCGAGGGCAGCGACCGCGCGGTGCGCTCACGCGAGATGTTCGATGACTTCGTCTCCGACACGGGCTTGCGCGTGGTCGAGGAGCCGGACGAAACGGCCGGCGTGACACTGGCGTGGCGCACCCTGGTCGGGCGCGAGGACGAGGCGGTGGCCGTGGAGGGCCGGCTCTACGACATGGTTGTCGTCGGACGGCCGACCAAGGATGCCGCCCTGCCCTCGCCGATAACGCTGGAGGCGGCGCTGCTCGATACCGGGCGGCCGGTCCTTGTCGCACCGCCCCAAACGGCCGCATCGATGGGCAGGACCGTAGCGATCGCCTGGGAGGGTAGCCCCGAAGCGGCGCGCGCGATCGCCGATGCGATCCCGCTGCTCGAACAGGCCGAGAGCGTCCACATCCTGTCCACGGAAGCCGCCCAGGTCTCGCCGGTGAACCCCGAATCGCTGCAACGCCGACTCGCCTGGCACGGCATCGGCGCGCGCATCGTGCATTTCGAGTCGACGGCCTCGGAGCTCGGCGCGGCGTTCCTTGCCCAATCGGCCACCGTCGGCGCCGACCTCCTGATCAAGGGCGCCTATTCCCAAAGCCGGCTGCGCCAGTTCATTCTCGGCGGCCGGACCCGCCACATCCTGGCGCATGCGGAGATCCCTGTCCTCCTGGCCCACTGACTGAGCCGGATCGCGGGAAGGACGCCGATGGCCGGGCAAGCGCGACAAACCGTCGTTCTGACCGGTGCCAGCCGGGGGATCGGCCATGCGACCGTCAAACGGTTCAGCGACGAAGGATGGCGGATCCTGACGTGCTCGCGCGAGGCGGTGCCCGAGGCCTGCAAGCGCGATCCGAACTGGACGAGCCATATCCCGACCGACCTGTCGGACCCGGCGAGCCTTGCCCGGTTCGTCGACCGGGCGATGGCCGAACTCGACGAGGCGCCGCTGCACGCGCTGGTCAACAACGCCGCGGTCTCGCCGAAGACCGACTACCAGGAGCGGCTCGGCTGCCTCAACGGCGACATCGAAGGCTGGCGCCGCGTGTTCGATCTCAACCTGTTCGCGCCCCTGATGCTCTCGCGCGGGTTCGCCGCGGCGCTCAACCGGGGCGGCGGGTCGATCGTCAACATCACCTCGGTCGCCGGCCACGCGATCCACCCCTTCGCGGGCTCGGCCTATTCGACATCCAAGGCGGCCCTTTCCGCCCTGACCCGCGAGATGGCGGTCGAGTTCGCCGAACTTGGCGTGCGGGTCAACGCGATCGCGCCCGGAGAGATCGAAACCGAGATGACCGGGCCGGAATACGAGGCGCTGATCCCGCGGATCCCTCTCAATCGGATGGGCACCGCCGAGGAGGTCGCGGCCATCGTCCATCGGGTGTGCAGCGGGGAGTTCGGCTACGTCACCGGCACCGAGATCTTCGTTACCGGCGGCCAGCACCTGCTTTAGGCCGGAGCCCCTGCAGAGCGTCGCGCAACCGCTCGAGCCAGTCGCAACGGGCCCGCGCGAGCGCGATGTCGTGGGCGAGCCAGTCGCCGAAATAGCCCGTTGCGCCGCCGTCGTCGGTTTCCAGGTCGCTGAGCCGGGCGATCTCCGCCTGGCAGGCCTCGATCATCATGTCGGCCTGGTCGCGGCGGTCGGCGGGCGCGAGCAGGTGCAGGAACCGCATCTTCAGCGAAAACGCGAGGCGACCGACATCGCTGTTGGGCGTCCGGATCGAGGTCAGCAGCAGCGTCTGGAGCTCGCGCCGGCCCGCCGCGGTAATCCGCAAGGGCGGGTCGTCGCCCGGGCCGTCAGCCTCGATCAGGCCTTCGGTGCGCAACAGCGCGATCGAGCTTCCCATCAGTTCGAGCGAGGGGCCGATGATGCGGCTGGCGAAATGCCTGACCGCGCCGGCGATCGCCGCATAGCGCTGCGGCTGCTCGCAGACAAAGCCCAGCGCCGCGAGCCGGATCGCCTCCTTGGGCAGCAGGGAATTGTCGGCGAACACCGGTTCAGCCCACCCGCATCGGCTTGACGGATTTCCCGGCCACGCTCATGCGGCGAACCTGAGGTCGAAACGGTTCCAGATCTCGGTCAGCGCACCGACCAGACGATCCATCGCGTCATCGTCGTGCAGCGGCGTCGGCGTCAGGCGCAGCCTTTCGGTCCCCTTCGGCACGGTCGGATAGTTGATCGGCTGGACGTAGATCGCATAGCGCGCCATCAGCTCGTCGGTCACCTGCTTGCAGCGGACCGCATCGCCGACGAACACCGGGACGACGTGCGAGGGCGAGGGCATCAGCGGCAGGCCGGCCGCGGCGAGCTTGCGCTTGAGCGTCTGGGCGCGCTCCTGATGGCGCTCGCGAATGGCTGTATCGGACTTCAGCGCCCGCACACTTTCCAGCGCGCCGGCGGCAATCGCCGGCGGCAGCGCGGTGGTGAAGATGAAGCCGGCCGCGTAGCTGCGGATGAAATCGACCAGTGCGGCGGAGCCCGCGATATAGCCGCCGACCACCCCGAACGCCTTGGCGAGCGTGCCCTGGATGACGGTGATCCGGTGCATGTGACCGTCACGTTCGGCCACGCCCGCGCCGCGCGACCCGTACATGCCCACCGCATGGACTTCGTCCAGATAGGTCATCGCGCCGTGGCGCTCGGCGACGTCGCAGATCTCGCCGATCGGCGCGATATCGCCGTCCATCGAATAGACCGACTCGAAGGCGACGACCTTGGGCGCATCGGGGTCGCATTCGCCGAGGAGCTGGTCGAGATGGGCGATATCGTTGTGGCGGAAGATCTTCTTCTGCGCCTTGCTGTGGCGGATCCCGGCGATCATGGACGCGTGGTTGTAGGCATCGGACAGCAGCACGCAGCCGGGCATCGACTGGCCGAGCGTCCCGAGGCTCGCCTCGTTGGCGACATAGCCGGACGTGAACAGCAAAGCGGCCTCGGTACGGTGAAGATCGGCGAGCTCGCGCTCCAGCAGCACGTGGTAATGGGTGGTGCCGGAAATATTGCGCGTCCCGCCGGCGCCCGCGCCCACGCGGTCGAGCGCCTCGTGCATGGCCGCGACGACCCGCCTGTCCTGGCCCATCCCCAGATAGTCGTTGGAGCACCACACGGTCACTTCGGCGGTGCCGCCGCCCTCATGGCTGGTGGCATGCGGGAAATCGCCCGCATGCCGCTCCAGATCCGCGAAGATCCGGTAGCGCCCTTCGTCCTTCAGGGCCGAGACCGCCTCGGCGAAAAATTTCTCATGGTCCATCGGTTCTTGATCCCGTCGGAGCCGTATTTCCTTTGCGACAGCATACGACGAGCACGCCGGATTTGAAATGCGCTGGATGGGCTTGCGCTGTTTCAGCGCAGCCCGCTCGCCTCGACCCAGGCGGTGGTGTCTTCCAGCGCGCGGGCGAAGCGGGCATACATGTCCTCGATCTCCGGGCCGGTGATCACCAGCGGCGGCGAGAAGGCGATGCGGTCGCCGAGCGCGCGGACGATCAGTCCGTGCTCTTCGGCGCGCGCAACCAGGTAGGCGCCGACCTTGGCGGCCGCCGGGAAGGGTGCCCTGGTGGCCTTGTCGGCGACCAGCTCGGCCACCGCCAGCATGCCGACGCCGTTGACCTCGCCGACCAGCCGGTGGTCGGCGAAACGCGCGACGCCAGCCTGCATGGCCGGCGCGACCGCGCCCACATGGCCGGCAATGTCGGTCTCGTCATAGATCGCCAGCGTCTCCAGGGCGACCGCCGCCGAGACCGGGTGGCCGGAATAGGTATAGCCGTGGCCGAAAGTCCCGCGGCGGCCGGTCTCCTCGGCGATGCCGCGATAGACCCGCTCGTTGACCATCACCGCCGCGATCGGCAGATAGCCCGAGGACAGCGCCTTGGCCATGGTCAGCAGGTCGGGCTGGATGGCGTAGGTCTCCGAGCCCCATCGGTTGCCGGTGCGGAAGAACCCGCAGATCACCTCGTCGGCCACCATCAGGACGTCGTAGCGCCGCAGAACCTGCTGGATCTTGTCGAAATAGGTCGCCGGCGGGACGATCAGGCCGCCGGCGCCCATCACCGGTTCGGCGAAAAAGGCGGCGACCGTCTCCGGGCCTTCGGCCAGAATCAACGCCTCCAGCGATTCCGCGCAGCGGCCGGCGAACGCCTCCTCGCTTTCGCCCTGGCGTGCCTGGCGCCAATAGTGCGGGCAGTCGGTGTGGCGGAAGCCCGCGATCGGCAGGTCGAACCCGCCATGGTTGGGCGGCGTCCCGGTCAGGCTCGCCGCGGCGATCGTCACCCCGTGATAGCCGAGGTGCCGGCCGATGATCTTCTTTTTGGCCGGCCGGCCGGTGGCGTTGTTGAAATACCAGATCAGCTTGATCGCGGAATCGATCGCCTCGGAGCCCGAGTTGGCGAAGAAGACCCGCGCCATCGGCACCGGTGCGAGCGCTTTCAGACGCTCGGCAAGCTCGATCTGCGGCTGGTGCGAGCGCCGGTTGAAGCCGTGATAGAAGGACAGGGTGCGGATCTGGTCGGCCGCAGCCTGGGCCAGCCGCTCCTCGCCGAAGCCGAGCGAGACGCACCAGAGCCCGGCCATGCCCTCGATGTATTCCTTGCCGGTCTCGTCCCAGACGCGAATGCCCGCGCCCCGCGTGATGACCAGCGCGCCGTCGCGCTCGTTGGCGATCGCATCGCTGTAGGGGTGGAGGACTGCCAGCGGGTCGCGCCGGCCGAGCGTGTTGGGGCGGAGCCGGCTCGCCATCGCGCGGCCGGTCTACCCGCCAGTGACGCTCATGTGGCGCGGGACCGCGGGCCCGTGGCGGCGCCGGTCGATGATGAAGTCGTGGCCCTTCGGCTTGCGGCCGATCGCCTCGTCGATCGCTTCCATGAGGAGGTCGTCTTGCGCGCTTTCGCGCAGCGGCGCCCGCAGGTCGGCGGCGTCCTCCTGGCCGAGGCACATGTAGAGGGTGCCCGTGCAGGTCAGCCGCACCCGATTGCAGGACTCGCAGAAATTGTGGGTCAGGGGCGTGATGAACCCGACCCGCCCGCCGGTCTCGCGGCAGGTGAAATACCGCGCCGGCCCGCCGGTCGAATAGTCGGTCTCATCCAGCGTGTAGCGCCGGTTGAGCCCGGCGCGGACCATCGACAGGGGCAGGTACTGGTCGAGCCGGGCATCGCCGCCGATCTCGCCCAGCGGCATGACCTCGATGAAGGTCACGTCGTAGCCGCGCGCACCGCACCAGCCGACGATATCGGCGAACTCCTCGTCGTTGACCCCGCGCAGCGCGACGGTATTGATCTTGACCTTCAGCCCCGCCGCATCGGCCGCCGCGAGGCCCTCCATCACCTGATCGAACCGCCCCCAGCGGGTGATCTCGGCGAATTTCCGCGCATCGAGCGTATCCAGTGACAGGTTGATCCGGCGCACACCCGCGCCGACCATTTCCCGGGCATAGCGGGCGAGCTGGCTGCCGTTGGTGGTCAGCGTCAGCTCGTCCAGCGACCCGTCGGCCAAATGCCGGCCCAGCCGCTCGATGAGCCACATGATGTTGCGCCGGACCAGCGGCTCGCCGCCCGTCAGCCGCAGCTTGCGCACGCCGCGGCGGACGAACGCGCTGCACAGGCGGTCGAGCTCCTCCAGCGTCAGGACCTGCGCCTTGGGCAGGAAGGTCATCGCTTCGGACATGCAATAGACGCAGCGGAAGTCGCAGCGGTCGGTCACCGAAACCCGGAGATAGGAAACATGGCGATCGAACGGATCGATCAGCGGGGCGACGGACATGGACGGCATCTCACCTGTAGGCGCCGCACGGCGGCTCATGCCGCGAGCGTATGCGGTAACTATAGGGATGGACGCGCGAAAGGAAAGGGGTTGGCGCGTGCCGGTGCCTGTCCGACCACCCCGGAAATGCGTCCTCGGCGGCGAGGCGGTTGTCGATCGATGTGATGGCGCGCATATTCCAGGTGTGGAAGATTACCTCATCAGACCGGATCCGCACGATGGGCGCCTGACCCGGCGTGTGCCCGGCGTCGACCAGGACGCCAAGCCGATCGTGACCTCGGTGACGGTCGAACGCCCGTTGACGCTGTTCCTCAACAGCCAGGAGATCGTCACGCTGATGACCATCGGCGACTATGTCGACTGCCTGGCGGTGGGCTATCTGATCAACCAGAACATGCTGCGCGAGACCGATGTCGTGACCGGCGTCGATTTCGACGAGGAGATCGACACCGTCGTCGTCCGCACCGACAGCGATACCGATTTCGAGGAAAAGCTCAAGAAGCGCACTCGGACGTCGGGCTGCGCGCTGGGCACGGCCTTCGGCGATCTGATGGAGATCTTCGAGACCGTGACGCTTGATGCGGACGCGCGGGTCCATACGTCCTGGCTCTATGCGCTGTCCAGGAAGATCAACACCACCCCCAGCCTCTATCTCGAGGCCGGCGCGATCCATGGCTGCGTTCTGTGCCAGCAGGACCGGCCGCTGATCTACATGGAGGATGTCGGCCGGCACAACGCCGTCGACAAGATCGCCGGCTACATGCACCTAAACGGCATCGCGCCGGAGGGCAAGATGTTCTACACCACCGGCCGGCTGACCAGCGAGATGGTCATCAAGACCGTCCAGATGCGCATCCCGGTGCTGGTCTCGCGCTCGGGCTTCACCGCCTGGGGGGTCGATCTCGCCCGCCAGGCGAACCTGACCCTGATCGGTCGGGCCAAGGGCAGGCGGTTCGTCGCGCTGGCCGGCGAGCAACGGATCGTCTATGACGCCGATCCCCGGAAGGTCGAGGACGAGCCTCGGCACGTCCAGCGCAAGGCGAGCGTCGGCGAATAGGAAATGCGCCTGCGGCTGCAATGGCAGGGTCCCATCGGGGCCGGGCAGTTTCCCAGCGATCCGGGGGAACTGGAGGGGCTGATGGCGCCTGGCGTCTATCTCCGCCTCAAGCGCTATGACGGCGGCCGTTTGGTCAGCTATGTCGGCCAGAGCAGGAACGTGCTCTCCCGGATCGATCAGCACCTGACGGCGATGCTCGCGCTCCAGACGCCGTTGCGCGATGCACGCGGACGGACGGCTTTCAACGGGGAAATCGGCGCCCGCCTTGCGGCCTATAACGACCTCGAGCCGGCCGCCCTGCTCGCCGCCGGAGAAGCGATGCGGACCGCGTTCCTGGTCGCCTGGTGCGACGAGGACTTCACCGTCGACCGGCTCGACCTGGTCGAGGGCGCACTCAAGGCGCGGCTCGAGGCGCGGGTCGCCGACGCCGCCGGGCTCACGGCGTGCGAGAACATCCAGGGCGTGCCCGCCGATCCGTTTGCCGACATCCTCAGCCTGGAGCAGGATCCGGGCGCGCTCGCACCCGAGGATGCCGCACTGCTTGCGCAGGTGCTCGGCGAGGAGCCGATCGTGCTCGACGGCGCGCTGATCGGCGCCGGCCATGCCGAGTGAACCGCGCATCGCCGGCGTCATCCTGGCCGGCGGGCTGTCGCGCCGGATGGGCGGCGGCGACAAGACGCTGCGGCGGATCGGCGGCCGGACGATCCTCGAACACGTCATCGAACGCGCCGCACCGCAGGTCGAGGCGCTGGTGCTGAACGCCAACGGCGATCCGGAGCGCTTCGCGGCGACCGGGCTTCCGGTTGCCGCCGACGCGCTCGAGGGTCATCCGGGACCCCTGGCCGGCGTGCTGACCGGGCTGGACTGGGCGATCGCCAACGTGCCGACGTGTTCCCATCTGGCGAGCTTCGCCTGCGATGCGCCGTTCCTGCCGCGCGATCTGGTCACCCGGCTCCACCGCCGCATGCGAGCCGCGGGCGCGGAACTGGCCTGCGCCCGATCCGCCGGCCGCGACCACCCGGTCTTCGCCCTGTGGCCGGTAGCGCTGGCCGAGGCGCTGCGCCGCGCGGTGCTCGACGAGGGGATCAGGAAGGTCGACCGCTGGACCGCGCGCTATGCGCTGGCGACCGAAGACTTCGCCGCCCAGCCGGTCGATCCGTTCTTCAACGTCAACCGGCCCGAGGACATCGCGGCCGCCGAGACGCAGATTTCGGCCCTCGACGCGCAGAACCGCGTTTGAGCCGGCCCCGCTCAGCCCGCAGCGCGTTGAGCGACCACCGCACCCGCCAGAATCACCCATCCGAACAGGCGGTTGGAGCGGAACTTGGCGAGGCAGTCCTTGGGAGAGTCGATGTCGACATCGGCGACTTGCCAGACGAGCTGGGCCGCGCCGATTGCGAGACCGGCGAAGAACGGCCAAGCCATGCCGGCCTGCTGTCCGGCGGCGGCGAACAGGCAGACCGCGGCGATATAGAAGGTCATCAGCCACGGCTTGCTGCCCAGCCCGAGCGCCCTGGCCGAAGATTTGACGCCGGCGCCGACGTCATCGCGCCGGTCCTGGTGGGCATAGATCGTGTCGTAGCCCAGCGTCCAGAAGATCCCGCCGACATAGAGCAGGACCGGGGCCCAGCCGAAATCGCCGCGCACCGCCGCCCAGCCGAGCAACGCGCCCCAGTTGAAGGTCAGCCCGAGGACGAATTGCGGCCAGAACGTCACCCGCTTCATCAGCGGATAGGTGAACACCAGAACCAGCGAGGCCAAGCCGACGAGGATGGCAAAGCCGTTCAGCGACAGCAGGATCGCCAGACCCAACGCCAGCTGCGCCGCGAGGAAGACCGCCGCCGCGGCCACCGAGACCTCGCCGCTGGGCAGCGGCCGGTCGCGGGTACGCTCGACCCGGGCATCGAAATCCTTGTCGCAGATGTCGTTATAGGTGCAGCCTGCGCCCCGCATGACCAGCGCGCCGATGCCGAACAGGGCGAACAGCCAAAGGCTCGCCGGCGACAGCGGATCGGGCGAGGCCAGCGCGATCGACCACCAGCACGGGAACAGCAGCAGCCAGGTGCCGATCGGTCGGTCGAGCCGCGCCAACCTGGCGTAGGGGCGCAGCGCGCGCGGCACCAGCCGGTCGACCCAGCCGCCGCGCGGGATGTCGCTCGCCGATGTTTCGCCCAACCCCGACATCGAAGCCCGACATTGCCCTTTGGCGCCTGCCCGACTATATCCGGCTCGGTCCTCCGAGACGACCATGTCCCGGGGCGGCCCGCGCAGGCGCCAAGGGAACAGAAACCGCCGATGTCCAAAGTCCGGCTTCACCTGGATGAGACACTGACGCCGGAGGGCATCGTCGATGTCGGCCCCGACCGCGCGCACTACCTCGGCGCGGTGCTGCGGATGGGCCGCGGCGACGCGTTGGCGGTCTTCAACGCGGCCGACGGCGAATTCGCTGCGGTGATCGAGGAGATCGGCAAGCGGCGATGCACGGTTCGGCTGCACGCGCGGCAGCGCATGCCGGCGCCGGAGCCCGATCTGTGGCTGGTGTTTGCGCCGATCAAGCGGGCGCGGATCGATTTCCTGGCCGGCAAGGCCGCCGAGCTCGGCGCCTCGGCGCTGTGGCCGGTCACCACCGCGCGGACCAACGTCGCGCGCGTGAGCCGCGAACGGCTGCGTGCCAACGCCGTGGAGGCGGCCGAGCAGTGCGGCCGCTTGAGCGTGCCGGAGGTCTTCGCGCCGGCCTCGCTGGAGACCGCCTTGGCGGGCTGGCCCGACGGCCGGCGCCTCTACTGGTGCGACGAGACGGGCGGCGGCCGCGCGGCTGCGCGCGTGTTCGGCCAGGGCGTGCGCGGCCCGGCAGCGGTCCTGGTCGGGCCGGAGGGCGGCTTCGTCGATCAGGAACGTGCGCGGCTGCGGGCGCACCGTTGCGTCACCGCGATCGATCTCGGCCCCCGCCTCATGCGTGCGGAGACGGCGGCGTTTGCCGCCTTGGCGTGCTGGCAGGCTATCCTCGGCGACTGGGCGGGCGATACCGGCACCGCCGGTGCCGCGGTCGGCCTGCGCTAGCGCGGAGGGAATCCAGAGTATGGCCGCGCCGCCATCCGCCGAGGGAGCCCCGATCGAAAACCGCCGCCAGTTGATCGAATACCTCGATTCCGGCTGCAAGCCCGCCGCCGACTGGCGCATCGGCACCGAGCATGAGAAGTTCGTCTTTCATGCGCAGACCCTTGCGCCCGCGCCCTACGAGGGGCCTTGGGGGATCGGCGCGTTTCTCGACGGTCTGACCCGGTTCGGCTGGCAGCCGGTCACCGAGAACGGCAATACGATCGCGCTGACCAAGGGCGACTGCAACGTCTCGCTCGAGCCGGGCGGCCAACTCGAGCTGTCCGGCGCCCCGCTCGAGACCATCCACCAGACATGTGACGAGGTCCACACCCACCTCGCCGAGGTCAAGGAAGTCGCCGGCGAGCTCGGCGTCGGCCTGTTCGGGATGGGCTTCCATCCCAAATGGAAGCGCGAGGACATGCCGTGGATGCCCAAGGGCCGCTACCGCATCATGCGCGAATACATGCCGGGCAAGGGGGCGCTCGGGCTCGACATGATGGTCCGGACCTGTACGGTGCAGGTGAACCTCGACTTCGCCTCCGAGGCCGACATGGTCAAGAAGTACCGCGTCGGCATCGCGCTCCAGCCGGTCGCGACCGCGCTGTTCGCCGACTCGCCGTTCGTCGAGGGAGAGCCGAGCGGATACTACTCCTTCCGCAGCCACGTCTGGGAAGACACCGATCCCGATCGGTGCGGCATCCTGCCGTTCGTCTTCGAGGACGGCATGGGCTTCGAGCGCTATGTCGACTATGTGCTCGATGTGCCGATGTATTTCGTCTACCGCAACGGCGAGTATCTCGACGCCTCGGGCCTGTCGTTCCGCGACTTCCTCGACGGCCGGCTGCCGATCCTGCCGGGTGAGCTCCCGACGATGTCCGATTGGACGGACCACATGACGACGCTCTTCCCCGAGGTGCGGCTGAAGCGATTCATCGAGATGCGCGGCGCGGACGGCGGGCCGTGGCGCCGGCTGTGCGCGCTGCCGGCGCTGTGGGTCGGGCTGCTCTATGACGGCGCGGCGCTCGATGCGGCCTATGAGATGATCAGCGACTGGACGATCGAGGAGCACCAGATGCTGCGCAGCCAGACACCGCTGAAGGCGCTGCATACGCCGTTCCGCGGCCGGACCCTGCGCGAGGTCGCCGGCGAGGTGCTTCAGATCGCCCACGCGGGGCTGCGCGCCCGCGCCAGACTCGACCGGGTCGGCGACAACGAGACCGGCTTCCTCGGCGCGCTCGATGAGATCGTCCGCCGCGGCCATTGTCCGGCCGAGCTCAAGCTCGAGCGCTACCACAACGCCTGGAACCGCAACATCGACCCGCTGTTCGGCGAGTTCGCCTACTAGGGCCTGTCCGAACGCGTTGGACCGGGTCGGACCCGCGGCGGCTTCAGGCCGCCGTCCCGCCGACCGTCAAGTTGTCGATCAACAGCGTCGGCTGACCGACGCCCACCGGCACCCCCTGGCCGTCCTTGCCGCAGGTTCCGACTCCGGGATCGAGCGTCATGTCGTCGCCGATCATCCGAACCCGGGTCAGCACGTCGGGCCCGTTGCCGATCAGGGTCGCGCCCTTGACCGGCGCGCCGATCCGGCCGTCCTCGATCAAATAGGCCTCCGAGGCGGTAAACACGAACTTGCCGGACGTGATGTCGACCTGGCCGCCGCCGAAATTGACCGCGTACAACCCCTTTGGCACCGCGGCGATGATCTCCTCGCTGCTGCGCTCGCCGGACAGCATGTAGGTGTTGGTCATTCGCGGCATCGGTGCGTGGGCGAAGCTCTCCCGCCGGCCGTTGCCGGTTGGCGCCAGGCCCATCAGCCGGGCGTTCAGCCGGTCCTGCATGTAACCGGTCAGGATGCCGTCCTCGATCAGCGTCGTGTGCTGGCTCGGCGTGCCCTCGTCGTCGATGCTGAGCGAGCCGCGCCGGCCGGCGATGGTGCCGTCATCGACGACGGTGACGCCGGGCGAGGCGATCCGTTCGCCCATCAGGCCGGCGAAGGCCGAGGTCTTCTTGCGGTTGAAATCGCCTTCCAGCCCGTGGCCGATCGCTTCGTGCAGCAGGACGCCGGGCCATCCGGGCCCCAGTACCACCGGCATTTCCCCGGCCGGCGCCGGGACCGATTCGAGGTTCACCAGCGCCTGGCGCAGCGCCTCCTCGACCTGCGCCTTCCAGGCGTCCTCGGCCATGTAGGGACCATAGGCGGTCCGGCCGCCGGTGCCATGGCTGCCGGTCTCCATCCGACCGCCGTCGGCGACCACGATGGAGACGTTGAACCGGACCAGAGGACGGATGTCGGCCGCCCGCCTGCCGTCGGCGCGGATGATCTGGATCGCCTGCCATTCGCCGGCGATCGAGGCGACCACCTGGGCGACCCGGGCGTCGCGGCCGCGGGCGTAGGCATCGATGTCCTGCAGCAGCTTGACCTTCGCCTCGAAGGAGATCTCGCCCAGCGGGTTGTCCTCGGCGTAGAGCGCGGTGTTGGTCGCGGCCGGGCCTTCGGCGGCGATTCCGCCGCGGCCGGCCCGCACCGCCTTGACGGTCTGCGCGGCACGCCCGATCGCGGCCTCGGAGATCTCCGCGGCATGGGCGTAGCCGGTGGTCTCGCCCGCGACCGCGCGCAGCCCGAAGCCCTGGCTGGTGTCGAACGAGGCAGTCTTCAGCCTGCCATCGTCGAAGGCCAAGCCCTCCGATTGGCGGTATTCGATGAACAGCTCGCCGTCATCGGTTCCGGCCAGCGCATCGGCAAGCGTTCGCTCGACCCGGGCGCGGTCGAGCCCGGTGCGGCTGAAGAACAGCTCGTCCGTCGTTGCCAGATCGGCCATATCGGTTTCCTTCGCAATGGCGCACCCGCCTCTATATGGACCCGGCCGGCTTCGGTGTCACCCTTTGACCGGCCAGGCGTGCCCCGCCGCATACCTTGTTTTTGACGATCGCGGTGTGTATCAATCGCGCGGCTTCGGCCGATGCGCGGTAACCTCGGAGCGGCCGAGCGCGGGTCGGACGGCATCGGCGGCAGCCCTCTGGACGACAGCAGGTCGATTCCGATGCCTGTCAGCAACGGCAACTTCGCCTCCGACAGCACGATGACCGATCCGGTTGATCCGGCGGCCGCGAGCCGCCAAGACGACCGGGGGACAGGGCCATGAGCGACGCAGCGGCGCCGCACTTCGGGCGCCACGAGGACCATCCCAGGGGCTGGCGGCGGTGGGTCTTCTCGACCAGCCACAAGGACATCGGCACGATGTATCTCGTGTTCGCGGTGTTCGCCGGGCTGATCGGCGGCGCGATGTCGATCGTCTTCCGCATGGAGCTCGCCGGCCCCGAATCCGAGGTTCTGGGCGGCGACCACCACCTGTTCAGCGTGCTGATCACCGCCCACGGGCTGATCATGGTCTTCTTCATGGTAATGCCGGCGATCATCGGCGGGTTCGGCAACTGGATCGTGCCGCTGATGATCGGGGCGCCCGATATGGCGTTCCCGCGGATGAACATCATCAGCTTCTGGCTCCTGGTGCCGTCCTTCATCCTGCTGCTGGCCTCGCCGTTCTTCGGCGGCCTCGGGGACGGCTGGACGACCGACCCGCGGCTCGGCGCCGATACCGGCCCGCCCGGGCCCGCGGTGGAGCTGGCGATCTTCAGCCTGCATCTGGCCGGCGCGTCCTCCATCCTGGTTGCGGTGAATTTCATCACCACCATCTTCAACATGCGCGCACCGGGCATGCGGCTGCACATGATGCCGCTGTTCGTGTGGTCGATTCTGGTGACCGCCTTTCTGCTGCTGCTGTCGCTGCCGGTGCTCGCCGGCGGGATCACCATGCTGCTGACCGACCGCAATTTCGGCACGACCTTCCTCGAGGCGGCGGGCGGCGGCGATCCGATCCTGTTCCAGGACCTGTTCTGGTTCTTCGGCCACCCCGAGGTCTACATCCTGATCCTGCCCGGCTTCGGCATGATCAGCCAGATCGTGGCGACCTTCTCCAGGAAGCCGGTTTTCGGCTATCTCGGCATGGCCTATGCCATGGTGGCGATCGGATTCGTCGGTTTCGTCGTCTGGGCCCACCACATCTACACCGTAGGCCTGGACGTCGACACCGAGACCTATTTCACCCTGGCGAGCCTGGTCATCGCGCTGCCGACGGGGTTGAAGATCCTCTCCTGGATCGCGACCATGTGGCGCGGCTCGGTCCGGTTCGACACGCCCATGCTGTGGGCGGTCGGGTTCATCTTCCTGTTCACCGTCGGCGGGGTGATCGGCGTCGTCCTGGCCAACGCCGGCATGGACCGGCCGCTGCAGGACAGCTATTCCGTCGTCGCCCACTTCCACTACGTCCTGTCGATGGGCGCGGTGTTCGCGATCTTCGGCGGGTTCTATTACTGGCTGCCCAAGATGTGCGGGCGGCGCTACTCCGAAGCGCTGGGCAAGCTCCATTTCTGGCTGATGTTCCTCGGCGTGAACCTGACCTTCCTGCCGCAGCATGTCCTGGGCCTGGCGGGCATGCCGCGGCGAATCCCGGACCATGCCGAGGCCGTCGCCTTGTGGAGCCAGATTTCCGCGCTCGGCTCTTGGATCTCGGCGCTCGGCGTGCTGGTCTTCCTGTGGATGTGCCTGAAGACCCTCACCGCGGGCGAGCGCGTGACGGAGAACCCGTGGGGCGAGGGGGCGAGGACGCTCGAATGGTCGCTGAGCTCCCCGCCGCCCTTCCGCGGCTACGACGATCTGCCGCAGACACGATGAGGGGTGGGAGGACCCGTCAGAGCCTTGGCCGATAGACAGACCGGATTGACAGCCCCCCAAATCGCCCTCGCCGACGGGCCGCCGGTCGGCGACTTCGTTGCGCTGCTCAAGCCGCGGGTGATGTCGCTGGTCGTCTTCACCGCGGTGACCGGGCTGGTTCTGGCACCCGGCGACATGCACCCGGTGCTGGCGGTGATTGCGGTCCTGTGCATTGCGGTCGGGGCGGGTGCGGCCGGGGCGGTCAACATGTGGTACGAGCGCGACGTCGACGCGCTGATGACGCGGACTCGGGCGCGGCCGCTGCCGGCCGGGCGCATGAATCCCGGCACCGCGCTGGGCTTCGGGGTGATGCTTTCGGTCGGCTCGGTCAGCGTCATGGCGCTCGCCGCCAACTGGACCGCCGCCGCGCTGCTGTCGCTGACCATCGCCTTCTATGTCTTCGTCTACACGATCTGGCTCAAGCGGCGGACACCGCAGAACATCGTTATCGGCGGTGCCGCCGGCGCGGTGCCGCCGATGATCGGCTGGGCGGCGGTCACCGGCGACATCGGGCTCGGCGGGATCGCGCTGTTCGCGCTGATCTTCATGTGGACGCCGCCGCATTTCTGGGCGCTGTCGCTCTACAAGTGCGGCGACTACCAGGAGGCTGGCATCCCGATGATGCCGGTGGTCGCCGGCACGCGCGAGACCAAGCGCCAGATCCTGCTCTACACGCTGCTCCTGGTGCCGGTCTCGTTGTCGCCGTCCGTCCTGGGCATCGCCGGGCCGGTCTATGCCGGGATCGCCGCGGCGATGGGGCTGGTCTTCATCGGCCTCGCATGGCAGGTCTGGCGCGCGGCGGACGAAGCGCGGGCGCCCAGGCTGTTCGGTTTCTCGATCCTCTATCTGTTCGTCCTGTTCGCGACGATGCTGGCCGAACGGCTTCTCGCCGGTGTGTTCTAAGCCGATGCCGAGGCGCGCTTACAGCCAACGCCATCGGCGGCGGCGCGCCGGGAACCTCGCGCTGCTGGCGGTGCTGCTCGGGCTGGTGGGGCTGTTCTACGTCATGTCGATCGTGCGCATGGGCGGGGCCTGAGATGCCGGCTTCCGGGCGCACGCCCGCACCGCGCGAGGGAAGGGCCGGGCGATGAGACCCGACGGTGCCTATGCCGCGCTCCAGGCACGGTTTGCCAGACTCGCAGCGCTGCGCGAAGCCGTCGGCTTGCTCCATTGGGACATGGCGGTGAACATGCCCAGCGGCGGTGCCGCGGCGCGTACCGACCAGCTCGCCGCACTCAAGCGCGTCTGCCACGAGATCCTGACCGAGGACGGCATGGCCGATCGCCTGGAGGCGGCCGCCGCCGAGGCCGCCGGGGATGCGTGGCGGTCGGCCAATGTCCGCGAGATGCGCCGTGCATGGATCCATGCCGCCGCCGTCGATGCCGATCTGGTCGAGGCGCGGTCCCGGGCCGAAGCCGCCTGCGAGATGGCTTGGCGCACCGCACGGGCCGACGACGACTTCGCGGCCGTAAGACCGCATCTGGAGACGGTGCTGGACCTGGTCCGCCGCACCGGCGAGGCCAAGGCCACGGTGCTCGGATGCACGACCTTCGAGGCGCTGATGGATGCCTACGAGCCGGGTGCGAGGGCCGCGCGCACCGATGCGCTGCTCGACGATCTGGCCGGCTTCCTGCCGGATTTCCTGGCCGAGGTGCTGGAGGCCCAGACCGCCCGCCCGAAGCCGCTTCCCCTGGACGGGCCGTTCCCGGTCGAAACCCAGCGCGCGCTCGCGTTGAAGCTCATGGAACGGCTCGGGTTCCGTTTCGACAACGGCCGGCTGGATGAAAGCCTGCACCCGTTCTGCGGCGGTGTGCCGGAGGATATCCGCATCACCACCCGCTACGATCCGGCCGATTTCACCCAGTCGGTCATGGCGGTGCTGCACGAGACCGGCCATGCGCTCTACGAGATGGGCCTGCCACCGGACTGGCGGCGCCAGCCGGTCGGCCGGGCGCGCGGCATGGCGATGCATGAGAGTCAATCGCTGATGATCGAGATGCAAGCGTGCCGGTCGGCGGAGTTCATCGGTTTCCTGGCCCCCCTGGTGCGCGAGGCCTTCGCCGGATCCGGGCCGGCGTGGGAGGAATCGAATCTGCGCCGCCACTACCATCGGGTGGAACCCGGCCTTATCCGCGTCGACGCCGACGAGGTCACCTACCCGGCCCATGTCATCCTGCGCTACCGGCTTGAGCGGGCGATGATCGCGGGCGAGATCGCCGTCGCCGATCTCCCCGAGGCGTGGTCCGAGGCCATGGAGCGGCTGCTCGGCATCCGCCCGCCGAACGACGCCCTCGGGTGCCTCCAGGACATCCACTGGTATGACGGCGCCTGGGGCTATTTCCCGACCTATACGATGGGTGCAATGGCCGCCGCCCAGCTCTTTGCCGCGGCCAGGGACGCCGATCCAGGGATTCGGGATGCGATTGCGGCCGGAGATTTCGCGCCTTTGATGGACTGGCTCGGCGAGAACGTCCACCGCAGAGGCTCGCTGCTGCCCTCCAGCGATGCGATGCTCGAAGCCGCGACCGGCGCACCGCTGGGCACCGGGGCCTTCAAGCAGCACCTGCACGCCCGCTATCTGGCCCACTGACCGCCGGGCGCCGCGCCGATATCCGTTGCTCCGCGGGCGGATTGAAGCCTATATGCGCGATTGACGCGAAAGGTCCAACGGTGCGCTATCTCAGTACAAGGGGCGAGGCTCCGCCGCTCGATTTCGAGGGTGTTCTGCTCACCGGGCTCGCGCCGGACGGCGGCCTCTACCTGCCGGAGACATGGCCCAGCCTGGAGGCCGGCGAACTCGCCTCGTTCGCCGCCCTGCCCTATTCCGAGGTCGCGTGCCGGGTGATGGCGCCGTTCGTGGTTCCGGCGATCGAGGAGCAGACCCTGGCGGATATTGTCGATGCCGCCTATGCCGGGTTCGACCACCAAGCGGTCGCACCGCTGGTCCAGCTCGATCGCAACGACTGGCTGCTGGAGCTGTTTCACGGACCGACGCTGGCCTTCAAGGACTATGCGCTCCAGGTGCTGGGACGGCTGTTCGACCATGCGCTGCACCGCCGGGGCGAGCGCGTCTCGATCGTCGTGGCGACATCCGGCGATACCGGCTCGGCGGCGATCGAGGCGTGCCGCGGGCGCGAAGCGATCGAGATCTTCGTCCTCCATCCCGAGGGAAGGGTCTCCGACGTCCAGCGCCGCCAGATGACGACGGTCGATGCGGCCAATGTTCACAACGTCGCCGTCCAGGGCACGTTCGATGACTGCCAGGATCTGGTCAAGGCGCTGTTCGCCGACCGCGCCTTGCGCAACGAATGCAGGCTCAGCGCCGTCAATTCGATCAACTGGGCGCGGATCATCGCCCAGACCGTCTATTACGTGATCGCGGCCGCGGCGCTCGGCGCGCCTGCGCGGCCGGTCGCCTTCGCGGTGCCGACGGGGAATTTCGGCAACGTCTACGCCGGCTACGTCGCGCGCCGGATGGGGGTGCCGATCGACCAGCTGATCGTTGCCACCAACCGCAACGACATCCTCGCACGGTTCTTCGCGCGCGGCAGCATGACCATCGGCAAGGTGATGCCGACCATCAGCCCGTCGATGGACATCCAGGTGTCCAGCAACTTCGAGCGGCTGCTGTTCGACATCCTCGGCCGCGACGGCGCTGCGGTCCGACGGATGATGGAAAGCTTCCGCCAGTCGGGCCGGCTGAAGATCGACAGCGCCGCCATGCGCGACCTGCGCAAGGTCTTCGCCTCGGACCGGCGCACCGACAGGCAGACCGCGCGCATCATCGAGGCGGAATTCGACGCCAGCGGCGTCGCGCTCGACCCCCACACCGCCATCGGGGTCGATGTCGGCCGGGCGAAGCGGCGCGATCCGGCGGTCCCCTTGGTGGCTCTGGCGACGGCTCACCCGGCCAAGTTCCCCGACGCCGTCGCCGCCGCGACCGGGGAGCGGCCGGTCCTGCCGCCTCGGCTTGCCGGTTTGATGGATCTCCCGGAGCGGTTCGTCGTCCTGGACAACGATATCGCGGCCCTGAAGGCCCATATCCGCGAGCGCATATCCCTGCGGGGTGCGGCATGAGCGTTGAAGTGACCACGTTGGCTAACGGCCTGCGGGTGATGAGCGAGCGCATGGAGGCGGTCGAGACGGTCTCGCTCGGCTGCTGGGTCAATGTCGGTACCAGGCATGAGACGGCCGAGGTCAACGGCATCGCCCACATGCTGGAGCACATGGCCTTCAAGGGCACGCGGCAGCGATCCGCGCGCGCCATCGCCGAGGAGATCGAATCGGTCGGCGGATATCTCAACGCCTACACATCGCACGAGTTCACCGCCTACTATGCCACCGTGCTGGCCGGCGACGAGGGGCTGGCGCTGGACATCCTTGCCGACATCCTGCAACGCTCGGTCTTCGATCCGGCCGAGCTCGAGCGCGAGCGCACGGTGATCCTGCAGGAGATCGGCCAGGCCAACGACACCCCCGACGACCTGGTTTTCGACCTCTTCCAGCAGGCGGCCTTCCCCGACCAGGCGGTGGGCCGGCCGGTGCTGGGAACGCCGGAACTGGTCGCCGGGATGAAACGCGCGGCGCTGATCGACTACATGGGGCAGAACTATACCGCGCCGCGCATGGTGGTCGCCGCGGCCGGCAAGATCGACCACGACCGGTTCGCCGGCCACGCCGGAGCCGCCTTCGGCGGGCTCGTCTCGACCGGCGGGGCGCAGCCGGTCCCGGCGCGCTATGCCGGCGGCGATGCACGCCGGGACCGCGACCTGGAGCAGGTCCATATCGTGCTGGGCCTGGAGGGCCTCGCCTACGAGGACCCCGACTACTACGCGATGTCGATCCTCTCGGCGATACTCGGCGGCGGCATGTCTTCGCGGCTGTTCCAGGATATCCGCGAAGACAGGGGGCTGGTCTATTCGATCTACACCTTCGGCTCGACCTACGTCGATTCCGGGATCTTCGGCATCTACGCCGGTACCGGTCGCGAGGCCGCGGACGAGGTCGTCGGGCTGATCTGCCGCCACGTTC
Source organism: Alphaproteobacteria bacterium (assembly GCA_965248835.1). GTDB lineage: Bacteria > Pseudomonadota > Alphaproteobacteria > MPNO01 > MPNO01 > CAYFYS01. The sequence continues at coordinate 662,934 of CBDFLJ010000001.1, forward strand.
GCGGAATGGCCGAGGGCATCACCGAGCCCGAACTGCAACGCGCCCGCGCGCAGTTCAAGGCCGGAATCGTGATGTCGCTGGAAAGCACCGCCGCGCGCGCCGAGCAGATCGCGCGCCAGACGCTGGTCTACGGCCGGCCGCTTTCGATCCCCGAGGTGATCGCCAGGATCGACGCGGTCGATGTCGGCGCGATCGAACGTCTCTCCGGGCGGCTGCGCGCCGGCCCGCCCACGCTGGCTGCGATCGGCCCGGTCTCGGGCATCCCGGATTATGACGCGATCGTTGCGGCGTTGACGTAAAACCCTCCCGATCGCGGGAGAGGCAGGGTGAGGGTTGGTGTCAGGCGTGGCCGGCGTCGCCGGAGAGCATGTTGATGTTGATGCCGATCTTGGCCATCGCCCGTTCCCAGCGGTTCTCGTGGCTGCCCTCGAAAATCAGGGTCTCGTCGGCCGGCACCGACAGCCAGCCATTGCGCTGGATCTCGCTGTCGAGCTGGCCCGGTCCCCAACCGGCATAGCCCAGCGCCAGCAGGCTGCGCTGGGGACCCTTGCCCGCCGCGATCGCCTTGAGGATGTCGATCGTCGCGGTCAGCGCGACCGCGTCGTTGATGACCAGCGTGGCATCCTCGACGAAATCCGCCGAATGCAGGACGAAGCCGCGCCCGGTCTCGACCGGGCCGCCGAAATGGACGTTGATGCTTCCACCGTCGCCGGAAATGTTGAGTTGCTCCAAGAGGTCGGGAAAATCGACGTTTTCCATCAGTTTGTTGACGACCAGCCCCATCGCGCCGTCGGCGGTATGCGCGCACAGATAGATGACCGCCTTGGCGAACCGCGAATCCTCCATCTGCGGCATCGCGACCAGGAGCTGCCCGGTCAGATAGCCTTGGTTGCCGTCATCCGAACCCATCGAAACGCCCTTCCTGCGCGGTCAGGTCTCTCCTCGCCTGCCGGGGGCGGGATGGGACGACACGCAAATTTTACGAACGCGTGAGCGCCTGTCGTCCTATATATCGGAGGCGAAGCGGCCTCGCTGTCGGGCCGCGCCCCTCGGCGGCTGCCGGACGGAGTATACCGCAATATCCGAACGACAGGTAATGGTGTGAGTGTGAGCGCCAAGCGCCCGGTCGACCGTCTGTTGGCGGCGGCGGCGGTTATGGTTCCGATGGCCCTGGCGATGCTGGGCGCCGGGCCCGCCCACGCGGCCGCGTCGGAATGGTGGCGGACCGAGCACGGCGCGGTCCGGCTGATCACGGCCACCAACGCAGTCGGCCAGGGTGCGACGGTCCAGGCCGGGCTGCACTTCAAGATGAACAAGGACTGGAAGATCTACTGGCGCTCGCCGGGCGATGCCGGTTTCCCGCCCGTGCCCGACTGGGCCGGATCGCGGAACCTGGCCGAAGCGCGGCTGTCCTGGCCGGCGCCGCAGCGGTTCTCGGTCCTCGGCCTGGAGACGCTGGGCTACACCGGGGAGGTGGTCCTGCCGGTGACCGTCGCCGTCCGCGAGCCCGGCGAGCCGGTCGCCCTGCGGGCGAAGGTGCGCTATCTGACCTGCAACGACATCTGCGTGCCCTACGAGGCCGATCTCGCCTTCGCGCTGCCGGCGGGTCTTGAGACGTCCTCGATCGAGCACGGCCTGATTGCGGCCTTTCGGGCGCGGGTCCCGGTGACCGGCGAGGACGGTCCGCTGCGGATCGAATCCGCGGCCGCGGTGGGTGGTGCCACCACCACGGCGGTAGAGCTGCGCCTGCTCGCGCGGGCGCCGCTGTCGGGGCCCGACGTCTATGTCGAGGGCGCCGCGGGTTGGGCGTTCGAAGCACCGCAATCGATCATCGAGCCCGGCGGCCAGGCCGCCCTGGTGCGGATCGCCGCGTTGGCGCCGCCCAAGACCACCGAGTCGCTGGTCGGCCGCGAACTGGTTCTGACCGCGGTCGACGGCGACCGGGCGATCGAGCGCACCGTGGTTCTGAGCGCCCCGCCGGCCGCCGCGCCCGCCCGAAGCCTAGCGGTGATCCTGGCGCTTGCGGTCCTCGGCGGGCTGATCCTCAACCTGATGCCCTGCGTGCTGCCCGTCCTGTCGCTCAAGCTGTTGTCGGTGGTGGGCCATGGCGGCGGCCACGCGGGCGCGGTGCGGGCAGGGTTCCTGGCATCCACCGCCGGCATCCTGGTGTCGTTCCTGGTGCTCGGCAGCGGCGCGGTCGGCCTGCGTCTGGCCGGCCAATCGGCGGGCTGGGGCATCCAGTTCCAGCAGCCGCTGTTCCTGGTGTTCATGGCCGTGATCCTCACCCTGTTCGCGGCGAACCTGTTCGGGCTTTTCGAGATCCGGTTGCCGGGTGCGGTCTCCGATTTCGCCCTCGCCGGCGGCGGCAAGGGCCACGGCATGGGCGGCCACTTCCTGACCGGCGCGTTCGCCACTTTGCTCGCCACACCGTGCTCGGCGCCGTTCCTCGGCACCGCGGTGGGTTTCGCACTCTCCCGTGGTCCGTTGGAGATCTACGCCGTCTTCCTGGCGCTCGGGATCGGTCTTGCGCTGCCGTACCTTGCGGTCGCCGCCTTCCCCGGGATCGCGACCCGGATGCCGCGGCCGGGCCCGTGGATGCGCATGCTGCGCCGTGTGCTAGGGCTCGCGCTGGTCGCCACCGCGGCCTGGCTCCTGAGCGTGCTCGCCGTCCAGACCGGCCTGGAGCGGGCGGTGGTGGCCGGCATCTGCCTGGTTGGGCTTGCCGTCGGCCTCGCCTTGGCCGGCGCGGCCACCCGCGCCCGGTCGAGCGCCGGGTTCGCGGTCTCAGGCGCCGCGGTCGTGATCGCGCTGGCGCTGGCGGCCTGGCCCGGCGCCGGACCCGGCCCGAGCAAGGCTCTGGCCGGGAAATGGACGGAATTCGACCGGTCGCGCATTGCCCGCGAGGTCGCGGCCGGAAAGCTGGTGTTCGTCGACGTGACAGCGGACTGGTGCATCACCTGCCAGGTCAACAAGGCCCTGGTGCTCGACGCCCCGCCGGTGAGCGGCCGGCTGGCGGGCAAGGATATTTTGGCTATGCGGGCCGACTGGACGCGCCCGAACCGGGAGATCGCCGCGTTCCTGAAGTCCTTCGGGCGCTACGGCATCCCGTTCAACGTCGTTTACGGACCGGGCGGACCGGGCGGGATCCCGCTTCCGGAGATCCTGACCCAGAAATCTGTCATGGAAACCCTGGCCCGCGCCGGCACCGGCGGCGGCGGTCCGACGGCGGTAACGAAACGTTAACCCGCCGGCGCGCAACGGGCGTGACATCGCAAGGGCGATGCCTTATCTCAGGCGCGGACTTTTCGCACAAAGGGGGAAGCGCGATGACGATCACGGTGGGTGACAGGATCCCGGAAGCGACGCTGACGGCGATGGGCGCGGACGGTCCGGCACCGATCACGACCGAGGAGCTGTTTTCCGGCAAGAAGGTCGCCGTCTTCGCGGTTCCCGGAGCCTTCACCCCGACGTGCTCGGCCAAGCACCTGCCGGGTTTCGTCGAGCAGGCCGGCGCGATCAAGGCCAAGGGCGTGGATACGATCGCGTGCGTGGCGGTCAACGACGTCTTCGTGATGAACGCCTGGGGCAAGAGCCAGAACGTCGGCGACGGGGTGATGATGCTGGCCGACGGCAGCGGCGCCTTCGCCAAGGCGCTGGACGTCGAGCTCGATCTGGTCGAGCGCGGCCTCGGGATGCGCTCCAGACGTTATTCCATGATCGTCGATGACGGCACCATCACCCAGCTCAATCTCGAGGAGGGCGGCGGTTTCGAGGTCAGCGACGCGGGCACGCTCCTGACCCAGATTTAGGGCGGGGCCTACCCGCGCCCGGCGAGGCCCTTGCGCGCCAGCGCATCGGCGCGCTCGTTGTCGACATGCCCGGCATGCCCCTTGACCCAGCGCCATTCGACGTTGTGGCCGGCAAGCGCGGCGTCGAGGCGCTGCCATAAATCGATGTTCTTGACCGGTTTCCTGGCGGCGGTCTTCCAGCCGTTGCGCTTCCAACCGTCGATCCAGCGCGTAATCCCGTCCTTCAGGTAGGTGCTGTCGGTGTGGAGGACGACGTTGACCGGGCGTTTCAGCGACTCCAGGGCGCGGATGGCGGCCATCAACTCCATGCGGTTGTTGGTCGTCGGATCCTCGCCGCCGCACAGCTCCTTCTCCGTGCCGTCGTAGCGCAACAGCGCGCCCCAGCCACCCGGGCCGGGGTTGCCGCTGCATGCACCGTCGGTGAAGATCGCCACCGTCCGGCCGCTCATGGGTCGAGCCCGTAGGCGCCCGGCCCGGAAAGCCCGCGGTGGAAGCGCAGCTTGCGCAGGTATTCGAGCGGGTCCTTGCGGCGGACCATCACGCCCTCGGCCGGGAACAACATGTCGTGCAAGCGGGTGAGCAGGAAGCGCAGCGCGGCGCCGCGGGTGAGAACCGGCAGGGCGGAGATCTCCGCGCGGGTCAGCGGACGCTCGGCTCCATAGGCCTGGATCATGCGGCGGGCCTTGGTGATGTTGAAGTCGCCGCCGGTCTCGAAGCACCAGGCGTTGAGACAGATCGCAAGCTCATAGGCGTAGAGGTCGTTGCAGGCAAAGTAGAAATCGATCAGACCCGACAGCGCCCCGCCGAGGAAGAAGACGTTGTCCGGGAACAGGTCCGCGTGGATCACCCCGCCCGGCGCGCCGCCCGGCCATCCTTCGTCGAGGAAATCGAGCTCGCCGTCGATCTCGTCCGCCAGACCGGGCAGGACTTCATCGGCGCGGTCGCGGCACAGCGCGAACAGTGGGCGCCATGACCGGACGCCGAGCGCGTTGGACCGCTCCATCCCGAACCCCTCCCCGGCGCGGTGCATCCGCGCCATCGCGCCGCCGAGCAGCGCGCAGTGCCGCGGAGTCGGCCGCCGGGCGCCAATCCCGTCGAGGAACGTCACCACCGCGGCCGGGCGGCCGCAAAGCGTCCGCAGCGCCCTGCCGTCGCGGCCGTGGACCGGCGTCGGACAGGCGATCCCGTTCCCGGCAAGGTGTTCCATCAGCCCGAGGAAGAAGGGAAGGTCGCGGGCATCGACCCGGCGCTCGTACAACGTCACGATGAAGGCGCCGCGCTCGGTGCGCAGCAGATAGTTGGAGTTCTCGATCCCCTCGGCGATCCCCTTGAAGGCCAGCACGCGGCCGAGATCATACTGGGCGATAAAGCCCTCCATGGCCTCGTCGCAGACATCGGTATAGACCGCCACCGCAGACCGTGCGGGTCCGCCTCACGCGGTCAGAGCGCGGGGCAGGGAGAATTCGACCGACTCGCGGATCAGGTCCACCTCTTCGACCGTGACCTCGAACCATCCGGCGCAGAGATCGATCAGTTCGCGCACCAGGATCTCCGGTGCCGAGGCGCCGGCGGTGACGCCGAGCCGGGCGACGCCATCGAGCCAAAAGCGATCGATATCGTGGGCGCGCTGGATCAGCAGCGCCTTCTTGCACCCGCTGGCGCGCGCCACCTCGGCAAGCCGGTTGGAGTTCGACGAGTTCGGCGCACCGATCACCACCAGCGCATCGCAGCGCCCGGCGATCTCCTTGACCGCGGCCTGGCGGTTGGTCGTCGCATAGCAGATGTCTTCCTTGTGCGGCGCGGTGATTTTTGGGAAACGGCGGGTGAGCACCGCGACGATCTCCGATGTCTCGTCGACCGACAGCGTCGTCTGGGTGACGTAGGCGAGGTTGTCCGGGTCGGCGACGTTGACCGACAGGGCGTCTTCCACGGTCTCGACGAGGATCATCTTCCCGGGCGGGAGCTGGCCCATGGTGCCGACGACCTCGGGGTGGCCGGCATGGCCGACCAGGATGATCTGCCGCCTTTCGCCGGCATGGCGGCGTGCATCGACATGCACCTTGGTGACCAGCGGACAGGTCGCATCGAGATAGAACATCTCCCGGCGGTCGGCCTCGGTGACCACCGCCTTGGCGACGCCGTGGGCGCTGAACACCACCGGCACGCCGTCGGGGACCTCGTCGAGTTCCTCGACGAAGACCGCGCCTTTGTCCTCGAGCGCGGCGACGACATAGCGGTTGTGGACGATCTCGTGGCGGACATAGACCGGCTGGCCGTACTTCTCCAGCGCCAGCTCGACGATCTCGATCGCCCGGTCGACGCCGGCGCAGAATCCCCTCGGTCCGGCCAGCATGATCGTCAGCGGAAGCTTCGGCATCGACGGCGGCCCGTTCGAAATGGCGCCTTGAGCATGTCCGGCGCCTTCACTAAAGTCCGCCGCAGCGACGGCGGTCCGATGGTCCCATCGGGCACGACCTAAATAATACAGCAACAGCGACAAAGGAAGGTAGAGATGGCGGAGCCGGTTATCGCGCAGAAGGAACCCTATGGCATCGACGTCGAATCGGGCACGGAATACTGGTGGTGCGCCTGCGGCCGGAGCGCGAACCAGCCGTTCTGCGACGGCTCGCACAAGGGGACCGGGCTGACCCCGATGCAATACGATGCAAAGGCGGACCGCAAGGTCTGGTTCTGCGGTTGCAAGCAGACCTCCAACAAGCCGGTTTGCGACGGAACCCACAACAACGTCTGAACCCCGTGCGGCAAGCGCCGGCACCCGGCAGGGCCGTCCGGCCGCACGCGGCGCGCGGCATCGCGTGGATCCTGGCCGCGGCACTTCTGGCCGGGTGCGCGGGCTCGGACGGCAAGCGCCCGCGCAAGCTCTGCCCGCGCGTGGATATCCTGGAATACGCCGACGAACTGGTGCGCTTCCTGCCCGGCCCGGGGCGCGACGTGACCGATGTCGTCTTTCGCACGCGCCTGGTGAACTACCGGGGCGGGTGCGAGGTCGACAAGAACAAGAACAAGGTCGCGGTCGCGCTCGTCCTCGAGTTCGCGCTGGAACGCGGCCCGGCCAACCGCGACAGCAAAGCCAGCTTCGAATACTTCGTCGCCATCCCGCAATTCCACCCCCAGCCGGCCGGCAAGCGGCGTTTCGCGGTCGCCGTCGAATTCGAGAAAGGCCGGAACCGGGCCCTCTACCGCGACGAGATCGCGGTCGAGATCCCCCTCGAGCAAGGCCGGGCAAGCAGCGACTTCAATATCTTCGTCGGCTGCCAGCTTAGCGCGGCCGAGCTGGACTACAACCAGCGCGGCAGGCGCGACGGTGCCCGACCGGAGCAGCGCTTGCGCTGAACGCGGGCGTGCAATCCGACCCAGTTGCGGTCTAGAATTCGCGAAACAGTTGGAGGCCGACGATGGGTGGGAGCTACAGCACGCTGATCCTGGGTGCATCTTACGGCTCGCTGCTCGCCATCAAGCTGGCGGCCGCAGGCCATTCCGCGAAACTGGTCTGCCTGCCCGAGGAAGCGGCGCTGATCAACGCCGAGGGCCAGAAGGTCCGCATGCCGGCGAAGGCGCGCGACGGTCTGGTTGAGATCGATTCCCGCACCCTGCCCGGCGACCTGTCGGCCGCGACGCCCGACCAGGTCGACCCCGCCGCCTATGACCTGATCGCGCTCGCCATGCAGGAGCCGCAATACCGCGCCCCGGGCGTGCGCGCGTTGCTCGACGCGGTCGCCAAGTCGCGCGTGCCGTGCATGTCGATCATGAACATGCCGCCGCTGCCTTATCTGCGGCGGATTCCCGGCCTCGATGTCGAGGCGCTGACCGGCTGCTACACCGACGCAAGCGTCTGGGACAGCTTCGATCCCGATCTGGTCACCCTGTGCAGCCCCGATCCGCAGGCCTTCCGCCCGCCTGAGGAGAAGACCAACGTCCTCCAGGTGAGCCTGCCGACCAACTTCAAAGTGGCTCGGTTCGGCTTCGACCGTCACACGGCGGTCCTGCGCGAACTGCAGGCCGATATCGAGGCGAGCCGCTATGACGACGGCAACGGCGCGATCGAGCTTCCGGTCAAGCTCAAGGTACACGACTCGGTCTTCGTGCCGCTCGCCAAATGGTCGATGCTGCTGACCGGCAATTACCGCTGCGTGCGCAAGCACGACATGCAATCGATCCGCGACGCCGTCCACGGCGACATCGAGGCGTCGCGCTCGGTCTACGAGTGGGTGAGCGCGCTCTGCCGGGAGCTCGGCGCGACGCAAGCCGACCAGGTGCCGTTCGAGAAATACGCCAACGCCGCCCAGGGGCTCGTCAGGCCTTCCTCGGCGGCGCGCGCCCTGCTCGCCGGTGCGCAGAATATCGAACGGGCCGACAGCCTTGTCCGCGCCATCGCGGCGCAGAAGGGGTTGCGCTCGCAGGCCGTAGACCAGACCGTGGCGCTGGTCGATTCCTGGCTCGCCGCAAACCGCGAAAAGGCGTGATGACGTCCGTCGCCGGGGCGGGCGACCTGCGCCCGGTTCCCGGCATCATCGTGTGGCTGCCTGAGCCGGTTTGCGGACGAGGCGGCTTACGAGCCGCCGGAGGAGGCCTCGGCCCGGAACCCCCACCATGCCAGGACGCATTGGCCGGTGTCGGGGTGGGTGATCCCCTCGACCAGGAACTGGCTCTGTATGCGGGCTTTCGCGGCGAACCGGGGCAGGCCGGCGTCCTCGGCGATGTCCTGCTCCATCCACATACAGGGATCGAAGCTCCGGTACTGGATGTAGGTCGCCGCCGATGCGGCGAAGGTCAGCAGGACCGATGCCCCGACGAAGGTCATCAATCCGGATCTTGTTCTCATCGCCGCACCCACCGGTCCCCAATTCCGGCTGTTGTTGGCAACCCAGCCGGTTGAGGCTGTTTATACCATGCCCGGCTTCCGTCGCGCCAACCGCCGCCCCGCGACAATGTTGACGTTCACAATCCAGGCAATAAGATGGCCTTCGTTCGGCCCCGATGGCTGATCGCTGCGTTACACAGTCGAATCCTGCGGGAGAGGTCGGCGGTCTGCCGGCGCCGAAGGAGCAAGCGTCCCGGAAACTCTCAGGCAAAGGGACCGCAGGGGGATGTGTCTCTGGAAAGCAGTCCGGTCCGTCTTGGGCGGGTCGGCCTCACCGAAGGGGTAAGCCCGCACCCGGCGACAGGCCGGGCGGGGGAATCTCTCAGGTCCACCGACAGAGGGGGCGCGCGGCGCGACGCACGCGTGCCGTTTGTCGGAGACGCCGATGAGCGTACCCCAGGACGCAGCCTTGCGGCGGACCCCGCTCAATGGGCTCCATCGCGCGCTCGGTGCCAAGATGGTGCCGTTCGCAGGCTACGAGATGCCGGTTCAGTACCCGGCCGGAATCCTCCGGGAGCATCTGCATACCCGGACGGCGGTCTCGCTGTTTGACGTCTCGCACATGGGCCAGATCACGCTCGGCGGGCCGGCGCGCGTCCCGGCCATCGAGGCGCTGGTGCCGGCCGATATCGAGGGGCTGGCGCCGGGTCGGATGCGCTACACGATGCTGACCAACGAGGCCGGCGGCATCATCGACGATCTGATCATCACCAATGTCGGCGACTACCTGTTTGTCGTCGCCAACGCCGCCCGCAAGGCCGAAGACATCGCCCATATCGCCTCCGCCCTGCCGGCCGGCTGCGCGCTCAATGAGCTTGCCGACCGGGCGCTGATCGCCCTGCAGGGTCCCCGCGCGGCCGAGGCGATCGCCGCGGTCGCGCCTGAGGCCGCCGGGCTTGATTTCATGTCCGCCGCGCCGTTCGTGGTCGACGGCGTGCGGCTTGCGATCACGCGCTCGGGCTATACCGGCGAGGACGGATTCGAGATCTCGGTCCCGGCCGAAGACGCGGAAAAGATCGCCCACATCCTGCTCGAGGCGCCCGGCGTCGCCCCGGCCGGTCTGGGCGCGCGCGACACGCTGCGGCTGGAGGCCGGGCTCTGCCTCTATGGCCAGGACATCGGACCGGAGACCACTCCTGTCGAGGCCGGGCTTGCCTGGACCATTGCTCGGCGCCGGCGGGAACAGAGAGGATTCCCGGGCGCGGACGTCATCACGGACCAGCTCGCCGCCGGGCCGCCGCGCCGGCGGATGGGGATCCTGCCCGACGGCGGTGCGCCGGCACGCGGCCATACCGAGGTCCGGGACGCCGCCGGAATGCGGATCGGCGAAATCACCAGCGGCGGCTTCGGGCCCAGCCTCGGCGGCCCCGTCGCCATGGGTTATATCGCCTCCGAGGCCGCGCGCGAGGGCGCACCGGTGCAGGTCGTCGTCCGCGGCAGGCCGCGGCCCGCGCGGCTGGCGAGACTGCCCTTCATTCCGCACCGCTACGCAAAGCGCCAAGGAGGCTCCGCCAATGGCTGATCTCAGATACAGCGAAGATCACGAGTGGGTGCTCGTCGACGGCGACATCGCCGCCATCGGCATCAGCGACTATGCCCAGGAACAGTTGGGCGACGTGGTCTTCGTGGAGCTGCCGGAGCCCGGCAAAGCGGTCGCCAAGGGCGAGGAGGCCGCCGTCGTCGAATCGGTGAAGGCGGCGAGCGAGGTCTTCACCCCGGTCACCGGCGAAGTCGTGGCGGTCAACGGGCTGCTGGCCGAAGATCCCGGTTTGGTCAACCGCGCGCCGACCTCCGAAGGCTGGTTCCTCAAGGTCCGCATGTCCAACCCGGGCGAGGTCGAGGGGCTAATGGACGCCGCCGCATACCAGACCTATATCGGCACGCTCTAGCGACGGCGGCGGGGAAACCGGTATGCGCTATCTGCCGCTCACCGAAACCGACCGACGCGCCATGCTGTCGAGGATCGGCGCCACCGCAATCGATGACCTGTTCGGCGATGTGCCGCCCGCGGCCCGCGCGCCGGATTTCGACCTGCCCGAGCACGCGGGCGAGCTGGAGGTCGAGCGCGCGTTGGGCGCGCTTGCCGCGCGCAACGTGCCGGCCGGCTCGGTCCCGTTCTTCCTCGGCGCCGGGGCTTATCGCCATCATGTCCCCGCGAGCGTCGATGCGCTGATCCAGCGCGGCGAGTTCCTGACCTCCTATACGCCCTATCAGCCGGAGTTCTCGCAAGGCACGCTGCAGGCCCTGTTCGAGTTCCAGACCCAGGTCGCACTGATCACCGGGCTCGATGTGGCAAACGCCTCGATGTATGACGGGGCTACGTCCTGCCTGGAGGCCGCGAGCCTGGCCACGCGGGTGACCGGGCGGTCCCGTGTCGTGCTTTCGGGCGGGCTCCATCCGCATTACCGCGCCGTCATCGAGACCGGCTTCGTTTTCCAGCCGGTCGATGTCGAGGCGCTTCCGTTCGACTATGACGGCATCGAGACGCCCGATGCCGCGATCGACGACAGCACCGCCTGCGTCGTGGTCCAGTATCCGGACTTCTTCGGCCGGCTGCGAGACCTCAGCGCGCTCGCCGGGGCCTGCCATCAGGCGGGGGCGCTGCTGGTGGTCGCGGTCACCGAAGCGGTCGCGCTCGGCCTGGTGCGTGCGCCGGGCGAGATGGGCGCCGATGTCGTCGCCGCCGAGGGCAAGTCGCTGGGCAACCCGCTGAGCTTCGGCGGGCCCTATGTCGGGTTGTTCGCCTGCCGCGAGAAGTTCGTCCGGCAGATGCCGGGCCGGCTCGCCGGCGAGGCACTGGATGCCGACGGCAACCGGGGCTGGGTGCTGACGCTGGCAACCCGCGAGCAGCACATCAGGCGCGAGAAAGCGACCAGCAACATCTGCACCAATTCCGGCCTGTGCGCGCTGGCGTTTTCGATCCATCTGAGTCTCTTGGGGGAAGAAGGCTTTTCGCAGCTTGCCCGGCTCAACCACGCCGTCGCGGTCCAGCTTGCCGAGCGGCTCGACCGCCTCGACGGTGCGGCGGTGGTCAATCGGTCTTTTTTCAACGAGTTCACCCTCCGGCTCGACCGGCCGGCCGAGCCTGTGGTCGAGGCGCTGGCCGGGCGCGGGGTGCTGGGCGGGGTGCCGGTCTCGCGCCTGCTGCCCGATGAGGACGAAGCGGTCCCGTTGCTGCTGGTGGCCGCGACCGAGACCGCGACCGAGGCCGACATGGCGGCCTTCGAAGAGGCTCTGAGGAAGGTGCTGCGATGACCGGGCCGAGCCACCACGGGCTTCACTTCGAGGAGCCGCTGATCTTCGAGCAGGATGCGCTGGGGCGCTGCGGCGTCGATCTCCCCGAGCCGCCGACGGTCGCCGACAGGCTGGGCGGGCTCGGCCGGACCGGGGCGATCGGCCTGCCGGGCCTTTCCGAGCCGCAGGTCGTGCGCCATTACACCCGGATCAGCCAGAAGAACTACTGCATCGACAGCGGCCTCTATCCGCTGGGCTCGTGCACGATGAAACACAACCCCCGGCTCAACGAGAAGATGGCCCGCCTGGCCGGTCTTGCGGACATCCACCCACTGCAGCCGGTCTCCACCGTTCAGGGCGCGCTGGCGCTGATGCACCGGCTGACGGAATGGCTGAGGCAGCTCACCGGACTTCCCGCCATCGCCCTGTCACCGGCGGCGGGCGCCCACGGCGAATCGACGGGGCTGATGACCATCAGGGCGGCGCTGGAGGCCGGCGGTGCGGCGCGCCGCCGCGTGCTGGTGCCCGATTCCGCGCATGGCACCAACCCGGCGAGCGCGGCGATGTGCGGCTACCAGGTCGCGTCCGTGCCGCTGAACGACCGCGGCCGGGTCGATCTCGCCGCGCTGCGCGCAGCCCTCGACGAGGACGTCGCCGCGTTCATGCTCACCAATCCCAATACCTGCGGCCTGTTCGAGGACGAGATCCTGGAGCAGGCCGAGGCGGTCCACCGGGCCGGCGCCTACTTCTATTGCGACGGCGCGAACTTCAACGCCATCGTCGGGCGCGTCCGGCCGGCCGACCTCGGCATCGACTGCATGCACCTCAACCTGCACAAGACCTTTTCCACCCCGCACGGCGGCGGCGGGCCGGGCAGCGGGCCGGTCGCGCTGTCGGCGGCACTGGCCCGATTCGCGCCGGTGCCCTACGTAATCGAGGGTCCCGACGGCTTCACGCTGGTCGAGACCGAGAGCCAGAGCGCAACCGATGCCCGGCCGTTCGGCCGGATGAAAGGCTTCCACGGCCAGATGGGGATGTTCGTCCGGGCGCTCGCCTACATGATGAGCCACGGAATCGACGGGCTGCGTCAGGCTTCTTCGGATGCGGTGCTCAACGCGAACTATGTCCAGGCCAGCCTGGCCGATGTCATGAGCCCGGCCTATGACGGCCCGTGCATGCACGAGACCCTGTTTGACGACAGCTTCCTCAAGGGCACCGGGGTGACCACGCTCGACTTCTCCAAGGCGATGATCGATGCCGGTTACCATCCGGCGACCATCTACTTCCCGCTGGTCGTCCACGGCGCGCTGCTGGTCGAGCCGACGGAGACCGAGAGCAGGCAGAGCCTCGATCATTTCATCGCCACGGTCCGCGCCCTGGCCGAGCGCGCCAGGTCCGGCGATGCCGCACCGTTCCACGCCGCACCACAGGATGCGCCGCGGCGCCGCTTCGACGAGACCGAGGCCGCGCGGCATCCGAAACTGCGCTGGCGGCCCGAGACGGTCCCCGGTCAGGCCGCCGAACCGACGTTCAGTTGAGCTGGTAAGGGAGTTCGGCCACCGCCTCGTCGATCAGCGCGCCGGCGCGGTCCTGACCGAGCCGATCGGCGATAACCCGGCCGGCCGCCGCGATCGCGACATCGATGGCGACGTTGCGGACCTCGCGGACGGCGTCGTCCTCGGCCTGGGCGATCTTCTCGCGGGCCAGCGTCTCGCGGCGGTCGAGCACCCGGTCGAGGTTGGCGCCTGCCTCGGCGGTGACGCGCTCGGCCTCCGCGCGGGCCTGCTCGATCGTCAGCTCGGCCTCGCGCGCCGCATCGCGCTGCTTGCGCTGGTACTCGGCGAGCAGATGCTGGGCTTCCTCGCGCAAGGTGCGCGTGTCATCGAGCGCGGCCCTGATCCGGTCGCTGCGTGCATCGAGCGCGGAGGTCATCGCGCGCCCCACCGGCCGCACGATGCCGACCACTAGGATGACGAAGCCGACCGCGACCCAGAATTCCGGGGTCTCGAACATCAGCGCCGCTCGGTGAGCGCGGCCGCGACGCCCGCTTCGACCGCCTGGCGGTCGGGCGCCTGGCCGGTCAGGCGCGCAGCAGCCGCCTCGGCGATCTCGATAGCGATCGCCTCGACATTCTCCAGCGCCGCGGCGCGCGCAGCTTCGATCCTGCCTTCGCTGACCGCCGTTTCCTCGGCGATGCGCCGGCCGATCTCCTCGTGGCGCGCGGCCGCCCTGGCCGCGAAGGCGTCCGCACTCTCGCGCAGGATCGATTGGGCCTCGGCGCGGGTCCTGGCGGCGGCTTCCTCGTAGGCGGCGAGCACGCCGGCGGCCTCCTTCTTCAACGACTCGGCCTTGTGCAGGTCGTCGTCCATCCGCTCCTGGCGCTGGGTCAGCACCTCGGTGATGCGCGGCAGCGCCGCGCGCCACAGGACCAGGTAGAGCAGGGCGAACGTGACCACCAGCCAGAAAGCCTGGCCGAGATAGGTGTCGATCTGTTCGAGCTGCGGCATGGCGGCCCGCCGCGCCTAGAAGCTGCCGGCCATCAGCCGAAGAGGATCACGAGGGCCACGACCAGCGCGAACAGCGCGATCGCCTCGACCAGCGCGAACCCGAGCATGGTCATCGGGAAGACATCGCCGCGTGCGGCCGGGTTGCGCGCGACCGCGGATATGAACGACGAGAAGATCGCCCCGATCCCCACGCCGGAGCCGACGACGCCGATGACCGCGAGGCCGGCGCCGATGACCTTGGCTGCGTCTAGTTCCATTCTGTCCCCTCTTTCCGCAAGATGATGCCTTCGACGCCGGCGACCGCTCAGTGCAGGTGCAAGGCGTCGTTGATGTAAAGGCAGGTCAGGATCGCGAACACGTAAGCCTGCAGGAACGCGATCACCAGTTCGAGGCCACAGAGCGCGGCAACGAAGGCCAGCGGCAGGACCCCCAGCGCGCCGAGCGCCGGCACGAAGCCGGCGAAGACCTTCAACAGCGTGTGCCCGGCCAGCATGTTGGCGAACAGCCGGACCGACAGGCTGATCGGCCGCGACAGGTAGGAGATGATCTCGATCGGGATCAGGAGCGGCCACAGCGCAACCGAGACGCCGGGCGGCACGAAGAACGAGAAGAAATGGACGCCGTGCTTGATGAAGCCCAGGATCGTCACCCCGACGAAGACCACTGCCGCCAGCGCGAAGGTGACGATGATGTGGCTGGTGAAGGTGAAGCTGTAAGGGATCATCCCCAACAGGTTGCCGAACAGGACGAACATGAACAGCGTGAAGACAAACGGGAAATAGCGCCGCCCGTCGCCGCCGATGGTGTCGCGGATCAGGTTGACGATGAATTCGTAGCTGAGCTCCGCCATCGACTGCCAGCGACCGGGCACCAGCGCGCCCCGGCGCATGCCGAAAACCAGGAACAACGAGATCAGGACCAGCGCGATCACCATCATCAGTGCGGAATTGGTGAACGACAGATCGGCGTCGCCGAGCCTGATCGGCACCAGTGTCTTGATCTCGAACTGGGACAGCGGGCCGTGATGCTCAGCGCTCGCCACGTTTTTTCGCCTCTTCCGCCTGCCGTCGGTCGGCGGCGTACCCGACACCTTGGCTCATGTTCGACATCACGCGATAGACATTCAGCATCCCCGCCGCCGCGCCGAGGACGAAAAAGACGATCAGCAACCACGGCGCGGTTCCGAGCCAGCCGTCGAGCAGCAGCCCGATCCCGACGCCCACCGCCAGCGCCGCGACCAGCTCGACACCGATCTTGAGAGCCTGGCTGAACCCCCTGCCGCGCTCGCGCGCTTCGGCCGCTGCCCGGTCCTCATCGGAATTATCGGCCCGTGCCCGCTTGAGCCGTGCATCCAGGTCCCGGAGGGATGGAGGAGGCTCGCGCTCGGCCATGGATCGACTGCGCTGGATACGTTGCGCCGTGGCGCCCGCGCCGCGGAACCGCAAGGCTCAAGGCGCAGGCGGGCGCACGATACGGAGAGCCCCGCGGCCTGTCAAGGACAATGCCCGACTCATCAACCCATTGAAATCACGAATATATTTTCGGCTCCGACGGTGCGGCAAAGCCGCGCATCACCGGCCCGCGCCTACGCCCGGTCGCGCAGCCGTTCGGCGGTCCCGAGGTCGACGGAAACGAGCTGGGAAACACCTTGCTCGGGCATGGTCACGCCGTAGAGCCGATCCATCCGCGCCATGGTCAGGCGGTGATGGGTGATCACCAGGAACCGTGTCTCGGTATTGCCGGCGATCTCGCTCAAGAGATCGCAGAACCGGTCGACATTGTGATCGTCGAGCGCGGCATCGACCTCGTCGAGGACGCAGATCGGCGCCGGGTTGGTCAGAAAGACCGCAAACAGCAGCGAGATCGCCGACAACGCCTGCTCGCCGCCCGACATCAGCGACATCGTCTGCAGCCGCTTGCCCGGCGGGCTCGCCATCACCTCGAGGCCGCACTCGAACGGGTCCTCGGCCTCGGTCAGTGCCAGCCGCGCGCTGCCGCCGTCGAACAGCCGCGTGAAAATCGTCCGGAAATGCCCGTCGATCGTCTCGAAGGCCCCCAGCAGCCGCTCGCGGCCCTCACGGTTGAGCCCGGCGATCCCCTGGCGCAGCTTGGCGATCGCGCCCACCAGGTCGTCGCGCTCCTCGTGCATCGCAGCAATCCGGGTGTCGAGCTCCGCCGCCTCGGTATCGGCGCGCAGGTTGACCGGACCCATGTTCTCGCGCTCGCGGAGATGGCGTTCCAGCCTGGCTTCCAGCGAGACGGCATCGGGGATCTCGGCGGTCTCGTCCAGGCCCGCGGCAGCGAGCGCGTCCTGCGGCGCGCAGCCCAGCCGCTCGCGCACCCGCTCGGCGACGGCCTCGATGGCCTGCTCCGCCTGGCCAAGCGCCGCCTCGCGGCGGACCCGCTCCTCGCGCTCCTCGGCGAGCCGCGCCTCGGCGGCGCGCAACGCGCGTGCACTCTGGTCGACCTGGGACTCGGCGTCGGCCAGGACGCCGGCGGCGCGGGTCCGGTCGGCCTCGGCCTCGGCGATCTCGCCCTCGATCGCGGCGCGCTTGCGCGCCAGGTCAGCCGGCCGGACGGCGAGCGATTCGCGCTCGGCGAGCGCGGTCTGGCGGCGTGAATCCAGGTCCTCGGCGTGCCGTGCCGCGTCTGCCGCGCGGCGGCGCCAGGACCCGATCTCGGCTTCGATCGCAGCGATCCGCCGCCGGCGTGCCTCGGCTTCGGCGACGTGGCGCTGATAGTCCTGGCGAGCCGCGTCGGCCTGCTCGCGCGACCGGGCCAGCCGGCTCCGCGCGGCGGCGAGCCCTTCGCCGGCGGCGGCGGGGTCCGGCAAGGCCGCGCGCTCCTTCCGCCCGGCAGCGAGCTGGGCATCGGCCGCTTCCAACTCGGCGTCGATCGCAGCCACCGCCTCGTCGTTCGACCGCTGATGCGCGCGCGCGGCCGCGAGACGGGACCGGAGATCGGATTCCGTCGTCTTGGCGCCGCTCAACGCCGCCTCGGCCAGGCGCAGCGCGTCGCGGGCGGCCCGGTCGGCAGCCACCGCATCGGCCAGCGCCCGGCCCGTCGTCTTTACCCGCGCGCCGGCCGCAGCAAGGTCCTCTTCGAGGCCGGTCAGGCAGGCGCGCAACGCGCCCAGGCGGTTGCGCTGGGCCATTCTGGTCGCGGCGGTCGTCGGCGTGCCCGCGGCGATGCGATACCCGTCCCAGCGCCACAGCGCGCCGGAGCGGGCAACCAGGCGCTGACCCTGGGCGATGCGGCCCACCAGCGCCTGGGCTGCCGCCTCGTCCTCGACCAGACCGATCTGGGCCAGCCGGCGCCGCAGCGCCGGCGGGGCCTCGACGACCTCGGACAGGGCGCGCGTGCCGGCGGGCAAGGCCGGCGCGTGCGCGTCCGGGCCGAGGTCGTGCCAATGGACGGGCGCAGCCGCATCCCCCGGCGCCAGGAGGTCGTCTCCAAGCGCGGTGCCAAGGGCAATCTCGTATCCCGGGCTCACCTTGACCACGTCGATCATCGGCGGCCAGAGGCCCGGCTCGCCGACCTCCAGCAGGGCTGCCAGCGCCGCGGTCTCGGCCTTGGCCCTGTCGGCGTCGGTCTCGGCGACGCGGAAGGCTTCGCGGGCAACGGCGGCGGCGTCCTCGGCGATGGCCCTGGCGTTCTCGGCCGCGGCCAGCGCCGCCTGTGCGGCTTGGAGTCGGTCGCCGGCCTCGGCGGTTTCCGCCCCGGCCGCGTCGAAGGCAGCCTCGAGCTCATCGACCGAGGACTGATCGGCCTGCGCTCCGAGCAGGTCGTCGCGCCGGGCGCTGTGCCGCACGCGCTGGGCTTCCAAAGCCTGCAGCCGGCGGTCGAGTTCGGTCCGGCGCGAGTCGATCTCGGCCAGCGCGCGCACTGCCTCGGCATGCTCCTCTTCGGCGGCAAGCACCGTCCGGTCGCACCCGGCGAGCCGTTCGGACAGCGTCTCGGCCGCCGCGGCGAGGTTGGCCTCCAGATCGCACAATTCGGTCTGCTCGGTGTCGAGCCGCGCAAGCGCCTCGTCCGCATCGGAGCGGCGGGTCCGCTCGCGCGCGAGGTCGCCATCGAGCTGTTCCAGCCGGTCGGCGAGCGCGGCCCGTGCTTCTTCGATCCTCCGGTTCTCCGCGTCGATCGCCTCGCGCGCCACCAGGAGGCGCTGAAGGGCCGCCGCCGCCTCGGCCTCCGCGCCGCGCAGACCCGGAAGCGCCGCGGCGCGGCTTTCCTGGTCGACCGTGGCGCGGGCGACCAGCCTGGTCGTCTCGGCAACCGTGTCCTCGGCCTCTGCAAGCGCCGCGCGGGCACCGGCCATGGCCTCGGTCGCCTCGCGCCAGCGGCGGTGGAACAGCATCGCCTCGGCGCGGCGGATATGGTCGCTGAGGTTCCGGTAGCGGCTGGCCTGCCGTGCCTGGCGCTTGAGTGCGCGGTGCTGGTCCTCCAGCGTGCCGATGACGTCGTCGAGCCGTTCGAGATTGGTCCCCGCGGCGTGCAGGCGCAGTTCCGCCTCGTGGCGCCTGGCGTGAAGCCCGGTGATTCCGGCCGCCTCCTCCAACACGCGGCGGCGCTCGGCCGGCTTGGCGTTGATCAGCTCGCCGATCCGCCCCTGGCTTACGATCGCGGTGGAGCGCGCGCCGGTGGAGGTATCGGCGAACAGCGTCTGGACGTCGCGCGCGCGCGCATCGCGCCCGTTGACCCGGAACAGCGACCCGCTGCCGCGCTCGATGCGGCGGCTCACGTCGATCTCGGCGCCCTGGTTATACGACGACGGCGCCGAGCGGTCGGCGTTGTCGATGCTGAGCAGGACCTCGGCGATGTTGCGCGGCGGCCGGTCGCTGGTGCCGGCGAAGATGACATCGTCCATCTCGCTGCCGCGCATCTGGGTGGGGGCGGCCTCGCCCATCACCCATCGCAGCGCCTCCACGATGTTCGACTTGCCGCACCCGTTCGGGCCGACGATCCCGGTGAGCCCGGGATCGACGTGGATATCCGTCGGATCGACGAAAGACTTGAACCCGCTCAGGCGCAGCCGTGTGAAGTGCAAGGCGCTCTATACCCTCTAGTCCTTGGACAGGATCGGCTCTATGACCGCGCGCACCTGGGCGAAATTCAGCCCGCCATTGTACTTGCGGCCGTCGATGATCAGTGTCGGCGTGGAGCTGATCTTGTAATCGCGCCCGCCGGCAAGCCGCTGCTCGAGCACGAAGCGCTGGACGGACTCGTCTTTGAGGCACGCATCGAATCGCGCCTGCGACATGCCGCCCAGACGGGCGATCCGGCCGAGTGCCTGAACCGGGTCGCGCGCCTCCGACCAGCGGCTCTGGTCCTTGAACAGGATGTCGATGAAGCCGAAATAGCGCTCGGGCCCGGCGCAGCGCGCCAGCATCGAGCCGGCCAGCGCCAGCCGGTCGAGCGGGAAGTCGCGGTAGATCAGCCGCGCCTTGCCGGTCTCGATATAGGCCTTTTTGATCTTCGGCAGCACCTGGCCGTGGAACTCCGCGCAGTGCGAACAGGTGAGCGAGGCGTATTCGACGATGGTCACCGGCGCGTCGGCGTTGCCCAGAATCATGTCGGTGTCGACGACCGGGACCGCATCGAACCTGTCGTCCGGCTCGGGAGCGGTGCTCTGGGCGAGCACGCTCGCACTCAAGACCATTGCCGTGCAGAGCCCGGCAATAGCATAGGTGATCGACCGCGCGTGAGGCTTCAAGATGTTCCACATTACCCGTTCCACCCTACAACATATAGACGATTCAACGTGTCACCGTCCAGCAACCCGTAAGCCCGATTGTTGCCGTGACCCGGCTAACGGCCGGGCCGCGCATCCGAATCGGCCCGAATGGTTCGTTCGAGCCGACGAAGGGCGGCTCGCAGCCCCCGATCCTCGATCTCGACGATCGACGCCTGCGGCGGCGCCCGGTCCGGCCCCGCGCCGTCGGCGGGTGTGCCGTCTTCCTGGCGCCCAGGATGCGCCTCGACCGGGGCCTGGTGCAACGCCAGACCCTGCAGCGCCGCGTACCCGTAATAGGCGTTGAGGCGCTCGATCACCAGCGGCGCGATATGCTGAAGCTCGACCGCGAAAGGCCCGTCGACCTTGATGTGCAGGGTTCCGCGCGTCCGCTCCTTGCGTGGAAAGACGACCTTGAGCGGCACGGTCCTGCGGGCAAGCTCGGCACCGACGATAGATGGCCATTGGGTGACCAGCGCCGGCTCGCTGAAGCCGCGGCGCCAAAAGGCCTGGCGGACCATCTTCGAGACCATGGCGTTCAATGCGGCGGCCAACCCAGGCTCCGTCCTCGCCGTGCGGTTGACATGGTATTCTGGGGCCGCGCGCGAGACAACGAACCGGTGATTCGCCGATGGGAAGGGTTGGGTGAGCGCTGCAGAAGCCGCCGATGCCGGCCGGCTGCTGGCGTGGTACGATCGGAACCGCCGGACGCTTCCCTGGCGGGCGCCGCCGGGCGTGGCCGCCGATCCCTACCATGTGTGGCTCAGCGAGGTCATGCTGCAGCAGACCACGGTCGCGGCGGTCGGTGCGTATTACCGTCGGTTTCTCGCCCGCTGGCCCCGGCTGGAGGACCTCTCCCGTGCCGGGCTCGACGAGGTGCTCCACGCCTGGCAGGGGCTCGGCTATTACGCGCGGGCGCGCAACCTCCACCGCTGTGCGCAGGTGGTGCTGTCCGATTACGGGGGCCAATTCCCCGACAGCGAGGCGGCGCTGCGGACTCTGCCGGGGATCGGCGCCTATACCGCTGCCGCAATCGCCGCGATTGCCTTCGACCGGCGCGCGGTGGTCGTCGACGGCAATGTCGAGCGCGTCATCGCGCGGCTGTTCGCCGTCCGCGATCCGCTGCCGGCCGCCAGGCGGGAGCTCGTGCGGCTCGCCGGCTCGATAACGCCCGACGAGCGGCCGGGCGACTACGCCCAGGCAATGATGGATCTGGGCGCGGGCGTGTGCACCCCGCGTGCGCCCGGGTGCGGCCGCTGCCCCTGGCGTTCGGCTTGCCGCGGACGCCGCGCCGGGATCGCCGAGGGCCTGCCGCACAAGGCGCCCAGGGCGGAACGGCCGACGCGCCACGGCATCGCGTTCTGGACGGTCCGCGAGGACGGCGCGGTGCTGCTGCGCCGCCGGCCGGCGCGCGGTCTGCTCGGCGCGATGATCGAGATCCCCTCGACCGAGTGGCGCGCGCAGCAATGGCCCGCCGCCGAGGCGGCCAGGTTCGCCCCGGCGGCCGCGGACTGGCGCATCCTGCCCGGCGGGGTGCGGCACGGCTTCACCCATTTCCACCTGGAGCTCGCGGTCGCAACCGCCTGGATCGGCGATGGCTGGCAGGCGATCGAGGGGCTGTGGTCGCCGGTCGAGCGGCTAAGCGAGCACGCCTTGCCGAGCGTGATGAAAAAAATCGTCCGGCACGCGGCGGCCCATGCGGAGCCGGCTATTTCATCTCCGCGCGGATCCGCTCGCGCAGCGCATCGATCGGCGTCGGCCCGCCGCGCGCGTTGAAGTACCAGAACGTCCAGCCGTTGCACGCCGGCGCGCCCTGGACCCCGGCGCCGACCTTGTGGATCGAGCCGCGCAGGCCGGAGGCGGTGATACTGCCGTCGGCCCGCACGCGCGCCTTGAAACGCTTGTGCAGGTCGAACAGCTCATCGCCCGGCGACAGCAGGCCGCGCTCGACCACGGTGCCGAACGGGATCCGGGGCTCGGCGCGCGTCTCGCGCGTCGTCAAGTCCTCGGCCTCGGCGACCGGCAGGACGCGGCCGATGCGCCGGCGGGCAAGCTTGGCGTAGCCCGGATCGCGCTCGATTCCGATCCAGTCGCGGCCGAGCTTGCGCGCGACCGCCCCGGTCGTTCCCGAGCCGAAGAACGGATCGAGCACCAGGTCCCCAGGCACGGTCGAGGCAAGCAGAACCCGATAGAGCAGCGCCTCGGGTTTCTGCGTCGGGTGGGCCTTGCGCCCCTCGACCTTGAGGCGCTCGGCTCCGGTGCACAGCGGCAGCAGCCAGTCGCTGCGCATCTGCACATCCTCGTTAAGCGCCTTCATGGCCCGGTAGTTGAAGGTGTAACGGCAGCCGGTGCGCGAGTGGGCACACCAGATCAGCGTCTCGTGGGCGTTGGTGAACCGCTTGCCGCGAAAATTGGGCATCGGGTTGGTCTTGCGCCAGACGATGTCGTTGAGCACCCAGAAGCCGAGGTCCTGCAACGCGGTGCCGACGCGGAAAATGTTGTGATAGCTGCCGATCACCCACAGCGTGCCGTCCTTTTTCAGCACCCGGCGGGCGGCCGCGAGCCAGTCGCGGGTGAAGCGGTCGTAGGCGGCGAAATCCTCGAACCGATCCCAGGTCTCCTCGACCCCGTCGACACGGGAGTTGTTCGGCCGGTGCAGCTCGCCGTCGAGCTGCAGGTTATAGGGCGGATCGGCAAAGACCATATCGACCGAGCCGGCCGGCAGCCTCGCCATCTCTTCGATGCAATCGCCAATGACGATGTCGTTGCGCGGGAGACGGGCCATAAGGCCGCGCACGATGCGCGAGCGGCGACTCGCCGTCAAGAAAAATGTGTCGATTCAAAGACTTATGGACAGACTCTTCATCCGGCCGGGTTTTCCCAGATATTGGGTTCAGTCCGGCCCTGACCGCAAGATCTTGCGGATCGGCGCGAAGGTCCGCCGGTGATGCGGAGTGATGCCCTGGCGGTCGAGCCCGTCTTTGTGCTCGGGCGTGCCGTAGCCGGCGTTGCGCTCCCAGCCGAAGCCGGGGTAGCGGGCGGCGAGCCGGGCCATGATCCGATCGCGGGTGACCTTGGCGACGATCGAAGCCGCGGCGATAGACAGCGAGCGGGCATCGCCGCCGATGACGGGCTCGGCACGGCAGGCGAGCGCGGGCACCCGGTTGCCGTCGACCAGGGCGAGCGTGGGTGCAACGGGCAATGCCTCCACCGCGCGCGCCATCGCCTTGAAGGTCGCCTGGAGGATGTTGCGGCGCTCGATCTCGGCAACGCTCGCGGCACCGATCCCGATCGCGGCGTGGCGGCACAGCCCGTCGAAGAGCGCACGCCGCCTGGTGGCGCTCAATCGCTTGGAATCGTCGAGCCCGTCGGCGAGCGCGGCCGGCAGCCTGTCGGGGTCGAGCACCACGGCGGCGGCGACCACCGGGCCCGCCCACGGGCCGCGGCCGGCCTCGTCGATACCGGCCACCACTCCGGAGCGGTCGCGCTCGATCGAGAAGTCAGGCATCGGCGGGACCGGGGCCCGGCAGCCGCTCCGGACGGTCCTCGATCACGGTCCGGCGCGCGGTCCTGAACGGCGTGGCCAGCAGCGGCATCAGCGGCACCGTGGCGAGATTGTCGGTTATGAACGCGCGATCGACCGGAAGAATACCATCACCGGGAGGCTCCGGGTCGGCCGCGCTGATTCGATGAGATCGCGCGTCAAAAAAGCGCCATCTGGTCGCCGCGACGCTGCGGCCTGCGGAACGAGGCGGTGTCGAGCCTGGGACGCTTCTCGCCGAAGCCGATCCGCTTGCAGGCGAGCTCGAAGCGTTTCTGAAGCAAGTCCGCAAACGGTCCGGTGCCGCGCATCCGCCGGCCGAAGGACGAGTCGTAGAGCTTGCCGCCGCGCGACTGCTTTATCAGGCTGAGCACTCGCGCGGCACGCGCGGGCCGGTGGGTCTGCAGCCACTCGGTAAACAGGTCGGCGATCTCCAGCGGCAGCCGCAGCAGGATGTAGGAAGCGAACCCGGCGCCTGCCTCACGGCCGGCAGCCAGGATCTCCTCCAACTCCGAATCCGTCAGACCCGGGATCATCGGGGCTGCCATCACTCCGGTCGGGATCCCCGCCCCGCTCAACCGCCGCAGCGTCTCGACCCGGCGCATCGGCGTCGGCGCACGGGGCTCCAACGTCCGGGCGATCTCCCGGTCGAGTGTGGTCACCGACACGCAGACCTGAGCCAGACCGCGCGCGGCCATGCGCTCCAATATGTCGATGTCGCGCACCACGAGCGCCGACTTGGTGACGATGCTCACCGGGTGGTTGCAGGCATCGAGCACCTCGAGGATCGACCGGGTGATGCGATACTCCTTCTCGATCGGCTGGTAGGGATCGGTGTTGGTGCCCATCGCCATCACCGCGCACGCGTATTTCGGATCGTGCAGCGCGTCTTCGAGCAGCCGCGCCGCATCGGGCTTGTAGAAGAGCCTGGTCTCGAAATCGAGCCCGGGGGACAGACCGAGGAAGGCATGGCTCGGCCGCGCGAAGCAGTAGATGCAACCGTGCTCGCAGCCGCGATAGGGGTTGATCGAGCGGTCGAACGGAACGTCGGGCGAGACGTTGCGCGCGATGATGCTGCGCGACCGGTCGACGCTCACCGTGGTGCGCAGAGGCGGCAGGTCTTCCTCGGCAAGCAGCCAGCCGTCGTCGACGGCCTCGCGCTGGTGCGCCTCGAACCGGCCGACCCGGTTGCTGACCGCGCCACGGCCTTTGCGGGCAAGCCCTGGCAGGGGCGTGTTCATGGCGTGAATATAGTCTTCTTTTTAGAACATATCAAGAACAAAATGCCGTAGTCGGCGATCGAATTGGACAGCGGCCGGCGCGCGCGGCAGAAAGCCGAAGGACCGTTCGACCGAAAGGGCTGAGAAATCCGGCTCAGCGTCATCATCCCGGCGCTCGATGCCGCCGCCACGCTCGCGGCAACGACCGGAGCGCTTGTCGACCCCTCGGGCGCGCCGGTCGAGGTAATCGTCGTCGACGGCGGCTCGGGCGATGACACCGCGGACGTGGCACGGCGCTGCGGCGCGCGCCTGATCGCCGCCCCGCCGGGCCGGGGCGGCCAGCTCCGCGCCGGCGCGCAAGCGGCCTCGGGCGATTGGCTGCTGTTCCTGCATGCCGATACGGTGCTTGATCCGGGATGGGCGGCGTGCGTGCGTGCGCATGTCGGTCGGGCCGATGCGCGCCGCCGCGCGGCGGTCTTCCGCTTCGCGCTGGACAGCGATGCGCCGGCCGCGCGCCGGCTGGAGGCGGTGGTCGCCTGGCGGACCCGCCGGCTCGGCCTGCCGTACGGCGATCAGGGCCTGCTGATCTCGCGCGCGCTCTACGAGGAGATCGGCGGGTTCCGCCCGCTGGTGCTGATGGAAGACGTCGACATCATCAGGCGCATCGGCCGGCGGCGGCTCGACCTGCTGGAGGCGCGCGCGGTGACCTCGGCGGTGCGCTACCGGCGGTCGGGGTATTTCCGGCGGCCGGCCCGCAACCTGTTCTGCCTGAGCCTCTACTTCCTGGGCCTGCCGCCGCGCCTGATCGCCGGGCTCTACCGGTGAGCCGCCGCCGCGCCCCGGTGGTCTATGTCTTCGCCCGCGCGCCGGCCCTCGGCGCCGTCAAGACCCGTCTTGCCGCGGGCATCGGCGCGGTCCCGGCGCTCGCGTTCCACCGGCAGAGCACGCAGGCGCTGCTCCGCCGGATCGGCGCGGACCGGCGGTGGCGCACTGTGCTCGCACTCACGCCGCACACCGCGCTGCGCTCGCCCGGCCGATGGCCGGGCTCCCCGCCGTGCATCGACCAGGGCACCGGCGATCTGGGCCGGCGCATGGCCCGGGTGCTGGACGCCGACCGGAGGGTGCCGGCGCTGCTCATCGGCAGCGACATTCCCGACATCGCAACGGGGCACATCGCGCGCGCGTTCGCGGCCCTCGGCGAGGCCGATCTGGTGTTCGGGCCGGCGCGCGACGGCGGCTACTGGCTGGTCGGCCGGCGCCCGGGCGTGGCGCTTGGCGGGCTGTTCGAGAGCGTGCGCTGGTCGAGCCCGCACGCCTTGGCCGACACACAGGCCAACATCCCCTCCCACCGCAGGGCGGTGCTGCTCGAGATGCTGGAGGATATCGACGACGCGGCCGCTTACGCCCGGTGGCGCGCGCGGCGTTAGGGTATGCCGTGGACGCGCCCTAACCCCGTGGGGCCGCCAGATGCTCCTGCAGCCGCGGCATCAGCTCGACGAAGTTGCACGGCTTGTGGCGGATGTCGAGCTGTTGGACCAGGATCTCGTCCCAGGCATCCCGGCACGCGCCGGTCGAGCCTGGCAGGGCGAACAGGTAGGTGCCGCCGGCCACGCCCGCGGTCGCGCGCGACTGGATGGTCGAGGTGCCGATCTTGGCGAAGCTGACCATCCGGAAGGTCTCGCCGAAGCCGGCAATCTCCTTGTCGTAGACGGCATGGAACGCTTCGGGGGTGATGTCGCGGCCGGTAACCCCGGTCCCGCCGGTCGAGATCACCGCATCGATCTCGGGATCTGCGATCCAGGCCCGGAGTTGGGCTTCGATCGCCGCTTGGTCGTCGCGCACGATGGTCTTGGCGCCCACCCGGTGGCCCGCCTTCTCGATCCGCTCGACAAGGACCGCGCCGGACCTGTCATCGGCCTCGGTCCTGGTATCGGAGACCGTCAGGACCGCGATATTGATCGGAGCGAAGGCGACCGACTCGTCAATTCCCTTCATTGCGCGCCACCACGTTGCCGCCGCCGTCCAAGGATTTGTAGAACGGCGTCTGACCGGCGGCAAGGCGGTCGAGCGAGGGCGAAGCCTGGCCCAGCCGGCTGCGGTAGATCCACAGATTCGCCAACACGCGCTCGACATAGTTGCGGGTCTCGCGCGCGGGAATGCTCTCGATGAACAGCAGCGGGTCGAGCGAGTTGCGCTGCTCCGCCCGGCGGCGCCATTTCGCCAAATTGCCCGGGCCGCCGTTATACGCCGCGGCCAGCAGCAGCATGTCGCCATTCACCAAGTCATGTTCGATCAGATAGCGCATATAGCGCTGGGCGATCGAGATGTTGAGCCCGGGATCGTAGAGCAGGTAGCGGTTGTTGCCGCGGAACCGCTTGCGGGCCACGAAACCTGCGGTCGCGGGCATGAGCTGCATCAGGCCGCGCGCGCCGGCCCGGCTCTTCGCCCGCGCATTGAAGCGCGACTCCTGGCGCATGAAGGCGTAGATCACTGCGCGGTCGACGGTGAAACCTTCGTCCGGCCGCCATTGCGGCACGGGGTAGAGCGCGCCCTTGGGCGAGATGCCCTCGTCGTCGACCACGATTGCCGCGGTGCGCAGCGCGAGCGCGGCCAGCCGGCTCGCCTCGGCGAGCGCCAGCAGAGCCTTGCCCAGCTCGCCGTCGCGCATCGCCGTGAGCGCGACCAGCTCCCGTTCGGCCCGGTGGTGATCGCCGATCTGAAGCAGCGCCAGCGCCCGGCGGCCCGCCGCATGGCTGGCGACGGCGTCGACCCGCCCGGCGGTGAGCCTCGGGACCGTCCAATCGATCTTCCGCTCCACGCCCAGCACCCGCCCGGCGAGCAGGCCGTAGAAGGTGCGGTCGTGGGCAGCCGCCTTGCGCAGCCAGCCTGTCACACGCTCGGGCCGCGCCGCAACCAGGTGGGACCGCGCGGCCCAGAACGCCGCCGCCGAGGCGGTCCACGGAGACAGTCCGGCGGTGTCAGCCATCGCCTCGAACCGGCCGGCGGCTTCGCCGTAGCGCCCCTTGCGGTAGGCGGTAAGCCCGGCGGTCCAGTTGGCCATCGGCATATGCGGTCCGGCGCGGTCGGCGGCCATCGCCGACAGCCTGTAGGCTTCCGCGTTCGAGCCGCGGAAGAAATAGCCGGCCGCGAGATAGGAGCGCGCGATGTCCATCTCGGTGGCATCGAGCAGCCGCCGCGTCGACCGCCAGGACAGGATCCGGCCCGCCCTGGTCAGCGCGCCGCGGGCGGCGTCGCGGCGGATCGTGCGGATCAGCTGACGCGCCTTGCGTGCTGTCTTGGCGCCGCGCCTGCGCTTGGAGACGTAGGTATAATCGCGCCCGATCTCGTTGGCGGCGAGCGCCGGCAGGGGGCGGGTGATCGGCCGGCGCGGCGGGCGCGCGTCGCGCCCTTTCCGCCGCATCGCGAGCCGCCAGATGCGGCGTGCATCGGGATGGTCGGCGTACCGGTCGAGCCAGCGCTTGAGCTCGTGGTAGCGCGAGCGGTACTTGCGCGGGTGCAGGTAGCGCTGAGCCATCACATGGCCGAGCAGCATCCGGTTGCCCAGCTTGCGGATCTCGGCATCCGCCCGGCGCCAGTGCCCGTCCTTCTGAAGCGCGAAGATCCGCTGGTAGCGCGCCCGATCCGCGGCATCGAGCTGCCGCGACAGGCTGGTCGCCGGAGCCCCTTCATCCGCGTCGGCCGCAACCGGCAGCAACGCCGTCTCGACCGGTCGGATCTCTTTAACGCGATCTTCGCCAACAGCCGGCCGGACAAGCAACAGCGCCGGCACCAGCAGCATCGCGGCTCGAAGACAAAGGCGGGGGATGGCTGGGGACAACGCGGTTCCTCTAGCGACCGTTAGCGCATCCTGTCATCGAGGAGCCCATTACAGCGGCTCCACGGTCTCGTTCAGGCGCTTGCTGATAGCGAGGAGGTCTTGCCAGGCTTCCCGTTTCTGGCCCGGCTGCCGCAACAGATAGGCGGGATGCAGAACGGCGCACAGGGGAACCGGATCCGCCAGGCCGGGCACATTATGGCTGAACCAGCGGCCGCGGAGCCGCATGATGCCGTCGCGCGTGTCGAGCAAGGCTTTCGCCGCAGTGCCGCCCACCGCGACGAGGATCCGCGGCCGGGCCAGCGCGATATGCCTTTCCAGGAACGGCAAACACACCGCGATCTCCGAATCTGTCGGGTTGCGGTTGCCCGGCGGCCGCCACGGCAGGATGTTGGTGATGTAGGCTTGGCTGCGGTCCATCCCGATCGCGGCCAGCATGCGGTCCAGCAGCCGCCCGGCCGGTCCGACGAACGGAAGCCCGCGGCGGTCCTCCTCGGCGCCCGGCGCCTCGCCGATGAACATCAGCGGCGCGCCGGGTGCGCCGTCCGCGAAGACGAAATTGGTCGCCGTCTCCTTGAGCGGGCAGCCGTCGAAGGCCTGGAACGCCGCGCGAAGTTCCTCGATGCTGCCGGCCGCGTCTGCGGTCTGGCGTGCGCCCGCCGGCGCCCCTTGGCCGTTCGGCGAGGCCGGTTTGGCGGGCGCAGGCGGCCGGTCCGGAAGCGCGCGGCCCGACGCGGCCACGGCAAACCTGTCGACCGGCGCTATGGCGATCGCCTCGTCCGCACCGGCCTCCATCTGCCAAACAAGCAACGCTTTCAAACCTTCCCCGGCGGTCATGGGCCGAACCTAGCATGGCCGGCTACGCTACAAAACCTGTCATTCGATATGCTATAGCTCCGGCGGCGCGTGGATACGAGGTGGGCGGTGGAACGCGACTCCATGGCATTCGACGTCGTCGTGGTCGGTGCCGGCCCTGCCGGGCTGACGACGGCGATCCGTCTCAAGCAGCTTGCGGCCGAGCACGACCGGGAGATCGGCGTGTGCGTGCTCGAGAAGGGCTCCGAGGTCGGCGCCCACATCCTGTCCGGCGCCGTGCTCGAACCGCGCGCGCTGCTCGAGCTGTTCCCCGACGCGATCGACAAGGGCGCGCCCTTGCGCACGCCGGTCACCGAAGACCGGTTCGTCCTGCTGACCGGATCTATGTCCATCCCGCTTCCGACCCCGCCGCAGATGCGCAATCACGGCAACTACATCATCAGCCTGGGCAATCTGTGCCGCTGGCTGGCCGCCGAAGCCGAGGCGCTGGGCGTGGAAATCTACCCGGGGTTCGCGGCCGCCGAGGTGCTCTACCACGAGGACGGACGGGTCAAGGGCGTGGCGACCGGGGACATGGGCATCGGCAGCGACGGGCAGCCCACCGCCAATCACCAGCCGGGCATGGAGCTGCACGCCACGCAGACGGTTTTCGCCGAGGGCTGCCGCGGCTCGCTCGGCAAGCAGCTCATGTCCCGTTTCGGGCTCCACAAGGCGGCCGATCCCCAGACCTACGCCATCGGGATCAAGGAGCTGTGGGAGGTCGATCCGGCCAAGCACCGGCCCGGCCGGGCCACCCATACGATCGGCTGGCCGCTGGCCGGGGATACCTATGGCGGCTCCTTCCTCTACCATCTGGAGGACAATCAGGTCGCGGTCGGCTTTGTCATCGGGCTCGACTATCCGAACCCGCACCTGTCACCCTACGAGGAATTCCAGCGCTTCAAGTCCCACCCTTCGATCCGGCCCATTTTCGTGGGCGGTCGGCGGGTCGCCTACGGCGCGCGCGCGCTGAACGAAGGCGGTTTCCAGTCGATCCCCAAACTGGCTTTCCCCGGCGGCGTGCTGGTCGGCTGCGAGGCGGGGTTCATGAACGTTCCCAAGATCAAGGGGACCCATACCGCGATGAAGAGCGGCATTCTGGCCGCCGAGGCGCTGTTCGAGGCGCTCGGTGCGGCAAGCCCGCCGGCCGAGGTCGATACCTACGAGGTGGCGCTGCGCGCAAGCTGGGTGTGGGACGAGCTCAAGGCGGTGCGCAACATCCGTCCGGCATTCCGGTTCGGGTTCTGGGCGGGGATCGCCTATTCGGCGATCGACACCTACCTGTTGCGCGGCCGCGCGCCCTGGACCATGGGCCATCGCAACGACCATGACAGCCTCAGGAAGGCAAAGGACGCGCCGCGGATCGCCTACCCCAAGCCCGACGGCGAGGTGACGTTCGACCGGCTGTCATCGGTGTTCATCTCCAACACCAACCACGAGGAAAATCAGCCCGCGCACCTCAAGCTGACCGATCCCTCGCTGCCGGTCGCGGTCAACCTGGCCGAGTACGACGCGCCTGAACAGCGGTACTGCCCGGCCGGCGTATACGAGATCGTCCGCGAGGACGACGGATCGTGCCCGCGCTTGCAGATCAACGCCCAGAACTGTGTCCACTGCAAGACCTGCGACATCAAGGATCCACGCCAGAACATAGAGTGGGTGGTGCCCGAGGGCGGCGGCGGGCCGAACTATCCGAATATGTAAGGGCGCTGGACCCGCCGGGCCGAACGAGTCATTTTTGACCGATGCGAGCCGATATATGCGCAAGCGCCTGGTGCGGCTTGGCTTCACGCCCCGGGGTCGCGCCCCGGGGATCGGTGGAGACGGATCGGGCGGGCGGGCGGGTCAGCGCCCCAACCGTCGGCCAGACGGACCGAGGTGTTTGAATTGACCTTCCTGCGGGACACCGGACCGCGGAAATGGCGGCGGCCGCTGGCCATCGGGACGGGCGTCGTGCTGACGGTCGGCGCCGCGGGCGTGCCGCTGATCTCCTGCGCCCAGGCGCCGGCGCCGGTGCAGCTCCAGACCGCGGCGGTGGACCAGCCGAATTCGGTCCCGATCAGGGTCGGCTACGAGGTCGGCGCCTCTCCGGTCGGCAACTACCTTGCCGGACGGTTCGCCCAGAAGAGCCGGGATTTCGCCACCGCGGCCCGGCTGTTGTCGAGCGTGCTCAGATCGGATCCGGGGAACCCGGACCTGCTCCGCCGGGCTTTCTTCGCCAATCTCGCCGGCGGCCAAGTCGCCGCCGCCCGCCGGCTGGCGCGGCGGATCAAGGCGTCCGGGGAAGCCTCGCCGCTGGCCGATCTGGTCCTTGTCGTCGGCAAGCTGCGCGAGGGCGCCTTCGACCAGGCCGAACGGATGCTCGGCGCGGTCGGCACCGGCGGGCTCAACGCCTTCATGGTTCCGCTGCTCTCGGCGTGGGCCCAGGCGGGCCAGGGCCGCTTCGACGACGCGCTGAGGACGCTGACCAAGGCGAAGGAGGGCACCGGCCTCGCGGTCATGGGCGATTTTCATGCCGCTCTGATTCTCGATCTCGCCGGACGCACCGACGAGGCGGAGAAGCGCTATCTCGCCGCCGTCAACGGTGCGCAGCAGCAGACGGTCCGGCTGGTCGAGGCCATCGGCTCGTTCTACGAGCGCACCGGCCGTCGGGGCGAAGCGGAGAAGCGCTACCGTGCCTTTATCGCCCAGCACAACGAGTCGCCCCTGCTCGCGCATGCGCTCAAGCGCCTCGCGGCGGGCGATGTGCCCGGGCACATCGTCGCTGACGCAAGACAAGGCGCCGCAGAGATCTTCTTCAACATCTCAGGGATGCCGCTCCGGGAGAATTCAATCGACATCGCGATGATCTACGGCCGCTTGGCCCTCGACCTGCGGCCGCGTTTCCCGCTGGCCAGGGTTCTGGTCGGCCGGATGCTCGAAGCGATCGGCAGAGCCGAGGAAGCGATCGCGGTCTATGCCGGTGTTGACAAGGCCTCGCCGCTGTGGTGGTCGGCCCGGTTGCGGCGCGCCGGCGGGCTGGAGGTGCTGGGCCGCCAGGAAGAGGCCATCGCCCAGCTTCGTCAGATGGCCGCGGAGCGCAAGCAGCGCTCGGACGCGCTGACCACTCTCGGCAACATCCTGCGTGCGGCCAAGCGGTTCAAGGAAGCGGTGGTCGCTTATGATGCCGCGATCAAGCGGGTCGGGCCGTTGGAGCGGCGCCACTGGACGCTGCTCTATTCGCGCGGCATCGCCCTGGAGCGCTCCGACCGGTGGCAGCGCGCGGAGGCCGATCTCATCGCCGCGCTCAAGCTCAACCCCGACCAGCCCTACGTTCTCAACTATCTCGGCTATTCCTGGGTGGATCGGGGGATCAAGCTGGGCCGTGCACGGCGGATGATCGAGCGCGCGGTCGAGCTGCGGCCCAATGACGGCTACATCGTCGATAGTCTGGGCTGGGCGCTCTACCGGATCAACGAGTTCGGCGGCGCGGTTACCCATCTGGAGCGCGCGGTCGAGCTGCGGCCCGAGGATCCGACGATCAACGATCATCTGGGCGATGCCTATTGGAGGGTCGGGCGCCACGTCGAGGCGCGGTTCCAATGGCGCCGCTCACTGAGCCTCGATCCCGAGCCGGAGCAGGTCGCCAAGATCCGGCAGAAAATCGAAGACGGCCTGACGGCGGCCGAGGCCGAGGCCGCCGAAAAAGCGCCCTGAAGCGCCGTGGTCGGAGCCGCAAGGCCGCCTGGTTACCGCGTCCAGGCCGCGGCAAAGGTAAACCTCACCCTCAACGTCGTCGGCCGTCGCGATGACGGCTATCACCTGATCAACGGGCTGGTCGTCTTCGCGGGCATCGGCGACGTGCTTGAGGTGGAACCGGCGGAACGCTTCGGGCTGGAGATCGATGGCCCGTTCGGCGAAGCGGTGGCCGCGGGCGGGGACAATCTGGTCGCGCGCGCCGCCCACGGTTTCGCCGCGCTTGCCGGCCGGGAACCGGCAGTACGGATCACGCTGCGCAAGAACCTGCCGGTGGCTGCCGGCATCGGCGGCGGGTCGGCCGATGCAGGGGCGACATTACGGGCCTTGGCAGCGCTTTGGCAGCCCGCGCTCGACCGCTCGGACCTGGAAGAGCTGGCCCTGTCCCTGGGCGCGGATGTGCCGGTGTGCCTTCTCGCGCGGCCGGCCTACATGTCCGGCATCGGTGAGGTGATCGCCTGCGCGCCGGATTTGCCCGCAGCGCATCTGGTGTTGGTCAACCCGGGCGTGCAACTGTCGACGGCCACCGTCTTCGCCGGCACGGCGGGCCATTATTCCGCGCCGCGGCAGCGGCTTTCCGGGGCACCTGGCGATGCCGCCGCGCTGGCCGACTGGCTGCGGGCGGGCGGCAACGACCTGACCCGGGCCGCGTGCGTGCTGGAGCCGCGCATCGCGGTGGCGATCGCGCGGATCGCGGCCGCGCGGGGCTGCTTGCTGGAACGGATGTCGGGCAGCGGTCCGACCTGCTTCGGCCTGTTCGCCACCGCCGCCGCTGCGCGCCGGGCGGCCCTGGAGATCGCCGCGGAGAATGCCGCCTGGTGGGTGCGCGCGGCGCCGGTCCTCGCCGAGGCGCCACCGGTCCGCCGGCTCACCCCGGCCCGGCGCCGAAGGTCTCCGTGATCGCTGCTGCAAGCCGGGGCGTTGCCGTTCACCGCTTCGATGCCCGCGGTTGCGGGGGTGACCGATTGAACCTATGTTCCCGCCGGCCGGAGCATGTTCCATTCCGATGGAGCCGGTCCGGCTTGTCCGGGACATGCTCCAGGCATTGGGGCGTAGCCAAGTGGTAAGGCAACGGGTTTTGATCCCGTGATCCCAGGTTCGAATCCTGGCGCCCCAGCCAGGCGAGGCGGCGGACGGACGTGCGCGATGCCCGAGACCCTCGATGCAACGGGGTTGAGATGCCCTCTGCCCGTGCTGCGTGCGCGCAAGGCGATCAGAGTGGTCGAGGCCGGCGGAACGCTGGTCGTGCTGGCGACCGACCCGGCGGCCGTCGACGACTTCCGCGCCTTCTGCGCGGAAGCCGGGCATGGCTTCGTCGAATGGTCGCGCAACGGCGAGGTCTTCCGCATCACCGTCCGCAAGGCGGGCTGACGGCGACCCCGTCGGGGACGCGTGGACGGCCCGTCTTTCGTCAGCAATAATCGCGCGCAGCGGCGAGGATCGGAGGGACGACGATGGATTTCGGGTATTTCACGCTGAGCGACAACCATTACCGGAACAACCAGCGCACGGCGAACCAGTACATCCAGGACATAACCGAGGAGGCGATCTACGCCGAGCAGGTCGGGATGCATTCGGCGTGGATCGGCGAGCATCATTTCTCGACCTTGGGCTGCCTGTCCTGCCCGGACATCGTCCTGGGCTACGTCGCCGCGCGGACCGCCCACATCCGCCTCGCGCCGGCCGTCAACGTGCTGCCGCTGCACCACCCGATCCGTGTCGCCGAGCAATGGGCGACGCTCGACCTGCTGAGCGGCGGCCGGGTCGATTTCGCGACCGGGCGCGGCTACGACAAGCGCGAATACCTGCCGTTCAAGGCGCCCTACGAGAACAACACCGAAGCCTTCGCCGAGGGGCTGGAAGTGCTGGGGCGGCTGTGGACCGAGGCCGAGCCGGTCACCCACAAGGGGACGTTCTACGCGTTCGAGAACATCTCGATCACGCCCAAGCCGGTCCAGGTGCCGCTGCCGATCTACGTCGCCTGCTTCTCCAGGCCGTCGATCGAGCTGGCCGGCCGGCTGGGCCACAACGCGGTCGTCGCGCCGTTCGCCGCGGCGATGCAGTTCGGCGGGCTCGCGGAGATGGCCGAGATCTACCACGAGTCCTGCGCCAAGCACGGCAACAGCCCGGGGCGCCTGATCTGCAGCTACTTCACCCACCTCGTCGACGGTGCCGAAGAGGATCACGCCGCCCGGGTGAGCCAGGTGCGCTACTTCCAGGAATGCTGCATCGAAGCGTTGCCGCAGGACCTCAAGACCGCGCCGCCGACCTATGCCTATTTCGTCGACATGGTGAAGAATTTGAAGTCGATGAAGCCCGAGAACCTGACCGACAAGTCGGTGCTTGTGGGCAGCCCCGACGCGATCACTCAGACGCTAAAGTCGGTCGAGGCCGCCGGGTTCGACGAGGTCATCCTCTATTTCAACGTCGGGCTCAAGGCGCACGGCCGGGTCAAGGAGGAGATGCAGCGCTTCATGGAGGAGGTCGCCCCGGCGTTCGACGGCGACCACCGCCGCGCGAGCGCCCGGGTGGCGGCCGAATAGCGCTCAGGACGCCGCGCTCAGACGCAGCCCCTTGGCTACGCAGGCGCGCTCGGCAAGCTCGAACAGGCCCTGGACGAGCAGCGCGAGCAGCGCGGCCGGCACCGCGCCCTCGAGGATCAGCCCGGTGTCATCGAGCCGGATCCCGGTGAGGATCGGCTGGCCGTAGCCGCCGGCGCCGATCAGCGCGCCGAGCGTCGCCGTGCCGACATTGATCACCGCGGAGGTCTTGATGCCGGCGAGGATCGCGCGCGCGGCGATCGGCAACTCGACCAGGCGCAGCTTGGCCGCTTGCCCGAGCCCCAGGGCATCGGCCGATTCGATCACCGACGGCGCTATGTCGTGGAACCCGGCATGGGTGTTGCGGACGATCGGCAGCAGGCTGTAGAGGAAAAGGGCCACGACCGCCGGCGGGCCGCCGATGCCCAGAAGCGGGATCATGAACACGAACAGCGCAAGCGACGGGATCGTCTGCACGATGCCGGTCACCGCCAGGATCACCTGGCCGGTCCGCGGCCGGCGCGCGGCGTAGACCCCGAGCGGCACCGAGACCCCGATCGCGGCACCCAGCGAGACGGCGACCAGGGCCAGATGCTCCAGCGTGTTGCGGACCAGCCGGTCGATGATATTCGACCCGGCGCCGCTGGCCGCCAGGCCGAGCTTCGACGCCAGGAAGTCGGCCGCGACCACCGCTTCGGGTTCGCGGTCGAGCTTGACGCGCCTGTTGAGCCCGGCCATTGCAGTCTCGTCGATCAGCCCGGCCAGACGGGCGAAGGCGGCCGCCACATCGGGCGCCCGCGCCGCCAGATCCCGGCGGTGGACGATAACCGCCTTGTAGATCGGGAAATAGCCAAGGTCGTCGACGAGCAGCCTGAGGCGGTAATAGCTGATCTCGGCATCGGTGGTGTAGACGTCCATCGCATCGATGCTGCCAGCCTCGAGCCCGCGATAGGCCAGGTCGTGGTCGAGCCCGCGGACCTCGGACTGCGGCAGGCGGTAGCGGGCCTTGAGCCCGGGCCAGCCGTCGTGGCGGTCCATGAACTCGTTGCCGAACCCGAACCGGAGTCCGGCGTGGCCGCGCAGATCCGAGATCCTTGAAATGCCCAGGCGGTCGGCGTGCTGGGGAGGCATGCCGATCGCATAGGTGTTGTTGAACCCCAGCGGTGCGCCCATGACGATGCCCAGCGGCGCCAGCGCGCCCCGGATCGCATCCTCGCCGGCGAGGCCCCGCCCGGCCAGGATCTCCTGGCTCAGCGTGCCGGTATATTCGACATAGGCGTCGATATCGCCGCGCTTGAGCGCCTCCCACAACACGCGGGTGCCACCGAGTTCGCGGCGATGGTGCGCCTGCGCCCCTGCGCCGGTCGCGAGCTGGACCAGCATCTCGCCCAGGATCACCGACTCGGTGAATTTTTTCGAGCCGATGCGGATGTCCTGGCCCAGCGCCGCGGTGCTTGCGAACACCAGGACGGCGAGCAGGAGCCTCAGCATCGCCGGTCCTCCAGCGCCTGGATCAGCCCGCGCTGGGCGGTCACGAAACGCTCGACGAAGGGCTCGGCCGGGGTGCCGATCAACGCCTCGATCGTTCCCTGCTGGACGATCCGACCCTCACGCAGCAGCACGATGCGGTCGCCGAAATAGCCGGCCTCGCCGATGTCGTGCGTGACCAGGACGACGGTCTTGGCAAGCCGGCGGAAGATCTCGCGCAGCTCGGCCTGCAGGTCGTAGCGGATCATCGGATCCAGCGCGCCCAGCGGCTCATCCAGCAGCAGCACGTCGGGGTCCAGCATCAGCGCGCGCATCAGGCTCACCCGCTGGCGCTGGCCGCCCGAAAGCTGCGCCGGAAACCGATCGAGCCCGTCGACCGGGAACGCGGTGAGCGCGCTCAGCGCCATCAGCCGGTCCTGGATGCGCCCGGCAGGCCAGCCGACGTGCCGCGCCATCAGGCACACGTTGCCGCGCGCGGTCAGATGGGGAAACAGGCCGCCGTCCTGGATGACGTAGCCCATGCGCCGGCGCAGCGCGGACGCGTTTTCCGGCCCGACCCGCTGACCGGCGAACCGGACCTCGCCCTGATCGGCGCGCACCAGCCCGATCATCAGCCGCAGCAGGGTCGACTTGCCGCAGCCCGACGGCCCGATCAGGACCGTCGTGGCGCCGACATCGATCTCCAGATCGACGGGGCCGAGCACCCGCGCGCCGGAGAACGTTTTTTCCACCCCGCTCAGCGTGAACATGGCGCGTCCCCGATCAGCTATCCCACGTCGTGTCGTGGAACAGGCTGTCGACGCTGACCGGCGCTTCGATCAGGCGCTGGTCGTGGGCGTAGGAGATGAACCGTTCGAGGTTCGCGCGGTTGGCGGCGATGCCCGACGGCCAGGGGTCCGGCCCCATGGCAGCGACCTGGTCCTCGAAGTCGTTGCGGGCGAATGCGAGGCTCGCATAGCCCGGATCCTCGTAGAACGCCCGTGCCTGGGTCTTGGCGTCCTCCCACATATCCATCAGTGCGCGGGCGAGCCAGGGATGTTGCTCGATCAGCGCACGCCTGAACGCGAACAGGTGCATGATCGGGTAGTAGCCGTGTTTGGCGTAATAGGCCATCGCCTCGGCGCGGCGGTCGGGGAACAGCGTGCGCACCCGGTCCCCGGCCTCCAGCACGGAAGGCGGCGGGTGGGGATGGATCATCGCATCGGCCGCGCCCTCGACGAGCATCCGGCCGACATCGACGTCCGGTCCGACGCGCTCGACCTCCAGGCCCCTGTCGTCGGCCAGCGGCAGGGCCTCCTCGGAGCTGACGATCCAGCGGATCCTGTCCCACGCTACGCCGTATTCGAACTTCAAATCGCCCAGCGCCAGCACCGACATCGTGGTCTGGAAGGTCCGCACGATGACCCGTCTGCCGATCAGGTCGGCGGGTTTGTCGATGCCGGAAGCCGCGTTGACGAAAATATGGTTCTGCGAGAACAGCCGACGCGGGAAGACCGGGATGCCGACGAATGGCGCGCCGCGGCTGACGGCCATGATGTGCGAGCACAGCGAGGTCTCGGCGATGTCGAACTCGCCATCCCGGAGGAACCGGCGGTGGCGGTCGATGCCGTCACGCCGCGGCGGCGCCATGCCGACCTCCAGCGGCCGCAGCCGCAGGCCCTCGGGCGGGCTGAGCGTGCCCATGAAGAACGGCACGTGCCGATCGTAGCGTTCGAGCGCGATCGAGAGGTCGAGATCTGCCATCGCTTGTTCCCCCCGCAGGTCCGGTCCGGTTGCCGATTATCGCTGCCGTGCGAGGAAGACGATACCGATCGTGAGCACGCTGAACAGGGCGGCGATCCAGAAGACGCCTTCCGGCGCGCCGCGGTCCATCACCCAGCCGTAGAGGATCGGCGCGGTTCCCATGCCGACGTTGAACCCGGTGGTGACGAAGCCGAACACCGCCCCGGTCGCGCCCGCCGGGACGTGGCTGCGCAACAGGATATCGCGGCTGGGATTGACCACGCCGCGGAAGATCCCGGCGATCAAGAACGCGATCACCACGACCCAGAAGGCGATCGCGCCGGTTGCGATCGCCATCAGCAGCAAGGCGACGATGGCGTAGCTGATGCCGAGCACGGCATCATGGCGGCCCCAGCGGTCGGCGACGAACCCGCCCGCGGCGACGCCGAGGCCGATGAAGACGTAATAGACAGTCAGCACCCCGCCGGCGAGCTCCTGGCCCACGTCGTACAGGTCGATGAAGGCGACGATCGAGAACGCGCTCAGACCGGAGCCGGCCGCCGCCGAGAGGACGTAGAATCCGAAAAAGGCAAGGATCGTCGGATTGACGATGATGCCGAGGTCGATCTTCGGCCGTCTGGTCTCGCCCGGCCGGTCGTCGCGGAGCGCGCCCAGGACCGGCAACATCATCGCGGCGAGCGCGATGCCT
Source organism: Alphaproteobacteria bacterium (assembly GCA_965248835.1). GTDB lineage: Bacteria > Pseudomonadota > Alphaproteobacteria > MPNO01 > MPNO01 > CAYFYS01. The sequence goes on from CBDFLJ010000001.1 coordinate 702,742, forward strand.
GCCATCCCGGCCACAACCAGTGCCGTTCGCCAGTCCCAAATGCCGGCCAGGAACAGCAGCGTCACCGGTGCCGCGGCGAAGCCCAGCGATCCGCTCAGCGAATGGGCGCTGAACGCGCGGCCCATGCGGCTTTCGGTGATCGAGGACGACAGAATCGCGAAATCGGCCGGATGGAAAACGCTGTTGCCGACCCCGGCGAGGACCAGCGCCGCAACGATCTGCCAATAGGACTCGGCCGCACCGACGGCGACGAACGCCAGGCCGTTGAGGAACAGTCCGGCGACCAGCACCCAACGCGCGCCGATGCGGTCGACCAGGAAGCCCACCGGTGTCTGCAGGCACGCGGTCGCGATGTTGTAGGCCGCCACGGCCGCGCCCAGCGCGGTGAAGCTCACCTCGATATCGGCGCGGATCAGGTGGAACAGCGGCGGCAGGGCGAGCTGGTAGAAATGGCTCAGGAAATGGCCGGGGCAGACCAGCCCCAGCGTCCGGATGTCGCTGCCGAGCGCCTTTGAGGTGGCGACCATGACCGGCTCCCGCGACGGCGGGCCGGGGCTAGCGCCTGCGGCAGGTCACAACCGCAAGCCCGACGGCCAGCGCGACCGCAAGGCCCGCCCAGGCCTCGGTTCCGGTGACGCCTTCGTGATGGGCCGCGGCCAGGCCCGGCGCGAATGTCGCCACGGCGGCAATGAGCGGGATCGGGAAACGCTTCGTCATTCGCACTTTCGACACCTTGGGTTGGATGATTTCGCTCTAACGGCCGAGATGGGCTGCCGCGCTCGCATCGGCGCTCGCATCGGGCGTGGAAAAGAGCAGCGACTTGATGATCAGCGGGACCACCTCGGTCGGGTGGATCATCGCGCCGATGTCGACATAGTCGAGGTCCTTGAGCTGGACCCCATCGACGGAAACGATGTCGACGCCGATGGCGAGTTCGTCCTTGAGGATGTGGCCGATCGTCCCGCCGGCATCGCCTTCCATCATCAGCACGACGGGACGGCGGTTGCCGATCACCCGGGCCAGCCCGGTGCGGATTCCGCTCGCCAGGTGGTGCAGCCGAGCATGGAGAGGCAGCCCGGCCCACTTGAAGGCAAGCGCGACGTTGGTGTCTTCGGGCTGGATGTCGTTGCGCGCCAGCGCGGCGGCGATCTCGGCTGCGACCGCCGCCGGGTCGATGTCGCCGGAAAGATCGGTCCGGATGCGCACCACCGGCACGTTGCGCAGCGGCAGCACGTCCTCGCTTGAGACCATGATCGTGTTGCCCGAGACCTGGACCGAGAACTGCGAGGCGCCGACGACCGTCGCCCGGATGCCCTGGCCTGGATCGTAGACCGGATAGGGGATGCGCTTGTCGGTGAGCGCGTGGTGGAGATGATGGGCAAGCGCCTTGCCGAGGTCGCCGTGGGGGGCGGCCTCGCGCTCATAGATATATTCCGAGACCCCGCCGGAGAAGGCGATGACCTCGGGCCTGATCCCGTTCTCCAGCGGCGGGGTGACCATGAGCGCACCGGCGAGATCGTCGGGCTCTTCCTGGCGGATGAAGCCGACCAGCACGTCGACCATGCGCAAGACCAGCGCACGCCGGTCCTGCGGGCTCAGCTTGCCGCCCGGCGCAAGCTCCAGACCCGCATCGCGCGCGACCTCGACCGCCGGGCCCTCGATGCGCACCAACCTGTCATCGTCGTCGAACGCGACCAGGCGGCCGCCGATCGCGAACGCCGCCGTGGAGACGATCTCGCCGTTCCGGCACAGCGCGAGCTTGGTCGTTCCGCCGCCGACATCGACGTTGAGGAAGACCTTGCCCTCGGACCGGGACAGCTTGACCGCGCCCGAGCCGTGGGCGGCCATCACGGCCTCCAGGTTATGGCCGGCCGAGGCGCAGACGAACTTCCCGGTCTCCTCGGCAAACAGATCGGCTATCGCGCGCGCGTTGACCCGCTTGAGCGCCTCGCCGGTGAGGATCACCGCGCCGCTGTCGATGTCGGCGGGCGTGAGCGCCGCCTTCTCGAAGGCATCGGCGAAAAAGCCCTTCAGCGCCCCGGCGTCGATGGTGTAGTCGGGCCTGTAGGGCGTCAGCAGGATCGGCGAGCGCCACAGGATTTCCCGGTCGACCACCACGAAGCGGCTGGACAGCGCCTCGGACAACCGCTGCAGGTGGACCCGGGCGAACATCAGGTGCGAGGTCGAGGACCCGACATCGACGCCGACGGTGGTCAGCTCGACATTGTCGGCCCGCCAGATCGTGTCCCTGATGAACTCGGCCTCACGCTCCGAAGCCGGGTGAAAATGTGCGTAATCGAGCTCGTGCATCGACCTGATGGTTCTCTGCCGGCCTACTCGGCGGCCAGATACCGGGTTTCGTCGATCAGGTTGCCCATGCGCGACTCGACACCGTTCCTGGCAAGCGACTCGAGGAACAGCTTGTGGACCCTGGGGTCCTGGTCCTTGTATTCGATCTGGTCGCCGCCGTTCTTGACGTCGACATCGCCGCCGGCGAACAGACGCCGCTTGGACTCGGTCAGCGGATAGCGCAACGAGCCGAAGGCCACCGGGAAGTACCGGGCCGGGCCGGCGGATGCGTTGAAATGCTGGTGGAACATCATATCGGCCGGCGCGAACACCACGCCGTGCTTCCACGGGTAGTGCATCATCTCCTCGTCGCCTTCCCACCAGCACAGCGAATAGCCCTCGCCGGTCACCCAGTAGACATGGAAGTCCGGTCCGTGGCGGTGCGCCTTCTTGTAGGTGCCGGCCGGCATCTCCGAGCAGTGGGCGTGCATGGTGCCCTCGGCCAGGATGAACATGATGTTGGAGCTGCCCTCGCCGCGCTCGGGCCATTCGCGCAGCTCGAACTTGGAGACGTCGGGGACGAAGTTGGTCTCCCACATGTGCTTGCCCGGCCGCTTGGCGACGAAATCGCCCTCGCCCGCGAAGTGGTTCGCTCCGCCCTCGCGCTCGGGGAAGCGGCACGGGTTGTCGAAGATGAACGCCTCGTTGTGGAAGCAGTTCATCATCAGCGGCGCCGACGTCGAGGCCGCGAGCTTGGCGTTCTCGGTGCCCGATCCGTTGAAGTGGCGGTACTTGCAGTTCAGCGGCAGGGCGAAGACGGACTTGGGCCCCCATTCGAAGCTGTGAGTCCGGCCGTCGGCGGTCTCCACCGTGGTGCTGCCGCGGCCCGACAGGACGTAGATGACCTCTTCGAACAGGTGCTGCTGCGGCTCGGTGGCCTGGCCTGGCAGGAGCTCGAGCAGGAACACCGACATGAAGTCGCCGCGGCCCTTCAGGTGGACGAAGGCGGCGTTGCAGCCGTAGCGCGGCCACGGCGCGGTCGCGACATCGAAAAGGTCGACGCAGAACTCCTCGGCAATCGGCGGGCCTTCCTTCCCGCACCACAGAAGGTAGGTGTCCTCGAGGAACCCCTGGCCGGTGATGTCCCGGTCGTTCTCGTAGATCGCCATGCCGTCAGCCTCCATCATCGCCCGCGGCGGCACCGGCGGGCCACGCGCGAGTCTATCGCGGCGCCAGGCTGCCCCGAAGGATTTATTGCCGTTAAGTGGCAGAGCGGATTGCTATGGCAGCCGGGTCATCGCCGGGGCCGGCCGCAATCCTGGTCGCCGCCCACCCGTCGCGTCGCGCGGCGCCAGCGCCTAATATCGCGCTCAACGAGGCCGCATCTAAGGGGGTAAGGCGTGCGCTACGACTACATCATCGTCGGCGGCGGCTCGGCGGGCTGCGTGCTGGCCAATCGGCTGTCGTCGCGGCCGGGCAGGTCGGTGCTGCTGATCGAGGCCGGGATGGACACCCCGCCCGATCGGGTGCCCCAGGACATCCTGGATTCCTATCCGTTGGTCGCATATTTCAATCCCACATTCCAGTGGACCGACCTGCGGGTGCATTTGCACGCGATCTCCCACAACGCGCCGCGCACCGCGCCGGAACGGCGCTACGAGCAGGCCCGCGTGATGGGCGGCGGGTCCTCGATCAACGCCCAGCTCGCCAACCGCGGCGCGCCGGCCGACTACGACAACTGGGAGTCGATGGGTGCCACGGGCTGGAACTGGCAGGGCGTGCTGCCCTATTTCAGGAAGCTCGAGCGCGACATGGACTTCGACGGCCCGCTGCACGGCAAGGACGGACCGCTGCCGATCCGCCGTATCCTGCCCGATGTCTGGCCGGGCTATGCCGCCGCCGCCGCCAAGGCGTTCGCCGCGCAGGGCCATGCCTACCGCGAGGATCAGAACGGCCCCTTCGAGGACGGTTATTTCCCGATCACCATCTCCAATCTCTACGACCGCCGGGTCTCCGCCGCGATCGCCTATCTCGACAACGCGACGCGCGCGCGCGCCAACCTGCGCCTGCTTGCGGAGCGCCAGGTCCAGAAGGTGCTGTTCGAGGGAACCCAAGCGGTGGGCGTCCAGGTCTCCGCGCCCGACGGCAGCGCCGGCGAGCGGATCGAAGGCTCGGAGATCATCCTGAGCGCGGGTGCGATCCATTCCCCTGCAATGCTCATGCGCTCGGGCGTCGGGCCGGCCGCCCATCTGGCCGAGCACGGACTCGACGTGGTCGCCGACGTCCCGGCGGTCGGCCAGAACCTGGGCGAGCACCCCGCGACCGGGGTGTCGGCCTATATCGACGAGGCGGCCCGGATGCCGGCAATCCAACGCCGGCACATCCATGTCGCGCTGCGCTACTCCTCGGGCTTCGAGGATTGTCCGCAGGGCGACATGTACATGGCTGCGGTCGGGAAATCCGCCTGGCATCCGATCGGTTGGCGGCTGGGCTCGTTCCTGCTCTGGGTAAACCGGTCCTATTCGCGCGGCCAAGTGCGGCTCGCCTCCGCCGACTGGCGCGCCGAGCCGTATGTCGCGTTCAACCTCCTGTCCGACCGGCGCGACCTGGAGCGGCTGAAGATGGGGCTGCGCAAGATGGCGGGCCTGTTCGAGACCGGGCCCATGAAAGCCATCGCGCACGACCCCTTTCCGTCGAGCTACTCGGAGCGGGTGAGGAGTGTCGGCGTGGTCAACCGGGCGAACTACATCAAGACCGGAATCGCGGCCAGGCTGATGGATTCATCGGCGGTGATCCGCCGCTACATGATCCGCAACCTGCTGACCGACGGCGAGGATCTCGCCGCTCTGGCGGCCAGCGACGACGTGTTGGAGGACTATCTCCGCCGCGCGGTCCACGGCACATGGCATGCCTCCTGCACCGCGCGCATGGGCCGCGGCGAAGATCCGTCCGCGGCCACCGACCCGGCCGGCCGGGTCCGCGGCACCGCGAGCCTGCGGGTGGTCGACGCCTCGGTGATGCCGGCGACGCCGTGTGCCAACACCAACATCCCGACCATCATGATCGCCGAGAAGATGGCCGAGGCGATTCTGACGGTATAGAGAGCAGGGACGGCCGCTTGTGATCGGCGCGTCGCCGGTGCTACCGTCCGCGCCGCGCCGGTTGGATGGGGTCGGGTGATGGCAGCCAATTTTCGGGATCTCCTCGAGGACCTTCGGGCCGCCGGGCAACTCGTCGAAGTGGCCCGCCCGGTGGACATCCGCCATATCGCGGCGCTGGTCGACCAATCCGACAAGGCCCTGCTGTTCACCAACGTGAACGGCTACGACATGCCGGTGGTCTCGGGCGTGATCAACGACCGCGACCGGCTGGCGATCGCGATGGGCTGCGATTTCGGGGCAATCGAGGGGCGGGTGCGCGACGGGCTCGACAGGCCGATCGCACCGCGCACGGTCAATTCGGGGCCGGCGCGCGAGGTGATGGTCGAGGGCGATGCGGTCGATCTCTACGGATTGCCGATCCCCCTGTTCTCCGTGCTCGACGGCGGGCCGATGATCACCGCGGGCGTGACCCTGGCGCGCGATCCGGACGGCGAGCACGGGCTGAATGCCGGGGTCTACCGCTTCCTGGTCAAGGAGCGCGCGCTGACCGGCATCGACATCGTTACCCCCAACAACCTCAGGCGGTTCGCCGAGAAAGCGTTCGCGCGGGGCGCGCCGCTGCCGATCTCGATCAATATCGGCACCCACCCGATCGAGGTGATCGCGGCGACCTACAAGGCGCCCATCGGCACCAGCGAGGTCGCGATCGCCGGCGGGATGCGGGGCGAGGGGCTGGCGTTGACCCCCTGCAAGACGGTCGACATCGACTGCATCGCCGATGCCGAGATCGTGCTCGAGGCGGAGATCCTGCCCACCGGCTGGACCCGGCCGGAAGGGCGGTTCGGCGAGTTCACCCGGCTGATGGGCGGGCTGCACTGGAACCCGCTGGTCCGCATCACCGCGATCTCGATGCGCAAGCAGGCGGTCTACTACGCGCTGCACATGCCGTGGGAGAACATCTGGCCGTCGGGGCCGATCTACGAGGCCGCGGTCAGGCGGGTGTGCCACGAGGCCGGCGTCCAAGTCACCGCTGTCAACATTACGCCCGGCGGATGCTGCCACTGGCACGCGGTGATCGCGATCAAGCCGCACCCGGGCGACGGCAAGAACACGATCGCCGCCGCGCTCTCGGTCGCCGACATGAAGCACGTCACCGTGGTCGAGGACGATATCGACGTCTTCGATGCGGTGGACGTCGAATGGGCGGTGGCAACCCGCGTCCAGGCCGACCGGGACGTCCTGATCCTTTCCAACGCCCGCTCCAAGCCGCTCGATCCGAGCCTCCGGATCGAGCCCGGCAAGGTGCCGACCACCGCCAAGATGGGCATCGATGCGACGATCGCCGACGATGTGCCGCGCGAGCGGTTTCACCGGATTTCCTACGCCTATGCCGATCAGGTGCGGATCGGCGATTACCTGGGCGGCGCCAACGGGGCCGAGGCGCCGGCGCTCCAGGCGATCGATCCGGCCGATCTCGGGGCGCGGATCAAGGCGGACATCGAGGCGGCGCCGGCCTATTTCGCCGAGCTCGCCGAGCGTTATGCCGCCCACGGATTCCAGGCCGTTGCCCGTGCGTTGGGCGATCTGCATGCGGCCGATGTCCTGTGGCAGGACGCCGAGGGCCGGCATTGCCTGAAGGACTCATCGTTTGCCGCCGTGCCGCCGGCAGCGAAACGGACGGGTTCGTGAGCCCGTCTGTCGCCGCGCCGGACCCGGCGGCTCAGGAGTCGTAGCGGATCAGCGTATCGACGGGCACGTCGAGCCGCCGTCGCCCGCCGAGGAAGGCGAGTTCGATGATGCAGGCCGCTCCTTGGACATCGGCGCCGACGCCGCGCAGGAGTTCGATTGCCGCCGCCATCGTGCCGCCGGTCGCCAGCAGGTCGTCGACGACCACGACACGCTGGCCGGGCGTGATCGCGTCGGCCTGGATCTCGACCGTATCGGTGCCGTATTCAAGGTCGTATTCATAGGCGATGGTCTCGCCCGGCAGCTTGTCCTTCTTGCGGACCATGGTGAAGCCGAGCCCGAGACGCAGCGCCAAGGGCGCCGCCACCAGGAAACCGCGGGACTCGATTCCGATGAGCCGTTCGGGCCCGTGCCGGGCGACGGCGTCGGCCATTCCGGTGACCGCGCTCTGCCATGCCTGGGCGTGCTGCAAGAGCGTCGAGATGTCGTAGAACAGGATGCCCGGCTTGGGAAAATCGGGGACCTGTCGGATATGCTGCTTCAAATCCACCGTGAATCCAGCGGTTGCCGGTCCCGTGTTCGTGGCCATCCTAGCCGCCGCGACCGCCTTGCGCTACCGATCGGCACGGGGTTCACTCGCCGGCATGGCAACGGTCCTCCCCCTTTGGATCGCGGTGATGCTCCTCGGCAGCTCGGCAGCGGCCGCGGGATTCCGCGCGCCGGAGACCGTACCCGTCGCGGCCGGGCCCTATGTCGCGGGCTCGGACCGCGCGGAGCGCGAGGCCGCCTATCGGCTGGACGAGGAGGCCTACGGCCATTCGATCACCCGCCGCGACCGGTGGTACGAGAACGAGCCGGCGCGGCAGACCCGGACCCTCTCCGGTTTCCAGATCATGCGCACGCCGGTCACCAACGTCCAGTACGCGGTTTTCCTCGCCGAGACCGGACACCGCGCGCCCGACGTGGAAGCCGGGACCTGGGCGGGCTACCGGCTGATCCACCCCTATGCGCGCACCAGGCGCCACGCCTGGAAGAACGGACGCCCGCCGCCCGGGCGCGGCCGTCATCCGGTGGTGATGGTCTCCCACGGCGATGCGTCGGCCTATACCGCCTGGCTCGGCCGCAAGACCGGGATCGCCTGGCGCCTGCCCAGCGAGGCGCAATGGGAAAAGGCCGCGCGCGGCGCGGACGGCCGGATGTTCCCCTGGGGCGCAAGCTTCGATCCCGGCGTGCTCAACAGCGCCGATGCCGGCCCTTTCGATACCGTCCCGGTCGATCGGAACGTCGCGGGGGCGAGCACCTACGGGATGCTGGACGCGGCAGGGCAGGTCTTCGAATGGACCGCCACGCCGGGCCGGTCCGGGCGGTTCGTCGTCAAGGGCGGGTCGTGGGACGACAAGGGTTGTGGCGTCTGCCGCCCGGCCGCCCGCCATACCTGCCCTGCTGCCATCAAGCACATCCTGATCGGCTTCCGCCTGGTAAGCGGCCCGGATGAGCAATAACCCGCCCAAGGCCTTCGTCCTGGTCCACGGCACATCCCATGGCGGCTGGTGCTGGGCCCGCGTCGCCCGCCTGCTGCGCGCGCAGGGCCACGACGTGTTCGCGCCGACCTTGACCGGTGTCGGCGAGCGGTCCCACCTTTTGCGCCCCGGGATCGATCTCGATACCCACATCACCGATGTGGTCAATGTCATCAGGTGGGAACGGCTCCAGGACGTGGTGCTGTGCGGCCATTCCTACGGCGGCTGGGTGATCTCGGGAGTCGTCGAGCAGGTGCCCGAGCGCATCGGATCGATCGTCTACGTCGATGCGTTCCTGCCCGAGGACGGCCAGCGCGGAATCGACCTGCAATCGCCGGAGAGCAGCGCCGAGGTGCTGGACGCCGCGGAAAAGGGCGAGACGGCGCGCCCGGCGCACTCGGCCGCGCGCTACGGGCTCAACCGGGCGGACCTTGCCTGGGTCGATCCGCTGCTTACGCCCCAGCCGGTCGGCGTGTCGCTGCAGCCCATCCGGCTTACCGGTGCGCGCGAGCGCGTGGCGAGGAAGGCTTACGTGCTCGCAACGGGCTATGCCGAAGCGAACCCCCGGTTCGCCGAGGCCTACAGGAGGCTCAAGCCCGACCCGACCTGGCGCCTGTTCGAGGCCCCCTGCGGCCACGAGGTGATGCTCGACATGCCGGATCTGGTGGCCGAGATCCTGCTGGACGTCGCCTGACCGGGGTGCGGGCCGGACCGGACCGAGCCGGCTGGAACAGGCCTCAATGCATCGCCGCGCCGCCGTCTACCACCAGGGTCTGGCCGGTGACGAAGTCGCTGTCGGGCGAGCACAGGTAGATCATCGCGCCCAGCAGGTCTTCGGGTACCTCCTCACGCTTGATCGCGCGGCTTGCGAGGTTGACCGCCTTGTTGCCCGCGAACTGATCGCTGGCCGCTATCGCTTCGCTCATCGTCAGGCCGGGCGCGATGCAGTTCACGCAGATTCCGTGATCGCCGACCTCGCGGGCGAGCGCGCGGGTGAGCGCGATGACCGCGCCCTTGGAGCTGACATAATGCAGCATCCGAGGCGTTCCCTTGAACACCGTGCCCGATGAGATGTTGACGATCTTGCCGTAGCCGGCCGCCCGCATATGCGGCACCACGGCCTTGGCGAAGGAGAACGTGCCGCGGGTGTTGACCCGCATCACCGAATCCCATTCCGCCTCGTCGATGTCGAGGAACGAGCCGTGGTCGAAATCGACCACCCGGGCGGCGTTGTTGACCAGGATATCGATCCGCCCGAAGGCTTCCATGGTCGCGGCGACCGCGGCCGCGATCTGACCGGTATCGGTAACGTCGCACGCGAACCCCAACGCCCGCCCGCCGGCATCGGTGATCGATGCCACGGTGGCGGCGGTATCGAGCACATCGGCGGCGGCAACCGCCGCTCCTTCGCCAGCCAGCGCGTTTGCGTAGGCGGCACCCAGGCCGCGCCCCCCGCCGGTTACGATCGCAACCCGTCCGTCCAGTCGACCCATCGCGCGCTTCCTCCGCTTGAGACCCGTTGGCCGGTGAGAATAGCCGGGCACCTGGATGCTTCTCAATGCCTGCGGTTTGGCGATACTGTGGGGCCGGACAGGATGCGACGTTCCGATGGAGGTCCAGATGGCGGGCAGCCTGAGCGCGGCCGAAGTGGCCCATTTCCGCGACCAGGGATATCTCTATCCCAAGCGCGCGATCCCGGGCGAGAAAGCCGACGAATACCGCCGCCTGCTCGATCACTACGAGACCGTGCTGGGGACCGAGCCGCAGACCTATCTGAAGATCAAGGCCCACGTGGCCGCGCCCTGGATCGTTGATCTGGCGTGCAGCGCAGCGATTCTGGATGCGGTCGAATCGCTGCTTGGGCCGGACATCCTGCTTTTCGGCACTTCGCTGTTCGCCAAGAAAGGCAACGATCCGCGCTTCGTTTCCTGGCACCAGGATTCGGCCTATTACGGGCTCGACCCGCACGAGGAGGTGACGGCGTGGGTGGCGTTGACCCCTTCGACGCGCGAGAACGGCTGCATGCGGGTGATGCCGGGCTCCCACAACGGCCCCGACCTGGTCCATGAGGAGACCTACGATCCCGAGAACCTGCTCGCCCGCGGCCAGTCGATCCACGGCCTGGACGACGACGAGGCGGTCTATATGGAGCTCCAGGCCGGCGAGTTCTCGATTCACCACGAGCGGACCGCGCACGGCTCGCTGGCCAACCAATCCGATCGGCCCCGCGTCGGCGTGGCCTATTTCTACATGCCGGCCCATGTGCGCTCGACGATCGGCCGGCGCAGCGCGCTCCTGGTCCGCGGCACCGACCGCCACGGCCACTGGGACCGAGACCCCCTGCCCAAGGAGGATCTCGACCCCGTCTGCATGGATTTCCTCAAGGACATGTGGGCCCGCTACCAGTCGCGCGACGTCGCCCAGGCCGCGGCGGACGATTAGCGACGGCTGATCTCCTGCAAGATCCGGCCGCACAAGGCCGAAGTGCCGTCTTGGAGTCGCTATGAGCACAGCCGCCGCACGCCGCCGCCGCGAGGCCTTGATCTCCTATATGAGGGTGCGGAATTTTCGTGCGCTGCGAGATGTCGAATTCAAGGACCTGACGCCGCTAACAGCGCTCCTCGGGCCGAACGGGAGCGGCAAGTCGACGGTAATCGACGTTTTTGCCTTTCTTTCGGAATGCTTTGAGCTCGGCTTGCGGCGTGCCTGGGACAAGCGCGGGAGAGCCAAGGAGCTGAAGACGCGGGGCGCGGACGGCCCCGTATCGATCGAGATCAAATACCGGGAGAAAGATTATCCCCTGATCACCTACTACCTGGCCGTCGATGAGCACGAAGGATCGCCGGTGGTCGTCGAGGAGTGGCTGCGCTGGAAGCGGGGCAGCTACGGCCGACCGTTCAAATTTCTCGAATACCGCGAAGGCCGCGGTGAAACCATTAGCGGAGAGCTGCCGGATGCCGACGACCGGCGTATGCAGGTCCCGCTGAAGTCCGCTGATCTGTTGGCGGTCAACGCCCTGGGGCAGTTTGCGGACCATCCTCGGGTGGCAGCGCTGCGCGAGTTCATTACGGGCTGGTACGTGTCGTATCTGTCGGCCGAAAGCGCACGCGGTCAGCCCGAAGCCGGCCCGCAGGAGCGGTTGACGAGGACCGGCGACAATCTTGCGAACGTGGTCCAATACCTCGCAGAGTCGCACCCGGATCGATTGAATCTCATGTTCGAGGTCCTGCGTCGGCGCGTGCCCCGCATCGAACGCGTGTTAGCGGACACCATGCCGGACGGTCGGCTTCTCCTGCAGATCAAAGACGCGCCGTTCAACCACCCGGTGCTGGCGCGGTTCGCCTCGGATGGAACGCTGAAAATGCTCGCCTATCTCGTGCTGCTGCACGATCCCGAACCGCCGCGGTTCATCGGCATCGAAGAGCCCGAAAATTTCCTCCACCCGCGCTTGCTGCCGGAGCTGGCGGAAGAATGCCGGGCAGCGAGTAAGCGCACGCAATTTCTTGTGACCACGCACTCCCCGTTTTTTTTGAATGCGCTGCGCGCCAATGAGGTGCGTGTGCTTTGGCGCGATGAACGTGGCTACACACAGGCGACGCGCCCGAGCAACATCCCAGGCGTCGATGAATTTTTGCAGCATGGCGCGCTGCTCGGCGATTTGTGGATGGAGGGCCAACTCGGGGTTGGCGATCCATTGGTAAACCAAGGTGCCGCCTCGCAGCCGATGGTTCGCTGAGGGCGATGCCGGCACATCACTTGGTGTTTCTGGTGGAAGATGCCTCGACGGAGGCTCTGCTGCGCGGCCTGTTGACGCGCTTGCTTCCGGAAGGCTGCACGTTCGAAGTTCATCCATTCCAGGGCAAGCCCGATCTTCTGCGAAAACTGGAAGACCGGCTCAGCGGCTATTCAAGCTGGCTGCCGGAGGACTGGCGCGTAATCGTTGTCATCGACCGGGACGACGATGATTGTCGATCGCTCAAGGGACGGCTCGAGGCCATCGCCGCGCGCGCCGGGTTGCGGACGCGGGCGGTCGCGGACGGGCGCTGCTGGCAATTGGCCAACCGAATCGCCATCGAAGAGCTGGAGGCGTGGTATTTCGGGGACTGGCAAGCGGTCCGGAACGTCTACACGCGCGTTCCCCAATCGATCCCAAATCGGGCCAGATTTCGCGACCCCGATGCCGTATCGGGCGGGACGTGGGAAGCGTTCGAAAAAATTCTCAACACAAGCCGCTATTTCACCACCGGCCTTCGAAAAGTGGAGGCGGCCCGTGCCATTGGGGCCGAACTGGACCCGGACCGCAGCCGGTCGCGCAGCTTTCGGTGTTTCTGCGAGGCGGTCGCCGAGGCGACCGGGTGAGACGATCGGGCTGCGCCGACGATGGAGGCCGGCGCGGCACCGACCGGGTCCGGGTCGCTATTCCCCGCCCTCGAGCTCGTCGATGATCATGCCGTTGAGGACGGCAAGCTTGGTGGCGTCGTCGTCCGGCGACAGGTCCTGCATGCGCTCCATGTACGCGCGGATCTTCGCCTTGAGCGCATCGGCCTCGGTCACGCTCAGAGGCCGCTCGAAATAATGCGCCGCGAAGCGCTGGGCGATCATGCCGAGCGCGAACAGGAACGCGGCGTGGTCGCGGTCGACCGCCGCGCGGTCGAGGCAGGCCCGGGCGAACTGCTCGTAGGCGCCGACGCCGGAGCCCGCCGCTTCCAGCGCCTCGAGCAAATCCAGATACATCGCGGACATCCTTACGGGTTCGGTGCGATCTCGGCGGCGCCGCCATGGGCCGCCGACCACGCCACGGGATCGTTCATGAAACGCTCGACCTCATCGAGCGTCGCGCTGTCGAAATAGTCATTCTTCTTGCACACCGCCAGCACGTCCCACCAGGTCGCGAGCGAAAGCATGGTCATGTCCATGCGCGCCAGAAGCTCCTTGGTCTGCGGGAAGATGTCGTAGTGGAAGATCACGAAGGTGTGCGAGACGATCGCGCCGGCATCGCGCAGCGCCTGGCAAAACTTGATCTTGCTCTGGCCGTCGGTGGTCAGGTCCTCGACCAGCAGGATCCTGAGACCCGGGGCGAAATCACCCTCGATCTGGGCGTCGCGCCCGAAGCCCTTGGCGGCCTTGCGCACATACTGCATCGGCAGCATCAGCCGGTCGGCGAGCCAGGCGGCGAACGGGATGCCCGCGGTCTCGCCGCCGGCGATCGTATCGATGGTCTCGAAGCCGACCTCGCGGACGATCATCGAGGCGGCGAAATCCATCAGCGTCTGGCGGACCCGGGGAAACGAGATCAGCCTGCGGCAATCGATATAGACCGGGCTCGCCCAGCCCGAGGTAAACCGGAAAGGCTCATCGGCGCGGAACCGGACCGCCTCGACCTCGATAAGCATGCGCGCGGTCATCTCCGAGACCAGCGCCTTGTCGGGAAAGGCCGTCGGCAGCATTCAAACCTCCCAGGTCGTTGTCCCGCCCCTCGCGAACCCGACCCGTCGGGTCACCGCAGGCCCGAAGCCACCCGCCAGCGCGGCGCCGTCGGCGGGGCGAAGACGCGCACGACATCCTCGCCGACCGAAACCGTGTCGAGGGATCGGCCGGAGCCTACAGATTTTTCCAGCACGATGGAGTCCGAATTGCGCTGTTTTCCGTAGAAGGCTGCACCGGAAATCGACACGAAGGTCTCCAGCATGTCCAGCGCGCCGTCCTCTTCGAACACCTGGGCCACGCATTCCAAGGCATTGGGCGCATTGAAGATCCCGGCGCAGCCGCAGTCGGTCTCTTTGTCCGCGCGCGGGTGCGGCGCGGAATCGGTACCCAGGAAAAACCGCGAATCGCCCGAGGTCGCAGCCGCGCGCAGGGCCAGGCGGTGCTCCTCCCGCTTGGCGACCGGCAGGCAGTACATGTGCGGCCGCAGCCCGCCCTGGAACAGCGCATTGCGGTTGATCATCAGGTGGTGCGGCGTGATGGTGGCCGCGAGCCCTTCGGCCGCGTCCTTGACGTAGTCGATGGCTTGGCGCGTGGTCGCGTGTTCCAGCACGACCCGCAGCCCCGGAAAGCGCCGCCGCACCGGCTCGAGCACGGTCTCGACATAGACGGCCTCGCGGTCGAACACGTCGACCGCAGGATCCACAACCTCGCCATGGACCAGGAGCGGCACGCCGATCCGCTCCATGGTCTCGAGCACGGCGTGGACCTTCTCCATCGCGCTCACGCCGTGCTCGGAATTGGTGGTCGCGCCCGCCGGGTAGAGCTTCACGGCATGGAACAGCCCGGCGGCGAAGCCCTCGGCGATGTCGGCCGGATCCGCGCTGTCGGTGAGGTAGGCGGTCATCAGCGGCTCGAAGGGATGACCCTCGGGGAGGACCGCGCGGATCCGCCCGAGATAGGCGCGGGCTTCGGCCGGCGTGCGCACGGGCGGGTCGAGGTTCGGCATCACGATCGCCCGTCCGTAGACGGCGGCGGAATAGGGCAGGATCGCCCGCAGCATCGCGCCGTCGCGCAGATGCAGATGCCAGTCATCGGGTCGGATGAGGCTCAGGCGCTCGGTCATTGCGGCGGGTCCATCAGCGTGTGATAGAGCAGGTCGCATCCCTTCATGAAGTCCTCGATATCCATCGCCTCGCGCGGGTTGTGCGAGCCGTTTTCGTTGCGGATGAAGATCATCGCCGCCGGGATCCCGGCGGCGGCGAACAGCACCGCGTCATGTCCGGCGCCGCTGGCGACCGTCTGCGTCGGCAGGCCGAGCGCGCCCGAATGGCGCAGCAGGCACGCGGTCCAGGCCCGGTCCATTCGGGCCGGCGCGGAATCGATCCGCCGGTCGAAGGAGAACCCGACGCCGCGGTCCGCACCGATCCGCGCACATTCGTCATGGAGCAGCGCGTAGAAGGAGTCCAGTGTCTGTTCGCTCTGGCTCCTCGCCTCGAAACTGAATGAGACCTCGCCCGGGATGCGCGACATCGAATGGGCCTGTGCGTCGGTCTCGATGATGCCGGTGGTGACCACCAGATCCTCGCCGGCCTCCACGCGGCCGCGCCAGTGATCGTCCAGGGCGGTGATCAGCCGGGCGGCGGCGAAGACCGCATCGCGCCTCTGCTCGCGCGGCACCGCACCGGAATGCCCGGCCTCGCCGGTGCAGTCGATCCGCCGGTGGCGGATGTTGCCGCGGATGCCGGTGACCACCGCGGTCGGCGCGCCGGCGGCAACCAGCACCGGGCCCTGCTCGATGTGAAGCTCGATATAGCCGGCGACCTCGGCAGGGTCGATCAGCGGCGTTCCGGTCTCGATCAGATCCATCCGCGCGCCGGCGCGGGCCATCGCCTGGCCCAGGGTGCCGGTGTCGTCGCGGTGCCGGGCGGCCAAATCTTCCGGCGCGAGCTTGCCGAAAAGCGCGCTGGAGCCGGCATAGGCTTTGCCGTACCAGGCGCTTTCCTCACCTCTGAGCGCGATGGTCTTGACGTTGCGCGCGGGCCGGACGCCTTCGGTCTGCATCCGGATCATTGCCGCCAGCCCGGCGACGACGCCCGCCGCACCGTCGTAGTTGCCGCCCTCGGGCACCGAGTCCAGGTGCGATCCGCAGGCGATATAGGGTCTATCCTCGGACCGGCCAGGCAACGAGACCACCAGGTTGGCCGCGCCATCGATCGCGGTCTCGAGCCCGTGACGGTGGGCGACCTCGCGCACCAGAGCGACCGCCTTGTCCTCGCCGCGGCCGTAACTCTCCCGCGTCACCCCGAGCCGGCCCCTGGTCGCGGTACGGAGATCGCGGAACAGCGCTTCGGCGATCCCGCGGATCATCCCAGCGGGTCCACCCATTCCAGGTCGGACTCGTCGACCTCCTCGATCCGCAGATCCCCGACCAGATCGGCGATGCGGCCGACCTCGTGCCGGATGCAGTACTGCTCGATCCCTTCCAGCACGGAGACCATCGCGGTCGGATGCAGGAAGGTCGCCGTGCCCACCTGGACCGCGCTCGCGCCGGCCAGGATGTATTCCAGGGCGTCCTCGGCGGTCACGATCCCGCCACAGCCGACAACCGGGATGCCGACCGCGCGGTAGCACTGATAGACCATGCGCACGATGACCGGGCGGATGGCCGGGCCTGAGAGCCCGCCGGTCACGCTGCCCAGCCGCGGCCGCCGCGCCTCGACGTCGACGGCCATCGCGAGGAAGGTATTGGCCACGACCAGCGCGTCGGCCCCGGCCCCCTCGGCCGCCTTGCCGATGTCGGCGACCGCAGCGGTATTCGGGCTGAGCTTGACCCACAAAGGCAGATCGGTCGCCTTGCGCATGGCCGCCACCGCGCGCTCGGTCGCATCGATCTCCATGGCGAACGCCCTGCCGTCCTCCTCGAGGTTGGGGCAGGAGATGTTCGCCTCGATGGCGGCGACGCCCGGCACGCTGACCTCCGCTGCGAGGCTGCCGAACGCCTCGACCGTGGGTGCGGAGATGCTGGCGACCAGGGGCGGGGAGAACCGAGCATAGGTCGGCACGGTCGTGCCATGAAAATACGCCAGCCCCTTGCACGGGATGCCGATCGAATTGAGCATGCCCTCGGGCGTCTCGCAGACCCGCGGGACCGGGTTGCCGATGCGCAGCTCGCGCGTGATGGTCTTGATCACCATCGCGCCCAGCCGGTCGAGATCGATCACTTTGTCCAGCCCCTCGGCGAAGCAGCCCGAGGCCGGCATCACCGGGTTGGCCAGCGCCAGCCCGCCGATATCGACCCGCAGATCTACCACGATACCGCTTCCTGCAGATCGAACACCGGGCCGTCCCAGCACACCCGGCGATGGACCACCGCGCCGCGCACCCGGAACTCGCTCACGCAGCAGAAGCACATTCCCAGACCGCAGGCCATCTGCTGTTCCACCGCGACCTGTCCCGGGATGCCGTGCTCCTGGCCCAGCCGCTGCAGCAGCAGGAGCAGCCGGTTGGAGCCGCAGGTGAAGAAGGCATCAGCTTCGCCGCGGCCGATCAGCCCGCGGATCAGCCGCTCGATCCGGCCGGGCCCGCTGGTCCCTTCCGTATCGGTGACGCCGATCACCCGCGCGCCGATGGCTTCGAACCGGTCGAGCGACATCAGCACCGCCGGCGTCCGGGCGCTCAGGATCGCAGTCACGCCGATGCCGTGGGCTGCCGCCAGCTCCGCCAGGGGTGCCAGGGTCGCAAGCCCGACGCCGCGGCCGAGGACGACGATGTTCCGCCATTGCGGATCCAACGTGAACCCGACGCCCAGCGGACCCAGCATGTCCAGCCGGTCACCGGCCTCCAGCGCGGCCAGGCCGCGCGTGCCGGCGCCATGGATCTTGTAGAGGAACTCGATCCGGCCCGCCGCCGCGTCGGTCCGGTAGACGCTCATCGGCCGGCGGAAGAACGGCGCGTTGGGGCCGCCGCCCGGACACAGGAGGTGGAAGAACTGGCCGGCTTCGACCGCGGTCTGTGCCGCGTCGGCCTCCAGCACGATGTGCAGGTATTCGGCATTGACGGCGAGATTGGACAGCACCGCACAAGCCCGCTCGACGGCGGGCTTGCAGGGAACGGCATCGTCAGGGGCCCGGTGCGCCCCATCGGGCTCGATCATCGCTCTGGCTGCGCGGCCTCAAAGGGCGATGCTAGCCGGGCTCACCTTGCATCACAAGGCGTCAGGCGGGATTGCACCGGAGTGGACCGTCTGCTTTGTTCTGCCGGCAAGGGGGCCGCGCGATGGACACGATCAAGCTGGGAGGGCTGGAGATCGCCCGCGTGCTGGAAGACGACAAGCCGATCTTCTCGCCGTGGACGATGTATCCGGACTCGAGCCCGGCCGATCTTGAGCGCCAGCGCGATTGGCTGATGCCGCGGTTCTACGACGAGGACCAGGCGCTGCTCCGGACGAGCATGCACTCCTACGTCCTGCGCACCGACGACCACACCATCCTGATCGACACCTGCGTGGGCAACGACAAGCCGGACCGGCGGCGCGCGTATTGGCGCGAAGGCAACTGGCCCTATCTCGAGAACCTCGCCGCGGCCGGCTACGCGCCCGAGGATATCGACCTGGTGCTGCTCACCCATCTTCACGTCGATCATGTGGGCTGGAACACGCGGCTGGTCGATGGACGCTGGGAGCCGACCTTTCCCAACGCGCGCTACGTGTTCAGCGAGATCGATCTGGGCTCGCTCAAGGCCAAGCACGCGTCCGGCGAGGGGCAATACGTCCACGTCTTCGAGGACAGCGTCAAGCCGATCCTCGATGCCGGGCTGGCCGATCCCGTCGGCACCGACCACGTCGTCGAGGACGGCATCCGGTTCGAGCCGGCGCCGGGTCACACGCCGGGCCAGGTCAGCATCCGCATCGCGTCCAAGGGTGCGGAGGCCCTGGTGACGGGCGATGTCTTCCACCACCCTGTCCAGGCGGCCTACCCGAGCTGGAACAGCGCGGCCTGCGAGCACCAGCCGACCGCCAAGCAGACCCGCAGGGCGGTCTTCGAGGGTGTTGCCGACCGCAACGTTCTGGTGCTGCCTGCCCATTTCGAGCCGTGCCGGCTGCGCCGGTCCGAGAACGGCTTCCGCTTCGCCTTCGATTGAGTGTCACGGAGAGGCCCGCGCCATGTCGCAGCCCAACGTGTTCGTCTTTGCCGTCCCCGACGAGTTCGGCCAGACCGGGCAAGTCTTCGAGAATGCCGGCTGCGCGCTCGCCTGGGGCGATGAGAGCTGGCTGCACCCGGGCTGCGTCTATGAGGACGACATGGCGGCGCTTGCGGCCGAATCCTCGGCGATGACCGGCACCTCGGTGCGCAACGCGCCGATCAACCGGCGCATCATGGAGGGCGCGCAACGCCTGCGCATCATCGCCAAATGCACCGTCGGCACCGATGATGTCGATGTCGATGCGGCGACCGATCTGGGCATCCTGGTCACCCACGCCCCGACGCTGTCCAACTGGGGCGGCGTCGCCGAGGGTGCGATGGCGATGATGCTCGCGGTGCTCAAGAAGAACCGGGAGAAAGACGCGCTGGTCAAATCCGGCGTCTGGCGCCACGAGTCGATGATGGGCACCTATCTCGGCCGGCGCGATGAAGACGGCTATCCCGGGATCACCATCGGCATCGTCGGCCTGGGCCGCATCGGCAGCCGCATGGCCGAGCTGCTCGCGCCGTGGCATGTCCGCATCCTGGCCTGCGATCCCTATATCGAGGACGAGAAATTCATCCGCTATGGCGTCGAGAAGGTCGACATGGCAACCCTCCTGGCGGAATCCGACGTGGTCAGCCTGCACACGACGCTGACCCGGGAGACCAGGAGCTTTTTCGGGACCGAGCAGTTCAGGGCGATGAAGCCGACGGCCCTGTTCATGAACACCGCCCGCGGCGCGCTGGTCGACCAGGCCGCACTCGCCGAGGCGCTGGCCAATGATGAGATCGCCCAGGCCGCGATCGATGCCTTCATCGACGAACCGCTCGACGCGGACTCCCCGCTGCGCGGCTTCGGCGACCGGGTGCTGCTGTCGGCGCACAACATCTCGCACAACCGGGGAAGCGGGCTGGGGCCGGGGATCGCCTGGGCCACGCAATGCGTGCTGGCAGCCTTGCGCGGTGAAGTGCCCGATCACATCTTCAACCCCGAAGCGGTTCCCAGGTGGCGGGACCGGTTCGGCGGCAACGCGCTGATCGGCTGATCCGCCGGCGTCCGGGCGGTCCAGGAGGGCGGCGAACGGTGCCGCGGTTCAGCGCCAATATTTCCATGCTGTTTGCCGAGCACGACCTGCTGGAGCGGCCCCGGCTTGCCCGCCAAGCCGGGTTCGGCGCCTTCGAGGTGCAGTTCCCCTACGACCTCCCCGCCGAGGTCTGGCGCGACGTCAAACACCGGGCCGGCCTGCCGATCGCGCTGTTCAACCTGCCGGCGGGCGACCTGGTCGACGGCGGGCAGGGGCTCGCCGGCGTGCCGGGCCGCGAAGGCGCCTTTCGCGAGGCGCTGGACCTTGCCGCGGCCTACGCCAAGCTTCTCAAACCGCGTGCGGTAAACGTCCTGGCCGGGACGCCCCGGGGTGAGCGCTCGCGCTGTTTGGAGATTTTCGCGGCGAACCTGCGTCGCGCCGCGCAGGTGATGGAAGAGCTCGGCGTAGGCGTTGTAGTCGAGGCGATCAACGACCGCGACCGGCCGGGGTTCCTGGTCTCGACCATCGAAGAGGCCGTGGCCGCGATCGATCGGGCGGGCCATCCCAACCTGGCCGTCCAGGCGGACCTCTACCATATGCAGATCATGGAGGGAGACCTCACCCGTACGCTCGAGCACCGCCTGGACCGCATCGGCCATATCCAGTTCGCCGACGTGCCGGCGCGCAACGAGCCGGGAACAGGAGAGATCAATTTCCCCTTCGTCTTCGCGGCCCTGGACCGGATCGGCTATGACGGCTGGGTCGGCGCGGAGTACCGGCCTTCGGGTCCGACCGAGACCACGCTCGGCTGGCTCGCGCCCTACCGCCGCAGCGGGACGCATTCGGTCGGATCCGAAAACGCTTAGCCCGGCGGGGTGCGCACGCGCGGCATCGCGACGCCCATCCGGTCGGCGTCCTCCCGCAAACGGTCCCAGGTCCCCGCGGGCAGAGGAATGCCGTCGCGGCGGCGCTCGGCCAGAACCCGGTCGCCGCGTTCGCCGGGGACCAGGATCTCGTCATGGCCTTCCGCACGGAGCAAGGTTTTCAAGGCGGCGATCAGCGCATCGACATCCTTGCGGTATCGCGCGGGATCGGAAAACGCCGCGATGTCGATCGCCAGCGCCAGCGCATTCTGGCTGTGCGCGGTCTCCTTGGCGGGCCCGATCGCGGGTGCGATCAGCGGGTTCCCGACCAGCAGGCCGGTCAGGCACTCGAACATCAAGGACAGCCCGGCCCCTTTCGGCCCGCCCATCGGCATCGGCAGCACGCCCTGCGCCGGGTCGGTGGTCGGCGTTCCCGACCGGTCGAGCGCCCAGCCGGGCTCGAGCGCCCGGCCGGAATCGCGCGCGAACATGAGCTTGCCCACCGAGGCGACTGCGGTTGCCATGTCGAGCATCAGCGGCGCGTGGTCCATCCCGGGTGCCGCAATCGCGATCGGGCTGGTCGCCACGCCTGCAGCCCGCGCGCCGTGATAGGCCATGTTGGGCCGCGAGGTGCCGATCACCACGCCCAGCATGTCGGCCGCCGCCGCGCGCAGCGCGTAATGGCCGATCGCCGCCATATGGGTGATCCGGCGGACGAACGCAGCGCCGATCCCGCACGCCCGAGCCTTGTCAATCGCGATGTCCATGGCGCGCGTCATGCCGACCGGCCCATAGGCCTGATCGGCATCGATCACCGCCGCCGCCGGCATGTCGGCGACGACCCTAATTTCGGGACGCGGATTAAACTCGCCGGTTCGGATCCGGCGCAGATAGCCGGGCACGCGCAGCGCGCCGTGCGAATCCACGCCGCGCAGGTTGGCCCAGACCAGCACCTCGGCAATCAGCCGCGCATCGTCCCGGCTGGTCCCGGCCGCGACGAAAACGGCGGTGATGAACGCCTCCAGATCGCCGGCATCGACCCGTCGCGCTGCGCCGTCCATCGAGACCCGGCGATTAGAACTGGACCACGGAGCGGATCGACTTGCCTTCGTGCATCAGATCGAACGCCGCGTTGATCTCCTCCAGCGGCATCGTGTGGGTGATCAGATCGTCGATGTTGATCTTCCCCTCCATATACCAGTCAACAATCTTGGGCACCTGGGTGCGGCTCTTGGCGCCGCCGAAGGCAGTGCCCTTCCAGACCCGGCCGGTCACGAGCTGGAACGGCCGAGTGGCGATCTCCTGGCCGGCGCCGGCCACGCCGATGATCACCGAGACGCCCCATCCGCGGTGGCAGCACTCCAGCGCCTGGCGCATGGTCTCGACATTGCCGATACATTCGAAGGAATAGTCCGCCCCACCGCCGGTCACATCGACCAGATAGGGGACCAGGTCGCCCTCCACCTCCTTGGGGTTGACGAAATGGGTCATCCCGAAGGCCTCGGCCAGCGTCTTTTTCGACGGGTTGATGTCGACGCCGACGATCTTGTCGGCACCGGCCATGCGCGCGCCCTGGATGACGTTGAGGCCGATCCCGCCCAGCCCGAACACCACCACGTTGGCGCCGGGCTCGACCTTGGCGGTGTTGATGACGGCACCGATCCCGGTGGTCACGCCGCAGCCGATATAGCAGACCTTGTCGAAGGGCGCGTCCTGGCGAATCCTGGCAACGGCGATCTCGGGCATGACGCTGTAGTTGGCAAACGTCGAGGTGCCCATGTAGTGGTGCAGCTTCTCGCCGCCGAGCGAGAACCGGCTGGTGCCGTCGGGCATGACGCCCTGGCCCTGGGTGCTGCGGATCGCGGTGCACAGGTTGGTCTTGCCCGACAGGCAGGACGGGCACTGGCGGCACTCGGGAATGTAGAGCGGGATGACGTGATCACCCTTGCTGACCGAGCTTACGCCCGGGCCGGTATCGACGACCACGCCCGCGCCCTCATGGCCCAGGATCGCCGGGAACAGGCCCTCCGGGTCGGCGCCCGACAGGGTGAACTCGTCGGTGTGGCAGATGCCCGTCGCCCTGATCTCGACCAGGACCTCGCCGTCTTTGGGTCCGTCGAGCTGTACGGTCTCGATCTCCAGCGGCTTGCCCGCCTCGTAGGCAACGGCAGCTCTGACATCCATTCTTCGCCTCCCGGTTCTACGGTCGAAATTCCCAGTCGAGACTATAACGCCCATCCACGGCGCCGGTCGCCCCCATCAGCGCGCGGAAATGCCCTGGGCCTGCACCGCGCAAACCAGCCGCCAGAACGGCTCGGGGTCCTCGACGTGGGCGTTGTGACCGAGCCCCGGCAGGACGACCGCTTCGGGATCGAAGCCGCGCAGTTGCTCGACCGAGACCATCTGGTCGTGCTCGCCGCAGGACAGCACGATTCGCGCGCGTTGCTTGGCGATCGCGTAAATCTCCGGCATTTCGATCTCGGCGACAAGACCCGCCCGCATGTCGGCCGCCAGGCGAAACCGGCCGCCGTCCTCGGCGATCCCGCTCTCGGCAAGCGCCGAGCCGGGCGAGGCCAGCCCGGCCAGCCCCGAGACCTTGAGGAAACGCTCCGCGGCTTCGGCCCTGGTTTCGAACCAGCGCACCGGGGCCTTGATCACCCGCGCGATCTGGTCGTGCTCGCCCTCGGCCCAGGCGGCCTTGACGCCCACGGTGACGACGTCGCTCACCGCGACGCCGAACCAGCCGGTCGCCAGCGTGATCCCGACCAGCCCGCCCATCGAATGCCCGGCGACGATGACCCGGTCGGCATCGGCGACCAGGGCCGCCATGTCGGCGGCATGCACCGCGATGCCGTAGCGCGCGGCATGGTCGGACCGCCCGTGGCCGCGCATGTCGGGGATGATCCAGTGCCCCGGCCAATCCCGCTCCAGATGCTCGCGCAGCCCATCCCAGACCGCGCCGGTGCCGGCCAGACCGTGGCACAGCAGCAGCGTCGGGCTTCCCGCGCCGCCCTCTTCGACATGAAGCGCGATGCCGCCCACGCG
Organism: Alphaproteobacteria bacterium; assembly: GCA_965248835.1. Lineage (GTDB taxonomy): Bacteria > Pseudomonadota > Alphaproteobacteria > MPNO01 > MPNO01 > CAYFYS01. The sequence continues at coordinate 726,881 of CBDFLJ010000001.1, forward strand.
CCGCCGGCTCATCGGCCCTTGAACGCCGGCTTGCGCTTCTCGCGAAACGCGGCATTGCCTTCCTTTGCGTCCTCGGTGGTGATCAGCACCGACTGGCCGAGCCGCTCGATCAGTCGGCCGGTCTCGGTATCGACGTTCTGGCAGGCATTGATGACGTGCTTGGCCATGCCCAGGGCGAGCGGGGCGCGCTCGGCGAGCACGCGCGCGAAGGCCAGCGTGCCCGCGCGCAGTTCGGCGGCCGGATAGACCCGGTTGACCAGCCCGATCCGGTGGCCTTCCTCGGCGGAGACCGGCTGGGCGGTCATCATCAGCTCCTTGACCCGGCCGATGCCGATCATCTGGATCATCCGCGAGGCCGCGCCGGAAGCCGGGATGACGCCGATATTGTTCTCGGTCAGCACGAAATCCGCGTTCCGGGCGGCGATCCGAAAATCGCAGCTCGCCGCGATCTCGACCCCGCCGCCGGCGCAGACGCCGTTCACCATTGCGATCACCGGCTTCTCCAGCGCCTCCAGATCGTCGAGCATCTCGTGGTTGGCCCGCACATAGGCCCGGTACTGCGGCGAGGGCAAGGCGTTCTCGTAGGCGAGGCCGTGGATGTCCCGGCCCGAGCAAAACCCGCGCCCGGCACCGGTGATGATCAGGACGCGGACCGCCTCGTCGAAGGCGACATCCCACAGCACCTGGCGGATCTCGCGGATCATCTGCTCGTCGAACGCGTTCAGACGCTCGGGCCGGTCGAGCGTCAGGAGCGCGATCCCGGGTTCGGGCACCTCATAGCGCACCGTCGCGCTTTCGTCGGACCGGTCCAGGAACCCGGCCGGTCTGCCTTCGGGGGTAAGCCTGACAGTCGGTGCCTTCATCATCCCTCGCGCGCGGCTCGACGGCGGTCATTGTGCGGTTTATCGCCGAGCGAGAGCAATCCGCCCGGCGGCCTTTTCTTTTGACGCTCATCGGGATATGAGAGCCCATCGCATGCGGCGGCGGACGGGGCGCGACCCCGGGGGCAGGAGGAACGGACAACCAGGATGGCGATCGGTGGGATCGGTCCGGTCTGTGTGCGCGCGATGCTGGTCGTTGTGCTGTGCGCGCCGTTGTTCGCGGGTTGCGGCGAAAGTCCGAGCGAGATCCTCGCCCGCGAAAAGCTGCGCGTGGGCGCAAAGATCACCGGGCTGGGCGGGATGATCGACGCCGGCAGGCTGCCCAACACCCGGATCATCAAGACATATGCCGGCGTGATCGGCGCCGAACGGCCGCAGCTTGCCAAGCTGGTGGGCGAGCTGCGCAAGGAGGCGACGACCCAGGGCCTCAACTTCACCAACCTCGGCACCAGGCTCAAGGCGGTCAAAGCCACGCCGCGCGGCAAGCAGGAGACCGACCGGGCGCTCGATGCGATCGTCCGCATCGAAGCCGCCGCCGATCCGGTGGTGTTCAACGACTCCCTGGTCGATGTGCTCAACGTGCTGGCCGATCTGTCCGGCGGCAAGCTCGCCCGTATGGAGGGGGCCGCGCGCGAGAGGCCGGCCGCTCAAGGGGCCGGCAGCCATCTGGTAGGCAACCCGACCTATGGACGTTGGCAGCGCGACAACACCGGGCGCAGCTTCTGGGAATGGTACGGCGCCTACGCGCTGTTTCGCGATGTTTTCTGGCGGCCGGGGCGGTACCACTACAACGACTGGTACCCGCGCCGCGGCTGGAGCTATTACGGCGATGTCGGCCGCAACTATTACGGCACCCGGACCGACCAGCGCCGTTGGGGCGAGGCGACGCGGCGCCACCCCAACGTGCCGCGCAAGACCTACCGCAACCTGCGCAGCGAGCGGCGGCTTTCGACCTACGGCCGCTCCGATACCCGCACCGCCGCGAAGACCACGCGCCGCGCCTCGTCCTATTCGGGCTATGGCTCGTCGGTGCGCGGCACCAGCTCCGGCGGGTCGCGCTTCGGCGGGCGGCGCGGCAAATGATCCGATGAGGGGAGCGTCCTGACATGGTGAGCGCCGATTTCTCCGGGCCGACGCTGGTCATGCTGGCCTTGGGGGTGGTGATCGTCTTCGCGGTCCTGTTCAGCGTGCGGCTGCTCTATGGCGCGGCCGCCGGGCTCGATACCACCAGCGAGCTTGCCGGCAAGGACAATTTCGCCTTTGGCATCGGCCTTGCCGGGATGACGCTGGGCGTGGCGATCATGCTGACCGGGGTTGCCGAGGGCGGATATGCCGCCAGCATCGGCGAGGAAGTCTCGGCCCTGGTCATCTACGCCGCACTCGGGCTGGTGTTGATGTGGCTGACCCGGTTGATCTTCGACCGCGTGTCGATTCCCGCGTTCTCGGTCAAGGCCGAGATCCAGAACGGCAACGTCCCGATCGCGATCGTCGAAGCGGGCAACGTGCTGGCAACCGCGGTGATGGTCAGTGCCGTCATGCGGTGGTCCGAAGGATCGCTCGCCGCGGCCCTGACCGCGGTCTTGGCGGGCTATGTGGTCACCCAGGTGATCCTCACCGCCACCACCTATTACCGGGTCTGGCTGTTCGGGTTGCGCAACGCCGGCAAGCGGTTCCAGAACGTCGTCCAGGAGGGCAATACCGCACTGGCGCTCCGGTTCGCCGGCTTCCAGATGGGGGTGGCGCTGGCGGTGACCGCCGCGGCCCAGGTCGTCGTCTATGACCCGGCCGGCGATCCGATCGTCCAGGCGCTGATCTGGGGGGCGTGCTCTTTGGTCCTGGCTGCGGTCCTGATCGTGCTCAGCCTGCTCGCAGAGCGCTTCGTGCTGCGCAGCATCGACGTGTCCGAAGAGGTCGACCGCCAGAGCAATATCGGCGTCGCGCTGACCGAGGTCGCGGTCTATGCCGGGATCGGGCTGGTGTTCAACGGGCTGCTGGCCTGAGCGCGCGCACCACCCGGGCGGCCGTGCGCAGCGCGGTCTTCGACGACATCGCGGTGATCGTGATGACCGGCGTTCTCGCCGGCTGCGGCCTGATCTACGAATACCTCCTGGCCAGCACCGCCGGGCGCATGCTGGGGGCGGTCGAAACGGTAATCTTCGCGATGATCGGGGTGATGATCGTCGCGATGGGGATCGGTGCGTTCCTGGCGCGGTTCGTGCCCGCGCCGTTCACCGGCTTCGCCTGGCTGGAGGCGATCATCGCGGTCTTCGGCGGCGCCTCGGTCCTGCTGCTGGGCGCGGTCACCGCCGCGGTCATCCTGCTGCCGCAGGCAATCGCGGCGACCTACGGCATGCCGCCCGACCTGGTCCCGCGCGGGTCCCTGGTCACGGTGCTGGATGCGGCAGCCGATATCGCGCCCTACGTCCTCGGAGCGCTGCTCGGCATCATGGTCGGCATGGAGATCCCGCTGCTCGCGCGGATCCGCCAGAGCTTCCACGCCGATGCGCTGATCCACAACACCGGCACGATCTACGGCGCGGATTATATCGGCGCCGGGATCGGGGCGGCGCTTTGGGTGGCGGTGATGCTGTCGATGGAGCCGGTGCGCGCGGCCTACCTCACCGCCGGCGTCAACCTCGTCGTCGGCGTCGGCTTTCTCGTCATCTACCGGCGGCGGGTCCGCCGGTTCGCGCTGGTGCTGCTGCTCCATGCGCTGGCCGGGGTGGGGCTGCTGGCGGTCGCCCAGGGCGGCACCGACTGGGCGCGGGCGATGGAGGACCTGCTCTACCGGGACACGGTGGTCTATTCCACCAACACCGGGCACCAGCGGATCGCGCTCACCCGACGGGTGGTCCATGCCGGTACGCCGCCGGTCTGGAGCCTCTACCTCAACGGCCGGTTGCAGTTCGACTCCTCGGACGAGCACGTCTACCACGCCATGCTGACCTATCCGGCGCTCGCCGCGGCGGCCCGGCGGCAGCGCATCCTGGTGATCGGCGGCGGCGACGGGCTTGCGGTGCGCGACATCCTGCGCTGGAACCCGCGCGCGGTCGTCGTCCTCGACCTCGATCCCGACCTGGTCGACCTGTTCACCCGCCCGCGCTTCGTCGAAGGCGTATTCGTCAACCGCGCGCTGCTTGCGCTCAACGGCTTCGCCTTCCGCGATCCACGGGTCAGCGTCCGCTTCGGCGATGCCTTCATCGGCGTCGACGCCCTGCTGCGCGACGGCGAGAAATTCGATTCGGTGATCGTCGATCTTCCCGATCCCAGCCACCCCGACCTCGCCCGGCTCTACAGCGTGCGCTTTTATCGGAAGCTCGGCCTGCTGCTGGCCGCCGACGGGACGATGGCAATCCAGTCGACCTCGCCCTACTTCGCGCGCGCGGCCTTCCTCAGCATCGGCCGGACGGTCGAGGAAGCCGGCTTCGGCCAGGTCGACCAGTATGGCCACAATGTCCCCAGCCTCGGCCAGTGGGGCTGGACGGTGGCAACCCGCCGGGGTCCGTCGGCGCGCGAACGGCTGCGCCGGCTCGATTCTCTTCCGGTCGATGACGGTTTCACCACCCGCGCGCTGCTGCTCGGGGCGTTCGCGTTTCCCAAGGGCTTTTTCGACGGAAGGGCGGACATCGCGCCGAGCCGGCTGGCCGATGCCGCGGTCTACCGCTATTACCGGCAAGGCTGGGAGCAGGCGACGGGCCTTTCCGCCGCGCCCGGCAAACAGAGGCCTTGAAACCGCGCGCGGACGCCCCATATTGTGACAAGTCACGAGTGACAGTCACGAAACGGAGGCTCTTTTGGCCGATGGACCGGCACGAAAGCCGCTCAGCCCCGCCGCCCGCAAACGCCGCCAGCGTGAGCGTCTGCAGGCCGCCGGGCTCGCCGCGGTCGAGGTCTGGGTGCCGCCGGAGCATCGCGGCGTCGTGCGCCGTTTCGAACGGTTGCTGCGGCTGGGCATCGTCCCGCCGATGCCGACCGTCCGCGACATTGACCCCAAAGGAGACCGGACCATGGATCTGAACCTGCTGCGTGAAACGCTGGACGAGTACACATCGGAGAACGGTTACACGTTCCAGACCAGCACGCCGGATGGCGAGGCCGGCCTGGAGGTCATCGTCGAGGATCGCGACGAATTCCCGATCCTGCTGTCGGCCGATGAAGAGCAGACGCTGTGCCTGACCTATCTGTGGGACGAGGCCCAGGTGAAGCCCGAAAAGCGCACCGAACTCTTGACCACCTTGCTGGAGATGAACGTGCCGCTGCCGCTGTCGTCCTTCGGCAAGGTCGCCGACCGCTACGTGATCTTCGGTGCGCTGGCCGCGACCGCTTCGACCGAGGACCTGGTGACCGAGATCGAGACCCTGAGCGACAACACCCTCGAGGCGCTCGAGGTCGTCGCCCCTTACCTGAACTAGCCCAAAGCGTGGAGGAAGAACGATGGCGATTTTGGCAAAGCTTTTCACCGCGATGCGCGGTGCGGCGACCGAGACCGGCGAAGCGGTCGTCGACCACCAGGCGCTGCGGATTCTGGATCAGGAAATGCGCGACGCGGACAAGGAGCTGGGCGAGGCGAAATCCCAGCTCACCGAGGTGATGGCCCAGAAGCGCGGCGTCGAGCGCGAGGTCGAGAAGCTGCGCGGCCAGATCTCCGAGCACGAGGACTACGCGATGAAGGCGCTGGATAAGGGCGATGAGAGCCTGGCCGGTGACGTCGCCGAGCGCATCGCCCAGTTCGAGGAGGAGCTCAACCTGCAGGAGCAGGCGCTCGCCCAGTACGATGCCGGGGTCAACCAGCTCAAGCGCAGCATCAAGGCGACCGAGCGCAACATCGCCGCGATGCGCCGCCAGGTCAGCATGGTCAAGGCGACCGAGCGGGTCCAGAAGGCGAGCGCGGCCGCCGGCGCACGGTTCTCCGGCAGCAACACCGCGATCTCCTCGGCCACCGAGTCGCTGGAGCGCATCAAGAAGCGCCAGCAGCACCGCTCCGATCGCATGGAGGCGGCCAGCCAGCTCACCGCCGACACCGAGGGCGCGGACCTCGACAAGCGGCTGCGCGATGCCGGGATCGTCAGTGCCGGCAAGTCGGGCGCCGAGGCGCTCGCGCGGATCCGCGCCAAGCGGGGCGGATGATGTTCGGCCGGCTTTTCGGCGGGCGCGGCAAGGACGCGCCCGCGCCCGCCGCAAGCCATGCCTGCGACCTTGGCCCGGGCGGCTTCCTCAAGCTCGGTTTCGTCGCACCGGAGGGGCTCGCGCAAGCCGACCTCCAGGTCACCGGCGTCCATGCGGTGGACCTGGGCAGCGCGGTCCGCCGGGTGCTTGCGGTCGAAGCGATGACGCTCGGCCGTCTGGAGATGTGGCGCGGCGAGCGCGGCACCATCGCGCTTGCCAGACCGGTCGCGCGGCCGGATGTCGAGCGGCTGTTCGACCTCGATGCCTTCGCCCGGTTGTTCGACCCCGACGAGCCGGCGAACCTGGTGCTCGAGCGCATCGCCGAGCCCGCCGGCTTCGAGGGCTGGACCGCGCCGACCTACCGCCAGGAGGCCGCCCAGGAGGCCTATCTTCACGACGCCGACCCGGCGGCGGCCGCGATCGGCGCAACGCTCGAAGACGATGTCCGCACGTTCGATTTCTACCGGCTGGTCTCGGATCGGCGCGGCCACGCGCTGGAGGCCTGCGTCCATGACGGCGGGCGGACCGACGTGGCGCTGGTGGCGCTGTTGCCGGAGACGGTGGTCGAGGAGGTCTGGTCGGGCTAGAGTCCGGTCCCGACAAGCTGAACCGGCCGGCACGGTGTTCGGAGTCCTACTCCGCGTCTTCCGCCGCCGATTGGCGGCCTCGCGCGGCTCGGATCTCGTCCGGGCGCGGCGCAACCTGCGCGCGCTGGGCCTTTACCTGGCTGCGGTCGGCGTCCTTCACGTCGTGGCGATGATGGTCTTCGAGGGGTTGAGCCTGGGCGAGGCCGCGTGGCTGACCGCGACCACGGCGACGACCGTCGGCTACGGCGATGCGGCCGCGGCCACCGAAGGGGGGCGCTGGTCGACGGTAATCCTGATCTATCTCGGCGGGATCTTCGCGCTCGGCAAGGGAGCCGGCGACTATTTCGACTACCGGGCGAGCCGGCGGGCGCTCAAGGAGCGCGGCCAATGGAGGTGGAACTTGCAGGATCATGTCCTGTTCATCAACGCGCCCTCCGCGGGTGCGGAGACCTATTTCGAGACCCTGCTGCGGCAGTTCCGCGCGACCGGCTGGGGTGAGGACCGCGCGGTGCTGATTCTCTCCCCGGCCTGGCCGACAGGCCTGCCGGCGAGCCTGAGCGCGCTGGGGGTGGTTCATGTCGACGGCCGCGCCGAGACCACGGGCAGGCTGGATGCGGCCGATGCCCGCAGCGCCGCCGCGGTGGTGATCCTGGCCGCCGACGAGAAGGACCCGATCTCCGACGGGGTCGGCTTCGACATCGTCCACCGCCTGGTCGAGATGGGCGTGCGGGGCCCGATCATCGCCGAATGCGTCGACGATTTGAACCGCGAGCGGTTGCGCAGCGCCGGCGCCAACACGGTGACCCGGCCGATGCGCGGCTATCCGGAGATGATGGTCCGTGCGCTGGTCGCGCCGGGCTCGGAAGCGATCATCGAGAACCTGTTCACCCGCCATGGCGATGAATGTGTCCGCTACGAGATCCCGGTCGCGGGCGTCACCTGGGGCGGGCTGGCGATTGCGCTGCTGCTCGACGGCGCCGGGACGGCGATCGGCTATGCCCGCGCAGGCGACGGCGCCATCGTGACCAACCCGCTGCCCGAGGAACAGGTCGACGCCTCGGCGCTTTATGTGATCGTCAAGGAAAAGCACGAGCGGTCCGTTGAGACCATCGCGCGCCTGGTCGCCGCCGCGGTCTCGGCACGGGCCGCCTCGTGAAGATCGTCGTCACCGGGGGCTCGGGCAAGCTCGGCCATTGGATCGTCCGCGAGCTGGTCTCGGACGCGGGCGGCCAGGCTGCGCACGAGGTCCTGAACTTCGACCGCGCGCCCGACCCGCTGGGCTCGGACACCCGGCTGCTCCGCGGCGACATCACCGATCTCGGCCAGGTCGTGGGCGCGCTCGCCGGTGCGGATGCGGTCATCCACGCCGCCGGCATCCCCACTCATTCGGTGGCGCCGAACGAGGTGATCTTCGCGACCAACGCCGTGGGAACCTTCAACGTCCACGAGGCGGCCTGGCGGCTCGGCGTCACCCGTGTCGTCACGCTGAGCAGCGAGGCGGTGCTGGGCTGGGCACCGGGCGCACGGTCGCGCGAGTTCCTGCCGTCCTACCTGCCGATCGACGAGGACCACCCTTGCGGCGCCCAGGATGCCTATGGCCTGTCGAAGATCGCGGCCGAGGCGGTCGCGCGGTCGTATACCGCCAAGTGCGGCATGGAGACGGTGCTGATCCGCCCGCCCTGGATCGCCTCGCGGGAGGAGCTGCTGGAAGTCCGCCGCTGTGGCGGGCGCACGGCCACCGAATTCGGCCCCTGCCACTACATCGAAGTCCGCGACCTTGCGGCGGCACTGCGCAAGGCCGTCGAGCGGCCGATCCAGGGATGCCAGACGATGTTCGTCGGGGCCGGCGAGAGCACCGTCGCCGAGCCGCTGTCGGAACTCTACCCCCGCCTGCTGCCCGACATCGGCGACATGGCGGCGGGCCTGACGGGCACCGCGGCCTGGGTCAGCACCGCCCGCGCCCGCCGTGTGCTCGACTGGGCGCCGCGGCGATCCTGGCGCAACGACCCGCAGACATGGGTCTAGGACGGGTTGCGATCGCGCCGGGCCGACCGGAATTCGCTATGCGCTTGCGGCGTCCGCCGCGCCCGCGTAGCTGGTCAGGTCGATGTATTCGAGCATCGTGCCGTCGGGGTCGCGGAAATACGCACGCGGGCCGTTGACCACACCGCCCTGGCGGTCCTCCTCGAAGGTGATCTCGACGCCGTTCGCCCGCAGGTGGTCAAGCGCCGCCCCGTAGGCCGACGAATCGACCATGAAGGAATGATGGACGCCTTCATGGGTGTCGAGCACCGAGTTGATCGGCCCCTCGCGAGCAACCAGGATCAGGCACACCCCGCCGGCATCGAGGAAACACAACGCGTTGTTGGGGATGGTGAACAGGTGCTTGCAGCCGACGATGTCGGTGTAGAACGCGCGGCTTCGGTCAATGTCGGTGACCGGGATACTGAAATGGGCGACGCCCAGGATCTCGACCATCCGCTCCCTCCCTGATTTCAGCCTTTGCTTCGCAACATCCGACGCACAAGGTAGACGCAAAGCCCCGCCAAACCAAGGATCAGCAGCCACTTGAGCGCGGCCAGGAGGCTCCAGAGCTGCCACAAGACGAACGCGGCAAGCACCAGGACGGCAATCAGGACGGTTGCGCTCATTGCTCAGAAGGGCACCGACAGGCCGTCCATGACACTGTCGCAATTGACCAGATCGACTCGCTTCCAGCCGATCGCGAAGCCGCCGTCGCGCGCAACGAGCCCGTGCCGCAAGGTCCCGCCGAACAACCGCTGCTTGTCGCGGCGGTATTCGATCATCTGGAATTTCGAACGCACCACGATGCCGTCCCCACCCGGCTCCAGGCTCGCGTTGGCGATCATCCGCGAGGTTCGGGACGGCGGCGCCTGGGCATGCGCGCCCGCACCCATCAGCCGGCGGACCCGGGTCTCCAGCAGCTTGCGGTCGTCGTAGATCAGCGAGACGGTGTCCAACGGGCTGGCCTGTTCCGGCTCGGACGGCACCCAGTACCAGGCGTCCGCGGTGAACAGGTCCAGCCAGTCGGCGTAGCGCGCCTCGTCCAGGAGCCGCGCCTCATGGACCATGAACGCCTCGATCGGGGCCATATCGACGCTCATGGTGCGGTCATCAGGTCGAGCCAAGCCTCGAACATGTTGCGGATGTAAACCTCGCTGGTCGAATTCAGACCGCGCCGCCCGCCGTGCTCGTCGGGCTGATCGGAGGTGTAGCCGCGGCCGATCTCCAGCCATTCGAGGCCTCGGCTGCGCAGCCCGGTGCCGATCCGGCCATAGGTCTCCAGATCATCGGTCAGCACCGGCGAGCCGGTGCCGTTGACGACGTTGGCGAAGCGGATCGTGTCCCGGAACATCGTCTCGGGCGCGCCGGCCATGCGGAAGCAGAACGTGTGGACCTCGGTCCGGTCGACCGCGACGGGATGGACCACGCGGAGCTGGCGGAACTGGCTCATGAACGAGCAGTTGGGATAGATGTTGGAGTTCCAGCGTCCGACTTCGAGGATCTCCTTGGCGCGCGCGACGCCCTGTTTCCGCTCGAGGAGGGCGACGTATTCCGCGAACGCGGGGTCGCGCTTGGCCGCGACCAGCCTCTCGTCGTCGTGGTAGTCGCCCAGATAGCTATGGCCGTTGGGGTAGGTCCAGATGCCGACCTCGTTCTCCCAGAAGGCGTAAGGCGCGCCGTTCTGGCGCATCTGGCGGACCGCGATCTCGCCGGCGCCATCGGTATTGACCGCGTCGTCCTGGGCGCGCGCGGCCTCGATCGAGGACTGGTGAACGAAGGTCGGGTGCGCGGCATCGCACAGGTTCTCGAGATAGAGCTTCCAGTTGCCGTCATAGGCGTGCTTATGCACCCCGCCGGCGACGGTCAGCGCGCCGTCCGGCGCCCGGTCGATCATGTCGTCGAACGAGGTGGCCATATGGCCGAGAAACGCGGTCAGGCTCGGCCCGTCTCGGGCCATGCTGGCGAAGACGAACCCGCGGTAGCTCTCGACCCGGGCGAGCGCGGCCATGCCGAGCTTGTCGCCGGTCGCCTCGAAATGGTCTGGATAGCCGTGGTTGAGCGGCACCGACTTGATGCGGCCGTCGGTCTCGTAGGTCCAGCCGTGATAGCAGCAGACGAAAACCTCGGCGTTGCCGCGCTCGAGCCCGACCACCTGGGCGCCGCGATGGGCGCAGCGGTTGTAGAGGACGTGGACGGTTCCATCCTTGTGGCGCACCATGACCACCGGCTGGCGGCCGATCCGGGTGGTAAGGAAATCGCCCGGCTCGGGCACTTGGCTGTCGTGGCCGACATAGATCCAGGCCCGCCCGAAGATCCTTTCGAGCTCAAGCTCGAAGATCTCCGGATCGGTGTAGAGCCTGCGGTGGACCCGGCCGGGACGGACCAGGTCCCTGAACTCGATGTCGTTTGATGCTGCCATCGGCTTGCTTTCCGGCAAAAGTGAACACCTCGCGCACCGGGGACAGGTCGCCGAGGGGATCTTTGCACCGCTTGGGATGCTCGGCAAGCCGGTCGGGCTTGTGCGCGACATGCCCGGTCGCGCCGATCAATCGGCAACGACGCGCCGCAGGCAGATTGCGGTCAGGCGGCTCAGCCCAACGCGGACTCGCTCAGCCAGCGGCCCAGGGCGACCAGGCGGTGGTCCTGGCGGTAGAAGCCCAGGGGCTGGATGCCCAGCGGCATGCCGTCGATCGCGAGCAGCGGCAGGTTGAGCGCGGGCACGCCGAGGACCGATGACGGCTCGCCGTAGACCACGTCGCCGACCGGCATGCCGACCGGCGCCGGGTCGACCTGGTTGAGGGTGATGCAGCCATCGAAGCGCTCCGCGAGGCGGGCGTACCGGGCGCGGAAGGCGGCGCACCATTCCAGGGCCTCGGCATAGTGCTCCGGTGTGATCGAGGCGAAGTCCGCCGCGCGCCCGTGCACCCGCTCGGACAGGAGCCCGGGGCAGCGCTCGGCGTACATCGCAAGCGGGTAGCGCCCCTCATAGGTCAGCAACAGCGCGATCACCGTGCGAAGTTCGACCAGATCCTTCTCCACGGCCTCGATCTCGGGGTCGGTGCGGCGGTCGGCGATCTCGATCCGCTGATCGGTGAGCGTCGCAAGATAGGTCTCGAAGGCAGTTTTGACCGGCGCCTCGGTCGCGCTCCACCCGGCGGTGTCCAGGCGGGCCAACCGCTTGGGCTTCTCGGCCGGCGGCAGCCCGCGCGGCCCGGCGAGGCTCGGGTGCCCGGGATCGCCACCCGCGGCATGGGAGACCCAATGGGACGTCGTCCAGCTATCGGCGAGCGTGCCGGCGAGGAAGCTAAGGTGGACGAGGCTGGGGGCGGACGGAAAGCCGCCCAGCGTGTTGATCGCCCCATAGGAGGCCTTGACGACGAAGGCCCCGCAATAGGCCGCCGGGCGCAGCACCGAGCCGCGCACCTGAGTGCCGGTGGCGACCGGCACCATGCCGGCGCCGACCGCGGCCCCGCTGCCGCTCGACGAGCCGCCGGGCGTGCGGGCGGCATCCCACGGGTTGCGCGCCGGTCCCGGCCGGGCAAAGGCGAACTCGGTGGTGACGGTCTTGCCGATGATCGCCGCGCCGCCTTTGCGCAGCGCGTGGACCGCCGCCCCGTCCCAGCCGGTCCGGTTGCCGCGCAGCACCGGGCTGCCGGCCTCCATCGGCATGTCCTCGGTGTCGTGGACATCCTTGATCGCGATCGGCAGCCCGTCGATGTCGGACGCCGGCCGGCCGGCGCGGTAGCGCTCCGAGGACGCGTCGGCCGCCTTGCGCGCGCCCTCGAAGTTCAGCGCGACAAACGCCTGAAGCTCCGACTCGCGGGCCTCGATGGCGGCGATGCAACGCTCCAGGAAAGCCCGCGGGGAATCCGTGCCGTCGACAAAGGCGGGCCGCACGGCCTGGAACGAGACCATCCCGGCGTTCTTCGGATCGTAGCCCATGTCCCCGCCTTTTGCTGTGCGGCGGCGAGGCTAGCATATCGGGCGGCGGGACGAGACCGCGCAGAGCGGGCTGGACCGGGCAAGGCCGACGCGATATTGGTCTGGCAACGATCCCGACGCGCCGCAGCGAGTCCGGCCATGATATCGAGCAATTCGTCGCTCTTCGTTGCTCTTGCGCTCGCGGTCGGTGTCTGCGTGCCGCTCGCACGCGCCCAGACCGACCGGCCGGAAATTTCCGGCACGCTGACGGGCTTTTCGTGTGCGTCCTTGCCCGCCGCGCCGCGTGTCGCCGTCGAAGCGCAGGAAGACTCCGCGGCGTTCCGCCGCCTGAAGCAGGTCTTCATTTCCGGCTTGCGGCAGCGCAAGGCGGTCGTCGTCGACGCCGCGCCGCTGCGGGCCAGCCTTTATGTCGATTCCATGCGTGAGAACAACGCCCCGTTGACCGGCCGGGTGCCGCACCCGGTGCGCAACCTCAATCCCCCCTCGCGGAGCGCTTTCATCGAGCTTTGGTCCAACAAGCGCACCAGCGTCTTCGGCGGCCGGCGGTCGCGTTCGCTCTCGGTCGACCAGATCCAGGTGTCGATCCTCATTCACGACAGCGCCAGCGGTCGCTGCGTCTGGCAGGGCGAGGCCGTCCATGCGATCGGCGACCACGACGAGCTCGACATCGCCGAGCAACTCGTCGCCGCTCTGTCCCGGCAGATCGGCGTCACGGTCAGGGCGAAACCGGTCAGGCTGCGGTGAGGAACGCCGTGAACACGACGCTCCGCGCGGCCGAGGCGGCAGTGGTCGCGGGTTGCCTTTTGCTCGCGCCGGTCCCGACCGCCCAGGCCCAGCCGGGTCTGGAAGAGACCGAGCAAGCGATCAAGGAGGGCACCAGGCGGATCTTCCGGGCGCTGGAGGCCCTGATGAGGTCGATCCCGCAATACCAGACGCCCGAAATCCTGGATAACGGCGATATCATCATCCGCCGGAAGCGGCCGGACCCGTCGGAGGCCGTGCCCGGCGCGCCCGGCATACCTGGCGAGGACGAGACGGCGACCTGAACCCCGATCCGCGAAAGCGAACATGGAGGCGCCGATGGCGCAGGAGACAATTGCGATCTTGAGCCCCGGCGACATGGGCGGCGGCGTCGGAGCGGCGCTGATCGCGCACGGTCACAGTGTGATCACCTGCGTATCGGGCCGCAGCGCGGCGACCCAGGCGCGCGCCGACCGCCTCGGGTTCCGGTCGGTGCCCGATATGGACGCGCTGCTTGCCGAGGCCGATCTCGTGCTGTCGATCCTGCCGCCCGAGGCGGCGCCGGACCTCGCGCGCGCGGTCGCCGCAGCCATGCGGCGGTCGGGCCACGCCCCGCCCTATGCCGATTGCAACGCGGTCGCACCGGAAACCGCGCGCGCGATCGGCGCCCTGTTCGAGGGCACCGGCGCGCCCTTCATCGACGGCGGGATCATCGGCTGGGCGCCGCGCCCGGGTGACGCACCGACGCGGTTCTATGTCAGCGGCGAGGCGGCGGGGCTGATGGACGTGCTGGACGGCAAAGGCATCTCGGTGCGCCGCACCGGTCCGGAGATCGGCCGCGCCTCGGCGGTCAAGATGTGCTACGCCTCGATCTCCAAGGGCACCAATACGCTGCACACCGCGGCGATGACGGTCGCCGATGCGCTCGGCGTCGGAGAGGCCGTGCGCGCCGAGATCGGCGAAAGCGCGCCCGCCGTCATGGAACGCATGCGCGCCAGCATCCCGCGCTTGCCGGCCGATGCCGGCCGCTGGATCGGCGAGATGGAAGAGATCGCCAAGACCTTCGATTCGGTCGGCGTCACGACCGGCTTCCACCAGGGCGCGGCGGAGATGTTCCGACTGCTCGACTCCACGCCTTACGGGCGGGAGACCCGTGAGACCATGGATACCGCGCGCACCCTGGAAGAGACCATCGCCGCATGCGTGCGCAACCTTCCGGTGCGCGATGCCGCCGAGTGAGCGCCCGGAATCGGTCTCCGGGTTTACAGCGACATCATCGCGAGCATCGCCTTGAGGATAGGGCTTTCCGGGTCGTTGAAATGTCTGCGCAACGCGAAATGGTTGACGCCGTGCATCTCGAACGCCTCGACCGGCAGACCGCGCGCGCGCCATGCGGCGGCGAAGTCGCGTGACTGGCGGCGGAATTCCTTGTGCTCTGCGCCGCCATAGCCGATGACCAGCGGACAGCCGTCATCGGGAATTTGCAGGATCGCGCTGTTGCGCCGGGCCGCCGCCTCATCGAGCTTGAGATATTCGTTTCGCGCGCTCAGCCGGACCGGCTCCAAATCGTACATTCCGCTGCACAGCAGCGCCCCCTTGATCAGGCTGCGCGGCAGACCGTGCAGGGAAGGCCAGTCGGTAACCACCATCATCCCGCCGACATGCCCGCCGGAGGAGTGGCCGGCGATATAGAGCCTGTCCGGATCGCCGTTGCAGGCGGCGGCGTTGCGGTAGGACCACACGACCGCCTCGCGCGCCTGGCGGATCAGCTCGTCCAGACTGACCTTGGGGCAGAGCGAGAAGTTCACCGAAACGAAAGCCGCCCCGGCGGCGACGAAGGACTCGCCCATGAAGCTCTCGATCTCCTTGTCCGAGCGCGTCCAGGCCCCGCCGTGCATGTAGACCAGGATCGGCGCGCCGGGCGTGGCGGCCGGGAACAGGTCGAGCTTCTGGTCCTCGCCCGGCCCGTAGGCGACGTCGATCCGACAGTCGAGCGTCTCGCGGACTCGCGTGGACTCCGCCCGATCGGCGGCGATGTAATCCTCCGCATCGGGCACCAGGATGCGCTGGTTGTACTGGTCGTCGAGCTCTTTCTGGTCGTAGTCGAGATAGATTTTCGGGCCGCCCGCCATCATCCCTGCCTTCGCTACCGCATCGTTCGGCCGATTCTACAGCCCGGGCCCGGCGCGCGCATCCATCAGGCGGCCTAACCCGGCCGGTCGCCCCTGACGGCGAGATAGAACACCGCGCTACAGATGATCAGCGCGCCGACCAGCGTCCAGAGGTCGGGGATTTCCGCGAAGACCAGGAAGCCGGCCAGGCTTGCCCAGACCAGCTTGGTGAAATCGGCCGGCAGGACCACCGTCACATCGGTCTCGCGGAACGCCTGGGCAAGCGTCAGGTGGGCGACACCGCCCAGCGCGCCGATCCCCGCCATGACGCCAAGCTGGTACGGGCTGGGCCATTGCCAGACGAACAGCGCGAAGAACGCGCTGAACGGGATCTGCAGGAGTGCGGCATAGACCGCGATCGTCAGACTCGATTCGGTCCGCGCAAGCACCTTGATGACCATCAGCGCACACGCCCAGATCGCGCAGGAGGCGAGGATCAGCAACCCGCCCGACCCGACCTCGACGACACCGGGGCGCAGGACCACAAGCGCGCCGGCAAACCCCATCGCCAAGCCGAGGATGCGCACCCGCGTAACCC
Organism: Alphaproteobacteria bacterium; assembly: GCA_965248835.1. Lineage (GTDB taxonomy): Bacteria > Pseudomonadota > Alphaproteobacteria > MPNO01 > MPNO01 > CAYFYS01. The sequence goes on from CBDFLJ010000001.1 coordinate 742,932, forward strand.
GCTCGCGCAGGACCAGGATCGCCAGCGCGCTTGCGAACAAAGGCGAGGTGAAGGCCAGCGCATTGACTTTGGCCAGCGGAATGGACAGCAGCCCGAAAAAAAAGAGATACATCGCGGTCACGTTCAGGACCGCGCGCACCGCGTGCATCCTCAGCTTCTTGGTATGAAAGGTCCGAAAGCCCGGGCCGAGGAGCCACGGCACCAGCACCAGGAAGCCGAACACGGTGCGGAAGAAGGCGATCTCCAGGATGTGGACATCATCGGCGATCAGCCGGATCAACACGTTCATCACGACCACCGAGACCGAGGCGATCAGCATCATCGCCACACCGCGGGCCGGCGGCGGCGCGGCGCGGAAGACGGCCACCGGTTGAAGGCGCATCGAAGATCCCCATCTCATCGGAAGGCCGCTGCATAGCACGGATCGACTAAGCGTGCAGACGGGCTGGCCAAAACCCGCCTCACCTGCCGATAATGCGCCGCATTTTCCGGGAGGATGGAATCTTGGACAGTTTACTGATCGCCTTTGCCATCGGCCTGGTCATATGGCTGATGATGCGCCGCATCGTCCAGCAGCGGGCGCGCCAGCGTATGGCCGCCCAGCAGGCGAGGGCCGAGGCCCCGGGTGAAGCGGAGGCGGCGCAGCGCAGCATGCCGCGCATCGGCGCGCCGGGGACCGTGAGCCGCGCCCAGATGGCCGAACTGCGCGGACACCACATCGAGCCGTCGCGGCAATGGAGCCGCGAGGAGGCGCAGCTCATCCTCGATGCCGTGTCCTATCTGCACGCGGTGATCGAAGACGAGACCGGAGACGCCGACCCGCCGATCGAGATCCAGAGCAAGGTCCTCGCGTTCATCCTGACCGAGGAGGCGCTGCGGGAGGCGGTCCTGGACTGGAGCCTCAACCGCACGCACGACGACGACGAGACGCCGGGAAGCCTGCCGCGGGACGAAACCTATGCCCGCATCGCCGAGTTCGTCACCGAATTGTGGGAAGCCGAGGCCGGCGACTAGTGATCGGGGCGATGCGGACGGATGCGTTCGACTTCGACCTGCCGGCCGAGCGCATCGCCGAGCGGCCGGTGCGCCCGCGCGAGTCCGCCCGCCTGCTCGAGGTCGGCGCATGCCTGCGGGATCTGCGTATCGCCGATCTCCCGGACCTGCTGGCGCCGAACGATGCGCTGGTGATCAACGACACCAAGGTGATCCCCGCCCGCCTTTCCGGCCGGCGCGGCGCGGCACGGATCGAGACGACTCTGTTGCGGGCGGTCGGCGAGCCGCCGGAGTGCGAGTGGACCGCGCTCGCCCGCCCGGCGCGGCGGCTGCGGCCGGGCGACCGCATCGACTTCGCCGACGGCTTCTGCGCCGAGGTGACCGCGCGCGGCGAGGGCGGTGCGCTCAGGCTTCGCTTCCCGGCTGCGCTCGACCTGTTTGCTGCGCTCGAACGCTACGGCCGCGCCCCGCTGCCGCCCTATATCAAGCGCGCGGACGGACCCGATGCGCGCGATCGGGCCGATTACCAGACCATCTATGCGCGGGCGGCCGGCGCGGTCGCGGCGCCGACCGCCGGCCTTCACTTGAGCGAGGCGCTGATGGAGCGCATCGCCGCCAAGGGCGCGAAGATCGTCACGGTAACGCTCCACGTCGGCGCCGGCACTTTCCTGCCGGTCAAGGTGGAGACCGTTTCCGAGCACGTGATGCACGCCGAATGGGGGGCGGTCACCGAAGAGGCCGCCGCCGCGGTGTCCGCCGCGCGGGAAGCGGGCGGACGGGTGGTCGCGGTGGGAACGACCTCGCTGAGGCTGCTCGAGTCCGCCGCAAGCGAGAACGGCGCGGTCGCGCCCTTTCGCGGCGACACCAGCCTGTTCATCACCCCGGGCTACGGCTTTCGCATCACCGATGCGCTGCTGACCAATTTTCATCTGCCGCGCTCGACGCTGTTCATGCTGGTCGCCGCGTTCAGCGGGCTGGACCGGATGAAGGCCGCCTACGCGCATGCAAGCGATGCCGGCTACCGGTTCTATTCCTATGGCGATGGCACCTTCCTGCACCGCCTGGACACGGCGTGACGGCGGATGCGTTCGAGATCCAGGCGCGTGACGGCTCGGCAAGGCTCGGCCGGCTCGCGACGGCCCACGGCACGGTGCGGACACCGGCCTTCATGCCGGTCGGCACGGCCGCGACCGTAAAGGGCATGCAGCCCGAGGCGGTCGCCGCGGCGGGCGCGGAGATGATCCTGGCGAATACCTATCACCTGATGCTGCGGCCGGGCGCGCAGATCGTCGCCGCGCTGGGCGGACTGCAGAAGTTCATGAACTGGCCCGGCCCGATCCTGACCGATTCGGGCGGGTTCCAGGTGATGTCGCTTGCCGCGCGGCGGACCATCGGTGAGGACGGCGTGGTGTTCAGCTCCCATATCGACGGCAGCCGTCACGCGCTGAGCCCGGAGCGCGCGGTCGAAATCCAGCATCTGCTGGGCAGCGACGTGGCCATGGTGCTCGACGAATGCACGGCCTTTCCGGCAACCGAGGACGAGGCCGCCGCCTCGATGCGCCGGTCGATGCGCTGGGCGGCACGGTCCAAGCGGGCCTTCGTGCCGGGTCCCGGCCGCCTGCTGTTCGGGATCGTCCAGGGCGGCGTCCATCGCAAGCTGCGCCGGGAGTGCGCACCCGCTTTGATCGAGATCGGCTTCGACGGCTATGCCGTCGGCGGGCTGGCGATCGGCGAGGGGCAGGAGACCACCTTCGCGGTGCTGGATCAGACCGTCCCAGCGCTGCCCGACGGGGCGCCGCGCTACCTGATGGGGGCGGGCACGCCGTCGGATATCGTCGGGGCGGTCGCCCGCGGCATCGACATGTTCGACTGCGTGCTGCCAACCCGGTCCGGGCGGACCGGGCGCGGGTTCACCGGGCGTGGCACGATCAATATCCGCAACGCGCGACACGCCGAAGACCCGCGGCCGCTGGACGCGGACTGCCCGTGCCCGGTTTGCGCGCGCTATTCCAGGGCCTATTTGCACCACCTGTTCCGCGCCCAGGAGATGCTCGGCCCGATCCTGCTTACCACCCACAACCTGCACCACTACCAGCAGTTGATGGAGGGCTTGCGGGAAGCGATCCGTGACCGGGTCCTGGCCGGATTTGCCGCCGCCCATGCCGCCCGCGCGGCCGAAGGCGATATCGCGCCCCTTTAACACGCGCGGTCGGTGCCATACGATGACGCCAAATCGAACGTGAGGATCGTTCATGCAGGAAGTCGATTACGGTTCCAGCGCTTATCCGGTGCGCGAGGATCTGGTCGCCGCCCAGCGCGCCGCGTGGCGGCGGCTTGGCGAGCCGGGGGCCTTTCTCGACGGCGCACGCCGGATCGCGGTCGCCTGCGAGGCGCGCAACGCGCCGTCCTGCGCGCTCTGCCGGCGCCGCAAGGACGCCCTGTCGCCCTTTGCCGTGGACGGCACCCATGACAGCCTCGGTGTCCTGGACGACACCGAGGTCGATGCCATTCACCGGATCGTCACCGATTCGGGCCGGCTCAGCCGCGAATGGGTCGACGGCCTGTTCGCCGACGGGCTGGACGACCGGGAATATATCGAGATCGTGAGCGTGATCTGCGTCGTGATGGTCAGCGATGCTTTTCGGCGCGCGCTCGACCTGCCGCCGTTCGGCTTGCCGGAGCCGGTCGTCGGCGCGCCGTCGGGCTACAGCGCTCCGGGCGCCAAGGACCATGACGGATGGATTCGCCTGGTCGTGCCCGAGGACGTCGTCCCCGGCGACGGCAAGCTCTATGGCGGAACCATGGTCGCGCCTGTCGTCAAGGCGCTGTCCCTGGTCCCCGATGCCAAGCGCCACTATTGGGAGATGGCCGAGACGCTGTATCTGCCCGGCGAACAGATGCCCAACTTCGCAACCGAAGTCCGCGCGATCGACCGCATGCAGATGGAGATCATCGCCACGAGAGTTTCAGCCCTCCACCAATGCGTGTACTGAACCAGCTCCCATGCATTCATGCTCCGTGCGAGCATTCAACATTCCGGGACCGAGTTCGATTTGCACACCGCGATGGGCGCGAGTCGGGGCGACGGCGGCATCAGGAGCGGTCAGCACCTCGCCGACTTCGCCGAGGCGATCACCTTGCAGGACCGCGACCGCGTGGCCGCGCTGCGCGAGACGCTGGCGCACGAGCTTGGCGTTGCGGCCATGATCGATGCGGCGGCCGTAGCCTCGGCCTTCCACGGCTTCGTGCGGGTGGCCGATTCGACGGGCGCTCCGCCGGCCGGCGCATCGGGCGGCAAGGTGACCATGGAATTTCGTGAGTCGCTTGGGATCAACGACTTCTACGGCGCGGCCCACCACTAGGGTGGCCGACGGCACGGCCGCGCGCACGCAAATCCGCGACCGTGCGCTTGCCCAGGGATTCGACGCGGTCGGATTCGCCGAGGCGGGGGCGCCGGAGACCGCCCGGCGCGACCTCGCCGCGTTCATCGCCAAGGGCTATCACGGTGACATGGGCTGGCTCGCAACGACTGCGGAGCGGCGCTGCGATCCGAAGGTCCTGTGGCCGCAGGCGCGCAGCGCCGTCGTGCTCGGGCTGAACTACGGCCCGGCCGGCGATCCGCTGGCCGCCCTCGCCCGGCCGGCGCACGGTGCAGTGTCGGTCTATGCCCAGGGGCGCGACTACCACGACGTGGTCGGCAAGCGGCTGCGCGCGCTCGCGCGCTGGATCCACGACCGCTTCGACTGCGAGGTCAAGCTGTTCGTCGACACCGCGCCGGTGATGGAGAAACCGCTCGCCCAGCGCGCCGGGCTGGGCTGGCAAGGCAAGCACACCAACCTGGTCTCGCGCGGCCACGGCTCCTGGCTGTTCCTGGGTGAAATCCTGACCACGCTGGCACTCGCCCCCGACGCCGCGGAGGACGATCACTGCGGCGTCTGCCGCCGGTGCCTGGACGTCTGCCCGACCGATGCGTTCCCCGCGCCCTACCGGCTCGATGCGCGGCGCTGCGTTTCGTATCTCACCATCGAGCACAAGGGACACATCGGGGTTGAATTCCGCACCGCGATCGGCAACCGGATTTATGGCTGCGACGACTGCCTGGCGGTCTGCCCGTGGAACAAGTTCGCGCGACGGGCCGCGGTGCCGGACTTGCAGCCGCGGATCGAGCTTGCCGCGCCGCGCCTGGCCGAGCTTGCCGGGCTCGACGATGCCGGCTTCCGTCGGGTGTTTTCGGGGTCGGCCATCAAGCGGCTCGGCCGTGACCGGTTCGTGCGCAACGTGCTGATCGCGATCGGCAATTCGGGCGATGCGGCGCTCGCGCCCTGTGCCGAGCGCCTGCTGGGCGATGCCTCGCCCCTGGTCCGGGCGATGGCGGTCTGGGCGTTGTCGCGCTTGCTGCCGCCGGCTGCTTTCGACGGTCTGCGCGCGCGCTGCCTTGCCGGCGAATCCGATCCGGAAGTCCGCCGTGAGTGGTGCTAGGGTGGCGGCCATGTCGAGCTTAGGGAAGACGATCGACCGGCGGCTGTCGGTGGCGCCGATGATGGACCGGACCGACCGGCACGAGCGCTATCTGCTGCGGCTGATCGCAAGGCCGGTGCTGCTCTATACCGAGATGATTCCGACCGCTGCGATCCTGCGCGGCGACCGCCGGCGCTTTCTCGATTTCGATCCTTCCGAGCACCCCGTCGCGCTCCAGATCGGCGGCAGCGAGCCGGAAGCGCTCGGCGAATGCTGCCGGATCGCCGAGGACTGGGGCTATGACGAGGTGAACCTCAATCTCGGCTGCCCGAGCGAGCGGGTGAGCCAGGCGCGCTTCGGCGCCTGCCTGATGGCCGAACCGGACCTGGTCGCACGCTGCACCGCGGCGATGCGCCGGGCCACCGCGCTTCCGGTCACGGTCAAGACGCGGATCGGCATCGACGAGACCGACGATTACCAACACCTGGCCCGGTTCGTGACAACCGTCGCCGCCAGCGGGATCGAGGTGTTCGTCGTCCACGCCCGCAAGGCGGTCCTGTCCGGTCTCAGCCCGAAGGAGAACCGGGAGGTCCCGCCGCTGCGCTACGATCTGGTCCACCGGCTGAAGGTCGACAAGGCGGGTCTGACGGTGATCATCAACGGCGGCTTCCGCACCGCCCGGGCTGCACTCGAACAGCTCGGCCCGACCGACGGCGTCATGCTCGGCCGGGCGGCCTATGAGAACCCCTATATCCTGGCCGAAATCGCACCGGTGTTGTGGCCGGACGCCCGGCCCCGGCCGCGCGAATCGGTGATCGAGGCCTACGCCGAGTATGTCGGTTGCCGGCTCGCCGAAGGCGTGCCGCTGTGGCGCATGACCCGCCATCTCTTGGGCCTCTACCAGGGCGTGCCCGGCGCGCGCGCCTGGCGCCGCGCGCTCGCCGACGGCGCGCACCGCCCCGGCGCCGGACCGGGCCTGATCCGTCAGGCCGCCCGGCTGATCACAGAGGCGGACCGCATCGCCGCGTGAGCCGGCGCCGGATTGATTTGGCTCAGGGCGCGGACGGTTCCAGCGGGCGGTCGTAGAGGTCCTCGAGCGCGACGCGCCAGTCGCGGTCGTTGTCGAGGACGCGCTCGATGGCGCGGATACGGTAGTAGGTCGGGCGCACCGCCGGCGGGTCCTCGGTCAGGGCCTTGAGGTGGCGCAGCAGGATGCGCCTGGTCGCGATCACCGCAGCATCGGTGGTCCCCAGATGCTCCCTCGTGCGGTCGACGATCGGGCCCATGCTCTCCTGGACCGCATGGTCCTGGTTGTTGATGCCGTCGATCCCGCTATAGGTCTCGCGCCGCTGCACGGTGCGGTCGATCATCCAGTCGACATCGCGGTTGCGCACCTTGCGGTGGTTGTCGCCGATCTCGCCCAGCGCGCGGCCGCGGCTCCACTCCAGCGCCTCGCGCTCCCGGTCTGCCAGCGCATCGGACCCGTACTTGGCGATCCAGTTGTAGACCATGGTGTTCTGGTCATCCATCGGCACGAACATGTGGCCGTTGATGATCGGCTGCAGGGTCTCCCCGTCATTGCCGAGCTCGAAGGGGAAGAAGGTGTGGCACGGCATCACCCAGTGATAGACCTTCACCCACTTCCGGTCCGTGCCGAACGGCCGAATCGAGGCGTAGACGTGGCCGTAATCGGTCACCTCGACCTCATCGCGCAACGGCACGGGCACGGTCCACAGCCCGCTCAACCCGGCGCGCCCGGTCTCCGGCGTCAGCGTCGTGTGCAGCGTGGAGGCGTGCATGCTGTCGATGCCGCCCTCGAGCGCCTGAAGCCAGTTGCATTCCTGCCATGTCCTGGTGACCACCCGCTGGTCGGCGCGCAGCCGGGTCCACTCGAACAGCGGCGGGGCCGGCGGCTCGCCTTCGCCGAGATAGGCCCAGACCACGCCGCCGTGCTCGACGGTGCGGTAGGCGGCAAGCCGGATGCGCTGCTTGAAGTCGCTCTGTCGCGTCTCGGTCGGCATGTCGATGCAGCGCCCGTCGACATCGAACTTCCAGCCGTGATAGACGCAGCGCAGCCCGCTGTCCTCGTTGCGGCCGAGAAACAGCGACACCCCGCGATGCGGGCAGAACTCTTCGACCAGCCCGACCCGGCCGCCGCTGTCGCGAAAGGCGACAAGCGACTCGCCCAGCAGCCTGACGCGGACCGGCGCCCCGTCCGGCTCGGCGATCTCCGATGACAACAGCGCCGGCATCCAGTAGCGGCGCATCAAGGCGCCGAGCGCCGTGCCGGGGCCGACGCGGGTGACCAGCTCGTTGTCTTCGCGCGACAGCATGCCGGTCCGTCCGCTCAGTGTGCTTCCATCAGCCGGCCGAAGCCAGGCATCCGGTCGGCGATGTCGTTCTGGCGCAAGGCGTACCAGTAGGTCGCGGTCATCACCGCGATCACCGGCTTTGCGAGCCAGCGCTCGGCCTCGGCCGCGACATAGGCCATCGGCAGGTTGGCGCCGAACTGCACGATCGCATCGACATCGGGGCCGTCGACCTTGCGGACCGCCTCGCGCAGGGCGTCCTCGGAGATGTGGGCGATGTTGACCGGGCTGTCGCAGGCCAGGCACTCGGTACGCACCAGCTCGAACCCGGTCTCCTCGGCAAACGCCTCCAGATGGCCTATGGCGACGGGGTAGTAGGGACACACGATCGCGATCCGCCTGATCTCCTCGCCGAAGGCTCGCAGTGCCGCGGGCAGGGCGTCCGCGGCCTGGGTGACGCCGATATCGGTCTCCGCGCGGTCCTTGATCCGCCGCTCGATCTTGCGGGCCGGCTCGAGCCCGCCGCCCCAGATGCTCTCGGCCGAGATGCCGAGGATCAGATGGTCCGGCCGGCAGGTCATCACCCGGTCGATCGATTCCTCCAGGGCCGCGTCGATCCGCCGGATCAGCTCGTCGAAATCCGCATCCGAGCCGATCGGATCGTCGGGGATATGCATGCGCGAGATGTGGTTGGTCACTCCCTTGGGCGCCATCGCGTCGTAATGCGGCTGGACGATCGTGTTGGTGGACGGGGTGACGACCCCGAATTTCATTCGCCAAGCCCAGGCGTCGACCATTGTCGTGTCCCCTTTTCTGGTGGTCAGTCCGGACGAAGCCGGTAGCGTTGGATCTTGCCGGTCGCGGTCTTCGGCAGGTCGTCAACGATCTCGATCCAGCGCGGATACTTGAACGGCGCCAAGCGCCCGCGCACGAAGGCGACGAGATCGTCGGCGATCGCTTCCCGGGCGGCGCCTGCGTCCTTGAGCACCACATAGGCCTTGGGCTTTATCAGCCCGGCCTCGTCGGGCCAACCGACGACGGCGGCCTCCAGCACCGCGGGATGGGCGGCGAGCGCGGACTCGACCTCGAACGGGGCGACCCAGATGCCGCCCACCTTGAGCATGTCGTCCTCGCGTCCGCAGAAGAAGTAGTAACCGTCCTCGTCGCGGTAGCAGGTATCGCCGGTGAAGAACCAGCCGTCGCGCATCGCGCGCGCGGTCCGCTCGGGCTTGTTCCAGTAGCAGGTGGTGATGCTCTCGCCCTTGATCACGAATTCGCCGGCCTCGCCGTCGGCAAGCTCGGAGCCGTCCTCGCCGAGGATGCGGCCCTCGTAGCCCGGCACGATCGGCCCGCAAGAGCCCGGCTTGACGCTTCCCGGACGGTTGGCGGTGTAGAAGTGAAGCGCCTCGCTGGAGCCGATCGATTCGATGATCTCGCTGCCGGTGCGCGCCAGCCAGCCCTCGTAGACCGGAGCCGGCAGCGGCTCGCCGCCCGAGGCCGACCATCGGATGCTGGTCAGATCGGCAGCCCGCCCGGCCTCGAGCGCGGCAAGCTGCATCGCATAGAGCGTGGGGACGCCGAAATAGACCGTCGGCTTGAACGCGGCGATGGCATCGAGCGTGTTCTCCGCCGTCGGGCGGTCCTCCAGGTAGACGCAGCGCGCCCCGGTCCACAGCGGAAACGAGACCGCGTTGCCGAGCCCGTAGGCGAAGAACATCTTCGGCGGGGAGAACAGGACATCGTCCGGGCCGATGCCGGCGACCGCCTCGGCGTAGTAGAGCGCGGTATAGACCTGGTCCTTGTGCTGGTGGACCGACGCCTTGGGTGCGCCCGTCGAGCCGGAGGAATAGAGCCAGAAGCAGTCGGTCTCTGGTGTCGTCGCGGCCGGTGGGCAGACCGGGTCGGCGGCCGCCAGGAGGGTGTCGTGCGACAGCCAGCCGGACGGGGCGCCATCGACGCAGATCCGGTGCGCGACCGCCGCGCCCGCCTCGGCCAGGGCGGGCTCGACCTCCTCGAACATGTCGGCGTGGGCGATCACCGCGCGGGCACCGGAATCGGCCAGCATGTAGGCGTAGTCGGCTGCGCGCAGGAAATAGTTGACCGGGATCGCCACCGCGCCGATCCGCGCCGCGCCCAGGAAGCCGTCCCAAAATGCCGGTCCGTCCTTGCAGAACAGCATGATGCGCTCGCCCGGGACGATCCCCAACGCCTTGAGCGCGTTGGCGGCCCGGTTCACCCGCTCGGCCATCTGGGCAAAGCTGAAGGCGGCCCCGGCGGAGACCAGCGCGGTCCTGTCCCCGCGTCCCGCGTCCAGATGCCGGTCGAGGAAGGCGACCGAGACGTTGAACGTCTCGGCGAACCGCACCCCGTAAGGGGTCTTCGTGCGATCGACCTCGACCGTGTGGGGCTTCATGATCCTTGCCTCCCCGGCGACTATAGTAAGCCGTCCGGCCCCGATCCATGCCGAAGGAATGCCGCCATGCACGCCGAGCACAGCGCGACCCAGATCGCCGCCCACGTCCTGGTCGGGGGCTACTTCCTGATCATGCTGTGGAAGAACCTCAGGCTCTACCGCTGGAATGTCGAGCGCATGGGTGCCAACGGCGTGCCGTTTCCGGAAGTCGTGCTGCCGGCGGGCTTCGTGGTCCAGTTCGTCGGCGCCGTGCTCGTGCTGATCGACTACCGGGCGGAGACCGGCGCGTCCCTTCTGCTGGTCTTCACCTTCGTTGCGACCGCGATCTTCCACCGCTACTGGCGCATGGACGATCCGGTACGGCGCAACTACCACATGCTCCTGGGGCTCAACAATGTCGGGCTGACGGGCGGTCTGCTGCTGTTGTTCTGAGAGGATCCGCAAGGCCGTTGACGCCTCTCGGCCCGAGGACAATCATGCGGGCCAGCCTTGAGGGGGGCCGCATGAGCGACAAGGGGATCGGCGTGAGCGTCCTGCGCAAGGAGGACGGGCGCTTCATGACCGGGCGCGGCAGCTTCGTCGCCGATATCGCCGCGGCCAACATGGTCAATATCGCCTTCGTGCGCAGCCCTGTCGCCCACGCAAGGATCGTCGGGGTGACCAAGCCCGCCGGTGCCGAGGACCGGGTGCTGACGGTTGCCGACCTGACCGGCGTCGAGCCGATGCGCGCACCCTCGAAGCTGCCCGGCTACAAGGCCTCCGACTACCCGGCGCTGGCGACCGGCAAGGTGCGGTTCGTGGGCGAGCCGGTGGTTGCCTGCATCGCCGAGACCCGCGCCGAGGCCGAGGACCTCGCGGAGGCGGTCGAGGTCGCCTACGACGAGCTTCCCCCGGTCGTCGACATGCTGGAGGCGCGTGCACCGGACGCGCCGCTGGTGCATGAAGCCTGGGGCGACAACGTCGTCCTGGAGACCCGGATCGACGGCGACATGGACGAGGCGATCGCCGGCGCCGCGCATTCGGTGACCCGCGAAGTCCGGATGAGCCGCCAGGCGATGGTCCCGATGGAGGCCCGCGCGGTGATGGCCCAATGGGACCACCGGATGGACCAGCTCGTGGTTTACACCTCCACCCAGGTACCGCACCTGATCCGCTCGGGGCTGGCGATCTTCCTGGGGCTCGAGCAGCGCCAGGTCCGGGTCATTGCGCCCGATGTCGGCGGCGGGTTCGGGCTGAAATGCTATGTCCAGCCCGAGGAGCTGGTGGCATCGTGGTGCGCGATCAACATGGGCCGGCCGGCGCGCTGGATCGAGGACCGGCGCGAGCATCTGATCGCCGATGCCAATTGCCGCGAGCACCACTACAGGATCACCGCGCACGCCGACGAGACCGGCAGGATCCTGGGGCTGGAGGGCGAAATCACCGTCGATGCCGGCGCGTACTCGATCTACCCCTTCACCAACTGCCTGGAAGCCGCCATGGCCGGCGGCAACCTCCTGGGGCCATATGCGATCGGCGCCTACCGGGCGAAGACCTACACGATGGCGACCAACAAGCCGCCGCTGGTGCCCTATCGCGGCGTGGCCCGGCCGGGCGTCGCCTTCGCGATGGAGACCCTGATCGACGCGGTGGCGCGGACCGTCGGGCGCGAGCCGCACGAGGTCCGCATCGACAACATGGTGCCGGCGTCCGCGATGCCGTTCACCAACATCGCCCGCAAGACTTTCGACTCCGGCGATTACCCTCAGGCCGTCGGCAGGGTCGCGGACATGATCGATGTCGAAGCCGTCCGCGCGCGCCAGCGCAAAGGCGAGCCGGACGGGCGGCTGATCGGGCTCGGCTTCGGCAGCTATACCGAGCAGACCGCGCACGGCACTTCGGTGTTCGCGAGCTGGGGCGTCCAGATGGTCCCGGGCTACGAGCAGGCCGGCGCCAAGCTGACACCGGACGGCGGGCTCGAGCTCAAGGTCGGCGTCCAATCGCACGGCCAGGGGATGGAGACCACGCTCGCCCAGATCGCCTGCGAGGTCCTGGGCATCGATCCAGCCAATGTCACGGTCATCCACGGCGATACCGGGCTGACGCCGTATTCGACCGGCACCTACGCATCGCGCTCGATCGTCATGGCCGGCGGCGCGGTCTCGCGCGCCTGCAAGGTCCTGGCCGGGCGGATGGCGGCGATCGGCGCCCACCTGATGCAATGTGCGCGCGAGGAGGTGAACGTCGCCGGCGGCGTCGTGTCGGGGCCGGCCGGCGAGGTGCCGTTCTCCGAAATCGGCCGGGTCTGGTACATGAACCCCGAGGAGCTTCCCGGCGATGTCGACATGGGCGGGGTCGAAGCGGTGATGGGCTACCGGCCCGACCCCGACCACGGGACGTTCTCCTATTCGACCCACGCCGCGGTGATCGCGCTCGATCCCGATACCGGCGCGGTCGAGGTGCTGGATTACGCCGTCGTCGAGGATTGCGGCACGATGGTCAATCCGATGGTGGTCAGCGGACAGTGCTATGGCGGCGCCGCGCAGGGCATCGGCACGGCCCTGTTCGAGGAATCGCCGTTCGACGAGGCCGGCCAGCCCTTGGCCTCGACATTCGCCGACTACCACCTGCCCGGCGCCTCGGAAGTGCCGGCGATCCGCGTCGAGCACATGATCACCCCGTCTCCGCATACCGAATTCGGCCTGAAGGGCGTCGGCGAGGGCGGCACGATCCCGACGCCGGCGGTGATCGGCAACGCGGTCAACGACGCGCTGCGCGGGTTCGGCGCGGAAGTCAACCAGACGCCGATAACGCCGCGCCGGGTCCTGGCGGCGATCGCGGCGGCACGAGGAGAGGCGGCATGAAACCGGCCAGGTTCGACTACGCGCGGGCGGGCGACGTCGGTGAGGCGGTGCGCCTGCTGGGCGCGACCGAGGGGTTCAACAAGCCGCTCGGCGGGGGTATGTCGCTCGGCCCGATGATGAACCTGAGGCTCGCACAGCCCGACCTCGTGGTCGAGGTCCGCGGGATCGAGGCGCTCCAACGCATCGAGGACCGTGGCGAGGCCCTGCTGGTCGGCGCCGGGACGACGCATGCGATGATCGAGGACGGCCGGATCCCCGATGTCACCAACGGCATGATGCGCTTCGTCGCCGGCCAGATCGCCTACCGCGCGGTGCGCAACCGGGGCACGATCGGCGGCAGCATCGCTCACGCCGATCCGGCTGCGGACTGGCCGACGGCGCTGTTATGCCTGGGCGCCGATGCGGTGATCGCCGGACCGGGCGGCGAGCGATCGGTCGCGCTGGCCGATTTCCAGATCGGCGCCTTCACCGTCGCGCTGGAACCCGAGGAGATCCTCACCGGGCTGGTCGTGCCGAAACTCTCCAACCGGGCGAGATGGGGCTATTACAAGATCTGCCGCAAGCCCGGCGAGTTCGCCGATTCGATCGGGGCGGTGGTCTTCGACCCGGCGCGCAGCTTCTGCCGGGTCGTGCTGGGCGCGACCGACGGCGCGCCGCTCCAGGTCCCCGAACTGGCCGAGCGGATCGCCGGGTCGGGCAGCGGCGAAGTCGAGATCGAGGATGCGAAGCAGGCGTTAGCCGGCCAGGGCGCCGTCTTTGACGATTACGGCACCCAGATCCACGCCGTCGCGCTCAGCCGGGCAATAAAGGGAGCGTTCGCGTCATGAGCGAGGTCAGCCTCACCATCAACGGCCGCGCCGTCACCGCCAGCGTCGAGCCGCGCACCAGCCTGGCGGACTTCGTGCGCGAGAGCCAGCGCCTGACCGGCACCCATCTGGGCTGCGAGCACGGGGTGTGCGGGGCTTGCACGGTCCTGATCGACGGTGAGCCGATGCGCTCGTGCATCACCTTTGCGGTGAGCTGCGACGGGGTCGAGGTGACCACCATCGAGGGCTTCGACGAGGACGAGGTGATGGAGGATCTGCGCCAGGCCTTCACCGAGCACCACGGCCTGCAATGCGGCTACTGCACACCCGGCATGCTGGTGACCGCGCGCGACATCGTCACCCGACTGCCCGATGCCGACGAGAAGCGGGTCCGGCTGGAGCTGTCGGGCAATCTGTGCCGCTGCACCGGCTATGTCGGGATCGTCCGCGCCATCCTCGCGGTCCTCGACAAGCGCGCCAGGGCATAAGCCCGGCGCGGCGCCGGCCGACCGCTCAGGCGGAATAGGGCATCGCCCACGCCCGTTGCTCGTGGCCCGGCGCGTAGGCCATATTGGTTTGATCCGGGTTGCGGTTGACCAGCGGGCGGGCATAGAGCGGGTGGGTCATCGAGCGTATCTCGTGCTCGAGGGTGAACAGCACCTCGCCGCTGGTCTCATCGACGATGTCCTTGAACCGGTATTGGTGCTGGTTGTCTTCCTGGCTGATCAGCCCGCGTTCGCCGAGACGGTGATAGGGCCCCGAGAAGTCCGCGACATAGACCTGGATATGGTGGCCGTCATAGGGCGCGGCCGGCGTATCGGTCTCGCGGAACAGCAGCGACTGGGTGCCGCCGGCACCGACCCGCGCGGCCGGAGCGTCCTCGTCGTCCTCCACCGCTGCCGGTGCGCCGAAGACCGTCTCGTAGAACCGCGCGATCCCTGCAGCCGCTCCGGGCGGCACGTCGAGGCGGAGATAGGCCATGCCCAGCGTGGTGCGGTCGAACCTCTTGCCCGGGCCGTGCACCCGGAAGCGGTTGCCCCACGGACAGCTCACATCGACGTGGTCGTTGGCCGGGGTGAAGCCGAACGCCGTCTCGGCCAGCGGCTCGCGGACATCGTCCAGGCGCGTGACAAGGCCGTCGAGGTCCGGGCTGACCAGGCCGACCACGCCGCGCAGCCTCTGGGGCTCGCCCGTCGGCAGGTGAAACTGGCTGCGCCCGACATTGATCCACATGTTGGTCACCCCGGTCACCAGATAGGGATCGCGCGTGAGCCCGAGCCCGGTGACGTAGAACAGAGTCGCCAGCCGCTGGTCGGGCACGCACACATTGACATGCTCCAGCGCGACGATGTTGCCGACATCTTCCGCCGTTCGATCGAATGTCTTCGCCACGGTTCATCCCCCGGCTGAATTTGATCACGTCCCCGCGAGCCTAGCAGCGCCCGGCCGCCGGCGCATTATCCGATTAAGCGGATTCTGCCCGATTGGAACTCGCGCTAAGAGCCGGACTCCGCGCCGAGCTTGCCGAGAACCGCATCGACCTCCGGCCTGTCGCGGTGGTCGCGGGAGGAAAACCGGTGGCGGACGATGCCCTGGTCATCCAGCACGACGATCATCGGCGTGGCGAACCCGTACCACGGGCTGGTCGCAGGAACGCTCGGGTCGATCAGGTCGAAAGCCGAAATGATGCGCGAGCCCTTGTCCGAAAGCAGCGCGAACGCGATCCGGTCGCGTTTTGCGAACCCGGCGAGCTTGGGCATCGGATCGTAGGTGACCGCCGCCAGCCGGTAGCCCAGCTCAGTGACCTTATGGATCTGTCGGTTCCAGGCGACCGCCTGGGATTTGCAGTGGGGTCACCAATCGAAGGACCGGGAAAACATCAGGATCAGCCCGCGCTTGCCGCGCAGCGACCGGAAATCGCGGGTTGCGCCGATTTGATCCTTGGCGGCGACGGATACCGCAGCCGCCATGCCGATCTCCGGACCCTGGGTGAGCTGGTCGACGGCACCGGCCGCCAGGGCCTGCGGGCCGGCGAGCCCGCTGACCGTCAGGGCCGCCAGCGCGACCGCGACGGCGGTCGGGCGCAGCAACGTCCATGTCCGATTTGACCCCATCGATCTCTCCGCGTAGGACATGCCGCATTCACGGCCGGAGCATGCAGGACCGGTCGCGATTTCACAATCAATTGATTGTGAAAGGACCCGCACGGATCGAGCCGGCCGAGGGCGATGACAGACGGCCCCGACATTCTTGCTCGGCTGGACCGCTCGCTCGCGGCAACCGGCCTGCTCGTGCGCGGCGGATTTCATCCGGATCCGGCGGATCGCGTGCCCGAGCTCGCCGATGGACGGTCGCCGCGCACCGCAGTGCTGATCGGCAATGCCGGCGGTGCGTTGTGGCGCGCCTTTGCCGCCGCGCGCGCCGAAGATCCCCGATCGTTCGACCCGCGCCACCCGCTGGACCGATGGCTTCGGCCGCGGATCGAGGCGGCCGCCGCCGCGGTCGGTGCCGAACCGGTCTTCCCCAACGACGGCCCGCCCTTCGTTCCGATCCTCGACTGGGCGCAGCGCGCCGAGCCGGTCTATCGCTCGCCGATCGGCATCATGATCCACCCCGAATTCGGGCTGTGGCATGTCTATCGCGCGGCGCTGCTGTTCGCCGGGCGGCTCGACATGCCGGCCCGCGCAGATCAACCGAGCCCGTGCGAGACCTGCGCCGGGCGGCCGTGCCTCAAGGTCTGCCCGGTCGATGCGTTCGAGCCCGACAGGTTCGCCGCCGAGCGCTGCGCCGGTCATGTCGAGTCCGCCGCGGGTACTCCGTGCCGCGAGCGCGGCTGCCTTGCGCGGCGGGCCTGTCCGGTGGCCGCGGACCTGCGCTATCCGCGGGACGCCCAGGCCTTCCACACCGCTGCCATGCTCGGTGCCGTCCGGCGCGGCTTCGGGGCCGCCCGATGACCGGCCGGAATTTCCACAGCGACAACGTCGCCCCGGTGCATCCCGACGTGATGAGCGCGATCGCTTCGGCGAATGACGGCCCGGCGATGTCCTACGGCGCCGATGCGATCTCGGCCCGGCTCGATGCCCTCCTGGGCGATGTCTTCGGTGCCGAGGTCCGGGTCGTTCCGGCGGCCAGCGGCACCGCGGCAAATGCCTTGGCGCTTGCCGGGCTCGCCCGGCTCGGCACCCGGATCCTGTGCCACGAGTTGGCCCACATCCGGGTCGCCGAGGAAGGCGCGCCGGAATTCTACGTCCCCGGGGCGGCGTGCGATCCGTTGCCCGGAGCGCACGCGATGATCGAGCCGGCAGCGCTGGCCCGCGCGCTGGACGCGCGAGGCGGGATCCTGAGCATCACCCAGGCAACCGAGCAGGGGACCGTCTACCCGCCCGAGGCGGTCGCCGCGCTCACCGGCCCGGCGCGGGCGGCGGGCCTGGGCGTGCACATGGACGGGGCGCGGTTCGCCAACGCGGTCGCGAGCCTCGACTGCACGCCGGCGGCGATCACCGCCGCGGCCGGCATCGATGTGCTCGCCCTGGGGACGTCGAAGAACGGCACGCTGAATGCCGAGGCAGTGGTCTTCTTCGACACGGCACTTGCCGAAGATCTTGGCCCGATGCGCAAGCGCTCCGGTCACTTCTATTCGAAGATGCGCTATCTCGGCGCCCAACTCGAGGCCTGGTTCGCGGGCGGGCTCTGGCTGCGCTTGGCGCGCCACGCCAATGCGATGGCACGCCGCCTGGCCGATGGGCTGAGTGCAGTGCCCGGCATCGCGCTCCTCGCCCCGGTCCATGCGAACCTGGTCTTCGTCGACATGCCCGTGCCGCTGATTTCCGCGCTGCAGGGCGAAGGCTATGTGCTCGAGGCAAGGGGCGGTGCCACGCGGGTCCGGCTGGTCCCCAGCCATGCGACGACCGAAGCCGACGTGGATTCGCTGATCGCCGCCGCGCGGCGGCTGGCCGATCCTCAATCCCGCTGATCGTCGGCGATCCGCGCGCGTCTGCGGGTCATACGCAAGGCGAGGCGCGCCGCGGTGCCCGGCCGGCTCCATGGGCAGACCGCGATACAGATGCCGCAGCCTTGGGTGTCGTTGAAATAGGGGATGCACTTGTCGAAATCGACGTACCAGCGTTCGACCCCGCGGACCCACTGACGCTCGCGGTGGATCGCATCGGGCGGGCACGCGGCGGTGCACACCTGGCAACTCACGCAGAAATCGTCGGCGCCGAAGACATCCGGCCGGTCGGCAACCAGCGGCAGATCGGTCAGCACGCCGGCCAGCCGGAACGAGGAACCGTATTCGCGGTTGATCATCGAGCCGTGCTTGCCGAGCTCGCCCAGCCCGGCCTCGATCGCCGCCGGGATCAGGGTGACCGGGCCGGCGGTCGGCCCGCCGTGCGGGCGCGCGTCATAGCCCAGCCCCTGGATGAGGTTCGCCACCGCGCGCGCGGCGCGGGTGCCGCGGTTGTACTGCGCCATCACCTCGACCGCGGCCTCGATCTCGGGCGCCTTGGCAAGCGCCGCATGGTCCATCGCGACGCCGATCACGACGATCCAGGGCTCCGGCGCGTCGTAGCCTTCGAAGATCCACTCCGGGTTCATCGCCGCGATCCCGACGAGGTCCGCCTCGTTGGCCAGCGCGTGCGCTTTGACCTGCGCGGTCCATTCCTCGGGCGTGCCGGTGGATCGGGCGGTGGGCTTGGGCGGCGCCTGCTTCGCGCCGCGCCCACCGTATTTCAGGTGGAAGTCCTTGAGCGCCGGATAGGCCTCGAACTGCTCCATGTAGTAGTCTTGCAGCGCCCTGTGCGGGATGTCGGTGCCGTAGTGCCAGAAGACCGGGCGCGGCCGCCGGCGGGCGCGCTCGCCCTGGCCGTTGATCGTGTTGCCGGAGATCGGCGGGAACAGCCTGAGCTGGACCTCCGGCGGCTGGTAGGTCGGCTTGGCCCGTCTGGCCATCCTGGACGCTCCCTGGCTGGTCGCCGGCTCAGACTACCCCTTTCCGGATCAGGTTCGCACCGACGATGATCAAAAAGACGAACACGCCTTTCGAGAAGACCTCCTGGGAGAGATGCAGCCGGATCTTCTGCCCGAACCACATCCCGGCCAGGGCCGGGATCAGCGCCGCCGCACCGATCGCTGCGGTTCGCGGGTTCAGCGCCCCTTGGTCGATCAACGCGCCGGCCCAGAAGAACGAGGTGAGGAAGAACGACAGGCTGATCGCCTGGAGGAAGGTTTCGCGGGCGAGCGCGAGCGCCTGGAAGTAGATTGCGACCGGCACCCCGATCGAGCCGGTCAGCCCGGTCAGCACGCCGGACAAGAACCCAACGACCGGCGACAGCAGCCCTTCGCGCCCCGCCGGCAGCCGAATGTGGATGGCGAAGATGTTGATCAGCGAATAGAGGATCACCACCACGCCGAGCCCGGCGGCGACAAGGCCCTGGTCGATGACGAACAGCAGAACCGTGCCGCCCCACACCCCGGCAGCAAGCATGAGGTTCAGCGACCAGAACCGCCGGAACAAGGCGCCCGGCGCGCCGCCTTGCAGCACCTGCCACAGGTTGCTCACCATCACCGGGACGATGATCAGCGGCATCGCCTCGCGGATGCCGATCACCGTCGTCAGCACCGAGATCGCCGTCAGCGGCAAGCCAAGCCCGATCACCCCCTTGACGCAGCCGGCGAACAGGAAAGCGGCCGTCGCGGTGGCGATCAGGATCGGCTCCATATCCCTCTGCCCGATTTGCCCGGCGGCCGCGGTCTGGATAAGGTCGGCGCATGGCACCCAGCCCACAACTCCATCGTCTGATCGAGACCGCCGCCCCGCTGTTTGCCGGCGAGGCGGAGGTGGTGCGCACCTACTGGGATTCCCCGGTGCGCACCATCGAGACCGATCTCCGCTGGCTCGAACTCCAGGTCTTCAAGGAGTTCAAGGGCTCGGGCGTCGGCGATTTCGACAACCGCGGCGTGATCGTCGGGCCGCTGACCGAGACGCTGGAGCTGTTGCCTCGGATGGATGTCGAGGCGGGCGTGACGCGGCACCGCGTCCGCGACCTTCTCGAAGGGCTCTACGAGGAGTTCACCCACCTGGTCGCGTTTGCCGACGCCTACGACGCGATCCGGCCTGCAGGCACGCCGCCGCTCGACCCCCATCGCTGCACCGGCTGGCCGGAGGACGACGATCTCACCCGGTTGCGCTACCGGACGCTGGAGCAAAACGGCGAGATCGGCCGGCGCGCGAGCAAGTTTTCCGAGGGTGGGTACTGCACGCTGTTCCGCGAGGGCATGGCGATCGCCGGCCGCGGCGGGCGCGATGCGCTGATCGCCGACGCCTGTGCCCGGGTCTACGAGGACGAGTTCGAGCACATGCTCGAAGGGATCGTCGGCCTCGACGACGCGGCGATGGCGGACGACGACTGGACGCGCATGGAGGCGCTGGTCGTGGCCCTCCTCAAGGCGCGGGTGCGGATGCGCAACGGCCAGTTCTCGACCCCGCTCAGCCCCGAGCGCATGGCCGAGATCGATGCCGGCCGGATCGAGCCGGTCGCGTTCGACTATGCCAAGGCCGAGGCGCTGTTCAGCCACTGAGCCCGTCGCCTATCTCGGCATTCTCCGAGACCAGCTCGTGGCCCGCGGCCTCGGCCGCGTGCTGCAGGATGATCGAGAAATCGCACGCGGTATGGCCGTGGCCGACGACCGCCGAGACGATCTCGCGGGTGACCGCAGTCACCGGCATCGGCACGTCGAGCGCCTTGCCGAGCGCGAGGCCGAGGTCGAGGTCCTTGCGCAACAGCGGCGGGGTGAAGGTCGTGGTGTAGTCGAGGTTGACGAAGGACGGCGTCTTGTAGCGGGTAAAGGTCGAGCCCATCACCGAGGCGTTCATGAATTCCAGGAACGCCTGGCGCGAGACGCCGGCACGCTCGGCAAGAACGGTGATCTCGGCCATGCACTGGGTCACTACGCCCAGCATCACATTGTGGCAGATCTTGCAGGTCCGGGCCAGATCGCCCTCGCCGACATAGGTCACGCCGCCAGGCGCGACGGCATCCAGCATCGGCCGCACCTCGTCGAAGACCGCTCGCGGGCCGGAGGCGACGATGGTCAGACGCCCGGCCTTGACCACCTTGCCGTTGCCGCTGACCGGCGCGGCCAGGAACGCCGCCCCGCGCGCGGCAAGCGCACGGCGCACGTCGTCCGAGGCCGACTCGTCGACCGAGGAGCAGTCGACGACGATGCGCGGCGTCGCTCCAGCGTTCGACAGCAGCCCTTCCGGATCCATGATCACGCTGCGCAGGTCGTCGGGACCTGCGACCATGGTGAACACGACCGCGCGGTCGGCGAGCGCCGCGGGCGTATCGACGATCTTGCCGCCGGATTCGGCCAGCGGCTCGGCCTTGGCGCGCGTGCGGTTGTAGATCCTCACGTCGTGTCCGGCCTTCAGCAGAAGCGCTGCCATCGGAAACCCCATCCGCCCGGCTCCGATCCAGCCGATGGTCGCGGACTCGTTGGCGTTTCTGGTCATCTGGGCGGGTCTCCTCGTCGTCGCGGTGATCGGACAGGGTGCACGGCCGGGCACGCTCACGCCAGACCGAATCCCGGCAGCTCGTCGGCGGTGAAATCGGGCGAGGTCGGGCCGAAGGGAATTTCCGCGCCCGGTGCCGGCGGCGGCGCAGGCGGCTTGGCGAGGACGACTTCGGCGCTCAGCATCATGCCGGCAACCGAAGCCGCGTTGCGCAGCGACGCGCGCACGACATCGAGCGGATCGGTGATGCCGGCCTCGACCATGTTCTTGACCACGCCGTCGCGCACATCGAAGCCGAGACCGGAATCCTCGCTCTGGGCGATCCCGGCGGCGATGGCCCTGCCGGGCGCGCCGGCGTTGTCCGCGATCTGGCGCAACGGGGCCGCGAGCGCTGCGGCAAGGATCCGCGCGGCCGGATCATCGGCGGCAAGCGCGCGCGCGGCATGGAGCAGGGCCGCGCCGCCGCCCGGCACCACCCCGCCGACAAGCGCCGCCCGGGCTGCACGCGCGGCATCGCGCACGCGCTCGGAGTCGATGGCGATCTCGGCTTCGGAGGCGCCGCCGACCCTCACCACGGCAACGCCGCCGGACAGGCGGGCCAGCCGGTCCTGCAGCAGGCTGCGGTCGTAGTCGATCCTGGCCAGGCCCATGGCGATGCGGATCTCGGCCTGCCGATCCGCGATCAGGGCGGGATCGCCGTCGCCTTCGATGATCAACGTGTCGTCCTTGGAGACCTGGATGCGGCGCGCGCCGCCCAAGACTTCCGAGCCGGCACTTGCAAGCGACAAGCCCTTGTCCTCGGCGACCACGTGCGCGCCGGTGAGCGTCGCCGCATCCTCCAGCGCCGCGCGGCGGCGGTCGCCGAAATGGGGCGCGCGGGCCGCGACCAGGTGCAGTCCGCCGCGGATCTTGTTGGTGGTCAGCGTCTGGAGCGCCTCGTCCTGGATCGTCTCGGCGATCACGGCGAGCGGCCGGCGGGCGCGGACGGCGGCCTCGAGCAGCCGCAGCAGCGGCTCGTGCCGGTCGAGCTTGCCGTCGTAAAGCAGGATCAACGGGCGGTCGTATGCGCACAGCAGCGTGTCGGGATCGGTCATGAAATAGGGGCTCGCATAGCCCTGGTCGAAGCGGATGCCGCGGACGATCTCGCAGGCGGTCTCGCGCGCCTGACCCGGCTCGACCGAAACCACGCCGTCGACGCCCACCGCCTCGACGGCACGGGCGGCGATCGCGCCGATCCGGGCATCGCCGGCGGCGGCGGCGGTGGCGAGGCGCGCCAGCGCGGGCCCGGGCTCGACCGGCCTCGCCGCGGCCTCGAGTGCGGCCAGCACGCTCAGCACCGCGCGGTCGAGCCCGGTCTTGAGCGCCAGCGGATCGATCCCGGCCGCGGCCAGGCTCAGCCCCTGGTCGAGGATCTCCGCGGCGAGCACGGCCGCGGTGGTCCGGCCGTCGCCCGCCTCCTCGGCGCTGTGCCGCGCGGCCTGGCGGATCAACCGCGCCCCCATGTCCGCGAAGCGGTCGGCGAGCTCGATCTCCTCGGCAATCCGCGCGCCGTCACGGGTCGCACGCGGCGCGCCCCCCGCGGCCTCGATCAGGACCGTCCGCCCCGCCGGCCCCAGGCTCACCCGCACCGCATCGGCCAGGACGCGGGCACCGGCCGCAAGCCGGAGCCGCGCCGGGCCGCCGAACGCCAGATGGGCAATCGCCACCGGCTAGCGTCCCGCCTTCGCCGCGCGGCGGTAGCGGGGGAAACAGCGCCGGAGCATCCCGTTCATGCAGGATTCGAAGCCCGGCCCGAAGGCCGCGCGCATGAGCACGCCGAACCGCTTGCCGACGCCTTCGAGCGAGATCCGCGCATCGGAGCCGCCGCCGGTCATATCGGCCGAGGCGATCAGACCGGGAACACCAGGTTGTTGTCGATCATCACGGTATCGTAGACGCACCTTCGGTCCTTGATCAGCAGCGTATCGCCGTTGCGGACCAGGACGTCATAATACTTGCCGACCTGCTGGATAGTGCTGGGTCCATCGACCAGGGTCTGGACCAGCATATAGCTCGCCTGCGCGGTGATGGTCGGCTCGTCGACGGCGAGGATGCGGGTGTTGGTGATGCGAAGCTGCAGGTAGCGCGGGGCGTACATCTCGGTGTGGCGCAGCGCGAAGGCGCGGTCCTTCAGCATCGCCTTGCCTTCGCAATAGACCAGGCCGAGCGGCAGGCCGTGATCGTCGTTGTCGCGCGCGATCACCTTGTAGTTGGCGTCCTCGGTGAAGAACTCGGGCCAGCTCTCGATCTCGCCGCGCTCCAGCACCGCGGCATACTCGTAATAGAACTCCTCGACCTCCATCCGCACCTCGCGGAGCGACGCGCGGCTCGTCGGCCCTTGGGCCTCGACCGGGACCCGGCTCGCCATCGCTAAGTGGCCGCACTCGGCAGGCGCGTCATGCCTTCCCCGAGCCGGCATCGCTCGCGGGCGCGGCACCAAGGGTGCCGGCTCCGCGCGGCTTCGCCGCATGTCCGGGATGAGGGGCCGGGCCGCCGTGGTCGTCGCACCGGATCGCTCTCCGCCTGCGCCTACAACGCCATCACTTGCCGGTAATAGCGGTACATCGCCCGGATCGCGCGTTCGGTGATGATCGTCGCCGAGTTCTCGTCGTCGTCGCCGAGCATCGCAAGGCCGACCCGAGGCATCGAGCGGCGCAGGCCTTCCTGCAGGAACTTCAGCGCTTCGTTGTCCTCGATACCGAGGAACCCGCCGGGCCCGAAGACGTTGTTCTGGCGCAAGCGGTGGCGGGTCATCTCCTCGTCGTCGGAGGCCCGGCCGAAGACGGCCCAGATCATCATCAACTCGTTCGGCCCGCGCGGCACGATGATCCGCGTGTTCAGGATGTTGGTCTGGCGCAGCGCGCTGAGGTTGGGGAAGATCGTCATCGCCACGCCCGACCAGGGCGAATCGCCGAACTCCCGAACGAAATTGAGCACGCTGGGATCGTTCAGCTCATAGCCCTCGCGGAAGGCCTGCATGTTGGCCCGCTCTTCCTCGTCGACCTGCGGGGCGCCGTCGGGCCGGCGTGACTTGAGCGCGCTGTGACGCCCGCTCGGATCGACCAGGATGTCGGATTCGTTGCTGGTCACGAACAGGCCGAATGTCGTCAGGTAGGTGTGCAGCAGCGTCGCGTGATAGGGGTCCTTCAGGTTCTCCTGATAGAGCTTCCAGTTGCCGGGCAGGATGTTGCGGTGGAGGCCCAGCAGGCGCAGCTCCTCGCCCGGAAAGATCGAGTTGAATTGCTCCAGGATCTCCGGTCCGAGATAGTCCTCCAGCGGCACGGTCTCTGCCGAGGCGGTCACGAAAATCGTGCCGTGATGGGTCTGGACCTTGAATTTCCGCAGCCCGTGTTCGTCCATCTCGAAGGCGCGCGTCATGCCGCCTTTGCCCTTGACCCCGCGGCGGAACGGGATCGCGACCAGATTGCCTTTCAGGTCGTAGGTCCAGTTGTGATAGGGGCAGATGAAGGTCTCGGTGTTGCCGCGGTACTCGCGGCAGTACTCGACCCCGCGGTGGGCGCAGCGGTTTTCGAAGACGTGGATCTCGCCGTCCATGTCCCTTGTGACCACCACCGGTATGTCACCGACGAAGGAGCGGAAATAGTCGCCCGGGTTCGGCGCCTCGCATTCCAGGCCGACGAAGTTCCAGTGCCTGCCAAGGAAGATCCGTTCCTGCTCCAGCGCATAGATGCGAGGATCGGTATAGATCCAGTCCGGCACCTCGCCCTCGTCGGCGGGCCACAGCAGGTCGACCGGCGGCTCGGCGGGAACCGCGGCGCGGTAACAGCCTTCGATCGTATCCATGTCCGGTCTCCGGGTTCAGTGATCGCTCGCTGCCGAGTATCCGTCCCGCTGCGGCCGTTCACAAGGCCCAAAACGGCGCGCGCCTACGCCATCGCCGCCAGCTCTTCGAGAAGATAGGTCCGGAACAGGGCATAGTTCTCGACCATCGGGAAATGGCCGATCCCCTTCATCACCGTGAACCGGCATCCGGGGATCGCCTCGGCGACGGCCCGGGTCATCTCCGGCGTCGCCGAATAGTCGAATTCGCCGGTCAGGAGCGAGACCCGGCACCGGTTGGTGTCGATGCGCTTGATGTCCTCGCGCGCGTCCCAGTCCTCGCAATAGTAGTAGACGTCGCCCTTGTAGACGCCGGGGCCGGACTGGCTGTAGTACCACCAGTTCTCGCGGCAGCCGGGCTCCGGCGAGGCCGGGCCGTTGAGCCCGTAGGTGTAGCACGCCGCGAGCTCCCCGCCGTGGATCGCGGGGTGGTGGAGAAAGGCGTTGTCGCGGCCCTCGGCGAAGGCGGTGCTCTCCAGCCCGACGATCCCGGTGAGTTCGTCCTGGTGGTCGGCGGCAACCTTGAGGACGATCGCCCCGCCCATCGAGCATCCCATCACCACCGGACGCTCCAGCCCCAGCGCGCGCCAGAAATCGCGGATCAGCCCGAGATAGACCGCGGTCGTCAGCCGGTACTTCTCCAGCCACCATTCGCCCGGCGGGTTCGATCGGCCGTGAAACGGCAGGTCGAAGGCGATCACCCGGAACCGGTCGGTGATCGCGGCATCGTTCAGCACATGGCGGAACTGGCGGCTGTCCGCACCGGCGGTGTGCAGGCAGATCAGCGGTCGGCCGGCGCCGGCCTCCTCGTAGTAGATGCGCTGCGCCCGGCCGCCGCTGGTGAGGTTGACATAGCGCCCGACTATCGGCTCGTGCCCGGCGAAATCGGTATCAGCCATCGAGCGGCTCCATCGATTTCAGGATGTTCATCATCCGGTGCAAGGCGCGCGCGTTCTGCATCGCGGCCAGCGAATCGCCGTCGATGTCGAACTCCGGCACCCGCATCAGCATGGCAAAGAAGTCGTGATAGAGCGGCTCCGGGTGGGGCTTGATGAATTTCTTCCACACGCTCATCGGCGCGCGGATCGAGAAGCTTGCCGGGCGGTCGAAGCGCGGCCGCTGTTCGATCCGCTCGATGCGGCCCGCGCGCACCGTCAGGAGAAAATCGTTGCCCCCGAAGGAGAGCTTGAACGCGGTGTTGAACCACTCGCCGATGACCGCCATCTCGCGGTCGGCGTTGACGATTTCCCGGTAGCGCTCCATCCACGCCAGGGTCGGGACATCCTGCATCGGCCCGCTCTCACACCCGCTCGAAATTTCGCTGCCGCCTCAATACTGGCCGCGCGGCTCCAGGCCGAACGCCATCTGGCCGTACATCGAGGAGACCGCGTCCCAGTTGAGGCTGATGTGATGCGCCACCGCGTGGATGTCGCGCCACGCCCGCTGAACCTGGTTGGACAGATGCAGGCCCGGACCGCCGGTTGCGGCATACAGCGCATCGATCCCATCGCAGGCCAGCTTGACGATGAAGGCCTGGGTCAACCGGTTGTGGATGCGGCGGTCGACGCCGATCGGCGCGCCGGCGGCGGCCATCGCCTCGGTTTCGCGCAAATCGCTCAGGATCAGGCTGCGCCCGGCGTTGAAGTGCGCCTGCGCCTGGCCCAGCCGCGACTGGATGTGCGGGAATTCGGCCATCCTGCTGCCGCCCATCACGACCGCACCGCGGGTCTTGCGCCCGCCCACGTCGTCGATGAAGCCATCGATCGCGCCCTTGAGCGCGCCCAGCGCCGGCGTGCAGATCGCCGCCGGCAGGCCGGCCATCATCGGGATGCCGTAGAGCGGCGCGGTGTTGACCTGGCGGCCCGGCGCGTTGCCGGACGTCAGGTCGGCAAAACTTATCCGGCGATGAGACGGGATGAACACGTCATCGCACACGACATCCTTGCTGCCGGTCGCGGCCAGGCCCACGGTGTGCCAATCGTCGTGGACGCGGTAGTCGCTCCGAGGCACCAGCGTGAAGCCCGGCACCGGCTTGTCGCCGCCATCCTCGGGCGGGAAGAAGACACCGATCAGCGCCCAGCCGGAGTTGTCGACGTTGGAGGCGAACGACCACGAGCCGCTCAGCCGCCAGCCGCCGGCGACGGTCCGGCAGGTACCGGCCGGCGCGTAGCTGCCGCAGATCAGCGCGCCCGGATCCTCGGCGATCACCTCGTCCTGCGCCGCGATCGGGAACAGCGCGAGCAGCCAGTTGTGGACGATGCCCAGGTTGGTGCACCAGGCGGTCGAAGCGCATCCGGCGCCGAGCGCCAGCGCGATCTCGGTCAAGGTCGAGAAATCGTATTCGAAGCCGCCGTAGCGGCGCGGCTGGAGGATCTTGAAGATCCCGAGCGCACGGATCTCCTCGATCGTTTCGGCGGACACGCAGCGCGCGGACTCCGCCTCGGCCGCGCGCGCGCGGATCGCCGGGACCAGCGATTCGGCCCGGGCGATCAGCGTCTGCCTGTCGGGCGCGGTCTCCGTGCGGTGGGATTTTTCGATGCCGTCCATCGCGGCGGAGTCTGGGGCAATCACCCCGGTTTGTAAATTGCCGCTCAGGCGGCGAGCCGGTGCCTGGCGAGGAATCCGTCGAGCGCGGCAAGGCACGCCGCCGGCTTTTCGAGCTGCAGCATGTGGCCGGCGCCCTGGATCACGACGTAGTCGTAACCCCCTTCCTCGGCCATCGCCTGGTTGACCGCAGCCGTCGGCGAGGGCCGTTCGAGGTCCGGGTCGGCGCCGATCAGCAGCACCGGCCCGGCGAAATCCGCGGCCCTGGGCCACAGGTTCATCGGGATGTTGGCCACATAGGTCGCCGCTTCCAACGCACCGGGGAAGACCAACGTCCAGTCCCCTGCCCCCTCGTCGCGCTGCAGGACCGAACGGGCCATCACGGCATGGCTTCCGGCCACCCAGTTCGCGTGCGCCCGGCCGCCGGCATATTCGGCCGCGAGCGCGGCCGGATCCGCGAAGCGGTGTTGCCGTGCCCGGGCCCATTCGGCCAAGCGGTGCTCGAAGCGGACCATCATGTCGTAGAGCCGATGCCCTTCGGGCGGGATGTCGGGCGGATCGAACAGCGCCAACCCGTCCCAGCGCCAGGCGGCATCGAGCGCATCGCGCATCGCCGCGCGGCCGGCCATCGAATGGAACGCGCCGACCGACCGCTTGGCGCCCAGCCGGTCGGTCACGCCGTCATGGATGGCGGCGATGTCGCGCGCCATGTGCGGGTAGTCGTGGTTGGGCTCCGCCCGGGGGATGTTGCGGCCATGGTTGCGCATGTCGAAGACGATCACCTCGTGGCGGGCGCACAGCGGCAGCCAGAACGGCAGATAGCCGTCGATCGCGAACCCGTTGCCGTGACTGACGAAGATCCGCAACCGCGCGGACGCGACGCCATAGCGCCGCACAAGGATCCGCGCGCCGTCGCCCATCGCCAGATCGAAGCGCTCCAGGGGCTCGGGAACCGTCAATTCGGGCACGCGCGCCATACTCCGGGCCGGCCGGGTAAAGAATATCCTTGCCGGAGCCGGCAACCGGCTCCAACAGGGGCGAACGGGGGCATCCTTTCGGCGCCGGCCTCGGCGCGGCGCACCTTGAGGCCGGTCGGCCGCGTTCCGGCGCCCGCCCCGCCGCAAGCTTGAACCGAGGGTTCGACCGCAAGGCGCCGCAATCGTCTCCGTCCTGTTGGCCGCAGGCGCTCGCGCATAGGCGCAAGCGCATCGTCCGGGCCGGCGTGCGGGTGATCATGGACGGGTCGCGGCGGTCCCGGATGGACAAGGCCGGCGTCTCGGCCAGGCCGAGGCGGCGTTCCGCCCGGCGCGGCGGAACCGGGCCGCCATCGAAGACCGCCGCCGCTTCCTTGCGCCGGATGGCCCGCAGATCGAAGGGAGGAACGGTGTCGCGGGTCACGGCGGGGGCGGCGTTTTAGTTGCGCGCGAAGAAACCCGCCTCGACGGCGAATTTCTACGCCGGAACGACCGATTACCATGCCTGCCAACCCGAATTCAGGACCGGCACGAATAATCCGGCCTAGAACTTCACCGTGATACCGGCATTGACGCCGTGATCGGCGCCGCCGCCGAACCGGCCCTTATAGGCGACGCCGAGGACGGCACTGTCCGAAAGGCCGGCCTCGATGCCGAGCTCGGCGACCAGGGCATCCTCGGCGGTCGGAGCGCCCGTGGCCGTGAACGGGTCGGCACTGCCCTGCATCACGACGGTCGACGACGGGTCGGTATCGCCGAAGGCATGCCGCCAGCCCGCCATGCCGCGTACACGGACCGTGTCCAACAGCGCCATCGCGCCGCGCATGCCGAGCGTCGTGAACGTCGTGCTGTCGCTACCCGACGATGATGTCAGGGCCGCGTCGCCGCCGCTCTCGCTGAAGCCGTCCGTGTCGAGACTGGTATGGGACACGCCGGCAAAAGGCTCCAGCGTCAGGTCGCGGAACTGCATCCGGTGCCCGGCTTCGGCAAAGACCTGCCAGCTCGTTGCGTCGTAGCTGGCCGACAGGTTCTGGATCTCGGAAACGCCGATGGGGGGGACCGACCGGCTGGCATCAATGGCGTGCCTGTTATAGACCGCGCCGAAGCTTAGGCGCGAAGCGCCGGCCTCGGCGCCGCCGTAAAGGCCGACCGACCATGTATCGACCGAAGCGGAGGACAACCGTGCACGCTGGCTCACATCCGTCCGGCTGTAGCCGCCGAGGACGCCGAAGCGCCCGCCTTCGCCCAGCGCACGGTCGATGCCGAAGACGACACCGTCCAGATCCGTGTCCATCCGCGCCGTGTCGGCGGTGGCATCGGTCTTGCCTGAGGCGCCGTAGCCGCTGATCCACAAGCCGCTGCGCTCATCGGCCAGCGATGGCCGATTGCCGGAAGCCACCGTCGATAACCGGGCGCCGGGATTGCCGAAGCGCGCGTTCATCCGGTTTTTGACGGCCGCGACCCGAGCCTGGCCGGTGTCCGCCAGCGCCCCTTTGAGGGACGCATGCAACTGATCCGTAAGCGCATCGAAGAAGGCGTTTGCCTGCGCCCTCGTGGCCAGGCCCAGAACCGCCTGTTTGAGGCTATTGCCCTCCGCCATGTTGTCGAAGGCGTTGCAGGCCCCCGCCCGCTGTCCGACCGTTCCGGCATCGTCGCAGAATTTTTCTTCGGTTTTTCTTGCGGATACCAGAACCATCTCGAAAGTGTTATCGCCTTGTTCCACCTCATAATCCATGAACAGCGTGTCGATCGCGTCGACACTGTCTGGACCTAGGCCCTGAATGGAGCCTTCCGTGGATTTCAGTATCGTATAGCGGCCTTTATAAGCGCCCACGACTCTCACCGTGCCGCCATTTAGGGTGATCTTGCCGTTGACAATGAGCTGGTCATTTAGCTCTTTCAGGTCAATCGTAACGGTAAAAGTGCCCGCTTCCACAGTGCCGTTTTCGTCGGTTATGAAGTTTTCGAAATCGCCGGTGAGTTGGGTGATCTGCACGACGTTGGCACCGCCCGGCGACAAATTACCCGCATTGGCGAACAGGTCTTCGTCGTCGCTGCCGAGAACCACCGAGGCGCCGGAATTGTACGTTGCGCCTGTGTGGTTGTTGAAGACATTGGTCTGTGCTCCTACACCGTCAACAAAATTAAGTTCGTGTGAAATCAGATTAATTGTACCGGGGGTCGTCAACATGCCGTAATTCTCGATCGTCTCGTTGTCTTCGCCCCCCACCACGTCAAAAATGCCGCCTCTGATCGTCACCGTATTATTGACCGTCAGAGTATTATTGACCGTATCGCTAGCAAGACTGGAAAACCAGATACCTTTCTCCCCGGAACTTCTGATAGTTCCGCCATTCAGCGTAATGGCTATGTCGCCGCGCTCGCTACCTGTATTGATCCCGCTGCCGTTGCTGTCCCAGTTGGTGATATCGCCCTGCACGATAATCTCAATTTTGCCAGCGTTACTGGTAAATCCTGTGAGACCATCCCTGCTCCTGACGGTGATACCGCCTGTCAAAGTAATCTTGATATCGCTGTCATCATTGGAGACATATAACCCGCCACTTCCGGTAGTACCCCAGGTCTCGATGTTGCCATTCACCTCGACCGTAGTTTTGCCGCCACTTCCATTTACAGTGACTCCGTTGCTGTTATCGCTGATGGTGGTGATATCGCCATTCACGTCAACATCAACTGTGCCGCCCGTTCCACTTACACTGACTCCCTTGCTGGATGCGCCGTTGGTGGTGATATCGCCAGTCACGTCAACATCAATATTGCGGCTTCCTTCTACTTTGATCCCTTCTGCGCCAAAGCCGGAGGTGGTGATGTCGTGGCCGCCGGTATTGACGTTGAGGGTGACGGCCCCGTCGCCGGTAAACTCGATCCCTGTTGTCCCGTCGACCGGAGCGATATCGCCGTCCAGTTCATTGACATAGAGCGTGGTGTAGGTGCCGGTCCCGCCGTCGACCTCCACACCGCCCGACAGGTCGCCCTTACAGGTCACCGTCGTGCCGTCGACGGTGCACTCATCCTCCGGCGCGATCGATTGCGCCTGTGCGGCGAGCCCGCCGCCGAAGAGCAGCGCCGCCGCGGCAGCCCACGGCAATAGCGCCCGGCATACTGTGCGGAAGCACGAGACGGTCACGGCACCGCCGGCGCCGCGGCCTTCGCGGTCGCTCTCACCGCCGACCGCGCTACGTCTGTTTTGCATGGAAGCTCCGCCCCGGAAGCCCGCTGCTCCGCGTCCGAAAAAATCACGCCCCCGAGATTCGTCTGATTCCAGGCTAACAGCCGTCTACCCCGCGTGCAACGATATGGCGGGCGTGGGGCAACTTGGTCGGGTCCCGCCGCACGCGGGTCCGCACCGGGATGCGGCGCGGGCGCTTTCGATCGTCATCGCCCGCTTGCGGCCGGGGCGACCGGTCCGGCTAGAACGTCACCCTAAGGCCGGCGTTGAAGCCGTGATCGGCGGCGCCGCCGCCATAGCGGCCCTTGTAGGCGACGCCGAGGACGGCAGTGTCCGACAGTTCGGTCTCGATGCCGAGCTCGATATCCAGGGCATCCTCGGCGGTCGGAGCGCCCGTGACCGTGAATGGGCTGCCCGCCATCGAGTGGGTCGACGACGGGTCCGTATCGCCGAAGGCATGGCGCCAGCCCACCATGCTGCGTATACGGACCGTGTCATCCATCTGTACCGCGCTGCGCAGGCCGAGCGTCGCGAACATCATGTGGTCGATATCCGACGATGATGTCAGGGCCGCATCGCCGCCGCTCTCGCTGAAGCCGTCCGTATCGAGATGGATCGAGGACACGCCGGCGAAGGGCTCCACCATCCGGTCGCGGGACCGCACCCGGTATCCGGCTTCGGCAAAGACCTGCCAGCTCCTTGCGTCGTAGCGCGCCGACAGGTTCTGGATCTCGGAAAGGCCGATGGAGAGGACCGACCGGCGGGAGTCTACGGCATGCCCGTTATAGACCGCGCCGAAGCTGAGGCGCGCAGCGCCGGACTCGGCGGCGCCGTAAAGACCGGCGGACCATGTATCGACCGAGCCGGAGGACAACAGTGCACGCTGGCTCACATCCGTCCGGCTGTAGCCGCCGAGGACGCCGAGGCGCCAGCGCTCGCCCAGCGCACCCTCGATGCCGAAGACGACACCGTCCAGGTCCGTGTCCATCCGCGCGGTGCCGGCGGTGGCATCGGTCTCGCTCCGCGAGCGGTAGCCGGTGACCCACAAGCCGCTGCTTCCGTCGGCCGGCGATGGCGGAGTCCCGGAGGCCGCCGTCGATGCCTGTGCGCCGGGATTGCCGAAGCGCGCCGCCATGCGGCTTTTGACGGCCGCGACCTGCCTTTGGCCGGTGCCCATCAGAGCCCCCTTGAGGGACGCATGCACCTCGCCCGACCGCGCATCATAGGCGGCCCGTATATCCTCCTCCGAGCTCGCGGCCATGACATCCAACGCGGTCGCATTGGCGGCCGGCAGGCTGTCGAGGGCGTTCGCCACCGCCCGCTGGTTGGCCGTTTCGGCAAATTCGCCGAAGGTGACGCCCTGCTTTCTTGCGGCAATCAATTCCACATAGTCGACATCGTTGCCGACATCGTCGTCGTCGAGATAGTTCAGCTCAAAGTCCATGAACAATGTGTCGATCACTTCATTGCAAATTCGTTTTCGGTGAGGGTGTAGGCGCGCTGGGACGTCCAGGATCTTATAGGTGCCGCTATCCCTGTAAGCGCCCACGACTCTCACCGTGCCGTCAAGGCTGGCGCTGTCGGTGACAATGAGCAGGTCGCTTCCCGTATTGTCGATCGTGACGGTAAAAGTGCCCTTTGCCTCAATGTTCTGTTCGTTGCTCATGAAGTTTTGGAAATTGCCCGTCAGAGTGGTGGTCCTGCACGGCGCATTCGCACCGCCCGGCGACAAATCGCCCTCGTTGGTGAAGCGTATTGCCGGAACCGAGAAACACCGCGGTGCCGGAATTGAAAGTTGCGCCCGCCATGGTTGTTGAAGGCGTTGGCCCCTGTACCCAGATCGATGCGTGCCGGGGGTCGTCAACGTGCCGTAATTGTCGATCGTCTCGTGTTTGTCGCCCCCCAGCACGTCGTCAAATCGTTGTAAAATGCCGTCACTGAGTCGAATCATTTTGCCGCCGCGGACCGTCACAGGACCCAAGATCGTCAGCGTATTGGTCGCACCACTACTAATTTCGATGCCTGCGTCCTGGACACTGGTGATGGTCCCGCCATGCAGCGTGATGCTGATGGCGCCATTGGATTGTGCATAGATCCCTTGGCTGTTATCGCCCGAGGCGGTGATGTCGCCCGTCACGTTAATCTCAACAACAGCAGAGCTGTTAGGATTATCGGTACCGCTATCGTTATCGGAGTATACATAGATCCCGGTGCTGTTATCGCCCGAAGTGGTGATGTCGCCCGTAAAGTCAACCGTCACAGCGCCATTGCCATAGGATCGTGCATAGATCCCCGCGCTCTCCTCGCCCGAGGTGGTGATAGTACTGCCGTTCTTCATTTTAACCGTTATATCGCCTTTGCCATAGGATTCTGCATAGATCCCCGCGCTCTCCTCGCCCGAGGTGGTGATAGCGCCCGTCACTACCGTAATATCAATATTGCCGGCGCTGTTCTCGTCGTCGATAGACGCAGAAATCCCTCCGCTTTTGTTTTTCGTGGTGGTGATATCGCCCTCCAGGTCAACCGTCACATCGCCGTCGGAAGCTGCAGAGATCCCGTCGCTTTCTTTGCCATAGGTGGTGATATCGCCCGTCATTGTAACCGTCACATCGCCGTCGCCCCTGGAATCTGCAGAGATCCCGTAGCTGTTCTCGTCCGAAGTGGTGATATCGCCCGTCATTGTAACCGTCACATCGCCGTCGCCCCTGGAATCTGCAGAGATCCCTTCGCTGTCCTTGCCCGAGGTATTGATATTGCCCGTCACTGTAACCGTCACAGTGCCGGTGCCCCTGGATTCTGCTGCGATCCCGTTGCTGTGCCTCTCGCCCAAGGTGTTGATATTACCATCCACTGTAACCATCACATCGCCGTCGCCGTCGGCATTGGATAGTGCAAAGATTCCGTCGGCGCTAATGCCCTCGGTGGTGATATTGCTGCCCTTCTTCATGTTAACCGTCACAGCGCCATCGGAATTTGCATAGATCCCCCGGCTCCTTTGCTTGGCTTTGATATTGCCCGTAAATGTAACCGTCACAGCGCCGTCGTCGCCGCCATCGCCACCGGACTTTGCATAGATCCCTGCGCTGCTGGTAGTACCGAGCCCGGAAATCTCGTCGGGATCGCCCTCGGTTTCGATATCGCCCGTCACATTAACCGTCACAACGCCGTCGTCCTCGGATCTTGCATAGACCCCTTCGCTGCACTCCTGGTTATCACTTGTGTCGCAAAGACCTTTGGCGGTGATCTTGCCCGTCACTGTAACCGTCACATCGCCAGCGGATCTTGCAGAGACTCCTCTGGCGTTAGTGCCCTTGGTGGTGATGCCGTTGGCACCGGTATCGACGGTGAGGGTGATGTCGGTATTACCGTAGGTGTCAGTGTCTTCGTTATGGGTATCAAAATTGATCCCGCTTGTCCCTGCCTCCGGAGCGATATCGCCGTTCAGAGTATTGACTTCGAGCGTGTTGTAGGTGTCGTCCGGACTATTGACCTTCACACCACCGGACAGGTTGCCGGTACAGGTCACCGTCGTGCCGTCAACGGTGCACTTGTCCGCCGGCGTAATCGACTGCGCCTGCGCAGCGAGCCCGCCGCCGAGGAGCATCGCAGCCGCAACGGCCCAAGGCAGAAGCACGCGGCATATTGTGCGGGAACGCGAGACGCTCACCGCACCGTCCGCGCCACAGTCTTCGCGATCGCTCTCACTGTTGATCGCGCAACGCTTGTTTTGCATGAAGGATCTGCTCCCGCCAAGACCCGTCGCCCCCGCAGCCGAAAAATCACGGCGCCGCCGAGATTCACGTCGTTCCAGGCTAACAACCGCTTATGCCTCGTGCAACCGCATCGGGGGTATTCGCCGGGCGATCGCCGCCGTCCAACGCAGCACGCGCCGACCTGCGGTCGGTCACCGTGTCATGGTTCAGCCGGATCCCGGTGCTGCGGACCGCCTCCAGGCGGCCGGGGTCCGTGGCGAGCGGGGTTCTCGATGTCGTAATCGCCGTCCCGGATAGCATCCTGGATCGCGGGCAGGCTCGCGAAGGCGTCGCCCTCCTCGACGGCATCGTGGCGGCGGTAGCGGACATCGGCGTCATAGCGGAGGTCGAGGCCGACGGTCAGGCTGCCGCGGCGCGGGACACGATCCGACATCCGGCAGCACGACCGTTCGCGAACCGGGCGAAGCCGGCCGGGATTCCGGGGCGCCGAAGCGCCGTAACGCGCCGGGCAGGGTGCCGTGTCGTTGCGATGCGAAGCTGCGTGGCGGCGCATGCTGCCGCGAAGCGCTGCCCGGGCGGGTCAGCGCCCTATCGAGACCGGCGGCTGTCGGATGGAGACCAGGTCCGGCGCGGGCCCGGCAAGGGCGGTCGCATGCTCGCGCAGGACGCAGACATGGGTTCGCCGGCCGGCCGCCTCGTTCTCCAGAACCGCCTGCATGCTGCAGGTCGGCGGTGAGGAAAGGCTTTGCGACGTCCTCATCGCGAAGACCGAGCCGTCGTCCAGCGCGAACAGCACGATCAGCACATAGGGCAGGGATGTCATCTCATCGCCCCCTGCCAAACGATCCGGGCGATCCATGGCGCGCCCCTGGTGCGGTCAGCCGGAGCGATGCGGTGCCGCATCCTTGCGCGCGAACCGCCGCCCGGCCGCTGTCGAATAGATCCGCCGCGGCAGACGGGCGGATCGGAGCGCGAACGCGGCGATCGCCTTTACCGTGTTCGGCCGCCTCACGCGCCGGCCGGGGCGCAGCGCGTCCTGCAGAATCGCATTGAAGTAGATCGACAGAGCGTCCATCGGGAGCCCTCCTTCGAGACCGTATCGGCGTGCAAGGCCGGCCCGAACGTACGCACGTCGTGCGCATAGCTCCTGTTTATCCGCACCTGGTGCGCTTTTCAAGTTGAAAAACGGCCGTCTTGGCAATTAACATGAGCGGTGTGCCGATTCAGGCTGCCAACGATAACGCCCCCGACAGGAGGCTTGGGTGAGGAGCCCTGAAAACGCTTTGCGGTCGGGCGGCGGCGGGCGCATGACACCGGCCGCCTTCAAGCGGTGGCGCAAATCCTTGAGACTGTCGCAGAAAGAAGCCGCGCACGCCCTCGGCCTCAAGCGGCGCATTCTCCAGTATTACGAGAAGGGTGAGCGGGACGGCCATCCGGTCGCGATCCCCAAGACCGTTCGGCTCGCCTGCTACGCGATCGCGCAGGGATGCCAGGACTACGCCGGACCCGCGGAAACGTCGGACGGGCGGGAAGCCGGTCGCGAGACCAAGCCCGCCAAGCCCGCCAAGCCCACCAAGCCCCGCGCCACGGCCGAGCCGGGGTGAGTGCGGCGATCAGGCCATTTCGTTCAATCAGGCCCTGGGCCTCGCCGTCGTCGTGACCTCGATGGCTCTTGATAGCGCGCAATTCTTGGACGGGACTGCCGATGCGGGGCCAGGCGATCGGGCGTCCGCCACGCGGGCCTCCCGGTTGCCGCCGCTTCCTTGCAAAGCGGCGCGGGACCGCCTCGACGACCGGTTCAAGACCGTGACGGCGTTCAACGAGATCGTCCGCGGCGCGCTGGAGCAGCTTTACCTGAACGAGGCGCCGACGCTGCGCGGCGATCCGGGAGGTCTTCATCAAACACGCGTCGCATTCAGACGATTGCGGGCGGCGCTGCGCGCGTTCAAGACCTTGCTGCGCTATGACGGCAGGAAGGCGTTCAACGGGGAGTTTCGATGGTTTCAGCAGCGGCTCAGCCCGGCCCGGGACTGGCACGTCTTTGTCGATGAAACATACCCGAAGATCGTGTCGTCGGCGCACGATCGCACCCGACTCCGAGAGGTCGAGGCCGCGGCCCGCCGCGCCGGACGCATGGCGAATCGGGGCGCGATCGATGTCTTGCGGAGCCGGCGCTACACCCGTTTGATCCTGCGGTTCGAGGCGTGGCTCGAAGGCCTTCCGGCCACGTTCGACACCCGGGCGGGCAACAAGCCGGTCACGAAATTTGCCAGATCGGTCCTGCGAAAGACGCGGCGAGACCTGTTCGCCCTGACCCGATCGGTTTCGCGCCTGTCCGACGATCAGGCGCATGCCGTGCGAATTCGCGGCAAGAAGGCGCGATACGGGGCCGAGTTCTTCAGCCAGCTCTTCCGGCCGGACGAAGCCAGACCCTATATTAAATCGCTGCAGAGGCTGCAGGACAAGCTGGGCGATGCGAACGATGCGGCGGTCGCCCGTCACCTGATGTCCCGGCTGGGGCCCGGCGAAATCGATCCGCAGGCGCTGATCATCGTCGACCGCTGGGCCGAGCAACGCAAGCGCAGCGCATTGCGGGCCGCGCAGCCCAGTTGGCGCGCCCTCGCGAGGTCGGCGCCGTTTTGGGAGGAATGATCCCGGCTGTCCCGCGCGAACGCCGGGCGCTGCCCCATCGTTGCGCCGGGCTGTTATAGTCGCCCGCAAAGACGACCGACAACATCGGGGGAGGATCGGATGCCGGGCTTCGAGACCACGATCGCCGCCAGCGGCGGCAGCGCCGCGTTCGACACCTACATCGCCCTGCCCGATTCCGGCCCCGGCCCGGGCGTGATCATCATGTGCTCGGTCTACGGCGTGACCGAGGACGTCAGGGCGATGGCCGACGAGATGGCCGCCAGGGGCTTCGCGGCCGCGGCGCCGGATCTGTTCTGGCGCGGCGATGCGGGCCCGCTGGGCCGCGACGAGGACGGCATGCGCCGGGCCAAGGCGCGCGGCGGCGACCGCGCGGCGATCATCGAGCGCGGCATGGCCGATCTCGCCGACACCATGGCCGACCTCAAGGCGCGGCCGGAATGCAACGGGCGGATCGCGGTGATCGGGCTGTGCTACGGCGGGCCTTATGCCATCCTGGGCCCCGCCCGGCTCGGCTGCGCGGCCGGCCTCGCCTTCCACGGCACCAGGGTCCAGGACTATCTCGACCGGCTCGATGCGGTGGACGTCCCGCTGAGTCTGCACTGGGGCGATCAGGACCATGCCGCACCGCCCGCGGACCTCGCCCGGATCCAAGCCGCCGTTGCCGGCAAGGACAACGCCGAGGTCGTCGTCTACCCCGGGGTCAAGCACGGCTACAGCGAGCCCGAGGCGGTGGAGTCCTATGACGCCGATGCGACCGAGCGGTCGTTCGCGCGGGCCTATGAGATCATCGCAAGGTTGCGCGGAGCGGGCGAGAGCCTGGCCGGCGCGGCGCAATAGCCTGGCCGCGCGCTGCGCGCGATCATGCCGGGCAGCGGGACGGCGGCGGTCGATGCGCATCGATATCCGGGAGCGGGCCGATGACGGGACTGAACGAGCTGACCGCGACCGAGGCCGCGCGCCGGATCCATGACGGCGAGGCGACCTGCGAGGCGGTGGTCACCGACTGCATTTTGCGGATCGAGGCGCGCGAGCCCGACGTGCGCGCCTGGGAATATCTCGATCCCGAATACGCGCTCGACCAGGCACGCGCGATCGATGCCGGGCCGAGGCGCGGACCGCTCCACGGCGTGCCGGTGGGCATCAAGGACATCTACGACACCGTCGACATGCCGACGACCCACGGCTCGCCGATCTACCGGGGCAACCGGCCGGCGATGGATGCCGCCGCGGTCGCCATGCTGCGGGCGGCCGGAGCGCTGATCCTGGGCAAGACGGTTTCCACCGAGTTCGCGGCGTCGAACCCGTCGAAGACCCGCAACCCGCACAACATCGAACACACCCCGGCCGGATCCTCCAGCGGCTCCGCGGCCGCGGTCGCCGACATGATGGTGCCGGCGGCGCTTGGCTCGCAGACCGCGGGCTCGGTGATCCGCCCGGCCGCGTTCTGCGGCACCGTCGGCTACAAGGCGACGTTCGGCATCCTCAATCGGCGCGGCCTCGCCGCCCAGGCCGAATCGCTCGACACCATCGGCTGCATGACGCGCTGCGTCGACGATCTGGCACTGCTGACCGCCGTGCTGACCTGCCGGACGCCGCCGCCGCCCGGGCAGATGCCCGACCGGAAGCCGCGGATCGGGCTGTGCCGGACCCATCTCTGGCGCGACCTCGACCCCGCCGCCGTCGAAGCGACCGAGGATGCCGCGGCCAGGCTCGCCGCAGCCGGTGCAGAGGTCCGCGAATGCGCCCTGCCGGCGCACTTCGCCGACATAACGGAGGTCCAGTGGAGCGTGCTCGCCGTCGAGGCCTCGCGCGCCTATGCCCATGAGTGGAACAACCACCGCGAGGCGCTGAGCGCGAAGATGCGCGCGGTCTTCGAGCAGGGCTGGAGCACCCCGGACGAGGACTATGTCGCGGCTCTTGCCTTCGGCGAGCGCTGCCGTGCCGAGTTCGCATCGATCATCGAAGGGCACGATCTGTTGCTCGCCCCGAGCGCGCAGGGCGAGGCGCCTCACGGGCTCGACTGGACCGGCGACGTGCGGTTCCAGACGATGTGGTCGTTCCTGCGGGTGCCGGCCATCACGCTGCCGACCCACACCGGACCCAACAACATGCCGGTCGGCAACCTGCTGGTCGGGCCGGCGCACGGCGACCGGGCGCTGTTCGACAACGCGCGGTGGGCCGAATCCGTGCTGATGCAGGACGGCGTGCCGCTTCCTACTGCGCCGCCGCGGTGATCTTGGTCACCTGCATCTTGCGGTAATCGCCGGCCAGGACGGGTGCGTGCCGGGCCGGCGAACCGTCGGCCCGGCAGGTTTCGATGCACTCGATCAGGGCATCCCGGTTGGGGTGCACGAAATACGCGATCGACAGGCGCGCGACCGGCCGGTCCGCTGCCGCAGGCGGGTTGACCACCCGGTGCAGGTTCGAAAGCCAGCGGTCGTTGGTCCAGCGCATCATCAGATCGCCGATATTGACGATGAAAGCGTCGGCGGCCGGGAACACCTCGACCCACGCGCCCGACCGGGTGCGGACCTGCAGCCCGCCCGGCGTGTCGTCGGCAAGCAGGATGGTGTGCGAGCCGAAATCGGTGTGCGCGCCGCAACGCAGCTGGCCCGGCAACGGGGGTGCGTCGGGGGCCGGGTAGTGCAGCAGGCGGACGACGCTCGCATGGCGGTCGAACTTGTCGAGGAAGAAATCGGTCTCCAGACCGAGGGCGGCGGCGAAGACAAGCAGCAGCCGGACATTGAGCGCCTCGACCGCGCGGTAATAGGCCTTGAAGGTCTCGGCCAGCCCGGGGACCGCATCGGGCCAGATGTTGGGCTGGTAGGCATAGGCCGCCTCGGGCGCGGTGTAGTAGGACTCGTCGGGCCGGTCGAACGGGCCGAATATGTAGCCTTCGCGCAGGTCCGGCGGCGCCTTCGCGCCGCCCGAGGAGCCGTTATGCTCCTCGGCCAGCGGCGTGTAGCCGCGGTTGAGGTGCATCGTAGGGTCGAGATAGCCGCGCTTGGTGGCCTC
This sequence comes from Alphaproteobacteria bacterium, assembly GCA_965248835.1. GTDB lineage: Bacteria > Pseudomonadota > Alphaproteobacteria > MPNO01 > MPNO01 > CAYFYS01. The sequence goes on from CBDFLJ010000001.1 coordinate 784,234, forward strand.
GGGCAGCCCGAACAGCGCCCAACCCCCTTTGCGCATGCGTTCGATCGTCCGGTCGGGGACGCCGTGTCCGGTCACGGTCAGGAAACCGATGTCTTCGACCGCGCGGGCGATTTCGGCCGCGATTGCCGCCCGCGTGGTCGGGCCGCCGGTCTCGAAACCGCCGATGTCGACGATCGGGACCTCGTGCATTGCCTGCGCCTCCGTCGTGCCGCGGGCGCTATCCGAACGCCGGCTGGGCGATGGTCCGCCGCAGCGGGCGGTCGTCGATCGGCATGTGCAGCCCGGCCGCGATCACGCCCAGCACCGCACCGCCCCAGAAGATCGCATCGTAGTTGCCCATCGCATCGTAGACGATGCCGCCAAGCCAGATCCCGAGAAAGCTTCCGATCTGGTGGCTGAAAAAGGTAAGCCCGACCAGCGTGGCGAGGAATTTGGTGCCGAAGATCCGGGCGACGATCCCGGTGGTGAGCGGCACGGTGGCCAGCCACAGCAGCCCCATCGTGGACGCGAACAGGATCACGCTCACCGGCCCGATCGGCACCAGCATGAAGACCGTCATGAACACCGCGCGAGCCAGGTAGATGATCGACAGCAGATACTTCATGCTGTAGCGCGCGCCCAAATTTCCCCAGGCGATGCAGCCGATGATGTTGAACCCGCCGATCAGCGCGAGCCCAGTCGCGGCCAGCCAGGGCGGCTGGCCCAGATCGGCGAGATAGGCCGGCAGGTGCGCGCCGATGAACATGGTCTGGAAGCCGCAGACGAAGTAGCCGGCGATCAGCAATTTGTAGCCGAAATGCCGGCCCGCCTCGTCGAGCGCCTCGCCGATGCGCTGGTTCGAAGTCTCGGCCGCGCCGAGCTTGTTGCCGCCGGCCAGGGCCGCGGACAGCGGCACCACCAAGGCCACCATCGCAGCGATGATCATCAGCGAGATCGTCCAGCCATAGGCCGAAAGGAACCATTGTCCGACAGGGACCAGGATGAGCTGTCCCGAAGAGCCGCCGGCCGAGGCGATGCCGAGATAGATGGTGCGCCGTTCGGGTCCGGCGATCCGGCTGACCACCGAAAGGACGATCGGAAAGCCGGTCATCGACATGCCGAACCCGGTCAGGACGCCGATCCCGATGGTGGCATCCATCGGTACGGCGGCTTGCGACATCACCCATAGGCCGCAGGCATAGAGCAAGCCCCCGGCGGTGATCACCCTGGCCGGTCCGAAGCGGTCCGCCACCCAGCCGAAGAACGGCGTCAACACCCCCCAGACCAGGCTCTGGAAAGCCAGCGCGAAAGCGAACACCTGGCGGTCCCAGCCGAGATCGGTGCTCACCACCTCCATATAGAGTCCGAGGTTCTGGCGCAGGCCGAACGACACCAGCAGGATCAGCGTCCCGCAGGTCAGCACCACCATGGGCGTACGCCAACCACTCGGGCTCATCGACTGCCCCTTTCGAGGGTGACCCGCCGCTCGTACAGCGGCAGCGCGCGCGGTCTATAGCATGTCGGCAGGCGCGAACGCCGGTATTTTGCCCCCGGCGCGGGACGTGCGACAATCGCACGGGGTGTTTCCGCGTTACGGAGGGCGCTGGTTTGGCATTTGACACCGATGGCGGCATCGCCATCGTCCACAGCTCCGATATCCATGTCGATGACGGCTACACCGCCCGTGCGCATGGCGGCGACGGGACCAGGGGCCTGCGCTGCGTGCTTGCCACCGCGCACAAGCTGGGCGCCGACCTGGCGCTGCTCGCCGGCGATGTCTTCGAGCACAACCGGCTGCCCCAGGCGCTGATCGACCGGGCGGTCGGCGTGCTCGAAGAGGCCGCGATCCCGATCGTCATCCTGCCCGGCAACCACGACCCGCTGACCCCGGGCTCGGTCTACGAGCGCGGCGCCGTCCATGGCCCGGACAACGTGCACGTGATCGGCCTGACTGCGGAGCAGGCGGTCACCTTCCCGCATTTGGACCTGGAAGTCTGGGGCCACGCCCACCGCGACTACGGCAACATGGCACCGCTTGCCAGCGCGCGTGCGCGCACCACGCGCTGGCAGATCGTCATGGCGCACGGCCACTATGAGAATGCGGACGAGGTCGGCGCCGTCCACCGCCCGTCCTGGCTGATCTCCGATGCCCAGATCGCCGCGACCGGGGCGGACTATGTCGCGCTCGGCCACTGGAACCGGGCCGTCCGGGTGGGCAACGGCGCGGTGCCGGCCTACTACTCAGGCTCACCGGATCTCGCCAATACCGTCAACATGGTCCGCCTCGATGCCGGCGGCACCGTGGCCGTCGCACGCGAAGACATCATCTGGGACTGACGCATCTGGGACTGACGCCGGAAATCGGCGACGATGGGGTTGCCGGTTTCCGTTCGCCCCGACGAGGACCGCGAACGCCGGCGCGGCGGCGCGGAGGCAGGTCATGGGATGACTCGATGCGGTGGAATGCGGCGGGGGTTCGGCCGGCTGATCGCCTGTCTCGCGGCGGCGACGGCCATCGCGGCGGTCGGGGCCGCCGCGAAGACGGGCGATACCGCCGCACCGGCGCCAGTGGCGTCCGGGCCGCTCGCCGGCTGGCTGCTCGTTGCTGCCCCGCACATGCCGGACCCGCGGTTTGCCGGGACCGTCATCTTCATGCTGCGCCACGGCGAGCGCGGCGCGGTGGGCCTGATCGTCAACCGGTTGATCGCGGTCGAGCCGGCCTCGAAGGTGCTGGAGCGGATCCTCGGCAAGGACCAGCCGGACGGTCGGAGCCGCACCGTCCGCATCCAATATGGCGGGCCGGTCGATCCCTCGCAGGGATTCTTCATGCATTCCAGCGACTACGCCGACGCCGGCACGGTCGCGGTGACCGACAAGGTTTCGCTGACCGGCAATCAAGCCGTCTTGCGTGCCCTGGCGGAGGGCAAGGGGCCGGCCAGGGGTTTCCTCGCCATCGGCTATGCCGGCTGGGGTCCGGGTCAGCTTGAAAACGAGCTTCGCCGCAAGGACTGGATCACCGTCTTCCCCGACGCCGGTCTCCTGTTCGACGACGACATGCAGACCAAATGGCAGCGCGCAATGGACAAGCGCGGCGCCGATCTCTGAACGCCGGCGACGGCTCGTGTCTTTCCAGTTCCGCGCGCCGGTGGCGAGGATCGGACCGGACCGGTCCGATCCGGCCGGCACACGGGCTACAGAGCAGCGACCGTCTGGACCTCGATCAGGAACGGCTCCTGGACCAGCCGGTCGACCAGCAGCAGCGTGTTGGGCGGATATTTCCCGTCGGGAAACATTTTCGGGAACGCGCGCAGGCGGAAGGCCATGAAATCGGGGATCGACTGGGAGTGCACCATATAGGTGGTGAACTGGACCACGTTGGCCCAATCGGCATCGGCCGAGCGCAGGGCGGCATGGATGTTGGCGAAGACCTGGGTGCACTGGGCGTCGAAATCGTCCGCACCGACGATCCCGCCGTCCTTGTCGCCCGACAGCATGCCGGCGATGAACAGCAACTCCGAGGCCTTGACCCTGGTGACATGGGTGTACTGACCGAGCGGCGCGCCCAGCGCGTCGGGGTTGTAGATCTGGATATCGGCTGTCATCTGGTTCCGTCTCCTTGCCTGGTGGGGTCCGGATCAAGCCAACCCGGGCGCGCAAGATCAAGCGGGCGTGCAACCGGTCGGGACATGGCCGGCGGCCCGGACGTATTGAGCGGCGACCCAGGGGATGCGGCGCTCGAGCCCGATCGAGACCGGCTTGAGCCGCTCGGGAAGGCCGAGCGTCAGCCCGTAGATCCGGGTCCAGCGCTGGGTGTGCTCGGTCAACGGCCGCTCGCGCCGCTCCCAGACCGCCATCGCGGTCCCGATGTCCGCCGCGCCCTCCAGGGCGACGGCCAGGCCCAGCGCGTTCATCATCGCATGGCCAGCGCCCTGGGCGAGGTAGGGCGCCATCGCATGCGCCGCATCGCCGAGGACGGCGACCCGCCCCGCCGACCAGCGCTTCAGCCGGACGGTCTGGAACTGGGCCCAGCGCGCTTGCTGCCAATCGGCCTGCGCAGCGACGCGGGCCAACAGGCCGCGCAGGGCCGGGAACGAGCCGCCCCACAGCCCGACGTCGATCGGTGTCCGGCAGGCTGCGTGGTCCTCGACCATGGCCCCCAGAAGCACATAGAACTCCTCCCGGTTGACCGGGCAGTAGAGCACCCGGCGCCGGTCCGACCAGGCTTCGATCATCACCGAGCCGTCCCGGTCGGCGGCGGCGATCTCGGCGGCGGTGCGCCTGACGGTCACCCGGATGGCGCCGTCGCGTTGCCAGATGTGGCGCCGGACAAGGTCGAGCGCCTCGCGCAGCGGCGAGGCGACGCCGTCGGCCACCACGATCAGATCGGCGGCCGCGTGTCCGCCGTCCCGGGTCCTCAGCGTGCCGTCGGCCCGGACGTCGGTGACCGTCGAGCCGAGCGCGATCTCGGCGCCCGCCTTTCGGGCGCGCGCGGCCAGCAGGCGCACGATATGCCGGCGGTCGATCCGATAGGGGCTGCGTTCGGTCGGCCGGCTCATCAGCACCGTGCCGGCGCCGTCGAGCGAATCGCGCCGGTCGATGCGCGCGCCGCCGGCCAGCACGGCCTCCTCGAGGCCGAACGCGGCGAAGATCAGCGCCATGTTGCGCTGGATCGCGATGCCATAGCCTTCGACATCGATCGCATCGCGCCGCTCGTGCAGCCGGACCGACCATCCGCGGTCGGCCAGCGCCGCGGCCGCCACCAGCCCGCCGAAACCGCCGCCCACGATTTCCGCCCGTCCCGGCGCGACCACCCATGCCTCCCTCGCCGGGCGCCATGATAGCCGATCGGCCCGCGCGGCGAAGCCTGGAGCGTGTCAAGCAGCCTGTTCGAAACTTTGGACGCGCCAGCCCTGCCGAGGACCGGCGTTACGCGGCCGGGCGGATGGCGGCGGCCTTGACCTTGTCGTCGACCGCGCTTTCGAACTGTTGGAAATTCGCCTGAAAGCGCGCAGCCAGGCCGCGGGCGGTGTTGTCGTACTCGTCCTTGTCCGACCAGGTATTGCGCGGGGTGAGCACGTCGGCCGGCACATCGGGCACGTTGGCCGGCACCATGACGCCGAAATTCGGATCGGGCGCGACCGAGACCGAGGCGAGCTTGCCTTCGAGCGCGGCGCGCACCATCGCCCTGGTATGGGCGATCTTCATCCGCGCGCCGACACCGAAGGCGCCGCCCGACCAGCCGGTGTTGACCAGCCAGCACTTGGCGCCGTGCCGGGCGATCTTCTCGCCCAGGAGCTTGGCATAAACCGTGGGGTGGCGCGGCAGGAACGGCGCGCCGAAGCAGGTCGAAAACGTCGCCTCGGGCTCGTTGCCGAGGCCGCGCTCGGTGCCGGCGAGCCTCGCGGTGTAGCCCGACAGGAAGTGGTACATCGCCTGTTCGGGCGTGAGCTGGCTGATCGGCGGCAGGACGCCGAACGCATCGGCGGTCAGCATGACGATGTTGCTTGGATGGCCGCCGACCCCGGACCGGTCGACCTTGCCGAGGAAATGCAGCGGATAGCTCGCCCGCGTGTTCTCGGTCAGCGAGCCGTCGTCGAAGTCCGGCGCGCGCGTGAGGGGATCGATGACCACGTTCTCCAACACCGTGCCGAAGCGGAAGCAGGCGTTGTAGATCTCGGGCTCGGCTTCCGCGGACAGGTTGATGGTCTTGGCGTAGCAGCCGCCCTCGAAGTTGAAGACGCCGCTGTCGGACCAGCCGTGCTCGTCGTCGCCGATCAGGGTCCGCGTCGGATCGGACGACAGCGTCGTCTTGCCGGTACCGGACAGGCCGAAGAAGATCGCCGTGTCGCCGGCCTCGCCGATATTCGACGAGCAGTGCATCGGCAGGACGCCCTTGGCCGGCAGCAGGTAGTTGAGAACCGAGAAGATGGTCTTCTTGATCTCACCGGTGTAGTGCGAGCCACCGACCAGGACCAGGCGCTTGGCGAAGTTGAGCAGCACGAACACCTCGCTGCGCGTGCCGTCGATTTCGGGGATCGAATGCATCCCCGGCGCATGGAGGACGGTGAACTCGGGCTTGAAGTCCGCGCGCGCCGCATCCGACGGCGGGATGAACATGTTGCGGGTGAACAGGCTGTGCCAGGCCTGCTGGGTGACCACCCGGACCGGCAGCCGGAAGGCCGGATCGGCGCCGGCATAGACATCCTGGACAAAGACTTCGCGGCCCTGGAAGAAAGCCAGGATGCGCTTGTGGACGATATCGAAATGGGCCTCGTCGATCCTGTTGTTGACCGGGCCCCACCAGATGTCGCCGCTCGAGCCGGGCTCGTCGACGATGAACTTGTCCTTGGGCGAGCGGCCGGTGTACTCGCCGGTCTGGGTGACGAACCCGCCGCCGAGCGCCAGCACACCCTCGCCGCGCCTCAGACCGTGCTCGTAGAGCGCCGCGACCGAGGCATTCCAATGGGCGGCCGCGAGGTTGCTCAAACCATGGTTCTCCAGCCCAAAAGAACTGACGACGGTTCCGGTCTGTTCCACAAGTCCCTCCTGAGGTGCCGGCCCGGTGGCGGTGATGCCCGCTAGGCGCCAGAGCGGCCCCACGACCGAACTGCGACGGCAATTTGGGCTGATCGTTGGCAGTCCTGGCGAAGATAAAGCGAGTGGTTGACGCTTTCAACCGGCAGGACCGGTCCGCGCCATTGCAGCCAGGATTTTGCGTGCCGCCGCGGGTCCGTCGATCGGCGCGTCGAAGTCGCATCGCAGCCGCCCGCCCGGCCCGATCAGGTCGAGTCCTTCGGGATCGATGCCGGTCATTTTCCATTCGCCGGCCGTGTCCGCCGCGCCTTTGGCATAGCGTGCGAGGGCATCGGCGTGGTCGGCGTTCATGTGTTCGATGATGTCTTGTTCGGCGTCGATCAGCGCCGGTGCGGCCGCGAGCGTGACCTCGGCCGGATCGAGCCAGTCGATCGCTCCGAACCCTGCGACGATATGCGCCCGCTCGACCGCGAGCCGGAACAGGCGGAAACCGCCCAGCGCCAGATATTCCGCCGCAGCGTCATGGCGCCGAAGGTAGCGGCCGAGGAGCGCGTCGTCGTCGGTGGCCTCGATGCGGCCGAGCAGGCTGAGCCGTGGCCCGGCCAGCGGGTTGTCGTGGCCGTCCGTCGCATCGAAGGCGAGCGATGCCCGGGGGTCGCGCTCGATGTTCCTGGTGTGCTGGGCGAGATCGGATAGCAGCATCAGCGGCGCCCCGGACTGGTCGCAGGCGACCATGACCAGGGAGGTGTAGGGATCTCCCGCCGCCCCCATCAGCGTCGCAAGCGTCGCCTTGTCGCCGCGCCGGACGATCGATCGCGCCCGCGCGGCGGCGGTTTGCCGGTCTTCGTCCATGGCGGCGACTCTGGGCCGGTGCGGCAATGAGGGTCAACAGCGGGAATTGCGGCCGGAAAGCTTGCGCCGGCCGCATGAGACACTATGTCCATTCCCATGGGCGCGATCGGCGAATGCTTGCGAACCCTCGCGCGCGCGGTCCGGCCGGCCGCGGGCGCCGGCATTGTCGCCTTCGCGGTGGCCGCGTTGCCGGGCTTGGCCGCGGCCGGGGGCATGTTGAGCCCGAAGGATGCCGCCCGGATGGCCGCCCAGGGCCGCATCGCGCTGATCGACGTGCGCTCGCCCGCCGAATGGCGGCAAACCGGCATCCCGGCCGACGGCCACGCGGTCACGATCCACAACCGGGCCGGCACCAAGGCCTTCATCGGCGAGGTCCTGAAGACAGTGCGCGGCGATCGGTCGCGGCCGGTTGCGCTGATATGCGCCGCCGGAGCGCGCTCGGCACGCGCCCGGCGCATATTGGAAGCCAACGGATTTACCGATGTTTATGACGTTTCGGCCGGAATGTCGGGCAATGCGCGCCAGCCCGGCTGGATTGCCAGCGGCCTGCCGAGACGGTCTTGTGCCGGCAGGAAAGCGTGCTGATCGGCAACCTGGACCCAAAGGGGCCGTCGTGAAACAGAAGATTGCCCTGGTCGATGACGACCGGAACATCCTGACCTCGGTATCGATGTTGCTGGAAGCCGAAGGCTTCGAGGTCCGCACCTTCCACAACGGAGCGGCCGCCCTCCAGGGGCTGTCCACCAGCCCTGCGGATCTTGCGGTGCTCGACGTCAAGATGCCGCGGATGGATGGCATGGAGCTGCTCCAGCATCTGCGCAAGCAAACTGACATGCCGATCATCTTTCTGACCTCGAAGGACGACGAGGTCGACGAGGTCCTGGGCCTCAGGATGGGCGCGGACGACTACATAAAAAAGCCGTTCTCCCAACGCCTGCTGTTGGAGCGGATCCGCACGATCCTCCGGCGCCACGGCAAGGACACAGGCCAGGCCGGCGACACCGACGGCGAGCCGCCGCTGGAGCGCGGGCCCCTGACGCTGGACGCATCGCGCCATCTGTGCGCATGGAAAGGTCAGGCGGTCGATCTGACGGTGACCGAGTTCCTCTTGGTCAAGGCGCTGGCGCTGAGACCCGGCCACGTCAAGAGCCGAGACCAGCTTATGGATGCCGCCTATGGCGAGCACATTTACGTTGACGACCGGACGATCGACAGCCATATCAAGCGCTTGCGCAAGAAATTCAAGGTCGTAGACGACGACTTCAGCCAGATCGAAACGCTCTACGGCATAGGATACCGCTACAGGGACGGCTGATTTCCGGACCAGGCGCCAGCCGGACCGATAACCGATCGGGCGGGCGGCCATGGTCCCGGGCCGCCGACTGCCGAACGAGGGCGCCTCCGGACGGCACCCGATGATCAAGGCCTTTTCATCCGCGATGCTGTCGCCCCTGACGTGGCGCGTGCTGACGATCAACATCCTGGCCCTCGGGGTTCTGGTGGCGGGACTTCTGTATCTGGGCCAGTACGAGGAAGGGCTTATCGAGGCGGAGATCGAATCGCTCAACACCCAGGCCGAGATCTTCGCCGGCGCACTCGGCCAGGGCGCGGTGGGCACCGGCGAAGACGGCGCCCAGTCGATCCTGACGCCGGTCGCTCGGCCGATGCTGCGGCGGCTGGTCGCGCCGACGCGGGCCCGGGCCCGGCTGTTCGGCGCCGAAGGCGCGCTGATCGTCGACAGCCGGACCCTGACCGGCCCCGGTCACCCGGTCCAGGAAGAGCCGCTGCCGCCGCCCGATCAGGAAGGCTTTTTCGGCGCGCTGCTGCTCGATGCCTACGACCAGGTCCTGCGGCTGCTGCCCTCCCGCACCCGCCCGCACGCCTATACCGAGCGCGCGGTCGAGCGGGCCAACGACTATGCCGAGGTCATCGGCGCGCTCAACGGTGAGACCCGGGTCAACATCCGCTACGACCAGGAAAACCGGATGGTCCTGATCGTCGCGGTCCCCGTTCAGCGCTTCAAGAAAGTCCTCGGCGCGCTGATGCTGACCGTCGGCGGCAAGGAGATCGAAGCCGGCGTGCGCGACGTCCGGTTCGGGATTCTCAAGGTCTTCGGTATCGCCCTGTCGGTCACGGTGATTCTTTCGTTCTACCTCGCCGGCGCGATCGCCCGGCCGGTGCGCCGCCTGGCCGAGGCTGCCCGCGGCGTGCGCCGCGGCCAGTCCGAGATCTCGCAGATCCCCGACTTTACGTCGCGCCGCGACGAGATCGGCGATCTTTCCGGCGCCCTGCGCGACATGACCGCAGACATCCAGACCCGCATGGAGGCGGTCGAGAGCTTCGCGGCCGATGTCTCCCACGAGATCAAGAACCCGCTGACGTCGTTGCGCAGCGCGGTGGAGACCGTCTCGCGGGTCAAGAACCCCGATCAGCAGCGCGAGCTGATGGCGATCATCGAGCAGGACGTAAAGCGGCTCGACCGGCTGATCTCGGATATCTCCAGCGCCTCCAGGCTCGATGCGGAACTCGCCCGCACGGCTATGGTGGAAATCGACATCGCTCGGCTGCTCCAGACCCTGGTCGAGGTCCACAGTTCGACCGATACCGGCCGCCGGAGGCCGCTCGAGCTCGAAATCGAATTCGAATCGCCGATCGTCAACGGGATTGAAACCAGGCTCGTGCAGGTCTTCCAGAACCTGTTGTCGAATGCCTTCTCGTTCAGCCCCGAGGCCGCCGCGGTCCGCATGAAACTCGCGCGCGAGAACGGCGCCTACGAGGTTACGGTGGACGATGCAGGACCCGGCATCCCCGAGGAGAATCTCGATTCGGTCTTCCAACGCTTCTACAGCCAGCGGCCGGACGGCGAGGATTTCGGCAACCATTCCGGGCTGGGGCTCAATATCTCGCGCCAGATCGTCGATGCCCATGGCGGCACGATCTCGGCCATGAACCGCTATCGCGAGGACGGCGATATCGAGGGCGCGCGCTTCACCGTCAGGTTGCCGCCGGCCTAGCGCGATGGCGGTGATCCATGCCACCTGCATTGCGATCGGCTCCTGCGGCGTCCTGTTGCTGGGCCCTTCGGGCGCCGGCAAGTCGGATCTGGCGCTGCGGCTGATCGACGGCGGGGCGGCGCTGGTGGCCGACGACCAGGTCGTGCTGCGAGCCGAAGGCGGGGTGCTGCAGGCCAGCCCGCCGCCCGTGCTCGCCGGCCGTTTGGAAGTCCGCGGGATCGGCATCGTCGATCTGGACTGGCGGGCGCCGGTCGCGGTGGGTCTCGCCGTGGAGCTTGCTGAGGCGGAGCGGCCGCGCCTTCCCGAAACCACGGTTTGGCGGCACGAGGGCATCGCGATCGCCCGCATCGCGGTCTGCGCTTTCACGTCCTCGGCGGCGGCGAAGGTCCGGCTTGCCGTGCGCGCCGCGCGGACCGATAGTGCCGGCGCAGACGCCGAGGCCCGATGATGGAGACCCCGAACCAGACGCCCGGACTTGCCGAGGATCCGGCCGAGGTGTGCGCTGCGGCCGAACCGGTCGATCGGGTCGTGGTGGTGACCGGCATGTCCGGAGCCGGCAAGACCGTCGCGCTTAAGGCGCTGGAGGACATGGGCTACGAGACGGTCGACAACCTGCCGCTCCGCCTGGTGCAAAACCTGATCGGGACCAACAGGCACGGGCAGAGGCCGCTGGCGCTCGGGGTCGATATCAGGACGCGCGACTTCGCCGCCGAAAGGTTTCTGACCGAGATCGACGGGCTGAACGGCAATCCCCTTATCGACGCCGAGCTTGTGTTCCTGGACTGCGAGGACGAGGTCCTGCGCCGGCGCTATTCGGAGACCCGCCACCGCCACCCCCTGGCCGAGCGCGGACGGCTGAGCCAGGCCATCGCGCGCGAGCGCGCGCTGCTGGCGCCGCTGCGCGAGCGGGCCAACCGCCTGATCGACACCAGCGGGCTCAAGCTCGCGGATCTGAAGCGTATCCTGGAAGGCGCCTGCGGACGGGCCGGCGCGCCGGGGCTCACGGTCTCGGTGCTGTCGTTCTCCTACCGCCACGGCCTGCCGCCGGAGGCCGATATCGTGCTCGACGTCCGGTTCCTCAAGAACCCGTTCTACGAGCCGGATCTTGCCCGGCGCGACGGCCGGGATCCGGCGGTCGGCGCGTTCGTCGAGGCCGATCCGGCCTTCGCGGCGTTTTTCAGCTCCTTGACCGGCATGCTGGAGGCGGTGTTGCCGCATTTCGATGACGAGGGTAAGAGCTACCTGACCATCGCGGTCGGGTGCACCGGCGGCATGCATCGTTCGGTGTTCGTCACCGACCGGCTGGACGCCTGGTTGCGCACACGGGGCCAGCGGGTGAGCGTGGCCCACCGCGACCTGCCGGCCGCGTCCGGATCCTAGGAGGAATGCCGCGATGGCGCTGATCGGGATGGTGCTGGTGACACATGGCGGCCTCGCGCGCGAGATGGTCGCCGCGCTCGAGCATGTGGTCGGTGCGCAGGAACTGGTGGAAACCGTCTGCATCGGCCCAAACGACGACATGGAGCAGCGCAGGCGCGAGATTGCCGAATGCATCGCGCGGGCCGATGACGGCAGCGGGGTGATCCTGCTGACCGACATGTTCGGCGGGACGCCCTCGAACCTCGCCATCTCCTTGATGAACGAGTGCAACATCGAGGTCATCGCCGGAGTCAACCTGCCGATGCTGGTAAAGCTCGCCAGCGTGCGGGGGCGCGAGGGGCTGGCCGCCTCCGTCGCCGCGGCCCAGGAAGCCGGACGCAAGTACATCAGCGTTGCCTCCAAGCTCCTGGAAGAGCGGGCCGAATGAGCGAACGCCGCCGCGCGGTGCGCCGCGCGGTCGAAGTCATAAACGAACGGGGCCTGCACGCACGCGTCGCCGCCAGAATCGCCGCGACGGCCGAAGGGTTCGATGCCGACGTCCGGATCGGCTGCAAGGGCCAGGATGTCTCCGCGTTGTCGATCATGGGCCTGCTGATGCTGGCCGCCTCGACCGGCACCAGGCTGGAGCTCGTGGCGAGCGGGGTGGAGGCGAAAGCGGCCGTGGAGTCGCTGGCGGCGCTGTTCGCGGCGGGGTTCGAGGAGACATGACGCTGCCGCGTCCGCCGAACGGTTGCCTTCCCGCAGCCCGACTTGCTATATGGCGGACCTCGGCCTTGCGGTCGCGCGCCGGCCCTTGATCGCGCCAGCCATCCCGGTATCGAAATCCTTCAAGGCCGTCCAAGACAACTTCAAGGCCGTCCAAGACAAGGAGTACCCGATGCCGCCTGCCGAAGATTTCAAAGTCGCCGATATCTCGCTGGCCGAGTGGGGCCGCAAGGAAATCACCATCGCCGAGACCGAGATGCCCGGCCTGATGGCGCTGCGTGCGGAATATGGCGGCTCGAAGCCGCTCGGCGGGGCCCGGATCGCCGGCTGCCTGCACATGACCGTGCAGACCGCGGTCCTGATCGAGACCCTGACGACGCTCGGCGCCGAGGTGCGCTGGAGCTCGTGCAACATATTCTCCACCCAGGACCACGCGGCGGCAGCCATCGCCGAGACCGGAGTTCCGGTCTTCGCCTGGAAAGGCATGACCGAAGAAGAGTTCTGGTGGGCGATCGACCGGACCATCGAAGGACCCGACGGCTGGGCGCCCAACATGATCCTCGATGACGGCGGCGATCTCACCCTGGTGATGCACCAGCGCTATGACAGCCTGCTCGACAACGTCCGCGGCCTTTCCGAGGAAACCACCACGGGCGTCCACCGGCTTTACGAGATGGCCCAGAAGGGCACGCTTCGTGTTCCGGCGATCAACGTCAACGATTCGGTGACCAAGTCCAAGTTCGACAACCTCTACGGCTGCCGCGAAAGCCTGGTCGACGGCATCAAGCGCGCGACCGACGTGATGGTCGCCGGCAAGATCGCCGTGGTGGCGGGGTATGGCGATGTCGGCAAAGGATCGGCGGCCTCGCTGCGCAACCAGGGCGCGCGGGTGCTTATCACCGAGATCGACCCGATCTGCGCGCTTCAGGCCGCGATGGAAGGCTATGCGGTGGTGACGATGGACGAAGCCGCTCCGGCCGGCGACATCTTCGTGACCACGACCGGCAATATCGACGTGATCACGCTGGAGCACATGCGTCAGATGAAGGATCGCGCCATCGTGTGCAATATCGGGCACTTCGACAGCGAGATCCAGATCGCCGCGCTCAGGAACTACAAGTGGGACAACGTCAAGCCGCAGGTCGACGAGGTCGAGTTTCCCGACGGCAAGCGGCTGATCGTGCTGGCGGAGGGCCGGCTGGTGAATTTGGGCTGCGCCACCGGCCACCCGAGCTTCGTGATGAGCGCCTCGTTCACCAACCAGGTGCTGGCCCAGATGGAGCTGTGGCAGAACCATGCCGACTACGACAGGAAGGTCTATGTGCTGCCCAAGAAGCTCGACGAGAGGGTCGCGGCGCTGCATCTGGACAAGCTCGGCGTCAAGCTCACCAAGCTGACCGAGGACCAGGCGAAATATCTCGGCCTCGAGCGCGAAGGCCCTTACAAGCCCGAATATTATCGATATTGAGCCCGAAGCCGGGCAAATCCGATGACCGCGTCCGGGTCCGGCGTCTGGGCGCTGCCATCGCGGACCGCGACCGCGGGTCTCGCGGGAGTGCTGGCCGGGATTGCCCGAAATTGCGACGTCATCGGTCTGGCCGGGGCGCTGGGGACCGGCAAGACGACATTCGCGCGGGCCTTCATCAACGCACGCGCGGACCGGGCAGGGCTGCGGCCGGTCGAGGTGCCGAGCCCGACATTCACGCTGGTCCAGTCCTATGAGATCGGCGGGGTCGAGATCCATCACTTCGACCTCTACCGGCTTGAGGCGGCGGATGACGCGCTGGAGCTCGGCATCGAGGATGCCTGGGCCGACGGCATCGTGCTGATCGAATGGCCCGAGCGGTTGGGATCGCTGTTGCCCGGCCGCGCGCTCATCGTCACATTCGAGCTCGGCGCGGCGCCCCAAGCCCGGCAGGCGATGATCGAGGCGCCCGGCGACTGGCAACGGCGTATCGGAGACCGGCTTGAGCGCTGGCGCGCGTGATCCGGCAATCGGGGACTTCATGGCATCTGCCGGCTGGGGCGGTGCAGCGCTTGTCCCGCTCGCCCAGGACGCCTCGTTCCGCCGCTATTGGCGGGCGGGCCGCGGGCGCGAGACCGCGGTGCTGATGGACGCCCCGCCGGACCGCGAGCGCACCGAGCCCTATCTCGCCATCGCCGGCCATCTGCGCGGCCTGGGCCTCAGCGCCCCGGCGGTGCTGGCGGCGGACACGGTTGCCGGTCTGCTGTTGCTCGAGGATCTCGGCGAGGACACCTTCACCCGCCTGCTGGCCCGCGGCGCCGACGAGCCCGCGCTCTACCGGCTTGCAATCGATGTCCTGATCGCGCTGCACGCCAACCCGCCCGGCCGCGCGGTCCCCGCCGGGTTGCCGCGCTATGACGACGGCCTGCTCGCGGCGGAGGCCGATCTGCTGATCGACTGGTACGCGCCTTCCGTCCTCGGCAAGCCGATCGGCGCACACGCGCGCGCCGCCTACCGCGCGCGCTGGAAAGCGGCCTTCGAGACCGCGCGCGGGGTGCCCGAGACCCTGGTGCTGCGCGACTACCACGTCGACAACCTGATGAGGCTCGCCGGCCGCGAGGGGATCGCCGCCTGCGGCCTGCTCGATTTCCAGGACGCGGTCGCGGGGCCGGTGAGCTACGATTTCGTCTCGCTGGTCGAGGACGCGCGCCGCGACCTGGCGCCCAATCTGGCGGCCGAGATAAGGGCGCGGTACCTGGCCGCGTTTCCGGCCCTGGACGCCGCCGCCTTCGATGCCTCCTGCGCGGTGCTCGCGGCCCAGCGCCACTGCAAGGTGCTTGGGATCTTCACCCGGCTTTGCGTGCGCGACGGCAAGCCCGGCTATCTCGTCCACATCCCGCGGGTGTGGCGGCTGCTGGAAGCCTCGCTCGCCCATCCGCGCCTTGCGCCGATCCGCGATTGGCTGGGCCGGAACTTGCCGCCGCCGGCGCGTATCATCCCGCGGCGGGAGAGCGCCGCATGAGGCCCCGATGCGCGATGGTACTCGCCGCCGGGCTCGGGCTGCGCATGCGGCCCCTGACCGAGACCGTGCCCAAGCCGCTGATCATGGCTGGAGGCCGGTCGATGCTCGATCGGGTGCTCGACCATCTCGAAGCCTTCGGGATCGAGGCCGTGGTGGTCAACAGCCATTATCTCGGCGATCGGATCGCCGCCCATTTGAGCGCCCGGGCGAAGCCACGGACAACGTTGTCCGCCGAGGAGACGTTGCTGGAGACCGGCGGCGGGGTGGCCAAGGCGCTGCCCCTTCTGGGCGATGAGCCTTTCTTCGTGATCAACGCCGACATCGCCTGGCTCGACGGACCGGTGCCGGCGCTCGACCGGCTGGCGGACGCCTGGCGTGAGGATTCGATGGACGCGCTGCTGCTGATGAGCCGCGCGGTGATCGCGCACGGCTATGAGGGCTGCGGCGACCATTTCATGGACGCGCGCGGCGTCTTGCGGCGGCGCGATGACCGCGACGTCTCGCCTTACGTTTTCGCCGGCGTCCAGCTCCTCCACCCGCGGCTTTTCGCCGGCGCGCCGCAAGGCGCGTTCTCGCTCAACCGGCTCTACGACAAGGCCGAGACCGCCCGGCGGCTGTTCGGGATCGTCCATGACGGGGAATGGTTCCACCTCGGCACGCCCGGCGCCCTCAAGCTCGCCGACGACCGGCTGCTCGGGCGGCCCGGCGCGCACGACTTTCATGTCGGATAGCCCGGCGGCCGCGCCGCCGGGTGTGTTCACGATCCCGGCAGGGGTTCGCTTCGTCGATGCACTGGCGCGCGGCCTGCTTGAGGCGAACGCCGGCGCGCCGGCCGCACTTGCCGCGATCACCGTATTGCTGCCCAACCGGCGGTCCTGCCGCGCGCTGATCGATGCCTTCGCCGGCCAAAGCCGGGCCGGCGCGCTGCTGCTGCCGAGGATTGCCCCGATCGGAGAGGTCGACGCCGAGGAGGCGGTCTCGGCCGACGATCTGGACAACGCCGCGGACCTTGGACTCCCGCCGGCAATCCCGGCGTTGCGGCGACAGCTCCTGCTGACCCGGCTCATCCTCGCCACGCCGGGCGTGACCGGAGTGTCGGACCCGGCCCAGGCCGCGCGTCTGGCGCGCGAGCTCGCCGGGTTGCTCGACCAGGTCCACACCCAGCGGATTGGTTTCGAGCGCCTGGAAGAGCTGGCGCCGGCCGAGCTCGCCGCGCACTGGCAGATCACGCTCGGGTTCCTGCGGCTCTTGAGCGAGCACTGGCCGGCGATCCTGGACGCCGAGGGCGCGCTGGATCCGGCGATGCGGCGCAACCGGATCCTCGAGCGGCGGATCGAGGCCTGGCGCGCGCGGCCGCCGGCCGGGCCGGTCATCATCGCCGGCTCCACCGGCAGCATCCCCGCGGTGCGCGACCTGATGGAATTCGTCCACGCCGCGGGCCTGGGTGCGATCGTCCTGCCCGGGCTCGACCGGACGCTCGCCGAGCCGGTGCTGTCCGCGCTCGGCCCGACCCACCCGCAACACGGGCTCGTCCAGCTTCTCGCCGGCCTGGGCCTCAGCCCGGGCGATGTCGCAGTTTGGCCTGGCGCCGAGCCCGCGCCGGAAACCGCGCTGCGCGGCCGACTGATCGCGACCGCGATGCGGCCCGCAGCGGTCCCGCCGGATCCGATCGATCGGGCGAGCCTGGACCGCGCGGTCTCCGCGGTGACGCGGATCGATTGCGCCGGCCAGCGGGAGGAGGCCGTCACGGTCGCGCTCCTTCTGCGGGAGGCGCTGGAGACCGAAGGCAAGACGGCCGCGCTGGTGACGCCCGATCGCGGCCTCGCGCGCCGGGTCGCGGCCGAGCTGCGCCGCTGGGACATCGAGATCGACGATTCGGGCGGCCGGCGGCTCGACCTGACGCCGCCCGGCGCGTTCCTGCGGCTGACCGCGCGGCTCGTCGCCGATCGCTGGGCGCCGGTGCCGCTGCTCGCCGCGCTCAAGCACCCGATGGCGGCCGGCGGGCGCGACCGGGGCGCCTTTCTCGGCCGGGTGCGCGCGCTCGAGCGCCGGGTGCTGCGCGGCCCGCGGCCCGAGCCGGGGCCCGACGGCCTGATCCGGACCTTGGAGGAAACCGGGGCTCCGGCCGATCTGGTGCGATGGCTCCAGGGCGTGTGCACGGCGCTGACGCCGCTCGAAGGCGATCGCGCCGCGCCGGTGGCGGCGTTGGCCGCGGCCCATGTCGCCTGTGTCGAGGCGCTGGCCGCCACGGCCGAAACCAGCGGTGCGGAGAGGATGTGGGCCGGCAATGCCGGCGAGGCGGCAGCCGGGTTCCTGTCCGAACTCGTCGAGGCCGGCCGCGACTTCGGCAAGGTCTCGGTGCAGGACTGGTCCGACCTCCTGGAGGCGTTGATGCGCCCGTTGGTGGTCCGCCCGCGCCATGGCGGACATGATCGGATCGGCATCTGGGGCGTGCTCGAAGCGCGGCTTATCGGCGCCGACCGGCTGATCCTCGGCGGGCTCAACGACGGCACATGGCCGGCCGAACCGGCGCCGGACCCGTGGATGAGCCGGCCGATGCGCGCGGCCTTCGGGCTGCCGCCCAACGAGCGGCGAATCGGCCTTGCCGCCCACGATTTCGCCCAGGCCTTCGCTGCGCCGGAGCTGTTTCTTACCCGAGCGACGCGCCTGGCCGGGACGCCGACGGTGCCCTCGCGCTGGCTGCTGCGGCTGGAGAACGCGGTCCTCGGACACGCGCTCGACCTGCGTCGGGGCGCGGCGCGGCCATTGGCATGGCAGGGCGCGCTCGACCGGCCGGCGAAGAGTGCCCTGCCTCGCGCTCCCGCGCCGACGCCGCCGCTCGCTGCACGCCCGCGGCGGCTTTCGGTGACCCAGGTCGAGACCCTGATCCGCGATCCGTACGCGGTCTATGCCCGCCATGTGCTCGGTCTGAGAGCGCTGGAGGAGATCGACGCCGACCCCGGAGCGGCCGAGCAGGGCACGTTCGTCCACCATGCCCTGGATGCGTTCCTGCGCAACTTTCCCGCCGCGCTCCCGACGGATGCGCGCGCCCGGCTGCTCGACATGGGCCGGGCCGCGCTCGGCCCGCTGTCCACCCGTCCGGGCGTGCGCGCCTTCTGGTGGCCGCGCTTCGAGCGGGTGGCCGACTGGTTCCTGGCGCACGAGCGCGCGCGCCGTGCCGGGATCGCCCTGACCTGGACCGAGATCGTCGGCGAGATGGCGATCCAGGCGCCGGCCGGCCCGTTCACCCTGACCGCGACGGCCGACCGGATCGATCTGACGACCGATGGACGGGTCGCGATCATCGACTACAAGACAGGCACCCTGCCGACCAAAAGCGACATCGAAGCGGGCGTTGCGCCGCAATTGCCGCTGGAGGCGGCGATCCTCGAGACCGGCGGGTTCGAGACCGTCGCGGCGGCGCCGGTCTCGGAGCTCGCCTATTGGCGCCTCAGCGGCGGCAACCCGCCGGGCGAGACGGTCGCCATCGCCGATGCGGATTCCACCCTGATCGCACGGACACGCACCGGGTTGGAGCGTCTGATCGCGGCCTATGACGACCCCGATACGCCCTATGAGCCGCAGCCCGATCCCCGGCTCGCGCCGCGCTATAGCGACTACCGCCATCTGGAGCGATTGGACGAGTACGCCAAAGCGCGGGAGCCGGACCCGTGACCGGCGCCGGCGGTCAGACCGTCGCTTCGCGGCCCGGCCTGTCGGCCTGGGTCGACGCATCGGCCGGGACCGGCAAGACCAAGGTGCTGGTGGATCGAGTGCTGCGGCTGCTGGTCGCGGGCACCGCGCCCGAGCGCATCCTGTGCCTGACCTTCACCCGCGCGGCCGCGGCCGAGATGGCCAACCGGATCCACCAGACGCTGGGCGACTGGGCGCGTGAGGACGCGGCGGCGCTGACCGTCAGGCTGGCCGGGCTTTTGGAGGCCGCACCGGACGAGGCAGCGCTCGACCGGGCGCGGGCGTTGTTCCTTGAGGTTCTCGACAGCCCCGGCGGGATCAGAATCCAGACCATCCATTCGTTCTGCGAAAGCGTGCTCGGCCGGTTCCCGCTCGAGGCGCGAATCGCCCCGCATTTCGAGGTGATGGACGAGCGCACCGCCGAGGAGACGCTGCGCGCCGCGCGCAACCGAGTGATCGGCACGGCCGCGGCGGGGCTCGACGAGGCCCTGGCGTTGGTTTCGGTGCGCCTGCGCGAGGACCGGTTCGACCGGCTGATGGCGCAGCTCAGCGCCGACCGCGGCCGAGTGCTGGCGATGGCGCCGCCGGCCGAAGGCGCCATCTACCGCCATCTCGGCCTGCCCATCGGACAAACCGAGCAGGACGTGATCGCCGGGGCAGCCGAGGATGCGGCCTTCGACGGCGAAGGGTTGGACCGCGCGGCGGCGGCGTTGGCCCGCGGCAGCAAAACCGACTGCGGCCGCGCGGACGCTATCGAGGCATGGATCGGCGACCCCGACGGCCGGATCGCCGGGTTCGATTCCTACGCGGCGGCATTCCTGACCAACGAAAACGAGATCCGCGCCAGGCTTGTCACCAACAAGGTCGCCGCCGCCGCGCCGGAGATTGCGGAAATCCTGCGCATCGAGGCCGAGCGTATCCTTTCGGTGCGCGAGGTCTGCCTCGCCGCGGCGATCGCGGAATCCTCCTCGGCGCTGGCGCGGCTGGCCGTCGCCCTGATTGACGCCTACGATTCGGAGAAGCGCGCCCGCGCCCGTCTCGACTACGAGGATCTGATCCTCCATGTCCGGCGCCTGCTGCGGGGCGAGGCTGCGGCGGCCTGGGTGCTCTACAAGCTCGATGGCGGCGTCGACCATGTGCTGATCGACGAGGCCCAGGACACCAGCCCCGACCAATGGTCGGTGATCCGCGCCCTGACCGAGGATTTCTTCGCCGGCGAGGGCGCCCGCGAGGCCGGCCGGACCGTCTTTGCGGTCGGCGATCCCAAGCAGTCGATTTTCAGCTTCCAAGGCGCGGACCCGGCCTCCTTTGCCGCCATGCGGGACCATTTCCGCGATCGGGTCGAGGCCGGCGGGGCAGGCTGGGAATCGGTCGCTCTCGCGGTCTCTTTCCGATCGACCGCACCGGTCTTGCGGGCGGTCGACGCGGTTTTCGCCGATCTTGATACCCGGCGCGGGCTGGGCGGGCTGCCGATCCGCCACGCGATCCACCGTATCGGCCAGGCCGGCGAAGTTGTCCTGTGGCCGCCCGCCGCGCCGATCGATCACGGATCGGCGGATCCCTTCGACCCCGACGCGCGGCGCGCCGCCCACGAGCCGTCGTCCTGGCGGCTCGCCGAGGCGATGGCCGAGACCATCGCCGGCTGGATCGCATCCCGCGAGCCGCTGCCCAGCCGCGGCCGGCCGGTCCGCGCCGGAGACATCATGGTCCTGGTGCGCCGGCGGACGGCGTTTTTCGAGCAGCTCGTGCGCGCGCTCAAGGCGCGCCAAGTCGGCGTCGCCGGCATCGACCGACTGGTCCTGAGCCGCCAGCTCGCCGTCATGGACCTGCTGGCGCTGGGCGAGGCAGCGCTGTTGCCGAACGACGATCTGACGATGGCAGCCGTCCTCAAAGGCCCGCTGTTCGGCTTCGGCGAAGAGGCGCTGTTCGCGCTCGCCCACGGGCGCGAGAACAAGAGCCTGTTCGCGCGCCTGGCGGAGCTCGGAGCCGGCAATCCCGACTTCGCCGATGCGCATGCACGGCTGGGCGCGATGCTGGCAGCGGCCGATTACGTCCCGCCGTTCGAGTTCTACACCCAGATCCTGTCCGCGATGGACGGCCGCGGACGCATCCTTGCCCGTCTCGGCCCCGATGCCGAGGACCCGATCGACGAATTCCTCAACCTCGCGCTCGACTACGAGCGCGAGCATCCGCCGTCCCTGCAAGGCTTCGTAAGCTGGTTCCGCGCCGCCGCGACCGAGGTCAAGCGCGACCTCGAGCAGGCCGGACGGGACGAGGTCCGCATCATGACCGTCCACGGCGCCAAGGGGCTCGAGGCGCCGATCGTGATCCTCGCGGACACCATGCAGACCCCGGCAGAAATCTCCCGCCTGCTGTGGCCGGACGACGACCGAGGTCTTCCCGTCCTGCTGTGGCGGCCGCCGCGCCGTGACGAGGACCCGCGGACCGCAGCGCTCAGGGCGGAAGCCGAACGGCGCCGCGACGAGGAGCATCGCCGGCTGCTCTACGTCGCGATGACCCGCGCCCAGGACCGCCTTCATATCTGCGGCTACACGACCGCGCGGGAGCCGTCGGAGACCTGCTGGTACCGCATCATCGAGCGCGCGCTGGAACCGCTGGCCGAGCCGTTCGCGATGACGCTCGCCGCGCCGGAGATCGAGCGCTGGTCGGGTCGGGCGTTGCGTCTGACATGCCCGCAAGAAGCGGCGCCCGACCGCACGGATCCGGTTGCCGCCGCGCCGGAGGCGGCGCACAAGCTGCCCGACTGGGCGAGCCGGCCGGCAGCACCCGAGGCGCCGGCGTCGAGGCCGGCCGCGCCGTCGCACCTCGACGAGGATGCGACCACCGTGCGCTCGCCGCTGGGGGCGGATGGCGGGGCGGGGCTGCGCCGCGGCCGCGTGGTCCACGACCTGCTGCGGGCCTTGCCCGACATCGAAGCGGCGGCGCGTGCTGCGGTGTTGGCCGCGCACCTCGCGCGCCCGGTGCTGGCGCTTGCCCCGGCCCAACGCGAGGGGCTGGCGCGCGAGGTGCTCGGGGTCCTCGCCGCGCCCAAGATCGCGCCCCTGTTCGGACCCGGCTCGCTGGCCGAGGTGCCGATCGCCGGACGGATCGGAAACCGGCTTTTCTCCGGCCGGATCGACCGGCTGCTGATCGGCGAGACGGGAATCGACCTGGTTGATTTCAAGAGCGACCGGGAGCCGCCGGCGCGCGCCGAAGAGGTGGCCGCTTCCCATCTCCGCCAGCTCGCCGCCTACCGCGCTTTGCTGCAAAAGATCTACCCCGACCGGCCGATCCGGTGTGCGCTGATCTGGACGGTGGGGCCGCGCGTCATGGCCATCCCGGCGGCGCTGCTGGACGGCCACGCGCCTTGACCGGGCCGGGGCCCGGCCCTAGATTCCGCGCTTGGCGCAATCCAGTGCCGACGAGGGCAGCTCATGGCGACCAAACCGATTTCCGATGATTCCTTCGACACCGATGTCCTGAAGGCCGGTCGTCCCGTCGTCGTCGATTTCTGGGCGGAGTGGTGCGGGCCGTGCAAGCAGATCGGGCCGTTCCTCGAGGAAATCGCGACCGAGATGGCAGACACGCTCACGGTCGCCAAGCTCAACATCGACGACAACCCGATGACCCCGACCAAGTTCGGCGTGCGCGGCATCCCGACGC
The DNA here is from genome assembly GCA_965248835.1 of Alphaproteobacteria bacterium. Taxonomy (GTDB): domain Bacteria; phylum Pseudomonadota; class Alphaproteobacteria; order MPNO01; family MPNO01; genus CAYFYS01. Next base: position 807,041 of record CBDFLJ010000001.1, read on the forward strand.
TGATGCTGTTCAAGGATGGCGAGGTCGCCGCGACCAAGGTCGGCGCGCTGCCCAAGTCCAAGCTGGTCGAATGGATCGAATCCGCCCTGTGACCGCCCCCTGCCCGGACCGGGCAGACGCGGGCGCCCCGCTTACCTGTGGCCGCCGCCCGCGTCCGGCTTGAGCAGGAACAGCCGGTCGCAATAGGGGCACTCGACCCGTCCATCGTTGGCCAGGCTCAGATAGACCCGTGGATGGCCCAGCACGCCGCCGCCGTCGCAGTGAACGTCCAGGTCTTCGACCTCTATGACTTCGGGCGGGTCGATCGGATGTGCCATCTCGCGCGCGGTCGGGGTGTGGTTGCCGGGGTGCGGCTCGCAAAGAGCGCCGGATGATACAAGATAGCGGGCGCGGATCAAGCGCGGCCGCCGCTCTTTCCCTGTTGCTGGTCGCTTCGTGCGCGCCGCGGATCGAGCCCGCAGGGCCGGCCGTCACCGCGCCGCGGCTGGAGCCCGGCCGGATCGTGGCCGCCGATGGCGCGGTGCTGCCGCTCCGGCGCTGGATGCCCGCGAAGCCGCCGCGTGCGGCGATCGTCGCATTGCACGGCTTCAACGACTATTCCAAGGCCTTCGAGAGCCCGGCGGGCCAGTTCGCCGCGAACGGGATGGCGGTCTATGCCTACGACCAGCGCGGCTTCGGCGCGGCGCCAAACCGGCGGCTGTGGCCTGGCGTTGCCACCCTGGTCGCGGATGCGCGCAGCGCGCTGGCCCTGGTCCGGCGCGCCCATCCCGGTATCCCGGTGCACCTCCTGGGGCACAGCATGGGCGGCGCTGTCGCGCTGCTTGCCACCACCCGTGCTGACGGGCCGGACGCGGACGGTGCGATCCTGGTCGGCCCGGCGGTCCGCGGGCGCCGGCATCTGGGCGCGATCCCGCGCGCCGCGCTGTGGTTCTTCGCTCGAGTCGTGCCGTGGTTTCCGCTGACCGGAGAGGGTTTGCGTATCCAGCCGTCGGACAATGTCGAGATGCTGCGCGCTCTGCGCCGCGACCCGCTGGTCATCAAGAACACCAGGCTCGATGCCGTCCATGGGCTGGTCAATCTGATGGATGCGGCGCTGGAAGCCGGCCGCGGGGTGCGCGTGCCGACTTTGATCCTCATCGGCGTCAAGGACGAGCTGGTCCCGCGGCGTCCGATCCGCGCGCTACTGGCCAGCCTGCCCGAGGACGGCCCGGGCCGCGCGGCGGTCTACCCCAGCGGCTATCACATGCTGCTGCGCGACCTCGATGCCGCCCGCGTGGTCACCGACATCCTGGCCTGGATCGACGATCCGGGCGCTCCGCTGCCTTCGGGCGCCGACCGCGCGGCCGAGCGGTTCCGGGCTGCGGCACCGAAGTCCGCTCCATGAGCCCGGCGCTTCCGCCAAATTGCGCCGCCCGCACCCATTGCGTATTCTCCGCCGCGCCGCGCCCGTAGCTCAGTGGATAGAGCACTGGCCTCCGAAGCCAGGGGTCGCAGGTTCAAATCCTGCCGGGCGCGCCACCGCTCACGTGTCCGACCAGGGGACATAGGTAACGGAACGGCTCTAAGACGTGGCCGTCGCCTCACTCGACGAGGTGGTGCTTGCCGATTCGGTGGACCGTCGATGCCTGCGGGCCGTGCGGACTCTCTCCCTCGGCGATCGCGACGCGGACTTCACTGCCGACCTCCAGCTTGTCGAACTCCTCGCCGACGACGGCGTTGCCGTGGAAATAGATTTCCTGGCCGTCCGACAGGGCGACGAAGCCGTACCCATCCTCGGGAAAAATGCGGATCACCCGGCCGTGCGGCGGCGCCTCGTGCCGCTTGATGCGCCCGGCGGCCCGCCGCCGCCGGTCCTTGATCCGCCGCTGCGCGGCGTTGAAGACGTCGCGGATCGCGACATGGACGTCCTCGTGCTGGTGTTTCGCGCCGGAGTGGTTGTTGACGATGATCTCGCCGCCGGGGAAGGTGGCATCGATCCGCACCTGGAAGAGATTGCCCTTGGTGTGACGCCGCTCCGGCGCCTCGATGACGACGCGGCAGCCGGTGATCCGGCCGTGAAACTTCTGCAGCCGCGCGACGTGCTCGCGCACCCGCGCCTCCACCGCCTCGGAAGGGTCGAGGCCCTTGAAATTGATCTGGAGCGGAACTTCCATCGGCACGGTCTCCTTGCTACGTCAGCGGCGCTCAAAGCGACCCGGCATGACGATCATAGCCGGCGCACGGCCGGGCAGACGATTGAAAAATGGAGGCCAAGGCGATGGCGGTTGTGAAAGTGTGGGGCCGGCGCTCTTCCTTGCCTGCGAGGACTCGCAATGGGTGATCGGCTCAGTGGTCTATTGCGCCGGCGGATACGTCACCGCTGCGGCAGCGGATGCCGAGCACCGCGCGACCGAGGTGCCCTACCGGAGCGCGTGATCCCGGATCAGCCGCCAGCCAGGCGCGGCTTGACCTCGTCGCGCAGCAACCGGGTCTGGCCGGCGACGACGCAGGTCATGCCGGCGTCTCGGAACGCCGCAAGCTTGCGCGCGCAGTTTGGCGAAGCGTGCGGGATCGCCAGTGGTCGTGGCCCAGCCGTCGGCGAGCCTGCCGGCCTTCTCGCCGGGCGGCACGGTCGCGAGTGCCGCCAACGTGCTCAGACAGTCGCCGCGCGCGCGATCGAGCGTGGTCACGCTGTCGCCGAGCCACAGATAATCGAAGCCCGCCTCCTCTGCGGCGGCCGCCTGGTCCCACAGCGGCGTAAAATCGGCGCGGCCGTCCGCGCCGATCAGATGACGGGTGTGCATGAGCAGCCCGAACGCGACGCTCATGCCGACAGCCCGCTTCACCCAGCGACGGGCGGCGCGTTGCCCTGGATCTGGATGCGGTAGCCCGAGCGCACATCGGGCAGATAGTCCGCGATCGCCCTGTGCTGCGCACAACGGTTGTCCCAGAAGGCAATCGAATGCGGCCTCCACCGAAAGCGGAACGTCCATTCTGGGCGGACGCAATGCTCGGTCAGGAAATTCACGATCGCCTCGCCCTCGGCCTTCGGCACGCCGTTGATCCGCATGGTGAAGCCGAGATTGACGTAGATCAGCTTGCGCCCGCTCTCGGGGTGGCGGACGATCACCGGATGCTCGGCATGTGGGGTGCCGGGGCCGAACAGCGGCACGCCGTCATGCAGCGCGGTCATCCCCTCGAGATAGGTCTTCATGCGCTCGGACAGGCCTTCATAGGCCCCGTACATGCTGGCGAACAGCGTATCTCCGCCGCCGTTGGGCGGAACGGTGTGGAGATAAAGGATGCTGCCGAGCGGCGGAATTTCGGCGCAGGACTGATCGGTGTGCCAGATATTGCCGGAGACCCGCGGCGTGTCCCCGTCGGCATGGAGCCGCCGGACCCGCAGGTCGCCGGTCAGCACGCTGTTGGTGTTGGCGCCGACATGGGTGTGGATCGGGCCGAAATACTCTGCCAGCCGGGCGTGGTCGTCGAAGCTGATCTCCTGGTCGCGGAAGAACACCACCAGATGTTCGGTGAACGCACGCCGCAGCTCCGCGATCTCGGGCGCGCTCAACGGGCGCTTCAGATCGATGTTGCCGATCTCCGCGCCGATATGCGGGCTGCACGGCGTGACCGTGATCGTGCGGTAGCCCCGATCGCTGCCCAACCCGTCCATCGCTTGCTCCAGACCCGGGCTCCCGAAGGTGCCATGCGAGCCTCGTCAGGCTAGCACGACCGGGGTGCATCGGAAAGCGGCCTGGAAGCGCGTCCGCGCGATCCCCGCTAAGATGGCCCCGACGGGAAAGACATGACAATGTATGACAAGCGTCTCAGGTTTGGCCTGTTTCTGGTTGCGCTGTCCGCGCTCAGCTACGCGGCGAACTCGACCTCCTCGGTGGTGGCCTATGGCGGCGGCGCGAGCCCGCTGTCGCTGGTGACCTTCCGCAACGCGTTCGCGGTGATCGCGCTCTATGCCTATCTCAGAGCGGTCGGCGTACCGATCACGATGGCTCCGCGCGATCGCACGGTCTCGTTGGCACTCGGGATCCTGCTGGCTGGCTATTCCTATTGCCTGGTCGAAGCGTTCGATCGCCTGCCGGTCGCACTCGCCGTGATCACCTTCTATCTCTACCCGATCTTCATCGGGGTGACCGCCTACGCCATCGGGCTGGATCGGCTGTCCTGGGCGCTCGGCAGCGGCCTGGTCGTCGCCTTTATCGGCCTCGCCTTCGCGCTCGGCGTCACCGGCGGCGGGCTGGACCCCGTGGGCATCGTGCTTGCCGCCACCGCCGCCGCGTCGTTCTCCGCGCTGGCCATCATCGCCGCGCCGATCATCGCCCGCTGCGGCGACCCGCGTCCGCTGGTGCTCTACACCCATGTGACCGGCACGGTCATCATGATCGCGGCCACGCTGGTCGTTTGGGAGTATCCGCTGCCGACGACGGCCCGGTCGGTGGTCGCGTTCTTCATCGTCCCGCTGTTCTACACCGTCGCCTCGGTCGCCTTCTTCGCCGCGATGGCGATCATCGGAACCGTGCGGACCGGCCTGGTGATGAACCTCGAGCCCTTGGCCGCGATCGTGCTGGGCTTCGCAGTCCTGGACCAGGTGCTGAGCCCGGTCCAACTGTTCGGCGCCGCCCTGGTGATCGTTGCGGTCAGCGCGGTGAAATGGGAAAGCGGACGACGCGCGCAAACCGCCGCATGAGCGGGCCGGCACCCGACCGGCGGTTCGAAGCGCGATCGGCGGTGCCGGGAATTTAGGGACCGGATGACGAAGAGACCGAGCTCCGACGCCGTGAACGTTTGCCGGGACGACTGGCGCGCGGCGAGGGACGTTCGACGTGGCGGGCGAGGAGCGGGACGGGCAAGTCCTTCGACACCTTCGCGCCGATCGGTCCGTGTATCGTGACGGCGGACCTTATCGACGGGACCGTCCGGGTCCGGATAGGATGCCGGGCAGGTGGAGGCAGGCGATGGCAGGCAAACAAGCGATTCACCTTGTAGGGAGCATGCCGCTCGATAGTGCGGAGGATGTCTTCCGCACGGTCTGCGGCGCGACCGGCGGCAATGTGCGGCGGGTTCCCGACGGCGAGACGGGAATGCGCATCAACTGGATCCGGTGCATTCAGGACATGTTGACGGCGCATCCGGATTTCGAGGTCGACCCCGAGACCCCGCCCCTGCAGTGGCGGCAATGGGACGGTACCGCGATCGCCGTCAAGCGCGGCAGCCATCCGGACGCGGCGCGCGCCGGGGGTTGTGGTCGCTTCGCCGGTGCGCTACCGTTCTACTGCTACGAGCCGGTTTCTGATAGGTCGCCGAGCGTTAGCGTTAGTTCTCAAAGTATAGAAAACGGCTTGTGTCAAATAGAAGCCTGCAAAAATTAAGTAGAGAAGGATTAGGAGGGAAATATGGCTAAGACTGTATTCCGGGCAGAAATGGACAAATGGCCCGAGGACCAAGCAGTAAAAACTCACAACCGCTGGCATCCCGATGTTCCCGTAGTTGAGAACTTCAAGCCCGGCGACGAGTTTCGCGTCGAATGCTATGATTGGACCGGAGGACAGATCAAAAACGACGAGTCCGCCAACGACATCCGGGATGTCGACCTTTCGAAAGTTCATTATCTGAGCGGGCCGTTCAGTGTCGAGGGCGCCGAGCCCGGTGACCTTCTGGTCGTCGACATCAACGACATCGGCTGGCTCGAAGACTCGCAGTGGGGCTTCACCGGCATCTTCGCGCTGGAGAACGGCGGCGGCTTCCTCGACAAGCACTTCCCCGAAGCGCGCAAGGCCTGCTGGGACTTTCACGGCATCTACACGAGCTCCCGCCACATTCCAGGTGTACGCTTCCCGGGGCTGATTCATCCCGGGCTGATCGGCACACTGCCTTCCGCCGATCTGTTGAAGACGTGGAATGATCGGGAATCGGCCCTGTTCAGGACCGATCCGGATCGTGTGCCACCGCTGTGCACCCTGCCGGACGGCCTTGCCGGCACGACGACGGCGCTGATGGGGCAGATGAAGGGCGGTGCGGCGCACGCCGCGGGTCAGGAGGCTGCGCGGACGGTTCCCGGACGCGAGCACGGCGGCAACTGCGACATCAAGAACCTGTCGCGCGGTTCGACTTGCTACTTCCCGGTCTATGTGCCGGGCGGCGGGCTCTCGATGGGCGATATCCACTGGTCGCAGGGGGACGGTGAGATCACCTTCTGCGGTGCCATCGAGATGGCCGGATGGATCGATATCGGTGTCGATGTCATCAAGGGCGGTATCGAGAAGTACGGGATCACCAACCCGGTCTTCAAGCCGAGCCCGGTCGAGCCGCATTATTCGGATTATCTGATCTTCGAAGGGGTCTGCGTCGATGAGCATGACGGGTCCCAGAAGTATCTGGATGCGACGGTGGCGTACCGGCGGGCCTGCCTGAACGCGGTCGCATACCTCAAGAAGTTCGGCTATTCCGGCGAGCAGGCTTACATGATACTCGGCACGGCTCCGGTCGAGGGTCGGGTCAGCGGCATCGTCGACATTCCGAATGCATGTTGCACGGTTGCCATTCCGACCGAGATCTTCGATTTCGATATCCGGCCGAATGCCTCCGGACCGACCATCGAGGTGAGCGGCGCGGACGCGGCATCCTGCAGCTGATTGGTGCGCGGCGGAGACGGGGCGGCATTCGCCTCGCCTCCGCCTCTCCATCCCTTCCGCGGATGACGGCCAGCGAGCGTTTGTCCGGTGCATCAACCAGTCGGGCGTTTGTTCCTGAACCGGTCACACCGCGGACCATTTGACACGCGGAGGTCTTGATCATGCTTTTGGGACTTGCACTGATGTATGTCGGATCCGTTCTGTTCCTGAACGGCATCTGGCTGATGGGCCGTATCGGTGACCGAGAGATCGCGATCATCAATTTCTTTGTCGGCGGTCTCACGGCGCTCGTGGCGGCGTATTTGGCCTTCGGGCCGGGTGCCGATGCGGGGTCGATCAAAGCGGCGGCGCTGACGCTCCTGTTCTCCTTCACATACCTGTGGATAGCTTACAACAGGTTCCACGATGTCGATGGCCGCGGTCTCGGCTGGTACAGCCTTTTCGTTGCCGTCACGGTCGTCCCGGTGGCTTTGCTCACGTTGGTCGAAGCAACGACGCTGTGGGGGTACTGGTTCGGTCTGTGCTGGGCGGCATGGGCGGTATTGTGGTTCATGTTCTTCCTGCTGCTCGCGATGCAGAAACCGATCGCCAAGGTGACCGGTGCGGTGACCACGATACAGGGCATCCTGACAGGCTGGTTGCCGGGTTATCTGTTGCTGGAAGGCGTCCTCGCGTAATCGGGCGGTGCCGTCCGCCCCTCCGGGGACGGACGGCACCGGACCGCTGCGTGAGCGGCGGCGAGGAGGGAGAGCACGATGCCGATATATGGATACGACTGCAAAGCGTGCGGCCCGTTTACCGAAATGCAGAGTATGAGCCGTTCATCGGAACCGATGCCCTGCCCGGATTGCGGGAAACCGGCCCGACGCAGCATCAGCGCGCCGTTCATCGCCAACATGGACCCGAAAAATCGGATCGCACATCAGCGAAACGAGAAGAGTGCGAATGAACCTAAAGTGATGTCCGGAAAACCGCCTGGCCACGACCACAAGCACGGTCGGCATCACGCGCACAAACACGGGCGTCCGTGGTCGCTCGGGCACTGACTCTCGATCGAGATCCGGCGCGGCCCGGCTTCTGCCCGACGCGTCGATGACCAATGTGCCCGAGCCAGGTGAGGAATCTCAGTTTTGAATGGGAATCCCACTGCTTGCTGATACCGTGCCGGACGGCAGGACGTTGATCGGGATCGATGTCCTGCGCCGAGTTCGGCGCCACGGCATCAACAAGTGCGGAACCGACTAGGACATGACCTATTTGTGGGTTGCAATCGGCAGCGCGATCGGCGGCGTCGGGCGCTATTGGTGCAACGGACTGGTTTCGGAGCGGTTTGGCGAGACCTTCCCGTGGGGCACGATCCTGGTCAACGTGGCGGGGTCGTTCATCATCGGCATCGTGGCGGCGCTCGGCGCGTCTTTCGACCGGCCGGGGTTCCCCGGGCCCGAGGTCCGCGCCTTCCTCATGGTCGGTTTCTGCGGCGGCTACACCACCTTCTCGGCTTTCAGCCTGCAGACCCTCGTCCTGCTGCGCGAAGGCGCGTGGGCGCACGCGCTCGGCAACATCGTGCTGTCGGTCGCGCTGTGCCTGATCGCCGTCTGGCTCGGCTACCTCGCCGGTGTCGGTCTTAACCAGGACCACCCTGTTTGAGCTTGAGGGTCTCGGTGGCCGTGCGCATGTCCAGCTTCACCCGCCCGCCGATACGATCACGCATCGCGTTCTTTCTCGGCTCGCTGCTCTGGCTGCCGGTGGGCATCGCAGTCTTGGGCTTGGTCCGGGGCCTGGAACTGCCGGAGAATCCGGGGGATTGGCCGGCGATGGCCCGGTCGCTGATCGTGACCGTGCCCTGCGGCCTGCCGCTGGCTTTGGCTTGCCGGCAGCTGTGGCGGCAGGGCTATCGGCGTGCCGCGTGGGCGGCGATGGCAGTGCTGGGACCCGTGACGGTCGCGGCGGCCCTGTTCGCCGGGCTGCTCGGGCCGGCGGCGATCGCGCTCTACGCAGTCGCGTTGAGCCTTCCCGCCTGGATCGCGGCCGGTGTTCTGCGGCGCCGGCGGTGATCATCCCCGTGGAGGCCGCACAGGCCCAGATGTCGGTGAGCGCCCGCGTTCCCCGCCGCGCCGGTTTCAGCTGTTCTCGTAGGCCTTCGCTTTCGGCGTGGCTCCGAGCCGCCGTGCCGCGGCCTTCCACAGCGGTCCATGGCCGGCCTCGGGGCCGGCGAGCGCGTGCGCGATCTCGTGCAGCACCGTGTCGCGGATCTGCGCCGTGCTGCCGTCCAGCGCATGGGCGCGGCTGATCCGGATCACCCGGTCACGGAAACCGCAGTCGCCGAGCCGTCGGCCGCTCTCGACCAAGGCAAGCGTCCAGTCGGCAAGCCCATGCTCGTCCATCAGCCCCCGGGCCATCGTCACGACGGCGTTCAGCCGCGCCGCGCCGTTCCTCACGGCCTCCACTTCCTCTGCCCGGAGCAGGGCGTAGGAGACCGTCCAGCAGGCCTCTCCACAGCGCACCCGGGCCGTCTTCGGGTTGAGCTTGACGATCTCTCCGCTGATCGTCCCGCCAGGACCAGCGAACCTCACCTTGTCGCCGATACGGTAGGCCGCCCGCGCTTCGTCCTGCGGTGTCACCATCGTGGCGCGGCGCGGCGCGGCGGTTTCTTGCAACGCCGCCTCGGGGACGTTCCAGACGCGGCCGTCCGCATCGATCACCTTGGCGAAGCGGCGGCGCCCCTGGCGTCGAAGCAGATGCCCTTCGATCGCCGCGCCCCGGTAGGGGAACCGGACGGCGGTGCCGATGGACAAAGGTCCGCCGCGTTGCTCCGGCATCCGATATTCTCCTCGGCGCCACCCTACACCGCAGGCGCGCCGACCGGCCGCCGCAGCCAACATAGCGGCAACGGCCGGAGCCCTGAAGCTTTCGGAACAGGCTTGCCCTGCCGGGCGGTACGGGCATTCTTGTCAGGCAATCGGGGCGAAGGGACGCCAAATGCAGACGCGCTTCCTCGGCAAGCCCGTCAAACGAAACGAGGACGGCCGGCTCCTGCGGGGCCGGGCGCTGTTCGTCGATGACGTGGCGCTTCCCGGGATGGCACACGCGGCGTTCGTGCGCAGCCCGTACGCCCATGCGCGCATCCGGGCGATCGACAGCGCGGCCGCACGCAACATTGAAGGCGTGATCGCGGTCCATATCGCCGAGGATATGGGGGAGACCTGGCGGCCGGGGCCGCTGCTCGTCCCGGCGCCGCCGATCGAGGGCCTGATCTTCAACCAATGCACCCAGGTCCCGCTCGCCAAGGACAAGGTGCGCCATGCCGGCGAGCCGGTCGCCGTGGTGATCGCCGAGAGCCGCTATATCGCCGAGGATGGGGCCAGAGAAGTCGCCGTCGACTACGAAAAGCTGCCGGCGGTCGTCGATCTCGAGCAGGCGCTGGAGGACGGCGCCCCGCTGATCCACGAGCAGATCGCGACCAACCTCGCCGCGCATGCGCGCCAGGGAAAGGGCGATTACGCCGCGGCGGCGCGCGACGCCGCCCATGTCATCGGCCGCCGGTTCCGGTATGACCACGGGGTGTCCTCACCTATCGAGACCCGCGGGATCGTCGCCCATTGGGACGCCAAGGCCGACCGGATGACCGTCTGGGATTCGACCCAGGCGCCGGTCTTCCTGCGCAACGGGCTCGCTGCCCTGTTCGGCCTGAACGAAAGGCAGGTTCGGGTGATCGCGCCGTTCGTCGGCGGCGGGTTCGGGCCGAAGATCATGCTGTTCTACCCCGAGGAAGTGGTCCTGCCCTGGGCATCGATGCGGCTCGGCAGGCCGGTCAAGTGGATCGAGGACCGCACCGAGCATTTCTTCGCCACCACCCAGGAGCGGGTCCAGATCCACGATGCCGAGATCGCGCTCGACGCCGAGGGAAGATCCTCGGCGTCAAGGACGCGTTCCTGCACGACACCGGCGCCTACGACCCTTACGGGCTGACGGTCCCGATCAACAGCCAATGCACGCTGCTCGGCCCCTATGTGATCCCCAACTACGAGTCGCGCTTCAGCGCAGCGTTCACCACCACGCCGATCGTCACGCCTTATCGCGGCGCCGGGCGCCAGCACGGCGTTTTCGTCATCGAGCGCCTGCTCGATATCGCGGCTTGGGAGCTCGGCCTGGACCGGGCGGAGATCCGGCGGCGGAACTTCATCCCGGCCGATGCGTTCCCCTATGACAACGCGCTGATCTACCAGGACTTCCAACCGCTGATCTATGACAGCGGCGACTACGAGGCCGTCCTCGACAAGGCGCTGGCGGCGATCGACTATGCGCGCTTCATCGCCGAGGATCAGCCAAGGCTGCGCGCCGAGGGGCGCAGCGTCGGGATCGGCATCGCGTGCTATGTCGAGGGTACCGGCATCGGGCCCTATGAAGGCGCCAAGGTCCAGATCCAGCAAAGCGGCAAGGTGAGCCTGGTGACCGGCATCGGCACGCAGGGCCAGGGCCACTACACGAGCCTTGCCCAGCTCGTCGCCGATCAGCTCGGCGTCGCGGTGGCCGATGTCGACGTGGTGACCGGCGATACCGACCAGTTCTATTGGGGGGCCGGCACGTTCGCCAGCCGCGGCGCCGTGGTTGCCGGCAACGCGGCGAACCAGGCGGCGCTGGCGGTACGTGAGAAAACCCTCAAGACGGCAGCGGATCACTTCGAATGCGCCGAGGAGGATCTCGTGATCGCCGATGGCGCGGTCGGGCTCGCCGGCGTGCCGGGCAGGACGATCTCGCTGGGAGAGCTCGCCGGTCTGGCCAACCCGCTGCGCGGTGCGGTTCCCCCCGGGACCGAGCCCGGGCTCGAAGCCACCCGGTATTTCGGACCCGAGCGCGGCGCGACGGCGTTCGGGGCGCACGCGATGATCGTCGAGGTCGACCCCGAAACCATGGCGATCGAGATCCGGAAATATGTCGTCGTCCACGATTGCGGCACCATCATCAACCCGATGATCGTCGCGGGCCAGGTTCACGGCGGCGTCGCGCAGGGTATCGGCAATGCGTATTACGAGGAGCTGCTGTTCGACGACGACGGCCAGATCCAGAACCCGACGCTCGCCGAGTACCTGCTGCCCGGCGCGACCGAAGTCCCGCGCATCGAGATCGAGCACACCGAAACACCCTCACCGCTCAATCCGCTCGGGATCAAGGGCGTCGGCGAAGCCGGCGCGATCCCGGTCGGGCCGCTGTTCGCCCAGGCCGTGGAGGACGCTCTGGGGCTGCGCGCGCTAGGCGGCGAGGTCCTGGAGATTCCGCTGAACCCGGCGCGCCTGTGGCGGGCCGCTTGCGACCGACGGCAAGCCTCCGGTGCGGCCGACCCCTGAGCCTCGGTCAGCGCGCTATGCCCGCGCGGGCTCGACCCGGGCTGCGCAGAATTTGAACTCCGGGATCTTGCCGAACGGGTCCAGCGCCGGGTTGGTCAAGAGGTTGGCCGCGGCTTCGGCATAGCAGAAGGGGATGAAGATCACCCCGCCCGGCACGTCGGTATCGACCCGGGTCTTGAGCTCGATCACACCGCGGCGGGTCTCCACCCTCACCGGATCGCCGGGAACCAGGTCCATCGCTTCGAGGTCGCGCGGCGACAGGTGGGCGATCGCCTCGGGCTCGATGTTGTCGAGCACCTGGGCGCGCCGGGTCATCGAGCCGGTATGCCAGTGCTCGAGCATGCGCCCGGTGGTGAGGATCATCGGGAACGCTTCGTCGGGCATTTCGTCGGGCGGCGCGACGGCGGCGGGGACGAACTTGCCGCGCCCGCTGGCGGTCGGGAACCCGTCGCCGAAGATCACTTCGGCGCCCGGCTCATCGACGGCGTCGACCGGATAGGTGACCGAGTCCTCGCGCTGCAGCCGTTCCCAGGTGATCCCCTTGATCGAGGGCATGATCTCGCGCATCTCGGCGAACACGTCCGCCGGACCGTCATAGCGCCAATCCAGGCCGAGCCGACGCGCGATCTCCTGGATGATGTCGATGTCCTGGCGGGCCTCGCCCGGCAGCGGCAGAGCCACGCGGGCAAGCTGGACCTGTCGGTTGGTGTTGGTGAAGGTGCCTTCCTTCTCCGGGAATGCCGAGGCCGGCAGGACGACATCGGCGAAATAGGCGGTCTCGGTCAGGAACAGGTCCTGGACGACCAGGTGCTCGAGCGCGGCCAGCGCCTCGCGTGCGTGATCGACGTCCGGGTCCGACATCGCCGGGTTCTCGCCCATGATGTACATGCCGCGAATCTGCCCGGCATGGACCGCGCCCATGATCTCGACCACCGTCAGCCCCCGCTCCGGGTCCAGCTCGGTCTGCCAGAACGATTCGAAGGCCTTGCGGACCTCCTCGCCGGCGACCGACTGGTAGTCGGGATAGAACATCGGTATCAGCCCGACATCGGATGCCCCCTGGACGTTGTTCTGGCCGCGCAGGGGATGCAGGCCGGTGCCGGGCCGGCCGACCTGTCCGGTCATCAGCGCGAGCGAGATCAGGCAGCGCGCGTTGTCGGTGCCGTGGATGTGCTGCGAGATGCCCATGCCCCAGAAGATCATCGCCGCATCCGCGCCGGCATAGGTCCTGGCCACGGTGCGGATGGTCGGGGCGTCGATGCCGCAGATCGGCGCCATTTCCTCGGGCGTGAACGGCGCCAGATGCCTCCGCAGCGCCTCGAACCCCTCGGTGTATTTCTCGATATATTGCCGGTCGTAGAGCCGTTCCTGGACGATCACGTTCATGATCGCGTTCAGCAGCGCGACATCGGTGCCCGGCTTGAATTGCAGCATGTGGGTGGCATGGCGGCCGAGCGCCTGGCCGCGCGGGTCTATGACGATCAGCGATTTGCCGGCCTGGGCGGCGTTCTTGAAGAAGGTCGCGGCGACCGGATGGTTCACCGCCGGGTTGGCGCCGATGACGATGATCACATCGGCGTTGGCGCATTCCGAGAACGGAGCGGTGACCGCACCGGAGTTTATGGTCTCCATCAGCGCGGCCACCGAGGAGGCGTGGCACAGCCTGGTGCAGTGATCGACGTTGTTGGTCCCGAAGCCCACCCTTACCAGCTTCTGGAAAAGATAGGCCTCCTCATTCGATCCCTTGGCCGAGCCGAATCCGGCGAGCCCTTTGGGACCGTGGGTGTCGCGGATGCGGGCAAGGCCGGAGGCCGCAACATCGAGCGCCTCTTCCCAGCTTGCCTCGCGGAAATGGGTCCGCGGGTTCGCCGGATCGAGGCTTGCCAAGTCATGCTTGCCGACACCGTCCTTGCGGATGAGCGGCTTGGTCAACCGGTCCGGATGACGGATGTAGTCGAAGCCGAACCGGCCCTTGACGCAGAGCCTGCCGTGGTTCGCCGGGCCGTCGCGGCCCTCGACCTTGAGCAGGGTGTCGTCCTTGACGTGATAGGTGAGCTGGCAGCCCACCCCGCAATAGGGGCACAGGCTGTCGACCGTCCGGTCGGCCTCGATCACGCCGGGCCGATCGGTGTTCTGCACGCCCACCGGCAACAGCGCACCGGTCGGGCAGGCCTGAACGCACTCGCCGCAGGCCACGCAGGTGCTCTCGCCCATCGGGTCGTCGAAGTCGAAGACGATCTTGGCATGGGCGCCGCGGTGCGCCATTCCGATAACGTCGTTGACCTGAACCTCGCGGCAGGCGCGCACGCACAGGGTGCAGTTGATGCAGGCATCGAGGTTGACCGCCATCGCCGGATGGCTTGGGTCCGCGGCGGGGCCGGGCGCTGCCTCGAACCGGCTGTCGGTGATGCCGATCCTGTCGGCCCAGCGCCACAGCTTCGCGCCGGGGTCGTGGGTGGCCGCGCGCGCCGGCTGATCGGCAAGCAGCAACTCGAAGACCATGCGCCGGGCCGAGGCCGCGCGCTCGGACGCGGTGTCGACGACCATGCCGGGGCCGGGCGTGCGGATGCACGAGGCAGCCAGCACGCGCTCGCCCTCGACCTCGACCATGCACGCGCGGCAGTTGCCGTCCGGCCGGTATCCCGGCGCCGGGGAATAGCACAAATGCGGGATCTCGATCCCCAGCCGATCGGCGACCTGCCAGATCGTTTCTCCCGGCTGCGCCTGGGCCGTGCGGCCGTTCAGCGTGAATTCGATACCACCGCTCATCTCGCCATCCTTGGGCATGACCTACCCGCCGGGCACGTCGTCGGGAAAATAGCGCAGCACCGACATCAGGCTGTTGGGCGCTGCCTGGCCGAGCCCGCAGATCGAGGCATCGACCATGGTCCGGGACAGCTCCTCCAGCAGCGTCCGGTCCCAGGCCGGTGCCTGCATCAGCCCGACCGCCTTCTGGCAGCCGGCGCGGCACGGCGTGCATTGGCCGCAGCTCTCGTCCTCGAAGAAGCGCATCAGGTTCAGCGCCGACGATGCCGCCGAATCCCGGTCCGACAGCACCACCACGGCGGCCGAGCCGATCAGGCAGCCATGGTCCTCCAGCGTGCCGAAATCGAGGGGGATGTCGGCCATCGTGGCCGGCAGGATGCCGCCCGAAGCGCCGCCGGGAAGATATCCCTTGAAGATGTGGCCGTCCTGCATCCCGCCGCAATGCTCTTCGATCAGCTCGGCGACGGTGATCCCGGCGTCGGTGATCTTCACGCCCGGCTGCCTGACCCGGCCGGAGACCGAATACGACCGCAA
Source organism: Alphaproteobacteria bacterium (assembly GCA_965248835.1). GTDB lineage: Bacteria > Pseudomonadota > Alphaproteobacteria > MPNO01 > MPNO01 > CAYFYS01. Next base: position 822,315 of record CBDFLJ010000001.1, read on the forward strand.
GCCCTTGCGTCCGTTGCGGCCGCGCCCGGCGTACCATTCCGGCCCGTTGGTCAGGATGTCTCGCACCCAGTAAAGCGTCTCGACGTTGTTGATCAGCGTAGGCCGGCCGAACAGCCCGACCTGGGCCGGGAAGGGCGGCTTGTGCCGCGGCAGGCCGCGCTTGCCTTCGAGGCTTTCAAGCATTGCCGATTCCTCGCCGCAGATATAGGCGCCGGCGCCGCGCCGCAGCACGATCGAGCCCGGCGGCACGAGGCCGGCGGTCTCCAGCGCGGCGATCTCCCGAAGCAGGATCTCGCGGCAAACCGGGTACTCGTCGCGCAGATAGATATGGCTGGTCCGGGCCTCGACCGCCCACTGGCCGATCAGCATGCCTTCGAGGAACCGGTGCGGGTCGGTTTCGATGAAATGCCGGTCCTTGAAGGTGCCGGGTTCGCCCTCGTCGGCATTGACGGCCAGGTGACGCGGACCGGGCTCGGCACGGACGAAGCGCCACTTGCGGCCGGCCGGGAACCCGGCGCCGCCGAGGCCGCGCAGCCCCGAATCGTCCAGCGTCTGGATAACGTCCTCGACTGCGAGCGCGCCCGTGCGGCAGGCCTGGAGGCGTTCGTAACCGCCTTGCTCCCTGTACATCTGCAGACCGGAATAGGCCGGCACCACAGGGTGCAGTGCGCCGGCGTCGGCCGCGGCCAGGACCGCGTCCGCGTCCGCCGGCGCGATCGGGTTATGGCTGACCGAGACCGCCGGCGCACGGTCGCAGGCGCCCATGCAGGGCGCGCGCAGGACCCGGACATGGGCGCCGGATCGGCTCTCCAGCGCGGCGATCAGCGTCTCCGCGCCCATCATCTCGCAGGTGATGGAATCGCAGACCCGGATCGTGACCGGTGGCGGACTTGGCTGATCGTCGGCCAGCACGTCGAAGTGATGGTAGAACGTCGCGACCTCGTAGACCTCGGTCAGCGCCATGCCCATCTCCTGGGCGAGCGCCGCCAGGAGCCCCGGAGACAGGCAGCCCTCGGCGTCCTGAATCAAGTGCAGATGCTCGATCAGCAGATCGCGGCGGCGCGGGCGGTCGCCCAACAGCGCACGGACGCTCGCCCGTGCCGCCTGATCGGGATGGCGGCCCTTGGTCTGCGCCCGCGCCCGGCGGCGACCGGCGCCGGGATGGCCGAATGTCTGGACGGTGCGTTTACCCTCCGCCATGGTTCAGAGTTGGCCCTTTGTGCTTCGCTGCGCGGTGTCCGCCAGGGTAGCGGCCCGGGCCGGGGGTGTCCTCATAAACTTGCGTGAACCGGCGCCGGGCGCGTCGCGCGCTCCTAACGCGGCCGGTCCCGCTCGACCGCGCTCAGGGTGATGACCGCGGTGTTGATGAGGTGCTTGCCGGCGTGTTCGAAATTGACCGTGACCCGGTTGCCATCGACCGATTGCACCTGACCGATCCCCCAATCCTCGCGCTCGGGATGGCGCACCAGCATACCGGGAACCAGTTCGGAGAACATCCTCTCTCCCATCCTCGCATCGACGAAAGGCCACGAAGCGGACACGAGTATATCAGGCTTGCCGGCCGCTCCGGGCCACGATCTCAGGGCGCCGTCCGCCGTTCCAGCCCGCCGATCGCAATCTCGGTCTGACGAGCAAGCCGCGCGACCAGCTCGGCCGCGGGTTGGCGCCGCGCGAGGCCGACGCCCTGGCCGGCCCACAGCGACAGGAATTCCGCTCGACCCTGTTGGCCGGCGGCGGTGCGCAGCGGCCGGGTCAGCGCGTTCTGCATCGGGAACGGCAGGATGGCGCCGGCGGCGTCGGTCTCGGTCATGAAACGGTTGATGATGCCGCGCGCCGGGCGGCCGGAGAACGCGCGGGTCAGGCGGGTCTCATGCGCGCCGGCGGACAGGATCGCCGCCTTGTAGGCTTCGGGGATGCCGGCCTCCTCGCAGGTCAGGAAAGCCGTTCCCATCTGGACCGCATCGGCGCCAAGAGCCAGCGCGGCGGCAATGCCGCGGCCGTCCATGATCCCGCCCGAGGCGATCACCGGCACCGACAGCGCATCGACCGCCTGTGGAACGAGCGCGATCGTCCCCACCAGCCCCTGATCGAAATCCGTCGCGAACGTGCCGCGGTGACCGCCGGCCTCGCTGCCCTGCACGACGATGGCATCGGCGCCCGCACCTTCGAGCGCGACCGCCTCCTCGATTGTGGTGGCGGTCTGGAGGAGCACCATGCCGCGGTCCTTGATGGCTGCGATTGCCTCGGGCGGCACGGTGCCGAAGGTGAAGCTGAACACCGATGCGCCGGAGTCGAGCGCGGCGGCAAGCTGGCTGTCGAAGGCGTCGGGGACCGGAACCGGCGGCGCCGGCGGCGGCAGGTCGAGTTCCATGTAGAACGGCGCGACGTGCCGCAGCGCCGATCCCGCACCCTCGGGCGCGCTCGGCTGGGGTTGCGGCGCGAACAGGTTTATGCCGAAGGGCCGCCTGGTGCCCGCCCGCACCGCGCCGGCGGACTCGGCGATCTGCGGCGGGCTTAGATAGGCCGCGCCGATGAAGCCGAGCCCGCCTGCGTTGCAGACCGCCGCCACGAGTTCCGGCGTGTCGCCGCCGCCCGCCAAAGGCGCCTGGATGATCGGATGATCAAGGCCCAGGCGCCGTGTCAGAACCGTCTCGAAAGCCATGCCTTGCTGTCCGCTCCGGGATGCCGGTGGTGCCGCGCATATCCGCTTCGGGCTGTCCGCTGCGGCCGAGCGTGCCGAATACGGCCTATTTCGCCGACAGCACCGCCATGAATATTGCAGCGCCGGCAGGGGTGATCCTATACTCCGCCGCCAATAAACGGGGAAGGCGGTCGTGGGTAAAATCAGGTTGCCCAAGAGCTATCAGCCGAGCGAGAGCGAGGCGTTCATGAACACCAGGCAACGGGAGTATTTCCGGCGCAGGCTCCTGTCCTGGCGCGAGGAATTGCTGCGGGAATCCTCTGCGACGCTTCAGAATCTCCAGGAAAACCGGTTCCAGCCGGCCGATTTCGCCGATCGCGCGAGCGTGGAGACCGAGCGCTCGGTGGAGTTGCGGACCCGGGACCGTGGCCGCAAGCTGATCGCCAAGATCGACGAGGCGCTGGTGCGTATCGAGGACGGCTCGTACGGCTATTGCGTCGAAACCGCCGAGCCGATCGGGGTCAAACGGCTGGATGCGCGGCCGATCGCGGCGCTGAGCCTTGAGGCCCAGGAACGTCACGAGCGCCGCGAGCGGATCTATCGCGACGACTGAGCGGTCGCCTGTCCGGCTTGTCCGAAACCGCGCTGGCGCGCGAGGTAATGGCGGATCAGTGCGACCGCCTCCTCGGAATCCCACTCCGCGTGCCCCAGGAGCCGGCCGATTTCGCCTCCGTCGCGGGCGTAGAGCACCGAGGTGGGCAGGGCTCGAATATCTGCACCGGCGGCGAATGCCGCGCGCGGATCGTGGTAAAAGGGCAGGCCCTCGAGGCGATGGGTTGCCAGGAAGGGTGCGATCTTCGCCCAGCCATCGCGGTCCTGGGATAGCGCCAGAACGGTGAACCCGCCGTCGAGTCCACTGTTCTGGAGCCGGACGAGCGACGGCAGCTCGCGGATGCACGGCCCGCACCAGGTCGCCCAGAAATTCACCAGAACGACTTTGCCGCGGAAGTCATCTAGCGTATAGGTCGTCCCGTCCCGGCCGACGAACCGGGTGCCGGGCGCCTTCGCCGGCGCCGGAGCGATCGTGAATTTCCGCATCCAGCCGGAGAGCGGCGGCCCGCCGCGCCCGGCATCGGCCGAAAGGAGGGACCAGCCGACCAGCGCGATCACCGCCAGGCCCGCCGCCGCGGCGGCGACCGTCAGCAGGCGCGCGCTGCGTCCCATGGCTCAGAACCTCCCATGACCGACAGTCCTCCCGATCACGGACAGCAGCGGCCCGGCACCGGCAACCAGGCACCCTGGGGCGGGCGTTTTTCGTCTGCGCAGAGTGACCTGATGGAGCAGATAAACGCCTCGATAGACTTTGACAAGCGGCTTTACGCCCAGGACATCGCCGGCTCGAAGGCGCATTGCGAAATGCTGGTGGCGACGGGGATCGTCTCCGCCGAGGACGGTGAGCGGATCCTCGATGGGCTCGACCGGGTCCTGGCCGAGATCGAGGCGGGAAGCTTCCCGTTCTCGCGCGCGCACGAGGACATCCACCTCAATATCGAGACACGCCTGGCGAGCCTGATCGGCGAGCCGGCCGGCCGGCTGCACACCGCCAGGTCGCGCAACGACCAGGTGGCGACGGACATCAGGCTCTGGCTGCGCGGGGTCATCGACGAGACCGAGGAAGCGCTCAAGGCTCTGCAGGCGGTGCTGATCGAACGTGCGGACGAGCACACCGAGACGGTGATGCCGGGCTTCACCCATCTTCAGGCTGCCCAGCCGATCACCCTTGGCCATCACCTGCTCGCCTATGTCGAGATGTTCGGGCGCGACCGCGGCCGGTTCGCCGACGCCCGGCGGCGGCTCAACGAGTGTCCGCTGGGGGCGGCGGCGCTTGCCGGCACATCCTATCCCATCGACCGCGAGATGACAGCGCACGCCCTGGGCTTCGATCGGCCCGCGGCCAATGCGCTCGATGCCGTCTCGGACCGCGACTTCGCGATCGAGTTCCTGTCCGCGGCGGCGATCACCGCCGGCCATCTGTCACGCCTGGGCGAGGAACTGGTCATCTGGTGCTCGGTCCAGTTCGGCTTCGCCGTGCTCAGCGACGCCTTCACCACCGGCAGCTCGATCATGCCGCAGAAGCGCAATCCGGACGCGGCCGAACTGGTGCGCGCCAAGTCCGGACGGATTCTCGGCGCGCTGACCTCGCTGCTGGTCGTCATGAAGGGCCTGCCGCTGGCCTACGCCAAGGACATGCAAGAGGACAAGGAGCCGTTGTTCGATGCCGCCGATACGCTGGCGGTCGCGGTCGCCGCCATGACCGGGATGATCGGCGATGCGAGGTTCGACACCGCGGCGATGCGCGCGGCGACGGAAAAGGGGTTCGTTACCGCAACCGACCTCGCCGACTGGCTCGTGCGCACGCTCGACATCCCGTTTCGGCGGGCGCACAGGATCACCGGAGAACTGGTCAAGCAGGCCGAGGCGGCAGGCTGCGGCCTGGCGGGCCTGCCGATCGAGACCTTGCGTAAGGTCGAGCCCCGGTTGAATGAGGCCGCTTATGCGGTGCTGAACATCGACGAGGCGGTGCACAGCCGCAACAGCCTCGGCGGGACCGCGCCGGAGCGGGTCCGCGAAGCGGTCGCCGCGGCGCGGGAGCGCTTCCTGTGAGCCGCCGGGCGCTGATCGCCCGGCTTGCCGCCGCCGCCGCGCTCGCCATGCTTGCCGGCTGCGGCAGGAAGGGAGACCCCGAGCCGCCACCCGAAGAGAGGGTGCGCTTCCCGCGCAAATACCCGAAGTGAGCGCATTCGCCTATCGGGCGGGTGTCCTGCACGCCGAGGGCGTGAGCCTGGCCGAGATCGCCCGCGCCGTGGGAACGCCGGCCTATGTCTATGCCCAGGGCGCGATCGAGGATGCCTATTGCACTCTCGCGGCTTCGGTGGACGCGAAGATCTGCTATTCCGTCAAGGCGAACTCGAACCAGGCGGTGATCGCAACCCTTGCCCGGCTCGGGTCGGGAGCCGACGTGGTCTCGGGCGGCGAACTGGCGCGCGCGGTTGCCGCCGGCGTGAACCCGGCCGATATCGTCTTCTCCGGCGTGGGTAAGACCCGACGGGAGATCGGCCAGGCGTTGGAAGCGGGGATCGGTCAGATCAACGCCGAATCCGAGGCCGAGCTTGCCGTGATATCGGAGGTTGCAAGTGCGGCGGGCCAGACCGCCCCGGTGGCGCTCAGGGTGAACCCGGACGTCGCTGTCGACACCCACGAAAAGATCGCGACCGGCGGCTACGCGCACAAATTCGGCATTCCGGTCGAGGAAACCCCCCGGCTCTATGCGATATCGCATGCGATGCCCGGATTGCGGATGGTCGGTCTGGCCGTTCACATCGGCTCCCAGATCATGGAGACCGCACCCTATGAGCAGGCGTTCCGCACGCTGGCAGCACTGGTCGGGACGCTGCGCGGCGACGGCCTGCCGGTCGAAAGGCTCGATCTTGGCGGCGGGCTGGGCATTCCCTACATCGAAGAGACGCCACCAGGCCCGGATGCCCTGGCCAGGGTCATCGCCGGGACCGTCGGCGGGCTCGGCTGCTCGCTGGTCATCGAGCCGGGCCGCTATCTGGTGGGCAATGCGGGCGTGCTGGTGACCGGCGTGATCCATACCAAGCAGACGCCGACGCGCCGGTTCGTCGTGGTCGACGCCGCGATGAACGACTTGCTTCGCCCGACGCTCTACGAAGCCCGGCACCCGGTGATGCCGGTGGTCGAGCCGGTCGAGGCCGCCGAGGCGTTGCCGGCCGACATCGTCGGTCCGGTATGCGAGACCGGCGACGTCCTGGCGAAGGCCGCGCCGCTGCCGGCGCTGTCGGAGGGCGATCTGATCGCGATCGGCGCCGCCGGGGCCTATGGCGCGGTGATGGCTTCGTACTACAATAGCCGCGCGCTGGTCGGCGAGGTCATGGTCTGCGCGGAGCGATTCGCGGTGATCCGGCCGCGTCAGGAGCCGGCGGTCCTGCAAGCCCTGGACAGGATCCCGCCCTGGCTCGCCGGCAGCGGCTGAGAGCGTCGCGTCGAGGCTCCGCAGAGGGACGCCTAATGACCGAGCCGCCGCAACCGGAAGACGGGGCCCGACCGGCCGGGGAGCCCGTGCCCCGCGGATACCGGCGGAAACTGGTGTGGGCCCGCCTGATCATGGTGTGGGAGGGCCTGTGGCGCGGGCTGTGGCCGGCCTTTCTGCTGTTTTCGGCCTTTTGCGCCCTGGCGCTGCTCGGGCTGCTGCCGCTGCTGCCGGGATGGCTGCATGCGCTGGCGCTGGCCGGGATGCTGGCCGCGATGGCAGTGCTTGTCTGGCGCGGGTTGCGCGGGCTCGTGGTGCCGCGGCACGCCGATGCGCGGCGCCGGCTCGAGCGGGCCAGCGGGTTCGTCCACCGTCCGCTCCAGACACTGGACGATCGGATGGCCGAGGGCGTCGGCAACGCCCAATCCGAACGCCTGTGGCAGGAACACCGGTCCCGGATGCTGGCCGCGGCCCGGACCATCCGGGTCGGCTTGCCGCACCCCGGCGTGGCCGCGCGCGATCGGCTTGCGCTGCGATTCGCAGCCGCGCTGATCCTCGTGATCGCCGCGGTCGCCGGTTGGTCCGACGCCGGCGACCGGTTCCGTGCAGCCGTGATGCCCGATCTTTCGCTGATCGCGGCCACCGAAGCGCCGAAGCTGGAGCTGTGGATTACGCCGCCGGCCTATACCGGCCAACCGCCGATCTTTCCCAAGACCGTCGCGCGCGGCGAACCGGGGCCGACCGAAGAACAGCTTGCGGCCGACCGCGCGAAGGGGCCGGCGGCAATCCGCGTGCCCGCCGGCAGCGATCTGACCGCACGGCTTTCCGGCGGCTCAGGGACGGCCGAGCTGGTAAGGGGCGAGACCAGAACGCCGTTCGAGCGGGTCGATGCCCGCAACGCGGCGATCGTAGCACCCGTGGCGGGCTCGGGCCGGCTCGCCGTCGAGCAGAACGGCGACGTCCTGGCCGAATTGCGGATCGAACTGGTGCCCGATCATGCACCGGAGATCGCCTTCGCCAGCCCGCCGACGGCGACCGAGCGCAAGGCGCTGATGATCACCTACACCGCAGGCGACGACTACGGTCTGGAGCGGGTCGGCGCCGAAATTCGGCGCAGCTACGAGCGCGGGGCAGTGATCGGCAAGGAGGTCGTCACGCTCGACCTTGCCCTGCCCGCGCCGGGCCCGACAACCGCCAAGGAGACCAGCTATCACGACTTGACGCCGCACCGCTGGGCCGGGTTGCCGGTGATGATCCGGCTCAAGGCAGCCGACGGAATCGGACAGACGGCGTTCAGCGGAGATGTCGGGCTGATCCTGCCCGAGCGTGAGTTCCGTCACCCGGTCGCGCGCGCGATCATCGAACAGCGCAAACGGCTGACCACCGAGCCCGAGCGCCGCCCGTCGATCGCCGGCAGGCTGTCGGAGATCGCCTCCCGGCCGGATACCTACCAGGACAGCACGGTCACCTTCCTCGCCTTGTCGGCGGCGCGGTCACGGCTGATCTACGATGACACGGATGCGGCCATCCCGCCGGTCATCGACCTGTTGTGGGAGACAGCGCTCGGCGTCGAGGACGGCAGGCTGTCGATCGCCGAGCGCGCGCTGCGGCGCGCCCAGCGCGCGCTTGCCGAGGCGCTGGCCCGCAATGCGCCGGACGAGGAGCTGGAGCGGCTGATGAACCAGCTCCAGCAGGCGCTCAACGAATTCATTCGCGAGCTGGCGCAGCAACTCCGCAACCGGCCCGACCAGCAGCAGGCAATGCCGTTCGATCCGCGGACGCGGCTGCTGGAGTCGACCGATCTGCAGCGCATGATGGAGCAGATCCGCAACCTGTTGCGCGCCGGCGCGCGGGACGCCGCACGCCAGATGCTGGCCCAGCTCCAGAACCTCCTGGAGAACCTGCGCACCGGCCGGCCGATGCAGGCCAATCCGCAGGCCCGGGCGGGCAGCGAGGCGCTGCAGGAACTGCAACGGCTGATCCAGCGCCAGACCGAGCTGATGAACCGCAGCTTCCGGCAATCCCAAGCGCGCGGGTCCGGACCCCGGCCGCAGGACTCACGCCAGGGCGCGATGACCCAACGGGAGCTGCAGGAGATGCTCAAAGGCCTTCGCGACGCGCTGCGCCGGATGGGCATGCGCCCGGGCGGCCAGCCCGACGGGCCCGGCCAGGCGTTCGGCCAGGCCGACCGGAACATGGGCGATTCCGCCGGCGCGCTTGACCGCAACGCCCCCGGCGATTCGGTCGGACCCCAGGGGCGCGCGATCGAGGCGCTGCAACGCGCCGGACGCGGCATCGTCCAACAGATGATGAACCGGATGGGCCGGGGCACCGGCATTGGCCTGGGCCGGCCGTTCGACCCGATGCAGCAGCGCCGCGACCCGCTGGGGCGCTACATGCCTAACCCGCAGGGGATAGATACCCGCGACCTGATGATCCCTGACGAGAGCGCGGTCCAGCGGGCGCAGCGGATCCTCGATGAGCTCCGCCGCCGGGCGGGGCAGCACCAGCGTCCGAGGCTCGAGCTCGACTATATCGACCGCCTGCTGCGGCGGTTCTAGGGCCTGTTCCGAACATGCCGGACCGGATCGGGCTCAGCGGCCGAGCACACCGATATAGGGCAGGCCGCGGAAATGATGGGCGTAGTCGAGCCCATAGCCGACGACGAACTTGTCGCCGATCTCGAAGCCTTTGAAATCGGCCTCGATCGGCACGGAGCGCTTGCCCACCTTGTCGAGCAGCAGGCAGGTCTTCACGCTCGTGGCACCGCGCCGGAGCATCAGGTCGCGGGCAAACGCCAGGGTCCGGCCCGACTCCAGGATGTCGTCGACGATCAGCACGTCGCGGCCCTCGACGGTCTCCGCGGTATCGCGCACCAGCGCGACCTCGCCCGAGCTGACTTTCGCGTCGCCATAGCTCGACAACGTCATGAAATCGACCTGGGCTTTGACCCCGGCCCGCTCCAGCGCGCGGATCAGGTCGGCGGCAAAGACGAAGCTGCCCTTCAGGATGATGACGACGAAAAGGTCCCGCGACGTGCGCGCCGCGATCTCTTCGGCCAACGATCCCACGCGGCGCGCGATCTCGGTCTCGTCGAGCAGGATGTCGATCGAGGGCCTGGATTCGGGCATCTCACCTGTTCTCTTGGAAGACGATCGACAGCCGGACCGCGTTCTCCGCCGGGTTGGCGAACTCGGTCTTGAAGCGTTCGTTCCCGTTGGGCGGCAGGCTGGCGACGGGGGCCGGGACCGTCCAGCCTTGCAGCTCGCGCTGCTCGGCATCGAACAGTGCCGCCCGCAGGGCCGGGACCCGGAGCCTGGTCCCGGTGGCGTTCTCGATCCGCCCGGACACCCGGAGGATGATCTGGCCGTCCTGCTCCGACCGGTCGAATGTCTCGATGATCAGGTTCAGCCCGAATCCCGGCGGCTCGGACTCGATTCCGATCGCGGCGTAGGCCGGTTCGGCGGCGGGCAACACCGCGATCACCTCCTCGCGGTAGAGCGACGCAGCCGCGCCGATGCCGATCAGCACTGCGATCAGCGCAACCCATGCCATCCGCACCGGCCACCGGCGGCGGTTCGGGTCATCTGGCGGGACGTTCGCCCGGGGCGGGGCGGACCGCACCGGGCCGAGCGGTTTCTCGGCATGGATCGACAGCTCCTGGGCCGGCGGCGGGCGGTCTTCCGAGCTATCCTCGGCATCCGGCAGAGGCGCGGGTTCGGGCTCGGCTGGCGGCGCGGGCGCCACCGCCGCCTCGACCCCTCCGTCCTCGGCGGCGAACCAGGCGTTGCCGCACCTGCCGCAGCGCACCTCGCGGCCTGCCGCGCCGATGGCCGCGGAATTGACCAGAAAGCGGGTGGCGCAACGCGGGCAGGTTAGGATCATTCCGTTTCGGACCGGCACAAGGCCCGGCCCTTATAGAAGCCGTGCCCTTGACAGGCAAGGACCGGGCTTCTTTAAGCATCACGGTCGGAGCGGAGATCGGGCCGCACTTTAACTGTCAGAGGCCCCGATGGAATCGGGAAACGAAGTCGTCCGCATCCAGAACGTCGGGCTGCGCTACGGGTTGGGCCCGGAGGTGCTCAACGATGTCTCGCTGTCGCTCGCGGCCGGGTCCTTTCGCTTCCTGACCGGTGCCAGCGGCGCGGGGAAGACCTCCCTTCTGCGTCTGATGTATCTCGCGATGCGGCCTTCGCGGGGCCTGGTGCATCTTTTCGGACAAGAGGTGTCCGCGCTGCGGCGCGCCGACCGGCCGGCGTTGCGGCGCCGGATCGGCGTGATCTTTCAGGACTTCCGGCTGATCGAGCATCTGTCGGCGATGGAGAACGTCGCCCTGCCGCTGCGCGTCTCCGGCACGAGCGAGGCGCTGATCCGCGAGCATGTCCCGGAGCTACTGCGCTGGGTCGGGCTGCAGCGCGAGCTCGACGCGCTGCCCTCCGCGCTGTCGGGCGGGCAGAAGCAGCGCGTGGCCATCGCGCGCGCCGTCATCGCTCGGCCCGACCTGCTGCTTGCCGACGAGCCGACCGGCAACGTCGACCAGTCGGCGGCGGTCCGGCTGATGTATCTGCTGGAACGGCTGAACAAGCTGGGGACCACGGTGGTGATCGCCACCCACAACGAGGCCCTGGTGGACCGCTTCGGCTACCCCGCGTTCAAGCTCGAAGACGGCGTGCTGCGGGCCTACCAGAGCCGCGCGGCGGCCGCTGCGGCGGCCCCCGGACCATGAGGCGGGCAGGCGCGCGCGACGGCCTGGTGCTGCCGCTGGGCGGCGATGCGTCCAGCCGCTGCGGGCCATGGATCGTCGGCGCGATCGTCTACATCGCCTCGATCGCGATGGCCGGGGCTATGATGCTGTCCTCGGCCGGCCCGGCCTGGCAGAGCGAACTGGCCGGCAAGCTCACGATCCAGGTCATGCCGCAGGGTGCCGACACCGATGCCGCCGTCGCACGCATCCTCGGCGTGCTCCGCGCGCGCCCGGACATTGTCGAGGCCGAGCCGCTGGACGAGGCCGCGATGCGCGCGCTGCTCTCGCCCTGGCTCGGCAATGACGTCGACCTTTCGGCCCTGCCCGTACCCGGCCTGATCGATGCGCGGATCGCGCACGGCCAGGAGATCGACACCAAGGCACTTGCCGCCCGGCTCGCCGCGGAGGTGCCGGGCACAACGGTCGACGATCACGGGCTCTGGCTCGAGGACCTCGCGCTGTTCGCCGACGCGCTGGAAGCGATCGGCTACCTGATCGTCGCCCTGGTCGGTGCGACAGCGATCGTCACCGTGGTGTTTGCCACGCGCGCGGGCCTTGCGGTGCATGAGGACGTAATCGAGATCCTGCATCTGGTCGGCGCGCAGGACCGCTATATCGCCAGACAGTTTCAGATCCACGTCCGCACCCTGGCCCTGACCGGCGGCGTGATCGGGTTCGTGCTGGCGGTCGCGACGATCATCGTGCTGAGCCGGTTCGCACCGGTCGTGGAAGGCATTATCGTGCCCGAGATGACGCTTTCTCCGCTGCAGTGGCTGGCCCTGGCCGGGCTCCCTCTGGTCGCGGTCGCGATCGGCATGGCGACGGCGCACGTCACGGTCATGCGTGCGCTGGCGCGGGCCCCGTGAGGGCCTGCGGGGACGGCCGGCGTGATTTCCCGCAATGCTCGGCCGGGCAGCCGCCGGCGCTCCGGACCGCGCTGGCTGCGCCGCCTGGTGGTCGCGGCAGTGATCGCGGCCCTGTCCTGGCTCGGCGGGCTGATCTGGTATGCCGGGCAGATCCCGATTCCCGGACCGCCGCGGTCCGGCAATACCGAGGCGATCGTTGTGCTGACCGGCGGCAGCGGCAGGCTGGGCGAAGGCCTGCGCCTGCTGGCGGAGGGCCGCGCGCGAAAGCTGTTCGTCTCCGGGGTCTATCGCGGCGTCGATGTCCGTGTGCTTCTGCAGATGGCCGCGCGCAAGCCCGACAACGTGGAATGCTGCATCACGCTGGGCTATGCCGCCGATAACACCGCCGGCAACGCGTGGGAGACCGCGGCCTGGATGGTCGGGCAAGGCTATCGGTCGCTGCGGCTGGTCACGGCGAGCTACCACATGCCGCGCAGCCTGCTCGAGTTCCGCCGCACGATGCCGGATTTCGAGATCCTCGCCCATGCGGTCTTTCCCGAGCGGTTCCGGCACGCCGATTGGTGGCACTGGCCAGGTTCGACCGCCCTTGTGATCAGCGAATACAACAAGTATCTGGCCGCCCTGGCCCGTCTCGGTCCGGGCCGCAGCCGGTCTCCGGGCCGCGCGAGCGCCGGATGATAGTGCTGCGCTCGCTGGCCTTTCAGGTCTGCTTCCATGCCTGGACGGTGATCCTGGGGGTCGTCACCCTGCCGGTCCTGCTCGCACCCAGGCGCGTCGGGTTCGGCCTGGGCAGGCTTTGGGTGGACGGCACCTTCGGCCTTCTCGCCCACACGGTGGGGCTGACCTACGAGGTTCGCGGCGAGGCCGCGAGGCCCGCCGGCCCTGCGGTCTATGCCTTCAAGCACCAGTCGGCCTGGGACACCCTGGTCCTGGTCCGGCTGTTCGCCGAGCCGGCGGTGGTCGTGAAACGGGAACTGATTTATCTGCCGGTGCTCGGCTGGTATTTTTGGCGCCTGGGCATGATCCTGATCGACCGGCGGGCGGGCGCGAAGGCCTTGAGGGCGATGCTTGCCGCCGCGCGCAAAAGAGTCCGGGACGGCCGCGACATCGTGGTCTTCCCCGAGGGCACGCGCACCCCGCCGGGGTCCCGGCGCGCCTACCACCCGGGCGTGGCAGCGCTCTACCGCGAGCTGTCGCTGCCGGTCGTCCCGGTCGCGCTCAACTCGGGCCGCTATTGGGGTCGGCGCGCGTTCACCAAGCGGCCCGGCCGCATCGTGGTCTCCTTCCTGCCGCCGATCGAACCCGGCCTCGACCGCAAGGCGTTCATGCAGCGCCTCCAAGACTCCATAGAGACGGAGTCCGCGCTCCTGGCCGCCGATTGACCCTCGGCCGGGCCGGAACTACCCTGAAACCAGCGCGGGCGGCAGGATCCTGGACCGCCCGCCTGCGTCCATCGGATGCGCCATGACCTCGCCGACATCGATCTCGCAGCAAATCTGGGACATGAAGTATCGGCTGAAGGGCGCCAACGGGGAGTCGGTCGACCGGACGATGTCCGAAACCTGGCGCCGGGTCGCAACCGCGTTGGCCGCGCCGGAGGCCGAGCCCGCGCTGTGGGCCGAACGGTTCCACCAGGCCTTGGAGGGCTTCAGATTCCTGCCCGCCGGGCGCATCCTCGCCGGGGCCGGCAGCCGGCGCAACGTCACCCTGTTCAACTGTTTTGTCATGGGCACCGTGCCCGACGACATGGCCGGCATCTTCGAGAACCTGAAGGAAGCCGCGCTCACCATGCAGCAGGGCGGCGGCATCGGCTACGACTTCTCGACGCTTCGGCCCAAGGGAGCGCCGGTCAGGGGCGTCGGCGCCGACGCCTCGGGACCGCTGACCTTCATGGACGTGTGGGATTCAATGTGCAAGACCATCATGAGCGCCGGCCACCGCCGCGGCGCGATGATGGCGACGCTGCGCTGCGACCACCCCGACATCGAGGCGTTCGTCGAGGCCAAGCAGACCGCCGGCCGGCTCAGGATGTTCAACCTGTCGGTCCTGGTCACCGATGCGTTCATGGATGCGCTGGACCACGACGCCGGCTGGGATCTGGTGTTCGACGGCGTGTCCTACAGGACCGTGCGCGCCCGCGACCTGTGGGACAGGATCATGCGGGCGACATACGCGGCAGCCGAACCGGGGGTGATCTTCATCGACCGCATCAACCAGCAGAACCCGCTGGCCTACTGCGAGACGATCGCCGCGACCAACCCGTGCGGCGAGCAGCCGCTGCCGCCCTACGGGGCCTGCCTTCTGGGCTCGATCAACCTCGCCCGGCTGGTGCTCGAGCCGTTCACCGAGGACGCCCGGCTGGACCTCGAGGCCCTGGAGGCGCTTGTCCCCACCGCCGTGCGGATGATGGACAACGCCGTCGACGTCTCGCAGTTCCCGCTGCCGGCCCAGGCCCACGAGGCCCGCGCCAAGCGCCGCATCGGGCTCGGCGCGACCGGGCTTGCCGACGCGCTGATCATGTGCGGCGCCCGTTACGGCGATGCGCAGGCCGTCGCGCTGACCGAATCCTGGCTCGCTGCGGTCCAGCGCAGCGCCTATCTCGCTTCGGCGCGACTCGCCGAGGAAAAGGGCGCCTTCCCGCTGTTCGACCGCGAGGCCTATCTCGCCGCGCCGGCGATCCAGGCCCAGGATATCGACGTGCGCAACGCGATCGCCGCGCATGGGCTGCGCAACGCGCTGCTGACTTCGATCGCGCCGACCGGGACGATCTCGCTACTCGCCGACAACGTGTCCTCGGGCATCGAGCCGGTGTTCAGCCTGACCCACACCCGATCGGTGCTGCAGCCCGACGGCTCGCGGCGCGAGGAGGAGGTCAGCGACTACGCCTACCGCCTCTACCGCCGGATCAAGGGCGAGCACGCCCCGCTGCCGGAATACTTCGTCGATTCCCAGGCGATCAGGCCGCGCGACCACCTGGTGATGCAGGCCGCGGCCCAAAGACATGTCGACAGCTCGATCTCCAAGACCGTCAACGTGCCGGCCGAGATCGGCTTCGAGGCGTTCCACGAGATCTACACCGAGGCCTATGCGTTGGGCTGCAAGGGCTGCACGACCTATCGTCCCAACGAGATCACCGGCTCGGTCCTGTCAGTGCTGCCCGATAGCGCGGGCCATCAGGCCGAGCTGCCCCTGGAGGCGCCCAAGGCGCCGGCGCGGGCCGAGGATGCCTACGATGCCGGCGGCGTGGTCTACATGACCCAGCCGCTCAACCGGCCCGAGGAGCTGCCCGGGCGCACCTACAAGCTGCGTTGGCCGGAAAGCGACCACGCGATTTACGTGACGCTCAACGACATCGTCCAGGACGGGCGCCGCCGGCCCTTCGAGGTCTTCATCAACTCCAAGAACATGGAGCATTTCGCCTGGACGGTGGCGCTGACCCGGATGATCAGCGCGGTGTTCCGGCGCGGCGGCGACGTCTCGTTCGTCGTCGACGAGCTCAAGGCGGTGTTCGACCCGCGCGGCGGACAGTGGATGGAGGGCCGCTACGTCCCCTCGCTCCTGGCCGCGCTCGGCGAGGTAATCGAGCGCCACATGATCGATATCGGCTTTCTGCCGGCCAACCAGCCGATGGACGCCCCGCCGGCCGAGGCGAGGCGCGCGGTCGCAGGCCCCATGCGGCAATGCCCGAAATGCGGCCAAGCGGGCTTGATCCGCCAGGAAGGCTGCGACATCTGCACCGCGTGCGCCTATTCCAGATGCGGCTGAGCGGCCGGAGCCTGGTCCGGACAGGCCCGCACCGCCGCGCGGTGGTCGGGCGCCGCTTGCCGCGGCCGGCCCGACGACCTATTCGGCGGCTTGCCGCGCGGCGTAGGGGTTGTCGAGGTTGAACAGCCTCGCCGCGTTCTCGCCCAGGATATTGCGCTTCTGGCGCTCGTCCAGGAACGGCAGATCCCAGATCACCGACGGCGCATCGAAGTCCCAGTGCGGCCAGTCCGAGCACCACAGGAGCTGCGTGTCGGCGTTGATGGCCTCCAGCGTCGCCTCTAGCAGCTTGGGGTGATGCGCCTCGAGCGGCTGGCTGGAGAAATACATCTCCTTGATGTACTCGCTGGGCTTGCGCTTCAGGAGCGGCGCCTCCGACGAGCGCATCATGTACTCGGCGTCCAACCGCTGCATCACATAGGGCAGCCAGGCCAATCCGCTCTCGATCCACAGCACGTCCAGTCCGGGGAAGCGCTCCGGCAGCCCGTTGATCACCCAGTTGGTCATGTGGATCAGGTTGCAGTGCACGAACGACAGCGCATGCATCGACAGGAACCGGTTGAGCTGCGCCATCGAGCCGTCTTCCCAGTTGAAGCCGGCATGGAAGGCGATCGGCAGATTGCGCTCCTCCAGCGCACGGTAGAGCGGCATGTAGGCGTTGTGGTGGACCGCCTTGTAGCGTGTGCTGGTGACGGTAAAGCCCATCACGCCCGGCTTGTCGGCGAACTCGGCAACGAATTTGGGGCAGACTTCCGGCGTGTTGAAGGGCAGGAACAGCAGGCCCTTCATCCGCGGCTCCTCGGGCAGCACCTCCTCGGTCAGCCAGCGGTTGAACGCCCAGGAGAGCTCGACCTCGACCTCTGCCTGCGGGTGGGTGCCGAGCAGCAGCATCGGAGTCGGGAAGACCACCATGTAGTCGATCCCCATGGAGTCCATTGCCCGGCGGGTCAGCGTGACCTGCTTGTGGACGTCGCTGGCCTCGACCATCTCCAGCTGGCTCTGCTGGTGCGGGATGCGGCCGTAGACGTCCTGGTAGAGCAGGCCCGGCTGGGCATTCAGCAGCCCGGGCGGCGAGCCCACGCGGTCCTGGAAGGACCTGGCCATCTGCTGGTAGACGTCGCTGTCGATGCGCTCGATGACCTCGGGCCAGAACATGGTCTCGGTGATGTGGGCGTCGACATCGACGATCAGCGTGTCGTGAAAGCCCTTCTTCGCCGCCTCGCGAGCGGCGTGGGCGAGCACGTCGCGGGTATCGGACTTGACGGTGATCTCTTCGAGCGACCGACCGGTCTCGGTGAGCTTGGTCATGGCCTCACGCCTCCAAACACGATCTCGATGACCGCACTATACCGGCCGCGAATCAGCCTATCCAGGGGCGGCTTGCGGAATACGCGGCCTCGAATGCGACCATGGCGGCTTCGTGCTCAAAGGTCAGCGCGATGTCATCGAGCCCTTCCAGGAGGCAGCGCTTGCGGAAGGCGTCGATCTCGAACCCGTGCACGCCGCCGTCCGGGGCTCTCACGGTCTGGGCTGCCAGGTCTATCGCCACCCGCGCGCCGGGCTGCCGGCGAAGCTGGCCGCGCAATTCCGCTGCGGCCGCGTCCTCCAAACGGATCGGCAGGAGCCCGTTGGCAAGGCAGTTGTTGAAGAATATCTCGCCGAAGCTCGGCGCGATGACGGCGCGGACGCCGTTCGCCTCCAACGCATAGACCGCCGCCTCGCGCGAGGAGCCGCAGCCGAAATTGCGGGCGCCGATAATGATCTCGGCGCCGCGATAGGCCGCGCGGTTGAGCACGAAATCGGGGCGCTCTCGGCCCTCGGGATCGAAGCGCAGATCGGCAAACAGGTAGCGGTGATAGTGCTCGTCGCGCGCTTGCGCAGGAAGCGCGCCGGCAGGATCTGGTCGGTATCGAGATTGACCTGGTCGATCGGGGCCGCGATTGCGGTGAGCGCATCGAAGCGGCGCATCGCCATCGGCTCAACCCCCGCGTGCCGGCGCCAGAGTGCGGACGTCGGCGAGCCGTCCGGTGACCGCGGCAGCGGCGGCCATCGCCGGGCTCACCAGATGAGTCTTTACGCGCTCGCCCTGGCGGCCGACGAAGTTGCGGTTGGTGGTCGATGCGGTGCGCTCGCCCGGCGCCGCGACATCGCCGTTGATGCCGATGCACATCGAGCAACCGGACTCCCGCCACTCGAAGCCGGCATCGCGGAAAATCCGATCGAGTCCCTGGCGCTCGGCCTCGGCCTTGACCAGGCTCGATCCCGGCACGATCAGGGTCGGCACGACCGCGCGCCTACCCCGCGCGATGGCCGCGACTGCGTGCAGATCCTCGATCCGCGCGTTGGTGCACGAGCCGACGAAGACCCGGTCGATCGGGATGTCGGTGATCGCCTGGCCCGGGACGAGCTCCATGTAGGCGAGCGCCGCGGCCATCGCCGCGCGCACCTCCGGGTCGGGCGCCGCCGCCGGGTCGGGGACGCGCCCGGTCACCGCGACCGCCTGATCGGGGCTGGTCCCCCAGGTCACCATCGGCGCGATCTCGGCGGCCGGAATCGAGACCTCGGCATCGAAGGCGGCGTCCGGGTCGCCGGGCAGCGTGCGCCAATGCGCGACCGCCCGGTGCCACAGCGCGCCGGCGGGCGCGTAGGGCCGCCCCGCGAGGTAGGCGAACGTTTTGTCATCGGGGGCGATCAGCCCGGCCCTTGCGCCCGCCTCGATCGACAGGTTGCACAGGCTGAGCCTGCCCTCGATCGACAGCGCGCGCACCGCTTCGCCGGCATACTCGATCGCATGGCCGAGCCCGCCGCCGGCCCCGATGCGCACGATAACCGCGATCGCCATGTCCTTTGCGGTCACACCCGGCGGCGCCGGCCCGTCGATCAGAACCCGCATGGTCCGCGGGCGGACCATCCACAGCGTCTGGGTGGCGAGCACGTGGCTGACCTGCGAGGCGCCGATGCCGAAGGCGAGCGCCCCGAGCGCGCCATGGGTGGCGGTGTGCGAATCCCCGCAGACGATCACCAGGCCGGGCTGGCTCAGGCCCTGCTCCGGCCCGACCACGTGGACGATCCCCTGGCGCGGGTCGTCGATGGTGAACCGCTCGATCCCGTGTGCTCGGGTGTTGGCCTCGAACAGGTCGATCAGGGCGCGCCGTTCCTCATCGGCCGCATCGGCGGCGCGGCGCGAGCCGGTGGGCACATAGTGGTCGGCGACGCCGAATGTCCGGTGTGGCCGGCGCACCGAAGCCCCGCGCGCGGCGAGGATGTTGAAGGCATGGAACGATCCCTCGTGGACGAAATGCCGGTCGACATGGATCAGCGCCTGCCCGCCGTCGCCTTCGGCGATCACATGATCGTCCCAGATCTTGCGGAACAGCGTGCGGGGCGCGCTGTCCCCGGTTGCCGTGGACCGGACCATCAGTCCAGCCGGGCCACGGTCGCGTTGCCGAGCTCGCGGACCTTGGCCCGGTATTTCAGGACCGCTTCTTCGTGGCGGGCGATCGTCGCGGCGTCGTCTTCGCATCCGGGCGGAAGTTCGTGGTCGAAATGGCCGAAACGGTCCTCGCCCCGCACCAGCAGCGCGCTGGTGCGGCATGCGCCGATCTGGCGCAAATGCGGCGAATGGTAGATCAGCGATATTCCGACACGCCGGTGGGCGGCCCGGTTGGGGCGCGAGCCGTGGACCAGGAAGGCATGGTGGATCGAGGCCTCGCCGGGCCGGAGTTCGACCGCCACCGGCGCGGCGGCGGCGGGATCGATTTCGGCCGTCTGGCCGCTGGAGAGCATGTTCGCACCGCCGATATCGGCCTCTTTGAGGGGAAGCTGGCCGAGCTTATGGGTGCCGGGCAGGAATTCCATACAGCCGCTTTCCACCGTCGCCGGGGTGATCGCGACCCAGGCGGTGAGGACCTCGCAGGGCCGGTGGCCGAAATAGGTGTTGTCCTGGTGCCAGCTAACGTAAGCCGGATCGCCGCCTTCCTTGGACCACACCGTGTTGTGGTAGAGAAAAATGTCCGGCCCGATCAGGTCCTCGACCGCATCGAGCAGCGCCGGCCGCGTCGCCAGCTCATACACCCAGGGAAGACGCAAATAGAATTTCGTCTCGCCCAGCCCCAGCAGCGCCCCCGACGCGCGCGCGCGTTCCATCCGCGCGCCGGACGAAGCTGCCTCTTCGTTCGACATGACCCGGACCGGAAAGACGAAGCCGTCGCGCTCATAGGCTTCGATCTGGCTTTCGCTCAAAACTTTCGGCACGGCTTGTACTTCCCCATGACCGTTCCTATGCGATCAACCGCGATCGTCAGACCCGCTCAAAAATGTCATTCCGAGGCCTCTCTTTATATGGCATCGCGAAAATCGGAGGCGAGAGCAAGTTGCGAGGGGTTTGCATCACAACCCTTTGCGTGAAAATAGTGACCACGGCAAAACCCGCCTTCTCCCGGCGCCTATTCCGCCGGCGCGGCGGCGGCTTCGGGTCCGCGCGCGCGGCGGCGCTCGATGAGGCCCACCGTGATCGACATCATCGGCGGGACGACGGCCATCGTGAGCACGGCCGACAGAGACAGGCCGCCGACGACGACCGAGCCGAGGCCGCGGTAGAGCTCCGAGCCGGCGCCGGGGAAGACGACCAGGGGCAGCATGCCGAAGACCGAGGTCAGCGTCGACATGAAGATCGGCCGGATGCGGTTGTCGGTGGCAAGCTCGATCGCGGCGCCGGCCTCCATGCCGTCGTGGCGGATGTGGTGAAGCGTCTGGTGGACCAGAAGGATCGCGTTGTTGACCACGATCCCGACCAGAATGACGAAGCCCAGCATGGTCAGCATATCGAGCGACTGGTTGACGTAGAGGTTCAACAAGGACAGCCCGGCCAAGCCGCCGGCGGCCGCTATCGGCACCGACAGCATGACGATCAGCGGATAGACGAAGCTCTCGAACAGGACCGCCATCACCAGGTAGACGATGATGACGGCAAGGGCGAGATCGAGAACGATCTCGTTCCAGGTCAAGGTCAGCTTGTCGGCCGAGCCGGACATGCGGATGCGCACCCCCTCGGGCAGGCCTTCGCGCTGCATGGGGGCGATGACCTCGTCGCGGATCTTCTCCATCGCCGCCTCGAGCGGCAGGGTCGCGGCCGGAGAGACCGCCATGGTGACGGTGCGGATGCGGTCGATGCGGCGGATCCGCGTCGGCCCGGTCGTGACCTCGACGCTGGACAGGCTGCGCACCGGAACGATGCGGCCGTCGCCGGTAACCACCGGGAGGGCTGCGATCGACTGGGTCGATTCGGACTCTTGCGGCGGGCCCTTGAGGGTGAGGTCGACACGCTTGCCGTCGACGTTGACCTGGGCCACCCGGATACCGTCGTTGAAAGCATCGATCGACTGGCCCAGATCGCGCGCGGACAGGCCGTTGTCGGCGAGCTTGACCCGGTCGGGCACCACCCGGACCTCCGGCTCGCCCAAAGTCAGCGATGGCCGCGGCCGGGTGCGGTGGCCGTCCTGCGGCGACAGCGTTCCCATGGTGCGGAAGAACACCTGGCGGCCGACGTCGAAAATCGTCGGCAGGTCGGGGCCGGAGATGTCGATGTCGACAGAACGGCCGCTGCCGATCGAGCGGCCGAACAGCGAGGGCTGGAAGACGATGGCAAGCGTGCCGGGCTCGTTGCGCACCGGTGCCTGGAGCACCGGGATCAAATCGGCCGCGCGCTGGTCGTCGACATGGCGCCCGGCGATGAACGCCCGGCCGCGCAGCGCCACGTAGAAGAACCGGTCGATGAACTTTTCGGAAGCCGGCCTGTCCGGCGGGTGCGTGCCGCCGCTCTCGGCGATCGCTTCGTCCGACCAGTTCTTGCGGGTCTCATCGGCCACCGTCTCGGCGATCTTCTGGGTGGTGTCGAGGTTGTAGCCCGACGGCGGCAGCACGAAGCCGATGACGAAGTTGCGGTTGCCGACCGGCAGGTAGTCGAGCTTGGGCAGGAAGGCGGCGGCGAACAGGCCGGCGGCGACCGTGATGCTGCCGACGACCGCCAGCGCGACGACCTTGTCGCGGACCACCAGGCGGGCAAACGCGCGCCAGAAGGCCCCGAACCCGCCGGCGAAGCGGTCGATGACCGGCAGGCGCAGCATGGCCTCGCGAGAGGGGATGCGGTTGGCAAGGATCCGGTTGGACAGCGCCGGGATCAGGGTCACCGAGACCAGGAGCGACAGCAGCACGGAGACCGAGATCGCCACTGCGATGTCGCGGAAGAGCTGGCCGACCTCGAGTTCCATGATCAGGATCGGGATGAACACCATCACCGTGGTCAGCGCGGAGACCAGGACGGCGGGCCAGACCTGGGCCGTGCCGTAGTAGGCGGCGTCGGTGCGCGAGACGCCTTCCTGACGCATCCGGTAGATGTTCTCCAGCACCACGATCGCGGCATCGACCACCATGCCGACGGCAAACGCGATGCCGGCCAGGCTGATCACGTTGAGCGAGCGGCCCAACAGCGCCATCGCGACGAAGGAGCCGACGACCGAGATCGGGATGGCGACGGCGACGACCACCGTCGGCCGCCACGAGCGCAGGAACACCAACAGGATGATCACCGCCAGCAGGCCGCCGAAATAGATGTTCTGCATCACCAGGTTGATCGAGGAGTTGATGTAGTCGGTCTCGTCATAGACCTGCTGGACCCGCAGCCCGGCGCGCCCGATCGGGCCGGCCTTCATCTCTTCGATCGCGGCGCGGACCAACGCCATGGTCTCGATGACGTTCGCACCCTGCTCGCGGGTCACGTTGAGCCCCATCGCCCTGATGCCGTTGGAATTGAGCTTGGCCCGAAGCTCCTTGTAGGCGAGATCGACGGTCGCGATGTCGCCGACGGTCACCCGGCCGAGCCCGGCGCCGTTCGCGGCGCTGCGCAAGACGACGGCGCGGACCTGGTCGGGGCTCGTCAGGTCGCCCTCGGTCCGCACGACATAGCGCCGCTTGCCCTCGTCCACGTCGCCGGCGGTGATCGAGGCGTTGGCCGCGCGCAGCCGGGCGATCACCTCGCCCACCGTCATCTCGTAGCGGGCAAGCCGCTGCGGGTCGATGACGACCTGCATCTCGCGCTCGGTCTCGCCGAAGATGTTGACGCCGCCGATCCCGGGCACCCGCTCCAGCCGCTCCTGCACCACATCGCGCAGAAAATCGCCGTAGGTGATCATGTCCCGGTCGTTGCCCGGAACCCGGGTGAACACGAACCAGGCGATCGCGTTGTCCTCGGTCCCCGAGGTGCCCAGGGTCGGCTCGTCGGCCTCTTCCGGGTAGGTGTTCACCCGGTCGAGCCGGTTGGCGACCAGCAGCAGGGCGCGGTCGAAATTGATGTCGGGCGAGAACTCGAGCGTGATCTTGCCCTCGCCTTGGCTCGCCTCGCTCAGCATCCGGTTGACGCCTTCGAGGCCCTTGAGCTCGTCTTCCTGCGGGATGACGATCTCGCGCTCGATCTCCGCCGGCGCGGCGCCGCGCCAGGATGTGGTGACGATGATAACCGGCTGGCGCACGTCGGGCGCCATCTGGATCGGGATGCGCTGCAGCGCGACATAGCCGAACAGGAGAATCATCAGCACCATGGCGATGACCGCCATGGGGCGCTCGATCGACAGCCGGATGATGTTCATGGGCTACGCCTGCGCATTGGAGCCGGACCGGACATGGCCTAGGCGCCGCCGAGCGGACCCGTGACCCGGACCTGGCCGCCCAAGCCCAGCGTCTCGTTGCCGCGGACGACGACCTTCTGGCCGGGCTTGACGCCTTCGAGCACGACGAAGCGTGGGCCGATCGCATCGCCCAGAAGCACTTTCACGCGCCGCGCGTTGGTGCCCTCGACGACATAGACGAAGGCGTCCGCGCCGCGGCGCACCACGGCATCCTTGTGGACGGTCGCCACCGTCTGGCCGCCGCCGATCGGGATCAGGACGGTGACCGACTGGTTCGCGGCCAGCGGGCCGCGCGTACCGTTGAACCGGGGCGTGAAGCGGACCGGCCGGGTCCGGGTCCTGACGTTCTCGCTGGGCACGATGGCCCGGACCACCGCCCGGTGCAAGGTCCCGTCGTCGAGCCTGAGCCTCACGGCGGCGCCGACCCTGAGCCCGCGCATCCTGTCGGCGGGGACCTCGGCCTCGGCCTCGATATCGGTGTCGTTCAACAGGCTGACGACGCGCGCGCCGACCGCGACATAGGTGCCGACATCAATATGTTTCTGGGTGACGACGCCCGGGAACGGCGCCTTGATCTCGGTGTCGTCGAGGTCGATCTGGGCCTGGCGAAGCTGGGCCCGAGCCTCCTTGAGCTGCGCCTTGCGCTCGGCCAGCGTGCCGCGGCGGGACTGGACGTCGCGCTCGATGTCCTCGTAGCGCGCGCGCGAGAACGCCGCGGACTTGCGCAGCCGGTCCAGGCGCTGCAGCTCGCGTTGCTTCTTGCGGTACTCGGCCTCAGCGGTCGCGACCATGCCCTTGAAGCGCCCGACCGAGGCGGCGTAGCGGTCGCGCACCGCGCGCAACCGGTCGGCCGAAATCACTGCGATCACCGCCCCCCGCGCCACGCGGTCGCCGACATCGACCCGCATCGCCATCACCGCGCCGCGGATCTCCGAGGCGATGACGCCGGTCTGGCGCGCCACCAGGCGGCCGATCACCGGGATCGTCTGGCCCAACGGCTCGGCGATGACCTTGTCGAGGCGCACCGTCGCCGGCGGCCGGCCGCCGGGGCGCGGTCCGCCGCTTGCCGACCCGCCGCCCTGGAAGAAAGCGCGGATCTCCGCGCCGTCGAGCGCGCCGGACTTGTCCTTGTCGATCTTGTCGAAATTGGCGGCCAGCGGACCGCCGGCCTCGCTGCGCTCGATCACGTCGTTGCCGTTGGCGTCGGCCGCCTTCGCCCGCGGCGACAGGCCCGGCGGGCCGCCCGCCTGCGCCGCAGTCCGGGTCGCCGCCGTCTTCGGACAGCCGGTGCCTTGGAAGAAGCCGCTGATCTCGGCGCCGTCGAGCGAGCCGGACTTGTCGCAGTCGATCTCTTCGAAGTTCGCAGCCAGCGGCCCGCCGGCCTCGTTGCGGTCGATGACGCCGTTGCCGTTGCCGTCCAGGCCCTTGGCCCTGTCGGACAGCGCGGTGTCCTGGGCCGTGGCCGGCGACGATAGGGCAAGGCCGAGCGCCGCGAGGACGGCCCAGGCCGGCCATCGCGTGCCGCAAGTTCCCCAGCTTGGTCTCAACGCTCTCATCCCCGCGCGCAGCTCGTCCGGTAAGGGTTCAGTTACCTGTTGATCAAATATAGGATCGAAAGGCTTGCCGGCACAGGGACATGGCGCGGAGACATGGCGCGGATCCGGATCACTGCCGCTCGAGGATATGGAATCCGTTGATGCGGTCGATCAGGTAGATCAGGCCACGGTCGTCGATGGTCACGTCGTTGGCGCAGACCCGGTCGGCGGCGCGCGGCGGGTCGGGCAGGAAGTGGGCGGTCTCCTTGGGCGCATGCGGGTCGGCAATGTCGACAACCCTGAGGCCCTGAGCGAACCAGGCGAACGGGATCTCGGTGCCGATGACCACCTCGCTCGGCTGGTGGCATCCGGTCATCGGGATCTGCGGCGCGCCGTCGGGGTCGAGGCCGTCCACCTGGAAGGTCGAGATCGGGATCGGCCTGGTCTCGTCTGTGATGTCGAAGACCCACATGATCGCCGGCGGGCTCGGCCGCAGCTTGGCGACGTCCTCATCGGCGACGACCAGGATCGTCTTGCCGTGCACCGGGAACGGAATCGGCAGCGCGGTGTGCTGCGGATGCGGGTATGCCGGGCTGATCGGATAGCTCGAAATCATTTCCGGCCTGGTCATGTCCTCGATGCCCAGGATGAACACGCCGTGATGCCAGTAGCTGGTATAGAGCCGATCACCCATCCTGAGCGGGTGATGGCAGCGCGGCGGCGGCCCGTCTGCCCATGGATAAGTCTCGCCGCCGGCCTCCCACTGGCCGGGGATCCACCAGCGGCCGACCTCCTCGGGGCTCGCCGGATCGGCGAGGTCGAGAATCATCATGATATTGCCGACATAGCCCTCGACGGTGGGCGAGATGTAGGCATAACGGCCGTCGAAATCGAACCGATGGACGCCTGTGCCCCAGGTCTCCCAGTTGGTGACGTGGCGCGGCCTGGACGGATCTTCGACGTCGTAGATGCCGAGCCCGCCCACGAAGTCCTCGGGCGCCTCGCCGCCGAGACGCTCGTGGTTGACCACCATCAGCCCGTTCCCGGCTCTGACCTTGTGGGAATGGAAGCCTGCCGGGATCGCGATCTCGGCCAGTTGCCGCGGGTTCGCCGGATCGGCGACGTCGTAGATCGAGGTGCCGTAGGGCGCGGCCATGTGCCCGACATAGGCGGTCGTCCCATCGACCCGGATCTGCCCGCCGCCGGGGCACTCGACATGGGCCACTTCCCGGATACCGCTTGTGCTTGCCATATGGATTTTCGCCTTTCGTCCCGGTTCAGCCTTCGTAGAGATCGCGGCCGGCAACGACCGCGGAGATCTTCCCGTCGGCCATGTAGCGCGACAGGTTCCACAGCCCGCAGTCGGGGTGGACGTAACGGATACGCTCCGCACCGATCACGTCTGCGGCGCGCTCGATCCGTCGCGCGACAGTCTCTGCGGCCTCGATCTCGGTCGCCTTGACGTCGACCACGCCGAGTCCCATGCCGATCTCCGGACGCAGGTCGCGGAACACCTCAAGCTCCCCGTCGGGCCGGTGCGCATTCTCGCAGACCACGTGATCGGCGTGCAATGCGTTGAGATAGGCGATCAGCGGCTCCCAGTTCGCGCCCTTCTGGGAGACCTGGCCGCCGTAATTGCCGAAGCAGAGATGGACCGCGGGCGTCGTGGGGACCGCATCGAGCACGATGTTCATCACCCGGGCGGCCCATTCCCATTCCTGCGGTGCGCCGGGAAGGTTCGCCTCGTCGACCTGGACGATGTCCGCATCGAGCCGCGCGACCTGCTCGGCCAGCACATGGGCGATCGCCTCGGCCAGCGCGATCCGGTCGCCGTAATGGGCATCGACCAGAGTCTTGGCCAGCATGTGCGGACCGGTCAGCGCGAACTTGAACGGCCTGGAGGCGAGCGCCTTGGCCCGCCGACAGGGCGCGGCGAGATCAAGGGTTCCGCTGGTGACCGGTCCCTCGGCGACCGCCGCCGGGCGGGTCCGGAAACCCATGGTCGGCTGGGACTCGAAGTCGACGATCTCGCCGAAGGTCATCGCCGCGCGCACCCCGCCCATCGGATGGACGAAGTACTCGATCATGCCGTTGGTCTGCGGATGGTCGGGGTCGTAGCGGGCGAACTCGCCCTCGCAGACGACATCGATCCCGGCCTTCTCCTGGAGGTGGATGACCATGCGCGTCGCGTCCTCGATCGCCTCGGCGGTCGGATGGGCGTGCAGCCAGTCAGGCCAGGGGTAGGAGCCGACCAGCGTGGTCTTTATCGTTGGAGCCGTCATCTCGCCTGCCCGTGCGGGTCCGTTGGCCAAGCTTGCCAGACGGTGCGCGCTCGGCCAAGGTCCGGTCCATGCTAGCGGGGCCGCCCATGAACAACGCGGATCTGATCGTCGCGACGCTGAAGGCAGCCGGGATCACCCACGGCTTCGGCATCCCCAGCGGCAACGTGCTGCCCTTCATCGAGGCGATGCGCGCCGGCGGGATGACCTTCGTGCTGACCGCGCACGAGGGCAGCGCCGGGTTCGCCGCCGACGTGATGGGCCGCATGACGGGCCGGCCCGGGCTCGGGATCGCGACGCTTGGCCCGGGGGCGACCAACCTCGCCACCGGGGTGGGCGATGCCTATCTCGACCGCTCGCCGATGATCGCCGTGACCTGCAACCTCAACCAGGACCAACTCGGCCGGCGCATCCAGATGCTGGTCGATCATCACACGCTGTTCGGCCCGATCACCAAGGCGAGTCTTGCGCTCCGCCCCGGGCGGGTCGCCGAGACCACCGCGGCGGCGGTCCGGATCGCGCTGTCCGAGCCGCAGGGCCCGGTCCATCTCGACCTGCCCGAGGATGTCGCTCTGATGCAGGCGTGCGAGGCCGTGCCGGAAATCGGCGCCCCGTTGGCCGCGCCCAGCGCCGATCGAGCCGCGATCGGCGCGGCGGCCGCGCGGATCGCCGCCGCGCGGCGGCCGATCGCGGTGATCGGGACGACCGCGATGCGGCTCGCGGAACCGGACCTGCTGCGCCGGCTGGTCGAGCATTACCGGCTGCCGTTCGCCACCACGACCATGGCCAAGGGGCTGATCGACGAGGACCATCCCCTGTCCATCGGCTGCATCGAGCGGGCTTGCCGCCAAGTCCAGCGCGCCTTCGTCGCGACGGCCGATCTGATCCTCGGCATCGGTTACGACCCGATCGAGGTCGAGTACGAGGCCTGGGCCGGGACCGTCCCGGTCGTCCATGTCGATCCCGAACCGGCCGACACCGACGGTACGGTGAGGATCGCCCACGAGGTGATCGGCGACCTCGCCGGCGCACTCGCCGGGCTGCTCGCCGCCCCGCCGACGGAGAACGAATGGACGGAGGACAGAGTCCGCGCCCATTGCGAGGGGTTCCAGGCCGCGCTGCGGCCGCAGGCGCCGGGCTTCGTGCCGCATCAGGCGATCGACGTGGTGCGCCGCGGCCTGCCGCCCGATGGCGTGCTTGCCTTCGACGTTGGTGCGCACACCCACCAGATCGCCAGTCAGTGGGCGGCGCACGGCCCGCGCACCTTCCTGATCACCAACGGCTGGTCGTCGATGGGCTTCGGCTTGCCGGCGGCGATCGCGGCCAAGATCGCGGCGCCGGAACGGCCGGTGGTCTGCCTGATCGGCGACGGCTGCTTCCAGATGACCTGCGGCGAGGTCGCGACCGCCAAGCGCATGGGGCTGGCGCTGCCCATCGTGGTGCTCAACGACGGCTGGCTCGGCCTGATCAAGGTCAAGCAGATGCGCCGCCAGTATGCCCATGTCGGTACCGCGCTCGGCGAAGGGCCGCCGTCGACCCCGGAGCATTATTTCGGTGTCCCGGCGGTCGGCGTCCACACCCCCGAGGCGCTCGCCGCCGCACTTGCCGATGCGCTGGCAGCCTCCGGCCCGACGGTGATCGAGGCCTTCGTCTCGCCGGATCACTACGACGAGACGGTCTTCGACTGAGTGCGCGAACCGGCGCTACGCGGCATCCCAGGGCAGATTGGCGCCGTAGCCGTGGCTGAGCGTCTCGACATCCTCCGGGGCGTAGACGTGGCGCGGCGGCGACTCGAAGGTGGCGTAGGGCCTGATGCGGACGACCACCCGGCCCTCCTCGGCGGCGAGCTTGCGCAATTCTGCGCGCTGCGGCTCGGGCATCTCCTGGCCGGCCATCAGCTCACAGATCCTGATCAGGAGCTCGCCGCCGCCGTCGTCTTCGATCACCGCATCGCCGTAGACCAGCAGATAGACCGGCGGCCAGTTCTCGTCGAGCACGCAGAGCGAGACCTTCGGGTTGCGCTTGACCGCCTTCGCCTTGGCGCGGCCGATCATGGTCGAGACCAGGATGTCATCGCCGTCCATCACGTAGTAGCAGCACGACATCGACGGCCCGTCAGCCTTGCGCGCATAGCCGAAGACCGCCGTGCGGTGTTCACGCACGAATTCCCGCCGTGCGGCGCCGTTCATCCCGCTTCCTCCCCGATCCGTTCCTCGCGCCAGACGCCCAACGCCCGCTGCGCGGCCTGGTCCGAGACGCTGAACAACACCGCGTCGGTGTCTTCGGCAGCTTCGTGGCGATGGACATGCCAGCCCGGCACGACGAAGACATCGCGCTCGGCCCATTCCATCCTGGTGCCTTCGACCACCGTCGCGCCGCGCCCGGCCGCCGCGCAGTAGAGCACGCCGTCGCTCGCCCGGTAGTCGCGGCCCGCGAACCCGGCCGGCAGGAGCTGCAGGAACGCCGCCATCGTCGGGGTCGGATCGCCGCCGGTCGTCGGGTCGATGTAGCGCATCTTGTGGCCGTGGACGGGGTCGGGGCCACCGGCGCGGCGCAACGCCTCCAGGCTGGCGCGGGCCGACCGGCCGTCATAGTTGAGGACCGGGCACGCTTGGCCGTGCGCACCCTCGCCGAACGGGCGCAGGCCGCTGGCGTAGCGCGCTGCGGCGTCGCCGTCGGGGCGAACCGTCGGGTGCATCAGCCCAGGGTAGGTCTCGCGAAAAACGGTGTCCAGCGCATCGATCAGCGGCGTGTCGAGCACGTCCAGCCAGATCACCGGCTCTTCGCCGTCATTCCGGTGGTCGTGCCAAGTCCAGTGCGGCGTGACCACGAAGTCGCCCGGCCGCATCGATGTCGGCTCGCCCTCGACGGTGGTCAGCGCACCGGTTCCTTCGATCACGAACCGGATCGCGGTCTGGCTGTGGCGATGGCACGGCGCGATCTCGCCCGGCAGGACGAGCTGAAGCCCGGCATAGAGCGTTTGGGTCGCACGCATGGCACCGCCGAAGCCCGGATTGGCGAGCGCGAGCACCCGGCGGAAGGCGTCTTCGGCGGTGACCAGCCCGCCGGCCTCCATGATCACCGGGCGTATGTCCTGGAATGTCCACAGCGTCGGCTCTGCCGGAGACCGCGGCCGGGACAGATCGATCCCGCGCCTTCCGACCCAGAGCGCCGCCAGATTGCGCGCAGCGATCCGGCCGTGGAAGGCGGCCTGCGGGTCGGGCTGCGGGACGCCGGACATGTCAGACCACCGCCGGCATAAGGCGCGGCCGCTGGATCCGGAAGATCAGCACGGCGATGATGATCACGTTGGCGAGGTTGAAGGCGACGCCGAGGAGGAACGCCGAGACATAGGACCCCGTCATGTCGAACAGCACGCCGCCGATCCAGCTTCCGAACCCCATGGCGAGCGCGCCGAACAGGAAGACCAGCCCGGTCCTGCTGCCGGCCTCGCGAAACGGCATGTGCTCACGGATGGCGACCGCATAGACCGGGAAGATCCCGCCGTAACCGAGCCCGAACAGGGCGGCGATCCCGTAGAGGACATAGAGCCCGTCGAACATGGTGAACGCGGCAAGGGTCGCGGCCTGGGTTCCGGAGAAGACCAGCAAAGCCTCGAGCCCGCCGATATTGTCGGCCAGCAGCCCGACGAAGACAGAACGGCTGACGAAGGCCGACATCAGCAGGACCGAGAGCATCTCGACCGCGTTGTCGATCGGGTGCCCGAGGTCGGTGATATAGGACACCAGATGGCCGAGCGGCAACGCCATGGCCACGCAACAGCCGATGATCGCAACGCAAAGGATGACCTGCAGCCTTCGCGCGCTCATGGGCGGGATCGGTTCCGGCCGCATCGGGCCCGTCTCCGGCGTGCGAACGGCAACCGACGGCGGCGGCGGCCGGCGGCGCATGATCAGGCACAGCGGAAGCAGCGTGATCAGCGCGAAAATGCCATAGCCGAACGCGGTCTGACGCCAGCCATAGGCCTGCATGAAAAATCCGAATATCGGCGGCCACAGGATGCCGGCCAGGCTCTGTCCGCCGGCGACGATGCCCACGGCCATGCCGCGGCGGCGGATATACCAGCGGGTGATGTTGGCCATCGACGGTGCCGCCAGCGCCCCGGTGCCGACGAAGCCGAACATCACCCCGTAGATGAAATAGAAATGCCAGGCAGCGCTCGCCTCGCTCATCAGCACCGCCCCGGAGCTGATCATCACCGCCGCGACCAGGGCGGGCTTGCCCATGCCGATACGGTCGAGCAGCATCCCCATCATCATCCCGCCGAACCCGGAGCCGATGAACTGGAGCGAGAAGGCGAGCGAGGGGACCGCCCGCGGCCAGCCGAATTCCTCCGCGATCGGCTTGAGGGCGACCACGATCAGGAACATCGCACCGGAGCCGCACAGCAGCGTCAGCACCGAAGCTGTCAGTACATAGACCTGTCCGGCAGGCTCCTGCGCGCGGTCCGGGGTTCGGCTTGCCATGCCGCGAAACTAGACTATCGCGGGGCCGCCGGCCAACGTCGCACGCGCCAAGCACCGGGCGGAAGCTGCCGCGAAGCGTCAAAGCCGGTCTCGCGTCGATGGTGCCGGACATCGGTTTGGCCTACGATCCGGCCGCCGGTTCGGGCGAGCCGGCCAGGCGGACCGATCAACGGGGATGCCGATGCAATTCGGTATGCAGTTCTTTCCGGACGTGAAGGAGGCAGAGAAACCGGCCGCGCAGTACTTCGCGGAATCGCTTGAGCTGGTCGGGATGTGCGATGCCTACGGCTACACCCATGTCCGGATCGTCGAGCACTATTTCCATCCCTGGGGCGGGCTAAGCCCCAACCCGATCGTCTTTCTGACTGCAGCGAGCCAGCGGACCGGAACCGCGCGGATGGTGACCGGCGCGGTCCTGCCGGTGTTCAACAACCCGCTCAAGCTCGCCGGGGAGATCGGCATGCTGGATGCGATCTCCGGCGGCCGGCTCGACGTCGGGTTCGCCCGCGCCTTCCTGCCATACGAGTACGCCAATTTCGGCATCGACATGGAAGAAAGCATCGATCGGTTCGAAGAGGGAGTGGCGCAGGTCCGCCGGTTGCTGGAAGAGGAGAACGTGACCGCGGACGGCCGCTTCCACCGCTTCGCCAACGTCACCTCGCTGCCGCGGCCGACCCAGAAGCCGCGGCCGAACTTTTATATCGCCGCGGTGGGAACCCCGGAGTCCTTCGCCCGCGCCGGCCGGCTTGGCTATGGCGTGATGGCGATCCCCGGTGTCGGCTCGACCCCGTCCGAACTCGTCCAGATCTATCGCGAGGCCTGGGCGGAAGCCGGCCATCCCGGCAAACCCGTGGTGATGCTGGCCGTCTTCATGTTCTGTCACGAGGATCGGGAAGAAGCGATCCGCATCGCCAAGCCTCGGATCGAGCGGCACTTCGCCTCGATCGTCGATGCGACCTCGGGCTATGCCGCCGGCACGCCGGCCTCGACCTACAGGAACTACGACAGGATGCACAAGAAGATGGCGGCGGAGACCTTCGAGAGCCAGGTCGCGCACATGGCCGCCTTCGTCGGCACGCCGTCCGATCTGGTCGAGCAGTTCCGCGCCTTCGATGCGGCCATGGACGGCTGCGACCACGCCTCGCTTCAGGTCAATTTCAACGACATGTCCCTCGAGGACGCCGCCCGCTCGGTCCGCCTGTTCGGCGAGACCGTGATCCCGCGCTTCTCGGCGTAATCGGCGGCATCAGGGCAGCAGGGCGAGAATCCTTGCCTGCGCCTGCGAGCCGTCCTTGACCGGCAGCACGCCGACGACCACCGTCGCGCCGCGCGCCGGAAGCGCATCCAGGTTTGCCATGTTCTCGATCTGGTACTTGCCGGCCTTGAGCATGGCGACATGGAAGGCGAAATTCCTGGAGGCGCCGAAATCGAGGCTCAGCGTGTCGATACCGACGCCGACGATGTCGCGCAGCGCCAGTTCGTCGATCGCGGGCTTGCCTTGGATGAAATGCGAGGGCGCATCGACATGCGTACCGGTATTCTCACCCATCTCGAACTTGTGCAGCCGATAGCCCTTGTCGTAATCGACCAGCCGGGTCTTGGTTAACGGCACGCCGCCCGGCCAAAGCAGGCCGCGCTCAGCCGGCCATCAGGGCGGGCAGCCAGGTGACCGCGCCGGGAACGGCGATCAGGAAGGCGAGAATGCCGATCTCCAGCAGAACAAAGGGGGCCACCGCGGCATAGATGTCGCGCATGGTGGTCTCGGCCGGCGCCACGCCGCGCATGACGAACAGCAGCATCCCGAAGGGCGGCGTGGTCTGGCCGATCTCCAGTGCGAGGAGCATCAGGACTCCGAACCAGATCAGGTTGATGTGGATCAACTCGGCCAGCGGGATGAAGAACGGCAAGGTGATCAGCATGATGCTCACCGGGTCCATGAAGCAGCCCATGATCAGCATCAGGAGCATCATCGCGACCAGGAGCGAGATCGGCGTTGGGTCGATCTGCTGCATCAGCGACAACAGCCCCGTGGTCGCGCCCGAGAACGACAGGATCTGCGAGAACGTCAGCGAGGCGGCGATGATGAAATAGATCATCACCGCGAGCTTTCCGGTCTCGACCATCGCGGTCCATAGGCCCTTCCAGCTCAGCGAGCCGTAGCATGCCGCGGCGAGCACGGCCCCGATGGCGCCCAGCGAGGCCGATTCTGTCGGTGTCGCAAAGCCGACCAGGATGGAGCCGACGACGACGACGAACAGGCTGAGCAGCGGCACCACATAGATCAGCACCGGGCGCACCCGCTCCCAGACGGTCATGGCCGGCATGTCGTAGCGCGGCGCGAGCGTCGGGTTCAAGGTGCAACGGGTCATCACGTAGGTGAAGTGGACGACGGCCATGATCAGGCCGGGGATCGCGCCGGCGATCAGGATGCCGGCGATCGAGATCCCCGACAGACTGCCGAGCAGCACCGCGAGGCTCGACGGCGGGATCAGCATGGCGATCCCACCGGTGCCGAGGATCGGCCCCATGGCCATCGAGCGGTGGTAACCGCGGCGCTGCATCTCGGGCATCAAAGTGGTGCCCAGCAGCGCCGTGTTCGCCATGCTCGAGCCCGACAGCGTCGAGAACACCGTACCGCCGGCGACCGCGACCAGAGACAAGCGGCCCGGCACGCGGGCGATCAGCTTGTCGATCGCATCGATCGCGCGGATCGCGACGCCGGTATGGAACAGGATCTCGCCCATCAGGATGAACATCGCCACCGGCGCGAGCGCGAAGCGCACCAGCCCGTCGACGACATTGCGTTCGAGCTGGATCAGCCCGGCCTCGCCGCCCAGGAAAGCGAGCGCGCCGATGACGTTGGCGGCCAAAAATGCGATCGCCACCGGAACGCCGAGGAACATCGGCACCATGACCATGCCGAGCAGGAAGAGCAGCGCCCAGTACCACTCCATGGCTCAGAACGCCTCTGGCCGCTCGCCGCGCAAGGCGGGATCGCTGTCGTGCGGGTCGAAGGAGCGGACGAACTGGCGGACCGCCTCGATCAGAAACAGCGCCATGCCGCCGGGCACCACCGCCATCGGGATCCATTCCTTGATGTCGAAGGACTTGTAGAGCGTGGAATCCTCGACATAGGCGAGATGCGTGGTGATCACGCCGTAATAGAGGATGATTGCCGCAACCGCGATGACCACCAGGTTTATGGCGATGCGGAAATATCGGCGAACGCGGCCCGGCAAGGCGGAAAGCACGAGATCGACGGTGACGTGGCGCCCGATGCTGAGGATGTAGGCCGCACCGACCATCGTCAGGGTCAACAGACCGTACTCGACGGCTTCGAGCATCCAGTAAAAGCCGGTCAAACCGAGGTTCCGCGCGAACACCTCGGCGGCCACGCCGATCGCCAGGAGGGCCACGATCACGCCGGGCACCACGCCGGTCACCACGAGCAGCCGGTCAAACAACCCGTCGGGTTTCCACATGGGATCGCCCCGTCCCTATCCGAGGCCGCGCGGGCCCATCGGGGCCGCGCGGCCGAGGCGGCCCGATCGACGAGGCTAATTGCCGATCAGGGCCCGCAGCTTCTTGCCGATCACGGGATCGCGCTTTTCGACGACATCCCATTGGGCGGTGTAGGCGAGTTCGAGAAACTTCGCGGAGTCCGCATCGGACAGCTTGAGGAGCTTCATGCCCTTCTCGGTGACGAGCCGATTGCCGATCTCGCGGTCCTTCCTGCCCAGATCCGCGGACAGCTCGGTCTCCAGGTAGAGGCCCGCCTTGGTCAGCACGCCCTGTTGCTTGGCGTTCAGGGTCTTCCATTTGTTCATGTTGACCCCGACGACGATGATCGGGTGGTAGAAGCCCGGCACGAGCTTGTATTTCGAGACATCGAACCAGCCTTGCGACATCACCTCGGAGTCCAGGTTGGCGTAGGCGTCGACCGCGCCGCGCTCCATGGCGGTGAAGATCTCGCGCCGCGGCATGTTGAGGGTCCGCGCGCCGAGCGCATCGAAGAACGCCTTGTAGGTGTTCGAGGTGCGCATCTTGAGGCCCTTGAAGTCGGCCAGCGACCTGATCTCCTTGTTGCTGTAAATGTGGAAGACGATGTCCCCGCCATACATCGACAGCAGATGCATGTTGGCCTGCTTGGCGAACAGGTCCTTGAAGATGTCCCAGGCGCCGTTCTCGCGCATGACCGGCGCGGTCTTGGTCGTCGGCGTGAACCCGGTGGCGAGCTTGACCAGATTGGCCATATACGCCGGGGGCGTGCCGGCAAGGTCGAGCAGCCCGCTCTTGACGGCGTTGCCCAACTGACGCGAGGGAATCGCTTCGCGGCCGACGACCTGCGGAATTTGCACCAGACCCTTGCCGTCGGCGTTGACCTTGGCGACGAAACTGTCGAAGGCCTGGCGGGTCAAGGACTTCTTGTTGCTGATGAAATAGCCCGCCTTGAGATTGACCTCTTCGGCGGCGGTGACGGTGGCGGTGGCGGCATAGACGGCCCCTGCCGCTATTGCTGTGACGATAAGCGAATGTCTCATTCGGTCCTCTCTTGGGGTCGTCTTTCGATTCCTCGGTGGTCGAACGGTGTCCCACGCCTCGGGTGTTGTCAATCGACCGGTGAAAACCGAGGAAAGAAAAACCGGTTTCCCCCGGGTTCCCTCCGGTTTTTCTGAGATGCCGCTACCGGCCGATCAGGGCGCACAGCTTCTTGCCGAGCACGGGGTCGCGCTTTTCGACGACATCCCATTGCGAGGTATAAGCAAGCTCGCCGAACGTCTTCGCGTCCGCGCCGGTCAGCGACAGCACTTTCATGCCCTTGGCGACGAGCTGCTCGCCGGCAAGGGCATCCTTGCGGCCGAGATCGCGCGAAAGCTCGTTCTCCAGGTACAGCCCGGCCTTTGTCAAACGCCCGAGCTCGGCGCCTGCCGTCCGTCCGCCTCAGAAATTGTCCGAGCCCGGCGGCAGGCCCAGCGCGACGCGGCCGTAGAGCGCGCCCATGACGTCCCATTGCATGGTGATGTGCATCGCCCCGGCCGTCGCATCGCGCCAGTAGCGCTGCAGGGCGCTGGTGGTGAACAGACCGCCGCCGCCGCCGCCCTTGAACAGGGCGTCCACCGCATCGATGGACAACTTCACGGCGAACGCCTGGTTTCGCTTGAACCGGGCGCGTTGTTCGACGCTGAGGCTGTCGCCGCCGGCCACCGTCGAGACGATCTCGCGGCAGTCGTGGCGGACCAGGACCCGGCCGGCATCGATGGCGGCCGCAGCCCCGCCCACGCGAAGCTGGACGCCTGGGAGTTCGGCCATCGGCACCGCGCTGGTGATCGACGCGCCGCGGGTGATGCGTTCGCGAATGCCGCCGGTGAACTCGTCGAACGCGCCCTGGGCCATGCCCATGACCGCCGCGCACAAGCTGATCGAGATCACGGTGAACATGGGAATGCGATAGAGCGCGGCCGGGTTGACCGCCGATCCGGGCGGCCGGCCCGAGCCGGCGTCGGCGAGCGACAGGAACCGGTGGGCGGGCACGAAGACCTCGCGGCATGCGATGTTCTTCGAGCCCGTGCCGGCGAGGCCGATGACGTGCCAGTTGTCCTCGATGTCGAATTCGGACGTCGGCACCAGGATGAGGCCGCGGCCCGTCGGTTCTTCCCCGCCCGCAGCCGGCACCTCGACGCCGAGGATCATCCAGCCGCAATTGTCCACGCCCGAGCAATACAACCACTTGCCCGACAGAAGGTAGCCGCCATCGACCGGGACGGCGTCGCCCGAGGGCGAGAACGAAGCGGCGCTGACCGCGCGCGGATCGACGCCCCAGACGTCGTCCTGGGCCTGTTCCGGATAGAGCCCGACCAGGAGCTGGTAGGCGCTGGTGATCGCATAGACCCATCCGGTCGAGCCGCAGCCGCGCGCGACCTCGAAGGCG
This sequence comes from Alphaproteobacteria bacterium, assembly GCA_965248835.1. GTDB lineage: Bacteria > Pseudomonadota > Alphaproteobacteria > MPNO01 > MPNO01 > CAYFYS01. The sequence goes on from CBDFLJ010000001.1 coordinate 860,291, forward strand.
ACATCGAGATAGGTCTCCAGATCATGCTCGAACCCGCCGTGGCGCGCGGGGACCAGCAGGCGAAACAGATCCGCATCGATCAGCGCATCGAAACTCTGCTGCGGGACGCGGCGCGCTGCCTCGGTTTCGACCTGAACCGCGCGGAACCGCACGGCCAGGTCCTGCGCCCGCCCGACCAGCACCTCGGGCGGGACCACGGAGCGCGACGTTTTGCGGTTTGCGGACAAGGTCTATTGCGCCCGATGTGCCTGGTTGAGCCGTACAGCGCCGTATGCGGCAAGCCCCACCAGGCTGGCGATGGCGATCGCGGTGACCATCGGCGCGTGGGTGCCGTCATCGAAGGCGCCCACCAGCGCACCGGTCAGCGCGGCCGCGCCGAGCTGCACGAAGCCGAGCAGCGCGGACGCCGCGCCGGCCGCCCTGGGGAAGGGCGACAGAGCGCCCGCGGTCGACGGCGGCAGGATCAGCGCGAAAAAGAACATGTAGAAGAAGACCGGCAGGACGATCGCAGCGACCGCATGGACTCCGGCCAGCGCGAGGATTGCGATCGACAGCGCCGAGACCAGCCCGCCCAGCGTCCCGATCAGCAGCAGCCGGTCGAGCCCGAGGCGGCCGACCAGCCGGGCGCCGGTCGGATAGCCGACAAGGTTGCCCAGCATGACGATCGCGAAATAGAGGCTGAACTCTCGAGGGCTTGCGCCGAGGAAGACGATCAGGGAAGCGGGCGAGCCGATCAGGAATGCGAACAGCGCCGAGAACGAGGCCGCGCCGCAGGCGACATAGGCCCAGAAGAGGCGGTTGGCCGCCGGGGCCGCGAACGCCCGGGCGAGTCGGCCAGGGTGGAGCGCGTGCGGGTCGCGCTGCGCGTTGGTCTCCGCCAGCCAGCGGCCGTGCACTATCAAGGCGAGCGCGCCGTAGGCGATCATGATCCAGAATATCGACCGCCAGCCGACGGTCTCGGTCAGGTACGCCCCCAGGATCGGCGCGACGATCGGTGCGATAGCGAGCACCAGAAAGACGTAGGACAGCACCTGAGAGGCCGCCTCCCGGTCGAGCCGGTCGCGGATGATCGCGCGGCTGACGGTCTGGGTCGCGGCCGCCGCGAAGCCCTGGATCAGTCGGGCGCCGATCACGGTGTCGATTCCCGGCGCCACCGCCAGCGCCAACGTGGCCGCGATATACAGGCCGAGCGCGCCGAGCATGACCGGCCGCCGGCCGAACCGGTCCGAAGCCGGTCCATGGAACAGCTGTCCCACCGCCATGCCGAGGACGAACAGGCTGAGGCTGAGCTGGATCGAGGACAGGTCGGTCGCCAGCCCCTCGGCCATCACCTCGGCGACGGGCAGGGCCGTGTCGATCGACAGCGGATCGAGGCCCACGACCATTCCCAGGAGCAAGGTGAGCAGCAGCTTCTCGCGGCGCTCCATCCTCAGCCGGCCGGCAGCGCGCCACGGACCGCGCGCCAGATGCGCTCGGTCGTTGCCGGCATCTCGATATGGGCGATCCCGAGCGGCGACAGCGCATCGACGACGGCATTGGCGACCGCCGGCAGCGCGCCGACATTGCCGGCCTCGCCCGCGCCCTTGACGCCCAGCGGGTTGGTCGCGGTGGGCACCGGGTTCGACTTCACCGCCATCATCGGCAGATCGTCGGCCCGCGGCATGACATAGTCCATGAACGATCCGGTCAGGAGCTGGCCGGAGCCGTCCTCGAAGCTTATGTCCTCGAACAGCGCCTGGCCCAGCCCCTGGGCGATGCCGCCGTGGATCTGGCCCTTGAGCAGCAGCGGGTTCATTACCGTGCCGACGTCATCGACCACGCTGTAGGCGAGAACCTCGACCTTGCCGGTCTCGGGGTCGATCTCGAGCTCGCAGATATGGCAGCCGTTGGGAAAGTTCATGGTGGTCGCGGTGTAGACCGCGCCGCCGGTCAGGCCTGGCTCCATGCCGGCCGGCAGCCTGTCCGGGTTGACGGCGGCGCGGGCGACCTCCTTGACACCGATCCGCCGGTCGGTGCCGGCGATGGTGAACACGCCGTCTTCGAAGTGCAAATCCTCCGGTGCGGCTTCCACCAGGTGGGCCGCGATCAGGCGGGCCTTTTCGATCACCTTCTCGGTCGCCATCAGCACCGCAGAGCCGCCCAGCGTCGCCGAGCGCGAGCCGCCGGTGCCGTGGCCGAAGGCGATTTTGTCGGTATCGCCCCAGACGTAACGCACCTCCTCGGGGGCCAGGCCCAGCATGTCGCAGACGATCTGCTTGAAGACCGTCTCGTGGCCCTGGCCCTGGGTGATCGAGCCGGCGAGGATCGTCGCGGTCCCGCTGCGGTCGAAGCGGAGTTCCGCGCCCTCGATGCCCGCCGCCGCCGCGCGCTCGATGGTGTTGGACAGGCCGATTCCGCGCAGCCTGCCGCGCGTCGCGGCCGCGCGCCGGCGCTGCTCGAATCCGCCGAGACCGGCGAGTTCGATCGCCATGTCCATGTTGGCCTCGAACGCGCCGCAGTCATAGGTGAAGGTCAGCCCGGTCTTGAACGGCATCTGCGCCGGCGCGATGGTGTTGCGCCGGCGCAGGGCCACCGGATCGAAGCCCAGCCTGTCGGCCGCGATGTCGATGATGCGCTCGATCACATACGCCGCTTCCGGCCGCCCGGCGCCGCGATAGGGCCGCGTCGGGTTGGTGTGCGAGAACAGTCCGGTCACGTCGACCGAGATCGCGGGTGTGGTGTAGACGCCGGCCAGCGTGCCCAGATTGACCACGCCGGGATTTGGCCCAGCCTGCATCAGATAGGCGCCGAGGTTGAACAGGGTGCGCACCCGCAGGGCGAGGAATTTTCCGTCCCGGTCGAGCGCCAGCGCGACATCGGTGACGTTGTCGCGCCCTTGCGCGTCGCTCAGGAAGGACTCGCTGCGGTCGGCCGTCCACTTGACCGGCCGGCCGATCAGCTTCGAGGACCACAGCGCCAGCGGGACCTCTGGGTAGATCTCCGACTTCATGCCGAAGCTGCCGCCGATGTCGCCGGCGATGATCCGGACATGGCTCTCGGGCACCTTGAGCACCGTGCCCGCCAGGCTCGCGCGGTAGGGGTGGGCCTGCTGCAGCGTGGTGTAGAGCGTATAGAGGCCCTCGGCCGGATCGTAATGGCCGACGCAACCGCGCGGCTCCATGGCGTTGGCGGTGACCCGGTTGATCACGAAGCGATGCTCGATCACATGGGCGGCTGCCTCGATCGCCCGGTCGACCGCCGCCTTGTCGCCGGCCAGGTGGACGAAGCAGATATTGTCCGGACAGTTGTCCCAGACCGCCGGCGCACCCGGGCGCGCGGCCTGCGCGGTGTCGGTGACGGCGGGCAGCGGCGCGTAATCGACCGCAATCAGCTCGGCCGCGTCGCGGGCCTGGGCGGCCGTCTCGGCGACCACGAACGCGACATAATCGCCCACCCGGCGCACCCGTCCATGCACCAGCGCCGGATAGGGCGGCACGTGCATAGGGCTGCCGTCGCGCATGGTGCGGCCGCTGCCGCGCGGCAGGTCGCCGAGGCCGGAGGCCGCCCAGTCCTCACCGGTCAGCACCGCCAGCACGCCCGGCGCCGCGCGCGCGGCCGCGCTGTCGATCGCGCGGATCTCGGCGTGGGCATGGGGCGAGCGCAGCACGCAGCCATGGGCCATGCGCGGCAGGACGACATCATCGACATATCGTCCGCCGCCGCGGAGCAGACGCGGATCCTCCGAGCGCGGCACGGCCTGGCCCAGCGCGTACTCACCCATCCTCGCCTCCGATCCCGGGCCGGTCGGGCGAGCTGGCATATTCCGCGATCGCGGACAGGAAGGGGTCCGCGAGGTCGCGCAGCTTGGCCGCGCCGACGCCGTGGACAGCGGCGAAGGCCTCCCGGGTCAGCGGCCGGCGGCGCGCCATGTCCTCGAGCGAGCGGTCGGAGAAGATCACGTAGGCCCGCACCGAACGCGCCTCGGCGAGCTTCCGCCGCAGCAGCTTGAGCGCATCCAGCAGGCCGGGTTCCGGAGCGTCCTGCACCGGCGCCGGGGCGGCGGGCGCGCGGGCGGCCCGGGTCTTGGCTCGCAGCGTCTCGGCCCGGCGCCGGAAGCTGCCCTGGCCCTCGAGCAACGCCCGTCCGGTCTCGGTGGTCTTGAGGCCGCGATAGCCGGCGATGTCGATCCGCAGGAGATCGGCGGCGACGAGCTGGCGGATGATCGCGCGCCATTCCTGCTGGCCGAGCGCCGCGCCGACCCCGAAGCTGGAAAGACCGTCATGGCGGGCGCCGAGGACCTTCTCGGTCGGGTTGCCGCGCAGGACATCGATGATGTGGGCCGCGCCGTAGACCTGGCCGGTGCGCATGACCGCCGAAATCGCCTTTTGCGCATCCTCGGTCGCTTCGAGCAGCGCGACGGGGTTGAGGCAGAGGTCGCAATTGCCGCAGGCCTCGATCCGCTCGCCGAAATAGGCGAGCAGCGTCGCCCGACGACAGGTCGGCGCCTCGCAATAGCCGAGCAGCGCATCGAGCCGCGCGTGCTCGCGCCGTTTATGCGCGTCGTCCGCGTCGCCGTCTTCGATGAACATCCGGCGCATGCGGATATCGTCGAGCCCGAAGAGCATGCACGCCTGTGCCGGCTGGCTGTCGCGGCCTGCCCTGCCGATCTCCTGGTAGTAGGCCTCGATGCTGGCCGGGATGTCGGTGTGGAAGACGAACCGGACATCCGGCTTGTCGATCCCCATGCCGAAGGCGATGGTCGCGACCATCACCACCCCCGGCTCGGTGATGAACGTGTCCTGGTTCGCCGTCCGGTCGCCTGAGTCCATGCCGGCGTGGTAGGGCAGCGCGCGGACACCTTCGGCGGCCAGATCGACGGCGAACGCCTCGGCGCGCTTGCGCGACAGGCAATAGACGATCCCGCTCTCGCCCCGGTGGCGGCGCACGAAGGACAGGAGCTGCGTCCTGACGCCGGCCTTGGGCTCGACCGCGAGTTCGATGTTGGGGCGGTCGAAGCCCGAAACGAACGCCGCCGCGCCGGACGCCAGCAGCTTGGCGCGGATATCCTCGCGCGTGATCTCGTCCGCGGTCGCAGTGAAACCCGCAATCGGCACGCCCGGGAAATGTTCGCGCAAGCCGGTCAGCGCATCGTATTCGGGCCTGAAGGACGGGCCCCATTGCGAGATGCAATGGGCTTCGTCGACCGCGATCAGGCATACCGGCAGGCGGCCGAGCGCGGCCAGCATGCGCTCGGTCATCAGCCGTTCGGGCGCCATGTAGAGGAGTTTCAATTCACCGGCGGCCGCCCTTCGCCAGATGGCGATGTTCTCGGCCCGGCTGTTGCCCGAATTGATCGCATCGGCGGCGACGCCGGCGAGCTTCAGCGCGGCCACCTGATCCTGCATCAGCGCGACCAGCGGCGAGACCACGATCGTCAGGCCGCCGCGCACCAGGGCGGGGATCTGGAAGCACAGCGACTTGCCCGACCCCGTCGGCATCACGGCCAGGACATCGCGCCCGGCAAGGAGGGTATCGACCACCTGTTCCTGTCCGGGTCGGAAGGAATCGAATCCGAAGGCGTCCTTCAAGACCCGGTATTTCGCGCTATGGTTGATCGGCCCGTCCATTGGCCATCATTTCGTTCGACGCATCCTGCGCGGATTCGGCGGATGGCGTCCAGTGCACGGGCTGCTAGAGTATCAGTTCGAAAAAACCTCGCGAGGGCCGATCGATGGGCCGCAGGATGGGCGTCGAGATCGAGGCCATGCGTCGGGCGCTGAAAGAGGAGCGGGACGCCCTGAAGAAGTCGAGCGCCGCGACCGCAGAGGATCGCAACCCCGTCGCGCTCGACCAGCAGACGGTAGGGCGGCTGTCGCGGATCGATGCGATCCAGGTCCAGCAGATGGCCCAGGCCACCGAAGTGCGCCGCAAGAGCCGGCTGCAGCGGATCGCCGGCGCGCTCGAGCGGATCGAGGACGGCAGCTTCGGCGCCTGCCTGGAATGCGGCGAGGACATCGCGCCGAAACGCCTGGCACTCGATCCGGCGGTGACCCACTGCATCGACTGCGCCGGCTGACGGCGGTCGGGTTTGCGCCGGTCCGGGCGCCGCGCTAGTCTTCGCGCCGCCGATTGGGGAAGCGTCGATGTGCGGAATCGTTGGCCTGTTCCTGAAGAACCCGGACCTCCGCGACAGCCTGGGCGCCAGGTTCTCGACGATGCTCGAAGGCATGACCGACCGCGGCCCGGACAGCGCCGGGCTCGCCGTCTATCGCAACCCTGTGGCCGACGGCGCGACCAAGTTCACCCTGTTCGCGGGCGATGCCGGCCATGACTGGGACGCGCTGTGCCGGTCGGTGGCCGCCGCCGTCGGCGGCGCCTCCGAGATCGAGGTCAGGTCCAATCACGCGATCCTGCGCATCGCGGCCGGGGCGGACGACGTGCTGGCCTGGCTCGAAGCCAACGCGCCCGGCGTGCGGGTGATGGGGTATGGCAGGCTGATCGAGATCTTCAAGGACAAGGGCGTTCCGGCCGACGTCACCAGGCGCTATGGCGTCGACGCGATGGCGGGCAGCCACGCGATCGGCCACACCCGCATGGCGACCGAGAGCGCGGTGACCACGGAGCATTCGCACCCGTTCATCGCCGATGACGACGTGTGCCTGGTCCATAACGGCTCCCTCAGCAACCACAACCGGCTGCGGGCGTGGCTGGTCCGCCGCGGGTTGCGCTTCGAGTCCGACAACGACACCGAGGTCGCCGCGCGCTACTTCGCCTACCGCCTGGGCGAGGGGGCCAGCCTGGAAGAGGCGATGGAGGCCGGGCTCAAGGACCTCGACGGGTTCTACACCTTCGCGATGGGCACCGCCGACGGGTTCGCCGTGCTGCGCGACGGCTTCGCATGCAAGCCGGCGGTGCTGGCCGAGACCGAGGAATGGGTGGCGATGGCTTCGGAATTCCGCTCGCTCGCCGATCTGCCGGGAATCGACAAGGCGAGGATCTGGGAGCCGGCGCCCTCGATCGTCTACACTTGGTCGCTCGGGGCGGCCTGATGGCCGATGTCGACCTGTCGGCCACCGGGGTGCGGGCGCTCAACGCGATGCTGCACGGCCTGGCGGCAGATACCGACCGGCGCGCTTGGCGCATTACGCGGCCAAGGGGCGCGCATGCGATCGCCGCCGGGCTCACCGTGCCGGTCGCCGTCGAGATCGACGGCCATGTCGGCTATTACTGCGGCGGGATGAACCAGGAGGCTTCGGTCTTCATCAACGGCCATTGCGGCACCGGGGTGGCCGAGAACATGATGTCGGGCACCGTTCGGGTGCGCGGCAACGCATCGCAATGCGCCGGCGCCTCGGGCCATGGCGGGCTGTTGGTGATCGAGGGTGATGCGGGACCGCGCTGCGGCATCTCGATGAAGGGGATCGACATCGTGGTCGGCGGCTCGGCCGGGCACATGAGCGCCTTCATGGCCCAGTCGGGCGCGCTGGTGGTGTGCGGCGATGCCGGCGACGATTTGGGCGATTCGATTTACGAGGCGGCAGTCTATGTCGGCGGCGGGACCGGCCGGCTGGGTGCGGACTGCATCGAGAAGGCGATGACCGCCGAGCACCGCGCTCGGCTGGAGGCGCTGCTCGTGCGCGCCGAAATCGAGGCCGACCCCTCGCGCTTCCGCCGGTTCGGCTCGGCGCGCACGCTTTATCATTTCAACGTCGATCACGCGGACGCCTATTGATGACCTTCGACCGCCGCACCCTGCGCCCGTCGGGCACGTTTCCCGACCATGTCCTGGCCGAGATCCACCGCGCGGCCGACCAGGGAGTGTACGAGATCCGCGGGTTCGGCGCCAAGCGCACCCTGCCCGGCTTCGACGACCTGGTCTTCCTGGGCGCGTCGATGTCGCGCTATCCTCTGGAGGGCTACCGCGAGCGCTGCGACACCGACGTGGTCCTGGGCCACCGGTTCGCCGAGAAGCCGATCGCGCTCAAGATTCCGATCACCGTCGCCGGCATGAGCTTCGGCGCGCTGGGCGCCAACGCCAAGGAGGCGATCGGCCGGGCGTGCACCGCCATGGGCACCAGCTCGACCACCGGCGACGGCGGTATGACCGAGGAGGAGCGGCAATCCTCGGAGATCCTGGTCTACCAGGTCCTGCCTTCGCGCTACGGCATGAACCCCGACGATCTGCGCCGCGCCGATGCGATCGAGATCGTCGTCGGCCAGGGCGCCAAGCCCGGCGGCGGCGGTATGCTGCTGGGCCAGAAGATCACCGCGCGGGTCGCCCGGATGCGCGACCTGCCCGAGGGAATCGACCAGCGCAGCGCCTGCCGGCATCCCGACTGGACCGGCCCCGACGACCTCGCGATCAAGATCCAGGAATTGCGCGAGGTCACCGCGTGGCAGAAGCCGATCTATATCAAGATCGGCGCCTCGCGGCCCCAGTTCGACGTGCCGCTGGCGGTCAAGGCGGGCGCCGACGTGATCGTGCTCGACGGCATGCAGGGCGGCACCGCGGCGACCCAGGACGTGTTCATCGAGCATGTCGGGATCCCGACCCTGCCGGCGGTCCGACAGGCGGTCGAGGCGCTGCAGGAACTCGACATGCACCGCAAGGTCCAGCTCATCGTCTCGGGAGGAATCCGCAGCGGGGCCGATGTCGCCAAGGCGCTCGCGCTCGGGGCGGACGCGGTCTCGATCGGCTCGGCCGCGATGGTGGCGCTGGGCTGCAACCGCCCGGTCCATGTCGAGGACTACCGGGCGATCGGCGCCGAGCCCGGCTACTGCCATCACTGCCATACCGGGCTCTGCCCGGTCGGCATCACCACGCAGGACGCCGCGTTGGAAGCACGGCTCGATCCCGAGCGCGGCGCCCGCTGGCTGAAGAACTACATGAGCGCGATGGTGCTCGAGCTGCAGACTCTGGCGCGCGCCAGCGGCAAGAGCCACGTGCTCAACCTCGAGCCCGAGGACATGGTCGCATTGACCGTCGAGGCCGCGGCGATGGCAGGCGTCCCGCTCGCCGGCACCAACTGGATACCCGGGCGCGATCACAGGGGATAGGGGGGCAAGATGGCAACCGATCTCGCCGCGGTGGCGAAAGAAAAGGGAATCAAGTACTTCCTGATCAGCTTCGTCGATCTGTTCGGCGTGCTGCGCTCCAAGCTGGTGCCGGCGCGCGCGATCGCCGACATGCAAAGGGACGGCGCGGGCTTCGCCGGCTTCGCGGCGTGGCTCGACATGACCCCGGCCGATCCGGACATGTTCGCGATTCCCGATCCCGACAGCCTGATCCAGCTCCCGTGGAACCGCGAGGTCGGTTGGCTGGCTTCCGACCTGTGGATGGACGGCGCCGAGGTCGAAGCGTCGCCGCGGGTCGTGCTCAAACGCCAGATCGCGCGCGCCGCCGAACAGGGCTGGCGGATGAAGACCGGCGTGGAATGCGAGTTCTTCCTGTTGTCGAGCGATCAGGTCGCGCTGTCCGACCCGCGCGATACCCAGGACAAGCCGTGCTACGACCAGACCGCGCTGATGCGCCGCTACGACGTGATCAGCGAGATCTGCGATGCCATGATCGAGATCGGCTGGCAGCCCTACCAGAACGACCACGAGGACGCGAACGGCCAGTTCGAGATGAACTGGGAGTATGACGACTGCCTGGTGACCGCCGATCGGCACGCGTTCTTCAAGTTCATGGTCAAGGCCGTCGCCGAGCACCACGGCTACCGCGCGACGTTCATGCCCAAGCCGTTCGCCAACCTGACCGGCAACGGCTGCCATTGCCACGTCTCGCTGTGGGACGGCGACGGCAGGACCAACCTGTTCCACGACGCGGCCGGCGAGCTCGGGCTGTCGGCGATGGCCTACAGCTTCCTCGGCGGGATCATCCATTCCGCCGATGCGCTGTGCGCGCTGTTCAACCCCTCGGTCAACAGCTACAAGCGGATCGATGCGACGGTGACGCTGTCCGGCGCCACCTGGTCGCCCAACGCGATCAGCTATTCCGGCAACAACCGCACCCACATGGTGCGGATCCCCGACGAGGGAAGGTTCGAGCTGCGCTTGATGGACGGTTCCGCCAACCCGTACCTGCTGCAGGCGGGCGTGCTGGCTGCCGGGCTCGACGGCATCGAGAACGGCCGCGACCCGGGCAAGCGGCTGGACATCAACATGTACACCGAGGGCGACCGGCTGCGCCGTATCCGTCGGCTGCCGCTCAACCTGCTCGATGCGCTCCGGCTGTTCGACAAATCCCGCGTCGCGCGCGACGGTCTGGGCGAGGGGTTCGTGTCCAGCTACGTCAAGCTCAAGCTCGACGAGTGGCGCAGCTATTCGACCACGCTCTCGCAGTGGGAGCTCGACCACACGCTGGATACCTGACGCGCACCGTCGAATGCCGTTCGGCCTGCTCAAGCTCGGCCTCAGGGGCAAACGGCCGCCCAGGCGGGCCTTGCCCCCGGCGCGCCCGCTCAAGCCGCGCTACGACGTGGTGATCATCGGCGGCGGCGGGCACGGGCTCGCGACCGCCTACTACCTCGCCCGCGATCACGGCATCACCGACATCGCGGTGCTGGAAAAGGGCTATCTGGGCGGCGGCAATACCGCGCGCAATACCGCCATCATCCGCTCGAACTACCTGACGCCGGAGGGTGTGGCGTTCTACGACGAGTCGATCAGGCTCTATCGCGACCTTTCGGGCGAGCTCGACTTCAACATCATGTATACCGAGCGCGGCCACCTGACGCTTGCCCACACCGACGCCACGCTCAGGACGATGCGCTGGCGGGCGGAGGTGAACAAGCATATGGGGGTGGACTCCGAAGTCGTCGGGCTCGACGCGCTGCGCGAGATCGTCCCGCCGCTCAATCTCGACACCGCCGCGCGCCACCCGATCCTGGGCGCGCTCTACCACAAGCCCGGCGCGATCGCGCGCCATGACGCGGTGGCCTGGGGCTACGCCATCGCCGCCGCGCGGCGCGGCGTCGAGATCCATCAGAAGACCGAGGTGACCGGGATCGTCCAGGAGTCGGGTCGCGTCGTCGGTGTCGAGACGACCGCCGGGCGCATCGCCTGCGGCCGGGTGCTCCAGGCGGTTGCCGGATCGAGCACGCTGCTGGCCGAGATGGCCGGCTTCGCGCTGCCGATCCACACCGTACCGCTGCAGGCTTGCGTGACCCAGCCGCTGAAGCCGTTCCTCGACCCGATCGTGGTCTCGGGCAGCCTGCACGTCTACGTCTCCCAGACCCCGCGCGGCGAACTCGTGATGGGCGGCGCGACCGACCCGTATGCGCTCTATTCCCAGCGCTGCTCGCTCGCGTTCCTGGAAGGGTTGGCCGCGCCGATGCTCGAGCTGTTCCCGTTCCTGGCCGAGGTGAAGGTGCTGCGCCAGTGGGCCGGGCTCGCCGACATGACGCCCGATTTCAGCCCGGTGATGGGCGAGACTCCGCTCGGCGGCTACTACATCGATGCCGGCTGGGGCACCTGGGGTTTCAAGGCCACACCGGTCTGCGGCAAGCGCATGGCCGAGACCATCGCCACCGGCAAAGTGCCGCCGTTGATCGCGCCCTTCGCGCTGGACCGGTTCGCCGCCTTCGCCCAGATCGGCGAGCGCGGCGCCTCTTCCGTCGGGCACTGAGGGCCGGCAATGAAAATCATGCCCTGCCCGCTCAACGGCCCGCGCAACATCGCGGAGTTCGTCTGCGGCGGCGAGGTCGAGGCGATGCCGGACCCGGCTTCCGCCGCGGACGCGGAATGGACCGATTACGTCTTCATGCACCGCAACCGCCGCGGCGTGGTGCGCGAATGGTGGTTCCACACGGCCACGGCCTACTGGTTCATCGCCGAACGCGATACCGCGACCGACGAGATCCTGAAAACCTATCCGGCAAGCGCGCTGTTCGCCGAGCGCCGATCCTTCGACCCGCCCGGCGGTGGGCCGTGAGCGGCAGCTTCCGCCTGCCGCACCGACCCGGGATCGGCACGCGCATCGACCGGGGCCGCACGGTGGGGTTTTCCTTCGAAGGCCGCGCCGCTGCGGGATTTGCCGGCGATACGATCGCAAGCGCCCTGGCGGCCGGCGGCGTGCGGACCCTGTCGCGCTCCTTCAAGTACCGCCGGCCGCGCGGCATCCTGACCATGGCCGGCCATGACGCGAACTCCCTGGTCCAGCTCCCGGGCGAGCCCAACGTGCCGGCCGACACGCGGCCGATCGTCGAGGCGATGGCGGTGATGGGCCAGAACTACGAGGGATCGCTGGAACGCGACCGCGGCGCGCGGATCGAACATCTTTCCCGGTTCCTTCCGGTCGGCTTCTACTACAAGGCCTTCTTCCGCCCGAAGGGCGCATGGCGGTTCTGGGAGCCGATCATCCGGGCGCGGGCCGGGCTCGGCGCGGTCGACGTGGGCGCGGCGCCCGGCTATTTCGACAAGACGCACGGCTTCTTCGACGTCGTGGTCGTCGGTGCCGGCGCCGCCGGGCTTGCCGCCGCAGCCGCGGCCGCCGACGCCGGCGCGCAGACGCTGCTGGTCGACGACCAGCCCGACATCGGCGGCGCCCTGGGCTATGCGCGCATGGATGCCGACGGGATCGCGGCGGCCGAGGCGCGCACCGCCCTGGTCGAGGCGGTCGCGGCGGCGGCCAACCTTAGCGTCATGACCGCGGCGTCCTGCCAGGGCTGGTACGCCGACCACTGGCTTGCGATCGTTCAGGCGAACCGGTTGCACAAGGTGCGTGCGCGCAGGGTGGTGCTCGCAACCGGTGCGCACGAACAGCCCGTCGTCTTCCGCAACAACGACCTGCCCGGGGTGATGCTCGCCTCGGCCGCGCAGCGGTTGATCCGGCACTACGCGGTCGCGCCGGGCCGCCGTGCGGTCGTCGTCGCGGCGAGCCATGACGGCTATCGCGCCGCGCTCGACCTCCACGAGGCGGGGATCGAGGTCGCTGCGGTCCTCGATTTGCGCCACGACCCGATGGCCTCTCCCGAGGCCGCCGCGCTCGCCGATCACGCGGTCGCCGTGATGACCGGCCACACCGTCAGCGAGGCGCGGCGGCGGCGCGGCGCCCAGGATGTCGGCTCGGTCATCGCCTCGCCGATCGTCGGTCGGGGACGGTTCGGCGAACCCGGCAGGCGGATCGACTGCGACCTCGTGTGCATGGAAGCGGGCTGCATCCCGGCCGGCCAGCTCGCCTGCAACGCCGGCGCGCGGCTGGTCTGGAAGCCGGACAACGCGGGCCTCGCCGTCGAGAGCGCGCCCGACGGGATGCTGCTCGCCGGATCGGTCGCCGGCGTTCATGCGCTCGAGGCGGCGATCGCCGATGGCCGCCGGGCCGGGTGGACGGCGGCCCTGGCGCTCGGCCTGGATGCCGGCGAGGAACCGCCCGCGCCGCCTGATGTCGAACGCGACCGCAATCTTCCCTGGCCGATCTTCGCCCATCGCAGGGGTAAGGAGTTCGTCGACTTCGACGAGGACTTGCAAATCCGCGACATCACCGATGCCGCGGCGGAGGGCTATGACGACATCGAGCTGCTCAAGCGCTACGCGACCGTGGGCATGGGGCCTTCGCAAGGCCGCCACTCGGCGCTGGCCTCGCTCCGCCTCGCGGCCGATGCCACAGGGCGCGATCCCCGACAGGTCGGCACGACCACCACCCGCCCGCCGGTTACCGGCCAGAGGCTCGGCGTGCTTGCCGGACGCGGCTTCGAGCCGGTGCGTCACACCCCGATGCACCATCGCCATCTCGAGGCCGGTGCGCAGATGATGCTGGCGGGCGCCTGGCTGCGGCCGGCCTATTATGCCGTCTCATCTGCGCGCGAGGCGGCCATTGCCGAGGAAGCCCGCCACGTGCGCGAATCGCTCGGGCTGATCGACGTCTCCACGCTCGGCGGGCTCGAGATCCGTGGGCCGGATGCGGCGGAGTTCCTCAACCGGATGTACACCTTCGCCTATCTTCGCCAGGAGGTCGGCCGACTGCGCTACGTCCTGATGTGCGACCGGACCGGAGCGATCATCGACGACGGCGTCGCCTGCCGGCTGGCGGACGAGCATTTCTACGTCACCGCGACCACCGGCGGGGTCGACGGCGTCTACCGCGAGATGCTCTGGTGCAACGCCCAGTGGCGGCTGGATGTCGATATCGCCAACGTCACCGCCGCCTGGTGCGGGGTGAACATCGCCGGCCCGCGGGCGCGCGAGGCTCTGGCCGGCCTCGTGGAAGGGATCGATCTGTCGCCGCAGGCCTTTCCCTATCTCGGCGTGCGCACCGGCCAAGTCGCCGGCATCGATGCAAGGCTTCTGCGCGTCGGCTTCGTCGGCGAGCTGGGCTATGAGATCCATGTGCCGGCGTCCTGCGGCGAAACGCTGTGGGATATGCTGATCGAGGCCGGCGCTTGCCATTTCATCCGGCCTTTCGGGGTCGAGGCCCAGCGGCTGCTGCGCCTGGAGAAGGGCCACATCATCGTTGGCCAGGACACCGACGGCCTGACCACGCCCTCGGAGGCCGATATGGATTGGGCGGTCTCGCGCCGCAAACCGTTCTTCGTCGGCGCCAGCGCGATCGAGATCCGGGGCCGCAACCCGCCGGCGCGCAAGCTGGTCGGCTTCGTCCTGCCCGAGCCCGACGCCGCCCCGCCCGAGGAATGCTGCCTGGTCGTCCGGGGCGGCGACATCACGGGCCGGGTAACCTCGGCGATGCGCTCGCCCACGATCGGCCGGGTCATCGGGCTCGCGTTCGTCCCGCCGGAGGACGCCGCGCCCGGCAGCCGCTTCGAGATCCGCCGCCCGGACGGCAGCATGGTCGCGGCCGAGGTCGCAAAAATCCCGTTCTACGACCCCGACAACGCCCGGCAGGACGGCTGAGCATGGCCGCGCCCGAGCCGACGCAATTCGCCCGGCGCAGCTTCGTCTACCGCCGGCTCGCCGCGTCCGGCGCTCGTTTCGCGGCGCTGGGCGATGCCGCGGTGGCGCACGATTTCGGCGATCCCGCCTCGGAAACCGATCGTGCCCGCGCGCTCGGGCTCGCCGATCTGTCGCCGCTGCCGCGCACCGGGTTCAAGGGCCCGGCGGCGCTCGCCTGGCTCGCGGCCCAGGGATTGACCGGTCTGGACACCGACCACCGCGCCGATGCGCAGGCCGGCGGCGCGCTCGCCGCACGGCTCGCCCCCACCGAGGCGCTGATCATCGGCGCCCTCGACGCCGAGGACGGCCTGTGCGCAGCCCTGGATTCGGCGCACGCGGCGCAGGCCCCGCCCGGGTGCCACCGCATCATGCGGCGCGAGGCGTCCTTTCACTTCGTGCTCGCCGGCACCGACGGCGCGGCGATGATGGCCAAGCTCTGCGCGGTCGATCTGCGCGCGTCCGCCTTCCCGGCCGGCGCCGGCGCCCAGACCTCGGTCGCGCATCTGTCGATGATCGTCATCGCCGTGGTTCTGGGGGCAACGCCCGCCTTCCACCTGCTGGGCGACAGCGCCTCGGCCGGCTATGCCTGGGACGCGATCGGCGATGCCATGGCCGGGTTCGGCGGCGCCCCGGTGGGGCTGGCGGCGCTGCGTGCGCTCGGGCGCGGCTGATCTGGTCCCTCAGCCGGCCTCGGCGAGCCGGCGGTGCTGTTCCAGAACGTCGGGCAGCGTATCGGGGTCGCCGCGGCCGAGCCCGCATTCGGCCGCCACACCGGCGACCAGCGCATGGCTGCGGGCTGCGGCCAGCTTGGCGGCGTTGCCCTGCGGATCGCCTTCGTGGACCAGACCGAGATAGAGCGCCGTTCCGGCCGGCAGGCGGAGGTCGTCGAGCGGGCTGAAATAGGCGTCGTCACTCCTGTCCCTGGGCACCGGCATGTGGATGTACTGGACCGGCCGGGCGACCGCGCCGAGGATACCGTTGGCGATCTCGACCATGACCGCCATGTCCTTGGGCTGGACCATGTGCTCGTCGCGCGGGCTGCCGTAGCACAGGTGGTAGCCGAGATCGATCGTCTGCGGCACCAGGTCGCCGATGCTTCCCAGCGTCGTCACGATCTGGTCCTTGAACCCGGCGGGCTGGTCGAAATAGCCCTCCCACATCAGGACCTCCTGGCAGACGTCCCATTGGTAGGAGATCTCGCCGTGCGGCAACGCGGCGGCGATGCGCTCGAACTCCTCTCTCAGGTGCCTCGAATAAGCCGGCAGGAACGCGCCATAGGCCTTGGGCGAGATGAAGTTGTAGGTAATCGCCAGGGGCGTTGCCATGCAGATCTGGTATTTCACCCCGGCGGGGACGACGCCGTCATCCTTGAGCCGCTTGAAGTCCTCGTAGTTGCGGATCGCATCATCGGCATAGCCGGTCTGGAACCGCAGCGCGGCCGGATCGACGCGTTCCTTCACCCGGATGCGCTCGACCACGTAGACCACCTTGCCGTCCCATTGCTTGAATTCGAACGGCGGGATCGTCGGGTCGATCTCGAGGTCGGGATGCGCCTTGAGTTGGTCGTTGATGAAGCTGATCCACCGGGTGCGCCGCCCGGTCTCGCCGTCGGGGATGCGCTGCATGTGGGCGCCGAGCGAGTCCGCGATGGTACGGAAAGCGGTCGCCGCATCGGCAAGCGGCAGGCTGCCGACCATGTGGACGATGGGGTCGTTCCCGGTCTCGGCGCTCATCGCGGTCCTCCCTGGCGTGCGTGGCCACGGCCGGAGTGTGAGACCGGACCACGCCCCTGTCCAGGACCGCATCCGGCCGGTCGCCGCGGGAAGGCGAGGCTGCGCACAATGCCTGGCGACCTGTCCGAACGGGTCCAAGGAAGCCGAGATCATCGAGGCGATCCTGCCGCGCGAGCCGGGGTTCCCGACACCATGCCCCAATTCGCGGCGCGCGCGAATTGGGGCATGGGAGAACCCCTGAGCTCCTCGCCCGACGCCCACGATCGAGGGCCTATCGAGACCGCACGAACGTCCGTGTAACGTCTTCACGAGGAAAAACGCGCCAATGGAGTCCTGCGTCTTTTGTAAAATTGCTGCCGGTCCCTTGCCCGCGAGCGACGTCTTTCGAGATCGCGCAGTGATGGCGTTCATGGATATCCAGCCCGGCATCGATGAGCATCGATGAACACCACCGCCTTGCATCCGGTCGCACGGGCGTGGCCGTCACAGATACCGGAGGCTACGCGTTCCTGGCGGTCGTACATCAGGGAGATTTCGTTCCGACAGGCGATCTGATCGAGAAGTCGGCCGATCGTTTCCGCGACGTCCATGGCGTCCTATTCCGCTCCGCGCCTATCCACTATGCCCCGATCCTTCAGGTCGGACAAAGCGGGCCGTCGCGTTCGTGACGTCGGGCGACGCGCGGAGCTTGGCCGCGGTCAATTCCCGCGCCAGATGACGGGGAACAGTTCGTCGTTTTCTGGGGCGCCCCGTTTTCGAGATCGGGCTACTCGGGCAAGGCCATCACGTGCGGGCGTCGGTCCCAAGTCACGTCGTCACCCAAATACCGGATCGACAATGCCATCCTGCGCATGCCTTGCGACGCGTTGCCCCCGGCGCCGTGGACGGTGAGCGGGTGGTGGCAGATGCAGTCGCCCGCTTCCACGTCTCAGAGCCGATCCGGAAAGTTTGAATCTATGGTGAGTGGGTTGCGGCGAGTCTGCGCAGCATGATGCGGATCATGGCGAGTCGGATGAAGGCGACGACGGATCGAACGTGACGTTCGAAGTCGCGAGCGAGGCGCCTGTTGCGGCTGATCCAGGCGAAGGTGCGTTCGACAATCCAACGCTTTGGCAGCACCTCGAAGCGGGGCACGTCGTTGCGCTTGACGATCTCGAGCCGCCAACCCCCGGTCTTGGCGACAGTCGCGGCCATCTTCGGTCCCTGATAGCCGCCGTCGGCGTAGATCACCTCGATGAATGGGAACCGTCGCCGGGTGCGGCGCAAGAGCTCGTGGGCACCGTCGCGATCCTGAACGTCGCCGGAATGCACCACGATGCCCAGCATCAGGCCGAGCGTGTCGACCATGATGTGCCGCTTGCGACCGGTGACCTTCTTGCCCGCATCGAAGCCTTGATCGTCGATCGACGCCCCCCTTTTTGCGCCGCCTTGGCGCTCTGGCTGTCGATGACCGCGGCCGACGGGCTGGCTTCGCGTCCTTCCTCATCGCGCACCGCGACGTAGAGTTCATGATGGATCCGCTCCAGCGTGCCATCCCACTCCCATAGATCGAAATAGTCGTACACCGTCGACTTCGGCGGCAGATCCTTGGGCAGTGCATTCCACTGGCAGCCCGTGGACAGCACGGTGAAGATGCCGTTCAGAACCTCGCGCACGTCGACTGAGCGCTTGCGCCCGCCGCGCTTGGCAGGCGGGATCATTGGCGCGATCAGCGCCCACTCGGCGTCGGTCAGATCACTCGGATAGCGAAGTCCGCGACGCTCCGCCGCGCGGCGGTGTTCCGCAGTCCACATCGGGCTTCCTCCTGTAAACCGGATGCCCAGCACAGAATCACAAACGATTCTTCCGATTCAAGAACTTTCCGGAAGGGCTCTCAGGCCAGGAACGCGAGCGAGGGATCGTCGCTGCGGTCACCGAAATCCGGACGCTGCTCCAGACCCGGATCATTGAATGCGGCATCCTCGTCGGGCGTCACCGGGCAGTCGAACTTGTCCCAGCGGTGCGAGCCGGCAATGTATTCGAGCCCGCCATCGCCCTTGCCGCATCCGTCATCTGATGGTTGTAGTGAGGCCGAACTCTAGTTGCATGGGATCAGCTGCCCTAATGGGATGAACCGCCCTGTCGCGAGACGGCGTCGTGGACCGGCACCTAGCGTGCGCATCACGCCGACATAGGGCGGCGCATTTTCCGGCCGCAACGTCTCGTGCGCTGCCGCTCGGTCATATGACGCGATGGAACCGCTATCCGGACACGTATAATCGATCGGCGCCGGGGTCCGACCGACCGCCCACGAGGCTCCGGCACGGACCGGCGGTGAGGAGAGACAATGTGGAATGAGGTCGCCGCCAGGATCGATTCGAATTACCGCTTCGCCGTCTTGGCGGCGTCGATTTTGCTGCTGCTGGTGGGTTCGGGCAGCACGTTCATCATCGTCGTGGCGCTGAAGCCGATCGCGCAGGAATTCAGCTGGCCGCGCGCCGTCCCCTCGCTCGCCTTCTCGATGCAATTCATCGGCTCTGGTTTCGGCGGCATCGCGATGGGCTACGTGATGGATCGGATGGGCATGGGTAAACCGGCGCTGGTCGGATCGGTCATGATCGGTTGCAGCGCGCTCGCGGTCAGCGCCATCAGCAACGAGTGGCAGCTCTACGCGATCTATTTGATCATGGTCGGATTCCTGGGCATGGGCGCGTTGGCCGCACCGGCGATGGCCAATATCACCCGCTGGTACGAACGGCACCGCGGCATGGCGGTCGGTATCGTCGCGAGCGGCAACAGCCTGGCCGGGATCGTTTGGCCGCCCATCTTCGGCCACTTCATCGACTCAGTCGGCTGGCGCCAGACATTCTTCTGGTTCGGTGTTTTCGCCCTGTGCGTGATGCTGCCGCTGTCGCTGATCATGCAGCGCCGGCCGCCGCCTCCCGCCAACGTCGTCGATCATGTCTCCGCGGCGCCAGCCTCGCAGCCCAGGCGGCGGATGCCGACCCGTCCGCTGTCGGTCAATGCCACGCAGATCATTCTGTGCTGTGCGATCGTCGGGTGCTGCGTCGCGATGGCGCTGCCGCTCGGCCACCTGGTCGCCTATGTGACCGATCTTGGCCATCCGGTTGCCAATGCGGTCGAGATTCTCTCGGTCATGCTGATGACTTCCTTCCTCAGCCGGTCGATCTTCGTCGGCCTGTTGGCGGATCGTTTCGGCGGCCTCGTGTCGTTGTTCTTCTTCGCCGGCGTCCAGGCAGCCATGCTCGCGATGCTCACCGTGGTCGATGACCTAGCTGGGCTCTATATCGTCGCCGCCCTGTTCGGTCTCGGCTATGGCGGGATCTTCCCGGTCTATGCGGTGATCGTACGCGAACATATGCCAATCGGTCAGGCGGGCCGGCGAACCGGCATCGTCTTTCTGTTCGGCGCCGTCGCGATGGGCTTCGGCAGCTGGATGGGTGGCGTCCTGTTCGACGCGACCGGCGGCTATACCCTGGCCTTCCTCGGCGGCGTCGTGTTCAATGTCGCGACCCTGGCGATCGTCGGCGCGCTGATATTGCGGACCGGATCGCGGACCGTACGGTTCGCGACCGAATAACAGGTGGCCGATTGGATCCTTGCCGAGCAGGATGGTCGGCACCGACCGACCGAGAGGGGGCCGTCGACGGCCATGCAATCGAACCGGCTGTCCGAGCCGCTGGGCGCCGAGATCCTGGGGCTTGTCTCACCAAGAAGATCCGCAACGAGACGGTCGATGCGCGCCGCCGGGGCACTCTCGAGCATCATCTGTTCGTGGTCTGCGACAGCATATCGAGCCGGGCGACCAGGGGCGGTTCTGCCGGCTGTTCGGCGAGTCCAGCCGCAGCGGATTGCCGCCGAGCTCGAATCCAAGGACCACGTCGGCATGATGCTGCATCAGGACGGCTCGCGCCATGAGTGGTTGGCCGGCAAGCGCCGCCAGACCTGATCGTGACCGTGGCCGACGCCACCGGTGAGATCCACTCGGTCTCCCTGGTCGAGGAGGACGGCACCCGGTGCGAGATCGGGGCTGCGCTGTCGCCGGCGGCGATTGACCGCCGACACGCCCGGCCTCACTATCGTCGCGATGACCATCGAGATCGTGCCGCTGTCGAAGACCATGGGTGCCGAAATTGGCGGCGTGGACCTTTCGCGCCCGCTCGATCCGGCGATCGCCTCGGCCCTGC
The DNA here is from genome assembly GCA_965248835.1 of Alphaproteobacteria bacterium. Lineage (GTDB taxonomy): Bacteria > Pseudomonadota > Alphaproteobacteria > MPNO01 > MPNO01 > CAYFYS01. Next base: position 881,079 of record CBDFLJ010000001.1, read on the forward strand.
GCGCGGCCTGGCTCGATCATGTGCTGCTGGTCTTTCGCGGCCAGGCGCTCGACGATGCAGCGCTCAAGCGCAGCGCGGACTGGTTGGGCGAACCGGCGGAGATCTCCATGCCGGTCGACCGGCGCGGCGATGACGACGCCTCGATCGCGCTGATCTCCAACATCCGCGACGGGGCCGGTGCGCCGATCGGCGCGCTGGGCGACGGCGACATGTGGTTCCACCACGACAACAGCTACACCGAGGCGCCGGACAAGGCGACGTGGCTCTATGCCGTCGAGTTGCCGAGCAGCGGCGGCAACACGTTGTTCGGCAATTGCTACCGCGCCTACGCGGCGCTGCCCGGACACCTGCGCCGGTCGCTGGCCGGAAGAGAGGTTCTCCAGGTCTACGACTACACGCTCAAGAAGCGACCCGATATCGGGGACCTCGGCGGAATCCCCCATTTCTGGCAGCCGGCGGTGATCGTCCACCCTCTCACGCGGAAAAAGTCGCTCTATGTCGATCGCCTGATGACGGCGGCGATCAGCGGCTATGACCGCGCGGCCAGCGAGGCGCTGATCGAGGAGATCTGCGTTTACACCGAACGGGCCGACTACGAGCATGTCTGGCGGCCGGGCGACTACGTGATATGGGACAACCGCTGCTCGGTGCACGCCCGCACCGATTTCCCGGCCCATGAGCGCCGCCTGCTCAAGCGCGGCAAGGTCGCGGGGGAGCCCCTGATCGCGGCTTAGCCCGATCTGTTCGTCCTATCGCTGATTTTCGATGATGCGGGCGAGCGGCGTGCGGCAGAACTCGTATTCCGCCTTGGTGTGGTGGCCGCCGGTGTCGATTGCGACGGCGCGGAGCGGCTATGTCGGCCTGCCCGACCACGATCCGAAGGTCGTTGGCGCGATAGACGCCCACCTGATGCTGAGGTGGGTCCACCGCGTGTTCGCCAATCTCAAACGCTGGGCGCTCGGCACGTTCCACAGCCTGCGCTGCGCGCACCTGCGCCGCTATCTCGACGCGTTCGTGTTCCGATGGAACCGCCGCCGTCATACCGCCGCCGCCTTCGACACCCTGCTCGGCTTCGGCGCCCGCCTCGGCCCCGATGATCAATGTCTTGGAGCTCCGGGGCTAAAGGAATAGCCTTTTTCCCGATTAGAGCGCGTCGGCGAGATATGCATCAAGGCGCGTTATTCGCCGACGGGATTGACCGCGGTGCGGCGGCGAAATGCCATCTCGCCGGCAAAGAGCGCGGCGCCGAGACCAACGCCTGCGAGGTTGACGACGACCGCGCCCTCGAAGACTCCCATCGGAATTAGGGCGCACAGGCCGGCGACGAGGAAACCGAGCCGAGGGAGCCCGCCCAGCGGGCGGACGAAATACCCGATCAAGCCGACCGAGAACATCCAGACACCGACCATGGCGATGCCGGTCACCAGCAAAATATCCTCGACCGCTCCCTGTAGGATGAGGCCGGGAGAAAGCACGAATAGAAACGGAATGACATAGGCGAGCCAGCCAAATTTGACCGCGGCGAAACCGGTCTTCATCGTGTCCGCGCCGGTCAGGCTGGCCGCGGCAAAGGCGGCAATCGCCACCGGGGGGGTGATCATCGACATCATCCCGAAATAGAGCACGAAAAGATGCGCGGCCATTTTGTCGACGCCAAGCTCGACCAATGACGGCGCCACCAGCGCGGCAACCAGGACGTAAACCGCCAGCGTCGGCATGCCCATCCCCAGAACGATGCAGATCAGCGCCGCCAGGAGAAGCAAAACAAAGAGATTGCCGCCGGCAATGCTGCTCAGCGTGTGGGTCAGTGCGAAGGCGAGGCCGGAGATGTTGAGCAAACCGATCATGAGACCGGCCGCCGCAACCAGCAGCAACAATTCGATACAGGATAGGCCGGTATCGCGCAGCGATTTCAGGACCAAGGAGAGCCCCGCCCGCGTGCCGTCATAGCCGAAGACGAACCCGCAGATCAGCAAGACGACGACCCCGTAGAGAGCGGCCTCCTCGGGACGCAGGTTCGCGCCGAACAACCCGTAGATCAGAACGCCGAACGGCAGAGGAAAGAACCATCCCGCTCGAAGCACCGGCCCCGCCTTGGGCAACTTGTCGGGCGCGATCTTGGCGATACCGGTCTTGGCGGCCTCGAGATCGACCAGCGCGAACAGCGCAAGGTAGTAAAAGATAGCGGGGATCAGCGCCGCCAGCACGACCTCGGCGTAGGCTACTTCGAGCACCTCGGCCATGACAAAAGCGGCGGCTCCCATGAGCGGAGGCATGAGCTGCCCGCCCGTCGATGAGACGGCTTCGATAGCTCCGGCGGACTCAGCGCTGTAGCCCGAGTCACGCATCAGCGGAATAGTAATGACGCCGGTCGAAACGACGTTCGACACCGCGCTGCCGGAAATCGAGCCGAACAGGCTGGAGGCGGCAACGGCGATCTTGGCCGAGCCGCCGCGGTACCGGCCCATCCCGGCCATTGCGATCCCGGTGAAGAACTTCGATCCCCCGGTTTGAAACAACACCTGGCCGAGAAACAGAAACGCAATGACCACGGTGGTGCCGATTTTCATCGGCGTGCCGAGCAGCGCCTGCGGGTCGAGCGACAGCCCGATCAACAGGTCCATCGTGTCGATAGATCGCGCCTGGAGTTTTCCCGGCAGATGATGACCCCACATGGCGTAGGCCACGAACACGAGCAGCACCAGCACCAGCACGGGCCCGGCGGACCTTCTGACGCCTTCGATGATGAGCAGGAGCAACAACCCACTGACGATTAACGCGTGGATCGGCCGGAAGGCGATTTCATTGGCCAGCTGCGGATAGTCGACCGAGACATAGGCCGCTGTGAAAAAGCCGGCGGCCGCCGCCAGCACGTCATACCACGGCACTGGTCCAGCCGCGCCCTTGCGCGCCGGGACCGTCAGAAAGGCCAACGCCAGCACCAGCGCCAGCATGCCTGCCAGGAACTGCTCGTTGTAGAGGACGAGCCCAGCCTTGGTGTAGAGATCGGCGGCCCAGCCGATCGCGCCCAGCGTCAGCAGAACGGCAAGAACGGAGACCACGCCGCGGGAGAACGGGTTGAGCCGCTCCGCGGCGGGGTCTTTCGCCGTGTCCGCCAAGGTCCGAAAGTCTTAGAGAAGCCCCGCTTCCTTGTAGTACTTGGCGGCACCCGGATGGAACGCGACACCAAGGCCCTTCTTGGCGATCAGATCGGGTTTGAAACCGCGGAAGACACCATGGCCCGAAATCAGCGCCTTTTTGTTCTGGTGCAGCGCCTTGGCGGATTTATAGGCGATCTCGTTCGCGACCTTGGCACCGGCGATGATCAGGTAGTCGAACCCGATCATTTTGGTGGGCGCGGTGATATAGGGCATCCGCTTCGACGGCTTGACCGTTACGTAGTACGACCCCGGTGCGATGCTGCGCAGTTTTTTCAAGCTGTCGGGCGTCTCATTCAGCGGGATGAACCGGATCCCGATGGAAGCGTGCGCCTTTCGCACTATCCCTGACCCGGGCGCGAGATACGACGCGACGACCCGTCCGGCCACGAGTTCGTCCGTGCCGCGCACGAAGTTCGGCACTGGCACGCCCTTCACGTCGGCATAGGACATGCCCTCGGCGGCGAGGACAGCGCGCACGAGGACCCCGACCAGCTTCTGGCTGGTGAACCCGGACGGCATTCTCTGGCCTCTGAAATCCGCGACCCGCTGGATCTTCGAATCCTTGCGCACCATGAACCCGGTTTGAAACTCGACCAACCGCGCAAGCACGCGCAGGTTGCTGTTCTTGCGGCCCTCATAGGGTCCTTCGCCGTTGAACGCGAAAATCGCCTCGGGGCCGGCGGCGGTCGACATGTCCAGCCGGCCCTGGTTGACCTGCGGGAAATAAATGTTGCCGCCACCGATGCCGATTGCCCGCGTATTGAGGTCGGTCTTGTCACCGATCACCTTGGCCACGGCCGCGGCGATCGAATAAGAGAGCGAACCCTGCGGCAGTGCGCCAATGCTCACGGTTTGTGCGTTGGCGGTCTGACCGAGCAGACCGGCGGTCAGGACCAATGCCAAAGCGCCCGCCATCTTACCCGATTTCGTCATCCGTCGACCTCCCTAAATGACTGTTCCACCCGGCAAAGCGCGCCGATAACGCTCAACGCTAACGCATATTGGATCGCAGTGGAAACGCTGAGCTTGCCCCGGCTTGGTGGACGCCTGATCATTTGAGATGGAAGAGGCCACGATGTCCCGGAAACGACCACCGTATCCGCCTGCGTTCCGCGTTTAGCTTGTCGAACTGGTCCGCGCGGGCCGGCGCGGCCAGACGGGCACGCCGGTGCCGCCGCGCCCCTTGATCGCCCGGACGCGGTGGGCGAGCCGGGTGCGGCAGAACGCGTGTTCCGCCTTGGTGTGGCGGCCGCCGGCGTCGAAAGCGTGACGGCGCGGATCGGCAGGTCGGGCATGACCTTGGCGTCGGCGCAGGTTGCTTGCGGGGCGGTATCCGGATCGGCCCAGACGCGGGAGCCGGAGGGATCGCCCCAGATCACCCGGTCGTCGACCATCCGCCCGTCGCCACAGGCGCAACAACCGGGCGGAAGCGGCCAATTGATATGCTATTAAGACCGGACGGATCGGCTGTCGCGGCACGGCGTCGATCAAGGGTGCAGACCGAGCAGGCTCGGGGACGATGACCGACGCGCCGCGTGCTTGCCGATATTGTGCTTCGGAGATCGTGGGGATCGACATCTGCACCCTCGGCGAGTTCACTACGGCAAAGAGGCCGGCGGCCAGGGCGCGGCCCTGCCCTCCAAGAGCGCTATTGGTTGCCGGCTGCCGGGTAGCCGTGTCCTTGAACGCCGGCATGGTCCGGCACCACGAAGGGAGGCCTGATCCACCATGACCAGATCGAAACCCCCGTTCCGCGCCGATCATGTCGGCAGCCTGCTGCGCCCGCCGGCGATCAAGGACGCGCGTGCCGGCTACGAGCGCGGCGACATCGACGCCGGCCGGTTGCGCGCAGTCGAGGACCGTGAGATCGCGGGGATCATCGGGAAACAGCAAGAAGTCGGGCTGAAGGTTGTGACAGACGGCGAGTACCGCCGGTCCTGGTGGCATTTCGATTTCCTCGGCGGCCTCGACGGCGTCGACATCGTCCAGGCCGAGCAGGGGATCCAGTTCCAGGGGCGCGAGACCAAGGCCCAGGGGATCGAGGTGACCGGCAAGATCGGGTTCTCGGACCATCCGATGCTGGATCATTTTCGCTTTCTCAAGGACCACGCCTCGGTGATGCCGAAAATGACGATCCCGAGCCCGAGCGTCCTTCATTTCCGCCAGGACGACAGCGCGCGGCGTGCGCTCTACCCGGACATCGACGAATTCTTCGACGACCTTGCCGCCGCCTATGCCAAGGCGATCAAGGCTTTCTACGACGCCGGCTGCCGGTACCTGCAGCTCGACGACACGGTCTGGGCCTATCTGTGCTCCGATGTCGAGCTGGACAAGGCCCGCGAACGCGGCCACGACACCGACGGGCTCGACGACAGATACGCGCGCGCCATCAACGGTGCGATTGCCGGCCGGCCGGACGACATGACCGTCACCATGCATGTCTGCCGGGGCAATTTCCGATCCACCTGGATCTCCGAGGGCGGCTACGAGCCGGTCGCGGAGAAGGTGCTCGCGGGGCTCGACCTCGACGGCTACTTCCTCGAATACGACACCGAGCGCGCCGGCGGCTTCGAGCCCCTCCGTTTCCTGCCCAAGGGCGAAAAGATCGTCGTCCTCGGCCTCATCACGTCCAAGTCGGGCGCGCTCGAGGACAGGGACGCGGTCAAGCGCCGGATCGAGGAAGCCGCGAAATTCGCCGACCTCGACCAGCTCTGCCTGAGCCCCCAATGCGGCTTCGCCTCGACCGAGGAAGGCAACGTGCTGTCCGAGGACGAGCAGTGGGCCAAGCTGCGCGAGATCATCGAGATTTCGGACGTCTGGGGTTGCCCAAAACGTCGGTCGACGCCGCACGGGGCGGTGTCGGCGCACGGTGGCGGGCGGGCCGGATGGCGGGCGGCGGGCCTGACCGCGCGCAGCTTCCTGCGGCCCGGCTCGGCCGGCCCAACCTCACCGTGGGTCAGGCCAGCCGGGTGATCATCGAACAGGGCCGGGCCACCGGAGTCGCGTTTCGTCAGAACGGCGGGGTGCGTACCGCGCACACGCGAGGTGATTCTTTCGGGCGGCACCTACAACTCGCCGCAGCTCCTCATGCTGTCGGGCATTGGCCCGGCCGCCCTACTGGCGGAGCACGGCATCACGACCGTCATCGACCGGCCCGCAGTGGGCGAGAACCTGCAGGAGCACGTCAACACCTTCGTGACCTTCAACTGCGCCAAGCCGGTTTCGTTCGACCCCTACATGCGTTTCGACCGCATCACCGGCTCGGTGCTGCGCTGGCTCGCCACCAAGACCGGGCGCGCGGCGAGCCTGCCGCTGCAATGCGCGTGCTTCATCCGCACCCAGCCGGAAAGCGAGAGACCGGACATCGAGCTCCTGGTGAGCCCAGTGGCACCCGAAGCCCATATCTGGTTTCCGGGCATCCGCGAGCCGCTCGGCCATCGGTTCTCCAGCCGCATCGCGGTGCTTCAGCCCAGGAGCCGGGGGCGCGTGTGGCTGCGCTCGGCCGATCCATCGGACCCGCCGCGCGTGTTGTGGAACCTGTTCGACGATCCCGCCGACCTGCGGACGCTGCGAGACGGCGTCAAGACGGTGCGGCGGATCTTCGCGACCGAGCCGATGGCGGGCGTGATCGCCGACGAGGTCAGGCCGGGCCCCGATGCCAGGACCGATTCCGATATCGAGGCGTTCCTGCGGCATAACTGCGAGACCGCCCATCACCCTGCCGGCACTTGCCGGATGGGCGTCGACGACAGCGCCGTCGTCGACGCAGAGCTTCGCGTCAGGGGCATCGAGGGGCTTCGCGTCGCCGACTGTTCGATCATGCCCGACGTGGTCGGCGCCAACACCAACGCGCCGACCATCATGATCGCGGAGCAGGCGTCCGAGATGATCAGGGCCGCCGCGGGGGGCGAATAGCAACGCCCCTCGGCGCGCCGCTGCGGCGGACCGCCCGGCGCACGGCCTTGGCTTTGCGGCTGGAGGGATCGGCGATCGCTGCGATAGCGCCGGGATGGATGTCCCGGCCCGCGGGTGACGCCGCGCTCACCGCCCGATCGGCGGGTGGGTGAACGGCCAGGGCGACACCTCGCTTCCGGTCTCGATCGGAACCTCGATCAGGACCGGACCGTCCTCCTTGAAACCCTCCTCGAGGGCGGTCTGCAACGCCGCCGGCGTCGATGCGCGCACCCCCTTGGCGCCGAAGCTCTCGGCCAGGGCGACGAAATCCGGGTTGCGGAGCTCGGCGCCGAGCAGACGACCCTCGAAGTTGGTCATCTGGTCGCGGCGCACGTTGCCGAAGCCGCTGTTGTTGAAGACGACGGTCACCAGGTTGATGCCGTACTGGACGGCCGTCGCCAGCTCCTGGACGCCGAACATGAAGCCGCCGTCGCCGGTGATCGAGACCACGCATTTGTCGGGGTTGGCGATCTTGACGCCGACCGCCGTCTGGAAGCCGTAGCCCAGGCTGTCCTGGTAGCCGCAGGTCACATATTGCCGCGGGCGGTAAACCGGGAAGCCGTAGCGCGCGGCAAACCCGGTCTGGGTGATCTCCTCGACGAAGAACCCGTCGGGCGGCAGGGCGGTCCGGATCGCCTTGAGGAAACCGATCTGCGGCTGCACCACCGCGATCTTGTCCTGTGCCGTCGCCTTGTAGCCGAGAAACACCTCAGCGCGGGACTCGCGCTTGTCGATGGTAGTCTCCAAAGCATCGATAAGGGCGGCGGTTCCGAGCTTGGCATCGGCGAGCACCCCGACATCGGGCGCGAGGCGGACGAACTCGGTGGGATCGATATCGATCCGGACGGTCTTCAAGCCCTCCGGCGACCAGCGCCAGCGGAAATGGATGAGCTCGAGCCGGCTGCCGATGCCGATCACCAGGTCGCATTGGGGCCAGTACTCGTAGGCCGCCACGGAGAGCAGCCCATAAGGGCTGTCATTGCCGACCACGCCCTTGCCGCTGCGGAAGCTGGTCACCGGCGCCTGGATGAGCTGGGCGAGCGCGGCGACCTCGTCGGGCGCATGCTGGGCGCCGGCACCGACCACGATCATCGGGTTCCTGGCCTCCCGGATCAGCTTCGCAGCGTCGGTGATCCGGTCGGTGTCCGGCGCAGGCGGCGCGGGGATTGTCCGGTCGACCGCGAGATCGACCTGGGCGGCCTGGCCGAACACGTCCCAGGGCGCCTCGATGGCCGCCGGCCGGATCCGGCCGGTATGCATGCTGCGGAACGCTTCGGCGACCAGGCGGGGCGCTTCGGTGGCATGATTGATGCGCTCGGCCCAGCCGGTGAAACCGCGCAGCGTTGCCAACTGATCGGGCAGTTCGTGCAACTGTCCCCGCCCGCGCCCGATCAGGTCCGCCATGATGTTGCCGGTCACGCACAGGACCGGTGCATTGGCGCCATAAGCAACGCTGAGCGCAGACGAAGAGTTCAGCACGCCGGGTCCGGGCACCACCGTGTAGACACCAGTCCGGCCGGTCGACTTGGCGTAACCGAACGCCATGTGCGCCGCGCCCTGCTCGTGGCGCGTGGTGATGAAGTCGATGTGATCGCTTTCGCGGGCCAGCGCATCGTTGAAGTGGTACATGTGCGCGCCGGGGATTCCGAACACCGTGTCGACGCCGTGCAGGACGAGGGATTTGGCGATCGCCTCGCCGGTGGTCAGTCTGGCAAGGGTGTTCACGGCTGGCTCCCCCTCATTGCGCATCGGCGACCGCTTCGGACGGTGACGATCCGCTCGACATGAAGACGCCCGCCGCCACGCGGTGTCATCATATCATCGGACAGACATTTGCCGCTCAGCCGCAGCGTGCGCCGGCGCCGACCGCGCCGCGCCAGGAGGCGCGAGCCGTCCTTTTTATGCCGTTCGGCGTTCGGTATTGCGAATGTTGAACAGGATCGCGTACAGCGCCGGCACGACTACCAGGGTCAGCAATGTCGCGAAGCTCAGACCGAACACCAGCACGACCGCCATGGAGCGGAAGAACGCGTCGCCGAACAGCGGCAGGACGCCGAGCACCGTGGTCAGCGTGCCGACCGCCACCGGCCGCAGCCGGCTCGCGGCGGAATCGATAATGGCATCGTAGCGCGGTTTGCCGTCCCCGATCTCGAAATCCATCTGGTCGACCATGACGATGGCGTTCTTGATGAGTAGGCCGGACAGCGACAGGAGCCCCAGCAGCGCCATGAACTCCAGTGCGGTGTCGGTGATCAAAAGACCCGGCACGACGCCGATCAACGCCAGCGGCACCACCAACCAGATGACCAGCGGCTGCCGCAGGGCGTTGAACAGCACGATCACCACCAGCACCATCGCGAGAAACCCCATGGGCAACGCGCTCATCAGGTTCGCGTTGGCCTCGGCGCTGTCCCCTTGTTCGCCACCCCATTGCAAGCGGTACCCCTCGGGCAATTCCATGGCTTCGATGCGCGGCCGCAGCCGGGCAAGGGTTTCCGAAGCCCGCTCACCCGGCGCGGGGTCGCATTGGGCGTTGATGGTCCAGGTCCGGTCGACGCGCTTGAGCCGGCCGTCCTGCCAGATGGTTTCGAAGCCGTCGACGACCTCGACCAGCGGTGTCACGCCGCCCGAGGCGCGGTTCGCGATCGGAATGCCCGCAATGCCGGCGGCGTCACGGCGTTCGCGCTTCGGCGCGCGAGAAATGATGGGAAGGAGCGTCTCGCCCTCCCGGAACACGCCGATCTTTCGACCCGAAAAGTTGGTGTTCAGCGCGTTGGCGAGATCCTCGCGGGACACGCCCAGAAGTCGGCCGCGGACCTCCGCGTAACGCGGCTGGATGACCGCCACCGGCGCGCGCCAGTCGTCCCGGATGGCGATGGCCCCGCCGTCGGCGGCCATGATCGCTTTGGCCTGGTTGGCGAGTCGGCGCAGCACCGCCGGGTCGGAGCCTGAAAACTCAGCTTCGATCTTCGCACCGCCGCCGGGGCCGAGCTGGAACTGCCACACCGTCGCCCGGGCATCGGGGTAGTTCGCATCGATCATGCCCTGGATGCGCGGCACCAATCCGGCGATACGCGTATGATCGTCCACTTTCACCAGCAGTTGCCCATAGGAGGCGTTTTCGGGCTGCGGCCCATAGACCAGCATGTACCGGAGACCCCCGGCGCCGATCAGGGTCTGCACCGCCTCGACACCCTCGAGCGCCGCAACACGGCCCTCCAGGGAGATCATGTCGTCGCGGGTCCGGGCGATGTCCGTGCCCTCGGAGAGCCAGTAGTCGACCACGATCTGCGGCGTGGTGGAAGCGGGGAAGAACCCTTCCTTGACGTGGGAGAACCCGAAGATCGAGACGGCGAACAGACCGGCTGCCGCGGCGATAACCACCCATCGGCCAGCCAGCACCCATCTTATGAGCGTCTTGTAGCCGCGTTGGAAAGCGCTTTCGCGGCGGGGGCGGGACGGCCCCGTATCGTTGTCCGAGAACAGCAGGTCGGCCAACAACGGAACCGCGGTGACCGCGAACAGCCAACTGAACAACAAGGAGATCAGCACCACCCAGAACAGATGGCCGGTGTATTCGGCGGCACTGCCGGACGACAGTCCGATGGGCGCAAAGGCGGCGATGCCGACGATGGTGCCGCCGAGCAGCGGCCACTTCGTGCGATCGACGATCTCCTTGGCGATGTCGAGCTTCTTCCGGCCCCGCCGGATGCCGGTCAGAATGCCGTCGATGACGACGATCGCGTTGTCCACCAGCATGCCCAGCGCAATGATGAGCGCGCCCAGGGAAATCCGGTGCATGGGAATGTCGACGGCGTACATCGTCGCCAGGGTCGCGGCGATGGTGAGCAGCAACACCCCGCCGATCACGATTGCCGGGCGCGCGCCCATGAACAGGAACAGCGTGGCCAGCACGATCACCAGTGCGGCGATGACGTTGAGGACGAAGTCCCATACGGCTTCGTCCACCACCTTGCCTTGATGGTAAAACGCGTTCACCTCGATACCGATGGGGCGCTGCGCCAGAGTCTCCTGGAGCTTCACATCGACCGCCGCGCCCATTTTCGCGACGTTCGCGCCGGTGACGGCGGCAACCCCCAGCGCGATCGCCGGTCGGCCGCGATAGCGGATGAGCCTGCGCGGCGGTTCGGCATAGTCCCTCACCACCGTCGCGATGTCGCCGAGACGCACCAGCACGCCGGCGGATGCCGGCGACACGATGACGTTCTCGATCGCGGCCACGGATTCGACATCCCCGGACGGCAGGATCGCCAACCGCCGGTCGCCGACGCGCACATCGCCGGCCGGCGCAACGGAATTCTGCGCCGCCAGATCGGCGTAAACGCGGTCCACCGAGACGCCGAGTGCGGAGGCGCGGTCCCGCGAGATCTCGATGTAAATGGCCTCGGTCTGTTCCCCGAGGATGGCGACCTTGCCGACATCGGCAACGGCGAGCAGGTCGGTGCGCAGCGATTTGGCGTATTGGTGAAGTTCCCGCGCAGAAAACCCCTCTCCGGTGATCAGGTAATGCAGACCGTAGACGTCGCCGAACCCGTCGTTGACGACGGGTTCCAGCGCCCCCGGCGGCAGTTCTTTCCGTGCGTCGCGGATGCGGTTTCGCAGCTTGCCCCAGACCGCGTCGAGATCGGCCCGGCTGCGCGAAAACGCGTATTTGATGTCGACGTTGATGCTGGAAAGTCCGATCGACGAGGTGGAGACAATCTCATCGACTTCCTGCAACTCCTGGATTGCCGTCTCGAGCGTCTCGGTGACCTCGTTGGCAACCTCCAGCGCGGTAGCACCGGGGTACGGGGTGACCACCACGGCGGTGCGAATGATGAACTCCGGATCCTCGAGCCGCGCCATGTTCAAGTAGGCGTGCCAGCCGCCAACCAAGACGCCGGCGATGACGAGGGCGCCGATCAGCCGGTTGCGAATGGCGAGTTCCGCGAGGTTCACGGCTGGTAACGGCGAATCCGCATGCCTTCGTGCAGGAAGGAGCCCCCCGCCGCGACCACGGTTTCGCCCGCCGTCAGGCCGTCCATCACCGGCAGCGTTTTGCCGACGCCGACACCCAAGGTTACTGCCCGTTTCGACACCGTCATGGAATCGACATCCACCACCCATACGTAACGGGCATCGGCTTCGCTCAGGATGGCTTCAAGGGGTACGACGACCTGGGTTTCGCCGGCTAAGGCCAACGTCGTGCGCACGGCGCCGGTCATGCCCGGCAGGACGACCAGATCCTCCGGCGGCGTGAACGCAAAACGCGCCTCGAAAGTTTGCTGGACGGGGTCGGCCCGCGTTGCGACGGCGTGAAAGCGGGCGGGGATGGGCGTATCGGGAGCGGCATCGAGCACCGCCACCGTTTCCAGCGGCTCGATGCCGCCCGACCTCGCCATCAGGGTCGCCGGTATCTGGATTACGGCGTCCGCGGTTCCGATGGTTTGCAGCGTGACCACCACCTGCTGCGGCGTGACGTTCTGGAATGCCTCGATATGCACCGCCGCGACGATGCCCGCGAACGGAGAGCGCAGCACACTGTCGTCGAGTCGCTTACGCGCGGTCTTGAGGGCAGCGGCCGTGAGGTCGCGCTTGGTTTTTCTCTGGTCATGCGCCGCCCGCGAAATCGAGCCTTTGACAATCAGGAGCGCCGCGCGCTGGAATTCGCGTTCGGCGGCTTCATGGTTGGCTTGCGCCGTGGTCAGTTCGATCCGCAAATCGCGCTGGTCCAGGCGCGCGATCTCGGCGCCCTCCGCGACCCGTTCCCCTTCGCGCACCGCGATGGCCGACACCAGTCCCGGCAATTGAAATCCGAGTTCGGCCGAAGCCGAAGCCTCGATGATTGCCGGCAGGCTGATCGTCCTTACGTTCTCTGCGGCCGCGATTGTGAAGAGCTTGGCAGGCCGGACCGGTGCCTTGGCCGGTTTCTCGGGTTCCTCGGAGCAGGCGGCCAATGCCAGCAACACCGCCGAGAGGCAACCAAGCCAGGTCCGCCAGCCAAGCATGGACAGGTAATCCGTGATCCGCATGCCCTCCCTATACCGCACCTGCTCCCGTCGTTGTCCCTTCCGAGTCCGGTCTGCTGGAGCGAACACGCCGAACCGGTGAGGTGCGCCGTTTGTTATCAGCACTGTTCCAAGGTGGTCAACAGGCGCGGCCCGGCGTCCGCAATCGCCCGCCAGACGGTCTCGGGCGCGGCCGGCATCGCAAGCTCGTCTATGCCGAGGGGAGCCAGGGCGTCGAGGACGGCGCTGGTCACCGCCGGCAGCGCGCCGACCGTTCCGGCCTCGCCGGCGCCCTTGACGCCGAGCGGGTTGGTCTCGGTCGGGACCGGGTTGGCCGCGACCTTGATCGCACAGATGTCGCTCGCCCGGGGCATGGCGTAGTCCATGAACGAGCCCGAGAGGTTCTGGCCCGACCCGGGATCGAAGACCACGCGCTCCATGACCGCCTGGCCCAGGCCCTGGGCGACGCCGCCGTGGATCTGGCCCTTCAGCAGGAGCGGGTTGAGCACGGTGCCGACATCATCGACGACGCTGTAATCGACCACCTCGACGGCACCGGTCTCGGGGTCGATCTCGACCTCGCAGACGTGGCAACCGTTGGGAAAATTCTCAACCTTCGAGACGTAGCCCGCGCCCATCTCGAAGCCGGGCTCGAAGCCCGGCGGCAGACGACGCGGCTGGTAGGCCGCCTCGGCAATGTCCTTGAACGCAACCGCGCGGTCGGTGCCGGCGATGCGGAAGGTTCCATCGGCCGGCTCGAGGTCGGCCTCGGCGGCCTCCAGAAGATGAGCGGCGATGGTCCGCGCCCGCGCATGCGCCTTCTCGGCCACGGCCAGGACGGCCGAGCCGCCCATGGTCGCCGAGCGTGAACCGCCGGTGCCGCCGCCGATTGCAAGCGCGTCGGAATCGCCTTCCTCGATGCGGATGTCCCCGGGCGCCAGACCCAGGGTCTGGCAGGCGATCTGCTTGTATATCGTCTCGTGGCCCTGGCCCTGGCTGATCGTGCCGACCTTGATGGTTGCGGTTCCGGTGGGATCGAGCCTGAAAACCGCGCGCTCCTGGCTCGGCGCGCCGGCACGCTCGATGGTGTTGGAGACACCCAGTCCGCGCAGCTTGCCGCGCGTCTTGGCCGCGGCGCGGCGGGATTCGAATCCGGCGTGTCCGGCGAGCGCGAGCGCGCCGTCGAGGTTGTCTTCGAACCGGCCGCAATCGTACTTGAAGACCAGCCCGGTCTGGAACGGCATCGCGCTCTCGGGGATGGTGTTCTGGCGTCTGAGATCCACAGGGTCGCGGCCGATCCGGCGGGCCGCCGCGTCGATCAGCGCTTCGATGACGAAGGCTGCCTCGGGCCGGCCGGCGCCGCGATAGGGGCAGGTCGGGTTTGTGTTGGTGAAAACGCCCGTGGTCTCGACGTGAATCGCAGGCGTGAGGTAGGTGCCGGCCAGCGTGCCGAGATTCGCCGTCGCCGGGCCGCCGGCCGAGCTCGCGACATAGGCGCCGATATTGACCCGCGTGCGCACCCGCATCGCCAGGAAGTTGCCCGCCCCGTCGAGCGCCAGGGCGGCATCGGTGACGTTGTCGCGGCCCTGGTGGTCGCTGATCAGCCCCTCGGAGCGCTCGCAGGTCCATTTGACCGGCCGGCCGAGGATCTCCGAGGCCCATTGCACGAGGATCTGTTCGGGGTACATCCCGCCGCGCAGCCCGAAGCTGCCGCCGACATCGCGGGCGACCACCCTGGTACGGGTCTCGGGCACGCCGAAGATTGCCTCCGCCATCGCCCGGCGGAGCTGGTGCGGGTAGTGCACGCCGGAGTGGAGCGTGTAGCGCTCCTCCCCCCGGTCGTAATCGCCGATGAACGCGCGCGGCTCCATGGTGTTCGAGGTGACGCGGGTGATCACGAAGCGCCGCTCGACGACATGGGCGGCTGCGGCGAACGCCGCCTCGACGGCGTCACGGTCGCCGAGGCGGTGGGCGAAGCATTCGTTGTCCGGCGCTTCGTCCCACACCGCTGGCGTTCCCGGCGCATCGGCGATCGCGGTATCGGTGTTGGCCGGCAGCGGCGCGTAGTCGACCGCAATCGCCTCGACCGCGTCCTTGGCCTGGTCGAGGGTTTCGGCGATGACCATCGCCACCGCCTCGCCGACATGGCGGGCGCGGCCGTGCGCGAGCGGCAGGAAGGGCGGGCGCGCCATCGTCTCGCCGTCTCGGCGCTTGAGCACGATCTGGGTCGGGATCGACCCGTTGCCCGAGGCGGCGTAGTCGGCCCCGGTCAGCACCGCCAGCACGCCTGGCATGGAAGCGGCCGCCGCGGTGTCTATCGTGCGGATCTCCGCGTGCGCATGGGGCGAGCGCAGGAAATGCGCGCGCGCCATCCGGGGCAGTGCGATGTCGTCGACATATCGCCCGCCACCGGACAGCAGGCGAGGATCCTCCGTCCGCGGGATCGCATTGCCCACATCGAACTCGCCCATTGCGTCGCGCCTTGCCGGTGCCCCGGGCGTGGCCGCGCCGGGATGCAGTGGTCTAGAATGCTCCGCTCCAGGATAACACGACACGGGAGAACGAGGGTGAAACTGGAAGGGCAAGTCGCGATCGTCACCGGCGGCGGGCGCAATATCGGCGAGCGCATCGCCGAGGTTCTGGCCGGCGAAGGCGCCCGGATCGCGCTGGTCGATCTCGACCGCGCGCGCGCCGAACAGGCGGCCAGGAAGCTCACCGACGCGGGGCACGAGGCCGAAGCCTTCGTCGCCGACGTCTCCATGGACGACGACGTGGCCTCGCTGATCGCAGCGATCGTCGAGCGCTTCGGGCGGATCGACATCCTGGTCAACAACGTCGCGATCTCCGACAACCGCCACATCCTGGAGATCACCGAGCAGGAATGGGACGACACCATCCGCGTGACCTTGAAAGCCCCCTTCCTGATGACCAGGCATGCCGCCCGGCGCATGGTCGAGCAGGGCTCCGGCGGCAAGATCGTCAATATCGGCTCGACCTCGGGCTACCGCGGCCGCGGCAGCGCAGTGGCCTACTCGGCGGCCAAGGGCGGGGTCGCGAACCTCACCCGGGCGCTCGCCTTCCAGCTCGCCCCGCACGGCATCCGGGTCAATTCGGTGTCGCCCAACCGTACCGGCTCGCCGGTCGGACGGCAGGACGTCGACCCGAACCGCTACTTCAAGAATCTGGTCAACCGCGCCGGCCAGCCCGATGACACCGCCCAGGTGGTGCTGTTCCTGTGCACCGAGGAGGCGAGCTTCATCTGCGGCGAGAACATCTTCGCGGACGGCGGGGTGATGGCGATGGAGGCCGGCTAGGGCATGTCCGGATCGGGGCGGGCCGGGCCAGTCCCGCGCGGTCCTCCTCTGTTTCACGAAATTCCAGGGAGGACGCGATGATCATCGACATCTTCACCCATGTCTTTCCGCAGCCGGTGCTCGAGCGCATGGAGGCGATCTCGCCAACGTTCGGCTGGATGGGCCCGCGGATCCGCAACATGCGCGACCTCTACGAGCTCGACCGGCGCTTCCGGGTGATGGACGAGGCAGGCGAGTACGTACAGATCATCTCGCTGGCGAGCCCACCGCTGGAGGAGGTGGCAAGCGGCGAGACGGCGGCCGAGCTCGCGCGGATCGCCAACGACGCGATGGCCGAACTGGTCGAGCGCCACCGCGACCGCTTCCCGGGCTTCGTCGCCTCGGTCTCGCTCGACGACGTGGACAGCGGGCTCGCCGAGATCCACCGCGCGGTCGGCGAACTCGGCGCGCGCGGCGTCCAGCTCTTCACCGACGTCGACGGCAAGCCGCTCGACGATCCGGCCTACGATCCGGTGTTCGGCACCATGGCGGCGCTCGGCCGGCCGATCTGGCTGCACCCGACGCGCTCGCCGGAATTGGCCGATTTCTCGGGCGAGGACGAATCACGCTTCGACCTGTGGCTGGTCCTCGGTTGGCCCTACGCGACCGCGGCGACGATGATCCGGCTCGTGGTCTCCGGCTTGTTCGACCGCCACCCGGGGATCCGGATCCTGACCCACCACATGGGCGGCATGATCCCGTTTCACGAGACGCGGATCGAAGGCGCGATGGCCCGTATGGCCGCCGCGGACAGCGGCGAAGGGGGCGATCGGCCCTACATGCGCCGCGCGCCGCTCGAGCAGCTCAAGGCCTTCTATGCCGACACCGCCATGCACGGCGCGCTCGAGGCGAGGCGCTGCGGGATGGCGTTCTTCGGCGCCAACAACTCGGTCTTCGCCACCGACCACCCGTTCGGCTCGATCCGCAGAGGCCTCGACATGGTCGAGCGGCTGGAGCTGGACGACCGCGCGAGGCAGAAACTGGTCCGCGGCAACGCCGAGCGGTTCATGGGCGGGCCGCCGATCGGCGGCCCGGCCGGTTGAACCGCGCCAGGGCTCAGGCGGCCCGGTCCGTCGCGCCCGTCACCCGCGGTGCTCGGCGCTCGCACACAGCTTCCGGACGACCGCGCACAGACGTGCCAGGTCCTCGGCGCGCGAAAGCCGGTGATCGCCGTCGTCGACCAGCAGCACCTTGACGTCCTTGCTCAGCACCTTCTCGGCGATCCGCGCGGCGGTCATCCACGGGACATCGGTATCCCGCTTGCCGTGCAGCAGACGGATCGGGCAGTGGATCGAGATCGGTCGGCGCAGCAGCAGATGGTTCCGGCCCTCTTCGATCAGCGGGTAGCTGATCGGGCAGGGCTCCTCGTCGTAGCCGGACGGCTCGTAACGGACGCCGTTCTCGATCAGCCCGGTGCGCGCGGCCATGTCGTAGCGCGCCCATATCAGGTCTTCGGTGAAATCCGGCGCGGCGGCCACGCCCAGCAGCCCCGCCACCCGGTCCGGCCGGGCGAGCGCGGCCAGCAGCATGATCCAGCCGCCCATCGAGGAGCCGACGAGAATCTGGCGGTCTTCGGTCAGCGAATCGAGAACCGCGAGGGCATCATCGCACCAGCGGCCGATCGTGCCGTCGACAAACTCGCCGGAAGACCGGCCGTGGCCGAAATAGTCGAACCTGACATAGGCGCGGCCGTCTTGGCGGCAGGCAGCCTCCAGCGCCGCCGCCTTGGTGCCGGTCATGTCGGAACGGAACCCGCCGAGGAAGACGACACCGGGGTTCTTGCCGTCGAGGCGCCGGTAGGCGATTGCCGCGCCATCGGTCCGCTTCAGGATCGCCGGTGCGTCGCGCCCATCATCTGTCTCAGGCGGCAGCTCTGTGGTCATTCGCGATCGGGGGTCATGGACGTGGTCGATTCTCGACCTCGGGACCCTAGCATCGAACCCCAAGGCGTGGAAGCCGGCCCCCTATGATCCTCCGGTTCCGGCCGGCGCATGTGCGCGGCCGCGCGCCAGATCCACGACGCGGTGCCGAAACGGCCGGTCTCGCTTGTCCTTGCGTCCGGATTGCGTTAAATGCCGGCGGCTTTCCTCGTTGCGAAATTCGATCGAGCTGATGTCAATCGCCGAGCAAGAAACGAGTCCGGGCGTCGCGATCACCCTGCCCGACGGCTCCGTCAAGACCTTCGACCGACCGGCCAGCGGCGCCGACATCGCCGCCTCGATCGGACCCGGCTTGGCGAAGGCCGCGATCGCGGTAAAAATCGACGGGGTTGTCCGCGACCTCGACCTGCCGATCGCGGGTGCGGCCGCGGTAGAGGTCGTCACCCGAAAATCCGAAGAAGCGCTGGAGCTGATCCGCCACGACGCCGCCCATGTGATGGCCGAAGCCGTCCAGGCGCTCTATCCCGGAACGCAGGTCACCATCGGACCGGCAATCGAGAACGGGTTCTATTACGACTTCGCGCGCCCGACGCCGTTCTCGACCGATGACCTCGCCGACATCGAAGCCAGGATGCGCGAGATCATCGCCGCCGACGTGCCGATCGTGCGCGAGGTGTGGAACCGCAACGACGCGGTCGCCCACTTCAAGGCGCAGGGCGAGGCCTACAAGGCCGAGATCATCGAAGGCCTGCCGGCGGAGGACAAGGTGACGGTCTATCGGCAGGGCGACTGGCTCGACCTGTGCCGCGGCCCGCACATGCCGTCCACCGGCCATGTCGGCAGCGGGTTCAAGCTGCTCAAGGTCGCCGGCGCCTATTGGCGCGGCGATTCGGACAACGAGATGTTGCAGCGCATTTACGGCACCGCGTGGCGCGACGACAGGGAGCTCAAGGCCTATCTCCACCGGCTCGAGGAGGCGGAGAGGCGCGACCACCGCCGGCTCGGCCGCGAGATGGGCCTGTTTCATTTCCAGGAGGAGGCCCCCGGCGCGGCGTTCTGGCATCCCAAGGGCTGGACGCTTTATCGCCGGCTGGTCGAGTACATGCGCACGCGCCAGGAGCGCGGCGGGTATGTCGAGGTCTCCACGCCCGAGCTGATGGACCGCGGGCTGTGGGAACGCTCGGGCCATTGGGAGACCTTCCGCGAGCACATGTTCATTACCGAGACCGAGGACGGCCGGCATTACGCAGTCAAGCCGATGAACTGCCCCGGCTGCGTCCAGATCTTCAAGCAGGGCACCCGCAGCTACCGCGATCTGCCGCTCAGGATCGCGGAGTTCGGCAAGGTCCACCGCTACGAGCCCTCGGGCGCGCTGCACGGGCTGATGCGGGTGCGCGCCTTCGCCCAGGACGATGCGCACATCTTCTGCACGCCGGAGCAGATGGAATCGGAATGCCGCATCGTGATCGCGCTGATCCTCGACATCTATCGCGATTTCGGCTTCGAGGACGTCCGCATCAAGTTCTCCGACCGGCCGGAGAAGCGCATCGGCTCCGATGAGGTCTGGGACCGCCTGGAGGGCGCGTTGAAGGGTGCGCTCGAGGGCATGGGCTTCGACTACACGGTCAACCCCGGCGAGGGAGCGTTCTACGGCCCCAAGCTGGAGTTCGTGCTGCGCGATGCGATCGGCAGGGATTGGCAGTGCGGCACGCTGCAGGTCGACCTCAACCTGCCCGAACGGCTCGACGCCAGCTATGTCGGCGAGGACGGCGGGCGCCATCGGCCGGTGATGCTGCACCGGGCGCTGTTCGGCTCGTTCGAGCGCTTCATCGGCATCCTGCTGGAGCACTATGCCGGCCGGCTGCCGCTGTGGCTCGCGCCCGAGCAGGTGGTCGTGGCCACGATCACCTCCGATGCCGATGATTACGCCGGCGAGGTCGTTGCCGCGGCCCGAGCGGCGGGGCTGCGCGCGGTGCCCGACCTGCGCAACGAGAAGATCGGCTACAAGGTGCGCGAGCACTCCGTGGCCAAGGTCCCGGTCATGCTGATCGTCGGCCGCAATGAGGTTGCCGGACGCCAGGTCGCGGTCCGCCGCCTCGGTGCCAGGGACCAAGAAGTCCTTGCGCTGGAAAGTGCGATCGATAGACTGAGGTCGATTGCCGCCAGTCCGCTCGAAAAACAGGACACGTGAATTTCATCGAATACGTCCCTTCAAGGTGTCCCTCGGGTACGCGCAAGCTTGCGCCCCCGGATTCGTGCGCAGCGCGGCCTGGAAGGGAGATTAATCCATAGCGAGATTCACATCCTTCGAACCGCCGACCCGCGACGACCGCGGCGTGAACGAGGCGATTCGAGCCGAGGCCGTCAGGGTCGTCGATACCGACGGCGCGGTGCTCGGGGTCTTCCCCACAGCCGATGCGATCGTGTTGGCAACCGAACGCGGCCTCGACCTGGTCGAGGTTTCCCCCAACAGCGACCCGCCGGTCTGCAAGTTCCTCGACTACGGCAAGCTCAAATACGAGAACCAGAAAAAGAAATCGGAGGCGCGCAAGAAGCAGCGCACCATCGACGTCAAGGAAGTCAAGCTGCGGCCGAGCATCGACCAGCATGATTACGACGTAAAGATGCGCTCGATGCGCCGGTTCCTCGGCGAGGGCGACAAGGTCAAGGTCACCATGCGGTTCCGCGGCCGCGAGATGGCCCATCAGGACCTCGGGCTCAAGGTCCTGTTCAAGGTCCGTGACGAGCTTGATGAGCTTGCCAAGGTCGAGCAGCTCCCCAAGATGGAAGGCCGCCAGATGGTCATGGTGGTCTCGCCCAGATAAGTCCCGCGCCGCCGTTCGCGCAACGCCGGCGGCGTGCTTGCGCCCGTCCTCAGGGGTCTGTATAACCCGCCGGCCGAACGGAGCCGTCCGGCCGCGTTGACGACATGTCGCAAAACGCAGGGCATGCCGCGGCGGCTCGAAAATCCACGTCGAGCGGCGGAGGAGAAAATGCCCAAGCTGAAGTCCAAGAGCGGGGCCAAGAAGCGCTTCCGCACCACCGGCAGCGGAAAGGTGCGGTCGAACTTCGCCTACAAGCAGCACAACCTGCGCAAGCGCCCGCAGAAGATGAAGCGCAAGGCGCGCGGCACCACGATCATGGCGCCCGAGGACGCCAAGATCGTCAAATCCTACCTGCCTTACGCGTGAGGGGCGAGCCATGGCACGGGTCAAACGGGGCGTCACCACCCACGCCCGCCACAAGAAGGTCCTCGGCCTCGCCAAGGGTTATCGCGAGCGCAACCGCACGAGCTTCCGGGTCGCGATCCAGCGGGTCGAGAAGGGCCTGCAATACGCTTACCGCGACCGCCGCAACAGAAAGCGCACCTTCCGCGCGCTGTGGATCCAGCGGATCAACGCCGGCGCGCGCGCCCAGGGTCTGACCTATTCCCAGTTCATGAACGGCCTCAAGCGCGCGGGGATCGATCTCGACCGCAAGGTGCTCGCCGATCTTGCCGTCCGTGAGCCCGACGCGTTCAAGGCGATCGTCGATCAGGCACAGGCGGCGCTGGCGGAATAGCGGGCCGGCCGGGCCCGGGTCTTGACATGGACGACCTCGAAAAGCTTCGCACCGATCTGCTGGCGCGGATCGCGGCGGCGGACCTCGATGCGCTTGAGGCCCTGCGCGTCGAGGCGCTCGGCCGCAAGGGCCGCATCACCGAGCTGATGAAAGGCCTGGGCAGCCTTGCGGCCGAGGAGCGCAAGGCGGCCGGCCAGGCGCTCAACGCGCTCAAGAGCGTCATCGCCGAGGCGATCGATGCCAGGCGCGCCGGGCTGGAAAGCACGACGCTCGGCGCCCGCCTGGCCGAGGAGCGGATCGACATCACCCTGCCGGCGCGCCCGGCGCCGGACGGCCGGATCCATCCGATCAGCCAAGCCATCGAAGAGATGGCGGCGATCTTCTGCCAGATGGGCTTCGCGGTGGCCGAGGGGCCGGACATCGAGGACGATTTCCACAACTTCACCGCGCTGAACATCCCGCCCGAGCACCCCGCGCGCCAGGACCATGACACGTTCTACCTGCCCGAGCGCGCGGACGGCACCCGCGCGCTGCTGCGCACCCACACCTCGCCGGTGCAGATCCGCGCCATGCGCAGCGGCGCGGCGCCGTTCAGGATCATCGTGCCCGGGCGCACCTACCGGGCCGATCACGACGCCACCCACTCGCCGATGTTCCACCAGATCGAAGGGCTGGTCATCGACGAGACCACCCATATGGGCCATCTCAAGGGCTGCCTGATCGAGTTCTGCCGCGCCTTTTTCGGGCTCGACGACCTGCCGGTGCGGTTCCGACCGAGCTTCTTTCCGTTCACCGAGCCCTCCGCGGAGGTCGATATCGGCTGTGCGCGCTCGGCCGACGGGCTGAGAATCGGCGCGGGCGGCGATTGGCTGGAGATCCTGGGCTGCGGCATGGTCCATCCGAAGGTGCTCGAGAATTGCGGCATCGATGCCGGCCGCTACCAGGGCTTCGCCTTCGGGTTGGGGGTCGAGCGGGTGGCGATGCTCAAATACGGCATCCCGGATCTCAGGACGTTCTACGAGTCCGACCTCAGGTGGCTGCGCCATTACGGGTTCGCGGCACTCGACGTGCCGACCATGACTGCCGGAGTGGGCGCGTGAAGTTCACCCTGTCCTGGCTGCTCTTGCATCTCGACACCGCCGCCGCACCAGCCGAGATCGGCGAGAGACTGACCACCATCGGACTGGAGGTCGAGAACATCGAGGACCGCGGCAGGGCGCTGGCCGATTTCGTCGTCGGCGACATCGTCCAGGCCAGGCGGCATCCCAATGCCGACCGCCTGCTTGTGTGCACCGTCGACATCGGCGGCGGCGAGCGGTTCGAAGTGGTCTGCGGCGCCCCCAACGCTCGCGCGGGCATGAAGGGCATCTTCGCGCGCGCGGGCAGCTACATCCCGGGCTCGGGCATCACGCTCAAAAAGACCAGGATCCGCGGCGTGGAAAGCAGCGGCATGCTGTGCTCGGAGCGCGAGCTCGGCCTGTCCGAGGAGCACGAAGGGATCATCGACCTGGACGGCGGCTTCGCCGCGGGAACCCCCGCCCCGGCCGCGCTCGGCCTGACCGATCCGATCTTCGAGATCGCGCTGACCCCGAACCGGGCCGACTGCGCGGGCGTGCGCGGCATCGCCCGCGACCTCGCCGCGTCGGGACTCGGCAGCCTCAAGCCGCTGGACCTGTCGCCGGTCGCCGGGACTTTTGCAAGTCCGGTCGCCTGGAAGCGGGATCTCCCGGCCGGCGCCGAGGATGCCTGCCCAATGGTGGTCGGGCGCACGTTCCGCGGCGTAACCAACGGGCCGAGCCCGCCGTGGCTGCAGGACCGGCTGAGCGCGATCGGGCTGCGCCCGATCTCCGCCCTGGTCGACATCACCAACTACGTCACCTTCGACCTCGCCCGGCCACTCCACGTCTTCGATGTGGACCGCATCCAGGGCGACCTGACGATGCGTCTGGCCCGCCCCGGCGAGGCGATCGCGGCGCTGGACGGGCGTGACTATGCGCTCGAGGACGGCATGACGGTGATTGCCGACGAGGCCGGCGTGCTCGCGATCGGCGGCATCATGGGCGGCGAGAAGTCGGGCTGCAGCGAGGCGACGACCAACGTCTTCCTCGAGGTCGCGCTGTTCGATCCGGTGCGCACGGCGATGACCGGGCGCAAGCTCGGCATCATGTCCGATGCCCGCTACCGCTTCGAGCGCGGCGTTGATCCAACCTCGGCGCTTTGGGGGGCCGAGGTTGCCGCCAGGCTGATCCTGCAAATCTGCGGCGGCGAGGCAAGCGCGTTGAGCATCGCCGGCGAAGAGCCCCGCTGGCAACGCAGCCTCGACCTGCGCAGCGCCCGCATTGCCTCGCTCGGCGGGCTTGCGCTGGCCGACGGCGAGCCCGGCCGCATCCTCGGCAGGCTCGGCTTCGAGGTCGAGGACAAGGGCGAGATGCTGAGTGTGGCGGTCCCGCCCTGGCGAGCCGATGTCGAGGGCGACGCCGACCTGGTGGAGGAGGTCCTGCGCATCCACGGCTACGACGCCATCCCGGCAACCCCGCTGCGAGCCGAGACCGCGGTGCCGGCGCCGGCCTGGTCGGGCGCCCAGGCCCGGCGCGCCCGCGCGCGCCGCGCGCTTGCCGCCAACGGCCTGATCGAGGCGCTGACCTTCTCCTTCATGCCCGCCGGCCGTGCGGCTTCCTTCGGGGCGCCGGATCCGGACCTGGTGCTGGCCAACCCGATCAGCGCCGATCTCGACAGGATGCGCCCCTCGATCCTGCCCAACCTGCTCCAGGCGGCCGAGCGCAACACCGCGCGCGGCCTGCCCGACATTGCATTGTTCGAGATCGGCCCGCAGTTCGAGCCGGGAACCGGCGGCGGCCAGTCGCTGGTCGCCGCAGGCATCCGGGTCGGCGAGGCCGGCGCGCGCCACTGGTCGGAGCGCGCACGGGCGGTCGATGCCTATGACGCCAAGGCCGACGCGCTCGCCGCGCTCGGCGCGGCGGGCGCGCCGGTCGGCAGCCTGCGGATCGAAAGCGCGGCGCCGTCGTGGTATCACCCGGGCCGATCCGGCGCGCTGATGCTGGGGCCCAAGCCGCTCGCTTGGTTCGGGGAGATCCATCCCGGCGTCCTCGCCGGCCTCGATCTGCGCGGCCGCGCAGTCGCTTTCGAGGTCATGCTCGATGCGGTGCCGCCGCCCAAGGCGGCGAAAGCGGCCGCTCGGCCGATGCTGCACATGGCGGCACTCCAGCCGGTGGTGCGCGATTTCGCCTTCGTGGTCGATGAGGATACCCAAGCCGCTTCGGTGCTGCGGGCGGCGCGCGGCGCGGAGAAGACGCTGGTCAGCGATGTCGCGCTGTTCGACGTCTATCGCGGGCCGGAGCTCGGCGATGCCAAGAAATCGCTGGCGCTGGCGGTGACTCTGCAGCCGCGCGAGGCGACATTGACCGATGCCGAGATCGAGGCAGTGGCCGGTCGCATCGTCGCCGCGGTGTCCAAGGCGACCGGCGCGGTCCTGCGCGGGTGAGACGGAAGCTGCGATGACCGATCTGTCGCACATCCGCAACTTCGCGATTATCGCCCACATCGACCACGGCAAGTCGACCTTGGCCGATCGGCTGATCATGACCTGCGGCGGCATCGAGCAGCGCGAGTACCGCGAGCAGATGCTCGATACCATGGAGCTCGAGCGCGAGCGCGGCATCACCATCAAGGCCCAGACCGTCCGCCTGTCCTATACCGCGCGCGACGGTCGCGCTTATCAGCTCAACCTGATGGATACGCCGGGCCATGTCGATTTCGCCTACGAGGTGTCGCGCTCGCTGGCGGCGTGCGAGGGATCGATCCTGATCATCGATGCGAGTCAGGGGGTCGAGGCGCAGACGCTCGCCAACGCCTACCTGGCGATCGAGGCTGATCACGAGATCATCCCGGTGCTCAACAAGATCGACCTGCCGGCCGCCGAGCCGGAGCGCATCCGCTCCCAGATCGAGGACGTGATCGGGCTGCCGGCCGGGGACTGCATCGAGGTCTCGGCCAAGACCGGCGCCGGGATCGAGGATGTGCTGGAGGCCCTGGCCGCCCGGCTGCTGCCGCCCACGGGCGCGCGCGAGGCGCCGCTCAAGGCCCTGCTGGTCGATTCCTGGTACGATCCCTATCTCGGCGTGATCATCCTGGTCCGGATCCATGACGGCGTGCTCAGGCGCGGCATGAAGATCCGCATGATGGCGACCGGCGCGCTGCACCAGATCGACCGGGTGGGTGCCTTCACGCCCAAGCGCGTGGACGTCGCCGCGCTCGGGCCGGGCGAGATCGGCTTCATCACCGCCAGCATCAAGCACGTCGACGAGACCAGCATCGGCGATACCATCACCGAGGACCGCAAGGAGACCGCCGCCCCCCTGCCCGGCTTCAAGCCGAGCGTGCCGGTGGTCTTCTGCGGGCTGTTCCCGATCGATGCCAACGACTACGAGAGCCTGCGCGAGAGCCTGGCCAGGCTGCGGCTGAACGATTCGAGCTTCCACTACGAGCCGGAGACTTCGGCGGCGCTCGGCTTCGGCTTCCGCTGCGGATTCCTCGGCCTGCTGCATCTGGAGATCATCCGGGAGCGGTTGAGCCGGGAGTTCGACCTCGACCTGATCACGACCGCGCCCTCGGTCGTCTACCGCGTGCACATCAGCGGCGGTGCGGTCCGCGAGATCCACAACCCGGCCGACATGCCCGATCCGGTGCGCATCGTGCGTATCGAGGAGCCGTGGATCAAGGCGACCATCCTGGTACCCGACGACTATCTCGGCGCCGTGCTGGCGCTGTGCGAGGAGCGCCGCGGCATCCAGCAGGAACTGACCTATGCCGGCGGGCGGGCGATGCTGGTCTATCGGCTGCCGCTCAACGAGGTGGTGTTCGACTACTATGACCGGTTGAAGTCGGTCAGCCGCGGCTATGCCAGCTTCGACTATCACCTCGACGGCTACGAGGACGGCGACCTGGTCAAGCTGTCGATCCTGGTCAACGCCGAGCCGGTCGACGCGCTGTCGATGATCGTCCACCGCGCGCGCTCCGAGGGCCGCGGCCGAGCGATCTGCGTCCGGCTCAAGGACCTGATCCCGCGGCAGCTCTTCAAGGTGCCGATCCAGGCCGCGATCGGCGGCAAGGTGATCGCGCGCGAGACCATCAGCGCGCTGCGCAAGGACGTCACCGCGAAGTGCTATGGCGGCGACGTAACCCGCAAGCGCAAGCTGCTCGACCGCCAGAAGGAGGGCAAGAAGCGCATGCGCCAGTTCGGCCAGGTCGAGATCCCGCAATCGGCCTTCATCGAGGCACTCAGGATCGGCGACGACTGACCCGGGCGGCTCAGCGCAGCCGGTCCAACCACTGGTTGGACTCCGTGCGGCCGCGGAACAGCCAGACCAGCACCGCGCCGGGGACGGCCAGCACCAGCCAGGCCGGGGCCAGCAGGAGGGGCAGCACCACCTGCTCCCACAGCCACGGCGCGACATAGCGCTGGATGACGGCCTGGATCAGGTTGAGGCTGCCGCGATCGATCGCCGCCCACAACTCGCCGAAGGCGAAGCTGCGATAGCCGCCCGACTGGAGCCACGAGAACCCTTCGTGCCCCGCCGCCCCGACCGCGATCACGACCAGGACCCAACCGATGATGCGCCCGATCGTCATCGCTGGTCTCCCATGGCCGTCTCATGGCTCAAAAACGCCCGCGACGCCAGTGTTTTGAACGCGACCCGCCGCGATTCCCCGCACACGGCATTTGCGCTAATGTCCGGCGCACCGGAGGGGTGGCCGAGCGGTTGAAGGCGCACGCTTGGAAAGCGTGTATACCGGAAACGGTATCGTGGGTTCGAATCCCACTCCCTCCGCCACCAGGTCCTCGAATCCAAGGCGCCTTCGGATTTCCGGGCTGGCGTGGCTTCAAACCGGAGGGAGTGGGACGCCGCGATGCGATTCGGTATGACGACCATGGCCAAGGAGCCGCCGGAGCGGTTCCGGAGGCTCGTGGAGGTGGCCGAGACGGGCGGGTGCGACTACCTGTGGGTGTGCGATTCGTCGCTGCACGCACGCGACGTCTACAGCTACCTGACCCTGGCCGCGACCTGGTCGCAGCGGCTGAAGATCGGTCCCAACTGCACCCACCCCTATACCCGCCACCCGGCAATCAACCTCAATGCCATGGCGACGATCCACGAGCTGTCCCAAGGGCGCGGCATCATCGCGGTCGCGACCGGCGACCGGCCGGTGATGGAGCTGGGCTATGAAATGGCCCGCCTCGCGGTGGTCCGCGAGATGATCGACGTCATCCGCGCCTTGCAGGGCGATGGCCCGGTCAGCCGCGTCGGGCCGGGCTTTACGCTCCAGGATGCCAAGCTCTCGTTTGCGATGCCGGCGCCGCTGCCGGTCTATCTCGCAGCCTCCGGCCCGCGGATGCTGCGCATGGGAGGCGAGATCGCCGACGGCGTCCTGTTCCTCGCCGGTGTCCAGGAGGATTGCGTCCGCTATGCGATCGCGCGCATTGCCGAGGGCGCGGCGTCGAGCGGGCGCGAAACAGCGGCAATCGACGTCGGCTGCACGGTCTACGGCTCGCTGCAGGACGACGATGCGGCCGCGCGCGACCTGTGCCGGCCGATGGCTGCCTGGTTCCCGCAGACCTCCCGGCAATATGCCGAGATCGCCGGCGTCCCGAAGCGCACCATCGAGAACATCCGGGCGGCGTATTCGGGAGGGCATTTCGACGAGGCGCGCCAGGCGCTTTCCTTCGTCACCGATGAGATGATCGATGCGTTCACCGTCGCCGGTCCGCCGGAGGTCTGGATCGAGCGCTTGAGCCGCATCGCGGCGCTGGGCGTCGAGCACATCAATATCTTCCTGCTCGGCCCCGACCGGGCGCTGATGGCCGAACGGCTGGTCGAGGAGGTCTTTCCCAAAGTGGGGAGCCCCTGAGATGCCCAAGGTCGCGATCAACGGCGTCGGGCTCAACTACGAGGACTCCGGCGCGGGCGAGCCGCTTCTGCTGCTGATGGGCTTCGGCGACGGCATCGCGGCCTGGTCGGCCCAAATCCCGGCCTTTGCCGCGCGCCACCGCACGATCGCACTCGACCACCGCGGCACCGGCGATTCGGACAGCCCCGAGGACGGCTACACGATCGAACAGTTCGCCGATGACGCGATCGGCCTGCTCGACCATCTCGGCGTCGCGCGCGCCCATGTGCTCGGCTACTCGATGGGCGGGCGGGTCGCCCAGGACATGGCGGCGCGCCACGCCAGCCGGGTCGGCGCGATCGTGCTTGCGGCATCGGCCGCCAAGGCCAACCCGCTCAATGTCTACAGCCTCAGGGCCGGCGCCTATCTCTACCGCCGCTTCGGGCCGGAGGCCGCTGCCGCCTTCGGTCCTCTGATCTCGTTTACCCATCGCTATTTCGAGGACCACCTCGGGACGCTTAGCGACGGGCTCGGCGCGCCTTCCGCCCATCCGATGGCACTGCACGCCTATGAAGGCCATGTGCGGGCGATCGAGCAGCACGACTCCACGCCGATGCTGGAGCGGATCACCGCGCCCGCGCTGATCCTGATGGGCGATCAGGAGTGGCTGAACCCGGCCGCCGATGCCGAGATCATGCTGGCCGGCATCGCCGATTCCAGGCTCCATGTGCTGGAGGGCGGCGGCCACGGCTTGCTGTGGGAGATCCCCGATTCCTTCAACCGCGCGGTGCTGGCGTTCCTCGCGGCGAATCCGCTGTGACCGCCCGGACGACCAGAAACCAGGAAATCACGCCGCCCGTCATCATCGCCGCCCCGCCGATCAGGAAGATCGGGGTGTAGCTTTCCACCGCCTCGAACAGAGCGACATAGGCATAGCCGCCGATCGCCTGGGCGATGCCGGCGAACAGCGCCATCCGGCGCGAGATCGCGGCCATGTGCTCCGGGCCGACGAGTTGGTGGGTGCGCCCGCCCATGATCGCGGTCAGTCCGGGCTGGGCGCCGACCACCAGCGAAGAGGCGACCAGCGCCCAGACCGCGGTCTCCAGCACCGGCAGCGCGACCCCGGCGGCGACCGCGGTGAAGGACAATATCAGCCCGACGCGAAAACCGATCCGGTCGGCGAGCCGGCCCCACAGATAGGTCCCGGAGATCGCGCCCAGCCCGAACAGGGTCCATTGCAGCCCGCCGAATTCCTTTTCATGAGCGAGCCCGCGGACCAGGTAGTCGACCCAGAAGAGCGCGTGGGGGATGAGCCCCAGGGTGAAGGCCATTCGCGCGGCCACCAGCCCGGTGACCGTCCAGGACCAGCGCAGCGGCGCCAAGGCACCGGGGCCGGGCGGGCCGGCGCCCTGTCCACCGTCGAGCGGACGCCATCCCCAGAAGGCAATCGCCGCGCCCGCCGCACCGATCAGCGCGAGCCCCGTCCAGGTCGCGGCAAGGCCGAAATCCAGCATGGGCGGCACCACGATGCCGGTCAGGAGAATGGCGACGCCCACGCCGGTGAACATGATGCCGGTCGCGGCCCCCAGCCGGCCGGGCGGGGCGTGGCGGGTCACCACCGTAAGGCAGTGGATCATCATCACCGAGACCGCGGCACCGACCAGAAAGCGCCAGAAGGCGAGCCACAGGAAACCCCAGGGCGCGATGCTGGCCACCACGCAGGCGAGGGCTATCACCAGCATGAGCCGCAAGGTCGCAGCCTCGCCCAGCCAGCGGCTCAGCCGCAGCGCAACCAGGGCGCCGATCAGAAAGCCGAGAAGATTGCCGGCCCCGACATAGCCCGCATCCGGCGCGCTGAGCGAGCCGGCCTGCACCAGGGCCGGGATCATCGGCGTGTAGGAGAACCGGCCGATCCCCATCCCCAGGAACAGCGTCGCGCCCGCGCCGATCGAAAGCCGCAGCCAGGCTGGGATCATCGGCGTGGCTCAGGCCTCCGCGATGGCCTGAAGATGGTCCGCAAGCACGCGGTCCAATGCCGATGGCGGCTCCCGGCCCAGCCCGCAATAGGCAGCCACGCCGAAGTCGGGCAAGACCTTGCGCGCGGCGGCCAGTCGTTCGGCGTAGCGCGCCATGTTGTGGATCAGCCCGAGATAGATGCGCGCACCGCAAGGCTCCAGCCGGGCGAGCGCGGCGTAGTAGGCATTATCGGTCCGGTCGAGCGTCGGGATATGCAGCCAGTCGACCCGGCGGCCGGATCCAGCGGCGAACGCGTTGGCCATCCGTACCGCACCGTCCAGATCTTCGGGTGCAAAGCGCGGCCAGCCGCCCAGCGTGCCGAAGCACAAATGGTAGCCCAGCCCTGCGGCGGCCGGGACCAGCCGGCTCAACCGGGCAAGCGGGGCGAGGTTGCGCGCTATTGCGCCGTCGTCCCCCGAATAGGCCTCTTGCATCTCGGTCGCGCAATCCCACTGGATCGCGAGGTCGTCCGCCGGGATGCGGTCGAGGATGGTGGCGATCTCCTCGGCCATCGCGGCCTCGAAGCCCGCCCGGACGACCGGCACATCGTCGGGGTCGGGAAATATCCGCGGCGGCACCGCGCTGTTGACCGAGGGAAGCGAGACCTGGAAACGCAGGTGGGGCGCCAGCGTGCCCGCATCGCGCAGGGTCCGGAAGATGAAATAGGCATTGACCGCGTCGCGGGCATAGCCCAGCCGCCATCCCGCATGCCCGAAGCGGATCGCCTTGACCCCGTCCCGCACCTTGAACCGCCAGCTATCGCCGGCATCGCGCGGGTTGAGGCGCTCCACCCCGTCCTCCAGCGCCGGTTGGTCGATGACCTCGATGTCGGGATGGAGCGCGAGCACCTGGTAATGCACCTTGCTGATCCAATGCGCGCGCGGCCCGACCTCGCCGTCGGGGACCGCCGCGAGATGGTTTCCCAGCGTGGCGCCAAAGCGGGAAAAAACCTCTTCGGCCGTTTCCGCCGGCAGGCTGCCGACCAGGAGCAGGTCGTCCTTCACGGCGCCTACACCACCGGCCAGCGCGAGACCGGGCTGACATTGGCGCGCTCGATCAGCTTGGGCGCGCGCGCACGGCAATTGGCATGGACCTCGGCGAGGTCGATGGTGGTGAGCGCGCGGTTTTCCATCAAGATGTTGCCGTCGACGATTACCGTATCGACGCTGTCGCCGGTGGCCGAATAGACCAGGCTGTAGACCAAATTGTAGCTCGGCACCCATTCCGGGCGGTCGATGTCGATCAGGATCACGTCGGCCTTCATGCCGGGTATGAGTGCGCCGAGCTCGTCCTGCCGGCCGGTGGCCTTGGCACCTTCGAGCGTCGCCATCTCGACGACCTCCTCGGCGGTGATCACCTCGGGGTCGAGGCGGGCGTCCTTGGGCAGGGTGGCGGCGAGGAACATCGCCTGGAACATGTCCTTGTGATCGGCGGAGTTTACCCCGTCGCAGCCCAGCGCCACCGTTACCCCCTTCTCGCGCATCTCCAGAAACTTGCCCATCCGGGTGGTGCCCTTGGCGAGCTTGAGCGCGGCCGGCGGGTTCTGGCAGACCTTGGTGTCGGTCTCGGCCAGCATGTCGACCTCGAAGGATTCCACTGCCGTCATGTGGTTGAGATAGACGTTGGGGCCAAGCGCGCCGATCTTGTACATGTGCTCGACCGGACGGTCCCCGGTCGCCCTGATCTCGCTGTCGACCTCCTCGACCGAGGACGCCTTGTGCATCAGCGAGAACGAGCCGTACCTGGCGGCGATCTCCTTGGCCCCGAGCGTGAGCTCGTCCGAGCACGTGCCGACGCCCTCGATGGTGGCATAGATCCGGATGCGGCCGTCGGCCGAACGGTCGTAGGTCTTGATGTTGTCTTCGGTCAGCCGGAGTGCCTCGTCCAGCGTCATCGGCAGGAAATAGTCCGGGCATTTCTGGCCGTCCGGTCCGCCATGGTCCCACACCCAGCTTCCCGTGGTCGCCCGCATGCCGGTCTCTTCGACGGCCTTCAGGGTGCTCGGCAGGTACTTGCAGCCGGGCTCAACGAAGCATGTCGTGCCGGAACGGATCATCTCGGCCATCAGGCACTTGGCGTACCAGTACTCGTCCTCCTCGGTGACCGCGGCGAGATAGGGGTAGCACCAGTATTTGAGCCAGTCGCTGGTCCGCAGATTGTCGGGGATCAGCCCGCGGGCGAGCTCGATCAGGTGGGCGTGCCCGTCGATCAGCCCCGGCATGATCAGCTTGAGCGAAGCATCGATGGTCTTGGTCCCGCGATAGGCCTTGCGCAGCGCAGCGGTCTTGTCGACCGCGAGGATTCGATCGCCGCGGATCGCGATGGCGCCATCGGTGAGAATCCGCCGTTCGGCATCGAGCGTCAGGATCGTGCCGTTCTCGATCAGGATATCGGCCGTTTCGGTCATGGTCCTTGCCTCCCTGCCGGGTTCAGGCTAACCGGCGCCGAAAGGGTGCGCAATCGGCCGCCGGAGGCGTAGACTGACGCTCTCATGGCCGATCCCTACGAGATATTGGGCGTTTCCCGCGGCGCCACCGACGAAGAGATCAAGCAGGCCTTCCGCGCGCTTGCCAAGAAGCTGCACCCCGACGCCAATCCCGCCGACGCGGCCGCTTCGGAGCGCTTCAAGGCGATCACCGGCGCTTACGACCTGCTGAGCGATTCCGAGCACCGCTCGGAGCACGACGCCGGAGGCTGGCGGCGCGGCTATGCCGACGGCTACGGCACGTCCGGCGGCGCCAAACACCCCTGGGACCAGGAATTCGTCAACGACGTCAGCGACAAGACCGGCGAGCGGCCGATCGACCTGTTCGGCGACATCGCCGGCAACCGGCGCGGCCGGGTGTTCGGCGCCGCGAGCACGTCGATGATGCTGCCGGGCGAAGACCTGGCCGAAACGCTGGAGATCTCGATCAAGGACGCCGAGACCGGCGCGACGCGGGTGATCGATCTGATCACCGGCGCACAGGTCGAGATCACGGTCGCGCCCGGCACCGAGACCGGCAAGACGATCACCTTCGAGGGTCTCGGCCTGCCCGGCATCGGCGGCGGACCGCCCGGCAATCTCAACGTCATCGTCGAGATCCTGCCTGCGCCGAAGCTCGGCCACGACGGCTGATCTGGCGCCGGGCCTTCTTGCCTGTCTTCGCGCCGAAGCCGCCGCCGCCCGCCGTCTCTATGACAAGCTCCGCGCCGGGCTGAAGCACGCAGCCCCGCTTCGGGTCGATCGGCCGGCCGTCCAGCGTGAGCCGGCACGGGCTTCCGTCGCCGCCGCCGAGCAGCCCCTTGGGCGGGAACAGCGCGCGCTCGAACATCGTGGAGACCGATGCCGGCAGGCCGGAGCGTAGCCTTACGCAGATCCGCTGGCCGGCGCCGCCGCGGAACCGGCCCGCGCCGGCCGAACCGGCGATCAGCTCGCGGCGGGCGACGAGGAACGGAGCGGCCTGCTCCATGACCTCGACCGGCGCGCTGGCGACGTTGCTCGGAAAGGCGGTCGCATCGAGCCCGTCCTTGCCGGGACGCGCGCCCATGCCGCCGCTGCAGAAGAAGGTGAAGATGTAATCGCCGTCGAATTGGGTCCGGCCGCTCAAGGTCACCGCGCCGAGCACCGAGCTTTCGGCCATGATGCGCTCGGGGATGACCCGCGACAGAGCGCCGAAGATGGCGAAGGGCACGAACAGGCCCACCAGGTGGCGCCCGCCGACCGGTGCGGGATAGGCGGCATTGAGGATGGATCCGGCCGGGGCGCGGACGTCGATCGGCCGCAAGGTGCCGTCGTTGTTGGGCGAATCGGGGCACAGCGCGCATTTGAGCGCGTAATAGACGAACGCCTTGGTGTAGTTCAGCACGCAGTTCACGCCCATGCCGATCTGCGCCGAGCTGCCTTCGAAATCGACGGTGATCTCTTCGCCTTCGATCCTTACGGCGACCGCGATCACCAGCGGCGATCCGAACCCGTCGAGCGTGACGCTGTCACGGTAGGTCCCGTCGGGCACTTGCGCGATGGCCTTGCGCATCATCGACTCGGTCCGTCCCGTGATTTCGCGCGAGACCGCCGACAGGTCGCGCAGGCCGTAGTCCGCTAGCAGACTCAGCATGCGCTCGACCGCGACATGGTTGGCCGAGATCTGGGCCATCAGGTCGCCCAGGACCAGTTCCGGAGAGCGGACATTGTCCTCGATGATGCGCAACAGCGTGCGGTTGGGAACGCCCGCTTCAAAGAGCTTCATCACCGGGATATGGAGGCCTTCCTCATAGACCGCCTCGGCGGTCGCCGAGAAGATCCGCCCGCCGATGTCGACGGCATGGCAATTGCTGGCCGCGAACCCGACCAGCCGGTCGCCGGCGAAGGCCGGGATGACGATGGTGATGTCGTGCTTGTGCCCCGAGACCAGCCATGGGTCGTTGGTGATCAGCACGTCGCCCGGCGACAGCGTGCCGTCCTGGAAGGCGCCGACGATGTGCTTGACCCCGATGCCGAGGCTGCCCAGATGCCCGGGCGCGCCTTGGACCGACTGGGCCAGCATCACGCCGCGGTCATCGAACACGCCGGCCGACAGATCCTCCATCTCGCCCAGCACCACCGAGAAGGCCGCCTTGACCATCGTCGCCGCCTGTTCGTTGGCGATCGAGACCAGCCGGTCCCAGCATAATTCGAGAGCCACGGGGCCGGGCTTGGGACGCCGTCGTGCCATCTCAGCCCTGCCGCGCCGGCAAGTCGATGACCAGGTTCGAATGGGCGTCGACCATCGCAACCGCACCCGGCCCGACCACAATCGTGGAGTCCGCCTCCTCGATCGCGGCCGGCCCGCGGACGCGGCGTCCGACGGCCAGCCCGGCCCGGTCGTGGACCGGGCACGCGCGCGGGCGGTCCCAGCCCTCGAAGATCATCTGGCGGCGGCCGGCGCGCCGCCGGGCGCCGTCGAGGCCGGTCGAGCGCAGCGCCCGCACATCGATGATCGGTGGGCCGTCGGCGATCAAACGCCAAGTCAGGGCCTCGATGCGGTGTCCGTCATGAATGCGGCGGAAGACCGCCCGATACCGCCGCTCGAAGGCTTTGCGGATCGTGCCGGCCTTGCGTGGAGTAAGCCGGCCCGGGGGCAGCGTGACCGCGAGTTCCCGGCGCTGTCCGGCGTAGCGCATCTCGGCAACCCGCGAGAAGGCGATCTCCCGGCGCTTGACGCCCGCATCGGCGAGCACGTCGACCGCCTGCGCCGTCATCTCGGCATAGGCACGCTCGACCTCCGGCCAATCGAGATCGCCGAGCGTACCGATCAGCGTGCGTGAAAGCCGGTACGACCGGGGCGCGAGCTGCAGCCCGAGCGCCGAGCCGACCCCGGCCGAGGGCGGCACGACGATCCGGCCGATCCCCAGCCGGCGCGCAACGCCGTAGGCATGGACGGGCCCGGCACCGCCGAAGGCGACCATGGTGTAGCGCGCCGGGTCGTAGCCGCGCTCGACGGTATGGATTCGGGCGGCGTTGGCCATGGTCTCATCGACGATCGCATGGATGCCCAGCGCCGCCTGCTCGGCGGGAATGCCCAGCGGCCGGGCTACCTCACGCTCGATCGCCCGTCGGGCACGGTCGGCATTCAGCCCCATCCTGCCGCCGAGGAAGGACTCTGCGCCGATCAAGCCCAGCATCAGATCCGCGTCGGTTACCGTCGGGCTCTCTCCGCCGCGTGCGTAGCAGGCCGGGCCCGGCTCGGCACCGGCGCTGCGCGGGCCGACCTTGAGCAGCCCGAGCGTATCGACATGGGCGATGCTGCCGCCGCCCGCGCCGATCTCGATCAGATCGACCACCGGGATATGCAGCGGCAGCCCGCTGCCCTTCTTGAAGCGGTCCAACCGCGCGACCTCGAACGCGTTGGTGACCAGCGGCGTGCCGTCGTGGACCAGGCTCGATTTCGCGGTCGTCCCGCCCATGTCGAACGAAAGGACCTCATGTGCGCCGGCAAGCATCCCGATGCACCCGCCGGTCACCGCGCCGGCCGCCGGGCCGGATTCGCAGATCCGGACCGGGAACCGGCGGACCACATCGGCGGTGGAAAGGCCGCCGCTGGACAGCATGACGAAAAACGCCGCGCCGACGCCCCGGTCGCGCAGCCGTCCGGCCAGACGCTGGAGATACCCGTCGATCAGCGGCAGCACGAAGGCGTTCGCGGTCGTCGTGGTTGCGCGCTCGTATTCGCGCATCTCCGGCAGCAGCTCGCAGGACAGCGTCACCGCCACGTCGGGCAGAAGCCGCCGCAGCGCGGCGGCGAAACCGCGCTCGTGCGCCGGATTGGCATAGGAATGCAGCATGCAGACCGCGACCGCCTCGGCGCCCGATTTTCCGATCGCCGCAAGGACGGCACCGGCCGAGGCCTCGTCCAGCGGCTCGATCACCGCTCCGTCCGCGGCGATGCGTTCGCGCACCCCGTAGCAGCGCTCGGTGGGCACGATCGGCGCCGGCTTGTCCAGGAAGATGTCGTAGATGTCGTACTTCTTCTCGCGCCCGATATTCAGCAGGTCGCGGAACCCATCGGTGGTCACGAGCGCGGTCTTGGCGCCCTTGCGCTCGATCAGGGCGTTGGAAACCAGCGTCGTGGCATGGAGGACGATTTCGATCTGCGCGGCCTGCGCGCCGGCCGCCGCGAGCGCGCCCTGGAGCGCCTCGTCCGCGCCGCGGGACGGGTCATCGGCGGTGGTCAGGGCTTTGAACCCGGCCGTTCTGCCGCTGCCCGGCTGGAGCATGCAGACGTCGGTGAACGTGCCGCCGATGTCCAGCCCGACGATCCACCCTTCCTGGCTCAAGGCAGGGCTTCCTGCCGGGTAATCACGGTGTCCCGCCAGGTGCTGTAGTAGGTGCTGGCGAACAGGACGGCCGCGCCGATCCAGGTCCAGACGCCCGGCAGCTCGCCGTAGAAGAAAAAGCCGATCGCCGCGACCAGCGGCAGGCGGAGATAAAGGACCGGCGAGACCAGGCTCGCCTCGGCGGCGGCGAACGACCGCGTGATGCAGATTTGGGCACCCAGCGCCGCGACCATGAAGCCTGCGACCGAGGGCAGATCCTCGACGCCGGGCGTCACCCAGGTGAGCGCCGTCGGCACCGCCGCGATCGGGAGCTGGAGAACGAAGCCGTAGACCAGGATCATGTTGACGCTGTCCCTGCCGGACAGGAAGCGGGTCGAGACGTCGACGCCGGCGAACAGCAGCGCGGCGGTAAGCGCAACCAGCATGCCGATATGGATGTCGGCGAAGCCCGGCCGAATGATGATCAGCACCCCGCCGAAGCCCAGGATCACCGCGACCCAGCGGTGGGCATAGAGCGGCTCCTTCAGGGCGATCGCGGCAAACACGGCGGTGAAGATCGGCAGGGTGAACTGCAGCGCCACCGAATCGGCGATGGCGATCAGGGTGACCGAGTAATAGCCGGCATAGACCGCCATGAAGGAAAAGACCGCCCGTCCGGCGTAGAACCTGAGGTTCTTGGTGCCCAGCCCGGCAATCCCGACGCGGATGATCCAGGGCAGCATGACCAGGAACCCGAAAGCGAGCCGGAAGAAGGCGATCTCGAAGACGGAGAACGTGGCCGACAGGTGGCGGACCAGCGCGAGCGTGACCGAGAACAAGATCGCCGCTCCCGTCATCCAGAGCACGCCTGCGATCGGGTTGTGGCGGATGGACGACCTCACGCGCGGACGATCTCAATTGCTTGACTCCAGAGCACGACAGAGTGCTCATCGCGCCGGCGGGCGGGCAAGCACATTCTCGGTCGGCCGCGGTCAGGGGACGGGGCGCGAGAGAGTGGCCGCGTAGATCCCCGCCAGTACCAGGACGGCGCCCAGGCCATGGAACCATTCGAAGGGCTCGCCCAGAAAGATGACCGCGAGCGCCGCGGCGAACAGCGGATAAAGGTTGCCGAACACCCCGGCGGTCGCCGGACCCAGCCTGATCACCCCGGCGTTGTACATCGTGGTTCCGCACACGCTGGCGAACAGCGCCACATAGCCCAGGAACGCCAGGGTTTCCGGCGTCGCAACGAAGCTGCGGCCGGCCGCCAGCTCTGCGAGGAAGAGCGGGGCCTGGAAGACCACGCCGAGCGCGATCACGACGCTCATGAAGGACGGCATGTCGAGACTGGGCGGCTTCCAACGCATCAGGAGAATCTGCCACGACCAGACGACGACCGCGGCCAGGCACCACAGATCGCCGGCATTGAGCCGCAGCGTCCGCAGCAGTTCAGGCTCGCCCCGCAGGACGATCAGCCCTGCGCCGGCGACCGACAGCACGACCCCGAAGACCTGCCGGCCGGTGATGCGGGTGCGCAGGAACGCGGCCACGCTGAGCAGCACGAGTACGGGCAGCAGCGCCATGATCAGCGAGCCTTGAACCGCGGTCGTATATTGCAGCCCGACATAGTAGAGGCTGTTGAAAGCGGTGATCGAAACCGCGCTGAAAACCACGAAGAACCGCCAATGCGTAAGGAACACCGCGCGCTGCCGCCAGACCCGGCGGGCGGTAAAGGGAAGGAAGATCGCCAGGGCCAGCGACCAGCGCCAGAAGTTGAACGTGAGCGGCGGCACATCGACCAGCATGGCCGCCCGGGTCACCGAGACGTTGCCCGCCCACAGCACGAGCGCGGTCGTCAGGAGTGCGCAGCCGATGACGAGGTCGCGGTTCAACGGTCCGCTCACGACGTCCCGAAAGCCCTATTCCGCCAGCCGGGTCCGGGCCTTGCGGATCGCCTGCCAGATCCGCTCGGGCGTCGCCGGCATCGCGATGTCGTCGATGCCCAGCGGCGCCAGCGCATCAAGGACCGCGCTCATCGTCGCCGGCAGCGCGCCGGTCGGCCCCGACTCGCCGACGCCCTTGGTTCCCAGCGGATTGGACGCCGTCGGCTGGGGCAGGCTGGCGACCTCGATCGGGCTCAGGTCATCGGCCCGCGGCAGGGTGTAGTCCATCAGCGAGCCGGTCAGCAGTTGGCCCGAGTCCGGCTCGAAGCGGATGTCTTCCAGCAGCGCCTGGCCGATCCCTTGCGCGATCCCGCCATGCATCTGGCCGTAATAGAGCATCGGGTTGATGACCGTGCCGGCATCGCTGATGCAGACGAACCGCTCGACCGCCACGGCGCCGGTCTCGGGGTCGATCTCGACCTCGCAGACCTGCACCGAACTCGGCCAGTTCCAATAGCGCGGCGCATAAAAGCCCTGCGCGCCGAAGCCGGGCTCGATGTCGGGCGGCAGGCGCTGCGGCGCGAAGGCGGCCTCGACCACATCGTCCAGGCCGACGCGGCGGTCGGTTCCACCGACCACGAAATCGCCGACATCGAAGGCGATGTCGGAAGCGGCGGCTTCGAGCAGGTGGGCTGCAATCCGCCTGCCCTTGTCGATGAGCTTGTCCGCGGCAACCGCGATCGCCGCCCCACCGATGGTCAGCGAACGTGAGTTGAAGGTGCCCTTGCCGTAGG
Organism: Alphaproteobacteria bacterium; assembly: GCA_965248835.1. Lineage (GTDB taxonomy): Bacteria > Pseudomonadota > Alphaproteobacteria > MPNO01 > MPNO01 > CAYFYS01. The sequence continues at coordinate 921,369 of CBDFLJ010000001.1, forward strand.
AGGCGACATCGGTGTCGCCCTGGACGAACCGGATCGCCTCCGGCGCCACGCCCAGGCGCTGGCACAGGATCTGCTTGAACACCGTCTCATGGCCCTGACCGTGGCTGATGGTGCCCATGATCAGGGCGATCGTGCCCGACGGATCGAAGCGGATTTCCGCGCCCTCGATGTTGGGGCTGGAGGTCTTCTTGATCGTGGTGGCGAGCCCGATGCCGCGCAGCCTGCCGCGCCCGGCGGACTGCGCGCGCCGGCCGGCGAAGCCGCCATAAGCGGACCGATCGAGCGCGCGCTCCAGGTTCGCCGGGAAGTCGCCCACGTCATAGACGTAGCCCAGCGCGTTGGTCCACGGCATCATCGCCGGCGTGACCGCGTTGCGGCGGCGGATCTCCGCCCGGTCCAGCTTGAGCGTGCGCGCGGCGATATCGACCATGTGCTCGGTGACGTAGGCGGCTTCCGGCGCGCCGGAGCCGCGATAGGGCGAGGTCGAGGTGGTGTTGGTGAACACCCCCGTCACCTCGACCAGGACCGCCGGGGTCCGGTAGATCCCGGCGAGCGTGCCCAGGTTGCCGACCGGCGGACGCGGCCCGCGCACCGATAGATAGGCGCCGAGATTGGCGCGCGTTGCGATCTTGAGCGCCAGAAACCGGCCGTCGTCGTCGAAGGCGAGCGTGAGCGTGCTGGTGTTGTCGCGGGCGTGGTCGTCGGTGGCGAACCCCTCGGTCCGGCTGGAGACCCATTTGACCGGCCGGCCGATGCGCCGGGCCGCCCACAGCACCAGCACCAGCTCGCGGTAGTTGCCGCCGCGCATTCCGAAGCTGCCGCCGATGTCGCCGCTGACCACCCGGATCCCGGTCTCCTTCACGCCGAAGACGTTCAAGGCGAGCTCGCTCCTCACCTGATGAGGGTTCTGCAGGCCGGTATGCAGCGTGTAGCGGTCCGCTCGCCGATCGTATTCGCCGATGCAGCCGCGCGGCTCCATCGTGACCGCGGTGATCCGGTTGACCACCAGATCGCGGTCGACGACGTGCGGCGCGGCGGCCACCGCCGCCTCGACGGCCGCAGCATCGCCTTCGCCGTGGGAGAAGCAGATATTGTCCGGGCAGTCCTGCCACACCGCCGGCGCGCCCGGCGCCAGCGCATCGGCGATCGAGGCGACGGCGGGCAGCGGCGCGTAGTCGACCTCGATCAGCGACGCGGCATCGAGCGCCTGGGCCTCGGTCTCGGCAACGACGAAGGCGACGTAATCGCCGACGAACCTGACTCTGTCGGCGACCAGGGCGGGCTGCGGCGGCCGCGCCATCGGGCTGCCGTCGGGCCGGGTGCCGTCCTCCTCGCATTGCAGCGAGCCCAGCCCGTCGGCCTGCACGTCGCGGCCGGTCAACACGGCCAGCACGCCCGGTGCAGCGGCGGCCCGCGCCGTATCGACCCGGCCGATCGCGGCATGTGCGTGCGGCGAGCGGAGCACCGCGCCGTGGACCTGGCCGGGCAGCGACAGGTCGTCGAGAAACGCCCCGCGGCCGGTGAGCAGCCTCCGGTCCTCCTCGCGGGGAACCGGGCTGCCGATTGCGAAGCCGCTCATCCCCGACGGGTCGCCGGCGCCGGTCTATTCGGCGGCGATGAGCTCCGGCTGCTCGATGTGGGACTCGTGCAGCGCCGGCATGACCTCGCGGGCGAACAGCTCCATGTTGGCCTGGGTCAGATCCGCGGGCAGGGTGCCGAACTGGCACAGCGCCAGCAGATTGCCCAGCGCGATCGTCCGCTGACAGTCGAGCAGCTTGTTGCGCACCGTATCGGGGCTGCCGACGATCACCACCTCGTTCTCGATCAGGGTCTCGATCGACTGCTGCCTGATGATGGACGACTTGTGCTTGAGCACGTTCTTCAGCGAGGCGATGGAGGTATAGCCCGGCGGCAGCAGCATCTCCGGGGGGTTGCGCAGGAACTTGTTGGCAAAGGCCTCGATGTGGGGCCGAGCCTCGTCGATCGCCTTCTGGTCGGTGTCGGCGACGTAGATCGGCACCAGCCAGCCGAGCTGGTCCGGCGTGGCCTCGTAGCCGTATTCGCGCGCCTTGTCGCGGTAGCCGGTCATGAACTTGCAGACCGACCGGAACGGGCTGTAGGTCTGCATATAGGTGTATTTGCGGTCCGGGTGCGCGGTCCAGTCGATGGTCTCGTAGGAACCCTGCGAGGGGCACCAGATCGGCGGGTGAGGCTTCTGGTAGGGCCTCGGCCACAAGTTGACGTACTCGAAGTGGTAGTGCTCGCCCTCGAAGGCGAAGGGGCCCTCGCGGGTCCAGGCCTGAATCACCAGGTCATGCGCCTCGTGGAAGCGGTCATGCGAGAAGGCCGGGTTGGCGCCCATCGAGTAGTACTCGCAGCCGATGCCGCGGACCATGCCGCTGATCAGCCGCCCGCCGGTGATGCAATCGATCATCGCATGCTCTTCGGCCAGGGTCAGCGGGTGCTCCCTTATACCGAAAGCGGATCCGACGATCGCGATCTTTGCGCGCGTGGTCCGCCGGGCGAGCGCGGATGCGGTCACGATCGGCGAGGGCATGATGCCGTAGGCGTTCTGATGGTGCTCGTTCACGCACAGCCCGTCGAAGCCGAGCTCTTCGCCGTATTCGAGCTCGTCCAGATAGCGGTTGTAGAGTTCGTGCCCCTTCTCGGGGTCGAAATAGCTGTTGGGGAGCACTACCCAGGCCGACCGGTACTTCTTGTCGTAGTCCAAGTCGAGATAGGCATAGGGCATCAGGTGGAAGAGGAAGACTTTCATGGCATCACCCGCAATGTCTGTACGCCGAGTTTACGCGAGCCGGCGGTGCGCGACAACGGGCCAGCCGGCGCGCGTGGATCGCGCCCTTGTCGATGCCGACCGGTGCTGCCACTGTTCGCCCCGCCGCCGAAGCCGATATCGATCCGTTGAGAATGCCCGGCCAAAACCGCCCGCCACCCCTGACCGTCCTGCAGCGCGCGCGCAGCTCGGAACATGCGGAGACCGCGCGTTGATCGCGTCGGCCGGCCGGCGGTTTGCATCCCTGCCCGCGGGCTTCCGCGGCATGCTGTGGATGTCCGCGGCCTCGTTCTTCTTTGCCATGGTCTATGTCGTGATCCGCCGGCTGTCGCAGTCCGTGCCGATCGAGGAGCTGGTCTTCCTGCGCGCGGTCATGGGGATTGCAGTGATGACCCCGTGGCTCGCGCGCGAGGGGCTTGCCGCGCTCAAGACCGTCCAGCCGGGCATGCATATCGGCCGCACCGCGTTCAGCTATTCGGGGATGATCTGCTGGTTCTACGCGCTGGCCAACATGCCGCTGGCCGATGCGACCTCGCTGATGTTCCTGCTGCCGATCTTCACCGTGCTGCTGGCCGCGACCTTCCTGCGCGAACGGGTGGGCGCGCTGCGCTGGGCGGCGACGTTGGGCGGGTTCGCGGGCGCCTTGATCATCATCCGCCCCGGGCTGGTCGCGGTGAGCCTGGCGGCCGCCGCCGCGCTCTACACGGCATTCTCATACGCCGCGGCGAACGCGATGATCAAGTCGATCCTCAAGACCGAGGGCTCGAACGCGGTGGTCTTCTACACCTTCGCCGGGCTCGCGGTCGCCTCGGCCGGGCCGGCGATCGCATCCTGGCAGACGCCGGCGTGGTCGGACGTCTCGTGGATCCTGGTCTTTGGCCTGCTCTCGGTCGCAGCCGCCCAATGCATCACCCGCTCGCTCGCCGCGGCACCGGCGAGCGTGGTGGTTCCCTTCCAGTTCCTCAAGCTCCCCTTCGTTGCCGCGGTTGCGCTGCTGTGGTTCGCCGAGGCGCCCGATCCCTGGACCTGGACCGGCGCGCTGGTGATCTTCGCCAGCACCTATGCCATCGTCCGCCGCGAGGCCACCGAGCAGCGCGGCGGGCTGGGCACTCGTCCAGGGTGAGGCGCTGCGGCCCGGTCCGACTCGATCGGGCCGCGACCGGCTCTATTCCGGCCGGCCGGCCATCATCCGGACTGCGCGGTAGGTCATGACCGTCTCGCCGTCCTGGTTGAGGACGTCGTTGGTTGTGGTCACGATCCCGCGGTTGCCCTTGCTGGTCGGGCGGATGTGGACGACCTCGACCTCGGCATGGACGGTGTCCCCGGCGAAGACCGGCTTGAGCACCTTCTTTTCCACCTCCAGGAGGGCGAGCCCCGTGGTCTGCATGCTGGCCTGGCACAACAGCCCCTCGATGATGGTGTAGGTGCAGGCCGCCGGCACCACCCGGCCCTTGAGCACGCCGTGCCCTTGGTTGAACGACAGGTCGGTGAAGATCGTCTCGACCATGCCGGTCACGCCGATGAAGTTAACGATATCGGGCTCGGTGATGGTGCGGTTCAGGGTCTTGAAGCGATCGCCGACGGCAAGATCGTTCCAGTAGAACCCGATGCCGATGGTCTTGAGGGTCATGCGTTTCCTTTCTCGGGCCGTCCGTCGCGGGCGGCGCCTGACCGGAACATCGCCGCGATCTCGTCTTGATCAAGCCCCGCCTCGGCCAGGACCTCGGCGCTGTGCTCGCCGAGCTTGGGCTGCAGCCGGCCGATCGCGCCGGGCGAAGCGGTGAACCGGACCGGGATGCCGGGCATCACGATGCCGCCCTCGGTCGGGTGTTCGGCGGTCTCGAAGAACCCCACGGCCCGCAAATGCGGGTCCTTCGGCAAGTCGTCCAGCGCGGTGATCGGCGCCGCCGGGATGTCGAGCCCGGCCAACAGCTTCAGCCAGTCCGTCGAGCTTCGCTCGGCGAAGCATTCGCCGGCCAGGCGGTAGAGCTCCTCGATATTGTCGTTGCGGCTGGCGAGGCTGGAAAACCGCGGATCCTCGGCAAGCGCCGGCAATTCGACCGCCTCCCAGAACCGGCGCCACTGGTCGTCGGTATAGGCCAGCATGCACACATGTCCGTCGCTTGTCCGATAGGGCCGGCGCCACGTGGCGAGCACGCGGGGGTAGCCGGCGGTGCCTTCCGGCGGCGAGAAGCTCAGCCCGTAAAGGTGCTCGGTGAGGTTGAAGGCCGCCATGGTCTCGAACATCGGGATCTCGACGAACTGGCCCTGACCGGTGCGCTCGCGGTGCAGCAGCGCGGCCATCACCGCATAGGCCGCGACCAAAGCGCAGGTCTTGTCGGCGATGATGGTCGGCATGTAGCGCGGCTCGCCGACCAGCCGCGCCATCAGATCGGCGCTGCCGCTCTGCCCCTGGATGACGTCGTCATAGGCCGGCGCCCCGGCATAGGGACCTTGGGAGAGATAGCCGTGCAGCCCGGCATAGACGATCCGCGGGTTTGCCGCCAGCACCGCCGGGTGATCGAAGCCGAGCCGGGCGATCTTCTGCGGCCGGATCGAGTGCACGAACACGTCCGCGTCGGCGATCAGGCGCCACAGGGCGTCGCGCGCGTTCTGCTTCTTCAGGTCGAGCACCACCGAGCGCTTGTTGCGGTTCACGCCCAGGAACAGGGCCGCCATATCCCCGGACCGCGCCGGTCCGGTGCGCCGCGTCGTGTCGCCCTCTGGCGCCTCGATCTTGATCACGTCGGCGCCCATATCGCCCATGATCTGGGTCGCGAGCGGACCCAGGATCACCGAGCTGAGGTCGAGGACGCGGATGCCGGCGAGCGGCCCAAACGTGCTCATGCGCCCGCCTCCAGCGGCCAGCGAGGCCGGGGCGCGAAGTCGAGCCCGTCGGTCAGCCCCAGCGCCAGCCGCTCGATCCCGGCCCAGGCGATCATCACGCCGTTATCGGTACACAGAGGCGGCGGCGGCGCGACGAAGGCGAACCCGTTTTCGGCCGCCAGCGCCTCCAGCCGGGTGCGCAGATCGGCATTTGCGGCCACGCCGCCGGCGATGACCAGCGTCCGGCCGTCGGGGAAGTCGGCCCGGAAGGCGGTAATCGCGTTGCGGCAGCGGTCGGCCAACACGTCGCCGACGGCCTGCTGGAAAGCGGCGCACAGATCGGCGACATCGGCCGGCCGCAGCGGGCCGGGCGGCAGCGCCTCGACGGCGTGACGCACGGCGGTCTTGAGCCCGGAAAACGAGAAATCGCAACCCGGCCGGCCGGCGAGCGGACGCGGCAGGGCGAATCGCTGCGGATCTCCGGCCCGCGCCGCGCGCTCGACGGCCGGCCCGCCGGGAAAGCCCAGCCCGAGCATCTTTCCGGTCTTATCGAAGGCCTCGCCCACCGCATCGTCGATGGTCGTGCCCAGCCGATGGTAACGCCCGACCGCCTCGACGGCGACGAACTGACAATGCCCGCCCGAGACCAGGAGTGCGAGATAGGGAAAGGCGACGGACGCGCTGAGCCGCGGGGTCAGCACGTGGGCTTCGAGATGATTGATCGCAAGGAACGGCAGGTCGTGCGCGGCAGCGATCGCCTTGCCGGTCATCGCGCCGACGAGCACGCCGCCGATCAGCCCAGGCCCCCCGGTCGCCGCCACCGCGTCGAGATCGGCAAACCCGATCCCGGCATCGGCCATCGCCCGGCGGATCACCGCATCGATCACCTCCAGGTGGGCGCGGGCGGCGATCTCCGGCACCACGCCGCCGAAGTCGCGGTGGGCATCGAGCTGATCGCGCACCACCTCGGCGAGGATACGCCTGTCGCCATCGACCACGGCGGCGGCGGTCTCATCGCAGCTCGTCTCGATGCCAAGCACCAGGGTCATGGCTCCTCGCGAGCCGGCGGCGCGCGCCGGGCGGTGCGCGCGACGGTTTTTTCGCTCGCCCGGTCATACGCCTTGCCGGTCGGGCGGCGCTTGGCGCCCAGCGCCCTCAGCGTCCGCCAGTACGGGTCGCGCGGCGCGGCGGCAGGCTTTTTCGGCTTCTTTGACATCGTTCCGTTTATGGCCGCATATGGCTCGGTTGCTGACGGCGGTGGGCGATGAGCGCTCGGATCAGGATCGGAACGCGGGGCAGCCCGCTCGCGCTCGCTCAGGCCGATGAGGTGCGCACCCGCCTGGCCGCCGCCGACCCGGCGCTCCGGGAAGACGGCACGATCGAGATCGTAGTCATCCATACCACGGGCGACCGCATGACGCAGGGCCCGTTGTCGGCGATCGGCGGCAAGGGCCTGTTCACCAAGGAGGTCGAAGAGGCGCTGATCGACCGCCGTATCGACGTCGCGGTGCATTCGATGAAGGATGTCGCGACGCTCATGCCCGGCGGTCTGTTGATCGCAGCCCTGCTGCCGCGCGAGGATCCGCGCGATGCCTTCCTCACCGCCGACCCCGGCGGCGGCCCCGCCGGCCCCGCTGCCCTGCCGGTCGGTGCGGTCGTCGGCACCGCCTCGCTCCGCCGCGCAGCACTGCTGCGCAACAGGCGGCCCGACCTGCAGGTGGTGCCGTTTCGCGGCAACGTCAACACACGGCTGCGCAAGCTCGCCGCGGGCGAGGTCGCAGCGACCCTGCTGGCGGTTGCCGGGCTCAAGCGGCTGGGTCTGGCGGGCAAGGCCCGATCGGTGCTGTCGAGCGAGGAGATGCTGCCCGCCGTCTGCCAGGGCATCATCGGGCTGCAGTGCCGCGAAGACGACGCGGCTGTCCGCAACCGGCTGGCCGGCGTGAACGATCCCCAGAGCACGCTCGCTGCGACGGCCGAGCGCACGCTGCTCGCCGGGCTGGACGGCTCGTGCCGGACGCCGATCGCCGCCCTGGCCGAATCGGCGGCGGGCGCGCTGTCCTTGCGCGCGCTGATCGTGCGGCCGGACGGCACCGGGCTGGTGAGCGCCGCGCGCAGCGGCTGCCCGGACGACGCCGCGGCGATGGGACGCGACGCCGCCGAAGAGTTGCGCGCCCGCGCCGGGCCCGAATATTTTTCGTCTTTGTGACAGCCGAACCGGTTCGCGCGCTGGTCACCCGCCCGGCCGAGGACGCGGGACCGCTGTGCCGGCGCTTGAGAGCGCTGGGCATCGCGCCGGTCGCAGAGCCGCTGCTCGCGATCGAGCCGGACGGCGGCCGCTCCCTCGACCTCGCCGGCGCGCAGGCCGTGCTGGTGACCAGCCGCAACGGAGCCAGGGCGCTCGCCGCGGCAACCCCGGCCCGCGATGTCGCGGTGCTGGCGGTGGGCGACGCCACCGCCGATACGGCCCGTGCGGCCGGGTTCACCAATGTCTTGAGCGCGGGTGGGGCGAGCGGCGACCTCGAAAGGCTTGTCGGCGCACGACTCGATCCGGATGGCGGCCGGCTGGTTCATGCTGCCGGCGAGACGGCGGCCGGCGATCTCGCTGCCGCGCTGTCGGCAAAAGGCTTCACTGTCGACCGAGAGGTGTTGTACAAGGCGGTGCCCGCAACGGCGTTGACGGCTACCACCGCAGCGCTGATCTCGGAGGCGCGCCTGGCGATGGCGCTGTTCTTCTCGCCCCGCACCGCGGCGATCTTCGCCGCGCTCGCACGCGCGGACGGCCTCGAGGCGGCCTGCGCAGCGGTCCTGGCCGTGTTCATCTCTCCCGCAGCCTCGCACGAGGCGCGTGCGCTGCCCTGGCGCGGAGCGTGGTGTGCGGCAAGCCCGGACATGGCGGGCTTCATCGAGGCCGTCGCCGCGGCCCGACGAGCGATTGGCCCAACCCGGGACGAGAATGGCTGACATGTCCGATCCCAAAGACCCTGGCGAAGACCCCATCGCGGACGGCGGCACCTCCGCTCCGATCGACGAGGAGGCGCCGCAGCCCTGGGGCGCCGGCGCACGCCCGCCGCGCAACAGGCGAACCCGGCTGTGGGCGGCGGCTGCGGCGGTCGTCGCGGTCGTCGTGGTTGCGGTGGGCGTGACCGCTTGGTTGGCGCTCGAAGGATCGCTGCCGCGCGGGCCCGATCCGGCGCTCCTCGCTCTTGACGGGCGCATCGACCGGCTGGCGGCCGAGGTCGCACGGCTCGATGCAGCCCGGCCTGCCGCCCGATCCGGCGAGGACGAGGCGGCACTGGCGACGATCCAGGCCACGGTCTCCCGGCTTACCGCGCGCCTCGGGGCGCTGGAAGCCAGCCCCGTGCCCGGCAGCGCAGCAGCGGCACCACCGGACGGCCGAATCGCGGCGCTAACCGAAAGGCTCGCTGCGCTCGAGCGAGCCGGTGCTTGGCCGAGCCTTCTGGCCGAACGCCTGGAAAAGCTCGAACGCCGGGTGGCGTCCGAGACGGGTTCCGCGGCGGACGACCGCAGCGACGCTGCGCTTGCCCGGGTCTCGGCGGAGAACCAACGCCTGGCCGCGGCGCTGGAGCGCATGTCGGGACAGATCGCCGGCCTCGAGGCCCGGCGCGCCGAGGCGGCCGAGGCGGCGGCGGCGCGCCAGGGCCTCGACCGCGACCTGCGGACCGTCGCCGGTCGGCTCGCGCGGTTGGAGGCCAAGGCGGCCCGGCTGGCCGATGCCGCGTTCACCCGCAAGGGCGATGCGCTGCTGCTTGCGATCGGCCAGCTACGCGATGCGATGGCCAGCGACCGGCCGTTCACGGGCGAGCTCGGCGCGGTGCTGCGGATCGCCGGCGCGCACAGCTTCGTCACGGAGGTGACGGCGCCGATCGGACCGCTGGCGGCCCGCGGCATCGCGACCCAGGCGCAGCTCGTCGCCCGCTTCCCCCGCCTCGCCGCCATGGCGGCCCAGGCGGCGATCGCGCCGGAGGACGGCGGCTGGATCAGCCGCGCCGTCGCCCGGCTCGCCCAGGTGGTCACCGTCAGGCGCGTCGGCGCGGATGTGAGCGGCGAGACCGCCATGGCGGCCCTTGCCCGCGCCGAGGCGAAGCTCGCATCCGGCGATCTCGCCGGCGCCGAGGCCGCGCTCGATCCCCTCGCCGGCAAGCCGGCGGAGGTGCTGGCCGACTGGCGCGCCGCCGCTGCAGCCCGGACCGCCGCCCGGGCCGCGATCGCCCGGCTCAGCAGCGAGACCATCGCGCGGCTGTCCCGCGCGGCCGGTGCGGACGCCGATGGCGGCACCGACCGGGCGGCCAACGGTGCCGCCCGATGATGCGGCGGCTGATCGGCTGGATCATCGGGATCGGCCTGCTGGTCGGGCTCGCGGTGTGGCTTGCCGATCATCCGGGCACGGCGCGGCTGGAATGGCGGAGCTGGCGGGTCGACACCAGCGTCGCGATCCTGCTCGGCGGAATTGCGGCGGTGGCGCTTGCGACCGCAATCGTCTACCGCGGCCTGGCGGCGGCCGCGCGCATCCCGCGGCGTATCCTGGTCTTCCGCCGGAGCGCGCGGCGCGAAAAGGGCTATCGCGCGCTGACCCGGGGCCTGGTCGCGGTGGCCGCGGGCGACGTGGCCGAGGCCGAGCGCCAAGCCCGCCGCGCAAACGACCTCCTGGACGACCCGCCGCTGACGATGCTCCTGAGCGCGCAGGCCGCTCAGCTCGCCGGTGATGATGTGGCCGCCCGGCAGTATTTCTCCGGCATGCTGGAAAAGCCCGAGACCGCTTTTCTGGCGCTCCGCGGCCTTCTCTTGCAGGCCCAGCGCGAGGATGACGACGACGCGGCGCTCGACTATGCCCGGCGCGCCTTCGCGCTCCGGCCGAAGACTCCCTGGGTGGTGACCACGCTGTTCGACCTCCAGGTCGACCGTGGGCTGTGGCACGAGGCGCTGAGCACGGTGGAGACCGGTCTGAAGAACGGGGTCTTCACCGGCGAGGACGGCAAGCGGCGCCGGGTGGTCACGCTCCTGGCCTGCTCGGCGGCTTCGGGCGATGACGGCGAGACCCGGCGCGCGCTCGATTTCGCCAGGCGGGCGCACGGGCTCGCGCCCGAGTTCCTGCCGGCGACCCTGCGCTATGCCGGGCTGCAGATCGGCGGCGGCCACCGCCGTTCCGCCGCCAAGCTGATCGAAGGCGCCTGGTCGACCCGCCCGCATCCCGAGCTCGCCCGGCTCTACCTGTCCATCGGCTCGAGCGAGGATGCGCTCGCCCGGATGCGCCGGATCGAGCGGCTGGTCTCCCACAACCCGAGCCACCCCGAGAGCCACCTCGCGCTCGCCGCCGCTGCAATCGAGGCATCGATCTGGGGCAGCGCGCGCGGCCATCTGGAGGCGGCCGATTCCGCCGACGGGCGCGACGCGCGGCTCTGCCGGCTGCGCGCGGATGTCGAGGAGGCCGAGCACGGCGAGGTCGATGCCGTCCGCCACTGGCTGCTCGCCGCCGCCGAAGCGCCGCCCGAGCCGGCCTGGGTGTGTGGGGACTGCGGCGCTGCCTGGCGTCACTGGAGCCCGGTCTGCGGTCATTGCGAGGCTTTCGCCACGCTGGTCTGGTCGGCCCCCCGGCGCGTCCGCGAGCTCCTCGGTCCCACGGCGGCGGCGCCGGATCCCGTTACGGCACCGGAGCATGCGGACGATCCCGCCCCGCCCGTCGAGCCGGCGCCCGTGGCCGATCCGGGCCCCGGGGACATCCGCTTCACCGAATCGCGCCCCGACAGCCGCCCGTCGGAGCCCCGCCCCTGACCCCGCCCGAGGGCGTACCGGATAGGTATGGAACGGGAACCGGTTTTGCGTATAGTACCGCCCCGCTGCCGCCTTAGCTCAGCTGGTAGAGCATCGCATTCGTAATGCGGGGGTCGTAGGTTCGAGTCCTACAGGCGGCACCATAGTCCGCGTTGTCCGACCCGGAGACATAGGTAACGGAACGCCTCAGCCTGGGTTGCGGATCAGCGTGCCGGCGCCGGACTGGGTGAAGGCTTCCAGCAGGATCGCGTGCGGCATGCGCCCATCGAGGATGACCGCGGCCTCGACCGCGTTCTCGACCGCGTGCATGCAGGTCTCGAGCTTGGGGATCATGCCGCCGGTCACCACGCCCTTCCTGACGTACTGGCGGGCCTGGCGGACCGTCATCTCGCTGATCAGCGAGCCTTCCTCGTCGAGCACGCCGGCGACGTCGGTCAGCATCAGCAGCCGGGCCGCGCCCATCTCGGCGGCGATCGCCCCGGCCACGGTATCGGCGTTGATGTTGTAGGTCGTGCCGTCCGCGCCGACTCCGATCGGGGCGACGACCGGGATGATCGCCGAGCGCTCGAGCGTGCGCAGGACTTCCGCGTTGACCGCCTGGGGCTCGCCGACGAAGCCGAGATCGAGCACCTTTTCGATGTTGGAGTCCGAGGTGCGCCGCTTCCGGCGCAGCTTGCGCGCCTGGATGAGGTTGCCGTCCTTGCCCGACAGCCCCACCGCGGTGCCGCCGGCGGCATTTATCGCGGTCACGATCTGCTTGTTGATCGAGCCGCTCAGGACCATCTCGACGATCTCGACGGTCGACCGGTCGGTCACCCGGAGCCCGTCGACGAACGAGCTCTGGATCCTCAGCCGGTCGAGCATCTGGCCGATCTGCGGACCGCCGCCATGGACGACCACCGGGTTGATGCCCACCCGCTTGAGCAGCACGACGTCGCGGGCGAAACCCGCGGCAAGGGCCGCATCGCCCATCGCGTGGCCGCCATACTTGATCACGAAGGTCTGCCCGGCGTGCAGCCGCAGGAAGGGCAGCGCCTCGGAGAGTGTCGCCGCCTTGTCCAGCGAGCGCTCCAGATCGGTCGGCCCGGCCGGCTTGCGCGCCGCCTTGCCGCGCGGTTTCGACGGTGCGGTGGATCTACGCCCGGTCGCCATGGCGGCGCACTCTATCCCACCCTGCCCGGCCGCGCCAAGGCCGCGAGGTCGGCCCGCAAGGCTTCGATTCCGTGGCCGGTCCGGGCGCTGGTCACCGCCAGGCTCGGGTACGCCGCGACGTGTTGGGAAAGCTCGGCCGCGACCCCGCGGGTCGCGGACTCGAGCATCGCAGCGGAGGTCTTGTCGGCCTTGGTCAGCACGCCTTGGAACGACACCGCGGCCTCGTCCAGCATCATCATCAGCGCCCTGTCGGCCTCACGCACGCCGTGGCGGGCGTCGATCAGCAGGCAAAGCCGGGCCAGGTCCGCCCGGCCGCGCAGATACGCGCGTACCAGCGCAGTCCAATCGCGGATCAGCGCCTTGGAGGCCCGCGCATAGCCGTAGCCCGGCAGATCGACCAGCATCAGACGCTGCTCCAGCGCGAAGAAGTTGAGCTGGCGCGTGCGCCCCGGGGTATGCGACGTGCGCGCGAGTGTCTTGCGCCCGGTGAGCGCGTTGACCAGCGATGACTTGCCGACGTTCGAGCGGCCGGCGAAGGCGATCTCGGGCAGGCGCGGCGCGGGCAAGGCGCCCAGATCGGGCGCGCCCGCAACGAACTCACATCGTCCGGCGAACAGCACCCGGCCGCGCTCGATCGCGGCTCCGGCTTCGGCCTGGCTGGTGTGGTCCACCGCGCGGATCCCGACTCACGAGCGGTTCCGGCCCGGACGCTTGCGCCGGTTGGCGCCGGACCGCCGCCCGCCCGCCGCGGCGGGCTTGGCGTCGCCCGGCATCGGTTTGGTGCCGGCGGCCTTGGCGCGGCTCGCCTTGCTGCCGCCGGAACCGGCTGCGCTCGCGGCGCTCTTGGCCGTACTCTTGGCCGTGCTCTTGGGCGTGCCCTTGGCGGATGACTTCGACCGGCCGCCGCCGCTGCCGCCCGTGACCGTCGCCATGCTCAAGGGCGCCGTCGTCTGGCCGGAGACGGTCACGCCCATCCGGCGCATGATCAGCCACTGCTGGCCGATCGACAGCAGGTTGTTCCACGCCCAATAGATCACCAGCCCGGCCGGGAACTGGCCCAGCATGAAGGTGAACACGATCGGCAGCATCAAGAAGATCTTGGCCTGGGTGGGATCGGCAGGCTGCGGGTTGAGCTTCTGCTGCAGGTACATCGTCCCGCCCATGATCAGCGGCCAAATGCCGATATTGGCGATCTGCAGCATCTGCGGGACCGACCAGTCGACCAGCCCGAACGCGGTCAGGATGCCCAACGGATCGGGCGCCGACAGGTCGTGGATCCAGAGGTAGAACGGCGCATGCCGCATCTCGATGGACACGAACAGCACCTTGTAGAGCGCGAAGAAGACCGGGATCTGGATCAGGATCGGGAAGCAGCCGCTGATCGGGTTGGCGTTCTCCTTCTTGTAGAGCGCCATCATCTCCTGGTTCTGGCGCACCCGGTCGTCCTTGAACCGGTCGCGGATCTCCATCATCTTGGGCTGCAGCCTCTTCAGCCGGCTCATCGAGCGGTAGGACTTGTTGGCGAGCGGGAAAAAGGCGATCTTGATCAGGACCGTCAGCAGCAGGATCGCCAGGCCGAAATTGCCGATCTGGCGGTTGAAGTATTCGATCACGTAGAAGATCGGCTTGGTCAGGAAATAGAACCAGCCGAAATCGACCGCGAGGTCGAAGCGGGCGATGCCGAGCTTCTCCTCGTAGGCGTCGAGCAGGCGGACCTCCTTGGCGCCGGCGAACAGCCGATGGATGACCTGCGCCGACCCGCCGGGTCCGATCGTGAGCCGATCGCCCAGCGTGTCGACCTGATACTTGTCGATCTTGCCCTCGAGCGTGTGGTTGAACCGGCTGGCGATATTGGCCTTCTGGTCGGGCACCAGCGCGGCGAGCCAATACTTGTCGGTGATACCGATCCAGCCGCCGCGGCTTGTCTGGTCGATCGTGCCCTCGTCCTGGAGGTCGTCGTAGTCGACTTCCTTCAGGGTGTCAGAGAAGACCCCCAACAGGCCCTCGTGCAGAATCCAGAAGCCCAGCGTGTCGGGCGTCCCGGTCCGCGAAATCAGCCCGTACGGTCTGAGATCGACCGGCGCGGCACCGCGGTTGATGACCCGCTGGGTGATGGTGAACATGTAGTTGGCATCGAGCGCGATCTCCTGGCTGAACACCAGCCCCGCGCCGTTGTCCCAGCGCAGCACCAGCTGCCGGTCGGGGGACAGCACCAACCCGTCGGCCTGCCAGATGGTATCGAGCGACGGCGCGGCGACGGCGCTGGAGACCGGCACCCAGCCGAACTGCGCGAAATACGGGTTCTCGTCGCCGGGAGGCGAGAACAGGGTGATCTGCGTGCTGTCGGCTTCCAGGCTCTCGCGATACTGGGTCAGCAGGAGGTGGTCGATCCGCGCGCCGCGCAGCGAGACCGACCCCTCCAGCCGGTGCGAGCGGATGTCGGCCCGCGGATCGGCCACCGCTCTGTCCGCCGCCTGGGCAGCGCTGCCGGGCATCGGCGCGCTTCCGCGATCGCCGGGCAGCGACGGCGCGCCTGCACTTGTACCGGGCGGCTTGACGGGCACCGGCGCTTGCGTCTCGGGCATGACTTCGCCGGCAGCCTCGCGGCGGGCTTTCTCGGCTTGCTGGGCGGCGCGCTCACGCTCCAGCCGCGGCGCCTCGAAGAGGAACTGGTAGGCCAGCAGGATGCTGACCGAAAAGACGATCGCGAACAGGAGATTGCGTTGGTCCATTACCGCACCTGCCCGCTCGCGCTCATGGCCGCCACCGCCGGGGCAGGCGCAGCCGTTCGGGAACCGGGTCGTGGCCGCAGCCGCCCCAGGGCTGGCAGCGCAGCACCCGCCAAAGGGCGAGCCCCGCCCCGCCGATCGGCCCGTGGCGGTCGAGCGCCTGGATGGCATAGTTCGAGCAGCTCGGCTCGAATCGGCAGCTCATCGGCAGAACCGGCGACAGCACAAGCTGATAAGCCCTCAAGGGTGCCTTCAGAAGGCCGGCCACCACCTTGCCCAACACGCCAATCCCCGTCATCGCACCCCGTTCCGGCGCGGCGTTCCATCGGTTGCCTGGCCCCGGCGCTCGCCGGACTCCTCGATCCGGCGCAGGGCTGTTTCCATATCCCGGACGAGCGCCGCATACGGCCGGGTGACGGTCGCGGCGCGTCCGATCAGCACATAGTCGCGGCCCGGCATGGCCCGCTTCGCCAGCACCTGTTCGGCAACCGCCCGCAGGCGCCTGCGGGCCCGGTTGCGCGCCACCGCCCCGCCGACCTTGCGCGAGACCGTGAAGCCGACCCTCACCTCGACGCTTCCGCCTTCAGCGGCGCGGCGCACCTGGAGGACCAGGCCCGGCGTGACCGCCTTACGGCCGCCGCGGGCCACACGGAGAAACTCGCGTCGCTTTTTCAGGCGGTCGAGCACGACACCGCGCTCAGGCCGAAAGGCGCTTGCGACCCTTGGCGCGGCGGTTCGACAGGACCCGGCGGCCGCCTACGGTCGCGCGTCGAGCGCGGTATCCGTGGCGCCGTTTGCGGACCAGGACGCTCGGCTGAAATGTGCGTTTCAAGGCGAAACTCCGGGGCTCGGACGGCGTCCGAAACAAGCCCCGCTGTATAGAGAACGCTCCGGTTGGTGTCAATGCGGCACACAGCGTCGCCCGACCACGCCCGCGCACTCTCACGGTTTGTTGACAGAGGATGGATTGGTAAGCTCACACCGATGTGATCAGATGCCGCACAATGGCGTGTATGGCGGCGTGCATGGCGGCGCGCGAGGCGGCGCGTCCAAGCGCAGGGGAGCGGTGCGACGGTGAGCCAGGACCATCCGAGTGATGAGATCGCAACGCAGCCGGATGCCGCCCGCAAGGGTGGTTCCGGCATCTATCGGCTCCTGCCGATCGTCGTGCTGGCCGCCGGGCTGATCGCCTTCTTCGCCTTCGATCTCGACCGGTTCGTCACGCTGGATGCGCTCAAGATCCACCGCTCGTTTCTGCAAGGCTGGGTCGCCTCGCAAGGCGCGATGGCCTGGCTGATCTTCGGGCTGATCTATTTCGGCGCGGTGGCGCTGTCGATCCCTGGAGGCGTCATCCTGACCATAGCCGGCGGGTTCCTGTTCGGTCCCTATGTCGCGACCGGCGTCGTCGTCATCGGGGCGACCTGCGGGGCGACCGTCCTGTTCCTCGCCGCCCGTTACGCCTTCGCCGATATCCTGCGCCGCAAGGCGGGCACGGCGATGAGGCGCATGGAAGACGGGTTCCGGACCAACGCGCTGAGCTACATGCTGGTGCTCCGCCTGGTGCCGCTGTTCCCGTTCTGGCTGGTCAACCTGGTGCCGGCTTTCCTGGGCGTTAGCATCAAGACCTACGTCATCGGCACGCTGGTCGGCATCATCCCGGGCACGTTCGTCTACGCGCTGGTCGGCGATGGGGCCGGCGCGGTGCTCGATGCCGGCGAGGACCTCAATCTCGGGATCATATTCGAGCCCCGCTTCCTGGCGCCGATCATCGGGCTTGCGGCGCTCGCCTGCATCCCGATTCTCTACAAACGGATCACCGCGCGCGGCGGCAAGCCAGGCTGATCGACGGCCGAGCGAGACCCGGAATGCAACAAATGCCCGAGCGGCATCGCGTGGATATCTGCGTCATCGGCGCGGGCTCCGGCGGCCTGTCGGTGGCCGCGGCCGCCTCGCAGATGGGCGCATCGACCGTCCTGATCGAGCGCGACAGGATGGGCGGGGACTGCCTGAATGTCGGCTGCGTGCCCTCCAAGGCGATGATCGCGGCCGCGCACGCCGCCCATGCGGCGCGCACCGCTGCCCCGTTCGGCATCCGCCTGGCGGAGCCGGAGATCGATTTCGCCGCCGTCCACGATCACGTCCACGGGGTGATCGCCTCCATCGCACCGCACGATTCGGTCGCGCGGTTCGAGGCGTTGGGGGTCACGGTGATCGCCGCCTCGGCCCGGTTTACCGGGCCGCGCACGGTGGTTGCCGGCGATCGCGAGATCACCGCGCGGCGGTTCGTTATCGCGACCGGCTCCAGGCCCGTGGTCCCGCCGATCCCCGGCCTGGAGGAGGTACCCTACCTGACCAACGAGACGGTGTTCGAGCGCACCAGCGCACCGGGGCACCTGGTCGTGATCGGCGGCGGGCCGATCGGTATCGAGCTCGCCCAGGCCCATCGCCGCCTGGGCGCGGCAGTGACGGTGCTGGAGATGTTCACCGTGCTGGGCAAGGACGACCCCGAGCTCGCCGAGGTGGTCAAGGTCCGGCTCGCCAAGGAAGGCCTCACGCTGCTTGAGAGCATCAACATTCTCAAGGTCGCCAGGAACGGCCGCGGCGCGGCGATCGAGATCGAGCAGGACGGCGAAGCGCAGACGATCGAGGCCTCGGACATCCTCGTCGCCGCCGGGCGGCGGCCCAATATCGAAGGGCTCGGCCTCGATGAGGCGGGGATCGCCCACACGCCGCGCGGGATCACTATCGATCGGCGCCTGCTGACCACAAACCGGCGGGTGTTTGCGATCGGCGACGTCGCGGGGCCCTACCAGTTCACCCACATGGCCGGCTATCACGCCGGCATCGTCATCCGCAACGCGCTGTTCCGGCTGCCTGCCAAGGTGGACCACCGCGCCGTTCCCTGGGTGACCTACACCGATCCCGAACTCGCGCATGTCGGCATGACCGAGGCCGACGCCAAACAGCGCGTCGGCGCCATCCGCGTGTTGCGCTTTCCCTACGCCGAGAACGACCGGGCCAGCGCCGAACGGCAGACCGACGGCTTCGTCAAGGTGATCACCTCGGCCAGGGGCAAGGTCCTGGGCGCCGGCATCGTGGGCGCCCATGCGGGTGAGCTGATTCAGACCTGGATCCTGCCGGTCGCGCGCGGTCTTCACATCAAGCATGTCGCCGGGCTGATCATGCCTTACCCGACGCTGGGCGAGATCAACAAGCGGGCGGCCGGCAGCTATTTCACGCCGACCCTGTTCGGCGATCGGACCAGACGCGTCGTTCGGCTGCTTGCCCGGCTGGGCTGATCGCGATCACGATCTGTTGAGGACGGGTGAGGGGTATTGATTTGGCGGCGCGCCGCTGTCGGTATCTAATCGGTTCCGCCAACATGGGTCCGGTTCGCCTGGGACGCCATAACCGCCGGGGTTGCGAGCCGACCCGGCAGTACACGGGACGGGAGGTTTTCATGATCCGTAAGACAGTCACGACGCTCAGCATTCTCGCCATGGCCAGCGCGACCGCCGCACTGCCGGCAGCCGCGGCCGGCGACACCGGCATGGCCAACACCCAGGTCGCAGCCTGCAACCCGTGCGCGGCCAAGAAGTGCAACCCGTGCGCCGCCAAGGCCTGCAACCCCTGCGCCGCCAAGGCCTGCAACCCGTGCGCCGCCAAAGCCTGCAACCCGTGCGCGGCGAAAAACCCGTGCGCCGCCAAGGCCTGCAACCCCTGCGCCGCCAAGAAATAGAACAGACCGCCAAAGGTCCCGAGGGCGCCGCCAAAGAGGCTGTTTGGCGGCGCCATCCGTTCCCTGCCCCGGGCTGAACGGTTCGATTCGCCGCCGATCCGCTCTACTATGCGCCGGCCATGGTCGCGCACAACGCCGGATTTAAGCGCTTGGCGAGCGGACGCCGCTTCTGGACCGGGCTTTCCGCCCGCCTGCTCGTGCTGACGATCTTTTTCGTGATGCTGAGCGAGGTGTTCATCTACGCACCCTCGATCGGCCGTTACCGCCTGGTCTACCTGCAGGAGCGGATCGCCGCCGCCCACCTCGCCTCGCTGGCCGTCCAGGGGCCGCCCGAAGGGACCATCACCAAGCCGCGGTTGCGCGAGCTGCTCGATCACGCGCGCTCACACGGTGTGGTGCTGCGGCGCCAAGCCTCCAAAGCGCTGATGCTGAGCGGCGATATGCCGCCGCGAGTCGACGACACCTACGACCTGCGCCGGACCGAGTTCTTCTCTCTGATCTGGGAAGCGCTGATGGTGTTGGCGGGCGAGAACAACCGGGTGATTCGGGTGATCGCACCCTCGCCCAAGTCGCCCGGCGTCCTGGTCGAGACCATCATCGACGAGGCCCCGATGCGGATGGAGATGTTCGATTACTCCAAACGCATCCTGCTGCTGTCGATCGTCATCTCGCTGATCACCGCCTCGCTGGTCTATCTCAGCCTGCAGCTTCTTTTCGTCCGGCCGATGCTCGGCATCACCCAGTCGATGACCGCCTTCCGCGCCGACCCCGACGATGCCAGGGGAATGATCAAGCCGTCGCGGCGGTCCGATGAGATCGGACGCGCCCAGCGCGAGCTGGCGAACATGCAGGACGGGCTGCGCACCGCGCTTCAGCAGCGCTCGCGCCTGGCTGCGCTCGGCACCGCGGTGGCCAAGATCAACCACGACCTTCGCAATATCCTGGCCAGCGCTCAGCTCGTCTCGGACCATATCGAGCGCAGCGCCGACCCCAAGGTGCGCAAGATCGCCCCCACCCTGCTGGGCGCGCTGGACCGGGCCATCAAGCTGTGCAGCCAGACGCTCGCCTATGCCCATGACGGCACGCCGCCGCCGGTCCACGCCGCCTTCGACCTCCGCGCGCTGGCCGAGGAGGCGGGCGGCGACATCCTGGAATCCCGGTTCCCCGATGCCGTCTTCGAATGCATCCTGCCGCCGGGCTTCGAAATCGTGGCCGACCGCGACCAGCTCTACCGGGTGCTCAGCAACATCGCGCTCAACGCCTATCAGGCCGGGGCCGGCCGGGTCGCGGTCTCGGCGCGCCGCACCGACACCGCCGCCCTGATCGAGATCGCCGACGACGGGCCGGGCCTGTCGGCCAGGGTGCGCGAGAAGCTGTTCCAGCCGTTTTCCGGCTCCGGGCGGGCCGGCGGCACCGGGCTCGGGCTGTCGATCGCACGCGATCTGATGCGCGGCCACGGCGGCGATGTCCGGCTGGTTCAAACCGGCGAGAGCGGCACCGTCTTCGAGCTCGAACTGCCGTCGGAGGCCCGCGCGGGCGCGCGCCGGCCGGTCAGGTCCGGGTCCCGGCCGCACCAGGATGCGTGAGCCGCCCGCCGCGGATCGGTCGCCGGGCTCAACCTTTCCGGCGCGCCGTGATATGGAAGATATGCCAGTGCTTGGGCTGGCCGCGCGGGGTGACGCTGTCGTCCTCCTCCTCACGGAAGAACTCGATCGCGAAGCCGGCGAACAACGCTTCGGCCTCGCCGCGGGTGTGGAAGGTGATCGACGGATCGCCGAACCATTCGTCGCGCTCGCCATAGAGCTGGCCCGCGAACCGCCCGCCGGGCGCCAGCGCGCCGACGATCCTTGCCCACAGCCCGGGGAAGGAGGCGGGACGGCAAAGCGGCAGCGCGAAGCTCGAATTGATCAGGTCCGCGCTCGGGATTTCGGCATCCTCGAAACCGCGGACAGCCGCTTCCAGCCGGCCGGTCGCCGGCAGGTCTTCGCGGGCCCGCAGCGCCTCGACCGCGGCGGCCTGGGCATCCAGCGCCAGCACGTGCCAGCCGCGGCGCAGCAGCTCGACGACGTCGCGCCCGCCGCCGCAGCCGAGGTCGACGGCGAACCCCGGCCCGGCTTGCGCATCAAACGCATCCAGAGCACGGATCAGCGTCTCGCGCGGCGGCCGGGCACCGGTCTTGGCGTAATAGCCGCGCCAGTCCTCGGCTGCGGTGATCCGCCCGCCGCTCACGCGCGCAGTTCTGTCGGCGGGAAATTGCCGGCCCGACCCAGCATCGCCGGGACCTGGCGGCCGAGCTGTTGCTCGATCCAGTGGGCGGTGTCGATCAGCGCCTCGATATCGGCGCCGGTCTCGATGCCCGAGCGTTCAAGCAGGTAGACCAGGTCCTCGGTCGGGATGTTGCCGGTCGCGGCCGGAGCGAAGGGGCAGCCGCCGATCCCGCCGATGCTGGCATCGAGCGCATGGGCGCCGGCCTCGACCGCGGCGAAGGCATTGGCCAGCCCGGTGTTGCGAGTGTTGTGGAAATGCCCGCGTAGCCGCACGCCGGGCGCGATGCCGGCGACCTCGGTGAACATCTCTCTCACCTGGGTCGGGACCGCCACCCCAATGGTGTCGGCAATGCCGATCTCGAAGGCGCCTGTGCCGGCACAATGCCGGACCAGCTCATGGACCCGCTCGGGCCGCACCTCGCCCTGGAACGGACAGCCGAAGGCCGCGCTGAGCGTCAGGCTGAACCGGATGCCGGCTTGCTTGGCGGCACCGGCGATGTCCTCGAAGACCACGATGCCCTGTTCGATGGACGTGCCCTGGTTGCGCTGAGAGAAGACATCCGAAGCGACCAGCGCGTAGTTCACCTCGCGGCAGCCCGCCGCGGCAGCCCGCTCGAAGCCCCGCAGGTTGAGCACCAGGCCGATATAGGTGACGTCCTCGCGGGCGGGCAGAGCGGCCATGACCGCCTCGGCATCGGCCATCTGGGGGACCCGCTTGGGGTTGACGAAGCTTGCCGCTTCCAGCCGGCGTATCCCGGCGGCGACCGCCCGGCCGATCAACGCGACCTTGACCTCGGTGGACAGGATCTCCGGCTCGTTTTGCAGCCCGTCGCGGGCCGAGACCTCGATCAGCTCGATTCGACGCGGCGGCATGGGCCTCTCCTGGATCTCGGCACCTGGGAATAATCCGACAAGCTTGGTCAGTTCTCAATCGATTTCGACGCTTCGCCCGGCGCGACGTTGACACCTGCCGACGGCGACCGCAATGATCCCGCGCACCCGGGGATAGGCGAATGACCAGCCAGACCGAAGACCGCAAAGGGCCGCTGAACGACCTTCGGGTGATCGAGATGGGCCAGCTCATCGCCGGGCCGTTCTGCGGCCAGCTCCTGGCCGATTTCGGCGCCGAGGTGATCAAGCTCGAACAACCCGGTTCCGGCGATCCGATGCGCGAATGGGGCTCGGAGAAGCCGCACGGCAAGGCGCTGTGGTTTCCGGTGCTCGCCCGCAACAAGAAATCGGTCACGTTGAACGCGCGCGAGGAAGAGGGCCAGGCGATCATCCGTTCGCTGGTCGAGAAGTCCGACATCGTGCTGGAGAACTTCCGGCCCGGGACCATGGAGCGCTGGAACCTCGGCTACGACGACATGGCCAGGATCAACCCCGGGATCATCATGGTCCGGGTCAGCGGTTACGGCCAGACCGGACCCTATTCCCAGCGCGCCGGCTATGGCGCGATCGGCGAGGCGATGGGCGGGCTGCGCTACGTCGTCGGCGATCCGGCGACCCCGCCGAGCCGGATGGGCATCTCCATCGGCGACACGCTGGCCGCGACGTTTGCCGCGCTGGGCGCGATGATGGCGGTCCACAACCGCGCGCGCACCGGGCGCGGCCAGGTGGTCGACAGCGCGATCTACGAAGCGGTGCTGGCGGTCATGGAGTGCCTGGTCGCCGAATACGACATCGGCGGATACGTCCGCGAGCGCACCGGATCGATCCTGCCGATGATCGCGCCGTCGAACGTCTATGAGGCAGCCGACGGCAAGATGGTGCTGATCGCGGCCAACCAGGACACCGTCTTCAAGCGCTTGGCCGCCGCGATGGGCCGCCCGGAGCTTGCCGAGGACCCGCGCTATGCGACCCACATCGCGCGCGGCACCAACCAGGCCGACCTCGATGCGCTGATCTCGGACTGGGCGGGTACGATGGATGCCCGCACGCTGACCGGGCGGCTCAACGAGCACGGCGTTCCCAACGGCGACATCTACCGCGCGCCGGAGATGCTGGAGGATGCCCATTTCAAGGCGCGCGAGGCCATCGTCCGGCTGGTCGATCCGATCCTCGGCCCGATGCGCATGCAGAACGTGGCACCCAAGCTGTCCGCCACCCCCGGCGAGATCCGCCGCACCGGCCCGGCGCTCGGCGAGCACAACGAAGAGATCCTGGGCGGTCTGCTCGGGCTGGATCGGGCCGCGCGCGACCGGCTGGCGGCTTCCGGCATCATCTGAGGCGCGTTCGGTTCCACCGGACCGGACCGTTCCTGCGGCGCCGATCGAGACCGGGCGAAGGCGCGCGATCACACCAGCGGTTTCATGATGTGTTCGCGGTATCCCGGCCGTTCGGTGAGGCGGTCGTACCAGCGGGCGAGGTTGGCGTAGTCCTCGCGCTCGATGTCGAGGTGATACCAGCGGTAGGCGGCGATCCCGACGGGAATATCGCCGATGGTAAAGGTCTCCCCGGTGATGAAGGACCGGTCGGCCAGGGCCGCGTCCAGCATGCCGAACAGGGCCGCAAGCCGGTCGCGGGCCGCCGCGATCGCGGCCGGGTCGCGCTGCTCCGGCGGGGTGCGCACCAGCCCGCGGAAGACCACGACCATCGACGGGCTGAGCGTGGAGATCTGCCAGTCCATCCAGCGCTCCGCATCGGCCCTGACGCGCACATTGCCGGGCCACAGCCCGCCCGCGCCGTGGACCGCGGCGAGATAGCGCAGGCAGGCGTTGGATTCCCACAGCACGAACCCGTCATCGATGATCGTCGGCACCAGCCCGTTGGGGTTGAGCGCCAGGTAGTCGGCCCGGTCGTTGCCGCCGAACGGCCCGCCGATATCGCTGCGCTCGAACGCAAGCCCGAGCTCGGCCGCCCCCCACAGCACCTTCTGGACGTTGGACGAGGTCGCGCGGCCCAGGATCTTGAGCATCATGCGAGCCCGATATCGACCACGTGCTTGATGAAGGCGGGCCTTGCCGAGACCAGGTCGTACCAGCGCCGCAAATGGGGATAGTCCTCGCGCTCGATGTCGAGGTTGAACCAGCGGAAGCTCAGGATCGCGGGCGGCATGTCGCCCATGGTGATCGCATCGCCGGCGATATAGCGGTTCTCGGCGAGATGGGCATCGAGCATCGCCATCTTGGCACCCCAGTTGACGCGGGCGTTCTTGATCCGCTCGGCGTCGCGCTGTTCCGGCGGGGTGCGGATGAGCCCCTGGAAGACCGGGACATGGGCCGACGCGAGTGTGCCCAACGACCAGTCCATCCACTGGTTCGCCCGCGCGCGCGCCTTCAGGTCGGTCGGGTACCAGGTGCCCGCGGCGTGGTTGGAGGCGAGATAGCGCAAACAGCTATTGGATTCCCAGATCACGAACCCGTCGTCGATCAGCGTCGGCACCAGGCCGTTCGGGTTGAGCGCCAGATATTCCGCCTGGTCATTGCCGCCGTAAGGGCCGCCGATGTCGGTGCGCTCGACCGGCAGGCCGATCTCCTCGCACAGCCATACCACCTTCTGGACGTTCGAGGACGTGGCCCGGCCCAGGATTTTCAGCATTGTTGCATCCCTCCAATGAGTTTGATGGACTAACTAATCGAGTGTGAGCAGCGCCGCCTTCAGGTAAGCGCTTTCCGGCAGATAGGGATGGACCGGGTGGTCCGGCGCCGCACCCCCGGTGTGGACGATGCGGCCCGCGCGCCCGGCATCGCGCAGCGCCCCGCGCACGGCTTCGGCGAAGTGCGCCGCATCGACCCGATGCGAGCACGAAGCAGTGAACAGGAACCCTCCGGGCGCGACCAGGCGCGCGGCCAGGCGGAACAGCTTGCGGTAGCCCTTGAGCCCGCTCGGCAGATCCTTCTTGGACTTCACGAAGGCCGGCGGGTCGGCGACCACGATATCGAAGCGGCGGGCCTCGGCGGCGAAGTCCTCCAGCGTGCGAAACGCCTCCCCGCGCACGAACGCGCAGCGCCCGGCGACGCCGTTGAGGCCGGCCGCCGCCTCGGCGAGTTCCAGCGCCGGCGCCGAGCGGTCGAGGCAGGTCACCGCAGCCGCGCCGGCGATCGCTGCCTGGACGCCGAATCCGCCCAGATAGCTGTAGATGTCGAGCACCCGCGCCCCGCCGGCGGCGAGCCGGGCAACGCGCGCCCGGTTCTCGCGGTGATCGAAGAACCAGCCGGTCTTCTGGCCGCCGCCGGGATCGCACAGGAAGCGGGCGCCGTTCTCCTCGACCGCGATGGCCCCGTCCAGCGGCGCGCCGAGGCTGCGGACATCGGCATCCAGCCCCTCCATCGTCCGCGCCGCGCTGTCGTTGCGCAGCACCACCGCGCGGGGCGCGAGGACCTCCTCGACCGCCGCGAGCAGCGGCGCCGCGAGCCGGTCCATGCCCGCGGTGTTGAGCTGGATGACGCAGACCTCGCCGTAACGGTCGAGCACCAGACCCGGCAGCCCGTCGGCCTCCGACCAGGCCAGCCGGTAGAACGGCGCCGCATACAGCCGTTCGCGCAGCGCAAGGGCGGCGCGCAGCCGTGCGGCAAGGAACGCGCGATCGATCTCGGCATCGGGGTCCTGGCACAACAGCCGCGCGCTGATCAGCGGATGGGGATTGAACATCGCCGCTCCGATGCCGCCGCCCGCGTGATCCCGCAGCGCCACGATCGTGCCAGGCACGATCGCCTTGATGTCCGGCGTCATCTGGATCTCGTTGGAATAGGCCCAGGGGTGGCCGGCCCGCATGCGCTTGTGGCGCCCGGCCGCGAGCTTTACCTGCGGACGCCCTGTGCCGGCATCCGCGCCCGCGGGGGTTGCGAAATCGACTGTGGCCATGGCGCGCAGTCTATCGGGCTCAGTCACCGATCGCCACGCCTTCGCGCCTGGGATCGGCGCCGCCCTCGAGCCCGGCCGGGATGAGGCGGATGCCGTGCAGCCCGCTGTTCAGCCGGCGCGGGCGGACGTCGTGGCCGAGCGCTTTGAGCGCCGGGGCGATGGCCAGCAGCCCGGTTCCGGCCTCGATCTCTATCGGCCCGTAGCGGTTGATGTGGTTGGACAGCGCGATGGCGCGCTGCATGTCGAGCCCCCAGTCGAGCACGCCGATCAGGGTCTTGGCGACATAGCCGATGATCCCCGTGCCGCCGGGCGATCCAACGACCATGTACAGCTTGTCCCTGTCGTCGAAGACCAGCGTCGGCGACATCGAGCTGCGCGGCCGCTTGCCCGGCGCGACCCGGTTGGCGACCTTCCTGCCGTCTTGGACCGGATAGAACGAGAAGTCGGTAAGCTGGTTGTTGAGCAGGAAGCCGCGGACCATCAGCCGCGCGCCGAAGACGTTCTCGATCGAGGACGTCATCGAGACCGCGTTGCCGTCCGCATCGACGACGCTGACATGGCTGGTCGAGGGCAGCTCGTAGGCGTCGCCCGCCGGCAGCGCCCCCGGTGCATGGGCCTTGCGGTCCCTGGCCGGGTTGCCCGGTGCAACGCTCTCGATCCGGCCGGTCGGCGAGATCGCCCGGGACCGCCGCGCGATGTAGCGCGGATCGAGCAGGGCCTGGACCGGCACGCGGACGAAATCGGGATCGGCCGCGTGCAACTGGCGATCGGCGAACGCAAGCCGGCTGGCCTCGGAGATCAGATGCACCGAACCGGGCGTGCCCGCCCCGAGCTTCGCCAGGTCGAAGCGCTCCAGCAGGCCCAGGATCTGGAGCACCGCCAGCCCGCCCGAGGTCGGCGGCGGCATGCCGCAGACCCTCCAGCCGCGATAGCGCCGGCACAGCGCCTCGCGCTTCTTCGCGCGGTAGTTGGCGAGGTCGAACCGGGTCATCCGTCCGGGATTGCGTTTGGTGCTCCACACCGCGGCGGCGATGCTGGCCGCGATCTGGCCCTGGTAGAACGCGTCCGCGCCGTTGCGGGCGATCAGGTCGAGGGTGTCGGCGTATTCCGGGTTCCGCAGCAGGCTGCCCGCCTGCTTGGGCTTGCCGTCGGCGGTGAAGAAATAGGCCCGCGTGGGCAGGAAATCGGCTAGATGCTTGGCATAGCCGATCAGAAAATGGAGCCGGGGCGAGATCGCGAACCCCTCGCGCGCGAGCCTGATCGCCGGTCCGAACAGTCTCGCCCAGGACAGATTGCCGTGGTCGCGATGGGCAAGCTCCAGCATCCGCATGACGCCCGGCACGCCCACGGATTGCCCGCCGACGACCGCATCGAGGAACCTGCGCGGCCTGCCCTCTCTATCGAGGAAGATGTCGGGCTCGATCTCGGCCGGCGCGGTCTCACGCCCGTCATAAGCCTCCACGGCGTTGTTTGCCCGGTCGTAGTGCAGCAGGAACGCGCCGCCGCCGATGCCCGAACTCTGCGGTTCGACAAGGCCGAGGACGAGTTGGGTCGCGATCGCGGCATCGACCGCCGAGCCGCCGGCGCGCAGAATCTCCCGTCCTGCCCCGGCCGCGAGCGGATTGGCCGCAGCGATCATGTGGCGCTTGGCCGGTTCCGCCGCGCCGACCGGTTCCGCCGCGCCGGCCGATTGCGCCGCATACGCCAGCAATGCAGCGGCGCTCAGCGCGGCGAGACGGCGGCGCAGCCGCGCCCCGCCGAGGGTCCGTCGGTTCATGGCGCCGCAGGATAGCATCGTGACCCGGCGATCGCGCAATCGTCGGCATTTCGCAATCGCACAAAAGGGTCTACAAGACGGCGTTGCGAGGCTGGCGGCGGGCACCGCCGGGGCGACGGCGGCGCCGGCATGACGAGAGGGTGAGATGAGCGTGGCGACTCGACGCGAACGCATGACCGTTCCGGCGCTCCGCGGCCGCAAGGGCGGCGAGCCGATCGTCGCCTTGACCGCCTACACCGCACCACAGGCCAAGACGCTGGACCCCCATGTCGACATTCTTCTGGTCGGCGATTCGCTCGGCATGGTGGTCTATGGCTTGGACTCCACGCTGGGCGTGACGCTTGAGATGATGAGCGCCCACGGCGCAGCGGTGGTGCGCGGCTCGGACCGGGCGTGCGTCATCGTCGACATGCCCTTCGCCAGCTATCAGGAATCGCCCGAGCAGGCCTACCGCAACGCCGCCCGGCTGATGATCGAGACCGGCTGCGCCGGCGTGAAGCTCGAAGGCGGGACCGAGATGGCATCGACGGTCGCGTTCCTGACCCGCCGGTCGATCCCGGTGATGGGACATGTCGGGCTGATGCCGCAATCGGTCAATGCCTATGGCGGGTTCAGGGTGCAGGGCCGCGACCGCGACGATGCCCGCGCGATCCTCGCCGATGCGCGCGCCATCGCCGATGCCGGGGCATTCTCCATGGTCATCGAGGGCGTGGTCGAGCCGGTCGCGCGCGAGATCACCGGCACGGTCGCGATCCCGACGATCGGCATCGGCGCCTCGCCGCACTGCGACGGCCAGGTGCTGGTGACCGAGGACATGGCCGGGCTTTTCTCCGATTTCACGCCGCGCTTCGTCCGCCGCTACGCTGCGCTCGGCGATGCGCTGGGGGCGGCCGCCGCCGACTACGCGCGCGACGTCCGCGAGCGGCGCTTCCCCGGACCGGAGAATTGCTTCGGCGTGCCCAAGCGGGCCAAGCTCGCCTGATCCGACCGATCGCGGGGCGCGCAGGCCGGCTTCCGAACCATGGAGATCGTTCGCACCACCGCAGAGGTCCGCGCCGTGGTGCGGGTGTGGCGCGCGCGCGGGTTCTCCGTCGGTCTGGTGCCGACGATGGGCGGAATCCATGCCGGACACCTGGCGCTGGTCGATTCGGCCGACCGGGAGGCCGACCGGGTGGTCGTCAGCCTCTTCGTCAACCCCAAGCAGTTCGCCCGGGGCGAGGATTTGTCGTCCTACCCGCGGGATGAGGCCGCCGATGCCGCGCTGCTGGCGGCGGCCGGCGCCGACCTCCTGTTCGCGCCGGGCCTGGCCGAGGTCTATCCCGAGGGGTTCGGCACAACCATCGCGGTCGACGGGTTGACCGAGGGTCTGTGCGGCGCCTTCCGTCCCGGGCATTTCCACGGCGTAGCCACCATCGTTGCGAAGCTGTTCAACATGGTCGGGCCGGATTTCGCCTGGTTCGGCGAAAAGGACTACCAGCAGCTCCAGGTGATCAAGCGCCTGGTCCACGACCTCGACCTGCCGGTGGCGGTCCGCGGGGTGGCGACCGTGCGCGAGCCGGACGGCCTGGCGCTGTCCTCGCGCAACGCCTATCTGAGCCCCGCCGAACGCCGCGCGGCGCCGGCGCTCTACGCGTCCCTGGTGGCGCTTTCCGAGGCTTTGAGCGCCGGCGCCGGCGATATCGCGGGCGAGATCGCACGAACGGCTGATGGCTTGCGCAAGGCCGGGTTCGATCCGATCGACTATGTCGCGGTGGTCGATGCGCAGACGCTCGTCCCACTGAGCGGGCCGATTTCCCGCCCGGGCCGCGCGCTTGCCGCAGCAAGGCTCGGACAGGCACGGCTGATCGACAACGTCGCGGTCGCCCCGCCGGCCTGAAATGCGGCCTGCTTCAGGCGGATCGAGCCGGTCCGGCCCGCGAATTTCCTTACCGCCGTTTCCCCGTCGCCCCGGGCGTGGCATAGTCGGCCGCACCTTCAGTGACGGGACGCTGTCCGATGTTCTACGAAACCGACGGCAACGACCACGGGCTTCCCTACAACCCCTACAAGTCGATCGTCGTGCCGCGGCCGATCGGCTGGGTCTCCACGCTCGACCGCGAGGGTGGCGTCAACCTCGCCCCGTTCAGCCAGTTCAACAATTTGGGCTACGATCCGCCCTATGTGATGTTCGCGGCCGGCCAGAAGCCCGACGGCTCGCCCAAGGACAGCGTGGTCAACGCGATGAGCGGGGGCGAGTTCGTCTGCTCGATGGCGACCTACGCGCTGCGCGAGGCGGTCAACACCACCGCTCAGATGCTCGATGCCGATGTCGACGAGATGGCGTTGGCCGGGCTGACACCCGCGCCTTCGCGCCTGGTCGCCCCGCCGCGGGTCGCCGAATCCCCGGTGCATCTCGAATGCCGGTTCCACGCCTCGATGGTCCTGCCGGGCCACACGGTGGTGAACAACGCCCACGTCGTGGTCGGCCGGGTGGTCGGGGTCCATATCGACGACGACGCGCTGACCGCGGACGGCAAGCTCGATATCGCCCGGATCAGGCCGTTGGCACGGCTCGGCTACTTCGACTACACCGCCGTGGAGTCGGTGTTCTCGATGGCCCCCGGCGGGCCCAATGTCGAGGCCTTCCGCCGCGGGCTGGCGGGCGAAGCGCGCGGCGCGGCCGAATAGCAAGCGCTCGACGAACCGGGAAATGGCGCGCGTTCGCGGCGGCCTTGCCGCCGGTGAGCGGCGACTGCCGCGCCCGGTCGCGCGGCTCGTTGCACGCGCCGCGTCAAGCCTGTATATCCGCCGCCACCAGCGCGCCCGTAGCTCAACTGGATAGAGCACCTGACTACGGATCAGGAGGTTGGGAGTTCGAATCTCTCCGGGCGCGCCAATGCCTTGTCCGACGCCGCACACATCCCACCCCGATCTATTCATCCTATCGCCGATTTCCGACAATGCCGGTGCGGCGCGAACGGGGGCGTGACGCGCGGGTCCAGCGGTTGCGAGGCGCCTAACCAGCATAAGCAAGAGCGCGGCGTCCGGCCATGCCGAGGCGAACCGGATGCGGGCGGCCTTTTCGGCGACCTGGGCGCCGATCTTGAGCGGGCGTTGCCTGACGGCGAAGCATTCGGCCTTGCCGGAACAACGATTATGCCATGCTCGCCGGCCCAAATTCAGGACCGGAAGAAATAGATCGGGCCTAAAGGCACGCCTCTTCGAAGTCGGCGACTAGCGGGGCGCCGCCGATGGCGGCTTGTTTCAGGCCGATGGTGCGCGGCAGGACGACCTCGGCATAGAACCGCGCGGTCTGGGTCTTGGTCCGGTAGAACGCTGCATCGCCGTTGGCGTCGGCGGCAGCCGCGGCGGCAAGCTCGGCGGCGCGCGCCATCATCCAGCCACCCGCCACCGTGCCCAGGATCTCGAGATAGGGCGTGGCTGCGGCCGCCACGGTCTCGACCCCCTCGGCGCCCGCGTCCTCGAGCAGCCAGCGCGTGGTCTCCTCCAGCGCATCGATCCCCGCGGCCAGCGCCGCGCGGATCGGTGCGGTCGCGCCGGCGCCCTGCCCGCCGGCATCGGCGCGCATCTCATCGATCAGCGCAAGCACCGCCGCGCCGCGGTCGCCCAGCACCTTGCGGCGGACCAGATCGAGCGCCTGGATGCCGTTGGTGCCCTCGTAGATCGGCGTGATGCGGGCGTCGCGGTAGTGCTGCGCGGCGCCGGTCTCCTCGATGAACCCGGCGCCGCCATGGACCTGGACCGCGTCGGAGACGATCGCCACGCCGCGGTCGGTGCACCAGGCCTTGAGCACCGGCACGAGAAGGTCGACCCGGGCCTGGTGGCGCGCCCGCACGTCCTCCTCGGCGTGCCGGCGGGCGATGTCGAGCTGGGCGGCGATCCAATAGGCGAGCGCCCGCATGGCCTCGATCTCGGCCTTCATCCGCACCAGCATGCGCCGGACATCGGGGTGCGCGACGATGGCCACCGGGCCGGCGGCGGCATCGGCGAGCGCGCGGCCCTGGATGCGGGTGCGGGCATAGGCGCGGGCCTGCTGGTAGGCGCGCTCGGCGATCGCCAGCCCCTCGCGTCCGACCGCGATGCGGGCGTTGTTCATCATGGTGAACATGTATTCCAGACCGCGGTTCTCCGTGCCGACCAGATAGCCGATCGCGCCTTCGTCCCCGCCGAAGGACATCACCGCGGTGGGGCTGGCGTGGATGCCGAGCTTGTGCTCCAGCGAGGCCGGGCGCAAATGGTTGCGCGGGCCGCGCGAGCCGTCGGGGTTGACGAGGTATTTCGGCACGATGAACAGCGAGATGCCCTTGACGCCGTCCGGCGCGCCGGCGATGCGCGCCAGCACCAGATGGACGATGTTCTCGGCCATCTCGTGATCGCCCCAGGTGATGAAGATCTTCTGGCCGGTGATGCGGTAGTGATCGCCCTCGCGCACCGCCCGGGTCCTGAGCGCGCCGACGTCCGAGCCGGCCTGCGGTTCGGTCAGGACCATCGTGCCGGCCCATTCGCCGCTCACCAGCTTGGGCAGCCAGGTCCGCTGCTGCTCGGGCGAGCCGTGGACGCTGAGCGCCTCGATGCCCGACTGGGTGAGCATCGGGCAGAGCGAGAAGGCGAGGTTGGCTGAATCCCAGATCTCGCCCACCGCGGTGGCGACCAACCCGGGCAGCCCCTGTCCGCCGTGGTCCTGCGCGGCGGTCATGCCGTTCCAGCCGCCCTCGACGAAGCGCTTGTAGGCCTCGGCGAAGCCGGCGGGCGTGATCACCACGCCGTTCTCCAGCCGCGAGCCTTCCAGATCGCCGGTGCGGTTGAGCGGCGCCAGGACCTCGCCGCCGAACCGCCCGGCCTCGGTCAGCACCGCGCGCACCAGATCCGCGCTCACCCAGTCGAGCCCGGGCAGCGTGTTGACCGCCTCGAGCCCCACGAGCTCCTCGATAACGAACTGCATATCGCGCAACGGGGCTGCGTAATCGCTCATCCTCGGGTTCCTTTCGGCGTAACCGGCGAGCCTGGGCGGCGGGCAAGGCGCCAAGGCGGCTTCGATGCCGGCTCAGAGCACCTTTCCGGGGTTCATCAGGTTGTCGGGGTCGAGGCTCGCCTTGATGCGGCGCATCAGGTCGAGCGCGACCGCCTGCTTGTAGCGTACAAGCGCCGCGCGCTTGAGCTGGCCGATACCGTGCTCGGCGCTGATGCTGCCGCGCATCGCCGCCGCGATGTCGTGGACGATGCGGTTGAGCTCGTCCTCGCGGTCCATGAACGCCGCACCGTCCGCCCCTTCCGGCTGGCTGAGATTGAAGTGGATGTTGCCGTCGCCGACATGGCCGAACGCGCACACCCTGACGCCGGGAACGCGTTCCACCGTCCGGCGCGCCGCCTCGTCCATGAAGGAAGCGACCTGGGAGACCGGCACCGAGACGTCGTGCTTGATCGAGGCGCCTTCATGCTTCTGGGCCTCCGGGATGGTCTCGCGCAGCTTCCAGAAATCGGCCGCCTGGCCGCCGCTTTCGGCGATCACCGCATCGCGCACCAGACCGTCTTCCATGGCTTGGGCCAGGAAGGATTCGGTAAGCGTGCGGACCGCGTCGTCGGCCGCGCCGGCGGCGAGTTCGAGCAGAACGTAGCACGGGTGGGGCCGGTCGAACGGATCCCGCGTGCCGGGAATATGGGCGAAGACCAGCGCGAGCGGCAGCCGCAGCATCAGCTCGAAAGCCGTCACCCGGTCGCCGGTCGCGGCGCGGGCGCGGGCGAGCAAGGCGACCGCAGCCGCCGGGTCATCGACCGCCAGCAAAGCCGTCTCCATCCCGTGCGGCCGCGGGAACAGCTTCAGCACCGCCGCGGTGATGATGCCCAAGGTGCCCTCGGCGCCGATGAACAGGTGCTTGAGGTCGTATCCGGTATTGTCCTTGCGCAACGCCGACAGCCCGTCCCAGATCCGGCCGTCGGGCAGCACCACCTCGAGCCCGAGCGCGAGGTCCCTTGCGTTGCCGTAGCGCAGGACCCCGGTGCCGCCGGCATTGGTCGACAGGTTGCCGCCGATCCGCGCCGTCCCCTCCCCGCCCAGGCTCAGCGGGAACAGCCGGTCGACCTCGGCGGCGGCCTTCTGCACGTCGGCCAGGATCACCCCGGCCTCGACGGTGATGGTGTAGTTCACCGGATCGACCGCGCGGACCCGGTTGAGCCGGGCGAGGCTGAGGACGATCGCCCGGCCGCCCTCATCGGGAGTCGCGGCCCCGCACAGCCCGGTGTTGCCGCCCTGGGGAACGATCGGGACGCGGTGTTCGGCGCACAGCCGGACGGTCGCCGCGACCGCCTCGGTATCGGCAGGGCGCACCACCGCCACCGCCTTGCCGCGGTACCGGCCGCGCTCATCGATCAGGAACGGCGCCATGTCGGCCGGCTCGGTCAACAGCGCGGCGGGGCCAAGCAGGCCTTCCAGCCGGCCGATGATGTCTTCGGAGAGAACGCGCGTACCCGCCATGGGGATGGATTTAGCCCGGCCGGCGGGGCGCGGCAAGCCGGCCGGCCGCGGCCGCCCGACGCAGCCGGTCCATGATCGCCCGGCCGAGCCCGGTCTCGGGCACCGGCATGGCCACGATGCCCGCATAGTCCGGCCGATCGAGGTCGCGGAGCATTGCGAACAGGTTGGCGGCAGCCTCGATCAGATCGCCGCCGGGGCTCAGGTTGCGCTCGGCCGCGAAACCCGAAGGCGCATGGGCGCCGAAGGACAGCAGCGCCTCGCCCGGCCGAACCGGTTCCGCACCGATCCGGAGCGGCAGGCGCGGCGCGTAGTGGCTTTCCAGCCGGCCCGGCGCGCGCGGGGCGCCGTCATCGCCGGCGGCCGCATCCGAGACCGGACCCAGCACTGCCGCCAGATCCTCCAGCGGGACCCCGCCCGGCCGCAGCAGGACCGGACGGGCGTCGACGAGGTCGATCACGGCGGATTCGAGCCCGACCGCGCATGGCCCGCCGTCGAGGATCACATCGACCGCATCGCCCAGCGTGTCGGCGACGTGTCCGGCCCGCGTCGGGCTGACGCCGCCGGCCGGGTTGGCGCTCGGGGCCGCGACCGGCACGCCGGCGGCCTCGATCAGCGCGAGGGCGATGTCGTTCGCCGGCACCCGGACCGCCAGCGTGTCCAGCCCGGCACCGGCCAGACGCGAGACCGGTGCATCGCCGCGCCGCGGCAGCACCAGGGACAGCGGGCCGGGCCAGAACCGCGCTGCCGCCGCGCGCGCGCGGTCGTCGAAGGCGACGATCGTCTCGGCCCGCGCGAGGTCCGGGACATGGATGATCAGCGGGTTGAAGCGCGGCCGGTTCTTGACCGCGAAGATCCGCGCGACCGCGCAGTCGTTGCCGGCATCGGCGCCGAGGCCGTAGACCGTCTCGGTCGGGAAAGCGACCAGCGCGCCCGCGCGGAGCCTGCGCGCGGCCTCGGCGAGCGCCTCAGGCGAGACCACGGGCGACGAACTCGGGGTTCAGGAAGTCCTTCTTGCCGTAGCCGAGCGGCGCGCCGTCGAGCGTGCATACGCTGCCGCCGGCGGCGGCGAGGACGGCGTGGCCGGCCGCGGTGTCCCACTCGCAGGTCGGCCCGAAGCGCGGGTAGAGGTCGCCCTCGCCGGCGGCCAGCAGGCAGAACTTGAGCGAGCTGCCGATCGTCCGATGGCAGGCGATCCTGGTGCCGCCGATCATCGCGGCGAGCTTCTCCCGATCGCCGTGCGCGCGGCTGGAGACCACCACCGCGCCGCCGGGCGGCACCGCGCGGGCGGCAATCGCCTGTGCCGGCCCGCCGCGGCGGGCGCGCCGCGCCGGCCCGCCGCGGACACCGGAATAGGTCTCGGCCAGCGCCGGCGCGTGAACCACGCCCAGGACCGGCGCACCGTCCTCGATCAGCGCGATGTTGACCGTGAACTCGCCGTTGCGGCGGATGAACTCCTTGGTGCCGTCCAGCGGATCGACAAGCCAGAACCGCGTACCGCCTTCGGCCGGGGCGGCACCGGCCGCGGCAGCCTCCTCGGCGACCAGCGGGATCGCCGGGTCGATCCCGGCGAGCGCGCGGGCGATCATCGCCTCGGCGTCGCGGTCGGCCGCGGTCACCGGCGAGGCGTCCTGTTTGTGCTCGACGGCAACGCCCCGGCGGTAGTGATCGAGGATAACCGTGCCGGCCCGGCGCGCGATCGCGCACAGCCGGTCGATCAGCGCATCCGGGTCCTCGCCGAGGCCGGCCACCCGTTCAGCGCGCCCCGGGCCAGGTCGCCGCCGTACCGACAGCGGGCCAGGCGGCCGGCGCGCGGGCCGCTTGCGCCGCCTCGCCCGGCGGGATCGCCGGGTCGAAGTCGTTGGCGACGAACCGGCAATCCGTCACCCCGTCGGAGGCCTCGGAGGCAAGCCACAGGATCGGGGCCACCATGACCCCGGGCTGGACCAGCGCCGTGCGGTCGAACGGCGCGTTGGCCGGGATGAAGCCGGTATTGGTCGGCCCGCCGGGCACCAGCACGTTTGCCGTCACCCCGGTCCCGTCGAGATCCTTGGCCCATGTCGAGGTCGCGGCCTCGAGCGCGGCCTTGGACTGGCCGTAGGGCGTGTAGGCCTTGCGGTGCATGGTATCGAGGCTGGTGGTGACGTTGACGATCCGGCCCCAGCCCTGAGCCAGCATGTGCGGAACGGCGAACCTGGCCAGCATGAACGGCGCCTTGAAGTTCACGTCCATCATCCGCTGCCAGCGGTCGATGTCGGCCTCCCAGAACGGGACGGGCTCGTTCATATAGGTCTCGCGGATGGTCTGCATGCCGATCCCGGCATTGTTGACCAGCATGTGCAGCCCGCCGAAAACTGCGATCGTCCGCCGCACGAGGTCTTCGCAGGCTGCCGGGTCGGTGATGTCGGCGGTGGCCGGTTCGACCCGGCCCGGGCCGTTGCGCTTCTTGGCCTCCTCGGCCAGCGCCCGCAGCGGTTCCTCGCGGACATCGACCGCCAGCACATCGGCGCCCTCGCCGATCAAGCCCAACGACATCGCGCTGCCCATGCCGCCGCCGGCCCCGGTCATCAGCACCGTTCTTCCGCTCAGCGACCCCGCCACCGACCGTCTCCCGCCTGCGTCGTCTGCACAGGGGCCGGACCATAGCGACAGCCTCCGCCGTGGCCAAGGCCCCCGATCGCGCCGGCCCGAAAACTGGACATCGCCGGTGCCGTTGCCGATCATGGCGGCCATCGGGCGCTGAACGGGGGGCGACATGGGTGTGGAACTCATCATCACGTCGATCATCGGCGGAATCGTTGCGACCTACGTATTGCTGGCGATGGCGGCCTGGTCGCACCGGCTCGGCCTGCCGCGGCTCGATTTCGCCAAGGCGATGGCGGGGCTGACTTTCGGCGACAGCTTCGAAGGGCGCGAGCCGCCCTATTGGGCCGGGATGGCGGTCGTCTACATGAACGGCATCCTGTTCGCGCTGGTCTATTCGACGGTGGTCGCGCAATACCTGCCGGGGATCCCGGTGGTGCGCGGCACGCTTTGGGGGATCATCCTGTATTTCGCGTCCTGCCTGTTCTATGTGCCGCTCTATCTGCGCGAGGGGTTCTTCCTGTCGCATGTCCACAAGCGCGCCTGGATCACCTCGGGCATGGTCCACGGGCTCTACGGCATCGTCGTCGGCTGGCTGTGCCCGATCGCGGCCTGAGACCGGCGCCGGTCAGGGACCGCGCCGGCCGGGCTTCTCTCAGCCCGGCACCGGCGCCGCGGTGCCTTCGATCTGGACGCGGTAGCCCGACCGCACGTTGGGCAGGTAGTCGGAAATCGCGTAATGCTGGACGCAGCGGTTGTCCCAGAAGGCGATCGAATGGGGCTCCCAGCGGAACCGGCAGGTCCATTCCGGCCGGGTGCAATGCGCGCACAGGAAGCGCAGCAGGTGCGCACTTTCGCCTTCCGGAAGTTCGTTGATCCGCTTGGTGAAAGAGCTGTTGACGTAGATCAGCTTCCGGCCGCTGTCGGGGTGGCGGACGATCACCGGATGGACCGCGCGCGGCGTGCCCTCGCCGAAGGTGGGCACCCCGTCATGCAAGGCGGTAAGCCCGGAAAGACAGGTCTTCATCGGCGCGGACAGCGCTTCGTAAGCCGCATACATGCTGGCGAACAGCGTGTCGCCGCCGCCGTTGGGCGGCAGGGTGTGGTTGTACAGGATGCTGCCGAGCGGCGGGACCGGGGCGCAGGACTGGTCGGTGTGCCAGATGTTGCCGGAGACCCGCGGCGTCGTCTCGTCGAAATGAAACCGCCGCACGCGAGGATCGGCCGAGGGTTGGCTGTTGGTCTTCGCGCCGACATGTTGGCCGATCGGGCCGAAATACGCCGCCAGGCGCACATGGTCCTCGAAGCCGATCTTCTGATCGCGGAAGAACAGGACGAGGCGTTCGGTGAAGGCGCGGCGAATCTCGGCAAGCGCGAGATCGGAAAGCGGCCGCGTCAGATCGATATTGCCGATCACCGCCCCGATATGGGGGCTGGCCGGCGTGACCGTGATCGTCCGATAAGGTGCCTCGGTGCCAAAGCCGTCCATGACCGCGCGAATCCCGCCTCGCCGCGGCCGATCGCGGCCGCGCAGCGATGGTAGCAAGCGCCGCGGGATCCCGGAAGCGCGAAAGCGGTCCGACGGGTGCGGCCACCAGACGCGGCGATGCTCGGCGGCCGCCTTGCGGCCGCCGCCTCGGCTGGGCTAAGCAGGGCCATGGGCTGCGACTATTCGATCTGGGCCTTCGCCTACACCCGCTCCAACATGCCGCGCGATTTCTTCGGCGGCACGCTGGTGGAGAGCAACCGAGGCATGATCCGCAACCCGATGGTCTACACCGCCGTCTACGGCGGCGAGACCGGCGCGGCCAAGCGGCTGGTCGTCATCGATACCGGGATGAAGGGCGGCTGGTCGCCCGGCGGCAAGCCGTATCAGGGCGTCGAGCACCCGCCCGAGATCCTGGCCAAGATCGGCTTCGCGCCGGAGGATGTCGAGATCGTCATCCTCACCCATCTTCATTTCGACCACGCGGGCAATCTCGACCGGTTTCCCAACGCGCGCTTTTATGTCCAGCGGTGCGAATATGACGGCTGGAAGCGGGTCTTCGCCATGCCCGAGATGGAGGGCGGACCGTCCTGGCCGATGTCCTCGATCAACCCGGCGGATTTCGAGATCCTCGATGGGCTGATCGCCGAAGGACGGGTCGCGTTCATCGAAGGCGATGCGGCGATCGCCCCCGGTATCCGGGCACGGCTTGCCGCGGACAGCCACACCTTCGGCTCGCAATGGATCGAGATCGAGACCGGCGGCGGGCCTTATGTCGTGGCCGGAGACTGCGTGTACTGGTACGCCAATATCGAGCGCATGTGGCCGCCGGGCTACGTCCAGGGCAATAGCTGGAACCTGATCGCGGCCTATAGCCGCATCCGCGCGGCCCTCGGCGGCGACCTCGCGCGGATCGTGCCCGGCCACGACCCGCTGCTGTTCGAGCGCCATCGGAGCTGGGTCGACGGGCTGAACCCGACCGCGGAGGTCCACCTTGCCGCCGGCGAGGCTTCCCGGATACGCGGAACCGGATGCTGAGAGCCACCGATGCCGTGCGCGGCATCGTCACCGCGCCGCATGGCCTGGCGGCGAGCGCAGGGCTTTCGGTGCTGCGCGAGGGCGGCAACGCGATCGAGGCGATGATCGCCGCCGCGGCAACGGTCGCGGTGGTCTATCCGCACATGAACGGGCTCGGCGGCGACGGGTTCTGGCTGATCGCCGCCCCGGGCGTCGAACCGGTGGGGATCGACGCCTGCGGCGCCACCGGGCGCGGCGTCACGCCGGCGCTCTACGCCGGCGCGGCCGGGATCCCGGCACGCGGGCCGCTTGCGGCCAATACCGTCGCGGGCACGGTTTCCGGCTGGCAGGCGGCGCTTGCGCTGTCGATCGAATGGGGCGGGCGCATGCCGCTCGCCCGCCTGCTCGAGGACGCGGTCCACTACGCCGATGCCGGGTTCCCGGCAAGCGACAACCAGGCCCGCACCACCGCGCTCAAACGGGCCGAGCTGGAATCGGCCCCGGGGTTCGCGGAGACCTTCCTGATCGACGGCGCGCCGCCGGCGCCCGGCGCGCGGTTCCGCAACCCGGCGCTCGGCCGGACCCTGCAACGGCTTGCGGCCGACGGCCCCGACGACTTCTACCGCGGCGCACTCGCGCGCTCGATCGGCGCCGACCTCGCGGCGGCGGGGACGCCGCTGACCCAAGACGACCTCGCGGCCCATCGCGCCCGCCGGGTCGCCCCGCTCGCCCTGGCTCTGAACAGCGGCACCGTCTACAACATGCCGCCGCCGACCCAGGGCGTCGCCTCGCTGATGATCCTGGGCCTGATCGACCGGCTGGGGATCGAAGACGCCGAGCCCGACGGGTTCGCGCATGTCCACGCGGTCATCGAAGCGACCAAGCAGGCGTTCCTGCTGCGCGATGCCCACCTGGCCGATCCCGAGACCATGGATGTCGATCCCGCGCGCTGGCTCGCGCCCCGGTTCCTGGATTCGCGGGCGCGCCGGATCGATCCCGAACGCGCCCTGGTGTGGCCGCAAGCCGCGCCCGGCGGCGATACGGTGTGGCTGGGCGCGATCGACGGCGCCGGACGGGCGGTGAGCTTCATCCAGAGCCTCTATTGGGAGTTCGGCTCCGGGGTGGTCCTGCCGGAGACCGGCCTGGTCTGGCAGAACCGCGGCTCCGGCATGCGTCTGGCCGAGACCGGCCCCAACCGGCTCGCCCCCGGGCGCCGGCCGTTCCATACGCTCAACCCGGCGCTCGCGCGGCTCGCCGACGGCGCGGTGATGGCCTATGGCAGCATGGGCGGGGAGGGCCAGCCGCAGACCCAGGCGGCGCTCCATTCCCGCATCGTCACCTTCGGTCAGGACTGCCAGACCGCGGTCAGCGCGCCGCGCTGGCTGCTCGGGCGGACCTGGGGCGAGGCGGCGACCTCGCTCAAGATCGAGCCCCGGTTCGATCCCGGGCTGCTCGATGCGCTGAAGGCCGCCGGCCACGACGTCGAGCCGGTCGCGCCCTACAGCGACCTCATGGGCCACGCCGGCGTCGTCATCCGCCGCCCCGACGGCCGGCTCGAAGGCGCGTCCGATCCGCGCGGCAACGGCACCGTGGCCGGCTTCTGACGCGGTTTCCGTTCAGCGGGCGCCGGGGCGGGCCGGATCCCCGCTCGGCATGCCGAGGACGCGGCGGGCGATGATGTTGCGCATGATCTCCGAGGAGCCGCCATAGATCGTCGCGCGGCGGCATTGCAGCATCAGCGCGGCGACCCCGACCGGGCCTTCGGAGGTGTCGATGCGCTCGCCGAGCGCGGCCTCGCCGCCGGCCGCCTCGAAAACCAGGTCCACGACGCGCTGCAAGGTCTCGGTCGAGACGATCTTCATGACCGCGGCGTCGGGGCCGAAGTCGCGGCCGGCCCGGACCAGGCCAACCGCGTGGCTGTAGGTCGCGGCAAGGCCCGCGACGTCGAGTTCGACGGCGGCCAGCCGGTCGCCGAAGGCCGGGTCGTCGATCAGACCGTTGGCGCGGGCAAGCTTGCGGGCACGCTCGAGCGCGTCGTAGCACACCGCCGGGCTCGCGGTGCCCAGCCGCTCGTGGGCGAGCAGCGAGTTGGCGATCCGCCAGCCGTCGTTGATCTCGCCCACCAGGTTGGCGCGCGGCACCAGCACGTCGTCGAAGAACACCTCGGCGAACTCGTCATCGCCGGCGATCGTCTTGATCGGACGGACGGTGATGCCGGGACTGGCGAGCTCGACTAGCAGGAAGCTGATTCCGGCCTGCTTGCGCGGCGCGTGCGGATCGGTGCGCACTAGCATGAAGATCCATTGGGAATGATGCGCCCAGGTGGTCCAGATTTTCTGGCCGTTGACCACGAAATGCGCGCCGTCCAGCGCGGCGCGGGTGGCCAGGCTCGCCAGGTCGGAGCCGGAATTGGGTTCCGAATAGCCTTGGCACCAGTTGACCTCGCCGGAGACGATCTTCGGCAGGTGCCGGCGCTTCTGCTCCTCGGTGCCGTAGCGCATCAGGATCGGACCGATATGGTTGAGCCCCTGGCCGGACAACTCCGGCGCGCCGGCGCGGGCCAGCTCCTCGCGCAGGATGATCTGCTGGTTGATGCTCGCTTCCATCCCGCCCCATTCGGCCGGCCAGTGCGGCGCGATCCAGCCGCGCCCGGCGAGCGTCTTGAACCACCACTGGGCGTCCTCGAATTCCGGGCGTGTCGACAGCCCGCGCAGCCGGTCGGGCAGCGCGTCTTCGAGCCACGCCCGGACTTCGAGCCGGA
This sequence comes from Alphaproteobacteria bacterium, assembly GCA_965248835.1. Classification (GTDB taxonomy): domain Bacteria; phylum Pseudomonadota; class Alphaproteobacteria; order MPNO01; family MPNO01; genus CAYFYS01. The sequence continues at coordinate 963,565 of CBDFLJ010000001.1, forward strand.
ATGCGCGGTCGTCCTCGCTGTCGGTGGTAAAGCTGATCGGCATCGGACCTCCGCGGACAGTCTAGCGCGGCCGGGGGCCGGCGCGAAACCGGACGATATGGCCGCCGCGTTCCGGACCGCGCCGATGCCCGGTCAGTTGATGCGGAATTCCTCGGGCAGGAACATCATCGAGTCCTGATCCTCGGCCACCGAGATATGGCATTCGTGGCAGAACTTCACGTTGGCGTGGCCCTTGCCGTTGGTGGTGCCGACCACCGCACCGTCGGGCATGATCAGGGCATAGCGCCAGTCGCCGCTGGCCGCATGGAAGCCGGCCTTCATCTTTTCCATCAGGAACAGCGGCCCGGCCGCGGCGGCGCCCTGCGGCGTGACGGTGAAGCTGTCCTTGGCGAGCACCCCGCCAACCGACATCTTCCCGGCCTTCTCGTATGCGCGGTAGGTCGGCCGGGCGATGGCGTTGGCATAGTTGTTGACGAACCAGCCGCCATGGGTGGCGGATGCGTAGGGCCGGTTGTTGTGGATCGGCCATTTCACGAACTGGCCGGCAACGCGGTTTCCGGCCTTCGCGTAGCCGGCCTGCATCTCCGCCAACAGGCAGTGGTAGACCGCGATCGCCTCTTCCTTGGTCAGCGCGACATCGGCGGCCGCGGCGCAGGGGTTGCAAGGATTGCACGGGTTGCGCGCGGCGCACGGGTTGCAGGGGTTGGGTTTGGCCGCGCAGGGATTGCACGGGTTTCTCGCCGCACACGGGTTGCAGGGGTTGCGCTTGACCGCGCAGGGATTGCATGGGTTCGCCGCGGCGCGCTGCAGCCGCGGCACAACGCAATTGGAGCTTGCCGCACTCGCGGCCGCGCACGGGTTGCAGGGATTGCACGGCTTCCGAGCGGCGCAGGGATTGCACGGGTTCCGAGCAGCGCAGGGATTGCACGGGTTCCGGGCGGCGCAGGGATTGCAGGGGTTGCGCGCGGCGCACGGGTTCTTCGCCGCACAGGGATTGGCGGCAACCTGCTTGGGGCCGGCGAAGACCGGGCCGGCGGATGCGCCCGTGCTCAGAACGCCGGCCGCCAGAAACACCGGGACGACCGTGCTGGACAGCAATCGGGATTTGAGCGGTTTCATCGGTCCTCCCTGGGCATGGCCTGATCTGCGGAAGACCGCGCCGGCGGGCGGTTTCACCGCAGCTCAGAGTACCGTCGCAGCCGGCAGGCCGCGCATAACAAACGAGTCACGTTTGCGTTACCCGCCGGCCTCGACACGCCTGAGAAAGGCGAGCGTGACCTCGTTGAACGCCTCGGCCTTCTCGATATTCGGGCAGTGGCCGCAGGACTCCAAGACGACCGCCTCGGCATCGGGGATCCGCTCGGCGAGCGCCGGCGCATAGCCCGGCTCGCGCAGCTTGTCCTCGGCACCGGCGACGATCAGGGTCGGCACCGCGATGTCCTCATAGGGGGTGCTGTCGGGCGTGCCGAACCCGGAACCGCCGGCCCGGTCGGCCGCCGGCGAGCGGAACCGCGGCGCGGACTGGCATTCCCAGGCGCCCTTCATGGTCGCGAACGCCTGGCGCCGGGCGATATAGGCTTCATCATCGCCCCATTTCGGGTCGTGCAGCATCGCCTTGACCAGGGCGCTCATGGCCTGTTGCGTGCCGTCATAGGCCAACAGCACCTTGCGTTCGTCGGTCTCGGGCGTGAAGCCGCCGCCGCTGCACAGCACTGCCGAGCGCGCCGGGAAGATCACCGGCCGCTCGGCGAGGATCCGGGCCAGGTTGCTGCCGCCCATCGAGTTGCCGATGAAGTGGGCCTCGGCGATCCCCATCACCGCGAGGAAACGCCGCATGTGGCCGAAGACGCGGGCCCGGGCGTCGCCGAAATCGAACAGCTTGTCGGTCCGCCCGAAGCCCAGCCAATCCGGGGCGAGGACCCGGAATTCCGGCGCCAGCGCCGGGATGGTGTATTCCCAGCTTATCTCCGCGCAGCCGCCATATTCGCCCGAATGCAGCAGCACCACCGTCGGGCCGGCGCCGGCCTCCAGGTAGTGGGTGCGGATGTCGTCGACATCGACGAAGTTGCTGGCGATCTCCGTCATCGCGCTCACCGCACGAATTCGACGCCGAACGTGCCGAGATTGACTTCGTCATGCACGGGGACCGCCTTGCTCCGCTCCCACAGCTCGGCCGGGTCGGCGGTCGCGGTCAATTCGCGCAGCCGCGGATAGACCTCCTGGGTGTAAAGCCGCATGGATTTGAGCGCGTCCGCGTCGGACAGAAACCCCGCCTGGCCCATGATCAGCATGTGGCCGAAGCCACCGGAATATTCCCAGAAGGCCTTGATCTGCTCGTAGACCTGATCGGGGGTGCCGGCGAAGACGTTGCCGCGCGCCATCTGCTGGTCGAGCTTGGGGTTCAGCGGCACACCCGAGCCGCCGGCGCCGCGCATGACCATGGCGGAGACCTGCGGCGGGTGATAGCCTGGAGGGTTGCTCCATTCCGGCGGGACCTTGTTCGATTCCATGTACCACAAGAGCTTGCGGGCGCCTTCTTCGGCAGCGCGCTCGTTCTCGCCGACATAGCACAGCCCGAGATAGGCCAGCCGGTCGAGCGGTGGAAGCTCGCCGTGGGCATCCAGATAGGCTTGGCGATAGCCGTCATAGATCCCGCGGATCTTGGGATAGCCGGCCAGGAACACGGCGCCGACATGTTTGTGCTGGGCGACCGGCACGGCGGTGCCGGCGCTGCCCATGGTCACCCAGACCGGCGGATGGGGCTGCTGGTAGGGCCTGGGCCAGATATTGACCTGGCGGTGGTGGAACCACTTGCCCTCGAAATTGAACGGCCCGTCATGGGTGGTCCAGGCCTTGAGGATCAGGTCGTGGGCCTCCCACAGCCGCTCGGTGCCCTTGTAGGGCAGGATGTTGGCCGCGGCCGACTCATAGGGCACGGCGCGGACGAACCCGCATTCGACCCGACCCTTGGAGATCACGTCGACCAGCGCCATCTCCTCGGCCACGCGGACCGGCTGATTGCGGTTGGGCAGCGGGTTGCCGAGGATCAGAATCCGCGCGGTCTTGGTCTGGCGGGCGAGGATGCCCATCATGATGGGCGCCGCCGGCACCATGCAGGTCGCGGTCTGGTGATGCTCGTTGAGCATGATCTCCAGCCCGATGTCCTCGCACGCACACCACAGATCGAGATAGCGGTTGTAGAGCACATGCGCCGTCTCGGGATCGCAATGGATGTTGGGCAGATCGACCCGGATCGACCGGTATGTGTCCGCATCCGGCAGGTCGGGGTAGCAGTCCTCGGTGAACCACCAGCTTTTCATCGCCGATCTCCTGTCCTAATTCGCGAGCTCGAATACGGCGTCGACGAATGCATCGGGCTGCTCCATCTGCGGCGCATGGCCGGCCGCTTCGATCACGGTCATGGTCGCACCCCGGATCATCGTGCAGAATTTGCGGCCGTAGTCGACGGTCACGATCCCGTCCGAGGCGCCCCAGATGAAGTGCGTCGGGACCCGGACCCGGTGCAGCCGGTGCGGCAGCTTCGGGTTGTGCATGTAAGGCTCCCAGGTATAGACGCCAAGCGCCACGCGGTTGCCGGCCATGACCTGGAGTTGCTCATCGGGGATATCGGTCGGGTGCGGGGCCATCGAGGGGTCGTGGTACGCCAGCTCCGCCAACCTCTCGTGGGGCAGTGCGAACACGTCGGCGATGTCGCGGTCCTCGCGCCCGCCGACCTTGACGCCGACGGAATCCACCAGGATCAGCCGCGCAAGCCGGACATCGTTCATCGTCGCCATTTCGGCTGCCGTCCAGCCGCCCATGGAAAACCCCATCAGCACCGCATCCCTGAGGTCGAGCGCATCCATGAGGTCGAGATAGAGGAACACCAGATCGTCGATCCGGTTGAAATGCTCCGGGATCCTGGTGCCGGCGAAGCCCGGGTGGACGGGCGCGATGACGTCGAAGGATCCGGCCAGCCGGTCGGCGAACGGCATCGCGGCCACGGGTCCAGCGCCGCCGTGCAGCATCAGCATCGGCGCGCCGCTGCCCTTGCGGACATAGGGCACCTCGATCCCTTGCAGGGTGATCGTGTTGGTCTCGCCTTCTGGCACGCTTTCCCCTCGGTTTCCTCTGCGCCGCCGGATTCCCCCGGCGCCGGGTGTTTGTTAGCTAGCTAACCGGTTCTACCGCGCCGTCGGCGCCATTGGCAACACAACCCGGCGCGGCGCGGCACCGGCAACATGCCCTAGCCGCCGTCGTCGGCAAGATAGGCCGCGCGCAGCTTGGGCTTCTGAACCTTTCCGGTCGGAGTCTTGGGGATTTCCGCGGTCATGCGGATCTCGCGCGGGCATTTGAACCTGGCCAGCCGCTCGCCGCAGAAGGCGGCCAGGGCCGCATCGTCGGGCGCCTGGCCGGAAGCGGGCACGACGTAGGCGACCAGTGCCTCGCCCCATTTCTCGTCCGGCACGCCGATGACGGTGCATTCTCCCACCGCCTCGTGCTGCTCGAGCACGATTTCGAGCTCGCGCGGATAGACGTTGATCCCGCCGGTGACGATCATGTCCTTGGACCGGCCGGCGAGCGAGACGTAGCCGTCCTCGTCGAGGATGCCGAGATCGCCGGTCCAGCCCGCCCGATCGCCGCCGCGGAAATAGAGCGCGGTCTCTTCCGGGTTCTCGAAATAGCCCTCGAAGAGGAAGTCGCCGCGGACCACGATCTCGCCGATCTCCCCGGGCGCGACCGGGTTGCCGTCGGGATCGAGCACCCGCATGTCCACGCCGACCGCCGGGCGGCCGACCGAGGCGAACTTCTCCGGCGGATCCCATGGCTTGAGGAACGCAAGCGGTCCGGTCTCGGACTGGCCGTAGTGATCGACGATGCGCACGCCAGGCAGCGCCGCCTTGCAGCGCGCAATCAGCCAGGCTTGGACATCCGCCCCGCCGGCGCCGATCTTCTTGAGGCTCGCGAGCTTGCCGGCATCGAACGTGCCGTCCTCGAAGACGCCGCGAAGCTGGACCGGCACCGTCATCACCGCGCTCACCCGGTGCCGGGCGACCGCTTCGACGAACCCCTTGGCATCCCAGCGCCGCATCAGCACAACCGTGCAGCCGCACAGGATCGCGGCCTGGAACCAGATATAGAGCCCGACCGCGTGGTAGAGCGGGGTGACCGTGGCGACCACGTCCTCGGCGGTCAGCTCGTGCTCGATCGCCGTGGTATAGGCCGAGATGTGGCGCGCCCGGTGGCTGACCACCGCGCCCTTGGGCTGGCCGGTGGTGCCGCCGGTGAACGTCATCCCCACCGGCTCGGTCTCGGCGAGCCGTGCCGCCGGCGGCTGCACACCGCCGCCGGCCAGGAAGTCCTCGAACCGGACCGCGGCGAGCCCGCCCGGCGCACCGATCGCGATCACCGTCTCAAGGCCGGACATTCGCTGGCGCACCGCGGCGATCTTGTCGCAGCTTTCGCTGTCGATCACCAGCACCGGCGCCCGCGTCCGGTCGATGATGTTCACCACCTCCTCGGCCGCATACATGATCGACAGGTTGACCAGCACGCAGCCCAACCGTGCGGCGCCGAAATGGACGACCGCATATTCGGCGATATTGGGGCACATCACCGCCACCCGGTCGCCCTTGGCCAAGCCGAGCCCGGCGAGCGCGTTGGCGAACCGGTTGGCCTGCGCATCCAGGTGGCCGTACGACCACGCCCGCTCGCCGCAGATCAGCGCGGTCTTGGCCGGGTGGCGCCGGGCGGACAGGTGCAGGATGTCGCCGGTGAGCATTGCCTGGTTCCGTGACTCGATCAGGGAACGCCAATCCAACCGCAGCCGGCCCGGCGAATCAACGGCCCGGCGAATCAACGGCCCCGATGCGCGACCGCTTTGCCTCCGGGCGCAGTTCGTCGTATAGAATTGATCAACCGCAGAGGTGGCCGCCATGACCGCATCGCGCATCCCGCTGATCGATATCGCGCCCTATTTCGAAGGCGATATCCGGACCCGGCGCCGCATCGCCAAGGCGATCGGCGCGGCATGCGCGGATATCGGGTTCTTCTCGATCGCGGGTCACGGGGTGGACCAGGCGGTGATCGAGGATTTGCGCCGGGTCTCGCACGAGTTTTTCGCGCTTTTCGAGGCTGAAAAGCGCAAATGCGTCCACCTTGTTCCCGGCACGCCGCGCGGCCTGCGGGTCCTGCAGGGCGAGGCGCTGGGCCGGGCTGCGGGGCGCGAGGCGCCGCCGGACCTGAAGGAGTTCTACCACTTCGGACGCGACGGCTGGCCGGACGAGTCCTACTTCAACGGCGAGGAGGGCCGGTCCTACTTCATCCCCAACATCTGGCCGGAGCGCCCGGCGGACTTCCGCACGGCCGCGATGGAATATTACGCCGCGATGGAGCGGCTCATCGGTGTCTTGATGTCGCTCGCAGCACTCGCCCTCGACCTGCCGGAGGACTATTTCGCCGACAAGATCGACCGCCACGTCACGGCGATGCGCATCAACCACTACCCGCCGCAGCGGACCGCCCCGCCGCCGGGACAGATCCGCGCCGGCGCGCATACCGATTTCGGCACCTTCACCATCCTGATGGGCGAGAACGAGCCCGGCGGGCTCCAGATCCAGGACGCCGACGGAAGCTGGTACGACGTCGAGACCCGACCTGAGCTGTTCGTGGTCAATGTCGGCGACCTTCTGCGGCGCTGGACCAACGACGTCTGGACGTCGAACTTTCATCGCGTGGTCAACCCGCCGGCGGAGATCGGCGCCACGGCGCGGCGCATCTCGATCGGCTTCTTCCACCAGCCCAACTACGACGCGGTGGTCGAATGCCTGCCGACATGCCGCGCCGCGGACCGGCCGGCGCTGTACCGGCCGGTCACCTCGGGCGCATTCCGCGACATCCGCTACGAGGAGACCGACATCCCGGCCGCCCGCAGCGCGGGCTGAGCCGGTCCGGACGAAAGGAGGCCAGAGATGGCGAGCATGGAGGCTCTGAGCGTCGGCGGCAGCACGATGGATGTTTATGTCGACGCGCCGGCCGGTGCCGGCCCGCACCCCGGCGTCGTGGTGACTCACCACCGCGGCGCGTTGGATGCCTTCACCCGGAAGTTTGTCGAAGACTTGGCCGCTGCCGGCTACGTCGCCGCCGCGCCCGCTTTCTATCACCGCCGGCCCGACGGCGAGGACAGCGCGGAGTCGATGGCCGTGCTGGACGATGCGGAGATGATCGCCGACATGCGCGCGGTCGTCGATTACCTCAAGGGCCGCGCCGATGTGCGGGCCGATGCGCTGGCGATCGTCGGGCACTGCATGGGCGGGCGGGCCTCGTTCCTGGGCGCGTCCAGCATCGCCGATTTCCGCGCCTGCGCCATCTTCTACGGCGGCAACATCTTCAAGCCCTGGGGCCAGGGCAACCCGGTGCCGATTACCCGGGCGGCGAACATTCCCTGCCCGGTGATCGGCTTCTTCGGCAACGAGGACGAGAACCCCTCGCCCGAAGACGTCGCCAGGATCAGCGCCGAACTCGACCGCCACGGCATCGTCCACACCTTCCACGACTATGACGGCGCGGGCCACGCATTCCAGAACTTCCTCGGCCAGGCCTATCGCGAGGCCCAGTGCGTGGACGCCCAAGCCAAGCTGCTCGACTTTTTCAGGGCCGAACTCCAGCCGGTGGCCGCCTGAGCGGATAAGGCGCTATGCGCCCGATTGCGCGTGGGCGCGGAGCTCCGAGCGCAGGACCTTGCCGTTCATGGTCTTGGGCAGCGCATCGAAAAAGGCGATCGCGCGCGGATACATGTAGGGCGGGGCAACCGCCTTGGCGTGGTCCTGCAGCATTCTGACCATCGCCGCGTCGCCGGCGTGGCCCGGGCGCAACACGACATAGGCCTTGACGATCGCGGTTCGCCGTCCGGTCGGATCGGGCGCGGCGACGGCGGCGCATTCGGCCACCGCCTCGTGGCGCAGCAGCGCCGTCTCGACGTCGATCGGCGAGATGTTGTAGCCCGAAGAGACGATCATCTCGTCGTGCCGGGCGATGTAGTGGAAGAACCCGTCCGCATCGCGGCTCACCAGGTCGGGAAACACGTTCCAGCCGTCGCGCACCAGCTCGGCCTGCTTCTCCGGGTTCTGCCAATAGACCGTCCCGGTCGGCCCGCGGGTCGCCAACAGCCCCTTCGTGCCGTCGGGCACCGGCTGGAGGGTGTCCGGATCGACCACCACCACCTCGTAGCCGGGCACCGCGCGGCCCAGGGTCGCGGCCCTGGCAACCTCGCTTGCATGGCTGGAGGTGACGAAGACGTGGAACAGCTCGGACGTGCCGAGGAACTGTTCCAGGACGTTGCCGCCGGTCGCCTCGAACCACGCGCGCTCGGTCTCCGGTGACAGCGGCTCGCCGCCTGTCAGCGCTCGGCGCAACGAGGAGATGTCCCGGCCCGAGCCCTCGATCGCTGCGGCCAGGATCACGAAATAGCTCGAGACGCCGGCGAAGATCGTGATGCCGTAGCGCTCGATCGCTTCCAGCGCGGTCTCGACCGACTTGTCGGGCTCCAGCACCGCGGCCGAGCCGAAACGCAGCGGAAAGATGATGAACATCCCGTAGCCCAGCGCGAACGCCGCCGCTGGCGGGCCGCCGATCACGTCCTGCGGTGTGGGCGTGATGCAATGGCGCCAATAGCTGTCGGCGAGCGCGATCATGTCGCGGTGGCAATGACACGCCCCCTTCGGCCGCCCGGTGCTGCCCGAGGTATAGACGATCAAGGTCAGGTCCTCGGCATGGCTGTCGTGGTAGGCGGGCGCCACCGGGCCGTCGGGCAGCAGATCGGACAACGAGCGGAACCGGCCGGACGGGTCGGCGGGCAGCACCGCGACGACGAGGCCGGGACAGCGCGCAGCCGCGCCCTCCATCTCCGCCATCAGCGCCTCCTCGACGAAGGCGAACCGGGCGCCGGAGTCCTGAAGCCGGTAGACCAGATCCTCGGCGCGGAGCTGGACATAGGTCGGGATCGCCACCGCGCCGATGGCGTGCGCAGCCAGCAGAGTGAAGACCAGCTCCGGCGTATCGGCGATCCTGACCAGCACGCGGTCGCCCGGCCTTATGCCCAGGCTTCGCATCGCCGCGGCATGGCGGTGGACGGTCGCGTGCAGGCCGGCATAGGTGATCGCCCGGTCGCGGTGATAATAGGCGATGCGCGCGCCCCAGCCGTTTTCCAGCGCGCCTTCGAGCAGGGTTTGCGCGGCGTTCATCCGCTCCGGGTAGTCGAGCCCAGGCAGGTCGAAGCGCAGCGCCGGACGCATCTCCGGCGCGCAGAGATCGTCGTATTTCCTCATCCGGCGGAGCCTATGGAGTCGCGGCCGGAGCCGTCAAGCCGGGCTTCCGCGGCAGCGTGCGGCCGCTGGTCAGGAGGTCGGAAAGGACATCAAAAACGACGCCTTCGTTCGAGGCCGGTGCTAAGCGCGGTTGAAGCCCGAGTTTATCTGGACCGCGCAGGAATCCGGCCCCTCGAGGAGGAACGAGTCGTGGCCCGGCCGGCGGCGGGTGATCTCGCCCGGGTTCAGCCCCTTCGCGTCGTAGTCCCGCCACGCCGCGTCGATATCCTCGACCTTGAAATCGAACTGGAGCGTGCCGCCGGCTGCGGCGCCGTCCGCCGACTGCCGCAGTTGCAGGCGCGTGCGGTCGCGCAGCTCGACGACCGCGAACCCGTCGCGCCTGGTATCAGGGCGCGCGCCGATGGCCTCGAAGAACGAGACCGCTTGGGAAAGATCGCTGACGGACAGCCGCAAATGCGCCAGCGCAATGGCGGACTCCGGTTGGATGGTCATGGGATCGCTCCTTGTCAGGTGCCGCGTCAGGTGCCGCCGTTGGTCGCCATCAGCCGGCCGTAACCCGGCACGCGGTCGTTGATGCCGAGCTTCTGCAGGCTGTGCCAGACCATCGCCTGATTGGACGTCACCACCGGGCGGTCGAGATCGTGCTCCAGCGGCTCGATCACCTCGGCGGCGCGAATGGCGGTGCAGCTTATGAAATAGGCGTCGACCGCCGCGTCCTGCTGGGCCTTGACCCGGCGGTACCATTCGCCGGGCTGGACGCCGATCATCTTGAGTCCGTCGCCGCGGATCCCCATGCCGGTCTCGCTCAAGACCGAGACCTGGTGGCTTTCCAGGAACGCGACCTCGCGGTCGTTGGTCTCCTGGACATAGGGCGTGGTCAGCGCGATCCGGCGCGCGTCCAGCGTCTGCAAGGCATTGAGTACGGCCTTCGATGTCGAGGTCGCCGGGATGTCGGTCGCCGTCTCGATCCGCTCGATGATCTCGTCATCGAAGCCCGGGCGGTGCATCGAGGCCGCGGTGCAGTGGAAGACGATCAGGTCGACCTTGGCATCGGCGACGAGCGAGGCCGCTTCCTCAAGGTTCTCGACCATGCCCATGATGTCAGCTTCGCTCGAGCCCTTGAGCCGCAGCCGCGTGGTGTGGAACGACACACCGTCGGGCGACATCGCCTGGACCTGCGGCTCGGCCGCAGCGTTGACCGACGGCAGCAGCATGCCGATCCGTGCTCTCCATCCGTGCATTACCCGCTCTTTCCCTGTCTGGCCTCGCCCAGCGCGACGAACGCGAGGCCGGTGACGATCAGCACCAGCCCGGCGATGTTGGTCAGCGTCAAGGGCTCGCCCAGGACCGCCGCCGAGCACAGCATACCCGCGACCGGCGTCGCGAGAAACAGCAGGGATGCGGTGATCGCCGGCAACGAGCGGGCGATGGCGATCACGCCGATGATCGTCAGCGAGGTCGCCACCGGCCCGGCGAACGCGAGCAGCCCGGCCAGCTCCAGCGACCAGATCACCGGCTCGCCGGCATCGAACCACAGCGCCAGAGAGGCCGCGACCAGCGAGGCCGCCAGCAACTGCCACGGCGCCAGCTCGACCGGGCTCAGCCGCCAGACATGGCGGCGCATGTGAAGGATCGTGATCGACCAGACCATCGAGGCGAGCACCAGGATGAGGTTGCCGCGGACCACCGCTTGGTCGGACCAGTCGAAGCCGAGGGGGTTGAACAGGACGCCGAGGCCGACGAGCCCGACGGCGAGCCCGGCGGCCTTGAGCGCGCCCAGCCGCTCGCCGAACAGGATGATGGCGGCGGGCGCGACCCACAGCGGGGTGATGAACGACAGCAGCGATGCGCGCCCGGCGCCGGCATGGACCAGCCCGGTCATGGTCATCGCCGGATAGATCCCCATCATGATCACGCCCACGCTGAGGACCGCCGGCAGGTCCCGGCGGTTCGGCAGCCGCAGCCTGCTCAGCGCGGCAAGGGCGATAAACAGGCACACGCACGTCGTGGCCATGCGCACGCAGGCAAGCCACACCGGCGGGATCGACAGGACGGCGATCTTCAGGACCGGCCAGTTGATCCCCCAGACCGGCAGACAGACGCCCAGCATCATGTACGCGCTGCCGCGCGACAGCGGAGCGGTCCGGCTCAGGCCGGTCGCGGACATCAACGCCGTCCGAACGATTCAGACCGGCGTGCCGTCGTGGCGGGTGAACCGCCGGTCGGGGGCGCGGTACGTCTTGACCAACACCAGGTCGGAATCGGGGTAGTGGACCGTCTCGGCCGCCGCGCGGGTGCCGACCTCGAGGAAGGCGACCTCTTCATCGGTGTGGTTCTCGAGCCGGTGGCCGTCGGGCTTGCCGGCTGGAAACCCCGCCACGTCGCCCGGCGCAAGCCGCTGCGCACCGTCATCGGTGACCAGAATCGGATGGCCGGAGAGGATGTAGACGAACTCGTCCTCGCCCGAATGCCAGTGGCGCAGCGCCGAGACGGCGCCGGGCGCGAGCCGGGTCAGGTTGACGCCGAACTGGGTCAGCCCCAGAGGGTCGCCCAGCACTTGGCGCGTCTTGCCCGCAAGCGCCCTGTCGTTGGGCGGTGGGTAGGGCTGGCGCTCCTCGCGGGCGGCGGTCTCGGGATCGAGCGCGGGCGGGTTCAGCCGGTCTGCCATCCTCAAGGTCTCCTCATCAATGCGCGGCGCGCACGATCACGTTGCCGAAAGGATCGATTTCGGCCTCCAGCCCCGGATCGATGAAGGTCGTCGCATCGGTCTGCTCCAGGATCGCGGGGCCGGCGATCCGGGCGTCGACCGGCAGCGCGAGCCGGTCATAGACCGCCGTGTCGTGCCAGCCGCCTTCCCACCACACCGGTCGGGTATGGGTTTTGGCGCCTTCCAGTGTCGTTCCCGGCTCGGGGCCGAGCGAGCGGAGGTCGAACTTGGGCCGGATGCCGACAACGGCGGTCCTGAGCGACAGCAACCGGACGCCGATCCCCTCCAGCAGGCGGCCGTAGGTCCGCCGGTAGGCCGCATCGAAGGCGGCCTCGATCATCGCCAGGCTCACGTCGGTCCCGTCTGCGGCGAGCAGCGCCGGCAGCGGCACCGGCAAGGTGTGGGTCTGGCCGACATAGGACATGTCGAGCTCGAACAGCACCTCGGTCCTGTCCAGCGCGACGCCGGAGCGCTGCAGGAGCGCCAGCCCCTGGCCGGCAGTCGCCGCCATCTCGCGGTCGAGCGCGGCGACATCGAGCTCCGGGAGCGGGCGGTTGATCGTATGGACGAAGTCGTGGCGCATGTCGGCGATCACGCAGCCCAGCGCGCTGGTCACGCCGGGAAAGCGTGGCACCAGCGCCGAGGCGAGCCCGACATCGCGGATCAGCGCCCCGACATGCAGCGCCCCGCCGCCGCCGAACGGCATGGCGGCGAAATTCTTGGGATCGTAGCCGCGCTCGATCGAGACCAGCCGGATGGCGCCGGCCATGTTGGAGATCGCGACCTTGACGATCGCTTCCGCGGCCGCGGTGACATCGAGCCCCAGGGGCTCAGCGACATGGCCGGCGATTGCCGCGCGGGCGGCTTCGACATCAAGCGCGCCCAGCCCGCTGCCGATCGGGCGCGCGGCGTTGATTCGCCCGAGCACGAGGTTGGCATCGGTCACCGTCGGCCGGTCGTTCCCCTTGCCGTAGCACGCCGGACCGGGCTCGGAGCCCGCCGATTCCGGTCCGACCCGGAGGAAACCGCCCTGGTCGAGCCCGGCGATGGAGCCGCCGCCGGCGCCGATGGTGGTGATCTCGATCATCGGAGTGCGCACGACCAGGCCGAAATCGATCGCGGTCTGCAGGCTGAAGGCGCTCCGGCCGCCCTCGACCAGGGCGACGTCGAAGCTGGTCCCGCCCATGTCGCAGGTGATCACGTTGGCGAAGCCGGCGGCTTCGGCGATCCGCGCGCCGGCGATCACGCCCGCGGCCGGGCCGGACAGCGTGGTGCGGATCGGCAGGCTGCGGGCGGTCTCGGCCGACATCACCCCGCCGTTGGACTGGACGATCAGGAGCTCCGTGCCGTTGGCGCCGACGCCGAGGCCTGCTTCGACGCCTTCCAGATAGGCGCCGATGATCGGCTGCAGGCAGGCATTGAGCGCGGTCGTGGAGGCCCGCTCGAACTCGCGAATCTCCGGCAGGATCAGCGAGGATGCGTTGACGTAGTCGTTGGGCCAGACCGCACGCACCGCCTCCAGCGCCTTGTGCTCGTTTTCGGGATTGGCGTAGGCGTTGATGAACACGATGCCGACCGCTTCGCAGCCGCGCGCCAGCAGCGCCAGCGCGGCGCGGGTGACCTCCTCAACATCGACTTGCGTGCGCACCGTGCCGTCGGCCAGCATCCGCTCGTCGACCTCGATCGACAGATCGCGGGTCACCACCGGGCGGTAGCTGCCCCACAACCCCCAGGTGTTGGGCCGGTCGCGCCGGCGCATCTCGAGCACGTCGCGGAAGCCCTTGGTGGTGATCAAGCCGGTGCGCGCCGCCTTGCGCTCGATCAGCGCGTTGGTGCCGACCGTGGTGCCGTGGACCACCGAGCCGATGGCCGCGCGTTCGGGCACCGCTTCATCGATGCCGGCGAGAAAGCCCTTGGCGATCTCGTTCTTGATCGAGGGGACCTTGCCGATCCCGAAACGGCCGGTCCGCTCATCGACGTAAAAGACATCGGTGAAGGTCCCGCCGACATCGACGCCGACCGTGATGCCGGGACGGCTGCTCACGCGCGGTTCCGCCGCACCGCGCCGTCGGTTGTGATCTCGACCCGGTAATCGCGCCGCGCCCGCTCGGCGCTGACCAGCCCCAGCGCCAGGTCGCGGCCGACCGCCTCGACCGGCCGCTCCTCGGGCGAGCCATAGCCGCCTCCGCCGGGGCTTTCGATCCGCACGCGCTGGCCGCGGCGAACGGTGACGCCGGAGATTTTCGCCGTCTCGCCCGCCGACAGCTCGCCCTGGTCCTGATCGTAGAAGATGCGGTTCGGCGCCCCGGACTCGCCGCCCAGGATGCCGAAGGCCGGGAAGCGTGCGCGCTCGCCGAAGACCACCAGATCGGCCTGCTCGGCCAGCAGCTCGAACTCGTAGACCGCGCCCAGCCCGCCGCGGTGCCGACCCGGCCCGCCGCTGTCGGGGCGCAGGCCCCACTTGGTCACGCAGGTCGGGTAGGCGGCCTCCAGGATCTCGGCCGGCGGGATGTTGGCCATGCCGATCGGCGCGTTGCCGTGGCTCAGCCCGTCGCCCTCGGGGTTGCCGCCGAGCCCGCCGCCGAAGAAGGTGAAGAAGATGAACTTCGAGCCGTCTTCGCGGGCGCCCGAAAGCAGCAGCGCGTTGACGGTCGCGAAACAGGCCGCGTTGGCGCGGTCCGGCGCGGCCTGGGCGAAGGCGCCGAAGATCACGTCGATGGTGCGCATGATGTTCTCTGTGTAGCCCGACACCGGGGCGGGCGGCTCGGCGGCCAGGATCGAGCCCTCCGGGATGATGAACGTAACCGGCTCCAGGCAACCGCCGCTGGTCGGCACCTCGTTGAAGATGTGTTTCAGCGCGACGAACGCCGCCGCCACAGTGGTCGCGCGAGAGACGTTGAGCGGCCCCTCGCAGGCCGGCGCGGAGCGCGAGAAGTCGAGCGTCATCCGCTCGCCCTCGATGCTCAGATCGAGCGCGACCTTCAGCGGGTCCGCGCTGCGCCCGTCATCGTCGATATGGTCCTCGAACGAATAGGTGCCGTCGGGCAGGCCGGCGATGAGCGCACGCATCTGCCGGCTGGCGCGGGCGCGGATCTCGTCCATCGCAACGGAAACGACATCGGCGCCGAACCCATCCAGCAAATCGTGCATCCGGCGCGTGCCGAGCTCCAGCGCGCCGAGCTGCGCGTTGAGGTCGCCGTAGTTGCTGCGCGGCAGCCGGGCGTTGGCGAGCAGGATGTCGATGATGTCCTGGCGCATCACGCCCCGGTCGCACAGCTTGACCGCCGGGATGCGCACGCCTTCCTGCATGATGTCGCTCGCGCGCGGGTTGTAGTTGCCGGGCACGTTGCCGCCGACATCGAGCCAGTGCCCGACCGAGGCGAGGTAGCAGAACAGCGCGCCGTCGCGGAAGAACGGCTTGATCAGCTTGATGTCGTTCAGGTGGGTGGCGCCGTCATAGGGATCGTTCAGCAGATAGATGTCGCCGTCGGCCGGGCCGCCGTCGGCCCGGGCGCGCGCGATCGCGGCCTTGGTGGCGTATGACATCGCACCGATGAAGACCGGCAGGCCCTGCTTTCCCATCGCCACCGTGTCGCCGGTCGCGGCGTCGTAGATGCCGTGGCTGCCGTCGCGCGCCTCGGCGATGACCGGGCTGAACGCCGCGCGGAACAGGCTGGCGTCCATCTCGTCGACGATCTGCTCGAGACGGCCGCGGATGACCGCCAGCGTGACGGGATCGATGACTGCATTCGACATTGCCGGCCCGATTTTCGCACACCGGCCCGGCGGGCGCTACGGCGCGGCGCCGTAGTCCCGCGCCGCGGCTTGAGCGCTGACGTAGCCCAGCGCCACGTCACGCGCGATCGCGTCTGGGCTGCGCTCGCCGGGCGGGCCAAATCCGCCGCCGCCGGGGCTTTGGATCCGCACCTTCTGGCCGCGCTTGAGGACGGCGCCGAACAGCTTGGCCCCCATCACCGGCGCGCGCGGCCCGTCGTCGGTGTCGTAGCGCACCAGGTTGAGCGCGCCCGGCCCGCCGCCGAGGACGCCCGGCGGAGCAAAGGCGCCGCGCTCGCCGAGCACCACCAGATCGGCGGTCTCCTCCAGCACCTCGATCTCGTAGACCGCGCCCAGGCCGCCGCGGTGACGGCCGGGCCCGCCGCTGTCCGGGCGCAGGGCCCATTGGTTGAAGATCACCGGGAAGGCCGCCTCGAAGATCTCGACCGGCGGGATGCTCGCCATCGAGATCGGCGCGTTGCCGTGGTCCAGCCCGTCGCCATGGGGATGTCCGCCATGCCCGCCGCCGAAGAAGGTGAACAGGATCCATCTCCGTCTTTGCGCATCCGAGCGCCGGCCCGAAAGGAGCAGCGCGTTGATCGTCCCGTAGGGCGCGCCGTTGACCCGGTCGGGTGCGACCTGGGCGAAGGCGCAGAACATCACGTCGATCATCCGAAGGATGGTCTCGGTATAGCCGGAGACCGGCCTGGGCGGGACGGCGGCAAGGATGCTGCCGTCGGGGATGACATGGGTGACCGGCGCCAGCACGCCTGCATTGGCGGGCAGTTCGTGGAAGATGTGCTTGAGCCCGACGAAGGTCGCGGCGATCGCCGTCGGCCGGGAGATGTTGAGCGGGCCGGCGCACGCCGCCCCGCTGCGCGAGAAGTCGAGCGTGATCGCATCGCCTTCGATCACCAGGTCGAGGGCGATGCGGATCGGCGTGTCCTCGATCCCGTCGTTGTCGAGCCAGTCCTCGGCGCTGTAGGTGCCGTCGGGCAGCGCAGCGATCTCGGCGCGCATCAGCCGCGCCGCGCGCGCGGTGATCTCGGCCATCGTCGCGGCCACGGTGGCCGCGCCGTAATCGGCGATCAGTGCTTGCAGCCGGCGCGCGCCGAGCGCGAGCGCGGCAAGCTGGGCGCTGAGGTCGCCATAGGCACTGTCGGGCAGGCGCGAGTTGGCGCGGATGATGGCGACCACGTCGGGGTCGATCCGGCCGCCCGCGACCAGCTTCACCGGGGGGATGCGCACGCCTTCCTGCATCGCATCGCGCGCCAGCGGATTGTAGTTGCCCGGCACGTTGCCGCCGATGTCCTGGTAGTGGCCGACGGAGGCGAGCGTGCAGAACGGCGCGCCGTCGTGGAAGAACGGGCGTACGAGCTTGAAATCGTTGAGGTGCGTCGCCCCCTCATAGGGATCGTTGGACAGGTACACATCGCCTGGTCTGAAACCGCCGTCGGAAGCGGCACGGGCCATCGCGAGCCGGGTGGCGAAGCTCATCGCGCCGACGAAGATCGGCAGGCCGGCCTTGCCCTGGACCAGCGTGTCGCCGGTCGCGGCATCGTAGATGCCGTGGCTGCCGTCACGGGCCTCGGCGATCACCGGGCTGAAGGCGGCACGGAACAGGGTGGCGTCCATCTCGTCGACGATCTGTTCGAGCCGGCCGCGGATGACGGCGAGCGTGACCGGGTCGGTCATCGTGCGGGGGACGCCGGGGCCGAACGTTGCATCGCGGTGCGATGATGGCATAGTGCGCGCATCAAGTCATGGGAGCGCCGCGATGGAGATCCGCAAGCTGGTGAGCATTGTCGAGGAGACGCGCATCGAGCTCGGCCGGCCCATAGAGCCGCCGACCCGGCAGGCCGCGGCGGTGGCGGTGATCGCCAACCCCTATGCCGGGCGCTATGACGCCACGCTGGAGGCGCTGCAGGCGGCGGGCGCCGAGCTCGGCGACATGCTGGTGCGCCGGGCGGTCGCAGCGCTGGGCATCGACGGTCAAGCGGTGCACAGCTACGGCAAAGCCGCGATCGTCGGCGAGAACGGCGAGCGCGAACATGCCGCGGCCGTCCTGCATCCCCGGCTCGGCCGCCCGGTGCGCGAGGTCGTCGGGCCAGCCAGCTCGATCATGCCGTCCACCAAGAAGATCGGCGGTCCCGGGACGGTCATCGACTGCCCGCTGCACCACAAGGACGACATGTGGAAGTTCAGCCACTTCGATTCGATGGCGGTCTCGCTCGGCGACGCGCCCAGGGCCGATGAGATCGTCGTCATCGTCGCGGTCAGCGATGCCGGCCGCCCGGCCCACCGCGTGGGCGAGGACGTCAAGGTCGCCGACGTCATGGCGCGCGCCGGATAGCATCGGCGGCCCGGCGGCGGTGGCAATCATCGCCGCGATGATCTAAAGCTGCGCCGGTCCCAGACACCCCCGGAGGTCCCGTGTCGCTCCTGCGGCCGTTCCGCGCACTGATGCCGACGCCCCGGCACGCCCAGGCCGTCGCCGCGCCGCCCTACGACGTGCTGACCAGCGCCGAGGCCAGGGCGCGCGCGGCCGGCAACCGGCTGAGCTTTCTCCACGTCTCCAAGCCCGAGATCGACCTTCCCGAGGCGACGGCCCCGGATGCGCCGGAAGTCTATGCCAAGGCGGCCGAGAACATGGCCTGGCTCCTCGCCCAAGGCGTGGTCGCCCGGGTCGGGCGGCCGAGCCTTTACGTCTATCGCGCAACCGCCGTCGGTCATTCGCAGACCGGTATCGCCGGTGCCGTCTCGGTCGCGGATTACCGGGCGGGCCTGGTCCGGCGGCACGAGCTGACCCGCCCCGACAAGGTCGCCGACCGCGCCCGGCAGATCGAAGCCGTCGCTGCCCATACCGGTCCGGTCATGCTCGCCCATCGTGACGATCCGGCGCTGGCGCGGGCTACCGCGGCGCTCACCGCCGGAAAGCCGACGCTGAGCGCATCCTTCGACGGGGTCGATCACGCCGTCTGGGTGCCGTCCGAGGCGGACGCGGCAGCCCTGGGCGCGGCCGCCGACCGGTTGCCCGCGCTCTATATCGCCGATGGCCATCACCGCTCCGAGGCGGCGTCGCTTGTGGCCGGGTCGGGCAATGGCGAGCCGGCCAACTTCCTCGGCATCGCCTTTCCCGAAAGCCAGATGCGGATCCTCGACTACAACCGGACGGTGCGCGATCTCAACGGAAGGCAGGCCGAAGACCTGCTGCGCGAGGTCTCCGGTCCGTTCGACGTCACCCCGTCCGACGCGCCGGTCAGACCGGACCGGCGCCATGTCTTCGGCATGTACCTCGCCGGCGGCTGGCACAGGCTCGCATTGCGCGCACCGCCGGCGGCCGACGCCGATCCGGCGGCGCGGCTCGACGTCGCCGTCCTGTCGCGGACGATCCTCGCGCCGGTTCTCGGGCTCGGCGATCCGACGCGCGAGACCAGGATCGATTTCGTCGGCGGCAGCCGCGGCCTCGAGGCGCTGGCCGCGCGCGTCGACAGCGGCGAGATGGCGGTCGCCTTCGCGCTTTACCCGACCGCGCTAGCGGATCTTTTCGCGGTCGCCGACGCCGGCCGGACCATGCCGCCCAAATCGACCTGGTTCGATCCCAAGCTCGCCGACGGGCTGCTGTCGCTGCCGCTCGACTGAACGGCTCAGCCGGGCTCGGCGATGTCGACGATCCGGTGGGGCGAGGCATGGATGCCCAGCGTCTTCAGAGGGCTGTCGCCGATCACCCGGAAAGCGTGGCGAACGCCGGGCTCGAGCACCAGGGTCACCCCGGGCTCGAGCGCCACGGTCTCGCCGCCGTCGGCCGACCAGGCCTCGCCCCGCCCTTCGAGCACGGTGATCACCTCGACATAGGGGTGGGCATGTTCGGGCGTCGCATAGCCGGGCGGCGAGACCTGGATGCCGGTGCGGATCGGTGTCGAACCCGCGTCGTCGCCGACCAGGGTCTGATATGTCGCACCGCCGGGAAATTCCTCCTTCGCGACGGTGTCGTGCCTGACGACCATCATTGCGCCGTTCCCTCCTTTTGCCATCCGGTGCGCCGCAGCATCGTGGCGCCCGCCCGGGACGACCGCCGCGCGCGGTGGCCTGCCGGGTTCCTGATCCACGTGCCCGCGCGGTAGCTTCCGTGCTCGTCGGTCAGCGCGCCGGCGAGGATCAGCAGCTCCTCGCCGTCGGCCGGCCCGAACGCGGCCGGTCCGGTACCGGGCGCGAACCGGACCAGCTCCATTGTCTCCGCGAAGCCGTCCTGGCGATAGAGCGTTTTGCGGGACACGCCGGCGGCTTCGTCCGGCTCCCATTCGAGCGCCCCGGTACGGATCACCGCCTGGCGGCGCGCTTCACCGGGATATTGGCGCAGCTTGACGAACAGCATGCAGCCCTCCCTGACCTCCGGTGCGTGGCTCGTGCCGTCGGGGTTCAGCACGTAGGTGCCGGCCGGGTAGCGGCCGTGCTCGTCGCCGAAGGTGCCTGAAAGGACCAGGAATTCCTCACCGCCGGGATGGCTGTGCGGCGCGAACCGGCTATGCGGAGCGTAACGGACGATCGCGGTCACCCGGCCGGCTTCGACCGGTCCGTCGAGGTGGAGGCGCTTGCGCAGCACCCCTGGGGCGGGGCTCGGACGCCAGGCAAGCCGGGTTGTGTCGATGATCACCCGGCGCGACAGATCGGCGTTGAGATGCCCGCTCACTCCATCCTCCCCCCGCGGGTACGCGGCGCGCTCAGCGCGCGGGGACCATCCCGGTCCGTCGCGCGACCGTCCAGTAGATCACCAGGATCGGCGCCATCAAGGCGATCATGATGACCGCCACCGCCGAGGCCTCGCCATAGGCCGATGTCAGCACGAAGCTCCAGACCACCATGGACAGCGGCTGGTTGTCGCCGGTCGACAGCACCACCGGCAGCGTGAGCTCGCGGTAGCTCAACAGCGCGATCCAGATCCAGGCATACAGCATCGCCGGGCTCAGCAGCGGGATCAGCACCCGGCGCATCACGCCCATCGTGCTCGCCCCGCTCATGCGGGCGGATTCCTCGAGCTCGGTGTGGATCTGGATCAGCCCGGAATTGGTCATCCGCGTGCCGTAGCTCAGCCGGGCGACGACATAGACCAGGACCAGGACCCAGATCGTGCCATAGATCGGCACGATGTCGCGCAGCACGAACAGCGCGAGCAGCCACGCCGCGACGCTGAACACGATCGTCGGCACGGTATGGGGCAGAAAGGCGAAGAAGTCGAAGATCGCCCGCCCCGGCACTCTGGATCGCAGCACCACCCAGGAGATCCCGACGCTGAAGACGACGGTGATCGTCGGCACCAGGATCATCAGGGTGCCGGTATTGCGCAGCCCGGTCAGAATCAGCGCCTCGGGCAGCTTGAAGTAGTTGTCGAAGGAAAGCTGCTCGACCGCCGCCATCGAGACCGGCTGCAGATAGGGCAGACCTGCGGCCCATAGCAGGGTGAGGACCGGCAGAAGCTGGCTGAAGATGAAGAACAGGACGAAAAAGCCGATCGCGGGCCATTTGTAGCGGCCGAGACTGACCAGGCGCGGGCGGTAGGCCTTGCCGGTCACCACCGCATAGCGCGAGGACCGGCGCTGCACGGTGCTGTACCACCAAGTCAGGAACGCGGCGAAGACGACCATGATCACGCTGAGGCTCGCCACCCCGCCATATTCCGGCAGCCCGTCGGCCGGGCTGATCTCGCTGTAGACATAGGTGGAGAAGGTGAAGATCCGCTGCGACAGGCCGAGGATGGCTGGGACATCGAACGCCGCGAAGCCGATCGTATAGACATAGATGCTGGCCGCCAGGATCCCGGGCCAGGCCAGCGGCAGCGTCACCCGCCGCATGGTCTGCCACAGGTTCGCCCCGCCCATGCCCGCGGCCTCCTCCATCGAGGGGTCCATCGAGCGGAACACGATCGCGGTCATGATGAAGGTCACCGGAGTCAGGCTGAGCCCTTCGACGATGCCCATCCCGAGGATGGTCGAGATGTTGAGCGGCGCCTCGGCAAGGCCGAAGACCGCGATCAGGATGTGGTTGATCAGCCCGATCCGCGGGTGCAGCAGGAACAGCCAACCGAGCGCGACCGAGAAACCGGGGATCAGCAGCGCAATCGTCAGCAGCGTGAAGACGATCGGCTTGCCGGGAAAGTCGGTGCGCTCGACGATCCACGCCATCGGCAGGGCGAGGATCAGCGCCACCGCCAGCGTGATCGCCGAAAACAGCACCGTGTTGAGGATCACCCGGTAGGTGAACGGGTCGAGAAAGATCTCCGAATAGTAATAGAGCGTGTAAACGAGGTCGTCGTCGCCGGGCGAGCCCTCGGTGAAGCTGAGCCATAAGATGACCAGGAGCAGGGCCAGGACGGCGGCGCTCGCCAGCACGGCGCCGCCGAGCATAACGGCGGGAAGATAGTCCCGCCGCCCGACGGAAGCGGCGGCGGGGAGGCGGATCCCGGCGAGGCCGGCCATGCCGCGCCGTCACCGCCTGCGCGGATAAGCGGCCGCGGTCCCGCGCCTGCTCGGCCTCATACAGCCCGCCGGTCGACTGGACGACCAGGAAGGACCCCGCGAAGCCGGCGCTGCGTAGATGGTCCTCGATCTCGCCGATATAGGAGCGCACCTTGGGGCCGATATAGGCATTGGCGACCACGGTCGAGGTGCGCTCGAACTCGCGGTACTCCTGTGAAAGCTCGTGCGAGGCCGAGACGAAGAGGTGGGGATGGGCCTCTTCCAGCATCCGCTTGGCGCGCAGCTCGTGATCGGGGTTGCGGTAGCAGTGCAGGAACAGGATCGCCACCGCCTCCATGCCCAGGGCGTCGATCTCGACGCCCAGCGCGCGCAGCCGGTCCTCGTCCAGCGGGACGGCTACCTCCCCGGTCGCCAGCACGCGCTCCCGGACCTCGAAGCGCAGCGCGCGCTCGACCAGGGGTTCGTGCTTCTGGAAGAACAGGTTGTAGGAATCGGGCCGGTTGATCCGGCCGATCTCGTAGATGTCGCGGAACCCCTCGGTGGTGATCAGCGCCGTCTTCGCGCCGGTGCGCTCAAGGATCGTGTTGACCGCAATCGTCGAGCCGTGCAGGAACAGGCCCGCCGCGCCGAACGCGGTGCCGGCCTTTGCGACCCCGGCCTCGATGCCGTCGACCAGGCGGTCCGGCGTCGACAGCGTCTTGCCCAGCAGCAACGAGCCGGTGGTCTCGTCGAACGCCGCGATGTCGGTGAACGTCCCGCCGATATCGGCTGCCAGCCTGATCCGCGAGCCCGCGCGCGCCGCCTCATCCACCATCGCCGGCCCCCTCGCCATCAGGTCGTCCGTCGCCTTGACCGCCGGCCGCCGTCTCAGGACCGCATCGCCAGCACGTGCTCGGGCGGCAGATGCAGGACCACCCGATGACCGAGCGCGGGCGGTGCCGCCGGATGAAGCTGGACGTGGAGGCTGTGGCCGGCGACGTCGACCACGCAGTCGAGCATGTTGCCGAGGAAGGTCACGGCCTCGACCATACCTTCGACGGCGTTGCCGTCCGCTCCCGCGCCCGGTGCGCCGAGCACGACGTTCTCCGGCCGGACCGCGACCTTGACCGGATCGCCCACCGAGGCGCCGCCCGCAACCCGACAAGTCAGGGTGCCGATCGGTGTTTCGACCCGGGCGCGCTGTCCGCCGTCCACCTCCTCGAGCCCGCGCACCGCGCCTTCGAGGAAATTCGTCTTGCCGATGAAGTCGGCAACGAACGAGCCCTGCGGCGCGGCGTAGATCTCCCGCGGCGAGCCTTCCTGGATGATCTTGCCGTCGCTCATGACGCCCATGACGTCGGACATGGTCAGCGCCTCGATCTGCTCGTGGGTGACGAACAGCGTGGTTACGTCCAGCCGTTTGACCAGATCGGCGAGCTCGAAGCGCATCTCCTCGCGCAGCTTGGCATCGAGGTTCGACAGCGGCTCGTCGAGCAGCAGCACCTTGGGCTCGCCAACCAGCGCGCGGGCGAGCGCCAGGCGCTGCTGCTGCCCGCCCGACAGGAAGGGGGCGGGGCGGTCCTCCAGCCCGTCGAGCTGGACCAGCGCCAGCGCGGTGCGCACCCGATCCCGGATCTCCGGTTTGCGCGGTCTGGGCCTGGCGTGGACCAGCGGGAAGGCAACGTTCTCGAAGACGCTCATGTGCGGCCAGATCGCATAGGACTGAAAGACCATGCCGATGTCGCGCTCGTTGGGCGGCACCCAGATGTCCTTCTCGGAGGAGTACACGACCTCGCCGCCGACCGCGATCTCGCCGGAGTCCGGCCGCTCCAGCCCGGCGACGCAGCGCAAGGTGGTCGTCTTGCCGCAGCCCGAGGGACCGAGCAGGGTATAGAACTGGGCCTGTTCGAGGACGATCGAGATGCCGCGCACCGCGTGGTGCTCGACCCCGGCGGACCGGTATGTCAGGGACAGGGATTCAATTTGGATCATCGGCTTCGATCATCGGCGCGCACGCAGCGGCATCTCTTTTCTCCGCGAGGTCGGGATGATCTTGCACAGCCGCGCACGCCGTGGCGAGTGGTTTCCCGACCCATCGGCTTGAAGCCTTCCGGCGGGCGCCATAGACTCGCCCTCAGCAGCCGGCGGCCGCACGGTGCGCCGCCGGGAGGAGGCTGGCATGACGGAGAAGGAAGACAAGGAAGACTGCGCCGGGCCGGTGCCGTCCGAACCCCTGCCGGACGATCTTTCCGGGCGTATCAGCTACGGCGATCAGTCGGCGCACCTCGCGTTCCAGCAGCAGCTCGCCGACCTCCTGGCCCAGGCCGATATCACCGAGGAGCAGCGCCAGCAGTTCCTGATCGCAGCGAGTTGCCCGTGCTGCGGCGCCGGCGGCCTGTCGCTCAGCCTCGCGCTCAAGCCCGACGCGACGCCGCGGTTCTAAGCCGGACGCGCCCTAAGCCGCGCTACGGGCGTGGAACCATTTGGCGAGCGCGAGCAAGCTGCGGTCCTCGCCGCGCCCTGCGATGAACTGCACGCCGACCGGAAGCCCGTTGGGCCCGGTGGCGTAGGGCACCGTCACGCACGGGACGTGCAAGAGCGTCCAGGTGGTCTGGAAGATCGGATCGCCGGTGGCGCCGAGCCCCTCCGGCGCCTCGCCCGGCGCGCTCGGGCTCAGCAACGCATCGCAGCCTGCGAACATCGCCTCGGCGGCCAGGCGGCAGGCCTTGGCATGGGCGTTGGCGTCATCGAGCGTCGCTGCGTCATAGCTCAGCCCTTCCTCGATCATGCCGCGCAGGCGGTCGCTGAGATCGCCCCGGTGATCGGCGTATTGCCGCGCGAGGCTGCGCGTGAGCCCGGCGTTGAGAATCACGCGGTGGCTGTCGGGGATGGCAGCGAAGTCATCGGGCAGGGCGAAGTCGAAGACCTCCGCGCCGAGGTCCGACAGCCGGTCCGCCGCGCGCGCGACCGCGTCGCGGCTTGCGGCCTCGGCCCGGTCCCAGTGATGGGTCCGGCACAGCCCGATGCGCGGCGTCCGGCCCAGCCCGTCGGGCAACGGGGCAGGCTGCGCACCGCGGACGATGTCGTAGAACGCCGCCACATCGTCCACCGAGCGCGCCATGTAGCCCAGCGTGTCGAAGTCCGACTCGAGCGCCAGGATGCCGGTCAGATCAACCGTGCCGTGGGTCGGCTTGAGCCCGACGACCCCGCAGAAGGCGGCCGGGCGGATCAACGAGCCGGCGGTCTGGTTGCCGAAGGCGATCGGCACCATGGATGCGCCGACGGCCGCCGCCGAGCCGGACGACGAGCCGCCGGGCGTGTGTGCGGGGTTGTGCGGATTGCGGGTCTTGCCGGGGCTGAAGGTCGCGAACTCGGTGGAGACCGTCTTGCCCAGCAGGACCGCGCCGGCGTTGCGCATCGCGGCCACGCAGGCGGCGTCGTTCTCGGGCCGGTGCCCCTTGTGGATCGCCGCGCTGCCGTATTCGGTGGGCAGGTCAGCGCTGTCGATGACGTCCTTGACGCCGAACGGCACGCCGTGAAGCGGACCGCCGCCCGCCCGGTCGGCATCGCGCGCCTGTTCGAGGGCGTAATCGGGGTCGAGATGGATCCACGCCCGAACCTCGCCCTCGCGATCCTCGATCCGCTCCAGGCAGGACCGCACCAGCGCCTCGGAGGTGATCTCGCCCGCCGCGATCGCCGCCGCAGCCTCGCTTGCGGTGCGTTGCCAAGGCTCCATCGCCGTTCCTCCTCGATTTTGGATTTCGGTCCTCTTAACCCAGCCCGTCCGCCATGGCCAGCGGCAAAGGGGGCTGCGGGCAATGACGGGGCGTTATCCAGGCGGCGATTCGCCGGGCTCTATGACGGACGGCGGGGACGGACGGCGGGTCGGCTGCTGCGCTTGGAGCCAGCTCTCGGCGAGAGCCCGACCATGATCGGCAAATTGCGCGCCATACCCAAGCGCAGACAGCGGCCCGCCATGTCCACCTCGCGCGGGACCCCATCCAGACCGCCGCATCACGGATCACCGAGAGCATCGGCGGGAACTTGTCGGGCGGTAACAAGGCGGATTCACCGGACAGCGCCGCGGCCGCGCCAACCGAAACGGGTCGATAATATACGGTTTTTATGGAAATATGGGTCTATGAAGACGACCATCGAGCTTCCCGACGTCATGTTCCGGCAGGCCAAGGCTCTTGCCGCCGCCCGCGGCATCACCTTGAGGCGGTTCTTCACCGAGGCGCTCGAGCAGCAACTCCGGCGCTGCACAAGCGAGAACCGCACCGGCAACGCGGAACCGCCTTGGATGGCCGGCTTCGGCGCGCTATCCGATCTTTCCGACGAGAACCGCCGCGTCCTCAAGGCGATCGAGGAGGAGTTCGAGAGGCTCTCCCCCGAAGACCTCGTATGATCCTCGACACCAACGCTCTGTCCGCGTGGGCGGAGGGACGCGCGGCAATCGAGGCCCCTCTTCGCTCGGCCGAGCGACTGGTCATACCCAGCGTCGTTCTCGGCGAGTACTATTTCGGTATCCGCCAATCGCGTCATCGAAGCCGCTACGAGGAATGGCTTGCCCGCTATCTGCCGCTGACCGAAATCGCGGCCGTTACCTCGGCGACGGCGGATGTCTACGCCGACATCCGGCTGAAATTGAAACGGCTGGGCACACCCATACCACCGAATGACGTCTGGATCGCGGCGCTCGCCCGTCAGCACGCCCTCCCGGTGTTGAGCAACGACGGCCATCTCGACGCCGTCGACGGCGTCAGGCGCATCGCCTTCTGAACCGGACGCGTCTGCGCTTTCATCGCCGGCGCCAGCCGCAGTCGCGGCATCGGCACGTTGGCCAGCCCCTCGACCGAGTCGATCAGGCTGCATTCGAGGCTCCGGCGGCCGCGGCGAACCGGTCCAAGGTGATCGATACCTTGCCGGTCTCCCGCTTGTGCAGGTGATCCGCCGACGTGCCCAGCCGCCCGGCCAGCGCCGGCCGCCCGCGCGGCGATTGGCTGGGTGGGCGAATCGCGGCATGATGGGCGATGTCGGGGCAGGCGAAAGGGGGCAAACGGGCATGGGCGATGACACGCTGCCGCTGATCGACATTGCGCCCTATCTGAGCGGCGGGGCGCCCGGGAAGGGTTCGGTGGCAGGCGCCGTCGATGCGGCGTGCCGCGAGACCGGGTTTTTCACCGTCGCCGGGCATGGCGTTCCCGAACCGCTGGTCGCGGAGACCCGCGCGGTTGCGGCCGCGTTCTTCGCCCTGCCGGAGGCGGAAAAGCGCCGCAGCGCGCCGCCGCCCGAGCGCAAGCTGCCGCGGGGGTTCAGCCCGCTGGGCAACCGCTCGCTGTCCTATACGGGCGCGGTCGAGGCGCCGCCCGACCTGCAGGAGAGCTTCGCCGTCGGTCCGCTCGGACCCCACGCGGCCGATGCGGCGGGCACGGCGGGCAACGCAGTGGTCGCGGGATTCCACGCGGCCAACATCTGGCCGGCGCGCCCCGCCGGGTTCGCGGCGACCGTGAGCGTCTATGTCGAGGCGATGGGCGGGCTGGCGCAGACGATCATGGCCGTCTTCGCGACCGCGCTCGGGATCGAGGAGACGTTCTTCGAGGACAAGATAGACCGCGGCCCGAGCGTCCTGCGGCTGACCCATTACCCGGCCCAGCCCACCGCGCCGCTGCCCGGCCAGCTACGCAGCGGCGAGCACACCGATTACGGCTCGCTCACCATCCTGCGCGGCGACGACGTGCCGGGCGGGCTGCAGGTCCGGCGGCGCGACGGCATTTGGACCGAAATCCACCCGGCACCCGGCACGTTCATCTGCAATATCGGCGACATGATGATGCGCTGGACCAACGACCGCTGGACCTCGACGCCGCACCGGGTGGTCAACCCGCCGCGCGCATTCGCCGGGCGCGACAGGATCTCGC
This sequence comes from Alphaproteobacteria bacterium, assembly GCA_965248835.1. GTDB lineage: Bacteria > Pseudomonadota > Alphaproteobacteria > MPNO01 > MPNO01 > CAYFYS01. The sequence goes on from CBDFLJ010000001.1 coordinate 991,745, forward strand.
TGGTCTATTTCCACATGCCCAACCACGACGCCGAGATCGCCTGCATCGACCGCAGCCTCGCACCGGGCGCCGCGCCCTCCTATCCGCCGATCACCTGCGCGGACTATTTCGCCGCCAAGTACCTGCGCTCCGAAGTCCAGCGGCTGGACGTCGACACCACGACGGCCAGCGCCTAGCCCAAGTTCCGGTCCGGTCGCCCGGGTGCAGGGGCGATCAGGACCGCGGCCGGTGCGTTCCGAAAGGCGCTCGACACAGCGGCCTATTCCGCGGCTGGCTGCACCCGGCCGGCGATCGCTTCCCGGAGGCCTTCGAGCAGGCCTTCGAGGTGGGCCATGCGGCGGTCGAGATCACCGACCCGATCCTCGAGCTTGCCGATGCGGTCGTCGAGCTTGCCGATGCGGTCGTCGAGCCGAGCCTCGAGCTTGCTGATGCGGTCGTCGAGCCGGGTCTCGAGCTCGCTGATGCGGTCGTTGATCCGGGCCTCGGCGCGAAAGATCGCTCCGCCGAGCAGCCCGGCAAGGGCGACGCCGACCGCGAGAATGGCTATGAGCTCGGGTGACATGCTCGAAGCCTAGCCGGGATCGCCGCGGCAGCCAAGCGGCGATCATCGGTTCTCCGCCCCGATCGATTGGCGCAACGGTGCTCCAGACTCTTGGGCCGGGCTCACGATCGCCACCGGCAGCCATCGGCGGGGAGGCTTTGGGAGAACCTCTTTTCAGGTGATACTATCGCAGGGTTGGAGAGCGCAGCGGGGCGGCACCGATGACCGCGAAATTCTCCGAGAATGTCGTCTCCCTCACCGACTCGGAGGTCGAACCCGGCCGTGCGGTCGGGCTTGCGGCGGGCGCATCGCTCGGCCGCCGCAAGCCCTGCAACGCGCGAGGCGGGCCGGCGCTTCCGGAGGTTAGGCGGAGATGACGGCGTGCCGCCCGCACCACCCGGCCATGGGACGGATCATCGCCCGCGCCTGGTCGGAGCCGCAATTCGCCCGGCGCCTGCTTGCCGACCCCGAAGCCGCGCTGTCCGATCTCGGCCTCGCGGTCCCGGCGGGGAAGACCGTGCGCGTGTGCGCGAACAGGCCGCGGCTCACCCACATCGTCCTGCCGTCGCCGCGCTACACCGAGACCTTGTCGGCCTATGCTGAGATCAAGGAATTCGGCGAAGTCTACCGTGACCCGCGGCTCGCGCCGCTGAACTGGGCCAGCCGCGACCCCGTCCTGACGGCAAGGTTGAAGTCCGACCCGAAGGCGGTGCTGGCCGGCATGGGCGTGACGGTGGCCGAGGCGATGGCGCTCGCGGTGGTGGTCAACACGACCGCGCTGGCCCACCTGGTCGTGCCGGCGCGGCCCGAGGATTCGGACCTGACCGAGGCGGTCATGGCGCGGATCGCCCAGGGATGGGTCCCGTCTTGCCTTCGCCATGCTGCGCTCGAAGGGCCGGTGCGCTACGATCGTCTGGTCTGAAACCGCCCGCCTCACCGCCGGGACAGCGAGATGGAGACCATCGTATACGGCCATGTCGGCGGCGCGAGCCTGCTCGCCGATATCGCCAGGCCCGCGGCGGGCGCCCGGCTGCCGGTGATCCTGTCGATCCACGGTGGGCGATGGTATTTCGGAACCCGCAAGGACACCGGCGCGATCGACGTCGATCAATGGGCCGGGTTCGGCTTCTTCGCGCTCAGCATCGACTATCGGCTGGTCACCTGCACGCCCGCACCGGCGCCCTACCAGGACGTGCTGTGCGCCATCCGCTGGGTGCATGCCCATGCGCAGGAATTCGATCTCGACCGCGACCGGATTTTCCTGATCGGGATGTCGTCGGGCGGCCACCTGGCCTCGCTCGCGGCGACGCTGGGCGAGGGCGGCTTCCCGAAGACCGGCGGCTGGGACGACTATCCTGTGCGCTTTCGGGCCGCGGTCTGCGTCTCGGGCGCCTACGATCTCGTCAGCCTGGACTGGGGCGCCGGATGGGCGCCGCCGGGCGAGCCCTTCCCGGACGCACGGCAATACGCTTCGCCGATCCGCCACGTCGCGCCCGACAACGCACCGCAACTGATCCTGCATTCCGACGATGACCCCTCGATCCCGATCGAGCAGGTCCTGCGCATGACCGCGGCGCTCGAAGCGGCCGGGGCGCCGCACAGCTTCCTGCGCTACACCGACCGCGGCCACATGTTCATCACCGAGGAGGTCATCGCGGCCGCGCGCGCGTTCATCGCCGAATGCGCCGCCTGAGCCGGCGCCTACCGGTAGAGTTCGACATGAAGGACCGCGACCACCGCCGCCAGGGCCAGCACGATGAACGGCAGGTAGGGCAGCAGGCGGCGGAACAGACGCATCACGGGCTCAGGGCTTGAAGGTCGCAGGTTCGGATTTCATTCCGGCAACCACGAAGACCGACATTCCCGGCGCCGGCGTAGAGCGCGGTGCGGGTCATGCGGAAGGGCCTCCTGTCGCGCGCCGGCCTCCGATGCCGCACGGTTGTCGTTGGCAGCACCGGGCCGCGCGAATTCCGCGCGCGATCTGCCGGCCGAGCACACAGGCGCGCGTCCGAGGGCGACGTCATCGCGCGAACATCACCGCACCGACCTCCTCGATCCGTTCGTCCTCGGTGAAGCGCCAGATGCCGATATGGCCGCGGCGCAGATCGCCGTTCTCGTCCCAGTCCATGCTGCCGGCGGCGCCCTGGTAATCGATCTCCCCGCCCTGGGCGAGAATGCGGAGCGCGTCGGCGACGCCTTGCGGGCCGGCGGTTACCACCGTGCCCGGCCGGCTGCCGATTACCCGCAACCGGTCGCGGATCGCCGCACCGTCCAACCGGCCGGCGGCCTGGGCCGCGAGCGCCAGGGCGATCGCCGCATCATAGGTCTCCTTGACGTAGGCGAGCACCGGCAGCGCGCCGTACGCGGCCTCATACGCCGCCTCCCATGCGGCGGACGCGGCGCTCTCGGGCGCGGTCGCGGGCCCGGTGCCGTACATGCCGCCGAGGCGAGCACCGCCGATCGACCGCACCAGGCTCAGCCGCTTGGCGGCGTCGCCGAAGATGAAGCGGTCGTATAGGCCGTCGTCGATCGCCTCGCGGACCATGATTCGGGCCGCCGCTTCGAAGGCGATCACCACCGGGGCCTGCGCGCCGCCGCGCGCCGACTCGCGCAGCTCGGCCAGGAAGCCGGTCTGGCCGCGTTCGACCGGGACGGCCTTGACGACACCGTCCCAGGCGGCTTCAAACGCGCCGGCAAGACCCTGCCCCCAGGCGTCGTCGACATAGACCAGGCCGACATTGTTGAAGCCTCGCTCGCGCGTGACGCGGGCGAGCACCGGTCCCTGCGAAACGTCGGAAAGGGCGGTTCGAAACATGAAGTCGTTGTCGGCGGCCGCGGTCAGTTTCGGGGACGTGGCCGAGAAGCTGGCCGTGGGGATGCCGGCCGGGCCGATCACGCGCTCGGCGATCGGCAACGCGTTGACGCTGGCGTTGGGGCCGACGATGGCATGCACGCCCTCGACCGCGACGAGACGCCGCGCTTCCGCGACCGCCGTCTCCGGGCTGGCCGTGGTGTCGCCGACCGCGACCGCCACGGGCCGGCCGAAAACGCCGCCGCCATCGTTGACATGCTTGATCGCGAGGTCGAACGCCCGCTGCCTGTCCCTGTAGATTTCGGCCGAGCCGGTGCTGAAATCCATCAGCAGCCCGATCTTGAGGGCGGCGGGCCCGCCCGGCTGCGCCGCCGCCGCGGATGCGCCGGCCAGCAACATGCCGGCCGCGCCCAGCATCCGGAGCACGCGCGCGCCGGGCGATGTCCCGTTGTGGAACGCGCGGATCATCGGGAACGTCCTCCTCTCCTGCCATGGCCGCCCGCGCCTTCGCCGCGCCCCGCGCTCCGTTCTCCTGCCGCCGGCGCGCCCGCCCCCGCAGCGTGACGCTACCGCGGCCGCGCCGGAGAAGTCTTCCGGGTGCTCGCGCTCGTTTGGGGGCGGCGGCAGCGGCTGTTCGTCCGGCGATCCAGCCACCGTGCGGAACCCCCTGTCGCCGGCAAGCGGAATCGGCCGGCTTTTGTAGCACCAATCGGCCGCTTCGGTTATCGCTGTCGGCCCGGCCGCCTTGATGATCGCGGAAAGCGACAACACGGCAGCCGACGCTTTGATGAATTTCATCGGCAGGGAACGGCTGGACGCACTTGGCGGCCTTTCCCCGTTTCTGACCACGCGCGCGTTTTTTCTACTCAAAGAGGCCGATAGATGACAAACGCTCTCGGGACTCTACGCGTCCGTTTTTCCAAGTCTTGCCGAAAGACCTTAACAAACAAAGCGGCGACATCTCCGCTGCCGTGCCGGCTCCGCGACGCCTGCCGCGATAAAGTCCGCCTCAGGCGCCCAACGGCGAGCGCAGGACGAATAGGCTGGGCCGGCGGGCCGGGCCGGCCCCTCGGCCAAGAACCGGCGACCGGCATCGGAGAAGGCTCGGGGCGCCTCCGTAAGTCTATCGAGTCTGTAGAGACCAGGTCGTATCGAGCACAACCCGCACGGCTTCGTCCTGTCCGCCCGCCGTACCGGTCTCCGGCGGCGAGGCCGATACCGGGTGAATTTCGCCGGAAACTCGCCTACTATGCCGGCCGGCCGCAATGAACGCTGTCACATGCGCGTCGCCGGGGCGAGACATCGAACGCGCCGCCGCACCTGATGGGGGAGAGAAATGCACAGGATTGCCAGAATCGCCGCGCCCGCCGCTGCCGCGGGGCTGCTTGCCGCCACGGTGCCGGCCGCCGCCGAGACCAACATTCTGTTCAACTATTTCGTGCCGCCGAAACACCCGCTCAAGATCGGCATCATCGATCACTGGGCGGAGCGCGTCACCAAGGGCAGCGAAGGCCGGATCAAGGTCGGCTATCCGGCGAAGACGCTCGCCCCGGCACCCCGCCAGTGGAAGATGGTGACATCGGGCATCGCCGACGCGACCGTGATGTTCAACAATTTCGAGCGCAAGCGGTTGTCGCTTGACCAGGTCGGCACCCTGCCGTTCAGCATCACCGACGCGTCATCCACCGCGACCGCGCTGTGGCGAACCCATAAGAAGTATTTCGAGGCGAAGAACCAATACAAGGGCGTGAAGCTGCTCGGCTACATCATGCATGGCGGCGGCGAGTTCTTCAGCCTCAGGGATCCGATCCTGTCACTGGCCGACTTGCGCAAAATGAAGCTGCGCACGCCGCCGGGGGATGTCGCCAAGGCGGTGGGCAGGACCGGCGCGGCGGTCGTCCCGACCCCCGGTGTCAAGGCCTATAGCGTGGTCTCGAAAGGGATTGTCGACGGCATGGTCTTCCCCATCGGCGACGTGTGGAAGCTGAAGATGATGCCCTACGTCAAGCACCTCACGAAAGTGCCGGGCAAGGTCTACGGAGCGGTTTTCTCGCTCTATATGAACCAGAGGGTGTGGGACAAGCTGTCCAAGGCCGACAAGGCCGTCGTGACGGCCGCCTCGAGAGAGAAGATATCCGGGGATTCCAACAACTGGGGAGACATCGACATGGAGGCCGAGGCGCTGTACCGCAAGCGCGGGATCGGAGTCCATGACGCATCCGCTTCCTTCACCGCCGAACTCCGGAAGCTGTGGGCTTATCAGGACGAGAAGTGGATCGCGACGGCCGACAAGCTGGGCGTCGACGGAAAGGCGGCGCTGGCCTATTACCGAGCCGAGTCGAAGAGGATTTTCACATCGCGCGGCAAGTAGCGCGGTTTCCGGTCCATGTCCGGCGGACCGAGCGGGTCGGAGGCCGACGAAATCCGGCCCGACGGCTGGTTCGAGGCGTTCCTGATGGTGATCGTCGGTACGACGATTTTCCTGATGATGGCGATCACCTTCGTCGATGTCGTCGGCCGCTACGGGTTCAATGCGCCGGTTCCGGGCGGCTTCGAGCTGATCGAATTCCTGATGCCGCTGTCGATCTTCGCGGGCTTGCCGATCATCACCCGGCGCCGAACCCATATCGTGGTCAGCATCCTGGACAGATGGTTCCGCGGAAGGATCGGCGATGTTCGCCGACTGGTTGTCGATATCGGTTCCCTCGCGGTTGTGGCCTTCATCGCCGAGCGCTTGTGGAGCCAGGGTGACGGGCTGGCGGAGGCCCAGATCGAGTCCGGTTACCTGGAGTGGCCGGTGGCCCCCGCCGCATACGCGATCAGTGTCCTGAGCTGCGTCACCTGCGTGGTTCTCGCGCTGATGGTTGCCCGCGACGTGAAGGCGCTGATGGCCCGAGGCGCGTGACGGAACCCGCGGCATGACGGAATCGCTGATCGGTTTCGCCATCCTCCTGTTCATGGTGTTCATGGGCTTCCCGCTGGGATTCGCCATGGTGGTGGTCGGCTTTGCCGGGTTCGGGCTGGTGCGCGGCTGGGAACCCGCACTGGAAACCGTGGGACAGCTGATCCTCGACTTCGCGATGAGCTATTCCTTCTCGGTGCTTCCGCTGTTCGTGCTGATGGGCGCGTTCGTCTACCGGGCGGCGTTGTCGGAGGACCTCTATGACGCCTCGAACGCCTGGCTGGGCCACTACAAGGGCGGCCTCGCGATGGCGACGGTGGCCGCGTGCGGCGGTTTCAGCGCGGTCTCCGGAAGCTCGGTGGCCACGGCGGCGACCATGGCCAAAGTCGCCATGCCGTCGATGCGCCGCTACGGGTACAACGAGAACCTGGCCGCCGGCACGATCGCCGCGGGCGGCACGATGGGCATCCTGATTCCGCCGAGCATCGCCCTGGTGATATACGGAATCATCGTCGAGGAAGACGTCGGCAAGCTGTTCATCGCCGGCATCATTCCGGGGATAATTACCGTCCTGCTCTACATCGCCGTGATCAAGGCCCTGATCACGATCCGGCCGGGACTGGGGCCGCCGGGCCCCTGGACACCGTGGAAGGAACGGTTCCGCGCGCTCAGGGGTGTCTGGGGGATGGTGGTCCTGTTCGTTCTGGTCCTGGGCGGCATCTATCTCGGTGTGTTCACCCCCACCGAGGCCGGCGGGATCGGCGCCGTGGGTGCGGTCGTCTTCGCGGTGTCACGCCGCAGGATGGGCTGGAGGGGATTCTTCAGCGCGCTCGTCGAAGCCGGACAGACCACGGCGATGGTCTTCAGCGTCGCGTTCGGCGCCATCATCCTGTCCAACTTCATGAACATTTCGGGCATGCCCAACCAGATCGTCGACTGGGTCAATTCGCTCGATATCGCGCCCATCGCCGTGATCCTGGTGATCTGCCTGATCTATATCGCCCTCGGCTGCGTGTTCGAGGGTATCGGGATGATCCTGCTGACGGTGCCGATTTTCTACCCGGTGGTTCAGAGCCTGGGCTTCGACCTGATCTGGTTCGGAATCGTCGTCATCATGGTCACGGAAATCAGCCTCATCACGCCGCCCATCGGAATGAACGTGTTCGTGCTCAAGACGATCATGCCGGAAATGTCGTTGTGGGGAATTTTCGCCGGTATCAGCCCGTTCTTTGCCGCCGATATCATCCGCCTGCTCCTGATCATCTTCATTCCCGGGCTGGCGCTGTTTCTCCCCGGTCTGATGGGCGGATAGCGGACGGCGGGGCGTCGGCGAGGGCGTTCCCGGCCCTTGCCCGCCATCCATGCGTCGTCGGCCTTCGCGCGGTGAGTGGTATGCGCTCACATGTCGGCGGCCAGATCGTCGAAATCGATCCCGCCGCGCCCGCCGCAGCGCACCAGCTCGACGACCGGTCGGCCGTGTTTGGTGATGACCACGCGCTCGCCGCTCCGGGCGGCGGCGGCGAGCTCGGAAAGGCGGGCCTTCGCCTCACGCAGGGCAAGTTCCATGATCGAACGCTCCCGATGACCGGTTCGAGTCGGTACTCTGCCCGTGGTACCGCCAATCAACACTACAATGTGGCCGCCGCGATTTCGGCCCTGCCTTGCGGCCGGCCACGGAGACCGCCGCCGCTGCCGCGCCGGGTTCGACCGCCGCGCGGGCGCGGCATCGTCCGCGGCGCCGTCTGTGGACCGATGCCGTTACGCCGTGGTAACCGTTGCCGGCCGTGGAGTGCATCGACGGGATGGCCCGCTTTGCCGGTTGGAGTCTTTCACACAAGGGAAGCAGCGTCATGAACGGCGGGGGTCTCGTTTGCCGCCTTCCTGAGGTGTTCGCCAAGGCAATAGGCGGCACTGTCGCCGCTTTCCTGCTCGCGGCCCTGGTTTCCCTGGCCCTGCCGACCAGTGCCGGCGCCCAGACGATCACGCTGACGGATACGAACGGAGACGCTTTAAGCGCCGTGGCCGAGGACGCCGGCGCGACCGATGTGACGGTGACGATCACACTGAACGCGGCCCTGGCTCGCTTCAGAAATGGATTGTGTATGTGGGCGCACAAATCGACACGGCGACGGAGCAGTCTAATCTGGTTTTAGAGAGGTACTGGGACTACGAGCGGTTTGACACCGGCGCGGTGTCCATCGGGGGCAACGAGACAAGCGGCACCACCACGATCTCTTTGACGCCGATCCAGGACAGCGTGTACGAGGGTGACGAGACGCTGACCGTGGGCGCCGTGCTGGTGGGCACCCACGGCAGTCGGGACCACGGTGACGATCACCGACGACAATGGGCCGCCGACCGGGATTACGCTGTCGGTCACCCCGGCGAGCGTGGCCGAGGGGGCCGTCTCGACCGAGGTGACGGTGACGGCGACGGTGAACGGCGGCACGACCTTCGGCACCCCCCAGGACGTGACGGTGGAGGTGGGCAAGGATGGCGACGCGGCGGTGAAGGGGACCGACTACGCGACGGTCGCCGACTTCACGTTGACAATCCCGGCCAGCGCCGAGACCGCTACCGGCACGTTCAGCCTCGATCCGACCCAGGACGGGGTGGACGAAGGGACCGGCGAGACGCTGAGCGTGCACGGCACGCTGAGCGGGGTGACGGTCATCGGGACCGAGCTGACGATCGTCGACGACGTGGAGGCCGCCGTGGCAGCGCGTCGGAACCGGGTCAACGAGGAAGTGTTGCCCCAGGTCGCCCAGGCGTTGGCGGCGAGCACGCTGTCGGCGATCACCGGCCGCATCGATTCGGTGGTCTCGGGCGCCGCGCCGGGAGGATTGAACCTGGCCGGCCAATCGAGCCTTCACCATGTCCTGAAGTCCAACGAGCGGGCGCTTGAGGACGGCACGCTGAGCTTGGCCCAGGTGCTGGGCGGCTCATCGTTCGCGCTGCCGCTGAACGCCGCCGCGGACGGCAACTCCGGCGGTCTAGGCGGTCTCACGGTATGGGGCAACGGCGACTACCGCAAGCTGTCCGGTGCCGAGGACGGCACGGTCGACTGGGACGGCGACATCTTCAGCTTCCATCTCGGCGCGGATATGCGGGTGCGGCCCGATCTCCTGGCCGGTCTGTCGGTGTCCCGGTCGCTGGGCTCGTTCGACTATACGGACCGGACCGATCCCATGGTGGTGGAAGGCAGCTATGAGAGCCGCATGACCAGCGTGCACCCCTATGTGAACTGGTCTTCACCCGAGGGTCTGGACCTGTGGGCGACGGTCGGCTATGGCCGAGGCGAGATCGAGATCGCCGACGATGTGGGCGGCAGCGATTCGAGCGACACCACGCTGAAGGCGGCGGCTGTGGGTGCGAGCGGCAAGCTGTTCTCGGAGGAGGACGCGCTGATCGGCGGCACGGCGACGCTGCGGCTCAAAGGCGAAGGCTCTTTGGCGCAGGTCAAGGTGGAGGGCAACGGCCGGATCAACCCGCTGACCTCGGACGTTCAACGTCTTCGTCTGTCTCTGGAAGGCAGCCATGAGCGGCAGCTTGCATCGGGCGGGCGTCTGACCCCGTCGGTGGAAGTGGGGCTGCGCCATGACGCCGGCGATGCGATGACCGGCACCGGGTTGGAGCTCGGCGGCCGTCTGCGCTATGTGGACCCGGCCTCGGGTCTGACGCTGGAGGGCCACGGTCGGGTGCTTGTCGCCCACGAGGACGACCATGAGGACTGGGGCATCGGCGGTCTGGTCCGCCTCGACCCGGGCACCGACCGGCGGGGGCTGTCGCTCAGCCTGGTCCCGGCCTGGGGCGGGGCGGCGAGTGGTGTGCGAAAATTGTGGGATGGGGGCACAATCGATGCGCCGGCCAACGACAACACGTCCGCGGGCCGGCTGGAGGCGGAGTTCGGCTACGGCCTCGCCGGTCTTGTCGGTCTCGGCGGCCGCGGCGTGGTGACGCCGTTTGCCGGTCTCTCGCTGGCGGGCGAGGGTGCCCGGCGTTACCGCGTGGGCGGGCGCCTGGAGGTCGCGCCGGCGGTCCGTTTGAGCCTCGAGGGCGAGCGCCGGGAGAGCGAGACCGGGACGCCCGACCATGGCGTGATGCTGCGCGGCCAACTGCGCTGGTAGCCGAAGGCCCGCGCATCCGGCAGCGCTTGATGCACGCGAGCACCCGGCCTACGAAGCGGCGCGCGGAGACGGACGTCGAACGGACGGCGGGGAGACGACATGGGATCGGTTTCATATCGGACAAGCGCTTATGACCGGATGATCACCGCTGCGGTCGTCTTCGCCATGTGCCTTATCTCGGCTTTCGCACCCGATGCGCGTGCAGCGGACTCGAAATGGTATGTCGGGGCGAGCATACCGCTCATGTTCATCGACGACACGAAAACCGACACGGACGGGAGCACCGCTACGCCGAACGGCCCCCTCCAGTACACGGCAAAGGCCGTCACGGAGTACGAGACGGGGTTCAAGCTCGGCGGCGTTGTGGGCTACGCGCTCAGTGCAAACCTGCGTATCGAAGGCGAGCTGTTTTTCGCCAGGGCCAAGGTCGGCAAGCTGACCTATAGCGGAATAACCGCGCTCCCGCCGTCACCGGGGTCGGCGCTCACTCTTCCGGGCAAAACATCCATTCCCGTATCCGGTTCAGCCGATCAGTTGGGCGGCATGGTGAACCTCTGGTACGACTTCAATACCGGCTCCCGCTGGACGCCCTATATCGGCGGCGGCCTCGGCTTCATCCGGGTCGATATGGGCGACGTGAAGTACGACAGCAACGCGGTCGCGCAGACGGTTTCGGACAAACTGGACGAAATCGCAGGAACGGATTCGCCCGATCTACCTCAGGGGTATGTGCCTGAACTCTCCGCGGCCGATACCGCGTTCGCCTTCCAATTCGGCGCGGGAGTGGGCTACCAGCTTTCCGATGCCACGACAGTCCATCTGGGCTACCGCCTTCAAAACACCGACACGTTGAAGTTCAGCGGCGAGAATGCCACGGCATCCGTCAATGCGGCGACCGATCTGCAGGTCCATCTCTTCGAAATCGGCATACGCTACCGCTTCTAGGCCGCACGCGGACCCTGAACGACGTGTCCGGACTGGGCAGCGGAACCTGTGAGCCCTTGGGCCTGTAGTCGGTAAGCATTGGGTGAGGCGGCCCTTGTGAGATAGCTGTCCGAAGCCGCAGTCTTGCCTGATCTTCCGGAGATCGCTGGTGTCCACCATCGGCAAGTGGACACCGTCGGTGAGAGTTTGCGGTGAAGCGTCGGGTACGTCGGTTCTGGTCCGAGGACGAGAAGCGCCGGATCGTAGCTCAGACCTATGCTCCCGGCGTTTCGGTGTCTCAGGTGGCGCGTCGTTACGACGTAAGCCAACCTCGTCTTCAAGCGGATTGCGATCCGCGCTACCGGCCCGCGGCTGTCGGCGAGGCTGCGGCGTTCTTCCTTCCGGTCGAGGTGGTGTCGAGACCGTCTCCGCTGTCGGCGGCGCCTGGACCGTTGGACGGGCGGATCGAGATTGCCTGTCGAGCGCTCATCGCGTGAGTGCCAGCGGGTCGTTCGATGTGGAAGCGCTGTGCCGCGTGGTCCGGGTATTGCGTGGATGATCCCGGTTCCGTCCTCGGCGCGGGTGCGGCTGGCGTGCGGGGTGAAGGAAATGCGCAAGGGGTTCCCCGCCAACGCGGCGGAGGCTGAGCGAATGCTGAAGGCGGATCCTTATTCGGGCCGTCTGTTCGTGTTCCGGGGCCGCTGCGGCGACCTGATCAAGATGATCTGGTGGGACGGCCAGGGAGCGCGCGTTCGGCCTGCTCTCGAACCGATGGCGGGCGAGCCTCACTCTCGAGGCGCCCGGAGCTAGATCGTTTCGTACGGCCGTCGGCGTCGGGCAGGAAGCTCGTCGTCACCCGGGCGCAGTTGTCGATGTTGCTGGAGGGGATCGACTGGCGGGCACCGCGGCGCACTTGGCGGCCGCTGGCCGCGAGCTAATAACTCGTTTATAAACAATAATTTGACTGCCCTTTGGGCTTTCCATTGGTGGATCTTTCGGGTAGGGCGCCGCCATGCTCGAGGAGGCCGATGCCCTGCCCGACGACATCGTCGCGCTGAAGGCGATGGTGCTGACCTCGCGGGCCGAGATGGCGGCGCGGGAGGCCTAACTCCGCAACCGCGATCTTCTGATCGAGAAGCTCAAGCACCAGCTTGCAGGTCTGCGCCGGCAGCGCTTCGGGACCGGTTGGGAGGCCCTCGACCAGATCGCGCTGGGCCTGGCAGACGAAGAGATTGCACGGGCGGCGGTGGCTCCCGCGATCCCGACGCCCGGTGCCACGAGACAGCCGAAGCGTCGCCCCTGCCGGATCATCTGCCGCGCGAAGAGACGGTTCTCGTGCCGCGCAAGTGATGCAGCGATGGCGGCCGTCATCTGAAGCGATCGGGCGAGGATGTCATCGAGGAGCTGGAATACGTCCCCAGGCGTTTTGTCGTGAAGTGCATCGTGCGCCGTTGCCGTCGCCGCCGATCGAGCGCGGCCGCCCGGTCCAGGCCTTCTGGCGCATGTGCTGGTCTTGAAGTACTGCGATCACCTGCCACCGTACCGTCAGTCCCGGACCTTCGCGCGCGAGGAGATCGATTTTGACTGCTCGACGCTGGCCGGCTGGGTCGGCAAGGCGACGCCGCTGCTGGACCCGCTGGCCGATGTCGTCGGCCGCCATGCACTGCGCGTGCCAGAAGTTGGTCATGCCGTTGGCCGTCGATTCCTGGACGATCTCGGTGCCGTCCTCGTCGGGGACCGCCTCCAGGATGCCAAGCGCCTGTTCGGAGGCCGACTTCCTGTAGGCGACCTCGGCCAGGTGCGTGGGCTGGAACGTGAACGACCGTCCGCCGCCCGTGTTGCTCGCCCCCGCGGCGCCGATGGTGATGCCGGAGTCGAGATCTGCGAAGGAAAGTTCTTCCTTGTTCGAGCGGTGGACCCTGGGGCGTGCGGGTCGTTGTCGGCATAGCGCTTGATCACGTTGAACAGATTCGCCGTCGCGTCGTCGCGGTGCGTCACGGTCAGCGCCCGGACGCCGCGCTTGCGCGTGATCCCGGTGGTAGTTGCGGGGTCCAATATAGGTCGAGACCCCGACCTGGCGGGCTTTCAAGACCAGCGCCCGGACCCGACCCTTCTCGTGAAGCTGGTTGTCGAGCCGAACGTCGATCTCGCGCTGGGCGGCGTTGAACCGCAGCAGCTTGTCGTCGCCGGATTTCGGCCGGACCATGAGCGCGTCTCTCGCAAATGTCTCCAACGAGGTGCCATGGAGCGCCTTGTTTCGCTCGATCTCCGCCAACCGGCGCCAGGCTTCGACCCGGGCCGCCCGGCGGTAGTCGTCAATGGATTGCAGGCTGGTCATCCTCTGTCCTCAGGAACGTCCTCAACTCGTCCTCGGTCATGTCCTCGATCCGCTTCACGCTGATCTGGGACCTGTCGATGATCAGCCCGAGCACCTTGCCTTGCCCGTCGTCGCCGTGACGGCCGCCGCCACGGCGCCCCTCTTGCGCGCGAACTGGCGATCCTCGTCGAGCTGGCGGACGATGTCGGCCACCGTGATGTTCACCGACTTCGCGGCTCCGCGGCGGAGGTAGTCGACCCGCGCCTGGATGGCCGGCTTGTTCATTTACTGCGCCGCGTGTTTGTCGGGGCGCGCGTAACGGCCACGTCCCGAGTGATCCGACCGCCGACGTCCGGCGCGTCCGTTACAGGAGCGACGGATTCCCGGCATGGACGGTCGAGGATGGCCAGGCTTTCCGGGAGCGTTATCCGGTCGGCACCAAGGTGCGGTTGGCGATGGAGTTGCTGTTGCTGACCGGGCTTCGGCGCTCGGACCTTGTGACGGCCGGACGCCGGCACCTTCGAGGGGCGTGTTCTTGATCCGCACGCAGAAGACGGGCGCCACGCTCACCGTGAAGTTCCCGCCTCGACTCATGGCGCTGATCAAGCAGTCGCCGACCGGCGATATGCACTTCATCGCGACTCAGGCCGGCGGGCCGTTCCGGCCCGAGAGCTTCGGAACTCGGTACGGGAACGCTGCCGCGACGTAGGGATCGCCAAGAACGCCCACGGGTTGCGCAAACTGTCCCCAACGCTCGCCGCAAACGGCGGCGTAGCGACGCATGAACTGATGGCACAGTACGGTTGGACGAAGATCGAGCAGGCCGAGGTCTACACCCGCGGCGGCGATCGCGCCCATCTCGGCGTCCGGGCTTCGGAGATCGTCGAAGGGCAAATCGACAACAACTTTGCCCACACCTCCGAATCCGGTATGGGCAAAAGGCCGATTTCGTCAGAGAAATCAATCGCCTAATTTTTGGCTGGCGACCCCGGCAGGATTTGAACCTGCGACCTACGGATTAGGAATCCGTCGCTCTATCCGACTGAGCTACGGGGCCGCTGGGCGTGGGATAACGCAGGCCGGGTGGCAGGGCAATGGACCTCGGACACGACAGCGCCGGACACCCCCAAGTCCGCCCTACGCCGCCATGTCCCACCACACGCAGCCCATGCCGCAGCGCAGCGCGACCGTGGGCTCGTAGCAGATGGTCCGGGCCGGGCGCGCCTCGGCAGCGGCCATGGCGGCGAGCCAGGACAGGAGTTCGGTGGTGCCGCCGTCGCCGGCGGCCGCCATGCGCTCGGGCGTGGTCCATTCGAGGACCTTCTCGGGCGCGCCCTCACCCAGCAGGGCCAGGAAATCGCGGTCGAACTGCTCGTCCACGGCGAAGTATTTGGGGCCGCCGGGGTCGTGGGAGAGGCCGCCGGTGCCCATGATGGCGACCCGCTCTCCGGCCGGACGGCAGGTGCGGATGATGTCGGCGATCTCGCGGCCCACCCGGTAGCACTCCTCGGGGGCCGGCACCGGCGGGACGATGCAGTTCATGTGGATCGGGACCAGCGGGATGTCGTGGTCGGGCGTAAGGTAGAGCAGGGGCACCGACCAGTTGTCGTCGAACAGCAGGCTGTCGGAATATGCCAAGCGCAGACCGCGCCGGTCGCCCTCGCGCACCAGTGTCCTGGCGATTTCGGGATGGCCCGCTACCTCGTAGGGCGGCACGTTCAGCCAGTCGGAGAACCATTCGGCCGGCCCGGCCCAGCGGGCCGCGGTGCCGACCAGGAAATCGGTGCCCGAGTCCAGCGGGATGTTGAGGAGGTGGTCGTTGGCAAGCCCGATGATCACGTCGGGCCGGGTGGCGCGCAGCAGCCGGCCGAGCTCGTGGAAGCCCCTGGTGAGGTTTTCCTGCTGCTCCGGGGTGGCCTGGTCGAGCCAGCCGGTCATCCCCGGGGCGTGGCTAAGGGCGAGCGTTGCGACGATCTCAGCCATGGCAAGACCTCCTCAGCGGGTGTCGGGGTGCCAGCCGGGGCCGGCGAGCTCGGTCGGCAGCGCGCCGTCATAGCCCTCGGCGTTCTCGATCTGCTCGACCCAATCCAGACCCATCGCCTTGAAAATCCGGTTGGTCATCACGATCAGCCGCGCCTCGCCTTCGGGGTCGGCGTTGACGTGCTGCTTGATGCAATAGGCCGGGATGAAGACGAAGTCGCCCTTGACCCAATCGAAGCGCTTGGGCTCGTCAGCCCAGGTCCAGGTGAAGTCGACGTCGACCTCGAAGTTTACGTCCCAGTGGAGATCGTACCCCTTGCCCTCGGCGACGTAGACGATCTGTTCGGCGAGCTTGCGCGACCTGCCCGACTTGCCGCCGGGCGGCAGGAACTGCATGTAGACGTCAAGGCAGCACTCGGTGGTGTTGAGCTTCTCGTGGACCATATGCTTCAAAAGCCCGTCCGGAGAGTTCTCGAACGGCATATCCCCGGCCTTGATCACCGTGAAGCGCTTGCGGTAGTCGGCCCGGAATTCGGCCGATTCCTGCAGCCACTCGGCGTAGATGTCTGCCGTCTTATCGCCCTGGTGGGCGAGGTCTTTTTCGTCAGCCAACGCGGTGCTCCTAAATGTCCTTCGGCGGGGTCCAGTCTTCCCAGCCCGGCACCGCCTCCTTGGGCGGGTACTTGGCGATCTTCTGGAACAGCATGTGCATGAACAGGAACAAGGGCTTGGCCTTCATCACCAGCAGCACCAGGTCTTCGTCGTCGGAGGCGTTGAAGTGCTGGTGCACGCAGCCGTTCTCGACCACCATGATATCGCCCGCCTCGTAGTCGAAGCGCTTGCCGTCGTGGATGTCGTAGCCCCTGCCGCGCAGGCAGTAGAAGATCGCCGAGTTCATGTGGCCGTGGCGCTGCCCGGTGCCCTGAGGCGCGATGACCGAGATGTGGGTCTCGATCGATTGGGCGATGTCGGTTTTCATCGGGTTGATGATCGACTTGTCGAAGAGCTGCGGGCCGCCGCGCCATTCCTGGTCGAGCGCACCGTAGACCCGCGGCTGGCTGTAGAGCGCCTCCTGGAGCTCGCCGTAGGTGCCTTCCAGCGCGCGCACGAAGGTGCGCTTCCTCTGCCAGCGCTCCCAGACCACCTCCTTGGGCCGGTTGTGGCCGATTCCGGCCTCCGTGGTGCCGGCCTCGATGCCGGCGGGACCGGTCGGGCGATCGTCCATGGGCGTGATCTCCTGGAGGCGCTATGATCGGGCGTTTCTGGCTTGGCCCGGATTATATCGAGGCCGGGTCGGCTGTCCAGTTCGGCCCCCCTTCTGCGCGCGGAACCCGCTGATGGGACTGCAGATCAACCCGCTATCGGACGTGCTCGGCGCCGAGATCAGCGGCATCGATCTGGCGCGTGGGCTGACCGGGGAGATTTTCGAGCAGATCCTGGCCGCGTTCCACCGCCACCATGTGCTGGTGTTCCGCGATCAGTTCCTGGCGCCCGGCGACCAGGTCGCCTTCTCCGCCCGCTTCGGCCCGCTTGAGGTGCACGACAACACCCGGTTCATGCTCGACGGCCATGCCGAGATCCTGGTGCTTTCCAACGACCTCAAGGACGGCAAGCCGGTCGGCGTGCCCGACGCCGGAGATAGCTGGCACACGGACCTGTCGTTCAAGCAACGGCCCTCGCTTTGCACGCTGCTCCAGACGGTGCGGCTGCCGGCCAGGGGCGGCGATACCGCGTTCGCGTGCATGACCGCGGCCTACGCCGCGCTGCCCGATCCGGTCAAGGCGCGGATCGCGGGCCTCCGCGGCATCCACACCATCAACAAGCTGCGCAACCCGCGGATCGCGATCTCGCCCTTGCGGCGGGACGCGGGGGATTTCTACGCCGCCCAGGGCGCGCGCTTCCCCGACCGCAGCCATCCGGTCGTGCGCATCCACCCGGTCACCGGCGAGAAATCGCTTTACGTCCAGCCGCGCTTCACCATCGGCATCGCGGATATGGCCGATGAGGAGGCACAGCCGCTCCTGGACATGCTGTTCGCCCACCAGATCCAACCCGAGTTCGTCTACCGCAACCGCTGGCGGGAAGGCGATCTGCTGATGTGGGACAACCGCTGCGTGATCCATTTCGCCACCGGCGGCTATGCCTACCCCGACATCCGCACCATGCACCGCACCACGGTGCTGGGCGATGAGCCGTTCTGAACCGAGACGGGCTTCAGCCCGGCGGGTCGCAGTCGACGGTGCCCATGTCGGCGGGGACCGAGACCTCCAGCAGGCGCAGCGAATTCGAGGTCGCGATTTCCTGGTGGCGCTCGCCGCCCGGGATCATCACCGAATCGCCGGGCGCGAGGCGGACCTTGCGGCCATCCTCGAACTCGAGGTCGATCCAGCCCTCGAGCATGTAGACGAACTGCATCTCGCATTCGTGGTAGTGCCAGCCCGTCGGCGCGGTCAAGCCGCCTTCGGCCGAGGTGACCTGCGCCCGCATCCGGCCGCCCGTGCCGTCGGTGACCCCGAGGTCGCGGTACTTGAAGAAGGCGCGCCGGCCTTCGACATAGCGCGCATCGTTCTGGGTCGAGACCGCAAGAGTCATCGCGGGCGGCTTCGCCGCGGTCTTCAGCGTGCTGGCCATCTCAAGTCTCCCCGTCGCTTCGCCCATGCCATATCGGCCGCCAAGCATATTGCGGGGCGGGCGCGACAGGCAAGGCCTTGAGCGATATCCCCGCCGCGCTGGCCAAAGCGGTCGGCAAGCGCGTCGCCGTCGAGGATGTCGTCACCGCCGCGCCGGTGGCGGCGATGATGGCGACCTTCGACCGGGCCGGGCCGCCGCCGGGCGCGGGCGAGGCGATCCCGGTGCTGTGGCACGGGCTCTTCTGCACCGCAGCGCTCGGGCCGGACGGCATGGCGCGCGACGAGCCGCTGCTGCCGGCGGTCCCCGGCTACCCGCGGCGGCGCTTCGGCGGCGCGCGGTTCGCATTCCCGCGCCCGATCCGGATCGGCGAGACCATCCGCCGGGTTTCGGAGATCGCGGGGGTGGAGCCAAAGACCGGCCGCGCCGGGCCGTTCCTGCGCACGCTGGTCCGCCACACGATCGAAGGTCCGAGCGGCCCGGCGACAATCGAAGAGAACGATATCCTGTTCCTGCCGCCGGCGGACCCGCCCCGCCGAGCGGCGCCGACGGCCGCGGCCCCGGACAGCCGGCTAGGCAAGGCGGGCTTCTGGCGCACCATAGCCCCCGACCCGGTGCTGTTGTTCCGCCATTCGGCGCTGACCTTCAACGCCCACCGGATTCACTACGACCGCGGCTACGCCAAGGCCCAGGGCGAGCCCGGGCTGCTGGTCCAGGGCATTCTGATCGCCCGGCTGATGCTCGAGACGGTCCATGCCGAACGACGCGATCGCGCGATCGCCCGGTTCTCGTTCCGCGCCGCCGCCCCGGTCCACGACACCGCTTCGTTCACCATCAACGGCGCGTTCGGCCCGGACGGATCCACCGCCGCGCTCTGGGCGGTCCGTGCCGATGGCCGCACCGCGATGACGGCCGAGATCGGCTTCGCGACCCCCTAGGCTACCGCGGCCTGGGCCGCGCGGTCTCCGGCGGTCGCTTCCCAGGCGATCAGGGCGCGCTTGCGCGCCGTGCCCCAGCGGTAGCCGGTCTCGAAGCGGCCGGAGGCACGGATCACCCTGTGGCAGGGGATCAGCAGCGAGATCGGGTTGCTGGCCACCGCGCCGCCGACGGCGCGCCCGGAGCCCGGCCGGCCGATCGCCCGGGCGACGTCGCTATAGGTCGCAAGCCGGCCCGAGGGGATCCGCAGCAGCGCCTCCCACACCTTGATCTGGAAATTGGTGCCGCGCGCCCACAGCCACAGCGGCTGGCCGCGCGCGATCGTTCCGCTGGCCAGGGTCCGCCCGGCCGCGGCCCAGGTCGCCGCTTCGTCCTCGATCAGAGCGGCCTCGGGCCACGCGGCCTGGAGATCGGCGCGTGCGGCGCCCGCCTCGTCCGGACCGTGGAAGGAGACCCAGCAGATTCCGCGTTCCGTAAGCCCGACCAGGGCCCGGCCGAAGACGCTGTCGTGCAGCCCGTAGCGGATCCCGAGGCCCCGTCCCCGTGCACGCGCCTCGCCTGGCGTGACCGCATCGAAGGTCACGAACAGGTCGTGCAGCCGCCCAGGCCCCGAAAGCCCCGCGTCATAGGCGGCATCGAGCACCGAGTGATCCCCGCGCAGCACCGCGCGGGCGTGGTCGAGCGTCAGGTAGCGCAGGAACTGCTTGGGGCTGACGCCGGCCCAGGCGGTGAACAGCCGCTGGAGATGGTGCGGGCTGAGCCCGATACCGGCGGCGATCTCATCGAGATCCGGCTGGTCCAGCCGGCGCTCTTCGATGAACCGGATCGCCTGCTCGATCCGGTCGTATTGGGGCTGGCTCATCGATCGATGCTCCCGTGCGGCCTTTGTCACGCGGCGAAGATAGGCGGCCCAAAACCGCCGAGCCACCCGGATCTTGCGCCGCTCACCAGGCGGTCTGCGGCTGCCGGGGCTGCCGCAGGCGGGCGAGCGCGGCGCGCAACGCACAGGCGACCGCACGCCGTTCGGCCGGTGTCAGAAAGCCGCCGATCACCAACCGTTTGCCGTGCGAGACCAGGGTGAGCCGACTTTCCTGCGCCGGCGCATCGTCTAGCTCGACCCTCAACCAGTATGGCTGGAGACGCCAGGCCTCGCGCGCGCGGCCGGGGCCGACGCGCTCGACCCTCAAGCTGTCCCCGGTCAGCCGGACGGTCTCGTACATCCAGGCGCTGCGGTAGTTCGCCCGGAAGGCGATGTAGATCAGCACCGCATCGAGCCCGATGAATGCGAACACCGGCCACGCGCCCACCGCCATGGACCCGATCCCCGCCAGGAGCCCGACCCCGGCGATCGCGGACATAAGGATAATGAACCCGGTCCTGCCGAGGCTCCGGTGGGGCGCGAGCACCGCATCGAACAGGAGATCGCTGCCATCCTCCATGGTGCGATCATAGACCTGTTCCAATCGGACGGCATCGGGCGAGAGTAGCGGGCGCGCCCTATCGCCAAGCGGGGCCGCGCCCGCTACTCTCGCCCGATGCCCAGGCCGATGAAGCTCGCCCAGGTCGAGGCGTTCTACAGCCGGCTCGCCGCGACCAACCCGGCGCCCGAGGGCGAGCTGTCCTACATCAACCCCTATACGCTGCTGGTCGCGGTCGTCCTGTCGGCACAGGCGACCGATGTCGGGGTCAACAAGGCGACCGGACCGCTGTTCGCCGCCGCCGACACGCCGGAGAAGATGGTGGCGCTCGGCGAGGCCAGGGTGCGCGAATACATCCGCACCATCGGGCTCTACCGCAACAAGGCGAAAAACGTCATCGCGCTCTCCCGCAAGCTGCTGGCCGAGCACGGCGGGACGGTGCCCAACGACCGCGACGCGCTTGTCAGCCTGCCGGGTGTTGGCCGCAAGACCGCGAACGTCGTGCTCAACATCGCCTTCGGCGCGCCCACGATTGCCGTCGATACCCACATCTTCCGGGTGTCGAACCGCACCGGGCTCGCGCCGGGCAAGGATGTCCGCGCCGTCGAGGACGCGCTGGTCCGCCGCACGCCCGCGCGCTGGGCCCAGCACGCCCATCACTGGCTGATCCTGCACGGCCGCTATGTCTGCAAGGCACGCAAGCCAGACTGCCCGGCTTGCGTGGTGGCCGATCTCTGCCGCTACGCGGCCAAGACCGTGTGAGCGTCCGGAGCAGGTCCCGAACAAGCCGGATCGGCCCGGCTCGATCGGATCGGAACAGGCGCTAACCGGTGGACGGCGCGGTGCGGGCGACCAGAAGCGCGCGCAGGCATCGGCGTGTCGAGGTGGCTTGCAGGTCGCCGGCGCGCGCTTCGACGTGGCGAACCCGGAACGACGGCGCGGGCGCGCCCGCCTTGGCATAGAGGAACAGGTCGAGCACGCAATTCGCGTGGCGGTAGCGCCACATCCGGGCCGGGTCGTCGCGGCGCACGAAGCCGGGCTTGCCCAGGAGCGCCCGCAGCGCTTTCCGGTCGAGGCCGAGAAGCCGGCCGGGGTCGTCATCGATCGGCTGAACAAACGCGGCGGCCGCTGAGCCGTCCGCCGGCGGTCCGTCCACCGCGTTCGTCGCGGCAAGCTTCGGGCTCGGCGCGACGGTGCCGATCGGCGGGTCGGGGAACGCCGCATCCTGCGACGGCAAGAGCAAGCAAGAAGTCAGGAGCAGCGCGCAGACGACAACCGGTACGGCCGCGGCGCACCCGGGGAACGGAGACCGAGACGCCAAGCCCCTATACCGGCGCGCGTTGGAAGGGTGCGGAAACTCGAGTAAAGCCGGCTATTCGGCCGGTGTCTGGGCGGTGTGGATCGGCAAGGGCTCGCGCGCTTCCACGGGGAGACAGACCTGGACGTCGCCGATGATCTGGCCGCCCCGCTCGACTTCGATCTCGCCGAACCGAATCGTGCCGGTGATCCGCCCCGACGCGCGCACGATCAGCAGCTTACGCACCGTCAGCGAGCCTTCGAAAGTACCGCTGATGTCGGCCGTATCGATTTCGGCTTCGCCCTTGAACGTCCCGGTCTCGGCGATCTCGATCTCGCCGCAGTCGATCATGTTGGCCTCGACCCAGCCTCCGACGACCAACTTGTCGCAAGATTTGATCTGGCCGTCGAGCACGATCTCGGGGCCGACGATGAGCTTCTTGCTCTCGTTGTCGAGGCGGCCGACGGGCCGGCCCGTCGCGCTGTGGATGTCCGGCGGACGGCGGACCGGTTCCGGGCGGGCCACCGACGCGGGCACCGGCGGCGAGATCGGCGTGCGTTCGCGGGTCCGCGATCTCAGCGAAAGCGAAGCGGAGGCGTCTTCCTCCGGCGGTTCGGGCTGTTCCAGATCCGCGTCCATCTTTGCCTCCTCGATGTCGTCTTTCTTGCGACCGAACATTTCCGATGTCCCCCCGTCTTTACCCGATGGCACGCTCAGATTGTCAGGTGCTGTTTCCGGCTGCATCGCGACATCAGGCAGGCACGGCGCGCCGTCCGATCCGTTCTATTTCGTGAACCATGAAGGCGGTCGCAATCATAGGCATCAGCCAGTTGATGACCGGGATGCTCAGCAACAAGGTGATCAGCACGCCCGCGAAAAACATACGCCAGCGAAATTGCCTGCGCAACGCACTCGCTGCGGCGGCATCCATCCGCCGCAGCGCCACCAGCTCGAAATACTCTCTGCCCAGAAGATAACCGTTCAACCCGAAGAAAACAAAGAGATTTATTCCGGGTATAAGATAGAGCGGCAGGACCAGCAGGTTGAGGACGACCGCGATTCCGGCGAGCCTTGCGGCAGAGGCGAGCGCGGTCGCGAGGCCGGCCCCTGCGGCAGGCGGCTTTTCCGGATAATGGCGTGCATCGACCGCATCGGCGATCTCCTCCAGGAACAGACCGACGACGATTGTCGCCACCGCCGGGAACAGCAGAATCGAAACCACGATTGCGCCCGCCCCGCCGACCCCCCGGACGATCCAGTCGAGCCAGCCGATGTCGAACAGCGCAAGCGTGCCCAGCAGCCACCCGAGGATTGCCACCAGCGCGCAGAACAGCGCGGCCGAGATCGCGATGCTCTTCAGCGCGACGGCGCGGAAGGTCGGATCGAAGGCCTGTTCAAGCGCCTTGGAGAGTCCGCCAAGCATGTCTATTGTCCCGGCTCCGCGCGTGGACCCCGTTCGGCGCAGCAGTACACCGCGCCGCTCCAGCGCCCAGGATAGCCCTTCCCCGGAGAATGCCCATGGCCGAGACCCATACCGAGTCCGATGCCCCCTTCGACGTGGTCGGACTCGGCAATGCGATCGTCGATGTGCTCTCGCAGACCGACGACGCGACGCTGGCCGGCCTCGGCCTCCGCAAGGGCGCGATGACCCTGATCGACCAAGACCAGGCGCGCGAGCTCTACGAGCGGATGGGGCCGGGGATCGAGATCTCCGGCGGATCGGCCGCCAACACGCTTGCCGGCGTCGCATCGCTGGGCGGTGCGGGCGCCTATATCGGCAAGGTGCGCGACGATACGCTGGGCGATGTGTTTCGCCACGATATCCGCGCGGCCGGCGTCGCCTACCGCACCCGGCCGGCGAGCGCCGGGCCGCAGACCGCGCGCTGCCTGATCTTCGTTACGCCCGATGCCCAGCGCACCATGCAGACCTTCCTCGGCATCTCGACGGAGTTGGGACCCGATGACGTCGACCCGGAGCTGATCGGCACCGCGCAGATCACCTATCTCGAAGGCTACCTGTTCGACAGGGAACCGGCCAAGGAAGCCTTCGTGAAGGCGGCCGAACTCGCCCATTTCGCCAACCGCAAGGTCGCGCTGTCGCTTTCGGACGCGTTCTGCGTCGAGCGCCACCGCGCCGCGTTCCGCCATCTCGTGGCCGGCCATATCGACATCCTGTTCGCCAACGAGTCCGAGATCACCGCGCTCTACGAGGTCGCAGACTTCGACGAGGCTTGCCGGCTGGTCGGCCGCGACTGCGCCTTCGCGGCCGTGACCAGGGGTGCGGACGGATCGGCGGTCGTCAGCGAGGGCGCGGTCACGCCGATCGCGGCGGCGGCGGCCGCGCAGGTGGTCGACACCACCGGTGCCGGCGATCTCTACGCCGCCGGCGTGCTCTACGGGCTGGCGCACGGGTTCGAGCCGGCGGAATGCGGCCGGATCGGTGCGGTCGCCGCGGCGGAGATCATCAGCCATTACGGCGCCCGTCCGGAGTCCAGGCTCGCCGATCTGGTCGGCCTGGCGTAACACCCCTGGGCGACCGCGCGGGGATCAGCCATGAGCGTGCGCAACATCGCCATCATCGCCCATGTCGATCACGGCAAGACGACGCTGGTCGACGCGCTCCTGCGGGCGACCGGGGCGGTGCGGGCGAACCAGCGCATCGCCGAACGCGCGCTTGATTCGGGCGACCAGGAGCGCGAGCGGGGCATCACGATCCTTGCCAAATGCACCTCGGTGATCTGGCGGGGCACCAGGATCAACATCGTCGACACGCCGGGTCACGCCGACTTCGGCGGCGAGGTCGAGCGCATCCTGTCGATGGTCGACGGCGCGCTGCTGCTGGTCGATGCCGCCGAGGGTCCGATGCCCCAGACCAAGTTCGTCCTCACCAAGGCGCTGGCGCGCGGCTTGGCGCCGATCGTCGTGATCAACAAAATCGATCGCCACGATGCGCGGCCCTACGAGGTGGTCGAGGCGGTCTTCGACCTGTTCGCGGCTCTGGGCGCGAGCGAGACGCAGCTCGATTTCCCGACGCTATACGCGTCGGCGAAGGAGGGATGGTCGGCGACGGAGCTCGACCACAAGCGGGATTCGATGGCACCGCTCCTCGATGCCATCCTCGCCGAGGTAGGTGCCCCGGACGGCGATCGCGAAGGCCCGTTCGCGATGCTGGCGAGCATCCTGGAATACGATTCCTATCTTGGGCGGGTCCTGACCGGGCGGATCGCGCGCGGCGCGGCACAAACCAACATGCAGGTCACCGTCCTCGACCGGAACGGCAAGACGATCGAGTCGGCCCGGATGACCAAGCTGCTGGCGTTTCGCGGACTGGCCCGCGAGTCGGTCGGGCGCGCCGAGGCCGGCGATATCGTCGCGGTGGCCGGGCTCAAGGTCGCATCGGTCGCCGATACCATCGCCGATCCCTCGGTCAGCGCACCGCTCGAAGCCGCGCCGGTCGATCCCCCGACGCTGGCGATGCGATTCTCGGTTAACGATTCGCCGCTTGCCGGCCGCGACGGCGACAAGCTCACATCGCGGGTGCTGCGCGCGCGGCTGTTCCGCGAGGCCGAGGGCAACGTCGCCATCGACGTGCGCCCGACCGGGAACGACGATGCGCTGGAGGTCCGCGGGCGGGGCGAACTGCAGCTCGGCGTGCTGATCGAGACCCTGCGCCGGGAGGGTTACGAGATGTCGGTTTCCCGCCCGCGCGTGCTGTTCCGGACCGATCCCGACACCGGCACCCTGCTGGAGCCGCTGGAGGAGGTGATCATCGATGTCGACGAAGAATTCGTCGGCGGCGTGGTCGAGGCGCTGGGCCTGCGCCGGGGCGAGCTGACCGACATGCAGCCCTCCGGCGGCGGCAAGCTGCGCATCGGCTTCATCGCGCCTTCGCGCGGGCTGATCGGCTTCAACGGCGTGCTGATGAACGACACCCGCGGCACCGCGATCATGAACCGCCTGTTCCACGGTTACGGACCCCATCGCGGTCCGATCAAGGAACGGCGCGCCGGGGCCCTGATCTCCACCGGCGATGGCGAAGCGGTGCCCTATGCCCTGTTCAACCTCGAAGACCGTGGGGTGATGTTCATCGCCCCCGGCGCCAAGGTCTATCGCGGGATGGTCATCGGAGAGCACACGCGCGGCAACGACCTGGAGGTCAATCCGCTGAAGACCAAGCAGCTCACCAACTTCCGGGCCGCCGGAAAGGACGATGCGGTGCGGCTCAGCCCGCCGCGGCCGATGCGGCTGGAAGAGGCGATCGCCTATATCGGTGATGACGAGCTGGTCGAGGTGACACCCGGCACCATCCGTCTGCGCAAGGCCCTGCTGGATTCGCACGCGCGCAAGCGGGCCCAGCGGGCCGCCCTGCCAGCACCTTGAGGCGGCCGCGCGGGCGGCGATGACCATGGGCTCGATCGCAGCCGGGCTCGTCGTCTACCGCGACCGCCGCTTTGCGGCCATCTTCGGTCTCGGTCTCGCCAGCGGCCTGCCCAGCTCGCTGGTCTTCGCGACGCTGTCGATCTGGCTGCGCGAGGAGGGGCTGAGCCGCACGACGATCGGGCTGTTCGGCGCGGTGGCGACGCCGTATGCGATCAACTTCCTGTGGGCGCCGCTGCTCGACCACGCGCGGATCCCCTGGCTCGGCGCGCGGCTCGGCCGGCGGCGGTCGTGGATCGTGCTCGCCCAGGCGCTCCTGGTGCTTGCCATCGGGGCGATGGCCCTGGGCGATCCGGCGCGCAGCCCGCTGCTTCTGGCCGGCGCCGCGGTGGCCGTCGCCCTGGTCTCGGCGACCCAGGACGTCGCGGTCGATGCCTACCGGATCGAGATCCTGGAGCCCAGGACCTATGGCGCCGGCGCCGCGGTCGCGGTGCTGGGCTGGCACATCGGCGCCTTCGCATCCGGTGCGGGCGTGCTCTACCTCGCCGCGGCAACGTCCTGGCAGACCGCCTATGCCGGTACTTGCGTCCTCATCGTGCTGTTGATGGCCGTCCCCCTGCTCGCCCGCGAGCCCGGGCGCGGTCCCGCCGGCCCGACCTCCCGGCCGACCGGGGCGTGGCTGCGCCATGCCGTCGTCGCGCCGTTGGTCGAGTTCTTCACCAGGCTGGGCCGGCTCGCGCTGGTGGTCATCGGCTTCATCATTCTGTTCAAGTTCGGCGATGCGATGCTCGGGCGGATGGCCGGGGTGTTCTATGTCGATCTCGCCTTCACCAAGGTCGAGATCGCCAACTATTCGAAATCGGTCGGGCTGGCAGCGACATTGCTCGGCGTGTTCGCCGGCGGCGTGCTGTGCGCCCGGGTGAGCATCATCACCGCGCTGCTCGCCAGCGGTATCGTGATGACGGCGACCAATCTTCTGTTCGCGCTGCTCGCCTGGGCCGGCAGGGACCTCGGTTTGCTGGCGGCGGCGGTGTTCTTCGACAACTTTACCGCCGGGATGGCGACCAGCGCCTTCGTCGCCTATCTGTCATCGCTGTGCAACCGGGATTTCACCGCCACGCAGTACGCGTTGCTCGCCTCGATCGGCAATTTCGCCCGTATCCAGCTCGGCGCTCTCGCCGGCTGGTCGGTCGACCGTCTGGGCGGAGATTGGGTAATGTTCTTCATCATGACGGCGCTCGCGGCCCTGCCGGGGCTGGCGCTTCTGGTGGTCTTGATGAGGGATCGACGATGAAGGAACGCATGGTCGTCGCGGCGGCAGATATCACCACCCTCGCCGTCGATGCGATCGTGAACGCCGCCAATGAGGGGCTGCGCGGCGGCGGCGGGGTCGACGGCGCGATCCACCGCGCGGCCGGGCCGGAGCTGATCGCGGCCTGCCGCGCGCTCGGCGGTTGCGCCACCGGCAGCGCCAAGATCACCCCCGGCTTCGCGCTGCCCGCGAAGTGGGTGATCCATGCCGTCGGGCCGGTGTGGCAGGGCGGCGGCACCGGCGAGGACGATCTGCTGGCCGGCTGCTATCGCACCGCGATGGGCTTGGCCGCCCGGAACGGCTGCACCAGCATCGCCTTCCCGGCGATCAGCACCGGCATCTACCGGTTTCCGGCGGACCGGGCGGCCGGCATCGCGGTCCGCACGGTCGCCGACGTCCTCGCCGGATCCTCGCCGATCGAGCAGGTGGTGTTCGCCTGCTTCGGCGCCGCCTCGGCGGCCGCGCATCGGCAAGCGCTCGACGCCATCGGCGCTTCCCGCGCGTAGCCGGCCGGGCGCGCGATACGGATGCCGGCTTGGTTTCCTCCGCCACACGCCCGCTCGGGACACGCCGCCGTTCGAACTAGGCCAACCCGTCGTCGTCCTGGTCGGCACCGGGTTCGGCGGCCGGCAGGCTGACCCGGAAGGTGCTGCCGGCGCCGGGCGTGCTTTCGATATTCAGCCGGCCGCGGTGACGGCCGATGATGTGCTTGACGATGGCGAGCCCGAGGCCGGTGCCGCCGAGTTCGCGCGAGCGCGCGGTGTCGACCCGGTAGAACCGCTCGGTCAGCCGGCCCAGGTGCTCCGCAGCGATCCCCTCGCCCTCGTCGCTAATGGCCACGACCATGGCCTCGGCGCCGTCAAGCCGGCCCGGCGCGACCGTCACCCCGACCTTGGATCCCTCGCGGCCATACTTGATCGCATTGTCGATCAGGTTCTGGAAGAGCTGGATCAGCTCGTCCCGGTCGCCGATGACCGCGCCGACGCCGCGCGCGCCGTCGATCTCGATGGTCATGCCGCGCGAGCGGGCGGCGAATTGCAGCGCGTCGCGCACATTGTCGAGCACCGCGGGCAGAGCGACGGCGGCCGAATGGGCCTGGTGCTCGTTGAGCTCGATCTTCGACAGGGACAAGAGGTCGGCGACCAGCCTGGCCATCCGCTCGGCCTGCTCCTCCATCATCTCCAGGAACCGCTTCTGGGCCTCGATGTCTTCACGGGCCGGACCACGCAGGGTCTGGATGCAGCCCAGCAGCACCGACAGCGGCGTGCGCAGCTCGTGGCTCGCATTGGCGATGAAATCCGAGCGCGCGCGCTCGATCCGCCGGGTGTCGGTGACGTTGGAGACCTCGATCACCGCGCGCGTGCCGTCGGGCGCGGCCTCGGCGAGGCCGACGATGCGGGCCGACAGCGCCACGTCCGACGCCGGTCCGCCGATAAAATCGATCTCCTCGGTCCGGCCGGTGCCGATGACCCGCTCGGCCGCCTCGAGGATGCCGGGATCGCGCAGCACGCTGGCCAGGTCGCTGCCCACCGGATTGCTCCCGAAATCGGTGTCGATACCGCTTGCCGCGCGCACGATCCGCCGCTCGCCGTCGATCGCGATCACCGGGTTGGGCAGGTGCTCGACCAGGCTCTCCAGGGAGCGGTGGCGGACCAGGAGCTGGTGGTGTTGGCGGTACAGGCGGGTCGCCGCGTCGGTCAAGGCGGCCGCGATCGGCCGGGTGATCAAGGGCGAATCGATGTGCAGCCGCCCGGGCTCGGCGCGCGCGACAACCTCGTCGTTCATGTCGTTGAGCCCGTCGGCCAGCCTGGCGAGCGCGTGGAAATGGTGCCGGATCGGCCACCACAGCGGGACGATGATCGCCAGCGCACCCAGCAGGCCCGCTTCGGGCGCGAGCAGCCCGGTGACCACCAGGACGAACAGGACCGCGAATCCGGGCCACGCGACGGCTGCGATGCCGAAGAAAATCAACCGTGCCGGAACCAGTCGGTGGGCCATCGTCCCGTCATCGCCCTCGGAAAATCCGGCGCGCGGCGAGACTATCAACTCGCCGCGGCGGCGCCAACCGCCGGTGCTGGCTGGCGCGGCCGGCGCCGTGCTACCGTGGGCCATGCCCACCCGCCCCGCCGAGCGCCCGGGCACGCCCGCGCCGACGCCGATGATGATGCAATACCGGGCCGCCAAGGAGGCCAGCCCGGGCTGTCTGCTGTTCTTCCGGATGGGGGATTTTTACGAGCTGTTCTTCGAGGATGCGGTCGCCGCCGCGGCGGCGCTCGACATCACGCTTACCCGACGGGGCCGCCACCAGGGCGAGGATATCCCGATGTGCGGCGTGCCGGTTCACGCCGCGGACGGATACTTGCAGCGCCTGATCCGCAAGGGTTTCCGGGTCGCGGTCTGCGAACAGACCGAGGATCCGGCCGAATCCCGCAAGCGCGGCAAAACACTCGTCTCGCGCGAGATCGTCCGGGTCATCACCCCCGGCACCCTCACCGAAGAGACGCTGCTCGATGCCCGCAGCCACAACTATCTGGCCGGCCTTGCCGAGGCCGAGGGCGCGTTGGGGCTTGCCTGGCTCGACGTCTCCACCGGTGAGTTCCAAAGCCAGGAGATTGCCGAGGCAGCGCTGCCCGAAGCCCTGGCCCGCATCGACCCGGGCGAGTTGATCCTGTCCGACCGCCTGCTTGCCCGGACGGCGGTCGGCCAGGCGCTGTCGGGCTGGAACGGGATGCCGACGCCGCGGCCGGCCGGCCGGTTCGACAGCGAATCGGCGCGCCGCCGGCTGCAGGATCACTATGGCGTACGGTCGTTGGACGGCTTCGGGGCCTTTACCCGGGCCGAGATCGCGGCCTGCGGGGCGGTGCTCGACTATGTCGCGCTGACCCAGCAGGGCCGGATGCCGCGGCTCGACCCGCCGACCCGGCTTACGGCCGGCGCGCGGATGGAGATCGACGCGGCGAGCCGGCGCAACCTGGAGATCGACCGCTCGATCTCGGGCGAGCGCGGCGGGTCTCTGCTCGGCGTGATCGACCTCACCGTGACCGGGGCGGGAGCGCGTGCGCTGGCGGCGCGGATCGCAGCACCGCTGACCGGGACCGATCAAATCCGCGACCGCCAGGACGCGCTGGACTTCCTGCGCCGGGACGCCGGCCTGCGCGGGGCGGTCCGCGAGCGGCTCGGCCGCTGCCCGGATCTCGCGCGGTCGCTCAGCCGGCTGACGCTGGGCCGCGGCGGTCCGCGCGACCTGGCGGCGGTCCGCGATGCGCTGGCGTGCTGCGAAGACCTGGCCGGGCTCCTTGGTGCGGCCGAAGCGCCGCTGGCGCGCGACCTGGCGGCCGCTTCCGCTTGCCTGTCAGGCCATGCGGATCTGTTCGACGGGCTGTCCGGGGCGCTGGGCGAGGATCTGCCGTTGCTCGCCCGCGACGGCGGGTTCGTTGCTAAAGGTTACGACGCCGCGCTCGATGAGCTGCGCGCGCTGCGCGACGACAGCCGCCGGCTGATCGCCGACCTCCAGGCGCGCTATGCCGCGGAGACCGGGATCGCCTCGCTCAAGGTCCGCCACAACAACGTGGTCGGCTATTTCGTCGAGGTGACCGCGGCCAATGCCGCACGCATTCCCGAGGATGGACGGTTCATCCACCGCCAGACCATGGTCAATGCCAAGCGCTTCACCACCGTCGAGCTCGCCGACCTGGAGGAGCGCCTGGCCACCGCATCGGACAAGGCCTTGGAGCGCGAGCTCGAGATCTTCGATGCGTTGAGCTTGTCGGTCGTCGCCGCGGCCGAGCCGGTCGCCGCGGCCGCTTCCGCCCTGGGCGAGATCGATGTCGCCGCCGCACTTGCCGAGCTTGCCGTCGAGCGCCGCTATGTCCGTCCGCTGGTCGACGATAGCGCTGCCTTCGAAATCGTCGGCGGGCGTCATCCGGTGGTCGAGGTGTTCCTCGAGCGCGACGGTGCGGCCCAGTTCGTCCCCAATGACTGCGATCTGCGGGCCGACCAGAGGCTCTGGCTGGTGACGGGGCCGAACATGGCCGGGAAATCGACGTTCCTGCGCCAGAACGCGCTGATCGCCATCCTGGCGCAGATCGGCGCCTTCGTCCCGGCCGACAGCGCCCATATCGGCGTCGTAGACCGCCTGTTTTCCCGGGTCGGCGCGTCCGACGACCTGGCGCGCGGACGGTCGACCTTCATGGTCGAGATGGTCGAGACCGCGGCGATCCTCAACCGCGCGGGGCCGCGCTCGCTGGTGATCCTCGACGAGATCGGCCGCGGCACGGCGACCTTCGACGGGCTGTCGATCGCCTGGGCGACGCTGGAGCACCTGCACGAGATCAATAGCGCCCGCGCCCTGTTTGCCACCCATTTCCACGAGCTGACCGCGCTGACCGGCCGGCTCGACGCGCTGCGATGCGCAACGATGCGGGTCAAGGAATGGGGTCAGGAGATCGTTTTTCTCCACGAAGTCGTTGCCGGCGCCGCCAACCAGTCCTACGGGATCCACGTCGCGCGGCTTGCAGGCCTGCCGGGCCAGGCGCTCGACCGCGCCGAGGAGGTGCTGGAGACCCTGGAGAAAGGCGAACAGTCGGGCGCGCTCGCCAGGCTTGCCGACGACCTGCCGCTGTTCGCCGCCGCACCGCCGCCCGCACCGCCCAGCCCTTCGCTTGCCGAGACGATGCTGGCCGGGATAAACCCCGACGATCTGTCGCCCCGCGAGGCGCTCGAATTCCTCTACAAGATGCGCGCGGCGCTCGACGGCGCGACATCCTGACCGATCCGCCGCCGCATCCGATTCCCGGTTCGGTCAATCCGAATGGCGCTATAGTCCGCCCATGGCTTCGATCCCCAGACAGCGCGCGATCCTCGACCGGGCCGCGCTCAATGCGGCCCTGGATGACGTGATCCTGGCCGCGCGCTCGGCGGCGTCGTGCCGGGCGGAGCTCCTGGGCGTGCTCAAGGATGCCCACGGTCGGGGCGATGCCGAGATCCGCCGCCGCTTTGACGCCGAGGAGGCCTCGGGTGAGGATACGGTGCGCGCCCGATCCTTCCTGATCGATCAGCTCATACGGGCGATCTACGATCTGGCGGCGCAACGGGTCTACCCGGCGGCTAACCCGACTTCGGCCGAGCACCAGTGCCTGACCGCGGTCGGCGGCTACGGCAGGGGCGAGTTGGCGCCCCACTCCGACATCGATCTGCTGTTCCTGGTGCCCTACAAGCCGACGCCGCGGGCCGAGCAGGTCCCGGAGTACGTGCTCTACATGCTCTGGGATCTGGGCCTGAAGGTCGGCCACGCCACCCGCTCGATCCCGGACTGCATCCGCCTGTCCAAAGCCGATCAGACCATCTGCACCGCGATCCTGGAGACCCGCTACATCTGGGGCGAGAAGGCGCTCTACAACGACCTGCGCGAGCGCTTTCGCAGCCAGGTCGTGGCCGGCTCGCAGACCCAGTTCGTCGAAGCCAAGCTCGCCGAGCGCGACCAGCGCCATCACCGCATGGGCGATTCACGCTACGTGCTGGAGCCCAACATCAAGTACGGCAAGGGCGGGATGCGCGACCTCCAGACCATGTTCTGGATCGCCAAGTACCTCTACCGCGTCGATGACGCCGCGGGCCTGGTCCGGCACAACGTGCTCACCCAGGCAGAGGCGGCCGGCTTCGACAGGGCGCAGCGTTTCTTCTGGAACGTGCGCTGCCATCTTCACTACCTCACCGGGCGCGGCGAGGACCGCCTGACCTTTGACTACCAGGCCGAGATCGGCGAACGGCTCGGCTACCGGAACCGTGCCGGAAGCCGCGGCGTCGAGCGGTTCATGAAGCACTACTACCTGACCGCGAAAGGCGTCGGAGACCTGACCCGGATCTTCTGCGCGGCGCTGGAGGCCGAGCACACCAAGCGACCGCGGTTCGCTTTGCCCCGGCTGGGCCGCGTCCAGCGCGTCGGCGAACGGCTGACCGTCGAGAGCGGCCGGCTGGCGCTCGCCAAGCCCAACAAGTTCGCCGACCGGCCGGTCGATATCCTGCGCCTGTTCCATGCCGCCCAGGAACACGAGCTCGACGTCCATCCCCGGCCGTTGCGCTCGGTGACCCGCAACTTGCGGCTGGTCGACGGCCTGCGCGAGGATCCGGAAGCCAACCGGCTGTTCCTGGAGATGCTCACTTCGGAAAAGGATCCGGAGACGACGCTGAGACGGCTCAACGAGGCCGGGGTGTTCGGCCGGTTCATCCCGGACTTCGGCCGGATCGTCGCCCAGATGCAGCACGACATGTATCACGTCTATACCGTCGATGAGCACACCATCATGGCGATCGGGATCCTGCGCGGCATCGAGGCCGGCAGGTTCGCCGAGCAGATGCCGATCGCAACCGAGGTGGTCAAGACCGTCCACTCCAGGCGCGCGCTCTATATGGCGGTCCTGCTGCACGACATTGCCAAAGGCCGCGGCGGCGACCATTCGGTCATCGGCGAGCAGATCGCCCTGCGGCTGTGCCCGCGAGTGGGGCTGAGCGAGGAGGAGACCGAGACGACGGCCTGGCTGGTGCGCCAGCACCTGGTGATGTCGAACACCGCCTTCCGGCGCGACATCAACGATCCGCAGACGATCGCCGATTTCGTCGAGACGGTCCGCTCGCTTGAACGGCTGCGGCTGCTGCTGGTGCTGACGGTGGCCGATATCCGTGCGGTGGGCCCCGGCGTCTGGACGGCGTGGAAGGCGGCGCTGTTGCGCGACCTCTACCGCGCCGCCGAGGAGATCCTGACCGGCGGCTTCGCGGCCGAGGGCGGAGAGCACAGGATCGCCGAGGCCAAGGACGCGCTGCGCACGGCGCTCGGCGATTTCCCGCCCGAGGATATCGAGGACCACATCGCGCGCGCCAATCCCGCCTATTGGCTGTCGTTTTCCGCCGAGGCCCACGTCCGCCACGCGCGGCTCGTCCGCCGCGCGCGCGCCCAGGACAAGCCGCTGGCGATAGAGACCCGGATCGACCGGTACCGCGGCGTGACCGAGATCACGCTGTGCGCGGCCGACCAGGCCGGGCTGTTTTCCCAGATTGCCGGGGCGCTTTCGATCTGCGGGGCGAACATCGTCGATGCCAAGATCGTCACCATGACCGACGGCATGGCACTGGATACCTTCTGGGTGGAGGACCGCAACGGCGGCCCGGTCACCCGGTCCGACCGGCTGGAACGGATTTCCGCGACCATTGAACGCACGCTCGCCGGCGACGGCGGGCTGCGGGAAGAGATCGGGCGGCTGATGCGCAACGAGCACCGCGGCCGCGAGCGGGTCTTCGACGTCGCCCCCCGGGTGATCATCGACAACGCCGCCAGCCGGACCCACACGGTCGTTGAGGTCAACGGCCGGGATCGGCCGGGCCTGCTGTTTGCGCTGACCCGGGCGCTGACCGCTCAGAACGTCCAGATCGCCAGCGCTCAGATCGCCACCTATGGCGAGAGCGCGGTCGATGTCTTCTACATCAAGGACGTCTTCGGGCTGAAGATCGCCCGCGAGGCCAAGCGTGCACAGATCCGTGCCGCGCTGCTGGACGCGCTTTCGTCATTCGCCGCGCCTGCGGCGCAGGGCGATATGCCGGCGGTTGCATCGAGGCGCGCCTCGTAATCCGGCCAGGAACTGCTATTTAAGCCGCATGCGCCTGCTGAGCTCGATCGCGACCGTCGGCGGCTACACCATGGTGAGCCGGGTCCTCGGCTTCGCGCGCGACATCCTGATCGCCGCCACGCTGGGCGCGGGTCCGGTGGCGGACGCGTTCTTCGTCGCCTTCAAGCTGCCGAATTTCTTCCGGCGCCTGTTCGCCGAGGGCGCGTTCGCCGCGGCTTTCGTGCCGCTGTTCACCGGCGTGCTGACCGACGAAGGGCTGGACGCCGCCCGCCGATTCGGCGCACAGGTCCTTGCGGTCCTGGCCGCGGCGCTGTTGGTGTTCTGCACGGCCATGCAGATCGCGATGCCCTGGGCGATGCATGTCTTCGCGCCGGGCTTCGCAGAAGATCCGGCGAAGTTCGCACTCGCCGTCGAGCTGGCGCGGATCACCTTTCCCTATCTCCTGTTCGTCTCGCTGGTCTCGCAGTTGAGCGGCATCCTCAATGCGCTCGGACGCTTCGCGGCGGCCGCGGCGGCCCCGATCCTGCTCAACATCACCCTGATCGTCATGCTCCTCGCGGCCACGCCGTATCTGGAGACCCCCGGCCACGCCCTCGCCTGGGGGGTGTGCGCCGCCGGGCTCATCCAGTTCCTGTGGCTGATCGAGGCCTGCCGGCGCCAGGGCATGCGGTTCCATCTGCCGCGGCCGCGGCTCAACCCACGGGTCAGGCAGCTCCTGATGCGGATCCTGCCGGGCGCCGTCGGTGCCGGCGTGGTCCAGATCAACCTGATGATCGGCACCATCCTCGCATCGCTCCTGCCGACCGGAGCGGTCTCCTACCTCTATTACGCCGACCGGGTCTACCAGCTTCCGTTGGGCGTGATCGGGGTGGCTGTGGGCACCGCGCTGCTGCCGCTGCTGTCGCGCCAGATCCGCGCCGGGGAGTTTGAGGCCGGCATGGCCAGCGTCAACCGCGCGGTCGAGTTCGCGCTGCTCTTGACCCTGCCGGCCGCGGCCGCGCTGATCGTGATCCCGGGCCCGATCATCGCCGTGCTGTTCGAGCGCGGCGCCTTCGATGCCGCGGACAGCGCCGCGACCGCCAATACCCTGATGGCCTTCGCCCTGGGGGTGCCGGCTTTCGTGCTGGTCAAGGTGCTGGCGCCGGGGTTCTTCGCCCGCGAGGACGTGATCACCCCGGTCAAGGTGGCCGCGGTCGCGGTCGCGGCCAACATCGTGCTCAGCATTGTCCTGCTGCGGCCGCTGGAGCATGTCGGGCTGGCGCTGGCGACCTCGGCCGCCTCGTGGATCAACGCGGCCCTGCTTTGGCTCATCCTGGCCCGGCGCGGCCATTTCACCATCGACGCGCGGCTCAGGACCAGGGTGGTGCGGATGGGGCTGGCGACGATCGGCATGGTGGGCGGGCTTGCCGCGAGCCTCGCCGGCGTGGCCACCATGGTCGCCGCCGGCGGGCTGGAGCGCGCCGCGGCACTGGTCCTTCTGGTGCTTGCCGGCATTGCGTGCTACGGCGCCCTTGCGGTGCTTGCCGGGGCCGCCGGGCTCAAGGAGATGCGCCGATCGATGACCCGGCGCGGGGCTTGACCCCTCAAGGCGTTGGGAGGATAACCCGGCCGCACCCCGCCTGGTGCGGGCTGGAGCATCTGACTTGAGCCGAATCTTCTCCGGCGTGCAGCCGTCGGGCAACCTGCACCTGGGCAACTATCTGGGCGCGATCCGCAACTTCGTCCGGCTGCAGGAGTCCTACGACTGCATCTACTGCGTCGTCGATTTGCACGCGATCACGGTCTGGCAGGATCCCGCGGATCTGGTCCGCAGCACCCGGGAATGCGCGGCCACCTTTATCGCCGCGGGCATCGATCCGCAGCGCAGCATCATCTTCAACCAGTCCCGCGTGGCCGCCCACGCCGGGCTCGCCTGGATCTTCAACTGCACCGCCAGGCTCGGCTGGCTCAACCGGATGACCCAGTTCAAGGAAAAGGCGGGCAAGCACCGCGAGAATGCCTCCGTCGGTCTGTACGTCTACCCAACCCTGATGGCCGCGGACATCCTGGCCTACCGGGCGACCCACGTGCCGGTAGGCGAGGACCAGAAGCAGCATCTCGAGCTTGCCCGCGATATCGCCCAGAAGTTCAACCACGATTTCGGAAAGGACTTCTTCCCGATCATCGAGCCGCTGATCCTGGGCGAGGCGACGAAGGTGATGAGCCTGCGCGACGGGACGGTGAAGATGAGCAAGTCCGACCCGTCCGATGCCTCGCGCATCAACCTGTCCGATCAGGCCGATGCGATCGCCCGCAAGATCCGGCGCGCGCGCACCGACTCCGAGCCGCTGCCCGACAGCCAGGCGGGCCTCGCCGGCCGGCCGGAGGCGGCGAACCTGGTCGGCATCTTTGCGGCGCTTGCCGAGCGCAGCGTCGCCGAAGTGCTGGCCGAGTACGGCGGCAGGGGGTTCGCCGACTTCAAGGGCGCGTTGAGCGACCTGGCGGTCGAGACCCTGGCGCCGATCGGTGCCGAGTTGACCCGGCTCAACGCCGATCCGGCCTATGTGGACCAGGTGCTCACCGCCGGCGCCGAGCGCGCGCGCGCCGTCGCCGACCCGGTGCTCGAAGAGGTCCATCGCATCGTCGGCCT
Source organism: Alphaproteobacteria bacterium (assembly GCA_965248835.1). Lineage (GTDB taxonomy): Bacteria > Pseudomonadota > Alphaproteobacteria > MPNO01 > MPNO01 > CAYFYS01. Next base: position 1,029,564 of record CBDFLJ010000001.1, read on the forward strand.
GCTGTCCGCATGACCGGATCACCCTGAGACCCAGGCATGCAGATCTACCTGCCGATCGCCGAGATGTCCGTCAACGTGCTGCTGCTGCTCGGGCTCGGCGGCGGCGTCGGCTTCCTGTCGGGCCTGTTTGGCGTGGGCGGCGGGTTTCTGATGACCCCGCTGCTGATCTTCATCGGCGTGCCGCCAGCGGTGGCGGTCGCCACCGAGGCGAACCAGGTCGTCGCGGCGTCGGTTTCCGGCGCGCTGGCCCATTGGCGGCGCGGCAACGTCGACGTCAAGATGGGCCTGGTGCTGCTGGCCGGCGGCTTCGTCGGCTCCTCGCTGGGGGTGTGGCTGTTCACCTTCCTGCGCGGGCTGGGCCAGATCGACTTCGCGATCTCGCTGTCCTATGTCGTCTTCCTCGGCATCGTCGGCGCGCTGATGGTCGTGGAGAGCGCGCGCGCCTGGTTGCGCGCCCGCCGGCCATCGGCCCCGCCGCGCAAGCTGCACCAGCACACCTGGGTTCACGGTCTGCCGCTCAAGATGCGGTTCCGCGCCTCCAAGCTTTATGTCAGCTCGCTGCTGCCGTTCTCGGTCGGGCTGTTCGTCGGCGTGCTGGCCGCGATCATGGGTGTCGGCGGTGGGTTCGTGATGGTGCCGGCGATGATCTATCTGATCGGCATGCCGACCTCGATCGTCGTCGGCACCTCGCTGTTCCAGATCGTGTTCGTGACCGCCAACGTGACCTTCCTGCAGGCGTTCAACAACCAGACCGTGGACATCGTGCTGGCGCTGTTCCTGCTGATCGGCGGCGTGATCGGCGCCCAGATCGGCGCCCGCTTCTCGGCCAAGCTGCGCGGCGAGCAGCTTCGGATCCTGCTCGGGTTGATCGTGTTGGCGGTCTGCGTGCGGGTCGCATACGGCCTGGTAGCCACGCCGGACGATTTGTTCAGCCTGGGCGCGGTGGGGACGGTCCGATGAGCGCCGCAGCACAGACTTGCGTTGCCGCCCTCGCGTTGGGCCTGATATGCGCGACCGGCGGGCCGGCGGCAGCGGCCAAAACGCTGGTCGCGGATCTGTCGAGCCATGAGATCGCGATCACCACGGGGTTCTCCGGCACCAAGCTGCTGCTGTTCGGCGCCAAGGACCCGGGCGGCGATGTGGTGGTGGTGATCCGCGGGCCGGCCCGCGACGAGAGGGTCCGCCGGCGCGTGCGGATCGCCGGGATGTGGGTCAACGGCGCCTCGATGGTCTTCCCCGGCCTGCCGGCCTTCTACCATGTGGCCGCGACGAGGCCGCTGGAGGCGGTGGCGCCGCAGGCCGTGCTGGCGGACCGCCGGATCGGAGTCGACCGCCTCGCCCTGCCGGCGGCCGCCAATGCGACCGGAGACACCGCGCTGGTCTATCGCAAGGCGTTGATCCGCAACAAGACCCGCCAGCAGCTTTATGCCTACGACCCGACGGGGATCAAGGTCATCGGCGACCGGCTCTTCCGGACCGCCGTGATCTTCCCCGCCAACGTCCCTACCGGGCCATACCGGGTCGAGGTCTTCCTGTTCGACCAGGGCCGCGAGGTCGGCCGGCGCGAGTCCACACTGGTCGTGCGCAAGGTCGGCATCGAGGCAAGCGTGTTCAACCTCGCCCACCAGCAGTCGGCGCTATACGGGGCGGCCGCGATCCTGATCGCGCTGGGTTTCGGGTGGCTCGCCGGCGTCATATTCCGAATGTGACGAGATAGGGATAGCAGGCATGAGCAACCAGGTCGCTTCCCGGGATGCCAACGGCACCGCGCCACGTTCGGACCGGGTGTTCCTGTGCGTGATCGATTCCAGCGAGGAAGTCCATGTCGCGCTGCGCTTCGCGGCGCTCAGGGCACGGCGCTCGGGCGGGCGCATCGCGCTTCTCTACGTGATGGAGCCGGGCGACTTCCAGCACTGGATGTCGGTTGCCGAGAAAATGCGCGAGGAACGCCGCGAAGAGGCCGAGCAGGTGCTGCAGACCCACGCCGCGGAGGTCAGCGCGGTCACCGGCCAGACGCCGACTCTGTACGTGCGCGAAGGCAGCCCGCGGGACGTGATCCTCGCTCTGATCGAGGAAGAACCCTCGATCTCGATCCTCGTCCTGGGTGCGGGCACCGGCAGCAAGGGCCCCGGCCCGCTGGTGTCCTCGCTCGCCGGCAGGCTGTCGGGCCGGTTCCCGATCCCGATCACCGTGGTGCCGGGCAACCTCACCGACGAGCAGCTCGACGGGCTCGCATAGGCCGCCGCAGGCGCGTTGACAGCCGGCTTGGAGGCAAGCATCCTCGCGGCCAGGCGACGGTAGTCCTTGATGGGGGACGCGACTTGGCGTTGCGGGGCAAGGTGACCGCCGTCGGGGCTTTGCCGGCCGCGGCAGTCGCAATGATCGGTATTCGGAAAGGCTTGATCCGCCGCTCCTTTACGTTGGGCGCGGTTCTGACGGCGCTGGCGGCGTCGGCCTTCCTGGCTGTGCGGCCGGCATCTGAGGCGATCGGTCCGGAGACGCTTCCGACTTTGCGCGCGGGCGCGCCCGCGCCGGACGTGAACCGGACGGTGATACCCTTCGCGCCGGTGATCCCGCCCCGGGCGAGCGTCCTCGTTCGGGCCGACACGACCGCCGCGCTGGTCGATGTCTTCGACCGACATAGCTACCGCCTTGCCGGCGTGCAGCGCTTCGGCACCGTGCCGCGGCTGTTCGTCGCCAGCTTGCCGCGGGACCTGAGAACGGTAACCGAGGCGGCGGAGCGCAAGGCGCTGTTCATACGGATCATCCTGCCGCTGGTTCTCGCGGTCAACGGAACGATTGCGGCGAACCGGGCACGCATCGAGAGGCTGCGCAGCAGACTGGTCGAAGAGCAGCCGCTGACGATCGAGCAGGAGGGCTGGCTGGCCGAGATGTTCATCCGCCACGATGTGCCGATGTTCGATTTCGCCGAGCTGCTGCGCCGGGTCGACGTCATCGCGCCCTCGCTCGCCATCGCCCAGAGCGCGGAGGAGAGCGGCTGGGGCACCTCGCGGTTCGCGCGCACGGCCAACGCGCTGTTCGGGCAGCGGATCTTCAAGGGCGGCAAGGGGCTCGTCCCGCGTGCGCGCGAGGCCGGCGCGCGCTATCGCGTGCGCGCCTTCGACCGGCTGATGGATGCCGTGCGGGCCTATGCCGCGAACCTCAACGCGCACCCGGCCTATGCCCGGTTCCGGTCCGCGCGCGCCGATCTCCGCCGCCGCAACCGCCCGCTCGACGGGCTGGCGCTGGCCAAGACAATGCGCATGTATTCCGAACGCCGGGACGCCTATGTCGCCACGATCACGCGGATCATCCGCACCAACAGGCTGACCGTCTTCGACGACGTCCGGCTGGGCGGGGCGGCCGCGGACCTCGTCCTGGAGTCCGAGGACTGAGCGGCCGGGCTATCGGCGCAGCACGTAGAACTGTGTGCCGTACCAGCGCCAGCGGCCCTCGCGCGCCGGCATGGTGCAGTTTATCCGGGCCCGCCCGGGCGCCAGCGGCTTGTCCAACCGGATCTCGATCCGCGCAACCCCCAGGCGCTCGATCCGGGCCTTGCCCTGGCCGGATGCGTAGCACGCCAGGGTGCCGAGGCGCTTGAGCGCTTCGCCGAACACGGTGAACCCGTAGTTCGGCGGGTTGGTCCGGGCATCGAACAGCGGGTCGAGCGGGATGACGTCCTTGACCTGCAGGGGCAGCGCGTTGGCCGCCATCCTGAAGCGGGCGATGTCGCCATAGACCTCGTTCATCGTGAACCGCGGCAGGAAGTGGAACCGAGAGCCCGGATGGAGGACCCCGGAATGCTGCCCGAACGAGGCGGTGAACCCGTGTTCGACGACCACCTCGCGCGCCTCCAGCGACATCTCGCCGTAGGGGAAGACGAACAGCCGCGGCTTGCGGCCGAGCTCCTCCTCGAAACGGCGGTTGGACTTGACGATGTCGCGCACGTTCCGGTCGCGGCTGACCAGCGGCATGTGAGGCCGTGAAGCGGTCTGACTGCCGATCGTCACGCCGTTTTCGGCCAGATCGCGGATCTGATCCCAGCTCATGTAGCCGGGAACCCCGCCATCGACCGAATCGGTGGCCACGAACAGCGTAAACGGCAGTCCGGCTTTGCGCAGCCGGGGCCAGGCCTCGGTGTGGACCGAGAGATAGGCATCGTCGATGCTGAGCCCGATCGTGCGCTCCGGCAGTTCGCCGCCGTTGCGCAGCGAGGCAAGGATCTCAGGGATCGGCAGGACGTTCAGGCCGCGTTGGGCGATCTCGGCGAGATGAGCCTCGAACTGGTCGAGGCGGATATTGGTGGACGGCGTCGCATCCTCGCCGAAACGGTGATACACCATAACGACTGCCGAGTTCGCCGCCTCGGCCCCCGACGCGACGGCAAGGCCGGTCAGGCCGACGAGCCCGGCCACCGCGGCCGCGCAGATCGAGCAAGACATGGAACGGACCTGGAAGAGCGGCATCTTGGAGTCCAAAGCTGGGCTGGCGCCGTTTGTAGCGCGTGCCGGAACAACGCGACAAGCGGCAACTCGTATCGGCGATCGGCCGGAACAGGTTCCGAACGCGCCGGACCGGCCCGATCCGATCGGCACATGCCCTAAATCATCGGCAGGTCGAGATCGGAATTGCCGAGCACCGGATATGACCGCGCGTCGAAGAGTTGATAATGCCACCATTCGTTGCGATAGAAATCCCAGCCCGCCGCAGTCATCAAGCCCAGCAGGACCAGCCGGTTGCGCTGGGCCTCGACGCCGATCTCGGTGTTGGCGTGGTGCGACAGCGGCGTGAAGGCATCGAACGGCGTGCCCATCTCCAACGGCACGTCGTCGGCGCCGATCAGGGTGAGGTCGAGCGCCGCGCCGCGCGAATGCGGAGAACCGCGCCGCGGGTCGGCCAGGAAGTCGGGATCGGGGGTGTGGTTCCACAGCGCCCACTGTGCCTCGCTCGGCCGGAACGCATCGTAAATACGCAGCCGCAGACCGATCCCCGCTGCCAGCCCGACCGCCCTTTCGAGCGCATGCGAGGCGTCTTCGTGCAGATAGCATGCCGCACGGCTGTAGACCGGCTTGCCGGTAAAGTTTCCCGCGGTGGCATAGACCATGTCGATCTCGACATCGAAACCCCGGGGTGTGATCTCGACAAGCGCCATCGCGGCCCCCTGCCCGACCTGCTGGGACGGCGCGAAGATACACCAGAGGCCCGGCGCCCGGTACCGGGCGCCGCCACCCGCCCGGAAGCGGCGCCATGACGGTGCTCGCCATCGATGCGGCATGTTCGGCGTGCTCGACTGCGGTCCTGCGGGACGGGCGGATCCTGGCCGCGGACCGTATTGCCGCCGATCGCGGCCATGCCGAGATCCTGATGCCGATGGTCGTCCGGACGCTCGCCCGGGCCGGGCTCGGGTTCGCCGAAATCACCGCGCTGGCGGTCACGGTCGGCCCGGGCTCGTTCACCGGGATCCGGATCGCGCTCGCTGCCGCGCGCGGCCTGGCGCTGGCGCTCGACCGCCCGGTCCTCGGCGTGACCACGCTGGAAGCGATCGCTCATGCCGCGCTGGGCGAGCGGCGCGGCGCGGCGGCGCCTTGCCTGGTTGCGCTTGATACCCGGCGGGAGGACTTATACGTTCAGACCTTCGCGCCCGACGGCGCGCCGAGAACCCGTCCGGAGGCCGCGATGCCGGAGACGATCGCCGCGGGATTGACGGAGCCCGATGTGCTTGTTGCCGGCACTGCCGCGGCCCGGATTGCGCCGTTTCTAAAGGACCGCGGGCTTCGCCCGGCAATCGCCGCGGGCGACGGCAACCCCGACGCCCGGGTCGTGGCGCGTATCGCCGACGGCCGGCTGGCCGGCGGCGGCGCCGAAGCCTTTCCGGCTCTGCCGGTCTATCTGCGCGCGCCCAATGCGGTCAAGCCGGCCGATGGCGGACGGCTGCGGTCATGACCGAAATCCTCATCGCACCGCTTGCCGGCGAGGAGATCCCCCTGCTCGCCCGGATCCACGCCCGGTGCTTCGATGACCCCTGGTCGGCCGAAATGGTGCGGCGGGTGCTGGAGACCGCCGGCGCGTTCGGCCTTGCTGCGCGGTGCGGACCCGCGGCAGAGCTGGCCGGGTTCGCGCTCGGCCGGGTTGTCGTCGATGAATGCGAGCTCCTGTCGCTCGGCGTCGCGCCTTGCCGGCGCCGCCACGGGCTGGGCGCGGCGCTGCTCGACGCGGCGATGGATTGGGCGGCCGGGCTTGGTGTTCGCGGGTTCTTCCTGGAAGTCGGGGAATTCAACCAGGCCGCACGTCGGCTCTATGACAGCCGGGGCCTGGTCCGGGTCGGCCGCCGCCGAGGCTATTACGAGCTCAAGGACGGCGGCACGATGGATGCCCTGACCATGCGGTGCGAACTCGACCGGTCCGCTCAGGCCTTGACGATCCGCAGGCAGATGTCGCCCGCGCGCACCTGGTTGCCGGGCGCTAGCCAGTCGCGCGCCGGATCGTCCTTCAGCGGCTGAACGCCAGCCACGACGTGGCCCAGCTCGATCACCGAGGCGGGCACGTTCTCGATCGGCTCGGGCCCGCGCAGCAGGATCGTCGCGGTATCGCCCGATGCCATCCGTTCAATAAGCAGCCGAGCCCGGACAAAGGTCATCGGGCAGACATCGGCCGTGATATCGAGAAAATGCTCCATCGGATCGCCAAGCGTGCTGACCGGGGCGGCACAATATTTAGCTTGTTAAATCGAATACATGGTGCATATAAGCAGTCCTCTGCAAAGGTCGTGAAAACAGGATGGTTCCCAAAATGGCAGAAGACCAAAACATTGACCAAAGCGAGCTCTTGCCATGGACAGTGCGAATCGTCACGGCGCATCTAGGCAACAGCAAGCTGCGCTTGGAAGAGATTACACCTTTGATCGACACCGTCCACTCCGCGCTGGCGAAGATCGCCGGGACCGTCCAACCGGAAGCGCCGAAGCCGGCCGTGCCAATCAACAGCTCGGTGACCCGCGACTATATAATATGTCTGGAGGACGGCCGGCAGTTGAAAACGCTGAAGCGGCATCTCAGCAGCGCCTACAACATGACGCCGGAGGCGTATCGCGCCAAGTGGGGCCTGCCGCCGGACTATCCGATGGTCGCGCCGAGCTACGCACGCAAGCGCAGCGCACTGGCCAAACGGATCGGCCTCGGCCGCCGCAGCTGAGCCGGCGCGGCGCGCCGGCGCCAGATCGACTTTGACTACGGTGCGGCCAAGCCCTACTGTCAGTCTGTCGTAGCGGAGCGCCCCATGCTGTCGCGTATCGAGCAGGTCTGTCGCGAAAAAGGGATGAAGATGACCGACCAGCGGCGGGTTATCGCCCGTGTGCTGTCGGATTCAAACGACCATCCCGATGTCGAAGAAGTCCACCGCCGCGCCGTGGAGATCGACGACCGGGTGAGCATCGCCACAGTCTACCGCACCGTCCGGCTGTTCGAGCAGGCCGATATCCTCGAACGGCTCGATTTCGGGGATGGCAGAGCGCGCTACGAAGAGGCCGGCGAGCGGCACCACCACCATCACCTGATCAATCTCGACACCGGCGATGTCATCGAATTCGAGAGTGACGAGCTGGAAGCGCTGAAGCGCAGGATCGCCAAGAAGCTCGGCTTCGAACTCGTCGGCGAGCGGCTCGAGCTCTACGGCGTGCCGGCGAAGCGGCACGGCCGAACCCAGAAGACCACCAGCAAGTAGGTCATCTTGAGCACCAGCGGAACCTCATCGCGCATGCGCGATGGCGATCGGACCAAGCAAGCCGTCGGGCCGGAGCCGCGCGCGCCGGCGCCGAGACCGGACTCGGACCTGGCGCCCATCCTGCAAAGCGGGCTGGAAGCGCGGCTCGCGACGTCCGAGGAGGACATCGCCGCGGCGCAGGCGCTGCGCTACCGCGTCTTCTACGAGGAGATGCGCGCGAAGGCTTCCGCCGAGACCGCGGTGCTCGGGCGCGACATCGACAGCTTCGATGCGGTCTGCGACCACCTGCTGGTGATCGATCCCAAGCGCAGCGACCTCGCCGGAGGGGTGGTCGGCACCTACCGGCTGCTGCGGCGCGCCGAGGCCAACCGCAATGACGGGTTCTATTCCGCCGACGAGTACGACATCTCGCATCTGGAGCAATACCCCGGCGAGATCCTCGAGCTCGGCCGGTCCTGCGTCGAGGCGAGCTATCGCAACCGGCCGACGATGCAGCTGCTGTGGCGGGCGATCGCGGCCTATATCTTCCACTATGACATCGTCTTGATGTTCGGCTGCGCCAGCCTGCCCGGGACCGATCCCCAGGGGTTGAAGCAGCAGCTTTCCTATCTCTACTACTACCATCTCGCCCCGCCGGCGCTGCGGCCGCGCGCGCTCGACCGCCGCTATGTCGACATGAAGATCCTCCCGCGACGGGAGATCGACCCGCGGGCCGCGCTGTCGGAGATGCCGCCGCTGATCAAGGGCTATCTGAGACTCGGCGGGTTCATCGGCGACGGCGCGGTGGTCGATTACCAGTTCAACACCACCGACGTCTCGGTCGTGGTCAAGACCGATCTGGTGACCGACAAGTACCTGCGCCACTACGAGCGGGAGCGGCGCTGAGGGCCGGCGCGGTGCTTTCCCCCGGGCGCGCGGTTCTGCGGATCACGGTCTACCTGGCGCTGACGATCCTGATGATCCCGGTGCAGTCCGCGGCGCTGCTGGTCAGCCGCCCGATGGCCGTCCGAATCCCGCTGGTCTATCACCGGTGGTGCTGCCGGATCTTCGGCATCGCGGTCAGGGTGCGCGGCACCCGCTCGCGCAACACGCCGACCCTGTTCGTCTGCAACCATGCCTCCTATGTCGACATCGCCGTGTTGGCTTCGGTCGTTCCGGCCTCGTTCATCGCCAAGGCGGAGGTCGCCTCCTGGCCGCTTTTCGGCCTGCTGGCGAGGCTGCAGCGCACCGTTTTCGTGGAACGCCGCACCGGACGCGCCGCCCGCCAGCGCGATGCCATTGCCGACCGTCTGGCGCGCGGCGACAACCTGTTCCTGTTCCCCGAGGGTACCAGCGCCGACGGCATGCGGGTGCTGCCCTTCAAGAGCGCGCTGTTCAGCGTTGCACAGATCGAGATTCCCGGCCGCACGATCACGGTCCAGCCGGTCTCCATCGCCTATACCGGGCTCGACGGCATGCCGCTAGGGCGCGGCTTCAAGCCGTTCGTGGCCTGGTACGGCGACATGGCCATGGCTTCCCATCTGGTCGAACTGATGGGCCTGGGCAGGATATCCGTGGACCTGATCTTTCACCCGCCGATCGCGCTGGATGCATTTCCGACTCGCAAGGCGCTGTCGCTGCATTGCCAGGACGTCGTCGCCCGGGGCGTAGCCGCGGCCAATGCCGGGCTCGCCCCGGCCGCCGGCGGCTGAGCCGAGAGCCGCGCTTTGCCGCCGGCCCGGGCCATGCTAGGGTTTCCGGCCCGCGGTGCGCGGCCGATGCGTGCGGCCCGCCGGCCGCGGCAACCGCGCAGGGACCGCTCCTTGGCCAAGCTGCTGTTCATCAAGAGCTACGGGTGCCAGATGAACGTCTATGACGCCGGCCGGATGGCCGACGTCCTGGCGCCGCTGGGCTATACGAGCACCGATGATGCCGACGGTGCCGACGTGGTCATCCTCAATACCTGCCATATCCGCGAGAAGGCCGCCGAGAAGGTCTATTCCGAGATCGGCCGGCTGCGGGCGCGTCGAGGGGCCGGCCGGCCGCGCTCCGATGCCGGGGCTGGGCCCGTGGTGGTGATCGCCGGCTGCGTCGCGCAGGCCGAAGGCGCGGAAGTTCTGCGGCGTGCGCCCTGGGTCGACGTGGTGGTCGGGCCGCAGGCCTACCACCGGCTGCCCGCGCTGATCGCGCGCGCCAGGGCCGGCGGGCGGGCAGTGCTGGACACCGAATTCCCCGCCGAGTCGAAGTTCGACCATCTGCCCGAGGAGACCGCCGCGACCGGGCCGGCCTGCTTCCTGACGATCCAGGAAGGCTGCGACAAGTTCTGTTCGTTCTGCGTGGTCCCGTATACCCGGGGCGCCGAGTTCTCGAGGCCGGCCGCGGACGTGCTCGCCGAGGCCGGCCGCCTGGTCGCCGCCGGCGCCCGCGAGATCACGCTGCTCGGCCAGAACGTCAACGCCTATCACGGCGCCGCGCCCGACGGCGCCGACGAATGGGGTCTCGCCCGGCTGATCCGCGCGCTGGCGGGGATCGAATCCCTGGAGCGGATCCGCTATACCACATCCCACCCCAACGACATGGACGAGGCGCTGATCGCCACCCACGCCGAGGTGCCCGAACTGATGCCCTATCTCCACCTGCCGGTGCAGTCGGGCTCCGATGCGGTGCTGGCGGCGATGGGCCGCCGGCATTCCGCCGAGGATTACCTGCACCTGGTCGAGCGGCTGCGCGCGGCGCGGCCCGATCTGGCGCTGTCCTCGGACTTCATCGTCGGCCATCCTGGCGAGACCGAGGCCGACTTCGCGGCCACCCTCGCGCTGGTGCGCGCGGTGGGCTACGCCCAGGCCTATTCGTTCAAGTTCAGCGCTCGGCCCGGTACGCCGGCCGCCGGGCTCGACGGCCAGATCGGCGAGGCCGAAAAATCCGACCGGCTGGCCGAACTCCAGGCCCTGCTGAGCGAGCAGCAGCGCCGCTTCAACGAGGCCTGCCGCGGCCGCAGAATGCCGGTGCTGTTCGATCGCCGCGGACGCCGCCCGGGCCAGGTCGCCGGACGTTCACCTTTCCTCCAAGCGGTCCACGTCGATTGCGGCGAGGACATGGCCGCACTGGTCCAGGGGCGGATCCTCGAGGTGGCGATCACTCAGGCCCACCCGAACTCGCTGCAGGGCAGCTTCGCGGCGGCGGCGCCAGGCCGGGAGGGCGCGGCAAGCGCGGTGCGGTCATTTGACGCCTGACAATTCCGAGATCGGCCTCGCCGACGGGCAGATCGCCGTCAGCTTCGACGACAACGCGCTCCTGCCGCTGCTCTATGGCGAGTTCGACCGCAACCTCGCGCGGCTCGAGCAGCAGCTCGAGGTCTCGGTATCCTCGCGCGGCAATACGGTGGTCATCAGCGGCAGGCAGCGCCCGGTCGAGATCGGCCGCGCCGCGCTGCAAACACTCTACCTGCGCCTCGAAAAGGGGCTCGGTGTCGACCAGGCGGAGGTCGACGCGGCGGTCCGCCTGGCCGAAGGCATGACCGGGGACGCGCTCGCCGATGCCCAGGCCGAGGCGCCGGTCATCCGCACCCCGCGGCGCCATATCTCGCCGCGCTCGCCGGGTCAGGACCGGTATATGAACGCGCTTTTCGATGTCGAGCTCGTCTTCGGCATCGGTCCGGCGGGGACCGGCAAGACCTATCTCGCGGTCGCCCGCGCGGTCGCGATGCTGCTGGCCGGCACGGTCGATCGGATCATCCTGTCCCGCCCCGCGGTCGAGGCTGGCGAGCGCCTGGGCTTCCTGCCCGGCGACATGCGCGACAAGGTCGATCCCTATCTGCGCCCGCTCTACGATGCGCTCTACGACGTGATGCATGGCGATCAGGTCGTCAAGCGGCTGAATTCGGGCGAGATCGAGATCGCGCCGCTGGCCTTCATGCGCGGCCGGACGCTGGGCAACGCCTTCGTGATCCTTGACGAGGCGCAGAACACCACCCAAATTCAAATGAAGATGTTCCTGACGCGGCTCGGCCAGAACTCCCGTATGGTGGTCACCGGCGATCTGACCCAGATCGATCTGCCGTCGGGGATGACCTCGGGCCTGCAGCACGCGGTGCGGACCGTCAAGGACATCGAGGGGGTCCGCGTCGTCCGGCTCACCGATGCCGATGTCGTCCGGCACGGGCTGGTCACGAAGATCGTTCAGGCCTATGAGGGCGCGAACCGGAGAGATGCCGCCGGATCGGCGGATATCGGCGGCGGGGACGTGTAGGGCGCCTTGAGCGCGGAAGTTTCGATCGCCACGCATTGCGCGGGTTGGCACCGGGCCGTCACCGATGCGGCGGGGCTCTGCCGCCGCGCCGCCGGGGCCGCCTGGGCGATGGCCGCCGGTGAGGCCGGCGGCGCGGCGGACGGACCGGAGATCACGCTGGTGCTGACCGACGACGCCGAGGTTGCCCGGCTCAACCACCGCTTCCGCGGCATCGAGGGACCGACCAACGTGCTGTCGTTCCCGACCGGCGAGCCGGTCACCGGAGCGGGTGCGGAGGACGGGCCGCCGATCATGCTGGGCGATATCGTCATCGCCCTGGAAACCGCCGCGCGCGAGGCCGAACGCGACGGCAAGCCGCTCGACGATCACCTGCAGCATCTGGTGGTCCACGGCCTTCTGCACCTGCTGGGTTACGACCATCAGGGCGAGAGCCAGGCCGCGGACATGGAATCCCTGGAAGTGGAGATTTTGAGCCGTCTGGGCGTGCCGAACCCCTATGCCGAAGGAGCGGCCCGGTCCTGACCGACAAGCGATGAACGAACCTGCAGAGCCTAGAAGGCCCCGTAGCAACGGGGCCGCAACCGAAACCACGGTTCCGACGACGGGCTTGCGCCACTGGCTGCGGCGGTTGTTCCGCGGCCGCAACGGCGCAGAGTCGCTGCGCGACACCATCGAGGAGCTGATCGAGCAGGGCGAGCAGACCGACATCGAAGCCGAGGACGAGATCGTCTTCGTCCGCAACATCCTGCGGCTGCGCGACCTGACGGCCGATGACATCATGGTGCCGCGCGCCGACATCGTCGCGGTGGACATCGAAACCCCGCTGACCGAGCTGGTCGAGCGCATGAGCGGGTCCGCCCATTCCCGCATGCCGGTCTACCGCGACACCCTCGATGACGCGCTCGGCATGGTCCACATCAAGGACGTCTTCGCCTGGCGCGAGTCCGGCGGGCCGTTCAAGATCCAGACCATCCTGCGGCGCATCCTGTTCGTGGCGCCGTCGATGCCGATCCTCGAGCTGCTGCTGCAGATGCGCGTCAGCCGCACCCACATGGCCCTGGTGGTCGACGAGTTCGGCGGCACCGACGGGCTGATCACGATCGAGGACCTGGTCGAGGAGATCGTCGGCGAGATCCAGGACGAGCACGACTCCGAGATCGCGCCGGCGATGATCGATTCGCCGGACGGCTCGATCGAAGCCGACGCACGGGTCGAGATCGAGGACTTCGAGACCAAGGTCGGTGCCCTGCTGACCGCCGAGGAACAGGACGCCGATATCGACACGCTGGGCGGGCTGGTGTTCGCTTTGGCCGGCCGTGTGCCCGCCCGCGGCGAAGTGATCCGCCACCCCTCCGGTGCGGAGTTCGAGGTGCTCGACGCTGACCCGAGGCGGATAAAGCGGCTGCGGATATGCCGCCCGCCGAAACCGGCCGTCTGAGCGCCGCCTGCATCGTCCTGTCGGCGTGGTGCGCCGGCATGGCCCGCGGACTGGCGCAGCAGCGGGGCTGGCGTGCATGGCTGATCGCCTTTGTGTGCGGGCTGCTGGCGGCGGCTTCGCTGCCGCCGCTGAGTGTTGTGCCCGCGGTCTTCGTCGCCGCCACGGTGCTGGTCTGGCAGATCGACGGGGCATCGGGCTGGCGCCCGGCGCTGGCGTTGGGCTGGTGGTTCGGCCTCGGTCATTTCCTGGCCGGGACCTATTGGATCTCCAACGCGCTTCTGGTCGAGGCCGACCGCTTCTGGTGGATGATCCCGTTCGCGACGATCGGGCTTTCGGCCTATCTGGCGCTCTATCCGGCGGCCGCGTGCGGGTTTGCCCGGTTGCTGCGGCCCGGCATCGCCCGCGTCGCCGGCCTGGCGCTGGCCTGGACGGCGATGGAGCTTTTGCGCGGCATAGCGTTGACCGGGTTCCCGTGGAACCCGATCGGATCGATCTGGGCGGATTACCCGGCGATGATCCAGTCCGCGGCGCTGTTCGGCGTCTTCGGGCTGAGCCTGTGCACCATGGCCCTGGCCGCCGCACCCGCGCTTCTGGCGCGCGGTCCCGGCGCGGCGCGGACGGTGCCGGTCGGCATCGCCATGGTCCTCGCCGCCGCCTGGGCAGGGGGGGCAGCCCGGCTGGCCGGGGCCGGCGATGCGACCGTGCCCGGCGTCCGCCTGGCGATCGTCCAGCCCGACATCGACCAACGCGACAAGGTCCAGGCCGGGCTGCGCCGGCGGAACTTCGCGCGGCACGCGCGCATGACCTTCGACCGCGTCGGGCCCGGCGTCACCCATGTCATCTGGCCCGAAACCGCCATCGGCCTGCCGATCGACCGCGTGCCTTCGGTCACCAGAGCGATCGCCGCGGCGATCCCCGACGGCGGTTGGCTGATCGCCGGCGCAGTCCGCGCCAGCCCGCCGGGCGAGTCGCCGGTCAGGGTATGGAACAGCCTGCATGCGTTTGATCGCCGGGGGCAGGTGGTGGCAAGCTACGACAAGGCGCACTTGGTGCCGTTCGGCGAGTATGTTCCGCTCAGATCGATCCTCGGTTTCGCCAAAGTGGCCGGCGGCAGGATGGATTTCTCCGCCGGGCCCGGCCCGCGCACCCTGGAAATGCCCGGCGCGCCGCCGTTCGGCGCGCTGATCTGCTACGAGGCGATCTTCCCCGGCGCGGTCGTCGGCCCCGGCCGGCGGCCGGCGTGGCTGGTCAATCTCACCAATGACGGCTGGTTCGGTGCCAGCGCCGGTCCGCACCAGCATTTTGCCGGCGCCCGGCTGCGCGCAGTCGAGGAAGGGATCCCCGTCGTCCGGGCGGCGAATTCGGGGATCTCCGGCGTCATCGACGCCCATGGCCGGACCCGCGCCAGCCTCGGCATCGGCCGCGCCGGCGTCCTGGAAGCCGCGCTCCCGGCGGCCCTGCCCAGCTCGACACCGTTTTCGTGGCTCGCCAATGTCCCGGTCGCGATCCTGTCGTTTTTCGGAGCGGCCATGCTGTTCTGGCGCGCCAGGGCGGCCCCGCGGAAGTCGCCAACCGAGGAGTCGCCGCGCGCGGATGGGATGGAATCCGGATAGACAAGACGAAGCCTCGTTGTCTACGTTTAAATCCTGCGCCGTGCGCAGGGTTCTTCTTTGTGTTCCAGCAGTTTGAGCGGGTTACAGGCAGCGGCGCGGCGCCCGGTCGGCGACGCGGAAACAAAACAGGCAACAATGGGGGTATAAGGCGAAAATGGTCGAAACGGACCGAGCGATGCAACGCGCTCGGACACGGGGCACGCGCCGACGATCGAATTCCATAGACGCCCACGTCGGCAGCCGGGTCAGAATGCGCCGTACGCTGCTCGGATTGAGCCAGGAAAAGCTGGGCGAAGCGCTTGGGCTGACCTTTCAGCAGGTTCAGAAATACGAGCGCGGCGCGAACCGTATCGGGGCGAGCCGTCTGTACCAGATAAGCCGGGTCCTCGAGGTCCCGGTCTCGTTCTTCTATGACGGGATGCCCGAGGCGGTCAGCGAGGCGGCATCCGGGTCGACGCCCCCCGGCCTTGCCGAGACCGCGGATCACCACGCGCACGACCCCCTGGCCAGGCGCGAGACGCTGGAGTTGGTCCGGGCCTACTACAAGATCGTCGATCCGCGGGTCCGCCGCCGGTTGTTCGACCTGGTCAAGGCGGTCGCACGCGCGGAGGATCTGGAGGACTCGACAGCGGACGGTTGAAGGCCGGTTTTCGAACCCGGTTGACGTCGGCTTCGAATCGCTGTCTAAACGGCCGCCCGGCCCTTCCGGCCGGCCGTTCCTGCATGACGGCGCAGCGACAGATTCGTATCGCGCGCCCTGCCGAGCGTCGATCCAGGGTCCGTCAGGAAGCCTTTGGAATACAACCGCCGGACGAGAGCCTCCACCAGCACCAAGGGGCGTGCACGAGTGAGCAAGCGAGACTTCATCTTCACCAGCGAATCGGTCTCCGAAGGCCATCCCGACAAGGTCAGCGACCGGATCTCCGATGCGGTGGTCGATGCCTACCTGTCGGCCGATCCGCTGTCGCGGGTTGCCTGCGAGACCCTGACGACGACCAACCGGATCGTTCTGGCCGGCGAAGTGCGCGGCCCCGCCGGTTTCGACCCGGCCGGGATGGAAGACGTCGCACGAGCCGCGGTTCGTGACATCGGATACGAGCAGGAGGGCTTCCATTGGCGCCATGCCGAGGTCTCGGTCTTCCTGCACGCTCAGTCGGTCGACATCGCCCAGGGCGTGGATGCCAGCGGCAACAAGGACGAAGGCGCGGGCGACCAGGGCATCATGTTCGGCTTTGCCTGCGACGAGACCCCGGCGCTGATGCCGGCCGCGATCCAGTATTCCCACGCCATCCTGCGCTCGCTGGCCGAGGCCCGGCATTCCGGCGCGGTGCCGGGCTTCGGACCCGATGCGAAAAGCCAGGTATCTCTGCTCTACGCCAACGGCCGGCCGGTCAAGGCGACCTCGGTCGTGGTCTCGACCCAGCATGCCGAGCATCTCGACCAGGATCAGGTCCGCGAGATGGTGCGCCCGCACGTGGTCAACGTCCTGCCGGAAGGCTGGATGTGCCCGGAGGACGAGTTCTACGTCAACCCGACCGGCCGGTTCGTAATCGGCGGCCCGGCCGGCGATTGCGGGCTGACCGGACGCAAGATTGTCGTGGACACCTATGGCGGGTCCGCGCCGCATGGCGGCGGCGCCTTTTCCGGCAAGGACCCGAGCAAGGTCGACCGCTCGGCAGCCTACGCGGCGCGGCATGTGGCCAAGAACGTCGTCGCCGCCGGCCTCGCCGCGCGGTGCACGATCCAGGTCTCCTATGCGATCGGCGTCTCCAGGCCGCTGTCGGTCTTCATCGACACCCACAAGACCGGCACCGTCGACGACGCGAAGCTGTCCGATGTGGTCATGGATGTCGTCGATCTGTCGCCGCGCGGTATCCGCCAGCGGCTGAAGCTGTCGCGGCCGATCTACGCGCGCACCGCGGCCTACGGCCATTTCGGCCGCGAACCCGACGACGACGGCGGCTTCTCGTGGGAAAAGCTCGACCTGGTGGAGGATTTGAAGAGGGCGGTCGCCTGAGGGCCAGCCGCCGCGACATGTGAACGCAGCCGCACCCCGACGCATCCTCTACGGCCGGCGCAAGGGCCGCCGGTTGCGCGCCGCCCAGCGCGGCGTGCTCGAAGACGCCGTCCCGAGGCTGCGGATCACCCCCCCGCCGGGCGAGGTACCGCTCGACCCACCGGCTCTTTTCGACCGCCAGGTCGACCAGGTGTGGCTGGAAATCGGCTTCGGCGCGGGCGAGCACCTGCTGGCCCAGGCGGCAGCCAACCCCGACATCGGCTTCATCGGCTGCGAACCCTATCTCAACGGCGTGGTCCGTCTGGCCAGCGGCCTGGATGCGGCGCGGGCAGGCAGGGTAAGGGTATGGCAGGACGACGCGCGGCTGTTGCTGGAACGCCTGCCCGAGCGGTCCTTGTCCCGGGTCTTCGTGCTGTTCCCCGACCCCTGGCCCAAGACCCGCCACCACAAACGCCGCATCATCTGTCCGGCGGTGCTGGGTCATCTCGCCCGGACGATGCGCGCCGACGCCGAGCTTCGTATCGCGACCGACGATCGAGGCTATCTGATATGGATCCTCGAACACCTTCAGCGCTGCGCCGACTTTGCCTGGACGGCCCGCGCGCCGGCGGATTGGCGCGACAGGCCGGACGACTGGCCGGCGACCCGATACGAGCGAAAGGCCGTCGCCGCAGGCCGGCACTGCATTTATTTGCGCTATCGCCGCATCGCGGCACCGGGCGCCGACCGGCTCCCAGAATCTCCTTGAAAAACTGCCGCCGGGCGCTTAGGTTCGAACCGCGTTGGAACATCGACGTGGCACAAGAAGAAAGTGGGCCCGCCGCCCGCTTTTTTTTGTTCCCGGCCGCGGCGCTGCCGGGCGATGCTTATGGAACCGGGGCTTGGAGACGACTTGCTGGCGATTGAGGCGCTCGAACGGCTGGTGGAGCCGCCGCTGGACGGTCTGGGCTACGATCTGGTCCGGGTCCGGCTCGACGGTGGCGCCGCGCAGACCCTGCAGATCATGGCCGAGCGCAAGGACCGGGCCGAGATGAGGGTCGAGGACTGTGCCGAGATCTCGCGCGCGGTCTCCGCGCTGCTCGATGTGGAGGACCCGATCCCGGGAGCCTATACGTTGGAGGTTTCCTCGCCCGGCCTCGCCCGGCCGCTGGTCCGGCTGTCGGACTACGACAGGTTCAGCGGGCGTGAGGCGCGTGTGGAGACCTGGCAGCCGATCGAGGGCCGCAGGCGTTTCAAGGGCCGGCTTGCCGGCGTGCGCGGGCAGAGTGTGCTGATGATGTGCGAGGGCGTGGAGCGCGAGATACCGTTCGAGCGCGTCGCGCGTGGAAAACTGCTGCTGACCGATGCGCTGGTCGCCGCAGCGATGAAGGGGCAACACGGGTAGTCGCAATGAATATGGATGCTGTACCGTCCGCCGGGATCGACCGGCTCGAGATCCTCCAGGTCGCCGATGCCGTCGCGCGAGAGAAACTGATCGAGCGCGACGAGGTGCTCGAGGCCATGGAGCAGGCGATTCAGAAGGCGGCGCGATCGAAATACGGCCAGGAGCACGACGTCAGGGCCCAGATCGACCGCAAGACCGGGGACATCAAGCTCGCCCGGTTCCTTGAGGTCGTCGAGGAGATCGAGAACGAGATCACCCAACTCACCCTCGATCAGGCGCGGCGCAAGAAGCCCGATGCCGAGCTTGGCGAGTTCCTGGTCGACCCGTTGCCACCGATCGACTTCGGCCGGATCGCCGCCCAGACCGCCAAACAGGTCATCGTTCAGCGGGTGCGCGATGCCGAGCGCCAGCAGCAGTTCGACGAGTACAAGGGCCGGGCCGGCGAGATCGTCAACGGCATCGTCAAGCGGGTCGAGTTCGGCAATCTGACCGTCGATCTCGGCCGCGCCGAGGCGGTGCTACGCCGCGACGAGATGATCCCGCGCGAGTCCTTCCGCGCCGGCGACAGGGTGCGCGCCTACATCTACGACGTGCGCCAGGAACCGCGCGGGCCGCAGATCTTCCTGTCGCGCACGCGACCGGAGTTCATGGCCAAGCTGTTCGGCCAGGAGGTGCCGGAGATCTATGACCACATCATCGAGATCAAGGCGGTCGCCCGCGACCCGGGCAGCCGGGCCAAGATCGCGGTGCTGTCCAACGATTCCAGCATCGACCCGGTGGGCGCCTGCGTCGGCATGCGGGGCAGCCGCGTCCAGGCGGTCGTCGGCGAGCTGCAGGGCGAGAAGATCGACATCATCCAATGGAACCGCGATCCGGCGACGTTCATCGTCAACGCCCTGGCACCGGCCGAGGTCGCCAAGGTGGTCCTCGACGAGGAGCAGAGCCGGATCGAGGTCGTGGTGCCCGACGACCAGCTCAGCCTTGCGATCGGCCGGCGCGGCCAGAATGTGCGCCTGGCATCGCAGCTCACCCAGTGGGAGATCGCGATCCTCACCGAGGACGAGGAGTCCGAGCGACGGCAGGAGGAATTCCGCACCCGCTCGCAGATGTTCATCGATGCGCTGGACGTCGATGACGTGCTCGCCCATCTGATGGTCGCCGAAGGATTCTCCACGGTCGAGGAGGTCGCCTTCGTGCCGATGGTCGATCTGTTGAACATCGAGGGCTTCGACCAGGACCTGACCGATGAGCTGCGCGACCGCGCCCGCCAGTACCTGGTCGAGGAGGAGGAGCGCCAGACCAAGCGCCGCCACGAGCTGGGGGTCGCCGACGAACTGGCCGAGATTGCCGGGCTCAGCGCGGCGATGCTGGTCACCCTGGGCGAGGCGGGAATCAGGACGCGCGACGACTTCGCCGACCTGTCGGTCGATGAGGTGATCGATGTCGATGAAGGGGTCTTGCGCGGGTACGGGTTGAACGAGCCCGAGGCCAGCGATCTGATCATGGCCGCCCGCGCCCATTGGTTCGCGGACGACGAGGCGCCGCCGGCCGAAGCGGTCGAGGATGGCGCGCAGGCCGAGACCGCGGCCGCATCCACCACCGATCCCATGGCCTGACGCCGGCCGGGTCGGGAGCAGGATTAGGTGCAGGAACTGGACGTGACCGAGCCCGCGAAATCGCCTCAGCGGCGGTGCCTGGTCACCCGCCGGAGCCTGCCGCGCGAGGCCATGGTGCGGTTCGTGCCGGGCCCCGACGGGGTGATCGTTCCCGATGTCGCCGCGCGCCTGCCCGGTCGCGGATTGTGGCTGCAATCACGCCGCGATATAGTCGAGCGCGCGGCGGCGGCGAATGCGTTCGCCAAGGCGGCGCGGCGCGATGTCGGGGTGCCCGAGGCGCTCGCCGACCAGGTCGAGCGGCTGCTGGCGGCGCGATGCGTCGATCTCATCGGCCTCGCGCGCCGTGCGGGTCAGGCGTTGTCGGGTTTCGATACGGTACGACGTGCGTTGCAACGGGGCTGGGCGGCGTTGCTGGTCGTGGCCTCGGACGGGTCGCCGCGCGAGCGCAGCCGGATGCCGGCGGCAAACGCGCCAGGTCCGATCGTCGATGTCTTGAGTGCGGCGGAGCTCGGCGGGGTCTTCGGGCGCCCGCGGGTCGTTTACGCCGCGTTCTGCCACTGCCGGCTCGCAGGTCAATTTCGCCTCGAAGCCGCGCGGTTGGCGGGGTTTCGCTGTGCGCAGAAGAGTTGAACGGACATGAACGAACAGAAAGAAGAAACAACACCGAAGAAGAGGCTCGTCCTGTCGCGGCCCGGCCGGCTGGAGCTCAAGAAGACAGTCGACGGCGGCCAGGTCCGGCAGAGCTTCTCGCACGGCCGGACCAAGTCGGTCGCCGTCGAGGTGCGCCGCAAGCGGACCTATACCCAGGCCGCCGACGGCGCGATGACCGAAGTGAACGCTGCCCAGGAGGCGGCTGCCGAGGCGCTCAAGGTCGCCGGGAGCGAAGCTGCGGTCGACGCGCTGGTTGAAGACGAAAAGCGTACACCGCCGCGCGAGCTCACCGAGGGCGAGAAGGCCGCGCGGGCACGGGCGCTGTCGGGCTTGAAGCACCAGGAAGCCGAGGACGATGCGCGGCGCGAGGTCGAGGAGGAGCGCGCCCGCGCCGAGGCGGAAACTGCGCGGCTCGCCGAGGAACAGCACCGTCGCACCGAAGTGGAAGAGGAAGCCAAGAGGCGGGAATCGGGCGATGCCGCGGAGTCTGCCGCAGCGCCGCCGGCCGAGCCCGAGGGTCTCGTGCAGGACCACCAGGCGATCGCCGAGGCGCAGGCCGCGAAGCCCGAGACCGGAAGCCAGCCTGCGGCCCGGGCGGGCGAGCCTGCGACTCCGTCGGAAGCCGACGAGGACGGCGAGCGCGGCCGCGGCCGCAGGACCGGACGAGTCGAGCCGCGCCGGCCGCCGGCGAAACGGGGTGAGCCCAAGCGCCGCGCCGGCCGGCTTACCATCGCCCAGGCGCTCAACGAGGAGGAGCGCGTGCGCAGCCTCGCCTCGTTGCGGCGGCTGCGCGAGCGCGAGAAGCGCGCCCAGCGCAATTTGGGCGAGCCGGCCGCCAAGATCGTTCGCGACGTCGTGCTGCCCGAGACGATCACCGTCCAGGATCTCGCAAACCGGATGGCTCAGCGCAGCGCCGATGTCATCAAGGCGCTGACGAAGCTCAACGTGATGGCAACCATCAATCAGGCGGTCGATGCGGACACCGCCGAACTCGTCGTCGCCGAGTTCGGGCACAAGGCCAAGCGGGTCAGCGATGCCGACGTGGAGATCGGCCTCATGGGCGAAGAAGATCCAGACACCGACAAGCTTCCGCGCCCGCCGGTGGTCACCGTGATGGGCCACGTCGATCACGGCAAGACCTCGCTGCTGGATGCGATCCGCAACACATCGGTGGTCTCCGGCGAGGCCGGCGGCATCACCCAGCATATCGGCGCCTATCAGGTCCACCTGGACCGCGGCGAGCCGATCACCTTCATCGACACCCCGGGCCATGCGGCCTTCACCGCCATGCGGGCCCGCGGCGCCAACGCCACCGACATCGTGGTCCTGGTGGTGGCCGCCGATGACGGCGTGATGCCGCAGACGATCGAGGCGATCGACCACGCCAAGGCAGCCGGCGTGCCGATCATTGTCGCGGTCAACAAGATCGACCGGCCCAACGCCGATCCCACGAGGGTGCGCAACGAGCTGCTCCAGCACGAGCTGGTGGTCGAGGAGTTCGGCGGCGAAGTGCTGTCGGTCGAAGTCTCGGCGACCGAAGGGACCAACCTGGACAAGTTGCTGGAGACGATCCTGCTGCAGGCGGAGCTCCTGGAGCTCAAGGCCAACCCGAACCGCTCAGCGGAGGGCGTGATCGTGGAGTCCAGGCTTGAGCGCGGGCGCGGACCGGTGACCACCCTGCTGGTCCAGCGCGGTACGCTGCGCGCCGGCGAAATCGTCGTCGCCGGCCAGGAATGGGGCCGGATACGGGCGATCTTCGATGACACCGGCGGGCAGATCGACAACGCCGGACCGGCGCGGCCGGTCGAGATCCTGGGGCTCGGCGGCACGCCGAACGCGGGCGAGGCGTTCGGCGTCGTCGAGAACGAGGCCCGCGCGCGCGAGATCACCGAGTTCCGCGCCCGCCGCGAGCGCGAGTCCAGGGTGAAGATGGCCAGCCGCGGTACCATGGAGCAGATCTTCGAGAGCTTCGGCAAGGAAGAGACCAAAGAGTTCGCCATCGTCATCAAGGCGGACGTGCAGGGGTCGGTCGAAGCGATCAGGGCGGCCGCCGAGAAGCTTTCCAACGAGGAGGTCGCGGTCCGCATCCTTCATGCCGGCGTCGGCGGGATCAACGAATCCGACATCACGCTGGCCAAGGCCTCGAACGCCATCGTCTTAGGCTTCAATGTCCGCGCCAATCCGCAGGCCCGCGCGATGGCCGATCAGGACCATGTCGAGGTGCGCTACTACGCCGTGATCTACGACGTGCTCGACGACATCAAGGCGGTTTTGAGCGGGATGCTGTCGCCGATCAAGCGCGAGCACTTCTTGGGCAACGCGGAGATCCTCCAGGTCTTCAACATCTCCAAGCTCGGCCGCGTCGCCGGGTGCCGGGTGAGCGAGGGGCTGGTGCGCCGGGGCGCGCGGGTGCGCCTGCTGCGCGACAACGTGGTGATCCACGAGGGCACGCTGTCGACGCTGCGCCGGTTCAAGGACGAGGTGCGCGAGGTCCGCGACGGGCTGGAATGCGGCATGGGGTTCGAACACTACCAGGATCTCAAGGAGCACGACGTCATCGAGTGCTTCGAGGTCGAGGAGGTCGCCCGAACGCTGTAAGGCGGTCGGGCGCCGGCCGGTTGCGGCAGGGTATCGGGGCATGAAAGCGCGCAAGCCGTCCGGGCCGGGCCGGTCGGGAGAGGCTCGCGGCCCTTCGCAGCGCCAACTCCGCGTCGGCGAGTCCATGCGCCACGTCCTGTCTTCCATCCTCGAGCGCGATGCTTTTCACGATCCGGACCTCGCCGGGGTCTCGATCACGGTAACCGAGGTGGCGATGTCACCCGACCTGCGGATCGCGACGGCCCACGTGATGCCACTCGGCGGCGAGGACGGCGGGCGCATCGTTGAAGCGCTCAACCGCGCGTCGCCGGCCGTCCGCCGGCTGCTGGCGCCGACGAACACGCTGCGGTTCCTGCCCGCGGTGCGGTTTGCGCTCGATACGACCTTCGACCAGGCCGAACGGATCGAGGCGCTGCTCGCCAGGGCGCGGGCCGGGCGCCCGACCTCTGGCCCGGACGGCACCGATGGCCCGTAGGCGCGGGGGCCGGCCGATCCACGGCTGGGTGGTCATCGACAAGCCCGCCGGCATGTCCTCGGCCCGGGTCGTCGCCAGGGTCCGCGGCCTGACCGAGGCGGCAAAGGCCGGCCATGCCGGGACGCTCGATCCACTGGCCACCGGCGTCCTGCCGATCGCGCTCGGCGAGGCAACCAAGACCGTGGCCTGGGTGATCGACGGCCGCAAGCGCTATCGCTTCACCATCCGCTGGGGCGAGGCGCGCGATACCGACGACGCCGAGGGCGCGGTGATCGCGACCAGCGACCTGCGGCCCGGCGCCGCGGCGATCACCGCGGCGTTGCCCGCTTTCCGCGGCACCGTCGTCCAGCGTCCGCCGCGCTATTCCGCGATCAAGCTCGCGGGCCAACGGTCCTACGCGTTGGCCCGCGCGAAGGCCGACGCCGAACCGCCGCCGCGCGCGGTCGAGGTCGATGCGCTGGATCTGGTCGCGGTCATCGACGCGGACCACGCGGTCTTCGAGATGCGCTGCGGCAAGGGCACCTATGTCAGAAGCATCGCCCGCGACCTCGCCCGGGCTCTGGGCGGGGTGGGCCATGTCGCGGAACTCAGGCGCCTGGCGGTCGGCCGCTTTTCCGCCGAGGCCGCGATTTCGCTAGATAAACTCGAAGCGCTCGTGCATATTGCGCCGCCGCAGGATTACCTGCTGCCGATCGAGACGGCGCTGGACGACATCCCGGCGCTCGCCCTGTCGGAGACGCAGGCCTCCTTGCTCAGGCATGGACGACCGGTACGGATCGAGGCCGCAGGCCGCAGGTCCGTCGCTGCCGAGGGGCTCGGCGAAGGCGCGATCGTCTTCGTGCTCGCCGGCGGCAGGCCGGTCGCGCTGGCGCGCATCGAGCGTGGCGAGATCCGCCCGACGCGCGTGCTCAACCTTTGAAGTCGGAGTCTACGATGTCGATCACTTCCGCTCGCAAGGCCGAGCTCGTTACCGAATACGCAACCGCTCCCGCCGATACCGGCTCGCCCGAGGTCCAGGTCGCGATCCTGTCCGAGAGGATCCGGAACCTCACCGAGCACCTGAAGGAGCACAAGAAGGATTCCCATTCCCGCCGCGGGCTTTTGATGATGGTCGGCCAGCGGCGGCGGCTGCTCGATTATCTCAAGCGCAAAGACCAGCCCCGCTACACCGCGCTCATCGGGCGGCTCGGACTCAGGCGCTGAGCCCGAGGCCGCCGCCCGGTAGGGCGCCTTGCCGGTCCAACCGGACGCGAAGCCGGCCCGTGCCCATATCGGCGCGCGGCGCGCTTGCCCCCGCAATTTCGCTTTTGTCGACTTTCATCGGTTTGACGTACGGTCCGCCGCATAGGGCGGCGGGCTCTTGAGGGAAGGATACTGAAATGTTTACCACGCACCGGAAGGAACTGACCTGGGGCGGCCGCAAGCTGGTCATGGAGACCGGCAAGATCGCCCGCCAGGCCGACGGCGCGGTGCTCGTCACCTATGGCGAGACCACGGTCCTGTGCACCGCCGTCGCGCAGAAGGAGGCCAAGCTAGGCATCGACTTCTTTCCGCTGACGGTCAATTACCAGGAGAAGGCGTTCGCAGCCGGGCGCATTCCCGGCGGGTTCTTCAAGCGCGAGGGAAGGCCCTCGGAGAAGGAGACCCTGACCTCGCGGCTGATCGACCGGCCGATCCGTCCGCTGTTCGCCGAGGGGTTCCGCAACGAGACGCAGGTCATCTGCACCGTGCTGAGCCACGATCTGGAGAATGATCCCGACATCGTCTCGATGATCGGCGCATCGGCCGCGCTGACGATCTCGGGCATTCCGTTTCTCGGCCCGATCGGCGGCGCCCGCGTCGGCATGATCGAAGGCGAGTTCGTGCTCAACCCGACGCCCGCCCAGCTCGAGGACTCCAGGCTCGACATGGTGGTCGCCGGGACCGCGGATGCCGTCCTGATGGTCGAGTCCGAAGCCCAGGCGCTGAGCGAGGAGGAGATGCTGGGCGCGGTGATGTTCGCCCACCAGGAATCCCAGCCGGTGATCGACGCGATCATCGCGCTCGCCGAAGAGTGCGCCAAGGACCCCTGGGACGTTGCGCCGCCCGATCCGGCGATGGTCGATGTTGCCGACCGCGTCCGCGCGCTGGCCGAGACCGGCCTGCGCGAGGCCTATGCCGAACAGGTCAAGCAGGCCCGCGTCGAGAAGATCGCCGCTGCCAAGGCCCAGGCCCGGGAGGCGCTCGCGGAGGACGGCAACGGCGACGCGGTCGCCGGCGCGCTCAAGGGCCTGGAAAAGGACATCGTGCGCCATGCCATCCTCGATACCGGCATCCGCATCGACGGCCGCGATACCAGGACCGTCCGGCCGATCGAGGCGGAGGTCGGCATGTTGCCGCGCTCGCACGGCAGTGCGCTGTTCACCCGCGGCGAGACCCAGGCTGTGGTGGTGGCCACGCTGGGGACCGGACAGGACGAGCAGATCATCGATGCCTTGGAGGGCGAATACCGCGAGCATTTCCTGCTGCACTACAACTTCCCGCCCTATTCGGTCGGCGAGGCGAGCTTTCTGCGCTCGCCCGGACGGCGCGAGATCGGCCACGGCAAGCTCGCCTGGCGGGCGATCCGCGCGGTGATGCCGACCAAGGACGCGTTCCCCTATACCCTGCGGGTGGTCTCGGAGATCACCGAGTCCAACGGCTCGTCTTCGATGGCCACGGTCTGCGGCGCTTCGCTGGCGCTGATGGATGCGGGCGTCCCGCTCAGCGATCCGGTGGCCGGCATCGCCATGGGGCTGATCAAGGAGCAGGACCGGTTTGCCGTCCTGTCCGACATCCTGGGCGACGAGGACCATCTGGGCGACATGGACTTCAAGGTCGCCGGCACGAGGAACGGGGTGACCGCGCTGCAGATGGACATCAAGATCACCGGCATCACAGAGGAGATCATGCGGATCGCGCTGAGCCAGGCGCGCGAAGGCCGGATGTCCATCCTCGACCACATGGACCGGGCGCTGTCCGCCGCACGCGAGGGGATCAGCGACTACGCGCCGCGGATCACCACATTCACGATTCCCAAGGACAAGATCCGCGAGGTCATCGGCACCGGCGGCAAGGTGATCCGCGAGATCTGCGAGGTGACCGGTGCCAAGATCGACATCGAGGACGATGGGACGATCAAGGTCGCCGCAGTTGATTCCGAGGCCGGCACCAGGGCGATCGACTGGATCAAGGACATCGTCGCCGAGCCGGAGGTCGGCGCGATCTATTCCGGCAAGGTGGTCAAGGTGGTCGATTTCGGCGCCTTCGTGAACTTCCTGGGCTCACGCGACGGGCTGGTGCATATCTCCGAACTCGCCCCGCGCCGCGTCGGCAAGGTCACCGACGTCGTCAACGAGGGCGACGAGGTCAAGGTCAAGGTGCTGGGCATCGACGACCGCGGCAAGGTGCGGCTCAGCCGCAAGGCGGTCGATCAGCAGACCGGCGCGGATCTGTCGGAGGAGCCCCGGCAGGCGGAGGCCGTAACGAGCGAGGCTTGACCGCACAGCCTGGCTTGGTTCCAGGAAGCGGCGGCGCCCTTGGCAAGCGAAAGGGCGGGGTCGTTCACCCCGCCCTGACTTCGCGATGATGTAATTTTTTCCGAAGCTCGCGTCCCGATTCGAGAAGTTTTTGCCAAATGTGATGATTCAGAGTCGATTCGATGGACTTGGTTTACCCGACGCGCCACGGCGGTTCCGGTCCCGGCCTGCGCGGTATCGACCGGGCCGGGGCCGGGCATTGCGGCGGGCGCCGCGCCTATGGGGGGCTGGTCGTTTGTCAATCGGTTGATATATAGGGTTAATAGAGTCGCGCCCGTAACCTGCAACGGCCCGACAGAAACGGGAGAATTCACCTGAAGCCGTTGAATTCCCTGGTTATTTCCGGCAAAGAAGTGCCGCCCCTGGTGGAGGGCGGCAAGGGCATCGCGGTGTCCAACGGACAGAGCGCAGGCGCTTGGGCAGCCGCCGGCGGGGTCGGGACGTTCTCGGCCGTCAACGCCGATGCCTACGATTCCGACGGCAGGCTGATCCCGGTGCGCTATAGCGGGCGCACGCGCAAGCTGCGCCACGAGGAGCTTCTTGCCTACGCCGTCCAGGGCGGCATCACCCAGGCGCGCATCGCCCATGAGATGTCCGGCGGCCAGGGCCGGATCCACATGAACGTGCTGTGGGAGATGGGCGGCTCCGAGCGGGTGCTGCACGGCGTGCTGACCGGTGCCAAGGGGCTGATCCACGGCGTGACCTGCGGCGCCGGCATGCCCTATCGCATCGCCCAGATCGCCGCGGAGTACGGCGTCCACTATTATCCGATCGTTTCCTCGGCGCGCGCGTTCAAGGCGTTGTGGAAGCGGGCCTACCACAAGTTCGCCGAATGGCTGGGCGGGGTGGTCTACGAGGATCCGTGGCGCGCCGGCGGCCATAACGGCCTGTCCAACGGCGAGGATCCCGACGCACCGCAGGACCCCTATCCGCGGGTGGCCGAACTGCGCGAGACCATGACCGAGATGGGGCGCGCCCAGACGCCGATCTTCATGGCCGGCGGCGTATGGTGCCTGCGCGAGTGGGAGGACTGGATCGACAGTGCCGAACTCGGGCCGATCGCCTTTCAGTTCGGCACGCGCCCGCTCCTGACCCAGGAGAGCCCGATTTCGCCGGAATGGAAGCGCCGGCTGTTGGCGCTCCAGCCGGGCGACGTCTCGCTCAACAAATTCAGCCCGACGGGGTTCTATTCGTCGGCGGTGTTCAACGACTTTCTCGACGAGCTGAAGCTGCGCTCGGAACGCCAGATCGCGATCTCGGCCGAGCCGGTCGGCGGGCTCGCCGAGGAGCTCGTCGTCGGACCGCGCGGACGGCGGGTGTTCGTCACCCATGCGGACCGCAAGCGGGCCGAGGCGTGGCTCGACAGCGGCTATACCGAAGGCCTGCGCACGCCCGATTCGACGATGATCTTCGTCTCGCACGATAAAGCCCGGGAAATCCGCACCGATCAGGCGAACTGCATGGGCTGCCTTTCGGCATGCCAGTTTTCCAACTGGTCGCAGGCCGAGACCGGCACGACCGGGCGCAAGGCCGACCCGCGGTCCTATTGCATCCAGAAAACCCTGCAGAACATCGCCCATGGCGGTTCGGTCGACGAACAGCTCATGTTCGCCGGCCACAACGCCTACCGGTTCCGCGACGACCCGTTTTATTCGAACGGTTTCGTGCCGACCGTCAAACAGCTCGTCGAACGGCTGCATTCGGGCGACTGAGCGTCGGAATCGCGTTCGGCGCGAATTTGACTTGTTCCAAACTGCGCCCGTCACTATTGTAACAGAAGTGTAATGATGTGGCCGGTTGACGAGTTTCGGCGATGCAACGACCCTACACGCCGCTGATCGAGATGCTCAAGCGCCACGGCCTGCGCCCGACGCGCCAGCGCTTGGCGCTGACCAGGCTGCTGTTCGCCGGCGCCAACCGCCATGTCAGCGCCGAGAGCCTTCACGAGGAGGTGCTGCGCGACGGGGCGAGCGTTTCGCTGGCGACCGTCTACAACACCTTGCACCAGTTCACCGCCGTCGGCCTGCTGCGCGAGGTTATGGTCGATCCGAACCGATCCTACTTCGACACCAACACGACAGATCACCATCACCTTTATTTCGAGGACACCGGTCGCCTCGAAGACCTCGAGCCCACCGCCGTGCGGATCAGCAACCTGCCCGATCCACCCGCCGGAACGACGATCAGCCGGGTCGATCTGGTCATCCGGGTCACTGCCCGCCCGGACTGACCGGGTTGCCGCCGACGGTGGATAAGGATTGTTAGAACAATTCCAAGCTATTGACCAACCCGTCCCGACGTCATATAAATATCCCTGCCGACAGCTTCCGGGGGTGTCTTTGCGAGGCCGAGATCCGTGGGGGTTGGCGTGAACGCATGAAGAGCAGGGATGAATGCCTGCGCTTGAGGGAACTAAGCTGAACAGAGTGGGAAAATTCAGAACACGATCGGAGCGAATATGAACACCGCAAGCAAGTGCCCGGTGATGGGCGCCGTTCACCAGGCCGTTGGCGACACAGCGAACCAACATTGGTGGCCGAACCAGTTGAACCTGCGGATCCTCCGCCAGAACCACCCCCAGGCCGATCCCAACGGCGGGGCGTTCAACTACGCCGAGGAGTTCAAGAGCCTCGACTTCGAAGCCCTGGCGAAGGACGTCGATGCGCTGATGACCCAGTCGCAGGACTGGTGGCCGGCCGACTACGGCCACTACGGACCGCTCTTCATCCGGATGACGTGGCACGCCGCAGGTACCTACCGCATCGCCGACGGCCGTGGCGGCGGCGGCAGCGGCAACCAGCGCTTTGCCCCCCTCAACAGCTGGCCCGACAACGTGAACCTCGACAAGGCGCGCCAGCTGCTCTGGCCGATCAAGCAGAAGTACGGCCGGAAGATCTCGTGGGCCGACCTTCTGATCTTCGCCGGGAACCGCGCCCTGGAGACGATGGGCTTCAAGACCTTCGGCTTCGGCGGCGGCCGCGAGGACATCTGGGCGCCCGAGGAGGACGTATACTGGGGTCCGGAGCGGGTGTGGCTCGACGACGAGCGCTACAGCGGCGACCGGGAGCTGGCGAATCCGCTCGGCGCCGTTCAGATGGGCCTGATCTACGTCAATCCGGAGGGGCCGAACGGCAACCCGGACCCGATGGCGGCGGCCCGGGACATCCGTGAGACGTTCCGCCGCATGGCGATGAACGACGAGGAAACGGTTGCGCTCATTGCCGGCGGACACACGTTCGGCAAAGCCCATGGAGCTGCCGAGGAGAAGTACAAAGGTCCCGAACCTGAGGGTGCCAGCGTCGAGGAGCAAGGCCTTGGCTGGAAGAGCAGCTATGGCAGCGGCAAAGCCGGCGATGCGATCGGCAGCGGGCTCGAGGGCGCCTGGACCAACGATCCGATCAAGTGGGACAACGGCTACTTCGAGAACCTGTTCAACTACGAGTGGGAGCTGACGAAGAGCCCTGCCGGTGCGAACCAGTTCACCCCCAAGAACCCCGAGGCGCAGGGGACCGTGCCGGACGCGCACGACCCGTCGAAGCGGTGCGCTCCGATGATGTTGACGACCGACGTCGCGCTGATCGTCGATCCGGTCTACAAGGAGATCTCGAAGCGCTTCTACGAGAACCCGGACGAGCTCGCCGACGCCTTCGCCCGGGCGTGGTACAAGCTGCTGCACCGTGACATGGGACCCGCCGCCCGTTACCTCGGCCCGTGGGTTCCCGAGGAGGCGCTGCCCTTTCAGGATCCGGTGCCCGAGGTCACGCACGAACAGATCGACGACGCGGACGTCGCTGCGCTCAAGGGCAAGATCCTCGACTCCAGCCTGTCCATCTCCCAGCTGGTCTCGACCGCCTGGGCGTCGGCCTCGACCTACCGTGACACCGACAAGCGCGGCGGCGCGAACGGGGCGCGTATACGCCTCTCGCCGCAGGCGGAGTGGGACGTCAACGTGAGATCCGGCGTGTCGACGGTGCTGGAGACCCTGGAGGGGATCCAGCGGGAGTTCAACGGCTCGCAGACGGGCGGGAAAATGGTCTCGCTCGCCGACCTGATCGTGCTGGGCGGCTGCGCAGCCATCGAGGAGGCTGCGAAGAAGGCCGGGCACGGCGTGCAGGTCCCCTTCACGCCGGGGCGCACCGACGCCACGCAGGAGATGACCGACGCCGAGTCGTTCGCCGTTCTCGAGCCGGCTGCCGACGGGTTCCGCAACTACCTGCAGAACGGCCACGCGCTCTCGTCGGAGCACCTGCTGGTGGACAAGGCGTTCATGCTGACGCTGTCCGCTCCCGAGACGACGGCCCTCCTCGGCGGCATGCGCGTCCTGAACGCGAACGTCGGGCAGTCCGAGTTCGGGGTCTTCACCGACCGATCCGAGACGCTGACCAACGACTTCTTCGTGAACGTGCTCGACATGGCGACGGAGTGGAAGGCGACCTCGGACACCGAGGACGTATTCGAGGGTCGCGATCGCGGGACGGGCGAGCTCAAGTGGACCGGCAGCCGCGTCGACCTCGTCTTCGGTTCGAACTCCGAGCTCCGGGCGATCGCTGAAGTCTACGGGAGTGACGACGCCGAGCAGAAGTTCGTTCATGACTTCGTCGCTGCGTGGAACAAGGTCATGAATCTCGATCGTTTCGACCTTGCCTGATCTCAGCCGAAAGGTCTTCGAGGGCTTCTAGAGAGCAGCCGCGACTGGGCGTAGGGCGATCAGGATCAGATCGAGGCTACGCAAATCCTACGCAAGCCTGTGGAAACCCTCGAGGCCGGTGGAAGACATGGACAAGAAATCCGGGTTAAAGGGTCTAAGGCCGAGCAGAATCTGAAGGCTGCCTTCGCCGGCGAATCGCAGGCCAACCGGCGCTACCTCTATTTCGCCCAGAAGGCGGACGTGGAGGGCTACAATGACGTCGTCGCGGTGTTCCGCTCGACCGCCGAGGGCGAGACCGGCCAGGCCCATGGCCATCACCGTGGACGGCGCGGCCGCGGCCGGCATCGGCAATCCGAACTACGGCCACATGGCGGTCATGCCCGAAACGACGCGCGCAGCACTGACCGGCGATCTCGATTAACCGATCCTTGGCGGGGGTTCGAATCCTGCCGGGGCTACCAAATCAGAGCGTGTGCAGACCGAGATGCTTCGCGACCGCGTCGAAATCCCGGTCGGCATGAAGCAAACGGTGTCCGTTCTCCATGCAGAAGGTCGCGATCAGCATGTCGATGGTCTTGCGAACGGTAACACCCCTGGCGCAAAGAGCACGGTAATTGCGGGCACTGGCCAGGGCGATGCTGCGGCCGACCATGGGCTCGAAAATGAGCGTATCCAACGCTGCGCGCGCGGCGAAGGTCGCGGTCGTCGCGAAAGCCTTGCAGAACCTCCGCAAAGATGAGATCGCCGACCAAGACCGGTTCTATGCCGAGGATTTCGTCGAGCAGCGCGGTCTCACGAGTCTCGACGCCGTTGAAGTAGTCGATCCATACCGAGGAATCGACGACGATCACCTGTCTCGCCGCATGCGGTCATGCGGGAGCAGCCGGACATCACGCTGGCGGAGCCGCAAGGCCGGCTGGCCGCCGAGAAGGCGGTCGCGATCTCGTTGCAGGCGATCAATGAGACGCTCAGGGCGCTGGGCTACAGCTTTAAAAAAACTTCGCGGGAGGGCGAACAGGACCGTCCCGACATTGCCGTCAAGCGCTGGCACTGGCGCCGCTGGCAGCACTGGCTGAGACCGGAGCCAAGACCAACATGGCCCGGCTGCGCGGGCGCTGTCCCCGCGGCCAACGCCTGAACGCCACCCTGCCCTGGGGCCACTGGAAGACCACCACGTTCGTCGCCGGGCTGCGCCTGGATGGCTTGCACGCTCCCATGGTGCTCGACGGCGCCATGGACGGCGACGCTTTCAGGACCTACGTCGAACAGATCCTGGCGCCTTGCCTGCGGCCCGGTGATGTCGTCGTCATGGACAACCTGTCGGCCCACAAGGTCGCGGGCGTGCGTCAGGCCATCAAGGCGCGCGGCGCGTTCCTGCTCTATCTGCCGGCCTACTCACCCGAGCTCAACCCCATCGAACAGGCCTTTGCCAAGCTCAAGGCGCTGCTCCGAAAGGCCGCCGCCAGAACCATCGACACGCTCGAAGCCGCCATCGCAACAGCGCTCGAAAACTTCACCCCCAATGAATGCGCCAACTACTTTACAAACTCGGGATACAAGCCGAATTGATCCGAAAATGCGCTAGCAGGGTCTGAAAAACGGCCAGTTGCGGTCGGGTTGGTTGTTTTGAACGGGTTGTCGATGGCGTGGTTAGGGGTTCGAGGTCGGATCGTGGCGTGGATGGGATGGGGTTCGGCGGCTGTCGGGCATCTGCGCCGCGGCGATGAGTTTGGGCAGCCGGACCAGGTTGTAGGCGGCGGCGGTCAGGGTGAACATCCAGCCCACCCGGTCGAGCCCGCGATGCCGGGTCTTGGCCAACCCGCCGGTTCTTGATCCAGCCGAAGCCCTCCTCGATGCGCTTGCGCAGCCGCTGGCTCGCGGCGTAACGAATGCCGGGTGGTGCGCCGGTCGATCCGGGTCTTGCGCCGCTTACCGGTCTTGCTCAGGCGGCGTCGACGGCACGGCGCGGTCGCCAACGCCTCGACAAGGTCGCCTTGTCGGCGCCGAGCGTGATCCGTCGCCTTTTGCTGCGGCGCCCCAGCATGGCCAGCGCCGCCTCCCGCTCGGCGGTCGGTGGCCCGGCCAGCGCCATCGACGATCAGGGCGTTGCCGTTCTCCATCAGCAGATGGCCCATCAAGCCGGCCATCGCAACACGCGTGGGTCGCATTCGCGCGCCGCTCGCCGCGGAAGTCGCGCTCGGCGTTGCGCCCGGCGGGCGGCGCGTCATCGTCGCCGCCATCTTTGCGGCGGAAGCTCTTCATCGACGCCCAGGCCTCGATCAGCGTGCCGCGCGAAAAGTGCTCCTCCGAAACCCGGCTTGCGCCGCCAGGAACCATCGACACGCTTCGAGAAGCCGCACACCGGGTCGCGAACAGCGCAAGAGGTTGTAGTCCAGCGCTCCATCAAAACGGATGGTGTTGCAGCAGAAGCGCCCGCAGCACCCCCAATGCGAATGCGCTCGAAAACTACTTTCACCAGAGCCCGGACAAACGGATGGTCGGGCGACGTAGCAAGCCCGCCGCCGCGTTCGTCCTCGCCGAATCCAGCACCGATGATCCGAAAATGCGCTAGCGCTCGCCACGCAGCTCCACGATGCGCTTGTGGACCGCGATCAGGAACTTGTCGGCCTGGCCCGGGACGTCGATCGGGTCGCCGAAGGTGATCTTGTTGCGCTGCTGCGCCTCGACCATCGGGATGTCCTCGGTAAGGATCGTCGTCTCCTGCTCGCGGCGCATGTCCTCGTCATTGGGATAGCCGCCGTCCAGCGCGAGGTCGCGGGTAAACGCGAAAAAGTAGTGGCTCGACGTCTCGGTCTCGGGCGTCATGACGTGGTCGTGGTTGATGGTGATCCTGTTCTCCTCGTTCTCCATCACCAGCTCGATATTGACCGTGTTCGGCGGCCGTCAGTTCTGCAAGGTCGTGCGCGTGACCGGCTTGGTGAACCCGCCCCAGGCCGCGGCCATCGGCCCCAGCGCGACGTTCTTCAGCACCCGCCGGCTGTGGACCGAGCCCGGCATTGTCCAGGTCTCCATCTCCTGGCGGACGGCGTCGGTCTCGCCCCTCTGGCCGGCGCGCGAGCCGAAGCTGCCGGCATGGAGAAAATCGGCATGGCTGACGTCCAGCAGGTTGTCGGCCATGAGCTGGTCGTTGGCCTGGGCGTGGAACCGGCTGAGAATGGACGAGCGGTCATCGGCCACCAGCCAGGGCATCTCCGGGATCATCGCCGGATCGGCCCTGGACGCATATCGCCCAGCCAGGTCCAGACGAACCCCCAGTGCGCCTCGATCGGGTAGCTCTTGATCCGCGCGTTGCGCGAGACCGTCTCCTGGTGGGGGACGTGGACGCAGCGCCCGTCGGCGGCCACCACCCAGCCGTGATAGCCGCACATGATCTCATCGCCGATCACCCTGCCCATCGACAGCGGTGCCTGGCGGTGCGGACAGCGATTCTCCAGCGCCACCAGCGTGCCGGACCTGGCAGTCTGGAACAGGACGATCGGCTGGTTGCACACCACCCGCTCGATCGGCTGGCTCGAAAGCTCAGAGGCGCGAGCGACGCAGTACCAGATGTCTTCGAAGAACATGTTCGCGACCCCGTCATCGGACTCTGCTTGGCATTCCCTATTGTGAGATTTTAGCCCTGTACATGTGTCTGGCAACGACCGGACCCCAGTCAGGCAGGTCCCGGCACGTGACTATTCCCCGCCCGGGAGCCGATCGCCACCGGCACGAAGGTGATGGAGCGCTTCGATAATCTCAATGGGTCATGCCTAGCTGAGTGTCACTGGATGGCGTTCGAGGCTGGATCGGCCGTCCTGGGTTGGTCTAGGTTCGAGCGTCGATCGGTGGAGAGTCGGGAGAGGCCATGCTGACGCTATACCATCAGGGAAGCTCGGTCTGCGCGGCCAAGGCGCGGATCGTGCTCCATGAGAAGGGGTGTGAGTGGAAGGGCGAGTATGTCGACGTGCTCAAGGGCGAGCAATTCCAGGATTGGTATCTGGCGCTCAACCCGAACGCGGTCGTGCCGACCCTGGTCGACGACGGCCGGGTGATCATCGAATCGACGGTGATCTGCGAGTATCTCGACGACGTCTTTCCCGACCCGCCGCTCAAGTCCACCGATCCGTATGACCTGGCCATGATGCGGATCTGGACCAAGCGGATCGACGAGCGGCTGCACCCGATGACCAGCGTGCTGACCTATTCCGCGTCGCACCGGCACACGATCCTCGACAACAACACGGCGGAGCAGGTCGAGGCGATCATCAACGAGACCCGCGATCCGGTGAAGCGCCAACGCAAGCGCGAATGGATCGAGCTTGGGATCGAAGCGCCGAGTGCACGCGCGGCCGTCGTCGAATTCGAAAAGACCCTGGCCGACATGGAAGAGACGCTCTCGCGCACGCCGTGGCTCGCCGGCGATGCCTACTCGCTCGCCGATGTCGGCATGACGCCCTATGTCAACCGGTTGTCGATGCTGGGGATGGAAGGATTTTGGAACGGCCGTGCGCATGTCGCGGACTGGTTCGCGCGAGTGCGCAGCCGCGAAAGCATCATGCCCGCGCTGATCGCCGCCGTTCCCGACGACCTGACCCGTTCGCTTGCCGACAACGGCGCTCGGAGCTGGCCCAGGGTCGAGGCGATGCTGGAGACCGTCCGCGCGGCCGCCGCCGGAGCCTAGGTGCCCCGAGTCAGCCGGCCGCGGACCGACCGGTAGGCCGGCTCCGGCGAGGTGCCGGTGATCCCGTTCGATGCGGAGCTCCGGTCGGGACCGGTCGGAGCATGACGAAAAATGCACGAACCGAAATCAAGCCGTTGAAAACTCAGCCCTTTTTCCAAGGACCTTTTTATGCCTCCATTCTGGCGATTCCGGCAAGCCGGCAAACAATCGGATCATAAGTCCAGACTGCGAATGGCGGCGTTTGCCACAGCCGCTGAACCCTTACGCGCGCGCGAGGATGCGGATTCCTACGCACTTGACGGCCGGTTCCTATTTTACTTGACGGGGATTCCTACAACATTTGACCGCGAATCCTAGGCACTTGACCGTCACGGCTGTGCCGGTGGGGTTTCTCCCTTGAGTTGATGCGAGGGGCCGGCCGGTGGCCGGCCCGAGGCGAGCGTAAGCGAGCCCCGGTTGATATTCAAAGGCCTGTCGGGCGCGGCGACAAGCCCCGTCATGAGGCATGCCGCCGCGCCGGCCCGGCGGACGATCAAACGGGGGGAAACGGGCGCCACCCGGAGGCGGCGCCGAGTGCTCAACCGACGTCGACCGCGCCTACTTGTTGGGATCGTAGAGCTTCGATTTCAGGGTCTGGTAGTCCACGATAAACTTGTCGGCCAGGGCATCGTTCTCCGCCCACTTCGCGCCGTAGATCGTCCGGACGTAGGCATCGCGGTATTCGCCTTCGAGCTTGAGCCACTGCACCCCGGCCTTGGCGAGCGCCGCGTCGTCGCGCCGGCCGAGCCGGATCACCGACTCGTCGGCGGTCGTTTCGTATTGCCGGGCCATCTTCTCGAGGAAGGCCTGCTCCTCGCTAGTCATCGAATCCCACTTCTTCTTGTTGACCAGCACCAACATCGTGGCGCCGAAGAACGACGGCTCGACCCGGTATTTGAGGAACCTCCCCCATCCGTAGGTGTTAACCGAACCCCAGGGCCAGGCCAGGCCCTCGACCACGCCGCGCTCGAGCGCGGAGTAGACGTCGCTCGGCGAAATGACGATCGGGGTCGCGCCCATCTTGCGCATGAAGGCCTTGTATAGGCCGGTGGAGCGCATCTTCACGCCGGTCAGGTCGATCCCGGTCGTCTTGCTGAGCTTGGGCTTGAACCGCGTATAGACGTAGAATCGCTGCCCGTTCTGGAAGGTCCAGGCCAGGATCCGTGAGTTGAGGCCCTTGTCCCAGGCCTCCTGCATCATGTCCCAGGCGCCGTTGGAGCGGATCTCGTCGAGCGACTTGTTGTGCGCGCCGGGCAACCGGCCCTCGGCGAGGATGCCCGAGTAGTAGGTGCCCGGGCAGTAGATCATGTCGACCAGCCCACGCTGTATGGCGCTGCCCTGACCCTTCCAGGGAATAACCTCCGGCCCGCCCCTGTAGCGGATACTCACCGGGCCGTTGGCCTTGTTGATCGGGTCGATGAAGTGCTCATGCAGCGCGTTGACGTAGTCGTGGTTGCGCTGGAAGCAGGCCAGAGCCTGCAACTGGGTGGCAGCGACCGCCGGGATGCTCCAGGCGGTGAGCGCCACACCGGCCGCCGCGACCGTGAGCGTGATGTTCGATCTGGCCGTCATTGGTACGTTCCCTTCTGTGTTTCCCCGCATAGGTTTCCCCGCATAACAGGCATCCGCGCGACCGGCTTCCGATTCCTGCCGCCCATCCGGCCGGTTCTTTCGTCCTTCGCGGGCGGCGGCGTTGAGCCGCGGTTTCACGCTTGCTTTTGCACGTTGGACGCATCAGCCTATCGTCGAGAGCTTAGGCGGGCCCGGCGCAACACACAAGTGCGCCACGCCGGATCCCGTGGCGTCCGGGGTCGAACCCGGACGAAATGCGACGGCGAAGGAGCGGCATGGGGGGTGTCATCCGCGCGTACAACGCGCTCATCAACCTGCTGCGCTTCCTTGCCGGCGTCATCGTCTTCGGCATCTTCGTGCTGATCTGTGTCGACGTGCTACTCCGGCTGTTCGGCGGCTATGTCGGCATGCAGCCCTGGACCTACTCGGTGCCGGTGGTCGAATACGGCCTCCTGTGGTTCGCCATGCTGGCCGCCCCCTACCTGGTGCGGATCAAGGGCCACGTCTTCATCGCGGCGCTGACCGAAATCGTCCCGCCTCGGGTGCGATGGGGAATGGCCAAGCTCTCCTATCTGGGCTGCATCGTCGCGGCCTGCATCTTCGCCTGGTACTCCTGGGGCGTGCTGCTGGAGGCGATGCAGCGCGGGACGCTCGACATCCGCGCCGAGGAGATCCCGCTCTGGTACCTGCTCCTCCCGATGCCGTTCTGCTTCGCGCTGGTGGCGGTCGAGTTTGGCCGCTATCTGATCGGCATCGATTCCATGTACGGGGACCGGACCGAGGTGCAGGAGAACGTCTGACCGTGGAGTGGTACTGGGCATTCATTCTACTGCTCGGACTGATCGTCGGCATGATGGCGCTCGGCATGCCGGTCGCGTTCGCATTCCTGTCGACCAACATCCTGGGCTGGGTCTACTTCAACGACTGGAACCTCAACGTGCTGCCGCAGGTGGTCGACAACTCGACCGTCCTGATCAGCCGGTTCACCCTGGGCCCGGTCCCGATGTTCATCATGATGGGCTCGCTGTTCTTCCATACCGGGCTCGCGATACGGGTGTTCGATGGTCTGGAGGTGCTGTTCGGTCGGCTGCCCGGCCGGCTGTGCTTCCTGACAGTCGCCGGCGGCACGATCTTCTCCACCCTGACCGGTTCGTCGATGGCCAACACCGCCATGCTGGGCTCGCTGATGGTGCCGGAGATGCAGCGCCGCGGCTACAGCCGGCGCATGTCGATGGGCCCGATCCTGGGCACCGGCGGGCTTGCCATGATCATCCCGCCGTCCGCGCTCGGCGTGCTGCTGGCCAGCGTCGCCAGCATCGATGTCGGCAAGCTGCTGATCGCGGGGTTCATCCCGGGCTTCACCCTGGCCTTGCTCTATGCCGGCATGATCCTCCTGCAGCTTTGGCTTTTGCCGGGCTCGGCGCCGGCCTACGACGTCGAGCGGACCACCTGGGGCGAAAAGGCACGGGTCGTTGCCACCAACATCCTGCCGATGAGCTTCGTCATCTTCATGGTGATCGGCTTCATCATCTTCGGCTGGGCGACGCCCACGGAGGCCGCGGCGATCGGCGTGCTGTCCGTGATGATCCTGGCCGCCGCCTACCGACGGCTGACCGTCGCGGCGATCTTCGTCGCCGTCGACGCCACCTTGAAGGTCGGTGCGATGGTGTTCTTCATCCTGATGAACTCCACCGTGTTCAGCCAGCTTCTCGCGTTCTCGGGCGCCAGCCAGGGGATGCTCGAATGGGTGACCGGCTTCGAGGTCCACCGGCTGACCATCCTGTTTGCGATGTTCTGCGTCCTGCTCTTCCTCGGCATGTTCATGGACGCCACCTCGATGATGCTGATCACGGTACCGATCTTCTTCCCGCTGGCGAACTTGCTCGGCTTCGACCTGATCTGGTTCGGCCTGTTCGTGCTCATCACCATCGAGATGGCGGGCACCACGCCGCCCTTCGGGCTTTTGCTCTACGTCATGATGGGGGTCGCGCCGAAGGGTACCACGCTTGTCCACGTGGCGAGCGCGGCCGCGCCGTTCCTGGTGTGCGACACGGTGCTCATCCTGATCTTGGTCGCGTTCCCGCCGCTCGCGCTTTGGCTGCCGAGCCTGATGTGAGCGGCCGAAGCCGGCGAGGCACGCGCCCGTTCCGGCGTGAGCCCGATCGCCAGGCTTCCAGCCATGCAGCGCTTCGGACTTATCCTGTTCATCGCGGTCTCGCAGTTCGCCGGGACCGTGATGCATGTGATGGTCGGCGTGACGCTGCCGACGGTGGGGCGCGAACTGGGGAGAACCTGTTCACGATCATGGGGCCGTCCAGCCCCTCGGTGCTCGCCAACATGGTTTCCGCTATCGAGCAGCACGTCGAGTGGATTGCCGGCTGCCGAGCGCACGCGGCAGGCCGTAGCCGGAAAGTCATTCCCCGGTTCTTCAACGGACGGCGCGGCAGGCTTCGCGGCTTCGAAGCACGGCCCAGACGATCCTTGCGTTCCTGTCCGGACAACGTCGCTTCTTCGACCGCACGAAGCCGCTGCCTGATGGCAGCGGAGCTCGTGGACAGAGCGCCCGCAGGGCTGGATCGGCGCGGGTGCCCCCGAGTGTGATTGGATTATTCCGGCAAGCAACAAGCCGCAGCGGCACAAAAACTCTCGGCAATTCAGAAGGTCGCAACGGATCAGACCGGGATTTCGATCAAATGTCGGTCTCGGTGGTTGCGAGCCCCCGCAATCGGCTCACAAGATCGATCTGGTAATGCGCGCCGATAAGCTTCTTGCTGGGGTGCGGCGTTTTCTTCTCAATGCCGCCCGCGCCACCCGAAAAGTCAGCATCACCGTCGCCGTGCGCGCCACTGCGCCGGA
The DNA here is from genome assembly GCA_965248835.1 of Alphaproteobacteria bacterium. GTDB lineage: Bacteria > Pseudomonadota > Alphaproteobacteria > MPNO01 > MPNO01 > CAYFYS01. The sequence continues at coordinate 1,070,655 of CBDFLJ010000001.1, forward strand.
TCAAGGCGAGCGTGCATTGTGTGAAAACACTCCGCGAACCCGACCGCTTCGGAGGCTGCCGTCCGGAAAGCTCAGGCGGCCCCGGCAAGAAGCTTCACGGTCTTCCGGGCGGTGTGCCCGGCATTTCGCATGACAACCTCAAGCTCGTAATGGGATTGGAGGTTGAGCTGGAATGAAGCGGACACGCCGAAGGCCCGCTCCAGCCTGAGCGCGGTATCGGCCGTGATGCCGCGCCGACCGCGCATGATGCCGCTGAAGCGGTTTTGCGCAATGCCGTCGGCGCTGAATGCATAGGGCTCGATGAAATCCTCGTGGAGGGTCACGCCCGCAGACCATGCCCGATCATCGGCGATGTTCGTTCTCGATTCCCGTGACCGGAGGGTCGCTTCGTCAACACGTGCTGCGGGACGACGGCGGGCGGGAGGAGGCCGGGGCTCGGCGCGCGCGTCTGTCGGGAAACCTTCGAAGGCGATGAAACTCCGGGCACCTTCCGAGGATCAGATCGCGATCACAAGCGAATGTCGGTTTCGGTCATTGCGGGCCGGTCCCGCCGGCACGGCTGGCGCCTTGCTGCGAATTCGGTGATGCTTGGGGTGCAGGCAGGAAGGACGGCGCGCATGAAATTCGGGATCTTCGATCACGTCGACCGCTCGGACAGAGCCCTGGTCGACCAGCTCGACGGGCGGCTTGCGTTCCTGGCCGCCGCCGACGCGGCGGGGTTCTACGGCTATCACGTCGCCGAGCATCACGCCACGCCGCTCAACATGGTCCCGGTGCCCGGCGTCTATCTCGGCGCGGTGGCCAACGCCACAAGCCGGATCAGACTCGGGCCGATGACCTATCTGCTGCCGCTCTATTCGCCGCTCCGGCTGATCGAGGAGATCTGCATTCTCGACCATCTCAGCCACGGCCGGCTCGAGGTCGGCGTCGGGCGCGGCGTCTCGCCGTTCGAGCTCAATTTCCACAACATCAGCGCCGAGACCTCGCGCGCGGTCTTCCAAGACGCGTTCGCCGCCATCACCAGCGGCTTGACCGGCAGGACGCTCGACCACGCGGGCGAGCATTACAGCTATTCGGACGTGCCGATGGAGCTGGCCCCCTATCAGCGCCCCCACCCGCCGTTCTGGTACCCGTCGTCGAACCCGGAAAGCAGCGCCTGGTCGGGATCGGCCGGGCTCAACTTCCTCACCCTCGGGCCCGCGGCGGCGGCCGGCAGGTGCATCGCCGCCTACAAGGAGGCCTATGCCGGGCGCGGCGCGCCGTCCGGCCCCGCGCTCGACTTTCCCGGCGGGACCGCGATCGGCGTGAACCGCCACGTCGTGATCGCCGAGACCGATGCGGATGCCCTCAGGATCGCCGCACCGGCTTACGAGCGCTGGTACGCCAGCCTGATAAAGCTCTGGGTCGACAACAACATGCCGGGCCCGGCGTTCGCGCGGACGACCAACGGCGAGGTCACCGCGGCGATCGCCGAGGGCTCGGTCATCGTCGGCTCGCCCGGGACGGTGCGGGCCCGGATCGCCGAGCAGATCGATGCGCTGGGGGTCAACTACTTCACGCTCGCCTTCTATTTCGGCGCGATCGCGCACGAGGACGCCATGCGATCGCTTAGCCTGTTCGCCCGCGAGGTCATGCCGGCCTTCGAGGCGGACGGCGCAGCCGCCTGATACTGCCGGTCCAGCCGGTTCGCAACCGGCTTCAGCCCGCCGCCGCATCCAACGCATCGCCCAAATGGCAGATGCCGTTGAAATAGGTTTCCCACACCACCAGGTTGCGGCGGCAGGACTCCACGACCGCATCGACCAGCTTGAGCTCCTCGGCGTAGCGCGCCACGGTCTGCCAGCCGAGTTCGGAGTGCTCCCGGTCGGCCTCGGTGTGCAGCGTGAAGAACCTGACATCGTCCTCGCCGAGGTCCCAGATCTCCTGCCAGATGCGCCCGACCATGGCGTTCCAGCCCTTTTCCCTGGCCTCGCCGGTCCCGTAGCCCGGCACGTTGACCCGCTCCGAGCAGGTGTTGGCGATCAGCCCGAGCAGCCAGTGGCAGTTCGCCATCAAGCCCATCCAGGCGTCCCAGCAGAGCTGCGTCGTCGGCGTCGGCGCCGCGCTCTGGATCGCCTGCCGGTCCATGCCGATGCGCACGCCGAGATCCTCGAGAATCTTCCAGTGCGGCTCGCCGCCGCCGAATTCATGGTCGGCGATGATCTCCTGCGCGCAGGCCTCGATAATGTCGAGCTTGACCTCCCAGATCGGGCAGTTGGTCGCCGTCTTGAGCTTGAGCACCGAATTGCGCTGGCGCGAGTTCAGCCGGTGCTGCAGCACCCAGGCGCGGCAGCGGTTCGGTGTCCAGGCGTCTTCCCGGAAGATCAGGCACCGGCCGACAAAGTCGTTGAGCTCCGCATCCAGCCGTCCGACGACCGATCGGTTTGGCATCGCCAAGTCCCTGCGCGAACAAACCGCCACTGTAGGTGCCGGCCGAAGGCGCGTCCATCCGGGCGGGGCGGCTTGCGGCGCCTTGCGGCAGATGCCACGATTGCCGGTGCGGCGCGGTCGACAGCGCCGTCGATGGCTGGGAGGATCGCATGAAGTCGGCTCGTCTTGCCGTCTTGGCGCTCGCCGTCGGCGCCGGTCTGCCATCGACGGCCGCGGCCGTCGATGCCGTCACGCTGAAATTTCTGACTGCCTGGAACAAGCGCTCCGCGCCCCATGTCAGAAAGCTGCGCGAGATCGCCCGCAAGGCCGGTCTCGCGGAGTAGACCCGCGCGGCTTGCGGCGTCAGGAAAGGGGGCGCTTCGGCCCCCTTCTCATTCGGGAGGCCGATGAATGAAACTCGAAGGATCCTGCCATTGCGGCGCGGTGCGCTTCTCGGTCAATTCGCGCACCCCCTATCCGTTCAACCACTGCTATTGCTCGAAATGCCGCAAGACCGGCGGCGGCGGATACGGCATCAACATCATGGGCGAGCACGCGACGCTGACGGTGAGCGGCGGCGAGAACATCTCGGTCTACCGCTCGGCCAACAACCACCGCGGCCTCTACGAGGAGGACGGGCTCGGCTACTCGCGGCGCAGCTTCTGCAAGACCTGCGGGACGCCGTTGTGGATCTACAACCCGCGCTACCCGGACGCCGTCTACCCGTGCGCCACCGCGATCGACACGCCGCTGCCCGCAGCGCCTGCGCGCACCCACCACATGCTGGGCTACAGGGCACATTGGGTCCCGGTGCCCGAGGGCCCGAACAACACCCGCCACGAGTTCTACCCCGACGAAGGGATCGAGCAGTGGCACCGCCGGCTCGGGCTCTACGAGGAATAGGATTCGCAACAGCGGGCGTCGGAACGGCCGGCTAAACGCCGCGCTGTCGAACCGGCTCGATCAGGCTGCGCCGCGCGCCGCCTGTTCGCCGGCGAGGCGGTCCAGGATGCGGCGCGCCTCCAGCCCGCCGGCATCGCCGTTGATGTCGACCCCGGCCCAGCCCGGTGCGCGCCCCAGCGCCGCCTGCTGTGCCTCCAGCACCGCCTTGTCCTCCATGAACGCCTGGTGCACCTGCTCGTAGAGCAGGTCGGTAACCGCCGGCTGATCGATGTTGAAGTTGTGCGCATCGGCCCAGAAATAGTGCACGGAGGTTGCGGTCTCCGGGGTGATCGCGTTCAGGCTGCGCCGCTCGAAACCCTTGCTGCGGTCGCCGTCGCGGGCGCCGCTGCCGGTCGGCGCCCCGCCCAAATCGAGCTTGACGAAGCACGGCGGGGCGAAGTCGATGATCTGCCAGCGGTCGATATTGGTCGTGAAGTCCATCAGCTTGCCGTACATCGGCGGGGCCGGCACGTCGATCATCCAGCGCGTCACCCGCACGCCCGGGCCATGGCGCTCGGTCCTGACCTCGGCGGCCTCGACCACAGCGGCGTTGCCGAGCGTCGTCTGGTGCACGAAGCTCAGATGCGAAAGATCGAGCAGGTTGTCGACCGCCAGGCGATAGTCGCAGCCCATCGGGATGCGGCTGCCGCGGGCCCGCCATGCCGGGTCGTCGAGCTCGTGGAAATCCGCGATCAGCGCCGCGTCGGCGCCGTCGGCGGCGCCCATCCAGATCCATACCCAGCCCCAGCGCTCGGCGACCGGGTAGGACCGCACCCGGGCGCCGGGCGGCACCGCGGACTGGCCCGGCACCTCGACGCAGGTTCCGTCCGGCGCGAAGACCAGGCCGTGATAGCCGCATCGCAGCCGGTCGCCGTCAGCTTCGCCCATCGACAGCGGAAGCTGCCGATGGCAGCACCGGTCCTCCAGCGCGATCACCTGGCCTCGGGCGCCGCGGTAGAGCACCACCGGCTGGTCGAGGAACGTGCGGGCAAGCGGCGCCTCGGAGACCTCATCGGACCACGCCGCGACATACCAATAGTCCTTCAGGAACATTGCACCCTCCCGGGGCCTATGCGTTCAGGAGATGTCCATCACCGTAATCCACACCGTCCGCCGCCGGCCCTGGTTTACGACGGTCAGTTCGACCTGGGTACCGATGCCGGCCTGGGCGAACTCGCTGGCGAGATCGGACACCGACCGGACCGCCACACCGTTGACCTTGGTGATGATGTCGCCGAGCAGCCGGCGCTCGAGATTCGCCGGCAGCAGCCCGGCCTGCTCGGCCGAGGAGCCGGGCAGGACGCGGCTCACCACCAGCCCGGTCACGCCGAGCCGCGCGACCGTCTCCTCGCCCATCACGACGATCCCGATCCCCGGACGCGGCACCTTCCCGTCGCGGATCAGCCGCGGGACGATCCGGTTGACGATATCGACCGGGACCGCGAACCCGATCCCCGACGATGCGCCGGTATCGGACAGGATCGCGGTGTTGACCCCGATCAGCCGCCCCGCGGAATCGAGCAGCGGCCCGCCGGAGTTCCCCGGGTTGATCGCTGCATCGGTCTGGATGACGCCGCGCACCTCGCGGTCGCTGGCCGTCGGCAGCCGCCGGTTGAGCGCGCTGATCACGCCGGCGGTCAGCGTCCGCGAAAGCCCGAACGGGTTGCCGATGGCAAAGACCGACTGGCCGACCCGGAGATCGGCCGAGGTGCCGACCGGGATCGGGCGCAGCGCGGTCCGCGTCTCGGACAGCCGCACCACGGCCAGGTCGTAGTCGGGCGCGGTGCCGACGACCGCCGCGCCGACGGCTTTGCCGTCGTCGAGCCGGACGTTGACCTCCCGGGCGCCTTCGACGACATGGAAATTGGTCACCACATGGCCGGCCCGGTCCCACATCAGGCCCGAACCTGCGCCGCTGCCGCCGCTGCCGCTGGTGAAGATGTAAACCACCGAGGGTGCGGCGGTCTCGAACAGCGCGACGGTGGAGGCCTCCATCGCGGCGAGATCGCCGCGCGGGGTGACCGCGCGCGGCACCTCGGCGGTCAGGAACACGTCGCGCACGAACCGGTCGGCGACATAGATCGTCGCCAGGATCAGGATCCAGATGGCGGCGAACAGTCCCCAGCGCCGGTTCATGTCTGCACAGCGGCGGTCATGACGGGGCTGCACTCATGGCGTCAGCGGTCTTCTCGGCCGACTTGATCGTCGGGATCTCGGTGGTCGCTCGCGGCACCGCGGGCGCGATCCAGGCGTCGCGCGCGGGCCGGTTGTACCATACACCACCCGGCCCCGGATCGGTAACCGCACCCGACCGGAAGCGGACCCGGCGCCTTGCCGGGGCGATCCCGGCTGCATAGACTCCGGCGCCGTTTCGCGCCGCGCCGAAGGACGACCATGCCCGGGACCGTCAACAAAGTTGTGCTCGCCTATTCCGGCGGGCTCGATACTTCGGTCATCCTGCGCTGGCTGCGCGAGGCCTATGGCTGCGAGGTCGTCACCTTCACCGCCGACCTCGGCCAGGGCGAGGAGCTCGAGCCGGCCCGCAGGAAGGCCGAGGCCGCCGGCGTCCGCGAGATCTATGTCGAGGATCTGCGCGAGGAATTCGTCCGCGACTTCGTCTTCCCGATGTTCCGGGCCAACGCGCTGTACGAGGGGACCTACCTGCTCGGCACCGCGATCGCCCGCCCCCTGATCGCCAAGCGCCAGATCGAGATCGCGGAGCTGACCTGCGCCGATGCGGTCAGCCACGGCGCCACCGGCAAGGGCAACGACCAGGTGCGCTTCGAGCTCGGCTACTACGCGCTCAACCCGGACATCACTGTGATCGCGCCGTGGCGCGAATGGGACCTGAATTCGCGGACCCGGCTGCTGGATTATGCCGAGAAGCACCAGATCCCGATCAGCAGCGACAAGCGGGGCGAGCCGCCCTATTCGATCGATGCCAATCTGCTGCACACCTCCTTCGAGGGGCGGGCGCTCGAGGACCCATGGGTCGCGCCCGACGAGGCGATGTTCCTGCGCACCGTCGCGCCGGAAGCCGCACCCGATACGCCGCGGACCATCGCGATCGACTTCGAGCGCGGCGACCCGGTCGCGGTCGACGGCGAGGCTCTGTCGCCGGCGGCGCTCCTGGAGCGGCTCAACCTACTCGGCGGTGCGCACGGGATCGGCCGGCTCGATCTGGTCGAGAACCGCTATGTCGGGATGAAGTCGCGCGGCGTCTACGAGACGCCGGGCGGCACGATCCTCAACATCGCCCATCGGGCGATCGAGAGCATCACGCTCGACCGCGAGGCGGCCCACCTCAAGGACGAGGCGATGCCGCGCTATGCTGCGCTGATCTATAACGGCTTCTGGTTCGCGCCCGAGCGCACGATGCTGCAAACGATGATCGATGCGAGCCAGGACCACGTCACCGGCACGGTGCGGCTGAAGCTCTACAAGGGGAGCGCGACGGTGACCGGCAGGCGCTCGCCCAGGAGCCTCTATTCGGAGGCGCACGTCACCTTCGAGGCCGACAGCGTCTATGACCAGCGCGACGCGGAAGGCTTCATAAGGCTCAACGCGCTGCGCCTGAAGCTCCTCAACCGCCGCGGATAGCCGGGAGCCTCAGAGCGGGTCCGGCGAAAGCCCGGTGACCGCCTCGGGCGGTTCGATGCCGCGGCGGCGGCAGGCGGCGATCACCGTGTTGCGCAACAGGCAGGCGATGGTCATCGGCCCGACCCCGCCCGGCACCGGCGTGATCGCTCCGGCCACCGCGCGGGCGGCGGCGAAATCGACATCGCCGACCAGTCGGGTCTTGCCGTCCGGCGTCGGCACCCGGTTGATCCCGACATCGATGACCACGGCGCCGGGTTTGATCCAGCCGCCCTCGACCATGCCGGGCCGGCCGACGGCGGCGATCAGGATATCGGCCCGCCGGCAACGTTCGGCGAGGTCGCGGGTCCGCGAATGCGCGATGGTCACCGTGCAATGGGCCGCCAACAGGAGCAGGGCGACCGGCTTGCCGACGATGTTCGAGCGCCCGATCACCACCGCATCGAGCCCGGCAAGCCCGCCACAGGCGCCGCGCAGCAGGATCATGCAGCCCTGCGGCGTGCATGGCACCAGGGCATCGCGCCCGGCCGCGAGCCGGCCGATATTGACCGGGTGAAAGCCGTCGACATCCTTGGCCGGGTCGATCGCTTCGATCACCCGGTCGGCATCGATCCCCGCCGGCAGCGGGAGCTGGACCAGGATGCCGTCGACCGCAGGCTCGTCGTTGAGGCGGCCGACCAGCGCCAGCAGGTCGTCCTGGGTGGCGGTCGCGGCCAGCGTGTGCTCGATCGAGCGCAGTCCGGCTTCGGCGCAGGCGCGCACCTTGTTTCGGACATAGACCCGGCTCGCCGGGTCCTCGCCGACCAGCACGGTGGCAAGCCCCGGGGTGACCGCCCGGGGCTGGAGCGCCGCGACGGCCTCCGCCACCCGACCGCACAGCGTTGCGGCCTCCGCTTTGCCGTCAATCAGCGCGGCTTCGCCCAACGGCCTCCTCCGGCGGAGCGTCGGCGGCAAACGGTACGTTGTCCGCGGCGGGCGGGCGCAACACGCCGGCCTTACGCCCCGACCTGGAACGCCAGACGACGCAGCACGTCGCGGACGAACCAGATCCCCAGCAGGAGCACGAGCGGCGAGATGTCCAGACCGCCGAGATTGGGCAGGAAGCGCCGGATCGGCGCCAGCAGCGGCTCGGTCAGGCGGTAGAGGATGTCGGCGACCACATAGACCGCCCGGTTGGCGGTCTGCAACACGTTGAAGGAGATCAGCCAGCTCACCGCCACGGTGAAGATCAACACCCAGACATACAGCCCGAGAACGATATCGATCAGTGCGAAAAGAGGTCCGAGGATCACGCTCATGGTCGACGGGCTCGCGGTTTTGGAATGACGTGCGCACGCGCGCAGCAGGCGGTCGGACGGCTGGCGCGACCCTAGCCGCAGCCCGATGGGCGCGCAAGCGTTTCACCGGCCCTCGCCCGCCTCGCCGGCCGGCCGCGAATGAGCGCTACGCCGCGCCCGGCGGGTTTGATATCCTCGGCGAAACCGTCGGGAGCCCGCTCGTGATCCAAGCCATGCCGCGTTTCGGGGTCTTCCTTGGCCCCTTCCATGCCCTGAACGAGAACCCGACGCTGATGCTCGAGCGCGACCTTGCGCTGATCGTTCTGCTGGACCGGCTGGGGTTCGATGAGGCCTGGATCGGCGAGCACCATTCGGGCGGGTTCGAGATCATCGCCGCGCCGGAGATCTTCATCGCGGCGGCGGCGCGGGAAACCGGCCGGATCCGGCTCGGCACCGGGGTGAAGTCGCTGCCCTACACCCACCCGTTCATGCTCGCCGATGCGATGGTGCAGCTCGACCACATGACCCGCGGGCGGGCGATGTTCGGGGTCGGACCCGGTGCGCTGCCGTCCGATGCCGCGCAGATGGGAATCGACGCGCGCCGCACCCGGCGGATGATGAACGAGGCGCTGGAGGTGATCATCCCGCTGCTCGAAGGCGAGCGGGTGAGCGCCAAGACCGACTGGTTCACGCTGCAGGATGCGAAGCTGCAGATCGCCCCCTACACCCGGCCGCGCATGGAGATGGCGGTGACCACGATCCGCTCGCCCGCGGGCGCGCTGCTCGCCGGCCGCCACGGGCTCGGCCTGCTGTCGCTGGGCGGGCATTCGGACGAGGCGCTGGCGGCCTACGCGCGGAACTGGCGGATCTACGAGGAGGCCGCACAAGCCCACGGCCATCGGGCGGACCGGCGCGGCTTTCGCATCGCGGTGCAGATGCACATCGCCGAGACCCGCGAACAGGCGCTGCAGGACATCCGGTTCGGCGTCGAGGCCTGGGGCGGCTATGCCCGCGACGTGCTGCCGCTCGGCCCGGTGCCGAAGGAGGTGCGCGACGTCGGGGCGTTCATCGTCGAGAACCGCGGCGCGATCGTCGGCACGCCGGACGACGCGATCCGCGAGATCCAGCGCATGCAGACCGGCTCCGGCGGGTTCGGCGTGGTCATGTTCATGTGCCACGACTGGGCCGACTGGCCGGCGACGCAGCGCAGCTACGAGCTGTTCGCACGCCATGTGATCCCGCATTTCCGGGACCAGTTCGCCGCCCGGCAGGACAGCTACGACGACGCCGCTTCCCGCCAGCCGGAATTCCGCGCCGCGGCGCTCGACGGCGTGGTCGCGGCCACCGAGCAGTACGAAGCCGGGCCGGCTACCAGAAGCCGTCGTGGGCAGCGATGATCTCGGCTTCGAGCGCGGGGTAGGGGCCGCGGATCCGGACGTTGCGCCGGCCGGCGGCGAGGACCTTGCGGCAGCCCAGATCCATGGTCGGGTTCTCCGGGTTGTCGCCGGTCAGCGCAGCCAGACGGCTCTCGGCCAGGCCGTAGACCAGGGTTCCGATCCCGGCCCAGTAGATGCCGCCGGCGCACATGCTGCACGGCTCGACCGAGGTCACCAGCGTGCAGGTCTCGAGCACCTCAGGCTCGAACAGAAGCACCGCCTGGCGGGCGAGGTTGAGCTCGGCGTGGCCGATACTCTTCTCGGTCCGGTAGGTGTTGCCGCATTCGAGCGCGATCCCGCCGTCGGCATCGACCAGCAGCGCGCCGAAGGGGTGGTTTCCCGAGCGCCGCGCTTGGTGTGAGATCCGGATCGCCTCGCGGAGATAGTCGATGTCGGTGCGCGGCGCCATCGCGCGCCTCACGCCGGCCCGGGCAGATCCGCCAGGGCGCCGGCGATCGTGCGCTCGTACGCCCTGACCGCGGCGGCCGGCCCGTCGGGATGGTCCCACACGCCTGAGGCGACGGCCAGGAAATCCGCGCCGGCGGCGGCCACCGGGCCGCAGTTCTGCGCGGTGATGCCGCCGATGGCAACGCACGGCACGGTCGCCACCTGCTGCCAGGTCCCCAGGATATCGAGGCTCGCCGGCGTGGTGACGCCCTTTGTCCGGCTGGCGAAGAATGCTCCGAACGCGACATAGTCGGCGCCGGCCTCGGCCGCCTCCATCGCCAGGTGATAGGAGCTCTTGCAGGTCACGCCGACGATTGCGTCTGCACCCAGCGCCGCGCGAGCCTCGGCATAGGGCACGTCGTCCTGGCCGACATGGACACCGTCGCAGCCGGTGAGCCCGGCGAGGTCGGGCCGGTCGTTCATGATGAAGGCGATGTCGCGCGACTGCGCCACGGGGGCGAGGCGCCGGGCGGCTTCGATGACCGCCTCGTCGCCGGTGTCCTTCAGCCGGAGCTGGACGCAGGCCACATCGCCCGCATCCAGCGCCGCGGCCAGGGTCTCCGAAAAAGCCCCCGGGCCGCCCGGACCGAGGTCAGGCGGCGTGATCAGATACAGCCTGCAGGTCCGTTGGATGAGCCTTGCCCTGGTAGATCTTGATGATCGAATCGAGCATCGCCAGCGCCTCTTCGCGCGGCCGCTGGAAGGAGTTGCGCCCGATGATCGAGCCGTTGCCGCCGCCGTCGCGGATCGCCCGCACCTCGCGGTAGATACCCTCGAGGTCCTTTGCCTCGCCGCCGGAGAAGACGACGATCCGCCGGCCGTTGAAGCAGGACTGCACGACATGGGCGATCCTGGCCGACAGATCGGCGATCTCGATCCGCTGGGTCTCGTAGACCTTCTTCGCCGCATCGAGGAACAACGCATCGGTGGGCGGCTTGACCTTGACGATATGAGCGCCCATCAGGCAGGCCAAGTGGGCGGCGTAGGCGCAGATGTCCATCGCCGTCTCGCCCTCCTTGGACAGCGCGCCGCCGCGCGGATAGGACCAGATCACGGTGGCGATGCCGGCGGCCTTGGCCTCTTCGGACAGCTCGCGGATCTCCTCCATCATCTCGTACTGGTCCTCGGAGCCCGGATAGATCGTAAAGCCGATCGCCGAGCAGCCGAGCCTGAGCGCATCACCCACCGTGCCGTAGACCGCCTGGTCCTTGTTGGTCGAAAGGCTGTTGGCGCTGTTGAGCTTGAGAATGGTCGGGACTGCGCCGGCGTAGGTGTCCGCACCCGCCTCGATCATGCCCAAGGGCGCCGCAAAGGCGCTGAGCCCGGCATCGATGGCGAGCTGGAAATGGTAATGCGGGTCGTAGCCCGCCGGGTTGGACGCAAAACTGCGGGCCGGGCCGTGTTCGAAGCCCTGGTCGACGGGCAGGATCACCAGCCGCCCGGTGCCGCCGAGTTTGCCGTTCATCAGGATCCTGGCGAGGTTCGCCTTGGTGCCCGGGTTGTCGCTCTCGTAGCCGGCGAGGATCTTCCTGACCTTCTGCGTCACCTTCATATCAGGGGGCCTCCATCCAGGATCAACCGGTCACACCATGCCATAAATGGCAACGCCGTTGCGTCAATAATCGGTCAATTTACACTGATCGGGTCGGCCCACAAGGCCGGCCAGCAACGCGGTGACGGCCTCGACGGGATCGGCGGTGCCGTCGAGATCGAGCGCCGGCCTCCGATCGCGGTCGAGCCGCGCGCCCCGGGCGGCGGCGGCGGCGGCCAGCCTGCGCCGCATCGGGGCCGGGCCGTCGTACCGGACGGCCTCGATTCCACGGCGCAGCGCCGCCAGCACATCGCCCGGCGACTCGCCGCAATCCAGCACCGCCTCGACCACAGCGGACGGATGAGCGCGCCGGGCCTGGGCGATCACCTCGGCGAACCAAGCCGGCCCCGCATAGCCCGCCGCCCCGGGGGCGCTGAGGACCCGCACCGGACGACCGGTCGCCACGGCCGCAGCGGCGGCCGCAAGCGCGTGCTCCAAGCTGTGAATGATCACCGATTTCGGCGGCCTGGCCATATGCCATCGTGGCCGCCCGGCACGGCCGGATCAACGATTCCCCCGCTCTTGGGGCCTGATTTGTTGACCGCACGCGGACCGCGAGCGTAAGCTGATTGCCCCCGCAGCCTTGCCGGAGGCGCCGGACCGCTCCATGACGCGAATCGACGAAGCCCAGGAAAGGCTCGCCACGGCGCTCACCAGGCTGGAGAAGGCCGCGCGCAACCGGCCGTTGCCGGAGGGTGCGCTCGCCGAGGCCGAGGCGCGCTACGACCGGCTGCAGAGCGAGGCGCGCGCGGTTTCCGAGCGCCTCGACCGCACGATCGAGCGGGTGCGCGGCCTCCTTGGGCGCTGATCGGAGGGACGCGCCGCGATGCCGCAGGTCGAGGTGACCATCAACGGACGCCGCTACCAGATCGCCTGCGAAGAGGGCCAGGAGGATCACCTGTCCGGTCTCGCCGGCTATCTCGACGACCGCGTCCGGGAGCTGGTCGCGGCGATCGGCCAGGTCGGCGACGCGAGGCTCCTGGTGATGTCCAACCTGCTGGTGGCCGACGAGCTGTCGGAAGCGTATTCGATACTGTCCAAGGCCGGGCTCCAGCCGCGGAGGGAAGGATCGCCCGCGGCCCGGATGGACGCGCGCGATGCCGGGCTCGCCGAGCGCATCGAATCCCTTGCCGAGCGCATAGAGGGTGTTGCGGCCGCGCTCGAGCAGGCCTAAACATCTCCTGGGCGGGGCTGCCCGGTTCGCGAAACCATTTATCCCTGGGGCCAATATCAACCTCTCGGGAGCCGTCCCTGCCGGGGTTGTGGCCTCGGCACATGGCGCCCACCTGCCAAAGCAGGCCGCGGAGGATATGTATGGCCGGTCGGCCGCTGCGGCTCCGCCCACCGCCCGGCCGAGCCCTGCGCAAGGGAGACCGCGCATCCGTGTCACCAGCCTTCGGGAGGCCAAGCGTGCCCTGCGCGCCGAGATGGCCGCCACCCGCGCGGCCTGGAACGGCGATCAAGCGGCCGCTGCGCTGGCGCTGCGCGACCAGTTTCTCGCGCTGTTCGTCGACGCGGCACCGCCGTCGGTGGCCGCCGGCTATTGGCCGATAGGAGACGAGCTCGACCCGCGCCCTCTGCTGGACGCGCTTTGCGGGCGCGGCTGGACCTGCGCGCTGCCGGTGGTCGTCGCGCGTGGCGAGCCGTTGTCCTTCCGGCGCTGGCGGCCGGGTGATCGGCTGGTCACTGCCGGCTTCGGGCTCAGTGAGCCGCACCCGGACGCCCCGGATGCGGTGCCCGATATCGTGATCGCGCCGATGCTCGCGGCCGACCCGGCCGGGCGCAGGCTGGGCTATGGCGGCGGGTTCTATGACCGGACCGTCGGCAAGCTGCGCGCGGCATCGACGGTGACGGTGGTTGCGATCGGCTATGATGTGCAGATCCGCGGCGCGGTGCCCGCCAGCGCCACCGACCAGCGGGTCGACTGGGTGCTGAGCGAAGCGCGCACGGTGCGCTGCAGCACTGCACGGCAGGGAAGGTGAATGCGGATACTGTTTTGCGGCGACGTGGTCGGACGGTCCGGCCGCACGGTCGTCACCCGGCGCCTGCCGGAGCTGCGGCAATCGCTCGACCTCGATTTTGTTGTGGTCAACGGCGAGAACGCGGCCGGCGGGTTCGGCATCACGCCGAAGATTTGCGAGGATCTGTTCGCCGCCGGGGCCGATGCGATCACCACCGGCAACCACGTCTTCGATCAGCGCGAGATCATCCCCCATTTCGACCGCGAGCCGCGCCTGCTCAGGCCCGACAACTACCCCAAGCCGACGCCCGGCAGGGGCACCGGCGTCTTCGCGGACCGGCGTGGCCGCAAGGTCCTGATCCTGCACATGATGGGGCGGCTGTTCATGGACCCGCTGGACGACCCGTTCGCCTTCGCGGCTGCGGCGCTGGAGCGCGACGGGCTGGCCCGCACGGTGCATGCGATCCTGGTCGACTTCCACGGCGAGGCGACGAGCGAGAAGATGGCCATGGGCCATTATCTCGACGGCCGGGTCTCGCTGGTCGTGGGCACCCACACCCATGTGCCGACGGCCGATGCCCAGATCCTGCCCGGCGGCACCGGCTACCAGAGCGACATCGGCATGTGCGGCGACTACGATTCGGTGATCGGCATGAAGAAGGCGGTCTCGGTGGAGCGCTTCGTGCGCAAGATGCCGACCCAGCGGCTGGAGGCCGCCGACGGCCCGGCGACGCTGTGCGCGACCTTCGTCGAGCTCGACGACGCCTCCGGCCTGACCAGGCGCATCGCTCCGGTGCGTCTGGGCGGGCGTCTGGCCGAATCGGTGCCCGAGATCCGTCCCGGCTGAGCCGAATCGTCATTTCGCAACAGGGAATTACCGAAAAGCCCAATTCTTGCCATATTGGCCTGATACCGGCGTGAGGCCTGATCACGCGGTTTCCGGAATCGGCCGGGTTGGTGTAGTCTCCGCGCCGCCCGTCCAGGATCGGACACCGGAGTCCCCAGGCGGTTCGAGGTTGCATGGCCGGTCATTCCAAATTCAAGAACATCATGCACCGCAAGGGCGCGCAGGACGCCAAGCGCGCCAAGCTGTTCACCCGCCTGATCCGCGAGCTTACCGTCGCGGCCCGATCCGGCCTGCCCGACCCGGAGCAGAACCCACGGCTGCGCGCAGCGATGCTGTCGGCGAAGGCGGCCAACATGGGCGGGGATACGATCGAACGCGCGATCCGGCGCGGCTCCAGCGCCGAGGAAGGCGAGCAGTATGACGAGGTCCGCTACGAGGGCTATGGACCGGCCGGGGTCGCGATCATCGTCGAGGCGCTGACCGGCAACCGCAACCGCACCGCGAGCGAGGTCCGCACGGCGTTCGCCAAGCACGGCGGCACACTGGGCGAGACCAACAGCGTCGCGTTCATGTTCGAGCGCGTCGGGATGATACAGTTCCCGCTGAACAAAGCGTCCGCCGAGGAGATGTTCGAGGCCGCGCTCGAGGCCGGCGCGAGCGAGATCGATACCTCCGGTGACGGCCACGAGGTGCTGTGCGCGCCCGACGACTTCAACGACGTGCGCGAGGCGCTGGAAGGCCGCTTCGAGGGGGCCGAGAGCGCCGCGCTGTCCTGGCGGCCGCAGACCACGGTCGATCTCGACGAGGACAGCGCAGGCCGGCTCTTCAAGCTGCTCGATGTCCTGGAGGACAACGACGACGTCCAATCGGTGGCGACGAATTTCAGCGTCTCCGACGACGTGGCAGCGAAGCTGACCGGCTAAGCGGATGAAGGGCGGCGGAATTTCGACATGAGACTCCTCGGGCTCGATCCCGGCCTGCGCGCCACCGGTTGGGGCGTGATCGACGCGGCGGCGAACCGGCTCCGCCATGTCGCACACGGGACCATCCTCCCGCCGCGCGAGGGCACGCTGGCCGAGCGCCTGGCCGCGCTCTACCGGGCGCTGGTCGCGGTCATCGAGGCCCAGAGGCCCGACGAGGCGGCGGTCGAGGAGACCTTCGTCAACCGCAATCCGGCGTCCACCTTGCTACTCGGCCAGGCCCGCGGGGTGGTGCTGCTGGCGCCTGCCGAAGCCGGGATCGTGGTCGCGGAGTACCCGGCGAACCTGGTCAAGAAATCGCTGGTCGGCGCCGGCCACGCCGATAAGCGCCAGATCGCCGCCATGGTGGAGGCGCTCCTTCCCGGCACCGGGGCGGTCGCCGGCGACGCCGCCGATGCGCTGGCGGTCGCGATCTGCCATGCCCATCACCGCGCGACCCGGCGGCGCTGGGCGGACGCCCAGGCGGAGGCGCTTCCGTGATCGCCAAGCTGTCCGGCACGCTCGATTCGGCTGGCGAGGATTCGCTGATCGTCGATGTCGGCGGCGTCGGCTATCTGGTGTTCTGCTCGATGAGAACCCGCGAGGCGCTGCCCGGGCCTGGCGAGCCGATGAGCCTCCATATCGAGACCCATGTCCGCGAGGACCATATCCACCTCTACGGCTTCGCGGCCGCCGCCGAGCGCGAGTGGTTCCGGCTGCTGACCACCGTCCAGGGGGTGGGCGCCCGCGTCGCGCTGGCGATCCTGTCGGCGCTCAGCCCCGAACGGCTGTCCGATGCGCTGATCGGCGCAGACCGGGCGATGCTGACCCATGCGCCCGGCGTCGGCCCGAAGCTCGCCGGGCGGATCGTCTCCGAGCTCAAGGACAAGGTCGCGGTCGTCGACGGGCCGCTGGCCGGGTTTGCCGCCGTGCCGCCGGCCGAACGGCCGGCGGCGCTCGACGACGCGGTCTCGGCCCTGGTCAATCTGGGCTATAGCCGCGGCGATGCCTTCGGCGCGGTTGCCCAGGCCGCCCGCGGCCTCGGCCCGGGTGTCGCGGTCGAGTCATTGATCCGCGCCGGGTTGCGGGAGCTCAGCGCATGAACGAGCCCGGCCCGGTCGACCCCGACTACCATGCCGAGAGCGATTCCGGCGAGGGTGTGCTCCGCCCGCGCCAGCTCACCGACTTCATCGGACAGGCCCAGCTCCGGCGCAACCTGGCGGTGTTCATCGAGGCCGCCCGGAGCCGGGGGGACGCCTTGGACCACGTCCTGCTGCACGGCCCGCCGGGGCTCGGCAAGACGACGCTGGCCCATATCATCGCGCGCGAGCTCGGCGTGGGATTCCGTGCCACTTCCGGCCCGGTGCTCGCAAAGGCCGGCGACCTGGCCGCGGTGCTGACCAATCTCGAGCGGCGCGACGTCCTGTTCATCGACGAGATCCACCGCCTAAACCCGGCCGTGGAGGAGATCCTCTATCCGGCGATGGAGGATTTCCAGCTCGACCTGATGATCGGCGAGGGGCCGGCGGCGCGCTCTGTCAGGATCGACCTGGCACGGTTCACCCTGATCGGGGCGACCACCCGGTCCGGGCTGGTGGCGACGCCGCTGCGCGATCGGTTCGGCATCCCGCTGCGACTGGATTTCTATACCGCCGCCGAGCTCGAAGTGATCGTCACCCGCGCGGCCGGACTGCTGGATGTCGCCGTGTCGGGCGACGGCGCGGCGGAAATCGCCAGGCGGTCGCGCGGCACGCCGCGGATCGCCGGGCGCCTGCTGCGCCGGCTGCGCGATTTTGCCGCCGTCGAAGGTGCGGTCCGGATCGATGCGGCAATGGCCGACGAAGGCCTGCGCCGGCTGGAGGTCGACCGGCTCGGGCTCGACATGATGGACCGGCGCTATCTTGCGACCATCGCCGAACACTATGGCGGCGGGCCGGTCGGGGCCGACACGCTGGCCGCTTCCCTGTCCGAGCAGCGCGATGCGATCGAGGAAGTCATCGAGCCTTTCCTGATCCAGCAGGGGCTGGTCCAGCGCACCTCGCGCGGACGGGTGCTGGGCGATGCCGGCTGGCGCCATCTGGGCCTCGCCGCGCCGGCGGGCGCGAACAGCCAGCTCGACCTGCTGCGTGATGCGGAGGCGGCCGATGATGCCTGACTCCGGCCGGTTCGACGGCGCCGAGCATGTCTACGGCCTGCGGGTCTATTACGAGGACACCGATGCCGCCGGCGTGGTCTATTACGCCGACTACCTGCGCATGGCCGAGCGCGCGCGCATCGAGATGATGCGGCTGCTGGGTGCCGGGCATGCGGCAATGGCCGCCGAGCACGGGCTGATGCTGGCGGTGCGGGAATGTTCGGTCGAATATTTCGCACCGGCGCGGCTCGACGACATCGTCGAGATCCGCAGCCGGCTGACCGGGACCGGCGGCGCATCGATCCGACTCGAGCAGGTCTTCCGCCGCGGCACGACCGAGCTGGCGCGGCTGCGCCTGCGGCTGGGCTGCGTCGGCGGAGCCAGGCAGCCGGCCCGCCTGCCGTCCTCCGTGCGCGCGGCGCTCGCGCGCCTGGAATCCGATTTCATGCCTGCCCAGAAACAGCGAGCCTGACCATGCAGCCCCTCCAATCCAACAGCCTTGCCGGATCGATCACGACCGATCTCTCGATCTGGGGACTGTTCCTCCAGGCCGATGTCATCGTCCAGCTCGTCATGCTGCTCCTGATCCTGGCGTCGTTCTGGTGCTGGGCGATCATCTTCGAAAAGGCGCTGAGAATGCGCCGGCTCAACCGCCAGGCGGCCCAGTTCGAGGAAAGCTTCTGGTCGGGCGACTCGCTGGATGAACTCTATGAACGGATCGGCCAGCGGCCGGAAGAGCCGATGGCCGCGATTTTCGTCGCCGCGATGCGGGAATGGCGTCGGTCGAGCGCGCGCGGGGCGGCGGGCGAGGACTCGCGCCTGACGCTGGGCGGGCGGATCGACCGGGTGATGGACATCACGCTGGGGCGCGAGCTCAACCATCTGGAGCGCCATATGAGCTTCCTTGCCTCGGTCGGCTCGACCGCGCCGTTCATCGGCCTGTTCGGCACCGTCTGGGGCATCATGAACAGTTTCCAGGCCATCGCACTGACCAGGAACACCTCCCTTGCGGTGGTCGCGCCGGGGATCGCCGAAGCGCTGTTCGCGACGGCGCTCGGTCTGATCGCCGCGATCCCGGCGGTGGTCGCCTATAATAAGCTGTCCAACGACATTGGCCGCTATGCAGAGCGACTAGACGCCTTCTCCGGCGAGTTCGCCGCCATCCTGTCGCGCCAGGCGGACGTGAAGGCCTGATCGGTGGCGGCCCAACTCAACAGCAAAGGCAATGGCCGACCGCGACGGCGCCCTCGACGCTACCAGCCGATGAGCGAGATCAACGTCACCCCGATGGTCGACGTCATGCTGGTCCTGCTGGTGGTGTTCATGATCACCGCCCCGCTGTTGACGGTGGGCGTCCCGGTCGACCTGCCCAAGACCGAGGCCTCGCGCATCGTCGGCCAGGACGAGCCGCTGGTGATCACCATGCGCGCCGACGGCAAGGTCTTCATCCAGGATACCGAGATCGACATGTCGAGGCTGATCGCCCGGCTGAACGCGATCACCGACAACCGCAAGGAGACGCGGATCTTCGTGCGCGGCGACAAGGCGATCGCCTATGGCCGGGTCATGGAGGTGATGGGCTCGGTCAACCTGGCCGGGTTCGATCACGTCGCCCTGATCACCGAACTGCCGCGCCGCGACAAGGCGTCGGGCGCCGACGGGCGGAACGCGGAACGCTAGCCGATGCGCGAAGGGATCCTCATGTCGGTTGGGCTTCATGTCGGGATCGTCGCGGTGGCGATCACCGGGCTGCCCCGGCTGATGGATCCCACCCCCTTGCCGGACTCGCCGGTCATCATCGAAGTCGTGACGGTCGACGAAGGCGAGATCGAAAAACTCGAGCGGGAGCCGGAGCCGGAGCCGATAAAGCCTGCCCCGGAGCCCCCGGCGGCCCGGCCCGAGGCGCCGAAGCCGGCGCCGGTCTCGGTACCGCAGCCCGACCCCATCCAGCCGGTCCGCGCCGCGCCGCCGCCCAAGCCAGTCATCGCCGTGAAGCCGCCGCCGCCGGTCGCCCCGAAGGCCAAGCCGGAGCCCGCGGTCGAGCCCAAGCCGGAAAAACCGAAGCTGAAGAAGCTTGCCCGCAGGATCGTGGCGCCGCGGCGCAAGCCGCCGACGCCGGATGCCTTCGAGGCGTTGCTGCGCAACCTCGACAAGCAGCGCCGGCGCCGCGCCGCTCAGACGAAGGTCGCGAAGGCGCAGACGGAGACGCCGCGCCTGAAGCGCCCCGAACGTCCCGTGCGCGGCGCGCCATCTGGGATCGAGCACCAGCGCGTCATCGCCGCCCTGATCAAAAACATCCAGGACCAGGTGCGGCCGTGTTGGTACCCGCCCATCGGCGCCAAGGACGCTCACGAGATCCGCGTCGGGGTGCGGATCCAGCTCAATCCCGACGGGACGCTGATCGGCAGACCGTATATCGTCGACCGTGATCGTCTGTTCCGCGATCCGGCGTTCCAGGCCTTCGCCGAGAGTGCGACCCGTGCGCTGCAGAACCCGCGTTGCAGCCCTCTTCGGCTCCCGCTGGTCAACTACGAGACCTGGCGCGAGATCTCGTTCAACTTCGATACCACGGAGCTGCTGCAGTGAAAATTCGGACCCCGTCAGATCACCGCCGCCGTGCGGTCAAACGGTTCCTGGCGGCGGTTGTCCTGAGCCTTGCCTTACCGGCGGCCGCCCGGGCCCAGCTCAGCGTCGATATCACCCGCGGCGATATCGAGCCGCTGCCGATCGCGATCCCGGACTTCCTGGGCGCCGCCGACAACGAAAAGACCTTCGGCCGCCAGGTCAGCCAGGTGATCACGGCCAACCTGGAGCGCTCCGGATTGTTCCGGGCGATCGATCGCGCGGCGTTCATCCAGTCACCGGAGGCGATCGGCATCCAGCCGCGGTTCGCCGATTGGCGTCTGATCAACGCCCAGGCGCTGGTCAACGGCCGTATCGAATTGAAGGACAACGGCCTGCTGGAGGTCGAGTTCCGGCTGTGGGACGTCTTCGCCCAGCAACAGCTTATCGGCATCCGTTATCGCACCGTGCCGGAGAACTGGCGCCAGGTCGCGCATCGGATCGCCGACAAGATCTATCAGCGGATCACCGGCGAGGACGGGTATTTCGACACCCGCGTGGTCTATATCGCGGAGTCCGGTCCGCCCTATCGGCGGGTCAAGCGCCTGGCGATCATGGACCAGGACGGCCAGAACCACCGCTATCTGACCAGCGGTGAGCACCTGGTGCTGACCCCGCGGTTCGCGCCGACGGAGCAGGAGATCACCTTCCTGTCCTATGTGCGCGAACGGCCGCGGGTCTATATCTACAACATCGACACCGGCCAGCAGGAGGTGCTGGGGGACTTCCCCGGCATGACGTTCGCGCCGCGCTTCTCGCCCGACGGCAAGAATTTGGTCATGTCGATGGCCCAGGACGGCAACTCCGAGATCTACCTGATGGATCTCAGGACCCGGCGGACCCGCAGGCTGACCAACCATCCGGCGATCGACACCTCGCCGTCGCTGTCGCCGGACGGTTCCAAGCTGGTGTTCAATTCCGACCGCGGCGGGTCGCAGCAGATCTACGTGAAGAGCGTGGACGGCGGCGCGGTGCGGCGCATCAGCTTCGGCGAGGGCCGCTACGCAACGCCGGTGTGGTCGCCGCGCGGCGACCTGATCGCGTTCACCAAGATCCACCAAAGCAGGTTCTCTATCGGCGTCATGCGCCCGGACGGCACGGGCGAGCGCATCCTGGTGACGGACTTCCTGGTGGAGGGGCCGACATGGGCGCCCAACGGACGGGTGCTGATGTTTTTCCGCCAGCCGCGCCAACAGGCGGGCAAGGAAAAGCCCGGGCCGCGGCTCTATTCGATCGATCTGACGGGCTTCAACGAGCGCATGATCGGCACGCCGGGCGACGGATCGGATCCGGCATGGTCGCCGTTGAAACCATGAGCGTCGAACACGGGTTCGGAGAGCCGCGAATTGTCGAGGAAGCGGCGGAAATACCGCGCTTATGTCGTTGCCGCCGGTGTCGCCGGTTGAATTTCTCCGGTCCGTGGGTAATATGTTCGCTTCGATGCCGCGCCGGCGATTCAGCGTGCAGGGCGCGTAATCCTGGGGGTACGTCAAATGTTGCTTAGGATTATGGCTGTTGCCATAACCGTGTCGATGCTGTGGGCATGCAGCTCCACCCGGGACGAGGCGGAAACGACCTCGTCCTCGGGCGATGCGGCCACTGCCGCGGCGCCGACGGGTACCGAATCGCCGTCGCCCCCGATCATTTCGGAACCCACCGACCAGCCGCCGGCCATACAGTCCGGAACGGTCGAGGACTTCGCGGTCAATGTCGGCGACCGCGTCCTGTTCGGCACCGATCGGTTCGATCTGACCGGCGATGCCCGCGAGGTGCTGCGGCGTCAGTCGCAGTGGCTGAACCAGTACCCGAGCGTGGCGATCACCATCGCCGGCCACGCCGATGAGCGCGGGACTCGGGAATACAACCTCGCGCTGGGCGAGCGGCGGGCGATCGCGGTGAAGAACTATCTGGTCGCGCTCGGGGTCGATTCGCGCCGCATACGGACCATCAGCTACGGCAAGGAGCGTCCGGTCGATCCAGGGTCCAACGAGGAGGCCTGGGCGAAGAACCGCCGCGGCGTCACCCAGCTCGAAGACGCGACGCTCAGCCTGTCCAACTGACCGCGCCGGGTTGCGGCCGCCGCGTGGGCACCGCCGCAAAATCGCCGGAATCGTGCCGCAACCTGGCATCCGGGCGCCGTGCGCTCGGCGTCGGACCAGGAAAGAGGGGCGAAATCCGATGAATACACATCCCGGTCGCCTGCTCCGGTTTCCGTTCACAAGCCGGCTCGCGCTTGCCGTGCTGGCACTGGCGATGGTCTCCGGCGGGCCGGTCCTCGCGCAATCGGACCGGATGGGCGAACTGACCAACCGGATGGGCGAACTGACCAACCGGATCGAGCGGCTGCAGCGCGAGCTCCAGACACTGCGGCAGACCGTCGACCGTGGCGCGCAATTCGCGGCCACCGTCGAGGTCCGGCTGGGCGAGCTCGAGAGGCTGATCCGCGGGCTGGAGCAGCGGATCGAGTCGCTGGAGATCGTTGGTCGCCGCGCCAAGCCCAAGCTCGAACGGCTGGCGGCCGACCTGGAGCACCGGCTGCGCACCCTGGAGCAGAGCGGGTTGCCGCCGTCGCCGGTCGCCGGGATCGGGACGGGCGCGGCGCGGGCCGCGACGATCATCGGCGGGACCACGGCGCCGGATGCTCCGCCCAGGCCGCTGGGCACGCTGCGGCTGACCAAATCCGGCCAGCCGGTCGCCCCGGTCGGCGCACCACAGGGCGCCGGGGCCGCGTCGGCCGCACCGGTCCTGCCCGAGGGCGATCCCAAGGAGCAGTACGACTACGCGCTGTCGCTGATCCTGAACGCGCAGGACTTCGCCAAGGCGGAGAAGGCCTTTGCTGCCTTCATCGAAAGGCACCCCGAGCACGATCTGGCCGGAAACGCCTATTTCTGGCTCGGCCAGACCCATTTCGTCCGCAAGGATTTTCAGAACGCCGCCTTCGCGTTCGCCGACGGGTTCCAGAGATTCCCGCGCAGCGACAAGGCGCCGGAGAACCTCTACAAGCTCGGCACGTCGCTGGGCAGGCTGGGCAAGACCCGCGAGGCCTGCACCGCCTTCAGCCGGCTGCTGGAGACTTTCCCCAAGGCAAATCGAACCCTGAAGACCCGGATCTCGCGCCAGCGCAAACGCCTGAAATGCACCTGAGCACGGACCCGCGCGCGTGCGCGGGACCGCCGCTGCACGACGATGAATTCGCCGGCCTGATGGCCCGCCTGGGTCCGTTCGAGCCGGCGCCGCGCCTCGCAGCGGCAGTCTCGGGCGGTGCGGACAGCTTGGCGCTTGCCATGCTCGCGGCCGCGTGGGCCAGCGCGGCGGGCGGGTCGCTGAGGGCGCTGGTGGTCGATCACCGGCTGCGCCCGGGCTCGACCGCCGAGGCCCGGCGCACCGCCAGGATGCTGCGCGATCACGCAATTCCGGCGGTGGTCCTGACCCGGGCGGGCGCGGTGCCGCGCACCGGCATCGAAGCCGCCGCGCGCCAGGCGCGCTATCACCTGATGGGCCGATGGTGCGCCGACCACCGAATCCTTCATCTCCTGGTCGGCCATCATCACGACGATCAGGCGGAAACCGTGCTGATGCGGCTTGCTGCCGGCAGCGGGCTGGACGGGCTGGCGGCGATGCCGGCGGTTCAGGAGACACGCTGGGGCCGGCTGCTGCGTCCGCTCCTGCCGGTGCCGCGCGAACGGCTGCGCGCGCTGCTGCGGGCGCGCGGGCTGGGTTGGATCGAAGACCCCTCGAACAGCGAGGAAGCTTTCGCCAGGGCACGCCTGCGCCGGTCCGCGTCCATCCTGGCTACGGAAGGCCTGACCGCCGGCCGGCTGTCACGGACGGCGGCGCGTGTGGGCGCAGGCCGCACGGTGCTGGAGGGCGCTACAGCGGCGCTGCTCGCCTCCGGGGCCTGGATCCATCCTGCAGGCTTCGCGCGCCTGGACCGCGGCGTGATCGCGCAGGCGCCTGCCGATCTCGCCTGGCGCGCGTTGGAGCGGGTGATCCGGACCATCGGTGCCGGAGACTACCCGCCGCGCCGCGAACGGCTCCAGCTTCTGTTCGAGATGGTCCGCGGCGGGGGGGCGGTGAGCCCGCGCACGCTCGGCGGATGCATCATCCGGCCGGAGCGCACGGGGTTGCTCGTGGTGCGCGAGCCCGCGGCGATCGAGGCGGCCATCCCGGTCGGCGGCGGCATCGAGATCGTGTGGGACCGCCGTTTCCGGGTGTGTATCTCGCCGGCCGTGAGGACCGGACGCGGCCTGTGGATCGCCGCGCTCGGCCGCGCCGGCTGGCGGTCGGTCAAGGCCGCCGGTGCCGTCGAGGCCGCAAGGATCATCCCGCCGGCCGCACGCGCCGGCCTGCCGGCGCTTTTCGACCGCCGGGGCCTGGTCGAAGTGCCGCATCTGGCCTACGTCCGGGGCCGCGCCGCAGTGGTCGATCGGCTGGTGTTCGCGCCCCCGCACCCCCTTGCCGCGGCGGAGTTTTCGGTTGTTTAATTCACCGTCGGCACTATGTAATGATCCAACAGCGGCGGCGCTCGGTCGCGGTCCGGATCGGGCCGCCGGACGAGTGCTGCTTCGGCGTGACCCGGGAAAGCGAATCGGTGAACAAGTTCGGTCGAAACCTGGCGCTCTGGGTCATCATCGGTCTGTTGCTGGTGGCGCTGTTCAACCTGTTCCAGCAGCCATCGAGCCGTAACAGCCAGGTCGGCATCCCGTTCTCCGATTTCCTCGCCGAGGTGCAGAACGGCCAGGTCCGCGAAGTCACGATCAAGGGCCAGGAAATCACCGGCGTCTACGGCGACGGCCGCGCGTTCAGGACCTTCGCGCCGAACGACCCGCAGCTCGTCGAACGGCTGCACACTCGCGGCGTGGTGATCAAGGCGATCCCCGAGGAGGACGGCACCCCGTCGCTGTTCCAGATCCTGATCTCCTGGTTCCCGATGCTGCTCCTGATCGGCGTGTGGATCTTTTTCATGCGCCAGATGCAATCGGGCGGCGGCAAGGCAATGGGGTTCGGCAAGTCCCGCGCGCGGCTTCTGACCGAGCGCCTGGGGCGGGTGACCTTCGAGGATGTCGCCGGGATCGACGAGGCCAAGCAGGAACTGGAGGAAGTGGTCGACTTTCTCAAGGACCCGCAGAAGTTCCAGCGTCTGGGCGGCAAGATCCCCAAGGGGGTCCTGCTGGTCGGTCCGCCGGGTACCGGCAAGACCCTGCTCGCCCGCGCCATCGCCGGTGAGGCGAACGTTCCTTTCTTCACCATCTCGGGCTCGGATTTCGTGGAAATGTTCGTCGGCGTCGGCGCGAGCCGGGTGCGCGACATGTTCGAGCAGGGCAAGAAGAACGCGCCCTGCATCATCTTCATCGACGAGATCGACGCGGTCGGGCGCCACCGCGGCGCGGGGCTCGGCGGCGGCAACGACGAGCGCGAGCAGACGCTGAACCAGCTCCTGGTCGAGATGGACGGGTTCGAGGCCAACGAGGGCGTGATCCTGATCGCCGCGACCAACCGGCCGGACGTGCTCGATCCCGCGCTGCTGCGGCCCGGCCGCTTCGACCGCCAGGTGGTGGTGTCCAACCCGGACGTGTTGGGGCGCGAGCAGATCATCAAGGTGCACATGCGCAACGTGCCGCTGGCGCCGGACGTGGATCCGCGGATCATCGCGCGCGGCACCCCGGGCTTCTCCGGCGCCGATCTCGCCAATCTGGTCAACGAGGCCGCGTTGCTCGCTGCGCGCAAGAACAAGCGCCTGGTGACCATGGCCGAGTTCGAGGACGCCAAGGACAAGGTCCTGATGGGCTCCGAGCGCCGGTCGATGGTGATGTCGGAGGACGAAAAGCGCCTGACCGCCTATCACGAGGCGGGCCACGCCCTGGTTGCACTCAACGTGCCCAAGCACGACCCGCTGCACAAGGTGACTATCATCCCGCGCGGCCGCGCGATGGGCGTGACGATGTCGCTGCCCGAGGCGGACAAGTACAGCCATTCGAAGATCGAGCTCGAATCGCGCCTGGCGATGGTCTTCGGCGGACGGGTCGCCGAGGAGCTGGTCTTCGGGCTGGAGAACGTCACCACCGGAGCCGGCGACGATATCCGCAAGGCGACCGAATGGGCACGCCGGATGGTCACCGAATTCGGCTTCAGCGAGAAGCTCGGTCCGCTGCGCTACTCCGACAACGAGGAGGAGATCTTCCTCGGCCATTCGGTCACCCAGCGCAAGAACGTCTCCGACGCGACCGCGCGGATCATCGACGAGGAGATCCGCCGGCTGATCGATGCCGCGGAAAACTGCGCGCGCGAGATCCTGAGCGCCAACCGCGCGGGGCTCGACAAGGTCGCCGAGGCGTTGCTGGAATACGAAACGCTCTCGGGCCAAGAAATCCAGGCGATCCTGCGCGGCGAGTCGATCTTCCGGCCTTCCGATGAAGAGAGCCAGTCGGACGCCGGGCGGCGGTCCAGCGTGCCGTCCTCGGGCAGCGCCAAAAGCAGGGGCGAGGGCGAGGAGCCCGGCGGCAGCATGGAGCCCGAGCCTCAACCGGGCTCGTGAGCGCCGGCACCCACCGATCCACCGCGTTCTCCGTCGAATGGAGCCCCGGGTTGCCCCGGGGCTTCGCCTTTGACGGGCCGCCGGAGACCGCGGTCGCACTGCAGCCGACCGGCTTCCTGACCGGCGATGCCGCGGACGCCACGGTCCTGGCCGGGACGGGACGGCCCGTGGCCGGCGGACCGGTAGCGTTCACCGGGTGCGTGGTCATGCTCGCCAACCAGCGCAGGCTCGTGCGGGCGGCGGCGAGCCTGACCGACATCGCGGACTGGCTGGGCGGCGAATCCGGCGCGCTGGAGGCCGCGGTCGCCGACAGGCTCGAGCGGATAAGCCGGCCGCGCCCGGACTTCGCGGGACTCGGGCTCGACCGGGCGCGTTTGATCGGGGTGGTCAACGTCACCCCGGACAGCTTCTCCGACGGCGGCGACCGGCTCGATCCGCAAACCGCGATCGAAGCCGGGCTGGCAATGGCCGAGGCGGGAGCGGACCTGATCGATATCGGCGGCGAATCGACCCGCCCGGGTGCGGCGGCGCCCGTTTCGGTGGACCGGGAATGCGCGCGCGTCCTGCCGGTGATCCAGGCGCTTGCCGGGCGCGGGCTGGCGGTCTCGGTCGACACCCGCCGGGCCGCGGTCATGGCCGCCGCGCTGCGGGCCGGGGCGGCGGTCGTCAACGACGTCAGCGCCCTGAGCGAGGATGCGCCGGCGCTCGGGCTGGTGGCCGAGACCGGCACGCCGGTCATCCTGATGCACAAGCAGGGCAGGCCGGCAACCATGCAGGATGCGCCGTCCTACGCCGATGCGCCCTATGAGGTCTTCCGCTTCCTCGACGGCCGGGTCGCGGCGTTGCGGGGCCTGGGCCATCCCGACGGCGCGGCGGCGGTCGATCCGGGGATCGGCTTCGGCAAGGACGACCACCACAACGGCGCCGTGCTTGCCGGGATCGGGTTGCTGCATGCCACCGGCTGTCCGGTCGTGCTCGGCGCCTCGCGCAAGAGCTTCATCGGCCGCATGTCGCGCGGCGAGCCGCCCAAGGAGCGGCTTCCGGGCTCGATCGCAGCACTCGCCGCGGCAGCGCTCCAGGGCGTTCAGCTCTTCCGTGTCCATGACGTCGCCGAGACCCGCCAGGCGCTCGCGGTTGTTGCAAGACTTGGCGGAACGGGCGTACCTTGATGCGCCGCGAAGCGCCGGTTTCCGCGGTTCGGAGCCGGGCGGCATTCAACGCCGCGCGCAAGATCATCGAACACCACAAACGGTCATGACACGCCAACTCTTCGGTACTGACGGCATCAGAGGCTTGGCGAACGTGGAGCCGATGACCGCGGAGACGGCGCTTCGCGTCGGCATGGCTGCGGGCAGGATCTTCACCCGCGGCGATCACCGCAATCGCGTGGTCATCGGCAAGGACACGAGGCTGTCGGGCTACATGCTGGAGCCGGCGATGGCATCGGGTTTCCTCGCCATGGGCATGGACGTAACCATGATCGGGCCGATGCCGACGCCTGCGGTCGCGATGCTGACCCGCAGCCTGCGCGCCGATATCGGGGTGATGATCTCGGCTTCGCACAACGCCTTCGAGGACAACGGCATCAAGCTGTTCGGCCCCGACGGCTACAAGCTGTCGGTTGCGACGGAGGCCGAGATCGAAGCGCTGGTGGACTCCGACCTCAGCGCCCATTACGCCCGCTCCGGCGATCTCGGCCGCGCGCAGCGGCTCGACGACGCCGAGGGCCGCTATATCGAGTTCGTCAAGAACACCTTTCCCCGGGGGCTGCAGCTCGACGGTTTGAAAGTGGTCGTCGACTGCGCCCATGGCGGCGGATACAAGGTCGCGCCGAAGGCTCTTTGGGAGCTCGGCGCCGACGTCATACCGATCGGCGTGGAGCCGGACGGCTTCAACATCAACCGGAGCTGCGGCAGCACCGACACGTCCGCGATGCAGGAGGCGGTGCGCATGCACGGCGCCGATGTCGGCATCGCGCTCGACGGCGATGCCGACAGGGTCTTGATTGCCGACGAGACCGGCGCGCTGCTGGACGGCGACCAGGTCATGGCGATGATCGCCCGCTCATGGCACCAGTCCGGCCGGCTGAAGGGCGGCGGGCTGGTCACCACCGTCATGTCCAATCTCGGCCTGGAGCACTTTCTGCGGGAATACGGGCTGAAGATCGAACGCACCCGCGTCGGCGACCGCTACGTCGTCGAGCACATGCGCACACACGGCTTCAACGTGGGCGGCGAGCAGTCCGGCCATATCATCCTGAACGACTACACGACCACCGGCGACGGGCTGATTGCCGCGCTGGAAGTCCTGGCGGTCATCGTCCAGTCCGGAAAGCCGGCGAGCGAGATCTGCCGGGTGTTCACGCCGCTGCCGCAGCTCCTGCACAACGTGCGCTTCGCCGGCGGGTTCCCGCTGGACAACGAATCGGTGCAAAGCGCGGTGCGCGAGGGTGAATCCAGGCTCGGCGAGAACGGCAGGCTGTTGATCCGCAAGTCCGGCACCGAACCGTTGATCCGCGTGATGGCCGAAGGACGCGACGAGACGCTGATCGCCGAGGTGGTGGGCAAGATCGTCAACGCCATCGAGCGGACGGCGGCCTGAGGCCGCATGCCGGCCCGGGTGCTCATCGTCGCCGGCTCCGATTCGGGCGGCGGCGCCGGCATCCAGGCCGACATCAAGACCGTCACCGCGCTGGGCGGGTACGCCGCGACCGCGATCACCGCTCTGACCGCCCAGAACACCATTGGCGTCCACGGCGTGTTGCCGATCGAACCGGCGTTCATCCAGCGGCAGATGCGGGTGGTCATCGACGATATCGGCCTGGATTGCGTCAAGACCGGCATGCTGCACTCAACCGAAGTGATCGAAGCGGTGGCCGAGGTCCTGGACGAGATCGGCGACGTTCCGGTGGTGGTCGATCCGGTGATGGTGGCTAAGGGCGGTGCGCGGCTGCTGGAGCAGGAAGCGGTCTCGACGCTGAAGGCCCGGCTGCTGCCGATGGCCGCCGTGCTGACGCCCAATGTTCCTGAGGCCGAAGCGCTCACCGGGCTCGCGATCACCGACCTGGACTCCATGAGGCAGGCGGGCGGCGCGCTCCTGCGCGCGGGCTGCAGGGCGGTCTATCTCAAGGGCGGGCACCTGCCGGGCCCGCGGGTCCAGGACCTGGTCATGACCGCGGAATCCTCTTCGGTCCTGACCGGGAGGCGAATCGAGACCGCCCAAACGCACGGCACGGGCTGCACCCTGGCATCGGCGATCGCAACCGGCCTTGCCCAGGGCCTCGACCTGGCACGC
The DNA here is from genome assembly GCA_965248835.1 of Alphaproteobacteria bacterium. GTDB lineage: Bacteria > Pseudomonadota > Alphaproteobacteria > MPNO01 > MPNO01 > CAYFYS01. Next base: position 1,100,705 of record CBDFLJ010000001.1, read on the forward strand.
GCGGCGCGACGCGCCCAGGCCTACGTTCACAAGGCGATCGCGCAAGCGCCGGGTATCGGGGCGGGACACGGGCCGGTCTGGCACGGCCATACCGTCGCCGCGTTCGATTGATCAGCGGCGCTTGGACTCGGGCCGCGGGCCGGCGGCGGCAAGCCGTTCCAGCACCTTGCCCCGCTCGCTCTCGTTGATAATGCCGAGCACCACCTTGCGGTAGCCTTCCACCGCCTCGGCGCCGGCGTCGCGATAGGCCCGGGCGATGCGGGCGCGTTGGCTTTCGGACAGCCGGCGCTCCAGCTCGATTCCCTTCCCCGCCAGCTCCAGAAGCCGCTGGCGGCGGTCCCGCGTGCCGGGGCTTGCGATAATGAACCCTTCGCGGATGAGCTGCCCCAGCACGCGCGACAGGCTCTGCTTGGTGATCTTCAGGATGTCGAGGAGCTCGGAGACCGTGATCCCGGGGTTGCGGCCGACGAAATGGATAACCCTGTGGTGGGCGCGGCCGAACCCGTACTCGCTCAGGATCGCATCCGGCTCGGAAATGAAGTCGCGATAGGCATAGAACAGCAGCTCCATGCCCTGACGCAATTCTTCTTCACGCAGATAAAGCGGGTTGAAGCCTGATTTTATGTCAGCCATGTTGACTTATATGCCTTATGAATGTTACCCCAGGCAAGGGTGTCCGCAGAATATTATGTCTCAGGACGGTGCTTCCCGCGACGGCATTGTCCGAGTCGGGGCCGGACGGACGTCGGGAAGGCGAGCATGCTGAACTTCGACGATCAGGACGGAAAAATCTGGTTCGACGGGGCGCTGTGCGACTGGCGCGACTGCAGGCTCCATGTGCTGAGCCATGGCCTGCACTATGCGAGCTGCGTCTTCGAGGGCGAGCGGGTCTATGCCGGCCGCGTCTTCAGGCTGCGCGAGCACACGCAGCGGCTGATCGATTCGGCAACGGCCTTGGGCTTCGTCATCCCCTACGGGCTGGAGGAGATCGAGCAGGCGACGCTGGCGACCGTCGCCGCCCAGGGCTATCCGGACGCCTATGTCCGCCCGGTCGCCTGGCGCGGCAGCGAGATGATGGGGGTCTCGGCCCAGGAGACCATGATCCACTTGGCGATCGCGGTCTGGGAATGGCCATCCTATTTCTCGCCCGAGGCGCGGATGAAGGGCATCAAGCTGCGCACCGCGAAATGGCGGCGCCCGGCACCGGATATGGCACCGGTGCATTCCAAGGCGGCCGGGCTCTACATGATCTGCACCCTGTCCAAGCACGACGCCGAGGCCGAAGGCTATGACGACGCGCTGATGCTTGATTACCGCGGCCGGGTCGCCGAGACGACCGGCGCCAACGTGTTCCTGGTCCAGGACGGCAGCCTGCATACGCCGATCCCGGACTGCTTCCTGGACGGCATCACACGGCGGACGGTGATCGGACTGGCCGAGGAGCGCGGCATCGAAGTCATCGAGCGTGTCGTGATGCCCGAGGACCTCGCCAAATCCGATGAGATCTTCGTCACCGGCACGGCCGCCGAGGTCACCCCGGTCGGCGAGATCGACGACCTGAACTTCCAGGTCGGCCCGGTCACACGCACGCTGATGGCGGCCTACGACGATCTGGTTCGGGCCCCCGATTAAGAAGACCGGCGCCCGCGCGGGCTCAGGCTCGGAACGCGGGCAGCACCTCTTCGATGCAGCGCTGGAGCTGATCGCGCGGCCGGGCCGAGACGAACCGCAGGATCGGCATCGTGCAGCCGGCCTCGATATAGGCGGCGATCTTGTCGATGACCGCCTGGGGCGATCCGTAAGCAAGCCAGGTCTCGGCGCGCTCGCGGCTGATGTGCCCGGCGCCGTAATAGGACGTCAGGAAGGTCGTTGCCTCCTCGAACGCCCGGTCACGGTCCTCATCGATGTTGACCATCATGTGCAGCGAGCCGTCGAAATCGGCGGTATCGCGGCCGAGTTCCTGGGCATAGTCGCGGATCCTGTCGAACCGCGCGCGGAAGGTCTCCACCGGGGTGCTGTCGGTCTGCCAGCCATCGGCGTGTTTGGCCACGCGCCTGAGGATGCGCTCCAGCGTCCGGTCGTCGACCGCATCCACCATCGGGTTGACCGCGATCAGGATCGGCATCGGCGATTGAACCGGCTTGGGATGCAGGTCGACGTCGCGGAACCGGTGGAACCGGCCGGAATGGCTCACCACCTCCTCGCTCCACAGGCGGCGCAGGATCGAGATGCCTTCCACGACCCGCCCGGCCCGCTCGCCGGACTTGACCCCCATCACCTCAAGCTCGTGAGCGAATTGCGGCCCGTCATGCATCGAGCCGCCGTTGCAGACCGCGAGGATCATGCGGCCTTTCGACAGCACGTCCAGGCTCGCCCATTGCAGCGCGAACAGGATGGGATCGCGCATCGGGAAGCTCGCCAGGCACACCGTCCCGAGCCTGACCTGCCGGGTGCGCGTGGCCATCGCCGACAGCGTGACGATCGCCTCGATCCGCGGCTTGGACAGCAGGTTGTCGCCGATCCAGACGCCGTCGAACAGGCCCGAGGCTTCGGCGGTCTCGGCCATGTCAAGCAGATCATCGAGCGTGCCCCAGTCGAACAGCACCGCCCGGGTCGACAGGCTGAGGCCGAACTTCGCCGTCATCGCGATGGGCGCCGTGTTCGCCATACCGGTCCGCTCCGTGGCTATTGGAGATAGGCGAGGATGGCCCGGGTGATGACCCGGGCCACGTTGTCGAGATGGCTGAGCGGCACGAAATCGTCTTCGAGCACGCCCGCACCGCCGCCGACGCCGTACATTACCGCCGGGACGCCGGCCGCGCACGGCCCGCCGGCATCGAACGTGCCCTGGCCGTAATAGGTGGCCGGCTCCTCGCCGTGGACCGCCGCATGGGCCTCGACAAGCAGCCGGACTCCGCGATGGTCCGGGTCGACCAGGGCAGGCCACATGTGGTTGCCCTGCTCGACGGCGACCTCGTAGGGCGCCAGATCGCCGATCGCCGCGCGGACCTCGCCGGTCGCCTCGGCCGGATCGTCGCCCGGCAGGAGCCTGCGGTCGATCCGCATGAAGGCGGTATCGGGCAAGGTGTGGGGGGCGAGCGGCCGGTAGGTCACCTGATAGGGGATGACATGCCGGCCGCCGAGCTGCGGGTGCCCGCCGGGCAGATCCATCCGCTTGAGGCGGCTCATCACCTCATAGGCGCCGTCGATGGCGCTGAGGCCGGTGCCGGGCACGCTCGAATGGACCGCCTTGCCGCGCACCGTGACGTTGACGTCCACCCGGCCGCGGTTGCCCAGGGATATGGACTGACCGGTTCTGGTCATCAGGACGGCGAACGACGGCTTGACCGGGAGTGCCTCGAGAATCGCCTCGGAGCAGGCATGGCTGCTGCGGCCCTCATTGTTGACCGCGACGTAGAGCGTGCCGGCGAGCTCCACCCGGTGGTCCAGGAGCAGCTTCAGAATCGCCAGCGCGATCGCCTGATGGGCCTTGTTCTGGGTCACCCCCTGGCCGAACACGCAGGGCTCGTCATAGCCCCATCGCGCGGCGCGGGCGAGCTTGCCCGACCAGGGATCGGACATCTGGTTGTGGTGCTGGACGGGGGTGTAGACCTGGATCAACAGGCACGCATCGGAGCGGCCCTGGCCGAGCCGGGCGACGATCTGGTTGCCGGGGGCATCGATCAGGTCGTAGGCGCCGATTTCCACCAGCCGCGGGCGCAGCACCGCCTGGACGTAGTGCACCAGCTTGGGATCGTCCGGCTCGATGAAGACCTCGGTGCCCATCGCAACGTCGGCCGGCACCTTGGCAAGCGCGACCAGGGTCTTGGTCAGGTAGTCGGTGTCCAGGTGCGCGAGGATGGCTTCGGTCTGCATCAAACGGCCGTGCTCAATGCATCGCCGAGCCGCCGTCGCATACCACCGTCTGGCCGGTGACGAAATCGCTGTCCGATGAGCACAGGAAGACCATGGTCCCCATCAGGTCCTCCGGCGTCTCCTCGCGTTTGATCGCCCGGCTGTCGAGGTTGCGTTCCCTGAGCGGCGCCCACTGGTCGTCCTCGGCGACCTTCTCGCTGATCGTCAGGCCCGGCGCCAGCGAATTGACGCAGATCCCGTCATCGCCGACCTCCCGGGCAAGCGAGCGCGAGAACGCGATCACCGCTCCCTTGGAGGCGACGTAGTGGAGCATCATCGGCACCCCCTTGTGCACCGTCGAAGAGGCGATGTTGACGATCTTGCCGTAGCCGTTCTTCTTCATCTCCGGGACCACCGCCTTGGCGCAGCTGAACACCCCGCGGGTGTTGATCTCCATCATGCGGTCCCACTCCGCTTCGTCGATCTCCAGGAACGACTTCACCCTGATGTCGGCGAACAGAGCGGCGTTGTTGACCAGGATATCGATCTTGCCATAGGTCTCGATCGTTCGGGCGACCATGGCCCTGATCTGGTCGGGCTCGGTGACGTCGCAATGCATCCCGATCGCCTCGCCGCCGGCCTGCTTGATGATGTTGACCGTGCGCTCGGTATCGACGATGTCGCTAACCACGACCTTGGCGCCTTCGGCGGCCAGCGCCTTGCAATAGGCAACGCCGATGCCCCGCCCGCCGCCGGTGACGATCGCAACCCGTCCGTCCAGTCTCGCCATGTCGTCCCTCCCCACGCGTTCGACCGCTCGATGGCCCGGCGGGCCTGGCGGCCGCCAAGGGTATCATCGCCCTACCGCGTACCCTCCCGGCCATCCACTATAACCGAGTTTTCAAGGCCGCCTAACGCCTGGCCTCGACGCGGGCAATGTAGTAGGTGCTGGCGGCGATGATCAGCGCCCCGGCGACGGTCCAGAGCGAGGGGATTTCGGCGAACAGGAAATAGCCGAACAGGGCCGCATAGATCAGCCGCAGGTTCTCCGAGGGGCCAACGGCATTGGCTTCGCCAACCGAGAACGCCTGCAGATAGCAGAAGATGCCCGCGGTGGTAAGCGCGCCGATAGCGCCCATCATCACCCATTCCATGCCCACCGGCGTCCGCCAGGTCCAGGCGGCGGGGCCGGCGAAGACCGCCATCCCGCCGATGTGATAGTAGAACAGGATCCGGTTGGTCGGCTCGGTCCGGGCCAGCACCCGGATCAACACGTTGGCGATCGCAAACGCCAGCGCCGCGCCGACCGCGACCAGCGCCATCAGGTCAAGCCCGCCGCCGGCCGGCCGGATCATGACAAGCACCCCGAGGAAGCCGACGGCAGTCGCTGTCCACCGCCGTCCATCGACGACCTCGGACAGGACGATCACCGCAACCACGGTGGTGAACAAAGGCTTGGAGAACATGATCGCCGTGGCATCGGCCAGCGGCAGGTAGATGATCGACAGGAACACCCCGAGCTGGGCGACGAAGGCGAACGACATGCGCATCAGGTGCAGGCCGATCCGCTCGGTCTTGAGGTCCTGCCAGCCCATGCGCACGAAGACCGGCATGAGCAGGACCATGCCGACGCAATACCGGAACAGGGTGATCTCCAGGGGATCGAACTTGCGCCCGAGCGCTTTGACGCACACATCGGCGACCGAGAGCATGAAGGCGCCGATGCTAAGCCAGGCAATGCCGCGCAGGTTACCCGGCAGGCCCGTCCAGTAGCGTTCCAGCGGACCGGCGGCCTGGGGCGCGCTCACATCTGCTCCAGAACCTGGTCGAGGATCCAGTTATCGACCGCGTGCACCCCGGCCTCGCGGTGGCTGAACCGGCCGGGACGGGCGTGCGGGGAGGCAAGCCCAAGCTGCTGGTTCTCGGTCGCGGCGTTGTCCTCGGGATGGGACGCCTCGGTCCGGGCGTAATACCCGCCGACGATCGCGTCGAAGTCCGGATCGCGCGGCGCGGCTTCGGCGAAGCACGAGCCGACCACCACCTTTGTCCTGTCCGGCGCCACCGGCCGGAAGGACATCCACCACATGCAGTCGATGGAAAAGACCAGGAACGAGCCCGGGTAGAGCCCGATGAAATACGTCCCCTCGGCCGCCGGGCCCTGGAGCGACTCAATCGGCGGAAGAATTGCAGCCGCCCCGAGCCGAGCCGCGATCGAGCCGTCGTGGCGGAAGAACGAGCCCGACCAGTGGCCGGTTGCGGCAAGCTGGACGGGAAGCTGGTCCTTCAGCGTCGTACGGTGGACGGTGGCGACGTGGTAGCTCTCGCGCTGGTTCTCCAGGCAGAGCTTCCAGTTGCAGGCCAACGCGTATTCACGCAGGCGGGTGCAGACCATGGTCTCCGCGCGATGGGAGCCGACGAGCTCCGGCAGATTGCCCAGATGCGCGGCCAGATCCGGCCCGTCTTCGGCGAAGCAGACGAACACGAAGCCCGCCCATTCGGCGAGCCGGATGGGCGCCAGACCGTAGTCGGCGCGGTCGAATCCCTCGGTCGTTTCCATGCCGGAGGCGGCGAGCAGCGATCCGTCGCGCGCGTAGGTCCAGCCATGGTAGGGACAGCTCAGCGCCCGGCAGGTGCCGCTGCCCGAGACCAGCCGCGCGCCGCGATGCCGGCAGCTATTGGCGACGGCGCGCAGAACGCCGTCATCGCCGCGCAGCACCACCAGCGGCACGCCGGCCAGATCGACGGCCAGGAAATCGCCCGGTCCGGGGACCTGCTCCGCCCGGCCGATCAAGTTCCAGTGCCGGCGAAAGATCCGCTCGACCTCGCGGGCGAAAAATTCGGGCGCGGTGTAGCATTGCGGCGGCAGGGTCTCCGCGGCAAGCAGCGGCCGGCGAACCGCCGCGTAGCGCACCGGGTCGAACAGGTCGCGATCGCTCGCCAAGACCGCCTTCGCCTCCTTCGGATCGGCTAGATCAGGTCCGCACCCAGCCGCCGTCGACATACAGCGTCTGTCCGGTCATGAAGGCGGCATCGTCGCTGGTCAGGAAGGACATCGCGCCGACCAGGTCGTCAGGCACCTGCTCGCGCTTGATAGCCTGGTTTGCCGCCACGGTGGCGAACCGCTCTTCGGAGCGCGGCTCGGTCACGGTGGTCCCGTAGGTGCGCACCAGGCTCGGCGCGATGGCGTTGACCGTCACCCCGGTCCCGCCCAGATCGCTCGCCAGGGCCCGGGTGAAGCCGATCACCCCGGCCTTGCTCGCAACATAGTGGGTGTAGCCGGTCACCGGGGTGGCCACCGTGTTGGAAGCCATGTTGACCACCCGCCCCCAGCCGCGCGCGGTCATGCCGGGCACGAACGCCTTGGCCGTCAGGAACATCGAATCGAGGTTGATTGACAGCACCCGGCGCCAGTCCTCGAAGCGCACGTCCTCGAACGGCAGGTTGGGGAAAATCCCGACATTGTTGATCAGGATGTCGCAGCGCTCGAAGGCTTGCTCGACCGCCGCGGCAAGCGCAGCGACGCTGTCCGGGTCCGCGACGTCGACCTTCACGCCCAGCGCCTCGACCCCTGCCGCGCGGACGGCCTGCTCGGTCTCCGCCGTGGAGTCCTGATCGGCGATCACGATCCGGGCGCCGTCGGCGGCCAGCCGCCTGGCGTAAGCCTGGCCGATCCCCTTCGCGGCGCCGGTGATGACCGCGACCTTGTCCTGGTGGCCTTTGCTCATGGCTGTCCCTCCGTCTGCTCTGCGCCGGACCCGACGGAATGATATCGGAGTTCGCGTCCGGCCGCCCGCAGGCATGTTCCGAACAAACCGGCGTTGCGGGCCGGGCCGCCGATCCGATCCGAACATGCTTTAGTATGCCGGCAGGAGGCGCTGCTGCGTGACGGCCGGATACAGCCTGGAGCGGACCGAAGGCCGCGAAGTCGTGCGGATGTCCGCGGTATCGAAGATTTTCGCCAACGGCACCGTCGCGTTGTCGGGGCTCGATCTCGCGGTGCGCGAGCACGAATTCGTCAGTTTGCTCGGCCCGTCGGGCTGCGGGAAGTCGACCGCGCTCCGGCTGATCGCCGGGCTCGCCGCGGCGAGCACGGGTACGATCACCAAGACCCGGCAGCCGATCGGCTTCGTTTTCCAGGAGCCGACGTTGATGCCCTGGGCGACGGTGTTCGACAACGTCCGCCTGCCGCTCAGGCTCGCCGGCAGGCAGGCGGCGGACAGCCGGACGAAGATCGACGAGACTCTGGCGATGGTGGGGCTCGACGGGTTCGCCGGCGCCTATCCGCGCGAGCTGTCCGGCGGGATGAAGATGCGGGTCTCGATCGCCCGCGCGCTGGTCACCGAGCCGTCGTTGCTGCTGCTGGACGAGCCGTTCGCGGCCCTGGACGAGATCACGCGGATGCGGCTCAACGACGACCTGCTCGCGCTGTGGCGCGGCCAACGCTGGACGGTCGTCTTCGTCACCCACTCGGTGTTCGAGTCGGTCTATCTGTCAAGCCGGATTCTGGTGATGACCGCACGCCCGGGCCGCATCGTCGCCGAGGTCGCGATCCCGCGGGCCTATCCGCGCGATACCGGTTTCCGCATGTCGGAGGACTATAACGGCTACTGTCGCGCGGTCTCCGCACGGCTGTCCGAGGCGATGTCCGACGGGCTTTGAAAGGCCGCAAGACCGGCGAGGTCGGTCATGTCCGCCCCTTGCCGTTTCCGCGCAATGTGGCACCGTGCGGCTTTGGGCGGACAAGGGCGGGCGGTCATGGACGAGGACCACGCCACGGCGCGCGCGGCAACGCTCCACAACCTGGGGGTCGGGCTTGCCCGGGCCGGCGATCCGGTTGCCGCGCTCGCCCGCTTCGATGCCGCGATAGCCTTGCGCCCGGACTACGCCCACGCCCATGTCAACCGCGGCGGGGCGCTGCACAGCCTCGGCCGCTATGCCGAGGCGGCCGAGGCCTACCGCGCGGCGCTCGCGCTCGAGCCCGGTCTTTACGAGATCCACCTGCGGTGCGGCCAGGTCCTGCTCGCAATCGGCCGGCGCGAGGAGGCGCTTGCCCATTTCGACCGCACCCGCGCGCTGCGCCGCGACCCGGCGGTCATAGGCGATGATCATCCCTCTTTCGCGCAGACATGCCGGCTCAAGCTGGTCCACGACGCCGCCCAGCTCCGCTACCTGGAGACCCGCGGCATCGAGACCGGGCTGGCCGGGCTTTACGAGGCGGCGGTCGAGGATATCGCCTGGCCCGAGGACCCGGCCGCTTCCATCGACATCCCGCCCGCCTGGCGCCACCGCCTGGCCGGCAGCTACAACCGCCCAATCCATGCCGGTCCCGCACCGGCGGTCGCGGGCGGCGCGATCCGGCCGGGAATCGCGGCCGCGCCCGGCATCGCCGTGATCGACGACCTGCTGGAGCCGGACGCGCTCCAGGCACTGCGCCGACACCTCCTGGAAAGCACGATATGGCACGATTTCAGCCATATCGGCGGGTTTCTCGCCGCCTACCTGGAAGACGGGCTGGCGAGCCCGCTGCTGCTCCAGATCGCGGCCGAGCTTCGCGCGGCGCTGCCTGAGCTTCTCGGCCCGCACCCGCTGCAGCAGGCCTGGGCCTTCAAATGCCTGACCGGCGCAAAGGGCATCGACGTCCATGCCGATTCCGGCGCGGTCAGTGTGAATTTCTGGATCACCCCCGATTCCGCGAACTGCGATCCCGGGGCCGGCGGGCTGATCATCCATCGCGCACCGCCGCCCGAATTCTGGGCGGTCGAAGACTACGCCAAGGACATCGTCCGCATCCGCCGGATGATCGCCCGCAGCGATCAAGGGGTCGTCGAAGTCCCCTACGCCGCCAACCGGGCCGCGGTCTTCCGGTCGGTGCTGTTCCACGAGTCCGGCGCGGTCCGGTTCCGACCGGGCTACGAGAACCAGCGCATCAACATCACCCTGCTCTACGGCGAAGGCGAGCAGGACAGACCCGCCGAACTGTAACAAAACTGGAAAAATAATTTTTTTTGGAACGATCCTGGGCTACAGTGCCGGCCATGCGGATTGACAGTCCGGCCCGGAGATCGGAGACAATCGCCAGATGCACGACCTGACGGCGTCCGACAAGTACCCGGCGGCCCCAGTTCGCCTGGGCCAGCCCGACCCCTACCCCGAACGCAAGGCGGGCGAGTTCATCTGCAACGTGGTGAGCAACGACTGGGTCAACGACGAGTATCGGCTGATGGTGCTCGACGTGCCGGCCCGCGCGCTGACGGCAGAGGCCGGCCAGTTCTTTCACCTGCTGTGCCCGACGCCCGACGGCGCCGAGGTGTGGATGCGCCGGCCGATGAGCATTTACCGCGTCGACCGGCCCGAGGCGCGGCTGGAGTTCCTCTACAAATGCGAGGGCCGCGGCACAATCGGCATGGGCACTCTCGGTCCGGGCGATGAATTCAACATTTTCGGCCCGCTGGGCATCGGGTTCCGGCTGGCGCCGGCGTGGCGGAACATCGTCGTCCTCGGCCGCGGCGTCGGGCTTGCAACGCTCGCGCCGCTGTCCCAGCTCGCGGCCGCGCGCGCGGTGCATGTCACGGCGATCCTGAGTGCGCGCAGTGCCGAGGTCTTGATGTCCAAGGACCTGTTCGAAGGGCTCGGAGCGGACGTGATCACCGTCATCGACAGCGACGGCAGCAGCGATGTGGACAACGTCGCGGCGATCCTCGAGCGCCTGATCGCCGGGGGCAGGGCCGATGCCTTCTTCACCTGCGGATCCAACCGGCTGCTCAAGCTGATGCAGCGCCTGGGCGCGGCGCACGGCGTGCCCGGGCAGGTCGCGATGGAGCAGCTCATGTGTTGTGCGCTGGGCGCCTGCTACATCTGCGTCCGGACCTTCCAGATCGACGGCAAGAAGGTCCTCAAGCGGGTCTGCCGCGAAGGCCCGGTATTCGACATCCAGGAGGCGGTGGGATGGTAGATCTATCGATCCAGATCGGCGACGTGCTGCTGTCCAACCCGGTGATGCCGGCATCGGGCGCGTTTAGCTGGGAATATGCCGACGTGATCGACCTCAACCGGCTGGGCGGGCTGGTCGCCAAGACCATCTGCAAGGAGCCGCGCAACGGCAACCCGACCCCGCGCATGGCCGAGACCGAGGCCGGGATCATCCAGTCGATCGGCTTGCCGGGCAAGGGGGTCCACTACTTCCTCGACCACATCGTGCCCGAATACAAGAAATTCACCCCGCCGTTCATCGCCAGCGTCTCGGCCGAGACGGCCGAGGAGTTTGCCGAGATGTGCCGCATCCTGTCGGTGCCGGAGATCGACGTGCTGGAGGTCAACATCTCCTGTCCGACGCGCAGTGCCACCGGCGGCAACTTCGCGCTCCACAACGAGCATACCAAGCGGGTGATGAGCGACATAAGGGCTGCCACCGACCATCCGGTGTGGGCAAAGCTGTCGCCGAACGCCGGCGACATCGTCTCGATCGCGGTCGCGGCCGAGGAGGCCGGCGCCGATGCGCTGGTCATCGCCAACACCTTCCTGTCTCTCAAGATCCGCACCGACAACTTCCGCCCGGCGCTCGGCAACAAGTTCGGCGGTCTGGTCTCGCCCGCTCTCAAGCCGATCGTGCTGCGGATGGTCTACCAGGTGGCCAAGGAGGTCTCGGTTCCGGTGATCGGCATCGGCGGGGTGACCAAGGCGGAGGACGTGGTCGAATATATGCTGGCGGGCGCCTGCGGGGTCGGCATCGGCTATGCCGGCTTCCGCAACCCGACGGCGCTGACCGCGATCATCGACGACCTGGAAGCCTGGTGCGACGACCGCGGTATCGAAAGGGTCAGCGAACTGATCGGCGCGGTGCGCGACGACGACATGGAGACCGACACGCTGGCCGCCGCCGCGGTCGGCGTCTGAGGCGAACGCGCGATCTCAGTTCGTCGATTGGGTGTCCTGTTCGGCCGCCTCGTAGGCGCGCAAGCGCTCTTCCCTGTCGGATTCAGCCAACGCGAGCACGCGTGCCAGCACCTGTTCGTCGGTCTCGCCCGCCGTCTCGCGCAGCGAGCGGATCCGTTGCAGGACACCATCGGAGACCATGATCGACGGCATTGAGCCCTCCCCGATCCGGCTTGTTCGGAACATCCACTATGATGACGCGGACTCCGGATCGTCAACCGGCCGGCCGATGACAGCATGAACGAGACCAAGCCGCAGGCCTTCGCCGCGCTGCGCCATCCCGGCGGGCGCGCCTATCTCGGCGGCGCGATGCTGGCGATGATGGCCGACAACATCGAGCACGTGATCAGCTACTGGATGATCTTCCAGAAGTTCGAATCACCCGCGCTGGCCGGGTTCGCGGTGTTCTCCCATTGGGTCCCGTTCCTGCTGTTCTCGGTCTATGCCGGCGGCTTGCCGACCGGTTCGACCCGCGGCGGATCATCCAGGTCGGCATGGTGCTGTTCATGCTGGTCTCGTTCGGCTGGGGCGTCCTGTTCCTGACCGATTCGATGCAGATGTGGCACGCCGCCGTCCTTCTGGTCATCCACGGCTTTGCCGGCGTCATCTGGGCCCCGGCGGCCCAGCTCCTGGTCCACGACATCGTCGGCCGCGACCAGCTCCAGAGCGCGGTGCGCATGATCGCCTCGGGCCGGACGCTGGGCGTCCTGCTGGGTCCCGCGGTCGGCGGCGCGCTGATGCTGTCGTTGGGGCCGGCCTACGGCATTCTCTTGAACATCTTCATCTTCCTGCCGCTGACGCTGTGGCTTTGGAAGGCACCCTACGGCCCGGCTTTTCGCGGCACCCCGCGCGCGGCGCGGCAGGCGATCTCCGGTCTTGCCGATATGCTGGCGACCCTGCGCACCATCGCCTCCGACAAGACCATCCTTTCGATGCTCGTGCTGGCCGGATGCGCATCCTTCCTGGTCGGCAACGCCCACCAGGCGCAGATGCCGCAATTCGCCCGCGACCTGGGACATGGCGGCGGCGGGCTGCACTATAGCGCGCTGCTCGCCGCCAACGCGGCGGGCGCTCTGATCGCCGGCATCGCGCTGGAAAGCCGCGGACTGCTTGCTGCGCGCCCCCGGACCGCCTTCTTCCTGGTGTTCGTCTGGTGCGCGATCATCGCGGGGTTTGCGGCCGCGACCAGCTACCCGTTGGCGCTGGGGCTGCTGGTCGTCGCGGGCTTCCTCGATCTGTCCTACAACGCGATGGCGATGACCCTGGTCCAGCTCAACGCCCCGCCGGAGATCCGCGGCCGGGTGGTCGGGCTCTACAACATGTCCTCGCTGGGCCTGCGCTCGTTCAGCGGCATTACCGTCGGGCTCGGCGGCAGCCTGATCGGCATCCACTGGTCGCTGGGCCTGAGCGCCGGCGCGCTGCTGGCGGCGACGATCGTCCTGCTGCCGCTGATGCTGGGCGGCGGCGCGCGGCGCGGATGACTATTCCGCCGCCGCCAGGCCGGCCTGTTCCATCATGGCGATGGCCTGCTCGGTGGTGCGCACATCGCCCGAGACCTGGATGAAGTTGCCGAGCGTGGCCTCGTGCAGCGCCGGCACGGCCGCCGCGCATCCGTCGGAGATCATGATGGTCTTGAAGTCCATCATCATCGCGTCGCGCGCGGTGCATTCGCAGCACGTGTTGGTCACCGTGCCGGTCACCAGGACCGTGTCGATGCCGGCCGCACGCAGCCGTTCGGCGATGTCGGAGCTGTTCGGCAGGAAGGCGCTGAACCGGGTCTTGTCGATAATCATGTCGCCGTCGACGACCGCGAGCTCCGGCCACAGCGCGTGACCGTCCGAGCCCGGGACGAAGCCCGCCTTGAGCTGCCGGGCGAGCTCGGGGCGGATCATGTCGTCGTAGAAAATGCGCCAGGGGCTGGCCGGATCGTAGGTCATCCGCACCCAGGCGACCGTCCCGCCGCGGGCGCGCAGGGCCTCCGCCAGCCGGTTGACGTCGGGGACGATCGCCCGGGCATCGGCGACGGCGTAGTCCGACCAATCGGCCATGAAGATGTTCTGCAAGTCGATCACCACCAGCGCTGTCTTCGCCGGCTCGATGTGCTCGAAAGGGTGCAGCCGGCCGCGGATCTTGACGATCCTCTCGGCCAGGCCCGGTGCAAGGTCGCTCTGCTTCATTTTCCGGTCCTTCCTATCGGCCCATCAGATGGGTCTTGAACATGGCCATGATCGCGGCCCAGTCCTTTGCGGTCGCCTGGGCGTCGTGGATGTCCCGGTCGGGCAGGGCATAGCCGTGATCGACCCCGGTATGGACCGCATGGGTATAGTCGACCTCCAGCGGCGCGCAAAACGCCCCGATCGCCTCGATCACCTCGGGCGGCGAGAAGCGGTCGAGCGCGCCGAACCCGCAATAGAGCCCGCCCCCCATGCGCGCGGCCAGCAGGTGCGGCGAGCCCGGGCCGTCGGTGACCAGCGCCGTTCCGTGCAGACTCGCCACAGCCCGAAAGTTCTCCGGGTAGTGCCCGGCGGCATGGAAGACATGCCGGCCGCCCATGCAATAGCCCACGCCGCCCATCGCCGAGACATCGACCGGTTCGGTGAGCGCCAGATGGCCGATGATGGCATCGAGGTCGGCAACGACCAGCTCGTCGCTCAGCCGCTCGCCGGTCGCGATGATCTCGCGCTGGGTCGGCTCGGGGAGTCGATGGAGCGAGATCATCCGCCCGTCATCGTCGTGATAGGCGAACCGGACCTTGCCCATGCGGTAGTAGAAGTCGGGCACCAGGGCGAAATATCCCGCCGCGGCAATGTCCCGCGCGATGCCGTAGAGCTCCGCGCGCACGCCCCAGATGTCCTGGAACACGACCACGACCGGATGGGGGGCCAAGTCCGGCGGCTCAACGGCGAAGGCTTCCATCGTACCCGCGCCGGTGGTGATCTCGATGGTCCTTTCGCGCACCGCGCACCTCCGGAACGACAGCTTCGGCCAAGCCGGGCGCGCGCGCAAGCCGGGCGTTGTTTCACCCCGCCAGGGTGGTGCGCTATAACCGGGCCGGGAGCGGGGACGGACACGGATGGGCGAGACCGCAACACACGCGTGGCTTGCGCGCAAGCAAAACCGCCGATGAAGCCCGCGCCGTTCGAATATCACGCGCCGGCCACCGTCGATGATGCGGTGGCCATCCTGGGCGAGGTCGCGCCCGAGGACGGCAGGGTGCTGGCCGGCGGCCAGAGCCTCGCGCCGACGATGGCATTCCGCCTGGCCCGGCCGGCGCACCTGGTCGATATCAACCGGATCGCCGGGCTCGACGCGATAACGCTCGAGGACGGATTGCTGTCGATCGGCGCGACCGCCCGGCACGCGGCCTTTCACCGGCCGGTCGTCGATGGTCCGCTGGGCGCGCTCCTGAGCGGCGTGGTCCGCCACATCGCCCATTATCCGATCCGTATCCGCGGGACGTTCTGCGGCAGCATCGCCCATGCCGACCCGGCCTCGGAATGGTGCCTGGTAGCCGCCACGCTGGATGCGGAGATGACGGCGCGCAGCACGCGCGGCGTGCGCACGATCGCGGCCGACGACTTCTTCGACTGGGTGATGCTCACCGCGCTTGCCGAGGACGAGATCCTGGTCGCGACCCGGCTGCCGCTGCTTGCCGAGGACGTGCGCTGGGGGTTCTGCGAATTCTCCCGTCGCGCCGGCGATTTTGCGATCGCGATGGCGCTGGCGGTATACCGCGACGTGGACGGTGTGATCGTCGAGCCGCGGATCGGCGTCGGCGGCGCCGAAGGCCGGCCGCGGCGCATCGCCGAGGCGGAAGCCGTGCTGGCCGGCAAGCCGGCCGAGACGGCGCTGTTCGGCGAGGCGGCACAGGCCGCGGCGGCCGCGCTCGATCCGATGGAGGACCACCAGGCGAGCGCGCTCTACCGCCGCGAGCTGGCTGCCGCCATGGTCGACCGGGCGCTTGAAAGTGCGGCATCGTGAGCGGCAAACTCGCAATCACGCTCACCGTCAACGGGCGCGCCTACGAGATCGAGGTCGAGCCGCGCCGGACACTCGCCGATACCATCCGCGAGCGCTGCGGGCTGACAGGCACCCATCTCGGCTGCGAGCACGGGGTGTGCGGAGCGTGCACGATCCTGTTCGACGGGGCGCCGATCAGGAGCTGCCTGATGTTCGCCGTCCAGGCCGACGGCGCGGAGCTGCGCACGGTCGAGGGGCTTGCCGACGGCGAGGTTCTGCACCCCCTGCAGCGCGCCTTCATCAAGAATCACGGCCTGCAGTGCGGCTTCTGCACCCCGGGCTTCCTGATGCTCGCCGCCGGCATCCTGGAGCGCGAGCCCGGCATCGGCGAGGAAGCGCTGCGCGAGGCGCTGTCGGCGAACCTGTGCCGCTGCACCGGCTACGTCAACATCCTCAAGGCCGTCCAGGAAGCAGCCGTCGAGATGGCGGGCGCCCGCGAATGACCGACAGCCGGGCCGAGACCTTCATCGGCAGGCGTGTGACCCGCCTGGAGGACGGACCGCTGGTCACCGGCCAGGGCCTGTTCGCCGCCGACATCGCCTTCGATCACCAGCTCCACATGCGCATCGTGCGCGCCGATCGCGCGCATGGCCGGATCGTCTCGATCGACACAAGTGCGGCCTTGGCCGCGCCAGGCGTGAGCGCGGTATGGACGGCGGCCGAGGTTGCGGACATCGGTCCGATCGCGTTCCGCCCAACCCGGGTCACCGGACTCGAGCCCTACCGCCAGCCGATCCTCGCATCGGGAAGAGTGCGCTATGTCGGCGAGCCGGTCGCGGCGGTCTTCGCCGATGATCCCTATCGCGGCGAAGACGCGGCCGAGCTGGTCGTCGCCGAAATCGACGATCTGCCACCGATCCTCGCCGCCGATGCGGCCCCCGGGCCGTTCGATGAGGGGCGCGATACCGAGGCGCATGTGCTGCGCAAGAGCCGCGGCGAGATCGGACCGGCCTTCGCCGCCGCCCATGCGGTGGTCGAGCTCGACCTCGAGATCGGCCGGCATTCCGCCGTGCCGATGGAGACAAGAGGCGCGCTCGCCCGCTTTGACGCCGCGCGCGACGTCCTGGAGCTGCACGGCGCGGCCAAGCGGCCGCATTTCAACCGCGACCAGCTCGCCCGCGCGCTCGGCCGCAGCCCGTCGTCGGTGCAGCTTTACGAGAGCCATATCGGCGGCGGGTTCGGCGTGCGCGGCGAGCTCTATCCCGAGGACTACCTGGTCTGCCTCGCGGCTCTGCGGCTCGGCCGGCCGGTCAAGTGGATCGAGGACCGCTGGGAGAACCTCCAGGCCGCCAACCAGTCGCGCGGCCAGCGCCACCGGATCCGCGCGGCCGTCGATGCGGACGGACGGCTGCGCGGTATCGAGGACAGGTTCTGGCACGACCAGGGCGCCTATATCCGCACCCATGGCGTCCGGGTGCCGGATATGACCGCCGGCATGCTGACCGGCCCGTACCGCGTGCCGGCCTATGCGGTGACCGGCCACGTGCGGCTGACCAACAAGACGCCGTGCGCGACCTACCGTGCGCCCGGCCGCTACGAGGGCACCTTCGTGCGCGAGCGGCTGATGGACGCGATCGCGGACCGGCTGGGCCTGGATCCGGTCGCGCTGCGCCGCCGCAACCTTCTGGATTCCGCCGACATGCCCTACGGGCTCGGCATCGACACCATCGACCACGAGGTGATTTACGATTCGGGCGACTACGCCCTGTTGCTCGACAAGGCGCTCGAGCGCGCCGGCTGGGAAGCGCTCCAGGAGAGCCTTGCCGAACGCCGCGCGGCCGGCGAACTGGTCGGCGCCGGATTGGGGTTGTTCGTGGAAAAGAGCGCGCCGGGGCCGGCCGACGGCGTGCGCCTGCGGGTGGATGCGACCGGCGCCGTGGAGCTGGTGACCGGGGGCGCCGCGCTCGGCCAGGGCTTCGCAACGGCGATGGCCCAGATCTGCGGACACACGCTGGGCGTCGACTACCGACGCGTACGGGTGGTCCACGGCCGCACCGACCGGATCGATTACGGCGGCGGCGCCCACTCCTCGCGCGCCACCGTGATGATCGGGGAGGCCACCAGGATCGGCGCGGCCAAACTGAGGGCGCGGGCGATCGAGGTCGCGGCGGCGCTGATGCAGGCCCCAGCCGAGAGCCTCGACGTGGTCGATGGCGAGGTCGTGCGGGCCGACGGCGGCGCCTCGATGCCGCTGGCCGAGATCGCCCGCACGTTGGTGCCGTCGTCCGGGCTCGTCGGCGATACCGGCCCCGGGCTCCACGCCGAGGGCTGGTTCCGCACCGACCTGATGGTCTATCCCTACGGTGTCCACATCGCCGTCGTGCGGGTCGACCCGGCGACCGGCGCGGTCGCAATCGAGCGCTTCGTGATCGCCTACGACGTCGGCCGGGCGGTGAACCCGATGATGGTCGAGGGCCAGCTCCACGGCGGCTGCGTGCAGGGGATCGGCGGCGCGCTCTACGAGGAGTTCGCCTATGATGACGCCGGCGCGCCGCTGTCGGTGACGTTCGCGGACTATCTGCTGCCGGGGCTTTCGGAGACGCCGGCAATCGAGACCCTGCTCACCGAAGACGCGCCGAGCCCGCTCAACGGGCTGGGGGTCAAGGGCGCGGGCGAGGGCGGGATCAACGCCGTCGGTGCCGCCGTCGCCGCCGCGATCGATGCCGCGATCGGCGTTCCCGGCGCGATCAGGCGGCTGCCGGTGACACCGGAGCGGCTGATGACCATACTGAAGCGGGCGGGAAAAGCGTAAGGCTGGGAGAGTCCGATGGCCAACAGGGACCTCAGGGACTGGATCGCAGAGATCGACAAGGTGGGCGAGCTGCGCCATGTCTCCGGAGCCGAGCGCGAGGAGGAAATCGGCGGGATCACCGACATCTACCAGCGCAGGATGGGCAACCCGGCGGTGATGTTCGACGACATACCGGGCTTCGCCAAGGGCCATCGGGTGCTGTCCAACCTGCTGACCTCGGTGCCCCGGATCAACATCACGCTCGGCCTGCCGGTCGATGCCCCGGAGATGGAACTGATCCGCTACTGGCGCGACTACATGAAAGACGCGCCCACCATCCCGCCGACCACCGTCAACGGCGGCGCGGTGATGGAGAATTTCTGCGAGGGCGCGGAAATCGACATCGGCAGGATCCCGACGCCCAAATGGCACGAGCACGACGGCGGCTACTTCATCGGCACCGGCTGCATGGTGATCATGAAAGACCCCGACACCGGCTGGATCAACTACGGCGCCTACCGGGTCCAAGCCCATGACCGCGACGTCGCCTCGGTGATGACGTCCAAGGGCAAGCACGGCAACCTGATCATGCGGCGCTACCACGAGCGGGGCGAGGCCTGCCCGATCGCCGTCGTGGTCGGCATGCACCCGGCGCTGTTCACCATCGCGGGCCTGGAGATTCCCTACGGCAAGAATGAATACGATGCTGCCGGCGGCGTGCTGGGCGAATCGGTCGAGGTCATCAACGGCCCGCATACCGGCCTGCCCATCCCGGCCAACGCCGAGATCGCCTTCGAGGGCTGGGTCCACCCGGACGATCTGGTCGAGGAGGGTCCGCTCGGCGAATGGACCGGCTATTACGCCGGTGGCCAGCGGCCGCAACCGGCGATCCGGATCGCTTCCTTGATGTACCGCAACAATCCGATCCTGCTGGGCGCGATCCCCGCGGTACCGCCCAACGACGATACTTTCTTCCGCGGCACTTATCGCTGCGGAGCGGTGTGGAACCAGCTCGAAGCCGCCGGCGTGCCCGAGGTCAAGGGCGTGTGGTCGCACGAAGCCGGCGGCTCGCGCATGTGGCTGACGGTGTCGATCAAACAGATGTATGGCGGCCATTCCAAGCAGGCGGGGCTGATCGCCTCGCAATGCCATGCCGGCGCCTACGCCAACCGCTGGGTGGTGGTGGTCGACGACGACATCGATCCGACCAACATGAACGACGTGGTCTGGGCGATGTGCACCCGTTTCGATCCGCGCGAGGGGATGGAAACCCTGCGCGGCTGCTGGAGCACCCATCTCGATCCCATGGCCTACAGCCACGACGACCCGCGCAACGCGCGCGTGGTGATCGATGCCTGCCGGCCGTTCAACCGCCGCGAGACCTTCCCCGTTGTCGCCCGCTCGAGCGCCGAAATGGACGACAAGATGCGCAAGAAGTGGTCGAAGGTCCTGCCGAAGGGCAGTTAAACCGTCACCGGAGCCCGCCGTTCCGCGCTCGCCCGCGTGGCCGTCAGAACGAAGATCGAGGCGAACCAGAGGATGGCCACGCAGAGGAAGGATTCGCGCGGTATGCCGGTGTCGATGAACCAGCCGAAGGCCACCGGTGTTGCCAGCGAGCCCACATCCATGCCCGAGTAGACGAACCCGAACACCGTTCCCGAAGCGCCCTTGGGGGTCGAAGCGCGCACGATCAGGTCGCGCGAGGGATAGGCGAGCCCGAACAGGAGTCCGCAGGCGAGGAAGACCGCGCCGATGCCGGCCACCGGCAGGTCGGCCAGCCAGACCAGGAACATCAGCGCCGATCCGATGCCGTAGCCGACCGCCACGACCGGCTGGTGATTCCGGGTGCGGTCGGCGATCAGCCCGCCGCCGAGCACGCCCGCCGGCACCGCGAACAGGAAGACCGAGACGATCAGCCCGGCCGTCTCCAGGTCGATATTCCACGTGCCGGGCAGGGTGAGCAGGCTGGTCGCCTTGGTCGAAAGCCCGATCTGGGCCATCGAGACCAGCACGAAGAATGTCCAGCACAGCAGGATCGGCGCACCCGACAGCACCGCAAAGGCCGCGCGCGCCGATGACCGGGACGGGCCGGAAGCCGGCCGATCGGCCTTCTCATCGGTGCTGTCGCGGAAATCCCCGCTGCCCGCCGCGACCAGTGCCACCGCGGCGAAGCCGACCAGCCCGCCGGCGATGATCGCGGCGCGCCAGCCCCACACGGCACCGATCCCGGCCATCGCGATCGGCGCCAGGGCATAGCCCAGATAGCCGATGAAGATGTGCGCGCTATAGGCCCGGCCTAGCCGTTCGGGCGCGATTGTTGCGGTCATCACCGAGTAGTCACAGGGGTGAAAGACCGCGTTGCCGGCACCGGCCAGGACCGCGAGCGCGAACAGCACCTCGTAGTCGCTGAACAATCCATAGCCGAGCGTCGCGCCCGCCATCAGGCCGAGCCCGGCCAGCAGAACGAAGCGGGCGCCGATTCGATCGACCAGAACGCCGGCCAGCGGCATCAGGACCGCCGATGACAGGAACATCGCCATCACCAGGGCACCGAGCTCGGTGAAGCTCAGCCCGAGGTCGCGGTGGATCAGCGGGAACAGCGGCGGCAGGGCGAGCTGGTAGAAATGGCTGAAACCGTGCGCGGTCCCGATCAGGGTCATTACGCGCAGGTCGCGGCGCACCGCGACGGGAGAACGCATGGAAAACGATGCCGGGGTCTTAGGGGGCCAAGAGGTCCCGGCTGGACAGGTGCGGCACGGTCTCGCCGGTATCGGCGAAGGTTCGGGTGACATCCTCGCTGGTGTAGATCCACAGGATGGTCAGCGGACCCTCGCCGTTGTTCTCGAACCGGTGCGGCTGGCCGGCGAGGATGTAGGTGGTGTCGTGCACCCCGACGGTGGTTGTCCTGCCGTCGATCTCGACCAGCCCCCGGCCGCCCAGGACCGTGACCTGCTCGTCGCAGTTGTGGGTGTGCATCCTCGCGCCCTCGCCCTTGGGGAAGGCGGTGATCCCCGTAGTGATCAGGCTGGTCGGCGCATTGGCGCGGGTGATCAACGGGCGGGTCGCAACCCCGCCGCCGCGCTGGATGACGCTGACGTCATCGATCTTCACCACCGTGCTTTCGCTCATGATCCAGCTCCTTGTCGAGGCATCCATATCAGGCCCGGCGCCGGCGCACCAGCAGCAGGAACGGCAGCGCCGCCGCGCAGGCCGCGGTATAGAGCACGAAGGCGTTGATATAGCCGACCATGCCGGCCTGGCGGGCGATCTCGCGGCTGATCCCGATCAGCCCGGGGACGGTCTCGAAGTTCCACAACACGGTGGCCGCAGGGACCTTGAGCGCCTCGTTGAACGGGCTGACGGTCTGGCTGAGCTCGGCATAGCTGATGTTGCCGGTGCGGATGACCACCATCACGCTGAGAGAGATGAAGATGCTCGAGCCGTAATTGCGCAGCAAATGAAAGATCGCCGAAGCGTCGGGCAGCAGCCTGGGATCGAGGGTGGAGAAGGCGATCAGCGAGACCGGCACCCACATGATGCCGCAGCCGAAGCCCTGGAGCACGCCGGTCCAGGCGACCTCCCAGGCAGTGACGTTGAGGTCGAAGGTCGTGGTGTTCAACCCGCTCAGGCCGACCGCCAGCAGACCGACCGCGATGCCGATCCGCGGGTCCAGCCGCCCCATCCTGGCCGCGGCATAGAACCCGACCGCGAGCCCGAGGCCGCGCATCGCCAGGATCCAGCCGATGGTCGAATCCGGAAAACCCTTGAGGTTCTGCAACATGGGCGGCAGCATCACCGTCGGCGTCACGTTGAGCATGCCGTAGACGAAGACCAGCAACAGCCCGACGTTGAAGTTGACGTCGCGGAACAGCGCCGGGTTTATGAACGGCCGGTCGTGCGTTGCGGTATGGACCACGAAGACATACGCGCTCACCGTCATCGCCACGGCGACGAGCACGATCTCGGGGCTTTCGAACCAGTCCAGCCGCTCGCCGCGGTCGAGCAGCAACTGCAGACAGGTCACGGCGATCGACAGCGCCAGGAACCCCGTCCAGTCGAGCCGGGCCGCGCGGTCGCGGTCGCTGCCCTTGATGAAGGCGAGCACCGCGATCAGCGCCAGCACACAAAGCGGCAGAAGGAGCAGGAAGACCCAGCGCCAGTTATAGGCCTCGGCCAGATACCCGCCTACCGCCGGTGCCAGCGCCGGGCCGATCACCACCGACAGGCCGAAGACTCCTTGCGCGAACGCGCGCCGATCCGGCGGATAGACGGCGATCAGGATCGCCTGGGAGATCGGCACCAGCGGCGCGCCGAACGCGCCCTGGCCGACGCGGTACACGAGCAGCGCGCCCAGCGTGTCGGCGGTCGCGCACAGGAAGGTGCTGAGCGAGAAGCCGACCACCGACCAGATGAGGACCCGGCGCTGGCCCCAACGGGAAACCAGCCAGCCGGTCATCGGCGTCATGACCGCGGTGGCCACGAGGTTGAGCGTGACCACCCATGAGATCTGGTCGGGCGTCGCCGAAAGCGCTCCCTGCATCTGAGGCAGCGCGACGTTGACGATCGTCAAGGTCGCGACATAGAGCATCGTGCACAGCGACACCGTCATCAGGATGATGCCGCGAGAGAATTCTTCGGACTTCACGGCGTCTCCCGGGTCCGGGGACCTTGGCCTGCGGGCCAGGTTATGTCTAGATCGGCCGGCGGCAGATCGACGTGGGGAGGCGGGCGCGATGACCGGCGCGGCAAGCAGCGGAAAAGGAGTCGGTGCGCGCCTGCCGCGCAAGGAAGACAGGCGCTTCCTGCGCGGACACGGCCGCTACGTCGCAGACGTCCAGATCCCCGGCACAAGGGAGGTCGCTTTCCTGCGCAGTCCGCTGGGCCACGCGCGCGTGCGCGGCATCGCCCGGCCGGAAGACGGCGCCGAGCGGGTGTTCCTGGCCGATGACCTGCCGCGGATCAGCCCGGTCCGCGTGGTGCCCGACGTCACCGGCTTCAAGGCGTCCGACCACTGGGCGCTGGCGCGCGACAAGGTGCGGTTTGCCGGCGAGCCGATCGCCGCCTGTGTGGCCGAGACAAGGGCGGCGGCCGAGGATCTCGCCGGGCGCGTGGTCGCCGACTTGGAGCCGTTGCCGGCGGTCATCGAGCCCCTGGCCGCGCGCCGGGACCCGCCGGCCCTGGTCCACGAGGCCTGGGGCGACAACATCTACGTCGCCGCGTCGTTCGGCGGCGGCGATATCGAATCGGTGCGCGGCCTGCCGGTGGTCCTCACCCGCGACTACCGCATGAACCGGCAGTCGACGGTGCCGATGGAGGGCCGCGCGGTGCTCGCTCATTGGGACGAGCGCGCCGACGAGCTCGTGGTCTATCTCACTTCGCAGATCCCCCACCTGCTGCGGATCGGGCTCGCCCAGACGCTCGGGCTCCAGATCCGGCAGGTCCGGGTGATCTCGCCCGATGTCGGCGGCGGGTTCGGCGGCAAGGCACGCATGATGCCCGAGGAAATCGTGGTCTCGGCGATCGCGCTTCAGACCGGGCTGCCGGTACGCTGGGTCGAGGATGTCGGCGAGCACCTGCAGGCCGCGTGCCAGGTGCGCGAGCACGTCTACCGCATCACCGCCTATGCCGACGCGCGCGGGCTGATCAAGGGAATCGATGCTGAGATCACCATCGACGGCGGCGCATACGCGCTATGGCATACCGGCCCGTTCATGGAGACCGGGATGGCCGCGCGCAACCTGCCGGGGCCCTACCGGATCGAGCATTTCCGCGCGCAGACCTGGACGGTCGCCACCAACAAGGCGCCGCTGGGAGTCTATCGCGGAGTCGCCCGGCCGGGCGCCTGTTTCGCGATCGAGCGGACCATCGATGAGGTCGCCCGCGCCGTCGGCCGTGATCCGATGGCGGTCCGCATCGACAACATGGTGCCGCCCGAGGCGATGCCCTACCGCACCGTGGGCGACATGAAGTTCGACAACGGCGACTACCCCGAATCGGTGCGCCGCGCCGCCGCGCTGGTCGACCTGGGCGGCATCCGAAAGCGCCAGGCAACGAAGCTGCCCGACGGAAGGCTGCTCGGGTTCGGGCTCGGCAGCTTCACCGAACAGTCCGCCCACGGCGCCGAGGAATGGGTCAAGCGGCGCACCCCCATCGTCGCCGGCTACGAGACCGCGACCGCGCGGATGCATTCCGACGGCTCGATGCACCTGCTGGTCGCCATCCATAGCCACGGCCAGGGGATGGAGACCACGCTTGCACAGATCGCCAACGAGGAGATCGGCATCGACCCCGACGACGTCTCGGTGCGCTTCGGCGATACCGCGGTCTCGCCCTTCGGTATGGGCACATTCGCCTCGCGCTCGATCGTGATGGGCGGCGGCGCAGTGTCCAACGCCTGCATCGCGCTGCGCGCGAAGATGGCCCGGATCGCCGCCCATCATTTGCAATGCGAGGCCGCCTCGGTGCGCTTCGAGGACGGCGCGGCGCACGGGCCGTCGGGCTCGATGACGCTGGCCGAGATCGGCCGCATCGCCCACCTGCGCCAGGAGCTGCTGCCCGAGGGAACCGATCCGGTGCTCGACGTGACCGCGACCTACGAGCCGACGGAGACGACGGGCGTCTTCTCGTATTCGACTCATGCCGCGGTCATCGCCGTCGACCCGGCGACCGGCGCGGTCGAGATCCTCGATTACGCGGTGGTCGAGGATTGCGGCACCGTGGTCAACCCGATGGTCGTGGACGGCCAGATCCTGGGCGGCACCGTGCAGGGGATCGGCACCGCGCTCTACGAGGAGGTGGTCTTCGACGCCGACGGCCAGCCGATGGCAACGACCTTGGCCGATTACCTGCTGCCCGGCGCGGCGGAAATCCCCGATATCAAGATCGGCCACATGGTCACGCCGGCGACCTCAACCCGGTTCGGCATGAAGGGCATGGGCGAAGGCGGTGCGATCGCCCCGCCGGCCGCGATCGCCAACGCGCTCGCCGATGCGTTCGGCGCCCATGGCGTGCAGTTCAACGAGACCCCGTTGACCCCGCGCCGGGTTCTCGCCGCGATCCGGGCCGCCGGACGTTGATCGGGCGCTTCGTCGTCGCGCCCGGCGCCTAGCCGAACGCCCGCTCGGCGCGGAGGTGGACGTCGATTTCGGCGAATACGGCATCGAGGATCGCATCGCTTTCCATCAGCAGCTCGTGCCGAGCGTGCGCGAAGACCGCCAGGCGGCCGGCGGGAAGCCGGTCGGCGATACGCCGATGGCTGCGCTGGTCGACGACCCGGTCTTCGGCCGCGCTCAGCACGGTGACCGGCAGATCCGGCGGGCAAGCGGCGGCCTCACCATCGAGAGCGCGAATCGAGGCAAGCCCCGCCCGCAGCCAGGCATAGGTCGGCCCGCCAAGATGGAGGTTCGGCGCGTCGATCCGCGCGCGCCGCGAACGCTCGAACCGCGCCTGATCGCCGGTCAACCTGTTATTCTCGAACGTCTCTGCCGTCGGGTCGCGGGCCTTCCGGCCGGGCAGAAAGGCGGTACCGAGACCGAGCTTGCAGGCGATCGCGGCGGCTGCGGTCAGCGCCCACAGCTTCGCCCGGCCCAGCGGCAGGCCCCATAACGGCGAGACGAAGATCGCCGATGCGAACACGTCCGGTCGCCGGATGAGAAACCGCATGCCCACGTTGGCGCCGGTGGAGTGGGCCATGAGGATCAACCGACCGGTCCAGCGCGGGCGCACCACCGACTCAAGCACCCTTTGGAGATCGGCGATGTAGGTCTCGAAATCCTCGACATGGCCCTTGTGGCGGTCGGCCAGCGGGCGCGAAGACAGACCTTGGCCGCGCCAATCGAAGGCGATCACGCCGAGGCCGCGCGCGGCAAGCCGGTCGATCACTTCGCGGTATTTCTCCAGGAACTCGCCCCGGCCCTGAAGCAGCACGACCACCGCGGTGCTGTCGGCGTCGATCCCGGCCGCGCACCAGCGCAGCCAGTGGCCGTCATCGATGTCGAGCCTGTGGAACTCCATCGCCGCCGGCGCCGCTGCTAAAGCCGAAGCCCGGCCTTGATCACCTTGCCCGCCGGGCCTTTGGGGAGGTCGGAGGCGAAACGGACATGGCGCGGGTACTTGTAGCCGGCCATGCGCGCGCGGCAGAAGGAGATGATCTCCTCGGCGCTGGGATCGGTATCCGGCTTGACGGTGACGAAGGCCGCGATCTCCTCGCCGAGGTCGGCGTCGGCCACGCCGATGACCGCCGCATCGGCGATTGCCGGATGGCTCAGCAGCATCGCCTCGACCTCGCCGGCGGCCACCGTATAGCCGCCGCGGATGATCATGTCCTTCTTGCGTCCGACGATGCGCACGTAGCCGTCCTCGGAGAGGATCGCCAGATCGCCGGTCCTGAACCAGTCGCCGGCCAGCACCTCTTCGGTCTCCGCCGGCCTGCCGAAATAGCCGCTCATGCGCGCCGGACTCTTGATCCACAGCTCGCCGGTCTCGCCGGCTGCCAGCGGCACCTCGTCCTCATCGACCACGCGCAGCGCGACGTCTGGCACCGCGCGGCCGATCGAGTCGGGCCGGTCCGCCGGATCGGCCGCGCGGTAGGAGATCGGACGGAACAGCTCTGTCATGCCGTATCCGCGCACGATCCGCGCGCCGGTGGCCGCCCGCCAGGCTTCGGCCAGATCCCACGGGCACGGCGCGGCGCCGGACAGCGCATAGCGCAGGCTGGCGAGATCGGCGGTCGCCAGGGAAGGCGTCTCCAGGATGCGGCGGAACATCGTCGCGACCCCGGGAAAGACCGTCACCCGGTGGCGGGCGATCGCGGCCAGCGAGTCCTCGGGGGTGAACCGGGGCAGGAAGACCACCGACCCGCCGGCCAGCAGCGGCGCCATCACCGCGCCGAAGATCCCCAGGGAATGGGCGAGCGGCAGCGCCGACAGCGAGACGTCATCGCAGGACAGGTCCATCACCGGATCGCGCCAGGAGACCAGCGCGAACGCCGTCGCACGGTGCGACAGCCGCACGCCCTTGGGCGCCCCCGTGCTGCCGGAGGTGTAGAGGATGATCGCGCAGTCCTGCGCATCGACCGCGCGCGCCGGGAAGTCGGCCTCGCCGGCGGGGATGGCGTCGATCACCCGGACCGGCGCGAGATCGCCCAGGATCCTGGCCCGCTCGTCGTCTCTCAAAAGCGGGTTGAGGGGGGTGACGCTCGCCCCGGTCTTGAGCACGCCGAACACGGCGACGATCAGATCCGCGGGATCGTCCAGGCCGACCGCGAGGCGGTCGCCGGGCCCGACGCCGTCCTCGGCCAGGCTCTTGGCGAGCGCGCCCGCCCGCGCCTCGAACACCGTCCAGTCGATCGCCGACTCACCGGAGATCAGGACCGGCTTGTCAGCCCATCGCCGGGCGGTCTGCTCGAGCAAGCATGCGAGGTTGGCCGGCATTGCGGCTCAGGACAAGAGCGCCTTGACGTCGATGCCGTCCCATACCGCCGACGGGAAGCTGTGGCGCGGGGTGTAGGCGGCAAGGCTGGGCTTGGCCGTCGCGTCGACGCCCCATTTGGCGGTGAAGCCGTCGTTCCCGGCGGTCGACGGGTCGAGGTCCGAGCCCCGCGCGCCGGTGATGACCGTCAGGTCCTTGTCGGGCTGGCAGCGCGTGGCGATCGCCCAGTTGACCTCCCGGTCGTTGAACACGTCGACATCGTGATCGACCACGACCACCCGCTTCATGTAGAGGTCGGCGCCGAGCACGGCGAGGATGGCGTTCTTGGCCTGGCCGGCCAGCCGCTGCTCGATCGAGACGTAGCAGGTGAACGGGCTCGGCACGCGCACCGCGGTGACCGAAGGGATCATCGCCCGCACCGCCCGGTAGAGGTTGGCCTCCATCGGGATGGTCGACAGCAGCATGTGGTCGAGATGGCCGACCGAGATGTCGTGGAACATCGCACCCCTGCGGTGGGTGAGCGCGTTGATTTTGACCACCTCGCGGTCCCGCGCGCCGAGGCTGTAGCCGGTGAACTCGCCGAACGGACCTTCGGCGATGCGCTGGCGCGGCAGGATCTCGGCCTCGATGATCATCTCGGCCTGGGCCGGCACCAGCACGTCGGAGGTCTCGCAGCGCACCAGCTCCAGCGGCTCACCCAGCAGCCCGCCCATGATGCCGCGCTCGTCCTCGTCGATCGAGCCGATGGCCAGACAGCCTAGCGCAATCGCCGGATGGACGCCGACGGCGAAGGCCACCGGCAGCGGCTCGCCGCGGGATTCGGCGATCTGGTAATACTCCCACAGGTGCTTGCCGAGCGTCAGATGGATCGAGGTGCTGTCCGGGCCGGTGATCATCAGCCGGTTGTAGGCGCAGTTCCACATCGCGCTGTCGGGGTCCTTGGCGAACGAGATCGCCGCGGTGATGTAGGCACCGCCGTCGCCCTGGTGATGCTCGAGCTGGGGCAGCGCGCGCATGTCGAGATCCGCGCCGGTCAGCACCACGTCCTTGCACAGCCCGGTGTTGACCTCGCGCGGCGGCACCGGCCGGTCCATCGCATCGAGGTACTTGCGCAGCATCTGGTCGGGCGCGGCCCCCATCGCCATCGCCAGCCGCGACCGGCTGGCGTGGAGGTTGGTGATGACCGGGAACGCGGTGCCCTTGACGTTCTCGAACACCAGGACGGGGCGGCGGCGCGCTTCCTTTTCGATCTTGACCACCGCCGCGGTGATCTCGTGACCGGGGTCCATCTCGCGCGAGACGGTGACGAATTCGTCGGGCCGCTCCGACTTTATGCGCGCCAGATAGCTCGGAAGGTCCTGCGCCATTCGCTTGCCGGTTCCCTTGAAGGCCTTGCGGATCGGTCGGCCACGCTAGCGAAGCGGCGCGGTGCGGACAAGACGGCTCAGTCGGGCGTATAGGCTTTCAGCCCGGGAAGCCTGGCTGGATCCTCCGAGCGCCCGCGCAGCTCCAGCACGTTCAGGTCGGGATCGCGCACGAACAGCGAGACATGGTCGCTTTCGCCGAACTGGACCGGACCCTGGCGGATCTCGATGCCGTTCCTGGCCAGCGCCTTCATCGTCGCCTCGATCGACCTCACCCGCAGCGCGACATGGGTGAAGCCGGCATATTTCTTGCCCATTTCGTCCATCAGGATATTGCGATTGCCGTTGTCGTCGTTGGCGTTGACGATCAGGTTGATCTCGACCCCTTGCGGATTCCTGATGATGATCACCGCGTCGTGGGTGACGCGCTCCAGCAGCTCGAACCCGAGCGCCTCGTAGAAGGCGATCGCCCTGTAGGGGTCGCGCACCCGGATCCCGAGATGGTCGACCTGCTCGATGTGGATGGTCTCATCGGCGGCCATGGCGCTGTCCTCCGGTCTTTCGCTTGTCTTGCCGGCCAAGTGTAGCATTGCCGCGCCCGATTTCGGCCAGGTGATCCCGGGGCTCAGCCCTCGCGCACGCGGGCGCTTTCGTGCCAGTGGCGCAGCGCCGCGTTCTGCAGCCAGGTCAGCGCGGCAAAAATCGCGATGCCGGCCAGTGAGATCAGGAACAGGGCCGCGAACATGCGCGGAATGTTGAGACGATAGCCCGATTCGAGGATCCGGTAGGCAAGCCCCGATTCCGTCCCCCCGGTCCCGGCGACGAACTCCGCGACCACCGCGCCGATCAGGGCGAGCCCGCCGGCGATCCGGAGCGAGGACAGGTAATAGGGCATCGCCGCGGGCAACCGGAGCTGCCAGAGGATCTGCTTGCGACTGGCACCGTAGAGTTCGAACAACTCGAGCAGGTTGTGATCGGCGCTGTTGAGCCCGAGCGTCGTGTTGGCCACGACCGGGAAGAACGCCACGATCCAGGCGCAGACCACCAGCGATGCCTCGATGTCCTTGACCCAGATAATGATCAGCGGCGCGATGGCGACCACCGGCGTGACCTGCAGGATCACCGCATAGGGGAACAGGCTTGCCTCGATCCATTTCGACCGGGCGAAGACGACCGCGATCCCGAGCCCGCCGAACGCGGCCAGCAGGAATGCCGCGATCGTTGTCTGCAGCGTGCTCAAGAGCGAGCCGAACAGGGTCCGCCAATCGCTGAGCAGGGTCTCGACGATCAGGAGCGGGCCGGGAAGGACGTAGTGCTTGACCTCGAAGAAACCGACCGCTGCTTCCCAGCCGATCAGGAACATCAGGCCGACCAGGACGGGTGCCAGACGGCGACTCATGCGGCCGGACGCCGCGCCATCGGCGGCGGACTGCCCCTGTGGCTGGGCGAAATGCTCCGATGTGTCTGACATGATGTCCGGTCGGCGCCGATATAGCCTTGGCAAGCCATGGAACACAACGCCGGCGTCAGGCGAAGGCGAAGCGTTGTCTCAGCAGGAACGGCGAATCGGTCGTGTCCTGCTCGAACAGGCAGATCCCATCGAGTGTGACCGAGCAGAGACCGGCCGTTGCGAAGAGGTCCGCCAGCGCCGCTGCGGCGCGTGCCCGCTCCTCGGCGGCAAGCCGGCCGGTCAGGGTCATGTGGAACCGGAACGCCTCCAGGACGTACGGGTAGCCCCATTGGGCGAGGTTCCGCTCTTGCGCGCCGGTCAGCCCTGACGGTCGGCTGTCGGCGCGCTCGGCACCGTCCATCGGGCTGCGGAACCGATCGAAGCGGCGCAGGCAGTCTTCGGCCAGACGGTCTATTTCCGGGCAGGCCCGCGTGCAGGTCAACGCCAGGAACCCGCCCAGAGCGGTGACCGCAAGCGGCGGCAGGACGATCGCGGTGCGTTCGCGGGCAAACGCGGCCAGGGCCGCGATCAGCGCCGCTTCCCGGCAGCCCGGCGCCATCCGAAAGGGCGGCTTCAGGGTTGCATGGAAGCCGTAGTGGCGCGGCGCCTCGGTGATCTCCGCGCACCGGGCGGCGCTGAACCCGGCGAGCGCGGACCGTGCCAGCGCCGCCCCGCTCGCCGGATCGCGCCCGAGCCACGCGTTGGCCACCTGCCACAGCGCGCCGTCCGCGCGCGGGGCGGCATAGATCGCAAAGCGCCGGGCCATGGCGGGCCGGCTATCGCTCGATCCCCGCCAGGCGTTCGAGGACGGCGCAGACCGCGGCGGTGTCCTTGGCCTCCAGGCCCTGCGCGAGCGCGTCGCGGTAGACCTGGCCCGAGGCCTCGAACAGCGGGACGGTGCAGCCGAGCCCAGCGGCGAACGCACCGATGATCTGCATGTCCTTTTGCCACAGGCCGATCGAC
This sequence comes from Alphaproteobacteria bacterium, assembly GCA_965248835.1. Taxonomy (GTDB): domain Bacteria; phylum Pseudomonadota; class Alphaproteobacteria; order MPNO01; family MPNO01; genus CAYFYS01. Next base: position 1,132,449 of record CBDFLJ010000001.1, read on the forward strand.
ATGGTGGCCGGGTCGTAGTCGTTGGCCGCCATCATCGGCCCGCGCACCTCGAACACGCGCGAGGTCCCGGCGCCGGCGCCGATCACGTCGAGAATCTGCTGCGGCGCGAGCCCCGCCTTGATGCCCAGCACCATTGCCTCGGCCGCGGCCACGTTGTGGATCGCGACCAGGAGGTTGGCGACAAACTTCATCCGGCTGCCGTTGCCGAACGGGCCGACATCGAAATGCAGGCGGCTGAAACCGTCGAACACATCGGCGCAGCGGGCGATCGCCGCGCTGTCGCCGCTGGCATAGACCACCAGGTCCTTGACCGCGGCCTGGGACCCGGTGCCGCTGAGCGGGGTATCCAGCAGCACGATCCCGGCCTCGGCGAGGACCGCCCGGCCGCGCTCCTTCGCCTCGATCGGCAGCGTGCTGGTCTCGCATACGATCAGCCCGTCACGGGCCGAGGCGGCGAGCCCGTCGGCGCCGCCGGTCACGGCTTCGAAGGCCGCGACGCTGGGCAGCGAGGTGATGACGATCTCCGCCTGCTCGGCCACCGCGCGCGGGCTCGCCGCGATCCTTCCGCCAAGCGCGGCAAGCGCCGCCTCTCGGTCGGCCGAAGGATCGCGGCCGATGACCGGGAACCCCGCCGCGATCAGGTTCTTCGCCATCGCCCCGCCCATCGTGCCTGCGCCGATCACGCCGACGGTTCCCGTCATCCCCAGCCCTCCGATTGCCGTGCCGCTGTGTGCTATAAGCCGGGGCAGGATAACCAGCCCGGGCGGGGAGGTCATGGCGAATACGGGAACGCATCCGGGCCAGGGCGTCGGCGCGGCGATCCCGCGCAAGGAGGATGCGCGGCTGATGCGCGGGCGCGGCCGCTATGTCGGCGACTTCGCCCTGCCCGGCCAGCTCGAAATCGCCTTCCTCAGGAGTCCCGTGGCGCACGCCCATATCCGCGGGATCGAAATTCCCGATGAGATTCGCGAGCAGGTGTTCGTCCACGACGACCTCGCCGGCGTGCAGCCGATCCGCGCGGTTTCCGGCCTGCCGGGCTTCAAGCCGTCCGACCAGCCGGTTCTCGCCCTGCACAAGGTCCGTCAGGTGGGTGAGATGATCGCGATGTGCGCGGCCGAGACTCGCGCCGAGGCGGAGGATCTGTGCGATCGGATCACCGTCGACTTCGAGGCGCTGCCCGCGGTCACCGACATGAGGAAGGCGCGCGATGACCAGGCACCGCTGGTCCACGAACCGTGGGGCGACAACGTCTTTCTCGAGACCTTGGTCGACGGCGACATCGGCCCGGCCGCCGCCGCCGCCGCGGTCACCGTCACCCGGCGCGTGCGGACCGCGCGTCAGTGCATGGCGCCGCTCGAGGGCAAGGGCGTGCTGGCCGAATGGGACGGCAGGCTGCGCCAGCTCGTGGTCACCTCCGCCACCCAGCTCCCGCACATCGTCCGCACCGGCCTCGCGGAATGCCTCGGGCTCGATCAGGCGAGCGTCCGGGTGATCGCGCCCGATGTCGGCGGCGGGTTCGGCTACAAGGGTATCCTCGCACCGGAGGAGATCTGCGTGGCCTGGCTCGCCCGGCATCTGGAGCGGCCGGTTCGCTGGCTGGAGGATCGGCGCGAGCACCTGACCGCCAACGCCAATTGCCGCGAGCACGATTACCTGATCACCGGCTATGCCGACGCCCGCGGCAGGCTGCTTGCGCTCGAAGCCGAGGCGATCGTCGATGCCGGAGCCTATTCGGCCTATCCGTTCTCGGCCTGCCTGGAGGCGGCTCAGGTCGCCTCCATCCTGCCCGGGCCCTACGTGTTCGATGCCTATCGCTGCCGCACCTATTCCATCGCCTCGAACAAGCCGCCGATCCTGCCTTTCCGCGGTGTGGCGCGCACCGGGGTTTGCTTTGCCTTGGAGCTGGTGATCGATGCCATCGCGCGCGCGGTCGGACGCGAGCCGCACGAGGTCCGGCTCGACAATCTGGTCAAGCCCGAAGCGATGCCGTTCGACAACATCACCGCCAAGCATTTCGACAGCGGCGACTATCCCGAATGCGTCAGGCGCACGGCCGCGGCGATCGCGGTGCCCGCAGTCCGCGCACGCCAGCGCGCCGGCGAGCCGGACGGACGGCGCATCGGCCTCGGCTTCTCGATCTTCTGCGAGCAGGCCGCCCACGGCACCTCGGTCTATTCCGGCTGGGGCATCCCGATGGTCCCGGGCTTCGAGCAGGCCGGCGCCCGGCTCACCGCCGACGGCAAGCTGGAGCTCCGGGTCGGCGTGCACAGCCACGGCCAGGGGCTGGAGACCACCCTCGCCCAGGTCGCCCACGAGGAGCTCGGCATCGATACCGACGATGTCCGGGTGGTGCTGGGCGATACCGCCTATACGCCGTACTCGACCGGCACCTGGGGGTCGCGCTGCATGGTGATGGCCGGCGGTGCGGTCGCCGAGGCATGCCGGCTGATGGCCGGCCGCATCAAGAGCATCGGCGCGACGCTCCTGCAGGTCCCGGTGTCCGAGGTCCGGCTGGCAGAGGGGCGCGTGGACGGCCCGTCAGGCAGCGTCACCTTGGCCGAAGTGGGAAAAACCTGGTACCTGCGCCCGCAGGATCTGGCCGAGGACACCGATCCGCAAGGGCTTGAGGTGACCGGCGGCTACAAGCCGGTCCGCGATTCCGGGACCTTCAGCTATGCCTGCCACGCCGTGGTCCTCGCCGTCGATACCGCGACGGGAGAGGTCGAGATCCTCGACTACGCGATCTGCGAGGACGGCGGGGTGCTGGTCAACCCGCTGATCGTCGACGGCCAGGTCCACGGTGGCACCGGCCAGGGCATCGGCACCGCGCTCTACGAGGAGATGCCCTATGCCGCGGACGGCCAGCCGATGGCGCCGACCCTGGCCGACTATCTGTTGCCCGGCCCAACCGAGATCCCGGCAGTCCGCATCGACCACATGCAGACCCCTTCGCCCTACACCACCTTCGGCCAGAAGGGGATCGGCGAGGGCGGAGCGATCGGCCCGCCGGCGGCGATCGCCAACGCCGTCAACGACGCGCTGGCGCCTCTGGGGGTCGAGATAAGCGAGTGCCCGATCACCCCGCGCCGGCTTCTGGCGGCGATCCAGGCGGCGGCGGGCTGAGCGGGTCCGCTCAGCGGCCGGAGAAACCCTTCAAGCAGGAAGCGGCCTCGCCATTGCCGAAATCGGCAAAGGCGAGGATCGCGGCCGGCGGAAAAACGACCGCCCCTAGCAGCCGGCCGAGACGGGCGACGGCGCCGAGCGCGTCCGGGCGGACGGTCGGTCGCCCGAGGCTGCCGCTGATCCTGATCGGGACCGCAACATTCAGGGTGGGCGATTTCGCCCGCGGCGTGAGCTTCATCTCGATCCGATCCTTGGCGAGGTCGATCTTACCCTCCCCGGTCACGGTCGATGCGCCCGTGTCGACAAGCAAGAGCTTGTGAGTCCCGACCCCCTTGTCGAAGACGACCCGGCTGACGGCGCAGTTGAGCGCCGACCATTCGCTGTCCTTTTCGAACAAAGAGCCGAGCACGGTGGTCAGACCGCCAACAGCGAGGTCGAGCGCTTGTGCCTTGATCCTGCCGTTGCCGACGAAAAGCTTCGATTCGCCGGCGAGACTCGCGGCCATCTCGGCGGCCGAGCGGCCGCGGGAGGTCAGCCGCAGATCGATGCTGCCTTCGGCGACGACCAACTGGCCGGCGCCGGCTTCCTGGGCGAGCCGGCCGATTTCAATCCCGTTGCCCCGCAGATCGAAAGATGCCGTGGCGCTTTCGCCGTCCGGGCCGAACATAAGCGCCCCGGCGATCTTGCCGCCGCCAAGATCGAAGGAAAGCGGCGCAACGTCGAGCCGCCCGTCCTTGAGGCTGATCGTCGCCGCAAAATCCCGAAATACGGCCGAGGGCGTCTCCAAGGCGCCCAGTTCGACCGTGGCCTCGACGGCAAGGCCGGCAAGCGCATCGAGCGGCAGCGGTGTGGCGGGGAAGAGCTTGGCCGAAGGCGCCGTTGGCTTCGGCTTTCCGAGCGGTCGGAGCGCCAACCGGCTTGCCTTCACGGCCGCGCGGACCACGCCGCGCTCGGTCTCGGCTTCCAGCTTCTCGACCACGAGATCAAGTGCCAGCTCCTTCGAGCGATAGACGATCCGCGCGTTTTCGACGATCACGAAGCCCGGCATCGGCGGCGGCTCCGTCGACGCGGCGCCGACGCCAAGCAGCCAGTTGTTCCCGCCATCCTTGCCCTCTTCAAGGGCAAGATCGAGGTCCTTCAGGACAACTTGCCGGACGGTGAAGTCGCCACCGAGCGCGGCAAGCAGGTCGAAGCGCAGCTCGAGATAGGCAAGGCGGGCCAAGGCGGGAGCCACCCCGCCCGCGGAATTCGCGATCCGGATGTGGCGCGCGCGCACCGTCGTCTTGCGCCCGAGATCGAGGGCCAGCGGCCCGTCGAGGGTGACCGTCCTGCCAAGCGCGGCGGAGGCCTCCGCCGCAATCTCCTCGCGCCAGTCGTCGATGGCGAACGCGGTGAAGAACAACCCGGCCGCGATGACCACGACGGCGACGGCCGCAGCCAGGACATGGACGGCCCTTTTCATAGAGCTGCACCCCGGCGCGCCGTCACAGGATGATCGAGGGGTTGCGGATGTTCTGGTCGCGGTCGATCAGGTTGACCTGCTTGACCAGCACCTCCCAGCCGGCGCCCCGGCGGCGCAGCCGATGGCCGGCCCAGCCCGACCACAGGCGCGTCTCGCCCGCCCGGAACTCGCTGATGAAAACGTTCGAACGCATCATGACGATCGCCGGATCATCGGTCTCGTAGGCCTCGATATTGGAGACCAGCCGCACCGTGCGCGAGGCTGGTGCCTGGGACCAGGCGATCCCGGTGCCGAGGCGGTAGATCCGATCCTCCAGCCGCCTGCGGTCGTCGAATGCGATGGCGACCTCGCGCCTGGGATCGCCGCCCGACACGGTGCCCGGCACCCAATAGGCGCATTCGCCGGCATAGAGCGCGAGCCAGTCATCGAGGCGGTTCTCGTCGAGCATCCGCGCCTCGCGCTCGAGCACGCGGCGCAGCGTGTCGCGCACGCCGGGGTCGGTGATCTCCCGATCCTCGCGCCGCCAGTTGGCGAAGGCCTCGATCAGCATGTCGTAATAGTCGTTGCTGACGTAATAGGACGACCGCGACGGATCGGGGCTCTCGGGCATGGTCCGGCTCACGGCGCCCGCTTGACGGCGATGCGCGGGTCGGCGGTCATCAAGCGCTTCCAGACCTTGGTGTGCTCGCGCATGAAGACCTCGTCGGTCGAGGGGCCGGTGATCACCCCGCGCGCATCGACCTCGATGCGGCCGGGCAGGCCGAGTCCGCGGTGCATGTAGACCCATTCGTCCTCCTCGGCGGCGAGCCCGACCTGGATCTGCTCGAAGTTCGCCAGGTCGTCGACCTCGCCGAAATTCGGGAAGGATTCCTGGGTGCGCATCCTGAGCGCGTTGATGTCATCGACGGTGCCCTCCAGCACGCCGTCCTCGTCGATGACCGCGGTGCCGTACCAGGTCGTGTCGGTCTCGTCGACCGAGACCGGATGGGAGACCTGGATGTGGTTGCCGAGGATGTGGAGGTTGGGAAAGACGTTGATGTTGACCGGCTCGGAGGAGGCCAGATCGAGCGCGTAGTCGGCCTTCTCGCCCAGCCTCTGGCGCAGCGAGGCCTCGAAATGCTCCATGCCCGGGTGGGGTCCCTCGATCTCCCACAGCGCGCCCGGCCGATCCTCGACATTGGGCCGCTTGTCCTTGTAGTGGTGGCCGTTGGCGTAGCACTGGACATACATCGCCGCATCGTCCGGACTGCCGCGGTAGAACGCCATGCCCTTGTCGCCGTCCTCGACCATGCGGTTCTCCATCGCCAGCAGCGACTGGTGGGAGAACAGCACGTGGTAGCCGTCGGCCGAGTTGTCGTAGAGCAGCTTCCAGTTGCCCTTGAACTTCAGCCGGTTGGCCTCGCACAGCGCGATCCTGCCGCCGGGATGGCGGTCGAGCCATTCGTCGATCGGCCGCGCCACCGGGCCGAGATACGCGGTCAGCGGCGGCGCATCGAGGTTGAGCGTGCCGAAGATGAACCCGCGATAGGACTCGACCCGCGGCACCTGGGCGAGGTTGAACTTGTCCTCGCTGAAATCGGTCGCGTAGCCCTCCGCCCACGGCACGCCCTGGATCTTGCCGGAATTGAAAAAGCTCCAGCCGTGATAGCCGCACATGAACGACTTCGCCTTGCCCCGGTCCTGGCGGCAGACGGTCGAGCCGCGATGGGTGCAGCGGTTGTAGAGCGCGCGGATCACCCCCCGGGAATCGCGGACCAGGATGATCGGCCGCAGACCGAGTCGGGTCCGCACGAAGTCGTCGTTCTCCGGGATCTGGCTCTCGTGGCCCAGAAAGACCCAGACCGCGCCGAAGATCCTGGTCATTTCCTCGCGGAAGATCGCCGGGTCGGTGTAAAGCAGCCGGTGGACCCGGTCCTCGTGGACCAGCGCCTCGTAGTCGTAGCAAGGTGCCCCGTTGGGCAAGCCTTCGGTCCTGTTCATGACCTTCTGCTCCTCGGTTGGGCCGCGCGGTGGTCAGAAGAAATCAAAATACTCGTTCTGCTCCCATTGGGTGACGCCGTTGATGCGCGCATCGCCCTCATTCTCGCAGGCCTGCCCGAAGCGGTCGATCTCGGCGCGCTTCAGGGCGATGAAATAGTCCACGAAACGGGCGCCGAACGCATCGCGAAAAACGCATGCGCCCTCCAGCAGCCCGATCGCCGCATCGAGCGAGTCCGGCAGCTTCGGCCGGTCGGCGCTATAGGGCTCATCATCGGCCGGCGGCGGGGCTAGGCCGCGCTCGATCCCGTCGAGCCCGGCCGCGATCTGCGAGGCGATGAACAGATAGGGGCTTGCCGCCGGCTCGGCCGCCCGGTTCTCCAGCCTCGTTGCCGGATCGCCCGGCCCGCCCAGGACGCGCACCATCGTTCCGCGGTTATCGAACCCCCAGCCAGCCCGGTCCGGCGCCAGCGAGTTCGGCCTGAACCGGCTGTAGCCGTTGACCGTGGGGGTGGCGAAGGAAGTGCCCGGTCCGGCATGGGCAATCAGCCCGGCGAGGAAGGACCGGCCCGACGGGCTGAGGAGCTCGGCGCCGTCATCGGGCGTGAACAGGTTGCGCCCGCTCTGCCGATCGGCGAGCGATTGGTGCAGGTGCCAGCCGCTGGCGAAGAACCCTTCGAAGGCCGGCCGGCACATGAAGCTCGCGAAATGGCCGAGCCGGCGGCACACCTGGCGGGTGGCGGTGCGGAAGAGCACGTAGTCATCGGCCGCGCGCATCGCCTCGTCGGCGGCAAAGGTGCATTCGACCTGGCCGGGGCCGAACTCGTTTTCGATCGAACGCAATCTCAGGCCGAGCGCCCGGTAGGTCCGGGCGAGCTCGCTCATGACCGGCTGCATGAGATCGAGATTGGTCTCGCAGTGATAGGCAAAGCCCGGCTCGGCCGGGGCCGTCGCGATCGGCCGGCCCGGCCGTCCCTGATGGGAGGTCTCGGCCGGGCCGATCCGGTCATCGAGGATCCGCGCCAGGTACCATTCGACCTCGAGCCCGACGATCAGCCGCATGGCGCGCGCCTCGAGGCGGGCGATCTGGCGTTTCAGCAGATGCCGGGTGGAGAACGGGAACGGGCTTCCGTCGCGGAAATACTCGTCGCCCAGGACCCAGCCGATCCCCGGCGCCCAGGGCAGGATCCGGAAGGTCAGCGGATCGGGCACGTAGACCAGATTGGGCGAGCCGGTCATTTCCTCGAGCCCCATCCCGCCGCCGCGGGTAAACGAGGAGAACACCCGGCCGCCGGAAGCATCGAGCGTCGCGCTGGCGACGTTGATGTTGTAGCCGTTGCGCAGCGCCTCGCCGAAGGCCGGCGGGCTCAGCGCCTTGGCTCTGGCGACACCGTGGGTGTCCGCCCAGGCAACGCGGATCAGATGCAGATCCTCGCGCTCGATCAGGCGCGGCAGTTCGGCCGCGCGCGCGGCCTGCTCCTCGGTCCACAGGCCGTGGCGTTCGATGAACCCCGGGGTTTGCGCCATCGCCTCAGATGAAGCTCGAGCCGCCGTCGACCACGAGGTTCTGGCCGGAAACGTAGGAGGCTTCCTCCGAGCACAGGAACAGCATCGCCTTGGCGAGGTCGTGAATCGTGCCCTGGCGCTGCACCGCCTGGGCCTCGGTCATGGTCTTGAACATATGCCGCGGCACCGAGGGGCGGTCGATCTCGGTCTGCATCACGCCGGGCCAGAAGGTGTTGACGGTGATGTTCCACGCGCCGAGCTCGCGCGCCATCGACCGCGTCATGCCGACCATCGCCGATTTCGAGGTGATGTAGTGGAGGTAGTTGGGCCGGCCCTTCACATGGGTGCCCGAGGAGATGTTGATGATCCGCCCCCAGCGCGCATCCATCATCGCCGGCACGACGGCGCGCGCGCACAGCATCGAGCCGGTGATGTTGACGTGCATGGCGGCCTTCCATTCCTCGACAGGGAGCTCCCAGAACGGCGCCATGGTGATCTTCGAGAACACCGCGGCGTTGTTGATCAGCACGTCGATCCGACCGAACCCCTCCAACGTCCCTGCCGCCAGCGCCTCGGCGGATTGCTCGTCGCCGACATCGGTCGGGATCGCCAGCGCCCGGCCCTGCTTGGCCCGGACCTCCTCGGCAACCCGCTCGCCGTCATCGCCGTTGATCTCGGCGATCACCGGGATCGCGCCCTGGGCGGCGAAATAATGAGCATAGCCGCGGCCGATGCCCTGGCCGCCGCCGGTGATGATCACCACCCGGTCCTTGAGGCTGTCGTAATGGGCGGTCTTGTCGACATCGATCCGCGCGTAGTCGATATTGCCGAAATCGAAATCCTCGTCCATCGCCCTCTCCGGCTCAGCTTTGCTGCGGCTTGGCGCCGGCATGCTCCATCAGCTTGACCAGCACCTCGTAGGGCTGGGCGCCGACCACGCCGTAGCCGGCAGCGGCATAGGTCGGCACCCCGGTCACGCCCATGTCGCGGGACCGCGACCAGTCCTCGTCGACGGCGTCCTTGAAGGTCCGGTCCGCCAACACCGCGCGCGCGGCCTCGCCCGATAGCCCGGCCTCCTCGACGAGGGCGATCAGCGTGTCGGGATCGCCGATATTGCGGCCGTCGACGAAATAGGCGCGATAGAGCGCCTCGTGCAGCGCAGCGCCGCCGTCCTGGGTGTCGGCCCACTTGCCGACCTCCTGGGCGAGCCGGCTGTTGTAGGTGTGGGTGCGGCGGTTGTATTCCAGACCCTCGGCATCCATCAGGCCTTTCATGCGGTTGTAGGACGCATCGAGGTCGACGTTGCGGCCGGCGAACAGCGACTCCAGGGTCATGCCCTCGGCCGGGGTTTCGGGGTGCAGCGGGAAGTGCACCATCCTGACATCGACGTCATAGGCCTGGCTGAGCTTTTCAATACGCACGGTACTGAGATAGCACCAGGGTCAGACGTAGTCGGTGAACACTTCCAGCGTGATCGGCTCGGCCATCGGCGGCCTCCTTGCGGCTGGTTGGGTCCGCGCAGTCTAGAGCAGTTTGCCGGCGCGCGAAAACGGCGCTTCATACGGGGTGATCGAGGCGCGTTCGTCTCGCGGGCGGCGCCGGCGCGCGGCAGGTTGCTTGACCGTGGTCCTGCGTCGCCTACGATGGCCGGCATGATCCCGGCCGATGAGAACGAGCGCCTGACCCGGACCGGCCACGGCACGCCGATGGGCGCGGTGATGCGGCACTACTGGCAGCCGCTGGCGCTCACCGAAGAGTTGCCGGCCGCACGCCCGCTCACGGAGGCCCGCGTGCTGGGCGAGGATATCGTGGTCTTCCGCAACGAGGCCGGAAGCTATGGCGCGCTGGCCCGGCAGTGCGCCCACCGCGCCGGCGATCTCGCCTACGGCCGGCTCGAGGACGGCGGGCTGCGCTGCCCCTATCACGGCTGGCTCTACGACATCGCCGGGCGCTGCCTGGAGCAGCCGGCCGAGCCGGCCGGCTCGCGCTATCACGACAGGATCCACCATACCGCCTATCCGTGCATCGAGCGCAACGGCATCGTCTACGGCTACATGGGCCCGGGCGCGCCGCCCGCCCTGCCCGGCTTCGATTGGCACGACGCGCCGGCGCCGCACATCTTCGTCTTCAAGGGGCTGCAGCGGGCGAACTGGCTGCAGGCGGTCGAGGGCGAGATCGACCCCTCGCACCTGTCCTATCTCCACCGCTACCTGCGCGAGGAGATCGATGCCGACGCCTCCTACGGGTTCAAGCAGTTCCGCGAGACCGCGGGCGATACCGAGGTTTCCGTCACCCGGATCCTGCGCGAGGTGCCCAACCCGCGGCTGGAGATCGAGCGCACCGATTTCGGCGTCCGCGTCTATGCGCTGCGCGATGCGGGGGGCTTCACCTACACGCGGGTGACCAACTTCTTGTTCCCGAACACTGCCGTGGTCGCGATCGGCGACTGGTCGCTGGTCCAGACCCACGTGCCGATCGACGACGAACACAACTGGCGCTACGACATCTTCTACGCCTTCGACGATTCGCTGGACCGCGACGGGCTGCGGCGCGAGCGGTTGAAGACCTATTGCGTCCCCGGATACCGGCCAACGCGCAACCTGGAGAACCGCTACGGCTTCGATCCGGACGAGCAGCGCGCCGGCACCTATGCCGGGGTGGGCTTCGACTTCAACGTCCACGACACGATGATCCTGGAGGGCCAGGGTGCGGTCCAGGACCGCACGCGCGAGAACCTCGCCTACACCGACATGGCGATCATCGCGGCCCGCAAGATGCTGGCCGAAGCGATGGAGGACGGCGCGGTGCTGCCGATGACCGGCCCGGACGGCGCGGCGCGGCGGTTCGACGACCTGGTGAGCATCGATGCGGTGACCGGCTCCGAGGACTGGCGCACCGGCTGGGTCGACAAGCAGATCGCCCGCCGCGCCGCCTCCCCCTGGGCCGGGACGATCGCCGCCCCGCGGCTGGCGGCGCTGGGCTGAGCCGCCCGGCCGGCAGGCAGGCCGATCAGGCCGGGTCCATGCCGTCGACCGGGCCGGGGTCGGAGATGCCGGGGCCGAAGACCTCGCGGCCGCCGACGAAGGTGTGCTCGACGCCGATCGCGCCCAGCGCATCCTCGGCGCAGGTCAGCGGGTCGGCGTCGAGCACCACCATGTCGGCCATCTTGCCGGCTTCGAGCGTGCCCTTGCGGTCCTCTTCCCAGGTCACCAGGGCGCCGGCCTGGCAGACCAGACGCAGCGCCTCCTCGCGGGTCAGCCGGCTGTCGCCGAGGCGGCGGCCGGAATCGGCGTCGTAGCGGGCAAGCGCCTCCCACATCGTCCACAGCATCGAGTACGGCACGTTGTCCGAGGACAGCGCCACCGGAACGCCTTCATCCAGCAGGGCGCGGATCGGCATCGCGCGGGCGCCGATCTCGTGCAGGTTGAAGCGGTCCGAGGCCATGTACATGAAGTTCGGCGTCACGGTGGCGATCACCCCGAGCGCCTTCATGCGCCGGATCTGGTCGGCGCTCGCCTCGATGACGTGGATCATCACCCATCGCCGGTCGCGGATCGAGACCTGCGCATCGATCGCCTCGTAGGCCTTGAGCACCCGCTCGAGGTCATAGCAGATCAGGCAGCTCAGCCGGATGCCCAGCCGGGCCGCGTGGACGCCGATCTCGACGAAGCGGTCGTGCGCAAGACAATGATAGAAATGCCCGGCCCAGGCCTCGTAGGGGTAGTCGGCGCCGATGATGGCGGCGGCCTCGGCATTGGCGACGTCCACGCACGCGCCCTCGAAGCGCAGCATGTCATCGCCGCTGCCGCGCCCGGCAAGGCGCGTGGCCCATTCGTCGAGGATCCCGGCGAGCCTGCGGTCCTCGACCGAGGCGCCGGGCACGCTGAGCGGCAGGTGGGCGCGGACCACCAGATCGCCGTCCTCGTGGATCCGGCGGTAGGCCTCCAGGATCGCCGGTGTCAGCCCGTGTCCCTCGTAGATGCTGGTCGTGCCGGCCGCCGCGTAGGCCGCCGCTCCCAGCCGGCAGCCGGCAATGCGGTCCTCGAAGGTGATGCGGGGCGCCTTGCGCATCAGCGTGTACTCGATCACCGGGGCATAGGAGTGGTCGAGGAAGACGCCGGTCGGATCGCCCCGCTCGTCCTTGAGGATCTCGACGTTGTAGGGCGCCGCGGTGTCGCGGCCGATGCCGCAGGCAAGCAGCGCCGCGCTGTTGGCGACGCAGACGAACGGGCGGTGGACCCACCATCCCCAGGGCACACGGATATAGACCGGGTTGTCCGGTGAGACAGCGTCGAGGTCGTGGCGGGTGGGAAACCGGCCTTCGGCGAGCTGATCGGGTCGGCTGATATAGCTGAGCTTGGGCGTGCCCATGGGCATGAAGACCACCCATTCGCCCTTGGGCGTGCGCGCGACCGCGCTGCGGACCGCCTCGGTGATCGAAGCCACCGAATGCCGTCCGGCCAGCGAATAGCCGCCGCGCGCCTTCAGCCCTTCGCGGTCCATATGGGCGTGGGTGTCGATGAAGCCGGGACAGACGACGCGCCCGGCCAGATCGATCACCCGGCTGGCGCGGCCGCGCCCGGCCAGGACCGCATCATCGGAGCCCACCGCGGAAATGCGTCCGGCCCGCGCCGCGACGGCCTCGGCGATCCGCGATCGACCGTCCAGGGTGATCACCGTCCCGCCGTGCAGAATCAGATCGTGTTCGGGAAACATGGTCCGGCTTCTCTCCCACGGCGCAACCGGCGTCGGCTTTGATCAACGAAACGATCTTGCATGGGAAGTCCCGCCCGCCGCAACACCCCCGCCCGTGGGCGCTGCATGCGCGCGGTGCGCGGCGTAGGGTAGACGATGCAGATCATGATCTACCTTGGGGTTGGCAATGAGCCTCAACATCAAGAATGAAGAGACCTGCCGGCTGGCGGGCGAGTTGGCGCGGCTGACCGGCGAGACCATGACCGGCGCGATCACCGTCGCGCTGCGCGAGCGCCTGGAGCGTGAGAAGCGGCTGCGCGACGTGGAGGCCCGCATTGAAGAGCTGGTTGCCATCGGGCGCCGCTGCGCCAAGCTTATGGGGCCTGGGCCGTCCGCCGCGGAGCACGGCGACATGCTCTACGACGAGCGGGGATTGCCCAAGTGATCGTCGACAGCTCCGCAATGTTGGCTGTCCTGCTCGACGAAACCGACGCGAAGCACTATGACCAGGCGATCATGACGGCAGCACCCTGCCGCATGTCGGCCGCCAACGTGTTGGTGGTATCCATCGTTGTCGAAAGCCGCGGCGGCGCGGCGGCGGGGCACGAACTCGATATATTCCTGGGACACGCCGCGATCGAACTGGCGACGGTCACGGTGGAACACATGGAAGCGGCCCGGCGTGCCTGGCAGCGCTTCGGCAGCGGCAACCGCCCGGCGGCGCTGAACTTCGGCGACTGCTTCGCCTACGCGCTCGCCAGCGTCACCGGCGAGCCTCTGCTGTTCAAGGGCGAAAATTTCTTCCGAACCGATATCGCGGCGGCGTGAACGCGAAGACGGAACAGCGTAACCCGGTGGCGGGGCGCCGCGCGTGCCGACGGCGCAAGAACAGGACACGCTGGTCTCGGAACTCGCCGAGCGGCCCGGCCACAAGAAGGTCCGCACGCGCGAGAACCTCGCCTACACCGACATGGCGATCATCGCGGCGGTTCGACGACCTGGTGAGCATCGATGCGGTGACCAGCTCCGAGGACTGGCGCACCGGCTGGGTCGGCAAGCAGATCGCCCGCCGCGCCGCTTCCCCTGGGCCGGAACGGCGTTCCGGTTTGCCGGCTCACCCCGCATGGGCGCCGGGTCGTAACGGTGAAAAAAAGCGATCGATAACGGACCGTGAACGGCACACGCTCCATCGAGTCGTCGAGGTTCGAGCAGACGCGACGGGCGATCCTCTCACAGATCGATCTTCGCAGCCGGGTCGCCGGCCGCCAGCGCATTCATCCAAGCAAGGCAGAGGTCGCGGGAGCGGTAACCGCCGTAGGCGTCCGTCTGCTGGCGCTCCACGATGGGAAAAGTCGAGAAGACGTGGCGGACATCGTCGCGGTCGGTGACGCCGTAGAGGTGGAAGAACACGGCATCGAGCTTGGCACGCAGATGCAGCCGGCGTTCCTCGTCCCAGGAGAAGGGCGGAAGAACCGCGCCGGTTTCGTCCACATGCCCCATGTCGCGGGCGAACGGCGCCATGTCGTGGGCCGTGTAGGTCAGTTCCAGAACCGCCTCGCGGACGATCTCTCCTGCCGTCTTGGGACCGAAGCGGATGGATCTATATTGCTCTGGTAGGACGATGGGGAGCTGCTCGACAATATACCAATTGAGGTGAGTGCTTTGAGCTTTCCGGCGGACCACGAAATCAAGGACGACGGCACCAAAATTAGCCAGCAACAGCGCAGCCGATCGATCGCTGTGCATGTCTTCGAGAAAAATTGCCGGCGCGGTATTCCCCAATCCGACCAAAGGCACGGCCGATGCGATCATGGTCCGAGCGTCAGTCGCACGGGCAATGTCACGGAAAGCAATCGTCCATTTTAGACCGTGTGGAAACGATACGTTGCTCGCCGGCACCCAGTACTGTGGAATGGGTGTGAAATTCGGGTTAGCCTTTTGCTCCAACGTGATTTTGTCGCTCAAGGCCGGGTTGTGCAGGTTCTCCGCGTTGGCCTCAATCGACGCGGCGCGATGGTCGAACTGGTGGATCATGCGGCCAACATAGAGCGGCACCCACGCACCGGTCGGGCTATCGAAGCGGTTGCCGCCGACAGACCATGCGCCCTCCTTCTCCTCCAACTCCTCGCGGGTGCGGAACAGGCCGGAGTCGTTGGTCATATCGAACATGCGGGTGTATTTCACCGGCCACGCCTTCACTTCCTTGCCCAACGAGCGGTCCACCAGCACGGGCAGGCGCTCGTAGATCGTAGTGGTCAGTTTGGCGTCGCGGCGCGTGCGGAAGATCGGCGCGGTGCCGGTATTCGGATTGACGCGGGCGAAATCCACCGGTGTCAACGGAAAGCAACGCTCGGGGTCGTCGAGTTCGGCGACATCGTGAAGATAGAAAGCACAGTTGGCCGGTTCGTCCATTTGCGTTCGGCCGGCGATGAAGACGCAAAATTTGAACGACGCGTGGACATCGGGAAAGAAGACCTTTTTGTTCTCGAAGTCGTAAAGCGTCCTCAACCGCCCCTCCGTCGCCACGCCCTTGAAAAACTTTGCCGCCGTCTTGTCCGACGCGATGCCGGACGGAGTGAGAAGTCCGACCATGCCGTGGGGTTTGACCAGCGTCATCGCGCGTTCGACGAAGAGCGAGTAGAGGTTTACGTCGCCGCCGGAAAGCAAGGGATAGTCGCCCAAACTTCGCGCCACGCGGACCGCGGCGGCTGCGCGTTCGCTGGCCAAGGAAAAGTCTTTCGCCAGCGCATCCCCGGCCTTCTCCAAATCGGCGATCAGGCGCTTGCGGTCCGCGGCGCGCTGGGCGATCGCGATCTCGCGCCGCCGCGCGGCGAACCATTCGACCTGTTGCAGCTTCATCCGGTCCCACGGCGGATTTCCGATCACGGCGTCGAAACCGTCATGCAACGAGGCGCTTTGCCAGTTCGACCACACACCGGGAAAGGCCGCTTGCCAGTTGAGGAAACGCTCCTCCGAGACGAGTTGCCGGATCTCATTCAGCAACCCGGCAAAACGCTCGCTTTCCCGGTGTTCCGCAAGGGGCGCGACCTTTCCCAACGTGATATCGATGGGATCGCCGAACTGACCGCCGAAAAAGGCCTGCAACGCCGTCTTGCCGTCCCGGTCCCGAACGTCCAGCCAGTCGATGGCGTGCACCAGGGAGAGGACGGCATCGAGCGGCGCGGTCATCTCCTCCACTTCAGCAAAGGCCACGGCGGAACGGTGTGCCTCAGCGATCTCGGCATCGGTCAGACTCTCGATCGTTTGCATCGAGCGCGCCGCGCGTTCCGCCCGGGTCACGGAAGCGTGCAACAGCAGCGGGCTGCCGAACGCGGTCGCCTTGTCTATGCCGCTCCGAGCCCACGCGCCGAACAGGCTGTCGCCGCAACGCAGGTGGTGATCCAGAAAGCTCAACGGTGCGCCGACCGTGAAGGTGTGCAGCCAGAGCGCGACCTTGGCCAGTTCGACGGCCATGGGATTCTTGTCGACCCCATAGATGCAGCGTTTGAGAACCATGCGCCGGACGATGTGGCGGTCGTCGAGCCGCGCCGGATCGATGGTCCAGCCGCGCTCTCGGGCGTTGGCCGTGATGGTGCTGCGGATGACATCGATCCGCTCGGTCAACGGCGAGACATAGCCGTCCACGGCGGCTTCCGCCTCGGCCATGGCCGCGATCACCCGGTCTGCGAGATAGTCCACGAGGTTAACCAGAAAGTGCCCCGAGCCCATGGCGGGATCGCAGACCTTCAACTCGAGCAGCTTCTCGGCAGGATCGAGCCGCTTCAATCGCCCGATAAGGCGGTCCATGGGCAGGGCGACCGTGGCACGTTCTGAAACCCCAGCCGCGAAAGCCGCCATTCGCGAGGACACCAGGGGTTCGATCGTTTCCCGGATGATCAGGCCGACCAGATCGTCGGGCGTGTAATAGCTGCCCGATCCCTTGCGGGCGAATATGTTGGGCCGGACGGCGATCCCGTCGCCGTCGCGGACGATCTCGTGCTCGAGAAGCCGCTCGTAGATCGAGCCGAGTTGCTGCACCCCGAGGTCGCGGTAGTTGATATAGCGTCGCCCCTCGGGGGTGCGCTCGAACGACAGCGCGTCGATCACCGCGGCCATGACTTCGTCGCTGAGACGAACCCGCCCCAGCAGCGGCGTGCGCTCCCGGTCGAACAGCCCGCCATTGTATGGCGGCAGACCGATCGAGGCGTCGCCCTCGTCGATGGCCCGGCAGAGATCGTCGATGGCCGACCAGTAGCGCGAGGCGCTGGCGGAGAACACGTCGTCCACGTCCTTGCGACGACCGACATCGCCGCGAATTTTCTCGCGCAGCGCGTAATCGTCGTAGCGTGAGTCGCGCACCGGCAGCAGGTCGCGGTCTTCGGCATAGAGAATGAACAACAGCCGGTAGAGAAGGACCAAGGCGGCCTCGCGCACATCCTCCAACGGTGCGTCGGGCGCGGCGATGGCGATGGCTCGGGCAAGGCCCGGAAAGACCTGGCCGAAGACCAGATCGGAGAGACTCGCGGCGACACGCTCCTCGTAGAACCTGCCTTCCTCGATCGCGCGCTGATGGAACGTGCGAGGATCACCGGCGGCGGGCAGGAAAGCCTCCCGCCGGAAGACAAGAGTGAACACCTTCAGGCCGTGACGGCGTTCCGCCTCGGTGAGGGCGAACAGGCCGTCATTGTGGCCGGGAAGATCGAGAAGCGCCGCGAGATCAGCCTCGAAGAACTGTTCCGAGACCGACCGGGCGCCCTGGTAGTAGAGCCGCCAATGCATCCCGTTGGTGAGGACGCCCCAGCGCAGCTTGCCGGTCGTCAGGTCGTCAACCCGCCGCAGATAGCGGAGCATCTGAGTCGACGGCGCGGTCTGCTCGCCCGCGCGGTCCGACCGGCGGTCGAGCGGTCGAAGCCAGCGCTTGGACTCCACGATCGCGAGCCCGAACTCGTAGCGCCGCCATTCCTCGGCAAGATCGTTCGCGCGGTCCTTCATCGCATCGTCCGCGAATAGCAGACCGTCGGGAACGTCCTCGCGGCCGCGGGTGCTGAGATTCTGCTGCCGCAGGCTGGCCGTCCATCCGAGACACGCCAGCACGGGCCAGATCAGATCATCCTCGGTCTGGCTTTCGTTAGGTGTCTGGGTGGTGGGAAAGCGGTCGAAAACCGCTCGCAGTGCGCCTTCGAGCTCATCTACGGATGAGTCGTTCAGGTCTCGCCAATCGGGCAGCGCGACAATCGACTCGCCAAGGAAATCGTTGGCGAACAGATTTCCGCGAAAAGCGTTCTCCATGCTCACGCGCCGATCATCTCCGAATTGACTCCTTCCACACTGTGTCACGGCACCGGCAAAGTCGCCCGCCTCCAATCGGGCGTCCTCCACGCCGCAAGAAATCGGCTGGCGCGAGCGGCCCCGACGCGCTATCGGCGCGCACGCCGCCGCCGGACATTACCCGAGCATGCCGGCGATCCCGTCGGCGAGGGGCACCGACGGACGGTCCATATCCGCGCGCCCACGGCTTGCTATGTGCCTATGCACATAGATCCGCGGCCGGCCGCTTCATTTTGGCCTCGAACGGCTTGTCGTTTGTGGGCCGCATGTGAGCATCAAAACGCCTTTTGGATCACTTTTCTCCTAAAATCGAGACACAAAATATTTCCTGTGTCGTCTCTGAGCATCAAAAAAACCGCCTTCCCTCCCGCAACGTTCAGGAGGGCCGGAGGCCGAGGACGACGCGCCTGTCTTCGGCCGGCCGCGTCTCCATCCGCGCGGTGCCGTCGATTGCTTTCTTTCCTTGACAGGCAGGGCCGAACTTGGGCGTGGTCCCGGAAACCATCAACGGGGGGCGAGCGATGGCCCGGGACCGCGGTGACGGCGGGTTCCACAGCGTGTGGTCGGACCTGCAGGGGGTGGCGTTCCAGCAGGGCTACGCCGAGGCCGGCGGGATCAGAACCCGCTACCTGCACGCGGGCACGCCGGGCAGCCCGGGCCTGATCTTCCTGCACGGCACCGGCGGGCATGCCGAAGCCTATGTGCGCAACCTCGCCGCGCACGCGCCCCATTTCGACACCTACGCCATCGACATGCTCGGCCACGGCTATACCGACAAGCCGGACTACGATTACGAGATCCCGCGCTACCTCGAGCATCTGCTGGCGTTCATCGACGCGGTGGGCATCGGCAAGGTCTCGCTGTCCGGCGAATCGCTGGGCGGCTGGGTTGCCGGCGCCTTCGCCGTCGCCCATCCCGAGCGCGTCGACCGGCTGGTGCTCAACACCGCCGGCGCCGACAAGGTCAAGCCGGACGCGCTGGCCGCCCTGCGCGCCTCGACCCAGGACTCGGTCGACGACCCGAGCTGGGAACGGGTGCGCAAGCGCCTGGAATGGCTCATGTTCGACCCCGCCGACGTCCATGACGATCTGGTGGCGAGCCGTCGGCGCATCTATTCGGCACCCGAGATGAAAGCGGGCATCCGCCGGGTGCTGTGCCTGCACACGATCGCTGCACGCAAAGCCTTTGCCGTCACCCCCGAGCAATGGGGCGCGATCACCGCGCCGACCCTGGTGCTGTGGACCTCCCACGACCCGACGGCCGCGGTTCCGGTCGGCGAGGAGCTCGCGGCGATGATCCCGGGCGCGCGGTTCGCGGTGATGCGCGATTGCGGGCACTGGCCCCAGTTCGAGGACCCGGAGACCTTCAACCGCATCCATCTCGATTTTCTCCTGGATCGATCCTGACAGCCGCAGATTGACGAAAGGCAGGACGATGAGCGACGGACCTCCCCCGATGGACCCCCACGGCACGCTGGGCAAGACGCTGTATGTGATCCACACCGCGCCCAGGGCCGGCGTGAGCCCGGACCAGCTCGCCGCGGTGCTGCCGAGCCATCTCGAGCACCAGGTCAGGATCGAGCAGGATGGCATCCTGTTCGCCGCCGGGCCGATGCAGACCGAGGACGGCGGCCGCCGCGGGCTGATCATCATCCGCGCCGGTTCGTTCGCCGAGGCCAGAGAGATCGCCGATTCCGATCCCTTCCACGCCCAGGGCCTGCGGGAATACACGCTCGAGCGCTGGTCGATGAACGAGGGCGGGTTCTCGGTCCGGATCAGCTATTCGGATCAGAAGATGACCATTGAATGACGCTGCTTTTCGTCTCCGAGATCGATCCGGCGGATTGGTGGAAGGCGGAGCTCGGACGGCGGATGCCGGCGCTCGAGGTCCGGGTCTGGCCCGAGGCCGGCGCGCTTGCGGACATCGAATACGCGCTGGTCTGGTGCCCGGAGCCCGGGATGCTGGCGCGCCTGCCCAACCTGCGGGCGATCTTCTCGCTGGGCGCCGGCGTCGACCACCTGTTTTCCGATCCCGACCTGCCCAGGACCATCCCGATCACCCGGCTGATCGACGTCAACCTGACCGCGCGGATGACCGAATACGTGCTGTTCCACGTGCTGCGCTGGCACCGCCAGCACGAGGCCTATACCGCTTCCCAGGCGGCCGCGCGGTGGCAGGAACGTATCCAGCCGGCATCTTCGGACCGCAGCATCGGCATCCTCGGCCAGGGCGTGCTCGGCCGGGCGGCGGCCACCGCGCTCGCCGGGCTGGGCTTCAAGGTCGCCGGCTGGAGCCGGACGCCCAAGGCGCTGCCGGGCATCGAGAGCTTCCACGGCGCGGGCGGGCTGATCCCGATCGCCAACCGCAGCGAGGTCCTGGTCAACATGCTGCCGCTGACGCCCGCGCTTGAAGACATCCTCGATGCGAGGCTCTTCGCCGCCCTGCCCGAGGGCGCGGCGGTGATCAATGTCGGCCGCGGCCGCCATTTGGTCGAGGACGATTTGCTGGCCGCGCTCGACAGCGGCAGGGTCTCGGCGGCGACGCTCGACGTGTTCCGCACCGAGCCGCTGCCGTCGGGCCATCCGTTCTGGAGCCACCCGGCGGTCACCATCACGCCGCACGTGGCCAGCGTCGCCGACCCGCGCACGGTGGTCGAGCAGGTGGCCGAGAACATCCGCCGCAGCCGGGCGGGCGAGCCGCTGATCGACGTGGTCGATCCGTCCGTCGGATACTGAGCGGGAGAAGGGGCACCGGGCGATGCGCGATTTCCAGCTTCCCGGCCGTTCGGCGGTCTATGCGCGGCGCGCAATGGCGGCCACATCGCACCCGATGGCGAGCCTGACCGCGATCGAGACGCTGAAGGCCGGCGGCAACGCGGTCGATGCGGCGGTCGCCGCCGCCGGCGTGCTCGCCGTCGTCGAGCCGCACATGACCGGGATCGGCGGCGACTGCTTCGTGCTCTACGCACCAACCGGCGGCGCGGTGATCGGCTATAACGGATCGGGCCGCAGCCCGGCGGCGGCGACGCTGGAATGGTATCTCGGCCAGAATTACCCGGCGATGCCGGCGGTCGGCCCGCACGCGGTCACCGTGCCCGGCGCGCCGGAGGCATGGGAGCGGCTGAGCCGCGACCACGGCCGCAAGGACCTGGCTGCGCTGCTGCAGCCGGCGATCAGGCTTGCCGCCGACGGCGTGCCGGTCCACCCGCGGGTGGCCCATGACTGGGCGGACTGCGTCGCGGTCCTGGATGCCACCGAGGAGACCCGCGAGATCTATCTGAACGGCGGGCGGGCCTACTGCACCGGAGAGATCCACCGCCAGCCGGCGCTGTCGGCGACGTTGGAGCGCATCGCCGACCGCGGGACGCAGGCCTTCTACACCGGGCCGGCCGCGGATTCCATGGTGGCGACGCTCAACCGCTATGGCGGGCTGCATGCGCAGGAGGACTTCGCCGCCCACCGCGGCGCGTATGTCGAGCCGATCTCGACCACCTATCGCGGCCACCTGGTCCACGAGTGCCCGCCCAACGGCCAAGGCCTGACCGCGCTGTTGATGCTCAACATATTGGAGGGGTTCGATCTCGCCGGGCGCGCGCCGATGGACCCGCGGCGGCTCCATCTCGAGGCCGAGGCCGGCCGGCTCGCCTACCGCGACCGCGACCGCTATCTCGGCGACCCGGCAGCAGCTTCGATCCCGGTCGAGGAACTGCTCTCGGAGGCCTATGCCGCGGAGCTGCGCGGCCACATCGGACCGGACCGGGCGATGGCGCCGCTGCCCGAGACCGCGCCGGCCGGCTGGTCCGATACCGTCTATCTCGCCGTCGTCGATGAGGACGGCAACGCGATCAGCTTCATCAACTCGCTGTTCGCGTTGTTCGGCTCGGGCATTGCCGACGCCGCCACCGGGGTGCTGTTCCAGAACCGCGGCAGCTCGTTCCAGCTCCGCCACGGCCACGCCAACGCCATCGGCCCGTCGAAGCGCGCCATGCACACCATCATGCCCGGCATGCTCACCCGGGACGGAAGCGCGCGGATGCCTTTCGGCGTGATGGGTGGGCACTACCAGCCGTTCGGCCACGCCCATCTGCTGAGCAACGTGCTCGATTGCGGGCTCGACGTGCAGCAGGCGATCGATGCGCCGCGGATATTTCATTTCGGCGGGGTGCTGGCGCTGGAAGCGGGGGTGCCGCAAGCCACCGCCGATGCGCTGGCGGCGCTCGGCCATGACGTCCGCCGGGCGGGGGCGCCGTTCGGCGGCGGCCAGGCGGTGATGATCGACCGCGAGGCCGGGGTGCTGACCGGCGGCTCCGATCCCCGCAAGGACGGCTGCGCGCTGGGCTATTGAGGACGCGACGGGCTCGGCATAGGCTGGGCGAAGGCTGCGGAAAGGACGGGTCATGGCAAAGCTGCGCCACATCGCGATCGCCTGCGACGATGTCGAAGCGACCGCGAAGTTCTACGAGGATGTCTTCGGCATGGAGCGGGTCGGGACCTCGGAGTCCTCGCTCGCCGACGGGGTCTATTTGTCCGACGGGGTGATCAACCTCGCGGTGCTCGACTACAAGACCGACCAGGCCGCCGGCGAAGAGCGCGGCAAGGACTATGTCGGGGTCCACCATTTCGGCTTCTGGGTCGAGGATCTCGAAGCGGCCGAGAAGTCGATCGAGGCCCATGGCGGGGCGTTCTTCCTCGACCTGCCGGTCGACAAGGACTCACTCTACTACGAGAAGAAGTACCGCGACCCCAACGGCATCATCTTCGACATCTCTCACAACGGCTGGGTCGGCACCAGCAAGTAGGCGGCTTCGCCGGCTCACACGAACGGGTCGGGGCAGGGCTCGCCCAGCGCCACGGCGCCGTGGATCGCCCCCTGGACGTCCCAGGTGAGCGCGATGTGCTGGGCGACGGCATGGGCATCCCGCCAGGCGCGGTTGACCGGGTCGTCCGCCGCCAGCCCGCCGGCGCCGGTGATCGGCAGGACACGGTCGATCGCCCGGCAGCACACGCGCGCCGCATAGCCGTTGTCGCGCCGGTAGCGGGCGCGCTGCTCCAGCGGAGGGATGTCGCCGGCCTCGCCCCAGGCGATGATCTCGTGCCGGTTGCGGTCGACCAGGGCGTAGGCGGCATCGATCTCGGCAAGCGATTCGGCGACGCGGAGCTGCACGGCCTGCTGCTGGGCGATCCGGACGTTGGTGAAGGACCGCTTGTCGGCGATCGCGCCGACGACGGCCTCGAGCCCGCCGCGCGCCGCGCCGATCACTGTGCCGACCAGGTTGAACGAGAACACCGCAAGCTGCGGCAAGCGGTAGAGATAGCCGTCATTGACCGCGCGGCCGGGCCCGTTGCCGTCGCACATGTCCCGCATGCTGCCCAGCCTGTAATCGGGGACGAACACGTCCTCGAGGATCAGATCGTTGCTGCCGGTGCCGGCGAGCCCGGTGGCGTTCCAGCAATCCTCGATCCGGCAGTCCGACAGCGGGACCAGCGCGAAGAAGGCTGCCGGCGGGCCGTTGTCCTCGGCGGGCACGCGGGCAAGCACCATCACCCAGTCGCAGTAGTCGACGCCGCTGGAGAACTCCCATCGGCCGGACAGGCGCAGCCCGCCCGACGCGCGCGCGACCCGCGGCGCGCGGTTGAGAAAGGACGAGGCCACGGTGGTGTCGGGATTGCTGCCCCAGACATCGGCCTGGGCTTCGCCGGGCAGCATGCCCAGCATCCAGGCGTGGCAGGCAAAGATCGCCGTCACCCAGCCGCTCGACGCACAGGCGCGGGCGAGCTCCATCGACAGGTCGGTCTGGATTCCGAACGGAAGCTCGAGCCCGCCGAAGCCGCGCGGCTGCATCACACGGTAGAACCCGGCCTCGCGGAAACGCCGATCGAACTCGGGCAGCAGCCGCCGGTTGGCCTCGGTCGCCGCCGCGCCAGCGCGCAGGTCCGGCAGCATCGATCGTGCGGCGGCAAGGATCGTCTCCGTGCTGGAAATGGCTCTCTCCCGGCCGATCGCCTCTGGGCATGGGTTGCGTTCCACCGTAACATCGCAGGGGCGGGTTTCGCACCCGCCATTGCAACGCGATGAGGCCGACCATGACAGAGCCACGCGTCAGCGGCGTGTCCAGCGTCGAGTTCGCCGTCCGGGATATCGCGGCGGCCACCGCGTTCTATGCCGACACCTGGGCGCTGGAGCAGGTGGCCGAAAGCGGCGGCGCGCGGTATTTCCGCGGCACCGGGCCCGACCACCACATCCTGGTCCTGCATCCCGGCGCCGAGGCCGCGCTGGCCCGGGTCAACATGACCGCGCCCGACGAGGAAGCGGTCGATGGGCTGCATGGCCGGCTCGCAGGGCTCGGCCTGCCGGCGATCGGCGATCCGGGGCCGATCAACCGGCCGGGCGGCGGCTACGGGTTCGATTTCCGCGACCCCGAAGGGCGCGCCCTGTCGATCCTCGCCGGCGCGGCAACCCACGCCGGGACCGCCGATGTCGAGGATCGGCCGCGCAAGATCTCGCACTGCGTGCTGACGACCGGCGACATGGAGGGATCGGTGTCCTTCTTCACCGACGCGCTGGGGTTCGCCATCAGCGACAGGACCCGGATGCTGTCCTTCCTGCGCTGCAACGCCGACCACCATTCGATCGCACTGGGCAACGGCCACGGCTCGAGCCTGCACCATATCGCCTTCGAGATGCCCGACCTGGAATCGGTGATGCGCGGCGCCGGGCGGATGCGCGCGGCCGGCTATCCGATCGAGTGGGGCGTCGGCCGGCACGGTCCGGGCAACAACGTGTTCGCCTATTTCCTGGGGCCCGAGGACTTCGTGATCGAATACACCGCCGAGGTCGAGCAAGTCGACGACAGCTACCCGACCGGCGGGCCGGACGACTGGGGCTTCCCCGAGGGGCGGTCGGACCACTGGGGAGTGACCGACCCGCCATCGCAGGGGATGCGCGCCGCCCATGACAAGATCGCTTTCGTCCCGGCAGAAGCCGGCTGAAGGAGATATCGACGGCATGAATTTCACCGGTATCCAGACGCTCGTCTTCTCGAGCCCCGACATGAAGACCGCCCGACGGTTCTACACCGACTGGGGGCTGAAGAAGGTCAGCGACGGCCGCGCGGGCGCGGTCTTCGAGACCGCGGTCGGCTCGCAGATCATCATCCGCCCGGCAACGTCCAAGGCGCTGCCGCCGGCCGCCGCACCCGGCATGCATTTCCGCGAGATGATCTGGGGCGTGGCCACGAAACGCGACCTGGCCGCCGTCCACAAGGAGGTCGCAAGGGACCGCGAGGTCTCCGTCGATGCCGACGGCACCATCCGCTGCATCGATCCGTGCAATCTCGCGGTCGGCTTCCGGGTATGGAAGCAACGGCCCAGGGTCAAGGCGCAGCGCGCGGCGCTCAACAGCTTCGACAGCATCGAGCGCGTCGACCGGCGGGCGCCGATCTACGACCGGGCACAGCCGATCCGGATGGGCCATATCGGCTTCATCCTGCCCGACATCAAGGCCGCCGAAGCGTTCTATCACGGGCGGCTGGGCTTTCCGATCTCCGACCGCTATGCCGGAGGCGCGGCGGTGTTCATGCGCTGCGCGGCCGAGGAGGACCACCACAACCTGTTCCTGATCAACAGCCGCGGCGGGCCGATGAAATTCCACCATGTCGCCTTCGAGGTGCGCGACATCCACGAGGTCTTCGCCGGCGGGCTGCATTTCGACCGCAAGGGCTGGCAGACCGAGGTCGGGCCGGGCCGCCATCCGGTCTCCTCGGCCTATTTCTGGTACTTCAAGAGCCCGTGCGAGGGCGCGGTGGAGTACTACACCGATTCCGACCACGTGACGGAAGACTGGAAGCCGACATCGTTCCGCAACAACCGTTTCTCGGAATGGCACCTGGTCGACGGCATCCGGCAAGGCGATGACGGCATGGTCCGCCCGTCGATGGCCGCCAACCGGCAACAGTAGGGCGCCGCCGCGAATGTTTCTGAGGAACTGCTGGTACGCCGCGACGTGGTCCAAGGATCTCGGCCGCGGCCCATTCGCCCGCACGCTGCTGAACGAGCCGGTGGTGATGTACCGCAAGGAAAACGGCGATCCGGTGGCGCTGGCCGACCGGTGCTGCCACCGCGCCGCGCCGCTCTCGCGCGGGGTCTGCGTCGGCGACCGCCTGGAATGCGGCTATCACGGCCTGCAATACGACCCCGACGGCACCGTGGCGGTGGTGCCGGGCCAGTCCAGCGTGCCGCCGGGCGCGGCGGTCAAGAGCTATCCGCTGCGCGAGAAATGGAACGTGGTGTGGATCTGGATGGGCGATCCGGGCGCGGTCGACGACGCGCTGATCCCCGATCTGTTCTGGCTCGACGATCCGGGATGGATCGCGACACCGGGGTACTTCCACATGGCGGGCAACTATCAGCTCATCGTCGACAACCTGCTGGACCTGACCCATGTGGTCTATCTGCACAAGAACACGATCGCCGGCGATCCGGCCGAGGCGGTCACGCCGACCAGGACCGAACGGCTGGAGAACGGGGTGGCGGTGGGCCGCTGGATGATCGACATCGCCGCGCCGCCGCTGTTCGCGCAGGCCGGCGGGTTCGACACCAACGTCGATCGCTGGCAGCAGGTCACCTGGCGGCCGGCGGCGAACATCTTTCTCGATATCGGATGCGCAACCACCGGCACCGGCGCGCCCGAGGGCAACCGCAGCCATGGGATCTCGATCTGGTCGACCCATCTCGTGACCCCGGAGACCGAGACGACGACCTATTACCACTGGGCCTACGCGCGCAACTTCAGGCTGGACGACCACGCGCTGACCAGGACGCTCTACGAGGGCTCGCGGGCGACGTTCTACGAGGACGTGGAGATGATCGGCGCCCAGCAGCAGCGGCTGGGCGGGTCGCGCCTCGACGGGATGATCGACATCAACGCCGACAACGCCCAACTCCAGGCGCGATCGATGCTCGCAGAAATGATCCTTGCGGAATCGTCCCAACTTGCGAATGATACGGATGCGCGCCCCAGGACCGTGGCAAGGTGACGACGGTGTCGGATGCGCGATCGGGGCGTATGCGTGCCACTTTGAAAGCCAGTAGGCGAGGATTTGTGGCGCGGATCATGAGTGAATCCCCAGACTATCAGCTTGAAAGGAGCTGGAATGCCGAACGGAACCGTTAAATGGTTCAACGCGACCAAAGGGTTTGGCTTCATCGTGCCCGACGACGGCACGAAGGACGCCTTCGTACACATCTCCGCGGTCGAGCGCGCCGGACTGTCCGGATTGCGTGAGGGCCAGAAGATTACCTATGAGCTTGTGACCGGACGCAACGGCCGCACCTCTGCGGAAAACCTGGTCGTCGAAGACTGATCGGGCCAGCCGGTCCAACCCCAGGCGCAACAGCGCCTTGCCGCCCCAAGGAGGCTAGACTCTCCGGCACAATGAAACTGCGATAGAAAACGCGGGCAGATTGGCCCCGCGTCAGGGCGGCCAGACGATCTCTTTCGAGCCGATGTCGAACACCGGATCCCTGCCAACCGACGGATAGCGTGCGCTTTCCGTGAGGGGCGGTTTTGCCTTGCCCGGGCAGGCGACGGGGGTTCGCGCAGCCCGCTTGCCTATTTCAGGCGAGTCTGGACGTCGACCAGTGCCACGCCGCCGCGCCGGACCTCGGCCACGGCTTGTTTCATCGTGCCCGCGAGATCGCCCGGCTCGATGATCGGGCCCGCCCCCCAGGCGCCGTAGCCGCGCGCGATGGCCGCATAGTCGGGCTCGGGCGCGACCATCCGCTGACCGATCCAGGCATTCTCCACCGGGCGGCCGCGCTGTTCGGCGAGCGCGATCTGGTGCTCCTCGTCGTTGCCGAACGAGGTGTTGTTGTGCAGCACGATCAGCAGCGGCAAGCGGTAGTGACAGGCGGTCCACAGCGCACACGGGTTCATGGTGAAGTCGCCGTCGCCGAGGATCGCTACCGTCATCTTGCCGGTGTCCTTCAGCGCCAGCGCCGCGCCGACCACGCCGCCCGGACCATAGCCCACGCCGCCGCCGCCGTTATGGCCCAGCAGCCGGCCCGAACCGGGGAAATCCCAGATCCCCTCGTACCAGCTACGCCCGTTGCGGGCGACCAGCACCCAATCCTCCTCGCGGACGGCCTGCCAGACCTCCGACATCATGCGCGGCACCGTGATCGGGACGTCGTCCCAGTCTTCCTGGACGCGGGCGCGCTGGGCCTCGCGTATCCCCTCCTGGCGGACGGCAAGCGCCGCCCGCCTGGCGTGCGCACGCTCGACCCACACCGGTGCGCCCGCAGCGCGGCGCTTGAGCTCGGTGAGTAGCTGGCCCAGCCCGTGGACCGGATCGGCCAGCAGCAGCACGTCGGCCGGGGAGCCGGCGCCGCCGGCGTTCGACCAGTGATCGACCGCGAGGTCGTTGACCGACAGGTCGATCACCTTGCGCGTGCCCGTGGTGGCGTTGCGCGTGTCACCCCGCGCGCCGGCATAGCCGCCAGTCAACGCGGTCAAATCGGGGCAGTCGATGCCGAGCACGACATCGGACTGGCTGCGGATCTCATCGCGCGGGCCGCGGTAGCCCGGGTTCAGGTTCTGCGGATGGGCGGTGGGCACGCAGACGATGTCGGTGCCGTCCTGGTAAGCCGCCCCGAGAAGCTCGATGAGCTCGACCAGGGGACGGTCAATGCCCTCCTTGCGGCCGAACCGGCCGCCGAAGACCAGCGGGCAGGCAGCCTCGACCAACAGGTCGGCCGCGGCCTCGACCGCCTCGGCCGGGGCGGCGAGTGGCGGCGCCGGCCGATAGCGCGGCAGCCCGACATCGGGCAGGTCGGGGATGCTAGCGAGCTTCGCCTCCTGCAGCCCCGCGTCGATCGAGACGTAGGTAGGCCTGGTCGGTGCGCTCTCGGCGATGCGGCGGGCACGCAGGATCGAATCCAGCGCCGCGGCCAGGCTCGGCGGCTCGTCGGTCCATTTGGTGTAGGGCCTGACGGCCTCGCACTGGGTGTTGGCCGAATGCAGCCAGTCGATCGCCCGGCGATCGGCCGGATCGATCGGCCCGGAGCCGCCCAGCACCAGGATCGGCACCTCGTCGCACCAGGCGTTGTAGAAGGCCATCATCGCGTGCTGCAGCCCGACCAGGTCGTGCAGGACGACCAGGCTCGCCTTGCCGGTGACCTTGCTGTAGCCCTGCGCCATGTGCAGCGCCACCTCCTCGGCGCCGCACAGGATGATCTGCGGCCGGGTGTTGCGGGTGTAGTTGACCAGCGAGTCGTGCAGCCCGCGGAAGCTCGAACCCGGCGTCAGCATCACGTACTCGAAGCCCATCGCCTGGATCAGGTCGCAGATCACATCCGAGCCGTACTCGGCATCCATCCGGTTGCGCGGCAGGTTGACCGGTGCCTCGGATTGAAAGTTCGCCCGTCCCTGATCCATCGCCTGTGCTCTTTCCTCGCGCCGGTTCGGTGCGGTCAGTGTGGCCATCCCGGGCCGGGCTGCCAAGCGCCGGTCCGGGCGATCGGCTATGGCCGGCCGGTGACCGCCTCGATCGCGGCGAGATCCGCTTCGGTCATCCGCCACGCCGCCGCCCGCGCGTTGCGGACCGCCTGTTCGGGCGTTCGCGCGCCGGCGATGACGCTGGAGACGCCCGGGCGCTCGGCGAGCCAGGAGATGGCGAGGTCGAGCAGGTCGTAGCCCCGGTCGCGGGCGATCCGCGCAAGCGCCTCGAGGATGTCGAACGTCGCATCGTTCAGCCCGCCGCGCCCGCCGCTGCCCAGCCTGGTGCCGGCCGGCGGTCGGACGCCGCGGCGGTACTTGCCGGTCAGAATGCCGTTGGCCAGCGGATAGTAGGGCAGCAGGCCCACGCCGGCCGCCACGCAGGCCGGCAGCAGATCCGCCTCGATGCCGCGGTCGAGCAGGCTGTAGGCGTTCTGCGCGGTGACGAAGCGGGCAAGCCCGCGCTCGCCCGAGACCCGATGGGCGGCGCGGAGCTGGTCGGCGGAGAAGTTCGAGCAGCCGATCCAGCGCACCTTGCCGTCGCTCACCAGCCGGTCCATCGCCGCCAGCGTCTCTTCGATCGGCGTACCCGGATCGGGGCGGTGGATCTGGTAGAGATCGACGTAATCGGTGCGGAGCCGGCGCAGGCTCGCCTCGAGCGCGCCGGCTATGCGCGCTGGCGTCGCACGGCCGGACAGGCCGAACTTGGTGGCGATCTGGACCCGCGGCCGGCGCGCGCCCAAGGCCCGGCCGATGAAGTCCTCGGACTCGCCGTTGCCGTAGGCCTCGGCGGTATCGAAGAAGGTGATGCCGGCATCGATGGCCGCATCGATCACCGCCGCAGAGCCGCGCGCATCCAGGCGCCGGCCGAAATTGTTGCATCCGATCCCGACGGCCGAGACCTCGAGACCGCAGATGTCGGCCCGTGCCAGGGTCTTTCGCCGCATAGCCGGTTCCCTATAGTGATCACCCCAGGGGCCGAAAACACGACCCACGCCGGGCAATCATCATAGGAGCCCACGATGGCCAAATCGATCGAGCACGTGCATTGGCCGGACGCGCCGGACATGTGGATGCCCTACGCGCCGGCGATCACCGTCCAGGGCGGCAAGACGGTTTTCCTTGCCGGGGTGACCGCCGCGCCGGTCTACCACCACCATCCGCACCGGCCCGAGGAGTTCGACTCCATGCCGACCGACATGGAGGGTCAGGCCCGCGTGGCGATGGACAACCTCAAGCGCAGTCTCGATTCGGTCGGCGGTAGCTTCGGCGATATCGTCAGCGCCAACCGGTTCGTGACCGACCTCAGCGATCAGGACGCGCTGAACCGCGTCTGGGCGGAATATTTCGGCGACAACAAGCCGACCACGACCACGGTCCAGGTGGTCCAGCTCGCCACCGATCCGCGCTGCATGCTCGAGGTCAACGCCGTCGCCGTGCTCGACTGACTTGATTATCGCCTACGGCTGCAGCCGCTGGCGGGAGGACTGGATCCGTCCCGGCACCGACGGCGCGCCGGTATGCGTCGTCCCCCACGTGGTTACCGACGGGCTGGACGCCGGCCGGCTGCGGCTGCAGGACGGCCAGTACGCCTTCCCGAGCGCGCCGCCGCCGGGATTGGACGTCCCCGGGCAGCTCGCCTTCGTCGAGCGCTATCTGGTCTCGCGCGCAGATCCCTGGTCGAAGACCCAGGCACGCCTGATCGGCCTCTATTTCGCCCAGGTCCGCGCGCGGATCGAGGATGCAGCCGATGAACTCCGCGGCACGCTCGGCCCGCTGGCGGCGGTGTTCGACCACCGCGCGTTCGTCTTCGCGGCACCGCGCCCCCTGCCGCGCGCCTATCCCGTGCTGCCGGACGGCGGCCGAATAGGGCTGCATTGCGCCTTCTGGACCGCCGGCGCCCTGACGGCGATCGAGCTGGTCGGCCGCGACACTGCCGATCCGGCGCGCCTCGCCGGGCTACGGCGCCTGGAAGAGACCGGCGCCACGGTCATCCGGCTGGACGCCGAGACGCTCGGCGAGAACGGCCTGCCGGAGCTGTTCCCCCGCTTCTGGGACGGCATCCCCATCCCGTCAGGTCCGTTCAAGGCACGCGGCATCGCAGCCTTCGCCGTCCCGGGATTTCACAGCTCGAGCTCCAGGATGTAGAGGCCGCCGGTGAAGCGGTCGACGGCGTAGACCAGCCCATTCTCGTCGACGAAGACATCGTTGATCTGCACGGCGCCGGCGCGGCTGCCCTCGGGCGTCGCCGGGACGTAATAGGCGACCTCCTCGGGGCGGTAGGGGTCGGTGATGTCGTGCACCCGGACACCGCCGTTGAAGTAGGTGCCGAAGATCAGGCTGCTGGACCGGAAGGCGCCGGGCTGGTTTTCGTGCAGGTTGTGCGAGCCGTAGCGTCCGCCGCGCGAGCCGTACTCCTCGACCGGCGGCAGCGGCAGGGTCGAGATCGGCACCAGATTGGTCTCATCGCGCGCATCGACGACCCAGGTGAGCTTGGGCCAGTCCTCACCGCCGTCGCGGATGCACTCGTCGGCGACGATCAGGAGCTCGCGATCGAAGATCGGCAGCACCGTGTGGCTGAACCCGGTATGGGGCGGGTGCGGGTTCCAGCTCCCGACCACCGTCGGGTTGGCCATGTTGGCGATGTCGAGGATGAAGACCCCGCCGTCGATATAGGCGAGATAGACCCTGTCGGGGCGTTCGGGATAGACGTTGGTGTTGTGCGCCCGGAAACCCATGTCGAACCGCGGATGGCGCTTGGGCGGCGGCGCGTCGTCGCCCACCCGCGTGCCCGGCAGCCACCAGCGGCCGACCTCGACCGGCCGCGTCGGATCGCCGACATCGATCGAGCGGTAGAACTGGCAGTCACTGGGGTTGGCGGGCTCGAAATCCGGCGCCCCACCGGCGAAGTGGATGTATTTGCCATCGGCGAACCAGAGCTGATGGACGCCCATCGAGCCCGGCCCGGAACAGTCGTAGAAGGCGATCGAGCGCGGCGATTCGGGCGTTGCGACGTCGAAGATCTCGATGCCGGCGGGCTCCATGCCGAGCCCCGGATCGGCGAGCCCGCCGGGACCGCGGGTCTGATAGGCGACCGCCAGAATATCACCCACCAGATCGAGCGAGTTCGAGCGCATCTGGTTGTGCGCCAGATCGGTCTGGACGACGAGTTTGGGTCTGGCCGGGTCGGTGACATCGACGCCGGTGAAATTCTTCGGCGGCCCCTCGTGGGCGAGCCACATGATGCGCCGTCCGCCCGATGCGTGCTGGATCACCATCCCCTCGCCCATGCCGCCCCAGCCGTCGAGCCGGTCGTGGGCGACAAGCCTCATGTTGCGCGCCTCGTCCCGTTCCATTCATCCCTCCGCGTCGATCGCGCCGGCCGCTTCCAGCGCATGGTGGAGATCGAGCGCCCCGATCCCCTTGGTGATCACCACCAGTCTGGTCTCGGGCCGGCCGTCGGGCCAGCCCTCGAGAACTTCCGGGGCGTGCAGCACGTGATGGACCGCATTGACCACGACCGGCCGGTCCTGTCCGCGCACCCGGACGATCCCCTTGATCCGCAGCACATCGGCGCCGCGCAGCGAGGTCAGCGCATCCAGCCAGCGCACCAGGCCCTGCCATTCGAGCGGCCGGGCGATGACCAGACAATGCGCCTTGATGTCCGGTGCGTGGCCGAGTGCTGGAGGCACCGCCAGGCCAGGCGGCGGTGAGCGGTCGCCGAGCAGCGTCGCCGCCTCGACATCTTCTGCGTCCAGGATCGGCACGGTCGGGTTGACCGCCCGAAGCCGCGCGGTCACGCCGTCCGCCGGGCCGGCGAGATCGCGCTTGCTCAGCACGATCCGGTCGGCGAACGCGGCCTGGCGGGCCGCTTCAGGCCAGTTTGCGAGCTGATCGGCGCCATGGACGGCATCGACCACCGTGGTCACCGTGCCGGCGCGGTAGCGCCCGACCAGCGCGGGATCGGTCATCAACGTCTGCAGCACCGGGCCGGGATCGGCCAGGCCGGTCGTCTCCAGCAGAACCCGCGAGAACCGCGGCACGGCGCCGGCCGCTCTGCGCCCGGCGAGGTCCGACAGCGCATCGACCAGGTCTCCCCGGACCGCGCAGCACACACAGCCAGAGCGGAGCACCATCAGGTCCTCCTCGGCCGCGGTGACCAGCGCGTGGTCGATCGCGACCGCGCCGAACTCGTTGACCACCACCGCGCTGTCGCCTGCCGCCGGATCGCGCAGCAGGCGGTTGAGCAGCGTCGTCTTGCCGCTGCCCAGAAACCCGGTGATGAGGTGAACCGGGATCACGCCGCGTCGAGGACCAGCCCGGCGAGCCGCTCGTGGGTGGTGATCCACGCCCAGTCGAGCGCCTTGACCATCTCGATCGCGGCCTTGAACTCGATCGCTCCGGACGGGCGGCCGAAGACGTGGGCGTGCGCGGTCACGTCGAGGCTGGCATGGGGCCGGCCGATCCCGGCCCAACCATCGAGGATGCGCTTGAGCGTGGCGGTGAACGCCGCGGGCTCGTTGCCGTAGCGCATGGTGATCGGCAGGTCGTTGACTTCCATGGTGAACGGCACGCCGGCAAGCCGGCCGGAAGGCGTTTCGATCACATAGGGAAGATCGGCATCGAACACGTCGGCAGTCCAGTGGAAGCCGTGCGTGGCCAACAGCTCCAGCGTGTTCGCGGAATTGGTCCCCCGCGGGCTGATAAAGCCATATGGCCGCTTGCCGAAGCATTCCCGGAAGGCGTCGATGCCGCGGACCAGATCGGCCTCTTCGTCGGCCCGGTCCTGGTAGACCGGCAACAGGTCCTGCGCCCAGGCGTGGGCGGCGATCGGATGGCCGTCCCGATCGATCCGGTGCAGCAGGTCCGGCCAGCGCAGGGCGATGATGCCGCTGGCATAGACGCTGCACGCAATGCCCGCCGCGGCGATGATATCGAGCAGCCGCCAGGCGCCCTCGGTCATGCCGTAGCGCGCCCAGGACCGGGCCTGGGTGTCGAGGAAACCCGGTTTCAGCGGGTTGCCCATCGGCCCGACGCCGGGCGCGGCATCGTCGGTCCAGGCCTCGCACATGATGTGAAAGCACACCGCCAGCGGCCGATCGGCCGGCCATCCGGGCGGCGGCGCGTTGCGGGCCATTAAAACGCTCCCGATTCCGGTGAAACCGGGAGCATTGTTTCATCCTTGGCCGGAGGGTTCAAATCGGCCGCCCAGGCAAACCCGCGCGCCGGTTTGCCTGGGCGGCCGATTTGCCTAGGCTGCGAGGGTTGCCCGTGGGGAGCGGAGGACGATGGACGGAAAGATCGCGCTGGAGGAACATTTCGCGTTGGAGGAGACTTGGCGCGAGTCGGTACCGCCCGGCCTGCCCGCAAAGCTGACCGGCCATCTCCGCGCCCGCCTGCTAGACTTCCACGACCAGCGGCTGCGCGACATGGATGCGACCGGTATCGAGCTCGCGATCCTGTCGATGAACGCGCCCACCGTCCAAGGCGTGCCGGAGACCGAAGCGGCGATCGCGCTGGCCAGGAAGTCCAACGACGTCCTGGCCGAGGAAATCGCCCGGCGGCCCGACCGTTTCGCCGGCTTCGCGGCGCTGCCGATGCAGGACCCCGACGCGGCAGCGGCCGAGCTGAGCCGCTGTATCGGCGAGCTCGGCTTCAAGGGCGCGATGGTCAACGGATTCACCCAGAAGGACGAGCCCGGATCTGCGGTCTACTACGATATCGCGGCGTACCGGCCGTTCTGGGCCACCGTCGAGGCGCTCGGGATGCCGTTCTACATGCACCCGCGGATGCAGATCCCGTCCCGCGCCGAGGACTATGGCGGCCAGATGTGGACCATGGGAGCGTCCTGGGGGTTCGCGCGCGAGACATCGATCCATGCGCTGCGGCTGATCGGCTCCGGGCTGTTCGACGAATTTCCCGGCCTCCAGATCGTGCTGGGCCATCTCGGCGAGCGCATCCCCTTCGACATGTGGCGGATCGATGCGCGGGTGAAGGTCATGCCCTTCGACTATGCCGCCAAGCGGGCCGTGAGCGCGTATCTGCGCGAGAACTTCCACTTCACCACGTCGGGAAACTTCAGCGATCCGGCGTTTCAGTGCACGCTGGCGGAGATCGGGCCGGAGCGGGTGATGTTCTCGATCGATTATCCGTTCGAGGACATGGCGCCGGGCGCGGCGTGGTTCGACGAAACCGCGTTGTCGGATACCGACCGGCTGAAGATCGGCCGCACCAACGCGATCGCGCTGTTCAAGCTGGATCTCGAATAGGCCGGATCAATGCAAGGCAAGATCGTCCTGGAAGAGCATTTCGCGCTCGAGGAGACCTGGCGGGATTCGGTCCCGGACGTCCTGCCGGCGGACAAGATCGACGATCTCCGCGGCCGGCTGCTCGACTTCGGCGGTCGGCGGCTGCGCGAGATGGATGCGAACGGAATTGAGTTCGCGATCCTGTCGCTCAACACGCCGACGGTCCAGCGCGTGCTGGACACCGAAGCCGCGATCGCGCTGGCGCGGCGGTCCAACGATTTCCTGGCCGCGGAGGTCGCCAAGCGGCCGGACCGGTTCGCGGGCTACGCGGCGCTGCCGATGCAGGACCCGGACGCGGCCGCCGCCGAGCTCGGCCGCTGCGTCGGCGAGCTCGGCTTCAAGGGCGCGATGGTCTACGGCTTCACCCAAAAGGACGTGCCCACATCCGCGATCTATTACGACATCGCCGCGTACCGGCCGTTCTGGGCCGCGGTCGAGGAGCTCGACGTGCCGTTCTATCTGCACCCGCGGCTGCAGATCCCGACCCGCGCGCACGGCTATGAGGGCCACCAGTGGCTGATGGGCGCGTCCTGGGGCTATGCCGGCGAGACCGCGCTGCATGCCCTGCGGTTGATCGGTTCCGGCCTGTTCGACGAATATCCCGGTCTGCGCATCGTTATCGGCCATATGGGCGAGCGCATCCCCTACGACATGTGGCGGATCGACCGTTGGGCGGCTGAGCTGCCCTTCGACTACGCCGGCCGGCGGGCGGTGAGCGATTACCTGCGCGAGAACTTCTTCATCACCACCTCGGGCAATTTCAGCGATTCGGCGCTGAGATGCGCGCTGACCGAGCTGGGCGCGGACCGCATCATGTTCTCGATCGACTACCCCTACGAAGACATGGCGGCGGGCGCGGGCTGGTTCGACGCCGCCCCGCTGGAGGAGGCCGAGCGGATCAGGATCGGCCGGACCAACGCGATCGGGTTGTTCAAGCTCGATCTCCGATAAGGTCCGCCGGGCGGCGGACGCGGCTCAGTCCGGCCGCCAGGCGGTGATCGCCGCGCTCGTCTTGTCGGTATTGCGCGGCGCGGGCGGGGGCATCTCCTGGACGACCGGGCGGCCCCAGCCGGGCTCGCCGACGAGCGTTCCCTCGCGCACCACCACCCGGCCGCGGACCAGGGTGTGGACGACCCGCCCGGTGGTCTCGAAGCCGTGCCAGGGGGTGATCTGGGACTTGGAATGCAGCCCATCGCGCGCGATCGTCGAGACATGGTCCATGTCGACGATCGCGATGTCGGCGTCGGAACCCGGCGCGATCAGCCCCTTTCGCGGATAGCAGCCCCAGGCCTTCGCCGGCGCCGCGGCGGACCATTGGACGTACTGGTTGATCGTCGCGTGGCCCGCGTTCACCTGGGTCAGCATGATCGGCATCTGGGTCTCGACGCCGGGGAAACCGCAATCGCATTCCCAGATGCTGTTGGAAGCCTTCTCCTCGGGCAAATGCGGGGCGTGGTCGGTGGCGATCAT
Source organism: Alphaproteobacteria bacterium (assembly GCA_965248835.1). Lineage (GTDB taxonomy): Bacteria > Pseudomonadota > Alphaproteobacteria > MPNO01 > MPNO01 > CAYFYS01. The sequence continues at coordinate 1,169,811 of CBDFLJ010000001.1, forward strand.
GTCGATGGTGCCGTCATGGAGCGCGGCCCACAGCGCATCGCCATGGCCCTTCTCGCGGATCGGCGGGTTGACCCGCAGCAATCCGCCGAGCGCGTCCATGTCGTCGACGGTGAAGATCAGATAGTGCGGACAGGTCTCCACGGTCACGTCGACCCCGCGCGCCTTGCCGGCGCGCACCAGATCGAGCGCATCGGCGGAGCTCTTGTGCGCGATGTGGAGCCTGGCGCCGGTCCATTCCGCGAAAGCGATGGCCCGGCCGACCGCCTCGATCGCGCAGATCTCGGGCCGCGCGGCAAGATGAGCGCGCGCATCGTTGCGGCCGGCCGCCTTGAGCTGCGCCTCGCGCCGGGCCATGATCGAAGGGTTCTCGGCGTGCACCGTGCAGCGGTGGCCGAGCCGGGCCAGGATCTCGAAGCCTTCCAGCATCGCCCCGTCCGATGGCGCAGGCAGATCGCCGAACGTGTTGCCCATGAAGCACTTGAAGCCGCTGACGCCGGCCCTGACCAGATCCTCAAGCTGGTCGATGTTGTCCTCGTCGAGCAAGCCGTAGATGCCGTAATCGACATGGGCCTGGGCCTTGGCGCGCTCCTGCTTGTCGCGCAGCGCCTGGAGCGTTCCCGTCGGCGGATCGGTGTTGGGCATCTCGAAGACCGAGGTGGTGCCGCCGCACGCCGCGGCGGCCGTGCCGGTCTGCCAGTTCTCCTTGTAGCCGTAGCCCGGCTCGCGAAAATGGACGTGACTGTCGACCGCGCCGGGCAGGACGTAGAGCCCGGTCGCGTCGATGGTCTGGCGCGCCGGCGGCACCATCTCGCCGGCGCCGATGCCGAGGATCGTCTCGCCGTCGATCGCGATGTCGGCCTCGATCGTGGCCGTGGGCGAGACCATCTTGCCGCCGCGGATCACCAGATCGACCTGTTTCATGTCCCGATTCCTTAGATCACCCAACCGCCGTCGACGGCGAGGTCCTGGCCGGTGATATTGCGCGCACGCTCGCTTGCCAGGAACAGCACCGCGTTGGCGACGTCGACATCGGTCGACACCCGCCTGAGCGCATATTCGGCGGCGTGCTGGGCGCGCGCCTCCTCTTGCGTGATGCCGGCCGCCTTGGCGCGCTCGGCGCAGACGCGCTCGAACCGCGGGCCGTCGACCATGCCCGGGCAGACGCAGTTGACGTTGATGTTGTGGACGCCGACCTCGAGCGCGGTCGACTTGGTGATGCCCCGCAGGCCCCATTTCGAGGCCGAATAGGCCATCCGTCCGGCCCGGCCGCGCAGCCCGAACGTGCCGCCGACATTGACGATCTTGCCGTATCTGCGCGCGATCATGCCGGGCAGCACCGCTCGCATGGTCAGGTAGCAGCCCTTCATGTTGAGCGCGACAATTTGATCGAAGTCCTCGGGCTCGGTCTGCCAGGCGGTGGTCTCCAGCGGCCCGCTGCCGCCAGCGACGTTGACCAGAACGTCGATCCGGCCGAAGGCGTCCACGCCGGACGCGACCGCCGCATCGACCTGGTCCGGCGCGGTGACGTCGCATGCCGCGACCATCACGCGGCGGCCCATCGCGCGGGCCGCCTCGGCCGCCGGCGCGATCGCCGCGATGTCGCGCCCGGCCAGCACCAGGTCCGCACCGGCCTCGGCGAAGCCGCGCGTCACCGCCGCGCCCATGCCCTTGGCCGGTCCGGTGATGAGGGTGACCCGATCGTCGAACTCCGCCACGTTTCGCGCCTCCCCGATCGCCCCGCTTGCCTACACGGCCGGGCGGGCGGGTGCAACTCGGCGGAATCCGGCCCGCGACCGCCGGAAGGGCTTTTCAAGCGGCCGGTGTTTGGCAATGATCGGGCGATGGGCACGGCGCCGCAACCGACAGGGCGCGCGCCGAACGGGAGAGACGAGATGACTTGGTCAAACAGCGAGATCGCGGCCCTGGTCGAGCCCGATCGGGTCCATCGCAAGGCCTATGTGGACCCGGAGATCTTCGACCTCGAGATGGAGCGCATCTTCGAGCGGCTGTGGATCTATATCGGTCATGACAGCCAGGTGAAGCAGCCGGGCGACTACTACCTCGCCCAGGTCGGCCGCCAGCCGATGATCATGGTCCGCGACCATAACGGCGATGTCCACGTCCTTTACAACCGCTGTCCGCACCGCGGCGCGCAGATCTGCACCGCGCGCAAGGGCAATGCCGGCAAGCTCTTCCGCTGCTCCTATCACGCCTGGATGTTCGAGCTCGACGGCCGTGTGGAGAGCATTCCGGCGGTCCGCGGCTATGCCGGCACCCGGCTGGACATGAACGACACCGCCTTCCATCTGCGCAAGGTGCCGCGTGCGGACAATTATCGCGGCTTCTGGTTCGCTTCGCTGGACGAGAACGCGCCGGATCTGGAGCCCCATCTCGGGCCCGCGAAGCAGGCCTTGGACCAGCTCATCGACCGCGCGCCCGGCGGCGAGACCGAGGTCGTCGGCGACTGTTTCCGCATGGTCCAGCAGTCCAACTGGAAGATCTTCCTGGAGAACCAGATCGACGTCTCGCATCCGGGCGCGACCCATGAATCGACCGGCGTTGCCGCGCGGACGGTCGAGAACGAGATGCGCGATGACGGCAGGACTCCGCCGATGGGCTACGGCTTCCTGTCGGACTTTGCGCGCTTCGGCATCGACGGCTGGGACAAGTTCGCCACCACCGGCCTCCCGCAGGGCCACTGCACGCTGGAAGGCTATATGGGGTTGCGTCCGGAGGACCCGGACACCAACGCCTACGTCAAGTGCATGTACGATGCCTACGGCGAGGAGCGCGCCGAGGAGATCCTCGGCGTCAACCTGCATCACGTCCTTATCTATCCTTGCAATTCGGTTCAGCCGCCGCTCCAGCAGCTCCGCACCATCCGGCCGATCGGGCCGAACCGCACGCTGTCGGAGATCTGGCACTTCCGCCTGAAGGGTGCGCCCGAGGCGATCTACCAGCGCTCGCTCGCCTACTACTACCTGGTCAACGCACCGTCGACGATGGTCAACGCCGACGACCTGTTCAACTGGTGGAAATGTCAGCACGGGCTGGAGAGCAGCGGCTCGGAGTGGATCAGCCTGCACCGCAACGCCGGCCAGGACTTCGAGGAAAACGGCATCATGAAGTCGGCGCCGTCCTCGATGAGCGAGCTGCCGCTGCGCTCGATGGCCGCGGCCTGGAAGGGCTACATGACCGCAAACGGCAAGGGGGGCTGAGCGCGATGGGCGAAGCCGCGGCCAAGCTGGCGGCCGGCGACCGGTTCGCCGCCGCCGACGTCAGCGTCGAGACCCAGCGCGCCGTCGAGCGCTTCCTCTACCGCCAGGCGGAGATCCTCGACGAGAAGCAATGGGACGACTGGCTGGCGCTGTTCACCGAGGACGGCCACTACTGGATGCCGGCCGAGGACGACCAGGAGGACGGCGAGGGGGTTCCCAACATCTTCTGGGAAAACCTGGACATGATGAGGATGCGCATCCGGCGGAACAACCATCCCCGGGCGCACAGCCAGGCGCCGCAGAACAGGTTGTGCCATGTCGTCTCCAACGTGATCGTCGAATCCGAGGATGCCGACGGCGACGTGGTGGTGCGTGCGCGTTTCCACTGCGCGGAATACCTGCGCTATGACGTGCGCAGCTTCACCGGCCGCTACCGGCACTATCTGAGGAAGACGCCGGACGGCTACAGAATCGCGCTCCAGCGCGTCGACCTGGTCAACCGTGAGGGGCCCTACGAGTACGTTCTGCAGTGGTGGGTCTAGAGCGTGCCCCAACCGGATCGGATCGGTCCGCCCCGGCCGATTTCATCCGCGAGATCATCGCCGAGGACCTCGCTGCCGGCCGCGCCGATTCGGTGGTTACAAGGTTCCCGCCCGAGCCCAACGGCTATCTCCATATCGGCCACGCCAAGTCGATGATGCTCAATTTCGGCGTCGCCGCGGAATTCGGCGGACGCTGCCATCTGCGCTTCGACGACACCAACCCGGTGCGCGAGGACACCGCCTTCATCGAGGCGATCAAGGAAGACGTAAGCTGGCTCGGCTGGGACTGGAGCGATCGCCTGTATTTCGCTTCGGACAATTTCGAGCAGCTCTTCGACTGGGCCCGGCATCTGGTCGGCGCGGGCAAGGCCTATGTCGACGACCAGAGCGCGGACGAGATCCGCCGGACCCGGGGCACGCTGACCGAGCCCGGCACCGAGAGCCTCTACCGGTCCCGCCCGGTGGAAGAGAATCTCGACCTGCTGCGGCGCATGCGGGCGGGCGAGTTCGCAGACGGCACGCGGGTCCTGCGGGCGAAGATCGACATGGCATCGGGCAACATCAATTTGCGCGACCCTGTGCTCTACCGCATCCTCCATGCCGCCCATCCGCGCACCGGCGAAGCGTGGTGCCTCTATCCGACCTACGACTTCGCGCACGGCCAGTCCGATGCGATCGAAGGCGTCACGCATTCGCTCTGCACGCTCGAATTCGCCGACCACCGCCCGCTTTACGACTGGCTGATCGACAACCTGCCCGTCCCCTCCAGGCCGCGGCAATACGAGTTCGCCCGGCTCAACCTCGCCTACACCGTGCTGTCCAAGCGCCGACTGGTCCGGCTGGTCGAAGGCGGCCATGTCGCGGGTTGGGACGACCCGCGCATGCCGACCCTGGCCGGCCTGCGCCGCCGCGGGGTCCCGCCTGAAGCGATCGCCGACTTCGCGCGCCGCATCGGGGTCGCCAGAGCCGACAACCTGGTCGACATGGCGCTGTTCGAGCACTGCCTGCGCGAGCGCATGAACGCCACGGCGGAGCGCCGCCTTGCCGTGCTGCGCCCGCTCAAGCTGATCGTCGAGAACTACCCCGAGGGCCGGACCGAGATGCTGGAGGCCCTCAACAACCCCAACGACCCAACCGCCGGAACCCGGGAGATCCCGTTCTCCCGCGAGCTCCTGATCGAGCGCGGGGACTTCATGGAGGACGCGCCGAAAAAATTCTTCCGCCTCACGCCTGGCCGCGAGGTGCGGCTGCGGTTCGCCTACCTCGTCACCTGCACCGGGGCGGTCAAGGACGCATCGGGCGCAATCACCGAGCTGCATTGCACCTATGATCCCGCCACGCGCGGCGGCGATGCGCCCGACGGCCGCAAGGTCCGCGGCACCATCCACTGGGTCAGCGCAGCCCACGCAGTGCCGGCGGAGATCCGCCTCTACGAGAACCTGTTCACCGCACCCGAGCCCGGCGCCGGCGGCGACTTCCTCGATGATCTCAACCCGGACTCGCTGACGGTGCTGACCGGCTGCCGGCTGGAGCCGGCCCTGGCCAGGGCGGCGCCGGCCACACCGGTCCAGTTCGAGCGCCAGGGCTATTTCACGCCCGATCCCGACTCGCGCCCCGAGGCCCCGGTCTTCAATCGCACCGTAGGCCTGCGCGATTCCTGGGCGAAAATCCAGGCGAGAGGCCGATAATGCCAAAGACGCCCGATTTCTTTCGCGACAAGACCATCCTGATCACCGGGGCGGCCTCGGGGATCGGGCGCGCGACCGCCGGGATCTTCGCGCGCGAGGGCGCCCGGGTGGTGGCTGCCGACATCGACGGCTCCGGCGCGGAAGGCTGCGCCGGGGCGGTCCGCCAGGCCGGCGGCGCGGCGATCGCGGTTACCGCCGACGTGACCGACCGGGCAGCCGTGGACGCGATGGTCGCGGCGGGGATCGCCGCCTTCGAGAAGATCGATTTCCTGTTCAACAGCGCCGGCGCGGCCGGCCGACGGGCGCCGTTCCTGGAGATCGACGCCGATCTGTGGCGCCACGCCTTCGCACTCAACGTCGACGGCACCTTCAACGCGATCCAGGCCGTCCTGCCCCACATGCTGGCGGCCGGAGCGGGCGTGATCGTCAATATGGCCTCGATGGCCCATCGGCGCGGCGGGCCGGGCCATTCGGTCCATTACGCCGCTGCCAAGGGCGCGGTGGTCACGCTGAGCATGGGAGTCGCGCGCGAGTTCGCCGACAAGGGCATCCGCTGCCTGTCGATCTCGCCGGGCCCGGTCGACACGCCCTTCCAGGCCGCCGCGGCGACCTCCGCCGCGCTCGCCCGGCGCATGCTCGAGGACGTGCCGATGAAACGCTTCGGCACCCCCGAGGAGATCGGCGAGCTGGTCCTGTTCCTGTGCTCGGACGCCTGCGGCTTCATGACCGCGGACACCGTCTATGTCAGCGGCGGCGGCGGCTGGCGCTAGCCCGGGCGCGCGAGGCCCAGCAGGTCTTCGACGACCGCCAGCTGGATGCGGGCGCAGGGCGCGAGGTCGGCCAGCGGGACCGACTCGTTGGCGGCGTGGCCGTCGTGGGCGCTGCCCGGACCGAAGGTGAGAATCTCGATGCCGTCATCGGCGAAGTAACGGCCGTCGCTGGCGCCGATCGCGAGAGTGTCGCGCGGCGGTGCGCCGGTGATGCGCTCGATCGCGCGGTGGAAGGTGGTGATCGCCGGGCCGTCGGCCGGCGAGGCGAAGCCGTTGGTGCCGGTGACGAAAGCGATCTCGTAGCTGTCTGCGGGCTCGCCGGCGGTCTCGACGAGCGCCCGGAGCTCGGCGAAGGCAGCCTCCACCGTCTCGCCGGGCAGCATCCGGCGATCGATCTCGACCACGCAGTCGTCGGGCACCACGTTGGTGTTGTGACCGCCGCGGATGGTGCCGATGTTGAGGGTCGATTTCAGCGCCCCCTGGCGACGCACCGAAAGCCGCGGGACCAGCTCGCGCTCGAGCGTGGCGATCAGCCGCATCATCCTGAGGATCGCGTTGTCACCCGCATCGGGATCGCCGGCGTGCGCAGCCATGCCGCGGGCGGTCAGCCGTGACCAGAACACCCCGCGTTCCTTGGCGCATGTCTGGCCCTGAGTCTGGGCGCCGAGCACCAGAATATCGGGCTTGACCGCGCCGGTCTCGCGCAGGAAGGCGAGCCCGTCCGGACCCAGCCGCTCCTCGTCGCCGACGAAGGTGAACACCAGTTCGCCCCTGGCCGGGCCGCCCGCCGCGGCAATGCGCTCGGCCAGCCAGAGCTGGACCGCCATCGAGGCCTTGCAGTTGCCGGCGCCCAGGCCGTGGACGCGGCCATCGACCACGGTCGCGACCAGCGGGTCGGTCCGCCACGCGCCGCGGTCGCCGAGGCTCACGGTATCGGCATGGGCGTTGAAGACGACCGAGGGCGCCCCGTCGCCGATCCGGCCGACGACGTTGTCGACCCCTTCGACGCGCGCGGCAGTCTCGACCGCATAGCCGGCCTTGCCGAGCCGATCGCCGGCATAGGCGCTGATCGCCCTTGTGTCGCCGGGCGGATAGCCGGACGGGATCGCAATCAGGTCGGTGAGGATCGACAGGATCTCTCCGGTGATTGTTCCGTCATCCATGCCTCGCCCCTTCCGCGTGCCGGCGGCGGCTTGCTATGCTCGCCTTCGCTCCACCGCAACGGACCCAGACATGCCCGAACAGCAGTCGGACGGCAAGCAGCAGGACTGGGTGGTCATCCGCGGCGGCACGGTGATGTGCTTCGATGCCGAGGACCGGACGTTGGACGGCGGTGAGGTCTGGTTCACCGCCGGCGAGATCCGCGCGGTCGGCCCGGCCGGGTCCTTCGTCCCGCCGGAAGGTGCCGCGGTGACGGCGATCGAAGCGGCGGGCCGGCTGGTCCTGCCCGGCATGATCAACGCGCATTCGCATTCCTACACCGCGCTCCTGAAGGGCACCGTCGATGCGGTTCCGCTCGACCTCTACATGATCCGGGCGATGGCCGGCGGCAGCGACCGCACCCCGCGCGAGATCTTCGTCAGCGCTCAGGTCGACTGCCTCACGCTGCTCAAATGCGGCATCACCGCGGTGATCGATCACTATTCCGAGCGCCCGGCGCTGACGCGAGAAGGGCTGGAGGCGGTCGCGGCCGGCTATCGCGAGGCCGGCCTGCGCGCCCGGATCGCGCCGATGTTCGCCGATCTTCCCTATCTCGAGACCGTGCCGCTGGCGCCCGGCGCCCTGCCCGACCACCTGCGCGCGCATTACGAATCCTTCCCCCGGCCCGATCCCGAATCCTATTTCGCCGTCATCGAGCGCGCGATCGCCGACCTGGAGACCGGCGGCGGCCGGATCGGGCTGCTCTACGGGGTCGACGGGCCGCAGCGCTGCAGCCGCGCGCTCATCGAGATGACCGCCGATGCCAAGCGCCACACCGGGCTGGGGCTTCACACCCACATGCTGGAGGCCAAGACCCAAGCCGCGATGCGCGCGCCGGAGGCCGCGGAAGGCTTCGTCGCCCGGCTCGCCCGGCTCGGCATCATCGATCCGGCGAGCTCATTCGCCCATTTCGTCTGGAGTGCGGAGGACGACATCGCCGCGGCGCGCGAGGCCGGCGTGACGATCATCCATCCTGCGCCGTCGAACATGATGCTGGGCAGCGGCGTCTGCCCGATGCTGCGGCTCGTGGCCGAGGGCATCCCGGTGGCCTTCGGTTCCGACGGCTCGAACTGCAACCCGGCAGGCCTGCTGGAGACGATCCGCGTCGCCACCTACCTGTCGCGGGTCACCGAGCCCAACCCGGACAAATGGATCGATGCGCCGGGCATGCTGAGGCTCGCGATGACCGGCGGCGCCCGGGCGATGGGCGAACCGGGCCGGATCGGCACGCTTGCGCCGGGCGCGCGTGCCGACATCGTCGTCATCGATACCCGAAACCACTGGCACCGGCCGATGGGCGATCCCTGGAGGCACCTGCTGTTCTACGAGCAGGGAGGCGGCACCGAGCATGTCTGGATCGACGGCGCACAGGTGGTCCGCGACGGCCGGGTGCTCACCATCGATGAAGAGGCCATCCTCGCCGAGGCCGAGGAGATCGCCCGCGGATACGCCGCCCGGATAAGCGGCCGCGAGGGCTTCATCGCCGAACACCACGGCCCGTTCCGCGACATGGTGATCGATGCCCACCGCCGCGATATCGGCATCGAAAGGCTCATCCGCCTGGAATAGGGCGCGCTTCCGGGCGGAATCGCGCCGTGGTAATTTCGCGAACATGCCGGACGAGAACACGAACTTGCGGGCCGCGATCCCCTCGGTCGACCGGCTGCTCGGAACGCCGGTGCTGGCCGCGGCCTGCAACCGGCTGGGCCGCGCGCTGGTGCTGGACAGCACGCGCGCGGTGCTGGACGAGGTCCGCGCCGGGATCGGGGATTGCGGCGCGGTGGAGATCGCAGCGCTTGCCGCCCGCATCGAGGCGCGTGCCCGAGCCGCGCTCGAGCCTTCGCTCAAGCCGGTCTTCAACCTGACCGGCACGGTGTTGCACACCAATCTCGGCCGCGCGGTGCTGGCCGATGAGGCGGTCGCGGCGGTGATCGAAGCCGCGCGCCGGCCGACCAACCTGGAATACGATTTCGGGCAGGCAGGGCGCGGCGACCGCGACGCGCACATGGAGGCGTTGATCTGTCGGCTGACCGGCGCCGAGGCCGCAACGGTGGTCAACAACAATGCCGCTGCGGTGCTTCTGGTGCTCAACACGCTCGCGCTGGGCAGAGAGGTGCCGGTCTCGCGCGGCGAGCTGGTCGAGATCGGCGGCGCGTTCCGCATGCCCGACATCATGGCCCGGGCCGGCTGCCGGCTGCGCGAGGTCGGCACCACCAACCGCACCCACCTGAAGGACTACGAGTCCGCGATCGGCCCGGAGACCGGGCTGGTGATGAAGGTCCATTGCAGCAACTACGCGATCCAGGGTTTTACGGCTGCGGTGCCCGAAGCCGCGCTCGCCAAGCTCTGCGGTGGACGCGGCGTGCCGTTCGCGGTCGATCTCGGCAGCGGTGCGCTGGTCGATCTGGAGACCTGCGGGCTGCCGCACGAGCGGACTCCGCGCGAGACTCTCGCGGCCGGCGCCGGCCTGGTGACGTTCAGCGGTGACAAGCTCCTGGGCGGGCCGCAGGCCGGCATCATCGCCGGCCAAGCCGAGTTGATCGCCCGGCTGAAGAACAACCCGCTCAAGCGCGCACTCAGGGTCGACAAGATGACCGTCGCCGCCCTGTCGGCGACGCTCGCGCTTTATCTCGACCCGGACAGGCTGGTCGAGCGCGTGCCGGGCCTGCGCCAACTCGCCCGCCCAGAGGCCGACATCGCCGCGTCTGCCGCCCGGCTGCAAACACCGCTGGCGGCGGCATTGGGCGAGACCGCGGCGGTCGCCGTCATCGCCTGCCACAGCCAGATCGGCAGCGGCGCGCTGCCGGTCGACAGCCTGCCGAGCCGCGGGCTCGCGATCACCCCGGTGCTTGCCGGCCGGAAGGGTGCGGGCACCGCGCTCAAGCGCCTGGCCGAGGCGTTCGCCGCACTTCCGGTGCCCGTACTGGGCCGCATCCGGGACGGCGCGCTGGTCCTCGACCTGCGCTGTCTGGAAGACGAGGCGGGCTTCCTCGCCCAGCTCGGCCAGCTGGCCCGATGATCGTCGCCACGGCCGGTCACGTCGACCACGGCAAGACCCTCCTGGTCAAGGCGCTGACCGGCGTCGATACCGACCGGCTGCCGGAAGAGAAGCTGCGCAGCCTGACCATCGACCTGGGCTTCGCCTACCTGCCGCTCGAGGACGGGACGGTTCTGGGCTTCATCGACGTCCCCGGCCACGAGCGGTTCGTCCGCAACATGCTGTGCGGGGTGGCCGCGATCGACTATGCGCTGTTGATCGTCGCCGCCGACGACGGGGTGATGCCCCAGACCCGCGAGCATCTGGCGATCCTCGATCTTCTGGGCGTCACCGCCGGCGCGGTCGTGATCACCAAGACCGACCGGGTGGAGGCCGCGCGGATCGATGCGGCGATCGAGGACATCACGCTGCTGATCGACGATACCGGGCTCGCCGAGGCCGAGTTCTTCCCGGTCTCGGCGATGACCGGGGCCGGGATCGAGGCCTTGCGCGATCATCTGGGCGCCGTCGCGCAACTCACCCAGGCGCGTGCGCAGGCGGGCCACTTCCGCCTTGCCGTCGACCGCGCGTTCACCGTCGTCGGCGCCGGGCTGGTGGTCACCGGCACGGTGTTCTCCGGATCGGCCGCGGTCGGCGAACGCCTGGTGATCTCCCCGCGCGGCACCGAGGTCAGGGTCCGCGGCATTCACGCCCAGGACCGCAAGACCGAGCGCGGCGTCGCGGGCGACCGGTGCGCGCTCAACATCGCCGGCGGCGCGATTGGCAAGGACGATGTCGGGCGCGGCGACTGGGTCTTGGCCGCCGGCGCCCACCTCCCGGCCCGGCGGATCGATGCCACCGTGCGCCTGCTGGAGGACGAGGACCGCCCGCTCGCCCACTGGTCGCCGGTGCATGTCCATCTGGCCTCGGCCGACGTCACCGGGCGGGTCGCGATCCTCGACGGTCGGTCCATCCCGCCGGGCGGATCCGGCCTGATCCAGCTCGTCCTCGACCGGCCGATCGGTGCGCTGCACGGCGACCGGTTCGTGCTGCGCGACCAATCCGCCCGGCGGACGGTCGGCGGCGGCGCGGTGGTCGACGTGCTGCCGCCCGCCCGCGGCCGGGCGCGGCCGGGCCGGCTCGCTTATCTGGACGCGATGCGCAGCCCGGATCACCGGGCCGCGCTGCAGGCCGCGATCGGGTCCGCGGAAGGTGCGGTGTGGCTCGACAAGTTCGCCCGCGCCCGCAACCTCGAGGAACCGGCCGCCGATGCGGTGTTCGCGGCCACCGACATGATCGCGCTGGGCGCCGGCGCGCAGCGCATCGGCCTGTCGGCGGCGCGCTGGGCCGCGCTCGGCACCTCGCTGCGCGCTGTTCTCGCGGACTGGCATGCGAACAACCCCGACGCGGTCGGCCCCACCGAGGCCAACGTCCGCACCGCGATCAAGCCGCGGCTGCCGAGCGAGGTGCTGGCGCTTGCCATACCCCGGCTCGAGGCCGACGGCATCGTGGTGCGCGAGGGCGCGCGGCTGCGCCTGCCGGAGCACCGCCCGCGCATGACCGCCCAGGACGAGGCGCTGTGGCTGCGGCTGGCACCCCACCTGGACGAGGCCGGCACCCGCCCGCCGCTGGTCCGCGAGCTCGCCGAGACCGCGGGGATCGAGCTGCGCCGGGTCGAGACGTTCCTGGCCCGCGCGTCCAAGCTCGGCTTGGTGGTCGGTGCGACCAGGAACCGCTTCTATTCGCCGCAGGCGCTGCGCCGGCTGGCCGAGCGCGCGGAAGACGCCGCGGCCGAGGCGCGTGACGGCATGGTCACCGCCGCCGCCTTTCGCGATCACGCCGGGATCGGCCGCAACCTCGCCATCGAGGTGCTGGAGTATTTCGACCGGGTCCGCTTCACCCGCCGCAGAGGCGATGTCCGCGAGATCCTGCGTCCCTCCGGAGAAGTCTTCGGCGCCGGCCCATAGGCCGACCCGCCGAGCCCGGGTCGCGAACGGCCCCGTCCAGCCAGGAGCAGTCGATGAAAGCGTCCGATCTTTTCGTGCGGTGCCTCGAAAACGAAGGGGTGAAACGCATCTTCGGCGTGCCCGGCGAGGAGAACGCCGACGTGATGCTGTCCTTGACCGACAGTTCGATCGAGTTCGTTCTGTGCCGCCACGAGCAGGCTGCGGCCTTCATGGCCGACGCCCATGGCAGGCTTACCGGCACGCCCGGAGTGTGCCTGGCGACGCTGGGGCCCGGCGCGACCAACCTGGCGACCGGGATCGCCGATGCCAACATGGACCGCGCGCCGGTGGTCGCCGTCATCGGCCAGGCCACAACCACCCGGCTCCACCGCGAGAGCCACCAGAACATGGACTCTATCGCCATGTACCGCCCGATCACCAAGTGGTCGCAGTCGATCGCCGGGGCCGAGGTCATGCCCGAGGTGGTCCGCAAGGCCTTCAAGATCGCCACCGCCGAGAAGCCGGGCGCCTGCGTGATCGAGCTTCCTGAGGACATCGCCGGGTGCCAAGTCGAGGCGCGGCCGATGGGGTCCTACAAGACCCGCCGCCCGGCCGCCGACCACAAGACGGTGGCCGCCGCGATCGAGGCGATCGCAGCGGCGAGGAACCCGATCATCCTCGCCGGCAACGGCGCGGTGCGCAAACGCGCCTCCGCCCAGCTTCGCCCGCTCGCGGAGAAGGCCGGGATCGGGGTGGTCAACACCTTCATGGGCAAGGGCGCGGTCGGGCTCGACGATCCGCATTGCCTGTTCACCATCGGCCTGCAGGGGCGCGATCACATCAACGCCGCGATCGATGCCGCCGACACGATCGTCGCGGTCGGCTACGACCTCGTCGAATACGAGCCGCGGCTATGGAACACGGGGATCGAGAAGACCATCGTCCATATCGATTTCGAGCCCGCCGAGGTCGATGACAGCTATCCGGTCGCGGTCGAGATCGTCTCCGATATCGCCGATGCCTTGTGGCACATCAACCAGGGCCTGGACGAGCGCCACGGCGGCAAGTTGCCGTTGTTCGATATCGCCGAGCGCGCGGCGCTGCGGCAGACGATCCGCGACGACCTGACCGCCGAAGTCGACGACGGGGGCTTCCCGATGAAGCCGCAACGGCTGCTGTCGGACATCCGCGCGGTGCTCGGCCGGGCCGACATCCTGTTATCGGACGTCGGAGCACACAAGATGTGGGTCGCCCGCTACTACCAGTGCTACGAGCCCAATACCTGCCTGATCTCCAACGGATTCTGCTCGATGGGCTTCGCGTTGCCTGGCGCGGTGGGCGCGAAGCTCGCCTTGCCCGAGCGCCGGGTGCTGGCGGTGTGCGGCGACGGCGGTTTCCTGATGAACCTCCAGGACCTGGAGACCGCGAAACGGCTGGGCATCAACATCGTCGTCGTCGTCTGGGTCGACGGCGGCTACGGGCTGATCAAATGGAAGCAGCAGAACGCCTTCGACGGCCGGCACTCGGACCTCGCCTTCGGCAATCCGGACTTCGAGACCCTGGCCAGGGCCTTCGGCATCTGGGGCAGGACGATCGCCGCGCCCGGCGAATTCGTGCCGGCCCTGGAAGAAGCCTTCCGCCAGCCCGGCCCGGCCCTGGTCGCGGTCCCGGTCGACTACGCCGAGAACCGCAAGCTCACCGAGCGCCTGGGCAACCTGGTCTGCCCGATCTGAGCCGGGGCGGCCCGTCGACCGCAGGGGCTTGCGCGGCCCCAGCATTCGCGCCACGTTCGTATCGGCGCCTGGATCGGCGCCGCGCCGAAAACCGGAAACCGCAGGAGGGACCACGTCATGGCGAAAGGGTATTGGGTGAGCTGCTATAGAGCGATCAAGGACGCCGATGCGCTAGGCGCATACGCCAAGCTCGCGGGGCCGGCAATCACCGAAGGCGGCGGCACCTTTCTTGCCCGCGGCGGGCGGATCGAGGCGTTCGAGGCCGGCGTGAAGGAGCGCACCGTCGTGGTCGAGTTCCCGAGCTTCGAGCAGGCCCTGGCAACCCATGACGGACCCGCCTACCAGGCCGCGCTGGCAAAGCTTAAGGGTGCCGCCGAGCGCGATTTCCGGGTGATCGAAGGAATCGACTGAGGCCGCCGCGCCGCCCGTTGGGAGGCATGGGCAGGGGAAGAGAATCGCGGCCCGGTGGCCCGCCCGGTCTTCAAAACCGGTGAGGGGCGTCAGACGTCCCTGGTGGGTTCGACTCCCACTCTTTTCCGCCATCGCCGTCCCGGTTCGCCCCTCGGCTATGCCGGAACAGGCCGGGACGGACCGGTCCGATCCCGACAGAGCGTTCTCTAGCGGCGATCGCCCAGCAGATGCATCAGAATCACGAACAGGTTGATGAAGTCGAGATAGAGCCGCAGCGCGCCCATGATGGCGAGCTTGGAGGACGTCTCGGCATCGTGGTAGTCGGCATACTCGTTCTTGATGCGCTGGGTGTCGTAGGCGGTCAGGCCGACAAAGACGATCACGCCGATCACCGAGATCGCGAAATGCAGCGCCGATGAGTCCATGAACATGTTAACGACCGACGCGATGATGACGCCGATCAGGCCCATCATCAGGAACGAGCCCATACCCGAGAGGTTGCGCTTGGTGGTGTAGCCCCACAAGCTCATCGCCGCGAACGTGCCGGCGGTGATGAAAAACACCCGCGCCACGCTGGCGCCTGTGAACTGGATCAGGATCGAGGCCATCGAAATGCCCATGATCCCGGCGAAGGCCCAGAACAGCGTCTGGGCGGTCGACGCCTTCATGGTCTCGATCTTGAAGCTGAGGAAGAAGACGAAGCCCAGGGGCGCCAGGATGACCAGCCAGATCAGCGGCGTCTGGGCGAGCGCCATATAGAGCCCGGAGAACGCCGTGACATAGGCGACGATGCCGGTAAGCGCGAGGCCCGAAGCCATGTAGTTGTAGACGCGCAGCATGTGCGCGCGCAGTCCGGCGTCGAAGGCCTCCTGCGTCCGGGCATCGCGCGAGACGACATTCCTGTCGGTTCCGAAAGCCATCTGGTTCCTCCCGAAATCACCTGTCCGGCGGGGTGAGCGTTCGGCTAGAATATGTTCACGGCCGGGCCGAAATCAAGGGTCGGGCGCCGCCCGCAAGCCCCCATCGGCCGGCGTGCGCCTTGGCAGAGCGAAGCCCCCGCTTACTCGTTGCGCAGCAACGGGGCCGCCTTGTGGCCGAGCGCACGCCAGGTACCGACGAACCCGAAGCCGAGCGTGAGCGCGGCCGAGACCAGCGCGGTGGTCACGACGATTTCCGGTTGAAAAACCCATTCGATATTCATCACGAAGCGGGTAGCCGCCCAAGCCGCCAACGTGCCCAGCACCGCCGCGACCGCCGCGGTCGCGAGCCCCAGGAGGCCGTATTCGATCGTGTAAACCTTCAGGACGCGCGCCCGCGTCGCGCCCAGCACCTTGAGCACCACCGCATCGTAGACCCGGCGCCGGTGGCCGGCCGCAGCGGCGCCGGCCAGCACCAGCACGCCGGCCGCCAGCGTCATCGAGGCGGCCGCCCGCACGGCCGCGGCGATCCGCTCGAGCAGCGCCTGGACCAGGGCCAGCACCTCGGACACGCGGATCGCGGTGACGTTGGCAAACCGGTCGGTGACCGCGGTCTCGATGCCGGTGAGTGCGGCCGGCCGCGCACGCACGGTGGCAAGCTGGGTCTGGGGCGCGCCCTCCAGGACGCCGGGCGAGAACACCATGACGAAGTTGATCCGCAGCGAGCGCCAGCGCACCTCACGGATGTTGGCGATCCGGCCCGTGATCTCGCGGCCCAGCACGTTCACGCTCAGACTGTCGCCGATGCCCAGCCCAAGCCCGTGGGCGGCGCCGGCCGACAGCGAGATCAACGGCGGGCCGGCATAGTCCGGCGGCCACCATTCTCCGTCCAGGAGCCGCGCACCGGCGACCGGCCCGGCCGACCAGGTGATGCCGCGGCTTCCGCGCAGAAGCCAGCGGGCCCCGGGGTCGATCGGCGCGCGACCGGCCGGCGTGCCGTCGATCGCGGTGATCCGGCCGCGCAGCATCGGCACCCGCATGAGATCGGCGCTGCGGTCGATGCGCCGAACGGTGTCCTCGAACGCCGCGACCTGCGCGGGCTGCAAGTCGATGAAATAGAAGTCCGGCGCCTGGGCGGGCAGGCTGCGCGCGACCTGATCGCGCAGATTGCTCTCAATCGAGGCGACGGCGATCAGCACGGTGAGTCCGAGCCCGAGCGAGAGCACCACCTTCGTGGTCGGCGCGCCGGGGCGGTGGAGGTTGGCAAGGGCCAGACGCAGCGTCGGCCCACGCACCCCGCCGATCATTGCCGCGCCCCGCTCCAGGCCGAAACCGACTAGGCGGAACAGCGCGAAAGCGGCGGCCGCACCACCGATGAACCACATCGCAAGCCAGCGGTCGTCCGCCGCCGCCAACACCAGCGCAGCCAGCGCGATCGCCGCCAGCACGGTAGCCGCGATCGCCCACGGGCGCGGCGCCACGCGGGTGCCGGCCACCAGGTCGCGGAACAGCGCCGATCCCGGCACCTGGCAGGCGCGGGCGAGCGGCCACACGGAGAAGACCAGCGCGGTCAGGATGCCGTAGGCGGCGGCCAGCCCGAGAACGTCCGGATAGACCCCGAACCGGCCGGTCACCTGGAGCGCCGAGGTAATCGCCTCTGCGGCGATCAGCGGCACCGCGATCCCGATCGCCAGCCCGGCGGCGATGCCCACCGCCGCCATCACGGCGATCTGGAACAGATAGATGCCGAAGATCGTCCCCGACGCGGCGCCGATGCATTTCAGGGTCGCGATCGTCGCCATGCGCCCGCCGAGATAGTGGCCGACCGCGTTGCCGACGCCGACCCCTCCGATCAGGAGCGCCGTCAGGCCGATCAGGGTCATGAAGATCTCGGCCCGCTGGACGAACCGGCCTGCCGCCGGCGATGCGTTCGTGTGGTCACGGATCCGCCAGGCGGAATCGGGGAACTGCCGGCCCAGCGCGTCGCGCCAGCCGGCGGGCGCGACGTCGGCGGGCAGACGGAGCTTGTAGTGATAGCGCACCAGGCTGCCCGGCCTGATCAGCCCGGTGGCGGGCAGGCTATCGGTCGCCACCATCACCCGTGGTCCGAGGCCGATCAGCCCGCCGCCGTCCAGCCGGTCGGGCTCGTGGACGATCACCGCGCGAACCTCGAACGTGGCATCGCCGATCACGACCCGCGCGCCGCGCTCGATGCCCAGCCGGCGCAGCAGCCGCGCCTCGACCGCCGCGCCCCAGATCCCGCCCTTCCGGGCAAACGCCGCCCCGGCCGCCTGGTCGGGGGCAAGCGCGAGCACGCCGTAGAGCGGATAGAGGCGGTCGACGGCCTTGAGCTCGATCAGCGCGCGGGCGCTGCCGTCGACAGTGCGCGCCATCGACCGCATGGTGACCGACCGGGCGGCCACCGCGTTGTCCTCCAGCCAGCGCCGCTGTGCGGCGGAGATGTCGCGGTGGATGGTGCTGAGCGCCACATCGCCGCCCAGCATCTTGCGGCCGTCGGCCGCGAGCCCGGCGCGGATCGCTTCGGCGGTCGAGCCGATGGCGGCAATCGCGCCGACGCCGAGCGCTAGGCAGGCGATGAAAATCTTGAACCCGCCGAGCCCGCCGCGCAGCTCGCGCAGCGCCAGCCTGAGGACGACACCGCTCACCCGCGCGCCTTGGCCGCGGCGCGGTCGGCGACGATCCTGCCGTCGGCGAGCACCAGCCCGCGCCCGCAGCGCGCAGCCAGCGCCGGGTTGTGGGTGACCAGCAGCAAGGTCGAGCCGGCCTGGGCGGCGAGCTCGAAGAGCAGCGCGATCACCGCCGCGCCGGTCTCGCCGTCGAGGTTGCCGGTGGGCTCGTCGGCCAGCAGCAGAGACGGACCGGTCACGAAGGCGCGCGCGATCGCCACCCGCTGCTGCTCGCCGCCGGAGAGCTGGCCGGGATAATGGCTCAGACGGTGGTCGAGCCCGACCCGGCCGAGCGCTTCGGCCGCCCGCGCAGCCGCATCACCGATCCGCGCCAGCTCGAGCGGCACCGCGACGTTCTCCAACGCCGTCATCGTCGGCACCAGGTGGAAGTTCTGGAACACGATCCCGATCCGCTCGCGCCGCAGGCGCGCCAGCGCGTCCTCGTCGAGCCCGGCGAAGTCGGTGCCGGCGATCTCGATCCGCCCGCCGGTCTGGCGCTCGAGACCGGCAATGACCATCATCAGGCTGGTCTTGCCGGACCCGGACGGTCCGACCACACTGATCGTCTCCCCGGCCCCGATGGAAAGGTCGATGCCGCGAAGGATATGCACCGGGCCGGCCGCGCTCTCGAGCACCAGCTCCACCCCGACCAGACGGACCAGCGGTGCGGCGAGGAGGGTGCTATCGGGCATCGGTGGACGCGGTCTCGAAGCGGCTGGGGTCGGTGTCGGGTCCGAGCCTCGATATGGCGGTTTTCCCTGGCGGATCAATGTCCGGGCAATCGCGGTTGCGGTGGTCGTAGGAGCGCTTCTCGGCGCCGCGGCGGACGAAGCCGCGGCCGCGCGGCGCCATGTCGTGCTTGCCTTCGGCGACAGCCTGACCTCGGGCTTCGGGCTGGAGGCGGAGCGGTCGTTCCCGGCCCAGCTCGGGGCGGCGCTGGCGCAGGCCGGACACGATGTCGAGGTGATCAACGCCGGCGTTGCGGGCGACACGACCACCGGAGGCAGGGCCCGGCTCGCCTGGTCGCTGGCCCGAAGACCCGATGCGGTGATCGTCGAGCTCGGCGCCAATGACGGGTTGCGCGGCATCGATCCGGGCCTTACCGCGGCCAATCTCGACGCGATCCTGGCTGCGCTCGCGCGCCGCGGGCTGCCGGTCCTGTTGACCGGCATGTACGCCCCACCCAACCTCGGACGCGCGTACGGGGCCGCGTTCAACGCCATCTTTCCCAGGCTCGCGAAGAAACACGGCGTGGCCTTTTTTCCGTTCTTCCTCGATGGCGTGGCGGCGCGGCCGGCGCTGAACCAGCGCGACGGGATTCATCCAAACGCGGAGGGCGTCGCCGTTATCGTGCAGCGTATCTTGCCCTATGTTGTTAAGCTACTGCCCTGACCCAGAGGATGTCATGACGACCAGCGCACGGGGGTTTCGGATCGCACACGCCGGCGGCGGCCAATGGCAGGGCCTTGTCGAGTCCTGCCTGACCCAGCTCGGTCCGGTGGAGGACGCGAGGCTGGGCTTCGTCTATCTGACCGACGTGCTGGCCGCCGACGTCGAGCCGATTCTCGCGCGGCTGCAAGGCGCGACCGGGATCGGCGACTGGGTCGGCACCGTCGGCTTCGGCGTCTGCGTCGGCGGCAAGGAGTATTTCGATACCGCCGCGATCGTGGTGCTCACCTGCGCATTGCCGGCCGACAGCTACCGCCTCCTGCCGGTGATCAAGGAGCCCGGCGAGAAGCTGCCGGCGGAACTCGCCCAATGGGTCGCCGACCGCCGGCCGATGCTGGGCATCGTCCATGGCGATCCGCGCAACCCCTATCTGCCGAACATCATCGATGCTCTGTGCGATGACACCGAATGTTTCCTGGTCGGCGGGCTGAGCGCATCGCGCGGCCGGTCCTTCCAGATCGCCGGCGAGATCGGGGAGGGCGGGCTTTCCGGCGTGCTGCTGGCCGAAGAGATCGCGGCCACCACCGGGCTCAGCCAAGGCTGCGCCCCGATCGGCGAGATCCACGAGGTCACCGAGGCGCGCGACAACGTGGTCTACCGGCTCAACGGCCGCCCGGCGCTCGATGTCTTCAAGGAGGATATCGGCGAGGTCCTGGCGCGCAATCTCGAACGGGTCGGCGGCTATATCCACGCTGCCCTGCCGATCGCCGGGACCGACAATGCCGATTATCTCGTGCGCAACGTCATGGGGATCGACCCGTCCAACGGCTGGCTGTCGATCGGCGACCGGATGAGCCCGGGCGACCGGCTGATGTTCGTACGCCGCGACGGGCCCTCGGCCCTGGTCGACCTCGAACGCATGCTGGGCGATGTCTCCGGCCGCGCCGGCGACACTGCCCGCGCCGGGCTCTATTTCTCCTGCGTCGCGCGCGGACCCAACCTGTTCGGGCGCAAGTCCGAGGAGCTCACCGCGGTGTCCGACAAGATCGGCCAGGACGTCCCTCTGGTCGGGTTTTTCGCCAATGGCGAGATTTCCAACAACCGGCTCTACGGCTATACGGGTGTCCTCACGCTGATCGGTTGATCGAGGGATGATCCGTCTGTTCTTCGGGTTGGAGCTGCCCGAGGCGCTGCGCGCGCGCATCGGCGCGCTGGCCGGCGGGATCGACCGAGCGCGGTTCGTGGCGCCGGAATACCTGCATATCACGCTGCGCTTCATCGGCGAGGTCGACGAGCCGACCTTGCAGGACATCGCGCTGGCCGCCGACGGGATCCGGTTCGAGCCGGTGCCGGTGACGCTTGCCGGCGCCGGGCATTTCGAGTCGCGCAACCGGGTCACAGCGGTGTGGCTCGGAGTCGAGCCGTGTGCGCCGCTGGTCGGCCTGCGTGATCGCATCGAGACCGCGCTGGTCCGATCGGGCCTGCCGCCGGAGCGCCGGAAGTTCAGGCCCCATGTCACGGTCGCGCGGCTCAACAAGGCACGCCCGACGGAAATCCGTCATTGGCTGGCGGCGAATACGATGTTCCGTGCGGTGCCGTTCACGGCCGGCCGGTTCGTCCTGTTCTCCAGCGCGCTGGGGCGCGAGGGCCCGGTCTACACCGCCGAGTGCCGCTATCCGCGAGAGGATTAGGCGCCGGCGGACTTCGGCGGGATCACCAAAGGAAGCGGTCCGACTTGTTCGAAACCTGTTCTAGAACGCGCGCTTGAGTTTGAGCAGCGCCTCGGTGCCCGGGGTCTCGGCGGCGCTGGCGGCATCGCCGGCATCGGACTTCGAATAGCTCAGCATCACGTCGAACCCGAACACGTTGACGGTGCCGGAGACGCTCCACTGGGTATAGTCCGGGGCGGTGAAGCGCGACTCGCTGCGGGTCCACGGCCGGGAGATGCCGGCCGACATCGTGAAGCCGTTGGCGATCGGGACCTCGGCGGCCAGCGTCGGGTAATGAGTCGACTTGCCCGAAGCGAGATAGTGCGGCGCGTAGTGCAGGCTCGCGGTCACGACCATGGCGCCGAAGTCGTAACGCAGGGCGCCGAGCAGGCCGACGGCGTCCTCGCCAAGGCCGGCAGCCACCGCACCCTTGACCGGCGTGCGGTAGACGATGCCCATGTCCCAGGCCAGCCCGGTGGTCGGAACCGCACCCCGCAGGCCAGCGAACGCGCCGACTTCCAGGCGGGCATCGCCCAGATCGACCGAAACGGCGTCGGGATCCCGCGCCGGCCCCAGTCTGGCGAGCAGCGGCACCGCCACGCCGAGCGCGGCCTCGGCCCCGCTGCGACGCGCCGCGCCGTCGTCGACGATGGAGATCCAGCCGAGCGCCGGATTGCCTGCCCGGCTGTCGGCGATCCCGGTCGCGAACTGGGCCTGGGCGGTTGTCGCGGTCCCCAGCAGCATCGCCGTCGCTGCAATAAAGGACGTGGAACGATCCATCAACTGTCTTCCCTTGCCGACCGAACGCCGCGGCGAAATTCGATGCGGCCAACACGCCGGTAACGGTGCAAGCCAATATGCCGCCGCCGGGAATGACATGCAACCGGGCTTCGGCCGGTGCGCCGACGGGTCATGGATCCGTTCAGGCGTTGCTTTCGGCCGTGGTCTTGCTGAGCTTCGCGTGGCGGTGCTGCCAGGCCTTGACCGGGGCGTGGCGGGCCGGCTCGCCCGGCGACCGGCAGGTCGGGATGCATTCGATCCGGGCGTCGTAATTCGGCTGGACGAAAAATGCCAGCGACTGGCGCCTGGTGCCCGAGCGCAGACCGGCCGGCGGGTTGACCACCCGATGGAGGTTCGAAAGCCAGCGGTCGTTGGTCCAGACCATCATCAGGTCGCCGATATTGACCACGAACGAGCCCGGCGGCGGGCGGACATCGACCCAGGCCCCGTCGCGGTCGAGCACCTGGAGCCCGCCCGGAGCATCGTCGACCAACAGCAGCGTATGGGTGCCGAAATCCGAATGGGCGCCGCAGCGCAACTGCCCGGCGGCGGGCGGCGGGTCCTGGTCGGGATAGTTGATCGCCCGCAGGACGCTTGCGTGGCAGTCGAACTTGTCGAGGAAATATTGCGCCTCGACGCCGAGCGCCGCGGCGAAGATCCCGAGAAGCCGCCGGTTCAGCCCCTCCAGCGCACGGTAGTACTCCTTGACCGTCGCCACCAGGTCGGGCATCACCTCGGGCCAGACATTGGGCTCGTAGGCGTGGCCGGCCTCCTTGTGGCGGTAGTACGGATCATCCGGCAGATCGAAGCGCCCAAAGGCCAGCGCCTCGCGGTAGTCCGGCGGGGCGGCGGCATCGTGCGAGGCGGCGACGAACTCATCGCCGAACGGCACATAGCCCCGGTTGACGTTGCGCGCTTCGTTGGTGAAGGCGCGCTTGGTCGCCTCGGGCAGATCGAAGAACGCCGCGCACCGGGCGCCGATCCGGTCCATCAGCGCCGGGTCCACGCCGTGGCCGGTTATCGACAGGAACCCGATGCCCTCAACCGCCCCGGCTACGGCATCGGCGATTCGCCGGCGGTCCGCCGAACCGCCGGTCTCGAAGCCGGATATGTCGATCAGCGGGACTTCGGAGACCGTCATTGCGCCGCCCTTTCGCCGGGCCGAAGTAGACCAAGAACCGGGCCGGCATGCAACACGGCGGGGAGGGAAGGGTTCGCCATTCCACGTTCGGCGGATTTGGCCTAGCCTCCTCATGTCCTGGAGGATCGCCGATGGAGACCACGGATTACGAGGCGGTGCGCCGTCCGCTTGCCGAAGCCGAGACGCTGCCGCCGGACTGCTACACCTGCGAGGCGTTTTACCGCCGCGAGGTCGCCCGGATCTTCATGCGCAAGTGGAACCTGATCGGCCGCGCCGATTACTGGCCGAAGCCGGGCGACTACGCTGCGATGGAGCTCGTCGGCGTCCAGTACCTGGTCATGCGCGGCCGCGACGGGCGGCTGCGCGCGTTCGCCAACAGTTGCCGGCATCGCGGCGCCAAGCTGCTCGACGGCGAGGGCAGTTGTGATCGCATCGTCTGCCCCTATCACGGCTGGACCTACGGGCTGGACGGCACGCTGGCCTTCGCCAACGGCATGGAGGAGGCAAGGGATTTCGATCCGGCCGCCTACGGGCTCGCCGAATTGCGGCTGGAGACCTGGGCCGGCTTCGCCTTCGTCAATTTCGACCCCGATTGCGCGGCGCTTGCGGACTATCTGGGCGATCTCGGCGATCACCTTGCGTCCTACGGGCTGGAGGACATGCTCACCGTCAAGCGCGCGGAGTTCGTCATCCGCACCAACTGGAAGAGCTATGTCGAGAACTCGATGGAGTCCTTCCACCACCCGACGGTCCATCGCAACTCGGTCAACGACCCTTCCATCAAGAAGACGGTCGTGGTCGGCACACCCGGACAATACGTCCTGGTCCAGTCCGATTCGGGCGGCAGGACCCGCGCGCTGCTCAAGGATGCGCCGGGCTTCCCGCCGATCCCGACGCTCAGCGGGGCCGCGGCGCGCGGCTCGCAATATCTGCTGGTCTATCCCGCGACCATGATCGGCTGCGACGTCGATTCGATGTGGTTCAAGCAAATGGTGCCCGAAGGGCCCGACCGGGTGCGCAACATCGTCGCCATCTGCTTCCCGCGCCAGGCCGTGGCCCGGCCCGATTTCGAGGCGATCGTCGGCCATTACTACCGGCGCTTCGATACCGCGATCGCCGAGGACAACGAGATCGCCGAACGGCAGTTCGCCGGGCTCAGCTCCCCGCTCGCCCGGCCGGGCCGATTCTCGCACCGCGAGCCGCTGGTCCATGTGATCGACAACTGGGTTCTCGACCAGGTGCTCGCCGGCTGATGCCGACCCCCGGTCAACCCCGACAGGAGGCCGCGATGGGCGCGCCGCGATACGCCTACGAAGACCTGCTCGCATTCGTGACCGCGCTCGGCCGGGCGTGCGGCCTCGCCGAAGACCGCGCCGCAATCCACGCGCGGGTGCTGCTGGAGGCCGACCTGATGGGGCATACGACCCACGGGCTGGCGCTGTTGGGCGGCTACCTCGCCAACCTCGAGACCGGCCGCTGTGCCGCAAGCGGCGAGCCCACGGTCATCAGCGACAGCGGATCGGCCCTCCTCTGGGACGGCAACCTTCTGCCCGGCACCTGGCTTGCCAGCCATGCGATCGAGACCGCGGCCGCGCGCCTGTCGCAGCATCCGGTGGTGACGGTGTGCATCAGGCGCAGCGCCCATATCTGCTGCCTCGCCGCCTACCTGCTTCCGGCAACCCAGCGCGGCCACGTGGCGATCATCATGAACTCGGATCCGTCGGCCCGCACGGTGGCCCCCTTCGGCGGGATCGAGCCGGTGGTGACCCCCAACCCGATGGCCTTCGGGATCCCGACCGAGGACGATCCGATCCTGGTCGATATCAGCACCTCGACCACCGCCAACGGCTGGGTCCGGCGCCACCACGCCGAGGGCACCAGGCTGCCCGGCCGGTGGCTGCTCGATGCCGAGGGACGACCGACCGACGAGCCGGCGGCGCTGTTCACCGACCCGCCCGGCTCGGTGCTGCCGCTGGGCGGCACCGAGGTCGGCTACAAGGGCTTCGGGCTGTCGCTGCTGGTCGAGGCGCTGACCGCGGCGCTGACCGGCTTCGGCCGGGCCGATGCGCCGTCCGGCCAGGGCAGCCCGGTCTTCATCCAGCTCATCGATCCGGGCGCCTTCGGCGGCCGGGCCGCGTTCACCCGCGAGACGACATGGCTCGCCGAGGCCGCACGGCGATCCGGGGTCCGCCCGGGCGACCCGCCGGTGCGCCTGCCCGGCCAGCGCGCACTGGCGCTGCGCCGCCGCCAACTGGCCGAAGGGCTCGACCTGCACGAGTCCATCATGCCGGCGCTCGCACCCTGGTCGGAAAAATTCGGCCTCGCCCCGCCCGCGCCGCTGTGAGCCCGCCGCCCTGTCCTATTCCTTCCCGGAGCGGTAGCGGTAGCGGAACGCGCCGTCGAGGATCTCGCGGGCCTTCGCCTCGCCCAGGACCGCGACCATCTCCTCGTAGATCGGCTTGATGACCGCGGCCTGCTGGCGCCGTTTCTCAAGAGTCGGGATCTCGTCGTTCATCTTCCTGCCTGACCAGCTCCTGGCTAGGGGGCGACGATCACCTTGCCGAAGATCGCGCGGTTCTTGAGTGCGGCGAACGCGCTCCGGGCCGCACTGCAACGACGCAGACAATCCGGCGGCGCGCTTCGCGCGGCCGGCACCGGGTGCGATAATCGCGGCGGGATCGCGCGGGAGACGGCATGTGGCACGGATGACGCGGGAGGAAAACGAGCTTCTCACCCGAACCGGTGCGGACACGCCGATGGGAAAGCTGTTCCGCCGCTACTGGCTGCCGGCGATGTTGTCCGAACGGCTGCCCGAGCCCGACGGCGCGCCGATTGCGGTCCAATTGCTGGGCGAGCGGCTGGTCGCCTTCCGCGACACGCGGGGCCGCGTCGGCCTGCTCGACGAGTTCTGCCCGCACCGCCGGGTCTCGCTGGTATACGGGCGCAACGAGGAATGCGGGCTGCGCTGCGTCTTCCACGGCTGGAAGCTCGATGTCGAGGGGCGGGTGGTCGAGACTCCGGCCGAGGCGAGCCCGGATTTCGGCAGGACCATCAGCCATACCGCCTACCCGACGCGCGAGGCCGGCGGGATCGTTTGGACCTATATGGGGCCGGCGGCCGAGCCGCCGCCCTTTCCGGCGTTCCTGTTCACCACGCTGCCGGCTCACCAGGTGCTGGGCTACCACTACCGGCAGGAATGCAACTACCTGCAGGGGATCGAGGCCGATCTCGACATCTCCCACCCATCGTTCCTGCACAGCACCATCGACCAGGCGCCGCTCGACGAGCGCCGCGCGGCGATGAACCACGACCCGCAGCCGCGCGCCTATACGCGCGAAGAGCCGTTCGGGATGCAGACCGTCTGGGGCTGGAAGACCGCGGATCCGGCCAAGGCGCTCTACTGGGTCGACCCGTTCGTCGTGCCTTGCCACACGATCGTGCCGGCCGGGCGCACCGGCATGCGCTGGATCTGGCATGCCTGGGTGCCGATCGACGACGAGCACCACTGGCTCTACTACGTTCACTACGACCCGGAGGTCGACTTCACGGCGGAGGACCGGGCGCGGCTGGAGTACCATTTCGGCCACGACCTGATCGACCCGGAAGACGACTACCGTTCGCGCGGCAGTCTGGCCAACCTCCATCTGCTGGACCGGAACCGGCAGAAATCGGAAAACTATACCGGCATCAGGGGGATCGCGGCCCAGGACATCGCGATGCTCCAGAGCATGGGCCCGATCGTCGACCGAAGCCTGGAGAACATCGGCTCCAGGGACCTCCTGGTCGCTCGGCTGCGGCGCTATCTGCTGAAGCTGGTGCGCGCCTTCATGGCGGGCGCGCCGCCGCCGGGCCTCGACGGCACGGTCTCGTTCGCCGACATCGACAGCCGGATGGTGATCGTGCCGGCGGGCGCCGGGCTGGCGGAGATCCTCGAACATCGTGAATGGACCTGGGGCGAGGTCGATGAAGGAGACATTCAATGAGCCTTGAAGCGACGGTCGCGGCACTCGCGGCCCGGGTGCAGCGGCTGGAGGACGAATCGGCGATCCGGCGCCTGATGGCCGAGATGCTGGCCAAGGCCGATGAGCGCGACCACCCGCGCTGGGGCGAGCGGCTGGTGGCCTACTACACCGAGGACGGCATGTGGACCAGCGGCACCGGGTTCGCAGAGGTCGGCATGTCCGAGCGCGGCCGCGCCGCGCTGTCCCGGAAATTCACCGCCGGCACGCGGATCTGCGAATCGAGCCATCTGCTGGGCTCGGAGTCGATCACGGTCGAAGGCGACCGGGCGAACGGCACCTGGCTATGCTTCGAGCCGGCGACGCTGCACGGCCCCGACGACAGCCGCGAGGCGGTCTGGGTGATGGGCCGCTATATCTGCGAGTTCCGCCGCGACGGCGCCGAATGGAAGGTACGCACGGTCCGCTTCGAAGGGATCTTCTGCACGCCCTACGAGCAGGGCTGGGCCAAGGAGCGCTTCACCTCGATCAGCCCGCTGCCGACCGGCTGACCCGGCGCATGTTGTAGCGGCCCGCTTCCACCCCTGCGGGCAGCGGCAGCGGCTGCCAGCCCGCCGCCTCCATGGGCTGGTCGCTGACGATCAGCCCGCCCTCGGCCATCAGCCGGTCGATCAGCGGCGCGATGGTCTGCGCCAGGGCCGCGTTGGCCGCCGCATCGCCGGTGCCGATATCGCAATGGGCCAGGGCGGCCGGGCCGGGCAGGCGCGCGGACGCTTCGGCCAGGGTAGCGACGATATCGCCCTCTATGAAAAACGCGGGGTCGGGGATGCAGTCCGGGTGGGCGGCGACCCGGCGGTCGAAGACGTATATCGGCCGGCCGGCGAGATTCGCCCTCAGGTGATCGTAGGTGCGGCCGTTGCCGAGCCCGAGCTCCAGAACCGGGCCGTCGACATCGCGGATCATCTCCATGGCCGAATCGAGGCAGGCGCGCTGGGCCTCGAGGCGCCGGATAAACGAATCCAGACGGCTCATGATCCGCCGCGCGCGGCTCTCAGTTGCCGTCCATCGCCGCGCGGAGCTGGCTGGTGGTTTTCTCCAGCCGGTGGGCCAGCTCGCGCATGATCTCGATCGCCATGTCGGGAAACTCTGTGATCATCCGGAAAAACTGGTCCTTGGAGATCGCCAGCGTCGTCAGCTCGTTGGCCGCGCGCACCGTTGCGGTCCGCGGCACGTCGATAAGGATAGCGATCTCGCCGACCAGGTCGTTCTTGGCCAACGTGGCGACCTTGAGCTCGCCGCCGGGCGCGTCGACCAGCACCTCGGCCTCGCCCTGGACGATGATGAAGGCCTTGTCGCCGACATCGCCTTGATGGAACAGCTCCTGGCCGCCGGCGAAGGTCAGCCGCTCGCTCGTGAAAGCGAGCAGCTTGAGCTTGGAGGGCTCGATCTTGGCAAACAGCGGGATCTTCCGTAAGAGATCGACTTCTTCGTTGAGGCTCACTGTGAAATCCTTCGGCCGGTTGCCCCCGACACGCGGATCAACCGGCGTTTAGCAGTTCTCTGAACGCGGTGCCTTCCTTGTCCAGGTCGGCGACCGCTCCGTGCTCGACCACCTTGCCCCCGCGCACCACCATGACCTGCTCGAAATTGGACGCCAGATCCGGGCGCGACAAGGCCCAGATCACGCCGCGGCCTCGGAACGCCTCCAGGACCCGCCCGACCAGCCGGGCCAGGCTCGGGGCATCGAAGCCGACGCCAGCGTCGTTGAGAAGCAATATATCGGGCTTCTTGAGCAGCGTCCGCGCCAATCCGATGCGCTGGCGCTGGGCCGCCGACAACCGGGAACCGCCGATTCCGACCTGGAAATCGAGCCCAACCGTCATCACGGCGTGGCGCAGGTCCAGCGCATCGATCACTTCGCGGATCAGCGCTCCGACGCGCTCGGCACCGCGCGCCGGGCCATAGGCGAGCTTGCCGAACAGGATATTGTCCTGGAGCGTGGCCGCTTCGTTGAACCTGCCGGCGTCGAAGAACGCGACCGCGCCGGCCAAGTCCCCGGGCAACCGGTCGGCAAAGCGCTTGCGCGCCTGCAGCACGCCTTCCTTGATCTCCGGGGTGATGGCATCCAGCCGGTGACGCGCCGGAGAAACCATGAACGGCAACGACAGCAGCATCGTGCGCTCTTCGGGACGCAGTGCCTGCATGCCTTCGCGGCCGATACGGGTGATGACCGCCTGGAACTCGGGCAGGTCCTCGGAGCTGATGAAGCTGTACTGATCGAAGAAATGATGCCCCGGCGGCAGGTCGGCGAACAGCTCGACCATCAACGAGGCGACCTCGCGGCCGGCTTCCAGCAACGGCGCCGCCAGGTCCGACTCTTCGAGGACCTGCAGCACATAGGGGTTCTCGGCCAGCCGGCCGATCTGGAAAGCATCGCCGACCGGGGTGCCGAACAGAAGGTTCTCGCCCAGGGTCGCGTTCTCGTTGTAGGCCTCCGCGTCGAAGGTCTCCACGAGGGCCGCGATCTCGGGATCGGCCAGCCGGTCGCGGAACGCCGCGCGGGCCTCGAGCAGGCTCTGCGCAAGACCGCTCCTGGCGGCCGGATCGATGGTGCCGCGCAGGCCCATTTCGTAGATGTCATCGGTCAGCCCGACGATGTCCAGCGCCTCGAAGACGCGCTCACCCAACGCCTCGCCGCCCTCGGCTTCGGCGGCCCGGTAGTCGATCCAGTCGGCGTAGGGATCATCGGCCGAATTGCCGGAAGCCTCGGCTTCCCGGATCCGGGCGCGCAACGCGGTCTGGCCGGCATCGTCATACACGGCCGGGTTCAGCGGGCGGTGCTTGAGCCCGTAGACCAGATTGTCGTAGACGCTGGCCGCGAACAGGAAGGGCTGCGCACCGACATAGCCGAGCCGACGCCCGGTCACCGCCTCGGGCAGCTCGGCAAGGCGGTCCGGGCCGATGGCGATGGTCCCGGCATTGGCCGCGATCAGCCGGGCCAGGAGCTGCATCAACTCCTCCTTGCCGCTGCCGCCGGCGCCGATCATCGCCACGTGCCTGGCCGAATCGAGCCTGAACGTCGCGCCGTCGACCAGCACGGTCCCGGTGTCGTCCTCCAGCAGCACGCTCGAGCCGACCACCTCGCCCGATAGCGGCGCGATGGCCTCGGGCTCGATGCGTTGAAGGTCGAGCTCGAGCATGCCGGCCGGCTCGAACTGATCGGTCACCTGGCCGAACTTGATCCGGGCGTCCTCGCGCCGCTGGTAATAGGTGAGCAGTTCCTTCCACGGCGCCGCCAGGTCCTTGTGGGCGGCGATCGCCGCCAGCAGGGTGCCGATCTCCAGGTTGCCGTCGATCACCAGATAGCCGCCGATCGAATAGAAGCAGAAGGGGCCCAGCTGGTTGATCGAGTTGTTGAGGAACTTGATGATGAACTTCCAGATATAGATCTTCAGCCGGACCTCGTAGATCTCGCCCAGCTGGCCGGAAAACTGGGCCAAATGGAGTGCCGAGGTGTCGTTGGCGTGGATCTCCTGGACGCCGGCGATGGTCTCGCCGATGCGGTCGGACAGCCGGCGGACCAGGCGCACGCGCTCCTTGCCGAAGGCGTTCACCCGGCGCTGCAGCTTCGGGATAAGCCAGAACTGCAACGGGTAGAGCGCCGTCGCGGCAAGCGCCATATAGGGGTTCTGGACCAGCAGGAAGGACAGGATCACCAGCAGCGTCCCGCCCTGGAAGGCGGGCAGCGAGAACGCATCGCCGATGAAACCGCCCAGCGGCTCGACCTCGGCGGTGATCATCTGGATCACCTCGCCCTGGGAGGTCTTGCGGAAGGTCGGCAGCGGGAATCGCATGACCCGCGAATAGAGATCGAAGCGCAGCCGGCGCAGCATCCGCTCGCCGACCCGGCCGCGATAGACGTTGATGGCGTACTTGAAGCTCTGGTTGAAGAAGACCAGCAGCAGGAACAGCGCGCTCAGCAAGAACAGGTAGTCGATCTGGTCGAGCGCGACGCCCGCGAGCGCGACCGGAAATGCGATGGTGTTGGCCAGGATCGCCTCGTTGACGATCTGCTTGGGAAGCTCGTAGAAGGCGTAGAGGAACGGGAAGCTCGCCGCCGCCATCAAGGTCAGCACAACCTGCCGGCGCACGCTGTGGCGCAGGATGTACCTGTAGATACCCTTTTCCACCAGCTTCCCTTCGACGCCCGCCGACCGGGCCGCGGCCCGGATTCCTAGACTATTACGCCACCGTTGCGGTGTTCTGCAAACCGCGCGGGCCGGACTTGCGATCGGGCAAATCCCTTTTGACGGCCAATCTCTTACTTGGGCACAGCTTCGTGCTGTGCGATAGTCGGCTCGATAATATTCCGGGAGCGCGGGATGGAAGAGGCCGCGGCGAACACGCGGGTACTGGTCTACAGCCACGACACGTTCGGTCTGGGCCACTTGCGCCGGTGCCGGGCGATCGCCAACGCGCTGGTCGACCGCAATCCGGAGATGTCGGTCCTGATCATGTCGGGCTCGCCGATCATCGGCAGTTTCGAGTTCCGCCGGCGGGTCGATTTCGTCCGCATCCCGGGCGTCATCAAGCTGCGCAACGGCGAGTACACCTCGCACAGCCTCAAGCTCGGCATCGAGGACACGATGGCGATGCGCGCCTCGATCATCCGCCATACCGCGGACGTGTTCGATCCGGACTTCTTCCTGGTCGACAAGGAGCCGCTGGGGCTGCGGGGCGAGGTCAGCGAGACGCTGGAGATGCTCAAGGCGCGCGGCACGCCGCTGGTGCTGGGCCTGCGCGACGTGCTGGACGAGCCCGCGCTGCTGGCACCGGAATGGGAACGCAAGAACGTCGTGCCCGCGCTCCAGAACCTCTATGACGAGATCTGGATCTACGGGCTGCCGCAGATTTGCGACCCGCTGGCCGATCTACCGCTCAGCGACTCGATCCGCCGACGCACGGTGTTCACCGGCTACCTGGAGCGCTCGGCGGTCTCGGCCGCATCCGCCGCCACGCCCGAACTGCCCTTCGACTCGCCGTTCCTGCTGGTCACGCCGGGCGGCGGCGGCGACGGCGAGGCGCTGGTCGACTGGGTGCTGCGCGCCTACGAGGCCGACAGCGGAGCACCGCACCCCGCGTTGATCGTCTTCGGCCCGTTCATGCCGCCGGAGTCCCAGGCACGGTTCGTCCAGCGCGCCGCCGCGCTGGACAGCGTCGCGGTGATCACCTTCGATGCCAATCTCGAGGCGCTGATCGCCCGGGCGGCCGGGATCGTCGCCATGGGCGGCTACAACACGTTCTGCGAAATCCTGTCTTTCGACAAGCCGGCGCTGGTGGTGCCGCGAACCGTTCCGCGCCGGGAACAATATATCCGCGCGAACCGCGCCGAAGCCCTCGGGCTGCTCAGGGTGCTGGTCGACGACGGCCGCCGCGACCCCGCCTCGATGGCGACCGCGCTGCGCGCGCTGCCGCAGCAACCCGCGCCGTCCGAGGTGGTGGTCCCGGGCCTGCTCGACGGCCTGCACAATGTCGATCGGCTGGCCCGGCGGCTGATCCAACGGGCCGGCACGCCGCGGCTCGGGCTGGCGCGGCAGACCGGCTAGGAAGCAGGCCATGGCCGGCCCGGTCGCTTTCGTGCTCAAAGGCTATCCGCGCCTGTCGGAGACCTTCATCGCCAACGAGATCCGCGCCCTGGAGCGGCGCGGCCTGGACATCCGCATCGTCTCGCTGCGCCAGCCGACCGAGACCGCGCGCCATGCGGTGCACGCCGAGATCGCCGCGCCGATCCTCTACCTGCCGGAATACCTGCACGACCAGCCGCGGCGCGTCCTTGCCGGGCTCCGTGCGGCGCACCGCCTGCCGGGCTTCGCGGCAGCGCTGCGCACATGGCTCAAGGACCTGATCAGGGATCCGACGCCCAACAGGGTCCGCAGGTTCGGGCAGGCGGCCGTGCTGGCCGCGGAAATGCCGGCCGGGATCGGCCACCTGCACGCCCATTTCCTGCACACCCCGGCCTCGGTCGCACGCTACGCGGCAATCATCGCGGGACTGCAATGGTCGGTCTCGGCGCACGCGAAGGACATCTGGACCACACCGTCCTGGGAGAAGTCCGAAAAGCTCGCCGCCTGCGCCTGGCTCGTGACCTGCAGCCAGGCTGCGGGCCGGCACCTGAGCGGGCTGGCGCCGCAGCCGGCGCGCGTCCAGGTGATCTATCACGGCCTCGACCCGGAACGCTTTCCCTCCCCCGCGCGGGCGCCCCAGCAGCGCGACGGCACCGATCCGGCCGCCCCTGTCCGGCTGCTCACCGTCGCGAGGGCGGTCGAGAAGAAAGGCCTCGACGTGCTGCTCGCGGCGCTAGCGATGCTCCCGCGCGCGGTGGGCTGGCGGCTGACCCATATCGGCGGCGGGACGGATCGCGACGCGCTCATGGCGCTGGCCGGGCGGCTGGGGATCGGCGCGCGGATCGCGTGGCGCGGCGCGGCCGCCCAGGACGAGGTCCTTGCGGCCTATCGCCGGGCGGACCTGTTCGTCCTGCCCTCGCGCATCGCGCGCTCGGGCGATCGCGACGGCCTGCCCAACGTCCTGCTCGAGGCGCAGAGCCAGGGGCTGGCTTGTCTGGCGAGCCGCGTGGCGGCGATCCCGGAGCTGATCGAGGACGGCCGCACCGGCAT
The DNA here is from genome assembly GCA_965248835.1 of Alphaproteobacteria bacterium. GTDB lineage: Bacteria > Pseudomonadota > Alphaproteobacteria > MPNO01 > MPNO01 > CAYFYS01. The sequence continues at coordinate 1,203,552 of CBDFLJ010000001.1, forward strand.
CCTGGTGCCGCCCGAGGATGCCGCAGCCCTGGCCGACGCGCTGCTGGCTCTGATCGGCAACCCGCTGCGGCGCGAGGGGCTGGGACGCGCCGGTGCGGAGCGGGTGCGCGGCGAATTCGGGTTCGCCGCCGGCATCGACCGGCTCGCGGCGCAGTTCGGCCTCACCGAGCCCGGATCCCGGGCGGCATGCGCGTCGCTTTCTACGCGCCGATGAAGCCGCCGGGATCGCCGGTGCCCTCGGGCGACCGGGCGGTCGCCCGCCTGCTGATCCGCGCGCTGGAAGCCGCCGGGCACAGGGTCGACCTGCCGTCGTCGTTTTGTGCGCGCGAGCCCGGGGGCGATCCATCCCGCCAGGACCGGCTGCGCCGGACCGGCGGGCGGCTGGCCGGCCGGCTGGTCCGCCGCTACCGCTCCGCGCCGGCGATACAACGGCCGCAGACGTGGTTCACCTACCACCTCTACTACAAAGCGCCCGACTGGCTCGGCCCCGCGGTCTCGGCGGCGCTCGACATCCCCTATGTGATTGCCGAGGCCTCGCACGCGCCCAAGCGCGGCGGCGGGCCGTGGGCGATCGGCCATGACGGCGCGGCGGCGGCTATCCGGTGGGCCGATGCGATCATCGGCCTCAACTCGGCCGATACGGACTGCCTGCTGCCGCTGGTCGCGGGCCCGGACAAGCTGTGCCAACTCGCCCCGTTCATCGATACGGCACCGTTCGCGGCGGCCGCCGATCGGCGCGCCGACCACCAGGCGCCGCTTGCCGCACGGCTGGGGCTGGCCGACGGCGCGGCGGTCCTGCTGACGGTTGCGATGATGCGGCGTGGCGACAAGCTCGCCTCCTACCGGGTGCTGGCCCAGGCGTTGTCGCACCTGGTGGACGAGCCGTGGACGCTGGTGATCGCCGGCGGCGGCCCGGCGCGGGCCGATGTCGAGGCGGCGTTTGCCGCACTCCCCGACGGCCGGGTGCATTTCCTGGGCGAGGTCGTGCCCGCCGACCTGCCGGCGCTTTACGCGGCGGCGGACATCTATGTCTGGCCGGCGGTGCGCGAGGCCTTCGGCGTCGCCATCATCGAAGCCCAGGCGGCGGGCCTGCCGGTGGTCGCCGGCAACGCGGGCGGGGTCGGCGACATCGTTGCGGACGGCGAGACCGGCATCCTCGCCGCCGAGGGCGATCCCGGCGCCTTCGCCGAGGCGCTGCTATTCCTGCTCCAGGCGCCCTACTACACCGCCGCATATGCCGGCGCGGCGCGGCGCAAGGCGTCCTCGCGCCACGGTCTGGAGGCCGCCGCGGCCGGCATAGACCGGGTCCTGCGCCGGATTACAGCCAAGACGGCGCATCGGTGATCCATCTCGCCCTGATCCGCCACGGCCCGACCGACTGGAACGAAGCCAGGCTCATCCAGGGCCACGCCGACCGGGCGCTGAGCGAATCCGGTCGCAAGGCGGTCGCGCAATGGGTCCTGCCCGAAGAGCTCAAGGCGTTCGACTGGTTCGTGAGCCCCTTGGCAAGGGCGCGGGAGACCGCTTGCCTTCTCGGCATCGAGGCGACCGTCGAACACGCTTTGATCGAAATGGACTGGGGCGCGTGGGAGGGCCTGAACAGCGCCGAAATCCGCGCCCGGTACGGAACCGAGGAATTCGAGCGCCGCACTGCGCACGGCCTCGATCTGAGGCCGCATGGCGGAGAAAGCCCGCGCGAGCTGCGCCAGCGGGTCTCGGCGTGGCTTCTCGGGCGCCGCGCGGCGGGCGCGGCGGTGGGCGCAGTCTGCCACCAGGGCGTGATCCGCGCGGTGCTGTCGCTTGCCACCGGCTGGGACATGATCGCCAAGCCGCCGGTCCGGCTGGAATGGGCCGCAGCCCAGCTTTTCGCCATCGACGCTGACGGCGCCGTCACGCTGGAGCGGGCAAACATCATGCTGGACGGCTCATGACCGCAGCCCCGCGCGTGCTGTTCTACGTCCAGCACCTGCTGGGCATCGGCCATCTCAAGCGCGCGGTAACGCTCGCCCGGGCGCTCGGCGGCGCCGGCGCGGCCGTCACCCTGGTTTCCGGCGGCCCGGCGGTGCCGGGCCTGGATGCCGGCCGCGCCCGCTTCGTTCAGCTTCCGCCGGTGACCGCGGGCGATCGAACGTTCAAGGTGCTGATCGACGAAGCCGGTCGGGAGATGGACGAGGCGCTGCGCAAGGCGCGCGCCGCAGCACTGGTCGCACTGGTCGCCGAGACCGCGCCGGACGCGGTGATCACCGAGCTTTACCCGTTCGGGCGGCGCCAGCTCCGCAGCGAGATCCTGGCGATGCTCGAAGCGGCCGCCGCCAGAACCCCCAGACCTCTCATCCTTTCCTCGGTCCGCGATATTCTCGTCACACCGCCCAAGCCCGAGCGAATCACCGAGATGCTGGACGTCATCGAGCGGCTTTACGACCTAGTTCTGGTGCACGGCGATCCGTCGATCGTCCCCTTCGAGCGCACTTTCGCGCCGGCCGCGCGCATCGCCCGGAAGATCCGCTATACCGGCTACGTGGTGGACGAAGCGCCGGACGGCGGGGATGCGGGCGCCGGGGAGGTGATCGTCTCGGCCGGCGGCGGAGCGGTCAGCCAGACGCTGTTCGAGGCCGCGATCGCCGCCCGGCCCCGCACCGCGCTGGCCGGCGCGCCGTGGCGGGTTCTCGCCGGGCACGGGCTGCCGCAAGACCTGTTCGTGCGCATCCGCTCGGCTGCGCCGGCCGGGGTGGTGGTCGAACGCGCGCGCGCGGATTTCACCAGCCTGCTTGCCAACTGCCGCCTGTCGATCTCCCAGGGCGGCTACAACACGATGATGGAGCTCCTTGTCACCGGCGCGCGCGCGGTGGTGGTGCCCTATGCCGGTGGGCTGGAGACCGAGCAGACGCTGCGTGCGCGGCTTCTGGCCGCCGACGCCGGGTTCACGGTCGTCGAGGAGGCGGAGCTGTCGGCGGCAAAGATCGCCGAGGCCGTCCGGGCCGCAATCGACGCGCCGCCGCCACGGCGGCCGGCGATCGATCTCGACGGCGCGGCGGCGACCGCCCGCTTGGTCCTCGACGCCCTCGGCGCGCGGGTCGGGTGAGCGTGCGGTGATGTCGACCGCCCCGATCCCGGCGGCCGACGGCACGCGCCTGGTCTACCCGCCCGGCGCCACCGCGGCGGCGCTCCTGCGCACCGGCGCCGGTCTGGCGCTCACGCTCGGGCCGCTGGCGCTCATCGGGCCGAGCGATGAGGCCGCGCTGATCCTCGGCGGTCTGGCGCTGGTCTTCACCGTCTACGGCGCCCAGGCGCTGGTTCGGGCGCGGTCCGAAATCGTCGTCTCGCAGGAAGGGGTCCGCGTGGACGGGCCGATCCCGGCCCGCGTCCTTTGGGACGCGCTTGTCAGGGTGAAGTTGCGTTACTATACGACCAGTAGAGACCGCGTCGGTGGATGGATGGTCCTGACGATAAAGGGAACAGAGCAGGCCGTTCGCGTCGAATCGACACTCGAGGGCTTCGCCGGCCTGCTGGCGCGCACCGTCGGCGAGGCGCAGGCCCGCGGCGTCGCGCTGCCGGCCGCGACGTGCGGCAATTTGCGCCCGTTCGGCATCGAAGCCGATGACCGAGCCGCCCGAGACCGAAGCTGATGTCCGAGCCGGCAGTCGACCTCCTGAGCGTCGATGATCTCAAGGTCGAGTTTCAGATCCCCGCCGGTGTGGTCAAGGCGGTCGATGGCGTCAGCTTCCGCGTCGCGGCCAACCGGACCACGGCGCTGGTCGGCGAGTCCGGCTCGGGCAAGACCGTGGTCTCGCAGGCCATTATGGGGATCCTGCCCAAATCCGCCCGCATCACCGGCGGACAAATCCTGTTCCGCGACCCGGCGCGCCCGGGCGAGGCGGTCGACCTGACCAAGCTCGCCGTCGACGGCAAGCGGATGCGGGCGATCCGCGGCGGCCGCATTTCGATCATCTTCCAGGAACCGATGACGTCGCTGTCGCCCCTGCACACGATCGGCGACCAGATCGGCGAGGCGCTGGTGCTGCACCGCAAGGCCAGCAAGGCCGAGGCGGTCGAGCTCGTCGTCGAGATGCTGCGTCTGGTCAGCTTCCCGGACCCTGGCAGGGCGGTCAAGACCTATCCTTTCGAGCTGTCGGGCGGGCTGCGCCAGCGCGCGATGATCGCCATGGCGCTGGTCTGCCGCCCGGCGCTGCTGGTCGCCGACGAGCCCACGACGGCGCTCGACGTCACCATCCAGGCGCAGATCCTCAAGCTGATCGGCGACCTCCAGTCCGAGCTCGACATGGCGGTGCTGATGATCACCCACGACCTCGGCGTGGTCGCCAACGTGGCCGAGGAGATCGTGGTGATGTATCACGGCAAGGTCATGGAGAGCGGCCCGCTGGAGGAGATCTTTAACAACCCGGGCCATGACTATCTCAGGGGACTGTTGCGCGCGGTGCCGCGCTTCCACATGGCGCCGGGCGAGCGTCTGGTGCCGCTGCGCGAGATCCGGCACGCGACCGGGCACCTCCTGAGCCCGCCGGCGGAAGAGCCCGCGCCGTCGGCCGCGGACCGTCCGCTGCTCGCGGTCGCGGGCCTGACCAAACGCTTCAGCCTGCGCAAGTCGGGCATCTTCGGCAGCGGCGGCGGCGAGGTGCTCGCGGTCGAGGATGTCAGCCTGCACGTCCGTCGCGGCGAATGCCTCGGCCTGGTGGGGGAGAGCGGCTGCGGCAAGACCACCCTGTCCAAGATGATCATGCGTGCGCTCAAGCCCGATTCCGGGGAAATCGTCTTCGACGACGACGGCACGGCGGTCGACCTTGCGCGGCTGGGCGAGCGCCAGATGCTGCCCTACCGGCGCAAGATCCAGTTCATCTTCCAGGACCCCTTCAGCTCGCTCAACCCGCGGATGACGGTCTTCGACATCATCTCCGAGCCGCTGATCATCCACGCGGTGGGCGATGAGGATTACCGCGCCGAAATGGTCCGCGAGCTGATGGCGCTGGTCGGGCTGGACCCGCGCCATCTCAACCGCTACCCGCACAGCTTCTCCGGCGGCCAGCGCCAGCGGATCGGGATCGCCCGCGCGCTCGCGCTCAGACCCCGGCTGCTGATCTGCGACGAGCCGGTGTCGGCGCTCGACGTCTCGGTCCAGGCGCAGATCCTCAACCTGCTCCGGGACCTGCGCGCGGAACTCGGGCTGACCTACATCTTCATCTCCCACAACCTGGCCGTGGTCGACTACATCTCCGACCGGATCGCGGTGATGTGCGCCGGCCGCCTGGTCGAGACCGCGCCGCGCGAGATCCTGTTCAAGCAGCCGGTCCACCCCTACACCAGGGCGCTCCTGGCCGCGGTGCCCGAACCGGACCCCGATTCCCGGCTCGACCTCGGGGCGCTGATGGACGGCAAGGCCTCGGACCCGGCGGAATGGCCGGCACCGTTCACGCTGGACGGGGCCGGCGGCGCGGTGCTGCACGATCTCGGCGGCGAGCATTTCGTGCGCGCGAGGGACGGCGCAAGCGGCGCGGAACTGCTGCAATGACCGCGCCGATGATCCCGGCGGCCGCCGTGCTGGCGCTGGTGGCCGGCGCCGCCGCTGCGGCCGGGATCAAGCCGGTCGAGACGCCTTGGCTTGCCGCCGCGGTCGCGGCGGGAAAGCTGCCGCCGGTCGCACAGCGCCTGCCGCAAAGCCCGGCGGTCGCCGATTTCGCGCCCGCCTGGCGGGTGATCGGCCGGCATGGCGGGACGCTGCGGCTGGTGATGGGCCTGGCCAAGGACATCCGGATGATGGTGGTCTACGGCTATGCGCGGCTGGTCGGTTACGACCACGAGGGCAACCTGCGCGCCGATATCCTCGAGCGCTACGAGGTCGAGGGCAGCCGGCGGTTCCGGCTCCACCTGCGCAAGGGCCATCGCTGGTCCGACGGCGTGCCGTTCACCAGCGAGGATTTCCGGTATTTCTGGCAGGACATGGCCAACAACCCCGAGCTGTCGCCGCTGGGTCCGCCCAAGCTGATGGTGGTCGAGGGCGAGAAGGCGCAGTTCCGCCAGATCGACGCGCACACGGTCGAATACGCCTGGTCGCGGCCCAACCCCTATTTTCTGCCGGCGCTAGCCGCGGCAAGGCCGTTCTACCTCTACCGCCCGGCGCACTATCTCAAGCGTTACCACGCCGCCTATGCCGACCCGAAGACGCTCGCCAGGCTGGTCGAGACGTCGCGGCGGCGGAACTGGGCCTCGCTCCACAACCGCATGGACAACCAGTACAAGAACGACAATCCCGACCTGCCGAGCCTGCAGCCCTGGATCAACCGGCAGAAGCCGCCGGCCAAGCGCTTCGTGTTCGAGCGCAACCCCTATTACCACCGCATCGATCCGGCCGGCCGCCAGCTTCCCTATATCGACCGGGTGGCGCTGCATATCGCCGACGGCAAGATCATTCCGCTCAAGACCGGCGCGGGCGAAACCGATCTGCAGGCCCGCGGGCTGCATTTCAACGACTACACCTTCCTCAAGGCGGGCGAGGAGCGCGAGAACCAGCGGGTGCACCTGTGGCGAACCGCCAAGGGCGCCAAGCTCGCCCTGTTCCCCAACCTCAATGCAAGCGATCCAGTGTGGCGCGCGCTGTTCCGCGACACCCGATTCCGCCGGGCGCTGTCGTTGGCGATCGACCGGCACGAGATCAACCAGGCGATCTATTTCGGTCTCGCGATCGAGGGCAACAACACCGTCCTTCCCGGCAGCCCGCTGTTCCGTAAATCCTATCAGACCAACTGGGCGAATTTCGACCTCGAGACCGCCAATCGGCTGCTCGACGAGATCGGTCTGACCGGGCGCGACCGACGCGGACTGCGGCTGCTCCCCGACGGAAGGCCGATGGAGATCATCGTCGAGACCGCGGGCGAGGACTCCGAGCAGTCCGACGTGCTGGAGCTGGTGCACGACACCTGGCGCAAGATCGGCATCAAGCTCTACACCAGGCCGTCCCAGCGCGAGGTGTTCCGCAACCGCATCTTCGCCGGCCGGACCCTGGTCTCGATCTGGTCGGGCCACGAGAACGGGCTGCCGAACAGCGCCACCATCCCCGACGAGTTCGCGCCGACCAGCCAGCAACAGTTCCAATGGCCCAGATGGGGCCAGCACTACCAGACCAAGGGCAGGCTGGGCCGGGCGCCCGACCTCGCCGACGCAACCGCGCTGCTTCGCCTCAACCGCGCCTGGGTGGAGGCGGCAAGTCCGGCCGAGCGCGAAGCGATCTGGCACCGGATGCTCGAGATCAACACCGCCAACGTGTTCACCATCGGGCTGATCGCCGGCACGCTGCAGCCGGTCGTGGTCAGCAACCGGCTGCGCAACGTTCCGGAAAAGGGCGTCTACAACTGGAACCCGGGCGCGCATTTCGGGGTCTACCGGCCGGACCTGTTCTGGCTCGACGGCCCCAAGTCCGCCGCCGGCCGCTAGCGGGAGGGCAGACGGGAACGATGATCGGATATGTCGTCCGCCGCCTGCTGATCATGATTCCGAGTCTGCTGGCGATCAGCCTGATCGTGTTCGTGATCATCCAGCTGCCGCCGGGCGACTACCTGACCAGCTACGTCGCCGAGCTCCAGGCTCAGGGCGAATCCGTCAACGAGCAGAAGCTTGCCTTCCTGCGCCAGCAATACGGTCTCGACCGGCCGGGATGGGAGCAGTACCTGCTGTGGCTGTCCGGCATGCTGCGGGGCGATTTCGGCTTCTCGTTCGAGTTCAACCTGCCGGTCAGCGAGGTGGTCGGCGATGTCTTGTGGCTATCCTTCATCGTCTCGTTCAGCACCATCGTGTTCACCTGGGTGGTGTCTTTCCCGATCGGGGTCTACTCGGCGACCCATCAGTATAGCTGGGGCGATTACGGGATGACCTTCATCGGCTTCCTGGGGCTGGCGACACCCAACTTCCTGCTCGCTCTGGTGCTGATCTACCTCGCCAAGCTGTGGTTCGGCACCTCGATCGGCGGGCTGATGGAGGCGCAGTTCATCGGCCAGCCCTGGTCGTGGGCCAAGATCGTCTCGATCCTGGAGCATCTGTGGATCCCGGTGGTGGTGATCGGCACCTCGGGCACCGCCGGGATGATCCGCCGGCTGCGCGCGAACCTCCTCGACGAGCTGGAGAAGCAGTACGTGGTCACCGGCCGCGCCAAGGGCCTGCCGCCGGGCCGGCTACTGATCAAGTACCCGCTGCGCATGGCGCTCAACCCGTTCATCGCCGACATCGGCAACCTGCTGCCCCAGGTCATCTCGGGCGCGGCGATCGTCTCGGTGGTGCTCGACCTGCCGACGACCGGGCCGATGCTGTTGCGCGCGCTGCAGAGCCAGGACATGTATCTGGCCGGCTCTTTCCTGATGTTCCTGGCAAGCCTGACGGTGGTCGGGGTGTTCGTCTCCGACCTCGCGCTGGCGATGCTCGATCCGCGGATCCGCCTCCAGGGAGGGCGCGAGCGGTGAGCGGCGAGGCCAGGTTGCCGCACTACGTCTCGCCCGAGCCGTTCGACCCCCATGTCGCCGAAGCGCTCACGCCCGAGCAGGAACGCTTCTACATGGCCTCCCAGTGGCGCATGGTCTGGTGGCGCTTCCGTCGCCACCGCCCGGCCGTCTGGTCGGGGGTGTTCCTGCTGGCGATGTACGCCTCGATCGTGGTCTGCGAGATCCTCGCGCCCTACAATCTGCATTCCCGCAACACCGACTTCATCTTCGCCGCGCCCCAGCCGGTGCACCTGTTCCACGACGGCGCGCTCGTCGGGCCGTTCACCTACGGCACGACCTATCGTCTGGACATGACCGAGCTTCGCCGCGTCTACGGCGAGGACAAGTCTGTCATCCACCGGATCCGGTTCTTCTGCCTGGGCGACGGTTACGACCTTTGGGGCCTGATCCCCGGCCGCTTCCACATCGTCTGCCCGCACCCGGAGGGCACGCTGTTCCTGTGGGGGACCGACCGGCTGGGCCGCGATGTCCTGTCGCGGATCATCTACGGCGCGCGAATCTCGCTCACCGTCGGCCTGATCGGGATCTCGATCAGCTTCATCCTCGGCATGGCGGTCGGCGGGCTCGCCGGCTATTACGGCGGCTGGGTGGACAACATCACCCAGCGGGCGATCGAGATCATTCGCTCCTTCCCCGAACTGCCGCTGTGGATGGCGCTGTCCGCCGCGCTCCCGGTGAACTGGAGCCCGATCCTGATCTATTTCGGGATCACCATCATCCTGGGGCTGCTCGACTGGACGGGGCTCGCGCGCGCGGTGCGCTCGAAGCTCCTGGCGATCCGCGAGGAGGATTTCGTCGCCGCCGCCGTGGTCATGGGCGCGCGCCCGGGGCGGGTCATCTTCCGCCACATGATGCCGTCGTTCATGAGCCACCTGATCGCCTCGGCGACGCTGTCGATCCCGGCGATGATCCTGGGCGAGACCGCGCTCAGCTTCCTCGGCCTCGGCCTGCGCCCGCCGATCACGAGCTGGGGCGTGCTCCTGGCCGAGGCCCAGAACATCAACGTGGTCGCGCTCTATCCCTGGCTGATGCTGCCGGTGGCCCCGGTCATCCTGGTGATCCTCGCCTTCAACTTCCTGGGCGACGGCCTGCGGGACGCGGCCGACCCCTACCGCTGATCGATCGCGGCAGCGGCCTCGCCCGGGCGATCAACCCGCCAGGACCACCAGGTCGACCGGGTCGGTGATGCCTTCGATGCGGCGGGCCTCCAGCGCTGCGACGGTCCGGCCGGGCGAAAAGCCCTGGCGGAGCGCGCGCTCGTAGGTATCCCGGTCGGCGAGCGCGCGGACGCGCTCGGCCTTGGTGTGCTTCTCGAGCTTGGCCGACAGGTTCACCGGCTCGCCGATCACGGTGTATTCCAGCCGTGTGTCGTCTCCCACCGCGCCGAAGATGATGCGCCCGGTGGCGACCGCCGCGCCGATCCCCAGCGGGGCAAGGCCGGCGGCCTCGCGCTCGCGGTTCCAGGATGCGGCCGCGTCCATGATCGCATCGACCGCGCGCAGCGCATCGGCGGCGTAGGTCTCGGTCGGCACCGCCGCGCCGAACGTCGCCAGGATCCCATCGCCCATGAACTTGTCGATCGCTCCGCCATGGTCCTGGATCAGCGGCACCAGCAGGCGCTGATAGGCAGTCAAGGTGCCGATCAGGACGTTCGGCGCGACGGTGTTGGCATAGGTGGTGAAGCCCCTGATGTCGCAGTTCAGGATGGCCGCCTCGCGGACCTGGCCCTGGCCGACTGCCACGGCCTCCTCGGACGCGGTGATCTGCTGGGCGATTTCCGGCGAGAAGAAGCGCGACAGGTCGGCCACGGCGGTGCCTTCGGCGACCGAGCGCACCAGCAGCCGGCGCGCGCGGGTGATCGCCACCGCGATGATCGCGGTCACCGTCAGAATCGAGATGATCTTGTCGAATTCGGCCCCGATCAGGATCGCGTTCGTGGTCATGTAGAGCACGTAGTCCCGCGTGAGGACGCCGGGCTCCTGGCCCGCGTACAAGGCATAGCCGGCCAGCACGGTCCAGCCCAGCGCGGCCACCACGCCGGCGACGATCACGAACCGCGCCTCGAACCGCAGCGCGCGCAGCGCGATGAAGATGAACACGTAAAGCGTCGTCGGCGCCTTGAGATAGAACGACGGCGGCTGCATGTACTGGATGTGGAAACTCCAGATCAAGCCGAGCAGCAGCAACATGTCGATCACGGTGGAAGCGTAGAGCACCGCGTCGGGCACGGTGCCCCTGTAGGAGAGGGCCAGGCGCAGCACCGTGAACAGGAAATAGGCGCTCAGCACCCAGGGAACCGGCGCGAACGGCGCATCGGGCGAGAACGTCTTGGGCGAGACCAGGTAGAGCAGGCCGAAGATCACCACCACGGCGAGCTGAAACCATCCGATCAGCCGCTCGCTCGCATCCTGCTGGTCCGCGATGGTCCGCAGGACCCGGATCGGCAGGTTGCGGTAGCGGTCGCTGCCGGCCCGTAGGCGCCACCGCGCTATCACGTCGTGCCTCCGGGGACCGCAGCAATCCGCTTGCGCAGCCAGAGGCTCGATTCGACCGCGCCGTCGACGACCGGCAGCCAGTCCAGCACGGTCCCGGCAAGCGCATCTGCCATGCGGGTCAGCGCGTAATGGCTGGCGAAGACGATCTCGGCCGCGCCGGAGGCGATCAGCGGCGCGATCGCAAGCTGCTCGTTATAGCCGCGCCAGCTCCACGAAGCGGGGTAGCCGTCGGGCAAGAAGACATCGTGAAAATGGACCAGCACGCCCGCGGGCAGGCGCGGCCAGATGCGGTTGATAAGGACATCCACGTCGCTTCCGGGAACCAGCAAATGGCTCGAATCGACGCTCAGCACGTCGCCTGGGGCGAGCATCAGGCGCTCTTCGGCGACATTCTGGACCGTCATGCGCAGGAACTCGACGCCCAGCCCCTCGATGACCGCCCTGGGTTGCGGATCGATCGCGGTTATCGCCGTCTGGCGGCCGGAATCGGCCGCGGCGGCGGCGAAGAACCGGGTCGAATGGCCGGACCCGACCTCGAGGATGCGCCCCGGGGCATGCGTGCGCACGATCGCATAGGCCGCCGCGGCGTCGAGCCGGGGAAACCAGCCCTGGGTCCAGCGCGGCGCCGGCGCCGCGCCGCCGCCGAGCGCAGCCAGGCTGTCGGCGTGGTCCTCGATCCGGGCGATGACCCGCATGATTTCCGGGCGCGCGGCGGCGAAACAGGGCTCGAGCGCCGGATACCCGTCGCGGTCGGAACCGTGCTGAAGGCTCGCGGCGTAGCGGTAAGGCAGAAAGAAGCCGCGCCGGGCGATGCCGGTGACTGTGCCCAGCCCCATCAGCATCGCCCTGACCCGCTTGGTCAGAGCCGGCGGCCGGGCGGTGCCGGGCCTCACGGCACGAGGGTCTCGCCCTCCCGGGCGACCACGGCACCGGGATGAGCCCGCGCGGCGGCGTCCGCGATGGCGTCCAACGCCCGGTCGTCGCGCGAGGGCAGGTGGTGGAAGATCACCGGCACCCGGACATTGGCGGCCTTGCACAGCCTCAAACATTCTTCCCACGTCGAGTGACCCCAATCATGGAATTGGCGGAACTCCTCGTCGGTGAACATCGCATCGTAGATCACGATGTCGGCATCGGCGATCAGGTCCAAGATGTCCCGGTTCGGCGCGCGCGCGACATGCTGGGTGTCGGTGACATAGCAGACCGCCTTGCCGTTGCACTCCACGCGGTAGCCGGTCGCCCGGTCGGGGTGGTCGAGCGCGGCGGTCCTGATCACCACGCCGTCGAAGGGCAGCAGGACCTCGCCGGCGCTGAAGTCGCGGAACGTGATATCCGCCGACATGATATCGAGCGGCACCGGGAAGAGGGGCGGTGTCATCAAGGCGCGCATCACTTCTTCGATGGTGTGCTCGGGCCGCAGGTGGCCGGCCCAGATCTGCAGCTTCTTCTTCGATTCGTAAGCGAACCGGAAGAACGGAAACCCGACGATATGGTCGACATGGGTGTGCGACAGGAACAAATCGACCTCGCGGTCGCCCTGGCCGCACAGCGCCTCGCCAAGCTCGCGGATGCCGGTGCCGGCGTCGAACACCAAGCTGCGGCCGCCGCAGCGCACCTCCACGCAAGAGGTGTTGCCGCCGTATTTTACGGTGTCCGGCCCGGGCGCGGCGATGCTGCCCCTGACGCCCCAGAAACGGACTGTTGGCTCGGCACTGTCGGCCACGCGGTCTCCTGTTCCGGTTGATTATGGGCATCGCCGGGCGGCAACGGTAGTCTGGATCGCGATCGAGGCCAAGAAAATGCCGCATCGGCGGCGCTACGGAGGTGTGCGATGGATCTGGAGCTTTCGGGCAAAATTGCCTGGATTGTCGGCGCGACTGGCGCGATCGGCCAGGTGATCGCGGCGGGGTTCGCGGCGGAGGGCGCGCGCCTCGCCTTGACTTCGCGCCGGGGCCGCGCGGTCGCCGAGGCCGCGGCGGCGCTTCGCGCGAAGGGAGCGGAGGTGCTCGAGGCCCCGGCCGACGCCAGCGACGCGGCGCAGACGCGCGAAGCGGCCGGCCGCATCGCCGAGACCTACGGCCGGCTCGACGTGCTGGTCACCTCGGTCACGGTGCCGGCGTTCGGCCCGTTCCTGGAGATCACCGCTTCGGTCTTCCAGGACGCAATGGCGGCCAAGCTGCTCGGATCGGTCAACTGCATGCAGGCGGCGATCCCGCCGATGCGCGCGGCCGGGGGCGGCAGCATCGTCTGCGTAACCGGCACCGGGGGCAAGATGCCGATCGCCATCCATCTGCCGGGCGGCAGCGTCAACGCCGCGCTCAACCTGGTCATCCGCGGGCTGGCGACCGAGTTCGGCCCGGACGGCATCCGCGTCAATGCGGTCTCGCCCGGCCCGGTGCGCTCGCCGCGCCAGGACGTCATGCAGGCCGCCGGCGCGGCGAAGGACAGCCCGGCCGCCAGGATCCCGCTCAGGCGGTTCGGCGAGATCGACGAGGTGGCCGATTCGGTGCTGTTCCTGGCCTCGGCCCGGGCGCGCTACATCACCGGCAACATTCTCCAGGTCGACGGCGGAGGGGTGCTCACGCTCTGAGCCGCCCCGGCGCGGCGGCTCACGGCACCAGGCGGTAGCCGCCGGCCTCGGTCAACAGGATCTCGGCGTTCGACGGGTCGCGCTCGATCTTCTGGCGCAGCCGGTAGACATGGGTCTCCAGCGTGTGGGTGGTCACGCCGGAGTTGTAGCCCCAGACCTCGTTCAGCAGCACGTCGCGGCCGATCGCCGCCTGGCCGGCGCGGAACAGGAACTTGAGGACCGCGGCTTCCTTCTCGGTCAGCCGGATCTTGCGGTCGGTCTCGCTATCGATCAGCAGCTTCGCGCCCGGGCGGAACGAATAGGGCCCGATCGCGAAGACCGCATCCTCGCTGCGCTCGTGCTGGCGGAACTGGGCGCGGATCCGGGCCAGCAGCACGCCGAGCCGGAACGGCTTGACCACGTAGTCGTTGGCGCCCGAATCGAGGCCCAGGATGGTATCGGCCTCGCTGCCGGCGCCGGTCAGCATGATGATCGGCGCGCGCACGCCGGCCCGGCGCAGCAGCCGGCAGACCTCCCGGCCGTCGATGTCGGGCAGCCCGACATCGAGGATGATCAGGTCGAAATGGTCCGACTTGCCGATTTCCAGCGCACCGGCACCGCTTTCGGCGGTCGTGGTCTCGAACTCCTCGTGGAGCCGGAGCTGGTCGCTCAGGGACTGGCGCAGGGCGTCGTCGTCGTCGACAAGGAGGATCTTCTTCCCGAGCGTCGCCATGTTCGCGGCCGCCTTTCGTGGGTTCGCGCTGTCGACGCGGCGGTTGCACCGCGACAGTCAACCGCTCCGCCGGCGCGCGCGAGCGTACCCCAGCGCGGTGGCGATGTCACACCGGCCGGGCTGTCGCCGGCGGGCAGCCGGCGTTATAAGCCGCCATGGAACTAGTGGTCCGGGCCGACCGGCGGGCGTGCTGGGGCGGGCTCGAATTGGCGTGTGCGATCGGGCGCAACGGCATCGGCGAGGCCAAGCGCGAGGGCGACGGCCTGACGCCCGCGGGCAGCTATGCGCTGCGGCGCGTGCTCTACCGCCCCGACCGGACGGATCGGCCGGCAACGGTGCTGCCGTGCGATCCGATCGCGCCGGCCGACGGCTGGTGCGACGCCCCGGGCGATCCGCGCTACAACCGGGCGGTTACGCTGCCCTATGCCGCTTCGGCCGAAAGTCTGTGGCGGCAGGATCGCCGCTATGACCTGCTCGCGGTCATCGGCCACAACGACGACCCGGTGGTCGACTTCATGGGCAGCGCGATCTTCCTGCACGCGGCGGGCGCGGATTACCCGCCGACCGAGGGCTGCGTGGCCTTGTCGATCGAAGACCTCGCAACGGTGCTCGGCCAGTGGCGGCCCGAAGACCGGATCGTCATCGTCCCGTTCCGGCGCCTTGCCGGCTGAAGCCGGGCCGGCCGGCGCCGCCGCCCGGCGCCGCTCAACCCGATGATGCCCGAGGACCGAAGATCGCGGTGCCGAGGCGGATGAGGGTCGCGCCCAACCCGATCGCGGTCTCGAAGTCGGCCGACATCCCCATGCTGAGCGTCTCCAGGCCGTTGCGCCGGGCGATCTCGGCGAGCAGCGCGAAATGCAGCGCCGGCTCGTCATCGACCGGCGGCACGCACATCAAGCCGCCGATCGGCAGGGCGTATTCCCGCCGGCAGGCATCGATGAACCGGTCCGCCTCGCCCGGGTCGACGCCCGCCTTCTGCGGCTCGGCGCCGGTATTGACCTGGACGAGGCAGGGCGGCCGCCGCCCGGTCCGGTCCATCTCGCGGGCCAGCGCGGCGGCGAGCTTCGGCCGGTCGACCGTCTCGATGACATCGAACAGGGCGAGGGCCTGGCGCACTTTGTTGGTCTGCAGCGTGCCGATCAGGTGCAGGGCCAGGCCGGGCGTCCGCTCACGCAGTGCCGGCCACTTCGCCTGGGCCTCCTGAACCCGGTTTTCGCCGAACAGAAGTTGGCCGGCGACGATCGCCGCCGCCGGCGCCGCGGCCGGGTGGGCCTTGGAGACCGCGACCAGCGCGACCGATCCCGGCGCGCGGCCGGCTTCCCGGGCGCGGCCATCGATGCGCGCGCGAAGGGCGGCCAGGTTGGCCGCGATGCCGGCCGGATCCACTTCGGTCATCACGAGTCTCCGCAAGCCGGGAGATATAGCACGGATTGCGCATTGTCCGCCTCTGCGGCGGCGCACGACGTGCCGGCGACACCCCTGCCGCAAGGCCCGCGTCTCCTTATCCGTCCGAACCATCTTTGTCTGAACGAGTTCAATCCGTTGTGCGGAAACAACCTGCTATCTATAATCCGGCGCCCGGCGCACTCCGTCCCGGTTCGCGGGCTTCAATCGCAGGAGCAGGCAATGGCGTGGTCGCACTTCGGCAATTCCGGGCCGGTCCTCGGCGGCCTCGTGGCGCTCGCCATTCTCGCCGGCTGCGACGGCCGCGGCTTCGAGCAGGACTACGTCGTACCGGGGAAAAGCAGCCGCGACGCGCCGCGCTACTCCAGCGAGAAGCAGGAGGATTCGGTCTTCGGCGAGGGCGGCTTCAATTTCCTCAACGCCTTCTCCGGCGACAGGGCGTCGCCCGGCACCGGCGCGGGGATCGGCGTCAACAGCTTCCTGTGGCGCGCATCGCTGGATACGATCTCCTTCATGCCGCTGAGCTCGGCCGATCCGTTCGGCGGGGTGATCATCACCGACTGGTACGCGCCGCCCGAAACGCCGGCCGAGCGGTTCAAGATGAGCGTTTATATCCTCGGCCGCGAGCTCCGCGCCGACGGCATCCGGGTGGCCGTCTTCCGCCAGGCGAAAGACGGCGCCGGCCAATGGGTCGATGCCAAGATCGGGGCCGACACCCCGGTCAATCTCGAGAACCAGATCCTGACCCGCGCGCGTCAGCTCCGGGTCGCTTCCGCGACCGCAAGGTAAGCCGCGCAGGGCGTCGCGGCACGGCGGCGCCCCTGACAGGAGCCTCCATGGCCGGCACGCCGTCCAAGCGTTACAACGCCAAGGAAAACGAGGCCCGGTGGCAGGCCGTGTGGGACGAACGGGCGAGCTTTGCCGTCGTCGCCGATCCGGCCAAGCCCAAATACTACGTCCTGGAGATGTTCCCCTACCCCTCGGGGCGGATTCACATGGGGCATGTCCGCAACTATACGATGGGCGACGTGGTCGCGCGCTACAAACGCGCGCGGGGCTACAACGTGCTCCATCCGATGGGCTGGGACGCCTTCGGCATGCCGGCGGAGAACGCCGCGATGGAGCAGAAGGTCCACCCGGCACAGTGGACCCGCGAGAACATCGCCACCATGCGCGCCCAGCTCAAGCTGATGGGGCTGTCGATCGACTGGAGCCGCGAGATCGCGACCTGCGATGCGGCGTACTACCGCCACCAGCAGCATATGTTCCTCGACTTCTTCGAGTCGGGCCTGCTCTACCGGCGCAGCGGCTGGGTGAACTGGGATCCGGTCGACCAGACGGTGCTGGCCAACGAGCAGGTGATCGAAGGGCGGGGCTGGCGGTCCGGCGCACCGGTCGAGAAGCGCGAGATGCCGCAATGGTTCCTGCGGATCACCGACTTCGCCGAGCCGCTGCTGTCCGCGCTGGACGGGCTCGGGCGCTGGCCGGAGAAGGTCCGGCTGATGCAGGAGAACTGGATCGGCCGGTCGGTCGGGCTCAGGATGACGTTTGAGATCGCCGGGCGCAGCGAAGGTCTGGAGATCTACACCACGCGCCACGATACGATCTTCGGCGCGAGCTTCTGCGCGGTATCGCCGGAACACGCACTCGCCGCGGCACTCGCTGCCGACAGCCCGGAGATCGCCGCGTTCATCGAGGACTGCCGGCGCACCGGCACGTCGGAGGCGGCGCTGGAGAAGGCGGAGAAGCGCGGCGTGGACACCGGCCTGCGCGCGCGCCACCCGTTCCGGCCCGACGTGCTGCTGCCGATCTTCGTCGCCAATTTCGTGCTGATGGAGTACGGCACCGGAGCGATTTTCGGCTGCCCGGCGCACGACCAGCGCGACCTCGAATTCGCCCGCAAATACGCGCTGCCGGTCCTGCCGGTGGTCGTCCCGGAGGATGCCGATCCGGCCGCCTTTGCGGTGGGCGGGGAAGCCTATACCGGCGACGGCAGGCTTGCGAACTCCGCCTTCATCGACGGGCTGTCCGTCGATGAAGCCAAGGCCGAGATCGCCCGGCGCATGGAGGCGGCCGGGACCGGCCGGCCGGAGGTGAATTTCCGGCTGCGCGACTGGGGCGTCTCGCGGCAGCGCTATTGGGGCTGTCCGATTCCGATCATCCACTGCCCGACGTGCGGGATGGTGCCGGTCGACCGGGCGGACCTGCCGGTGAAGCTGCCGGAGGACGTCGAATTCGACACGCCCGGCAATCCGCTCGACCGGCACGCGGGATGGCGCGAGGTGCCCTGCCCGTCTTGCGGCGCCGCCGCCGTCCGCGAGACCAGCACGCTCGATACCTTCGTCGATTCCTCGTGGTATTTCGCACGGTTCTGCTCGCCCCGAGCGGACCGGCCGGTCGATCCGGACGAGGCGACCTATTGGCTTCCGGTCGACCAGTATATCGGCGGGGTCGAGCACGCGATCCTGCACCTGCTCTATGCGCGCTTCTTCACTCGGGCGATGGCCGGGCACGGCCATCTGGGGATCGAGGAGCCGTTCCTGGGCCTGTTCACCCAGGGCATGGTCTGCCACGAGACCTATCGCACCGATGCCGGCGAATGGGTGATGCCGGTCGAGGTCGGGCAGGACCCCGACAGGCGGCCGTATCGTCTCGCCACCGGCGAGCCGGTCACCGCCGGTCGGTCGGAGAAGATGAGCAAATCCAGAAAGAACGTGGTCGATCCCGAAGACATCATGGACACCTACGGCGCCGATACCGCGCGCTGGTTCATGCTGTCCGACAGCCCGCCCGACCGCGACCTCGAATGGACAGAGGCCGGCATCGCCGGCGCCTGGCGGTTCGTCAACCGCCTGTGGCGGCTGGTCACCGACCCGGACCGGGCGCTCGGCCCGGCCGGCGCGGCCATGCCGGGCGGCGGCGGCGGCCGGCCGGATCTGCTGGCGATCCGGCGCGGTGTCCACAAGGCGATCGACCAGGTCACCGGCGATCTCGAGACCTTCCGGTTCAACCGGTCGGTCGCGCGGATCCACGAACTGGTCAATCTCCTGGCCGAGTTCGATGCCGCCGACGAGGAAGCCGCCTGGGTCCGGCGCGAGGCCTATGAGGCGATCATCCGGCTCGCCGGGCCGATGATGCCCCACCTCGCAGAGGCCTTGTGGGAACATATCGGATTCGAAACGTTATTGGCGGATGCGGCCTGGCCGGTGGCCGATCCCGCGCTGGTGGTCGACGACATCGTTACCATGGCGGTACAAGTCAAGGGCAAGACGCGCGGAACCGTCGAGTTGCCGCGGAACGCGCCGCAGGGCGATGCCGAGGCCGCCGCGCTCGCGCTGCCGACGGTGGTCGCCGCGATCGGCGGCCGGCCGATTCGAAAGATCGTCTTCGTGCCCAACAGGATCGTCAATGTCGTGGCCTGACCCGACCGGACGCCGCCGCATCGCGCGGCCCTGGGCCGCGGTCGCGCTGGCCTTGACCGCAGCCGGCTGCGGCTTCTCGCCGCTTTACGGCGAGCGGGGGGCGGTCGCGGACGCGCTCGCCCAGGTGCGCATCGCGCAGATCGCCGACCGGACCGGCCAGCAACTCCGCAACCATCTGCTGCTGCGCCTCAGCCCGCGCGGCCAGCCCAACAACCCAGCCTATGTCCTCAAGGTCAGGCTGGTCGAGACCGGGCGCGCGCTCGGCGTCCGGCGCGACGATGTCGCGACCCGGGCGAACCTCGAGATCGACGCGGCCTACGTGCTGGAACGCGCCGGCGACGGCAAGGCCCTGATCAGCAGCAGCGTCTCCTCGACCACCAGCTACAACATCCTGGACTCCGAGTTCGGGACGCTGAAGGCGGAGGCCAATGCCCGCGCACGTGCGGTGCACGACCTGTCCGACGCGCTGACCACGCGGCTTGCGGTCTATTTGCGCGGCACGCGATGAAGATCGCGCCGGCGGCCGCGGACCGGTTCGTCGCCAGCCCGCCGCAAGACCTGCGCGCATGCCTGTTCTACGGTCCGGACGGCGGCCTGGTTCGCGAGCGGGCAACGGCGCTCGCCCGTCAGCGCGTCGAGGATTTGAGCGATCCCTTCAGGGTCTCCGCGCTCGCCGGAACCGCGATCGCCGAGGCGCCGGGCTGGCTGGCCGACGAGGCGGCGATGCTCTCGCTCACCGGCGAGACCCGGGTGGTGCGGGCCGATGGCGTGGGCGAGTCAGCGCATGCGGCAGTCGAGATCCTGTTCTCGCGCCCCGAGGCGAGCACGCTCGTGGTGTTGGAGGCCGGCGAGCTTCCGCCGCGCTCGAAGCTGCGCAAGCTCTTCGAGGACGCGCCCGATGCTGCGGCGATCGCGTGCTACGCCGATGACGCCGCAACGCTGGAGGCGGTGATCCGCGCGACGATGGACGAGGCGGGGCTGGCGATCTCCGCCGATGCGACGGCCTTCCTGTGCGAGCGTCTCGGCGCCGACCGCAAGCTGACGCGCTCGGAGCTCGAAAAGCTGGTGCTCTACGCCCAGGACGCCGGCAGGGTGACGCTGGAGGATGCGGCGCTGTGCTGCGGCGACAACGCGATCCTCACGCTCGACGATCTGTGCGACGCCGCAGCGACCGGCGACCTTGCTTCGGTGGCCGCCGGGCTCGACCGCCTGTTGGAGGAGGGCGTCAACCCGGTCACCATCCTGCGCGCGGCCCAGCGCCATTTGCAGCGCATCCAGGTCACGGCCGCGCGCGCGGCCGCCGGCACCTCGGCAGATCAGGCGATGAAGGCGCTGCGCCCAGCGGTGTTTTTCAAGCGCGCCCCTTCGTTCCGGCAGGCCCTGCTTCTGTGGACGCCGGGCCGGGCCGGCAGCGCGCTCGGCCACCTGTGCGAGGCCGAGGCGACCTGTAAGTCGGGCACGGCCCCGCCCGACCCGGTGTGCGCCAATGCCTTGATGTCCGTCGCCAGGGCCGCGGCCGATGCGCAGCGCCGGCCCGCGGGAAACCGGCCGGCAACGGCCTTGAACATTGCGTCAGGAACGTGAGGGCGGGCGAATCGAGCCCAGGTGCTGCAGCACGTAATCGAGCTGATCCTGTGTCTTGTATTGGATCACCAGCGCGCCGCCGTTGCCGCTTGGGTTGATCGCGACCTTCAGCCCCAGCGTCTGCGACAGGTCGTGCTCCAACGCCGTGATTTCGGGATCGCGCGCCGGTGCCCGGCGACTCTCGCCGGCCGCGCCCGCGCGCGCCCTCTGGACCAGCCTCTCGGTCTGGCGGACGTTGAGCCCGCGGCGCACGACCCGCTTGGCAAGCGTTTCGGGGTTCTCGGCGTTGAGCAGCGCGCGGGCGTGGCCGGCGCTGAGCGCACCCTTGGCCAGCAGCGCCCGCACCCCGTCGGGAAGCTGCAGCAGGCGCAGGGTGTTGGCGACATGGCTGCGGCTCTTGCCGACGACCCGGGCGAGCGCCTCCTGGGTGTGGGCGAACTCGTCCATCAGCCGACGGTAGCCCTGCGCCTCCTCGAGCGGCGCAAGGTCCTGGCGCTGGACGTTCTCGATCAGGGCGACCTCGAGCGCCGCCTCGTCGCTCAGGTCCCGGACAATGATCGGGACTTCGTGGAGCTGGGCGCGCTGTGCCGCACGCCAGCGACGCTCGCCGGCGACGATCTCGTAGCGGCCGGCATCAGTTGGAGCGCGCCGGACGATCAGCGGCTGCAGGATGCCGCGGACGCGCACCGATTCGACCAGGCCCGCCATGGTCTCCTCGTCGAACGCGCGCCGCGGCTGGTAGGGGCTCGGCTTGAGGAACTCGATCGGCACGAGCCTCGGGCGGTCCCCGCCGGCAGGCGATTGCGCCGCCCCCGGCTCCTCGCCGAACAGCGCCGACAGGCCGCGCCCGAGCTGGCGGCCGCGCCCGTCTTCCCCGCTCATGCGTCGAGGCCCTGCTCGCGCCGCAGGATCTCGCCGGCGAGATGCATATAGGCCTGCGCGCCCGAGCAACGGTGGTCGTAGAGCAGCACCGGCATGCCGTGCGAGGGCGCCTCGGAAACCCTGACGTTGCGCGGGATGACGGTGCTGTAGACCTTGTCGCCGAAAAAGCTCCGCACGTCCTCGGCAACAAGGGTGCTGAGCCTGTTGCGCACATCGAACATCGTCAGCACGATCCCCTGGATCTGCAATCCTGGGTTGAAATTCGTCTGCACCCGCTCGACCGTTCGGATGAGCTGCCTCAGGCCTTCGAGTGCGAAGAACTCGCATTGCAACGGCACCAGGATCCGGGTCGCCGCGGTCATGGCGTTGAGCGTCAGCAGGCCGAGCGCCGGCGGGCAGTCGATCAGGATATAGTCGTAGTCCGCGGAAACCGGCCGCAGCATCGTGTGCAATCGGAACTCCCGCCGCTCGGTCTCGATCAACTCGACCTCGGCACCCGACAGGTCGATGGTCGAAGGCACGATCGACAGGCCGGGGATTCCGGTCTGCTGGCTGACCGCGGCGACCTGGGCGCCGTTGATCAAGACGTCGTAGGCGCCGATCCGCCGCTGCGACGGCGCGATTCCGAGCCCGGTCGAGGCGTTGCCCTGGGGATCGAGATCGAAGACCAGGACCTGCTTGTTCACCGCGGCCAGAGCGGTCGCGAGATTGATCGCCGTGGTGGTCTTGCCGACGCCGCCCTTCTGGTTGGCGACGGCGATGATCTGCGGCCCCGCCGGACCGGCCGCCGGGGTGGCGTGCGGCGGCGCGCTCTCCGAGGGTTGCTGCATGCGATCACCGTTGGTTGGCGGGTCACTGCGCCCTCTTGATATCGGAAAGGATCAAGATTCGTGCGGTCGACTCGGTCACACTGGGCGCGTGGTGCCCCGACATATGCCACGAATCCGCCGAATCCGTCAATTCCCGCCGCCAGCGTGCACCTTTTTGGAAGATACAGAGCGGCGCGCGGTCCGGCGCCGCGGCAAGGAACGGCGCGGCGTAGTCCAGCAGGCGCGCCAGCGGCGCCAGCGCCCGCGCCGTCAGCACATCGGTCGGCCACGGCGCAAGGTCCTCGATGCGCCCGCGATGGACCGCCACCGGCGCGTCGGTCAGGCGGGCTGCCTCGGCGAGGAAGGCCGCCTTGGCGGCATCGGATTCGATCAGGTCGGTCTCCAGCCCGGTCATGATCGCCAGCACCAGGCCCGGCAGGCCGGCGCCGCTGCCGAGATCGGTGAGGCGCCGGGCGCCGGGCGGGATGTGCGCCGCGATCTGTCCGCAATCGAGGATATGGCGGCGCCACACATCGCCCACGGTGCCGGCGCCGATCAGGTTCCGGCGCCGCTGCCAATGAAGCAGCACCGCGACATAGGCCTCCAGCCGGTCGCGTGTTTCACGTGAAACCGCGAGGGCGGCGGCGCAGGCGGCCGCGGACAGCGGCTCCTTATGCTGTTTCCCGCGCGGGCTCACGTTTGACGAAGCGCAGGAGTGCGGTGACCGCCGCCGGAGTGATGCCCGGGACCCGCGAGGCGGCGCCGATGGTGGCGGGTCGGGCGCGGTCGAGCTTTTCGGAGACCTCGCGGGACAGGCCGCCGATCCCACGGTAATCGAGGTTCGCCGGGAGACGAAGCCGCTCGTCGCGCCGGAACATCGCGATATCGGCGCTCTGGCGGTCGAGATAGACGGCGTAGCGGCAATCGATCGCAATCTGCCGGGCGATCGCTTCATCGAGCGCGCCGAGCGCCGGCCACACGCGCACGAGCCGCGCCATGTCGATGTCGGGATATCCCAACAGGCAGGCGGCGGTGCGCGCCTGCCCATCCTGGGCGACCGGGAGGCCGTACCGGCCAAGCGTGGTGGGGCTCGCCGTCAGAAGCTCGCACAGCGTCCGGGCGGCGGCCAGCTT
Organism: Alphaproteobacteria bacterium; assembly: GCA_965248835.1. GTDB lineage: Bacteria > Pseudomonadota > Alphaproteobacteria > MPNO01 > MPNO01 > CAYFYS01. Next base: position 1,227,084 of record CBDFLJ010000001.1, read on the forward strand.
CCGGCTTTTTTCCGCGAACCGGCGGGTGCGCTCGGCGCCGATGCAGCCGAGCGCGACGCCTCTCGGCGTCAGCCGCTGGTCGGCGTTGTCCGCGCGCAACGACAGCCGGTACTCGGCCCGCGAGGTGAACATGCGATAGGGCTCTTGCGTCCCGCGGGTGACCAGGTCGTCGATCATCACGCCGATATAGGCCTCGGCCCGGTCGAGCACGAAGCCCTCGGCACGCCCCGAGGCGATGAGGGCCGCGTTGAGCCCGGCGATCAGCCCCTGCCCGGCGGCCTCCTCATAGCCCGTGGTGCCGTTGATCTGCCCGGCGTGAAACAGCCGCGGCACGCGCCGCGTCTGCAGGCTCGGCTCCAGCTCGCGCGGATCGACATAGTCATACTCGATCGCGTAGCCCGGCCGCAGGATCGCGCACCGTTCGAGCCCCGGTATCGCGTGAACCATCTCGTCCTGGATTTCGGCCGGCAGGGACGTCGAGATGCCGTTGGGATAGACCGTGTGATCGTCGAGGCCCTCGGGCTCGAGAAAGATTTGGTGGCGTTCGCGGTCGGCGAACCGGACCACCTTGTCCTCGATCGAGGGGCAATAGCGCGGCCCCCGGCTTTCGATCTGCCCGGAATAGATCGGCGAGCGGTGGAGATTGGCGCGGATCGCCGCGTGGACCGAAGGGGTGGTCCAGGTGATGTGGCAATCGATCTGCGGCACGGTGATCCGTTCGGTCATGGTCGAGAACGGGACCGGCGGATCGTCGCCCGGCTGGCGTTCGAGGCCCGGCCAGTCGATGGTGCGGCCGTCGAGTCGGGGCGGTGTGCCGGTCTTGAGCCGGCCGAGCGAGAAGCCCAGCGCATCGAGCGTGCCGGCAAGTGCGGTCGCGGGCGCCTCGCCGACGCGGCCGGCCGGCGTCGTGTGCTCGCCAATATGGATCAGCCCGCGCAGGAAGGTCCCGGTGGTCAGCACCACCGCGCCGGCGCGGATCGCCTCGCCGGTCTCGGTCAGGACGCCGGCGGCGCACCCGGCCTCGTCGATGATGATGTCGCGGACCGCGGCGGCGCGGCGCTCCAGGTTCGGCTGGCCGGCCAGGATCTGCTGCATCGCGGCGCGATAGAGCGCGCGGTCAGCCTGGGCGCGCGGGCCCTGGACCGCCGGGCCCTTGCGCCGGTTGAGCATGCGGAACTGGATGCCGGCGCGGTCGATCGCCCGGCCCATCACGCCGTCGAGCGCATCGATCTCGCGCACCAGATGACCCTTGCCGAGCCCGCCGATCGCGGGATTGCACGACATCTCGCCGATGGTCTCCAGCCGGTGGGTGGCGAGCAACGTGCGCGCGCCGAGGCGGGCCGCGGCACACGCGGCCTCGCAGCCCGCATGGCCGCCTCCGACGACGATCACATCATAATCCGACACGGCCGGGACCTTAGGAACCAGGCGGCGATTTGTCATCGGAAATCTGGCGCGGGCGCGGATGTTTCACGTGAAACACAGCGCCTGGCTATTTGCCGATGCAGAAATCGCGAAACACCGCGTCGAGCACGTCCTCGACATCGACTCGCCCGGTGATCCGACCGAGCGCGTGCAGCGCGGTGCGCAAATCCTCGGCGACCAGCGCGACCTCGCTGGCCGATTCGGCGCGGGCGAGGCTCTCCCGGCAGGCCTCCAGCGCCAGACGATGGCGCATCCGGGTCGGGCCGGGATCAGTTCCGAGCGCCGCCTTGGCCGCAACCGCTGCGCCCAGCGCCTCGACCAGACGGCCGAGCCCCTCGCCCGTACGCACCGAGATCGGCAGCACCGGCCTGCCGCCGATCGACGTTCCGCCGGGCACCGGCGCCAAATCAATCTTGTTTGCCGCCACGATCACATCCTCGCCCGGCATCGGACCGGGCGCCTCCAGCACCGCGGCATCGACCAGGACAAGCCGGATGTCGGCGGCTTCAGCGCGGGCGCGGGCGCGGGCCACGCCTTCGGCCTCGACCTCGCTGCCGGGCGCGCGCAGCCCAGCGGTATCGGCGAGGATCGCCGGATAGCCGCCGAGATCCATATGGACCTCGACAACGTCGCGAGTGGTGCCGGCATGGGGCGAGACGATCGCCGCGTCGCGCCCGGCCAAGTAGTTGAGAAGACTGGATTTTCCGACATTCGGTAGGCCCAGGATGGCAATCGAGACGCCATCGCGCAGCCGTTCTGCGCGGCCTCCGTCGGCGAGATGGCTCTCGATCGCGGCGCCGAGGCGGTCGATTTGGCTGGCGATGGTGCGCGCGAGATCGGCCGGCAAATCCTCGTCGGGGAAATCGATCGCCGCCTCGACATGGGCCAGCGTCCCGGTCAGGGCGGCCCGCCAGCCGTCATAGAGCGCAGCCAGCGCGCCGCCGGCCTGGCGCTGGGCCTGGCGCCGTTGCGCCTCGGTCTGGGCATCGATCAAATCGGCGATCGCTTCGACCTGCGTCAGATCGAGCTTGCCGGCGAGGAAGGCGCGGCGGGTGAACTCGCCGGGCAGCGCCGGCGCGAGGCCGTCGAGCCGGCCGAGCGCGAGGCCGACGGAGTCGATCACCGCCGGGCCGCCATGGACGTGGAGTTCGGCCATGTCCTCGCCGGTATAGCTGTTGGGCGCGGGGAACCAGATCGCGATCGCCTCGTCCAGGGCCTCCTGGGTCGCGGGATCGCGCAGGCGCGCACGAACGGCCCGGCGAGGCGCCGGTGCCGCGATCCCGGCGATCTGGGCAAGGCTTGCCCGCGCGTGCGGCCCGGAGACCCGGAAGACCGCGATCGCCGCGCGGCCCGGCGCCGAGGACAGCGCGAATATGGTCGGTGTCCGGTTCACGACCGGGACGCGGCGGCTTGCCATCGCCCTGTGCGCGGCGGCACACTGGCGCATCGCTCACCCAGGCGGATCCTGCCCATGAGCCGAAACGTCCTGTCCGAAGAGACCAGCCCCTATCTCCTTCAGCACGCCGACAACCCGGTCCACTGGCAGCCCTGGGGGCCAGAGGCGCTGGCCCGCGCCAGGGCGGAGAACCGGCCGATCCTGCTGTCGGTCGGCTACGCGGCCTGTCACTGGTGCCATGTGATGGCCCACGAGAGCTTCGAGGACGAGGCCATCGCCGCCCTGATGAACCAGCATTTCGTCAACGTCAAGGTCGACCGCGAGGAACGGCCCGATATCGACACCATCTACATGCACGCCCTGCATATGATGGGCCAGCAGGGCGGCTGGCCGCTGACCATGTTCCTCACGCCCGACGGCGAGCCGTTCTGGGGCGGGACCTACTTCCCGCCCGAAAGCCGCTTCGGCCGCCCCGGATTCCCGGAAGTGCTGGAGGGGCTCGCCAAGGTCTACCGGGAGACCCCGGACAAGGTCGCCGATGCGGCAGCCTCGCTGCGCGGGCGGATCGCGGAGATGGCAACCTCGCGAACCGGCGATCCGATCCCGACCGCGGTCAACGACCAGGCCGCCGCACGCATTGCCGCGCAGTACGACAAGGTCGAGGGCGGCATCGGCACGGCGCCCAAATTCCCCAACCCGTCCACGCTCGAACTGCTCTGGCGGGCGTATCTGCGCAACGGCGATCCAGAGGCCCGCGGCGCCGTGCTGTTGAGCCTGGAAAAGATGAGCCAGGGTGGGATCTACGATCACCTCGGCGGCGGCTATGCACGCTACGCGACCGATGCGCGCTGGCTGGTGCCGCATTTCGAGAAGATGCTCTACGACAACGCCCAGCTCGTCGACCTGCTGGTCGCGGCATGGAAACAGACCCGATCGCCGCTGTTCGAAGCCCGGATTCGCGAGACCGTAGATTGGATCGATCGCGAAATGATCGCCGAGGGCGGCGGGTTTGCCGCCACGCTCGATGCCGACAGCGAAGGCGTCGAGGGCAAGTTCTATGTCTGGACCGAAGCCGAGATCGACCAGGCGCTGGGTGCCGGCGCCAGCCTGTTCAAGTGGGCCTACGATGTCCGTCCGGGCGGCAACTGGGAAGGCAGGACCATCCTCAACCGGAACCACGCCGCCGGCCCGTTCAGCCCCGACGACGAGCAGGCCCTCGCCCGCGGCCGCGCCGAACTGCTGCGACTCCGTGGCGCCCGCATCCGCCCCGGCTGGGACGACAAGGTGCTGGCCGACTGGAACGGGCTGATGATCGCCGCCCTCGCCAACGCCTCGGCGGTGTTCGAGGCACCGGAATGGGTTGCGACGGCGGTCGGTGCATTTAATTTCGTAGCCGAAACAATGCAGGTCTCCGGCCGGCTTGCGCATGCCTGCCGCGCGGGACGGGTGCGTCACGCCGCTACGCTCGACGACTATGCCGCAATGGCGCGTGGCGCGCTCGCGCTCCACGAGGTGACCGGCGAGGAGCGCTATCTGGCCGCCGCGCGCGGCTGGGTCGACGTCCTGGACGCCCATTACCTCGACGAGGCAGGCGGTTATTTCCTGACCGCCGACGACGCCGAGGCGCTGATCGTGCGCACCAAGTCGGCCGATGACAACGCAACGCCGTCCGGCAACGGCATGATCGCCGACGTGCTGGCGCGGCTCTTCCTGCTTACCGGCGAGGACGGCTACCGCGCGCGGGCGGAGGCGCTGATCACGGCCTTCTCCGGCGAGGTCTCGCAGAACTTCTACCCGCTGGCAACGCTGTTGAACGCCTCGGAGATGCTGCAGCAGGGAACCCAGATCGCGATCATCGGCGCGCCTGACGCCGCACCCACCCGGGCGCTGGCGCGCGCCGCCCATCTGGCGCCGGTGGCCGCGCGCGTCATCGCGGTCTTCGCCCCCGATGAAGCGCTGCCCGCCGGGCACCCCGCCGCCGGCAAGGGTCTGGTCGAGGGCGCCCCGGCAGCCTATGTCTGCGTCGGCCCGACATGCTCGCTGCCGCAGACCACGCCCGCAGGGCTTACGGCCAGCCTGCGACCGAACATCGAGGGAAATTGACGGTGCCGGCCCGCACGATCGCCTCGCCGATCGGAAACCTGACCATCGTGGCCGAGGATGCGGCGCTCACCGTGCTCGATTGGCGCCATCCATGGCGGTCGGCCGAGGATCCGCTGCTCGACCGGGCCGAGGAACAGCTCAACGCCTATTTCGCCGGCGACCTCGATGACTTCGATCTGCCGCTGGCACCCCGCGGCAGCGCCCACGCGTGCGCCGTCTGGCAGGCGATGCGCGCCATCCCGGCCGGCCGGACGCTGAGCTACGGCGCAATCGCGCGCGCGATCGGCTCGAGCCCGCGGGCGGTCGGCGGCGCCTGCGGCCGCAACCCGATCCCGGTGATCATCCCCTGCCACCGCGTCATCGGCGCGGACGGCGCGCTGGGCGGCTATTCCGGCGCCGGCGGGGCGCAGACCAAGCGCTTTCTGCTGTCCCACGAAGGCGCGGCTAGAATGACCGGCCGGCTGATCTGAGGCCTATCCGGACGGGGCGCTGCCCGCCTCCTCGCGCAGCAACTGGGCGACCCAGCGTTGGCCTGGGCGACGCCCTTGTCCACGCCCCAGCGGATCGGCCGCGCCGGGGCCGGCGCACGGTCGATCAACGCCTGTTGCGGCTCGATCACCGCGACATCCTCATCGAAGGTGGCCTTTTTGGCGTGGTACATCCATTCGGTCAGCGCGTCGTCTTCGAGATCGGTGTTGCGCACCAGCGACCAGAAATAGTGGGTCGTCCGCTCGGTCTCGGGGGTGAGCGCGTTCAAGACCCGCATCTCGACGGCCCGGTTGCCGCCCTGGGCGCGGCCGGCGACGTGCAGTCCGATGACGATGTTGCCGGGTGGGGTGTAGACGATTTCCTGACGGTGGTCGACATTGCCCTCGAAGCCGCCGAGGCGGGCAAAGAACGGCGAGGGCGCGATATCCCGCATGTCGCGCAGCACGGTCAGGCGTTCGCCGTCGAAATCGGTCTCGATCGGGAATTCGATCACCCCTTCGGTGGCGAGCGTCCGCTGGTGCACGTAATGGGCGGGGGTGAGATCGAGCAGGTTGTCGCGGAGCAGCCTGTAATGCGCCTTGACGTGCAGCGTCTCGCCCTTGCCGGTCCAGCCGGGGTCCGCCTTCCAGTGGTAGTCGGGCAGCGGCTCCTTGCCGGCGCGCTCGGGCGCCCCGAGCCACACGAACACCCAGCCCCAGCGCTCGCACGTTGGATAGGCGCGGGTGCAGGCTCCGGGCGGGACACGCGCCGCGCCCGGCACCGCCACGCAATCGCCGCGCGCGTCGAAGCGCAGCCCGTGATCGCCGCATTCGATGACATCGCCGACCATCCGGCCGAGCGACAGCGGTGCGTCGCGGTGCGGGCGAACTCGCGGGCGGTCCGGCCGATGCCCTGCCCGGCGCCGGTTCCCCGCACCCCACACGGCCTCTAACATGGCGCCTGACACGGGGTCGGATCCGGCGCCCGCCGATTGCCCGGGGAGTTTCCACATGCGCATCCTGCGGACCGGTCTGACCCATTCCGACGAGGCTAGGGCAACGCCCGGCTTCACGCTGTTCTCGCCGCTGTGGGGCCACGAGACATACATCCTCGACATGCGCGGCGAGGTGGTGCATCGCTGGGACCTGCCGGCCGGGCTCGGCGGCTACGCGCGGCTGATGCCCAACGGCAACCTGTTCGTGTCCGTCAACACGCCGACGGGGCCGCGGTTTGGCGGCGGCGCGCAGGGCGGTCGCCTGCTGGAGCTCGACTGGGACGGCAAGGTGGTCAACGCGTTCGTCGACGACTTCCAGCACCACGATTGCTGGCGGCTGGCCAACGGCCACACGGTCTACGCCGCCTGGGAGGACATGCCCGAAGAGCACGCCGCGCGCGTGCGGGGCGGCCAGCCCGGCACCAGGCCGCCCGAGGGCATGTATTCCGACGTGGTCCGCGAGGTCGACGCGGCCGGCAACCTGGTCTTCGAGTGGCACGCCTACGACATGGAGATCGAGAAATACGAGATGAGCCCGATGAGCCCGCTCAGGGTCTGGGCGTGGTGCAACACCACCTTCCCGCTGGCCAACGGCGATATCCTGATCAGCCTGCGCCAGATCAGTACCTGCGCGATCATCGACCGCCGGACCGGCGCGTTCCGCTGGGAGAAGACCGATCCCTCCTGGGGCGGGCAGCACGATCCGCAGATCCTGCCCAACGGCAACATGATCTTGTTCGCCAACGGCTGGAGCACCTATGAGCCCCACCCTTATTCCCGGGTGATCGAGTTCGACCCCGAGACCGGCGAGGAGGTCTGGGTCTACAAGGAGGTCCCGGGCCGCAATTTCTACTCCCACCACATCAGCGGCCAGGAACGGCTGTGGACCGGCAATACGCTGATCTGCGAAGGGCTGTGGGGGCGGCTCTTCGAGGTCACGCCGCAGGGCGAGCTGGTCTGGGAATACATCTCCCCCTTCGAGAACCCGGCCTACCAGGGCGAGGACGTCAACTGGATCTTCCGCGCGTTCCGCTATGCCGAGGACTCGCCTGAGATCGCCGGCCGGCTGACGCTATAGCCGCCGGCGGCCCCATCCGGGGTCGGGGAGGAAAAGCGCGGCCGGGGCTCGGTTGACGGCGCCTCCCTCCGAGACCCGGGTGACACCCCGCGAGCGCGCGGCTATGGTGCGGCGCGACCGCTCCGAACGGGACTGAGGGAGAGCAAGCATGCCCGATATCACCATCAAGGCGCATGACGGCGGCACGTTCGGCGCCTATCTCGCGACACCGGCCGCGGGATCCGGCCCGGGCCTCGTGGTGATCCAGGAGATCTTCGGAGTCAACCGCGTGATGCGCGATCTGTGCGACGGGTTCGCGGCGGCGGGCTACATCGCCTGCTGCCCCGACCTGTTCTGGCGCCAGGAGCCCGGCGTCCAGCTCACCGACAAGTCCCAGGAGGAATGGGACAAGGCCTTCGGCTACCTCCAGGGCTTCGACTACGACAACGGGGTGGCCGACCTGGCGACGACCATCGGCCATGTAAGGGGCCTGGACGGGTGTTCGGGCAAGGTCGGCACGGTGGGCTACTGCCTGGGCGGCAGCCTCGCCTACATGACCGCCTGCTTCACCGATTCCGATGCCTCGGTGGGCTACTACCCGGTGCAGATCGAAGGCCACATGGACAAGGCGGCCAACGCCGGAAAGCCGGCAATGATCCACATCGCGGCGCTCGACGGCTTCTGCCCGCCGGAGGCCCAGGCCCAGATCGTCGAGGGGCTGGGCGCCAACGACCTGTTCACCGTCCACACCTACCCGGACGTCGATCACGCCTTCGCGCGCATCGGCGGCGAGCATTACGACAAGGCGGCGGCCGATCTGGCAAACGGAAGAACGGCGGATTTTTTCAAAGCCAATCTGAGCTAACCCCGGCCTGCGTTTCCCGCACCCCGTAGACGGCGCCCAGGAGGTTCCCCATGCCCAAAGCCATCCAGATCGACAAGCCGGGCCCGGCCTCGGCGATGAAGTGGCGCGAGGTCGCGGTCGGCAAACCCAAGACCGGCGAGGTATTGGTGCGCCACGGCGCCGTCGGGCTCAACTACATCGATGTCTATCACCGGGTCGGGCTCTATTCGCTGCCGTTGCCGCTGACGCTCGGCATGGAGGCCGCGGGCACGGTCGAAGCGCTGGGCCGCGGGGTCGAGGACCTCAAGGTGGGCGACCGGGTGGCCTACGCCTCGGCGCCGCTGGGGGCCTATTCGGAGGCGCGGCTGATCCCCGCCGACCGGGTGGTCAAGATCCCCAGGGCGATCAGCGATCAGACCGCCGCGGCGATGATGCTGCAGGGCATGACCGTCCAGTACCTGCTGCGCGAGACCTACAGGGTCAAGAAGGGCGATACGATCCTGATCCACGCCGCGGCCGGCGGCGTCGGGCTGATCCTCTGCCAATGGGCGAAACATCTCGGGGCGACCGTCATCGGCACCGTCGGCACCAGGAAAAAAGCCGACCTGGCGGCCGCCCACGGCTGCGACCACCCGATCGTCTATACCACGCAGAACTTCGTCAACCGGGTCAGGAAGATCACCAAGGGCGAAGGCGTGCCGGTGGTCTATGATTCGATCGGCAAGGACACCTTTCCCGCCTCGCTCGACTGCCTGCGCCCGCGCGGGCTGTTCGTGAGCTTCGGCAACGCCTCGGGCCAGATCGCGGCCTTCGATGCCAACCTCCTGGCCGCCAAAGGCTCGCTCTACATGACCCGGCCGTCGCTGCCGCACTACACCGGCACCCGAGAGGATTTGGTGAAGTCCGCCGGCGAGCTGATCAGGGTGGTCAGATCCGGCGCGGTCAAGATCGAGGTCAATCAGACCTACGCGCTCAAGGACGCCGCCAAGGCCCACCGCGACCTCGAGGGCCGCAAGACGACCGGATCGAGCGTCCTGATCCCCTAGCCGGTGCCGGCCGCGTCGGGCAGGCCGGCTACTGGTTCATGGAATCGAAGAAATCCGGATTGCTTTTGGTGTCCTTGATCTTGTCGACCAGGAATTCCATCGCGTCGGTCACCCCCATCGGGGTGAGGATACGGCGCAGCACCCACATCTTCGACAGTGTGCCGCGGTCGACCAGGAGCTCCTCCTTGCGGGTGCCGGACTTGGTGATGTCCATCGCCGGGAAGGTGCGCTTGTCGGCGAGCTTGCGGTCGAGGATGATCTCCGAATTGCCGGTGCCCTTGAACTCCTCGAAGATGACCTCGTCCATGCGCGAGCCGGTATCGATCAACGCCGAGGAGATGATCGTCAGGGAGCCGCCGTCCTCGATATTGCGCGCCGCGCCGAAGAATCGCTTGGGACGCTGCAGGGCGTTGGCGTCCACGCCGCCGGTCAGCACCTTGCCCGAGCTCGGCACCACGGTGTTGTAGGCGCGCGCCAGCCGGGTGATCGAGTCCAGCAGGATCACCACGTCGCGCTTGTGCTCGACTAGGCGCTTGGCCTTCTCGATCACCATCTCGGCGACCTGAACGTGGCGCGTCGCCGGCTCATCGAAGGTCGAGCTGATCACCTCGCCCTTGACCGAGCGCTGCATGTCGGTGACTTCCTCGGGCCGTTCGTCGATCAACAGAACGATCAGGTAGACCTCGGGGTGGTTGGCTGCGACCGAATGGGCGATCCCCTGGAGCATCATCGTCTTGCCGGTGCGCGGCGGGGCAACGATCAGCGCCCGCTGCCCCTTCCCCAGCGGCGTGATCAGATCGATGATCCGGGTGGTCAGGTCCTTCTTGGTCGGGTCCTCGACCTCAAGGGAGATCTTGTCGTCTGGGTAGAGCGGGGTGAGGTTGTCGAAGTTGATCCGGTGGCGGATGCGGTCCGGATCCTCGAAATTGATCTGGTTGACCTTGAGCAGGGCGAAATAGCGCTCGCCCTCCTTGGGCGAGCGGATCTGACCTTCGACGGTATCGCCGGTGCGCAGGGCGAAACGCCGGATCTGGCTGGGCGAGACGTAGATGTCGTCGGGACCGGGTAGATAGTTCGCTTCCGGCGAGCGCAGAAAGCCGAAGCCGTCCTGAAGGGTTTCCAGCACGCCATCGCCGGATATGATGACGTCGTTCTCGGCCAGTTGCTTGAGGATCGCGAACATCATGTCCTGCTTGCGCAGGGCGGATGCGTTTTCGATCTCGAGGTCTTCGGCGAAGGAGAGCAAGTCCGCCGGAGACTTCTGCTTGAGTTCTTGCAGGTTCATGCGAATACCAGCTGTTGCGAAGCGAGGAGAATCCGCGCGCTTGCGGTGGGTATCTCACGGCGGAGATGCCGTTGCCCCAGGTGGTCTTGGTTTTTTGAATTGTTGTTGGAATGGTCGTCGCTTCGGGGCTATTGCCCGAATTTACGCAGGCATCCTTTAACCAATAGCGAGCGCGGTGTCAAATGCTGTTTGCGCTTAGAAAGGCTTGACGACGATCACGATGACGATGGCGACCATCAGCACCGTCGGCGCCTCGTTCGCGATCCGGTAGTAGCGCGCATCATGGCTGTTGCGTTCTTCGGCGAAGGCGCGCTGCCAGCGCACGTTGCAGTCGTAGAGCGCGAACATGCCTACCAGCAGGACGATCTTGGCATAGGGCCAGACGCTCGACCAGTCGACGGCCCCTGGCGTAAGCCCGAGCAGAAGACCGGAAGCCAGAGACGCCAGCATCGCCGGCGTAATGATCACGCGCAGCAAGCGGCGCTCCATCACCTTGAGCATCTCGGAGGCCTCGCTGCCCGGCACCGCCCCGCTGTGATAAACGAACAGCCGCGGCAAATAGAGCATGCCGGCCATCCAGGCGATCACCGAGATGACGTGGAGCGCCTTCATCCAGGTATAGGTCTCGGCGAGCCAGGCTGTCATACCGGCGCGCACGCTTGGCCGGCACCGCCGATCGGGCAAGCCGCACACCCCGCCGGGCAAACCCGGCCGCCGCCGCCCGGCGCGGTCCCGGCGGGCCGATCGGCCGCCTGGCGCACCAGCCGCACGAGGCCGTCGATGAACCGCGGGTCGGTGCCGACCGTTGCCACCCGCGTGTAGCGCGGCACGCCGGTGCGCTCGGCGAGCAGGCGATGGTCCTGATCGAGCTCGACCAGGGTCTCGGAATGCTCCGAGACGAAGGCGATCGGCACGACCACCAGCGGCTTCGCCTCTGCACCGGCTCGCGCGATCTCGGTATCGGTATAAGGCCCGGTCCATTCGAGAGGCCCGACACGGCTCTGATAGCACACCACCTGGTCGAGATCCGGGCGCGCCAGCCGCGCTCTGATGGAAGCGGCCGTGCGCTCGACTTGTGCGGTATAGGGATCGCCCGCTGCAACGAAGGCCTTGGGGATGCCGTGTGCGGTGTAAAGAATACGCGGCGCCGGTCCGGACCATGCGGCGAGTACAGCTTCCAGCTCGGCCGCGATCGCCTCGATGAAACCCGGGTCATCGGGGTAACAGCAGATCGTCCGCGTCGGCGCGCTCAGCCTGTCGGCAGCAAGCGTTTGCCATTGCTGCAACGAGGACGCCGTCGTGGTCGTGGAATATTGCGGATAGAGCGGAAGCAGCACGATTTCATCGGCGCCGTAGCCTGCGACATCCTCGACCACCCGATCGGCCATCGGATGCCAGTAGCGCATGCAAACAAAGACCCTGACATGGTCCTCGCCCAGCGCAGCCTCCAAGGCTGCTGCCTGGGCCTCGGTCTGCTCCAGGAGTGGTGACCGCCCGCCGAGTCGGCGATAGATCTCCCGCGCTGTCCCGGCGCGGTGCCGCGAGATCATCCGGGCCAAGAACCAGCGCAGCACAGCGCCCTGGCGCAGGATCGCGGGGTCACTGAACAGGTTGAACAGGAACGGCCGGACCGCATCCAGGCTGTCGGGACCGCCGAGATTAAACAGGACGACCGCCCTGCGACGGCTCACCGGCCGCTTCCCTTGACCGCCTCGATCAGCCGGCCGACATGCTCGGGCGGCGTGCCCGGCAGCACGCCGTGGCCGAGATTGAAGATGTGAGCACCATTGCCCAGGGCCGCACAGATCCCGGCCGCCTCCGCCGCCATCCCCGCACCGCCGGCGAGCAAGGCAACCGGGTCGAGGTTGCCCTGAACCACCGCGGCCGGCTGAAGCGTACGCGCGGCCCAGGCTGGGTCGACCGATGCGTCGATCGAGACCGCGGCGACGGCCTCGAGCGCCGCGTAGTCGGCACTGGCCGCACCGACCCCGCGCGGGAAGACGATCACCGGCACCTCGGGCACGGCCGCGCATACCGCCTCGGCGATCCGCCGGATCGGCTCCAGCGAATAACGCTTACGCAGCATCGCCGGCAGAACGCCGGCCCAACTATCGAAGATCTGAACGATTTCCGCACCGGCCCGAACCTGTTCGATCAGATGCTCGGCAACCGCATCGGTCAGGATCCCGATCAGCGCGTCGAACGGCTCCGGCGCTTCATAGGCGAAACGCCGGGCCGCCACATGATCCCGGCTGGTACCGCCTTCGATCATATAGCTCGCGATGGTCCATGGCGCACCGGCGAACCCGATCAGGGCGATCGCATCGGACAGGTCCGAGCGTACCGCAGCGATCGCCCGGTAGACCGCAGCCAGGCGCTCCGTCATTCCAGTCCGCTGGAGTTCTCGGACATCGCGTGCATCGGAAAGCTTCTCCAGCACCGGGCCGTGCCCTTCCTCGAAAGCAAGCGCGCGGCCGAGCGCATGAGGTATCACCAGGATGTCGGAGAAGATGATCGCGGCATCGAGGTCGAACCGGCGGATCGGCTGCAGGGTGGCTTCGGCGGCAAGTTCCGGGGTGTAGCAAAGATCGAGGAACGTCTTCGCCCGGACACGCAGTTCCCGGTACTCGGGCAGGTAGCGGCCTGCCTGACGCATCAACCATATCGGGGACGTTGCACGCGGGCTTCCCGCCAGAACGTCGAGGATCGGTTTGACCGTTTGCGTCACCGTTCGACCAGGTTACGAAGCCTTGCCTGGGGATAACCTTCAAACCCTTATATAAAGTCTAATTTGATAGTTGTCGTTGTAGTAGGCGTCTAATTGCGGGGATTAAGGATTGTTACAGAATTGTGAACGGAGTTTTCCAGCATCCGGTCGATTGCGCCGCATGGGCGGTGCGTGGCGTGGATAAGCACGCAAACCGGTGTGTCCAGCCGGAAAATCCTGTGCTCGTTCTGTGGAGAAGGTCTATCGGACGTGCTGCCGAACGTTGCACTTATCGCACCATCCCCGGCTGTGAGGGATCGATGCCGCGCGCTGTAATTCAGGGCATACAAACGATAGACTACGGATCGAATCGCGGCGTGTCCGGCTGCCGGCGGACTTATCCCCGATGACCCGGGCACAGCGTGAACAAGCGATGGATAATCCTCGCCATGGGTCAGGATGCATCTGCGGTTGTCCTCGCCTCGGCAAGCAGGACTCGGGCGGTGTTGTTACGCGGCGCAGGGCTCGATGTCGCGGCGATGCCGCCTGGGATCGATGAGGAGCGGCAAAAACGGGACCTGCGCCGGGCCGGGATCGAGGGCGAGGATCTGGCTGCCGCCCTTGCCGAAGAGAAGGCCCGCAGCGTTGCCGACCGCGCCGCGGACCGGCTCGTCATCGGCGCCGATCAGGTCCTGATCCTGGGCGATGCGGTGTTCGACAAGCCGAAGAGTCGTGATGAAGCGGCGGCCCAGTTGCGAGCCCTGCGCGGGCGTTGGCACATGCTTGCCAGCGCGACGTGCGTCCTGGAGGCCGGCCAGCCGGCGTGGCGGAAGACCGAAAGAGCGCGGCTGCGCATGCGCCGGTTCGGCGATGGCTTCATCGAGTCCTATCTCGATCGCATCGGGCCGGAAGCGCTCCAGGGTCCGGGGTCCTACCGTGTCGAGGGGCCGGGCATCCAGCTCTTCGAGGCCATCGAGGGCTGTCATTCGACCATCCTCGGCCTGCCGCTGCTGCCGCTGCTCGCCCACTTGCGCACGCGCGGGGTGATCGCTGCATGACGATCACCGGTGCAACTACGGTCGCCGGCGTGATGGGCTGGCCGGTCGTCCATTCGCGTTCGCCGCGTCTGCATAATTTTTGGCTGGCGCGCTATGGCATCGACGGCGCCTATGTGCCCTTTGCGGTGCCGCCCGATGGCCTCGAAGCCGCCTTGCGCGCGCTGCCGCATCTCGGAATCGCCGGCACCAACGTGACGATCCCGCACAAGGAGGAGACATTCCGCGTCCTCGATACGAGCGATGATCTTGCCCGGCGCATCGGTGCGGCCAACACGGTCTTCGTACAATCCGATGGCACGTTGGCGGGGACCAATACCGATGTTTTCGGGTTCCGCGAGGCGCTGCGCAGCCGCCATCCCGGCTGGTCGGGCGCGGCGGGGCCGGCGGTGGTCTTGGGCGCCGGCGGTGCGGCCTGCGCTGTTCTGGCTGCGCTTCAGGACGAGTGTGCTCCGGAGATCCGGCTGGTCAACCGCACGCGCGCACGCGCCGAGGCCCTGCGGGATCGTTTCGGGCCGCCGGTCGCGGTAACCGGCTGGGACGAGCGCGAGGCCGCGCTCGACGGCGCCAGCCTGCTGGTCAACACGACCGCGCTCGGCATGGCCGGCGGCGCTGCGCTGGACATCCGCCTGGATGCGCTGCCGCCCTCCGCGGTGGTCAACGATATCGTCTACACGCCGCTGGAAACGCCGCTGCTCGCCGCCGCCCGGGCGCGGGGCTGCGCGGCGGTCGACGGGTTGGAGATGCTGCTCCACCAGGCCCGGCCCGGCTTCGCCGGCTGGTTCGGCCGCGAGCCCGAGGTCGATGATGCGCTGCGCGGCCATGTCATGGCCGACCTCGGCCGGTGAAGGCGCGGCCGTGATGGTGATCGTCGGCCTGACCGGCTCGATCGGCATGGGCAAGACCACCGCGGCGTCCATGCTGCGCGGCATGGGCCTGCCGGTCTACGACTCCGATAAGGCGGTGCACGGGCTCCTGGAATGCGGCGGTGCGGCGGTGCCGCTGGTCGCTGCGGCCTTCCCCGACGTGGTCAAGGACGGCGCCGTCGACCGGGCCGCGCTGCGCGCGCGGGTATTCGACGATACCGCGGCGCTGCGGCGTCTGGAGGCTATCGTCCACCCGATGGTGCGGCGCGTCCAGGGCCGCTTTCTGCGGGCTGCTGCCGGCCGCCGTGCGAGGCTGGTGGTGCTCGACATCCCGCTGCTGTTCGAGGTCGGGCTCGATGCGATCTGCGATGCGGTGATCGTGATGACCGCCCCCGCCTTCGTGCAGCGGGCAAGAGTGCTTGCCCGGCCCGGGATGACCGCCGAGGCGCTGGCGGGGATCATCGCTCACCAGGTCGGTGACGGCGAGAAACGCCGTCGGGCGGATTTCGTCATTCCCAGCAGCCTTGGGCGCGCCTGGACCTTGCGGCGCCTCGAGGCTGCCGTCAAAGTGCTCCAGACCGCAACCGGCCGGCACTGGCCGCCGGCCGCCCACCTCCCGAGATACAGAGGCTATGCGCGAAATCGTCCTCGATACCGAAACCACCGGGCTCGATCCCCAGGCGGGCCATCGGATCGTTGAGATCGGCTGCCTGGAGCTGATCAACCATATTCCCTCGGGGCGGACCTTCCATACCTACATCAACCCCGAACGCGCCATGCCGGACGATGCCTTCGAGGTCCATGGCCTGTCCGATGCGTTTCTGTCCGACAAGCCTCTGTTCGCCGCCGTCGCAGGGGATTTCCTGGAGTTTCTGGGCGATGCGATGCTGGTGATCCACAATGCGCAGTTCGACCTGGGCTTCCTCAACGCCGAGCTCGGCAAGCTTGGAAAGGACCGGCTGACGGAGGACCGCGCGATCGACACCGTCCAGCTCGCGCGCCGCAAGTTTCCCGGCGCGCCGGCGAGCCTGGATGCGCTGTGCAGGCGTTTCGAGATCGACAACGCCGCGCGGACCAAGCACGGCGCGCTGCTCGATGCCGAATTGCTGGCAGAAATCTATCTGGAGCTGATCGGCGGCCGCCAGCCGTCGCTGGGGCTGGCTGCTTCGGGCGCGGCGCGCCAAGCCGCCGGCCCGCGCGCGCGGGCCGCGCCGACCGCGCGGGTCCATGAGCCCAGCGCGCAGGAGCGCGCGGCCCACGAGGCCTTCGTCGACACCCTGACGGATCCGATCTGGAAGCGCTAAGCGGGCGGTGCCTTAGGCCACCGGGAAGCCGTCCCGCTCGGCGTGGTTTTCCATATAGAGCGCCGCGAAATCGATCGGGCCGATCATCAGCGGTGGGAAGCCGCCGTCCCGCGTGGTGTTGGCGACCACCGCCCGGGCGAACGGGAACAGGTGGCGCGGCCCTTCGATCAGCACTAGCGGGCGGACGTCCTCCTCGGGGACTTCGCCGACTATGACGATGCCGCCATAGGTCAGCTCGACGATGAAAACGGTCTTGTCCGCCGCGGCCGCTTCGCCGCGGATGAACAGGGAGACCTCGAACGCGTTCTCGGCGATCGGCCGGGCCGAGGTATTGACCTCGACCGCAACGCTCGGGTTCTCAGACAGGCCGGCGGCCATCTCGGCGCCCAGCGGGTTCTCGAAGGACAGGTCCTTTATGTATTGGGCGCCGATCATCAACGGGGCCTGAGCCTGCGCCGCCTCGTCCTCGTCCGCACCGTTCCCGCCGGACGGATCCAGGGATTCATCGCTCATTCGCCCCTCCATCTGTGGCCAGGGGCCGTGGCTAACATGGATCGCTGGGCCGGACAACCTCGCCCGGATTTGCCTGCCGGCGCTGCCGCAGACGGATCCGGCTGCCGTTGGTGATGCGCTCGCCGGTCAGCGCGCGGATCACGCCCCAATGGGTGATCACCGCGATGCGGTTCCAGCGCGGGTCGGCCGCCCAATGCCGCGCGAAGGCCTCGCACCGGGCAACGAAGCTGGTCTCGGGCTCCTCGCCATCCGGCCACCAGATCTCCTGTAGGTGGGAGAAGTCGTAGTCCGGCCATGTCCGCGCGAGGTCCGCGCGCGGCGAGCCGACATCGCAGGAGAACGCGTAGCGCTCGCGCACCCGGTCGTCGATCAGCACAGGCAGGTCGAGTCCGGCGGCGACGATCCGGGCAGTCTGCAGGGCGCGGCGGTAGGGGCTGGCGAGGATCAGCTCGATCTCTTCGCCGGCCAGCGCGGCCGCCACGGCGCCAGCCTGGCGGTGGCCTTCCTCGGTCAGCTCCGGATCCTGGACACCAGGGTCCACGCGGGTCGCGCTGTAGACCACGTTGAAGATCGTCTGGCCGTGCCGGATCAGGATCATGTGGCGGCGCGCCCCTCAGCGGCGGTTCGGCGGGATCCGTGGCCAGGTGCCCGGCTTCCCGGTCTTCGGCGGGTCGGGATCGACCTCCTCGAACGTGCCGTCGATCACGGTGCCGTCGCGGTCCCGATCGTCCTGCGGCGGCCCGCCCATGCCGGCCATGTGCACCCGGCCATGGGCCTGCAGCCAGGACAGGATCCGCCTGCGAAGGACCGCTCGGAACGGCGGGGCCATCAGCAGCAGGCCCACCCCATCGGTCACGAAGCCCGGCGTCAGCAGCAGCGCGCCGGCGAACACCAGGCACAGACCGTCGAAGACCTCCCGGGCGGGGAACGCACCCTGGTTCAGGCTCGCCTGAGCGCGCGCCAGGGTCGACAGGCCTTGAAGACGCAACATCCAGGTCCCGAACACCGCGGTCGCGACCACGGCGCCCAGGGTCGGCCACACGCCGATCGCGCCGCCGACCTCGACCAGCAGGGCGATCTCGACGATCGGAACGACGATGAATGCGAGAAGGATCAGGGCCGGCATGCTTGCGCTTTGTTTGCGTTGGGCCTATCTACAGACTCCTGCCGAAGCCGCGACGATGCGCCAAGGGCCGCGATAATGAACGAAGGCTTCCAGTTCCTCGACATTATTTTGTTCGCGATGATCGCGGCGTTCCTGGTGTTCAGGCTGCGCGGCGTGCTGGGCCGGCGGACGGGGCATCAATCGCGCCCACCGGACAACATGACACAACGACGCAACGATTCCGATGCCGAGGGCAACGTGATCGAGCTGCCCGACCGGACCGGCGCCGACCGCGGCGCCGCGGATGACGATGAGGCCGAGGCCGAGGCCGAGCTCGAAGACGCTGCCCTGGACCCGCTCGCTGCCGGGCTCAAGCAGATCCGGGCCGCCGATCCGTCCTTCGATCCCGGCGCGTTCAGCGCCGGCGCGCGCTCGGCCTTCGAGTTGACCGTGCATGCCTTCGCCACCGGCGATACCGGCACGCTGCGCTCGCTGCTCAATGACGAGGTGTTCGAGAACTTCCAGCAGGCCATCACCAGCCGCCTGGAAGCGGCCGAGACCCTGGAGACCACGGTGATCGCCGTCAAATCCGCCGAGATCCTGGAAGCGTCGATGGGCGGGCGCAATGCGGTCCTGACGCTGAAATTCCTCTCCGAACAAGTCAACGTGACCCGCGATACCGAGGGCAACGTGATCGACGGCGACCCGAACCAGGTCACAGACGTGACCGACATCTGGACGTTCGCGCGCAACATCCGCTCGCGCGATCCCAATTGGAAGCTGATCGAGACTCGGAGCAACAACTGAGGCGCCTTGTCCCGGCGTTGCTGCTGATCCTGGCGGTCGCCTGCGAACCATCTGTAAAGGACGATGCGGCCGGGCTGCGATTGGCGCCGGTGGGATTCTCCGCGCTTGCCGGCTGGCCGGCTGGCCGCCACGCGGAGGCCCTGGCGGCGCTCAGGCGGAGCTGTGCGGTGCGCACCCGGGGCGCCGCCGGCGCATCGGATGCGCGCTTCGGCACAGCGGCGGCTTGGCGGGCCGCCTGCGCGGCGGGCGAGGCCGTCCCTCCGGGCGATCGCGCCGCGGCGCAGACCTATTTCGAGACCTGGTTTCATCCGCACCGGGTTCTCGGGCCGGACGGCGCGCGCGGCCTGTTCACCGGATATTACGAGCCCGAGCTCGCCGGCTCGCGGTCAAGGAGCGCCGCCTTCGCGGTACCGCTCTATAGCCGGCCGGCCGATCTGGTCACCGTGCGGCTGGGCGATTTCTGGCCCCATTCGCCGCATGAGCGCTTCGCCGGGCGGGTCGTCGACGGCCGGCTCAAGCCCTATTTCAGCCGCGCCGAGATCGATGCCGGCGCCCTGGCCGGGCGCGGCCTGGAGCTATTCTGGACCGACGACCCGATCGCAGCTTTCTTCCTGCATATCCAGGGCTCGGGACTCCTGCGGCTGCCCGACGGCACGCGGGTCAGGCTCGGATACGCCGGGGCCAACGGCCATCCCTACACCGCCATCGGCCGGGTCCTGGTCCGGCGCGGCGCGCTGGCGCTGGAAGAGGTCTCCCTCCAGTCGATCCGGACCTGGCTGCGGGCGAACCCGGAACAGGCGCGGGCCGTGATGGCCAGGAACGCCTCCTACGTCTTCTTCCGCGAGGTCGCCGGCGAGGGGCCGCTGGGGAGCCAGGGCGTCGCGCTTACCCCCGGACGCAGCATCGCGGTCGACCCGCGCCACCTGCCGCTGGGCCTGCCGATGTGGATCGATGTCGCTCATCCGCTGGCCGGCCATCCGGCGCTGCGGCGGCTGGTCGTCGCCCAGGACACCGGCGGGGCGATCCGCGGCGTCGTCCGGGCCGATCTGTTCTGGGGCGCGGGCCGCGACGCCGAGGCGCGCGCCGGGCAGATGCGCAAGAACGGCCGCTACTTCGCGCTGATTCCCCGCCAGCCCGCGGTCACGGCGTCCCGGTGACCGCGGGCTGGCGCGCGACGCTTCTGGCAGCAGCCGCCCTGGCGTCGCTCGGCACGGAAGCGGCCGGCGCGCCGATCGCCCTGAGCGCGCGGCAGATCGAGCTCCATACCGAAATCGAGGGCGTGGACCGGCTGGAAGCGCTCACCTGGCGCGGCGGCCTGGAACTCCGCTCCCCGGACCCGCGCTTCGGCGGGCTTTCGGCGATCGACGTCTCCGCCGATGGTACGTCGGTCCTCGCGCTCACCGACCGCGGGCATTGGGTCCGGGCGCGGCTCGGCTACGACCGGGCGGGCCGGCTCGCGCGGATCGGGCACGGCGCGATCGGACCCCTGCCGGGCCTTCCCGCGGGCTCGGACCGCCGGCTGAGCGATTCCGAAGCGCTGGCGCGCTCGCAGCGGGGCATCGTGGTCGCTTTCGAACGCGACCACCGGCTGGTGGATTTCCGTCTCGATGCGATGGGAAACCCGACCAGGGGCCGGCGTCTGGCGTCTCCCGACGGGCTGTTGAGGCTCGCCGCCAATTCGGGGATCGAGGCGCTGGCAAGGCTGGCGGACGGCCGGTTCCTGGCGATCGCCGAGGGGGGTGAGACCATGTCGGGCAACACACCTGCATGGCTCGGCAGGGCGCTGGCATGGTCGCCGACGCATTTCGCGGTCGGCGGTCGGTTCCGCCCGACCGGGGCGGCGCCGGCGCCGGACGGCGGTGTCCTGGTGCTGGAGCGGCACTTCTCCTGGGTCGGCGGCGTCGCCGCGCGGATCAAGAAGATCGCGCCGGAAGACATCCGGGCCGACCGGCCGATCCGCGGGACGGTCCTGGCCACCCTCGAGATGCCCTTCGTCACCGAGAATTTCGAGGGCATCGCCGCACGGCGCGGCCGGCCGGGCGAGACGCTGATCTACATCGTCTCCGACGACAATTTCAGCGCGCTGCAACGCACGCTGTTGCTGCTGTTCGCGTTGCCCGGTGACGGGGCGCGATAGTCCGTTGCACCGGCCGCCGCGGCGCGACATTCTCCGCCCACCATGACCGCGACCGTCGGATTGCTCGTCACCTGCATCGTCGACCTGTTCCGGCCCCGGGTCGGGTTCGCCGCCGTGCGGCTGATCGAGCAGGCCGGCTTCGCAGTCGAAGTGCCGGCGCGCCAGACCTGCTGCGGCCAGCCGGCCTATAATTCCGGCGACCGGGCGGGCGCGGTCCGTATCGCCAAGGACGTGATTGCCGCCTTCGAAGGGTTCGACCACGTCGTCGCCCCGTCGGGCTCCTGCGCGTCGATCCTGCGGTGCCATTATCCCGGCCTGTTCGCCGATGACCCGGGCTGGGCCGGACGCGCCCGATCGCTGGCCGAAAAGACCCATGAGCTGATGGCGTTCCTCGCCGATATCGCGGGCTGGCGGCCGGCAGTGGGGACGGCGGGGGCGGCGCCGGCCGGTGCGCTCACCTACCACGATGCGTGCTCGGGGCTGCGCGAGCTCGGCATCCGCGAACAGCCGCGCGCGCTGTTGCGCGCCATCGACGGGCTGGACCTGGTTGAGATGGACGCGGCTGAGGTCTGCTGCGGCTTCGGCGGCGCATTCTGCGTCAAATACCCGGTCCTTTCCGAGGCGATGGCCGATGCGAAGATCCGCGCGATCGAGGCTGCCGGAGCGGACCATCTCGTGGCAGGCGATCTCGGCTGCTTGCTGCATCTCGCCGGGCGGCTCGCGCGGGCGGGATCGGCGGTCAGGGTGCGCCATGCCGCCGAGGTTCTGGCAGGCATGGCCGGGGACCCCGCCATCGCCGAACCGGCGGAGCGTTGAGCATGGCCTCGCTTTCGCCGGCGTCATTTCCGCGCAATGCGGCGGCCGCGCGCGCGGATGCCACCCTTGCCGGCGCGCTCGAGCGGTTGCAGCGCGATACAAGGGCCGCCCGGCCCGGCCTCCTGGCCCGGCTGCCCGAGTTCGAAGCCCTGCGCGATGCCGCGCGCGACATCCGCGAGGATGCGCTGGACCGGCTGGACCTCCTGCTCGTGGCATTCGAGGCCAAGGTGGAAGAGGCCGGCGGCGAAGTCCACTGGTGCACCGACGCCGAAGACGCGCGCACGACAATCACCCAGATCTGCCGCGATGCCGGCGCCAGGACCATCGCCAAGGGCAAGTCGATGGTCTCCGAGGAAATCGCGCTCAACGACGCGCTGATCGCGGCCGGGTTCGACGTCGCCGAGACCGATCTCGGCGAATACATCCTCCAGCTTCGCGGCGAGGCGCCCAGTCATATCGTGATGCCGGCGATCCATCTGACCCGCGGCCAGATATCGCAGACGTTCCGCGACTTCCATGATGACCTGCCGCCTGCCCGCCCGCTGGAAGAGGCGCGCGCGATCACCGATGAGGCAAGGGCCAGGCTGCGCCGGACCTTCCTGCGCGCCGATGTCGGGATCACCGGGGCCAATTTCCTGATCGCCGAGACCGGAAGCGTCGTCGTGGTGACCAACGAGGGAAACGGCGATCTGGTCCAGGCCCTGCCGCGCACCCACATCGTGGTGACCGGGATCGAGAAGGCGCTGCCCACGGTCGAGGACGCGCTGGGCCTGATCCGGGTGCTCGCGCGCTCGGCCACCGGCCAGGAGATCACCGCCTACACCACCTTCGCGACCGGTGCCAGGCGCGCCGAAGACGTCGACGGACCGGAGTCCTTTCACGTCGTGCTGGTCGACAACGGGCGGACGGACCTGCTCGCCGGGCGCAAGCGGGACATTCTGCGCTGCATTCGCTGCGGGGCCTGCCAGACGGTCTGCCCAGTCTACGGCGCGGTCGGCGGCCACGCCTATGGCTCGGTCTACGCCGGTCCGCTGGGCGCGGTGCTGACCCCGGCGCTGGTGGGCCACGAAGCGGCCTATCATCTGCCCGAGGCCTCCTCGCTGTGCGGGGCCTGCCAGGAGGTCTGCCCGGTGCGCATCCCGCTGCCGGCGCTGTTGCGGCATTGGCGCGAGGACGCGCACACCGATCGGACCGGCCCGGCGATCAACCGGCTCGGCCTGGCGGCCTGGGCCGCCGTGGCCGCCAGGCCGGCTCTCTATCGGATGCTGGCGCGGCTGGCATCGGCGGTCCTGCGCATGCTCGCCGGGCGCCGCGGCCGGCTGCGCCGCCTGCCGTTTGCCGGCGGCTGGACCGGCGGGCGCGATCTGCCGGTCCCCGCCGGCCGGCCGTTCCTCGACCAGTGGCGCCGCCCCGGCGGTCCGGCATGACCGCCGCCCGGGCTGCGATCCTGGATCGGATCCGGCGGGCGAATGCCGCCCGCCCGGCCCGCAGCGCGCCGATCCCGCACCCCGTTCCGGCCCGTGCCAGGGGCGATGCGGCAACGCTCAGGACCCGGTTCGTGGAAAATCTCGACGCCGCCGGAGCGAGCCATTCGGTCGTGGCCGGCCGCAGCGAGGTTGCCGGCGCGGTCCGGGACCACCTGGCGGCCGCCGGCTTGCCGCTCGAAGCGGTCGTTGCCGGCGATGCCGCGCTCGATGACTGCGGTTGGCAGGCGGTCCCCGACCTTGCCGTCCGGCGCGGGGTGCCCGGCCCCGATGATGCGGCGACGGTGACCGGGACCGTCTCCGGGATCGCCGAGACCGGCACCTTGATGGTCCGGTCCGGTCCCGGCTTGTCGGCCCGGTCCTACTTTCTGCCCGATGTCCACATCGCCGTCCTGGAGACGGCTGCGATTTGCGGGGCCTACGAGGACGCCTTCGCCGCTCTTCGCCGCACCTGTCCGGAGTGGCCGCGGACGATCACGCTGATCACCGGACCGTCGCGGAGCAGCGACATCGAGCGCATCGTCCAGATCGGCGTCCACGGCCCGCGCGCGCTGCATGTGGTCCTGATCGATGAGCGGTAGGCCGAAGACGCCCAACAAGGACGACCGCGCCCTGTTCGAGCGCGCGATGGCCGATGTCCGCCGTCTGCAACCCGGCGCGGCCGTCCCGGGCGATCCGCCGCCGGAGCGGGCCGGGCCGCCGCCCCCGCCGCCGCGCTTGGCCGCACAGGCGTTGCCGCGCCTGGAGACCGGGGCCGCGGCCGGTGTCGACGCCCGCACAGTCACCCGCCTCAAGCGGGGCCGGATCCGGCCCGAGGCGCGGCTCGATCTGCACGGCATGACCCTGGATGAGGCGCACCGCGCGGTCTCGGGGTTCATCACCCGCTGCGCCGGCCAGCGTCTGCGCTGCGTGATCGTGATCACCGGCAAGGGCAAGCTCGGCGAGGCTTCCGGCACGTTGCGCACCGAGCTGCCGCGCTGGCTCAACCTCGGCCCGACGCGGGCACGCATCCTCGCCTTTGCCGAGGCCCAGTCGCGCGACGGCGGCGCGGGCGCCTGCTACGTCCTGCTGCGCCGCACCGAGCGCCGCGAATCCTGAGCCCCCGCCGAGCGCCTACAGCCAGTCCGGCACCGGAAGGCTCTTCTCGCGCAGGAACGCCGGGTTGAACAGCTTCGAAGCGTAGCGCTGACCGCCGTCGCACAGGACGGTGACGATGGTGTGTCCGGGCCCGAGCTCCTCGGCGAGCCGGATCGCGCCGGCGACGTTGATCCCGCTTGAGCCGCCGAGGCAAAGCCCCTCCTGCCTGAGCAGATCGAAGATCACCGGCAGCGCCTCGGTGTCGGGGATGCGGAAGGCGGCATCCACTTTCGCCTCGGCGACGTTGCCGGTGATCCGGCCTTGGCCGATCCCTTCGGTGATCGAGCTTCCCTCCGAGCCGAGCGCGCCGGTCTTGAAATAGCTGTACATCGCCGCCCCTTCCGGGTCCGCGAGACCGACGACCAGGCTCTGGTTGCGCTCCTTCAGCGCCTTGCCGGTGCCGGCCAGGGTCCCGCCGGTGCCGATGGCGCAGATGAACCCGTCGACCCTGCCGCCGGTCTGCCGCCAGATCTCTGGGCCGGTGGTCTCGTAGTGGCCGCGCCAATTAGCCGGGTTGTCCCACTGGTTGGCCCAGATCACGCCGGCGGTCTCGGTCTCGGCGAGCTCGGCGGCGACCCGTTCGGAGACCCGCACATAGTTGCCCGGATCGCGGTAGGGCTTGGCCGGCACCAACCGGACCTCGGCGCCGCACAGCCGCAGCATCTCGATCTTCTCGACGCTCTGGGTCTGCGGCATCACGATCACGGTACGGTAGCCGCGCGCGTTGGCGACCAGGCTCAGCCCGATCCCGGTATTGCCGGCGGTGCCTTCGACGATCACGCCGCCCGGTTTGAGCACGCCGCGCTTCTCGGCGTCCTCGATGATGAACAAGGCCGCCCGGTCCTTGACCGAGCCGCCCGGGTTGAGGAACTCCGCCTTGCCGAGGATCTCGCAGCCGGTGCGCGCCGACGCCTTGGCAAGCCGGATCAGCGGCGTGTTGCCCACCGTGCCGTTGAATCCCTCGCGGATATCGCTCCCGGCCGCGCGCAGGTCAGCCTCCGCCATTACCGCCTCGTGTTTTCGCCTTACCTCGGGCGGTCGTCGACCGTCGGCTGCTCACCCGCCTGGGAGGCCGGCTCGCGGCTCTCGCCTTCCAGGGCCTCCAGGCGGCCGCGCAGCCGCGCGACCTCGGCCGAAAGCGCATCGAGTGCCTTGAGCGTCGGATCGGCGATCTCGCGGTCGGACGTGCCGTAGGCGCGGAAGTCCGGCGCCGCCGCGCCGCGCTCGCGCGGCAGCACCTGCCGGGCCGGGATGCCGACCATGGTCACGCCCGCCGGCACGTCCTTGAGCACGACGGCGTTGGCACCGATGCGCGCGCCCTCGCCGACCGTAATCGGGCCCAGCACCTGGGCGCCGGAACCAACGATCACGCCGTTGCCAAGCGTCGGGTGGCGCTTCTCGCGCTCCAGCGAGACCCCGCCCAATGTCACGCCGTGATAGAGCGTGACGTCATCGCCGACTTCGGCCGTCTCGCCGATCACGCAGCTCATGCCGTGATCGATGAACAGCCGCCGGCCAAGTGTGGCGCCGGGATGGATCTCGATCCCGGTCAGCACCCGGCCGACATGAGAGACGAGGCGGCCGGCCATGCGCATCCGCCGCCGCCAGACGGCGTTTGCCAGCATGTGAAACAGCCGGGCATGGAACCCCGGATAGCACAGCACGACCTCGACGCGGGAGCGCGCCGCGGGGTCGCGCTCCATGATCGCGTCGATGTCCTCACGCAGACGAGCGAGGGCCGACATGCCCACCTTTCCCATCCAATCGCCGTTGCCTACATTGCCGAACTGGTAGGGTCGGGGCGCCGGGTCAAGCCGCCGGCCGCCGTTGCCGGCACCGACGATGGCATGGCGCAGGGGCGGGCATGCTGGAGACGCTTCTCGAAGAAGTCCGGGCCTGCCGCGTCTGCGAGGCCGACCTGCCGCTCGGACCCAGGCCGGTGGTGCGGCTGGCCGCCGCCGCGCGGATCCTGATCATCGGCCAGGCGCCGGGCACCAGGGTGCACGAAAGCGGCATCCCGTGGGACGACGCCAGCGGCAAGCGGCTGCGCGATTGGCTGCAGCTCGACCGCGAGACGTTCTACGACCCCACCCGGATCGCCATCGTGCCCATGGGGTTCTGCTATCCGGGCGTGCTGCCGCGCGGCGACGACAAGCCGCCCAGGCCCGAATGCGCGCCGTTATGGCACGCCAGGCTCCTCGGCGTGCTGGGCGATGTCGGCCTGACGTTGCTGGTCGGCCAATACGCCCAGGCCTACTATCTGGGGAAGCACGGCAAGCGGACCCTGACCGAGACCGTGGCCGCCTGGCGCGACTACCTGCCGGCCTTCCTGCCGACGCCCCACCCGAGCTGGCGCACCACCGCCTGGCAGCGCAACAACCCGTGGTTCGACGCCGAGCTCCTGCCCGAGCTCCGCGCGCGGGTGCACGCGCTTCTCGCGCGCAGCGACAACGCCGCCGCGCCTCACGGCAGCCGTTTCAACCCGACCGTGCCCAGATCCTGATCGCCGTCCGTGGTCACCACCGCAAGCACGTCGCGGTATCCTTCCATTCTGATCTCGACCCGGTATTTCCGGTCCCGCCGCAAGTCTTTCAGCCAGAAATCGCCGAACGCATCGGATCGGGCGCTCACCGAGCCGTCCTCGAAGAGGTCGACCGCGGTGATCGACACGCCGGCGATCACCTCCTCCTCCTCCGCGTCGATCACCGCGCCGGCAATCCACGGCTTGGGCAGGCCGCGCCAGCGGACAAGCGGGTCGGCGTTGTATTCGGGGTGGTAGATTTCCGCCGCCCCGGCCGCCGCGTCCTCGCCGAAGACGATCGCGTCGTGCGGGCAGACTTCGGCGCATCTGGGCAGTTCGCCCCGATCGACGCGATGGGCGCATCCGGTGCATTTCTGCGCGATGCCGAGCTCGGCATTCATGTAGATCACGTCGTAGGGACAGGCGTCCTGGCACAGCCCGCAGTTCGTGCACACCGCCGGGTCGATCCAGACCAGCCCGTCGGGCCGGGTCTTGATCGCGCCCTCCGGGCAGGCCTTGATGCAGGGCGCGTTGCGGCAATGCTGGCACAGCAGCGGCAGGAAGCTCATCCGGAGCCTGGGCGCCGCGCCGCGCTCCAGGGCCTGGACGTCGACCCAGAACTGCCCGGTCTCCGGCTGCGGCCGGGTCCAGGGCGGGTACGCGCTGTCGACATGCTCGTCCTTGCAGGCGACCGTGCACAGCCTGCAGCCGGTGCATTTGTCGACATCGATCAGGAAGCTCGTCTCGGGCATCGCGCAATCAACTCCCCTCGGTGTGTCCGACGACATCCGCCGGGTCGATCTTGACCGCCTCGGCGAGGAAGCCGCTGACGTTCATCTCCGGGATCGTGATCTCGGCCCCGGCGCCGTATTTTTCCTGCGGCGTCGGCGCGATCAGGTTGATGCAGCCGCCGCGGTCGATCAGCGCGTTGTTGAGGACCGCGAGGTCGATCTTGGCGCCGTGGTCGATCGACAGCGCGCCTTGCACGATGCGCTCGGTGACCACCGCGCCGGCCAGCACCGCGCCGCGCTGGTTGTGCACCATGATGACGTCGCCCGTGGCGATGTCCCTGGCCGCGGCGTCTTCGGGATGGATCCAGCAGGGCTCGTACCAGCGGCCGTCGCTGCCGCGGACCTTGGCGATCTCGCGGATCCATTCGATGTCGTCGCCCTGGACGTGGAACCGGAACCGCGGGTGGTTGGACATCACGGTCAGCGGATAGTCCTGCGCCTTGGGCGTACCCGGCATCTCCTGGTGCGGCCGCCATTTGGCGACCGGCGGCCGTTCGTCGTTGTCCGGGTCGCGTTCGGCGATGCGCCGGGAGACGAACTCGATCTTGCCCGATTCGGTGTCCAGCCCGTCGGCGGCAGACCAGTACCAGTGGAGCCCGCCGTCATTGGGCCCGAAGCCGTGCCCCTTCTTGATGTCGACCCATTCCTCCCATGTCGGGCAGTCGTAGACCACGAACTTGCGTTCCTTGAACGCTTGCCAATCGATGCCGAGATCGGTTGCGGCGAAGGTCTCCTCATAGGCCGACTTCAGCCAATCGCCAGCCGGCGGGAACACCTTGTCGAGCCCGAGGCGCTGGCCGATCATCCGGTGGATCTCGTAGTCGCTGCGCGACTCGCCGACCGGCTCGATCGCCTGGTCCTGATAGAACATGCCCAAAACGTCGCTGCGCTGGACCGCCAACAGGTCCTCGTGCTCGTAGCTGGTCTGCGCCGGCAGGATCAGGTCGGAAAACCCGATGTCGTTCTCCAGCCACGGGTGAATGCCGAGGACGAAATCGATGCGCGGGTTGCGCAACGCCTCCAGCCAGTTCCAGCCATAGCCCCAGCTTCCGGGCTGGCTGCCGTTTTCGTTCCACACCATCCGAATCCCCGGATGGTCGTCGGTCGGCGGATAGCGGTAGCTGTTGAACTGGTCTTCGGTCTTGGCCAGCGCCGCGGTGGTGCTGCGCCAGGACACCGACGGGCACTGGATCGCCTCGGCTGCCAACGTGCGCGGGATGAACACGGGCGATTTCGGCGCCTTGCCGATCGCGTACTCGATCATCGGGTTGAGCGCGAGGCCGCGGGCGTCGATTTCGGGATAGCGCGGCACCTGGGCCAGGGAGTGTTTGTAGAAGGACGGCGCGCCGGTCCGCAGGAACTGCCGGCCCGGACGGCCGATGCCCTGCATCGCCAGCACATAGGCTTCCATTCGCGCGGCCAGGTGCGACAGGGTGCCGCGGATCTTCGGTCCGCCGAAATAGACCGAAAGCGAGGTCTTCCTGGCCGCCCATTCGCGGGCGAGCGCGCGGATCGTATGGGGCGGCACGCCGGTGATCGGCTCCGCCCAGGAAGGCGTCTTGGCCACCCCGTCGTCCTCGCCCAGCACGTGGCGCCTGAATGAATCGAAACCGATGGTGTGGGTGCGGACATAGTCCTTGTCGTAACGGTCCTCGACGATCCAGGTATGGGCTACCGCGAGGTAGAGGGCGGCATCGGTGTTGGGCTTGATCGGGATCCACTTGTCGGCGTGGATGGCGGCGTGGTGGTTGAGGTCGGGCGAGATCGCGAGGATCTTGATCCCAGCGCGCTTCAGCCACTTGGGCATCTCCAGCGCGATCGAGCCCGACATGCCGAACCCGGTGGCCTCGGGGTCGTTGCCCGAGAAGATCACCATTTCGGTGTGTTCCAGCACGTCGTCCCAGACCGCGTCCTGGTAGGGCTCGCCCAGGGTGCGATCGAAGCCCCAGACGTGCTTGGCCCCCCAGTAGTAGCCTTCCCAGCTATCGGGGTTGCGCACCTGCTGGGTCCACCACCCCCAATCCAGGTGCTCGCGGATCATGTCGAAGAGGTAGTGCCCCCAGAAATGAAGCGACTGCAGGTAGCCGCTCTGGCCGTGGCCGTCGGCCTGCACAAGGATCGGTTCCATCGAGCCGTATTTCTCGCGGATCCGTTCGATCTGGGAGACGATGATGTCGAGCGCCTGGTCCCAGCCGATCGGTGAGTGGCCCGACGTGCCGCGCCGTTCGGGGTTCGGGTTCTCGGGGCTCCAATCGTTGCGCAGCAGCGGATACCGCACCCTGGTGTCGGAATGGACCCGCTGCTTGGCGGCGAATGCCAGCGGCATCTGCACTTCCTTGCGCGGCCTGGCGAAGGTCCCGCGCGAGGTCTTGATCTCGTAGAGCCGGACATCCTCGGGGATGTAGAACGGCAGGGACCTGGCGATCTTCGTGCCCTCGATCTCGCAGGCAAGCGGGAAGTTGGACCGCGCCAGACCGCTGCCGGGATGGGACACGTAGACGGTTCTGGCCTGCGGGTGCTCGGGCATGGTCCGGATCCTGGCGCGCGCGAGCCCGGCACCGCGCCGGGGCTCAAGGGCAAGCTTTGCGCCATCGTGCGCGCTTGGCAAGCCGGCTTCTTCCGTCGGCCCGGTTGGAGCACCTCTAATCGGCGTTCTCGATGCGCTCCATGTCCTCGTCGGAGAAGCCGAAATGGTGGCCGATCTCGTGGATCAGGACGTGGCGGATCAGATGGGTCAGGTCCTCGCCGGTCTCGCACCAGTAATCGAGGATCGGCCGGCGGTAGAGGAACACCATGTCGACGTCCTGCGGTGTGTGGCCGCCGGCCTTCTCGCCGATCGGGATGCCGCGATAGAGCCCCAGGAGGTCGAACGGCGACTCCAATCCCATCTCGGCCTCGGTCTCCGCGTCGGGAAAATCGGCGACCTGGAAGACCACGCCGCGGGCCAGCCGGCGCAGCCGTTGTGGAATCGTCGCGAACGCCGCCGCCGCGCAGTCCTCGATGTCGGCAAGCGTCGGGGCTTCGGTATATCCGGGCGCCATGCCCCGTCATAGCGCGGCTTGATCGTCCGGCCAAGCGAGGGCACCCGGGGGAATGCCTTCTTTGCTACCTGAACCTATGGAACATTTTCGATTTTCCTGGCTGCGGTTTCGGACCAAGCCGAACGGAGCCGCACTACGGGCTTGCGGCCAATGCTGGTGCCGCCACCGTCAAATGGTTGTCCCAACGACCGGCCTTGAGAAAGGCGGTTTCGAGCGGCCTTGCCGCGCCGGACCACGCATCGATAACGAGCACGCCGCCGCGTCCGCTGCTGGCCAGGAATTCTCCCGGTCGCCCGCCCGGCGCGACGCCGCTGCCGTCCATGACCCTTGCGGAGGAGAGGTAGAGGCCGGCGCCGGCATCCCAAAAGGTGACGAGGTGGCCGCGCGGGGCCGACACAGCGATCACGCGGCCGCTCGAATCGAAGCAGACGCTGCCGCAATACTGCTTCATCGCGCGCCAGACATGGGGCGGCGCCTCCAAGGGGCGCAAGCCGGCGCTGCGACATCTTGCGGGCCGCGCGCGCTGCCGGCGATGCAGGGCGACAAGCGGCACGCGATCGCCGACCGGCCCTTCATACTGCATGGCAATCGCGACCGTGTCGTCCTTGCCGACGGCAAGGTGGCGGATGCTCAGTTGATGCAGCGCGCGACCGAACCGGATCTTCTGCAATAACTTGCCGTCGAGCCGGTCGACGTAACAAAGCGACGGCGTCATGGTCGGCAGGTTGAGCTTGATGCGCGGCAGGTCCGGCCGCGTATGGATGCCGCCATTGGCGATGACGAGAGTCTTTTCGTCGGAGAGCAGGCGGATATCATGCGGGCCGGTACCGTGCGAGGCGAATTCTCCAACCCGCTTGTAATCGTCATTCATGTCGTAGATTCCGACAACGCCGCGTTCGCCTTCGAAGTCGTTTTCGCTGGCGTAAAGCAAAATTCCATCGTGGCTGAATACGCCGTGGCCGAAAAAATGGCGGTCATTTGGTGTTGCAAACTCAGCTATGACGGTCCCATGTGCGAGGTCGATCGCGCACGCGAAGCGGCCGGGCCGCCGGGGGAAATGCACTGCGGTCCGCCCGTCGGGATGAACGGCGAAGGAATGCCCGCGCGCCGGAAGCGGCAGGTCGAAGATCCGCGCGCCGGCGGCCGAAAAGCCGCTCACCCAATAGGCGCCCGCGTCGCCGCCGCGCGCACTGAGGAATATCCGCCCGGCGGGCGCGGCGCCAAGCGGCAGCGGCAGGAGCGGCCCAACCAGCCCGCCGGTGAAAAGCCGAAGCGCGCTTCTGCGGTCAATCTCCATCGAGTGCGTTGAATCCGGCCGACAGCGCGAGCGCCGGCGCGAGGCGGTCTCTCACGATCTGTCTCAGCGCCCGAACCTGAATCGTCAGCTTCTCCGCCTGCGGCCGGAGCGAGCGGTCGACCGCGGCTTCCTCCAGGGGGCGGTTGATCGAACGCGCCGTCGCAATGGTGAGGCGAAACGCCTTGCGTAGCAGCCGGTCGAGTTTCGGATCGCCGGTTTTGACGAGCGCGCCGAGACCCGGCCCACCTTCGCCGCGATAGAGCGCCTGCAGCGCCTCGAGGTTGTCGATGACGTTGCGAAGCGATCGGCCGCTCCGACGGGATTCCGCCATGCGAGGCCGCGCTGCCTGGAAGGTGTCGCCGACAACCGGTCTCAGCTTCGCGTCGGCGATGAGTTGCAGGCTGTCGTGAAGGCTCTTGAAAAACGATAGCGTCGCGTCACGGTGGTCCTGAAAGTATGGGTTTTGCGATCCTGGTTCCGCAAGGAGCCTGGCAAAGGGCGGCTCGCCTTCCTGCCAGCCGGCGAGGATTCCGGCCGCCATGCTGCGCATGTTCAGAGCTGTAGCTTCCAGCAATCCGCAGCCGATCATGCTTGTTCCCCTTCCCGTGCCCAGAAATTCGCTGCTGTAAAGGAGAACTTCGGCGGCCAACAAACCCTGAACCGCCGTGCTGGCCCGGCTGATGCGCGACGGGTGGAGGGCAGAGTCATCACCGGCTGCAACAAGCGCACGCACAACCGCTTCCACCTTGCCGCGTGCCTGAGGCCAGAAATGGAAACGATCGGCGCGCATGAACAGTTCGACCGGGCCGAAGCGCAGGTGCTGGACGCCCATCCAGGCCTCCATTGCATCATGGAAGCGCGCTTGCGTGCGCGCGCGGCTCGCCCGATCGCCACTGGCGCAGAAGTCCTTTGCGGCTGCCGCGAACGCCCCGGTTGCCGCCGATAAGAGCGTGTAACGCGGCAGGACATGGGTCTCGACCAGAGCCGCATTGACGCGTGCGTAATCCGCCGGCTTGATCGGCTTCTCGCCCGAAACGGGCGCCGCATTCAGGAGAAGAAGGAAAATCAGGACCGCCGCCGAGAATTTGCGCATCATGGAGCTGTGCTCATTTATTAAAGCGAGCGCAGGAAAGCGAGCAGCGCCGCGCGTTCCTCTCTCGTCATGTTGACGACCCGCCGTTTCGCCGCCGCCGCTTCGCCGCCGTGCCAGAGGATGGCTTCAAGAAGGTTGCGCGCGCGGCCGTCATGCAGGAACAAGGTGTGGCCGTTCACGGTTTCGGTAAGGCCGATGCCCCAGAGTGGCGGTGTGCGCCACTCGCGTCCGGTCGCCTCGCCCTCGGGTCGGCCGTCGCTCAGCCCCTCGCCCATGTCGTGGAGCAGCAGATCGGAGTACGGCCAGATGAGCTGGAATGACTGCTCCTTGCCGATCGAGGCGCGCCCGGTCACGAATTTGGGCGTATGGCAGCCGGTGCAGTTCGCCTCGTAAAACAGGCGTTTCCCCTCGAGCACCTGCGCATCATCGATGTTGCGGCGCGCCGGAACGCCAAGGTTGCGGCTGTAGAAAACAAGCAGGTCGAACATCTCGGCGCTCGCCTCGGCGCCGCGGGCTTCCGGGTCGCCGCCGTGAGGCGCGGCCCGGCATTCCCGCTGCGCCGGCGTGCAGTCGCCGTGTGGGCGTGGGTAGACAGGCGTGGAGATGCCGACGTCCCCCCGGAAGGCGCTTGCCGCTTGCTGCGCGACGGTCGGTTGTCCTGCCTTCCAACCGAATCTCCCCAGCATCACCTTGCCGTGCTCGTCGCTCCGGACCCGGTTCGGTCGCCCGGAAATGCCGTCGCCGTCGCGATCGTCCGGATCGGCGCCGGTGAAGATGTCAGCCTCCGCGATGGCTTCGAGCAGACCCATGCCGATGATCGGCGGGGCGACGCGCGGTGACATCATCGTATCGGGATGAAACGGCCCGTAGCGGAGATTCGTGACCCCATAGCTCGGCACACGCAGGGATGCCGCATCGCCGTCGGCCAATACGACCGGCGTCTCCTGGTAGGCGATCACCATCTCGCCCTCCGCGCTCACCCCCTGGACCGAGAAGTTTTGCAGCTGACCGCCGTAGGTCGGTTCTGCAATGACGGCCTTGCGGTAATCCCGCAGCGCTATTCGATCGGCGGTGTTGCGGGGCGGGATCGAAAGACGAAGAAACATCGATTCGGCCCGCTCCCCCTCGGCCGGCGGATGGCCGCGGCCGTCTTTCAGGTGACAGCGTTGACAGGAGCGCGCGTTGAACAGGGGGCCGAGACCGTCCGACGCCTTGGTGGAGCTCGGCGCCGACACCCACACCTTCCTGAAGATGCCGTTGCCGACCCTGAAGTCGAGCTCGCGCTCGAACGGCATGTTTGCAGACGGGTGCGAGAAAGCGTCTCGGCTTAGCGCTTTGAACACGGTTGCCGCGCCCCCGGGCCGGCGTTCGTATCGCTCGGGTCGAGCGAAGCTTTCCGCCGGCCGTGTCGCCGCCGCGACGCGCGCCCGCTCGATGCCGCGTTCTTCGGCGCGCGGCGCGCCGGCCGGAACCGAAAAAAGAAGGGCCGCAAAGGCAGCCAACGCAACGAGGACGCGCGCCGCGTTGCCTGAAGCCGAGCCGCGTGTGTGCAACACAAACCGATGCAAGAGCAGAGGCCTCACCATTGACTGGACCGTGGGCGAGAAAACAGCTTGACACATCCATAATGCGAATGATACGCAATATCAATGATATTGATTATCATTATCATATCCTCAAGAGAGGCTCGCCATGGCAAACGCCGCTGGTCCCTACATGCGGGCCGCTGCGCGCTCTTCTCTGGAGGGCGGCCGGCAACGCCGGCAACGCCGGGGCGTGGTGGCCGATGCTCTTGGCGGCAACGACGTGACCGATCGCGTGCCGGGCTGGGCCGCGCGCGTCATGCTGCGCTCTGGCGGCGTATCGTTGATCGGCGAGCACTTGAGATACGAACGATGAAAACATTCTTGGCCGCGATCACGTTAATGGCTTTGCCGATGCAAGCGTTCGCCGCGCCGCAGGCGCGCGAGGTGTTGTCACACTACGCCGCGATCGCGCATGCGGTGTACGAAGATTCGCTGACCGCTGCGCGCGACTTGCAGCAAGCCGTCAACCGGTTGATCGCCGCACCGACCGAACGGACTCTGAGCGCGGCGCGGGCCGCATGGAAGGCGGCGCGCGTTCCCTACCAGCAGAGCGAGGTCTATCGCTTCGGCAACGCCGTCGTCGACGATTGGGAGGGCAAGGTCAACGCCTGGCCGCTCGACGAAGGCCTGATCGACTATGTCGCGGCAAGCTATGGCGCGGAGGCCGACGAGAACCCGGGGTACAGGGCCAACGTGATCGCGAGCCCGAGCCTCACCTTCTCGGGCCGCACCATCGACGCGCGGCGTATCACCAAGCGCCTGCTTGCCGAGACGCTCCACGAGCTCGGCGGCGTCGAGGCGAACGTAGCGACCGGTTATCACGCCGTCGAATTCCTCCTCTGGGGCCAGGATCTGAACGGTACGGGTCCGGGCGCAGGTGCGCGGCCGGCGAGCGATTTCGATCCAACCAACTGTTCGTGGGGCAACTGCGACCGGCGCGCGGCCTACTTGAGGGCGGCCACCGATCTTCTGGTCGAAGATCTGGCGTGGATGGCCGCCCAATGGGCGCCCGGCGGCGACGCCCGCAAGGGGTTGATCGACGGCAATGTGAAACAGGGTCTCGCCGCCATCGTTACCGGCATGGGCAGCCTGTCCTACGGAGAGCTCGCCGGCGAGCGCATGAAGCTCGGACTGATGCTGCACGATCCGGAGGAAGAGCACGACTGTTTCAGCGACAACACCCATTACGCGCACTACTACGATGCGCTCGGCATCCGCAACGTCTATCTCGGGGAGTACCGGCGCATCGACGGCACGGTGCTCAAGGGGCCGAGCCTCTCGAGTCTTGCCGCCGCCGCCTCGGCTGACGTCGATGAAAACCTGCGCGGCCGGCTGGATGCCACCATGGCGGCCATGGACGAGATCGTGAAGGCCGCGGAGGGCGGCGAGGCCTACGATCAGATGATCGGCGCCGGCAACCCAGCGGGCAACGCGCGGGTGCAGGCGGCCATCGACGCCTTGACGGCGCAGACCCGCGCTATCGAGAAAGCCGTTGCCGCGCTCCGGCTGGCTTCGATCGCGTTCGAAAGCTCGGACAGCCTCGACGATCCCGAGGCGGTCTTCAAATGAGCGGATTTCGGGCGAAGCACCGGCAGCGGCGGGTCGATGGCCGAGGACGATCATGAGGAGACGGCGCCGGTGTTGATCTGGCGCAACATCGACTCGAAATTGCTGGCCGCATTGCTGGTGACGACGGCCCGGATGCGCCGTGACCGCGAGGCGGTTCAATCGCGCGGCAAGGGGGCGATACGCCATGTGCGGACCTAGCGCTAAGCCGGCGGACGTCCCGTTGGAGACGGAAAAACGTCTCCGACTGTGGGAGATTCCGTCCAACATGCATTGTACCATCCTCGGTACCTGTCTGAGTCATCAAGAACTCATCAAGATCGGCCGCAGGGCCGGCATCGTGCCCGAGAAGCACGCCACCGATTACGAGGTGCACGCCTGGTTCGTACAACGGGCATCCGAGCCGGCCCGCTTGGCTCGGGTGATTCACAAGCGATTGGACCGCAAATATCGGCCCGCCATCGACGCCTGCCTGCCGGCGCAAGGCGAGGCGGATCTGGATGCATTCTGGTCGCTGTCTCTGGCCAAGGCTGACATCCCCGGGCCCTATTGGGCGTTGATGACGCACCCGTTGACGACCGAGACGTTGAGGGCGCGGGCGTTCGGCGACGTGCACATGCTCTCGCACCGGATAGGCTTCGCCAACCGCGACATCTTGCGGCGGCTGCGGACAGCGGAGGTCGAGCGCGGGAGGTTATCCGATCAGCTCGCCGATACCAGGCGGCACATGGCGGCCGAGCACCGGCGGACGTCTGAACGGCACGCCAAGGATACGCAGACGCTGGTGCATCGGTTGCGGGAAGCCGAGATGGGCGAGGCAGCCCTGGCCGCCGCCGAGGCCCGATTGCGTGAATTCGAGCGCGGCGAGATCTACCACACCCTGCGAAGCGAGAAAACGACGCTTGAGGCGGATTTGGAAGACGCCCGACACGTATGCGGGAAGCAATCGCGGAAATGCGAGGCCCTTGAGCGCGAACTGTCGCAGCTGAGGCAGGCGCACGAGGAAGCAACCGACAGGCTACAGGTAATCGGCGCCGAGTGTGCAGCGTTGGAGACCATGGTGCAGGCCGGCATTCGCAACGGGACGGATCGCGCGGGCGCGGATGCGCGGATCATCGACCTGCGCGGGTGCCGCATAGCCTATGTCGGTGGGCGCGGCGGTACCGTCGGTCACATCCGGGCTCTGATCGAGAACTCCAACGGTCTGTTCAGCCATCACGACGGCGGCATCGAGGACAGTGTCGCGCAGCTTGATCGAGTTCTGAACCAGGCAGACGTGGTCCTATGTCCCATCGATTGCGTCAGTCACGGTGCCTGCCTCAAGGCCAAGAAATTCTGCAAGCGGGCCGCCAAGACCTTCGTGCCGTTACGCAGCGCCAGTCTATCGTCATTGGCCACCTGGCTGCATCAGGCCACCGGGCCACGCGATGCAGTTGCAAAAGAGCGGCGTAATGTGCCGCTCGTCATGCTGACGGAAACATCCAGGAACGGGTGAGCTGGCGGGGTTTTGATGCGTCGCCGGATAACGAGTTGCGAGGAGGCCGCATCATGTGTGCGAGACATAAGGGGCCGACAATTTTCGCAGTCTGCGTGGCCCTGGCTTTGACGCCCGGTTATGCCTCAGCGCAGCAAAACCAAAGCGACGTCATCCAGCTCGACAAGATCGTCGTCGACAAGGCCGGGCTGGTCGAGGAAACCGAGGGCGCGATCGAGATCACACGAGAGGATCTCGACAGGGCACAGGCGACCACGCTCGGCGACGTCTTTCGCTATGCGCCCGGGATCGAAGGGCTCGCCGGGCCGGGGCGGCAATTTGGCGACGTCAACATCCGCGGAATCGACGGAGCGGGCGCGGTCATCATCGCCATCGACGGGGCGGAAAAGAACCTTGTCGAGACCAAGCACGGGATCGAATTCAACCCGATCTTCCTCAATCCGGACTTTCTCAAAAGCGTCACGATCGTCAAAGGGCCGGTCTCGAATGTCTATGGAACCGGGTCTATCGGCGGCCGCGTGGAGTTTCGCACTGTCGATCCGAGTGATTTCCTCGCCGTCGGCAAGGCCTTTGGCGGGGCCACGACGCTGGGCGGGGTCTCCAACGGCCCCGGCTACCACGCCAGCGCCATCGGCGCCGCGCGACTGGGCAAAGGCGGGGAAATTCTCGGCGGCCTGTCCTATCGCCGCTTTCACGACTATCGCGACGGCGACGATCTGGAGGTTCTCAACTCGGGCTCGGAGATAACCGGCATCCTGTCGAAAATCGTGTTGAGACCCGCCGATGGGTTGACCGTCGAGGCGAGCTACAATCGGACCGGGAATGAATATGTCGGCTCCAATGTGTATGGTCGAGCGAACTTCCGTCAGGATGCGGATTTCGAGAACGATGTAGTAGACAGCTCTCTTACCGCGTCCGCCGAGTACAAGCCCGCATCGCTGACTTGGCTCAGCTTCGATGCGGATCTCTTCTATTCCACAACTGTCCACGAGGAGACCCTCGTCGAGAAGCGTGCCGGTTCGCGGAGTCTTCCCGGTGACCGCGACAAGCGGGACGGTGTTTCTCGCGGCGGGACCCTCTTCGCCACCCTCAGGGGAACGACCGGGCCACTGCGCCACAAAGCCGCCATCGGCGGCAGCCTGACCAAGGACGTTCTGAAATACGAGAGGGTTCCCGGAACCGATACCGAAGATGCCGGCACGCCCCCCGAGACCAACGGCGACCGCTTGGTCTATGGCTTCTTTGCCCAGAACCGGATCATATACGGCGACGGTCTTCTCGAGGTGATCCCGGGAGTGCGCTACGAGCGCTATGACGTCGAGACCGATCAGGGGGCCGAAACCTCCGGCGGAGAATTGCTGCCCAAGGTCACGCTCGCTTTGCGCCCGCTCATCCGAGCGTCGTTGAAGGGCTTGCAGCTATACGGGTCCTGGGCGCGGGGCCTGAGAGCGCCGAGACTGACCGAGCTGACCATTGATCGGCAGTCGGAACGGACGCGGACGCTGAACGGGGTGACA
Organism: Alphaproteobacteria bacterium; assembly: GCA_965248835.1. Lineage (GTDB taxonomy): Bacteria > Pseudomonadota > Alphaproteobacteria > MPNO01 > MPNO01 > CAYFYS01. The sequence goes on from CBDFLJ010000001.1 coordinate 1,266,540, forward strand.
ACCACCACGATTACCAGAGATCTGGCAAACCCCGATCTCGAAGCCGAGTTCGCGCATAACGTTGAAATCGGGGCACGCTACAAGGGGCGGGGAGTCGTCGAGAGCGACGATGCGATGACGCTCACGGTCTCGCTTTTTCGGAACAACATCAAGAACAAGATCGAGCGAGTGACCCTGAGCCAAGTGCCGCACGAGACCTTGGAATCAACGACCGTGACCACGCGTCAGATTCGCAATGTCGGCTCGGCACGCATCCAGGGCATTGAGATCTCCGCTTCTTATGACGCACGGCGTTTCTTCTTCGGCGCGACAGCCGAGAAGACCAAAGGGAAGAACAAAGAAACAGGGGCGCCGTTGAACTCGGTGCGACCGACCTCCGCCACCCTCTACGGCGGGATGCGATTCCTCGATTATGCTCTGACCGTCGGCAGCGAAATCGAAATGGCGCAGGGCAAGACCGAAACCGGCGAGAACCTGGGCGTCATCGGCGATTCGACCAAAGGCTATACTCTGGTCAACCTGTTCTCCTCCTATCGGTTGAGCGATTCCGTCTCACTCAACGCCCGCATCGATAACCTGTTCGACGTCGTTTATCGAAGATTCGACCACATCGATAACGGGGAGGGGATTAGCGGCAGGCTGTCGCTGACGGCGCGGTTCTAGTGCATCGACCGAGGCATTTGAATCCGCCGGCAATTGGTGGTCCGGTAGCGACAACTCCCACAAACGTCTCGGCGAGTTGATCCATCGGTGCAAAACCAGCGGCTCAAAACGAAAGATTCGAACCGCTTGGAGTACGGCACAAGCGGGGTTCGGAATCGGCGGCGGAGGCAGTAAAGGTGAGCTGTCGTGCATTCAGCTTTTTCGTCGAGCTTCACCGATGGGTCGGTTTCGCCCTCTCGGTCCTATTTTTGATCATTATCTTGTCCGGCCTTGCGCTCGGCATCGAGAGCCTGATCAGGCGGATCGACGACCACGGTCAAGTTTATCGGCCGTTGTCACTCAAGGAACAGGCACTGGCGATCGAGACGCTTTGGCGGCGTTACCCGCAGGCGAGCGCCGTGACGGTGCCGACCGAGAGCCGCCCCTTCTTCCGGGTCTCTACCCGGGCAGGGAGCACGTTTCACGCGATCGAGGGCCTCGCTCTCGTCCATGAGATGCGACGGGGATCTGACAGCCTTCGCCGTTTCCTCATCGGCCTTCATCGCAATTTCTTGAAGGGCCGGCCCGGTCGGCATGTCGTCGCCTGGGTGTCCATACTCTCGGTCGCGATCGGTGTGATCGGTATCGTGGCCTGGTGGCCGCTCAGGCGGCGGTTTCGACTGCGCGACGTGATTCCGTCCTCTTTCGCGCGTCCGAATCTGTTCCGCTTGCACTACACGGCCGGGGTCCTCGCCTTGGCGTTTCTTATAGTTCTCGGGTTGACCGGGGTCGGTATCACCTACCGCCAACAGGCCCACATGCTCTTGGGCGTGGAACGTAATGTCCTCACTCGACCATTCGAAACACCCTACTATGTTGCGGAGAGCTGGCGGGAACGGATCCTTGCCGCTCAACCCTATCTCGAAGGCGGGCGTTTCGTCGGCATTTCGCGCCCAAGAGCCCCCCGAGGAAGTCGGATCCGACTTGCCGCGAACCGCACCCTGGCCCCGATGGATGCGGTGCAAATCCGCTTTTTCGTCCCTGGCGACTGGCACGGTGCGGGCGCGTCCATGGTGCTGCTGGACGAGCCGCGCTCGGCAATCGTCGGCGTGTCGCACTTCCGCGAAAAAGCGTTCGGTCAGAAGCTCGGCGAGATGATGCGACCGCTTCACGATGGGTTCAACATGCCGACGGGCTATGTCGTCTTTCTAATCGCAGTGGCGGCCGTGCTGTTCCTGGTGGTGACGTCGGGTCTGTTCAGCTTTTTCCAGAAGACCTACCAACCGACAGGCGCGCCGGATTGGCATGCGGCCCGGCAATGGCCGTGGTCCCGAGCGGCCGCGAGGGCGGATTCCGGCTCGCGCCAAGGACGAAGAGCGGAGTAGACGAGGAACGGAGGGGAGGTCAATGAGGTCCCAGATCATCACCGGTTTGCTGGCGCTCTCGGTCGGATTGGGCAGCGGTTGGCTGTTGTTCGCGGAGTTGCCGAGCTCGGCCGCCGGACAAGGTACCGCTCAGGCAAGCTCTGCATCGGTCGGCGGTACGTTGGGTCCCGCGCGCCGCGCAGGGCAACGCGATCACGGCCACCGGCACGACGCCGGGCGCGGCGGCAGCCGACAGAGCGCCCCGGCCATGCCCGGGCGCTGCCGGACCTTGCTGGACCGGGCCGGCGCCATTCCTCCGCGTCTCTTCCTGCCGGATGTGGAAGCCGAAATTGCCGCTCTCGCCAAGCTCGGGCTCGACCAGCGACAGCAGAATACGATCCGCGGCGCCTTCAACGCCGAAGCCGCGGCCGTCGAGCGGAGCAGACGCGCCTTGAAAGCGGCGCAACAGAAACTCGGACGCCTGAGTCCGGAAAACGAGGGTGTTGGCGGCGCACGTTCCCGGGTCGCGTTCTCGGCGCATCGGGCGCTGGACCATGTTCTGGACGCCTCTTCCAAGCGGCGCGACGCCGTGCTCGCTGTGCTCTCGGCGCCGCAGCGAACCAAGCTCTTGGCACTGGAAGAAGCGGATGGGACGAATTGAGTCACACACCATCCCGTCACAATCATGAATGATTATCGTTATTGATAAGCCGGAGTTGCGGCGACGGGTCCGATACGAGATCTCGGCCACTGAAGCCGAGTCCTGGCGTCGTCGCTCGGGAGCAGCGACGCAACAACGGCGGGAACCATTGCTTTCGGCACCGGACAAGCCCGGCGGCACGCGTGTCGGCGAGCCTTGCGATGGCGGTGTCCGTTGCACTGCAAGTCACGATCTGTTCGCCGGCGCCAAGGAGGTGATCTTGGAACATGGCGGCGAGCAATATCGGCTGCGCCGCACCAGAAAGGGAGAGCGGATCTTGACGAAATTGATTTATCGAGGATTGGCGATCGGCCGCTTCCTGCCACCCGTTTCGCGCCCTGTGGACGCCGGGCTGTTGTGGCAGGAATGGGATGAAAGGAGCACGCCTTGAAGGCCATCCAAGCCAGCTACCCGCGACCGACCGGGCGCATGACAGCCAGCCAGGACGGCACACCCAAGAGGACGCAAAAAATGGCGAACGGTGTTGGCGCCGCCTTGAGCGGAGCACGCCGTATGAATGGATTGATTTCTGTCGTTTCCGCGGCGCCGAGAATGGGCATGCCGCTATGACGCGCGGGGCGGATCTGACAATGAAACGCCGTCAAGCCACGCGCGGGCGGCTGCGCCGGTCGATCTGCGGAGTCCTCATCGGCTTCATGGCGACGACGGCGCAGGCCGCCGATCGGAACCTCTCGATCGAGCTCAACAAGCTGGAGCCGCACGGTAGTGCCTGTCGAGCCTATCTCGTTCTCGAAAACAAGACCGGGGCCCGTTTCAAGACACTCAAGCTCGACCTCGTAATGTTCGACACCGGCGGCATCATTGCAAAGCGGCTCGCTGTCGAGGCGGCGCCCCTGCCCGTCGGCAAGACCAGCCTCAAGGTCTTTGACATTGGCGGCTTGCCCTGCGAGGTCGTGGGTCGGGTTCTGCTCAACGACGTGATGGCCTGCGCCGACGCCTCGGGCGAGCGCGACGACTGCCTGGACCTGGTCGTCCCAGCGTCGCGCGGCCCGGTCGACCTCATCAAATGAACCAGGCGCGTCCCGATAGGGCTTGTCGAGAAGGCTGAAACGTGATGAAAATGATTGTCATTCGCATTATTAACGGACGCGCTTGTTTGCAGCCGCCACTCGACCTCGGGCGCGACGGGATCGGGCGCTACGGTATCGAGGGCCGATGGACATGAACCAGGTGACGGCCGCCGCCGAATTCTCTGGACCCGAGGCTCTGCAGGGGCTCGTCGAGCGGGTGCAGGAGCTGCTGCAAGCCGGCGGGCCGGTGGTCGCGATCCTGCTCGTCCTGTCGGTGGCGGCGCTCGCAATCGTCTTCGTGAAGCTGATCCAGTTCCGCGTGGCCCGCGTCGCCGACCGGCGGACAGCGCGCGAGGCGCTGCGTCTATGGCATGCCGGGCGGGTTCGCGAAGCGCTGGCATGCGCCGATCGCTCAAAGAATCCGGCGGCTCAGGCGCTGGCGTGCGCCATGCGCGGGCAGCGCCGCGGCCTGCCCGAGACCATGGTGCGCGAGGAGGTGGTGCGCTACGGCGGCGAAATGCTGGAGTCGCTGCACGCCTGGTTCCGGCCGCTGGAAGTGATCGCCTCACTAGCGCCGCTGCTCGGCTTGTTCGGCACGGTGCTCGGCATGATCGCGGCGTTCCAGCAATTGGAAACCGCCGGCAATCAGGTCAATCCGGCGATCCTCTCCGGCGGCATCTGGGAGGCGCTGCTGACCACCGCCGTCGGCCTCGCCGTTGCCATCCCCGTCGTCGTGGTCCTGAACTGGCTAGAGCGCAAGGTGGACCGCCTAGCGCGAGAGATGGACAGCGTCGTCACCCGCATATTCACCGAGGAGCTGTCGGCGGAGTCCGACCAACCCGAGGAAGACGAGCGCCATGAATCGGCCCGTTTCCGCGCTGCCGCCGCGACGGCTGGCGAATAGCACGCAGCGGCGCCCGCTGATCAGCCTCACGCCGCTGATCGACGTGGTGTTCATCCTGCTTGTCTTCTTCATGCTGGCGTCGTCCTTCCTCGACTGGCGCGCGATCGACCTGAATGCCCCGGCGCAGACGGCCGCCGGATCGTCTGTTGAGGGGGCGCTGCTGGTCGAGGTGGGGTCCGAGGACCTGCGGCTCTCCGGCGAAACGATGTCATTGGAGACACTAGCCGCCCGCGTGGCCGAGCGCGTGGCGGTTAATCCCGAGCAGAAGGTGCTGGTGAAGCCCGCTTCCGGAGTGCCGCTCCAGGGCGCGGTCGAGATACTCGACGGGCTGACCTCGGCCGGCGTTATCGATCTCTCGCTGATCCGCGGCGCAAGGCGGTGACGCGTTGCGCTTCGAGCCGCCCCGCCTGAAGAACGACGAAGAGCGCATCCTGCCGCTGATCAACGTCGTCTTTCTCTTACTGATTTTCTTCATGCTGGTGGGCAAGCTCGCGGCGTCCGACCCCTTCGAGATCGCGCCGCCGCGTTCGGCGAGCGAGGGGCCGGCCGGGACGCAGGAAATGCTTGTGCTCGTTGGGGCTGACGGCAAGCTCGCCCTCGACGGCAAGGTTCTGGAGGAGACGGCGCTTGAGGCTGCGGTGGCCGAGCGTCTCTCGGCAAGCGAAGAGACGCGGGTGCGCCTCAAGGCCGATGGCCGGGCCGAAGCGACACAGGTGATCGCGGTGATGGAGCGCCTGCGTGCGGCGGGCGTCGAGCGGCTCAAACTCTTGACTGTGTCGGAGGGAGGCTGATGCAAGCCGCCGGCCGGCACTGGGCGTTGGCGCTCTCCGGGTCCGTGCTGATCCATATCGGCGTCGTGGCAGCCATCCTGTGGCAACCACCAGAGTCCGGTGCCCGGAGTGCCGGCATGGGCGGCGTGGAAGTCTCGCTGGGCCCGGCTGGCGGTGCGCCCGGCGGCGAGGCACAACCCGTCGAGGCTTTTGCCGAGGCAGAGGCGGTCAAGCCTACCGAGACCGCGGCGACGCGGACCCCGCCCGCCGAGGCGGCCGTCGAGCCCCCAGAGCCGGTGCCGCCGGAGCAGGCCCAACTGGTCGAGGCCGCCAAACCCAGTGAGACACCCGTCGAAACCGTGCCGGTCGAGGATTCGGCGCCCGTGGAGGTGGCAGAGACGGCCCCGGTCGAGACGATGGTGGAGGTCGTCGAGCGCCGGTTGCCTCTGCCGGCCGAGGCCGCACCACCGGAAGAGGTCGTCGCGAAGGCTGTGGTCGCACCGCCGCTGCCCACACCGAAGCCCCGCCCGCCGGAGTTGACCCGACAAGGGACGGCGCTCGCGCCTCAGTCCGCGCCTGAGCAGGCCCAACTGGTCGAGGCCGCCAAACCCAGTGAGACACCCGTCGAAACCGTGCCGGTCGAGGATTCGGCGCCCGTGGAGGTGGCGGAGACGGCCCCGGTCGAGACGATGGTGGAGGTCGTCGAGCGCCGGTCGCCTCTGCCGGCCGAGGCCGCACCACCGGAAGAGGTCGTCGAGCACCGGCCGCCCCTGCCGGTCGAGGCCGCGCCACCGGAAGAGGTCGTCGCGAAGGCTGTGGTCGCACCGCCGCTGCCCACACCGAAGCCCCGCCCGCCGGAGTTGACCCGACAAGAGACGGCGCTCGCGCCTCAGTCCGCGCCTGAGCCGGCCCGACGGACCGCGGAGGTGCTCGAGCCGACGGAAGAGCAGACGGCCGCCGTTACGCCGACGGTATCGGGCACCGGAGGTAAAGCCGGCACACAGGTGAGCCCGGAGGCTGGCAGCGCTGACGCATCCAGCGGCGGTGGCATGCCGGGCGCCACGGCCAACTACATGGCCCTGCTACGGGCCTGGTTCGAGCGGCACAAGGAGTACCCCCGCCGGGCGCAGATGCGCGGCCAGGAGGGGACTGCGCTCCTCTACTTTGTAATGGACCGCGACGGGCGGGTGATCGAGTTCCGGTTGCAGCAGAGCTCCGGCCACGACCTGCTCGACCGCGAGGTGGCGGCGATGATCGAACGCGCCCAACCGCTGCCGAAGATGCCGGACGAAATGCGCCAGACCCGCCTCAAGCTGGTCGTGCCGGTGCAGTTCCTCCTCTGGTGAGTCCTTCGCTCGAAGCCCGGTCCCTTAACGGGCGCCGATAAGAGCATGGGAACCGAAGCGCGAACAGACGCTCCGCGCCGCCGCCCGCATCGCGCTGAGGAAGCAGATACTTATGCCGACCCGCGCTGATGAAGACTGACGAAGGGGATTCCTGAATCGGGGTTTTTTCCGATTCATCATGGCAAACGAAAGGAGGTTTGCCATGGCCGCCCCGATCCTCCTTCGAGCCGACTACGACGGAGCGACGCTGCGTGAGCTTGCCAAGGCGTCGTCGGACGCGAACCAGACCCGCCGTCTGCTGGCGCTGGCGGTGATCTACGACGGTGGCCGGTGGGGCGATTCGGCCCAACATGCATTGCGCCTTTTTCGGCACTGTTCGAGTTATCCTGATCTCATCAAGATCGGCCGCAGGGCCGGCATCGTGCCTGAGAAACACCTTGGCGACTCCGAGGTGCCACCTGGTTGGTACGACGGGTATCCGAGACGGGCCGCCTGGCTCGGTTGACTTGCAAGCTCAGAAACCACAGCAGAGGCGGACAATCGATGTGCTACAAAAACCGAGAATTCCATTTGCTGACGACGGCGAGGGCACCCTGAGCCGACCAGAGGAGGATCCGGGCATGGTCGAGAAACTCACCGCGGAGCAGCGCGCCGAGGCGGTCTCCACGCTGCCCGGCTGGGCGGATGTCGAGGGGCGGGATGCGATCTGCAAGACCTTCCAGTTCGGCGATTTCAACGAGGCCTTCGGCTTCATGAGCCGGGTCGCGCTGATGGCCGAGAAGGCCGACCACCACCCCGAATGGTTCAACGTCTACAACCGGGTCGAGATCACGCTGTCGACCCATGACGCCGGCGGGCTCAGCCAGCGCGACGTGGACCTGGCGCACGTCATCGACCGGCTTGCCGGCTAGCGCCGCGGGCGACATAGAGCGCACCGCCGACGATCATCAGCGCGCCGAGGAGCGTCCAGCCCGAGGGGATTTCGGCGAACAGGAAGAAGCCGATCAGGCTGGCGTAGATCAGCCGTATGTATTCCAGCGGCCCGACGACCGAGGCCTCGCCGACGCTGAAGCCCTTGACGAAGCAGGCCATGGCGATTGCGGTAAGCACGCCGATCAGGACCAGCATGCCGAAGCTTGCCGGATCGGGCGTCTTCCACACCCACAGCGCCGGGCCGGCAAACAGCACGATCCCGAAGAGATGGTAGTAGAACAGGATGCGGATCACCGGTTCGGTCGTCGACATCCGGCGGATCAGGACGATCGCCAGCGCGAACAGCGCCGCCGCGACCAGGGCGACCACCCAGGCGATATCGAACACCGCGCCGCCGGGGCGGACCATGACCAGAACGCCGAGAAAGCCGAAGGCGGTCGCCCCCCAGCGGCGCCAGCCGACGGCCTCGCCCAGCATCACGACCGCGAGCAGGGTAAGGAACAGCGGGCGGGTGAAAGCCGCCGCCGTCGCGTCGGCGAGGTAGAGATGGATCACCGAGTAATAGACCGCGGCCTGGCCGGTGCCGGCGATCACCGCCCGGGTCAGGTGCAGGAAGATACGTTCGGTCTGCCAGGCCGCGCGGCCGGCCTTGACGAGCCAGGGGATGAGGATCAGGAGCCCCACGACGTAGCGGAACAGGGCCATCTGGACCGGGTCGAACGCCTGGCCGAGCGTCTTGACCACGCCGTCGGTCAGCGCGAAGAAAGCCGAGCCCAGGACGATCCACAGCGCGCCCTGGGCGTTGCCCGACAGGCCGCTCAGGCTTGCCGCCAGTCTGGTCCGCCCGCTCACCGCCGGCCCTCGCCTCGCCGCCCTTCCGGCATCGTTCCGACTCCACACGTGCCGGCCGGCCGTGCCTGCCCTAACATGCCGACCGGCGGGGTTCGGGGGAAGGCCGGGCGATGAACCGGGGGGCGTTTCAGGGCAAGACGGTCTGGATCACCGGCGCCTCCGGCGGGTTGGGCGAGGCCCTGGCGCATGCCTTCCGCGCCGCCGGTGCGCGGCTGGTCCTGTCCGCCCGGCGCGAGGCCGCGCTCGCGCGCGTCGCCGGCGATCTCGGCGGCGGGCCCGACGAGATCCTGGTCGTGCCGATGGACCTCACCCGGCCGGAAGCGATCGAGGATGCGGTCCGGGCGGTGCACACCCGGCTCGGCGCCATCGATGTCCTGGTCAACAACGCCGGCCAGACCCAGCGCGCGCTGGTCCGCGATGCCGCGCCCGCGGTGACCCGGGCGCTGTTCGAGGTCAATGTCTTCGGCCCGCTGGCGCTGACCCGCGCCGTGCTGCCGGCGATGACCGAGGCCGGCGGCGGGCGGATCGTGGTGATCTCCTCGATCGCCGCGCTCTATTCCTCGCCCTACCGGTCGGGCTACAACGCCGCGAAGAAGGCGCTGCACGGCCTGTTCGACGCCTTGCGTGCGGAAGAGCACAGCAACGGGATCCAGGTCAGCCTGATCGTGCTGGGCGCGGTGCGCACCGACGTGTCGGTCAACGCGCTGCGCGCCGACGGCAGCCGCTACGGCCGCATGGACCCGGCGATGGCTGCCGGCATGGACCCCGCCGCCGTGGCGCGGCGCATCGTCGAGGCCGCCGCTTCCGGCCGCGAGGAGATCCTCATCGCCCCGCTTCCCCAGCGCTGGCTGGTCTGGCGCAAGAAGTATTTCGCCGGTTTGGCCTCGCGCGCGGTTCGTCTGAAGCCATCGCGCTGAGCCACGCCGCGGCGGGGCTTGACGCTCGCGCAGGCCTGCGCGAGATAGGGCGGCTGGTGCAAGGGGAAACGTTTTGACCGAGCCGCTGTGGACGCCCTCGCCCGAACGGATCGCCGGGGCGAACCTCACGCGGTATCGCCGGTTCCTGGCCGACGGGCCGGGCGTGAAGGCGGCCGACTATCCGGCGCTCCATCGCTGGTCGGTCGAGAACCGCGAAGCGTTCTGGTGCTCGGTCTGGGATTTCTGCGGGGTGATCGCCGCGACCAGGGGCGACGTCGTGCTGGAGGACGGCGAGCGCATGCCCGGCGCACGCTGGTTTCCCGATGCGCGGCTCAACTTCGCCGAGAACCTGCTGCGCCGGCGCGATGACGGGCCGGCGATCATCTTCCGCGGCGAGGACCGGGCGCGCCGGACGCTGAGCCACCGCGCGCTCTACGATCTGGTCTCCCGCCTCGCCCAGGCGTTCGAGGACGCAGGCATCGGCGCTGGCGACCGGGTGGCGGGCTTCCTGCCCAATATCCCCGAGGCGGTCGCGGCGATGCTGGCGGCGGCGAGCCTGGGCGCCATCTGGTCTTCCTGCTCGCCCGATTTCGGCGTGGCCGGGATGCTCGACCGATTCGGCCAGATCGAGCCCAAGCTCCTGATCACCGCCGACGGTTACACCTATAACGGCAAGCCGATCGGATCGCTCGACCGGGTCGCGGAAGCGCTTGAAAGCCTGCCCTCCGTCACCCGGGTCATCGTGGTCCCCTATCTCGAGGACGCCCCCGATATCGGCGGGCTCGGCAACGCCCAGGTGCTGGGCGATGCGATCGCGCCCTTTGCCGCGCGCACGATCGCTTTCCGCCGGCTGCCGTTCGCCCACCCGCTCTATATCCTCTACTCCTCGGGGACCACCGGGATCCCCAAATGCATCGTTCATAGTGCCGGGGGCACGCTGCTGCAGCATCTGAAGGAGCACGTCCTCCACACCGACGTGAAGCCGGACGACCGGGTGTTCTATGCCACCACCCTGGGCTGGATGATGTGGAACTGGCTGGTCTCGACCCTGGCTGCCGGCGCGACGGCTCTGCTCTATGACGGCGCGCCCTTCCATCCCGGGCCCGAGGCGCTGTTCGATTTCGCCGACGAGACGGGCATGACCCATTTCGGCACCTCGGCCAAGTACATCGATGCGGTCAAGAAGGCGGGCCTGGCACCGGCCCGCAGCCATGCGCTGGCGCCGCTGCGCGCGATGATGTCGACCGGCTCGCCGCTGGTCCCGGAGAGCTTCGCGTTCGTCTACCGCTCGGTGAAGGCCGATCTCTGCCTGTCCTCGATCTCCGGCGGGACGGACATCGTGTCCTGCTTCGTGCTCGGCAACCCGACGGCGCCGGTGTGGAGCGGCGAGATCCAGGCCTTCGGGCTCGGCATGGACATCGCCGTCCTCGACGATGACGGCAAGCCGGTCGTCGGGCAGAAGGGCGAGCTGGTCTGCGCCCAGTCGTTTCCGGCGATGCCGATCATGTTCTGGAACGATGAGGGGGACAGCCGCTACCGCGCGGCCTATTTCGAGCGGTTCCCCGGCGTGTGGTGCCACGGCGACTATGCCGAGGTCACCGAGCGCGGCGGCATGGTGATCTACGGCCGCTCGGATGCGGTGCTCAACCCGGGCGGGGTGCGCATCGGCACTGCGGAGATCTACCGCCAGGTCGAGCAGCTCGACGAGGTCGAGGAGGGGCTCTGCGTCGGCCAGGACTGGCAGGGCGATGTCCGGGTGGTGCTGTTCGTCAAGCTGGCGCCCGGACGGACGCTCGACGAGGCGCTGATCGGGCGCATCCGCGAGCGCATCCGCACCGGCGCCAGCCCGCGCCACGTGCCGGCCCGGGTCATCGCGGTCCCCGACATCCCGCGCACCAAATCGGGCAAGATCGTCGAGCTTGCCGTGCGTGCGGTGGTCCACGGCGAGGCGGTGCGCAACATCGAGGCGCTTGCCAACCCTGAGGCGCTGGACCATTTCCGCGACCGTGCCGAACTGCGAAGCTGAGCCCCAACGGGAGAGGACGATGAGCAAGGACTACAAAGCGCTTGCCGGCGAGGTCGACGCAAGGGCCGCCAACCTGTTCAAGACGGCGCAGGGACAGATGCGCGCCTTCCGCGGGCTGATGGAGGCGGCCTCGGCGGACGGCGCGCTCGATTCCAGGACCAAGGAGCTGATGGCGCTGTCGATCGCCATCGCCACGCATTGCGAGGGCTGCGTCGTCTATCACGTCCGCGCCGCGCACAAGCTGGGCGCAAGCCGCGAGGAGGTCGCCGAGACCATCGGCGTCGCCCTCGAGATGGGCGGCGGCCCGGCCGCGGTCTACGGCGCCGAGGCCCTGGCCGCCTACGACCAGTTCGCCGCGGGCTAGGATGCCGCCGATGGACGGGGCGCGGCAGGACATCGAGCGGCTGCGCGAGATGATCGAGCAGGCAGCGCGGGTGGTGGTGTTCACCGGCGCGGGCATCTCCACGGAGTCCGGCATCCCCGACTTCCGCGGCCCGACAGGGATCTGGTCGAAGACCGAGCCGATCTATTTCCAGGAGTTCGTCGCCTCCGAGACCGCGCGGCGCGAGGCCTGGCGCCGCAAGTTCGTCATCGACCGCGATATCGTGAGCGCGGAGCCCAACCGGGGCCACCGCGCCGTCGCCAAGCTGGTGCGCATCGGCAAGGTCACCAGCGTGATCACCCAGAACATCGACAATTTGCACCAGGCTTCCGGCGTGCCGGCCGAACAGGTGATCGAGCTGCATGGCAACGGCACCTACGCGCACTGCCTGACCTGCCGGACACGCTATGAGCTGGGGCCGATCAAGGAGGCCTTCGAGGCCGACGGCAAGCCGCCCTCATGCACGTTCTGCGGCGGGCACGTGAAGGCAGCCACGGTCTCCTTCGGTCAGGCGATGCCCGAAGCCGAGATGACCCGAGCCAGCCAGGAAGCGCTCGCCTGCGACCTGATGCTGGCCATCGGCTCTTCGCTGGTGGTCTACCCCGCCGCCGGCTTCCCGGTGCTCGCCAAGGAGAACGGTGCACGCCTGGCGATCCTCAACCGGGAGCCGACCGACCACGACGACATCGCCGACCTGGTGATCAACCGCGAGATCGGCCCGACATTGGGCGAGGCGGCCAACGTCAACTGAGGGCGCAGGGCCTTGCCGCTCGCATCAAAAGCTGACGATCCGTAGTCGGGATGATCGCCGGCAACGCCGGACAGGCCGCAACGTGGCGGCGCAATGACTCCATCGGCCGCTCGGGTCGCGCTTCGCGGCCTTGCCAAGCGCTATGGCAGTCTCGGAGCGCTCGGCGGCGTGAGCCTCGGCGCCGGGCCGGGGGAGGTGGTCGGGATCACCGGGCCGTCCGGCGCCGGCAAGACGACGATCTGTCGGCTGATCAGCGGCCTCAAGTCGCCGGGTGCGGACCCGTGGGCTTGCACATCCCGGGTCCGGCTTCCTAAATGTCGGCCATGCGCGGGTATTTCGGGATCGGTGTCGAGGGAATCAGCAAGGCGATGAACGCCGGCAACCTGTTCCGCTCGGCCAACGCGTTCGGCGCCTCCTTCGTCTTCACGGTGGCCGCTTCCTACGCGCCGACGGCGGGCGGGCGGGCCGACACCTCCGATGCGCCCAACGAGGTCCCGCTCTATGGCTTCGAGACGGTCCGGGAGATGCTGCTGCCCAGCGGGTGCAGCCTGGTCGGGGTCGAGCTTGACGACCGTGCGGTCGATCTGCCGAGCTTCCGTCATCCGCGCCGCGCGGCCTATGTGCTGGGCATGGAGCGCGGCGGCATTTCCGAAGAATTGATCGCGTGCTGCGATCACATCGTGCGTATTCCGACCCGGTTCTCGCTAAACCTTGCTGCGGCGGGGGCGGTTGTGATGTATGATCGGTTGATTTCGGTCCGGCGGTTCGCGGAGCGTCCCGTGGTGCCCGGTGCGGCGCCAGAGCCGCTGCCGCCGCACGCGTTCGGCGAGCCGGTGTGGAAGAGAAAGCGGGCGCGCCGGGCGCCGGCCGGACCCTGACCGGCCGGGCGGTAGCCGCCCGATCCCCATCGAACCAACCCGGAGGTCGCCCCACCGACATGTTGCGAAAAACGGCATTGACGATCGCGGTCCTCGCCGGCGCCGTGCTGGCTGCCGGCGCCGCCCTTGCCGAGCCCAAGCGTATCGGCGGCTCTGAAGTCTGGGGTGCCTTCGAGAGCGGCAAAGGCAAGCAACGGATCTGCTTCGTCCACGGCCTGCCGCAGAGCAGCCGCGGCAAGTATAAGAAGCGCGGTGAGGTCTATATCCAGGTCGCCCACCGCCCGGCCGAGGATGTGCACGACGAGGTGAGCGTGACCGCGGGCTATACCTACAAGCCCGCCAGCGCGGTCGCCATCGACATCGACGGCCAGAAGTTCTCGATGTTCACCGATCGCGGGACCGCCTGGATAAAGAGCGCCGAGGAGGACCGCAAGCTCGTGCGCGCCCTGATCAAGGGCAGGCGCATGGTGGTGCGCGGCCGCTCGAGCCGCAACACGCTGACCACCGACACCTATGCGCTCAACGGCTTCACCGCGGCCTATCGCCGGGCGAGCCGGGCGTGCAACGTGCCCATCTCCTGAGTTGTCGACGGCAACCACCGGCGCGGCGTTGCACGCGGCCGCCGACGGGCGGCGCGATCTGCTCGGGCTGAGCCGGGCCGAGCTTGCCCAGGCCCTGGCCGAGCTCGATCTGCCGGCTTTCCGCGCCAAGCAGATCTGGCACTGGATCTACCATCGCGGCGCCACCGCGTTCGAGGAGATGACCACGCTCGCCAAGCCGCTGCACGTGCGGCTGGGCGAAATGTTCTTCATCTCGCGCCCGGCGGTTGTGAGCGAGCAGACCTCGGTGGACCGCACCCGGAAATGGCTGGTCGGCTTCGAGGACGCCAGGCAGGCCGAGACCGTCTTCATCCCCGAGGACGACCGCGGCGCGCTGTGCGTGTCCTCTCAGGTCGGCTGCACCCTCGCCTGCTCGTTCTGCTACACCGGGACGCAGCCCTTGGTGCGCAATCTGAGCGCGGCGGAGATCGTCGGCCAGGTCATGCTGGCGCGCGATTCCTGCGGCGAATGGCCGAGCCCGGACGGCGGGCGGCTGTTGTCCAACATCGTCCTGATGGGGATGGGCGAGCCGCTCTACAACTACGACAACGTCGCCAAGGCAGTGCGCATCTTCCTCGACGAGGAAGGGATCGCGATCAGCCGGCGGCGGATCACATTGTCGACCGCCGGCGTGGTGCCGCGGATCGCCGATGTCGGACGCGACCTCGGCGTCCGGCTGGCGATCTCCCTGCATGCGGTCGAGGATGGGCTGCGCGACGTTCTGGTGCCGATCAACAAACGCTATCCGATCGCCGAGCTGCTGCGCGCCTGCCGCGACTATCCCGATTCCCGCAACGCAAGGCGGATCACCTTCGAGTACGTGATGCTCGACGGCGTCAACGACTCCCCGGCCGATGCGCGGGCCCTGGTCGCGCTGCTCAAGGGGATCCCGTCCAAGGTGAACCTGATCCCGTTCAACCCGTGGCCGGGCGCGCCCTATGAGTGCTCGTCCGGGGCGGCGATCGCCCGGTTTGCCGAGATCCTGAACCGTGCCGGGCTCGCCGCGCCGGTGCGCGCCCCGCGGGGCCGCGACATCATGGCCGCTTGCGGCCAGCTCAAGTCGGCGAGCCTGCGCGCCCGCCGCCGGCCCGCCGGCGCGGTCCGGGAACGAACGGCGACGGCCTAAAGCTTCAACAGAGTCTCCGCGTTGCCGTGGAGGATCTTGTTCCGGTCTTCGGTGGCCAGCGGAATGGTCTCCATCCACGTGGTGGCGGCGAGGTTGGATGCGAACGGGTAGTCGACCGAGAAGATGATCCGGTCCGCGCCCATCTCCATGACGCTGCACAGCAGCGCGGTGTCGGAGAAATTGCCGCTGGTCGTGATCCAGAAATGCTCGCAGAACGCATCGCGGAAGGAGGCGAGCGGGGATTGGCTGCGCGACAGCGCCTCGTCGATGCGGACCAGCAGAAAGGGCAGCCCTTCGCCCAGATGCCCCAAGATGATCTTGAGGCCGGGATAGGCATCGAGCACCCCGCTGAGCACGATCCGGATGCCGGCGGTCGCGGTCTCCACCGTGAACCCCCAGGCCGCGGTCAACAGCCCCGGGAACGCCTCGATATAGTCCTTGTAATAGGCCTGGATGACGTCCTCGTGCGGGATCGACGGGTGGATGTAGAGCGGCACGTCGAGCGCCGCGGCGCGCTCGAAGATCGGCCAGAACCGTTTCTCGTCGAGGAACGCGGTGCCCCCGGTCAGCCCGTGGACCATCGCCCCCTTGAAGCCGAGCTTGCTCACGCAGCGCTCCAGCTCGTCCGCCGAGGCGGCCGGATCCGCCGTCGGCAGCGCGGCGAAGCCCTGGAACCGGTCCGGGTTGGCGCTCACCGTCTCGTGCAGCCGGTCGTTGACGATGCGCGCCATGCGGACTCCGGTCTCGGCATCGAGCTTCTGCAGCGAGGGCGCGCCGTGCGAGAGCACCTGCAGGTCGATGCCCGCTTCGTCCATCTCCTTCAGCCGCAGCGCGCCGAGATCGCTCAGGCGCTCGCTGATCTGCGGCGGCGTGCGCACGTCTCGGCCGGTGAACAGCTCCGGCAGGTCGGGGTCGAAATAGTGCTCCTCGATCGCGATGACCTTCGATCCGTCCCTGGTCGCCATCTTCGTCTCCCTGAATTCCGATCTCTAGGCAACCGATCGCGCGCGCGTCAGTTCCAGCGCTCGGGGGTCCGCGTGTCCTCTTCCGGCGGCGGGCGGCCCTGGGTCGGGCCGGACTGATGGTGGATCATCTTCCACAGCCGGCCGTCGCGAATGAACATGTTGGTTGCCAGCAGGAACTGGCCCTCCAACTCCTCGTAACATATCACCACGCCAAGATCGTCCTTGGCGTGGGCGACTGCTTCATGGCACTTGATGTCGGGCGAGTGCGGGTTGCCGATGATCGCCGCCCAGCTCCGCATCACCTCCTCGCGGCCGGTGAGCAGGTCCCATCCCGGGTGCATGCACACGATCGGCTCCCGGTCGCCCCAGATCGCATCCATCGCCTGGGCGTCGCGGTCGGCAAACGCGCGGTAGAACGCTTCGTTGGCGAACAGCAATGCGTCGATGTCGGACATCGTCCTTTCCCAGCCCGGCGCAAGACGACCACAAGCCAACCGGTTTGGCAATCGCACCTGCGCCGCGGCACCGCGGTTGACCCGTCCCGGACAGCCCCATACCATCGCCGCGTCGAAAGAGCGGCTCGCCGCAACCGCCAGACCGCGCCGGCCCACGGCGTGCAGGCAAGGGAGGACAACCCATGAAGACCGGATCGCTCGCCGTGCTCGCCGCCGGCCTCGCGCTCGCCGCGCCGTTCGCGGCCGCGGCCCAGGACAAGGTCAACCTCAGGTTCCTGACCGCCTGGGACGACCGCTACGAGGGCACCAAGTTCATCGCCTACCGCTATGGCGATATGGTCAAGGAGGCCTCCAAAGGCCGCATCACGATGTCCTTCAGCGGCCCCGAGGTGGTGAAGTTCAAGCAGCAGCTCCAGCCGACATCGCGCGGGGTCTTCGACATCAACCTGTCGGTGGCGCCCTACTATTTCGGCACGACCAGCGTGCTGATGGCCTATTTCGCGATGCCGGCGGACACCGAGCTGTGGCGTGAGAAGGGCTACTGGCAGTTCGCCGACAAGGAGCTCAACCGCTTCAACCTGACGATGCTGGCGCACCCGCTGGGCGGCTCCAGCGACGATGTCTTCCACATGCTGCTCAAGGAGCCGGTCAAGCCCGTCGCCAAGCCGCTGGCCGGCCGCAAGCTTCGCGGCAACATCTTCTACAAGCCGATCATCGAGCCGCTCGGCGGGTCGATCGTCACGCTCTCGGGCGGCGAGATCTACAGCGCCCTGCAGAAGGGGGTGGTCGAAGGGGCGGCCTGGCCGGTGCTGGGGGCGGTGAACTTCAAGTGGTACGAGGTCACCCGATACATGACCCGCCCGCGCTTCGGCGCCTCGCCCTACCAAGTCTACATGAACACCGACCGGCTCAACAAGCTGAGCCGCGACGACCGGGCGCTGCTCCTCAAGGTCGGGCGCGCGCTCGAGCAGGAGACCCCCGGCGTGTTCGACCGGGCGACCAGCGAGGAGATCCGCAAGCTCAAGGAATTCGGCATCAAGGAGACCCATCTGGACCCCAAGGTCGCTGAAGACCTCGCCAAGGGCTGGAAGATCGGCGTCTGGGACCTCGCCCGGGCCAACAAGAGCTCCAAGGCGCGCGGGCAGATGCTCTACGAGATGGCCAAGGCGAACGGCCACGCGCCTTAGGGCGGCCGCGCGCGGCGTCCGGACGACGCGCCGGCGCCGGCGGGATGCGGCCGGTCGTCCTTTTGTGCCGTCTGCACGACGGCCTTTCGGACCTCGGCTATATCGTCGGGGCGCTGGGGCTCGCCTCGATGGCGGCGATCTACTGCTATGAGGTGCTGACCCGCTACTTCCTCAACCTCGCCACCGACTGGGCGAACGATACCTTTTCCAACGTGCTGTGCGTGACCCTGTTCGCGATGGTGCCGCACGCCACCCGCAGGGGCCAGCACATCGCCATCACCCTCCTGCCAGAGATCTGGCCGCGGCTCGCCCCGGCGCTCCGGCTGTTCACCGCCGTTCTCGGGACCGTGATGTGCCTGTTCGCCGGCTGGATGAGCCTCGAGGAGAACATCCGCCAGATCACCATGGAGATCGTCACCCCGCAGAACTATCCGGTCCCGCAATGGTGGATGTCGGTCTTCATCACCTACGGCTTCGCCGGCGCCGCGCTCTATTTCCTGCGCGGCCTGTTCCCGCACCCGGCGCTTGCGCCGGTGTCGTGGATCACGCCCCGCCAGGCGGCGGCCTGAGGTCCGGCGATGGAATGGTGGGCCATCCTGACGATCGGCATCGTGGTCCTGGTCGCGTTGTTCCTGACCAGCGCGCCGATCTTCCTCGCATTCCTGATAATCATCCTCTCCGGCGTGGTGTTCTCCTTCGGCGATGCCGCCTTCGGCATGGTGGTCAACTCGATGTACGACACCGGCACCACGGCCGCGCTGGGGACCGTGCCGCTGTTCATCCTGCTGGGCGAGATCCTGTTCCGGTCGGGCAGCATGGAGGTGCTGCTCGATTCGATCGACAAGCTGGTCGGCAGGCTGCGCGGGCGGGGCTATGTGCTGTCGATCTCTCTGTCGACGGTGCTCGGCGCCCTGTCCGGCTCGGGCATCGCGGTCGCGGCCATGCTCGGCCGCTCGCTGCTGCCGATGATGCGCGGGCGCGGCTATGACACCAAGCTGTCGATCGGCACCATCCTCGCCGGGGCGTGCCTGGCGCCGATCATCCCGCCCAGCATCCTTGCGATCATCGTCGGCACGCTCGCCGACGTCTCGATCGCCGCGCTCCTGATCGCCGGCGTCCTGCCGGGCCTGATGCTCGCCGGGCTGTTCATGGCAGCGTGCATCATCAAGGTCCGCATCAATCCCGCGCTCGCCCCGGTGGAGGAGAATGTCGAGACGGTCAATCTCCTGGGCAAGCTCAAGGCGCTCGCCGGGCTGCTGCCGTTCTCGATCATCATCTTCATGGTCATGGGCCTGATCATGCTGGGCGTGGCGACGCCCTCGGAATCGGCCGCAACCGGGGTGCTGGGCGCGATCCTGACGGCGGCCTATTACCGCCGGCTGAGCTTCCGGATGCTGTACGAGGCGGTCGGCGAGGCGGCGCTGCTCGCCTCGGTGATCCTGCTGATCCTAGCCAGCGCGGTGATGTTCACCCAGCTTCTCGCGTTTACCGGCGCGACCCGGGCGCTGACCGAGGTCGTCACCAACATGGACGTTCCGGCGTGGCTGATGTTCTTCCTGATGATGTTGCTGCCGTTCATCCTGTGCATGTTCATCGACCAGCTCGGGCTGATGCTCGTGATCATCCCGATCTATCTGCCGATCATCAAGGTCTTCGAATTCGACCCGGTGTGGTTCTGGCTCCTGTTCCTGCTCAACATCACCCTGGGCGCCATCACGCCGCCCTTCGGCTACGTGATGTTCGCCGTCAAGGCCGCCGCCCCGGACGTGCCGATGGGCGAGATCTTCAACGCCTCGTGGCTGTTCGTGTTGCTGACGCTCCTGGGCATGGTCCTGATGGCCGTCTTCCCCGGCATCGTCACCACCCTGCCCAACGCCGTCCAGTAGGCCCGGTTTCGAGCACAGGCGCGGCCGGTTCGGGGCTTGCTCCGTCGATCCGCAAAGGCCGGGCGGCGCAATTGGTCTTTGGCGCCTGAATTGGATACACCCGCTTATAGAAGGAAACGGTAGACCGGCGCGCGCGGCATGTTACTTTCTTCTGTGCGCTCGTTCCGGGGCAATCCCGAGCGGATAAGTGACAGGCGAGCCGGACACGAAGCCGCGCTGGCGGCGGCAGATCGCGCTTGGGATGCAGGCGGCCTCGATTTCACGGACCTGGAGGACGATCTCGCAACCCTGCTGACGGCGCAGTTGGAAGACGGTTGACCGCCGCACCGGGGTTCTAGGGCCTGGATTCGACAGCGGGAGGACAGGACATGTGGCGCCCGCCGCAGCGTATCAAGTGGTCGTCCGATCCGGGAAGCTGGCCGGGCCGCGTCGAGGCGGCGGGCGCGCTTCTGTTCCAGCCGATCGCGGTCGGGCCGACGATGCTGGAGACCCGCACCTGGGTGCCGGCGATGGTGCCCTGGCGGGCGACCGCAGACGGCGAGGTCACGCCGGAAGTGCTCGGCTGGTACGACCGCTTCGCCCGCGGCCGGCCCGGCGCGATCGTGGTCGAGGCGACCGGTATCCGCGACATCCCGAGCGGGCCGCTGCTCAGGATCGGCGATGACCGGTTCCTGCCCGGCCTCAGGACCCTCGTGGAGACCGTCCGCAGGTCCTCGGGCGGGCACACCAGGCTCTATATCCAGCTCCTCGATTTCCTGGCGATCCGCCGCCGCCCCGACCCGGAGCGCTATTTTTCCCGGTTCCTCAGGATCACCGACCGCCACCGCGAAGCGCTCGGTGCCCAGGGCTGGGCGGAGGATCGGGTGCGCGCGCATCTGGCCGGGCTCGACGATGCGGCGCTGGAGGCGGTTCTCGATGCGCGCGAGCTGGAGGCGCTGCGCCAGGGATACCGCGAACGGGTCACCGACCTGGACCTGCCCCACATCCGCGACCTGCCGGCGGTGCTGCCCGATCTGTTCGCCGCAGCCGGGGCAAGGGCGCGCGCGGCCGGCTTCGACGGGATCGAGCTGCACTACGCCCACGCCTACACGATGTCCCAGTTCCTGTCGCGGCTGAACGACCGGCAGGACGGCTATGGCGGCGCACGCGGGAACCGGCTCCGGCTGCCGCTGGAGGTCTATCGCCGGGTGCGCGAGGCCGTCGGCGCCGATTATGTCGTCGGTTGCCGCTACCTCGCCGAGGATTGCGTGGACGGCGGCAACACGGAAGAGGATGCGGCCTGGTTCGGCGCCGCATTCGCCGAGGCCGGGTTCGATTTCCTGTCGCTGTCGCGCGGCGGCCGGTTCGAGGATGCGCTGCAGCCGGCGGTCGGCGCCGCGGCCTATCCCTATACCGGGCCGAGCGGCTACGAATGCATGCCGCAATTCGTTTCCGACGAGACCGGCCCGTTCGGCCGCAACGTGCCGGCCGCATCGGCGGTGCGCGCCGCGGTCCGTGCCGCCGGGTACACCACGCCGGTGGTGGTCACCGGCGGCATCCACGGCTTCGAGCAGGCTGAAGGGCTGCTCGCCGACGGCAAGGCCGACATCATCGGCTTCGCCCGTCAGAGCCTCGCCGACCCCGACTGGTTCCTCAAGGTCCGGCTAGGGCGCGGTGAGGAGGTGGTGGTGTGCGAGTACACCAACTACTGCGAGGCGCTCGATCAGAAGCACGTGCCGGTGACCTGCAAGCTGTGGGACCGCAAGGACAGGGACGAACCCGGTGTCCTGACGACTCCCGACGGCAAGCGCCGCCTCACCGCGCCCGTGTGGGAGCCCGGCCTCGACATCGACGCGGCACTCGCCGCGGAATAGCTGCGCGACGATCGCTACTCCGCAGCCTCGGCGGGCGGCCTTTCGCCGACCGCGCCGCTGTCCCAGATCCGCTCGACATCCTCGGCCTGGTAGCCGAGCACCTCGCGGAGGACCTCCGCGGTGTGCTCGCCGAGCAGCGGCGAGCGGGTCACGACCGCGGGCGAGGCCGACAGCTTGACCGGACAACCGACCGATATGTAGGGGCCGCGCTCGGGGTGATCGACCTCGACGATGGTGCCGGTCTCGCGCAGGCTCGGCTCCTCGGCGATCTCCTTCATCGACAGGATCGGGCCGACCGGGATATCGAGCCGGTTGCAGATCTCCATGACCTCGAACTTGGTCTTGGTCTTGGTCCAGTCCTCGATCGTATCGAAGACCTCGTTGAGCTGCGGCAGCCGCGCCTTCGGCGTGGCGTAGTCGGGGTGCTCCTTCCACGCCGGCTTGCCGATCAGGTCGCAGATCTTCTCCCAGACCGCCGCCTGGGTAATGAAATAGGTGTAGGCGTCGTCGTCTTCCTCCCAGCCCTTGCACTTGAGGATGCGGCCGGGCTGGCCGCCGCCGGAATCGTTGGCCGCCCGCGGGGTCGCATCCTTGAAGGGGATGCCCTGGCCGTATTGCGAATATTCGGTCAGCGGGCCCACCTCCAGCCGCTGCTGGTCGCGCAGCTTGACCCGGCAAAGGTTGATCACCCCGTCCTGCATCGCGGCCTGGACCCGCTGTCCCTTGCCTGACCGCTCGCGGTGGAACAGCGCGGTGACGATCCCCAGCGCGAGATTCAGCCCGGTGCCGCTGTCGCCGATCTGGGCGCCGGTGACCATCGGCACGTTGTCGAGGAAGCCGGTCGTCGATGCCGCCCCGCCGGCGCACTGGGCGACGTTCTCGTAGACCTTGCAGTCCGCGTACGGTCCGGGTCCGAAGCCCTTGACCGAGGCCATGATCATGCGCGGGTTGAGCTTCTGCACCTGCTCCCAGCCGAAGCCCATGCGCTCCATCGCGCCCGGGGCGAAGTTCTCCACCATCACGTCGCATTGCCTGATCAGGCGCGTCAGCACCTCCTTGCCCGTCTCGTTCTTGGTGTTCAGCGTGATCGAGCGCTTGTTGTGGTTCAGCATGGTGAAGTACAGGCTGTCGACGCCTTGGATGTCGACAAGCTGGCCGCGCGTCGGATCGCCTGAGCCCGGTCGTTCGACCTTGATCACGTCGGCGCCGAACCAGGCCAGCAATTGCGTGCAGGTCGGTCCGGACTGGACGTGGGTGAAGTCGAGAATCCTGATACCCTTGAGTGCTTCCATCTACCGGATCTCCCGAGCGCTTACTTGTACATGGTCTGGGCTTTGGTCCCCGGCGCGTACTCGTTGGGGTCCACCCAGACGTTGAGGACGGCGCATTTGCCGGTCTTGGCGATCGCCTCGCGCGCGCGGCGCAGCGCCGGGCCGATCTCGGCGGCCTCGCGGACCTCCTCGCCGTAGCCGCCGATCATCTTGCCGAACATCGAGAACGCGACGTCGCCGAGCTTGTTGCCCACGCTGCCGCGCTGGGCGCCGTACTTGGCGATCTGGCCGTAGCGGATCTGGTTCATCGCCGAGTTGTTGCCGATCACGGCGAGGTAGGGCGCGCCGAACCGCTGGGCCGTTTCCATGTCGAAGGCGGTCATGCCGAACGAGCCGTCGCCATACAGGCACATGACCTCCTTTTCGGGATGGGCGAGCTTGGCCGCCATGGCGAACCCGGTGCCGACGCCGAGCGATCCGAGCGCGCCGGGGTCCATCCACTGGCCGGGCTTGCGCGGCCGGACCGCCTGGGCCGAGATCGTCACGATGTCGCCGCCGTCGCCGATATAGATCGTGTCCTCGCCGAGGAACGCGTTGATCTCATAGGCCAGGCGGTAAGGATGGATCGGGTTGTCGTCGCTCTTGAACATCGGCATGAGCTTGTCGAGCTTCGCCGCTTCGATCCGGCGCAGCGCGTCCATCCACGCGCGCCGCTGCTTGCGTGCGCCCTTGTCGATCCGCCCCGATGCCGCCTGCGCCACCGCTGCCAGGATCGCGCCCGGATCGCCGGCCAGCCCGAGCGCGATGTCCCGGTTCTTGCCGACGGTGGCATAGCTCTGGTCGATCTGCACCAGGGTGGCCGCCTTGGAGATCCGCCGTCCGTAGCCCATCCGGAAGTCGAACGGCGTGCCGACGATCAGGATGACGTCGGCGTCCTTGAAGGCATCCGACCGGGTCCGGTCGAAATGGTGCGGATCACCTTCCGGCAGCATGCCGCGGGAGGCGCCGTTCATGTAGGCCGGGATGTCGAGCGCGCGCACGAATTCGATCGCCGATTCGTGGCCGCCGCTCGCCCAGACCTGCTGGCCGAACAGCACTGCCGGCCGCTCCGAGGCGACAAGGATGTCGGCCAGCCGCTCGATATCGGCCGGATCGCCGATCGACCGGGTCGAGGCGCGGTAGCTTCCGGGTTCGGGGATCCGCGCACGCTCCAGCGGGATCTCCGCATCGAGGACGTCGCGGGGGATCTCCAGATAGGCCGGGCCGTAGGCGCCGTTGAAGCATTCCCGGGCGGCCATCGAGACCATGTCGGCGACCCGCTCGGTCGAGAAGACGCCCGAGGCGAACTTGGTGATCGGCGTCATCATGTCGACATGGGGCAGGTCCTGCAGCGATCCCTGCTTGTGCTGGGCGAGCGAGCTCTGCCCGCCGATATGCAGGATCGGGCTTTCCGAGCGGAACGCGGTGGCGATGCCGGTCACCGCATTGGTGCAGCCGGGCCCCGCCGTGGTGACGACGCAGCCGAGCTTGCCGGTCTGGCGCGCATAGCCGTCGGCGGCGTGCGCGGCGGTCTGCTCGTGGCGGACGTCGACGATGCGGATGCCCTCGTCGATGCAGCCGTCGTAGATGTCGATGATGTGACCGCCGCACAGGGTGAAGATCGTATCCACCCCCTCGTTCCTGAGCGCCTTGGCGACAAGATGGCCGCCGGAGATGACATCCGCATCCCGGCTCTTCTGCGCCAACGTGTCATGTGCGGTCGACGAGGTCCTGTCTTGTTCCTTCACGCTCACTTTCTATCTCCCGCCCTGTCCGATCGGGATCCCGGTCTGGGAGCCCGATGGTTCCGAAAAATCGTCCCAGCTCTGCCGGACATGCTCGTAAAGCCCCATCGTGTGCTCGCGCACCTGCGCGGCCGCGAGATCCGCATCCCGCATCGCGATCGCCTCGATGATGCGCCCGTGGTCGAGGACCGACCGGCCGGCGCGGTCGGACTCGCGCATCGCCCGGCTGCGGACGGCGCGGACATGGACGAACAGCCCGTCGGCGATGTCCTTCAGCATGGCGCATCCGCCGAGCTCGAGGATGCCCTGGTGAAACCTGATGTTGGTCTCGGCGTACTCGTCGACGCGGGTCCTGGCCTCGTCGGTCTCGAACGCTGCGGCGAGGCGCCGCAGCGAGCGGATCTGCGCATCGCTCGCCCGTTCGGCCGCAAGCCGCGCCGCCATGCTCTCCAGCGCGGCCCAGACCGTGATCATCTCCAGGATCTCCTCGCGGGTCTTGCGGATGATGAACACGCCTCTGCGCGGCACGATCTCGACCAGCCCCTCCTGGGCGAGCCGCGCGACCGCTTCCCTGACGGGCGTGCGCGAGATGCCGAGCTGATCGGCCAGCGTTCGCTCGTCGAGGCGGAGATCGGTCGCCTCGTCGTAGATCCGCGCCGCCAGGATCG
This sequence comes from Alphaproteobacteria bacterium, assembly GCA_965248835.1. Classification (GTDB taxonomy): domain Bacteria; phylum Pseudomonadota; class Alphaproteobacteria; order MPNO01; family MPNO01; genus CAYFYS01. The sequence goes on from CBDFLJ010000001.1 coordinate 1,291,830, forward strand.
CCCGGCGCAGCTCGGCGTAGACGTGATCCTTCAGGCTGAAGCTCTGCGCGACCGGCTCCAGTGTCACCGCGTTCGAGACGGCCTCGCCGGCATCGGCGGTCGCAACCATTCAGCCCACCCGTTCCGCGGCATGGTAATCCCTACTGGGATCTGGTATACCACATGCCAGGGAGTGTGCAACCCTTTTCGGTCGTCTCGGCCGGTCGAGACGACCGCAGGTCCGGGCGGTCGGAAATCGGCTTGGCGGCTACTTCAGCTCCTCGCCGGCGATGGCGCCCTCGAGGAACTTGTTGGGCTTGAGGAACATGCTTAGCACCAGCGCACCGTTGGGCGCGGTCGCGTAGTGGCGGTTGCCGGCCGGCCGCCAGACATAGTTGCCCGCGGTCACCTCGCCCTCGTCGTCGCGGATGCTGCCTTCGAGGACGAAGGTCTGCTCGAGATCGATATGCTCGTGCATCGGCAGGACCGCGCCCGGCGCCCACTTGAACAGCGCGGTCAGCAGGCCGGTCTCGGGGTCCTCGACCAGGACCTTCATCTCCACGCCCTCGCACTGGGTCGGCTTCCACGGGATGTCCTCGACATCGACATAGCGCGAATCCAGCGGGCCGAGCGCGGCCTCTTGCTTGAGCAGCGGCGTCGAAGCGGCCATGGCCTACCTCCTCGTTGGATGGGCAGCCACTGTATCGGCGCGTGCGGCGGCTCACAAGCGCGTGTCCCCGCCTGTCCGGGACATCGCCGCGCCATTGCCGGGGCCGCGTGATAGAATGCCAGCGGGGCGGTCGGCAGCGGAAAGCGAGCGCGATGACATCGTGGATGGTGGGGATCGATACCGGCGGGACGTTCACCGATCTGATCGCGTTCAACGCCGAGACCGGCGAGCGCCGCGCGGCCAAGGTCCCTTCGGTCCCCGAGGATCCGTCCACGGCGGTGATCGATGCGCTGGGCGAGATGTTCGAGTCCGGAATCGCGCCGGGCGAGGTCGGTTTCCTGGTCCATGGCACCACGGTGGGCACCAACACGCTGATCGAGGAGACCGGCGCGCGGGCCGGGCTATTGATCACCGAGGGCTTCCGGGCGGTCTATGAGGCGCGCGGCTGGTCGCAGCCCGACCCCGACGATCTGCTGGACCCGTTCTACCGCAAGCCGACGCTGCTGGTGCCGCAGTCCCGCACCGCCGAGGTGACCGAGCGGCTCGACTACGAGGGCAAGGTGCTCGCCCCGTTGGACGAGGCGAGCGTCCGCGCCGCGGTCGCAGCCTTGCAGAAACAGCGCATCGACTCGCTCGCGGTCTGCTTCCTGTTCAGCTTCGCAAACCCCGCGCACGAGCGCCGGGTGGCCGAGATCGTCGCCGAGGAGGCGCCGTGTTGGCGGGTCTCGCTGTCCTCGGACGTCCTGCCGACGATCCGCGAATACCCGCGCCTGTCGACCACCGCGATCGATGCCTATGTCGGTCCGATGGTCCAGACCTATCTGCTGAGGCTCGGCGAGCGGATCGCGGCCGCCGGCATCGACACCCCACAGCTCTTCCTGATGCAGTCCCATGGCGGGCTGATGCGGGTCAATCTCGGCGCCCGCTTCCCCAACCAGACCCTGCTGTCCGGGCCCGCCGCGGGCGTCGTCTCCGGGCGTGCGCTCGGTGCGCTGGTCGGGCGTGACAACGTCGTGACCTTCGACATGGGCGGGACCAGCACCGACATCAGCGTCATCGCCGACGGCCGGATCGAGGAGACCGACTCCGGCCGGATCGCCGGCCAGGACATCGGCACGCCGATGCTCTCGGTCGCGACCCTGGGCGCGGGCGGCGGCACGATCGCCCATATCGGCCGGGACGGGCTGATGAAGGTCGGCCCGCGCAGCGCCGGCGCCCAGCCCGGACCGGCTTGCTACGGCCGCGGCGGCGAGGATCCGACGGTCACCGACGCGAACCTGATCCTGGGTGCGCTCGGCACCGGCAGCACGCTGGGCGGACGCATGAGCATGGACCCCGCGCTCGCCCGCGCCGCAATCGCGGCCAGGCTCGCCGAGCCGCTGGGGCTGGATGTCGTCCAGGCCGCATCCGGCATCATCCGGATCGTCAACTCCAACATGGCCGTCGATCTCAGGCTCGCCTTCCAGCGCCGCGGCGCCGATCCGCGCAACTTCTCGCTGATCGCCTTCGGCGGCGCCGGCCCGCTGCACGCCGCAGCGCTTGCCCGCGACCTCGGCATCCCGAGCGTCATCGTCCCGCCGGCGCCCGGGCTCAACAGCGCGCTGGGACTGCTCCAGACCGACGTCCGGCACATCTATGTCAAGTCGTCCGTCGGCCTGCTGGGCGGCTTCCCGGTCGGGCGCATGGAAGCCGCGTTCGGCGAGCTCGAGGAACGCGCGCTCGCCGATGCGCGGGAAGAGGGCTTCGCTGCCGAGCACGTCCGGCTGCGCCGCCAGATCGACATGCGCTACCTGCACCAGGGCTACCAGCTCGCCGTCGATTGCCTCGGCCGGCCGGTGGCCGAGGACGAGAAGACGGCGTTGAAGGAGCGCTTCGATGCGCTGCACCAGCAGGTCTACGGCGCGTCTGCGCCCGAGGAGGACGCCGAGGTGGTCACCTTCCGTGCGATCGCCGAGATCACGGTCCCCAAGCTGGTGCTGCCCGAGATCGCGGCCGCGGACGGCGATGCCGACACCGCGCTGACCGACGAGCGTGAGCTCTACGACCTGGACTCCGGCCGCTTCGTGCCGGTGCGCATCTACGACCGCGCGCGCTTGCGCGCCGGCCACCGGATCGCCGGCGCGGCGGTGATCGAGCAGTTCGATTCCACCACGCTCGTGCTGCCCGGCCAGGCCGCGACGGTCGAGGCCCACGGGAACCTGATCATCGATACCGGAGAAAGTCCATGAGCCTCGATCCGATCACCGCCGAGGTCGTGCTCAGCCGGCTGCGCGAGACCACCGAGGCGATGGCGCACGCGCTGTTCCACAGCGGCTATTCGCCGATCCTGCGCGAATCCCAGGACGGCACCGCCGGGCTCACCGACGGCAGCGGGCGGGTGATCATGGTCGGCGGCGGGCTGCAATACCATTCGCTGCTGTACAGCAAGTCGATCGGCAGCATTTTCGAACGCTACCCCGCCGAATCGATGCGCGAGGGCGACACCTTCATCTGCAACGACCCCTACAAGGCCGGCAACAGCCATGTCCCCGATATCGTCGTGGCGACGCCGGCCTTCCATGACGGCAATATCGTCGCCTTCGGCGTCAGCGTCGCCCACAAGGCCGATGTCGGCGGGCTGGTGCCGGGTTCCTCGGGCGCGGCGGCGCGCGAGATCTTCCACGACGGGCTGTTGCTGCCGCCGGTCCGGATGTGGACCGCAGACGGCGTCAACCCGGAGGTCGAGGCGATCATCCGCAACAACAGTCGGGCGCCGGAGATGGTCATCGGCGACCTGCGCGGCCAGGCCGGCGCGACTCGGCTCGGTGCGGCGCGCGCGGTCGCGCTGTGCGAGACCTTTGGCGTGGAGATTTTCACCGAGACCATGGCGACGCTGATCGAGCGCACCGCCGCGCGGGTGCGCGCCGAGGTCGCCGCCTGGCCCGACGGCAGCGCCGAGGCGGAAGGCTTCCTCGACCACGACGGCGTCGACACCTCGCGCCGGGTCCGCATCCATGTCCACGCGACCAAGACCGGCGCCCGGCTCCGGCTCGATTTCAGCCAAACCGATCCGCAGGCCTACAGCCCGGTCAACCTGCCCCAGCCGACCGCCCAGGCGGTCTCGATGCAGGCGGTGATCGCAGCGTCCGATCCGACCATCCCGATGAACTCGGGCGCCTTCGATGCGGTCGACTTCGCCATCCCGCCGGGCCGGCTGATCAGCCCGCAGTTCCCGGCCTCGGTCAACCACTACTTCCCGACGGCGCACCTGACCTACAATGTGGTCCTGGCCGCGCTGGGCAAGCTCAACCCGGCCCGCGCCGTTGCGCCCTCGGGGCTCGGCAGCGGGGCGATCGCGGTGGGCTACCCCATGGGGCGCGCCGGCAAGCCGACCGTCCAGTACGAGATCCTGATCACCTCGCTCGGCGGAACCAGCCAGGGCGACGGCGCTTCGGTGGTGCTGGCGATGAACCATTTCGCCCCCGGAACGCCGGTCGAGATCATCGAGACCGAGTACCCCGTCCGGGTCAAGAAGTTCGACATGTGGCAGGACAGCGCCGGCGCCGGCAAGCAGCGCGGCGGGATCGGCTTCGACCGGGAATACGAGTTCCTGACCGCGTGCACGCTGACGGTTCGCTCGTCCAACCAGAAGGAGGCCGCCTGGGGGCTGTTCGGCGGCGGCAGCCCACCGCCGTCCAAGACCTCGATCACCCTGCCCGACGGCGCGCGCGAGGATATGGGCGTGCTCGAGACCAGGGCGATCGAGCCCGGATCGGTGCTGCGCCTGGCGCGCAGCGGCGGCGGCGGATACGGCGACCCGCACGACCGGCCGGCCGAGCGCGTGCACGCCGACGTCGCCGACGGCTATGTCTCGCGCGCCGCCGCGGCCAGGCTTTACGGCGTGGTCCTCGACGCGGACGGGGCGTTGGACGACGACGGCACCCGGCGTCTGCGAAACCGCTGACCGACGCCCGGCGGACGGGTCAACGCGGCGCCAGCACCGCCCGCGCATGGGCGGCCGACTGCCGTGCGCCCTGGACCGCGCGGTCGATGCCGCCGAGCATGAACATGAACCCGTGGATGGTCGAATCGATCACCCGGTAGTGCGCCGCAACGCCCGCCGCCGCGAGCCGTTGGACGAAGGCCGCGTTGTCGTCGCGCCTCGGGTCGAACCCGGCGGTCATCAGCCAGGTCGGCGGCAGGATCGAGACGTCCGCCAGCCGCATCGGCGCGATCAGCGGGTTGTCCAGCTCCGCTATGTCGTTGAGGTAGTGGCCCATCGACCATTTCATCAGCCCGGCGGTCAGAAAATACCCCTCCGACAGCGTCCGCATGGACTCGGTCTGCGGGCCGCCGGCGGTGCCGGGATACCACAGGAGCTGGTAGGCGATCGGCGGTCCGCCGCGGGCGTGGGCGAGCTGGCAGACCGCGATCGCGAGCGTGCCGCCCGAGGAGTCGCCGCCGACCGCGATGCGGGCCGCATCAGCGCCCAACGCCGCGGCGTTCTCGGCCGCCCAGCAGGTCGCGGCGTAGCAGTCCTCGTGGGCCGCCGGGAACTTGTGCTCGGGCGCCCGGCGGTAGCCGACCGAAAGCATCATGCAGCCCGACTCCGCGGCCATCAGCCGGCACAAGCTGTCATGGGTGCCGAGGCTGCCGAAGACGTAGCCGCCGGCATGGAAGAAGACGATCAGCGGCAACCCGCCGGGCGGGGCCGGGCCTCCGGCGCGGTAGAGCCGGGCCTGGATGCTCCCGCCATCGGGCCCGGGGATCGCGAAGTCCTCGATCGCGCCGACGGCGGGCTTGGGATCGAGGTCCCACTTGCCGACGAAGGCCTCGATATGGGTGCGCGCCTCATCGGGCGTCATGTCGGCGATCGGCCGGACGCTCGGGCCTTCGAGGTCGGCAAGCACGCGCGCGGTCTGGGGATCGAGCGTGCGCTCAGCTTTCATCGCCGCCCTCCTTCGGCGCGAGGAACCCGCCGATCGTCTCCTCGGTGTGGAAATCCGGCTGCTCGTAATAGTGCGGCCCGTCATAGATCTCGATCAGGATCGAGCGCTCGCGGGCCAGCGTCGGGCCGTGCGGGTTGTCCTTGGGGTTGGAATAGAACGCGCCCGGGCCCAGCACGATGTTCGAATCGGTGTATTCGTACGCGCCGGAGATGCAGTACATGAACTGGTTGGACGCATGCGCGTGCCTTGTGGGGACGGCGCCGCCGGCCTCGAAGTCGAGGACGGCGATGCTGGCGCCGGTCTCCGGGTTCTTCCACAGGAAATACTGGCGGAAGCCGTAGTCGGGAAATTCCACCCATCCGTCCTCGTCGAGCCGGGTGGTGTCGATGACGATCTCTTTGGTCACTTGCCCCTCCGCTGTCTGGTGCGGCGTCGGGATTGGCAACGCCCCGCCGCTTGGGGGATAGTCTCGCACGCGGAGGGATTATGCCCGAAATCCTCGATGAGGCGGTTTGCGAAAACCTGCTGCGGGTCGGCGTCTCCACACTGACGACCTGCTTGTTCAAGCGCGGCTTCCGCAGCCGGCTGATCGCCGGCGCGCTGCCGATCAACGCCGATGCGGCCGCGATGGCCGGCCCCGCCTTCACGCTGCGCTTCATCCCCGCGCGCGAGGACATCGACACGATCCAGGCCTATGCCGCGGACACCCATGTCCATCGCCGGGCGATGGAGGAATGCCCGACCGGCCATGTCCTGGTCATCGATGCCGGCGGCAGCACCGCCGCCGCCTCGGCCGGCGACATCATGATGGGCCGGCTGAAGGCGCGCGGCGCGGTCGGCGCGGTGACCGACGGCGGGTTTCGCGACACCGCGGACATCGCCGCGCTGGGCTTCCCGGTCTTCCATCGCGCGCCGGCGCCGCCGTCGAGCCCGATCGCGCTTCACCCCGCCGACCTGAACCTGCCGATCGGCTGCGGCGGTGTGGCGGTCTATCCGGGCGACATCGTCGTCGGCGACCGCGAAGGGGTGGTCGTCATCCCCGCCGGGCTGGCTGTTGAGGTTGCCGCCGAAGCCGTCGCGATGACCGAATACGAGGCCTTCGCAGCCGCGAAGGTCGCCGAGGGAAGGTCGATCTACGGGCTCTACCCGGCCGGCGAGGCCGCCCTCGCCGAATTCGCCCTGTGGCGCAAACCCGCCCGCAAGCCCTGATCCGCCGCTCGGCCGCCTCAGCCGCACCCGCACCGCGGTGGACACCTTTCTGTTCTGCGTAGGCCGTTTGCGGCCGCCGTGCACGCGCCGACCAGCCGTCCGCTCGGCGGATAAAGCTAAGTGTTCATCCGCAAGTCTTCTAGGAACTCCGACGCCGGCTCCACGCCGGTCACCAGAAGGTGGTCCCGGGCGCGTGTGCAGGCCACATAGAGAAGGTACCGCTCGGTCTCGTAGGTATCCGTAAGGTCGGCTTCGTCGGCAATGCTCTCGATCCTGGATTGCAACGGCAGTATCTCGTCGTCGCACGCCGCGACTGCGACGGCGCGGAACTCCAGGCCCTTGGCGAGGTGCATCGTCCCGACCGCGACGCTGCCGGATACGGAGTCCGAGCGTTCGTCCAATGCGGCCATGGACATCCCGGCGGCGCGGACGGCCTTGCCGGCCCGCTCAATCTCGGCCTCGGACCGCACGAACACGCCGATCTCATGCGGCAGGCAGCCGTCATCCCGCCGCGCGGCGAGCCACTCGGCGATCACCGCACACTCCTCATCCGGCGATTCGAGAATTCTGACGCTCGGCTCTGGTCCGTTGAACACCGAGACCGTGCCGCCGCGCCGCTCAGCGATGCCGTCGACGTCGGCGAGCTCGCTTGGCAGAAGTCGATCTGCCTGTCGTCGGATCTGATGGGAGGTCCGGTAGTTGATGCGCAAAGTATGGGAGCGCCCGCGCACGTCCACGCCCAACGCCCGCCACGAGAACGGCGTCTGGAAGATTCGTTGGCCCAAATCGCCGGCGAAGAACAGACAGCCGGACCGGTCGCTCCCAAGGGCCGCGAGAAAGCGGAGCTCCGGCACGCCGATGTCCTGCGCTTCGTCGATGACGCAGAAATCGAAAGGCGGATGCTGCGCCGCCGCGAAGTGCCGTTCCAGGCGGCGGAACAGGCCGGGCTCGGTGAGGAGGCCCTGGTCGTCGAGGGCGGCGCGCAGCTTGGAAAAGATCGACCAGAGCACGGCGCGCTGCGGTTCGGCCAGGCGCGTCTTTCGGCCGAGCCGCGCGACGTCGCGATAGTCTTCCCAGCTCTCAAGCTGCCAAGCGTCGACGACTTTGCTCCATTCCGTCCAGAGGAAGGGTGGGCTGAACCTATGCCATTCCACGTCCGCCGCCACCCGGGCGAGCAGCTCTCGGACCTGATCGTCGGCCGCCAGATTAGGTCGGCCGAAATTCACTTCGTAGAGGCGGCGGCCGATCCCGCTCATCGAGTGCACTTCGAGGCGTTCGCCGATGTTTGGCTGGTTGCCGATCAGGCGTCTCAGCTTCACGCGCAACGCATTCGCGAGCGGATCGGAAAAGGTGGCGAGGAGAACCCGCGCGTCTGGATGCACCTGGGCGAGGTGGACGGCCCGATGAAGGGCGACGATCGTCTTTCCGGTGCCCGCCGATCCCGAGACCCGGGCCGCGCCGCCGAAGTCGCGCTCGACGATCCGGCGCTGCGCCGGGTGAAGGAAGACGGTCCACTTCTCCCACGGATAGTCGAGCGCGCGTTCCAGCTCTTCCGCATTCGCCATAACGCGGAATCGGCGTTGCGCGTCCGGATGGGCGAACGGGTCCGCGTCGGCGCCCGCTTGCAACGGCCGATCCGGAACGCCGCCTGTTGCAAGCTCCAGCAGCGCCTCGGCCGCCTCAGCCGGCAGGCGGTCGGTGATGTCGAAGAGGGTGTCTTCGGTGGCCTGCTTTACGTCATCGAGCCATTCCGAGGGCACTCCGTAGTCCAACAGCTCGTCATCGGTGACCTGTGGGAACAATAGGGGCTTTTGCGGTACAGGATCGGCGGCCTCCACGGGCCTTGGAATTCTGATCTCCTCAACCGTCTCCCGCACTTCGATGAGCTGGGCAGCGCCGGTTGTCGGATGCCGCTCGATCTTGCGCCGTTCGGTCCAGCGGTAGGCGTCGTCGTGATGGTCGACGTAGCACAGGAGGAGGCTTGACGCGGTCCGATGAACGATCAGCCGGATGTCCCGGTTCACGCGAACCGACCAGAAATTCGGGTCTCTGGCGCGATCGACCTTATGGAACTGCAAGCCCGGATTTGCGGGATCGAGCTGAAGGTCGAAGGCCGTGGTCTTGGCCGCCTTCTGTTCCTGTCCCGTCAGCTTGGTGAGGCTGTCGGTGAAGGTATCGGCAATGCGGAATTCCATTTCGACGATGCCGGCTTCACCGTTTTCGCGTTCCGTCGGCCCGCGGTGGGTGACCTTGGCCGGACCGCCAGCCGTCCGGAATCCGAGGCGGCAGGTCGATGCGGGACAAGTCCAACTCGTAGTCGGCGTAGAACGCCGGCAGCCGGCCGTGCTCCACCGCGCCCAGCATGGCGACGAACCAGCCGGCATAGGCATAGTCCATGCCGATGCCCTCGTAAGCCAGCCGCGTGAAACGATCGATAAACATCTGCGCCAACTTTCGCGGGCTTTTGCGCGGCGCATCCGCCCAATCGAAGAAACAGGCGCGCTCGGCGGAACTGTAGCGGACCGTCTCTCCAAAGCATTCCCGAACCGACCATCCATCGCGACCGATGTTGCTGGCAGGCGTGACGATGCAGCGCCAATGAACGCCCGACGGAGACCAGCCGGGCGATATCCGAATTCCCTGATGGCCCAACTTGTGCAGCTCGTGGATCATGGTGAGAAACCGGCGAACATGTCCGAGTGTACGTCGAACGGTTGAACTGCTTTCCCAGTCGATTGCCGGTTCGAAACGCGCCAACGGTGCGGCATTTGGCCCGTCGCCGGCGGCCCCGCTTGCCCGACCCATCGTCTCAATCCCTTGCTGTGTCTGCCTTAGACTCGGAACACCTTCATAACCTCGTCGCCGAGGTGGTTGATGACCTTGACGGCGATGCGGCCGGATTGCGGGCGGTCGAAGGGGCGGGAGGTGTCGCTGTTGAGCGTCGCCCAGGCGTCCGCGTCGATCTCGGCCTTTAATGTGGTCTTGAGCGACTTGTAGGGATCGTTCGCGCCGAGGAAATAGGCGTGGCGGACGAAGAAGCTCTCTTCGTTGTAGTCGGTGTCGATGAACCAGCAGGCGATGCCGTCGGCGCCGTCGCTCCGCACCTCGCCGGTGTTGGGGTGGAAGACGTCGACACCGTTGATCTTCACCCGGATCTTTCCGTCGTCGGCATCCAGGATGTCGATATCGGGCTCGCCGAAGATGACGAACAGATTGCCCTTGCCGGTGTTCTTGAGATCGCCGGCCATGTGCAGATCGGCGTTCATGCGCGCCTTGAGGACCGGAATGCGGCCGAGCTTCTCGAACTCGGCGGAGTGGGCGTCGTAGCTGAAGGCGCAGGCGATCAGCACGTCGAAGCCGGCATCGGCGGCCTCGCGCGCTGCGGCGACGAGGTCCGGGCGCGAGACCGTGCCGAACTCGGGGCCGACGAAGACCGCGGCGCGGCGCTCGATGCCGGTATCCCCATCGCCCTCCACGTATCGCCCATCTGCGCAGACGTAGTCGCCGGGCCAAGGCGCAAGCGCGGAGAAGGCGATGCGGTCTTCCTTGTGCGCCTGCTGCACGCCGGCCAGGGCCAGGTGCTCCAGGACCATGGCGGCGAAGTCCTGCGACTCGCCGTATCCGAGCTTCTTGTCGGCGAGCTGACTGAAGATCTCGTCGTTCTCGTCGACAGCCAGCATCCGGTGGGGCGCCAGGCTCTCGACCGTGAACGGGCCGGCGACGCGGATGCGGGAATTGTCGCTATACGGCTTGTCGTAGAGATACTCGTAATCGGCCTTGGCGGCGATGGAGGCGTCGATCTCCTTCTGGCGGGCGATGCGCGCCGCCCACCAATCGCGATGAGCCTCTTTCGCCTCGCCCGCCCAATCTTCTGCCGCGTCGCGTGGAATCTGCCACTCCTCCCAGCTCTCTCCGAGCGCCGCATTGAGCCGCGCGCGGAGCGGTTCCAGCGTTTCCTGGTGCTTCTCCCAGATCACGTCGATCTCGGCGTTGTTGGCGATGGACTTCAACGTGACATGCGGCACCCTCTCGTAGACAAAGCCTTGCCTGATATCGCCGTGTGTCGGCGCCTCGGACGGCGCCCTGCGACTGATCCCAGCTTCCTTCCGCTGACCCTCCGGGCTGTCGGCCAGCAAATACCACGGATAGCGCGCGCCCATGACGCGGGCGCGGGCGAGCGCAAGGGCGACGCGGGACGTGTCGATGGTGATCCAGCGCCGGCCCCAGTGTTCGGCGGCATAGGCGGTTGTGCCAGATCCGCAGGTGGGGTCGAGGACGAGATCACCAGGATCGGTGGTCATCAGCATGCAGCGCTCAACGATTTTCGAGTTAGTTTGAACTACGAAAATCTTGTCGTCTGTGAAGTTGCCAGTTCCAGTATCCGTCCAGATATTGCCATGAACGCCTGCGTCAAAGTCACTATGGTACCGAACATATCGGATCGAGTTTTCTGCACCGTGTATTCGGCCAGCTTTCAGTAGCCTGTCCATTCCGGTGGGATAATTGGCCTTCCAGTGAGAATTCTTATCCCAAGCATCGTAGGACCTCCCACGAAATAAGAACGGTTGTCGCACTTTGGCTCGTCCCTGTGAAATAATATTGTCTGGATTGTAAGGCGTGGCACCTTCCGGGATCGCCGCTTGCCCTCTTTTTTCGGCAGCAGTGACACCCCGGCAAGTGGAGTCCCCAAGCATTAGCCACCGGGCATTGCCATCACCGAGCCTGAATTCTTTACGATAAAGAGGAGATCGCGATTTTCCCCTGGTTTTGTCCTTCATATACCAAAGAACAAAGTCAGAAACATTGCCCAGGTATTCGGTCTGAAATCCTGTTGTTGTTTGGATTGAAATGAGGCTTGTGAAGTTGTCTTCACCAAACACTTCGTCCATCAGCGCCCGTACGCGGTGGACGTTCTCATCTCCGATCTGCACAAAAACTGAGCCGCTCTCCGTCAGCAAATCCCGCGCTACCGTGAGACGATCCCGCAGATACGTCAGATACGAGTGAATCCCATCCCGCCACGTGTCACGGAACGCCTTCACCTGCTCCGGTTCCCGCGTAATGTGCGCGGCGTTGCCGTCCTTCACGTCCCGACTGGTCGTCGACCACTGGAAGTTCGAGTTGAACTTTATGCCGTAGGGCGGGTCGATATAGATGCACTGGACCTTGCCGCGCAGGCCCTCGCGCTCGGCCAGGCTCGCCATCACCTGCAAGCTGTCGCCCAGGATCATCCGGTTCGACCAGTTGGCGTCGTGTTGATAGAACTCGGTTTTGGCGTCCTCGCTAGGCAGGCCGTTGAAATCGTCGAACAAAGCCGGCGGCTCGGGCGCGTCCTGCTCCGCCCGCGCTTTCGACTCCTTCAGCAGGTCGTCGATCAGCACCTTGGGGTGAACTTTCTCCTGGATGTAGAGCGGCGGAGCCTGGACCACGAGGTCGGACCAGTCCCGCACGTCCTTGCCGCGCCAGACGAGCTGCGGGTCGAGATCGCGGTTGCGGCGCTCATAAGCGACCTGAATCGGCGCTTTGTCTTCATCCGGCAGGACCGAGTGATACTCTGCCGTCGGGATGTTGCGCCGCGACGCTTCGTCGTGAACGAGTGTCTCGACGGATTTGGGTTTTCTGGGCGTTCGCGCCATGGATCAGCGCCTCGTTTCTGGCCTACAGTTCGGATTCATGGATGTCCGCCAGCTTCATGAGATACCTCTGCAAGCCGCGCTTGAGCAACGCGCTGCCGTGGACCGGTACCGAAATGCGAATATCCGACCCCACTTTCGCGTAGATACGGTGACTGCCCCGCGTGCGCATCAGTTCCAGCCTCGCGCTTCCAGCACGCGACAAAATCGTTTTCCGCTGACCGTTTTCACACGGCGATCTCGACCACCCTGCCGGCACCCGACGTGCCAACCTCGACGACATCCACCGAGAGGCACCCCTCGACCGCCTCATAGAGGTTTCTCAGCAGTTCCTCGAACGATTCTCCCTGCGTCGCGCATCCGGGGATAGCCGGCACTTCGGCCCAATACCCCCCTTCTTCCGCCTCGTGAACGACCACCTTCAATTTCATCATCTCCTCCTGGTTCGGGTGTGCAGCGCCACGGATCAACCGGCCCTGGTCGAGCGCAGGGGCAGCGCTTCGGTCTCCAGCGTCGACAGATCGAGGCGCCGTGACGCATGGTCGATATCGAAGCCGACCACGTCGGCGTCGAGGTCGACGTTCGGCCCGTCCGAGACTTCCGCGTTTCCGCACCCGGCCCGGCCTTGAACTCGACATAGAGGCTGTCGGTGTCGGGATAGTAATGCAGTTTCATGATCGCTTCTTGCGAAAATCTTGAACGGTGGCGAGACCAACCGCACTCTGCGAAAGTTTCATCGGTGTCGTGATGCCTTTCTTCGTCATCGACGTTCCTCTTACGCGCTCGCAGAATAAGCCACCCCCAAGTCGTCCGCGACCCGCCTCAATCGCCGATCCCGTGTCCAGAGCGTCGTGCCGTCTCGACTGAGCACTGAACAGATGAGATGTGCATCGACAAAACCTATCCCGCGCCCCATCAGCTTCCTTGAATCGATCATCGATAGAACCTTTGCATGGTCCAATTCTCCGATGGCAGGCAGGGCGTTCAATCTTCGTAAGAGGTCCACCCGCTTGGGTAGATTTCCGCAGGCAAGCTCGCCGATGATCATCGCGTGCGTCAGCACGTCGCCGGCATGCAGGAGCTTGGGAAGTTCGGAGTCCGCGCTGCGCAAATGGTCGATCCACACCGAAGTGTCCACAAGGATCATTCCGTGATTTCACTCTGTCGGCGTGGGATATATTCGAGATTCGGGGCGCTGCCGCCGGCCTGGGCCAGCCACTCGGCTGCATCGAGTTCGGCCGTCGAGCGGAAGCGTTCGATAATACCGTCAAATTCAGCTTCTACCTTGGCCGCGAAGTCGTGTTCCATGGCGTAGACGTCTCGGAACTCGGCAAAAGCCCAGCGCCCGTACGCACCGAGCCGATTCACGCCGGGCACCCAGTAGGTGTCCATGGTTGCTTTCTTGTCTTTCGCGTCCTCGCCTCGATACCCCTTGATCTCGACGATCAGGTGCAGCGGGTCGTCGTCCCCGTGCCCATCGTCCACCAGCACGATGAAATCCGGGATGTAGGTGTGCGCCGAGGAACCGTGGCGGTAGGGCACCTCCAGGCCGAGACCCTGGTTCTTGACATAGGCATGAACCCGGGGGTGCGCTTCGGCGACGCGGCAGAACTCCGCTTCCCAGTCGCCGTCGCAGACCACCCAGTTGACGTGGCAGCGGCGTGGGTCGGTTTCCCAAAGTGTCTTCTTCGAGGTCGTGAAGCGGACATGGATCGTTGAGCCGGCCGGGTTGTAGGGGTCGAGAACGGCCTTGACCGGACGTTCGTCCACATGCGCCTCGACGATGCCGTTCGTGATGCGCTCGCAGGCCATGTCGGCGAGTTCCTGATATATGAGCTGCGCCGGGTAGGTCCCGCCCTTGCAGACGAGATGGTTGTCCAGCCATCGGCGCGTGATCCGCTTGAGCTGGCCGAAGAGGAAGAGCTTCGGCTCCTCGCCGGGATCTCGCCACTTCGTCTCTATCAGTCTTTTCGTGAGATGAAACAGGAGCGTCGAGACACGCAAGTCACCGAGGTGTTCGAGGCTCAAATTCACTCCCTCTCCGATGATTCCTTCGTTGCGGGTGATCGAAGGGCCGACGATCTCCGGGGTGAGCTCCAAGGTCGAATCGTCGTCGAACCTGGCCTGTAGGCGCTTCTCGGGCAACTCGATGCGGTAACCCGCGACACGCGGGAAGTGGATCTCGCATGCGTCGCGGTCCGGGCTCATTGCCTTGACCTGCACGATCGGGCGCGGCGGCTGCGGCGGTGCGACGACCGGCTTGGCCGTGAAGTCGAACGGGATGCCGAGCACGTCGGCATATTCCACGTCCATGCGGCCTTCTTCGTTCAGGTCGTAGGATTGCCGCCGCAGCGCCCGGCCGACCACCTGCTCACAGAGAAGTTGCGTGCCGAAGGCGCGCACGCCAAGGACATGGGTGACGGTGTTAGCATCCCAGCCTTCCGTCAGCATCGAAACTGAGACGACGCAGCGGGTTGCACCGCCGAGCCTGCCCACCTTGCCGACGGTGTTCATCACCTCGCGCAGCAGATCCTGGTCGGACAGGTTCTCGGCCTGTTGGCGGTCGCCCGTGCGCTCGACGATCTCGCGGCGGAAGCGGTCGATCTCGTCCACGGCCATGCTGCGGAAGTTCCTGTCGAGAGCCTGCCCGGATTCGAGCTGCTCGCTGTCGATGAGCAGAGTGTGCGGGCGGGCGAGCGGATTGCCGTGCTCGTCGAAGTTCCGGAACAGTTCGAGGCGGCCGCTCTCCAAGGTCGTGGAACCGTCGGGGTTCTCGCGGACGAAGCCGGAGATGTAGTCGTAGACCACCTTCGACGTCGACGTGTTGTTGCACACCACAATGAAGCAGGGCGGGACATCGATGTCCGCGTCTTTCCACAACTCGAACGTCTTCGCGTAATGCCCGTAGAGGGCTTCCATCGCCGTCTGGAGCGTGATCGGGATCTTGAGGGGGTCGAGGTTGGGTGCCTTGCCGCGACCCTTCTTCGGCATCTCCTTGCCGATGTGATCCCACAGGTTCCGAAATTTCGGCATGTCGCCGCCCGGGATATTGTCGGCTACCGGCACTCGGGGCAGCTTGACGATCCCGCATTCGATCGCGTCCATTAGCGAGAAATCGCACATGGTCCAGGGGAACAGCGTTCCTTCGGCGTAGCCCGAACCGCGCAGGAAGAACGGCGTCGCCGAGAGATCGATCACACGATTGAGGCCGAGCTTCCGGCCGACCGCCTCCAGCCCTGATATCCAGAGCCGGGCCGCTTCCCGGTTCTTCTCGGCTTCCTTGCGGTCGTCGCCTTTCAGGTCCCCTTCGTCGTCCTCCCCCGGTTTCTCGCGGTAGCAATGATGCGCCTCGTCGTTCAGCACCATGACGTTCTTCATGCCCATAAGCTCGGGCATGACGCGCTGGAGCATCTGCCCGGTGGTCTCCACCGAGCTCAGCTCGGGACCTCTTCCTTGGAGAAGGGCGCGGCCTCCCTTCGAGACGGACATCGTCTCCCTGGGCTTGAAGGCGTGGAAGTTGGTGATGACGATCTTCGCCCGGTCCAGATCGCCCAGCATGTCGTCGGGAACCAGTTCCCGACTCTTGTAGTAGCTGTCCGGATCGTTGGGTTGCAGCACGCGGAGCCGGTCGCGGATCGTGAGCCCCGGGGTCACTACGAGGAAGCCGCGCGTAAATCTTCGGCTGTTGGGACGGCGGACCGCATTGATCGTCTGCCAGGCGATCAGCATCGCCATGACGGTGGTCTTGCCGGTGCCGGTGGCGAGCTTCAGCGCCAGCCGGGCGAGATCCGGGTTCGCCTGCGCGTTCGCCGCACCCAGATGTTCGAGAAACCGCTTTCCGGCAGCTCCCAGATTGGGCGCGACCTCGGTCAGCCAGATCACGGTCTCCACGGCTTCGACCTGGCAGAAGAAGGGGCGGAAACTGTTGAATTCGTGATGGCGCCAGTGCCGGAGCAAACGGGCTGTCTCGGGCGTCACCCGCCACTGGGCGGGATCCGGCAGCGCCCGCCAATCATCGACCGCGTGGCGCACGCTGTTGATGATCTCCATCAAATCGTATTGCTGGCTCTCGGTGGCGAGCTTCTGTGCGGCCTCGTCGAAGACCAGCTCGCGCTGGTTCCGTTTACGCTTTTTCGGCTTCGGGATCGGCGTGATGAACGCGACGCGGCGACGCCGATCGAGGATCTGGTTCGTAGGCTGGCCGATTTCATCGAGTTCCCAATGGCGTGATGGATACTCGTAGGGTGAATTGAGGATCGGGCGGTCAAAGAAGCTTTCCGTCATTTCCGCAATCTCCAATCCTCCATCACGCCGCTGGCGAAAGCCGCTCGATCTTGATCCGGTTCGCCTTCTTCATCGCCTGCGCCGGCTCGTAGGTCGATTGAAGACGGTATCAGGTCTCTGCGCCGCCGCCGAACGCCCTGTCGAGGCGGATCGCCATCTCGGGTGAGATACCGGAACGGCAATTCACGATATCCGAAAGCTGCTTGCGGCTGATACCCAGCCTGCGTGCCGCCTCCGTCACGCTGAGCCCTAGCGGCTCCAGACAATCGTGACGAACGGACAGGCCCCGATGGAGTGGGTTCTTCATCGGCATGTCCCAATCCCCCTAATGATAGTCAATCAGGCCCACATCCCTGACATCCCGTCTCTCGAAGCGGAGGATGATGCGCCAGTTGCCAGACACCCTGACCGCCCGATAACCCGCCGGATCGCCGTTCAACGGGTGTAATTCGAAACCGGGCAGGTCACAAACCGAAACGGTGATTGTCACCTAGCGACTTCGGCGATCCTGCTTGCGATCCGATTGGGGGCGGACTTGACGGGATCGTTGGCGAGATGGGCATAGCGGGCAGTGGTCTGGACCTGGGTGTGCCCGAGCGGCTTCCCGATCATTGCTAGGCCTTCGCCGACCGGCAGTCCGTCGTTGGCGAAGCTGTGGTGAAGATCATAGATGCGCAGGTCCTCGAACCCCGCGCGCTCGAATGCGCCGCCAGGCGTATTGCAGATCGGTACGATGACTTCCGGGCTTACGGCCCGAATTCGCCCTGTGGCGCAAACGCGCTAGGCTGTCTGCGTGACAGGTCTCGCGCGCCGAAATCCGTCGGGTGAACGCGGACGACCGACCTGGGCGCGGATTTGCTAGTCTTCGGAACCTCGAAACGGTCGGCATCCAGGGAGGCCCGGACATGGAGGCTTACGTATATGGCGAGAAACGCAGCTTGCCTGAGGGGTTCGGCGAGTTCGCCGACCGGGGCAAAAGCGCGGTCGTGTCGATCGACATGCACCAGAGCCACCTCGCCGACACCCCGGACTGTCCGTGCCCGGCGCCGCGCGCACGCGCGATCATCGGCCCGATCGACCGGTTCCATGTCGAGGCCAGGCGTCTGCAGGTGCCGGTCATCCATGTCCGGACCGTGCTGCGCGAGGGCGGGATCGACGACGTGCGCGGCGGCCGCGCCGCCTGGCGGCTGGTCTTTCCGCTGTTCGTCGGCGAGATCCCCAACGCCGATGCGCACGCCATCGCCGGCAGCCGCTGGACCGCGTTCGAAACTGCCGTCGCGCCCGGCGATCACATCGTGGAGACCAAGAAGCGGCTGTCGGTCTTCTACCCGACCGACCTCGACTTCCTGCTGCGCAACATCGGTGTGCGCACCGTCGCGCTCAACGGCGGGTTCACCGATTGCTGCGTGCTGAACGCGGCGTTTGACGCCAGCAACCACGACTACCGCGTCGTCGTGCTGCGCGATCTGGTGCGCGGCACCAACCCGGAGATGGAGGACGCCGCGCTCAAGATGGTCTCGCTCCATACCGGCCTGGTGATGGACTCCGAAGACCTGCTGGCGGCGTGGCAGAATTGACCCGACAGGCGGGCCGCCATATCGTGCCTTGCCGCATGGGATGGGATCTCCCATAGCGGGTAAGAGCCTTCGGGGACCGGTTCAACCATGCCGCTTCGCGTCGCCATAGACACCGGCGGGACCTTCACCGACGTGATCGCACTCGATGAGGCGACCGGCGGCCAGTTCGCCATCAAGACCCCCAGCACACCGTCCGATCCGAGCCTCGGCCTGCTCAACGGAATCGACGAGGTGCTGAGCGCGGCGGGCGGCGCGCCGGGCGATATCAGCCAGATCCTGCACGGCACGACGACGGCGACCAACGCGGTTCTGGAGCACAGGTTCGAGGGGTTGGGCCTGCTGGTCACCGCGGGCTTCCGCCACATGATCGAGATCGCCCGCCAGTCGGTGCCCGACGGCTACGGCAACTCGTTCTTCTGGGTAAAGCCGCGCCGGCTGGTGCCGCTCCATCTGGTGCGTGAGGTGACCGGCCGGCAGCGCCATGACGGCAGCGAGCATGTGCCGCTGGATCCCGCCAGCGTGGTCGAGGCGGTCGACGAGCTGGCCGCGCTCGGCGTCAGCCGGCTCGCGGTCTGCCTGCTGCACGCCTACGCCAACCCGGCCCACGAGCGGGACGTCGGTGCCCTGATCGCCGAGCGGCATCCCGAAATCCATGTCTCGCTGTCCTCGGTCGTGCTGCCCGAATACCGCGAGTACGAGCGGGCGATGACCACGCTGATCGACGTGATGGTCAAGCCCTATTGCAAGACCTATCTGGCCCATGCCGAGCGCCGCATCGCCGAACGCTCGGGCGAGGTCCCGTTCCTGATCATGCAATCCAACGGCGGCATCGTCTCCAGCCAGACCGCCGGCGAGAAGCCGGTCACGATGCTGGTCTCCGGCCCCGCCGGCGGGGTGCTGGGCGCGACCCACATGGCGCGGCTGGCTGGTTACGAGAACATTCTGACGCTGGACGTCGGCGGCACCTCGACCGATGTCTCGCTGGTCCAGGACCTGACCCCGCAGCTCACCAGCGCCTCGCTGATCGAGAGCTATCCGGTCAAGTGCCCGATGCTTGACATCGAGACCGTGGGCACCGGCGGCGGCTCGCTCGCCTGGATCGACGGCTACGGCGCGCTCAAGGTCGGCCCGCAAAGCGCGGGCGCCGATCCGGGGCCGATCTGCTACCGCCGCGGCGGCACCCGGCCGACGGTGACCGATGCCGGGCTGGTGCTCGGCCGGCTGCCCGATGCGCTGATCGGCGGCGGCCTCGTGCTCGAGGCCGCCGCGGCGCGCGCGGCCTATGAGAGTCTGGGCGAGACCCTCGGCCTGCCCGCCGAAGAGGCCGCTGCGGGCGTGCTCGAGATCGCCTCCGCCAACCAGGTGCACGGCATCCGCCGGGTCACGACGGCCCGCGGGCTCGACCCGGGCGACTACGCGATGGTCGCCTTCGGCGGCGCCGGCGGGCTGTTCGCCGCCGAGGTCTGCGATTTTCTCGGCATCACCACTGCGGTGGTGCCGCCCAACCCGGGCAACCTGTCGGCGTTCGGGCTGCATGTCTGCGACGTCAAGCGCGACTATGTGCGGACCTGCGTACGCCAGCAGTCGCGCCACGATGCGGCCGAGCTCGAGGCGCTGTGGCAGACGCTCGAGGACGCCGGCCGGGCCGAGATCATGGCCGAAGGGGTCGCCGCCGCGGCGATCGCGCTGCGGCGCAGTGCCGATGTCCGCTATGTCGGCGAGGGCCACGAGGTGCCGGTGCCCATCCCCGACGGCGGCGACGCGGTGGCCGCGATGTGGCGGGAATTCCACGGCGTGCACCTGCGCACCTTCGGCTTCCATTACGAGGGCCGCCAGGACGTCGAGGTCGTCAGCCTCCGGGTCCAGGCGACCGGCCGGGTCCACCGTCCGGAAATCCGGCCGATCGAGGCGAAGGACGGCGAGGCCCAGCCGATCGCAAGGCGGCCGGTCTATTGGCGCGGCGCGGGGTGGGTCGACTGCGCGATCTGGCGGCGCGAAGACCCGTCGATCGGCGCGGCCGTCGCCGGGCCGGCGATCATCGAGGAATACGGCGCGACCATCGTCGTGCCGGAGACCTGGCGGTCACGGACCGACCGCTACGGGAATCTCATCCTGGAGAAGCTCCCATGAGCAGGACTCGAACGCTCGGGCCGATCGAGCTCGAGATCATCACCGGGACCATCCGCTCGGCGGAGCTCGAGATCGAGGCGGCGGTCGAACGCACCGCGCGCTCGCCGATGATCCGCGACCAGCACGACTACCGGGTCGCGCTGTTCGACGCCAAGGGGCGCAAGCTCACCGGGCGGTCCTATTCGGCGCTGGTCGAGCCGGTGTTCGAGTATTTCGAGCCCGACGACATCCACCCGGGCGATGTCTTCTTCTGGAACGATCCCTACAACTCTTCCGGCGGGATCGGCCATATCCCGGACTTGTGCAGCACTTTGCCGATCTTCCACGACGGAAGGCTGATCGGCTTCTCCCAGGTCTTCGGCCACCACGACGATGTCGGCGGCTCGGTGCCCGGCAGCCTGCCGGTCCATGCCGAGGACATGTGGACCGAGGGGCTGGTGATCCCGCCGATCAAGCTCTACGAGCGCGGCGTCGTCAACGAGGCCGCGTTCAGGATCATCGTGCGCAACTCGCGCCTGTCCGAGCATCTGCGCGGCGACCTCGATGCCGAGATCGGCGCTGCGCGGCTGGGCTCCAACCGGGTCGTCGCGCTGGCCGAGCGCTATGGCGCTGATACGCTGGAGGCCGCTTTCGATGCGATGATCGCGAACTGCGCGGAGACCATCCGCCGCGAGCTCCTGCCGCGCATCCGGGACGGGGTCTACGCCTGGGAGGACTATATCGAGAACGACGGCGTCGATGCTCCGAAGCTGCATGCCATGCGGGTGACGATGACCAAGACCGCCGACAAGATCGTGCTCGACTTCACTGGCACCAGTGCCGAGGCCAAGGGGCCGATCAACTGGCCGATCGACTATTCGGACGGCAAGTTCGTGCGCAAGTGGATGGGCCCGGTGCTGCGCTCGCTCGCCAGCTCGCCCGAGCGCGCGGCCGAGATCGACATGAACGAGGGCGTGCTCGAGGTCATCGACGTCAAGTTCCCCGGCAAGGGCACGCTGGTCACGCCCACCTTCGGCAAGGCGACCGGCATGCGGTTCTTCATCCTGCTGCGCTCGCTCGGCATCTTCGCCGCGCTGTTGTCCAAGGCGACCGGCGGGCAGATGCCGGCCGATCACGAGACCATCCGCATCTGGGGCCTGCACGGCGGCAAGTCGGGCGATGACTTCTTCCTGTTCCGCGAGGTGCTGGGCGGCGGCGGGCCCGGCCGGCCGTGGGCCGACGGCTCGGACGTGGTCCACATCGTGCCCAACTCGCGCAACCTGCCGGCGGAGTTCTCCGAGACCCGCTACCCGGTGATGGTCGAGAAGCTCGGGCTGGCGCAGGATTCCGGCGGTGCCGGGCTGCGCCGCGGCGGCTTCGGCTACGACAAGCGGATCAGGGTGCTGCAGCCCTGCCGGCTGCTGTCGAACGCCGACCGCGCGCTGGTCAACACCTATGGCGTCAACGGCGGCAAGCCGGGCTCGACCTATGCGATCGCCGTCGAGGCGCCTGACGGCGCGGTCAACGACCTGGCCGGCATGGTCGACAATATCGAGGTCGCCGCCGGATCGGTGGTGCGCATCCGGACCACCGGCGGCGGCGGCTGGGGCGATCCGCTGAGCCGCGAGGCCGCGCTCGTCGCCTACGACGTCCATTGCGGCCTGGTCTCCGAGGACGCCGCGCGTGCCGATTACGGCGTGGCGGTCGTGCGCGACGGCCCGCGGGTCGCGGTCGATGAGGCCGCGACCGCCGCCCTGCGCTCGCAGCTCCGCGCCAGGCGCGGCGCACTTGCGATGTTCGACCGCGGTGCGTACGCGGCTGCCGCGCGCGCCCGCGATGGACTCGACCGGCCGGACGGCTGGGAGGACCCGGACGCGGGTTGGTGGGCCGTACCGGTTGCCGAGGCCGAGGCCGCTGAATGAAGCCGGCGCTGTTCGACTACCTCGCTCCGGAGACGGTGGCCGAAGCGGTCGCAGCCCTTGCGGCCGAACCGAACGCCCGCCCGCTGGCCGGCGGCCAGAGCCTGATCCCCACCATGAATTTCCGGCTGGCGAGCCCCGCCATGCTGGTCGACCTCCGCAAGATCGCCGGCCTGCGCGGGATCACCGTGGCCGGGCGGGAAATCCGCGTCGGGGCGATGACCCGCCACCGCGATCTCGAGACCCATCTCGGCGCCAACCGGGCCAACCCGCTGATCGCCGAGGTGATGGCCAACGTCGCCCACATCGCGATCCGCAACCGCGGCACGGTCGGCGGCAGTATCGCGCATGCCGATTCCGCGGCCGAACTGCCCTGCATGCTGGTCGCGACCGGCGGGGCGGTGCGCGCGACCGGCCCGGACGGCGAGCGGACGGTGGCCGCCGACGGGTTGTTCAGCTTCCACATGACCACCACGCTCGAACAGGCCGAGCTGCTGACCGAGGTCAGCATCCCGGTGCTGCCGCCGGCGACCGGATATGCGTTCGAGGAATTCGCCAGGCGCCGCGGCGACTACGCGCTGGCCGGCGTGTGCGCGCTGATCACCCTGGGTGAGGGCGGGGTCTGCACCGAGGCCCGGCTCGCCGGGTGCGGCATCGGCTCCCGGCCGGTCCGGCTTGCCGCGGCCGAAGACGCGCTGCGCGGCAAGCCGGTCGGCGAAGCTGCGCTCGAAGCCGCGGGCGAGGCCGCCAAGGAATACGTGACCGCGCCCGGCGACCTGCAGGCGAGCGAGGCCTATCGCAAGGACCTGCTGGCCGCCCTGGTTCGCCGCACCGCGGCGCGTGCGGCGGTGCGGGCCGGGGGTTGAGCCGATGGCGAAGTCCGTTCGCGACAAGCCGATCCCGTCGGCCTCGTCCGATCCCAGGCACCAGGTCACCGTGACCGTCAACGGCCAGACGGTGACCCGGGCGGTCAGCCCGCGCATGCTGCTGTCCGACTTCATCCGCCACGAGCTCGGGCTGACCGGCACCCATGTCGGCTGCGAGCACGGTGTCTGCGGCTGCTGCACGGTGATTATCGACGGCCGCGCCGGACGGTCGTGCCTGACGTTCGCGGTCCAGGCCGACGGTGCGGCGCTGCGCACCATCGAGGGCGTGGCCGCCCCCGACGGCACGCTGCACCCCTTGCAGCAGGCGTTCATGGAATGCCACGCGCTGCAATGCGGCTACTGCACGCCGGGCTTCGTGATGGCGATCCTGAGCTATCTGGAGGAGACGCCTGCGCCGGATCTGTCCGAGGCGGCGATCCGCGAGGTGCTGGCCGGCAATCTGTGCCGCTGCACCGGCTACAAGAACATCGTCAAGGCGTTCCGCCGCGGGGTCGAGCTGATCGGCGCCCGCCCGGGCTGAGGGAAGCGATACGATGTCGACAAGACAGTTCGGCGAGCCGGTCCAGCGCAACGCCGACCCGGCGCTGCTCAAGGGCGAGGGCACGTTCATCGACGACATCGCGCTGCCCGGCGCCCTGCACGCAGCCTTCGTCCGCAGCGCCCACGCACGGGCGCGGATAAGGTCGATCGACACCGCCGCCGCGCAGGCGCTGCCCGATGTGGTCGCGGTCTATACCGCCGAAGATCTCGGCGCGCTCGATGTCGTGCTGCCGATGCTGATCCCCCATCCCTGCATCACCGGCGGCGGCAAGACCCAGCGGCCGCTGGCGCGCGATGACGTCTTCTATGTCGGCCAATGCATCGCCATGGTGGTCGCACTCGACCGCTACACCGCCGAGGACGCCTGCGGGCTGGTCGTGGTCGACTACGAGCCGCTGCCGGTCGAGCTCGACCTGGAGAAGGCGGTCGCGGGCGGGGCGCCGCTTGTCCATGAGGATATCCCCGACAACATCGCCGCCCACTTCGTCCAGCAATCGGGCAACGCCGAGGAGGCCTTCGCCAGGGCCGAGCACGTCACCACGCTCAAGGTCCGGATCGAGCGCTCGACCGCCGCGCCCATGGAGTGCCGAGCCATCGCCGCGCGCTGGGACGCGGTCTCGGGCGATCTCACGGTCTGGGACTCGACCCAGGCGACCATCTCGGTGCGCGGCGGGCTCGCCTCGTTGTTCGGGATCGACGAGGACAAGGTCCGGGTCGTCGCGCCCAATGTCGGCGGCGGGTTCGGCCAGAAGATCATGATGTTCCACCCCGACGAGATCGTCGTGCCCTATGCCGCGATGCAGCTCGGCCGGCCGGTGAAATATATCGAGGACCGGGTCGAGAACTTCATCGGCGCCTCACAGGAGCGTGCGCAGATCCATGAGATCTCGCTTGCGGCCCTGAAGGACGGCACGGTCCTGGGCCTGCGCGATTCCTTTCTCCACGATACCGGCGCCTTCATCCCTTACGGCATCGCGGTTGCCCAGGTTGCCTCGACCTCGATCGCCGGCCCCTACCGGATCCCCGACATCTGGATCGCGTTCACCGCCGTCTACACGCCCTGCGTCCAGGTCACGCCCTATCGCGGCTGCGGCCGGCCGCAGGCCTGTTTCGCGATCGAGCGCGCGATGGATCAGCTCGCCGACGAGCTCGGGATCGACCGGGCCGAGATCCGGCGGCGCAATTTCATCGCTCCGGATCAGTTCCCCTACAAGCGCGAAGGGCTGCTGTTCGCCGACGGGCTGGCGGTCAACTACGATTCGGGCGAGTACGCCAAGGCGCTCGATCTGATCGCCGAGACCATCGATCTCGAGGCCTTCCGCGCCGAGCAGGAACGCGCGCGCGCAGCCGGGCGCTATCTCGGCTTCGGGCTCGGCTTCTATGTCGAGGGCACCGGGCTCGGCCCTTACGAGGGCGGCCGCGTCAAGGTCCACCCGATCACCGGAAAAGTCTATGTCAACACCGGCCTGACCAGCCAGGGTCAGGGCCATGAGACCGTCTTCGCCCAGATCGTCGCCGACCAGGTGGGCTGCGCGGTGACCGACGTGATCTTCGTGGAGGGCGACACCCAGGCCTACGAATGGGGCGTGGCGACATTTGCCAGCCGGGCCGCGGTGGTCAGCGGCAACGCGATCCACAAGGCGGCCGTCATGGCGCGCGGACAGATCATCGAGGCCGCTTCCAACATGCTGGAGGCCGATCCGGCATCGATCGAGTTGCGCGACGGCGCCGCGTGGATCATCGGCGGCAACCGCTCGGTCACCTTGGCGACCATCGCGACCGCATCGAACCCCCTGCGCTATGCCTTCAACGAGGCCTCCCAGGCCGCGACCCAGTTCGCGCCGGCCTCCAGGCACGACGGCCCGCCTCTGGCCGAGGGCAGCCATCCGGGGATCGAGGCGACCGCCTATTTCAGCCCCAGCCACGCGACATGGGCCTACGGCGTGCATGCCGCGATCATCGCGTTCGACGCCCAGACGTGCGCGATGGACATCAAGCGCTATGTCTGCATCCACGACTGCGGCAACATGATCAACCCGATGATCGTCGACGGCCAGGTGATGGGCGGCATCGGCCAGGGCATCGGCGGCGCGTTCTACGAGCGCTGCGCGTTCGATGAGAACGGCACGCCGCTGGCGGCCAACTTCATGGATTTCCTGATGCCCTACGCGACCGAGGTGCCCAATGCCGAAATCCTCCACATGCAGACGCCCTCGCCGCTCAACCCTCTGGGCATCAAGGGGGTGGGCGAGGCCGGCACCATCCCGGTCGCCCAGGTCGTGGCCTCGGCGATGGAGGATGCGTTCGCGCCCTTGGGCATCGCCCCGGTCCGGGAATCGCCGATGTCGCCCAACATGATCCACGCGCTGCTCGCCGAGGCGCGCGGCGGCTGAGATGGAGGTCCGCCTCGCGCACATGACCTATGACGAGGTCCGCGAGGCGATCGCGGCAAAGAAACTGGTCATCGTGCCGACCGGGGCCACCGAGTCCCACGGCCCCCATATGCCGTGCGATACCGACACCCACCAGGCCGACTACATGGCCGTCGCGCTGGCCCGGCGGGTCGACGCGGTGGTCGCGCCCGCGATCCCCTATGCGGTGTCGAAAACCTTCGAGCATTTCCCGGGCACGATCTCGCTGTCGATCCCGACCTATCAGGAACTGGTCTACGAGGTCGGCGCGGCGCTGATCAGGCAGGGTTTCGCCGACCTCCTGATCCTCAACGGCAACCGCCCCAACGGGACCTCGAACGACGCCGTGGCGCGCCGGCTGATCGACGATCTGGACCGCGACTTCGACTTCCAGGTCACCGCGGTGAGCTACTGGGAGCCGGGCGCGGCGGCCGTCAACGCGCTGCGCAAATCGGCGGTCGGCGGCATGGGCCACGGCGGGGAGTTCGAGACCTCATTCCAGCTCGCCACACGCCCCGAGCTGGTCAAGATGGACCGGATCGAGGGTATCCATACCCCGCTGGTCGGCTGGGACCTCGTCGCCCCGGTCGAGCCCTCGCGCACCTACCGCCGCCGCCCGAACCCGGCCAGCAACCATGCCTCGATCTTCGGCGACCCGCATGCCGCATCCGCCGAGCAGGGCCGGGCGCTGGTTGCCGCCGCCATCGACGCCCTGGTCGAGATGATCCGCAACCTGCGCCCTGCCTACGAGGAGCGGCAATAGCGCTGCCGGCAGGGCGATCGCCCCGCGCGACGGGGCACGGCCCGACAACGGGCCGCGAGGACTCCGTTTGACAGCTCCGCAGAGCTTTTCTACGGTTCGGTCTCCGAACATGACACCGCGAAGCGGGAAGCGGATGAGCGGGGTGCGGGCGCGGCCCGGAAAAGGGGGAGACAGGGATATGATGTTCAGGACAGTTCTGGCCGGGGCCGCCGCGATGGCGCTGGCGCTCGGTGCGGCCGGCACCGCCGGGGCCGCCTTCAAGCTCAAGGGCGAGCCGCGGGTTGCCTTCGTCTACTTCAACGTCAAGAACGACGGCGGCTGGACCCAGGCGATCGACGAGGCCCGTGTCAGGGTCGAGAACAAGCTCGGCTGGAAGATCCCCTATGCCGAGAAGGTGCCTGAGAAATCCTCGGCCATCCGCCCCGTGGTCGAGCGCTTCATCCGCCGCGGCTTCAACATCATCAACGGCTCGGCCTTCGGCTATTCGGACACCTTCAAGGAGCTCGCCAAGGAGTATCCCGAGGTTGCCTTCGTCAACCCGGCCGGCATCACCAACGGGGTGAACCTGCAGTCCTATTACGGCCGCACCTATGAGAGCCAGTATCTGTGCGGCATGGTCGCCGGCGCGATGACCAAATCGAACAAGCTCGGCTTCGTTGCCGCCCACCCGCTGGGGCTGGTGACCTGGACGGTCAACGCCTTCGCGCTCGGCGCCCAGGCGGTCAACCCCAAGGCGACGCTCAACGTGGTCTATACCGGCTCGTGGTACGACCCGGTCAAGGAACGCGCGACCGCGCTTGCCCTGATCGAGCGCGGCATCGACGTGATCGGCCAACATGTCGACACCCCGGCGGTCCAGGTCGCGGCCCAGGAGAAGGGCGTCTGGGGGACCGGCCACCACCGCGACATGAGCGAGTTCGCGCCTAAGGCGACGCTGTGCTCCTCGGTCTGGGTGTGGGATCGCTTCCTGATCCCGCTCTACAAGGAGATCTCCGGCGGTGCCTGGAAGACCAAGCCCTATGGCGAGTTCGTCGGCCTCAAGCACGGCGGTGCCGACATCGCGTGCTGCAACGCAATCGTGCCCAAACAGGTGGTCGACAAGGTCATGGCCGCGCGCCAGAAGATCGTCGACGGCTGGCACGTCTATACCGGCCCGATCCAGGACAATGCGGGCAAGACGGTCATCCCGGCCGGCAAGACGCCGAGCGACGCCGATCTGTGGGGCATGAAGTATCTCGTCAAGGGCGTCATCGGCCAGCTCTGAGCCGCCGCCCGGACGACACCCGACCCGTGCCCGGCCGGAATCCTTCCGGCCGGGCTGTGCCCCTGCGCCGCCGCTCGATGGAGCATCACCGATGACCGTCGCGCTCGACCTGAGCGGGGTCACCAAGGATTTCGACGGGCTCAAGGCGCTGGACGAGGCGTGGTTCAGGCTGGAATACGGCGAGGTCCACGCGCTCCTGGGCGAGAACGGCGCCGGCAAGTCCTCGCTGATGAACGTCGCCTGCGGGCTCTACCTGCCCGATGAGGGCCGTATCGCGCTCGACGGCGCCGCGGTCGCGATCGAAGGCCCGGCCCATGCACGCGCGCTCGGCATCGGCATGGTGCACCAGCATTTCAAGCTGGTCCGGCCGTTCACCGTTGCCGAGAACGTGATGCTCGCGAACCCCGCACCGGGGTCCTGGTCGCGCGGGATCGAGCGGATTGCCGGCCAGATCCGCCGCTACGGCGAGGATCTCGGCTTCCCGCTCGACCCGCACGCCCGCATCGATGCGATCTCGGTGGCCGAGCAGCAACGGGTCGAGATCATCAAGGTGCTGATTGGCGGGGCGCGTATCCTGATCCTCGATGAGCCGACGGCAGTGCTGACCGACGAGCAGGCCGACCGCCTGCTGAGCCTGGTGCGCGACATCGCCCGCCAGGGCTCGGCGGTGGTGCTGATCACCCACAAGCTGCGCGAGGTGCACGCGTTCGCCGACCGGGTGACGATCATGCGTGGCGGGCGCACGGTCGCCGCCGAGACCCCGGCCGCGCTGTCGAGCGAGCGGATGACCGAACTCATGGTCGGCTCCGCGCCCCGCGACGACGCTCCGCGGGCCGGCCATGTCGGCGGCGTGCGCCTGGCGATCGCGGCTCTCGAAGCCGCCAACGCCGACGGCCCGCCGACGCTGGCCGGCGTCAGCCTTTCGGTCCGCGGCGGCGAGATCTACGGCATTGCCGGCGTCGGCGGCAATGGCCAGACCGAGCTCGCCGAGATCCTGCTCGGGGTCCGCCGCGCCTCGGCCGGCGGAATCGCGCTCGACGGGGTCGAGATCGGCCGCGCTCATCCGCGCCGCCGCCGCCGCGCGGGGCTGGCCAGCATCCCCGCCGACCGCTACGTCCTGGGGCTCGCCGCCGATCTGACGGTGAGCGAGAACTACGCCCTGTCCGGCCTGGAGGCAGGCAGGTATGGCCGCTTGTGGGTCTCCGGCACCGCGATGGCCGAGGATACCGCAGCGGCGATCGAGGCCTTCGAGATCCAGGGCGCAGCCCCGCCCACCCGCTCGCGCCTGCTGTCGGGCGGCAACGCGCAGAAGCTGGTGCTGGCGCGCGAACTGTCGGGCGACGCCGGCGTGCTGGTCGCCCATTCGCCCACCCGCGGTCTCGACGTGCGCGCGTGTGCGGCGGTCCACGCTCATCTGCGCCGGGCGCGCGATTCCGGGGCCGCGGTGCTCCTGATCAGCGAAGACCTTGACGAGGTGCTCGACCTGTCCGACCGCATCGGCGTGCTGAACCGCGGGCGAATCGTCGGCGCGTTCGACCGGCCCGCCGACCGCCAGGCCGTCGGCCGGCTGATGGTCGATCATGCCTGAGCTCGCGCTGACCGCCCGGCCCCGCCGCCGCCATTTCGGCCGGCTCGGCCTCGATGTGCGCCAGTCGATCGGGCGCACCCGCCATGCCGGCTTCATCGCGCTGTCGCTGGCGATCGGGCTCGGCATTTCCGTCGCGATCCTGGTGGTCGCCGGTGTCGAGCCGGCCAATATCTTCGAAGAGTTCGTCGTGCTGACCTTCTTCGACCGGCTGGGGCTTTCGAGCGTCCTGATCGAGTGCAGCCCGCTGATCCTGGTCGGGCTCAGCGCGGCGGTCGCCTTCCGGGTGAATTTCTGGAACATCGGGATCGAGGGTCAGTTCTTCTTCGGCGCCATCGGAGCGACGATCATTGCGATCTTCGATGTCGGCCCGCCGTCGATGCGGATCGGGCTGATGCTGGTCCTGGCGCTCGCCGGCGGGTTTGTCTGGATCGTTCCGCCGGCCGTGCTGAAGATCAGGCTCGGCGTCAACGAGGTGATCTCGACTCTGCTGCTGAACTATGTCGCCTATCTGTTCGTCCTCAACCAGGTCTATGGCGCCTGGCAGGACGAGCGCGAGCGCTTCCCCCATTCCGAGTCCTTCGACGTCGTCGAGCGGCTGCCCCTGATCGGCTGGGAGAAGGTCCATATCGGGCTGGTCTTCAGCGTGGTCGCGGTCGCCCTGGTCTGGTGGGTGATGGAAAAGAGCCGACTCGGCGTCTATATGCGCTTCGTCGGCGCCAACCCGGCGATGGCGCTGGCCGCGGGGATACCGGTGGCGCTGACCGTCTTCCTCGCGGTCGGGCTGTCGGGGATGCTGTCGGGCGCCGCCGGGTTCGTCATGGCCGCTGCCCAGGAGCACCGGCTGACCGGGACGATGGCCGCAGGCTACGGCTTCTCCGGAATCATGATTGCCTTTCTTGCCCGTAACAACCCCGCCGCGGTCCTGGTGGTGGCCTTCCTGATCGGCGGGCTCTATGCCGCCGGCCAGAGCGTGAAGGTCTTCTACAGCCTGCCTCAGGCCCTGGTGTCGCTGATCCAGGCGATCATCGTCATGTGCGTGGCGGCCTCGGACTTCCTGGTGCGCTACCGGGTGCGCTGGGTGCGATAGGGGGCGAGCATGGACTTCATCGCCAACTGGCTCGCCTTCACCCCGGTGTTCGCCACACCGCTGATCCTCGCCACGCTGGGGCTGATCATCAACGAGCGCGCCGGCGTGATCAATCTCGGTGCTGAAGGGCTGATGCTGTGCGGCGCGCTGACCGGCGTCGCGGCCTATGTCGAGCTCGGCCAGTCGACGTTCGTCAGCATGGCCGCCTCAGGCGTCGCGGGCTTCGTTGTCGCCGCCCTGTTCGCTTTCCTGGTGGTCGTGCTCCGGGCCGATCAGGTGGTAACCGGCATCACCATCGTCTTCTTCGGCGTCGGGCTGACCGGCCTCATCGGGCTCAAATGGAACGACAAGGCGATCGCCGGCTTCCAGAAGCTCGACCTCGGCGTGCTGTCGGACATCCCCTTTCTCGGCAAGGTCTTCTTCGCCCAGGACGCGATGGTCTACCTGACGATACCGATCATCGGCGGCGTGTGGTGGTTTCTATTCCGCACCAGGACCGGGCTCAACCTGCGTGCGGTGGGCGAGAACCCGCAGGCGGCGGACGCTGCGGGCATCGGGGTCGACCTCTACCGGTTCTGCGCGGTCACCGCCGGCGGCGTGCTGTGCGGCATGGCGGGCGGCTATCTGGCGCTCGCGGCAGCCAAGATCTGGGTCAACGAGATGACCCATGGGCGCGGCTGGATCGCGATCGCGCTGGTGATCTTCGCCCGCTGGATGCCCGGCCGGGCGGTGTTCGGCGCGCTGTTGTTCGGCGGCATCGAGGCGCTGATCCCGCGCATCTTCGCCGCCGGCTGGCCGGTGCCGCAATATTTCCTGCAGATGACCCCGTTTCTTGCGACCCTGGCGGTCCTGGTCTATGCCGGCCTCCGGCGTTCGCGCTCCGACGCCCCGGGCGCGCTGGGCCTGCCCTATGTCCGCGAGGACCGCCGGTGAGGACTGCCGGCGGTCTGCCTGCGTCCGGGTTCAGTCGAACATCGCCACGCAGTCGATCTCGACATTGACCCCGGCCCGGTGCGGCGTGCCGCCGATGCAGGTCCGGGTGACCTTCTCGCCGTCCATGAAGGCGGTGAAGGCGGCGTTGAACCGCTGGAAGTCCGCGGTATCGCGCAGGCAGACCCGCATATTCACGACGTTGGCCATCGTTGCCCCCGCGGTCTCCAGGACGCTCTGGAGGTTGGCGAGCGTCTGGCGGGTCTGCGCCTCGATGTCGCCCGAGACCACCTCGCGGGTCTGCGGATCGAGCGGGCCCTGGCCGGAGACGAACAGCATGTTTGCGAACCTGACGGCCTGGGCGAGCGGGGATGGCGTGGATTTGTCGGAGAACCCCGTGGTCGGCGCGCTCGCCGAGGTGAGGATCTGTTTGGGCACCGGTCGGTCTCCTTGCCTTTGCGCGCGGTTCAGGGGGCCGGCATCACGTTGCCGCAGGACGCGCACGTGCGCGCCGCCTCGGACTCGAAGAACCGGGCATAGGCCTTGGAGACCGGATCGAGCGCGTAGTCCTCGACCACGAAGTCGATCTCGTGCAGCAGGTCGTCGCATTCGGGACAGAACCACTGAAATAGGTCGATCTCGCCCGGAGTCCGCTGGCGCTCCATGACCAGCAGGAACGCATCGGGCGCAAAGCGCGGCGAATGGGGCACGCCAGCGGCGGTGTAGATCGCCGAGCCTTGCTTGAGGACCGAGACGTCCTCCCTGCCCTCGGGCGTGCGGTAATGGAGGTTCATCTCGCCCCGGATCATGTACATGACCTCATCGGAGGGATTGATATGGAACTCGCTGCGGTATTCCCGGCCGCGGGCGATGAAGGCCAGCGTGTCGGGCCGCTGCCACAGGACCCGGACCCGTTGGCCGGTCTCGGCCAGGTCGTCGGCAATCGCGTTCAGATCGGCAATCGGCATCGGCAGCATCGCGGCCTCCTTCCTTGCTGATCGGGCGACTATTGCACAACCGCGCCCGCCGCGCCCAAGGTTTGATTTGCCGCGGGCGGGAAATCCCGCCAAGCTTGGCCGGAGACCGACCGAGGAATGGCGAGATATGAAATGACGCGGCTTTCACACAGGGACCGCTCCGAGGTCCCCGGGCTCGAGGTGCACTTCGACGCCGTCGAGGACCGGATGGGCTTCCTGCCCAATTCCCAGCTCGTGATGGCCCACAAGCCGCTTCTGGTCGAGGCGTTCGCGGCGATGCGCGAGGCGGTCTATGACGCCGACGGCGCGACGCCCCAGGCCCTGCTGTCGCTGGCGGGCGCGGTTGCCAGCATGGCTGCCGGCTGCCGTTACTGCACCGCGCACTCGGCCTCGAACGCGGCCAGGCGCGCGGTGCCCGACGACAAGCTCGCCGATCTGTGGACCTACGAGACCAGCAGCCATTTCACCGAGGCCGAGCGCGCCGCGCTTCGCTTCGCCCAGGCCGCCGTGTTCTGGTACGGGTTCTTGAACCGGTTCAACGATTCGCTGGCCACGACATTGGAAGACGAGCCGCACGGATTCGCCGGACGAACGCTCGCCCGGAGCGGCTGGACGGCGGGCAAGCACGATCGTGCCGCGGCCGATGCCGGCTGAAGAGGCGCGCAGATGAAATTCGGTATGTTCGGCGGCGCCACCGCCCGCGGCCAGAGTGCGGACGCAGCCGCGCGCTGGTCCGGGGGCGCGGATCGCTACAGGATGGCGGCCTCCGACGACAGCCATGCCTACGACCAGTTCGTCGCCGCGATCCAGGAGGCCGAGGCGCTGGGCTATCACTCGATCTTTCTGGTCGAACACCATTTCACCGGGGTGGCCCAGGTCTCCGCGTCACTCAACCTGCTGACGTTCCTGGCCGCCAAGACCGCAACGATCCGGTTGGGGACCGCGGTGGTCGTCGTGCCCTGGCACAACCCGGTCCTGCTTGCCGAGCAGGCCGCGACCGTCGACGTGCTGTCGGCCGGGCGGCTCGATTTCGGCGTCGGCAAGGGCTACCGGCCGAACGAGTTCCACGGCTTCTGCGTCCCGCTGGAGGAGGCCAGTGAGCGGTTCGAGGAATCGATGGGCCTGATCCGCAAGGCCTTCGTCTGCGAGGAGAGGTTCACCTGGCATTCCAGGCGCTGGAACTTCGAGGACATCGTCGTCGAGCCGCCGCCGGTGCAGCGGCCGCACCCGCCGCTATGGCTGGCCGCCGGGCGCCCGGACTCGCTGCGCAAGGCGGCCGAGGACGGCTATTCGCTGCTGCTCGACCAGTTCGCGACCCTCGAGGTAGCGCTCGAGCGTTTCTATATCTACCGCGACGCGGTCGAGGCCGCGGGCCGGGAGTTCGATCCGATGACGGTCGCCGTCGCGCGCGCGGTCGACATCATCGACAGCGAGGATGAGCGCGAAGATGCGATCGCCCGGCGGATGAACGCGCTGGAGCGGATGAACAGGCTCGCGCGGACCGAGGACGGCAGCTATGTCTCGTCGATGGCATCGGACCCCGACCTGCGCAAGGCGGCCGAGCGCGGCACCCTGATCGGCACGCCCGATGAGATCGTCGAGCGCATCCGCCAGCTCGGCAACGGCGGCATCGAATACATCCTGCTGGCCGGCATCCAGTCCTACCCGCAGATGATGCGCCGCTTCGCGAGCGAGGTGATGCCGGCCTTCGCCTGAACGATGACGTGCAACACAGCCGAGGACGAGCGATGAAGTTCCGCATCGAATACTGCGTGGCCTGAAACTACGAGCCCCGCGCCCTCCGTGCGAGGGAACGGCTCCGGGCGAAGGGCGCCGAGGCGGAGATCGCCGCCGGCGCCCGCGGCGCGTTCGAGATCACCCGCGAAGGGGAGCTGGCGTTCTCCAAGCTCGCCACCGGCCGCTTCCCCGCCGACGAGGAGGTCGACGCCCTGGTCTCCTTCTAGGCCCGGCGGCTCCGGCTTGCCCTGGCGCGCGCTTTCCGAGCGCGGGCCTTGGCGGTAGTCTCCCCGTCCATGGTCAACCGGGGAGAGGACGGTATGGGCGGGTTGCTCGAGGGGCACCGTGCGGTCGTGACCGGCGGCGGATCGGGGATCGGGCGCGCCATCGCGGCCGGCTATGCCGAGCACGGCGCGGAGATCGTCATTCTCGATGCGAATGTCGAGGCGGCCGATGCGGTCTGCCGGCAGATCGTCGAAGCCGGCCACGCAGCCCGCAGCATCGCGCTCGACGTCGCCGACCGCCAGAAGTGTGCCAGCGTCGCCCGGCAGGTCTCCGAGACCGTCGGCGACATCTCGATCCTGGTGAACAACGCCGGGATCAACCGCCGCACCCCGTTCACCGGCGATCGGCCGACCGTCGCCCGGGACTGGGACGACATCATGGCCGTCAACCTCAACGGCATGTTCAACGTCACCCACGCCTTCGTCGATCAGCTCCGGGCGCGGCGCGGCCGAGTGGTCAATATCGGCTCCATCCAGTCCTTCGTCCACGTGCGCACGCCGAACTCGCTGGCCTACACGACTTCCAAGCACGGCGTGCTGGGCTTCACCCGCGCACTCGCCGCCGAGCTCGGCAAGGACGGCGTGCGGGTCAACGCCATCGGGCCCGGGCTGATCGAGACGCCGCTCAACGCGCAGGCGCGCGCCAACAACCCGGAGCTCATCGAGGTCTTCCTCGACCACACGCCGCTGCGGCGCACCGGGAAGCCCGAAGACATCGTAGGCCCGGCGCTCTTCCTCGCCTCGGACCTGTCCGGATACGTCACCGGCGGCATCGTGATGGCCGACGGCGGCTACAGATCGATCTGAGGCAACCGCTCCCGTTCGCGGCGAGCATGGGCGGGTCGTCATGGCGGCGGTCGAGATAGTCCAGGATCGCCGGGGAATCACAGAGCACCTGCCCGTCATCGGTGATCGGGCAGAGGATCCTGCCCAGCGGGTCGACCTCGGCCCGCTGCCAAATCCCGTGCCGGCCACCAATTATGGTAAGCTGGCGCAATGTGGTCGAATGTCGTCGATCTTAGGAACTTCTACCGTTCGAAGATGGGCCGGGTCGCCCGGCGGGTGATCCGCGACCATGTGCGGGCCCATTGGACCGACGTCGCCGGCATGAACGTCCTGGGCGTGGGGTATGCGACCCCCTATCTGGGCGCGTTCCGCGGCGAGGCGGCGCGCGTGATCTCGGTGATGCCGGCGCGCCAGGGAGTCCTCCGCTGGCCGGTCGATGCGCCCAACCTGACCACGCTCGCCGAGGAGGCGGAGCTTCCGCTGCCCGACATGTCGATGGACCGGGTGCTGCTGGTTCATGCCCTGGAGTCTTCGGAGCAGCTCCGGTCGATGATGCGCGAGATCTGGCGGGTGATGGCCGACGGCGCGCGCCTGCTGGTGGTGGTGCCCAACCGGACCGGCATCTGGGCGCGGCTCGACCGCACCCCCTTCGGACATGGCCATCCCTATACCAACTCGCAGATTTCGACGCTTCTGCGCGATACGATGTTCGATCCGTTGGCCGCGCAATTCGGGCTGTTCATGCCGCCCAGCCGGCGCCGCGTTCTGATTGCATCGGCACCCGCGCTGGAGCGTATCGGCGGCCGCTGGTTCCCGCGCCTGGGCGGCGTCCTGTTCGTCGAGGCGGCCAAGCAGATCCACGCCGTCACGCCGGTGACCGCGACCGCGCCGCGCCGCCGGGCACGGGCGGTGGCGTCCGGCGCTGAAGCGATTCGTTCGATCCACCGGCAGCATCTTGCGCCCGGCCGTGTCCGCGCCGCCGGCCCGCACCGTCATCATCACCGGGTTGGGGACGATCCCCGGACCGGGTGAGGCCTTCTATCCGGCCCTGGGCCGCAGCAGAAAGATTCCCTGCTCGCTCCGCAGGTTGGCGAAGGGGCCGATCCTGGCCAGCTCGCTCGAGCGGCCCTTGCGGTTCAGCGAGACCGCGCGCTCGACCTCCAGATCGAGCTCCGCGCACAGCTCCAAGAAGTCGAGGATGGTGCACAGGTGGATGTTGGGCGTGTCGTACCAGCGATCGCCATTCTCCCCGATCGCCGGCATCCGCCCGCCGACCAGCAATCGCCAGCGGATCCTCAGGTGCCCGAAATTGGTGAACGAGACGATCGCCCGGCCGGCGATGCGCACGAGCTGGCGCAGCAACCCGCGCGGTGCGTGGGTGGCCTGCAGCGTCTGGCTCAGCACCGCGTAGTCGAACGCCCCGTCGGGATAGTCCGCCAGGTCGGTGTCGGCATCGCCTTGCACCACCGATAGGCCGTGGCTCACGCAGGCGTTCACCCCCTCCTGGCTGAGCTCGATCCCGCGCGCGTCGATCCCCTTGACGTGGACCAGATGATCGAGCAGCGCGCCGTCGCCGCAGCCGATGTCGAGCACCCGCGAGTCCGGGGTGATCATCTCGGCGATCACCTGAAGGTCGCGCCGCATCACCGGCTGGCAAGGCCCCGGTGCTCGGCTGCGCCGTCGAGGAAGCCCGACAAGGTCGCCTGGAACACCGGCTCGTCCAGCAGGAACGCGTCGTGTCCCTTGTCGCTCTCGACCTCCACGAAGCTGACATTGGCGGCCACCGCATTCAGCGCGCGCACCACGTCGCGGCTCTCGCTGGTCGGGAACAGCCAGTCGCTGGTGAAGGATATGACGCAGAACCTGACGGTCGAGTCGGTGAACGCCTTGGCCAGCACCCCGCCATGCTCGCGCGCCAGGTCGAAATAGTCCATCGCCCGGGTGATGTAGAGATAGGAGTTCGCATCGAACCGCTCGACGAAGCTGCTGCCCTGGTGGCGCAGATAGCTCTCGACCTGGAAGTCGGCCTCGAAGCCGAAGCTCAGCGCATCGCGCCCCTGCAGCCGGCGGCCGAACTTGCGGTGCAGCGCCGCCTCGGACAGGTAGGTGATGTGCGCGGCCATGCGGGCCACCGCCAGGCCCCGCGTCGGCGTCTTGCGGTGCTGCAGATAGGCGCCGTTGCACCAGTCGGGGTCGGCGATGATCGCCTGGCGGCCGACCTCGTGCAGCGCGATGTTCTGGGCGGAATGGCGCGCCGCGCAGGCGATCGGCACCGCAGCGAACACGCGGTGGGGATAGCGTGCGGCCCATTCCAGCACCTGCATCCCGCCCATCGAGCCGCCGATGACGCAGAACAACGTCTGGATGTCCAGATGGTCGAGCAGCCGGGCCTGGGCGCGGACCATGTCGGAGACCGTGATGAACGGGAAATCGATGCCGTAGGGCGTGCCGGTCTCAGGGTTGACGTCCATCGGGCCGGTGGTGCCCATGCAGCCGCCGAGCACGTTGGCGCAGATCACCAAATAGCGGTCGGTATCGAGCACCTTGCCCGGTCCGACCATGGTGTCCCACCAGCCAGGCTTGCCGGTGATCGGGTGCGGGTCGGCGACGAACTGGTCGCCGCTGAGTGCATGACAGACCAGGATCGCGTTGGAGCGCTCGGGATTCAACGTCCCATAAGTCTGGTAGGCGACCGTGAACGGCCCGAGCTCAACGCCGCAATCCAGGCGCAACGGTTTCTCGGTCGCAAGGCGGACATGCGCGCCGGGCAATTCGGATCCGGCAACGGACACACTCTGATTGTACACCGGCAGGCTCTTCCCCGTTCTGACCAACGCTCCCCGAAACGTCGTTGGGCTCGATTGTAACCAAAGCCGCGTCTGGTTATAAGTCGCAAGGATGGCACAGTGTTTCCCGGGCGGAAACCGTGCCGCGCAGTTTCGCAGGGGTAAGGGAGCGACCGGTCGCGATGGTCGAGGCCACGGAGTCGCTTGGGCAGGTGCGTGAGCACATCGACATGCTCGACGACCGGATCCACGATCTGATCATGGAGCGCACCTCGCTGGTCCAATCGGTGATCCGGGCGAAGGCGGACGACCGCGCGCCGGCCTACCGGCCGGGGCGCGAGGCCCGCATCCTCCGCCGGCTGGTCGGACGCCACCAGGGCCGGTTTCCGCTGCTTTCGCTGATCCATCTGTGGCGCGAGATCATCGCCGCCTCGCTCGGGCTCCAGGGCGGATTCGCGGTGGCGGTGCACGCCGGCGAAGGCACCGGCGACTACCGCGGCCTCGCGCGCGACCATTTCGGCGCAGCGACGCCGATCACGCTGCACCGGACCCATGCCGGGGTGGTCAACGCGGTCACCGGGGGCAGCGCCGCCGCCGGCATCCTGCCGTTCCCGAACGAGGGCCAGGCCGAGCCGTGGTGGCCGCGTCTGCTGCATGCCGGCG
Organism: Alphaproteobacteria bacterium; assembly: GCA_965248835.1. Taxonomy (GTDB): domain Bacteria; phylum Pseudomonadota; class Alphaproteobacteria; order MPNO01; family MPNO01; genus CAYFYS01. Next base: position 1,330,841 of record CBDFLJ010000001.1, read on the forward strand.
GCCCCTCGATCGTCGCCAGGCTTCCCTTCGCACCCCTGCCGGCGCACTCCGCGGAGACCGACAATGCTTTGGTCGTCGCGATGAGCAGGCCCGAGCCGTCCGGTGACGACCGCAGCTTCGTTGCGCTGCGGACCGGCTCGGCGAGCAGCCGGACACGGGTCAACGATGCCTTCAAGACGCTCTCGCTCGAGCCGACCATGATGCTGTCCCTGGACGAGACCGCCGACGATCCGGAGGCGTCGCTGTTCCTGGTCGAGCTCGACGCCTTCATCGAGCCCGAGGATTCGCGCATCGCCGCCCTGCTTGCCGATCTCGACGGATCGGCGCCTGGGATCCGGGTGCTCGGCGCCTATGCCAGGCCGTTCACTCGGGCTGAGCCCAACGAGGGGTCGCCCGCCCGCGGTGCGGGGCTTCCGTGAGCGGGCCAGCGCCCCGGCCCGGCATCCTCGACATCGCGCCCTACGTTCCAGGCGAGTCCAGCATCCCGGGCCGGAGCGAGGTCATCAAGCTGTCCTCGAATGAGGGCGCGCTGGGGCCGAGCCTCGCCGCGCTCGCCGCCTACCACGAGGCGGCCGGGGACATCCACCGCTATCCCGACGGCAATGCGACCGCCCTGCGCGCGGCGATCGGGGCGCGTTACGGGCTCGATCCGGACCGGATCGTTTGCGGCACGGGCTCGGACGAGCTGCTTTATCTGCTGGCCAGGGCCTATGCCGGGCCGGGCGACAGGATCCTCACCCACGCCCATGCCTTCGTGATGTACCGGCTGATCGCCCATTCGGTCGGCGCGCAGAGCGTCGAGGCGCCGGAGAGGGCGCTGACCGCAGACGTCGATGCGTTGCTCGCCCATGCCGGGCCCGGGACGCGCATCGTTTATATCGCCAACCCCAACAACCCGACCGGGACGTTCATCGACGCCGACGGCCTCGCCCGGCTGCGCGCCGGCCTGCCCGCGGACACGCTGCTGGTGATCGATTCGGCCTATGCCGAATACGTCACCCGCAACGACTACGCTGCCGGCGAGGCGCTGGTCGATGCCGGCGAAAACGTGGTCATGACCCGGACCTTCTCCAAGATCTACGCCCTGGGCGGGGTGCGGCTGGGCTGGGCCTATTGTCCGCCGGCGATCGCCGATGTGCTGAACCGGCTGCGTCCGCCGTTCAATGTCGCCAGCCCGGCCCAGGCTGCCGGCATCGCCGCCGTCGAGGACACCGCCTTCATCGCCAGGTCGCGGGACCACAACGCGGTCTGGCTGCCCTGGATCACCGAGCGGGTTCATGCCGCGGGCCTGAAGACCACGCCCAGCATCGCCAATTTCATCCTGGTCGAGTTCCCTGAAACGCCCGGCCGCAACGTCGAGGCGGCGCTGCGCTTCCTCACCGGCCGCGGCATCATCCCGCGCCGGGTGGACGGCAACCGGCTGCCTCACCACCTGAGGATCACCATCGGCACGGAGGTCGAGATGCGCGCCCTGGCCGATGCGGTCGACGCGTTCGCGGCCTGAGAAATGACCCAGGACGTGCTGTTCCGGCGGATCGCGCTGATCGGAATCGGACTGATCGGCTCCTCGCTCGCCCGGGTGGTCAAGCGCGACGGCCTTGCCGGCCATGTCGTGGCGTGCGCCCGCACCGCGGCCACCTTGGAGGCCGCGACCCGGCTGGGGATCGCCGATTCCACCACCCACGATCCCGCCGAGGCCGCAAGCGGTGCGGACCTGGTGATCCTCTGCACACCGATCGGCAGCTATGGCGCGATCGCCAAGGCGATGGCGCCGAAGCTCGCGCCCGGGGCGATCGTCTCCGACGTCGGCTCGGTCAAGGGCGCGGCCATCGATGCGGTGCGCCCGCATCTGCCGGCAGGCGTCCACCTGGTGCCCGGCCACCCGATCGCCGGCACCGAGAACTCGGGGCCCGATGCGGGCTTCGACACTCTGTTCGAAGGCCGCTGGTTCTTGATCACACCGCCCGAGGGCACCGACCCGGACGCGGTCGAGCGCGTGGCCGCGCTGTGGCGCCGCGCGGGCAGCCAGATCGCGGTGATGGATGCCGGCCACCACGACCACGTGCTGGCGATCACCTCGCACATCCCGCACCTGATCGCCTATACCATCGTCGGCACCGCGACCGATCTCGAAGACCACCTGAAGGCCGAGGTGATCAAGTTCTCCGCCGCCGGATTTAGGGACTTCACGCGGATCGCGGCCTCCGACCCGGTGATGTGGCGCGATGTCTTCCTCAACAACCGGGAGGCGGTGCTGGAGATGCTGGGCCGGTTCACCGAGGACCTCTCGGCCCTGCAACGCGCGGTCCGCATCGGCGACGGCGCGACGCTGGAAGCGCTGTTCACCAGGACGCGCGAGATCCGCCGCGGCGTCGTGGCAGCCCAGCAGCACATCCCGCCTGCGCCGGAGGAGAAATAGCCCGGCGCCTTCCGACAAGCTTCAGATGAGGGCATACCGATGAGCGCCGGCGGGCGGACGCCGTTATGGGTTGCTGCGACTCCGGGGGTGTTCGTGCTGCTCTGGGCGTCGGGCTTCCCGATCACCCGGCTGGGGCTCGCCTACGCCGAGCCGTTCACGCTGCTGGCCTTGCGCTCGGTGCTCAACGTCCTGCTGGTGCTGGCGATCCTGCCGTTCGTGTCCGTCCGCTGGCCGGCGACCTGGCGCGAGGCGGGCCACATCGCTGTCTCCGGGTTCCTGCTGCAATCGGCCTATCTCGGCTGCATCTTCGTCAGCCTGGGCGAAGGGGTCTCGCAGGGTGCGGTCGCGCTGATCGCCGGCATGCAGCCGATCCTGACGGCGATCCTGGTCGGTCACTTGCTGGGCGAGCGGATCGTAAGGCTGCAATGGATCGGCTTCCTGCTCGGCTTCGGCGGGCTCGCCTGCGTGATGATCGAGCGAATCCAGTTCGGCACCGGAACGACGCTCGGCTACTGCGCGGCCGCCGCCACGCCGGTGCTGATCACCGCGGCCTCGCTCTACCAGAAACGGTTCTGCTCCGGCATGGACCTGCGCAGCGGGATGATCATCCAGCACTCCACGGTGTTTGTGACCAACGGCCTCCTCGCGCTCCTGCTCGAGACCCGCACGGTCATCGTCTCGGTCGAGCTCGCGTTTGTGCTGCTGTGGCTGGTGCTCTTCCTGTCGGTCTCGGCCAACAACCTCTACTACGTCATGTTGCGGCGCGGCGCGGCAGGCCGGGTCTCGAGCTTGTTCTACCTCACGCCGCCGGCCGCGGTCGTGTTGGGCTACCTCACCTTTGGCGAGACCTTCGGGGCGACGGCGCTGGCCGGATTCGCCGTGGCTGCGCTCGGGGTCGCGCTGGTAACCCGATCGGGCGGCGGCACCCCATGACCGGCCATCGCCTGTTTCTGGCCGCATCCCCGCTGATCTTCGCGCTGACCTGGAGCACCGGGAACATTTTCGCCAAGCTCGGCATCCCCTATGTCGAGCCGCTGACGTTCCTCGTGCTGCGTTTCTCCTTCGCTACCCTGATCCTCGCTTCCATCGCCTGGATCGCGCGTGCGCCGTGGCCCCGGACGTTCGGCGAGGCGGGCCATATCGTCGTGGCCGGCTTTCTGTTTCATGCCGGCTACCTGTGGTCGGTGTTCGTCGCCGTCGACGAGGGCGTGGCGACCGGCACGCTGGCGCTGATGGCCGGGCTGCAGCCGCTGCTGACCGCGCTGGTCGTCGGTCGGGCGCTGGGCGAGCGGGTCGGGTACCGTCAATGGCTTGGACTGTTGCTGGGCTTCGTCGGGGTCGCCATGGTGGTCTGGCGCAAGGTCGCGATCGCCGAGGGCACCGATTTCGGCATGGTGCTCGGCATGACCGGGATGGTCTCGCTGACCGCCGGCGCGATCTACCAGAAGCGGTTCTGCGCGGACATGGACCTCCGCAGCGGCACGGCGCTGCAGCAGGCGATGAACGCGCTGGCGACGCTGGGCCTGGTCCTGCTGCTCGAGACCAGGACGATCGAATGGACGGGTGAGCTCGTGCTCTCGATCGGCTGGCTGGTGATCGTGCTCACCGTCGGCGCCTATAATCTGCTCTTCTACCTGCTGCGGCTCGGCCAGGCCTCGCGCGTGGCGAGCCTGTTCTACCTCACCCCTCCGGTGACCGCGGTGATGGGCTATTTCATGTTCGGCGAGACCATGGGCGGGCTGGCGCTGGTCGGCATGGCGCTGGCGGTGCTGGGCTTCGCGCTGGCCTCGCGATGAAGATCCGCTTCGAAGGAAGCGGCGAGGTCTGGGTGTTCGCCTACGGCTCCCTGATGTGGGACCCGGGCTTCGCCTTCGCCGAGGCGGCAAAGGCGCGGCTGTGGGGCTATCACCGCGCGTTCTGCGTGGACTCGCTGGTCTACCGCGGCACGCCCGAGGCACCGGGCCTGGTGCTGGGGCTCGACCGCGGCGGCTCGTGCACCGGCATCGCCTATCGGATCGCCGCTACCGACCGCTACGCGGCCGCGTCCTACCTCGCCCGGCGCGAGCTCGCCGAGGATATCTATTTCTGCCGCCGGGCCGCGCTCGGGATCGGTGCCGGCCGCGTGCGCGGCTATGCCTTCGTGGTCGACCGCAGCAATCCGTTCTATGCAAGCCCGCTCAGTATCGAGGACCAGGCCGCACGGATCGCGGTCTGCCGCGGCGCGCGCGGCACCAACCTCGACTACCTTCTGGAAACCGCCGCCCACCTCGCCGATCTCGGGATCGCCGACCGCGCCGTCGATGCGCTGCTCGCCCGTCTCCGCTAGGATGGGGCGATGACGGGGAGGCCGGATATGTCCGAACAAGGGCGCGGGCATTACGACTACATCATCATCGGCGGCGGCTCGGCCGGTTGCGTGCTGGCGAGCCGGTTGAGCGAGGCCTCGGCCGTCCGGGTGCTGCTGATCGAGGCCGGCGAGGACTTTCCGCCCGGCACCGAACCGGCCGGACTGCGCGATACCTTCGCCGGCGCCGCCCACGGCAATGACCGCTTCGTCTGGTCGGGCCTTGCCGCGACCTTCGAGCCAAAGCCGGGCAACGCTCCCGACGAGCGCCCGCGTCGGCGCTACATCCAGGGCCGGGTCATGGGCGGCGGCTCATCGGTCAACGGCATGGTCTCCAACCGCGGGCTGCCGAGCGACTACGCCGACTGGGTCGCGCGCGGCGCCGAAGGCTGGGCGTGGCAGGACGTGCTGCCCTACTTCAAGAAGCTGGAAACCGATATCGACCGCGACGGGACGCTCCACGGCGCGGACGGGCCGGTGCGGATCAGCCGCATCCCCGAGGCCCAATGGCCCGGCTTTTCCGCCGCCTTCATCGATGCCGCCGAGGCCGAGGGATTCCGCAACCTCGAAGACCAGAACGCCGCCTTCGAGGACGGTTATTTCCCGATTGCCGCCTGCACCGACGACGACCGGCGGATCTCGACCGCAACCGCCTATCTGACCCCCGAAGTCCGCGCCCGGCCAAATCTCACCATCCAGCCGCTGACGCTGGTCGAACGTCTGCTGTTCGACGGCCGCGCGGTGACCGGCGTCAAAGTGCATACCGAGGCCGGCGTCGAGGAAATCCGCGCCGGTGAGGTGGTGGTGTGTGCCGGCGCGCTCCACTCGCCGCCCCTGCTGCTGCGCTCGGGGGTGGGCCCGGCGGCCGAGCTGGCCGCGCTCGGCATCCCGGTCGTCCATGACCTGCCCGGCGTCGGCAAGCACCTGATGGAGCATCCCGGCGTCAATTTCGGGGCCACCATGAAACCCGGTGCGCGGCTGCGGGCCGGGCTGCGCCGACCGTTCTACGCCGGGCTGCGCTATTCGTCCGGGCTGGCGGGCTGTCCGGACGGCGATATGTATCTGATCCCGACGAACAAGTCGGCCTGGCATGCGGTCGGCGACCGGCTCGCGCTGATCATGCTGTGGGTCAACAAGTCCTATTCAACCGGCGAGGTCCGTCTGTCTTCGGCCGATTGGCGCGCCGAACCGGTGGTCGATTTCAACATGTGCTCGGACGAGCGCGACCTGGTCCGTCTGGTTGCGGGCACCCGGCTGATGGCCAGGCTCGCCGCCCATCCGGCCATCGCCGGGGCGGCCCATGAGGTGTTCCCGGTCAGCTATGGCGAGCGTGCGCGCCGGGTCGCGGTGTTCAGCCGCTCCAACCAGCTTCAGACCTGGATCGGCGCCCGGCTGATGGATGCCGCGGGACCGATCCGGCGCTGGCTGTGCCGCACGCTGATCGCCGACGGCCCGACGGTCGCGGATCTGCTGGCCGACGAGCCCACACTGGTTGGCTGGGTGAAGCAGGCCGTCCTCGGCCACTGGCACGCCTCGTGCACCTGCCGCATGGGCGCGGCCGAAGATCCCGGCGCGGTGACCGATCCGGCCGGTCGGGTCCACGGGGTCGCCGGGCTCCGTGTGTGCGATGCCTCGATCATGCCGGCGGTGCCGTGCGCCAACACCAATATCCCGACGATTATGATCGGCGAGAAGATCGCCGCTTCCATCCTGGCCGAAGCCTGAGCGCAGACGGAGAAAGCCGATGAAGCTGATCAGCTACCGCCACCAGGGACGGGAAAGCTTCGGCGTCGTCAGGGACGGCGGGATCGTCGACATGACGGCGCGGCTGGACGGCGACTTCGCCGCGCTCAAGGACGCGATCGCCGGTCTCGGCCTGTCGCGGATCGAGGCGGCGGCAAAGGCCGCACCCGATATCGGCCTCGACGACGTCGAATGCATGTTCCCGATCACGACCCCGGAAAAGATCTTCTGCATCGGGCGCAACTACCGCGCCTATCACGAGGTGCTGGAGGACGGCGGCCCGGAATGGCCGAGTGTTTTCGCCCGCTTCGCCTCCAGCTTCGCGGCCCACGGCGAGCCGATCCTCAAGCCCGCGGCTTCCGAGGAGCTCGACTTCGAGGGCGAGCTCGGCGCGATCATCGGCAAGCCCGGCCGCCATATCCCGAAAGAAGCCGCCTTCGACTACATCGCCGGCTATACCATCATCAACGAGGGCTCGGTCCGCGAATGGCAGCTTCGCGGTACCCAGAACTGCCCCGGCAAGAACTTCTATCGTTCCGGTGCGATCGGGCCGTGGATGGTCACCGCCGACGAGATCGCCGATACCACGGCACTCAGGATCATCACCCGGGTCGACGGCGAGGTCCGCCAGGACGGCGGCACCGACATGATGATCTTCGACATCCCCTATCTGATCGCCCATATCTCCACCTTCACCTGGCTCGAACCCGGCGACATGATCGCGACCGGCAGCCCCGGCGGCTCGGCCATCGAGGATGACGAGCCGCGCTGGCTCCGCGCGGGCCAGGAGATCGCAGTCGAGATCGCGCCCATCGGCACGCTGAGGAACCCGATCCGCGACGAATAGAGGCGGCACGATGTTCCTCAAGGATTGCTGGTATGTCGCGGCGTGGGACCACGAGGTCGCCGAGACGCCGCTCGCCCGGACGATCCTGGGCGAACCTGTGGTGCTGTATCGCGCGCCCGACGGGACCGCGCTCGCGCTCGAAGACCGGTGCTGCCACCGCGCCCTGCCGCTTTCCCTGGGCACGCAAGTCGGCGATGGGCTGCAATGCGCCTATCACGGGCTTACCTTCGATCGTACCGGGGCGTGCGTCGCGGTGCCGGGACAGACGCGGGTCCCGCCCGGTGCCGGAGTCCGCGCCTATCCGCTGGTCGAGCGCTGGCGCTGGCTGTGGATCTGGATGGGCGATCTCGGCCGCGCCGATCCCGCCTTGATTCCGAACTGGTGGTGGCTCGATCATCCGGACTGGGAACTGGTCAAGGGCAAGCACCTCCACATCGCCTGCCATTACGAGCTGATCACCGACAACCTGCTCGACCTGTCGCATCTGGCCTATGTGCATCTGGCGACCATCGGCACCGGCTCGATCACCGCGTTCCCCATCACCACCGAGCGCGAGGACGATCTGGTGCGCATGACGCGCTGGATCCTCGACCGGCCGCCGCCGCCGCTGTTCAAGACCGTCGGCGGCTTCGAGGGCACCGTCGACCGCTGGCAGATCGTCGAGACCCGCGCGCCATGCCATACGCTCATCTATGCCGGCGCCATCGCCGCCGGGACCATCGATCCCGTTCGGGGCGAGCCGGCCGGCGGCATCCACATCCGCAACGTCAACGCACCGACGCCGGAGACCGAGACCTCGACCTTCTATTTCTACGGCCACGCGCGCGACTTCGCGGTGGGCGAGGAGGCGGTCTCGGCGACCATGTTCGAGCAGTTCGCCAGGACGTTCGACGAGGATGTCGAGATCCTCGAGGCACAGCAGGCCTCGCTTGTGCGCGACCCCGAAAGACCGCTCATCGACATCAACGTCGATGCACCGGGGCTGGCCGCACGCCGCATGCTGCGGGCGCGCCTCGAAGCCGAGCGCGGCTAAAGCCTGTTCCGAACAAGCGCGAAGAGCCAATGATTTTCACTATGGAAGATTAAACGTCTTGACATGGCTCGGCGGCCTGTGCACGATAGGTTGACCGGGCCGTTGCGACCCGCGCGGCGGTCCGGGAGCGAAATCGGCTGGGAGGGTGCGACGCACATGGATCCGCCTGACGAGTTGCGCAGGCCCCGCGGCCCAGCGGGGCCACGGCCCGGCTGAGAGCTCGGTCCCGAGCCGGAAGGGCCGGTAAGCGACATAGATCGTCTCTCCACGGGTGAGCGGTGCGTGGGCCTGTACCGTGTCCGTGATGAAACGTCCGTCGAGCACGTCGGACGACGGCCCAAGAGGCCAATCAAAAGTGATCGACGAGCGGTCGGTCCCGCACCCCGCCGGCATCAAGCCGGCGGGGTTTCGCGTCCCGGCGAATCGCCGCGCGGCGTCACTGCCGATCTGCGCTTCGCTTCGCCCCGCGTGACGGGGCGGCGGTCAGGATCGGTTGAGGGTGTCCAGAAACTCCGCCACCACGGCGGCGGTCTCGGCCGGCTTTTCGACGAACGGAATGTGGCCGCCGTCGGGGATCTCCGCGTAGCGCGCGTCGGGGACCGCATCGGCGATCTTTCGTGAGAACGAGGCCGGGATAAAGTCGTCGTTGTCTCCGGTCACGACCAGGGTCGGGGTACGCACCGCGCGCAGCCGTTCGGTATAGAGCGGCTCGGGCGCTTGACCGGGCAACCGGCCGCCCCAGCGGAGGATCGAATCGAGGAAGGCGGTGTAGAGTTCGGGCGAATTCGCGAGCACGCCTTCCTGGTTCGCCCGCATGATGGCGAGCCCTTCCTCGGTCTCCATGAACGCGCGGGTCATGGTCGACAGGCCCATGAAATCGGCCAGCTCCTCGCCCATGCCGAGCTTGGCGATCAGCTTCTTGCGCAGCGAGAAATTCATCTCCATCGCCCGGTCGAGCTCGGAGAACCCGCCGATCACGATCATCCCGCGCACCAGGTCCGGGTGGCGGACGGCCATCGCCTGGGCGACGCATCCGCCGAGCGAGGAGCCCAGCACGTCGACGCTGTCCCAACCGAGGCGGCGGGCCAGCGCTGCGAAGTCATCGGCCCACAGCTCGGCCGTGTAGGTGACGGTCTCCGGATCGTCCTTGCGCGACTGGCCGACGCCGCGCGGATCGGTCAGCACCGTCGCCGCATGGCCGCGCAGCAGCGGCTCGCCCAGCCGGTAGTAGCGGTGGTCGAGCCCGAGACCCGGGAACAGCATCAGCGGATGGCCCGCGCCCTGGACCTGGTACCAGAGCCTGGTGCCATTGACCTCTTCGTATGCCATGGCGGTCCCGTCTCCCGTAAGGCGTTCAGTGCGTAGCCGCAGCGGCCAGGATCTTGATACCCAGCGGTGCGGACTTGCCGCCGTTGGTCGGCGAGGTGTCCGCTGGACAGGCCGAAATCGCGGCCAGCACGTCCATCTCGGCCAACAGGTCGATATGGTCGTCCGGCCCTACCGCGGTCGGCAGGATGCGAAAGCTGCCCTGCGCGTCGAGCTCGACATTCATGAAGACGTTGAAGACGTCCATCACCTCATCGCCGCTCAGCCCGAAGGGGGCGAGCGCCTCGCTGAGGTTCTCCTGGCACGAGCGGTGGTCGGTGAGGTTGTCGCGGCGCTCGTACAGCCTGGTCGAGCAGCGCCCGCCCATGTTGCCCCAGTGGTTGGCGCAGGTATCTGCAACCACCGTCAGCATCACGTTCTCGCGCGGCGGTTTGGAGTAGAAATGCTTGAAGGACTTCGCCGTCCCGGTGCCGCAGATAACGTTGGTCGCCCAGCTCTGGCCGACATGGAACCATTCGCGGTGGTCGTTGGCGTTGTAGAAGACGCAATCGCCGACCTGTCCGCCGGCGACCTGATGGATGCGCAGGATCGTACCCTTCTCGACCACCAGCGCCCGTCCCTGGCGCGCAGGGATGACGAACTCGGACAGGACCGTGCCCGCTTCCATCGTCTAGTCCTTGCGCTTGATCGTCCACGGGTGCTCGGAGACGTCGAAGACGACGCCGTCGGGGTCCTTGAACTTGGTCTCGGCCTCGACGCCCGGGTAGTCGCCGGGAAGCTCCATGAAGAACGTCCCGCCGGCCGATGCGATCCGCGCGGCGGTGGCGTCCTTGTCCTCGACCACCATGCCGAAATGGTGCAGCCCCGCCCAGTCGGGGCCGTTGACCCCCCCTATGGTCCCTTCGGGGAAGTGCAGCAGCGTCAGGTTCATCAGCCCGTCAGACAGCATGATCGCATTGCCGATCGGGCTTTCGGCCTCGGCAACGCGGTCGAGCCCGAAGACGTTTTCGTAAAAGACGGCAGACTTTTCGAGGTCGGGCACCTGCATCGCGATGTGGCGCAGCTTGGCCATGGTCCGGCTCCCAAAGGATCGGCTTTGATGCCATTGTGACCGCGCCAATCGAGCCTGTCCATCGAAGGCGCAAGACGGTGCGAATTCTCGAAATCAGGGAAAAGACCATCCCGGTCGCGGCTGCGATGAGCAATGCCGCGATCGGCTTCGACGAGATGACCGCATCGGCGGTCGCGGTCTTCACCGATGCGGTCGTCGGCGGTGCGCGCGTTATCGGCTACGGCCTGGACTCGATCGGCCGCTACGGCCATGGCGGACTGTTGCGCGAGCGTTTCATCCCGCGGCTGATGACCGCCGAAGAGGCCGAGATCTGCGATCCGGCCACCGGGATCATCGATCCGATGCGCTGCTGGCCGATCATGATGACCAATGAGAAGCAGGGCGGCCACGGCGAGCGGTCAGCGGCCGTGGGCGTGCTCGACGCCGCGCTCTGGGACGCCGCCGCCAAGGCCGCCGGCCTGCCGCTCCATGGGCTGCTCGCCGAGCGCTTCAACGGCGGCCGCAACGCCGAGTCGATCGCGGTCTATGCGGCGGGCGGCCACTACCGCCCTGACGGCGGCAACGAAGCTCTGGCGGCGGAGGTCCGCCGCTACGCCGGCCTCGGCTACCGAACGGTCAAGATCAAGATCGGCGCCGCACCGCTGGCCGCGGACCGCGTCCGCATCGAGGCCGCGCTCGCCGCGCTGCCGCCGGGCGGGCGGCTCGCGGTCGATGCCAATGCGGTCTTCGACCGCGAAACCGCGCTCGCCTGGGCCGCGGCGCTTGCCGATTACGACCTTGCGTGGCTGGAGGAGCCCGGCGACCCGCTCGATTTCGCGCTAATGGAGGCCCTGGCCGCGTCCTATCCGGGGCCGTTGGCGACTGGCGAGAACCTGTTCTCGGCCGCGGACGCACGCAACCTCGTGCGCTACGCCGGGATGCGGCCCGACCGGGATCTGCTCCAGTTCGACGTCTCGTTGAGCTACGGCATCGCCGAATATCTGCGCATCGTCGCGGTCCTCGAGGCCGCCGGCTGGCCGCGGACGCGGCTGGTCCCGCACGCCGGGCACCTGTTCGCGGCCAACGTCGTCGCCGGGCTCGGACTCGGCGGCCATGAGACGGCGCCCGACCCGGGCCTGGTCTTCGGCGGTTTCCCCGACGGCTGGCGCCTGGCCGACGGCCGGCTGAGCCTGGACGACGCGCCCGGCGTCGGCTTCGAAGCCAAGGCCAACACCTTCGCGATCCTGGAGGCGCTCGCGCCGTAACCCGGGCCTTGCCGAATCCGGCGGCGTGGCTAGAGTGTCAGTCCACGAACCACAAGGGGAGGCCGGCAGTGAAGGCGCCGCGATTCGCCTATGTCAGGGCGGAGAGCCTCGATCAGGTTCTCGCGCTGCTCGCCGAGCACGGCGATGACGCCCGCATTCTCGCGGGCGGCCAGAGCCTGATGCCCACGCTCAACATGCGGCTGTCGCAGCCGAAGCTCCTGATCGACATCAACCGGCTGGATGCGCTCGCCGGGATCGCGCTCGAGGGCGGAGAGGTCCGCATCGGCGCGCTGACCCGGCATTCGGCGGTCCTGGACTCGCCGGTCGTCGCCGAGCACCTGCCGCTGATCGCCGAGGCGATGACCCATGTCGCCCATGTCGCGATCCGCAACCGCGGCACCTTCGGCGGCTCGATTGCGCTCGCCGACCCGGCGGCCGAGCTGCCTGCCTGCGCGGTCGCACTCGGTGCGTCCTTTGTGCTGGCGCGCGTGGGGGGGCAGCGCACCGTCGAGGCCCGGTCCTTCTTCAAGGGTCTCTACGAGACCGACCGGGCGGATGACGAAATCCTCATCGAGGCGCGCATTCCGGCCCTGGGCGCCGGCTATGCCTCCTCGTTCATGGAGCTCGCCCGCCGCCACGGCGATTTCGCGCTCGCCGGGGTGTGCTGCCACGCCAAGATCGACGGCGCCAGCCTGAGCGATCTGCGCCTGGCCTATTTCGGCAGCGAGGACCGGCCGCGCTTTGCCGATTCGGCCGTCGCCGCGGCCGAGGGCAAGGTCTGGTCCGAGGACGTCAAGGCGGAGGTGGCCGAGGCGCTCGGCAACGATCTCGATCCGATCGGCAATTTCCATGCCTCGGCGGCCACGCGGCTGCATCTCGCCAAGGTGCTGACCGGCCGCGCGCTGGACCGGCTGGTCGCACAGAACCAGGGCTAGGACCGATGGAAGAGCATGTCGACATAACCACCACCGTCAACGGCGAGACCGTGAGCCGCCGGGTCGAGGCGCGCCAGCACCTGGTCGACTTCCTGCGGCTCGAGCTCGGCCTGACGGGCTCACATCTGGGCTGCGAGCACGGCGTGTGCGGCGCCTGCACGGTGCGGGTGGACGGCACCATCGTCCGCGGCTGCCTGATGCTCGCCGTCCAGGCCGACGGGGCGGAGGTCTGGACCATCGAGGGCATGTCCGACGCCGGGGAGATCGCCGACCTCCAGGAGGCCTTCATCAACCGCAACGCCCTGCAATGCGGCTACTGCACGCCGGGCATGCTGCTGACCGCCGCCGAGATGATGGAGCAGGGCCGCAAGATGACCCGCACGGAGATCCGCGCGTTCCTTTCGGGAAACTACTGCCGCTGCACCGGCTACCAGGCGATCGTCGATGCCGTCGAAACGGTGATGGAAAGCCGATTTGGTGGCTGACGGCGGCGCGATCGGCCGTTCGATCCGCCGCAGCACTGTGCGCAAACTGGCTTTCGGCCGCGGCAAGTACGCCGACGACCTGCGCTTTCCCGGCCTGCGCCACGCCGCCTTCGTCCGCAGCCCCCACGCCCATGCCCGGATCCTGCGGATCGCCCCGCCGGACAGCGCCGGCGGGCGCGTGGTCACCGGCGCCGAGCTGGCAAGGATCTGCAAACCGATGCAGGGCACGGTCGCGCATCTGCCGGGGCTGGTCTCGCCGCCGCAATATCCGATGGCGGTCGACCGCGCGGTCTGGCAGGGCGAGCCGGTGGCCGCCGTGGTCGCTTCATCCCGGGCCGAGGCCGAAGACCTGGCCGAGCAGGTGGTGGTCGACTACGAGCCGCTGCCGGCCGCCGCCGTTCGCGAACGCGCGCTCGATGACGCCGCGCACTTGGTCCATCCCGCGCTCGGCAACAACCTGTGTTTCGCCAACCAGGTCGGCGCCGGCGATGTCGAGGCCGCGCTCGCCGGGGCGGCCCATGTGGTCGCGCATTCCTTCAGCTTCGCGCGCCAGACCGGCGTGCCGCTGGAGCCGCGCGGCGTCATCGCCGACTTCGATCCCGGCGAGCGCCGCCTGACGATCCACGGCACCCACCAATCGCCCTGGCAGCAGCAGGATTCGCTGGCCCATCTGCTCGGCCTGCCGGACCATGCCATCCGGGTGGTCACCCCCGATATCGGCGGTGGGTTCGGCATCAAGCTGCATGTCTACGGCGATGAGGTCGCCGTCGCCGCCCTGTCGATGCTGCTCGGCAAGCCGATCAAGTATGTCGCCGACCGGCTGGAGTCCTTCCTCGGCGACATCCACGCCCGGGATCAGGCGGTCGAGGCCAGGATCGGCGTCGACGCCGACGGGCGGCTCCTGGCCATGAGCGTCGATGCGCTGACCGCGGTCGGCGCCTATTCGGCCTACCGACGGTCGGCGATCAGCGAGGGCATGATGACCGTCAACCTGGCCGCCGGCGCCTACGCGCTCAAGATCTATTCCGGTCGGCTGCGCGCGGTGTTCCAGAACAAGCCGCCCTCGGGCATGTACCGCGCCGTCGGCCAGCCGATCGCCTGCGCGGTCACCGAGCAGATGCTCGACTGGGCTGCGCAGGCCGCCGGCATCGACCCGCTGGAGATCCGCCGGCGCAACCACCACCGGCCGGACGCCTACCCGGTCCGTATGCCCTCAGGCGTGACCGTCACGCCGCTGAGCCTCGATGCGTGTCTCGACACGCTGGTCTCGATGATGGACTACCCGGGCCAGCGGCGGCGCCAGGCGGCGATGCGCGCGAGCGGCGTCCACCGCGGAATCGGCGTTGCGACCTTCCTGGAGATGACCTCGGTCGGGCCGACCTATTACGGCCCGGCCGGATCGCGGGTCAGCACCCAGGACGGCGCGACGGTGCGGCTCGAGCCCTCGGGCGCAATCCGCTGCGTCACCTCCGCGGTCGAGATCGGGCAGGGAACGCTGACCGGGATCGCCCAGATCGTCGCCGACCGGCTGGGCGTCGCGCCCGAGGACGTCAGCGTTTATGCCGGCGATACCGCGATGGTGCCCTATGGCGGCGGCGCCTGGGCCTCGCGCGGGTTGACGATCTGCGGCGAGGCGGCGTGGCGGGCCGCCGACGCTTTGGGCGAGAACATCCTGCGGCTTGCCGGCACGGTCCTGCAGTCCGCGCCTGAGGCGCTGGCGCTCGCCGAGGGCTTCATTTGCGACCGCGCAACCGGCGCGCGGCGGATGAGCCTCGCCGAGCTCGCGACTATCGGCCATTTCCGCCAGGACACGCTGCCGCCGGACACCCAGCCCGAGCTGGCCGCGACGCGGCACCATGTCCCCGACGCTGCGCCGTTCGCCCTGGCCAACGGGGTCCAGGCCTCCCTGGTCGAGGTCGACATCGAGACCGGCGCGATCCGGCTGCTGGAGCATTGGGTGGTCGAGGATTGCGGGCGCATGGTCAACCCGCTGCTGGTCGACGAGCAGATCCGCGGCGGCGTCGTCCAGGGGATCGGCGGCGCCCTGTTCGAGGAATGCCGCTACGACGCCGACGGCCAGATGCTGAACGCGACCTTGGCCGACTATCTGGTGCCGATGGCGGGCGAGCTGCCCGATATCCACATCGGCCATGTCGAGACGCCGAACGCGGGCACCCGGCTCGGGGCCAAGGGCGCGGGCGAGGCCGGCACGGTCGGCGCGGCGCCGGCGGTCATGCTTGCGGTCAACGACGCGCTGTCGCCCATCGGCGCGCGCATCGACCGTTGGCCGATGACGCCCGAGACGGTGTTGAACGCGATCGCCGCAGCGCCCGCCTCGAACGGAAGCGCCCGGCCGTCACCCGGCTGAGGCACCGCCGCGCCGAGACGCCCAAGCGGGCGGATGATGCGCTAACGCCGCCTTCCTTCCTGATGGGACTCGACCTCGGAGCGGCAGGCGCGTCGTGCCGCCTGGCCCGGAGGCCCACACCGTCTCGTCATCCATCCCCGCGCGGATGATATCCCTGGGTGATCGCGGCCCCGGCAACGCTCTTTGTTCGCCGCCGTAAAGCGAAGCAGGGACGCTGCCGTCGCGTGGGTGCCGGCAGCCGGTCTTCGGCTCGACCGAGGCCGAATTTGCGTCGAATGCTGCCGCAATCGCTGCGCCGGCCTTGTCATGTCCGCATGGAGTTCGAATGGGACGGGGCCAAGAGCGATCGCTGCTTTGCGCACCGCGGTTTCGACTTCGCCTACGCCATCCGAGCCTTCCTCGATCCGGACCGGATCGCCGGCCGAGACCCGCGCCGCGCTCTATGCCCGCCGATCTCCGAGACCGCCGTTCTTGAGCGCAACAGACGGCTCGTCGCGTTACCAGGGGCGGCGGTTGATCGCATACTCGCCTTCGCCGCGCCTGAAGGGCTGAACGAGCATTTTGTGCAGATGCAGATCGCCGGCCTCGCGAAAGGTGTCGAGGCCGATCGTCATTGCTTCATGCCCAAGACGTGGCTGCGCCCGATAGGTACCGAAGAGACGGTCCCACCATGGCAGGTTGAACCCGAAGTTGCTGTTGGTTTCGGCGGGAATGGCGGAATGGTGGACGCGGTGCATGTCCGGCGTGACGACGATCGACCGCAGCACGCGGTCGAGCCCCAACGGCAGGCGCACATTGCCGTGATTGAACATCGAGGTGGCGTTCAACAAGACCTCGAAGATGACGACGGCCACGGCCGGCGGGCCGATGACGATCACGGCGGCGAGCTTAGGCAGAACCGACAGGATGATCTCGATCGGATGGAACCGGACACCGGTCGTCACGTCGAAGTCGAGATCGGCGTGGTGCATGCGATGCAGCCGCCAAAGCGCGGGCACGGCGTGGAACAGGACGTGCTGCAGATAGATGATGAGATCCAGGACGACGACCGAGAGCACGACCTCCAACCAGAGCGGCAGTTCGACCAGGTTGAGAACGCCCCAGCCGCGACTCCCGGCCATGACGGCCAACGCGACAGGCGCCAGGGGAACGAGGAGCCGCACGGCCACCGTATTGAAGACCACCATGCCGGCGTTGCTGTACCAGCGAAGCCAACGGGGCTGCGTGAGCGCTCTGCGCGGCGTCGCGAACTCCCACAACGCGACGAGAGCAAGGATGCCGAGGAAGAAACCGAGTCTGACCGCCGGTTCGTTTGCGCTGATGAACGCCGACATTTCGTCATCCTGACGAGCACATTTCGCGCCGCCGGCCGGACTTCGGCGCTGGCAGGGGCGTCCCGGACGCCTTGCTTGCGGCATTGGCGCCGCCGGGGCTGCACTCGCCGCCGATAAGGCGCGCCGACTTCATTGTCGCAGCACTCCCAACCGGGTCAACCGAATTGGTGCCGCCTCGATGACGCGGGCGGGTTCGCCGGCATCGATCAGGGGAGCCCGATCACCGAGGCGGCACGCGAGGCCCGGGGACGATTGGAGGGCGTTCGACTCCAGGCGAACCGACGGCCCTTCGATCACATCACCGCTACGTTATCTTGTGGTAGCCCGCGTTCTCCGCCGCGTGCTGACGGCCGATCAGCTCGTCGAACACCTCCGGCGACACCGTTTCGAAGCGCCGCAGCAGAAGCGCCTCCCGGGTTGCTGCCATCTCGGGTGCCGTTGCCACCGCGAGCAGCGCCTCCACCAGCCGCTGCCGGCCCGCGTCGTCGGCATCCAGCGAGGTCACCATGGGCGGGATCGGCGCCGGCTCGGTGGTGGCGACGACCCTTACCCGTCCCGCCGACGCGGGGTCGTGGTGACGCAGCAGATCGAGGGCAAACCCGTCGACCGCTGCGACGTCGGCCTCGCCCGCGTGGAGCGCATCGAGCACCGCTCCCTGCCGCATATAGGGGCCGACCACGTCGCCGAACAGGTTCGGCCGCTCCGGCGTCCGGTAGGGCAGCAGATGATAGCGCGCCGCGTTGTAGCCCGACTGCGAGTGCTCGGTCGAATAGGCGAAGCGGTGACCGAAAGTGTCCTCCAGGGATTCGAACGAACTTTCCGCGGGGACCACGAAGTCGCTGACATAGACCGGGCGGTCGCCGTAGCGCGGCGGCGCGGGTACCGGGGCGGCCAGCAGGCGCGGTGGTTCGGCCGCTAGCGCCCACGGATAGCCGCACATGACGACGCAGCCCATGTCGGTCCGCGCCCAGAGCTCCTCCAGGCTCATCGGCACGTCGCGCGGAATCACCTCGTAAGCGATGCCGGCTGCCTCGCTCACCCAGCGAAGCAGGTCACCCCAGGCGGTGCCGAGGGAAGGCGACCATTCGTAGAGTCTGGCCGATCCGACCAACCCATCCATGAGAACACCTCTCTTGGATCGAACCGCGGCGCGCCGTCTGCCCTCTGGCTTGACTGCGTTTTTCGGGCGCCGCTAGGCCGATCCACACTACAACAAAGCAGCACGCCGGACATCATGCAGCTTGACGCCTATCGACTCCCCCTGTCGACCGTTCCGTCGAAGCCGCCGGCGTGTTCGACCGGGGTGGATGCGGATGGACGAAGCGCATTTCGTGACACCTGCGCGCGTGCGCCGCTCAAGACATTTCGGGATAGAGCCGCCTGGGCAACCACAGGCTGACCTCGGGCAGATAGGTGACGATGGCGAGGCAGAACAGCGCAATGGCCAGCCACGGCAGCACCGCGCGCAACACCGTGAGATAGGGCTTGTTGAAGGTGCCGCTGGCGATGAACAAGTTGAAGCCGAAGGGCGGCGTGATGTTGCCGATGTCAACGTTGACCGACGTCACGATCCCGAAATGCACCCCGTTGATCCCGGCCGCGGTGACGGTGCCGAGGAGGATCGGCACCAGGATGAGGATGTTGGAAAAGACGTCGATGAACATGCCCGAAACGAGGAACAACGCGTTCGCCAGCAGCAGCATGACCGCGGGCGACTGTTTGAGGTCGGCGAACGGCGCCACGATATCCCGGGTGATGCCGGAAATGGTGAACAGCCATGACAACAGGCTCGCCGCCCCCACCATGATGAGGATGCGCGCGCTGATCACCCCCGCCTCGAGGCAGACATCCCGCAGGCCCTTGAAGTCCAGCTCCCGATACACGACGACGCAGACGAAGGCGGCATAGACGACCGACACCGCCGCCGCCTCGGTCGGCGTGAAGACGCCGCCGTAGATGCCGCCGATGATGACGATCGGCAGGCCCATGCCCCACACCACCTCGCGCGCGGCCTGCCACTGCTCGGCCAGGGTGGCGCGCGGGCGGCGCGGCACGCGGTTGGTGATCGACCACCCGACGCAGTAGAAGCCGTAGAGCAGCGCGAACACCGCCCCGGCGCCGATCCCGGCCATGAACAGGGCGCCGACTGACACGCCGGCGACCGCGCCGAACACGATCATGGCATTGCTCGGCGGGATGATCATGCCGATCAGCGCCGAGCAGGTGATCACGCCGACCGAGAAGCGCTCGGAATAGCCCGCCGTGACAAGCGCCGGGTAGAGGATCCCGCCGACGGCAACGATAGTGGAGGCGCTCGAGCCGGTGATCGAGGCGAACAGGACGCAAGTCAGCACGACCGTCACCCCGAGCCCGCCCGGCAGGTGGCCGATCAGCGACTCGATGAACCTGACGAGCCGCGCCGAAAGGCCGCCCTTGCCCATGATGTTGGCGGCCAGCACGAAAAACGGAATCGCCATCAGCGGGAAATTCTCGATCCCCGCGAACACGCGCTGCGGCAGGATCGAAAGCGGCATGCTCGTGGTCAGCGCGAAGACGAGGAACGCGGTACCGGTCAGCACGACGAACATCGGCAGGCTGAGGAACAGGCCGAGCGCCAGGAGCCCGAAGACGAGACCGGCCGTCATCGGACATTTCCTGGCGTGCCTCTCGCGGCCACGGCGTCAGTCGGCCAAGGTCGTGGAGCGTGCGCCGTCATCGGTCCCGACCGCGAGCGCGCGGCGCAGGATCTGCGCCGTGCGAATGCCCATCAGGAGGCTGCCGACCGGCATCGCCAGATAGGTCAGCCACATCGGCGCCTCCAGGACCGGCGTGATCTGACCCGTGTCCATCACGCGCAGCGTGTGCAGACCGCTGTAATAGAAGAAGGCCGCGAAGAAGACGAGCATCGCGGTGCACACGAAGATCCTGAGGCGGCGGACGCCGACCGGCGGGAGCGCCAGCGGCAGCAGGTCGATGGATATGTGGCCGGACAGGCGCAAGGTGACGCTGCCGCCGACGAACACCAGCCACACGATGAGATACATCGTGACTTCCTCGGCCCACGACAGCGCCGAGAGAAACACGTAGCGCAGGATGACGTTGACGAACAGCAGGATGCTCGCCGACGCCATGGCGAGGGCAACGAACGTCGACTCGCAGAGCGACAGCGCCCGGTCGAGCCGCGCAAGCGCAGACCCGCGCACCCGGGCGCTCCCGTCCGAGGTCGACGCGGCGCCGCGGTCCCGCCTCAGGCTACTTCATGGTGGCGGACTTGACGGCATTCCGTATGAGGTCGAGGGTCGCGGTGCCCTTCTTCCTGGCGTACCAGTCATAGACACGCACCGACGCCTTCTGGAACATCGCCCGCTGGTCGTCCGACAGCGCGATGATCTGGACGCCGGCCTTGCGGAAAGTCTCCAGATGCGCGGCCTCGCTCTTGGCGATGATGTCCCGCTGATAGCGTCCGGCGGCCTGCGCCTCCTCGATCAGGATCTTCTGGACCTCCGCCGGCTGGCTGTCGAGGAACGACTTGTTCATCACGAAGATGTAGGCGATGAAGCCGTGATCGCTGAGGGTCAGGTATTTCTGCACCTCGAAGAAGCGCATCAGGGCGATGGTCGCGATCGGGTTCTCCTGACCGTCGACCACCTTCTGCTGGAGCGCGTTGTAAAGCTCCTTGAAATCGATCGCCACCGGCGAGGCGCCGAACGCCTTGAACTGTTCCATGATGACCGGCGCCGGCATGGTGCGGATCTTGTGGCCTTCGTAGTCTTTCGGCTGGCGGATCGCGAAGTTGCCGGTGAACTGCTTGAAGCCGCTCTCCCAGAAGGCGATGCCGTGCAGGTTGGCCTTGTTCAGAGGTTTCAGGATCTCCCCGCCCACCGGGCCGTCTACCACCTTGTAGAGCACCTCACGGCTGGGGAACAGGAACGGCAGATCGAGCACCTGGATATCGGGCACGATCGGCGCAATCCAGGCCGAAGGGAGCGCGACGGCTTGGATCGCGCCGGCCTGCAACTGCTCCACCATCTGCACGCCGGAGCCCAGGGTCATCGCCGGGAACAACTCTACCTCGTACGCGCCCTTGGTGCGCGCTTCGACGGCCTGCTTCCACTTGATCGCGGCCTGGTGGTGGGTGCTGGTCTCGGGCTGGTCGTGCCCGATCTTTATCACCGTCTGGGCGGCCACACCCGCGGTGAACGAGAGCCCGGCGGCGGCCAGGAGAAGTGTTCTGACGATGCTCATATCTCATTCCTCGAGTTGCTGTTCGCGACAAGGACGGGATACGCCACGCACGCACGGCGGCGCTCGGACCATCCTAGTGGCCCGACGCCTCCCGCGAAAGCGCGATTCAAGGGCATCGTGGTGCCGACGCTTCTTCTCTATCTACGGCGCGCATGACCGGCTGACGCCGCCCGCGGGGGCGAAGATCTGCACGCACGGATCGATCGCAATCTCGCAGGCTGGCTTGCCGGCAACGGAAGCTGTGCGATACTGTCTGAGGGTATTCGAACCAAGCGCCGCTTGTCGGCCGGTGCGGCTCGCCGCGCGATCCATGGGAGCGCATCGATGAACCCCGAGCTCCTGTCCGCCCCATCGACCGGTCGATGGGCGCATTCGCCGGCTGCCATGTCATCGCCTGACGGGCTGACGATCGGCGCGCTCGTCCGGGCTGACGGCAGCCCGACCGCGCTCGCACGGGATCTCCACGACGAACGGATCCGCATCCGGGGCTATGTCGCGCCGTCGCTGATCGCAGCACCCGGCCGGGTGCTGCTCACCGAGGCTTCGCTCGCTCCCTGTCAGCTCTGCGGCAATATCCACGGCACCATGGTGGGCCTGCAGGTCCAGCCCGAGACACCGATCGATACCGACATCGCGATGCACCAACCGGTCGAGGTCGTCGGGCGCTTGTTTGTCGGCACGGGAGAGAACGAGACGCGTGAGATCGGCCTGCGCTTGGCGCGGATCGTCCGGGTCCGTTCACTGGATGCGGAGATCGGCTCGGCCCGGCGTTGGCTCAGACGCGCGCTTGATGCACGGCCTCACGCAAAACCGCACCAGCGGCCGATCCGCCCCGCCCCTTCCGTTACCGCCGTGGGTCCGGCAGAGGTCATACTCACCAACGGCAAGATCCGCACCGTCGATGCCGCCTTCACCACCGCCGAGGCGGTTGCCGTGCGCGATGGGCAGTTCATCGCGGTCGGCCGTGCGGAGGAAGTCGAGCTGATCCACTCCCAGGCCTATAAAGCGGACAAGTCCAAGAAGTATCGCGTTGTCGCCTATACCAGCCGCGACATTCACGAGCTTTATGGCGTCGACGTGGTGCCGGCCGTCAACGTGAGCTATTCCAACAAGCTCGAAGCCCGGCCCGCCGCTTTCAAGGAGTTCAACCGGATGCTCAAGGAATCGGTCGACTATGCGGTGGCCAATCCCCGCAAGGTCGGCGCAGCGATCAGCAAGGAGCACAACATCTCGCCGGATTTCTTCCAGGCGTGGCTCACCCGGTTCTCGTTCTTCCCGGCCACGGTGAGCAAGGCCGACGGCAAGGCGTTCGAAACCGTGTGGCAGGGGGCGAAGGAACTCGGCATCCTGAAGAGCTATCCCAAGGCCGAGTCGGTGATCTGGGAGCACGCGATCAGGGAATAGCTCCGCCTTGGTCTGCAACCTTTGGCCAGGCTGACTTCAGACGCTGCGCGCCGCGACGTCCGGCGCGCAGCGCATTACTTTACGATCGGGTTCCTCGTTCTGTGGGCGGTCTACGCCCAGCTCTTCGAGCCTTTCATCATGCCCGGTCCGGTTTCGGTGGCGGTGCGGCTCTTCGAATTCTTCACCGACTATCACCTGGTGAAGCACATGTTCTGGTCGTTCGCCCATATCGGCGGGGCGATCCTGGCGTCTTTCCTCATCGGCAGCGCCCTCGCGCTACTGGTTTACTACCTCCCGGCCTTCGTGATCATGGTGCACGGCAGGCTCAGCCCTTTCCTGAATTCGTTCTCGGGGATCGGCTGGACGCTGCTCGCCATCATCTGGTTCGGGATCAACGACTTCACGGTGATGTTCGCGATCAGCATGGTCCTGATCCCGTTCTCGATCATCAACATGCGCGAGGGCCTCGAGGCGATCGATAAGGAATTGATCGAAATGGGGCAGAGCTTCGGGCGCGGGCGCTGGAAGCAGTTTCTCCTGCTGGTGCTGCCGTCGCTCTATCCCTTCGTCTTCGCGACGCTCCGCATCAGCTTCGGCGTGGCCTGGAAGGTGACGCTGACCGCAGAGCTCTTCGGCGGCGATACCGGGCTCGGCTTTCTCCTCAATCTTGCGCGCCAGGATTTCGACATGCCGATGATCCTGGTGGTGATCATCGTCATCATTCTGTTCGTCTACAGCACCGACCGCTGGGTCTTCGCCCCCATACAGGCTCGGCTGGCAAGGCATCATGCAGCCCTCCGCTGAGCGGCGACAGGTCCGCGGTGCGGCTCATCTGCGCTGGATTCGAGAGCACGCGCTCGCTGAAGGTCTGGTGCTGGCCGCGATCCTCGGCTGGTGGCTTGCCGCGCGCGGGATGCCGGAATTCGTCCTTCCGGGCCCGCTTGCGGTCGCCGAGCGGGTGGTCGATTTTTTCATCGTCGCCGGCATCATTGACGATTCGCTGATCAGCACCGTGCGGGTCGCCAGTTCGGTCGTCATCTCGGTAACGCTCGGTGGCGCGCTTGCCTTTATCCCGCGGCGCTGGCCGGTCGCCGACGCGATCGTTCACGAGCGCGTCAAGCCGTTTCTCAACTCTTTTCCGTCGGTCGGATGGGCGATCCTCGCCTCGATCTGGTTCGGACCGTCGAACACGTCGGTCATCTTCGTCCAGGTCGCGATCCTGACGCCGTTCTGCCTGGTCAACATCTCGGAAGGCATCAAGGAGCTCGATGCCGAGCTCCTGGAAATGGCCAGAAGCTTTACCCGCAACGGCATGAAAGTGTTCTGGCGCATTACGGTGCCGCTTCTGATGCCCTACGTCGTCGCTGCACTCAGGATCGCCTACGGTGTGGGCTGGAAGATCGCGCTGGTCTCCGAGCTCTTCGGCGCGGAGAGTGGCATCGGTTTCCTGATGCTGCGCGCGCTCACCGCGTCGGATGCGGTGACGCTGTTCGCCGCCTGTTTCGCCATCGTCCTGATCTTCATGGCCGGCGAAAAGCTCGTCATCGAACCTCTATCGCGCCGGTTTGGCGGCAGGTGAACCGTGAGCCGGCAGCCGGCCAGCATATCGGCCGAACAAGCCGGCGCTCGACCGCGCGCAACAGCACAAGACCGCCGTCCGGGGACACCAGGCCGGCATCGAAGGCCGCCGTCACCGTCTTGCGCCGCACGGCTGGAAGATCGAAGGCAAGAACGGTATCCTCGGTCATGGCGGGCGTGGCGCTTTCGTTGTCCGGGTTGAAAACCGTCTCGACAACGATTTCACACACGATTTCGAAAAATCACGCTATGTCCGCCAACCCGAAACCATGCCCGGAATGAATAATCCGGGCTCGAGGAGGCGAGTATCATGATCGATTTTCCGTCATTAACGAGACGCGGCGCGGTCGCCGCCCTGTCGGCGGTCGCCTTGTTGGCGATCGGCGCAACCGCCCAGGCCGCCGATAAGGTGAAGGTCGGCGTTTTCCCGGTGGCATCGGCGCTACCTTATTTCGTCGCGCTCGAGCGGGGCTATTTCAAAGACGTCGATATCGACGCCGAGTTGGTGCGCCTGATCGGCGGACCGGCATTGGTCGGCGCCATGATCACCAACGACATCGACGCGGCGGCCAACCTGGTCACCATCGAGGGCATGAACGCCAATCTAAAGAAGCCCGGCGTCGCCAACTATATCTCCATCAATAGTCAGAACAAGAAGTTCAAGATGGAGCAGTTCGTCGTCAACAATAAGGCGGGCATCAATTCCTACGCCGATTTGAAAGGCAAAAAGATCATGTCGGCGCCAGGACCGGCGAACATGACGATGGCGCGCGCCGTGCTTGCCGCCAACGGTCTGAAAGAAGGCGATTATCAACTCGACCAATTGGCCATGCCGCAGCACGTCACGGCCATGAAGGCCGGCACCTATGATGCCGGCTATACGCTGGAACCCGCCGCCTCGATCATGGCCCAACAAGGCTCGGCGAGGACGCTCGAGGCCGGTGTCGTCGCTAAATACGTTCTCGGTAGCGACGACGCCGATGCCTTCATCGCCGGCGGTGCACTGACCGGCAAATTCATCGCCGACCGGCCCGACGTGGCCAAACGCTTTGCCGCGGCCTGGGGCCGGGCGCTGAAGGACATCGCAAGCGACGAAACCGTACGCAAGCATCTGGTGAAGAACACCTTCACGCCGCCGAGCCTGGCGCCGACCATGCCGCTGGTGAAATTCGTAATGGTCGGCGATCTTTCGGCCGGCGACCGGGAGGAATTCCAGACCTTCATCGATTTCGCCTCCAACAACGGCATTCTCAAAGAGAAAGTCGACACGGCGAAGTACCTGAAAGTCTTTTAAGGGTACGGGAATATCTGGTGACGGTAGAGAAAGCAGCGGCGGTGGCGGCGGGGAACGTGGCGCCGCTGCCGCCCGCCGCAACCGCGCCGCCCGATGCGCGCCCGCACATCACCGTGCGCGGGCTGTCGAAGCGTTTCGGCAACGCCACCATCTACGACAAGTTCGACCTCGACATCCCGCGCGGCCGTTTCGTATCGGTGTTCGGCCCCAACGGCTGCGGCAAGTCGACCCTGATCAATATTATTGCCGGGCTGCTCCCGGCCGATGAGGGTGAGATCCTGTTCGACGGCAAGACGCTGCGCCAAACCAATTTCGGCTATGTGTTCCAGAACTATAGGGAGGCACTGTTTCCCTGGCTCAGAGCCATCGACAATATTCGCTACCCGCTAAAGTTTTTTAACTTGTCGAAAGCCGAGCAGCGCGACAAGGTCGACCGGCTGGTCGAGCATCTCGGCGTCAAGATCGATCTCACCCGCTATCCCTACCAGTTGTCGGGCGGCCAACAACAGCTGATCTCGATCATGCGCTCGCTGGTGATCGAGCCGGAGGTGCTGTTCCTCGACGAACCGTTTTCGGCGCTCGATTACGAGATGACCTTGTTCATGCGCGACCAGTTGCAGGCGGTGTTCCTGGAAACCGGCACCACCATGGTGTTCGTCTCGCACGATTTGGAAGAAGCCATCTATCTAGCCGACGACGTGCTGCTGCTGTCGCGCGGCCCGGCGCGGATCGCCGACTACGTGACCGTTAGAAATCCGCGCCCGCGCAGCGCCGATACCCTGTCGGACAGCGAATTCGTTCAGGTCAAGGGACACTGCCTCGAAGTTTTCCAGCGTCTGGTGCGCGGCTCATGAGCGGACTGCGTCAAATGCTCGGCTACTGGACGCCGCTGATCGGCGTGGTCGGGCTGGTGCTCTTGTGGCAGATCGCGGTCTGGATCGAAATCGTCGATCCCGTTCTGCTGCCGCCCCCGAAAGCGACCTTCTTGGCGATCTGGAATGGAATGACCGGCGGCAGGCTGTTGTTCGACTTCCTGCGCACGGTCGAACGGACCACGTTGTCGATCGTCTACGCCGCAGCAATTTCGATCCCGCTGGGGATCCTCCTGGGCTCCTCGACCCAGGTCTACCGGTCGGTCGAGTTTGTTGTCGACTTCTTCCGCTCGACCCCCGCGTCCGCGGTTTTCCCGCTGTTTCTGGTTATCTTCGGGGTTGGCGACAACACCAAAATATTGGTGGCGACCTTCGGCGCCAGCCTGGTGATCCTGTTCAACGTCGCCTACGGCGTCATGAACGCACGCAAGACCCGGTTGCTGGCGGCCAAGGTCATGGGGGCGTCGAAGATGCGGGTGCTGACCGACGTCATGCTGTTCGAATCGATGCCGCAGACCTTCATTGGATTGCGCAACGGGGTCTCGCTGGCGCTGGTTATCGTCATCGTGGCGGAAATGTTCATCGGCTCGGTCGACGGGCTCGGCTACAGTGTGCTCGACAGCCAGATGCTATTCGAAATGCCCGACATGTACGCTGCGATCTTCGTTGCCGGCGCCCTGGGCTATGGGTTTAACTTATTGTTCCTGCTGATCGAAAAGCGCTTCATTCATTGGTCTGGCCACTAGCCGCCAATGGACGATCCCTATAACGCGTTTTGCGACCATGCCGTCGTCTATATCGAGGGCGACAGCGACGGGCCGCTTTCCGGCCTGACGCTCGCGGCGAAAGACCTGTTCGATATCGCCGACTACCGCACCGGCGGCGGCAACCCGGATTGGCTGATGACCCACCCGCCGGCGAGCCGCCATGCGCCGGTTGTCGAGACCCTGCTGGCGGCCGGCGCCACCCTGGTCGGCAAGACCCATACCGACGAGTTGTCGCGCGGCATTTTCGGCGAGAACCCCCATTACGGCACGCCGGTAAATCCGAAGGCCGAGAACCGATTGCCGGGGGGCTCGTCGAGCGGTTCCGCGGTAGCGGTGGCCGCTGTCATGGTCGATTTCGCCATCGGCACCGATACCGGTGGGTCGGTGCGCGCACCGGCGAGTTTTTGCGGGCTCTACGGCATTCGCCCGACCCACGGCCGCCTGGCACTCGAAGGCGTGCTGGGGCAATCGCCGAGTTTCGACACCGTCGGCTGGTTCGCCCGCGACGCCGACATGTTGGCCCGGGTCGGCGCGGTCTTGCTCGACGCCGACATTGCCGACGACGTACCCGATCGCCTGATCATCGCCGAAGATGCGTTTGCCGCCGCCGACCACGATGCCGCGGCGGCGCTGAGGCCGGTTGCCGAGCGGCTAGCGGCGACGGTCGGACAGAGCGCCCGGCAGGCGATAAGTCCCGAAGGTCTAGACGTGTGGGTCGGCCATCAATCGACCTTGCAGGGCCGCGAGGCGTGGCAGACCTTCGCCGACTGGATCGATCAGACCAACCCGCGGTTCGGCTACGAGGTCGCCGAGATATTCAATTTCGGCGCCGCCGTCACCGACCAGCGAGTCGCCGAAGCCACTGAAGCCTGGTCCCGAATCGTCGCCCACCTCGACGCTATTCTGACCCCGGGGACCGTCATCTGCCTGCCGACGACGCCTTTCGTCGCGCCGCTGCGCGGCCAGCCGCGCTCGGCGGCCAAGGCGTTGCGCGGGCGCATCGCCCCCCTGACCTGCATCGCCGGGCTGCTCGGCGCGCCGCAGATCACCCTGCCCCTGGCCGAAGTCGACGGGGTGCCGTTGGGGATTTCCCTGCTTGGCCGTCCGGGTAGCGACGAACGATTGCTCGGCTTCGTCCGCCGGCTGGCGGCAAGGTTTTAGACCTCCGCGATCTTCGCCGACAGCGCCGATAAGTTCTGGTTGTCGTCGCCACTCAGGCCCTGCGCCGGTTAAATGGAGCGCGTGAGTGCGCCGGTCGTCGATGTTCGAAACCGGCATGCCAATACCGTCGATTTGCCGATAATTCGCAGAATGGTTCCTGCCCAACGGCCTGGGTGCATGGCGCGATTTGCGATTTGCTTCGAACGCGACGAGATCGATCGCCGATCGCCGATCGTTTCTCTTGATACCGCCGTGACCGCCAAACCGGGGACCGCCGAACCGGGGACCGCCATTCAATGGACCGGCTCGGTTCGTTTCAACAGCGCGTCGATCGCCGCGACCTCGGGCGAGTCGGAATCCGCGTCCCGCCAGCCTTCGGCGGCACGGCGCAGATTGCCGGTCCCTTCTTCCAGCTTGCCGCCGCCGATCTGCGCCCGGCTCAGCCGAAACAGGTCGCGAACGGTCGGGCGCGGGTCGAGGCGGCTCCTCTGCAGATCCTCGGCCTCGGCGAACCGGTCGGTCCGCAAATATGCCTCGATCAGGGCGTCCCAATACACCTCGTGCTGAGCGTTGCTGCCGCCGACGCCTTGTATGCGCCCGATCGCCGGCGCCATCAGCCGGATGGTCGCGTCGTAGTCTCCGCGGGCGAACGCCCAGGCGCCTTCGACCAACGGAAGTCCCACCTCGACCGCGGTCGTCCCGCCGCCCTTGTCCAGCTTCCCGAGACCGGCGGCCAGGCCGTTCTTTCCCGCCTCGTTACCGGCGCCGGCGAACGCGAGCGCGGCGTTCATGCCATCCCATTCGCCCTGCGCGGGTCCGGCGATGCCGTTGGCCAGCGGCTGGAGTTCATCCCACTGCTCGGCGGTCGGCGCGTAGCCGTACACCATGCAGCGCCACAGGAACGAGGCCGAATTGTTGAGCGTGCTGCGGTGCTTGCAGACCGCGGGGCGAACCCCCGTCTCGTAGATCTCCATCGCCCGCGCGTGGTGTCCGCGCCCCAGCTCGAACAGCGTGAGATGCCACGACGTGTGCCCGAACATGGGCGCCCGTGAATCGAAGTCGCCAAGCCATGGGCCCAGAAAGGTCGCCCCCTTCTCATCATCCTTGGTGTCGGCATAGACATGGGCAAGCGTATGGGCGGCCCAGAGGTTCTTCGGGTTCAGCGCGAGCGAACGTTGCGCCGCGTCGACCGCTTTTTCGTAATGACCGCATTCGCCCAGCGCGAAGCCGAGCTGGCCCGGAAACCACCAATCGTCGTCATAGTCTTCGGCGAACGCGTCGAGCAGCTCGAACTGCAATTGCTGGCGGTTTTCGCCTCCGCTGTAGAACAGGTAACGGTCGGCGCCCAACAAAATTAAAGCGTCGCGCGAGAATTCCGCGAGATGTTCCCGCATCAGCGCGAACGCGCGTGGTCCGTCGCCGTCGGCCAGGACCGCGATTGCCTCGACATGCTGCTTTTCGCGCCGGGTGACTTCGGTGGCCAGAGACCGCGCTAGATCGGCGGTCTCTTTCGCCTCGTCGCGTCGGCCGGTATCCCGCAGCACCACGGTCAGCGCGGCGGGGGCGAGGGCGAACCCGGGGTCTGCCGTCACCGCCTCCCTCAGCGCTGCCTCGCCGCCCGGGTTCCCGGACATGTAGAGGTCGACGCCGTCCTGATATTTTGCCGCGGCCTTGCCGTTGGCCGTGCTGATGGTCAATCCGTGCCGATCCCGATGCATCGCGTTTCCGGTCATATCCTGCCTCCTTGCGGACCCCGATTTCGCAAACACTGGACGCCTGTCCGCCAACGTGCCGCGGATCGTGGCCGAGCAACTTTTCCGCCATGGCGGAAATCGTCAACCACGGTATCGGTTGAACCGCCGCGCCACAACAAAAGCAAGTGGCCTCGATCGGGGGTCTCGACGGCAACGACGACGACAAGGGAGCCGGTCGCCGGTCCCGTCCGCCGGCATCGGCGCGCCGCCCCATTCCTCACCCAGGGAGCTGCCGCACGCAGCATGACAGCGCACGACCGCGGCCAGGCCAGGTCGGCGGCAAGCTGTGCGCGCCGTGCGGTCGGAGATCGAATCATTGCAGCCGTTTCGCGACCGGTGGGTTGACGAACACGGCGGCGGCAACCGGACCGCGTCACGCCGTTCGAGCTGGACGACGAAGAACCGAGGTCATTCGGTGAGAGCTCGCCGGTGCCGTCTGATCAAGCGCATCGCATCCCCGGCGCGTCATGTCCGGAGGTCGAGCCCGTCGGGCACTCATGGTTGATGCCGGGTCAAATAGGGTGTCAAATATTCCTTGAATGACAAACCTGAGGAATTGCGGTCGCGGCCGCTTCATGGGCGGAGGACACCAATGACCACGCTGAGGAAAATCGAATACGGCGCGCCGACCGACAAGAGTGCGGATACGGTGCGGCTCGGTATCGAAAAGGGCATCTTCGAGGAAGAGGGGCTGGACCTGTCGGTGACGGTCGTGTTCGGCGGCCCGGAGATCGCGGCGGCCTATGAATCGGGCGCGCTGCGGATCGGCGAAATCGGATCCCCGCCGGCGATCAACGCGATCGCGGCGGGCAAATCATTCAAAATCATCGCCAGCGGGTGCCGCCAGCGGGCACACATGTTCTTCGGCGTCCGCAAGGGGATAGATTCGTTCGAGCAACTGAAAGGCAAGCGGCTGGGTCTCCTGGGCATCGGCAGCTGCCCCGACTGGATCGCGCGCAAGATCCTCAAGAGGCACGGGCTGGAGCCCGGCCGGGACGTCACCTTCGTGCCGCTGCTGGACCAGTACCCCCGTATCATCGACATTATGGAGGAAGGCCGCATCGACGCCTGTCTCGCCGTCGAGCCCAACCTGTCGATCGGTGAAGAGAGGGGCCTGCTGGATGTCTGGGCGGCGGGTTTCGACGAGCCCTACCTGCCGCACTATCAGTGGATCGTCCGTGTCGCCCGCAACGACCTGATCGAAAGCGATCCGGAGCTGGTTGCGGCGGTCATGCGCGGCTGCCGCCGGTCGGCCCATTACGCCGCCCGACACGTCGACGAGTGGGTGGCGTTCGCGGCGCGGCAGTTCGGCGCCAGCCATGCGGCGGCGCGGCGCGCGATCGAGCGCGAGCTGCCCCATTTCCACCTCGATTGCCAGATCGACATGTCGGGGCTGCAGGTCGCGGTCGACATGCAGCACGAGCTGGGCGGGATCGCGCGGCCCATGAAGGCGAAAGATTTCGTCGACCTGCGATTCCAGCCCGACCTGTCGATCGCCGCCTGATCCGGAACCGCGATGGCCTCCGCTGTGGGTAAGCGGCTTGTCGCCGCCAGACTCTCGGCGGTCGCGGCGACAAGCCGCTTACCACAGCTGCCAGAGGCTCCAACAACTCTTACACCACGCCTGGGGACACAACCGAGAGGATGGCAATCGGGCGGGTAGGAACCGGAGAGGAGCGAGGAAGGACTGAGGGTAGGAATCGGGCGTTTGCGCCCTGGTAACGAAAAAAGCCGCCCCAGGGGGACGGCATTTGGGTAATGGCGCGGGTTACTGAAGCGTTACGAGCCCATCATGTGTAGGCTTCTTCAAACTCGATCTCCGGCTCGGGCGATCCCGTCCAGGTGAAACGGTAGCGCGCTCTCTTGCGAATGTTGCCGACGAGCGCGGGGCGGAAACATGCGAGGCAGACGCCGGCGTTGTGGCGCACGCTGGGATAAATGATCCCGGACGACCGCTCTCCTAGAAGGGTCTCGGCGAGCAACTGGGATTCGACGTAGCTGTTCGGGTCGAGGCATTTTTGGTAGGCCGCATCTCCCCGAATGTCGTGATACTCCCCGCCGAAGTCCGCGAGATAGTCGTCGTAGGTGACGCTTTCCTCCAACCAGTCGATTTCAGCGAGTTCGACCGACTTGTGCCAAGCGGCCTCGGCTTGCGACGTCTCGAGCTCGAAACCCGCATACCAGGCGCCGCGATCCGGCCCGTTGAACCGGCTGCCGAGAGGATGGGCATGCGAAAAGGCGGCGTTGATGATGCGGAAACAGGGAATGCCGAATACCAGCTCATCGATGCCGATGCCCGGCAGCCGATCGTTCTCGGCGAGCACGCGGTCATTGGTCGCGTGGTCCAGATCGACGATGCCACGAAGGTGGTCGTCATCGTCGGCGATCCGGACGAGCACGCTTTCCCCACCCTCACTGTACTTCCAGGGAATGAGCCGGTGCGCGTCGAGCTGCCGAATGCGTGAAACGGCGGGACTGGTCAATGACCGCTCCGCCGTGCATCCAGAAGTTTGCGTACCGTCGCGAATGCCGGCAAGCCGCCCTGCATGAGATACTCATGTGGCGTCATCCCGCCGAAAATCCGGTTCTTGTTCGGCAGTTGCATCCAGCGGTCCGCCAACTCCTCGCTGTAGAGAATGTTCAGCGCCTTGAAGATGCCCACGAGATAGGAGATCCGGCGAAGCTTGTCCTCGTCGAGCGCGCGATCGCCTCCCTTCTTCAGAGCGTAATAGGCGCCGTTCGAGATTCCTCCGAGCAGCGGGCGAGCATCGTCGTCACGAATCTCCCAGCGCGCCATGATATTGAAGAAGGCGCGCACGGCGTCCGAGCTGAGCCGCTCGCGCTCCGTTCGATCGGATAGATCGATCAGGGGTGCGACCTCGTAGCGGGTGGCAGGATAGGCTCGAGTGAGGGGCATGGCCTGCTCCACTTATGGAGTAAAAATAACTCCATTTTTGGAGAATTACAAGCCTGCTGATGCGACCAGAAAAAGCCCGAAGAATCTCGGAGTTAGCGACTATTCTCCGGATTGGGAGGCAGATGCCCTCAGAGCGAGAACCGGCAGCGGCCGTGTTGCTCCTCGATGAAATCACGCCGATCCGAACGCTTGGAGAACGCCTTGGCGAGCGTATTGACGCTGTCACTATACCCGGCGGCCTCCAGCACTTCCGCGGTCGACCGCTCGGGCTGGCCCGATTGCCACGCCTCGAACGGCTGGCGAATGACGGCCCGCTGCTTCGAGCCGGTCGCCGAACGGCCGATCCACCCGACAGGATCACGTCAATCGGAATACGCGATTGAGCGCAAGCCACAGCTCACCAGCCGGTCAAAGCTGTAGCCTGCGGGCCGCGAAACCGCTCCAATGGCGGTCAATGTCGGAAGGGAGCGGCGATGCTGGAGCTCTATCACAACAACATCTCGGTCTGCTCGCAGAAGGTCCGCCACGCGTTGGCGGAGAAAGGGCTGGACTGGGCCGGCCACCACGTCCGGCTGATCAGCGGCGATCAGACGGCACCGGACTACCTCAAGCTCAACCCCAAGGCGCTGGTGCCGACCCTGGTGCACGACGGCGTCCCGATCATCGAATCGACGGTGATCAACGAATACCTCGACGAGGCGTTCGCCGCACCGCCGCTCAAGCCGGCCGATGCGCGCGGCAGGGCGCGCATGCGGTTGTGGACCAAGGTGCCCGACGAGGGCATCCATGTCGCCTGCGCCTCGGTGAGCTTCGCCGCGGCGTTCGCCAAGCAGCTTCAAACCGAGTTCACGCCCGCGGCGATGGAGGAGAGGCTCGCCGGCATGCCCGACCAGGCGCGTGCCGGGCGCCAGCGTGCAATCATGGAGCACGGCTTCAATGCGCCGTTCGTCAAGGACGCGATCCTGCTGTTTGACAAGACATACCAGGCGATGGAAGAGGCGCTCGGCGACGGGCCCTGGCTTGCCGGGCAAAGCTTCAGCCTGGCCGACATAGCGCTGACGCCCTATCTCGACCGTCTGAACCGTCTCGGGCTGTCGCCGATGTGGACCCGGGCACGGCCGCTTCTCACCGACTGGTTCGCCCGCATCCGCGCCCGGCCGAGCTACGATCAGGCCTACACGTCCTATCGCCCGGTCGACTACGACGACCTGCTGATCGAGCGCGGCGCGACCGCCTGGCCCGAAGTCGAGGCCCTGCTGGCCGAAGCATGACGGGGTGGGGGTTCACGCCCGGCCAAGCGCCGAGAGCACCTCTTCGCGGGTGATCGGCATCGAGGCCGGAGCGGGGCGGTGTCAAAGCGAACGGACTCGAGCCGGGAACAGAGGTCTCGCCGCCTCCGCCGTTGTATCGCTTGGCGGCCCCCGCCTCGAGGCAGGACGCGATCAATTCAGCGGAATGTCGTTCGCGGATTTCGACTGCTGATAGGTTTCCGACAGCGCCGCAAAGGCCGCCTTGATCCGCCCGATCTGTTGGCGGAGCCGCTTAGCCTGCGCATCGGGGGAGGCTGCGGCCATCTCGTTCAGATCATGACAGTGCCAAAAGGCGTTCCGGTGCGCGTAGGTGCCGTCAGGCCGCTTGAATACATCCTGCAGGATTTTCAGATTATGCGGAATGTGAAACGTGTCCCGGGTCTCGGCGTAATCGAACAGATAGTAGAAATTGTCGAACCCCGCCCAGGTGATCGCCGACAGGCACATGGGACAGGATTCGTGGACGGTCAGAAAAAAACACGCGCTGGTTTTTGGCCGATCCGCCGCCGGCAGGCCGTAAAACGCATTCAGAGTCATAATCTCACCATGGAACAGGGGGTTCCTGGTTTCTCGATTGGCGTCCGCTATGACCAGCGACAAATCGGACTTGCGCAGGATCGCCGCGCCGAAGGCCTTGTTGCCTTCCGCGACCCCGGCCCGTGTTTTCGGCAGAATATCGTGCTCGATGACATCGAGAAGCCGCTTGCACAAATCCGTTTGCGCTGCCTCTTGCATCCGAGAACGCGATCCTGCCGATTTCCCCGATTCGCCCGCCATCTTACCGGGCGAAGTCGCGGCTTTGCAGAAAAATCCGGCAGGGGCGCATCCTCGCCGAGCGTTCACCAGCCGTTGCCGGCTGCCGCCGGCCCCGGCAGGAGGCAGCCGGCATCGGCTGGTAGGCGCGCCATTCCAGTGGGTCGCATGGTCCGGCACCGTTTCCAGCGTCCTCCTCGCCACCGCGGCGATCTTGTCGTCGCCGATCTTGCGCGTCGCGCCCGCGATCTCGAAGCGCCCGTCCGGGTGCGGCCTTGGTTCTGAGCGATGAAGAACGGTCTTTTCTCGAGAGTCAGGCCCGCCGCCGCCAGATCGCGCGGGTAGTGTCCAGTATCTTTCACACTTTCATGTTCGCCGACCCCATCCGTGTGGCGGACATGGAAAGAACATCATCGCTGGCAAACACCCGCCGGCAGGCGCCGTTCACGAATGAGGCGACGCCGGACGAGTGCTGGCGTTGGGTAAGAGCTAGTCCTTCGCCTTGTGTGCTTCGACGAGAAACAGAATCTTTGCGGCAGCCAAATGGAGAGCGTAGGCAGCTACGTAGTCGGGAGTCTCGCGCGGCGTTGCTCCTTGTCCGTGCGCACCCTCTTCGTTTCTCACTTTAGGAAGTCCGGATTTAAGCGTGGCAGCCAATTGGTCGAACGAATTATCGAGATAGGGAGGTAAAAGGCCCTCCTCGCGCACTTTTTTGAGAAGGTCCGACGCTCCGACGCCCTGCGGGTATTGCCAAAGCCTTTGATCACAAATCGCTTTTAACGTGCTTTCGAATGCGTTGTTGGCGTCCGTGATGGCGTCCTTCATTTCTCCAGATCGGTAGTGGGCATGCGCCCTCATGAATTCGTCACGCGGTCCCTCAAAGCCCGGTTGGTGCAGATATCGAAGCGCAGGCCGTACGACTTCGGAATGGATCAGCTCCGAGTCGACACGGAATATCTTTCCGTTGTCAAACTGATACCCCACGCCGGCACGTCGAAAACGCTCGTTAAGCTCTTCGATCGCCTCGCTCGCCTCAACCTTTATGCCACGCTTCCGGCGATCGTTGTGGTTGAAATCCCGTGCAATCTTGTCAATGTAAAAAAAGCTGGTTTCGATGAGATCAAGGGCGTTGTACACGGACTCACTTTTGAGAAGATAGGTCTCGCAATGGTGTTTGAAATTGGGTTGTCCGATACCGTGCCCATCGGCCAGATCGAGTACACCATGTTCCCGTGCTACGATGTCGTGGATTAAACTCCAACCCTCATTGTTCTCGATTATGTCCTCGAAGTAGTGGTGGGAAAATACGTCAAACGTACCGATAGCATCACTCCAGATATGGATGATCCGGACACGGAGCGTTTCGGGAAGTTCGTCGTAGACTAGGACATCAGGCGTCTCGCCCTCAGCGACGCGTTTGCGGTAGGAAAAGAGGTTGAACACTGGCACTTCTAACCTGACTTATTCATCGGGGGCGGCGTTTATCGGTTGATTTTATCTGGACGCAGGTTTGCGTTCGGCGCCTTGGGGCGTCGGTATTTGAGGTTGGTGGTGTCGGGGTTTGGGGTTGAAGGCACTCGGGTTCGCGGGGCACGGCGCCCCGGCGGTCAGGGTCCCGAGGCCGCGAGGCGGCCCGCCAGCATGCGGAACAGGGCGGCGTCCGGACAGGCCGAAGCGAAGTGGATGCGGATGCGGGCGGCCCGTTCGACGACGCGGGCGCCGATCTTGAGCAGGCTCTTCCTGAGGGTTGCGAACTCGGCCCGGGCGAGCGGCATCCTGCGGGGCACGGCATCGCGCAGGGCGAGCATCAGCCAGTAGGCCGCGGTGTGCAGGACCAGCCTGAACTGGTTGGCGAGCGGGCTCTGGCAGGAGGTGCGGTCGGAGGCGAGCTGGCCCTTGTGCAGCTTGATCAGGTTTTCGGCCTGGCCGCGGGCGCAGTAGATACCTTCGTAGAGATGGCGGGGCTCGCCGGCGAGCGAGGTGACGATGTAGCGGGCGTCGAAGCCGCGCGCGGTGGCCTCCAGCCGGGCGACGACCCGGCGTTCGCGGTTCCAGGAGCGGGCGGCGTAGGCGAAGGCGGCGAAGGTCCGCATCTTTTCGACACCGGCCTCGGCAAGGTGCACCTTGAGGTCGTCGGCCACCTCGTATGCGTGGGCGTGCAGCACCCGATTGCCCGGCAGGCCGAAGATATAGTCGACGCCGTTGTCCTCGCACCAGGCCATGGCCTGCGTCCGGCCATAGTGGGAATCTCCCCGGAAGGTGAGCCGGGTGCGCGGCCAGTGCCGGCGGATGCGGCGGACCAGATGCTTGAGAAGGGTGCGGACCTCGACACCGGACGGCGTCTTGCCCGGGCGCAGGAGAACCGCCACCGGCTTGCCGCTCTCCACATGGTAGACGTGCACGGGCAGGAAGCAGCGGGTGTCGTAATGGGCGTTGAACAGCGACAGCTGCTGGTGGCCGTGCACCGGGTCGCAGGTGTCGTCGATGTCGAGGGTGATCGCCGCGGGAGGGGTCGGGAAGCTGCGGCAGAAGATGTCGACCAGGGCGGCCGTCATGCGCGCCACCTCAAGCCGCGAGGGGGCGTTCTCCAGCCGGCTCATGGTGGGCTGCGAGCACAGCGGGCGGCCGCTCTCCGGCGCCTGGCCCACGGCCAGCTTGAACAGGGGATCGGTGCGCAGGGCGTCGCAGTCGTCGGCATCCTCGTATCCGCAGGCGATCGCGAACATGCGCAAGCGCAGCATCGCCGACAGCGTGTGGACCACCAGCGCCGGGTCGCGCCCGTCCCGGATGCAGCCCGCCAGCGTCTCGGCCAGGCCGAGCCGGCGTTCCGCCTCGCGCAACAAAACCAGGCCGCCGTCCGAGGAGATCAGGCCGCCGTCGAAATCGGCGGTCACCTTCTTGCGTCGGACGGCTGGCAGATCGAACGAGAGAACGGTATCTTCGGTCATGGCGGCGTGGCGCTTTCGTTGCCTGGGAAGAAAGACGCTTTGACAACGAATTTCTACCCGACGACAACGACTTACGCCACGTCCGCCACCGCAACATCAGGCCCGGCATGAATAATGGGGGCTAAATCCTCGACCAATGGGAGAGACCGATGCCCGACTAACGGGCTCTACTCTCCGTAGCTCCTTGGAGCGGGATCAAGGCACCGCCGCTGGCGCGTGATGGGCGTAGCTGAAGCAATGGCCAACAAGATAAGGCCGTAGGCCTAGAATCGTCAATTTCTAGCAGCGTCCGGCGAGGTGCCGTGTTGTGAATCGGATATCGGCGATATCATACGGTCATGGACTGGTATGCCCTTGATGCCGATGCGGTTGATCCCCGGGATCGACGCTGCGGCTCGCCTTGACAGTCTGAACGGGGGCCACATAGGGTTTTCCCACTGACTCGAGACAATCGATACATCTCGACGGCAAAACCGGGGGGGACACCAGATGATCCAACTCAAACAGACGGCGCTTGCGGTCACGGCGGTGCTGGCGCTTCCGGTTCCACGAACCGGCCCGATAGCTAAGGCGCACCACTCCTGAAAGGCTTGGGAACCTCGCCAGGCGGCTCAAGCCGATTTACTCTGACAACGCCCCTCAGAAAAATCCCTCGGCAGAACGGCTCATGCCGGGGAGAGACTACCGGACAGGCGGCGGAAAGTGAGAACACCTCAGCCGTATAATCGGGACGATCGTCTGTTGACATCGGGTTTGCCAGCGACCATATTTTTAGCACTCGCCAGGATCGAGTGCTAATCGACTGGCGCACTCGCAACTGGTGGATCGCTCAAACGGATATTTTGCGACCCGCGATCGCGGAGCCACCCATGACGGTCTGGCTCGGCACCGGCTCGTTATCAACCTGCCCGCCGCGGCGGGCTACCGACAATCACCGACAACAGGAGATGGTTTCATGAGCCTCAAGCCATTGCACGACCGGGTGCTGGTCGAACCTCTGGAAGCCGAGGGGAAGTCGGCCGGCGGGATCATCATCCCCGACACCGCCAAGGAAAAGCCGATGGAAGGCAAGATCAAGGCCGTGGGATCCGGCGCGCGTGGCGAGAATGGCAAAGTCACCCCGCTCGACGTCAAGAAGGGCGACCGGGTCCTCTACGGCAAGTGGTCCGGCACGGAAGTGAAGATCGGAGGTACCGACCTGCTGATCATGAAGGAGTCGGACATCATGGGCATTATTGAATAGGACACCCCAGAACATGACAGCCAAGGAAGTTAGATTCAGCACCGATGCCCGGACGCGCATGCTCCACGGCATCGACACTCTCGCCAACGCGGTCAAGATCACGCTGGGCCCGAGGGGCCGCAACGTCATCCTCGACAAGGCCTATGGGGCGCCACGGATCACCAAGGACGGCGTGACTGTCGCCAAGGAAATCGAGCTTGAGGACAAGTTCGAGAACATGGGCGCCCAGATGGTGCGCGAAGTGGCCTCGAAGACCAACGACGATGCCGGTGACGGCACCACCACGGCCACTGTGCTGGCGCACGCGATCGTTCGCGAGGGCGTGAAGGCGGTCGCTGCCGGCATGAATCCGATGGACCTCAAACGCGGCATCGATATCGCGGTCGCTGCAGTCGTCAAGAACGTCCAGAGCCGGTCCAAGAAGGTCAAGACCGAGGAGGAGATCGGTCAGGTCGGCACCATCTCGGCCAATGGCGAAAAAGAGATTGGCGACATGATCTCCGAGGCCATGCAGAAAGTCGGCCAGGAAGGCGTGATCACAGTCGAGGAAGCCAAGAGCATGGCGACCGAGCTCGACGTGGTCGAGGGCATGCAGTTCGATCGCGGCTATATCTCGCCCTATTTCATCACCAACGCCGAGAAGATGGTCGCGGACCTCGATAACCCATACATTCTGCTGCACGAGAAGAAGCTCACCGGGCTCCAGTCCATGCTTCCGCTTCTGGAAGCGATCGTGCAGTCGGGCCGACCGCTGCTGATCCTCGCCGAGGATGTCGAGGGCGATGTGCTGGCAACGCTCGTGGTCAACCGCCTGCGCGGCGGGCTCAAGGTCGCCGCGGTCAAGGCGCCGGGCTTCGGCGATCGCCGCAAGGCGATGCTCGAGGACATCGCGATCCTTACCGGAGGCCAGTTGGTCAGCGAGGAACTCGGCATCAAGCTCGAGAACGTCACCCTCGACATGCTGGGCACGGCGAAGAACGTTTCCATCACCAAGGATGAAACCACCATCGTCGACGGCGGCGGCAAAAAGTCCGATATCGCCGGCCGGTGCAATCAGATGAGGGCGCAGGTCGAGGAGACCAGCTCGGATTATGACCGCGAGAAACTGCAGGAGCGGCTGGCCAAGCTTTCCGGCGGAGTTGCCGTCATCCGTGTCGGCGGCGCGACCGAGATCGAGGTCAAGGAGAAGCGTGACCACGTCGAGGATGCGATGAACTCCACGCGCGCGGCCGTTGAAGAGGGGATCGTTCCCGGCGGTGGTGTTGCTCTACTCAAGGCAACGACCGCGCTGTCCAGGATCAAGCTCGACAATCCTGACCAGCAGACCGGCGTCGATATCGTTCGGCGCGCGATCCAGGCTCCGGTCCGGCAGATCGCCGAGAATGCCGGTGCCGAAGGCTCGATCGTGGTCCGCAAGATCCTGGAATCCAAAGTTCCCAATTTCGGCTTCGATGCCGCGAACGACGAGTATACCGATCTGGTGAAGGCCGGGATCATCGACCCGACCAAGGTCGTCCGCACGGAGATCCAAAACGCGGCTTCGATCGCCGGGTTGCTCATCACCACCGAAACCATGGTGGCCGAGAAGCCCGCCGACAAGTCCATGCCCGGAATGCCGCCAGGCGGGATGGGGGGAATGGGCGACATGGGCGGCATGATGTAGTCAGCCGCCACACGGCCAATTCCGATCGGCCGAAAACAGCGGAGAAGGGCCGTCATCGACGGCCCTTCTTGTTGTCGCCGCAGTACCAGCGCTCGATGGTCGAGAAGCGGAAACATTTTCCTGGGCGCCCCGTTATCGTCGAGTCTTCGCCCGTTGTGGGCGGAGTGGGCCAGAGGCGGGCGATGTCGGTCCTGGCCCACGTCTCGTCGATGAAGACCGGGCGCGCCGGATCGAAGCCAACCCGGCTGTCGATCCACGCCTGCTCGGCCGGGATAGAACGAACCGATTCCGTTCAGGCCCTCGCATATGGTGCGCGGCTGGAGAGTCTCACCGCAGGCGCCCACAGACGAACAACAGCAGCCTGAGCGTCCCCTCCCTACCCGCCGGATAGCGCGACGGACGCGACGCTCTTGCACCACGGCTCGGGACACGATCCACCCCATTGAACTGGTCCACCGTTATGTGTTGGAACGAGGAGGACCAAGGATGGTAAGGAAGCGGTACGAGCCGGGGGCGATTGTCGGCAAGCCGCGGCGGGCGGAGGTTCTGCACGGTCCGGGCATGTCGATGTCGGATGCGATCCGGCAACTCGGGATCAGCGAGATCACGTACTACCTCTATGGACGGACCTCCCGTTGCAAGCGATGTTGAGATGAGCGGCCTGGGTCAGAACATCTATCCGGCATCGCCCGTGTCGGGGTAAGGATCTTCACAGATGTCCGAAATGCGTATTCACAACGTCCACCAGGTAACCCGCGACATGGACCGGGCGCTTGCTTTCTATCGCGACGTCCTTGGGCTGGAGGTGAAGTTCCAGGACGGCGAGAAATGGTGTCAGCTGGTGGCGGGTGACAGTCGGCTGGCGCTCGCCTCGCCCCAGGAAGCCGCACCGGCGGAGGCTGGCAGCGTCGTGGTAATTCGGGTCGACGACCTCGATGCGGTGCGCGCCGCGCTTGAATCCGCCGGTACCGAAGTGGAGGCCTATCGCGATATGGGCGACCATGGCCGGGTCGTCACCTGCCGCGACCCGGACGGTACGTTTCTCCAGCTTTATCAGGCCTCGGCCGGTTAATCGCGGCCCTATCCCCCGAGCGTTGGCTCGATCGCTTTTTGTTCTTCTCGCCCGAGGCTGCGAGGCGCGATGACATCGGTCCGCGCCAATTGGTCCCGAATGCCCGCAAATATCCGTGGCGCCATCTGCATCGTCACCGGCGGCTTTCTGCTGATCGTCATGGCATCGATGGTCAAGCATCTGGGCCAGTCGCTGCCCGCATTCGAGGTCGTCTTCGTCCGCTTCCTCTGCGGCCTGATCGTCATTCTCCCAGTGGTCTGGCGCATCGGTTTCGGCGTTTTGCGGACACAGCGCCTCAAACTCCACGTGACGCGGGGCGTGGTCGGGTTTCTTGGAAACCTCTGCTTCTTCTTCGCGCTGATTCATATGGCGATCGGCGACACGGTCACGATCCAGTTCTCCCGACCGCTGGTGATGGTCGTGATCGCGGCCGTGTTTCTCGGAGAAATTCTCGACAAGCGCCGCGTGTCGCTGACGATCCTCGGGTTCGCCGGCGTTCTATTGATCACCCGGCCGTTCGGCGAAGGATTCGAGCCTTGGGCACTGGTCGCCCTGGCCGGTACGGTTTTCGCGACGCTGGTCGTGGTGACGGTCAAGCAGCTGACGAGAACCGAACAAACTGTCGTGATCATGTTCTACTTCGCGCTGACCACGACCCTGCTTTCCCTCGTCCCCGCCATCCTGACATGGCAAACGCCGACGGCGGTCGAGTTTGCTCTTCTCTTTTGCACCGGGCTTCTAGGCATCGTCGGCCAGTCGCTGTTCACGCACGGGATCGGACTCGGCGAGACCGGCTTCGTGCTGCCGTTCGATTATCTCCGGATCATCTACGCGTTCGTTATCGGGATGATCTGGTTCGCCGAGATCCCGGATGTCTGGGGAGTCGCCGGGGCGGGCGTGATCGTCGCCGCGAGCCTGTTGCTTCTGAAAGGAGAAGGCCGCCGGTGAAAAAGGATTTCACCCGGCCGGTCCGGGCGAGCCTGCCGCACCGATCGTCCGCCACACGGCTTCGGGCGTCGCCGGCATCCCGAGGTCGCGCACGCCGAGCGGTCGAAGGGCATCGAGGATCGCGTTGATCACCGCAGGCGTCGCTCCGGTGGTTCCGGCCTCTCCCGCGCCCTTGGCGCCGAGCGGGTTGCCGCCGGTTGGCACGTCATGGGAGGCGACTTCGAAAGAAGGAATATCGTCCGCCCGCGGCATGCAGTAATCGAGGAACGAGGCGGTCAATAACTGACCGGAGGCCGAGTCGTGGACCAGCTCCTCCATCAACGCCTGGCCGATGCCTTGCGCTATCCCACCGTGCACCTGCCCCTTGAGCAGCAGCGGGTTGATCGCCCGGCCGACATCGTCGACGGCGGCGTAGGCGACGATCTCGACCCGACCGGTCTCGGGGTCGACCTCGACCTCGCAGACATGGCAGCCGTTGGGAAAGTTCTGTTGGCTGGGCGCGAACATGCCGGAGCCTTCGAGGCCGAGACCGAGCTCGGAGGGTAGGCCGATCGGCGCGAACGAGGCCTTGGCGACGTCGGTAATCGAAATCGATCGATCGGTACCCGCGACCTCGAACCGGCCCTCGCGGAATTCAACATCCTCTTCGGCGGCCTCGAGCAGGTGGGCGGCGAAGCGGCGCCCCTTGGCGATAACGTCGTCCGCCGCGGCACGGAGCGCCGAGCCGCCGTTCACCATGCTGCGAGAGCCGAACGTGCCCCGCCCAAAAGGCACCCGGTCGGTATCGCCCTGAACCACCGAGACCGACTCGAAGGGCACGCCGAGCCAGTCGGCCAGCATCTGTGCATACACCGTCTCGTGGCCCTGGCCGTGATTGTGTGTTCCGGCAATGACGCTGATGCCGCCATGCTGGTCGAACCGCAAATCCATGCGTTCGTTCAACGGCGCGGCAAGCTCGATGAAATAGGAGAAGCCGATCCCGCGCAGAAGCCCT
The DNA here is from genome assembly GCA_965248835.1 of Alphaproteobacteria bacterium. GTDB lineage: Bacteria > Pseudomonadota > Alphaproteobacteria > MPNO01 > MPNO01 > CAYFYS01. The sequence continues at coordinate 1,374,914 of CBDFLJ010000001.1, forward strand.
TGGAGCTCGGCCTCGCCACGCCGCGCCGCAAAACCGTCATAACCGGCGAGCGGCAGCGCCTTCCCGGTCGCGGCGTCGAACTCGCCGCAGTCATACGTATAGCCGAGTGCGGTCTTGTAGGGCATCTGTTGCGGCCGGATGTAGTTCCGTCGCCGGAGTTCGATCGGATCGACGCCAAGCTCGTCGGCCGCCTGGTCGATCAACCGCTCGACCAGGAAAATCCCTTCCGGGTGGCCCGCTCCGCGATAGGGCCCGGTCGGCGGCGAATTGGTCAGAATGCCGCGCACGGCGATGTCGAAATGCCGGCAATCGTAGACCGATGACAGGATGCCCGACGCGATCACCGGGGGCACGATCGCCGAGTTCGAGAAATAGGCTCCCATGTTGAAGTCCGCCCGCGCGCGGATCGCGGTGATGCGCCCGTCGCCATCGAGCGCGAGCGTGGCCGTCCAGTCCTGGTCGCGTGCGTCGATATCGGCAAGCAGTCCTTCGCACCGCGCGGCGATCCACTTGACCGGGCGGCCGGTCTTCCAAGCCGCCCACAGCGCCAGCACTTCCTCGGGGTGGAGGGTCCCCTTCATACCGAATCCGCCGCCGACGTCTTGCGCGACCACGCGAAACCGCGCCACCGGTTGACCGAAGATTGCGCCCGCCAACTGCTCGCGCACCCGGTGAGGCATCTGGCTCGAAAGCCACAGGGTGAAGCGATCGTCGGTCCGGTCGAAGGCGCCGATGGCGCCGCGCGGCTCCATCGGGTTGGCGGTGATCCGATTGTTATGAAGGGTGATGGTCGTCGTATGCGCGGCATTTGCCAGCGCCGTGGAAGTCGATGCCGCGTCGCCGAGGACGTGGCGAAAACAGACATTGCCTGGCGCCGCGTCGGCCAGTACGGGGGCGCCGTCCACGATCGCCCGGGCGATCGATCCAACGGCGGGCAAGGTTTCGTATTCGACGGTAATCAGCTCGGCCGCATCCGCCGCGACAGCAGGGGTCTCGGCAACGACGATCGCGACCGCCTCACCGACGTAGCAAACGCGATCGGACGCGATCGGCGGCCAGGGCGGGAAGTGTGCGTTCGGCCCACCCCAGCCCGGCGGGATCGCGAGCGGCGGGATCGCGCCCAACCCGTCAGCCGCGTATTCCGCGCCCGTCAGCACCGAAAGCACGCCCGGCATGGCCTTGGCGGTGTCCGCATCGATGCTCCCGACGCGGGCATGTGCATGCGGAGAGCGCAGAATGAATGCATGGGCCTGGCGCGGCAGCACGAGGTCGTCGACATAGCGCCCGGCACCGACCAGAAACCTGCGGTCCTCGCTTCGCGGCACCGATTGTCCAATCCCGAATCTGGCCATGCGACCCTCTTTCTGTTCGCGGCGAACGGCCGAAACGTTGGCGGTCGGGCTCGAGGGCGTCCGTGCGGTCGCCGCGGCGCCGCTTCAGTGACCCGGGATCGGCAGAAGCCGTTGCATCTCGCCCACCGGCTCGCCGGTTTCCATGTCGAGCGCCCGGCGCTGCGGGCCATTTCGCCGCATCACCTCGATGCCGTCCTCACCCCAGCGGTCGCAGTAGAGCTCCACCAGGTGGCCGTCAGGGTCCTGCACGTAGAGGCTGTTGGTCACGTTGTGCTGAACCGGATCGACCGCGATGCCCGCCGCGGTCAGCTCGGAATAAGCCGCCTGGACCGCCGCGAAGTCGTCGAGTTGCCAAGCCATATGGACCAGCCCGGGCTGTGCGGGTCCCGGCGCGGGCTCGCTCGCGCGCTCGACCAGCGCCAGGTCATGGTGCTGCTCGCCGAGGCTGAGGAAGACGATCTTCCCCGCGCTGTGCTCCGCGACCGGCTCGAGGCCCAGCACCTTGCAGTAGAAATTACGCGAAGCCTCGAGGTCGCTCACGTTCAAGACGATGTGCCCGAGCTTTCGTGCCTTGATCATGCCGCCCAACCTTCACCTCGCCGATCCCGCTCAATCATACATAACATGGCCGCGGGTATCGGCTCGAAGGTGAAAGAATGGAAGACAGAAGTTCCGGCGCAGGTCCGAGCGTGCCGTCTTGTTGGCCAACGCGACCGTGACCACGTTGACCGCTCGCCGCTCGGCCAAACGCAACGCCCATGGCGGCGGCGCCTTGCTTCTGGTGAGCACGGTCCGCGCGCCGTGGATCAGAAGGGTTCGGAGATATTTGTCCCCGCGCTTGGAGATGCCGAGCATGCGCACCCGCCCACCGGTGCCTTTGTGACGGGGCCTAGTGCACTGATGCATTGAAGGGATTCACAGGAGGGGTGGGCTGTGCGAATCTCGCCGGATGGCTCAGTTCAACGCGCATTATTCCTCCGCCGTTAACAGCTGCTTGACACCGCCAACCCCTTGTCGATAAATCGCAAGTTCTTCGATCCGCTCTAACAAATCTCGACCTGTGTGGAGCCGAGCTTGCCCTTGTCGTCGCGGACGGCGACCCGGTGCATCCCCCGGACCTTCTCCCCGGGCATCGCGGCAGGTCGACGTCAAAGACCTTCTTCGCGCCCCCCGGGCGCTTGGTCATCACGATGACACGATCGGAGAGATAGACCGCCTCCTCGATCTGGTGGGTGACGAAAAGCACCGTCTTCTTCGCTTCCTGCCAGATCCTCAGCAGCTCCGATTGCATGATGTCGCGGGTTTGAGCGTCGAGGGCGGCAAACGGCTCGTCCATCAACAGGACCTCGGGATCGGTCGCCAGCGCCCGTGCCAGCCCGACGCGCTGCTTCATTCCGCCCGACAGCTCATGCGGATAATGGCCTTCGAAACTCGACAGCCCGACCATTTCGGCGAGCCCTGCACAAATCCGCCGCCGCGCGGCAGCGCCCACGCCCTTGAGCTCGAGTCCAAGCTCGACATTGTTCATCACCGTGCGCCACGGAAGCAGGCCGAATTCCTGGAACACCATCGCACGGTCCTGACCGGGGCCGGTGATCCGCTTGCCGTGAATCATCATCTCGCCGGAGCTCGCCGGAATCAGTCCGAGAAGCACGTTGAGGAACGTGCTCTTGCCGCATCCCGAAGGGCCGACGATGGACACGAACTCGCCTTCACCGACCTCCACGTTCAGGTCTTGAAGCGCGGTCACCGGCGTCCGATTGGGCGGATTGAAGGTCAGATTCAGGTTTGTCGATCGGTCAGGACCTGGGTGAGCGGATGCCGCAACGTCGGCTTGGCGGCAATATTCGGGACGTTTGGGCGGAACCGTCTTGCGTTGCAGCCTGCGGCCTGCCGGGCGCTTACACGGTGGTTGGCGTATGCGTGCGGCAAGAGGTGATCGCGGCGTTGGCCGGTCCGTTCCAAGCCGCTTCCACGGTCCCCTGGTCGGCTTTGAGCAGCAATTTGTCGGACCGTCGATCACACGCGGCTACGCCGCGCTCCCCTGCTCCGCCGCCATCGCCTTCAGGGCCAGCTTTTCGATCTTGCCGGGGCCTGTCTTGGGCAGCGCCTCCAGGATGCGGATGATTTTCGGCTGTTTGTATTTCACCAGATTGGCCTCGGCGTGGTGCCGCAAGGCCTCGACACTGGCCGATTCGCCGGGCTGCAGGGCGACGAAGACGCAGACGGCTTCGCCGAGGAAATCGTCCGGCATGCCGACCGCGGCGGCTTCGGCGACGGCCGGGTGGCTCGTCATCACCTCGTCGACCTCGCGCGGATAGACGTTGAAGCCGCCGACCAGGATCATCTCTTTCTTGCGGTCGACCAGGTACAGGTAGCCGTCCTCGTCGAGATAGCCGACGTCGCCGGTGTAGAGCCAGCCGCCGCGGATTGCCGCGGCAGTCTCTTCCGGCCGGTTGTGGTAGCCGATGGTGAACTGGGGGCCGCGCACCCGGACCTCGCCGCGCGCGCCCACCGGCTGAACCTGCGTCCCGGTCTCCAGGTCGACGATCTCGACGACGGTCTCGGGCGGCGTCGCGCCGGTCGACAGGCGTTTCTTGGGGCCGTGGGTCGGGTTGAGGGTGACCGGCGCGCCCTCCGACATGCCGTAGCCTTCCATTATTTCGTTGCCGGTACGCGCCTTCCAACGCTCCAGCAGGTCGGCGGGGAAAGGCGAGCCGCCGCCCACGCTGTAGCGGAGCGCGCTGAGATCGGCCTCGCCGATCGCGTCCGATCCGAGCAGGCCGAGGAAAATCGCCGCCGGCCCGCCGGCGAAAACGCTGACACGATGCCGGACCAGATTCTCGATCACGCGGTCCGGCCGGTATTGCGGCACGATCACCATGGTCGCCCGGATGTAGAGCGGGAAAATCAGGGTGAAACAATGCCCGAAGACATGGAACATCGGCGCGACGTTGAGGAGGATCTCCCGGCCGAAGTCGAAGCGCCACAGGGCGCGGGTCTGCCGGTTGAAGACGTCGAACAGACTGTGGACATGCTCGGCGCCCTTGGGCAGGCCGGTCGTGCCGCCGGTGAAGAACATGATGCAGCGGTCCTCCGGGCGCGGCCGGTCGGCCGGCAGCGCCAGAGTCTCGTCCGCCGCCCAGCCCCAGACGTCGAGAGCGCCCGCGCCGACCGGCAGGATGTCCGGCCCGTCCGCCCCGCCGACCAGCGATCGGATCCGTTCTGCAAGCGGCGGCGAGCAGGCGATCGCCGCCGGCGCGACATCGGCGATCAGCCTGCCGAGCTCGCGGTCCGTGTAGGCCGGATTGAGCGGCGCGGTCTGGAGGCGGGCCGCATAGGCGCCCATCACGGCGACCGCCGTCTCGATCCCGTTGCCCATGACCACTGCGATACGGGTGCCCGGCGCATAGTCCCGGGCCAGATGCTGCGCCATCCCGGCAGCGGCGCGGCGATACGCGGCGAAGGTGAGCTGCCGGTCCTCGCAGATCAGCGCCGTTCGGTCCGGCTGCAACTCGGCCGCGGCGTCCAGCGCGTCGATGATCGTGGGATAGTGCGGATCGCTGTCGACATAATCGACTGACGGATGGCCGGGTTTCACCGCGGCATTTTCCCTTTGGTTGGCGTGCGTGCGGTCCGGCGGCCTCGGCGCTGCCGGGATAGAGGCCCCGGCCCGGCAGCATCGTTATCGAAATCCTCTCCGGCAATTCAGCAACACCGCCCGGGTCCGTCAAGACGGGAGAGATCCTAAAGGCCGAGATAGGCCTCGCGGACACGGTCGTCCTGCAGCAGGTCCTCGCCCCGCCCGCTCAACACGATGCGGCCGTTCTCCAGCACATAGGCGCGCGTCGCCATCCTGAGCGAGAGGGCGACATTCTGCTCGACCAGGATGATCGGCGTGCCGTCGGCGTTGAGACGTTCGACGATGCCGAACACCTCCTGGACAAGGGTCGGCGCCAGGCCGAGCGACGGCTCGTCGAACATGATCAGCTCCGGCCGGCCGAGCAGACAGCGGCCGATCGCCAGCATCTGCTGCTCGCCGCCGGAAAGTGTGCCGGCGTGCTGGCCGGCCCGCTCCCTCAGGATCGGGAATATGGCCAAGACCCGATCCATGGTCTCCGCGAAGTGCTGCCGGCCGCGTTCGAGATAGGCGCCGACCTCGAGATTCTCGCGAACCGTCAGCCCGGCGAAGATCTGGCGGCCCTCGGCAACCTGCCCGACGCCCAGGTTGCACACCCGATGGCTCGGCCATCCGGTAATGTCGACATCCTTGTAGAGGATTCGTCCGGAGTGCGGCTTCTCGATACCGGCGATCGTCCGGATCAGCGAGCTCTTGCCGGCGCCGTTCGAGCCGACCACCGCAACGATGTCGCCGGCGTCGACCTCCAGCGAAACGTCGTCGAGCGCCTGCGCATCGCCGTAGAACAGGTTCAGGCCGCTGACGCTCAGGATCATGGTTCGTGATCCCCGAGATAGCATTCCAGGACCGCCGGATCGCGGACGATCCGGTCCGGCGCCCCCTCGCTGATCTTCTCGCCGTGATGCAGCACGGTGATGTGCTCGGAGAGCGCCATCACGGCGCGCATGACATGCTCGATCAGCAGGATCGTCAGCCCGGTGTCGTCGCGCAGCCGGCGCAGGGTCGCGATCATGCGATCGGTCTCCGACGGCCGCAGGCCAGCCATCACCTCGTCGAGCAGGAGCAGACGCGGGCCGGTCGCCAGCGCCCGGGCGACCTCCAGGCGTTTGCGGTCCGGCAACGTCAGGTTGGCGGCGTGCTGGGCGGCCTTGGTATCGAGTTCGAGCAATGCGAGGAAACCGCGCGCTGCGGCCGTCGCCGCCGCCACGCTATCGGCGCCGTGCAGGGCCGCGACGGTGACGTTTTCCAGCACGGTCATCTGGGCGAACGGCTTGACGATCTGGAAGGTGCGGCCGATGCCGGCATGGCAGATCCGATCGGGCCGCTCGCCGGTGATTTCGGCGTCGCCCAGGCGGACCGAGCCGCTGTCCGGCCGGAATACGCCGGCGATCACGTTGAACAGGGTCGTCTTGCCGGCGCCGTTCGGCCCGATCAGGGCCGCAATGCCGCGTTCGGCCACGTTGAACGAGACGTTGTTCAACGCGAGCAGGCCGCGAAAGCTCTTGGAGACGCCATCGACCCGGAGCAACGGGGCCATCCCGCTCAACCCTCCGCCTCGGGGCGCGTCAGGCGCAACCGGTCCCTTACCCAGGGCCAAATTCCCTGCGGCTTGAACAGCACGATCAGGACGACGATGAAGCCCCAGATCAGCAGTTTCAGACCGTCCAGCTTGGTTTTCGGATCGATGACGCGCCAATGCTTCAAGAGGTCGATCCCCTCGGTCACGATCTCGCCCAGCGGCGTCAGGATGAAGACGCCGAATATCGGGCCGAACAGGGTCCCGGCGCCGCCGACGATGGGGCCCAGCGTGACTTCGATCGAGCGCTCGATGTTGAACACGATCTCGGGGAACAGGCTGTTCTGGTAGAAGGCGTAGAAGACCCCCGCCACGCCCGCCATCCCCGACGAGATCGTCACGGCGTACATCTTGTAGCGCAGCACATCGACGCCCAGCGCCTCGGCGGCTGCCGCATCGTCGCGGATCGCCTGCCAGTAATAGCCGAGCTTGCCGCGCAACAGAAAACGGCACAGGACAAGGGCGCCCAGGGCCAACGCCATGATCAGGTAGTAGTACATCTCCGGCGCGCCGCGGAGATTTACCAGATCGATGCCCTGCCGGTCCGCTGCCGACACCTTCAGGAAAAAGCCCTCGGTGGCGCCCAGCCACGGCACATGATCGATCACGATGCGCACGAACTCGGCAAAGGCGATCGTGAGCAAGGCGAAATAGACCCCGCCGATGGCGAAGCGGAAACCCAGATAGCCGATCAGCACCCCCATCAGGATCGCCAGGGCGACCGCCGGCACGACGCCGATGACCGGCGGCAGGCCGATTGCGGCGAACAGATAGGCCGCGGTGTAGGCGCCGATGCCGACGAACAGGGCATGGCCGATCGAAAGCAGCCCGGCAAAGCCGAGCATCAGGTTCCAGGACTGGCCGATCAGCGCGAGGTAGAAGACGGTCGTGGCGACCGTCATGACGTAGGAACTGCCCCAGAAGGGCAATAGCAGGAGCAGGAGCAACAGAGCGCCGCCAAGCCAGCATCCGGCCGGCGAGAGCGGGCGAAAGAGAAGGCCCAGCGATTTCATCGGACGCGTTTGCCCAACAGGCCCTGCGGCCGCAGCAGCAGGACCAGGATCAGCAGTCCGAAGCTGAAGGCGGTTTTCATCGACGGCTGGAACAGGACCGCCGCCAACGCCTCGGAGACGCCGATCAGGATGCCGCCGACCAGAGCGCCGAACAGGCTTCCGAGACCGCCGATGATCACGATGACGAAGGCGAGCAGCGTGTAGCCCGGCGCCAGATAGGGATGCACCTCGATCAACAGCAGGATGATCGCGCCGGCCGCGCCGAGGCAGGCCGCGCCGATGCCGAAGGAAAGCGCATAGAGCCGGCCGACATTGAGGCCGACGACCTGGGCGCCCATATGGTTGTCGGCGCAGGCGCGGATCGCCTTGCCGGTCGTCGTGTATTTGAAGAAGGCCAGCAGCAGGGCAGCGACGATCACCGCGGCAATCGCTGCGAACATTTTCGGATAGTCGATAATCAGTTCGCCGACCGCGAAGGAATCCCAGGCGTAATCGACCTGGACGCCCTGGGCATCGGGCCCGAATATCAACAGCAGTGCGCTGACGATCATGATCGCGATGGCGGCCAGCAGCATAAACTGCATATGCTCCGGCAGATGGGACACCCGGCTGACGACGAACAGTTGCAGCAGATAGCCGAAGACGAACATCAGGGCGGCCGCCAGCGGCACCGAGAGCAGCGGATCCAGCCCCAGCCAGCGGAACATCACCAGCGCGAAGAACATGCCCATGACCATGATCTCGCCATGGGCGAAATTCACGATGCGGATGACGCCGAATATGACCGAAAGGCCGAGGGCGCTGAGGCCGTAAACGAGGCCGATCAGCAGGCCGCTGACCGCGGCATTGGCTACTGTCCAGAAATCCAAGCCTGACTCCCCCGACCGGGCGTTGGGCCAAGCAGGCCAGGTTTTACCTGCCGATGCGCCGCCGCCCCGCCGGCGCACGCGCCCGGCGGGGACGGCTGCGGCGGCAGGTTAGCGTTCGCGCCAGGGGCGCATCGGCCAGATCGGCTTGGCGACCGCTGCGAACTCCGGCAGCACGACCAGCTGCTTGCCGTCGCGGTTCTGCACCGCGCCGCACGGCACGTGGGGCACCTGGCCTTTTTCGTTGAACCGGATGCCTTCGCCGATGGTCGTGTTGTTGGTGATGTCGGTCGCGCGCAACGCCGCCTGCAGATCGGTGTTCTTGGTCGACCCGGCGCGCTTGAACGCGTCGGCAACGATCAGCATCGCATCGAAGGTGTAGCCGTGGTTCGCCGTGATGCCCCGGCCCGGGAACTTCTTCTGATAGACGTCGCGCATCTTGCGCGCCATTTCCTTCTTGTAGTCGACCCACGGCACGAGGTTGATGACATCGTCGCCGTATTTGCCGGTCGCTTTCATGTAGGCGTCCTCATACCAGCCCGGCCCGGTGGACAGGATGCCCATCAGGTCGACGCGCTGGCGCACCAGCTCCTTGGTGATGGCGATCGCGTCGTTGAGCCGGCTGACCGCCCACAGCGCGTCCGGCTTGGCGCCCTTGACCTTGCGCACCTCGGCCGAGAAATCGCGGCCATAGGGATCGTAGGCGATCTTCTCGACAATCTCGTAGGGCATCTTGAATTTCGGCGTCAGCGCGAACAAGGCGCCGGCAAGGCTGGTGCCGAAGGTGTCGTTGACATGCAGCAACGCCACACGCTTGGGCGTCGCCCCGCCCATATCGAACAGCTTTTTCTGGTTCTTGAACGCATCCCCGACGATCATTGGGCCGGTCGGGAAATTGCGGAACACCCACTTGTAACCGAGCTCGGTGAGCTTGGTGACCGCCGCGATATTGACCACCAGCGGGATGTTCTTCTGCTCGCACACCTGCGCTGCCGCCATGGTCTGGCCGGAATCGAAACAGCCGACGATGACGTGGGCGCCGGCGTCGATCAGTCTCTCCGCCTGGGCGCGGGCGACATCGACTTTCGTCTCGGTATCGCCCAGCATGAACGCCATCTCGGGATAGCCCATCGCGCTGAGCACTTCCGGCGCAACATCGGCGCCGCGCTGGCAATCGATTCCGATCTGCGCCTGCGGCCCGGACCGCGGCAGCAGGATGCCGACGTTGATCGTGCCGGCGGCCCGGCCGTGGCGCAGCGGTACGGCCGCAGCGACAGCGCTCGCGCCGGCGCCCGCCAGAACGGTGCGGCGGCTTACCGCCGAAGTCTTTTGGGTCTTCACTGTTTCCTCCCTCGCATGGGCCAATGCCAAGGAAATCGAGTGTAGCCGCTCGCTCGGAAGAGGTCTATGGACTGCCCCTGTTCGACACGGACGAGGGTTCGACACATACCCTCGACGGTGCGCACCCGAACGGGATGTTCACACAGCGTGATCCGCTTCGACGCAACCGGCCGGCGCCCTGTGGATAACCGGCTTGCCGTCGCCAGACTCTTGGCGGTCGCTGCGACAAGCCGCTTACCCACAGCTCCCGGGGCAGCGAGAACTCCTACCCCACGCCTGGGGACACAACCCACGCGTTGATGTCGGCGCCGCTTCGCGAGCAGGGCTCTGGCGCTGGGCCAAGGGCTGCCGATGATCGGAAAATTGCTTGGCCACACCCAGGTGCAGACGACCGCCCGTTACGCCCATCTTGCCCGGGACACCGTCAAAGCGTCCGCCACTCTATATCGGCGACAGCATCGACCGCGACCTGGAAGCGGCGGAATAGCGCACAATCTCCACATCGCCCGGGGGTCCGGCGGCGGTTATCCGCCGGCACCGAGATCAAGAAACTCCGCCGGTGTCACTATCGGAATGCCGTGAAACGGAGACATCTCCAGAAGGTCGTGGTCTCCGGTGACGAGACAATCCGCGTCCCCCATCAGCGCCGTCTCAAGAATTTTGTCGTCTTCCGGGTCGCGGCACCCCAGCTTGGCGCCGGTAATCGACACCCACTCCGAGACCGCATCGAGCTGAACGAGGAACACCTCTCTGCCTTCCCGGCCGATATAGCCGTCGAACTTCGAGCGCCGGAGACGGCTTCGCAATTCCTCGAATGTTTCGTCGGAGAACAAAAGCACGCCGTTCTCCGCCCGCACCGCATTCACGACCGCCCGAGGCTGTCCTTCCGCTCGAAGCGCGGCGCTGATCAGAACGTTCGTGTCCAGAACGACACGCTCAGCTTTCATCAGCCAGAAGCGCTTCGAGCCCAGCCTCCGTGAGGCCGTTTGCCGACGCTTCGCGGCCCAAGGCGTCCATCGTCACCGTCAGGCGCTCCCAGGCGGCGCCGCGAAGCCGCTCGTATTGCTGTACCGACATCATCACCCCGACCGCTCGGCCTTTCTTGGTCACGCGAACAGGCGCGCTCTGGACGGCATCGAGCAAACGTCCGAAGCGATTCTTGGCGTCTCTGGCGGCAATCTCTTTCATGTAGCTATAATAGCCATAATATCTCCTCGCTGCAAGCCCGGAGATAAGCAGGCGCTCGGGATAGCCTGCAGCATTGCCGCGAACACTACCTCCGCGGGTTCGATGCGCCCTCGGTCTCATCGGCGCCGTGCACGCGCCGACACGTTCCAAACTATCGTGCGATTTCGTTGCAGTCGATGCGGTGCCCCGCGCGCGTTGATGTCGGCGCCGCCGCAACCGGGGATGGCTTACCGGTCCGTCGCTCCTGCGGCCGATGCGGTATCGAACGCGCCAGGTCGTTGGAATCCGCCCCGTCGCATCGAAAATGAAAGGAAAAACAACCCCTTGTCATCAATACACCACGGAACTTCGGGCTTGCGAGCGGGTCGACAAGATTGGGTTGGGAGAATCGTCGGCTGGCGATAAAATGCCTTCCAACAGGACCACCGGTGGTTCCTTGGTATACTTCGGTGGAGTGTGTCGAAATGGGTCGATGGAACCAAGAAAGTATCGCATGGGATGAATTTGATCGGGCGCTGGTGGACCCGAACATCGTCCCGATCATCAAGGCCGCGTGTCTGGTCGAGGCCAACGCAAAGGACTACGGCGTCTATCTGTGCAACGTCTTCCACGACGACGCGCGGATACAGAGGGCGATCATAGGCTGGGCCGCCGAAGAGACCGTCCACGGACAGGTGCTCGCGCGCTGGGCCGGGCTGGCCGACCCCCAATTCGATTTCGACCGGGCGTTCGCCAGGTTCACCGACGGGTACAGCCTGCCGTTGGAGGCCGACGTCTCGGTGCGCGGCTCACGGGCCGGCGAGCTGATCGCCCGATGCATCGTCGAAACCGGCACGAGTTCGTTCTACAAGACGCTGGGCGACGCGACGCAGGAGCCGGTGCTGCGCTCGATCTGCCGGCAGATCGAGAACGACGAGCTTGCGCATTACGAGCTGTTCCGGCGCTATCTCGAACGCTACCTGCAACAGGAACGCCGCGGATACTGGCACCGGCTGAAGGTCGCGTTCTCGCGTATCGCCGAAGCGGAGGACGACGAACTGGCCTATGCCTACTACGCCGCCAACATCGCCGATCACGAGCCCTATGACCGCACCCGGTGCGCGATCGAATATGCCCGCGCGACGCTTGCCTATGTCGCGCCGGACCACTTCGAAAGGGCCGTCGGCATGATCCTGCAGCCCGTCCTGTTCACGCGCGGTGCGGCGATCGTCCGCCGGATCTTCTCGCGCGTGATCTGGCTGACGATCCGCCTCCGTTTCTTCGTCCTGGCGCGGCGGCACGCGGTGGCGGCAAGCTGAGCCGGCGATGGGCGCCGCGGGCACGCTGTCTAGCCTGCGGACGCTTCAGGAACTGATCGCGGGCCTGGATCGATTCGGCGCGGCGACCGCGCTGATCGCCTTCTCCCCGCAGGGGGTCCAAGAAACAAGCTACGCTTCGCTGCTGGACCGCAGCCGACAACTCGCCGCCTGGCTGACCGGCCGGCGCATCGAGAACGGCGTACCGGTCGCCATCTTCGCGCCCAACAGCATCAACGCCGTCATCTGTCGGTTCGCCTTGATCCTGGCCGATGCGCTCAGCGTGCCGATCGACTTCGACGCCGATGCCGGCCGGCTCCACGATGTCCTCCGGGACAGCGGCGCCCGGCATCTTTTCGTGGCCTCGACCTTTCTCGATGTCGCCCGGGACGCGATCGGCCGGCTCGGCGAGGATGTCGAGATCGTCCTTCTCGACGACCCGCCGGAGGGTGAGGACCTGCCGCTGCTCGTCGGGCTTGCGGCCGAGCCGGCTGCGGCGCCCCGCCATGCGGACCAAGATGCGCCGGTGGCGCGGTTCTATACCGCCGGCACCACCGGGGTGTCCAAGGCGGTGCCGCTGTCCCATCGCAACATCCTGACCAATTTGCGCGTGCTGATGGCGCTCGAAATCGTCGGGCCCGGGGACCGCGTCGTGTTGCCGCTGCCGCTGCATCATTCCTATCCGCTGATCGTCGGACTTCTGCTGCCGCTCGCCTCGGGCGCGGCGGTGATCTTTCCGGCCGGCATCGCGGGACCGGATTTCGTCCAGGCGGTCAAGGAGGGCGGGGCGAGCATCGTCGTCGGCGTGCCGCGGCTTTACGAGGCCTTCGTCGCCGGCCTCGACAACCGCATCGCATCGCTCGGCGGCCTCAACGCCGCGTTCATGAAAAGCCTGGTCGCGCTCGCCCTGTTCGCGCGCAAGCGGCTCGGATGGCGCATCGGCCGCGGCCTTCTGCGGCCGCTCCATGCCCGGATCGGTCCCGGTCTGACCACCCTGGCGTGCGGCGGCGCCCGGCTCGACGCCGACGTCGAGTGGCGGCTCGAAGGGCTGGGCTACCGCGTGCTCACCGGCTACGGGTTGGTCGAGACCGCCTCGATTGCGACCTACAACCGCCCGGGCGCCGCACGGGTCGGCAGCGCCGGGCGGCCCTCGCCGGCCGTCGAAATGCGGATCGTGCCGGTCGAGGAGATGGACCATGGCGAGGTCCAGTTTCGCGGGCCCATCGTCTTCGGCGGCTACGCCAACAACCCGGACGCCAACGCGGAGGCCTTCACCGACGGCTGGTTCCGCACCGGCGATCTCGGCTGGCAGGACGAGGACGGGTTCCTGTTCATCTCCGGGCGGCTCAAGGAGGTGATCCCGCTGTCGGGGGGAAAGAACGTCGCGCCGGCCGATGTCGAGGCGGTCTATGGGCAAAGCCCGTACGCCGAGGAGTTCGCCGTCCTGGAGCGCAACGACCGGCTGGTCGGCATCGTCGTCCCCGACATGGACGCGCTGCGCCAGTCCGGCGATGCCGACATCGAGCAGCGGCTTCGCCTGTCCTTCGGCGAGCTGGGCCGCAGTCTGCCCGGCTATATGCGGATCGCGGATTTCGTAGTCACGCGGGAGCCCTTGCCGCGCAACCCGCTCGGCAAATACCGCCGCTTCCGTCTGCCGGAGCTGTTCGAGCGGGCCGAACGCGGCACCGCGTCGGCCCCCGGAGCGTTGAGCGAAGCCGACCGGGCGCGGCTGTCGAGCGAACGCGCGGCAACGCTGATCGCCTGGCTCGGAAGCCGTTTCCTCGACGCCGTGCTCCACCCCGACACTTCGCTGCAGATGGAGCTCGGCATCGATTCGCTGTCGTGGCTCGATCTCAGCCTGGATATCGAAAGGACGCTGGGCGTAAGGCTTTCCGAGGAGGCGATCGGCGGGCTGATCAACCTCCGCGACCTCATCGACGCGGTGGAGGGCGCCGAGAGCGCCGCGGGGCCGGACGAAACCGACCGCGCGCGCCTCCAGGAGCGGGTCCGCGCCGACAACGCACGCTGGCTCGCCGAGCCCGGGCCTTGCGCGCGCCTATTCGGACCCTTCCTGCATCAAGCGGTGCGCCTGGTGATGAGGATCGGCTTTCGCCTGCGCACGACCGGCAGACCGCCGCCGCTGGCCGGCCGGTTAATCATCCTGGCCAACCATCTCAGCGATCTCGACCCTCTGGTCCTCGGCGCGGCGCTTCCCTACCCGATGCTCCGCCGGGTGTGGTGGAGCGGAGACGCGGCGCGTCTGTTCGGCAACCCGGCCGGCCGGATGCTGGCGCGCATCGCCCGGATCTTTCCGGTCGACGACCGGGCGCCGGATGCCAGTCTCGCGCGCGCGGCCGAAATCCTGGAGCGCGACCGGATCCTGGTCTGGTTCCCCGAGGAATGGCGATCGCCCGACGGCAGCCTGCAGCGCTTCCGCGCCGGCATCGGCGCGCTGGTGGAAAGGACTGGCGCCGATGTCGTGCCGGTCGTCATCGACGGCACGTTCGAGGCGATGCCCCGCACGGCACGGCTGCCGCGGCCCCGGCCGGTTTCGATCCGTTTCGGCCAGACGATAAAGGCGGCCGACCTCCTTGCGGACTTGCCGGGCGGCGGCCCCCGCGAACGCCATCGCGCCATCGCCCAACGGCTGCACCAGGCGATGGCGGGGATGCTGGCCGAGCGCCGCGGACAGCGCTGAGGCAAACGACCGGCTTCCTATCCGGGCCAGCCGGTCGGGACGTGGCGCGCCGTGCGCAGGCGTTGCCTGTCGATCCACCGCCACTCGTGCGCCCGGTCGTAGACCCAGGCCTTGATCCGGGGCGGCAATCTGGACGGCATGCCGTAAAGCGTCGAGAAGCGCTGGGTATGCTCGGTCAACGGGCGTTCGCGCCGCTCCCATTCGGCGAGCGCGGCGGCGATGTCGTCGTGGCGGTCGAGATACACCGCAAGGCTGAGCCCGTTCATCATCCCGCAGCCGCCGCCCTGACCCAGGTTGGGCGCCATCGCGTGGGCGGCATCGCCGATGATGGCGACCCTTCCCCTGGACCAGCGCTTCAGGCGGATCACCAGGAACGGGTCCCACCGCCCGCGGTTGCCGATGCGGGTCAATAGCGTTTCCAGATGGGGAAACGCCCGGCGCCACAGCGCCACGTCGATCGGCATCCGCATCGCCGCCTTGTCGGTGTTGGGCGCGAGCAGTGCGACATAGACCCATCGATCGGAACACGGCGTGTACAGGATGCGCTTGGCACCGGACCAGTATTCGACATAGATCTGGCTCTCCGGCGCGCTTCGCTCTTCCTCGGTGCGCGGGATCAGCAGGCGGATCGCACCTTCCGACAGGGTCTTGCGCGACCTCATCAGCCCGAGCGAATCCCGTGTGCGCGAGCCGACGCCGTCGGCGCCGACCACAAGGTCGGCCTCCATTCGCCGTCCGTCCTTGAGCAGGAGCGCGCCGTCGGCGCTCGCACCCACGGCCTCGGACCCGGTGACGATCTCCGCACCGGCCTTCGTTGCGGCCTCGGCAAGCGCATCGATGCAGTCCTGGCGGACGATGGAGAACATGCGCATCGCCCCGCCCGGGGGCCATTCGATCCGCGCAATGGTGGCGTTGGAATCATCGCGCATCTCGCGCGCGACCCCAGGGAAGGCATCGCGCGTCGCCGCCTCGTAGGCGTTTACCGCCTCGAACACCTTCAGCCCGTTCTCGTAGATGTAGATCCCGGCGCCCGCCGTGCGCAGCCGGTCCGCCATCTCGTGGACGCGCACGCTCCAGCCCCGCTGGGCGAGCGCGGCGGCCGCCGTCAGCCCGGCGAAGCCGGCCCCGGCGATTTCGGCGTGGCGCTTTCGAGCCGGCATTTTCGGACCCCAGGCAGGCACGGCTGAGCGTGCGGGATTCTAGCAGGACGCTCCGGCGCGCTCGACAGCGGCCGGGAGGCCACCGGCTACCTTGGCGCGCGTCGAAGGATGTATAGTCCGGCAAGGGCGAACCCGCCGGGAGGACGTGCAATGACCCAGGCCGCGACCAACTCGCTGGCCGAATTCCATCGGCGCTTGCGGGAAGCGGCAATCTGGCCGTTCTGGGAAGTCAGTGGCGAGGTCATGATGTCCGAGCCCTGCGCGCCCGATCCGCCGCATATCTGGCGGTGGAAGGACCTGCTGCCGTTCATCGAGCAGGCCGGCCGCAGGGTGTCGATGGAAAACGCCGAACGCCGGGCGTTGATGCTGGTCAACCCGGCCTTCGGCGAGCGCAGCTTCACCACCACCAACCTGTTTGCCGGCATCCAGATCCTGGAGCCCGGCGAGACCGCTGCGCCGCACCGCCATACCCCGTCGGCGATGCGCCTGGTGGTCGAAGGCGGCGGGACGACGGTGGTCAACGGCCAGCACTGCCAGATGCTGCCCGGCGACCTGATCCTGACCCCGAACTGGGCCTGGCACGAGCACAGCAACGACACCGACCGGCGGGTGGTGTGGCTCGACGCGCTGGATATCCCGCTGGCTCAGAACCTGGGGCCGATGTTCTTGGAGCACGGCAGCACCAACAGGTTCGACCAGGACCTGTCGGCGATTCCCGATCCGGCCTATGCCGTCGGTGGGTACATGCCCGACGTCGCCGCGCCGGCCACGCCGTACTCCCCGATGTTCCGCTATCCGTGGGAGCGCACCCTGACGGCGCTCAAGGAGACGCCGCTGGCCGCGGACGGCGCGCGCCGGGTGCGCTACACCAACCCCGTCGACGGCGGGCCGGTCATCCGCAGCATGGACTGCTATGCCTGGGAGCTGGCCGAGGGCCAACAGACACGCCCGACAAGGAGTACGGCGAACGCCATTATCACGGTCGTCGAGGGCGAAGGCCGTTCGACCATCGGCAGCCGGACCATCGAATGGGCCGAGCACGACGTCTTCACCGTGCCGCACTGGAACTGGACGAGCCATGTCGCCGTGTCCGGGACCGCGCGGCTTTTCCTCTACACCGACCGGGAGGTCCTCAAGCTGTTCAATTTCCTGCGCGAGGAGGTCCGCGACTGACCGGCAG
The DNA here is from genome assembly GCA_965248835.1 of Alphaproteobacteria bacterium. Classification (GTDB taxonomy): domain Bacteria; phylum Pseudomonadota; class Alphaproteobacteria; order MPNO01; family MPNO01; genus CAYFYS01. The sequence goes on from CBDFLJ010000001.1 coordinate 1,392,223, forward strand.
GAAGCGCAGGGTTCGCCGCCCGGCGGGGAATCGGGGTCCGGTACGGACATAGGGTTGGGTTGTTAAGATGCCGGACTTCGGTGGTACGGGTGAGAATCTTGAGAATCTGCTGAGCGCCGGCGATCCGCCGCCGGTTACAGTGGTGAGAGCGGACGCGGCGGGACCGGCCGTCCTGACCTGCGATCACGCGAGCAACGCGGTACCGCGGTCGCTCGACGGTCTCGGGCTGCCGCCGGCCGCGCTCCAAGGGCATATCGCCTGGGACGAAGGGGTCGCCGAGGTCGCGCGGCTGATGGCCGGCCGGCTCGATGCGGCTTGCGTGATGGCCGGCTATTCGCGGCTGGTGATCGACTGCAACCGGGTGCCGGACCACGAGACGTCGATCGCGGCTGAGAGCGACGGCACCGCGGTGCCCGGCAATCTTGACCTCGGCGAACACGAACGCGCGCTGCGGCGCAGCGCCGTCTTCGATCCCTATCACCGGGCGGTCGCCGCAGCGCTCGATGCGGTGCGCGCACGCGGGCAGAGGCCGGTGCTGATCGCCGTTCACAGCTTCACCCCGGTCATGGACGGCCGGGCCCGGCCCTGGCACATCGCGGTTCTCTGGGCGCAGGACCCGCGCCTGCCGGTGCCGCTGATCGCGGCGCTCAGGGCCCGTGGCGACCTGGTGGTGGGCGACAACGTGCCCTATTCGGGGCGCGACCAGTACGGCTACACCATGGACGCCCACGCCGGCAGGACCGACATACCCCACGCCCTGATCGAGATCCGCACCGACCAGATCGCCGACAGGCAAGGGATCGCGCGCTATGCCGGGATCCTGTCCGAGGCGCTGGAGCCGGTGCTCGCCGGGCTCGCGGCCGGCTGATCCGCATGCCCCGCATCGAGGAGGCGGCCCCGGAACCCGATCGAGGCCCGACGGTGGACAATGCCGGCGGATTGACCAATATCGGCCCCACAAGTTCGTCGACGCCGAGGGAGAAGATCATGGATGATCAGACACGGATCGAGCTGGAAGCGGCCGCCTTCAGGAGCCTGGTCGACCACCTGCGCAAGCGTACGGACGTCCAGAACATCGACCTGATGACCCTGTCGGGCTTCTGCCGCAACTGCCTCAGCCGCTGGTACAGCGAAGCCGCCGCCGAGCGCGGCATCGAGATCGACTACGAGCGCGCGCGCGCGCTCGTCTACGGCATGCCCTATTCCGAATTCAAGAAAAAGCACCACAAGGAGGCGAGCCCGGAGCAGATCGCCGCGATGAAGGAAGCCCAGGCCCGGGCCGGTCACTGAGGGCGTCAGCGCGTACGAGGAGGCGTCCATGGCCGAAGCGAGTTTGGCGGCCGACAGGCTGCGTTCGTTCATCGAACGGATCGAGCGGCTCGAAGAGGAGCGGGCGGGCATCGCTGCCGACATCCGCGAGGTCTATTCCGAGGCCAAGGGTGCGGGCTTCGACATCAAGATCATGCGCCAGGTCGTGCGCCTCAGGAGGATGGACGACCACGACCGTCTGGAGCAGGACCTGGTGCTGGAGACTTACCTGCGCGCCCTCGGCATGGCCGCCGCCGCGCCGCAATAGCACCCTCCCGTCCCCGTTCTCGGGCCAGGGAGGTATTTCCGTTCAGAAATTCTCCACCCACGGGCGCAGTTCGACTTCCCAGGTCCAAGCGCTGCGGTTCTGGCGGTGGATGTGCAGATAGGTATCGGCGATCGCGTCGGGGTCCAGTGTGCCGTCTTCGCCGCGCTCGGCGACACGGGCATCGCCGGCTTTCGTGATGCCGCCGTCGATGACGAAATGGGCGACGTGAACGTTCTTCGGCTGGAGCTCCCGCGCGAGACTCTGGGCGAGGCCGCGCAGGCCGAACTTGCCCATCGCGAAGGACGAGGAATTGGGATAGCCCTTCACGCTGGCCGAGGCGCCGGTCAGCAGGATCGTCCCGCTGCCGCGTTCGACCATCTGCCGGGCGGCCTGCTGGGCGACCAGGAACCCGCCGAAGCAGGTGATCAGGATCGCGGTGCGCACGTCCTCGGGGTCGATGTCGGTCACCGGCCCGCGGGCGCGGTTTGACGGGTTGTAGACCACCACGTCGGGCGCGCCGATGTCGGCGGTCACCGCTTCGAACAAAGACGCGACCGAGCCCGGGTCGGCGGCCTCGCAGCGGTAGGCGCGCGCGCCGGTCTCGGCCAGGAGATCGGCCAGCTTGTCGGTGTTGCGCGCGGCCACCGCAACCGACATGCCCTCCTTCTTGAACAGCCGGGCGAGCGAGGCGCTGAGCCCGCTGCCTGCACCGACAATCAACGCTTTTTCGTTCTCAGCCATGTGATGCTCCCTTCGGTGGAATAGATCATGCCCGCGACCGCGCGCCAACGACGATCGATCGGGCGGCCGGGCCTATCGGGCGTATAGCGACTCCAATTCGTCGCGATGCGCATCGGTGATCTTGTGGCGGCGAATCTTGAGGGACGGAGTGAGCTGCTCGTTCTCGATGGTGAACGGATCGGCGCGCAGCGTGAAGCGGCGGACCCGTTCGATCACCGGGAGATCGGCGTTGACCCGCTCGACCGCCTCGCCGAGGGCGACCTTGAAGTCCGCGTCCTCCATAAGCGCGTCGAGCTCCGCCGGCTTGCCGGCCTGGCGCGCCCAGTCATGGGCGAACTCCGCCTCGGGCACCAACAGGGCGACGAGATGCGGCTTGCGGTCGCCATAGACCATCGCCTGGGCGATCTCCGGCTGCAGGGTCAGGAACCCCTCGACCCGCTGCGGCGAGACGTTGTCGCCGCCGGAATTGACGATGATGTCCTTCTTGCGGTCGGTGATCCGGATATAGCCGTCCGGGTCGATCTCACCGATATCGCCGGTATGCAGCCAGCCGTCGCGGACGGTCTCGGCGGTGGCCTCGTCGTCGCCCCAATAGCCGCTCATCACCAGCTCGCCGCGCACCAGGATCTCACCGTCGTCGGCGGTCTTGACCTCGACGTCGACCAGCGGCGGGCCGACGGTTTCGATGCGGACCCTGCTCGGCGGGTTGCAGCTCACGATCGGCGCGGACTCGGTCTGGCCGTAGCCTTGCAACAGCTTCAGCCCGAGCGCGCTGAAGAAGACGCCGATGTCGTAGTTCAGCGGCGCGCCGCCGGAAACCAGCGCCTTGAGCCGGCCGCCGAAACGCGCGCGCACCTTGGCGCGGACCAGCCGGTCGAGCGCGGCATCGACGATCTTCTCGCCCAGCGACAGCGCGGGCGCGCCGCCGACCCGCCGCGCGCCGAGTTCGACCGCCTTGTCGAACAGCCTGGCCTTGAGGCCGCCCTGCTGGGCGACGCCGCGGGTGATCCGGCCATGCATGGTCTCGTAGAGCCGCGGCACGGCGGTCATGATCGTCGGGCGCACCTCGGCCATGTTGCCGGCAAGCTTGTCGACACCCTCGGCGTAGTAGATCTGCGCGCCGATCGACAGCGGGAACATCAGCCCCGCGGTGTGCTCGTAGGCGTGCGACAGCGGCAGGAAGGACAGGAACACCTCCTCCGCCAGCCCGAGCTCGAGCAGAAGCCGGTGGGCGCCCTTGCAGTTGCACAGGATCGCGCCGTGGCTGAGCATCACCCCCTTGGGCACCCCGCCGGTGCCCGAGGTGTAGATCAGGCACGCGGTGTCGGACCTGCCGATCGCGGCGGCCTCGGCCGCGACCGCCCGACCGCGCCGTTGCCCGCCGCGACCGCGTCGGGCCAGTAATGGACCGCAGGGCCGGCGCCCGCCGGCTCCGAAGGCGGCTCGATCATGATCACGGCGTCGAGCCCGTCGACATCCGCGGCGGCGGACAACGCGCGCTCGGCCAAAGCCGGCGTCGAGACGATCAGCACTCTCGCGCCGCTGTTGGACATTACGTGCCGATGATCGCCCACCTGGTTGGTGACATAGGCCGGCACCGAGATCGCGCCGGCGGCCATGATGGCGAGGTCGGCGATCGCCCATTCCGGCCGGTTCTCGGCCACCAGCATCACCCGGTCGCCGCGCCCGATGCCGATCGCGCCCAGGAAACCGGCGAGGCCCGCGACCTGTCGCGCGGCCTCGGCGCCGGAAACCGAAACCCATTCGCCGTCGCGCTTGGCCCACAGCAGCGGCCGGTCGCCGACCTGCTCCACGACGTCGAAGAACATCGCGGGCAGGTTCGGCCAGCTATCGTAGCGCATCGAATTTCCCTCGATCACCAAAGCGCCGCTCCACCCGTCGCGACCGGGTGCGGCAAGGTCTCGATAAGCGTCGTGTCCTCTCGGTCGTCATTGGCCTGCCCCTTTGTATCCCTTATATCCTGACTCTGATGCCGGAGCCAAAAATGCGTGACCAGCCCACCGCTGCCGTGCTCGGAGACCTGCCCTGTTGGGACCTTAAGGACCTCTACCCGGGCCCCGACAGCGATGCGCTGGAGTGTGATCTAAGCCGCGCGGAGGCCGATGCCAAGGCGTTCAACGGGCGCTGGGCCGGCCGGCTGGCGGACCTCGAAGGGGCTGATTTCGGCCGCTCAATCGTCGAATACGAGGCCCTGGAGGACCTCACCGGCCGCGCGACGAGCTTTGCCGAGCTGCGCCATGCGGGCGACCTGAGCGACCCGGAGATCGGTCGGTTCTACCAGGCCGTCCAGGAGCGGGTGACCGCGATCTCCGCCGAACTGCTGTTCTTCACCCTGGAGATCAATGCGCTGGAGGACGCGGCGCTGGAGCGCCTGCTGGCGGTGCCCGAGGCCGCACACTACCGCCCCTGGCTGCGCGCCATCCGTCTGTTCCGGCCCCACCAGCTCAGCGAGGAAGCCGAGCGCCTGCTTCACGACAAACGCCTGACCGGGCGCGCGGCCTGGAACCGGCTGTTCGACCAGACCATGGCCGATCTGCGCTTCCCGGTCGACGGCCGGGACCTGACGATCCAGGAGGCCATGCACCTTGAGTCGGACCCCGACGGGACGGTGCGGCGCAAGGCCGCGGAATCGGTCGGCGCGGTGTTGGGCGCGAACATCCGGGTTTTCGCGCTGATCACCAACACGCTGGCCAAGGACAAGGAGATCGAGGACGGCTGGCGTGGCTTCCCCGCTCCACAATCCGCGCGCCACCTGGGCAACCGGGTCGAGGCGTCTGTTGTCGATGCGCTGACCGATTCGGTGCGCGCCGCCTACCCGAAGCTGTCGCACCGCTACTACGCGCTCAAGGCGCGTTGGCTGGGCGTTGAGGTGCTCGACTACTGGGACCGCAACGCGCCCCTGCCGGAGGCGGACGAGCGGCTGATCCCGTGGGAGGAGGCGTCCGGCATCGTGCTGGAGGCCTACGATGCGTTCTCGCCGCCGCTCGGCGAGATCGGCCGCCGGTTCTTCGACAACGCCTGGATCGATGCCGGCGCACGAGCCGGCAAGTCGCCCGGCGCGTTCGCCCATCCGACGGTGCCCTCCGCCCATCCCTATCTGTTGCTCAACTACCAGGGCAGGACGCGCGACGTCATGACGCTGGCCCACGAGCTGGGGCACGGCGTCCACCAGGTGCTGGCCGGGCCGCGCGGGGCGCTGATGGCCGAGACCCCTCTGACCCTGGCCGAGACCGCCTCGGTGTTCGGCGAGATGCTGACCTTCAGGGCGCTGCTCGCCGCGTGCACCGATTCGGCGCGGCGCAAGGCGCTGCTCGCCTCCAAGGTGCAGGACATGCTGAACACGGTGGTCCGCCAGACCGCTTTCTATAGCTTCGAGTCGCGTGTCCATCAGGCCCGCCGCGAGGGCGAGCTGACCGCCGACCGGCTGGGCGAGATCTGGTTGGAGGTCCAGGCCGAGAGCCTCGGCCCGTCGGTTCGGCTGGGCGGCGACTACCGCTATTACTGGTCCTATATCCCGCATTTCATCCATAGCCCGTTCTATGTCTACGCTTACGCCTTCGGCGACTGCCTGGTGAACGCGCTCTATGCGGTCTACCAGGATGCGCATCCGGGGTTTGCCGAAAAATATCTCGACATGCTGCGGGCCGGCGGAACGCTCGGGCACCGCGAACTGCTGGCGCCGTTCGGTCTCGATGCCTCGGATCCGGCCTTCTGGTCGCGTGGGCTTGCGGTCATCGGCGGGCTGATCGACCAGCTCGAGGCGCTGAGGTGAGCGGACCGTCCGATCGATCGGGCAGCGGTTCCGACGGCGCGGCCGGGGAGGCGAACCGGCTGAGCGGACGGGTGCGCCGCTACACCCGGGTCGGCGCGGCAGTCGGCGGCATCGCCGCCCGGATCGCTGGCGAGCGTTATCTCGGCGTCAAGGCGGACCGGGAGCGCAACGCGGAGGACCTCAAGCGCGCGCTAGGCGGCCTCAAGGGCCCGCTGATGAAGGTCGCGCAGATCATGTCGACCGTGCCCGACATGCTGCCCAAGGAATATGTCGACCAGCTCACGGAATTGCAGTCCAACGCGCCGCCGATGGGCTGGCTGTTCGTGCGCCGCCGCATGGCCGCCGAGCTCGGCCCGCAATGGCAGTCCCTGTTCGCCGACTTCGAGCACGCCGCCGCCGCCGCCGCTTCGCTGGGCCAGGTCCACCGCGCGCAGTCCCATGACGGCCGCGCGCTCGCCTGCAAGCTGCAATATCCCGACATGTCGTCCGCCGTGGAGGCCGACCTCCGCCAGCTCCGCGTGGTGTTTGCGATCTACCACCGCTATGACCGCGCGGTCGATCCGCGCGATATCCACGCCGAGATCTCCGACCGGCTGCGCGAGGAGCTCGACTATGAGCGCGAAGCCCGGCACATGGCGCTCTACCGGCTGATGCACGCCGAGGAAAACGGTGTGCATGTGCCCGAGCCGATCCCGGAGCTTTCGACGCGTCGGCTCCTGACCATGACCTGGCTCGACGGTCGGCGCCTGATGGAGGCCGCCGATGCCGGACTCGCGGTGCGCAACCGGGTGGCCTTCAACATGTTCAGGGCCTGGTACGTACCGTTCTACAATTACGGCGTCATCCACGGCGATCCGCATCTGGGCAACTACTCGGTCCGCCCCGACCAGTCGGTCAACCTGCTCGATTTCGGCTGTATCCGGGTGTTCGAGCCGCCCTTCGTCCAGGGCGTGATCGACCTGCACCGCGCGCTGGAGACCCATGACGAGGCGCTGGCGGTGCACGCCTACGAGACCTGGGGCTTCGACAAGCTGACCAAGGAGGTAATCGATACCCTCAACCTGTGGGCGGCGTTCGTCTACGCGCCGCTGCTGGAGGACAAGCCGCGGCGCATCCAGGAATCCGAAGGCGGCATGTACGGCGCCAACGTCGCGGCGAAGGTCCATGCCGAGTTGCGCCGGCTGGGCGGGGTGACGCCGCCGCGCGAGTTCGTGCTGATGGACCGCGCGGCGATCGGGCTGGGCTCGGTCTTCATGCATCTGAAGGCCGAGATCAACTGGTACCGGATCTTCCACGACCTCGTCGCGGGCTTCGATGCCAAGGCGCTGGGCGCCCGCCAGAAAGCCGCGCTCGACAAAGCCGGCGTGCCGCCTAGCGCGTGACCTCGCCCAGCACGGTTCGGATCGCTTCGGTGAGCCGGGACAGATCGCCGCTGTCGATGATCAGCGGCGGCATCAGGTAGATCACATCACCGAGCGGGCGGATCCAGACGCCCTCGGCGACGAACCGCCGGCGCAGCGCGGCGGGATCCTCGATGCGGGCGAGCTGGACCACGCCGACAGCACCGCGAACCCGGACATCGACCACCCCGGACATCGTGCGGCACGGCGCGAGCTCTTGCGCGAGCTGGGCCTCGATCGCCGCGACCTGGGCAAGGCGCGGCTCGCGCTCGAACAGGTCGAGCGAGGCGTTGGCCGCGGCACAGCCCAGCGGGTTCGCCATGTAGGAGGGTCCGTGCATCAGCGCCTTGTCCGGGTCCGCGCTCTCGAAGGCGGAAAACACCCGCCGGTTGGCGACGGTGGCGGCCAGCCCCATCGTCCCGCCGGTCAGCGCCTTGGACAGGCAGATGATGTCCGGCGCCGCGCCCGCCGCCTGGAAGGCGAACATCGGGCCGGTCCGCGCGAAGCCGGTCGCCACCTCGTCCAGGATCAGCAGAACGTCGTTGCGGGCGCATGCCCGGGCGATGCCGGCGACGGTCTCCGGCGGGTGAAACTTCATGTTGCCCGCGGCCTGGACCAGGGGCTCCAGGATCACCGCGGCGATCTCGCCGCGCCTGCGGGCCAGCATCGCATCGAAACCGGCCATCGCCGCGCTGCCGATCGGCACGTCGTGGAGAATCTGTTCGGGGACATAGCCGCCCAGCAGCCGGTGCATCCCGTCTTCGGGGTCGCAGACCGCCATCGCGCCCAGCGTGTCGCCGTGATAGCCCCAGCGGAAGCAGACCAACCGGTCGCGGCCCTCCACGCCGGCGTTGCGCCAGTACTGGATGGCCATCCTGAGCGCGACTTCCACCGAGACCGAGCCGGAGTCGCTGAAGAACACCCGGTCGAGTCCGTGGCCCAGCAGTGCCGCCAGCCGGCGCGACAGGCGCATCGCCGGCTGGTGGACCAGCCCGCCGAACATCACGTGCGGCATGCGGGCAAGCTGGTCGGTCATGGCCGCCCGGATGTGGGGGTGGTTATAGCCGTGACACGCCGTCCACCACGACGCGATCCCGTCGATCAACGCGGTCCCGTCGGCCAGGCGTATGCGCACGCCCTCGGTCCCCACCGCCTCGATCGGCGGCGGGGTTCCGGTCATCGGCGTATAGGGAAACCAGAGGTGGTCCGGGGTCTCAGCCACCGGCCGCTGGGTAGGGTTCGATGCCGAGCTTGTGGAACAGCCCGTCATCGGCCGCCGCGTCCGGGTTGGGGGTCGTCAGCAGCTTCTCGCCGTGGAAGATCGAATTGGCACCGGCATGGAAGCATAGCGCCTGCATCGCTTCGTCCATCTCCATGCGTCCGGCGGACAGCCGGACCATCGATGCCGGCATCATGATCCGGGCCGCCGCGACGGTACGGACGAACTCCAGCGCATCGAAGTCGGCGGCCGCAGCGAGCGGCGTCCCGGGGCTGCGCACCAGCATGTTGATCGGCACGCTCTCCGGCGGCGGGTCCATGTTGGCCAGCGTGACCAGCATGTCCGCTCGGTCCCGGCGCGTCTCGCCCATGCCGAGGATGCCGCCGCAGCACACCGCGATCCCGGCTTCGCGCACGCGCTGCAGCGTCTCCAGCCGGTCGGAGAACCGGCGGGTGGTGATGATCTCGCCGTAGAACGACTCCGAGCTGTCGATGTTGTGGTTGTAGTAGTCGAGCCCGGCCTCGCGCAGCCGCTCGGCCTGGCCCGGCTTCAACAGCCCGAGCGTCGCACAGGTCTCCAGCCCGAGCGCCTTGACGCCGGTGACCATCGCGGCGACCGCCTCGAGGTCGCGCTCGGCCGGCCCGCGCCAGGCAGCCCCCATGCAGAACCTTGTGGCGCCGGCGGCCTTCGCCTCGCGCGCCGCCGTCAGCACCTCGTCCAGCTTCATCAGGCGCTGTGCGGGCACGCCGGTATCGAAATGCGCGCTCTGCGGGCAATAGGCGCAGTCCTCCGGGCAAGCGCCGGTCTTGATGCTCAACAGCGTCGAGACCTGGACCCGATTGGGATCGAAATTCCGGCGGTGGACCGAATGGGCCTCGAACAGGAGGTCGTTGAACGGCAGCGCGAACAGGGCGAGCGCCCGTTCGCGGGTCCAGCCTGCCCGGTCGGTGGGGGTCTCGGACATGGCCCGGACTATAGTGTCGCGCGATGCCGCCCGCCAGCCTGGATGCGTGCGCGGCGCGGCCATGCGGGGTAGTCTGCGCGACCATGAAATCGCTCGACGGCTTTGCCGCGGACAAGCTTGCCGCCCTCGCCGCGCGCAATTTGCGGCGGACCCTTTCGATCACCAGCCCGCTCGGCGGCGGGCGGGTCGGCCGCGACGGGCGGGAGTTGGTCTCGTTCTGCTCGAACGATTATCTCGGGCTCGCCGGCGACGCCCGGCCGCTTGCCGCGGCCGCCCGGGCGCTGGACGAATACGGGCTGGGCGCCGGCGCGTCGCGGCTGATTACCGGCAACCATCCGCTGTTCGCGGTGCTGGAACGCCGTCTGGCCGAAATGAAGGGCACCGAAGATGCCTGCGTCTTCGGCAGCGGCTATCTGGCCAATCTCGGCGTCACGCCGACGCTCGCCGGGCCCGGCGACCTGATCCTGCTGGATACGCTGAGCCACGCTTCGATGCATACCGGCGCGCGGCTCGCCCGCAGCCGCATCGAAGTCTTCGCCCACAACGATGCCGCCGATTGCCGGCGGATTCTCGAACGCGCGCGCACCGGCCACCGGCGTTGCGTGATCCTGACCGAAGGCGTCTTCAGCATGGACGGCGACCTGGCGCCGCTCGGTCCGCTGGCGGCCCTGGCCGCGGAGTTCGACGCCTGGCTGCTGGTCGATGACGCCCATGGCTTCGGCGTCCTTGGTGGCGGCGCGGGCAGCGCGCGCGCGCATGCGCCCCTGCCGGCCGAGATCCCGCTGCATATCGGCACCTTGTCCAAGGCGGTCGGCGCCTATGGCGGGTTTCTCGCGGCTTCCGGTCCGGTCTGCGCGCTCATCCGGACGCGGGCCCGCAGCTTCGTCTACTCGACCGGGCTGCCGCCGGCCGTCGTCGCCGGCGCCATCGCCGCGCTCGAGGTCATCGCCGCCGAGCCCGACCGGGTCGCGATGCCCGGCCGCCACGCCCGCGCCTTCGCCGAGGCCGCCGGGCTCGCAATGCCGGACAGCCACATCGTGCCAATCGGTCTGGGGACCGCCGATGCCGCGCTTGCGGCCTCGCGCGCGCTCGAAGACAGGGGATATCTGGTGACCGCGATCCGCCCGCCGACGGTGCCCGAGGGGACCGCGCGGCTGCGCCTGACCTTCTCGGCGGCCCATTCGGCTGCCGACATTGTCGGCCTGGCGCAGGCGATGATCGATTTGGGACTGGTGCCCGGACAGACGCAAAAGGCCGCGCGAAGCGGCCTTTGATCCCGGCGGGAGGGCGCCCGGCGGCTTGTTATTAGTAGCCTTCGCGCTCCAGGCGCTTGCGTTCGAGCTTGCGGGCCCGGCGGACGGCCTCGGCCTTTTCGCGCGCCCGTTTCTCGGAAGGCTTTTCGTAGGAACGGCGCATTTTCATCTCGCGAAAGATGCCTTCGCGCTGCATCTTCTTCTTGAGCGCACGGAGCGCCTGGTCGACGTCATTGTCGCGTACGAGGACTTCCACGGTGTCGCCGTCTCCAACATTGTTGCGGAACCAGACTCGCGCGCCGCTCCCGCCTGTGTCCCCGGTGCGCGATCCGCCAGTCTAGCACGGATCGTCGAGAATTTGGAACGCTAATCGATCGGGCGGAAATATGGTATTTCGGAACCGATCGTGCAATCCGTCAACCACCGGGAAACGGACCAAAGGCCCATGACCCTGCTGAAGATCGCCCGGATGGGCCACCCCGTGCTGCTGAGATCCGCTGCGCCCGTCGCCGACCCGACCGCGCGCGATATCCGCCGGCTGGTCCAGGACATGGTCGAGACCATGGAGGATGCCCAAGGCGTCGGCCTCGCCGCGCCCCAGGTCCATGTCAGCCGGCGGGTGATCATCTTCCAGGCGCCGGCCGAGCGCATGGAAGATGGCGAGGAGGCCCAAGCCGTGCCGACGACGGCGCTGGTCAACCCCGAATTCGAGCCCTTGAGCGAAGACCGGGCGCTCGGCTGGGAGGGGTGCCTGTCGATCCCCGGCCTGACCGGAGCGGTCCCGCGCTTTACCGGCATCCGCTACCGCGGCCTGACCACCGCCGGGCAGGCGGTCGAGCGCGAGGCCCACGGCTTCCACGCGCGCGTCGTCCAGCACGAGATCGATCATCTGGACGGCATTCTCTACACCATGCGCATGGACGACCTTGGCACGCTCGCCTTCAACGAGGAGCTCCGTCGCACCCTTGATGCGGCGCGCGAGGACGAATGAGCGCCGAAGCGGACGCTGCCCGAAAGGCTCTGCACGCGCGTCTGATGACCGCGGCGATGGCCCATGTCGACTTCGACGGCTGGACGTGGCGTGCGCTCGAGACCGGGGCGGGCGATCTCGGGCTCGATGGGATCGAGGCGAGGCGGCTCTTTCCGGGCGGGCCGGCCGAGCTTTTCCGCGCCTTCAACGACTGGGCCGACGAACGGATGGCCGAGGCACAGGGCGCGCAGGCCCTGGAGGGGATGCGGCTGAACGAACGGGTGCAGGCCGCAATCCTTGCCCGTTTCGCGGCCCTGGCACCGTATCGCGAGGCGGTGCGCCGCGGGATGGGGTTCGCTGCCCTACCAGGCAATGCCGCGCTCGGGCTCGCCTGTTTCGGCCGCACGATCGACCGCATCTGGCGTCTGGCCGGCGACCGCTCGGCCGATTTCAGCTACTACACCAAGCGCGCGCTGCTTGCGGGCGTGCTCGCCTCGACCACGCTCGCCTGGCTCGACGACCGCAGCGAGGACGGCCGCATCACCCGGGAATTCCTTGCCCGCCGCATCGCCGATGTTCTGCGCATTCAACGCGCCCGGGGCAGGATCGAACGGCTCGCGGCGCGCCTTCCCGGCCCGGGCGGCCTGGCTGGCTGGCGCGCCCGGCGCGGGCCCGGTGGCCTCTGAACGAAGCGGGGAGATTTCGCCATGGCCGGAGAAGGCGGCAAACTGCTGGTTCGCGGTGGGATGGTCTATGACCACGACGGCGACGTCCACAAGCCTGCGACAGCCGATATCCTGATCGAAGGCGCGGAGATCGTGGCCGTCGGGCCCGACCTCGACGATGACGACACCGAAAGCGCCGAGATCCTCGATGCCTCCGGCCATCTGGTCATCCCGGGGCTGATCAATGCCCACTACCACTCCCACGACACGTTGTGCCGGGGGATGTTCGAGGAGCTGCCGCTGGAGATGTGGCTGCTCTACACGCTGCCCATGGGTGCCAACCGCAGCAAGGAGGAGGTGCGCGTGCGCACCCTGGTGGGCGCGTTGGAGTCCATGCGCTGCGGCATCACGACCGTCCAGGACATGCTGGGGCTGATCCCGCTGAGCGAGGACTATGTCGACATCGTCGTCCAGGCCTATGAGGAGATCGGCCAGCGGGTGATCTTCTCGCCCATGGTCGCCGACATCCCGGCCGTGGCTATGGCGTGCTTCCGCGAGCTCCTGCCCGCCGAGGTGCAGGAGATGCTTGGCACCAAGGCACTCGAAGCCGGGCCGCAGCTCGACTTCCTCGACGCCCAGATCGGACGCCATCGGGGCGGCGGCACGCTGCACTGGGCGGTCGGCCCGTTCGCTCCGCAACGCTGCTCCCCGCATCTGCTCGAAGGCTGCGCGGGTCTTGCCGAGCGCCACGACCTCGGGCTCTACATCCATGTTTACGAGACCCGCGGCCAAATCGTCATGGCGCGCGCGTTCTACCGCGATCACGGCGGCTCGTTCATCGCGTATCTTGACAGCGCCGGGGTGCTGAACCGCCGGCTCAACATCGCCCACAGCGTCTGGCTGAGCCGGGCTGAGATGGACCGGATGGCCGCCGCCGATGCCGGCGCGGTGCTCAACCACATGAGCAACATGAAGCTCAAATCCGGCATGGCCCCGGTGCTCGACATGCGCGAGGCCGGAATGCGGGTGGCGCTGGGCTGCGACAACTGCTCGGGCAGCGACGTCCAGAACATGTTCCAGGCGATGAAGATGTACTGCCTGCTGTCGGCGGTCAGCGATCCCGAGCCGGGCCCGCCGCGCGCCCAAGAGGCGCTGCGGCATGCAACGCTCGGCGGGGCGCGGAGCGCGATGCTCGAGGACCGGCTGGGCGCGATCACGCCGGGCCGCAAGGCCGATCTGGTCCTGCTCGACATGAACGACACCGCCTATCTGCCCTATAACAGCGCCGCCCGCCAGATCGTCTACAGCGAGTCCGGCCGCGGGGTTGCCACCGTGATCATCGACGGCCGCATCGTGGTCAGGGACCGGCTCTGCCAGACCATCGACGAAGACGCGCTGCGCCGCGAGGTACGCGATCTGATGCGCAGCTTCATCGCCGACTACGATGAGATCGTGAAATCGCGCGAAGCCGCCCTGCCCCACATGCGGGCCGTCCATCGCAAGGTGTGGGAAACCGACGTCGGTCTGGAGCGGTTCGTCGCACGAACCCGCTAGGACGAATCGGCCCGGCCCTTCCGCGGATCCGCGGCTTCGCCGGCGGAACGCTCTTCGCTGCCCAACGCCTCGGCCAGGCGCGCGGCGGCGCTGCCGGGGCGCAGCGGCCGCTGCTGGTCCGGACCGGGCGCCCAGCCGGTCATGGTGAGGATCTCGAAAGTCGCCGGGATGCGGCCCTCTGCGTCCGCGAACAGCGCCCGGTAGCGCTCAGCGGCGTCCAGCAGCGTCGCCCGCCGGGTCGGCCGGCGCAGCCGTTCGGAAAGCGCGTTGGCCTCGCCCATCGCGCGCAGGTCGGCCATCAGGGCAAGCGGGTTGTCCCAGGTCACGGTGATCGTATCGCTGTCGACCACGGGAAGTGCGAAGCCCGCGCGTTGCAGCAGCCCGCCGGCATCGCGCACGTCGGTGAACGGGGCGACGCGCGGGCTCGCCCCGCCCTCGTGCGCGGCCTCGGCCTCGATCAGCGCCCGCCGCAGCTCGTGGAGCGTCCGACCGCCGGCCATCGCGGCGAGCAACAGCCCGTCGGGCTTGAGCGCGCGGCGGATCTGGACCAGCGCGCCCGGCAGGTCGTTGACCGTATGGAGGCTGAACGCGCCCAGGACCAGATCGAAGGCTTCGGCGGCAAAGGGCAGCGCCTCCTCGTCGGCCACCACCGCGGGCCGTGCCGCGCGCCGGGCCAGCGCCTCGGACAGGTCCATGGTGGTCAACATGCGCACCCCCGGACGCCCGGCGACCAACGCGCCGAGCCGACCGCCCAGCGCGCCGATGACCAGCACGCTCGCGAAGGCCCGGCGCAGATCGTCCAGCCGGTCGCACAACCGGTCGGCGATCGCCTCGGCCAGGAACACCGCAGGCTCCGCCATCGTGCCCGCGCGCGCGCGGCGGCGCCTGACCGCCAGCCGGTCGAAGACTTCCACGGGCTCGGCCATGGCGGGTTTATCGCACCCTCGGCGCCCGGCACAAAGTGCCGTGCGGCTTGTCGGTAGCATGCGGGCTGCCTAGACTCGCGGGTCTTGGGAGGATCACCGCATGGTAAGGACGGTCACGGCACAGGCGTTGCGCGCGATGCTGGTCGACGGCGACGAGCTTGCGCTGCTCGATATGCGCGAGGAAGGCCGGTATTCCGAGAGCCATCTGCTGTTCGCCTGCTCGGTGCCCCTGAGCCGGCTGGAGCTCAGGATCGATGCACTGGTGCCGCGCCGGTCCGCGCGGATCGTGCTGTGCGACGAGGCCGACGGCCTGGCCGCGCGCGCGGCGCAGAGGCTGGAGAGCCTGGGCTATACCGACGTCGCGGTATTGGATGGCGGGACCGAAGGCTGGCGCCAGGCGGGATACGTGCTGTTCAGCGGCATCTACGTCCCCAGCAAGGCGTTCGGCGAACATGTCGAAGAGACCTGCCACACGCCCAACATTACCGCCGAGGAGCTCAAGGCCCGGCTCGATGCGGGCGATGACCTGGTGGTGCTCGACAGCCGGCCGATGGACGAGTTCCGCCGGATGAACATCCCCACCGGGATCGACTGTCCGGGCGCGGAACTGGCCTACCGGGTCCACGATATCGCGCCTGCGCCCGAGACCACGGTGGTGGTCAACTGCGCCGGGCGCACCCGCAGCATCATCGGCGCCCAATCGCTGATCAACGCCGGCATCCCCAACAAGGTCATGGCGCTCAGGAACGGCACCATGGGCTGGACTCTGGCCGGCTACGCGCTCGAGCACGGCAACGAGCGCCCACCGCCGCCGATCAGCCAACGCGGCCTGGCGCGTGCGCAGGCCTGTGCGGAGTCGGTGGCCCGCCGCGCCGGCATCGAGACCATCGACCGGGCGCGGCTGGAGCAATGGCGCGCCGAGGCCGGTACGCGCTCGCTTTATCTGCTGGATGTGCGCGCGCCGGGCGAATACGAGACCGGACATCTCGCGGGCTCGGTACCGATCCCGGGCGGCCAACTCGTTCAGGCGACCGATACCGCGATCGGCACGCTCAATTCTCGCATCGTCCTGATCGACGACACCGGCGTGCGCGCGATGATGACCGCATCCTGGCTGGTCCAGATGGGCTGGCGGGACGTCGCGGTCTATCGCCTTGATCCGGATGCCGCCGACCTCGAGACCGGACCCCATCGGCCGTGGGTTCTCGGCCTCGACGGCGCGCGGGCAAGGTCGGTCTCGGTGCGCGATCTGGCCGGCATGCACGCCGAAGACGGCATCGCGGTGATCGATCTCGAAGGCAGCCAGGCCTACCGCCGGGCGCACATCCCCGGCGCCTGGTTTGCGCTGCGCTCGCGCCTGGAGGAGGCGCGGGCTTGCCTTCCGGCCGACAGCGCGGTGGTGCTGACCTCGGCCGACGGCGTCGTCGCGCGCCTGGCTGCCGGCGAAAGCGCCGACGCCGCCTGGCTCGAAGGCGGCACTGCGGCCTGGATCGCCGCCGGGCTGGACACGGCCGACGGCGAGGAGCGCATGGCGACGGCGAGCGATGACGTCTGGCTCCGACCGTACGACCGGGGCGGTGACGTCACCCAGGCGATGAACGCCTATCTCGAATGGGAGCTCGCCCTGGTGCGCCAGATCGAGGCCGACGGCACCACCCGGTTCCGCCGCTTCGAGGCCTGATGGCGGCCGGGCTTCACAAGCTCGTCCTGGGGCTGGGCAAGGCCGCGCTCGACGTGGTTCTGCCGCCGCGCTGCCTTTCCTGTGGCATGCCGGTGGCCGAGATCGGCACCCTGTGCGGGCGCTGCTGGACCGGCCTGACGTTCATCTCCGCGCCGCGCTGCCTGATATGCGGCGTCCCCTTCGCCTACGAGGTCCCCGAGGAGACTCTGTGCGGCCAATGCCGGCGCCGGCCGCCGCGCTACGACAGAGCGCGTGCGGTGCTGCGCTACGATGCCGCCTCGCGCGGGCTGGTGATCGCCTTCAAGCACGCCGACCGGACGGATGCGGCGCCGACCTTCGCCGCCTGGCTGCACCACGCGGCGGGCGACATGCTGGACGGCGGTCCGCTGCTGATGCCGGTGCCGCTGCACCCGGCCCGGCTGCGCGCGCGGCGCTACAACCAATCGGCGCTGATGGCCGCGCGGTTGGCCCGGATCGCGCGGCTGGACTGGTCGGCCGACGGGTTGGTGCGGACCCGGCCGACGCGCTCGCAGGGACGGCTCGGCGCCGATGAGCGCAGGCGCAATGTCGGCGGCGCCTTCGCGCTGAGCGCGGCCGGCAGGGCGGCGGTCGCCGGCCGCCGGGTGGTGCTGATCGACGACGTGCTGACCACCGGCGCCACCGTCGAAGCCTGCGCCCGGCCGCTGCGGGCCGGCGGTGCGGAAGCCGTCGACGTCCTGACCCTGACCAGGGTCAGTTCGCAAGGCGCGATCGATGCAAGGCGTGAAATTCCTGCGTGACCGGTCTATAGTGGCCGCATGGGATCAGTCGGGGTTTCAGAGGTGAGCAAGGTCGAGATCTATTCGAGCCACTGGTGTCCGTTCTGCCATCGGGCGAAGGCGTTGCTGGGCGCCAGGGGCGTCTCGTTCGAAGAGATCGACGTCGATGCCGATCCCAACCGGCGCCAGGAGATGATGCATCGTGCCGGCGGCCGGCGCACCGTGCCGCAGATCTTCATCGACGGCGCCCATGTCGGCGGCTCCGACGATCTGGCCGCCTTGGAGCGCGCGGGCAAGCTCGACGACATCCTCGATGCGGGGCGCGGGACGGCGTAGTGCCCGGGCGGTTCACGCTCGCCTGCGTCCAGACCAATAGCGGCGCCGACATGGCTGCGAACATCGCCGCCGCCGCCGCGCTGGTGCGCCAGGCCGATGCGGCCGGCGCGGATTTGATCGCGCTGCCCGAGGTGGTCGGTCTGATCGAGCCCGATCCTGCGGTGCTGCTCGCGCGCTCGCCGGGCGAGGCGGAACATCCGGTGCGCGCGGCATTCTCGGATCTCGCGCGTACGCTGGGGAAATGGATCCTCATCGGCTCGATCACCGTCGGGCTGGGCGGCGGCAAGCTCGCCAACCGTTCGTTGCTGCTCGATCGGGCCGGCCGCACCGTCGCCCGCTACGATAAGATCCACCTGTTCGATGTCGATCTGCCCAACGGCGAGCGTTTCCGCGAGTCCGAGCGCTACCGGGCGGGGGCCGAGGCCTGCCTTGCCGCGACCCCCTGGGGCGCGCTCGGCATGACGGTCTGCTACGACCTGCGCTTCCCCGCGCTCTACTGGGATCTCGCGCTCGCCGGGGCGGATTTTCTGAGCGTGCCGTCGGCATTCACCGCCCGGACCGGCCGGGACCACTGGCACGTGCTGCTGCGCGCGCGCGCGGTCGAAACCGGCTGCTACGTCATCGCCCCGGCCCAGTGCGGCGACCACGGAAACGGCCGGCGGAGCTATGGCCACTCGCTGGTGGTCGATCCCTGGGGCACGGTGGTGGCCGACGGCGGCGAGGCGCCGGGTATCGTCCTGGCCGAGATCGAGCCGGCGCGCGTCGCCGAGGCCCGCGCTGCCCTGCCGACGCTCGCCAACCGCCGCCTCTATGCCGGGCCGTCCAGCCTGCGGGCGGCCGAATAGGCAGCACCCACGGCACAGATCCGCTGCACCGCGGCCGCGCGCGGCCGCGAAACCTCGCCCTGCTCGAAGGCAACGACCGCGAGCCTGCCCGCGGCCGCGGACAAAAGCTCGCCCGGCGTGAGCAGGAAATCCGGATTGCTCGGCCGGCCGAAACGCGCGTTGCCCGAAGCGAAGGCCTCGTAGATCAGGACGCCGTCGTTTGCGACCGCGCCCACGATCGCCGGCAGGATCGGCCGATGGAGGTAGTTGGTCACCACGACGGCCGCAAAGCGGTCGGCCCCCGGCGGCCATGGCCCGCCCGATTCCAGATCGGCTTCGATCAGCGTGAAATCGTCCCTTCCCAGAAGGTCGACCACGCCGGCGTTGTAGCGGTCAAGCCCGGTGACGGGATGGCCCCGGTCGAGAAAATAGCGGGCATGGCGGCCGGTGCCGCAGGCGACATCGAGCACCGGCCCGCCGGCCCGGACAAGACCCGCAAACCGGCGCACCCAGGTCGAAGGCGGGGCGGGGCCGCTATGGCCGCTCATGTGCAACGCCGCCACTCTCGGCAAGTTCGAGTCTTGCCCGAGGGCGCCCAATTGCCCACATTAACGGGATTGCAATGATCGTCGGAACGTTGTGTGGGTCTTCGATGATTCTGTTCAACCTGCGGTGCGCTGCCGATCACGAGTTCGAGGCGTGGTTCAGGGACGGCGCCACCTATGAAGACCAGTCCGCGTCCGGGGAGATCGCCTGCCCGGTCTGCGGCGCCACCGATGTCGGCAAGGCCATCATGGCGCCCCGGGTGTCCAGCAGGGCGAAGAAGCGCAGCGGCCCGCCGGTCAGCCCGGCGGAGTTCCAGCGTCAATATGTGTCGGCCATGCGCGAGGTCCGCAAGCATGTCGAGGAGAATTGCGACTATGTCGGGCCTGGCTTCGCCGAGGAGGCGCGCAAGATCCATAGTGGGGATTCCGAGGAGCGCGGCATCTACGGCGAGGCGACGGAGGACGAGGCCAAGACGCTGAGCGAGGAGGGCGTCCCGTTCAACCGCATTCCCTGGGTCCCGCGCGAGGACGCTTAGCGCGCGTTCCAACCCGGTCAGCTCGGGCCGGCCGGCCCGCCATCTCGGCCGTCGCCAGGTAATTGACCGAAAGATCGCGGCTCAGCCGCCACTCCGCGGTGAGCAGGTCATAGCTCATTCCGTCGAGCGCGCTCAGCCGTGCGCCGGACTGCTCGAGCGCGCGCGACAACTCCGAGGGTCGGACGAAGCGGCCCCACCGGTGGGTGCCGCGCGGCAGCCAGCCGAGCACGTATTCGGCACCGACGATCGCCAGCGCGAACGCCTTTGCGGTGCGGTTGAGCGTGGCAAGGACCAGGACGGCGTCGGGTCTCGCCACCGCCGTCAAGGCGGCCATGAACGCTGCCATGTCGGGGACGTGCTCGACCACCTCCAGCGCCACGACCGCATCGAAGCGCCGGTCCCCGGCAGCCAGGTCCTCCACGCTCGCGCAGCGATAGTCGATCCGCAGCCCCATCGCGCGTGCGTGATCGGCGGCGACCGCGATATTCCGCGCGCTCGGGTCGATGCCGGTCACCGAGGCGCCCAGCCGGGTGAGCGGCTCGGCCAGGAGCCCGCCGCCGCACCCGACATCGAGGATCGCGAGCCCGGCGAGCGGGCTGTCATCGGCGCCGTTGCGGCCGATGCGTTCGGCCAGCGCGTCGCGGACATAGCGCACCCTGACCGGGTTGATCTTGTGCAGCGGGCGAAAGCTGCCGTCGGGGTCCCACCACTGCTCGGCGAGAGCGGAGAAACGCGCAACCTCGCCCTCGTCGACCGCCGCTGCTCCGGACATCCTCCACCGCGCCTTTGCTTGCTATAACCCGATGTTGGGTATATGTATGCGCGCCCTTTCAGGACAACCAACCAGGCGCGGATTTCGATCTGCCAGCGGCAACTTGCCGCCGCGGTTTTCTTTGATGCCCGATGCGGTGCATCGGGGCGGGCGCTTTCCGGGCGAAGGAGCGCTGATCTGTGCGTCTCGTGCAGAAATTCGGCGGGACATCGATGGCCGATATCGAGCGCATCCGCGCCTCGGCCCGGCTGGTGAAAGAGGAGGTCGATGCCGGCAATGAAGTTGCCGTGGTGGTCTCGGCGATGGCCGGATCGACCGATCAGCTCGTCGACTGGACGCGGCAGATGGACCGGGACCTTGACGGCCGTGAATACGACGTCGTGGTCTCGGCCGGCGAGCAGATCACCATCGGGCTGATGGCCCTTGCCCTCCAATCGCTGGGGATCCAGGCCCGGTCCTGGCTCGGATGGCAGGTGCCCATCCGCACCGACGCCGTGCACGGGCGGGCGCGCATCAGCGCGATCGAAGCCAAGGCGATCGAGGACACCCTGGCCGATGGACAGGTCGCGGTTATCGCCGGTTTCCAGGGGCTGGGTCCGGACGGCCGCATCACCACGCTCGGCCGCGGCGGCTCGGATACTTCTGCGGTCGCCGTCGCGGCTGCGCTGAACGCCGAGCGCTGCGACATCTTCACCGATGTCGAGGGCATCTACACCACCGACCCGCGGATCGTCGCCAAGGCGCGCAAGCTCGATCGGGTGACGTACGAGGAAATGCTCGAGATGGCGTCCCAGGGAGCCAGGGTGCTGGAGACGCGCTCGGTCGAGATGGCGATGAACCACGGCGTCAAGCTGCAGGTCCGCTCGAGCTTCAACGACCGGCCCGGAACCCTGGTCGTCAAAGAGGACGGGGAATTGGAACACGAAGTCGTCAGAGGCATCGCCTACACGCGCGATGAGGCCAAGGTGACCATGGTCGGCGTGCCGGACCGGCCCGGGGTCGCGGCCGGCATTTTCGGCCCGCTCGCCGAGGCAGACATCAATGTCGACCTGATCGTGCAGAACGTCTCGGCCGACGGCCGCAAGACCGACCTGACCTTCACCGTCACCAAGGCCGATCTCGATCGGGCGATCGCCACCATCGAAGGGGTGCGCGATCAGATCGGCTACGACCGGCTGGAGGGTGATCCCGAGGTGGTCAAGATCTCGGTCATCGGCGTCGGCATGCGGTCCCACGCCGGCGTGGCGCAGGCGATGTTCACCGCGCTGGCCGAGAAGGGAATCAATATCCAGGTCATCTCGACATCGGAAATAAAGGTCAGCGTTCTGCTGGCCGAGGAGTATACCGAATTGGCGCTGCGCTCGCTTCACACGGTCTACGGGCTGGATGAGGACGAGGCCGGAGCCGTTGGCCGCGCGCCGGCCGGCGGCTGACGGCAAGGAGAGGGGGTATGGATCGGAGCGCTGCCCGCGCGCGGCTTGACGCATTGTGGGCCCGCGGCCGGACGTTTCTCGGCGTCGAGCACGCAATCCTCGGCGGTGCGATGACCTGGGTATCGGAGCGCAACCTGGTCTCGGCGCTGTCCAATTCCGGCGCGTTCGGGGTCATCGCCTGCGGCGCGATGGGGCCGGACCTGCTGTCGGCCGAGATCGCCGAGACCGCGACGCGGACCGAGAGGCCTTTCGGGGTCAACCTGATCACCATGCATCCCGAGCTCGACGGCCTGATCGAGGTCTGCCTCGACCATCGGATCTCGCACGTGATCCTGGCCGGTGGGCTGCCCCGGTCCGCCTCGATCCAGCGGATCAACGACGGCGGCGCCAAGGTGGTCGCTTTCGCCCCGACGCTGGGCGTGGCCAGGCGTCTGGTCCGCCTGGGGGCAGGCGCCATCATCATCGAGGGCGCCGAGGCCGGCGGCCATGTCGGGCCGGTCGCGACCGGCGTGCTTGCCCAGGAGATCCTCCCCAGCCTGAACGACGTGCCGGTGTTCATCGCCGGCGGGATCGGCCGGGGCGATGCGATCCTGTCCTATCTCGAACTCGGCGCCTCGGGCTGCCAGCTCGGCACCCGGTTCGTCTGTGCCAGCGAGTCGATCGCCCATCCGGACTTCAAGCGGGCCTTCATCCGCGCTGCCGCGCGCGATGCGGTCGCATCGGTGCAGATCGACCCCGATTTCCCCGTCATCCCGGTGCGCGCGCTGCAGAACAAGGGCACCCAGGCCTTCATGGACACCCAGCGCCAGATCATCGCGCGCTACCGGGCCGGCGAGGTGGCCCAAGACGAAGCCCAGCTCGAGATCGAGCATTTCTGGGCCGGCGCCCTGCGGCGCGCGGTGATCGAGGGCGATATCGAGTTCGGCTCCCTGATGGCCGGGCAGAGCGTCGGGATGGTGGCGCGCGAGGAGCCGATCGGCGCGATCATCGCCGAGCTGGTCGATCAGGCGCTGGACGCGATCGAAGCCAGGGCGGGGATCAAGAAGTGACGGCGATGGTGCAAGCGGGAATCAGCGGTCACCGCCGCGCGCTTCGCCGGTTGCGCACCGTCATGGCGGGTGAGGGCTCGGCCGAGGAGCGGCTGGAGGAGATCGTCGAGATCGTCGCCGCCGAGATGGTGGCGGAGGTCTGCTCGGTCTACGTGATGCGCGCGGGCGAGCTGCTGGAGCTGTTCGCCACCAAGGGGCTCAACCCCGACGCGGTGCACCGGACCCGGCTGCGGGTCGGCGAGGGCCTGGTCGGTACGGTCGCCGCGCAGGCCCGGCCGCTCAACCTGCCCGACGCCCAGTCGCACCCGCAGTTCACCTACCGGCCGGAGACCGGTGAGGAGATCTACCATTCGCTGCTCGGCGTGCCGATCCTGCGCGGCGGGCGGGTGCGCGGCGTGCTGGTCGTCCAGAACCAGGCGCGGCGCCAATATGCCGACGAAGAGGTCGAGGCGCTGGAATTGATCGGCGTGGTGGTCGCCGAGCTGATTGCCGGCGGCGCGCTGATCAACGCGGCGGAGACCACCCCCAGTCAAGGCAACGCGGTCCTGTCGGTCCGGCTCGAAGGCCTCAGGATCAGCGAAGGGCTGGCGATGGGCGAGGCGGTGCTGCACACCCCGCCGGTCAGCATCCCCCAGATGTTCGCCGACGAGCCCGAGCTCGAGCACGACCGGCTGGCCCAGGCGATGGCCTCGATGCACAGTGAGCTCGACGACATGCTGGCGCTGAGCGAGCTGGACCAGGCGGGCGAGCATCGCGACATCCTCGCGACCTACCGCAAGTTCGCCGAGGACCGCGGCTGGCTGCGGCGCATCGGCGAGGCGATCGACGGTGGGCTGGCCGCCGAGGCCGCAGTCCAGAAAGTGCTCGACGACACCAGGGCGCGCATGCACCAGATCGTAGATCCCTATCTCAGCGAGCGCATGGCCGACCTGGAGGACCTCGCCTACCGGCTGCTTCACCATCTGACCGGCAATGTGCGCATCGCCGATTTGGAGGTGCAGCCCGAGGCCGTGGTCCTGGTCGCCCACAATATCGGCCCGGCGGAACTGCTGGACTACGAGCCTCGGCGGCTGAAGGCGCTGATCCTCGAGGAGGGTTCCGCGACCTCCCACGTCGCGATCGTCGCACGGGCGCTCAACATCCCGGTGGTCGGCCGCATCAAGGGCCTCCTGACCCGAATCGACCAGATGGATCCGGTCATCGTCGACGGCGATCACGCCCAGGTCTACGTGCGGCCGGGCGAGGACATCCTGCAAATGGCGGCCGATCACCTGTCGGTGCGCCAGCAGAGGTTGGCCGAATATGCCGCCATGCGCGATGCGCCGGCACGTACCCGCGACGGTGTGCGGATCAGCCTGAACATGAACGCCGGGCTGCTGATGGATCTCCAGGCCCTGCCGGACAGCGGGGCGGAGGGCATCGGGCTCTACCGGACCGAGATTCCGTTCATGGTCCATTCCGAATTCCCCAGCGTCGAGGCCCAGACCGATCTCTACCGGCAGGTGCTGGAAGGCGCGAACGGCCTGCCGGTGACCTTCCGCACGCTCGACATCGGCGGCGACAAGGAGCTGCCTTATTTCCGGGACTCGAAGGACCAGAACCCGGCCATGGGTTGGCGGTCGATTCGGGTGGCGCTGGACCGGCCGCACATGATGCGCCAGCAGCTCCGCGCGCTGATCGGGGCCACCGGCGCCCGCGGGCTGAACATCATGTTCCCGATGATCGCGGAGGTCGCCGAGCTGGAAGCCGCGCGCGCCATCCTGGATCTCGAACTGCGCCGGGCCGCGACGCGGGGCGAGCCGATGCCCGATCCCGTGCGCGTCGGGGTGATGGTCGAGGTGCCCAGCCTGATGTGGCAGCTCGAGGCGCTGCTGCCGCGGGTCGATTTCGTCTCGGTCGGCAGCAACGACCTTTTCCAGTTTCTGTTCGCCTCGGACAGGGGAAACCCTCGGGTCAGCGAGCGTTACGACGTCCTGTCGCCCGGCCCGCTGTCGTTGCTGCGCGGCCTGGTCGCGCGCTGCGATGCCCATGGTGTCCCGGTCTCGCTTTGCGGCGAGATGGCGGGCCGGCCGATCGAGGCGATGGCCGTGATCGGGGTCGGGTTCCGCAGCATTTCCGCGCCCGCCGGCACGATCGGGCCGGTTAAGAAAATGATCCTGAGCCTCGATGCCGGCATGCTCGGCGACTTCCTGGCGACGCTTCTGAACCTGCCCGACCGCAGCATCCGCGAACGGCTGCGAGGTTTCTCCCGCGACCGCGGCATAATACTGGAGGATGCTTGACCGCAGGCCCGCGGCCTGGCGGACTCCAGGGCATCGGTCATCACAAATGAATTGATCGATGTCACCCGAAGTTGCTACTAAAGCTGGACCTGTCCGTTGGACGGGTAAGGAGGCGAGCGGTCAGGCGCGCGTTGCGCCGCGGAAAGGCTGCCCGGGCGCACGGTGTCGGCCCAAGGGGCCGGCCCAAGATGCCGGTGGCGCGCGCACGCCGCACACGCTATCGAACCGGGCGTGAGCGTTCGGTATGGACAATGGCGCGGACAGACCGCAAGAGCCGGAGGAAGCGACGCCGGTGGCCGCCGCCCGGACATCATTCGACGCAGCCGAAGTCGGCGCCCGCCTGCGCGAAGCGCGGCTTGCCCTTGGGTACGACGTGGTCGACGTCGCGAGCGAGCTGCGCATCCGCCGCATCTATCTGCAAGCCATCGAGGAAGGCCGGCTGAGCGATCTGCCCGGGTCCGCCTATGTGACCGGTTTCCTGCGTGTCTATGGCGACTATCTGGGGCTCGACGGCCGCGAGATCATCGAATCGTACAAGGCGGCGGGCCGGCCCAGCACCGGCGAGACGGATCTGTCCCTGCCCTCGCCGGTCGAGGAAGGCCGGCTCCCCACCCGTCCGATCCTGCTGCTCGCCGCGTTGCTCGCCGTGGGGGCTTATGGCGTCTGGTACTACATGGCCAAAAGCGACCGCGACCCGGTCGAGAGTGTCGCGGCCCTGCCCGACCAGCTTATCGCACTGATCGAGGAGCCCACGGCCGCGGCGCCGCCGGAGACGGCCGAGGCGGACCGGGCCGCTCCAGAGCCGCCGGCCAACGACACGGCGACCGCGCCGACCAGTCAGCCGGTCGAAGATGTCCGGCCGCCGGCGCTCGAAGATCCTCCGGGCCAGGCCGAGGGCACTGTCACCGATCCCGTTGATGCCGACGCCGCCGCCGTTCCGGGGACGCCGACGCGCATGGAGACGGCCGCCGTTCAGCCGGAGACCGCCGCTGCGCCGCCGCCCATCCCTGTCGAGGCTGCCCCGGAGCCCGTCGAAACCGAAACGGCCGGCCGCTCGGCGACGGTCGCGCCCGAGGCCGACGGCGGGCTTTCGCCGCTCGGCGGCGGCGCCGCCGAGCAGGCCGAGACCCTGATCGCCGGCCGCATCGTTCTGCAGGCCAACACCGATATCTGGCTCGAAGTCGGGGCGGACGGTGCGGCGCCGGTCTATTCCGGCGTGCTGCGCCGGGGCGGCAGCTACCCTGTGCCCGCGCAGTCAGGGCTTACCCTGATGACCGGCGACGCCGGTGGCATCGACATCCTGGTCGACGGCCGGGCGATCCCCAAGCTCGGGCCTCGGGGTGCGGTCAAGCGCGATGTGGTGCTCGATGCCGACCGCCTGCTGGGGCTGGCGAGTCAGTAAAGCCTTCGCCCGAGCGCGTTTTTGCACGGCGGCGAATTGCGCTATAACCCGCCGATGGCGGCGAGAATCGGCTTATTGATCCACCGCGCCGGGTTGCGGTATCGCGCTGCCGAGCCCGGCCGGCGAGCACCCTGACGTGGCGAAGCTCCAGCCCGTGCGGGGAACGCACGACCTGCTGCCCGATCAGGCGCGCGGGTTCCGCCGAATCGTCGAGGCCGCGCGGCAGGTCGCCGGACGCTACGGCTATCACGAGATCGCGACGCCGGTCTTCGAGTTCTCCGAGGTCTTCAAGCGCACCCTTGGCGAGACCTCCGACATCGTTGCCAAGGAGATGTACACCTTCACCGACCGCGGCGGCGAGGAGCTCACCCTGCGCCCCGAGGCCACCGCCGGCATCGCCCGGGCGCTGATCTCCAACGGCCTGTCGCAGCACCTGCCGCTCAAATACTTCTGTGCCGGGCCGATGTTCCGCTATGAGCGGCCGCAAAAGGGCAGGCTCCGCCAGTTCCACCAGATCGATATCGAGCTGCTAGGCGTTGCCGAGCCGATCGCCGACATCGAGGTGATTGCGCTCGGCGCCGCGGTGCTCGATGCGCTCGGCGTCCGCGCCCGGACGACGCTGGAGCTCAACACGCTGGGCAATGCCGCCAGCCGGGCCGCCTATCGCACGGTCCTGGTCGACTACCTCCAGGCCCATCGCGCCGCGCTGTCCGAGGACAGCCTCGCGCGGCTCGACCGCAACCCCTTGCGGATCCTCGATTCCAAGGATGCCGGCGACCGCGAGGTCGTCGTCGGCGCGCCTTCGTTCGCCGACAGTCTGGATGGGGAATCGACGGATTTCTTCGCCACCGTGCGCGACGGGCTGGTCAGGCTCGGCATCGACCATGAGGTCAACCGTCGGCTGGTCCGCGGGCTCGACTATTATTGCCATACCGCCTTCGAGTTCACCACCGAGGCGCTGGGCGCGCAGGGTGCCGTCATTGCCGGCGGACGCTATGACGGGCTGGTCGGAATGATGGGCGGACCACAGACTCCGGGTATCGGCTGGGCCGGCGGCATCGAGAGGCTTTCGATGCTGAGCGGCGAGCCGGAACCGCCGCCGCGGCCGATCGCGCTGGTCCCGGTCGGCGCCGCCGCCGAGGCCGCGACGCTGACGCTTGCCCAAAGCCTGCGCGGCGCCGGCTTTACCGTCGAGCTCGGCTATCGCGGCAACCTCAAGCGCCGCTTGGCGCGTGCCGACCGCCTCAACGCCCGGGCAGCGGTCATCCTGGGCGAGGACGAGCTCGCCGGCGGGACCGCCACGCTGCGCGATCTGGATAGCGGCGAGCAGACCGCGGTGCCCCTGTCCGAGCTTGCCGCCCACCTGGCGCGGTTTGCATGACCGGGCGATGGGCCGGCCCGGGCAAAAACCGAATTTCCTCGTCGTCGGCGCGAACCACCGTTCCAGCGCCGCGACGACCCGCGACCGGTTGCTGGTCGAGGACGAGGCCCAGCCCGCTTTCCTCGAACGGCTCCGCCGGGCCGGTGTGGACCAGGCGGTGCTGCTGTCGACATGTGCCCGCACGGAGGTGCAGGCGGTTCAATCCGATACGGCTGCCGCGGTCGCGGCGATCTCGACCCTTTTCGCCGAACGGGCGGGTATGGAGGTCGAGGAGATCGCGGCCGAGCTTTACGTCAAGCGGGACGCCGAGGCGGTGCGCCATGTCTTCCGCGTTGCCGCGGCGCTGGACAGCCCGGTGATCGGCGAGCCCCAGGTTACCGGACAGGTCCGCGAAGGCCATCGCCGCGCGCGTGCGGCCGGGATGGTCGGAGCCGATCTCGAAGCACTGCTGAACGCGGCCTACGCTACGGCCAGACGGGTGCGGTCCGAGACGACGATCGGCCAGCGGCCGGTCTCGATGGCCGCCGCGGCGCGCCGCCTCGCCCGCGACGTCCACGGCGACCTGACCGGCTGCACCGCGCTCATGCTGATCGGCGGTGACATGGGCGAGTTCGTCGCCGAGCACATCCTGGCCTCGGGGTTGCGCGGAATCGTCATGGCCGCTCGGGTGGCCGCGCGCGCGGAGGCCGCCGCACGGCGGCACGGATGCCACCATGCGCCGATCGAGACACTCCAGGATCTGCTGGCGGAGTCCGATATCGTGGTCAGCGCGCTCGGCACCGGACGACACGCGATCACCGCTTCGATGGTGCGCGCGGCCCTGCGCGCCCGCCGGCGCAAGCCGATCCTGCTGATCGATGCGGCCATCCCCGGCGACGTCGCCGCCGAGGTGGACGATCTCGACGATGCGTTCGTCTATGATTTGGCGGATCTGGAGCGCATCGCCGAACAGGGCGTGGCGGGCCGGGAGGAGGCCGCGCACCAGGCCGAGGCGGTCCTCGACGAGGAGGTGGGCCGTTACCTCCGCACCCTGGTGGTGCGCGATCCGGGCCCGGCGATCGCGGCGCTGCGGGCCCACTTCGAGGCGGTACGCGGTGATGTGCTGGCCGCGCACGGCGGGGAGGATGTGGCGCTGGTCACCCGGCGCCTGGTAAACCGCCTGCTCGATACACCCTCACGCGCGCTTGGCGCGCTCGCCGCCGAGGACGATCCGGCGCGGCCCGATCTCGAAGCTGCGCTCGCTGCGCTGTTCGCGATCGAGTCGACCGATCGCGGCCCGGATGAGGATCGGTAGGCATGGACGAGAAGCTCGAACTTCTGCTCGCCCGCCATGAGGAGCTGGCGGCCACGCTCGCCGGCTCGGAGCTTCGCGACAGCCAGGAATTCGTTCGGGTATCGAAAGAATATGCCGAGCTCAACCCTGTGGTCGATGCCATCAAGGCGCTGCGGGCCGCCCGGCGGGAAGCGCACGGACTGGAAGAAATCATCGCCGAGGAGATCTCGGATTCCGACATGCGCGAGCTCGCGCAGGCAGAGCTGTCCGAGGTCAGACGCGCCATCGGCGAGCACGAGCAGGCCTTGAAGTGGCTGCTCCTGCCGAAGGACGCTGCCGATGACGGGAACGCTATCCTCGAGATCCGGGCGGGCACCGGTGGCGAGGAGGCGGCGCTGTTCGCGGCCAATCTGTACCGCATGTATCAGCGTTACGCCGAACTGCACAACTGGCGCATGGAGCTGATCCAGGCCACCGAGACCGGGATCGGCGGCTTCAAGGAGGCCATCGCGGAGATCTCGGGCAGCGGCGTGTTCGCGCGGCTGAAGTTTGAATCGGGTGTCCATCGCGTCCAGCGGGTCCCGGAGACCGAGTCCAGCGGGCGGATTCACACCTCGGCGGCGACGGTCGCGGTCCTGCCGGAGCCGGAGGATGTCGACATCCAGATCGATGAGCGCGATCTGCGGATCGACGTTTTCCGCTCTTCCGGACCCGGCGGGCAGTCGGTCAACACCACCGACAGCGCGGTTCGGATCACCCATGTCCCGACCGGGATCGTGGTCTCGCAGCAGGACGAGAAATCCCAGCACAAGAACCGTGCGAAGGCGATGAAGGTGCTGCGCGCGCGGCTCTATCAGGCGGAGCGCGCCGCCCGCGATGCCGAACGCGCTGCGGCGAGGCGCTCCCAGGTCGGCTCCGGCGACCGGTCGGAGCGTATCCGCACCTACAACTATCCGCAGGGCCGGGTGACCGACCATCGGATCAACCTGACGCTGCACAAGCTCGACCGGGTCCTTGCCGGGGAGTCGCTGGACGAGATCATCGATGCGCTGAGCGCCGACGACCAGGCGGCACGGCTGGCGGAAGTCTCTTGATCGCGGCCTCGACCGCGATGAGCCAGGCGGCACGCCGCCTGCGGGCGGCCGGTGTCGAACGCGCCGAGGCCGATGCGCGGCTGCTGCTGTGCGCGAGCCTCGGCATTGGCCGTGCCGGGCTGATCGCCGCCCCCGAGCGCTGCCTCGATGACGACCAGGCGGCGGTCTACCGCGCGCGAATCGATCGGCGTTGCGGGCGCGAGCCGGTGTCGCGCATCCTCGGCGCGCGCGAGTTCTGGAGCCTCGATTTCGCGCTCAACCCGGCGACGCTGGATCCGCGGCCCGACAGCGAGACGCTCATCGAGGCGGTGCTGGCCTGGCAGCCCGACCGGGCCGCCGCGTTGCGGATCCTCGATCTCGGGACCGGCTCGGGATGTCTGCTGTGCGCCCTGTTGAGTGAGTTTCCGGCCGCCGCCGGCGTCGGGACGGACCGCGCCGCCGGCGCGGTCGGGATGGCGCGCGTGAACGCGGCCGCGCTGGGGCTTGCGGACCGTGCGCGGTTCGTCTGCACCAATTGGGAGGACGCGGTCGCGGCGGGCCGGTTCGACCTGATCGTCGCCAACCCGCCCTATATCCCGCGCGCCGCGATTGACGGGCTGGCCCCGGAAGTTGCATTGTTCGATCCGCGCGCGGCCCTGGACGGCGGCGTGGACGGGCTTGATGCCTACGGCGCCTTGGCGCCGCGGATGCATCGGAGGCTCGCGCGCGGAGGCGCGGCCTTCGTCGAGATCGCCCAGGGCCAGGCCGGTCCGGTGGGTGCGGTCATGGCCGCTTGCGGCCTGGAGCGATTCGTCGAAATGGCCGACCTGGGCGGTATAGTGCGCTGCCTGGGGCTGTGCAAAGCCGATGCGTCAACCCTCGGTAAAAAATAAAGGTTGGAAAGCATCGGATGCGTGGTTAGGTTTGAAGCCGGCAAGGCAGCGGGCAGCGGGCCCAGGACTGCCGGCCCGTGAAGCACCCTTTTGAGATGCCAACCTACGGGTAGCGGCAAGCGCCCGGAGCCAGGACATTTTGGGGCACCGGCGGTGGGAAAGGGCTTCGTAACTTGAACAGAAAAGTGGAACCTATGAGACAAGGATCCAACCCAAAGCGTCTTCGCGGGCGGACCGGCCGGAAGAATCCACATTCGAGGTCGCAGACCTTCGAGAGCAACGGCCCGGAGGTGAAGGTCCGGGGCAACGCCCAGCAGGTCGTCGAGAAGTACCTGGCCCTGGCACGCGACGCGACCTCGGCAGGCGATCGGATTACCGCGGAAAGCTATTTCCAGCATGCCGAGCATTACTACCGGGTCATGACCGCCAACGGCGAGTTCGAGGATCGCAACGCCCAGAACGGCCGCCCGCAGGGAGATCTGGACATCCGCGCCGAAGGCGACGCCGACGAGGCGCCGACGATCGAGGTCATCACCAATGGCGGCGCGCATGCGGAGATCCCCGAGGCGAGCGGGAACGGCGCCAACGGCGCATCGGCGAGTCCGACGCAGGAAGAACCGGCCCAGGATCCGCAGCCGCAGGATTGACCTGACCGGCGGCGGCCAGGACAGCCATACCCCAAAACTCCGAGATTATATGGCCTTGCGGGTCTCCTGCTTGGCATCCATATAGGATTCGGACGCCTGATCCAGGGTCCGGATAGCACGCCCGCCTGTTGCAGGGGGCATCAAGTTGCAATGTCTGTGAGCGGAGTTGCACGGCATGGATTTCGACAGCTACACCGAGCGCGCCCGCGGCGTGGTCCAGTCGGCCCAGACCCAGGCGATGGGCCGCGGCCATCAGCGCTTCACCCCTGAACACATCTTGAAGGTCCTGCTCGAGGACCGCGAGGGCCTTGCGTCCGGCCTCGTCCGCAACGCCGGCGGCGATCCCGCCGAGGTGCTGCGGCGCACCGAGGCTGTGCTCGACGGGCTGCCGCGGGTCGAAGGCGGCAATGGACAGCTCTACCTGGCGCCCGAGACCGCGCGGGTCTTCGAGGCCGCCCGGGACGCCGGCAGGAAGGCCGGCGACCGCTTCGTGACCGTCGAGCGGCTGCTGCTTGCGCTCGCGCTGTCGAGCGAGACGCAGGCCGGCCGGATCCTCAAGGAATGCGGCCTCACGCCGCAGGCGCTGAATGGCGCGATCGAGGCCCTGCGCAAGGGCCGGACCGCCGACACCGCCGGCGCGGAGCAGGCCTATGACGCGCTCAAGCGCTACGCGACCGACCTGACCGGGCAGGCCGAGACCGGCAAGCTCGATCCGGTGATCGGGCGCGACGAGGAGATCCGCCGCACCATCCAGGTGCTGGCCCGCCGGACCAAGAATAATCCCGTCCTGATCGGTGAGCCCGGCGTCGGCAAGACCGCCATCGTCGAGGGTCTGGCCCAGCGGATCGTCAAGGGCGACGTGCCCGAATCGCTGCGCAACAAGCGGCTGATGGCGCTCGACCTCGGTGCGGTCGTTGCCGGCGCCAAGTACCGCGGCGAGTTCGAAGAGCGGCTCAAGGCCGTGCTCGAGGAGATTCGCGCCGCTGAGGGCGAAGTGTTGGTTTTCATCGACGAGCTCCACACGCTGGTCGGCGCCGGCGCCGCCGAAGGGGCGATGGATGCATCCAACATGCTCAAGCCCATGCTGGCGCGTGGCGAGCTTCATTGCATCGGCGCAACGACGCTGGACGAATACCGCAAGCACATCGAGAAGGACGCCGCGCTCGCCCGGCGGTTCCAGCCGGTGTTCGTCGCCGAGCCGAACGTTGCCGATACGATCTCGATCCTGCGCGGGCTCAAGGAGAAGTACGAGCTGCACCACGGCATCCGGATCGCCGACGGGGCGATCGTTGCCGCGGCCACGCTGTCGAGCCGCTATATCGCCGACCGGTTTCTGCCTGACAAGGCGATCGACCTGGTCGATGAGGCGTCCTCACGGTTGAGGATGAGCATCGATTCCAAGCCGGAGGAGATCGACGAGCTCGACCGGCGGATCATCCAGCTCAAGATCGAGCGCGAGGCGCTTGGCAAGGAGAGCGATCCGGCCTCGCGCGAACGGCTCGAAAAGCTGGAGAGCGAGCTTGCCGATTTCGAGCAGAAATCGATCGAGTTGACCGCCGTCTGGCAGGCGGAGAAGGACAAGATCGCCGACAGTCACAAGGTCCAGGAGCGGCTCGACCAGGCACGTATCGAGCTCGAGCAGGCTCAGCGCTCCGGCGACCTTGCGCGCGCCGGCGAGCTGGCTTATGGCCTGATCCCCGAACTCGAGTGCAAGCTCGCCACCGACGGCAACGGCCAGGACGGCCGCCGGATGCTCAACGAGCAGGTGAGCGAGGCCGACATCGCCGCCGTGGTCTCGCGTTGGACCGGCATCCCGACGGACAAGATGCTGGAGGGCGAGCGCGACCGGCTGCTCGGCATGGAGGGTGCGCTGTCGGCCCGTGTGGTCGGCCAGGACGAGGCGGTCGGCACCATCGCCAATGCGGTCCGGCGCGCCCGTGCCGGGCTCCAGGACCCCAACCGGCCGCTGGGATCGTTCATGTTCCTCGGGCCGACCGGCGTCGGCAAGACGGAGCTCACCAAGGCTCTTGCGGCTTTCCTGTTCGACGACGAGGCGGCGCTGATTCGCATCGACATGTCGGAGTACATGGAAAAGCATGCCGTCGCCCGGCTGATCGGCGCGCCGCCCGGCTATGTCGGCTATGAAGAGGGCGGCAGCCTGACCGAGGCGGTCCGTCGCCGGCCTTATCAGGTGATCCTGTTCGACGAGGTCGAGAAGGCCCACCCGGACGTTTTCAACATCCTGCTCCAGGTGCTCGACGACGGAAGGCTGACCGACGGCCACGGCCGCCATGTCGATTTCCGCAACACGCTGATCGTGCTGACCTCGAACCTCGGCAGCGAAGCCCTGGCCGCCCAGACCGAGGGCGAGGACGTCGAGGCGGCGCGCGCAGGCATCATGGACGCGGTGCGCGCCGCGTTCCGCCCGGAGTTCCTCAACCGGCTCGACGAGATCCTGCTGTTCCGCCGGCTCGACCGCGGGCACATGGAGGCGATCGTCGATATCCAGCTCGACCGCCTCGCTTGCTTGCTGGAGGACCGCTCGGTGAGGTTGGCCGTCGATGAGGCCGCCAAGGCCTGGCTCGCCGAGGAGGGGTACGATCCGGCCTATGGCGCCCGTCCGCTCAAGCGCGTCATCCAGCGGAGCCTGCAAAACCCGCTCGCGACCCTGATCCTCGAGGGCAGGATCCGCGACGGCGAGACGGTACGCATCGCCCGCGGTGCGGCGGGGCTGACCTTCAACGGCGAAGCGATCGCGCGCGCGGCCTGAAGACGGGCGCAGCCCGTCGGCTTGACGCCGCCGGCCCCGCTTCCCGATACTCGGCCACCGGCGGGCCGCCGTCCGGCGGGCCAGGCAAAAGACCGGGGGATGTGTGTTTCGGTCCGTCGAAGGGCTGTTTCGCCCGCGATCGGTGGCGATCGTCGGGGCTTCGGAGTCCGGCGGCGGCGGATGGGCTCGGGCGATTTACGAAAACGCCGCGCAGGCGGGGTTCCCGATCCCGGTCTATCTGATCAATCCGCGGCGCCAATCCTTGTGGTCGCAGCCGGTCTACCCGTCGTTTGCGAGCCTTCCCGAACCGGTCGATCTCGCGCTCACGATCATCCCGGCCGAAGGCGTGGTCGACAGCCTGGCCGAGGGCTTGGCCAACGGGCTGAAGGCGGGGCTGGTCTATGCCGCACGGTTCGGCGAGGGCGGCGACGAGCCGGGCGCGGCGCGGGCGCGCGGCCTGCGCGCGCTGTGCGACCGGGGTCTGCGGGTCTGCGGCCCCAACTGCATGGGCTCGATCTCGCTGCCCGAGAACCTGCTGTTCTATCCGGCGAGCCGGGTCCGCGGCCTGCCGCGGGGCGGTGTCGGGGTGATCTTCCAGTCCGGCGGCACCTTCCAGTACTGGCTGCAGCAGGCTGCGGTGCGCGGGCTGGGCTTCTCCTATGCGATCTCCTCGGGCAACGAGCTCGATCTCGATGTCGCCGACTACCTGTCCTTCATGGTCGAGGATCCCGGGACACGGGTGATCGCCTGCATGCTCGAGGGAATCCGCCGGCCCGAGCCGTTCAAGGCCGCCGCTGCCAAGGCGCTTGCGGCGGGCAAGCCGGTCGTCGTGGTCAAGGCGGGTGCCAGCGCGGCCGGCCGCCGGGCGGGCGAGAGCCACACCGGCGCGATCGCCGGCGACGACGAAATCTTCAACGCAGTCTGCGACCGTTACGGGATCGTTCGCTGCCACGGCCTCGACGACATGATCGAGGCCGCGCTGATCTTTTCGAAATGCGCGCTTCCCGCGGGCCGGCGCGTGGCGATGGCCGGCTTCTCGGGCGGTGCGAAGGGGCTGTTCCTCGACTACGCGGCGGCGGCCGGGCTCGCGCTCGCGGAATTCTCGCCAGCGACCAACGCCGCGCTGCAGCCGTTGCTCGATCCTGGGCTCAAGCCGACCAATCCGCTGGACACCGGCGCCGGGCTCGCCCGCCAGCCCGGGAAGTTCGCCGAGATCTGCCGGCTGATCGCGGCTGATCCCAACGTCGATGTTCTGTCGATGCAGGGGCAGCTCCCGGCCTCCGAGCATGACGACGCAAACCCGGAGACGTTCTCCCGCGTTGCCGCGGTAGGCACGCCGGTGATCGCCCATGTCCGGATGGGCCAGAATGTCGGCGCGGCCGGGCGGGCCTTCCAGGAGGAAGCGGGCATCCCGTTCATACAGGGCCTGCCCGAGACGGTGCGCGCGCTGAAGGCGCTGACCTTCTATGCGGCGCGGCGTCGGCAGGGGCTGCCCGAAGCGGCGGGGCTCGGCCCGATCGACGACGACATCGCCGCCGCGCTTGCGGCCGCCGGATTGCCCGCCCCCAAGGGCGCGCTGGCCGCCGATCCGGCCGAAGCCGCGCATCACGCGGCCGAGATCGGCTTTCCGGTCGCGCTCAAAATCGTCTCGCCCGCCGCCAGCCACAAGACGGAGATCGGCGGCGTTGCGCTCGGCCTCGCCGACGGCGAGGCGGTGGTCCGGGCCGCACGGAACATCGCCGCCCGGCTCGAGCAAGCCGCGCCGGGTGCGCCGCTGGACGGGTTCCTCGTCCAGCAGATGGTCGCCGGGCTGGAGATTCTGGTCGGGGTCCGCGAGGACCCGCAGTTCGGGCCGTTCATCGTTGCCGGGCTCGGCGGCGTTGCGGTCGAGGTGCTGGGTGATCTCGCCTTCCGGCTGCTGCCGATCGATGAACACGAGGCGCGCGCGATGCTGTCCTCGCTGCGCAGCGCGGCGCTGCTGGAGGCGTTCCGCGGCCGGCCGGCGCGCGACGTCGATGCCCTGGTCCGCGCGATGGTGGGATTGTCCGAGCTGTTCCTGGCCGCGGATCGGCGGTATTCGGACCTCGAGATCAACCCGCTGATGGTGTTGGCGCGCGGCGAGGGCGTGCGCGCGGTCGATATCCGGGCGATCGAACGCGAGAAGCGGCAATCCTGAAGGAGGCGGTTCATGGAAGGTGGGATCGACGGGTCTGGCATGGGCGCGATGAATTTCGATTTGCCCGATGAGCTGCGCATGCTCAAGGAGACGGTGCGCAAGTTCGTCGACCGCGAACTGATCCCGATCGAGCGCGAGACCTGCGTCGGCAACAAGGTCAAGCCGGAGATCCGCACCGCGCTGGAGCAAAAGGCGAAGGAACTGGGGCTGTGGCTCTATGACGTGCCCGAGGCGTATGGCGGGATCGGGCTCGGCCTGCTCGCCCGCGTTGTGGTGTGGTCCGAGCTCGGCCGGACCATCGCGCTGCCGACGCGCAATGCCAGC
This sequence comes from Alphaproteobacteria bacterium, assembly GCA_965248835.1. Taxonomy (GTDB): domain Bacteria; phylum Pseudomonadota; class Alphaproteobacteria; order MPNO01; family MPNO01; genus CAYFYS01. Next base: position 1,429,439 of record CBDFLJ010000001.1, read on the forward strand.
ATCTTCGGGCCCAGCGTGAGCCCGATCCTCTATTTCCTCAACGACGAGCAGAAGGAACGCTACCTCAAGCCGGTGATCGCCGGCGAGCGCAAGGCCTGCTTCGCCCAGACCGAGCCCGATGCCGGCGGCGACCCCGGCGCCATGCGCTCGACCGCGGTCAGGGACGGCGACCACTACGTGATCAACGGCATGAAGCGGTTCATCACCGGCGCGGACGAGGCCGACTTCGCCCAGGTGTTCGCCGCGACCGACCGGTCCAAGGGCTCGCGCGGCGGGATCTCGGGCTTCCTGGTCGACATGGACACCCCGGGGGTGAAGCTGCTGCGCCCCCAGGAGACGATGATGGACGACCGGCCGTGGGAGATTGCCTTCGAGGATGTCAGGGTGCCGGCGGAAAACCGCATCGGCGAGGAGGGCGAGGGCTTCAAGTTCGCCCAGAACTGGATCAGCGCCGGGCGTATCCGCCACGGCGCGCGCGGCATCGGCGTGATGGAGCGCTGCCTGGAGCTCGGCGCGCGCTATGCCATGCAGCGGGTGACCTTCGGCCAGCCCCTGGCCGAGCGTCAGTCGGTCCAATGGATGCTGGTCGACACCTATGCCGAGCTCCATCAGCTCCGCCTGATGGTGCACAATGCCGCCTGGAAGGCCGACCGCGACGAGGATGTCCGCTACGAGGCGTATATGTGCAAATATATCGGCGACACCAAGTCCTTCGAGGCGGCCGACCGCTGCATGCAGATCCACGGCGGCATCGGGCTGACCACCGATTTGCCGATCGAGCGGTTCTGGCGCGACCAGCGCAGCTTCGTTATCACCGAAGGGCCGACCGAGATCCTGAAAATGGCCCTGGCCCGCCGCGTCCTGCGGGAGTATGGCGGTTGATCTGACCCGCCTTTGGGCTAAGCTTTCACCAGCGGCGGGTTTGCCGAAGAGCACACGGGGGGCCAGATGTCCGACTACATCTACGAATGCGTGAAGGTCGAGATTCGCGACGGCATCGCCTGGGCGATCATGAACCGCCCGGAGAAACGCAACGCGATGAGCCCCCAGCTCCATTACGACATGGACGACGCGCTCGAGCGGCTGGAAGTCGATCCCGACGTAAAGGTCGTCATCGTCACCGGCGCCGGCGGCAATTTCAGCGCCGGACAGGACCTGAAGAAGTTCTTCCGCGAGCTGGAGAACGATCCCTACGAGCGCAAGAAGGCGCAAAGACACGCCAATAGCTGGCGCTGGCAGCGGCTGTACAACTACGACAAGCCGACGATCGCGATGATCCACGGCTACTGCGTGGGCGGGGCGTTCATGCAGCTCCTTGGGACCGACTTCGCGATCGCGGCGAAGGAGGCGACGTTCTCGCTGTCGGAGGTCAACTGGGGCATCCTGCCCGGCGCGCTGGTCTCCAAGGTCGTCTCCGATGCCGTCCTGCCGCGCCACGCGCTCTACTACTGCTGCCTCGGCGAGCCGTTCGACGGCGACGAGGCGGCCCGGATCGGCATGGTGAACTATGCCGTGCCGCTGGCCGATCTGGAGGCCGAGACGATCAAGCTTGCCGAAAAGCTGATGGCCAAGAGTCCGGCGGTGCTGCGCGCGACCAAGCAGGCGGTCCGCAAGGTCCGGACGATGGACTTCGATCAGGCCTACGACTACCTGGCCGAGAAGGGCAAGGCGATCAAGATCGGCGATGCCGAGGATTCCTACAACACCGGCATGCGCCAGTTCCTGGACGAGAAGAGCTACAAGCCGACCTTCGAACCGTTCAAGCTGGGCACGCTGCTCTCCGACCAGCGTTAGGCCGGGCCGGAGCGGCCAACCGAGGGTCATCGCCACCTATGACGGGAGGATCACCATGAAGAAGCTGCTGTTTGCCGCATTTGCCGGCGTGCTCGCCACCGTCGGTGGGCAGGCCGACGCCCAGTTCTACAAGGGCAAGCGGATCACCGTTTTGATCAACTACTCCGCCGGCGGTCCGACCGACATCGAGGGACGACTGGTCGCCAAGCATTTTGGCAAGCACATTCCCGGCAACCCGCGGATCATCGTCAAGAACATCGCCGGCGCCGGCGGCATCATCGGCTCCAACTTCATGGGCGAGGTTGCCAGGCCGGACGGGCGGACGGTCGCGATCTTTACCCCGCCGGTAATCTCTCAGCTGCTTGAAGATCCCGGCCTGCGGGTGGATTTTTCCAACTTCATCTGGCTTGCCGGCATCGGCCATCCCCAGGTCTGCTACGTGCGCAAGGATGTCGGCACCGGCGTCTCCATGGTCGCTGACCTGCTGAACCAGAAGGGCTTCAAGGCTGCGGGCATGCGCACCACCTCCTCGCACGACATCCGGCTCAGGATGGCGCTCGACCTGCTTGGGGCGGACTACAGGTATGTCACCGGCTATCGCGGCCTCGCCAAGGTCGTCGCCTCGGTGATGCAGAACGAAACGCAGTTCTCCTGCGGCTCGGTGCCGGGCTTCCGCAAGAACGTCGAGCCCAACCTGATAAAGCCGGGCCTTGCGCTCGCGCTGTGGTACTACTCCGCGGTCGATGCCATGGGCAAACAGGTGCGCAACCCGCAACTGAAGGGCATCCCGACCTATATCGACGTCTACCGGCAACTCAAGGGCAAGGCCCCCTCGGGTACCAAGTACGAGGCCTTCCAGCTGATCAACAACCTCTCGGTCAGCATGCTGCGCGGCTCGTTCGTGCCGGCCGGCACGCCCGATGCGGCGGTCAAGGATCTGCGCGCGGCGTGGGAGGCGCTGGCCAACGACAAGGACTTTGCCGCCGATTACATCAAGGTCATCAAGGCGCCGCCGAACCTGATCCAGGCCGCCGCCGCCCAGGCCCACATCAAAGCCGCCGGTCAGGTCGCGCCCGAGGTCGTCGCCTTTATCAAGGACTTCGTCGGCATCAAGTAGCCGCGCCGACAGCGTCCGACGGATAGGAGTGCCCGGGCGGCAGGCAGCCGCCCGGGCGTTTCGTCGGGGATCCGGGGATGTTCGATGCCGCGCTGGCCGGTCTGGTCTCGGTGCTCGCCTGGCCGGCGATCGGCTATCTGTTCCTCGGGGTCTTCATCGGGCTTTATTTCGGCGCCGTGCCCGGCCTGTCGGGGCTGGTCGGCATGGCGATCCTGCTGCCGTTCACCTTCTCGATGGACCCGGTGCCGGCGCTCGCCTTCCTGCTCGGAATGTTCGCGGTCACCACGACCAGCGACACCATCGCCTCGGTTTTGCTCGGCATTCCCGGGACCGCGGCCTCCCAGGCCACCATCCTCGACGGCTATCCGATGGCGATGAAGGGCGAAGCCTCGCGCGCCTTCGGGGCCGCCTTCACGGTCTCCGCCGTCGGCGGGCTCCTGGGCGCGCTTGTCCTCGGCGTTTCGATTCCGATCGTCAAGCCGCTGATCCTGTCCTTCACCCAGGCGGAGTTCTTCATGCTGGGCCTGCTCGGGCTCGCCATGGTGGGCTCGCTCAGCGGCGATTCGATGCTGCGCGGGCTCACCGCGGCATTGATCGGGCTGTCGCTCAGCTTCATCGGCTATGCCGAGAACGGCGCGGTGCCGCGCTACTGGCTGGGCGCGACCTACCTGCTCGAGGGGTTGCCGCTGATCCCGGTCGTGCTCGGGCTGTTCGCGCTGCCCGAGGTGATCGACCTGGCCATCCGCGACACCTCGATCTCGCGGGTGCCGCAGGACAAGGTCGCCGGCGGCATGCTGACCGGCATCGGCGACGCCGCCCGCAACTGGTGGCTGGTGCTGCGCTCGACCGCGATCGGGGCCTATGTCGGGATGCTGCCGGGCCTCGGCGGCTCGATCGTCGACTGGGTGGCCTACGGCCATGTGGTGCAGAGCAGCAAGGACAAGGACGGGTTCGGCAAGGGCGATGTGCGCGGGGTGATCGCGCCGGAGACCGCCAACAACGCCATGAAGGGCGGCGCGCTGATCCCGACCGTCGCCTTCGGCATCCCGGGCAGCGCCTCGATGGCGATCCTCCTGGGCGCGCTGCTGATCCAGGGCATGACCCCGGGTCCGGAGATGCTGACGGTCAAGCTCGACGTCACCTTCGCGATGATGTGGACGCTGGCGATCGCCAACGTCGCCGGCGCGATCCTGCTGATGCTGCTCGCCAAGCAGGTCGCCAAGGTGAGCTTCATCCGCGGCACTCTGATCGTGCCGGCGGTGACGGTCTTCGTCTTCATGGGCGCGTGGCTTGCCAACAGCAACCTGGGTGACTGGGTGACGCTGATGATCTTCGGCGTCTTCGGCTACCTGATGAAGCAGGGCGGCGTGCCGCGCCCGCCGATGGTGCTCGGCTTGGTGATCGGCCCGATCATGGAGAACGCGCTGTTCATCACCAATTCGGCCCATGACGGGCTCGACTGGCTGGGCCGGCCGATCTGCCTGGTGATCGCGGTGCTGATCGCGCTCACCATCGCCTTCGCCGTCCGCCGCACGGTGACCGCGCGCGCGGGCGGGACCAGGATTTCGGCCGACCTCGGCCGCGCCGACCCGGTGCTGGCGGTCGCAGCCATCGCGGTCTGCTTTGCCGTGTTCGCCTATGCTGTGGTCCCGACCTTCTCCTGGCCGGCGGACGTCGGCCGGATCCCGATGGTCACCGTAATTCCGGGCATCGCGCTGTCCGTTGCGGCACTGGTCGTTGCGGTGCGCGAGCTCGTCAGGGTTTGCGCCTCGGGCGGCGATGCCTTCCCGGTCCGGGGCGAGCTCGGCGCTGCCGGCCGCTTCTTCCTCTGGTGGATCGGCGTCTTCGCCGTCACGCTGCTGGCCGGCCAGCTCGTCGCCCTGCCGGCCTTCGTCTTCCTGTTCATGCTCTTCTGGGGCCGGTTTTCCTGGTGGAACGCCGGACTCTACGCCGCGGCGACCTGGCTGTTCCTCTATGTGATGTTCGACCAGGTCGTCGCGGTGCTCTGGTACCCCTCGGTGCTGTTCTACTGAGACCGGCCGCGGGCGGCGATCTCCCAGATGTCCTCGACCTCGTCGTCGCGGGTGATGATGAAGCGGTCGTGCAGGTTGACCGTGGTATCGCAGTGGCTCGGCATCAGCACCACCTTGTCGCCGACCGCCAGCGGCGAGTCGCCCGGAAAGCTCAGCTCGCCGTGCTCGTCGCCGGCGAACCGGAACACCGCCTCGGGATGATTGATCGCCATCGGCGGACCGCCGTCGCCGCTGATCGCCTTCCAGCCCGAATCCAGGATAACCCGGTTCGGGGCCGGCCGGCTGATGACCCCGGCATAGACGCTCAGTGAACTCTCGAACGGCGGGGCCGGCGCGTCCTGCCATTCGATCGCGCTGTAGTTCGTGTCCATGAAGATGTAGCTGCCAGGCTGGAGCTCGGTCAGCCCGCCGAGCGCGATGTCGATCACCGAGGTGCCGGTGCCGCCGCCGGTCAGGACCGCGATCTCGATTCCGGCCTTGCGCACCAGGTCCGCGCTCCGGTTCAGCAGGTCGAGCGCCTTCTCGACCGCGCTGCGCCGCTCGGCGAGGCTCGCCCGCATCTGGACCGCGCCCTGATAGCCCTGCAGGCCCTTGAAGGTGAGCCACGGATTTCCGTCGATCAGGACGGCGAGCTCGGCCGCGCGCGGGCCCGGCGGAACGCCGCAGCGGCCCTGGCCGACATCGACCTCGACCAGAACGTCGAGCCGGAGCCCCGCGGTCTGGGCGCCGGCGGCGAGATCGGCGATGTTGTCCGCATCATCGACGACCACCGCGATACGGGACTTTTGCGCCGCGTTGACCAGCCGCATCACCTTGGACCGGCCGATGACCCCGGTGGTGATCAATATGTCCTCGATGCCGGCCTCGGCCATCACCTCGGCCTCGCCGAGCTTGGCGCAGCACACGCCGACGGCGCCGGCCTCGATCTGAAGCTTCGCGACATGCGGCGACTTGTGAGCCTTGGCGTGCGGCCGGTAGGCGATCCCGGCCTCGGCGGCGAGCGCGGACATGCGCGCGATATTGCGCTCGAACGACGCGGCGTCGACCATCAGGACGGGGGTGTCGAGCTCTTCGATCTTCATGGCCTGCGTTCGTAGACCACCTTTCCGCCGACGATCGTGGTTTCGGCCAGCGTGTCTTTGATGTCCCCTTCGGGACAGCTCAGCGGGTCGCGGTCGAGCACGACCATGTCGGCGAGCTTGCCGACCTCGAGCGAGCCCTTGACGTCTTCCTCGAAGCTCAGCCACGCGCCTTCGATCGTCGCGCAGCGCAGCGCGTCCTCCCGGCTCAGCGCCTGGCCGGCCCCGATCCGCGTGCCGGTATGCAGGTTCTCGCGCGCGATCGACTGCCAGACCGGGTAGAATAGGCTGGTCGGCACGTTGTCGGTGGCCAGCGAGACGTGCACGCCGTGCTCACGCAGCCGCTTGAGGGGCACGATGTCCTCCTCCCGCGCCGGGCCGAGCTCTTCGAGCATGATATGGGACTGCTTGTGGATGTAGCGGTTGGTGTGGGTGGTCAGCACCAGGCCCAGATCGGCGATGCGGCGGACCTCGTCCTGGCTGAACGCGCGGATGTGGCCAAGGATCCAGCGCTGATCGGCGATCGGCACCACCCGGTTCGCCGCCTCGAACAGGTCCAGGAACTCGCCCCACAGCGCCGCCACCCGGATGCCGTTGCGCGCGGCCTCGACCAGGAAGCCGACCATCCGATCCTCGGGCACGCCGCAATCGTAGTTGAATCCCGACCACCCGGTATAGGGCGAGGCGCGCGCGCGCAGCAGGCTGTCCTGGTTGAAGCCGAACTCGGTATACATGCCACCGACCGCGAGCCACGGATCGCCCAGCCCGCGCCCACCGAGCCAGCCCGACCACGACCTGAGCGCGTGGGTGTAGTCGATATCCCGCTCCGGCCCCCAGGACGGGCTGAAGACGAGGTTCGCCCGCACCGTTGCCTCACCCGCGGCATGGACCGCCTGATAGGCCTGGATCAGCTCCTGCGCGGCGCCATGCTCCTCGAAGACGCTGGTCGTGCCGGTGGCGTTGTAGACCCGCATCGCCACCTTGAGCCCGCGGACCCGGTCCTCGGCCGTGAACCGCGGCGCCATCTGGAAATGGCTGAGCTCGACCACCGGCATGAAGGTGTTCTCGTGGATGACGCCGGTGGGTTCACCGGTCTGCGCATCACGCTCGAAGGTGATGGTATCCGACGGATCGGCCGTCTCCCTGCCGATCCCGCCAAGCGCCAGCGCGGCCGAGTTGGCGACCGAGGTCAGCGGCAGGATGTGGCGCCAGAACCCCCAGATCGGGCGGATATAGACCGGATTGTCCGGCGCGACCCGGTCGAGCTCCCAGCGCGTCGGGAAGCGTTTCTCGGCGAGGTTGTCGGGGACGTCCCAGTAATAGGGCGGATCGCCGATCGGCATGGTGAGGATCCACTGGCCCGGCGTGGATTCGGCAACCAGCGCTTCGATGCGCTGCAAGACATCGTCGATCGAACGGCAGCCCGCGAGCGAGGGGAAGACCGGCTTCAGCCCTTCGCGGTCGAGATGGGCGTGGCCGTCGATCAGCCCGGGCACGACCGCCCGTCCGCCGGCATCGATCAGCCTGGTTTCGGGTCCGGCCAGCGCTTCGATCTCGGCCGCTCCGCCGATGGCCACAATCCGCTCGCCGCGCACTGCCACGGCTTCGGCGAGCCCGAAGGCGGGATCGACGGTGATGACCTTCCCGCGGCTGAGGATCAGATCGACCGGGCCTGCCATCAGGCGCCGACCGCGTAGGCCTCGCGCCGGGTATCGGCCGCGCCCAGCAGCACGCCGTCGGCCCGTCGTTCGATCACCTTGGCCGATCCGAAATATGACGCGCCCGCCGCGCGCTTGACCGGGAAGCCCTGGGCGGCCAAGCGCCGGGCGACATCGTCGGGGTAGGCCTCGTCCAGCAGCGTCTCGCCGTTGAGGTTGATGCTCCAGCGCGGCGCCTCGATGGCGGCCGTCAGCTCGATGCCGCGGTCGACCAGGTTCGACAGGATCTGGACGTGCGACAGCGTCTGGCTCGGCCCGCCCGGCGTGGCCATCAGGTAGCGCAGCGCGCCGCCGTCGAGGACCACCACCGGATTCAGCGTGTGGGCCGGCCGCTTGCCGGGCGCAAGCACGCCGGCATGGTCCGGGTCGGTGCTGAACCCGGTCATCCGGTTGTTCATGTGGAAGCCGGTGCCGGGATCGAGGAAAGCGCCGCCGAAGACATGGAACACCGACTGCACGACCGAGATGCCGTTGCCTTCGCCGTCGGCCAGCGTGATGCAGGACGTCCCGCCCGCCGGATGGGCCGCCGCCGCGGCCGTCGCCGTCTCGCCCCGCGCCGCTTCCCGCAGCCGAGCGGTGGTCGCGGCACCCAGCATGTCGTCCACCGGGACCGGGTTGGTCCTGGGATCGGCGATCAGGTCCCGGCCCTCGGCGAAGACCGCGCGTTGGGCGCGCATGAAACAGGCAAGCCGAGCCGCATCGTCCGCGGTGAGGTCCTCGGGTGCGATGCCGTCCAGCGCGTTGAGCTGCATCAGCATCAGCACGCCGTATGAGTTGGGCGGCATCACTCGGACGGTCAGCCCGCGATAGGTCCCGGTCAGCGGCTCGACCCATTCGGGCTCGTAGCCGGCGAAGTCCTCGGCCGTCATCACGCCGCCGCAGGCCTGGCTGTAGGCGCCGATCGAGGCGCCGATCTCGCCCTCATAGACGACCTTGCTGCCCTCATCGGCGATCAGCCGCAGGCTGCGGGCAAGCGCCGGCTGGCGGACGATCGCTCCGGCGGGCAGGGGCTCGCCGTCGGGGTAGTAGATCTCTCGCAGCCCCGGATCGCCCTCGACATCCTCGCGGAACAGGTGCAGCGCGGCGGCGAGCACGCGCGAAACCGGATGGGCTTCGGCGAGCCGGACCGCGTCTTCCATCAGATCGGCCCAGGCGAGCTTGCCGTAGTGTTGGTGCATGCGCTCCCAGCCGCGGACCATGCCTGGCACGCTGGCGGCCAGCGGCCCGCGCAGCGGGATGCCGTCCCGGTAGGCCGCCAGCGTCGCCCCGGCCGGCGCGTGGCCCGAGGCGTTCATGCCGTGGGTGCGGCCCTGCCTGGCGTCGTGGAAGAGGATGAACGCATCGCCGCCGAGCGAGGTCGCGTGCGGCAGGACCACCGACAGCGTAGCCGAGGTGGCGATCATCGCGTCGACCAGCGAGCCGCCGCGCTCCAACACCCGCAGCCCGGAGATCGAGGCCTGGGAGTGGCCGGAGACCACCATCGCGTTCATGCCGTAGACCGGTGAGCGGGGGATCTTGACCCCGGCGAAACTGTCTTGCTTGGCCATCGATTCCGCTCTCGTCCCGGTCGCGCTCAGCCCGGCGCCAGACAGGTCTCCACCAGCCGGGCCCAGTAGCTCGCGCCGATCGGCAGGATCTCGTCGTTGAAGTCGTAATTGGGATTGTGCAGCAGGCAGCCGCCGTCGCCCGGCCCGTTGCCCAGCCAGACATAGGTGCCGGGCTTCTCGTTGAGCATGAAGGCGAAGTCCTCCGAGGCGAGCTTGGGGTTGAGGTCGGCGTGCACATTGCCCGCGCCGACGACCTCGGCCGCGGCGGTTGCTGCGATCTCGGATTCCTTCACCGCGTTGACCGTCGGCGGGTAGCGCTTCTCGTAACGGACGGCGGCGTCCAGCCCGTGGGTCGCGGCCACCCCGGCGACGATGCGCCGCAGCGCGGCCTCGGCCCGGTCCTGGACCTCGGGGCGGAACGAACGGATCGTGCCGCGCAGCGTCACGTCCTCGGGGATCACGTTCCAGGTGTCGCCGCCGTGGATCTGGGTGATGGTCAGGATCACCGCTTCCTGTGCATCGATGTTGCGGCTGGCCACGGTCTGAAGCGCGGTGACCATCTCGGCCGCGGCGACGATCGCATCGGTTCCCTGGTGCGGCGCCGCCGCGTGGGTCCCGTGCCCGGTGACCGCGATCTCGAAGATGTCGAAGGCCGCCATCATCGGCCCCGGCCGCACCGCCATCTCGCCGACGCCGAGCCAGGGCATGTTGTGCATGCCGAAGACCTGCTGCATCGGGAAGGTCTCGAACAGGCCGTCCTCGATCATCACCCGCGCGCCGCCCTCGTTCTCCTCGGCGGGCTGGAAGATGAAATGCACCGTGCCCGCGAAGTTGCGCGTCTCGGCGAGGTACCGCGCCGCCCCCAGCAGCATCGTCGTGTGCCCGTCATGGCCGCAGGCATGCATCTTGCCCTGGTTCCGCGAGCGGTGCGCGAAGTCGTTCTTCTCCTCGATATGCAACGCATCCAGATCGGCGCGCAGCCCGATTGTCTTGCCCGCGCCGCGGCTGCCCTCCAGCGTGCCCACCACGCCGGTCCCGGCAAGCCCGCGATGGGTTGCGATCCCGAGCTCGGCCAGCCGGTCGGCGACGAACTGCGCGGTCTCGTGCTCTTCGAAGGCGGTCTCCGGGTGCGTGTGCAGGTGCCGCCGCCAAGCGGTCATTTCGTCGTGGAACTCCGCGATTCGATTGATGACCGGCATGCAGGGGGCCTCCGTGGTCCGGCCGGGATGGTCACCGGCCGACCAGGCGGTGTCAAGGCCGGGCGATGTCTGATATCCGTCCGAGCCAGGTCGGCGACGGCGGTTGATCGCCGAGGCTGTGGGCGCTATCACCGGGGCTAGACCGAACGGGAGGCGAGACGATGAACCAGGGACCGCGCGGGCCGGCGGCCCGGTCTTCCGGCGCCGGCCGGCCGCCGATCGGGCCGCGCTATCAGCCGCGCCCGCTGCTTAAGCCCTCCGACGGGTTCGGCCGCGGCGCGGCCGCGATCACCGGCGGACGCAAGGACATCCTGTGCGCCATCGGCATCGATGTCGATGCGGTGGCCGGCTGGCTCGGCTCCTATGGCGGGGAGAACTCGCCGTGCGACATCTCGCGCGGGATGTTCTCCGGCGAGGTCGGCACGCCGCGCCTGGTCAGGCTGTTCGACCGGCTTGGCCTGCGCACCACCTGGTTCATCCCCGGCCATTCGATCGAGACCTTCCCCGTGCAATGCCGCATGGTGGTCGATGCCGGCCATGAGATCGGCATGCACGGCTACAGCCACGAGAACCCGATCGCCATGACGCCGGAGCAGGAAGAGGCGGTCATGGACAAGTGCATCGCGCTGATCGAGCGGCTGTGCGGGCGCCGGCCGACCGGCTATGTCGCGCCGTGGTGGGAGTTCAGCCCGGTCACCAACGAGCTCCTGCTCAAGAAAGGCATCAAGTACGACCACAGCCTGATGAACGACGACTTCCACCCGTTCTACGTCCGGGTCGGCGATAGCTGGACGCTCATCGACTACGCGCAGCACCCCGATGCGTGGATGAAGCCGTTGGTACGCGGCGAAGAGACCGACCTGATCGACATCCCCGGCAACTGGTACCTCGACGACCTGCCGCCGATGATGTTCATCAAGTCGGCACCCAATAGCTTCGGTTTCATCAACCCGCGCGACATCGAGGAGCTCTGGCGCGACCAGTTCGACTGGGTCTACCGCGAGTACGACTACGCGGTGTTCACGATCACCATACACCCCGACGTCTCGGGCCGGCCGCAGGTGCTCGCCATGCTGGAGCGGGTCTATGAGCACATCGCGGGGCACACCGGCGTGCGGTTCTGCACCTTCGATGAGATCGCCGAGGATTTCCGCGTACGCTACCCGCGCGACCAGGCCGCCCGGCCGCATTCCGAGACCGCCGCATAGCGGCGGCAGCGGCGATGTGCAGCCTCTGCGGGGTCCTCGGCGGGCGGATCCATTGGAGCGAGGCCGCCAGCGCGCCCGAGGCCTTCGTCAGCCGGAAGGACCCGGTGACCCGACGGCGCGAGCGCCAGAACCGGACCCGTATCGCCAACGCGGTCCTCGAAGAGTACGGCCTGGTGCTGTCCGAATGGGCGGGACCGTCCTACGTGCTTGCCAGCCGCACCGGCAGGACCACGCTGGTCGACAATTTGACCGAGCTGTGGGCCGCGGCGGAAAAGCTCGCCCGCCGGCCGTGCGATCCGCTCGATGATCGCCTGATTGCCGCTCTGGAGCGCCGCGGCGGTGGCTGAGCCGGCGGTGCCGATCCCGGTCAACGTGCTGACCGGCTTCCTCGGCAGCGGCAAGACGACGCTGCTGCGGCGCATGCTGGCCGCTCCGGGCATGGGCGAGACCGCGGTGCTAATCAACGAGTTCGGCGAGGTCGGTCTCGACCATCACCTGATCGAGCACGCGACCGAGAGCACGCTGGTGCTGGAGAACGGCTGCGTGTGCTGCGCCATGCGCGGTGATCTGCAGGCCGCCCTGCGCGACCTGCTGTCGCGCCGCGACCGCGGCCAGGTGCCGTATTTCCGGAAGGTCGTCATCGAGACCTCGGGCCTCGCCGATCCGGTGCCGATCATCTACACCGTGACCGCCGAGCCGGTCATCCGGCACCATTTCCGTATCGGCTCGGTTCTGACGGTCGTCGATGCGGTGAACGGGGCGGCACAGCTCGACCGGTTCCCGGAATCGGTCAAGCAAGTCGCGGTCGCCGACCGCATCCTTGTCACCAAAACCGACCTTGCGGGCCAAGAGCGGGGGCCGTCCTTGCGGGCGGTGCTGGGCCGGATCAATTCGGCCTGCGAGATCATCGATTGCACCGAGGTGTTGCCGGCAATCGAGGATCTGCTGGCCGATGGGGCGGCGGTGCGAGAGTGGGTGAACGGGGCGGCGGCGGCCGATCACGCCCATGCAAGCGGGGTCAGCTCATTCACGATGTGGTTCGACGGCGCGCTCGATTGGACGGCCTTCGGCATCTGGCTCACCATGCTGCTCAACCGCCACGGCGAGGCGGTGCTCCGCGTCAAGGGCATGCTCAACGTGGCGGGGGTGGCCGATCCCGTGCTGATCAACGGCGTCCAGCACCTTGTGCACCCGCCGGCCCACCTTGCAAGCTGGCCGGACGAAGACCGGCGCTCGCGGATCGTCTTCATCGTCCGCGATATCGACGAGGCGCGGATCAGACGATCGCTGGAAGCGTTCAACGCGCTGGCCGCCCGGCGGCCGGGCGATCGGGCTGCTATGCCGGAGGGTTAGCCCGCCCGCCGTTGTCCCGCAGGCGGCCGTGGCTCGGGCGCCAGCCGGTGCGGAAGGCGCCTACCAATCGATGCAGCAAATAGAACGCGATCGCCAGTAGAATCAGGACGATGATCTTCAGGACCAGCCCGCCGAAGATCGGGTCCAGCGTGGCGCCCCGGCTGATCAGGTGCTCGATCAGCATCACCAGCGCCTGCAGGGTCGCGCCGGCGCAGACGATCACCGCGATCAGGATGGCGATCTGCAGCGTATCGAAGACCAGGCCCTCGGCCCCGAGATCGCCGGTCGCGCGGACGATGTTGTGGCGAAGCGACTGCCAGTGGGCGATCACATAGCCGATCAGCCCGACCACGGCAGCGAACCAGAACACGATGTTGGAGGCCCGGACGTCGTCGACGCCGCCGGCGATGAAGGCCTCAAACGGCTGGTAGAAATAGAGGAACACCAGCACCACCACCAGCCCGGCGGGGACGATCCACAAAAACGGTCTTCTGGGTGAATCGGTGTCGGTGCTCATTGCCCGGCCGGGTCGTCGCCTCGATGACGTCAGCCTATACCAACGCACCCCGCCGCGTCGACCGGCGGACTCCGTTGACCACCTGTGACAGGTGGTAGATCATTGAAAGCGAGGCGAAGAACCGGTGATCGGGCCGAAAACGGCGTCTTTGGAACGGGTCATGACAGCGCGTCTTGGTATCGATGTCGGCGGCACTTTCACCGATCTGTTGCTGTTCGACGACGATTCGGGCGCGATGCACTTCCTCAAGACGCCGTCCACGCCGCACGATCAGTCGATCGGCATCCTGACCGGAATCGAGAAGATCCTCGCGGAGTCCGGCATGGCGCCGGCGGACATCCGCGGGCTGCTCCACGGCACCACGGTCTCGACCAATATCGTCCTGGAAGAAAAGGGCGCGAAGGTCGGCCTGCTGGTGACCGAGAACTTCGAACAGGTCCTCCACCTCGCCCGGTCGCAGACGCCGGGACCGCTTGCGGGCTGGATCACCATGATCAAGCCCGAGCCGCTGGCCGATCTGGCGCTGACCCGCGGCATCGCCGAGCGGATCAACGCCCGCGGCCAGGTTCTCAAGCCGCTGGAGGAGGAAAGCGCCCGCGCGGCGGTCCGCGAATTGATCGATCAGGGCGTGGAATCGATCACCATCTCGCTGTTGCACTCCTACGCCAATCCGAGCCACGAGCAGCGCCTGAAAGCGATTGCGGAGAGCTTCGACGCGGGACTCCCGCTGTCGCTGTCCTCGGAGATCCTGCCCGAGTTCCGCGAGTACGAGCGCACATTGGTCACGGTCATGAACGCCTATGTCGGACCCAGCATGCGGAACTATCTGCGGCAGTTCGAAGACAAGCTGCGCGGCATCGCGTTCTCGCCCAAGGTCAACATCGTGCGCTCCGACGGCGGGCTGATGAGCGTTGCCCGCGCCTCGGAATCGCCGGTGCACACGATGCTGTCCGGGCCGGCGGGCGGAGTCTCCGGAGCTGCGTTCGTCTCGACGATCGCCGGCCAGACCGATGCGCTGGGCTTCGACATGGGCGGCACGTCGACCGACGTCTCGCTGATCCAGAACGGCCGGCCGACGATCTCGCGCCAGACCACGCTCGGCTACTATCCGGTCAAGGTGCCCTCGGTCGAGGTCCACAGCGTCGGCGCCGGCGGCGGCTCGATCGCCCATGTGCCGATGACCGGCGCGCTGCGCGTCGGGCCGGAGAGCGCCGGCGCGGTGCCGGGTCCGGCCTGCTATGGGCGCGGCGGCACCGAGCCCACGGTGACCGATGCCAACGTCGTCCTCGGACGGCTGCCGCCGATGCTGCTGGGCGGGGAGATGAGACTCGACGTCAACGCCGCCGAGGAGGCGGTCACCAAGGTCGCCCGCGCTCTCGGGCTCGATCCGCTGCAGGCGGCCCAGGGCATCCTCGACATCGTCAACGAGAACATGTTCGGCGCCCTTCGCCTGGTCACCGTGCAGAAGGGTTTCGACCCGCGCGATTTTGCGCTGGTCGCCTTCGGCGGGGCGGGTCCGCTGCACGGCAACGCGATCGCCATGCTGGCCGGGTGCTATCCGGTCATTGTGCCGGCCACGCCCGGCGTGCTGTCCGCGTTGGGCTTTCTGTATTCCGACGTGAAGAACGAGTTCGCCCAGACCTTCATCCGCAACATCGTCGATGCGCAACCCGGCGAGGTCGCCGAGGTGCTCGGCCGTCTCGGCGGCGAGGCGCGCGGATGGCTGGCCGAGGAGGGTGTGCCGCCGGACGGCCAGGACGTCCATTTCGAGGTCGACGTCCGGTATTTCCGCCAGGGCTACGAGGTCTCGCTCGAGGTCGCGCCCGACGGGCTCGGCGCCGAGGCGCTGGCCGACATCGGCCGCCGGTTCGGCGCCGTGCACGAGCGGCTCTACGGGTTCAAGCTGGAGACGCTGGTCGAGCTGGTCAATCTGCGCGCGGTCGGCGTCGGCCGCGTGCCGAAGGTCGATATCCCGCGCTTCGAACACGAGGGCGAGGACGCATCGGCCGCCGTCGTCGACCAGCACCGGGTCTATATCGACAACGGCTTCGTCGCGTCGAAGATCTACGACCGCATCCTGCTCCGAGCGGGCAACGTCATCGCCGGCCCGGCCGTGGTCCAGCAGAAGGATTCAACGACGTTGATCCACCCCGGCCATGTCGGCGTAGTCGATGCGTTTCTGAACATCGTCATTCGTCCCGAGGCGATGAATGCGTAGATCAAGGAGATCCTTCCGCGATGACTGAGACATGGCGCACCGCCGGGTCGGTTTCGTTCGACGAGCTGTTGAAGGCCAACAAGAAACAGTTCGATGAGGTCTTCTCGGTCCAGATGAAGGCGTTCGGGCTGCGCGAAGCTTCCGGCCTGCCGCCGACCGCGGACGCCCTCGGCTCGGCGAGCCTGGAGGCGAGCAACGGCGCGCCGAACGGCGAGGCGACGGCCAGGCTCAATGCCCGTTTCGGGACGGGCTGGTCGAGCGAGATCGTCGAACACAGCATCGACCAGGGCAAGGTCAGCGTGTTGTGCAAGCTCGTGGTCGAGGGTACGACCAGGATGCAGTTCGGCTCGGCCCGGGTGAACGGCGATGCGGGCGCTGCGCTGCAGCGCGCGACCGAAGAAGCCCTCGAAAAATGCGCCGCTCAGTTCGACGCCGTCCTATCGGCTCTCGAAGGCGAAGACCGCGCGCCGGTGCCGGCCGAGCCCGCCGAGCCCGCCGCGGCCGCCTCACCGGCGCCGGCGGCAGCGCGGCGCGGCACGGGATCGCGGCTGGATACGATCACGCTGGATCTGATCGAGAACGCGCTGCGCAACGCGCGCCACGAGATGGATGCGGTGCTGTTCCGCTCCGCCATGTCGCCGGTCATCCGCGAGCAGCATGACGAGTTCCCGATGCTGACCGACGCCAAGGGGCGGATGATCGTCGGCCAGTTCGGCTCCTACGTCCCGGAGATGCTGAAGGAACAGAGCTTCGACCTCTTTCCGGGCGACGTGATCCTGCAAAGCGATCCGTACAAATGCGGCGGCGCGATCAGCCACATCAACGACTGGATGGTCCTGGTCCCGATCTTCTTCGACGGTGATCTGGTCGGATTCAGCTCCATGTTCGGCCACATGATGGATGTCGGCGGCCCGGTGCCGGGCAGCATGCCGACCGCCGCGACCTCGATCTTCGGCGAGGGGCTCAGGATTCCGCCGATCAAGATCTACGAGCGCGGCGAGGTGAACAAATCCGCGATCGATCTGATCATGAACAACACCCGCACGCCGGAGATGAACTACTCCGACCTGATGGCGATCGTCGCCGGCTGCCGTGCCGGCGAGCGCCGGGTGGTCGAGATGTGCGAACGCTTCGGCCAGGAGGTCTACAAGCAGGCCTGCGAGGCGTTGCTCGAGCGCACCAACCGGGCGATGCGCCAACTCATCGTCCGCAACCTGCCCGAGGAGCCTCAGTCGTTCGAGGACTATGTCGACGACGATGGGCTCGGCAACGGGCCCTTCAGGATGAAGCTCACCGTCTGGCGTGAAGGGGAGCATGCCTATTTCGACTGGACCGGCACCTCGGCGCAGGCGCCGGGCCCGATCAACTTCTACCTCCATGACGGCATGTTCAAGATGTTCATCGGCGTCTACATGATCATGGTCTTCGACCCCCAGATCCTGTTCAACGACGGGTTCTATGACCTGATCCACGTCACGATTCCGGACGGCTCGCTGCTGCATCCGAAGTTCCCGGCGGCGCTGGGCTGCCGCACCCACGCTCTGTCGCGCCAGTTCGACGTCCTGGGCGGGGCGCTTTCGAAGAACGCGCCGGAGATGGCGACCGCGGCCGGCTACGGCTCCAGCCCGCATTTCCTCTATTCCGGGCGCGACGCCAAGGGACGGGACTTCCAGCTCATGGAGATCCTCTATGGCGGCATCCCGGGGCGCCCGATCGGCGACGGTATGGACGGCCATTCGTGGTGGCCGCTGTTCGAGAACATCCCCAGCGAGTATCTCGAGAGCTACTACCCGATGGTGATCGAATCCTATGCCAGCGTTCCCGACTCGGGCGGGGCCGGGCTGCACCGCGGCGGCAATGGCATCGAGAAGGTCTATCTGCTTCTGGAAGGCGGCGAGATTTCCATCCACGACGACCGCCATTTGACCCAGCCGTGGGGGATCCTGGGCGGCAAGCCGGGCGCGTGCTCGCAGAAATGGCTGGTCCGGGCCGACGGCACGCGCGAGCCGCTGCCATCGAAGATCGACAACGTGCGGGTGCAGGGCGGCGACCGCATCGTGTTCCGCACCGCCGGCGGCGGAGGTTGGGGCGACCCGCTGGACCGCGCGCCCGAGAAGATCGCTACCGACGTGCGGCGCAAGCTGCTTACGCGCGAGGCGGCGCGCGAGCGCTACGGCGTGGTCCTGGGCGAGCGGGGCACGTCCGATATCAAGGCGACCGAGGCGTTGCGCGCAAGCCTGCGCTCCAGCCGCCGGCCGCCGGAGACGTTCGACTTCGGCGACCGCCCCGAAGGAATCGCGAACGGGGTGATCACCGTTTGAGGGCGCGCCTGAGCAGGGAGCTGGGAAGACCATGCTGGAGTCCGTAATCATCGCACTCGTCGTCGCGGTCGTCGTCATCGCGATCGTCTATATCCTGTCGGTGTGGATCTACAAGCGCGCGCCGGCGAACATGGGCTTCGTGCGCACCGGGATGCTCGGCACCAAGGTGTGCCTGGGCCGCGGTGCGATCGTCCTGCCGGTCTTTCACGAGGTCACGTGGGTCTCGCTGGAGACGATCAAGCTGATCGTCAGCCGCGCGCGCGAGCAGGCCGTTCTGACCTCCGACAAGATCCGGATCGACGTCGTGGCCGAGCTCTACGCCCATGTCGGCCGGACTCCCGAGGATCTGCTGACCGCGAGCCGGAGCCTGGGGGAAAAGACATTCGATCCCGACAAGGTCCGCAACCTCCTGGAGGCCAAGGTCGTCAGCGTGTTGAGGAGCTATGCCGCCACCAAGACGCTCAGCGAGCTGCACGAGAACCGCGAGGCCATCTCGCGCGAGATGAAGGCCGCGGTCATGGAGAGCTTCCAGGCCAACGGGCTGACGCTCGAGGAAGTCACGATCGCGGCCCTGGAACAGACCGCGAAGGAGCATTTCAAGCCCGACAACGTCTTCGATGCCGAGGGCCTGAAAATCATCACCGACATCACCTCGGATGCCCGCCGCAAGGTCCACGAGACCGAAAAGCGGACCGCGGTCGCGATCCGCCAGCGCGACCTCGACACCCAGCTCGATCTCCTGGAGATCGAAAAGAACGAAGCGCTCGCCAAGGCGGGTCAGGACAAGACGATCTCCAACGAACAGGCCCAGCAGCTTCGCGAGAAGCAGATCTTCATCCTCGACCAACGCAAGGCGGTTGAGGAGCGCGAGATCGAGAACGACGTTACCCTGGAGCGCATGCGGACCGACCGCGAGGTCGCGATCACCGAGGAGGCGCAAAAGCGCGAGGTGACCGAGATCCAAAAGGAGCTTGCGCTGGAGCAGGAACGCAAGGACCGCGAGATCCAGCTCATCAACAAGGAACGCGAGCGCGAGGCGGCCGAGATCCAGCAGCGCACCGCCGTGCTGGCCGAACAGGAGGTCGCCCGCGTGCTGCGCCACCAGGCGAGCGAGGACGCCACCGTCGCCACCCGCAAGCAGAGCGTCGAGGCGCGGCTGACCGTCCTCGATCTCGAAAAGCAGGAGGAGCTCGCCGCGGCCGGGCAGGAGCGCGACGTCGCCAACGAGAAGGCCCGCGCGCTCAGCGAGCGCCAGCGCTACATCCTGGAACAGCGCTGGGAGGTCCAGCAGGACGAGATCGACAAGGCCCTGGCACTCGACCGCGCGCAGATCCAGAAAGACGCGGCGGTGGCCGAAGAGAGCAAGATCCTGGAGGCCGCCGAGGTCCGCCGCGCGCTCGCGCTCGAGCTTGAGGAACGCGACCGCGAGATCGCCCTGATCAGGAAGGAGCAGGAACGCGAGAAGATCGACATCCAGCGGTTCCTGGGACGCGAGAGGGAGGAGCGCGACCGCGAGATCGCCCTTGTCCGCAAGACCGGAGAGCTCGAGGCGGTCGAGGTCGAGCGGCTGAAAACGACCGCAGAGAAGGAAAACGCCGAGCACGGCGTGGAGTCGGTGCGCATCCTCGCCGATGCCGAGCGGGACAAGGCGATCGAGCGCATCGAGGCCGAGAAGCTTGCCGAGGTCCGTCGGATCGACGAGGAGAACAAGGCGCAGATCTCGCGTATGCACATGATCACCCAGGCCGAGGCCCGGCAGACCTCGGCCGAGCGCGAGGCCGAGGCCACGCTGATCAAGGCGCGCGCCAACAGCGATGCGCAGAAGGTCGCGGCCGAGGGCATCGAGAAGGAGGCCGCGGCCCCGGGCCGCGCCGAGATGGCGGTCGAATCGCTGCGGGTGGAGAACACCCAGCGCATGCTCGAAGCCGAAGCGACCGGCATCGAGGCCAAGGCCGATGCGCTCAAGAAGTACAACGAGGCTGCGACCTTCCTGGAGCTGGCCAAGATGTATATCGAGGCCGAGCGCGATGTTCATATCGACCAGGCCAAGGCGATGGGCACCGCGCTCGGTGGCGCGCAGATCCGCATGTACGGCGGCGGCGACGGCACGGTGGAGACGATCCGCGGCATGTTCACCTCCGGCTTCGGCCTGGGCGAGGCGCTTGAGGGGCTTGGCCAGTCGATGCCCGAGGGGCTGCGCGAGCGGCTGTCCGCGCAGGGCCTCCGCGGCCTCCTCGGCCTGGCGCCGGGCGAGGCAAAGCCCGATGTCGAACGGACGCTGCAAAAGACCGTCCAACGGCTCGATGCACTGGCCGCCAAGTCGCTGCGCGGCCAGAAGGCGCGCGCGATGCCGCTGTCCGAAGCGCTCGCCAAGCTCGAACAGCAGGCCAGCGGCGACGACGAAGCGATTCGGGCCGTCAACACGCTCAAGGGCATGAACCCCGAAGGCGCCTTCGATGACCTGCCTTTCGACAAGGTGTGGGCGCTGCTTCAGAGCGTGGCGCAGGCGCCCAGCCAGGCTTGAGGCGGGGCTGCGGTGGCCGAGAACGACGTCGTCCTGGTCGGGGTGAACAAGACCTTCGAGGGCAATGTCCGCGCGGTGATCGATTTCAACGCCGAGATCGAGCACGGCGAGTTCGTTGCCTTGCTGGGTCCTAGCGGTTGCGGCAAGACGACCACGCTCAGAATGATCGGCGGGCTGGAGGAGATCACTTCGGGCAAGATCTACCTCTCCGGCAGGGACGTCACCGATCTGCCCCCGTCCGAGCGCGACACCGCGATGATGTTCCAGAGCTTTGCCCTGTTCCCGCATCGCACCGTCTTCCAGAACGTCGAGTTCAGCCTGAAGATGCAGGGCCGCGCGCGCGCTGATCGGGCCAAGCCGGTCTGGGACATGTTGGAGATGGTGGGTCTCGCCGATCTCGCCGGCCGCAAGCCGTCCGACCTCAGCGGCGGGCAGCAGCAGCGCGTGGCGCTGGCCCGGGCGCTGATCAGCCGGCCGACGGTGCTGCTGCTCGACGAGCCGCTGGGCGCGCTCGACTACAACTTGCGCCAGACGATGATCGTCGAGCTGAAGAAGATCCAGCGCGAGCTCGGCATGACCTTCATCATGGTCACCCATTCCCAGGAAGAAGCCATGGGCATGGCCGACAAGGTGATCGTGATGAGTGACGCGGTGATCCAGCAGACCGGCACCTCGCGCCAGATCTACGAGAACCCGCGCACCCGCTTCGTTGCCGAGTTCATCGGCAACAACAACCTGTTCGCCGGCAAGGTCGCCTCGCGCAGCGGCTCGGTCGTCTTCGTCGAGGCCGAGGACAAGCTGTTCTACGTCAGGGTGCCCGAGCACATCCGCCAGGTCCCGGTCGGGGCCACGGCCAGTTTTGCGGTGCGCGCGGATCTGATGCATGCCGGCGATCACCCCGGGATGGCAAACCGGGTCGAGGGCCGCTACATCACCACCGAGTTCCGGGGCTCGCTGGAGACCGACGTCTTCGAAGTCGGCTCGGGGCTGTTCGTCCACGTCGAGCAGCACCGCAACATCTCCGACCGGATCTACGCGATGGGCGACCGCGAGACGATCTGCTGGCCGGCGGACGGCGGCGTTCTGCTGGAGGCCTGAGGCTTCGGTGCGGCCCGGCTTGCCGGGGACATGCGCCAGACCCCGCACGGTCCGAAATCCGTCTATCGCGCCCGCCGGTAGAGGACCGAATAGACCGTGACGAACAAGCCGATCATCAGCAGCGAGAAGATGGTCGACGCCGTGCCCAGCGCGAACAGGGTCGGTCGGATGCGCTGGGTCATCGAGGCGTTGATGTCCAGCGGCAGCGTGTTGAACTCGCCCGACAACAGCGTGGTGCGCGCGAACTCGTCATAGGACAGGGTGAACCCGAACAGCCCGGCCGCGACCACCCCCGGCAGGATCAGCGGCAGCGTGATCTCCTTGAAGACGGTCCATTCGCTCGCCCCCATGTCCCGGGCAGCCTCCTCCAGGCTTGAATCGAACCGGTTGAAGACCGCCATCATCACCAGGAATCCGAAGGGCAGCGTCCACACGACATGGACCCCGAGGGCGGTCGACCACCAGGCCGGCGGGATGCCGGCCTCCCTCAAGAGCGTCGCGAGCCCGAGGCTGAGCAGCACGCCGGGCACCATGAGGCCGGACATGACCGTATAGAACAGGATCGACGAGCCGAGGAACGGCTTGCGGAACGCCATCGCCAACATGGTCGCGAACAGCGCGGTGACCACCATCACCACCAGCGCCAGGATCAGCGAGCGGCCGAGCGCGCCCTGCAGGTCGCCCACCGTCGAGGGCTCGAGGAGCTTGTTCCACCAATAGAAGCTGAAGCCCCGCATCGGGAAGCTGGTCCCGCCGCGCCGCGCTTGGAAGGACAGCACGAACATCGCGATCATCGGACCGTAGACGAAGACCAGGAACAGCGCGTAGTAGACGCTGAAACCGCCTTTGATCAGCGATTTGCGCCGCCGGTCCGGGGTCCAGCGCGCCACCTCAGAGCTCCTTGCGGATGTTGACCACGCGCAGGATCATCACCACGCCGATCATCATCGCCAGCATCAGCATGATCGCGTTGACCGCGGCGAAGGGATAGTTGGCGATGGCATAGTAGTTGAGGATCACGGTGCCGGTGGTCGATGTCTTGCCGCCATAGACCACCACGGCGGTTGCGAACTCGCCCATGATCATCACGAAGATGAAGATCAGCCCGATGGCGACGCCCGGCAGGGACAGGGGGCCGATGATCTCGCGAAAGATCTGGAACGAGCTCGCGCCCATGTCGCGCGCGGCATCGATGATCGACCTGTCGATCTTGGCCAGCGAGAAGAAGATCGGCCCGACGATCAGGACGACATAGAGTTGGACCAGGGCCATGGTGTAGCCGAATTCCGAATAGAGCAGGAAGCCGACCGGTTTGTCGACGATGTCGAGATTGACCAGCAGCTTGTTGAGCAGCCCGCGTCGGCCCAGCATCGGCAGCCAGGCCACCGCGCGGATCAGGTAGCTGGTCCAGAACGGCACCATCGAGATCAGGAACAGCGCGAGCTGCCACTTGAACGACTCGACCTGGAAGGCGAGGAAATAGGCGATCGGGAAACCGACGATCAGGCAGAAGAACATCACCACCAGCGCGAAGCGCAGCGTCGTTCCGAGCGTCTGGATATAGATCGAAAGGGACAGGAACCGGTCCGAGGATGGATCGAAGAAACCCTCGGTCCGGAAGAAGTCGTCGTAGTGCTGGAGCGTCAGGTCGGGCGCCATGCCATAGCCGGTCGCCTTCCAGAAACTGAACACCACGATTCCGACCAGCGGCAGGACCAGAAAGAGGATCAGCCACGCCGCGGCCGGGCTGATCAGCCAATAGACCGGAAACCCCTGCGCGCGGCGCGGCTTGTCCGACCCGGCACGCTGGGCGGCCGGTGCCGCGCGGCCGCCGATCAGGCCCGGGCGCGCCGTCTGTCCGAGCTGGCTCACGGTGTTGGCGGCCGGTCAGGAATGCGGGCGGGCCCGCGACGATCCCGCCCGCGCGCACCGGTCTGCCGTCAAGCGCTGAGGAACTCCGTCCAGCGCTTGACCAAGTAGTCGTTCTCCTTCATCAGCGAGTTCCAGACCGCGATGTTCTTGAAGCGGTTCCAATAGGAGCCGCCGTCGCGGACCTCGCCCTTCTCGACGATCGGCGTGCCGAAGGGGTCGTTGAGCTCTCCTGCCGCCGGTTTGCCCATGTACCAGAAGTCCCATTCCTCCGGCGTGAGGTGCTGCTTGACGTTTTCCGGCACCGACATGTAGTAGCCCTGACGGGCGACGAACGCGCCGGGCCAGCCGCTCATCCACCAGTTGATATAGTCATAGGCCGCATCGAGCTTCTTGCCGGTCACCTTGGCCGAGATCGCAAGCCCGCCGTGCCAGCCGCGCATGCCTTCCTTGGGGAAGGCGTAGACGCAGGGCACGCCCTCGGCCTTGACTGCGGTGACCGCCGGCGACCACATCGACTGGACCGCGACCTCGCCGGAGACCATCAGGTTGACCGACTGGCCGAAGGTCTCCCAGAAGGCGCGGAAATGGCCCTCTTTCTTGCGCTTGATCAGGAAATCGATCAGGAAGTCGATTTCCTCGCGGGTCATGTCGCCCTTGTCCTTGAATTTGAGCAGCCCCATCGCCTCGATGGCGAGCGCTGCATCCATGGTGCCGATCTGCGGCACGTTGAGCAGCGCGACCTTGCCCTTGAAGTCCGCGGAGAACAGCTCGGCCCAGCTTTCGATCTTGCGGCCGGTCTCGTCCGGGTTGTAGCCGATCGAATCGGCGTTGTGCCAGCCGGGTACCATCGAGATGTAGCGCGACGGCCCGTTGACCCGGTTGCCGTCCTTGTCGAGCCAGAGATGGCGGAACGGCGCATCGCCCTGGCCGGGATTGGACTCCGGCGTCAGCCGGCCGGTCTTTGTAAGGTCGGTGACCTTGTCCCAGTCCTTGATGCGCTGCGTGTCGATCGGCTGCCACACCTTGGCAGGGATGAACACGTCGCAGTCGTTGTAATAACCTTCGGCGATCTCGTACTGATCGTTCTGGTTGAGCATCTTGCCGAACATCGCGCCATAGCCCAGCGCCTGGCCGCGCACCTGCATGCCGAGATCCTTGCCGGCGCGGCCCTGAATCTCGTTGATGATGCTCACGCCGAGGCCGATCGTCCGGATGGACTCGGCGCCAAACGCAATGCTGGGAAAGCCGCCTGCCGCGCCCGCGGCGAGCGCCGCGGCGGACGTGCCGACGAATGTGCGGCGCCTCACGCGCCGGGGTTTGCTGATGTCCGTCTTGAGCTTGTCCGACATTTGAGCCTCCATCTTATCCGAGACGATTAGGACATTTTCTGAACCCTCTGACAATATGGGCCGGCAAAAAGGATTTTGGGAAAGCGGCCTGGGAGGTGCGGGTGAGCGTATTGATCAAGGGCGGCAGGATCGTCACCGCAGCCGATGACTACCATGCCGACATCTTCGCGGCCGACGCCACGGTGAGCCTGATCGGCACCGACCTGACGATTGAGGCCGATGAGGTGATCGATGCGGCGGGGAAGCTGGTCATCCCGGGCGGCGTCGATCCGCACACCCATCTCGAGCTTCCCTTCGGCGGCACGACGACCTCGGACACCTTCGAGTCCGGCACCCGGGCGGCGGCGTTCGGCGGCACGACCTGCATCGTCGACTTCGCCGTCCAGTCGCGCGGTATTTCAATGCTGGAATCGCTCGATAGCTGGCATGCCAAGGCCGCCGGCAAGACCGCGATCGACTACGGCTTCCACATGATCGTTACCGACCTGCCCGAGGAGCGGGTGCCGGAGATGCGCCGCCTGTCGGACGAGGGGATCACCAGCTACAAGCTGTTCATGGCCTATCCCGGGGCGCTGCTGTCCGATGACGGGACGATCTTCCGGGCGATGCGCAAGGCCGGCCAGGACGGCACCCTGGTCTGCATGCACGCCGAGAACGGCATCGTGATCGACGAGCTGATCAGGATCGCGCTGGCCGAGGGCCATATCGAGCCCAAATACCACGCGGTCACGCGTCCGACCCGGCTGGAGGCCGAAGGCACTCACCGCGCGCTCGCGATCGCCGAGGTCGCACGCGCGCCGGTCTATATCGTCCACCTCAGCGCCTTTGACGCGCTCAAGGAACTGCGCGATGCCCAGGCACGCGGCGTGATGGCCCACGCCGAGACCTGCCCGCAATACCTGCTGCTGGACGTCGGCGCCTATGACGAGCCCGGCTTCGACGGCGCGAAATACGTGCTGACCCCGCCGCTGCGCGAGAAATGGAACCAGGACGAGCTGTGGCGCGGACTGCGGAGCGGCGATCTGCACGTGATCTCGACCGACCATTGCCCGTTCTGCCTCAAGGAGCAGAAGGAGCTGGGCCTGGACGATTTCTCCAAGATCCCCAACGGCGGGCCGGGCATCGAGAACCGGATGAGCCTGATCTATCACAACGGCGTCGGCGAGGGCCGGATCACCCTCAACAAGTTTGTCGAGCTGACCTCGACCGCGCCGGCCAGGATCTTCGGACTGTTCCCGCGCAAGGGCACCATCGCGGTGGGCTCGGACGCCGATATCGTCATCTTCGATCCCGACCGGTCGGAGACCATCAGCGTCCACAACCCGCGGACCCACCACATGAACATCGACTACAGCGCCTACGAAGGCTTCACGGTCAAGGGCTATACCGAGACCGTGATCTCACGCGGCAAGATCATCGTCGACAAGGGCGCGTATGTCGGCCGGCCGGGCGATGGGATGTTCATCAAGCGCGGCCCCTATGGCGGGCTCTACGCCGCGCAGACCTCGCGCGCCGCGCGCGAGCGCTCCGCCTGAAGGTCGCTGGCGCCGGCATCGATATCCGGCGCAACCCGGCCGGCGCTCAGGCGGAGGCCAGGCGGACCAGCTTCAGGAGCCAGAAGATAAC
The DNA here is from genome assembly GCA_965248835.1 of Alphaproteobacteria bacterium. Taxonomy (GTDB): domain Bacteria; phylum Pseudomonadota; class Alphaproteobacteria; order MPNO01; family MPNO01; genus CAYFYS01. The sequence goes on from CBDFLJ010000001.1 coordinate 1,456,012, forward strand.
GCAGAAGATCCCGGTCAGGACCACCAGCAGAACCACCGCGCCGAGGCGGTCGCCGAACCCCGCGCTGAGCACCGCGCCGTCGCGCAGCAGATAGACGCACAGGATCTGCACCGCCTGCAAGGCGGCGCCCGCGCTCAGCAGGATCGCCACGAACACCGAGCCTTGCAGCGAGCTCAGCACCATCGCCTCGATCGACCGCTGCCGGGTGATGTGCAGCCGGTAGGCCCGCCAGTGATAGCCGCAGAACCCGATCACCGCGATGACCAGCGCCGCCCAGAAGATGTCGTTGCCGTAGTCGATGCCGTTGAAGACCAGGCTGAACAGGTCCGCGAACGGTTTGTAAAAGAACAGAAAGATCAGGACGATGATGAAGACCAGGAACCCGACCAGCGTCCAGAACCATTGCCACCCTGTCATGTCGTCACCGCTGCGGGACCGCTTGTTGGGGCACCGTTTTACCCGATCGGCCGCACGCCGTCATTCGCCGGTTGCCGGCAGCGCGACCAGAAGAAGAACGCCGTAGAGCAGGAAGAATACGGCATCCTTGACCGCCGGCATCCCGTGGCGCGCCTGCGCGCGCGCGCTCAAGAGGACGGCAAGCTCCAGGATGAAGAACCCCAGCGACAGATAGAAGATCGGCCACAGGGTCTGCCACCACGAGATGCCGTCGGGCGTGGCCACGCCCTGGCTCGCGCGCCAGATTACCAGAAGGACCGGTGCGAGCGTGACATAGGCATAGCCCAGCAGGAACCGCATCCGCCCGGCGGTTCGATCGATGATCCAGAAGACGACAAGCACGGCGAGGATCTGGACGGTGTCCCAGAACAGCGCGACGTATTTCCCGTCCGCGCCGGACTCCGCGAGGTTGACGAAGCCCAACACCAGCAGGAACGCCAGCCCGTCGCAGAACAACCATTCCCGGAACGATTCGGCGCTCTGCTTCCCTGCCTCGGCGCGCGAAGCCTTGTCGAGGATGAGCACGAGGATGACCGCGAACGCACCCGGATAGGCGAGCGATAGCATCAGCCGGTATCGCTGGGCGCCGGCGACATAGGTCCAGTTCAGCAGCAGCAGGGCCGCGATCAGGATCGCGATCCCGACCACGGGGACGAACAGCGAGGACCCGGTGCGCTCGGCCGCTTCCTGCGCCGGCGCGGCGACGGCGCCGGTGCGTGCGCGCATCCAGACGACGACCAGGAATCCGAGGACCGCAAGCCCGGCGGCGATCAGCATGACGACGAAGAACGACGATGCGCCGGTCTGGGTACGCCAGGGGCCGCTTTTGCCCTCCCCGAGGGAGAGGGGATCGAGCTGCCAGACCAGCACCGCGCAGGCCACGACCAGCAGCGTAGCGGCCAGGATCATCGGGTAATGTGCCCCGACCGGATGCCGCGCCGGAACGTCCGGCGCAGCGCCGTCGGCCGCGCGGCCCCACCTGGCGACCGCCGCAATCACGAAGCAGACCAGCGCCAGGACGGCGATGCCGCCCATTACCTCCAGGAAGGCGATCGAGCGGCTATCCATCGCCGGACCGTGCTGAGGCCGGGTGTGCCGTCTCAGATTCGGACCAGAGGCTCATAGGTCTCCGGCCGCCGGTCACGATAGAACTGCCAGAGGTTGCGCACCTCGCGCACGACCTCGAGATCCATCTCGCAGGTGAGGACCTCGTCCCGGTCCTCGCTCGCCTGGGCGAGGATCCTGCCGCGCGGGTCGGCGAAGTAGCTGGCGCCGTAGAACCGGCCGATCTCCCACGGCGTCTCGGTGCCGATGCGGTTGACCGCGCCGACGAAATAGCCGTTGGCGACGGCGGCGGCGGGCTGTTCGAGCTCCCATAGATGGCGGCTCAGCCCGGCCACGGTGGCCGATGGGTTGACGACGTACTCCGCGCCCGCCAGGCCCAGCGCCCGCCAGCCTTCCGGGAAATGCCGGTCGTAGCAGATGTAGACCGCGAGCCGGCAAAAGGCGGTCTCGAACACCGGATAACCCGCGTTGCCGGGCTTGAAGAAGAATTTTTCGTAAAATCCCGCAACCTGCGGGATGTGGTGCTTGCGGTACTTGCCGAGGTATCGGCCGTCGGCGTCGATCACCGCGGCGGTGTTGTAATAGACCCCGGTGGTCTCCTCCTCGTAGATCGGCACGACGATGACCATGCCATGCGCCCTGGCCTGTTCCTGCATCAGCCGGACGGTCGGGCCGTCGGGGACGGGCTCGGCCGCGCCGTACCATCTGGTGTCCTGGCTGGGACAGAAATAGGGCTGGTTGAAGACCTCCTGCAGGCACAGCACCTGGACGCCGCGGGCTGCGGCTTCGGCGATCAGCGGCAGGTGCGCCTCGTTCATGATGTCGCGGATCCGCTCCGGCGGCTCCTCGGTGCCGGCCTTGAGAGCCATCTGGATCAGCCCGCCCTTGAGCATGCTCATGCCCGCCTCCCCCAATGCGCCGGCATCGCCTTGCGAGCGGTGTCATACCATCTGGCGGCGCCCGGCGACAGGCGCGCAAGCCGCCCGCGATACCATGTCTCCCGCGTCACGCGATCCTGCTCATCCGCCGCGCGGATAGAGCCGGGTGATATGGCCCATCTTGCGGCCCGGCCGCGCGTCCGCCTTGCCGTAGAGATGCAGCCGCGCGCCGGGGTCGGACAACGGGGCGAGCCAGTCCTCGATCTCCTCGCCCAGGATGTTGGTCATCACCGCATCGCTGTGGCGCTCGGTCCCCGACAGCGGCAGGCCGCAGATCGCGCGGACCAGGAGCTCGAACTGGCTGGTCGGGCAGGCATCGATGGTCCAATGCCCGGAGTTGTGCGGGCGCGGGGCGATTTCGTTGACCAGCAACCGGCCGCCCGCGCAGGCAAACATCTCCACCGCCATCACGCCGACCAGATCGAGCGCCCCGGCAATCTTCTCGGCGATCGCGCGCGCCTGTCCGGCCATTGCCGGATCGATCCGGGCCGGTGCGCGGGTGGTTCTCAGGATCCCGTTCTCGTGGCGGTTCTCCACCGCATCGAAGGCGGCGATCACCCCGTCTTCCCCACGGCCCAGCACCACCGAGAGCTCGCAGGTGAAATCCACCCAGGCCTCGAGCACGCCGCGCGGTGCGGCAAGCGCGGACCACGCCGGACCCGGGTCGGTATCGTCTGCGATCCGGATCTGACCCTTGCCGTCATAGCCGAGCCGGGCGGTCTTGAGGATGCCGGGCCTGCCGAGGGCGGCGCGCGCATCGGCCAGCGCTTCGGCCGAGGCGACAGCCCGGTAGGCGGTGGTCGCAACGCCGATCCGGTTGAGGAAATCCTTCTCCTCGAGGCGGTCCTGAGCGATCTCCAGGGCCTGTTTTCCGGGGCGCACCGGGATCCGTGCGGCCAGATGCGCGACCGCGCTTATCGGGATGTTCTCGAACTCGTAGGTGACAACATCGACCGCTGCGGCGAACCCATCGAGCGCGGCGCAATCGTCATAATCCGCCACCGTCGCCGCGCAGGCCACCTCGGCCGCCGGAGAGTCCGCGTCGGGGCACAGGACATGGCACCGATAGCCCATCGCCGCCGCGGCAAGCGCGGTCATCCGGCCGAGCTGCCCGCCGCCCAGGATGCCGATCGTCGAGCCGGGCGGCAGCCTCATCGATGGTCAATCGGCCGGCGTATCGGGCACCTCGGCCGTCTGGCGCGCACGCCAGGCGTCCAGCGCCCGGGCCACGGCCGGATCGCCGAGCGCGAGCACCGCGGCGGCAAGCAGCGCGGCATTGATCGCGCCGGGTCTGCCGACCGCCGTCGTTCCCACCGGCACGCCGCCCGGCATCTGGACGATCGACAGCAGGCTGTCCAGGCCCGACAGCCCGGTCGAGCCGACCGGCACGCCGAAGACGGGCAATGGGGTCATCGCGGCCGTCATGCCCGGCAGGTGGGCGGCCCCGCCGGCACCGGCGATGATCACCTTGAGCCCGCGCTCGCGCGCGCCGGCGGCATAGGCGTACAGCCTGTCGGGTGTGCGGTGGGCCGAGACCACCCGGGTCTCGAAGGGAATATCGAGCGCATCGAGCGTATCGGCGGCATGGCTCATCGTCGCCCAGTCCGACCGGCTGCCCATGATGATGCCGACGAGCGGCGCTGCGGCATCGGGCGGCATGGGCGGGCGTCTCCGTCTCCCTCGGGCGCCGCATTATAGGATCGCCGACCCCTGCCGGGCCAGCCGGTGCGAGACGTCGTCAACCGCTCCGATGCCGGAGCCTGTCCCGACAAGTCGGATCGGCCGACGGTTGCGCCGGCCTCAGGCGATGATGTCGGGCAGCAGAATGGCCCGGAGCCGGGTGATTGCGTCCTTGAGCATCAGCTTGCGCTTCTTCAGGCGCTGGACCTGAAGCTGGTCGAACGGCGCGTTGTCGGAAATTCGCGCAATCACGTCGTCCAGATCGCGATGCTGGGTCTCCAAATCCGCAAGCTGCCGGCGCAGAACGTCGTACTCTTCCATCACCTCAATTGGCCGGTGGGAGTGGTCGGCGCAGTATAGCAGCGTCTGGACGAAACCGTTATCACTGGATTGGTTCCGTGCGGTGCCTAGTCCACCGCGGCGAATGGGGGCGGCCGGAATTGAGCGGGCAAATGCGGATCGGCATCTTGACCAGCGGCGGCGACTGCGCGGGGCTCAACGCCGCGATCAGGGCCGTCGCCTATCGGGCGATCGGCGGCCACGGCTGGAAGGTCTTCGGCATCCACCAAGGGACCGTGGGCCTGATGCGCCGGCCGGTCGATCACCGCGAGCTCACCCTGGACATGTTCGACGGCAACCTGTTGCGTCAGGGCGGCACGATCCTCGGGACGACGAACCGCGGCGATCCGTTCGCCTGGCCGATGCCCGACGGGACACTCAAGGACCGCTCGGAAGAGATCATCGAAGGCTACCGGCTGCTCGGGCTGGAGGCGCTGATCGTGATCGGCGGCGACGGCAGCCTTGGGATCGCGCGCCGGATCGCCCAGCAGGGCGGCCTCAACCTGATCGGCATCCCCAAGACCATCGACAACGATGTCGGCGCCACCGAGAACGCGATCGGCTTCGGCACCGCGGTCGATGTCGCGACCGAGGCGCTGGACAGGCTCCAGCCGACCGCGGCGAGCCACAGCCGGGTGCTGGTGCTCGAGGTTATGGGCCGCGATGCCGGGCACATTGCTCTGAACGCGGGGATTGCCGGCGGGGCGGACGTGATCCTGATCCCCGAGATCCCCTATACGCTGAACGGCATCGCCGGAAAGATCGAACGGGTCAGGAGGCAGGGCCGCAACTTCGCCCTGGTCGTGGTCGCCGAAGCGGTCAAGACCGAGGACGGCACGCGGGTGATGGTCACCGATTCGACCGGCAAAAAGCGCCTGGGCGGTATCGGTTATCACCTGGGCTCACGCATCGCCGACACGACCGCAGCGGAGACCCGGGTGACCGTGCTCGGCCATGTCCAGCGCGGCGGCACGCCGTCGCCGCGTGACCGGCTGTTCGCGGCCTCGTTCGGCGTCCACGCGGTCGAGCTGATCGCCCAGCGCCGGTTCGACCGCATGGTCGGCTGGTCCAACCGGCAATGCATCGATGTGCCGCTTGCCGATGCGATCGCCCACTACCAGGCCGTCGAACCCGGCGGAGCGCTGGTGCGCACCGCGCGCGGGCTCGGGATCTATATCGGCAGCGAGGCAGAGGCCAATGACCATTGATTTCCCCGCACACCCGTTCTGGGACTTCTCGCTGGAAGTCTATGGCAGCACGGGCATCCCGGAGGCCTGCCTGGAGCTTCAGGAGGCCCACGGCGTCGATGTCAACGTGATCCTGTTCTGCTGCTGGCTGGGCCGCACCGGCCGCGGCCGGCTGGAGCGGGCCGAGACCGAGGCGATGTGCGGCGCGGTCGCGCAGTGGCACGAGGTCGCGGTGTGCGGCGTGCGTGCCGTCCGCCAGCGGTTGAAGGGCGGCATGCCGCCGGCCCCGATCGCGCTTTCCGAGCCGTTGCGTCGCCGCCTGGCCGCGATCGAAGTCCAGCTTGAGCATATCGAGCAGCTCATGTTGACGGAATCGGTCGATCGGGACGCCGACGCGGCCCGCACCGAAGCCGACCGTTTGGCCGATGCGGTTGCCAACACGCGGGACTATTTCGATGCGTTCGGCGCCGCGGCGACACCGGCCGATGCCGAAAGCTTCGCGGTCATCCTGGGTTCGGTCTTCCCCGAGGCGCCGGCCGCGCGGGTCCGCAGGGCCGCAGCACGGCTCGCCTCGGGCTGATTTCCCTCATGGATGATTTGCAACATCGCCGCGTCGGGTTATCCTTGGGCGGTTGCGAAGCGAACCCGGAATAGGGAGGACGGATACATGGGCGTCGGTGATCAGGTCGAATCCCTCAAGGCACGCCATGCCGAGCTCGACATGGCGCTTTCCAAGGAGAATTCCAGACCGATGCCCGATCCGGTGATCATCGCCGACCTCAAGAAAAGAAAGCTTCGCATAAAGGACGAGCTGGCCAGGCTCCAGGACGCTTCCGTCTGACGGTCACACGACATGCCGCACCCGCCGGGCGCGAGGGAGGCACCGTGAGCGAGCTGCTGATCGACCGACTCTGCCGCCAGGCCATCGACGATCCCGAGACGTTCTGGGCAGACGCTGCCGAGGACATCTCCTGGGACCGCCGCTGGGACAAGGTGCTCGATGACGGCGCCGCGCCGCACCACCGGTGGTTCACCGGTGCGCGGCTGAATAGCTGCTACAACGCGCTCGACCGCCATATCGAGGCCGGCAACGGCCAGCGTCCGGCGCTGATCTACGACAGCCCGATCACCGGCGCCAAGGAGACCTTCAGCTATCGCGGCCTGCGAGACCGCGTCGCGCGCCTGGCCGGCGCCCTGGCTGCGCGCGGGGTGGTGCGCGGCGACCGGGTGGTGATCTATATGCCGATGGTGCCCGAGGCCGCGATCGCGATGCTCGCCTGCGCCAGGATCGGGGCAATCCATTCGGTCGTGTTCGGCGGGTTCGCGGCCAACGAGCTGGCCATGCGGATCGACGATTCGACGCCCAAGGCGATCATCGCCGGCTCGTGCGGGATCGAGCCCGGACGGATCCTCGCCTACAAGCCGCTGCTCGATGCCGCGATCGAGACGGCGCGCCATAAGCCGGATTTCTGCATCATCCTCCAGCGTGAGGCGCTGCGGGCCGACATGGTGCCGGGCCGCGATGTCGACTGGCACGAGGCCGAGGACGCAGCCAGCCCCCACGAATGCGTGTCGGTCGCAGCCACCGATCCGCTCTACATCCTCTACACCTCCGGCACCACCGGGCAGCCCAAGGGCATCGTCCGCGACAATGGCGGCCACGCGGTCGCGCTGCGCTGGTCGATGCCCAACATTTACGGTATTGCCGAGGACGAGGTGTTCTGGGCCGCCTCCGATGTCGGCTGGGTGGTCGGCCATTCCTATATCGTCTACGCGCCGCTGTTCAACGGCTCGACCAGCCTCCTTTTCGAGGGCAAGCCCGTCGGCACGCCCGACGCCGGCGTCTACTGGCGCATCATCGCCGAGCACGGCGTCAAGGCGCTGTTCACCGCACCGACCGCGTTCCGGGCGATCAAGAAGGAGGATCCTGACTGCCGGTTGCTCGCGGCCCACGACCTCGGCCGGTTCGAGACTCTGTTCCTGGCCGGCGAACGGGCCGATCCGGACACCGTCCGCTGGGCGGAGGCCAAGCTCGGCGTGCCGGTTGTCGATCACTGGTGGCAGACCGAGACCGGCTGGCCGATGGCCGCCAATTGCGTCGGGCTGGGCCGGCTTCCGGTCAAGTACGGCTCGCCGACCCGTCCGGTGCCGGGCTGGGATCTCAAGGTGCTGGACGAGACCGGAACCGAGCGGCGGCCGGGCGAGATCGGCGCGCTGGTCGCGCGCCTGCCGATGCCGCCCGGCTGCGCGCCGACCCTATGGAATGCCGAGGATCGGTTCCGGCAGGCCTATCTGGCCGAGTTTCCCGGCTATTACGCCACCGCCGACGCCGGTTATATCGACGAGGACGGCTATATATTCGTGATGGCGCGGACCGACGACATCATCAACGTCGCCGGTCATCGACTGTCGACGGGCGCGATGGAGGAGGTCCTGGCGGAGCATCCCGACGTTGCCGAATGCGCGGTCATCGGCGTCGGCGATGCGATCAAGGGCCAGGTGCCGTTCGGCTTGCTGGTGCTCAAGGACGGCGTCGCCCGCCCGCCCGAATCGATCATCGGCGAGGTCGTCGACATGGTGCGCAGCCGCATCGGCCCGGTCGCCGCGTTCAAGACGGCCACCGTGGTCGCCCGGCTGCCCAAGACCCGGTCGGGCAAGATCCTGCGCGGCACTATGCGCAGCATCGCCGATGGCGAGGAATGGCGCATGCCGGCGACCATCGACGACCCGGTGATCCTTGAGGAGATCACCGAATCGCTGAAATCGGCAGGCTACGCCGGCAACCGCTGACCGGCTCTACAGCTCCGGCGAAGCGGTCCGGTCTTCGTCCGGCACGGGCGCCTCGATGTAGCCCGCCTTGTCGAGCGCATTCTGCAGGTCGTGGCGGGTGCACAGGCCAAGCGTGACCGGCTCGCGAGGCTTGATGTTGGCCATGTTCCAATGGGTGCGGTCGCGGATCGCCAGAATGGTCGGCTTGGTCGTGCCGATCAGCCGTGAGATCTGTCCGTCGCTCAGCCGCGGATAGTTGCGCACCAGCCAGGCGATCGCGTCCGGCTTGTCCTGGCGCCGGGCGACCGGCGTGTAGCGCGGCCCCTTGGTGCGCGGCGCGGGCGGCGGGATGTTCTGCACCGCCATGTTCAGCCGCCCCGCTGGGTCGGCCGCACACCGGTCGATCTCCTCGCGGGTAAGCTGGCCGTTGGCGATCGGGTCGAACCCGACGATCCCGATCGCGACCTCCTCATCGGCGATGCTCTGGACCTCGAGCTCGTGGAGGTCGCAGAAGTCCGCGATCTGCTCGAAGGTCAAGACGGTATTTTCGATCAGCCACACCGCGGTGGCTTTGGGCATCAGTGGTCTGGCCATCAACTCTCCCCCAACCACGCCAGGCCGGCGTTCAGTTGGTCAATACGATTTTACCGATATGCTCGCTCGATTCCATCAACGTGTGCGCCGATGCGGCCGCGTCAAGGGCGAAAGTCGTATGGATCAGCGGGCCGATCCGGCCCGATTCGATCACGGGCCAAACATGCTCGCGCACCGCATCGGCAATGGCGCCCTTTTGCGCGACGGTCCGCGGCCGCAGCGTCGATCCGGTCACGATCAGGCGCTTGCGCATGACGGTGTCCAGCCGCAGCACCGCCTCCGCGCCCTGCATGACCGCAATCTGGACCAGGCGTCCTTCGGGCCTGAGCGCGGCGATGTTCCGGGCCAGGTAATCGCCGCCCACGATGTCGAGAATCACATCGGCACCCGCGCCACCGGTCATCTCCTTGACCACTGCGACGAAGTCCTCGTCGCGGTAGTTGATCGCCCGCACCGCGCCCAAGGTCTCGCAAAGGCGGCACTTCTCGGCGGTACGCGCGGTCGTCAGCACCCGGCCGCCGAACGCGGTGGCGAGCTGGATGCCCGCCGTGCCGATGCCGCCCGACCCGCCATGGATCAGGACCCACTCGCCGGCTTTCATCGCCCCGCCGTCGAACAGGTTGGTCCACATTGTGAAGAAGGTCTCGGGGATCGCCGCGGCCTCGACCATGGAGCGGCCGGCCGGCAGCGGCAGGCATTGCTGCTGCGGTGCCACGCAGAATTCGGCGTAGCCGCCGCCGGACACCAGGGCGCAGACCTCATCGCCCTGGGCAAGACCGTTCACGCCCGGACCCAGCCCCACGACGGTGCCGGCGATCTCGAGCCCGGGAATGTCGCTGGCGCCGGGCGGTGGTGGATAGAGGCCGTGCCGCTGCACGACATCGGGGTAGTTGACGCCGGCGGCAGCGACCCTGATCAGCACCTCGCCGTCTTCGGGCGCGGGCACGGCGCGCGCAGCAGGGCGCAGCACTTCCGGGCCACCGAATTCGGTGATTTCGATCGCCGTCATCGACGCGGGAACGGTTTCGCCCATCGCCTTCGGTGTTCGCCAATGGTTGGAGCAGGTTGCCTGTCTAAAGGCTGAGCGTCAGACTGGCAAGGTGGAATTCGGCCGACGAGCGGGAGATCCCGGCCATGGAGGAAGATGATCTGCGGCCCCAGAAGGCCCCCGCCAAGCTGCGCAATCTCGACGATCTGTCGATCGAGGACCTCGAGGAATACATCGCCGAACTCGAAGCGGAGATTTCACGCGTCAGGCAGGACATCGCCAAGAAGAATCGGCACCGCGAAGGCGTCGAGGGGCTGTTCAAAGGCGATCGATGAACCGGCTTCGCCCTCGGCGCATGTTCCAATCGGATCGAGTCGGTGCGGTTTGCACCCCTACCCGGCTCAGCCGATGCCGAGATTCTTGAAGCGCTTGTTGAACTTCGCGACCTGTCCGGCGCTGTCGACCAGACGCTGATGGCCCCCGGTCCAGGCCGGATGGGTCCGCGGGTCGATGTCGAGCTTCAGCGTGTCGCCGGGCTGTCCCCAGGTCGATCGGGTCGTATAGGTCGTCCCGTCCGTCATGACCACGGTGATCTCGTGGTAGTCGGGGTGAGTGTCCTTTTTCATCGACCCGTCTCCGCTGCGGCCGGGCGTATATAGGCGACCGGCACGGCGCTGGCAAGCCTGGGCGATACACCTCGCGCGCCCGATGCTGTATGGATTGCACCGATCTGGGAGGTGCGATGGGCCGGAGCCATCGAATCGATTGGGCGGATAGGCCGCGCGGCGCGACCGGCGCGTTGCGCGGGATTCTGCCCTATTTGGCAGCCTACAGGCTGCGCATCGCGGGCGCGGCCTGCGCGCTGACCGTCGCCGCGGCAACGGTGCTGGTGCTGGGCCAGGGGTTGCGGGCGCTTGTCGATGACGGTTTCGGCGGCGGTGACGCCGCCCTGCTCGACCGAGCCCTGGTCGGGCTGTTCGCGATCATTGCGCTGCTGGCGGGTGCGACCTATGGGCGGTTCTACCTGGTCTCCTGGGTCGGCGAGAAGGTGGTCGCCGACATCCGGCGCGACGTCTACCGCCGCGTGCTCGCGCTCAGCCCCGCGTTCTTCGAGGTCACCAAGGTGGGCGAGATCCTGTCCCGGCTGACCACCGATACCGCCACTGTGCAGGTCGTCGTCGGCTCTTCGATCTCGATCGCACTGCGCAACGTGCTGCTGTTCGCCGGCGGCACCGTGATGCTGGTCGTCACCAGCCCGCGGCTGGCCGGGCTGGTGGTGCTGATCGTCCCCGTGGTGGTGGTCCCGATCGTCTTTTTCGGGCGCCGCGTGCGCCGGCTGTCACGGACGAGCCAGGACCGCATCGCCGACCTCTCGGCCCATGGCGAGGAGACGTTGAACGCCATCCGCACCGTCCAGGCCTTCGGCCACGAGCCGGTCGACCGGCGCCGCTTCCAGGATCGGGTCGACGCGGCGCTTGCCGCGGCGCTTCGCCGCATCGCGGTGCGCGGCGCCCTGACCGCGTTCGTCGTGCTGACAGTGTTCAGCGCGATCGGGGTGATTCTGTGGATCGGCGGGCATGACGTGATGGCGGGCCGGCTGTCGGCCGGTGAGCTGTCGGCCTTCGTGTTCTATTCCGTCGTCGTCGCCGGGTCGGTCGGCGCGGTCAGCGAGGTTATCGGCGACATCCAGCGCGCGGCCGGCGCGACGGAGCGGCTGCTGGAACTGATCCGCGTCGAACCCGAGATTTCCGCCAAGCCCGACCCCGTAGCGCTGCCCGAGCCCGCCTCGGGGACCATTGCGTTCGAGGCGGTGAGATTCAGCTATCCGGCGCGCCTCGACCTGCCGGCGCTCGCCGACATCGATCTTTCGGTCGCCGCGGGCGAACGGGTTGCCCTGGTCGGGCCGTCGGGCGCCGGCAAGTCGACCGTCTTTCAGCTCTTGCTTCGGTTCTACGACCCGCAGTCGGGATCGATCCGGATCGACGGGGTGGACTTGCGTGATGCCGATCCGGGTCAAATCCGCGAGCGCATCGGTCTGGTCCCGCAGGACCCGTTCATCTTCTCCGCCGATGCCTGGGAGAATATCGGCTACGGCCGGCCCGGGGCGAGCAAGGCGGATGTCCGCGCGGCCGCCGAGGCTGCGGCCGCGGCGGAGTTCCTCGATGCCCTGCCCGACGGGTTCGCGACGTTTCTGGGCGAGAAGGGCGTCCGGCTGTCCGGCGGGCAGCGCCAGCGCATCGCGATCGCGCGCGCGGTGCTGCGCGATCCCGCGATCCTGCTGCTGGATGAGGCGACCAGCGCGCTGGACTCCGAAAGCGAGCGGCTGGTCCAGCAAGCGCTGCGCCGGCTGATGGCCGGTCGCACCTCGGTGGTGATCGCCCACCGGCTGTCGACCGTACAGGAGGCCGACCGGATCATCGTGCTCGACGGCGGGCGCATCCTGGCGACCGGCAGCCACGCAACCCTGATCGCGGAGGGCGGCCTCTATGCCCGGCTCGCCGCATTGCAGTTCGGCGGCCTCGGGGCGCCCGAGCCGTCCCGGCTCAGCGCTGTGTGAGCTTGAACTCGATTCGGCGGTTGAGCCGGAAGGCCCGGACGGTGTTGCTCCGGTCCAACGGCTGAAACTCGCCGAACCCGGTCGCGGCCAGCCGGTTGGGCGGCAGGCCGAGTTCGATGAGCAACTTCACGACCGAGACCGCGCGCGCGGTCGACAGCTCCCAGTTCGATGGAAAGCTCGGAGTCGAGATCGGCAACCGGTCGGTATGCCCGTCCACGCGCAGCACCCAGTTGAGGTCTTTGGGGATGCGCCCGGACAGTTCGATCAGCGTCCGGGCGAGCTGGCTGATCTGGCTGCGCCCCGATTGCTGCAGCGTCGCGGTTCCCGAGGGGAACAGGACCTCGGACTGGAAGACGAACCGGTCGCCCACGATGGTGATGTCCCGGCGGTTGCCGAGCGTCTGGCGCAGCCGGCCGAAGAACTCCGAGCGGAAGCTGGCGAGCTCCTGGACCTTTCTGGCCAACGCCGCGTTGAGGCGCTTCGACAGATTGACGATCTGAACGTTCTGCTGCTTCGACTCGGCCTCGGAGGCTTCGAGTGCCGCGGCGATAAGGGTGAGTTGCTGGCGCAGGGCCGCGATCTGGAGATTGAGCAGACGCACCTCGTCGCGCGCCTTCTCGGACAGGGCCTGTTCTTCGACCAGCGCGGTTTCGGTCTCGCCGGCGCGCCCGAGCAGCGCCGCCAGCCGGATGTCCTTCTCTTCGATGGTCTTCTGGGCGAGCAAGGTGCGTTCGCGTTCGGAGGCGAGCTCGGCAGCGAGCGCCTTCGATCGGTCGCGCAGCGCGCCCACCTCCTCGGCTCGGTCCTGAAGGCTTGCCGCCTGCGCGGCGACCTTCTGCTCCAGCGCCTTGCGCACCGCGCTCAGCGCCTCGATGTCGCGCTCCAGGCTGGCGATCCGGCGAAGCTGGAGCTCGATCCTGTCCTTGTCCGCGGCGATCGTCTTGTAGGCGTCCTCGAGCTCCCTGGCGGTGGCGGCCGACGTCCTGCTGGCCTCTTCGACGGCCAGCTTGAGCGCGTCGCGCTCGGCCTCGCGCTTGGCCAGAAGGCTGGAGAACGTCTCCACCTCCTTGGCCCGCTCGCTCAGCATCGCCTGCAGCATGTCCCGTTCGGGCATCAGCTCGGCGAGCTGGCTCGACAGCCGGTCGCGCTCGGCGGTCGTGGTCTCGAGCCGGATCGAAACCTGGGACAGCTTGTCCCTCAGATCGGTGTTTGTGGTCTGCTCGATCGACAGCATCTCGGCGAGCTGGTTGACTTGGCGGTTGAGCCGTTCGAGCGCCGCATCCCGCCCGCTCAGGATCTCGTTCAGCAAAAACTGTGCGATCGTGAAGACCATCAGGAGGAAGATGACGATGATCAGCAGCGCCGAGAGCGCGTCCACGAAGCCCGGCCAGATATCCGAACCGGCGCGTTGTCTTCGGCTGGCGGCAGGCATCCGGGCTCGCCCCGACCTAGCGGACCGATTTCTCGGCGATCGCGGCCAGGGTTCGCGACAGCACCCGGATCTCCGTGCGCAGCTCCTGGACCATCTCGGTCCGGCCGGTCGCGAGCTCTTCGTGCAGCCGGGTCATGTGCACGTCGATGTTGCGCACATGGGCGCGCAGGTTGTCGTCGTTCAGCCCGCCGCCCAGGACGCTATCGGCAAGGCGCGACAGGACCGGCTTGAGCTCGACCTGGCTCTCGACGAGCTTCCTCATCAGCCCCTGCTCGGCGCGCATCTGGTCGGTCAGCGTCGACAGATTTTCCGACAACACGGTGATGCTGTTGTTAGCCGAGATCCGGCTTTCCTCGCCGCGGTCGAGCGTCCGCTGGAGATGCTCGAGGCTGTCGGCGGTCTGTTCGAGCAGCGCCTGGACATAGGCTGGCACGGACTGGTCGCCGTCGCTGGCCAGCGCACTGCTGGCGAGCTTGGTCTGGCCGGCCAGCCAATCCTCCAGATCGTTGTAGAACCGGTTCTGCGCCTGGCCGGCCTGGAGCTCCAGGAAGCCCAGCACCAGAGAACCGGCGAGGCCGAACAGCGAGGAGCTGAAGGCGGTGCCCATGCCGACCAGCGGCTCGCGCAGGCCCCGCTTGAGATCGGTGAGCACCGAGCTCAGCTCGCCGCCGCCGACGGTGAGCCCCGAGATCACCGAGCCGACCGACGTGATGGTCTGCAAAAGCCCCCAGAAGGTCCCCAGGAGGCCGAGGAATATCAGCAGCCCGATCATGTAGCGCAAGATGTCGCGCTGCTCGTCGAGGCGGGCCGAGATGCCGTCCAGCAGCGAGCGCAAGGCAAGCGCGGACAGGCTGAAGCGATGGTTTCGCTCGCCCAGCATCGTCGCCATCGGCGCCAGCAGGCGCGGGGCTGCCTGGACCGAGATCCCCGGCCGCCCGGTGCGGAAGTTCTCGATCCAGTTGACCTCGCGGCCCAGCATGAGGACCTGGCGGAACCCGTAGGCGATCCCCAACACCAGCACGCCGATGATCAGGCCGTTGAGCGCCGGGTTGGCGAAGAAAGCCCGCGCGAGGTCGTCGAACAGGACGGCAACGATCACCGCGACCGCGATGACGAACAGCAGCATGCGGGTCAGGTAGTGTCTGGGGCTGGTCATCGCGTCGTCGTCATTCCGGGGGCAGCCAAGTCTTGGTGGCGCAAGCTCCGCGCGGCCTTGCGCGCGCAGCAACGGGGTCGGTCGCTCAGCGTCTGGTCACTACAACGTCCACGCGGTCCGGCGGCCCGTCCTGGTAGCGACTGCCCAGGGCCCGGATATCGATCCGCGTGCTCCGCACACCCTTGTCGATCAGATAGGAGCGGACCGACAGCGCCCGCGTGAGGGACAGGCGACGCGATTCGCGGGCAGTGCTATCGCGCCCGCCGGCATAGGCCAGGAGCTGCAGCCGGAGGCGCCCGTCGGACTTGAGGCCGTCGACGACGCGGTCGAGAGTCCGGCCCGCCCGCGTGTCGAGCTTGGAGGTGTCCGAGGCGAACCCCAGCCGGTAATGGCTGCCCGCCCCGAAGATCCTGGAGTCTTCATGGCCGCGCTTTGGCGCCGGCGGCACGGCGGCGGTGCGCATTGGCGCGGCCCTCGGCGCGCGCGCGTCCTGTTCGGGAGCCTCCCTTTTCCGGGCCGTGGCAGTCCCGAGGTCCGGGGGGGCGACCGCCGTTCGGAGCGGGGGCGCCGCCGATGCGATTGCCGCCCGCGGCGGCGGCTCCAACGGTGGCGGTGATCCGTAGATGGTCGGTTTGGGCTTGGGTTGCGGCACGGCCGCGGCGCGGTCCGCGGGCGGCGCGGGCTTGCGCTTCGGCACCGGCGGCCCGGCCCGAGGCATGCTGCCGATAGGCGGCTTGACGCGCGGCGGCCGGATGGACGACGACCGGGTCGGGGCGTGCGGCGCCTGAGGGCGGACAGTGGTGCGGACATCGACCGGCGGCGCCGCGGCGACAGCCAGTGCCGCCCACCACACCGTACCAGCCAACAGCCCGGCAGTTGCGGCCGACCGCATACCCAGGCTCCTACCCAGGCTCAAACGCAATGCCATGGCGTTCCCTCTGGTCCCGCCGGGCAAGGCTCTGGCGGGCGATCGGCAGAAATCGGACAATACCGCAGGCCGTATCCCGTCACAATAATTTAGGACGCTGCGGGGCCTGCTTCCAGTCCTTGAAGCTCAAGACTTTCAGGCGGTTGGCGCGACTTCCGCGGACGCCAGCCCGGCGCGCAGCATCCGCAGGACCGGGGCGTGCAAGGGCTCGTTCGCGGCGACGATAGAGCCGCCATAGACCATTTTGTCCGCGCCGTCGATGTCGGTCGCAAACCCGCCCGCCTCGCGCACCAGGACGATTCCGGCGGCGACGTCCCACGGCGACAGCCCGAACTCCCAGAACCCGTCATACCGGCCGGCGGCGACATAGGCGAGGTCGAGCGCCGCCGCGCCGAAGCGGCGGACCCCGGCAGTGCGCCCGAGCGTGATGTCGACGGTCGCAAGGAACGCATCCTTGCCCGGGGGGGCGCGGGAGGAAATGCCGGTGGCCAGCACCGCGTCCGCCAGATCGCGCCGGGAGGAGACGCGCAGACGGCGGCGGTTGAGATAGCAGCCCACCCCCTTTTCCGCCCAGAACATCTCGTCGCGCAACGGCTCGTAGACCACCCCGGCGGTCATTTCGCCGGCCTCCTCCAAAGCGATCGAGATCGCGAAGTGGGGGATCCCGTGCAGGAAGTTGGTCGTCCCGTCCAGCGGGTCGACGATCCAGCGCCGGTCCGGATCCTCACCCACGCGCGCGCCGGTCTCTTCCATCAGAAAGCCGAAGCCTGGCCGCGCCTTGTGCAGCTCGGCGTGCAGCATGCGCTCGGCCCGCCGGTCGGCTTCGGAGACGTAATCGGCCGGGCCCTTGCGCGAGACCTGCAGGTTCTCGACCTCACCGAAGTCGCGGATCAAACCCCGCGCGGCCTTGCGCGCGGCGGCCTCCATGACGTTGATTGTCGCAGACGGCATTCAGAGAAGTCCGAAACGCCGGGCGCGCACCGCCCGGCGGCTCAATCCTTGGCGCGCTCGACGTAGGTGCCTTCGCCGGTATTGACCACAATCCGCGTGCCGGTCTCGATATGGGGCGGCACCATCACCCGCTCGCCGTTCTCCAGGATCGCGGGCTTGTAGGACGAGGACGCGGTCTGACCCTTGACCACGGGCTCGGCCTCGACAACCTCCATCACCACTTGGGCCGGAAGCCGGACGCTCACCGGGCTGCCCTCGATCAGATCGATGGTCAGCGCCATACCGTCCTGAAGATAGGGTGCCGCGCTGCCCAGCATGTCGGCCGCGACGTCGAGCTGGTCATAGGTGTCAGCGTCCATCAAGGTCACGGTATCCCCGTCGCGGTAGAGATAGGTGCAGGTCTTCTCGTCGACCATCAGCTTCTCGACCGATTCCTGGGTCCGGAACCGCTCGTTCGACTTGATGCCGGTCTTGACGTCGCGCATCTCGACCTGGACGAAGGCGCTGCCCTTGCCCGGCTGCAGGATCTGGATCTTGAGCACGCTCCACTGCTTACCGTCATGTTCGATCACATGACCCGGACGGATCGTGTTCGCGTTTACCTTCATTGCTGGTGCCGTGGTGCTCAGGATGGGCGGTCTCGCGGAACCTAGCGATTTTGCGACCGCTGCGCAACGCGACGAGCCGGCCCCGGATCCGTTAAGATGACCGCCTGTTCCTCGTCGGGATGGAGACCGGTGCCGGGCAATTTCATCAGGAACGACTGGTACGTCGCGGCCTTGTCCGCGGAGGTCGGCGACCGGCCGATCGGGTTCACCGTGCTGGGCGAGCCGATCGTGCTGTTTCGCGACAGCGCCGGTGCCGTCGTCGCGCTCGAGGACCGCTGCGTGCACCGCCAGGCGCCCCTGTCGCTGGGCAGCGTGGTCGGCGACCGGCTGCAATGCGGCTATCACGGCTTCACCTACGACCGCACCGGATCGTGCGTGCTGGTCCCGAGCCAGGACCGCGTCCCGCCGGGTGCGGCGGTGCGCGCCTATCCGGTCCGCGAGCGTCAGGGCATGATCTTCGTGTGGACCGGCGACCCGGCGTTGAGCGCGCAGCGTGCGCCCTATGACTTCCCCTATGCCGAGGGCGCGGGCTGGTCGCTCCATTTCGAACGGCTCTACGGCCGGTTCGACTACCGGCTGCTGATCGACAACCTCCTGGACCTGACCCATCTCAGCTTCGCGCACAAGACCACCATCGGCTCGGCGGGGCTTGCCCGAGACGACGACACCAGGACCGAGCGGGACGGCGACAAGGTCCGCGTGAGCCGATGGATGCCCGATATCGAGCAGGCGCCGGCGCATGTCGAGATCACCGGCCATCCCGGCCGGATCGACCGCTGGCAGGTCATCGAGTTCACGCCGCCCTGCTATATCTGGCTGCAGGTCGGCACCGCCAAGGCCGGGCGCGGCGGGCGCGGGGCGGCGCCCGAGGATACGCTGCTCGACCGCCATGCGCTGCACGTCATGACCCCGGAGACCGAGGCCAGCACCCACTACCTCTGGGTGATGGCCAACAAGGCTGGAACATTGTCGGCCGATCAGGAGCGCATTCTGCACGACCGCTCGATCCAGGCCTTCAACGAGGACATTGCGATCCTCGAGGGCCAGCAGAGCCGGCTCGACCCTGAGCGGGTCACCGTCGATGTCGGCGCCGATGCCGGCCAGATCGCCGGCCGCCGGCTGCTCGAAAAGCTGATCGCCGAGGACGCCGGCCGATCCGGCCTGGCTGGAACAGGCTAGGCGTGCGGATCGGGGTGGCGGGCGCCGCGCCAATCGGTGATCTCGCTTCCTTGGCGGTAGACCGGGCCGACCGGGACCTTGCCGTGACCGCCGGGGATGTCGAGCACGTAGGTCGGCATGCACAGCCCGGACAGCCTGCCCCGCAGCGCCCGCATGATCGCCTGGCCTGTCTCGACCGGGACCCTGAAGCGGGCGGTCCCGGGCGCAAGATCGGGATGGTGCAGGTAATAGGGCCTCACCCTGTGGCGCACCAGCTTGCGGAACAGCGCCTCCAGGACCGCCGCGTCGTCGTTGACGCCACGCAGCAGGACGGTCTGGGACAGGAGCGGTAACCCGGCGTCGTGCAGCCGGGCGATCGCCGCGCAGGCCGTCGGATCGAGCTCCTCGGCGTGGTTGCAGTGAATCGCCATATAGACCGGCTTGCCGCACGCCAACGCCGCGATGCGCGCCGTCGAGATCAGCCGCGGCTCGGCCACCGGCACCCGGGTGTGGATGCGCACCACCTCGACATGGCCGATCGCATCGATCCGGTCGAGGACGGCGCGCAGCCGCCGCGGCGCGAGCGCCAGGGGATCGCCGCCGCTCAGGATCACCTCGCGGATCGTCGGGTGTGCGGCGATGTAACCGACCGCCGCATCGAGCGCCGCCGGACCCAGCACGCCGCCGCCTGGTCCGACCACCTCGCGCCGGAAGCAGAACCGGCAATAGACCGGACACACGGTGGAGGGCATCAGCAGCACCCGGTCGGGATAGCGGTGGACGATGCCCGGCAGCGGGGAATGGGCCGAATCGCCGATGGGGTCTTCGCGCTCCGCCGGATCGCGCACCAGCTCGGCCGGGTCGGGCAGATATTGCAGCGCGATCGGGTCGTCCTTGCGCCCGGGCGCGATCAGCCCCGCCACATGGGGTGTGACCGCCAGCGCGTACCGGGCCGCGACCGCCTCGGCATCGGCGACTGCTTCGGCCGGGATCAGCCCCGCCTCGTGCAGCGCGCGGCCGGTCGTCAGTGCCATCCTACCCCTCCGTGTGCGGATCGGGCATTATCGCGCCATGCTCGGCCGGGGGAAGAGTCATGGTTGAGCCGCGCTGGTGGGACAAGGCCCGATACGCCGCCAGGCGGCCCAACCTGATCGTGCGCGCCCGCGTGATCGCCGCGGTCCGCCGCTTCTTCGCAGAGGCCGGGTTCGTCGAGGTCGAGACCCCGGCGCTCCAGGTCTCGCCGGGGCTGGAACCGCATCTGGACGCTTTCGAAACCGTGCTGCGCGAGCCGTTCCACGACGGCAGGGAGCGGCTGCTCCATCTGCACACCTCGCCCGAGTTCGCGATGAAGAAGCTGTTGGCCGCGGGCGAGCAGCGCCTGTTCCAGATCGCGCGGTGCTACCGCAACCAGGAGCGCTCGGCGACGCACCACCCCGAATTCACCATGCTGGAATGGTACCGCGCCGGTGCCAGCTACCGCCACCTGATGACCGACTGCGAACGGCTGCTGGCGGCCTGCACCACCGGACTGCGAAGCGGCGACCGGACGGCGAACCCGGCCGCCCCGTGGACCCGTATCACCGTCACCGAGGCGTTCGAACGCCATGCCGGGATCGACCCGATGGCGCTGATGGACGACGATGTCGAGCCCACCCCCGGTCCGCTGATCGAGGCGGCGCGGGCCATCGGGGTCTGGGCCAACGACCGCGACCGCTGGGAGGATGCGTTCTTCCGCATCTTCCTCGCCGTCGTCGAGCCCGCGCTCGGCATCGGCGCACCGGCAATCCTCTATGACTGGCCGGCGCCGATGGCCGCGTTGTCACGGCTCCATGCGGGCGGCAGGCTGGCCGAGCGGTTCGAGGTCTTCGCCTGCGGTCTGGAGCTCGCCAACGGATACACCGAGCTGACCGATCCGGTCGAGCAGCGCGCCCGGTTCGAGCGTGACCGAGTCAAGCGCGCGGCGCATTTCGGCGCTGCCTACCCGATCGACGAGGACTTCATGGCAGCGCTCGAATCGGGTCTTCCCGATTGCGCCGGCATTGCGCTGGGCATCGACCGCCTGGTGATGCTGGCGACCGGAGCGGGCCACATCGAGGATGTGCTCTGGGCGCCGGTCACGCCGGGCTAACGCCCGGATCCCGCCCCCAAACAACCCGGCCCCCGGCGAATCGTGATTACGACGCGGGAGACAGCGGATCGGCGAGCCAATCGCCGAGCCCGGTGTCGTAGGCGATGCCCTGGGCGGTGATGGTCGGCCCGCCGGGCCGGTCGATGCGCGCCAGTCCCTTGCGCAGCAGAACACGCCACACGGCCGGGTTGGAAAGCCCGCTCGCATCCCTGGCCGAAACCAGGAAACGGCCGATATGGACGTGGTCGCCATGGGGGCGCGGGATTTCCAGCAGGTGGACATCGCCGCTCGCCTCGTCCTTGCGGGCGATGTCGTCCTCGCGCGCCAGCGCCTGGGCCAGGGCCAGGGTTCGGAGCTGCAGCTTGTTCAGCTTGAGCGGATTCTTCTTCGGCGGCATGCAGGCCATCCTCTCAGGGGGATCGCATCGGGATTCGCTTCGCGTCGGGGCCGGGCGCTGCGGCGATCGCCCGCAGCACGCGAGCAGGCGTGATCGGGAGCTCGGTGATCTCAACGCCCAAAGGCCGCAGCGCATCGTTGACCGCATTGCCGATCGCGGCCAGCGGGCCGATCGCGCCGCCCTCGCCGACTCCCTTGATGCCGAAAACCGTATAGGGCGAGGGGGTCTCCATGTGGTGGACGCGGATGTCGGGCACCTCGGTCGGGCCGGGCAGCACGTAGTCGGCGAATGTCGGCGCAAGCGGGATCCCGGTCGCGCTGAACGGCATCTCCTCATAGAGCGCGGTGCCGATGCCCTGGGCGGTGCCGCCATGGACCTGACCCTCGACGATCATCGGGTTGACCATAACGCCCGGATCCTCGACGACCACGTAGTCGAGGATCTCCACCGCGCCGGTCTGCCGATCGAGCGCGACCACCGCGGCGTGGGTCGCAGCGGTATAGGCGCCGGTGCGGCGGCTCGGCGAATAGCCCTCGGTCGCCTCCAGCCCGCCGGGGTCGAGGTCGTCGGGCAGGTCCTGCGGGCGCAGGTACCAGGCGCGCGCGATCTCGCGCAGCGTCACACTGCCCGAGGGGCCGAACACCGCGCCGTCTCTGACCTCGACGCTGGCCGCGTCGGCCTGCAGCAAGGCGCCGCCGATCGCCGCCGCCCGGCCGGCAATGCGCCGGCAGGACTCGGTCACCGCGCCGCCGGCCCAGACGATGCAGCGCGATCCCCAGGTGCCCGACGAATAGGGGCTGAGCTCGGTGTCGCCGTGTACCACCCGGACATCGGCCGGATCGATGCCGAGGACCTCGTTGGCGAGCTGGGCGAGGGTGGTCTCCAGCCCCTGGCCATGGCTGTGCACGCCGACCCGAAGGTCGAGCCGGCCGTCGGGCGTCAGCCGCGCCGTGGCCTGCTCGAAGAGCTGCATCTTCTTGCCGTCGGAGGTGACCCCGGTGGCCGACTGCTCGCCGAAGATGCCGAACCCGACGCCGAGCAGGCGCCCATCCGGCATGCCCTCTGCCTGGCGGCGGCGCACGCCGGCAAGGTCGATCGCAGCGACCGCGTCCTCCAGGCATTTCGGGTAGTCGCCGCTGTCGAAATGCTTGCCGGTGACGTTGTCGTAGGGCATCGCCGCCGGCGGGATCAGGTTGAGCAGGCGGACCTCGGTGGGGTCCTTGCCGACCGCGCGGGCCAGCGCATCGATCATCATCTCCATGACGTAGCAGACGCCGGGCCGCGCGACCCCGCGATAGGGCAGAATCGGTGTCTTGTTGGTCGCAACCGCGGCGGCGGTGCAGCGATAGGAAGGGATGACGTAGGGGCCGGGCAGCACGCCGACGACCTGCGAGACCTCGACCGCGGCGGTGAACGGCGTTGCCGAATAGGCCCCGGCATCGACGACGGCCTCGGCATCGACCGCCAACAGCCGGCCGTCGCGATCGGCATGAACGGTGATGCGGTAGTGATGCTCACGGCAATTGGCCGAGGCGCTGAGATGCTCATGGCGGTCCTCGAGCCAGCGCACGGCCCGTCCGGTCTTGAGCGCGAGCCAGCAGACCGCGACCTCTTCGGGCGCCAGGACCGCCTTGTAGCCGAAGCCGCCGCCGATATCGGGCGAGATCACCCGGATGCGCTGGTCGGCAATCTGCAAGCATTCGGCGAGCCCGGTGCGCAAGACATGCGGGAACTGCGAGGTGGCGTGGACGATGAGTTGATCGGTCCGGCTGTCGAATTCGGCGACCAGGCCGCGGCCTTCGAGCGGCGCCATGCATTGCCGCGCGGTGCGGAATTCGCGGGCGAGCGTGATCGGAGCGCCGGCGGCCGCCGCGGCGATGTTGCCGTCGTGGCCGACCTGAAGAAAGACATTCTCCGTCCAGCCGTCGTGGAGCAGCGGGGCGTCCGGGCTGCGCGCCGCGAGCATGTCGGAGACGGCGGCGATCGCCTCTGTCTGGAGTGCGATGCGCTGGGCGATGTCCTCGGCCTCCGCCCTGGTGTCGGCGAGGCACATCGCGACCGGCTCGCCGGCATAGCGCAGCCTGTGGCCGGCCAGCACCGGCTGATCGGACGGCCTGAACCCGGCAATGCCGACCACCGCGCGGAGCGGCCGGACACCGGCGAGATCGGAAGCGGTGAAAACCGCATCGCGCACGTCGTCGGGGATCGTGATGCCGTGGAGATGGGCGTGTGCCAGGGGGCTCCTGACGAAGGCAACGTCCTGCATGCGCTCGGGCTTGAGGTCGCCGACGAACCGGCCGCGCCCGCGCAGAAACCGCGCATCCTCCTTGCGGGCCAGTCTTGCGCGCAATCCCTTGGAAGCCACTGTCGCCCCTCCATCCCGATGGCCCGAACATGGGCCGGGTCTATTTTGCCCTCGCCGGCCAATCGATGCATCCTGGATGGCCGCAGATCGAGGGAGGCTTAGAAAGACGATGCCGGACGACGCCCCGGCGCGCGGTCGCTACGACCCGCGCGCGCAAACGATGATGACCTTCCACGACCTTGTTCCCGCTTTCCGCGAGGGCACCGCCAGCCCGCGTGCGCTGCTGGAGCGCTGCCTGGAGGCGATCGCCGCGCGCGAGGACGAGATCATGGCCTGGGCGGTGATCGATGAGGCTGCCGCACGGTCCGCCGCCGATGAGTCCGCCGCGCGCTATGCGGCCGGCCGGCCGCTCTCGCCGGTCGACGGGCTGCCGATCGGGATCAAGGACCTGATCGAGACCGCGGACATGCCGACGGAATTCGGCAGCGTGCTCTATGGCGGTCATCGGCCGCTCCAGGACGCGGCCTGCGTGCATGCCCTGCGCGCCGGCGGGGCGGTGGTCATCGGCAAGACGGTGACGGTGACCTTCGGCGGCGGCGATCCGGCGCGCACACGCAACCCGCACGATCCGCGCCGGACGCCGGGCGGCTCGTCCAGCGGCTCGGCCGCAGCGGTGGGCGCGGCCACGGTGCCGGCGGCGGTCGGCACCCACGCGCGCGGCTCGACCATTCGCCCGGCGAGCTTCTGCGGCACCTACGCCCTCAAGCCGACTTTCGGGGC
The DNA here is from genome assembly GCA_965248835.1 of Alphaproteobacteria bacterium. Classification (GTDB taxonomy): domain Bacteria; phylum Pseudomonadota; class Alphaproteobacteria; order MPNO01; family MPNO01; genus CAYFYS01. The sequence continues at coordinate 1,480,428 of CBDFLJ010000001.1, forward strand.
GATCAACCGTCAGGGCGTGTTCTCCGCCGCCCACAGCATGGACCATCTCGGCACCTTCGCCGGGTCGTTGTCCGATGTCTGGATCATCGCCCGGCACATGGCGCGGCTGGGCGGTGGGGATCCCGGCTATCCCGGGCTCTATGGCGGTGCCGCGCCGCCCGCGCCGCGCAAGCCGTTGCGGCTCGTGCGGCTCGAAACCGCCGGATGGCCGCAGACCGACGACGCTACCAAGGCGGCGTTCGAGGCCGTGGCCGCGGGCTTGGCCGCTTCCGGCATCGCGGTCTTCAGCCGCGCCGACGACCCCGCCATCGAGTCCTACGAGCGCGCGCTCGCCGAGGTCCCCGACCTGTGGCGCAACCTCTACCGGTTCGAGATGCGCTGGCCGATGCTGCAGCTCCTGGCCCGTTATCCGGACAAGATCCCGCCGCGGCTCAAGGCCGGGTTGGAAGAGGGCGCCGGCATGACCCAGGAGACCTATCGCGAGGCCCTGGTCCGGCGTTCCTATCTGCGCGCCCTGCACCGCGAACTGGCCGGCCGGGTGGACGGCTTTATCACCCTGTCCTCGCCCGGCCCCGGCCCGGTCGGCATGGATCAGGGCAGCGCGATCTATAACGAGGCGTCCTCGGTCCTCGGCGCGCCGGCGCTCTCGCTGCCTCTGCTTGCCGTCGACGGCGCCCCTGCCGGAGTCCAACTCCAAGGCCAATTCGACGCCGACGAGGCGCTGACCGCCTGCGGCCTATGGATCGCCCGGCACCGGCTGGGGCGGGCGGTCTAAGGCAGGTTCTCCGCGCTCCGCTCGGATGCGTTCTTCCAGCGCGCGCCGGGCACGCGATCCGGTTGGAACATGCTCTAAACTTGGCGCGTTGCGACCACGGAGGTTCCCATGACCGGCATGACGGCCATCCGCGCCCGCTGGGCGCTGACCTGTGACGGCGGCAGCAGTCGGATCGAGACCGACCGCTGGATCGTCGTCGAAGGAAGGCGCATCGCTGCGGTCACCGATACCCGGCCGGCCGGCGCCGATGCGGTGATCGACCGGCCGGATGCGCTGGTCGTGCCCGGGCTGATGAACATGCACAACCACGGGATCTCCGCGCTCCTGTTCCGCGGCATCGTCGAGGACCGGACGACCGCGTCCTGGGCCTCGGATACGGTTTACGGACTGATCATGCCGCTCCAAGGGCTGGCCATGGAGGTGCTGGACGAGGCCGAACTGCGCGCCGTCACCGCGCTGGGCTTCCTCGCGCCGCTGAAGAGCGGGGCGACCACGGTGATGGACAATTTCCGGCTCGGCCAGGCGGTGAGCTTCGAGGTCGCCGAAGAGCTGGGCTTGCGGCTTTACGGCATGCCCTACATCTTTTCGACCGAGGACATGGCGATCGGCGCCGACGGAAGGCCGGTCTATGCCGCACGCCAAGGCGCCGAGAGCGATCTCGATCGCTGCCTCGGGCTGTTCGATGCCTATGACGGCGGCGCGGACGGCCGTCTCAAGGTCGGGTTCGGGCCGCACGGCGTGGATAGCTGCAATCCCGACCTCCTGGTCGCGATCCGCGAGGCGGCGCGCGAACGCGGCGCGAAGGTGACCATCCACGCCTCCCAGAGCGCGCCCGAGGGCGAGACCGTGCGGGCGCGCTACGGCCGTTCGCCGGTCGCGCAGCTCGGCCATCTCGGCTTGCTGGGTCCGGACCTCCTGGCCGCGCATTGCGTCTATGCGAGCGATGACGATCTCGCGCTGATCGCGCGCACCGGGACAGTGGTGGTGAACTGCCCGGCCTCGTTCGCGCGCGGCGCGGTCTCCGCGATCTGGCAGCGGAGCACGGACATGGCCATCCCGACCGCGATCGGGCTCGACGGGTACGCGATGGACATGGTGGGCGAGTTGCGCACCGCCGCAATCGTTTCCAAGCTGGCGACCGGGCTGTCGGAAAAGGCGGCCGCGCACGACCTGCTTGCGGCCGCGACCATCGACAGCGCCGCCGCGCTCGGCCGGCCGGACCTCGGCCGCATCGCGCCTGGGGCGGCGGCCGATCTGGTGGTCTTCGATCTGTCCGGCGCCCATCTGGTGCCGGTGAGCGATCCGATCAAGACCCTGGTCTGGCACGCCAACCCGGGCGATGTCGCAGCCGTCCTGGTCGACGGCACCATCGTGGTCCAGGACGGTCGTCACCTGCTGGTCGACGAGGCCGCCATCGTCGAAGCCGGCGCCGCCGCGGTGCGCAAGGTCTGGGCCGAAGGCCTCGAAAGGGGACTGATCAGGCCGGGCGAGATCCTTTAGCGCAGCAGCTTCATCACCTCGCCGGCGAACCGGTCCAGCCGCCCGCCCGCCTGGCCGGCGCTCGCCGCACCGCCCAGGAGCGAGAAGACGATGCAGGATACGCCCGCCTCCTCCAGCGCCGCGACATCGGCGGCGACATCCTCGGCGTTGCCGGTGCACAGCGCCCGCTTGCCGTCGTCGGTCCGTTGCGGGCTCGGCCGGTAGCCGTAGGCCCAGTACGCTAGGCCGATGTCGTGCGGTGCCCGGCCGATCGCCTCGGCCTCCCGCCAAAGGGCGTCGCGCCTGGCGGTGTAGCGGGCCGCCGTGTCGAGGGGGAACTTCGGGTTCGCGCTGATCGGGAACCAGGCATCGCCCAGCCGCGCGGCGCGGCGGAGCGCCGCCCGGCTCTCGCCGCCTATCCAGATCGGCGGGTGGGGCTTCTGCACCGGCTTGGGCGCGAAGGTGATGTCGGCGAAGCGGACATATTCGCCCTCGTACGATGGCCGGTCCTCGGTCCACAGCACGCGGAAGGCCGCGATATACTCGTCCGTCGCCTTGCCGCGGCCGGCATAGGGTGCGCCGAGTGCCGTGAACTCTTCTTCCATCCAGCCCGTGCCGCAGCCGACGGTGAGCCTGCCGCCGGACAGGACGTCGATGCTGGCCAGCATCTTGGCGGTCTGCACCGGCGGGCGGTGCGGGACCACCATCACCGAGGTCATCAGGCCGATCCGGCTGGTCATCGCGCCAAGCGTGGTCAGGATCGTAAGCTGCTCCAGGCATTCCTCGCCGCCGGGATAGTCGCCCGTCCGGCTATAGGGATAGGTCGAGCCGATCGCCCGAGGGATCACGATGTGGTCGGAGACCGCGATATGGTCGAACCCCAGCGCCTCGCAGCGCGTGGCGATCTCCCGATAGCCCTCGGCAGTCGCGAGCGGGCCTCTGGTGGGTGCGTAGACGCCGATTTCCATGCTCATGCCGGTCCGCCGCCTGCCGCGCCGATTGCCTAAGCGGCCGGCTCTGGCATACTCGGCTGCGACGGTCAACCGAGGGAGGCACGAAATGGCGCTGACCCTGCCGCTCAACCTCAATAGCTGGATCGCCGAGCACCGCGCCCTGTTGAGCCCGCCGACCGGCGCGAAGACGATCTGGGAGGATACCGACTTCATCGTCACGGTGGTCGGCGGCCCCAACGCGCGGGCGGATTTTCACGACGATCCGCTGGAGGAGTTGTTCTTCCAGGTCGAGGGCGACATCACCCTGCGGGTCATCGACGAGGGAAAGCACCGCGACATCGCGGTGCGCGAGGGCGAGATCTACCTGCTGCCGCCGCATGTGCGGCATTCGCCGCAACGCCCGGCGGGCACCGTCGGCATGATCGTGGAGCGCCGGCGCGGCCCCGGCGTCATCGACGCCTTCGAGTGGTATTGCGAGGGCTGCGGGCACCGGATGGCGCGCCGCGAGGTCTCGGTCGCCTCGCTGGCCGAGGACGTGACCGCGATGGTCGAGGCCTGGCTCGGCGACGAAGCCTTGCGCACTTGCAAGTCCTGCGGCCACCTGAACCCGGCCCGCCCCACGGTCTGAAGAGATGCGGCCTTGCGACCGGTCCTGAAACCTGTTCCGGTCCCGGCGGCCCGGCAGGCCCCGCGACAGCGGGTCAGCGCAGCCCGTCTTCGCCCTTGACCTCGGCGGTGGTCAGGCCGCCGACGCGGGGGAAAGGGCGCCCGGAGTCGGTCACCGCAATGGCGACCAGGATTTCGTCGGCGCGCGGGGCGTCGGGCAGGCGCACCTCCATGCCGTCGAAATGGCTGCGGACATAGGCCGCGTCCTTGTGGCCGAGCGGGATGTCGATCGCGCTGCCGGGACCGCCCAGCTTCTTGACCGAGGGCACGAGGGCTGCGCCCTTCTCGACGGCCTTGCGCAGCGGCGCGCCGAGCCTGGGGTGCAGGATCGCCGCGGCGTGCTCCCATTCGCCGTTCTCGCCCACGATGGCGGCCTTGCCGAAGCTCTCCGCCTGATCGGGCCGAATGCCGAGCGCCTTGACGCACATCTCTCCCAGCATGCCGCCCAACTCGGCGCCGATCGCCATCAATTCGTCTAGTTCCTCGACATAGCGGCCGGCGAACGGGTTGCGGATCACTGCGATTGCGGCGGCCTTGCGGGTCGGCGGGTTGACCGGGCGGCCGAGATCGGACCTGGTCTCCTCGACGATAACGCTGGTCTTGCGGATGTCTGCGCTCATCTCAGGCCTCGGTTCGGATGCGCTCGGCGATCTTGCGCCGGAACAGGGCGGCGGACGCGTCGAGGTCGAGCCCGACGCGCGGCCCGCCCTCGTAGAGATTCTCCTCGCGCTGGATGTCCTCCAGCACCACCTTGTCCTCGGCAAACGCGACGCGGAACTGCTCGGAGATCCCCTCGCCCACGGCCGGGTCGTCGGCACCGAAATTGCGCACATGCAGCCAGTAGTCGTAACAGCTCGTATCGGTCTCCGGCGCCATGAAGTGGCAGGAATACAGCCGGATCGCGCCCTCGTGGTTGCCTTGGCGCGCGCGCGCCCCGGTCGGCGCGGTGCCGAAGTCGATGATCGCGATCGAGGGCGTGTACATGTGGTAATACTGCCAGCGGTCGACCTTGCCGGGGAAGTTGCCGAATGTTTTGGCGAGCCCGACGGGCTCGGAGTCGAGCGTCCAGCGGTGGGTCGTCACCCCCCAGTCCCTTTCTTCGAACGCGACCGACACACCTTCGCTGTCAGGGCTGCCGAGCGTCGTCGGGTGGACGTATTCGACATGGCTCGGGTCGCACAGATTGTCGCAGAGCAACAGATAGTCCGCCTCGACATGCAGCGCATCGCCGTGGGCGATGCCCCAGTCCGACGCATGGTATTCCGGCAGGTCGTAGATCTTGCTCTCGTCCGCCCGGTCGGGCTCGCCCATCCAGATCCACACCAGGCCGAGCCGCTCCGCCATCGGATAGGATCGCACGCGGGCATTGGGCGGAATCACCTCCTGGCCCGGAACCCGGACGCAGGTCCCCGAGCGGTCGAAGACCAGGCCGTGATAGCCGCACTGGACGGTATCGCCGATCAGTTTTCCGCGGGACAGCGGCAGCAGCCGGTGGGGACAGCGGTCGCGCAGCGCCGCCGGGGCGCCGTCCTCGGTCCGGAACATGACCACGGCTTCGCCGAGGATGGTCCGGCGCCTCAGCGACCGGTCGAGCTCACTGGACCACGCAGCCACGTACCAGGCGTTGCGGACAAAGGCCATGCCGGGCTCTCCCGAAAGTCGGCGTCCGAAGGCGGCGACCTTACGCGAAAATTTGTATGTGTACAAACAATTTTCAGGTGTAGTGATGCGGTGCGTCCGGGTCGCGCTCGAACGGTTCGGGCGCCGGCTCGCCGGCTTGGCGCGGCTGTCCGACGGCGGCAAAGAACCTCTCCAGCCCGCCCGGCGCGATCACCCACTGAAGGACCAGCGGCTCGTCCCCGTCGTTGCGGATCTCGTGGCTGACCTCGCTGCCCAGGAAGCAGGTCGTGCGCGGCGCGAAGGGGTGTTCCACCCCGTCGACCAGGATGCGGCCGCGACCGGAAAAGCAGGTCAGGAACTCGGCATTGGTGCCGTGGGAATGGGCGTGGACATGGCAGCCGGGCGCTACGGTCTGAAATCCCATCGACAGCCCGTCGAAGCCGGTCCTGTCGGGGGTCAGCTTGGGCTCGGCGTAACCGTTGGCCGGCAGCGGCTGCCAGTAGCTCGCGCCCTCCCCGGGCTGGACGACGACCGCATGGCCGCGTGAGATCGGAGCCTTTTCCATCGCGTTATCCTTTCTCGGTTCGACCCGTCCGGACGTGCTGCCGGCCAGGCCCGATCATCGCCCAGGGGCTGCCGGTTTGTCCATCAGGAGATCGCGTGGTTGATCAGCGACAACGCCGCGGTCGCCACCACCCCGAACACCAGGGCAAAGCCGACATTGGGGCCCCAGGCCAGACGCTCCAGCCGCACTTCGAAGAGGCTGGCGGCCGTGATCGTGGAGACCGCCGACAACCCGACCATCGAGGAAAACGCCCAGGCGATCAACGCCGCTTCCATCAACACCAGGTCGGCGACGCCCGAGGGGATCTCAACCAGCAGCACCAGCAGGACGGTGATGGTGACGATTTGGTGGACGCCGATCAGCGCGAACAGCGTCGGCACGCCGATGACCGCGGCGATCACCACCAAGGGCGGCGGCATGTTGGCGCTCAGCCAGTCCGCGGCGTCGATATCGCCAAGGGCGCCGACGAGCACCCGGCCGAGCACGAACGCACAGGTGACGAGGAGGAGCTCGCCTTGGACCGTCGGGGTCCGGGCGATCACCGTCCGCACCATGTCGATGAGCGCCGGGCGTCCGACCGGGGCAAGCGCCAGCAGGCAAAGAACCGGGATGCCGGTCACCAGCGCCTCCAGCGAGCGCAGCGCGGTGAAGCTCGCCAGCATCACCACCGCGACTGCCGCGATCAGGACCGACGGCACCACCGGCAGCAGCGCCACCAAGCCGCCCCACCGCGTCCGCCCCGCCATCGCCTGGCCGATCAGGAGACCGGGGACGGAGAGCGCCATGCCGAGACACATGATCGACCAGAGCGGCACATCGGGCAGATGCTGATATGCCACCACCATCGCGACCCAGAACGGCGACCACAGCCCGGCCAGGCCCATGCCGCGCTGGGACATGATCGCGCCGGAAAACCGCGTCGCTTCCGGCGCCTTTGCGCCGTAGATCGGCGACATCACCGCATGGGCGCCCACCACCAGGACCGAGCCGATTACATAGGCGCCGTAGAGCGTCGCGCCGGCCCGCTGGTCGGCCGGCAACCCGGCAAACAGCGTTCGCGCGCGCGCGGTCTCGGGCCGCCGCTCGGCCGTTGCGCGCAGGACGATCAGGGTGCCGAAGAAGGCAACGAAGACGCTCGCCGATTCGAGCCCGGCGACCAGCGCCTGCCAGTCTTCCCGGACGGCGGCGATCGCGAGCGCCGTCAAGCCCAGCCCGCCGACCAGCGGGACCGTCCGGCGGCGCAGGCTGCCCAGCCCGACCACGAACAGGGCGGCCATCGTCAGCGCCGGGAGCGGATCCAACCCGATCCCGGGGATCAGGATCCCGACCAGCGCCACGAGCCAGACGGCGATGAACAGCGCCTCGATGATCGGGGTCGTGCCCCGCCGCCAGAGTCTTGCCAAAATCGCCGCGTTCCGATGACCGGTCTTGCGCGCACCATGCCGCCGCCCGATCTGCAGCATTATATCGCCCGACCCGCAAGACGGGTTGGCGGTATACTGCCGTGCGGGGCCGCGCCGTGGCAATTTCATAACCGGTGTTTGACGAGTTTCGGCGTGCCCCGGGTGCGGTAAAGGGCTGTCAGCATGCGGGACGAACGCCAAGTCCAGGCCGAGCGCATCGAATCGCTCGCCGAGAAGGTCCGCCGGCGGGAAGGCGTCGAGGCCGCACGGTTCCTCAAGCGGTTTTACGAGCAGGTCGCGCCAAGGGACCTGTTGCCGCGCGCAGAGCCGGCCCTGGTCGGCGGCGCGCTGTCGGCCTGGCAGTTGCTGCGCTCGCGCACCCACGGAACGGCCCGCATCAGGGTGTTCAACCCCGACGAGAAGGCCGACGGCTGGACCTCGCCCCATACCGTCGTGGAGATTGTCAACGACGACATGCCCTTCCTGGTCGATTCGGTCTCAGCCGAGATCAATCGGCAGGACCTGTCGATCCACCAGGTCATCCATCCGGTTGTCCATGTCCAGCGCGACCGCGCGGGACGACTCAGATCGCTGGTCGATCCCCCGGCGGGCGGCAACGGCACGATCGCCGAATCGGTGATGCATTTGGAGGTCACCGAGTTGCGGCGACCGGGAACGCTGGAGTGGCTCCAGGAGCGCCTGGAACGAGTCCTCGAGGACGTGCGCGCAGCGGTCGAGGACTGGAGCGCGATGCGGCTTCGGACCGCGGATCTCGCCGCCTCGTTCGACGACAACCCGCCGCCGGTCCTGGACGCCGACCTGGCGGAGGCCAAGACGTTCCTGCGCTGGCTGAAGGAGGGCAACTACACCTTCATCGGCTATCGCGAATACGGTTTGGCAAGCGACCGGGGCGGCACGACGCTGCGGCTCGCGCCGGAGTCCGGACTCGGCGTGCTGCGCGATCCGAAACGCAGCGTGCTGACCGGGCTCGCCGACGGCGCGGTCGTGCCGGCCCACGTCGCGGCCTACATGCTGGCGCCCTCGGTGGTGATGGTCTCCAAGGCCAACGGGCGCTCGCAGGTGCACCGGGCGGTGCATCTGGACACGATCATGGTCAAGAAGTTCGCCGCCGGGGGCGCGGTCACGGGCCTGCGGGTCTTCGTCGGGCTGTTCACGTCCTCGGTTTACCACCAGGCGCTCGCGGACATCCCGCTGCTGTCGCGCAAGGTCGACAGCGTGATCGGGCGCGCCGGGTTACAGCCGACCAGCCATGACGGGATGACGCTGCTCAACATCCTGGAATCGCTGCCGCGCGACGACCTGTTCCAATATTCCGAGGACGACCTGCTGGCGACGGTTCAGGGCGTCCTCGACCTCCAGGGACGCCAGCGGGTTGCGCTGTTCGTCCGCCGCGACCCGTTCGGACGGTTCGTGTCCTGTCTGATCTATATGCCGCGCGAGCGCTACACCACGCAGATGCGCGAGCGCATGCAGCGGATCGTCGAGGAGGGTTTCGGCGGACGCGTGACGATCTTCTACGTCCAGGTCTCCGATGCGCCCCACGCCCGGCTGCAGTTCATCGTTCGGATCGAGCGCGCCGGCGACCCGGAGCCCGATCTCGGAGAGATCGAACGCCGACTGGTCGAAACCGGACGCGACTGGCGGGACGAGCTCAGCCATGCCCTTGTCGCCGCCCATGGCGAGGCCGACGGACTGGAAGTCTTCGATCTCTACGCCGATGCCTTCCCGGCGAGCTACCAGGAACGAAACGGCTCCGAGGCTGCGCTGCGCGACATCGCCAAGATCGAGGCGGTGCTGGAGACCGGCGAGATCGCCGCCGATCTCTACCGCCCGGAAGAGGAATCCGCCAACCGGATCCGGTTCAAGGTCTATCACCCCGACGACCAGCTACCGCTGTCCGATGTCTTGCCGATCCTGGAGAACATGGGTGTCCGGGTGATCAACGAGATCCCGCACGGGATCCTCAGGGAAGCTGCGGAGCGGGAGGTCTGGCTCCACGATTTCGGGCTGGAGACCAGGTCCGGCCGCGAAATCGACCTGGATCGGGTCAAGGCGAATTTCGAGGCCTTGTTCACCGAAATCTGCCGCGGCGCGATGGAGGATGACGGGTTCAACGCGCTGGTCGCCGCGACCGGTCTGGATGGACGGCGGGTCTCGGTCCTGCGCGCCTACTGCAAGTATCTGCGCCAGGCGGCGATCCCGTTCAGCCAAGCCTATATGGAAGCGACGCTGCTGGCCAATCCGCAGATCACGCAATCGATCATCGCCCTGTTCGAGGCAATCTTCGATCCGAATACAGAAGATCGGCGCGAGCGCCGGACCAGATCATTGCTCGGCAAGATCGAGACTGCGCTCGATGCGGTGGAGAACCTCGACCAGGACCGCATCCTGCGGCGGTATCTCAACGTCGTGCTGGCGACGCTCAGGACCAACTACTATCAGACCGAGGCGAGCGGCGCGCCGAAGTCCTGCATTTCGTTCAAGATCGATTCCCATGCCATCGACGACCTGCCTGCGCCGGCGCCGCTGGTGGAGATCTTCGTCTATTCGCCGCGCCTCGAGGCGATCCATCTGCGCGGCGGCAAGGTGGCGCGCGGCGGCATCCGGTGGTCGGACCGGCGGGAGGATTTCCGCACCGAGATCCTGAGTCTGATGAAAGCCCAGATGACCAAGAACAGCGTCATCGTGCCGGTCGGCGCCAAGGGCGGCTTCGTGGTCAAGCAGCCGCCGGCCGAAGGCGGGTACGATGCACTCCAGGCCGAGGGCATCGCCTGCTACCGGACGATGATGTCGGGCTTGCTGGACCTGACCGACAACCTCAAGCCCGGCGGGCTGGTCCATCCCGAGCGCGTGGTCCGCCGCGACGGGGACGACCCGTATCTCGTGGTCGCGGCCGACAAGGGAACGGCGACCTTCTCGGACATCGCCAATGCGCTGGCGCGCGCATACGACTTCTGGTTGGACGATGCCTTCGCCTCAGGCGGGTCGGCCGGATACGACCACAAGAAGATGGGGATCACCGCGCGCGGGGCGTGGGAGTCGGTCAAGCGCCATTTCCGCGAGATCGGCATCGACACCCAGGCGCAGGACTTCACCTGCGTCGGGATCGGCGGCATGACCGGCGACGTGTTCGGCAACGCGATGCTGCTGTCGCCCCACATCAAGCTCATCGGCGCGTTCAACCACACGCACATCTTCATCGACCCGGACCCGGACCCCGCAGCGGGCCTGCGGGAGCGCAAGCGGCTGTTCGCGCTGCCGCACCCGTCCTGGACGGACTACGAGGCGGGGCTGATCTCCAATGGCGGCGGCGTCTTCGAGCGCCGCGCGAAATCGATCAGCCTCACCGCGGAGATGCGGGCTTGCCTCGGCCTGCCCGCCGGCGATGAGATGACCCCCAGCGGCTTGATCCGCGCGATGCTCAAGGCGCCGGTGGACCTGCTGTGGTTCGGCGGCATCGGCACCTACGTCAAGGCACGCGGGGAGGCCCATGCCGAGGTTGGAGACCGGGCCAACGACGCGCTCAGGGTCGATGCCCACGAACTGCGCTGCCGCGTCATCGGCGAGGGGGCCAATCTGGGTTGCACGCAGCGCGGCCGGATCGCTTACGGCCTTGCGGGAGGCCGGATCAACACCGACTTCATCGACAACTCCGCCGGCGTGGCGCTGTCGGACCACGAGGTCAACATCAAGATTCTGCTGGACGAGGTGATGGCGGCCGACGCGCTCTCGCTCGCGGGGCGCGACAGGCTGTTGGGCGCGATGACCGACGAGGTCGCCCGGCATGTCCTGACCGACAACTACCGCCAGTCCATGGTGATCACCCATGCCGAAGCCCAGGGAAGCGCCCTGATCGGCGGCGCGGCGCGGCTCATCCGTGCCCTCGAGCGCGCCGGCCGCCTCGACCGTGCGGTCGAGTACTTGCCCGACGACGAGACGCTGGCCGAACGGCAGGCCGCCGGGCTCGGCCTCACCCGGCCGGAAATCGCCGTCCTGCTGGCCTATGCCAAGATGGAGCTCTACGACGAGATCCTGGTCAGCGACGTGCCCGACGATCCGTTCCTGGTCCAGGACGTCGGGCTGTACTTCCCGGAGCCGTTGCGCTCGAAATTCGCCGCGTTCGTGCCCAGCCACAGGCTGAGACGCGAGATCAGCGCAACCTATGTCACCAACAGCTTCATCAACCGGGTCGGTCCCACCTTTGTCGGCGCGGTGAGCGAGAAGACCGGTGCCTCGGCGATCGAGATCACCAAGGCCTATCTCATCACTCGCCAGGTCTTCGGCCTGCCTGCCTATTGGGCTGAAATCGAAGCGCTGGACACCAAGGTCGCCGCCGAGGTGCAGACCGCCCTCAACCGCGACATCCACCGACTGATCGGGCGGGTCACGATCTGGATGCTGCGCGACGGACCCCGCCCGCTGGACGTGACCCGTGCGATCGGCCAGTACGAGGCCGGCATCGCCGGGCTGGCGGAGAACCTGGACCGGCTGATCCCCGCCGACCTGTGCGGGAGCGTTGCGGCAGAAGCGCAGCGCTACGTCGCGCAGAACGTCCCGCCTGCGCTTGCCCGCCGGGTCGCGAACCTCGAGGTGCTGTTCTCCGGTTGCGACATCGTGCGCGTTGCCGCCGACAGCGGGCACGCGATCGCCGATGTCGCGGAGGTCTATTACCAGATCGGCGACCGGTTGAGCCTGGATTGGCTGCGCCAGGCCGCAATCGCCCTGCCGGCCGAGACCGACTGGCATTCGATGGCTGCCGCGGCGATCGTCGAGGACCTCTACGCCCAGCAGAGCGCGCTGACGGTGCGCATCATGGATGGCTTCGGCGGCGGTTCCGGCGGCGACACCGCGATCGAGGCGTGGTGGGTGGACAACCGGCCGCGGATCGCCCGGGCCGAGGACGTGGTGGCCGACCTGCGCGCGGCCGGTGCGGCCGATCTCGCCATGCTTACGGTGGCAAGCCGCGAGGTCCGCGCGGTGCTCGGCCGCTAGCGCAGGGTTCGTTCAACAGGCGTCGGACGGGACCGGCTTGGGCCGGCAACGCGCCAGCGCCGCCAGCCCCTCGCGGTAGCTCGGATAGCGCAGCACGATGCCGAGCTCCTGTTTGATCCGACGATTGCGCACCCGGCGGTTCTCGGAATAGAAGCGCCGCGCCGCCGGTGACAGGCGCGCGGTCTCGAACGGCTCGGCCGGCGGCGGCTCGATCCCGAGCAGGCCGGCCGCATGCGCGATCACATCGGACTGGGCCGCTGGCCGGTCGTCGCAGACATTGTAGATCGCACCGGCGCGCGGGCGCTCCATCGAGGCCAGCAGGACGCCGACGATGTCGGCGACATGGATCCGTGAGAAGATCTGGCCCGGTTTCACGATGCGCCGCGCGGTCCCGGCGCGGAGCTGGACCAGCGGGTTGCGGTCCGGCCCGTAGATCCCGACCAGGCGGAAGATATGGACGGGAATGCCGTTCATCGCGCCCAGCCTCAGCCACGCGGCCTCGGCGGACAGTCTGCGCGCGGCAGTCTGGTTGCCGGGATTCGGCACCGTGGTCTCGTCCACCCAGCCGCCGTCGCGGTTGCCGTAGACACCGGTGCTCGACAAGTAGCCGATCCACCGAAGCGCGGGGCAGGCGGCGATATCCCGGCCATGGTGGGCGAGCGCGGGATCCCCGTCCTCGCCCGGCGGGATCGACGCCACGATATGGGTGGTGTCCGAAAGCGCGGCGACGACATCGGCGATCGGCGTCTTACCGTCAAAGGCATGCGCGGCGATTCCCCGTGCCGCCAGACCCCTGAGGGACCGCTCGGTCCGGCCGGTGCCGGCGACCGCGATCCCGCGCGCGCCGGCGGCCGCCGCCAGACGTGCTGCGACATATCCTAGGCCGAAGCAGAAAATCGATTCGCTCACGCCGGTCACGAAAGCTCCCCATTCACGCCGAAACAGGTGGTGCAGGCAGATTGCTGGAATAGTATCCGGGATTGTCCCGACCCGTGCACCGGAGATGCGATTTGGCGCGGCGCAAGCCTGTGCTCGGCAAGCAGCCGATGCGGATCCGTCCGATCCTTGCGGCCGCCACGGTGGGTGGCGCGATCACGGCGCTGTTGATGCCGTTGATGATGCCGAGCCACGCCGTGGCGGCAGAGAAGCAAGCCGAACGTTACGCCAAATGCATGTCGCTCGCCCGCACCGAGCCGGAGCGGGCGCAGAAGAAGGCGCACGAATGGGTGCGGCAGGACGGCGGCGATGCGGCCGAGCATTGCCTGGCGGTGGCCCTGCTCGGCCTCGGCCAGTACGAGCTTTCCGCCCGGAACCTCGAAGCCCTTTCCGAGCGGACGCGCAAGACCCGGCCGTCGCTGTCGATCGAGCTGCTGGGCCAGGCGGCCAATGCCTGGCTGATCGCCGGCAAGCCGCAAGCCGCCTACGCTGCGCAGACCCGCGCGCTGAAGGAGCGCCCCGGCGACGTCGAGATCCTGATCGACCGCTCGATCGCCCTGGCCTCGAGCGCCAGGTACTGGGAGGCGCTCGACGACCTCAATGCCGCGCTCGATCTGGCGCCGCGCCGGGTCGATGCGCTGATCTTCCGCGCCGCGGCTTATCGCCGGCTGGATACGCTGGAGCTTGCCGAGGAAGACGTTGAGCGCGCGCTGGGCCTGGCCCCGGACAACGTCGACGGCCTGCTCGAACGCGGCAACATCCGCCGGCTCAAGGGCGATGTGGGCGGTGCCCGGTCCGACTGGATGGCGATCCTGCACATCGCGCCGGACTCGCCGGCGGCCGAATTCGCCCGTCTCAACATGGAAAAGATCGCGGTAAGGCGGGCGCCGGAACCCCCGAAGCCGAAACCGCCCGGCAAGACCAGCCGCTAGTCACCCGAATCCAAAGTTGGTGGCATAAGTTTTCCTGCTTATCCTCAAGAGTCATCCCGCGATGAGGAGTCGATAGAGCATGGGTTTGGTGCGTGCGGTGCTATGGACCGAGCGCGGGATCATGCTCTGGAGTTGCAAGCGCCGGTTGTAGCGCCGCCCGATCTCGCGCTTGCGGAAACCCCTGACTGGAGCCAGCTTCACCTCGCGCGGGCGTCTCTCGGGACTGGTCGAGACCGCCGCCACGATCAGGTGGATGGCTGCGAACCGGAGTGTCAGCGCCAGCTTGGTCGCGTGGAAGATCGTGCCCGCCGTGCGCGATGTCTGCTTCTTGCAGCGGTTGCATTGATAGAGGCCCCGGCCCGTCGGCACGCAATACCCCCTTGAACCCCATATCCGTGACCTCCTCATACGAAACATATGGAGCACACACATTTCCTCAGGCCGAGCGTCACGGATAAGCAGGAAATTGAATAAGAATTTCGGAATACTTAACGCTTTCGGTTACTGGAATTGTCAAACAATTCAGTCGGGGTAGGGGGCGATAGGGTTCAGGTCCGGCTTGGTGACTCGACGGCCTGGCGGATGAGGTCGTCCGGGATGTCGTCGAAGGAGGCGTAGTTGAAGGCGTAGAGCCGCGCGTAGAGGCCCTTGGCTGCGATCAGGCTGTCGTGGGTGCCGGTCTCCACGATCCGGCCCTCATTGAGGACGATTATGCGGTCCACGCCGCGGACGGTGGCCAGCCGGTGGGCGATGACGATGCCGGTGCGCCCCTCGAGCAGCCGGGCAAGCGCGATCTGGATCTCGCGCTCGGTATAGCTGTCGATGTTGGCGGTCGCCTCGTCGAGCACCAGGATCGGTGCATCCGCGACCAGGGCGCGCGCGAAGCTCAGCAGCTGGCGCTGGCCGAGCGAGAGGTTGCGGCCCTGCTGATCGAGCACGGTCTCGTAGCCGTCGGCGAGTTTCGTGATGAAGTCGTGCGCGCCGACGATTTCGGCCGCGTGCACGATATCGGCGCGGCCTGCGCACTCGGTGCGGAAGCGGATATTGTCGAGCACGGTGCCGGTGAACAGGTAGGGGTCCTGGAGCACCATCGCGATGTGCCGGCCGAGCGCCGCCTTGGAATAGTCGCGCACGTCGCGGCCGTCGATGGTGATGGCGCCGTCCCAGACCTCGTAGAACCGGTGGAGCAGCGAGGTGATCGAGGTCTTGCCCGAGCCCGTCGGCCCGACCAGGGCGACGGTCTCGCCCGGCGCGATCGCGAAGCTGACGTCCTTGAGCACCGGCTGATCCTCGGCGTAGCCGAAGCTCACGTCCTGGAAGGCGATCGCGCCCCGGATGGTCTCTGGGTCGGCCGCGTCCGGCTTGTCGGTGATGGCCAGCGGCACGTCGAGCACCTCGAAGATGCGCTGGCCCGAGGCCATCGCCCGCTGCATCACCGAGTACTGGATGGTCAGCGAGCGGATCGGGTCGAAGAACCGCTGGACGTAGAACAGGAAGGCCACCATGACGCCGATCTCGAGCGCGCCGTCGAGCACCAGCCCGCCGCCGATCACGACGACGATCGCAAGCGCCGCCCCGGTCAGCGTGTCGACGATCGGAACCATCACCTGGGCGTATCGGGCCGAGCGCAGGTGAGCGCCGAGATTGGTGCCGGCGAGCTCGTCATAGAGTGCCGCATTGACCGCCTCGCGCCGCATTCCCTGGATTGTGCGGACGGCGTGGATCGCCTCGGCGAGAGCGCCGTTGGTCACGGAGTTGGTCTCACGCGCCCGGCGGAAGGCGTGGCGCGCACGCGGCAGCCAGACCGCGCGCACGATGGCCAGGGTCGGGACCAGCGAGAGCGCCAGCAGGCCGAGCTCGAAGTCCAGGTTCAGCATGATCACCACGATCCCGACCAGCAGGATCATGTCGCCGAAGGCCGTCACCGAGTTCTCCAGGAACTCCTGCAGCGCGTTCACATCGCCTTGCAGCCGCGACATCATGCGGCCGACCTCGGTCTTGTCCATGAAGCCCATGGCGACGTCCTGCAGGTGGGCGAACATCGCCCGCCGCAGATCGAAGATCACCCGTTCGCCGATCAGCCCGACCACCCGGTCCTGAAGGTAGTTGGCGCCATAGCTCGCGCTGATGACCATGGCGAAGGCGATGACGGCCGCGATCAGATCGGCCCGGTCGCCGGCGAGGATGGCGCCGTCGATCGCATGGCCGATGACCAGGGGGATCGCAAGCTGGGCGGCGGTGTAGACCAGGACCGCCGCGATCGCGAAGACGAGCCCGCCGCGGTAGGGCCGGACATAGCCCATGAAGCGGCGGACGACCTTGCGGTCGTAGAGCGCGCCGAAGATCTCTTCGTCGCGGCTGATCTGCGAGCCGACGACGGCGCGGGGCGGACGGCCGGCGAGCGAGGTCATTCCGCGGCCCCGCGGACCGCCGCGTCCCTTCCGTCGGCGTCCTGGCTCTGCAGCGCGAACAGGAAGGCGTAGTGGCCGCCCAGCGCGATCAGGCTCTTGTGGGTGCCGCGCTCGATGATCCTGCCTTCCTCCAGCACGATGATCTCGTCGGCATCGCGCAGCGCGCCCAGCCGGTGAGAGATGATGATCGTCGCCGCGGTGGCCATGGCCGGGGCGAGGGCCTGACGGATCCGGCTTTCGGTCGCGGCATCGATCGCAGCCGTCGAATCGTCCAGCACCAGGACCGACGGCGCCAGAACCGCGGTGCGCGCGATCGCAGTGCGCTGTTTCTGGCCGCCGGACAGCGACACCCCGCGCTCGCCGACCAGGGTCTCGTAGCCGTTGCGGAGCCCGCCGATGAAACCGTCGATCTGGGCCAGCGCGGCCGCCTCGCGGATCTCGCCCTCCTCGGCCCAGGGATCGCCGTAGGCGATGTTGTTCTCCAGCGAGGCGGTGAACAGGAACGGGTCCTGCGGGATCACCCGGACGGTCCGGCGCAGCGAGTCCAGGGTGAGCGACCGGATGTCCCGCCCGTCGATGGTGATCCGCCCGGCGGTGACGTCGTAATAGCGCGGCAGCAGGTGGGCGATGGTCGACTTGCCGCTGCCGGGCGGGCCGACGATGCCCAGCGTCTTGCCGCGGCGGACCTCGAAGGAGATGGCTTGCAGAGCCGGCGGGCCGTCGCCGCCGCCATAGGCGAAGCCGACGTCTTCGAAGCGCAGCGTGCCGTCGGCGACCGCGAGCGGCTTCGCGCCCTCGGCATCGCGCACCGCGGGCTCCAGATCGAGGACCGCGAACAACCGCGCGCCGCAGGTCGACGCTCTGGCGAAGGCGTTGACCACCAGGCCGAGCTGGCGGACCGGGAGCTGCAGGATAGTGATGAAGGTGAGGAACTCCGTCAGCATCCCGACCGACATGGTGCCGTCGATCACCCGCAGCCCGCCGACCCAGAGCACCAGCCCCATGGCGAGGAAATAGGCGAAGGTCATCTGCGTGCTGTAGCCGACCCGGGTCTTGATGCGGCTGGCGGAAAGCGCCAGCGCCTCCTCCGAAGCGGCGTCGTATTTGCGCAGCTCGTGAGGCTCGGCGCCGAAGGCGCGCACCACCCGGAGCCCGGTCAGGTTCTCGTCCATGATCCGGCCGAGCACCCCCATGCGGTCCTGGAACGCGAACCACAGATAGCGCAGCTTAAGCCTGGAGACGGCCGATCGCCACGCGACATAGGGCACGAAGCTCAGGCTGAGCAGCCCCAGAACCGGATCGGTCGAAATCAACATCCAGGCCCCGGCGCCGATCAGGATCACCAGCAGCAGAACCCGCAGGAGGCCGGTATTGACGAACATGCGCACGCCTTCGAGGTCGAGCATGCCGCGGGTGATCAGCTCTCCGGTATGGATCCGGTCGTGGAACGAGAAGCTGAGCTGCTGGAGCTTGCCGTAAAAGGCGAGCCTGAGATCGTAGGCCAGGCGGTGGCCGATGTCCTCCCCGCCGTAGTTGTGGATCAGGGTGAAGATCCCGCGCAGCATCGACGCGCCCAGCAGGAGCAGGGCGGCGTGCTCGAGCGCCTCGCGGGCGAGCGCGGGGGAGACCGACCGGTTGCCGAGAAGGCCCAGCGCACCGTCGACCGCATCGCCGACCAGCCGCGGGACGGCAAGCTGGAAGGCGGCGGCGATGACGGTCGCGACCACCGCGATCAGGACGCGATAGCGGTAGCGCAACACGATCCGCGTGATCCGCCAAAGGATTTCCGCATCGCCTGTCGGCGCTGCCTGGTCGGCGTCCGCCATGCCGGCATAGGCCTTGGCGTAAGCTCTGGGGTGCGCAGACGCTTGGCGTCCGTCCTCGCCGGCCGAGTTTGCTCGCGTGCTCATTCGCACCCGTTATACGGCGCGATCGCCCGGGGTCCAATCTCGGCCGGCGCGCTGCTAAGGTGGTCGGCGGAAAAAGCTATCGAGGAGACGAACCGAAATGACGACCGGACCGAAGCCGCGGGTGATCGCGATCGAGGAGCACTATCTGGACGCCGCGGTCGATGAGGCCCTGGGCGGCAAGGGCGGCGGGGGCGGGCCGGTCCGCGACCGCCTGGCAGACCTCGACGGTGCGCGCATCACGGAGATGGACGAGGCCGGCATCGACGTCCAGGTGCTCTCGCACTGCCCGCCGGGCGCCCAGATCTTCGAGCCCGGCGAGGCCGGTGCGATGGCGCGCGGCATCAACGACCGGCTGCACGCGGTCGTCGAGGCCAGGCCCGACCGGTTCGGCGCCTTCGCCACCCTGCCGACGCGCAACCCCGAGGCCTCGGCCGACGAGCTTGAGCGCTGCGTGAGCGATCTCG
Source organism: Alphaproteobacteria bacterium (assembly GCA_965248835.1). Classification (GTDB taxonomy): domain Bacteria; phylum Pseudomonadota; class Alphaproteobacteria; order MPNO01; family MPNO01; genus CAYFYS01. The sequence continues at coordinate 1,499,555 of CBDFLJ010000001.1, forward strand.
GCTTCAAGGGCGGCATGGTGCACGGGCTGACCGAGAACCAGTTCATCGACATGCCGCGGTTCCGGCCGATCTTTACGCGCGCCGCCGCGCTCGACGTGCCGATCTACATCCATCCCGGCTGGCCGCATGCTGCCGTCGTGGAGGCGTATTACAAGGACTACATGGACAAACATCCGGCGATCACCACCGCCGGATGGGGCTTCACGGTCGAGACCGCGACCGCGGGCCTCAGGCTGATTCTCAGCGGGATCTTCGATGAACTCCCCGGCCTCAAGATCATCCTCGGCCATCTCGGCGAGGGCCTGCCGTTCTCGCTATGGCGGATCGATGCGTCCTTCCGCGCCTTCGCGCGGCCCGACGTCCCGGCGGTCCCGATCCGCGAGCTGTTCCGCAAGCATTTCTGGATCACCACCAGCGGCAACTTCTCCGATCCGGCACTGATGTGCTGCGCGATGGAACTCGGCATCGACCGGATCCTGTTCTCGGTCGATTGGCCCTATGTTGAGAACGCGCCCGGCACCGAATGGATGACCCGCATCCCCTTCGGCACCGAGGACCGCGAAAAGATCCTGCACGGCAACGCCGAGCGGCTGCTCAAGATGTAGCGCCGGCCCGGCAGTCCCGGCCGAGCGAGATGCCGCAAATGCGCAGCGGCGGACCATGTCTGCTGCCGAGTTGCCGCGCTCGGCGCACGCGGTCACAATCGCCGCGATCAAGCCATGCGGATCGGATGATGACGGGAACGGACGGATCGGGGTACGGGCGCATCGGCGTGGTGCCCGAGGAAGACCACACGCTGAGCCGGGTCGGGTTCGGGACGCCGATGGGCGAGATGCTGCGGCGCTATTGGCAGCCGGTCTGCCTGTCCGACGAGCTTGGCGCGCTGCCCAAGCGGGTGCGCATCCTGGGCGAGGACCTCGTGGCGTTCCGCGACAGGTCCGGTCGGGCCGGGCTGCTCTACGCCCATTGCATCCATCGCGGCACCTCGCTCGAGTTCGGCCAGATCGACGATGCCGGCATCCGATGCTGCTATCACGGCTGGCACTTCGACGTCGAAGGGCGCTGCCTCGACCAGCCCGCCGAGCCGCTGGGCAGCGACTACAAGGACAAGGTCCGCCAGCCCTGGTACCCGGTCCACGAATATCACGGGCTGGTCTTCGCCTATATGGGGCCGCCGGACAGGAAGCCGCCGTTTCGCAGGTACAGCGTCCTGGAGCGTCCGGGCTCCGCGTACGGCGCCTACCGCGACCACAGCCGCGGCGAAATCGCGCAATGCAACTGGCTCCAGCTCCAGGAGAACGCCATCGATGCCTGGCACACCTACGTGCTGCACACCTGGCATGGCGGGGTGTTCAACTTCACCGACGCCTATTCGGCCCGCCCGGAGATCGACTTCGTCGATGTCGGCCACGGCATCCAGTACATCCGCGAGGCGACGCTGCCCAACGGCAACCGGTTCCTGCGCGTCAGCGAGGTGATCGTGCCGACCGCGCGCTGCATCCCGCCGGCGACGGTGCTGGGTGATGACCCCGGGCGCGAGACCGAGCCGGCCCGACGGATCGGCTGGTGGGTGCCGGTCGACGACACGAGCTCGGTCGGCTTCCACATCAACCTGTCGCCGCCGGGCAGCGACACCCCGCCGCGGCGCACCGCGCTGGCGATGCCGCCGCGCAGCTACGCGGACCGCCAGCGCCTGCCCGATGACTGGGAGGCGCAGGTCAGCCAGGGCCCGATTGCCAGCCGGGCCCGCGAGCATCTGGGCACCTCGGACAGGGGGGTGGTGATGTTCCGCCGCCTGCTGACGGCCGGGCTGGCCGCGGTCGCGCGCGGCCAGGACCCGCCGGGGTTGCTGCGCGGGGCCGACGCGCCGGTCCTTCGCATCGGCGCCCGCAACGCGGTCACCGCGCCGGAGGGGATGCTCGCCCAATGACCGTAGAGGAGGCGGCCGGACAGCTCGCCGCCGCGCGGCCGCAACTCGTCGGCGCCCGGATCACCCGGCGGGAAGACCCCCGCCTGCTGCGCGGCGACGGCTGCTTCCTCGACGACCGGCACGTCCACGGCATGGCGCACCTCGCCTTCCGGCGCAGCGAGACCGCGCACGGCCGGCTCGCCGGCATCGATGCCGCGGCCGCGCTTGCGATGCCGGGTGTCATCGGCGTTTACACCGCCGCGGATCTCGCTTCGATCGCCCGGCCTATCCGCGCCACCTCGCGGATGCGCGACTACCATGCGACGCCTCTGCGGCCGCTGGCCCTCGACAAGGTGCGCCATGTCGGCGAGCCGGTGGCCGCGGTGGTCGCCGAAAGCCGATACGCGGCCGAGGATGCGGCCGGGCGGATCACGCTCGACATCGAACCGCTGCCGAGCCTGGTCGACGCGGCGGCCGCGGCCGCGGATCGGGACACGCTGCTTTACGAGGACGCCGGGACCAACGTGCTCGCTGTGCGCGGCTTCGGCCGCGGTGATATCGACCAGGCGATGGCACAGGCCGCGGTCCGCGTCGCCGGCCGCTTCCGGATCCACCGCAAGACGCCGGTGACGCTGGAAGCGCGCGGCGGGCTCGCCGATTACGACAAACGGAGCCGCACGCTCACCCTGCACTCCACGACCCAGATCCCCGGCATCATCCGCGACGCATTTGCCGAGATCTTCGCGATGCCCGGCAGCCGGGTGCGGGTCATCGCATCCGATGTCGGCGGCGGGTTCGGCGCCAAGGCGACGCTGTATTCCGAGGACATATGTCTGGCGGCGCTGGCGCTGATGCTCGGCCGGCCGGTCAAATGGTCCGGCGACCGGCAGGAGGACCTGCTGTCGACCACCCAGGCGTTTGACGAGACCATCGAGGCAACGCTCGCGCTCGACGCCGACGGCACCGTGCTTGCGCTCAAAGCCGATGCGCTGGGCGATATCGGTTCCTATTCGGTCTACCCTTGGACCGCCTGCCTGGAGCCGGTCCAGGTGGTGAGCTTCCTGCCCGGGCCCTACCGGATGCCGGTCTATGACGGCCGCGTGCGGGCGGTCGCGACCAGCAAGCCCGGCGGCGGGCCCTATCGCGGGGTCGGGCGGCCGATCGCGGCCTTCGTGATCGAACGTCTGATGGACATGGCCGCGGCACGGCTCGGCATGGACCCGGTAGCGCTGCGCCGCCGCAATTTGGTGGCCGAGGACGAGTTCCCCTACAAGGCGGCCTCCGGCCTGGTCTGGGACCGCTCCAGCTTCATCGGGTGTCTCGACCGGGCCTGCGAGACGGTCGATTACCAAGCCTTGCGCAACCAGCGCGATGCCGCGCGCACCGCCGGCCGCTGGGCCGGGGTCGGCGTCGCCTGCTATGCCGAGCTCACCGGGCTGGGCTCGCGCATCTCGGTCGCGCCCGGCATGCCGGTCAACACCGGGACCGAAGGGGCTTCGGTCGAGATCGATGCGACCGGTTCGGTCACCGCCTTCTTCGGGGTCTGTTCTCAGGGTCAGGGAATCGAGACTACGCTGGCCCAGGTGGTGGCCCAGGAGCTCGGCGCCGGTATCGGGGACATCCATGTCGATCTCGGCGACAGTGCGACCAACGCCCACAGCACCGGCACCTATGCCAGCCGCAGCGCGGTGCTCGCCGGCGGCGCCGGCATTCTGGCTGCGCGCGCGGTCCGCGCAAAAATCCTCCGCTGCGCGGCCCATCTGCTGGAAGCCGCCGAGCCCGACATCGAGATCGCCAACGGCATCGTTCAGGTCGCCGGCACCGATCGGAGGATGAATTTTGCCGAGCTCGCCAGGGCGGTCTACGCCGACATGGGCCGGCTGCCCAAGGAGTTGCGCGACGAAATCGGCAACCTTGAAGCGCGCAGGGTATACGATCCGTTCTTCGCAACCGCGACGTCGGCCACCCATATCGCGATGGTCGAGATCGACCGAGAGACCTGCGCGGTCTCGGTCGGCCGCTATGTCGTGGTCGAGGACTGCGGCCGGGTGATCAACCCGCTGATCGCCGACGGCCAGGCCCATGGCGGCGTCGCCCAGGGGATCGGTGCGGCCCTCCTGGAGGAGGTGGTCCACGACCAGACAGGCCAGATGCTCACGGCCAGCCTCGCCGACTATCTCGTGCCGTCGTCCTGCGACATCCCGCGCATGGAGGTCGTCCACCTCGAGGACGAGCCGCCGGGCACGCTGGGCGGCGTCCGCGGGCTGGGCGAGGGCGGCACCATCGGCGGCTTGGCGGTGATCGCCAACGCGGTCGCCGATGCGCTGTCGCCGCTCGGCGTCGTGGTGACCGAGGTGCCGCTGACCCCGGCCCGGATCTTCGGGCTGGTCGAGGCGGCGCGCTCGGCGGCCGAACCCTGAGCTGCATCGGCCGCGCCGATGGCGGACGCGCTGACGCTGACCACGATCGGGCTGACGTTCCTGCTCGCCGGCACGGTCAAGGGGGTCATCGGGCTCGGCCTGCCCACGGTTTCGCTCGCGATCCTGACCGTCGCACTCGGGCTTCAGCCGGCAATGGCGCTGCTGCTGGTCCCGTCGCTGGTGACCAATGTCTGGCAGGCCGCCGTCGGTGGGCACCTCCGGATGATCATCGCCCGGACCTGGCCGCTCCTGCTGCTGGCGGCCGTGACGGTGTGGATCGGCGCCGGCGCGCTCACCCGGGTCGACGTCGCCTGGCTGTCGGCGCTGCTCGGGCTCCTGGTTGCGCTTTACGCGGCGGTGAGCCTGGCCGGGTTCCGGCTCACCATTTCCGAGCGGCGCCGGGTCTGGGCCGGCCCGCTGGTGGGCGCGGTGAACGGGGTTCTCACCGGCATGACCGGCTCGTTCGTCTTCCCGGGCGTGCTCTACCTCCAGGCGATCGGCCTGCCGCGCGATGCGCTGATCCAGGCGATGGGGATGCTGTTCACCATCTCCACGGCTGCGCTCGGCATCGCGCTCGCCGGGCGCGGCCTCGTGTCGGCGGAATTCGGGCTGGTGTCGTCCGCCGCGGTGCTGCCGGCGCTGCTCGGCATGGTGATCGGCCAGCGGCTGCGCAAGGCGATGTCCGATGCGCTGTTCCGGCGGGTCTTTTTCACCGCCCTGCTGGCGCTCGGCCTCTACATCATCGCGCGGTCGGTGCTTTGACGGCCGGCCCGACGGTGGTCGCCGTCCTCGGCCTGCTGCCGGTCCTCGCCGTCCCGTTTCGGCGGCGCGGCTAATCCAGCGTGTGCAGCTCGCGCCGCAGGATCTTTCCGGTCGATGTGGTCGGCAGGTCGGGGACGATCTGGACCTCGCGCGGGACCTTGTAGGCGGCCATGTGCTGGCGGCAGAAGGCGGCAATATCGTCCGGCGCGGCACTCCCGCCGGGCTTGAGCACGACATAGGCCTTGGCGATCTCGCCCTTGTCGGCATCCTTCCTGGCGCCGACGCCGACCATGGCGACGGCCGGATGGCCGGAGATCACCCGCTCCAGCTCAGCCGGGTAGATGTTGAAGCCGGCGGTCAGGATCATGTCCTTCTTGCGGTCGACGATATGGACATAGCCGTCCGCATCGCGCTTGGCGAGGTCGCCGGAATGGAGCCAGCCGTCCGGCTCGATCGTCTCGGCCGTCGCCGCCTCGTTGCCGTAATAGCCCATCATCACGAACGGGCCCTTGACCATGAGCTCGCCGACCTCGCCGTCGGGCAGTTCCCTGGATGCATCTTCCGGATCGACGATCTTGGTGCGGTGGTAGAGCATGTCGACCCCGACCGAGCCCAGCCGGTTCTCGCCATAGGAATGCTGCATCACCGCGGGGCCGGCGAGCTCGGTCATGCCCCACAGCTCGAAGACCTCCACTCCGGCGCGCGCGGCCCATTCCTCCGACTTGGCGACCGGCATGGTCTGGCCGCCGACCACCGAGCGGGTGAGCGATGACAGATCGAAGGTCTCGAACGCCGGATGGGCCAGCATGTAGAGATACATCGTCGGCACGCCGTCGGTGATCGTCGCCTTGTGCTCCTGGATCGCCGCCAGCATCTCGCCGGCGTCGAACCGTTCGAGCAGGACCAGGGCGGAGCCGAACAGGAAGCAGAGGTTCAGGATCGCGCCGCCATAGACATGCGCACACGGCAGCGCCGTCAGATGGATATCCGCGCCGGTGCGCATGTTCATCGCCGCGGTGATCGCCGCGTTGAGGACGACGTTGCGGTGAGACAGCATCGCGCCCTTGGGGAACCCGGTGGTGCCGGAGGTGTAGCAGATCGTCGACAACGCCTCGGCGGAGACCTCCGGCGGCTCGAAGGACGGCGCGCCGGCATCGACCAGGTCTTCGAAGCTCGCCGCGCCCTCGAGCGCGCCGCCGATCACGATCACCTCGGCGAGGTCGCCCGCCCTCTTCAAGGGTAGGATCGGCGCACCGCGGTCGGCAGTGGTGAACAGCGCTTTCGCGCCGCAATCCCTGACCACGAAGGCGACCTCATCGGGCGTCAGCATGACGTTGATGGGGTTGAGCACCGCGCCCAGCTTGGCGATCGCGTAGTAGCTGACGATCCATTCCCAGCCGTTCTGGGCATAGAGCGTCACCCGGTCCCCCGGCGCGACGCCAAGCTCTCTCAGGCTGTTGGCAAGCCGGTTGGCCATGCTGTCGAACTCGGCATAGGAGAAGGACCGCCCGCCGAAGACCAGCGCCGTCCGGTCGCCGAACCTGGCCGCGGCCTCGCCCGGTATCTGCCCTATCGTCTTGTTCAACATCGCCGGATTCCTTCAGTCCAGAACGAAATCGAAGACCTCGCCCCGGCGCCGGACACGGCCGACGGACGGCGAGGGGAAATGGGCGGTCATCACCACCGTGGCGGTCTCGCAATGGGCATCGAGGAAGGCCCGCCTCGTGGCGGCCGACCGGACGGGGTCGAGGCAGCCCACCGCGCTCCAGCCCGGCTCGCGGCATTGCAGCGGCGTATGGCAGACATCGCCCGACAGCACCGCCCGATGCCCCTGCGATGCAAGGTTGATCGCGACGTGGCCCGGCGTGTGCCCGGGGGTCGGCTCGAACCAGATCTCATCGTCGAAGGCGTAGTCGTCATCGACGATCTCCGCCTGTCCGGCTTCCAGCACGGGCAGGACGGAATCATCGATGCAACCGTCGGAAAATTTCTTTCCCTTCCTGTTGATCTCCACCCAGTGGTCGAGCTCGGTGCGGGCGAAGACGTAGCGCGCATTGGGAAAGGTCGGCACCCACCGCCCGTCGACCAGCGTCGTGTTCCAGCCGACGTGATCGGCATGCAGGTGGGTGCACATCACGAAATCGATGTCGTCTGGTGCCAGCCCGATCGCGGAAAGCCGGTCGAGATAAGCGGCCGAAGTGCGATGGGACCACGGCTTGTGGAAGCGCCGCTCCTTGTCGTTGCCGACGCAGGTATCGACCAGGATGGTGTGGCGTCCGGTCCGAAGCACGTAGGACTGGACGGCCATCACCAGCTTGTCGCTCGCCGGATCGAGAAATCGGGGCTCCAGCCATTGGCGGTGCGGCGCCAGCGCCTCGGGCGTCGCATCGGGCAGCAGAAAGCCGACCGGAAAGTCCGGCTCCTCGGTCTCGACGACTCGATGGTAGGTGATGCCGCCTATGGTCCCGCCCTGCGTCATCGCGCGCCCGCTCACACCCCGTTTGCGAAATCGACAATCAGGCGGTTGAAGGCGTCCGGGTGCTCGCGGTAGGTGAAGTGGCCGGCCTGGTTGAAGATGTGCATGTCGGTCCGCTTCTCCTTCTCGGTCAGCATCTCGAACAGTCCGAACCCCTGGTCGAGCGTCGCCGTCGGGTCGTTGGCGCCCCAGACCAGAAGGTTCGGCCGCTGGGTGCCGCGGCTCAACAGTGTATCGAAGGTCTGGGCCTTCTGGCGGCCGAGATGGGGCAGGAACAGGCTCCTCAGCAGCCCGCCGGCGTTCATCTTCTCCGCCGCCTCGATGCATTTGGGCAGCCCGGCGACGCGCACGAGCTCGTCCAGCCAGTCCTCGGTCACGCACGAGGCGTGGTAGGAGTAGTGCTCCATCACCCAGCGCTGACTTTCGCGGCTGAGGTTCGGCCGCGGCTTGTCCCGGAACACCAGGCCGGTCCGGCTCTCGCCCGGCCCCAGCGTGCCGGTATCGACCATGATGTTGGACGCGATGCGCGCGGGGTTGTCCAGCGTCATTCGGCAGGTCAGGTAGGCGCCGCGGGAATGGCCGATGATGTGGCATTCGCCGAGGTCAAGGACTTCCAGGCAGCGCAGCGCGTGGTCGACCACCGCCTGCATGGTGTAGTCCTCGTCCGTGCGCGGGTTGTCGGTCTCGCCCTGTCCGATCTTGTCGATCGCCACCACGCGGCAGTGCTCGGCCAGCCCGTCGAAATTGAGGTTCCAGTCCGCAGCGCAGTCCGCGCCGTCGAGCGAGCCGAAATTGCCGCCATGGAACAGCACCACGGTCGGTCCGGTCCCTGCCTCGAAATAGCGCGTTCGGATGCCGTCGACGTCGATGAATTTTCCCTGGCTCAGATCCATAGCGTGTCCTCCCCTCAGGCGGCGTGAACGAAGCTTTTGATCACTTCGTTGAACCGCTTGGGATGCTCGCGGTAGCTGAAGTGGGCGGCGTGGTCGAACACCTGCCAGCGGGCGCAGCGCTCCTTCTCGGCCAGGATCCGATAGAGCGCCTCCGTCTGGGCGTGCGAGACCGTCTCGTCGTTGCGGCTCCAGACCAACAGCACCGGGCGCTGGATGCCGCGCGCGCCGAGGGTCCTGAACATCGCTTCCTTGTCGGCCAGAAGCCCGGGCAGGAATTTGGTCCAGAGAAATCCCTCGTCATTCATCTTGGCGACCGCCTGGCGGTATTCTGGACGCTCGGTGATCCTGACCAGGGCATCGAGCCACGCCTCGCTCACATGCGAGGGATCGTAGGAATATTGCTCCAGCACCCAGCGCTGGGCCGCCCGGCTCAAGGCCGGTTCCGGATTGTTGGCGAAGACGTATTCGTTACGCCCGGTGCCCGGCGCGCAGGTGTTGCTGTTGATGATCGTGCATGTCGCCACCAGGTCGGGGTGATCGACGGTCACCCGGCAGGTCACATAGCCGCCGCGCGAATGGCCGATCAGGTGGGCGTTGTCCACCCGCAGCGCCCGCAATGTGGCCGCGGCATGGCGGACGACCGCTTCCATCGTGTAGTCGTCGTCGACCTTGGGGTTGCCGGTATGGCCCTGGCCCAGCTTGTCGAAGGCGATCACCCGGGCCCATTCCGCGAGCCCGTCGAAATTGAGGTCCCAGTCCTCCGATGCGTCCGCCGAGGTGGTCGCGCCGAAATGACCGCCATGGACCAGGACCAGGGTCGGGCCCTGTCCCTTCTCGAAGTAACGCGTTCGAACGCCGTCGACGTCGACGAATTTCTCCTCGCAGCTTGGCATCGCCGCCTCCTGATGCACCGATCGGTTCGCCGGCGGGGGAACTATAGCGCGGCCGCGCGCGCGATGGGATGGTTTGCCGGCCGGCCGGGGTCGAATATGCTTGTGCGATGACCGCACCCGGACCACCGTTCCGCGCCGAACATGTCGGCAGCTTCGTCCGGCCTGACCGGCTGCTCGATGCCGTGCGCGCGCACCGCGCCGGCACGATCGATGACGCCGCGCTCCGGGCCGTCCAGGACGATACCATCGCCGAGGTCGTCGCCTTCCAGGACGCGGTCGGCATGCCTTCGGTTACCGACGGAGAGTTCCGCAGGCGTTCGTGGTCGGCGGGCGTGATCGATGCGCTGGACGGGCTGGGCCTGCGCGAAGAAGGGGTGTTGACGTTCAAGACCGCCTATTCCGACCTCGGCGTCGCGTCATCGCCCTATGCCGCGCGGCGGCTGTCGCGCCGCCGCCCGATCGTCGCAGACGACTACCGCTACCTGAAATCGCTCGCGCCGAAGGGCGTGCCGAAGGTGACCATGGCTTCGCCCCCGGTGCTGCACTTCTTCCTCGGACCGCGCAGCTTCGAGACCACGGCCTATCCCGACCGTGATGCGTTCTTCGCCGATCTGGCGCGGATCTACCGGCAGGAGATCGACGATCTCGCCGATGCAGGCTGCACCTATCTGCAGCTCGACGACACCGCCCTGCCGTGCAGTTGCGATGCGACCGCACGGGCCGGCGTGCGCGCCCGCGGCGAGGATCCCGATGGCCTGACCGAGGCTTACGTCAAGCTGATCAACGACGCGGTCGCCGGCCGACCCGACGGTATGACCGTCGCCGTTCACATGTGCCGCGGCAACCTCAAGGGCATGTGGATGGCCGAGGGCGGCTACGAGCCGATCGCCGAGCGGGTGCTGGGCGGGCTCGACGTCGACCTCTTCCTGATGGAATACGATACCGACCGGGCGGGCGATTTCTCGCCGCTGCGCCACTTGCCCGCCGGCAAGGTCGCTGTCCTCGGGCTGATCAGCACCAAGACGCCGGAACTGGAGTCGCGCGAAGACATCCTGCACCGGATCGACCTGGCCGCCCAGATGGTTCCGATCGAGCGTCTGGCGATCGGCCCGCAATGCGGGTTCGCCTCGGGCGGCGGCGGCGGTCAGGTCGTCGGCCACGACGACACGCGACGGAAGCTCGAGCTGGTCCTGGAGATCGCCCGCGAGGTCTGGGGCACCACGTGAGAGCTCCGGCCTTGATCGCCGGCCGGACCTGGGATTAGCTTGACGGGCCGCGCTCAGCAAGCGCGAAGCCGGGAGCCACCATGGCAAACAGGACCAGCCAGGCCGACAGGGACAGAAGGTTCTACGCGCCCTATCTCGATGCGGCGTGGGGGCTCAAGAACCATTGGTATCCGGGCCTGTTCAGCCACGAGATCGCCGACGGCGAGGTCAAGGGCATCCAGATCGCCGGTGTGCCGATCCTGCTCAGGCGCGCCAAGGGCACGGTGCACGCGCTGCTCGACCGCTGCGTCCATCGCGGGGTGAAGCTGTCGCTCCATCCGACCTGCCTGACCGAGGACACCGTGTCCTGCTGGTATCACGGCTTCACCTACAACCTCGAGGACGGCGGCCTGGTCTCGATCGTGGCCGCGCCCGACGACGAGATCATCGGCAAGGTCAAGCTGCGCACCTTTCCGGTCCAGGAGTTCAAGGGCATCATCTTCGTCTTCGTCGGCGATGAAGGCTACGCGCCGGTCCCGCCGCTTTCCGATGACCTGCCGCCGGTCATTGCCGGGGACTACGAATGGCGCGCGGCCCACCCGCTGGACGAGGACGCGGCGATCCTCGGCATCCATCGCACCGGAAACGCCAACTGGCGGCTCGCGGTCGAGAACGGCTTCGATCCGGGCCATGTGCTGATCCACCGCGACAACATCCTGGTGCTCGCTTCCGGCCGTTCCCTGGCGCTGGGCTACAAGCCGGTCGATGACGGCGCCATCAAATCCTTCGAGGGCGACGGCCCCAAGGGTCTGATGAACATGTACGACACCGACAGCTACGAGCCGGTGGTCAAGAACGAGCGGCTCAACCTGACCAGTGCCGCGCGCACCGAGTTCAAGTTCGTCGGCATCCGCACCTCGATGTTCCTGCCGGGCGTCTTGATGGTGGAGAACTTCCCCGAACGCGGGCTGGCGCAGTACGAATGGTACGTCCCGATCGACGACGAGCGCCACGAGTACTGGCAGATTCTGGTGAAATGGTGTCCGGACGACGACGCGCTTGCCCAGTTCGAATACCGGTTCGAGCACTATTACGAGTCGATCGTGCTGCGCGACTTCAACGACCGCGATCTCGATGCGCGCCAGGCGATGCAGCCGTTCTATGCCAATGGCGGCTGGCAGGAGGAAAACCTGTGCAGCCTGGACTCGGTGATCGTCGGCTGGCGCAAGCTGGTCTCGCGCTACAACCGCGGCATCCAATCGCCGCAACCCTAGACCATGGCTGACATCCGACTGGTCTTTCGCGACGGCCAAGAGCAACGGGTCTCTCCGGAGCCCGGCGAAACCGTGCTCCAGGCCGCGCTGCGCTGTGGCCTGGCGCTGGTTCACCAGTGCGAATCGGGAAGCTGCGGGACCTGCATCGTCCGGCTGCTCGACGGCCAGACCGAAACCGTTCCCGGCCGCACGCTCGCGCTCCTGGACGGCGAGGTGCGCGACGGCTACCGCCTGGCTTGCTCGATCCGCCCGTTGGGCGCCTGCAGCTTCGGGCTCGATTATCCGGCGACCCTGCTCAGTGGACCGCAGCCGGCGGTCCGCAAGGCGAGGGTGGGGGCGCTCGACTGGGCCTCGCGCTCGGTGATCCGGCTCGACCTGGTGCTCGAGGACGCCGATGATTTCGCCTTCACCGCCGGCCAGTATGTCCGCATCCGGGTGCCCGGCACCGATCAGTGGCGGTCCTATTCGATGGCCAGCACGCCCGGCGATCTGCCGCGCATGAGCTTCCTGGTCCGCTATCTCGAAGGCGGCGCGATGTCGGGCTGGCTCGACGAGATCGCCGCGCCCGAAATGGAGATCGAGATCGACGGCCCGATGGGCTCCTTCGGTCTGGTGGAAAGCGAGGGCCCGATCCTGATGCTCGCAGGCGGGACCGGGCTCGCCCCGTTGCTTGCCATGCTCGATGCGCTGCGCGTCCGCCCGGGTCCGGCGCCTGACATCGTGCTCGGGTTCGGCTGCAACACCATCGAAGATCTGTTCTGCCTCGACGATCTCGAGCTGCGCGAATTCTGGATGCCGGGCCTGTCCTTGCGGATCGCGGTCATGGCGGCGCCCGAAGGCGCGTTCGACGGACAGGTCGGCGATGCGGTCTCGCTGATCGAACCGGCGGATCTGGAGAAGCCGGGCCTTACGTCCTATCTTTGCGGGCCGCCGGGGATGATCGAGGCGGCGCGAAGCAGGCTGATCGACGGCGGGATCGCGCCGGAGCGCATCCGCAGCGAGCCGTTCCGCCCCAGCGAAGCCTAGAACATGATCCGAACATGCCCAGCCGGCCAGGAAGGGGACGCACGCAATGGCACATCCCGGGCTTTCCGCCGAACAGAAGGAATGGTTCGACAAGGCCGATGCGCTGATCGACGAGGATCGGCTCCGCAGGTTCAACTTCGATTTGACCGCGATCCACTGCCCGACGGGGCGCGAGCGGGAAGCGAGCGAGTTCATGGTCCGGGCGCTCGCCGAGGCGGGGCTGGAGGCGTGGTACCAGCCGATGGGCGAGGAATCGGGCAACGCCGCGGCGCGGTTGAGGGGCAGCGGCGGAGGACCGAGCCTGCTGCTCTACGCGCCGATCGACACGCACCTTGAAGGCGATGCCGCAACCGACGTCCCATGGGTCGGCCCGCGTCTGCGCGCCGACATGGTGCCCGAGCCCGAGATCCGCGACGGGTTGGTCATCGGGCTCGGCGCGGCCAACCCCAAGGCCATGGTCACCACCCAGGTCGAGGCCGCGCGCGTGGTGCGTGCCGCCGACGTCCCGCTGAAGGGTGACCTGCTCGTGGCGTTTGCCGGCGGCGGCATGCCGGTCGACCTCGCCGGGCCCGGCAACCGCGGGCTCAGCGACGGCGTCTTCCACCTGCTGACCCGGGGGGTCTATGCCGATTTCGCGCTGGTGATGAAGCCGGGCAACGCGGTCTATTACGAGGAACCGGGCCTGTGCTGGTTCAAGGTCTCGGTCAAGGGGACGATGTGCTATGCTGGCATGACGCGCGGCATCCCCGGCTTCCGCAGCTCGATCGTGCCGGCGGCGACCGTGATTACCGAGCTCGAGGCCTGGCTGCCGGAATATGCCGAGCGCAACAGCTCCGGCCAGATCATGCCCAATGGCTGGGTCGCCGGCGTCCAATCGGGCTGGCCCGAACGGGTCGCCTTCCCCTCGGCGACGACCGAGATCTATCTCGACATCAGGTGCAGCCCGCGCACACCGCCGGCCGAGGTCGCCGCCCAGTTCGGCGAGGCGGTCGAAGCCATCCGCGCGCGCCACCCGGACTTCGAGCTCGATTGGGAAATGATCGCCTCGATCCCCGGTGCGAGCACCGATCCGGAGAACTGGATCATCCAATCCGCCACCCGGGCTTGGGAGACGATCGAGGGCAGACCGCACGAGCCGCCGCGCCGGACCGGGGGGCAGACCGACATCTCGACCATCCGCAATCTCGGCATCCCGACGGCGCGTACCGGTTGGCTCGCCATGCCCGAGACGGCGCCCGAAGAGCTCAAGGAAGGGCTCGGCGGCATGGGCGTCAGCAACCCGCCCGACCTCGCCCACACCTGCCGCAAGCTGGTTTATTCGATCATCGACACCTGTATGCGCACCCGCGAGGAGGTCGGCTGCATCGGCCGGCCGTGAGCCGGATCAGCCGGCCAGCCGGCGGATGATCCGGCGCATGGCAAGCAGACCGTCATCGGCATCGAGCGTGCCGCGCGGGTCGACGTCGCCCGGATTGCCCGCCGCGCCTGCCAGATCGACCGCCCGCTGCTGGGCCTCGTAGACCGCCAGATCCTCAGGCGGGATCGCCCGCATCTGCTGCTCGAAGACCGCGCGCCGGGCGTCCGGCACCCACGCGGCGGGCAGCGAGACCGCCCAGAACTGCCGTGTCGTGCTCGGGCTGACCGGGGTCAGCGCGTGATAGACCACGAACCCCCACAGACCCTGGTCGTCGATCCAGCCCTCCGGGCCCGGTCCCGCGCCGGCCGCGCAAGAGCCGCTGTTGACGTAGATGTAGGACGGTGGGGTGTAGACGCTGGCCTGCCAGCGGTCGATGGTTCCGCCATAGCCGGCGTATTCGGTGAACGACGGGGCCGGCGGGATGTTGCTCATCCACCGCGTGACCGTCACGCAATCGCCCTCCACCGTGGTCGCGATGGACGCGGACTCGGCCAGTGCGCGGTTGCCGGTGGTGGAGGAATGGACGAACGCCAGATGCGACAGGTCGAGCAGGTTGTCGAGGATCAGCCGATAGCCGCACCGGGCCTCGATCGTCCCGCTGTGGGTGATCCAGTCTTCGTCGACCAGCCGGGTCTGGAAGTCCGGGACCAAGGCAGGATCGACCCGGTCGGGATCGCCCATCCAGACGAACACCCAGCCGAGATTTTCCGCCGTCGGGTAGCTGCGGACCCGCGCCCAGCCGGGCACCGAATCCTGGCCCGGCACGTGCACGCAGCGCCCGTCGCGGCCAAAGACCAGACCGTGATACCCGCATTCCAGCCGGTCGCCGTCGCGCCGTCCGGCCGACAGCGGCAGGTTGCGGTGCGCGCAGCGGTCCTCGAGGGCGACCACCGAGCCGTCCTCGGCACGGTACAGCGCCACCATCTCGTCCAGCATGACACGGCCGATCGGCGCGTGGCCGACCTCCTCGCTCCAGGCCGCGACGTACCACGCCTGGCGGATCAGCGTGCGCGGATCGAATTCGGTATCGGTCATCTCCCCCGCCGAGCTGCCCCGCTCCCGCCTATGATAGCCGCACTCTTGCGCCCAATTCTGCACAATCGGCATCGGTCTTCAGGCCGCAGGCGCGGATTCCGTACACCGCCAGCTCGTCGTCGCGTTCCTGGGCATCGCCGGTCACGCCGACTGCACCGATAACCTCTGCCCGGTCGTTGCGGATAAGCTGTCCACCGCCTTCGGGAAAGATCCGCTCGCCCGATGCCTTGATCAAATAGTCCATGAACATCGGCCGCTCCTCGGCGCGAATGCGCACCAGGTTGGACGACCGTCCGAGCGCCAGCGCCGCATAGGCTTTGCCGTACGCCATCTCGAAGCGCAGCATGGCGCCGTGGTCCTCTTTCTGGAATGCCTTGAGGACTGCGCCCGGCTCGACCACCACCGCGGCCAGCGGCCGGCAGTCGAGCTCACGCCCGCGCGCGAAAATCCTGTCGATGACCGCGTTGGCCTGCTCGAGCGTGATCATCGTCCATTGCCTGGGCATAACTGTTTCGCGCGAACAGTTTCACGAATTCCGACGCGCTCCGATAGCCGCCCCGCCAAAAAATCCGATGGCCTGCGCGTTTGAGGCGTCCCGCCTGCTCGGCTAGGTTGGGTATCGGTACAACCGCTGCGTGGAGGAGCCGCATGCCGGTACCGGCCGAGGAGTATGTCGCGCGCACCGCCCGCGCCCGCGCGCTGATGCGCGTGCACGACATGGATGGGCTGGTGGTGACCGATGCGACCAGCTTCTTCTATTTCAGCGGTCAGAAGGCGCCTGCCTGGATGAAGCAGCGGCCGAACGTGTTCATCCTGCCGCTCGAAGGCGAGCCGGTGGTGATCACCTGGTCGGGGCCGGGCATGTTCGCAAGGCTCTATGGCCGGCCCTACCCGTCCTGGGTCGAGGACCGCAGGATCTATCCCGAGACGCCGTTCAACACCGAAGCGCGGGTCGATTGGGGGATCGCCGAGGCGCTCAGGGACCGCGGGCTCGCCAAGGGTGCGGTCGGCATCGAGCTTGGCCGCGAGACCTGGCTCGGCATTCCCTATGCCGATTTCATCCGGCTGCAGGAGGACATGCCCGGGGTCCGGTTCGTCGAATCGGGACCGGTGATCTGGGGCTGCCGGATGATCAAGTCCGAATGGGAGATCGAGGCCCAGCGCCGGGCGTGCGCGATCGGCGGCGCGGCCTGGAAGCGCTGTCTCGCCGAACTCCATGTCGGCATCACCGCAGCGGAGATCCAGAAGCGCATCATCACCTACTACATGGAGGGCGGCGCCGACCTCGGCTCCGAGCCGCCGATCGCGCTCGGCGCCCGCGGGCCGGGCGGCGCCTTCCAGGAGGGCGACGTGCTCTATCTCGACGGCGGATGCACCGTGGAGGGCTATCGGATGGACTTCACCCGCCGCGCGGTCTTCGGTGCGCCGAGCGACCGCCAGCGGCGCGAACACGACGGGATGTGGGAGATCCTCTACAAGGTGATGGAGCGGATGAAGCCCGGCGCGACCCAGGCCGAGATCTTCGCGTATTCCCAGTCGCTGCTGGCCAAGACCGCGTTCGTCAACTACTCCGACCACCCGGCCAAGCGCATCGGCCACGGGATCGGGCTGGAGACCGAGCCGCCCTCGATGAACCCGTTCGATCCCAACCCGCTGCAGGTCGGCATGACGCTGACGCCGGAGCCCAAGATCGAATCGGTGGACGGTCTGGTGAACCCGGAGGAGCACGTCGCGATCCGCGAACACGGCTGCGAGATCCTGTCGACCGATCCGGGCTGGGAACTGTTCGTGGTGCGCTGAGGCTCATGGTCGAAGCCGGTTCCAGGTTTCCCGAGATCCTGCTGCTGACCCGCGCGGACATCGAGGCTGTCGCACCGGACCTGGTCGAGATCGTCGATCTGGCCGAGCGCACCTACTTGATGGAGGCGCGCGGCGAGGCCGACGTCCCGGTCAAGGTCGGCGTCCATCCCCATGGACGCCACACCTTCCTCCACGCGCTGCCCGCCTGGATCCCGGCCGATCGGGCGCTCGGCATGAAATGGATCTCCTACTTTCCCGGCAATTTCGAGCGCGGCATGCCCGACTCCTCGGGGCTGATCGTGCTCAACGATCCCGATCACGGCCTGCCGGTGGCCATCATGGAAGGCATGTGGATCACCTTCGTGCGCACCGCGGCGTGCGGCGCGGTGGCGGCCCGTCTTTGCGCGATCGAGCATCCGCGCACGCTCGCGCTGATCGGCTGCGGCGGGCTGGGCACCTGGTCGCTCCGCGTGCTGTCGGCGATCTACCCGGGGATCACGGAGGTCCGCGTGGCCTCACGGACGCCGGAATCGCGGCTTGCGTTCTGCGCCCGGATGGCCGCGGAAGGCGACTGGGACCTGCGCCCGGTCGCCGACAACGAACAGGCGGTGCGCGGCGCGGACATTGTCGTCTCCTCGGTCCCGCAGGGCAGCCACCGTGCGCTCCGCGGCGCGTGGTGGAGCCCGGGCGCGGTCGGGATCGCGCTCGACGTGGTGGCCGCCTGGGACGATCCCGCCTACCGCATGGTCGATCGGATCGTCGCCGACAGTCTCCCGGCACTGCATCTGGCGCGCGACCGGCGCCGGCCCGACCTCGACCTGCCCGACACGCTCACCTCCTTTGGCGACATCCTGCTCGGCAACGCCGCGGGCCGGACCGGGCCGGACGAACGCATCATGGCGATCCCGACGGGCATCGGAAGTATCGACATTACGCTGGGCTGGGAGATATACCGCCGGGCCTTGGCGGCGGGCAGCGGGCGCAAGATCGACCTGCTGTCCTAGCGGGCCGACCCGATGAGGGGCTTCATGGACGGACTTACGACGACATTGACCGAACACAGCCGGCTCGGCCGGCTCGATCCGGACTCCCTGGTGTTCGGCGAGCTGTTCTCCGATCACATGTTCTCGTTGGTCTATGAGAACGGCGCGTGGCAAAAGCCGGAGATCCTGCCCTACGGGCCGATCGCGATCGAGCCCGGGGTGATGACCATGCACTACAGCCAGATGGTTTTCGAGGGGCTGAAGGCCTATCGCGGGGTGGACGGGGCGATCCGGCTGTTCCGTCCCGAGCGCAACGCGGCCAGGCTGCGCGCGTCGTGCCGCCGGATGTGCATCCCGGAGATCGACGAGGACGTGTTCATCGAGGCGATCGAGGCGCTGGTGCGCATCGACCACCGCTGGGTGCCGGACCGGCCGGGCTGTGCGCTCTACATCCGGCCGATCGTCTTCAGCACCGAGCAGCACCTCGAAGTCCGCCCCTCGACCACCTTCCGGATGATCATCCTGACCTGTCCCGCCGGGCAATACTTCAAGACCGGCGCCGCCGGCCTTTCGCTCAAGGTCGAGGACGTCTTCGCCCGGACCGCGCCGCACGGCGGCGTCGGCGAAGCCAAGACCTCGGCCAACTACGCCACAACCTTCCTCGCCGGCCGCCGGGCGCGCGATGACGGCTTCGACCAGGTCCTGTGGCTCGACGGCGGCGCGCACCGCTATGTCGAAGAAGCCGGGTTGATGAACGTCTTTTTCAAGATCGGCGAGCGGGTGATCACGCCCGCGCTCGACGGCGCGATCCTACCCGGCATCACCAGGGCGAGCGCGGTTACGCTGATCGAGGACCACGGCATCGCGGTCGAGCAGCGCCGGCTCGCCATCGACGAGGTGGCCGACGCCTTCGCGCGCGGCGCCATGGAGGAGGTCTTCGTCACCGGCACCGCAGCGGTGGTGCTGCCGGTCGGCCGGCTTCATCTGAAGGGGGAGGATCTCATGCCGGCACACCGCGACGCCGGGCCGCTGACTCGATGGCTGCACGACGCGCTCACCGGGATTCAATTCGGCCGCCAGGCCGACCACCGCGGCTGGACCCGGACCGTCGTGCCTCCGCCCGGCGTCGCGAGGACCGCGTGATGGAACGCCTGTCCAGGGAGATTCTGTCCTTCTGGTTCGGCACCACCGACCTCGGCGCCCCGATCGAACGGCGCCAGATCTGGTTCCGCGCGACGCCCGAGTTCGACGCCTACCTCGCCCGGACCTATGCCGGGGTTCATGAGCAGGCGGCGGCGGGCGCGCTCGATCACTTCATGAATACTGCCGAGGATTGCCTGACGCTGATCATCGCTCTGGACCAGTTCCCGCGGAACATCTTTCGCGGCACCGCGCGCGCCTATGCGACCGACGCGAAGGCGCGCACTGTGGCCAGGCACGCGCTCGCCCAGGGTTATGACCAGGCCTTCTACCGCTGGCCGCGGACGTTCACCTACCTGCCCTTCGAGCACAGCGAGATCCTTGCCGACCAGGAGCGCGGGGTCGCGCTCTACCGCACCCTTGGCGACGAGCGCTCCCTGGAGTCGGCCGTGGGCCACTACGAGGCGATCAGGCGCTTCGGCCGCTTCCCCCACAGGAACGCCATGCTCGGCCGCGTGAGCACCCCGGAGGAGGAAGCGTATCTCAAGGACCCGCCGCTTTGGGGCATGACCGCGGCCCAAGTCGCCGCGCTGGAAGAGCGCAAGGCGTTGGAGGACGGCTGAACCCGGCACCCGTGGTCGGGTCAGTCGCGAGTGGCGGTGCCGTCGGGCAGGATGCGAACGCCGTAGTTGCTGAGCGCGCTCTCGCCGGAGATGTAGCCGTGGCTGACGTCGCGCGCCACCGCCGCCGGCGGGCGCTCCAGCGGCACGCCGTAGCCGCCGCCGCCGCCGGCCTCGACGCACACGGCGTCGCCGGGCTCGAGCGGGACGGCGTCAGCCTTGTAATACGTCTCCGGTTCCGTGCCGGCCGCGCGCATCACCGAAACCCGGCCCGATTTCCCGTCTCTGCCGCCGAGAACGCCCCACGGCGGGCAGCCGATGCGGTCGAAGTTGACCCACAGCCTGCACGGCGCCAGCACGCGGTAGCGCTTGCGAAAACCCAGCCCGCCGCGCCACTTGCCCGCGCCGCCGGAATCCTCGCGCAGCGCGAGCTCCTCGTAGCGGAACGGGTACATCGATTCCTGAAGCTCCATCGGGATGATCCGCGAATCGCCGTGCGCCATGGTGCGGAACGGGCCGGAGCCGTCATGGGTCGCGCACGCACCCCAGCCGCCGTGGGCGGAATCGTAGCAGTCGAACCAGCTCCCGTCGGTGCGGTGACCGTAGATCCGAACCGAGGAATAGGTGCCGAAATGTGCACCCGTGACGGTCTCGGGAAGCGCCGGCGCCAGCGCCTTGATCAGCGTGTCGATGATGGTCGGGAACGGGAACCCGTAATGACCCATCGGTGCCGTCGGCCGGGCGCTGACCAGCGTCCCGTCGGGCAGGATCAGCTTGAGCGGCCGGAAGGTCCCCTCGTTCGCCGGCTCGCCGCGGGCGATGAGGTACATGAACGCGACGCGGGCGGTGGTCACGCCGCCGCCGTGGCGCCCCGAATTGATCCGGCCCTCGACCTGTTCGGGCATCTCGGAATAATCGACCGTCATCACCGAGCCCTCGACCACGACCCGGACCTTGATCGGGATGCGCTGTTCGCGCATGCCGTCGTTGTCGAGGAAGGACTCCGCTTCGTAGACGCCGTCCGGAATCGCCTCGATCCGCTTGCGGCTCGCCGCCTCGCACTGGTCAAGGATGATCTCAAGGGCCGCCCACCAGGTCTCCAGCCCGGCCTTCTCGGCCAACCCCCTGGTGAGGTCGCGCCCCATAAGGCAGCCGCCGAGCTGCGCCTCGATGTCGCCCAACAGCTCGGTCGGGAAACGGGTATTGCATTCGATGATGCGATAGACCTCCTCGATCGGCTCTCCGCGCGAATGGATCTTTACCGAGCGGTACTGAATGCCTTCCGCGAAGATGTCGCTCGCCCGGTAGGTGCCGACCTCGCCGCCGATGTCGATCCAGTGGCAGTTGATGGCGAAGAAGCCGATCAGCTCCTCTGCCGCACCGGCAAAGACCGGCGTGTACATGACGGTGTTGTTGAGATGCTGGCCCTGGACGGCGGCGTGGTTGCACAGAACGACGTCGCCCGGATGGAACCGCGCCTTGCCGTAGACCTGGAGCCCGTCGCGCACCGCGGCGCCCACCGCGTCGGCGACGAAGACCGGCATGCCGCCGTTGCATTGGGCGATCAGCCGACCGTCCGCGTCGGTCATGCCAACCGCGTAGTCCTTGTACTCGTATATGTAGGGGCTGAAGGCGGTGCGGGTGATGTTGGCATCGATCTGGTCGTTGATCGAGATGATGCCGTGGCGGATGACCTCCAAGGTGATCGGATCGACCGCACGGTTCTGCGTCGGGCCTGTGGTCTGCCTGGTCGCCATGTTGCCTACCCCGCCCCGCAGGTGATGCGGATCTCGTGGAACGGACCGATCTCGAAGCTGTCGCCGGGCCAGACCGCGGTGGTCGCGCCGTATTCCTCGATGATCGCCGGTCCGGCGCCGCGGAAGCCGGAGGCCAGATCGTAGCGGTCGAAGATCGCGGTCTCGACCCACCCGGCCTCGCGCGAGAACAGAACCGGGCGGGTGCGCCGGCCGCCGCCGCCCGCGGCGCGATGGAGCCCGGCGAGCTGCGGCCGTCGCAGCCGCGCGAAGGCCGAAAGGTGAAGCGCCTGGATCTCTGCGGCGGCACGCCGGTCGGCATGGCCGTAGCGGCGCTCATAATCACGGTCGAAGGTCGCGCGGATGGCGTCCGGCCCGTCGAGCCCGGGCAGCGGCACCTTGATGTTGTGGCGCTGGCCGCGATATCGCATCTCGGCCGCGCGCTCGAAATAGATTTCCGTCACGCCGACCTCCTCGCGCAGGACCATCCCGGCGTCGCGCTCCATCTGTTCGAACAGCCCGGCCATCCCCGCGACCGTCGTGTGTTCGAGCGCGCCGGTGAAGGTCCGCGCGATGTCCATGCGCGCATCGGCCAGCATCATGCCGGTGGCCGAGAAATTTCCGGGCTCCGGCGGGATGATCACCGTCGGGATCGACAATTCGCGGGCAAGGGCTGCGGCATGCAGCGGCCCGGCGCCGCCGTAGCTGAACAGGACGAAGTCACGCGGGTCGCGGCCGTGCTCGACGGTCTGGCGGCGTATGGCGCCGGCCATCACCACGGTCGCGATCGAAAGGATGCCCTCGGCAAGCGCGACCGCGCCGTCTTCGCCGGCAAAGCCCAGCCGGCCGGCGATGCCTTCCAGAAGCGCGGCTCGGGCGGCCTCGGCATCGAGCAGCAGCTCGCCGCCGAGGAACCGGTCCGGCGCCAGGCGGCCCAACAACAGGTTGGCATCGGTTACCGTCGGCTCGGTGCCGCCGCCGCCGTAGCAGACCGGGCCCGGGTTGGAGCCGGCCGAGCGCGGGCCGACATGCAGCCGCGCCTGGTCGTCGAGCCAGGCGATCGAGCCGCCGCCCGAGCCCACCTCGATGATGTCGATCACCGGTGCCTTGATCGGGAAGCCTTGAACGTATCCGCCGGCGTAATAGGTCGAGTTCACCGCGTAGCGGCCGGCCTCGACGAGGGCGCACTTGGCCGTCGTGCCCCCCATGTCGAACGCGATAACGTTGTCCAGGCCGAGCGAATCGGCGTAGGCGGCGGTGCCGATGCAGCCGCCGATCGGGCCCGACTCGACCAAGGCGATGGGCTCGCGGCGGGCGCGCTCGGCCGACAGCACGCCGCCGTTCGAGCCCATCATGAACAGCGGTCCGGAGAACCCGCCCCCGCGCAGCTCGTCCTCGAGCCGGCCCAGATAGCCCGAGACCTGAGGGCCGACATAGGCGTTGGCCGCCGCCGTCGCGGTGCGCTCGTATTCGTACCACTCCCGGCACAGCGCCGCGCCGGAGCAGACATAAATGTCCGGCAGAAGCCCGCGCAGCACGGCGACCGCGCGCTCCTCGTGGACCGGGTTGGCGTAGGCATTGAGGAACGAGACCGCGACCGCCTCGACGTCCTGTCGGGCCATCGCCTCGGCGGTTGCGGCGAGCTCGTCCTCGGCCAACGGTAAGACGATCTCGCCTCCGGTCCCGATGCGCTCGGTGACCTCGAAACGCCTGTCGCGCGGAATCAGAGGCGCATCGCGCCGATAGTAGAGGTCGAACGGGTCCGGCCGGTTGCCGCGCGCGATCTCCAGCACGTCGCGGAAGCCCCGCGTGGTGACCAGCGCGGCGCGGCTTCCCCGGCGCTGGATGAGCGCATTGATGACCAGTGTGGTGCCGTGGTTGACCAGGCTCGCCTCCGCCGATGCGATGCCGGCCTTGGCGAGGCAGGCGAGGATGCCGTCGACGAAATTCCCGTAGGTCGTCGCGCTCTTGGCGTAGAGCACGTTCGCGGTCTCGCGGTCGAGGGCGACCAGATCGGTGAACGTCCCTCCGATGTCGATGGCGAGCGCATAGCGCATCCGGCGAATTCCAGTCTCCGTACTGCCGGGCGATGTTAGTGGACGCGTGCAGGGCGTTCTAGCGCCGCGCTGCGGCCCGCCGTTATGATCGAGTCCGGCACGGTGCGCAGGAGCTATGGGACGGCCGATGGCAAACGGGAAGCATGCAACGGGCCGGTTGACCGATCCGGTGGTTACCGAACTGGTCCGCAACGGGGTCATGGCGGTGACCGAGGAGATGAAGACCAATCTCACGCGCACCGCCTACAACATGATCATCTACGAGGCGCTCGACTTCACCGTCGGGCTGTTCACCGCAGACGGCGAGACCGTCTCGATCGGGCTCGGCCTGCCGATGTTCATCCGCGGCATGGCCGCGACCTTGAAGGCCAAGCTGGAGCATTTCGGACCCGACGGAATCGAGCCCGGCGACATCCTGGTCACCAACGATGCCTACATCACCGGAAGCCATCTCAACCACGTCACCCTGAGCCAGCCGATCTTCCACGGCGGCAAGCTGGTCGCGTTCGCCTGCTGCATGGCGCATTGGCTGGATATCGGCGGGGTGCTCGGCGGG
The DNA here is from genome assembly GCA_965248835.1 of Alphaproteobacteria bacterium. Lineage (GTDB taxonomy): Bacteria > Pseudomonadota > Alphaproteobacteria > MPNO01 > MPNO01 > CAYFYS01. The sequence continues at coordinate 1,523,775 of CBDFLJ010000001.1, forward strand.
ATTACCACCGACATCTATTCGGAGGGGCTGCAGATCCCGGTCCTGAAGCTTCAGAAGGCCGGCAGGATCAACCAGGACCTCGTGGACGTGATCAAGATGAACGTCCACATCCCCGACCGGGCGATGGGCGATCTGCGGGCACAGCTCACCGCGGTGAAGACCGGCGAGCGGCGCTTCACCGAGCTGCTCGACCGCTACGGTTGCGACGAGGTCCTGGCGGCGATCGCCGACATCATGGACCATTCCGAGCAGGCGGCGCGGGCGCGCACCGCCTCGATCCCCGACGGCGTCTACGAGGCCGAATCCTTCATGGACGATGACGGCATCGACATCGGCAAGCCCATCCCGATCCGGGTCCGGGTGAGCGTCCAGGGCGAGGCGATGACCGTCGACCTGTCGGAGATTTCCGCGCAGGTGCGCGGCTTCTATAACTCCGGCATCACCACCGGGCATGCCTGCGCGCAGGTCGCCTACAAGTGCATCACCTCGCCCACCGACTACCCGATCAACGACGGCAGCCTGCGCCCGCTGAAGGTGGTCGTCCCGCCGGGCCGGGTGGTCAGCGCGACCAAGCCGGCGCCCATGCGGGTCTGGATGACGATCCCCATGACGGTCATCGACACCGTCTTCAAGGCGCTTGCACCGGCGATCCCCGACCGGGTGATCGCCGGCCATCACGCCGATCTCGGAGTCGCCGGCTTCCACGGCATCGCGCCGAAGGAACGGCGCCTGTTCATCGGCTCGAGCGGGCCGCTCGGCGGCGGCTGGGGGGCCAAGCACAACCAGGACGGCGTCTCCGCCACCGTCTGTCTGAACGACGGCGATACCCACAACACGCCGGTCGAGCTGACCGAGAACCGCTACCCGATGATGATCGACCGCCACGGCCTGGTCCCCGATTCCTGCGGCGCCGGACGCCAGCGTGGCGGGCTCGGCATCGAGTACGCGGTCACCGCCCTGTCGCCGTTCAACCTGACGACCCGCACCGAGCGCGCGCATTGCAGGCCCTGGGGTCTGCATGGCGGGCTCGAAGCCTCGGGCAACGACGTCGCGCTGCGGCTCGACGGGGCGTGGAAGGACGATCTCGCCAACGCCAAGGTGCTGGCGGTGAACCTGCAGGAGGGCGACGGCTATCGCCTGCGCTCGGGCGGCGGCGGCGGGTTCGGCGCGCCGCACGACCGGCCGGCCGAGGCGGTGCTGGAGGACGTCCGGCAAGGCTATGTCTCGCTCGCCGCCGCAGGCGAGCTCTACGGCGTGGTCATCGATCCGGCACGGATGGAGGTCGACGCCGCTGCGACCGAGCGCGCCCGGGCGGTCCCCGGCACGCCGCCCGACCGCTAGCAATCGTCGCGGCGGAAGACGAAGTTGGTGTACTCGTCGACATCGAGCCGCCAGCCCGGCGCGACGGCATAGGACGTATCGGGTCCGTCGACCATCGCCGGTCCGCCGACCGACTGGCCCGGCAGCAGCGTTGCGCGCGCGTAGACCGGGGTGCGCAGCCGCCCCGCGGCGGCCCAACGTATGGGCCGCCTGCCCTGCGGCCGCGGCGCTTTGCGGGCCCGTGTCGTGGCCTTGACCGGGACCCAGTGCGAGACCTCGCACTCGGCCGACAGGCGGATGGCGTGGATCCGGCCCCGCTCGCCCGCCGCCTCAGCGGCCTTGGAAACGGTCCCCGTCTTGCCGCGAACCGGCAGGGTGCGCAGTTTCTTGCCCACCGCGATATCGACCTCGGCGATGGACTTGATCTCGCTCGCGGCGAAACCCTCGCTGCGCATGTCGGCCTCGGCCTGTTCGCGAAACGCGGCGAGGACCGCGTCGGCCTCGGCGATGCGGCTGGCCGCGATGCCGAGCGTCCGCGCATAGGCGTGGCGCACGTTGGTCGTGCTCGAGCCGAAGGCGCTGAACACCGAGCCGTAGGGAAAGGCGTAGACCTTGTCGACGCCGAGCTGGTCGGCCACCGCGCAGGCGTGCAGCGGCCCGCTGCCGCCGAACGAGAACAGCGTGAACCCCGCCGGGTCGCGGCCTGCCGCCTCCAGCCGGGTGCGGATCTCGTTGGCCATCTGGCGGTCGACCGCCTCGCGGACGGCAAGCGCCGCGTCCTCGCTGCCGATGCCCAGCGGGCGCGCGATGCGCCGGTCCATGGCGCGCTCGGCCAGCGCGGTCTCCAACCGCATGCGCCCGCCGAGGAAGCCCTCCGGATCGATATAGCCGAGCAGCAGGTTCGCGTCGGTCACGGTCGGCTCCATGCCGCCCTTGGCATAGCACGCCGGCCCGGGCGCCGCGCCGGCGCTTTCCGGCCCGACCCGCAACCGGCTGCCGGTGACCGTGGCGATGCTGCCGCCCCCGGCACCCAGGGATTCGACCTCGATCATCGGGGTGGCCAGCGGAATCCCCTCGATCCTCGGCGCCGTGCTGAGTGAGGCAGCCGCGTTCTCGATTACCGCGATGTCGAGGCTGGTGCCGCCCATGTCGGTGGTCACCACCCGGTCGAGCTTGAGCCGGCCGGCGAGATAGGCCGCACCGCGCGTGGCCACCGCCGGACCGGAATGCAGCGTGTTCAGAGCCACCGTCTTCGCGACCCGCGCATTGCCCCCGCTCGCGTGCACGACCAGCAGCGGGCGGTCGTAGCCGGCTTCGCGCAGCTTGTCCTCGGCACGGTAGAGCGTGCGCGCCATCGTCGCGTGGATATAGGCGTTCAGCACCAGCGAATTGGTCCGGCCGTGGTCGTCGGCGACGTGGATCACCTCGGTGCCGATCTGCAGCGGGACCGAGCGCAGGTAATGGATCGGATAGCGCTCCCGGATCAGGTCGCGGGCCGCAATCTCGTTCGCGGCGTTGCGCCAGGCGTTGCGGAAGCTGATGCCGATCATTCGCACGCCCTCGGCGAGGAGGTGCCGGACGGCTTCGCGCAGCCGGTCGGCATCGACCGGCTTGCGCAGGCGGCCGCGGTCGTCGACCGTCTCCTCGACCCCCACCACCAGGTCGGCGGCGACAAACCGGTCGAGGATCCCGGCCCTCGGGGCCTTGCCGTAGAGCGTGGACTCGCAGCCCGCGGTGACGATCAGCCCGAGCCGCGGCCCGGCGCGCTGGACCAGGAGGTTGGTGCCCACCGTGGTCGAGACCCGCGCGACATCGGTGCGCCGCAGGAAGGATTCGAGGTCCATCGCGAAGGCCCGGCTGCCCGCCTCGACGCAGCTCATGAAGCATTCGGTGATGTCGTGCGGCGTGGTCAGGACTTTTTCGGTCTTGACCCGGGTTCCATCGCAGAAGAACCCGTCGGTGAACGTTCCCCCGATATCGATATCGATGCTGTACACTCCGGACCTCACCCCTTATCCGACGACAATGTTGCGCACGCGCAGGATGGTCTCCGCCGCGGTCTCCGCCGGGATCTCCCACGCCGAAAGGAACAGCCGCACCGTATCGGGCAGCCCGCGTTTCCAATCCGCGCCGAAATCGCCGTCTGCGGCAAACGCCCCGAGCGGAATGGCCGCGACCAACCCGTCGGCATCGCCCGGACCGACCGCCCAGCGCGCACCGGCGCCGCGCGCGGCTTCGCCGGCCTGCGCGGACAGCGCGGTGCGCGAAAGATAGAGCACCGGGACCTGGTAGTAGGCCGCCAGATTGAAAGCCGCATCGAATTGGCCGAATAGCGCCGGTTCGGGCGGCTCGTCTTCCAAGAGCATGATCGCCGCCACGCCGGCGCCGCACAGCAGGTCGACCATTTTCGACGAAAGCTGGGCGGCTGCCGCAACCGGCGCGTGTCCGCGCGCGGTGCCGTAGAGCCGTTTCAGCAGCGTCGCCGGCGCGGTCATCGTGCCGACCACCGAGACGCCGTCGGCCATCTCTTCGCGCGCCCGCCTGGTCAGCGCCGCGGTCACCGCCACGGGCGTTGCATCGATGACCGCTGCCGGATCGACCGGCGCGGTGAGCGGGTCGGCAGGCCGGCTCACGCTCCCGTCCCCGGCCCGCGCCAGCGTTCGGCCGGCGGCCTCGGCCTCGGCCCATGTATCGAAGGCCACAGCGATCGCATCGGCCTGCAGCACCTCTTGCGCCGAACGCAGGCTGAAGCTCGCCAGGGCCGGATCGGCCATGAACGCGGCATGGTCGAGCTGCTCCAGCCGCAAGACGACGCCGAGCCCCAGCGGGGCGAATAGCGGCGTCGGGGCACCCTCGAGTCGGCGGTCGAGCGGCGTTGCCATCAGCGATAAAGACCCCAGAACGGCTGGTCGTAGGCCGCAAGACGGGGCTCGGGCCAGCTTCCGTATTTCTCGATCACCGTCTCGGGCGGCCGCTTTCCGGACCAGCTCCGGGTGAAGGCCTCGAACGTCCTGCCCTTGGCAAGGCGCTCGGTGCGGATGGCGTTTCGTCTCCGCTCGGTGGCCGCGTGGTCGATTCCGCCCTGCCGGTCGAGGACGACGCCGTAGATCTTGACGGCCACCTCGGTGGTGATCAGCCCTTCGTCGAGGTCGCGCCGTACCGCGGCCGGGTCCCGCTCGAGCACGTCGCCGTAGCCGCCGCCCGCGCCGACGCTGTGGACCACCAGGTCGGTCTCGCCGAACCCCTCGGCGTCCTTGGACGAGGAGGTGACCACATAGGTGCCGCCGATGCGGCTCTCGGCAAGCAGCGCATATTGTCCGAGCTCGACGTCCTCGCCGGCCTGCACGCGGCGCATCAGGTCTGCGTCGCGGATCACCAGCCGCGGGTTGGGCGGGCCGGCATAGCCGCCGAACAGGCCGAAGTTGAAGCTCAGCTTGTCGCAGCTCCCCCAGGAGCTCATCTGACAGGCGGCCTCGCCGCAGCCCATCGCGACCTCGAGCAGCGGCGTGCCGCCGCGATACTTGCCGAATCCGTGGAAATTCTTGTCGAGCTTGCGCGACAGGATCAGATGGGGCAGCCGCTCGTCCTGCTCCTCGACCTCGCCGGCATCGGTCCACGGCCCCCAATAGAAACCCAGCGCATGCTCGCCGTCCATGTCCAAGCGCCCGCCGCCGCCGCCGGCATTGGCTGCCCCGCCGTAATTGACGGCGAAATAGCCGCGCCGGTTGGTGCCGGCGAAGATCGGCAGTGAATAGTTGCGCGACTGCGGCGCCTGGACGGCCTCGCGGTGATCGCTGTCGAACAGCATCTTGGCGCCGACCATGTACATGTTCTGGGTGGCGAACGAGCAGGTCTGGTTGGCGAGTCCGTGGGCGAGCTCGTCCGAGGAGTTCATCATCGAGGGGCCCTCGACATAGTAGCTCACCGGTTCGAGCAGCCCGGCATTGGCCGGCAACAGACCGCGGAAGAAGTAGGAGAACAGATAAACCGCGGTCGCGGCTCGGGTCAGGTGCCAGCTCGAATTGAACGGCCCTTCATCGTTCTCCGGCGAGACGCCCTGGAGGATGACCGCCAGGCTGTCGTCTTCCTTGACGACGGTCAGCGGCACGCGGGTAAGCCCGAAGAAGGTACCGTGCTCGTCGTTGAACAGGATCGATCGGAACACGCCGTCGTTGATCTCGCGCAGACGCGCGCGGGCGCTTTGCTCGCCGCGCACCAGCACGCCGCGCATGCCGCCGACCACCGGCTCGACACCGCGGCGCTCGACCTCGCGCAGGAACCGGCGGCGGATCTGGAACAGCGTAGCCACCCGCGACTTGAGGTCCGCCTCGAAGACCAGCGGGTTGCGCACCGACCCGGCCATGTAGTCGAGCACGTCGCGCCGGATCTGGAAGTCGCGGCCGATGCGCACGGCCGGCATGTGGAAGCCTTCCTCGTAGCGCGACTTGGCGGTCGGTGCGAACCCGCCCGGGGTGATCGAGCCGGTATCGCCCTGGTGGCCGCCGACCTCGGCCCAGGCGACCAGCCGGTCCTGCCAGAAGATCGGCATTGCGGTGAACATGTCGAGGTTGTGGATCCCGCCGGCGAGTTCCTCGTTGAAGAAAAAAATGTCGCCGTCGGCGAGCCCGACCGAGGGGTCGTCGCGGTAGTATTTCAGGATGTATTTGAGCTGGGCGTTGTTGAGCAGCGTATGGAAATAGATCCCGGTGCCGACGACGACCGGATCGCCCGATGCGGTGAAGATCCCGCAATTCATGTCGCCGGTGATAATTCCTTCCGAGATCGACAGCGACATATAGACGTCGCGCGCCTCCTCGACGATCGAGCTCAGCTTGTGGGTCAGGATCTCGACATCGATATCGGACAGCAGCGCCATGCCGGCCCGCTCGATTTCGGTGACCGGCTCCAGCCCCCGGCAGATCAACTCCGGATCGCAGCCCGGCCGCTTTGCATAGACGTCGCGGTCATAGATCAGGTCGTCGAAAAGCCGGACATGACGGTCGAACAGGACGCCCATGCCGTCCTCAGTCCAGTCGCTCGATCCAGCCGGTGCCCCAGCCGTCGGTGCGGAACCTCCAGCCTGGCGGCGTGACGATGACGGTATCCTCGGCCTCGCACAGCACCGGACCCGGGAACGCGACCTTGGCGCCCAGGGTCTCGCGGCGGTAGATCGGCGTGTCGATGAACCCGAGCTCGGGTCCCCAATAGGCCGGCCGCGTGCCGGTGCGCGAGGCTTCGGGGTCGGTATCTTCCTCGACCGGCTCGAAGGCGTGCTTGTCCGCCGCGCCGATCGCGTTCAGCCGCACCTCGACCATCTCGATCCCGGCCTCCGGATAGCACGCGCCTTCGCCGTATTTCTCGGCGTAGGTGGCGTTGAAGGAATCGCAGACCGCCTTGATGTCCGCGGCGTCTCTCAGCCGCAGGCCGGGGACCCGGATCGGCAGGGTCTGGCGCTGCTGGCCGTAGCAGATGTGGACTTCCACCTGCAGCGTGACCGCGTCGAGATCGAAGCCTTCCTCGGTCATGTCTCGCCTGCCGAACGCCATCAGCCGGTCGACCTCGGCGTTGAACCGCTCGATATTGCCGGTGGCATAGGTCCCGTCGCGGTGCGAGTAGAGGTTGAGGTGGAGCGTCCGCTCGTAGGTCTGCAGAACATCCATGGTCAACGTCGAGAAGGCGCCAAACACCGAGGAGACTGAGAACGTCGCAACCCGGCTGACGTCTGCGCCGTCTGCGTAGCCGGTCGCGTGCGCGGGCCCGGCGCCGCCGAGCGCGAACAGCACGAAGTCGCGCGGGTCCTGGCCGGAGGTCAGCGCGCAGATGCGGTACATCTCCTGGCCCATATAGCCGTCGATCAGCCGCTTGATGTCCCAGGCGGCCTCCACGACCGACTTGCCCAGGGGCGCGGCGATGTGGCTGCGGATCGCCGCCTCGGCGCGGGCGGCGTCGATCCGCAGCCGCCCGCCGAGGAAATTCTCCGGGTTGATGTAGCCCAGCACGACATCCGCATCGGTCACCGTCGGGTCGTCGCCGCCGCGGCCGTAGCACGCCGGCCCGGGGTTGGAGCCGGCGCTTTCCGGCCCGACCCGCAGGTCGCCCTCGACCATTTTGGCGATCGAGCCGCCGCCCGCGCCCACCGACCAGTGCGCCACGTAAGGGATCTGCACTCTGAACCGGTCGATCACCGGGTCGTACTCGTAGACCCGATCGCGCCCCTCGACGACCAGACCGACGTCGAAGCTCGTCCCGCCCATGTCGGAGACGATGATATTGGGCGCGCCGATGATCCCGCCGATATGGTCCGAGCCGATCACCGTCGCCACCGGGCTCGAGCCCAGCAGGTGAAGCGCCTGGGAACGCGACAGCGAGGACAGCCCGCCGGTGTTCTTGGCCACGAACACCGGCTTGCGGTAGCCCACCTCGCGCAGGTCATCGGACAGCCGCAGCACGTGCCCCTCGGTCAGGTCGCGCAGATAGGCATCGATGATCACCGTCATCGAGCGCCGGTATTCGCCGGCCTTGGGCGAGATTTCGTGCGACAGGAAGATAGGCATGTGGCCGAGGTAGCATTCCGGGAACTGCTCGGCGATGAGAGCGCCGACCCGCCGTTCGTGAACCGGGTTGACGTAGGCGTTGAGCAGCACGACCACGAAACCGCGCACGCCCCGGTCGACCAGGGATTGGACCTGGGTGCGGACGTCTTCGTCGCGCATCGGGATGATCACGTTCCCGAGATTGTCGATGCGTTCCTGGATGCCGACGATGCGGTCCTGCGGCACCAGCGGCGCCGGCCGGACCGCGCGCCCGCGGTCGTACTTCTTCTCCGTCGGCAGCCCGTCGCCCCAGTTGCGCGCCCGCCCGACATGAACGGTGTGCTCGAACCCCTTGGTGGTGATCAGGCCGAGCCGCGCGCCGCGCCGTTCGATCAGCGCGTTGGTCCCCACCGTGGTGGAGTAGGCGATCGACTCAGCGCCCTTCAGCGCATCATCGAGGTCGAGCCCGGCGCGGGCGACCGCCGCACGGGTCGCGTTCATGAACCCGACCTTGAGGTCGTAATGGGTGGTGTCGGACTTGCCGCGGTACAATTCGCCGTCGCGGATGTAGACGACGTCGGTGAACGTGCCGCCGATATCGACGCCGATGGAGCCGCTCATCGCTTCGCCGCCTTCGCGTTCGCCTTTGTCCCGGCTTTTGTCTTCGGCTTGGCCGGGGCCTTGCGCCGGCGCGACCTTATGCCGTGCTTTTGCTTCAGCTTGTCGAGATCGAGCTGGATGTCCCAGGTCAGCGGATGGCCCGGCGGCAGATACTCGTTCTCGACCATGACCGCACAGCCCGGACAATAGAACTCGACGATCCGCATCCATTCCGGATCGAATGAAAAGTTGAATTCCTTGCTCGGCCCGATCGGGAAATGGATCTCCCGCGGGTCGCGTTCGCGGACCAGGCAGCCCCTCTTGTAGGATTCGCGCGCATCGCCGAGGTCGTGATCGCACCGGTTGCAGCACCACCGCTCGGCCTCGAGATCGATGTCGAGATACTCGGTGATCCTCACCCGCATCGCGCCGGCCCCGCCTGTTGTCGGTCGAATTCGTTAGGCGGCTAACTTTTCGCAGCGCGGTAGCGTCCGGTCAAGAATTACCAGGGTTCAACCGCTCGCAGGACGGATCGTGCGCCTCGTCCGCGCCCCATTCCCGCTCACGCGTCCAGGTCGCCGAGCTGAGGGAAGTGTTCGGCCCGGAAGGACGAATAGGCGACGGCGTTCTCTGCCGAGTCGTCGTCGACCGTCAATTCGAACACGATTTCGTCCGGCGACGCTTTCGCCGTCTCGATCTGCCGCAATTTGCAGTGACCTTCGTCGAGCCTGTCCGAAGGCGTGCCGTCGACGCTGCACACGCCGCCGTAGTTGATGTAGGTGTTGCCGGTCGAGGGCAACCGGTAGGCGCCGCTCTGGAAGCACGAATAAGTCCCGTCATCCGCCCGGCCTCGCGCCCAGATCTGGCGCGCCGTCATACCGTCACGATCGACGGCGAACTCGACGGCCCGGCTGTAGCAGTCCACCTCCGGCATCCCGGGCGCGAACGGGATCGCACGGTGGTTGCCGTTGTCGAAGCACAACAGAGTGCCCGCGGGCGTGATCGAGCAATCGTGCTGGTGATAGGGCCATTCGAGCCCGGGTGCTGCGGTGAGCAGCTTGTCCGTCCAGGGCGCGCGCCAGCCCGCGTGATCGCCCAGTATCCAGACCAGTTCGCCGCTAGCGCGGTCGATCTTGATCAGGCAGTCCTGATGCCGGACCGAGGCGACGAAGCCGTCATCGGCGCCGTCATAGGCGAGCGCGTTGACGTGGCTCCAATCGCAGGTGCCGGGAAAGCCGCGGCGGACCCAATAGGCGCTGCGGCTGCCGTAACAGACGCGTCTCGGGTCGAGCAGGTCGAGCAGCCGGTATTCGTTGACGACCGTCCCGTCGCGGGCGAATTCGACGATCACGTCGCCCACCAGGCGGGCGGTCTCGGTTCCCCCTTCGGGGTCGTCCTCCGTCGCCGGGAAGCCGTCGATCTCGCGGATCTCCATGCTGCACGCCAGAAGATTGCCCCACGGCAGCTCGATCGCCGCGTGGTGGAACATTCCCGCCGCGACCTCGCGCGCGCCGGCCTGCGGCGTGCGGTCCTCCCAGCGTCCCTTCGCGTACCATTCGGCCCTGGTGTCGCCCAGGAGATCGATCTCGCGGACCCGCCCGTCGGCGACATACAGCAGGTTGCCGTTGGCGAGCCGCCGCACATCGCCGATCGCCTCGTCGATGCGGTAGGTCCAGACGATCTCCCCCCAGCGGTCGATTCCGACCAGGAGGCCGAATCCCGGGAGGTGCTCGGATGCGGGCGAGTGCCGGATGTTGAACACCATCACCCCGGGCTCGCGTCTCTCGGGGATGCAGGACATCACCTTGAGGAGCGGAAAATCGTCTGCCAGCTCGGGCGCGGTGAAGCCGAGCGTCTCGACCGCCCGGTTTCCTTCCCCGTCCTGCGCGGTCACCACGATCGCATGGTCACGGCCGGGGCGGAGCCCGATCACCGGGACGCTGTGCCGGGTCCGGCGCTGTTCGACGGAATCAACGGTCCAGCGGCGCTCTCCCTCCGAGACCTCCAGCACGGCGCGGGACGGCGTATCGGTCGTGAACGCGACGATGGCCGAAAGAGGCGCCCGTTCGTTGGGGTTTGCGGAAGCGACCGGCGCGGTCACGAACTTCATGGTCTCGCTCCCCGATGCCCCGCCCGTTGTAATATTCGCCCCGTCTGTTAGTGTTTTTCGACGACGGGCGAGGCGAGGGGGACCATAGCATGGGACCGATCCAGCGGCTACCGGCGGGCCTGATCGCCGGCTTCATCGTGGTTGCCGGTGTGGTTGCCGGTGTCGATGCACGGGCGAAGACGTATTTCGAGGGAAAGACGATCACGGTGCTGAGCCCGGTGCCGGGCGGCAGCGGCCTGGACCGGCTCACCCGCGCCTTCGTGCGGCACTGGCCGGGGCACATCCCGGGCAAACCCAACATGATCGTCAAGAACATGCCGGGCGGCGGCGGCGCCAAGCCCTTGAACTTCCTTTACGAGCGTGGCCGGCCGGATGGGCTCACACTCTATCTGGGTCCGTGGAACGCACCCGGCGTCGTGGTCGGCACCCCGGGGCTGCGCTACACGCCCGAAAAGTTCGTGATGATCGGCGCCGGCGGCCTGGACCGGGTGACGCTGATGCGCACCGACGTCGCGCCCGGCATCAGGACGCCGGCCGACGTGATGAAGGCGCCCGGCTTCAATGTCGGCGGAAGGCGCGCCGATCAGATGCTGGATTTCCTCGGCAACCTCGCCTTCGAGATGATCGGGGCGAAGTACAGATTCATCGGCGGCTACCGCGGCATGGCCAAGATCCGCCCGGCCTTCATGTCCAACGAAGTGCAGGCCGCGAACAGCGGGAGCATCGGCTATTACGTCTTCTTCAAGGACACGATGCTGAAGGACGGCTCAGCCATTGCGCTGTGGTCGCATCCCGATTTCGACAAGGCGGGCAATCCGGTCAAAGCCGTTTCGTTTCCCGGCGTGCCGAGCTTCGAAGAGGTGTATCGGGAGGTGCACGGCAAGATGCCCTCGGGCCCCCTCTGGAAGACCTACAAATGGTACTCGCAGGTTCTGGGGAACACGACCTTCACCGTCTTCGCTGCGCCCGGCACGCCGGCGGAACCGACCGCGGTCCTGCGTGCTTCCTACAAGGCCACGACGCAGGATCCCGCCTATTACGAACCGGAGAGGAAGCGGCTCGGCGGCACCGGGGTCAACTTCATCGGCGTCGAGGAAGCGCTGCACGTCCAGAAGACGTTCCGCAAGGTCGATCCCGACGTGCTCGCGACATTGAAGAAGATAACCACGGTCGGCCAGCGATAAGGCCGCCTCTTCCCATGTGCGGCGGCGCGCTCAGCCGAACACCAGCGGCTGATGCCAGAAAACGTGCATCACCTGGTCGTAGAAGCCGTAGAGGAATGCCCAGCCGCCGGCAGCGTAGGCGAGCGAGACCCTCCAGCGATAACCGCCCCATCGCCGCAGATAGAGGGCGACGAACAGCGGCAGGGCGATCATCTGCCCGAAGAGATACGCGACCAGGATGAGCGCGACGAGGTAGCCGAAGAAGCACGCGGCGGGGCCGAGCAGCGCTTCTCGGGCGGCGGCCCCGGCTGCCGCCGCCAGGCCGCTTGCCTCGCGCACGGCAGCGCGCAGAAGCGGCGTCTCGCGCCATAGCACGGCGAAAGAGAGCACTGCGCCCGGGATGGCGGCGGTCAAAGGGAACTGCCGGACGACCGCCGGCCAGTCGAGCGATTCGAGCGCCGCCAGAGCGAAGACCGCCGTCATCAGCACCGCGAACGGCACCGAGATGACCGGGCTGCCTTCCGCTCCTTCGCCCCTTGTCGGCGCGTCCGGCGCGGCTTTCGACTTGACGACCCCGCGCGCGGAAAGGAACAGGGTCAGGGCGATCAGGGCGACGATCACCAGAACGATCGGCCGATCCAGCCATCCCAGGCCGGTATGGATGCGCATGCTGATCTGAAAGGCATTCTCCAGGATCGGACCCAGGATCAACGCCAGAATGAGCGGCGGGCGAGGCCAGCCGCCGCGCTTCATGGCGAAGCCGATCACGCCCATCGCGAGGCAGGTGATCCAGTCGCCGATCGACGCTCCGCCCAGCCAGGCGCCCATGAAGACGAACAGGATCACCCCCGGCACGATCAGATGGCCGCGGATGAACGCGATCTTGGCCACCTGTCCGCTCCACAGCATCAGCAGAGCGGCCGCCAGGATGTTGGCGAGGACGATGGCCCAGACCATGCTGAAGGTGATGTCCAGCTTCTCGGTCAGCATTTCCGGGCCCGGCTTGAGGCCCTGGATGAGGAGCGCCCCCATCAGGATCGCCGTGCCGAGGCTGCCGGGGATTCCGAAGGCGACCATGGGCAGCAGCGCGCCGCCCCTGGTGGCGTTGTTGGCGGCCTCCGGCGCGATGACGCCGCGAATGTCGCCGCGGCCGAACTGCGACTTGTCCTTCGCCGATTGGACGGCATGGCCATAGGCGAACCAGTCGACGACCGCGGCGCCGAGCCCCGGCAGCATGCCGACATAGGTGCCGAGCGCCGCGGAACGAAGCGCCAGCCACCAATGCCGGAAGGCGTCGCGGATGCCCTCGCGCATCCCGCCGCCCCGGCTCTGCTCCTTGGGAATGCGGGCGATCGAGGTGTCCTTGATCGCCAGCTCCATGAGCTCGGGGATGGCAAAGAGACCGAGCACGACGGGGATCAACGGAACGCCGTCGAGCAGATATACGGCGCCGAACCAGTACCGGGGAACGGGTGCGGTCTCGGCATAGCCGATCATCGCCATCAGCAGCCCGAGCAACGCCACGGTCAGGCCCTTGAGCACGGACCCGCCGCTGAGCGAGCCCACCATCGCAAGCCCGAGCATGCCCAGCATGAACAGTTCCGGCGATCCGAAGGCGAGGATGATCGGCAGCACCAGCGGGATGGACACAGCCAGGATCAGCGCGCCGAATATCCCGCCGAAGGCGGAGACGGTGAACGCGGCGCCGAACGCCCGTGCCGCCTGGCCCTGCTGCGCCAAAGGATAGCCGTCGAGGATCGTCGCCTGCGAGGCCGCAGTGCCCGGTATGCCGAGCATCACCGAGGCGATCGTGTCGCTGGTCGAGGTCACCGCGAACATGCCGAGCAGCAGCGCGAACGCCGAAACCGGATCCATGCCGTAGGTGAACGGCAACAGGATCACCAGCCCGAGGATTCCGCCGAGGCCCGGGACCGCGCCGAGCCAGATCCCGAGCAGCACGCCGAGCGCCAGAAACCCGATCGCCGGCCATTGGAACACCAACGCAAGACCGGTCAGCATGCTCTCGATCATCGGGAGTCCGTCTCCACCCGCGTGCCGCGACTATATCGGCAATCCCGGGCGGTGTCCGAAGCACCGAGGCGGGCCGGCGCTTAAAGGGGGACGAAGGTTCCGTGAAGTCCGAGCGGGAGGGCGTAGGGAAGGCTTGCGACAGCGAGCGGGCCGTCTTCCAACCGCGCGGCATCGAAGACGTTCAGTCGTGTTACCCCGGCTGCGAAGTCGAGGCTGGTGCCGATCAGCCAGCCGTTGTCCTCGCCGCCGCCCGGGCGGGGAACGAACAGATGTTCCTCGGGGATCGTCGTCGGATCATAGGCATGGACCGTCAGATCCCCGGTCTCGACGTCCAGCCGGCCGACGGCGTTGAGCATCGGGTGCCGGCTCTCCGCCGCCGGTGTCTGCATCAAAAGCGTGATCTTGCGATAGCAGCGGCCGGTGCGGCGTCGATCGACGTGAGGGAACTCGGCTCCGAGACCCGGTTGGGTCAGCGGGGTTTCGGTGATGCGGCCCCGAGCGGGATCGATGCGCACCAGATGCTGTCGGGCCGCGAGGCCTGGTCGGCCTTCGCCGCGCATGATCGCCCTTAGCGGTCCGAACATGATCGAAGGATCGTCGTAGCGGGCGGAGTCCAGACGAATGATCCCGGCCGCGTCCTCCCAGGCGTTGCCGTAGTGGAAGGTGAAATGGGCCGGCATTTCGAGGACTCTCGGTCGGGAAAGTGCGGTCTTGTCGAGGATCAGGACCCGGGCGGGCAGCTCGGGCTGCCAGACCATGCTGTCCAGAAGGCTCTTCCCCGGCTCGGGCGCAAAAAACAGCGGCGGCAGGATCGCGACCACATGGTTTTCGGTGATCACGAAGTCATGGACCATCGGTGTCTTGCCGATGCGAAGCGGAACGGCAGTCTTCAGCTTGCCGTCACGGCCGATGTGATAGATCACAAGGACACCGAACCCGGCCGCGTAACCGATATTCCAGAGCGTTCCGTCTCGATCCAGCCTCGGATGGGCGCCGAAGGGGACGCCGCTCGTTTCGGGCGACCAGTAGTGGGGTGCCTCGGTCTCCAGGGTCGCCGGGTCCAGGCGATGCGCCGAGCCGCCCTCCCAGAGCGCGTATAGTCTCTCGGCGTGCCATAAGACGCTGGTATTCGCCGGGTTGGTCGAATCCGGGCTCGTGACACGCTCCATGCCGGGCACCACCGTGCCGAAGGTTTGCCGCAGGGCGCGCCCGGCCCGGCGTTCGGCCTTGAACTTCGCGGTCTCGACGATGCGGCCGAGATGGGAAATCCGGCCGTCGGCGAAGCGGAAGGCCTGCACCATCCCGTCGCCGTCGAACCAGTGCCGGTAGCGCAGGCCGCCGATCTCATGCCGGCCCGGCCCGTTGCGATAGACAGTGCCGCGAAGCTCCGCCGGCCAAGCCCCTCTAACATCGAGCGACGGTGTTTCGAGACGCGCCTCGGGGCGGCCCAGCCAGCCCAGCAGATAGGGTCTGGTCTTCAGGGCCTTCCGGAAGGATACCGCCCACGCATCGAGGGCAGCGGCGCCCGCTCGGCCGGGGAGGCCGGCAAGCGCCAGCGCCGAGACGGCCGCATAGTGGAGGAATTCTCGTCGGATCATGGTGGGTCCTATTGATAGATCAGCCTGATCGGCAGCTCGCCCCGGTCGCCTTCGACCGCAAGCGCGGCGTCGGCAAAAGACGGCGGCCCCATCATGCCGACCGCGTCTTTGGAGAACCCGTGCCCTTCGGTCGGGATCCCCAACAGATTGGCATCGAGCCTGCCGTCGCCGTTCTCGTCGTGGAACGCGGCAACGGCGTAGCGCCCCGGGGGCAGATTGCCGAGAGTCAGTGAAAGATCTCCTTCTTGAGCCCGGATGCGGATCGTCGCAACGGCGCCCTCGCGCGCTTGAAAGGCCGCCGCATGATCGAAGACGGCGATCATCACCCGACCAAGATCGCTGCGGATGCCGCTGACCGAAAGCGTCAGCTCTGCCGTCGAGGTGGAGCGGCCCCAAAACAGAATCGTCGCCAAAGTCAGAGCCGCAGTCATTGTCCGCATTCGCATTTCAGGACTCTCTTCGATGGTTGCGCCGGTTGCGAGCTTTCCTGCGCATCGGTGGTACGGGCAAGAGCGGCTGCGCGAACCGCGTTTATTTCTTCGCGAACCGACCGTAGGATCGTTTCGCGATGCGTGAACGGTCCTTGCCGAGACGGCTTGCGCTGCACATCCTAGGGGCGGTGGCGATCGCCGTGATCGTGGCGACCATCGGCCCGTTCGGTACCTTCACCCGGTTCGCGCCCGCAGACCGGTATCTCTACTGGATGATCATCATCCCGTTGAACTGGGCGCAGATCGTCCTTGCGGTGGTCGCGGTTTCGCGGCTTGCCTTCGCCGAACGCTGGCCAACGCTCGCCGTCGTGGCGGCGGGGTGCCTGGTTGCGTCGGTTCCGGCATCGTTCGAGGTGCTGTGGCTCGAGAGCTGGTTGGGACAAAAGGAAAGCGGCGGACTGACCGTTTTCAAGGTCTGGCCCTATGTCGTTCTTCTGACCCTGGTGATCGCACTCCCGATCTTCAAGTTCAGCCCGGGCGCGATTCGGCTTCTGGGGCGCTGGCCCGGCGCGCGGCCGGGTGCCGGTGAGGCAGCGCCCAACTTCCTCAAACGCGTGCCGCAACAGATCAAGGGCACGCTCTTATGCGTCGCCGCGGAGGATCACTATCTCCGCGTCCATACCACCGCCGGCAGCGCCTTGATTCTCTACCGGATGGCTGATGCCTTGTCGGAGCTTGGCGACACCGACGGCCTTCGGGTCCATCGTTCCTTCTGGGTCGCGGCCGATGCCGTGGCCGGCGTCGAGCGCAGCGGGCGGCGCGTCTCGCTCAAACTGACCAACGGACTCGTCGTTCCGGTGAGTCGCACTTTCCTGGCACGAGTGCGCGAGGCGGGTTGGCTCGCCAAGGCATGATTGCCGGCCTCTATGACCTCTCGGCGAATTGCGGGTAGAGGTTGCGGTATCCCAGCTTCTTCCGGTTCCGGGCGTTCGTCTCCGCGGCCTCGGGCGACATCGGGGTGAAGCCGTATCCCTGGACCAGGCGGCACATGAAGTTCATCCGCGCCGTCACCGCGATCGCATCGTGCAGCGCCTTCTCGTCCCAGCCGGCGGCGAAGGCCGCATCGGCATCTTCCTGGGTGACCTCGGTCGGGGCGAGCGTGAGTTTCCTCGCATAGGCCAGCAGCGGGCGGAACCGGTCCTCGACCGGCGCGCTTTCGAAATCGGCCAGCAGCTTGTCGATCAGCCCCTCGGCGATCCCATGGGCGTGGGCCGCGGCGCGATGGGCGACAAAGGCGTAGCGGCAGTTCGCGGTGCCGACGACGAAGGCCGCGATCATCTCCCGCTCGCCCGGCGTAAGCGGCGAAGGGCCGTTCATCAGCGCCTGGCTGGTATCGGCCCAGGGCCCGTATATCTCCGGATAGGCCTGGAACACGTCGCCGGGCCCGGCCTCGGCGGGTAACGATTTGAAGAACGGCATGGTCGGGGGGTTCCTCGTTTCAGCGCGCATCGAAAGCGGTCTGCATTCCGGCGGTGACCGCGCGCGCGACCGCGGGCGGATCGTCGGCCCGGATGATCGGCCGGCCCATGATGATGTAATCGGCGCCGCCTTCGATCGCCGCTTCCGGCGTGCCGCCGCGCTTGTGGTCGTCCTGGCCGTGGCCGGCCGGGCGCACGCCGGGCGTGCCGAGCAGCAGCGCCCCGGCGGGCGCGATCGAGCGGATGCGCGGGGCGTCCTGCGGTGCGGCGATCAGCCCGTCGCAGCCGTATTCGACCGCCTTTTTCACCCGGATATCGACCAGCGCCTCGACCGGACACAGATAGCCCATCTCGCGCGCGTCCTCGTCGTCGAGGTTGGTGAGCACTGAAATGGCAAAGATCTTGAGCGCCGAGCCCCGCTTGCCCTCGACCGCGGCCCGCAGGATGTCACGGTTGCCGTGGACGGTCACCAGGCTCGCCCCGCGCCCGGCGGCGCGCTTGACGCCCTCGCGCACGGTCTCGCCGATGTCGTACATCTTGCAGTCGAGGAAAACCTCCTTGCCGGCGCCGATCAGCCGGTCGATCAGCCGGTCGATGCCGGACGCGTGCAGCAGCCACAGCCCGACCTTGTAGAAGGCGACCTCATCGCCCAGCCGGTCGATCAGCCGGTTCGCCTCCCCGACCGTGGGCACGTCGAGCGCAACGATCAGCCGCGATCTCGCGTCGATGCCCATCAGCGCCCGCCGGTCAGGGCGAGCTTGGCGCGCTTGGCCTGGAGCCGGTCCGCCTGGCGGCCGCGGTCGATCACGAAACGGGTGTGGCGGGCCCTGCCGACCAGCTCGATCGGGTCGTGCACCTCGACATCGAGGACGATCTTTCGCCGGTCGACCTCGATGATCTCGGCCTTGATGTCGACCCAGGAGCCCGACAGCGAGGCGCCCAGATGGTCGAGCTCGACCCGCGCGCCGACCGTCTCCTCTTGCTCCTCGAGATGCTGCTTGATCATCTCCAGGCAGGCGATCTCGATATCGCGCAGCAGCATCGGCGTGGCGTAGACCCGCAATGCCTCGCCCATGAACCCGATCGTCTTGTCGTCGTCGATGTCGAAGCGGCGGGTCGTGCCCAGCCCCGGCTTGAGCGTGTCCTTCATCCATTTTCCTTCGGTGCCGCCGCGCCGCCGTAGATACGGCGCAGCTCGGTCTTGAGGATCTTGCCCATCGCCGATTTGGGCATCTGGTCGACGAATGCCATGCGGCGGGGGATCTTGTAACCGCCGATGCGCTCACGGCAATGGGCGATGATCTCGTCCTGGGACATATGCGCGCCCGGCGCCGGCACGATGACCGCGAACAGCGCCTCGCCGTAGGTCTCGTCGGGGACCCCGACCACCGCGGCTTCGTTGACCCCGGGGTGCTGGTAGAGCGCGGCCTCGACCTCGGAGGTGTAGACGTTTTCCCCGCCGGTGATCACCATGTCCTTCTTGCGGTCGAGCAGGTACATGAACCCCTCTTCGTCCATCCGCCCGATGTCGCCGGTATGGAACCAGCCGCCGCGAAAGGCTTCCTCGGTTTCGGCCGGCCGGTTGAGATAGCCCTTGGTCACGTTCGGGCCGCGCACCACCACCTCGCCCGCCGCGCCCGGCGGAACCGGCCGGCCCTCGGCATCGACGATCCGCATGTCGACGCCGGTGACCGGCCGTCCGGCGGCCTTGAGGCGTTCGAGATTGCCGGACGCGATGGCCCGGCGGTGCTCGTCCGCATCCAGCGTGGTCAGGATCGGCGATGTCTCGGTCAGCCCGTAGCCCTGCTGCAGCTCGGCGTTGGGAAAGTTCTCCATCGCCCGGCGGATCCATTCGACCGCCATCGGCGAGGAGCCGTAGAAGATGCGGCGCAACGCCGTCAGGTCGAAGCTGTCGAAGGCGGGGTCCTGCAGCATCAGGATCAACATCGTCGGCGCCGTGAAGGCGAAGCTGACGCGGTGGCGCTGCATCGCGCCCAGCATGGCCTCGGGCGTGAACTGCGGCAGGTAGACGTGGGCCGCCCCCAGGAGCGTGAACCCGGTGCCCAACAGGTCGGCGGAATGGAACATCGGGGCGGCGTGGATAAAGACGTCATCGCCCCGCATGCCGAGCGCGATCGCGCATTGCTGGCCGTTGGCATAGACGTTGCGGTGGCTCAGCCGGACTCCCTTGCTGCGCCCGGTCGTCCCGCCGGTATAGAGCAGGATCGCATCGTCGTCCTCGCCGCTGGGATAGGGATCGGCCGGACTCGCGTCCGCCAGCAGTGTCTCGTAGTGCGGCCGGCCGCCGTCGGCCGGCGCCGCGCCGACGGTGAGGATGCGCTCCTGCCAGGGCGCGAGCTCGGGCGCGGCGGCAAGGTCGGTCAGCGCCTCGTCGACGATCAGCAGGCCGCTGGAGGAATCGTCCAGGATGTGGCGGATCTCCGGGCCGGCGAGCCGGAAGTTGATCGGCACCGGAATCGCCCCCATCCAGTAGCCGGCATGGATCAACTCGGCGTGGCGGAAGGTGTTGCGCGACAAGATGGCGTAGCGCTCGCCCGGCCTCACCCCGAGCCCGGCGAGCGCACCGGCCGCGCGCATCGCCCGGTCGGTGAATTGGCTCCAGGTGAGCGTCCCCTGGTCGTCGAGGATCGCCGGCCGGGCGCCATAGAGCCTGCGCGCCCGCTCGATCGCCGAGACCATCGTCAGCATTGCCGCCGTCCGTGCAGTATCACAGCCCGCGCCATGTTAATGGAGAATGTGCGCCGGCGTCATCGCCGCGATCGAGTTGCATGGACCCCGGACCGTTCCTAGGATGCCGGCGAAGCCGTTGGAAAAGGGTGAGACGTGAAGATCGAGGATACCTTCATCGTCGATGCGCCGGTCGACCGCGTCTGGCAGATGATCACCGACCCGGAAATCGTCGGCCCGTGCATCCCCGGTTGCCAAAGGATCGAGACGACCGGGCCCGACACCTACAAGGCCGACATCAAGGTCGCGGTCGGGCCGATCAAGACGACGTTCTCGGTCACGGTCGAGAAGACCGAGGAACGGCCGCCGCATTTCGCGGCCTCGACCACCAGGGGCGAGGAGGGCGGCAAGGCGAGCACCTTGAACGCAACCAGCACGCTGGACCTTTCCGAGGCCGAGGGCGGCGGCACCGCGGTCGCCTACGCCGCCGACGTCTCGGTGTTCGGGCGGCTGGGGAAATTCGGGCTCGGCATCATGAAAAAGAAGGCCCGCGATATCGGCCGCGAGTTCGCCGAGACTTTCCGCGGCAAGGTGGAGGGCGCCGCCGATGGCTGAGACCGACCCCGACGTGCCGGAATACGCCCGCCTGTTCATGGAGGGGCTCAAAGAGGCCGGCGTCGGCGTGGTCGCAGCGCTGCCCGAATCGCTGCTCAAGTCCGTCTTCCGCCTGTGCGCCGACGACAACGCGATCCGCTACGTCCAGGTGTCCAACGAGGCCGACATGCCGGGGATCTGCGCCGGCACCTACCTCGCCGGCGGCCGGGCGCTGATGATCATGGAGAACTCCGGCATCCGCCAGGCCTGCGAGCCGATCGCTCGGCTCGCCTTCCAGCACGCGATGCCGTTGGTGATGGTGATGAGCTACCGCGGCGATTGGGGCGAGCAGAACTGGTGGGGCCACAACCACGCCCAGACCATGGCGCCGATCCTGGACTCGCTGCGCATCCCCTACCGCTTCGTGCGCGAGCTGGACGAGATCAAGCCGGCCATCAAGGGCGCCTTCAAGCACACCGACGGAAGCAACTGGCCGGTGGCGCTGGTGTTCAGCGGCAACTGCGTGGAGCTTCCGGACTATGCAAAGGATTGACGTCTTGCGCGCCATCGCGCCGATGATTACGCCCGAAGACCTGGTGACCACCTCGATCGGCGGGACGTGGGACGACTGGTGGAACCTCAAGCCCGCCGCGGACAACACCTTCTTCACCGGCGTGCTCGGCTCCGTCACCTCGACCGCGCTGGGGCTGGCGATCTCGCTGCCGCACCGCCGCATCATCGCTTTCGAGAGTGATGGCTCGATGCTGATGAACACCGGCATCATGTGCACGCTGGGCGCGCAGCGTCCGGCCAACCTGACGGTGCTGGTCTTCGACAACGAGATCTACGAGAACATCGGCGGGCCGCCGACCTTGACGTCCGGGAACACCGACCTCGCCCGCATGGCCGAGGGCGCCGGCTGCCTGAACTGCGCGACCGAGACTGAGACCGGCGCGGTCTCCCGGCACTTTTCCCGACTGCTCGATGACGGCGAGATGGGCTTCCTGGTCGCCAAGATCGCGCCCGGCAAGCATCCCTGGGCGTGGCAGGACCGCAAGCCCACCGACGGGATCGAGGACAAGTACCGGTTCCTGCGCTATGTCGAAAAGCTCGAAGGGGTGGTCATCCATCCCGGCGCCCCGCAAAACTGATCCGCACGTGGGAAGCGGCCTGGACGACGACCGCAACATCCGGCTCGCCGGGCCATACCGGGCGCTGTGGCGCACCGCCCGCGCCGCCGGGAAGAAGGCGGTCGACCGGCCCCGACCCGAAGCAGACGGCCCGCCCGATCCGGTTCATTCGGCGCTGCGCCGCCAGGTCGAGGATCTGCTGGCCGATGCCGGCGCAAGCGATGCGGAGCGCCGCAGGATCCTCGACTCGATCGCGTGCCCGTGCTGCGGCGGCACCGGGGCGAGCTTTACGATGACCATCCGGCCGGCGTCGAAGACCGGGTTCTGAAGCCGCCGTGTTGTGCATCCAATCCGACGCTGGTAGCGTCAACTTGAGAATCGTCTCGACCGGAAGGGTACGGGCATGTTCCTGAAAAACTACTGGTATGTCGCGGCCGAACCCGGCGAGGTCGGCGACAAGCCGCTTGCGCGCCGTCTGCTGGGCGAGCCGGTGGTCATGTACCGCACCGCCGATGGCCGCGCGGTGGCGTTCGAGGACCGCTGCTGCCACCGCCGGGCGCCGCTGTCGTTCGGGCGCGTGATCGGCAACAACCTGCGATGCGGCTATCACGGGCTGACCTACGGCCCCGATGGCAAGTGCGTGGCGATTCCGGGCCAGACCCAGCTTCCGCCGGGCGCCCGGGTCCGCACCTACCCGTTGGTCGAGCGCTGGAAGTGGCTGTGGATCTGGATGGGCGATCCCGAACTGGCCGACGATTCGGCGATCCCCAACCTCTATTGGCATGATGATCCGGCGTGGACGATGGTCAGCGGCTATCTGAGCATCGATGCCCATTACCAGCTCCTGGTCGACAATCTGCTCGACTTGACCCACGAGACGTTCCTGCACGCCTCGACCATCGGCAACGAGCACGTCGCCAATACACCGCTCGGCAAGGTCGATCGCAACACCCTCGACGGGGTGAAGGGCACCGCCCTGGAGGCGGTCTCGCGCGATGTCCCGTCGGTGACCGTGACGCGGTGGATGTACGATATCGACCCGCCGCCGTTCTATGCCCGCTCCGGCGGGTTCGACAAGACCCGGGAAAACGTCGATCGCTGGCAGATCATCCGCTTCGAGCCGCCGTCTCATGTCTGGCTCGATGTCGGCGTCGCCCGCGCCGGGACCGGCGCGCCCGACGGCGACCGCAGCCAGGGGGTCACCCACACGGTGGTCGATTCGATCACCCCGGCAGACGAAGGCAAGACCCATTATTTCTGGTCCTTCCCGCGCAACCATCAGCTCGACGACCAGGAGCTGTCGGCCTATTTCAAGGCCGGCGTCGACAGGACCTTCCTCGAGGACAAGGCCATGCTGGAGGGCCAGCAGGCGATCATCGATGCCGACCCCGACGCGCCGTTCATCGACATCAACGCCGATGCCGGCCCGGTCCTCGCCCGCAAGATCGTCGAGACCCTGTTGGTCGAGGAGGCGCGCGGCGGCGCCCGGGCCTCCCGCAGCGCATAATCTGCATTTCGGACAGGCCATAATGACCCAGGACGTTGTCGCCGAGATCGCCCCGAGCGGAACCTTGCGGGCGGGCATCAACCTCGCCAACTTTCTCCTGGTCACCGGCAAGACCGCTTCCGGCGAGCCCGAGGGCGTCGGGCCGGATCTCGCGCGCGCAATCGCCGACCGACTGGGGGTGGGGGTCGCCTGCGTCCCCTATGATTCGCCCGGCGCGCTGGCTGATGCGGTCGACGATGACGTCTGGGATATCGTGCTGATCGGTGCCGAGCCGGCGCGCGCGCAGACCATCGCGTTCACCGCCGCCTATGTCGAGATCGAGGCCACCTATCTCGTGCCCGCCGGCTCGTCCTTGGGCTCGATTGCCGACGTCGACCGTCCCGGTATCCGGATCGCGGTCTCCGGCCGAAGCGCCTACGACCTCTATTTGTCGCGCAATTTGGAGCATGCCGAGCTGGTGCGCGCCGAGGGCATCGCCGCCTCGTTCGCGCTGTTCAAGGACGAGAAGCTCGACGCCTTGGCGGGCCTCAGGCCGGCGCTGGTGACCTCGGCCGAGGCGCTGCCCGGGTCAAGGATCCTCGACGGCCGGTTCACCGCCGTCCAGCAGGCGGTCGGCACCCGGCGGGCCAACGCGGCGAGTGCGGCCTTTCTGCGGGAATTCGTCGAGGAGGCGAAGGCGAGCGGGCTCGTCGCCGGTCTGATTGCCCGCCACGGCGTCACCGGCCGGCTGTCGGTCGCGCCGCCGGCATAGGCGGTCTACGGGTCGGGCGTTGCCTGCGCGGCGGCGAGCGTCGCCTTGGCCGCGCGGATCTCGGCAGAGGCCGCTTCGTCGACCACCAGCGTCGCTGGGTCGCACACCACGCCATACTCGCGAAGCGCGGCTTCCAGGCTGACATAGCCCTGGCGGACATCGTTGGCGACCGCTTCGATCGGCCGTTCCAGGGGGGAGCCGAACCCGCCGCCGCCGCCGGATTTGAACGAGAACGCATCGCCCGGCCCCAGGCGTTGGGAGAGCACCTTGGCGTTGCTGTAATCGTCGCGCCAGGTGCCGTCGCGGCGCAGCGCGACGCTGTTGCCCGCCGCCGGAAGCCCGCCGTCGAGCCCCCAGGGCGCGCAGCGGACGCGGTCGATCTGGGCGTTGAGCGTCAGTGCCGCCCGTGCCCGCACGATGTTCTCGATCCCCAGCCCACCGCGGTGGCGCCCGGCGCCGCAGGAGTCCGGGCGCAGCGCGTGCGCCTCGAACAGGATCGGGAATTTGGCCTCGAGCTGCTCGACCGGGCTGTTGTGGGTATCGCCGTCGTTCATGCAGATCGTGGCGCTGTTGCCGTCCTCGCTGCGCTTGGCGCCCCAACCGCCGCCGGTCGGCCCGATGAAGGCGATATAGAATTCGGAGGTCTTCGGGTTGATGCCGTTGAAGAAGCCGACGATCAAATCGGCGTGGTGTCCGGCGATGGTGCGGTCGGGGATCGCCGGTGCCAATGCCTTGAAGACGGTATCGACGATGGTCATCGGGAAGGTCATCCACCAGCGCATCGGCGCGGGCTTCTGGGCGCTGACGATCCGGCCCATCGGCACGATGGTCTCCAGGTTGCGGAACGAGCCGTCGTTGATCGGGTAGTCGGTCGGCGAGGTCAGGCACTTGAAGGCCACCTGGGTGCAGGCATAACCGGTGGTCACGCCGGAGTTGTAGAAGCCCTTGACCTGGTTCGATACTTCGGTGAGATCGACGGTCATGCGGTCGCCCTGGACGATCACCTTGACCCGGATGGGTACCGGCTTGTCGACATCGACACCGTCGTCGTCCATGAAGGACTCGGCCCAGTAGACGCCGTCGGGGATGGATTCGGTGCGCGCGCGGGCGGCCGCCTCGGACTGGTCCATGATCGCGGCGATCGCGCCCAGCACCGCCTCGCGGCCATAGCGGCCGATGAGCTCCAGGAACCGGCGCTCCCCCGATTTGATCGCGGTGAGCTGGGCGCGCAGATCGCCCATCGCGCGCTCCGGCAGGCGGACATTCATGTGCAGGATGTCGAGCAGGTCCTGGTTGACCACGCCTGCGCGCTGGTACTTGACGATCGGGATCTGCAGGCCTTCGGAATAGATGTCGGTGGTCATCCCGTCCAGGGTGCCGCCGATATCGGGCCAGTGGGCCATGCAGCAGGCGAACCCGATCAGGGTGCCGTCATCGAAGATCGGCAGGCTGAAGGTGACATGGTTGAGGTGGCTGCCGGTGATGTAGGCGTCGTTGGTCACCAGGATGTCGCCGGGGTGGATGTCATCGCCGAAATGGCGCAGCTTCGCCTTCACCGTTTCGGCCATGCCGCGGATGAACATCGGCAGGCCGAGCCCGATCGAGACCGTCTCGCCCTTGGCGGTGAACAGGCCGACGGTGAAGTCCAGCGCCTCGTATATGATCATGTTGTAGGCGGTGCGCATCAGGTTGGTCTTCATCTCCTCGGTGATGGCGATGACGCCGTTGCGCACCAGCTCGGTGACCACCGGGTCGACGTTCGCGGCAGGAGCGCTCATGAGCTTCGCGCCCCGACCTTGATACGCAGATTGCCGTGCGCATCGACGCGCATCAGGTCGCCGGGCAGGAGCAGCGTGGTCGAGGCCTGCTCCTCGATGACCGCCGGGCCCTCCAGCCGGATGTCGGGGCCGAGCGCGGCACGGGCATGGACCGGGGTGTCGACGAACCCGCCGGCCTCGGAGAAATAGACCCGCCGCTGCCCGACGGGCAGATCGAGCGGCTCGGCGGCGCGGGCCCGCGGCGGTTTGGAAAGGATCCCGGCCACGGTCGCGCGCAGGCTGACCAGTTCGGCCGGCTCCTCGGGCGCCGAGGTGCCGTAGCGCAGCGCATGGACCTGGTCGAACCGCGTCTTGATCGCCGACCGGTCGCCGGCGGCGAAGACCTCGGCCGGGAGATCGACCGTCACCGCATGCTCCTGGCCGACATAGCGCATGTCGGCCGACCGTCCGGCGAGGATCTCCTCGATCGCCGTGCCGGTGGCCGAGACCGCCGCGCGGCCCTGCCGCTCCATCTCGGCATAGAGCCGCTCGATCTCTTCGAACGGCGCCTCGGCGAGTCGGGCAAACCAGGTGCGGACGTAGTCGTAGCGGAGATCGGCGTGCATCATGCCGACCGCGGAGAAGTGGCCCGGCGCCGGGGGCACGACGATCTCGCCCATGCCGAGCTCGCGCGCCACGGCGCTGGCATGCAGCGGGCCGGCGCCGCCGAAGGCGACCAGGGCGAAATCGCCCACATCGAGCCCGCGCTCGGTGGACACGCCCTTGACCGCGAACGACATCGCGGTGGCGGCGATCTGCAGCACGCCGGCGGCGGCGGCCACGACGTCCATGCCGAGCGGTTCGGCGACCGCATCGCGCATCGCACGTTCGGCGGCGGCCGGATCGAGCGTCATGTCGCCGCCGAGGAACTTGTCGGGCGCGATGCGGCCGAGGATCAGATTGGCATCGGTTACCGTCGGCGCCGTACCGCCGAGCGCATAGCACGCCGGTCCCGGGCTCGCGCCGGCGCTGTCCGGGCCGACCCGCAGCGCGCCCTGCGGTCCGACGCGGGCGATCGAGCCGCCGCCGGTGCCGACCTCGAAGATGTCCATCATCGCGATCTGGACCGGCAGGCCCTGCTCGTAGCCGCCGATCATCGCGGAGCCCGTCGTCAGCGCTTCGCCGCCGCAGATCACCCCGGATTTGGCAGTCGTGCCGCCCATGTCGAAGGTGATCGCGTTGTCCAGCCCGATCGCGCGGGCGAGCGCCCGGCCGGCGATCACGCCCGCCGCCGGGCCGGACTCCAGCATGTGCACGCAATCCTCGCGCGCCTGGGCGACGTCGTAGAGCCCGCCGGTCGATTGGACCACCAGAAATGCGCCGGGAAAGGACTCGGCCTCCAAGTGATCGCCGATCTCGCCCAGATAGGCGCGGACCTGTGGTCCGATATAGGCGTTTGCCGCGACCGTCGAGCAGCGCTCGAACTCGCGGTATTCCTGGGACAGCTCGCAGGAGGCGGTGATGAACACCCCCGGCAGGCGGTCCTCGAAGATCGCCTTGACCCGCTTCTCGTGGTCGGGGTTGCGGTAGCTGTGGAGCAGCAGGATCGCCACCGCCTCGATGTCGAGCGCTGCCAGGCGGTCGGCCAGCGCATGGACCTCGTCCTCGTCCAGCGGGGTCAGCACCTCGCCTTCGGCAAGCATCCTCTCGGCGAGCTCGAAGCACATCGCGCGCTCGATCAACGGGACGTGCTTCTTGAAGAACAGGTTGTAAGAATCGGGCCGGTTGACCCGGCCGATCTCGTAGATGTCGCGAAAGCCCTCGGTGATTACCAGCGCCGCACGCGCGCCGGTGCGCTCGAGCATGGTGTTGATGGCGATCGTCGAGCCGTGCAGGAACAGGGCGGCGTCGCGGAACCTGATGCCGGCGCGCGCGACGCCGGCGGCGATGCCCTCGACCAGATGGGACGGCGTCGACAGCGCCTTGCCGAGGCTGAGCGTGCCGCCTTCGGGGTCAAACGCCACGATGTCGGTGAACGTACCTCCGATATCGGCGGCGAGCCGAAGCCCGCCGCCGAGCGATTGTGGTTCCGCCATGAATCAGTCCGAAAGCGTCGTTTGCTGCCGCCGGGAATATCAAAGCGGCCTCGGGTCGAGTCAACCGCGCGCGGGGCTCGATCCCGGTTCCGAACGGATTGAGCCGGCCAGCATCCGGATGATGCCGGAAAAATCGCTCGTGCCCTGGCCGGACTCGCAATAGCGCTCGTAGAGCGTGGCCGCATGGGTGCCGAGCGGGGTGGCCGCACCGGTGCTCTTGGCCGCATCGCGGGCGAGGGTCAGGTCCTTCAGCATCATCCGGGCGGTAAAGCCCGCTGCGTAGCCGCGGTTGGCGGGCGAGGACGGCACCGGCCCCGCCACCGGGCAGTAGGAGGTGAGCGACCAGCACTGGCCCGAGGCGGTCGAGACGATATCGAACAGGGTCTGCGGGTCGAGTCCGGTGCGCTCGGCAAGCGTGAACGCTTCCGAGACCGCGATCATGGACACGCCCAGGATCATGTTGTTGCACATCTTCGCGGCCTGGCCGTTGCCCGGCCCGCCGGCATGGATGATGTTGCGGCCCATAGCCGCCATCGGTGTCCGGGCCTCCAGGAAGGCCGGCTCCGCGCCGCCCACCATGAAGGTGAGCGTGCCGGCTTCGGCGCCGCCGACGCCGCCCGAGACCGGTGCATCGAGGTGGGCAAGCCCCCTGTCGGCGGCCGCCCGGTGGACATCGCGCGCGGCCTGCAGGTCGATGGTCGAGCAATCGACGAGCAGCGTCTCCGGCCGGGCGCACTCGATCAGCCCGCCCGGCGCGGTATAGACCGCGCGCACGTCATCGCCGGCCGGCAGCATCGTGAACACCGCCTCGGCACCGTCGAGCGCGGCGGCGAGGTCGTCGACGATCGCGATACCGTCGGCCTTCGCGGCCTCCCGCGCCGCCGCCGCGATGTCGAAGCCCCGCACCGCATGGCCGGCGCCGGCCAGATTGCGCGCCATGGGCCGGCCCATGTTGCCGAGCCCGATGAAGCCGATCTCGGCCATGGTCCTCTCCTTGTCAGTCGAACGCCAACTCGCGCTCCCGCGGGGCGAAATAGGCCGCCACGGTTTCTTCGCACACGTCTTCCAGCCGCGCCGGGTCCCAGCGCGGCTTGCGGTCCTTGTCGATCACCGTGGCCCGGATGCCCTCGAAGAAGTCGTGACCGTCCAGGAAAGCGACGGCCATGCGGTACTCCCGCCGCATGATCTCCTCCCAGCCGAGCCCGTCGCCCTCGCGGAGCTGGCGGTGGGTGACCAGCAAGCTGGTCGGCGACTTGGTGCGCAACTCATCGGCGGCCTCGATCGCGAAATAGCCGTCCTCTTGCTCCAGAGCCTCGATGATCGCCGCCACGCCGGGCGCGCCGAAGCAGGCATCGATCACCCGTGCGTGCTGGCGGATCTGCACCGGTCCGGGCGATTCCGCGACCTCGGCGATCAGCGCATCGATCGCGGCCGCGCCATCGCCCAGATCGGCGGCAGCGAGCCTTTCCTCGAGGTCCGCCAGCTTCTCGGACGGGATGTAATGGGTGCCGATCCCGGCATGGATCGCGTCGGCGGCCTTCAGCCGCGCGCCGGTGAGCGCGAGATACATGCCGAGCGCGCCCGGGCAGCGGGGCAGGAATTCGGTCGCGCCGACATCCGGAAACAGGCCGATCCCGGTCTCGGGCATCGCGAACAGCGTGCGCTCGGTCATGATCCGGTGCGAGCCGTGGACCGAGATCCCGACGCCGCCGCCCATCACGATCCCGTCGATGAGCGCGACATAGGGCTTGGGGAAGCAATGGACGGCGTGATCGAGCCGGTATTCGTGCCAAAAGAACGCGCTGACACCCGGATCGCCCGCCTGCCTGGCGGCGTAGAGCGCGCGGATGTCCCCGCCGGCGCAGAACGCGCGCTCGCCCGCGCCGGTGACCACGACCGCCTTGACGGCATCGTCGGCCGCCCAGTCGAGCAGCGCCTGGCGGAAGGTCACGCACATCTGTTTGCTCAACGCGTTGAACGTGTCCGGCGAATTGAGGTGAACCCGGCCGATGCCGCCGACTCGACGAAGCTGAACCGATTCGTCCATCGCTCAGGTCTCGGCCAGCAGGCGCCGGGCGATGATCACACGCATGATCTCGTTGGTCCCTTCCAGGATCTGATGGACCCTGAGGTCGCGAAAATAGCGCTCGATCCCGAACGCGCGTAGATAGCCGTAGCCACCGTGGAGCTGCAGCGCCTCGTTGCACACCTCGAATCCGGCATCGGTGGCGAGCCGTTTGGCCATCGCGCAGTGGAGCGTGGCATCGGGCGTGCCGGCGTCCAGTGCCGCGGCGGCGCGGAAGACCATCAGCCGCGCGGCGTCGAGCGCGGTTGCCATGTCGGCGAGCTTGAACTGGATGGCCTGGAAGTCGGCGATCGCGCGGCCGAACTGGCGGCGGGCGCCGACATAGACACGCGCGGCCTCGAAGCACGCCCGTGCGCCGCCGATCGAGCATGCGCCGATATTGATCCGCCCGCCGTCGAGCCCGGCCATCGCAATGCGAAACCCCTGCCCCTCGGCGCCGATCAGGTTGGCGGCCGGCACCCGGCAGTCGTCGAAATGGACCATCGCCGTCGGCTGCGAATGCCAGCCGAGCTTCTTCTCCTGCGCGCCGAACGAAATCCCGGCGGCCTCCCGTTCGATGGCAAGGCACGATATTCCGCCCGCACCCGCGCCGCCGGTGCGCACCATGGTGAGGTAGACGTCCGCGGCGCCGGCGCCGGAGATGAACGCCTTCGCGCCGTTGACCACGTAATCCTCACCGTCGCGCTCGGCCCGGGTGACGAGCGCGGCCGCGTCCGAGCCCGCCTCCGGCTCGGTTAGGCAATAGCTGGCGAACCAATCCATGGTGTTCAGCTTCGGCAGGAAGCGCCGGCGTTGATCGTCGGTCCCGAAGGCATCGATCATCCAGGCGGCCATGTTGTGGATCGAGATATAGGCCGCCGTGGAGGTGCAGCCGGCGGCGAGCTCCTCGAGCACGATCGCCGCATCGAGCCGGCTGAGCGCCGCGCCGCCGACATCCTCGCGCACGTAAAGCCCCGCGAAGCCGAGCGCCGCCGCCGCCCGGAGCGCCGCGACCGGGAAGACCGAGTCCTCGTCCCAGACCGCCGCATCGGGTGCAAGCTCGCCCGCGGCGAACGCCTGCGCGGCGTCGCGAAACGCCAGTTGCTCTTCGGACAGCGCGAAATCCATCATCGCTCCTTGCCGGCGACCCTAGCGGCCGCTCTCTCCGCGCTCAACCGGCCGCGCTATTCCCGTCGGGTCGATTTCCGTGGCGATCGGTCGGCAAGGCAAAGCCGATCTGACGACTGCTCAGAGATGGCCGGTTGACCGGCGCTCGGGCGCGCCGGTATCGTTTTCGATGGACGTCGCCGGGATTCGGCGTGCTTGCGGTCGTCTCGGCGATTGACCGATCGGACGAAAGACTTGGGGAGAGGACACGATGAAAAGAGGTGTTTGGGCGATCGCCGGGCTGGTCCTGCTCGCCTGTTCGTCATGGGCATCCGCGCAAGACTTTCTCTCGAAATCCGAGATCAAAAATCTCTATTCCGGACTGACGATCGATGGGACCAGTCGACGCGGTGGCGCGATGACACATTATTTCCGCGGTGACGGCAGCCTTTTGATTGACATCGCCCGACGGGGTGGTCACCTCATGTTAGAGACGAAATGGCGGGTCACTGACGACGCTGCGGTCTGCTGGGAGAGCTTCGGCGACCGGCAGTTTTGCAACAAGGTGAAGAAAGCGGGCGAGGGATACGAATTCTACGGTCGGGGAGGCCAGAAAATCCCTGGATTCTGGAAACCTCGGCTGTAACCGCCATTCGCGCTTCCCGAGATCCGACCCGCGGCACGTCCTGAGCGCTCCTTCCAACCGATCCCCGCATCTTGGCAAGGACGGGCGCCCGCGAGTCGCCAGCAGATCTCTTGTGCTATACAGGCGCTCGTGCGTGACGGAAGGAGACCTGTCTAGATGCGATATGAGGCCCCGGAGACGCTGGAGGCCGCGACCGCGCTGCTCGCCGGCGCGGACGGCGAGGCGCGGGTGCTGGCCGGCGGCACGGACCTGTTGATCCAGATGCGCGGCGATTTGGTCGAGCCCGACCTGGTGGTCGACGTCAAGAACATCGCCGAGCTGCGCACCCTGGCCGACGACGGCGGGCGCTACCGGCTGGGTGCCGCCGTCACCGGTATGGAGGTGATGGAGCACGCGGGCTTCAACGCCGCCTGGCCGGGCGTGGTCGACGGGGTGAAGTTGATCGGCTCGATCCAGGTGCGGGGCCGCGCGACGGTGGGCGGCAATCTGTGCAACGCCTCGCCCGCGGCGGACAGCGTGCCGGCGCTGATCGCCGCCGGCGCGGTGGCCGCGATCGCCGGGCCCGACGGGCGCCGCGAGATGCCGGTCGAGGACGTCGCGACAGGGCCGGGCCTGACCTCGCTCGCCAAGGGCGAGATCGTGGTTTCTTTCCTGTTCCCCGAACGCCCGCCGCGCTCGGGCGACTGCTATTTGCGCTTCACGCCGAGGACCGAGATGGACATCGCCGTGGTGGGGGTCGGGGTGTGCCTGACGCTCGCTCCCGACGGGACCTGCACGGCTGCCAGGGTGTCGCTCGGGGCGGTCGCCGAACGCGCGCTGCTGGTCGAAGAGGCCGCCGCGGCGCTGATCGGCAGCAGGCTCGAGGATGGCGCGCTCGCCCGCCTGGCGGACGCGGCCAGCGCCGCCTGCCGGCCGATCGACGACAAGCGGGGGACGATCGAATTCAGGACACAGGTCGCGGGCGTGCTGGCCGAGCGGGCCGCGCGGATCGCAGCAGAACGGGCGGGACGGAACTGATGGCGCGTTATCACATCAACACCACCATCAACGGCGATGCGGTCGATTTCCTGTGCGAGGGCGACCAGACGCTGCTGTCGGTGCTGCGCGACGAGCTGCAGATGACCGGCACCAAGGAAGGCTGCGGCACCGGCGATTGCGGGGCGTGCTCGGTGACCGTCGACGGACGGCTGCTGTGCTCCTGCCTGATGCTGGGCGTCGAGATCGAGGGCAGGTCGGTGGCGACCATCGAGGGCATGGCCGAGGGCGAGCGCCTGCACCCGCTGCAGCAAAAGTTCCTCGAGCACGCGGCGCTGCAATGCGGGATCTGCACGCCGGGGATCCTGGTCGCCGCACGCGCGCTGCTCGAGACCAACCCCGATCCGAGCGAAACCGAAATCCGTTACGGGCTCGCCGGCAACCTGTGCCGTTGCACCGGCTATCACAAGATCGTCGAGGCGGTCCAGGACGCGGCCGCCGAAATGAGAGGACGCTGATCATGGCCACGATGCTCAAATATGAGGAGAAGGACCTCAAGGTCGTCGGCACGAGGCCGATCCGCCCGGACGGCGTGGACAAGGTGACCGGCCGCGCCCGCTACGGTGCGGACATCAACCTGCCGGGCCAGCTCTTCGGCCGGGTGATCAGGAGCCCGCACGCCCATGCGCGGCTGCTGTCGATCGATACCGCGGCGGCCGAAGCGCTGGCGGGCGTCAAGGCGGTGGTCACGCGCGACGACTTCCCGGAGATGCCGGTCGAGTACGCGGCTGCGGGCGAGCTGATCGTCAATTTCCGCGACGTGACCCGCAACATGATGGCGCGCGAGAAGGTGCTCTATGACGGCCACCCCGTGGCGGCGGTCGCTGCAATCTCCGATGCTATCGCGCGCAAGGCGCTCAAGCTGATCAGGGTCGAATACGAAGTGCTGCCGCATGTCATCGACGTGGTCGACGCGATGAAGGACGATGCGCCGCTGCTGCACGAGGACCAGATCACCATCGGCGTCGAGCCGCCGCCCGACAGGCCCTCCAACATCGCCAAGCGAGTCCAGTTCGCAACCGGCGACATCGAGGCCGGCTTCCGGGAGGCCGACCTGGTCATCGAGCGCGAGTTCCACACCAAGCCGGTCCACCAGGGCTATATCGAGCCGCAGGCTTCGATCGCCACCTACAGCGAGGACGGCCAGGTCGAGCTGTGGACGGCGACCCAGGGCCATTTCGTCATCCGCGCGCAATGCGCGAAGCTGCTGCAGATGGACATCTCCAAGATCCGCGTCATCCCGACCGAGCTCGGCGGCGGGTTCGGCGGAAAGAACAACGTCTATCTCGAGCCGCTCGCCATCGCGCTGTCCAAGAAATCCAACCGGCCGGTCAAGATGGTGATGAGCCGCGAGGACGTGTTCCGCTCGACCGGACCGACCTCGGGCGCGCATACCCGCATCAAGATGGGCTGCACCAGAGACGGCCGCATCACCGCGGCGGAAGCCCAGCTCGACTTCCAGGCCGGCGCCTTCCCCGGCTCCTCGGTGCCGATGGCCTCGATGTGTGCGTTCACCCGCTACGATCTGGAGAACGTCAAGGTCGTCGGCAACGACGTGACGGTCAACCGGCCCAAGGTTGCGGCCTATCGCGCGCCGGGCGCGCCGATCGCGGTCTTCGGCGTCGAGAGCATCCTCGACGAGATGGCGCGCGCGTTCGATATCGATCCGATCGACATCCGGCTCAAGAACGCCGCCAAGGAAGGCACCAAGGCCTATTACGGCCCGACCTTGGGCCCGATCGGCTATATCGCGACGCTGGAGAGGGCCAAGGCGCACCCGCAGCTCAGCATCCCGCTCGGCCCCAACCAGGGCCGCGGCATCGCCACCGGTTTCTGGTTCAACATCGGCAACGAGACCACCTCGGCGCTGAACGTGAACGAGGATGGCACGGTCGCGCTGATGATGGGCACCATCGATGTCGCGGGCGGCAGCCGGGCGGCGATGGCGATGATGGTGGCCGAGGAACTCGGCGTCGACGTCGACAAGGTCCGGGTGAGCATCGGCGATACCTCGGCGCTCGGCTTCAACTTCGTCACCGCCGGCAGCCGCGGGACCTTCGCCTCGGGCATGGCTGCGGTGATCGCCGCCCGCCAGGCGATCGACACGCTGCGCGCACGCGCTGCCCAGATCTGGGAGGTGCCGGTCGACGGTGTCGTCTGGGAGGACGGCCACGCACGGCCGGCGAGCTCCAATGTCGGCGAGTTCGAGCCGATGTCGATCGGCGATATCGCGCGCGTCGCCGGCAAGACCGGTGGGCCGATCGCCGGCCACGCCGAGATCAACGCCCAGGGTGCCGGACCCGGCTTCGGCACCCATATCGTCGATGTCGAGGTCGACACCAGGACAGGGCTGGTCAAGATTCTGCGCTACGTCGTCATCCAGGACACCGGCAAGGCCATCCACCCGGCCTATGTCGAAGGCCAGTTCCAGGGCGGTGCGGTCCAGGGCATCGGCTGGGCGCTCAACGAGGAATATATCTACGACAAGGACGGTCGGCTGGAGAACCCGGGCTTCCTCGACTACCGCGTGCCGGTCGCCTCGGACGTGCCCTTCATCGACACCGAGATCGTCGAGGTGCCCAACCCCAACCATCCCTACGGCGTGCGCGGCATCGGCGAGGTGCCGATCATCCCACCCATAGCCGCGATCTCGAACGCGATCCATGACGCGATCGGCATCCGGCTTCGCGAACAGCCGATGTCCCCGCCCAAGGTCCTCAAGGCCATCGGCGAGAACGGCGCGGGGCAGGGGGCGCGGTAGCTTGGACGGCGGCCCCGGGGCCCGGGGAAAGACCTCTGCGGGCTGACCCGCGGCCGGCTCAGACGGCGAGCGCTACCAGCTCCAGGCCGCGGTGGGTGTCGTCGGTGGTCCCGGTCTCCGGGAAGAAGCGGTTCTGGTTGTAGCCGCCGGGCCGGTCGCTGCGCACGGTGACGGCGACCGAGCGCTCGGCCGCACCCCATTCCGAATGCGGTACCCAAGGGCCGATCACATCGACATGGCCGGTCGGCGCCTCGTGGCGGTCGATCAGCTCGAGCGTCGCCTTGCCCGGGGTCTTGCCGCCGTCGGTGCGCTGATAGACATGGGTGATCTCCGCCCCGTCGAGCACGCCGTAGACGGTCCAGGTATGGGCGTGGTCGTGGATGACGGCCCTGTGGTTCGGCTCGCGCACCAGGGCGCCGACGAAGAAGCCGTGATCGGTATCGTGGTGGAGGACGTATTCGCGGCCCTTCTTCGCCGTCCAGGCCCGCGAGGCCTGGCGCATCTCCCGGTCGGCGACCAGCGTCCGGAGCAGGTCCCTGACGCCCTTCCAATGATCGTCTTCGGGCAGGCCGGCGGCGAAATGCGCGCGCAGGTCATCGATGAAGCGGGAAAAGGCGGGGACCGCGTAGCGCGCCATCGTTTGCCTCCTGTCGGACCGGACCGACGCGGTCCGGTCGGAACATGGTCTATACCAGCGGGTTGGTCGGCTGCAGGCCGAAGGCGACCTGGCCGTAGATAGGCCCGGAAATGTCCCAGCTATTGATGTGGTGGGCGCCGATTGCGTGGATGTCGGCGTGCATCCGGCGCATCGCGTTGCCGTCGAAAAGACCGTTCGCGCCGACGGCCTGGAACAGCCGGTCGGCCGCACGCATGCACAGCACCGCCACATAGGCCATGTCGCGCCGGTTGCGGGCGCGCTGATCGAGGTCGAGGCGGCCGGCCTCGTGCATGCTCGTCATGGTCTCCTGCGTCGCGCGCCGGAGCAGCAGCCGCGCACAGTCCCGCTCGGCGCTGGACTCGGCCAGCCGGAGCTGCATCGTCGTCAACTCGGCGTGGCGGAAGCCGCGGGTTGCGCGTTCCTGCGTCCGCTCGGTAAAGCCCTCGATCATCGCATCCAGGATACCGATCGCCGGTGCGGCGAGCGAAAACGGCACCGTGGCGATCCGCGGCAGGCGGTAGATCGGCCCCGGATTGATCTGCCCGCCCGGCCCTGCGCCCGCGTTGAACAGCGCGACCGGTTGGGCGCGATGCGCGGGCACGAACGCAGCCTCGATAACGATGTCCTTGCTGCCGGTCCCGACCAGCCCGGACACGAACCAGCTATCGATGATCTCGTAGTCTCGGCGCGGCAGCAGGAAATAGGCCGGCGTGGGCGCCGCCTCCTCGCCCTCCGGCGGGATCGCGCTCTGGACGAACACCCAGGCGGCGTGATCGCAGCCGCTGGAAAACTGCCAGCGGCCGGACAGGTGGAAGCCGCCTTCGACGCGCTCGGCGCGGCCGGCGGGCATCAGGCCTGAGCAGACCAGCGCCTCCGGATCGTCGGACCAGATCTCGTCCTGTGCCTCGGCCGGCATCATCCCCATGGTGATCGCGTGGTCGCAAAAGATGCCGAAGACCCACGCCGTCGAGCCGCAGCCGCGCCCCAGCCGCGAGATGATCTCGATCACCGCATCGAGGTCGAGCTCGAATCCGCCGTAGCGCCCCGGCCGCGCCGCCTTCAGCAGGTCGGCCTGGACGAGGTCCGCGATCGACCGGTCGGGGACGCGGCGCAGGGTCTCGGTCTCGGCCACCCGCTCGGCCAGTCCCGGCACCAGCGCCTCGGCGCGCTGGAGCAGCATCCGCGCCAGCGCGGCCTTGTCGGGAATGGCGTCCATCGGCGGTCTCCTGTGTCCCCGCTGGGGGCGCTCAAGTTGATCCTGACCCGGCGATGCGGTCGGTTGACCATAGCACGAGTTCACCTGGAAGGGTCGCAGTCACCGGCCCGCACAACGGCTTGGAGATTGCCGCCGCCGGCATTTGCGCTACGCTGGAGCGCGATGAAAGCGATCCTGATGCGAGCGTTCGGCGGACCGGACGTCCTGGTTCAGGCCGATGTGCCTGCACCCGAGCCGGCATCCGACGAGGTGGTGGTCGCGGTCCGCGCGGTGTCGATCAACCGGTCCTTCGACCTTCTGGTCCGCCGCGACGGCAACAGCCGGAATGTGGCCTTGCCGCACGTGCTGGGCGCCGACCCGGCCGGCACCGTTCACCGTGTCGGTGCCGCGGTCGCGGGCTTCGCACCGGGCGATCCGGTGGTCGCAGCCTCCTCGATCCGCTGCGGCACCTGCCGGGAATGCCGGGCCGGTGACGAATCCTCCTGTCGCCGGCCTTCGCATATCGGAGTCCACCGCTGGGGCGGCTACGCCGAGCTGGTGGCCGTCCCGGCCGCGAGCGTCCACCGAATCCCCGGCGGGCTGAGCTTCGCCGAGGCCTGCGTGATCACCCGCCACGCCCCGGCCGCGTTCAACCAGCTCGTCGACAAGGCCGGGGTCGAGCCGGGCGAATGGGTCCTGGTGATGGGCGCGGCCGGCGCCTTGGGGAACTGCTGCGTCCAGGTCGCCAAGCATCTGGGGGCCCGGGTGATCGCCGCCGCCGGCGCGGATGCGCGCGTCCGCGCCGCGCTGGCGCTCGGTGCCGACCACGGCATCAATTACCGCACCCAGGACCTGGAAGCCGAGGTACGCGCGATCACCGACGGCGAGGGGGCCGACGTGGTCTGCGAGAACATCGGCGATCCCGGTCTGTGGGCCGGCGCTTTTGAGAGCCTCGCCCAGCGCGGCCGGCTGGTGACCATGGGCGCGCACGGCGGCGGCAGGGTCGCGCTCGACGTGCGCAAGCTCTACGGCCGCCGTTTGCGGCTCATCGGCTCGGCCGGCGTCAGCCGGCGGAATATCGACCAGGCCCTGGAGGCCGGCGCCTCGGGCGCGGTCAAGGCGCTGATCGATTCGATCCACCCCCTGGAACAGGCCGCCCTGCTCCACCGCCGGCTCGAAGACGATCCCGATGTCCTCGGCAAGATCATCCTCGATCCGGGACTGTCCAACCCTGCGGGAGATGCCCGATGAACCAGGCCGCTTCAACGCAACCGATCGCACCGGTCAGCCTCGGCAACGGCCGGGTCCTCTATGCGCCCGGGATGCGGGCCGGCGATTGGGTGTTTGCCACCGGGCACATGGCGCAGGACTATGGCGCCGGGATCGCGGCCGCGGTGCTGCGGCCGCGCAGCCCCAATGCCAAGGGCTCCAAACGCGCGCGCGAGGCCGCACGGGTCTTCGAC
The DNA here is from genome assembly GCA_965248835.1 of Alphaproteobacteria bacterium. Lineage (GTDB taxonomy): Bacteria > Pseudomonadota > Alphaproteobacteria > MPNO01 > MPNO01 > CAYFYS01. The sequence continues at coordinate 1,562,492 of CBDFLJ010000001.1, forward strand.
AACGTCGAGGCCGTGCTCGCGGCCGCCGGCGCCGGGCTCGAGCACATCGTCCGGACCGATCAGTACTACACGACCGTCGCCATGGTGCCGCCGTTTCAGGCCGAGCGGCGCAAACGCCTGGGTCGGCTGATCCCGCCCAGCACCTCGATCGTCCAGGCCGGTCTGTTGCTGCCGGGCGCCGATCTCGATTGGCAGGTGATCGCGGTCGCGCCCGGCGGCCCGGCGATCGCGCACATCGACGATGAGGCGCTCCGGGCGCGGCCGACCTCGGGCTACTCGCCGGCGCTCACCGTGGGCGACTTCGTTTTCGTGCCCGGCAACACCGCGATGGCTCAGGGCGAGGAACCGCGCCGGGACGGCGTCGCGCTGGCCGCTTTGATCGAGCCCGGCCTGCAATGGGGCGGTGAGCCGATCCGGCGCGAGGCCGAGTTCATCATCACCGAGCGCCTGCTGCCCTCGCTTGCGCTGGCGGGCGTCGGCCCGCAGGACGTGGTCAAGGCGCAGGTCTATCTCACCGAGCCCGAGGAATGCGCGGTGCTCGCCGAGGTCTGGCACAGCCATTTCGGCGCGGCCGGGGCCGCCCTGTCGGTCATACCCTGCGCCGCCCGCGGCCTGGTCTCGCTCGGCGGCAAGATCGAGATCAACGTGCTGGCCCACCGGGGCGGCGCGGCGGCGAAGACCGCCGTCGATGCCGGCGTGGCAACATCCTTCCACGGCCAGCCCCAGGCGGTCCGCGCCGGCGACCTGCTGTTCCTGTCCGCCCTGCTGGCCATCGACGAAGACGGGCTCTTGCCCGAAGCGGCGGTCGATCCGCGCCAGCCCAACCTGACGGACAGCGCCGAGGCCCAGGCGGATGCGATCCTGGAAGCAGCGGACAAGCTGTGCGCCGCCGCGGGCACCTCGCTTGCCAATGTGGTACGCGCTCAGCAATTCCACATCGACCTCGGTGATTTCCATGCCGTCCATCGCGCCTGGCAACGCCGTCTGCCGGGGCGTCCCATCCCGTACTCTGCCGTCGAGGTTCCCGGCCCGCTGCCGGTCCCCGGGTGTAGCGTGATGATGGATCTGTGGGTCTATGCGCCCGCGTGATACGCCGCCCTCCGGCGGCGGGATGTGTTAACAGGAAACGGAAACCAACAAGGAGACCCACCATGCGCCTTGCCGTGCCGGATCTGATCTCGAACTCCTATTTCCCGTCGATCTCGGCGGTCGAGCTGGGCGACTTCGCCGACCAGGGCCTGGACATGAGCCATGAGCTGATTTTCCCCGTCGACAAGTGCTACGAAGCGCTGCGCGACGGCGAGGTCGACTTCATCGGCGGCTCGGCGCACGCCACGCTGTCGGCGTTTCCCGGTTGGCAGGGCGCGAAGCTGCTGTGTGCGCTGTCACAGGGCATGTACTGGTTCCTGGTCATGCGCGCCGATCTCGGTGTCCGCCGCGGCGATGTCGCGGCGCTCAAGGGCAGGCATATCGGTGCTGCACCCTGGGTCGAGTTCGGCTTGCGGCGCATGCTGAAACAAGCGGGTATCGACCCGGAGGTCGACGGGGTCGACATCCGCCCGATCCCCGGCACGGTGAAGCCGGGTGTGAGCTTCGGCGTCACCGCGGCCAGGGCGCTCGAGGACGGCAAGCTCGACGGGTTCTGGGCCAACGGGATGGGCGCGGAGATCGCGGTGACCCGCGGCGTGGGCACCGTGGTGATCGATGTGCGCCGCGGCGACGGTCCGGCCCAGGCGTTCAACTACACCCAGCCCGTCCTGGTCACGACCGACAGGATGATCGCCGAGCAGCCGGAGACGGCGGCTGCGGCGGTGCGCGCGATCATCGCCACACAGAACAGGCTCAAGGCCGACGTGGGCCTTGCCACCGGCATCGGCGAGAAGCTGTTCTCGCCCGACGAGGCCAAGCTGATCGCCGGCGTGGTCGAGCGCGACCTGCCCTATTACGACCCGGCGATTACCGAGGCGTTCGTCGCCGGCATGAACACGTTCGCCAGCGAGATGGGATTCCTCGACCGCGCGGTGACCTACGACGACGTTGTCGCGCCCGCGTTCCGCCATCTCTGGCAGGTTTAGAGCAGGGTGCGACCGCGCCGACCCCACTCGCACCGCCGCCGGTTTCGCGCTACTGCATCGGCGAGTACGACGCTGGCAGCATGATCTTGTTGGCCTGGGTGAGGATCGGGTCGGGCCCGTCGCCCTTGGGCGGCCAGATCCCCTTGGCAAGGCATTCCTCGCGCACCTGGCGGCGGTGCTCGAGGCTCTCGTACGGCCAGATGTGGACGAACTTGTTGAGCACGCCGCATTCGGTGATCATCGCGATGGCCAGCGGTGAGACCTTCACACGAGCTTCGATCGCCGGCTCCCAGCGCTTGATCAACTCCCCCGCGCCGTTGGCCGTCATCATGTATTCGCGCCATTCATAGATCGGGCCGAGCTTGCCGGTCTTCATCGTCGGCGTGAACGGCAGCGGCGTGAAGATCTCCGACTGCATCGTCTCCAGCACGTGGGAGACCTTGGGCGGCCAGTTGGGGTCCTTCATCGACTCCACGCGGATGCTCTCGCGCTTGCCCAGATTCTCGTAGGGCCAGATGTGGCAGACCTGGTTGAGCTCGCCGATCTCGGAATAGAGCATGCCGACGATCGGCGAGATCTTGCTGCGGCTCTGGTAGCCCTCCTCGAACAGCTTGAGGAATTCCGGCACTTTTCCGCGGACGGTCCGGTAGGTCCTGGCTTCATAGATCATCGTGGCGTCCTTTCGATCGAAGGTTCCGATTTCAGAGAAGGTTGTTTCCGCCGAACCGCTCGCGCCAGCGCGGCAGGACGTCCGGGTTCACGACATGTTTGGGGACCTCGCCGCGCAGCGCCGCGAAGACAGCCCGTTCGACCCAGGGGACCGCGACCTGCAGACCGGTGCCGTGGTTGTTGGAGACCATGTGCGGCGACAGGATCACCTTCTCGCCCAGGCCCAGCAGCGGGGTCTGGGGATCGGGCGGCTCCTCGGGCAGGACGTCGAGCGCGGCGCCGGCGATGCGCTCGCGCTGGAGCGCGTCGAACAGCGCATCGATATCGACGATCCGGCCGCGCGCGGCATTGATCAGCACCGCGCCCGGCTTCATCAGGCCGAGTTCGCGCTCGCCGATCAGGTTCTCGGTCTCGCGGGTCAGGTTGCAGTGCACGGTGACGACATCGGATTCGGCGAGCAGCGTCTCGAGGTCGACCCGGCGAACGTTGTGATGAACGAACCGCGCGTCCTCGACATAGGGATCGCAGGCGATCAGCCCGACCCGCCAGGGCCCCAGGAGATCCGCCAGCCGCGAGCCGATGCGCCCCAGCCCGATTATGCCCACCGTAATCCCCGCATAGCCGTCGATCTGGCGCGCACCCAGATAGGTGCCGCGGAGCGCGGGATCGCGCCAGCCGCCTTCCTTCACGTGCCGGTCGCGCTCGCGCACCTTCTTCAACAGCGCCAGCATGAACGCCATGGCGCCTTCGGCGACGCCGCCCCAGTTGCTCTCGGTCGGGCTATGCACCACGCAGACTCCCCGCGCCGTCGCCGCATCCACATCGACGTTGTCGTAGCCGACGGTGTATTTGGCGATCATCCGCAGGTCCGGCGCGCTGTCGAGCGAGCGAGCGGTGATCAGCTTGGCCCGGCTCGCCACCCCGATGCCGGCGACCGTCGCCGGGTCGAACACGAGCTCTTCCGAAGCACCGCGCTGGTTCGCGGCCTGATCCCAGGTCTCGGCCGGCATTTCGAGCGCGATCCCGGCCGCCCGCATCCGGTCATAGGACGCGCCGGTCTCGTCGACAGCCTGGTAGACCCTGACCAGAGGCTTTGCCATCGTCCGGCGCCTCAGCCGGTGCCCGGCTGGTCGGAAACATGGGCGCAGACGATCCGCCAGCCTTCGGGCATGCGCACCCAGGTCTGGCTCTGTCGGCTGATCGTCGTCTCCCCGCGGCGAACCGCCTCGGTGTTGGCGGTCGCCACGTCCCGGCCGAAGGTCGTGATGATGGTGTTCTGCAGGGTGCGATCCACGCCTGTGATGTCGCGGCCCCGCCTGAAGCCGTCGATCGCGGCGTGGCTCAGCAGCGTCCCGTTGGGCCCGTAGCGCAGCGTCAGCTCGCTGTCCCAGAACAGCTCGGCCAGCGTGTCCAGGTCGTTGACCGCAAGCGCCGCCTCGTAGCGGTTGAACGCCTCGGTCGCCTCGGCGAGGACCTCAGGGATATTGATCTGGTAGCTGCTCATCGTGCCCCGGCTCTCCCGTGTTCTTCCAGCCTCGCAGGATGTCGCGATTGGCCGGCCCGTTCAACCACCCGCGCCGGACCTTGTTCAGACGGAAGCAAGACGCGGCAATTGATGTGAGAGCGGAGGTCTCCATGCCTCGCTCAACGAACCGCCGAAGAAACCCCACCGTCTCGCCCGTCCTGAACCGGGACAGCGCCTTGCCAGGGCGAGTTCGCAGGGTCATTGTCGGCCGCCGAAAGCTTGGAAGGGCCAGGGTCTTGGAAGAACAGTCGCTAAGAGGATTCCTCGACCTCGTCGAGCGCACCTGCCCCGACGAGCTGTTGCGGGTAAGCGAGCCGGTCAGCCGCGATCTCGACATCACCTCGGCGGTCTTCGAGCTCGAGCGGTCGGGGCGCAGCCCGGTGGTCGTCTTCGAGCATGTCGAGGGCTTCGACATGCCGGTCGTCACCAACGCCGCGGGCAACCGGCGGCTCCTGGCGCTGGCGCTCGGCGTCGAATCGGACGCCTTGCCGGACACGTTTCGCGAGCGCTGTCAGAACTACACCCCGGTCGAGGTCGTGGCCGATGCGCCCTGGCAGGACGTGGTCCTGGAAGGCGCGGATGTCGATCTGACCCGGCTGCCGATCCCGCTCCATTTCTCGGTCGATGCCGCGCCCTACATCACCGCGGGCCAGATCAGCGCGCGCGACCCGGAGACCGGGGTCGATACCACCGGGTTCCACCGCCTGATGCTGCGCGGCAAGGACCGGCTGGGCGTGTCGCTACATTCGCGGCGGCGGATGTACGAGTTCCACCGCCGGGCCGAGGAGCGCGGCGTTGCGCTGCCGGCGGCGGTGACGCTGGGCATCCATCCGATCCATTACATGGGCTCGATGGCCTATCACTACCCGCCGGACGTCCGCAAGCTCGAGATCATCGGCGCGTTGTTCGGTGCGCCCTACCGGGTCGCGCGATGCGGCACCGACGCCCTGGAGGTGCCCTGGGGGGCGGAGATCGTCATCGAGGGCGAGATCCTCAACGACGCGCGCGAGGCCGAAGGCCCGTTCGGCGAGTTCACCGGCTACGCCTCCTACCGCTCGACCGACAACGTCTTTGTCGCCAAGCGCATCCAGATGCGCGCCGCGCCCTATTTCCACTCCGTCGCCTCGGGCACCGCCGCCGATCACATCCTGGTCTCCAGCATCAGCCGCGAGGCCGAGATCATGAACGCCCTGCGGCGCAACCTGCCCAACGTCCGGGCGGTCCATGTGCCGACGACCACGGTCGGCGCGCTGATGGCGGTGATCTCGATGCGCAAGACGGCCGAGGGCCAGCCGCGCCAGGCGATCATGAGCGCGCTGGGAACCGAGTTCTACGTCAAGACCGTCGTGGTGGTGGACGACGATGTCGATGTCTTCGACCTGTCGGACGTGATGTGGGCGGTGATCACCCGGACCCGCGCCGAGCAGGACGTGATCTACATCCCCGGCGCAATGGGCGCGATCCTCGATCCCACCTCGGATCCCGACAACCACACAGTCACCAAGGTGGGGATCGACGCGACCAAGCCGTCCGGCCGGGATTTCGCAGAACGCCTGACCATCGCCGAGGACCAGCGCGCGCGGGTGCGATCGATCCTTGAACGCAGCGGCCTGCAGCTCTGAGAGCGGAGCGGGGAAGGTCAGCGTTCCGGGCCGCCCGATCCTGCGCGGCTCAGCTTTTCAGCTCCTCCCGGTCCGCGAAATATTTCAGCGCGTCGGGGTTGGCCAGTGCATCGACGTTTTCGACCCGCCGCCCGTGGACGACATCGCGCACGGCAAGCTCGACGATCTTGCCGGTCTTGGTGCGCGGGATGTCGGGGACCTGGAGAATGCGTCCCGGCACATGCCGCGGTGTCGCGCTGGCGCGAATCGATTGGCCGATACGCGCGCGCAGCCCGCCATCGAGGACCAACCCGTCCTTTAGGACGACGAACAGCACGATCCGTGTATCGGGCGGCCAGTCCTGGTCGACCGCGATCGCCTCCACGATCTCGTCCATCATCTCGACCGGGCGGTAGATCTCGGCGGTGCCGATGCGGATGCCCCCCGGGTTGAGCGTCGCGTCGGACCGGCCATGGACGCAGGCACCGCCATGTTCGGTCCACTCCATCAGGTCGCCATGGCGCCATATGCCCGGAAAGTGCTCGAAATAGGCTTCGCGGCAGCGCGAGCCCCCGGGGTCGTTGAAGAACTCCAGCGGCAAGGACGGGTGTGGCCTGGTGCAGACGAGTTCGCCTTTCCGGCCGGGAGGCAGAGCGTTGCCGTCGTCGTCGAACGCAGCCACCGCCATCGCCAGTGCCGGGGCCTGCATCTCGCCCCGCCAGACCGGACCGATCGGGTTGCCGGTGAAGAAGCCGCACATGATGTCGGTGCCGCCCGACGCCGAAGAGAGCTGCAGGTCCTCCTTGACGTTCCGGTAAACGTAGTCGAAGCACTCGTGCAGCAGGGCCGATCCGCTGGTCAGGATGACGCGCAGAGCCGACAGGTCGCGCTCGCGGCCCGGGGCGATCCCGGCCTGCTTGATCGCATCGATGAACTTGGCCGAGGTCCCGAAATGGGTCGCGCCGGCCTGCTCCATATAGGCGAACAACGCATCGGTGCCCGGATAGAACGGTGAGCCGTCGTAAAGCAGCAACGCGCCGCCGGCCAGAAGGTGGGACAGATGGAGGTTCCACACCACCCAGGCCGTGCTGGTGAAGAACAGGACCCGGTCGCCGGGCTTGACGTCATAATGGAGCATCGTCTCTTTCGCCGTCTGCAGGACGACGCCGCCGGCGCGGTGGACGATGCATTTCGGCGCGCCCGTGGTGCCCGACGAAAACAGGATCGACAGCGGATGGTTGAAGGGCAGCCGCCGGTAAGGCACCTCACCCGAGGGTTGCGCCGCGAGATAGTCGTTCCATGTCACCGCCTGGGACGGTTCATGCCGCGGTGCGGCAGCATCGACATAGGGAACCAGCACGGTGCGTCGGAGCTTGGGCAGGCCGTTCCGGATCTCCCGGATCCGATCGCCGACCCGGTGGACCCTGCCGTTGTAGAGATAGCCGTCCGCGGCCAACAGGATCACCGGCTCGATCTGGCCGACGCGGTCGAGGACGCCGCGGGTTCCGAAGTCGGGCGAGCAGGTGGAGAAGACCGCGCCGACGCTGGCGGCGGCGAGCGCGGCAATGACGGTCTCCGGTATGTTGGGCATGTAGGCGACGATGCGCTCGCCCGGCGCGATGCCGTCGGCCAGAAAGGCATGGGCAAGCCGGGCGACGGCATCGTTGAGCTCGGCCCAACTCAGCGTGGACTCCTGCCCGGCCTCGTTGCGGAACATGATCGCCAGCCCGTCGTCGCTCCGCCGCAGGGCGTTCTCGGCGAAATTCAGCCGGGCGTCGGGAAAGAACGCTGCGCGCTGCTGTTCCTCGCCATGATCGAGGACGCGCTCGCCGCGGGTCTCGGCGATTATGCCGGCGAAATCCCAAAACGCGCACCAGAAGGCTTCGATGTTGTCGACCGACCAGTGCCACAGCGCATCGTAGTCGGCGGCATCGACCAGGCCGCGCTCGCGCAGCAGGTTCATGAACGCGGTCATGTTGGCCCCGGCGACGTGCTCGGGCGAAGGGGTCCAGATGGGTGTGGACGGATTCACGTGGCGGGCTCCACCGGGATCGGTGCCCGGAAACCGTAACATTTCGGTTATGAGTTTGTCTTGTGCCGGTGCCAGTCTGACCGCCTGTGGTTCGATCATGGAGGAGGACGCAGCGGTGTCCGAGAGCGTATTCGACGTAATTCCGGCGATGGATGAGGACGACGACGATTTTTCTTCGAACCCCTCGACAACGCCCCCTATCGGCGACGTGATCGCGGCCCGCCTCAGCCGGCGCGGTGCGCTGGCAGGGCTCGCGGCGGCGGCCGGCGCGGTCGCCCTGGGCGGCACGATGACCAGCCGCGTCGCGCTTGCCGCTTCCCCCTCGACCTTGGGATTTTCCGAAATCCCCCACATCCTGGATGAGACCCACCACGTGCCGCCGGGTTATCGCGTCGAGGTGCTGATCCGCTGGGGCGATCCGGTGGTCGCCGATGCGCCGGACTTCGCACCCGCCGCCCAGACGACTGCCGCCCAGCGCAAGCAGTTCGGCTACAACAACGACTTCATCGGCTTCCTGCCCTTGCCCGCCGGCTCCGACGGCTCCGAGCACGGGCTGTTGTGCGTCAACCACGAATACACCAACGCAGAGCTGATGTTCCCCGGCATCGACAAGAAGACCAAGGTCGATACCCTCAGCCGCGAGCAGGTCGCGATCGAGATGGCGGCCCACGGCCACTCGGTCATCGAGATCAGGAAGACGGCCGGCCGCTGGCAGGTCGTCCAGCCCAGCCGTTACAGCCGGCGGATCACCGCACTCGATACCGAGATGCGGATCTCCGGGCCGGCGGCCGGCCACGCGCGGCTGCGGACCGAGGCCGACCCGTCCGGGCGCCGGTGCATCGGCACGATCAACAACTGCGCCGGCGGGCTGACGCCCTGGGGTACGGCGCTGATCGCCGAGGAGAACTTTCATCTCTATTTCGCCGGCGATCCCCAGGCGACGGCCGAGGCCCGCAACTACCGGCGCTACGGGTTGAAGACCAGGAACAAGCGCTACGCCTGGTGGAAGTTCGACGACCGGTTCGATCTCGCCAAGGAGCCTAACGAGCCCAACCGGTTCGGCTGGATGGTCGAGTTCGACCCCTACGATGCGGCCTCGACCCCGGTCAAACGCACCGCGCTCGGCCGGTTCAAGCACGAGGGCGCGCACGCGGTCGTCAACCGGGACGGAAGGGTGGTGGTCTATACCGGCGACGACCAGCGCTTCGAATATGTCTACAAGTTCGTCTCCTCCGGCCGGTTCGACGCCGACGATCGGGCGGCCAACCGCACGCTGCTGGACAGCGGCACCCTGTTCGTCGCCAGGTTCGACGCCGACGGCACGGTGAACTGGCTGCCGCTTGCCTGGGGCACCGGTGCGCTGACGCCCGCCAACGGGTTTTCGAGCCAGGCCGACGTGCTGATCGAGGCGCGCCGTGCGGCGGACCTCCTGGGAGCCACCCCGATGGACCGCCCCGAGGACGTGGAGCCCAACCCGGTGACGGGACGGGTCTATGTCATGCTGACCAACAACACCAAGCGCAAGGCGGGCAAGGAGAATGCGGTCAACCCGCGGTCCGCCAACCGGCACGGCCATGTCCTGGAGATGATCCCGCCCGGCGGCCGCGGCGCCGCGGCCGACCACGCCGCGCTCACCTTCCGTTGGGCGTTGCCGGTCCTGTGCGGGGATCCCGCCAAGCCCGGCGACGGTGCCAGATACCACGCGGCGACCACGGCAGCCGGCTGGCTGTCGACGCCGGACAACTGCGCGTTCGATTCCCGCGGCCGGCTGTGGATCGCCACCGACGGCGCGCCCAAGTCCGGCATCGCCGACGGGCTCTGGGCGATGGATACCGAAGGGCCCGGCCGGGCGCTCACCAGGCACTTCTTGGCGGCACCGCGCGGGGCGGAGCTGTGCGGGCCGGCATTCACGCCCGACGGCCGGACCCTGTTTTGCGCCGTCCAGCACCCGGCCGACACCAAGGGGTCGAGCTTCGCCAACCCGTCCACCCGCTGGCCCGACTTCCAGCCCGGCATGCCCGCGCGGCCCTCGGTCCTGGTGATCACCAGGTCCGACGGCGGCGTCATCGGAACCTGACCCGCCCGAACGCGGCGCCGGCAGGCTCCAGCTTCGGTTCGGACCGGCGTGTTGGTCATTGTGATCCGAGCTGTTTATCACTGCCGGGAACACCGTTGTCTGCGAAGTCTTCGTCGGCGGTTGGTCTGGCTCGCTCCCTGACAGTGCCCTTTGGCTTTGGCCTCCCGGGGTGTGACGCGCACTGTCGGCGGCGTGATCTGCAGGCAACGCCACGCGCAGGATCGCTTCGGCCATCGTCCCGGCGGGGACGAATCCTTCCGCTGGCGCGGAGCCGTAACCCGTCCTCTTGACGTTTATGCGGTTGGGCTGTTGTCCACCGTCACGTCTTCGCCTGGATCTGCCTGGGCGGCCAGCGAAACTCTTCGCCGGTGACCAGCATGCGGTGCAGGATCAAGGCCAGCCGGCGTGCCAGGGCCAAGCGGGCCTTCTTGTGGCTGGTCCGCTTTTTGATGCGCCGCGCCCAGTCCTTCAGCGGATATGTGCAACGGACCGCCGTCAATAGGCTGTCGGCAGCCTCGAACAGCGCCTGAGGATCCGTCGGCACCTCGCCGCGCGCCAGTACCTTTCCCGCTGCCTTCGGTCCAACGCGATGGAAAGATCATCATGCAACTCAGACGACGGGCGATGACCGCCCTCTTGTTCTCGGCAATAATGGGTCCGGCAGGTGCGGACAGCATGCCCGCCAACAAGGCCGTTGGCTTCTACGCCTCGCTCACCGGCAAATACGTCCAGCCGTGGGAGCCGCACGTGTCCGAAACGTTTTAGGGGCGCCCCTGCATCGTACGACGTGAGTCTTGACAGTGACGCGGCTTTTCTGGCAGCCGTTGGGTACGGCGCACACACCGGCCTTGAGGGGCAAGTGGAGATCGGATACCACATGCCGACTTCGACGACGGACCAGGCATGAGGGTCAGGAACGTATCGAGCCAGGCACCAGACTCTTCCTGACCCAGGACGCGAGTGTGACGACGGTAAAAGCAGATTCCTTGGTTCGCTGGTTTGGTCGCTTCATCCGGAGCAAGCCGCCCAAGTCGCCTACCGGCCGTTTGGTTGCAGCCTTACGCGCCAAGGGTGTGACGGTGGTTCTGGACATCGGGGCGAACATCGGCCAAACCGGCGAGACGTTAAGAGCCGCCGGATATAGTGGCCGCATCGTGTCCTTCGAGCCCGCCGCCCCGGCGCATCGGAAACTCAGCGCTTTGGCGAGGGACGACCCTGGCTGGCTGGTGCCTGCACCCCTCGCGACCGGCGCCGAGGACGGCGATGTAATCCTCAATATTGCCGAGGATACCTCCTTGAGCTCGGTCCGAGCCCCGGAGCCGGTACTCCTTGACGCGCTGCGGCGCGCCCGTACCGTGGCCCGAGAGCGCGTGCCTGTGCGCCGGCTGGATGGGGTGTTCGATACCTATGTAGCCGCCGACGACATCGCGTTCGCCAAGATCGACACACAAGGTTCCGAGCAAGAGGTGCTCGACGGCGCCTCTGGTATAGTGGACCGTCTGCACGGCATCAAGATCGAGCTGTCTCTGCTGGGGCTCTATGCTGGCGAACGTTTGTGGATGGAGCACTTGACGCGCCTCACCGACTTGGGCTTCGAGCCGTGGTTGATCGAACCGGGCTCATACAGGCGCCGGTTCCACCGGCAACTCCAAGTCGATGTCGTCTTCTTCCGGCCTTGATGGTTTCCGCGACATTGGCTGATGGCTGCCGGTTTTTGTACGGCCGTCGCTACCGGCGGTCGGTGTGTGTCCTGGCTCGGCCGCACTTCGTCAACCTTGCATGAGGTCACCCTCGCGGCCTTCACGTCGTCATCTTAAGCTCGGCAAGAACGTGCTGAATTTCGCGATCCTCGATGACCGTCTGGCTGAGCAGTTCGCCGTGCTGCTTTTGCTTCTGGCCACGGCGTAGCGCGTCATTCTTCGCGGAGCCGAAATAACGGCGCGCCACCTTGGCCTGAAATTCCTCGACTGATTTGGTGGCGTAGTGGTTGATGCGCAATTCGCGCGAAACATGGCAACGGCCGAGCATCGTCCTGATCGGCTGCCCGGTCTCGTCGTGCGCCGGAATATTGTCGACAACGTTGTGCGCTCGGGCCGCCGAGTTCACGCTGCGCGCCAAGTGTGGTTGAATGATCGAACGGTACTGGCGGTTCTGCCAATGCTCGTCGGGCAGACGACGGGTATAGCTTTCGACAACCGAAGCGGCGGGTCTCGTCTGATGTCCGGAAGGGCCGAAGCAACGCAGGAACACGGCGATCGCCGGAAACCCTTCAAGGCGCTGGAGCGGCTGGACGAGCGTGGTACCGGATGGCGAGAAAAGAAATTCGTCCGCGTCGATCAGGGCGACCCAACGGCTGCGGCCCGCGAGATGGCGCAGCGCATGGGCATAGGCGAGATGTTGGGCATTCGCCCCGGCGAGGAACCGCGGCCAAGGGATCAGTTCGAGCCAACCATCGCGGACGTGTGGCGCCAGCAAGGCGTGCGTGTCGTCGGTGCTTCCGTTGTCGTAGAGGACAAAGCGCTCCACCCCGACCAGCCGGTGAAAGCTTAGCCACTCTTCCAGGTAAGACGCCTCGTCCTTGATAATCGCGGCGACGGTCAAATAGGTTTCCGGCCGGCCGGCCGACATTCCCTCGCGGTCGATGACAATGGGGATACGGCGTAACCGTTTTTCAACAAGGCTGCAGCCAAAAAAATCGGCAACCCGCTTGCGTAATCTCCGAGCAATCACAGCGCCACTCAGCCATCCCCGTTGGTCGGAGAACCGATCAGTTGGTCGAGTTCCGAGGCGTGCGGACGCCAAGCGAAGTCGCCGGTAACCAGACCGCCGGTTCTCGCGAAGACCGTCTTCCAGGGCAACGGGCTGGGGAGGAGGCAGAAGGACAGGACCCACCGCGGCGCCGTGGCGGGGAGAATGCCCCGGTGCAGGACCCGCGCCGGCTCGAAGACAATGGCGTCTCCGGCGGCCATGTCGTAGCTGAAGGTTTCGAACTCGATCCCGGCCTTTTCGGTGAGCGGCCGGAGGTCGGATCTGCGTTTTCCCACCGGTCCGTAGATATAGCCGGTCCGCCCGATCGCCCTTGTCGCGGCCTTGGCGATGAATTCGGTATTGCCGCCGTGCTCGGCGGTGGGGTTGAGGTACAACAACAGCTTGAGGTGTGAGGTCGGGCCTTTGTCGCAATGCCACAGGAACGAGCGTTGCGAATCCCGCCCGGGCAGGGTACTGTCGAGAGCCCACCAGTAGATCAAGTACTCGGAGCCGAACCAGGCGCCGATCGCCCGGTCAACCGGTCCGGTGAAGACCTGCTCGAACGTCTCCGCGACCGCGGACCGGTCGGATACGTCGAAAACCTGGACCACGCGGGTCTTTGAATCAATGCCGCTTGCGCCGGCCCGCAGGCGCTCCAGTGTCCGGCCTGCCTCCCGCGGAGACAAGACCGGCAGGCGGAGAACGCCAGTCTCCTCCAACCGGCGGTCTTCCGCAGCGGGGAGCAGGCCGTGGGCCGACCGGCATTGCCGGTGCCATTGCTCGTAACCGCGCTTTCGATCGAAGGAATGGAGCGTCCTTTCGAATCGCCGCGCGTCGCGTTCGGAGCGGCCGAGCAAGGTTCCGAGCATATTCCGACCCCAGGGTGCGGTTCTCCTTAGCCGATATCGTCCGGGACTTCAACCGCGGCCGGCGGCAGGTTGCGCTGGGACCGACCGGTTGTCATCCTCGCGCGTCTCCAGGCGCCCAGGAGGGCGATGCGTGCGCGCGGTCTTCAAATCCCGGGCCGATGCCGGGACCGTCCCGATCATTCCGATCGAGGGGGCGGTGTTCGATGCCTGGCGCAAGGCACAGCCCGACACCCTCAAGGCCTGGGTGGACTCGACCGGGTTCACGGCGGCGGCGGGCAAGCTGAGCCTGGTCGCCGGGCCCGGCGGCGCGCTGGCAAGCGTGCTGGTGGGGCTGGAAGCGCATGACGGGTTCTGGGCCTACGCCGATCTCCCGGGAAGCCTGCCGCCGGGCAGCTATCGCATCGATGCACGAATGGAGCCCGCGGCCGCGACCGGTGCGGCACTGGGCTGGGCGCTCGGCTGCTACAGCTTCGACCGCTACGCGGCCGAGCGCGCCAAGCCCGCACCCGCCCTGGTCTGGCCCGCGCGCGCCGAGCGTGATCACGTGATCCGGGCCACCGAGGCGACGACCACCGTCCGGGACCTGATCAACACGCCGACCAACGACATGGGCCCGGCAGATCTCGCCGCGGCCGCCCGCAAGATCGGCGCCGCGCACGGCGCCACGGTCAGCGTGACCACCGGCGATGCGCTGCTCAAGCGCAACTATCCGACGATTCACGCCGTCGGCCGGGCGAGCGCCAACGCGCCGCGGCTGATCGATTTGCGCTGGGGCCGCGCCGGCGCGCCGAAGGTCACCCTGGTCGGCAAGGGGGTGTGCTTCGATACCGGCGGGCTGGACATAAAGCCGGCCTCGGGCATGCTGCGAATGAAAAAGGACATGGGCGGCGCGGCCCAGGTGATCGGCTTGGCTCGGATGATCATGGCGGCCAAGCTCGACCTGCGGCTGCGTGTCCTGGTCCCCGCCGTCGAGAACAGCGTTTCCGGCAATGCCTACCGGCCGCTCGACGTGATCACCACGCGCAAGGGCATCACCGTGGAGGTCGGCAACACCGATGCCGAAGGCCGGCTGGTGCTGTGCGACGCGCTGGCGGAAGCCGAACGCGAGAGGCCCGAACTGCTGATCGATTGTGCGACGCTCACCGGGGCGGCGCGCGTAGCGCTGGGCGCCGACCTTCCCGCGCTGTTCTGCAACGACGACGCGCTGGCCCAGGACCTGCTGGACTGCGGCACCGAGGTGTCCGATCCGCTGTGGCGGCTGCCGCTGTGGCAGCCCTATCGGCGGATGCTCGACAGCAAGGTCGCCGACATCAACAACGTTTCGGACAGCGGCATGGCCGGGGCGATCACCGCCGCGCTCTACCTGCAGGCCTTTGTCGGCGCGCAGACCCCGTGGATCCACGTCGACCTCATGGCCTGGAACGCGAGTGCCCGCCCGGGCCGTCCGGTCGGCGGCGAGGCCCAGGGCATGCGGGCGCTGTATGCCCTGATCGAGCGCCGCTTCGCCGGCCCGCCGGCCCGCCGGCGAGCATCGAAGAAGGCCTGATCCGTCGATTGCGGGCCGGCGGCGGGTCGGGTTTAATGACCCCGTTCGATCCGTATCCGGAACGAAGTTGACCGGCGCGAGGCCGCCCATGCTGGAACTCGATCAGGACAGTGCGCTCGATTTGTGGCGCGACACGCTGGTTGCCGGTGTCCGCGACGCCGGGCCCGACCTGTCGGCCCGCCAGATGGCGATCCTGCTTACGGTCTACACCACGCCGCCGCCCCACACCGTGCGCGGGCTGGCCGCCGGGCTGGCGATCTCCAAACCGGCGGTCACCCGCGCCCTCGACCGGCTGGGGGCGCTGGGCTATGTCCGCCGCGCGCGCGAAGAGGCCGACAGGCGCAGCGTCCTCGTCCAGCGGACCGTGCTAGGCGCGCTGTTCCTGAGCGCGTTCGCCGATCTGATCGCCGCCGCGGCGCGGGCGATCGGCCGCCGATCTGATCCCGAGCCGCCGACCCCCGGCAAATAGGCCGCCGGTTGCCGGGAACGGCTACGCGGCCGCGGCCGGCCTCCAGCGCGGCAGGAACAGCACCGCGACGAAGATCAGGAACGCCGCCCCGGCGAGGATCTCGAACAGCGCGCCGAACCCCCTGCTTCCGTGTACCCAGGCGATCAAGGGCACCGCCGTTGCCATGACGGAAAACGTCACGACGTAGCGCAGGGCATAGGCGCGGCTGCGCCATTCGCTGCGCGCGATCCGTCCGACCAGGACGTCGTTGATCGGGATCTGGCCGAACACCGCCAGCATGAAGGCGATTGCCACCAGAAGGGACGCCCAGCCTTCGAGATGGGTCATGATGAAGAAGAACGACGCCTGGCAGATCGCGACCACCGCGAAGACACCGCGCAGCGAGACGGTATCGACCAGATAGCCGACTACGAGCTGCGCCAGGGCGGCGATCGAGAAGACCAGGAATGCGTACCACCCGATCAGCGTCGCCGTTCCCGCGAGATCGGCCAGCCGTTCGTCGAAGACCTTGGGAATGGCGAAGGTGGTGCTCTGGAAGATCAGGCCGCCGATGGCGGTGGTGAACAGGATCACGGCGAGCACCCTGACGACAACGTCCCGCGGGACTGCTGCGGCGCCGGTGTCCTTGCGCGCCGCCGCATCCGCGCTGGCCGGCGTTTCCGAAGCCGCCCGGCGCCGGACGAAGATCAAATAGAGGACGCCGATCAGGATCGAGACCACCCCCGGGATGATGAAGGCGCTTCGCCAGCCGATGCCGTCGATCAGAAAGCCGGTCAGGAGCGCCGCCACGGCGACACCCATGTTCCCGAATACGCCGTTGACCGCCAGGACGACCCCCGTCTTCGTGCGGCCCTCGACGACCATCGCAAGGCCGACGGGATGGTAGATGGCGGCGAACAGACCGATGGCCGCCAGGCTGAGAGCGATCTGCAGCGGGCTTTGGGCCAGGCTCGCAATCAGCGCGCTGAGCCCGATCCCGACGAAGAACGCCACCATCATCCCTTCCCGGCTCCATTTGTCGGCCAGCCATCCGGCGGGGATGGCGCAGATCCCGAACGCGATGAAGCCGGGCGTGGCATAGGGGATCAGGCTGGCGTAGCTCATGCCCCATTCGGTCGCCAGACGAAGCGCGGCGACCGTTGCGAAGATCAGCATGAACAGGTGGTCCAGGAAATGGCCGACATTGAGGAAGATCAGGTTGACCTGGCGGTATCGCACTGACGAGGCTCCCGGGTTGCGCATGCCAACCATTTTGCCTATGACCCCGGTTGCGCCCGGCCCGTGCGCTTCGCGTCGGCCGAGATCGCCCCGCGGCCGCCGGACGAATCAAGGGTTGACAACCGATATGCCCGGAACCAGCATACCGGCTTAGTTTAGACCGATGAACCGAAAAAGCGGAATAATATAAGCAGCGGAGGAGGAGAGTTAAAATGAAAAAAGCAGTATATCTGGCTTGTCTTGGTCTGGCTTTTTCTGGCCTTGTCTCCGGCGCGGTGTCGGCTCAGTCTCTCAAAGAAGTCAAGATCACGGTGCCGCGGAACAGCGCGCTGCTCTTGAGCGCCTATGGCGGCAAGGAAGCCGGGATCTTCAGCAGGCACGGCATCGACCTGATCATCGACCCGAGGCCGTTCAGGGGCCACATGGCGGGCCTTGCCGCCAAGGAGGTTCCGGTCGCGAACTACGCGGGCACCGCAGCGATTGCGCGGATCAACAAGGGGCTCGACTGGGTCATCATCGGCGGCGGGCTGACCGTGATGCAGGAGGTCTTTGTCCGCAACGAGGCCCCCTTCCAGAAGATCGCCGACCTGCGCGGCAAGAAGTTCTCGAGCTGGTCGACCGGTGCCGGCGCGTTCAAGGCGACGCGGGCGGCCATCATCGACGGCTACGGAATCGACGTGCTGAAGGACACCGATTTCGTGCAGGCGGCGGCACCGGCCCTGATCAAGTTCCTCGAGAAGGGGACCGTGGACTCGATGTTCAACATCAGCTCCCTGACGATCGCAGCGGCCGCCCAGCCCGACAAGTTCCGCTCGATCTTCGCGCCCAACGACTACTGGAAGAAGAAGACCGGACATCCGATCGTCTGGTCCGCACCGATCGTCGCTTGGCGGAGCTGGGTCGATGAGGACCGGGACCGGGCCAAGAGCTACGTCAAGGCCGTCCACGAATCCCTTGAGTGGCTCAGAGACAGCGAGAACCTCGACACAGTTGTCGCGAAGTACGGCAAGCTGGCTGCGGTCAAGAACAAGGCGCAGGCCGACGTCTACCGCAAATGGATGAGCGAGAAACGCGTCTTCCTGACCCGTTGGGACCGCGAGGTGGTCGATGCCCAATGGGAGTTCCTGGAGATGGCCAAGCGGCATGGCGTCCTGGAGAAGGTCCCCGACAAGGCCAAGCACGGGCTGATCCTCAACTAGACGCGCAAGACCAACGTGAACGGGACACTGTTCAAGCCGGGTTTCTGGCCGGGGATATTGACTGTCATCGCGGCCTTGCTGCTGTGGCAGGTAATATCCCTGTTTTTTTTGCCGGTTTTCCTGCCGGGGCCGATCATCCTGCTGGAGCGGGTCTTTCTGGTCTACGGCGATGCCTCCACCTACCTCGTGTTGGGTCAGACCGTCCTGCGCATAGTGGAAGGTCTGATCCTGTCCATGGTCATCGGCACGGCGCTTGGCCTGCTGATGGGTATGAGGCCGAACTTCGAAGCATTTCTGGATAGCTGGATCATGGTGCTGCTGACGTTCCCGGCGATCTGCTGGGCGTTCCTCGCCGTGTTGTGGTTCGGGCTGTCCGAGATCGCGCCGATCCTCACCATCGTTCTGATCGTCTTCCCGTTCGTGTCGATGAACGTTTGGGAAGGCACCAAGGCGGTGGAGAAGAACCTGATCGACATGGGCAGGGTCTACAAGGCCAACCGGAGGCTGATGATCTGGAAGGTGATCATTCCCCAGCTCATGCCGTATCTGTTCTCCGCTCTCAGAATCGCTCTGTCGCTGTCATGGAAGATCGCCCTGGTCGGCGAGGCTTTCGGCGTGGCCAGCGGGGTCGGCCAGCAGCTCACCTTTTGGTTCGAAGATACGCGGGTCGATATGATGCTCGCCTGGGGCATCAGCTTCATGGTCTTGATGGTGGCGATCGATCTCCTGGTGTTCCGCCTCTGGGAGAACCGCACCTTCGCCTGGCGACACAGTTTTGCGACGTAAGCGGGGTGGGATGTCGACGAGAATCGTTTCGGTAGACAAGCTGACAAAGAGGTTCACCGTTCCGGGCGGGGGCGAGGAGAAGTTCGTCGTCCTGGACTCCGTCAGCCTGGAGGTCGATGAGGGCGCGTTCGCCAGCATCGTCGGCCCTTCGGGCTGCGGCAAGTCGACCCTGTTGAACATCATCGCCGGGATCGAGACCCATGACGCCGACGACGGCGGATCGATCACCGTGCATCCCAAGGCCGGGATGGGCACCGCCGAGCCGCGCATCGGTTATGTCTTCCAGAGCGCCAGGCTGCTCAACTGGCTGA
This sequence comes from Alphaproteobacteria bacterium, assembly GCA_965248835.1. GTDB lineage: Bacteria > Pseudomonadota > Alphaproteobacteria > MPNO01 > MPNO01 > CAYFYS01. The sequence continues at coordinate 1,581,617 of CBDFLJ010000001.1, forward strand.
CCGTGGAGGGCAATATCCAGTTCGCGCTGGAGGCTCAGGAGATCCCGCGCGGGCGTTGGCAGGAGCTGGTGACGACCTATCTCGATATGGTCGGGCTGGCGGGCCAGCAGAAAAACTACCCGCTCAACCTTTCGGGCGGCATGCAGCAGCGCGTCGCCATCGCGCGCGCCCTTGCGATCGAGCCCGACATCCTTCTGATGGATGAGCCGTTCAGCCATCTCGACGAGATCACCGCGCGCAAGATGCGCTTCGATCTGATGAGCATCCTCGAACGGGCGAAGACGACGATCCTGTTCGTCACCCACGACCTGGGCGAGGCCGTCTTTCTGTCCGATCACATTTATATGATGAGCACCAAGCCGGCCCGGATTTTCAGGCATATCGAAGTCGACATCCCGCGCCCGCGCAAGCCCGAGGATCCGCAGCTCTTCGACATGGAAAAGGACCTGGTCCGAGAGTTCTTCAGCGTCTTGGACGCCGAGGCGATATCATGAGCGCCCGCGCCAGGGCTTTCGGGCTCCGAGCCGGTTCCATCCTCGTGCTTGTCGTCTTCTGGTGGGCGACCTCGATCGTCATGGACGACGTCGAAGTTCTGCCCGGGCCGTTGCTGATCTTCGAGACCATTTTAACCAATCTCGTCACCGACGGACCTGAGGGCCATTCGGCCTATTTCCACATCGCCATCACGATGGCGCGGATCTTCATCACTTTCCTCGCCGCCATGGTGGTCGGCATCGGCATCGGGTTGGCGATGGGGCTTCGCAAGATTTTCGAGAGCTCGCTGATGGCCCTGATCCCGCTCGCCCTGACCATGCCGACGATCCTGATGGTCTTCCTCGCCGTGCTGTGGTTCGGCTTCAACGAGGTCGGCAGTCTGGTCGCGGTCATGGGCGTGGTCATGCCGTTCGTTGCGGTGAACATCTTCCAAGGCGCCAAGGCGATGGACAAATCCCTGCTCGACATGGCGAAGTCGTTCAGGGCCCAGAGGCGGATGCTGATTCGCAAGGTCTACCTGCCGCAGCTTATGCCTTACATCTTTTCCGCCTTCCGCTTCGCCTTCGGCATGACGTGGAAGATCGTCGCTTTGGCCGAGACGTTCGGCATCAAGTTCGGCATCGGCTACATGTTCTTCTTCTGGTTCGAGCAGTTCTCCATGGAGCAGGTGCTGGCCTGGGTCGTGCTGTTCGTCATCCTGATGCTTGCCCTCGAACACGGGCTGTTCGCGCGGATCGAGAGCAAGGCATTCGCCTGGCGGCCGTCCCACTCCCATTAGGGGACAGGCTCACCGCCCGAGACCGGCCGGCCGGCCGGCAAATCGACTTCCACGGCGTGGCTGAGCGGATCCGCTGGGTCCGCCCGCGGCCTGCGGAACAGCTGGACGCCTCCATTTACCTCGCGAATTTTGCCTGGTTGTGATTCTCTACGACGGTTCGGTTCGAGGAGGTATTGATGAGGCAGGCTGGTCTGTTCGGCTTACCGGATCATCTTCGGAAGCTATCGGCGACGGGCGATCCGTTGGAGGTGCTGGCGAAGGTCGTCGACTTCGAGATTTTCCGCGCGCCGCTTGAGGCGGCGCTGGGCTATTCGGATGGATCGAAAGGCGGCCGCCCGGCCTACGATGCGGTGGCGATGTTCAAGGTACTGATCCTGGCCGCGCGGCACACGGTGAGCGACGAGCGGATGGAGTTTCTGATCCGCGACCGCTTGAGCTGGCTTCGCTTCCTGGGCTTCGATCTCGGAGCGCCGACGCCGGACCGCAACACCATATGGATCTTTCGCGAGCGTCTGGTCCGGGCCGGGGCGATGGATAAGCTGTTTGCCGCCTTCGATGGCGAACTGCGCCGGTGCGGCTATCTGGCGATGGGCGGGCAGATCGTCGATGCGACGTTGGTATCGGCGCCCAAGCAGCGCAACAGCGACGACGAGAAGGCGGCGATCAAGGCAGGCAAGAGGGCATCCGAGATCTGGCCCGATCAGCCGGCCAAGGCGGCGCAGAAGGACACGGATGCGCGGTGGACGGTGAAGACCGGGCGGCGCAAGAACCCCGCCGGGGCGCAACGGCGCATGCCCGACATCGCGATCCCGGTGTTCGGCTACAAGAATCACATCGTCATCGATCGGGCCTACGGCTTCATCCGCAGCTCGGCAGTGACCGATGCCGCCCGCCATGACGGCAAGATGTTGCGTCATCTCGTCACCGGCGACAATCTGGCCGCCGGCGTGTGGGCCGACAGCGCCTATCGCTCGAAGGCCAACGAGGCGTGGCTGGCCGGCAAGGGTCGGGTCTCCCACATCCACCGCAAGAAGCCGCCGGGCCGGGCCATGCCCAAGGCGACCGCCCGGGCCAATGCCCGCAAGTCAGCGGTCCGTGCGCATGTCGAGCACGTCTTCGCCCAGCAGAAGGATCGCATGGGCCTGTTCGTCCGTACCATCGGGCTCGAGCGGGCGGCGGCCAAGATCGGCCTCGCCAACCTGGCTTATAATTTCCAGCGTCTGATCTTCCATGAGCGCAGCGCCGCCATGGCATGAGTCCGCCCGAATAGCGCCAAAACCCTCCGCCGAGAACGAAACGGCGGATGATTGCGGACGTCAACACCGCCGATCTCAGCGAAAGTCGGACAGCACACCGAAATCTTCGTCAAATCCCTCGGTTGTTAGAGGTCTCCAGCTTTGTTGCCATTGTCGCTCACCCTCCGCCTTGTCGCGGGCCGACCCCGACCATAGACTTTCTCTGGAGCTGGAGGGAGCCGCGATGACCAGGGCGCGCGCGAGGACGGTCAGATTCGGCGGTTATCACCGCCGCCGCAGCACACGCGAAGACGCCGCGTTGACCCATGTCGGTCCGGGGACGCCGGGCGGGGAGTATTTGCGCCGGTTCTGGCAACCGATTGCGCTTTCGTCCGAGCTCGGCGCGTTGCCGCTGGCGATCCGGATCCTGGGCGAGGATCTGGTGCTGTTCCGCGACGGCAGCCGGCGGATCGGGCTTTTGCACCTGCGCTGCAGCCACCGCAACACCTCGCTCGAATACGGCTTCATCCAGCAGCGCGGCATCCGCTGCTGCTATCACGGCTGGCACTATGACATCGACGGCACGATCCTGGAGACCCCGGGCGAGCCGCCGCGCAGCCGGATCAAGGACAAGCTCGTGCACGGCGCCTATCCGACGCACGAATATTGCGGCCTGATCTTCGCCTATATGGGACCGCCCGAAGAGCGGCCCGAATTCCCGATCTATGACAGCTTCGTCTACCCGGAGGGCAACCGCCTGCTGCCCTACAAGATCTACAATCCGTGCAACTGGCTGCAGTCCCACGAGAACGGCGCGGATCCGATCCATACCTGCTTCCTGCACGCGCGCGGCAACGCGCTCCAGTTCTCCGAGCAGTACACGGCGCTGCCCGCGATCTCCTTCCACGAAACGCCGATCGGGCTGCTGTCGGTCGCGACAAGGCGCTGGGACGATTACCTGTGGATCCGCGCCTCCGACGTGATCCTGCCCAACGCCGCCCAGTTCGGCCTCGCCGAAGTCGCGACCGAGGAGAAGTTCGCGCTGTGCGCCTGGGTGTCGCGCTGGATCGTGCCGATCGATGACACCAGCGCGTATGCTATCGGGCTGCGCCATTTCAACCCGGTGATCGATCCGCGCAATGTCGGGGACGCGGACGGCATCGGCCTCGGCAAGGTCGACTTCCCCGGCCAAGTGCCTGCCCCGGACCACGCCGAGGGCCAGCGCAACCCGGGCGACTTCGAGGCGCAGGTCGCGCAAGGGCCGATCACCATCCACGCCAACGAGACCCGCGGGGTGACCGACGAGGGGGTGATCCTGTGCCGCCGCCAGATCCGCGCCGGCATCCGCGCGGTCGCCAAGGGCCGGGCGCTGTCCTGGCCGATGCCGACCGACGGTGCGCCGGTGCCGACCTACAACCTGGAGCTGGTGGAGCGCGTGCCGGCCCGGCCCGGGGTCGACGACGCCGAAACCGTGGACCGGTTCGGCAGGCGGGTGGCGGAGATCGTCATCGAGTCCGGCCGCCTGCCGCCCGGCGCGCGCCATGAGGCCGCGAAGGCGCGGGTCGCGAAGCTGATCGCCGAAGAGTTCTCGTAAGCGCGGTGGCTTGCGTCTTCGCCGCGCTCTGGCCGGCCCGATCCGATCGGAACGGGCCGGGCTTCAGGGTGCGAACAGGATCCCGGGCAGCCACAGCGCGAGTTGGGGGAACAGCAGAAGCGCGAAGATCAGGATTGCGTTGGCAACCAGGAATGGGGCGATCCCGCGGAAGACGACGCCGAGCGCGATGTCTGGGAGCTGGGCCCGGATGACGAAAATGTTGAGGCCGACCGGCGGGGTGATCAGCCCGACTTCGACGACGACGACCATCAGGATGCCGTACCACACCGGATCGTAGCCCAGGGCTATCACGATCGGCAGGAAGACCGGCACGGTCACCAGGATGATCGCCACCGAGTCGAGCACGCAGCCGAGGATGATGTAGAAGATCAGGATGATCATGATCACCGCCCAGGGCGCGAGCTGGAACGTCTCGATGATCTCGACCAGGGCGACCGGCAGCCGGGTCTGGACGACGAAATAGGCGAAGATCCAGGCGCCGACGATGATGAACATCAGCATCGCCGTCGTCCGCAGGGTCTCGCCGACCGCGGCGAAGAAGGACTGCACGCCGAGCTGGCCGGTGGCCGCGGCGATCACGATCGCGGCGAAAGAGGCGACGCCGGCGGCCTCGGTCGGGCTGAACCAGCCGGCATAGATGCCGCCGACCGCAAGCGCGAACAACACCACCAGCTTCCACATCGCGGTGGCTGCGCGCAGCCGCTCCCGCATCTGCATGCGCGGCCCGGCCGGCGCCCATTCCGGGCGGACGATGGTGATGACCCAGATGACCCCGACGAACAGGATCGCCAGGAGGACGCCCGGGATCATCCCGGCTGCGAACAGCTCCGGCACCGATTCCTCCGCCGCGAGCGCGTAGATGACCATGATTATCGAGGGCGGAATCAGGATGCCGAGCGTGCCGCCGACCGCGACCGAGCCGGTCGCCAGGCGCTCGTCATAGCCGTGGCGGCGCATTTCCGGCACCGCGATCTGGGTAAAGGTCGCAGCCGTCGCGAGCGAGGACCCGCTGATCGCCGAGAACCCTGCGCAGGCGCCGATGGTCGCCATCGGCAGCGCACCGCGTCGGCCGGCGAAGATCGCGTTGGCGGCGGTGAACAACTCCTGGGACATGCCGGAGCGGGTGGCGACGCTGCCCATCAGGATGAACAGCGGCAGCACCGAGAACGCGTACTGGCTGAGTGAATAGGGCGTCTCGCCGAATACGATGAACGCCCGCTCCCAGCCGTCGATTGCCGCATAGCCGACAAGGCCGACCAGGCCCATTGCCGCGCCCAGCGGGATCCGCGCGAACGTTAGCAGGACCAGCGCGAGGATGCCGAGCGCGCCGATCGCCTGGGGCGTCATTCGGCCCGCTCCATGGCACGCGCGACATCGCGGAAGAAGATGATGAGGACCGCCGCTACGGAGCACGCGAAGCCGGCGAGCACGAGGGAGCCCTTCCAGATCAGCGGCATCTGCAGATCGACCGTCACGTCGTTGAACTCGACGAACTCGAGCGCTGGTTCGACCATGTGGTAGGCGAGCAGGCCGACGAAAACCAGGGCGGTCAGCGTGCCGGTCGCCTTCAGCCATTCGACCGAGCGGGCCGGGACAAGCTGATCGATCAGCTCGATCGTGATGTGGCCGTCGCGCAGGAACACCTCGGGGATCGCCAGGAACGCCACCGCGGCCAACAGCAGTTCGACGATCTCGTAGGTCCCGAAGATCGGCGCGTTGAGGCCCGCACGCAGCCCGACATCGACGACGTTAAGGGCCATCATGGCAAGCAGGAACACGGCGGCGACGCGGCTCAACAGCCGCGCCGCCGCCAGAGCGATGGCGTGCATTGCCTGCCTGGGCCGGCGTTACTCGCCGGCGTACTTGGCCGAAAGCGCGGTCAACTCGCCATAGACCGCGCGCGCCGGCAGGCCCTTCTTCTCCAGCCCGGTGATCCGCTCGTCCATGACCTTCTTGGCCAGCGCCCGCATCTGGCTATCGGCCGTGCCGGAAAGCGCCACGCGGCGGATTTTCAGGCTGTTCATGTATTTCGAGAACGGCGGCGGGTCGGCGCCCCAGGCGAGCTCGGCCATGCGCACGGCGGCCGCCTTGGTTGCGAATGCATCGACCAGCTTCTTCAGGTCGCCGGGTAGCCGATCATAGGCCTTCGGGTTCATCACCAAGCCGAAGCTGATCACCGAGACGAACATCGGCGTGTAATGGCTGACCAGGCTGCCGAGCTTGAAGGCAAAGATGCCCATCGGGTCGGTGACCACGCCGTCGATGGTGCCCTTCTGCAGTGATTCGGCCATATGAGTCGCGGGCATGCCGATCGGCAACGCGCCAAGCGCCTTCATCATCACCACGTCGGTCGGCGTTGGCACGCGGTAGCGGCGGCCCTTGAGGTCGGCGAGACTCTTGATCGGGACTTCCGAATCATAGACGCCCGAGGGGCGGTTGAAGACCACCCACATCGCCATGGTCCCCTTGTGCTCGGCGCGCAGGTACTTGTCCATCAGATCCGCGGTCGCCTTGGCCGCCACACGGGCGCCCTTGGCGCCGTCCGGGAACAGATAGGGCGCGTGCGTCAGCTCGGTCAGCGGGAAGCGCCCGGGGGTCACGCCGTGCTGGAAAAACGACATATCGGAGACGCCCTTGCGGGTGAGGTCGTAATGCCGCGGCATCGGTCCCATGGACGAGCCGTAGAACATCTCGATCTTGAGCCGTCCGCCGGAGTCCTTGGCGACCTGCGCCTTGACCTCCTCGAACCACCGCGAGGCGGTCGAGAACTTGGGTGCGAAGGTGGCCACCTTCAAAGTGTAGGTCTTCTGCGCGCCCGCCGCGCCGGCGCCCAGCGCCACCGCGGCCGCGCTGCCTATTGCGGCCAGCAGCCTCAGGGTTCCATGCATCCTTACCTCCCTTGCCCGGCCGGGCCGGCCGGATCGCGTGTTGCTTGACGCACCGATGGTGACCGGAATCCGGTCCCGACGCAACGCCCGGCACGCGGCAAGGCGCTGCATCCGGAGCGGCTCAGTGCATCGCGGAGCCGCCGTCGACGACCATGGTCTGGCCGGTGACGAAGTCGCTGTCCGAGGACGAGAAGAAGATCAGCGCGCCGATCAAGTCCTCGGGCACCTCCTCGCGCTTGATTGCCCGGCTGGCGGTGTTGCCCGCCTGGATGCGCGTCCACTGCTCGTCGGCCAGCACCTTCTCGCTCATCGTCAGCCCCGGTGCGATGGCATTGACGTTGATGCCGTCATCGCCGACCTCGCGCGCGAGCGCCCGGGTGAAAGCGACCATGGCGCCCTTGGAGCTGACATAGTGCAGCAGCATCGGCGTGCCCTTGAACACCGTGCCCGAGGCAATGTTTATGATCTTGCCGTAGCCGTTCTTCTTCATCTCCGGCACCGCCGCCTTGACGCAGCTGAACACTCCGCGGGTGTTGATCCGCATCACCCGGTCCCATTCGTCTTCGTCGATCTCCAGGAACGAGCGCTGCTTCAGATCGGCGAAGAGCGCCGCGTTGGTCACCATGACGTCGAGCTTGCCGTAGGCCTCGACCGCCTGGGCGACCATCGCCCTGGTCTCGTCCGGTCTGGTGACGTCGCAGTGGTTGCCGATCGCCTCGCCGCCGGCCTGCTTGATGATGTTGACCGTGTTCTCGGTGTCGAGGATGTCGCTGACCACGACCTTGGCGCCTTCGGCGGCCAGCGCCTTGCAATAGGCGACGCCGATGCCGCGTCCGCCGCCGGTGACGATCGCAACCCGGCCATCCAGTCTGCCCATCTTGTCTCTCCCTGGTTCGTTCGGGGCCCGCATCGCCGCGGCACGCCTTGAGCCCGCAGTCATATTCCCCGCTGCGGTGCGAGTCCATATGCCGGGCCGCTTCTTGACGGGACCCGGCGGATCGGGCGAGTCTCGCCGCGACACGGATACAGCGAACCACTGCTTGGGAGGGCGCGCCATGTCGGCTCGAACCGAAACGCTTCCGGTCATCGATATCGGCGGGCTGTCCTCGGCCCGTCTCGAAGATCGCCGCACGGTGGCCCGCGAGATCCGGGCGGCCTGCATCGACAGCGGCTTTTTCTATGTCGTGAACCACGGCGTGCCGCCGCACAGCGTTGCCGAGACCTTCGCCCGGTCCCAGCAGTTCTTCAGCCAGCCGCTGGCGACGAAGACGCGAGTCGGGATCGCGCACTCGCCGGTCTCGCGCGGATACGAACCGATCGGGGCGCAGACCCTCGACCTCGCCGCCGCGCCGGACCAGAAGGAGAGCTTCTATATCGGCATCGAGCGCGGGCCGAAGGACCCGCTGGCGGCGGCGGGCACGCCCAACCACGGCCCGAACCAGTGGCCGGACGGCCTGCCGGGCTGGCGCGAATCGATGGAGGCCTATTTCGCCCGGTTGGGCGCGCTGGCCGATCTGCTCTCACGCGGCCTTGCGTTGTCGCTCGACATGCCGGAGCATCACTTCGTACCGCTCGCCGACAACCCGATGTCCATCCTGCGCCTGTTGCACTACCCTCCGCACCCGGTCGATGCCGGCGCGGATCTGTTCGGCTGCGGCACCCATACCGACTGGGGCTGCCTGACGATCCTTGCCCAGCAGGACGCCGAAGGTCTGGAACTGCGCACCGCCTCGGGCGCGTGGGTCCTTGCCCGGCCGATCGAGGGCACCTTCGTGGTCAACCTCGGCGACATGATGGCGCGTTGGACCAACGGGCTCTACCAGTCGACGCCCCACCGTGTGATCAACACCTCGGGCCGCGAGCGCTACTCGATCGCCTTCTTCCACGACGTCAACTACCACGCGCTGGTTGAATGCCTGCCGACCTGCCAGGGCCCGGACAACCCCGCCAGGTCCCCCCCGATCCTCGCCGGCGAGCATATCCATCAGATGTATCTCAGGACCTACGCGCAGCAGGCCACCTGAAAGGTCAAGAGTCGGCCGTTTCCTCGGCGTGCGGCACCCGGTCGAGATGGGCGAGCCAGTGGCCCGGCAATCCATGGCTCCTTGCGCCCTCGCGGATCAGGGTGATGTAGCGTAGAGACGGCCTGCCGTCCCGCGCATTGCCGCGTGCGATGTAGGCGAACGCCTCGATGGGTTCACCGGTGTCATCCTCGGCCCTCAGCAGCACCGGTCTGTAGTTCCTGCCGGGCACGCCCTCGCTCGCGTTGAGCCGGACGAGGTCGCGCCGCGGGATGCGATAGAGCACCCCCCACACCTCGGCGTCCGGTTCGGGGCAGATGTTCGCCGGCGCCGCCCTGCCGCGCGGCCAGCCGTCCAGATTGAACCGCAGCCGGTAGCCCGCGATGCGGCCGGTGCGGGTCTCGCTGGGCCGCATGCCGCGCCGGTCGCGAAAGGCGCTCGGGTGCATGTTGGAGCCATAGGCGAAATACCACACCGCATCGTCCGGCCCACCTTCGAGCCGCAGGCCCCAGGTGCGGTACCACAATCGGGTGATCGGCCAGACGGTCATAAGAATCGGCAACAGGCACCGTCGCAGGGTCCATCTCAGCCGGGCCAGATTCGACCGCCGCAAAGGCTCAGAGCGTGTCCGGAACATGCTCTATTCCGCGAAACCGTATAGCCGCGCGGGGTTGTCGACGACGATCCGGCGCAGCAGACCCGGGTCCGGCGCGTAGCGCGGCAGCATGTCGACCAGATCGCCGTCGTTTGGCATCGGTCCCGCGATGTTGGGATGCGGCCAGTCGGTGCCCCACAGCACCCGGTCCGGCGCCGCCTCGATCACCGCCTGGGCGAAGGGCACCACGTCCTCATAGGGCGGGCCGGCGGCGGACAGACGCTCGGCGCAGGAGATCTTGACCCAGAAATCGCCCTCCGCCAGGAACTGCAGCAGCCGCCGGAAGGACGCCTGTCCGAGGCCCTCGGCCACCTTCACCCGGGCCAGGTGGTCGATCACGACCGGCAGGCCGAGCCTTTCGATCTCTGCGGCGTTCTCGACCACGTCGACCGCTTCGAGATAGAGCACGAGGTGCCAGCCCAGCGGCCTTATCCGGTCGGCGAGCGCGCGCACGCGGGTGAAGTCCGGCGGTCCGCTCAGGTGGCGCGCGAAACTCATTCGCACCCCGCGGACGCCGCCCCGGTGCAGCGCCTCGTAGTCCCGGTCGGTGAAGCGTTCATCGACCATCGCTACCCCGCGATACCGCTCCGGCGCGGCGGCGATCGCATCGAGCATCGCCCTGTTGTCGGTGCCGTGACAGGTCGCCTGGACGATCACCGCGCGATCGAGCCCCAGCACGTCGTGCAGCCCGGCCAGATCGGCGAACGGCGCATCGGGCGGGGTGTAGGACCGGCCGGAATGATAAGGGTAGCGCGCCGCCGGCCCGAAGACGTGGCAATGGGCATCGCACGCGCCCCAGGGCAGCGTGGTCGCGGGCCTTCTGGTGTCGCGGACGGGTGGCTGACAGGTCTTCATGGCGCGGCTTCCGTACCGTCAAGGGCACTCGCTGCGAAGGTAACGCAATCGGCCTTGGCGAAAAATCCATCCACGCGCCCCGGCCCGCTCGGCGCTATCATGGCACCGATCCGAAGATCCTCGGGACGGACCCGGCCGATGCCGATTCTGCGTTACGCGTGCGCCGGTCTGGCCTTGCTAGCCGCGATGCCGTGCGGCGCAGCGCAGGCGAATGAGAACCAAGAGATCCGTATCGTTTCGGGTCGGGTGGGGACGCCGTGGCACGCCTTCGCGGTGAGCCTGGCCAGGCTGCTCCAGAAGGAACTGCCCGGGTCGTCGGTGTCGGTCATCCGCCGGGGCAGCGCGATTTGGAATCCGATCTTCGTCAATGCGCGCCGCGCCGATTTCGGCCTGTCCAACGTGGCCAGCGCGAACTGGGCCTATCATGGCGACAAGACCGCCTATAACGGGCGGAAGTACAACGGTATCCGCGCGGTGATGGGTGGGATGAGGCCAGTCTGGCTCACCGCGATGCTGCGCGAGGACTATATCCGGCGGACCGGGTTCTTCACGCTCGACGAGGCGTTGACCGCCGAGCGCGGCGGGCCGCGGATCGTCATGGAGCCGGCCGCCAGCACGGTACCGGTCATCGTCGACAAGATCCTGGCGGCGATGGGCTCCAGCAGGCTGTTGCTGCGCGAACGCGGCGGCGACATCGTCCAGGTGGGTGCCAGGCAAATCCCCTCGATGATGCGCGACAACCGAGCGGATCTCTATTTCGAGGCGACCGTGTCCGACCACCCCGTCGTGCTTGAGACCGCACACACCGGCGATGTCCGGTTCGTCGACCTGCCCGAAGCGTCGCTGACCGCGTTGGAGAGGTCGGGGCTTGCCGCAAGGAAGCTGCCCCGCTGGTTCGAGGGCCAGGACGGGCCGGTCAACGCGGTCGACCTGGGCACGATGATCATCGTGCATCGCGATGTCGCCGACAAAATCGTCCATGCGATGGTCCGGACCCTGGTTGACCGGCGCGAGATCCTTGCCGGGAGCCATCAGGCGTTCCGCGACTACGACCCCCGCGGCAAATGGTCGGTCAAGCGGGCCCGGGTGCCGTTGCACCCCGGTGCGGCGCGGTTCTACCGCGAACGCGGCTGGATGAAGCGCCGTGGCCGACGATAGATGGCGTTGACCCGTTTCGCGGGCCGCAATATCGTTCCCCTCGCCTCCCTCCGATCGGCAGACCCCGCGATGGCCGACACCGCCGACCGCCCGACGGATCCGAACGGGCCGTTGATCGAACTCGCCGGCCTCGGCAAGCGCTTCGACGGTGAGCGCGCCCTGGACGGTGTCAGCCTTGATGTCGATCACGGCGAATCGGTGGTTATCATCGGGCCGTCGGGCAGCGGCAAGACGGTCCTGCTCAAGACCGTTATCGGGCTGGTGGAGCCCGACGAAGGCAGCGTGCGCATCGCCGGGACCGAGACCGTCGGGCTGTCCGCCCGCGCCCGCGATGCGCTCGCCGGCCGGATCGGCATGCTGTTCCAGCAGTCGGCGCTGTTCGACAGTCTGCGGGTCTGGGAGAACGTCGCCTTCAGGCCGCTGAACGAGGGCACGCTGAACCGCAGGCGCAGCCGTGATTTCGCGGTGCGCAGGATCGAGGCGGTCGGGCTGTCGGCCGATACCGCCGACCTCTATCCGGTCGAGCTGTCCGGCGGCATGCGCAAGCGCGCGGCGCTCGCCCGGGCCATCGCCAACGATCCGCAGATTCTGCTGCTCGACGAGCCGACAGCCGGGCTGGATCCGATCATGTCCAACGTGATCAACGACCTGATCTTGGAGATCATTGCCGACCTCGGCGCGACGGTGCTGTCGGTCACCAGCGACATGGCCGGCGCGCGGCGCATCGCCGACCGGGTCGCGATGATGTTCGAGGGCCGGATGATCTGGCAGGGCCCCGGCGCGGCGCTGGACGGGTGCGAGAACGCCCACGTCGACCAGTTCGTCCACAGCCGGGCCCAAGGCCCGATCCAGATGGTGCTCGACTGACGCTGCCGTCCCTGCCGGTGCCTTGAGGCCGGTCGGGGACAAGCCGACTTGACCGCGCGGCCTGCCTGCCTATCGTCCTCGGTCATGAGCACCAGACTGGTCTTCCCCGACGACATCAGGCCCGATTTCGAGGGCTTCGGCGATGCCGCCTTTACCTTTCTGCGCGGCCTGGCGAGGAACAACGAGCGCGCCTGGTTCACCGCTCGCCGGGAGATCTACGAGACCGAGGTCCGGTTTCCTCTGGAATGTCTGGTCGCCGAGTTCCGCCCCGACGGTGCCGGCAAGGGCCTGCCCGTGCGGGGCGATCCGGGCCGGGCGGTGTTCCGGATCCATCGCGACGTGCGGTTCTCCAGGAACAAGCAGCCCTACAAGACCCATGCCGGCGCCATCCTGTCGCGCGGCGGCGGGCGCGGCGAGGCCGGCATGGTCTACATCCACATCCAGCCCGGCAACTGCTTCGTCTCCGCCGGGTTCTGGCGGGCCGATCCGCCGATGCTGAACGCCTGGCGCCAGCGCATGGTCGAGGCGCCCGAGGAATGGCTGGCGATCGTCGGCCCCTACGGCACGGTCCCCGGAGAGGCGCCCTACATGCGGGCGATCTCGACGCTCAAGACCATGCCGCGGGGCTTCAAGGGAGACGCCCAGTCCCCGGTCGCGGACTACGTCAAGTGGAAGTCCTTCCTCCTGACCCGCCAGGTGCCCGACGCCGTGGCCAAGACCTGCGACCTCGTCGGGGTCATCCGCGAGCACGCGCTCGCCGCCGTGCCGCTGCTCGAATATGGCTGGGAGGTCGCCGACATCCCCGCCGACGCCGATCCGCGCCGCCACATGCGCGCGTGAGCCCGCGCTGCTTGCCGTCCGGATTGGCCCGGTGCACACTGCGGACCGACGAGAACGCCGCCGCAGGGACGGGTCATGCCCAAGCGTCTGACCGAAGCACAGATCGAGACCGCACGGACCGGCGGCTATGCCTTTCCGGTTCCCGTGCTCTCGCCGGCCGAGGCGCGCGACTATCTCGACAGGTTCGAGGACTACGAGCGCGAGACCGGCACCAGCGCACCGCGCGACCTCAAGGTCAAGGCGCATCTGCTGTTCACCTGGATGTGGCGGCTCGGCACGACACCGGCCCTGCTGGATGCGGTCGAGGACCTGATCGGGCCCGACATCATGCTGGTCACCTCCGCGGTGTGGGCGAAGAATGCCCGCGATCCGGCCTACGTGACCTGGCATCAGGATTCGGCCTATTTCGGCTACGACCCGGTGGACGTGTGGAGTGCCTGGATCGGGCTGACCGAGGCGAGGATCGAGCATGGCTGCATGCGCTACCTGCCGGGCAGCCATCTGAAGCCCGAGCGGCCCCATATCGAGACCTATGCCGCCGACAACCTGCTGCAGCGCGGCCAGTACATCCCCGATTTCGACGAGACCGGCGCGGTGGCCGCCGAGGTCGGTGTCGGCGAGGCGACGTTACACCATTTCCGGCTCGCCCACTCATCGGAGCCAAACACCTCCGACCAACGCCGGATCGGCATCCTGTTCGTCTTCTGCCCGCCCTATGTGCGGTATTCGCTCGGGCGCTATCCGGCGCGGCTGGTGCGCGGTGTCGACAAGTACGGCCATTGGGACGAGGACCCGATCCCTGAGCGTGACATGGACCCGGCGGCGATCGCCCATTTCGAGGGCCTGCGCTCGGCCTACGAGGACCGGACGGTGCGGTCCGAGGCCGAACGCGCGGGCCTCGCCTGAGCGCCGCGCGTGGCCGCGCGCCCGCCCGATCTCAGGACCTTTCTCGCGGACAACGAGGCGGCGGTCTTCCGCCCGCCCGCGCCGGTCCGCGTCGTCGAGGAGATCACCGCCTTGCAGCACGCGCTCTATGGCGAGGGCGCGCAGCCGGTGGTGGTGATCGACCGGCCGCTGCGCGCGGACGGGACCGAAAGCGAGATCCCGGTCGTGTGCAACCTGACCGCGAGCCGGGCGCTATGCGCGGCGGCCCTTGGCATCGACGATCACCGGATGTGCGCCCGGGCGTTTGCCGAGATGGCCGCCGGTCACATCGAACCCGTCGTCGTCGTCCGCGATGCCGCACCGGTCCAGGCGGTCGTTGCCGAGGGCGATCAGGCCGATCTGACCGCGCTGCCCGCGCTGAAGCAGCACGGCGACGATGCCGGCCACTATATCACCGCCGGCCACGCGGTCACCGCCGATCCGGACAGCGGTACCGACAACATGGGCATCCAGCGCTGCTGGGTGCGCGGACCCCGTCTGATGGCGATCTACCCGTACCCGACCTCGCACAACTGGCTCAACATCAAGAAGTACTGGGACCGTGGCGAGCCCTGCCCGGTCGCGGTGTGGATCGGCCACCACCCCGCGGTGGTGATGGGCACCCAGGCCAAGATCGGCTATCCGGAGAGCCATTGGGGTGCTGCCGGCGCTGCGCTCGGCGCGCCGGTCCGGCTGGTGGCTTCGATCAGCCACGGCGATCTGATCCGCGTGCCGGCCGACGCCGAGATCGTCATCGAGGGGTTCATCCCGCCCGACCGGCTGGAGGCCGAAGGTCCGTTCGCCGAGTTCACCGGCTATCAGGGACCGCAGGTCGCCAACCCGGTGGTCGAGGTCACCGCGATCACCCGCCGCGCCGACGCGCTGTATCAGGATTGCGGCTCCGGGCTTGCCGATCACCTGATTCCCGACAACATGGCCATGGAAGGCGCGATCTTCGCGATGTGCCGCAACGCTGCGCCGGCGTTGCGGACCGTCCATGTGCCGTTCTCCGGCCGCCGGTTCCATGCCTATCTGCAGTTCCGCGACCCGCGGCCGGGCGAGGTGCGCGATGCGCTGGTCGCCGCCCTGTCCTACCGCCGGCTGAAGGCGGTGATGGCCTTCGACGAGGACATCGACATCTTCGATGACCGCGCGGTGTTGTGGGCGTTGTCGACCCGGCTGCAGTGGGACCGCGACCTGATTCGCGTCGACGGGCTGACGGAGGCGAACCTCGACCCGTCGAGCCCGCCCGGCGCGCGCTCCACCACTAAGACCGCGCTCGATGCCACGCTGCCGCCGCCGCGCCGGCCCGGAGCGCCGCGCCCGATGGCTCCGGTCAACCGCGTCGGACAGACGGCGCTCGCCGCCGCCCGCGCGCTGCTTGCCGGCGTCGACCCGAGCGCATGGCCGCGCGCCTGAGCATGGCCGAGAAGCAGGGAAACGCGGCTTTCGTCCGCTGCCCGTCGTGCCGGGAGTGGTTCGCTGCGGCAACGCCGCTGA
This sequence comes from Alphaproteobacteria bacterium, assembly GCA_965248835.1. GTDB lineage: Bacteria > Pseudomonadota > Alphaproteobacteria > MPNO01 > MPNO01 > CAYFYS01. Next base: position 1,597,448 of record CBDFLJ010000001.1, read on the forward strand.
TCGACGCGGCCACGATCGCGCTCTGCTGTCCGGCCTGCGCCCACCGCTTCCTCCCCGAGGACGCCGCGGAGATCGACCGGCCGTGACCACGCGCTCCTGGCGGACACCCTTCGTGGTGCTGCTCTGCGGCACGCTGGTGATGGCGGTCACCTTCGGGGTCCGCATGACTTACGGGCTTTGGCTGGCGCCGGCGAGCGAAGGGCTCGGCTGGGGGATCGGGACGTTGTCGTTCGCGATGGCGATCCAGTCGCTGGTCTGGGGCATCGCGACCCCTCTGCTGGGCGCCATCGCCGACCGTTGGGGCACCGGCCGCGTGGTGGTCGGCGCCGGGCTCTCCTTCGCGTTGGGCCTTCTGGTCATGGCCAATGCGACGACGCGGCTCGAAGCGATCCTGGGGATCGGCGTCCTGACCGGGATCGCCATGGCCGGCTCGATGGCCCCGATCGTCCTGACCGCGATCAGCCGGGTGGTCCATGACGAGAAGAAGCGCGGCATGTATGCCGGGATCGCCAGTGCCGGCGGATTCTCCGGCCAGATCGTGCTGGTGCCCCTGACCCAATCGATCATGGATGCCTCCGATTGGACCACGACCCTGGTCGTGCTCGCCGGGGTTGCCGCCGTGATGGTGCCGCTGGCCGCGGGGCTGGTGACCGGGCGGCCTGAGTCCGCGTCGGCCGCAACCGGGCTGTCGTTCCGCGGCGCCCTGGGCGAGGCCTTCACCCATCGCGGCTACCTGCTGCTGAGCGCCGGCTATTTCGTCTGCGGCTTCCAGACCCTGTTCATCGGGACGCATTTTCCGGTCATGCTGAGCCAGTATGACGTCTCGCCGGACATGGGCGCCTGGGCGATCGCACTGATCGGCCTGTTCAACGTCATCGGCTGCCTGTTCTGGGGCGCGCTCGGCGGACGGCGGCGCAAGAAGTTTCTGCTGGCCTGGCTGTACATCCTGCGCTCGGTGGTGATGACGGTATTCATCCTGCTGCCGGTCAGCGATGCGAGCGTCGCCATCTTCGCCTCGGCCATCGGCCTGTTGTGGCTCGGCACCGTGCCGCTGACCGGCGGGTTGGTCGCTCAGATCTTCGGCGTCCGCTACATGGCGACGCTGTTCGGGTTTTCGTTCTTGGTCCATCAGCTCGGCAGCTTCATCGGGATTTGGGCCGGCGGCTGGTTGTTCGAAGTCACCGGCAGCTATCTCGTGATCTGGTGGGCCTCGATCGTGCTGGGTGTGCTCGCTGCGGCCTTCAACCTGCCGGTCGACGACCGCCCGGTCAAACGCACGGCGGCTGTGCCGGCAGGTTCGGCCGCCTGAGCCCGGCGTTCTGGCTCGGCGGTGGGATCGACGATGCCGCCGGCTCCTATGACAGCTTCTGGTGGGTTGCCATCGTCATGGGCCTGTTCGCCGCCCTGATCCACTGGCCGATCGACGACAAGCCGCTGGCCCGCCGCGCGGAGCAGGCGCGCTGATGCTGCGCGACCGATCGTTGGCGCTTGTCCGCAACGCGGCCCGGCGCCGCACCGCCGGCCGATTGACAACGCTTGCGGACGGCCCCTGAATCCGTCGCCGAGCCCAGACCGGGCCACGTTCAACAGGGAGCGCGCAATGCCGAGCACCGACATCACCTACAAGACCCGCGACGGGGAGACGTTCGACGGCTATCTCGCCACGCCCGAGGCCGTCGGTCCGGCGCCGGGCATCCTGCTGATCACCGCGATCTTCGGCATCGACGACGAGATGAAGGCGCTGTCCGACGCCTGGGCCGCGGACGGGTTCATCGTCTCGGTGCCGGACATCTTCTGGCGGGTGATGCCGGGTCCGACCGCGGATATGGAAAAGGCCTTCGCACGCTACGGGGCGTTCGACCAGGACCAGGGCGTGCGCGACATCGAAGACCTGATCAAGGACCTCAAGGCGCGGCCGGGGTGCAACGGCAAGGTGGCGATGCTGGGGTTCTGCTTCGGCGGGCTCTATGCCCATCTCGGCGCGGCGCGGCTGGGCATCGATGCGGCGGGCTCCTTCCACGGCACCAAGATCGGCGAGTACGCCGAAGAGGCGGCCAAGGTCACCTGCCCGGTGAGCTTCCACTTCGGCGACGAGGACCCGGTGGTGCCGATGGACGAGGTCGAGGCGATCCGCAAGGCCTATTCGGGCCACGCCAATGCGGAGATCGTCGTCCATCCGGGTGCGACCCACAACTTCTCGATGCCATACAAGGACGGCTATCAGGAAGCTGCGGCCAAGGCCTCGCGCGAGGCCGTGCTGCGCTGCTTCAAGTCGATGTAGCCTGCGTCAACCGGCGTCCTGCAAGGTGCGGCCGGGGAGGGTCCAGCGCTGCTCGGCGGCGCTGTCGTCTTCCTTGGCCTCGACCCAGCGCTCGCCGTCCGGTGTGGCCTCGAGCTTCCAGAACGGCGCCTTGGTCTTCAGCCAGTCGATCAGGAAGTGGCAGGCATCGATCGCCGTCTCGCGGTGGGCGGCGGTGGTCGCGACCAGGACGATGCGCTCGCCCGGCTCCAGCCTCCCGTAGCGGTGGATGATCAGCACGTCGATCAGCTCCCAGCGCTCGCGCGCCTCGGCCTCGAGCTTTTCGAGCTGGCGCTCGGTCATGCCGGGATAGTGCTCCAGCGTCATCGCGCTGATCCGGTCAGCGCCGGAGATATCGCGCACCATGCCGACGAAGCTCGACAGCGCGCCGGCATCCGTCTTGCCGCCGCACAGCGCGTCGAACTCGGCGCCGATGTCGAAGTCGTGCTTCTGGACCCGGATCATCGGCCTATCCTCCGGTCATCGGCGGGAACAGCGCAACCTCGTCGTCGCCGGCGACCGGCGCATCGAAGCCGCAGAGCTCCTGGTTGACGGCAACACGGATCGCCCGGCGGTCCTCCAGCGCGTGGTCATAGGGCGCGCCGCGCGCGCACAGCCATTCGATCAGCGAATCGACGTCGGCGACCTCGGCGGGTGTTACGATCGTCTCGCGGTGCACGCCGATGCGCGCCCGCACCCGCCCGAAATAGAGCAGCTCCATCAACTCACCTCGCTGAACGGGATGAAATCGACCATGGCGCCGGGCGCCAGCTCGCCGAGGGCTTCGGGCAGCTCGACCAGCCCGTCGGCCTCGACCATCGAGGACAGGATGCCGGCCCCGTCGCGCGGGAACTTCCGCACCGCCAGCGCTCCGTCCTCGTCGGTAAACAGGCTCACCCGCAGCCATTCGCGCCGCGAGACCTTCTTGCTGTAGCCGAAGGCCGCGCGCACCGGGAACATGTGCGGCGGCGCATCTTCCGCTCCGGCCAGGCGCAGGATTGCCGGACGGGCGAAGCGCATGAAGGTCACCATCACCGCGACCGGGTTGCCGGGCAGGCCGACGAACGGCACGCGGCCGACCTGGCCCAGGGCCAGGGGCCGACCCGGGCGGATCGCAAGGCGCCAGAAATGGATCCGGCCCAAATCCTCGACGGCCGCGCGGACATGGTCTTCCTCGCCGGTCGAGACCCCGCCCGAGGTCATGATCAGATGATGGCTGGCGGCCGCCTCGGCCAGCGCCGCACGCACCGCCTCCAGGCGATCGGGCAGGATGCCGAGATCGTCGACCTCGCACCCCAGCCCGCCCAAGAGGCCGGCGATGGCGTAGCGGTTGGCGTCATAGATGCAGCCGGGCGGCAGGTCGTCGGTCACTTCGCGGACTTCGTCGCCGGTCGAGAACAGCGCGACGCGGAGCGGCCGGTAGACCGAAAGGCTCGCCCTTCCGACCGAGGCGGCGAGCCCGACATCCTGCGCCCGGAGCCGCCGTCCGGCGCGCAAGATGGTGGTGCCCGCGGCGATATCCTCGCCCGCGCGGCGCCGGTTCGCACCGCGCTTGATGCCCGGCGGCACGATGACGGTGGCGCCGTCCAGCGCGCAGTCTTCCTGCATCAGGACGGTGTCCGGACCGCTGGGCATCGGCGCGCCGGTGAAGATGCGCACCGCCTCGCCGCGGGAAACGACCCGGTCGGTCATCCGCCCGGCGGCGATCCGCTCGCCGACGCGGAGCCTGGTGTCGCCGCCGGTTTCGAGATCGTCGAAATAGACCGCGTAGCCGTCAACCGCGGCGTTGTCGTGCGGCGGCACCGCGACGGGGGCAAGCACGTCTTCTGCGAGAATCCGGCCGCATGCCGCCTTGAGCGCGACCGGTTCGGGCTCGACCACGACCTCAAGCCGTGCGCCCAGCAGGTCGAGCGCCTCGCCCGCGGTCATCAACTCGCCGCCGAAGGCGAAGCAGTCGTCGGAAAGCTGGGCCATCTCAGACCGCTCCTCGATCCGCACCGTCGAGTCCGCAGTGCCGCAAGATGAAATCGGCGACCGCGGCGGCGTCGCCGAGATCGAGCACCGGCACCGTGGCGTCCGGCACCGGTTCGTCGCTCGCCACTGCCACGACATCGGGGTCGTTCGTGAACAGCACCGTCTTGCCGAGCGAGGGGCGGTGGACCTCGAGCTTGTCGTGCGGGTCGGACTTGTAACCCTCGATCAGCACCAGGTCGACCGGTGCCATGCGGGCCAGGAGACCAGCGATGCGCGGCTCCGGCTCGCCGCGGTTTTCGTGCATCAGTGCGAACCGGTTGGCCGAGGAGACCACGACCTCGCGCGCGCCGGCCATGCGGTGGGTATGGGAATCCTTGCCCGGGGTGTCGATATCGAAGCCCGAATGGGCGTGCTTGATGGTCGAGACCGCGTAGCCGCGCCCGACCAGCTCGCCCAGAACGTGCTTCACCAATGTGGTCTTTCCGCTGCCGCTCCAGCCAACGATTCCAAGCACCGCCCGGTGGGACATTCTCCTACTTTCCCGCGCCGCTGCCCGCCCTGGTGTCCTCTTCGAGGATGTAGCGCAGGCCGGCGCGCAGATAATCATAGCCGGTGGTCAGGGTGAGCAGCGCGGCCAGCCACAACAGCACCTCACCGATGCCGACCACCGGGATCGCGTCCGGCCCGGCATCGCCGACAAGCAGTATCGCAATAGCCGTCATTTGGATCGTGGTCTTCCATTTGGCAAGCCGGCTGACCGGCACGCCGATCTTGATGGCGGCGAGGAACTCCCGCAATCCCGAGATCAGGATCTCGCGGCACAGGATCACCAGGGCCGGCAGGACCGCAAGCCCCGAGATGTGGCCGAACGCGACCATCATCATCAGCGTGGAGGCGACCAGAAGCTTGTCCGCCAGCGGGTCGAGGAACCGTCCGAAGGCCGACTGCTGGCCGAGCCGCCGCGCCAGATAGCCGTCGAAATAGTCGGTCATGCCGGCGATGGTGAACATGCCGAAGGCGATCCAGTTGCCGAGCGTCCCGCCGAGGAACAACGCGGCGACCAGCACCGGAATGACGGCAATCCTAAACAGGGTCAGGATATTGGGTAGGTTGCTCGCCATTGTCCTGCCGCACTCAACCGCGCCGCGGATCGCAGCCGGAATCGTGTTATGGCCCACCACGGAAATGATCGTAAACCCGTTTTGCGACGGTCCGACTGATGCCCTCGACGGTCTCCAGGTCGGTCAGGCCTGCCTTGGCGACGCCCGCAGCCGAGCCGAAATGGTTGAGCAGCGCCCGCTTCCGGCGCGCGCCGATGCCCTGGATCTCATCGAGCGGAGATGCCGTGATCGCCTTCGAGCGCCGCGCCCGGTGGGACCCGACGGCGAAACGGTGGGCCTCATCGCGCAGCCGCTGCATGAAATATAGCACCGGGTCGTTGGGCGGCAGCATGAAAGGCGCCCGGCCGGCCATATGGAACCGCTCGCGCCCGGCGTCGCGGTCGGGTCCCTTGGCAATACAGACCAGCGCCAGGTCATCGATCCCCAGGTCGGCCATCACCTCGCCGACCGCGCCGAGCTGGCCCGGCCCGCCGTCGACCACCACCAGATCGGGCCAGCCGCCGCCCTCGCGGCCCGGGTCCTCGCGGATCGTGCGCGCGAAGCGCCGGTGCAGCACCTCGCGCATCATCGCATAGTCGTCGCCGGGCGCGATCTCGCCGGATCGGATATTGAACTTTCGATAGGCGCTCTTCACGAAGCCCTCGGGCCCGGCGACGATCATCGCGCCCAGCGCGTTCGATCCGGAGATATGGCTGTTGTCGAACACCTCGATCCGGTTGGGCGCGCCGTCCAGCCCGAAAAGCTCGGCCGCGCCGTCGAGCAGCCGGCGCTGGGCCGAGCTCTCCGCGAGCCGGCGGCCGAGCGATTCGCGGGTGTTGGCAATCGCCGTGTCCAGCAGCTTGCGCCGCGTCCCGCGGACCGGCACCGACAGCGCGACCCGCCTGCCGGCGCGGATCGCCAGCGCCTCGCCGAGCAGCGCCGAATCGCTCGGCTCAGCGCTCACGAGCACCAGCGGCGGCGGCCGCTTGTCGCTGTAGAACTGCCCCAGGAAGGCGGCCAGGACGAGCTGGACCGGCTGGTCCTTGGCCTGGGCCGGGAAGTAGGTGCGGTTGCCGTAATTCTGGCCGGCGCGGAAGAAAAAGACCTGAATGCATGTCTGGCCGGCCTCCTGGGCCGCGGCCACCACGTCCGCGGTGCCCAGCGAGCGCACGTTGACGTCCTGATGGGCCTGGATCTCCGACAGCGCGCGGATGCGGTCGCGGTAGACCGCCGCGGTCTCGAACTCCAGCGCCCGGCTCGCTGCCTCCATCCGCGCGGACAGGAACTGCCGCAGGTTGTGGCTGCGTCCGGCGAGAAATGCGCGCGCCTGCTCGACGATGTCGGCGTACGCGTCCGCATCGATGCGGCCGACGCAGGGCGCCGAGCAGCGCTTGATCTGATATTGCAGGCACGGCCGGGTGCGTCCGGCGAACACCGAATCCGAGCACGAGCGCAGCGGGAAGACTTTCTGCAACGCCGACAACGTGCGGTTGACCGCCCCGGGCGAGGCGAAGGGGCCGAAATATTCGCCCTTGCGGCTGCGCGCTCCGCGGTGCTTGAGGAGCTGCGGCCATTCGTGATCGGCGGTCAGCAGGATGTGCGGGAACGACTTGTCGTCCCGCATGAGGATGTTGTAGCGCGGCTTCTGCTGCTTGATCATGTTGCTTTCCAGCAGCAGCGCTTCGACCTCCGTATGGGTGGTGATGACTTCGAGCGATTGGGTCTGGGCGATCATGCGATGCAGCCGCGGCGGCAGCCGGCCGGGCCTGGTGTAGGCGCTGACCCGCTTGCGCAGGTTCTTCGCCTTGCCGATATAGAGCGGCGTGCCCTGGTCATCGAGCATGCGATAGACCCCGGGCGCGGACGGCAGGGTCCTGAGCTGGGCGGCGATCGCGTCCACGCCGACGGCCAGCGTTTCGGCCCAGCGGATCTCCAGCGACGGCTCCGACGCCGCGCTGCGGCGCGCTCCGGAGCCGCTCGGAGGCCCGGCGGTGGCCGAAATTTCGTCTCGTCTCGTCCCGTTTCCGCCCATCGGGTCACCAACGCGACTCTTGCGGGTTAGAGCATGTTCCGAACACGGTGTACCATTCAAGCGGTTCGGCTCGTCCCGCTGATCCGTTCGATTTCGACGCCCACGCTGTCCATGTCGGCAAATACATCGAGCTTCTCGACGCGCACACGCGCACGTTGCACACGCGCATCCGACAGGCAGATTTCGGCGATCCGCTCGGCAAGCGTCTCGACCAGGTTTACGTGGCCCGCCTCGGCCAGGCCGCGCAGGCCGAGGACCAGGGTTTCGTAGTTGACGACATCGGCAAGGCGGTCCGTCGGCGCGATGTCCGGCTCGGCGACCTCGAGGTCGAGATTGATCCGGACCCTCTGCTTGCCATTGCGCTCGTGGCGGTAGACGCCGATCCGGCACTCCAGGACGAGGTCGCGCACCAACATGCGCCGCCTCGCGCCGGCGGTCTGGGGTCCTGCGTTCATTCGGCGACCGGTCCGGCACCGGCGCGCGGTTGCGCCCAGCCGAGATGCTGCCCGCCGTCGAGCGCGACCATCTGGCCGGTCATCGCCGGCGCCTCGAGGATGAAAGCCACCGCGCGGGCGACCTCTTCGGGCGTGGTCCCCCGGCCCAGCGGCATCATCGCCGCCTGCCGGTCGAACTGGGCGCGCGACTGACGCGGGCTCGGCAGCGTCGGCCCGGGTCCGATCGCGTTGACCCGGATGCGCGGTGCCAAGGCCAGCGCCATCGTCCGGGTTAGCGTCCACAGGCCCGCCTTGCTCAGGGTGTAGGAGACGAAATGGGGCGTGAGGTTCCACACCCGTTCGTCGAGGATGTTGATCACGACGCCGTCGCGTTCCGCCGGCAGGGTCTCGGCCAGCCGCTGGATGAGCACGAAGGGCGCCCGCAAATTGGTCTCCAGGTGCCGGTCCCAGCTTTCGCGCGTCGCGCTCGTGACCGAGTCGTGCTCGAAGACCGAGGCGTTGTTGACCAGAACCTCGACCGGGCCGAGTGCCTCGGCCGCGCGGCCGATCAGCGCCCCGGTCTGCGCTTCCTCGGTGAGATCGGCGGCGATCGCCACCGCGCGGCCGCCCAGCCGTTCGATTTCGCCGACCGTTTCCAGGGCGTCGCTTCGGGAGCCGCCGTAGTGGACCGCGACCGGCCGCCCGCAGCCTGCGAGGCCGAGCGCGATCGCGCGTCCGATGCGGCGCGCGGCACCTGTGACCAGCGCCGCGCCGGGCTGTGGTTCGGACATGGCCGCACCATTGCGCGATCGCCGGCCGCGATCAAGTGGCCGGCGGTCCTCTCAGGACTGGCCCGCCACGTAGGTGCCGCTGATACCCCAGAACTGGCATGTCACATAGGCGGCGTAGAGGACGAGAAGGGCTGTGCCTTCCGCGCGGCTGAGCCGCCAGCCGGACATCAGGAACGGCAGCAGCAGAACCGTCACCCCGGCCAGCACCCACAGATCGAATGCGATGATCTGGTCGGGGAACGGCACCGGTGTCGCGATCGCGGTGATGCCCAGGATCCCGAAGAGATTGAAGATGTTGCTGCCGATGACGTTGCCCAGGCACACGTCGGAATGACCGCGATAGGCCGCGACCAGCGAGGTGGCCAGTTCCGGCAGCGAGGTGCCGACCGCGATCAGGGTAAGGCCGATCACCTCCTCCGGGATGCCGGCAGCCATCGCAAGGGCGGTCGCGCCGCCGACCAACAGCTCCGCGCCCAAGCCGATCGCCGCGAAACCGCCGATGATCGCAACAGTCATCACCCAGAGCCGCTCGGGCAGGCCGGTAACCTCGTCGGCCTCCTCGCGGTGAAGCTGGGCGGCAGCATCGTCGGAGCGCATATCGCGCCACAGCGACAGGCCGATATAGAGCGCCAGGGCGGCGACCATCAGCACGCCCTCGTGCAACTCGACCGAGCCGCTCAGGCCGATGACGATGAACACGGCCGTGATGCCGGCCATGCACAGCCCGTCCCGCCGGACCGCCTGCGGGTTGACGACGATCGGGCACACCAGGGCCGCCGCGCCCATGATCAGCATCATGTTGGCAAGGTTGCTGCCGACGACGTTGCCCACGGCGATACCGGGTGCGCCGTTCAAGGCGGCGTTCAGGCTGACCAGCAGCTCGGGCAGCGAGGTGCCGAAGCCGACGATGGTCAGCCCGATGACCAGCGGCGAGACATCGAAACGGCGTGCCAGCGCCACCGCGCCGCGCACCACGACCTCCCCGCCGAAGAACAGCAGCACAAAACCGACGGCGAGCGACAAGAAGGTCATCGAGGCAATGTCGAACCGAGCTTGCAGGTCGGGCGCATTGAAGCCGTTTCCGACCGCGGCTGCCGCGGCGGCAAGGACCTCCTCCCGTTCCCCCCAATATGGGGGCGTGGCCGGGCCAGTTCCAGGCGCGGTATGCGGCGGGCACTTTCCTGCGGACGCTTAGGGCCCGCGGCGCTGCTTTCGCCGGTATTTCGACTTGCCGCCGGACTTCGCGCTCCGGGCGGCGCGGATGCGCGCGTTCAGGCGTTTCTCGCCGGTCGGGATGCCCAGGTCGGTGGCCTCCAGGCGGCGGATCTCGTCGCGGAGCTGCGCGGCTTCCTCGAACTCCAGGTTGGCGGCGGCATCGTGCATCCGTTTTTCCAGGTCCGCGACGTAGGTCTGCAGGTTGTGGCCGATCAGGTTGGGCATCTCCTCGTCCAGCGTGCCCACCGTCACCCGGTCCTGCTCGTAGACCGACTCCAGAATGTCGACGATGCCCTTGCGCACGCTGTGCGGCGTGATCCCGTTGGCCTCGTTGAACGCGGCCTGCTTGGCGCGCCGGCGGTCGGTCTCCTTGATCGCGTAGTCGAGCGAGGACGTCATCGTGTCGGCATAGAGGATCACCCGCCCGTCGATGTTGCGTGCGGCGCGGCCGATGGTCTGGACCAGGGAGGTCTGCGAGCGCAGGAAGCCCTCCTTGTCGGCATCGAGGATCGCGACCAGCGCGCATTCCGGGATGTCCAACCCCTCGCGCAAGAGGTTGATTCCGACCAGCACGTCGAACGCGCCCAGCCGGAGGTCGCGGATGATCTCGATGCGCTCCAGCGTGTCGACATCCGAATGCAGGTAGCGGACGCGGATGCCGGCCTCTTGCAGGTACTCGGTGAGATCCTCGGCCATGCGCTTGGTGAGCGTGGTGACCAGCACCCGCTGGCCGGCCTCGGCCGCAATGCGGCATTCCCCCATCAGGTCGTCGACCTGGTGCTCGACCGGTCGGACGATGCAGACCGGATCGATCAGTCCGGTGGGCCGGATCACCTGTTCGATGAACGCCCCGCCGGTACGCTCGATCTCCCACTTCCCCGGGGTCGCGGAGACGAACACCGACAGCGGCCGCATCGCGTCCCACTCCTCGAACTTCAGCGGCCGGTTGTCGACACAGGACGGCAGCCGAAAGCCGTATTCGGCAAGGGTCGATTTGCGGTTGAAGTCGCCGCGGAACATGCCGCCGAGCTGGGGAACCGTCACGTGACTCTCGTCGACGATCAGCAAGGCGTCCTCGGGCAGGTACTCGAACAGCGTCGGCGGCGGTTCGCCGGGCTGGCGTCCGGTCAGGAACCGCGAATAGTTCTCGATGCCGGCGCACTGGCCGGTGGTCTCCATCATCTCCAGGTCGAAATTCGTGCGCTGCTCCAGGCGCTCGGCCTCCAGCAGCTTGCCGTTGGCGCGGAACCACTCCAGCCGCTCGGCCAGCTCGATCTTCATCAGCTTCATCGCCTGGCGCAGCGTCGGGCGCGGCGTGACGTAATGGCTGTTGGCATAGACCGTCACCGATGGGAGCCTGGTCGATTTCTCGCCGGTCAGCGGATCGAATTCGTGGATCGACTCGACCTCATCGCCGAACAGCGACAGCCGCCAGGCACGGTCCTCGTAATGGGCCGGAAAGATCTCGATCGAATCGCCGCGCACCCGGAACGTGCCGCGCACGAAGTTGGCATCGTTGCGGCGGTATTGCAGCTCGACCAGCCGCTTGAGCAGCGCGCCCTGGTCGAGCCGGCGGCCGGTCTCGATCAGGATGGTCATCTCCGAATAAGTCTCCACCGAGCCGATGCCGTAGATGCACGACACCGAGGCGACGATGATCACGTCGCGGCGCTCGAGCAACGAGCGGGTCGCGGAATGGCGCATCCGGTCGATCTGCTCGTTGATCGAGGAGTCCTTCTCGATATAGGTGTCGGTGCGCGGCACGTAGGCCTCGGGCTGGTAGTAGTCGTAGTAGGAGACGAAATACTCGACCGCGTTGTTTGGGAAGAAGCCGCGCATCTCGCCGTAGAGCTGGGCGGCCAGGGTCTTGTTGGGCGCTAGGATCAGCGTCGTCCGGGCGACCGCCTGGATGACGTGGGCCATGGTGAAGGTCTTGCCCGACCCGGTGACCCCGAGCAGGACCTGCTCTCGCTCGTCGCACCTTATGCCCTGGATGATCTCCGCGATGGCCTGCGGCTGGTCGCCGGCCGGAACGAACGGCGAGACCACCTCGAATGGGGCGCCGGCCGCGGCCGCGGGCCGTTCTGCGATGACCGTGCTCATGGACCGAATATAAGACGGTCGGAGGGTCGGGGAACAGGCGGCAGGTCGCGGTTGCGTCCCGGCGGGGCGGGGCGTAGGTTCGCGCCGCCCCACCCGCCCGGGAGACCGCCTGATGTCGCTTCTGGCCACCAGACTGGCGCGGATCAAGCCATCGCCGACCAACGCGCTGACCGGCCTGGTCGCGGAGCTCAAGGCGGCCGGGCGGGACGTGATCGGGCTGGGCGCCGGCGAGCCGGATTTCCCGACGCCGGAGAACATCGCTGAAGCCGGCATCCGGGCGATCCGCGACGGCGAGACCAAATACACCCCGATCGCCGGCACGATGGCGGTGCGCGAGGCGATCTGCGCCAAGTTCGAGCGCGACAACGCGCTGAGCTACACGCCGCGGCAGGTCAGCGTGTCCTGCGGCGGCAAGCAGGTGCTCTACAACGCCTTCGTCGCCACGCTGGATGAGGGCGACGAGGTGATCATCCCGACGCCCTATTGGGTCTCCTATCCCGACATGGTGCTGCTGGCGGGCGGGACCCCGGTCTATGTCGACGGCCGCGAGGAGGACGGGTTCCGGATCCGCCCCGCCGACCTCGACGCCGCGATCGGGCCCAGGACCAAGTGGGTCGTGCTGAATTCGCCCAGCAACCCGAGCGGGGCGGCTTATACGGGCGAGGAGCTGGCCGAGATCTGCGCCGTGCTGATGAAGCATCCGAACGTCTGGGTGCTGAGCGACGACATGTACGAGCACATCGTCTATGACGGCTTCCGGTTCGCCACGCCGGGCCAGGTCGAGCCGCGGCTTATGGACCGCCTGCTCACCGTCAACGGTGTCTCCAAGGCCTATTGCATGACCGGCTGGCGGCTCGGCTACGGCGCGGGCCCCGTCGCGCTGATCGATGCGATGAACATCGTCCAATCGCAGAGCTCGACCCACACGTCTTCGATCTCCCAGGCCGCCGCAGTCGAGGCGCTCACCGGGCCGCAGGATTTCCTTGCCAGGCACAACGCGATCTTCCGCGAGCGCCGCGATCTGGTCGTATCGATGCTCAACCAGGCGCGCGGCATCACCTGCCGCACTCCGGAGGGTGCTTTCTACGTCCTGCCGTCCTGCGCCGGCGTGATCGGCCGCAAGACGCCCGACGGCAAGACCATCCAGACCGACACCGACTTCGTCACCTACCTGCTGGAGGCCGAGGGCGTGGCGGTCGTCCAGGGCGCCGCGTTCGGGCTCTCGCCCTATTTCAGGATCAGCTATGCGGCCTCGACCGCGGTTCTGGAGGAGGCCTGCCGGCGTATTCAGAAAGTCTGCGCCGCGCTTGTCTGACCGTCCGGCGATTCCTCTTGATTCGCTCCGGACGCGCTGGAAGATTAGCGGGTCGAAGCTCGCGGACGTGCCGCGCAGGGTCAGCCGAAAACGGGGGAAAACTCAATGGCAGGGGAGAACGGGACACGCTGCGTTGCGATTGTCGGGCCGTATTTGAACGGCAAGACCTCGCTGATGGAGAGCCTGCTGTCGGTCTCCGGCGCGACCCACCGCAAGGGCTCGGTCAAGGAAGGCAACACCGTCGGCGATTCCACGTCCGAGGCACGCGGCCGCCAGATGTCGATCGAAGTCTCGGTCGGCACGACGCACTATCTGGGCGACGACTGGGTGTTCCTCGACTGTCCCGGCTCGATCGAGATGCAGCAGGAGGCGATCAACGCGCTGACGGTCTGCGACCTCGCGGTCGTGGTCTACGAGCCCTCGACCGAGCGCGCGATGACGCTGGCGCCGATCTTCAAGCTGTTGTCCGACTACAAGATCCCCCACATCGTGTTCCTCAACAAGATCGACACGATCTCCGAGTCGGTCCCGGCGGTCTATCAGGCGCTGCGCGAAGTCGAGATTTCCCCATTGGTGCTGCGCCAGATTCCGATCGGCAAGGGCGAGGACGTCACCGGCTATGTCGATCTGATCAGCGGCCGGGCCTACGAATACACCGCCGGCGAGGGCTCGGCGGTGATCGACATCCCGGCCGAGTTGGCCGATGACTACGAGCTCGCCCGCGGCGAGATGCTCGAGGCGCTGGCCGATTTCAACGACAGCCTGCTCGAGCGTCTGCTGGAGGACGAGGTCCCCAATGTCGAGGAGGTTTACGGCTTCCTGACCGAAGGCATGCAGGCGGCAAATGTCGTCCCCGTCATGATCGGATCGGCCGAGCGGGATTTCGGCATCAGGCGGCTGCTCAAGGCGTTGCGCCACGAGGTGCCGGGCTGCGCGGTCGCCAAGGCCCGGCTCGGGATCGGCGATACCGACGGCACCCTCGCGCAGGTCTTCAAGACCTATCACGCGCAGCACGCCGGCAAGCTTTCGCTGGCCCGGGTTTTCGCCGGCTCGGTCACCGAAGGCATGACCTTGAACGGCCAGCGGGTCGGCAGCCTGCTGTCGCTGATGGGCAGCCAGCAGACCAAGCTCGACGCGGCGGGACCGGGCCAGGTCGCAGCGCTGGGCCGGATGGACGGGATCAAGACCGGCGATCTGTTGACCGACAGCGGCGATGGCGCGGGCACGACCGCCTGGCCGGCGCCCCTCAAGCCGGTTTACGCGCTGGCGATCTCGCCGGAAAACCGCAGCGACGAGGTCAAGCTCACCGGCGCGCTGCAACGGCTCAACGAGGAGGACCCCTCGGTCACCTATGAACAGAACGCCGATACCAGGGAGATGGTGCTGCGCGGCCAGGGCGAGATCCATCTCCAGGTGGCGCTGGAGAAGCTGAAGAACCGCTACAACGTCTCGGCCACCTCGACCAGGCCCTCGGTCCCCTACAAGGAGACCATCCGCAAGGCGATCTCCCAGCACGGCCGGTTCAAACGCCAGACCGGCGGGCACGGCATGTTCGGCGACGTCCATGTCGACATCGCGCCCAAGCCGCGCGGCGAGGGCTTCGAGTTCACCGACAAGATCGTCGGCGGCTCGATTCCCAAGCAGTTCATCCCCGCTGTCGAATCCGGCGTGAAGGAGTTCGCCGACCAGGGCCCGCTGGGCTTCCCGGTGGTGGATTTCGGCGTCAGGCTGACCGACGGGCAGTTCCATGCCGTGGACAGCAATGAGATGTCCTTCAAACTCGCCGCCCGGGTCGCGATGGCCGAGGGCATGCCGAAATGCGATCCGGTGCTGTTGGAGCCGATCTCCAAGGTCGAGATCGACGTCCCGGCCGAATACACCAACAAGGTGCACGGTCTGATCAGCGGAAGGCGCGGCCAGATCCTCGGCTTCATCCCCAAGGAGGGCTGGAAGGGTTGGGACACGGTCGAGGCGCACATGCCGTCATCGGATATTCTCGATCTGATCATCGAGCTGCGCTCGCTGAGCCAGGGGGTGGGTACCTACAGGTCACGCTTCGACCACCTGCAGGAGCTCACCGGCCGCCTGGCCGACCGGGTGATCGAGGCCCGCAAGGAGGCTCAGGCCGCCGACTGACCACAGGCCGGCGTCTTTCGCTCTTGCGGGTGGTCTATGGTGGGGAACGGACCGAAGGAGGACGCGCGATGTTGATCCGGAGCAGGCGGGGCTGGGAGATGCCCGAGGCCGCAGCGACGCCCGAGGCGGTGTTCCGCGACCGCAGGCGGCTGGTCAAGGCGATCGCCGCCGGACCGATCCTGGCCGCAGCCGCGCCGGCGCTGTTCGCCCGGGCCGCAGCGGGTCCCTATCCGGTCAAGCGCAACCCGCGCTACGAGCTCGACCGGGCGATCACCGACGAGCAGATCGTGACCACCTACAACAACTTCTACGAGTTCGGCTCGCACAAACAGATCTGGCAGGCGGCCCAGAAGCTGAAGGTCCGCCCGTGGACGGTCACCATCGACGGCATGGTCGAAAGGCCGATCACCATCGATGCACACGACCTGATCGCCAAGATGCCGCTGGAGGAGCGGCTCTATCGCCACCGCTGCGTCGAGGCGTGGTCGATCGCGGTGCCGTGGAGCGGCTTTGCGCTCAAGGCGTTGGTCGACTTCGCCCGCCCGCTGTCGGGCGCGAAATACCTGGAGATGCGCACCTTCGTCGACAAGTCGGTCGCCTCCGGCCAGCGCCAGTTCTGGTATCCCTGGCCCTATCTCGAGGGGTTGACCATGGCCGAGGCGACCAATGAACTCGCCTTCATCGTCACCGGCGCCTACGGCAAGGAGATGGCCAAGCAGAACGGTGCGCCGCTGCGGCTGGCGGTGCCGTGGAAATACGGCTTCAAGTCGGTCAAGTCGATCGTCCGCTTCACTTTCGTCGACAAGCGGCCCAGGAGCTTCTGGGAAGATATCCAGAACAGCGAGTACGGCTTCTGGGCCAACGTGAACCCGGAGGTCGACCATCCCCGCTGGAGCCAGGCCACCGAGCGCCAACTCGGTACCGGCAAGCGGGTGCCGACGCTGCTCTATAACGGCTATGCCGAGCAGGTCGCCCACCTCTACAAGGACCTCAAGGGCGAGAACCTGTTCATGTAGCGCCGGGATCGGCGCGGCCGGCGTTGACAGCCGCATCCTGGCCGTCGCCCAATCGGTGAACTTCGAGCCGGGGAGGGCTCCATGCCGCCGGACACCGCCGCCGTCGCGCCGGCCATCAAGCCGCGTTTCATTTCGCATGGCACTCTGGGCTGCCGGGACCTCGCACGCACGCGGCGATTCTACGGGGAATTCCTCGGGCTCGAAGTCGTCCAGACCAGCCCGATATCGCTGATGGTCCGGCTCGGCGGCGATCACGTCTACGCCGTCGTGCAGGTCAAGCAGAAGTCCGAGATGCCGCGGTTCTACCACAACGGCCTCGACGTCGAGACGCCCGAAAAGGTCGATGAGGCCTATCGGACCGTGCTCGCCAACCAGGAAACCTGGGGGTTGCACATGGCGACCCGGCCGGTCGAGCAACACGGCACCTACAGCTTCATGTTTTGGGATCTGGACGACAATTGTTGGGAGATCCTGTCGAATCCGCCGTGCGGCTATATGTGGATCTTCGAGCAGGGCGACCTCGAGGGTAAGGGCCATTTCGAGCGCGGGTTCCACAAACGCCGGCCAGACCAGGGACAATAGGGCGTCGGCCGGTCCGAAGGGGAATGCGCGTGGAGTTCGGAATCTTCGACCACCTGGATGCGACCGGCGCGCCGCTGGACGCCTACTACGCCGACCGCCTGGCGCTGATCTCGCTCTACGAGCGGGTGGGGTTCCGCAGCTACCACATCGCCGAGCACCACTCGACCCCGCTGGGCATGGCGCCCTCGCCGAACCTGTTCCTGTCGGCCGTCGCCGCCCGGACCACGCGGCTGCGGTTCGGACCGCTGGTCTTCGCGCTGCCGCTCTACCATCCGCTGCGGCTGATCCAAGAGATCTGCATGCTGGACCAGCTCAGCGGCGGCCGGCTGGAGATCGGCTTCGGGCGCGGCGCCTCGGCGATCGAGGCGGCCTATTTCGGCAACGATCACACCATCTCCGAGCCGATCTACCGCGAATATCTCGACCTGATGCTGACCGGCATGGCGGAAGGCAGGCTCGACGGCAAGGGTACCTACTACGAGTTCGACGACGTGCCGTTGATGTTCGGCCCCTACCAGAAGCCGCATCCGCCGCTGTGGTACGGCGTCCATTCGACCGAGAGCGCGGCGCGGGCGGCGCGGATGGGCAGCCACATCGTAAGCCTCGATTCCGCCGAAGAGACCGGGACGTTCGCCGACCGGTTTCGCGAGGTCTGGGCCGGGGAGCATGGCGAGGGCGGCGCGGAGCCGCTGGTCGGGCTCGGGCTGTTCGTCTTCGTCGCCGAGACCGACGCGGCCGCGTTGGCCGCGGCGCGCCGCGCCTACCCGGTCTGGCACAAGAGCTTCAACTACCTGTTCGTGCGCCACAACACCGCGCCGCCGATGCATCAGCGCCCGCCCCATTGGGACGATATGGCCGCCCAGGGCCGGGCGATTGCCGGCGCGCCGGGGACGGTTGCTGCCAGGCTGGCCGAGCGTCTGGAGGTCTCAAAGGCGACCTACCTCGTCGGTCAGTTCGCCTTCGGTGATCTGAGCCTGGCGGAGAACACGCGATCGATCGAGCTGTTCGCCGAACAGGTCATGCCGGCGCTGGCCTGACCCCAACTCATCCATAGACGTCATGGGCGCGGACCGCGACGTCCATCGCGCCGATTCCTTCGAATTCCAGATGCATCACCTCGCCCGGCCGGACCCGGCTGACGCCGGCGCAGGTGCCGGACATGATGATATCGCCGGGGTGCAGCGTGTAGAACTTCGACGCCCAGGCGATCTGGCCGGGCAGGTCGAGGATCAGGTTGGCGGTGTTGTTCTCCTGGCGCACCTCGCCGGCGACGCTGAGGAAGAAATCGAGCTTGCCGGGGTCTTCGATCTCGTCGGCGGTCACCATCCACGGGCCGAAGACGGCATAGCTGTCGACGGACTTGCGGAAGCTGCGGTCCTCGGGCCCGCGCACGACCATGTCCATGGCGATGCCGTAGCCCGCGACATGGTCCATCGCGTCGGCATAGGCGATGTCGCTGCCGTGCCGACCGATCACCACGCCGAGCTCGGCCTCATGGTCGGTCCGGCGGTCGGCGAAGCGCACCGCGACCCCTTCCGAGGGGCCGATCAGCGCGCTGGTCGCCTTGAGGAACAGGCCCTGGTCTTCCATCGTGCGGCGCGGCTTGCCTTGGCTGATGCCGTGATCGGCGGCCGCCTCGGCGGCGTGCGCCTCGTAGTTCTGCGGCACCCCGATGATCTTGCTCGGATTGGCGACCGGGCTGAGCAACGCGACGTCTGCCACGGGAGTGCCCCGGGCGGCGTCGGCGATCGCCGCCATCGCCGGGCGCAGGGTCTCGAGGTTGGCGATCACCGGATCGCCCAGCGGGAAGGCGAACCGGTAGCTGGGCAGGGCCTCGAGCGCCCGCGTGACGTCGAAGACCAGCCCGTCGCGCATGATGCCCATGCGGTCGGTGCCCGCGCGATCACGAAACCGGCAGATTTTCATCCGATCCTCTCCCCGTCATTCCATCAGGTCCGGCAGGTAGAGCGCGATCTTAGGAAAGATGATCAGCGGCGCCAGCAGCAGGATAAGATCGCAGCCGAGATAGGGAAGGGCCGCGCGCGGATGTCGACCAGCGAAAACCCCATACCGTCGATCACCCTGCACTCCAGCGCGGTGTAGACCGCGCTCGGGCGCATGACCGCCGCGGTGCCGCGATCGCCAGCCCGACAGCGAGCGCGCCACGGCAATATCCGAGAGTCCTCATCGTGCCTGTCTTTCCAAAGCCCGTTCCCGGGACGATATGTGCCGTTGGAGGGTGACTCCAACAGACCGGCAAGGACAAATTGCGGGCGTGTGGGGTGCTCAGCCGAGCGGCCCGAGGAACGGCTCGCCTGCGAAGGTATCCGAGGCCGGATCGAGCGCCTCCGGCCAGACCTCCGAGACCGCGCGGCGCTGTTCCGGCGTGCGCGGTCTTCCGTCCCAGCCGATCTGCTCCATGTAGTAGTAGAGCTGGATCGCGTGGCCGTCGGGGTCGATGGCAAAGGCCGAATAGTCGATCCCGGGGAACAGCCCGGCCGGCAAATGCCTGATCTCGACCCGGCGTCTTTCGAGGAACCCCACCGCCTCGCGGAGCTGCGCGTAGTCGCCCACCTGCATGCCGAAGGACATGCAGCTCGTGTGCCCGCTCAGCCCGAGTTCGCCGCGCAGGGCGATCGGGTAGAGCGCCATCGAATGGTGCTCGGTGTTGACCCGCAGGAAGACGCAGCGGTGCCCGTTCCAGGAGACTTCCTCGGTAACGGTCATCCCCAGCCGGTCGCGGTAGAAGCCGACCGACCGGTCGAGGTCGTCGACGAACAGGCGGACCGGCCCGATGCGGACCACCTTGAACGGCCGCGGCAGCAGGATGCCGCCGACGTCGTATTCGGCCTTCAGGTCGTGCTCGTGGCGGTAGCCGGATGCCAGGTCGGTGCCCTTTGCGCGCGCCTGGACGACCTCCTCGTATTCGGAGATCTGCGGCAGCCCGGGGGTTTCCTCGAACCCGCGTTCGGCGAACGTGTCGGGTTTGGAGACGCCGTCCCAGCCGATCTGCTCGATGCCGTAATAGAGCTCGTTGATGTGCTCGTCCGGGTCGAACGGATAGACATGCCAGTTCGAGCCCGGCGTATCCCGGCCCGAGCGCCGGATCGGGTTGTCGAGCCCGCGCAGCCATTGCTCGGCCGAGGTGACCTCGCGCAGGCTGCCGACCTGCCAGGTGATCTGGTTGACGGTCATGTCGGGGCGCAGCGACCGGCCGCCGCCGATGTAATCGAGCACCGGCTTGGGGAAGACCACGAAGGAATGGTGATCGGTCCCGTGGCGCATGAAATAGCCGACGGTGTCGCCGAGCCGCCCGCGCGCCGCCTCGTCCTCGATCCGCGCGCCGAAATCCAGCGGATCGGAGACGCAGAAGCCCATCAGGTCGGTGTAGAACCGCCGGCAGGCCTCGACGTCCCGGACGTTGAAGCCGAAATGACCCAGCCGCCTGATCTTGAACGGCCGGTCCAGCCAGACGCCACCGACATTGAACTTCGCCGCCGCGGTTCCTTCCATGTCTCGCGCTTCCACCGGTTCTGCTTCGTCCTCGATGGACCCTGACTCGGAATCGCCGCGGTGGCAACTCGGCTCAGGCCGGTTCCTCGGTGCGTCGGCCGGTACTGTCGATGAAAGCCCTGACGCTGCGCAGCGACCGGCCTTCCAGCCGCGCGGCGATCATGTAGCGCGCGCGTGCGGCGACCAGCCGACCCCGCGCGAACCGCCGCCGAACCAGCCGCGGGCAACCTCCGCCATTGCGTGCGCAGGACCAGACGCTCACATCACCCAAGACCGCTGGATGCGCCTGGATGCGCGCCGAGGCTCGACCGCAAACCGATCATCGCGTAGTGATCTCCGCTGCTGCGTCCGCCGCTACCCTGGCGTGGGGCGCCGGCGGAACAAGTATCCCAACGGAGGATCGCAACGGATGGATGGGTGGTTCGAGACCATTCGCGGCGTGGTGTTTCCCTGGAACTGCGACCAGTTCGGCCACATGAACGTGCGCTGGTACGGTCATTTCTTCGACGATGCCGACTATCACCTGTGGACCATGTCCGGGCTGGCACAGTCGATCCCCCGGGTGGTCGCTCAGACCAGGCTCGACTTCGTGCATGAGTTGAAGGCCGGGAACCTGCTGGTCATCAAAAACGCCTGGACTCATGTCGGGACCAAGAGCCTGCGCCATATCGGGCGCATGTTCGATGCCGAGACCGGCGCGCTGTGCGCGCGCCAGGAGAACGTGCTGGTCACCTTCGACCCGGAGAAGCGGGCCGCCGCCCCGATGCCCGATCTGGTGCGCCGGACCCTGACGCCGCTGGTGATCGCACCCGCAGACGACTGATCAGCCGGGGGTTTCCTTGCTGAACGGCAGGAAGTCCCCGGCGGGATCCAGACCGTATCCCTCGCCGATCCGCTCCAGCGCGCTGATCTCCAGCACGTTGCGGTCGGGGTCATGGAAATAGGCCTGGCGGCCGATGAAGACGCCGTCGCGGCGGTCTTCTTCGAAGAAGACCGCCACCCCGTGCCCCTTCACGTGCTCGATCGCCTCGTCGTACTTGTCGACATCGACGCGGAAGGCGTGGTGGACAAGGAACTCGTTGCCCGGGTTGGGGTCGATCGGCGTCTTGGAGCGGGTCAGGATCACATGGTCGTCGCCGGCCATCATGAAGACCATGCCGATGGCCGGCACCCGCTGGATCGTCCGCAGCCCCACAAC
This sequence comes from Alphaproteobacteria bacterium, assembly GCA_965248835.1. Taxonomy (GTDB): domain Bacteria; phylum Pseudomonadota; class Alphaproteobacteria; order MPNO01; family MPNO01; genus CAYFYS01. The sequence goes on from CBDFLJ010000001.1 coordinate 1,619,156, forward strand.
GTCGCGGTAGAACGCCTCGCTGCGTTCGGTATCGCTGACCGGGATCGTGAAATGGACGACGCCCTTGGTTTCGATCATCGCGGCCTCCTGCGGTGCGGTTGGGTACGGAAATCGATCGATTTATCCACGCCCTTGATCCGAGGCATGGTGCGGTGAATGCGGGGCTTGGCGGATCTTTTCCGCGCCCGTTCACCCATCTGCGGACTTTCCTGTCGGCCTCGACGACACGGTCGGGCGCGTAGATCGCGGAGGCGACGGCCGGTGCCCGGCCGCAGCGTCCCACAGGGCGGCAAGTTCCGCGCCGGTGGTGAGGTCGCCGAACAGGAAGGCGACGTTCTTCAACGTCGCCTCGTGCAGCTCCTGGTTGGCCGAGCCGACGCAGTCACCGGGCACGGCGATGTAGTAGTCGCGTAGGAACCCGTCGCGCAGCGTGGAATCGATACAGATGTTGGTCGCCACCCCGGTCACCACCAGCGAGCGGATGCCGCGCCGGCGCAGGAGTCCTTCGAGCGGGGTGCCCACGAAGGCGCTGTAACGGTGCTTTTTCAGCTCCGGCTCGCCCGCGCCCGGGGCGATCATGAACCAGTCCGCCCCCCAGCCGTCCTCGGCGCAGCACACCGCGTGGTCGAGCCCCATCTCGTCGCGCTTGGCGAGCATCGGCGCGGATTGGTATTTCGGGTCATAGACCGCCTTGACCCAGACGATGTAGACGCCCGCCCGCCGCGCGACCTCGACCAGCGACCCGATGGCTTCGGCCACCGCGACGCTGCCGCTCACGTCGCGCCCCATGACCGCATCGACATAGCCGCCCTTGGCGCAGAAGTCGTTCTGGACGTCGATCACCAGCAGCGCCGTGTGGGCGGGCGCGATCCGGTCGGGCAGGGTCCGCAGAAGCGCTTCCGTCCGGTCCATCGTTCTACTCCGCGGCCTCGGCGCAGCACTTCCCCCGGCCGGCCCGTTCTGCCGTCATATCGATGCCTCCCACGGGAGCAGGCCGATGATAGGCGATCGATCCGCCATCCGATACACTTGGGCCAGATAATCGAGGGAGGATGCGTTGATCGATCTATATTTCTGGACTACGGACAACGGCTACAAGGCCCGCCAGATGGTCGAGGAAACCGGGCTCGACTATACGATAAAGCCGATCAATCTGCGCGAGAACGCGCAGTTCGACCCGGCGTTCATGAAGATCAGCCCGGGCCACAAGATCCCGGCGATCGTCGATCCCGACGGGCCGGGCGGCCGCAGGCTCACGCTATGCGAATCGGGTGCGATCCTCGCTTATCTCGCCGGCAAGGCGGGCGGCGCGCTCTATCCCGAGGACCCGGCCCTGCGCCCGGCGGTCGATCAGTGGTTCTTCTTCGGCACCTCGACCTTCACCCCGCTCGCCCAGCAGTTCGGCCTGTTCTTCCACCGCTTCGGCGAGGACGTACCGCCTGCCAAGGCCCATTACGATACCGTGCTGCGCGATCTGTTCTCGATCTTCGACCGGCATCTCGCCGACCACGAGTACTTCGCCGACGCGTATTCGATCGCCGACGTCTCGTCCTATCCCGACGTCCACATCCACGGGGCCGGCGGCATCGGCTTGGCGGACTACCCCAACCTCAAGCGCTGGCACGACGCGATCGAAGCACGGCCGGCGGTCCAGCGCGCCTGGGGCGACTTCTAGCGCGCCATCGGTCACAACGACGCCCCCGGTGCGCCGGTTTCGATCGCTGTGAAAAGAAGGCCCGGAAATCATCGATTCCCGGGCCAGTATAACAGGGAGGCTTCACGTCTGGGAGACGTAGGGTCCGAAGACCCTCATCCGGCGTGCAGGACACGCGCGGATCTCGAGGCGCCTGGCCGGGCTTGCCGCGCACGCGGCTTGCGACGGCCATTCGCCATTGTTCGGCCCTATTGAATAGGGGCCGATCGGCGTTCGATTCTACGGAGTTTTTTACATTTCAGACATGCGCTGAACGCATGGCTCGTGGTATCCACAAGCAATCGTCAATAAATTCCGCCGGATGCGACGCTGCTGACCAAGAAATCGCGAAACGCGGTGATTCGCTGCGAATGGCGCAGCTCCTCAGGGTAGACAAAATAGATGTCGAAGGCCGGCCCCTCCATCTCCGGCAGGACCGGGACGAGGTCGCGGGCGAGTTGGCCCAGATAGTCGGGCAGCGAGGCGATCCCGAGCCCGCTGGCGGCCGCCCGGTACATGCCGTAGATGTTGTTCACCCGCAGCACCGGGCGGCGCGGCGCGCGCGAGTCGCGCCCTGCGGCGAGCATCCAGTTGATCTCCGAGTACGGTGGACGGATCGTCTCGTCATAGGCGATGAGCTGATGCCGGTCGAGTTCGTCCAGCCGGTGCGGCGTGCCGAATTTGTTGAGGTAGGACGGCGCGGCGAAGGCGTGGTGGCGCATCGTCGCCAGCCGCCGCTGGATCAGATCGGATTGACGCGGCGGGGTCATGCGGATGGCGACGTCGGCCTGACCCATCAACAGGTCGAGCTCGTCCTCGCTGACCACCAACGTCACCGAGATCTCCGGATAGGTCTCGATGAATTCCCGGAGCCGCTCGGTCAGCCAGATCGAGCCGAAGGCGACCGTGGTGGTGATGCGCAGCGGACCCTTGGGCCGGTCGCGCGACTCGCTGACCATCGCCTCGGCCATGGCAAGCTTGGCAAACACCTCCTTGGCCGTCTGAAAGAGCGTCTCGCCGGTTTCGGTCAGCCTGAGCCCGCGGGCGTGGCGATGGAACAGCGGCGCGTTGAGGCTGCTCTCCAACGCGCCGATCTGGCGGCTGACCGAGGACTGAGACAGGTTCAGCGACTCCCCGGCGTGGGTGAAACTGCCCGCCTCGGCAACGGCGTGGAAGACCCGGAGCTTGTCCCAATCCATCGTCAAGGGTTTGTGCGTCCCTATTCTGCGGCGACCGCGACTTCGTGCTCGGAAAGGAACTTCTCCGCCTCGAGCGCGGCCATGCAGCCGGTGCCCGCTGCGGTGACCGCCTGGCGGTATATCTTGTCCTGCACGTCGCCGGCCGCGAACACGCCCGGAACGCTGGTCGCGGTGCTGTCGGGCTCGGTCCTGATATAGCCTTCGGCATCCATGTCGAGCTGGCCGCGGAATAGTTGCGTTGCCGGGTCGTGGCCGATGGCCACGAAGAGCCCGCCGACCGCAAGCGCGCTCGTGGCACCCGACTTGACGTTGCGCAGCCGTAGCCCGGTGACCTCGGGCGGGTCCTGGTTGCCCAGGACTTCCTCGACCACCGTGTCCCAGATCATCTCGACCTTGTCGTTCCGGAACAGCCGTTCCTGCAGGATCTTCTCCGCCCGCAGCCGGTCGCGGCGGTGGATCAGACTCACCTTGCTCGCATGGTTGGTCAGATAGAGCGCCTCCTCGACTGCGGTGTTGCCGCCGCCGACGACGCCGATCTCCTTGCCGCGGAAGAAGAACCCGTCGCAGGTCGCGCACGCCGACACGCCGAAGCCCTGGAACGCCGACTCGCTGGGGAGCCCGAGCCAGCGGGCCTGGGCACCGGTGGCGATGATAATGGTCTCGGCCAGATAGCTATCCCCGCCGTCACCGGTGCAGCGGAACGGGCGCTGCGTCAGATCGACCTCGCTGATCAGATCGGTGACCAGCCGCGTGCCGACATTCTGCGCCTGGGCGGCCATCTGCTCCATCAGCCAGGGGCCCTGGATGACCTCGGCGAAACCGGGATAGTTCTCGACATCGGTGGTGATGCTGAGCTGGCCGCCGACCTCGATGCCGGTGACCAGCATCGGCTCCAGCGCGGCGCGTGCGGCATAGACCGCCGCGGTATATCCCGCCGGCCCGGAACCCACGATCAGGACTTTGGCAGCGTGGTTTTGCGACATGGCTTCTCGATCCGGGACACGGCGCACCGCCGCGTCATTGCTGCGAACAGGGCTGAAATTAGGGCCATGCCGACGCCATTTCCAGAGATCAAACGCAGCGGCCAGACTAAACTCTTGAAATATAATTGCGGCCGATGGTAATTTAATTGCGCGTTATCTGCGGCCGGAACGGCTGGGGGGTGCCGATGGCACGTGTGAAGTTCGATCGGATCGATCTGCGAATCCTCCGCGACCTGCAGGATCGGGGCAGGATGACCAATGTCGAGCTCGCCCGTCGCGCGGGGATATCGCCGCCACCCTGCCTGCGCCGTGTGCGCGCCTTGGAGGAGGCCGGCTGCATCCTCGGCTACCACGCCGAAATCGATCCCGAGTCGCTGGGTTTCGGTGTGACGGTCTTCGCCAATGTCGGGCTGCACAGCCAGGCCGAGGCCGACCTGATCGGCTTCGAGACCCTGGTCGGGTCCTGGCCCGAGGTGCGCGAGTGCCACATGCTGGCCGGCGAGACCGACTTTCTTCTGAAGATCGTCGCGACCGACTGGGATGCCTATCAGCGCTTCCTGACGACCAGACTCACTGCGGCGCCGAACGTCTCGGTGGTGAAGTCGGCCTTGGCGGTGCGGACCTCCAAACACCGTCCGGGCGTGCCGATCGCCCTCGATGAGCCGCGCGGCACCGCTGCCCGCTGACCGCGCTGACTGCCCCGCCTCAGCGATAGCTGACGCTGGTGACCTCGAAGGAGCGGATGCCCCTGGGTGTGGTGACTTCGACCGAATCGCCGATCGTGCGGCCGATCACCGCGCGCGCCAGCGGCGAGTTGATGGACAGACGGCCGGCATCGACGTCGGACTCGTGCTCGCCGACAAGCTGGAAGGTTCGCTTCTCGCCGGTGTCCTCGTCGGACAACGTAACGGCGGCGCCGAACTTGACGTTCTTGCCGGACAGCTTGCTGACGTCGATGATCTCGGCGCGGCGGATGATATCCTCGAGATCGGCCACGCGGCCCTCCACGAAGGCCTGCCGTTCGCGGGCGGCGTGGTATTCGGCATTCTCGGAAAGATCGCCGTGCTCGCGCGCCTCGGCAATCGAACGGATGATCTCCGGACGCTCCGTGGACTTCAAGCGCCGCAGCTCCGCATCGAGCCTGGCGTAGCCATCCGATGTCATGGGGACTTTGTCCATCACCTGTCCGTCCACGCGATACACCCCCACGCACGCTTCGGACCCTGGCGGGCCGATATGCGTGCCTGGGCAACCACAAGGCGCCTGAATCTAGGACCGCGTCCAGCCGACTTCAAGGGTCTGCGCCCGGCGCTGCGATCGGCCGCGGCCGGTCGCATGCCGCCCGATGCCGAGAGACAAATACGAGGAAGTGAAATTTATCCAGTATTAACAACTAGTTACACCGTTCACGCCAGTTGATGCCGGAGACGAATTCGGATACCCTCACCGGTCCGGGGATGGTAGCGAGGGCCGATGCTGCGCGAGCATCTGAGCGATCGCCTCAAGGAGGCGATGAAGGCCAAGGAGACCTGCGTGGTCTCGACGGTCCGTCTGATCCTGACGGCGGTGAAGGACCGTGACATCGCCGCCCGCGGCAAGGGCAATGTCGAGGGCATCAGCGATCAGGAGATCCTGCGGGTCTTGCAGACGATGGTCCGCCAGCGCGAGGAGGCGATCGCCCTCTACGAGAAGGGCGGGCGCGAGGAGTTGGCGAAGCGGGAGGCCGAGGAGATCGACGTGATACGGACCTTCCTGCCGCGCCAGCTTGACGAGGGGGAACTGACCCGGGCGGTGCGCTCGATCCTCGAGGAGATCGGGGCGGCCAGGCTCAAGGACATGGGGCGCACGATGGCCGTGCTGAAGCAGCGCTATGCCGGCCGGATGGATTTCACAAAGGCCTCGGCTGTGGTAAAGGCGGAGTTGACCGGCGGGTGAGGCCGCCCGTTTCGCTGTCGGCGCATCGCGTTGCGGGCGGCGAAAGCCCCGCCGAGCGGCACGACAAGGATTGGCATGGCGATCTCGCCTGATTTCCTCGACGAGCTGCGTGCACGGGTCGGGCTCGCCGATGTCATCGCCCGGCATGTCCAGCTCAAGCGCAGCGGCCGGGAGGCTTCGGGCCTGTGCCCGTTCCACAACGAGAAGACGCCGTCCTTCACCGTCAGCGAGGAGAAGGGGTTCTTCCATTGCTTCGGCTGCGGCGCCCACGGCGACGTGGTCGGCTTCGTGATGCGCGTGGAGGGGCTGTCGTTCCCCGAGGCGGTCGATCGGCTGGCCGGCGAGGCCGGTCTCGATGTCCCGCAGGCGAGCCCGGAAGTCCGCGAGGCCGAGCGCCGGAAGGCCGATCTCCACGGTGTGATGGAGCGGTGCTGCGGTTTCTTCGAGCGCGAGCTCGCCGGTCCGCGCGGTCTCGAGGCGCGGGCCTACCTGGAGCGGCGCGGGATCGATCCGGCGACACGCGCCCGGTTCCGCCTGGGCTATGCGCCGGACTCGCGCACCGCGCTGCGCAACGCGGTCATGGACGCGACGGTCCCCGAAGCGATGCTGGTGGAGACCGGCATGTTGATCCGCCCCGAGACCGATACGCCGTATGACCGGTTCCGCGGGCGGGTGATGTTCCCGATCACCGACCGGCGCGGCCGGGTGATCGCCTTCGGCGGCCGGATCCTGGGCGACGGCAAGCCCAAATACCTCAACTCGCCGGACACGCCGCTGTTCCACAAGGGCCGGGTGCTCTACGGCATGGCGACCGCGCGCCGGGCGGCCCACGACCAGGGCCGGGTGGTGGTGGTCGAGGGCTACACCGACGTGATTGCGCTGACCCGGGCGGGCATCACCGAGGCGGTCGCGCCGCTCGGCACGGCGATCACCGAAAGCCACCTGCACGAGCTCTGGCGCATGGCGGACGAGCCGATCCTGTGCTTCGACGGCGACGCGGCGGGCAAGCGCGCGGCCTGGCGCGCGGCCGAACGCGCCCTGCCGATCCTGCGGCCCGGGAAATCGCTGCAGTTCGTCAGCCTCCCGACCGGCGAGGACCCGGACAGCCTGCTTGCCCAGGGCGGCCCGGGAGCAATCGATTCGTGCCTTGCGCAGCGGCGCGGCCTGGTCGACGTCCTCTGGGAGATGACAACCGCTGGAAAGCGCCTGGATACGCCCGAGCGCATCGCCGGCCTCGAGCAGGTGCTCGAGCGGCTGGTCGACGGGATCGACGACCGCAAGGTCCATTTCCAGTACCGCACCCACCTGAGACGGCGCGTGGCGGAGCTTTCAGGCTTTCGCCCGAAGGTCCGACGGATCCGGAGGCCCGCCGGCGCCGACCCGGCGGCGCTTACCCGGCAGGGCCAGCGCTTCGTGCTCGCCACGGTGCTGCGCCACCCCGGCCTGGCCGATGAATTCTGCGAGCGTCTATCGGGCCTCGATATCGCCCAGGAGAGGCTTGACAAGCTTCTCGGGGAGATTTTATTGCTGCTGAAGCAGGCGCCCGGGCTTGACGCGCCGGCACTCAGGCTCCAATTGACCGGAGCGGACGCCGAGGCGGCGGATTCGCTGCTTTGCGCGGAAACGTATGCCCAATGGCCTATCGCGCGGCCGGAGTCATCGATTGAGTCTGCACGACAGGGTCTTACGCATGCATTGGATCGGCTCATGAAGCCGGCTTTGGACGCAGAGCTGGCGGCGGCGGAGATTGCCCTTGCGAACGATCCGAGCGACGAGAACTTCAAACGAATCCAACAACTGAAGGCATCCCAGGAATCCGGGTCCGACTACGCGGAGTTTGCCGAGATGGACCCGCCGGACCACGCCTTCGACCAGGGACGGGCGAGCGAAGCCTGAGTGCCGCAGGACGGCCCGCCCTGCCGGCGGTGGCTGGGGGCAAGACCATAGGGACCGCGATGGCGACCAAGACGAACAGTGTCAACGAAACGACCTCCTCCCCGGAGGAGACCACCGATGCACCGCTCATCGACGCGTTGGGGGCCTCGGTCAAGAAGCTGATCGCCCGCGGCAAGGAGCGCGGCTTCGTTACCTATGACGAGCTGAACGCGGCACTGCCGCCCGACCAGGTCTCCTCGGAGCAGATCGAGGACACGATGACCAACCTGTCCGAGCTCGGCATCAACGTGGTCGATGGCGAGGACGGGGAAGAGACCGCCGGCGAGGATGCGAACACCGGGCCCGAGAACGGCTATGCCGCTTCCTCAGCGGAGGACGAGGACCTCGGCCGGACCGATGACCCGGTACGGATGTATCTGCGCGAGATGGGCAGCGTCGAGTTGCTGTCGCGCGAAGGCGAGATCGCGATCGCCAAGCGGATCGAGGCGGGCCGCGAGCGCATGATCGGCGCGATCTGCGAGAGCCCGCTGACGCTGCGGGCGATCCTGGGCTGGCGCAACGCGCTGGCGGACGGGATCATGCTGCTGCGCGACGTGATCGACCTCGATGCGACCTATGGCAGCGAGCCCAACGGAAGCGCCATGATCGGCGAGGGCGGCAACACGGGCGCCGGACGCCCGGAAGAGGTTAACGGCGAGGCCGAGGCGGGCGGCGAGGATGGCGAGGAGGCCAGCATCTCGCTGTCGGCGATGGAGGAAAGCCTCAAGCCGCAGGTGCTGGAGACCTTCAACAGCGTCGCCTCGACCTACACCAAGGCGCAGCGCCTGCACGCCAAGCGCGAGAAGGCCCGCAAGGACAACCTCGCGTTCAGCAGGGCTTCCGAAAAGCGGCTGGAGAAGCACAACACCGACCTGGTCGTGCTGGTCAAGTCGGTCCACATGCACAACGCGCGCATCGATCAGCTTGTCCAGGAGCTCTATCTCTACAACCGCACGCTGGTCAGCCTCGAGGGCAAGCTGATGCGGCTCGCCCAGCGCTCCAAGATCAACCGCGACAGCTTCCTGCGGTACTATTTCGGCCATGAGACCGACCGCAACTGGCTCAACCGGGTCTCCCGGTTGTCGGAGAGGGGCTGGAAGGACTTCGTCTCCAGGAACAAGGACGAGATCCGTCAGATCCGCAAGGACATCGCCCGGCTCTCCGAGGAGATCGAGATGCCGATCTCCGAGTTCCGGCGCATCGTCAACCAGGTCCAGCGCGGCGAGCGCGAGGCCGGCCGCGCCAAGAAGGAGATGGTCGAGGCCAACCTGCGGCTGGTGATCTCGATCGCCAAGAAATATACCAACCGCGGGCTGCAGTTCCTCGACCTGATCCAGGAAGGCAATATCGGCCTGATGAAGGCGGTCGACAAGTTCGAGTACCGCCGCGGCTACAAGTTCTCGACGTATGCGACCTGGTGGATCCGCCAAGCGATCACCCGCTCGATCGCCGATCAGGCGCGCACCATTCGCATCCCGGTCCACATGATCGAGACCATCAACAAGCTGGTGCGCACCTCGCGCCAGATTCTGCACGAGATCGGCCGCGAGCCGACGCCGGAGGAGTTGGCCGAGCGCTTGGCGATGCCGCTGGAGAAGGTCAGGAAGGTCCTCAAGATCGCCAAGGAGCCGATCAGCCTGGAGACCCCGATCGGCGACGAGGAAGACAGCCATCTGGGCGACTTCATCGAGGACAAGAACGCCGTCCAGCCGCTGGATGCGGCGATCCAGGGCAATTTGCGCGAGACCACCACGCGCGTGCTCGCAAGCCTCACAGCGCGCGAGGAGCGCGTGCTCAGGATGCGCTTCGGGATCGGCATGAACACCGATCACACCCTCGAAGAGGTCGGCCAGCAGTTCTCGGTCACTCGTGAGCGCATCCGCCAGATCGAGGCCAAGGCGCTGCGCAAGCTCAAGCATCCCAGCCGGTCGCGGCTGCTCAGGAGCTTCCTCGACACCTGAGCGGTGTGCGGCCGCGTGGCGTCACGGTCTCGCGCATGTTCCGGACAAGCCGGACCGGCGCGAGCAGATCCGAACATGCTCTGACCAATCCGATGGGTTACAGTGCGGCCGCACGCTGGTAGACTGCCGCGCGTGACGATACGTTCGCGAACGGCACGCCCTGGCAGTGGTGCAAGGGCCGGCCCGGGCCGAAACACGACAACCTGCAAGGGAGGTTGCACAAGATGAAAATCACGTTTGGGAAACTGGCCGCGACCGGCGTCGCGGTCCTGACGGCGGCGGCGATCGCCGTGCCGGCCCATGCCGTCACGGAGCTCAAGGTGTCGACCGCGCTGAGTACGAAGCACGACCAGTCTCAAGCCTTTTTCGATACCTTCATGGCGGAGATGAAAAAGGACGAGAGCGAGGTCAAGCTCAACTATATCGGCGGACCCGAGGTCACGCCGAACCGCAAGCAAGGCTCGGCAATGAAGCGCGGCCTGATCGACATCATCATGTCGCCGACGACTTACTACTCCAACCTTCAGCCCGAGGCGCGGCTGACCGGCATCTCCAACGTCCCGCCGCAGGAATGGCGCGCCAACGGCGGCTACGACATCATGGCCGACGCGTGGGCGAAGCGGATGAACGCGATCATTCTCGGCTGGGGCAATTTCTACACCACCGAGCAGTTCTCCATCTGGTTGTTGGACGAGCCCAAGCTCAGCAAGACCACGGGCATCGACCTGCGCGGCTTGAAGGTGCGCAGCACCGCGCTCTACACGCCGTTCTTCAAGGCAATGGGCGCGATCCCCAAGACCATCTCGCCGAGCGAGGTCTATACCGCGCTCGAGCGCGGTGTGGTTTCCGGGCTCGCCTGGCCCGAGGGCGGTGTCGCCTTCCGCGGCTGGCAGCGGTTCATCAAGTACCGGATCTTCCCGGGCTTCTTCCGCTCGACCACCATGGCGACGATGAACAAGGACAAGTTCGAAAGCCTGTCCAAGAAGGCGCAGGCGCAGCTCCTCGCCGCCGGTCTGCACTACGAGAACGCCTCCGGCCAAGTCCTGAAGGAGAAGGCTCGGATCGACAACGAGAAGATCCGCGCGGCCGGCGTTCAGGACTACCACCTGAAGGGCGAATACGCCAAGGCCTATATCCAGACGATCTACGACGCGAAATGGGCCGATGCCGCGAAGCGGAAATACACAGTTCCGTTCGAGGTGCTGAAGGCCAAGATGTTCAAGGCCGGCAGCTAGCCGCGGGCGCATCCCCGACTACGAGGCGCCGCCCATCGGGCGGCGCCTTTGTCTTGCGCCTCACATCAGGCTGGGCAGCCACAGCGCCAGCCCGGGGAAGGCCACCAGGATCAGGATCAGGATGGTGTCGCAGACCAGAAATGGGAAGGCGGCCTTGGCGACCTGGATCAGGGTCGTGCCCTTGGGCGCGACCCCAAGCATGACGTAGAGCAATAATCCAAAGGGCGGCGTCGTTCCCGCCATCTCGATGGTGATCAGGACGAACAGCCCGTACCAGATCAGGTCGAACCCGAGCGCATGGGCCAACGGGAAGAAGATCGGCACGGTAATCAGCATCATCGAGGTCGCGTCCATGAACATGCCGAGCAGGATCAGCACGCAGAACATCAGGAACAGGATCATGAAGCGGTGCAGCTCGTAGCTGGTCACCCATTCGATCAGCCCCCTGCTCGCGCCCGAGAACGAGAGCATCTGGCTGAACACCGTCGAGTTCATGATGATCAGAAAGACCATCGCGCCCACCTTGATGGTCGCTTCGACCGCCGTGGTCATCGACGTGAAGGTCAGGGACCGGAACGCCGCCGCCAGGATAATCACCCCCAGCACGCCTGACGCCGCGGCCTCCGTCGGCGTGGCGATGCCCAGGATGATGAAGCCGATCACCATGAACACCACCAGCCCCATCGGCAGGATGTTGGTGCAGACGAGCCTCACCTTGGTCATCGGGCTCATATAGGGCACGTCGTAGGCCGGCGCCGAGCCCGGGTTGGTGATGAGCTGCAGCGCGATCATGCCGGCATACAGCGCCGCCAGAACCAAGCCCGGCAGAAAGCCGGCGACCAGCAGGCGCCCGACGTCGATCTCGGCGACCGCGGCCAGCAGCACGCCGAGCGCCGACGGCGGGATGATCATGGCAAGCCCGCCGGTCCCCAGGATCGGCCCCATCGACATCTTCTGGCTGTAGCCCCGCCGGTTCATCTCCGGCACCATCAGGGAACCCAGCATGGCGGTGTTCGCCATCGAGGAGCCGGTGAGCGTCGAGAAGACCGCACCGCCCGCGACGGTCAGAAAGCACAGCCGGCCCGGCAGCCGGCCGAAGATGGCGTCCAACCCGTCGAAGACCTTGATCGCGAGCCCGGTGTGGAAGAACAGCGAGCCCATCATGATGAACATGGGCACGGGCCCGAGCGTGAACCGGCTGATGAGCTCGGTCGAGTTGTCGGCGACCTGGATCATGCCCGAGGTGCCGGCGAAGATGATGATCGCGAGGAAATTGGTGGCGATGAACGAGAACGCCACGGGCACGCCGAGCGCCATGAAGAACATCACCATGCCCAGCAGCAGAGCGAAGGCCCAGTACCACTCCATGGCTACATGCTCTCCCTGACCTCGGTCCGGTCGCCGTACATGTCGTCGAACCCGAAGAGGTAGCGTAGGAACTCGATCGCCACGAGCCCGAAACCGAACGGCATGGGCAGGTACAGCGTCCACTGGGGGAAATCGGCGCCGCGGTCGTCTACGGCCTCGTTGAGATAGGATTCGATCAGCAGCTCGATCGAGTAGTAGGTCAGCGCGGCACTGCCGGAGAGCGCGACGAGATAGGCGAACTTGGCCGTCACCTTCTGCACCTTGGGCGACAGGAGCTGGGTCATCGCGTCGATGAACACATGGCCCTTGATCCGCGCGAGCCAGGGCGCGGCCAGCATGGTGAACCACAAAAGCCCGTATTCGACGAGCCCGTGGGTGCGGTCCCAGGGAAAGAAGCCCAGACCCCACTTGGACATGATCGTCAGCGCCACATCGACGGCGATCACGACGAAGACGGCAAAGATCACCAGCCCCGAACCCACCTTCATGGCGTTCAGAAGCCACATGTGCGCCTTTGCGATCCGTTCCACGGCCTCTCCTGGATCGCGGTGCTCGCCGTGTGGCTTGGACGTGCCCGCGACGCTGCGTTCTTTTTCTTCCGCCGGCGCACCATACCCGCCCCCAGGGGCACAGAACAACCGGCGACGATCCGCGAATTGACCGCACCGAACCCATGCGCCAAACAGGCGGTCCATGCAGGAGCGAGACAGAAGCGGCACCCGAGCCACCCCGTCCGCCGCGGCGGTCGTGTTGCTGTTCGCCGCCGGCGCGACGTTCGGCCTCGCGCCGTCGCTCGCGCGGACCGCGGTGACCGGCGGCATCCCGCCCATGGGCTACGTGTTCTGGATGGCAACCGGCGCGGCTGTCTTGAGCCTTCTCATCGCCCACGCGCGCGGGACTCGGCCACGGTTCGGCCGCGCGCATCTGCTGTACTACGTCTTTTCCGGCGCGACCCGGATCGTGTTCGGCGGTTTCGTGATGTACACGACCCTGGCTCACGTGCCCGCCGGGGTGGTCGCGATCGTGCTCGCCACCGCGCCGTTGATGACCTACTTCGTCAGGTTGTTGCTCGGCCAGGAGCGCCTGATCGGCGGGCGTGCGCTCGGCATCTGCCTGGGCCTTGCCGGCGTCGGGTTCCTGTTCGGCCCGAGCACCGCTCTGCCCGACCCCGCCGTGCTCGGCTGGCTCGCGTTCGCGTTCCTGGTGCCGGTGCTCTACACGGTCTCGAACCTCACCATCGAGCGGCTGCGCCCGCCGGATGAGGACTCGATCACCCTGACCGCCGGCATGCTGGTGAGCGTGGTCGTCCTCGCCGCCGCGCTCGCGTTGGCGACCGGCCAGTTCCACCCGCTCTGGCGCACCGGGTTCGCGCTGCCGGAAGCGGCCATGTTCACTCACTCGGTAGCCATGGCCGGCGCGTTCCTCGGTCTCTACGAAGTGGTGCGCCGCAGCGATGCGACCTTCGGCGGCCAGGTCTCCTACATTTCCACGATCTCGGGCATCGTCTTCGGCATGCTGCTGCTGGGCGAGCGCCCCAGCATCTGGGTCTGGGTCGCCGTCGCCTGCATCCTGGCCGGGGTCTACCAGGTCAGCCGCACGCCCAGCGTCGGGCGAACGCGCTTGTAACCTTTCCGCTTGCATGGCAGCCTGCCACTCCGTGGGCCCGTAGTTCAGCTGGTTAGAACGCACCGCTCATAACGGTGTTGTCGCAGGTTCGAGTCCTGCCGGGCCCACCACCCGATGCCGCATGGTGGGTGGCCGGAAATGGATGGGGATCTGAAGGCTCAAGCGCCGTGACGGTGGCCATCTTACTGGTCCTGGCCGGTATCCTGGTCGTCGTCGGGGTCCTGGTGATTGCCTATAAGCTGGTCAACCGGCTTCCCCACGATCATGACGGCCGGAATGACAGGGGAGGCACCTGCTGAGCCGGCTCGACGCGGCAACTCTCGGCGCGGACGGCAAACTGTGCTTGGCTCGACGGGATATTCGGCTAAGGTGGCAGCGCTCGGCAACTAGCAAAAGGCTTCGACGGCAATGTCAGATGCATCAGAAACCAACGACCTGAAATATGTCGGAATCGTCGCGACGATCATCGGCAGCGTCGTCCTGGTGCTGGGCCTGATCGGTATCCTGCTGACCCTTTCCTGACCGCGGCCCTATCGTCCCGGACACCGCTGCAGGCTCGAACCGCTTCGCGAATCGCTCTGCCCGGCTCCGGAAATGGGGCGGCGTCCACAGGAATAGAACAACGGTGAGGATGATCGAGTCGGGCGCGCCCGTCGGGCCCCTTGCGACAAGGCACCGCATGGGGTGCGGCGGATAGGCCCTAGACCCGAAAGGGGAGTTACTCTAGGGTTCCCTCCGGGAGATTTCAGCTTCAGGACGGGTCTGGGATGATTGTTGCGATCGCGTTGATCCTCGTAGCCGTCGGGTCGGTGGTGTTTCACTTCATGAGCCCGTGGTGGTGGACCCCAATCGCGTCGAACTGGGGGTTCATCGACGCCACCATCATCATCACCTTCTGGATCACCGGCGTCGTCTTCATCGCCGTCATCCTGTTCATGGCGTTCTGCATCGTTAAGTACCGCTACCGCCCGGGCAACCGGGCGGTCTACGAGCCCGAGAACAAGAAGATGGAATGGTGGCTCACCGGTCTTACCACGGTGGGGGTTGCCGGGATGCTGGCGCCGGGGCTGATCGTGTGGCAGCAGTTCGTCACCGTCCCCGACGGCGCCTCCTCGATCGAGGTCGTCGGCCAGCAGTGGCAGTGGAGCTATCGCTTCCCCGGCAAGGACGGCAAGCTCGGCACCACCAACATCCGCAAGATCGACGGCGACAATCCCTTCGGCATCAATCTGGACGACCCCGCCGGGCGTGACGACGTCCTGATCGAGGGCGATGACCTGCACATCCCGATGGGCAAGCCGATCAGGGTGCTGCTGCGCTCGATCGACGTCCTGCACGACTTCTACGTGCCGGAGTTCCGCGCCAAGATGGACATGGTTCCCGGCGCGATCACCTATTTCTGGTTCACGCCCATCCGGCCCGGCACGTTCGATATCCTCTGCTTCGAGCTGTGCGGGGTCGGCCACCATACCATGCGCAGCCAGGTCGTCGTCGAGGAGGAAGCCGCGTTCAACGACTGGCTGCAGGAACAAGAGACGTTTGCCCAGACGTTGGCGCGCGCCGGCAAACCGCCGGGCGAGACCCGGCAGCTCCTCGCGCGCAAAGCCGGGGGAGACCCTGCTGCGGAACCGACCGCGCAATGAAACATCGAGCGACCGAGACACAGGAACTTGAATCGAAGAGGCTGTTCTGATGGCTGATGTCGCACCTGCCCATCCTGCTTATGTTCCGCCGGCCGAAACAGAGGACGTCGAGCTCTACCACCCCAAGAGCTGGGTCACGCGGTGGGTCTTCTGCCAGGACGCAAAGGTCATCGCGATCCAGTACTCGGTGACCGCGATCTCGATCGGACTGGTCGCGCTCGTGCTGTCCTGGATGATGAGACTGCAGCTCGGGTTCCCGGAGTCGATGACCTTCTTCGAGGCCTCGGACTACTACCAGTTCATCACCATGCACGGCATGATCATGGTGATCTACCTGCTGACCGCGCTGTTCCTTGGAGGGTTCGGCAACTACCTGATTCCGCTGATGGTCGGCGCACGGGACATGGTCTTTCCCTACGTCAACATGATCAGCTATTGGGTCTATCTGCTGGCCGTCCTGGTCCTGGTCGCGAGCTTCTTCGTGCCCGGCGGGCCGACCGGCGCCGGCTGGACGCTGTATCCGCCGCAAGCCATCCTCGAAGGCACGCCGGGGGCCGAGGCCGGCATCATCCTGATGACCGTCTCGCTTGCCCTGTTCATCGCCGGTTTCACCATGGGCGGGCTGAACTACGTGGTCACCGTCCTGCAGGCCCGCACCCGCGGGATGTCGCTGATGCGCATGCCGCTGACGATCTGGGGCATCTTCACCGCCACCATCCTGGCGCTGCTGGCTTTCCCCGCGCTGTTCGTCGGCGCGGTGATGATGACGCTGGACAGCGTGCTCGGGACCAGCTTCTTCATGCCGGTGATCGTCTCCCAGGGCGAACTGCTCAGCTATGACGGCGGCAGCCCGCTGCTGTTCCAGCACCTGTTCTGGTTCTTCGGCCATCCGGAGGTCTACATCGTCGCCCTGCCCGGGTTCGGGATCGTCTCGGACCTGCTGAGCACCCACGCCCGCCGGAACATCTTCGGCTATCGGATGATGGTCTGGGCGATCGTCGCCATCGGCGGGCTGAGCTTCGTGGTGTGGGCGCACCACATGTATGTCAGCGGCATGAACCCCTATTTCGGGTTCTTCTTCGCCACCACCACGCTGATCATTGCCGTGCCCACCGCGCTCAAGGTCTACAACTGGACCCTGACATTGTGGAAGGGCAACATCCACCTGACCCTGCCGATGCTGTTCTCGCTCGCGTTCATCGTCACCTTCGTCAACGGCGGGATCACCGGGCTGTTCCTCGGCAACGTGGTCGTCGACGTGCCGCTGTCGGACACCATGTTCGTGGTCGCTCATTTCCACATGGTGATGGGCGTGGCGCCGATCCTGGTGATCTTCGGGGCGATCTATCACTGGTACCCGCTGATGACCGGGCGCATGCTGCACCAAGGGATGGGTCTGTTCCACTTCTGGGTGACATTCCTGGGCGCCTACGCGATTTTCCTGCCGCTGCACTATCTCGGCTTTCTGGGCGTGCCGCGGCGCTATTTCGAGATGGGCGAAACCACGTTCATCCCGCCATCGGCCGATGACCTGAACGCCTTCGTCAGCGTGATCGCACTGGTCGTGGGCGTCGCCCAGATCGTGTTCATCTTCAACATCATCTGGAGCATCTACAAAGGAAAGCTGGCGGAACGGAACCCCTGGCGGGCGACCACGCTGGAGTGGCAGACGCCCGAAATGCCGCCGGGGCACGGCAATTTCGGCGAGTCACTGCCGCTGGTCTATCGCTGGGCGTACGACTACAGCGTGCCGGGTGCGGCGGAGGACTTCATCCCGCAAAACGTCCCGCCCGACCGGGTCCAGACGGTGGGGGCCTCGGGGGCCTCGGGGGCCTAGCGATGGATATCATCCACGAGCTGACCAGGAAACCCTGGCTCGCGGAGCCGGGCAATCCTACCGATCGGCACCCCGGCCAGTCCTATTCGCTTTCCGTGGAGAAGCTCGGCCTGCGGGTGTTCCTTGCCGTGGTCACGGTGCTGTTCTCGCTGGCGGTCATCGTCTACGGCGACCGGATGGCGCTCGACGACTGGCGGCCGACGCCCGAGCCCTGGCTGCTGTGGGTGAACTCCGCGCTGCTGGTGCTGGCCAGCGTGACGTTCCAGTGGGCGCTGAACAGCGCGCGGCGCGGCCAGATCGAGGGCCTCCGCAACGGGCTCTATGCCGCCGGTGTGAGCAGCTTCGCCTTCCTCGTCGGTCAGCTTTGGGTCGGCCAGCAACTGGCCGTCCTCGGCTATTACGCCGACACCAGCCCCTCGCTCGCGTTCTTCTACCTGCTGACCGGTCTGCACGGGCTGCATCTGCTGGGCGGCCTGGTCGCGTGGGGCCGGACCGCGATCAAGATGTGGCGCGGCATGGAGCCGGCCCGGCTTTTGCCGAGCATCGAGCTGTGCGCGATCTACTGGCACTACATGCTCGCGCTGTGGGTGGTCCTGTTCAGTTTGCTGGTGCTGACGTAAGGGAGACTGGGAGCCAATGGCAGAGTCTACGCTGAGCGGTACGGCCGGTAGCGTATCGCGGCCCGACGGGTGGGAAGGCATCGTCGCCGACTGGTCCTCCGACCAGAGGACGTTCAAGAACGTCCCCTGGGGCAAGGCGATGATGTGGATCTTCCTGCTCAGCGACACGTTCATCTTCAGCTGTTTCCTGCTTTCCTACATGACGGTGCGGATGTCCACGACCGTGCCGTGGCCCAATCCGAGCGAGGTCTTCGCGCTGAACTTCGGCGGCAGCGAGCCGATCCCGCTGATCCTGATCGCGATCATGACCTTCATCCTGATCAGCAGCAGCGGGACGATGGCCATGGCGGTCAATTGCGGCTACCGAAAGGACCGCAAGAAGACGGCGATCCTGATGCTGTTGACCGCTCTGCTTGGCGCGTCATTCGTCGGCATGCAAGCGTTCGAATGGACCAAGCTGATCGTCGAGGAGGGCGTGCGCCCCTGGGGCAACCCGATGGGTGCAGCGCAGTTCGGCTCGACCTTCTTCATGATCACCGGCTTCCACGGCTTCCACGTCTCGGTCGGGGTGCTGTTCCTGATCATTGTCGCGCGGAAGGTCTGGCGTGGCGAGTATGACCACGAACGGCCGGGGTTCTTCACCGCCAGGAAGGGAAATTACGAGCATGTCGAGACGATGGGCCTCTACTGGCACTTCGTCGACCTCGTGTGGGTTTTCATCTTCGCGCTGTTTTATCTCTGGTAGGGACTCGCCATGGCACAGGTAGAAGGCCAACAACATCCGATCGGCGTCTATCTCAAGATCTGGGGATTGCTGTTCGTCCTCAGCTTGGGGTCCTATCTCGTCGACTACTACCACCTCGAAGGCGCGCTCAGGTGGACCCTGATCCTGGTGTTCATGATTATGAAGGCGGGGCTGATCGTGGCTGTGTTCATGCACATGATGTGGGAGCGGCTGGCGCTGTTGTACGCCATCACGGTGCCGCCGCTGCTGGTGCTGGTCTTCGTGCTGATCATGGCGCTGGAATCCGACTACACGTTCATCACCCGGCTGACGTTCTTCAATTTCGGGACCTGACGTTCCGGGACCGGTCCGGGCGGGCTCGCCTCGCCATACGCCGGACCTGTACCCGGCGGCCGATTCGGTTAGCATCGACCATCGGCGGCCCGTGGATCGGTCGGCTTTGAGGGCGTCTGGATGAAGTTCTCCGTCATGAGCCCGGCGCGGCGATCGGTCCTGATCGCGGTCCTTTGCGGCATGATGGCCGCTTCCTATCTCCACGACAGGGGCACGGTCGACCTGGGCTTCGGGTTCCCGCCGGGCGGCTTCATGGAAGGCGCGCTGACGGCGCTGATCGGCGGCGCGGTCGGCTTCGCGGTGCTGCTGGTCTTCCGCCTGCTGCGGCGGCTTGGGAGCCGCGCCGAAGAGCCGTGACCGGGTCTCAGGGCTCGATCACGCGATAGGTGAGCGAAGCCTTCGTCAGGCTCTTGTTGAACCACATCAGGCAGTACCTGCGCGCCAGGGGCGCGACGAAGCGGGTGGCGGGCGCGTCGCCTGCGCTTCGCATGACCAGGAAGCGGGTCGTCAACCCGTCATGGTAATGGATGTCGAACGTGATCGGCCGGTCGGCGCGGAAGTCATAGACGATCTCGCCTTGCGGGCCGAGGTCGACGCAGCGCTCGCGGAACTCGAACGGCGCCAGCGGCACCGTGCCCTTCGCCGCGGCAAGGACGCTGAGGCTGGGGCTGCCGACGATCGGCTGGGAGAGGATCCAAAGGCTCGCCATCGTGTAGCCCACCATCAGCACCAGAAACGGGTATTGGCTCCTGAGCGCCGCAGTCTCCGTCGCGAACGCCCGCAGGGCGGCGAAATGGGCGATGCCGACGGCGATGACATGGCCGAGGACGATGGTGATCACCGCGGTGAACCAGACGAACCTTGCCCCGATCACGCCGATATCGACCCGGTAGCCCGCGGTGCCGAGCAGGTTCCAGCCGAACCCGAACGGATCTGAGGCGAGCGGGATGATGAACTGTCCGGCGATCAGCAGGTAGGACAGGTAGTGCGCCAGATGGTAGGCAATGGCGATCGGCACGAGCGAGAAGACGAACAGCCCGGCAATGTCGCCGACCGGCCGCCGATCGCCCGCGGCCCGCCCGGTCAGCCAGGAGAATCCCAGGAAGACCGCGAGGAAGATCAGCGGGAACGATAGGAGCATCGCAGTCTCGAGCGCGACGTGAAAGTCGAGTCCCGCGTCATGGACGGTGCGGATGATCGCATGGAAGGCGGGCGACCGGGCGATCCACTGCAGGAGATCGCCCCAGAGCGGCGTCTCCTTGAACCCGTCGAAGGTCACCGTCGACAGCATCACGATGATGAACGCCGTGACGGAGAACCGGCACGGCTCGGCCACGATCAGCGCGCTGGCGTATGGCCGCAGGTGCGCCCGGCGGGGACGGAGGTCGGGGAAGCCGCCGCGCTGGCCGCCGATCGGTGCGAACCGCCCGAACACTTCGAAGGCGAGCGAGAAGGCTTCGCCGTGGGCAAGCCAGACGGCGCGCCCGAACGCCGCCATGCCGAGCCAGGTGATGCCGGAATAGATCAGCACCGCCAGCGCGAGCGTTGCCGGCTCCTTCGCGGTCTCCGAGATCAGCTCGAACCAGGCGAACAGCACGAAGAGCACGACCGCCGGCCAGGCGCCCAGCCAGGAGGGGTAGGCGAGCCCCAGGACCGGGCGTTCTTCGGATTCCGGGCGCCGCGCCAGGCGCTCGACCACCAAAAAAACGGCGGACCACGGATTGATCGCCGGCCACGGGTTGCCCACCAGGGCCGCGACATAGGCAAGCCCGACCCACCAGATGATCCAGACGAAGGTCGGTGCGAAGTTTCCCGTCGTCTTGGCGGTGCCGAACAGCCCGGCGGCGACCACCAGTACCAGCAGGCCGACAGAGACCGCCCTCACCACCGCGGTCGCCGCCGGGTTCATGAGGGCGCGCAGCAATCCGATCTCGGCCAGATCGGTCCATCGCGCGGCGGTGCGTGCGTCCTCGCCACGGAACGCATAGGCCATGATCACGAAGGACAGCGCGACCGCCGCGCCGGCGCCGATCAGGTAGAAGTGGAGCGGCAACGGCAGGTCATAGCGCGCGCCGAAGGCGTGCGCGGCAGCCGGCGTCACCGCGAAGCTCAGAATCGATGCGCCGCCGCCCAGCACAGCCGCCGCTCGGCCGATGCTGAGGCGGAACAACCTAGCGGGGATAGACTTCAAGATAGGTCAGCGCGTGATGTCCGTGGCCGTCCGCGCCCCAGCCGTGACTGGTGATCGGGAATCGGCCGGTCGCGTAGGCGGTCAAGGACATCGCCGCCGGCTCGCCGGGGCGTAGCTGGAGCAGCTTGTCGTAGCCGTGGAGGTGAACCTCCACCGCTTCGTCGCTGATCCAGCGCAGCTCGATCATATCCTTTGCGAGGATCCGGATCGCCCCGGCGGGCGCGACCACCTTTCGGTTCTCGATGCGGATCTCGATCACCTTCTTCGGGCCGCTCTGCGCCGCCGCCGGCCGGATCGCAACAGACGGCATCAGCGCGCTTGCCGCAAGCCCGACGAGCAGAGTCCTTCGGTGAACGGTCCTCGTCATCGGCCGGGTGCACCGCTCAAAGGCCCCGCGGCCCGTCATTGGCCTCGCCCGTTGCGCGGTGTTTTTTCATTCTCTTCCGCGCCAAGTAGAAGACGCCGAACAGGATGGCCACGCCGAGGATGATCAGCAGCGTGGCGCCGCCTCCGGAGCTCCCGGTGTCGACGATTCCATGGCCCGCGAGTGCGCGCGAGACCGGCATCAATCCCTCCGAATTCGGTTCGGCGGATCTTACCGCTTCGGTCCCGGCGTGGCGAGCGCTTCGAGGCGCTCGGCGCCCCTTCGGGCATGGATTGCACAATATGTTTGCAAATTGCTGGCTGGGCCAACAGCATGTTCACCGTCAGCGGCCGATCGGAAGGGGAGGCCCGCGGTGAGCGAACCCAAGCGTCGGACCATCCTTCAGAACGCGCACCTTATCGACCCGGCGCAAGGAATCGACCGGGTCGGCGATGTCGTTATCGAGGACGGGCGTATCGCGCGCATCGGCGCGCCCGTCGATCCGGCCGGTGCGGACACCGTCGACCTTTCGGGCCTCTACCTGTCGCCCGGCCTGCTCGACCTCCATGTCCACGCTTACGGGACGCTCGGCTTTGCCGATCCCGACAGCATCGGCATCCGCCAGGGCGTGACGACCTTCGTCGAGGCCGGCGGGCCGGGCATCGGCACGTTCGAGGAATATCTCGCCCTGATGACCGGGCGCACCGCGACGGACCTCTATGTCGGGCTCTATTTCCGTCCGATGGGGATCATCGGGCTCAACTATATCGAGGGCAAGGTCCGCAGCCTGATGGACTTCCCGCTGGCCCGGTGGATGGACCTCGCCGAGGCCAACAGGGACGTGCTGCGCTATCTCAAGATCGGCGCCTTCGGCAGCTACGGCACCGGGCCGCTCAAGATCGGCAAGGGGCTGGCGGAGATCCTGGAGTTGCCGCTCTACGTCCATATCGGCGAGTTCCAGGAACGCCCCGATCAGCTCTCGACGGTCGAGATCTTCCGCATTGCCGAAGCGGGCGACATGATCACCCACGTCTATCACAACAACCTCGGCGGCATCCTCGATGAAGACGGCAAGGTGCTGCCCGTGGTGGTCGATGCCGAACGCCGCGGCGTGCTGTTCGATATCGGGTTCGGCGGCTACAACTTTTCCTGGGATGTCGCCGAGAAGGCCTATGCCCAGGACCTGGTGCCCC
Source organism: Alphaproteobacteria bacterium (assembly GCA_965248835.1). Classification (GTDB taxonomy): domain Bacteria; phylum Pseudomonadota; class Alphaproteobacteria; order MPNO01; family MPNO01; genus CAYFYS01. Next base: position 1,642,017 of record CBDFLJ010000001.1, read on the forward strand.
ATCTGCTGAGCTCCGATCTCCAGCAGTTCAATGTCAACGGCCCGACCTATTCGCTGGCCAACGTGCTCAGCGTGTTCCTGCGGCTCGGCCTGTCGCTGTCCGAGGTCATCGCGCGCGCAACGATCAACCCGGCCCGCGCGCTCGGGCTCGACGACCGCGCCGGCAGCCTGCGGCCGGGCATGCCGGCGGATATCACGGTCTTCCGCCTCCAGACCGGCGAATTCGAGCTTGCCGACTGCTATCGCCGCAGCCGCATGGCGGACAAGCGGATCGTGCCGGTGATGGCGTTCAAGGGCGGCGTCGGCTTCGAGTCCGATCTCGATCTGTGCCGCGACGAGCGCAACTGGTTCATGCAGATCGCCGAGGACCGCCCACCCGAAGCCGCGCGCGCCCTTTCCGCCGGCCAAGCAGCGTTCCTCGGCGGGCTCGCCGCCGCCCTGGACTCATCGCAGTGGCAATTGACCAAGCCCGAACAGCTCGACCTCGATACTGCGACCATGCTGCAGGAGACTTTCCACCGCGTGCGCAAGGACCATGATCTGGCCCTCAAGCCGGCGCTCGAAGCGGTGTTCGACAGCTTCCTCGACCACCCGTTCACGATGCAGATCGGCCTGTTCCTGTTCCGCCTGGAAAAACCGTTTGCGGTCCACAGGCTGCGCGAGGTCGCGGGCCTCGATCGCGAGGCGGCGCGATGACCGAGGGCGGGTGGCGGGTGCTCGAGCGCATCGATCCCGACGCGGCGGCGTTCCCGGCCTGCGCGCGGGTCGATGGCCAGGACGTGCTGATCTTCCGCACCGAGGATGGCTACCGCGCGACCCAGCGGACCTGTCCGCACCAGCACGGCAACCTCGCCGACGGCCGGATCCTCGGCAACGGCGCGATGCTGCGCTGCGCGCTGCACGGCTATACCTTCAGGCTCGCCGACGGCAAGGGCGTCAACTGCCCGGGTTTCCGCATCCGGGTCCATGACGTGGTGCGCGACGGCGACCGTTTGCTGATCGGACCCGCCGCCTCGATGGACACCCCCCGGACGCAAACGTAAACTCGATCGATGACGGATTGGCGGGCGATCACGTTGAGCGTCAACGGCGCGTCCCGCCAGGCGCTGGTCCGGCCGCGCGATACCCTGCTCGACGCGCTGCGCGACGGGCTGGGGCTGACCGGCGCCAAGCGCGGCTGCGATCAGGGCGTCTGCGGGGCGTGCACGGTGCTGGCCGACGGGCGGGCGGTCCGCGCGTGCCTGTCGCTGGCGCTCAATTGCATCGGATGCGAGATCCGCACCGCCGAGGGCCTCGCCCGATCCGGCACGTTGGACCCTGTGCAGCAGGCCTTCATCGATGCCGGGGCGATCCAGTGCGGGTTCTGCATGCCGGGCATGGTGGTCTCCGCCAAGGCTCTGCTGAACGACAACCCGGCGCCGACGGTCGAGGAGATCCGCGAGGCCATCGCCGGCAATATCTGCCGCTGCTCTGGCTACGTGAAGATCGTCGAGGCAATCCAGGCGGTCGAGGGAGCCTAGCATGGCCGAGCGGATCCGCGCGGTCGGCGCCCGGTTGCCGCGAAACGACGCCCGGGAGAAGATCGAAGGCGCTGCGCACTATCTCGACGACATCGCAAGGCCCGGCACGCTGCACGCCGCCTTTCTGCAGAGCCCGCTCGCCCATGCGCGGATCGTGTCCTGCGACACCGCGGCGGCGGACAACCACCCGGGCGTCCATGCGGTGCTGACCGGCAAGGACCTGCCAGTCCTCGGCGGCGGCGCGGTCAAGGATATGCCTTTCCTTGCCGTCGGCAAGGTGCGCTACCTCGGCGAGCCCGTCGCCGTGGTCGCGGCCGAAAGCCCGGCGATCGCCCGCGAAGCGGCCCGGCTCATCGATGTCGAATACGAGGCGCTTCCCGCCGTCCTTTCGATCGCCGACGCTCTGGCCGAGGGTGCGTCGCTGGTGCACGAGGACTTCGGAGGCTACGCAAAGTCCCACCCGGTGGAGCACGACGGCAACGTGCTGTCCTTTCAGGAGATGGTCGAGGGCGACGTCGATGCCGCCTGGGCGGACTGCGACATGATCGTTGAGAACACCTTCACCACCCAGGCCCAGTACCACCACGCGCTGGAGCCCACCGGGGCGCTTGCCGAATTCGACGCGGCCGGCAAGGTGACCATCTGGTCGACCACCCAATCGGTGTTCCGCGTCCAGGCGGAGGTCGCCGAACTCCTCGCCATGCCGATGTCCAAGATCCGCGCGATCTCGCCGCGGATCGGCGGGACGTTCGGCGGCAAGGGGGGCGCGCATCTCCAGCCCGTTGCGGTGGAACTGGCGCGCCGCGCCGGCCGTCCGGTGAAGGTGGTGCTGCCGCGCGCGGACGATTTCACGATGATGCTGCGGCGTCATCCGGCGCGGATCCATATCAAGACCGGCGCGAGGAAGGACGGCACCGTGCTGGCGCGCGAGGTCGACATCGTCCTCGACGGCGGCGCCTATTGCAACGAGAGCCCGGCGGTCCTGGGCTTTGCGATGCTGATGGCGCGCGGGCCTTATACCATTGCCAACGTCCGCGCCACCGGTCGCGTGGTCTACACCAACAAGCTCCGGTCCGGCGGTTTTCGCGGCTTCGGCAATCCGCAATCGACCTTCGCCGGCGAATCCCAGCTCGATGAGCTCGCCGCCTGTCTGGGCATCGACCCCTTCGAGATCCGGCTCAAGAACGCAATGCGCGCCGGCGACAAATGGATGGGGGGACAGACCGTCGAGGCCTGCGGCCTCATCGAGTGCATCGAAAAGGTCCGCGCGGCAGTGCGCGGCCGGCCGCGGCGCGCCGAAGCGCCGGACGGCAGCAAGCGCGGGCTCGGGATCGCCTGCCTCGCTCATGTCTGCGGGTTCCTGTCGACCAGCGCCAACGTGCGCCTGCTCGAGGACGGCACGGTTACGCTCAGCACCGGCGCGGTCGATTGCGGCCAGGGGTCCGACATCGCGCTGGCCCAGATCTGCGCCGAGACGCTTGGCCTGGACATCTCGGCGGTTAACGCCGTCAATCCCGACACCGATGCCTCGCCCTATAATTGGGGAACTTCCGGCAGCCGCGTAACCTACATGGTGGGCCGGGCGGTCGCTGCCGCCTGCGAGGAGGTCAAGGAGCGCATCTTCGCGCACGCCGCGGAGATGCTCGAATGCGCCGTCGAGGATCTCGAACTGCGTCCGGGCGGCTTCGTCGGCATCGCCGGGGTACCCGACCGGCAGGTCAGCTTCGCCGCCGTTTCCGACCGCGCCCATTGGGCGATCGGCGGGCCGATCATGGGCCAGAACGCGCTGATGTACGATGGCGAGCGGTTCGATCCCAAGCGCGCAGTGATCCGCGGATTCCCGTTCTCCAACATCGGCACATACGTGTTCGGTGCCCAGGCGGTCGAGGTCGAGGTCGACGAGGCTACCGGCCGGATTACGCCGCTCGAGGCGTGGTGCGCCCACGATGTCGGCCGGGCGATCAACCCCCTGACGGTCGAGGGACAGATCCAGGGCGGTTTCGTCCAAGGTCTCGGCTACGCGCTGACCGAAGAACTGGTCTGGGACGACGGCGCGCTCGTCAACCCGACGATGATGGACTACAAGGCGCCCGGCGCGATGGACGTGCCATACGCGATCAACCCGATCATCGTCGAGCACCCCGAGCCGTCCGGCCCGTTCGGCGCGAAGGCGATCGGTGAGCCCGGCCTGATCGGCGCCGCGCCTGCGGTCGCCAACGCGGTCGCCGATGCGACCGGGACCCGGCTGCGCGAACTGCCGATGACGCCCGAGCGCGTGCTGGGCGCCCTGCGCAGACGCTAGGCTTCCTGCTGGGCGGCTTGCGAACCCCGGTGCGTTGCGCTCATACTTCTTGCGACACGACAGCTTGGGGCGCCGAATCGGGGCCTTCGCGCCGCCGCTGAACAACGAATGACCAGGAGGGAATTGGCATGGACAAACGGCTCTCACGACGGACCGTTCTCGGCGGTCTCGGTTCCACCGCCATCGCCGCGTCCATGGGTGGTGGCGCGGCAGCCGCGTCGCGCCTGACCGAAGGCCAGGTCGCGGCACTGGCGGACTGGCAGGCCGGCGCTCCCCCGGAGTGGCATCGGATTATGGCCAAGGCCCGCGAAGAGGGGACGCTCACCGTGGGCGGTTTCCCGGCGCTCGCCCGGACCTTGCCCGCGGCGTTCAAGCGCGACACCGGCATCGAGCTGAACTGGTTCGGCGGCCGCCCGTCGGAGGTCTCCTCGCGCTTCGCCGCCGAGGCGAGGGCAGGCAACATGTCCATCGACGCCTCGCTCGGCGGCGGCCGGGAACTCGGCGAGATGAAGACGGGAGGCTTTCTCAACCCGGTCAAGCCCCAGCTCATCCTGCCCGGCGTCGCGCCGGAAAACTACCGCGGCGGCAAGCAGAAATTCATGGACAACGAAGGGCAGTATCTCCTGCAAGGCGCGCAATGGGTGTTCGGCTGGCTGCTGGTCAACAAGGACATCATCGACCCGAGCGCGATAAAGAGCTGGCAGGACACGCTCAAGCCCGAGTACCGCGGCAAGATCATCTCGCACGACCCGCGCAGCCCCGGGCCCGGACAGGGCGCCACAAGCTGGATTTACAGCCAGTTCGGCATCGGGTTCATCAAGGACTTCTTCCTCGGCCAGAAGGCCCAGCTCACCACCAGCAACCGGCAGGTCGTCGCCGACGTCGCCAGGGGAACCAAGCCGATCGGCTTCGCGTCGATCCAGTTCTTCGTCGAACGTTTCCGCAAAGAAGGGATCAAGAATCTCGCGGTGGTGCTCCCCGACGATGCCCCCGGCTACCTCACCGGCGGGTTCAGCGTCCTCAAGCAGGCGAAGGGTGCGCCCCATCCCAACGCCGCACAGGTCTTCATCAACTGGTATGTCAGCCGCCCCGGTCAGGAGGCCTATGAGAAGACGATGATGGAAACCAGCCGGCGCAAGGATGTCCGGACGGATATTCCGCAATATTTGAGGCCCAGGTCCGGGGTCAAATACTACGAGGCCTACAACGAGGAAAAATATTTCAGCCGGCGCCCCGTGGTGAAGGTGATCACCGAGGCGCTCGGCAACCGATGACCCGCGGCGGCGGGCGGCGCTGAACCAAGGCAGCGCGGATGACCGGCGGCAGCCGCGAGGCGTCGGCATCCCTGCTGCGCGGGGCGCTCCGCGCAGGAGTCGATGCGTGCGTCTACCTGCCCGACAGCGTCCTGTCCTCGGTCATCAGCGCCTTCCGCGACAGCGGCGAAATGATGATGGTGCCTTGCGCGCGCGAGGACGAGGGCATCGCCATCGCCGTCGGGCTCGATCTCGGCGGGCGCAACCCGGTGTGCATGATGGAGGCCTCGGGCCTCGGCTACAGCGCGCTGATCCTGGCCCGTGCCCAAGTGCAGCGAACGCCCGTGGTCGTGGTCGCCAGCCACACCGGCGGCGGCGGCGAGCCCTACGACTATCACGGGGCGACCCGGCTGCTGTCGGAGGGCGTGTTCAACGGTCTGGGCATCCCCTACGAAATCGCCGGCGAGAGCGAGGACCTCGAAGCCTTGATGTTCCGCATCGTCCAGACCGCGCGCGCGCAGCGCCTCTGCTTCGGGCTCCTGGTTCCGCCCTACCTCGCCGCGGGAGCGCGACGATGAACCGGATCGAGGCGATGGATGCGGTGGCCGCCGCGCGGGGCGACGCCGTTGCCTTCACCGGACCCGGAACCAATTCCGGGTTGCTGTACGAGCGGGCCGATGCGCCGGCGACCATCTACAACATGGACATGGGCTACGCCACGGCGATGGCGCTGGGCGTCGCCCTCGCCCGCCCGGACAGGCGCGTGATGGCGATTGAAGGCGACGGGTCGTTTTTCGCCGGCGCCGCCGTTCTGTCGACGATCTGGCGGATGCGGCCGGACAACTTCGTCGTGGTCGTGCTCGACAACGAGGTCTGGGGCACCGGCGAGGGGACGGAGCCGACGGCGACGGGGTGCGGCACCGATCTCGCCGGGCTCGCGCTCGCCAGTGGCTGGGACCGGCAAAACGTCCATACCCCCGGCGGCGCGAACGAGCTCGCCGACCGCCTTGCCGCGGCACAACAAGGCGCCGGCCCCCAACTCATCGTCTGCAAGACCGACACCAGCCGTGACATGCCGTCCTCGCCGAATCGGCCCGTTCCCAAGCGCCATCAGCTCGACTGCGCGGTGCTCATGCGCGCGGAGCTGAGCCGCGATGGCTGAGGCCAGAGCGCGGGACATCAGGCTCGCCGGCCCGGACTTCGCGATCACCGGATCCGGCGCGGCGCAGCTTGGCGCGCTGCGCGCATTCGGCTGGTTCTGCCTGGTGCTGGTCGCCCTGATCTGCGTGGCGCCGGTGGCGTTGATCATCCTGGGCGGCCTCAGCGAAGGCAACCCGGTGAACGCCTTCCGGCCCTCGCTCGAGCCCTGGGCCCGGGCGCTGGCAAGCACGCACACGCTCGATTCGATCGTCACCTCGTTCGTCCTCAGCCTGCGTGTCCCGGCCGCCATGCTGATCGCCTTCTTCATCGCCTGGTACCTGGCCAGGAACGACGTCTTCGGCAAGCGCATGATCATGTTCTCGCTCTGGGTCGGCTTCTTCCTGCCGATCCTGCCGGCGACGCTGGGCTGGATCCTGCTGCTGGAGCCCAATTACGGGCTGGTTAACAGCTACGCCAGGCTGCTGCCCTTCATCGGTGGCGCGCCGTTCAACATCTACTCTCTGGGCGGCATCACCTGGGTGCATATCACCCTGACGACCATCCCGATCATGGTCATCCTGCTCGAGCCCGCCCAGCGGTTGATCGACGCCTCGTTCGAGGAGGCCTCGACCATGTCGGGCGCCGGCACCTTGACCACCCTGCGCCGGGTGACGGTCCCGCTGATCGCGCCGATGATGCTGACGGCGTTCATTGCCGGCACCATCCGGTCCCTGGAAGCCTTCGAGGTCGAGCAGCTCCTGGGGCTGCCGGCGGACATCCTGGTCTATTCGACCCGGATCTATCATCTGCTGCGGGTGGTGCCGCCCGATGAGCCGCAGTCGATGGCGCTAAGCACGTTTTTCCTGGTGATCCTGTTCGTGCTGGTCTTCTTCTACAGGGTCTGGCTGCAGCGGGCGAGCATGGCGGCAACGTTGACCGGCAAGGGGGCGCGCCTTCAGCCACGACAGCGGAGCCGGCGGTCCCATGTCGTCGCCTCGCTGCTGTTCGCGGGCATCGCGGTGACCATCGCGCTGCCGTTCGCGATGGTGCTGCTGAGCTCGTTCTCGAGGCTGTTCGGGTTCTTCCACCTCGCCGATCCGTGGACCATCGCTCATTGGGCGACGGTGCTGCACGGCACGGCGTTCATCGGCGCCTTGAACCAGTCGCTGACCACCGGGGCGGCGGTGGCGGTCGTCGGTACGCTGCTCTATCTCGGGCTCGCCTGGTTCATTGCCCGCAACGCCTTTCCCGGCAAAGCGGCGATGTCGCTGGCGATCTGGATGCCCTGGGCGCTTCCCGGCGTGCTGCTCGGCACGGCGTTCCTGATGGTGTTCCTCAACGTGCCCTTCGTCCGGCTTGCCTACGGCACCGCGGCGGCGCTGGTCACCGTGCTGATCGTCCAGGGCCTGCCGTTCGCGACCCACATGTTCGAGGCCTCGATCGGGCAGGTCTCGCGCGAACTCGAGGAGGTCTCGCTAATGAGCGGCGCCGGCCCGCTCGAGACCGTCCGCCGCATCACCGCGCCGTTGATCGCGCCCATGGTCGCGACCGTGTTCGTGCTCTCGTTCATGTCCGCGGTCAAGGACATCAGCGCGACGGTGTTGGTCTCCACGCCCGGCACGCTCACACTGCCGCTCCTGATGTTCAGCTACGCCACCTCGGGCAGGCTCGAAGCGGCGTCGGTGGTGGGCGTCGTCACCGTGGTGATCGCCATGATCATGGCGCTGCTGGTCACCCGCATCGGTGATCGCGCCGCGGTGATGCGGTAAGCGGCGGGTCCTGCGGCGCATGGAACTGGTCATCACCGATCTGGAGAAGGACTACCACCGCGGTACCAGGAGCCGGGGCGAGACCGACCACCCGGCGCTCGACGGGGTAAGCCTTCGGATCGAGGAAGGCGCGTTCTTCACCTTGCTCGGCCCCTCCGGGTGCGGCAAGACGACGCTTTTGCGCTGTATCGCCGGGCTCGAGGTGCCCGATGCCGGCGAGATCAGGCTGGGCGATCGGGTGCTGTTCTCCTCGGCGAGCGGCGTCAACGTTCCGCCCAACCGGCGCGGGCTCGGCATGGTCTTCCAGTCCTACGCAATCTGGCCGCACATGGACGTCGCCGGCAACGTCGCCTATCCGCTCACCGTTCGCGGGCGGCGCAAGGCTCTCACCCGCGCCGAGGTCGACCGGCGGGTGAACGAGCTGCTGGAGGTGATCCAGATCGCCCACCTGGCCAAGCGCAAGGCCACGATGCTCTCCGGCGGTCAGCAACAGCGGCTGGCGATGGCGCGCGCGCTGGTGATGGAGCCGCCGGTGCTGCTGCTCGACGAGCCGCTGTCGAACCTCGACACCAGGCTCCGGGAGGATTTGCGCCACGAGCTGACCGGGCTGCAGGAACGGCTGGGGGTGACGTCGGTCTACGTCACCCACGACCAGGCCGAGGCGCTGGCGATGTCCTCGTCGATGGCGGTGATGCGCGAAGGCGTCATCGAGCAGCTCGGTACGCCGGTGGAACTCTACGACTACCCGCGCACCCGGTTCGTGGCCTCGTTCCTGGGGGCGGCGAACCTGCTCGAGGCCCGGGTCCTCGTCGGGCCCGACGGCGGCACGGCGCAGGGCGCGGACATGTTCCGCTTCGCGCTGGAGACCGGCTGGGGTGCGCCGTTCGAGGCGGTCGGGCGCGTCCCGTTCGCCGCCCGAGACCGCGTCACGGCGGCGCTGCGTCCGGAGGGCATCAGCCTCGCGCCGCCGCGCCAGGGCGGCGACGGCGCCCCGGATCCATGGCGCGGGGTGGTCGAATCGGTCCAGTTCCTGGGCGATGCCGTCGAATACTGGCTCAGGGTCCAGGAGGTGACGCTGCGGGCCCGGGGGGCGCGCGGCCGGCAGTTCGCGGTCGGCGATCCGGTCACGATCGCGTTGCGGAGCGAGGCCTGCACGGTCCTCGCCAACTGACCGGCCGCCCCGTGGGGGCCGCCTTGGGCATCAACGCGGCGTCGGGTCTTCGATGACCGGGTTGGACAGGGTGCCGAGCCCGTCGATCTCGACCTCGCACACATCGCCGGCACGCATGTGGAGCTGGCCTTCGACGACCACCGGGCCGCGCGGCGTCTCGGGCCGCTCGCCCGGCCGCAACGGCAGCGCGCCGGGGGAGCCGGTCGCGATCACATCGCCCGGCTGCAGCGTGTAGCCCTGCGAAAGATATTCGATCAGCCGCGGTACATCGAACAGCATGCCCGAAAGCGCCGCGCGCTGGCGCTCGATCCCGTTGAGCCGGGTGACCAGCGTGTGCGCGGCCGGATCGCCGAACTCGTCGGGCGTCATCAGCCACGGCCCGAAGCTGCCCGAACGCTCGAAGTTCTTGCCAAGGCCGAACTGCCGGTTGTGGCTCTGGTATTCCCGCACCGAGCCCTCGTTGTAGCAGGCGTAGCCCGCGACATGCGCGAAGGCGTTCTCACGCCTGATATGCCGGCCGGGCTTGCCGATGATCACCGCGAGCTCGCCCTCGTAGTCGTAGGCCTCCGCGACATCGAGCCTGGGCGCCCAGAGCGCCTGGTTGTGGCCGACCTGGGCGATCGGCATGCGCAGAAAGACCTGCGGGTACGCGCGCGAGGTGGTGAGGCCGGTCTCCTCGATATGGAGGGTGTAGTTGAGCGCGAGCGCCCAGGTGGCGTGCGGCTCGGGGATTACCGGATCGAACGCGACGTCATCGATCGACATCTCGGCCGCCTTGCCCGCGACGGCGGCCCGCACCCGCTCGAGCGAGGGGTCGACAGCGAGCACGCCCCGCAGGGTGCCCGGCAACGCCGGGTCAGCGCCTGCCAGCGGGACGAATCCCCTGTCGTCGACCATGACCCCGACGCAAGACACCTCGTCATGCCGGTATGAGATGATCCGCACGCCCGCCTCCGCGCTGCCGCCGCGACGGGCCGGAGTCTAAAGCATGTCCCGAACAAGCCGAACCGGTCCGCCGCAGAGCCCGGCTCAGTGGGAGATCAGCACCCGGCGGATCATCGAACGCATCGGCGTCTCGATGACGCCGCCGAACTCCCATTCCTGCAGGCGGGAATGGCCGTAGGCGCCGGGGTCGCTCAGGAAGGCGGCGGCCTTGGCTCGCCGGTCAGGATGGCTCGGCCGGGTTCAAAGACCGCCGGCGGGCACCAGCGGCCGCTTCGCTCGGTGGTCCTTGACCTCCTTCACGCCGTCGACCTCTTCGGCGAGGATTTTGGTGGCGGGGATCTCTTCGGTCGATCCGACCGTACCCCAGAGGTCGACCACCCCGCCGCGCACCGTTATGGTGGTCGACCCGGCGCTCGCCCAGGTCTGCTCGGCTAGGCGCTTCTCGATCGTACTGCGGATCGTCTTGTCGTCGCTGTCGAAACGGATCTCCATTTTCGGCGCGGACGCGATCTCGCGCACGATATTGGCCCGGCTGACGATCCCCACCAACTTGCCGTCGCTGAGCACGGGCACGCGTTTGACGTGGTTGCGCTCCAACGTCTCGGCGATCTCGGGCAGGGTCGCGTTTTCGTCGACGGTAATGACGGTGGCGGTCATGACGTCACGCGCGCACTTGCCATGCGTTTTGGTGTACTCGTCGGCGAGCTTGCCCGGGTCCTTGAACATCTTCAGCCACCAGGAGCCCGCCGGCCGATCGGTGCCTATCTCGGCCCGGTGCAGCAGATCCCCCTCGCTCACGATGCCGCAGAGCGTATCGTCGGCATCGACCACCGGTACGGCGCTGATGTTCCGTTCGACAAGGATCGCCGCGATCTGCGAAATCGGTTCGTCCGGCGGCACGGTCACGACGCGGGTGGTCATGATGTCCTTTGCCTGCATGGCGGTGTTCCACGATTTTCTGGCCCGGGGGCCGACCTCCAGCGCCGCAGTATACGACGCATTAACCTGGATCAAACGGGTTTCGCGCGCCTTGGCGGCGTCGCGTCGCGGGACACCGGCCGGGCCATATCGACACCGAGCCCGCGGGCGGGCGCGAACACGTCGGGCTCGCCCATGGCGTGGCGGATCAGGACCCGCTTGAGCGCCGGGAAGCGGTTGACGGCCGCAAGGCCGAGGCGGCGGCCGAGGCGGAGCGGGAGCCGGTCGTTGGAGAACAGCCGGTTGAGACCGTCGGTCACCGCCAGCATCGCGAAGTTGTCCGCCCGGCGCGCCCTTGTGTAGCGGGCGAGCAGCGTCGAGGCGCCGGGGTCGAGCCCGAGTCCGACGGCATCGACGATCACCCCGGTCAGGGCGGCGGCATCCCGGATCCCGAGATTGAGGCCCTGGCCCGCGATCGGGTGGATCGCGTGCGCCGCATCGCCGGCCAGCGCCAGACGGTCGAGCACGTAGCGCTCGGCGAGCGTCAGGGTCAGGGGGTAGGAAAACACCGGCCCTTCGACCGCGAGGTCGCCGAGATAATCGGTGAACCGGCTGGCGAGCTCGACCTCGAATTCGGGCCGCGGCAGAGCAAGGATCCGGCGCGCGACATCGGCTCGTTCGGTCCAGACGATCGAGGACCGGGACCCGGTCATCGGCAGGACCGCGAACGGGCCGGCGGGCAGAAATCGCTCCTGCGCGATGCCGCGGTGAGGCCGGCCATGCGCGATCGTGGCAACGATGCCGGTCTGGTCGTAGGCAACCTCCAGCGCCCCGATGCCGGAATGCCGGCGCACGAGGGACCGGCGCCCGTCGGCCGCCACCACCAGGGCGGCGGTCAGGACCGCACCATCATCGAGGCGCAGCCTCGCATCGACCGGTCCGCGCTCCAGGCCGGCGACCGCACGGCCGTCGAGCAACCGGACGCAATCATGCGCTTCGACCGCCTCGATCAGCGCGCGCCGAATCCACCGGTTCTCGACGATATAGCCGAGCGCTTCGGCCCCCACCTCGTCCCGGTCGTAGTGAGCGAAAAGCGGCGAGTCGCCGTCGGAGACCCGGATCTCTTCGATCGGCTGGGCATCGCCGGCAAGCCGGTCCCAGATCCCGAGCCCGTCGAAAACGGCGCGCGAGGCCGGGGCGATCGCCGAGACGCGCCCGTCGAATGCCTGATCGAGCATCGCCGCGACAGGCTCGTGATCGACCACGGTGGTGCGCACGCCCGCCCGGCCCAGCGCGGCGCCAAGGGTCAGCCCGACGATCCCGCCGCCGACGATGACGATCTGGTCTGCCATGGGTTCGGCTCTCCTGGACCCGCGCCGCCGCCTGTCCTGCAGACTCTATGTACGGCCATTTCCAAGGGTTTGGAAACGTCTCATGGGTGTTCGGCGGTGCTTCGAGGCGCGCGATTGCCGCCCTCGGCGCGTCCGGGTCCGAATCACCCAGGGTCCAACCCTACCAACGATAGCGGTTGGGCGACCATTGACCCCCACATATGGTGAGGATCGGCGCAAGCTTCGCTTGTCTGGGCCTGCCGCTTGCGGATAGAGTGCCGCGTCCGAAGGGTTCGGCGGCAGGCCGGTGTTCAACGACCGCATCTCCCAAATCGGCGAGTATCCGTTCGACCGGCTGCGCGCCCTGCTCGGCCCGATCGCGCCGCCCGACCGCCTCGCGCCGATCGCGCTGTCGCTAGGCGAGCCGCAGCACGAGCCGCCGGCGATGATCCGCGATGCGGTGACCGCCGATCACGCCCTGTGGGGCCGCTACCCGCCGATGCGCGGCACCGAAGCGGTGCGCGGGGCGATCACCGATTGGGCGGCCAGACGCTATGGCCTGCCCCCGGCGATGCTCGATCCGGCACGCAACGTCGTGCCGGTCTGCGGCACCCGCGAGGCGCTGTTCATGATCGCACTCGCGGCGGTGCCCGAGCGCAAGAACGGCGCGAAGCCGGTGGTGCTGATGCCCAACCCGTTCTACCAGGTCTATCTCGGTGCGGCGGTGGTCGCCGGCGCCGAGCCGGTCTTCGTTGCGGCCGACCGCGACACCGGCTTCCTGCCCGATTTCGCAAGCCTGCCCGCCGACCTCCTGGCGCGCACGGCGCTGGCCTATTTCTGCTCGCCGGCCAACCCGCAAGGAACCATCGCATCGAAACAGAACCTGGCCGCTCTGGTCGAGCTGGCCCGCGAATACGACTTCGTGCTCGCCTCCGACGAGTGCTACAGCGAGATCTATGACCGCGGCGTGGCGCCGCCCGCCGGCATGCTGGAGGCTTGCCGCGATCTCGGCGGCGGGCTGGACAACGTCGTGGTGTTCAACTCGCTGTCCAAGCGCTCGAGTTGCCCCGGCCTGCGTGTCGGCTTCGTGATCGGCGAAGGGGGGTTCATCGACCGGTTCGTGCGTCTGCGCGACTATGGCGGCGCAGCACCGCCTCTGCCGTTGCTCGCCGCGGCGCAAGCGCTGCTCGGCGATGAAGACCATGTCGAGGCGAGCCGAGCGCTGTACCGGCAAAAATTCGACATCGCCGAGGAGATTCTAGGCGGCCGCCCGGGATTCTACCGGCCGCCCGGCGGCTTCTACCTATGGCTCGACGTCGGCGACGGCGAGGCGGCGGCGCGGCGGTTGTGGGCGCAGGCCGCGGTCCGGGTCCTGCCCGGCGCCTACGTCGCCCGGCCGGGCGCCGATGGGCGCAATCCGGGCGCGGCCTATATCCGCATCGCGCTGATCCACGATCGCGAGACCACAAGCGAGGTGCTTGGCCGCCTCGCCGGGGTATTGTAAGGAGACCGATGCGCACCACCCCCACCAGCATGGCCGCAAAGGGCCGGTCGGCCACGGCACCATCGCGGGCGGGCCGGTTTGTGCGGCGGCGGCTGAACGAACTCGCGGGTCTGGCGCTGGTCGCGCTCGCTGCTGCGCTGATGGTCGCGCTGGCGACCTACAATGCGGGCGATCCATCGTTCAACACCGCGGTCGATAGCCTGCCGCGCAATTTTCTGGGCGTGCCGGGCGCCTGGGCGGCGGACTTCTTCCTGCAGACCATTGGGCTCGCGACCTGGCTGACGGGGCCGGTGCTGGCGGCATGGGCGTGGCGTTTGGCCTCGCACCAGGGGCTGGGGCGGGCGTGGCTGCGGATCACCATGTTGCCGGGCACGTTGATCTTCGGCGCGGTCCTGTTCGCGACCCTGCCGACGCCGGCAAGCTGGCTGCTGCACACCGGCGGCGGTGGATCGCTGGGCGATCTGGTGCTGGCCGGGCTGCTGGATTTCGCCGGCCATCTGATGGGCTATGACACCGGTGTGATCGCTGCCGCCGCGGCCGTGCTCACGCTCGGCGCCCTGATCGAGGCGATGGGCTTGAGCCTTGCGGAATGGCGGGCGATGGGCCGCGCGGCGCGGCGCGGCGCGGCCGTGATCGGGCGTTTTTTCGCGCTGGGACGGCGGATTCGCGCGCGGCCGCGCGCACGCGCGGCCGATGAGGCGCCGCCGCGCAAGGAAAAGGTACGGCGCGAACCGGCCGCGCCGACGCCGGTGGTGGCCGAGCGCGACCGCGCCAAGCCCCAGCGTCCGGCCCGAACCGAGCGCAAGGCCCGCCAGATTCGGCTCGAATTCGACGAAGCGGACGAACGGCATGTGCTGCCGCCGACCGACCTGCTCGATCCGGTGGTGGAGGCGCCGCGCGAGCCCGCGATCGATGCGGATGCGCTTCAGGAAAACGCCCGCCTCCTCGAGTCGGTGCTCGACGACTTCGGGGTCAAGGGTGCGATCACCCGGGTGCGCCCGGGCCCGGTGGTCACGCTCTACGAGCTGGAACCGGCCCCGGGCACGAAATCCTCGCGCGTGATCGGGCTCGCCGATGACGTCGCGCGCTCGATGAGCGCGGTCTCGGTGCGCGTCGCCGTGGTGCCGGGGCGCAGCGTCATCGGTATCGAGCTGCCCAATCGCGGGCGCGAGACGGTCTTGCTGCGCGAGCTCCTGGAATCGACGGCCTATGACCGCGCCGGCGGCCAGCTTACCCTGGTGCTCGGCAAGGATATCGGCGGCACCCCGGTGCTTGTCGACCTCGCGCGCATGCCGCATCTGCTGATCGCCGGCACCACCGGATCGGGCAAGTCGGTGGCCATCAACACCATGATCCTGTCGCTGCTCTACCGCCTGTCGCCCGAGCAGTGCCGGATCATCATGATCGATCCCAAGATGCTCGAGCTGTCGGTCTATGACGGGATCCCGCATCTGTTGGCGCCGGTGGTTACGGATGCGAGCAAGGCGGTGGTCGCTTTGCGCTGGGCGGTGCGCGAGATGGAGAATCGCTACCGGGCGATGTCCAGCCTGGGGGTGCGCAGCATCGCCGGATACAACGCCCGCCTCGCCGAGGCCGCGAAGAAGGGCGAGACGCTGTTCCGCACCGTGCAGACCGGCATCGACGCCGACACCGGCGAGCTGGTCTACGAGGAGCAGCCGATCGAGATCACGCCGCTGCCCTATATCGTGGTGATCGTCGACGAGATGGCCGATCTCATGCTGGTCGCCGGCAAGGAGGTCGAGGCCGCCGTCCAGCGCCTGTCGCAAATGGCCCGCGCGGCCGGCATCCACCTGCTGATGGCGACCCAGCGTCCGTCGGTCGACGTGATTACCGGCACGATCAAGGCCAATTTTCCGACCCGGGTAAGCTTTCAGGTCACGTCGAAGATCGACAGCCGCACGATCCTGGGCGAATCGGGCGCCGAGCAGCTTCTGGGCCAGGGCGACATGCTCTACATGGCTGGCGGCGGCCGGATCAGCCGGGTGCACGGGCCGTTCGTCTCCGACGAGGAGGTCGAGCGCGTCGTCGGCTTCCTGTGCGATCAGGGCGAGCCGACCTATGTCGAGGACGTCACCGACTCCGAGGACGAGATGCCGATGCTGGGCGAGGTGACCAGCGAGAACGGCCGCGACGGCGATGCGCTCTACGACCAGGCGGTCGCCCTGGTTGCGCGCGAAGGCAAGGCCTCGACCAGTTTCGTCCAGCGCCATCTCCAGATCGGCTACAACCGCGCTGCCCGGCTAATCGAGCGGATGGAGACCGAGGGCATCATCAGTGCGCCCAACCATGTCGGCAAGCGCCAGGTGCTGGCGCGCAAGGTCGACCACGAGGCCGGATAGCGCTGGCCAACCGCGCGGCGCAACCCCATGTTCCCACCGACCGCAACGATACAAAGGCCGGCCATGCGGCGTTCCCTGGTCGTGATCCTGGCGGCGATCGGGTTCGCGCTCGCCGCTTCCGCGGCGGCGGACGTGCTGAAGCCGGCCGACCGGGCCGAGGTCGCGCGCGCGGAGATCTACCTCAACGCGGTCAAATCGCTGCGCTCGCGGTTCGTCCAGTCTTCTTCCAACGGGGATTTCGCCAAGGGCCGGCTCTATCTCCAGCGGCCCAAGCGGCTGCGGCTCGACTACGACGCGCCGACGATGCTGCAGATCTACGCCGACGGCTACTGGCTGGTCTATGTGGACACCGAGCTCGAGGAGGTCAGCCAGATCCCGCTCGATCGCACCCCGGCGGCCTTCCTGGTCCGCGAGACCGTCTCGCTGAGCGACGGCGTCCGGGTCACCAGGGTCAAGCGCGACGGCGAGCGTGTGTCCATCCACCTCGTCCAGGTCGATGAGCCGGAGGCCGGCGAGGTGATCCTGGCCTTCGCGCGCGACCCGATGCGGCTGCTTGGATGGACCGTGATCGACGCCCAGGGCATCCGTACGCTGGTGGCGCTGATCGCGCCCGACTTCAACGCGCCGATCGCGCGCGAGGTCTTCGAGTTCGACCAGGACAAGTTCTCCGGCGACCGCAACGGCGGCTGAGCCGGCATCCTCCGGCCGCGGCTTGCCGGCCCGGTTCGGGCGTGTTAGGTCCAGGCACCGCACCCAGTGCGGGCAATCAGGGACTTTGGCACGACGCCGCTCGGAGACGATGAAACACGAACAAGCGATCGCGCGGCCCGTGGTCGGCATCCCGACCGGCTTGATCTACCTTCCGGAGCACTCGATTCCCCAACACGGCGTGGGGGAGCGCTATATCACCGCCGTGCGCGAGGCCTCGGGCGCCGATCCGCTGCTGATCCCGGCGCTGGCAGAGGCCTTCGACTACGACGTGCTGGCGGGTCGGCTGGACGGGCTGTTCCTGACCGGCGGGCGGGCCAATGTCGAGCCGCATCACTATGGCGGGCCGCCGTTTCCCGACGATGAATCCCGCGATGCCGCGCGCGACAACACGGTCTTGCCGCTGATCCGCGCCTGCGTCGCGCGCGCGATCCCCGTCTTCGGGGTCTGCCGCGGGCTGCAGGAGATAAACGTGGCCTTGGGCGGCTCGCTGCACTATCGGGTGCATCTGATCGAGGGCAAGCTCGACCACCGGATGCCGCGCGAAGGCGATGTCGACGCCCGTTTCGGGCTGGCCCACGACCTTTTGCTCGATGCCGGCGGGGAGTTCGCCCGGTTGATCAACGATACCACGATCAAGGTCAACTCGGCGCACGGCCAGGGTATCGACCGCCTGGCGCCCGGGCTGGTCGTCGAGGCGCAGGCGCCGGACGGTCTCATCGAAGGTATCAGGCTGCCCGATTGCGGGACGTTCGCCGTCGGGGTCCAGTGGCATGCCGAGCACCGCTGGGCCGAGCACCGGCTTTCCGAGGCGCTGTTCAAGGCCTTCGGACGGGCGGCACGGCAGCGCGCGGCGCGGCGCCTGAACGGGGGCTGATCGGTGCGCATCGCCACCTGGAACATCAATTCGGTCCGGCTTCGCCTGGAGCTTCTGGAAAGGGTCGCCCGCACGCTCGATGCCGAGGTGATCTGCCTCCAGGAGATCAAGGTCGAGACCGAGCACTTCCCGGGCGAGGCGATCGCAGCGATGGGTTATCCCCACCAGGTGGTCCAGGGCTTCAAGGGCTATAACGGCACCGCGATCGTCTCGCGCGTGCCGCTCCAGCCCGGCCCTCCGGTCGCGTGGTGCGGCCGGGACGATGGCCGGCACGCGGTCGCGCGCCTCGACGGCGGGGCGGAGATCCACTCGCTCTACATTCCTTCCGGCGGCGACGTGCCCGACCGGGAGCAGAACGACAAATTCGCCCACAAGCTCGATTTCCTGGCCGAGCTCGCGCGCTGGTGCGCCGCGAACAAGCCGGGACGCCGTATCTGGGCGGGCGACTTCAACATTGCCCCCCTGGAGACCGACGTCTGGTCCCACAAGCAGCTCTTGAGCGTGGTCAGCCACACGCCGATCGAGGTCGAAGGGCTGAGCCGGATACAGGAGGCCTGGGGCTGGAGCGATGCCGTCCGCCGGTTCATCCCGCCCGAAGAGCAGCTATACACCTGGTGGAGCTACCGCAACCGCACCTGGCCCGGCAGCGACAGGGGGAGGCGGCTGGATCATATCTGGGTCACCCCGCTTCTCGCACCCAAGCTCATCGGCGCCCGGGTCCTGCGCGAAGCTCGCGGCTGGCCGGGCCCCTCGGACCACGTCCCCGTCGTGGTCGACATCGACCTGTAGGATGGCGGCGCGGGACGGTCCGCCCTGTTCGGAACATGCGCTAGCCCCCGGCGCTTCCGGCCGGCGCGCGCCGGGCGTTGTCCTCGCAGAACTTGCGCCAGGCGGTGATCGAGATGTCGGGCCGGAACAGCCGCTCCGGCGGGGTGTCCATCATGGCGACGATCGGCCCGTCTTCCCACCGGTTGAGCATGATGTGGTGGATGACGCGGATATAGCTCCAATAGCGCAGCCGCCAGATCAGCGCACCCGCACCGGAGGTGTGCTTGACCGAGACCTGAAGCGCCAAGTGGTTGTCGGCATCGACCGGGACGAAGATCTGGAAATCCGTCCAGTCGTCGTGGCCGACCTGGAATATGCCCGGCAGCCGCGCATCGCCCAGGATGACCACGCCGACGCCGGCATTCTTCTTCGGCTTGCGGCCGCGCCAGCGCCAGAAATCCTGGCGCGGCCATTTGCCGAGCCGCGGATATTCCGCCGGCTCGAAGACCGGCGTGCTGTGCCGGCGAAGCCAGACGCCGTCTTCGCTGGGGACCATGCGGGTGTCGGTCTGGTAGCCGGGGAACCGGGTGAAGAAATAGAACGGCGTGTTGCGGTGCAGCGACTTGGCGTGCGATTCGTCGACCGCGTTCTCCATCGCGTAGCGCCAATTGCCCAAGCGCGGCTCGACCATCGGCTCGACCACGGCATCCGGGCGCAGCAGGGGCTCGGGGATGTCGACCTCGACCGGTGGATGGGGCGGATCGCCGACATAGACCCAGATCAGCCCGGCCCGCTCCTCGACCGGGTAGGTCGGGATGCGCACCGAAGACGCTCCGACAATCGGCGAGTCCGGCCCATCGGTCAGCGCCGCAACCAGATCGCCCGTGGCGAGGTCGTAGGTCCAGCCGTGATAGGGGCAGGTCAGCGTGCCCGGGAACTCGCAGCGCGCGATGGACAGCGGCACGCCGCGGTGGGCGCAGCGGTCGGTCAGCGCATGGACCTTGCCGCCGTCGCGGACCAGCACGATCTTCTCGTCCAGGACCTTGATCGCCTTCGGCCGCTTGCGCAGCTTCCGCGACTCGAGCACCGGGTACCAGTAATGCCGGAAGCCGGTGGCCGCCGCTTCATAGCGCGGCCAGCGCTGGTCGACGCTGCCTCCGGTGTTGCCGGGACGACCGTCCATCCTTTGCCCTCACCGCCATCGGCCGCACCGAGCGTGATGGAATTTTGCCCGACGCGCAACGCCCGGCATAATCCCGCGCGGGCGATGCGCGGGAGGGCGGCATGACAGGGAGACCGGAGCGCGGCCAGGCGGACGGCGTGATCGGCCGGTCGATCCCCCGGCCCAACGCCCGCGGTCCGGCCGGCGGCCGGGGCCGCTACGTTGGCGACGTGGCTTTCGCCCGACTGCTCGAGGTGGCCTTCGTCCGCAGCCCGCACGCCCATGCGAGGATCGCCGCCATCGACAGCGCGGCTGCCGAGCGGCTGCCCGGCGTGGTCCGCGTCCTTGCCGGTGCGGAGCTTGCGGACCGCACCAGCCCGTGGCAGGGGCTGGCGGCGAACCTGCCCACCCTGCGCTCGGTGCCGCAATACGGCCTCGCGGTCGAGCGTGCGCGCTGGCAGGGCGAGCCCGTGGTCGCGATCGCCGCCCGCAGCCGCGCGGTGGCCGAGGACGCGGCCGAGCTGGTCAGGATCGACTGGGAACCCTTGCCGGTTCTCGCCGATGTCGAGACCGCGCTCGATGACGGTGCGCCGGTGCTTCATCCCGAGCTCGGCGACAACACCCTGTTCGAGCGTGCGGTCGACAACGGCGCGGTCGATCAGGCCTTCGCCGCCGCTCATACGGTGGTCGAGGCCAGCTTTCGCTTCGGCCGCCACACCGGAGTCACGCTGGAGGCGCGGGTCCTCGTCGCCGACTTCGATCCCGCCGGCGGCATGCTCACGCTGCATTACGGCGGTCAGGCGCCACACATGTCACAGGTCCTGTTCGCTCGGCATCTCGGGCTCGAGGAACAGAAGGTCCGGGTGATCGCCCATGAGGTCGGCGGCTCCTACGGCATCAAGAGCCATTTTTACGGCGACGAGCTTGCCGTGGCGGCGCTGTCGGTGATCACCGGGCGGCCGGTCCGCTACTTCGCCGACCGCCTGGAATCATTCGTTTCGGATATCCATTTCCGCGATCACGCGGTCCGTGCGCGGATGGCGCTGGACGCCCAGGGCAGGATCACCGGGCTCGACGTCGACGACCTGATCGGCGCCGGCGCTTATTCGGCCTATCCGCGCACCAGCGCGTTGGAGGCGAACCAGGTCCTCAACCTTACCGGCGGACCGTACCGCATCGCCAACTACCGCAACCGCGCCCGCGTGGTCTTTCAGAACAAGGTGCCGATCGCGCAGTACCGCGGTGTCGGCCACCCGATCGCGGCGATGGTCGCCGAGGGGCTGATCGAGAAGGCGGCGCGGGCGCTGGAAATCGACATCTTCGACATCAGGCGGCGCAATTTCCATCCCTGCGACGGCGATCCGTCGACGACGCCGTCGGGCATCGGGCTGGTCGATCTTTCCTACAACGCCTGCCTGGACCGGCTGCGCGCGTTGATGGACTACGATGCGCTGTGCGCCGATCAGGCCGCACGCCGAAATGACGGGATCTGGCGCGGTATCGGCATCGCGGCCTTCATCAAGACGACCAACCCGCCGGTTCAGGCCTACGGCCCCGCCGGCGCACCGATCTCGGCCCAGGACGGCACCACCGTCCGGCTCGAGCCTTCGGGCGCGATCACCTGCCTGACCGGCGTGACCGAACAGGGCCAGGGGACCGATACGGTGCTCGCCCAGATCGCGGCCGAGACCCTCGGCGTGCCGTTCGAATCGGTCCGGGTGGTAAACGGGGATACCGATTCCGCGCCCTATGGCGGCGGGACCTACGGCTCGCGCGGCGTCGGCATCGGCGGCGAGGCGACGCGGCTGGCCGCGGCGGCGCTGAACGAGGAGATCCGCGCGCTGGCCGGATCCTTGTTGCAACGCCAGGCAGCCGACCTCGAGATCGCGGGCGGCGTGATCCGCGAACGTTCCGACGGCACCGCGCGGATGACGCTCGCCGAGCTCGGCCAAATCGCCTTCTTCCGCTCCTTCGAGCTGCCCGAGGGCGTCTATCCCGCGCTCACCCAGACCCGCCGGTTCATGGTGCGCGAGAACGTGTTCACCAACGGCGTCCACGGCGCCCATGTCGAGCTCGACTCCGAAATCGGGACGATCCGCGTGCTGGGCTACTGGGCGGTCGATGACGTGGGCGTGCGGATCAACCCGCTGCTGGTCGACGAGCAGGCCCGCGGCGCCATCGTCCAGGGTTTCGGCGATGCGCTCTACGAGCACACGCTCTATGACGATGCGGGTCAGCTCCTCAACGGGACGATGGTCGACTACCTGGTGCCGATGGCGGCCGAGCTGCCCGACATCGTGCTCGACCATGTCGAGACGCCGTCCTCGCACTCCGGGCTCGGCGCCAAGGGGGCCGGGGAGTCCGGCACCGCGGGCGCGCCGGCGACGATCTTCAATGCCGTCAACGACGCGCTGGCGCCGTCCGGCGCTGCGGTCGCTGCACTGCCGATCACGCCCGAGGCGGTGCTCGCCGCGCTCGGCCGGGTCTGACGCACCGGCCGTCGACGGCTTTGCCAACCCGCCGGGCAGAGGGCAGTTGAGAGCAGAGGGCACCAAGCCATGGGCGCGTTTGCAGTTGGTCAGCCGGTCTCACGCAGCGAGGATCCGCGGCTTCTGAAGGGGTTCGGCCGGTATATCGACGACATCAGCCTGCCCCGCCAGGCCTATGCCGCCATCGTGCGCTCGCCGCATGCCCACGCCCGGATCCGTGCGGTCGACACAGCATCGGCGCGCGCCGTGCCGGGAGTCCTGTGCGTCCTGACCGGGGCGGACTGCGCCGCGGACGGGCTCGGCGACCTGCCGTGCGATCAGGCCCGGTTGCGCCGCGACGGCGCGGACATGTACCGCCCGCCGCGCCCTATCCTGGTGCGCGATAGGGTGCGGCTGGTCGGCGACTATGTCGCGATGGTCGTCGCCGAGACCGCTGCGGGCGCGCGCGATGCGGCCGAGCTTGTGGCGGTCGACTACGAGCCGCTGCCGGCGGTCACCGACGCGGCCGAGGCGGCCGCTGCAGATGCGCCGCGGCTCTGGGACGACTGCCCCGGCAACGAGTGCTTCTACCACGAGGACGGTGATCGCGCGGCGGTCGATGCGGCTCTGGAAAAGGCCGCCTGCGTGGTCTCGCGCCGCTTTACGATCAGTCGGGTGACCGCGGCCCCGATGGGCCCGCGCGGCTGCATCGGCGATTATGACGCGGCCGAGGACCGCTACACGCTCTACACCGGCGTCCAGCAGGCGCATATGTTGCGCACGCAGCTCGCTGCGACCGTCTTCAAGCTGCCGGAGACCCGCTTCCGGGTGATCGCACCCGACATCGGCGGCAGCTTCGGGCTCTACAGCAACGTCTATCCGGAAAACGCGCTGGTGCTGTGGGCGTCCAGGCGCTGCGGCCGGCCGGTCAAATGGATCGCCGAGCGTTCCGAGTGCATGCTGAGCGACGATTCGGCGCGCGACAACGTCTCCCAGGCGTCGCTGGCGCTGGATGAGGACGGCAGGTTTCTTGCGCTGCGCTGCGAGACCTACGCCAATCTCGGGGCCTATCTGTCGCTGCGCGGCCCGCTGCCGCCGATCGTCAACCTGGGCTCGCTGGCGGGTACCTACACCACGCCGGCGATCCATGTCCGGGTGGCCGGCATGTTCACCAACACCAACTGCACGTCGCCCTATCGCGGCGCCGGCCGACCGGAAGCCTCAACCGTCCTCGAACAGCTCGTCGACGAGGCGGCGCGCCGGCTTGGGATGGACGCAGCCGAGATCCGCAGGCGGAACACCATCCCGGCCGATGCCATGCCGTACAAGACCGCGCTCACCTTCACCTACGATTGCGGCGACTTCGGGAAGAACCTAGACGATGCGCTGCGGCTTGCCCTATACGCCGGCTTCGAGGAACGCCGCGCGGCGGCCAGGGCGCGCGGGCGGCTCCGCGGCATCGGCATGTCGAACACCGTCCACCGCGCCTCCGGGCTCGAGCTCGAGGCCGCCCAGATTCGGTTCGATACGACGGGCAGCGCGACCTTGATGGTCGGCTCGGTCCATCACGGCCAGGGCCACGCGACGACCTTTACCCAGATCGTCTGCGACCGGCTCGGGCTGGCGCCGGACAAGGTGCGATTCGTCGCCGGCGACACCGACATGGTGAGCTTCGGACGCGGCTCGTTCGCCTCGCGCTCGGCGGCGCTCGGCGGCTCGGCGGTCTGGCTCGCCGCCGACAAGATCATCGACAAGGCGCGTCGGATCGCGGCCCATCTGCTCGAATCGGCCGAGGCCGACCTCGACTTCGCCGAGGGGCGATTCGCGATTGCCGGCACCGACCGCGGGCTCGACCTGGTCGAGGTGGCGAAGGCCGCCTACCAGCCGCGCCTGCTCGGCGGCGGGATCGAGCCCGGGCTCGACGAGATCGCCATGTTCGTGCCCGGCGCGCTCAACTTCCCCAACGGCTGTCATATCACCGAGATCGAGATCGACCCCGACACCGGCACGGTCGAGATCATCGGCTACGCGGTCGTCGAGGACTTCGGCACGATTCTCAACCCGCTGCTGCTGGAAGGGCAGATCCACGGCGGGCTCGCCCAGGGGATCGGCCAGGCGTTGATGGAGGATGTCGCCTTCGACCGTCGGACGGGCCAGCTCCTCGCCGGCTCGTTCATGGACTATTGCATGCCGCGCGCCGACGACCTGGTGTGCTTCGTCTCCGCGTTCAACGCCGTGCCGACCGCGACCAACCCGGTCGGGGCCAAGGGCGCAGGCGAGGCCGGCGCGGTCGGCGCACTGCCGGCGATGATGAACGCGCTGGTCGATGCGTTGGCCCCGCTGGGCGTCGAGCACATCCAGATGCCGGCCACGCCGGAGCGGATCTGGCGCGCGATCCGGGACGCGCAGACGGGGTAAGACTCCGCACGATTATGCCGGCCCAGGCGCCCGAGCGTTGCCGCCGCGGTGTGTCATCCTCGTACTGTGGCGGCTATGTCGCGACCGCGTCGGTGTCCACTGCCTCGATATTGAAGGCTGCCGCGATCAGGGCGCTCGTGTAGGGCTCGGCCGGCGCTTCGAAAATCCGCGCGGCGGGGCCCTGCTCGACCACTTGGCCGGCCCGCATGACGATGACCTCATCGGCCAGCGCGCGCACGACCTTGAGGTCGTGGCTGATGAACAGGTAGGCGAGCTTGTGACGGTCCTGCAGCGCGCGCAGGAGATCGACGATCTGCGCCTGGACCGACATGTCCAGCGCGGACGTCGGCTCGTCGAGCACGATGAAGCGCGGCTTGAGCGCGATCGCGCGCGCGATTGCGATGCGCTGGCGTTGCCCGCCGGAGAACTCGTGGGGGTAACGGTCCTGGGAGTCGGGATCGAGCCCGACCTCGCGCAAGGCATCGGCGATCCTGTCGCGGCGGGTTCGCGGTTCGCCCGCCATGCCGTGGACCAGAAGCCCCTCTTCGATGATCTGGCCGACCGACAGCCGCGGGCTGAGCGAGCTGTAGGGGTCCTGGAAGACGATCTGCATCTGGCTTCGCAGCGGGCGCAGGTCGGACCAGCCCAAGTCCTGGATATTCGCGCCCGCGAACCGGATCGGGCCCTGGCTGCGTTCCAGCCGCAGCAACCCCATGGCAAGCGTCGTCTTGCCCGAGCCGCTCTCGCCGACGACGCCCACGGTCCGGCCCTCGCGGACCGAGACGGTGACCCCGTCGACCGCCTTGATGTGGCCGACCACCCGGCGCAGAACCCCGCGTTTGACGGGGAACCAGACCTTCAGGCCGTCGGCGGCCATGATTTCGGGCGCGGCGTCCTGCGCGGCGATCGGGCGGCCCTTCGGCTCGGCAGCCAACAGATGGCGGGTATAGGCGTGCTGCGGCGCATCGAAGATCGCCGCGGTCGGACCGGTCTCGACGATCTCGCCCCCGGTCATCACCGCGACCCGGTGGGCGATCTTGCGCACGATGCCGAGGTCGTGGGTGATCAGCAGCATCGACATGCCGAGTTCGGCTTGGAGGTCGGCGAGCAGCCGCAGGATCTGCGCCTGGATGGTCACATCCAACGCCGTCGTCGGCTCGTCGGCGATCAGCAGCTCCGGGTCGTTCGCCAGCGCCATTGCGATCATCACCCGCTGGCGCTGGCCGCCCGAGAGCTGGTGGGGATAGGCCTTGAGCCGGCTCTCCGCCTCGGGCAGGCCAACTTGTTCGAGCAGCGCCAGGATGCGGTCCCTGGCATCGGCCCGGTTGAGCCCCTTGTGGACCTTGAGGATCTCGCCGATCTGCTTGTCGATGGTGTGCAGCGGGTTGAGCGAGGTCATCGGCTCCTGGAAGATCATCGTGACCTTGTTGCCGCGCACCGCGCGCAGGGCGGTCGGATCGGCGTCGAGCAGCTCGGTTTCGGCGAGCCGGATGGACCCGCTCGGGTGATGCGCCTGCGGATAGGGCAGCAGACGAAGAACCGACAGTGCGGAGACCGATTTCCCCGAGCCGCTTTCGCCGACCAGCGCGAACGTCTCGCCGCGGCGGATCGAAAACGAGATGTTGCGCACCGCCTGCACCTCGCCGGCGCCGCGGCCGAAGGAGACCGAAAGGTCCTCGACGCTCAGGATCGGCGCTTCACCCATCGAACGTCTTTCTCGGGTCAAGCGCGTCGCGCACGCCTTCGCCGATGAAGATCAGCAGAGACAGGGTGAGGACGATCGTCACCGAAGCGGTGATCGCCAGCCACGGCGCCTGCAGGTTCGCCTTGCCCTGGGCCAGCAGCTCGCCCAGCGAGGGCGAGCCCGGCGGCAGGCCGAAGCCCAGGAAGTCGAGCGCCGTCAGGCTAGTGATCGAGCCCGTCAGGATCAGCGGCAGAAACGTCAGCGTCGCCACCATCGCATTGGGCAGTACGTGGCGCCGGATGATGGTGATGTTGTCCACGCCCAGCGCCCTCGCCGCACGCACATAGTCGAAGTTGCGGGCGCGCAGGAACTCCGCCCGCACGACCCCTTCGAGCGCGGTCCAGCCGAACAGCAGCATGATGCCCAGCAGCCACCAGAAATTAGGCGTGACCAGACTCGCCAGGATGATCAGCAGAAACAGCACCGGCAGACCCTGCCAGACCTCGATGAAGCGCTGGGTGCCGAGATCGATCCAGCCGCCGAAATAGCCCTGGACGGCGCCGACGGCGATGCCGATGAGCGAGCCGAAAAAGGTCAGCGTGATGCCGAACAGGACCGAGATTCGGAAGCCGTAGATCGTCCGCGCCAGCACGTCGCGTGCCTGGTCGTCGCTGCCGAGCCAGTTGTCGTGACTCGGTGGTGCGGGCGCGGGCACCTGGAGGTCGTAATTGACGGTGCGGTAGCTGTAGGGGATCAGCGGCCACACCATCCAGCCGTCCTTGCCGCGGATCAACTCCTGGACGTCGGGCTCGCGGTACTCCGCCTCGGTCTGAAAATCGCCGCCGAAGAAGGTCTCGGGGTAGGTGATGAAGACCGGGAAATAATATCCGCCGTCGTAGCCGATCAGCAGCGGCTTGTCGTTGGCGATGAACTCCGCCGGCAGGGTGATGACGAACAGCGCCAGGAACAGCCAGGCCGAGACGCGGGCGCGCCGGTTGTTGCGGAAATTGCGCAGCCGCCGCCGGTTGAGCGGGGAAAGCCGCAGACCCGCAATCCGATCGGCACCCGGCTCACGCACCGCGCGCCTCGAAGTCGATCCGCGGATCGACGATGGTGTAGGTGAGATCGCCGACAAGGCGCAACAGCAGCCCGAGCAGGGTGAAGAAGTACAGCGTGCCGAAGATGATCGGATAGTCGCGCTTGAGCAGCGCCTCGAAGCCCAGCAGGCCCAGCCCGTCGAGCGAGAAGATCACCTCGATCAGCAGTGCCCCGGTGAACAGGATGCCGACGAACAGGCCCGGGAAGCCGGCGATCACGATCAGCATCGCGTTGCGGAAGACGTGGCCGTACATCACCCGCAACTCGGTCAGCCCCTTGGCGCGCGCGGTCAGCACGTACTGCATGTTGATCTGATCGAGAAAGGAATTCTTGGTCAGCATCGACAGCGACAGGAAGCCGCCGGCTACGAGCGCGATCAACGGCAGCGTCATATGCCAGAAATAATCGACCACCTGGCCCAGGAACCCGAGCTGGTCGGCGTTTTCCGAGGAAAGCCCGCGCAGGGGAAACCAGTCGAGGAAGCTGCCCCCGGCGAAGAAGACGATCAGCAGCACCGCCAACACGAAGGACGGTGTCGCGAAGGCGACCGACATCAGGACCGTCGTCCAGACGTCGAAGCGGGCGCCGTCGCGGACCGCCTTGCGGATCCCCAGCGGGATCGAGACCAGGTAGATGATCAGTGCGCTCCACAGCCCCAGCGAGATCGAGACCGGCATCTTCTCGATCACCAGGTTCACCACCGTCTCGTCGCGGAAATAGCTGGTGCCGAAATCGAACTGGACGAACTTGCCCATCATCAGGAGAAAGCGCTCGTGGACCGGCTTGTCGAAGCCGAACTCCCTTTCGAGTTGGGCGATGAAGGCGGGATCGAGCCCTTGGGCGCCGCGATAGTTGCCGGTCACCGCCGATGCGTCGGCACCCGACTGCGCGACGGCCTGCGACGAGGTGCCGGTCTCGGTGCCGCTGCCGCCGCCGATCCGCGCGGTCGCGGCGATGTCGGTGCCGGTGACCTGGGCGATGATCTGTTCGATCGGCCCGCCGGGTGCGAACTGGATGATGGCGAAGTTGACCACCATGATCCCGAGAAGCGTCGGGATCATCAACAGCAGCCGGCGGATGATATAGCTCAGCACGCCGTGCCAGCTCCTAGGGTGCGGGCGGGGCCTTGCCCGCCTCGATCATGGCGGCCTTTTGCGGGTTGTACCACCAGGTATCGACCACGCCGCGGGCGAAGCGGGGCTTCCCGGGCGGACGGTCGAACTTGTTCCAATAGGCCAGGTGATGCGCCCCCTTGTACCATTGCGGCACGGTGTAGTTGTTCCACATCAGCACGCGGTCCAGCGCGCGGACGGCGGCGATCAGTGACTTGCGGCTGCGCGCGGCGATCACCTTCTCTATCAGGGCATCGACCGCCGGGTCCTTGATGCCGCCGATATTGAATGAGCCGGCCACGTCGGCGCCCGCCGAGCCGTAGAAGTTGCGCTGCTCGATCCCCGGCGTCAACGGCTGGACGTAGCGGCGCACAATGATGTCGAAGTCGTGGTTGTCGGTCCGCACCTTGAAGTTCGCGACATCGACGATGCGGATCTTCGCCTCGATCCCGAGCCGCTCGAGGTTGCGGATATAGGGATTGATGATCCGGGTGAAAGAGGCCTCGAACAGCAGGAACTCGACGGTGAACGGCTTGCCCGCCCCGTCGACCAGCCGGCCGCCGTTGACGGCATAGCCCGCCTCGCGCAGCAGCCGTGCGGCGCGGCGCAGCTCGCGCCGGATGCGGCCGCTGCCGTCGGTCACACTGGCGGCGTAGGACTTGGTGAACACCTCCCCGGGCACTTGGCCGCGAAACGGCTCCAGAAGCGCAAGTTCGGCGGCGGTAGGCGGCGCGTGGGCGGCCAGCTCGGAGTTCTCGAACATCGAATTGGTCCGCTGGTAGAGCCCGTGGAACAGGTTCTTGTTGGTCCACTGGAAATCGAAGGCGAGATCGAGCGCGCGGCGCACCCGGCGGTCCTTGAACTTTTCCCGCCGGAGGTTGAAGAAGAACGCCTGGACGCCCGAAGGTGTCTCGTCGGCAAGGGTCTCGCGGACCATCAGCTTCTTGCGGATCGGCGGCTTGTCGTACTGGCTCACCCAGCTCCGGGACGTGAACTCCTCGCGCAGGTCGTACTGGCCGGCGAAGATCGCCTCGAAGGCGATGTCGCGGTCGCGGTAGTAGTCGATTTTGATGCGGTCGAAATTGTACCGGCCGCGATTGACCGGCAGGTCGCGCGCCCAATAGTCCTTCACCCGATCGTAGGCGAGCGACCGGCCCGGCTCGATGTCGACGATCCGGTAGGGTCCGCTGGACAGCGGCGGGGTGAAGGTCGTCCTGCCGAACGGGGTCTTCGCATGATAGGCCTTGGACAGGACCGGCAAGGCGGCGAGCTGGACCGGCAGGTCGCGGTGAAAGCCCGGATTGAAGGTGAACCGGACGTAGTCCCTTCCTTCAGCCCGCGCGCCGGCGACATCGCGGAACAGGATTCGGTACTGCGGATGCCCCTTGTCGATCAGAGTCCGGTAGCTGAAGACGATGTCGTCGGCGGTGATCGGGCTGCCGTCGTGGAAGCGCGCCTCGGGCCGCAACCGGAAGCCGACCCAGCGGTTGTCCTCGGGCAGGTCGACCGAGGCCGCGACCAGGCCGTACAGCGCGTCCGGCTCGTCGAAGGCGCGCGCCATCAAGGTATCGAAGATCAGCGGGTTCCACGCCTCCTTCTGGCCCCTGAGGATTAACGGGTTCAGGGTCTCGAAAGTATCGAGCCCCCACAGCCTGAGGGTGCCGCCCTTGGGCGCGTCCGGGTTTACGTAGTCGAAATGGGTGAAGCCCGGCGGGTATTTGAGGTCGCCGAACACCGACACGCCATGGCTGGTCCGTACGGCTTCGGCGTCCGCCGGTGAAGGTATCGCGAGCAGCGCTACGGCGAAGAGGGCCGCCCGAAGCATCATCGGCCGCCGCGCAGTTTCGCCCTGCGGGATTCGAAGGTGCGGTCCTTTTCCGGATCGATCCACCAGGAGAAGAGGTCGCTTTGGTATTTTGGCGCCTTGGCGGGCTTGCCGAACCGATCCCAATGGGCGATGCGGTCGAAGCGGGCATGCCATTGCGGCACCACGTAGTGGTTCCACAAAAGCACCCTGTCGAGCGCGCGGGTGGCGACCACCAGCGACCTGCGGTCCCGCGCCGCGATCAGCTTCTCGATCAGCCCATCGATCACCGGGTTCTTGATGCCGATCAAGTTTCGACTGCCCTGGCGGTCCGCGGCATCGCTGCTCCAGAAATCACGCTGCTCGTTGCCGGGCGACTCCGACTGGCCCCAGCTTGCGATGATCACGTCGAAGTCGAAGGCGCGCAGCCGGTTGATGTATTGCGAGGCATCGACCACCCGGATGGTGCCCTTGATCCCAAGCCGCTTGAGATTGCGGAGGAACGGCGCGACCACCCGTTCAAACGCCGGCGAGACCAGCAGGAACTCGATCTCCATGGCCATGCCGGTGTCGACCTCCACCAGCCGGTTCTTCCTGACCTGCCAGCCCGCCGCGCGCAGCAGGCGTGCGGCGGTGCGCAGGTTGCCGCGGATGTTGCCCGATCCGTCGCCGTCGGGCGGCTCATAGACCTCGGTGAAGACCCGATCGGGAATTCGGCCCCGGTAGGGCTCCAGCAGGGCCTTCTCCGCCGCATCGGGGAGGGCGCGCGCGGCAAGCTCGGAGTTGGAGAAGAAGCTTTTGGTGCGCGCGTATTGGCCATGGAACAGGTTCCTGTTCGACCAGGCGAAGTCGAAGGCGTAGGCGATCGCCTTGCGCAGGTCCGGGTCGGCGAACTTCTTGCGCCGCAGGTTGAAGGCGAAGGACTGCATCCCGGTCGGCCGGGCATGTGCGACCTCCTGCTTGCGTATCAGGCCGGCCTTGAGCGCGGGCGAGGCATAGCCGGTCGCCCAGTCCTTCGATGAGGTCTCGACCCGGTAGTCGTATTCGTTGGCCTTGAAGGCCTCGAGCGCGACCGTCTGGTCGCGGTAGTAGTCCTGGCGCAGCACCTCGAAGTTGTAGAGGCCGCGGTTGATCGGCAGGTCCTTGCCCCAATAGTCCTTGACCCGCTCGAAGGTGACGAAGCGGCCGGCTTCGAACTTGGCGATGCGGTAGGGGCCGCTGCCCAGCGGCGGCTCCAGCGTGGTCTGCCCGAATTCGCGCGATTGCCAGTCGTGCTTGGCCAGCACGGGAAGCTGGCCGGTGATCTGCGGCAATTCCCGGTTGGGCGGCCCGGTGAAATGGAACTTGACCCGATGGCTGGAGAGCTTCTCGACCTTGGAAATATTGCGGTAGTAGAAGCGATAGAACGGCCGGCCCTTCTCCTTGAGCACCTCGAAGCTGAAGATCACGTCATCGGCGGTCACCGGCGTGCCGTCGTGGAACCGCGCTTCCGGCCGCAGGTTGTAGATGACATGGGAAAGGTCGTCCGGCACCTCGACGGTCTCGGCGATCAGACCGTATTCGGCGGAAATCTCGTCGGCCGGCGAGGTCATCAGCGTTTCGACCACCAGCGCGGTCCAGGCCGGTTCGCCCTTGGCGATGAACGGGTTGAAGCTGTCGAAGGAGCCGATCGAATGCAGCTTGATCGCGCCGCCCTTCGGCGCGTCGGGGTTGGCATAAGGGCGGTGGGTGAAATCGGCGGGATAGGTGAGTGCGCCGACCAGGGTGAGCCCGTGGCTCTTCGTCACCTCCGCGGCGGTCGCCGCATGGCTCGTGAAAACCCAAGCGGCCAGACACCACACTGCGGCGAACAGCACTCTGGGCATGTGTGATCCCTCGTTATGCCAAATCCAAACGTGGTGGCGGCGGACGCCGGTGGCAAGCCGCGCTCACCCCGGCGCGGCCGGTTGCCCCAGAACCGCCAGCGCCAGGCCGTGAACCGCTTCATCGCCGGCCGCCACCACCCGGCCGTCCGAGCCGGCGTGCAGCGCCGCGCCGCGCCAGTCCGTCATCACCCCGCCCGCGCCTTCGATAACCGGTGCAAGCGCGCAGAAGTCGTGGGGTGCGAGGCCCGCCTCGACCACCAGATCGATATGGCCGCTTGCCGCGAGCCCGTATGCGTAGCCGTCTCCGCCATAGACCGTGTGGCGGGATTTCGCGGCAAGACGGTCGAAGGCCTCCTTGTCCGCGGTCGAGAACATGTCCGGTGTGGTCGCGTTGAGGATCGCTTCCTCGAGCCCCGGGCAGGACCGGGCCGATACGACCGTTCCGTTGAACGTCGTGGGCCGCCCGGCGGCGCCGAGCCAGCGCTCGCCCAGCACCGGCTGGTCGATCACGCCCAGGACCGGCCGGCCCTCGCGCAGGAACGCGATCAGGGTGCTGAAGATCGGCTTGCCGGTGATGAAAGACTTGGTCCCGTCGATCGGGTCGAGCACCCATATCTCGGCGGCGTGCTCGCGGACCGTGCCCAACTCCTCGCCGATGATACCGTGATCGGGGTAGTGCCGCTCGATCAGCGAGCGCATCGCGGCTTCCGCCGCGCGGTCGGCAGCGGTCACCGGGCTCGCATCCGCCTTGGCCTCGACGGCGACCGGCGCACGGAAATACGGCCGGATAGCCGCACCGGCGGCGTCAGCCAGCCGGGCCGCGAAGGCGATATACGCCTCGGGGCATCGCGCGCTCACCGCGGGCACGGGCGAGCGATTCCGATCACCGCACCGACGAGCTTGTGGAAATCGCTGGACGGCATGGCGCGTCTTCCCCATGGACGGAAGCGGCGCCGGGCTGCCGGCGATCTGCTGATCGATCGTCTGCGGATCGGCACAACGGACGACATTTTGCGGCCCGTGCGGACGGGCAGGGACGGCCGGTGCTTAGCAGATCGGCTTCGTGATTTGCAAGCCGATCCTCGATGCCGGGCGTTTCGTTGACAGGCCGGGAGCGCCAATCGATACTCCCGCGCCGCACGCGCCAGCGCATCGAGGATATGACAAGGTCGAACCGCCCGAGCAACACGATCGCCTTCCAGGGCGTGTCGGGCGCCTTTTCGGAACTGGCCTGCCGTCAGGTGTTCCCCGGAATGGCGACCCTGCCGACGGCGGCGTTCGAGGACACCTTCGCCGCGGTCCGCGAGCGCAGGGCCCGTCTGGCCATGCTGCCGGTCGAGAACTCGGTCGCCGGCCGGGTGGCAGATATCCACGGGCTGATGCCCGAATCACGGCTGCACATCGTTGCCGAGCACTTCATGCGGGTGCGCCATCATCTGCTGGCATCCAAGGGTGCGAGCCTGGGCTCGATCCGCGTCGTGCACAGCCACATCCATGCGCTGGGCCAGTGCGGCAGGCTGATCCGCGAGCATGGCTACCGGCCGGTGGTCCATGCCGACACCGCGGGTGCAGCGGCCGACATCGCGGCGCTTGCGGACACCAGCCAGGCCGCCATCGGCTCGGCGCTCGCCGGCGAGACCTACGGGCTGGTCTCGCTCAAATCCGATATCGAGGACGCCGAGCACAACACGACCCGGTTCCTGGTCATGGCCGGCAAGCCGCGGCGCTCGGCCCGCAATTCCGGCCCGGTGGTGACCACCTTCGTCTTCCGGGTGCGCAACGTGCCCGCCGCGCTCTATAAGGCGCTCGGCGGGTTCGCGACCAACGGCGTCAACATGACCAAGCTGGAGAGCTACATGCTGGGCGGGCGGTTCTCCGCAACCCAGTTCTACGCCGATATCGAAGGCGACCCGCGCGAACCCAATGTGCGGCTGGCGCTCGAAGAGCTCGAATTTTTCTCGCACGAGGTGCGGATCCTCGGCACCTACCCGGCCGATTCCTTCCGCAGGACCAACAAGCCGATCGATCCGCGCTGAGCGGCCTGCCGGCAACGGCCCGGTCCGACTTCAACGTGCCGATGGCGTGAACGGCGGCAATAGGCGACGCCGCCGGCCATCCCGCATCCGGCCCGCCATTGCTTGCCCCGCTCAGCCGTTCCTTATCCAGTCCTCGATGAGCCGCCGGGCGATCGAGTCCGAGCGCGGCCGGCGTGCGATGCCTGCCGCGCCGTCGGCGAGCTCGGCGCGGGTGAACCAGCGCGCGTCTTCGAGCTCGTCGGGGTTCATCGCGATCGTCTCGGCCTCGGCGTCGGCGTAGAACCCGAGCATCAGCGATGCCGGGAACGGCCACGGCTGGGAGGAATGGTAGCGCACGTTGGCGATCGGCAGGCCGACCTCTTCCATGACCTCGCGGGCGACCGCCTCCTCCAGGCTCTCGCCCGGCTCGACGAAGCCGGCGAGCGCGGAATACATACCCTCCACCCACTCCGCCTTGCGTCCCAGGACCACCCTGTCACCGTGCATCACCAGCATGATGACCGCCGGATCGGTGCGCGGGAAATGCTGGGTGCCGCAGGATGCGTCGCTGCACACCAGGAGATGACCGGCTTCGCGCCGGTCGGTCGGCGCGCCGCATGCACCGCAGAACTGATGCCGGCTGTGCCAATGCATCAGCCCTTTGGCGTAGGCCAGCACCCCGCCGTCGTCGCGCGGCAACAGGATGCCGATGCTGCGGAGGTCGACGAAGCGGCCGCGGCCGGCGAACGGCGCGCGCTCCTCGGGCCGGTCGAGATGGGATACGTCGATCGCGAAATGCGGGACGTTGCCCAGCCGCCCGAGAAATATCGCCTGGTCCGCATCCTCCAGGGCCTCGCCGAACGCCGCAGGCCTGAAGCGGACCGCGCGCGGCGCGTCGTCTCCTTCGACGAAGGCGCGCGCACGCCAGATCGCCACCACGACGGCCTCGAGCGAGGCGAACTGCGCGCGCAGCCAAGCGGCATCGTTGCGCCGCTCGGCGACCCGTTCCAGGCCGTACTCGGCGTAATGGTTCGGCGGCCTCATCGCTGGCTGCGTCTTCCGATCGGACCCCGCCGGGCCGCGCCCGACCCGGCCGATCCTTGCGGACCGGAGGGACAAAGCGAGCCCGGAGCCCATGATTGCGTCGGCCGGCAACCCTGCCATACCCCCGCCCGGCGCGCAATCTTGCCAGGCTTGGGATGCGCGTTCGAGTCCTGGTATACTCGCTCGGGAGGTCGGCGGCGGACGGGGCGCTCGCCAACCCGGTCAGGTCCGGAAGGAAGCAGCCGTAACGAGATTGCGCCGGGTCGCCCACCGGCCTCCCACTCTCCGGGCGGGGCACATCACCTTGATCGGACCATGAACGGCTCTTCCGAACCCGTCACACCCTACCGCGTGCTTGCGCGCAGCTATCGGCCGAGCCGGTTCGCCGACCTGATCGGTCAGGACGCGATGGTGCGCACGCTGACCAACGCGATCAACTCCGGCCGGCTGGCGCATGCGTTCATCCTCACCGGCATCCGCGGGGTCGGCAAGACGACGACGGCGCGAATCATCGCGCGCGCGCTCAACTGCACCGGCTCGGACGGGCAGGGCGGGCCGACACCGGAGCCGTGCGGGGTCTGCGAGCACTGCGTGGCGATCGGCGAGGACCGGCATATCGACGTGATCGAAATGGATGCCGCGAGCCGGACCGGGGTCGACGACATCCGCGAGCTTATCGAGGGCGTGCTCTACCGGCCGGTCTCGGCGCGCTTCAAGATCTACATCATCGACGAAGTCCACATGCTCTCGCGCAACGCCTTCAACGCGCTGCTCAAGACGCTGGAGGAGCCGCCCCAGCACGTGAAATTCATCTTCGCGACCACCGAGACGCGGCGGGTGCCGGTCACGGTGCTGTCGCGCTGCCAGCGCTTCGACCTGTCCCGGGTCGATGGCCAGACGCTGATGGCGCATTTGCGCGACATCGCCGAGCGCGAGCGGGTCGAAGTTGCCGCCGACGCGCTGCGCCAGATCGTGCGGGCCGCCGAAGGCTCGGTGCGCGACGCGTTGTCGCTGCTCGACCAGGCGATCGCGCACGCCGCGCCCGGCCCGGTCGAGGCCGATCAGGTGCGCGAGATGCTGGGGCTCGCCGACCGGCTGCGGACCGCGGATCTGTTCGAGGCGCTGGTCCGCGGCCGCATCGCCGATGCCCTGTCGATCTACGATTCCCTGCACGAGGCGGGCGCGGACCCGATCGCGGTGCTACAGGACCTGCTCGAGTTGACCCATTGGCTGACCCGGCTCAACGCGGTGCCCGAGGCGCCGACGGCCGGCGGCGCGGTCTCGGACGTGGAGCTCGCGCGCGGCCGGGCGCTCGCCCAGGGGCTGACGGTGCCGGTGCTCGCGCGGGCTTGGCAGATCCTGCTCAAGGGGCTGTCGGAGGCGCGCATCGCCCATGACGCCCGCCAGGCAGCGGAAATGATCCTGGTCCGCCTGGCCTACGCCGCCGGGCTGCCGACCCCGGCCGAGATGGTCCGCGCGATCGAGTCGGGGAGCCTGCCCGCGCCGCCGCCACAGCCTGAGGCGGCAGACGATGCGCCGGCCCTGCCGGCGGATTTCGAGGCGCTGGTCGCGCTGTTCGAAGCGCACAAGGAACCGGTTCTGCGGGCCAATCTGACGGGCAACGTCCACCTGGTGTCCTATGCGCCCGGAAATCTGGTCTATCGGCCCGGTCCGGGCGCGCCGGCCGGGCTCGCGGCCGAGTTGCACCGGCGGCTGGAGGGCTGGACCGGAACATCCTGGTCGGTCGAGGCGGTCGAGGACGGCGATGCCGCGCCCAGCCTACACGAGCAGCGGCTCCGGACCGAGGCGGCCGAGCGCGAGGACGCGATCGCCCACCCCGCCGTCCAGGCCGCGCTCAAGGCGTTTCCCGGCGCCAGACTCGAAGAGGTCCGATCCGTCGAGGCGGCAACCATTCTGGGCGATGAGCCGGTCGATCCGGAAGAAGAGTCCGATAACGGAGATGCACGCTCATGAAGAATTTCGGCCAGCTCATGAAGCAAGCCCAGGAGATGCAGGCCAAGATCCAGGAGATGCAGAACCGGCTCGCCGATGTCGAGGTCACCGGCCGGTCGGGCGCCGGCATGGTCACGATTACCATGAACGGCAAGTCCGAGGTGCGCCAGGTCAAGATCGACCCGAGGCTGTTCAATGGCGAGGATGCCGAGGTGGTCGAGGACCTGCTGGTGGCCGCATTCGCCGATGCCAAGGGCAAGGCCGAGGCGCGGATGAGCGAGGAGATGCAGAAGATCACCGGCGGCCTCAACCTGCCGCCGGGGCTCGGCCTGCCGTTTTGATGGCGGTCTCGGAGATCGACCGGCTGATCGAGCTGCTTGCCAAGCTGCCCGGGCTCGGCCCGCGTTCGGCGAGGCGGGCGGCGCTGCATCTGATCAATCGCCCCGATGCGCTGCTCGCTCCGCTGGCCGCGGCGCTGGCTGCGGCGGCCCGAAACGTCCGGCGGTGCGCGACCTGCGGCAATGTCGACATCGAGGATCCGTGCGGGATCTGCAGCGATACCGAGCGCGGGCAGGCGACGATCTGCGTGGTCGAGGGCGTGGCCGATCTGTGGGCGCTGGAACGCACGGGCGTGTTCGCGGGCACCTATCACGTGCTTGGCGGCACGCTGTCCGCGCTCGATGGCCGCGGCCCGGACGACCTTGCCATCGACCGCCTGATCGCCCGCGCCGGCCGGGACTCGGTCACCGAGGTGATTCTCGCGACCTCAGCCACCGTCGAGGGCCAGACCACTGCCCACTACCTGATGGACCGCCTGGCGGAGACCGGCGTCGTGGTCTCGATGCTCGCCCACGGCGTCCCGGTCGGCGGTGAGCTCGATTACCTCGACGACGGCACGCTGTCCGCAGCGCTGAAATCTCGCCGGCCGCTATAGGGTCCGCTCAAAGGCAGCCGACGACCGCGCCGGTCATGCAGGTCGCGAGCATCCCCGAGACGATCGAGCGCATGCCCAGCGCCACCACCTCGGCGCGGCGCTCGGGGCAGATCGTTGCCAGCCCGCCGATCATGATGCCGAGGCTGGCGAAATTCGCGAACCCGCACAGCGCATAGGTCATGATCAGCCGGCTGCGCTCGCTCAGCGCCTCGGCCGGGAGCTGTGCCATCTGGAAGTATGCCAGGAGTTCGTTGAGCACCACCTTGACGCCGAGCAGCGCGCCGGCGGTCGCCGCCTCCGCGGCCGGGATCCCCATCAGCCAGGCCAGCGGCGCAAGCGCCTGGCCCAGGGCGCGCTCCAATGTGATCGGCGCCCCGGCGATGTCCGGCAGCAGGCCCAGGATCGTATTGGCCAGGTGGACCAGGGCGACCACGACCACCAGCATCGCGACGACGGCCAGCAGAAGCTGCAGGCCCTCGAGCGTGCCGCGGGTGATCGCTTCCATTGCGCTCCGGTCCAGCCGCTCGAGCGCGGCGCGTTCCGGGATCTGACCGGCCGCGCCCGCCGGCACCATCACGCGGGCGATCAGGATCGCCGCCGGCGCGCTCATGATCGAGGCGCTCAGAAGATGGCCGGCAGGATCGGCGATGATCCCTTGCAGGAACGTGGCATAGAGGACCAGCACCGTGCCGGCGATGGTCGCCATGCCGACGGTCATGACCACGAACAGGTCGGCCCGACTCATCGCCGCCAGGTAGGGCCGGATCAGCAGCGGCGCCTCGATCATGCCGACGAACACGTTGGCGGCGCACGACAGGCTCGCCGGCCCGCCGAGCCGCATCGCCCGTTGCAGTGCCCAGGCGAGCGCGCCGACGACCGCCGGCAGGACGCGCCAGTGATAGAGCAGCGCCGAGGCGGCGCTGACCACCACCAGCAGCGGCAGGGCCTGGAAGGCGAGAATGAAACTCGATTCCGGCGCGCTCACCGCAAACGGCGCCGGCCCGCCGCCAAGATAGCCGAAGACGAAGGATGTCCCCGCCATGGTGGCGGCCTGCAGCGCGGCGACCGCGTGGTTGAGCAGGCCAAGCGCTTCGCGCACGACCGGCACTTTCAGGAGTACCAGCGCCAGGACGAACTGAAGCACGATACCGGCGAACACGCTGCGCCAAGGAAACGCCCGACGGTCCTCGCTGATCGCCCAGGCAAGCCCGACCATCACGGCGATGCCAAGCGCTGCCTGGAGGGCGTGCACGCTGGGCTCAGGCAAGCGCCATGGCGGCAACGGTGCAGCCGACCGCGAAGGTCGGGATCGCATCATAGTGCCAGATTTCGCCGGTGGCGCCCGCCGCGGCACCGGCGACCGCGATGAAGGTACGGATCTCGAAGCCGCCCTGGCCGCCGTGCCGGTAGGTGTCCTCATCGGTGTAGGACATCAGCGCCTCACGGTCGTTGGCGGCGAAGCGGGCGAGGAAGGTGCGGTCCCATTCCTCGTTGATCCGCCCCGAATCCGGGGTCGCCGGCCAGTGGGAGATCCCACCCGTACCGACCAGCGCGATCCGCTCGGGCACGGCATCGCATGCCCGGCGCAGCGCCTGGCCGAAGGCATAGGCGCGGCGGACCGGCGACAGCGGCGGCCCCTGGCAGTTGATGTTGGCCGGGATCACGGCCAGGTCGTAGCGCGGCGTCAGAAAGTGCAGCGGCACCATGATCGCGTGGTCGAAGCGCCATTCCTCGGCATAGGCGACGTCGATGTCGTTGAGCACCTGCTCGATCAGCCGGCGCGACAGGTCCGGTGCGCCGGGAATGGTCGCGGGCTTGATTGCCAGCCAGTCCGGATCCTCGATCGGGCCTTGGTAGGTCTCGGCCATGCCGATGGCGTAGGCCGGCATGTTATCCATGAAGAAATTGGCGAAATGCTCGGCCCCGACGACCATCAGGGCATCGGGCGCGCTGTCCTCGATTGCGGCGCGCATGCGTGCGAAGGCGGCGTGCAGCCGGGCGAGGCGATCGGGCGCGACGCGGCCGGCACGGCCGGTGATCCCCGGCGCGTGGCTGCAGGCGCCCGCGAAGACCAGGCTCACGGCACCGGGTCGGCGGCAAGGGTGTAGAGGCCGGCACGCACCGGGCCGTGTCGGCGCACGCCCTCGCGCATCGCCTCCAAGTAGTCGTCCCAGGCATAGCCGCGCAGCGCCGCGTAATGCATCAGCAGTTGTCCGTTGACCCCGAGCACATAGAGCAGGCCGATATCGGGCTGGCGCACCGCGCGGCGTTCCTCATCGGTCATCGGGTAGTCACGCAACAGGCCGTCGAAGTCGTCCTCGTAGCGCTCGCGCAGGTGGGGATCCCAGTTGAGCTGGTAGATCAGCTTCTGAACGTAGTACAGGCTCACTCGGCGATCCTGGCGAAAAACCCGGTGCCCCGCAACCGTTCGGCTGTGTTGACGGCGCGGCGAATCGCGCCTACCTAACCCCCTTCCGGAACGGCAGGGTGAACGCACCGCGACCATGGCGAAGCTGTCGATCATCACCGCCCCCGACCCACGCCTCAAGCTGGTCAGCGCGCCGGTCGAGACCGTCAACAGGGAGGTGCGCGCGCTGATCGACGACCTGCTGGAGACCATGTACGACGCGCCGGGAATCGGCCTCGCCGCCCCGCAGGTCGGCATCACCAAGCGGGTGCTCGTGGTCGACCTGACCCGCGCCGGGGAGGATCCCAACCCGATCAAGATGGTCAATCCGGAAGTGGTCTGGACCGCGCAGGAGATCGTCTCCTACGAAGAAGGCTGCCTGTCGCTGCCCGAGCACTATGCCGAGGTCAGCCGCCCGGCGCGGGCGCGGATCCGCTACGTCGATCCGGACAATGTGGACCGGGAGATCGAGGTCGAGCAGATGCTGGCGACCTGCCTGCTGCACGAGATCGACCACCTCGACGGGACGCTGTTCGTCGATCACATCTCCAAGCTCAAGCGCGACATCATCCTGAAGAAGCTTGCCAAGGCCAAGCGCGCGGAGGCCAAGGCCCGCGCCTGACCATGGATGGCCTGCGCACCGTCTTCATGGGCACGCCGGAATTCGCGGTCGCCAGCCTGGATGCGCTGATCGCCGCCGGCCACGATGTCGCCTGCGTCTACACCAGGGCGCCCCGCCCGGCCGGGCGCGGGCACAAGGAGCGGCCCTCGCCGGTGCACGCG
Organism: Alphaproteobacteria bacterium; assembly: GCA_965248835.1. Taxonomy (GTDB): domain Bacteria; phylum Pseudomonadota; class Alphaproteobacteria; order MPNO01; family MPNO01; genus CAYFYS01. The sequence goes on from CBDFLJ010000001.1 coordinate 1,683,329, forward strand.
CGCGCCGCGGCGGCCGAGATCGAGGTTCGCCACCCGCGCGGGCTGCGCGATTCCGGGGCGGCCGCGGCGTTTGCAAGGATCGGCGCCGACGTTGCCGTCGTCGCGGCTTACGGGCTGATTCTGCCGGCGCCGATCCTCGAGACGCCGCGGCTCGGCTGCCTCAACGTCCACGCCTCGCTGCTGCCGCGCTGGCGCGGCGCCGCGCCGATCCAGCGCGCAATCCTGGCCGGCGACCGAAAGACCGGCATCACCATCATGAAGATGGACGAGGGGCTCGATACCGGCCCGATGCTGGCCCGCTCCGAAATCGAGATCACCGCGCGGACCGATGCCGGCGAACTGCACGACCGCCTTGCCGGACTCGGCGCCCGGCTGCTGGTGGAGACCCTGGGCGGATATGCCGCCGGCAGGATCGCGCCGGTCGCCCAGCCCGGCGAGGGCATCACCCGCGCCGCCAGGATCGATCGCGCCGAAACGCGGATCGACTGGCACCGCCCCGCCGCCGAGGTCGACCGCCAGGTCCGCGCCTTCGCGCCCAGCCCGGGCGCGTGGTTCGAGACCGCCGGCCAGCGGGTACGGGTCCTAGCCGCCCACGTCGTCGATGCCGCCGCCGGCCGGCCGGGCACCGTGATCGACGAGGCCGCGACCGTGGCCTGCGTGGAAGGTGCGCTACGGCTCGACCGCCTGCAGCGCCAGGGCCGGGGTCCGATGGATGCCGAATCCTTTCTGCACGGCTTCGCGCTCGCACCGGGAACTCGTCTCGGCGAGGAGCCGTGAGGCGCTGGCGCATTACGGTCGAATATGATGGCGCCGGCTTCGTCGGCTGGCAGCGCCAAGCCAACGGCCCGTCGATCCAGGAGGCGATCGAGACCGCGATTTTCCGCTTCTCCGGGGAAAGCCCGCGGGTCTTCGGCGCCGGGCGAACCGATGCGGGCGTGCACGCAAGCGGCCAGGTCGCTCATTTCGATCTCGCGAAGGAGACCGAGGCCGATACCGTGGCCGATGCCCTGAACGCGCATCTGCGCCCTCATCCGATCGCCGTCCGCCAGGCGGCGCCGGCGGCGCCGGATTTTGATGCCCGTCTGTCGGCCATCGGCCGGTCCTATCGCTACCGCATCGTCAACCGGCGGGCGCCGCTCGCCCTGGAGCGCGGCCGCGCGTGGCTGGTCCGGGTCCCGCTCGACCACGCCGCGATGAGCCAAGCCGCCGAACGACTGGTGGGAAAGCATGATTTCTCAACCTTCCGCGCGCGCCTGTGCCAGGCGCGTTCGCCGGTGAGAACGCTCGACCGGCTGGATGTGCACCGCGAAGGCGAGGAGATCTTCATCGAGGCCGAAGCGCGGTCCTTCCTGCACCATCAGGTGCGCAACATGGTCGGCACGCTCAAGCTGGTCGGCGAGGGCAAGTGGAGCCCCGACGATGTCGCGCTGGCGCTGGCCGCGCGCGACCGCGCCAGCGGCGGCCCCACCGCACCGGCCGACGGCCTGTGTTTGACGGCGGTCCGTTACCCGTGACGGGACGTTACATGAAGCGGCCGGTCACGGCGTTCAGCACGACGCTGATCATCAGATTGAGGCCCACGATGACGGCCGCCGTCATACCGCTGACAGCCAAGGCGGTGCGGGCGACGAACCACTGATAAAACAGGATCGCCAAGGAGGCGCCGACGACCAGCACCATGCCCACGCCGGCCCCGAAAACGCCGCTCGCCAGGATCATCGCGCCCAGAAAGACCGCAATCTGGATGACAGCCGACCAGTTGTGGGCGGTGATGTATAGCAGGTAGCGGTCGAAGCATCCGATACGGTCGCAGACATAGACCATCGCCAGTGGGAAGGCGATCCAATTGATGGTGTAGGCGATCGCCTCCACCAGGATGATCTGCATCAGCCCGGCCTCGGTCTCGATCGCCGAAAGCCTGATCGCAGCGATGACCGCATAGGCCGGGGCCAGGATCACGGCGGCCTGGAAGGACTGCCAATAAGCTTCGACGGTGTCGTCGAATTGCTTCAGCCCGTCGGCATCCATCAACGCCAGCCGCCATGCGCCGTAAGCGGCGCGGGAGAATTCGGCGAGGCTCAACATCGGCTTGCCCTCAGCCTCCGAAATAGTCTTCGATCACCGCCTGGTAAATCTCGCTCAGCGCCGCGAGATCGGCAAGGCTCACGCGCTCGTCGATCTTGTGCATGGTCTGGCTGATCAACCCGAACTCTGCGACCTGGCAGTAATCCTTGATGAACCGCGCGTCCGATGTCCCACCGGTGGTGCTCAGCGCCGGCGTCATGCCGGTCTTGGCCTCGACCGCGCGGACCAGCAGGTCGCTGAACGGTCCGGGTGGCGTCAGGAACGATTCACCGCTCACATGGGTGTCGAGCGTGACCTCGCCGCCGATCTCCGCCAGGCGCTCCTCGACCCAGGCGATCAGGGACGCGCTGGTGTGGCGATCGTTGAAGCGGATGTTGAAGGCGGCGCGCGCGGCGCCCGGGATGACGTTGGTCGCTGCGTTGCCGACATCGATCGTGGTCAGTTGCAGGTCGGTCGGCTGGAAATGCTCGGTCCCCTCATCCAGCGCCGCGCCGCTCAGCGCGGCGAGCATGCGGACAAGGCGCGGCAGCGGGTTGTCGGCCAGATGCGGGTAGGCGGTGTGGCCCTGGACTCCGGGGACGGTGATCCAGCCCGACAGGCTGCCGCGCCGGCCGATCTTGATCATCTCGCCCAGCCGGGTCGGGTTGGTCGGCTCGCCCACCAGGCAGGCATCGGGCGTCTCGCCTCGCTCGGCCACCCAATCGAGCACCTTGGTGGTGCCGTTGATCGCCGGCCCCTCCTCGTCGCCGGTGATCAACAGGCTGATCGAGCCGGCGAACCCTTCGCCCGTGGCCGCGAGAAAACGCGAGACCGCACCGACGAAGGCCGCGACCGCACCCTTCATGTCGGTCGCGCCGCGGCCGTAGAGCACGCCGTCATGAATCTCCGCGCCGAACGGATCAACCGTCCAAGAGGTGAGATCGCCGACCGGAACGACATCGGTGTGGCCGGCGAAGCAGAAATGGGGCGCGCCCTCGCCGAGGCGCGCATAGAGGTTCTGGACGTCCTGCGTGCCCGGCTCGGAGAAGGTCAGCTTGTGGCACCGAAAGCCCAGCCTGTCGAGCGCCTCGGCCAGGGTGCCGAGCGAGCCGCCGTCCTCGGGCGTGACGCTCGGGCAGCGCATCAGCGCTCGGGCAAGCTCCAGGGGCTCGACGATCCCGCTCAATCGCGCAGCAGCTCGTTGATCGAGGTCTTCGCCCGGGTGCCTTCGTCGACCTGCTTGACGATGACTGCGCAATACAGGCCCGGTCCCGGCGTGCCGTCGGCCAACGCCTTGCCGGGCAGCGCGCCGGGCACGACCACCGAATAGGCCGGCACGCGGCCGAAATGGACCTCGCCGGTCGCCCGGTCGACGATCTTGGTCGAGGCGCCGATGAAAACCCCCATCGACAGCACCGCGCCGCGCTCGACCAGCACGCCCTCGGCGATCTCCGAGCGGGCGCCGATGAAGCAGTCGTCCTCGATGATCACCGGATCGGCCTGGAGCGGCTCGAGCACGCCGCCGATCCCCGCGCCGCCCGAGATATGGCAGTTGCGCCCGATCTGCGCACACGACCCGACGGTGGCCCAGGTGTCGATCATCGTCCCGCCTTCGATACGGGCGCCCAGGTTGACGAAGCTCGGCATCAGAACGACGCCGGGCGCAATATAGGCCGACCGCCGGACGACGCAGTTGGGCACCGCGCGGAATCCCGCATCGCGGAAGCGCGCTTCGTCCCAACCGGCGAATTTGGGCGCGACCTTGTCGAACCAGGGCGCCTCGCCGCGCACCGGATCGACCGGCCCGCCGGACATCGGCGCCATGTCGTAGAGCCGGAAGGACAGAAGGACCGCCTTCTTGAGCCATTGGTTGACCCGCCAGACCTCGCCGTTCTTCTCGGCGACGCGAAACGTGCCGGCATCGAGCCCGTCGAGCGCGGTTTCGATCGCCGCACGGGTGCTCCCGCCGGTCCCGGGCGAGATCTGCTCCCTGTCCTCCCAGGCGGCATCGATCGTCGATTGCAGATCTTGGTCGGTCATGACGGGCGGGGCCTCGATGGCGGGGAGCGGCGATGAAAATCCTCCCGCGGCGGCGCCGTGTCAACCTGGCGCGATCACGCCGTTGAGCCAGCCGGCAAGGTCCTCTGTCGCGTGGTGGATGTGGTCCCCGGGCGCCACGTCGCGGGCCCACGCGGCATCGGTGCGCCGCCAGACGGTGGTCATTCCCAGCGCCGCGGCCGGCTCCAGGTTGTGCGGGATGTCATCCAGCATCACCGTGCGGGCAGGATCGAAGCCGTAGAGGGCGCACAGGTCGCGGTAGGTCTCGATGTGCGGCTTGGGCCGGTAGTCCATCGCCGCGATATCGTGGACCGCCTCGAAATATTCGCCCATCGACAGGTGGTCGAGGACCGCCCGCGCGTGGCTGGCGAAGGCGTTGGTGAAAATCACCTTGCGGCCGTCGATCGCGGCCAGCGCGTCGCACAAGCCCTCGGTCGGGCGGATCTCGGTGATGTCGAGACCCGCCATCTGCCGCTCGTAGTCCGCCGGGTCGAGTCCGTGATTGACCATCAGCCCGCGCAGGGTCAGCCCGAACTGGCGGAAATAGGACTTCTGGATGCGGCGGGCCTCGGCCGCATCGACCCCCAGGAAATCGGCGACGAAGGCACCCATGCGGCGATCGATCTCGGCATGCATCAACGGCGGGACGTCGTAGAGCGTGTTGTCCAGGTCGAAGACCCAGAAATCGATCGCGCCGAGGTCGGCGCCCCGGCGCTGGTCATCGAACCCGTTCATGGGTCGCTATGTGGCCCAAGGCGCGCGCGCAGGCAAGAGCCCGCGCGCCGGGCCCATCCGATCTGTTCGGAACATGCGCTAGACACCCGGGCAGGTGGAGGTCACGCCGCCATCGACCACCAGGGTCTGCGCGGTGACGTAGGATGCCTCGTCCGAAGCGAGATAGAGCGAGGCGTAGGCGACATCCCAGGCGGTGCCCATGCGGCCAATGGGCACGATCGCATCCCGCGCCCTGCCGTATTCCTCCGCCGAGCTGTAGCCCTTGTAGGCGTATGACGGCTTGCCCTTGATGTCGCGGCGGGTGAACGGCGTGTCGATATAGCCCGGCAGGACACAGTTCGCACGGATCTTTTTCGATGCGTATTGCAGCGCGATGTTGCGGGTCAGCTCGTTGAGCGCACCTTTGCCGGTGGCATAGGTGGTCATCGGCACGTTCAGGTGCCTGATCCCGCCGATCGAGGAGATGTTGACGATCGCCCCGCCGCCCTGGTCGGCCATGATCGGCACGATCGCCTTGCAGGTCAGGAACGCCGAGGTGACGTTGATGTCGAAGGTCTCGTACCAGTCCTCCTCGGTGACGGTATCGAGCGCCCGGCCGGGTCCGACGCCGCCGACATTGTTGTGCAGGACATCGATGCGGCCGCAGGCGGCGATGCAGGCCGCGACCATCGCGTCGACCTCGGCGGGCTTTGTGACGTCGGCCGCATGGGCCGCCGCCCAGCCGCCTTCGGCCTGGATGATGCCTGCCGTATCCTCGGCCGCCTCGATGTTGATGTCGACCGCGAACACCTTCGCGCCCTGGCGGCCATAGACCACCGCCGTCGCCTTGCCGTTCCCCCAGCCCGGCCCCACCGAGCCGGCGCCGGTCACCAACGCGACCTTGCCCGCCAGCCGGTCACCCCGTTTCACCGCTTCGGACATCACGCCCTCCCCATCATTGACTTCATTCGGCCGCGTGCCGGGCCGCGCTCTCCGGCCCGACCGGTGCCAGCGCCGTGTCGCGCAACGGCGGGTCGCCGGCTATGCGGACCTCGACCGCGAACAGATGGGCGCAGGACGGGCACAGGTATTCGCGGACCGTGATCTCGTCGATGAGGCCGAACCGGTTCCACGGGCTCAAGCTTTCCATCGGCACCGTGCGGACCAGCCCGCCGGTCTTGGGGTCCGAGGCGATGGGGGCGATAGGGTGGCTGCATTCGCGGCAGGTGTGCCAGGACACACCGGCGATGGGAACGACGTCGAGCGCATCGGCGATCCGGGCGAGCACGGGTCCGCGCGGCCCCTCGGCGCGGGCCGCAGCCGCCGGGGTCTCGGCGGGAAACATCGTGGCAAAGGGGCGTGCCTCGGCCAGCCGCGCTGCGCGGATCGCCGCCCGCGCGGCCTCGGTGGCCGGCGCATCGACCGCCTGGCCGTCCGCGCCGAGCACCACGCCGTAGACCGCCTGGGCGACTTCTGGCGAGCACAGGCGGGCGGCGACGTCGCGCCGGACGGCCTCTGCCGGGCGCAGCAGCGCATCGCCGTAGCCGCCCCCGCCGGCGCACGACATGATCACCGCATCGCCGGGGTCGAGAACGGTGCGGGCCTTGGCTTCCATGACCACCAGCTCGCGGCAGTCGGAATCGTCCAGACCGCTCGAAATCTCCGCGCGATCGAACCGGACCCTTACATCGGCGCCGCGCAGCAGCAGCCTGACATGGATACAGGACGGGTGGCCCCCGTAGAGGCCCTGGGCCTCCGGCTGACTGGCGCCGTGGGTGAGCACGGTCAGATCGATCGGCCCCCGGCTGCGGTGCGGCACGATCATCGCCTCGGTACCGACGCCGCCGCGATAGCGCCCCGGCCCGCCGGTATCGCAGGACTGGCGGCGGTAGACATAGAGGATCGGATATTCCTTCTCGTAGGTCTCGACGTTGGCGATCCCCATTGCGGGCGTCCCGGGCAGCCCGCCGGTATCCGGGCCGTCCTTCCACGCCCGCCCGCCGCCGCCGCCGCCCTGGTCGAGCAGCACCGCCGTGAACGGTCTGCCGTCCTCATGCCGGCCGGCCAGAGTGCAGCCCTGCCAGGAGGGCGACCAGTTGGCCTGGGCCTCGGTCGGGCCGAGGTCCGAGCATGCCAGCATCTTGCCGATCGTCTGGGAGGCGACGTGGCTGGTCGCGAACGTCGCCGAGACGGTCGCCATCGAGACCCCGGCCGGGTGGGTCGCGTTGTTGATCGTGCCCTCCTCGGAGACGAACTCGATCATCGGCATCAGGGCGCCGGGCGACCACGGCATGTCGTAGCACAACATCGGCAGGATGGCGGAAACGGTGCCGCTCTCCAGCCCCACCCGGGTGCAGTTGATCGCACCGCGCGCCTGCGCAGCGGTGCCGGTGTAATCGAACCGCAGGTGATCGCCGGCCTTGGTCATCTCCAGGCACACCCGGTAGATCCGGTTCTCGTTGCCGTCATGGTCGAGGAAGCCCTCGGCCGACCAGGTCCCGTCCGGCAGTCCACGCAGCCGGCGTCCGAAGGAGGCGCGGACCGTCGCCAGCAGCTCGTCCTGGACCGCCATGAAGGTCTCGATGCCGTGATCGGCGATCATCTCCGCGATGCGCTCGCGCGTCCGGTTGATGGCCGCGACCCGCGCCCGCAGGTTCAGGCCGTTGACCGCCGAGGTGCGCGAGTTGCGGATCACCCAGGCCTCCAGGTCCTCGCGGATGCGGCCGCGCTCGATCATCTTGAAGATCGGGATCAGCGGCCCCTCGCCGAAGACATCCGGTGTGCCGACGGTGAAGCTGCCCGGATTCGGTCCGCCGACATCGGTCTCGTGCATGGCAAGGCCGGTCCAGCAGACCAGCCTGTCGTGCGAGAAGATCGGCGCGACCATCAGGATGTCGTTCATGTGGGCGGCACCGCACCACGGATCGTTGGTGACGAAGGCATCGCCGTCTTCGATCCCGACGGTCTCGGCCAACCGCTCGATGACCGCCTTGACCGCGAAGTTCAGGCAGAGCGACAGCCGGGTGGTGTAGATCCCGACATAGAGGCTGTCGCCTTCGGGCGTCAGCAGCGAGGTGTTGAAGTCCTTCGCCTCGTAGACCGCCGGCGAGCCCGAGACCTGGGCCGCGACCCGTCCCTGTTCGTCGTTGATCATCCACAGCCGGTGGCGCAGCACCTCGAAGGTGATCGGGTCGAGGTCGTGCGTGCTCTTCATGATCGATGATCTCCCGGGTCGACATCGATGACCACGTTGCCGAAGCCGTCCACCCGCGCCGCGGCGAAGGACGGCAGAACGATTGTATCACCCATGCGTTCGATCACGACCGGCCCGTCGAAGGTCATGCCGGGCACCAGGGCCGCGCCGTCATAGACCGCCGCCTCGACCATCGCGCCGGTCTCGGGAAAGAAGACCTGCCGGCTTGTCTTGCGTGCGGCTTCTCGATCGGCCCGCGGGTCGGGCGCGCGTTCGGCCAGCGCGGGGACCACGGAATCAGCCAGGCCGTCGAGCCGGCATTTGACGATCTCGATTCCCGCGGCGCGGTAGCCGGCATTGGGGCCGTAGAGATCGCCGTATCTGGCTTCGAAGGCTTCGATCAGCGCATCCTGTGACAGCCCGGCATGCACCGGGACGGACAGCGAGGTCGGCTGCAGGCGGTACTTCATGTAGATCGAGCGCTCGAAGCGCCGATCGGCCGGGGCGATGCCCTCGCGGTCGAACAGCCGGCCGAGCCGTTCCGCCATCCCGCGATAGATTTCCTCGAGCCCGGCCCAGGCCACCGCCGACAGCGGGAAGACGCCGGGGAAGGACGCCTCCTCGCTGTGCAGCAGCCCCCCGGTGAGCATGCCGAGCGCCGAGAACACCGAAGCGAAGGAGGGCACGTAGACCGTGCCGATGCGAAGCTCGCGCGCAAGGTAGGCGATATGCATCGCCGCCGCCCCGCCATAGGCGAACAGCACGAAATCGCGCGGGTCGCGGCCGCGGTCGATCGACACCCGGCGCATCAGATCGGCCATGTGCGCGTTGACGATGCGGAAGGCGCCCGCGGCGACCGCGATCCGGTCGATCCCGAGTACCGCAGCGAGCGCGTCGGCGGCCTGGTCGGCCGCCGCCCGGTCGAGCGCCATGCGTCCGCCCAGCAAGCCCGCCGGCTCCAGGAATCCCAGAATCAGATCGATGTCGGTGACTGTGGCGCGCGTCCCGCGGAGGCCGTAGCAGGCAGGTCCCGGATCGGCGCCGGCGCTGTCCGGCCCGACCCGCAACAGGCCGTTGTCGTCGCACCACACGATGCTGCCGCCGCCGGCCCCGACCGAACTGACCGCGACTTTGGGCAGCAGATAGGCGTATTTGTCGATCACCGGCTGCTCGTCCAGCACCGTCCGGCCGCCTTCGATCATCGCGACATCGAAGGTCGTGCCCCCCATGTCGGCGCACAGGATGTTGGCTTCGCCATAGGCCTGACCCATGAACCGGGCGCCCAACACCCCGCTCACCGGGCCGGAATCGAGCATCAGCAGTGGGCGCAGCCGCATCTCGTCCATGGTGGTCAGCCCGCCCATCGAATGGGCGAGCAGCAACGGTGCGCGATAGCCGTCCTCGGCAAGCCGGCCGGCAAGCGCCTCGAGATAGCCGACCACGCGCGGGCCGACATAGGCGTTGGCCACGGTGGTCACGGAGCGCTCGTACTCGCCCAGCACCGGCGCCAGATCGGCCGAGATGCACACGAACAGATCCGGATGGTCGCGGGCGATGCGGGCGGCGAGCCCGCGCTCGTGGGAATCGTTGAGGAACGACCACAGGAAGCAGATGGCGATCGCCTCGGCGCCCCGGCTCAGCAATGTCTCGGCCGCGCGCAGCGCCTCGTCCTCGTCCATGGCGACCACCACGTCGCCGTGGCTGTCGATGCGCTCGTCGACGCCATGGATCAGCCGCCGGTCGATGATCGGCGGCTCGGCCTTGTCGAGATGGGCCTGATGGATCATCTCGCGCTCGGACTGTCCGGCGACCTTCTGCATCACCTTGCCGATCGCGATCGCGTCCTCATGGCCCTTGGTGGTGATCAAACCCGTGGCGGCGCCGTTGCGCTCGACGACCGCGTTGGTGGCAATGGTGCAGCCGTGGATGAAATGGCGGCATCCGGCGAGCAGCGCGCCGGCGTCCAGTCCCAGATTGGAAGCCGCGGCGGCCACCGCGTCGAGCACGCCCCGGGCCGGGTCCTCCCGGGTGCTGGGCGCCTTGGCGATGGTCGCGATCCGCCCTTGGGCGTCGATCACCGCGCAATCGGTGAATGTCCCGCCGATGTCGATGCCGATATAGCTTTGCATCGCTCCGCCATCCGAACCCATGCAGGACGGCCTCCGGGACCCGCTGCCGCGCTCGCCTCTGGACCGCCCAATCCTGACCTGCGCATCTTCTCACGGGCACGCAGCGCCCGCCAGCTATGCCAAGCCTGAAAGGAGCCGGGGGATGAAGATCGACGGCGGATGCCATTGCGGCGAGATCACCTATGAGGCGGAGATCGATCCGGAGCAGGTCTCGGTGTGCCATTGCACCGACTGCCAGACGCTCGGTGGATCCGCGTTCCGCGTCGGCGCCGTGGCGGTGGACGGTACGCTCAGGTTCCTGAGCGGGCAGCCCAGGACCTACGTCAAGATCGCCCAGAGCGGCACGCCGCGCGAGCAGGCGTTCTGCGCCAACTGCGGCGGCCAGATCTATTCCAGCACGGCCGGCGATGAAGAGCCCAAGTCCTACCGCCTGCGCGTCGGCTCGATCCGCCAGCGCGACCAACTCACCCCGAAGGTGCAGATCTGGCGCCGGTCGGCCCAGAGTTGGGTCGACGATATCGCCGCCATCCGGGCGATCGAGAACCAGTAGCGGCCGCGCACGTCCTCCATGGCCGTTCGCTCGATCCTCGCGGCACTGGCGGTCGCCGCGGGGGCGATCGTCTATTTCCTGCCCGCGCCGGACGCATCGCCCGCGATCTGGCATACGGCCGGCGTGCTGATCGTCGCGCTGGGGCTGTGGGCGACGCAGGCGCTGCCGGAATATTTTGCGACCATCATCTTCTTCCTCCTGGCGGTGACCGTCGGGGGAAACCCGGCCGAGGTGGTGTTTTCCGGCTTCCACTCCGCCGGTGCCTGGATGATCTTCGGCGGGCTGATCATCGGCTATGGCGTCCAGACGACGGGGCTGGGCGAGCGGATCGCCGCCCGACTCATGCGGCGGCTGGCGCGGAGCTATCTGGGCATCCTCGCCACCACCGTCGGCATCGCGGCGGTGATCGGTTTCCTGATCCCCTCCAATACCGGCCGGATCGTGGTTCTGGTGCCGATCTTCATGGCGCTTGCCGACCGGTTCGGCTTCGCACCCGGCAGCAACGGCCGCGCCGCGCTGGTGCTCGCGGTCGGCGCCGGCGCGGTCTATCCGAGCTTCGCGATCCTGCCGGCGGCGGTGCCGAACCTGGTCATGGCCGGCGCCGCCGAGAACATCCACGGCATCACCTTCACCTGGGCCGATTATTTCATCACCCTCTACCCGGTGATCGGCGTCGTCTCGGTGATCGCCTTGCCGCTCCTCCTGCGCCTCATTCTGCCCGACCGGCCCGGGGCGCCCCCCGACCCGGAGGTGCCGGCACCGCCGAGCCGCGGCGAGGTGACGGTCGCGGTCGTCCTCGCGCTAGCCCTGGTGCTGTGGATCACCGACTTCGCGCACGGCATCCAGCCGGCGTGGGTGGCGGTGGGCGCCGCGGTCCTGCTCCTGATGCCGCGGGTTGGCGTTGCCGCGCCCGAGACCATGGTCACCAGGATCAACTTCGCGCCATGGATCTTCGTTGCCGGCGTCATCGGCGCCGGTGCCGTGCTCAACCATTCCGGGCTCGGCTCCCGGCTTGCCGCGGCTTTGTTCGAAACCGTCACGCCGCGCCCCGGCCAGGATGCGCTGAACCTCGTCATCGTCGCCGCGATCGGCACCGTCATGGGGCTGGTGGCGACCATCCCCGGCCAGCCCGCGATCATGACCAGCCTCGCACCGGAGATCGCCCAGGCGACCGGCTGGCCGCTGGCTACCGCCGTCCAGGTCCAGGTGGTCACCTGGGTGATGACAATCTTTCCCTACCAGCTCCCGCCGATGATCCTCGCCATGCAGCTTGCCGGCGTCCGGGCCGGCCACCTGATCCGCCTGCAGGCGGCGATGCTGGTCATCGCCTGGGTCGTCATGCTGCCGCTGCTCTATCTGTGGTGGACCGTGATCGGCAAGTTCGGCTGAGCGGGCGCAGCGCGCATTGGGCCGGACCGCCCGGATCAGTCCGCGGCGAAGTCGGGCTCCTGGTATTCGACCAGGTGCCGGTAGTCGTCGCGGATCGGCGCGAAGACGTCGAGGTTGAGCGCCGGCTCATCGCCCAGCGGCTCGGCCCAATGCTCGACCCCTGGCGGGATACGCAGCCAGCTCCCCGGCCCGGCCTCGAAGATCTCCTCGCCGACGTGGAAGCGCGCCCGGCCCTGGACGATGCACACAAGCTGCTCGAAGGGATGGCTGTGCGGGTTGACGTCCATCCCCGGTTGCAGCCAGTTCATCACCATCAACACGTCTTCGCCGCGGAAGCCGCAGCGCTCGACACCCTTGCGCACCGCCTCGCGCGGCAGGTCGTTCCAGTTGTAGAGCTTTGCCTTCTGAGTCATCGCCGCCTCCGGTTGTGTCGGGACTTGGGAAATCTTCAGCCTTGCGGCGGGCCGAACCCGCCGCCGCCGGGAGTCTCGAGCAAGACCTCGTCGCCCGGCTGCATCGTCATCTTGTTGGCGCTTGCCGACGGCGTGCCGTTGATCAGAAAACGGCCGGGCCGGCCGGGCTCGCCGCCCTCCAGACCCTCGGCCGGGGCGGCGAGCCGGCTGGGCACCGCGTTCAGCAGCCACGGATCCTGCGTGCGCATGCGGAAGCCGATCACCTGGCCGTCGCCGCCGGCCGCTCGGCCGCGTCCGCCGGAGCCCGGCAGCAGCTCCTTGCGGGTGAACTGGATCGGCATCGTCGCCTCCAGCACCTCGACCGGCACCGCGGCGACCCCGGTCGGATAGCAGGTCGCGCCCAGGCCGGGCTTTGTCATACGCGCGCCCATGCCGCCGGAATAGTTGAACATCGCACTGGTGAAGGGCGCCCCGTGCTCGTCGCGGCCCTGGATCTGGAAGGTCCACACCGCGCCGGCGCCTTCGGCGAGCACGCGCTCGGGCACCACCTGGTGCAGCGCCTTGAGGATCGGCATCGGCACGTACATCCCGACCACGTGCCGCGCGGCGACCGGCGAGGGGTACTTGGCGTTGACGATCGAGCCTTCCGGCGCGCTCACCTTGATCGGCTTCAGGCTGCCGTAGTTGTTGGGCAGATCCGGGTCCAGCGTGCTGCGCAGCGCGAACGTCGAATAGGCGTGGGTGTAGTTGAGCACCACGTTGACGCCGTGCGGGCTCGCCTCGGAGCTTCCGGCGAAGTCGACCAGGATCTCGCCCGCCTCGGCATCGATGCTGAGGGCGCATTTGAGCACGATCTCCGCCCCGCCGGGGATGTCGAATCGGCTCTGGCCGTGATAGGTGCCGGGCGCGAGCCTGCGGATAGACTCCCGGGTCGCGCGCTCGGACCGGGCGATGATCTCTCGCGAAAGCTCGTCGATGTCCGCCAGGCCGTGGCGGTCGCACAACAGCGCCAGCCGCGCCGCACCGACCTTGCCGCTGGAGACCTGCGCCGCCAGATCGCCCAGCACCTCCCCGGGCGTGCGCACGTTGTGGCGGATGATGTCGAACAACAGCGCGTTCGGCTCGCCTGCCTCGTAAAGCTTGGCGCGCGGGATCCACAGCCCTTCCTCGTGGACGTCGCGCGCCCCGGCGCCGACGCCGTAGCCGCCGATGTCGGTGTGGTGGACGGTCGAGCCGAAAAACGCGATCACCCGCCCACCGCGAAAGACCGGCGTCAGCACCGAGATGTCGAAGAAGTGCCCGGCCGACAGCCACGGGTCGTTGGTCACCAGCACATCGCCCGGCACCAGCGTATCGGGCGGAAAAGTCTCGACGAAATGGGCGCCCGCCGCGGCCAGGGTGTTGATATGCCCCGGCGTGCCGGTCACCGCCTGGGCGATCATCCGCCCGTCCCGGTCGAGCAGCGCGCAGGCCAGGTCGCCCGCCTCGCGCACGACGGGGCTGAAGGCGATGCGCTGCAGCGCACGCGCCTGCTCGGAGACCGCGCTGATCAGGTTGGACCACAGGATCTCCAGCGCGATTCCGTCCATCATCCAGCCTTCCGGGTCGCGGTGATGCACCCGTCCTCGCCGACTGCTGCATGCCAGCCGGCCATCACGAAGATCGTCGTCTCCCGTTCCTCGATTATGACGGGCCCGGCAAGCGCTTGTCCCGCCGAAAGCGCGGACCGGTCATAGACCGGCACCGGATCGGTCGTGGTGCCGAGATGGACCGGCCGCGCACCCTTGGGCGCGCCAGGGTGCGGGGCCAACACCGGGGCGGTCTCGCGGGCGATCTCGGGGCCGTGTGCGCTGACCCTCCAGGCGACGACCTCGATCGCGACATCGGGCAAGGTGAGCCCGTAGGTCGCCCGGTAGGCCGCCTCGAAGGCCGCGCGCAGATGCGCCTCGTCGCGCGATCGGGCCGGGTCTGCCTCCAGCGCGACCGTCACCTCGTTCTGCTGTCCGGCATAGCGCATGTCCGCGCCGAAGCTGAACCGCACCCGCCCGTCCGGGCAGCCGGCCTCGACCAGGGCTGCGCGCGCCTCGGCGCACATCGCCGCGATCGCCGATTCGGCCCGGTCCCAATCGATGGCGCCCGCCATGCCCCTGGCGAGGTCGTAGCGCAGCGGCGTGATCAGGGTTCCGAAGGCCGAAAGGACGCTCGCCAGCGGCGGGAAGATCACCGTGCTTCCGTCCAGCAGCTCGGCGACGAAGCAGGCATGGGCTGGGCCCGCGCCGCCGAAAGCCAGGACGGGCAGCCCGCGATAGTCGAGCCCGCGGTCGGCGGCATGGGCGCGGGCGGCCGCGGCCATCGATTCGCCGACCACCTGGAAGATGCCGCGCGCGGCCTCGGTGACCGACACCCCCAGCCGCTCCGCCACCGCGCCCACCGCGCAGGTCGCCGCGGCGACATCGAGCGCCATCTCCCCGCCGAGAAAATTTCCGGCATCGAGCAGGCCCAGAAGCAGGTCGGCATCGGTCACCGTCGCCGCCGTCCCGCCGCGCCCGTAGCAGGCCGGTCCGGGCTCGGAGCCGGCGCTCTCGGGGCCGATTTTCATCAGGCCCAGCGGGTCCACCGTGGCAATCGAGCCGCCGCCGGCGCCGATCTCGATCAGGTCGATCGCCGGGATGATCACCGGCATGCCCGAGCCCGCCTTGAAGCGGTACATGCGGTCGACCTCGAACAGGCCGGTGACGCTGGGCCTGCGGTCCTCGATCAGGCAGGCCTTGGCGGTCGTGCCGCCCATGTCGAAGGACATCAGCCGGTCGAGCCCGAGGCGCTCGGCGAAATGGCTGGCGACCAGGGCGCCGGCGGCCGGACCGGATTCGACCATGCGGACCGGGAAGCGGCCGGCGGTGTCGGTGCCCAGAACGCCGCCGTTGCTCATCATGATCAGCGGTGCGCCGGGGAAACCGCGCTCGGCCAGCGCCCGGGTCAGGCGCAGCAGGTAGGGCGCGGTGATCGGCCGCGTGTAGGCGTTGAGGACCGTCGTCGCCGCCCGCGGGTACTCGCGGATCTGCGGTGCGACCTCGCTGGACAGCGAGACGTAGAGGTCCCCTGCGTGGCGGCTCAGCACCGCGCGCACGGCACGTTCGTTGGCGCCGTTGACATAGGCGTTCAGCAGGCACACCGCGACCGATACGATGCCGGCCTCGCTCAGCCTCGCGGCGAGCGCCTCTATCTGGGCCGCATCGACCGCCTGGTGGATGCGGCCATCGGCCAGCACCCGCTCGGCGATGCCGAATGTGCGGGCGCGCGGCACCAACGGCTCGGCATACTCGATCTGCGGGTCGAACATGTCGTAGCGGTGCTCGTCGCGGATATAGAGCACGTCGCGGAAGCCTTCCGTGACCAGGAGCGCGGTCTTCGGTCCGCGGCGCTGAATGACCGTGTTGGTGACCACCGTCGTTGCATGGACGATCACGTCATCGACGGCGCCCGGTGCGATCCCGGCCCTTGCCATCACGCCGTCGACCGCGGCGAAGAAGCCGTCCAGGAGATCGGCATAGGTCGTCAGCGTCTTGTCCGACCATGTCCGGCCGTCGGCATGGCGCAGCACGACATCGGTGAACGTGCCGCCGATATCGACGGCAAAGGAATAGCCGGTCGCTGTCATCGATGCCGTATTCTCCGGAGCGTGCTGACAGGCGCTCACCCGCCGATGGCGGCAAGCGCGAGCGCGCCGTCGTCGCGCTCTTCGTTGTCGCGCAGCCGCCGGCCGATGATGTGATCCCGCTCGCCCTGGTCCATCGCCTCGAAGCGGTCGAAATCGTGCCCCCATTGCTGGACGGCAACGAAGCTCGATTCGTCGAGGCCCGCGAGCAGGCCCAACGTGTCCGCTTCCGCCCGGTCGGGGATCGCGGTGAATTCGAGATAGCGGCCAAGGCTTGCCCGGGGTGCCTGGATTCCGGGCTGGGGCGTGCTCATGGTGAACCGCCGTCGCGGCTGATGTGACGGCGTCTTGCTGCGGTCGCCTGGAGATCGAGCGTGCCGTCCTCGCCGGTGATCACGCCGTAGACCGCTTCGGCCTGTGCCGCGGAGACATAGCCCGCGGCGACATCGGCGGCGACGCGCGCCGGATCGCGCGCGTGCGGCGGGCCGAAGCCGCCGCCGCCGCCGGTCCTGAGGCGGAACCGGTCGCCCGCCTTGAGCGTTGCCATTCCCTTGAGGATGCGAAAGGGTTCGCCCTCGGCCGGCTCGATGACCGCCTCTGCGGACATCCCATCGCCGCCGCCGTCGATCCCCCAGGGCGGGCACGCGGTCCGGTCGATCTGGATGCTGAGCCCGGACTCGGCAAGGACGCGGACCACCTTCTCGGTGCCGAAGCCGCCGCGGTTGGTGCCCACGCCCGCCGAATCGGGGCGGATCGCGATCGATTCGATGTGCAGCGGACACAGCGCCTCCTGGACCTCGACCGGCACGTCCAACGTGTCGCCGTGGGCCATGGTCTTGTACGGCCCGGCGCCGTCGGCTGCGGCGGTCGCCCCCCAGCCGCCGTGGCCGGTATCGAGCTGCTGGTAGAGCTCGCCCGTCGCCGGGTCGGTGCCGTAGAACCAGTGCGCCGAGAACGAGGCATGGTGCCCGCCCGAGGCGACCGAAGGCTCGGCCTGGCCGACCGCGCGCAGGATGGTGTCGATCACCGTCGGCAGGGTGGCGCTGTAAAGCCCCATCGGCGCGGTCGGCCCGGCGCTCAGGAACGTGCCGTCGGGGATGACGATCTCCAGCGGCCGGAAGCAGCCCTCGTTCGCCGGCTCGTCCGGCGCTGTCAGGATCTTGAAGGCGATGCGCGCGGCGGGGTACGCGCCGCCGTAGATGCCGGAATTGAGCGGCCCCCTGAGCCGTTTGCCCAGACCGGAGAAATCAACGGTCATCGCATCGCCTTCGATCCGGACCTCGACGGCCACCGGCACCGGTTTGTCGCCGTCCACCCCGTCATTGTCGAGGAAGGACTCGGCCCGCCAGACGCCGTCGGGCAGCGCGCTGACCGCCGATCGCGCCAGCGCCTCGGACTGGTCCCAGATGGCGGCGACCGCCGCGCGCACGGTGTCCGTACCATAGCGCGCGAGCAGGTCGTTCACCTTGTCGCGGCCGGCAAGCGTGCCGGCGAGCTGCGCATCGATGTCGCCCAGCACCATGGTCGGGAACCGGGTGTTGTATTCGATGATCCGGTAGAGCTCGTCGTTGCGCACGCCCTGCTGCCACAGCTTCACCGTGCGGAACTGGATGCCCTCCTGGAAGATCTCCGTGGCGTCGGATGCGCTGCACGAGCCCACCGAACTGCCGCCAACATCGATCCAATGGACCAGCACGCACATGAAACCGAACAGCGTATCGGCGCCGGGACCCGCGAAGACCGGCGTGTACATCACCACGTTGTTGAGGTGCTGGCCGAGGGTGCCGGCATGGTTGGAGATGATCACGTCGCCTTCGCGGATGTTGTCGCGGCCGTAGATCTCCAAGCCGTCGCGCACCGCGACACCCAGCGCGTTGGCGACGAAGATCGGGATCGAGCCGGTGCCCTGGGCGACCAGCCTGCCTTCGGGATCCACCAGGCCGGTGGCGAAGTCCTTGTACTCGTAGACCAGCGGGCTGAATGCCGTGCGGGTGATGTTGGCGTCGATCTCGTTGGGGATCGCGACCAGCGCGTGGTGGATGATCTCCAGAGTGATCGGATCGACGGCGGTGGATGCGGGCATGTCCATGATTACTCCCCGACCGCGATGCGGATCTCGCCAAGATCGCCGATGACGCAACGATCGCCCGGGCCGATCACCGTGGTCGCGCCGTATTCCTCGATGACCAGCGGGCCGGTCGCCGCAAACCCCGCCGGCAGCCCGGCGCGCCGGTGGACGGGCGTCGGTGTCCAGCCACCGGCCCGGCCGAAATAGACCGGACGGGTGCGTGCGCCATCCGCGCGCGCCTCGACCGTCGGCGACAGATGGGCGAGATCGGGCTTCTGGGTGCGGGCATAGGCGCTGACATGAATGCCGACGATCTCGATCGGCGCCTTTCCGTCGGAATGGCCGAAGCGCTTGCGGTAATAGTCCTCGAACGCCGTGCGCAGCGTTGCGGAATCGCCCATCGCGCCGGTCAGCGGCATCGTGAAGGTGTGCTTCTGGCCGCGATAGCGCATCTCGATGCTGCGGGCGAGCACGACCTCGGCGCCCTCGACCTCGCGGGCCAGGGTCTCGGCCCCGTGGCGCTCGGCATCCTCGAACGCCGCGGCGACACGGCCGAGCGCGGCCTCGTCGAGGTCGAGGATCATCGTGCGCGCGACATCGAGCCTGGCATCGGCCAGCAGCATGCCGATCGCCGAGAAGTTGCCCGGCTCGGGCGGGATGATGACGGTGGACAGGCTGAGCTCGCGGGCCAGCGCGGCGCCGTAGATCGGCCCGCTGCCGCCGAAGACGAACAGCGCGAAGTCGCGCGGGTCGTAGCCGCGCTCGACGGTGATCTGGCGGATCGCGTTGGTCATGCGTGCGGTCGCCAGCGCGAGGATCCCGTCCGCGGTCTCGGCGGCCGGCCGGTCCGCCATGCCGAGGGGCGCGGCCACCGAGTCCGCGATCGCTGCGCGCGCGGCCTCGACATCGAGCGCGATCGCGCCGCCCAGGAACACCTCGGCGCCGATGCGCCCGAGCACCAGATTGGCATCGGTCACCGTGGGCTCGGTCCCGCCGCGGCCGAAGGCGACCGGGCCCGGGTCGGAGCCCGCGCTGCGCGGCCCGACCTGCAGCCGCCCCGCCTCGTCGATCCAGGCGATCGAGCCGCCGCCGGCGCCGACCTCCACGATATCGACCACCGAGCCGCGGATCGGGAATCCGGTCTCGTAGCCGCCGACAAAATAGGGCGAGTGGAGCGCGTACCGGCCGTCGCGGATCACCGCGCATTTGGCGGTCGTCCCGCCCATGTCGAAGGCGATCAGATCGGGCAGGCCGAGCGCCGCAGCGAACGCCCCGGCCCCGATGCAGCCGCCGACCGGCCCCGATTCGATCAGCGAGATCGGCTCCTTGAGCGTGCGCTCGACCGACAGCACGCCGCCGTTCGAGCCCATCATGTAGAGGGTCGCGCCGAACCCGGCTTCGCCGAGCCGGTCTTCCAGCCGGCGGGCGTAGCGCGCCATGCGCGGGCCGACGACCGCGTTGGCGGCGGCCGTGCAGCAGCGCTCGTATTCGTACCATTCTCGGGTCAGCTCGGAGCCGGCGGTCACGTAGAGCCCCGGTAGCCTTGCGCGCATGATCTCCGCGATTGCCGCCTCGTGGCGGTCGTCGAGATAGCCGTTGACCAGCGAGATCGCGACGGATTCGATGCCGAGGCCGGCGAGCCGCTCGGCCAGCCGTTCGACCTCGCCCCTGTCGAGGGCGGTCAGAACCTCGCCCCGTCCGTGGATCCGCTCCTCGACCTCGAAACGCAGGTGCCTGGGGATCAGCGGCGGCGCGCGGCGGTAATCGATGCGGAACGGGTTGGTCCGGTTGCCCCGGGCAAGTTCCAGCGTGTCGCGGAATCCCTTGGTGGTGACCAGCGCGGCCCGGGCGCCCTGCCTCTGCAACAGCGTGTTGATCACCAGCGTGGTGCCGTGCTTGGCGAGAATGGCGCGCTCCAGCGCCACGCCCGCCTCGGCGACGCAGGCCATCACGCCCTCGACCAGATCGTCATAGGTCGTCAGCGCCTTGGCATAGCCGACTGTCCCGGTTTCCAGGTCATAGGCGGCAATGTCGGTGAACGTCCCGCCGGTGTCGACGGCAACGATCAGGGACATGGATCGGCGCGGGCTTGGCTCATCGCGCGGCTATCCTAGCGCATGTTCCGGTCGGATCGAGCCTGTTCGGCGCACCGCCGGTTGGTGGCCCGGCCTGCGCGGTGCTAGCATCCGGCGCCGTCGGGGAAAGGGATGCCATGGGGGCTTTGTTCGATCGCTACGCGGTGCTGCACGAGGGGCTGATCTATGACCGCGACGCCTACGACAGGCGGCCCGGCGTCGATCCGGAGCTGATCAGCCACGGGCTGGAGCCGATCACCGATCTGGAGCGCGAGGGCATGGCCGGGCTCACCGAGATCGATGTCGAGCTGTTGTTCCACAAGCTGACCGCGATCAGCGAGGAGGCGCGCGACGTCTACATGTCGCTGTCGATCTCCGAGGCGATCATGACCGGGGACATGAACTGCGGGATCTTCACTGCATCGGGCGATCCCGCGGTGGTCGCGACCGGCATCTACTTCCACACCATGCTGAACAACGCCCAGCTCAAATACGTCAAGAAATATTACGAGCCCAACCCGACGGTGGGGCTTGCCGAGGGCGACATCTATTTTTTCAACGACGAGCTCGGCGGCGGGGTGCACACCTTCGACATGTTCACCGCCATGCCGGTCTTTCACCAGGGCGTCCACGTCGCCTGGGTGAGTTGCGGCGGGCACCAGGGCGATTCCGGCTCGCCTGCGCCCGGCGGGTTCAACGCCAAGGCGCGCACCCGCTACGAAGAGGGGCTGCACGTCCCGATGATGCGGATCGGCGACAACTTCCGGCTCAACCAGGACATGCTGGACATGCTGGCGGGCGAGGTGCGCAACCCGTTCGTGTTCTCCGCCGATCTGCGCTCGCGGGTGGCGACGCTGTTCCAGATGCACCGGCGCCTGATCCGCGAGATCGAGCGCCGCGGGCGCGCCCATGTCGTGGGCGGCCTGCGGATGATCCTCGACCGGGCCGAGCGGCTGGCGCGCGCCAGGCTGTCCGAGATCAACGACGGCATCTTCCGCGCGGTGATGTTCAACGACGACGACATCGGCGGCCGGCTCGGGCTGACCCGCATCCCGGTGACTCTGTTCAAGGAAGGCGACGGGCTGACGCTTCTGGTCCAGGGGGTCTCGCCGGAGAACAAGCTCGGGCCGATGCACGCGACCTGGCATCTGGTGCGTGCGGCCAGCGCGGTCTACCTGTTCTCCTACTTCTTCCGCGGGATCTCGCCCAACGCCGGGCTGCTGGAGACCTGCCGCTATCTCGTCGAAGGCCCCTCGATCGCCAACGCAACCGACGAGCTCGCCCACGGCATGGGCACCTCGATCGCGGCCTGCGTGACCAACGGCTGTCATGTGCTGGGCTCCAAGGCGCTCTATTCGAGCCCCTACCGGATCGCGGTCCAGGCGCCGCATTCGCGCAACCAGAACGTGTTCACCTTCGCCGGCGAGAACCGCCGGGGCTACAACTCGGCCAACATCACCGGCACCGCGAACGCCGGCGGCCAAGGCGGGCGGATCGACGGCGACGGCGAGAGCGCGGTGGGGTTCTTCTGGGGCCCGTTCACCGATGCCGGCGAGACCGAGGACATCGACAGCCGGCTGCCCCATTTCGTGCTCAGCCGCTCGATAGACCGCAACAACCACGGCTACGGCCGCCACCGCGGCGGCGCCGCGCTCGTCGAGGTCTCGACCGCCTGCGGAGATATCGGCTGCTTCCTGAATTCCTGGGGCAGCGCCGACAAGATCAGCCACAACCCGGGCATCATGGGCGGCTATATGGGCCCGCCCAACCCGCGTATCGTGATCCAGGACACCGATGTCTTCCAAAGGACCGCAGAGGGCAAGGATGTCGACCTCAGGCTCTACCCGCTGATGACCGAGCCGAGCATTTCCGGCACCTACCGGGTCGATTCCTCCGGCCAGCCGACCGAGAAGATCAACGAGGGCGACCTGATGATCTTCAGCATGGGCGGCGGCGGCGGCTACGGCGATGTCCTGGAGCGCGAGACCGAGGCAATCCAGCGCGACCTCGACACCGACATGATCACCACCGAGGTGGCCCGCAAGATCTACGGGGCCGCGATCGACGCCGAGACCGGGCGGATCGACAAGGCGGCGACCGCGCGCAACCGGGCGCGCATGCGGGCCGACCGCCTGAAGAAGGCCAAGCCGTTCGACGCGTTCATCGGGGATTGGCTCAAGCGCCGGCCCAAGGAGCATATCATCGCCTATTACGGCGATTGGCCGGAGCCGCGCGCGCCGGGCTACGACAAGTCGTTCTGGGGGCAGTTCGCCTGACCATGGCGCGCCCGCCCGACAAGGCCAAGGACATCGCTATCGTCGCGGTCGCGCACACCAAGCTCGCGCGCCGGACCGGCCGGTCGGTCTTCGATATCGCCGGCGAGGTGCTCGCCCAGATGCTGGACCGGACCGGCATCGACAAGGCGGACATCGATGGGCTCGGCGTTTGCCCGGCGATCGCCGAAGCCGGCAACCCGTTCTGGTCGAACTTCATGGCCGATTATCTCGGGCTCAGCGTCCGCTGGCTGCAGTCCACCGACCTCGGCGGCGCGACCCATATCGCCAACGTCGCGCGCGCGGCCTCGGCGCTGCGCGAGGGCTATTGCCGCGTCGTGCTGCTGCTTGGCGCCGACGCGCCGACGACGCGCTCGCGGACCGATTTCGGCGGCTACCGCGCGGAGTGGGAGGAGGTTGTGGGCCTGCTCGGCCCGCCGGGCGAGTTCGGCCTGCTGTCACGGCGCTACGAACAGCGCTACGGCCTGATGCCCGAGGCGCTGGGCAAGATCGCCATCGACCAGCGCGAGGGCGCGGTGCTGAACCCCAACGCCTGCGACACCTTCAGGAACCGGCTGACGATGGCGGAATACCTGTCGTCGCGGATGATCTCCGATCCCGTCCGGCTGCTCGACTGCGTGATGCCGTGCGACGGCGGCGCGGCCGTGCTGATGACCACGACCCGCCGGGCCAGGCGCATGGGTTTCAAGACGCTCGTCCACCCCACCGGCTATGCCGAGATCACCAACCTCGATGCCGCCAACCCGCTGCCCGAGGTGACCGATACCGGCTTCGCGGTCGTCGGGCCGGCGGCGCTCAAGCGCGCCGGGCTCAGGCCCGCGGACATCGCCATGTTCCACGGCTACGACGATTTCACCATCGCGATCCTGATGCAGCTCGAACAGATCGGGTTCTGCCGGCGCGGCCGCGGGCAGGCCTTCGTGCTCGACAACGACCTCAGCTTCCGCGGCCGGCTGCCGGTCAATTCCGGGGGCGGCCAGCTCTCGACCGGCCAGCCCGGCCTCGCCGCCGGCATGGTGAACCTCGCCGAGGCGGTAACCCAGATGTTCGGCGAGGCCGGCGCCCGCCAGGTGGCCGATCCGCGGAACGCGCTGGTCACCGGCATCGGCATGGTGCCGCTGCTGCGCAACTGGGGGACCAGCGCCGCCCTGGTGCTGGAGCGCTGAGATGGCGGCCAAGCCGAAAAAGGGCACCCCGCCCGAGCCGCAGCCGCTCGACTTCTCGAAACCCTTCTGGGACGCAGCCGCGGACGAACGCCTGATTCTCCAATACTGCCCCGACACCAAGCGGTACCAGTTCTTCCCGCGCCCGGTCAGCGTCTATACCGGCAAGCGCGGCCTGCGCTGGCGCAAGGCCTCGGGCGCGGGCACGGTCTATTCCTTCACCATCACCCGCGTCCCGCCGCCCGGCTTCGAAGGCCATACGCCCTTCGTCGTCGCCAGCATCGAGCTCAAGGAAGGCGTGCGCATGATGGCCAATATCATCGAATGCGCGCCCGAAGACGTCCGCATCGGCATGAAGGTCCGCCTGGCATGGCAGCGCAGGGGCGGTTTCAACCTGCCGGTCTTTCGCCCCGACGGGTCCTGAGAAACCGATCGGCCGACCGGTTTCCGCCAGGCAATGTTCAACGGCTTGCGCGGCGGGTTCGGCAATGCTGTGGCTTCGTTGCATGAGCGCCACGGCGTTCGATAATCACGCCGCCGACATGCCCGAGTCGGTCGACCGCGGCCGCGGTCGGATAGATCATATGCCCGCGGCACCCGGCCCCGGATGCGTTGTGACGGGGGTGGTTTTGCGCCATCATGGGCCGGCATTCGCATAGGAGGCAGAGATGAAAACGGCTTACGTGGCGATCGGGGCCGCTTCGGGAGCGCTGTTGCTCGCCCAGGCCGCGGCGGCGGAGACCATTTTGCGAGTCAGCTCATGGGCGCCGCCGACCCATTTCATAAACGCCAAGATCTGGCCCGATTGGGGCAAGGCGCTCTCCGAGGCGACCGAGGGGCGGGTCAGGATCAAGCTCGAATACAACCTCGCCTCGCCGCTCAAGCAGTTCGGCGTCGCCCGCGACGGCATCGCCGACGCGAGCTGGATCTTCCACGGCTACAACACCCGTTATGTCGCCACCCAGATTGTCGAGATGCCGAATCTCGGCACCAGCGCCGAGGCCGCGGCGGTCGCCTATTGGCAGGTCCAGCAGAAATACCTCTACAAGGCCAACGAGCATCGCGGCGTGATCCTGATCGGCCTGCAATCGCACGGTCCGGCGGTGATCCATACCAAGAAGCCGATCCGCTCGCTCTCCGATCTCAAGGGGATGAAGATCCGCGTCCCCGGCGGCGTCGGCAGCCTGGTCGGCAAGGCGCTCGGCGTCACCGCGGTCAAGCTTCCCGCGCCCAAGGTCTACGAGGCGCTGTCCAGCGGCGTCGCCGACGGCATCTTCATGCCGATAGAGACCCAGAAGGGCTTCCGGCTCAAGGAGGTGACCAAGCACGTCCTCGTCATGCCGGGCGGGCTCTACTACGGCAGCTTTGCCTTCCTGCTCAACCCGGGGAGCTTCAAGAAGCTCTCCGCCAAGGACCAGATGGCGCTCAAGAGCGTCTCGGGCGAGGGCTTCGCCAAGCTCGGCAAGTATTGGGACAAAGGCGACGACGACGGCCGCGCCGCCGCCAAGGAGGCCGGCACCTCGATCCGGACCGCGTCGGCAGAGATGAAGGCCGCCTATCTTGATCTCATGAAACCGGTCGAGGAGGCGTGGATCAAGCGCGCCGCCAAGGGCGGCTACGATCCCCGCGCGGCGCTCGCCGAGCTGCGCGCGACAGCCCGGGAATACGACAAGAAAATGATGAAGTGAACCCGGCCGGAGAAGAACACCAGCGGGGCCCGTCCGCCGGAAGGTTCGGCCTCTGGCTGAACCGGCTCGCGGACGGCGCCTCCTCGCTGGTCCTGTTCGCGTTGATGGCGATGACCTGCATCGACGTGATCGGGCGCTATTTCTTCAACGCGCCGCTCGACGGGGCGACCGAGCTGACCCAGCTCATGCTGGGAGTGATCGTCTTCGCGGTGCTGCCGGCGGTCTGCCTGCGGGAAGAGCATATCTCGGTGGACCTTCTCGACCGCTGGTTCCCGGCGGCGCTGACCGCGCCGCGAAGCGTGGCCCTCAACCTCTTGATGGCGGTGATGATGGCGGCGGTCTCCTGGCGGGTGTGGCTGCTTGCCGAGATCACCGCGGACTACGGCGACGCGACCGAGTTTCTGGCGATCCCGCTCGCCCCGATCACCTATTTCATTGCCGTGCTGAGCGGCGGCGGCGCACTTGCCTTCGCCGCCAACGCGGCCCGCCATTTCGGAACCGCGCGTGGCTGACCGCGAACGGGGCCGCCGAGACCGATGACCGCGGCGCTGATCGGCTTCGCCGTCCTCCTGGGCCTGGTCTTTCTCAAGATGCCGATCGCGTTCGCGATGGGGCTGATCGGCTTTGCCGGGTTCGGCGTCTTGAGCGGCTGGCAGCCGGCGCTTTCGATGGTCGCGACCATCGTCTCGGAGACCGCGTTGAGCTATGGGCTCTCGGTGGTGCCGATGTTCATCCTGATGGGCAATTTCGTCTCCCGGGCCGGGCTTTCGACCGAGCTCTACCGGGCCTCCCACAGCTTTCTCGGCCACCGCCGGGGCGGGCTCTCGATGGCGACGATCGTCGCCTGCGGCGGGTTCAGCGCGATCTGCGGCTCCTCGCTGGCGACCGCGGCGACGATGTCCAAGGTGGCGCTGCCGCCGATGCGCGCCTACGGCTACGCCGACGGGCTGGCGACGGCCTCGATCGCCGCCGGCGGTACGCTCGGGATCCTGATCCCGCCGAGCGTGATCCTGGTGATCTACGGCCTGATGACCGAGACCAGCATCCGCGAGTTGTTCGCCGCCGGTCTGCTGCCGGGGCTCTTGGGGATCGGTCTCTATCTGCTGGCGGTCCGCTATGTGGTCTGGCGCCGGCCCGGCGACGGCCCCAAGGCCGAGCGTGCATCCTGGGCGGAGCGGCTCGCGGCGCTCGGCGGGGTCTGGGCGACACTGGTTTTGTTCGCGCTGGTGATGGGGGGGATCTATGGCGGCGTGTTCACCCCGACCGAGGCCGCCGGGATCGGCGCCGGCGGCGCGTTCCTGATCGCCCTGGCCAGGGGAGCGCTCTCCTGGCGGGGGCTGTTCGAGGTGCTGGCCGACAGCGCCCGCACCTCGGCGCTGCTGTTCATCGTCCTCATCGGCGCGCTGATCTTCTCCAACTTCGTGAACCGGGCCGGGCTCCCCGACGGGCTCCTGTCGCTGGTCACCGGCAACACGCTCTCGCCGTTGATGGTGATCACGATCATCCTGATCATCTATCTGGTTCTGGGCTGCGTGTTCGAGAGCCTCTCGATGCTGCTGTTGACGATCCCGATCTTCTTCCCGGTCGTCCAGGGACTCGACTTCGCCGGACTCGGCCCGGAGCGGATCCTGGTCTGGTTCGGGGTCATCGCGGTCGTCGTGACCGAGATCAGCCTGATTACCCCGCCGGTGGGACTCAACGTCTTCGTGCTCGCCGGTGTGGTCAAGGACGTCTCGACGACGACGATCTTCCGCGGCGTCACGCCGTTCTGGTGCGCCGACATCGTCCGGCTCGCGCTGCTGGTCGCGCTGCCGTGGATCTCGCTGTTCCTGCCGCGGCTGTTCTACGGATGATTCCGTGCCGGCCGCGCCGCGCCGGCTCGCGCGGACCGCCGCCTGCTCGATCGGACGGATCACGGGTCAACGACATGGGGCGCCGATCGGATTGACCCGCGCCGCCTTCGGTCCTAGCGTGCTGTCGAGGAACGCGGCAACGAGGCAGGATCATGGCGAAGACGGCAACCGAGATTGCAGACGAGATGGAATTCCAGCAGATGCGGGAGCTGGGCGACCGGCTGGTGACCAAGTCGCTGCTCTATTTCCTGGCCGAGGGCGAGGTCACGCTCGGCAGCGGGTTCGGCATCGGCACGGGCAAGGAACTGCTGCACGGCGAGGACCCCAGACTGCCGCCGATGCCCGACAGACCGACATTGATCGACTTCTTCAAGCTGCGCTTCTCGCCGATGCAGGAGCACCTGCTGCAGTCCGCGCGGCTTGCCCAGAAGAACGGGCTGCCCGAGAAGATGGTGCTCGCCTGCCTGCTGCATGACATCGCGGTGACCGGATTCATCCGCTCGGACCACGGCTATTGGGGCGCGCAGCTCATCGAGCCCTATGTCGATGAGGAGGTAAGCTGGGCGATCCGCATGCACCAGGCGCTGCGCTTCTTCCCCGACGAGTCGGTGGGCTACGAATACCCCGAGAACTACGTCCGCATGTTCGGCGCAGGCTACCAGCCGGAACCCTATATCGTCGCCGACTACGAGAGGGCGCGGAAGCACAAGTGGTACATGTCCGCGCGCATGATCTGCGTCAACGACCTCTATTCCTTCGAGCCCGACGTGGTCGTCGAGCTCGAGGAGTTTGAGGACGTGATCGGACGCCACTTCAAGCAGCCTCCCGAAGGCCTCGGCAACGACAGCACGCCGGCCTCGCATATGTGGCGCACGCTGCGGCGGCCCTGCAACCCGCTGTGACGGCGCAGCATCAACCGAAAGCCCGGAGACAGACCATGGCACCCGACAGCTTCACCCCGGCGGACGGCGAGGTCGCGGCCCGGATCGCCGCGATCCGCGACAAATGGCACACCAAGCAGCACCCGATGTTCCAGGCGATGGCCAGGGGCGAGCTCGACCTGCGGGTGCTCGGCGTCTACATGGCCCAGCATGCCAAATACGTCCGCCACGGGCTGGAGGCGTTCGGCCTGTTCTACGCGCGCGCCCCGGGTGACGTGCGCAAGATGCTGGTCGAGAACATGGCCGAGGAAGAGGGGTTGATCGGCGGCCACACCGATCACGGCGCGCACGATCACATGGAGATGATCTACGACTTCTGCACCGCCGCCGGCATGACGCGCGACGAAGTCCTGGACGTCGACATGACGGCTGCCTGGTGGGGCCGCGCGCTCTACTACCTCAACGCCACCCGGACCGAGCCGGTCGGCGTGGCGCTGGCGATGCAGTTCACCCAGGAAGGCCAGATGCCCGCGCTCAACAGCGAGATCGTCCTGCCGGCGCTGGAAGATCATTACGGGATCAAGCAGACCGATCGGGCGGCGATCTTCTTTGCCGAGCACGCGATGGCCGATGTCGAGCACTCCGAACGTCAGCTGGGCCTGGCGGCCAAGTACATCGACGGCCCGGAGGTGCTCGCCCGCGCCGAGCATGTCGCCGAGCAGATGTGCCGGCTGCGCTGGGCGTGCACGACCGATACATGGCGCTACGAGCAGCTCGGCGAGAAGGAATCGCTGCCGCCCGGCGTGGCCGCATAGGCCCGCCGCCCCGGAGGAAGGCCATGGCCATCGACATGCATTCCCATTGGCGCCCGCCGGCGCTGATCGATGCGCTGCGCGCGCGCAGCGTCCCGCCGCTGGTCGAGACCGGCGCGGACGGCGTCGAGGTCCTGAAGACCAGGGCCGCGTGCACCCCGGTCGTCGAGGCGTTCGACGACGTTGACGAGCGTCTTGCGGAGATGGATGCCCACGGGGTCACCGCCGCCGCCCTCTCCCTGCTCGGCCAGTTCCGCTGGATCGAGGCGCTTCCGGTCGCGGAGTCCCTGCCGCTGGTCCAGGCCTATAACGACGGTCTTGCGGAAATCTGCCGCGCCCATCCGGGCCGGTTCGTCGGCTTCGCCGCCCTGCCGCTGACCGATCTGGAGGCCGCCGCGGCCGAGTTCGACCGGGCGATGGGGCTGACCGGGATGATCGGCGCGCAGCTCCCCGGCAACGCCTTCCTGACCGAGCAGGATGCCGAGCAATACCGGCCTTTGCTCGCCGCCGCCGACCGGCACGGCGCGGTCCTGTTCATTCATTTCGGCCCGCGCCCGGGCGATCCGTGGCCGCGCGTCGAGGCCGGCACCGACAACGCCGGGCGGCGGATCGGCACGCTCGACATGCAGGCCTCGCTGTCGGCGAACATGGTCACGGTCTGCATGACCTCGATCCTCGACGACTACCCGGACGCCCGCATCCAGCTCCACAACCTCGGCGGCAACATCGCCTTCGAGGTCGAGCGCATGGACCACCGCAACTACCTCGATTCACCGCACGAGCCGCTGCCCTCGACCCGGTTCGTCAAGCCCAACCTGTTCGTCGACTGCAACTCCTTCGGCCCGCGCGCGATCGAAGCCGGCGTTGCCGCCTACGGCGCGGAAATGATCGTTTACGGCACCGACGGGACGGGCTTCGGCTGCGAATGGACCAACCGGGCCCTGGTCGAGGCCCGGATCACCGAAGACGAGCGCGAGGCGATCCGCCATCACAACGCGGCCCGCATGCTGGGCCGCCGCGCCCCGCTCGCCCCCAATCGCGAGGCGGCGGCGGCCGAATAGGCTATTCGAGCGCGCGGACGGGGACGTCCATTTCGCCGATCCCCTCGAAGGTGAGGTGCATCACGTCGCCCGGCACCACCCGGCTGACGCCCTCGCAGGTGCCGGTCATCAGGATGTCGCCGGGGTGGAGCGTGTAGAAGCTCGACGCCCATTCGATCTGGCGGCGCACGTCCATGATCATCAGCCGGGTGTTCGATTCCTGGCGGGTCTCGCCGTTGACGGTGAGCACGAAGGCGAGCGCGTCGGGATCGGGGATCTCATCGGCGGTTACCAGCCAGGGCCCGAGCACGGCATAGGTGTCGACCGATTTCCGGAAGCTGCGGTCCTCGCTGCCGCGCACCACCATGTCGAGCGCGATCGCATAGCCCGCGACGTAGCCGAGCGCGTCGTCATAGGCGATGTTGGATGCGGTCTTGCCGATGACCAGCCCGAGCTCGGCCTCGTGGTCGGTGCGCCGGTCCGGGAAACGCACCGCAACGCCTTCGGACGGGCCGACCAGCGCCGAGTTGGCCTTCAGGAACAGACCCTGGTCCTCGATCCCGCCGCGCCGCGCCCCGAGATTGACCTCGGCGTCGGCCTTGGCCTCGTCGGCGTGGGCCTGATAGTTGACCGGGGTTCCCATGATCTTGGTCGGGTTGGCGACCGGGCTGAGAAAGCGCCGCCCAGCGACCGGCAGAGCCTCGCTCCGATCCGCGAGCCGCTCCATCTTGTCGCGCAGGGCGCCGAGATTGGCAACCAGCGCATCCCCGATCGGATAGGGGTAGCGTACCGCCGGCAGTTCGTCGACGATCTCGGTGACGTCATGGACCTTGTCGTCGCGCACGACGCCTAAACGGTTGTCGTCGAAGCGGCAGTATTTCATCGTAATCCCCCTGCGTCGGGTGTGACGATTAACCGCCCACAGGCGCGCCACATCCGACTTCTGTTCCCCTTAACGCTCAGGTGCGGAAACCGTTGCGATCCCGCCGGTTAGCCCGAGCGGCGCTTAAGCGGCAGCGCCCGCCGCGCATGAGATGGGGTTCCTTCCCACCCGTCGCGCGGCTTCCGACCGTGATTATAGGAAGCGCTCTCCGGAACGCAACCGAGCGGATTGGGCGCCGCGATGTAGACGGACGAGACGAAGGCGGAGCTTGCAAGTCGGTCCTTGGTCCGCGACCACAGAGGCGATGAAGGGAACAAATACCAAACTGACGGCGGCGGTCGAGGCGTACTTCACCGATTTGCGGCAGGTGCGTGCGTCGGGTGGCGCGACCGGAGAGCGGTCGAGCTGTCCGGCGCTGTCGAACTTACTCAATGCTGTCGGCGCAACGCTCAAGCCGAAGGTATTCTGCGTCGTCGAACTCGCGGACCAGTGCGCGGGCCATGCCGATGTCGGACTCTACGAGGCGAAGCAGGTGCAGAAGGGACCGCCGCGCGAGGGGCAAGCACCAGAACGCGGCGTGGTCGAGGTGAAGGCTGCCGGCCGACGACGCATGGCTGACGGCGGCGGGCGATCAGGTGAGCCGGAACTGGAACCGCTACCGACTGGTGTTGGTGACGAACACACGCGACTTCGTTCTGCTTGGAGAGGACGTAGCCGGTCGGCCGGTGAAGCTGGAGGCATTCCGGCTGGTCGAAAACGCGGATGCGTTCGCGCGCCAGTTGGAGAAATCACACGCCTTCGCCCGCGAGATCGGCGCGGGCCTGAGTGAGTATCTTTGTCGAGCATTGACGCACCGCGCGACGCTTGCGGAGCCAAAGGACTTGGCTAGGTTGCTGGCTTTCACACGCCGAGATGGTTTCGCGCGTGTAGAAGCGGTGGGTGACGCGCCGTCGTTGGCGGCGATGTGCTCTGCGCTTGAGGAAGCGCTCGGCGTCCGCTTCGAGGGCGACAAGGGCGCACGCTTCTTCCCTGGTGCAGACGCTCTTCTACGGTGTCTTCTCTGCCTGGGTATTGTGGGCGCGGCAAACGCTGCCCCCTTCCGCATGTTGGTCGGGCGCCTCGCAGCCGCTGGAGCCTGAACGCAGGGGCCACGTGTCCCTTCGAACCCGAAGATCTTCAACCCCAAACGCTTGACAACACAAAGCCTGAAAACAGACGCCAAGGGTGTCATGCACCCGCTCGGGCAACGCCGGTAACTTCGAAAATCACCGAAAGGATGAATAGATC
Organism: Alphaproteobacteria bacterium; assembly: GCA_965248835.1. Taxonomy (GTDB): domain Bacteria; phylum Pseudomonadota; class Alphaproteobacteria; order MPNO01; family MPNO01; genus CAYFYS01. The sequence continues at coordinate 1,715,538 of CBDFLJ010000001.1, forward strand.
GAGCTAATGAATGGTTGGTGTGCCAAGCTCGCTCATTGCACTTCCGCTTTCTTGGTCATTGCGCTTTTCTTCGTCGGTGGGATCTATGATGGGTTCACCATATATTTCTTGAAACTTTTCACGTACTGTCTCTTCCTCCCGGACCCAATCAAACACCGGCCATTCGCGGAAATCCGACTTCTTGACCGAGTCTGCCTGAGCTACCCTGGGCATAAGTTCTAAGACGCGTTCGATATTCCCCCGTACGGCCGCGACGCAAATCTGAAAATCATCTGTTGCCGCTGACCAATCAACCTCCTCTATTACTTCTCTAGCCTTTTCGTCATTTTTCATCTTCTTATAGGCATTTGCCAAATTGACCGTCATCATCTTTTTGATGCGGTCCGAAGCACTCGGCGTCTGTTTGAACAATGCCAAATCCAGAAGCCTTGCGGCGACGCGAGATTGTCCATCTTTGATCAATTCGTAAGTGCGACCATTGAGGCTCTCGTAAGCTGTTTCTCTACTATCCTTGAAGTGCTTTAGCCACAGCACGAACATTAAAGACAAACCAAATTCTAACAAGCGATCAGACGATCTCCTTAGATAACGCTCATCCAACGAAAGCCTCTCACCATCTTGATTCTCACCCACCTGGAATCCATGTTTGTTGCAGTTTTTGATATAGTGAGTGTTAATAACATAATTGCCGTGCGCAATTAGGTTTCTGCGCTCAAATATTTCTATAAATTCACCCCACTCATCATAATTCTTTCTAATACTTATATCTAATTTTTCTTCTACGTACTTGATTTGTTCATGATGGTTGCCGCGCATTAATGTCTCTACCTCATCTTCAATTATTTTTCTTATCACGTCATCAAACGACGACATATTCAAAACTTCTTTTACACTAATATTCTTGGAAGATTCAATTACTGGATCAGGCTTGCGTCTAAGCATTATCCTGAGAGTGTCTGCTATAAAAGAATCAAACGTTGCGACCAGACTTAACAGGATAGCTCCGGGAAGAACTGTTACGCCCCTGTCAAATTCACGCAAACGCCGGATTTGTGTTTTCACCGATAGATATTGGTCTACAGTGATTCCGTACGTTTCAAATTGTTGATCTTTATCTACGATCTCAAGGTTCCTGCCCGCGTTTTTGTACATTTCGTTGTGGATAAAGTGGGAGCGCAAAGTCGGCATGATGATCATCCCAAACTCCGCCAAGGGTCTATAACTGGACATCGTTTCTTGAAACCGACTCATAAGTTTGGACAATTCAACAGAAAGGTCTTGTGGGTATTCTTTGTTTTCCTCATCCGAAACATTCGATTCTGATCCCTCGGTGTCAGAGGCTGGCTCATCATTTGTCGAATCGCCATCTCCTTGTTCTTTTTTCCATTTTTCGACTTCAGCCTGGCTTGAAACTATGGCCAACGACCGACAGATGTCATGCTCTTGATCCGTCTCGAAACACATGTACAGAACGAAACGTTGTTTCTCGTCACCCATGTACGTGATCTCCAGAAAATTGAACACCTAGCCTGGATTATTCATCCTGAGCCTGATATTGGGTTAGCGAACATGACATAATACTTTGTTCTCGTGGAGAAAAACCTTGTCGGAGCGTCTTTCTTCCCAAACAACGAGAACGCCACGCCCGCCATGACCGACGATAGCCTTCTTCCCTTCGATCTGCCAGCCGTCCGGCGCAAGAAGGTGACAGCAGCCTTCGATGGCTGCTTAATGTCGTCAGACGGCGGCCTGGTGCTGCTGCGCGAGGCGGAACGCCGCTCGTCCTGGCCGAGGCGCTGGCCGGGTGCAACCGGGTTCGGCTCGACCCGGCGCTGATCAGCCATACACAGGCCGAGATCATGCACTTTCGCATGTTCGTGGTCGCCTGCGGCTACGAGGACGACGACGATTGCGACAGCTTGCGGTCGGACCCTCTGTTCAAGCTTGCGGTGGTACGGCCGCCGGAAAGCGGCCACGAGTTGTGCTCGCAGCCGAGCATGAGCCGGCTTGAGAACATGTCGTCTCGTATCGAGACGGCGCGCATGTTCAAGATCGGCGCCCGCGTTGTCGAAAAGGCCGCTGGCATCCGTATCCACATCGCCACAGCCTGCCCAGACGCCGCCCTCTTCCGCATGTTGGCAGGCTGCCTCGCAACCGCTGGCCCCTGAAACCCAGGGGCCGCGTGTCCCTTCGAATCCGACGATCTTCCACCCCAAACGTCTGACAAGACAAAACCCGAGAACAGACACCCAACGGCGTCAGGCACCCGCTCGCGCCGCGGCGGCGATGCGCCGGCCTCAGTTCGGGAAGTCAAAATAGGTGTCCGGGTAGGGTTCTTCCCGCAGGGTGAAGTGCCACCATTCCTGGGCGTAGGGCGCAAAACCGCTCGCGGTCATCAGGCTTTGCAGCAACGCGCGGTTGGCCCGCTGCTGGGGCGAGACCCCGGCGCTGTCCGGCCAGGAGATCGGGCCGAAAAAGTCGAACCGGGAACCCATGTCGAGCGCGCGGGTCGACCCGTCCTGGTCTGGATAGACGATGGTGACGTCCACCGTGCTCCCGCGCGAATGGCTCGACCGGCTGGCGATATAGCCCTCTTCGAACAAATCCTCCTTGGCGACATCGGGGTAGTAGACCGGCTTGGTGCGTTGATCGTCGAGCGCCTTGCCCCAACGGACGAAGTGATCGACCGCGCGTTGCGGCCGGTAGGCATCGAAGAGCTTGAGCCCGAGACCGAACGGACGCAGCCTGTCCTGGACCTCCGCAAGCGCCGCCGCGGCCGGGGCCGACAGGATCGCATGGGCATGCCGGTATCCGTCGATCGGCCGGCCGACGAAGTTGTCGCCGGTGAGGTAGCGCAGATCGACCACCAGGTCCGGGATCGCCTGGTCGAGATAGACGAAGCCGTCCGGCAGGGGATGGCGGTCCGAAGCGGCGCCGACCGCCGCGACGGCCGCGACCAGCGACGCGGCAAAGACGGCAAAGAGGGTCTTCAGAGCTTTCTTCGTCACGGTCGTGGGACCCTGTCCGGCTTTCAACCGCGCCATGTTCGCGCCCACTGTAGCGTCCGGCCCCAGGCCCGTCATCGCAGCACGGCGCGCCTGCGGGTTCAATGCATTGCCCGCGCGCGGCGAGTCGGGCACCATCGGGCCGATCGAGACCGGGAGGCCCAGCCGATGCCAGAAGGAACCATGATTGCCGCGCGCGAGTCCGACGTCTCCGAAGCCGAGTGGGAGACCCGCGTCAACCTTGCCGCCGCGTTCCGCATCGCCCATCACCTGGGCTGGAACAACACCATCCGCAACCACATCACCGCCCGGGTGCCCGACGCGCCCGATGCGTTCCTGATGAACCCGATGGGGCTGGGCTGGCACGAGGTGACGGCCTCCTCGCTCTTGAAGATCGCCTTGGACGGCACCGTGCTGACGCCTGCCGCGCTCGCGCCCGCGCCGGCCGGGCTCAATTTCCATTCGGCGATCCTGCGGGCAAAGCCGGGCCTTGCCTGCACGCTCCATGTCCACCCGCTGGACGGTGTCGTGGTCTCGGCGACCCGGCAGGGGCTGATCCATGTCGACCAGGGCGGCTGCTCGCTCTACGGCGAAGTGGCCTATCACGACTTCGAAGGCATCGCCCAGGAAGAGGACGAGGGCCCCAGGATCGTCGCCGATCTCGGCGACAAGCAAGCGATGATCATGTGGAATCACGGCCTGCTGAGCGTCGGCCGAACGATCGGCGAAGCGTTCTCGACCATGGTCCGGCTGACCACGGCATGCACGCTCCAGGTCAAGCTGATGGCCGCCGGCGCCGATATCCGGCACCTGCCGGAGGACATCGTCAAACACACCCACGCCCAGATGGCGGCCCGCCGGGGCAACAAGCCCGAAGGGGAGCTCGACTGGCAGATGTACCTGCGCCTGGCCGATCAGCTCGATCCCGGCTTCCGGACCTGATCGACGCCCGGCCGCGCCGGCGCGCGCCTCAGCCGCGGAAAACCGGTGAGCGCGCGACCCAGACGGCCAGCAGGCCGATCGCGATGATGCCTGTCGCGCCCATCAGGTAGAAGGCGTTCTCCAGCCCGGCCACCTCGGCGATGGCGCCCATCGCCAGCGGGACCAGCGCCCCGCCAAGCCGGTTGAAGGTGATCCTGAGAGCAGCGACGCGCCCCTGCAGGTCGGGCCCGACGGCGCGTGCGGCGATCGACATCATCAGTGGCAGGTTGATCCCCTGGCCGACGCCGCGCAGCGCGATCGCAACGATCAGCAGCGCGTAGGTGCCGAGCAGCGGTGTGATGGCGATGGCGGCGATCGCGACCACGATCATCGCGATCAGCAGCCAGTGGTCGGCAATCAGGCCGGTGAGCCTTCCCAGGCTGAGCGCGGAGAGCGCCGCGGCCGCGCTCGAGATGCCGATCAGGAACCCGATCGTGCCGGCCTCGAAGCCGATCTCCTTCAGCCACACGCCGTAGAACGACGCCTGGATGCCGGTCCCGGTCTGGCGCACGAAAGTCGCCAGGATCACCAGCGCCACCGCCGGCAGGATCAGGAGCCGGAAAGCGCTGGCGTAGTCCGACAGCCTGGGCATCAGGCTGGCGGTCCGCGCGGCGGGCGCCTCGGCCGCCGGTGCCTCCGCCTGCGCCGGCAGGGGCTCGGTTCGCGGCAGGAACATCACCGCGCCGGCGCCCGCCAGCACCCATAGCGCCAGCATGGCGAACGCGCCGGCGGGTCCGACGAACTGCCAGACCAGGCCGACCATCCAGGGGCCGATGAACCCGCCGGTCCGCGCCGCCGCGGTCAGCCGCCCGGCGTAGAGCGCCCGGCCGCGCAGCACCCGACCGAACATCGCCTGGGCGCCGATCCAGTTGGTAGTCTCCGCGAAGCCCGAGATCATCTGCAGCGCGACCGCCGCCCAGAGGAACGGCATCGCCGGGAACAACGCAAACGAGACCGCTGCGGTGACCGCCAGCAGCACCATCACCCGGTGCGGCCGCCCGCGGTCGAGCAGCGCCCCGCCATAGATCGACAGCGTGACCACCAGGAACTGGCGGGACGCGATGACCAGCCCGATCAGGAACGGCGAGTCGGTCAGCTCCAGCGCCCACAGCGGCATCACGACGGAGGCCATCGGCATGATGTTGCCGTAACAGAACGCCAAGGCGTAGACCGGCGCCTGGATGCGACCCGATATCGGCTGCGGGGCGGCGCCGGTCGGGTCGGAAGATCCTCTAGAAGAACTGGAGATAGCGCTCGCGCTCCCAATCGGAGACGTGGTTGAGGTAGCCGAGCCATTCCTGGCGCTTGTAGGCGAGCCAGGCATCGTACATCGCCTCGCCGAAGACCGCCTTGGCCAGCGGGTCGGCTTCGAATTCATCCAGCGCCTCGGCGAGCGTGCGGGGCAGCATCTCGATGCCGGCGGCGGCGAGCTCCTGCGGGGTCTTCTCGTACATGTTGTCCGCGTGCGGCGCGCCGGGATCGAGGTCCTCCTCGATCCCGGCCAAGCCCGCGGCCAGCACCATCGCCGCACCGAGATAGGGGTTGCACATCGGGTCGGTCGCGCGCAGTTCGACCCGATCGCCGGACAGCGGGATGCGGAGCGTGTTGGTCCGGTTATTGCCGCCATAGCAGCGGAACACCGGCGCCCAGGTATAGCCCGACATCGAGCCTTGGAGGATCAGCCGCTTGTAGCTGTTCACGCTGGGAGCCGCCACCGCGACGATCGCCGGCAGGTGGCGCAACAGGCCGGCGATGAACTTGTAGCCCAGCTCCGACATACCGCAGCCGCGCGGATCGGCCGGATCGCCGAACAGGTTGCGCCCGTCTTCGATGGCGTACACCGACATGTTGTAGTGTGAGCCGCTGCCCGAGTAGTTCATCATCGGCTTGGGCATGAAGCTCGCGAAATAGCCGTGCGTGCGGGCGATCTCGTCGGCCAGACGGCGGAAGAAGACGAACCGGTCGGCCATCACCAGCGCATCGGCATAGGCGAAGTCGACCTCGAACTGGCCGATTCCGTCCTCGTGGTCGAAGGAAAAGACATCCCAGCCGCAGCCGTTCATCGCCTCGACCAGCTCGCCCATCCAATGCAGGTTGTCGAGCAGGCGCGAGACGTCGTAGGCCGGCTTGGCGAGATGGACCTTGCTGCTGACCGGAGAGAAGCCGCCGTCCTCGTCCTGGGCGAAGACGAAGAACTCCGCTTCCATGCCGAGATTCATCCCGAAGCCGGCCGCGGCGGCGCGCGCGCGGACCCGCTCCAGGATGTTGCGGCTGCACGCCTCGAACGGCGCGCCTCGGCACATCAGGTTGGAGGCGAACCAGGCGACATCGGGCTGCCAGGGCAGGATCAGGCAAGACCGGGGATCGGGGTGGGAGGCGACCTCCTCCTCGCTGACGTCCTGGGGGACGCCGTCGAGCGCGGCCCCGGTGAACAGCTCCGAGCCCGCCATCATCTGGTCGAAATGGCTGATCGGCACCATCTTCGCCTTGGAGGCGCCGTGCATGTCGACATAGCTCGGCAGCAGGAACCGGACCCCGCGCTCGGCAAGCTCGGCCGCAAGCGCTGCCCTGTCGCCGTCTTCGGCCGCCGCTGGTCGGAAGGGAAGGGCGCCCCCGGCGCCTGAGGCTGTCGTCGTGTTCACCGCGGTTCCTCCTGGATTATTGTTTTGGCATTTCAAATAATTAGCCTTTCCCGGCCGGTGCAATCAAGCCTTGCTTCGCGCCCGTGCGGGCGGCACGATTGCGCTGCGGGCCACGGCCCACGGCAAAGCGGAGGCGGACGATGTATTTGAACCGGGCATGGTATGTCGCGGCGTGGGACCACGAGATCACCCGCACGCCGCTGCCGCGGATGCTGCTGGAGCGTCCCATCGTCTTCTGGCGGACCGGGGACGGACGCGCCGTGGCGATGGACGACCGTTGCTGCCACCGCCACGCGCCGCTTTCCGCCGGCAGCGTGATCGGCGATACCATCCGATGCGGCTATCACGGCCTGGTGTTCGATGCGGCCGGCCAGTGCGTCGAGGTGCCGAGCCAGACGCGCATCCCGCCGGGCGCGCGGGTCCGCAGCTATCCGCTGGTCGAGAAGAACCGCTGGGTCTGGATCTGGATGGGCGAGGCCGAGTTGGCCGACGAAAGCCTGATCCCGGACATCTACTGGCACGATTCGCCGGACTGGGCGGCGGTCGGCGACCGTTACCACGTCAAGTGCAACTACCAGGCTCTGGTGGACATCCAGCTCGACAACACCCATTCGCGCTTCGTCCACCCGACCACGCTGGGCAACGCGGGCTCGCTGCGCCACGACCCGAAGGTCGAGCGCGACGGCGAACTGCTCCACAACGCCCGGCGCATGCGCGACAGCGATCCGCCGCCGCTGATCGCCGAGGCGGCCGGCTTCGAAGGCAACGGCGACGTCTGGGTGACCTGGACCTATCGTCCGCGCGCCGGGCTGATCACCTTCGATTCCGGCATCGCCCCGCTCGGCAGCGCTGTCTTCGAGGGAGACCGCAGCCAGGCCTTCAACATCTTCAACAGCCACGGGATCACGCCGGAGACCGCGGACACCTGCCACCATTTCTGGATGTCGGCGAGGGACTTCGCGCTCGACGACGCGGCGGTGACCGAAACGCTGGCGGCGATCCGCGACACGTTCCTGGAGGACGTCGCGATGGTCGAGGCCCAGCAGCGCTCGATCGCGACCGACCCCGATGCGCCTTCGATCGACGTCAACGCCGATCAGCCGACGATCCAGGCCCGCAGCCTGATGGACCGGCTGATCCGGATGCAGACCGGCCTGGCCGCGACCGGTTGACGCCGCGGCGTCATGACCGTCCCGCCGCCGCCATACCGCGCCGAACATATCGGCTCGTTGCTGCGCCCCGAGGCCCTGCGCGAAAGCTTCCGCCTTCTGTCCAGGGGCGAGATCGACCGGTCCGCATTCCGGGCGATCCAGGACGAATGCATCCGCGAGGCCGTGGCGATGCAGGAGGCGATCGGCTTCCGGGTGGTCTCCGACGGCGAGTTCCGCCGGACCACCTATATCTCCCATTTCGTCGATTCGGTCGACGGGCTCGACTTCGCGCCGTCCTCCTTCCGGTTCTACGAGGACGACCGCACCGCACACGAATTCGTCGCGCCGCGGGCCACGGGAAAGCTCAAGCGGGTCAGATCCAACGCGGGCGAGGAGTTCGATTTCCTCAACTCGGTGACCGCCAGGATGCCCAAATCGACCCTGCCGTCGCCGGCGACGATGCATTTCCTGGCCGGGGCCGACCCGCCGCCGGCCGAAATCTACCCGCAGGAGGAAGACTTCTTCGCCGACCTCGCGGCCTGCTACCGCGAGGACATCGCCGATCTCGCCGCGCGCGGCGCCCGCTACGTCCAGATCGACGACGTCCCGTTCGCGATGCTGTGCGATGCCTCTCTGCGCGCCCAGCTCGCCGCGCGCGGGCGCGATCCCGAAGCCCTGCTGGAGATCTATATCGACCTGACCAACGCGGCGCTCGCCGGCCGGCCGCCGGACATGACCGCGGCGCTGCATATCTGCCGCGGCAACCTCAAGGGGACCTGGTTGTCCGAGGGCGGCTACGACGCGGTCGCGGAGAAGCTGTTCGCACGGCTGGAAGTGGATGCCTTCTTCCTCGAATACGACACCGGGCGGGCCGGCGACTTTTCGCCGCTGGCCGCGATGCCCGAGGACAAGCACGTCGTCCTGGGGCTGATCAGCAGCAAGGTCCCGCTGCTGGAAGACATCGACGGGCTCGCCGCGAGGATCGCCGATGCCGCCCGCTACGTCCCGCTGGAGCGGCTTTCGATCAGCCCGCAATGCGGCTTTTCGTCCGCGGTGGTCGGCAACCCGGTCACCCCCGACGACCAGCGCGCCAAGCTGGCGCTGGTGATCGAGACCGCGCGCCGCGTCTGGGGCGGGCAATAGATGCTGCCCCGTGTGCGATGAGCTATACCGTCAAGATTGCCCAATGGGACTCCCCGATAGAGGTCGAGCTCGGCCAGACCATTCTGGACGCCGCGCTGGCGGCCGGCGTGCCTTACCCGCACGGCTGCCGGTCGGGCAATTGCGGCGCCTGCAAGTCGCGGCTGATCAGCGGCGATGTCGAGATGTCGCCGTTTTCCGAATTCGCCTTGGACGAGGCGGAGCGCGAGTCCGGCCTGGTGCTCGCCTGCCGCTCGGTCCCGTGGGAGGACGCCGAAATCGCCTGGCTCGGCGAAGAGGAGATCACCGCCCATCCGATCCGGCACATGACCGGCCGGGTCGTGCGGATCGAGCCGATGACCTGGGACATACTCGGCGCGCGGCTCGCGATCGAGACCGGCGGCCCGTTTGTCTTCTCGGCCGGGCAGTACTGCCGGGTGCAGTTCGCCGGGCTGCCCGAGCGCGACTTCTCGATGGCCAACCTGCCCGACGATCCGCTGATCGAGTTCCACATCCGCCATGTGCCCGGCGGCGCGGTCAGCGCCTATGTCGCCGAGACCCTGGCGCCCGGCGAGGCGGTCCGCTTGCAAGGGCCGTTCGGCACATCCTGGCTGCGCGAGGCGCACCGCGGGCCGATCTATGCGCTGGCCGGCGGCTCGGGCCTGGCCCCGGTGAAGTCGATCGTCGAGCACGCCCTGGCCGGCGGCGCCGCCCAGGACATCTTCCTCTATTTCGGTGTCAGGGACGAACGCGACCTCTATCTCGAAGACCATTTTTCCAAGCTTGCCGCCGCCCACCCCAATCTGCACTTTGTCCCGGTGTTGTCGGAGCCCGAAGCGCCGACCGCGCGGCGGACGGGGTTCCTGCATGAAGCGCTCGATGCCGATGTTGCGGATTTCGACGGCTGCAAGGCCTATATCGCCGGGCCGCCCGTGATGGTCGAGGCCGCGACGCGGCTTCTGACCGAGCGCGGCATGCGGCGCGGCGATGTCCACGCCGATGCGTTCTATACCGAGGCCGAGAAGGCCGGGCAGGAGGGCAGTTGATGGCCGACGGGGGCGCGCTCCAGGGCCGGGTTGCGATCGTCACCGGCGGTGCGCGCGGCATCGGGGCTGCGATTTCCGCGCTGCTGGTTGCGCGCGGGGCCGCGGTGGTGGTCGCCGATAACGGGGCGGCGATCGACGGAAGCGACCCCGACCCGGCGGTTGCGCGGGACTTCGCGGCCGGGCTGGGCGCGCGCGCCGCGGCCCACGCCGCGAACATGGCCAGCCCCGAGGCCGCGGCTTCTGCCGTTGCCATGGCGCGCGAGACCTTCGGCGGCATCGATATCGTGATCAACAACGCTGCCATCCTGCGCGATGCCCTGGTGTTCCGCGGCACGGCGGAGGATTGGGACGCCGTGATCGGCAACAACCTGTCCGGCGCCTTCTACCTGACCGCTTGCGCTGCCGCGGTGATGCGCGATCAGGCCAAGGCGGGCCGCGGCGGCGGCGAGGCCTACGATTGGGGCCGCGTCGTCAACCTGGTCTCCACCGCGGCCTATATCGGCAATTACGGTCAGGCCTCCTATGCCAGCGCCAAGGGCGGGCTGACCGCTTTGATGCGGATCACCGCGCTCGACATGGCGCGCACCGGGGTGACCTGCAACGCGGTCGCCCCGTTCGCCCATACGCGGGTGACCGAGATGATCAAGCCGGCCAACGACACGCAGGCGGCCTACAAGGAGCGCGGGCTGAAGGTGCCGGCCGAGCATGTCGCGCGGCTGGTCGGCTATCTGTGCTCGCCCGCCGCGCAGTCGGTCACCGGACAGATCTTCGGCGTGCGCGGACGCGAGGTCTTCGTCTTCTCCCAGCCGCGTCCGGCCGCGCGCGTGATCGCCGAAGGCGCCGCGTGGCAGGACGATGCGCTGGCCGATGCGGTCGAGGCCGGGCTGCGGGCGCATTTCGCACCGCTGGAGACCGATCTGGAGGTCTTCAACACCGAACCCTATGTCTGAGGAGGCCGGCATGGCCGATAGCCAGAAGTTCGAGGTCAAAACGGTCGAGGCGTTTCAGCACCAGCCCGAGGAGTACAAGCTGGCGGTGCGCAAGATCGTTCAGAGCCACGCGGTCAACGAACTCTACGGCTCGCAGGTGTTCGACGAGCCGGCGATCGCGCTGGCGCCGACGCCGTACGCCAAATGGCTGACCTGCCGGGTGGCGATGGAGGAATACGGCCACCATGTCCGCTTCGCCGAGCTCGGCGAGGCCATCGGCATCGCCGCCCACGACCTGGTGCCGCGCAAGGGCGGCAAGCGCCCGCTCAGCGTCTTCGAATTCGAGATGAAGACCTGGATCGAGTTCTGCGTGATCAAGGCGCTTGGCGATCTGGCGGAGATCCTCCAGGTCGAGGACCTGCTGCACTGCTCGTTCCACCCGTTGCGCAACCTGGCGCGCATGACCATGCCGGAGGAGCGCTTCCACGCCCAGTTCGGCGAGGATTTCTGCACCGACCTGATCGCCGACGACGGCGCCCGCGATGCGATCCAGGCGGCGGTCGAGCGCGTCTTTCCGTTGATGACCCCGTTCTTCGGCGCCGCCGGGTCGCGCAACAACGCGATGTTCCGCAAGTGGGGCATCAAGCTGCGCACCAACGAGGAGATGCGCGAGGACTATATCAACCGGGCGCGGACCCTGATCGAAGACAAGTTGGGGCTGTCCTTGCCCGACCCGGCCCAGGCCGCCGCCTGAGCCTCGGTGCCCGCAGCGCTCACCGTCGCCGGGCTTGCCCGCCGGATTCCCGACATGGCTTGGTTCGGCGCGCTCGGCGAGGCGCTGGGCGAGGCCGAGCGGTCCGAAGCGGCGCTCTATCTCGCCGGGCTCGGCCGCTTCGGTCATGCGATCACACCGGTCGCGGATTGGCCGGCAGCCCGCGCCGCATCGACGGACCCCGCCTGGGACCCGGCGTGGTGGGACGACGAGGACGAAGCCCGGCGTGCTTTGCAGACCGCCGCCGAGGGCGCGCTGGATTCCGCCGCGCTGCACCGGTCGCTTACCGCCGTCACCGAGGCCGCGCGGCTTGTCATCGAAGGGGCGGCCTGTCGGGCCGCAAGCCGGGCCGGTCATCGCGATACCGGGCTGGTCAAGGCGGCTGCCGGTGCGGCGAGCCTCGCCTGCTTCCAGGCCGGGCTCGTCCTTCTCGCCGGGGCCGGAGACGACCACCCGCTGATGGCGAAGTTCCGCCTGTTCGAATGCGGGCGGTGGCCTTTGGCCGTCATTGGCAATAGGTTCTACCTCTTCTGAGCCGGCCGGGACTCCGCGCACCCTCGCCCGGTGCCGAGAGGATCGTCGTGATGAGCGGTACCGCGATCGAGATGAGCACGCTGACCGAGCTCTTGGGCTATCATCTGCGCTGCGCCCATGTCGCGGTCTTCCAGCACTTCAACCGGACCCTCGGAGCCCACGACATCTCGCCGCCTCAGTTCGGCACGCTGTTGCTGATCGAGGCGAATCCGGGCGTGAGCCAGAGCGCGGTCGCCGAGGCGCTGCGCTTCGACCGCTCGACCCTGGTGCAGATCATCGACCGGCTCGAGACCCGAGACCTGGTCCGCCGCGAGCCGTCCGCCCAGGACCGCCGCAGCCACGCGCTGGTCTTGACCGAGACCGGGGCTGCGCTGCTGGCCGAACTCAAGGCGCTGTCCGACGAGCACGAAGCCGCCGTCGCCCAGCCGCTCAGCGATGCCGAACGCACCACCCTGATGACCCTGCTCGACCGGCTGCACACCCCGGGCCCGGGGCGCGGATAGGGCCTAAAGGCCGGGCAGCGGATCGCGCGAGAAGTCGTAGCCCTGCTTGGTGATGACCTCGACCAGGAAAGGGGCGCCGCCGCGCGTGGTCTCGATGGCCTCGTGCAGGGCGGGGACGATGGCATCGGGTGTCTCGACCCGGCGTGCGGCAACGCCGAGCCCTTCGGCGACCTTGGTGTAGTTGCCGCCGACGGTGAGCGCGCCGTACTTGGCTGTCGAGGTCACCAGCACGTCGCGCTCGGCGGCCATCACGCCGTTGTTGAAGACGATTGTCAGGATCGCGATCCCGTTGCGGGCAGCGGTCTCGATGTCCATGCCGGTCATGCCGATGGCCGCATCGCCCATGATGTTGATGCACAGCTTGTCGGGTGCCGCCAGCTTCGCGCCCATGTTGAGGCCGAGCCCGTAGCCGAGCTGGGTCGATTTGCCCCAGCCGAGATAGGAGCCCGGCGCGGTCGCCTCCCAGAACGGCAGGAGCTGCTCGCGCGGGCTGCCCGAGTCGTGGGTGATGATGGTCTGGTCGCGGTCGACGGTGGCCATCAGGTCGCGGATCACCCGGTAAGGGTTGATCGGCACCTCGTCGGAGTCGCGCTCGGGCGCCCAGTCTTCGAGCCAGCCCTTCTTCGAGGCCGCGACGGCGTCCTTCAGGGTCTGCAGCGACCGGCCGGCGCCGGCCTGGCGGCCGATCTCCGCGATCAGCGCCTCAAGCACCAGCCGGGCATCGCCGATCAGCGCGTGGTCCGCCCGATAGTCCTTGTTGATGTCTCCGGCGTCGTTGGTCGAATGGATGACCCGCTTGCCGGGCGGCAGGTTGGGTCCGAACGGGGTGATGGTCAGGCTGGAACCGACGGCGAAGACGAGATCGGCTCGGGCCATGAACTCGACCAGCATGCGCGGGCGGGAGCGTGTGCTGGCGCCGAGCGCGAGCGGGTGGTTTTCGGGGAAAGCACTCTTGCCCGGGTTGGTGGTCAGCACCGGCGCCGGCAGCAGCTCCGCCAGCGCGGCGAGCTGGTCGCTCGCCCCGGCATAGAGCACGCCCTGGCCGGCCCACAGGATCGGGTTTTCGGCCGCGCACAACATGCGCGCGGCCTCGGCGACCGCCGCCGGGTCGGGTGCGGTTCGCAACGGCACCACCGGCTGGTAGTCGATCTCGCCCGTGTGCTCGGCCTCCCAGACCTCGGCCGGGATCTCCAGCAGCACCGGTCCACCCTTGCCGGTGCGCATCGCGTGGTAGGCGCGCCGCAGCATCTCGGGCAGCGCGTCGACCGAATGGACCCGCGCGGACCATTTGGTGACCGGCGCGAAGACCTCCGCGGCGCTGAAGACGGGATGGCGGTATTGCCGCGACAGCGGCTGGCCCGCCGGCAGGATCAGGAGCGGCACGTTCTCGCTGAAGGCCTGGGCCACGCCCGGGAAGGCGTTCTCGATCCCCGGGCCGGCCTGGGCGGCGAAGACGCCGTTGGAACGGCCGCGGCGCACCCGGCTGAAGCCGTCGGCCATGCCGACGCCGACGCGCTCCTGGCGGCACAGGATCGGCCGGATGTCGAGCGCCGCACAGGCCTCGATCAGCGGGTTGCGCGGATAGCAGGCGAGGAACTCCGTCCCCTCGCGCTCGAGGATCCGGGCAATGACATCGGCTCCGTTCATGGCAGGGCTCCTCCCGGCATCATGGTGGCCCGGGCCGGGCGGTGGCGCAAGCAACCGCGCCTTGCCCTGCGCCGTCCGAGCATGGCCCGGGCGAGCCTAGAGGACGATCCACAAGACGAAGGGAATGAAGCCGAAGGCGAGCAGCGTCGACATCAGCACCATGCCGGCGACCACCTCGGGCGAGCGGCCGTAGCGTTGGGCAAAGATGTAGTTGTGGATCGCCACCGGCATCGAGCACTGCAGCACCAGGACGCCGCGGGCGGCCCCGGTCATGCCGAAAAGCTCGGCCAGCGCGAGTCCGACGCACAGCCCGATCGCCAGCTCCAGCGCCGACAGCGCCAGCGCGCGGCGGTAGCCGGCCACCCGCAACTTTGAGATCGCAACGCCGAGCGAGATGAGCATCAGCGGGATCGCCATCCCCGAGACGATCTCGACCGTGTTCGACAACCAGACCGGCGGCTTGGTCCCGGTGGCCATGAACACCACCGAGATCAGAATCACGTAGGCCAGCGGGTTGCGCAGCAGCGCCTCGGTCGCGGTGGCCCCGGCATAGATCCCGCGGCCCAGCGTGAGGCCGCTGAGCGAGGCGATGACGAAGGCGCAGATGCCGAAGCTGAGCCCGGCCTCGCCGAAGGCGAACAGGCATATCGGCAGGCCCAGATTGCCGGAATTGCGGAAGGTCAGCACCGGCACGAAGGCCCGCATGTCCAGGCCGAGAATCCTGGTCAGCCCGATGGCGATCGCGAGGAAGCAGGCAAGCGCGAGCGTGTAGGCGCCGGCCATCTCGACGAAGGCATCGATCGAGACATCGAGCCGCGTCAGCGTGGAGAAGATCAAGCAGGGCACGCCGAGATGGAGCGCCAGACCGGTCATCATCTCGGCGTCGAACGGCCGGTCCAGCCGCCCCCAGACGTAGCCGATGCCCGCGCAGACGAACAGCGGCGCAACGACGGAAAGGATCTCGGCAATCACGGGGCGATAAACGGCTTCTCGAAAGGGCTATCGCTTCGAGGCCCAGTCTAACCGGGCGCCGCGGCCAGGGTAAGGCAGGCAGGCGTGCGTCCAAAGGGAGCACCCGCCGCCGCCGTCCGGCGAGCCATGCCAGGGCTTCACGTCGATGCTGAAGGGCGAGAAGCCGCAGTCGTCGGTCGAGCCCGGCCGCTCCTTCGGGATGTATTTCGACGCCAGCATCAGATCCTCGCAGACCTGCTCCGCGGTCTCCACGCGGGGGTTCTGCGGGTTGATCACACCGACGAAGAAGACCTGGGGCACGGGTTGCGCGGGTCGTTCGTTTGGCCAAAGGACTCTCGGCCAACCGGCCGGATTTCCCGGCTGCGTGGGTACCGGCGCCTCGCATCGTCGCGTCAACCGATTTGTCGCCGCCGCCGGCCATCGCTTGAATGGCCGGTGCCGGTTCTCCATCCTGGTTTGCATGAGGGGGTGGCGCTTCGTGGTTGGGATCGTTTCGGCCCTGGTCGGCGCCGGCATCGCCGGATGTGCCGTGCTGAGCCCGCTGCCGCACCCGTCCTCGCTCGCCGAGCGCCTGGCCGCCATCCCGCTCGACGGCGCGCCGGTCAAGGGCAGGCTCGCGATCCACTGGAACGACCATGCGGTGCCGTTCGTCGAGGCCGAGGACGATGTCGACGCCGCTTTCGGGCTCGGGCTGGTGCATGCGCATTTGCGGCTCGGCCAGATGGAGATCTTCAGACGCATCAGCCAGGGCCGGATTTCGGAGATGGGCGGCCCGCCGGCGACCGACCTGGACCACGCGCTGCGAATCCTCGATTTCGGCCGCGCGGCCGGCGAGATCGAGGCCGGTCTGCCCGCAGCCACCCGGGCCTGGCTGGAAGGGTTCGTCGCGGGCATCAACCACTATCAGAGCAAGGTCGCCGACCTGCCGGCGGAGTTCGCGATCCTCGCCATGAACCGCGAGCCTTGGACGGTTCGCGACGTGCTGACATTCGGCCGGCTCGGCGGGACCGACGTCAACTGGCTGGTCTGGTTTGGCGCCCTCAAGCTGCGCGACAGGCCGGATTGGCGCGAGATCTGGGCCCGGCTGCTGGCGACCGGCACCGCCTCGGTGCCGAGCTTCGACAGCGCGAAAGACCTCGCCGCGCTGGGCGGCCTGCTAGCCGGGCTCGGCAAGTCCGGCAGCAACGCGTTGGCGATCGCGCCGCAACGGTCCACGACCGGGGCGGCGATCATGGCGAGCGATCCACATCTGGGCATCTTCGTCCCCAACGTGTGGCTCGCAGCCGGAGTCAAGTCTCCGGGATACAACGCCGTCGGGCTGATGGCGCCGGGCCTGCCGGTCTTCGCGATCGGGCGCAACCCGTGGATCGCCTGGGCCGGGACCAATTTGCGCGCGGCCTCTTCGGACCTGGTCGATCTTTCCGGCCTGCCGCCCTCGGCGATCCGGCAGCGGACCGAGCGCATCGCGGTGCGCTGGTGGTTCGACCAAGACGTCACCGTGCGCGAGTCCGACTGGGGCCCGGTGCTGTCCGATGCCCCGCAGCTCGATCGGGGCACCGGCGGCGGGTTCGCCTTGCGCTGGACCGGGCACCGGCCGAGCGATGAGATCACCGCGATGATGCGGGTCAGCGCCGCGCGCGATTTCGCGGGCTTCAAGGCGGCCTTCGAGACCTTCGCAGTCCCCGGCCAGAACATGCTCTACGCCGACAATGACGGCAATATCGGCCAGGTGACGGCGGTCTCGCTGCCCAGGCGCGACGGCGCGCCCGCCGATGTCGTCGTCGACCGCGCGACCAGCGATGCCGGTTGGGCCGCCCGCGTCGGCGTCGACGCGCTGCCGAGCATCGAGAATCCCAAGACCGGCTATCTGGTCTCGGCCAACAACCGGCCGGCCCGCTCCAAGGTGCCGCTGGGCTATTTCTTCTCGCCCGACGACCGGATGATCCGGATGACCGAGATCCTGGAGCGCCGCCGCCTCGTGTCGCTCGAAGACGTCAAGGCGCTCCAGCAAGACACCGTGATGCCGTCCTCGGTGACGCTGCGCGCCCTCTATCTCGACCTGATCGCCGAGTCCGGGCTCGATGTCGCCAAGCCGGGCCGGGCCGAAATCGTCCGGCTGCTGCGCGAATGGGATGGCCGGCACGACCCGGATTCGCGGGGTGCGGCCGCCTTCGAGGCGTTTCACAACACCTTCCTGCCGGCGTTCTACGACGCGCTGCTCGGCGGCGGCGAGGCCGCATCCTCCTATGCCGGGTTCGGCCGGATCCGGTCGCTGATCGTCGACGATGTCGCCCGCGCCGAGCGCGCGAGCCTGCCGCCGGTGCTGGAGACCGCGCTCGATGCGGCGGCCGAGGCGGTCGAGAAGTATCCGCGCTGGGGCGACATGCACCGGCTGGTGCTGCGCCACCCGCTGTCGTTCATCCCGCTGATCGGCGGGCGGTTCGTCTTCGGCGAGTTCGCTGCCGGCGGCGGGGTCCAGACGCTGATGAAGACCGCGCACGACACCACCAGCGGGCGCCATCGGGTCAATTACGGCTCGAACGCCCGGTTCGTGTCCGACATGCGGGACCTCGACCGCAACCATTTCGTCCTGCTCGGCGGCCAGGATGGCTGGTTCGCCTCCACCGCCTTTGTCGACCAGGTCCCGTTGTGGCGGGAAGGGCGCTATCTCGACTTGCCGCTGAGGATCGAGACAGTGCGCGCCGCGTTCACCCACAAGACCCGCTTCGAGCCCTGAAGGGGTCCGGCGCGCGGCAGGGAGCGATGATGGTCAAGCTCGACAGGATCTATACACGCGGCGGCGACGGCGGCCAGACCTCGCTCGCCGACGGGACCCGGGTCGCCAAGCATTCGCCGCGCATCGCCGCCCAGGGCGACATCGATGAGGCGAACGCCGCGATCGGCGTCGCCCGGCTCCATGGCGCAGCCGGGCCGGCATCGGACATGCTGATGCGGGCGCAGAACGATTTGTTCGATCTCGGTGCCGATGTGTCGACGCCCGGAGACGGCAGCGCGGACGGATCGGGCGCGCTGCGCATCCGCGCCGAACAGGTCGCGCGGCTCGAGGCCGAGATCGATTCGATCACCGCCGGGCTTGCCCCGCTGACCAGCTTCGTGCTGCGCGGCGGCAATCCGGAAGCGGCCCATTTGCACCATGCCTGCACGGTGGTCCGCCGCGCCGAGCGCGTGCTGGCGGCGCTTGCCGCCGCCGAGCCGGTCAACCCCGCCGCGCTCACCTACCTGAACCGGTTGTCGGACTTGCTCTTCGTCCTGGCGCGCACGGCCAATGACGGCGGGCGTGCCGACGTGCTGTGGCAGCCCGGCCTGACCCAGGGCTGAGCGCTTGCCGCCGCCGGCCGGTTCCCCGCCGCCGGAAAACCGCGCATCTCTTCAGATTGCGAGCCAGCCGCCGTCGATCGCGAGCGTGTGTCCGGTGACCATCGAGGAGGCCTTGCTCGCCAGGTAGAGGATCCCGCCGGCCAGCTCCTCCGGCTCGCCGAAGCGGCCCATCGGCGTGCGCCCTTCGATCTCGGCGACGATTTCGGGACGGCGCTGACGCATGTCCGCGCCGAGGTTGGTGTAGAAGAAGGCCGGCGCGATCGCGTTCACCCGGATCCCGCGCGCGGCCCATTCGGCGGCCAGCGAGCGGGTCATGTTGACGATCGCGCCCTTGGTCGCCTGGTAGGGCAGGTGCGCGAAGAACGGGTTGCCGCGCAGCCCCATGATCGAGGCGATCGAGATGATCCGCCCCTCGCCTCGGGGCAGCATGTGCCGGGCGGCCGCGCGCGCGCAGATGAAGGGCGCGGTCATGTTGACCTCCACCACCGCGTCCCAATCCTCGTCGGCCATCGTCTCGGCCGGGCCGCGCCGGGCGATGCCGGCGTTGTTGATCAGGATTTGCAGCCCGCCGAACTGCTCGGCCGCCTCATCGACTACCGCATCGATCCGCTTGCGCTCGGCGACGTCGAGCTGGAAGGACTGGGCGATCCCGCCGGCATCGCGGATCTCGGCCGCCACCCGCTCGGCCGCATCGCCGTCGATGTCGGTGACCGCGACGTTGGCGCCCGCACCCGCCAGCGCGATCGCGGACATCCGCCCCAGCCCACTGCCTGCACCGGTGACCAATGCCGTCTCGCCGTCGATCCGGAACAGAGTCTCGATCGAGACCTTGTCGAAGCCCGCCATAATCCCCCTCCGTCGCGCTGGTCCAGCCTGTCCCGAACATTAGCGCAGGAGGAAAGCGCGTGTCTCGGCGACCGCCTCGGCGAGACCGAGGCGCGCGACCGGGACTTCGGGCGGGAAGGCGCCGAGCAGGCGGGAGGGCATCATCGGGTCGAGCAGGACGAACACGCCGTGGTCGTCGGCGCGGCGGACCAGGCGGCCGAAGGCCTGCTTGAGCCGCAGCCGGGCCAGCATGTCGTCGTAGCGCGACTCGCTGAAGGCCGCGCGGCGGGCGCGGTGGATGATGGTCGGGCGGGCCCACGGCACGCGGTCGAAGACGATCAGGCGCAGCGACCGGCCCGGCACGTCGACCCCGTCGCGCACGGCATCGGTGCCGAGCAGGCAGAAATCCTCCTCCGCGCGGAAGATGTCGACCAGACTGCCGGTATCGAGGTTGTCGACATGCTGGGCGAGAAGGGTCAGCCCGTCGGCCTCGAGCGGTCCGGCGATGCGCTCATGCACTCGGCGCAGCCTGGAGATCGCGGTGAACAGGCCGAGCGCACCGCCGCCCGCGGCCTGCATCAGCGCGCGGTAGGCGCCGGCGACCTGGCCGAGATCGTCCTTGCGCACGTCATTGACGATGAACACGCGGGCAAGGCGGGCGTAGTCGAACGGCGAGGGCGCCTCGACCCGCGTGGCCGGCGCGGCCAGATGAGCGGTGCCGGTGCGCGCCTCCGCCGCCCGCCAGTCGTGTTCGACGTCGCCGGTGCCGTCGCGCAGGGTCGCCGAGGTGACCACCAGCCCGTGGGTCGAGGAAGCGACCAGCCTGGCGAACGGCAGGGACGGATCGATCCAGTGCCGGTGCATGCCGATATCGACGTCGCGCCCGTCGACCCGACTGACCGAGAACCAGTCGACGAAGGTCTCCGGCGGGTCGGTGGACAAATCGGCGAGCATCGCCCGCCAGGCCTCGAGCTGGCCCTCGATGCGCCGGCGCAGGCCCCGGGCGACCGCATCGATGCGGTTGCGGGTGGGCGTGTCGAGCGTCTCGGCGCGCTCCTCCAGCAGGCTCGCCAGCCGCGCCGTCAGCGCGCGGCCGGGCGCGATCAGCGCGTCCAGGGCTTCTCCCAGCCCGGCCGCCGCCTCGATAAGCCCGGCAACCGGCGGGCGCGCGTCGGCCTCCAGGTCATAGGGCGTGCGGGCGTCGCCCGCCCGAGCGTAGACCTGCTGGCGGACCGCGGCGAGGAAGGTCTCTGCCGCCCCGCGCGGCGTGCCGGCGGCCAGCCGCTGGTGCCATCCGGCGCCCGGCAGGAAGCGCGCGGCGGCCAAGGTCATCGCCATGCGTTCGCCGGTGGCATCGTCGATCGCGGCGATATCCTCGATCCGCCGGGCGAGACCGCGGGCGCGCCGGCCGCGCGTGTCCTCCGGCCCGAGCAGCCAGATCCGGACATCGGCGGCCTCCTGGCCGGACAGCCGGGCGGAGAACGCGCCGTCGGCTGCATCGAAGACGTGATGGCCCTCGTCGAACACCACGCGGCTCGGCACGAACCCGTCATCGAGCCCGCCGAGTGCGGCCTGGGTCATGACCAGGGCATGGTTGGCGACTACGATATCGGCACGCCGGGCGCGGCGCACCGTGCGCTCGATGAAGCATTTCTGGTAGTGCGCGCACGCCGAGTAGAGGCATTCGCCGCGCCGGTCCGCGAGGCCCAGGGTGTTGCGCGGACCCAGGAGGTCGGCGAGCCAGGCCGGGAAGTCGCCGCCCTGAAGGTCGCCGTCGCGGGTCCGCGCGGCCCAGCGGGCGACCAGCCCCAGCGCCGCCGCATCCCCGGCCCTGGTGCCCAGCCGTTCGACCGCGTCCTCCAGATTGAGCAGGCAGAGATAGTTCTCGCGGCCCTTGCGGACGACCACCTTGCGCCGCTTGAGGACGGGATCGGGATAGAGCCGGTCGAGCTCTGTGTCGATCTGGCGCTGCAGGTTCCGGGTGTAGGTGCTGATCCACACCGGTCCGCCGTTGCGCTCGGCCCACAGGCTCGCCGGCGCGATGTAGCCCAGCGTCTTTCCGACCCCGGTGCCGGCCTCGGCGATGACCGCGGCCGGTTCGTCCTCGACATCGCGCGGGACGAAGGCCGCGGTCAGCGCCGAGGCGAAATCGGCTTGCCCCGGCCGATCCTCGGCCTCCGGCCCGAGCAGATCGGCGAGCCTGCGGCGGGCGGCATCCGCCGCGATCGGCGCGGTGCCGGCCGGCGCTTCCGGAGCGTGGTCCGAGGCCTCGGGCAGGCGGTGCCAGACCCGGAGCCCGGCGGCCTTGGCGACCGCGTCATCGGCCCCGCCCAGCCGGTCGAGCACCGCGCCGGCCCAGGGCCAGCGCCCGGCCGCCATCGCCGCGGCGATCGCCGCCGCATCGGGGTTTTCGTGCGGCCCGGTGTCGGCAAGCTCGGCCAGCAAGGCGTGCGCCGCCCGGGCCAGCGTGGCCGCTTCCTCGGCCAGCGTCTGGGGCCGCGGCAGGTCGAGCGCATCGGCGATGCCGCCTACGGTCGGCAGGCAGGGTCGGGCCGGGCGGACGAAGGCGAACAGCTCCAGGATGTCGCGGGCCGGGAACGGCGCCAAGCCGAGCCGGCGCGCGACCGCCTTGGCGTGACAGAGGATCGGCACGAGGCCGCGTTCGATCGCCGCGGCGGCCTCGCGGTGGGAGACCTCCCGCGCACGAGCGCCGTCATCCAGGATCACGGCCGAGCGGAGCCCCGCGACCAGGACCGCGTGCGGCAGGGCGTCGACGAAAAGGTCGGTCTCGGCCATGGCCGATCATAATACAGCCGCGGCGTGCGCGCCGATTCCCCTTCGGCCGCCGATGCGCTAGGGTCCGCGCCGTCCCACGGGAGCACGAAAGCAGGCGATGGGCGATCAGCGGGCATTGGCGAAGCACGCGCGGTCCTGGCCGTTCGAGGAGGCGCGCAAGGTCGCCGAGCGGATCGGCGGGAAGGTTCCGGCGAAGGGCTACGTGCTGTTCGAGACCGGCTACGGCCCCTCGGGCCTGCCCCATATCGGGACGTTCGGCGAGGTCGTGCGCACCCAGATGGTCCGCCACGCCTTCGGGTTGCTGTCCGACGTGCCGAGCCGGCTGTTCGCGTTCTCCGACGACATGGACGGGCTGCGCAAGGTGCCCGACAACATTCCCAACCCGCAGGCCATGGCGCCTCATCTCGGCAAGCCGCTGACGGCGGTCCCCGATCCGTTCGGCACCCACGACAGCTTTGGCCACCACAACAACGCACGCCTGTGCACCTTCCTCGACCGGTTCGGCTTCGACTACGCGTTCAAGAGCGCGACCGAATGCTACAAGGCCGGGCTGTTCGATGAGACCCTGCTTGCCGTGCTGGCCGACTATGAGCGGATCACCAACGTCATCCTGCCGACGCTGGGGTCCGAGCGGCGGGCGACCTACAGCCCTTTCCTGCCGATCTGCCCCGCTACCGGCCGGGTCCTCCAGGTCGCGATCATCGCCCGCGACGCCGACGCGGGCACCGTCGCCTATCGGGACGAAGCCGGGCGGACGGTTGAGGTGCCGGTCACCGGCGGCCATTGCAAGCTGCAATGGAAGGCGGACTGGGCGATGCGCTGGGTGGCGCTGGACGTCGACTACGAGATGTCGGGCAAGGATCTGATCGATTCGGTTCGCCTGTCGGGGCGGATCGCCAAGTTGCTCGGCGCCCGCCCGCCCGCCGGCGTCACCTACGAGCTTTTCCTCGACGAGGCCGGCGAGAAGATCTCCAAGTCGCGCGGCAACGGGCTGTCGGTCGAGGAGTGGCTGATCTACGCCCCGGCCGAGAGCCTGGCGCTGTTCATGTACAACGCGCCGAAGAAGGCCAAGCGGCTCTATTTCGACGTCATTCCGCGCCAGGTCGATGACTATCTCGGCTGGCTGGACAAGTACCCCGACCAGGACGGTGCGGCGCGGCTCGACAACCCGGCGTGGCACATCCATGCCGGCGGCCCGCCGGCGCCCGAAAGCCCGATCGGATTCGGCTTGCTGCTCAACCTGGCCAGCGTGTGCAACACCGAGGACAAAGCGGTCCTATGGGGGTTCATCAGCCGCTACGATGCCCATGCCGCGCCCGGGACGGCACCGATCCTCGACCGGTTGGTCGGCCATGCGATCGCCTATTACCGCGACCGGGTCAAGCCCGCCAAGTTCTACCGGGCGGCGGGCTCGGTCGAGCGCGCGGCGCTGGCCGATCTTGCCGCCGCCCTGCGCAGCCTGCCCGTCGATGCCGATGCCGAGATCATCCAGACCGAGGTCTACGAGGTCGGCAAGCGCCATCCCTTCGAGACGCTGCGCGACTGGTTCCGCGCGCTCTACGAGATTCTCCTGGGCCAGAGCCAGGGTCCGCGCTTCGGCTCCTTTGTCGCGCTCTACGGGCTGGCCGAATCGATCGCCCTGATCGAGCGCGCGCTCGCCGGCGAGGATCTCGCCGTCGAGGCCGGGTAGGCGCGGAACCGAACCGCCCCCGACCGGGGGCCGGGCTCAGAGCTTGCCGATCTGCACTGCCGCATCGGCGTAGAGGACGTCGCGCACGGCGGTGGCGGCCTTGGCATGGAAGGCCGCCGCTTCCTCATCGAAGTCGCGTTCGGGGATCGGCGTCGGCGCGAAATTGCCGAACGGGTCGCTGCCGCGCACCAGGGCGGCGCTGTCCCACGCGCCGACGGTCTGCATGGTGTCCGGCGGCATGAAGTGCATCGAGACGCCGATCCGCCGGTCGGCCGCGCGGTTGGGCCCCGAGGCATGGGCCAGGCGGTAGCTGTGGAGCGACATCTGGCCGGTCTCGAGCGGCATGAACACGGCCTTGTCCTCGTCGATGCCCTCGCTGATCCGCTGGCCGCGGGTCAGCATGTTGTCCTCGTGATAGGCGTCCTCATGCGCCAGCACCGCGCCGACATGGGTGCCCGGCATGACCCGCATGCTGCCGGCCTCCAGGCTCGCCGGTGACAGCGCGAGCCAGGCGCTGACCACATGCTCCGAAGACAGCCCCCAGTAGCGGGTGTCCTGGTGCCACGACACGAAGCTCGGCGAGCCCGCGTCCTTGATCCAGAAGATCGTGTTCCAGCACAGGATGTCCGGCCCGATGAGCTGCTCGATCGGGTCCAGCACCCGGGCGTCGCGGATCAGGTCGTCGAGCCACTTGAACAGCAGGTGCGACTTGTTGCGCTCGGCCGCCTTGAGCCGGCCGCCGTTGCGCGCCTCGACCGCCTCCAGCCTGCGCCGCAGCCCGGCGGCCTCTTCCTCGTCCATGACGGTGAACGGGAAGGCATATCCGTCGCGCCGGAACTGCTCGATCTGTGCCTCGGTCATCGCCATCGCACCGCCTCCTCAGGATGCCACGCCCCAGACCAGCCCCAGCTCCTTCAACCAGCGGCGGTAGGCGACCGAGTACTTGTCGACGCGGACGTGCATCTCATCGGTCAAATCCAGCGGGATGCGCTTCGGGCGCTGGGACTCCACGACCCACTTGTCCTGGGCGAAGACCTCGTCCTGGCGGGCGATGATCTGCTCCTCGCTCACCTGGTCGCCGAAATTGATCGCGACCAGCAGCCAGACCAGGCAGTCGTCTTCAGCGAGTGGGGTCAGCGTCAGCATCATGCAGAACATGTTGCCATCGCCCGTGTCCTTGGCGAAATACGCGGTCAGCGGGCGCGGGATCCAATAGCGGTATTCCGCCATCACCGGCATGCCGCGGTGATCGGCGAATGGCTGGTAGACCCAGACCGGGCTCAACCGCAGCCCGTCCTCGTCGCGCGTCACCTCCAGGTCGTCGATCACGTCCGGCCTGCTCGGGTCGCCGTTTATCATCGGATGGACATGCGGGAAATGCGCGATATCGGTGTAGTTCTCGATCGTCCGGAAAGGGTTGGCGTGGAAGTTGTAGGGCCCGACGACCAGCTTGCGGAAGGAGTTGCTGGACCATTCCGGGAAGGTCGGCACATCGCGCTCGGGCGTGCCCATCGAGGCCCAGATAAAGCCGTACTTTTCCTTGGCGCGATAGGTCTCCACACGCGCCTTGGCCGGCGGCTTGACGCCCGGCATCGCCGGGATCAGCGTGCACGCCCCACCGCGGTCGTAGTGCCAGGCGTGATAGGGGCAGACGAGCCGGCCGCCATCGACCTTGCCCAGCGACAGCCTGGAACCGCGGTGGACGCAGTAGTCGCGCCAAGCCATCACCTTGCCGCCCGAGCGCCACAGGACGATGTCGGTCCCCAGCAGCCGCGCCGGCATGACGGCATCCTCGGCCAGATCGCTCGACCGGCCGACGACGAACCAGTCGTTCAGCATCACCGGATCGTCGACCGGGGCGTCCTCCAAGGTCAGGGCCATCGTCGCTCCGCGCCGTCAGGGGGAAGCGTCAGTGTGCCAATTCGGCGGGGATTCGTCCACACCCGGTGCGCCGAGCCTCCGGGCAAAGATCCATCGCCGTCATCGCTCGACCGCGGTCTGCATCCCGGCGAAGCGCTCCGCGCCGGCCGGGAAGGCCCATTCGGCGAACGTCTCCGGTCCCGGCGTCCACTCGCCCGGCACCCAGGCGTCGGTGACGTGGTCAGTATCGAAATCGTATTCCGCCGCCCCGCCGCAGGGGTTGCGGAAATACCAGAAATAGGCCGATGAGACCGGGTGCCGACCGGGGCCGATATGGGTCTGCCAGCCCTGGTCGGTCATGTACAGCCCGCCGCCGAACACCTCGTGGATGCTGCCGACCTCGAAGGCGACATGGTGGAAACCGGTCTCGCCGTTGTTCAGCAGGAACAGGTTGTGGTGCTCGTGGTTGGCGTTGGCGCGCAGGAACGCGCCGCGCTCGGGATAGGTGTCGGTCAGCCGGAAATCGAGCGCTTCGCGGTAGAAGTCCACCGCCTGGTCGAGCTTCGGCGCCTGGAGGACGACATGGGCGAGGATCCGCGGCCGGGCGCGCGCGCAGATCTCGGCCCGCCGGTCGATGCGCCCATGCGCACCGGGCCTGTTGTAGGCGATGTCCGCCGCCTCCACCGGCCGGCGGCGGCTCACCTGCAGGGCAATCGCATAGCCATTGGGATCGACCGCCCGGACGATGCCGTCTTCGATGTCCACGTCGGTCAGCCCGCCCAGTCGGGCGGCGGCCTCGTCGAGGTCGGAGTCGGCGGCCACCCCCCAGGTGATCTCGCGCGCGGTGTTGCCCGCAACCGGCGCCGGCGGCAGATCCGCCGTCTCGGACGGCCGGACCACGATGGTCGTACCCTCTTCGGTCTCGAAGACCAGCCGGTCCTGGCCGTCTTCGGCGACGCTCAGCCCGAAATCCGTCCAGAACCTGCGCGCGGCCGCCATGTCGTCGACGCCGAAGGTCACCGTCTCCGGTCCCAATACGTTCATCGTCGCTTCCTATTCCGCTGCCTGAAGGGTGTTCGACAGCCGGCCGATCCTCTCGATCTCGACCTCGATCGTATCGCCGGGCTTCATGAAGACCTTGGGGTCGCGGCCGAAGCCCACGCCGGCCGGCGAGCCGGTGGTCACGAGGTCGCCCGGCTCGAAGCGGTACCATCTGGAGAAATAGGACACCAGATCGATGACGCCGTAGATCAGGTCGTCGGTCCTGGTCGACTGCATCACCTCGCCGTTGAGCGTCGTGGTGAGCTGCAGGTCGTGCGGATCGGGGATCTCATCGGCGGTGGCGATCACCGGGCCGCAGGGGGTGAAGCCGGGTAGCTGCTTGCCCATGATGTTGCGCTCCCAGCTTTGGATCGCACCGAATCTGCCCTCGGCGGCCATGACCTCGGGAACCCAGTTGCGCGCCGATACGTCGTTGCAGATGGTATAGCCCGCGACGTACGCCAAGGCGTCGGCGGGATCGATGTTGTGGCAGGTCCGCCCGAAGACGAAGGTGAACTCGCCCTCGAAATCGAGCATGTCCGGGCATTGCGGCGGCACGGGGATCGGCTTGCCCGACCCGGTCAGCGAGCACGCCGCCTTGATGAAGGCGGTCGGGTTCTTGGGCTCCGGCGTGCCGCTCATCTCCGCCAGGTGACGCCGGTAGTTCAGACCGGCCGACAGGATCAGGCGCGGGTCGGGTACCGGCGCGCGCAGCGGCGTCTGGCTCAGCGCACGCAGGACGCCGGACCCGGTCAGCCGGCTTCGTTCGGCCGCCGACAGCCCTTCGACGGCGGCAACGACCCGGCGGACAAGGGCGAGCCCGTCGGCGCCGGCCTCGAGCAGAGTCCGGATCGAGGGCGGGACGAGCCGCGCGGCCGCGATCGTCTCGCCGGCGAGCGCGAGGTCCAGGACCGTCTCGTCGTCGATCAGCACGCCCGGATGTCCGGCGGCTCCGCTATCGATGGTCACAAGCTTCATGGCAGGCCTCTCGTGGCAACACCGGGATCGGGACCGGCTGGCAAGCAAGTATGGCAGCGCCGCGGCCGGTGTTACAACCGGCGCTGCCGCCTGTTCTATGATGATGCGGGTTCCGGGGCGGGCACGGAGTTTCGGGTGAGGCGATGAACGACGGCGTGATCCGGCACCCCGCCATCCGCGCGGCCATCGGCGTCGATGCGGCATCCGCTATCGGCGGGCTATTCGGCCGGTGGCCGTGGATGCGCAACCGCCGGCCCCGGCAAGGTGGGCCGGAATGAGACGGCCGATCGAATTCTACTTCGATTTCATCTCGCCCTTCGGCTATCTCGCCGCCGACGCGATCGAGGATCTGGCGGCCGAGTTCGGCCGCACGGTCGACTGGCACCCGTTCCTGTTGGGCGTGACGGTGATTCAGGTGATGGGCCTGAAGCCGCTGATGGAGACCCCGCTGAAGGCCGATTACATGCTGATCGACCGGCCCCGCATGGCGCGCCTGTTGGGCGTGCCGCTGAAGATCCCCGACATGCGCGGGGTGAACTCCGTCGCGGCCGCACGCGCCTATTACTGGCTGGCCGAGTCCGAGCCGGCGCTCGCCAAGGCGCTCGCCCGCCGGCTGCTGCGCCGGCTCTGGATCGAGGGGGCGGACATCACCGCGCCCGAGACCGTGATCGCCGAGGCCGCCGCGTGCGGCGCCGACGGGCCGGGCCTGCGCGCCGCGCTCGCCGGGCAGGCGGTCAAGGACAGGCTGCGCGAGGCCGTCG
Source organism: Alphaproteobacteria bacterium (assembly GCA_965248835.1). GTDB lineage: Bacteria > Pseudomonadota > Alphaproteobacteria > MPNO01 > MPNO01 > CAYFYS01. Next base: position 1,744,150 of record CBDFLJ010000001.1, read on the forward strand.
ACCGGGCGGTTGCGCGCAAGGTTTTCGGATCGCCCTTCTTCATCGTCGACGACCAGCCGGTCTGGGGCGTCGACCGGCTGTGGATGGTCCGCCACTGGCTCGTGCACGGTAGCTGGGACCGCGCGCCCGACACGCCGATCTGAGGGCCGCACCGGCTTGTCCGGAACGTCGGCTAAAGCGCCTCCAGCGCGCCGTCGGCGGCCATAGCGCGGAGGTCGGTCTTGCGGATCTTGCCGCTGGCGGTCAGCGGGAATTCATCGATGCGGAAGAACCGGGCCGGGACCTTGAACCGGGCGATCCGGTCCTCGCAGTAGCGCGCGAGAGCGGCTGCAGTGACCGGCCCGGCCGGCGTCAGCACCGCGGCCACGGTCTCGCCGTAATAGGCATCGGGCAGGCCGAAGACCGCGGCGTCGGCGACCGCTTCGTGGGCGCGCAGCAGGTTCTCGATCTCCACCGGATAGATGTTCTCGCCGCCGCGGATGATCATGTCGCGCAGCCGTCCGCCGGCGACCACGACATTGCCGTCCCCGGTCAGGTAGCCGAGGTCGCCGGTGCGCATCCAGCCGTCCGCGCCGATGGTCTCGGCGGTCGCTTCCGGGTTGTCGAAATAGCCCCGCATCACCATCGGTCCGCGGGTTCGGATCTCGCCGATCTGACCGGCCGGGCGGTCCGCGCCGGTCTCGGAGTCAGTGATGCGGACCTCGGCGCCGGGCAAAGGCGGGCCGCAGGTCTCGAACCGCTCCGGTGCGGTGTGATCGGCAAGGCTGATCAGCGTGCTGGCCTCGGTCTGGCCGTAGACCTGGACGATGCCCGGGATCGGCATCGCCTCCGCGCAGCGCGCGAGCAGAACCGGATCGGTGTCCGCCCCGCCGCAGGTACCCGCGCGCAGGCTCGACAGATCGTGCGCGGTGCGCGCGGGGTGGTCCAGCATGGCAAGGAACGAGGTCGGCACGCCGGACAGCATCGTGCAGCGCTCGTCTTCAATGACGCGAAACATCGTCGACGGATCGAACGCCGGAACCCCGACATAGCATGCGCCCCGCTGCACCGTGCCCAGCACGCACATGATGCAGCCGGCGCAGTGGAAAAGCGGGATGATCGAGGTCCAACGGTCGGTCTCGCCGACCCCCAGCCGGCCGGAGATTCCCCAGGCATTGGCCAGCATCCCGGCGTGCGTCAAAAGCGCGCCCTTGGGAAAGCCCGTGGTCCCCGAGGTGTATTGCAGCGACCCCACCGCATCGGGCGCCACGGCGGGCAGCGCGGTGGTGCTCGCCCGCCCCGCCGCCGCGAGCGCGGCATAGCCCGTGCAGTCCGGCGCCGCGCGATCGATGCAGATCAGCCTGTCCAGATCCGGCAGCTCGCCGCGGAGGCCGCGGACCGTCGCGAGATAGCGGTTGCTGCGGAAAGCCTCCGACAGGAACAGCGCGCGCGTCCTGGAATGGCCCAGCGCATAGCCCAGATCCTCGCGGCGGTAATGGGTGTTCAGCGGGACCGCGACCGCGCCGGCCATCGCGATGGCGAGCTGGATCACCGACCATTCGATCCGCGCCTCGGCGAGGATCCCGACATGGCTGCCCGGCCCGATGCCGCTGTCGACCAGCCCGCGGGCGAGCGCGGTCGCCTCATCGTGCCATTGGCGATAGCTCAGGCGGTGGCCGGATTCGGGGAACACCAGCGCTTCGGCGTCGCCGCGCACGGCCGCTTGTCTCGCCAGCGCCTCACCCGGCGTGGCAAACGGTGTCAGCCCGTCCATCCGTCGGCTTGAGCCCGTCGTTCGACAGTCCAGGGGGGGCGATGATATCTTCCGGCCCGGCCCCGGCCAATGTCATGTCCCGCCACCCTTCAGGGCGTCCCGGCTTGTCCGAACCCGGAATCGAAATCAATCCTGGCCGCCTGATCGCCGACATGCGGGCGCTGGCCGCGTTCGGCAAGCTCGGCAGCGGCGTCAGCCGCGTCGCGTTCTCCGAACCCGACATTGCCGCCCGGCATTGGCTGCGCCGGCGCATGGAAGAGGCCGGGCTGGAGGCGGTGATCGACAACGCGGCCAACGTCATCGGCCGCATGCGCTCGGACCGGCCGGGCGTGCTGATCGGCAGCCACAGCGATTCGGTGCCCCAGGGCGGCTGGCTCGACGGCGCGATGGGGGTGATCTACGGCCTGGAGATCGCACGCGCGGTGATCGAGGCCGATGCGGCTGAACGCTTCCCGGTCGATGCGGTCTCTTTCCAGGACGAGGAGACGACCTACCTTGCGACCTTCGGCAGCCGCAGCCTGTTCGGCGAGGTGCAGCCCGGCGAGATCGAGGCCGCACGCAATATCGACGGCCGGCCGCTGGCCGAGGCAATCGGCGCGGCCGGCGTGGCGGGCAACCCGGAGGTCCGGCTGGACCCGGCCCGGTACGCGGCCTATCTCGAGGCCCATATCGAACAGGGGCCGCGGCTGGAGGCGGCGGGCCTGCGGATCGGGATTGTGACCGCGATCGTCGGCATCCGGCGCTACCGGATCGAGATCGCCGGCGAAGCTGGCCACGCGGGCACGGTGCCGATGGATATGCGCAAGGACGCCGGTGCCGCGGCAATTACGCTGGCCAATGCGATCCTGGAGGAATTCCGCAGCCTTGCCGGTCCCGATTCGGTATGGAACATCGGCACCATGACTCTCACCCCCGGTGCGGCGAACGTGGTTCCGTCCAAGGCCGAGTTCGTCGTCGAACTGCGCGATACCGACGAGGCGGCGATCGACCTGCTGGGCTCCCGGCTGGAGGCGCTTGTCCGGGACCGGGCCGGCCGCAACGGCCTGCCGGTGGAGGTCACACGGCCGCTCGACATCGCACCGTCGCGGATGGACCCGGCGCTCGGCACACGGATCGAAGAGGCGGCCAAGGCGCGCGGCGCGCCCTACATGTACATGCCCAGCGGCGCCGGCCACGACGCGATGATCGCGTCGCGCCACATGCCGTCCGCGATGCTGTTCGTCCCCTCGATCGGCGGCCGCAGCCACACCCTGGTCGAGGACACCGATGAAGCCGACATCATCCTCGGCTGCCAGGTCCTCGCCGACGCGGTCACCCGGATTCTGGCCTGAAACGTTTCAGGCCGCACTTCTCGCTGAAGGAGCTGTTCGACGTCCGGGTCAATCGTCAGCGTGGTTCGCATGGATAGCATCTCGATGCGCCTGATTATTGATGTCAAGATGTCTCTGATTGGCAGAGGCTTCGTCTGCCCTCACGGTTTGCCGCCCGACGACAGCCTCCCCGCACACCGGAGATCCGCCCCGCCGCACTTGGCTGCGATTTCCGCATGGCATAACCTGCTTTGCCGATCCTGATCGTCGGTGCCGCGGCGGACGGCAAGCTGCAGGGAGACCGATGTGAGCTTCGCAATGACCCGAAGCGCTGGAGACCAAGATGTCGAGCGATTCCGTCTTGGCGCGTTCGTCGACCTGATCGATCGCCAGGGTGAGCTCGAACGCTATCGCGAGCCGATCGACCTGATCGATATCGCCGCCCAGCTGGACGGCAACCCGAAAGCGGTGCTGTTCGAGGCCGCCGGACCCGAGAAGGCCCGGATGGTCGGCAACGTCATGGGCAGCCGGGACCGGTTGGCGCTCGCCATGGGGGTCGACAAGCGCGACCTGCTGGCGACGGTCATCGAGCGGCTGCGCGGCGCCATCCCGCCGGTCGAGGTGACCAGCGCCCAGGCGCCCTGCCACCAGGTCGTCCTGCAGGGCGAGGAGGCGGACTTCACCAGGCTTCCGGTCCACCTGCAGCACCAATGGGACGGCGGACCCTATATTTCCGCCGGCATCGACATCACCGCCGCGCCCGACGGTACCAAGCGGAACGTCGGCTACCGCCGCATGATGTTGCGCGGGCGCAAGGAGGCGGGGATCGATCTGATCGCACCAAGCGATCTGCGCGGGATCTACGGCGCGTATGCCGGCCAGAAACAGCGCATGCCGATGGTCTTCGTCATCGGCTCGCACCCGGCCGACGGCATCGCCGCGACCAGCATGACGATGCACGCCGACGAGATCGGGGTCATGGGCTCGGTCCGCGGCGCACCGGTACCGATGGTGAAGTGCGTCACCACCGACGCCTATGTGCCCGCCGATGCGGAGATCGTGCTCGAAGGCTATCTCGACGAGAACGGCTGGTACGAGCCGGAAGGCCCCTACGGCGAGTATGTCGGCTATTACGGCCACATGAAGGTCAACCCGGTCTTTCACCTCAGCGCGATCACGATGCGCCGCGACGCGGTGTTCCAGACCGCAACGATCGGCGGCCGCTTCCTGGCCCGGACGGACACCGCGCAACTGTGCGCGCTGCGCAGCGAGGCCGCGGTCTGGCAGTCGCTGGAGACCTCGATACGCGAGCCGGTGTCGGTCTATTGCACCGCGTCCTGCGGCGGCATGTTCAACGTCCGGATCTCACTCAGGCAGGGGTATCCGGGAGAGGTCCGCAACGCGCTCACCGCGGTGATCGGCTCCAAGGCCGATTGCAAGCACGTCTTCGCGGTCGATCCGGACATCGACATCTTTTCGGACGAGCAGATGGATTGGGCGTTCGCGACACGGTTCCAGGCCGACCGGGATCTGATGGTGACCACGGGGCACCGGGCCGTGCCGCTCGACCCGTCGCTGGGTGGAGCGCGGCAGGGCGCCAAGGCGGGGTTCGATCTGACGCTGCCCTTCGGCTGGGACCCGAAGACCGACTATCTGGTGCCCGAGCCGCCCAAGCTCGGCCCGCCGAGAAATCAAACCGTGCATGAATTGCTCAGGACGGGTCCGCAACATTTCCGCGACCTGATGGAAGGCACTGGCAGCCGGGACGGGCGGGACGTGATCCTCGACCTTGACGCGGTCAGGAACGATGTCGGTCTCCAACGGCTCGACGACGGGCGTTACGCGCTGCCCGAAAGCCCGTCCCGGACCTGAAGGGAGCCGGAGACCGGGCGGCATCGGGTGGAGACGCTGATCAAGGGCTGCCGGGCTCTGCTGCCGGATGGCGGCGGGCTGGCGATGCGGGACTGCGATATCGTTGTCCGCGATGGCGCGGTCGCTGCGGTCGCCGGTCCCGGCGAGGTCGAGACCGGCGCCGGCGCGACGATCCTTTCCGGCACCGACCGGCTGGTCGTCCCGGGGTTCGTCAATGCCCATACCCATTCGCCGTCGAACATGCTGCGCGGCACGGCGGACGGGATGGACCATGTCGGGTTCATGTGGATGAACCAGGCCGACAATTTCGGCCGCAGCGCGGAGGAGGTCGAGATCGCGGCCGCGCTTGGCGCGCTCGACATGCTGCGCTCGGGCGTGACGTCGGCGATCGACCACTACCCGGAGCAGAACTGCACGGCGGCGGCAGTGGCGCCGGTTGCGCGCGCCTATGCCGGCATCGGCATGCGGGCCGCGATCGCGCTGCGCGTCTTCGACATGGCCTATGACGACATCGACCCGGCCCGGTTCGACGGCCTGGACGCGGAGGTCCCCGCGGACAACCCGCTCACGCCGGTCCCCGCCGATGAGATCGATGCCATGTGCCGCGAAGCGGCAACAACCTGGCACGGCCATGGCGGGCTGATCTCGATCTTCCCCGGCCCGTCCAACCCGATCCGCTGTTCCGACGACCTGCTGGTGCGCTGCCATCGCATCGCCGTCGACCACGACCTCGGCATCCACGCCCATCTCCTGGAGACCCGCATCCAGCAACGCCTGGCGGCCGAGCGCTACGGCCATTCGATGGTGGCCCAGATGGCGGCGCTCGGCATCCTCGACCGGCGCTGGTCGTTCGCCCACGCGGTCTGGGTCGATGACCACGATATCGCACTCCTGGCCGAGCACCGGGCCGTGGTGGTCCACAACCCGCACTCGAACGCGAAGATCGGTGCGGGCGTGGCGCCGGTGGCAAAGATGCTCAAGGCCGGGGTGCAGGTGGCGCTCGGCACCGACGGGGCGAGCACCAACGATACCTTGAGCCTGCACGAAGCGATGACGCTGGCCTGTCTGCTGCCGCGTGTCTCGGGCACCGACCGGGCCGACTGGCCAGGGCCCGCGGCAGCCGTCGGGCTGGCGACGACCGGCGGGGCCGCGGCGCTGAACATGGCCGGCACGCTCGGGGCGATCGCCCCCGGCATGCGGGCCGATCTGGTGCTCTATGACCTGAAGACGCCGACATTCGCGCCGCTCAACGACCCGGTCCAGCACCTGGTGTTTTCCGAGCGCGGGCGTTCGGTCGCGACCGTGCTGGTCGACGGCGCCGTGGTCTATGACGGGGGCCGCTACATATCGGCCGATGCCGATGCGGTAATCGCCGAAGCGCGGTCGATGCGCAACAGCCAGCGCGGGCGCAATCGGCGGCTCTACCGGTTCGCCGAGGCGCTGGTCCGCGCCCAGGAACGGGCCGGCGCGGCGCATTAGGCTTGCCCGGGGCCGGCTCTTCGCCCACCATCTGCGCGACACCGAACGGGGCTTGCGGCAACATGGCGGAGAACAGGGCCACCGGGCTCGACATCGCATGGGCGAGGGACGACGGCACAAGGGTGCCGTTCGAGGTGTTCAACGACCGGGCGCTGTACGAGCTGGAGCTGGATCGTATCTTTACCGGTCCGCACTGGCAGTATCTCGCCCTGGAGCAGGAGATTGCCGAGCCGGGCGATTACGCCACCACCTATCTCGGCGAGCGCCGGGTGGTGGTCGCCCGCGCCCTGGACGGGCGGATCCACGCCTTCGAGAACCGCTGCGCCCACCGCGGCGCCCAGGTCGTCACCCGGCTGCGCGGCAACGCCAAGCAGTTCAACTGCCCCTATCACATGTGGTGCTACGACCATGCCGGCAGCCTGACCGCGGTGCCCCAGCAGAAGGGCGTCAAGGGCCGGGGCGGCATGCCGGAGGACTTCGACCTTGCCGGCCGGGGGATGCGCAAGCTCCGGACGGCCTGCTACCGCGGTCTGGTTTTCGGCACCTTTGCCGATGAGATCATGCCCTTGGAGGCCTATCTCGGGGCGAATGCGGTCAAGCAGATCGACCGGATCACCGACCGGCCGCTCCGCCGGCTGGGCTATTTCCGCCAGGTGGTGGAGGCCAACTGGAAGCTCTATGCCGAGAACACGCGTGATCCCTACCACGCGCCGCTGCTGCATCTGTTCCATGTCACCTTCGGCATCCAGACACCGGCGATGAAAGGCGCCGCGCTGATGGATCCCGAACTGAAGAACAACTGCATCCTTTCGATCGCTGATCCGGACGATGCCAAGGACCACGACGTGCTGGTCGAGCAGTACAGCACCAACGCCAAGTACCGGCCGGAGTTCGCGCTCAAGGACCCGCGGCTGATCGGCACCAAACGGTCGTTCGACGACGACATCAACCTGGTGATCCTGTCGATCTTTCCCTCGCTGGTGATCGCTCAGGTCGAGGGCGCCTTCCAGATCCGCCACGTGCGCCCCAAGGGGCCGGAGAAGTTCGAGATCTACTGGACCTATTTCGGCTTTGCCGACGCGGATGCGGACGAGCACGAGGACAAGCTCCGGCTCGCCAACATGATCGGGCCGGCTGGTTTCATCTCGATGGAGGACGGCGAGGCCGCAAGGCTGGTGCAGCAGGGCGTGCGCACCCAGCGCGGCGACAGCGCATTCATCGAGATGGGCGGCCGCGGTCCGGTCGAGGACCAGGACCACCTTGTCACCGAGGTCGCGATCCGCGGCTTCTGGCAGTACTACCGAAAGGTAATGCGGTTCAACCCGACGCAAGGGTCCGGCGATGGCGTGCGATGACCCGCAGGCCGGCGCGCCCTATGTCGAGCTGCTGGCGCTCTATGCCGACTACGCGCTGGCCCTGGAGGAGCGCCGTTTCGAGGATTGGCCGGGCTATTTCACCCGGACCTGCGTGTATGAGGTCCAGTCGCGCGAGAACCGCGAGCTCGACCTGCCCGGCGCGCTGATCATGTGCGACACGCGCGCCATGATCGAAGACCGCATCACCGTCCTGCGCGACACGCTGACCTACCCCTACCTGCACATCCGGCATCTGGTCGCCAACCTGCGCGTGCTCGAAGCCGGAGACGGATCCTGGCGGACCAGCGCGAGCTACCTGGTGCTGCATTCGACCGAGGAAGGCGAGACCCGGATCTATTCCACCGGCAAGTACGAGGACGAGATCGTCCGCGAGGACGGTGCGCTCCGGTTCCGCAAGAAGATCGTGATCGCCGATACGTTTGCGATCGACAATTTGCTGGCAGTGCCGCTGTAGGCCCCGATGTCGGAGTCAGAACACGCGATGACCAAGGCGCTGGTGGTTCACGAATATGGCGGGCCGGAGGTGCTGCGGCTCGAAGACGTCGATGTCGGCGCGCCCGGGCCGGGCGAGATCCGCATGCGTCATACCGCGATCGGGCTCAACCTGTCCGATACCTACCGCCGGCGCGGCGTCTATCCGCTGGCGTTGCCGGTGATCGTCGGCTCCGAAGGCGCCGGCGTAGTCACCGCGCTCGGCCCGGATGTCGACGGGCTCGCCCTTGGCGAGCGCATCGCCTATGCCGGTCCGCTCGGCGCCTATGCCGCCGAGCGCCTGATCGCCGCCGACAAAATCGTCCGCCTGCCCGAGGCGATCGATGACCGCACGGCCGCGGCGATGATGCTCAAGGGCCTGACCGTCCACTACCTGCTGCACTGGACCTATCCGGTCCAGCGCGGCGACACCGTGCTCGTCCACGCCGCTGCGGGCGGCGTCGGGCTGATTTTCTGCCAATGGGCGAAACACCTGGGCGCGACCGTCATCGGCACCGTCGGCTCGTCCGCCAAGGCCGCGATCGCCGCCGCGCACGGCTGCGATCATCCGATCGTCTATACTGAGCGGAGTTTTCGCGAGGCGACGATGGAAATCACCGGCGGCGAGGGCGTGCATGCGGTCTACGATTCGATCGGCGCGGACACGTTCGCGGACTCCATCGCCTGCGCCCGGCCGCGCGGGGTGATCGCGGGCTTCGGCCAGGCCTCGGGTCCGTTCCCGCCCCTCGATACCGGGCTGTTGGCGCGCGGCTCGAAGTTCGTCACCCGGCCCGGGCTCGCCGATCACATCGCCACGCGGGAGATGATCGAGACCGGCGCCGGCCGGCTGTTCGACCTCGTCGGCGCCGGCGTGGTGCGGATCAACGTCAATCAGGTCTATCCGCTTGAACAGGCCGCCCAGGCGCACGCCGACCTCGAAGGCCGCAAGACCACGGGCTCGACGGTGCTCATCCCCTGAGCGGGCCATGCTGGAGACGAAACGGAGCAGTCGATGAACAAGGACCTCAGAACGTTCCTCGCCGAGGCCCGCCAGATGGGGCCGGATTATTTCGCCTCCGTCAGCCGCGAGGTCGACCCGATCTACGAGCCTTGCGTGATCCAGCAGAAGCTCGCCGCGCGCGACGAATGGCCGGTCATCCGGTTCGACAACGTCGCAGGCTCCGACATGGCGCTGGTCACCAACCTGTTCGGCAAATACGAGCTCCTGGGCCTCGCGCTCGGGGTCGATCCCGACCGGCCGAAATCGGCGATCCTCGACCGGTTTCGCGAGCGCATCGCAAAGCCGTTGCCGACCAAGCAGGTCGCGCGCGCGGACGCGCCGGTCAAGCAGGTCGTGCTCGGCAGGGACGAGGTCGACCTCGGCGCCTTCCCGGTGCTCAAGCACGCCGAGGGCAACTCGGGCAAATACATCGCCATCGGCTGCCTGGTGGTGAAGGACCCCGAGACCGGCGTGCTCAATGCCGGGGTCTACCGCCACGAGATCCAGGGCAAGGCCGAGCTCGCCTGCATGTTCAACCCGGCCCATCATGCCGGCTACATCTATCGGAAGTACCGCGAGGCGGGCAAGCCGATGCAGGCCGTGCTGTTCATCGGCCATCATCCGGCCGGCGTCCTGGGCGTCCTGTCCAAGCAGTCCTTCCATAGCGACGAGTACGAGATGATGGGCGCGCTGATGGGCGAGCCGCTCGAAGTCGTCGACGGCGAGACCGTCGACATCCCGGTGCCGGCCTGGGCGGAGATCGCCATCGAGGGCTATCTCGATCCCGCCAAGGAGACCAGCGACGGCCCGTTCTCGGAATACACCGGCTTCTACGGCCCGGCCAAGGACCCGGTCGGGCTGATGCAGGTCACCGCCATCACGATGCGCAAGGACGCGATCTTCCACGACCTCGACCCCTCGCACCGCGAGCACAACCTAGCCGGCGCGCTGGCTTTCGAAACCGCGCTTTATACGGCGGTTTCCAAGCTCGTCCCCTCGGTCACCGGCGTTCACATGCCGCCGTCGGGCAATTGCACCTTCACGGCCTATGTGAAGATCAAGAAGCGGGTCCCCGGCGAGGGCAAGTCCGCCGGGCTCGCCGCGCTTGCCGGCGATGCCAACGTCAAGATCGCGGTCGTGGTCGATGACGAGATCGACATCTACAACGACTCCGACGTCCTGTGGGCGATCTCGACCCACGTCCAGGCCGACCGCGACGTCACCATCATCCCCTACGCCATGGGCGCGCATCTCGACCCGTCGGCCTACGGCGAGGTGCGCACCGACAAGGGCCCGATGCAGACCAAGATGATCATCGATGCGACCAGGCCGGCGACGCTCGACTTTGCCGAACGCATCGTCCCGCCCAAGGAGGCATGGGCGCGCATCCGGTTGGAGGACTATGTCGACGGGCTGAGCTGAGCCGGTGCGGCCCCGCGCCGGATCAGTCGCAGGCCAGCGCGTAGACCCCTTCGACACCGGGCGGGAGCGGCCGCTGGAACCAGGTCTCGCCGCCGTCCTCGGTGCCGAACACCTGACCGCGCCGGGCGCCGCAATAGATGCGTTCCGGGTTGCTGCGGCTTTCGGCGAGGACCATCAAGGTGCTGTTGATCGGCTGATGGTCGTCGAAGCGCTGCCAGGTTCGGCCGAAATCGCGGCTGCGGTAGAGGCTGCCTTGGGTGCTGTCCGCAGACACGCTGAGTGCCGCGTAGAGGCACTCCGGGTCGTGCTGCGAGGCCTTGACGTCGCGCGCGTAGGTCAGCGGCGAGAACCGGCCGATCCCGATCTCGGTCCAGGTTGCGCCCTTGTCCGGGCTGCGGAACAGGCCCATCCGGTTGGCGAGCAGCACCGTGCTCGGATGGGCGCCGCTGATGGCGATCGCATGGGTGTCCATCATGCCCTCGTTGGGATCCGCGGTGACCAGCGGGCTCTGCAGCCCGGCGTGCCGGGCGAGCGCCAGGAGGTCGGTGCTGATATCCGACCAGGTCTCGCCGCCGTCGAGGCTGCGGACCACGCCGGAGACCTCGAGCCCGGCATAGATCTCATCGGGGGCACCGGGGTCGATGACGATGCGCACCACCCGGACCGGGAACGGCATCGCGATCCCGCCGCCGGGCACCGGCACGGCGAGCTCCTGCCAGGACGCGCCGCCATCGCGGGTGCGGAAGATCGAAAACCCCTCGACACCGACGAAGATCGTTTGCGGATCGTTCGGGTGAAGGCAGATCGACCACACGACCCGGTTCGGCCCCGGCAAGCCCAGCGAGCGCCAGGTCCGCCCGGCATCCTCGCTCCGGTAGGGGCCGGCCTGCGTCCCGGCATAGACGATGTCCGGGTCGTCGGCGCGGATGGCGATACTGCGGACTTCGACATCCGCCGGCAGGCCGCCGTCCAGCGCTTGCCACGCGCCGTCGCCGGCCGACAGGCGGAAGAAGCCGTGCGTGCGTGCGCCTTCCGACGCCCCCGGCCAAGCCCCGATTCCTGCATAGACGGTTCCCGTCATGGCGCGCTCCCGGTTGTCGGATCTCGGCGATTGTAGGACGGTGCGGGCAATCGCGACAGCGGTGCTTTTGCTCACCCGACGTTGACACCTTATCCGCACCCTGAGAGCATCGCCGGAACTTCCGCATGCCAAGGAGCAGGCAATGGCCAAGCTGCGTCACATCGCGCTGTCGGTCTCGGACCTCGAGGCCGCCAGGAAATTCTTCGAGGACGCCTTCGACATGGAGATGGTCGGAAAGGCCGCCACCGGCGTTTACATGTCCGACGGCACGATCAACATCGCGCTGCTCGCGCGTGAGGGCCGGCCGCTGGGCTACGAGGGCGAGGAGCCGTTCTACGGCATCGACCATTTCGGCATCTGGGTCGATGACATCGACGAGGCCTGCCGGAAGGTCGAGGCCGCCGGCGCGCACCATGTCATGGGCGAGCCGACCAACAATCCCAACACGTTCTACGAGGTCAAGTACCGCGACCCGCTGGGCCAGCTCTTCGATTTGACCGAGAACGGCTGGAAGGGCGCGGTCAAGGAAGTCGTCCCGGCGGCCGCCCGGGACAAGGCCGAGGCCGCCGAGTAGGCCGGGCGATGTCCGAGCCCGCCCGCCCGCGCTACGACCTCGTCATCGCCGGCGATGACGTGATCGATCCCGCGCGGGGCTATCGCGGTCCCGCCGAGATCGCGATTTCCGAAGGACGCATCGCCCGGATTGCGCCGCGCCTGCCGCCGCACGAGACCAAACGGCGGATCGATGCCGGCGGCAAGCTCGTCTGCCCCGGTCTGATCGACCTCCATGTCCATGTTTACGAATGGGTGACCAATTTCGGCCTCCACCCCGACGAGGCGGGCGTCCATTCCGGCGCCACCACCATCGTCGATCAGGGCAGCGCGGGTGCCTGGACCGTCGGCGGCTTCAAGGCCTATATCGCCGATCCGGCGATCACCGACGTCAGGAGCTTCGTTTCGGCCAATCTCGCCGGCGCGCTGATGGGCGGGATGGAAGGCACGGTCCTGCACAACCCCGGCATCATGCGGATCGCGGAGATCGTCCGCGTGGCGTCGGAATTTCCGGATCTGGTCAAGGGCATAAAGAGCCACGGCGAATCCGGCGGGTTGTCCCATTGGGGGCTGGAGGTGCTCGAGATGGCGGTCGAGGCCGGACGCGCGGCGGGCTTGCCGCTCTACGTCCATACCGGAGAGCTGTTCCCGGTCGATGAGGCCGCCCGCCCGGCGCCCGAAACCGTGCTGCAGCAGGTGGTGCCGGTGCTGGCGCCGGGCACCACGCTCGCCCATGTCTATTCGACCATGCCCGACGGGATCACCGGCGGCGCCGATCCGATCCCCGCGATCGTCTTCGAGGCGCTGGAGCGCGGGATCCATTTCGACATCGGCCACGGCGTCAATTTCAGCTTCGCGATCGCGCGCCGCATGATGGAAGCGGGCGTGCTTCCCAACACCATCTCCTCGGACGTCCATTCGGACTTCAACGCCTATCACGACGATTCCAAGCTGCGCTACAGCCTGTGCGGCGCGATGACCAAGCTCGCCGCGCTGGGCATGAAGCTCGAAGACGTGATCGCGCGCACGACGCTGCATCCGGCCCGCATATTGGGCGAGGAAGACGAGATCGGCACGCTGGCCGCGGGATCGCGCGCGGACATTACCGTGCTCGACCGGGCACGGGGCCGTTGGACGCTGAGCGATTCGACCGGCGAGGAGATCACGGTCGAGGAGCGTCTGGTGCCCGATCTGGTGATCCGCGAGGGAATGGCGATCACGCCGAACCGGCGGCTCCTGCGCGACATCTGCCATCCCGAGGCCGCGGCCGCGGCGGAATAGGCGCCGCGGCGCGGATCCAGGACATATCGGAGGAGCCAGCGTTTGTTCGACCCCGACAAGATGATCGCAATCGACATCCATACCCATGCCGAAGAGCCGTGCGGGACCCATCTCGATGACGGCTACGAGGAATTCCAGGCCGGGATGTCGGCCTATTTCAAGATGGACTTCACCCATCCGCCGACCATTCCCGAGACCGCCGCCTATTTCCGCGAGCGCAAGATCGGTGCCGTCATCTTTCCGGTCGATTCCGAGCGCGAGACGGGGTTCCGCCGCTACAGCAACGATGAGGTGGCCGCGCTCGCCGCCGAGCATGACGATGTGCTGATCCCGTTCGCCAGCATCGACCCCGCCAAGGGGAAGACCGGCGCGCGAGAGGCGCGCCGCCTGGTCGAGCATTGCGGCATCCGCGGCTTCAAGTTCCATCCGACGATGCAGGGCTTCTATCCCAACGACCGCAGCGCCTACGTCCTCTACGAGGCGATCGCCGAAGCCGGCGTCCCGGCGCTGTTCCATACCGGGCAGACCGGGGTCGGTTCGGGCATGCGCGGCGGCAACGGCATGCGCCTGAAATACTCCAACCCGCTCTATCTCGACGACGTGGCGGTCGATTTCCCCGACATGCCGATCATCCTCGCCCACCCCTCCTTCCCGTGGCAGGAAGAGGCGCTGTCGGTGGCGACCCACAAGCCCAACGTCTATATCGACCTGTCCGGCTGGTCGCCGAAATATTTCCCGCCGATCCTGGTCCGGTACGCCAATTCGCTGTTGAAGGAAAAGGTGCTGTTCGGATCGGACTGGCCGGTGATCACGCCCGACCGCTGGCTGAATGATTTCGACAAGCTCGACATCAAGCCCGAGGTCCGGCCGCTGATCCTGAAGGAAAACGCCCGCCGCTTGCTGGGGATTTGACGCCGGCGGTTGCGCCGGCGGCCGTCTCAGCGGATCTGGCTCGGCAGCCAGGTCGCGAGGTCGTCGAAGAAGATCAGCAGCGTCAGCACGATCAGCTTGATGACGATGAACGGCCCGGCGGCGCGCACGACCTGGCCCAGCGTGACGTTGAACGGCGCCACGCCCTTCATGACGTAGAGCAGCAGCCCGAACGGCGGGGTCAGCAAGCTGATCTCCATGACGATCAGCATCAGGACCATCAGGTAGATCACGTCGATCCCCTGGGCCTGGGCAAGCGGCACGAAGAACGGCAGCGTCAGCAGGACCATCGACACCTGGTCCATGAAGGCGCCCATGAACAAGAGCACCAGCATCATCAGGAACATCGCGGTCAGCGGGGTCATCTCGAAGGCGATGATCTCGCGCAGCAGCCCCTGGGTCGCTCCGGAGCTCTCCAACGCCTGGGTGAACACCAACGAGCCCGCGATGATGAACAGGATCAAGGTGTTGATCTTTGCGGTCTCCATCAGCGCCTTCCACATCTCGCGCCAGGTGAACTCCGCGCCCTCGATCCCGGTGATCCGGAAGACGGTGCTGAACAGGCGGAACATGTAGCAGAGCACGAACGCCGCGACGCAGCCCAGCGCCGCCGCCTCGGTCGGCGCCGCAAGCTTCATGAAGATGCTGCCCACGACGACCACGAAGATCATGAACAGCGGCGTGATGTAGACGGTGAACGGCAGCCATCGGTTCAGCGCCTGCTTGGCCGGGCCGTCATAGACGCGCCGGTAGCGGCACGCGCCGCGCCAATGGAGCTCGAAAGCGATCGGCTCCTCAAGGTGGCTGAGGTCGAGCTCGTAGCCCGGTGCGAGCGAAGGATTGATCATGCTGCGGCCGATCACGTAGGTGAAAAACAGCGCCGCCATGAACAGGCCCGGCACGATACCGGCGATCAGCAGCTTGGCGATCGACTGGTCGGCCAGGCTCGCCAGCAGCACCGCCAGCGCCGAGGGCGGGATAAGCACCGCGATCCCGCCGACCGCCATGATCGGCCCCATCGCAAAGGTGGGCGCGTAGCCGCGGCGGACCATCTCGGGCAGCAGCACCGAGCCCAGGATCGCGGTGTTGGCGATCGAGGATCCCGAAAGCGAGGAAAATATCGTCCCACCGGCGATTGAGACCACCGCGAGCCGGCCCGGCACGCGGGCGATCAGCCGGTCGATCGCGCCGATCGCCTTGAAGGCGACACCGGTGTGCAACAGGATCTCGCCCATCAGCAGGAACAGCGCGATCGGCGTCAGGATGAATTTGGTCACCGCGAGCTGGAACTCCATGGGCATCTCCTCGAGCCCGAGGCTGCCGCCGATGAACAAATAGGTGCCCAATATGTTGGTCGCGAAGAACGCAAACGCGACCGGCATGCCGAGGAACATCGCAACGCACACGGTGCCCAGCAGCAGGACCAGCGCGAAATACCACTCCATCCTCAGAACCCCGCTTTGGCGGTCGCGTCGGCTTCTTCCTTGACGACCGCGTGCGCGCGCCGCGCGCGCAGCACGAACTCGATCGTCAGCATGGCGAAGGCGACCGCAAACGCGGTCATCAGATACCAGTTGGCGATGACCAGGAGCTTGTCTGGGAGATATCCTTCGACGTAATGCAGGATCGTCGCTTCGATGCCGTAATAGCAAAGCGCTGCACACAAGAGCGCTCCGGCGATGTCGAGGACCTGCTCCAGCCGGGCAGCCGCCGGTGTCGGCAGGATGGTGAGCAGGACGTCGACGCGGACGTGCGCGCCGAGCTGCAGCACCCAGGGCGCGCCGAGAAAGATCCCGAAATAGAGCGCGTATTCGACCCCCTCGTAGAGCCAGGGCATGTTGCCCCATTTGAGGCTGCGGATCAGCAGGTCGAGCGGGATCAGCACCGCCATGAGCCCGATCGAGACCGCGACCAGCCCGGCCAGGAAAGCGTTCACGCGGTGAAATCCGGCTTCGAACCGATCGATGAAGTCCGTCATGCAGGCGTCCGATCAAGCCCCGGCGGATGCGTCCCCCAAGGTCGGGCCGGCCGCCGGCGGGACGGCGTGCGCTCCCCGCCGGCGGTCGCGGCCCGGATGCCGCCCTACTGCCGCGTGAACAGCTTGCGCAGTTTCGGGCCGTGCTCCGGGCTCTTTTCGATCACCTCGGCCCAGGCCGCATCAGCGGCGGTCTTGAGCCACTTCTCGCGGGCCGCGCCGTGGAAGGCGATCGGCTCCAGCCCGTTCTTCTTCAGCCACTCCTTGCGCTCGGGCAAGGTCTCGACGCGCTTGACCTCCTCCTTCTCGTGGGCCAGCGCGACCCGCGTGAAGACCTCACGCTGCGCGTTGGTCAGCGCCTTCCATTTGTCGAGGTTCATCAGACTGAAGATGCCGGCGTTGTAGAAACCGTGATCGACCCAGTACTTGGTCACCTTGGTCCAGGCATTGGGCCAGCCGAGCGCCGGCCAGCCGTAGCCGACGACGGTGCCGTTTTCCATGTAGGTATAGACTTGGGCGATGTTCGAGCGCTGCACCGTGGCGCCCAGCGCCTTGAAGAACGGCGTGTAGACCGGGGCCACGCGCAGATGCATGCCCGTCAGGTCCGGCTTGGTGATCTTCTTGTTGAGCCACAGGAAGAACGGCCCGTTGTCCATCGCCAAGCCGATGAAGCGGACGTTCTTCTCCTCGAACAGCTTGGCGTAGTAGTCCCAGGCGCCGTTCTTGCGGTTCTCGGCCGCGGTGAAGTCGCTCAGCCGGGTCGCCGGCGCCTCGGGCAGGATGTTGCCGTAATAGGCATCGGGGCAGCCGATATAGTCGTTGATGCCGCGCGCCATGCGCCGGGTCATGGTGAACGGGCTGCCGATCGCCGGCGCGCCGCCGACGACCTTGATCTGAACGAGGCCTTTGGCTTCCTTGTTCAACTGCTTGACGAATTTCTCGAAGCCGACGGACACCACGCTGCCGATGGGAAAGCAGCTCGCACCCTTCAGCGTAACCTCCTTGGCGCCCGCTGCGGAGGCGCCGAGCCCGAGTGCCGCGACCGCGGCCACCGCGCCCAAAAACGATTTCCGTCCGGTCATCAGTCGCTGTCCTCCCTGGCGTTTCGTTGCCATGGCCTTGAGTCCTGCAAGGTTCCATGTCGCGCCATTATAGCGGCTCGGTTCACCTGCTGAATACCGAATTTCCGGCTGTCCCGCTAGACCGGCCGGCCGGCGGCCATGCCGCGCTTGCCCAACGAGCCCCGCCTCAGCTTGTCGAGGTAGTAGGCATCGAAGGTCTCGGCCGGGTATCTCGCGGCCTCTCCGCCGGCGGTGATGCAGCGGATCTCGGCGTCGTAGTTCGGATTGTGGAAGAACACGATCGAGATGCGGTCCTCCGCCGGGGCGCCGTCGGGCGGGATGCCGACACGGTGCAGGGTCGACACCCAGCGGTCGTTGGCCCAGCGCGCCATCGCATCGCCGATGTTGCAGATGAACCCGCCTTCGGGCCGGACGATGTCGGTCCACGCGCCGTGGCGCAGCTTGACCTGCAGCCCGCCGGGCAGGTTGTCGCCGCGCAGGATGGTGAGCGTGCCGTAGTCGGTGTGCTCGCCCGCGCGCCGCTGCCCCGGCGTGGGCGCGACCGCGCCGGGATAGCGGATCAGTCGCAGGCTGGAGGTGTGGCGGTCGATCTTGTCCTCGAAAAAGTCTTGCGGCAGACCGAGCGCGAGGGCGAAGGCCTGCATCAAGGCTTGCGCCAACGGCTCCATCGCCGCGAAATAACCGCTCATCAGCGCCTGCAGGCCGGGCCGCGCGGCGGGCCAGCGGTTGGCCGCAAAGAAGGTCCGCGCACGTGCGCAGGTGAAATAGGACTCGTCAGGGACCCCCACCGGACCCATCGCGAAGCTCTCCTGCAGGTCGGGCGGGGTCTCGGCGCCCAGCGAATAGGCGAGCGAACGCTCGTTCGGCCGGTACCAGCCGCGGCTCGCGCGGCTGTCGGGCCGGGCGACCGCCTGCTTGTCGGGCTCGGGCAGGGCGAAGAACCGGACCGCCTCGGCGCGCAGAAGGTCGATCGCCGGCTCCGGCACGCCGTGGCCGGTGATCGCGAAGAACCCGGTCTCGGTGCAGGCCGCATCGATCGCCCGTGCCACCGCCATACGGTCCCCGGCGGCGCCCTTCAGGAAGGGCTCGAAATCGATCGTCGGTACGGCGTTCTCGTGCATCGTTCCGTCCTCCGCCCGCGGCCGGGACCGCCGCGAGTGTACAGCCGCGCCCAACTCGGTTACCAAGGTCGGCGCCATGCAACCCTACCAGGATCGCAACCGTCATTTCGAGGCCCTGATCGCCGATCCGGACCTGATCTGGATGGGCCAGAATACCAACCACCTGCCGAGCCACCCGGCGGTCAAGCGCGCGATGATCGCCGCGATCGAGGCGGAGGACTATCACGCCTACGCGCCGCCGGTGGGGCTGGAGGCCCTGCGCAGCTTGATCCTCGCCGACTTTGCCGTCGAAGGTGCCGACGTCCTGATCACCGACGGGGCGATCGAAGGGCTCTATCATGTCTGCCGCCAGCTGCTCGCGCCGGGCACGCGGATGATCACCACCGATCCGGGCTGGCCCTGGCCGGAGGCGTTCTCCAGACAGTCGGGCGCCGACGTGCTCGCTTTGCCGGTCTACGAGGCCGAGCAGGACTACAAGCTCACCGCCGCCCAGCTCCAGGCCGCGGTCGATGATGGCGGGGCGGCGCTGATCTATCTGATCGATCCGCTGAACCCGCTGGGCGTGTCCTATTCGTGCGATGAAATCCAGGCCTTCGCGGACATCGCGCGCAAGGCCGGGGCGTGGCTGGTCCACGACTGCACCTACCGCCATTTCGCCCGCGCTCACACGCTGGCGTTCCGCCACTATCCCGAGGGGACGATCACCACCTACAGCTTTTCCAAATGGCTGGGGCTCGCGGGCCTGCGCCTGGGCGGCCTGATGGCCCGGCCCGAGACGATCGAGGCCCTGTCGGCGGCCCAGCCCAACGCGCTGGGCTCGAGCCTGATCGCCCAGCGCGGCGCTATCGCCGGGCTCCGGACCAGGGCGGAATGGTTTCCCGAGGTCAACCGCATCCAGCGTGCGAACCAGGACGCGATCCATCGGGCGGTCGCGCCGATCAACGGGCTCGCCATGCCGGTCTATCCCTCCGACGGCAATTTCGTGGTGATTGACGCCAGCGCCGCCGGCATCGCGCCCGAGACCCTGGTCGCGCGCTACCGTGAGCGTGGCATCATGATCCGCCAGGCCGCCTATCAGTCCAGGCGCTACGCCGATCGTTTCGTGAAGGTCTCGACCACGGTTCCGGTCGAGCACGCGCGGCGGTTCTGCGACCTCCTGCCGGAAGTCGCCGCGGCCGCCCTGGAGGATGACGGATCGGACCGCGCGTTCTATTGACCCGAGCGGGATCACGGGAGGCAAGTCGATGGCTTATGCCGATGCGGACGGCGTAAAGCTCTATTACGAAGAGACCGGCGAGGGGTACGCCGGTCGTCTTCGTCCACGAGTTCGCCGGCGACTACCGGAGCTGGGAGCCGCAGGTCCGCCATTTCTCCAGGCGCTATCGCTGCGTGGCATTCAACGCCCGCGGCTATCCGCCGTCGGACGTGCCCGAGGACCAGGCGCTGTATTCCCAGGACATCGCAGCCGATGACATCGCTGCGGTCATGAAGGCGGCGGGGATCGGCCGCGCGCACGTCGTCGGCCTCTCGATGGGCGGGTTCGCGGCGCTCCATTTCGGGCTGCGCTACGCCGCGATGGCCGAATCGATCGTCGTCGCGGCCTGCGGCTACGGGGCCAAGCCCGAGGAAAGCGAGCAATACGCCGCGGACTCCGAGGCGCTGGCCGGCGCGTATGAGCAGCGCGGCGCGCCCGCTCTCGCCGAGGACTATGCCGCCGGCGCCTACCGGTTGCAGCTCAAGGGCAAGGACCCGCGCGGCTGGCTCGAATTCAAGGACCAACTCGCCCGGCATTCGGCCGAGGGCGCGGCAAGGACCATGCGCGGGGTGCAGAAGCACCGCCCGTCGCTGTGGCATCTGGAAGACGGGCTGAAGGCGATGTCGGTGCCGGCCCTGATCGTGACTGGAGACGAGGACGATTGGTGTCTGGAGCCCGGCATCTTCCTCAAGCGGACCATTCCCACGGCGGCGCTGTGGGTGGTGCCCAAGACCGGGCATACCGTCAACCTCGAGGAGCCGGCGCTGTTCAACCAGGCGCTCGCCGATTTCTTCGCCACCGTCGAGGCGGGGAAATGGACCGCCCGGCCGTTCGCGCAGGGCGCCTCGGCGCTGCTGTCGGGCCTGACCCGGGACGACGCCTAAAGCATGAATGCCGCCTCCGGCGTCGATGAGGCCCGCCTCTGGCAACGGCACATGGATCTCGCCCGGCTGGGTGCAACGGACAAAGGCGGGGTCAACCGCCAGGCGCTGAGCGCCGAGGAATGCGCGGCCCGTGCGCTGCTCGCCCGATGGGCCGGTGAGCTCGGCTACGCGGTCCATGTCGATGGGATCTCGAACCTGTTCATCCGCCGCGAGGGCGCCGACCCCGCGCTCGCCCCGGTGCTGACCGGCTCTCATATAGACACCCAGCCGACGGGCGGCAAGTTCGACGGCGCCTTCGGGGTGCTCGCCGGGCTCGAGGCGCTCCAGGCGCTCGATGCGGTCGGCATCGAAACAAGCCGGCCGATTGAGGTCGTCGCCTGGCTCAACGAGGAGGGCTCGCGCTTCGCCCCGGGCATGATGGGCTCCGAGGCGTTCTGCGGCCTTCGCCGGCGCGATGAGATGATTGCCGTCACCGACCGTGCCGGGGTCCGGCTCGGCGATGTCCTGGGATCGGCGAT
Organism: Alphaproteobacteria bacterium; assembly: GCA_965248835.1. Classification (GTDB taxonomy): domain Bacteria; phylum Pseudomonadota; class Alphaproteobacteria; order MPNO01; family MPNO01; genus CAYFYS01. The sequence goes on from CBDFLJ010000001.1 coordinate 1,765,512, forward strand.
CGAGGCAACGCCCGCCGCCGGGCGTCGCCGATCGGTTTCCCCGTGGCTGCCTTCGTCGAGGCCCATATCGAGCAGGGCCCCGAGCTCGAACGGCAGGGAAAGACGATCGGCGTGGTGACCGGGATCCAGTGCGTCCGCCGGATGCGCGTGCGTATCACCGGCGAGGAGGCTCATGCCGGCACCACGCCCCGCCCGGCCCGCCGCGATGCCCTGTGGGAGGCCGCACGCGCGGTCTCGGCGCTGCACGACCGGCTCCATGTCGATGCCGACGTGCGCTTGACCGTGGGCCGGATGGAGATCACCCCCAACGTGCCCTCGGTGGTGGCCTCGCAGGTCGTCTTCTCGCTCGACATCCGCCATCCGGTGAGCGAAACCCTGGCCGGGCTCGAGGCCGAGGTCGCCGGCATCTGCCGGGACGCGCTGGTCGCCTGCCGGGCGGAGGCCTGGACCATTGCGGCGGCGCCGTCGGTCTGGTTCGACGAGACCGTCAGGCAGACCATCGAGGCGGTGGCCGGCGACCTCGGGCTCGCCCACATGCGGCTGTTCTCCGGCGCCGGGCACGATGCCCGCCAGCTCAGCCTGGTCTGTCCGACCGGCATGATCTTCGTGCCCTGCGCCGGCGGTATCAGCCACAACGAGGCCGAGAGCGCCACGCCGGCCGATCTCGCCGCCGGCACCCGCGTGCTCGCCGAGGCCCTGGTCCGGCTCGCCGCGCGCTGATGGGTGCGCTGACCCGGCTCCGGGGCTCGACCGCGGCGCGCGGTGCGGTATGGATGCTGCTGGCCGCGTTGATGTACACGCTCACCGGCGCGATGGTCCGTCACCTTGCGGCCGGCTATTCGGTGTTCGAGGTCGGCTTCTTCCGCAGCGTCATCGCGCTCGCGATCCTGCTGCCGTTTGCGCTCGGCGGCAGCCGGCGGACCGTGCATGAGCGGCTGAGGACACGGAAATTCCCGCTGCACGTCCTGCGCACCGTGCTCGCCTATGTCGGCATCATGTGCTGGTTCTACGCGGTCTCGCACATCCCGCTGGCCGACTACTACGCGCTGCAGTTCCTGACGCCGCTGTTCACCATGGCCGGCGCCGCGCTGCTGCTGGGCGAGCGCATCGGCTGCCGGCATTGGCTGGCGGCGCTGGTGGGGCTCGCCGGCGCGCTGGTGATCCTGCGGCCGGGATTGATCGAGGTCGGCCTCGGCGTGGTCGCCGCGGTCGGCGCTGCACTGTTCTTCGCCTCGACCAACTGGACGGTCCGGGTGCTGTCGCGGACCGATTCGGCCCGCGTGATCCTGACCTACGGCAATTTGCTGCTGATCCCGATGTCGCTGATCCCCGCACTGCCGGTCTGGGTGACGCCGGGCTGGACGGACCTCATGTGGCTGTGCGGGGTGGGCGTGGCCGGAACTATCGCCCAGTTCTCGATCACCCGGGCGGTGGGCGCGGCCGATGCGCGCATCGTCCAGCCGTTCGACTTCACCCGCCTGCCGTTCGCCGCGGCGATCGGCTGGCTCGCCTTTGGCGAGGTTTCCGACATCTGGACCTGGGTCGGCGCCGTGATCATCTTCGCCGCGGCGAGCTACGTCCTGCGGCTGGAGCGGCGCTGAACCTGCTCAGGCCGCGACGTAGCGGTCGCGCGCGACGCCGGCCAGATTCATCCCCTCGACCCGGATGAGCTTGGTGTCGTCCTCCCGACGCGGCGAGTGGAGGTCGCCCTCGTTGTAGAGATGAGCGGCGCCGGGTTGCAGCGCATAGACCCTGACTTGCTCGACGAGGCCGGGCTCATCGCCCTGCGGCGGCTTGACCTTGCGCCAGTCGGTCATCTCGGTCTCGCCCACCGCCTGACCGTAGATCGCCCAGGACGAGGCGTGGTCGTGGGGGTTGCTTCCCTTGGCGCCGCTGTACACGTGGGCCAGGATGCAGAAGCCGAACTCCGGGTCCTGGTAGATGATCTTGCGCTCGTCCCGGTTCTCGGGACCCAAGTGGCTGGCGATGAAGTCCTGGTCCTTCAGCGCCTTCTCGACGTACCGGCACACCTTCTCGCGGCCCGGCGGCCCGGCATCCTCGGCAATCGCGGCATGACAGTCCGCGGCGAGGTTCTCCAGCGTGTAGCTCATCGACGGCTCTCCTTTTGCAGCGGCCGGGCATTATAATTCGCCCTGCGGGGCGAGCGCAAAAGGAGGTGACGATGTCCATGAACGTCCGCCGGGTGGTCACCGGCCACGATGAAGCGGGGAAACCGGTGGTGATCATCGACGACATCGCGCGGAACGGCGCCTCGCGCCGGCGCGGCCACGACTCCCGCGTCGTCTGGGTGACCGAGCCCGCGCGCCCGCCCAATTCGGGCAGCGAGGACGCCGGCGCGCTGCCGGTCGGCCGCCCGCCGCCGCCGGGCGGGACCATCTTCCGGGTGATGGAGCTCCAGCCCGACCAGGAATTGGAGATGCACACGACCCGGACCATCGACTACGTCGTGGTCATCGAGGGCGAGCTCAACCTGGTGCTCGAGGACTCCGAGGTGCCGCTACGCCCGGGCGATTGTCTGGTCCAGCGCGGCACCAGCCACGCTTGGCGCAACACCGGCGCCGGCCCATGCCGCCTCGCCGCCGTCCTGATCGACGCGTCTTAGACGGGGATGCGCGATTGGCGCCGGGCGGTCACAGGCGCGGGTCGAGCGAGGGCAGCCCGAAGCGGATGCGCCCGGCGTTGACCGACTGGATGTCCCAGGCCTGAGTGATCTGCATCGAGACCGCGTGCACGTCGCGCCAGGCGCGCATGAAGGGGCTGGTCTGGTCGAGCCCGCGCGCGCCCAGCAGCGGGTAAAGCCGCTCGACCGCGCGGACGCAGAGCTGGGTGGCATAGGCGTTGTTGCGCCGCCACCTGGCGCGTACCGGCAGCTCCGGGTGCTCGTCGGCCTCGGCGTAGCGCATCGATTCCTCGCCGCACTGGATCAGCAGCGCACCGGCGGCATCGATCTCCGAGGCGGCTTCCGCAACCCGGATCTGCGCCGTCGGAAGCTCGGCCAGCTTGGCGCCGGTCACACCGGTGCGCTCGGCGAACAGGGTCTCGACATATTCGAGCGCGCCGCGGGCAATGCCCAGCGCGGGCCCGGAAAAGATCTGCGTTCCCGTCGACCAGATCGAAATCCGGAACAGCGGCGAAGCGTTGCGTTCCGGGCTGAGCGAGCGGCCGCCGGACAGGTTGGCGGACGGCAGGGTCCGGTAGTCGGGAACGAACACCTCCTTCAGCAGGACCGATTTGCTGCCGGTGGCCAGCAGCCCGGTCGCGTTCCAGTCATCGACTACCGCGCATTCGCCGCGCGGGACCAGCACGAACCGGTGCTCCGGCGGACCGCTTTCGCGCGGCAGGAAGATCTGAAGGTTGAGCCAGTCGCAGTAGTCGACGCCGCTGGAGAAGCTCCACAGCCCGTCCAGCACCACGCCGCCGTCGACCTGTCTGGCGCCGCCGCCGGCCACGGCGAAACCCGAGGCCATCAGCGCCTCGGGGTTGTCGCCCCAGACATCGTCCTGGGCCTGCTCGTAGCCGCAGCCCAGCACCAGCGACTGGGCGGCGAGGTTGGTGAAGACCCAGGTGCTCGACCCGCAGCCGCGGCCGAGCTCGGCCGACAGATCGACCATGATGCGGTAGTCGCATTCCAGCCCGCCGAAATGGGCGGGCTGGAAGATGCGGTAGAAGCCCGCCTCGACGAACTCCCGATGGGTGATCTCGGGGATCACCCGGTTCGCTTCGGCCTCGTCGGCGCGCGCGCGCAGATCCGGGACCATGGCGGCCGCGCGCGCGATCAGCCCTTGATGCATCGCCTGGCGTTCGGCGCCGGCTGCGGCCCCTTCCATGTCAGTCCTCCTCGCGCTCGACGTCGCGCACCGAGGTTTCGGGCACCAGCCCGGGCTGCTGGCGTTGCAGCGTGCGCCTGCCGTTCTCCAGATAATGCCCGTCGGCGGCGCGCTTCGCCGCCTGGTCCCAGTCCTCGGTCCAGTCGCCCAACGTATAGCCGTGCCAGGGCGATTCCGGCTTGAGGCCGGGCAGGCCCAGCCGCTCCCACAGGGCGCGCGCGCCTTCCATGTAGGCGCGCGCCGGCAAGGCCAGCGGCGGCATGCCGGATTTCATGGTCGCATCGATCAGCAGCGTAGAGTCCTCCTCGCCCGCGTGCTCGCGCTTGGGCCCGTGGCCCTGACCGCGATGGGGAAGGATCGCGACGTCATCGGTCGGGTTATGGCGGTAGGCCATCGCCCAGAGCAGCGCATCGGCGTTGTCGGGATCGATGTCGTCATTGACCGCGATGCAGATCTTGGAGCAGTCGCCCTTGAAGCTCGCCGTCCCGTAGAGCGCCCGCCAGACCTCGGTGCGCGGTGCGCCGCGCTCCAGCGTTACGATGCTCACCCGCAACAGCCCGGTCAGCTTCTCGTGGAGCGCGACACCGGTGACCGCCTTCACCCCGAGCTGGTCGCGCAGGTGGGCGAGGAACAGCGGCTCGTAGGCGACGCGCTTGATCACCGAGGATTCGCTCGGTGCGACCTGGCTGATATAGGACGGGATCACCGGGTGCGCCTTGCGGGTGATCGCGCTCACCCGCATCGGCAGGTTGTACTCCTCCAGCGCCACATGGCCGTGGCTCTCGCCGAACGGACCCTCCGGCTCCAGCATGGTGGTATCGATCATCCCCTCGATCACCATCTCGGCCTCGGCCGGTACCAGCAGGTCGACGGTCTTGGCGCGCACGACGTTGATCGGCTCGCCGGCCAGCCCGCCGGCGATGTCGAACTCGTCGACATCGACCTGCAGCTTCTGCGGACCCATGAACGCCACCAGCGGCGGGCAGCCAAGCACGATCGCGCACGGCAGGCCCTCGCCGCGCGCCTTGCATTTCTGCCAATGGACGTAGCCGCCGGCCCCGCCCACCCGGGTCGCCATACGCACCACCAGCCGATCGGGCGCCTTCAGCCCGGCGCGGTAGGTGCCCATGTTCTGCACCCCCGTCTCCGGGTCCTTGGTGATGACGTTGGTGGCCGCAAGGGTCGGCGCGCTGTCGAAGCCGGGCGTCGAGATCGGGATCGGCAGGGCATCCAACCCGTTGCCCGGACCCCGCAGGGCCTCGCCCTCGATGACGACCTCCTGGCACGGCCCCTCGTTGACCAGCCGCGGCGGCACCGGGTTCGCCATCGCGTGGTCCCAGCGCGCCGGGATGTCGGCGACCTCGGCGCGCATGCCCTGGCTGTAGATGGCTTTGTTGGCCGCGAGCGCGCCGATCACCACCGGGATGTCGTAACGCCGGTCCAGGCTGTCGGTGACGGTGTTGAACAGGAAGGCCTTGCGCTCGCGCTCCTCCAGCCCGCCGCGGAACTGCCAGCGGACCAGCGGGTGCATCTCGGTGTCCTTGTTGACCGGCTCGTCGATCCGCAGCAGCAGCCCGGCCGCATCCAGCACCTCCAGATGCTCCTGCAGGTCGGCATAGCCGCGCCGCGCATGCACCATCCCCGCCACTCCCCGAAGAACGCTCAACCCGGATTTGCCGCCATGATGCCATAGCCGGCCCGGCGGGAAACAGCCTTCTCTGGCGCGGCCCGGTGTGGCACTGTCATGCTCGGCATGTTCGGGCCGGTCCAGCGTGCTCGGCACATGCCCGGTCAGGCGGAGGGGTTGGATGGGCAAGCCCGACATTACCGACGCGCAGCGGCCGGCGCGTACACGGGTCGGCGGCGTCGACGTCAAGCGCACCGCGCAGTTCCGCGCGCGCTTCCCGCCCGCGGCCAAGCGCCACCTGTTCATCCGCGACCATGTGCTGTTCGAACAGCGCGACACGCCGGTCAATCCCGACCGGACCGAGGACATCGACGCGGACGCGACTGCGCGCTGGATCAAGGACTGGGTGCTGGAGGCCGGCGCCGATGCCGTCGGCATCGCAGCCTATGACGAGCGCTTCACCTTCGCCCAGGCCGACCAGCCCGGCCACACCGCGGTGATCGTCTACGCGATGGCGATGAAATACGACTACATGGCCGATATCGGCCCGCGGTCCCAGGACGAGGTCCACCGGATCTACTACCGACTCGACGATCTCGGTGTCCGGCTCGCCCACCAGATCGGCGGGTTCGGCTACCGCGCGCGGATGCAGGCCAACGGCGGCGATATCCCGCTGGTGCCGTTCGCCTGGCTCGCCGGGCTGGGCGAGCTCGGCAAGCACGGCTCGCTGATCTCGACCGAGCTGGGCTCGTCCTTCCGACTGGGGGCGGTGACCACCGACCTGCCGCTGACCCCCGACGGGCCGCGCGATTCGGGGATCGACGAGGTCTGCGCCTCGTGCAACATCTGCACCCGGTTCTGCCCGGGCGATGCGATCAAGCCCGACAAGCAGACCGTCGCCGGTGTCGAGCGCTGGATCGTCGACCGGCCGGCTTGCGAGCCGTGGTTCCACAAGCTCTATGGCTGCAAGATCTGCCTGATGGTCTGTCCGTTCAACGCCAAGAGCATCTTCGCCGACAGCTTCAAGCCGACCGCGCGCGACATCCGCGACGCCAAGGACGCGAACGGCCTGCTGGCGCTGATCGAATCGCGCACCGAGATGCACTACGACGCGTTCGATTACGGCGCCTCGGGCGCACCCGCGATCGCGCCCGACGAGGACTGAGACGGCGCGCCGGGCGGACCGGACGTCGCCGGTCCGGGCAGGCGGTTTGACAGGCTCCGGCCGAAATGGTCGGTTCCGGTCATCGCATGGATATCAACGAGGATCGAGGCTGATGGCCGAACCGGGACTCTCCGTCGAGCAGAGAGCCATGAAGGGCGCGCAGATGACGCCCGAGGAACGCAAGCGGATGTGGTTGTCGATTTCCGACATCACCGAGGCCGAGTTCGACGCCTACCATGACTGGCGCCGGGAACGTCAGTCGCGGGTGCCGCAGCCCGGCAGTCCGGCGCCGGATTTCGAGCTCGAAGGGCTCGGCGCCGACGGCGCGCGCACCGGCCGGCGGGTGCGGCTGTCGGCGCTCAAGGGCACGCCGGTGGCGCTGGTCTTCGGGTCCTATACCTGACCCCCCTATCGTAGTTGGGCCGTGCGCCTGAACGAGATCTATGACCGCCACAAGGACCGGGACATCCGGTTCTACGCCGTCTATATCCGCGAGGCCCATCCCAGCAATGGCTGGCAGGTGCCGGAAAACCTGGAGGAGAACATCCTCTACGAGGCGCCCACCACCGATGCGGCGCGCACCGAGATCGCCGCCGCCTGCCGGGTGGCGATGGACATCCAGATGCCGATGCTGATCGACTGGATCGGCAACGACGTGGAGGAGAAATACGTCTCCACCCCGATCCGGCTGTTCGTCGTCGATCCCGACGGGCGCATCGCCTATACCGGCGATGCCGGACCGTTCGGCTTCGATCCGGACTCCTGGGAGGAGGCGATCAAGGCCCAGATCGCCGCCGCCTGAGACGCGGCCGCGGCCCGCTCGGCACCGCCGTGCCGGCCGGGGGGGTGGGGAGTCCGGGTGGTTTTATCGTTCCGATGCGGCGCGGGCTGTGTCTGCGTGCTGACGGCACGCACCGGTCCCGGAATGCGCCTTGCGGCGGCGCGCTTGACCGCGTTGCCCGCTTCGGCAATAGACTTGCACGCGAGCGACCTGGAGAGCGAGCCATCGAGACGGTGAAGCGGGCGCTTCGGCTCATTGCCGCGGCGGCGATATTCCTGCCGGTGATGACGGGCGGGTATTCGGCGGCGGCGCAAACCTTCGACGAAGTCCTCGCGGCATACGACCGCGGCGACTACGCTACGGCCTACCGCGGATTCCGAAGCCTTGCGGAGCAGGGCATTGCCACCGGTCAGTTCGGTCTCGGGTTCCTGTACGCCAACGGCAAGGGCGTCCCCCGGGATGATGCTTTGGCCCTGAGGTGGTACCGCCGCGCCGCCGCGCAGGGCCATGCCGCCGCTCAGTTCAATCTCGGGCTCATGTACTATAACGGCGAGGGCGTCCCCCGGGATTATGCCGAGGCGGCGAGGTGGTACCGCCGCGCCGCCGCGCAGGGCCGTGCCGCCGCGCAGTTCAATCTCGGGTTCATGTACGGCAACGGCAAGGGCGTCCCCCGGGACTATGCCGAGGCGGCGAGGTGGTACCGTCGCGCCGCCGAGCAGGGCCATGCCCACGCTCAGTTCAATCTCGGGCTCATGTACTATAACGGCGAGGGTGTCCCTCGGGACGAAGCCGAGGCGGCGACGTGGTACCGCCGCGCCGCCGCGCAGGGCCGTGCCGCCGCGCAGTTAAATCTCGGGTTCCTGTACTACAAGGGCGAGGGCGTCGCCCAGGACTACGCCTTGGCGGTGACATGGTACCGCCGCGCCGCAGAGCAAGGCGATGCCCGCGCTCAGTTCGGTCTTGCACTCATGTACGAACTCGGCCGAGGTGTTCCCCGGGACTTCGTTGAGGCGCACAGGTGGTTCAACCTTGCCGCCGCCCGATCCTCGGCCTCGCAGAAGGCCTTGCGTAAACGGGCCGTGCAACGCCGCGACCACGTTGCGGCGCGTCTGACGGCGGCGGCGCTCGAGCGGGCCCGGCGGCTGGCGAGAACCTGGCGGCCCGGGACGGAGACGGCTCTGCCGACACCGCCGGCGGCAGGCAAGGACGGCGGTATGCGTAGCCGGGTGGCCATGCTGCAACGCGCTCTCGCGCGGCTCGGCTACGACGCCGGGTCCGCCGACGGGGTCCTCGACTCCAAGACCCGTGCTGCGATCCGGGCATTCCAGGCATCGGCCGGGCTGCCGGCGGACGGCCGCCTGTCCGAACGGCTGGAGAGCGCGGTCATATCCGCCCTTCTCGCCGCCGGCGCCGCGCCATAATCCGGCCCCGCCCGCATTTCGCTCGATAGAGTATCGACCGGATCCGGGTTTCGTGTCAGCACTGCTGGCCACATACTGACCAACGCGCATGTCGTGCGCGGGTGCACCGAACTGCGCGTCGTGCCGGGTTCGGGGCCTGTCGCCGTCACCGCGCGACGATGCCACCGACCTCGCCCTGCTCGAAGGGCCGGCGGCCGCCGCGCGCGGCGACCGCGAAAGCCTTTACCGTTCTCGTCGAGTGCTGGAAATGACGCAGCCACAAGGCAGAAACGGCACCAACTAACGATCGCCGGCGCGTTGCGACAGGTGCGGTACTGGTGATGCCAGGACGCGGTGAGCGGTGTCAGGGCAGCAGGAGGTGGTTGTTGCCGCCGAGGATGAAGGCGCCGTCGTCCGGGATCTCGGCGATGGCATCGACGAAGGCCTTGACGGCCTCGTTCTTCCGGATCTCCTGCGGGTAGTCGCTGGCGAAGACGATGCGCTCGGCCGGCAGCTCGACCAGGGACGTCTTGACCGAGCGGGCATCGCCGCAGAACCCGGCGGTGTCGAACACCATGCGCTCGGCAAGGTAGGAGTCGAAATCCCGCCCCGGATTGCGGCCGTGGCGGTCGTTGCCGGCGGTGCCCCAGAAGTCGCGGTCCTGGTAGGAACGGATACGGCCCAGCACCGAGGCGATGCCGCCGCCGAGATGCGCCATCTGCACCGTGAGGTCGGGATGGCGGTCGAAGACGCCGCCGTTGATCAACCGCACCGTCGCCTGGACCAGCGAGAACTCGCGGCCGACCGCGCGGGCGAGGTCATAGGCGTCGAACTGGCGGGGATGGCTGAGCCTGAGCGCGGGATGGACGAAGACGTAGAGCCCGAGGCGCGCGGCCTCGGCCCAGAACGGGTCGAGCTCCGGCGCATCCAGCCCGATGCCGTCGAACTCCGAGGTGATCACCACGCCGGGGAAGCCGAGTTCGTCGGCGCAGCGCCGCAGCTCCGCCATCGCCTCTTCCCCGCCCAGCGGGTGGGCGTGCGCGGTGCCGATGAACCGGCCCGGATAAGCGCGCTCGGCGGCCTTGGCGGCATCGTTGCAGATGACCGATTTCTCGAGCGGCGCGCACATCCCCTCGGCACACGACAGCACCGCCGCCCCGATGCCGGCAACGTCCATCATCGCGATATGGGCATCGAGGTCGACCAGCAGCGAATGGAAGCTGTAGGACGGCACCCCGTGCTCGTCATAGCGGGTGAACGGCCGCTCGGCCGCGCCCTCGGGCAGCAGTGCCGGCGGCACGAAATGGTGCTGGAAATCGACGATCATCGACCGGCCCCGCCCAGTGATTCAAGCCTGACGATACACCCGAATTCGGCCATGACCGTCCTCCCCGCCGCCAGAATATACCAACCGCCGCGCCCGCACACCCGCGCCCGGCGAGGCTGGCAGAGCGCAGGCAAGACCGCTATCGTCGGTTGCGGCGGGCGATGGAGCAGGCAATCCCCTATCGGCATCCAGGACGATGAGCGCGAGTCTGGCGGAAATATTGGGCGCGGACCGCTACGCGATCGCACCCGATGTCCTGCTGGCCCCCGAGGGCGCCAGGCAGGATGCGGTCATGCTGGTCGAGGACGGGGCGATCAAGACGCTTGCCGACAGGGCGGACTTCGCGTGCCGGTTCCCCGGCACGCCGATGACCCCGCTTCCCGGGCGGGCCGTCGTGCCGGGATTCATCGATTCGCACATCCATCTCGGTCAGGGGTTCGGCAAGTCGATCATCGGCGGCGGGTTTCTGCTGGTGCCGATCTTCTCGGCGCTCTACCGGCTGCCGATGTATGTCCTGGTCGCGGCGACGATCCCCTACGTGATCGTGCTTTCGGCTACCGGCCTTCTGACCTACGCGCTCACCGTCCCGCAGTTTTCGGGCACCGTCGTCACTCCCGAATGGGCATGGGGCTTCTTCGCCGCTTCCGGCGGGATCGCCGGCGCGTGGTGTGCGGCGAAGACCCAGCGCTTCGTGCCCGAGCACATGCTGAAGCTGATGCTGGGAAGCATCACAGGGCTTGCCGGCGCGCTCTATGTGAGCGCCTATTTCGTCGACCTGCCCTTCAGGCTGTGAGTCTTGCCCGTAAGTTTGCGTCGGGCTGCATCGGGATGCGCCCGAGGACGCTTTCACGGACCCGATGCGCTTTGCGGCGCAGCAGCACCGCGCGCTTGGCCTTGGCCCGATCGGGTCGTCGACGTGCAACGCGCGGATCGTGGTCACCAGCGCAGGTGAGACCTGCGGCCGGCGCGCGGCGGCGGCACGCATCTTGCGGCGATACAGGGCGGCGCACGAGGCCCCGACCGCCGCGGCGGCTGCCGCGACGGTCTGGTGATTCGGTGACCGGGCGATGCAGCCGCCGCACCGGCCGACGACCAAGACCGGCCAGGTCCTCACCCTCTCAATCCGCGCCGAGCGCGGGCGCAAGCGCTCGGCGAACATCCGGCGGGCCGGCACGCGGGCCGTGGGTCTCGATGAAGCTCTCGACCCGGCAGCGGCGGCCCCGGCGGTTGCGTATCCGCCCGATCGGCGTGACCCGGTACCCGCGACAGCCGTCGATATGGCGGGCAAACCGCGCGGCGCCGCCCCCCTCGGACCCGTGGTTTATGTGCTCAAGATCCGGCCGGCGCGTTCTTGCCCAGCCAGTCGATTTCGAGGCTTTGCAGCACGCCTTCCAGATCCGACAAGTCGGTCGGCAGGATGACCCGGGTTTGTGCGCCGGCCAGGACCCGCAGCCGAACCAGGTATTTTGCCGCGAGCTGCATGCGCACCGAGTCCTCGCCGCCGTCTTGATTTATCGCGGCGGCAATTTTTTCGATTGACTCCGCGGTGGCCGCAGCGATCGCCCGAACCTCCTGGGCGCGGCCCTCGGCCTCGTTGATCGTGCGCTGCATCTGGCCTTCGGAGTGGTTGATCATCTCCAGCTTCTGACCTTCGGACATGTTGATGCGGCTTTGTTTTTCGCCTTCGGAGCGCGCCACCACGGCGCGCAGCTCGCGCTCCGCGGTGACCTGTTTTTCCATCGCCCGATGGACCGATTGCGGCGGCGTCAGGTTCTTGATCTCGTATCGATGAACCCGGATGCCCCACACCTCGCCGGCCCGCTCCAGCACCTCGACCACGCGTGAGCTGATCAGCTCGCGTTCTTCGAAGGTGCGGTCGAGATCGAGCGTGCCGATGACCGAGCGGGTCGTGGTCTGGGCAAGCTCCATCGCCGCGACCGAATAGTCGGTGACGCCATAGCTGGCGCGCACCGGATCGACGACCGAAATGTACATGACGCCGTCGACCTCGACCCGGACCTCGTCCTTGGTGAAGCATTCCTGTGGCGGCACATCGACGGTTTCCTCCTTCAGGTCGTGAATGAAGGCGACGCGGTCGAGAACCGGAATCAAGGCGTGGAAGCCGGGACCGAGTGTCTTGCTATAGCGCCCCAAGCGCTCGACGATGAAGGCGGCCTGTGTCGGTACGACCCGGATCGCGGCGAAGAACTTGACCACCAGAATGAGAAAAAAGACGCCCCAGACCACGAAGTTGAAAAGCTGCCACGGGTCGATGCCCTGCAAGTTGAAGCTTGTGTCCATCGTTTCTTCTCCTTATTCGCTTGCCGGCCCCCACGGGGCGGGAGCACGCGGCGGCGCGCCGCTCGGCTTGGCATTGCTGCTGCCGTCGGGGAAGGCATCGGCAATGCTGGACATGCCCTGGAAGAAGCCCCGCATGTTGGCGAGGTCGACCGGCACCACCGAGACGTCCGCCTTTTCGATAATTTCGCCCAGGGTCTCGATGAACTGCTCCACGAGCTGGGCCTTGACGGCCGCCGAGCCGCCCGGCTTGCAGTTGGCGCGCGCGATCATCTCCGTCCCCTCGGCAGTCGCCGCAGCGATCAGGGCGATCGACTGGGCGCGCCCGTTCGCTTCGTTGATCCGGCGCTGCTTTTCGCCTTCCGAGACGTTGATTTCGGCCTGACGCTCGCCTTGCGAGACGTTGATCATGGCCGCTTTGTCGGCCGAGGCGTTGGTTACCTCGGCGCGTTTTTCGCGCTCCGCTTCCATCTGTTTTTCGAGCGTCTGCACGACGTGCCGGGACGGGGTGATGTTCTTGAGCTCGTAGCGCAGGATCTTCACGCCCCAGGGGTCGGAAGCCTTGTCGATTTCCTTGATGATGGTCTCGTTGAGCGTTTCGCGCTCCGAGAAGGTCTGCCCGAGCGACAACTTGCCGATCTCGGCCCGCATCGTGGTTTGCGCCAGATTGACCGTGGCGCGCCGGTAGTCCTCGATTCCGTAGCTGGCGCGCTCGGCATCCATCACCTTGAGGTAGACCAGCCCGTCGACGTCGACCTGGATGTTGTCGCGCGTGATACAGCTTTGACTGGGAATGTCGATGACCTGCTCGCGGATCTCGTGCCGGTAGGCGACGCGATCGAAGAACGGTATCAGGAAATGCATGCCGGGCTGCAGGACGGAGCGGAATTTTCCCAGCCGCTCGACCACGTTGGCCTCGCGCATCGGGACGATCACCACGGTTCGCCAGATGACAAGCCCGGCGATCAGCAACCCAACCGTAAAAGCGGTCAACATGTCCCCTCCCCGATCCCTTGATTCGGTCTTCAGCCCCTAGTCCGGCGCGCCCGGGCCATCGTCGAGCGCTTCGACGATCCACACGAGGTTGTCGCAATATACCAGCTTCGCCTGGCTGCCGGCTGCCAGCGTATGCTCGTAACAGATCGCCGGCCAGGTCGTGCCGCGATACCGTATGCGGCCGTATTCACCCTTGTCGCCGGGTTCGCCCTTGGTGATGGTCTCGGCGACCTCGACCACCTGGCCAAAGGAGTCGACATCCTCGTCGGCCGAGCTCCACGCCTCCTCGCCCGGCATCATGCGCTGAAACAGGCCCCGCAGCACGATCAACGACACCAGCGAAACCACGAACCACGCGGTCAGGGCGGGGATCCATCCATCGATCACGCCGAGCCAGATCAGCCCGGCGACGATCAGCGCGGCGACCCCAAGAAACACCAGAACCATCCCGGGGACAACGATCTCGAGCAGAGCCAGGACGATGCCGCCAACGACCCAATACGTCAGCATCCTGGTTTTCCCATCGGCTGCTTGTTCGACATCTCCGCGTCAAGCTCCGATATCGCGCGAATCAAATCGCCATACCAAACAGGATCGGAACCGGTCGGAACCGCCGTTATCCCGCGAAGATTTCGCCAAGTCGGCGGTGATATCGGCAAGATCCCGGCGACCGGCCCCCACCGCGTGTTCCAGTTTGAATGTTAGCTCATGGCCGGGCTTTGTTCCAGTGGGCGCGCGGTCGGAGGCGTCGGTCGGGGTTGCGCGGCCGTCCGGCAGGCAAACGGCGTGCCGCATCGCCGGTGTCAGCGGGACGGCGCACCCACTACCCCCAAAGCCGACTTGGGCGCTGTAGCAGCGTGCACGGTGGATTTGGAGGCCTTCTGACGGCCTTCTATCCGCGCCCTCAGATTGAGCACCCCTTGGGTCTCCATCGCGCGGCCGAATGCCCTGGCGGCCGCGTTCCATTGGTTCTTGCACGCGGTCGAGCAGAAGCGCTTCGGGGAGCCGCCGCGCGTCGGAGCCTCGAACGGCTCGCCGCACCAGGGGCATTCGGTCATGCCGCGCCGATCTCCGGCGCCCGATCGTCGATGCTGGTAGTTAGACAAATCGCCCGTAAGGCATTGATTCGCCGTCGGGCGATTCAGGGGTGAAGGTGTTTAACCGTATGGGAATCATCGAGAAAATCTAAGCTTCCTAATCCGTAGGTCGCAGGTTCGCATCCTGCCGGCCTCGCCACCGCCGACAAGGAACGCGCGGACACCTTCCGTCCGATCGGTTTTCTTGCCGGATGGAACCGCGAACCTGTCGCGCCCCCGATGCTGGATGAGGACACAAGCGACGCTTCCGCTCAGGGGCGGCCCGCGCGGTGCTCCTGCCAGACGCTATGGAAGTTGCCGATGAAGATCAGGAGCGCGCCGATCAGCACGAACGGGTTCAGCCCTTCCTTGTAGAGCAGGTAGGCAACACCGGCGGTGATCGGCAGGCGCAGGAAGTCGATGGGCCCGACGACGGTCGCATCGGCCAGCGCCAGCGCGCGGGTCATCGAATAGTGGGCCAGCACACCCGTCACGCCGATCATCACCAGCCACGGCGCGTGCTCCCAGACCGGCGTGGTCCAGTTGAACATCGCCGCGATGCCGGAAATCGGCAACTGGACGATCTGCATGTACAAGACGATGGTGAACGCGCCCTCGGTCCGGGTGAGCGCCTTGACGATCACGTTCGAGGTGGCGAAGAAGACCGCCGATCCGATGATCACCAGGGCTGCCGGGTCGACCGCCTCCACGCCGGGCCGCAGGATCACCATGACGCCGAGAAAGCCGAGCCCGATCGCGACCAGCCGGTTGCGCGTCAGCGCCTCGCCCAGGAAGATCGCCGCCAGCACCGCCACCCAGATCGGTGTGGTGAACTCCAGGGCGGTGACCACCGCCAGCGGCAGCAGGGTGATGGCGTAGATCCAGGACGCCTGGCCGACGAAGTTGGCGGCGTTGCGCAAGACGTGCATGCCCAAACGGCTGGTGACCAGGACCGAGGGCCCGCGGGCCAGCGCGGTCGGCGTCAGGATGAGCAGCGAGATGGTGTTGCGGATGAACAGGATCTCGAAGACGTCGAGATCATCGGCCAGCGCGCGCACGGCGATCATCTGGGCGAGGAACGCCGCGATCGTCACGCCCATCCAGGCCGCCGCGCCGAGCGCGTCGTCGGGCCGGCCGGGGCCGACCGGGGCCATTATTGCGACGCCGGCGCGAGGCGCCGCCGATCCAGCTTCGCCTCGCTCCGGGCGGTATAGGTCGTCGAACCGAAGATCACCGCGGCACCGATCCAGGTCCACTTGTCGGGCACCTCGGCGAAGATCAGCCATGCCGCAAGCGCGGTGAACGGCAACCGCAGGAAGTCCATCGGGGCGACCAGGCTCGCCTCCAGCATGTGCAGCGACCGGGTCAGGCAGTAGGGCGCGGCGGTGCCGATCACCGCCAACGCGAACAACAGCGGGATCTCCTGCCATGTCGGCCCCTGCCACAGGATGATCGTCGGAACGGCGCCGACCACGACTATCAGCAGGTTCGAATAGAAGCCGATGGCGAGGGCGGAGTCGGTCCTGGTGAGCATCTTGATGAAGATGACCGCGCCGGCGTAGAAGACCGCCGAGCCGAGCACCAGGAAGGCCGGCAGATCGACGGCGACGATGCCCGGGCGCAGGACGACCAGGACGCCCAGGAAACCGATCCCGGTCGCGCTCCACCGCCGCCACCCGATGCCTTCGGACAGGAACAGGGCGGCCAGGATCACCGTGAACAGCGGCAGGGTGAAGTGTAGCGCCGTCGCCTCGGCCAGCGGCATCGCCAGGATCGCCTGAAACCACATGGTCATCGCGATGAAATTTGCCGCCGCGCGGGCGAAATGAAGCCTCAGCACCGCGGTTCGCAGGCTCCGGATATCGTGCCACAGGAAATACATCCCCAGCGCGATGGCGCCGATCATCGAGCGGTGGAAGATGATCTCGATGGGCGTCATGTCGGTGGCGAGCTCGCGCACCAGGACGGGCGTCAGCGTGAACAGCATCATCGAGACGACCGCCCAGGCGATGCCGTTCAGGACGCGCCCGGGGCCATGCTGTCCCGCGCCGTCATGCTGGGTTGTCGCCATGTGCGAACACTAGCCCATGGCCCTGCGCGTGTCGTGCGGCAACGGGCGGCGGGCCGGACCGAGCCTCACCGGCCGGCGCGGCGGTCCCAGTCGCGGCGCAGCACGTTGCGGTCGATCTTGCCGCGCTCGTTCTTGGGGATTTCGGCGCAGATCACGATGTCGCGCGGCCGCTTGAAGTCCGGCAGCACGGCCGCGCAATGCGCGCGCACCGAGTCCTCCCGGAGGGCGGCGCCGGGCCGGGGCGCGACATAGCTCACCACCGCCTCGCCGTAGACCGGATCGGCGGTGCCGATGCTTGCGGCCTCGACGATGTCCGGATGCAGCACCAGCGCGTTGTCGATCTCCAGCGGTGCGATGTTGACCCCGCCGCGGATGATCACGTCCTTCGCCCGCCCGGTGACGTGCAGGTAGCCGTCCTCGTCGAGATAGCCGAGGTCCCCGGTCTTCAGCCGGCGGCCGCGGATCCGCTCCAGCCGGCCGCCGGGGTGCAGGTAGCCGTAGCCGTTCTGCGCCCCGCCGATCTCGATCTCGCCGACCGCGCCGGCGGGCAGCCCGGTGCCGTCGGGCGCAACGATTGCGAGGTTCTGATAGAGCCCGGGCGGGCCGACGCTGCCGATCCGCCGGGCGCCGGCATGATTGCCCGCGACCACGCCGCCCTCGCTCATGCCGTAGAGCTGGACCAGCTCGATGCCGTAGGTCTCCTCGAACCGGCGGTGCTGGTCGACCAGCAGCGGCGCCGTCGAGCAGCTCATGAATCGCACGCCGTCGAAGCCCCCGCCGGGCGGCGGGCCGTCGCGATCGAGCAGCATGTTCACCACCGTCGGCACGCCGATCACCACGCTGGGCCGGTGGGTGTCGATCCATTCGAAAAAACCGGACTTCGAGAACCGGCGCGTGAACAGGACCGTCGCGCCGACAACCAGGCAGGGCATCAGCGTCAGCATGTGCGAGGACGCCCAGCTGAACGACCGGTATTCGAGCACCCGGTCCGCGGGGCCCAGCTTCCACATGTCGATGGTCTGCCGGGCGATCCAGAAATAGTTGCCGAACTCGTGGAGCACGCCCTTGGGCGCGGCCGACGTGCCGGAGGTGAAGCTGATCACCGCGACGGTGTCGGGATCGACCGGCCCGGTGGCCACCCCGGCCGCCGCGTCCGCTGCGGGCAGCCCGCGCACGGCCTCGAACAGCGCGGTCATCGACAGGCGCCGGAAGTCGCCGTCGGGCAGGCTCCGGGCCTCGATCGGGGTATCGAAGACCACCAGGCGCGGGCCGACGCGCGCGATCATTTCCTCGATATGGGCGGCGTTTACCTCGACATTGATCGTGCAATAGCTTGCGCCGTAGGCCAGCGTCGCGAAGTAGAGCGCGACCTGGTCGAGCGTGTTCTCGCTCAGCACCAGCACCCGGTCGCCGCGGCCGATCCCGTGATCGGCGAAGTACCGCGCGAACTGTCCGGCGAGCGTGTGCATCCCGGCGAAGCTCAGCGCGCGCCCTTCCTCGATCGCATGCAGGAAAGTCTTGCCGGGCGCCGCTGCCGCATGCGCACGGATCAGGCAGGCGACATCGCGATAGTGCGCCCGGTCGGGCGTCTGCAACGGGGCCTGTGGCATCGATTTCGCGCCCGATGACGGTCGGCGGCCATCCTAGCACGGATGGGCAAAGCCGGCCGTATTGCCGGCCGCGCGGATTCGGGGCACGATCGGCCGCCACACTCAGCCGCCATACTGTGGGAGGGACCGATGTCGACAGCGCCAAGCGTGCGCGGGGGGGCCAACGATTTCCACGACGCGATCGAGGATGCGCATGTCGTCGCGCTGTGGGAGATGTTCCGCGGCGAGGGTGGTCCGGGGATCAAGCCCGAGCCGGCGTTTCATTGGCCGTGGCCGGTCATCGGGCCGTTGCTCGACCGGGCGGTGGCGGAAACCGACATGGACAATGCCGAACGCCGGGTGCTGTCGCTCGCCAACCCGGCCTATGGCCGCGAGGACGACTATCGCGCGACGACCAATCTGAATGCCGGGCTGCAGATCCTGATGCCCGGCGAGAACGCGCGGCCCCACCGGCATTCCATGGATGCGCTGCGGTTCGTGATCGAAGGCGAGGGTGCGGCGACCACGGTCGACGGCAAGCGCTGCGAGATGGTGCGCGGCGACCTGATCCTGACGCCGGCCTGGACCTGGCACGAGCACGAACACAGGGGCGAGTCCCGTGTCGTCTGGCTCGACTCGCTCGACGTGCCGCTTGTCATGGGCATGGACGTGACGTTCTTCGAGCCCGGCCCGGCCGGCGATTTCCCGGAACTGCCGGCGGACCCGGCGTTCGCCGCGGCGGGCCTGGTTCCCGCCGGGACGGTGACCACCGCCTACTCGCCGCTGTTCCGTTATCCCTGGGCGGAGGCGCGCGCGGCGCTGGCCGCCGCGCCGGCCGAAGACGACGGCTCGCGGCTGATGCGCTATGTCAACCCGGCGACCGGCGGTCCGGTCTTGTCGCGGCTGGACTGCTATCTGCTGGGGCTCGAGCGCGGCAAGCCGACCCGCCGCTACCGGACGACCAGCAACGCGGTCTGTTTCGTGGTCGAGGGCGAGGGCGAGAGCACGATCGGCGACGTCACGATCGGCTGGGGCGTCAACGACATCTTCACCCTGCCGCATTGGAGCTGGGCCTCGCATACGGCATCGAGCGAGACCGCGGCGATCTTCCAGTCGACCGACCGCGAGGTCATGAACCGGCTCGGGCTGCTGCGCGAAGAGCGGGACTAGCGCTTTTCCGGATCACGCCATGTCGCCGCGCCGGGCGCCGGTATCCATCGGCCTGTCCGCCCGGTTCAGTCCCCGCTGCCCGGGACCATGTCGCGGGCGTAGGCCCGGGCGGCCTCGCTGTCGTTGTGGTTGTAGACCCCGCCGTGAAAGAACCGGCTGACCTGCGGCAGGAAATAGGGGTGGACGCCGAGCCGGGCGAGGGTGCGGATGTCGATCGCCCGGAACGCCTCCTTCTCGGGCTCGGACAGGCCGTACGCCTCCATGACGCTTTCCATGTCCTGGCGAAAGCGCTGAAACAGCGCCATGTCGCGGCGGATCTCGAAGATCATCTTGTTCGCCGGCAGCGTCCGGTCGACATCGGCAATCGGCATATCGGCCTCCCGTCTGGCTCCCGCCCGCAGCGGGGCTGCTGAGGACTCCTCTCAAACCGACAATGCGTCAGGCGTTGCGTAGTTCAGGAAACTCTCGGGCAGCGCCGCGCCCCAGTATACGCCGGTGCCGCGGGCCGCCTCGTCCCAGACCACGGTCTCGAAATCGGGTGCGAAGATGAAGAAGCCGCTGGCATAGACCTCGACCCGGTTGCCGCCCGGCTCGTAGCTGTAGATGTAGAACGCCTGGGAGTTGTTGTGCTTGGACGGGCCGGCCTCGATGAACACGCCGTTCTCCATGAACAGGTCGGCCGCGCGCAGGACGTCGGCCCGGTCATCGACCCATAGCGAGAAGTGGTGCAGCCGGCCGTGCTGGCCGGTCGTATCCACGATATAGGCGATCTCGTGATGGGTCGCCGAGGACGACATCCACGAGCCGATCTCGCGCGTGCCGTTCTCGTAGACCACCTGCTCGCGCAGCTTCAGCCCGAGCACGTCGCGGGCGAACCGGCGGTTGGCGCCGACATCCTTGCACAGGACCGCCAGGTGGTCGGTCCTGCGCACCCCGACGCCGTGGCGCGGATAGCGCATCGGCAGGTTGTTCAGCGTCGAGCGCAGGCCCTCCGGCGCGATATAGCGCTGCTCGTCGTAATAGATCTCCATCGCGTGGCCGTCCGGGTCGCGGAAGCAATAGGCGGCGCCGTGGCCGAAATCGCCGTTCGACCAGCCGGTGCCGAGGCCGGCGCGCTCGATCGCCGCAACCCGGCGGTCCAGCGCCGCCCGGCTGACCGTCCGCCAGGCGATGTGCCCGACACCGGGCTTTGCGGCCTCGGTCAGCTTGAGCGTCGTTGCGGCATAGTCGCCATAGCCGCGCAGGTAGACCGATTGGCCCTCGCTGTGAACCGCCTCCATCCCCAGGATGTCCGCGAAATACCACAGGCTCTCCTGCGGCTTGGGGGTCAGCAGCTCGACATGGCCGAGATGGGCGATGTCCTGGATCGGCTCTTGAGCTTCAGGCATGGTGGACGTTCCCCTCGAATCCCGTTGCCGCCGGACATCATGCCACGCAAGCCCGCGTTGATCGATGCCAATCCGCTGCACCGTGGCTCACCTGCCGCCGAGCGGCCGGCCGGCTTCGTTGGATCGGCCGCGTGGCTGCATGAATTGCGGGATCGCCTCAGCGGCTGCAGGCACCGCCGCCGAGGACACAGAACCGCGCGCAGTGGGGGTGGTTGAGCTTCACCGGGCGCGAGGCCTCGCCGAGCGTCCGGCCGAGGTCGAACTGCCGGTCGTAGGGCAGCAGCGTGCAGGCGACCACGCTCGGCGCCTCGCCCTTGCGCTTGACCACCATGCGCGAGGTCGCGCACATCATCGCCCCCGGCGCGACGTCGAGCACCGACCAGCACGCCTCGGTGATCTCCGGCACGTCGGCGGTCTCGTCCATTTCGGGCAGCAGCATCAGCTTGACCGGGTCGGTGACCTCCAGCCCGATGCCCTCGCGCGCGAACAGCCGGCCGAACCCGGCGCGCAAGGCGGCCTCGTCTTCTTCCCAGCAGGTCCGCCCGGCGACATGGGCGTTGAACCGGTTTTCGATCAGCCAGTGCAGGCCTTCGAGCGCCGGGCGCCAACTCCGCGGGCCGCGCTCGGCCTCGTGCAGGTCCGGGCCGTAATGGTCGATCGACACGCGGATGGTCAGCCGGTCGCCGAACCGGTCTCTCAGCGACAGCAGCGGCGCGGCGCATTTCATCATCGGCCGCATCGCATTGGTCAGGACCAGCACGGAGAACCCGCGCGCGAGGCAGGTCTCGATGATCGGGACGATGTCCGGGTTCATGAACGGCTCGCCGCCGGTCAGCCCGATCTCGCGGGTCGTGCCGGGCGGATCGGCTGCCGCGATCTCATCGAGATAGCCGATCACCTCCTCGCGCGTGATATAGGCCAGCCGGTCGTTCTTCGGGCTGGATTCGACATAGCAGTTGCGGCAGGTCAGGTTGCACAGCGTGCCGGTGTTGAACCACAGCGTCTCCAGCGCATCGAGTGCGACCGAGGCGCGCGGCTCGCCGCCGGCGGTCTTGTCGGGGTCGCGGAACTTCGCCGGATCCAGCATGGCCGGTCCGGCGTCGGCGAGACTCTTCATCGAAATCCAATCCTCGGCCCCGGGCCCGGAACCTGTTCCGTGCCGGTATAGCCGAGCGCTCGCGCCCACGGTAGCCAAACATTTCGTGAGCGAAAACGACACCGCAACATCCCTGCTGCACTGGCGCGCCAAACCGCCGGGTGTACAATCCGGAAACGGGAACGCGTGTAGCTTAAGCATGATCGGACCCACTCGCAGAGGAGGACATGCGCGATGACGCTCAGAATCAATTCGGAGGCCCCGAACTTCAACGCCGAGACCACCGATGGACCCATCGAGTTCCATCAATGGATCGGTGATAGCTGGGCCATCCTGTTCTCTCACCCGAAGGACTTCACGCCGGTGTGCACGACCGAGCTCGGCTACATGGCCGGACTCGCGCCGGAATTCGCGAAGCGCAACACCAAGATCCTCGGCCTCAGCGTCGATCCCATCGGCAGCCACAAGGAGTGGTTCAAGGACATCGAGGAGACCCAGGGCAACAAGGTGACCTATCCGCTGGTCGGCGATCCGCAGCTCGATGTCGCCAAGCTCTACGACATGCTGCCCGAGGGCGCGGGGGAAAGTTCCGACGGCAGGACCGCGGCCGATAACGCCACCGTCCGCTCGGTCTTCGTGATCGGCCCGGACAAGAAGATCAAGGCGATGCTGACCTATCCCATGAGCACCGGCCGGAACTTCGACGAGGTCATGCGGCTGCTCGATTCGGTTCAGCTCACCGCCAGGCACGCGATCGCGACGCCGGTCAACTGGCAGAACGGCGAGGACTGCATCATCCTGACCTCGGTCTCCGACGAGGAGGCGGCGAAGAAGTATCCCAACGGCTGGAAGGCGCCCAGACCGTATCTGCGGATCGTCCCGCAGCCGAGCTAGAGCCGGGTCACCCTGTCGGGAGGCGCACCGAGCGCGCGCAGGCAGTGCGCGTGCGCCTCCTGCTCGGCCGCTTCGGCGGATGGGTGCGGGCCGCCCATCTGTATGCGCTGTCCGTTCTGCCAGGCCGACCACAGATAATCCGTCGTCCCGTCGCGGTTGGCCCACTGCTCGATCATCACCTCCAGCATCGCCGGTGCCCGCCCTATCGCCTCTGGTAGCGCGTGATCAGCGCCGCGCAATCCTCGCGCGCATGTCCGGCGTCCATCGCCGCGCCGTAAATGCGAGCGGCGAGGTCGGTGATCGGCAACTCTGCGCCGACCGATGCCGCAAGCGTGCGGGCGTTCTGCGCGTCCTTGTGCATGGTCGCCAGATGGCCCAGCGGGTTGTCGAAGGTGCGCGCGATCATGCGCGGCGCGAAGAGCTGGAACGGGATCGAATCGGCGAAACCGCCCTGCAGCGCCTCGGGCAGCTTCGCCGCGTCGACACCGGCGCGCTCGGCGAGCGCCAGGGCCTCGGCGACGACCGCCAGATTGCACGACACGATCACCTGGTTGCACAGTTTTGCAACCTGGCCGGCGCCGATATCGCCCATATGGGTGACACGCCGGCTGAACGAGGCGAGGATCGGCCGCACGGAATCGACATCCTCGGCCCGCCCGCCGGCCATGATCGCCAGGCTCGCCTGCTCGGCGCCAGGGACGCCGCCGGAGACCGGCGCGTCGATCCAGCGCATGCCGGTCTCGTTTGCCAGTCGGGCGGCCATCGCCCGCGTCTCGGCGACGCCGATCGACGACAGATCGACCAGCAGCTTGCCGGGGGCCGCACCGGCGGCGATCCCATCGGCGCCGAAGACCACCTGCTCGACCGCCGCGCTGTCGCTCACACACGTCATCACGACCGCAGCGCCGCGGGTCAGCGCGGCCGGGCTGTCGGCGGTCGCGGCCCCGGCCGCGGCGAGGGGCGCGTATTTCTCGGCCGAGCGATTCCACACCGTCAAGGCGTGGCCCGCGGCCAGCAGGTTGTGCGTCATCGGCCGGCCCATCAGGCCGAGGCCGATGAAGCCCAGCTTCGTGTCCGCATCGGGCATTATCCCGCCTCCCCCAAGCACCGGATCATGACCCCAGTATAGCTCTCGTTCCGCGCCGCGGTCAGCCGTGGCGCTTGCCAGCGCACCGGCGTGTGGGCTATCGGGACCACGCAGGGAGACCGGCCATGACCACCGAAGACCACATGCGGCGGGCGATCGGCCTGTCCGAGGAGATGATGCGGGCGAACCGCGGCGGGCCGTTCGGAGCGGTCGTCGTCAAGGACGGCGAGGTCATCGCGGAGGGGTTCAACAAGGTCACCTCCGACAACGACCCGACCGCGCACGCGGAGATTGTCGCAATCCGCGCAGCGTGCATCCGGCTTGCGTCGTTCTCGCTGGAGGGTTGCGAGATCTACACCTCCTGCGAGCCCTGCCCGATGTGTCTGGCGGCGATCTACTGGGCGCGGATCGGACGCATCTATTACGCCAACACCCGCCGGGATGCTGCCGAGATCGGGTTCGACGACGATCATATCTATCGCGAGATCGCGCTGCCGATCGCCGCGCGCGCCGTGCAGATGGACCGCCTGCTGGCCGAGGACGCCGCCCCGGCCTTTCGCGAATGGGAAGCCCGGACGAACAAAATCCGCTATTGATGTCGCCGGGTTAACCGGAGCTTGGCATGAGCCTCACCAGAGCCTCGCTGGCCAAACGCATCGACCAGGCCCTCGGCCGAAGCCGGGCGGATGTCGTCATCAAGGGCGCGCGCATCCTCAACCTGGCGACCGGTGTGCCGGAGGACGGCGACATCGCGATCGCCGATGAGGTGATCGTCGGCACCCATGACGACTATGCCGGCGATTTGACCATCGATGGCCGCGGCGCGGTCGTGGTTCCGGGCTTCATCGACACCCATGTCCATGTCGAGAGCACCTGCGTCACGCCGGCGGAGTTCGACCGCTGCGCGCTGCCGAAGGGGACGACGACGGCGATCTGCGATCCCCATGAGATCGTCAACGTGTTGGGAACCCAGGGGCTGGAATATTTCTTCGACAGCGCCGGCGATCTGGTGATGGACCTGCGGGTCCAGCTTTCGAGCTGCGTGCCCTCGACCGCGCTGGAGACCGCGGGTGCGCGGCTGAGCGCCGAGGATCTGGTGCGCTACCGCGACCGCGCGCCGGTCGTCGGACTCGCCGAGTTCATGAGCTTCGGCGACATCTTCGCCCATGACGGGCCGACGCTCGACAAGCTGATCGCCTTCGAGGGCGCCCATATCGACGGCCACGCGCCGCTGCTGTCGGGCTATGAGCTCAACGCCTATGCGTCCTGCGGCATCCACAACTGCCACGAGAGCACCAGCCTCGCCGAGGCGGAGGAAAAGCTGCGCAAGGGCTTCCAGGTGCTGGTGCGCGACGGCAGCGCGTGCAAGGACGCCGCTACGCTGGCGCCGCTGTTGAGCATGGAAACCTCGCCCTTCATCGCCTTCTGCACCGATGACCGCAACCCGTTGGACATCGCCGAGGAGGGCCATCTCGATCACGTCATCCGCACGGTCATCGCATCGGGCGCGCCGGCCGCGGCGGCCTATCGCGCGGCGACCTGGTCGGCGGCCCAGGGGTTCGGCCTGCGCGACCGCGGACTGGTTGCCCCGGGATATCGGGCCGATCTGGTGCTGCTCGACGACCTGGAGACCTGTCGGGTGCGGGATGTGATCCGTAGCGGCGCCCTGGTCCGGGAGGACCGCTTCCCCGACCGTTCGCACGCGCGGCCGCCGGTGGGCTACGGATCGGTCCGGCTCGACCCGGTCGATGTCTCGGCCTTCGCCGTTCCATCCGCCGGGCCGACGGGCCCGGTCATCGGCGTCATCCCGGGCGCCGTGCTGACCGAGCATCTGCGGATGAGCCTGCCCTATGGCGGCGGCCTGCGCGAGCGCGACCTCGACCAGGATGTGCTCAAGGTCTGCGTCTTCTCGCGCCACGGCAAGAACCGCAATGTCGGGCGCGGCTTCGTCAAGGGATTCGGGCTCAAACGCGGCGCGCTCGCCTCGAGCGTCGGCCATGACAGCCACAATGTGATCACGCTGGGCTGCACGGACTCCGACATGGCGGCGGCGGTCAACCGGTTGATCGAGATCCAGGGCGGGTTCGTCGCCGTCGCCGAGGGCAGCGTCGTCGCCGAGCTGGCGCTGCCGGTCGCCGGCCTGATCAGCGACAAGCCGTTCGAGGACGTGCGCGAGGGGCTGCGCGCCCTACGCCGCGCGGTGGCCGACCTCGGCTGCCCGCTGGCCGAGCCGCTGCTGCAGCTCGCATTCCTGCCCCTGCCGGTGATCCCGCACCTCAAGATCACCGATCACGGTCTGGTCGATGTCGACCGGTTCGAGCTGATCGCGGCGTAGGTCTCGGCAGCCCTGCCGGCCAGCCGCATGGTTTCGGCCTCCAGCGCGGCCGCGGGGGCGACATGGTTGACCAGGCCGATCTCCCGCGCGCGGCCGGCATCGTAGGTCCGCCCTTCGAGCACGATCTCCAAGGCCCGCGCGCGGCCGACCAGGCGCACCAATCCGTCGACGAACGTCCTGTCGAGGAACAGGCCGATGATCTTTGGCGAGACCCGGAAGACCGCCTCGGCGGCGGCGATCCGCAGATCGCAATGGCAGGCGATGTCGACCCCGCTGCCCATGCAATAGCCTTCGATCATCGCGATCGTGGGCATGGGCAGCGCAGCCAGCCGGCCGGTCGCCCGACCGGTCGCCTCGCTATAGGCCCTGGCCTGTGCCGGATCGGCGCGCTCGACGCCGAACCGGGCCATGTCGAGCCCGGTCGAGAACGCCCGGCCGCCGGTGCCGCGCACGATCACGCAGCCGACGCCGTCCGCGGCCTCGATCGCGCCGAGGACCGCTTCCAGCGCTTCCCAGTCCGCGCGTGCCAGCGCGTTGAACGTCGCCGCCCTGGCCAGCGTGACCCAGGCGAGCGCGCCGTCCCGGGTGAGCAAGATCCCTTCACTCATGCGGCAAGGCTAACGCATTTGCCGTTCGAGGAAAGTCGTCCCGGCGATGAAAATCCGCGCCGGTTCGCTTTGTCATCCTCCGGCGATTCGCTCTATCATCGCCGCGCCCGAGTGTGCCCCGAAGGCGAAGCCGATCCATGGATACGTTCCGTTTTCTGATCGATATCACCGTATGCCTGCGGCGGCTGGGAGGCATCCCGCTGCCCGCCGATGGGCGGGAAACCGAACGAACGCTCGCCCAGGCGGGCTGGGCTCTGCCGGTCCTGGGAGCCTTCTTTGGCGGAATTGTCGCGGCGGTTTATCTTGTGGTCTCCGCGCTCGGCCTCGGGCCGGGGCTCGCCGCGGTGGTCGCCGTTGCCGTGTCGGTCGGTCTGACCGGCGCCGGCCCGGAGCGGGCACTGGCCGGTGCGGCCACGCATCTGGCATGGCGCGAAGGGGACAGCCGGCCGTCATTCGGCGAATGGGGGACGATCTCGCTGGTGCTCGCGCTCGCCATCCGCATCGGGGTGATCGCGGCGATCGAAGATCCCCACGCGGTCGCCGGCGCGCTGGTCGGGGCCGGGGCGATCGGCTATGCGGCGCTGATGGCCGCCTTGGCCGCAACCGCCGCCGAGACCGAAGCGCCGGCCGGCGAACCCGGCACGCCCGGGATCGGCGCCGTCGGGGCCGCGGTGCTGATCGGGCTCGCGGTCTCTCTGATCGTGGTCCCGCATGGCTGGCTCGCCGCGGTGATCCTGGCCGGGCTGGCGACCGCCGGCCTCGCCTGGACGGCCTCGCGGCGGGTGCCGGGCGTCAGCGGTGCGCTCGGCCGGGCAGCGATGCCGGTCGCCGAGGCCTTGGCGTTGCTGGCAATCGCCGCCGCCCGCTGAGCCGGGCCGGGCCGGGCAGAGCTGATCGGAACATGGGCTACGCCTCCTCGGGGCCAAGCACCATCAGCAGGAACGCGTAGACCATCGCGACTTCCTCCAGCCGGCGAAACCGGCCCGAGGCGCCGCCGTGGCCGGCCGCCATGTTGGTGTGCAGCAGGAGCGGCCGGTCATCGGTCTTGAGCCGGCGGAGCCGCGCCACCCACTTGGCGGGCTCCCAATAGGTCACCCGCGGGTCGGTCAGTCCCGCAGTGGCGAAGATCGCCGGATAGTCCTGCGCCGCGACGTTGTCGTAGGGCGAATAGGACCGGATGGTTCGGAAGGCGGCCTCGTCCTCGATCGGGTTGCCCCATTCGGGCCATTCCGGGGGGGTCAGCGGCAGGTCCGCGTCGCACATGGTGTTGAGCACGTCGACGAACGGCACCTCGGCCAGGACCGCGCCGTAGAGGTCCGGCCGCTGGTTCGCCACCGCGCCCATCAGCATGCCGCCGGCGCTGCCGCCATGGGCGGCGATCCGGCCCTTGGCGGTCAGCCCCAGCGCGAGGAGGTGATCGCCGGCGGCGTTGAAGTCGGCAAACGTGTTGGGCTTCTTCTCGCGCTTGCCGTCGAGATACCAGCCATAGCCGCAATCGGCGCCGCCGCGGATATGGGCGATCGCGTAGATGAACCCGCGGTCGACCAGGCTCAACCGGTTGGTCGAGAACGCCGCCGGGATCGCATGTCCGTAGGCGCCGTAGCCGTAGAGCAGCACCGGCGCGGTCCCGTCGAGCGGCGTGTCCGCGCGGTGGAGCAGCGAGATCGGCACCTGCGCGCCGTCATGGCCGGTCGCGGTGAGCCTGCGGGTGACATAGGCGGCCGGGTCGTGGCCGGAGGGGATTTCCTGGGTCTTGCGCAGGGTCCGGGCGCGGCTGGCCATGTCGTAGTCGAAGGTCTGCTGCGGCGTGGTCATCGAGCTGTAGGTGAAGCGCAGGCTCGCTGTGGCGAACTCGTAGCCCGGCAGGATGCCGAGGTCGTAGGCTTCCTCGTCGAAGGCGATTTCGTGCTCCTCACCTTCGGCCAGGCTGGTGATCACGATGCGCGGCAGCCCGTCCGCACGCTCGAGCCGGACCAGATGGCCCTCGAAGGCGGTCAACCTGCGGACATGGCGGCCCGTCCGGTGCGCCAACCAGTCCCGCCACGACCGGCGGCCGGGCGCGGCGAGCGGGGCCGCGACGATCTTGAAGTCGATCGCATCATCGGCGTTGGTCAGGATGTAGAGTTGGTCGCCGTGATGGGCGGGGTGATATTCGATCCCGGCCTCGCGCGCGGCGATCAGGCGCGGCGCGCTTTCGGGGTCATCGGCCTCGATCAGGCGGACTTCCGAGGTCGTGTGGTCATGCGCCGAGATCACCACGAACCGGCCGCTTTCGGACTTCCCCAGGCCGACAAAGAACCCCGGGTCCGGCTCGTCATAGACCACCGCATCATCGGCGGCATCGGCGCCCACGACGTGGCGGCGGATCTGATGCGGGCGGTGGTTGTCGTCGATCGCCGTGTAGAAGATGGTCCTGGCATCGTTGGCCCAGACCAGGTGGCCGCCTGCGTCTTCGATCGGGCCGTCGATCACCGCATCGGCGGCGATGTCGCGCACGAAGATCCGGTAGCGCTCCGAGCCGTTGAGGTCGAGGCTGTAGGCGATCAGGCGGTGATCGGGGCTGTGCCGGCAATGGCCGACCTTGAAATAGGCGGCCCCTTCGGCCTCGCGGTTGCCGTCGAGCAGGATGTGCTCGGCTTGCTCCCGGCCCATGGCCGCGCGGCAAAACAGCGGATGCTCGCCGCCCTCGACATGGCGGACGGAATAGGACCAGGCGCCGTCCCGCGCCGGGACCGTGGAGTCGTCCTCCTTGATGCGCGCCCGCATTTCGTCATAGAGCGTCTTGCGCAACGCCCGGTGGGGCGCGAGCACGGCCTCGGTGTAGGCGTTCTCGGCCTCCAGATAGGCGCGGATCGCCGCATCGAGCGTGGTCGGATCGCGCATCACGGCCTGCCAGCCCTTGTCCTTGAGCCAGGCGTAGGGATCGCTGCGGGCGATACCGTGCAGGGTGGCGGTCCGCGGTTGCTCGGGCGCGCGGGGCGGTGCGCTCATGCAAGAAGCCTTTCGTTTGAGCGGCCGGAAGACCTAGCCGAAATCCGCCAAGGCGCACAGAGAAATAAAACACCGATCCGGTGCTTGACCATCCGAGCCGGCAAGGGCCAATTAGGACGCGAGATCATTCACGACACCGGCAAGGTCGTGTCCAATGTCCCAGAGAGTCGGGCTGTCCGCGCGGCGCAAGTCGGTACCGGTTCCCATCGGTGGGGTGGTCGTCGGGGGCGATGCACCGGTCGTGGTCCAGTCGATGACCAACACCGATACCGCCGATGTCGAAGCGACCGCCGCCCAGGTCGCCGCGCTCGCCCGCGCCGGCTCGGAGATCGTGCGTATCACCGTCGACCGGGCCGAAGCCGCCGATGCGGTGCCGCGCATCCGCGACCGGCTGACGGCGCTCGGCGTCGAGGTCCCGCTGGTCGGCGATTTCCACTATATCGGACACAAACTGCTCACCGACCATCCGGCGTGCGCCGAGGCGTTGGCTAAATACCGCATCAACCCCGGAAATGTCGGCTTTCGCGCCAAGCGCGACGTGCAGTTCTCGACCATGATCGAAGTGGCGCTGAAATACGACCGGCCGGTGCGCATCGGAGTCAATTGGGGCAGCCTCGACCAGGAACTCCTGGCCCGGATGATGGACGAGAACGCCAGGCGCGCCGAGCCTGCGGACGCTGCCCAGATCACCCGCGAGGCCATGGTCGCCTCGGCCCTGGGCAGCGCCGAGCGCGCCGGCGCGCTCGGCATGGGGCCGGACAAGATCGTGCTGTCGTGCAAGGTCTCCGCCGTCCAGGACCTGATTGCGGTCTATTCCGCGCTTGCCGCGCAGTGCGCGTACGCGCTCCACCTCGGGCTCACCGAGGCCGGCATGGGCAGCAAGGGGATCGTCGCCTCGACGGCGGCGCTTGCGGTGCTGCTCCAGCAGGGGATCGGCGATACCATCCGCATCTCGCTTACGCCCGAGCCCGGCGGGGACCGCACCCGCGAAGTGATCGTCGCCCAGGAGATCCTGCAGACCATGGGCCTGCGCTCGTTCGTGCCCCTGGTCGCGGCCTGTCCGGGCTGCGGGCGGACGACCAGCACCGTCTTCCAGGAGCTTGCCGATCGCATCCAGGGCTATTTGCGCGACAAGATGCCCGACTGGTCCCGGACCCATATCGGAGTCGAGACCATGAACGTCGCCGTGATGGGCTGCATCGTCAACGGCCCGGGCGAAAGCAAGCACGCCAATATCGGCATCAGCCTGCCCGGCACCGGCGAGGAGCCGGCCGCCCCGGTCTTCGTCGACGGCAAGAAGACCGTCACCTTGCGCGGCCCCGCCATCGCCGACGCGTTTCAGCGCCTGGTCGACGACTATGTCGAGAACCACTATGCGCGCCGCTGAGACGGCCGCCGGTGGGCAGCCGCCCCGGCGAGCGATCCAATGAGCCGGCCGAACGGCGCGCCGGCATGGGGACAAGCGATGAGCACACCGGTCAAGAAGTTCGATTTGATCCTGCGCGGCGGCCATGTCATCGACCCCGCGGCCCGGCGCAACGGGCCGGCCGATGTCGCTGTAAGCGGCGGCCGGATCGCCGCCGTCGGCAAGGGGCTGAAGGGCGCCAAGCGGGTCATCGACGTGACCGGCAGCATCGTCCTGCCGGGCATGATCGACACCCACGCCCATGTCTACAAGCACGTGACGGGGAAGTTCGGGCTCGACGCCGACATGTGCGGCATCCGCTCGGGCGTGACCACGCTGGTCGACCAGGGCGGACCGAGCCTGATGACCGTCCCCGGGTTCCGCCGCTTCGTCGTCGATCAGGCCACCACCCGGGTCCTGTGCTTCCTGTCGGCCTACATGGTGGGCGGGCTGGAGGGGCACTACTACCCCTCGCTGTACGGCCCGGATCAGGTCGATGTCGAGGGCACTGCCCAGGCGGCGATCGAGAACGCCGACATCGTCAAGGGCATCAAGGCCCACGGAGAGATCGGCGGCGCCTCGCGCTGGGGCTGTGAGGTGGTCAAGCGCGCCAAGGAGATCGCGCGCATCGCCAAGATGCCGATCTACATCCATCTGGGCCAGGTGTGGCCGACCAAGGACAACCGCAACGTCGATCCCGACGAGATTGTGCGCCAGTTCGTGCCCTTGATGGAGGAGGGCGACATCCTCGCCCATCCGTTCACCCGCCACCCGGGCGGGTTCATCTCCGCCGAGACCGGCAAGATCCACCCCGTGGTGATGGAGGCGATCGCGCGCGGGGTGCGGATCGATGTCGGGCACGGCTCGCATTTCAGCCTCAGGATGGCGCGCATGGTGCTGGACCAGGGGATCGTCCCCTACACGCTGGGCGCGGACCTGCACGGCTACAACGTCACCGCGCCCGAGGAGGCCATCGGCTCGAAGTCCAAGTGGTACGACCCCTTCGTCGAGAACGCCCCGTTCAGCCTGTGCCACGCGATGACGGAGCTGTTGACGCTCGGCCTGGCGCTGCCGGACATCGTCAAGATGGTCACCTCGCACGCCGCGATCGTGCTGGGCATGCAAAAGCACATCGGCACGCTCAGGAAGGGCCGCGCGGCCGATGTGAGCGTGATCGACCTGGTTTCCGGTCGCTGGGAGCTGCGCGACAACTCCGGCGATATGATGATCGCCGAGCGCGCGGTGGTGCCGCGCTTCGTGCTCAAGGACGGCGTGCGGTTCGATGCCGACTCGCCGATCCTGCCGCTTCCTGCCCCGGCGGCCGAAGCGGCCTAGCCGGCGGGCAGGGTCGGTGACGGCAGGCATCCCCCGCAAGGGCGACAGGGTCGCCGGCAAGGTCGCGCTGGTCACCGGCGCCGGCTCGATCGGGCCGGGCTGGGGCAACGGCAAGGCCGCCTCCGTGCTCTATGCCTGCGAAGGCGCCAAGGTCTTCGCGGTCGACAACCGTCTCGAGGCGGTCGAGGAGACCCGGGCGATCATCGAGGACGCGCACGGCGTGTGCACGGCCGAACGGGCCGACGTCACCGACGAGCGCGAGGTGGCTGCGATGGTGGCCGCGTGCGTCGAGACGTTCGGCCGGATCGACATCCTGCACAACAATGTCGGCGGCTCGGGACCGGGGGCGGCGATCCTGGAGACCGCCCTCGATGACTGGAACGCGGTGCTCGCGCGCAACGTCAGCGCCGCCTTCATGACCATCAAGGCGGTCCTGCCGCACATGGAGCGTCAGGGCGGCGGGGCGATCGTCAACATCTCCTCGATCGCCGGCATCAGCCATATCGGCGTGCCCTCGACGTCGTACTCGGCGGCCAAGGGGGCGCTCAACCAGCTCACCCAGAACATCGCCGTGGAATACGCGGCCAAGAACATCCGGGCGAACTGCGTCGCACCCGGCCTGATGAATACGCCCTTCATCCTGCGCGAGAAAGACGGCGTGCCGAACCATATCCGCAAAGGCTACAAGACCGTCGAGGAATACCACGCCGCGCGGTCCGCGAAGATCCCGATGCGCCGGATGGGCGATGCCTGGGACGTCGCCCGCGCCGCCCTGTTCCTCGCCTCCGATGATGCCGCCTACATCACCGGCCAGTGCCTGGTGGTCGACGGCGGGGTGACTGCGACGAGCCCCGGCGCGTGAACCCGGCCGGCGGGTCTATTCCGCCGCCCCGGCCGCGGCGGTCAGGCTCAGGGCTTCGGTCCGCGTCTCCGGCAGGGTGCGGGTCGAGCCCCACATGCAGCCGTTGAACCGGTCCATCCCGAACTGGCGGGGCCGATAGGTCGCCTCCTGTTCCGGCAGGATGTGCTTCACTCCGCAGGAATACTCGAAGATCATCCCGTCCGGTCCTTCGAAATAGACCATGATGGCGGTCGAGATCGGATGCCGGCCGGGGCCCCAGGTGATGCGAATGCCCTGCTCTGTGAGCCAGTAATAGGCCTTCATCACATCGTCGATGCCCTCGACCTGATGGTTGATGTGCTCGATGCCGCCGTGGTTGGTGGGAAACAGCACCACCGAATGGTGGACCGTGTCGATCCGCAGGAACGGTGACTCGCCGAGCCAGTCCGAGACCCTGGCATTGCACACCTGCGTCCAGAAGGCCTGGTCGCGCTGCGCGTCGCTGCTGTAGAGCCCGATGTGGCTGAAATGGGTGATGCCGGCATCGCGGCTTGGGAAGTAGCGGACGCCGCTATGATAGGGCCGGGCGACGATCTCGATCTTGTTGCCCGACGGATCGGTGGTCGCGATCATATCCCGGGTGCACCTGATCTCGCACTCCTCGTGCGTGCCGTGGCGCACGGGACGGCCGGCCTTCTCGAGCTCCGCTGCGACGGTATCGAGGTCATCGGGGTTCAGCAGGTCGAACCCGATGGTGTGATCGGCCGGATCGCCTTCGAAATAGACCAGCGTGTGGTCGCGCGTGTCGCCGCGCACCTCGGCGACGTCGCTGCGGAAATAGGCGGCCTTGCCCTGCCTTGCCACGAGCTGCAGGCCGATGACATCGGTTGCGAACTTGACCGCCGAGTCCAGGTCGTGCGTTCCCATCCGCACGTATCGGATGTCCTTCAGATTGATCATCGGCGTTCCTTCATCAAAGCGCCCATGCCCCGTGGTCCCGCCCTCGAACTCTTTGCGGCCGCCCTGGACGGTTGGCATTATGCCCCTCGATCGAGCTGGGTTCGAACGAATTCGAAAGGCAGGGCAGGATGGGCGAGGCGGTTTACCGGAACTACGATTCCGAGGCGCTCTATGCGCAGTACAACAATCGCGCGATGGTGGCAGCGGACATCCGCGAGGTGCACAAGGACGAGCAGACCAGGCGTGCCGAGGTGTTCACCGCCGCCGCCGGGCGCGCCGCGTTCGACCTCGCCTACGGCCCCAGCCCGCGCGAACGCCTGGACCTGTTCCTGCCCCAAGGCGAGGACGCGCCGCTCCTTGCCTTCATCCACGGCGGCTATTGGCAGTGGAACGACAAGGAGCCCTTTGCCTTCCTCGCCGAGCAGATCGTGCCGGCCGGCGCCGCCTTCGCCAATATCGAATACACGCTCTGCCCCGATGTCAGCCTGACCGGGCTGACCGATCAGGTGCGCCGGGCCATGGCGTTCCTGTGGCGCGAGGCGCTCCGGTTCGGGATCGACCGCGACCGTATCGTGGTCTCGGGCCACTCGGCCGGCGGGCATTTGACGGCGATGATGATGGCAACCGACTGGCCGGCCTTCGCCGAAGACCTGCCGGCGAACCTCGTCGCGGCCGGGCTGCCGATCAGCGGCGTCTACGACCTGGAGCCGGTCCGGCTGACCCCGCTCAACGATCTGGTCGGGCTCGACGAGGCGGAGGCGCGCGCGCTGAGCCCGGAATTCGCCGTCCCGCCGTCCCGGGCGCCCATGGTGGTCGTCGCCGGCGGCGCCGAATCCGATGAGTTCGTCCGCCAGGCCCGCGCCTTCGCCGATGCCTGGAGCGCCCATGGGGTGAGCGCCGAGGTCGTGGTGCCGGCCGGGCTCGATCACTTCACCGTCCTCGACACCCTGGCCGAGCCGGGCCACGAAGTCTGCACGGCGGCGCTTCGCCTGCTCGGCCTGCGATAGATCCGTCGCCGCCGTCGCCTTTCGGATCTCGATCGGCGGGCCGGCTATACTGCCGCCCGGACGGCGCGTGAGTGGGCGGACATGGACGGAGCGGACATCGCGTTTCTGGGGATGGCGGGGATCGGGCCGTGGGTCTTCGCCGGACTGTGCGTTGCCGCCCTGCTGACCAACTTCATCGCCGCGGTTTCCGGCACCGCGGGCGGGTTGATTCTGCTGGCGATCATGGCGTTCGTCTTTCCTCCGGCGCTTCTGATCCCGGTACACACCATCGTTCAGCTCGGCGGCAGTTTGAGCATCGTCGCCTCACGCTGGCGCTACCTGATGCGCGGCGTCGTCGGACCGTTCACCCTGGGCTGTGTCGTCGGGGCGGCGCTCGGCGGGCGGATCTTCATCAGCCTGCCGCAGAGCACGCTCCAGATCATCCTGGGCGTCAGCATCCTGATCCTCGCCTGGGTGCCGCGGCTTGCACGGTTCGGGCCGGAGCGCGGCCGCTTCGTCTTCGTCGGGTTCATCGTCACCTTCCTCGGCGTGTTCATCAGCGCAACCGGGACCCTGCTTGCGACTTTCACCGCTGCGGTCGCCCCGGACAGGCGCAACCACATCGCGACCGTCAGCGGTCTGATGTGCATCGTCCACGTCGCCAAGCTCGTGGCCTTCGGCGTGCTCGGCTTCGGCTTCGGCAGCTACGCACCCTTGATGGCGGCGATGATCGCAGCCTCGGTCATCGGCACCTGGCTCGCCCGGATGGTGCTCGACCGGATCCCCGAACGGCTGTTCCGCATCGCCTTCCAGACCATTCTGACCGCGCTCGCGCTGCGTCTGGTCTGGGTCGCGGCCGGCGGACCTTAGCTCCGCGCGGCGCGGAGGGGTTATCATCCATCGTACGAGAGCCCCGTGAGCGCCGAGGCCCGCCCTCAATGACCCACCAAGCCGCGAAGTCTGGATGAGCGCCCGCGGCACGCCGCTGTTCCTTGCCCTGGTCGCGATCACGCTGGTCGGGCCGCTTTCCATACATCTGTTCCTGCCCGCGCTGCCCTATGTGCGGCTGGCGTTCGCGGTCGATGAGGGCACCGCGCAGCTTTGCTTCAGCGCTTCGATTCTTGCGATGGCACTGGCCACCCTGTGCTACGGCAGCCTGTCGGACCGGTTCGGTCGGCTGCCGGTTCTGGTCTTCGGCATGGCGGCGTTTGCCGGCGGGGCGGCGGTCGGCGCGGTGGCGCCCTCGATCGAGGTTCTGATCTTCGGGCGCGTCCTGCAGGGCCTGGGCGCTGCCTGCGGCATGGTGATGGCACGCACGATCGTGCGCGACGTCTACGGCACGGTACGGCTGGGCCAGATGCTGGCCTATCTGACCACGGCCTATGTCGTCGGCCCGATGTTCGCCCCGCCGCTGGGCGGCATCCTGACCGATGCCTTCGGCTGGCAGTCGATCCTGATCGTGCCGGCCGTCTTCGGCGGGCTGGGGCTGCTGATCTCCCTGGCGGTGATCGGAGAGACCCGGCCCGCCGGCGATGCGCCGGCCGTGCCGCTGATGCACGGCTACGGCCGGCTGTTGGGCATGCCGCGCTTCGTCTGCTTCGCCGTCAACCCGGGCTTCGGCTCGGCCGCCTTCTTCTCGCTCAATGTCGGGGCGAGCTATCTGTTCGTCGAGCAGATGGGCCGCGATGCGACCGATTACGGGCTCTATTTCATGCTGGGACCCGCCGGCTTCATGATGGGCAACTTCCTTGCGGGCCGGCTGGCGAGCCGCGTGCCGGCCAGCACGCTGATCGTCGTCGGCTCGATCACGACGTTTGCCGGCGCGCTGTGCCTGCCGGTGCTGATCGGGCTCTGGGGCCTGTTGCCGCTGAGCCTCTTCCTGCCGGTCCTGCTGCTGGCCGTCGGCCAGGGCCTCGGCATGCCGCATGTCCAGGCCGCGGCGATGAACACCGACCCCCGGCTTGCCGGCACCGCGACCGGCATCATCGTCTTCGGCCAGCACGCGCTGGTCGCGGCGGCCACCCAGGCGGTCGCGCTGACGGCTGACGGCACGACGCTGCCGATGACGGTTTGCGGGCTTGCCGCCGCCGCGCTCGCGGCGGCCGGCGGCCTCGCCGGCGTGGTTCTGTCGCGCAAGGGCTGAGCCCACTCGATCCGGTTGGGACATGCTCTAAAATGGGCACAGACCTTGAGCGGGGGACGGATGTGGCCAAGCCCGATTATCCGATCATCGATGCGGACAGCCATCTGAGCGAGGATCTGGGCCGGCTGGCCGAGCTTATCGATACGCGATACCGCCACTATGCGCCCAGGATGCTCGACCAGGGGACGTCCGAGCTGTTCTTCATCGGCGGCAGCTACATGCCGCAGCCGCCCGGCATGTCCTGGGGCGAGACGATCACGCCCGGCGCGTTCCGCGCGGCCGACCGCGTGCCGAAAAAATTCGCCAACGGCGATCCAGTGGGGTTCGATCCCAAGGCGCGGCTCGCGCTGATGGACGAGCAGGGTGTCTACGGCTCGGTGATCTTCCCCTCGCAAGGGCTGTTTTCGGGCGCGCTGCAGCCCGGCGAGGTCGCTGCCGGGATATGCCGCGGGGTCAACCGCTATGTCGCCGAGTTCTGCGCAGCCGACACCGGCCGGCTGTGGAACACTGCGACCATCCCGCTGGCCGATCCGATCCTGGCCGCCGCGGAGGCCAGGTACGCGGTCGAGGAGCTCGGCGCGGTCGCGGTCTTCGCACCCTCCGGCGTGCACGGCCCGCAGCCGCTCTACCATCCCTTCTACGACCCGTTCTTCGAGACCATGGCCGGGCTCGGCGTGCCGTTCTGCACCCATACCGGGGCTGCCGTGATCGCCGAGCGCGGCCTTGCGGCCGAGCGCTTCCGCGGCCGGTTCGCGCCCTATCACATGACCACCCATGTCTGCGAGGCGATGATCTCGGCCGCCGGTATCCTGTCCTACGGCATCCTCGACCGCCACCCGGACCTCAAGGTCGGCTTCTTCGAGGCCGGCGCCGGCTGGGCCCCGTTCTGGATCTCGAAGCTGCGCGAGAAATGGCAGGACATGGGCTGGATGATGCCCGAGATGGCGGCCGATCCGCTGGTCACCTTCCGCGAGCGCTGCCTGGTGACCGTCGAGGCCGAGGAGGCGATCCTGCCGACGACCATCGACTTTTTCGACGGCCGCGCGGTCGGCTGGTCGTCCGATCTGCCCCATTTCGACTGCGAGGATTACGGCCGGCCCGACGCCTTGCTCGACAGCGCCGCGCTTACCGAGGCGCAGAAATTCCGCCTGCTCAACGCCAACGCAGTTGCGTTCTTCGACCTCGAGGTGCCGGGCTCGCCGGGCGCGGCAGCCGAATGAGACCGGGCGGGAGTCCCCTCCCGCCCGGCCATTGACGCGACTGGTTTGGGCTATTTGCCGAAGATCAGCTCTCTGGCGCGGGCGACGACCGCGGGCGAAGCTTCCTCCAGCGCCTGGTGGACGACCCCCTGGATCTTGGCGCCGCTGGATGCCATCAGGCGCAGGCGGCGTTTGTTGAGGGCGGCGGTGAAGCCTGGGTCCGCGTTCATCTTGTCGTAGGCCGCGCGCAGCGTGGCGACCGCCGATTTCGGGGCGCCCGGCGGCAGGGCCAGACCACGCCCGAGAAGCCCGGCGACGGCGATGAACTTCACTACCGCCTTGTCCATCGGGTCGCTGACCAGGTCGCCCAGCATCGGCACGTCGGCCGGCAGATCGGGGTCGCGGAAGATACCGACCTGGAGGACCGCCTTCGCGAATCGCTTGTCGCCGGTGAACCATTGCGGGACCTTGGAGCTCCAGGCCAGCCAGTTGAACGAGGCGGCGTTGGACTCGCCCTGCTCCATCGCCAGGATCGACCGCGAGGAGCCCTTGTAGCCGGTGACGATCTTCACCTTGAGCCCGAGCAGTTCCGCAGCCAGCTTGGGCACGATGTAACCGGTCGAGTTCTTGCCGCTGGTCGATGCGATGATCTGGATGGTCTTCATGTCCTTCCAGGTCTTCACGCCGGTGTCGGTGCGCACGACCATGACCATGTTGGTCTGGTTGGACGAGCCGACCCAGCTGTAGTTGCGCGCGTCGTAGCGCATCTTCTTGGGCCGCATGAGCTGGTTGACGACCGAATTGTCGAGCGGGACGATCATGCTGAAGCCGTCTTTGGGCATGGCGTTATACGCCCAGTTCATCGCCTTCGCCCCGCCCGCCCCGGGCATGTGCTGGAGGATGATGTTGGGGTTGCCGGGGATGAATTTGCCGAGATTGTCGGCAAACGTCGCGCCGTACTTGTCATAGGTACCGCCCGGCCCGTAGGGGATGACGATCTTGATGGTCCGGCCGGCATAGTCCTGCGCCTGCGCGCTGCCTGCCGCCGCTGCGAGCGCGGCGGCCGCGACGAGCGCGGTCCGGGCGAGGCCGAGTCCGATCTGCTTCATGTGAATCCACTCCCTGAGAAATTTGTCCGGCCCCGTCCCGCGGGCAAGGGCACCGGCGGCAAGGCTCGCACCGTCTTGGCTCCGGTGCAAGCCGATATTGCGCCATCGCCGAAGCGTTCGCACCCCTGTTTCGGGCGAAGATGCCCGGACGCGACATCGCGCGCGGTGACGCGCGATGATGAAGACCGAGATCGGCACCCGCGCGGTCGCTTGAACGATGCCGCGCCGGTCAAGCGGTCTCCAGCCCGGCAAGAAGCTGCCCGAAGCCGTCGATCTTCAACCGCAGCCCGAGGCCGGAGAACGCGGCCCAGAAATCGGCCGGATCGCTCGCCACCACGGGCAACCCGCAATCCCGCTCGATGGCATCGACCGCGTCCGCGGCGGGCCATTGCGGGCAAGGGATGTAGAGCGCATCGGCGCTCGGGGAGGCGGCAAGGACCTCGCAGGCGAACTTGTAGATCTCCTCGGTATGGACGTCCTGCAGGCGCTTGAAGACGACGTCGCGGGTCTGGCGGCCGACGACCTCGAACCCGTCGGCTTCCAGGAACGCGGCGACGTTGCGGTTGACCTCCTCGGGATAGGGCGAGGCGACGGCGACCTTGCGGGCGCCCAAATGGCGCAAGCCGTTCGCCGCCGAGCGGATCGAGGTGGTCGCCGGCACGCCGGCCTTTTCCTGGATGGTCGCGATCAAGGAGGCATCGAAGCCGTGGCCGCGCGAGGCCACCAGCGGCGCGCCGAAGTGGATCACGTAATCGACCGCGCGCGAGCCCAGATAGGCGGCGCTGTCCTCCAGCGTCCCCAGCGCCTGGTCGAAGTTCTCGTTGTCCCAGAACTCGATGTTGCAGGTGATGCCGACCAGCCCGATGCCGTCCGGCACCATGCGATAGAAGTCGTAGGGCACGACCTCCATCACCGTCGGGCTGATGCCACCGATCCGTTTTCGCCATCCGAACATGAACCACCTCCTGTGCCGCGCGATCATCGACGGAACCGGGCCGTCTGGCAACGGGCTGCATTTTTTTGTTCACGCTATGTGCCGAATTGTTATGATCCTTTTCCGATCAACCGCGCCGAATTCGCCATGCCGAGCCCCACCACCGAGGAATTGCTGCGCCGCGGCGTCAGCCGCCTTCTGACCGACATGGGCTATGGCACGTTGAGCGAGTTCAAGCTGACCACCGGGCGGCGGGTCGATGTGATCGGGCTCAACGACCACTGCGAGTTCGTCATCGCCGAGATCAAGTCCTCGATCGCCGACTACCGCAGCGACAACAAATGGCGCGAGTACCTGCCGTTTTGCGACCGGTTCTATTTCGCCGTTCCGGCGGCGTTCCCGCAATCGATCCTGCCCGGCGACTGCGGGGTGATCGTCGCCGACGGCTACGGCGGAGCGATCCGCCGGCCGGCGACCCCGATCGCGGTCAACGGCACCCGCAAGCGGCGCCAGATCGTCCGTTTCGCGATGGCCGCCTCGTCCCGCCTGCACCGCGTCTTCGACCCGCACGCCTGAGGGCTGCGGGACCGCGCTGCGCCCGGTCCGCGCCGCCGGCGGCTCAGGTCTGCAGCCAGCGGCGGTCGGTCCCTTCCAGCACCACGCAGGTCAGCGAGCCGGTGAAAAAGGCCCCGGTATCGATACCGATCCGATTGGCGCGGATCTCCGGCCGGCGGACGATCGTGTGGCCGTGCACGACACAGAAGCCGTGATCGGCGCGCGAGTCCAGGAATTCGCCGCGGATCCACAGGAGGTCGTGGGTCTCCTGATCGGTGAGCGCGCGGCCCGGCCGGATGCCGGCATGGGCGAAAACGTAGCCGCCTTCGACATGGTAGACCGGCAAGCCTTCGAGAAAAGCCCGGTGGCGCGGCGGGATGGCCGCGCGCATCGCATCGCATATCCGGGTGAGTGCGCGCGCGCTATCGACGATCGCCGGCAGGGCGACGCCATAGCTGCACAGGGTGGTCTCGCCGCCGTTGGGCAGCCAATCGTGCCCCACCTCCGGCTCATCGAGGAACCGCAGCAGGAACGCCTCGTGGTTACCGCGCAGATGGACCGATTCGGCGCCGGCGATCGGGGCGTCGATCAGCCGGTCGATCACCTCGCGCGAGGACGGGCCGCGGTCGATGTAGTCGCCGAGACAGACCACCACGGCGCGTTCCGGGCGCCGCCCGGCCAGATCTGCGGTGATCAGCGCCTGCATTTCCGCCAGCAGGTCGCAGCGGCCATGGATGTCGCCGATCGCATAGACCCGCGTGCCGGCGGGCGGCGCGTAGCCGTTCTCTGGGGTGGCGAACCGCTGCAGCAGGCGATCGAGCATGGCGCCAGGGCGTGATCGGCGGCCGGAGGCCGGGTTTCGCTGGGCCGCGCGGCGGCCGAATGTCCGGCGTGACCGCCCGATCATAGGCCTTGCCGGCCTCGGCCATCAATGTTCCAGCCGCCGCATCGAGGCCTGTCGGCCCCAAGCCGGTCAGTCGCCGGCCGGGGTCTCCCGCGGGGCCCGCTTGGACAGGATCCGCTGCAGCGTGCGGCGGTGCATGTTGAGACGCCGGGCGGTCTCCGAGACGTTGCGGTCGCACTGCTCGAAGACCCGCTGGATATGCTCCCAGCGCACCCGGTCCGCCGACATCGGCTGATCGGGCGGCGGCGGCAGCGCACCCTCCCGCGCCAGCAACGCCGCCTCGATCGCGTCCGCGTCCGCCGGCTTGGCGAGATAATCCACCGCGCCGGCCTTCACCGCCGCGACCGCGGTTGCGATGTTGCCGTAGCCCGTCAGGACCACGATCCGCGCATCGGCACGGGCGGCCCGCAATGCCGTCACGACCTCCAGGCCGCTGCCGTCGCCCAGCCGCAGGTCGAGCACGGCGAAAGCCGGTGGGCGCGATCCGGCCGCGGCGATGCCCTCGGCGGCCGACTCGGCGGTCTCCACCCGGAAGCCGCGGCTTTCCATCGCCCGGGCGAGGCGGTTGCGGAACGGCGCGTCATCCTCGACGATCAGCAGCGTCCGCTCGGCTGGCTGGCTGGCGCGCACGCCCGAGCCGGCATCCGGTCCTGTCATGGGCCGTTCCCGCCTGCCGGCTCGCTCCGCGCGGCATTGGCCAGGACGGCGCGGTCCCAGATCACCTGAACCCGCGCCCCGCCGCCGGCGCCGTTCTCGAAGGCGATCGCGGCTCCGGTGCGCTGCAACAGAGTCCGAGCGATGAATATGCCCAGGCCCATGTGGCCTCCCCTGCCGGTTCGCGACGAAAGATAGGGCTCGCCCAACCGTTCCAGGAAGCGCGGCGGAAACCCCGGCCCGTCGTCTTCGACCGTCACGCGGATGCGATCACGGCTCCATCTTGTGGACACGGTGACTTCCGATCGCGCGAATTGCATCGCATTCTGCACCAGATTGCCGATTCCGTGAACGATTTCCGGCCGGTTGGGCACGATCGGAGGCTCCTTGGTGCCCGCGCCCTCCGGGCCCGAACGCACCGCCAGCCGGATCGCGGCGTCCTCGTGGCGCGAGGCGGCGGCCTTGATCACCGCATCGAACGGCAGATCGGGATAGGGGACCGAGGCCGAGGCGTGGGAGGTGCTGCGCTCGAGGCTCGCCAGGATGTCGCGGCAGCGCTCGCTCTGGCTGATCAGGAGT
The DNA here is from genome assembly GCA_965248835.1 of Alphaproteobacteria bacterium. Lineage (GTDB taxonomy): Bacteria > Pseudomonadota > Alphaproteobacteria > MPNO01 > MPNO01 > CAYFYS01. Next base: position 1,808,863 of record CBDFLJ010000001.1, read on the forward strand.
TCGACGTCGGCTGCCATCGGGCTGTCCGGCCCGACTTCGCGGGCGAGCTCGCGGGTGACCAGCGCGATGGTGCCGAGCGGCGTTCCGAGCTCGTGCGCAGCCGCGGCCGCGATCCCGTCGAGCGTCGAGAGCTGCTGCTCCCGCGCCAGCGCAAGCTGGGTGGCGGCAAGCGCGTTGTGCATGTGCCGCGCTTCATCGGCGACGCGCCTCGTATAGGAGGCGAAGAACCCGATCCCCAGCGCCAGCGCGACCCACGAGCCCATCACGTAGGTCGGCGGCAGGGCGAAGCCGGCCGCGCCCCATGGCAGGGCGAGGTGATCCGTGGCGAGCAACGTGATCGAGGCAAGGCCCAGGCCGCACAGCACGAGCGTGCTGCGCGGCCCGAGGATCGTCGCCGAGACCGTCAGCGGCGCCAGCAGCAGAAACGAGAACGGGTTCTCCAGCCCGCCGGTCAAATAGAGCAGGACCGTGAGCTGGACGATATCGAAGCCGAGCAGCGAGGCCGAGGCGACCTCGTTCAGCCGCTCGTGCGAGGGCGCGGCGATCGAGAGGGCCAGGTTGAGCAGCACCGATGCGCCAACCGCGGCGAACGTCGCGCCCAGCATGACCGGGAACCCGAGTCCGTAATGGACCACTAGGAGGGCCGCCGCCTGCCCGGCGATCGCCCCCCAGCGGATCAGCACCAGCGTGCCGAGCCGAACCCCATGAGTGGTGGTCAGGGCGTTCGGGTCGGGATGAGCGGTGTCTTCGAACATGTCCTGACTCCATCCTCCTCGGCGGTACCCGGTCGCCTTGAGCGCAACCGCGGGCGTTTTCTCCCGCCCGGGCCAACGATATAGTGATCTCCGGGAGCGCTGCAGGCCAAGACCGGCGATATTCGTCGGCCCGGCCGGCCGACAGCGAAACTCCCGGCGGTCGATCGAAAGATGCGTGTCGTGCCAGAACATGTTCCGAACAGGCCGGGCCGGATCCGGGCCGCGTCGACCGCCGGCCGCGCCGGGGCGTGATGCCGAACACAGGCCGTCGACAGCCCGCAGCAGTCGCCGATGCGATCAAGGTCGAAGGGCTGAGCAAGGATTTCGACGGGATCATCGCCGTTCAGGACCTCGACTTCTCGGTGGCAAGCGGCAGCACGGTGGCGCTTCTGGGCGGCAACGGGGCGGGCAAGACGACGACGATTTCGATGCTGCTGGGTCTGGTTACGCCGACCGCCGGGCGGATCGAGGTCCTCGGCGCGGACATGATCGCCGACCGCCACGCGGTGCTGCCGCTGATCAACTTCTCCTCGCCCTATGTCGAATTGCCCAAACGGCTGAGCGTGCGCGAGAACCTGCGGGTCTATGGCACGCTCTACGGCGTCGTGCGGCTGCGCGAGGCGATCGACAGGATCACCGAGGATCTTGAACTCGCGGCATTCCTGGACCGGCCCTATGGCCAGCTTTCCTCCGGTCAGAAGACCCGGGTCGGTCTCGCCAAGTCGCTGCTCAACCGCCCGGCCCTGCTGCTGCTCGACGAGCCGACGGCATCGCTCGATCCCGAGACCGCCGATTGGGTGCGCGCCTATCTCGAGCGCTACCGCGAGAGCACGGGTGCGACGATGCTGATCGCCTCGCACAACATGGTCGAGGTCGAGCGTATGTGCGACGACGTGGTGATGATGAAGGCCGGACGGCTGGTCGACCGCGGCGCGCCCAAATCGCTGATCGCCGCCTACGGCCGGGACAATCTCGAGCAGGTCTTTCTCGACATCGCCCGCACGCCGGCCGCGCCCGACGCCCCGGAAGCCCGCCGATGATCGGTCTTTCCGTCCAGCACCTCGGCCCCAACACGGGACTGCGCGGCTCGGTGCGCCGGATCGCGGCGATGGTGCTGCGCTACTTCTACCTGCTCAAGAGCTCCTGGGCGCGGGTGGTCGAGCTCGCCTATTGGCCGACCATGCAGATGCTGATCTGGGGGCTGATGACCGAGTTCCTGATGTCGCACAGCGCGTATTTCGTGCGGGCCGGCGGGGTGCTGATCGCCGCCGTCCTCCTGTGGGATGTCCTGTTCCGGGGCAATCTCGGGGTATCGATCTCGTTCCTCGAAGAGATGTGGTCGCGCAATCTGGGCCAGCTTTTTGCAAGCCCGCTGCGGCCCTACGAATGGGCGCTGTCGCTGCTGCTGATCAGCTTCCTGCGCACGCTGATCGGCATCCTCCCGGCGGCGGTGCTGGCGATTCCGGTCTATCATTTCTCGATTTTCGCGCTCGGCCTGCCGCTGGTGGTCTTCTTCTCCCAGCTTCTGGTCTTCGGGGCGGCGATCGGGCTCGCGGTTTCGGCACTGGTGCTGCGCTACGGGCTGGGCGCGGAGAGCCTGGCCTGGGTCGCGGTCTTCATCATTGCGCCGATCAGCGGCATCTACTATCCGATCGCGACGTTGCCCGATTGGGTCCAGCCGGTCGCGTTCGCCCTGCCCTCGGCCCATGTCTTCGAGGGCATGCGCGCGATCCTGGTCGACGGTGTCGTGGGGCTCGACCGGATGGTCTGGGCGGCTTGCCTGAATGTCCTCTACCTGGCGGCGGGGCTGGCGACGTTTCTGCATGTCTTCGGAATTGCGCGAAAACGCGGCATGCTGCTCCAGATGGGGGAGTGAAGCGCGGGCTTGAACGAGTCGGGCGAACGGCCCAAATCGGTACAAACAGGAGATGTCGATGACCGCTGTCCACAGATTCCCCCTCTTCGCGCTGGTGACCGCGCTGGCTCTCGTCCTTCACGCACCCGGCGCCCGGGCGGCCTCGGAGGCCCAGGCACTGGTGGACAAGGCGCGCCTGACCGTCCAGAAGATGTTCAAGCACCCCGACACCAGGGCGATGCGCGACTGGGTGGACAAGGCCAGGGGCGTCCTGATCATTCCCAGCCTCCTGAAGGCCGGCTTCGTCATCGGCGGCGCAGGCGGCCGGGGTGTTCTGCTGTCCCGGAATTCCGCCAACGTCTGGAGCCAGCCGGCGTTCTATGCCATCGGCTCGGGCAGTTTCGGGCTTCAAATCGGCTTCCAGGACTCCGAGGTCATGCTGGTCCTCATGACCGACAACGCCCTGCAGGCGATCATCGATTCCCAGGTCAAGCTGGGCGCCGACGTCTCGGTCGCGGTCGGCCCGGTGGGCCTCGGCATTGAAGGGGCAACGACGACCAATCTCGGCGCCGACATCCTGGCCTACGCCTTGAACCGCGGGGCCTTTCTCGGCGCTTCGGTGGAGGGCTCCATCATCGTCGAACAACACGACCTCAACGCCAGCTATTACGGCCGCGGCGCGACGGTCCGCGGCATCGTCATCGAACGCAGATTCTCCAACCCCGCGGCGCTCGGCCTGGTCCGCGCGGTAGCGGGTAACTGAGCCGGCCAGCCTACTCCCGCACGCCGGCTGCGCGCAGGACGCGAACGATGGAACGCTGGTTGTTGCGCGCGGCCCAATCCAGGGCGGTGCGGCCGGTATAGTCGTGCCGCGTGGCATCGGCTTTGCGGTCCAGCAGGAGCTGGACGACCTCGAGGCGTCCTTCCGCGGCGGCCAGCATCAGCGGTGTGATGCCCTGGCGGTTCTCGGCGTCGATCTCCGCGCCGGAATCGAGCAGGATCTCGACCACGCCGGCATGGCCGCGCTGGGCGGCATAGGTCAGCGCCGTACCGCCGAGCCTGTCCTTGCGGTCGAGCTTTGCCTTGTGCTTGATCAACAGCTCGACCATATCCTCGTGGCCGGCCACGGATGCTACGATCAGCCCGGTCCTGCCGTAGGAATCGACGCGCTCCGGACTGACGCCCTCCTGCAGGTAGCGCTCGGCCGATTTGTAGTCGTCGTGTTCGATTGCCTGGATCAGCTTGTCGGGGCCGAATATCTGGACCTCCGCGCCGGCGGTCCCCAGGCCCGTGAACAGTGCTAGAAAAACCGCCAGGGCGCCTCGCATGCTCACAACTCCAACCTTCGATGAATTCCGTCCGCATCGAACCGGCACGACCGCAGCAGTTTGCCGCAGATGGTCCTTTTCCGCGACCGAACCTGGATATACAAGACGCATTGACCGCCCGGATCAAGGCGTTCGAGTGACGGGGAGACCATGACTGATCGCAGGCTGACGCTGATCGTTTGCATTTTCTTCGCGGTAACCGCCCTTGCCGCGATTGTGGCGGTCTATGCGTGGCGCAGCGACGGCGCGAGCGGAATCGCCAGGATCGGCGGCCCGTTCTCGCTGGTCGACCAGGACGGCCGCGCGCGGACCGACGCGGATTTTCGCGGCGGCTACATGATGATCTATTTCGGCTACACCTTCTGCCCCGATGTCTGCCCGACGGCGCTGTCCGACATGATCGCGGCGGTCGACGAGCTGGGGCCGCTGGCCGAGCGCATTCAGCCGGTCTTCATCACCGTCGATCCGGCGCGCGACACGCCGGAAAGGCTCAAGTCCTACGTGCCCAGCTTTCATCCGCGCCTGGTCGGCCTGTCCGGATCGGAAGCCCAGATCACCGCCGCCGCCAAGGTATACCGGGTCTACTACGCCAAGGCCGAGGATCCCGGGGCGGGGCCGGACTATTTGATGGATCACAGCTCGATCATCTACCTGATGGACCCCGACGGCCGCTACGTGACCCATTTCAGCCACGGGACCGGACCGCAGCAGATCGCCGAGCGGCTGCGCTCTCTGGTGTCCTGAGCCTAAGGGAACCGCCATGCTTGAAGAGGGATTCTGGCGCACCAAGACGCTCGAAGAGATGTCCCGGGACGAATGGGAAGCGCTGTGCGACGGCTGTGCGCGCTGCTGCCTGATCAAGCTCGAGGACGACGAGGCGGGCGAGATTCTCTACACCGACATCGCCTGCCGCCTGCTCGACCACGGCACCTGCCGGTGCACGCGCTACGCCCAGCGGACCGCGCTGGTGCCCGATTGTGTGGATCTGACGCCGGAGCGCGTGCGTGCGCTGAAATGGCTGCCCTCGACCTGCGCCTACCGGCTGGTCGCCGAGGGAAAGGACCTCAATTGGTGGCATCCGCTGGTCTCGGGCAACCCGGACACGGTGCGGATGGCCGGCGTCTCGGCCCACGGGCGGATCGTCCCGGAGAGCCGCGGCTGCGACCCGGAAGACCGCATCGTCGACTGGCCGGCCTGATCCACCGCGGCGCGGCGCCGCAGCCGAGCACCAGGCCCGCCATTCAGCGCTGCGTGTCGGGATATTCGTCCTCGTGGCCGAAAACGGCCCGAGTTTCCGGAACCGCCGCGCGCGGCCGGCTCCGCGGTACCGCCGCCTTCATCACCGATTGCCAGATCCTGGCCGGCAGGCCGCCTCCGGTCACTTCGCGCATCGGCCGCCCGTCGTCGTTGCCGACCCACACCCCGGCCACCAGGTCGCCGGAAAAGCCGATGAACCAGGCATCGCGGAACCCCTGGCTGGTACCGGTCTTGCCGGCTTCGGACCCGTCCAGCCGGGCGGCGCGGCCGGTGCCCTTGCGCACCACCGTGCGCAGCATCGATTGCAGGACGGCCGCGCGCTCGGCCGAGATGACCCGCCGCGCGCCGGTGCCCGTGCGGCGATGGATCACCGTGCCGTTGGCGGTCTGCACCGTGCTCACCCCGAACGGCCAGACCGCGAGCCCGCCGTTCGCCACCGCCGCGTAGGCGGCCGTGAGCTCGATCAAGGTCACCTCGTTCGCGCCCAGCGCGAGCGCGGGATGGGCATTGAGCGGCGTGGTGATGCCGAGCCTGCGGGCGGCGCCGAGGACCGCGCCGCGGCCGGCCCGCTCGCTGACCTGGACGGCCACCGTGTTGACCGATTCGGCGAAGGCGCGCTCGATGCTGACCGGCCCGCGGAACCTGCCGTCATAGTTGCGCGGCGTCCAGCCGGCCACGCTGACGGGCTTGTCGACGAAGACATCGGCCGGCCTGAGCCCGGCCTCGAGCGCGGCGAGGTAGACGAACAGTTTGAACGCCGAGCCCGGCTGGCGCAGCGCCTGGGTGGCGCGGTTGAACTGGCTGGCCGAATAGGCCCGTCCACCGACCATGGCGCGCACCGCGCCGTCGGTCGACATGATGATCATCGCGACCTGGCTGGCACCGGATTTGCCGCCCTCCGCGTCAAGCAGCGCGCGGGTCTTGTGCTCGGCCAAGCGCTGCAGGCGGGAATCCAGGGTGGTCGTGACCACCAGGTCCCGCGCGGTGGGCCCGACATAGCCGGTCGAGCGCGCGAGCGCCCAGTCGGCGAAATACCTTGCGCCGGGGCCGGTGCCCTCCATGTGCCGCAGCCGGCCGCGCCTGGCCTTGGCCGCCCGGGCGCGGGTCAGCACCCCGGCATCGACCATCGCGGCCAGCACCCGATGGGCGCGCGCGGTCGCTGCCTCGGCATCGCGCACCGGCGAATAGCGCGACGGCGCCTTCAGCAGGCCGGCCAGTAACGCGGCCTCCAGCAGGTCGATCTTCTCGACCGGCTTGTCGAAATAGCGCCGCGCCGCGGCGCGGACGCCATAGGCGCCGGAGCCGAAATAGGCCCGGTTGGCATAGATCGCGAAGATCTGACGCTTGGTGAACCGCGCCTCCAGCCACAGGGCGACAATCGCCTCCTGAATCTTGCGTCGGATCGTCCGCTCGGGGCTCAGGAACAGGTTCTTGGCCAGTTGCTGGGTGATCGTGCTGCCGCCCTCGCGGATGCCGCCGGCGCGGATGTTGGCGACCGCCGCGCGCAAGATGCCCAGCACGTCGATGCCGGGATGCTCGAAGAAGCGGCGATCCTCCGTCGCGCTGACCGCTTGGATGAAGTAGGTTGGCAGGTCTTCGAAACGGGCCGGCCCGCCGTAGAGCTGGCCGTAGCGGGCCAGAATGGCTCCGTCAGCCGTCCGCAGCAGCACCGCGGGATGGCGAGCCGGGGTCTCGAGCGAGGAGAGTTCGGGAAGATCCCAAGCATACCATGCTATGACGCCGCCGAGCCCGACCGCGAACCAGATCCCCAACACCAGGCTCCACCGCGCCAGACGCACGACCAACCGTCGAGGCGGCCGCCGGGGCCGGCCCGGCAGACCCGCGCGCGCGGGTCCGCTGCCCTGGCCCTTGGGGGATCGCCGTGCCATGACACAAAATGTAGTGTGTTTACCCCGGTGATACAAAGCATGTTGCGGCTATGGTCACGGCCCGCCCGGCCCCCGATCGCTCCCGATGGGCCGGCCATCAGGCCGGCGGTGCCGGTCGACGGCGCGGCGGTTGTCGCGATGGCCCAGTCGCTGAGCCGGAGCGATGGCGGGCAATCGAGCCGGTTCTCCCTCGAGAAGTTTCAGCGCGACGGGTTCGGCGCGGACGCGGCGTTCAGCACTCTGGTCGCCGAGCAGGACGGCGCGCTCGTCGGCTATGCGGTCTATTACCCGGGCTACGATACCGACAGCGCAACGCGCGGGGTCTATCTGGCCGACCTCTATGTGCGCGAGGACTTCCGCCGCCGCGGCGTCGGCCGGGCGCTGTTGCGCGGGCTCGCCGCGCGGGCGCGCGATGACGGCGCGCGCTGGATGTTCTGGTCGGTGCTCAAGCGCAACCGCGGTGCGAGGCGGTTCTACCGTGCGCTCGCCCAGGAGCTTCAGGACGTCCGCCTGTGCGCTGCTTTCGGCCGGCGATTCGACGCCCTGGCCGATGAAGCGGCGGCGGCGGAAGGGCCGCTCAGACGTCCAGATTGACCACCTTGAGCGCGTTTGACTGGATGAAGTCGCGGCGCGGCTCGACCACGTCGCCCATCAGGGTGGAGAACACCTTGCCCGCCTCCTGCGCATGGGAGATCTTGACCTGGAGCAGCGAACGGACGTTGGGGTCGAGCGTGGTCTCCCAGAGCTGTTCGGGGTTCATCTCCCCCAGCCCCTTGTAACGCTGGATCGAAAGCCCCTTGCGGCCGAGCTCCAGGACGGTCTCGACCAGCCGGATCGGCCCGGTGATGCGCATCTCGCGCTCCCCGGCCGCCACCGCCAATGTCGCCGGACGGCCGTACACCGCCTGCAGGTCGGCGGCCATGTCGACCAGCCGGCGGGCCTCGGCGCTGCGCACCAGCGCGCCGTCGATGACGTGCCGCTCGGTCACCCCGCGCAAGGTGCGCTTCAAGGCAAAGCCCACGCCTTCGGTCACCTCGCCGCTCCAGCCGCGCTCGGCACGGTCGGCAAGGCCGTCCAGCCGCTGGGCAATCGCCTTGACAATGTCGTCGGCGCGATCCTCTTCCTCGAGCCTCTTCTGGTCGAACGCGCCCAGGATGGCCGCCTGTTCGGCCACATCGACGTTGGATACCCGCTGCATGATCGGCGTCAGCAAGCGCTTGGCCGCCAGCGCCTGTTCAACGCGCGCGCGCAGGTCCGCACCGGCGATCCGGCTGCCGTCATGCAGTTGCAGGACGCAATCCTTGATCCCGGCATCGATGAGATAAGTGTCCAGGTCGGTGTCGCCCTTGAGGTAGACCCCGCCATCGCTGCCTTTCTTGGCCCGGTAGAGCGGCGGCTGGGCGATGTAAAGGTAGCCGCGCTCGATGAGCTGTGACATTTGGCGGAAGAAGAACGTGAGCAGCAGCGTGCGGATGTGACTGCCGTCGACATCGGCGTCGGTCATGATGATGACCTTGTGGTAGCGCAGCTTCTCGATGTCGAACTCTTCGATGCCGATCCCGGTGCCCAGCGCGGTGATCAGCGTGCCGAGTTCGACCGAGCCCAGCATCTTGTCGAACCGCGCGCGCTCGACATTGAGGATCTTGCCGCGCAGCGGCAGGATGGCCTGGAAGGCGCGGTCGCGCGCCTGCTTGGCTGAGCCGCCGGCCGAATCGCCCTCGACGATGAAGATCTCCGAGCGCGAGGGGTCGCGCTCCTGGCAATCGGCGAGCTTGCCGGGCAAGGACGAGATATCGAGCGCGCCCTTGCGCCGGGTCAGCTCGCGCGCCTTGCGGGCGGCCTCGCGTGCGGCCGCGGCCTCGACCACCTTGGCGATGATCCGCCTGGCCTCGGCCGGGTGCTCCTCGAACCAGGAGCCGAGCCTGTCGTTGACCACGCCCTCGACGATCGGACGGATCTCCGAGGAGACCAGCTTGTCCTTGGTCTGGGAGGAGAATTTCGGGTCGGGCACCTTGGCCGACAGAACGCAGGTCAGCCCCTCGCGCGCATCCTCGCCGGTGAGCGCGATCTTCTCCTTCTTGGCGATGCCCGAGACGGCGGCATAGTTGTTGATCGTGCGCGTCAGCGCGGCGCGAAAACCGGCCAGATGGGTGCCGCCGTCGCTCTGCGGAATGGTGTTGGTGAAACACAGCATGGTCTCGTGGTAGCTGTCCGACCATTGCAGGGCGACCTCGATCGAAAGCTCGCCCTGATCGCTCTGGCTGGAGTGGCCCGAGATGGTGATCGGCGGGCTGAAGACCGGCGTCTTGCCGCGGTCGAGATACTCGACGAAGGCCTGGATCCCACCGTCGTATTGCAGCGCGATCACCTTGGGCTCGACGCCGCGCGCATCGGTCAGCACCAGCCGCACGCCGGAATTGAGGAAGGCGAGTTCGCGCAACCGGTGCTCGAGGGTGGTGAAGGAGAACTCGGTCATCGTGAACGTCGCCGGCGAAGGCATGAAGGTGATCTGCGTCCCGGTACGGTCTCCGGCCGGGCCCACGTCGGCGAGCGGGGCGGTGGCCACGCCGTCCTCGAAGCGGATCGCGTGCTCTTTGCCCGAGCGCCAGATGATCATCTCCAGCCACTGCGACAGCGCGTTGACCACCGAGACGCCGACCCCGTGCAGCCCGCCGGAGACCTTGTAGGCGTTGTTCTCGAACTTCCCGCCGGCGTGGAGCTGGGTCATGATGACCTCGGCGGCGGAGATCCCTTCCCCTTCGTGGATATCGACCGGGATTCCGCGCCCGTCGTCGATCACCGTCACCGAGCCATCGCCGTTCAGCGTCACGTCGATCTGGCTGCAATGGCCCGCCAGCGCTTCGTCGATCGCGTTGTCGACGACCTCGTAGACCATATGGTGCAGTCCGGAGCCGTCATCGGTATCGCCGATATACATGCCCGGCCGCTTGCGCACCGCCTCCAGCCCCTTGAGGACCTTGATCGAATCGGCGTCGTAGGTGTCCTCGGATAGGCTCGGCCGAGGCGCTTTGGCTGCCGGTGTCATGACTCCTCCCGATCGCTCAGACGATCATGAAGACACCGCGAGCGGTGCCAGCGCGCCGTCGCGAATGCTGAAATGCTGGGCCCGGACACCCAGGCCGTCGAACGGGCCGGGCTCGGTGCCGGTCATCCAGGCCTGGCTGCCGAGCGCCAAGATCTCCTCGAACAGCGCGCCGCGCCGGTCGGCATCGAGATGGGCCCCGACCTCGTCCAGCAGCAACAACGGCGCCGCGCCGCGTTCGGCCGCGCTGAGCCGCGCATGGCCCAGGATGATGCGGATCAGCAGCGCCTTCTGCTCGCCGGTTGAGCACCCGGCCGCAGGGCAGTCCTTGGCGAGATGGACGCAGAGGAGATCGCTGCGGTGCGGGCCGAAACGCGCGCGTCCGGCCTCGATATCGGCCGGGCGCAGGCTCGCCAACCGCGCGCGCACCGCATCCTCGACCGCCAACGCAGGCGCCTCGTCGAGCAGCGCCTCGACGGCGCCTTCGACCGCCACCGAGGCCGCGGGGAACGGTCCGGTCGCCGCGCCGCAGACCTCGTCCAGCCGCCTCGCCAGGCTGCGCCTCGCCGCAGCAACCGCGACGCCGGCCTCCGCCATGGTGCCTTCCAGAGCCTCGAGCCAGGCGCCGTCGGCACGCGTGCCGTCGTCGCGCAACAACCGCGAGCGCTCGCGCATGGCATGTTCGTAGCGGTTGAGCCGCGTCGAATGCTCGCGGTCGGAGCCATAGACCAGCCGGTCCAGGAACCGCCGCCGGTCCGCCGCCGGTCCGTCGAACAAGCGGTCCATCTCCGGCGTGATCCAGCTCAGCGAGACCCACCGGGTGAGCTCGCTCTGCGAGGCCGCATCGGCGCCGTCGATGCGCACGATCCGCCGCGCGCCCGCGCCCGCGCGCGCAGCCGGCGCGATCCCGGTGCCGATCTCGACCGCACCGTCGGCTGTCTCCAGCCGGGCGGCGACGGCCCAGCCTCCGCCTGCTGCCGTTCCATCGGCGGTCCTGCGGCTCACCTCGCCCAGCACGGCACCGCGCAAGCCACGGCCGGGGGCCAGAAATGACAGCGCTTCCAAGAGGTTGGTCTTTCCTGCTCCGTTGGGCCCGGTCAGCACGACCGGGCGTTGGTCGACGCTCAGCCGCGCTCTGGCATAGTTCCGGAAATCGGTCGCGGTCAGCCTGCTGACGGCCAGTCCGGGCCCGGGTGCTGCCGCCCGGCCATGCGGCATGTCGGCGTGATGGGCTGCCGGGCTCAAACGCGCATCGGCATCAGGACGTAGAGCGCACCGGGATCGGACACGTCCCGGACCAGCGCCGAGGACGCGCTGTCGGAGAACATGAACTGCGCCCCGTCGCTTTCGATCAGGCCGGCGATGTCCAGCAGGTAGCGCGAGTTGAAGCCGATCTCGAGCGGGCCGTCGGCGTAATCCACCTCGAGCCGCTCTTCGGCGTTTCCCGAATCCGGGCTCGAGGCGGACAGCACCAGCACGCCCTGATCCAGCCGCAACTTGACCGCGCGCGACTTCTCGGTGGCGATGGTCGAGACCAGATCGACCGCCTTGGCGAAGTTCTTGGGATCGACCCGCAGCGCCTTGTCGTTGGCAAACGGGATGACCTTGTCGTAGTCGGGAAAGGTGCCGTCGATCAGCTTCGAGACGAGCACCGTGTTGCCGACGGCAATCCGCACCTTGGTGTCCGACAGCGCCATGGTCACGTCCTGTGCGCCGTCATCGAGCAGCTTGCGCACCTCGCCGACCGTCTTGCGCGGCACGATCACGCCGGGCATGCCCACCGCGCCGTCGGGCAGCGGCATCTCGACCCGGGCAAGGCGATGGCCGTCGGTGGCGACGATCCGCAGCACCTGGCCGGTATCGGTGTCGGCGGCGTGGACATAGATCCCGTTGAGATAGTAGCGGGTTTCCTCGACCGACATCGCGAACCGGGTGCGGTCGATGATGCCGCCGAGCGCCTCGGCGCTCAGCCTGAAGCTGTAGGGCAGTTCGCCCTCGGTCATGATCGGGAAGTCTTCGCTCGGCAGCGTCGTCAGCGCCAGGCGCGAGTGCCCGCAGCGCACCACGAGTTGGCTCTGCTGGCCGCCGCTGGCGATCTCGATCTCGGACCCCTCGGGCAGCTTGCGGACGATGTCGTAGAGCGTATGGGCGGGCACGGTAGTCGCGCCGGGCTGGACGAGGTTGCAGTCCACGCGCTCGACGATGGCCAGATCCATATCGGTGGCCGTCATCGACAACGCGCCATCCGCGGCGTTGAGCAGGACGTTGCACAGAATCGGTATGGTGGTCCGCCGCTCGACCACGCCTTGGACGTGCTGCAGCGACCTCAGCAACGCCCCGCGTTCGATCGTGAGCTTCATGGTGCTGTGGCTTCCCGTTTGGACAAGAGCATCGCCGAATCGGAGTGTGCAGTATAGCACAAGCGATTGCCGCAACGGTAGGAATCGTCGTTCTCGGCCGCTGCAGGTGCGGCCGGGACGGGCGTCGGGCTCAGCTCATCAGCATCCGCCGCAGGAGCTCGACATCCTCGTCGAAGCCGGGGTCTCCGCTGCGCAATTCCTCGATCTTGCGCACGGCATGCATTACCGTCGTGTGGTCGCGCCCGCCGAATTTGCGTCCGATCTCGGGCAGGGATCGCGAGGTGAGTTGCTTGGCCAGATACATCGCCACCTGGCGGGGCCTTGCGACCGCGCGCGCGCGCCGCGCCGAGTGCATGTCGGCCATGCGGATGTTGAAGTGCTCGGCGACCTGCTTCTGGATCTCCTCGATCGTCACCCGCCGGTCATGGGCGCGCAGCAGGTCGTGAAGCACATCCTGGCAGGTCTCCAGCGAGATCTCCCGCCCGATCAGGGTCGCGTGGGCGGCGACACGGTTGAGCGCGCCCTCGAGCTCGCGCACCGAGGCGGTGATCTTGTGGGCCAGGAACTCCATCACCTTGACCGGGATCTCGACGCCGAGGTGGTTGGCCTTGGACTGCAGGACGCCGACCCTGAGGTCATAGGTCGTGGCATGGAGGTCGACCACCAAGCCCCAGCCGAGCCGCGAACGCAGGCGCTCCTCCATCCCCTGGAGGTCCGACGGCGATTTGTCGGCGGACACCACGACCTGGCGTTTGTTGTCGACCAACTCGTTGAAGGTATGGAAGAATTCTTCCTGGATGGAGTCCTTGCCGTTGATGAACTGCACGTCGTCGATCATCAGGATATCGACCGACCGGAAGCGCTCCTTGAAGGCCATCGTGTCCTTGGCCCGGATGGCTCGGACGAAGTGGTTCATGAACTTCTCAGCCGACAGATAGACCACCAGGCGGTTGGGATGGCGGTGCCGGATATGCCAGCCGATCGCGTGCATCAGGTGGGTCTTGCCGAGCCCGACCCCGCCATAGAGGAAAAGAGGGTTGTAGGCCGAGGTCGGCGATTCGGCGACGCGCTGGGCGGCGGCGTAGGCGAGCTCGTTCGGCTTGCCGACGATGAAGTTGTCGAACACGAAACGCGGGTCCAGCGGCGCGCTGAACTCGACCGCCGGCGACGGAGCCGCTGCGGTCGCGGCGGCGGTTGCGCCCGACCCGTCGGCGCGGGCCGGACCCGGTCGCCGGGCGGCGGCGCGCTCGCCGGCCTTCTCACCCGGGTCCTTGCGGTCCTTCGTGTCCGCCGGCAGCCGACGCCGTTCGCGCCGGCTGGGCTCGGCCTGGATCTGGACGTCCAACGTCTTCAACTCCGGGCTTTCCGCGCACCACAGCGCCAGGATCCGATCGGCGTAGTGGCTGTTCACCCAGTCGCGCATGAACCGCGTCGGCGTGGCGATTCGGACCGCGCCGCCCTCGACGGCGACCAGCGTCAGGGGCTTCAGCCAGCTCCGGTAGGCGGACTCGCCGACCTCGGCGCGAAGCACTCCCCGGACCCTGGCCCACTGCGCGGAGACGCGCGGCTCGATCGTCGGCCCCGCCATCGGCTAGCACCGGGTTGCCGCGGGCGGCCCGGATAGGTCTGTCGGTTCGAAGGCTCGATTGGCTGCAGGGCTTGTTCGCCGGCATTCGGTACGAGACGATTTGCGCGGTTCTAAGACCGGCCCGCCCCTGATGGGACCAATCATGCACTCATCCCGCATCGACGCCCCCTTCTGCCCAAATCTCGACTTGGACTCAAAACGGCGAAGCCCCGAATTCTTGCATTTCCTTGACAAAATCGCCAGGCTGGCAATTTTTTAAATCTTATGAGGTGTGCGATGCAAGCATAGGGCAAATATTAGACCGTTTTTTTCCTTAGAGGAAGCGCCCTGGACGCCATCCTGTACCAATCACTGTAACGGCGAGCGATCAGGCTGGCAATGGCCTGATCACCGCGCCACCCAACTTTTTGGGGGTTTTTGCATGCTCGGCGGTGGACAAACGCGCAATGAACGCCGACGGCGAACGCTAAACTTCGGCAAATAAACGGAGAATTGTTGCGCCGCCGCGTCGGCGGCTGCCGGAAAAAATTCAGTCGATCGATTTGACCCGGGCGGCCAGGCGGGAGATTTTTCGCGCCGCGTTGTTGCGGTGAAGCAACCCCTTGGAGACGCCGCGCATCAGCTCGGGCTCGGCCGCTTTCAGAGCCGCACGCGCGGCTTCCTTGTCGCTGCCGGCGATCGCGGTTTCGACTTTTTTGACGTAGGTGCGGATGCGGCTGCGCCGGGCGTTATTGATCGCGGTGCGCGCAAGCGCGCGGCGCGCCCGTTTCTTGGCCGATTTAATGTTCGCCATCGGTCCCGTCCGTCGCCTTTTCCGGTCGAAGCCGGGTGTTTAATCCCCCTGTGCGCCGGCGTCAAGCCGCCGGTCGAGACGGCTTGCCGCCTAACGGTTGGCGAAGTCGGGATCGCGCTTTTCGATGAAGGCCTTCATGCCTTCCTTCTGGTCGTGGGTGCCGAACGTCGCCTGGAACAGGCGGCGCTCCAGCCGGACGCCCTGGCTGAGCGGGACCTCATAGGCCGCGTTGACCGACTCCTTGACCATCATGGCGATCGGCCGCGACATCGCGGCGATCTTGGCTGCGGTCCGAACGGCCTCCTCCACCAGGTCGCCCACCGGCACGACACGGCTGACCAGGCTCGCGCGCTCGGCCTCCTCGGCATCCATCATACGGCCGGTCAGGCACATCTCCATCGCCTTGGACTTGCCGACCAGACGGGTCAGGCGCTGGGTGCCGCCGGCACCGGGCGTCACCCCGATGGCGATCTCCGGCTGGCCGAACCGCGCGTTGTCCGCGGCCAGGATGAAGTCGCACATCATCGCCAGCTCGCAGCCCCCGCCCAGCGCAAACCCGGCGACCGCGGCCACGACCGGCTTGCGGCAGCGGGTGATGTGCTCCCAATCGGCGGTGACGAAGTCCTCCAGATAGGTGCCGGGCCAGCCCTTGTCCTGCATTTCCTTGATGTCCGCGCCGGCGGCGAACGCCCTTTCGGAGCCGGTGAGCACGATGGCACCCACCGTGTCGTCGGCCTCGTAGCCGGCCAGCGCATCGGCCAGTTCGCGCATCAACGGGCTCGACAGCGCATTGAGCGCATCGGGACGGTTGAGCGTGATCACGCCCACACCATCGCGGGTCTCGGTCAGGATGCTCTGGTAGGTCATAACAGCCCCATCTATCTGGAGGTTTCGCCCGATCTGGAGGTTTTGTCGTGCGGCGCGAGCGCGAAGCGGACCGTCAGGCGTCCGTCGTCGGGCACGAGCTCCAGCCGCAGCACCTCGCCCTCGCGCACGAAGCGGTCGGTGCCGGCCGGCTCCCAGCCGAGCGCCGGCAGGGCAAGCCGGTAGAACCGCCGCACTGCCGGTTCGGAGACCCGCCCGACGGCGGTCGCGCGGACGATCCGGCCGTCCCGGTTCTCGAACACCACGCCGTCCTCGACCCGCTCGGCGAGGCCCGGCGTCAGGGGAAGATCGGCAATGGCGGTGAGGAACCCCGGCGCGGTCTGGGCGTGGCCGGGGAGGGCGATCCATGCCAGCAGGGTGATGGCGAGCGTGCACGCGGCGGTTGATCTGCCCATCGCGCAGGCCTTCCTCAACGCTGCCGCCTGGGGCAGTAGAAGGTCGACCGGCCGGACTGGACGATGCGCCGAACGCCGCCGCCGCAGGTGCAGCCCGGGCAGGGTTCGCCCTCGCGGTCGTAGACCTTGAACCGGTGCTGGAAATAGCCCAACTCGCCGTCGGGCGCGACGTAATCGCGCAGGCTGGAGCCGCCGGCCTCGATGGCTGCGGCCAAGGTCGCCCGGATCGCTTGGGCAAGCCGGGCGGCTCGGGCCGCGCCGATATTGGCCGCAAGCCGCCTCGGCGAGATCCCGGCGGCATAAAGCGCCTCGCAGACATAGATGTTGCCGAGCCCGGCGACGACGCGCTGATCCAGGAGCGCGGCCTTGATCGGCGTCCGCTTGTTGGCGAGCCGCCGGGCGAGCATCGGCCCGTCGAACGCCTCCGATGTCGGTTCCGGGCCGAGATGGGCCAACAGCTCGTGCGCATCGAGGGTCTCCCGGCGCGCCAGGTCCATCAGCCCGAACCGGCGCGGATCGGCGTAGCGGATCATGGTGGCGTTGCCGAGCACGAAGACGATGTGTTCGTGGTCCGCCGCCCGGCCGGTGTTTCGCGCAAGCCGGCCGGGCGCGCCGTCGTCGATCACAATGCGCCCGGACATGCCGAGATGGGCGAGCACGACCGTCCCGTCGTCGAGGTCGATCGTCAGGTACTTCGCCCGCCGTCCGATGGCGGTGACGGTGCGGCCGATCAGGCGCTGCTCGAAATCGGCCGGGAGCGGCCTGCGCAGGTCGCGGCGGGCTACCCGGACGCCATCGATCCGGCGGCCCTCCATGACGCGCGCAAGGCCGCGGCGGACGGTCTCGACCTCGGGCAGCTCGGGCATGGCGCCAACCTAGCGCGATCACCCACGCCGCGCTATGGTCCGGCGATGGCCGAGGATCCGCGCACGACCGCGACCCGGTTCGGGTTCGAAACCCTGGGCACCGAGGAGCACGCGAGCAGGGTCCGCGCCGTGTTCGAGGGTGTCGCCGGCCGCTACGATCTGATGAACGACCTGATGAGCGGGGGCCTCCACCGGTTGTGGAAGGCGGTCCTGCTTGACTGGCTGGCGCCGCAGCCCGGTTGGACGGTCATCGATGTCGCCGGCGGCACCGGCGACATCGCGCGCGGTATCCTCAAGCGCGTGCCGGCGCGGGTGATCATCTGCGATGCGACCCCGGCGATGCTCGATGCCGGCCGTGACCGGGCGGTCGACAGCGGGATCCTCGACGGCCTCGCATTCGTCTGCGGCCGGGCGGAGGCGCTGCCTTTGCCGAGCGCATCGGCGGACGCGTTGACCATCGCCTTCGGGCTGCGCAACCTTACCGATCGTGCGGCGGCGCTGGCGGAGTTCCGCCGCGTGCTCAAGCCCGGCGGCAGGCTCGCCTGCCTGGAGTTCAGCCGCCCCGCCCTGCCGGGTCTCGCCGCGGTCTACGATGCCTATTCGTTCCAGATCCTGCCGCGGCTGGGCGCGCTGGTGACCGGCCGGGGCGATGCCTACCGCTATCTGGTCGAGAGCATCCGCACCTTTCCCGACCAGGAAAGCCTGGCAGAGGCGTTCACCGCCGCCGGGCTGGGCGCGGTGCGCTACCGCAACCTGTCCGGCGGGATCGTCGCCTTGCATACGGCATGGCGGACATGATCCGGGCGATCCGAAACCTGGCGCGGATCTGGACCATCCTGCGCACCCTCGCCCGCCACGACGCGGCCGCCCCGCCTGGAATCGCCGTGCCGTTCGCCCTGCGGGCGGTGCTCCGCCTGGCCGGGTTTCCGCGCCGGCGCGCGGTGCGCGCGCTGCGCCCAGGCCAGCGGCTCGCCGCGGCGCTGGAGCGCCTGGGGCCGGCCTTCGTCAAGCTGGGCCAGGCGCTGTCGGTGCGCTCCGACCTGGTGGGTGAGGCGGCGGCTTCGGATCTCGCCATGCTGCAGGACCGTCTGCCGCCGTTCGACGCCGTTGCCGCCCGGGCCACGGTCGAACACGCGTTCGGCCAACCGATCGAGGCGCTGTTCGAAACCTTCGACGATCAACCAGTCGCGGCGGCCTCGATCGCCCAGGTGCACCGCGCGGTCACCGCCGACGGCACCCCTGTCGCGGTCAAGGTGCTGCGGCCCGACATCGAAGCTGCCTTCGGCCGCGACCTGGAGCTGCTGCGCTGGCTGGCCGGGATCCTCGAGCGAAGCCTGCCCGCAACGCGCCGGCTCAAGCCTGTCGAGGTGGTCGAGACCTTCGCCGAGACCGTCGCCGTCGAGATGGACCTGCGCCTGGAGGCCGCCGCCGCCCAGGAACTGCGCGACAACTTCGCCGACAGCCACGGCTTCTCGGTGCCCGAGGTCGACTGGCGGCGGACCGGACGCCGGGTGCTGACGACCGGCTGGATCGACGGCATCGCGATCGGCGACCGAGCGCGGCTGGAGGCGGACGGGCACGACCTGAAGGCGGTCGTCGCCCGCATGGCCTCGGTCTTTTTCCTCCAGGTGTTCCGCGACGGCTTCTTCCACGCCGATCTCCATCCGGGCAACTTGCTGGTCGGTGCCGACGGCGTGGTCCATGCGGTGGATTTCGGCATCATGGGCCGGCTGGACCGGCCGACCCGGCGCTACCTGGCCGAAATGCTGCACGGCTTTCTGCTCCGCGACTACCGCAAGGTCGCCGAAATCCATTTCACCGCCGGCTACGTGCCGGCCGACCAGTCGGTGGAGGCCTTCGCTCAGGCCGCGCGCTCGATCGCCGAGCCGATCCTCGGCCTGCCGCTCGACCAGATCTCGCTCGCCCGGCTTCTGGGCCAACTCTTCCAGGTCACCGGGCGGTTCAAGATGGAGGTCCAGCCGCAATTGCTGCTGCTGCAGAAGACCATGCTGGTGGCCGAAGGGGTGGGCCGCGACCTGCATCCGGAGACCAACATGTGGGAGCTCGCCCGGCCGCTGATCGAGGACTGGATGGCTGCGCAGCTCGGCCCCGAAGCCCGTTTGCGCGAAGCGGCCGAGACCATCAGCCACGGCATCGCCGGCCTGCCCGGCCTGCTTGCCGATCTCGAGCGCTCGGCCGGGGCGATCAGCCAGGGCCGCGTCAGGCTCGATCCGCAGACCGTCGCCGCCATTCATGCCGGCATGGGCGCCAGGCGACGCGGGCGCGGGCTGATGATCGCGGCCGCAGCCGCGGCCGCGGCCGTCGCGGTGGCGATTCTTGCTTGATAATCATGGGCTTGTCGGTCTCCGCTTGTCGGCGAGCGCGGCCGGCACTAGGTTCTAGCCCATGTTGGACGGCAAGCGCATCCTCCTGATCGTCGCCGGCGGGATCGCCGCCTACAAGTGCCTGGAATTGATCCGCCGGCTTGGCGAACGCGGCGCGCGGGTGCGCTGCGTGCTGACCCGCGCCGGGGCGGAATTCGTAACTCCGTTGTCGCTGGCGGCGCTCAGCGGCGATAAGGTCTACGAGGATCTGTTCTCGCTCACCGACGAGGCCGAGATGGGCCATATCCGGCTGTCGCGCGAGGCGGACCTGGTGATCGTCGCCCCGGCGACGGCCGATATCATGGCGAAGATGGCGCACGGGCTCGCCTCGGACCTCGCGACGACGCTCCTGCTTGCAACCGACAAGGACGTGATGATCGCGCCGGCGATGAACGTGCGCATGTGGCGGCATGCCGCGACCGCGGACAACCTCGCCGTGCTGCGCGCACGCGGCATCCGCGTGGTCGAGCCGGGCGAGGGTCCGATGGCCTGCGGCGAGTTCGGCCCCGGCCGCATGGCCGAGCCCGAGGCGATCATTGCCGCCGCTGCCGCCTGTCTCGCCGGTGGGGTCCGGCTTGCCGGGCGCAGCGCGCTGGTCACCAGCGGGCCGACTTACGAGGCGATCGATCCGGTGCGCTACATTGCCAACCGGTCCTCCGGCAAGCAGGGCCACGCGATCGCCGGGGCGCTTGCCCGCGCCGGCGCGGCGACCCGGCTCGTCACTGGACCGACCCACGAGCCGGACCCCGACGGTGTCGAGGTGGTGCGCATCGAGTCCGCGCGCGAGATGCTGGAGGCCTGCCGGGCGGGCGTGCCGTGTGACGTCGCAGTCTTTGCCGCCGCGGTCGCCGACTGGCGCCCGGCGCGGACCAGCAGGCGAAAGGTGAAGAAATCGGCCGCCCGGCCGCCCGGGATCGTGCTGGAGGAGAACCCGGACGTGCTGGCCACGATCGCCGTCCCGGGCAACGCGCGCCCCGCCCTGGTGATCGGTTTCGCCGCGGAAACCGAGAATATCCTCGAGAACGCCCGAAGGAAGCAACGGACCAAGGGCTGCGACTGGGTGCTTGCCAACGACGTCTCGCTCGGCACCGGGACGTTCGGCGGCGAGGCCAACACGATCCACCTTCTGACCGGCGAGGGATCCGAGGACTGGCCGCGCCTGTCCAAGGACGAGGTTGCTGCAAGGCTGGCGGCACGGATCGCGGATTGGTTCGACACCCGCCCCGAGGCCGCCGAATGAGCGAGACCGCGGTCCGGGTCGCCCGCCTGGCAGGCCACGACGACCTGGCGCTGCCGGCCTACGAGACCGCGCAATCGGCGGGGCTCGACCTCGCCGCGGCGGTCTTCGAGCCGCTGGTGCTGGCGCCCGGCGCGCGGGCAATGGTGCCGACCGGGCTTGCTGTCGCCCTGCCTTCCGGCCTGGAGGCGCAGATCCGCCCGCGCTCCGGGCTTGCCGCGCGCGCCGGCGTGACGGTGCTCAACAGCCCGGGCACGGTCGATGCCGACTACCGCGGCGAGATCAAGGTGATCCTCGCCAATTTCGGGGACGCACCGTTCACCGTCGAGCGCGGCATGCGGATCGCCCAGCTCGTTGTTGCGCCCGTCATCCGGATTTCCTGGGCCGAGGTCGCTTCCCTGCCCGACAGCGGGCGCGGCCCCGGCGGGTTCGGCTCCACCGGTACCGCGCGGAAATGACCGACCGGTGATCGATTTCACCGAAGACCAGCTCCAACGTTACGCCCGCCACATCGTCCTGCCCGAAGTCGGCGGCACCGGCCAGGCCAGGCTGATGGACGGCAGCGTGCTGGTGATCGGCGCCGGCGGGCTGGGCGCGCCGTTGCTGCTGTATCTCGCCGCGGCCGGGGTCGGGACCATCGGCGTGGTCGACGACGACGTAGTCGATCTGTCGAACCTGCAGCGCCAGGTCATCCACGCGACCGAGCGGATCGGCATGGCCAAGGTCGAAAGCGCCGCCCTTGCGATCGCCGCGGTCAACCCCGAGATTCGCCTGGTTCCGCTTCACACCAGGCTTGATGAAGCCAATGTCGCCCGACTGATCGCGCCTTACGACGTGATCGCCGATGGCAGCGACAATTTCCACACCCGGTTCGTGGTCAACGATGCCTGCCATGCCGCCGGCAAGACCCTGGTCTCGGCTGCCATGCTGCGCTTCGAGGGCCAGCTTGCGACCTTCAAGTCGGGGCAGGGTGCGGAATACCCGTGCTATCGCTGCCTCTATGCGGAGGCGCCGCCGCCGGGCACCGTCCCGACATGCTCCGAAGGCGGCGTTCTAGGCGCGCTCGCCGGCACGATGGGCTCGCTCCAGGCAACCGAGGTGCTCAAGGAGTTGATGGAGATCGGCGACACGTTGGCCGGCCACTTGATGCTTTATGATGCGCTCTCGGCGACGATCCGCAAGATGACGCTGAAGCCTCGGCCCGACTGCGCCACCTGCGGCACGGCAGGCGGAAATGGCTGAGCGGCCGGGCCTTGCGATCATCATCCAGTCAGGCGCCTTCGAGCGCGTCCACTACGCGCTGGTGCTTGCCTCCGCGGCGGCGGCGATCGACCGGCCGGTCACCCTGTTCTTCACCATGGAGGGGTGCAAGGCTCTGCGCCCGCCCGACAGGCTCGGCGCATGGGCCGCGCCCGAAAAGGATTTCGCAGCCAAGGGCTTGGCGGGCTTCGAGGAGCTTCTGGGAGCTTGCGCCGAGCTCGGCGCAGCGATCACCGTCTGTGAGATGGGCCTCGCGGCCGTCGACTTGACGCCGTCGGACCTGCGCCGGGACCTGCCGATCACGGTGACCGGCGCGGTGAGCTTCCTCAACGGAGCGGGCGTCCACGCGCAGATGGTTTTCGTATAGCGCATCACCCGCTCAGGTCTGTGCGGCGCCGTCGCGGTCGATCACGCGGTCGGGCGGGGTGCGGCCGTCGGCGAAGGCCTGGATGTTGATCAGGACGCGCTCCCCCATGGCGATCCGTCCCTCCCGCGTCGCCGAGCCGAGATGCGGCGACAGCACGACGTTCTCCAGCCCCAGGAGCGCCTTTTCGATCTTCGGCTCGCGTTCGAAGACGTCCAGCCCCGCGCCGGCGAGGACGCCTTCGGCGAGGCAGGCGGCGAGAGCGGCCTCGTCGATGATCTCGCCGCGTGCGGTGTTGACCACATAGGCGTGCGGCTGGAGGGCGCGCAGCCGGGCGGCGTTCAGCAGATGATGGGTCTGGCGGGTGTGCGGGCAGTTGATCGACACGAAGTCCATGCCGGCCAGCATCCGGTCGAGGTCGTCCCACCATGTCGCCTCGAGCGCGGCCTCGATCTGCGGATGCACGCGGTTGCGGTTGTGGTAGTGGATCGACATCGAGAACCCGCGCGCACGCTTGGCGACGGCCTGGCCGATCCGGCCCATGCCGATGATGCCGAGCCGCTTGCCCGAGACCCGGTGGCCCATCATGAAAGTCGGCGACCAGCCGCGCCAGTTTCCGGTTCGTGCCAGCCGCTCGCCCTCGCCCAGCCGGCGCGGCGCGCACAGCATCAGCGCCATGGTCAGATCGGCGGTGTCCTCGGTCAGGACTCCCGGCGTGTTGGTGACCATCACCCGCCTGGCTGCGGCGGCGGCCAGGTCGATGTGATCGACGCCGACCCCGAAATTGGCGATCAACCGGCAGCGGTCCGGCAGCGCGGCGATGACCTCAGCCGTGATCCGGTCGGTGACCGTCGGCACCAGCACGTCCGCCTCGGCTGCCGCCGTCTTCAGCGCCTTCGCGGTCATCGGCGTGTCATCGGCATTCAGGCGCGTGTCGAACAACCCCTCCAGGCGCGTCTCGATCTCCTGGGGAAGCTTTCGGGTCAGCAGGACCGTGGGCTTGGGGGCCACCATCGGCGCGATCTATCAACCCTGCCGCGTGCTGTCCAGAGGCGATGGCGAAACCGCGTCCGCCGGCTATAGTGCGCCGGCCTAGAGACCGCCGCCCCGCCGAGACCCGCCCGATGCGCTTGCCGTTCCTTTCGACCCTGGCGTTGGCCCTCCTGACCGCTGCCGGAGCCCCCGACCGGGCGGTCGCGGTGGAGCCCGACTACCCGCGTTTCGTCTCGCTGCGCGCCGCCAAGGCCAACGTGCGGATCGGCCCGGGTCGGCGCTATCCGATCGCCTGGGTGTTCGTCCGCCGCAGCCTGCCGGTCCAGATCATCGGCGCGTTCGAGACCTGGCGGCGGATCCGCGATTGGGAGGGCACCGAGGGCTGGATCCACCAGTCGCTCCTGTCCCGGCGGCCCAGCATCATCGTGATCGAAGGCCCGCGGGCGCTCCGACGCATGCCGTCGCTCGCCGCACCCCTGGTCGCCCGGGTCAAGCGCGGCGTGATCGGCCGGCCGATCGAATGCCGGCCAGCCTGGTGCCGGGTCGAAATCCAGGGCCTGCGCGGCTGGATCGACCGAAGCGCGGTCTGGGGAGTGAAAACCGAGCAGGAATAGCCGCGCTAGAGCTTGCTCCGAACATGCATTAGAGTGCGCAGGATCCCCAAATCGGAGGCGGAGATGAACGCGAGCGTCGTTAAATCCATCAAGGGCTCATCGGTGCGCGACCGGGTGAGCGATGCCGAATGGAACACGCGCCAGGAGCTTGCCGCGGCCTATCGGCTGACCGACATGTACGGCTGGGCGACGACCCTGATCTACAACCATATCTCGGCCCGGGCGCCCTCGCCCGACGGCGAGGAGCATTTCCTGCTCAACCCCTTCGGGCTGCGCTATGACGAAGTGACCGCCTCCAACCTGGTGAAGATCGATATCGAGGGCAACACCCTCGATGACGGCCCGTATGAGATCAACGAGGCCGGCTACGTCATCCACAGCGCAATCCATGCCGCGCGCCCGGACGTGACGTGCGTCATCCACACCCACACCGAGGCCGGCATGGCGGTCTCCTGCCTCGAAGAAGGGCTGATGTTCATCAACCAGGATGCCCTGTGGTTCTACGACAACATCGGCTACCACGAGTTCGAGGGCGTCGCCTGCAATCTCGACGAGCGCAAGCGCCTGGTAGCCAATCTCGGCGACAACTTCGCCCTGATCCTGCGCAATCACGGACTGCTGACGGTCGGACGCTCGATCGGCGAGGCGTTCACGCTGATGTTCTTCCTGGAGAAGGTGTGCAGCGCCCAACTCAAGCTGATGGCGGCCGCGGGGCGCGTCCATACCATCACCGAGGAGGTCTGCCGCTACACCGCCGGCCAGTTCAACCTCGCCGTCACGCGCGCCGGCGACCGCGAATGGCCGGCGCTGGTCCGCCAGCTCGACGCCGTCGATACGTCCTATCGCGATTGAGCCCGCCGCATGGCACAGCTCAGCGAGATCGCGCCCGACGTCTTCCGGCTCAGCGCCTACAACCCGGCGGCCGATTTCCAGTTCAACAGCTTCCTGGTGCGCGACGAGGAGCCGCTGCTCTATCACACCAATCTGTGCGGGTTCTTCGAGGAGATCCGCCAGGCCGCTTCCGCGGTGCTCGACCCGGCGTCGATCCGCTGGATCGGCTTCAGCCACTTCGAATCCGACGAATGCGGCTCGCTGAACGACTGGCTGCGGCTCGCGCCCGGGGCCACGCCGGTCTGCAGCTTCGTCGGCGCGCGCACCAGCGTCGGCGATTTCGCCATCCGGGCGCCGCGCGTCCTCGACGAAGGCGAGCGGCTGGAGACCGGGCGCCACCGGTTCCGGGTGATCGAGACCAAGCACGTCCCGCATGGCTGGGATGCGAGCCTGCTGTTCGAGGAGACCCGCAAGACGCTGTTCTGCTCCGACCTGTTCGGCCACAACGGCGATGTCGAGCCGCTCTATGAGGGCGACATCCTCGGCCGCAGCGCGGCCTACAACGACAGGCAGGCGGGGGGTCCGATGTCCCATTCGGTGCCCTATACCGGCCAGACCCGGCCGATCCTGAACGGTCTGGCCGACCTCGATCCGGCGACGCTGGCCTGCATGCACGGCTCCAGCTATGGCGGGGAAGCGGCGGCCGCCCTGCGCGCGCTGGGCGATGTCATCGAACGCAATTCCAAAGGGGTTTGAGCCCATGGCCACCAGGGAAAAGGTCCGAAAGACCGATGCGGAATGGCAGGCGCAGCTCACGCCCGAGCAATTCGCGGTCACCCGCCAACACGCCACCGAGCGACCGTTCAGCGGCGCATACGACAAGTGCAAGGACCCCGGCACCTACAAATGCATCTGCTGCGGCGAGCCTTTGTTCGAGGCCGGGGCAAAGTTCGATTCCGGCACCGGCTGGCCGAGCTTCTACCAGCCGATCGAAAAGGCGGCGGTGGAAACCACGGTCGACCGCAGCCTGTTCATGACCCGCACCGAGGTCCATTGCGCGCGCTGCGACGCCCATCTGGGCCACGTCTTCCCCGACGGCCCGAGGCCGACCGGTCAGCGCTACTGCATCAACTCGCTCGCGCTGGATCTCGCGCGCGGGGACGACGGCTGACCCCGCGCCCTCATGGGCGATAGTGGCGCGCCAAACCCTGCCAGCAGTCCGGGTAGTCGTTCTGGCGCGCTCCGGTCTCCAGCGCGAAGCGGCTCGGCCGGCAGACATAGCGGGTCTCGAACATGAAGGCCAAGGTGTCGGCCAGGAACCGCGGCGCGAGATCGGCGGCCACCGCGCTGGCGTGGGACTGGGTATCCGGCCCGTGCGGGGTCAGCGCGTTGTGGAGGCTCGCCCCGCCCGGCACGAACCCCTCGGCTTTGGCGTCGTACTGGCCCAGCACCAGGCCCATGAACTCGCTCATCACGTTGCGGTGGAACCAGGGCGGGCGGAAGGTGTCCTCGGCCACCACCCAGCGCGGCGGGAAGATTACGAAATCCACGTTCGCGGTCCCGGCCAGGTCCGAGGGTGAGGTGAGCACGGTGTAGATCGACGGGTCGGGATGGTCGAAGCTGATCGAGCCGATGACGTTGAACCGCGCGAGGTCGTACCTGTAGGGCGCGAGGTTGCCGTGCCAGGCGACCACGTCGGTCGGCGCGTGGCCGATCGGGGCGGCCCACAGCTTGCCCTGGTACTTGGTGACCAGCTCGAAGTCGCCTTCGCGGTCCTCGAAGCGGGCCTCGGGCACCTCGAAATCCCGCGGGTTGGCGAGCCCGTTGGCGCCGATCGGGCCGCGCTCGGGCGGCCGCAGGGCCTGGCCGTAGTTCTCGCACACATAGCCGCGCGCGGTGCCGTCGGGCAGCGCGATGCGCAGGCGGATGCCGCGCGGGATGACCGCGATCTCGCCGGGCGAAACCACCATCGCGCCGAGCTCGGTGACCACGCCGAGCCGGCCCGATTCCGGGACGATCAGCATCTCGCCGTCGGCGTTGGCGAAGAACCGTTCCTGCATCGAAACGTTGGCGCGGTAGATGTGCGCCGCCATCCCGGCCTGCATTGCCGCATCGCCCGCCGCGGCCATCGTGACCAACCCGTCGATGAAATCGGTGTCCTCCTCCGGCATCGCAAGCGGGTCCCAGCGCAACTGTTCGGGCGGGCAATCGGCTTCGGTGAGCGGCGCGGTGCGCAGCAACCCGTTGTCGATGCGCGAGAACCGGCCCTGTCTGACCGAAGGGCGGATGCGGTAGACCCAGGTCCGCAGGGTCTCCGCGCGCGGGGCGGTGAACGCGGTGCCGCTCAACTGTTCGGCATAGAGCCCAAAGGCGACCTTCTGGGGCGAGTTGCGGCCGCGCGGAAGCGCTCCCGGCACCGCCTCGGTCGCGAACTCGTTGCCGAAGCCGGTCATGTAGCGAAGCTCGGTCGCCGCCAGCGTATCCATGTCTTGCCTCCCGATCGGACGGGTCGTGCTGGGCCGGATTATGCGGCCGGTGCGCCGGCGATCTCAAGCGCATCGGTTGGCGGCGCTGTTGCCAAACCCGCGGCGCTGGGTTGAAATCGACGCGATCGGACCTCAAGCCCCCGGAGCATGGCCATGTATCTGCGCAATCAATGGTATGTCGCCGCGCGCGCCAGCGAGGTCGGCAGGACGCCGATGCAGCGCTGGTTGCTCGACGAGCCCTGTGTGCTCTACCGCACCGAGGCGGGCGCGCCGGTCGTGCTCGACGACCGCTGCCCGCACCGGCGCTATGCGCTATCCAAGGGGCGGCTGGTGGGCGATGTGCTGCAGTGCGGCTATCACGGGCTTTCCTTCGCGCCCGACGGCGCGTGCGTGGGCATTCCCGGCCAGGAAAGGATCCCGCCGCAGATCCGCGCGCGGACGCTGCCGGCGGTCGAGCGCCACCGCTGGATCTGGGTCTGGCCGGGAGATCCGGACCAGGCCGACCCGCGCGAGATCCCCGATTTCCACTGGATGGACAAGCCGGGCTGGACCTGTTCGGACGATTACCGCCAGATCGGCTGCCATTACCGTCTTCTGGTCGACAACCTGCTCGATCTCACCCACGAAACCTTCGTGCACACCGCGACCATCGGTCATGCCGAACTGGCCAAAGCGCCGATCGAGGCCAGGCGCGATGACGACCTGATCCGCATCGACCGGATCGTCCAGGACTGCACCCCACCGCCCTTGTTCACCAAGGCCGTGGGGTTCGATGGCAACATCGACCGCTACCAGCTCATCCGCCACCAGGCGCCGTCTTTCATCTGGATCGATGCGCGGGCGATTGCGACCGGCTCGAACGATCTCGATAGCGGCCTGCGCTGGGAGGTGCTGAACGCGATCACCCCGGCGACTCCGGATGCGACCCACTACTTCTGGGGCCTGTCGCGCCACTTCCACCAGGACGACGAGGACCTGACCCGCGTGCTCCATGAAGCGGTCGAGCGGACCTTCGACGAGGACACCGAGGTGCTGGAGACCCAGCACCGGATGATGAAATCCGACCCGCCGGACCATCCGATGGTCCATGTCGATGCCGACCGCGGCGTCGTGCTCGCCCGCCGTCTGCTGGACGAGCGGCTCGCGGCAGAGCAGGCTGGAGGGGCGTGAGCCGGTTCGTCCTGCGGATCAACGGCGCCCGTCGCGAGGTCGATGCCGACCCGGCGAGCCCGCTGATCTACGTGCTGCGCAACCAGCTCGGTCTCATGGGCGCCAAGCTCGGCTGCGGGCTCGAGCAATGCGGCGCCTGTGTGGTGCTGGTCGACGGCGCGCCGGTGCTGAGCTGCGTGCGCGCGGTCTCCGAGTTCGTCGGATCGGAGATCCGCACCGTCGAAGGCCTCGCCGCCGATGCCCGCGGACGCGCCGTGCAACGGGCCTTCATCGAAGAGAACGCCGCGCAATGCGGCTATTGCACGCCGGGACTCGTGATCGCGGTCACGGCGCTCCTGAGCCGCAACCCGGCGCCCGGGAACGCCGAGATCCGCGTGGCGTTGAACGATCATCTCTGCCGTTGCGGCTCCCATCCGCGGGTGCTTGCGGCGATCGACCGGCTGGTCCGGGAGGGGGCGGGCGATAGCGTCTAACCCAAGCCTCGCCCGGCATCCCGACCTCGACGACTGGCTGTCGATCGGCGCCGACGGGCGCGTGAGGCTGCGCAGCGGCAAGGTCGATATCGGCCAGCGGATTTCCACCGCGCTCGCCTTGCTGGTCGCGGACGAGCTCGACGTTGCGCCTGCGCGCATCGATGTCGCGCGCGCCGAGACCGGCCTCTCGCCCGATGAAGGCATCACCTCGGGCAGCCAGTCGATGGTGGACTCCGGCACCGCGGTGCGTCTGGCCGCGGCGACCGCACGCCGTCACCTGCTCGCCTGTGCCGCGTTTGTGCTCGACGTGGACCCCGCGACGCTGGAGGTCGCCGACGGCCAAGTCCGCTCGCGCGCAACCAACCGCACTACGACCTACTGGGAGCTGGCCGGCGGCAAGCCGTTCGGCATCCCGGTCGATGTCGGAGCCGCGGTGAAGGCGCCTGCCGACCTGCGTCATGTCGGGCGGCCCGTCATCGCCCGGTCCATGGAAGAGATCGTCACCGGCAAGCCCTATTTCGTTCAGGACATGACGCTGCCCGGCATGATCCATGCGCGCGTCGTCCGCCCGCCGCACTACCATGCGCGGCTGCGCGGACTCGACGAGGCGGTCCTCGGCCGGCTCGTCGAGGACGGTATCCGCATCGTGCGTGACGGCAGCTTCCTGGCGGTCGCGGCAAGCGAGGAATTCGCCGCCGTCCGGGCCGTCGAGCGCATCGCCCCGGCCGTCGACTGGGACCTCGGTGACGGGCTCAATGCCCAGGACGTCTTCGAGCGTCTGACCCGCAATGCGCGCGTCAGCCTGCCGGTCCGCGGCGGCGTGCCGCAGGACGCGCTCGTGCCCGACCCCGAGCCGACCCCGACCGAGGCGGTTGCCACGCTCGCTGCGCGGTTCGAGCGCCCCTATCAGATGCACGGATCGATCGGCCCGTCGGCGGCGCTTGCGCTGTTCACGGACGACCGCCTGTCGGTCTGGACCCACAGCCAGGGGATCTATGTGCTGCGGGCGAGCATGGCCGAAGCGCTGGGGATGGAACCCGAGGCGTTGCGCATCACTCATGTGCCCGGCGCCGGCTGTTACGGGCACAACGGCGCAGACGACGCGGCAGTCGATGCCGCGCTGATCGCCCGCGCGCTGCCCGGGACACCGGTGCTGCTCAAGTGGTCGCGCGCCGACGAGCATGGCTGGGAGCCCTACGGCTCGTGCATGGTCATGGCGCTGAGCGCGAGCGTTGACGCTGAAGGGCGGGTCATCGCGTGGTCCCACGAAACCTTCAGCGACACCTACAGCATGCGGCCCCGGCCCGGTCCCGACGGGATCGGTCCCGCACGGCTGCTGGCAATGCGGCATGTTGCCGAAGCCTTCCCGGCACCGCTCCCGCAGCCGGCGATGGCCCGCCACATGGGTATCCACCGCAACCTTGAGCCGCTCTACACGTTTCCCCGGCCACGGCTGGTCAAGCACCTGGTCCGCGGCCTGCCGCTGCGCACCTCGGCGCTGCGCGGGCTCGGCGCCTATGCCAACGTCTTCGCGATCGAGTCCTTCATGGACGAGCTCGCGCTGGCCGCCGGGAAGGACCGGGTGAGCTTCCGGATGGATCATCTCGACAACGAGCGGGCACGGGCGGTGCTCGCGGCGGTGGGCGAGCGGCTGCGTCCGATGACGGCAGGCATCGGCGCCGGCCCCGGCAGCGGTCTTGCCTTCGCCCAATACAAGAACATCGCAGCCTATGCCGCGGTCGGCATCGAGCTCGAGGTCACCGAGGCGGCGGAGATCAGGTTGCAGCGCGCCGTGATCGCCGCCGACGCCGGCCATGTCGTCGACCCGAACGGCCTGACCGCGCAACTCGAAGGCGGGCTGATCCAGGCCGCGAGCTGGACGCTGCACGAGGCGGTGAGGTTCGACCGGACCGGGATCACCAGCCGGGATTGGGAGACCTATCCGATCCTGCGCTTCGACAACGTACCGGAGATCGAGACGGTGCTGGTCGACCGGCCCGGGGCGCCTTTCCTCGGCGCCGGCGAGGCGACCGCCGGTCCCACGGCGGCGGCGATCGCCAACGCCGTCAGGGACGCAACGGGTCTGTCGCTGCGCCGCTTGCCGTTTACCCCCGATGCGCTCCGCCGCGCCGCGATGGCTTGAGGGCTCGCCCGGCCGCGTTGGACACAGGTCCCGGGCCGCCATAGACTCGACCGGGCAGGAACGAGAGCCCGGCCATGAACGAGAGCCCGGCCATGAACATCCTCATCCGCAACGCTTGCGTCGTGACGATGGATCCGGGCCGCGCGGTGTTCGAGGGCGGTTTCGTCGCGATCGCCGAGGACGGCGCGATCGCAGCGGTGGGCCCCGGCGATGCCGTGCCGGACGGCGGCTACGACCGCATCGTTGATGCGACGGGCATGATCGCGACGCCCGGCCTGATCAACCTTCACCAGCACCACTGGTACAACCTGTTCAAGGGGCTGGCCGGCGGCATGCTGCTTGAGGACTGGGTCGAAAGGCTGCTTCTGCCTTGCGCCGGCCGGCTGGGTGCGGCGGATCTGCGCGCCTCGGCCGCTCTGGCCGCACTCGAGATGATCCGGACCGGGACGACCACCTGCCTCAACCACTCGGTGACGACCACCATGGAAGAGGAGGCGGCGGCGACGATCGAACCCATGGCGGAAATCGGCTTCCGCCATGTGTTCGCCAAGGATTTCCGCTGCCGGACCCCGGCCAATCCGGACCATCCGCACGATGCCGCGGCCGCCGCGGCCTATATCGGCGAACTGGTCGGGCGATGGGACGGCGCCCGCGGCGGGCTGGTGCGGTTGGCCCTTGCGATCGAATCGAACGCCCACTGGATCGCCGCCGGTATGAGCTCGGAGGCGCTGATTGCCGCCGGCCATGGCTTGGCGTGCGAGCGCGATCTGCGCATCACCAACCATGCGGCCGGCGGAACCTTGTCGGTCGAGAAGGGCTACCTCAAATACGTGCGTGCGACCGGCCGGACCGATATCGGCCATCTCATGCAGCTCGGCGTCCTCGATCCGAGGTGGCTGCTGATCCATGTCATCAACCTGACCGATTCCGACATCGAGATGATGCGGCGGTCCGGTTGCCAGGCGGTCTACACGCCGACCAGCGAGTCGATGCGCGGCGGCGGTATCGGGCCGTGGCGCGCGCTCGACCGCGCCGGCATCACCGTAGCGCTCGGCACCGACGGGCCGATGGTCGACTACTCGGTCGACATGGTCGAGCAGATGAAGGCGTGTCTGACCTTCCAGAACGTCAAACATCTCGACGCGGCGGCCTTCTCGCCCGAGCGGGTGCTCGAGATGGCGACCATCGATGCCGCCCGTGCGCTCGGGATGGACGGCGAGATCGGCTCGCTCGAGCCCGGCAAGCGCGCCGACCTCGTCCTGTTCGACATGCGCGCGCCGCACCTGCACGTCATGCACAACCCGATCGCCAACCTGGTCTGCTGCGCACGCGGCGGGGATGCCCACACGGTCGTGATCGACGGGCGCATCGTCCTGGACGGGGGCACGTTCCCCGATGTCGCCGATGTCGCGCAGATCGTTGCCGAAGCGACCGAACGGGGCCGGGCAATCGCACACGGGGCCGGCGTGCTCGACGCCGCGCGTCCGCGCTGGCCACCGCCACGGGCCGCAGCGAGCCGATGCGATCCGAGCTTGCCCTGATCAGGACCCGGCGAGGTGCGGGAACAGGGCCAGCGCGTTGCCGCGCTCGATGCCGGCGAGATCGGCGGCGGGCAGGCCGAGGTCGATGAGGCCCTTGACGGTCGCGGTCATCGTGGCCTCGGGCGCGAACGGGTAGTCGCTGCCAAACAGGACGTGGCCGGAGCCGACCAACTCGAGCAGGCTGCCGAAGATGAACCGGTTGGCCGACAGCGCGGTGTCGAAATAGAGCCGGGCGAGCTCGGGGATCACGCCGTTGGGGACCGCGTCCTTGAAGCCCGGCCGGGCGGCCAGCCGGGCGATCCGCTCGGCCAGGAACGGGACGGTGCCGCCGGCGTGCGAGAAGATGAACCGGATGTCCGGGCAGCGCGCGAACGTGCCGCCATAGAGCAGGCTCACGATCGCCCGCGTGGTATCGAACGGGAATTCGAGCGTTGCCGCTGGAATTTCGGGCAGGCACTGGCTGCATGGCGCCTGGGTGGGGTGGAAGTAGACGACGGCACGCCGCCGGTTGAGCTCGTCGAACACCGGCGCAAAGGCGGCATCGCCGGGGTACTGGTCGCCGTAGCTGGTCAACAGGCCGATGCCGTCGGCGTCCAGCGTGTCCAATGCATGGGCGATCTCGGCCAGGCTCGCCTCGACATCGGGCAGCGGCAGGCCGGCGAAGACGCCGAACCGGCCCGGATGGCGCTTGCGGATCTCGGCCGCGTATTCGTTGGAATGCCGGCACAGCGCGATCGTCTCTTCGGTGCTGCCGAACCAGAACCCGGGTGCCGAGATCGAGGTGATCGCGGTCGCGATGCCGTTGCGGTCCATCGCCTCGATCGACATTTCGGGCGTCCATTCCGGCGTCCTGCCCGACAGGATCAGCGGCCCGATCCGCTCGTCGCCGACGATATCGACGTAATCCGGCGGCAGGATGTGGTGGTGGACGTCGATCCGGTGGGCCTGCATCGGCAATTCCTTTCCTGTGTCGGGTTTCAGCCCGGCCTTCGCGCCGCCTTGGCTTCGATCCGGGCGATATAGCTGGTGCTGGCGATGATGATCAGGGCGCCCAGAATGGTCCAGACATCGGGGGTCTCGCCGAAGACCAGAAGGCCGAGGACGGCGGCATAGACCAGACGGCTGTATTCCATCGGCCCGATCACGCTCGCCTCGGCGACGGCGAAGCCGTGCACGAAGGCGATCATGCCGAGTGTCGTCAGCAGCCCGATGCCTGCGGCCATCGCCCACTCCAGCCCCACCGGTGAGCGCCAGACCAGGATGGCCGGGACCACAAAAACCAGCACGCCGCCGATGTGATAGTAGAACAGGATCCGAGTTGCCGGCTCGGTGCTCGACAGCATCTTTATCATCACGTTGGCGACCGCAAACGACATCGCCGCGCCGATCGCGACCACGGCGATCGGATCCATCCCTTCCGGGCCCGGGCGCAGCATCACGATCACACCAACGAACCCGAAGCCTGTCGCCCACCAGCGCTGGCGGGTCACCAGCTCGCGCAGCAGCACGATGGCGACGATGGTGGTGAACACGATCCGCGAGAAGGACAGCGCGGTCGCGCTCGCCAAGGGCAGGTTGATCACCGCTATGAGCGTGCCGACCTGGGCGATCGAGGCGATGACCAACCTCGTTGCGTGCATGCCAAGCCGCCGGGTCTTGAGCCCGGCAAGGCCGGCGCGCCAGAACAGCGGCGCCAGGATGACCACGCCCACCAGATAACGGAACAGCGCGAGCTCCAGGGCATCGAGCGTTCGGCCCAGCGTCTTGATGAACACGTCGTTGAGGGCGAACGCGATACTGCCCAGCGTGATCCAGATGATGCCGCGCAGGTTGGGCGACAGCCCGCGCCAGGGCGCGAGCAGCGGCTCCAGGCGATGGATCAATCGCTCAATGACGCCGGCACCCGCCCGGCAAGCTCGGCGTTGAAGGCGGCGTAAGCGCGAAACCCGGGCGCGGCGCGGCACATGGCCTCGGTCTCGCTGATCAGCGCCTCGTCGGACTTGGTGAAGTCGATCGGTTTCAGGAACGGCTGGGTGATGTACCACGGCGTGTCGGCGAAGAACTCCAGCGCGTTGCCCTCCGGATCGGTGGTGTACATCGCCCAGCACACGCCGTGGGTGACGGTGTCGACCGCGCGCCCGGACTCCGCGCCCAGCCGGTCGTGCATCCGGCGCAGTTCGGCGAGCGAGGCCAGTCGGAACGACAGGTGGTGCAGCACCGGGCCGACCCCCGGCATGTACCGGTTGGCGGGCAGGTCGCCGTCCGGCTTGCCGTCGACCAGAAACACCTGGTGATGCTCTTCGGGGTCCAGCGTCATGAAGGCCATCGTCGCACCCGAGCCGGTCATCCCCTTGTCGGTCAGCGCGAAGCCCAGCACGCGGGTGTAGAAATCCTGCATCATCTCTAGGTCGGAGACGACCAGTCCCAGATGGCTGAACTTCATCCGCGGCGGCCCGTCGGTGGTCCTGGTTGTGCTCATCCGATCCCTCCCGATCCGGTCGTTCGATTCCGGCGCGCGGTCATTATCGGTCATTATATAGTCCCGCGCGGCCCCGCGGGCCTATCCGGTAGAGTCCGTGACCGAGCCGTCCGCGGCAATCCCGCGATCCCGGCGCCGCGCACGACATGGATGCCGGCGGGTCGAGCATGGAGGCGGCGCACCGCAGCCCCTATGCTCGAGCGCATCCGATCCGCAACCAGGCCCGAAGGAGCCGCCGATGTCCCGTCACCTACCCGTCACCCCGGAGTCCATGACCGACGCGCAGAAGGCGGTCCACGATGCGATCGCGGGCGGCCCGCGCGGCCACGTCCGCGGGCCGTTCCCGGTGCTTCTGCACAGCCCAAGCATCGCCGATCACGTCCAGAAGCTCGGCGCATACATCCGCTTCGAGTCCAAGCTGCCGGACAGGCTGCGCGAGCTCGCGGTCCTGGTCACCTCGCGGTTCTGGCGGGCCGAGTTCGAATGGTTCGCCCATCACAAGCTGGCCCGCGAGGCCGGGATTTCGGCCGCGGCGATCGAGGCGATCCGCACCGGCGGCCGGCCGAGCTTCGAGGATCCGGCCGAGGAGGCGGTCTACAGCTTCTGCACCGCGCTGCACGAGGACCATCAGGTCGATGACCGGACCTATGGCCGGGTCCAGGAGCTGCTGGGCCAGGAGGTGTTGACCGACCTGGTGGCGATGTCCGGCTACTACACGATGCTGGCGATGACGCTCAACGCCTATCAAGTGCCGCTGCCCGACGGCTCCAGGGCATTCGATGACTGAGCGGCCCGCTCACAGCCGTTCGAGCGGCGCTGCGCCGCCGCCCGGAATGTCGACCTGGAAGGCGTTCAGGGTCAGCGCGACCATCGTATAGAACCCGGCGATGGCGACGATCTCGACCACCCCGGCCTCGCCCAAGGCGTCCAGCGCGCGGGCATAGGCCTCATCGCCGAGTTCCCTGGTCCGGTAGAGCTCGGTGCACAGCCCATAGATCGCCAGATCGGCCGGATCGGACAGGTCCGGCGTCCGGCCCTGCTTGATCGCCGCGACCGCGTCGGCGGGTACGCCGGCCTCGAGCGCGGCGTCCTCGTGGACGTGCCATTCGTACTGCGCGGTCCAGAAGCGCGCAGTGATCAGGATGGCGAGTTCGACCTGGCGCCGCGGCAGTGACGTACCCGTGCGCAGGAAGTCGCCGAACCTGTTGGCGCGGTCGGCCATTTCCGGGTTGCGCAGCCAGATCGCGAACGGCCCGCCCAGCTTGCCGCCGCGCGGCGCGGCAATCTCCTCGCCAATCCGTTTCTGCTCCGCCGACATGTCCGCGGATCTCATCGGATCAATCCGTGCCATCTGCCTCTCTCCCTTTGGCTGTGCGGCGCAAGAAGAACAGTTTGGCCCCCGCTTGCGCAACCTGCGAAACTGAACCGGCCGGGGAGGTCTGGGACCCCGGCCGTGTAGGGAGACCGAGCGATGGAGATCAAGGGTGGGGCGGCGCTGATCACCGGCGGTTCGTCGGGGATCGGCGCCGCCGCGGCGCTTCGGCTGGCCGCGCGCGGCTGCAATGTCGCGGTGACCTACCGCGTCAACGCCGACGGCGCGGCCGACGTCGTCCATTCCTGCCAGGCGGCCGGCGTCGAAGCCCTCGCATTGCAGGGCGATGTCGCCCGGGACGACGATTGCCGCACCCTGGCCAGGACCGTTCTCGACCGATGGGGCCGTCTGGATGCCGTGGTCAACAGTGCCGGCACGACCCGGTTCGTCGATGCCTTCGATCTGGAGGCGCTGACGGCCGAGGATTTCATGGACTCCTATGCCGTCAACGTCCTGGGGGCGTTCCAGATGAGCCGGGCGGCGGCACCGGCGATGAAGGCCGGCGGCGCCGGTGCGGTCGTCAACGTCTCCACCTATGCCGCGGCGAATGGAACCGGCAGTTCGATCGCCTACACCGCGTCCAAGGGCGCGTTGAATACGCTCACCCTGTCGCTCGCCCGGGTGCTGGCGCCGGAGATCCGGGTGAACTGCGTCGCGCCGACGCTGACCGACACGCGCTGGAACCGGGCCGGCCTCGGCGACGAGCGCTACGAGCAGGTCCTCGGCCGGTTCGAGACCGAAGCCCCTCTCAAGGCCAAGCTCCTCGCCGATCACGTGGCCGATGCGATCGACTGGCTGGTTGTCGGCGCGGACCGGATGACCGGCGAGATCCTGCAGATCAGTGCCGGCACGCATCTGGGATAGCGGTCCCTGCCGCGCCGCGCGCCGCGCCGCCGGCAGGCCCCATCATCCGAAATCGACGCCTTTTTGGACCGCCGGGCGGGCGGCGATACCCTCGTACCAGCGGGCGATGTTCGCCAGCCCCTCCACCAGTTGCGGGGCGACAATCCGGCAGCGGTACATGTGGCCGAAGAATGCGAAATCGGCGATCGTCAGGTCCTCGCCCGCACAATAGGGCCGTGCCCCCAGGGCGCCGTCCCAGACCTCGAGATGGCGGCGATAGCGCCGTTCGAACATTTCCTGGGTCGGTTTGTGCGGCTCCTCCATCCGGCCGATCACGAAGATCGTCTGCAACCCGAGCCCGAGATCGGTCGCGATGTTCATATAGTGCTCGTCGAAATGAAGCCTGTCCTGGGGCGTCCTGGGCAGGAACTTGCCGGTCTTGTGCGCGAGATAGGACAGGATCGCCGGCGATTGCGCCATCGTGACTTCGCCGCCGTCAGGGCCGTCGTGATCGACGATCACCGGTGTCAGCCCCTGTGGATTGAGCGCCAGAAATTCCGACTCGAAATTCGCGCCCTTGGCCAGGTCGACGAAGTGGAGGCGGTAGTCCAGGCCGCATTCCTCCAGCATGATCCGAGCGCGAATGCCATTGGATGTCCCGGCGGCGTGGAGTTCGATCATCATCGCGTCCTTTCGTTTGGTTCTTTCGTTCGGTTCTTTCGTTCGGTGGTCTGCTGCCGTTACTATCCACCGCCGGGAAGCGGGCGGCAAGATCGCCCCGCGGGACCGGCCGTGGATGGGAAAGGGAGCGATCGATGGGGCTGACGCTCTATCACTTCAACAATTCCGTGTGCTCGCAAAAGGTCCGGCTGGTGCTTGCCGAGAAGGCGCTCGACTGGGATGAGCGGCTCGTCGATCTGTTCAAGCTCGAGCAGTACGATCCGGATTATGTCGCTCTCAACCCCAAGGGCGTCGTCCCGACGCTGGTTCACGACGGCCGCGCGGTGATCGAGTCCACGCTGATCTGCGAATATCTCGACGATGCCTTCTCCGATCCGCCGCTCAAGCCCGCCGACCCGGCCGGAGTCGCGGCAATGCGCGTGTGGACCAAGGCGGTCGACGAGGGCCTGCACGAGGGCGTGGCCGCGATCAGCTTCTCGGCGATGTTTCGCGAGCGTATGAAATCCATGGGCGAGGCGCTGCGCACCCGGCGCTATCGCAACATCGGCGATCCGGTCCGCCGCGACCGCGACCGTGCGGTCTTCGAACACGGCGTGGAGGCACCCCATGTCTTCAACGCGATCGCTGCCTACGAGACGGTGTTCGCCAAGCTCGAAATGACACTGGCCGACGGCCGCGACTGGATCACCGGCACGGCCTATTCCCTGGCCGAGATCGGGCTGGCGCCCTACGCGGCCCGGCTCGAATATCTCGATCTTCTCCAGGTGTGGATCGATGACCGCCCGAACGTGGCCGCGTGGTGGGAGCGCATCAAGGCACGGCCCGGCTACCGGTCCGGGCTCAGCGGCCGGCTGACGGACGGGGAGATCGAGCCCATGAGGCGGTTCGGCGGCGCTATAAGGCAGCGCGTGGCCGAGCGCCGGCAGGAATATCTGGACGCGTTTGCGGTTCGGCCTCGAGATTCATCCTGACATGGTGATCCGGCGGCGGGGGTCCGGTGTCCTTTCCGCGCCGGGCCACCGGACATGAAAGCATGGCAATCCGGGACCGAGGCCGCGATCGGGGGGCTTGCGCTGATCGAGGCGCCGGCGCCGCGGCCGGGGCCGGGCGAGCTGCTGGTCCGCGTCGAGGCTGCAGCGTTGAACTACTCCGATCTCCTGATGATCGAGGGGCGTTACCAGGTCCGGCCCGAACGGCCGTTCACACCGGGCCAGGAGGTTGCGGGGACGGTCGTTGAAAGCGGCGCGCGCGTCGCTGCGAAGGTGCCGTGGGGCGGGTTCGCCGAGTATGCGCTGGTCCGGGCCGACATGGCGCTGCCGATCCCCGCCTCGATCCCGCCGGCCATCGCCGCCGCGCTTCCGGTGGTTTACACCACAGCCCTGGTCGCCCTGACCGAGACCGCGGCGGTCCGCCGGGGCGACTGGGTGCTGATAACCGCCGCGACGGGCGGGCTCGGCATTGCCGCGATGCAGGTCGCACGGCACCTGGGCGCTCGCGTGATCGCGCTGACCAGCGGTCCGGCCAAGGCCGCGGTCGCAGCCGAGGAGGGGGCGGAGGCGGTCATCGACTCGGCGACCGAGGAGATTGCCGGCGCGGTCTTGGACAGGACCGGCGGGCAGGGCGTCAGGATCGTCCTGGACAGCGTCGGCGGCGCAATGACCGAGACCGCGCTCAAGTGCCTGGCCTGGCGCGGCGAGATCCTGCTGGCCGGATTCCTGAGCGGCGAGATCCCGCGGATCGCCGCGCATCGGCTGTTGCTCAAGGGGGCGGCAGCCAAGGGGGTCTACTGGGACCACGACCGCGATGCGGCAATGTTGGCACACCGCAGCGCGCAGGTTGTGGATCTGTGTGCCGCAGGCACCTTCAGGCCACGTGTGACCTCGCGCTACGGGCTCGCCGATCTGCCCCGCGCGCTCGAGGATCTGCGGGCGCGGCGGTCGATCGGCAAGCTGGTCCTCAGCCTCGCCTGAGGCGGGCCCGAGTCAGGACGCACGGCACCGGCCCGTGCGGGCACGCCCCGCACGTTTCCTGCGCGCACAGTCGAGCCGTCCGGGCGCTGCTCGGTTCGATCGTTGTAGGGTCAGTCCGAGAGACTGTTGTCTCCGCTACGCCAGCGAGTCTGGGATTTGCACTTCTTGCAGATCCGCTCCCCCGCCCAGGCACTCGGAAATGGCCCGCCGCACATCAGGCAGGCCCTTTCCTTTTCGCTGTACCTGTGCTCCAACCCCTGCTCTTCTAATTCGTATTCAAGCTCATCCACGCGCCTAATTTAGGACACGAAGCGGGTGTAGGACAACGCCGATGTTCCACTCGCATGGAAGCCATCCAGATTTGCATGGAAAGCGGTGCGGACGGCGTTCTGTCGGACCGGTCAACGAGGGCTCGCGGACCCGCCGCGATCGGCCTATGATCGCGGCCGCAACCGCAATCGGCTGGGCATTCGGAGACCATGTCTTGAAAGAGGATTTGCTGGAAACCACCGGCACCGTCGTGGAAAAGCTGCCAAACGCGATGTTCAAGGTGAAGCTGGAAAACGAGCACGAGATCATCGCGCAGCCAAAGGGCAAGATGCGCAAGTTCCGCATCCGGGTGATGGTGGGCGACCGGGTCGATGTCGAGATGTCGCCCTATGACCTCACCCGCGGCCGTATTACGTTCCGCCACAAATAGCGCCCCACGGCTTGCGCAGGGCGGGCCCGGCGTGATCCAGACAGCGAGGCGTTGAGCGATGCCCGAGTCTCGCAAGGGTGCCAATGCCGGTGCGATCCGCAGCCCGCGCGGCAGCCGCTTGACCGCGCGGAGCTGGGCCACCGAAGCGCCGCTGCGCATGCTGATGAACAATCTGGACCCCGATGTTGCCGAGCAGCCGGAGACGTTGCTGGTCTATGGCGGCATCGGGCGCGCGGCGCGCAACTGGGACTGCTACGAGCAGATCGTGGCCTCCCTGACCGAGCTCGGCGAGGACGAGACGCTGCTGGTCCAGTCGGGCAAGCCGGTCGGCGTGTTCGCCACCCATGAAGATGCGCCCCGGGTCCTGATCGCCAATTCCAACCTGGTCGGCAAATGGGCGACCTGGGAGCATTTCAACGAGCTCGACCGCGCCGGGCTGATGATGTACGGCCAGATGACCGCCGGCTCGTGGATCTATATCGGCAGCCAGGGCATCGTCCAGGGCACCTATGAGACCTTCTCCGAGGTCGGCCGCCAGCATTTCGCCGGCGACCTAACCGGCAAATGGATCCTCACCGGCGGCCTCGGCGGGATGGGTGGCGCCCAGCCGCTGGCGGCGACCATGGCCGGCGCGAGCCTGGTCGCGGTCGAGTGCCAGCCGAGCCGGATCGACTTCCGTCTGCGCACCGGCTATCTCGATACCAGGGCGGGGAGCCTGGATGAGGCCCTGCGCATCCTGGAGGACGCCCGCAAGGCCGGCCGGCCCGTCTCGATCGGCCTTCTGGGCAACGCGGCGGAAATCTATCCCGAGATCCTCGCCCGCGGCATCCGCCCCGACGTGGTCACCGACCAGACCTCGGCGCACGACCCGACCAACGGCTATCTGCCTGCCGGTTGGAGCCTTGATCAATGGGCCGAACGGCGCGAGCGCGACCCGACCGCCGTCGCGGCCGCGGCCAAGCAGTCGATGGCACGCCAGGTCGAGGCGATGC
Source organism: Alphaproteobacteria bacterium (assembly GCA_965248835.1). Classification (GTDB taxonomy): domain Bacteria; phylum Pseudomonadota; class Alphaproteobacteria; order MPNO01; family MPNO01; genus CAYFYS01. The sequence continues at coordinate 1,850,410 of CBDFLJ010000001.1, forward strand.
TTGCCTTCCACCGGATGGGCATCCCGGTGCTGGATTACGGCAATAACATCCGCCAGATGGCCTCGGAGGCCGGTCTTGCCGACGCCTTCGACTTTCCCGGGTTCGTCCAGGCCTATGTCCGGCCGCTGTTCTGCCGCGGCAAGGGTCCGTTCCGCTGGGCGGCGCTGTCCGGCGATCCCGAGGACATCTACCGCACCGACGAAAAAGTCATGGAGCTGCTGCCCGAGGACCGGACGCTGCACACCTGGCTCGAGATGGCGCGCGAAAGAATCAGGTTCCAGGGCCTGCCGGCGCGGATCTGCTGGCTGGGGTTGGGCGAGCGCGACCGGATCGGGCTCGCCTTCAACGAAATGGTCAGGACGGGCGAGCTCGGCGCGCCGGTGGTCATCGGCCGCGACCACATGGATTCGGGCTCGGTCGCATCACCCAACCGCGAGACCGAGGGGATGCGCGACGGCTCCGATGCGGTGGCCGACTGGGCGCTGTTGAACGCCCTTCTGAACACCGCCAGCGGCGCCACCTGGGTCAGCATCCACCACGGCGGCGGCGTCGGGATCGGCTATTCGCAGCACGCCGGGATGGTGGCCCTGGCCGACGGCACCGAGGCCGCCGCACGCCGGCTCGCCCGGGTGCTGTGGAACGATCCCGCCTCGGGCGTGATGCGCCATGCCGATGCCGGTTACGACATCGCCCTGGACGCTGCCCGTAGCCACGGCCTGCGTCTACCCATGCTGGGGGCGGGATAGTGCGATCGCCGCCGGCAGCGTCCAAACCGGCGGTTTGTCGCATGGGCGCGTTTTCCGTACTGTGCGCCTATGACCGGGGCGCGGCAGGATCGTTCGGCGGCCGATCGGGTGGAGCGGAAGCGCGATTTGGTCACCTCGTCGACCGAGATCCTGAGCACGGTCTCGGCCTTCTGGATCCTGCTCCTCGCCGCCATCTACCTTTACGACATCCTCGGCCGCGAGCTGTTCAACACGCCGTTTCTCGGCACCCATGAGATCGTCTCGAACTCGATCGTAGGGATCCTGTTCCTCGAGCTCCCCTCGACCATCAAGCGCGGCGCCATGCTGCGCACGACCATCGTCTTCGACGCGGTCTCCGCGGCGTGGCGGCGGATCATCGAATGCCTGTCCTACCTGTTCGGCGTCGCCCTGTTCCTGGCCATCATCTTCGGCGGCTGGGATGCGATGATCGTAAGCTGGCAGCTCCTCGAGATCGAAGGCGCCGGCGCGTTCGAGGTGCCGATCTATCCGGTCAGGACCCTGATTATCGTCTTCAGCGCGATCTGCGCGCTGGTCTATGTCCAGCTTCTCTTTCTGACGTTGACCGGCAGGACCGCGCCCGAAAAGGCATAGCGAACCCGCGGTGAGACGCCGTCGTCCAAACGGAAGGCCCAAGGAGTAAACACGGTGGAGCCTGACGTTGTCCTTGTGATCATCCTCGTTGCCCTGATCGCGCTGGTGATCTCCGGGCTCCACATCGGCATCGTGCTCGGCATTGTCTCGCTCGGCGGCACCTATCTGATGTTCGACGACCTCGGCATCACGCTGGAGCTCGCCAACCAGGCGGCCTACGCGGTGCTGCGCAACTCGGTCTTTGCCGCGATCCCGCTTTTCGTCCTGATGGGCGAGTTCATGAGCAAGTCGGGCATGGCCCGTGACCTCTACAAGATCTGCAACTACTTCCTGCGCCGGCTGCCGGGCCGGCTTGCGGTGGCCACCGTGTTCGGCAACGCGGTGTTTGCCGCCGTAACCGGGGTCAGCATCGCATCCGCCATGGCGTTCTCGCGGATCTCCTATCCGGAGATGCGTAAATTCGGCTACAACCGCTCCTATGCGCTCGGCTCGATCGCCGGCAGCGCCAGCCTCGGCATGCTGATCCCGCCAAGCGTGCTCCTGATCGTCTGGGGCATCGTCATCGAGCATTCGATCGGCAAGCTGTTCCTCGCCGGTTTCATCCCCGGGCTGATCCTGGCCGTTCTGATGGGCGTGTACTGCTCGGCGCGGGCCAGGTTCAAGCCGGAACTGGCGCCGACCCCCGACGGTGCGGAGGCTGCCGCGCCCACGATGGCGGAGGTCGTGAGCGGGCTCGGGGTGGTGGTTCTCATCCTGCTGGTGCTGGGCGGGCTGTTCGCCGGGCTGTTCACGCCCTCGGAGTCGGCCGCGGTGGGCTGTGCCGGCGCGATCGTCTTCTCGTGCTTCAAGCGGGTCGCCTGGACCGATTACCGCAGCGCGGTCATCGAGTCCGGCAAGACGATCGCCCCGATCCTGTTCCTGCTGATGATGGCCTCGATGTATGCGAAGTTCCTGGCGCTGGGCGGGATCATCAACATCATCCAGGACTTCATCGGCGGCTTCGGGCTCGGTCCCTTCGGCGTTACGGTGCTGATGATCGTGATCTGGCTGGCAATGGGAACGCTGATCGATTCGATCTCGATCATCCTGTTGACCGTGCCGATCTTCTGGCCGCTCGCCCAGGTCGGCGGCTGGGACCCGTTCGCGTTCGCGATCTTCGGTATCCTGGCGATCGAGGCGGGCCTGTTGACCCCGCCGTTCGGACTGCTGGTCTACACCGTCAAGGGGTCGGTGCCCGATCAGTCGGTGACGCTGTCGGAGATCTTTCTGGGATCGATCCCCTACTGGATCCTGATGCTGTTGGTGATGATCGTCATCTGGGTCTGGCCGGTCACCGCGACGTTCCTGACCAAATAGCGCGGCTCAGCCGAGCCGCACCGCCGTTGCGGTCTGCGCGGAGGCCACGATCGCCTCCAGGATCTCGACATTGTGCAGCTTCTGTGCGCGCGTGAACCGGTAGGGCGCCGTGCCTTCGGCCGCATCCGCCCAGGCTTCCAGGTTGGCCCGAACGGTATCGGTATGCTTGAAGGTCCGAGTGCGGATCTCCTCGTCCATGCCGCACCAGGTGAGCACCGCCGGGTCAGGCTCGTCGACGTTGGAGACCTCGCGCGATTCCGCCCAGCCGCGGTCGCCGAAAACGCTGATGCGCTGGTAGAACGGCGTGGTCGCCAAGGTGCACAGCGTCCCCGTCACGCCCGAGGCGAAGGCGAACTGGATCGACAGGATGTCGTCATCGGCATAGTCGGCCGACCGGTGCGCGGTGCGGGCGGAAATTTCGGCGACCGGGCCGGCGATGCTCTGGATGTAGTCCGTCATGTGAACGCCCAGCGCCGTCAGCATCCCGGCCGGGGCCTGGGCGGTGTCCTTGCGCCAGCCCGTGGGCGGCGCGTTGACGAAGCGGTTGTAGGAGCAGTTGATCTCGATATGCAGCAACGTTCCAAGCGCGCCGGTATCGGCCATGCGCTTGATTTCCTCCAGGGCGCCCTCGTAGCGCCGCTCGTGGCCGATGCCGAGCACGATGCCCTTGTCATCGCAGGCGCTCAGCATCCGCTCCGCCGCTGCGCCCGAAAGCGCCAGGGGCTTTTCACAGAAGACCTGCTTGCCCGCCGCGGCCGCGGCCAGCACCTGCTCTTCATGCAGGCCGTGGGGCGTGGCGATGATCACCGCATCGATCGCGGTATCGCGGAGAACCGCGTCGTACCGGTCGCTCAGCCGCAGGCCCCGGTCCGCGGCGAACTGCGCCAAGCCATCGAGCGCGACATCGACACCGCAGACAACCGCGATGCGATCGCTGCCCTGGAGGCTTGCGATGATCTGCTTGCCCCACCAGCCCAGCCCGACGACGGCTGCCCGCAGCATGGGTTAGCAGACCAGGTGGCGGCAGGGCAGCCTGAGCACCGCGATCAATCGATCTGGTACTTGTGCGGCAGCTTGATCCCGGCTTCCTGGGCGAGCGCGAGATAGCGCTTGAAGAACGCGGCCCCGGGCAGGCCCTTCTTGTCGAATTCCTTGGCCTTCTCGTTGGGCCAGCCGCCCAGCGCCGCGGCCATCTTCGCGCGCTCGGCGAACGGCAGATGCTGAATCGTGCTGCCGGTCGCTGCGAGCTTCTTGAGCGAGGCATCGAAGCGCCTGGTGGATTCCTCGGCCGTCTTGACCATCCAGTTCTCGGACTCCTCGGAAATGATATCCCGGATCGCCTTGGGGAGCTTGTTCTGCGACTTTGCGTTCATGCTCATCTGGTAGAGCGAGGTCGCACCCCAGCCGACGACGGTGAAAACCGGCGCCGGCTCGTTGAGCCGGAACCCGAGCCAGGCCGTCGGGAAGATCACCAGCCCCTCGTACACGCCCGACTGAAGCGAGTTGTAAGCCTCGTTCAGGCTGGTCTGGACCGCGGTCGCGCCGGACAGCTTGAGCCAGGGAAGGTTCGGGCCGGCACCGGCGATCTTGTGGCCTTTCAGGTCGCTCATCTTGGACCATTTGAACTTGGTCCCCAGGCCGTAGGAGGAGAACGTCCCGAATCCCAGCCATTTCTGGTCGTGCTTCTCCAGCGCCCCCTGCCATTGCGGGAACTCGCGGTAGAGCTTGCGGGTGATCTTGTGCTGCAGGATCGGATCGTCGGTCACGAAAGGCAGGTAGTAGTGGAAGGCGAAATGCACCGCCTTTGTCGGCTCGAAGCACGCGCACCACAGGCCGATGTCGAACAATCCCTTCTGCACCGCCTCCAACGTGTCGAACGGGCCGGCGACGGTGCCGCCATAGGCTTCGATGAACCTGATCTTGTGCCCGGTCTCCTTGGCGACCCGCTCCTTGACCTTCGGCACCAGGTACTTGCTGGCCATGAAGATGGGCTCGAGCGGCTTCATCGGCTGCCCGGCACCGATGCGCAAGGTAAAGGAATCCGCCTGGGCAGCCGACGCCGAGAGCATCGCCACTGCCGCCGCCGCACCCAGACTCAACCGTCCGGCCGGGCCGATGATCTCGCGTAACATTCCAGTTTCCCAATTGTCTCCCGGTTATTGTTGATAGTCGCACGATTGTGGACGGCCGCAAACCGTCGGTCGATGACCGCGCGCGTTATCCGCCTTGCAACGACACCAGGATCTCGCGCGATGACTCGGCAAGCTCGCACTTGATCGCCTCGAAGTTGGCAAGCGGCGGGAACACCAGCCCGGTGCCCTCCATGTGGCCGCGCATCTCGGTGAGATAGCGGTTGACGATCTGCTCGGTGGTGCAGCGCTTGAGCCCGGTCTCAAGGCAGAACGCGTTGTCGGGCCCGGCGAGCCGGCCGAAGGCGCGCTTGACGCAGTTGGGCAGCACGCGGTCGAAGGCCGCCTGAAACTCGGCGAGCTGAGCCGGGTCCCTGGCGACTTCCTTGAGGTTCTCCACGCCGTTGTCGTAGTGGTCCTCCTCGTCGGCCAGCACCACTTCCTGGCTGTCTGCCCAGGGCACGTAGCTCGACCGGCGATACTCCATGATCTGATGGCTGCCCGCGCGGTCGACGGTGAAGTTGAACACCGCGATGTGCAGCCAGTTGTCGAGATCGATCTGCCAGAATTCGCCGGAATCGGGGCGGCCGGCGATGATCGCCTCCGGGTCCTCGCCGAGATCGACCAGCAGGTCGTAGAGCCCCTGGCTGTGGCGCGCCTCCTCGGCGGCGAATTCCGCGGCCAAGGCCTTCTCCTTCCAGTTCGGCGCCACCGAGATCGCCTTGCCGAACACCTCGGCCGTCGCCGTCTCGGCGTAGATCTGCCGGGTCATCAGGCGGATCAGGAAGGCGCGGTATTCGCCCGTCGCGCCTTCGGGGGTCTCGATTCTGGACTCGGCATTGATCACATTCATCTTCGGCTCCGAAAACTTGAGTTTCGAACGAAATTAGCCACACCAACCGGGCTGTCAATCGGCATTGCCCGCTTACGCCGCAGCCGAGGACCGCGGACGGCTGATCAGCACGTACCAGGACATCACCAGGACGGCGATGATCAGAATCGGCAGCGCGGACAGGTTCACCCATTCCCAGTTCAGGAAGTGGATCAGTACGCCCGACGACAGCGATCCGAGCGCAACGAAGGCGTAGACGATGAAGTTGCACGCGCCTTGGGTCTTGGCGCGTTCGCCGGCGGTGTGGGCGTCGCCGAGCAGCGAGGAGCCCGCGGTGAAGGCGAAGTTCCACCCCACGCCCAGGAACAGCATCGACAGCCAGAACTCGAACACCGCTTCGCCGCTGAGCGCGATCGGCACGCAGATGATCTGGAGAGCGAAGCCGGCGAAGATGATCCGCACCTCGCCCCAGCGGCGGATCAGCTTGCCGGTGATGAAGCCCGGCGCGAACATGCCCAGACTGTGCCACTGGATGACGAAAGCGGTCTGCGCGAAATGGTGCTCGGCGTGGTGCATCGCGATCGGCGCGGCGGTCATCAGGAGCGCCATCACCGTATGGCCGATGAGAATCGAGAACGTGGCGGCGATGAACACCGGTTGGGCCATGATGGTCAAAAGCGGACGGCGTTCGGCGGCCGCCTCGGCCTCCGTAAGGGGCGGAATCTGCAGGAAGACCAGCACCAGCGCGGTGAGGATCGTCGTGCCGATGAGCAGCAGGTAGGCACCCAGGAAGCTCGCCGAAGCGAACCAGTCATGCCCCCATTTGGCAAACTCCGCGCCGAGCACGGCCGCCGCCACGCCGCCGGCAATGACCAGTGATATCGCCGTGCTGCGGAACGCCCGGGGCGCCGCATCGGTCGCGGCGAACCGGTAGAACTGGGCGAAGCCCGAGAAAAAGCCGAACACCAGGTTGCCGAGGGTGAAGATCCAGAAATCGGCCTCGATGATCCCGATCGAACACAGGATGCCGGACATCAGGCCGATAAACGCACCGGTGAGGAAGCCCGCGCGCCGGCCAACCCGGCGCATGAACATCGATGCCGGCATCGAGGCGAGCGCGGTGCCGACGACGACAAGGGCTGCGGGCAGGGTCGCCAGGCCCTTGTAGTCGGCGATCGCATAGGCGATCAGCGGCGCGGTCGCGACGTTGAGCGTCCGGCCCGCGCCATAGAGCGTCTGGCAGACCGCCAGCACGACCACGTTGCGCTGATCGCGGTCGGTGAACGCCGTGCGGACGGCGCGAAGGAAAGCGGCTACAGCGTTCATGCCCGGTCTACGGTTGGAACAAAGGCGTGATTGCGCCCATCATAGCGGCCCGAAGGCGCGGGAATCCAATCAGGGGGAAGCCATGTCCGATCCGAGACAGGCAGCCGACAGGCTCATCGTCCATATCGACTGGCTGATCACCGTAGACGGGAGCAGGCGGATCGTCCGCGACGCCGCGATTGCGATCAGGGACGGCACGATCGCCGCGCTCGGCAAGACCCCAGCCATCGAGGCAGGTTGGCGGGCCGCGGACAGGCTCGATGCGGCCGGCATGGTCGGCACGCCGGGCCTGGTCGACAACCACCTGCATTCGTCCTTCCAGATGGCGCGCGGCCTGGCCGACGAGGCCAACGCCCAGTCCTTCCTGTTCGATCACATGTACCCCTATGAGGGCGCCATGACGTGCGAGGACGTCCATGTCAGCGCGTGCCTGACGGCGATGGAGATGCTGCGCCACGGCGTGACCTGCTTCATCGATCCGGGGAACTACCACCCCGACGCCACGGTCGAGGCGGTCGGGGCCGCCGGCATGCGCATGGTGGTCTCGCGCTCGTCCTTCGATCGGACCAAGTCGGTGATGGGGATCCTGCCCGATGCGCTGATCGAGACCACCGAACAGTGCTTGGACCGCGCCGCGGCGCTGTTCGAGGCGCATGACGGCGCCCATGACGGCCGGGTCCGGGTCAGCGCCTCGTTCCGCGGTCTCAACAACGCCAGCGACGCGCTGATCGAGGGCTTGAAGGACTTGGCAGACCGCCACGACCGCCTGCTTCAGACGCATGCGTGTTTCAGCTACGCGACCCACGACGGATGCCTGGCCGCGTTCGGCGCCCCCGAGATCGAGCGGCTGGAGGCGCTTGGCGTGCTGGACGAGCGGATGCTGCTGGTCCATTCCGGCTGGCTGGAGCCGCACGAGGTCGAGATCATCGCCCGCCGGCGCCCGTCCCTGGTCGCGGCCCCGTCTTCCAGCCTGCACAACGGCTACGGCAACTTCGTGATGGGCAAGCTGCCCGAGCTCGCGGCATTGGGTGTCAACGTCGCCATCGGATCGGACCACGCGTGCTCGGGCATCACCGACATGGTCCAGGAGATGCTGTTGCTCGCCGGCGGATATAAGGAGGTCCGGCTGAACCCCCGGGTCCTGCCGCCCGAGCAGGTCGTCGAGATGGCGACGATCAACGGGGCCATCGGCGCCCGGCTCGGCGATCGCATCGGCAGCCTGGAGGTCGGCAAGGAGGCCGACATCGTTCTGTTCGACACTACCTATCCCGAATGGCAGCCGCTCTACAACCCGGTCTCCAACCTGGTCTATGCCGCGACGGGGAACTCGGTGGCCCATGTCTTCGTGGCCGGGGAGCAGGTGGTCCGCGACGGACGGCTGACCCGCCTGGACGAGGCGGAGATCCTGGCCGCGGTCGCCGCCACAGCCGAGCGCATCGCCGGCCGGCTGGACATGGGCCGCATCCTCAAGCTCGCCTGGCCGGTGGAATAGCACATTGTCGGTTCAACAGGAGCGGGGGTCGGTTCAACAGGAGCGGGGGTCGGTTCAACAGGAGCGGGGGTCGGTTCAACAGGAGCCGGGGTCGGTTCAACAGGAGCGGGGCGGGCTCAGGTTCAGGTCGACGGCGGCACGTCCTGGGCGACGCCGCGCAGCTCGGCATGCAGGACGACATCTTCATTGCGCGGGGTGATGCCGAGCAGCCTTGCCGGGTTGCGGATGGCCATGGTGGCGATGGCCTCGAGATCCAGGCCCTTCTCGTGCAGGATTTGTGCGAAGGTGCGGAACATGTCCGGCGTCTTGGGGCTGAACGGCTGGCCGGAATCGGTGGCGATGATCGAATTGGCCGGTCCCACGGCATCGATCGCCTCTTTCATCTGATCGGAGGTGACCGACTGGAACATCGGCATGCAGTTGACCGCGCAGTACTCCATCATGCAGCCTTCCTTCGCCAGCGCGATCTGGACGTCGATCGGCAGGTTCGGGCACTGCATCTCCGGATGTGTGACGATGATCCGCTGGTGGCCCTTGCCGATGGCGTAATCGACCAGGGCGTGGATCTCCTCGGCGCTCATGTGGCCGGTCGCCAGCACCGCATCGTAACCGGCGATCACGTCGATCACGTCCTTGGCCGCCGCGGTCAGCCGGCCGCCGTCGAGGACGGTGTAGGTCGGTTCCGCCTTCAACGTCGCGCGGTTGGTGTAGCTGCCCGCCCCGATCGCTCCGAACGCGCCCGGCGCGCCGAACACCCGGACGTGGTTCCGGGCGTCGATGGTCGGCATCCAGACCACCCTGGCGTCCTGGCGCAGCGCCTGCTCGACCGCGGCCGGGTTGATCCCGCCGACGCCCCGGTTCAGCGCGATCCCGGCATGGACCTCCAGGTCTGGGATCTCCTTCCTGGCGTGATAGACCTTGGTGACTGTCGCCTCGAAATGGCTCTTGACCACGATCGCGGACATCTTGGCCTCGCGGCACCAGCGCGCGACGTCGATGGTATCGCCGATCCGCCGGAACGGCGCCGGCCCGGTGTGGACATGGGTATCGATGAACCCCTCGACCGAGATGATGGTCATCGGTGCCGCCCTCCCCAATCCGTGCGCACGCTAATGCCTGTTCGGAACATGCCAGGCGCCGAGGCAGTGCTCGGCCAGGACCGGCGCATGGCGCCACGGCTCGGCGCCGGTCGCGATCCGCGGCACGCCGATGATCTTCGCACCGGGCAGGAAATCGCCCAGCGTGTCCGTGGTCGCTTCCAGACCGGCGCTTTGCGCCGACTCGCTGACGACGACGGCCGCCAGCCCGATCCCGCGCCCCGCGAGCATCGCGGCCGCGCTCAAGGCGTGGCTCAAGGCGCCCAGATAGCTGCCGACGACGAGCACCGCCGGAATCGCCAGCGCCTCGATCCAGTCGAGCACCGTCCGGCGGCGGGTCAGCGGCACCATGACGCCGCCGATCCCCTCGATCACCAGCATCTGTTCGGCCGCGCGCGCCTCGGCGATCGCGCCCCGGCAGAACCGGCATAGCGCCGCGAAGTCGATCCGGCGGCCCTCGGCCTCGGCGGCGAGGTGCGGCGAAACCGGCGCGGCGAACCGCCAGGGAGAGATCCCGGCGATCGTCGCCTCGGTGATATCGGCGCCTTGCGCGGCCAACAGGACCGCGGCGTCGCATTCCTCGACGGCGCGAAGATCGAACCCGCTCATCACCGGCTTCAGCGTCCTCGGCGCGCCCCCTGCCGCGCGGATCTGATCGGCGATAGCCGCGGCAACGAGCGTTTTGCCGACCCCGGTCCCCGAAGAGGTGATGAACACCGCGCTCACGCCGACCCCCGCGACAATGGGAGCAGGCCCGGCCAAGCCAACCCAAGCCAAGCCAAGCCCGCTCAGCCCGCAGCAAAGACGCTTCGCGCGCCGTTGTCCAGGAGCTTGCGGAAATAGGCGACCGTCTCCTGGAGCCCTTCCCTCGGCGCGACGGTCAGGCGCCGGTCGAACGCGTTTTGCGCCGCGGTGATGTCCGGACACCCCCGTCGAATGAGCCTCGGCTGGGCCGGCTTGTGCGGGACATGCTCCGGGAGTCGAAGCGATTCTGATCGGTGGTCCGTCGGGACGGCGCCCGCTCAAGCCGTCCGTTCGGCCTCCGCATCGGCGATCACCGCGTGGTCGTAGCGCTGCACCATCTCGTTGGGTATGACCTGCCAGAAACGGGGCGCTTCGCGGTCCCAGTTGATCAGCAGCCGCTCGGCGAAGCGCGACTGGGTCTCACGGACATGCTCCTCGATCAGAGCCTTGAGCACCCCCTCCCAATGGGCAATCTGGATGCGCTGGTAGAATACGGTATCGTCATTGACCCGCGAGGCGAAGGTCTCCGCGGCGTCGTAGACGAAGGCCATGCCGCCGGTCATCCCGGCGGCGAAATTATCGCCGACCGCGCCCAGGACCACGGCGGTCCCGTTGGTCATGTACTCGCAGCCGTTTGAGCCGCAGCCCTCCACGACCGCCGTCGCGCCCGAATTGCGCACCGCGAACCGCTCGCCCGCCTGGCCGGCGGCGAACAGCTTGCCGGCGGTGGCGCCGTAGAGGACGGTGTTGCCGATGATCGTGTTCTCGTTGGAGTTCATCGGGCTCGCGGTCGCCAGCCGGACGACGATCGTGCCGCCCGACAGGCCCTTGCCGACATAATCGTTGGCGTCGCCGAACACCTCGAGCTTCAGGCCCTGGACGGCGAACGCACCCAGGCTCTGGCCGGCCGAGCCCCTGAGCCGGACGGTGATATGACCGGGCTGGAGGCCGGCCATGCCATAGCGCCTTGTGATCATGGCGCTGAACTTCGTGCCGATGGCGCGGTGGGTGTTCCGGATGTTGTAGGCGAGCTGCATCTTCTCGCCGAGCTCGAGCGCCGGTGCCGCATCCTGGATCATCTGCGCATCGAGCGTGTCGGGGACCTCGTTGCGGCCTTCCAGCGTGCAGAAATGGGGATGATCGCCGGGATCGGCCTGGACCAGCATCGGGTTGAAGTCCAGATCGTCGAGATGGGCGCTGCCGCGGCCGACCTGGCCCAGCAGCTCGGTCCGCCCGATGATCTCGGTCAGCCGGCGCGCGCCCAGCGAAGCCAAGATCTCGCGGATTTCCTCGGCGACGAAGCTGAACAGGTTGACCACCTTCTCGGGCGTTCCGGAGAACTTCTCGCGCAGCCGCGGGTCCTGGGTGCACACCCCCACCGGGCAGGTGTTGGAGTGGCACTGCCGCACCATGATGCAGCCCATCGCCACCAGAGAAGCGGTGCCGATGCCGAACTCCTCGGCGCCCAGCAGTGCGGCGATCGCCACGTCGCGGCCGGTCTTGATGCCGCCGTCGACGCGCAGCACCACGCGGTGGCGGAGCTGGTTCAGCGTCAGCACCTGGTTGACTTCCGACAGGCCCATCTCCCAGGGAAGGCCGGCATACTTGATCGAGGATTGCGGGCTCGCGCCGGTGCCGCCGGAATGGCCCGAGACCAGGATCACGTCGGCCCTGGCCTTGGCGACGCCCGCCGCGATCGTGCCGATGCCGCTTTGGGAGACCAGCTTCACGCAGACCTTGGCATCGGGGTTGATCTGCTTGAGGTCGTAGATGAGCTGCGCCAGGTCCTCGATCGAATAGATGTCGTGATGGGGCGGCGGCGAGATCAGGGTCACGCCCGGCGTGGCGTGGCGCAGCCTGGCGATCATCTCGGAGACCTTGATGCCGGGTAGCTGGCCGCCCTCGCCGGGCTTTGCGCCCTGGGCGATCTTGATCTCGATCTCGCGGCAGTTGTTGAGGTATTCCGCCGTCACGCCGAACCGGCCCGAGGCGACCTGCTTGATTGCCGAACTCGCGTTATCGCCGTTGGGTCGGGGGTGGTAGCGCTCGGGGTCCTCGCCGCCCTCGCCGGAGTCCGACTTGGCGCCGATCCGGTTCATCGCGATCGACAGGGTCTCGTGCGCTTCGGGGCTCAACGCGCCGAGCGAGATGCCGGGGGCGACCAGCCGCTTGCGGATCTCGGTGATCGATTCGACCTCCTCGATCGGCACCGGGTCGGCCTTGGGCGAGAACTCCATCAGGTCGCGCAGGTTGATCGGCGGCGCGCTGCGCACGCCCTCGAGGTACTTGCGGTAGGTCGCAAACGAGTCGGTGGCCACCGCGCTCTGCAGGGTGTGGATCTGCCGGCCCTCGAAGGCGTGGCTCTCGCCGTTCTGGCGGAAGCGGTACAGCCCGCCGACCGGCAGGGCCGCCACCTCCCGGTCGAAGGCGCGCTCGTGCAGTTCGAGCACCTTGCGGCGGATCCCGTGCAGTCCGATGCCCGAGATCCTGGAGGTCATGCCCGGAAAATAGCTGGTCACCAGCCAGCGGCTGAGGCCGACCGCCTCGAACTTGTAGGCGCCGCGATAGGACGACAGGATCGAGATGCCCATCTTGGACATCACCTTGAGAATGCCCTGGTCGATCGCGGTCTTGTAGCGGGCGATGCAGTCCTCCAGCGTCATGTTGCCGAACAGCCCGCGGCGGTGGCGGTCGGCGATCGTATCCTGGGCGAGATAGGCGTTGACCGTCGTCCCGCCCACGCCGATCAGGACGGCGAAGTAGTGGACGTCCATGCACTCGGCGGATTCGACGTTGATCGAGGTGAAGGTGCGCAGCGACTGGGCTACGAGGTGGCTGTGGACTCCGCCGACCGCCAGGATCATCGGGATCGCCGCGCGGTCGGGCCCGATATCGCGGTCGGTGAGGATCAGGTGGACCGCCCCGCCGCGGACCGCGTCCTCGGCCTGGCGCTGGATGCGGTGCATCGCGCGGCGCAGCGCCAGTTCGTCATCGTTGTTGCGGAACGTGCAGTTGATCACCGCCGCGGTCTCGCCCAGATACGCGCTGAGCGCAGCGAACGCGGCGTTGGTGAGCACCGGCGATTCGAGCTGCAGGAGCCGCATCTGGCTCTCGTTCCGCTCCAGGATATTGCCGAGATTGCCCAGTCTGGTCCGCAGGCTCATGACCCGGTATTCGCGCAAGGAGTCGATCGGCGGGTTGGTGACCTGGCTGAACGACTGGCGGAAGAAGTGGTGCAGGCCGCGATACTGATCCGACAGCACCGCGAGCGGCGTGTCGTCGCCCATCGAGCCCACCGCCTCCTTGGCCTCCACGACCATCGGGTGGAGCAACAGCTCGACCTCTTCCAGCGAATAGCCGGCGGCGATCTGGCGGCGGCGCAGCGCCTCTGCGGTAAGACCGACGCGGACGGGCTCACTGGTCCCGATCAGGCTGTCGAGCTGGGTGAGGTTGCCGAACCACTCGGCAAACGGCTCCTCGGCGGCAAGCTTCTTCTTGACGTCGGCGTCGTGATAGAGCGCGCCCTCGTCGAGGTCGACGGCCAGTATCTCGCCGGGACCGAGCCGGCCCTTCTCGACGATCCGGGATTCCGGGCAATGGACCATCCCGGTCTCCGAGCCGACGATCAACAGCCCGTTGTCCAGGATCGAATAGCGCATCGGCCGCAGCCCGTTGCGGTCCATCGCCGCGATCACCCAGCGTCCGTCGGTCCCGGTGATCGCGGCCGGTCCGTCCCACGGCTCCATGACGCAGTTGAGGTAGCTGAACAACGCCTTGATCTCGGGGTCGATGTCGGCCTTCTGCGACCACGCCGCGGGGATCATCATGCAGCTCGCGAACGGCGCGGACCGACCCGCCCGGCAAAGCAGCTCGAAGACGTTGTCGAGCGCCGAGGAGTCCGAGCCGCCCGGCTCGATTACCGGCTTGAGGTGATCGACATGGCGGCCGAAGACCTCCGCATCCATCCTGGTCTCGTGGCTCTTCATCCAGTTGACGTTGCCCGACAAGGTGTTGATCTCGCCGTTATGGGCAAGCATCCGGAACGGCTGGGCGAGCCGCCAGGTGGGGAAGGTGTTGGTCGAATAGCGCTGGTGGTAGATGGCGAAGCGGGAAACGAAGCGCTCGTCCAGCAGGTCGGGATAGAAGGCGGTGAGCTGCTCGGCCAGGAACATGCCCTTGTAGATCACCGAGCGCGAGGACAGCGAGCACAGATAGAAGCCGTTGATGTTCTCGGCGCGCGCCTGGTTCTCGATCAGCCGGCGGATGACGTAGAGATCGGCCTCGAACCTGTCGCCGGAAACCTCGGGGGCGCCGGCGATCATGATCTGCTCGATCTCCGGGCGCGTCGCGTTCGCCTTCTCGCCGATCACGTCGACATCGATCGGCACCTGGCGCCAGCCGTAGATCTGATAGCCGAACTTGAGGATCTCGGATTCGACGATGCAGCGGCAGCGTTCCTGGCCGGCGAGATCGGTGCGCGGCAGGAACACCATGCCGACGGCGATCGGGCCGTCGCCGGCGCTGTGGCCGGTGCGACGGATATGCTCTTTGAAGAAGTCCTGCGGGATCTCGACATGGATGCCGGCGCCGTCGCCGGTCTTGCCGTCGGCATCGACTGCGCCGCGGTGCCAGACCGCCTTCAGCGCCTGGATCCCGGCCTCGACCACTTCGCGGCTGGCAACGCCGTCGATGGCGGCCACCAGGCCGACGCCGCACGCCTCGTGCTCATGGGCCGGATCGTAGAGCCCGTCCGCGGCCAGCCGCCGCGCCTCGCGCTGCCAGCGCGCGACGAACCTGGCGCCGTCGTCGTGTCGATCCGGGTTCTCTGGGCTCGCCATCGCGCTCACTCCGCTGCGGTGGCGACGGCGCCGTCGAGCGCCTCGCGTCCGCAGACATAGTCGTGGATCGCCTCGGCCGCGTCGCGGCCGTCACGGATGCCCCAGACCACCAGCGATGCGCCGCGCACGATGTCGCCGGCGGCAAAGACGCCGTCGATCCCGGTCATCATCGTGCGGTAGTCGATGCGCAGCGTGCCCCAGCGGCTGACCGCGAGCTCCGGCGCATCGAACAGCGTCGGCAGGTCCTCCGGATCGAAGCCGAGAGCCTTGATCACCAGGTCGGCATCGACGGTGAAGCCCGAGCCCTCGATCGGCTCCGGCGTCTGGCGGCCCGACGCATCGGGTATGCCGAGGTGGATACGCATCGCGCGCACCGCGCGCACCGTCCCCTCGCCGAGGAAGGCTTCGGGCGTCGCCAGCCAGACGAACCGGACGCCTTCCTCCTCGGCATACTGCACCTCGCGCAGCGAGCCCGGCATGTTCTCCCGGTCGCGGCGGTAGAGGCAGCTCACCGATCGCGCGCCCTGGCGGACGGCGGTGCGCACGCAGTCCATCGCCGTGTCGCCGCCGCCGATCACCACGACATCCTTGCCCGCGGCATCCAATCGGCCGTCGTCGAAGGCCGGCACGGCATCGCCCAGCCCCTTGCGGTTGGACGCCGTCAGGTAGTCGAGCGCCGGCACCACGTTGGCCAGCCCCGCGCCCGGGAGCTGGATGTCGCGCGCCCTGTAGACCCCGGTCGCGATCAGCACCGCGTCATGGCGCGCGCGGATCTCCTCGAGGCTGGCGTCGCGGCCGACCTCGAAATTTCGGTGGAAGACGATCCCGGCCTCCTCGAACAGCGCGATGCGCCGGCGCACGACCTCCTTTTCGAGCTTGAAGTTGGGGATGCCGTAAACCATAAGCCCGCCCATCCGGTCGTGGCGGTCGTAGACGTCGACCGCATAGCCGCGGCGGCGGAGCTGTTCGGCTGCGGCAAGTCCGGCGGGGCCGGCACCGATGATGCCGATGGAGCGGCCGAGCTCGCGGGCCGGGTGCGGCGGCTTCACCCAGCCGCGCTGCCAGGCGGTTTCGGTGATATGGCGCTCCACCGAGCCGATGGTCACCGTGCCGTGGCCGGATTGCTCGATGACGCAGTTGCCCTCGCACAGGCGGTCCTGCGGGCAAATGCGGCCGCAGATCTCGGGAAAATTGTTGGTCGCCGAGGAGATCTCGTAGGCCTCTTCCAGCCGCCCGGCGGCGGTCAGCATCAACCAATCGGGGATGTTGTTGTGCACCGGACAATGCACCTGGCAGAACGGCACACCGCATTGCGAGCACCGGCTCGCCTGAGCCGCGGCGCCCTCGGGCGAGAAATCGCGATAGATCTCGACGAAATCCGTACGACGGGTCTCCGCGCCGCGCTTTTCCGGCGTCTGCCGATCCAGATCGACGAATTTCAACATTCCATTGGACATGGGCTCTCCCCGGACCCGCCCCGGCGGCGCGGCTTGAATGCGCGCTCAAGAGTATAACTTAACAGATGACAGCCAAATGACAAGCCCATTTAGTCAGTGTTACTGTCCTATAAATGTCGCAATGATTCCAGACGACTTGTCCACAGGCGTGATGCGCGAAATGAAATCCCGAAAATAGTACCAAAACGGGACAATAATCCAAGTCCTTGGCGCTTGGGCCCAATCCTGCTCTGATGTATATGGTGGCGGCCATCCGGGGGCAGGACCGTGACACTGCTACAGCTTGCCGTGATCGCGCTCGTTCAGGGCATCACGGAATTTCTGCCGATCAGCTCCTCGGCGCATTTGCGGTTGATCCCCCTGCTCGGCGATTGGCCGGACCAGGGCCTGCTGATCGATGTCGCGGTGCATGTCGGCACGCTGCTGGCGGTGATCGCCTATCTGCGGCGCGACTGCCTGGCGATGGCGGCCGGCCTGACCCGGCTGAAGGCGGGATTGAGCGATCCCGGCCTGAGGATGATCCTCTACCTTGTCATCGCCACCATCCCGGTCGTCATCGCAGGCTATGTTCTGACGACCTGGTTCGGCGAAGCCTGGCGCAATTCCCTGGCGTTGATCGCCTGGTCGACGCTGCTGTTCGGCATCGCCCTCTACGGCGCGGACCGCATCGGGCTGACGATCCACCGCATCGAGCACGTAAACGGCTTCGCGGCGCTTGCAATCGGCATTGCCCAGGTGCTGGCCCTGATCCCCGGCGCCAGCCGGGCCGGGGTGACGATGACGGCCGCGCGCCTGCTGGGCTACGAACGCCGCGATGCCGCTCGTTTCTCCATGCTGCTGTCGATCCCGACGATCATCGCGGCGGGAACCCTGGCGAGCTTCGCGTTGATCGAGACCGGTGACGCGGCCCTCCAGGCCGGCGCCGTGGTCGCCGGCCTGATCGCTTTCGTTACCGCCCTCATCGCCATCGCTTTGATGATGAGCTGGTTGACGCGCTCAAGCTTCACGCCGTTCGTGGTCTACCGCATCGTCCTGGGCGGCGTCCTGTTGGGGATCGTCTATTTGTAGGCGGCGCGCTCAGACCGCGCGCGCCCACTGCCCGCCGCGGCGGTAGCGGCCGAGATAGCCGGGAACGATCGATTCGACGGCGGTGGCGGTGATGCCGAGATCGGCGAGGCCAGGCGCCGCGCCGGCCACGGCGTCGGCAGCCAGCAGGCGCACCTGATCGCGCGTCAGCAGCGGCGGAAACGGCGACAGCTCCAGGAAATATGCCTTGATCGCCGCGATCGCGGAGGGCAAGGGCACCAGCAGCCGTCGCCGACCGGTCTGAGCCAGGATGTAGGACAAGATTTCCTCGAAGCTGTAGATTCTGGGCCCGGCGAACTCGTAGACCCGGCCCGCGGCGTCGGCGGAGTCCAGCGCCGCCATGATGCCGGCGGCAACATCGGCGACATAGACGGGTTGGAACCGGGTCTTGCCGCCGCCGATCAACGGCAGCGCGGGCGATAGCCGCGCGAGCCAGGCGAACCGGTTGTAGAAATCATCCTCCATCCCGAAGACGACGCTCGGTCGGACGATCGTTGCCGCCGCGAACGCCGCACGAACCGCCTCCTCGCCGGCGGCCTTGGACCGGGCGTAATGCGCCGGCGAGTGCGCATCCGCGACGATCGCGGAGACGTGCACCAGGCGCGCGGCGCCGGCGTCCGCTGCCGCCCGGGCGATGCGGCCCGCACCGGCTTCATGGACGGCATCGAAACGCTGGCGGCCCCGTTCGTAGAGCACGCCGACCAGGTTGATCACCGTATCGGCGCCGTCCACCGCGGCGGCGACCGAGGCATCGTCGCGCACATTGGCCTGGACCGGCGCGATCTGGCCGACATCGCCCATCGGTTTGAGGAACAGCGCGGCCTCGGGGTGACGCACCGCGGCGCGGACCTGCGCGCCTGTCCGCGCCAGCGCACGCACGACGTAGCGGCCGATAAACCCCGAAGCGCCGAAGACCGTCGCGACCCGCACGGCCATGACTGTTCCCCCACTGTCCCGGCCTCGCCAAGCCGCCCGCCGAAGAAACGCCACCGTCTCATATGTACCGAACCGGAACAAGCGGTTGACAAGCCGCCGTGGTCTGGCTACGGACCGGTTCGGCCCGGGCCGGACTTCGGATGCCCAGGTGGCGGAATTGGTAGACGCGCAGGTTTCAGGTACCTGTGACCGCAAGGTCGTGGAAGTTCGAGTCTTCTCCTGGGCACCACCGCATCCTGCCGCGCCGCGGGCCGTCTTGCGGGATCTGTGGTAATGCGATGAGCGTCGATCTTCATGAAGGCGACCTGCCCGACGGGCTCGATCTCGGGAACGCCGTCGCGGTGGATACCGAGACGCTGGGGCTCAAGCCCGAGCGCGACCGGCTCTGCCTGGTGCAGCTCAGCGCCGGCGACGGCAACGCCCACCTCGTGCGGTTCCGCCGCGAGGTCTGCGAGGCGCCCAACCTGACGCGCCTGCTGGCCGATGCGGCGGTCATCAAGATTTTCCACTTCGCGCGCTTCGACATCGCCATGCTGGAGCGCTATCTCGGAATTCGCTGCCGGCCGGTCTATTGCACCAAGATCGCCTCGAAGATTGCGCGGACCTACACCGACCGCCATTCCCTGAAGGACCTCGCCCGCGAGCTCCTGGGCGTGGAGATCTCCAAGGAGCAGCAGTCATCGGATTGGGGGGCCGAGACCCTGAACCCCGAGCAGATCCGATACGCCGCAGCCGATGTCCTGCACCTGCACGCGATCCGCGCGGTGCTGGATGCGATGCTGGCGCGCGAGGCGCGCAGCGATCTGGCTGCGGCGTGTTTCGGGTTCCTGCCCGATCGCGCGGCGCTCGATCTCGGTGGTTGGGGCGATATGGATATCTTCGCCCACTAGCGTTCGGTACCGCCGCGCCGGGCGCTCCCATCGAAACTGTTTTTTGGGTGGAAAGTGGCTACAGTGGCACGCGCTGGCAACCTCACGGTCGAGAACCGGAAGCCCACCATGTCCATCGCCAAGGCCGAAACGAGGCGCGATCGGGCCTTCGCACCGAACGCCTCTGCGCCCGAAGCGGACGCGACCGCGGATCTCGCCGTCGCGCGCCGGG
The DNA here is from genome assembly GCA_965248835.1 of Alphaproteobacteria bacterium. Lineage (GTDB taxonomy): Bacteria > Pseudomonadota > Alphaproteobacteria > MPNO01 > MPNO01 > CAYFYS01. The sequence continues at coordinate 1,870,162 of CBDFLJ010000001.1, forward strand.
TGCTGGCGTTGGAGCGGGCCGGCCTGGACGCGATGGCCGGGCTGCTCGACGAAAGCTTCGGTGCCGCGGTCGCGCTGATGGAAAGGGCCCGCGGCAGCGGCCGGGTGGTGGTCACCGGGATGGGCAAGTCGGGCCACGTCGCGCGCAAGATTGCCGCCACCCTGGCCTCGACCGGCACGCCGGCGCTGTTCGTTCATCCCGCCGAGGCGAGCCACGGCGACCTCGGCATGGTGACCGCGGCCGACACCGTGCTTGCGATCTCGAACTCGGGAGAGACGGCGGAGCTTGGCGACATCATCGCCTATGCCAAGCGCCGGACGATCCCGGTGGTCGCGATCACCCGGCGGCGCGACAGCGCGCTGGCGCGCGCCGCCGAGGTGGTGCTGACAATCCCCGACAGCGAGGAGGCTTGCCCGCTCAAGCTCGCGCCGACGACCTCGACCACGGTGATGATGGCGCTGGGCGATGCCCTGGCGGTCGCCCTCGTGGAGCGCATCGGGTTCTCGCCGGAGGATTTCAAGCTGCGCCACCCCGGCGGCAAGCTGGGCGACCGGCTGATCAAGGTCGAGACCATCATGCATGCCGGCGCGGCCCTGCCGCTGGCCCCGGCCGAGGTGCTGATGGCCGATGCGCTGATCGTCATGACCTCCAAAAGCTTCGGATGCATCGGTCTGGTCGACCGGGACGGCCGTCTGGTCGGGATCATCACCGACGGCGACCTGCGGCGGAACATGGCGGGCGATCTCCTCGACCGACCGGCCCGCGCCGTGATGACCACCGATCCCGAGACCATTTCGCCGGACATGCTGGCGGTGCAGGCGATCTCGATCATGAACCAGCGGGCCATCACCAGCCTGTTCGTGGTCCGCGACGGCCGGCCGATCGGCATTGTCCATATCCACGACTGCCTGCGCGCGGGCGTGGACTGAGCGCGGCCCATGGCGAGCTTCGGCGATACGGACGAGCTGTCCGCGCCGACCGGGACGCCGCTCTCGCCGACGCCGGTCGGCCGGGGCTATTCGCGTTTCGTCAGGCTGATGAAGCTGGCCCTGCCGCTGGTCGCCGTGGCCATGATCGTCGCGCTCCTCACCTGGCCGCAATTCGACGACAATGCGCCGCAGTTACAGAGCGCCGTCACGGAGTTCATCGGCCAGGGAACCGGCGGCCATCGCCTGACCAACGCGCGGTTCACCGGGACCGACCGCAACCGAAACCCCTACGGGCTGACCGCCGAAGCGGTGGTCCAGCAGACGCCGGGCGGCGACGAGATCAGCCTGAGCCGGCCCGAGGCGGATTTCACCACCCGCAACGGCGCCTGGGTCGCGGTCTCTTCGCCGCGCGGCCGCTTTGCCCGCAAGCGGCGGACGATCGTCCTCGAGGGCGGGGTGAGCCTGTTCCACGATTCCGGCTACGCGTTGCGGACCGACGCCGCGACGGTCGACCTCGCGCAGGCGACGGTGGTCTCCGACACACCGGTGACCGGCCAGGGGCCGGCCGCCCATCTGGAGGCCGCGGGGTTTCGCATTCCGCGTGACGGCAAGCGAATCGCGTTCACCGGACCGGCGCGCGTGGTGCTGTACGGCGACCCCGAAGCGATTCCGAAATGATCCCGGTCCGTATCCTTGTTGCCGCCGCTTCGGCGGTCGCGGCGGTCGCGGCGCTTGCGGCGCTCGCCGGCGGCGCATCGGCACAGACCGGCGGCCTGCCGTTCCGCCAGGGCACCGGGCCGATCACGATCGAGGCCGACGGCGGGATCGAATGGCATCAGTCCTCGCGCACCTACATCGCCCGCGGCAACGCCCGCGCGCGACAGGGCGATGTGACGGTGCGCGCCGAGGAGATGACCGCCCATTACCGCGACAGCGCCAAGGGCGGCACCGAAGTGTGGCGCATCGATGCCAGCGGCGGCGTGGAGATCACCGCCCCCGACCGGCGGGCCACCGCAAGCCGCGGGGTCTACGATGTCGATCGACGGCTGCTCATCCTGACCGGCGCGCCGAGGCTCGAGACCGCCAGGGACCGGATCACCGCCGAGGACAGCCTGGAGTTCTGGCAGGACCGCGATCTCGCGGTTGCCCGCGGCAACGCCGCCGCGGCGCGCGACGGCCGGCGCTTGCGGGCCGGCGTCCTCAGCGCCACCTTCGAGACCGATGCGTCGGGCGAATCGCGGGTGCGGCGCATCGATGCCTTCGGTGACGTGCTGATCTCGACCGCCGAGGAAATCGTGCGGGCCGACCGCGGCGCCTATGACTTGAAGACCGGGATCGCCAAGCTCGAAGGATCGGTCAAGATCACCCGCGGCACGGACCAGCTCAGCGGCGAGCGGGCGGAAATCGACCTCAATACCGGGATGAGCCGGCTGTTCGGCGGACCGGGCGGTGCGCGCGGCATTTTCGTGCCCAAGCCGGCCCGGCGTCCGCAACGCCCGGCGGAGCCTCGGCCCGGAACCGCGCGGTGAACCGGCCCGAAGGCGCGGCCGGCGCCGCGCGAGCAGACCCGATCAGCCACGCTGCCGGGCTGGAGGCTTCCGACCTCGGCAAACGGTTCAGGAAGCGGCCGGTCCTGCGCGAAGTTTCCCTCAAGCTGGAGCGCGGCGAGGCGGTCGGCCTGCTCGGCCCCAACGGCGCCGGCAAGACCACCTGCTTCTACATCCTGAGCGGTCTGATCCAGCCCGATTCCGGGCTGATCTCGCTCGACGGGCACGACATCACCGACCTGCCGATGTACCGCCGCGCGCGGCTGGGGATCGGGTATCTGCCCCAGGAAGCCTCGATCTTCCGCGGCATGAACGTGGAGAACAATATCCGCGCGGTGCTGCAGGTCGCCGAAGGCACGCGGGAGGTGCGCGAAACGCGGCTGGAGAGCTTGCTGGTCGAGTTCTCGATCGGCCATCTCAGGCGCACGCCCGCGCTGGCGCTGTCCGGGGGCGAGCGCCGGCGGGTGGAAATCGCCCGCGCGCTTGCGACCATGCCCCGGTTCATCCTGCTCGACGAGCCGTTCGCGGGCATCGATCCGATCGCCGTCAACGACATCCGCGATCTTGTCGGGCATCTCAAGAATCGGGGGATCGGCGTGCTGATCACCGACCACAACGTTCGCGAGACGCTGGAGATCGTCGACCGCGCCTACATCCTGCATGACGGCAGCGTGTTGATGGAGGGCACGCCGTCGGAGATCGTCTCCCATGAAGAGGTCAGGCGGGTCTATCTGGGCGAAAGGTTCAGCCTGTAACAATCTTGTGCAGGTCATTGCTGCATCGCCGGCAATGGCGTCACGGCGGGGCCTGGGGCCGCGCCCGGCTTCGACCGCCGGGCCGTGCGCGAGTTGACTCGCCGCAACCGCCGGGCCATATCTTGCGCCGCATTTTTCAGTCGCGGGACGATACGGGACGCTTGGGCCGGACTTCGGCCCGTAAGGGAGGGCCGTCCGTCCATCGGACGCGCATCTTGGTGAGCATCTTGGGTTGGGCGGGCATGCGTGCGCCGCCGGGTCGCGGCGGAAGCACGTGATCCCGCGAGGGGCTGGGAGAACAGGATGGAAATCGTCGATCTGCTGACCGAGGATCGCGTCGTCGACCGGCTCCACGCGGCGAGCAAGAAACAGGTCATCCAGGAGATCTCCCGGCGCGCCGCGGTGATCACCAGGCTCGACGAGCGGGCGGTCTTCAATGTTCTTCTCGAGCGCGAGCGGCTGGGCACCACCGGTGTCGGCAAGGGTGTGGCGATTCCCCACGGCAAGACCGCCGACATCGACGGGCTCTACGGCCTGTTCGCCCGGCTCGACCAGGCGATCGACTTCGACGCGATCGACGACCAGCCCGTCGATCTGGTGTTTCTGCTGCTGGCGCCCGAAGGCGCGGGCGCGGATCATCTCAAGGCGCTGGCCCGGGTCTCGCGGCTGCTGCGCGACCCGGCGGTCTGCGAGGCCCTCCGCGGGGCCTCCGATGCGCATGCCCTTTATGCGATCCTTACCACCGACGCGCGGCGCAGCGCTGCTTGAGCTCTTTTTGAATCTGCTTGAATCGGCGGCGGATCGGGGAACCGAGGACGCGGAGCCTACTCGGGGCGACGCGATCCTTTGGCGCCGGTTCCGACGCCGAAAGCCCGCACATTGTCCGTCGCCTCGCCGGCATCGTTGCGGATGTCGATCACCCGTTCACGGCTTGCCGGCGGCGGGCGAACCAGATCGATGTGCAGCAGGCCGTTGGACATCTCCGCACCGACCACTTCGATGCCCTCGGCCAGCACGAATGAGCGCTGGAACTGGCGCGCGGCAATGCCACGGTGCAGGTAGACACGGTCTTCGGCCTCGGTCTGCTTGCCGCGCACCGTGAGCTGGGAGTCATCGACGGTGATCACCAGGTCTTCGCGCGTGAAACCGGCGACGGCCAGCGTTATCCGCATCGAATCCTTGCCGGTCTGCTCGATATTGTAGGGCGGATAGCCGTCCGCGGAGGCCTTGGAAACTCTGTCCAGCGTCCGTTCGAGTTGGTCGAATCCGAGCAGGAAGGGGCTGTTGAATACCGACATCCGCGCCATCGTCGGCCTCCTCTTTGCGAGCGGGGCAACACCGAGCGCCCTGCGGACCCGAACGGCATCGGCAGGGGACGGCCCAAGGGGCACCGTCGGGTTTGATATGGACATCAAATCGTGGATTTGCAAGCCGGCTCAAGCCGTAAGGCGGCGCGCGGCCGCGACCACGAACAGCGGATCCGACCGGCCCGGTGCCGGTGAAATGTCGGCCAGCCGGGGCGCCTCGAACAGCCCGGTTTCCACGAAGTAGTGACCGATCAGCCGCGTGTGGTCGCCCTCGTCCAGCGCCCGCCAGACGGCGACCGCCTTGGTCGGAAACATGCGGTTGGAGAAGCTCACATGGCAGGCGGCACCGGGCACCAGCACCCGGGCGATCTCGGCGAAAATCTCGATCGGGCGGATCAGATACTGTACCGAGACCGACAGCACGCAGGCATCGAAGGCGTGGTCGCGGAACGGCAGGCGGGGCAGCGCGTTGACGTCCTGGACGAGCGCGGCGTCGAGCTGCGGATTGGCCGCAAGCTCGGCCGCGTTGAGCCCGAGGCCTACGACCGTAGCGTACCCGGCCTCGGCCGGCAGGTGGGACACGCAGCTCGACATCATGTCGAAGATCCTGCCGCCCGCCGGCAGGTTGGCGGCGAAATAGGCGGCCAGCGCGGCGCGCGCGGGATCGTCGATGTGAGCGACCATCCGCGGCATGGTGTAGAAGTCGGTGTCCGGGCTCTCGTCGATCCGGGCAAAATGGGCCGGGCCAAGCCGTTCATCTTCCATCGCCGCCTCGCTTGAGCCTGAGCACCGCGCGAAGCCCCGGATGATTGTCTTCCAGCACCAGCGCGCCGTCGTGGCGCATCGCGATCGCCGCGGCCAGGCTCAATCCGAGCCCCGAGCCGGGCCGGTTGCGCGCCGTCTCGATGCGATAGAAGCGCTCGAACACGCGGGGTTTCAGCGTCTCCGGGATGCCGGGGCCGCGGTCGGCGACGACGATTTCGACCATGTCGTCCTCGGCGGCGAAGCCGGCCGAGACGGCGATCTCCCCGCCCTCGGGCGAGAACTTGATGGCGTTGTCGATGAGGTTGGCAACGCACTGGAACAGCAGGTGTCGGTCGCCCCGGACGGTGAGCCCGCCGGCGGTCCGCAGACCGAGCGTGATCTTCCCGGCATCGGCGACCGGCGCGTAGAGCTCCGAGACATCGGCCAGCAGCGCATCCAGCGCGAAGGGCTCCATCGGGGTCTCTTCCGCGCCGGCCTCCAGACGTGCGATGCTGAGCAGCGAATTGAAGGTCTTGAGCAGGTCATCGGCCTCGGCGATGGTGCGCTCGATCGCCTCGCGGTAGGCCGCGTTGTCGGTCGGCCCGTCGAGCGCCAGTTCCAGCCGGCCGCGCAGCCGGGCGAGCGGGCCGCGCAAATCGTGGGCGATGTTGTCGGAGACCTCGCGCACGCCGTCCAGCAGCCGGGCGATGCGGTCGAGCATCGCGTTGAGGTTTTCCGCCAGTCGGTCGAACTCATCGCCGGTGCCGCGCAGCGGGATGCGGCGGTCGAGCTCGCCGGCCATGATCTCGGTGCTGGCGGCGTTGATCGCATCGATCCGTCGGAGCATCGGCCGGCTGACCAGGAGCCCGCCGGCAAGGCTGAGCGCGACGGCCAGCGCCAGCCCCCAGCCGAACGAGCCGCGCACCAGCTGGGCGATCTCCAGGCGCTCGCGGATGTCCCGGCCGACCAGCAGGTGCAGCCCGCCGCCGAGCGCGAACGTGCGTGCCCGGCCGAGATCGACCGCGCCCCGCGCATCGGCGTACTCCAGCCGAAAGGTGAGCCAGCCCCGCGCATCGGCTTTCTCCTGCGGCCAGCTCGACAGATTGCCGGCGAGCGGCTGGTAGGCGGCGTCGACCAGCAGGTAAAGCCCCCGGCTCGCCCGCGCCCGGGCGGTACGCCGGTCGAGCGCCCGCACCAGGCCGATGGTGCCGAACTGGGCGTATTGCTCGGACAGGCCGCGGATCTCGGCCAGGATCGCTTCATCGGTCTGGCGCGACATGAACCCGGCGGTCGACCAGTAGAGGAAGCCGAACACGACCACGATCGAGACGCTGAACAGGCCGAGATAGACCAGCGCGACCCGGAAGGTCGAGGTCCGGACCAGCCGTCCGATCGTGCCCGCCAACCGCGGCGGCCTAGCCGGGATCGCGGATGACATAGCCCGCCCCGCGCGCGGTCTGGATGAGCGACGTCTCGAAGCCCTGGTCGAGCTTGCGGCGCAGGCGCGAGACGTGCACGTCGATGACGTTGGTCTGGGGGTCGAAATGATAGTCCCAGACCTGTTCCAGCAGCATCGTGCGGGTCACCACGCGGCCCGCGTTGCGCAGCAGCACTTCGAGCAGCTTGAACTCGCGCGGCTGCAGGTCGATCGCCCGCCCGGCGCGGCTGACCCGGCGGGCGAGCAGGTCCATCTCCAGGTCGGCTACCTTGAGCACCGTGACCTCGGCCGCCTGTCCGACGCGGCGACGCAACAGGGCATCCACGCGGGCGCGCAGCTCGGAGAAGGCGAACGGCTTGACCAGGTAGTCGTCGGCGCCCGCTTCGAGCCCCGCGACCCGGTCGGCGACCTCGCCCTTGGCGCTCAGGAACAGCACCGGAGTCGCCCGGCCCGCCCGCCGCATTGCCTCGACGATCGCCAGCCCGTCGACCTCGGGCAGCATGCGGTCGATTACCGCGACGTCGTAATCGGCGGCCACCGCCTGGACCAGCCCGTCCCGCCCGCCGGTCGCGACATCGACGACGAATCCGCCCTCGGACAGGCCCTTGGCGAGGAACCCGGCCGTTTCCACGTCGTCTTCGATGATCAATGCGCGCATGGTGCCGTCCGCCCCGGCCAGTATGTCGGCGGCCCCGCCCGCCGGGTCAAGTCAGCAAAATGGAACCGGGGGCCGCGTCGCCGCGGCCCCCGGCCCTCGCAGCCGATCCGGAGGGTCACCGCTCGGCGGCCATCTTCTGCGGGCTCGGCATTCTGCCGGTCTCGATCTCGAACGAGCGGGCCTTGCCGGCGCGGATGACCTCGACCGTCACCGACTTGCCGATGCGGGTGCCGGCGACCAGCCGGGGCAGGTCGCGCAGCCGCTCCACGGCCGTGCCATCCCAACTTGTGATCACGTCGCCCTGGGCGATGCCGGCTTTGCCGGCCGGGCCGTCGGCGACGACCGAAGCGACCACGGCGCCGGCGGTGGCCTTCAGCCCCAGGTGCAAGGCCAGGTCCTGCGTGACCGGCTGGATCTGGACGCCGAGCCAGCCGCGCTCGACCTTGCCGTCGACGCGCAGGTCGGCGATGACCTGCTTGGCCGTATTCGACGGGATCGCGAAGCCGATCCCGACATTGCCGCCGTTGGGTGAGAAGATCGCGGTGTTAACGCCGATCACATTACCCTCGGCATCGAAGGCCGGGCCGCCGGAACTGCCCCGGTTGATCGGCGCGTCGATCTGCAGGAAGTCGACCAACGAGCCGCCGGGAAGATCGCGGCCGCGCGCAGACACGATGCCCGCCGTCACGGTGCCGCCGAGCCCGAAGGGGTTGCCGATGGTCATCACCCAGTCGCCGGCCCGGATGAGGTCGGAATCCCCGAACTTCACGAAGGGCAGCGTCCGCCCGGCATCGATTTTCAGCAGCGCCAGGTCGGTCCGGGCATCGCCGCCGACCAGCTTGGCGTCGAACGACCCGCCGTCGTGCAGTCGGACGCGGATCTTGCCGCTTCCGGCGACGACGTGGTTGTTGGTCACCACGTAGCCTGCGGGATCGATGATGAAGCCCGAGCCCGCTTCACGCCCGTGGCCGCGCGGCGGCATCGGTATCGACGGGTCGAACTCGGGCATCGCGCGGCCGAAGAACCGCTCCATGAAATCGCGGAACGGGGCCTCGGCGAACGGAGCGTTCGGCGCGCCGGGCATCGGCATGGAACGCGCGGAGCCGCTGCCGCCTTCGGCGGTGATGTTGACGACCGCCGGGCCGACCTTGGCTGCGATGTCGGCGAAGGTCGACGGGCTCGGGCGCGCCTGGGCGAGAGAGGCGACGGCGAGCGTCGTGAATACGGCCAGGGCGCCGGGCATCAGGACCCGGTGGACCGCCCTGCGGTCGATGAGGCTTGCTGTGGACATGACAGAATCTCCTGGTTGATGTCGCATCATGAAATGGTGCGCACACCTGGAGGACGCCTTACCGGCAGATGAAGGATCGGTAATGTGGCGCCGGCGCCGGCGCCGGCCCGGCTTGCTCGGACCACGCTCCGGACGGCGCGAGGTCCCCGCGGCGTCAATTCACGGTGCCGCGCCAGCCGATATAGCGGTCCATCCCTATATCGGTTTGCCAGGTGCGGCGCCACGCCTCGACGAGGAAAGGCCGCAGCGTCTCATAGCGGCGTGCGACCGCGCGCTGGTCCGCGCGCAGGGTGGGCATGACCGCGTCGACCGAAGCGGCCAGCTCCCCGGCATCGATGCTCACAAGCCTGCCGTCCTGGACGACGATCCGGCCGTCGACCAGCACCGTATCGAGCGCACCGCCGGTCTCGGAATAGACCATCTGGCGGGCCGCGCTGTTGAGCGGGACCAGCGTCGGCCTGTCGAGGTCGTAGAGGCAGAGATCGGCCCGCATGCCCGGCCTTATCGCACCGACCTCGCCGGCCAGGCCCACCGCGGCAGCGCTGCCCAGCGTCGCCGCACGCAACGCCTCGGGGGCGGTCGGGGTGTCCAGACCGGGATCGGAGACCGCCGCCAGGCCGCAGAACAGCTTCATCGCCTGGAACATGTTCTGCACGTCGCTGCACGCGCAGTTGTCGCAGCCGAGCCCGATTTCGACCCCCGCCCGGCGATAGTCCTGGATCGGCGCCACGCCGGACTTCGACTTCATGTTGCCGGCCGGGTTGAGGACGACCCGCGCGCCGGCCTCGGCGATGGCCTCGATCTCGGCCGGGCTCATCCAGATGCTGTGGGCCAGCGCGAGCCGCGGGCCGAGCAGGTCCATCGCGCGCATATACGCGATCTGCGAGCCGCCGTAGCCGGCCAGGTGGGTTCGCGAGGAGACCACCTCCGGCCGCGATTCGTACATATGGCTCAGCACCGGCAAGCCATGGGTCCGCGACAGCTCCGCAACGCCCTCCAGCAGCGCCGGCGAGGACATGATCGCGCTGGTCGGGCCGAGCGCCCAGCTAAACCGCTCGCGGTCGTGGCCAATGCGGTCGATCTGGCCGGCCACCATGGGGATCGGCGCCGGGCCGTCGGCCAATCCCACCGCCGAGCCGAGATGGCGGTGCAGGTCTTCCGGCACCAGCTCACGCCAGTGCGGGACGCGGTCGATCGCCGCTCTGTCGCCGATCTGCAGGGAGAAGACCGTCCGGATGCCGATCTCCTCGTAGGCGTCCAGCACCACGTCGAGCAGTGCCTCGTCGAACGGATACAGCGTCAGCATGTCCTGGACGGTGGTGATCCCCGCCAACAGGCATTCCGCGGCCCCGAGGAGCGTCCTGGCGCGGACCTCCTCGGCGCTGCGCCTGGGGTATTGCGGCGGCAGCGCGTTGACGAACCAGATCTGCAACGGCAGCGGCTCGAAGACGCCCTTCAGCAAGGTGTCGTGGGAGTGGTAGTGGGCGTTGACGAAGCCGGGCACGATCAGGCGCCGGCGGGCATCGATCACCTGATCCGGCGGGGCCTGTCGGGCAAGCGTCGCGGCAAGGCCCGGCGCGATCCGTGCGATCCTGTCGCCCGCGATCAGGATGTCCCGGGCCGCCGGACGATCGGTATCGCCGTCATGGTCGTAGACCAGCCCGCCTTCGATGAGGAGTGTCCGATCGGCCATCGCCCGCCCCGGGTTTCCGTTCAGCACCTGTTCCGAACAAGCCGTGCCGGGTCCGCTCAGCCGCGGACGATGTATTCCCGCAGCGCATCGGCCTCGGCGACGATGCCGTCGATGCGGCTCTTGACCACATCGCCGATGCTGACGATCCCGACCAGCGCGCCGTCTTCGATCACCGGCAGGTGGCGGAACCGGCGGTCGGTCATCAGGGCCATGATCTCGCGGTCGGAGTCGCCGGGCGCACAGGTCACCACCGGGCTTGCCATGCATTCCGACAGCGTGCAGGCAAGGAACGCGGCCCCCCGTTCGGCGAAGCCGCGCACCACGTCGCGCTCCGACACGATGCCGAGCAGGTTGCGCCCGTCATCGGAGACCACCAGGGCGCCGATCTGGCGCTCGCTGAGCAGCGCGACCGCCTCGGCCATGGTCATGCCGGGTTTTGCCGTCGTGACCGCGCCGCCCTTGGCGCGGAGAATGCCCGCGACATCCATTCCGGTCTCCTAGTCGCCCGAGCCGTCGGCGATCAAGTCCGCATCGTCCCGGGTCCAGCTATGGGTTGCCCCGCAGGATGGACAGACGAAGGAATGTTCTTCGTCCTGGCCCAGGGCCTCGAGCGCCGACCAGTCGAGGTTGAGACCGGTATAGACCTGCCGTCTGGAGTCGGGGCATGTCACCATCACCCGCGCCATACCCGAATCTCCACAAGAATCCGTTGTCCTGCCCGCCTCGATTCTGGCCGGATCGAATCCGGCGGTCAAGCATCGGTGCCGACCAGCCCGTGACACGGCGGGGCGCATGGCGTTCAATGGGCCCGGAGGCCGGTGCGTGTTCCGGACTCGATCGAAAGGCGTGAGGATGGCGGAGCGGATCACCCTTGCGGCATCGGACGGTCATGAGCTGGAGGCTTGGCATGCCGATGCCGGAGGCGATGCGATCGCCGGGATCGCGGTCCTACAGGCGATCTACGGGCTGACCGCGCATCTGGGCGATGTCTGCGATCTCTATGCCCGAAGCGGGATCTCGGCGGTCGCACCGGCGCTCTACGACCGCGCAGGGCGGAACATCGTCTTCGGCTACGACGAGGCCGGACGGGCGGCCGGGATGGCCCAGCGCGAGACGCTTTGCCGCCAGACCGTGCTGGCCGATGTCTCCGCGGCGCTCGAGCGGCTGCGGCCGGCGGGTCCCGTTGCGGTCCAGGGGTTCTGCACCGGCGGGAGCTGGGCCTGGGTGGCGGCGGCCAACCTCGCGCTCGACGCGGCGGTGATCTATTACGGCTCGGACGTCTACCAGAGCCGCGCGTTGGTACCGCGCTGCCCGACGATCCTGCATTACGGCGACCGCGATACGATCGTGCCGATCGACCAGGTCGAGGCGATCGCGGACGGCCATCCCGAGCATCCGCTCCATATCTATCCGGGCGCGGGCCACGCCTTTTTCAACCCGGACCAAGCGAGCTACGACAAGGACGCGGCCGATCTCGCCCATTCCCGCACGCTCGCCTTCCTGCAAGCCCGGTTCGGCTGAGCCATGGAGACGTTCAGGGCACTGCGCATCCACGCTTTCGGCGGGCCGGAGGAGATCGTGCTCGAGGACCTGCCCCTGGGCTCTCCGGGCGCGGGCGAGGTGCGGATCGCCCAGAAGGCGATCGCGGTCCATTTCGCCGACACGCTGATGCGGGCCGGGGCCTATTACGTCAAGCCGGCGCTGCCGGCAACGCTTGGGCTCGAGGCCGCGGGCGTCGTCGAGACGGTCGGGCCCGGGGTGGCGGGCTTCGTTCCCGGGGACCGCATCGCCTATCCGTTCCTTCCCGGTGCCGCGGTCAGCGCGCGCAACGTCCCGGCGAGCGCGCTGGTGAAGCTTCCCGATTCGGTCGACGAGAAGACCGCAGCCGCAGGCTTGCTCCGTGGCATGACGGTGCAGTACCTGCTGCGCCGCAGCTACATTGTGGGGCCGGACGATGTGGTGCTGGTGCACGCCGCGGCCGGCGGGGTGGGCACGCTTTTGTGCCAATGGGCGCGCCACCTGGGAGCAACGGTGATCGGCACGGTTGGCCGGCCCGCCAAGGCGGCGGTTGCCCGCGCGGCCGGCTGCGCGCACGTGATCGACTACACGGGCGAGGACTTCGCGGCGCGGTGCCTGGAGATCACCGCGGGCGAGGGGGTGAGCGTGGTCTATGACAGCGTCGGCCAGGCGACCTATGAAGGCAATCTCGCCGCGCTCGCGCCCACCGGCTATTTCATCAACTACGGCCACAGTTCGGGCCGCCTGCCGCCGATCGATGCGATGGCGCTCAACGCCAAGTCGATCTTCTTCGCCAAGGTGTCCTATCGCGACTACGCCCGCACGCCCGCGGCGGTGGCGGCGATGGCGGACGAGACCCTGGACCTGATCGGCTCGGGCGTCATTAAGGTCGGGATCACCGCCACCTACCCCTTCAACCAGGCCGCACAGGCCCACCGCGACATTGCCGCGCGCAAGACGACCGGCTGCGTCGTTCTGGTCGTCTGAGCCCTTGACCGGGACCGCCGCCGGGGACGGGGACGAGACCGGCTGGCTCGACTTGCTGCGGTCCGGCCGTGCGGTGTTCACCGGGCTGCTCAACCTCGCGGTCATCCTGCACGGCGTCCATTCGTTCGTCCTGGCGACCGTGATGCCGTCGGTGATCGCCGACATCGGCGGGGCGGCTTATTACGCCTGGCCGGCGATGGTCTATATGATCGGGACGATCATCGGCGCGGCCGGCGGCTCGCCGGTGCGCGCCGCTTTCGGCCGCCGCCGCGGATATGTCCTCTCGGGGCTGATCTTCATTGCCGGCAGCGCGATGGGCGCGGTCGCGCCGACCATCGCGGTGCTGCTCGCCGGCCAGATGATCCAGGGCCTGGGCGGCGGGTTGCTGCTGTCGCAATCGATGGCGCTGGTCCGCGAGCTTTACGAGGGGCCGCTGCGGACCCGGATCCTGGCGCTGATCAACACCGCCTGGGTGGCCGCGGCCCTGATCGGGCCGGCCGGCGCCGGGTTTTTCGCCGGGATCGACTGGTGGCGCGGCGCGTTCTGGGCGGTGATCCCGTTCGCGCTGCTGGTCTGCGGGCTGGCCTGGCGCTACGTGCCGGCCTCCGAGACCCCGGCGGCCCGCCCCGGCATTCCGGTGCGCAGGCTGGCGCTTCTCGCCGCCGGCGTGTTCTGCGTCGGCGGCGCCGGCCAGATCGACGCCATCGCGCCGGGGGTGGCTCTGGTCCTTGCCGCGGGCGTTCTGATTTGGGCCACCCTGCGGCTCGATGCCGCCGCCGATGCCGACAACGCTCTGTTCCCGACGCGGCCTCTGTCCATGTCGACTCCGGTCGGCGCGACCTATTGGATCTTCATCTCCATCGCGCTGACCCAGATCGCGCCCAGCATTTTCCTGCCGCTGCTGCTCGGCGGGCTGCACGACGTGGCGATGCTCTGGGTCGGCTACTACAACATGCTGATGTCCTGCGCCTGGTCGGTCGGCTCGATCGCGGTGGCCCATATCACCAGCCGGTCGGGGACGCGGCTTGCGATGGTCGTGGGATCCCTGCTGTCGCTGGTGGGCCTTGCCGGGATTGCTGTCGGCATCGGCCAGGCGGGCCTGGTCTGGCATGGCGCGATGACCGTTCTGGTCGGGCTCGGGATCGGCATCGTCAACGTGCTGGCGATCACCTGGATCATGGCGATCCCGGCAAGCGGGGAGGAGACGCTGACCGCCTCTGCGATCCCGGCGCTGCGCTCGCTCGGGCTCGCCTTCGGCGCCGCCGCGGTGGGGTTGATCGCCAACGCCGGCGGGCTCGGCGATGCGAGCGATCCGGAGGCGATCGCGGGAGCGCTGAGATGGGTTTTCGGGCTGTGCGCGCTGGCGCCTGCGGCGGGGCTGGTGATGGTCTACCGGACCTTCGCGCTGGCTGGCCGGTCCGCGGCGTGAGGCCGGATCAGCGGATCACCTTTCCGCCCCGGCGCTCCTCGCGCCAGGTGTTGTAATAGGCCGCACCGAAGATCACCGCCGCGCCGGCGAGCGTGGACGTCCGCACCGGCTCGGCGAACAGCATGATGCCGGCGGCGACCGACATCGGCAGGCGCAGGAAATCGAACGGCACGACGAAGCTCGCATCGGCCGAGGCCATCGAGCGCGTCACGCAGTAATGGGTGGTATAGCCGGTGATCCCCAGCCCGATGATCAGCGGCAGGTCGCCCCACTGCGGGGTCTGCCAGACGAACAGCGCCGGGACCGCCGAGAAGACCAGGATGAAGACGCTCATGTAGAACACCACCGCGTTGGCCGATTCGGTGGTCGCCAGCCGCTTGGTGGTCACGAACGAGGCCGAGTAGAGGAATGCCGCGAGCAGCACGACGAACGGCCCGAACCCGGACGTGATCTGATCGGGCCGCAGGATGATCACCGTACCGGCGAACCCGGCGACAACGACCAGGGCGCGGCCGGCATCGACCTTTTCGCGCAGGATGATCACGGCCATCGCCACGGTGAAGATCGGCATCGTGAACTGGAGCGCGGACAACTCGGCCAGGGTGACCATGGTCACCGCATAGAACCAGGCCAGGTTGCCGCCGTATTGCAGTGCGTTCCTGAGCCCGTGCAGGCCGAGGCGCCCGGTCCTGACGCCGGCCAAGCCGGTCCGCGCGATCCACGGCACCATCAGGCACAGATTGACCACGTTGCGCAGAAAGATCAGTTCGAGCACGTTGTAGGTCGGTGTCAGGAACCGGATGAGCAGCGCCATCGCGACCAGCGACGCCGCCGCGCCGATCATCCACAGCGCGCCCTGGACCGGTTTCGAGATCCCCGCGGGCAAGTCGGCTCAGCCGGGCTGCGGTTCCAGCACCTTGACGCGGTTCTTCGCAGGCGCGTAGCGATAGCGCAGCGTCTTGTCCAGATCGCAGCCTGTCACCCGGACCAGGCGGGTCTCCAGCGGCCGGTCGAGCGAATGGATCACGCCTTCGTTGTAGACGTGGGCCTCGCCGCAGTGGAGCACGTATCTGCGCGCCGGCTCGAGCGCCGCGTGGCCTTCCCGCGTGCCGTCGTCAAGCCGGTTCCACTCGGTCATCTCGACATGGTTCATGGCCATGCCGTAGACCACCCAGGACGGCCCGTGGCAGTGCGGCGAATTGTTCGAAGGCCCGCGGTTGGTGTGGGCCATGACGTGGAATCCGTGCTCGGGATCGACGTACAGGGTCTCCGCGCCGGATTGCTTGTCGGGGCCGAGATGGGCGGCCACGAAGCCGGGCTCGACCAACAGGGATTCCAGGCACCGGGCCAGCGCCTCGCGTCCGGCAGGACCCGGATCCCGTGTCAGCGCGGCGGCCGCATCGGTGCAGAACTGTTCCAGCGAATATCCCATCGATCGAATCTCCCGCCTGGGGCACCGATCATATCCGCGCGGCCGGCTCGCCGTCCACGGCCGGAGCCCGGGCCGGCCGCCGAGCGATTTGCAATCAGTGATGCTGGACCGGGCCGGCCGGCGGCAGGTCCTCCTCGAGGATCGAGATCATCAGAGCGTAGGAGACCTCGCCCTCGTCCTCGTCGCGGTGGACGACTCCCAGGAACTCGCCATTGACCTCGACCTCGACGCCGCCGCGGAGATCCTTCGACTGAAAGACCGAGATCCCGCCGTTATCGAAGGTTTTTCGCAGGTATTGCTGAATGCGCCAAGTTTCGGTGGGCGTCATCGTCGGCTCCGGTTTATCGCGGTTTCGTCGGTTTGCATATGCGGCAACGGGATCCGGTCGGGCAAGCATCTCGATGCCGCATCGTCGGGATGGGACATGCGCCGGACGCGCCGGAACGCGTTGCGCGGCGACCGGTCAGGCGTTGCCGCGGACCTCTCGGAACCAGCCGAGCTGGTCGTGGACCGGCTTGTCGGAGAAGCTGAAGAGGAAGGCGTCGCCGTCGGCCTCGTGGTGGTGGCGGTACCATGCCGGCACGACGAAGGAATCGCGCGGGCCCCATTCGAAGCTCTCGTCGCCGATCACCGTCCGGCCGGTGCCCTCGACTACCGAGTAGACCCAGGCCGCCGTCGAGCGGTAGGTCTCGGTCGCGAACCCGTCGGGGAGGAGCTGTATGTAGGTTCCCAGCGTCGGCATCGTCGGCCCGCCGTTGGCCGGGTTGACGTATTGCATCTTGACCCCGTGATAGGGATCGATGTCCTGGGCCTTGGCGCAGGTCTCCAGCGCCTCGCGGACCTTGGCATAAGGGTAGTGGAAGACCGGCGAGTTCTTCTCGTCCTTCAACGTCGCGCCGAAGGGCAGCATGTTGGCGCCGTAGCGGTGCTGGTTGTCGCCGGCCGGGTTGCCCGCGGCATTGTAGTCGTCGGGATGCGGCTCGGCGAAGACCGGGCCCATGAAGCGGACCATCGGGATGTCGAGCCCGTCGAGCCAGACCACCGGCTCGGTTCCCTCGTGCCCGTGGTCGTGCCAGACCCAGGACGGGGTGAGGATCAGATCGCCGGGTTCCATATAGGCCTTCTCGCCGTTGATCGCGGTGAACGCGCGGCTGCCCTCGACGATGAAGCGCAGCGCGGCGGGGCTGTGGCGGTGGGTGGCGGCGACCTCGCCCGGCATGATGAGCTGCAGCCCGGCAAAGAGCGCCTCGGTGATGCAGGCCTTGCCGCGCATCGAGGGGTTCTCGAGGATAAGCACGCGCCGCTCGGCCTCCTCGGTCGAGATCACCTGGGCCGATTCCATCAGCGCAGGTCGCAGGGCGTCATAGTTCCACAGATACGGCGTCGCCTGGGTCACCGGCTCCTTGGCCAGGAGCTTGTGCAGCACCTCCCACAACGGCGCGATGTTGTAGGTATCGATGCGGCCGTAATAGTCGGCCCGCGCGTTGGTCATCTCCGGCTTGGACTCCAGCGCCCTGCTCATCTGCGGTCTCCTGTGGCGCGCCATTCGGCGAAATTGAAGGGTTTGAACCGATCATAGTCCCGTGCCCGACCGGCGTACAGAGCCCGGCCGTTCAAGGCTTCCCGGGCCGCACGAACGCGATCGGCCCGGGTCATGCCGGCGCTCCGACAAGTTTGCCAAACCCTGTTGGATGTACACAATCAGGGCATGAAACATTGCCACGGTATCGCGGCCGCTGCGGACGGCCGGGCAGCTTGGTGCGTGCGGACCGCAATGGCCGGGAAGGCCCGCGATGACCGGCCCTGAGAGCCTGCTGGTGCGCAACGCCCTGGTGGTCACGCTCGATGACCGGAACACGGTGCACGAGGCCGCCGACGTCCTGATCGAGGACGGCGCGATTGCTGCCGTCGGAGATGTCGAAGCGCCGGCCGGCTGCCGGCTGCTCGATGCGACCGGCAAGCTGCTGGTGCCGGGGTTCGTCAACGCCCACACCCATTCGCCGACGACTCCGATGCACGGCACCGGGGACCGCCTCAGCCACCCGGCCTATATGTGGCTCAGCCAGGCCCTTACCGCGGGCAAGACGCCGCGCGAGATCTATGTCAGCGCGATGCTGGGCTGCATCCAGATGCTGCTGAGCGGAACCACCGCTGCAATCGACCACTTTCCCGGCCAGGCCTGCACGTCCGATGATGTCGCCGCGGCGCTTTCGGCCTATCGCGATTCCGGCATGCGGGTCGTGCTTGGTCTGAGATTCTATGACGCGGAATTCGGCGACATCGTCCCGCGCGCAGACGCCATCCCGGCCGACATCGCGGCGGAGATCGAACGGCTCGACCCGCTTGCGCCGATGAAGCTTGCCGACGTTCGCGCGGTCATGGAGGACGCGATAGCGCGCTGGCACGGCATGGACGGCCGGCTCGGCGTCTTCCCGGCACCGTCCAATCCAGAACGCTGCTCCGATGAAGCGCTGGTGATGTGCGCACAGATCGCCGACCGCCACGACCTCGGCATCCACACCCACCTGCTGGAATCCCGCATCCAGGCGGAGAACGCCCGCAGGGCCTATGGCTGCACGATGGTCGAGCACCTCGACCGGCTCGGCCTGCTCGGCCCGCGCCTGTCGGCCGCCCATGCGATCTGGCTGGAGCCGGCCGATATCGAGCGGCTGGCGGCAAGCGGCGCCGTCGTGGTGCATAATCCGGAGAGCAACATGAAGATCGGCGCCGGTATCGCGCCGATCCCGGAGTTGGTCGCCCATGGCGCGCGGATCGCGCTGGGGACCGACGGGGCCGGCACCAACGACAACCTGATCATGCACGAGGCGCTGCGGCTCGCCGCCACGCTCCATCGGCCGAGACAGCACGCGCGCACCGACTGGCTCGGGGCCGAGGACGTGCTTCGGATGGCGACCCGGGGCGGCGCGGCGGCGCTGATGCAAGCCGACCGCCTTGGGGCGATCGAGGTCGGCAGACGCGCCGATCTGGTGCTCTACCGCCTGGACGCGCCGTGGTGGGTTCCGCTCAACGAGCCGATTTCCCAGCTCGTGTTCGCCGAGAATGGCAGCTCGGTCGACACGGTGATCGTCGACGGCCGCATCCTGGTCGAAGACGGCCGCATCACCGCCTTCGATGCCGGGGCGATCCTGGCCGAGGCGAGGCCGATGATGGCGCAGATCCGCGCGCGCAACGCTGATCTGCACGCGCTGGCCGGACGCATGGCGGCGCTGTTCCCGTGACCGGTCGCCGGACCGTTGCGGGTGTTCAGGCGGCTTGTGCGCCCAGGCCGTGATAGGTTTTGAACCACGCGACGAATTTCGGCACCCCGACATCGATCGGCGTGGTCGGCTTGTAGCCCAGATCGCGGGCGATGGCCGAGATGTCGGCGTAGGTCTCCTTCACATCGCCGGGCTGCATCGGCTGGAAGTTGATCTCCGCCTTGCGGCCGAGGCAGGCCTCCAGCACCTCGATCAGCCGCATCAGCGGCTCGCAGCGGTGGTTGCCGATGTTGTAGAGCTTATGCGGCGGCGCGTCGCCGGCCGGCGGCGGGTTGTCGAGCGCGGCGACCACCCCGGAGACGATGTCGTCGATGAAGGTGAAATCACGCTTCATGTCGCCGTTGTTGAAGACCTCGATCGGCCGTCCCTCGGTGATCGCCTTGGTGAAGATGTAAAGCGCCATGTCCGGCCGGCCCCACGGGCCGTAGACGGTGAAAAAGCGCAGGCCCGTCTGCGGAATGCCGTATAGATGGCTGTAGCAATGGCTCATATGCTCGTTGGCCTTCTTGGTCGCGGCATACAGCGAGATCGGCGAGTCGGTCCGGTCCTCGACCGAGAAGGGAAGGCTGGTATTGCCGCCATAGACCGAGCTGGAGCTGGCATAGACGAGGTGCGTGAAGTCCGGCAGGTGCCGGCAAAGCTCCAGGACCACCATATGGCCGGTCAGGTTCGCATCGACATAAGCGAAGGGGTGGTCGAGCGAATGGCGCACCCCGGCCTGGGCCGCGAGATGGACCACCCGATCAAGCGCGCCGATGCCTTCCATTGCGGCCGTCACCGCCTCGCGGTCGGCCAGGTCGAGCCTGTGGAAGCTGAATCCGGGCAAGCCCTTGAGCACGTCCAGGCGCGCCTGCTTGAGCCTGACGTCATAATAGTCGCTGATCGCATCGAGACCGACGACGGTCTCGCCGCGCGCCAGCAGGCGCCGGCTGACATGGTATCCGATGAAACCGGCCGCGCCGGTAACAAGAACCGTCATCGCCTTCGTCCCGTCCTTTAACGGCGCCGCCGGACGGCGCGGCCGCACGCAGGCTAGCGCATCCTCCGGGAAAATAGAATCGGCGGTGCGCTCAATTCTCTTCGGCCGAGCGGGCGGCCGCTCAACGCGCGGCCTCGATCGCCTGAAGGATGCGCTCGGGCGTGAACGGCTGCACCGAGGCGGTGGCGCCCAGCGGCGCAAGGGCGTCGTTGACGGCAAGCCAGGCGGCCGCGTTGGCCCCGATGGTCCCGGCCTCGCCGACGCCCTTGGCGCCAAGCACGGTGGACTCTTCCAGCCCCTCGAGATGGGCGGTGACGATGTCGGGCATCTCCGAGGCCATCGGGACGAGATAATCGGCCATGGTCGCGTTCAGGAGCTGGCCGTCTTCGTCATACACGCATTCCTCGAAGAACGCCGCGCCCAGACCCTGGACAACACCGCCCCGCAGCTGCTCATCGACCAGAAGCGGGTTGATCACCCGGCCGCACTCGTCGACCACCCAGTGGCCGAGCAGCGTGATCTGCCCGGTCTCGGGGTCGAGCTCGAGGTGACAGCCCTGGGCGCCGTGGGCGACGTAATAGGGGGTCTGGTTGGGCACGTGATGGCGGGTCGCGGCGAGCTCCGGCTGCAGCGCGCCGGGCAGGGTGTCCTGGCGGAAATGGCCGATCCGCGCGACCTCGGCCAGCGGAATGCGCTCGGTCTCGTCGGCCCGGTCGACCACCGCGCGCCCGACAAGCGCGAGCTTGGCGGGTTCGGTCTGCAGGATCGGCCCGGCGATGGCCAGGATGTTTTCACGCAACGCCATCGCGGCGGCAAGCGCCGCCTCGCCGCCCATCGCCGTGCCGCGCGACGCCCAGGCACCGCCGCCGAACGGCGTGACCGCGCTGTCGCCGGAGATGACCTCGACGTCCTCCACCGTGAGGCCGAGCTGATCGGCGACGATCTGGGCGACCGCGGTCAGCGTCCCCTGGCCTTGATCGGTCAGGCTGGTGATGCAGCGCACCTTGCCCGAGGGCTCGAGCTTCACCGTCGCGCCCTCCTGGGTCGAGACCGGCGCCTCGGAGGGGCCGTAATAGGCGGGACCGTAGGCGGTCGGCTCGATGAAGGTGGCGACCCCGATGCCGCGGCAGATGCCCCGCGAGGCGGCCTCTTCCTGCCCGGCGCGCAGGCGCTCGTAGCCCATCACCTCGACCAGCCGGTCGAGCGCGGCGTTGAACGAGATCACCGGCAGGCTCGCGCCGCCGTGGGTCCTGCGCGGCAGCTCCGATGGCGTGAGGAAATTGCGCCGGCGGAAGGCCACCGGGTCGATGCCGAGCGCGCGCGCCGCCTTGTCGATGAGCTGCTCGGTCACCACGCAGGCGATCGGCATGCCCACGCCGCGATACATGCCGACGATCGATTTGTTCACATAGGCCGCACGCATTCGGCCGCGGTAGTGATCGAACCGGTAGGGCGCGCCGGTGTTGACGATCGCCATCATTCCCTCGGCGATGCCGAAGCGGATATGGGCGGTGAACGGCCCGATCGCCGACAGGTCGTCGATCTCCATCGCGGCGATGTCGCCCTCGGCGGTGACGGCGATCCGCCCCGTGGCGCTGTGATCGCGGGTGTGAATGTCGTTGCCGAAGGACTCCAGCCGGTCGGCGACGTACTTGACCGGCCGTGCCAGCAGCTTGGCGATCGCGACCGCTGCTACCTCCTCGCCGTGGACATTGATCTTGAGCCCGAACCCGCCGCCCACGTCGGGACAGATCACGCGGATCTTATGGTCGTCAATCCCCAGGAGGCGGGCGTAGACCTCCTGCATCTGGAACGGCGATTGGTGGGATTGATAGACCGTCAGCGATCCATCCGAGGCCTGGAAGTCGGCGATCAGGTTGCGCGGCTCCAGCGTGACCGCGGTGTGGCGTCCGAAGGTGAAGTCTTGGCTCACCACGGTGTGCGCGCCATCGAAGGCGGCGTCGGGCGTGCCGGCCTCGATGGTATGGGCGTAAGCGAGGTTGTCGCCGAGCACGGGATGGATGACCGGGCTGCCGGGCGCGAGCGCGGCCTCGGCATCGTGGACGACCGGCCGCTCCCGCCAGTCGACCATGACCAGCCCGGCCGCGTCCTCGGCGCCGACCCGGGTCTCGGCGACGACCGCGGCCACCGGCTCGCCCTGCCAATAGGCCGCCTCGATCGCCATCACCGGTTGCGGCGCCGACTTGTGGCCGGGCCGCGCGCCGTGGATCGAGACCATCGGTGCGCAGATCCCCGCCAGGTCCGTCCCGGTGATCACCCGGACGACCCCCGGCCGCGCGGCCGCCTCCGCCGCGTCGATGCCGACGATTTCCGCATGGGCGTAAGGGCTGCGGACGAAGGCGAGGTGCAGCATGCGCGCCAGCACGATGTCGTCGGTATATTGCCCTCTTCCGTGCGCCAACCGCCGCGCGCGGCGGCGCGGCACCGGCTTGCCGATCTCGCCGCCGGCCAGGACCGGCCCGCCCGCGCCCGCCGTTTCGTTCGCTTGGGTCATGCGGCGCGCATCAAGCCATGGAACGCCGCTGCGCTCAACCCGGCCGGGCGCGGGTCCATGCAGCGAATGCGCTTGACGTCTGCGGGTGGATTCATGATGCGGTGTCGTGTTGGATTTGGCAAAGTCCGGGCATGGACTTCACCGGAGGTGTGATGATGGGCTCGTTGGAGAGCCGTTATGTGACGGCCGCGGGCGTTCGGGTTCACTGCCAGGAGACAGGCTCCGGCGATCCGGTGATCTGCATCCATGGGGCGGGGCCGGGCGCGAACAGCGCGAGCAATTTCCGCGGCAATATCGATGCACTGGCCGCGCGCTTCCGCGTGGTGCTCTACGACATGCCGCAGTTCGGCAAGTCGGAGAAGGTCGCGATCACCGGCGGTCGGCTGGCGTTCAATGCGAACGTTCTCGATCAATTCATGGCCGAGACCGGCATCGAGCGGGCGCATTTCATCGGCAACTCGATGGGCGGGCAGGTCGCGCTCAAGCTGGCGCTCGACCGGCCGGAACGGGTCGACCGGCTGGTGGTTCTGGGCTCTGGCGCGATCAACAAGGCGGTGTTCACGCCGCTGCCGATCGAGGGCGTGAAGATGATCGGGGCCTATTACAAGGGCGAGGGGCCGACGCGCGAGAAGCTGCGGGCCCTGTTGGAGACGATCGTCTACGATGCCTCGTTCCTGACCGATGAGGTGCTGGAGGAGCGCTTTGCCGCGAGCACCGAGCCCGAGACGCTGGACCTGTTCACCAACCGGCAGGGACCCTACCAGAAGGAGGACCTCGGTCCGGACCTCGGGCGGATCGAGGCCGAGACGCTTGTCGTGTGGGGGCTGGACGACCGGTTCGGGGCGCTCGATGTCGGGCTTCAGATGACCCGTCTGATGCCGCGCTCGCAGATGCATATCTTCTCGCGCTGCGGCCATTGGGCACAGGTCGAGCACGCCCAGGCGTTCAACCGTCTGGTGATCGGGTTTTTGACCGGCTAAGGGGAACGCGGCATGGCGGACGGCGAAGCGGGCCTGAACGAGGGGCTGGACAGCGATCTCTCGAAGCGGCCGTGGCAGCCCTATCTGGAGGCCGCGCTGGGCTTCCGCAACCACTGGTATCCGGCCTGCTTCTCGCCCGAAGTGGAGGATGGCGGGTTCCTGGCCGTCGAACTCCTGGGCGAGCGGGTGCTGCTCAAGCGCATCGCCGGCCGGGTGCACGCGATCGAGGACCGCTGCGCACACCGCGGGGTGGCGTTTTCGGCCCGGCCGGAATGCTTCTCGCTCAACACGGTGAGTTGCTGGTATCACGGCTTCACCTACGACATGCGCGACGGCAGGCTGGTGGCGATCATCACCGATCCGGACAGCCCGCTGATCGGCAAGGTGGCGCTCAAGACCTACCCGGTCGAAGAGCGCCAGAACGTGGTCTTCGTCTATGTCGGGGACGACCCGCCCCCGCCGCTGGTAGAGGACGTCCAGCCGGGATTCCTCGACGAGGACCTCTACGTCGCGCCCAACGGCGAGCGCGGCGTGGTCCGCAGCAACTGGCGCTTGGCGGCGGAGAACGGGGTCGATGCCTCCCACATCTACATCCACCGCAACTCCCGGCTGTTGAATGCCGGCCGCCGGGCGGTGCCCCTGGCGAGCTATTTCGTCACCCGCCAGGACATGGTGGTCGAGACCGAAGGCGGTCCCAAGGGCGTGGTCAAGGGTGCCGGGCGCAAGGTCTCGGTGTGGCAGACCGAGGTCGAGGGAAATCCGGTCACGACGCAGTACCTCCCGGAAGACAACCCGGAGGAGACCCTGATCACCGACACCTCGCTGTGGCTGCCCTGCGGGCTGAAGGTCGATCCGTTCCCGGCCAAGGGGATCGTCCATTTCGAATGGTACGTGCCGATCGACGAGCACTCGCACTATTACATCGTCACTTGGGCCAAGCGGGTCTCCGCACAGGCGGAGCGCGAGCAGTTCGCGCGCGAGGTGGAGACCTATTGGCGCGATCTCGTGGTCGACCGGTTCAACGACGAGGACGTCTTCGCGCGCGAGGCGATGGAGCGGTTCTACGCCGAGGAGGACGGCTGGAACCGCGAGCGGCTGTTCCGCCCCGACGTGGTGGTCACCGAGTGGCGCAAGCTCGCCAGCCGGTGCAACCGCGGCATCCAGCGCCGCGCGCACCCGCGGCCGCAAGACCGGTGATGGCGCAGCCCCGCCCCGCATCGGCGCGCTATTGGCTCAACCGGGCCCTGTTCGACCTCGGCCAAGCGGAGCACCGCGCGACCTTCCACGCCGACAAGGAGGGCTATCTGTCCGGCTACCCGCTGGAACCGGGCGCGCGCGCCGCGCTCCTGGGCCCGGACTGGTCGGCTCTGGTCGCCGCCGGCGCGCTGCCGAATCTGATCTTCAAGTACTATATGCTCCACGGCCACGCGCCGGAGACCTTCCCACAGGCCCTGGAGGCCGACCGCCATGGCTGAGCTCTGCCTGGGGCTGGCGACGTCCCATCTGGCCCATATCGTCAACGCGCGCGCCCAGGGCGATGCCGACCAGGTGGCGGGCTTCGATGCCGGCTACGCGCGGCTGGCCGAGGCGTTGCGCGAGGCAGCGCCGGACGTATGCGTGCTGGTGACCGCCGAGCACGTCAACAAGTTCTTTCTCGACAACATGCCGGCCTTCTGCATCGGCCTGTTCGACGCCTTCGCAGGCCCCGTCGAGTCCAAGACCCGCGATGTGGGCTATCCCTGGCGGACGGTGCCGAGCGATGCCGGTTTCTCCCGCTACCTGATCGAGCGCGGCCTCGACGGCGGGCCGGGCGGCGGCGTCGACTGGACGGTCTCGGAGTTCTGGGAGGCCGATCACGGGATCATGGTTCCGCTGCACAAGATCGACCCGGAGGGGGCGGTGCCGGTGGTGCCGGTGTTCGTCAACTGCGGGTCCTCCCCGATGCCTTCGGCCCGGCGCTGCCACGCGGTGGGGCGTTGGCTCGCCGATGCGGTCGCGGATTGGGACGCCGGGAAGCGGGTCGCGATCATGGCCACCGGCGGCCTGTCGCACTCGGTCGGCTCGCCCACCCAGGGATTTATCGATGCCGCGTTCGACGAATGGTTCCTCGACCAGCTCGCCTGCGGCCGCGACGAGACGCTGGCGGGGTTGACCGATCCGCAAATGGACGCGGCAGGCAGCTCCACCGGCGAGGTGCGCGCCTGGATCGTGCTGGCGGGCGCCTTCGCCGGCCGCTCCGCCCAACGCGTCTTCTACGCCCCCATCAAGGGCTTCGACACCGGATGCGCCCAGGCCCTCTACGCGTGAGGCCGACGACGGCATGCTGATCCTCTATGAGCATTCGTCCTCGGTTTGCGTCATCAAGGTGCGGCTGACCCTGCTGGAGAAGTCCATCGACTACGAAGGCCGCTTCGTCGACCTGCGCGGCGGCGGGCAGTTCGATCCGGACTATCTGAAAATCCACCCGGGCGCGGTCGTGCCCGCGCTGGTCCATGACGGCAATGCGATCCTCGAATCCTCGGTGATCCAGTATTACCTCGAAGACGTCTTCCCCGACCCGGCGATGATGCCCGCCGACCCGCTCGCGCGCTACCGGGTGCGCTGGCTGATGAAGCTCATCGACGATCCGATCCACCCGGCCGTCGGCGTCCTTACCCATGCCATTTCCTTCAGGAAGGACTACCGGACGCCCCAGGCGATCGAGGATCGAATGGCCAAGATCCCCGATCCCCGCCGCCGGGACCGCCAGCGCTCGGTCTACACCGAGGGTCTGGAGAGCCCCTATGTGATCGATGCGCTGCGGGATTTCCAACGGATGGTCGCGGAAATGGACAAGACCCTGGCCGACGGCCCGTGGCTCGGCGGCCGGCTCTATTCGCTGGCCGATGCCGCAGCGACGCCCTATGCCAACCGCCTCGACATGCTGGGAATTCTGGACGCGTTTCTCGTCGGTCGTCCGCGGGTCCGGAACTGGTTCGACCGCATCCGCGCCCGCGAAAGCTTCGATCGGGCGGTCACGCGCTGGTACTCGGCCGATGACGCCGACCGCTTCGCCCCCTTCGCGGCGGACAGCGCCGAGCGGGTCACCAGGATCCTGGCATCGATCTGAAGCGCCGGTCAGGCGCGGTCGTCGGCCAAGCACAGCCCGCAGATGCCGCCGATGAGGTCGGCCACGGCCTTATCGAAATCGGCACGATAGCCGTGAACCTCGTCCAACCACGCCGGACTTTGCATGGACCTGCGCCCGGCTCTTGCGCGGTCCTTATGAGCGGCCGGCCTCGGTTGCGCGGGTGTGGTGCCGCAACCTGTCGGCGAGTCAGGTGCGGGCGAAGAACCGGGCGGCGTTCTGGTGGAGGATTTTCCGTTTCTGATCCGCCGTGACGTCGGTCCGCCCGATGATCTCGATCGCCGCCTCGTCGCGGCCCTCGCCGTGGGGGAAATCCGAGGAATAGAGGATCTGGTCCTCGCCGAGCAGCGCCAGCTCCATGGGCAGCATCGCATCGCTCGATTCGGTGGCGAGGTAAAGACGCCCGGATGCGATCGTCTCCTCGACCGCGGTCCTCGGCAGCATCGACGGATCGGCCATGCGCCTTCGGTTGACCTCCAGGTAATGCCGCATCCGCCCGATCGCGTAGAAAATCCATTCGCCGCCGAATTCCAGGAACGCGACCCGCAGGTCCGGGTAGCGCTCGAGCATGCCGTGTCCGACGACGGCGACGAAGGCAAGCTGTGCCGGCAGCGCCTTGCCGATCATGTTGGCGTCCTGGATCGAATGGCAAAGGTCCCCCAGCGGCGGGTAACTCATCCCCATGTGGATGCAAAGCGGCAGGCCAGCCCCGGCAACGGCGTCCCAGACCGGAGCGAAGGCCCGGTCGGACAGCATCTGCTCGCCGGCGGTGCCGAAGACCACGGCCGCCGAAGCGCCGAGCGTTGTCATCTCCGCGACGGCTTCGATCCCCTGCCGCGCCTCGCGCAGCGGCAGCAGTCCCGCCCATCTGAGCCGCTCGGAGACCGATCGGCATTGCCCGCCGACATAGCGGTTGTAGGCGCGGAACAGCGCGGCTTCGAGCCCCGGATCGGACGATATCGCGGCATAGGACGTGCTGGGGAAAAGGACCTGGACGTCGATCCCCATGTTGTCGAGCGCCGCCACCCGCGCAGCAGGGTCGGACAGATCGACCACGCCGATCGGCTGAGGAATGCCGGAGAAGTCGCCGGCGCGGTCCGGTGTCGCGCCGAATTCCTCCATGGTCATGCCCGGCGTGTTCGAGGCATGAGTGCCGGGACCGAACGGATGGGGGTCGAGCCGGCCGTCGAGCAGCCAGGCGCTCTGCCAGCCGCCGAGATCGGCGGCATCGCCGAACCGGACCGGACGCGGCCGCCGGAACCGGTATTCCTCGGGCAGATCGGCCCACATGCGCGGGCTCATCATCACATGGGCATCGGCGTCGTAGACGCGGTGGCCTTCAAGCATTGTCAGCACTCTCCGTCGCAGGTTTCATCGCGCTCTCCGGCGTGTCGGGGCTTGTTCCGGTCGAAAAGCCCAAGCCGCCGGATCCGCAGCCGCAAGGGCTGACCGGGGTCGGAAATTTGATGCTACCATCCCGGGCCTGTCTGATCGCAAGGGTCCGCCGGCCATGAAGTTCGCACATTGCTCGCATGTCTGGGGCAAGGCGGGCATGACGCCGGCTGACCGCTACCGGCAGCTCTGGCGCGAGATCGAGCTCTGCGACGAGCTCGGCTACGACTACGGCTTCGCGGTCGAGCATCATTTCCGGCCCGACGAGAGCTGGATGACGGCGCCCAATTTCTATGCCGTCGCCGCCGGCGCGCGGACCCGCCGGATCCGGCTGGGCGCGATGGGCCATATCGTGCCGCTGCACGATCCGGTCAGGCTGGTCGAGGAGATCGCACTGACCGACCAGATGCTGGACGGGCGAATCGAGGTCGGCCTCGTGCCGGGGATCGTGCCGTCTTATTTCGAGCCTTCAAGGTCGACTACGAGTCCCGCCGCGCCAAGACGATCGAATTCGTGGGTTTTCTCAAGGCGGCGTTCGCCGATGCCGAACCGTTCGACTTCGCAGGCGAATTCAACAGCTATGAGAACCTGCTGCTCGCCGTGAACCCGGTGCAGAAGCCCCATCCGCCGCTTTGGATGGAAACCCGCGACCCGGCGACGCTGGCGTTCTGCGCCCGCGAGGGCGTGAACACCGGCTATTTCCTGCTGTTCCCGCGCGCCGACGCGGCGCCGCGCTACAAGACCTTCCTCGCCGACTGGCGGGCGGCGGGCTGGCAGGAACCGCCGCTGATCGCCTATTCGACGGTGGTCTATGTCGACGAGACCGACGAGAAGGCGCTTCAGACCGCGCTGAGCGAGGCCGGGCGGGCCTATCGCGGGTTCTTCCCGCCCGAGGTCGGCGGCGGCGACATGGCCAGGGCCCAGCTCGTGACCGCCGAACTGTTCGAGCAGCGCGGCGAGCCCGGCGCGGCCGAGGTGATCCGCAACCTGCTCGATCCCGATTATCTCCTGGAGCACGACCTGATCCTTATCGGCTCGCCCGAGACGGTTGCGCGCAGGCTGCGAGACTACGCCAGCGATGGGATGTTCAACACCTTCTTCGGCGAGTTCAACTTCGGCGATCTCGCCGAGGAGGACCTGATGCGCTCGATCCGCCTGTTCGGCACCGAGGTGATGCCGGCCCTGCGCGATTTCGAGCCCTTCTGAGAACGAAGCTTTGAGGCCTGCGCGGCGGCGGGAGCTGGTCGACGATCTCCGGCGGACCTGGCAGGTGAGCATCCGGCGTGCCTGTGCGGTGCTGAAGGTGGGCCGGTCGATGTGCCACTACACGCCCCGTCGCCCGTCGCAGGCCGTCTTGCGCAGGCGTATCCAGGAGATCGCGGAGACCCGTGTCCGCTACGGGTATCGCCGGATCCATGTGTTCTGCAGCGCGCGGGCTGGCGGGCGAACGCCAAGCGGGTCTACCGCCTGTACACCGAGGAAGGCCTTCAGCTGCGCAACAAGACACCGAAACGGAAGGTCTTGGCGAAGCTTCGTGAAGACCGGTGTCCGGCCGCGGCGCCGAACGAGGTGTGGGCGATGGACTTCATGTCGGACCAGCTGTTCGACGGCCGGCGCGTCCGCATCCTGACCATTGTCGATGCCTTCTGCCGGCTGTCGCCGGTGATCGACGTCCGCCAGCGCATGCTGACGTCCTCACCCGCCTGAATTTTCCCGATTCGGCGTCCTGACCGCATTCGCACGGGGCTGAGGCGGTTCAAAGCCGCTTACTATCGTAAATACGTATCTAGATACGTGTAGCGGTCACTCGCCTAAAAGCGACGGGCGGCGTCAAGATAAAGTTGTAATTCCCTTTCGTTTGATGTGCCCAGGCATACGGCCGAGAATTTCAGCCGATCCGGCTGGAGAGGAAGACCATGGCGCTCCTGATAAGCAACCTCATGATGGGAACGGACGCGGACTGGCGAGCGGCTATCAATGCCGAATTGCCAGACTTGGAGGTACGATTCTGGCCCGACGTCGGCGACCCTGCCGACATTGAATATATAGCCTTCACCCGCCCCAGCCTGGACGACTGGCCGGAACTCCCGAATCTCAAGGCGATGCTGACCCGCCAGGCAGGGGTCGACGGCTTCATCAAGCATCCCAAGCTGCCGGACGTTCCACTCTCCAAATTGGAACCGGAAGACGGCGATCCGATGATGACAGAATATGTCGTCATGCATGTGCTCCGGCTGCATCGCAATATGCCGACCTACCGGGAGTGCCAGGCGCGCAAGGAATGGCGGCAGGTGCAGCAGAAGCGGCCGGGGGGCCGCACCGTCGGTTTTCTCGGCTACGGGGTAATGGTGCGGAAACCGGCCCGTATTTTACGCGACATGGAGTTCGACGTCGTCGCCTGGACTCGGACTCCGAAGCCCGATGCCGAGGTCCCCATTTATGCCGGCGCCGACCAGTTCGACACGATCCTCGAACGCTCGGACATTATTGTCTGCCTGCTTCCCTTGACCGGCGAGACCCGCGGCATCTTGAATGCGGAGGCGTTTGCGAAGATGCCTGAAGGCGGCATCGTCATCAATATTGGCCGCGGCGAGCATGTGGTGATCGATGACCTGATCGCGGCATTGGATTCGGGCCACCTCTACCACGCCGCGCTCGATGCGCACTCCCCCGAACCGCTGCCGCCGGAAAGCCCGCTCTGGGATCATCCCAAGGTGACCGTCATGCCGCATGTCGCCAGACGCCCCAACATCGCGCAATTGGCGCCGCAAATCGTCGCAAACATCAAGCGCTGCGAGGCCGGCCAGCCGCTTCTCCAGGAAGTCGACCGCGGCGCCGGCTATTAGCGGCACGGCCAGTGCCAGGAACGTTCAGCGTCTCAGCGCTGCCCAACGGCCATTCCTCACATCGGGGAAGGGAGGGGCGGTGCATGGCGATGAGGTCGCGGATCTGGGCGATGCGTATGTGAGTGGGGTTGGTGTCGGGGCCGGCCGGCGGAATTGCCCAGAGTGCGTTTAGGCGGGCAAGCACGCTTTTGGGGACGCATTCGAGATTGCGGAGCTCGTAGTTGGCAGGGTTCCCGACGACCCCGTCGCTGCAATAGCTTGGTAACGCCTCCGCTCACACACCCGCTCCAACTCACCCGTCAATTCGACCGTACCCACAACTCCTACGCCACCCATCCTGCGCACCGCCAACAAGTTGATGGACGGCGTGGTCTTTGCGGGCTAACACGGGCGCGTCCGCTGCACTCCGCCTCAAGGGACGCCTCCCATGACCCGGATCGACATCCAGTTCTCCATGTTCTCGGCCTTCTATTCGCCGCTCATTGCGACCATGGCCGGCGGGTTCCTGGCCGAGGAGGGGCTGGAGGCGGACTGGTCGGTTTCGCCGCCCGGCGTTTCCGCCATCGCGGCCCTGAAAGACGGCACGGCCCACGTCGTGCAGTCGGCTCTCGGCCAGGCGTTCGGGCCCCTGTCGAAGGGCGAGGATCCCGGCGTCGTCCATTTCGCTCAGATCAACGAGATGGACGGGTTTTTCCTGACCGGGCGCGAACCGGACCCGGATTTCACCTGGGACAGGCTGGAAGGCGCGGAGGTCGTGTTGTTCGGCGGCGGCCAGCCGCTCGCGATGTTCAAATATGCCTGCCACAAGGCCGGCATCGACTACACTCGGCTGAAGGCCATCCATCCCGGGAACGCCGCCGAGATCGACCAGGCCTTCCGCGCGGGGACCGGCCGCTATGTCCAGCAGCAGGGGCCGTTCCCTCAGCAACTGGAGGCGGACAGCGTCGGCCATGTCGTCGCCCAGGTCGGCGTGCAGATCGGCCGCTGCGGCTTTTCCAGCCTGTGCGCCCGGCCGGACTGGCTGGAGACCGATATGGCGAAGGCCTTCACTCGCGCCTACCGCGGGGCGCGCCTCTGGCTGAACGAAACGCCGGCGGCTGAGGTCGCCCGCGCCGAAGAGACCTTTTTCCCGGAGATCGACCTGCCGGTGCTGGAACGCTGCATCGCGACCTACCAGAAGCTCGGCTGTTGGACGCCCCATATCGAGATCGCGCCGGAGGCTTTCGAGGCGACGCTGGACATCTACGCCTATAATGGCCTGATCGGCGAGCGCTTCGCCTACGACAGGGTCTGTGCGCCACCGCCGGAGGTCTAGGCTCTGGACCCATAAAAGCGCTTTATGATTCTGTTTGGATCTGATTCAAGCTTCCAAACCGTGGGAGCTTGAGGATGTCGGAGAGCTTTTGGCTGAGCGATGAGCAGTTTGGACGTCTGGCGCCGTTGTTGCCGACGGACACGCGCGGCGTGCCGCGGGTTGACGACCGGCGGGTGATATCTGGGATCATCCATGTTCTTCAATCGGGCTGCCGGTGGAAGGATGCGCCGGCGGAATACGGCCCTCACAAGATGCTGTACAACCGCTTTGTCCGCTGGGCGCGCAAGGGTGTATGGCAGGGCGTCTTCGTGCGGTTGGCGGATTCTGGCGGACCGCCGTCGGCGGTGATGCTGGATTCGACCCATGTCAAGGCGCACCGTTCGGCGGCGGGCGGAAAAGGGGGGCCGCGCTCCAGGCGATCGGCCGTTCGCGGGGCGGGCGCACGACCAAGATCCATGCCGCCGTCGACGAGCACGGCCGGGCGCGACGGCTGATCGTCGGGGCGGGCCATCGCGGCGACGCACCGATGGCGGCGCGCCTGATCGGTGCCATGGCCGCCCGGCTTGTGTATCGCCGATGCCGCCTACGACAGCGACGCGCTCCGCGACCTGCTTCTCGACCGGGGCACCATCCCGGTTATCCCCAACAATCCGACCCGCAAACGGCATCACCCGTTCGATCGTCAGGCCTACCGCCTGCGCAACGTCATCGAACGTGCCTTCGCCCGGCTCAAGGACTGGCGCCGGATCGCCACCCGATACG
Source organism: Alphaproteobacteria bacterium (assembly GCA_965248835.1). GTDB lineage: Bacteria > Pseudomonadota > Alphaproteobacteria > MPNO01 > MPNO01 > CAYFYS01. The sequence goes on from CBDFLJ010000001.1 coordinate 1,903,084, forward strand.
ACAAACTCGCCCTGACCTACACCGCCGCCGTCAAACGCTTCTGCCTCCGCGTCGATCAAAACTTATGCCACCAACTTTAGATTCGGGTGACTAGTCACCTGGAACTGAAGTAAATTGCACTATATGATGGCCATCGTCGTTGGGCTTTGGAGGTGTTTGCGATGGTGCGTGGCGTTGGCCGGCCGGTTGCGGCTTTGGTTCTGAGCGATGAAGAACGGTCGTATCTCGAGCGTCAGCTCCGCCGTCGCCAGATCGCGCGCGCGGTGTCGGACCGCTGCCGCATGATCCTGCGTTGCGCGGCTGGTCTGACCAACAAGGCGGTCGCTGCCGAGCTCGGCGTGCACGAGCACACGGTCGGCAAGTGGCGCCGCCGCTTCCTGAAGGACCGCATCGACGGACTGTCGGATGAGCCTCGGCCGGGGCGGCCGCGGACCATCGAGGATGATCAAGTGGCACAGGTCATTGAACGGACGCTCAACGCGACGCCGGCGGATGCGACCCATTGGTCGCTCCGCTCGATGGCCCGGGAGACCGGGCTGTCGCACACGACGATCCGGCGCATCTGGACGGCCTTCGGGTTGCAGCCGCACCGCTCGCAGACCTTCAAACTGTCGAGCGATCCGCTGTTCGTCGACAAGGTCCGCGACATCGTCGGGCTCTATCTGTCGCCGCCGGACCGCGCGCTGGTGCTCTGTGTCGATGAAAAGAGCCAGATCCAGGCCCTCGACCGCGAACAGCCGGTGTTGCCGATGATGCCGGGCATGGCCGAGCGGCGGACGTACAATTACGTCCGGCACGGGACGACCTCGCTGTTCGCCGCCCTCGATGTCGCCACGGGCTTCGTCATCGGCAAGTGCTACAGGCGCCACCGGGCCAGGGAGTTCCTCGACTTTCTGAAGCAGATCGACGCCCGCGTCCCCGAGGATCTCGACATCCACATCGTCATGGACAACTACGCCACCCACAAGACCGCCGCGATCAGAGCCTGGCTGGCGCGGCGGCCGCACTATCATGTCCACTTCACGCCGACCTCGGCCTCCTGGATCAACCAGGTCGAGCGCTGGTTCGCCGAATTGACGCGCAAGCAACTGCGACGTGGCGTTCATACCTCGACGAAGCAGCTCGAAGCCGACATCCGCGCCTTCATCGAAAAACACAACGAAGACCCCAAGCCCTTCAAATGGACCAAATCAGCCGACGACATCCTCGCCGCCGTCAAACGCTTCTGCCTCCGCGTCGATCAAAACTTATGCCACCAACTTTAGATTCGGGTGACTAGAGCTTCGCGCCCTTGAGGCTGATCGGCAGACCGCGCCGGGCATCGATCGCCTTCTTCTGATCCGCCGAGAGGCTCGCATAGGTTTTCTTGTTCATCACCATCATCTGCGGCGAATAGCCCATCGGCAGGTCGATGACATAGTTCTTGACGACCTCGGCGAGCTTGAGCTGTTGACCACCGAGATGCCGACCAGCGCGCCGTCGACGACGCCCTTCTCGATCGCACCGTAAGTCCGCGGCATCGGCATCGCCACCGGGACCGCGCCCAGCCCCTTGATGATCGCCGCCTGGTCGCGCGACGGCGTCCTGAGCTTGAGACCCTTGAGGTCATCGGGATGGCGGACGCCCAAGGTCTGCATCCCGTCTCCCTCGATGCTGCATTTCCGCGGCGGACGCAAGGCGATCAGCGAAGAGGCCTATCCAGACATGGATGGGATCTACGGCGATCTCGCTCGTGTCTACAACGAGGAAGTCATTTCGCTGGCCGCCCTCGGTCTGCGTTATCTGCAACTCGACGACACCAACTTCGCCTATCTGTGCGACGACCAGATCCGGGAAGCGACCCGCGCTCTCGGCGAGGATCCGAACGAACTTCCGCACACCTACTGCAGCTTGCTCAACGAGGCGCTCGCGGGCCGGACGGACGACATGGCAGTCACGCTCCATATGTGCCGCGGCAACCACCGCAGCGCCTGGGCCGCGCAAGGAGGCTACGAGCCGGTGGCCGAGGTCATTTCCAATGAGTTCGACGTGGACGGGTTCTTCATGGAATACGACGACGAACGGTCGGGCGACTTCGCGCCGCTCCGGTTCCTGCCGAAGGGCAAGACCGTGGTGCTCGGGATCGCGACGTCGAAACGCCCGGCGCTCGAATCGGCGGACGATCTCAAGCGCCGGATCGACGAAGCCGCCAGGTTCGCACCCCTCGAACAGCTCGCGGTCAGCGCCCAGTGCGGATTTTCATCGACCGTGGACGGCAACGATCTGACCGTCGACGACCAGCGGGCCAAGCTGCAACGGCTGGTCGAAGTCGCGGAAGACGTCTGGGGGTAGCGCGCGCCTCGCCGGCGAAGACCGGGGTCGGCTTCAGCCCGTTCCCCGATGATTTCGGTCGAGGAAATCCAGCGTTCGTTCCCGTGACTTCAGCGCGGCCGTCTCGACATGCACCATCGGTGGAGGGTGCTTCGCGGCAAGTCAGGATCGATTGCTCCTTCGTATCGGGCATCACGGAGCTCGGCGGCGCGCTGGGTCATGCGCGGTCTCGGCTGGATCGACACGATAGAAAGCGCAGGGGATCCCGGCGCCTACGCCTTTTCTGCACGGGCGGAGGAGGAGGCTGGGGCGGCGGCGGCGGCCGGTCCGGGCGGTCTGGCTGTTGCGCCTCCGCCGACGGCCAGCGCGCCGGCCATGATCAGCGCCAGACCGACAAAGGCCTCGACCGGCAGTCGTTCGCCGAGCACCGCCGCACCCAGGGCGACGGCGACCACCGGAAAGAACAGCGGCACGATGGAGCTGCGGGTGGCGCCGACGCGTCGGACGACCACGAAATAGAGGCTCATGGCGATCGCCGTGCAGAAGACGCCGGTGACCAGTATGGCGCCGATCGCCCCCGTGCTCGGGTTCAGGCTGAGCGGCGCCTCCGCCTCCGCCGCGAACGCCAGCGGCACCAGGATCACCGCGCCGACGGCTACGAAGAACACCCGCGCCGTACTGCCCAGCCCTTCGAGCACGCTTTCTTTCAGAACCTGGTAGGTCATGCGGCGTTGGAGGACGGCGATGACGAGTGCCACGAACGCGCCGGCCTCGGTCGGCGTCACGATGCCGAGATAGAGCCCGCCGATGACGCAGAAGACCAGGACCCCGATCGGCCATACCTCGGCCAACGCACGCCACCGCTCACCCCAGGTGACGGTGTCCTCGAACGGCGGTGCCAGCTCCGGACGCAGCTTGCAGCGCACGATGATCATCGCCGCGTAGACCAGCGCGGTCATCAGCCCGGGCAAGACGCCGGCGATGAACAGCTTGGAAATCGAAACCTCGGCGAAGATGCCATAGAGCACGAAGCCGATTGACGGCGGGATCATCGCCCCCAACGTTCCGGCGCTGGCGACGACGCCGGTCGCCAGCCCCTTGTCGTAGCCGTAGCGCGCCATCTCGGGGATGGTGATGCGGCCCATAGCCGCGGCGGTGGCGATCGACGAACCGGAGGCGGCGGAGAATCCCGCGCAGGCGAAGTTGGCGGCGACCGAGAGCCCGCCCGGCAATCCGCCGAGCCACACACGCCCGGCGCGGAACAGCGCCGCGCTGATGCCCGAATGGTGGGCCACCGCGCCCATCAGCAGGAACATCGGGATCGCGGAAAACGACCAATGGGCGGCGAAGTCGAACGGCTCGGTCTGCAACATGCCCGCGGCCACGCTCCAGCCCTTGAGCTCGCCGATGCCGACCATGGAGACCAGCAGCAGAGCCAGCCCGATCGGAAACTGGAGCGCGATCAGCACCAGCAGCGCGGCGAGCGCCCCGAAACCGAGCTCGAGCGGCGTCACGAAGCCCGTCCGCGCACAGCGCGAAGCGAGTCGGCGATGCGATAGACCAGATAGACCGCCATCAGCGCCAGCTCGACCGGGATGAACCAGCGGCTGGGCCAGATCGTCACCAGGTCGTCGGCGGTCTCCCACTGTTCTTTCTCGAGCAGGCTCTGATAGGCCGCGGCAACGGTCTCCCAGGTGAACCAAGCCAGGAAACAGAACGAGATCACGCCGATCGCAACTTCCAGCCCGGCCAGCCGGCGCGGCGGCAGGCCGCGGGTGAACAGCTCGACCGTGATATGGCCTTCATGGTGGGTGACATAGGCCAACGGGAAGAAGGTCACCGCGACCATGTAGTAGCCCGAGACGATCCCCGTGGTGCCGTCGAACGGGCTGTTAAACAGGACGCGCGCACCGACATCGGCCACGATGTGCGCCATCATCAGCAGCATCAAAACACCGCCGAGGAAAGTCAGCGCATTGATCGGCCTCTGGATCGTCTAGTGATCCGGTCGCAAGCCCCAGCCCCCTATAACCTTGGCCGGTGCGTCTGACCTTTGGCTATCTGCTCCATTATGCCGTCACTATAGGAGAGAACCACCAGCTTCGCCATGCGGGCGATATCCCGAGGCATGTCCGCGGCAAGCTTTTTGCCGCGGCCGCCCCGTCGCACCGGTGAGGCCCTGGGCGAGGCGCACGGTCCGGCGATAAAGACGACGGTCGCGGGCCAGGATTGAACGTAACATGAACTTGAGGCGGGCGGGCCAGAACGCCCCGCCGGCCCGTGGCCGCCCGGTGTTGATGAGGGCGCTGCCGGGTCGTGGCGGCGGGGCCATCGTCGCCAGCGACAAACCGATGCGGGCGTGTCTCTTTGCGTGGCCGCGAATGGAGTGTTTCTCGAAGTTGAAGCCGTGATCGAGGCGACTCTTGATGCGCTCAAGGGCACTGCAGTGGTTGCAGCCGCGCCGCCACGAGGCAGAGCCGTAGGGCGTTGGTGAGAAGATGCGGCGGTCGTGTTTGGCCAGATCGACGCGCACGATGCGCCCGTAATCGCCGGCCTTCGAGCCGCCATCCCGCCTCACCGCATTCCGCGGCGCCCCTGGTCGCCGCAAGGGCTCGAAGCCGCACAGACTCAGCAAGGCCGGGTTGCGGCGCAACGCCGGCAACAGGGACTCGATCGAGAGCTGTTGAAACACCGCCCCGGCAACGCCTGCACGCCACAGCGCCGCGACCGTATAATCGTTGCGTCCGCTGCCCCCGCGCCGCCTCAAGCGCGGCGATCATGTGCCAGCGACAGATCCGGAACGCGCGGTTGATTTGGTATGAGTCGTCCAGCAGAATGTGATAATCTGGGATCTGTCGTTCCTGAACACGCGCCAGAGGCGCAGCAGTCCGGGCGAGAATGCGGCCTGGCTGTTCAAGCGCGACAACGTCTACGCGGGACGCCAGAGGGCCGAACAGGCTGCTCGGCCAACGCGATAGCATTTGCAGCAGTAATTGATCTGGAGGCCAGACACGATGAACACGCCCGTCGATTCCAGCCGGTCGCTCCCGGAGATCACCGTCAGAACCGATACCCGCGACATCCTCGCCCATGCCTCGCACGCGGCGACGAAGAAGGGTTTCAACGACATGCTGGTCGTCGATGTGGACGCCCATATCACCGAGACCGCGTTCTGGCCGGAGATCGTCGATCGCATCGACAGCGACGTCATCCAGCAGATGGCCAGATCCTTCCAGGACCGGGCCGGCTCGCCGCCCGGGCTGCTGAATTCCGTGCCGGGCATGGCCTTCCAGGACGTCTATGGCCGCATCCCGCATCAGCAGGGCCAGTATGAGCCGGTCGAGGCGACCGACGTCCATAAGCAGGTCACTTTGACCCGCCGGGCGATGGACTCGATGGGCATCGATTACATGGTGGTCTTCCCGACGCCGATGCTGCTGCTCGGCACCCACCCGCAGGCCGAGGTCGAGGTCGAGCTTGCCTGGGCGTTCAACCGCTGGCTGACCGAAGAAGTGCTGCCCCAGGAACCGCGGATGAGGGGGCTGATGTACCTGCCCTTCAACACGCCGGAAGTTTGCCCCAAATTCGTCGAGGAGTTCAGCGACAAGCCGGGCGTGATGGGCTTCACCGTCACCAGCACGCGCTTCAAGGCGGTCCACCACAACTCTTACATGCCGCTCTACTCCGCGCTCGAGGAGCGCAGTTTACCGCTTGCCTTCCACGCCGGGTTCAATTGGAACGACGGCTCGATGTCCCAGCTCAACCGGTTCCTGTCGATGCACGCGCTGTCCTTCGTGCATTGCAGCCTGATCCACATGACCAACTGGATCATCAACGGCCTGCCCGAGCGCTTCCCCAACCTGGACGTGATGTGGATTGAAAGCGGTCTCGCCTGGATCCCCTATTTGATGCAACGGCTGGATTCGGAATACATGATGCGCTCGTCGGAGGCGCCGCTGCTCAAGCGCAAGCCGAGCGAGTACATGAAGGAGATGTATTTCTCCAGCCAGCCGATGGAGGCCCAATCGCCCAAGCTGCTCGAGGGGACCTTTGAGGCGATCAATGCCGAAACCCAGCTCCTGTGGTGTTCGGACTGGCCGCACTGGGACTTCGATTCACCGTCGGTGATCTGGGACCTGCCGTTCCTGAACGAGCGCCAGAAGCGCAACATTTTGGGCGAGAACGCGGCCCGGCTGTTCAAGCTCGACAACCCCTACGCGGCACGCCAGGCGGCCGAATAGGTTTTTAGGCGGTCCGCTTCAGCAAGCGATCGATGAGATGGCCTCGGTATGTCGGACAGCCTGGCGGGCCAGCCAAATCAGCCGCTTATAGTGTCCGTCCCGAGGGGTCCCCGACACGGTGAGTGAATATCGCGCGCCGATCGGCATTGATGGTCAATCGGGCGTGTCAATCCCGCGCACCGCGTGCACCAGCCAATGCGCGTTCGCCACGATCCGATGGTCCCCACGAAAATAGCCGATCAGTTGGATACCCAGCGGCATGCCTTCGACGGAGAGAAGTGGCAGGTTGAGCGCCGGGCAGCCCAGGACCGATGACGGCTCTCCGTAGACCATGTCGCCCACCGGCATGCCGATCGGGGCCGGATCGATCTGGTTGAGGGTGATGAACCCGTCTACCCGGTGGATGAACGCCTGGTGCCGTGCGCGGAAGGCGATGCACCACTCCAGCGCCTTCGCGTAGTCCTCCGGTGTCAGCTCCCGACCGGCGACCACGCGTTCCTGCACGCGGGTGCTCAACAGGTCCCAATGGCGGTCGGCGTACATGGCGAGTGGCCAGCGCCCTTCGTAGGTCAGCATCAGGGCGATGACGTCGCGCAGAGCGATGAGGTCCTGCTCGTACGCTTCGATCTCTGGATCGTCCGTGCGGCAGACAATCTCGACCCCCGTGGCTGCAAGCCTATCGAGATAGTCTTCGAACGCGGCCCTGGTCGCCTCCGTGGTCGCGGCCCAGCCGGCCGTGTCGAGACGGATCACGCGGGTGGGTTTCTCGGGCCGCGGCAGCGTCGGCGGTCCGGCGAGGCTGGGATGGCCCGGATCGCCGCCGGCAATGCGCGAGACGCAATGCGATGTGATCCACATATCGGCCAGCGTCCCGGTGATGAAGCCGACATGGATCAGACTGGGTGCGGACGGGAAACCGCCCAGAGAGTTGATCGCGCCGAACGAGGCCTTCAGCGTGTAGGCGCCGCAATAGGCCGCGGGTCGCAGGATGGAGCCACGCACCTGCGAGCCGGTTGCAGCCGGCACCATGCGGGCGCCCACCGCTGCGCCGCTGCCGCTGGACGAGCCGCCGGGGGTGCGGCTGGTATCCCAGGGGTTGCGTGTCGGGCCCGGCCTGGCGAAGGCGAACTCGGTTGTGACGGTCTTGCCGATGATCGCGGCACCCGCTTTGCGCAGCGCATAGACGCAGGCGCCGTCCCAGCCCGACGACCGGTCCTCGAAGATGGGGCTGCCCACCTGCATGGGCATGTCCTCGGTCTCGTGGACGTCCTTGATGGCGACCGGCAGGCCGTCGAGCTCGGTGAGCGGCCGGCCGTCCCGGTAGCGAGCCGTCGAGGCGTCGGCGGCCTTGCGCGCGCCGTCGAGGTTGAGCGTGACGAACGCCTTTACCGCGGGTTCACGCGCCTCGATGGTCTCGATGCAGCGTTCCAGGTAGGCGCGCGGCGTGTCGTTCCCGTCCGTGAACGCGGGGACGGCGTCGCTGAACGAAAGCAGCGTGACGGTCTCGGGATCGTACGATTCGGTCTCCATGTCGTCGTTCATCGACGCCTCCCCCCTATTGGCTCGGAACAGCCCGGGGCCCGGCGCCCCGGACCCGGAATATGCTGCCTAATTCTTGGGCGGCCAGAGGCCCATTTCCTTGTAGAATTTGATCGCCCCCGGGTGATATGGGTTGGAGTGCTTGGCCGCCATCTCGTTCGGCACCATGCGGTTGAACGGTCCGAACGCCAGGGCGAGAGCCTTCTTGTTATTGTAGAGCGTCTTGGTGGTCAGGTAGACAATCTCCTCGGGCACATGCGCGCCGGTGACTATGTAGAACTGCACCCGCATCATGGCCGTCGGCTCGACCACGCCGGTGTTGGTCTTCTTTGGCGGCACTATGTTGGGCTCGGCATAGGGTAGCACTTGGTGCATGCGCTGCGCGCCCTCCGGCGTCAGGTCGAAGGAAATGTAGCGCCAACCGTTCTTCATGGTGGCCATCGCCTTCTTGCCGGCGCCCGAGTTCAAGGGGATATACGCCGTATCCACCTTGCCTTGTGCCAGCGCATCGATGCCCCGGATGAAGGTCGGCACCGGAAAACGCCTAATGTCGTCGTAGCTCATCCGCTGGGTGGCCAGGATTCCGCCTGTGATGTAGTGGAAGATGCGTCCGCTGGTGTAGTCCGATGGCACGCGCTTGCCCTTGAGATCGCTGATCTTGCGGATGGGCGAATCCTTGGGCACGGCGAACGTGCCGTTGATGCGGTACATCACCCCGACGTTGCGCAGCCCCGTGTTCGGCCGGCCCTTAAAGATCGCCGTTCCGTCATAGGCGAAGGCGGTCTCGCCTTGATTCGCGAAGCCGAAGTCGAGCTTCTTGGCGTGAATCAGCGGCAAATAGGTCGAGGAGCCCCCGTAGGGCGCGACCCGGAACTGCAGCTTGCCTATCTGCGCCATCACCTTAGCCACGGCGGTGCCAGAAGCGAAAGCGAGCGAGCCTTGCGGATTGGTGCCGACGCTGTAGGTCTGCCCATGAGCCGTGACGCCGGACATGGCGACAGCGAAGCCGGCCATGGTTGCTAACGTGAACTTGCGCATAGTCATCCTCCCTCTGCGGTTCTATCAGTGACGCGGAACAATCTCATTCGCCCGTGCTCGGTGTCGGCGAAGGTCTGAGTCGGGCCCGACGGGATACGATATACTCGCGTCCCAGAATCACCAGCCCGACTGCGGTGCCGGTGAAGGCGACGATGCCGCCGAGCCCGAACGCGGTGTCCGGCACCATGGCGACCAGGCCGACGACGGCGAGCACGAGCCGGCGCGCGATGTCCAGGGGACGGGTGAAGTAGCCCTCGACGGCGACCGCGACCAAGTAGACGCCAACCGTGGCGGTCGTCACGTTGACCGCTATTTGCCCAGCCTCGCCGTGCATGATCAGGGTGGGTGAAAGCACGAACAAGAACGGCACGACATAGGCGACCCAGCCGAGTTTCATCGCCATAAACCCGGTGCGCGTCGGATCCTCCCGAGACAGCGTTGCCGCGGCGAAGGCGGCAAGCGCGATCGGCGGGGTGATCATCGACATCATGCCGAAGTAAAGGATGAAAACGTGCGCCGCCAGCGGCAGCACGCCGGCCTCGACCAGCGACGGTGCGACCAACGCGGCGAGCAGCACGTAGACACCCGAGGTCGGCATGCCCATACCCAACAGGATGCATATGCCCGCGGCGATCAGCAGCAGCACCGCAAGCTGGTCGCCGCCGAGCTCGATCAGGAACAGCGTCAGAGCGAACCCGCCGCCGCTGAGATTGAGGATACCGATCACGAAGCCCGCGGCCGCGACGATGACGTTGAGCTCGACCATCGCGATGCCGGTATCCCAGAATGTCGCGAAGAACTCGCGGAGTCGCAGCCGCTTGCCTTTGTAGGAACGAAGCGCACCGCCGACGGCGATGGTGGCGGCGGCGTATAGCGCAGCGATCTCCGGCTGGGTGTTGAGCTCGAACAGCGCGAAGATCAGCACCATGAAGGGGATGATGAAATGCCAACCTTCCTTGAGGACGGTTCGCGCGCTCGGCAGCGTGTCGGCAGCGGCGGTGATGTTGTCGCGCGCCGCGACCAAGTCGACCTGTACGAAGACGGCGAAGTAGTAAAGGAGCGCCGGGATCAGCCCGGCGATGATCACATCGGTGTAGGGCAGCTCCAGGAACTCCGCCATCAGGAAAGCCGCCGCACCCATGATCGGCGGCATGAACTGACCGCCGGTCGATGCGATCGCCTCGATCGCTCCTGCCTGGACGCCGGAATAGCCGGAGCGCCGCATCAGCGGGATTGTGATGACCCCTGTCGTAGCGACGTTGGAAACCGCGCTGCCCGAGATCGAACCGAACAGCGCCGACGCCACCACCGAGATCTTCGCCGCGCCGCCACGTCGGCGGCCCATAGTCGCCATCGCAAGGTCTGTGAAGAACTCGCCGCCGCCGGTCTTGAACAAGAGCTGGCCCAAGAATATGAACAAGATCACGATGGTGACCGAAACGCTGAGCGCCGCGCCCAGAAGCGCGCTCGGGTCGAAGCCCAGATAGATCGGCAGCTCGGCGACCGAGATTGAGCGGCCGGTCAGCGGCGCGGGCACCAGATGTCCGACCATTGCGTAGCCGATGAACCCGAGCACGATGAAGAACAGGAACAGCCCTGCGGTGCGCCTCAATGCCTCCATGACCAGCACCACGATGACGCAGCCCATCACCAGCATCTCCGGCGGGCCGAATGGCTGCTCGCGCAGGAAATAGGCGTACCAAATCGCAATCGAAAACAGGACCACCGGCGCGATCAGGGCCACAACCCAGTCGTACCAAGGCACGCGCCTGGCATTGCTGCGATCAGCGCGGGTCAGCAGATACACCGTCGTAAGCGTCAACCCGGCGGCCACTGCCAGGAACTGCTCCTTGTACAGCGCGATGCCCAAATAGGACGGTATCTGCAGGGCGAGCAGCAGCGAGAAAAGGGTCATCAACCCGGCGCAGGCTCGCGCGCTGTAGAGCCCTAGCAAGCCACTCCCCTTTGCGCCTGCCCGAAGAGAGCCGCAATTAGGCCGCCTTGTCTGGATCCAGCCGATCCGAAGAGACCGAGGAACGCCATTGCTCGCCGCCCTTCAGTCCCATTCCTCGAGGGCCGCCACTCCGGCGCCGGCGATACGACCGGAGACGAAGCATTCGGCGATGTTGCCGCCAGACATGTAAAGATGGCCGAATGCGCTGCCGAGCTCGCCCGCGGCATAGAGCCTAGGAATCGGTGCGCCGAACACGTTGACGACTCGCTGACGACCGTCGTGCACCGGACCGCCCTGGGTATTCGACACCACCGGCCACACGGGAGCGCCGTAGAACGGCGGCGTGTCGATCGGCATCATGGTGCCGGGTGGACGGCCGAAGTCGTCGTCGCACTCCCCCGTGCACAGCGCGTTCCAGCGCTTAACGCTCTTTTCCACGGTAGCGGAATCGAGGCGCAGCCCGATGGCGAGTTCGGCGAGCGTGTCCGCGCGAGTCAGGATGCCCGCCTCGACTTCCGCCAGGTTGTCGGTGCTCCAGTCCAGCCGGACGCCCTCGTCGTTTGATGTCGGCCGGCCCAGCGGATAAAGCTTGCGGCCATTCTCGTCGCAGATCAGGTAGCTCGGGATGCGTGGGTAGTCCTGCCGCACCGTATCGAACAGCTGCATCTGGCGGTGCCCGGTGTCATGAGTATAGGGCGGATACTCGTTCATGTAGCGTCGGCCATCTCGGTCAAGCAGGATCCAGGTCATCTTCACCTGGGCGTCACTGATCTCACCGGATTCGTCACGCCGTGCCATGAAGCCGTTGCCACCGGGGCGCCAGTCGGGGAGCCGCTTGACCCGGATGGCGTAAGGGTAGTCTGGATTGGCACTCTTGAAACCGTAGGCGCCGTGGAAGTGCCACATGTGCCAGAGTTGCGCGCCCATGTCTTGGGCCATGGTGATCCCGTCGCCTGTGTTGTGCCGCGCCGCGGCGGGGAGGATCGGCCGACCCTCCCAAAACTGGTCCTGCCGCTCGGGACTGCCCTCGAATCCGCCGGAGGCAAGGATGACGCCGTGCCGCGACTCGATCCGGCTAACGCCATTCGGTCCCTCGACGGTAATGCCTCGGACTTCGGACCCGTCCTCCGACGTGAGCAACCGCAGTCCGCGCGTGTTCAGCCGGATCTCGACGTCTTCGTTCCTGAGGTTGTCATCGATAATCTTGAACAGCATCGGTCCGCCTGGCGCGCCATTGGCCCAGGGATAGACCGCACGGGCGTCGAAGTTCGGCACCGAGACGACGACCGTTTGATAGAATGCGTCGAACCCGGGCAGCGGGTAGTTGGCCCCGGTCTTGCCGGTCTCGATGGTAGTGATGATCTCCGCGTCGTTCACGGTGGCAAGGTCGCGCACATAAGGCTCGAGCTTCGACATCTCATCGGCAAGTGCGCGGATGACGTCATCCGACGTCCGCCCGGCGTTGGTGGCGGTCAGGTAACGGTGGGCTTGCTCGGCATCCGTGGCACAGCGGACCGCACCGTAGGAGCAAATCGAGATACCGCCCGGCACACCAGTCTTTTCGATCAGCAGTACCCGTGCGCCGGCGCGCGACGCTTCCAGCGCCGAGATGGATCCGGCGAAACCGTAGCCGACGACGACGACGTCGAACGTCTCGTCGTACGCGCTCACCGCGCGGGGGATGCCCTCCATGTTCGCTCCTTATCGGGAAGGGGCCTCATCACTCTGCCCACGGCCGGAAGCGCTCAATCTTCTCGGTCACCGTTTTGGCAGCGTGTCGACAAACTTGAACCAGCGTGGACACTTGTAGTGGACGAGCGCGGCCCGGCAATGGGCCTTCCAGAACCTCCTTGAGCGCGGCACCAGCGGCGCGCCGGTAGCCCTCGCTCCACTCGACACAATGCGCCTGCATCCCTTCCATCATCCGAAACGCGCGCGGCAGACACTCGATCGTCGTCGATCGCGGCATGGGATGGTTCTCCCAGAGAATCTCGACCACCCATGGAGTGCTTTGCTCTCAACCCTTGACACGAACTCTCATACCTCACCGTCGCCCATTCGCCGTCGCTCAGATCGCTCGGGTCGCGGAGACCGCGGCGTTCTTGCGCACGGCGATGTTCTGCTGTCCACATCGGGCACCCCATAGCTGCGATTCGGGTGCCACATAAGGCATCACAAACGATCCCACCGATTCAACAACTTTCCGGAACGGCTCATAGTGCATCGGCGGTTTCTCCGCCACGTCGGGCGGCCAGCTTGTCGTGATGATCGCCACGGACGCGAACCCGGCCGCCAAAGCGCCCCGGCTGGCCGCCCGTATTGCGCGGCTAAGGTCATGGAAGGCTTGGACAAGGCCAGGTTCGAGAACGCCCGATCGGCCCTGCCGCGGGGCTGCCTCAATCGGCGATAAACGCCACCGCCTCGATCTCCACCAGCCATTCCGGGTCCACCAGGGCGGCCACGGCGACCTGGGTGCTGGCGGGATAGGGCTCGTCGAAGGTCTCCGTGCGGACCTGGTTGATGACATCGCGGTAGCGTATATCGGCGGCAAAGACGGTGATCTTGATCACGTCATCCAGCGTGCCTCCGGCCTCGGCGACCACGGCCTCGATGTTCTTGAACACTTGGCGCGTCTGCCCGGCGACATCGCCCTTGCACACTGTGTTGCCGTCGGCATCCCACGGGATCTGTCCGGCAACAAAGACCATCCGCCCGCCCGAGACTTCCCAGCCCGGGTTGTAGCTCCCCTTGGCCCGGACGGTCGCCGGTTTCAGTGCGCGCTTCCCCATGGTTCTGCTCCCTCCCTGTCGGTTCAGCCCCGCACGAGCTTGCGCTTTTTCGGCGATGGCGACAATGGCAGGTATCGTGCAACACGCACTTCTTCTGGAATGCAGTGCCCCAAGCTCAGAACATGAACCAGGGGCCGTGGCGTCATCTCGAGGAATATCGAGATCGTTGCCGGGGAGGTGGATGATGGGAAAGTCGCTGCGCTCGCATTCCCGTTTCCCAAAGATTACGAGGAGGCGCCGGACGGTCAGCCACGGCCAACGGAAAATGGGCGAACTGCAACAAAGCCAAACGCCAGGACCATATCCACGATCATAGGTCCCGCCTGACGTCCGTCGCGGAGATAGAGACCCTTACCGGGCTGGAGTTCTTTTCGGATGCAGTCAATCGAGAGCATGCGCGCAACGAAGTGCCGACAGCACGTTGGCCGGTTGCCAAGAAGTGTCGGGATTCCAGAGGATGTGCTGGGCAGAACGAGTTCCGTAGAGGGTCGGTCGGTGCGTCTCGGCGACAATGTCTCTTTGCACTCCGGATTGCGCTGTGGATGAAGGCGAGATCGACAGCCCGAGCATATGTGCGGTCAGGCGGACAGAATTGCGAAACAGCTCATCGTCGGGACTGGAGGCCGTTCGACGGGACACGACCGCGTGGCACAGTCCGGGTTGCACCGTCCTGCCGTTTGGTGCGAAATGTTTCGCTGCGTCACTTATCGTCTCGGCTATCCGGGGACTGCGCCTGGATGCGCTTGGCCATGAATTAACGTATTGATAATGAAAAGACTTCACGCCGCTGTTTTCCCGGTCCAGTTCTCGGTCTTTACCGCGTTGTTTTCCGCGAAAGTGATTCGATCAGGGGCATTGTTTCCTTGAAAAAAGTTCGCCCCATGACTCCTTTCTAGGAGGTCCGAGTGAGCACAAACGCACCGCCCAAGACCAACGTCCATGCCATAACGGGGTTGCCGGAGCTGGGCTTTCGCAATTACTGGTACCCCGCCCTCGCGGCGTGGCGGCTGCGACGGCGGCCAAGGACAGTCAAGCTGCTTGGCGAGGACGTGGTGCTGTTTCGCGACAAGGGGGTGGTTTACGCGCTGAAGGACCAGTGTGCGCACCGCGGCGCGCGACTGTCGCAAGGAAAATGCCTTTATCCGGGCACTGGTACGCTCACCTGTCCCTACCACGGCTGGACCTACGCGGGAGAAACGGGGCAGTGCATCGCCAAGCTCATGGAAGGACCCGACGCCACCATCTCCAGCGAGGCGAAAGTAAAAACCTATCCGGTCCGCGAACATCGCGGGGTGATCTGGCTGTTCGTTGGCGATATGGACGCGGTGCCACTTGAAGAAGACTTGCCGGAATGCTTGACCAAGACCGATGAATGGCACACGATTTCCACTTGGCGGACATATCACTGCAATTGGCGTGTCCTGAATGACAATTTGTGCTACGACTTGCACGCGCCCTTCCTGCATAGAAACTCACCCGAACTGGTTTTCCAGCCGATCTTCCCTTTCGCCAGCCAAATCACGACGGCGCCGCTGGAGGATTCCAAGGGGCTCGGCTACACGGCGCGCAACGGCGTAACGGAAGCCTACTTTCCCCGCCTGGGGCGTTTCCCGCCGCCCCAAGAGGCATTTTGGCGCAAGCTGAAACCTCGCGGGCGCGGTAAGGAAATGGATCCAGAGACATCGCAGGCAGCAAAACGGCACGGCATCAAATACCGGCACATGTCACGCCTGCCGGCGGTGACCTTGGTGGGCCGGCCGGCCGGAGATTATTTCATGTGCCGCTGGGTAACGCCGATCGACGCGGAGACGACGTTGTTTTACTCATTGAACGCGTTCCGCCGGCGCCATGCCTTGGCTACCTTGTTCGATCGTATAGGCTGGGCGCTATGGCAATCCTGGGCCCATGACTGGGTGTTCTCGGACCAGGACAGGAAAGTCGTCGAGGGCGTGCGTGCGGATGCCGAACAGCTGTCGCGCAGCGATATCGGCGTTGTCGCTTGGCGAAAATTCATGATGGAAAACGCGCGCCGTCCCCCTGCTGCCGATGATGCAGGTGATAGCGAAACAACCGCGATCGTGAAAAGCGCGCGGCTGGGAACTGCCGCGGAATAGATCGACCTCCGCTCTCTACCCCACATTATTCACGGCAGTGTGGGTCGGAGCGCGATGTTGACCCCTATGCTTACGTAAAATCAACCACTTAACGTGCCGATCAGCGCCGAACCGATGCGCCGACTCACACGAGAGGCCATGTCGGGACAAACACCGACATCAGTAGCAGGAAGGCGAGCGGGACGACACTGAACAGGATCCATTCGGGGAAGATCAGAGTCCCTTGGATCAACGTCTCGTTAGACCACGACAGCAGCGTCAGCCGGATGAACAGGTAGAGGAGGACCAGGCAGCGCCGCGCGCGGCCGATGGACAACGTTTCGCGCACGCCCATAATCTTCCGGCGCGGATCGGCAAAGAGGGGAAGCGGCCATGACGGAGCCGTACGACTACGCGAGGACCGGGCCCGGCACGCTCGCCGGACGCTACCTCCGGATGTTCTGGCAGCCGGTCGCCCGGCTCGAGGATATCGCGCCTGGCACAACCAGGCCGATCCGCATCATGGGAGAGGCCTTTACGCTCTACCGCGGCGAGAGCGGCGCGGTTTATCTCGTCGACTTTCGCTGCGCCCACCGTGGCGCGCAGCTCTCGATCGGCTGGGTCGAGGGGGAGACCATCCGCTGCCGCTACCATGGCTGGCGCTACGACGGGACGGGACAATGCGTCGAGCAGCCGGGCGAGGGCGAGGAAGGGTTCTGCGGGCGCGTGCGTATCGACGCGCGGCCGACGCAGCTCTACAAGGGCCTTGTCTTCGCCTGGCTCGGCCACGACGCTCCCCCGGCGTTCCCCGAATACCCCTCGCTCGACGGCGACGGCGTGATCGAGGCGATCGTTTACATGCGCCGGTGCAATTACTTCAACAACATCGACAACCAGCTCGACGAGGTGCACGTCAGCTTTGTCCATCGGGACGCCTTCCACCGGGTGCTCGACTTGCCGATGGTGGACGCGCGCCGGACCGAGTACGGCGCGGCGACCTACTGCCCTCGGCCCAACGGCAATGTGCGCGTGACCCACTTCCTGATGCCCAACGTCACCCAGCTCAAGAGCCCTGGCGCCGACCGCGAGATCGACTGGACCGAGTACGTGGTCTGGCGGGTACCGATCGACGACGAGAGCCACTACACCTTCGGCATCAACTACATCAGCGTCCACGGCGATGCGAAGAGCCGCTACCTCGCCCGCCGCGCGGCGGTTCGCGAGACACCGCCGATCGAGGAGATCGGCGAAGCGCATCCTGCGGGGCGAGCTCACCATCGAGGACGCCAAAGCGAACCTCGACGACCGCGACGTGCTCTATCACGTCTATCTCGAGGACTATGCCGTCCAGGTGGGCCAGGGCGCGATCGCTGACCGGTCGCGCGAAAACCTGGGTCGGACCGACGCCGGTGTGCGCCTTTTGCGCGAGAT
The DNA here is from genome assembly GCA_965248835.1 of Alphaproteobacteria bacterium. GTDB lineage: Bacteria > Pseudomonadota > Alphaproteobacteria > MPNO01 > MPNO01 > CAYFYS01. The sequence continues at coordinate 1,920,479 of CBDFLJ010000001.1, forward strand.
CTGGAACGAGGAGCTCCGCCGGCTCGCCATGGGAGAGGCGCCGACTTGCTGGACCCGCCCCGCTGCGCTCGACGCCACGACGGGCGGATAGCCCCAGGACCGGGGACCCCGATGCTCTGTGCCCTCGTGCGCCAAGATCGGCCAGGGACGGCGGCTCTCCGTGCCCGGCTGCGGCCTGTGCTCTCCCGGTACCAGGCGACGTTCCTGTCGTCGAACGTATTTGGCAGCGGAATGATCATCGATAGGACCGATACGTCTGCGGACGTGCCGATCACCGAGATCGTCGGCAACGTCCCGATCCTCGACACGCCGGAGCGGGCGGCGGACGAGGCGTTCCATTGCGACGACCCCTACACTAGGCACGACCTGTTCGAGACCGTGATTGTCGAGCGGTTCTGGCGGCGCATGCCGCCAGAGGCGTCTTGATGGCCGGGCTCCGCCTCCAGCGCGGGGACGGCGGGCACGCGCTGGTTGAGATCGAGGCGGTCAACGGCGCGCTCGCGCCGTTCGGCGCCCGGGTCTGGCCGCGCGACCTCCGGGCGGTCGCGGCCGACGTCCGGGCTCTGCTCGTTCGGCCCACGCTTTCGGTCGCCGAAGCCGAGCGGATCAAGGGCGCGTTGCTGCTTTCCCGCGAGGCGCTGCTCAAGAAACTCGCCGAGGCCGGGCGGGTGCCGCACGTCCCCGGCGGCGGGGCGGTCGAGACCGTGGTCGCGAACCACGGCTACGCCTACCCGCAGCTATTCGTCGTCGAGGCAGGCGCCGACTACAGTCGCTTCGACCGGTTCCACGTCAACGTCGCCGATGACGGCACCGCCGTCGACGAGGTCATGCAGGTGCTCTCCGGCGGCGGTGTGCGCATCCTCCAGCGCCGGCCGGGGGCGGGGGCCGTGACGCTCACCCTCGACTGCCCATCCCCCGATCAGGGCTGGACCGTCACCTACGACGGCGCGGTATCGCATATCGGCAGCATGTCGGCGGCGGCGGCGGGGACCAAGGCGCTGATGCAGGTGTTCGGCCCCGCGCGCTGGACAATGCGCTACGACGATGACTGAGCAATCGTAAAGGAAGGGGACGACGTGTCCGATATCCGAGTGTGGATCGGCGGTGTGGCGGTGTGGAATATCTCGGACAGCACGTCCGCAACCGGGTTGGATTGGTGGGGCTTGTCGCGAAGCTTGTAATGCAGGGCCGTCACCTGCGCGCGCCACCGCGCCGATGGCGAGCCCGGCCTGGTTCGGGCACGATGCAGGCAACGACGGCGTGCCAGTAGTGCTCCATGGTCTTCGGCCGGCGCTCACCGTCACCTGCGCATTCAAATACCGCTCGGCCAGGCGACCAACCAGATCCGCTGGATCATCGCGGCCAACCTAGCCTTGGGAATTGCGGCGGTGGTCATCGGCGCGACAGGCCGCTACTGGGCCTGATTCCCCGGGCTCTTGCGCCAGACCGTGGCGAGCCACGGCTGCTCCGCCCGCGGCCGGCCCGGCGGGCGGTAGTAGTGGTGCAGCTCCCGAAAGCCAGCGCCGGTGACGTAGGCGCGCCACGTTTCGAGGTCATGGAAGCAGCCGTATCGCCCACCGGCCCAGCCCTCCTCGTTGTGGCCCCGCGGGTTCGAGCAGAACAGGACGCCGCCGGGCTTGAGGGTCGCGGCGAGGTCGCCGAGGACCCGGGCGAGCTGGCTGCTCGGCACATGGAACAACGAGGCGTTCGCGAAGATCCCGTCGAAGCGGGCGGATGGCAGGTCGAGCGCTAGGAAATCTTGGTGCAGCACCTCGCAATCAGTCTCGGCGCGCGCCATGACGGCAAGCTCGCCCGAGCCGTCCAGGCCGACCGCCTCGTGGCCGAGCCCGGTGAACCGGCACAGATCCCGGCCGGGCCCGCAGCCTAGATCGAGAATGACGTGGGGCGCCTCGCCCTCGATCGCCTCGAGCAGGGCCGCGATGTTCTGGCTGACGTCATGATCGGCGGTGCCGCGACGGTAAGCCGCCGCCATGCGGTCATATTCCGCGATCGTGATGGCCGCGACCTCTTGCGCCTGCACCGCGTCTTGCTCCGGAGTGGGCTCGCTCATCGCGCGCGCTTATATGCCATCGCCGCCCGCGAGACCGAAGCCCCCGGCGCCGGGCTCTGGCGGACAATCCGCAGCTTCTCCGCCGACGACCAGAGATGCCGCCGACGAATCGGCGCCACCCTCCTTGAGCCCATCCGACCCCGCTTCGTCGGCTTCATAGCGCGCGGCTCGCTCGCTCTCTATCGGTCTTGTCGGCTTCGCCGAATTCTACTGCGCGAGGTGGGAGGGCCACTCGGCTGGGGTCTCGGCACCGACGACGTTGGCCATCATCGCGGTCTTGCAGAAATGACCGATGACACCGACCAGATCGGCGAGACGACGATAGCCGAGCGTCTTCTCGGCGGCCTTGAACCCGGCATCGCCGAGCGTGCCGGTCTCCAGAACCTCTCGCGCCGCGGCATGGATGACCTCATCGTCGCGACTGGCAAAGCTCGGCTGCTCGCGGGCATTCACGGCATCGACTACTGAGCGCTCGAGGCCGGCCTCAAGCGCCATTCGCGCCTGCGCTGCCCAAGGATAGGCAGCGTTCCAGTGGCGTGCGGTAAGCAGGGCGACCATGCGCAGCTGCGGTTGGGTCAGCGAGCAGTTCTCGAAATAGGCAGTCGCGGCGTTGTTGTTTTCCCACATCCCAGGCGCGTAGGCATAGCCGACGGCGGGTCCTCGACCGATACGCCCGGTCGTGGCCGCGGTATCGTCGTAGACCCGTTTCTGTTCGTCATCCATCTCGTCTCGCGTAAGCGTCGGTATTCTGGACATGGCTCCGCCTCCCTGTCGTCGCACGATCAACCTGCTGGATTCGAGGGTCGTTCGACCGCCCGCCGGCGTCAAGTCGCTTGCGGCGCCGGAGCGACGGTCCGTCGTGTCCCCCGTCAGCACCTTTGAGACAGATATGAGATGTTGGCGGTCCGCTTTACCGACAGCGAAAGCTATTTCGTGTCGGAAGCTTCGGTCTATCGCCTGCTCAAGGCCCATGACCTGGTCACCAGCTCCGCCTTCATCGTGATCAAGGCCGCCGACGCGTTTAAGGACAAGACGGTCAGACCGAATCAGCTCTGACAGAATTCTGCTGATGACGGACAGCCACCCGCACGGAATACTGGTGCCCTGCGTCAAAGCCGATCAAGATCAAATGCCCACGAGATAAGCGTTTTTGAATGCGTAACGGGGAGACTGGCATGAAAATCAGCCGCGTGGATGCAACCGGGTTGCGCGTTTCGGTGCCATTCGACGAATTCGGCATCGACCGGACCGTCGCGCTCAATGTCTGCCATGTCGAGGTCGAAACCGACGATGGACTGATCGGCTACGGGTTTACGGCGATTGTCGAGGGCGAGGTCATCGCCAATATCATCAACGCTGTCGCGGGACCATTGATCCTCGGCGAGGATCCGATGGCGAACGAGCGTATTTGGGAGCGGCTCTATTGGAAGATGAGCCCACGCGGCCAGACCGGATACGCAAGCCACGCGATCGCTGCGATCGACGTTGCGCTCTGGGACATCAAAGGCAAGTTCCTGAACCAACCGGTTTGGCGCCTCCTGGGCGGTGCCCGAAGCAAAGTTGAAACTTACGCGACGTTCGGGTTTCCGGTTTTCGACCGGGAGCAACTCGCCGAGGCCGCCAAGACATGGCAGTCGAAAGGCCATCGCAAGCTCAAGATGGTGGTCGCCAACGAAGCGCTGCCAAACCGCGACACGATCCGCCCGGTCGATGATGTCATTCGCGAAGACGCGATGCGCGTGAGGGCGGTGCGAGAGGCCGTCGGCGACGACGTCGATCTATTCATCGACGCGAATTGCCGCCTCGATCCGTTTCAGGCCCGCAAGCTGACCAAACTAATCGAGGACTGCAGGGTTACGTATTTCGAGGAGCCGATTACCCACAACGATGTTCGCCAACTCGCGAAACTGCGCCAAATGACGAGCATCCCGCTCGCCGCCGGCCAGAACGAAGGCCACGCTTGGCGGTTTCGCGACATGCTGGTGCATGAAGCGGTCGACTACGTGCAGCCCAATGTCGTGATCGGTGGTGGGTTCACCCAATGCGTCAAGATCGCCGGCATGGCGGCCGCATTCAATGTCCCGATCTGCAACGGCGGCGCCTGGATGCATCACAACATGCATCTGCATGCCGGCGTGGCCAACGGAACCATGGTCGAGCACCACTATGTCGCGACCGAGATCTGCAAGCAGATGTACCGCGATCTCCCCGAGCCGGTCGACGGCTGGCTCACCCTGCCCGAGACACCGGGCCTCGGCTTCACGCCCGATCTCGACGCGATCCGCGATCTCCCCAAGACGTGACGGGGCGGGATCTCGCCGGGTTGCGTAGAGGGCATCGAAGCCCGCATAGGCGTCGGCCTGGAATATGCCGGTACATCCGGCGAGGTGACCTTCGGCATGGCTGCACACTTTTTCGCTCCGCCCAAATCGGGTTCGGCCTCTGCCATAAGGTGGTGCCGCACTACGCTCGCCCGCTGCCAACAAATTCACAGATGAACCAGACCGGTATCAGATATCCGGGGCGCGCCGGTGCCAGTCGGTTGCGCGCTGGAACGCCCCGCCCAATGCAAACAGCGTTTCCTCGTCAAACGGCCGCGCCGCGATCTGAATCCCGAGTGGAATGCCGTTTGATCCGATTCCGATCGGACAGGAGATTATCGGGATCCCAAGCAAACTGAGCGGCCGCGTGAAACGAGGAAAGGTCGTCCAGAATTGCTCGGCGCCGCCTGGACCGAGCGGATCGCACTCGGCCATCGTCGGCGCGCGGCCTGGATAGGAAGGCAGCGCAATCGCATCGACCCGCGCAAATACCGAACACACGAAATCTTTGATCACCTTGGTGCGCAGCCGCATCGCGTTGAGGTAACTGGCGGCGGAGATCAGGAGACCCGACTCGAGGTGATCGCGAATATAGGATGCGTAATCGTCGCCGCGTTCCGTCAGCCACGCCTCGTGCAGCGCTGCGGCTTCGGCCTTGGATATCAAGTCGCAGAGATCGAACATCAAATCTTCATCGGGAATCTCGATCTCGACGACCGAGACGCCCTCCCCGCGAAATACATCGAGCGCCGCCGCAAGAGCAGTGCGCATTTCCGGATCGACGTCTTGCGTCGATCCGGAAATCGGGACGCCCAGCCTGAGCCCGCCCACGGGAGCCTCGAGCGCCGCGAGATCGTTCGGCGGCGGCAGCGCGGAGCAATTGGGATCCCTTGGGTCGGCACCGGCAATGACATCCAACATCAAGGCACAATCCCTTACCGAACGAACGAGCGGCCCAACCGTATCCAGCGACCAGGATCTTGGCATCACCCCATGTAGGCTGACGCGTCCCTGGGTCGGCCGTATGGTCGTTAGGCAGCACAGCGCCGCGGGCCATCTGAGTGAGCCCCCGGTATCTGTTCCGAGCGATCCATAGATCAGCCGTGCGGCGACCGCCGACGCCGAACCGCTCGACGATCCGCCGGGCGAATAGTCGGTGTTCCAGGGGTTGAGACAGTCGCCAAAATGCAGATTGTGGCCGGTCCCACCGGCGGCGAATTCGCTCATGTGCAACCGGCCGATTTCGATCGCACCGGCGCGAGTGAGGCGTTCGAGTACGGTCGCCGTTGTTGCGCCACGGACGCCGTCGAGGATCCGAGATCCGCAGGTCGCGACCTGATTCTCGCGCGAGAACAGATCCTTGTGCGCCATAGGCACACCGTGCAATGGCCCGACCAACTCACCCGTTGATAGCCTGTCATCGGCTCGTCGCGCCTGCGCTCGCGCGCCATCGGCGTCAAGGACGATAAAACAGTTGAGCCGGCCGGCGAGGCGTTCGGCGCGCGCCAGACAGGCCTCGGTCGCCTCAAGCGAGGAGATTCGGCGCGAGCGGATCTCCGCGGCAACGGCGGTCAGGTCCAGATTGGCGATCTCCGCTGTCATGAAGATTCTTTTCGCAGGTTTTCGAGGAGCCCGATCAACCCGCGTGGGACATCGTCGAGACTCAGTTGGGCCGTCGCCTTGCCGACCGCGTCGTCCAACCGGCAGGACTCCGCGAGGATCGCTTGTGCTCGGTCGCTGCCGCGCGTCGTCGCAAAAAACGGCCTCGCCGATAAGTTCGTTGCGTCTGGTAGGTAATCCATATTGTGGACCGCTATCCCCGCCACGGAGTTTTGTCGATAATGTCACCGCCTTGGCTCGGCGTTAAGTCATACGGAGGACAACGCGATGACGCAGGACGTTGGACGACTGCCCGATGCTTTCAGCGCGCTCGTCCTCAGTGCCTGCGACGAATCCTCGTTCCGGCGCGACGGTCTGTGGGTCAGCTTCGAGTACCGCGACCTCGGCGCCGCCGAAGCGACCGACGGTCGGGTGGGCGCATTTCATATGCGTGCGTTGGGGCCGTGCGATGGCCCAATGGGCTGGCACTGGCATGACCTGACCTTTCATCTGGTTTACATCCTCAAGGGACGCGTGAGCTATCGTTGGGAGGGCAGTGACGAGGTCGTCGTCGCAAAGGCCGGTGACTCGATGATCCAGCCCCCAGGCGGCGCTCACAACGTCCTCGACTACTCGGAAGATGTCGAGGTGCTCGAAATCACGATGCCGGCAAAGTATCCAACGATCGATGTCGGCGATTTGGATTGAGCGCCGGCGCCCTCGATCGACCGTGTGTCTTCCATCCTTCGGGACGCGGCCTTGCCACCCGCTCTGCAGGATGAGATCGTAGTGTTTCCTCATGGTGAAGAGGCCACGGAGTGGCCGTCTCGAACCATGTGTCGCACGAGGTCGTGCAAATGCGATAACCCGAGGCCCGAGCCCGCAATTTTTGACTCGGTGCCGACAAATAGCTTAGCCTCCGATGGCCCACAAATACCGTGTCGCTGTTGCGTAGAGGACCAGGAGAGCCCTTGATGTCTCGATCGAACTTGCCCGCCTATGGCGAACCATGGCCGAAGAGCGATCTCACGCGTGTTCCGCACACCGTGTATATCGATAGAGATATCTTCGCCGCCGAGAACGATCGGATATTCCGTGGCCCAACCTGGAACTATCTCGGGCTCGAATGCGAGGTGCCGGACCCGGGTGATTTCGTATCGACCTATGTCGGTACGATCCCCGTGGTGCTCAACCGCGGACGCGACGGTTCACTCCATGCGTTCGTCAACCGCTGTGCCCACCGCGGCGCCATGGTGGTGCGCGAGAGTCGCGGCAACTGCGACAACCATACCTGCATCTATCACCAGTGGTCCTATGACAACGAAGGCAATCTGATTGGTGCGCCCTACCGCAAGGGAATCAAGGGGAACGGCGGTTTCCCTGACGATTTCCAGCTTGCCGATCATCCCCTCGAAAAATTGCGAACCGAAAGCTATGCGGGCGTTGTATTCGGCACCTTCGATGAGGACATGGAGCCGTTGGACGCGTATATGGAAAAACCGGTCCGCGATCGATTTGACACCTTATGTGGCCGACCGTACCGGGTGACCGGCTATCAGCGGCAGATCGTTGAGGGCAATTGGAAGCTGTATTTCGAGAACGTCAAAGACTGCTATCACGGCTCCCTCCTCCATATGTTCAATTCCAACTTCGGGTTCTTCCGATCGACCCAACGCGGATCGTCGGTGATGACGAAGGGCGGGCTGCACTCGATCCTGACGACCTACGGCAAGACCGATGAGGAGCTCGGTGACACGTTCAAGGAGATCGCGACGCACAAGCCGAAATTCTCGCTCGAAGACACCTCGGTCATCGACGTCGTCCGCGAACACGGCGATGGAATGGTAACCACTATTCTCACGCTGTTCCCGACATTCGTGCTGGCGCAAATCGGAAACCACCTCGGGTTCCGCCACATTCGGCCGAAAGGCCCGGACCGGTTCGAACTGGTTTGGATCAACTTCGAATATGAAGACGACGACGACTATCATCGCGAGGTGCGGCGTAAGCAAGGCAACCTACTCGGCCCATCGGGCTATCTATCGATGGAGGATGCCGAAGCGTTGGAAATCGCGAACAAGGCATTCACCGGAGAATTCGGACGCGGATACTCGTTCATCGAGATGGGTGGCCGCGAGTCCGATGATCAGGATCATCTTGTAACGGAAGCGCCAATTCGCGGCTTTTGGCGCGGCTACTGCGACATAATGGGGATTTCCTTCGACGACTGACGACTGAAACGGGCGAAAACAGGGAGGCGGCGAAGATGTCCGAGTCGGCTCAGGCCAGTCGAAAGGCTTCGACGAACGAGGCGGTGGACAGCGCAACCGAGCGCAAAATCGAAAAGATGTTCTACCGCTATGCCAAGTGCCTCGACGATGACCGGCTCGAGGAGTGGCCCGCGTTCTTCATCGAGGCGGGCCGTTATATCATTCATCCCCGGGATAATCTCGACGCCGGTCTCGAAGGCTATTGGATCTATTGCGACCACCGCCGGATGATCCGGGATCGGGTCCTTTCGCTGCGTGAGGCCAACATCTACAATATCCACTACGCTCGTCATCTGATCAGCAACGTGCTGGTGATGGGCTACGACGGGACGGCGTATGACGTTCGCGCCAATTACGTCGTGTTGCAGACCGATAACGAAGGTGTCACCCATACGTTCAGCACCGGTGAGTATCGGGCTATGGTCGTGTTCGAAAACGACGAGCCCAAGTTCGCCGAAAACATCGTGGTTCCCGATACCTACCTGGTTAAAGCGCTGATCGCGATCCCACTCTGATCGCACCTCGATCCGAACCCGCTCGCACCGGCTTTCCAAGGTCGTAAAGCTAAGGAAAGCGACCAATGGAGGGCGGACCATGGCGGAGGAGATCGCTGCGAAGCTGCGCCAGGTTGGGGGCTGAGGTGGCCCGGCGGGTGATAGAGCGGCACGAAGGCTTCGCGCGCACGTAATCCTTCACGATGCAGACCGTGTGAAAACTCGGGCGGGGGCGGGGATGGAGGTTTAGGTAACCATGATTTGCGGCGATCCCACGTAATCTGGCGGTTTGGCGCCGGTAGCCCTGTGGAAGGGGCTCCAGGCCTCCATGGATCGATGTGCGGCGCTCGATTTTGGCCTGATTCCTGTCTCATGCCCTCGCGGCGGCGATCAAGGCGGGAACACCTACCAGAGAGATCGCGCGGCGGATGTTGTAAGCCAGCGCCGTGATGCTGAACTCGCCGCGCACGTTCTCCAGCCGCCGGGTCAGGAAGGCACCCTGGCCCATCCATTGTTTGATTGAGCCGAAGGGATGCTCGACGCTTTCACGGCGCGCATCGAGCAGCTCCGGGCGGGCCGCCAATCGTTCTGCCATGCGCTCCAGGATCGCTTCGTCGACATAGCGCAGGACCCGACGGAAGGCGCTTTTCGTACACTTCGACTTGAGTTGGCACTCCTTGCACGCGGCGCGATTGGCGTAACTGGCGAAGATGAGATCGCGGCGCTTGCGCTTGCTGTGTAGCGCCAGGCGTTGGCCGTCGGGGCAGATGTAAATGTCCTCGCCGCCGTCATAGCGGAAGCGTTCCTTGGGAAAGAGCCCCTGGCTCACCGTGGATCCGCGCTGGGGCTTGGGCACATGCGGCACGACGCCGGCATTCTCGCAGGCCTCGATATCCTCGATCTTGAAGTAGCCCGCGTCGGCGACCGCGTCGATCCGATCGACGGCCAGGTTCCGACGGGCCACCACCGCCGTCTCGGCCAATAGACCGAGATCGCTGACCTTGTTATGGACCTGCTGCTCGGCGATCAGTTTGTGCTTGGCGTCCACGGCGATCTGAATGTTGTAGCCGACACCGACCCGGGTCTCGGCGTACATCGCCCGGCTGTCCGGATCCGTCAAAGAGAGCTGGCCCTCGCCACTCGCAGCCAGTGCGTCTCGATGTTCCTCAAACCGCTCACGCCGCCCTTGGATCGCAGCGATCTTCTCCTGGATATTCTCCACCTCGCCGCCGCCGGCGCCGCCCTCGTCTTGCCCGTCGGCCTCGTCGAGCCGGTCGAGATAACGCGACAACCTCTCGTCGCTCTCGGCCAACGCCTTCTCCAGCTTCGCTTTGGTGAAGTTCCGCTTCCGGCTGTTCACTGCCTTGATCCGTGTACCGTCAACCGCCACCAGCTCGCGACCGAACAGCTCCAGTTCGCGGCATAGCCTCACGAACTCCCGAAACACCTGTCGGAAGGCCGCCCGATTGATCCTCCGGAAATCGGCGATCGTCTTGAAGTCCGGCGACAAACGCCGCAACAGCCAGATCACTTCGAGATTACGCTTGCTCTCAGCCTCCAGCCGGCGGCTCGAACGTACCCGATTGAGATAGCCGTATATGTAGAGCTTCAGCAGGTCCGCCGGATCGTAGCCGGGACGACCTGTCGCCTTCGGCGCGGCGCGCTCGAAACCAGCGGCCGCCAGGTCCAAACCATCCACGAAGGCATCGATGAAACGGACCGGGTTATCCCGGCCCACGTAATCGTCCACTGCTTCCGGCAGAAGCAGAACCTGAGAGCGGTCAATGCCAGGAATGTGTCTCATGGCGGACCCTAACATCGCCATGAGACACACGGAATCCCCCGCCACCCAGAGTTTTCACACGGTCTGGATGGTGTAGCCGCCGGCAAACCCGTACTCGTCCCGCAGCCGCTCGAAGATCCGCTGCGCCTTCTGCCGCTGCTTGCACGGCTCATCCCGGTCCGCCTCAAGGATCGCGTCGATGATGCCGGCGAAGCCGTCCAGCTTCGATCGCCGCACCGGCGTCGTCCGGTGGTAGCCCGGCGGCGCCGAATAGCTCGGCATTTCTTCACCGTTCGGCGGTCGATGCCGAACCGCCGCGCCGCCTCGCGATGGCTTGACCGATCAGGCAGCGAGTTGAGGCAGGATGACCTCCGGAGCGGGCGCCCGGTATCGGGGCGATGCATAGGGTCTGACGGCGTTGTAGTGTCGCCGCCAGCTCTCGATGATGACCCGTGCCTCCTCGAAGGTATGGAAGATCTCGCCGCCGAGCAGTTCGTCGCGCAGCCGCGCGTTGAAGCTCTCGATGTAACCGTTCTCCTACGGGTTGCCGGCCGTGATATAGGCAGTCCTGGCGCCGAGCGCGGCGATCCACGCTGGCACGGCCTTGGCGATGAACTCGGGGCCGTTGTCGGAGCGTATATATCCCGGCACGCCGCGCAGGATGAACAGATCGGCCAGCACGTCGATCACGGCTCCCGCGCCGGGCGCGAAGCGGGGCTACGATGCGGCCAAGAAGATGGTTGGCCGCAAGCGGCACGTGGTGGTGGACACCGACGGCCGCCTGCTGATGATCAACCTCACCCCGGCCGATATCTCCGACAGCGCCAGCGCCCAGATGATCCTGGAGGGCATCCGCAAGCGCTGGCCGTGGGTCAAGCACTTGTTCGCCGACGGCGCCTGCGATCGGACCCAGCTCATGGACAAGGCCGCCTTCCTCGACTTCGTCATCGAGGTGGTTCGCCGCATCGACGACGAACCGGGCTTCAAGGTCTTGCCCCGGCGCTGGGTCGTCGAACGCACCTTCGGTTGGCTCACCCGTTGGTGCCGCCTGGTGCGCGACTACGAACAACGCCTCGACGTCTCCGAGGCCATGATCCACCTCGCCATGGCAAGCCTGATACTGCGCCGGATCAGCCATTGAGGGAATTCGCAAACGGACTCTGAAGAGCCGAAGGGGACGTGTCTATGGCTGGCAAATTTCTTCCGAGCGGTGTGTGCGCTGCATCGCCATCCGTGGCAGAGGCACCGTTGAGGATGTCCTGATGGAAGGAGGGCAGTGTCCAGGGCACGAGATCGCGCTCTACCCTCAGCCCGCGCGGCCGCGGGGCGGGTGGTGGTCGAGAACGGTGGGATCGTCGCCTTCGATGCCGAGTCCATCATTGAGGAGGGGAGGCCGATGATGTCGGAGATCCTCAAGCAGAATCGGCGGCTTCATCTGCTCGCCGGTCGTATGGCCGAGCTGTTGACCTGACATTGGTCGACCGGTTCTCGAAAATCTGCCACAATTGTGTACCGCGAAATCCGTGTTCTCTGTGTTACGTGTTTCCCAATCTCCAAAGCGTTTGACCGAAAAACGGCAAAAAAGGAGCGCACCATGCGCAAAACATTGATCCTTCTGACTGCCGCAATTTCCTTGGCAGTCGCTGGCGAGGCGGCGGCTCAGGCCAAGTTCAAGTTCAAGATGACCAGCTTCGTGCCCGAAGGGACTGTCACTTGGAAGCTGTTTCCTGAAGCCTTCACCGAGAAGGTCAAGCTCGCCACTGACGGTGCGGTCGAAATCAAGCCCTACGGCGCTTTTGTGCTTGCGAGCATCTTCGAAGCGCACAGAGCGGTCAAGGACCGACGCGCCGACATGGCCTACCACTACCCGGCTTTCGAGATAAACGAGCACCCAGCCTCCGCATTCATAAGCGACATTCCCGGCGGTATGGGACCTCACGCCAAGCTTCTGTGGGTGCTGGCCGGTGGTGGCGAGCAACTGTGGACCGAGTACCGCGATAGCCTCGGCTATCACGGCATGTTCTGCGGCATTATCGGATCGGAGCTGTTCGCTAATTCGCACAAAAAGGTTCAGTCGCTCGCCGACCTCAAGGGCTTCCGCTATCGTACCGCCGGCGCAAACACAGTCGTCATGCGCAATCTTGGCGCCGCGCCGACCCTGGTTCCAGGTCCGGAGGTCTTCACCATGCTCGAGCGCAAAGCCGTCGACGGTGCCGAGTATCTCGATCCCTACGGCAACTTCTCGCTGGGTTTTCAGAAGATCGCCAAGTATGTGATCTACCCGGGGATTCACGCTCCGGGCGGTCTTTACGAAATCCTGATGCGCAAGGAGAGCTGGGACGCCCTGCCGCGCGATATCCAGGCCAAAATGCAAATGGTCTGCGACTCCGTGCTGGTCCGCGCCTATGCGACGCTCAACGTCAACAACGCCAAGGCGATGAAAGAGATGGGCGCGTCGAGCAAGAACGAGCTTGTCGAGCTCTCGCCCGAGCTGATCGATGCGATCCGCAGGGCCGGGCGCGAATGGGCCGAAGACAAGATCAAAGAACAAAACGCCAAGGGGAATCCGTGGATGGAGAAGTTCGCCAAGAGCTTCTATGCCTTTCAGGAGTCCTGGTCCAAGAACTCGAAGTACCTCGTCACTGACCGGCGCTGACGGTCGAGTCACCGAGGGGCGGGTGAAACGCTGTCCTCACCCGCCCGGGTGCGATCGATGCGGGCGCTGTTGCTGATAATCAGGTGGACCGATTCCCTGGTGCGGGTTGTCGGTTACGCCGGGTATTTGCTGTTCCCGGCGCTGATCCTTGTGGCCCTCTATGAGGTGGTTGCACGCTACGCCTTCAACGCTCCAACCATTTGGGCGTTCGACATCACCTTCATGGTCCACGGCGCGCTGTTCATGCTGACCGGGGCTTACGGGCTGCAGAAGGACGTCCATGTGCGCATCGACGTCTTGTCGAGCCGCCTACCGAAGCCGGTGCAGCACGCCGCCAACATCCTTTCTTATCTAATCTTGTTCATCCCGGCGATCTGGCTAATCAGCGATGCCGCGATCCGGCGCAGCTATTCGGCGCTCGTCACGAGGGAGGTCGAGCTGGTGAGTGCATGGGCACCGATCGTCTGGCCATTCTATGTCGCGCTCGCGATCGGTCTCGTCGCGCTATGGCTGCAGTCCTGCGCTGAGACCTTGCGGCACGGGATCGGTATCGTGGGGGCACGCCGCGATTCTCCGAGCGCGGACGAATAGGCGGCCGGCAGGCCAGGTGGCACGGTCATGATCGATATTCCTGCAATCTGGATGTTTCCGGCGCTTTTCCTTCTCGTGTTTATGGGCATACCCGTGGCGTTCAGCATGATCGGGCTGTCCTTCGCCTTCGGATATTGGTTTTTTGGTGACACGCTCGGGCCGCAGATGTTCAGCCGGCTAAAGGACGTCTCGTCAAACTACGTGCTGACGGCGCTGCCGCTTTTCGTCTTCATGGGCAGCGCCCTGGAACGCTCGGGCATCGCCGAGAGGTTGTTCCAGGCAATCCAGTTGTGGATCGGCAAGCTGCGCGGCGGCCTGGCACTGACATCGATCTCGATGTGCGGCATTTTTGCCGCGTGCTCAGGCGTCGTCGGCGCGGTCGAGACGGTGGTCGGAATGATGGCCATCCCGCCGATGATGAAGCAGCGTTACAAGCACGATCTCATCGCAGGAACGATCTGCGCCGGAGGATCGCTCGGCACCATTATCCCGCCGACTGTCGTGGTAGTCGTCTACGGATCGATCGTAGAAGAGTCGATTGGTGACTTGTTCGCAGGTGTCGTCATTCCGGGCTTGTTGATGACGCTTCTGTTTATCGCCTATATCGCTCTGCGCTGTTATCTCAAGCCCGAAGATGGGCCGGCACTCGAGGCCAACGACCTGCGCGCCCCGACGCTGGAGAAGTTGCGCGTTACCCTCATCGCGCTCGTGCCAGCAATCGCGTTGATCGTCGCTGTTCTTGGATCGATTCTCGCTGGCATCGCCTCGCCAACCGAAGCAGCCGCTGTTGGCGCGTTCGGTGCTGTGGTGCTGATCATCGCTTACGGGCGAATGTCTTGGAATGTCGCCTTGGCGGTCCTTGACCGTGCTATTCGCGTCAACGTCATGGTGATGTTCACCGTGCTCGGAGGCGTGATGTTTTCCGCGATCTTCATGGTCAACGGTGGCAACGACCTGATCCGTGTCTTCCTCGACACTTTCAAGCCCACCACTGCCGAGCTCACACTGCTTATGCTCGCCATCTTCTTTGTCCTTGGCTTCATCCTCGACTGGGTGTCGATCGTCCTAATTTGCATGCCGATCTTCACCCCTTTGATTAGAAATGCGGGCATAGATCCCATATGGTTCGGCATAATGGTGTGCGTTGTGATCCAGACGTCGTACCTTACGCCCCCGGTAGCTCCTTCGATCTATTACCTTCGGGCGATTGCACCTCCGGAGATAACTTATGGCTCGATGTTTCGCGGGGTGATTCCGTTCGTGGTCTGCCAGCTGATCGTGCTTACGATTGTCGCCTTCTATCCGCCGACTGCGCTGTACCTCCCAGCGCTGCTGTTCGGCCAGTAGCAACGAAAGTTAATCGGCGCTCCATGTATATTCCTCTAGCCGTCACTCATGGAATTCTTGCCATGGTGGACCTCCAGGAAAGCTCGGATGATACTGTAAGCAAGCGCGGGGGAGAGGATGAGCGACATAGCGTTTCAATCGGCCAAGCGGCTGGCCGGCCACATCCGCCGCCGAAAGATCGGTTGCCTGGAACTCTTGGACCACTATCTCGGGCGGGTCGAGCGCTTCAACCCGGTGCTCAACGCGATCGTCGAGACCTGTATCCCAGCCGCCCGGGAGCGGGCGCGCGCCGCTGACGCGGCACTCGCCAAGGGCGAGGTCTGGGGGCCGCTCCACGGCGTGCCCATGACGGTCAAGGATTCCTTCGACATCAAGGGTCTGCCGACGACCTGGGGCGTGCCGGCGCAGGCCGAAAACATCGCTCGGGCCGATGCCCTCTCGGTCGCTCGTTGGCGGGCAGCAGGGGTGGTGATCTTCGGCAAGACGAACGTGCCGATCTGGCTCGCCGATGCGCAGGCCTTCAACGCCATCTATGGCAGGACGTGCAGCCCGTGGGACCCCGACCGCACGCCTGGCGGTTCTTCCGGCGGTGCCTCGGCCGCGCTCGCCGCCGGCATGACCGGTATCGAGATGGGTAGCGACATCGCCGGGTCGATCCGCAACCCGGCGAACTACTGCGGCCTCTACGGCCTCAAACCGACGTTCGGGATCTGCCCCGCCGACGGGCACGCGCTTGCCGGCAACGTGGCGCCGCTCGACATCCTCGCGATCGGCCCTTTGGGGCGGAGCGCCGAGGATCTGGCGCTCGGGCTCGATGCCATCGCCGGACCCGATGAGATCGACGCGTCCGGATATCGGCTCGCGCTGCCGCGCGCGCCGAGGAAAAGGCTTAGCGAGTACAGGGTCGCCGTCATTGCGGACCATGCAACCGCGCCGGTCGAGCGCGCGATCTCCGAGCGGATCCGTCACCTGTCGGATTTCCTCGCGCGCGAAGGGGCCGACGTGAACGAAGGCGCGCGACCCGACATCGAGATGGAGGACATCCATCGCACCTTCGATATCCTGCTGCGCTCAGCCACGTCGGCGAAGCATACTGACCTCGAGCGAGAGGCTGCCTTCGCGGATCTGGAGGCGCGGGGCCAGGACGATGACAGCAAATGGGCACGCATGCTGCGCGGCATGACGCTGTCTCACCGCGACTGGCTCAACCTCAACGAACAACGCCACCGGATGCGGCATAAGTGGCATGCCTTCTTTCGCGAATACGACCTGTTGCTGTGTCCGGTGAACTGCACGGTGGCGTTCCCGCACATGACCGAACCGCCTTACGAACGGCAGATGACCATCGAGAACAAAGTCCATCCCTTCATGAACCAGATCTTCTGGACCGGCTTCACCGGCGTTGCACACCTGCCTTCGGTCGCTGCGCCGATCGGCTTCACGGAAGACGGCCTGCCGGTCGGCGTCCAGATCGTTGGCCCGCAATTCGGCGACCACACGTGTATCCAATTCGCGCGGATGTTGGAACGTGGCTACCAAGCCTTCGTCCCGCCGCCGGGTTTCGATTGAGGCGCTCGCCAGCGGACCAGATCACCAAAGACGGATTGCGGCTGCGCGGTAAATCCTGTCTGACCCAAGTTCAACGTATCCATCCGGTGAGGCTTTCAATTACCTCTGAGAGTCCGTTTGAGAAAGGTCTCAATGGCTGCTTCTGCGGAGCAGGAGGCTCCCATGGCGACATGGATCATGGCTTCGCAGACATCGATGCGTTGTTCGTCGTCGCGAACCAGGCGGCGCCATCGGGTGAGCCAGCCGAAGCTGCGCTCCACGACCCAACGGCGCGGCACGAGTTTGAAGCCCGGCTCGTCGTCGAGGCGGCGCACGACCTCGATGACGAAGTCGAGGAAGGCCGCCTTGTCCATCAGTTGGGTGCGGTCATAGGCGCCATCGGCGAACAGATGCTTGACCCGGGGCCAGCGCTTGCGGATGCCCTCCAGGATCAGTTGCGCCCCGGCGCTGTCGGAGATGTCCGCCGGCGTCAAGTTGACCATCAGCAGGCGGATATCGGTATCCACCGCCACGTGCCGCTTGCGTCCGACCGTCTTCTTGGCCGCGTCGTAGCCCCGCTTCGCCTTGGCCGCCTGCGCCTTGACCGTCTGGCTGTCGATGACCCCGGCGCTCGGGCCGGCCTTGCGGCCGGCGCGCTCCCGGTCGACCATCAGGGCGATGTCATGGATGGTGCGAAACAGCATCAGCCGCACGAAGCGGCGGAACCACCAATACACCGTCTGCCAGGGTGGGAAGTCCTTCGGCAGCATGCGCCAGCCGCCGCCCGTGCGCGTCATGTAGCGGATCGCGTTCGGCACCTCGCGCAGGTCCACGCTCGGCTTGCGGCCCCGCTGCGCCGGCTTCGTCAGCAGCGGCGCGATCCGCGCCCACTCCTCATCGGTGAGACCGCTCGGATAGCGCTTGGTCTTCCGCGCGACCGCGGCCATGCGGCCTCGCGTCTGCCGTGTCCACATGCACGGGGTGAATCACCAAACCGCACCGATCGGAACCCCCTTTCTCAAACGGTCTCTAAGATTGGCTCCAAGATTTATGTCGGTTAGGCGCGGCATGCCACGCGACATGATGAGATTTCCGGGCTGGGGATCGTTGGCGCGGGCGAGATAGCCGCCGAGCCTGGCGATCTTGATGAGGTAGAGCGAGAGTGTCTTGGGGAGTGGCGGATCATGCTCATTCCCCGACACCGAGTGATCGAGGATCTTCGTCTCCATTTGGGTCAGCACAAGGCTGGGGTCGAGATCGGGCTCGACCCGATTAAGCATCGTCAACCAGAACACGCGGCAGCTCAGGAATGGGGGCGCAGCGGGTGCGGCTCAGGCGGTGGCGAGCGGATCGCCCGCCAGATGCGCTCGGAGGTCACTGGCATGTCGAGGTGAGTGACGCCGTGGTCGCGAAGGGCATCGGCGATCGCCCCGACCACGGCGGCCGTTGCCGGAGTCGTTCCCGCCTCGCCCGCCCCCTTGACGCCGAGCGGGTTGCTCGGTGCCGCGAGGCCAACGGCCATGCACAAGAAGGCTGGCAAGTCGCTGGCCCTGGGCAGGCAATAATCCATGAATGAACCGCAGATCAGCTGCCCTGACCCAGCGTCATAGGCGCTCTGCTCGAACAGCGCCTGTCCTATGCCCTGAGCAATACCTCCATGGATCTGCCCCTCGACGATCATCGGGTTGATAACCCGGCCCACGTCGTCGACGGTAACGTATCGCAGGATTTGGAGGGTCCCGGTCTCGGGATCGATCTCGACCTCACAGGCCGCAACTCCGTTCGGGTGAGCATGGAGCCGGGTCGAGATTTGGTTTGTCGTTTGGAGCGGACTGGACAGGCCTTCGGGTGTGCTGCCTCGCTCGGTGGCTTCGGCGGCCTCGAACAGATCCACCGAGCGGTCTGTGCCGAGGACTGTGAACCGGCCATCCGAATAGCCGATGTCGGAGACCGCCGCCTCCAGCAGATGGGCGGCGATCTCACGGCCGCGCTCGATGATGTCCTTGCAGGCCCGCAAGATCACGGTCCCGGCGAGGCGCATGGAGCGGTCGGCATGCGTGCCCCCGCCGGTTACTGCTTGGTCTGAATCGCCGAAGACGATCGAAACCCGTTCGATCGGTATCTCCAGCGTCGCCGACACGACTTGAGCGAAAGTCGTCTCGTGCCCCTGACCGGAGGCTTGGGTGCCGATGACCGCTTCGACCCGGCTCTCCTCGGTGAGGATGCGGATGTCGGTTCTCTCGTTGGGTGCGCCGGCCGGGGATTCGAGATAGTTCGCGATCCCGATGCCTGCGAGCCGCCCACGGGCCGCCGCCTTAGCGCGCCGGTCGGCGAAACCGTGCCAATCGATCGCTCGCACCGCTGTGTCGAAATTCTTGGTGAATGCCCCGGATTCGTACAGAAGTCCGAGCGCCGACCGATAGGGCAGTAATGCCCCGGGAATCAGGTTGCGCCGGCGCAGTTCGGTGCGGTCCATTCCGAACTCGGCGGCCGCGAGGTCGATCAGGCGTTCGAGCAAGTGGGTCACCTCCGGCCTGCCCGCGCCGCGAAAGACCGACACCGGGACGGTGTTGGTGAAAGCGCCGCGCACAGAAACGTGCATGGACGGGACGTCGTAGGCGGGGCCGGACATACGCAGCAGGTTCGCCAGCACCGCGAGCGTGACGGGATGCGCCCCGACATTGCCGAGATACTCGAACCGGGCGGCGAGAATCCGCCCCGTATCGTCAAGCGCGATCGCACCCTCGCATAGGACGTCGCGTGCCTGATAGTCCGACAGAAATGCATCGCTCCGGCTCGCCGTCCACTTGACCGGGCGTCCGATCCGGCGGGCCGCCCACAACAACAGCGGATATTCGGAGTTGCAGGCCGACCGAAGCCCGAAGCCGCCGCCGACGTCGCCGGTCACCACGCGAACCGCCTCGGGCCGCACACCGAGCGCCGTCGCCAGCGCGCTCTTATAACGATGGACGCCCTGGCTTGGCGCCTGCAATGTGTAGACGCCGCGCCCGGCATCGAAGGTGCCAATCGCCGCCCTCGGCTCGATCGGGCAGCCGTTGACCCGGTGGTTCAACAACCCGCAGCGGACGATCCGATAGGCGGACGCGAACATTGCATCGGTTGCGGCACCATCGCCGTTTTCGGCCATGACGCAGACATTGTCGCGGTCCCAGATCCGCGGCGCCGAGGCCATGACGGCAGCACGCACATCGGTGACGGCGGGCAAGGGAGCATAGTCGACCTTGACCCGTTCCAAGGCATCGAGCGCGAAGTCCGGGGTCTCGGCGACTGCGATCGCTACAATTTCACCGACGTGGCGAACCCGGTCCGGGGCGATCGGCAGGCCGGCCGGCAGAGGGGGCAGTTCTCCAGGCGTAAAGGACGGCTTGCTCGGATCGAGATGATCCGCGACGTTGGCGTAGTGCGTGAGAGCACCGAGCCCGTCGGCGACATATTCACGAGCCGTGAGCACGGTGAGAACGCCCGGCAACGAGGCCGCTTTCGCTGTATCGATCCGCGCGATGTCGGCATGGGCGTGGGGCGAGCGTAGAAAGCATGCGTAGGCCTGCCCGGCCTCGTTAAGGTCGTCGGTGAACCGGCCGGTTCCGGTGAGAAGCCGCCGGTCCTCCTTCCGCGCGATGCTCTCGCCGATCGCCGTGCCCGCCATCTCGCCCTCCCCAAGACCCGCTATCGTCGGATCGATTGGGGAGTTTGGATGACATTGCGCCACCAGGCCAGCGCATGATCGGTACACGCCCCGGGCGCTGGACCCGATTGGGGGGGCGGCGTTGTCGCAGAATGTGCGAAGCCGTGCGCAGGGCCGTCCGAATGGCCGCCGAGCCAATTGTCGTGGCCGCACGGAAGCGCATCGGTACACGCCGCGACCGCTTCGAACCCTAGGAATGCACCAGCGATTTCAAAACGCCGGCGATGACCCAACCTGAAAACCGAACGGTCTAGGCGCCGTCTTCGAAGCCGTATTCGGCCCAGCGGCTTTCGACCTTGTCGAGGTCTTCGCGGTGGGGCATGACGGTGGGCGGGTAGCGCTCGCCGTCGTAGCTCTCCTCGGGCTCGAAATCGAGATTGACGGTGGCATCGATGAGCACCCGGCACCACTTGCCGGTGCCATAGAGCATCGGGTCGCGATCCTTGAGCCGGGTCGAAGGGTCGAGCAGCGAGCCCCAGGAGCCGGGGAAAAAGACGATATCGTCCTCGGCCGCGTTGACCCGGTAGGCGAACGCCCAGTCGAGCGCGGCATAGTCGTGGATGTCGATGTCCTCGTCGACAACCCAGATGTGCTTGTAGCGCAGATGAGAGGCATTGGAGCCCCAGATCGCCGCGGCCGCTTGCTTTGCCTGGCCGCGATAGGTCTGGCGGAGTTGGATCATCAAGGTGGTGCCGTTATTGGCCGGCGCGCAGTGGACGTCCCGCACCCCGGGCACGCCGGCGCGCTCGAGCACGTTCCAGGCCACGCCCGCGCGCTGCACCGAGCTGGTGATCGAGTTCTCGTTCAGCATCTTGGGCAGCGTGCCCTCCAGCGTGCCGCGGTGGATCGAGCCGTCGCGGTAGGTCACACATGTCACCTTGGTGACGTGCTTGGGCCCCTGGTCGCCGCCGAAATAGCCGGTGTACTCGCCGAACGGCCCCTCCTGCTCGAAGGTCGCGGGGTCGGGGTCGATGAAGCCTTCGATGACCATCTCGGCATCGGCCGGCACCATCAGGTCCGAGGTCTCGCACTTGACCAGCGGCACCGGCGCGCCGCGCATCGCGCCCATGACTTCGTACTCCGAGACCCCGGTCGGAATCGGCGCCGAGGCGCAATACGGCATCACCGGCTCCCAGCCATAGACGTGGGCGACCGGCATCTTCTGGCCGCGGTCGGCCCATTTCTGAAAATGAACGCCCCAGTTCTGCGCCCGCCACAGCAGCACCGGCAGCGTGTCTTTCTGGCCCAGCATGCCGCGATAGATGCCGATATTGTGGACTCCGGTGTCGGGGTCCATGGTCACCGTGGCCTGGTAGGTGTTGATATAACGCCCGCCGTCCTCGCGGTGCCAGCGCGGCACCGGCACCTTGTAGATGTCGATGTCGGCGCCGGTGACGATGTTTTCCTTGACCTTGCCGTCCTTGACCGTCACCGGCGCGACCCGCTGCTGGAGGTAGTGGCGGGTCGCCAGCACCAGGTCGCGGATCGGCGCGTCCTTGGGCAGTCCCAGCATCATGGCCACGCGCGAATAGTTCGACAGCCCGCCGGTGAAGACCGCGCGCGACCACACGTCGTCATCGGCCCCGTAGCCGGTGATGTTCTCGAACATCAGCGCCGGGCCGTGGCCCTCGCCGAAGGTCTTGCGCGCGATCGTGCCCAGCTCGCAGTTCCAATCGACCTCGGCGCCGATGCGGTGCAGCTCGCCCTCGATATCGAGCGCCTCGATCCAGCCGCGCAGATCGCCGAAGCTCCGCGGCTGCAGGCGGTTGGAGAGCCCTGCGGGTTGTTCACTCACATCCTGCTCCTATCTCAGATCGTCGAGGCCGAGCTCGGAGAAGCGCGCGCGTGCAGCCTCCTGATCCTCGGCCGAGGGCTCGACGGTCGGCGGGTAGCGCCTGCCGCCGCGGTCGGGCGGGTAGTCGAGGTTGATCGTCGCATCGATCAGCACGCGGTGCCACTTGCCGGTGCCGAACAGATGGACGTCGGCATCGCGGCGGCGGACCGAGGGGTCGAGCCCCGCCCCCCAGGTCGCAGGGTAGATCACGATATCGCCCTCGCCCGCGTTGACCCGCCATGCGAGCGCCCAGTCGACGGCGGCATAGTCGTGAATGTCGATGTCCTCATCGACAACGATGACATGCTTGTAGCGGACGTGCGAAGACGAATCGCCCCACAGCGCCGCCGCGGCCTGCTTGGCTTGGCCGCGATAGGTCTGGCGCATCTGGACGAGCATGTTGACTCCGGCGTGGATCGGCTGGCCGAAGACATCGGTGATGCCGGGGACGCCGGCCCGGTCGAGCGCGTTCCAGGCCGAGGCCGAGCGCTGGATCGAGCTCATCACCGGGTTCTCGGCATAGCTGTAGGGAAGCGCGCCTTCGAGCGTCCCGCGGAAGATCGGCCGGTCCCGGTGGGTGATCGCGCTCACCCGCGTGGTGTGCTTCCTGGTCACCTCGGTCGCGTAGTAACCGGTGAACTCGGCATAGGGGCCTTCCTCGGCGAAAGTCTCGGGGTCGGACGAAATCCAGCCTTCGATGACGATCTCCGCGGCGGCCGGGACCATGAGCGGCACCGTCTCGCAGGGCACCAGCTCGACCGGCGCGCCCCTGATCGCGCCCATCACGTCGTATTCGGAGATCTGGCGCGGCACCGGCGCGCCGGCGGTGAACCCCATCGAAGGCTCCCAGCCGATGACATAGGCAACCGGCATTTCCTCGCCGCGCTCGACATATTTGCTGAAATGCCCGCCCCAATGCTGGGCGCGCCACATCAGCACGGCAATGCGGTCGCGATCGACCACCATCCCGCGGTAGATCCCGACATTGTGCAGGTCGGTGTCGGGGTCCTTGGTCACGCAGCCGGCATAGGTCAGCACGTAGCGCCCGCCGTCGAGCCGGTTCCACCGGGGCACCGGGAGCTTCAGCAGATCGATGTCATCGCCGGTCAGGATGTTCTGCTTCACCGGTCCGGTGCCGACTACGACGGGCGCGATGCGCTCGGTAAAGATGGTCTTGCAGATCTTGACCAGTTCGCGCGCCGGGGTGTCCTGGGGCAGGCCGAACATCATCGCCAGCCTGGAATAGCTGCCCTGCCCGCCGACGAAGATCTCCCGGCATAGCGCGTCGGCGCCGTTGTAGTCCTTGATGTTGCTGAACAGCAGCGCCGGCCTGTCGCCCTTGCCCTGGACCATCCGGTAGATGGTGCCGAGCTCGACGTCCCAGTCGACCTCGCCGGTGATCTCCTTCAGCTCGCCCGCCTCGCGCAGAGCCTCGATCCAGCCCCGCATATCGCCATGGGCGACCGGCGTGCGCATCTCGGCAAGACCGCTTTTCACATCCACAATCCAGACCTCATCCCCGTTGGCGGGCGTCGGCATGATAATCAGGCCGTCCGCGCCGTCCAGGGCGGCGGCGGTTGACACCGGCCGGCCCGGCGCGGACCATCCGGGCCCGAGATGAACGCCCAAAGCTATATCGACGACCGGCCCGCGGACGAGGTCTTTCGGGTCAGGCGCGCGGCATTCGTCGATCCGGACCTGTTCGAGGCCGAGATCGAGCGGATCTTTCATCGCACCTGGAATTATCTGTGCCACGAAAGTCAGCTCGCCCAACGCGGCGATTACCTCGCCACGGCGATCGGCCGACAGCCGGTGTTCGTGATCCGCGGGCTGGACGGGCAATTGCGCTGCTTCCACGACTCGTGTCCGCACCGCGGATCGATGCTGACGCGGGCGCGCGCCGGCTGCTCGCCGACCATCACCTGCCGCTATCACGGCTGGACGTTCAACGCCGACGGTAAATGTTTGCGGGTGCGCGGCCGCGACCGCAGCTACGAGGAAAGCGCGCTGGCGCGGCTGGGCACCGACCTCAAGCCGGTGGCGCGGACCGCGAGCTATCGCGGCTTCGTCTTCGCCAGCCTGGACGAAGGCGTCGCGGACCTTGAGCGGTTTCTCGGCGGGGCGCGGCCGTTCGTCGACCTGATGGCCGATCAGTCCGAACACGGCATGGAGGTGCTCAAGGGCGAGAGCCGCTATGTGATGCGGGCGAACTGGAAGCTGCAGACGGAGAACTCGACCGACGGCTATCACGTCGCGACCGTACACCGCAATTTCGCCCACACGGTCCGCCACCGCGAGGCGATGACCGGCGAGGCGCACGATGGCCGGGCCAGGACCGAGGCGAGCCGGATCCTCGACCTGGAATCCATCCAATCGGGCGGCTACGACGTCGGCAACGGGCACATGATCAACTGGTCGGACCGGGGCACGCCGGAAGCCGCGCCGCTGAACGAGGCCCGCGCTTCGCTGGTCGCCCGCTTCGGCGAAGGCAAGGCGCGCTGGATGATCGACCGCGGCCGGACGGTGACGATCTTTCCCAATTTCTTCCTCAACGATGTGGCCTCGACCTGCATCCGGGTCTGGCGGCCGATCGAGGTCGGGCTCACCGAGATCGACACCTGGTGCCTGGCGCCGGTCGGCGAGAGCGCGCAGGCCCGCCGGGCGCGGATCCGCAAATACGAGGATTTCTTCCTGCCCTCGAGCCTCGCCGTGCCCGATGACGTGCGCGCGATGGAGGTCGCCCATGCCGGGGCCAAGGCGGCCGGCGGGGCGGCATGGAACGACCTGGCGCTCGGCAGGGCGACGATGATCGCGGGTGCGGATGCGGCCGCGGCCGAGATCGGCGCAACCCCGCTGACCAGCAATCCGGGCCGCGAAAGCGAGACGCCGTTCTACGGCTTCTGGCGCGAATGGCAGCGCCGGCTGGATGCGCCGTGAGCGGCTTCGATCCGGCGCTGACCGCCGAGGTTGCGGATTTGCTGTACCGCGAGGCCTTTCACCTCGACCGCCGCGAATGGGACCGCTGGCTGGCGCTGTATGCCGAGGACGCTCTGTTCTGGGCCCCCGCGCTTGCCGGCGATGAGGGGTTCACCACAGATCCGGACAACGAGATCAGCCTGATCCATCTCGACCGCACGGGGCTTCAGGCGCGCGTCTTTCGCATCGAATCCGGGGACTCGTATGCCAACATGCCCTTGCCGATGACCGCGCACCTGATCACCAATGTCCGGGTCGTGGACGCCGGCAAGGCGCGGATCGAGGCGGCCGCGTGCTGGCTGGTAACGAGCTTCCGGCGGATCGAGCCGCCGATCACCCGCGCCGGGCTCTACGACCACACCCTGAGGCGCGGCGCGGCAGGCCTGGAGATCGTCAAAAAGACCGTGCGCATCCTCGATGACCGCATCGTCGGGCCGATCGATATCTTCAACATATGAGGCCCGGAAGAAATGCCGCCTGCACCCCCGTTTCGCGCCGAGCATATCGGAAGCCTGCTGCGTCCGGCCGAGCTGCTGGCCGCACGCGCCGGTTTCGATGCCGGCGAGATCGATGAAACCGCGCTGACCGCGATAGAGGACGCGGCGATCCGCGATGCCGTGGCATTGCAGGAATCCGTCGGTCTGCAGGTGATCACCGACGGAGAGTTCCGCCGAGGCACCTATTCGGACAATTTCACGACATCGGGGATCGGCGGGGTGGTGGCGGAATTCACCGGCGGCGGGCGGTGGGCCTATACCGACCGCCACGGCCACAGGACGCCGGCGCGCGTCCCCCGCGTGGTCGACCGGCTGCGCTGGAAGGGTGCGGCCAACCGCGCGCCGTTCGACTTTCTCGCCGGGCTTACCGAGCGGACGATCAAGCTCACCCTGCCCGGGCCGTGCTATATCCACTACCGCGCCGGACGCGAGAACATCAGCGCCGACGTCTACCCCGACCTCGACGATTTCTGGTCCGACCTCGTGGCCTGCTATGCCAGCGAGCTCGAGGCGCTGGCCGCGGCGGGCTGCGGCTACGTCCAGCTCGACGAGACCGCGCTCGCCAAGCTCGGCGATCCCGGAATTCGCGATGGGCTGGCCGCGCGGGGCGATGACTGGCGGGATCTGCTCGACGTCTATATCGAGGCGATCAACGCGGTGGCTGCGGCTGCGCCTGCCGGCATGCGGCTCGCCATCCATCTGTGCCGCGGCAACAACCGGGGCCATTGGCAGGCCGAGGGCGGCTACGACGACATCGCCGAAGCCCTGTTCAAGCGGCTCGATATCGATCTGTATTTCCTGGAGTACGACAGCCCGCGCGCCGGCACGTTCGAGCCGCTCGCCGAGGTGCCCGAGGGCAAGTCGGTCGTGCTCGGCCTGGTCTCCACCAAGCTCGGCACGCTCGAGGACGAGGCGCTCCTGATCGGGCGGATCTTCGATGCCTCCTCGCACGTCCCGCTCGACCGCCTGGCGATCAGCCCGCAATGCGGCTTCGCCTCGGCCGCGGAAGGAAACGAGATCACCACCGCCGAGCAGGAAGCAAAGCTCCGCCGGGTGGTTGCCGTCGCCCAACGGGTATGGGACCGATGATGCGCTGTGGAACGCGATAGGGACCGGAACGGGAGAGCATGCGATGAGCCTGAAGCTTGAGCCGCCGGCCTTGCCGGATACGCACTATCTCGACAACCGGATCTTCACCGACCCGACGATATTCGCGCAGGAACAGGCGGACATTTTCGAGAAGGTCTGGCTGTTCGTCTGCCACGAGAGCGAGATCGCCAGTCCGGGGGATTTCCGCACCACTACGGTCGCCGGCAAGCCCGTCCTCATCGTGCGCGGGGCGGATGGATCGGTCCGCGCCTTCTACAACGTCTGCCGGCACCGCGCGGCGCCGGTGGTGCGCGAAGACGCCGGCAACGCCACCGGGTTCCAGTGCTTCTACCACTTGTGGACCTACGGGCTCGACGGTGCCTGCACCGGCATCTCCAAGCCCGACGGCTATAAGGCGGTGAAGCTGGACCGCGCCAAGCTCGGGCTGATCCCGGTGCGCTGCGAGACGATCGCAGGGCTCGTCTTCGTCTGCCTGGGCGAGGACGCAGAGCCGCTCGCCGACTATATCGGCGAGATCATCGAGCCGGTGCTGGAGCCGCTCTCGCGCAAGCCGCTGGAGGTTTTCCATTTTCACAAGGTGGAGCTGGCGGCGAACTGGAAGCTGTGGCAGGACAACAACAGCGAGCGCTATCACAGCCTGCTGCATTTCATAAACCGCAAGACCCAGCCGTGGGTGACCGGAAAGTCGAGCCCGATGAAGCTCAACATCGGATCGAACGGGCACAGCGGCTACTGGTCCGATGGCCAGGCGAGGGTGCATTACGACGCCGGCGGTTACGCCGAGGCAACGACCGGCGTCCTGCCGGGCCTGCGCGAGAACGAGATGCGGGTGATCAACCTGTTCCCCGACCTGATGATCAACATCCGCGCCAACGTCATCCGGGTGGACCGCATGGTGCCGCTGGCGCCGGGCCGCACCCTGGTCGAGTGGCGCGGCCTCGGCCTTGCGGATGTCCCCGAGCAGGTCGGCCGCGAACGGCTGCGCCATCACAACATGTTCTGGGGGCCGGCGGGGCGCAATCTCGGCGAGGACGTCATTGCGGTGGAAGCCCAGTGGGCGTCCATGAACACCGACGTGGTCCGCTACAGCATCCTTGCCCGCGAGGAGGCGTTGAACCCGACCGACGATGCCAACCTGCGGGCCTATTACAAGGAATGGGGCCGCCGGATGGCGCGCAAGCCCAGCGCGGCCTTGGAGGACGAGACGCGGCGGACGCCGACATGACCGACAGGGACGCCGTGTTCGACCTCGTGCGGGCGACCGCGGCCAAGCTTGACGAAGAAGCGTTGGCCGACTGGCTGGCGCTGTTCGCGCCGCAGTCGGTATACGAAATCATCGCCTACGGGCCGGAGATCAAGGCGCAGATGTCGTGGTGGCACTCCAGCCGCGACGAGCTCGCGGCGATCCTGGAAGAAATCCCAGAGCACGTCCGCGACCCGGGAAAACGGCTGCATCTGGTGAGCCCGATATCGGCCGAGGTCGCCGGCGATCGCGCGGACGCGCTGTCGCACTTCGCGATCATGCGGACCGGCCGGGACGGCAAGACCGCGGTCTATGCGGCGGGACGATACGAGGATCATCTGGTCAGGCCGAACCGCCGCTGGCTCTATGAGCGCCACCGGGTGGTGCTGGATACGCGCATATTGGAGCCGTTCACGCACCTGCCGCTTTGAGGTCCCGGCGCGCGGTCCATAGGCGTGACCGGTCGACGAACGTCCCTTTGGTCTCAGCCGATCATCTGATTGGGCAGGAACAGTGCGATCTGCGGCACCAGGACCAGGATGATCATGCACACCAGCATGGCCGCTCAGAACGGCAGGATGCCGATGAAGATCTCGCGCATCGGCACATCCTCGGCGATTCCCTGGGCCACCGGCCCCTTGCCGAGCGCGCCGCCGGGATAGATCCTCACCGTAAGCGAGCCCTTCGACAGTTTGGCGATCTCCTCCGACCAGGGCCGCATGATGAAGCGGTCCATCGGGCGCTTCGGCGACATGAAGTGGGCGAGCTTCAACTCGACGGCGTCGGCGGGGATCGGGGCGGCGGCGAAGGCTGCCGTCATGCCGGCCAGCGCAATCGCGCCGATCGCCCGAAGCGGCCGCAGGGTCTGTTAATTCGCCCTCGTCGTTAGGTTCTCCCGATTTTTCTCTTGAGTGTGCCCCAACGGGGCCGCGGCCCGGCGAAAAGGTCTACGACTGGCCGACGCGTGGCGCGAAACCCACCGGGGCGCAACCCGATTGTCTTTTCCGGCCGCCGGCGCTCGACCGTTCAGTAGACGCCGCCGGGCGGCTTGGCGGCGATGGCTGGGTCCTCGCGCATGTCGGCGACAATCCTGGTGCCGGCCGAGACCATAAGCCGATTGTCGTTCATCACCGTAACCAGATCGAAGCCCTGGGCGATCATCCGCTTGGCGTAAGCCGGATCGTTGGTCTGGATACCGGTGCGCTTTGCGTGCCGCTTGGCCGCCGCGAGGATTGCCTCGATGGCCTCAACCACCTTGGGCTCGGTCTGGTCAAGCCCTGGGCGGCCGCCCAGCGACAGCGACAGGTCCGAGGGGCCGATATAGACCGCATCGATCTCGTCCACCGCCAGGATCGCATCGAGGTTCTCCAGCGCCTGGGTGGTCTCGATCATCGCAAACGACAGCACCGTGTCGTCGGCATAGTCCATGTAGTCCGGCCCGGCATAGAGGCTCGCCCGCACCGGACCCGAACTGCGGTAGCCGCGCGGCGGATAGCGGCAGGCGCCGGCGAAGCGCCGCGCCTCCTCGGCGGTGTTGACCAGCGGGCAGATGATGCCGTAGGCGCCGGCATCGAGCATCTTCATCACGGAGGCCGGGTCGTTCCACGGCACCCGCGCCATCGGCGCCGAGGCGGTCGTCGAGATCGCCTGGAACATGCCGACCGCGGTCTGGTAGTCGATCACCCCATGCTGCATGTCGACGGTGATCGAATCCCAGCCCAGGCTCGCCATGATTTCCGCCGAAAAAGCGCTGGGTATCGCGCACCAGCCGTTCAGCACCGCCTTGTTTTCGCTCCACAGCGCGCGGATCGGGTTTGCTCGCATGTTGTTTTCCTCTCTAGGACGCCACGCGCGCGCCGATGTCGCGCCGACAGAACCCGTCTTTCCAGTCGATGGCATCGACCGCCTCATAGGCGCGCACGCGCGCGGCGGCGAAATCGGCCGCCACCGCGGTGATCCCCAGCACCCGTCCGCCGGACGCCCGCACCGTCCCGTCCGGACCCGCCTCGGTGCCGGCATGGAAGACGTTCACGCCTTCGACGGCGGCGGCCCGGTCGAGCCCGCCGATCGCGCCGCCCTTGGCATAGGCGCCGGGATAGCCTTTCGATGCCATCACCACCGTGAGCGCCGCATCGTCCAGCCAGCGGAGGTCGAAGAAATCGAGCACCCCGTCGGCGGCGGCGACCAGCGCGGGCAAAATATCCGAGGCGAGCCGTGCCATCAGCACCTGGCATTCGGGATCGCCGAAGCGGACATTGTATTCCAGCAGGCTCGGCTCGCCGTCGGCGATCATCAGCCCGGCATAAAGCACGCCCTTGAACGGCGCGCCGGCCGCGGCCATCGCCGCGACCGTGGGCGTGATGATCCGGGTCATGACCTTTTCCGCGACCGCCTCGGTGATCACCGGCGCCGGCGAATAGGCGCCCATGCCGCCGGTATTGGGTCCGGTATCCCCGTCCCCGACCCGCTTGTGGTCCTGGGCGGCGGCCAGCGGCAGGGCGGTCTTGCCGTCGACCAGGGCGAAGAAGCTCGCCTCCTCGCCGCGCAGGAAGTCCTCGATGAGAATCTCCGCCCCAGCCGCTCCGAACCGCCCTTCGGTGAGCATCGCGTCCACCGCATCCTCGGCCTCGGCGGCCGTCCCGGCGATCACCACGCCCTTTCCGGCGGCAAGCCCGTCGGCCTTGACCACGATCGGCGGACGCATGTCTTGCAGATAAGCCTTGGCCGGCGCCGCCTCGGTGAACCGCGCAAACGCTGCCGTCGGGATGTCGTGGACCCTGCAGAGCTCCTTGGTGAAGGCCTTCGAGCCCTCCAGCGCCGCCGCCGCCGCACTCGGCCCGAAGGCCTTGATGCCGGCATCTTCCAGGCGGTCGACAAGACCCGCCACCAGAGGCGCCTCCGGCCCGACGACCACCAGATTGACGTCTTGCCCGACGGCGAGCCGGACCTGGCCGTCGATGTCCTCGGCCGCGACCGGAACGCAGGTTGCGACCTCGGCGATGCCGGCATTGCCCGGCGCGCAGAACAGCGCATCGACCAGCGGCGAGGCCGCGATCGCCCAGCACAGCGCATGCTCGCGCCCGCCGCCGCCCACGACCAACACCCGCATCCGATCCCCCGCCGTTTCGCCAGTCCCGGGCCTAGCATACAATGCGCGGCCTCAATGCGGACATCCCGGCCGTGGCCATAGCCGAACACAACATCCAGGAATATTCGGTCGCCGAGATCTCGCAGGCCGTCAAACTCACGCTGGAAGGGACTTTCGATCACGTCCGGGTGCGCGGCGAGGTCGGGCGGCCCAACTACCACGGCTCGGGCCACCTCTACTTCACCCTCAAGGACGAGTCCGCGGCGTTGGACGCGGTGTGCTGGCGCGGCACCGTCGGCGGGCTCGGACTGCGGCTCGAGGAGGGGATGGAGGTCGTCTGCACCGGGCGGGTCTCGTCGTATGCGCGCAGCTCGCGCTACCAGATCGTCGTCGAAGCGGTCGAGCTCGCCGGCGAGGGCGCGCTGCTCAAGCTGCTGGAGGACCGCCGCAGGAAGCTTGCCGCCGAAGGTCTGTTCGCCCCCGAGCGAAAGCGCGACCTGCCGTTCCTGCCCGATGTGATCGGCGTGATCA
Source organism: Alphaproteobacteria bacterium (assembly GCA_965248835.1). Taxonomy (GTDB): domain Bacteria; phylum Pseudomonadota; class Alphaproteobacteria; order MPNO01; family MPNO01; genus CAYFYS01. The sequence goes on from CBDFLJ010000001.1 coordinate 1,952,144, forward strand.
CCTCGCCGACCGGCGCGGTGATCCGCGACATCCTGCACCGCCTGACCGACCGGTTCCCGCGCCCGGTGCTGCTGTGGCCGGTGCCGGTCCAGGGCGAAGGCGCGGCCGAGCGCGTGGCCGCGGCGATCGCGGGCTTCGGCAGGCTCCTGTCCGGCGGGCCGATCCCGCGGCCGGACGTGCTGATCGTCGCACGCGGCGGCGGCAGTCTGGAGGATCTGTGGGCGTTCAACGAGGAGATCGTGGTCCGGGCGGCGGCGGACTCCACGATCCCGCTGATCTCCGCCATCGGGCACGAGACGGACACCACGCTGATCGATCACGCGGCCGACCGCCGGGCGCCGACGCCCACCGCCGCTGCCGAGATGGCGGTGCCGGTGCGCGCGGAGATCGCGGCCCGGATCCTCGACCTCGAACGGCGGGCGGTCGGCGGCCTCGACCGGCTGATCCGCGAGCGCGCGCTCAGGATCGAAGGACTCGGCCGCGGCCTGCCGGGGCCGGTCCGGCTGCTGGAACAGGCCTTTCAGGATCTCGACGACCGCAGCGACCGGCTCGACCGCGCGGTGTGGGCGGTCCAGGACTCCCTGCGCCAGGGCCTGGCGCGCGCGGTCGCCGCCATCCGCCACCCGCGCGACCTGCTCGCCCGGGCGGGCGACCGCCTGTCGGGCATTTCCGCACGACTGGAAGCCTCGGCGGGCGCGGCGCTGCGTGCAGCCGAGACCGCGCATGGCGGGCTCGATGCGGGCCGAAGGCTGCCGCGCGCGGTGGGCGGCGTCTTGCGCACGCTCGACGGACGGCTTGCCGCGGGCGCCGCGCTCCTCGAAAGCCTGTCTTACGAGCGGGTGCTGGACCGCGGCTATGCGGTGGTCCGCGATGCAGACGGCAACCCGATCGCGCGGGCAGCCGATACCGTGCCCGGTCAGGAAATCGCTATCCAGTTCGCCGACAATAGCGTGGCTGCCAGGCTCGCCGCCGGCGCCAGGGCCAGGCCGAAGCCGAAGCCGAAGCCGCCCGGCAACAAGGACCCGCAAGGAAGCCTGTTGTGATCGGCGTGCTTTGCCTCCTCATCGCCGTCCTCGGGATCGCGCCGGCCGCAGCGCTCGAGCTCGACGGCAGGCTGATCCAGGGCGGGCTGGTCACCGGCCGGACGGAACCCGACGCCAAGGTGATGATCGGCAAGCAGAGTCTCAGGGTATCGCGCGATGGTGTGTTCGTCTTCGGTATCGGGCGCGACGCCGGGCCGGTCATGCGGCTGAGCGTCGCGCAGCCCGACGGGCGCGAGGAAATCCGCACGCTCAGGATCGAGGCACGGCGCTACGACATCCAGCGCATCGACGGGTTGCCCCGACGCAAGGTCAGTCCGAACGCGGAGGACATGAAGCGCATCCGGGCCGAAGCCGGGCGGATCCGCGCCGCGCGCTACCGCGACACCGCCGAGACATTGTTCGCCGCCGGCTTCATCTGGCCGACAAGGGGCATCGTCTCGGGGGTCTACGGCAGCCAGCGCATCCTCAACGGCAAGCCGCGGCGGCCGCATCTGGGGATCGACATCGCGGCACCCGCCGGCACGCCGGTGCATGCCAGCGCGCCGGGGATCGTCTCGCTCGCCGAGCCCGACCTGTTCTTCAATGGCGGCACGATCATGATCGATCACGGCCACGGCATCTCTTCGGTCTATTCGCATCTCGCCGCGGTCGAGGTCACGATCGGCCAGCGGGTCGCGCAGGGCGAACGCATCGGCGCGGTCGGCTCCACCGGACGTTCCACCGGTCCCCATCTCGACTGGCGGATCCAGCATTTCGCGACCAGAGTCGATCCGACCCTGCTCGCCGGGCCGATGCCGCGATAGAGCGCCGGGCTTCTTACCGCCCCGCTTCCGGCTCAGAGTCCGGCAACCGTCATCCCGTCGACCCGGATGGTCGGTGCGTCGATCCCGAAGCGGAAGCGCAGGTCATCGGCGGGCGCGAGATTGGCGAACATGTGCGTGAGGTTGCCCGCCACCGTAAGCTCGCTTACCGGAAAGGCGATCGCGCCATTCTCGATCCAGTAGCCGGTCGCGCCGCGGCTGTAATCGCCGGTCACCCCGTTGACTCCCATGCCGATCAGCTCGGTGATGTAGAGCCCGTTGTCGATCTCGCCGATCATCGCCTCGAGGCTCTTCGATCCGGGCTCCATGTAGAGGTTGGTCACCGAAGGCGAGGGTGGCGAGGAGGTGCCGCGCGCGGCGTGCCCGGTGGTCTCCAACCCGAGCTGGCGGGACGACGACAAATCGAGGATCCAGGTCTTCAGCACCCCGTCTTCGACGACTGCGTGCCGAGCGTTGGCGATGCCCTCGCCGTCGAAGGGCTTGGAGCGCAGGCCGCGCTTCCGGTGCGGGTCGTCGACGATCCGGATGCCTTGGGGGAAGATCCGCTCGCCCATCCGGTCCTTGAGGAACGAGGTGCCGCGGGCGACCGCCACGCCGTTGATCGCAGCGGCCAGGTGACGGACCAGCCCGCCGGAGACCCGCGGATCGTAGACCACCGGGACCTGGGCGGTCTCCATCTTGCGCGCGCCCAGCCGCTTGACCGCGCGCTCGCCGGCGTTGCGGCCGATTTCGGCCGGTGTCCTGAGGTCGCTGCCGTAGACCGCGGTGTCGAAGTCGTAGTCGCGCTCCATCGCGGTACCCTCGCCGGCAAGCACCGCAGCCGCGATGCTCTGCGAGGAGACGGCGTAGGAACGGGCGAACCCGTTCGACGCCGCGACCGCGATGGTGGACCGGCTCCAGGCCGCCTCCGCCCCTTCGGAGTTGGACACGCCCGGGACCGCGCGCGCGGCATCCTCGGCTTCCTGCGCACGGGAGACCAGGGTTTCGGCGCTGGGCTCATCGTCGTCGCAGATGTCGAGGTCCGGCGTCTGCCGGACCAGGGCTTCGGCGTCGGCGATGCCGCAATAGGGGTCCTCGGGCGCCGCGCGGGCCATGGCGAGCGCACGCTCGACCACCTCGTCCAGCGCCGGCTTTGCCAGGTCGGTCGTCGAGGCCATCGCCTGGCGCTTGCCGACCAGGACCCGCAGGCCGAGGTCGCGGCTTTCGGAGCGTTCCAGCTTCTCGGACTTCCCCAGCCGCTGGGCGACCGAGACCGCCGCCGCCTCGAAGAACACCGCATCGGCGGCATCGGCGCCGCCGCGCTCGGCCGCATCCAGCAGGTCGGACAGGAAGCAGAGCGGATCGGAGACGGTGGACATGGCGGGCTCCGTCAGGGGAAGGCGCTGCGCTTTATAGGCGATCGGCCGGGCGGTTGCGAGGCGGCAGGCCTATCGCCAGATCGGCTTGCCGGTGCCCGGCAGGCCATATTCCGCCCAGTTGGCGGTCACCTTCGCGATCACCGCGTCGTCCATGCGAATGCGGCGGCCCCAGGCGCGTGCGGTCTCCGGCGGGATCTTGGTGGTGGCATCGATGCCGAGCTTGGCGCCGAGCCCGGGCTCGGGCGAGGCGAAGTCGAGGGAATCGATTGGCGTACCTTCGACCACCATCAGGTCGCGGCCGGGGTCGACATTCGTCGAGATCGCCCAAACCACGTCGGCCCAGCTCCGGATGTCGATGTCGGCGTCCACGACGATGACGGTCTTGGTGTACATGAATTGCCGCAGATACGACCACACGGCCATCATGGTCCGCCTGGCGTGGCCCGGATAGGCCTTCTTCAGCGCCACCACCGCGACGCGGTAGCTGCACGCCTCCGGCGGCAGGTAGAAATCCGCGATATCGGGGAACTGCTGGATCAGAAGGGGGACGAAGACCTCGTTCAGCGCCTCGGCCAGGACCGAGGGCTCATCGGGCGGGCGGCCGGTGAAGGTGGTCAGATAGATCGGGTCGCGCCGCATGGTGATCGCGCTGACGGTGAAGACCGGAAAGCTGTCGGCGGCGTTGTAATAGCCGGTGTGATCGCCATACGGCCCCTCGGTGCCGTACTCGGTGAGCGAGACGTGGCCCTCCAGGACGATCTCGGCTGCGGCCGGCACCTGGAGCGGCACCGTCTTGCAATCGACCAAATCGAGGCGTCGGCCGCGCAGCAGACCGGCGAACTGATATTCCGACAGCGTATCGGGTACCGGCGCGACGCCGGCGATGATGGTCGCGGGATCGGCGCCGATGACCGCGGCGGCCGGCAGCGCGCTCGCCGCTTCCGCGTCCGCGGCGCGCCGGGCATGGTGCTGGGCGCCGCCGCGATGCTGCAACCAGCGCATCAGCGTGGTCTTTGGACCGGTGACCTGCATGCGGTAGATGCCGAGATTGGGCCGTCCGGCGGCATCGGCGGTGACCACCAGCGGCCAGGTGATCAGCGGCGCCGGCTCGCCCGGCCAACAGCCCTGGACCGGCAGACGCGCAAGGTCGATCTCGCCGCCGGTCAGGACGACGTCCTGGCAGGGCGCACGGCTCAGGATGCGCGGCTTCATCGCCATCGCGGTCTTGAGCAGCGGCAGCATTTCCAGCGCCTCGCGCCAGCCGCCCGGCGGCTCGGGTTGGCGCAGGAAGGCGAGCTGCTCGCCCAGCGCCCGCAATTCGGCGGGCTCGCGCCCCATCCCCCAGGCCACGCGCTCGACGGTGCCGAACAGGTTGGCCAGCACCGGGATCTCCGAGACACTGCCGTCGGGCCGCACCGGCTTCTCGAACAGCACCGCCGGTCCGCCCTCGGCCAGCAGACGGGTCTGGATCTCGGTCATCTCCAGTGCGGTCGCCACCGGGGCGGCGACCCGGACGAGCCGGTCCGACGTCTCCAGCCGGTCGATGAAATCCCGCAGGCTCGCGTAGGTCATTCGCGCCCGATCCGCTGGCTCGCACTCGAGAGTCCTCAACCGTGCTCTTGTCAGGAAGACCGGGTTTGCGCAATCTTTTTCAGCCGCATTTCGAACGGTGCCCCATGCCGCCCAGCAGGAACGTCTTCAACCAACAGGTCCCTTCGGACGTGCGTTCTCCGGAGCATGCCCCGAACGACCGGATCCGGCATGCGCGATCCTATCCGTTTGCAATTCCCGATCATTCCTACCTGTTCGAAGACGGCCGCTTTTCGCGCCTGCGCGCCGGGGATGTCGACCGGGATCACCGGACCCCGGTGCTGGCGGCCGGCTCGAACCAGTCCCCGGAGCGGCTCGCGCGCAAGTTCGCCTCGTATTCCGGCGGTCCCGCGAGCCGCATCCCCGCCCAGCGCGGCACGCTGGCGGATTTCGACACGGTCTATGCCGCGCACCTGGCGCGGTACGGCTCGGTGCCGGCGACTTTCCAGGCCTCGCCCGGTACCGCGGTCACCGTCTTCGTCCTGTGGCTGGACGAGAGGCAGCTTGCGCACATGCACCGGACCGAAACGCACTATACTTTCGACCGCCTGAGCGATATTGCCGTCGCCTTCGATGACGGCGAGACGCTCGGGACCGCGTTCAGCTACGCCGCCAAGCTCGGCTGCCTCGAATTCGGCGGCGGCTGCGCGAGCCTGGCCGAGATCCCGGCGACCGGGCGGCGGTTCCCGGCGCTCAGCCAGGACGAGGCGCTTGCCGCGGTGCGCGACCGGCTGGCACCGGGCCGCGCGCTGGAGGGATTCATCCAGGAGCATATCGACGACCCGGCGCTGCGGCGCGCGCGCTGCGACGCGCTGGGCGCTGCGGCCGTACCGCTGGACTTCCCGCGCGAGACCATAGCCGTGCTTTAAGGCTGTACCCCGGCCCGGGCTCGGGTCAGGATGACCGCCGATCGGAGCGACAACGGGAGATCGGAGATGCCTCGTCCAACGCTCGATGCCGGGGTCGGCCTGGCGCTGTTGGCCGGTATCGCCGCCCTGGCGCCGCTGCCCGCCGCCGCGGCGCCGCAGGTCCTTGCCCTGATCGCGACAGACGGGCCGGTCGCCCTGCACTGCGCGGGCGCAACCTGCACCGCGAGCCTGCCGTCGCTTTGCCTTCAGCCCGAACGCCGCGCGCCGCAGGCCGGCCGGGACTACCGCCTGGCCGAGGGCCAGTCGCTGACCGTTCTCGGCAATGACGGGACGCGGCAGATCACGCAGGGCTATCGTCTGATCGCCAAACGCACCCATGTCGCGGTCGAGGTCCGCATCCCGCACGACCTGGTCGCCGGGCTCGGAGCCCCGGCCATCGCGGTCGGCAAGAACATCAGCGCCATCCCGGTGCCGCGCGCCGATGATATGAGAGCGATCGGAAAGGCCGAGATCGAACGCGCCGTGGGCGAGCGCAGGGCGATCGCGGACAGGTTGATCGATCAGGAGCCGGTGCGCATGCCGGCGGTCCGGATGACCAACAGCCTGATCAACGCGGTAGCGGCCGGCGCGGAGGCGGACCGAAGCTGGGGCGCGATCCTCGCCGATGCCAGGGCGCGCAACGTCTCCGATGCGGCGATCGCCTACGCGCGGTTAACCTACGATCTGTGCAAGTTCAAGCTCGCCAACCGGCTCGGCAAGTCGCTCGGCGGCTGCCTCGGCGGCATCAACGACGATGCGATGGAGTACCTCAACAGCGACCTGGAGCCGGCGCTGAAGACCGGCAGCTAAGGCCTTTGCGGGCCTCCGCGCGCCGGCCCGGGCGGCGGATCAAACCTCGTCCGGCCGGGTCTTCAGCCGCAGCCGCGCGCGGACCGCGCGCGAGGTCGCATCGATCACCAGGTTCAGCGCCGCTGTGATCAGGATCAGGTAGAGCGCGCGGTCGAAGCGGAGGTCGGCGAACGCGCTGTCGACGTAGAAGCCGAGCGTCGTGATGCCGAGAATCCCGAGGATCGCCGTCTCCCGCATGATCACCTCCCAGCGGTAGAACAGAAACGCCAGGAACTGCGGGTAGATCCGCGGCAACACGTCGTAGAAATAGAGGTTGAGGCCGGTGGAGGCATCGGGGCGCAGCTCCATCGCCTCGGTGTAGCAGCCCATCAGATGGCCGATGATCGCCCCGTTATGCAGTGCGAGCGCCGCGACCGCCGGCAGCATCGACGGCCCCCAGAGCAACAGGAAGACCAGCGCAAGCACGTATTCCGGCGTCGAGCGGATGACCACCAGCCCGACATGCCCGCAGGCGCGGCCAACCGGGCCGAAGAACTTGGGCGATATCAACGGGAACATCGTAAGCGTGAGCGCGCCGGTGGCAACCAGCGCCGTCTGGGTCAGGATCACGGTGTTTATGATGCCGGGCCAGGCCTGGGCAGAGAACAGCTTGCCTGCCCAGGACAGGACATCGGTCCAGACGATCGCACCGAACGTTTCGGCCGCGCGGATCGGCTGGGGCAGGATGTCGTGGCCGAAGAACCGCCAGATGTTCTCGGCCGCGATTTCCCCGCTCCACGGCAGCAACGCCAGCGCCAGCAGGATGTAGAGCGGCACCAGGCGCTGGCGCACCCAAATCCTGATAGTGGCGATGATCACGTAGAACAGGATCAGCAACGCCGCGACCTCGGCGTACCGGCCCTGGGCGAAGGCCGATTCCAGGTGGAAGCCGATCGTCGGAAGTCCGACGAAGCCGATCACGGTCGAGGACCGCAGCCCGCATTCCAGCCGGTAGAGCGAGTAGGTCCTGAAGTGGGCCCAGGCATCGGGAAGCCGTACGAAGATGAAAATCGAGGCCGCGGCCGTGCCCGCCGGCACCGCGGCGAGCGGCGCGGGGTCGGACTCCTCCAGGATCTCGGAATAGACCTTGGCGAAAATGCCGGCGTAGGGGATGGCGATGGCCAGGACGCCGGTCAGCGGGGTCAGCCCGAAGACCTGCAGGAAGATCAGCGCCCAGAACAGCTCGTGCACCGCGCGGATGAAGGCGCAGCCTGCGCGCACCAGGCGGAAGCGGAAGACCAGCGCCAAGGCGAATCCCGACAGGTTGCCGACCGCCACGCCGAGGAAGGCGAAGGCCACCGTCATCAGGATTGCCGAGACCAGGTTTTCCGTCGCCCGGAAATCCGGGCTCAGCGCGCCCGCGGCCATACGGCCGAACTCGGTCCACGGATCGAGCGTGGAGATCTCGAAATCGCCGAAGACCGCAAGGACCGCGGCCAGGAAGACGAATCCGACGCTTGCCCGGACCAGCGGAGACGGCGTGCCGCGGCCGGCGAACGGATCAGGCGCCGTTGCGGTAGAGATGGTCAAGATCGGAGGGCTTCAACCCTGCGGTCGGCTCGTCCAGAACGATGCCGCCGTCCTTGATGCGGATGGCGCGGTCCGCATAGGCCAGCGCCAGGTCCACGTCGTGCATCGACAACACCACGGTCTCGTGGGCTTCCACGATCGCGTCCAGCACGGCACGCGATTGGTGCTCGTCGCCCATGAAAACGGCGCTGCCCTTGTGGATCGCGCGGCCGACGGCGGTGCGCTGCTGCTGGCCGCCGGACAGCTCCTCGATGCGCGCGAACACCTTGTCCTCCAGCCCGAGACGTTCGACCACGGGGCGGACGGCGGCGATCTCCTTCTTGAGCGGCCGGATCAGGTTGGCCAGGTTGTACCAGGTCGAATGCCGGTGCAGCCGGCCCATGTAGATGTTGTGGAAAACGGTCAGCGCGCGCACCAGGCCGACCTCCTGGGGCACCAGGGACACCGCGGCCTTTTGCTGATCGTAGAGCAGGCGCAACAGCGTCGACTTGCCGGCGCCGCTCCTGCCGACCAGGGCAACCTTCTCGCCGGGCTCGATGCGCAGGCTGATGCCGCTGAGAACCGGGACGCCGTTGTACTGAACAACGGCGTCCTCCAACGCGAACAGGGACATGGCGTGGCGCCGCCGGTCCGGCCCTCAGTCGATCAGGTCGAGCTTGCGCCCGACATCGACGATCGGCTGGTAATCGGCGTTCGACGCCGGGATGAACGCCTTGCGCGGGAACTGCTTGAGCAGGTTCGGATCGTCGAGGCTCAAGAGCGCGTTCTTGACCTTGGCGGTGAACCCGGCGCCGAAACGCTTGTCGGCATCGCCGCGGATCGACCAGTTGTAGTCGGGGTAAGGCGGGGTGACCCAGACCACCTTGACCTTGGCGGTGTCGATCTTGCCGGCGGCAAGCTCCTTGTCCCAGACGGCGAAGTTGACCGCGCCGACCTGGAAGGCGCCGGACTGCACCAGCGCGATGGTGCGCGAATGATCGCCGGAGAACCCGACCCTGCGGAACGCCTTGTCGGGCGCCATCGCCAGATGCATGCGGATGAAGAACTCCGGCATCAGCCGCCCCGACGTCGATCCCTTGGAGCCGAAGGTGAAGGTCTTGCCGGCGATGCCCTTGGGGAAGGCGTCGGACTTTTCGAGATCGGTGCTGGCGTGGGCAATGAAGTAGGTCCTGAAGCTTTTGTCCTCCTCGCCTTGGGCGATCGCCTGGGAACTGCGGACCGCTTCGCGCGCCCGGACCCCCGACAAGCCGCCGAACCAGGCGAGCTGCACCTGGTTGTTACGGAAGGCGGTGACCGCGGCGGCATAGGACTTGACGGGGACGTACCTCACCTCGACCCCGAGCTTGCCGTGGAGGTATTTCGCGATCTGGTTGAACCGGGTCTTCAGCGCCGTTTCGTCCTGATCCGGGATCGCGGTGAAGACGAACGGCTGCGCGGCGGCACCGGACGCGGACGCGGACGCAATTCCAAGGCAAACGGTAATCGCGGATAGCAGCTTCTTCATCAGGACTGCCCTTCGTTTGCTCGGCGTCGTCTACGACAAGGCCCGACGACCGAGGTGTGCAGCCAGCCAAGCAACACCGCTGAACCCGCAATTTCAGGGCCGACGCATTGGCCGGGCCGGAACCTGACTCACTGGAACCGGTCGTGCAAGCCGGCGGGGCGGCGCGCCGATTGACACCCCGCGGCAATCCGGGTGTGAGTATCCGAACCGACCAATGCAAACGCCGGCAGGGAGCGATCGAATGCGGGGAGCGAGACGGTTTCGCGAGCAGAAGTGGATGCTTGATGCGGTCATCTCGACCGTCGGGCTGGACTGGGACCAGCTCCGCATGGCCACCACGGTCGCACCCAGCGGCTTCGAGGGAATGGGCGATTGGGCGGTGATCGCGAATTCCGTCAGGCGGTTCGACGAGATCACGCCGGGCTTCCAGGGCGGCGGCGAGCACCGCGAGGTCCGTGCGCGCGAGGCCGAGGAGCGCGGCGATACGACAACCGCGCGCGAGAGCTATCTGATCGCGGCGCTCTATTTCGGAGTGGCGCAATGGCCGATCGACGAGGACTGCGCCCTCAACACCCACCTCAACGAGCGCAAGCTCGCGTGTTTCGGCCGCTATGCCGCGCTCGCCCACCACAGGATCGAGCGGGTCGAGGTGAGCATGGGCGAGCACATGCTGCCGGGCTGGCTCCATTTGCCGGTGACCGCCCAGCCGCCCTATCCGCTGGTCATCATGATGCCCGGCATGGACACCTACAAGGAGAACCTGGTTTGGGCCTATGGCGACAAGATCCTGGAGCGCGACATGGCCGCGCTCGCCATCGACGGCCCCGGGCAGGCGGAGGCCCTGGTCAACGGCCTCAAGGTGACGGCCGACAACTTCGGCGATTGTGCCAGGGCCTGGCTCGACTGGGTGGCGACGAGGCAGGACATCGACCAGGACCGTGTCGGCATCTTCGGGCGCAGCTTCGGCTCGTATGCAGCGACCGTGATGGGCAATGCGGTGGCCGACAGGCTGCAGGGCGTCGCGGTCGGCCTGCCGTGCATGGAGCCCGGCTTCCACACGATCTTCGAGGAGGCCTCGCCGACCTTCAAGAACCGCTTCATGTATATGGCCGGCTACGAGGACGAGGCGGCGTTCGATGTTTTCATCAAGGACTTCGACTTGCGCGAGCGGGTCTCGAACCTGACCTGCCCCTACATGGTGCTGGGCGGCGAACTCGACGAGCTGTCGCCGATCCGGCATGCCTACGACCTGGTGAAGCGGGTGCCGGGGCCGGTCGACCTGGTGGTCTACCAGAACGAGCGCCACGCGCCCGGGCGCGGACCGGCGGCTCGCAACGGCCCGCACTGGTACGCAACGATGGCCGATTGGCTGGCGGCGAGGATCCGTGACCGCAAGCCGGCGGGCCCGAACCGGTTCGGCTACGTCAAGACCACGGGCCAGGTGGAGGAGCGTGCCTTCCCGACCTGATGCCGGCGAAAGGGGAGATGACCCCGTCGTCTTCCGGGTTTTGGCCCGTCTCGGAACATCATGCCGAGGACGCCGGGCAGCCAAAGGCTCAGCGCCGGGAACAGCGCGATGATCGCAAGCCGGGTCAGATCGGCGAGGAAAAACAGGGTGATGCCGGCAAAGACGGAGTCCACGTGCGGAGGGCGATAGGGCCGTCAGCGCGGCTCGTCGGGCGCGCGGGCGACGATCGACAGCGCGTGGACCGGGCCGGCGAGCTCCTGGGCGAGGCATTGGTGGACCAGCCGCTGGCGGTCGATCCGGGATTTGCCGTCGAACGCCGCGGCGACGATCTCGACCCGGAAGTGGCTCTCGCCGCCGTCGCGGGCACCGGCATGCCCGGCATGGAGGTGCGACTGGTCCTCGACCTCCAGCCGGTCGGGGGCAAACGCGGCTTCGAGCTTGCGGCGGATATCCTGGCAGACGCTCATCGGCAGATCAGGCCACTCGAAAGATTGGCGGGACGGCGCCATGCTTGTCAGGGTTCCGCGCCAACCCCATACTGCGAATCATGAAGCCGATAGGCAATACCCTGGCGCGGCTGGAGGTCGAGCCCACAATGCGCTCCTGCGCGGTGGAGGGCTGCGCCGAGACGCCCGATTACCCGGCGCCGCGCTCGCGCGAGGCACTGTCGGACTACATCTGGTTGTGCCTGGAGCATGTCCGCGCCTACAACATCGCATGGGATTTCTACGCCGGCATGAGCGAGACCGAGATCGAGGCGCACCGCAGGGCCGATACCACCTGGCGGCGCCCGACATGGCCGCTCGGCGCGCGAGAGGCGAACGGACGCGGACGGATCGGCGATCGGTTCGGTATACTGGGCGAGGACGGCGAGCCGGAGGTCGAGCCCGGTGAGCGCCAGCCGGCGATGCGCCCGGTCGAGCGTCAGGCCTTGTCGACGCTGGGGCTCAGGCCGCCGGCGAGCGCCGGCGCGATCAAGGCGCGCTATAAGGAACTGGCCAAGGCGCTCCACCCCGATGCGAACGGCTGGGACGCCCGCGCCGAAGAGCGGTTGAAATTGGTCAACCAAGCCTATAACACGCTCAGGGCCAGCCTGACCCTGTAGCCGTCGAGGCGGATTCTACCTGAGGATAGCGAGTTCATGTCATCTGAGAACAGCAACGGGGCCTACGCGGACGCGCCCGAGCTTCCCGATATTTCGATTTCCGTGCGCCAGGTCTTCGGGATCGACACCGATATGCAGGTGCCGGGGTTCAGCTCGCCCCGCTCGGAGCACGTCTCGGACGTAGACGAGACCTATTGCTTCGACCACGAAACGACGCTTGCGATCCTGGTGGCGCTCGCGCACAACCGGCGCCTGTTGATCCAGGGCTATCACGGCACCGGCAAGTCGACCCATATCGAGCAGGTCACGGCGCGGCTGAACTGGCCCTGCATCCGGGTCAACCTGGACAGCCACATCAGCCGTATCGACCTGATCGGCAAGGACGCGATCGTCCTGCGCGACGGCACCCAGGTCACCGAATTCCGCGAGGGAATCCTCCCTTGGGCGCTGCAGAACCCCTGCGTGCTGGTCTTCGACGAGTACGACGCCGGCCGCCCGGACGTGATGTTCGTCATCCAGCGAGTGCTCGAGGTCGACGGCAAGATGACGCTGCTCGACCAGAACCGGGTGATCCGCCCGCATCCGGCGTTCAGGCTGATGGCCACGGCCAACACCATCGGGCTGGGCGACACGACCGGGCTCTATCACGGCACCCAGCAGATCAACCAGGGACAGCTCGACCGCTGGAACCTGGTGGCCACGCTGAACTATTTGGCGCACGACGCCGAGACCGCGATCGTGCTCTCCAAGGTGCCGAACTACGACACCGCCGAGGGCCGCAAGCAGGTCAGCGCGATGGTTGCGGTGGCGGACATGACGCGCGCGGGGTTCATGAACGGCGATATTTCGACGGTGATGTCGCCGCGCACGGTCATCACCTGGGCGGAGAACAACGAGCTGTTCGACGATGTCGCGACCGCGTTCCGGATGACGTTCCTCAACAAATGCGACGAGCTGGAGCGGCCGGCGGTCGCCGAATACTACCAGCGCTGCATGGGCCAGGACCTGCCGGAGGCGGCGGTCAAGCCAGGCCGGAGCGCCTAGCCGGTTGGCGGTCCGCCCGTGAGCACCCCCCCGGAATCCCCGATCGAGGAGTTCCGCCGCGTGACCGGCGCGGCGATGCGCGCGATCGCCGAGCGCGAAGACGTCACGGTCAATTTCGGTGCCGAGGCGCGGCTGGTCGACAACCAGGCGCGCCTTCCCGTGCCCTCGCGCGATCTGCCGGCCGAGGAGGTCGCCCGGCTGCGCGGCGAGGCCGATGCGATGGCGCTCAAGCTGCGCTACCACGACCCCGACGTGCACGCCGCAAGGGCGCCGGCGGGCGAGACCGCGCGGGCGGTCTTCGAGACGTTGGAACAGGCCCGCGTCGAGACCCTCGGCGCACGGCGCATGGCCGGTGTCGCGATGAACCTGGACGCGGCGCTTGCCGAGCGCTGCCAGACGCGCGGCTACGCCCGGGTCTCCGACCGCGAGGACGCCCCGATCGCGGAAGCCGTGGGTCTGTACGCGCGCGGGCAGTGGCGTGACAGCGCGACCCCCGATGCCGGCAAACCGCTGCTCGATCTGTGGCGCGAGGAACTCGACGAGCGCATCGCCGGCGACCTCGACGCGCTCGAGAACGCGCTCGGGGACCAGGAAGACTTCGCCAGGTCGGTCAACAGGCTGCTGGTCCATCTCGAGCTGCTCGACGAGGAGCCGGGCGAGGGCGAATCGACCGAACAGGGCGAGGACGCCGAGCAGTCCGAGGCCGACGACGAGAACGCCGAGTCGGCGGACATGGAAGGCGCCTCGGCCGAGATGGAGGGCACGCCGTCCTCGGAGATGGACGATGCCGACGGCGAGGACGACGACCAGGCGATGTCCGAGCAGGTCCAGGAGGAGATGATGCCCGGCACCGGCGAGGAGGAGGGCGAGCGCTCCCACCGCCGGCGCGGCGACGGCTTCCTGCCCGACGAGGAGCGCCAGCCGGCCTACCGTCCCCACACGGTCGAGTTCGACGAGGTCGTCGAGGCCGAGGAGCTGTGCGATTCCGACGAGCTCGCTCGGCTGCGCCAGCATCTCGACCAACAGCTCGCCCACCTGCAGGGCGTCATCGCCAAGCTCGCCAACCGGCTGCAGCGCCGGCTGCTCGCTCAGCAGTCGCGGTCATGGGAGTTCGACCTCGAGGAAGGGCTGCTCGATGCCGGGCGGCTGGCCCGCGTGGTGATCAACCCAATGCATCCGCTGAGCTATAAGATCGAGAAGCAGACCGAATTCCGGGACACGGTGGTCACGTTGCTGATCGACAACTCGGGCTCGATGCGCGGCCGGCCGATCACCGTGGCCGCGATGAGCGCGGACATCCTCGCGCGTACGCTGGAGCGCTGCGGGGTGAAGGTCGAGATCCTGGGCTTCACAACCAAGGCCTGGAAGGGCGGCCAGGCGCGCGAGAAGTGGCTCGCCGAGGGCAAGCCGCCCAACCCGGGCCGGCTCAACGATCTGCGCCATATCGTCTACAAATCCGCCGACGCGCCGTGGCGGCGCGCCCGCAAGTCGCTCGGCCTGATGCTGCGCGAGGGGCTGCTGAAGGAAAACATCGACGGCGAGGCGCTGATGTGGGCGCACCACCGCCTGATCGCGCGCGCCGAGCAGCGGCGGGTCCTGATGGTGATCTCCGACGGCGCGCCGGTCGATGATTCGACCCTGTCGGTCAACCCCGGCAACTATCTCGAACGGCATCTGCGCGACGTGATCGAATGGATCGAGGCCCGCTCGCCGGTCGAGCTGACCGCCATCGGCATCGGCCATGACGTCACCCGTTACTACAAGCGCGCGGTCACGATCATGGATGCCGAACAGCTCGGCGGCACCATGATGGGCCGCCTGACGGAGCTGTTCGAAGAGGATCAGGGCCCGCCATCCAGCCGCATGGTCCGCGCGGCCAGGAGAGCGCGCGTCAACGCCTGAGGTCCAGGCCCGTCCTCCCTTGCGGGTTCGGTTCAGGGTCCCGGAATGCGGGGCATCAACAGATATGAGCCGTGCGCACCACCGGTCAGGATGGTGTTGGTGCCGCCGAACTCTCCGGCCGGACGGTCCTGCGGATGGGTGTGGAGCATCCTTCCGGGAACGCCCGGGAATTCGAAGTCGCGGCCCTGGAGGGTGAGCATCAGGCGATAGCCGCTGGGAAAGACGATGCTGGTCGGCCAGATCTCGACCTCGACTTCATAGACCGCGCCAGGCTCGAGTTTCTCGATTTCCGTATGCCGGTGGTAGGGGCGATAGGGCCGCGACATCGCCGGATCCAGCTTTCGGTGGGACGCCCGCAGCCAACCGCGCGAGACCGGGACCGGCTCGCTGGCGCCGACGAAGACGATATTCCGGCCCGCCGGGTCTATGGCCCGCAGCGTGGCGAAGATATCCATGCCCGAGGTGCTCGACGAGATCCACAGCCGGGTCATGACAGGGCCGGTGAACTCGGTCTCGGCCTCGAACGGCGCGGTCGCGAAGTCGGCGCCGGGCCCGTCGGCCTCGTAGTCGGCACGGCCGGGCGCTTCGGGCCGGGCCGCGGCGAGCCGGCCCTCGGCGGCGCACAGGTAAAGCTTCGTCCATTGCGTGCGCGCCAGCGGCCATTCGTTCTCGGCCCGCACGGCCGCGCCGTCGGTGCGGCGGATGGCGAGCCGCACCCTGGGCTCGTTCTCCCAGCCGTTGTCGACCCCCTTGAGGAACCGGTCGAGGAACTTGCGCTGGCGCGCGATGCCGTCGGGCGCATAGAAGCTCTCGAAATGGGTGCCGATGTGGATCGACAGCCATTTCCGCGCCGAGCCGGCGCGCAGATATCCTTCGATGTTGCCGCGCAGGTGCAGGCCGAGCCCGCCCCAGTTGCCGGCCGAGAACAGAGGCACCTCGATCCGCCCGAGATCGGGCGTGCGTGCGCCGTACCAGGCATCGTCGAGCGGATGGTCCAACAAGTCCTCGTGATGGGCCGCGCGGTTGCCCTGGAGCATCGCAGGCGGCAGCGCCGGGCCGGTCGTGCGCTCGCCGGTCTCCCTGTCGCGGTGCGGGGTCTCGGCGTTGCCGTGCTGGGTGACCAGCACCTGGCGCGGGATCCACGCGGTCGGAAAGGTGTTGCCGAAGATGCCGCCCTGATGGCTCCACTCGCGGTAGATGTCCGAGGCGCCTTCCCAGGGAACGATGGCCGCAAGATGCGGCGGCCTGAGCGCGGCGACCTGCCATTGCTTGATGGCGAGGTAGGAGATCCCGATCAGCCCGACCTTGCCGTTCGACCACGACCGGGCGGCCGCCCATTCGATGGCGTCATAGAAATCCTGGGTCTCGCGCGGCGAGAATGGATCGAGATAGCCCGGCGATTGTCCGCTGCCGCGCCCATCGACGGTGATCACCGCGTAGCCGTGGGGCACCCAGCGCTCGGGATCCACGGTCTCCCAGCGCAGGTAGCGCCCGCTCGATCCGTCGGTGTCGATCTCCGGGTTGAGCGCCTTCAGGACCGTCCATTGGGCCTCGTAGGCATCGGCGAAATGGACATCCTTGCCGTAGATCCCCAGCGCCATGATCACCGGATGGCGGCCCTCGCCCGGCGGCCGGAAGAGGTTGGCGCGCAGCACAGTGCCGTCGCCGACCGGGACGGCGATGTTGCGCTCCACGATCATCGACGGCGCCCGGTTCATGCGTTGAGGTTTTCCCGGAGCGTCGGGCCGGCATAGGCCGTCTTCGACAGGCCGCGGCGCTGCAGCTCGGGCACGACATGATCGACGAACTCGGCGATGTTGCCGGTCGAGAAACCCCTTCCCGAGGATGAACCCGCCATTGGCGCCGGTCTCGAAGTGCAGCGCCTCCAGCCGGTCTGCGATGGTCTTCGGCGTGCCGGCGGCGACAAGGATGCGGTCGGTGAGGAAACGGCGGCCGAACGCCTCCACCGTCTGATCCGGATCAACGGTCTTGAGCAGCTCGGCGAAGCTGCCGAGGTTACCCTTTTGCGCGGCCACCTCTTCCGCGAAATCGGACAGGCGCATGTCCGGTCGCGCCTTGGAGAAATCGACGCCGTACTGCGCGCTCATCTCCAACAGGCCGGCCTGGGGCGGTATCGCTTCGAGGTAGCGGCGCTCCATCTCCTGTGCGGCGGCATCGGAGTCCGCGACCTGGATACGGATCGACCACAGGATCCCGACATCGCGCGGCACCCGACCGACCGCGGCGAGCTTGGCATCGAGCGCGGCGCGGTGCTCCTTCATGCTGGCCAGCGTGCGCCGCGTGCTGAACTGGAGATCGGCGTAGGTTGCGGCGAGCGTCATGCCGGGCTCCGATAGACCGGCCTGGATGATAACCGGCCGGCCCTGCGGCGAGGGCAGCACCGGAAGCGGCCCGCGGCAATCGAACCAGCGGCCGTGGAAGTCGAGCCGGTGCACCTTTTCGGGATCGGCGAAGATGCCGTGCTCGCGGTCGAAGACCAGCACGTCCGGCTCGACGCTGTCCCACAGCGCGCAGGCGACCTGCAGGAATTCATGAGCGCGGTCGTAGCGCTCGTCGTGTTCCATCATCTCCTCGAAGCCGTAGTTCGCGGCCTCGTTCTTGTAGGCAGACGTGACCGCGTTCCAGGCGATCCGCCCGTTGGTGACGTGGTCGAGTGCGTTGAACAGCCGCGCGCAATAGAACGGCAGGTGATAAGTCGTCGACATGGTCAGCGCGAAGCCGACGCCCGATGCGGCCCGAGCCATCAGCGGGATCATCGGCGTCATGTCGTGCTTCGGCCACTTGGCGCCCAAGCGCACCACCGCATGGTGGTTGCCGCCGAAATCATCCGGCGTGCCGCCCGAATCGCCGAAGAACAACATGTCCATGACGCCGCGCCGGGCGGTGCGCGCGATGTCCTCGTAGAACTCCGCGGTGCCGTAATACGGATAGCCGACCCAGGAGCCCGGCAGCCGCCAGAGATAGTCCGTGTGCAGAAAGGACAGATCGGCGGCGAGGTGGATCGTGTCGGATTCGGACACCCTTGCCCCTCCCAACGTGCGCGAAGCGCCGTGGTCCGACCTTATCCGGGCCTGGCGCCGGTTGCGAGTGTCGGGTCGGGGCGTCGGCCGGGGTAGATCCTCTATGGATCGGCCGGGGTGAAGTCGACCAGGACGGCTCCCTCCTCGACCGCTTCGCCGGGGCTGAACAGGACCGCCTCGATGCGGCCGGCGGCGGGAGCGCGGATCGTGTGCTCGACCTTCATCGCCTCGATGACCATAAGCGTCGCGCCTGACTCGACATCGGTTCCGGGCGCGACCTCGACGGCGACGACGACGCCGGGCATCGGCGCGGTGGGCACGCCGGTCGCGCCGGCCGCCGCCTCGGCCTCGGCCTCGCGCAGCGGATCGTAGGCGGACAACCGCCATGTGCGGTCGACGGTGAAGACCGTCGTCGCGGTGCCGGTGCGGACGACGGTTTCCTGGACCGCGGCCCCGTCGATCTCCGCATCGATGGTCGTCGCATTCATGCGCACACCGTTGACCACGCGCTCGCCGCCGGGCAGGCCGAAGCGGTCGCCGCGAACCGGCACGGTATGGATCGCATTGCCGAGCCGGAACGCGACCGCTTCGCCGGCCGGCGCGTTGAGCCGCCAGCCGCCCGCTGCGGCCCAGGGCGAATACGGATCGCCGCCGCCATGTGCCCGGGCTTCCGCCCTCGCCCGCCTGTCGAACCGCTCGGCGATGACGGCCAGCGCCAGGACCGCGTCCGGCGGCGCGGCCGGGATTGCGGTCAGCTCGTCCATCTTGCGGTCGACAAAGCCGGTATCGACGCCGCCGTCGACGAATTCTTCCTGGGCGAGGACGCGGATCAGGAAGTCCCGGTTGGTCACCGGTCCGGCGATGTTCACCCCGGCCAGCGCATCGGCCAGCCGGGCGCGCGCGTCAGCACGGGTCTCGCCCCAGGCGATGATTTTGGCGATCATCGGATCGTAATGCGGGGTGATCTCCTCGCCGGCTGCGGTCCCGCTATCGATGCGCAGCATCGGGCCGGCCCCGGGCATGGCGAAATGCGCGACCACCCCGGTCGAGGGCAGGAAACCGGAAGCCGGGTCCTCGGCGTAGAGCCGCGCCTCGATCGCGTGGCCGTTCACGGCGAGGTCGGCCTGGCCTGCCGGCAGAGCCTCGCCGGCCGCGACCCGAAGCTGCCATTCGACCAGGTCCTGGCCGGTGATCATCTCGGTCACCGGATGCTCGACCTGCAGGCGGGTGTTCATCTCGATGAAATAGACCCCGCCCGAGCCGTCCACCAGGAACTCGACGGTGCCGGCGCCGACATAGCCGACCGCCCTGGCCGCTTGGAGCGCGGCCGCGCCGAGCGCGCTTCGCGTTTCCGGGTCCAGACCCGGGGCGGGCGCTTCCTCAATCACCTTCTGGTGGCGCCGCTGGACCGAGCAGTCGCGCTCGAACAGATGGACCGCGTTGCCGTGCGTGTCGGCGAAGACCTGGACTTCGATATGACGCGGCCCGGCGAGGTAGCGCTCCAGCAGCAGCCGGTCGTCCGCAAACGAGGACGCCGCCTCGCGCCTGGCGGACTCGAGCGCGAAGGCAAGCTCTTCGGGGCTCTGGACGACCCGCATCCCTCGCCCGCCGCCGCCGCCGGACGGCTTGACCAGGAGCGGATAGCCGATCCGGCCGGCCTGCGCGGCCAGTGTCGCGTCGTCCTGGGCGCTTCCGTGATAGCCCTCCAGGATCGCTAGGCCGGCGTCCGCCATCAATGCCTTGGCTGCGCTCTTGGAGCCCATCGCGCGGATCGCCGCGGGCGGGGCGCCGATGAACGCGAAACCGGCTGCAATGCAAGCCTCGGCGAAGTCGGGGTTCTCCGACAGGAAGCCGTAGCCCGGATGGATCGCCTCGGCTCCAGCCCTTCGGGCCGCCTCGAGCACCGCCCCGGCATCGAGATAGCTATGCCGCGCCGGCGCCGGGCCGATCGCTAGCGCGACATCGGCCTGGCGGACGTGCAGGGCCTGCGCATCGGCCTGCGAGTACACCGCAGCGGTGCGTATTCCGAGCCGCCGGCAGGTCGCGATGATACGGCAGGCGATCTCGCCGCGATTGGCGATCAGCACGGTTTCGAACATCGCGCTCACATGCGGAAGACGCCGAACCGGGTCGGCGGGATCGGCGCATTGAGCGCGGCCGACAGGCAGAGCCCCAGGACCGTCCGGGTCTCGACCGGCTCGATGATGCCGTCGTCCCACAGCCGGGCGCTGGCATGGAAGGGGTGGCCTTGCGCCTCGTATTGCGTGCGAATCGGGGCCTTGAAGGCCTCTTCCTCCGCCTCCGACCAGGTTCCGCCGCGCGCTTGGATGCCATCGCGGCGAATCTGGCCGAGGACGTTGGCGGCCTGGTCGCCGCCCATCACCGAGATGCGGGCGTTGGGCCACATGAACAGGAACCGCGGGCCGTAGGCGCGCCCGCACATGCCGTAATTGCCCGCCCCGAAACTGCCGCCGATGATGACGGTGAATTTCGGGACTTGGGCGCAGGCCACGGCGGTGACCAGCTTGGCGCCGTCCTTGGCAATGCCGCCGGCCTCGTACTTCCGCCCGACCATGAAGCCGGTGATGTTCTGCAGAAAGACCAGCGGGATGCCGCGCTGGCAGCACAGCTCGATGAAATGCGCGCCCTTCAGCGCGGATTCGGAAAACAGAATACCGTTGTTGGCCAGGACCCCTACCGGATAGCCCATGATGTGGGCGAAGCCGCAGACCAGGGTGGTGCCGTAAAGCGCCTTGAACTCCTCGAAGGCGCTGGCATCGACGATGCGCGCGATGACCTCGCGCACATCGTAGGGCTTGCGAAAGTCCGCCGGTACGATGCCGTCGAGCGCGGCTGGGTCGTAGGCCGGCGAGACCGGCTCCCGCATCGCCAGCCGGGCGGGTTTCTTGCGGTTGAGCATCGCGACCGCATGTCGGACGATCGACAGCGCATGCGCGTCATTCTCCGCGTAGTGATCGGCGACGCCCGAGACCCTTGCGTGGACATCCGCGCCGCCCAGATCCTCGGCGCTCACCTCCTCGCCGGTCGCCGCTTTGACCAGCGGCGGACCACCCAGGAAGATCGTGCCCTGGCCGCGCACGATCACCGATTCGTCGGACATCGCCGGCACGTAGGCGCCGCCGGCGGTGCACGAGCCCATGACGGCTGCGATTTGCGGGATGCCGGCCGCCGAGAGGTTGGCCTGGTTGAAGAAGATCCGGCCGAAATGGTCGCGGTCGGGAAAGACCTCGTCCTGGCGCGGCAGGTTGGCACCGCCGGAATCGACCAGATAGATGCAGGGCAGGTTGTTCTGGGCGGCGATTTCCTGGGCCCGGACGTGCTTCTTGACCGTCAGCGGGTAGTAGCTGCCGCCCTTGACGGTGGCGTCGTTGGCGATGATCAGGCACTCGGTCGCTTCGACCGGGCCGATGCCGGTGATGATGCCTGCCGCCGGCACATCCTCGTCATAGACCCCGCGGGCGGCGAGCTGAGACAGCTCCAGGAACGGCGCGCCGGGATCGATCAGCCGGTCGATGCGCTCGCGCGGCAGCATCTTGCCGCGCCCGGTATGCCGCTCACGCGCCTCCGCTCCGCCGCCGAGCGCCGTCCCCGCCACCGCATCGCGCAGCGCCCGGACCGAATCGGCCATGGCCGCTTGGTTGGCGCGGAACGCCTCGGAACCGGTGTCGATGGCGGTCTTGAGGACCGGCATGCTCAGGCCGTTTCGCGGAACAGCTCCCGGCCGATCAGCACGCGGCGGATCTCGCTGGTGCCGGCGCCGATCTCGTAGAGCTTGGCATCGCGCAGCAGGCGGCCCGTCGGGTAATCGTTGACGTAGCCGTTGCCGCCGAGGATCTGGATCGCATCGAGCGCCAGCGCGGTCGCCCGCTCGGCCGAATAGAGGATCGCGCCGGCGGCGTCCTTGCGGGTGGTCCGGCCGCGGTCGCACGCCTTGCCGACGGCATAGACGTAAGCGCGCGCGGCGTTGGTCAGCGTGTACATATCGGCGAGCTTGCCCTGGATGAGCTGGAATGCGCCGATCGGCTGGCCGAACTGCTCGCGTTCGTGGACATAGGGCATGACCACGTCGAGACAGGCCTGCATGATGCCCAGCGGTCCGCCGGCGAGCACCGCGCGCTCGTAATCGAGTCCGCTCATCAGGACGTTGACGCCGCCGCCGACCGTGCCGAGCACGTTCTCGGCCGGCACCTCGCAGTCCTCGAAGATCAGCTCGCAGGTGTTCGAACCCCGCATGCCGAGCTTGTCGAGCTTCTGGGCCGTCGCAAAGCCCTTCATGCCCTTCTCGATCAGGAAGGCGGTGATGCCGTGCGGGCCGGCGCCCGGATCGGTCTTTGCATAGACCACCAGCGTGTCGGCATCCGGCCCGTTGGTGATCCACATCTTGGTGCCGTTGAGCACGTAGCGGTCGGCCTTGCGGTCGGCCCTGGTGCGCATCGAAACCACGTCGGAGCCCGCGCCCGGCTCGCTCATCGCCAGCGCGCCCACATGCTCGCCGGAGATCAGCTTGGGCAGATAGCGGCGCTTCTGGTCTTCGGACCCGTTGCGGCGGATCTGGTTGACGCAGAGGTTCGAATGCGCGCCGTAGGACAGTCCGACCGAGGCCGAGCCGCGGCTGACCTCCTCCATGGCGACGATATGCTCGAGATAGCCCATGCCGGCGCCGCCATATTCCTGCTCGACGGTAACGCCCAACAGGCCGAGATCCCCCATCTTGCGCCACAAATCCGCGGGGAAGTCGTTGTCGCGGTCGATATCGGCCGCGCGCGGGGCGATCTCGGCCGCGGCGAAGCCGGCGACGCTTTCGCGCAGCAATTCGGCGGTCTCGCCAAGGTCGAAATCGAGCGCGGGATAGGCGTTGGGAAGCATGGCCGATGCCTGCCTGGGGGGAAGGGCGCGCACCCTATCAGAATTTCGATCATCGAGGCATTAACCGATTGCCCTGCCGATCGCCGATGCCATAGCGTGGTCCCCGGCACAATTGCGGGACGAGAGGCGATGGCGGAAAGCAACGGCGAACCGGTCGAGCAGGAGCTCGTCGATGTCGCGCGGCGCGTCCTTCCGGGCGGCGGGTTCGGCAATGTCTCGCACGAAATCGTCATCGCCGAGGGCCGCGCCGGGCGGGTGTGGGATGTCGCGGGTCGGGAATATGTCGACTATCTGATGGGCTCGGGCCCGATGATCCTCGGCCACGGCCACCCGGAGGTGCTCGATGTCGTCGGCGAGACGGTGGCCAAGGGGACGACCTTCTTCGCCAACAATGCCGACGGCATCCGCCTTGCCGCGGACATCGTCGATGCGGTGGCGTGCGCCGAGCAGGTGCGCTTCGTCAGCACCGGCTCGGAGGCCGACCTCTACGCCATGCGCCTGGCGCGCGCCCACACCGGACGGGACAAGATCCTGAAGTTCGAGGGCGGCTATCACGGCATGAGCGACTACGGGCTGATGAGCCTCTCGCCGGGACGGGCCGGCAACTTTCCGCGCCCGGTCCCCGATTCGGCCGGGATTCCCGCATGCGTCCAGGAGCTGATGCTGGTAGCGCCGTTCAACGACCTGGAGACCGCAGCCAGCCTGGTCCGCGAGTACAAGGACGACGTCGCCGCGATCATCCTCGAGCCGTTCCAGCGCCTGGTCCCGCCTGTGCCCGGCTTCCTTGAAGGCCTGCGCACCCTCGCCTCGGAGAACGGCGTGCTGCTGATCTTCGATGAGGTCGTCACCGGCTTCCGCTTCGCCTATGGCGGTGCCCAGGCCTATTACGGCGTCACGCCCGACATCTGCACGCTGGGCAAGGCGATCGGCGGCGGCTTCCCGCTGGCCGCGATCGCCGGTCCGACGGCGATCATGGCCCATTTCGACAAGTCCGCGGCGGCCGAGGACGGCTTCATGATGCAGGTCGGCACGCTGTCGGGAAACCCGGTCGCCGCGGCGGCGGGGCGCAAGACCCTGGAAATCCTGCGGCGGCCCGGCACCTACGAGCGGATCTTCGCCACCGGCCGCGCGCTGATGGACGGGTTTGCGGACATCCTGGCCGCGGAGCGGGTCGACGCCCGCGTCGTCGGCGCCGAGCCGATGTTCGATATCGTCTTCACCGACCGGCCGGTGCGCGATTACCGCACTGCGCGCAGCGACCCGCTTACGCTGCGGCGCTACAACGCGCTGATGCGCGAGCGCGGCATCCTGAAGGGCGAGAACAAGTTCTACATCTCCGCCGCTCACACCGATGAGGACGTGCGCCTCACGCTCGAAGCCTTCGCCGAGACCATCGCGCTGCTAGCGCCTTCGGTCAGCCCCCGGATGCGCGGTGGATGAATTCGACGATCCTGCGGACCGAGTCCCGCGCGCTGGACGATGACGGGTCCGACCGGATCGCATCGTAGCTGTCGCCCTCGAACAGGATTTGGTGGACGGTGCCGCCGCATTTGCGGTAGCCGGCGATGAAGGACTCCATGTTCTCGCGGGGATGGACCGGATCGTCCGGGTGCTGCAGGTAAAGCATCTCCGGCGTGTCGATCTCATCGCCGCGCTGGACGATGAAGTTCGCGCTGCCTTCTTCCATCGCCTGTTCGGTGAGCCAGTATTCGAGCTGGTCTTCGAGCAGCCCGGCCTGGCGCTCGTTGCCCTGGCCTTCGGCGACGCGCTGCCCGACGATGCGGTAGCGCGAAAGCGGGCAGATGACCGGCCACAGCGTCACGACATAGCGGACATGCGCATCGATGCCGGCAGCGCCGTCGAGCGGGACCGCTGCGTAGCGCGGGTCGTCCGGCTTGATCGCGGCCAGCACCGCCAGATGGCCGCCGCTCGAAGTTCCCATGGTGCCGACCAGTTCCGGCCTCGTATCGAATTCCCCGGCATGGGCCTTGAGCCAGCGGATTCCGTAGTTGACGTCGGCGACCGAGCCCGGATAGGTCGCTTCGGGAGGGTTGCGAAAATCGAGCGCCGCAACGACCACCCCGCCGCTGGCCACCGCGCCGTTGACCGCGTCGTTGCCGACGCGGCTGCCGCGCCGCCACGCGCCGCCATGGACCTCGACCACGGCGGGAAACGGCCCCGCGCCCTGCGGCCGGAAAATCCGCGCGAGATAGTCCGTCTCGCCGTGCCGCAGGTATGCGACTTCCTCTATTTCGACCTCGTAGATGTCTTGGACGTGCGTTGCCATAACCCTTCCTTTCGATGGGTTCGATGCGCCGGCGCCGTTCAGGCGGTCGGCAGCTTGTAGGCCTTGAAGTCCTCGCGGAGCTTGGTCTTCAGCAACTTGCCGGTCGCGGTGTGGGGCAACGCGTGGACGAAGACCACGTCGTCGGGGATCCACCAGTTGGCCACCTTGCCCTTGAAGAAGGCGAGCATGTCCTCACGGCTCACCTCGGCGCCGTCCTTCCTGACGACCAGGAGCAGCGGGCGCTCGTCCCATTTGGGGTGGGCGATACCGATCGAGGCGGCTTCGGCGACGGCCTCGTGGCCGACGGCGATGTTCTCGAGCTCGATGGAAGAGATCCACTCGCCGCCCGATTTGATGACGTCCTTCGCCCGGTCGGTTACCGTCATGTAGCGTTCTGCATCGATGGTCGAGACGTCGCCGGTCGCGAACCAGCCGTCGGCATCGTGCGCCTCGGAGCCGGACTCGCGGAAATAGCCCTTGCACACCCAGGGACCGCGGACCTTGAGCGTGCCGAAGGCAACGCCGTCCTCGGCCAAGGTCGCGTCGTCGTCATCGACGATCTTCATCTCGGCGCCGAAGATCGCCCGGCCTTGGCTCACCTGGCGGTCGCAGAACTGCGCGGCCGTCTCCCCGGTCATGCCGTTCTTGGGACCGTTGATGGTGCCCAGAGGCGACATCTCGGTCATGCCCCAGGCGTGCCAGATCTCGGCATCGTGATGCTCCAGGAAATACTCGGTCATCGCCCGCGGCACCGCCGAGCCGCCGACGATCAGCCGCCGGATGCTCGACAGCTTCTCGCCGCTTTCGGACAGGTATTGCATGAGCCCGAGCCAGATCGTCGGCACCCCGGCCGAGATCGTCACCCCTTCGCTCGCCACCATCTCGTAAAGCGCCTGACCGTCCGTTCCGGGCCCGGGCAGAACCAGCTTCGCGCCCATCATCGGGGTGAAGTAGGGAAAGCCCCAGGCATTGACGTGGAACATCGGCACCACGGGCATGGCGGCGTCGGAGGCGGACACGCCCACCGCATCGGGTGCGGCGGCCGCCATCGCGTGCAGCACCGTGGAACGATGGGAGTAGAGCACGCCCTTCGGATCGCCGGTGGTGCCCGATGAGTAGCACAGCGAAGAGGCCGTGTTCTCGTCGAGCACCGGCCAGTCGAAGTCCGGCTCGGCTTCGGCGAGCAGGCTCTCATAGCAATGGACGTTGGCAAGCCCGGTCTCGGGCATGTTCGCCTCGTCGGTCATCACGACGAAGGCCTCGACCGTCGGGAGCTGATCGGCCAGCACCTCGACCAGCGGCACGAAGGTCAGGTCGACGAACAGGACCCGGTCCTCGGCATGGCCCACGATCAAAGCGATCTGCGGCGGGAACAGCCGCGGGTTGATGGTGTGGCAGATCGCTCCCATGGAGGAGGAGGCGTAGTAGATTTCGACATGCCGATGGGTGTTCCAGGCCAGCGTACCGACCCTGTCGGCCGGTTCGACCCCGAGCGCGCGCAACGCATTGGCCAGCCGCTTCATCCTCGCGTGGGCATCGGCGTAGCCGTAGCGGTGGATCGGACCCTCGACGGTGCGTGAGACGATCTCGGTGCGGGCGTGATTGCGCGCCGCGTGCTCGATGATCGATGAGATCAGCAGCGGGGTGCCCATCATCAGGCCTTGCATCGCATCTCCTCCAAGGCTCCGGACAGGTTCGGCATCGCTTGCGGCAATCTATCCCCGCGCCCGGCGGGCGACAATGCGCCGGGCCCGTTATAGACTCCGCCGGCAAAACATGGGGATCCATCGATGGTCGAGGCGAAGCTTCCGCGGTTCGACACCCTGAGCCTGCACGCCGGCCAGCAGCCGGACCCGGTGACCGGCGCACGCGCGGTGCCGATCTACCAGACGACGTCCTACGTCTTTCCCGACACGGACTATGCGGCATCGCTGTTCAACCTGGAGCGCGCCGGCCACATCTATTCGCGGATTTCCAACCCGACCAACGCGGTCTTCGAGGAGCGCATGGCCGCGCTCGAAGGCGGGGTCGGCGCGGTGGCCACCGCGAGCGGGCAGGCCGCACTCCACCTCGCGGTCGCGACCCTGATGGACGCCGGCGGGCATATCGTATCCTCGGCCTCGATCTATGGCGGCAGCCACAACATGTTCTCCCACACCCTGCCGCGTTTCGGCATCACGACGAGTTTCGTCGATCCCCGCAATCCGGAGGCCTTCGGCGCGGCGATCCGGCCGAACACCAGGCTCGTCTTCGGCGAGACGCTGGGCAATCCGGGCCTCGAGGTCATCGACCTCGCCGCCGTCACCGCGATCGCGCACCAGGCGGGGATCCCGGTCCTGATCGACAACACGTTCGCATCGCCGGCGCTGTTCCGGCCGTTCGACCACGGCGCCGACCTGGTGCTCCATTCGGCAACCAAGTTCATCGGCGGCCACGGCATCGCCATCGGCGGCGTCCTGATCGACGGCGGCACATTCGACTGGGACGACTCGGGAAAGTTCCCGACGCTGACCGAGCCCTACGCCGGCTATCACGGCATCGATTTCGCCGAGGAGTTCGGCCCGGCCGCGTTCATCATGCGCGCGCGCGCCGAGGGGTTGCGCGATTTCGGCGCATCGATGAGCCCGGCCAACGCCTTCTACCTGCTGCAAGGGCTGGAGACCCTGCCGCTGCGCATGGCGCGCCACGTCGCCAATGCGCGCAGGATCGTGGCCTTCCTCGACAACCATGCCGGCGTCGACTGGGTAAGCTATCCGGAGCTCGACAACCACCCCGACCACGCGCTGGCAAAGCGGCTCCTGCCCAACGGCGCCGGCGCGGTGTTCTCCTTCGGGATCGCCGGCGGACGCGAGGCCGGGCGGGTGTTCATCGAACGGCTCAGGACGTTCTCCCATCTCGCCAATGTCGGCGATGCCAAATCGCTGGTCATCCACCCGGCCAGCACGACGCACCAGCAGATGGACGCCGACGCCTTGAGGACCGCCGGCATCGGCGAGGAGCTGATCCGCCTGTCGGTCGGTCTGGAAGACCCCGAAGACCTGATCGAGGACCTCGACCAGGCGCTGCGGGCGGCCCGGCGCGCCGTACCGCTCGCCGCGGAATAGGGGCCGGCGATGGAATTCAGGGTCGGGCGCCACACGGCCTTCGCTTCGACCGGCGGACGGCCGTTCGATCCGGCGAAACCGGCGATCATCTTCGTCCATGGCGCGGCGAACGACCACTCGGTGTGGCAGCTTCCGGCGCGCCATTTCGCTCACCACGGGTTCTCCGTGGCGGCGATCGATTTGCCGGGGCACGGGCGGTCGAAAGGCAGGCCGCTGGCTTCGATCGCCGAAATGGCGCGCTGGCTCGGTGATGTGCGTGGCGCGCTGGGGCTGGAGCACGCCCATCTGGTCGGGCACAGCATGGGCTCGCTGATCGTGCTGGCGGCGGCGGGAAGCGCGCCGGAGGGCGTCGAGCGCATCGTGCTCGCCGGCGCGGCCCCGGCGATGCCGGTGCACGAGGACCTGCTGGAAGC
Organism: Alphaproteobacteria bacterium; assembly: GCA_965248835.1. Taxonomy (GTDB): domain Bacteria; phylum Pseudomonadota; class Alphaproteobacteria; order MPNO01; family MPNO01; genus CAYFYS01. The sequence continues at coordinate 1,980,998 of CBDFLJ010000001.1, forward strand.
GGCGCGGGCGGGCGATCACGCCGCGATCGACCTGATCACCTATTGGGGGCTGAGCCATGCCTCCCAGTTCGGGATGCACCGCTGTCCCGGCCTGTGGATGAATGGCGGCATCCAGCGCCTGCTCGGCCGCGCGGCGGACGGCGTGCTGGCGACCGACCTGGCGGCCTGCGCGGGCTTCGAGGACGGCACGGCGCTGGCCGCTAGGGTGCTGGCGCCGAGCCTGCTGATCCTCGGCGAGCGCGACATGATGACCCCGATCGCCGGCGGCCGCGCGCTGGCCGATACGATCGCCGATGCCCGCACCGCGGTCTTTCCCGGCTGCGGCCACATGATGCTCGCCGAACGCCCCAACGAGACCCTCGATGCGTTGAGGGACTTTCTCATCGACTGACCAGAAGGCATCGACCCGCCCATGGAATTCACGCTGCCGCCCGAGATCGAGGACTACAGGATTCGCGTGCGCGCGTTCGTCGCCGAGCACATCCTGCCGCTGGAGGCCGATCCGGCCAACGCCGAGCCGCACGAGAACATCCGCGAGGACGTGCTCAAGACCGTCCGCGCCAAGGTCAAGGAGGCCGGTCTGTGGGCGCTCCAGATGCCAAAGGCCCGCGGCGGCCAGGGATTGCCGGTGGTCGGCATGGCGGCCTGCTACGAGGAGATGAACCGCTCGATCTACGGCCCGGTCTGCTTCAACTGCGCAGCACCGGATGACGGCAACATGATGGTCCTGGAGAAGGTCGCCACCGAGGCCCAGAAGGAGCGCTGGCTGCAGCCGATCGTCGACGGCACGGTGCGCTCGTCCTTCGTGATGACCGAGCCGATGCCGGGTTCGGGCTCCGACCCTTCGGCGATGCGGACCACGGCGACCCGCCGCGGCGGGAGCTGGGTGATCGAGGGCCACAAGTGGTTCATCACCGGCGCCGAGGGCGCGCAGCACTTTTTGCTGATCGCCCGGACCTCGGAGGACCGTCGCCGGGGGTTGACGGCGTTCGCCTTCGATGCCGATCAGCCCGGGTGGGAGATCGTCCGGCGCATCCCGATCATGGGCCCCGAGGAGCATGGCGGACATTGCGAGCTGCGCTTCGACGGGCTGGAGATCAACGACGAGAACCGGCTGATGGAGGTCGGCGACGGGCTCAAGTTCACCCAGATCCGGCTGGGCACCGCGCGGCTGACCCACTGCATGCGCTGGACCGGCATGGCCAAGCGCGCGCTGGAGGAATGCTTCGACTATGTGCGTGCGCGCGACAGCTTCGGTTCCAAGCTCGCCGAGCACGAGGGCGTCCAGTGGATGCTGGGCGAGGCGGCCATGCAGGTCGAGATCGGCCGGCTGATGACCATGCGGGCCGCGGCCAAGCTCGATACCGGCGACTTCGCCCGCAAGGAGGTGTCGATGGCGAAGATCGTCGTCTCCGAAGCGCTGCACAAGGCGATCGACACGGCGATCCAGCTTCTGGGGGCGCGCGGCTATTCCAAGGACACCAAGCTGGAGTGGATGTACCGCTATGCCCGCCAGGGCCGGATCATCGACGGCGCATCGGAGGTCCACAAGATGGTGATGTCCCGCGAGCTTCTGGCCGAGGGCATCGATTTCTGGAGCTGGGATTGAGCGGGCTGGCCGGGTTCATCGCCCGGGCGGCGCGCGCGGATTCGGTCACCATCGCGCACGACGCCAAGCTCGCGGGCGGCGCGATCCAGGAAAACCGGGCGCTCGATGTCGCCATCGAAGGCGGCGACTACCATGGCAGCCACGCGCTGGTCCTGCGCACCGAGGCGCGTTCCTCGGTCCCGCCGAGCCGGCCGATCGCCCAGCAGTTCGCTTTCCTGAAAGCCGCACGCGCGGCCGGCGTGACCGTGCCCGAGCCGCTGTGGCTGTGCACGGACGCGGCGGTGACCGGCCGGCCGTTCTTCATCATGCGCCGCATCGCCGGTGTCGCGCTCGGCAACCGCGTGGTCAGAGGCGGACCCAACGAGGCGCTTGCTGCCAAGCTGGGGGCCGAGCTCGCCCGTATCCATTCCATCGTCCCGCCGCGAAGCGATCTCGCCTTCCTCGGCGATCCGCCGGCCGCGCCGGCGATGGCGGGCATTCGGACCTACCGCGCCTATCTCGATGCCGAGCCGCTTCCCCATCCGGCGGTCGAATGGGGCCTGCGCTGGCTCACCCGCCGCGCGCCGCCCGGCGGGGAGATCGTGCTCGCCCATCATGATTTCCGCACCGGCAATTACATGATCGACGGCGACCGGCTGACCGGCATCCTCGATTGGGAGTTCGCCGGCTGGTCCGACCCGATGGAGGACCTCGCCTGGTTCTGCGCCAAGTGCTGGCGGTTCGGCGCCAACCATCTCGAAGCCGGCGGCATCGCCCCGCGCGCGCCGTTCTACCGGGCATACCAGGACGCCTCGGGACGGGCGATCGAGCCGGATATCATCGCCTACTGGGAGGTCATGGCCCATGTCCGCTGGGCGGCGATCGCCATCCAGCAGGCCGGCCGCCACCTGTCGGGGCGCGAGCCCGACCTGGAGCTCGCGCTGATCGGCCGCAAGGTGGCCGAACTCGAGCACGAGATTCTCGCCATGACCGGAAAGGCTTGAGCGATGCGCGACCAGCCGACCGCCGTCGACCTGCTGGAGACCGCGCGCCGGGCGCTGATGGACCGGCTTCTGCCCGCCCTGCCGGGAGACCAGCGCTACACCGCGCATCTGATCGGCGCAGCCATGGCGATCGCGGCCCGCGAAGCCGGCGCCGGCGGCGCGGCAGAGGCCGCCGAGAAGCGCGCGCTGTCGGCCCTGCTGGCCAGCGACGGCTCGCTCGAAGACCTCAACCGGGCCTTTGCCGCGGCGATCCGCGAAGGCCGGTTCGATACCGAGCGCGAGCAGGCCTACCGGATTCTCGTCGAGGCGACCCGGGCCAAGCTCCTGGAGAACAACCCGGGCTATCTAGGCGAGAGCTGATTCGACGCCGGCGGCGAGCCGCAGCAGATCCGCATCGCCCATCGTCGGGCCGACCAGCGTCAGCCCGACCGGGCCCGAGCCCGGCGGGTGGCACGGCAGCGTGATCGCCGGTCGGTCGAGGAAGTTTGCCACATAGGTGTTGCGCAGGATCAGGGCATTGGCGGTAAGCCAATGCGCCCTGTCGCCGGTGAAGCTCGCGATCGGCGGTGCAAGGATGGCCAAGGTCGGCATCGCGAGGGCATCGAAATCGGCGGTCGCCCGCCCGGCGCGTTCGACCAGCGCGTTGCGGCCTTCGAGAAGGTCGATATAGGCGGCCGCGGTGATGTTGGCACCGGCCATGAACCGTTCGGCGATGATCGGGTCGTATTGGTCGGCGCCGGTCTCCAGCAATTCGCGGTGCCAGGCATAGCCCTCGGCGATCGAGAACGGCCCGAGGCTGTTGATGCCGGCGATCTCGTCGAGTTCCGGCAAGCTGATCTCGACGATCCTGGCACCGGCTGCCGACAGCTTCGAGAGCGCCGCCTGAAAAGCAGCCGCGACCGCCTCGTCGAGATCGTCGAGGACAAGGTTCTGCGGCACCGCGATGGTCGCGTGCGCGACGGGCCTGGCTTGCAGCGGCCGGAGCGCCTCGCCGGCGAAGATCGCATCGACCAGCGCGCAGCAGGCCACCGACCGGCCCAGCGGGCCGGCCGAATCCAGCGTCTTGGCGAGCGGCGTCAGCCCTTCGGTCGGCACCCGCCGACTGGTCGGCTTGAAGCCCACCAGCCCGCAGAACCCGGCCGGCATGCGGATCGAGCCGGCGGTGTCGGTGCCCAGCGCGACGGCCGCCATGCCGTCGGTCACCGAGACCGCCGCGCCGGACGACGAGCCGCCCGGAACGCGGCCGGTCGCGCGGTCCCACGGATTGCGCGGCGTATCGTAGTGCGGGTTCAGCCCGACGGCGCCGAGCGCGAACTCGACCATGTTGGTCGTGCCCATCACCACGGCACCTGCGGCGCGCAGCCGGGCGAGCACCGGTGCGTCCCGCGTCGCCGCCGGCCGGCCCTCCAGCACCTTGGAGCCGGCCAGGGTGGTATAGCCCTGGACGTCGCACAGGTCCTTGACCGAGACCGGGATGCCGGCCAGCGGAGAGGGCACGATGCCGCGGGCGCGCAGCGCATCGCTCGCCGCCGCCGCGGCGAGGGCGGCGTCCTTGAAGAGCCGGATGAAGACCCTGCCGCCCTCGCCCGCTGGATCCTCGATGCGGGCCAGCGCTTCGTTGGTCAGCGCGAGCGCGGTCGTCCGGCCGGCGGCGAGGTCCCCGGCAATCTCATGCAACGTCTGCACGGGCATCCTCCCCCTTCGATTGGGCTGCAATCCTGTTGTTCAGCAGCTCCCGCATCCGCAGCGCCGGCGCATCGACGTTGATGTCGATCACCGGTGCATCGGGCATCTCATCGACCATGCGCTGCTGCGCCTCCATGATCGCGAGGTCCTGATGGAAGACCCGCAGGAAATCCGTGCGGTAGACCTCGTCCATCACCGCGCTGTCGATCTGGAACAGCCGCGAATGGGCGTAGAAATGATGCGTCGTCGTCGCGGTCTCCGGTGTCGGGCAGTTGGGGACGTGGAAGGCGATCCCCTGGTTGCGGTTGCCGTCCAGCGCGCCGCGCCCGATTTCGGCGCAGCCGACGTCGACATCGACATAGACCGGCAGGCGCGCATCCACGATCTGCCAGCGATCGACCGCCCCGGTGAAGCCACCGACCGTCGTGTAGAATGCCGCCGGCTCGACTTCGGGCATGATCCGGGTCATGCGGACCCCGTCGGCCAGCCGTTCGGTGCGGCACGGGAACCGGGTGATCACGTCGTTGCCGATCGAATCGGCGTGAACGAAGCTCAGATGCGACAGGTCGAGCAGGTTCTCGATGATCGTCAGGTAGTTGCAGCGGGTATAAAGGGGCGTCGCGTGGTTGCCCGGCACCGTCTTCCATTCGGGGTGGTCCATCCACCACCAGTCGGGCAGCAGGCGCTCGTCGGCGCGGGTCGGATCGCCCATCCAGACCCACACCCAGCCCGCGCGCTCGACAAGCGGGTAGGACCGCACGACGGCGCCCGGCGGGATCCGGCTCTGGCCCGGCACCGCGACACATTGCCCGTCGGGCGCAAACTCCAGGCCGTGATAGCCGCATTGCAGCCGGTTGCCCACCACCGTGCCCATCGACAGCGGCAGCGCGCGGTGGCAGCAGCGGTCGGCCAGCGCCACCGCCGCACCGTCCGCGGTCCGGTAGAGCACGACCGGCTCGTCGAGCAGCGTGCGGGCGACCGGCGCATCCCCGATCTCCGAGCTCCACGCGGCGACATACCAGCAGTCCTTCAGGAACATCGTCTCGTCCTCAACGGTCGTATTGATCAGCCGATTTGGCGCGGCACCGGGCTACGGTGTCATCCCGTGAAGCGATGTGCAAGACGCGGCGTGCGGCTCGCACCGCCCTGGCTTGGCGGCTAAGATCGGCCGCAAACCGCACTAGGGAGGCCTGCCGTGTTCGACTTCCTATTCCCGAGCCATGCCTTCGGCTCCCAGACTCTTCGCCTTGTGGCCGAGGCCCAGCAAGGCGGCGGTGATGTCTTCGACATCGCGCGAACCTGCCGGGAGATCACCGAGGGCGATCACGAGAGCTGGGAACGGGAGTGGATCGCGCTGGCGCGACGGATCGAGGGCAAGGCGCGCGATGCGCTGGCCGCCGGGCGCAAGACCACCGCGCGGAAATACTTCTTCCAGGCCAACCAGTACTGGCGCATGGCCAATGTGTTCCTCGACAGCGACCGCAACGCCGACCGGGCCGAACGCTTCGCCAAGGCGCAGGCGTGTTTCCGCGAGGGTGCAGCCCTGCACAGCCCGCCGATCGAGGTCATCGAGGTGCGCTGCGGCGATGAGACCTATGAAGGCTATTTCTGCCACCCCTTCGATCCGGCGCCGGGAAAGTGGCCGGCCGTCCTGTTCCTCGGCGGCGCGGACGCTTATGCCGAGGAGATCTATTTCAGCGGCCGGCAATTGAGCGAGCGCGGCTGGGCGATGCTCCTGGTCGACACGCCCGGGCGCGGCTCGTCGATGTACCTGAAGGGCATTCCGACGCGCCCGGACTACGAGGTCCCGGGCATGGCCGCGGTCGACTACCTGGTCTTGCGGCCGGAGATCGATGCGCAGCGCATCGGATTGATGGGGATCAGCATGGCCGGCTACTACGCACCGCGCGTTGCCGCCTTCGACAAGCGGATCAAGGCGCTGGTCTGCTGGTGCGGCTGCTACAGCCTGCTGACCGACATCTACGAGCATTACGAGGGGCTGCGCCCGACCCTGCGCCGCCTGCTCGGCGGGATCGACGATGCCGAGGCCCGTCGGCGGCTTCAGGCCTTCACCATGGAAGGCATCGCCGCCAACATCACCTGCCCCACCCTGATCAGCCACGCGGCGCCGGACCGGCTGATGGCGGTCGAGGGCGCCAGACGCCTGTTCGAGGAAGTCGGGGCCGCCGACAAGACGCTGGAGGTCTACGACGATCCCAAACGCGGCGGCATCGCCCATTGCAGCCACGATGCCTGGGCCCACAACCTGCCGATGATGCTGGATTGGCTGGAGGACCGCCTGTAATGCGTGTCCCGGTCGGATCGCGCCGGTCCGATCGGGATCCGCTTTAGCCAAGCCGCCGGAACGCCATCTCCAGCCGTCCCAGGCGGCGGGCGCCCGATGGCTCGACAACGATGGTATTGCCGGTGCGGATCGCGCGTGCATCATCGGCCGAGGTCGCCCAGGGCTTGAGAACGAAGCAGTGCCCGGCCTCGACGACGCGGCCCTGGGCGTCACCGCCGGGCCGCGTGGTCGGGCCGTCCTGTCCGAGCCCGAGGCCGTGGCCCATCGTCGGCGCGGCTCTGAGTCCCGCCTTGTCCATGTGGGCGCCCCAAAGCGCGATCAGATCGGCGTAGGCGACGCCGGGGCGGATCGCCGCCATCAGCGCCTCGAAGCATGCGGCCGAGGCCTCGAAGAGGCGCTCGTAGTCGGCGCCGGGCGCACCCAGCGAGACCGCCTCCAGGCTCTGCGCCATGTAGCCGGCATACTTGATCTCGGACTCGCAGATCAGGATGTCGCCGGGCTCGAGCTCGCGTTCGGTGGGCAGCAGGAAGGTCTGGTTGGGTGCCTTGCCGATGCCGATCAGGAGCATCGCCGGCACCTCGCCGCCGGCACGGATGTGGGCGGCCATCATCTCTGCATAGAGTGCGTGCTCGGTGACGCCGGGCCGGGCGGTCGCGAAGACCGCCGCGCTGATCGCATCCGCGCAGACCTGCGCCCGTGCGATCAGCGCGATCTCCTCATCGCTCTTGACCTGGCGGATGTCGTGCATGATCGCCGTCGCGTCCTCGATCGCGGCATCGGGCAGGGCGGTCCTGAGCGCCTCGAGCTCGCCGGCCGTCACGGTCCCGTCGGGGAAGCGCAGGACGCCGGAAAGCCCGACGACGCCGATACGTCCGGCGGCGTGCCCGAGATCCGCCACGGCCTGGACCATCGCCTCGCCCCAGCGGCCCTCGCTCGTGGCCCGGACCTCGCTCACCCAGTCCTGGGCCGCCTGCCAGAAACCCACCCGGCGCGGCTCGCGGACGATGGCGATCGGCTCGCCCCTGATCGGGAAGACCGCCGCGGCCGCGGTCCCGCCGCCGCCGATCGCGGTCAAATAGCGGACATCGGGCTGGCAGGCATCCCACTCACCGGTGTTCTGCGGCGCCACCAGGCAGTCGAGCCCGGCGGCGTCCATCGCCGCGCGCACCAGCCCGTAGCGCCGGTCGCGCTCGGCAAGGCTCGGCCTTGGTAATCGGATCGAGTCCATCCCACCTCCAGGTTGCCTGGCGCGATCTTCGCTGCTTGTTGGCGCCATGGCCAGCCGATAGGCTGGCCGCGCCACCTTGGAGTCCGAAGTGTCCGTCACGACCAAGCGGTTCGGCACGTTTCTCGCGCCGTTTCACGCCACCGGCGAGAACCCGACGCTTGCGCTCGCCCGCGACATGGCGCTGGTCGAGCATCTCGACCGGTTGGGCTTCGACGAGGTCTGGATCGGCGAGCACCATTCCGGCGGGATGGAGATCATCGCCTCGCCGGAAATCTTCATCGCCGCGGCCGCGGAGCGGACCCGACGGATCCGGCTCGGCACCGGCGTGGTCTCGCTGCCCTACCATAACCCGTTCCAGGTCGCGGACCGCATCAACCAGCTCGACCATCAGACCATGGGGCGGGTGATGTTCGGGGTGGGCGCCGGCGCGCTGCCCTACGATGCGGACATGATCGGCATCGACGTAGGGCGCATCCGCGAGATGCAGGACGAGGCCCTGGACGTGCTGGTGCCGCTGCTGCGCGGCGAAACGGTCACCGCGAAGACCGGTTGGTTCACCCTGAAGGAGGCGCGGCTCCAGCTTGGCCCGTTCACCCGCCCGCATGTCGAAATGGCGATCCCCTCTGTGGTTTCACCTTCGGGCCCGCGCGCGGCCGGCCGGCTCGGCATGAGCCTGCTTTCGACCGCGGCGACCACCCAGGCTGCCTTCGAGGCACTGCCGCAGACCTGGCGGATCTGCGCCGAGGAGGCCGCCGCGCACGGCCGCGAGGTGCGGCGGCAGACCTGGCGCCTGGTCGGCCCGCTGCATATCGCCGAGACCCGCGATCAGGCCCGCGCCAACGTCCGTTTCGGCATCCAGCAATGGCTGCACTATTTCGCCCATGTCGGGCACCTGCCGCTGGCCGCGACCGGCGCGGGCGACATCGACAGCGACATCGATGCGCTGATCGATGCCCAGATCGCGGTCATCGGCACGCCGGACGACCTGGTCGCCCAGATCGAGCGGCTCGATGCCCAATCCGGCGGCTTCGGCGTGTTCCTCGACATGGCCCACAACTGGGCCGATTTCGAGCAGACCAGGCGCAGCTACGAGCTGATCGCGCGCTACGTGATGCCCCGTTTCCGCGGCGGCGAGAACGCGCAGGAGGCCGCCTATCGCTGGGCAATGGAAAAGAAGCCCCAACTGCTGGAGCGGCGCCAGGCCGGCATCGACCGGGCGATCGCCCGCCACGAGGCGGACAAGGGCCGACGCCGATGAAGTCCAGGGTCATGGTTCAGGTCGCCGACCGCAGGATCGAGCCGGACGAGCACGAAATCCCGCCGGTCGGGCCGAAGGAGGCGCTGCTGGCGGTCGAGGCCTGCGGGCTGTGCGGCTCGGACGTCGAGCAGTTTCGCGGCACCTTCGCAGCCAAGGGCATCATGCGCTACCCGGTGATCCCGGGCCACGAACCGGTCGGCCGGATCGCCGAGATCGGCGCCGAAGCGGCGCGAACCTGGGGCGTCAAGACCGGCGACCGGGTAGCGCTGGAGCCCCATCTGTCCTGCGGGCGCTGCCATCTGTGTCTGGGCGGGGATTACCACAACTGCCGCTCGCTGATGCCGCCCGGCGCACCGCCCTGCTACGGCTACACCCCGCGCGATGTCGGGCACGGGCTGTGGGGCGGCTACGGCGAGTACATCCACCTGCACGAACGCACGATGCTGCACAAGGTGCCCGAGTCGATGCCGCTTGCCCTTGCGAGCCTCTACCAGCCGATCGCGGCCGGCGTGCGCTGGGCGGTCCATGTGCCCAGGACGGCGATGGGCGATACCGTGCTGATCCTCGGCCACGGTCAGCGCGGGTTGGGCGCGGTGGTCGCCGCGCGCGAGGCGGGCGCGGGCACGATCATCATCACCGGCACCTCTCGCAGTGCCTACAAGCTCCGCCTGGCCGAGGCGCTGGGGGCCGACCACACCATCGAGGCCGACCGCGAGGACGTTGTGGCGCGGGTGATGGAGATCACCGACGGGGCCGGCGTCGACGTCGCGCTCGACGTGGTGCCCGGCGGCGCGGGCCCGGTCCGCGATGCGGTCGCGGCCGCGCGGATCGGCGGCACGATCGTCCTCAGCGGCATCAAGGGCAAGGACGAGACCGTCGATCTGGATGTCGACGCGGTGATCTACAAGGAGCTCGTCCTCAAGGGCGTCTATTCCCAGGCCCGCCAATCCTATCTGGAGGCCTTCCGGCTGCTCGAGCAGAACACCTATCGGCTGGAGCGGATGCACACCCACGAGTTCCTGCTTGAAGACGCCGCCCGTGCGCTGGAGACCCTGGGCCGGGAGCGCGACACCGACCAGGAGCCGGTCTGCGTCTCGCTCCATCCCGACCGCGCGACCATGGCGCTTGGTGGGCGCTGATCCGGCCGCCGCCGGCCGCTACACGGCCGTTGTTATTCGATCCAAACTGCCGCACCATCGGGGCACGAGCACGGGGGTGATGTCATGACGACCAAGTCGATCCTTGCGGTCTTGATCGGCCCCGACACCGATCGGTCGGTGCTTCATTGCGCGGGCATGCTGGCCAGCGCGTTCAACGCCCATATCGCGGTCACCCATGTCCGCGACCTGCCGCGGGCGACGGCGATGATGGGATATGAGGGCGTTCAGCCCTATATCAACGACGACCTGGAGGCCGACCTGAGAAACCGCGCCGATGCGGTCGAGGCCGCGAGCCGCGCCCATTTCGAGGCCTTCGTCAAGGACAGTGGGTTCGAGGTGCGCAGCGAGCCGGCGCTGCTCGACCGCCCAACGGTGAGCTGGGACTCGGTGGAGGGCTACGGGCCGGACGTCGTCAGCCGGCGCGGCGGCGGTTACGACATCATCGTCCTGGGCCGCCCGGCCGGCGGCCCGTCGAACCTCGATCTGCTGAGTGTCGAGGCGGCCCTGTTCATAACCGGCCGCCCCGTTCTGATCGTCCCCCAGGAGGCGCCGGCGGCGATCGGTGAAAAGGTGCTGATCGGGTGGAACCGCAGCGGGCCTGCCGCACGCGCGTTCCATACCGCCAAGTCGCTGCTGCTTGAGCGCGCCAAGCGCGTGCGCCTGCTGTCGGTGACCACCGGAGCCAAGCAGGGCCCGCCGGCGGAAGACATATGCAACAACCTCGCCTGGCACGGCATCCAGGCCGAGATCCGCGAGCTGTCGCCCGACTACCGGTCGATCGGCGAGGTGCTGCTGGCCGAAGCCAGCGCGATCGGCGCCGACCTCCTGGTGATGGGCGCCTATTCGCGCAGCCGGCTGCGCCAGTTGATCCTGGGCGGGGTGACACAGCATGTGCTGACCCGCGCCCCGATCCCGGTCTTCATGGCACATTAGCCTAGGCGCAAATCCGATCGAGCCCTGTGCGGTAGCCCTGTGCCGTAGGCCCGGGCGATGCCGTTCAAGGTGATCGTCGTGCCGACGCGGCGGAGCGCGATCGACATGCGCCGGATTCGGCCGGCGTCGGCGTGATCCGCTCGGCGCGGCATCGGCGATGAACAGCGCCTTACGCCCGTCAAATGCCGGACGGGCACAAGGCAAATCCTTCAACGCCTTTCATCCGCGCCTCCGGCCGCCGTCGGGTCCTCCGTCGGCAAGGCGCTGGACCCGAAGCGTCCCTCCCCGCCCGCCCGCAATCGGGCCATGAGCATGGTTCGATCCGCGGACGCCGGCGATCGGCGTTCAAATTTGATAATGCCTCGCATTTGCAATTGACTCAATTGCAAATGCGAGGCATTATCATTAAAGCTCGACTTATCCGATCGAAGCGCAGGCGGTCACGGCGTGAAAGGGAAGAGATGGAAACGAAGCAGGAAAATGGCGTGGCGGCAGCGGCCTGGCCGACATCGATGCCGGAACTCGACACGGCCGAGCAACTGGTCGTCTGGGCGCTCCGGTGCTCGATGCTCGCCCTCGACAACCGGACGAACCATCACATCTGCCTTCTGCGCAACGAACTCGTCCGGCAGTTCGGGCCGGAGGACGCGCAATCGGCTTGCGCCGGGATCTTCTCGATCGTTCGGACCGTGAAGGCGAATGCGAGGCGCGATCTGCACTTCCACCAGCCCTGCTGCCCGTGCCTTTGCGAAGAAGAGCTATGGCTGATCTGCCTGGTAGGCGCCTGCCAGAGGGGCGAGGCGCGACTAGCAGGTTTCCTTGCCGAGTCGACGATTCAGGCCGATGGGGTCGGCGACGTCCTCAACGCCGCCATCTTCCTCGCAGGGCTGATGCGAAAGCACGCCCTTGTCCTTCCCGACCGGTCATACGACGCCCGAGCGCTGGGCGAAACGCCCTCGGTGATCCATTAGGCGCATGTTCCAGCCGGATCGAGCGGGATCGGCGCGCCCTGCCCTATGCGGGCAGGGCGGCGTCGGGCCTGCCGAGGATGCGCTCGAAGCGTTGCGCCACCTCCACGACCAGATCGTCCGCACCCCAAGCCCCGACGATCTGGAGGCCGATGGGCAGGCCCTCGGCGTCGAACCCGCAGGGCAGCGACAGCGCGGGCTGGCCGGACAGGTTGAAAGGATAGGTGTAGGGAGTCCAGGTCAGCCATGGCAGCGGGGCGTCGATCTCGCCGCCCGGCGGCACCTCGTCCTCGGCGGCAAACGCGGTCAGCGGCATCGTCGGCATGACCAGTATGTCGGTGGTCTCGAAGACGGCGGCAAGCCGCGCGTTGAGCGCGCGACGCGCATCGAGCGCGGCCAGATAGGCGCCGATGTCGTAGCCTTTGGCGAGCGCTGTGCAGCGCACCAGTCCCGGATCCATCTCGGCGCCGCGCGCAGCCGCCAGCGCGCCATAGAAGTGGCCGCGCCCGACCACCCAGAAGGTCTCGAAGATCGCCCGCGGCAAATCGATGTCGAGCGCGGCATCGTGATAGTCCGCGCCGAGTTTGGCGCGCAGTGCAGCCAGCGCGGTCTCCAGCGCGGCGGCGACATCGGTTTCGGGCGCACAGCCGAACGGGGCCGCGACCTGGCCGATACGCAGCCTGCCCTTGCGCAGCCGGTCATGGGCATCGCGCGGGGCACGCGCAGCGCCGCCCTGGGACAGCGGATCGCGGACATCCGGGCCGCTGGTCGCAGCCACCACCAGGCGTGCGTCTTCGGCCGAGCGCGCAAGCGGACCGACATGGGACAGCGTGTCGGTAACGGTTGCCGGCCAGACCGGAATGCGACCGAGCGTCGGTTTCATCCCGACGGTGCCGCAGAACGCGGCCGGGATGCGGATCGAGCCGCCGACATCGGAGCCCAATGCGATCGGCACCGCGCCCGATGCCACGGTGGCGGCCGAGCCGGCGCTGGACCCGCCCGGGTTGCGCGTGGGATCCCAGGGGTTGCGGGTAATCCCGGTCAGCGGCGAGGAGCCGGTGCCCTTCCAGCCGAACTCGGGCATGGTGGTCTTGCCGATGATGACCGCGCCGGCCGCCAGCACGCGCTCGACCATCGGCGCGGTCTCGCTCGCCGGCGCGCCGGCGGCGGTGCGCGAGCCGCGGGTGACCGGATGGCCGGCAAGATAGAAGTTGTCCTTGACCGCAATCGGCACACCGTGCAGCGGCCCGCGCAGCCGGCCCGCCCGGGCCTCGCGTTCGCGTTCTTCGGCCGCGCGCCGGGCTTCGTCCTCGATCAGGCACACATAGGCGTTGATCACCGGCTCGGCCGCCTTGGCGAGCGCCAGCGCATGCTCGGCAAGCTGTACCGGCGACAGGTTGCCCCGGGCGATTTCGCGCGCCATCGCCGTGCCGGTGAACCGGGCGTAGCGCTGCGGCGTGAGCGGGGCGAAGGCCATCTCAGGCGGCACCCAGCAGCTTTGCTGCGGCCAGCGCGTTGATCCGGGTCGCCGCCTCCAGATCGGCAAGCGCAATCGATTCGTCGGGCTGGTAGACCGGCTCTCCGCCCGGCCCGAAGATCACCGTCGGACACAGATGGCCGAAGCTCGCGGTGTCGCCGAGCCACGAGCCACCGACCAGGACCGGGGGCTCGCCCATCACCGTCTCCCACGCTTCGGCGAGGCAGGTGACCACCGGCGCATCGGTTGGCACCATGAAGGCATCCTTTTCATCGGCGACGACCAGCTCGATCCTGATCTCCGGATCGCGCGCGCAGACGCGGTCGATCGCCTCGCGGATGACCGCCTGGACCTCCTCCAGCCCCACCCCGGGCTGCGGTCGGGTATCGACCCGGATGGTGCAGCGGTCGGGGATCATCGACGGGCCGCCGGGGAACAGCCCGCCGAAGATACGCCCGACCGCGATGTAGAGCTCGGGACCGACGAGCGCCTTCATCGCCGCGCTGATCTCGGGGAAATAGCGCAGCCTGGCGATTTCGTCTGCGACCGGCAGCATCTTCTCGATCGCGTTGACCGCGCGGTCCTTGTGACAGGTATGGGCGGACAGGCCGATGGTCGAAATGTCGAAATAGTAGCGGCCGCGATGGGCGACGTAGATCTGCATGCCGGTCAGCTCGCCCAGAATGCAGTGATCGAACGCGTGGCGTCGGAACAGGTCGATGCTGCCGGTCTGATCCCCCATGTGATCGCACACCGCAGCGAAGGTGATCTTGCCGGCGAGACGCAGGCCGGACTCGACCAGAGTCTTGATCGCCCCGATCTGGCAGCCGAGCCCGGCCTTCATGTCCATCACCCCGTGACCGAACATGCGGCCGCCCTCGATCGCGCCGTCGAACGGATCGCGGGTCCAGCCCTCGCACACCGGCTTGGTATCCAGGTGGCCGGTGAACAGCAAATGCGGACCCGGCCTTCCGCTGTCGACCTCCCACAGCGTGTTGGAGCGGCCGTCGAAGACGTCCTCGCACCAGACCCGGCCGATGCCGATCTGTCCGATCCGGTCTTCGAGCTCGGCGGCGAGCACGGCCTCCTTGCCGCAGGTGCTGTCGGTCCGGACGAGTTGTTGGGTGACATCGACCGAAAGCGCGGAATCGAGCGCGCCGTTCACCTTCTCGAACAGCACTGGCTGCATCCCGCATGCTCCCTGAATTGCGTCGGCGCCCGGCGGCCGCGCGCTATCGAACATTCGGGCCGGCGCCAGGTATCTTGCCGCGCGAGGCTCTTACCGGATCGCTCCGAGTGTAGCGTCAAATATGATAATGTAACCCCGCATCACGCCCGATCCAGGCGCCGGCCGCACGGGGCCGATTGCGGGAGGACCAGGAAATGACGTCTGGCGCGGGTCATGCGAAGGCGCGGGAAACGAAATCTCGGACGCTGTGGAGATGCGCGGTCCTGACCGCTCTCCTGGCGGTTCTCACAGCGTGCGGCACGGTGGACATTCCGCTCCCCTATCGCGACCGCGTGACCGAGGGCACCAAGATCTACAAGAAGTTCTTTACCGGCCGCGTCCTGGTCACCCGAGTAGTCCGACCGGTATTTCGCAAGGATGCCGGGTATGCGTCGGCCAAGTACTTCCTGCCCGACGGGACGTCATTGGGGTGCGCCCGCCTGGCCGGGTCGACTCTGACCACGCGGAGCCGCTGGGATATCGAGCCCAACGGCCCGGTTTATGCGGCGTTGAGAACCTGGGGCTGGAGGGCCGAGCGCGGCCGGGGAACCAAAGGATTCTTTCCGATCCGCTACAACCGAAAAACCGGCCATATAGGGATCGGCACCAGATTGGTCAGATATGTCCGTGTCGCGCTCACTGACGGCTGGATCCAGAACGATTTTCCCGGAGCGCTCAAAAATGCCTGCCCGGACGTTGCGCTGCCGCCCGACCTGGCGATCAACGAAAAGCAGACCTCGCTTTTCCTGGAGGAGATGCGGGCGCAGGATCCGGACGCCCCGATTCAAAACTTTCCCGGCACCGAAAAGCTCAAAGGAAGGCATTTTCTGGGCGTCATCCCGTTGGATGACTAGGCGTTGTCAGCCCGGCGATCCGCCGGCCGCCTCAGCCTCGGCAGCCGCGCGCTTGATCCGGCGCTTGAGCCGGCGGGCCTCATCGGTCAGGCCGGCGTCGCCGGTCTTCAGGAGATAGGCGTCCAGACCGCCGTTGTGCTCGATCGAACGGATCGAGCTTGCGGTAAGCCGCAGACGCACCGCCCGGCCCAGCGCGTCGGACAGCAGGGTCGCGGTCTGCAGGTTCGGCAAAAACCGCCGCCTGGTCCTGTTGTTGGCGTGGCTGACGTTGTTGCCCGTCAGCACACCCTTGCCGGTCACGCCGCAGCGCCGTGCCATCTTTCCCACTCCGGAACAGCGAACCCTCTCCCGCCCCTGGGCGCGGGAGGCCCGGTGTTTTAGTCGTCCGGAGCGGTGTCCGTCAAGCTTCTGGAGCGGCGGTGTTGCCGTGCCAGGGCCAGCGCCAGCGCTGCGGCGCAGACCATGACCAGCGCGCCCAGCACAAACGGCCAGTCGCGGCCGAACGCGCCCAGCACCGTCCCGCTGAGCGCCGGGCCGAGGATCCGGCCGAGCCCGCCGGCCGACTGCGACAGGCCGAGCAGCGCGCCCCGCTCGTGCGCACGGGCCCGCGCGGCGATCAGCGACGTCAGAGACGGCCCGCAGACGGAAACGCCGAAGACGATCAGCCCCAGCCCGACCATGACCAGGCCCATGCCGCCGGCAAGCGGCAGCACGAGGCATCCGGCCGCAACCGCGCCCATGCCCAGCACGACGGCGTAGTGTTCCCCCAGGCGCGCCGCGATCGGGCCGATCGCCAAGCCCTGTACCACCACCGCGACGGCGCCCATGAAGGTGTACATGTATCCGTTGGCCACCGGCCCCCAGCCGAAGGCCCGTTCGGACCACAGTGCGAAGACGGTCTCGATGCCGGAGAACACCATCGGCGTGGAAAAGACCAGCACCAGCAGCGGCGCGATCCCGGCCTCGCGGACCCGCCGCCACCACCGATCCGCCGGCCTGCCTCGGACCGCCCGTGCGCGGGCGGTCCGGTCGACGGTTTCCTTCAACAGCACCAGCGCCAGGACGAAGGCGACGGCGGTCATCCCGGCGGCGACCAGGAACGGCAGCTGGAAGTCGGGGTTGGCCGGGTCGGACCCGGACAGAAGCCCGCCGATCGCGGGCCCGGCGACGAAGCCGAGCCCGGCGGCCGCGCCGACCCGGCCCATCGCGCCGGCCCGCCGGTCCGGCCCGACCAGGTCGGCGACATAGGCGTGCGCGACGCCGATATTGCCGGCCATCGCCCCGCCGAAGGCGCGCGCCAGGAACAGCCCGGCGAGGCTGTCGGTATGCGCCAGCGCCAGATAGCCGACGCAGGCCCCGGCCGATGTCGCCAACAGGACCGGCTTGCGCCCGACCCGGTCGCTCAGCCGGCCCCAGACCGGCGCGAAGACGAACTGCATCGCGGTGTAGGAGGCCGCCACCAGCGTGACCGTGCCGGGGCTGGCACCGTAGGCCTGGGCGTAGAACGGCTGCAGCGGCAGCACGATGCCGAACCCGATCAGGTCGACGAAGACGGTCAGCAGCAGCGCCGGCATCGCGGACTCCGCTGCCGCGCGACCGATCCGGACGGGCGCCGGGGCGCGCTCAGTTGACCCGGCCGACGGCGCGCGCGAGCAGCATGTAGAGCTTGCCGACGTCGGCCGACAGGAAGGTCGAACTCAGGAGGTTCTCCGGATCACTCTCGTTGGCCTCGGCCAGCAGCTTCTCGAAATGATCGAGATAGCGCAAGGCGCAGCCTCGAAAGTTCTCGTCCCGGTCGTATTTCTCCCGGATGACCTGGCGGGCCCGGACCGCGTCCTTCGACAGGATGCCGCGCACGAAGACCCCGCAGTCGCCCTCGGCGGACTTCGGCCCCATCTTTTGCGGGCACGCGTTGTTGGGCAGGCGGTTGAGGTCGATCGCGCTCGCGTTGAGATCCTCGATCACGAACCTGGAGGCGCGTAGGAACATTGCGCGCCGCGAATCGAAGGAATTGCGCCGGACGACCCCGGCCTGGCTGTCGGCGGCCGCAATCGTCGGCGCGTTCGGATGGGCCAGGCGGCGCTCGATCTCGGCCTGCAGGGCTTCGGACGTGCGCCTGAGCGCGGCAAGGCGGCGCGCAAACCCGATGACCAGCCACGCGAGCACGACCGGCGCGAACATCCCGGCAAGGAACGCGCCGATCACGTGGGGCGGGGATTGCCAGACCTCCCGCCAGCCGATATGGCCGCCTATGTAATAGGCGCACAGGACCAGCCATGCCGCCGACAGGCCGGCGGCGGCGATCATCGATCGGACCCAGCCCCGCGCGGCAGGATCCAGGGGCCGGCTCACCGGCTGTTTCATCGGCCCAGTTGAATTTCCTTATAGGATAGAAGTTCACGCGCAGGACCACAGCTCGGTCCGGACTATAGCTTCGCGGGACGAATCGTTCCAACCGGTCGGCGGCTACCAGGTCAGGGACGCCAGCACGTAATCGGGCCAGACGCCGGCGGATTCGCACAAGGCGGCGAGCGCCGTCGGATCGGGCGTGGCGCCGTGTGCACATCCGAGCGCTTCGCCATGGATGCCGCCGGGGACCAGAGCGGATGCAAGCCCGGCAGCGGCCGCACCGGCGATATCGGTGGCCAAGGTGTCGCCGATCGCGATCACCCGTCCGCGGGTTAAGCCGGCAAGGCGCGCGAAGCAGTCCCGGTAGATCGCCTTGTGCGGCTTGCCGTGGTAGCGGACCGTCCCGCCCAGGGCCTCGTAGCGGCATGCCAGCGCCCCGGCGCAGAGCGCCCGGTCGGCGCCCCGCATCACCCACAGGTCGGGGTTTGCGCAGATCATCGGCAAGCCGAGCCCCGCCGCCGCCGCGAGGTCGGCCTCGTAGTCGGCGAGCGTCGCCTCGATGCGAAAGGGACCGGTATTGACGATGAAATCGGCGTCCCGGAGCGAGTCCGTCCGGTCTATGTCGAGGCCTTCGAGCAGCGGCCCGTCACGCCCCGCACCCATCAGATAGCAGCGTCGGCCAAGTGCTGCGTGCCACGAATCGGATCGCGTCTTCAGGGCCTGCCATGTCGCCTCGCCCGAGGAGACGACCGCCCGGCAATGCCGTTCGGGCAGGCCGAACCCGGCCAGCATGTCCGCGACCGTCCGCGCGCGCCCGGGCGCATTCGACAGCATCACGAACGCCTTGCCGGAAGCGGTCAGGCGATCCAGCGCATCGAGGACGCCGGGGTAAAGCGCGCACCCGTCATGGATGACCCCCCAGATATCGAGGATGAAGCCGTCGAAATCGCCGGCCAGCGCCGAGACTCCGCGGATCATGGGTGGCGTGCCTGCCATCCTCAGCGTGGCTCCCGCACCGGGCGCGCGGCCTCAGCGGCCGGAACGCCGCAGAATCGCCCGCATCCGTGCCGGCGTGACCGGCAGGAAGGTGACCGCGCCGGGGATGCCGACCGCCTCGTCGATGGCACCGGCGATTGCCGCGCCGACGCCGTTGATGCCGCCCTCGCCGCCGCCCTTCAGACCCAGCGGGTTGTGCGGGCTGGGCGCATCCTCGGTCACCAGACAGTCGATCCGGGGGACTTCCGACAGGGTGGGTATCAGGTAGTCGGCCAACGTCACCGCAAGCGGCTGGCCGTGCTCGTCATAAGTGTACTCCTCGAACAGGGCGCCGCCGATGCCCTGCACGCAGC
Source organism: Alphaproteobacteria bacterium (assembly GCA_965248835.1). Taxonomy (GTDB): domain Bacteria; phylum Pseudomonadota; class Alphaproteobacteria; order MPNO01; family MPNO01; genus CAYFYS01. The sequence continues at coordinate 2,000,385 of CBDFLJ010000001.1, forward strand.
CGCCGCGGAGCTGACCCTCGAGCATCGCCGGGTTCACGGTGCGTCCGACGTCATAGGCGATCAGGAATCGCTCGAGCGCGATGCCGCCGGTCGCCCGGTCGATGCGCACCACCGCGATATGGATGCCATAGGGAAAGGTGGTGCGGTCGGTTTCGAAGAATTCCTCGGCGGCGAGGCCGGACGGCTCGGTTTCGAGATAGGCCGCGATCTCGCCGAGGTTCACCGACGGGCCGGCCGGATCCCCGGCAACGAAAGCGGTGCTGCCGGCCATCGTCAGCCCCTCGCGGGGCCGCTGGAGCAGGGCCGATGCGGCGGCAAGCGCCTTGGCGCGCACCGCAAGGGCGGTCTTGTGCACCGCGTTGCCGGTCAGCACCGTCGCCCGCGTGGCATGGGCGCCGATGCCGTAATCGATCCGGTCGGTCTGGCCGTGGATCACCCGCACGACGCGGTAGTCGACGCCGAGCGCCGCGGCGCAGATCTGGGCCATGGTGGTCTCGAAGCCCTGGCCGATCGAGGCGCCGCCGGTCACGACCTCGACCGCGCCGCTTCGATCGACCGCGATGCGCGCGCCATCGGACGGCCCGCGCCCGCTTTCCTCCAGGAACAGCGCGAGGCCGGCACCGACCAGCTCGCCGCCGGCGCGGCGCCGGACGAGCGATGCAAGCAGGCCTTGCCAGCCGACGGCGGCGAGCGCCTTGTCCAGCAGCCGGGGATAATCGCCCGAATCCAGCACCAGCGGCTCGATGCCCGCCTCGTCGAAGGCGAGCGTATGGGGCATCTCGGCTGCGGTTATCAGGTTGCGCCGCCGCACCTCGATCCGGTCGAGACCGAGCCTGTCGGCCACCGCGTCCATGAGCCGCTCGCGCACGAAAGTGCTCTCGAAACGCCCGGGTGCGCGGTAGGTCGCCGCCGGGGTCTTGTTGGTCAGCCGGACATGGCAGACCGCGCGGAACGCCGGCACGCGGTAGAGTCCGCTCAGCATGCACATCGTCCGGTTGGGGACGTTGACGCCGTGGGTGCGGACATAGCCGCCCTGGTCGTGGAAGATGGTGTCCTCGATGCCGAGGATCCGGCCCTGCGCGTCGACGGCGATGCGCGCAAGGTGGCGCTGCTCGCGGCCCTGGTTGGCCGCCATCAGGTGTTCCTGGCGGTCTTCGATCCATTTGACCGGTCGGCCGAGCCGCCTGGCGGCGGCCAGCACCAGGATGTCCTCCGGGTATAGCTCGCCCCGGATGCCGAACCCGCCGCCGACGTGGCTCTCGTGCAGGTGGATGCGCTCCGGTGCGAGCTTGAGCATGCGCACCAGGGTTTCCTTGTTGCGGTGGGGGATCTTGGCCGCGCCGTGCAGCGCCAGCGTGTCGGTCGCAGGGTCGTAGACGCCGATCGCCCCGCGGGTCTCCATCGGCACCCCGGAATGCCGCCCGGTGCCGAGCTCGAGCGCGACGATGTGCGCGGCACGGGCAAAGGCGTCCTCGACATCGCCGCGGGTGTGGCTCAACACCGCGGCCTCGGTGTCCAGACCGTCGGCGAACGGGCCGGGCTCCTCATCTGCCGAGCCGATGACCGGCAGCGGATCGATCTCGACCGCGACCATCTCGGCCGCGTCTTCTGCGATGTAGGGGTCCTCGGCGAAGACGGCCGCCAGCGGATCGCCGACATAGCGCACCCGCCCGCGCGCAAGCGCATGCTGACGGTACGGCTTGAGGCCCTCGTCCCGGCGGTCGGCGCGGAAATCGATCGGCGGCAGATCCGCGATGTCCGAAGCGGTCCATACCGCGACCACGCCGGGGACCGCGGCCGCCGCCGCGGTCGCGATGCGCACGATCCGGCCATGAGCGTGGTCCGAGCGCACGACCCGCATGTGGAGCTGGCCGGCGAAGCCGATATCGGCGACGAAGCGCCCCCGCCCGGTGACCAGCGGCAGGTCCTCGATCCGATCGACCGGCCGGCCGAGCGTGTCGTCTTGGTGTTGCGTCCTCACCACCGGACGATACCGCCGCGGGCGGGGTGGAATCCACTGATCCGCCTTGCTCCGGCGCGCGTTGCGACCCCGCCCGACCGGCCGGCATCGACGTGGACGCGCGGACGCCCTATATCGGTGCGCAAGCGGCTTGGACGGGAAACCATCGCGTGCCGGACGGGGTGACATCAGGCGAGACGATCGAGGAGGCCAAGGAAGGCCTGGTCGCGGACTTCGCGTTTCTGGGCGACTGGGTTCAGCGCTACGAATACATCGTCGACCTCGGCCGCGCCCTCGAAGGCCTGGCCGAGGCGGACAAGATCGACAGCCGCCTGGTGCCGGGCTGCCAGTCGCGCGTGTGGTTGCACGTCGATTGCCGCGACGGACGCTTGCATTTCCGGGCCGATAGCGACGCGATCATCGTGCGCGGGCTGATCGCACTCCTGCTCAGGATCTATTCGGGCCGCACGCCGGCGGAGATCCTGGCCACGCCGCCGTCGTTCTTCGAGGTCCTGGAACTTGGCTCGCACCTGAGCGGCAGCCGCGCCAACGGGCTGCATGCGATGGTCCGGCGCATCCACGCCTATGCGGGCGGGGACTCGGCCGCCGGTTCGCGCGCCTGACCGGGGCGATATCCCGGTCGCGCCTGCACGCCCGCATGGAAGCCGGTTTCGAAGATTGATCTTGTCGGCCGTCCCGGCGGGCGCCTACTCTCACCGACGCACCATCAAGGCGAAATGATGGGCAGAACGGGGGGAATCATGAAGACGTCTTGCAGAAGCGCGCTCGGCGGGCTCGTGGTAATCGGCGCCGTTGTCGCCTCGACGGTTTCGGCACATGCACAGACCAAGATCCTGAGGGCGGATACGGGCTCACCCGGCGCCGTCTCGCACGCCGTGATCGTCGTCCTCGGCAAGGTCTGGAACCGGGAGCTCGGGACCACGATCCAGGTCAACGACAGCCAGACGTTGACGCGCTCGGCGCTCAAGCTCGGCCGAGGCCAGCTCGAGATCATGCCGTTCCCGACGTCGATCTACAAATTCCTCTCCGAAGGCTCGCGCATGTACGCGAAGAACCTCAAGAAGCAGGCCATCGCCGCATCGAAGAAAGTGCGCTCCCTTTGGGGTTGGAAGGCCGTCGTCTTCCATCCGGTGACCTTCGAGGTGGACACGATCAAGACCTTCAACGACATCAAGGGCAAGCGCGTGTTTACCGGCCCGCCCTCGGGGGCGGCAGCAGTCACCTCGGAGACCATGATCCGCGCCCTTACCGGATACGAGGCCAATCAGGACTACACCGCCATCCGCCTGCCCTGGGGCGGCGGGCTTCAAGCGATGATGGATGGAAAGCTCGACCTGTTCATGCGGCCGGATGGGCCGGGCTCGGCGATGATCGAGCAGCTCGGCCTGACCCGAAAGTTCCGCCTTCTCGACGTTGCCGATGCCGGCAACAGGGCGGCGTGGAGCAAGTGGCTTAGCAGCATCGGCCGCGCGTCCGGCGTGATTCCGGCCGGCACCTACAAGGGGCAGGTCAACGGCGACAAGGACGTCACCGTCGGCGCGGTCACCTTCCAGGTCGCGGTCAACAGGAACGCGATCACCGATGACATGGCGTACCGGATGACCAAGCTCACCTGGGACAATCTCGAGGAGATCCACAAGACCGCCTCGACCCTTCGGACGATCGACAACAGCGCGCCCTTCGTCGGCGTGAACATGCCGCTGCATATGGGTGCGGTGCGGTACTACCGCGAAAAGGGCATCGAGATCCCGGCCGCGTTGCTTCCGCCCGAAGCCATGTAGTCGACTTCGATCCGCGCAGGCGCGCGTAGGGTTCGATGCCCGCTGACGCCCGGCGATCGCCGATCCGGAACCTCCTCGCCGGCGCCTCCTTCGTCGTCGCTCTGGCGATGACGCTGACCGGCATCGCCAACTCGGCGCCGAGCTTCTGGTTCATTCCCAAGCTCGGACCGTATCCGAGCGAGATCATCCGTCCGATCATTCTCGCGGCCTCGGTGTTCGTCGTCCTGGTTCGGACGCCGATCGCGGCGGTCCTGACGGCGCGTTGGCCCGCGCTGGGCCGCAAGGCTGCGGTCGCGGACGTCGCCGTCATGGCGGCATCGCTCTGGGTGTTCTGGCGCTATTTCACCGACGTGTCCGAAATCGAAGTCGGGCTGTTCGACTTCACGGCCATTCATCCGGTCATCGCGCTCACCGGCTGTGCCGTCTTCGTCATTCTGTGCTGGCGGGTATGGGGCGCACCGCTCGCCGTCTGCGGCCTGCTGGCGCTGGCCTATTTCTATACCGGCCACCACTGGCCGTGGATCTTCGAGACCGCGCCGGTGGTGTTCATCGATTCGGCCGAGGACCTCTGGTTCAACCTCAATGACGGTGTGCTGGGCACCATCATGGGCATCCTCATCTTCACCGTCTTCCCGTTCGTCATGCTCGGCGTTCTCCTTGAGCAGACCGGCGGCGGACGGTCCCTGATCAAGATCGCCTTCCACCTGACCCGCAACTTCCGCGGCGGTCCGGCGCATGCGGCGATCCTCGCATCGGGGCTGTTCGGAACCATGTCCGGCGGCGCCGTCACCAACGTGGTCGCCACCGGCGTCATAACCATTCCGATGATCAAGCGCCGCGGCTTCGATGCCGCCTTCGCCGGCGGGGTGGAGGCCACCGCGTCGAGCGCGGGCCAGATCATGCCGCCGATCATGGGTGCGGCGGCGCTGGTGATGGCGGATTTCACCGGCATTTCCTATCTCACCATCATCGTCGCGGCGCTGGTCCCGGCGCTCGCCTACTACGCCAGCCTTTTCACCTCGGTGGTGTTCGAGGCGCGGCGCCTCGGCGTCGAGGCCGTCCCCGACATGGACGACGAGTTGGCGGTCAATCGCCAGGACATCGTCAACCTGACCATGGTCGTGGTCCCGGTGGCCGTGGTCATGGTGACGCTGATCCTCGGGTTCTCGCCCGCCGGCGCCGGCATGCTGGCGATCTATTCGATCATCCCGCTGTCGTTCTGCAACCCGGAGGTGCGCAAGCGCCCGTCCTTGATCGTCATCGCGCTGGCCAATGGCGGCGAGACCTTCGCCCGGCTGCTGGTGGCCATCGGTGTCGTCGGCATCGTCGTCGCCGTGCTCGGCGCCACCGGGCTTCCCAACGATTTCGCCCAGGTCCTGAACGAGCTCGGCGGCGCGCGGCTGATAGTGATGCTGACGATCGCCGCCATTGCCGCGCTGATGCTGGGCATGGGCATGCCGACGCTGCCGGCCTATTTGACCATCATCTTGATCATGGGGCCGTCGCTGCAGAATTTCGGCCTGTCGGTTCTGGTCGGCCATTTGTTCGTCTTCTATTACGGCGTCGCGTCCTCGATCACGCCGCCGGTGGCGGTGGCGGCCTATGCCGCGGCGTCGATCTCCGGAGCGCCGCCGCTTAAGACGGCGGTCTACGCGGTCCGCATCGGGCTGGTGAAATTCATCATCCCCTTCGTCTTCGCCTACTACCCGGTGCTCCTGATCGTCGAAGAAAGCGGCGTTCCGTTCGATCTGTGGGCGTTCGTCTCGGCGGTGCTGCGGCTGATGACGGCGATCTATCTCATCGCCAGCGCCACGCTCGCCTTCGACCATCGAAGATTGCCGGCTTGGGAGATCGGGGTCCGGCTCCTGCTCGCGCTGGGCGTGTTGCTGATCGACCCGCTGATCCATTGGCCGGCGTTCTTCCTGGCCCTCCTTTTCCTCGCCTGGCACTATGCGCGCTACGCGCGTCGGCGTGGCTCCAGCCCATCGCCCGACCGGGGAGACGCATCGTGAACGGACGCGAGATCCATCTTTGCGGCAGCATTCCGCTGGCCAGCGCGCATGAGGTGTTCGCCGCCGTCTCGGACAAGCTGGGCCGGGCGGTCAAACGCATCCCCGACGGCGAAACCGGCGATCGGCTGACCTGGATCCGCTGGCAGGATCATGTGTTCAAGGATCATCCCCAGCTCGACGCCGTCGCGTCCGCCGGCGACTTCCGCAACGCCACCGCGTTCATCGGCGACACGCCGATGCCGCACACCACCTGGTGGCGGATCAAGGACGGGGTCTCGCCCAACGCGCTGGAGATTCCTCCGCTCGGCTACGCCGAGGCCGCGATCGACAGCTTCGCGGCCTTCGACGCGCTCAAGAAGGCGGGAAGGATCGACAGCGGCGCGCGGTTTCTGATCGCCGTGCCGAGCCCGTTCAATGTCCTCAACTCGGCCATCGCACCGGCCGACCGAATCCGCGTCGAGCCCGCCTATGAAGCGCGGATGACGCGGGAGATCGAAGAGGTCGCCCGGACCCTCCCCCATGACCAGATCGCCTGGCAATGGGACAATGCGCACGACATGCAGGCCTTCGACGGGGCGCGGCAGAGCTATTTCCCGTTCCATCAGGACGGCATCGCCGATCGCCTCGTCGCCTGCGGCGATGCCGTCCCGCAGGCGATCGAGATGGGCTACCATTTCTGCTACGGCTCGTTCGGCGGCAAGCATTTCGTCGAGCCGCACGACATGGCGGCGATGGTCGACCTCGCCAACCGGCTCGCCGCCGGGGTCAAACGGTCGATCGAATGGATCCACATGCCGGTCCCGGTCGAGCGCGACGACGAGGCCTATTTCGAGCCGCTGAAGGACCTCGACCTCCGGCCCGAAACCACGCTCTTCCTGGGCCTGATCCACGACATCGACGGCATCGACGGAACGCGCCGCCGGATGGCGACGGCGGACAAATTCGTCGCCGGCTACGGTATCGCCACCGAATGCGGCTTCGGCCGCCGCAAGGCGGCGACGGTGGGGCCGCTGCTCGACATCCACGCGGCGCTGACCGGGCCGTAGCGCGGCCGGGCCGGCGGCGCGCAACAGCGGCAACGCGAGGCCTGTACAACCCCTGCCCGGCCCCGCCGGCGGACGATCGGGATTGCACCTTGCGCCAAGAGTGTGGTCCCCTATGCGCGACATGGCGGGCAAATCGCTGAGCTATCACGACGGCGCGTGGCTGGACGGTAATCCGCCGATCCTGGGGCCGATGGACCATTCCTGGTGGATGGGCTCCACGGTGTTCGACGGCGCGCGGGCCTTCGGCGGGCTGGCGCCGGACCTCGATCTGCACTGCCGGCGGGTGGTGCGCTCGGCCGAAGCTTTCGGGATCGCGCCCGAGATCGACGCCGCGGCGATCGAGGCGCTGTGCTGGGAGGGGATCGAGCGGTTCGATGCCGACGCCGAGCTCTACATCCGGCCGATGTTCTATTTCCGCGACGGGTTCGTGGTGCCGGACTATGCCAGCGGTCGCTTCATCCTGACGATCTTCGAATCGCCGATGCCCAAGTGGCGCGGCTTGAGCGCCTGCCTTGTACCGTTCCGCCGCCCGGCCCCGGACATGGCCCCGACCAACGCCAAGGCTTCGTGTCTTTACCCCAACGTGATCCGCTCGATGACCGCCGCCCGCGCCAAGGGCTTCGATACCGCGATGGTGCTCGATGCGCTGGGCAACGTCGCCGAGTTCTCGACCAACAACCTGTTCATTGCCCGGGACGGCGCGGTGCGCACGCCGGCGGCCAACGGCGCGTTCCTGGCCGGGATCACCCGCTCACGGGCGATCGGGCTGCTGCGCGGCGCAGGCGTCGATGTCGCGGAGGCGACGCTTACCGTCGCCGACGTGCTGGCCGCCGAGGAGGTGTTCCTGACCGGCAATTACGCCAAGGTCCTGCCGATCACCAGGGTCGAGGACGCGCAATACGAGATCGGCCCGCTCGCCGGCCTCGCCCGCCGGCTCTATTTCGAGTTCGCGGAACGCGAGGGCCGCCGCCGGGCGGCCTGACCCGGCTCACCCGGCATCGGCGCGCTCAGCCAAGCGCGAACGGGACCTGGTTGGGGCCCGGGATCGGCTCGCCCTCCGGGCCGTTCTCGAAGCCGCGCTGCGCGAAGGTGCCGGTCTTCTGGCTGCGCACGATGAAGGCGATGGACTTGTTCTCGCCGGCGAACTCCGAGTGGATCTCGTGCGGCGGGACGATGTCCACATCGCCCGGCCCACACGCCACCGAGCGGGACTCGCGCAGCGCCTTCTTGCCGGCCGCATCGGTCTCGACTTCGAAGCGGACGATCCGCTCGGTCCCTTCAAGCAGCCCGTAGACGGTCCAGGACGGTCCGTGGTCGTGGATCGTCGCCCGCCCGCCCGGCTTCTTGATCAGCCCGTTGAGCGCGAACCCGTAGTCGGGATCGACATAGAACAGCAGGTTGTCGACCTTCTTGCCGTCGAACCCGCCGATCGGCCAGGTTCGGGCATGCGCCTTGAGCGCTTCATCGGCCAGGAGTTCGACCAGGAGCTCGCCGCAGCGCCGCCAGCGCGCCTCGCCCTCCAGCCCGGCGGCGCAAGCCTCGCGCAGCCTGGCGACGAAGGTTTCCACGGCAGGCAGCATCGCGTCGCGTTCCATCGGCGGTCTCCCGTATCCGGCACGGACCGTACCCCGGCCGCAAGCGCCGGTCAAAGCGTCCGCCCCTCTGGCCCCGGCCGGCGGCGCTGCGTATCTTCCGCCACCAACGCCGCGGAGAGCATCGATGACCACCCAGGACCTTTCGGGAACCGTCGCCGTCCTGACCGGCGCGGCAGGCGGGCTGGGCGCGGCGATGACGACATCCCTGATCGATGCAGGCGCGAGCGTGCTTGCGCTCGACCTGTCCGAGGAAGCGCTTCGGCGGCTCGCCGAGACGGTTGCAAGCGACCGGCTGGCGAGCATGGCGGCCGACATTCGCCAGCCGGAAAGCTGTGCCGCGGTCATCGATCGCGCGGTCGAGCGGTTCGGCGCCGTCCATGCGCTGATCAACAACGCGGGGCTGGGCCAATCGAGCATCCGCGAGGACTACTACGTCCGCGGCCTGCGGTTCTGGGAGGTCCCCGACGAGAGCTGGCGGGCGATCCTGGAGACCAACGCGATGGCGCCGTTCATGCTGGCCAAGGCGATCGTCCCGCGCCTGGTGGACCAGGGCTGGGGGCGGATCGTCAACGTCACCACCAGCCTGGATACCATGATCCGCCCGGGCTGGACCCCCTACGGTCCGTCCAAGGCGGCGCTCGAGGCGTGCTCGGCGATCTGGGCGGCCGACCTCGCCGATACCGGGGTCAGCGTCAATGTCCTGGTCCCCGGCGGGCCGGCCAATACCGCGATGGTGCCGCCGGCATCCTCGCCCGACCGAGCCGCGATGATCCAGCCCGAGGTCATGAAGGCGCCGATCCGCTGGCTGCTCTCGCGCGAAGCGGACGGGATCACCGGCCGGCGCTTCCTCGGCGTCCGCTGGGACGAGGAAGCGCCCACCGCCGAGGCTGTTGCGGCCGCATCGGCGCCCGCCGCCTGGTCGCAGCTCGGGGCGCAATCGGTCTGGCCCGGACAACCGCACGGTGGGTGAAATTGCCGTCGCGGGCCGCGCGGTGGTCAGCGCGCCCGGCAGCCCCGTCCGGCATCCTCGTCCCGCATTGCGGGCGCCTTCGTGCGCGCGGCGTTTCCCACTAGGATCGGCGGCAAAACGAGACGCGAAGGGCTTGCAGAGAAATGACCGAACGGATCGACTCCGACAGGCTGGCGGGGTTCATCGCCGATGCGATGCGGGCCGTCGGCATGCCCGGGACGGATGCGGCCGAGGTCGGCCGGCTGATGGTCGCCGCCGACCTCGCGGGCTTCGACGGCCACGGCATCTTCCGGCTGGACGCCTATCTCGCGCGGATCAGGGCCGGCGGGCTCAACCTCACCCCCGAGATCGTCGTCGCCGCGGAGTCGCCGGCCACCGCCGTCGTCGACGGCGATGACGGGATGGGGCATCTGGTGGTCGCCTACGCCACCCGCCTTGCGATCGACAAGGCGCGGCAGGCCGGCATCGGCTGGGTGGGCACGCGCAACTCCAATCACGCCGGTGCCGCGTCGGTCTATGCCGCGATGGCCGCCGATGAGGGCATGATCGGCCTTTACGGCGCGGTCGGCTCGGGCAACAACCTGCCGCCCTGGGGCGGGCTTGACCCGAAGCTTGCGACCAACCCGATCGCGGTCGCGATCCCGTCCGCCGACGGCGCCCCGGTGGTGCTGGACTTCGCGACCACGGTGGCCTCGATGGGCAAGATCCGGACCACCGCCCAGCGCGGCGAGCAGATGCCCGAGGGCTGGATGGTCGATCGCGGCGGCGCGCCGCTCACCGATCCCAACCGCGCCGGCGAGGGCCTGCTGCTGCCGATCGGCGGCTATAAGGGCTATGCGCTGGGCCTGGCGATCGGGCTTCTGGCCGGCACGCTCAACGGGGCCGCGATGGGCGATGCGGTGGTCGACATGAACGGCCGGCCGGGCGATATGACCAATACCGGGCAGTTCATCTGCGCCATCGACCCCTCGGTGTTCGGCGATGCGGCGGCGATCGCGTCTCGGGTCGCGGATATCGCGCGCGAGATGCGCGCCGCCGAGGTGATGCCGGGCTTCGAGGCGGTCCGCGTGCCGGGCGACGGGCGCGCGGACCGCATGGCGGACCGGCGCGCGAACGGCGTGCCCATCCCCGACGGCTTGCGCGCCGTCCTCGACCGGCTGGCCGGCGACCTCGACATCGCGCCGCTGGGCGCACGTACCGAATGACCGCGAAAAGGAGTAGACGATGACGGGACAGGCCTTCTCACTCGACGGCAAGACGATCGTGATCACCGGCGCGGGCCGCGGCCTCGGCCAGGCCTATGCGCTGGCGTGTGCGGCGCACGGCGCGCGCGTGGTCGCCGCCGATGTGCTGGATTGCGCCGAGACGGTCGACGGCATCGAGGCGGCCGGCGGCCAGGCGATCGGCGTCGGGCTCGATGTCCGCGACGAAGGCGCGGCCGCGGCGATGGCCGACGCGGCCACTTCGGCCTATGGCCGGATCGACGGGCTGGTCAACAACGCCGCGCTCTATGGCGCGCTGACCGGCGGCCGGTTCGATGCGATCGAGCCCAGCGAGTGGGACGACGCAATGGCGGTCAACGTCAAGGGGATCTGGAACTGCTGCAAGGCGGTGGTGCCGGCGCTGCGCGCGGCCGGCGGCGGCTCGATCGTGAACATCGCCTCGCTGGCCGCGACCTACGGCATGCCCTATGCGCTGCACTACACGACCTCGAAGGCCGCCGTCATCGGGCTGACGCGCGGTCTGGCGCGCGAGATCGGCCGCGACCGCATCCGGGTCAACGCGGTCGCGCCCAGCGCGGTTACCACCGAGGGCACGCGGGAGTTCTTCGGCGCCAAGCACGACACCGCGCTCGAGGTCATCCGTTCGGGCCAGACGCTGCAGCGCAACCTGTCGGCCGAGGACGTGGTGGGCACGGTCCTGTGGCTGCTGTCCGACGCCAGCGCGTTCACCACCGGCCAGACCATCGCCGTCGACGGCGGGACGGTGTTCTCGTAGGCGCCGGCGCGGCCCCGTTCGAAATCAGCGGCCCGCCTGCCGCGCCGTCTGGTCCTGCTTGACAGTGCGGAGGCGCTCCGGGACCTTGCCGCCTTGCCGGGCAACCGTCTGGAAGCGTTGCGGGGCGACCGCGTCGGTCAGCACAGCATTCGGATCAACGTGCAGTGGCGTATCTGCTTTCGCTGGACCGAAGAAGGGCCGTGCGATGTGGAGATCGTGGATTATCACTGAGGGGGTGCGGACATGAACGCGCGGAACGGGATGAGGCCGGTGCATCCGGATGAGATCCTGCGTGAGGAACTCGAGACGCTTGGGCTTTCGGCCAACACGTTGGCGAAGGCGCTGGGGGTTCCGGTGAACCGGATCACGATGATCCTGAACGGCCAACGGGGGGTGAGCGCGGACACGGCGCTGCGGTTGGCGCGCTGTTTCGGAACGACGCCGCAGGTCTGGATGAACCTGCAAAAGACCTGGGACCTTCGTCGGGCGGAGATCGAGGCAGGCCGCGAGTCCGCCGAACGCGTGGCACCGCGGCAGTCGGCGGCGTAGCGGAGCAAGAGAGGACACCCGTGCCCGACAAAGCGAAGCCATCTCAGAATATGATCCAGATATGATCGACTCACTTAATTTTCAACATTGAATTGATAAGTGATAGAAGATCATACTCAACGGTATCGGAGTAATAAGACAAGAGATGTAAGAATTTTATAGAGATCGAGGTGTGGCAACGTGTTTGATCGGAAGACCTGGAGTTTCAGTTTATTTTTCTTTGTCGCAGCTATTTGCGCCGGAACGGTCGACGCCCAAATGGGCTGTCCTGCCTGGTATAACGAATCGCATTATAAGATTACAACCGTCCAGGATCTTGATCGATGCTTGGCCCTCGGCCTCGATGCGAAGTCGAAGACCGGTTACGGAATGACTCTTCTGCACTACGCCGACGGCCCCAAGGTCGTTTTCCGCCTTATCATGGCTGGCGCGGATGTGAATGCTAAGGATACAAAGGGCCGAACTCCATTGCATTTCGCTGCATGGTCAGGCAGGAGGCCCCTTGTGATTGAGCGCCTGATCGAGGCTGGCGCCGATGTGGCAGCGAGGACCGTGGGTGGTTCGACTCCACTGCATATTGCTGCCGGATGGGCCAGGGTTCCCGAGGTGATGACCCGCCTTATCGAAGCTGGTGCTGACGTAGAGGCGAGAAACAAGTACGGAGACACTCCATTACATTTTGCCGCGGCACAGCGCAGAGGTAATCCTGACTTCATCACCCGCTTGATCGCGGCCGGTGGCGACGTGGAAGCAAGGAACAACCACGGATCAACCCCCTTGCATAGTGCCGCGGAAAGGAGAAAAAACTATCCCGAGATGATTTCTCGTCTGATCGTGGCCGGTGCGGATGTGAACGCGAAAGACAAGCATGGTGAAACTCCCCTGCACCGCGCAGCAAGACGGAGTTTCAATTTGGAAGTGGTGGCCCGCTTGATCGCGGCCGGCGCCGATGTGGAGGCGAGGAACAAACATGGTGAAACCCCCTTGCACCGAGCCGCCGAACGAAAGTGGAACCCCGAATTGATTGCTCCTCTGATCACGGCTGGCGCGAATGTGGAGGCAAGGAATAAACGTGGTGAAACCCCCTTGCACCGCGCCGCCCGACAGAGCCCGAACCCCGAAGTGATCGTCCGTCTGATTGATGCCGGTGCCGACGTGAAAGCCAAAACCAGGGATGGACAGACCGCTTGGGTAATCGCGCAAGAAAATCCAGCGCTAATTGGTACAGTGGCAGAGAGGCTGTTAAGCAGAGTGCGATCTGAATAGTGATCCTCCCTCGTTGAAGTGGTCCACCCTGATGTTGTGCATGAGCGTGGGATCTTCATAATTCAAGCCGAAAGCACCCCGGCGAGCGCTTTGGTACTTTCTCTCCCTTTGCTGTTTTGTGGGCTACCGGGATGGACGGCTCTCATGAACAAGCGGGCGTCCTCCATTCATCCGTGGTAATCCACGATTTCAACTTTGTCCGGTCCGGCTTGTCCGTCCGGCCACGCGAAACACAGCCTCCATTGCCGATTGATGCGAATGGAGTCATGGCCCGTCCTGTCGCCCCGGAGCGCTTCGAGACGGTTTCCCGGCAAAGACCGCTTTCTCGAGCCTCTGCCTGCTGTCGGACGCCAGCGCGTTCACCACCGGCCAGACCATCGCCGTCGACGGCGGGACGGTGTACTCGTAGGCGCCGGTCTATTTGACGAAGGCGGCGAGGCTCTTGCGGATCTGACGCTGGAGCGCCTGGTCGATCGCCTTCATCATGGCGTGTGTCATCGCGTACCAGACCTTCTCGCGGCCGGTCATCGTGATGTCCTCGGGCACCGTGCGGGAGCGTTTGGCAATCGCCGTCGCATGGCCCCGCCGACGGTTCAGCCCGTCGATGATCCGGAGCTCGAGCTCGATCGAGGCATCGTAGCGTTCGGACTGGTCGGTGGTCAGCGCGCCGCGCAGCCCGGTCGTCTTGCGGAGCGCGACCTCGACCACCGAGGCGTCGCGGATGACCAGTTCCGCGCGGCCGTCGGCGCCGACCGCCCGCAGCCTGTCGCGCGCCCATTGGGCGACGGCCGCGGCCGGTTGCACCGGAAAGGCGTGCTCGACATTGGGCGCGGCCAGCGGCGGGCGGTATTCCTCGACCACCGCGATGCGGCCGACATCGAGGCGGATGGGACTTGCGTCAACGAACCGGATCGGCGGGAAGTCGGGCGGCTCGGGCGGCGCCCGGCAGGAAGCGGCGGCCAGCGCGAGCAAGGCCAGCGTCGTGCAAAGGCGGAGTCGGTTCATGGTCATTCGGCGGCTCAGTGCGCCCGGTAGACCCGGTCGAGCGCGTCGTCGTCGAAGTCGTAGCGCGCGCCGCAGAACTCGCAGGTGACGATCACCGCATCGTGGATGCGCAGCGCCTCGATCTCGCCGCGCGGGAAGGACTGCAGCATCGTGACCACCTTGTCCCGGGAACAGCGGCAGCCATGGGCCAGCGAATGGGGCTCGAACACCCGGACCCCGTCCTCGTGGAACAGGCGATAGAGCAGGTCGTGCGGGTGCAGGCCGTCATCGACCAGCTCCTCGGACGTGCACGACCCCATCAGGATCACCGCGCGGCGCCATTCATCCTCGGCCGCCTCGTTGCGCGCCTCGCCGGAAACTTGCGTGCGCCCGGGATCGGGCAGGCGCTGCATCATCATTCCGCCGGCCCGCCACGCACCGCCGCCGCCGTCAGGCGCGACAGCGAGCTTGAAGACCGCCTGGCTCTGATCGGACTGACGGAAGTGGCTGTGGGCGCATTCGGCCAGCGATCCGCCGCACAGCTCGACGATGCCCTGGTAGCGCTCGGTATCGGGGCCCTGATCGACGGTGAACGCCAGATGGCCCGCGCCGATCAGCCGCGGCACCGGAGCAAGGCGCCAATCGCGCCGGCCGGTGCTCTCGGACAGAGCGTCGGGGTCGTATTGGGCATAGCCGCGAATCGCGCCGTCGGACGTTGCATCGGCGACCAGCATGCCGACCGCTCCCTCGCCCTTGATCTGGACCGTGAGGATGCCCTCGACCTTGAGCGCCGAGGCCACGAGCGCGGCCAGCACCGCAAGCTCGCCGAGCAGCGTCGCGACCGGCACCGGGTAGTCCTGCCGCGACAGGATGTGATCGACCGTCGTGCCCAGCCGCACCAGCTTGCCGCGCACCGCCTGGGTCTCGATCTGAAACGGCAGGACGATATCGCTGGCCATCGCGCCGCCGGTTATTCCAGGCACCACAGCAGGATCGCCTTCTGGGCGTGCAGCCGGTTCTCCGCCTCGTCCCATACCGCCGACTGCGGTCCGTCGATGACCGAGCCGGTGACTTCTTCCTCGCGGTGGGCCGGCAGGCAGTGCAGGAAGATCGCCTCGGGCTTGGCCATCGCCATCAGCCGGTCGTCGATACGGTAGGGGGCCAGGATATTGTGGCTGCGCTCCTCGGGCTCGGAGCCCATCGACACCCAGGTGTCGGTGACCACGCAATCGGCGCCGCGCACCGCCTCGCACGGGTCTTCGGTCAGCACGATCCGGGCGCCCCGGTCGCGCGCCCAGCGGACGGTCTGGGGCGGCGGCGAAAGCTGCTTCGGGCAGGCCAGCCGCAGTTCGAAGGCGAACTGGGCCGCGGCCTCGATCCAGGTGCAGGCCATGTTGTTGCCGTCGCCGCTCCAGGCGACCGCACGCCCTTCGATCGGGCCAAGCCGCTCCTCGAACGTCAGCACGTCGGCCATGAGCTGGCAGGGATGGGACCGGCCGGTCAGGCCGTTGATCACCGGGACCGTGGCGTGACGGGCGAACTTGTCGAGCTTCTCCGCGCTGATCGTGCGGATCATGATCGCATCGACATAGCGCGACAGCACCTGGGCGGTATCTTCGATGGTCTCGCCACGGCCGATCTGCATCTCGGCCGCGTTCAGCACCACCACGTCGCCGCCGAGGCTTTTCATCGCCACCTCGAAGGACACCCGGGTACGGGTCGAGGGCTTCTCGAAGATCATCGCCAACGTCTGGCCGACCAGCGGCGGCGGGTCGCCCACCACGCCCGGATCGGCCTTCAGCGCCATCGAGCGGTCGACCAGCCGACGCAAATCGGCCGGCGCATGACCGCCGAGATCGAGGAAATGGCGCGGCCCGCTCACCCGGCAAGTTCCGCGCAGCAAGCATCGATGATGTCGATCGCCTCGCGCAGGTGCTCATCGGCGGCGATCAGCGGCGGCAGCAGCCGCACCACGTTCTCCGCGGCCGGCACGCTCAACAACCCGCGCCGGAACATCGCGCCGGCCAGCTCGGCATTGGGGATCGCGCACTTCATACCCCACATGAAGCCCACACCACGGACCTGTTCGACAACACCGGGATAGGTCGCGGCGAGGCCGGCCATCATCTCGCCCAGACGGGCGCCGCGCGCCGCCACGCCGTCGAGGAAGCCGTCTTCGAGCACGATGTCGAGCACCGCGTTGGCCGCAGCGCAGGCCAGCGGGTTGCCGCCGAAGGTGCTGCCATGGGTGCCGGGGACCATGCCGGCGGCCGCCCGTTCGGTGGCCAGGCACGCGCCGATCGGGAAACCGCCGCCGAGACCCTTGGCCAGCGCCATCACGTCGGGCGCCACGCCGGCGGCCTGGTGGGCGAACAGATGCCCTGTCCGGCCCATCCCGCACTGGACTTCGTCACAGATCAGCAGCAGGTCGTGCGTGTCGCAGACCGCGCGCAGGCCGTGCAGGAAGGCCGGATCGCACAGGCGGATGCCGCCCTCGCCCTGGATCGGCTCGACCAGGATGCCGGCGGTCTGCGGCGTGACCGCCGCGTGCACCGCCTCGAGGTCGCCGTAGGCGACGCGGTCGAAGCCTTCGAGCAGCGGCCCGAAGCCCTTCTGGTGGGCCTCGCTCGCGCCGGCTGCGATCAGCGCCAGGGTCCTGCCGTGGAAGCTGCCGTCGAAGACGATGAACCGGGTGCGTTCGGGGTTGCCGGCTTCGAACTGGCACTTGCGGGCGGTCTTGAGGCTCGCCTCGACGGCTTCGGCGCCGGAATTGCAGAAAAAGACCGTGTCGGCGAAGCACGAAGCGGTCAGCCGGTCGGCTAGCCGGGTCTGCTCGGGGATCTGGTAGAGGTTGGAGGTGTGCCACAGCCTGCCCGCCTGATCGGTCAGCGCCGCGACAAGACGCGGATGGCAGTGGCCGGCCGCACACACGGCAATGCCGGCCCCGAAATCGAGGAACCGCCGCCCGTCGGTGGCAAAGAGGTAGCACCCCTCGCCGCGTTCGAAGGCGATTTCGGCGCGCCCGTAGTTCGGCATCACGGCCGGTATCATGACTGGTCCTCGATCAAAAACGGGCCTCACGGCCCGCGACGGCTGAATATATGTTGCCCGGACCGAGAACTGTCAACGCCGCGCGCCGGGAGCTTCGGGCGGCACGAAGGGCTCCGCGCCCTCGGCCGCGATATAGACCGACCGGCTGGGGAAGGCGAACGCGCCGCCCGCGCCTTCGACGATCTCCTTGATCCGGTAAGCCAGGCGCTCCTTCTCGGCCAGCCACTCGCCCCATACCGTGGTTCTGGTGAAGCAATAGACCATGATGTCGATCGAGGAGTCCGAGAAGCGGTCGATGCGCACGAACAGCGGCACCTCCGGCGGCTGGGCGAAGGCGCGGTCGCCGGTGATGAAGTCCTCGATCTCCTCGCGGATCCGGCCGAGCTGCTCGATCGTCGTGCCGTATTCCAGCCCGATCATCCAGGAGATCCGCCAATGGGTCATCCTGGTATGGTTGATCAGCGGGCTGTCGGACAGCTTGGCGTTGGGGACGTAGACCGGGGCCTTGTCGAACAGCCGGACCCGAGTCGAGCGGAAGCCGATCGCCTCCACCGTGCCGTCGACGACGCCCTCGACCGTGATCCAGTCGCCGCGGGCAAAGCGCTGCTCGCCGAGGATCAGGATGCCGGCGATGAGGTTGCGGAAGAGGTCCTGGGCGCCGAGGGCCACCGCGACGCCGATGATCCCGAGCCCGGCCAGGATCGGCGCGACCTCGATCCCCCAGATCTCCAGGACGCTGACCGCGCCGAGGAAGACGAAGGCGACCTTGAGGCCGCGGATCAGCCAGTCGACCAGCTCGTCGGTCAACAGCGCCGCGATCCGTGGGGTCAGCACCCGCACCGCCTCGACCAGGCGGTAGAACGTCCAGAACAGCACGAAGGCCACCAGCGAGCGCACGACATCGGTCGCCACCGCCGCGGCACCGCCCTCGAAGGGCAGGATCTCCTTGACGAAATAGGCGCCCACGACGATCGGCACGAACCGCAGGGGCGGCTCGAGCGCGGTGATCGCCGCGTCGTCGAGCGTGTTCTCGGTCCGCGCCGCCCAGCGCTGCAGCCGGGCGACCACGATGCGGGTGAACAGTCCGCGGATCAGGACGAAGACGACGAAGACGCCGAGAGCGCTGAGCACGTCGCTCAGGTCGACGCCGAGCGCGCCGACCTGCCAGACCTCGGCGACCAGCGCGGCGAAGCCTTCCAGGCGGTCAACGGTCGTTTCCATCCTCTCTTCCCTTGCTTGCGGGAACACGTCGTTGTTGGCCGCGGGGCCATCCCCTATCATTCGCCTGCCGCAGAAGACAGAACAGATTTGCAGGCGATGCCGTGATCGGGCGTCCCGCGCCCGGTTGCGGGCGGCCGGCGGATTGATTATTGCATCGGCTGCGCGGCAAGCCGGATTGCGGGGAATAGAGGATGGCCAAGTTCGGTATCGGTCAGGGCGTTCCACGGTGGGAGGACCCGCGGCTCCTGCGCGGCGGCGGCCGTTACAGCGACGACGTCAACATCGCCGGTCAGGCCTACGGCGCGGTCCTGCGCTCGCCCCATGCCCATGCGCGGATCATCGGCATCGATACCGCTGCGGCTTCCGCCGCGCCGGGCGTGCTCGCGGTCTATACCCACGCCGATGTCGCCGACCTCGGCGGCATCCCGTGCGTGGTGGCGCGCAGCAAGGCCGACGGAACGCCGATGTTCACCCCACCCAACCTGGCGCTGCGCAAGAACCGGGTCCGCATGGTGGGCGATCCCGTCGCCTTCGTCGTCGCCGAGACCGCCGCCCGGGCGCGCGATGCGGCCGAGTTGATCACCGTCGACTACGCGCCGTTGGGATCGGTCACCCGAACCGCCGACGCGCAGGCCGCGGGCACACAGGCGGTCTGGGACGAATGCCCGGACAATGTCTGCTTCGTCTTCGATGAGGGCGACAAGGCGGCCGCCGAGGCTGCGTTCGCCGCCGCCCACCACGTCACCAGACTCGATTTCATCGTCACCCGCGTCGCCGTCGCCCCGATGGAGCCGCGCGCATGCATCGGCGAATACGACATTTTCACCGGCCGCTACACGCTGCATACCGGAGTGCAGGGGCCGCATTGGATGCGCCAGGCGACCGCGGGGCCGATCCTCAAGGTCTCGGAAGGCGACCTCAGGGTGATCAGCCGCGACATGGGCGGCGCGTTCGGGATGCGCTCCGGCCCCTATTGCGAGTACGTCCTGTGCCTGTTCGCGGCCAAGGCGCTCGGCCGGCCGGTCAAATGGACCGGCGAGCGCTCCGAAGGGTTCATGAGCGACGACCAGGCGCGCGACAACGTCTCCCGGGCGGAGCTCGCGCTCGACGCGGACGGCCGGTTCCTCGCCCTGCGGGTCAGCACGACGGCCAATCTCGGCGCCTATCTCTCGCTCCTGGGGCCGCATTCCTCGACCAACAATCTCGGCACGCTGGCCGGGCCGTACGAGACGCCGGCGATCTACACCCACATCACCGGCGTGTTCACCAACACGCAATCCACCGGGCCCTACCGCGGCGCGGGGCGGCCCGAGGCGGCCTATGCGATCGAGCGGGTGATCGACACCGCGGCCGACGAGATGGGGATCGACGCCGCGGAGCTGCGCCGGCGCAACTACATCCCGGACGGTTCCTTCCCGTACAAGACCGGGCTGGTGTTCACTTACGATTCCGGCGCGTTCGAAGACAACATGGATGCCGCCTTGAAGATGGTCGACTACGCCGGCTTCGCCGGCCGCCGCGCGGCCGCCGAGGCGCGGGGCCGGCTCGCCGGGATCGGCATCGCCAACGTCATCGAGCAGTCCGCCGGCGGCTTTCCGGAATGGGCGCAGATCCGCTTCGACAGCTCGGGCTCGCTCACGCTGACCATGGGCACCCACAACCACGGCCAGGGGCACGAGACCATCTTCCGCCAGATTCTGTCGGACAAGCTCGGGCTGGAATTCGAGCAGATCCGCATCTCCCAGGGCGACAGCGACGAGGTGATGGCGGGTAACGGGACCTTCGGCTCGCGTTCGTCGGGCGTCGGCGGGGCCGCGATCATGATGGCCGCCGACAAGGTGATCGACAAATGCCGCAAGGTCGCCGCCCACAAGCTCGAAGCGGCGGAGGAAGACGTCGAGTTCGTCGACGGCAATTTCACCGTCGCCGGCACCGACCGCAGCCTCGGGATGGTCGAGGCGGCCAAGCTCGCCAACGCCTTCATGGAGGTGCCGCCCGGGATGGAGCCCGGGCTCAACGAATGGGCCGCCTGGACCCCGCCGGCACCCACCTTCCCCAACGGCTGCCATGTCTGCGAGGTCGAGATCGACCCCGACACCGGGGACTGCGAGATCCTGCGCTATGCCGCGGTCGATGACGTGGGCACGGTGATCAACCCTCTGCTGATGGAAGGCCAGCTCCACGGCGGGATCGTCCAGGGTCTCGGCCAGATCATGATGGAGAACGTCGTCTGGGAGCCCGGATCGGGCCAGCTCCTGGCAGGCTCGTTCATGGACTACACCATGCCCAGGGCCGATAACCTGCCGAGCTTCGAGATGGGCATCAACGAGGTGCCGACGCCGACCAACCCGATGGGTATCAAGGGCGCCGGCGAGGCCGGCTGCGTCGGCGCGATGCCGGCGCTGATGAATGCGATCATGGATGCGCTGAGCCCGCTCGGCGTGCGCAGCTTCGACATGCCGGCCACGCCCGAACGGCTGTGGCGGGCGATCAACCGGGCGGCAGCCTGACCGGCACGGAGGACGAGGATGGAGTTCCAGAACCAGTTCAATGTCGACGTCCCGCCGGAGGAGGCGTGGACGATCCTGACCGACATCGAACGCATCGCACCGTGCATGCCAGGCGCCGCGGTCACCGAGGTGATCGACGAGAACACCTTCAAGGGCACGGTCTCGGTCCGGCTCGGCCCGGTCGCGCTGACCTTCGCCGGCGAGGCCAGCTTCGAGGACCGCGACGACGCCGGCCACTCCGCCCGGGTGAAGGCCCAGGGGCGCGATGCCAAGGGACGCGGCGGCGCCAACGCCGACGTCCGGTTCCGCCTAGTGCCGGCCGAAGGTTCAGCGACCACGGTGGAGATCCAGACCGACCTGCAGCTCTCGGGCTCGGTTGCCCAGTACGGCCGCGGCGTCGGCATGATCAAGGATGTCGCCACCCAGCTCATCAACCAGTTCGCCGCCGCCCTTCACCAGCAGATCACCGCCGACCAGCAGGCGGCCGCCGAAGCCGAGGGCGCGGAGGAAGCTGCCGCGCCCGCCGCCGAGCCCCCTGCCCCGCCGGCCGCCAAGCCGATCTCGGGTGTCGGGCTCGGCCTGACGGTGACGTGGAACGCCTTCGTCCGCGGCCTCAAGCGGCTGTTGGGAATCCGCTCCGAGGGCTGAAAATATCGGCGCCGGAGCGTGCGGCCATACGCCGCCGCGATGGCGTGACGGAGACCCTCACCAGAGCTGGCTGGTCGCCAGTTTCGCGCCCTCGGCCATCGCCGCGAACTTGGCCCAGATCACCGTCGGGTGGACCTCGGTGTGATAGCACGCCTGGGACGAGAAGCCGCAATCGCCGCCGGCCAGGAGATTCTCGCGGCCGACCAGCCTGGCGAAGCGCACGATACGCTCGGCGATCAGCTCGGGATGCTCGACGATGTTGCTGGCGTGGGTGATCACGCCGGGAATGAGCGCCTTGCCGTCGGCCAGCTTGACGTCCTCGAAGACATGGTACTCGTGCTCGTGCCGCGGGTTCGCCGCCTCGAAGGAATAGCTGCCGGCATCGATGTCGAGCATGTATTGGCAGACCTGGCGGAGCGGCGCCTCGTGGATCCGCGGCCCTTCATTGATGCCGTAGCAGGTGTGATAGCGGATCCTGTCCTGGTCGATGCCGCGGACCGCGTGGTTGAGCGCCTCGACGTAAAGCCGGCATTTGCGGTCCTTGCCGGCGTCATCGAGCGCCGGGTCGACCAGGATGTCGCACAGAAAAGGGTCGTCGATCTGAAGCAGGAACCCGGCCTCGACGATTGCGAGATACTCGGTGCGCAGGGCCTCGGCGACCGCCTCGGCATACGCCTCCTCGGTGGCGTAGTGGTCGTTGTAGCCCACGCCGGCCGGCGAGATCGCGGGCACGAACGCATCCTCGCACGCCAGCCCGTCGAGCGCGGTCTTGAGATTGTCGAGGTCGCGGCCGAGGGCCTCCCCGCCCTTGTAGCGCACCGGGCCGACGCAATAGATCGGCGCCATCGGCACGACCGCCCCGCCCATCATCACGCGGGCGAAATACTCCTCGTAATATTCGGGGAAGGCGGCGATCTCGGCCGCGAAGAGGTTGTATTTCTCGTCCTTCCTGACCTCGAAGCCGTCCATCCGTTCTTCGATATAGGCGAAGAAGCCGGGCTTGGACATCTCGCCGTCGGCGACCACGTCGATGCCGAGATCGACCTGGCGCTTGACGATCTCGGCCACGCCGTCGCGGATCTTCTCGCGATAGGCGGCCTCGTCATAGCCACCGCCGGTGTATTTGGCCTTCATGATATCGAGGACCTCGACGGTCCGGGGCAGGCTGCCCACGTGGGTGGTCAGAATGCGGTCGGAGTGTCCTTGCATGGCTGCTGCCTCCGGTTGTCGGTGCGCGTTGGGCAAAGCTTTCCCGCCGGGCCCCGGCGGCGTCAATGCGCCTGGAGCCCGAGCACGTTCCAGCCCGCGCCCTCGGGCGCCGCGCCCAGCAGCACCGTGCCGCAGTCCTGGGTGATCTCGTCTGCGAGCAGCAGGTGCTGGGTGCCGCCATGGACGTCGCGGTAGCAGCGCTGGAGGGTGCTCGCGCGCAGCGAGATGCCGCGCGAGACGCGGTGGGCGAACGTCGCGTTCTCCGAGATCACGTTGTGGATGTGGCGCATCGCGAGCCGGATCAGCGCGATCTGCTCGACGCTGCCGGCGCGCCCTTGGGCGAAGCTCTCGCACAGATCGTCCCAGGCGGCGTAGACGAAGGCGCGCGCGGCGCGGTACTTGCCCTCGGCCTCGGCGAAGGCCTGCTTGAAGGACGGGCTGTCGGTCATTTTGCCGAAGGCGTCGACCCGCGCGCGGGCATGCCCGGCCAGCTCGTCCAGCGTCCGCCGCCCGATACCGAGCGCCCAGCTCGTATGACCCCAGGTGGTCGAGCCGACTAGGCCCGAGCCGTATTGGATGCCGCCGCGCATCAAAGTCGGGTTGTCGAACCGGTAGCAATGGCTCGCCGGCACGAACAGCTCGCCACCCTTGACCGTATAGTCGAAGCTGCCGGTGCCCCTGAGCCCCAGCACGTCCCAGTTGCCCTTGAGGTCGATCGTCTTCTTGGGGTGGTGGCACAACACGATCTCGGGATGGCCGTACGCGTTCATACGCATGTCTTCGCCGTCCATCACGAAGCATCCGGAGTGCACCCACTCGGCGTGATGAATCCCGCTGCCATAGGCCCAATTGCCTTTGATCCGGTAACCGCCGTCCTCCGGCCATGCATAGCCGCGCGGCACGCCCTGGCCGGACATGGTCACGTCCGGCCCGTCGGGGAAGACATCGCGCGCGCCTTCGTCGGGCAGGAACGGGCCGGAGGAGGAGACCTGGACATTCTGGACCATCAGGCACCACCCGGCCGAGCCTTCGGCGCGGGCCAGCATCTCGACGATCTCCATCGCCTCCACGAACGGCAATTCGATCCCGCCCAGCGGCTTCGGCAACAGCATCTGGTAAAGACCGGTGCGGCGCATCTCGGCGACCACCTGGTCGGTCTGGCGGTAAAGCGCCTCGGCCTCGTCGGCGTTGGCTTCGGCGAGCGGCGAAAGGTCCTTTACGGCCGCCTTCAGGTCGTCGAACGATGGCGTTGCCATGAAATCCTCCCATAGTTCTTCCGCAAGGTTACGCCCTAACGGGGCGCGGACGCTACAGCCATGGCGCTGGACGGGCGCACCGTAGCGGGGGAAGATGGCCGGCAACCGACGAACTGCGGGCGGGCGAGGCGCCGCGCAAAACTTCCGTTTTGCGACGGGAAGCTTCGCCCGCGATCCGCCGATCACGAGGTTCGATTGGCACCGGTGAAAACCGGCAGAGGA
Source organism: Alphaproteobacteria bacterium (assembly GCA_965248835.1). Taxonomy (GTDB): domain Bacteria; phylum Pseudomonadota; class Alphaproteobacteria; order MPNO01; family MPNO01; genus CAYFYS01. Next base: position 2,024,684 of record CBDFLJ010000001.1, read on the forward strand.
GGATCCGATGGATCATGGACGGTTCGACTATCAGCCGATCATCGACCGCAAGCCGCTTAAGCTGCCGGGCGGCGCGCATGTCGCGGTATGGGTGATCCCCAATATCGAGTATTTCGCATGGGGCGAGCCGGGGATCGGCATCACCCAGGTCACCGCCAATTTCAAGCCCGACGTGCTCAACCATTCCTGGCGCGACTTCGGGGTGCGGGTCGGCATCTGGCGGCTGATGGAGGTGCTGGAGAAGAACGGCGTCAAGGCCACCGTCGCGCTCAATTCCGACGTCTGCAAGCACCACCGGCGGATCATCGAAGAAGGCGAAAAGCTGGGCTGGGAATGGATGGGCCACGGCCGGACGAATTCCGAGATCATCAACGCCCAATCGCCGGACGACGAGCGCGCGCTGATCGAGGAAGTGGCCGGGACGATCGCCGAGGCGACCGGGCGGCGGCCGCGCGGTTGGCTGGGCCCGGCGCTCACCGAGTCATACAACACCCTCGATATCCTGGCCGAAGCCGGGTTCGAGTATGTCTGCGACTGGGTGAACGACGAGCAGCCCTACCCGATCCGCACCAAAGCGGGACCCTTGATCTCGATCCCCTACTCGATCGAGGTCAACGACATCCCGACCTTCATCGACCGCGGCGGCAGCGCCGAGCAGTTCTACCGCATGGTGGTCGACCAGTTCGACTGGCTCTATCAGGAGGGCGCCGAAAACGCCCGGGTCATGGCGATCTGCCTGCACCCGTTCCTGATCGGCCATGCTTTCCGAGCCAAGTACCTCGACCGGGCTCTCGCCCACATCGCCGGCCACGACAAGGTCTGGCTGGCCCAGGGCGCGGAGATCCTCGACTGGTACACGGAAGATTTGAAATGAGGCAGGACCATGGACCAAGGCGAAAATGGCAAGCCGCTTGAGGCGCGCCTGCGGGATATCGAAGACCGGCTGGCGATCTACGATCTGATCGCCTCGCACCCGCCGAGCGCCGACACCGCGGCCGACTATTACACCCGCGCGGTCTATACCGAAGACGGCGCCTTCGACCGCGGCGAAGGGCTGGCGGGCGCGTCGGGCAACGAGGCGATCGCCGCCATGACGTTGTCGGCCGGGCACCAGGAGGCAATCCGGGGCGGGCTCGCCCATTTCACCGGATTGCCGCATATCGTCCTCGACGGCGATACGGCCTGTGTCACCTCGTACCTGCAGATTCTCCACCCGGACGCGCAGGGCGAGGACCGGGAGCTCGCAAATCACGGCCGCTCCCGAGGATTTCGCATCCACCGCGTCGCCGCCAACCGGTGGACCCTGATACGCACGCCGCAGGGCTGGAAGATCAAAAGCCGGCAACTGCGCCCGATCGACGGATCGGCGCCGGCCCGGGAAATCCTCGCACAGGCGCTCGCCGGCTTTCGTCCGGCGGAGTAAACGCCGTCCGCGCCGCGCCCGGTCAACGGCGCCTCTCAGCCGCGGGTCATCTGCTGCGGCAGGAAGGTGGCGATCTCCGGGAAGACGACGAGCAGGGCGACCGCGACCTGGAGCAGCAGGAAGAAGGGAATCGCCGCGCGCGCGATCTGCAGGATGTTGCGGCCCGTCAGACCTTGCAGCACGAACAGATTGAAGCCGACCGGCGGGGTGATCTGGGACATCTCGACCACCATGACCAGGTAGATGCCGAACCACATCAGGTCGATGCCGGCGGCCTGGACCATCGGCATGATGATCGAGGTGGTGAGCAGCACCACAGAGATGCCGTCGAGAAAGCAGCCGAGGATGATGAAAAAGACCGTCAGCGCCGCGATCAGCCCGTAGCGGCCGAGCCCCATCTCGCCGATCCACTGGGCAAGCGCGCGCGGGATGCCGGTGAAGCCCATCGCTATGGTCAGGAACGACGCGCCGACGAAGATGAAGCTGATCATGCAGGTTGTGCGCGTCGCTCCCATCAGGCTGTCGGCCAGGACCTGCCGGCTGAGCCCGCCGGTCGCGCCTGACAGGACCAGCGATCCCAGGACGCCCACGACCGCCGCCTCGACCGGGGTGGCGATGCCGGCATAGATCGAGCCCAGGACGGCGACGATGAGCAGGACGATCGGCAGCAGCCGGCGGGATTCGTAGACCTTGCGCCAGAACGTCATCCGGATGTCGTTCTCCGGCGTCTTGCCCGGGTTGAGCAGCGCCCAGACGACGATGAAGCCCATGAACAGCGCGATCAGCATGAGGCCGGGCAGGATGCCGGCGATGAACAGCCGAGCGATCGAAAGCTCGGCCGCGACTCCGTAGACGATCAGGATGATGGACGGCGGGATCAGCAGGCCCAACGTGCCGGAGCCCGCGAGCGTTCCGATCGACATGCGCTCGTCATAGCCGCGCTTGTGCAACTCCGGCATCGACATTCGTCCGATGGTCACCGCGGTCGCCGCCGAGGAACCGGAGATCGCCGAGAAGATCCCGCAAGCGACCACGTTTACGTGCAGCAGGCGGCCTGGCAGCCGGGTCATCCAGGGCGCGATGCCGCGAAACATGTCCTCGGACAGCCGCGTGCGGAACAGGATTTCGCCCATCCACACGAACAGCGGCAGGGCGATCAGCGAGAACGTCGTCGTCGAGCCCCAGGTCGTGGTGGCCAGCACCTGGCCCACCGGCGCGGTGGTGAACACCATCATGGCCAGCACCGCCACGCCGATCAGCGACAGCGCGACCCAGAGGCCGGACCCGAGCAACAGCAGCAGGACGAAGGTCAGCACCAGCGCGATCGACAGCAGATCCATCTCCGTTCGCGCTCCCTTAAGGCTCGCCGCGGGCCTGCATGGCACGCGCGGCCTCGTCGGCCTCCATCACGACGTGCTGGGGCGTCCGGCCTGCGAGGATCGCGATGAACTCGTCGACGAAGGCGATCGCCAGCACGACGAGGCCGAGCGCGAGGCCGGATTGCGGGATCCACAACGGCGTCTTGATCAGCCCCTGGCCCAGGTCGCCGAACACGAAGGTCTCGTAGGCGAATGCGCAGAAATGCCAGGCGAAATAGACGCTCAGCACGGTGCCCATGCCGAGGCACCAGATCTCGAGCCGGCGCCTCGCCGGCCCGGGCACGCGCTGGAGCAGCATCGAGACCCGGATGTGCTGGCCACTGGTCAGCGTGTGGGCGAGCCCCAGGAATACCGCCGAGGCGAGGCAGTAGCCGGCGAACTCGGTTGCGGCCGGGATCAGGATGCCGGCCATGCGCCCGACCACCTCCGCCAGAATGGACAGCGCGATGCACACGATCGACAGCGCGGCCAGGAAGCCGCACCCCTTGTAGAGCCGGTCGAGCAGTCCTCTCATGGATCAGGGCGGCGGGACGGGCGGATCACCCGTCCCGCCGAAACCTCATTTCGAGGCGTTGTAGGCGTCCAGGATCTTCTGGCCGTCGGGCCCCGCCTTGGATAGCCACTCCTGGAGCAGTTTCGCCCCCACGGCGTGCAGCCCGTTCATCAGCGCGGGCTTGGCCGGTACCACGGTCAGGTTCTTGGCGAGGATACCGACCATCTTGTCGTGCTCCTGGGAGCTCCAGCCCCAGCCGCGCGGCTCGGCGCGGGCGGCGGCATCGAGGATCGCCTGCCGGCTCGCCTTGCTCAGCCGCCGCAGGGCGCGGGTGTTGACCATGACCATGTTCTTGCCGAGCCCGGCCTTGGTGTCGTGATAGTGGCTGAGATAGTCCCACGACTTGGTGAGCACGCCGGTGGTCGCCGAGGTGACCATCGCATCGACGATCCCGGTCGAGAACGCCTGCGGGATATCGACGAGCTGCACCGTGGTCGGCGCGGCACCGACGGCGACGGCAAACCGCGAGACGGTGGCGTTGTAGGCGCGGAACTTGAGCCCCTTGAAGTCGTCCGCCGTCACCAGCTCCTTCTTGGCGTAAAAGCCCTGCGGCGGCCACGGGACCGAATAGAGCAGCGTCATGCCCTTCTTGGCCAGCCGGTCGGAGATGAAAGGCTTGGAGGCCTTCCACAGCCGCCTGCCCTCGTCATAGGTCTGGGCGAAGAACAGCAGCGAACCGACCTCGTAGACCCGATCCTCGTTGGCGAGCAGGGAGACCACCGTCTCGCCCATCTGGACCTGACCGGTCTGCACCGCCCGGCTGATCTCCGGCAGCTTGAACAGCGAGGACGCGCTGTGCACGGTGATCTGCACATCGCCCTTGGTCTCGGCTGCGATCTCCTTGACGAACTGATAGATGTTCTTGGTGTGGAAGAACGGATCGGGATAGGCCGTTGCCATGTTCCATTTGTTGGCGGCGAGCGCGCCGCCGCCCAGCATGCATCCCGCGATGCCGATCGCGATTGCCGATGTCGTGATCCTCATATTCCGTGCCTCGCTGTTTCGATCCGCCGCTTCCGGCCGGCAGTGTCGCACCAACATCAAGGGCCATCAACCGTTGGGCAAAGGCACGATTACCGGCGAATGTCGCCGCCCGGCGCATGATCGGGGGATCGGATATGAACACACCGATGCCCAAGCCGGCGGCCCGGTCCGGGAGGGCGATGAAGCCGAAGATGAAGCCGCTCATGGGTTCTGAGCCTGGAGTCGCGAAGCCTCGTTTCCTGTAGGTTCCCGATCGGCACACCTGAATTCTTGGGTGGGAGCGGCTCAAGACGCTTGGCAGCGGAGAAGACAAGAAGGCGCAAGTAAATGCCCTTCTGGACCAAACTGCCGGTACATCCGCTCCCAAATTCCAAGAGGCGCTAGAGAACGAGGCGAAGGAACTAACCAAGATCGGCAATAATCGACAGATACGCCATTCCGAGACCAATCAAGAACGTCTTACCGACAGTAGGCACGTCGATTATCTCTTCCATCGCCTATTCGCCATCATTCAAGTGATACTCCGAATGAATGGGCGATCTTGAGGCCTTCGGAGGCATTGTTTGGTTTCGTTTCAATTGGTTGTTGTCAACGGCGCCGTGCAGAAACAGAAGCGGAGGGCCTTCGCCACCGCGCAGGACGCTCACGGTGCAGTCCCTCACTGTCAGAGGCGCTTTGGCAAGTCTGGTCACGTCGTTCCGCTCCTCACGTGTCGATAGCAGCGGGAAAAGCGACGGCTATCCTGCGGTGCAACTGTCGCCGATGAAATCGGCGGTGCCGGTGATGCCGCTGGCGGCCGGCCGCGCCACGGCATCCCGCCGCTCGCGAGACGGTGCGCCGCCGCAGAGGCGGCGCACCGTGCCAATCGGGTGCTTGGTGCGGGCCGTCACCGGCGGCTGCAGCCTTAGTTGTACTTGGCGGCGGCGGCTTGGAGCATCTCGAAGACCTGCTTGACCTGCGGCAGGTCCTTGACCACCGACTCGCCCACCGCGACCAGCCGTTTGCGCATCTCTTCCTTCTCGGCCGGGGTCAGGTCGTAGATCACGCCGCCATTGGTCTTCCACGCCCCTTCGTTCTTGGCCAGGAACGCTTCGCTGAACGACAGCGTCTCCCAGTCGGTGTTCTGGCCCTCTTCCATCAGGACCCGACGGATGTCGCCCGGCAGCTTTCGCATCCATGCCGGGTTGGCGATGGTCTCGACGCAGATCGTCGATTCCAGGGTACGGGTCAGGTGCTTGGTCACCGACCAGTATTTGAAGGTCACGAAGATCGCCAGCCCGCTTTTCATGCCGTCGACCGTTCCGCGCTGCAGCGCCTGCAACGCCTCGAGCAGCGGGATCGGGGCGGGCGCGGCGCCGAGTTGACGTATGGTCTGGCGTTCCATGTCGCTGGCGAAGACACGGATCTTCTTGCCCTGGAAATCGGCCAGTCGCTTGATCGGCTTGCGCGAGACGTAATGCGCGAGATCCCCGCAATAGATGCCGATCCCGGTGATGCTTTTGCTGTCGCCCATCGAGAAGAACATTTTCTTGAAGTCGGGATCGTGCAGCGCGTTCTGGGCGTGGCGCAGGTCGCGGAACAGGCCGGGCGCGGAGGTCACCATGTAGCGCTTGTCGATGCCGACGAAGAAGTCCGGCGGCAGCAGGGTCATCTCCTGGGTGCCGAGCTGGACGCCTTCGATCTGGCGGGGGATGCCGCCGAGCTGGCCGGCCGGAAAGACACGGACATCGACCCGATTGCCGATGCGGCGCTCGACGTTCTTTTCGAAATTGAGCATCCACTGATGGACGGTGTCCTTGATGGTCACCGAGCCGATCTTGATGTCGATCTTCTTTTGCGCCGCGACCGGCGCGCCGCCGGCGACGGCCAGAAGCGCGACGAAAGCGGCCAACACGGTCATTTTCACGGAAGCCGTCATGAGATCCCCAACTGCCGATATGATGCTGTCGCCAGCAACATCGTCGGCCCATGCCGCAAAATACCAGGCGTTCCCGATCCGCATTCGAGAATCCTTGTGCCGTTTGTCGTTTGATTTCTTGCTGTTGGTACCAACCCTAAATATGTGGTCCACTATTTACAATCATCAGAATTTGAGCGGCCAACGGGACGACGACCCCGCTAAGTCGCACCAACATCAAGGGCCATCAACCGTTGGGCGGCGGCACGATTGTCGGCTAACGTCATCGCCCGGCGCATGATCAGGGGGATCCGACATGAACACATCGACGCCCAAGCAGACGAGCAGGCCCGGGAGGGCGGTGAAGCCGAAGATGAAGCCGCTCGGCACCTGGCCGAGCCGTCAGTGGCTGGTCGGCGAGCGGGCGGTCGACATGGCAACGCCGGGGCCTGTGCCGCAGCCGCTGACCTTCGAGGCGCGCCCGCAACAACTGACCATCGACGTCGGACGATCGGCACTGATCGTCGTCGACATGCAGAACGATTTCTGCGGACCGGGCGGCTGGCTGGATTCGCTGGGTGTCGACATCGCGCCCAACCGGGCGCCGATCAAGCCGCTGGCCCGGCTGGTGCCGGGGTTGCGCAGGGCGGGCATGCCGATCATCTGGCTCAACTGGGGCAACCGCCCGGACCGGCTGAACATGACGCCGGGCGATCTGCGCATGTGCACACCGACGGGCGAGGGCATCGGCTTCGGCGACCCGCTGCCCGGCAGCGGCGCACGGGTGCTGGAAAAGGACAGTTGGGCGGCCGCGGTGGTCGACGAACTGAAGCAGAAGCCGCAGGATATACGGGTCGACAAGCATCGCCTGAGCGGGTTCTGGGGCACCCAGCTCGACCCCATCCTGCGCAATATGGGCGTCAACTGCCTCCTGTTCGCCGGCGTCAACACCGACGTCTGCGTGATGTCGACGCTGCAGGACGCCCAGTTCAACGGCTTCGGCTGCGTGCTGGTGGAGGATTGCTGCGGCACGACCAGCCCGGATTTCTGCACCCGGGCGACGGTCTGGCAGGTCGAGAACATTTACGGCTTCGTCTCGGACTCGGCGAAGATCCTGGCCGCGCTATAGGCCCGCGGTTCGGCAGCGTCTTGCCCCTTCCACGAAGCCGTCAACGCGCAAATGTCGAGGTGGTGTTCCCGGCGACATGAACCAGGACACAATCTTGCGGCAGCGAGGAGGGCTTGTTACCGTGCTTGCCGACACAGGCGCACATCAAGCGGGCGCCAGGGCCGCCCAACAACAAGCAATTGGGAGGAAACGCAACATGTCCATCAAGCGTCGTTCATTCGTCAAGACCTCGGCTGCCGGCGCCGCGGCGCTGGCCGCGGGACCGTATTTCTGGCCGAAGGGAGCGTCGGCCGCCGACACCATCGTCGCCGGCGCGATCTACGACCTGTCTGGAGCGCTCCAACTCTTCGGCGTCAACCAGTGGGCCTGCGCCAAGATGGCGATCGACGAGATCAACGAGGCCGGCGGCGTGCTCGGCAAGAAGCTCGAGGTCAAGACCTACGATTCGCAGTCGCAGATGCAGTTCTACAACCAGTACGCCAAGAAGATGGCGCTGCGCGACAAGGCGGCAGTGGTCCAGGGCGGGCTGACGAGCTCCTCGCGCGAGGTGATCCGTCCGCTGCTGAACCGGCTGAAGACGCTCTACATCTACAACACCAACTACGAAGGCGGCGTGTGCGACCGCAACTTCTTCTCCACCGGGGCGACACCGGGCGGCTATGTCGACCTGCTCTCGGGCGAGGCGATGAAGCGCTGGGGCAAGAGCGTCTACATCATGGCCGCGGACTACAATTACGGCCAGATCACCGCCAAATGGATCCGCAAGGCGGTCAAGGACGCCGGCGGCAAGGTGGTGGGCGAGGAGTTCTTCCCGCTCGACGTCAACCAGTTCGGCCCGACGATCAGCAAGATCCAGGCGGCCAAGCCCGACTTCGTGATGAACGTCTTCGTCGGCCCGGCGCACGCCTCGTTCTACGGCCAGTGGGCGGCCGCGGGCATGAACAAGCGTATCCCGATGGTGTCCACCACCTTCGGCGCGAGCGGCGAGGTGGTGCGTATGCCGCCGGAAATCGCCGACGGCATTCTCACCTGCTATTCCTATTACGAGGACCTTGACCTGCCGTTCAACAAGACCTGGCTTGCCAAGTTCCGCCAGCGCAACGGCACCGACTACGGCTATCTGACCGACGTGCCGCCCAAGGACTGGTACGGCTGGCACATGTGGGCCGCGGCGGCCAACAAAGCCGGCTCGGTCGACCGCGAAAAGGTGATCGAGGCGCTGGAGGGCCTGACCATCGACGGCCCCGGCGGGCCGTTGACGATGGACAAGACGACCCACCACTGCTCGATGGACATGTATATCGGCCAGGCCAAGGGCGGGAAATTCGAGATCCAGAAGAAGTTCGCGAAGATCCCGCCGACCAACACCGGCAACCAGTGCGACCTGGTCGCCCGGCCCGGCACCAACATCATGTACGAGCCCAAGATCTGATCTCCAGCCCACTGACGCCCGCCGCAATCGGCGGGCGTCAGTGGGTGTCGAAGACCTCCTGATAGAGCTCGATCGCGGCGTGGATCGCCGACAACTCGGCTTGCGTCGGGTTGTCGGGATCGGACGCGGCAGGCAGGCTGCCGAACTTCATCAAGCTGGCCATCAGCAACAGCCGCGCCTTGGTGGCGGTCAGGTTCGCGCCCGAGATGTGGCAGGGGTCGTAATCCGCCCACCCCTGGGGCTTGCCGCGCCCGACGCGGACCACCGGCAGGCCGCACATCACCGCCTTGAGCATCGCCCTGCGGCGCGCCTCCGAGGTCGGCAAGCCGTAGGGCACGAGCCCCTCATAGACGAAGCCGGCCAGCCGCCCGAGCCCGAGCTTGTGGTCGATCGAGGCGATCAGATCGGCCTCGATCGCGGGATCGTCGCCGACTTCGAGCCCGGCATAGCCGCCGTCCTTGACGATCGAGACCACGGGCACCGCATCGCCGCGCAGCTTGCCGTCCGCGTCCTTCACCGCGACCGCGATGCGTTCGATCCCGTTGCCGCCCCGGCGGACCGCGCCGGTCGTCTCGGGCAGACGTGTGAGGTTCACCTCCGAGAGATAGGTGTGCTTATAGACCGGTAGATAGGTCATCATGATCCGGCCGGTATAGTGGATCTGGCCGATGATCCCGCCGTGGCCGCCGGTCGCGACATAGCCGCCCGGGCGCGCATCGACCTTGGCGACCTCGCGGCCGGCGAAGATCTGCTGTTCCTGGATGACCACCGAGCCGCAGCGGTCGCGGCCCTCTTCATCGGCCCAGATGCGCGATGAGATGTAGCGCACCGAATCGACGATGTTCGCCGGCCCGTCATTGCTGATCTGGCCCTGCGGGCGCTGGGCGGCGTTGCCGCAGATCGGCCGGGCGGTGTCGATCAGCAGGTTGAACCAATAGGCGCTGTCCTCGACATCGGGGCTGCCTTGGGTCCAGATCACCCCGTCATAGGCGCCGCCCGACGCCAGGGCCTGCATGTCATTGGTCGCCTTGGCCAGCATCGGCCGGGTCGGCGCCGAGGTCAGGTGGAAGGGCTTGTAGGGGTAGAAGTGCTCGCCCCGGCGCTCGGGCGGGATGTCCCCCTCGCCGACATCGGCGCGCAGGTGGGCCGGCAGACCCTTCTTGAAGCCGCCCGGCGGCACGCCACGGTAGAAATCGACCTCGGCGCGCGAGGAAATCATGCTGGCATGGCCGGCATCATCGACCGACAGCCGGTCGATCTCCTCGAAGCTGCGCGAGCCGTCGGGGAAGAAGCCCTGGCGGGCCCCCTCCTCGGGCGCGCCGGGATGGGTGCACTCCTCTTCCCAGGCCTCGCCGTCGGCCTGGCGCGCCATGTAGGGCAGCGGATAGAGCCCGTCCTCGGGCCGGAGCTCGATCTCGTAGACCGGTTTGTCCTCGGCGGCCTGGCGTTCGCTGTGGAAGACGCCGTCGGCGCCTATGAAGCCGTCCGGCAGCCCGTAGAGCTCCGCCGCATCGGCCTCCAGCGGATGGGCCGAGAACTGCTCGACATAGACAGTCGCCGGCGCCGCAAGGCGTTGGGCGCGCAAGGCATCGAACTTGTGCGGCGTTCCGTCTGCGGCGCTCAGCAACTTCAGGCCGTGCCTGGCGCGCGCCTTGTTGGAGGTCACCAGCGGCGGCGTGTTCTGGATCGTCGCCAACGGCCCGGCCAGGTGTGCAATGCGGACTTTTTCGGACATCGCTCGACTCCCCCTGTTTCAGGCGGAGTCTAGGGCGGTGGCGAGAAGCAGCGCAACAACGCATGACCGCGGCCCGACCGGCACCGTCGGCGTTTCACGGCCAGACCTGAAGATAGCCGAAGCCCTCTCGCGCGGACGTGGTGCCGAAATGGGCGTCGTACTCCCCGCGCAGGGTCTTCAGGTGGTCGGAGTCCATGAAGGCCTCGAAGATCTCCTGGCTCGCGAACTCGTAGACGGCGACATATTGCCACTTCTCATCGCCCATGATGCGCTTGTAGCGCCGGGCGCTGACCGCGCCGTTATATTGCAGCAATTGCGCGGCGTGTTCGTTGTTGTACCAGTCGTTGAAGGCCTCTTCCTGGTCGGCTTCGATGGTCGCCTTGACGACGAAGACGGCGATCGCCATGGGGGGGCTCCCTGGTTGGTCTCACGCTGCCCCACCGGCGAGCCGGGCCAGCGGGCGGTCGGGGATCGGCAGGTGAATCAGCGTGGCGGCGAACCCCGCGAGGATGGCAAAGGTCCAGATCGGGTCGTACGAGCCGGTCAGGTCGAACGACCTGCCGCCCAGCCAGACGCCGAGGAAGCTGCCGGTCTGGTGGCTCAGGAAGGCAACGGCGGCGAGCGTCGCCATGTAGCGCGGCCCGAAGATATGGGCGATCAGGCCCATGGTCAGGGGCACCGTGCTGAGCCACAACAGACCCATCGCCGCAGCGAAGACGATCACGCTGGTTTCCGACAGCGGCGCCGAGAGGAAGGCCAGCATCACCAGGCTCCTGATGGCGTAGATGCCGCTCAGCAGGAATTTCACCCTGTAGCGGTCGCCCAGGCGTCCGGCGATCAGCGTACCGAACAGGTTGAACAGCCCGATGGTCGCGATTGCCGCCGCGCCGAGCCCCACGGGAAGACCGCCGTCGGTCAGATAGGCCGGGAGGTGGGTGGCGATGAACTGGACCTGGAGCCCGCAGACGAAATAGCCGCTGACCAGCATCACATAGCCGCGGTGGCCGGCAGCCTCGCGCAGCGCCTCGCCGAGGCTCTGCTGGGTCGTCTTGGCGAGCGCGGACGCGGTGCCGGCCCTCAGCGACAGCGCCACCGGAACGGCGAGGAACATGGCAACCGCCATCGCCATAAACGCGCCGCGCCAGTCGAAGGCCGTGATCATCACCTGGGCGGCCGGGACGAAGACGAACTGGCCCATCGTGCCGCCGGCGGCGGTGATCCCGAGCCAGGTCGTGCGCCGGTCATCGGGCGCGATCCGCCCGATCGTGGCGATCATCAGGCTGAGCCCGCACGCGCTCATCCCGATGCCCATCAGGAACCCCGTCCCCAGCAGGAACTCGGTCTGGGTCGAGATTTGCGAGGACATGGCGAGGCCCACCGCACCCACGAAAGCCCCGGCGGCGATGACCCGGATGGGCCCCCATCGGTCGGCGATCATCGCGACCACGGGCGCTGCAAGGCCGATCACCAGGCTTTGCGTGGCGATCGCGATCGAGATCGACTCGCGGCCCCAACCCAGATCGATGCTGACCGGCCGGACGAACAATCCGAACGACTGGCGGATGCCGGCCGTGACCAGCAGGATGCAGGTCGCGCCGAACAGGACGAAGACCGGTGTCCGCCAGAACGCTCCAACCACGACAGGATCTCCGAATCGGGTTTTCTACGCCACTCTATACAAGCCGGCCGATCTGCGCTTGACTTCATGGACGGCTGGGAGAAGGACGGGGCCCGACAAGGCGCCTGCCCTCCTCACCGCGCAGAGCCGATCCGCTCAAACCGGGAGAGACCGATGGCCAAGCCCCGTATCGTCGATGCCGACGGCCATGTCTTCGAGGACACGGCCGCGATGGGCAAGCGCATGCCCAGGGTGTACCGCGACTGGAAATACGCCCACGGGATCTTCGCCAACCAGCCATGGTTCCCGCCGCTCGGCCATCTGCACACCCCGACCGGCACCAACCCGCCCGGTGCCTTCGGCGACGGCAAGCCGGTGGGCGTCGAGGCGTGGATGGCCTTCATCGAGGCCACCGGTATCGACAGCGCGGTGCTGTTCCCGACCAACGGGCTGACCATGGGCCACATCGCCAACGCCGACTACGCGATCGCGGTCGCCAGGGCCTACAATGACTGGTTGGCCGAGACCTATGTCGACCGCTCCGAGGTGTTCAAGGGCATGGGGCTGATCGCCCAGCAGGAGCCCGAAGCGGCGGTCGAGGAGCTCAGGCGCTGCATCGTCGAGCTCAAGATGACCGGCGTCATGCTCGCCGGCACCGGGATCAAGGGCAATCTCGGCTCCAAGGAGTACTGGCCGATCTATGCCGAGGCCGAGCGGCTGGGCTGCCCGCTGGCGGTCCATGCCGGCAACCATATCAATCTGGGCATGGACGCGATGAATGTCTTCGCGCCGGCGCATGCGATCGGCCATCCGCTGGCGATGATGATCGGCCTGGGCGGGCTGGTGTTCAACGGCGTATTCGACAAGTTCCCGGCCCTCAGGTTCGGCTTCCTCGAGGGCGGCGTGGCGTGGCTGCTGTTCTGCATCGAGCGTTTCGATTCGAGCCACGAGAACTTCAAGCCGCTCGACTGGCGCGGTGACCTGCTCAAGCTCGCGAACGGCCAGTCGGTCGGGGACTACGTGCTGGGGCTGATCGACGGGGGCCGGATCTTCGTCGGCGCGGAGGGCGACGAGTTCATGCTGGCCGCGGCGATCAAGGCCGTCGGCAACGCGCCCTTCATGTTCTCCTCGGACTTCCCCCACGAGGTCAACATCGAGAAGTGCCTGCACCATCTCGAGGAAATCTTCGAGAACGCGGAGCTGAGCGATGACGACCGCGACGCGATCCTGCACGCCAACGCCGAGCGGTTCTACGCCACAAGGCCGGCCGCCGCGGGCCAGGCCGCGGCGGAGTAGGCGACTGGGCGAGCAGGGCGGGGCGACGGAACGGGCATGGATCGTCGATAGCAGCAGCCATGTCTTCGAAGATACCCGAGTGATGGCCAGGCATGCCGCAAGCCTACGGCGGTCGGGTCTATCCGGGCAGGTGGCTGATGCCGATGCAGGAGCTGGCGGCGGCGTGGTCTCTTGGACCAGTTGGACGCCAAACGTCGAGGTTCGATCGCCACACGGGCCGATTTTGGAATCGTGAAACGGCAAAGCCGTTCCGACCGTGATTTCCTCGTTCGGACGATTGAATATACCCTGAATGCCCCATTCCGATTTCGCACGATCCCAGATGTATAACAAAATTACAGGGTTATAAAACAATCTTGATATAATTTGAAAATTTTGGTAGAAAGCTTCTTACGATGGACCCTGTATGCAACCCATTTGCGCCAGGCGCGGGCTCTCAACCTCCTGAGTTGGCAGGCCGTGACGAGATAATCAGCGATGCTGAGATTGCCTTAAAGCGAGTCTTGGAGGGAAGGCATCACACCTCTCAAATCCTGTTGGGGCTTCGCGGAACCGGTAAGACAGTCCTACTAAATAGAATCGAGCAAATGGCTGAATCATTGGGCCATGAAACCTCATTTATCGAAGCGCCGGAGGACAAATCACTCGCCGATTTGCTCTACCCTAGGATCGCTCGATCTCTGCGTAGATTATCGACGATCGAGAACGCCAGAACCGCTGTACATTCCGCGATGCGGGCCTTGCGTGGATTTGCCAGCGCGTTTCGGATCTCGGTCGGCGATGTCGCGATTTCCGTGGATCCGGAACCAGGTGCCGCGGACAGCGGAAACTTGGAGTATGACTTGAGCGAGCTATTCGATCGCATCGGTCTGGCCGCCAAATCGGCAAACAAAGCATGGACGCTGTTGATCGATGAGGTCCAATACCTAGCGGAGGAAGATCTCTCTGCGCTGATTGTCTCAATACATCGGGTCAATCAACGTCAATTACCAATTATATTTTTTGGTGCGGGCTTGCCGCAGACTGCTGCTCTATCAGGCAATGCTAAATCTTATGCGGAGAGACTATTCAGCTATCCTCCCGTCGGCCCTCTAGATAATTCCGCTGCTATTTCTGCCATTAGACAGCCGATTATAAGCCAAGGTGAGAATATAACGGATGAGGCTCTCGAATTGATTTTTGAAAAAACTGAAAACTATCCATATTTTCTCCAAGAATGGGGATATCAAGCATGGAACATTGCCGATGCGTCGCCGATCGATGCGAGAGACATTCACGGCGCGTCTTCGGCAGCACTTCGCCGGCTCGATGAAGGTTTCTTCCGTGTTCGCTTTGATCGACTTACGCCGAAGGAACGCGAGTACGTGATCGCAATGGCGAATCTCGGAAGCGGGCCCTATAGATCGTCGGATGTCGCTGATGCCCTCGGCGAACGCCTCCAATCTCTGGGCCCGCGTCGGGCGAAGATCATCAACAAAGGCATGATATACAGCCCAGCCTATGGCGACGTTACATTCACCGTTCCAATGTTCGACGACTACCTAAGGCGCACCACAGATGCTTCCGCCGCGTAGAGCGAAACCGACTCAGACGGCGTGGGCGGGCCTCGAGCCCAGGCAACGAGAGCTGACGCAGCACGTCCCCGTCACGGAAGCGAAACCACTAATGATCTGCAGCCACGGCGACACTCGCGCGCGTTACAACCCCAGCACGTCGGCCATCGTGTAGACCCCGGGGGCGCGGCCGGGCGTCCACAGCGCGGCATGGACTGCGCCGCGCGAGAAGATGCGCCGCGAGGACGCCTTGTGGGTGAGTTCCAGCCGCTCGCCCTCGATCGCGAAGACCACCGAATGATCACCCACCACGTCGCCGCCTCGCAGCACCGCGAAGCCGATGTCGCCCTGATTGCGCGCGCCGGTATGGCCGTGGCGCGTCATCTGGGAAACCGTGTCGAGATCGACCCCGCGCCCGGCGGCCGCCGCCCGGCCGAGCCCGAGCGCGGTGCCCGATGGCGCATCGACCTTGTGCTTGTGGTGCATTTCGACGATCTCGATGTCGAAACGGTCATCGAGCAGGGAAGCGACCTGTCTGGTCAGCGCGAACAGGATATTGACGGCAAGGCTCATGTTGGGAGCAACGACGATCGGCGCGGTCTTGCCCGCCTCGGCGATCGCGGCCTCGTGCTCGGCGCTGAAGCCGGTGGTGCCGATGACGTGCGCGGTCCGCGCTTGCGCGGCCAGCGCGGCATGGCGCGCTGTCGCCTCGGGCAGGGCGAACTCGATGACCACCGCGGCGCGCTCGAAGACCGCCGCCGGGTCGGCGCCGATGCTCACCCCTACCGTGCCCAGCCCCGCGACCTCGCCCACGTCGCGGCCGATCGCCGGATGGCCCGGCCCCTCGGCGGCCGCGGCGATCACGCATCCGTCGGTCTCGAAAATCTCCCGGGCGACGGTCGTTCCCATCCGCCCGCCGGCCCCGATCACCCCGATCGCCAAATCCGCCATCGCCTGCCTCTCTCGCCCCGAAGTCTGTTCCAATCCGATCGGGTCAGCCCGGCTCAGTCGGTGAGGTCTTCCCAGAGCTCCTTCACCTTAGTGAAGAAGCCTTCGGACTCCGGGCTGGTCGAGCGGGCCTCGCCGGTGCCGCCCGGGGCCTCGAACTCGCGCAGCAGCGCCTGCTGGCGCTTGTTCAGGTTGACCGGCGTCTCGACCTGGATCTCGATGACCATGTCACCACGGCCGCGGCCGTGCAGCCCGGTCATGCCCTTGCCGCGCAGCCGGAACTGGCGCGCCGACTGGGTGCCGGCCGGAATCGTCACCTTGGCCAGCGTGCCGTCGATCGTCGGCACCTCGACCGTGCCGCCGAGCGCGGCGGTGGTCATCGGGATCGGCACACGGCAGAACAGCGTCATTGCCTCGCGCTCGAACAGCGCGTGCGAGGCGATGCTGACGAAGATGTAGAGATCGCCGGTCGAGGCCCCGTTGAGCCCGGCTTCGCCTTCGCCGGCAAGCCGGATTCGGGTGCCGTCCTCCACGCCCCGCGGGATGGTGACCGCCAGCGTCTTTTCGCGCCGCACGCGGCCTGAGCCGGTGCACGCCTTGCACGCATCCTCGATCACCTGGCCGACGCCGCCGCAGGTCGGGCAGGTCCTCTCGATGGTGAAGAAGCCCTGCTGGGCGCGGACCTTGCCGCGGCCCTGGCACATGCCGCAATTGGCCGGCCGGCTGCCCGGCGCGGCGCCGGAGCCGTGGCAGGTGTCGCAGCTCACCGAGGCCGGGATCCTGATCTTGGTCTCGTGGCCGCGATAGGCCTGCTCGAGCGAGATTTCCATGTTGTAGCGCAGGTCCGCGCCGCGGGCGCCGCCGGTGCCGCCGCCGCGCCGACCGCCCATGAAATCGCCGAACATCTCGTCGAAGATGTCGGCGAAGCCCGAGCCGAAATCAAACCCGCCGCCCTGGCCGCCCGCGCCCGGTCCGCCGTTCTCGAACGCCGCATGGCCGAAGCGGTCATAGGCCGCGCGCTTCTGGTCGTCCTTCAGGACGTCATAGGCCTCGCTGATTTCCTTGAACTTCTGCTCTGCCCCCGCATCACCCTGGTTGCGGTCGGGGTGATACTTCATGGCCAGCTTGCGGTAAGCCTTCTTGACCGTCTCGGCATCGTCGCCCTTGGCGACGCCCAACATGTCGTAATAGTCCTGCTTGGCCATACTCCCGAACCCTGAATCGACGGCCACTCAGCTCATTGGCAGACGGCCCCGAGAATGCGGCGGCGCACCATCGAGGCCTGTCCTGAAATCTGCAAGGGAAACGGCCTAGGCCGATTTGTCCTTACGCTCCTCGTCGTCGACTTCCTCGAAATCGGCATCGACGATGGTCGAATCATCGGCCTCCGGACCTTGCGTGGGCCCGCCCGCCTGGGCGTCGTCGGGGGCCGCTGCGGCAGCCTCTTCCTGCTGGGCCTTGTACATGATCTCGCCCAGCTTCATCGCTGCCTCGCCGAGCGCCTCGGTCTTTGCCTTGATATTCTCGACATCTTCGCCTTCGAGCGCGGCCTTGAGGTCGGCCACCGCCTGCTCGATGGGCGCCTTGTCCTCCGCTGGCACCTTGTCGCCATACTCCACGAGGTTCTTTTCGGTCGTGTAGATCAGCCCGTCAGCCTGATTGCGCGCCTCGACCGCCTCCCTGCGGGTCTTGTCCTCGGCCGCGTGCGCCTCGGCGTCCTTGACCATCTGCTCGATGTCGGCATCCGACAGGCCGCCGGAGGCCTGGATGCGGATCGCCTGCTCCTTGCCGGTCGCCTTGTCCTTGGCGCCGACATTGACGATGCCGTTGGCGTCGATGTCGAAGGTCACCTCAATCTGCGGCATGCCGCGCCGTGCGGGCGGGATGCCCACCAGATCGAACTGGCCCAGGAGCTTGTTGTCCGAGGCCATCTCGCGCTCGCCCTGGAAGACGCGGATGGTGACCGCGTTCTGGCTGTCCTCGGCGGTCGAGAACACCTGGCTCTTCTTGGTCGGGATGGTGGTGTTGCGGTCGATCAGCCGGGTGAAGACCCCGCCCAGGGTCTCGATGCCGAGCGACAGCGGGGTGACGTCGAGCAGCAGGACGTCCTTGACGTCACCCTTGAGCACGCCGGCCTGGATCGCGGCACCGACCGCGACGACCTCGTCGGGGTTGACCGACCGGTTGGGCTCCTTGCCGAACAGCGACTTCACCGATTCGATGATCCTGGGCATGCGGGTCATGCCGCCGACCAGGATGACCTCATCGACTTCGCCCGCCGACAGCCCGGCATCGCGGAGCGCCGCCTTGCACGGTCCCACGGTGCGCTCGACCAGATCGTCGACCAGCGCCTCGAGCTTGGCGCGGGTGATCTTGATGTTGAGGTGCTTGGGGCCGGACTGATCGGCGGTGATGAACGGCAGGTTCACCTCGGTCTGCTGGCCGCTGGACAGCTCGATCTTGGCCTTCTCGGCGGCCTCCTTGAGCCGCTGCAGCGCAAGCTTGTCCTGCCGCAGGTCGATCGCCTGGTCCTTTTTGAACTCGTCGGCCAGATACTGGATGATCCGGCTGTCGAAGTCCTCGCCGCCAAGGAAGGTATCGCCGTTGGTCGACTTGACCTCGAACACGCCGTCGCCGATCTCCAGGATCGAGACGTCGAAGGTCCCGCCACCGAGATCGTAGACCGCGATCGTCCCCGATCCCTTCTTCTCCAGCCCGTAGGCGAGCGAGGCCGCGGTCGGCTCGTTGATGATCCGCAGGACGTCGAGCCCGGCGATCTTTCCGGCATCCTTGGTCGCCTGGCGTTGGGAGTCGTTGAAATAGGCGGGCACGGTGATCACCGCTTCGGTGACCGGCTCGCCGAGATGCGCCTCGGCGGTCTCCTTCATCTTCTGCAGGATGAAGGCCGATACCTGGCTGGGAGAATATTTCTCGCGGTCGACCTCGATCCAGGCATCGCCGTTGTCCGCCCTGACGATCTCGTAAGAGACCAGATCCTGGTCCTTCTTGGTCATCGGGTCGTCGAAGGGGCGGCCGATCAGCCGCTTGATCGCGGACAGCGTGTTCGACGGGTTGGTCACCGCCTGCCGCTTGGCCGGCTGGCCGACGAGGCGCTCGTTGTCGTCGGTGAACGCTACCATCGACGGCGTGGTTCGCGCGCCTTCGGTGTTCTCTATGACCCTTGCGTCCGAACCGTCCATGATCGCGACACAGGAATTGGTCGTCCCGAGATCGATGCCGATGGCCTTACCCATTTCAATCCTCACTCATTGCGGCGAACGCACGCGGCCCTTTGCGGCGCCGCCCGCGTCCCCTACGGTTAAAGCACGAGAACGTCAATTGCCGGCGATATATAGGAATGCAGCCCCGGCGGTACAACCGCAGACCGCCAGTTTACCGGCGTTCGGACAAGATTGCATGATCATATCGGCGAGCTATCGAACCGATATCCCGGCGTTCTACGGCGCGTGGTTCGAAAACCGCCTGGCGGCCGGATACTGCCTGGTCGCCAACCCCTATGGCGGCAAGCCGTACCGGGTCGGCCTGGAGCGGGATGCCGTCGACGGCCTGGTCTTCTGGACCCGCAATCCCGGGCCGTTCCTGCCCACGCTCGCCCGCCTTGCGGACACCGGCTATCCGTTCGTGGTCCAGCTTACCGTCACCGGTCACCCCAGGGTGCTGGAGAGCTCGGTTCCCGAACCGGCCCGCGCAGTCGGGTACGCGCGCCGGATCGCCGGGGATTTCGGCCCGCGGGCGCTGGTCTGGCGCTACGACCCGATCATCCAGACCGATTCGAGCCCGCTGGAGAGGCATGGCGAGGCGTTCGCGCGTCTGGCCGATGCGATGGCCGGAAGCACCGACGAGGTCGTGGTCTCGTTTGCGAGCCTCTACCGGAAGACGGTTCGCAACCTGGTACGGGCCGGCATCGCCTATGCCGACCCGCCGGTCGAGGCCAAGAAGTCGCTGCTTGCCGATCTGGCCCGGATGGCCGCCGAACGCGGCATCGCGCTCGCCGTCTGCAGCCAGCCCGACCTCGCCGTCCCGGGCACCCGGCCGGCGCGTTGCGTCGACGCCGATCGGCTCGCCGAGATCGCCGGTCGGCCGATCGCGGCCCCCGAGAAGGGCAACCGGCCGGATTGCGCCTGTCACCGATCCAGGGACATCGGGGCCTACGACACCTGCCCGCATGGCTGCGTGTACTGCTACGCGGTCGCGAGCCGCGCCAAGGCCCGTGCGCGGCATGCCGGCCACGATCCCGACAGCGAATTTCTGATCTAGGAGTCGTCTCCCCGCTTGAACCCGCCTTGCACGATGCGGTCGATGATCATGGCGCAGAAGAGAATGGCGAGGCCGGCCAGAAGGCCTTGACCCTTGGCCGCGTATTGCAGGGCGACGAGGACGTCGCTGCCGAGGCCCTCGGCGCCGATCAGCGATGCGATCACCACCATCGACAGACACATCAGGATGGTCTGGTTGACCCCGGTCATGATCGACGGCAAGGCCAGCGGCAGTTCGACGTCGAACAGCAGCTTTCGTTTCCGGCAGCCGAAGGCCAGGGCCGCCTCCTTGATCGATCCTGGAACCCCCCTGATGCCGAGTGGCGTCAGCCGCACCACCGGGGGCATCCCGAAGACGATGGTTGCCAAGATCCCCGGCGGCTTGCCGGTGCCGAAAAACGCGATCACCGGAATCAGATAGACGAACGACGGCATGGTCTGCATGAAGTCGAGGATCGGCCGCGCGATGGCATAGACGGTCCGACTCTTGGCGCACCACACGCCCAAGGGAAGCCCCATGACGACACACAGGACCGCCGCCGTTCCCGGCAGCGCCACCGTCGCCATCGACTTCTCCCAGTAGCCCATGAAGGCCAGATAGGCCAGAGCCGCCACCGTAAAGACCGCCACGCGCGGGCCGGCCAGACGCCATGCCAGAACCACGATCACCAGCATGGTCACCGGCCAGGGCGTACCGACCAAAATCGCCTCCAAACCGTCGAGAAGCCCTCGAATCGCCGCGTTAATGCCGTCGAAAACACCGGCTCCCTTGACCGCGATAAGGTCGAACTGCGCATCGAGCCAGGTCGACGTCCTGTTGTATATGCCCTTGTCCGCGGGAAAGACGGTGATGAAATCCGCCGGCTTGGAAACGGTGAAACGATAAAGCGTCAGCGGATACATGATCAGGATCATCGCAATTCCGAATATTGTCTCCCGCCTCCGGATACCGCCGCCCTCGGCGGGAGCGATCCGCCAGCGCCCGTACTTCTTCTCATGGGCCGGGTTGGCCAGAAACCCTTGTGCCAGCATGGCTGCCGCAACCAGGACAAGCCCGATGATCAGAAGCGTCGTTGCTCCCGCGGCTGCCTGTTCGGCGGCGGCCAGCGCCTTCGCGGCCGCCTTCTGCAGGTTCTCCGCATTGTGCATCAAGAACTCCGCGTTCGACGCGCCCGTCTCGATGGCCGCCTGCGCCCTAGCCGCCATCTCCATGGATTTGGTGTGCAAACGCTCGGCCCGCGCCAGCTTGTCCGCTCCCAAGTCGCCCCATAGACCCCGGCCCAATTGCACCAGCGCAAAGAGATCGATGATCAAGAAAGTCCAGAAGAACCCCCACACGCCTCGGGACGCCGCCCACACCGGCCCCATCAAGGCCGCCGCTCGATTGAACGACCAGGCGAACCCACCGGCGCTCTGGATCTTCACGAACTCGGACGCATAGTAGTCGCCGTTCCGCTCGGCAAAGGTCCTTATCGAGTCGATCAGCGCCGCCGAGGACGGGTCCGCTCCGCCCATCGCTGCCGCGGCTTCCGTCGTGGCCGCCATCTACTTGCCTCCCTGAATGCCCTGCAGCAATCGCGACTTGGTCACGATCCCGATGTCGTTGTTCTCTTGATCGGTAATGACGATCGGCAATTCGGTCGTCACCGAGATGTCGATCAAATGATCCAGGTCGACGTTCTCCCCGGCGCGGGGCGCCCGGCTCAGATCCTCTCCCGGTGCCGGCGCGTAGCCGTCGATCGGTTCCATCACCGAACGGGCAGAGACGAGCTTGAGCTTCGAGATGTCCCGAACAAAATCGGCGACATAGGCGTCCGCCGGGTTGAGCACGATTTCCTCTGGCGTACCGGTCGGGACGATCCGGCCGTCCTTCATGATGGCGATGCGGTCGCCGAGGCGGATCGCCTCGTCGAGATCATGGGTGATGAAAAGTGTCGTTTTGTGGAGGGTCTTGGCGAGCTCCAGGAATTGCTGTTGCAACTGCCGGCGAATCAAGGGATCGAGTGCCGAGAACGGCTCGTCCATCAACAGCACCGACGGGTCGCTGGCCAACACCCGGGCCAAGCCGACGCGCTGCTGCATGCCGCCCGAAAGCTCGTTCGGCAGCCGGTCCTGGAAGCCGTCGAGCTTGACCAGGGAGAGAGCCTGCCGGGATATTTCCCAGCGGCGGAACTTGGGCTCGCCGCGCACTTCCAGCGGAAAGGCGACATTGTCGCGAACCGACCGATGCGGCATCAGCGCTATGTGCTGGAACACCATGCCGATGTCCTTGGCTCGGAAGGCCCGGAGCTGCGCCTCGCCCATCGCCGAGACGTCGTTGCCGAGGACATGGATCGAGCCCGCCGTCGGTTCGATAAGGCGATTCAGGTGGCGCACCAGGGTCGACTTGCCGCTGCCGGACAAACCCATGATGCAGAAGATTTCGCCGCGGCGAACCGAGAAGGACACGTCGGCGATCCCGACGACACAGCCGAAACGCTCCAGGACTTCGGTCTTGTCCAGCCCTTCGCGCACGATCGCCGCCATGGCGTCTTCGGCCTTCGCGCCGAAGATTTTCCAAACGCCGTCGAGCTTGATGACCTCGTCCGCATCGACCCGCATACCCACGGCAGCTTACCCTCCGGACCGAACGCGCACCCGCGCCATCGCCATCGCCGATTCGGGCCGCCCGGAGGCGCCTTCCGGCAACGAGACCGCCGGTTCCAGGGCAAGCCGAGTGGGCATGCGCGCGGCCTCGGGGACCTCTCGAAATCCCGGCGGCGTCTAGTTGGACATCCAGGAGGCGACAAGGTCGGCGTTCTCCTCGACCCAAGCCGTCGCGTAGGCGTCGGGATCCTGCTTTTGCACCACCAGCGCGTAGCTCATGCGGCTCACCATGTCGACGTCGAGCTTCACCTTGCCGAGCAGGTTCGCCGCCTCCGGATGGCTTTCTTCCAGAGCCTTGGCGAAATAAATGTGCAGGTAAGCCGAGTCCCAGGCGCTGCCGGCCTCCGACTTGGCGAGCCAGTCCGGATCGTCGGTCGGCTGGATCACGTTCCAGTTGGAGGCTCCGTGCGGCGGCTCCTTCAGAATAACCAGCTCGTGAAGCGCGAACATGTGATGCGGCGTATAGCAATAGAGCACGAAGGGCTTGTCCGCCTTGACAGCGGCATCGAGCGCGGCCAACGCCAAGGTTTCGTCCATCTCCAGGAGCTTCATGGTCTCGTCGTACCCATAGCTCTTGGCGCGAATCTTCTCGATATTCGTGGAGGCCCACCCCGATGCGCCGATCCAGGCTTCGCCGAGGCCGTCGCCGTCGCTATCGAATAGCGCCGCTTTGTCTGGATCGGTCAAATCATAGATCGCGGTCACGCCGTGGTTCTCGGCCGTTGACTTGGTCGCGCAAAACCCCTGAAACGCCTCGACGCCGTTCGGGTTCATGACGACCGTACCGCGCTCCTTGACGAACTTGTCGTGCAGATTCGCTTGATTGGGAAGCCAGACCTCGGGATGGACATGCATGGAGCCTCGGTCCATGGCCTCGAAGACGACCGGATTGGTGCTGTTCTGCAGCTCGACCTCGAGGCCCAAATTGTCTCCGAGGATGACCTTGAGTATATGCGCCGTAACCTGGACCGAGGGCCAATTGGGCACGCCGATCACCACATCGGCGGCTTTGGCCGCGCCAATCGTCGTCAACGCCGCGACGGCACAGATTGCCAAACAGATTGCCGAGACTTTCGAACGCGGTTTCATTTTCCAACCTCCTTTCGGGGTTGTTGCCTGACCCATGCTCGACATATTGGTTTACCCCGGATTATTCGTTCCGATCCTGAATTCGAGTTGGCGGGCATGGCGCAATCGATTGTTCCGGCGCGGAAATTCGTTGTCGAGCCGCGTTTCTTCGGGAGCAACGAAACGCCACACCCGCCACGACCGAATGCGCCGCCCTCAAGCTGCGCCTGCTCAAGATCGACGCCCGCGTCATCGAAAAGGCCGCGCGCGCATGCTGGTCAAGCACCTCGCAACCGCAGCATGAAGGGGTCAGGCTAGACGCTGGTATCCGTATCCTCGGGCGGCGCGGGGGCAACGGGCGGACTCTTGGCGACGCCGACGCGTGCCGCGCGCAGCAGGCGGCCGTTGAGCACATAACCCGCCTCGACAACCTGGACGACCGTGCCGGGCGCCGCCTCGGCGGTCGGCACCTCGAACATCGCCTCGTGCAGATTGTGGTCGAATTTATCGCCCGCCGGATCGACCTTCTCCACGCCATGCCGCTGGAGGATGCCCAGCAGATCCCGCTCGGTCAGCGCGACACCCTCGATGAATGACTTCAGCGGACCGTCTTCGGTGTCCGAGCCCTCCGGCAACGTCTCCAGCGCGCGGCGAAGGTTGTCGCCGACGCCCAGGACATCGCGGGCAAAACCGGCGATGGCGTATTTCAGGGTCTCCTCGCGCTCGCGCTGGGCGCGGCGGCGCAGGTTCTCGCCCTCGGCGAGGGTGCGCAGCAACCTGTCGTTGAGCTCGGCAATCTCGGCCTCGTAGTCGCGCTCCTCCGGCTGGTCGGGCTCGGCGGCGGCGCCTTCCTGTTGCGCCGGGTCTTCGGCTTCGGGCAGCGCCTCTTCGGGCAACGCCTCTTCGGGCAGCGCCTCCTCGGGCGCCTCCTCCTCGGGCGGCGGCTCGGGCTCGGCCTGTTCAGCTTCGGTCTTTTCGATCTCACTCATGGCAACGCCTTCCGATATGCCGTGGACTAGCCGATCAGCCGGCCGACCACCTGCGCGGTATAGTCGACGATCGGAATGATGCGCGAGTAGTTGATCCGGGTCGGCCCGATGACGCCGATCGCACCGACAACGGTGCTGGAGCGGTCGGTGAACGGCGAGACGACCATCGAACAGCCGGTCATGTCGAACAGCGTGTTCTCCGAGCCGATGAAAATCTGCACTCCATCGCCGGTTCGCGTCAGATCGAGCAGCCGGACCGACAGCTCCTGGGTCTCCAGGGCCTCGAACAGGTTGCGGACGCGCTCCAGATCGCTGAGCGCGGCGATGTCGTCGAGCAGATGCGCTTGGCCCTTGACGATCAGCGCGCCGGTCGCCGCCTCGCCGGTCCAGGTCGCAAGCCCGGTCTCGACCAGCCTGGCGGTGATCGCATCGATCCGCACGCGGCGGTCCTCGATCTCGGCCTTGATGTCGCCGACCGCCTCGTCGACGGTGCGGCCCACCAGGCGGGCATTGAGGTAGTTGCCGGCCTCGGTGAGCGCCGAGGGCGGTGTGCCGACCGGCAGGTCGATCAGCCGGTTCTCGACGATGCCGTCCTCGGTCATCATCACCACCAGCGCACGGCCATCGCCCAGATTGACGAACTCGATGTGCTTGAGCGGCCGGTCGGTCTTGGGCGCGATCACCAGACCGGCGCATCCGGACAGGTCGGACATCGCGGCCGTCGCGTCGCTGAGCGCCTGGTTCAGGCTGGTGCCCTGGGCGGCACACTGCGCCTCGATGGTCTGGCGCTCGTCGCGGGACAGTTCGCCGATCTGCAACAGCCCGTCGACGAACAGGCGGAGCCCGGCCTCGGTCGGGATGCGTCCGGCCGAGGTGTGCGGCGAGACCAGCAGACCCATATCTTCGAGGTCGGCCATCACGTTGCGGATGGTCGCGGGCGACAGCGGCTGCGGCAGGCGGCGCGACAGCGTGCGCGAGCCGACCGGCTCGCCGGTCTGGACGAACGTCTCCACGAGCTCGCGAAAGACCGCGCGAGACCGCTCGTTGAGCTCGCCGATGACACCGGTTGGAGCGCTCTGCATCGAGTCCTCTCTTGGGCGGCAGGAATGTAGTGTTGGTCCTGGTGGGCGTCAATGTGATGTGCCCCGTCTGCCGGGATGCAAACCGCTGGACGGCCCGGTCGGGCCGGGATAGCTTCCCCCGCCATTCTCGGGCGGGCCGTTAGGGGAACGCGATGTCATCATCCGGTCAGCCGGCCGGCCGGCCCTCCGGTCGGGCACGGGACGAGCTTCGAAAGATCGTCCTGGAAGCCGGATTTTCCAAGCATGCGGAGGGCTCGTGCCTGGTGCGGTTCGGCGACACCCACGTGCTGTGCACCGCATCGGTGGAGGGCCGCGTCCCGCCGTTCATCAAGAACACCGGCAGCGGCTGGGTGACAGCCGAATACGGCATGTTGCCGCGCTCGACCCACGAACGCACCGACCGCGAGGCCGCCCGCGGCAAACAGGGTGGCAGGACGCTGGAAATCCAGCGTCTGATCGGCCGTTCGCTGCGCGCGGTCGTCGATCTGCGGGCACTGGGCGAGCGCCAGATCCGACTCGACTGCGACGTGATCCAAGCCGACGGCGGCACCCGGACCGCGAGCGTCACCGGTGCCTGGGTCGCACTGCGCATGGCGATCGACGACCTGATGGACAAGGGCGTCCTGACCGCCGATCCGATCTCGGATTCGGTCGCGGCGATCTCGTGCGGCATCGTCGGCGGCGTGCCGTGCCTGGACCTCGACTATCTCGAGGACAGCAGCGCGGATGTGGACGCGAACTTCGTGCTGACCGGCACCGGCGGCATTGTCGAAGTCCAGGGCACCGCGGAGACCGAACCCTTCGGGCGCAAAGCCTTCGAGGGCCTGCTCGACCTGGCGGAGAAGGGAACGACCGCGCTGACCCGGCTGCAACGCCAAGCCGTGCGGCGCGGTTGAAATGGCGCGGGCCTTCACCGATCCATGTCTGGTGGTGGCTTCGCACAACCAGGGAAAGATCGGCGAAATCGCCGATCTGCTGGCACCGTTCGATGTCGCGATCACCTCCGCGGCCGCGCTGGGCCTGGCCGAGCCCGAGGAGACGGGCGAGAGCTTCCGGGCCAACGCGGAGATCAAGGCCCACGCGGCGGCCAAAGCCGCTCGCCTGCCTGCCCTGAGCGACGATTCGGGGCTGGCAATCGCCGTGCTCGGCGGCGCGCCGGGCATCCATTCGGCCCGCTGGGCGGGAGCCGAACGTGACTTCGCGGCCGCCATGGCGCGTGTCAAGGCGGCGCTGCCGGCGGACGCGGACCGGGCGGCCGCATTCGTCTGCGCGCTGGCGCTCGCTTGGCCCGACGGGCATTGCGAGACCGTCGAGGGGCGTGTGCAGGGTCGTCTCGTCTGGCCGCCGCGCGGCACCAACGGCTTCGGCTATGACCCGATATTCGTCGCCGACGGTCACGCCCTGACCTTCGGCGAGATGGAACCGGCGGACAAGCACGCGATCAGCCACCGCGCCGATGCCTTTGCCAAGCTCGTCACCGCCTGCTTCGGCGGCCGCGCGTCATGAGCCCGGCAGGCGGCTTCGTCCCGGACAAGGACTCGCTCGGCCTCTACGTCCACTGGCCGTTCTGCAAGTCCAAATGCCCCTATTGCGACTTCAACAGCCACGTCGAGATGGAGATCGATGAGACCCGCTGGCGCAAGGCGCTGCTGGCGGAGATCGACCATTACGCGGCACGGACGGCAGGCCGCCGGCTGGAGACCATCTTCTTCGGCGGCGGCACGCCCTCGCTGATGCGGCCGGAGACCGTGGCTGCGGTGATCGACAAGGCGGTCGGCTGTTGGCCGACCAGCTCGGACCTCGAGGTCACGCTGGAGGCCAACCCGACCTCGGTCGAGGCCGGCCGCCTTGCCGGCTTCCGCGACGCCGGGGCAGGCCGGCTGTCGCTGGGCGTCCAGTCGTTCGACCCGGACGGGCTGGCGGTGCTGGGGCGCGAGCACGGGCCCGGAGAGGCGATCGCGGCGATCGCCGTCGCCCAGAGCCTGTTCGCGCGCACCTCGTTCGACCTGATCTACGCTCGACCAGGCCAGACGCCGGAAGCCTGGCGGGGCGAACTCGCCCGCGCGCTCGATCACGTGCCGACCGACGGCGCAGGCCACATTTCGGTCTACCAGCTCACCATCGAGCCCGGCACCGCCTTCCACGCGGCTCACCGGCGCGGCAGGCTCGACCTGCCGGACGAGAACGATCAGGCCGCGATGTACCAGGACACCCAGGACAGGCTCGAAGCGGCGGGTCTGCCGGCCTATGAGATCTCCAGCCACGCAGCCGCCGGCATGGCGTGCCGCCACAATCTCATCTATTGGCTATCGGCGGATTATGTCGGCGTCGGGCCGGGCGCGCACGGCCGGATCACCACGGACGGCGCGACGACCGCCTATGCCCAGCGCCGCGCGCCGCTTGCCTGGTGCGCCGATGTCGAAGCCCGCGGCCACGCCACCGAGACGGCGGCACCGATCACACCGCGGGAGCGCCTGGAGGAGGTGTTGATGATGGGCCTCCGGCTCACAACCGGCTTGCCGCGGCAGCGTTTCGTCGCACTCACCGGCGCAATGCCCGAGGACGCGCTCGACCGGGCGGCGCTGAACCGACTGACAGAGGCCGGTTTCATGGAGAACGACGATCGAGGCCTGCGCGCGACCGCCGCCGGCCGTATGCGTCTGGACGCTGTGTTGGCTGCCCTGCTCGCTTGAGCGGCGGCCGGGATTCAGTTGACCAGCACCTCGAATTTCTCCGGCGCACGGCTGATCTCCCGCGGGGCGCCCGAGCCGATCTCGAAGACCGAAAGCCCGCGCTCGGACTCGCCGGTCTCGCGGAAGCGAAAGACGCCGGTGGTGCCCATGAACCCGCTGGCGTCGGTCAGCGCGGCGAGGTTGAAGTCCGGGCCTGTTTCGCGGCGCGCGAGCGTCGCGACCAGCGCCGCGGCATCGTAGGCCAGGTTCGCCAGCGGGTTGGGTGCGGTGCCGAACGCCGACCGGTAGCGGGTCTGGAAATCGCCGAGGGCTTCAACCGAAGGTGCGGCGTACCACGCGCCGACCAGCGGCCGCTCGCGGCCGAGCCCATCGGTATGCCACGACGACAGGCCGAGCACCTTGATCCGCGTGGTGTCGATGTCGTAGTACGGCAGCAGTGCCGCGATCTCCGCAAGGCGGGTGCCGCTGACCGCGACCAGCAGCGCATCGAAGCCGAGGTCGGTCAGCCCGTCGATGCTCTCCATTTCGACCATCATCCGAGCGGTGACGTCCTGGCCGGCGGCCTGGATCGCGGCGCGCTGCTCGAGCAGCGCCGCCTGCCGGCCGTCGTATTTGGCGAGCCTGCGAACCGCGGCCGTGGCGTCCTCGGACCGGTCGCCGACCCGCTCGATCCGGGCGAGGACGCCGCCGACCTCCTGAACGGCGCGCTCGAAATACCGCTCGACCCGACGCCCGAAGGCGCTGTCGGGAAGCAGTGCGGCGAAGCGCAGGATGCCCTGGCCGCGGGCGTACCGGACGACGCGGTGGATCTGCTGGCGCGGCAACAGTCCCATCAGGAACGTGCCGCGCTCGGCCACCGACCGGTCGTTGGAAAATGCGATCACGTTGATCCCGGCTTTCCGGGCAATCGGCGCGACGGCCGCGACCGATGCGGCGAAAACCGGCCCCAGAAGAATCAAGGCGCCGCCGTCGATCGCTGCGCGGGCGGCCGCCTCGGCGCCGGCGGGCGTGCCGCGTGTGTCGTGGGGCAGGATGGTGAAGCCGTCGCCGGTCGCATCGAACAGCGCGAGTTGGGCGGCGTTGAGCAACGAGCGGCCGAGCGCGGTTTCCGGTCCGCTCAAGGGCAGCAGCAGGCCGACGCGGATCTGACCGGACGCCGCTCCGGCATCACCGATCGGTCCGCTCGAGGCATCGCCGACGGGTCCGCTTGAGGCATCTGCGGAGGGGCGATCGGGGCGCGACGGCGAGGAGACCGCGGGCTCGGTCATGGTCGGCGTGCCCACCGTGCGCGGTTCTTGCGCCGGACCGGAGGGCGCGGATACGTTGGTCGGGGCACAGGCGGCAAGCACCACGAGGATCGGAGCGAGCCATGCCACGACGGCCATCGGCTTCGACAACCTGGTCGGGAACGGCGGGCGAGCACTCCTCATCACAGGACGACCGTGCAGCGGGCCGCCGGCGGGCCACCTCCGCCGGTCTCCATCTGGTGGCGACACCGATCGGGAACCTGCGCGATATCACGCTGCGCGCCCTGGACACTCTGCGCGATGCCGACGTCATCGCCTGCGAGGACACGCGCGTGACGCGAAAATTGCTCGCAGCGCATGGTATCGCCTCTCCGTTGACGGCCTATCACGAGCATAACGCACCGCGCGCGCGCCCGGCACTCATTAAACGGCTGGAATCGGGCCAAATCGTGGCACTGGTTTCCGATGCCGGAATGCCGCTGATATCCGATCCGGGCTACCGGCTGGTGCGCGCGGCGCTGGCGGCGGGGATCGCGGTGACGGTCTTGCCGGGCGCGTCGGCGCCGCTTGCGGCCCTGGTTCTGTCGGGCCTGCCCACCGACCGCTTTCATTTCGCCGGATACCTGCCCGCCAAGCGGGCCGCAAGACGGTCGGTCCTGGCGGAGCTTGCCGGCATCGACGCCACGCTGGTGCTTCTGGACTCGCCGCACCGGCTGGCCGCGAGCCTTGCCGATATGGCAGCGGTGCTGGGCGACCGGCAGGCTGCGGTCGCCCGGGAGCTGACCAAGCGCCATGAAGAGGTGCTGCGCGGCCGTCTGGGCGAACTCGCCGATCGGGTGGCGGCGACCGGCCCGCCCAAGGGCGAGGTCGTGCTGGTCATCGCCCCGCCGGAGGCCCTGCCCGAGGCCCCGACCGAACGGATCGATGCCGCGTTGGTCCGCGCACTCCAGAGCCTGTCGGTGCGCGACGCTGCGGCCACGGTGGCCGCCGCGCTGGGCGCGCCGCGGCGCATCGTCTACGAGCGGGCGCTGGCGCTGGGGAGCGGGCAGCACACGAAATGACCGGATCGGCCCGGACCGAGCGTTACGGGCGCTTTGCCGAAAGCCTTTCGCTCGCCCTGCTGCGGCTCAAAGGCTACCGCGTGATCGCGCGGCGGTTCCGCTCGCCGGCCGGTGAGATCGACCTGATCGTTCGCCGCGGCAGCCTGGTCGCCTATGTCGAGGTCAAGGCGCGGCGCGATATCGCGAGCGCCGCGGAGTCCTTGGGGCCGGCGCAGCGCCAGCGCATCCGCCGGGCCGCGGGGCACTTTCTCAAGGGCCGCCCGGACCTGGCGGGGCTCGACCACCGTTTCGACGTCATGCTGGTCCTGCCCTGGTCGGTGCCCAATCATATCGTCGATGCCTGGCGTGATTGAGGTTGGGCACGATTGAGGTTGGGCGCGATTGAGGTTGGGCGGGGCCGGAAAACGGCGGCACAATGCCGGAGAGAGGGGTCCACCACAGCAGGATGAGCATGCCCTGGCTCGGAGTTTCGGCCGGCGCCGTCGTGATCGCGCTTTGCGCTGCCCTGATCTCGGCCTGTGCCGGCGTGGTGGTCGCGGGCGGTGCCGGCGCGGTCTCCGCGGCAACCCAGGAACGCGGCTCCACCGGCACCATCAGCGATACCGCGGGCAAGATCGTCCACCGGATGGGAATCGCCCGGAACGCGGGCGCGCTTGCCCGTCTCGAAACCCATGCGCGTGAGGTCTCGTACGTCAAGCGCGTGGTCCGCTATGTTGTGCTCAACAACGATCCGAAACGAAAGGCCCCGCGGCACCGGGGCCGGAGTCGGGGCTGGACGTGAGACAACATCATGAAGCGGAACGGCTGCTCAAGGACCTGGCGAACACGGCCGATGAAGATGTCCGCCTGGCCGAGGCGGCGTTGGCGTTGGCGGCCCTGACGATCGGCGAGATCGACCTCGATTACTACCGCGCCCACCTGGCCGGCATCGTCGAGGCGGTGGCGCACCGGATACCGGGAACCTGTTCGCTCACCGAGCGCATCGCGACGCTCAACGAGGTCATCATCGACCAGGAGCGGTATTGCGGCGACACGACGGCCTATGACGATCTCGACAACGCCAACCTGGTGCGGGTGATCGACCGCCGCCGCGGCCTGCCGGTGGCGCTGGGCATTATCTATCTCGATGTCGCCCACCGCCTCGGCTGGCGGGCGACGGGGCTGAACTTCCCCGGCCATTTCCTGATCCGGATCGAGGACGCCGAGGCGCGCGCAATCGTCGATCCGTTCGAAGGCGGGGCAATCCGCGAGGACGCCGACCTGCGGGCGCTGATCAAGCTTACCGCCGGCGAGAACGCGGAACTGGCGGCCGAGCATTTCGAGCCGGTCGAGCGCCGCGGCGTGTTGCTGAGGCTGCAGAACAACATCAAAATTCGCCAGCTCCGCGCCGGGCATATCGAGGACGCCGCCGCGACTGTGGACAGGATGCTGCTGTTCATGCCCGAACAGGCCGTGCTGCGCCGCGAGGCGGGGCTGCTGCACGCCCGGCTCGGCCACCTGGTCGCAGCACGGCGCCATCTGGAGGCCTACCGCGACCGCTGCGCCGGCCCGGCCGAGCGCGATGAGGCCGAGGCGCTGCTGCGCCGCGTCTCCCGCCGGCTCAACTAGGCGGCAGCGATGAGCCTTACCGTCGCCATTCAGATGGACCCGATCGAATCGGTCGACATCGATGCCGATTCCACGTTCGTGCTGGCGCTGGAGGCGCAGGCCCGCGGCCACGCCCTGTTCCACTATCTACCGGGCGAGATGTCGTTTCGCGACCACCGGATCTATGCCAAGGCGCGCCCGCTCTCGGTCCGGCGGCAGCGCGGCGATCACGCGAAGCTTGGGGCGCCCGAGGTTCTGGATCTCGCCGGGGTCGATATCGTCTTGATGCGCCAGGATCCGCCGTTCGACATGGCCTATATCACCGCCACGCACCTCCTGGAGCACATCCACCCGCGGACCCTGGTGGTCAACGACCCTTTCCACGTCCGCAACGCGCCCGAAAAGCTGTTCGTCGCCCATTTCGAGGGGCTGATGCCGCCGACGCTGATCACCGCGGACCGCGAGGAGATCGTGGCCTTCCGGGCCGAGCATCGCGACATCATCGTCAAACCGCTTTTCGGCAATGGCGGGGCGGGGGTGTTCCACGTTACGCCGGAGGATGAGAACCTGGGCTCGCTGCTGGAGATGTTCACCGGTATGTACCGCGAGCCGATCATCGTCCAGCGCTACCTGCCGGAGATCCGCCGGGGCGACAAGCGCATCATCCTGGTCGACGGCGAGCCGGCCGGCGGGGTGAGCCGGATCCCGCCGGACGGCGAGGCGCGGGCCAACTTCCACGCCGGCGGCGCGCCGCAAAAGGCCGATCTGACCACGCGCGAGCGCGACATCTGTGCGGCCATCGGCCCCGCGCTGCGCGACCGCGGCCTGGTCTTCGTCGGTATCGACGTGATCGGCGATTACCTGACCGAGATCAACGTCACCTCGCCGACCGGCATCCAGGAAATCAATCGCCTGGACGGCGTCCGGATCGAGGCGATGATCTGGGACGCCATTGAACGCCGCGTGGACGCCGCACGAACGGCGTAGCGGCCGGTCCCGGCTCGCCTCATCACCCCTGGATTGATAGGATCGGCGCCCGGTCACGCATGGTGAGAAGCGAGAGTCCTTTGGTTGCCCGCGTCCACACCGCCGCATTCCAAGGGATCGAGGTCCTCGATATCGAAGTCCAGGTCCAGGTGGCGAGCGGGTTGCCGGCGTTCACGATCGTCGGGTTGCCGGACAAGGCGGTCGTGGAGTCGCGCGAGCGGGTGCGCGCGGCCCTGGTCTCGATCGGGCTTGCGCTGCCGCCCCGGCGGATCACGGTCAACCTGTCGCCGGCCGACGTGCTGAAGGAAGGCAGTCATTTCGACCTGCCGATCGCGCTCGCCGTGCTGATCGCGATGGAGGTTCTGCCGTCGGATGCCGCCGACGGCTACACCGTGCTCGGCGAGCTCGCGCTCGACGGATCGATCCGCCCGGTTGCGGGCGTTCTGCTGGCCGCAATGGGGGCCGCCGCGCAGGACCGCGGGATCATCTGCCCGGCGTCGGCCGGCGGGGAGGCCGCCTTCGCCGGCGAGATCGACGTGCTGGCGCCCGAGGGGCTGATCCAACTGGTGAACCATTACAAGGGCGTCCAGGTGCTCACCCCGCCCGAGCCGCGGCTTGCCGAGCCCGACGCCGCGACCTCCGATCTGCGCGACATCAAAGGCCAGGAATCCGCCAAGCGCGCGCTCGAGATCGCGGCCTCGGGAGGCCACAACCTGCTGATGATCGGCCCGCCGGGCGCCGGGAAGTCGATGCTGGCAGCCCGCCTCCCCGGCATCCTGCCGCCGCTCGACGCCGCCGAGACGCTGGAGATCTCGATGATCCATTCGGTTGCCGGCGCGATCACCGACGGAACGCTGTCGCGCACCCGGCCATTCCGCGACCCGCACCATTCGGCCTCGGTCGCCGCGATCGTCGGCGGCGGCACCCGCGCGCGCCCAGGCGAGGTCTCGCTCGCCCATAACGGGGTGCTGTTCCTCGATGAGCTGCCGGAGTTCAGCCGCGCCGCGCTGGAGGCGCTGCGCCAGCCGATCGAGTCGGGCCAGGCGGTGATCGCACGCGCCAACGCGCACGTGCGCTACCCCGCGCGGTTCCAGCTCGTTGCCGCGATGAACCCCTGTCGGTGCGGCTGGCTCGACGATCCGGGCCAGGCCTGCAGCCGCGCGCCGCGCTGTGCGACGGACTACCAGGCGCGGATCTCCGGGCCGTTGTTCGACCGCATCGAGATGCATATCGACGTGCCGGCCGTCAGCCCTGCCGACCTCGACCTGCCGCCGCCGGCCGAGGGCTCGGCCGAGATCGCCGCCCGCGTGACCGCGGCCCGCGCGGTCCAGGCCGCGCGCTACGACGGCGAGGGGATCCGCACCAATGCCGAGGCCGAGGGCGAGCGCCTGGAAGAAGCCGCCGCGCCCGAAGCCGACGGCCGCAAGCTGCTGGTCGAAGCGGCCGAGCGTCTCAGGCTCACCGCGCGCGGTTACCACCGCGTGATGCGCGTTGCGCGGACCATCGCCGATCTCGACGGCGCCGAGACCGTCCGCCGCCCGCACGTCGCCGAGGCGCTAAGCTATCGCCGCATCGCACCGGGGCGGTGACATATGAGCTTCCGCAAGCCCCGGGGCCGGTCCGGCTCGTTGGGGACAGGCTCTATCGCCAGCCAACACTGTCGAAGATCTTGACCGCCTTGGCGTTGTTCTCGCCCAGCACCCTGAGCGCGAGCCCGTCGCCGTTGAATTCGCCCAGCGCGGCGAGGGCGGCGGAGGGCGAGATGCCCTCGCGGACCGGGAACTCGTGGCCTACGGTGGCATAGATGCGCTGGGCCTCGGGACCGGCGAGGTATTCGATCAGGCGCACCGCGTTATCCCGGTTTTTGGCATGCTTGGTGACGGCCGCGCCGCTGATGTTGAGATGGACGCCGCGGCCCCGCTGGTTGGGCCAGAACAGCTTGACCTTGGCGACGACCTCCTTGTCGCGCCGCTTGGTCGAGGTCATCAGACGCACATAGTAGTAATGGTTGGCGATCGCCACGCCGCCGACGCCCGCGGCCAGCCCGCGGAGTTGGTCGGTATCCCCGCCCTGCGGCTTGCGGGCGAGGTTTGCGACCATCCCGCGCGCCCAGGCCTCGGCCGCCGCGGCGCCGTGATGGTGGATCAGCGAGGCCAGCAGCGACTGGTTGTAGATGTTCGATGAGGACCGGATCAGGATGCGGCCCTTCCATGCCGCGTCCGCAAGCGCCTCATAGCTCGACAGGTCGGCCGGCTTGACCCGGTCGACGGCGTAGAACAGCGCACGCGCGCGAACACCGAGCCCGAACCAGTAGCCGTCGGGGTCGCGGTAGCGTGCCGGGATCGAGCGCGTGAGCACGTCCGAGCGCACCGCCTGGAGGATCGCCATGCGTTTGGCGCGGACCAGTCGGCCGGCATCGACGGTCAACAGGACGTCGGCCGGCGTGTTGCGCCCCTCGGCCTTGATTCGTTGGGCCAACGCGTCGGCCTTTCCCGTCACCAAATTGTAGCCGATGCCTGTCGCCGCTCCGAAGGCGTCGAGCTGCGGCTTGATAAGCCGCTCCTTGCGGTAGGAGTAGATGTTAACCTCGCCCGCGCACGCCGCGATGTCGCCGGCAAGCATTGCCGCGCTTGCGGCCACCAGCAACGAAGCGGCGCATCGGACACCCCGTGGGAACGACCCAATCGCGTTCATCCTGTCAACCTCCGAACCATCAGAAAACGTAGTTGCAAATGCGAATGACTTGCAGTCGCAATTTATCGCCACGCCGCCCCCACAGCAAGACCGCCGCGCGCCTTTGCGCGGTTCCGCGACGTTTCGCCGCACCTTGCAACGCCGGCCGGCGGAGCCCCCAGAACTTGTTCCGAACAAGCCTTAATGCGCGTCGGCCCAGCTATGGCCCTGCCCGGTCTCGACGATCAGCGGTACGCCCAGATGGGCTGCGCTCTCCATGACCTCTCGGACCGCGGCAGCGGTCTCCTCGACCTCGGATTGCGGCACCTCGAAGAGCAGCTCGTCATGAACCTGGAGCAGCATCCTGGCCCCGAGCCCGGCTCGGTCGAGGGCTTCGGGCAGGCGGATCATCGCGCGCTTGATGATATCGGCCGCAGCCCCCTGCAGCGGGGCGTTGATCGCTGCGCGTTCGGAGAAATTGCGCCTCGCCGGGTTCTTGTCGTTGATACCCGGGGTGTGGCACCTGCGCCCGAAGATGGTCTGCACGTAGCCGTGGTTGCGGGCGAACGTCTTGGTCTGTTCCATATAGTCCCGGATCCCGGGATAGTGCTCGAAATAGGCCTTGATGTAGGATTGCGCCTGGCCCTGCGGAATGCCGAGCTGGCGGGCGAGCCCGAACCCGCTGATGCCGTAGATGATTCCGAAGTTGATCGCCTTGGCGCGGTTGCGGACCGCTTGGTCCATGCCTTCGACCGGCAAGCCGAAGACCTCACCGGCGGTCTTGGCGTGGATGTCGACCCCGTCGCGGAAAGCCTCCTTGAGCGCGGCGATATCAGCGACATGGGCGAGCAGCCGCAGCTCGATCTGCGAGTAGTCGGCCGACAGCAGCACATAACCGTCCTCGGCGACGAACGCCTCGCGGATCTTGCGCCCGTCCTCGGTCCGGACCGGGATGTTCTGCAGGTTGGGATCGTTCGAGCTCAGCCGGCCGGTGGACGCGATGGCCTGGCCGTAGGAGGTATGGACCCTGCCGGTCTGCGGGTTGACGGTCTCGACCAGGGCGTCGGTATAGGTGCTCTTGAGCTTGGCGAGCTGGCGCCAGTCGAGCACCTTGCCAGGCAGATCGTGCCCCTGGGCGGCGAGCGCTTCCAGCACGTCCGCGCCCGTCCCGTAGGCCCCGGTCTTGGTCTTCTTGCCGCCGAGCAGCGCCATCTCCTCGAACAGGATCTCGCCGAGCTGTTTGGGCGAGCCGATGTTGAACGGCCGGCCGGCGAGCGCGTGGATCTCTTCCGCCAGCGCGCCGCCGCGGGCGTCGAAGTCGCGCGACAGCGCGTGCAGCACCTTTACGTCGACCTTGATCCCCGCCACTTCCATGGCGAACAGCACCGGGATAAGCGCGCGTTCGAGCGTCTCGTAGACGCCGACCATGTGGTCGGCGACCAGACGCGGCTTGAGCAGCCTGTGCAGCCGAAGCGTCACGTCGGCGTCCTCGGCGGCATACGCGCACGCCGCCTCGAGCGCGACCTCGGCAAAGCTCACTCGGTTCTTGCCGCTTCCGGCGACTTCGGAGAACTTGATGTTGCGGTGGTCCAGGTGCAGCAGAGCGAGCTCGTCGAGCCCGTGTCCATGCGCGCCGCCTTCGAGCACGTAGGACAGGATCATCGTGTCATCGACCGGCGAGACCACGATCCCGTAGCGGGCGAAGACCTCCATGTCGTACTTGATATGGTGGCCGATCTTGAGAACGCCGGGGTCCTCCAGCAGCGGCTTGAGCGCGGCAAGCGCCGCCTCCATGCCGATCTGCAGCGGCGGCGGCTGGGCTTCGTCGATCAGGTCGGCGGTGCCGCCTCCCGGAGCGACATGGGCGAGCGGGATGTAGCAGGCCCGGCCGGGCTCGACCGACAGCGAAGCGCCGACCAGGTGTGCGCTCATGGAATTCAGCGAGGTGGTCTCGGTGTCCACCGCGACGATCCCTGCCGCGTGTGCCCGCTCGATCCAGGCCGCCAGCGCCGCCTCGTCCTGGACCAGGCTGTATTCGGTCTCGCCGGGCTGGACCGCAGCCGGCGCCTCGGCGCCGTCGACCCCGTCTGCGACCCCGAACCGGGCCTCGGCACGGGCAAGCATCGAACGGAACCCCTGGGCGCGCAGAAACCCGAGCAGGACTTCGGGCTCGGGCTCGCCGAGCATCAGATCGTCGATCGTCTGCTCGACCGGAGCATCGACCCTGAGCGTCACCAGATCCCGCGAGACCCGCGCAAGCCCGGCGTGGTTGATCAGGTTCTCGCGCCGCTTGGGCTGCCTGATCTCCTCGGCGCGGGACAGCAGCGTCTCGAGATCGCCATAGGTCTCGATAAGCTCGGCCGCCGTCTTGACGCCGATGCCCGGCACGCCTGGCACATTGTCGGTCGAATCGCCGGCTAGCGACTGGACGTCGATCACCTTCTCGGGCCCGACGCCGAACCGCTCGACGACCTCTTCCCGGCCGATGCGCCGGTTCTTGACCGGGTCCAGCATGGTGACCCGGTCGTCGACGAGCTGCATCAGATCCTTGTCCGAAGACACGATCACGACCTCGCGGCCCTCGGCGCTGGCCATCCGTGCAAACGTCGCGATCAGATCGTCGGCCTCGAAGCCCGCCATCTCGATGCAGGGGACGTTGTAGGCCCGCGTCGCCTCGCGGATCAGCTCGAACTGCGGGACCAACTCCTCGGGCGGCGGCGGCCGGTTGGCCTTGTAGGACTCGTAGATCTCGTTGCGGAACGACTTTCGGGCGGTGTCGAAAATGACCGCGAAATAGCGCGAGGCGCTGTCCTCGATCAGCTTGGCAAGCATGTTGGAGAAGCCGTAGACCGCGTTGACCGGCGTCCCGTCCGGGCGGGTCATCGGCGGCAGAGCATGGAAGGCGCGAAAGATATAGCCCGAGCCGTCGACGAGATAGACCGGGTCGGCGGTCCGTTGGTCATCCGCCGCACCGGAGATCGTTTTCGCGCTCATCGCCCCTTCCCGCCGAATGGCCTGGACAAGCCCGGAGGATGCTAGATGGCCCGGCCCGTGTCGAGACCGCGCCGCGGTGTCAGGGCGCGTTCCGTGCGAGCACGCTGCCGACCAGGTAGAGCGAGCCGCAGATCAGGATCCGCGAAGGCGTCGGATCCTCGCGTGCGATCGCGGTGACCGCTTCGGCCACGTCGGCGTGTGCCGAGGCCGGCACGCCCAACGCCGAGCCCGCGGCAACCAGGGTGTCCGGGCTGTGGCATTCGGCGGCGCCGGGAATCGGCACTGCCCGCAGCGAGCGGGCGTGGCGGGCGAGCGGGATCAGGAACTCCGCCGGCGGCCGGTTGGCGAGATGGCCCATCACGATGTGGAGCGGACGGTCGCCCCATCCGCGCGCGACCTCGGCAAGCGCCGCACCGGCGGCCCCGTTATGGCCGCCATCGAGCCACAGCTCGTGCCGCGGCCCGGCCTTGCGGGGCAGGCTGCCCTCCGGCAGGTGCTGGAGCCGACCCGGCCAGCGCGCCGCGGCGATGCCCTCGGCGATCGCCTCGACCGCGATCTTCGGCGCGGGCAGGGCTCGGACCGCCGCCGCAGAGAGCGCCGCGTTGGCGCGCTGGTGCGGGCCGAACAATCCCGGGGCAGGCAGGTCCAGCGCCAGCGTGCCGTCGCTATAGGTCGTTGCGGAATGGCACCACTCCCGTCCGTGCCGACGCAGCGGCGCGCCGACCTCGGCCGCGCGCGCGGCGATCACCGCCGCGGCTTCCTCGGTCTGCTCGCCGATCACCGCGGTGACGCCGGGCTTCAGGATGCCGGCCTTCTCGAAGGCGATCGCAGCGATCGTCTCGCCCAGGAAGCGCGTGTGATCGCGCGAGACCGGGGTGATGATCGACAGCACCGGGTCGTCCAGCACGTTGGTCGCATCGAACCGGCCGCCCAGCCCGGTCTCGACCAGCGCGAGGTCCGCAGCGCTGCGTGACATCGCAAGCAACCCCGCCGCCGTCGTGATCTCGAAGAACGTGATCGGCTGGTTCCGGTTGGCGCGCTCGCATTCGGCCAGGATCTCGCCCAGCAAATCGTCCTCGATCGGCCGGCCGCCGAGCACGATGCGCTCGTTGAACCGGACCAGATGGGGCGAGGTGTAGGCATGGACCGAAAGCCCGGCCGCTCGGCAAATCGCCGCCAGGAAGGCGATCACCGAGCCCTTGCCGTTGGTGCCCGCGATATGGATCACCGGCGGCAGCCGGTCCTCGGGGCGGTCGAGCGCATCGAGCAGGCGCCGGATGCGCTCCAGGCTCAGGTCGATGAGCTTGGGATGCAGACGGGTAAGCCGTTGCAGGACGGGCTCACTCGCCAACGGCTGCGCCCGGGGCATCCTCGACGGGTTCTTCGGCGGTCTCCGCTGCCTCGACCTCCTGCGCCGGCGCGTCGTCCGCGCCGGGCTCATCGGACGGCTCCGCGCCGGTCTGCGGCACGGCCGCGGTCTTGTTCATCAACAGATCGACCACATCGATCAGCGTCTCGCGCAGGTCCGTCCGGGGCACCACCATATCGACCATTCCGTGCTCGAGCAGATACTCGGCTCTCTGGAAGCCCTCAGGCAGGGTCTCGCGGATGGTCTCCTCGATCACCCGCCGGCCGGCGAAGCCGATCAGCGCGCCCGGCTCGGCCAAGGCGATGTCGCCCAGCATGGCGAACGACGCCGACACGCCGCCGGTGGTGGGATCGGCCAGGACGACGATGAAGGGCAAGCCGGCCTCCCTGACCCGCTGCACCCCGATGGTCGAGCGCGGCATCTGCATCAGCGACAGGATGCCTTCCTGCATCCGCGCACCGCCCGAGGACGGGAAGACGATCAGCGCGGCGCCATCGGCCACCGCGCGGTCCGCCGCGGCAACGATGCCGTTGCCGACCGCGATGCCCATCGAGCCGCCCATGAACTGGAAGTCGAAAGCCGCGAGCACCGCCGGGTTGCCGCCCAGGCTGCCGGCAGCAACAGTGATCGCATCCCGGGCGCCGGAGGACGAACGGCTGTCGCGCAGCCGTTCGGAATAGCGCTTGCGGTCGCGGAAGCGCAGCGGGTCGACATTGCAGGGCGGCAGGTCGACCAGCGTCCAGCTATCGGCATCGAGTATCGACACGATGCGCTTTTGCGCATCCAGCCGCATGTGGTGGTCGCAGTGGGGGCACACGTTGAGCGTCAGCTCGAGCTCGCGATGAAAGATCATCTGTTCGCAGGCCGGGCATTGCGACCAGAGGTTTTCGGGAATCTCCGGCTTTTTGACCAGCGCCCGGATCTTGGGAGGGATGTTGGTAAGCCAGCTCATCGATCGATGCTCTCACCCTGCCGTCGTCACCCGCCGCGGGCGGGGCCATGGACGCCCTGGGCCAGCGTGCGCACGAAGTCGGCCACCGCCTGCGCGCATGACGGTCGCGCCCTGCCGGCCTCATCCAGGCTCTGCGCGATGCGCTCGACGATCGCCGAACCGACCACCACGGCATCGGCGACGGCGGCGATCTCGGCGGCCTGTTCGGGGCTGCGGACGCCGAATCCGACCGCGACGGGCAACGGCGACGCGGCGCGGATGCGCGCCAGCCCGCGCTCGACCTCGCCGCGCACGGCCGACTTGGTGCCGGTGATGCCGGTCACCGAGACGTAATAGATGAATCCGTCGCAGTTTACCAAGATTTGGTGAAGCCGGGCTTCGTCGGTGGTCGGCGCGACCAGGCGGATCACCGCGAGCCCTGCCGCCCGTGCCGGCGCGCGCAGGCAGGCGTCCTCTTCCGGCGGCAGGTCGACCACGATCAGCCCGTCGACCCCGGAAGCGGCGGCGTCGGCGAGGAACGCCTCGGTTCCATAGCGGTGGATCGGGTTGAAATAGCCCATCAGCACCAGCGGGGTGGACTGATCGGATCGCCGGAAGTCGCCCACCATCGACAGGGTGCGCGCCATGGTCTGGCCGGCCGCCAACGCCCGGTCGCCGGCATGCTGGATCGACGGGCCGTCGGCCATCGGGTCGCTGAACGGCATGCCGATCTCGATCAGGTCGGCGCCCGCCTCAGGCAGCCGGGCGAGGATCGCCGCCGAGGTCTCCGCGTCGGGATCGCCGGCGGTCACGAACGGGATAAAGGCCGCCCGTCCTTCGGCTCTCAGGGCCGAAAAGCGTTGGGCGATGCGTGCGGCACCGGCGGTCACAGAGACACCCCCAGCGCTTCGGCAACGGTGAAGACGTCCTTGTCGCCGCGCCCGCACATATTCATGACCAGCA
The DNA here is from genome assembly GCA_965248835.1 of Alphaproteobacteria bacterium. Classification (GTDB taxonomy): domain Bacteria; phylum Pseudomonadota; class Alphaproteobacteria; order MPNO01; family MPNO01; genus CAYFYS01. The sequence continues at coordinate 2,067,198 of CBDFLJ010000001.1, forward strand.
GGTGATCGGCGGGCAGCGCAGGTGCGATCCGCGCCACATGGGCCAGCGCGTGGGCGGGCTCCAGCGCGGGCAGAATACCCTCCAGCCGGCTGCAGAGCTGGAAGGCCTCCAGCGCCTGCGCATCGGTCACCGAGACATAGCTGACCCGCCCGAGGTCATGCAGCCAGGCATGCTCCGGCCCGACGCCGGGATAGTCGAGCCCGGCGGAGATCGAATGAGCCTCCTGGATCTGGCCGTCGTCGTCCTGCAGCAGATAGGTCCGGTTGCCGTGCAGCACACCCGGTCTGCCGGCGGTGAGCGAGGCGGCGTGGCGGCCGGATTCCAGGCCGAGACCGGCCGCCTCGACCGCGTCGATACGGATGTCCGGCTCGTCGAGGAAGGGATGGAACAGGCCCATCGCGTTCGATCCGCCGCCGATGCAGGCAACCAGCGTATCGGGCAACCGGCCCTCGGCGGCGATGATCTGCTCGCGCACCTCCCTGCCGATCACCGACTGAAAGTCGCGCACCATCTCGGGATAGGGGTGCGGGCCGGCAACGGTGCCGATCACGTAGAACGTGTCCTCGACGTTGGCGACCCAGTCGCGCAGGGTTTCGTTCATCGCGTCCTTGAGCGTCCGGCTGCCCGAGGTGACCGGCACGACTTCGGCACCGAGGAGCTTCATGCGGAAGACGTTGGGCGCCTGGCGCACGATATCGGTCTCACCCATGTAGACCGTGCAAGGCAGATCGAACAGCGCGCAGACCGTTGCTGTAGCGACCCCGTGCTGACCGGCGCCGGTCTCTGCGATGATCCGTGTCTTGCCCATGCGCCGGGCGAGCAGGATCTGGCCCATGGTGTTGTTGATCTTGTGCGCGCCGGTGTGGTTGAGCTCGTCGCGCTTGAAATAGATCTTCGCCCCGCCCAAATGCTCGCTCAGCCGCCTTGCATGGTATAGTGGGCTCGGCCGGCCGACATAATGGGCGAGGTAGTAAGAGAGCTCGACCGCGAAGTCCGGGTCCGCCTGGACATCCCGGTAGGCGCGCTCGACCTCCAGGACGAGCGGCATGAGGGTTTCGGCGACATAGCGGCCGCCGAACGGTCCGAAATGGCCCTCGGCGTCGGGCCCGTCGCGATAGGTGTTGCGGCTCTCCATCGGCTGATCCGTTCCGCCGGGGCTCAAAGCGCCGCCACCGCGGCGAGAAAGGCCGCGACCCTGGCGGGGTCCTTCACGCCCGGCGCGACCTCGACGCCGGAAGATACATCAACCGCCGGCGCGCCGCTGGTGCGCACCGCCTCGGCCACGTTCTCCGGCGTCAGCCCGCCGGACAGCATCCACGGCCAGGACCGGTCCCGCCCGCCAAGGATGCGCCAGTCGAAGCTCAATGCGTTGCCCCCCGGCATGAAATCGCCGCCCGAGGCGGGCGCCTTGGCGTCGAACAGCAGCCTGTCGGCAACCCCGGCATAGCTCTCGGCGAGCGCAAGGTCCTCGGCGGCCGAGACCTTGATCGCCTTCATCACCGGGCGTCCGGTACGCCGCTTGATCTCGGCCACGCGCGCAGGGCTTTCGCTGCCGTGGAGTTGCAAGAGGTCGAGCCGGACGGTCTCCAGCATCGCCTCCAGCGCTTCGTCCGGCGGGTCGACGAACAGCCCGACGACGGTCATCTCCCGCGGCGCGGCGGCGGCGAGGAGCGCCGCCTCCTCAGCGCTGACATTGCGCGGGGATCTGGGAAAGAACACCAGCCCGATCTCGGCCGCGCCATGGGCGACGGCGGCTTGCAGGATTTCCGGCCGGCGCACGCCGCAGATCTTCGCGCTCACGGCCATCACGCCGCCGCCTCGCGCGCGGGCTCCGCCGTGGTGAGGTCCTCCAGCGCTGTGCAGGGTGCGCGGAAAGCCGTGCGCGCGCCGTCGATCTCTTCGGCGGAGATGTAACGCATCGGTCCGGCTTACCGGGCCCGCGAGCGCAGGCCAAGCCTGGGTATCAGGCTCCTGGGCAGCGCGACCGCCCGGGTGGCCGGGCCGCCGGCCTGGGCCGATTGCTCCTGCGCGCTCGACAGCTCGCGGGCAAGCGCGCTCGCCTTGCGCTCGCCCACCCGCGCCTTGCGGCGCCATCTGGTATCGGAGAGCCACTGCACCAAGCCGCCGATCAGCACGCCGATCACCAGCGCGCCCAGCACCGCCAGATAGACCGGCAGATCGACCGCGAACGGCAGCGGCCACAGCTCCAGCGTGACCGGTTGCCGGTTCGCCACAGCGAAAACGATGACGATCGCGGCAACCGGGATGAAGACGAGCCTGGAGAGAAGCTTCATCCGCGGCCTAGCGCGCGTCCGGCGCCCGGCAGCGGTCGGTTCAGGGCTGGGTGTTCAGCCGGTCGCGCAGGTCTCTGCCGGCCTTGAAGAAGGGGACATGCTTCTGCTCGACCGCGACCGACTCGCCGGTCCGCGGGTTGCGGCCGATGCGGGCGGCGCGCGCCTTGACCGAGAACGCGCCGAAGCCGCGCAGCTCGACCCTGTCGCCGCGCGAAAGCGCGCCGGAAATCTCCTCGAAGATGGTCGAGACGATGCGTTCCACGTCGCGCTGGTAGAGATGGGGGTTGCGTTCCGCCAAGCGCTGGATCAGCTCGGACTTGGTCATCGTGGATCGCGCCCCCGCCCCGCTCTGCGTGCCGCCGCCATGGTGCCGCACGGCCGTCCTGAAGAGACATCAACGCGACCAAGGGTGCCAGACCGACACGAGACCGTCAAGGGTAAGCCGTTCAGAGAAAATCGTTTTTTCACCCAGCGCGGTCGCACGCCGGAGCATGTCGGCGAACCTTTTCCGGTCTTGGACATCGCGTACGGGAAGGTCCTCGGCCAGACCCTTGGTGTGCTCCAGCCAAGCGACCGCCTCGTCCTCGCCGCCGATCGCATCGATGAGCTTTGCCTCCAGCGCGCGGCGGCCGGAATAGACCCGGCCGTCGCCGACCCGGGCCAGCGCCTCGCCACCGAGCTTGCGCCGCTCGCCCACCATGTCGAGGAACATCTTATGGGAGTCCGCGATCATCTCGCGCAGTGCGGCGCGGACCGGCTCGGTCATCGGCTCGAACGGTGAGGGGGTGGCCTTGAGCGGGCCGCTCTTGATCGCCTCGGCCGAGATCCCGAGCTTGTTCAGCAGGCCGGAGATCTCGGTCGTCTGCATGACCACGCCGACGGAGCCGGTGATCGTCCCCTCGCGGGCGTAGACCCGGTCGGCTGCGATTGCCGTCATGTATCCTGCCGAGGTTGCGATCTCGCCCATGACCGCGACCACCGGCTTGGACTTCGCGACCGCTCGGAGGGCGCGGTGAAGCGCCTCGCCGCCGACCACCGAGCCGCCGGGGCTGTCGATATGGAGGATCAGAGCCTCCGCATCGCCGTCTTCGGCGATCTGGGCAAGGGTTTCGCGGCGCGTTCTGTCGTCGCTGATGATCCCGTCGACCGCGTAGCGCGCGATATAGGCGCCACCCGACAGCCCGTTGAACCGGCCGACCGCGGCCACTGCCGCGCCCGCCAAGGCGACGATCGCCAGCGCCCGCCACCACGACAGCCGCCTCGCAAGGCGGCGCCGGTCGAGAAGAAAATCGCCATCGATCGACATGATCAACCCGTGCCGCGGCGATCATGCGGTCCGGCGGGCGGGCTCAGCGCTGCGGTGCGTCGTCGGCCGCCTCGGGCTCGGGCTCGGACGCGGCTTCCGGCTCGGGCTGTGCTTCGGGCTCGGCCTCGGAGGCCGCTTCGGCTTCGGCCTCGGCCTCGGAGGCGGCTTCGGCCTCGGGCTCGGAGGTGGCTTCGGCTTCGGGCTCGGGCTCGAGCTCGGCTTCGGGCTCAGGCTCGGAGGCGGCTTCGGCCTCGGAGGCGGCTTCGGCCTCGGAGGCGGTTTCGGGCTCAGGCTGGGCTTCGGGCTCGGAGGCGGCTTCGGCCTCGGGCTCGGCTTCGGGCTCGGAGACGGCTTCCGCATCCGAGCCGGCGGCCTGCACCGCACCGCGTTCGGCAGCCGCCCTCTCCTGGTTGGCCCGGTTGATGGCCGCGCCGAGGATGTCGCCCAGGCTGGCGCCGGAATCCGAGGAGCCATACTCGGCCATCGCCTTCTTTTCCTCGGCCATTTCCTGGGCCTTGATCGACAGGGTCAGCCTGCGGTCGCGCCGGTCGATGTTGGTGACCCGGGCATCAATCCGGTCGCCGGGTGCGAACCGGTCGGGGCGCTGGTCGGCCCGGTCGCGCGACAGTTCCGCCCGGCGGATGAAGCCCGGCAGCCCGCCTGCGGCGGTCACCTCGAGCCCGCCGTCGGTGACCTGGGTCACCGTGCAGGTGATGACGTCGCCGCGTTTGACCTCGCTCCTGGCCGAGTCGAAGGGGTCGTCTTCGAGCTGCTTGATGCCGAGCGAGATCCGCTCCTTCTCCGCATCGACATCGAGCACCTTGGCCTTGACGATCTCGCCCTTCTTGAAGTCCGCGACCGCCTCTTCGCCCGGGCGCCGCCAGTCGATGTCCGACAGGTGCACCATGCCGTCGATTTCGCCTTCGAGCCCGACGAACAGGCCGAACTCGGTGATGTTCTTGATCTCGCCCTCGATGGTCGAGCCGACCGGGAAGCGCTCGAGGAACTGATCCCACGGGTTGTCGCGGCACTGCTTGAGGCCGAGGCTGATTCGGCGCTTGTTGGGATCGACCTCCAGCACCATGACCTCGACCTCCTGGCTGGTCGAGACGATCTTGCCGGGGTGAACGTTCTTCTTGGTCCAGCTCATCTCCGAGATGTGGACCAGGCCCTCCACCCCGGGCTCGAGCTCGACGAAGGCGCCGTAGTCGGTGATATTGCTGACCCGGCCGGTATACTTCGCTCTGACCGGATATTTGTGCTCGACCCCGTCCCACGGATCGGCTTCGAGCTGTTTCATGCCGAGCGAGATGCGCTGGGTCTCCGCGTTGTAGCGGATCACCTGGACCCTGACGGTCTGGCCGATGCCGAGCGCTTCGGTTGGATGGTTGATGCGCCGCCAGGCGATGTCGGTGACGTGCAGCAGGCCGTCGACGCCGCCGAGGTCGACGAAGGCGCCGTAGTCGGTGATGTTCTTGACGATCCCCTCGAGGATCTGGCGCTCCTTGAGGTTGGCGAGCAGCTCGTTGCGGGCCTCTGCGCGCGACTCTTCGAGGACCGCGCGGCGCGAGACCACGATGTTGCCGCGGCGGCGGTCCATCTTCAGGATCTGGAAGGGCTGCGGCGAGCCCATCAGCGGCGAGACGTCGCGCATCGGACGGACGTCGACCTGGCTGCCCGGCAGGAACGCGACCGCGCCGGACAGATCGACCGTGAAGCCGCCCTTGACCCGGCCGAAGATGGTCCCCGAGACCCGCTCGGTGGCCTTGAATGCCTGTTCGAGCAAGGTCCAGGCCTCCTCGCGCCGCGCCCGCTCGCGCGAAAGCACCGCCTCGCCGTTGCGGTCCTCCATGCGCTCGAGATAGACGTCCACGCAATCGCCGACCTTGATCTCGGCGTCCATCCCGGGGGTGCTGAATTCCTTCAGCGCCACGCGGCCCTCGGACTTCAGCCCGACATCGATCAGCGCGGAATCGTTCTCGATACTGATCACGGTTCCCTTCACCACCGATCCCTCGGTCAGCTCGCCCTCGGCGAAGCTTTCCTCCAGCAGGTGCGCGAAATTCTCTATGGCCGCGTCTGCCACCGGGCCTTCAGTGGCTAATTCGTTCGACATCGGTATTCCTTGTTCCGACCAACCCTCGTTTGCACAGCGTGCCGACCCCGAAAGAGGCCGGCCGTGGGACGGTCATCGCTATGCGTGTCGTCCGGGTGGCACTACTTTTCGGGCGTTGCCCGCGAGACGATGAACGCCAGCACCGCTTCGAATGCTTCGTCCGCATTCATCGCCGAGGTATCGATCACGAACGCATCCCCGGCCGGCACCAACGGCGCGGTGCTTCGGGTACGATCCCGGGCATCGCGCGCTTCCATGTCACGCAGAACGCGCGAATATATACTCTCTAGCCCCCGATCCTGCAACTCGCGTCGGCGCCGTTCGGCGCGTACCGCCAGGTCGGCGTCCACGAAGATCTTGTGAGCGGCGTCGGGACAGATCACCGTGCCGATGTCGCGACCGTCGAGCACGGCGCCGGGCCGGCCATCGGGCGGCGAAGCGGAGAATCCCCGCTGGAAGTCGACCAGCGCTTTCCGGGCGCCGGGATGGATGGCGACCACGCTTGCGGCCGCGGTGATCTCTTCGGCGCGCAACCCGTCTGCCTGCAGTTCGTCCGCGCCGATGGCCAGGGCGGCATCTTCGGCCGATGCCGCATCGCCGGGGTCCAGCCCGGCATCGATAAGCCGCTTGGCGAGGGCGCGATAGAGCAGCCCGGTGTCGAAATAGGCGTAGCCGAAATGCCGGGCAAGGCGCCTGGCGATCGTGCCCTTACCGCTGGCCGCCGGGCCGTCGACGGCGATCACCGTGACGGGCTCAGTCATCCTCGTCCAGCGGGGAGATCCGGGCGCCCAACCGGTTCATCGCGGCGGCAAAGCCAGGGAAGCTGGTCTCGATGGTCTCCGCCCCGGCCACCGTCATCGGCTTGTCGGCGGCAAGCCCGAGCACCAGGAAGGCCATCGCGATGCGGTGATCGAGCGCGCAGTCGACATGGCCGCCGCCCGGCGCCGGACCGCCGCGGCCGGTGACGATCAGCGTATCGCCCTCGATCGCGGCAGCGATCCCGGCGGCGCCGAGCCCCGCTGCGATCGCGGCCAGCCGGTCGCTCTCCTTGACCCGCAGCTCGGCGAGCCCGTGCATGCGCGTCGTCCCCGACGCCATGGAAGCAGCGACCGCGAGGATCGGGTACTCGTCGATCATCCGCGGCGCGCGCTCGGCCGGCACTTCGATCCCGGCAAGCGCGCCCGGATCGCCGCCGTGGAAGGTGAGGTCCGCCACCGGCTCGCCCGCGGCAGTGCGCCGGTTGTCGATGTCGAGCCTTGCCCCCATCTCGGTGAGGCAGTCGAGCAGCCCGGTCCTGGTCGGGTTGAGCCCGACGCCGGGGATCCGGACCCGTGCGCCGGGGTGCAGCAGCGCCGCGACTCCGGGAAAGGCGGCCGAGGACGGATCGCCCGGCACCTCGACCGGACGGCCCTCGATCTCCGGGTGGCCGGCGAGCCTGATCGTTCGAGCGCCGGCGCCGTCTTCCGTGATGTCCAGGGCGACGCCGAAATGGCGGAACATCAGTTCGGTATGATCGCGGCTCGGGCGCGGCTCGATCACGGTCGTCTGACCCGGCGCGTTGAGACCGGCCAGAAGGACGGCCGACTTCACCTGGGCCGAGGGCACCGGCAGTTCATAGCTGATCGGCATCGCCTCGTCCGGGCCGATCACCGCCAGCGGCATCAGCCCGCCCTCACGGGCGATGACCTCGGCCCCCATCATGCGGACCGGATCGGCGATACGGTTCATCGGCCGGCGGCGCAGCGAAGCATCGCCGGTCAGGAAACAGGTGATCGGGTGGCTCGCGACCACGCCCATGATCAGCCGCGCCGCCGTGCCGGAATTGCCCAGATCGAGCACCGTGTCCGGCTCGGCAAGCCCGCCGATCCCGACGCCGGTGACCGTCCAGAGCCCGTCCCCGCTCCGTTCGACCCCGGCGCCCAGCGCGCGCAAGGCCGCCGCGGTCGCCAGCAGGTCCTCGCCCTCGAGCAGGCCGGTCACCGTGGTCCGGCCAACCGCCAGCGCGCCCATGATCAGCGCCCTGTGGGAGATCGACTTGTCGCCGGGAACCCGCACCGTTCCGGTGAGCGTTTCCGCGGTCCCGGAATCGAGTATCGCCATGTGTCCGCGTCCGGGTCCGCCGTGGCCTTGCCTTACCGGCGTGGTTTAACACAACGCGGCCGGACGGCAACAGCACGGGCGGCGATTCAAAGCCCGTCCAATTTGGCTTTGACACCACGGCGGCTTCGTGGCAATGGCTCGCTCGATCAAAGAGGACGGAGAAAACCTTGGCGAAACCCGAATGGGGACTGAAGCGCGCCTGCCACGGCTGCGGCACGCGGTTCTATGACCTCAGACGCAACCCGATCGTCTGCCCGAGCTGCGGCGCGACCTTCGATCCGCTGGCGATGCTGCGGCCGCGCCGCAGCCGCGCGGCCGCAGCCGTCCAGGAGGCCAAGCCTCCGGTCGTGGTGGCCGAGAGCGTCGCGGACGTGGTCGAAGCCGATGTCGACGAGGAAGTCGACGACGAGGTGAGCCTGGAAGCGGTCGCGGCCGATGACGACGAGGACGAGGACGTGATCGAAGACGTCTCCGAACTCGGAGAGGATGGCGACGACGTGTCCGAGGTCATCGAAGGCGGCAGCGTCAGCGCCAAGGATCCTTAGGAACGGAGGACTCGCCGGCAGCCGGCGTAGACAGGACGAAAAACCGGATTCGGGGCCATAGCTCAGTTGGGAGAGCGCTTGAATGGCATTCAAGAGGTCGGGGGTTCGACTCCCCCTGGCTCCACCAAATTTTTCAACGGGTTACGCCGGGAGTGAGGCGTCCGGCGGCCCGTCTTAGACAGTCCGGTCAGGCGCCTTAGACACTACCTGCTCTCGTTTCGAGCTTCACGATCGCCGCCCGGGCGAGCCTTTCCTGGTCGGCCTTGCGGGTGTAGCGGACCACCATCGCGACCGTCCGGTGGCCGAGAATTGCCATGATCTTGCGGTCGGTGCATCCCCGGCCTCGGCCAGCCTCGCGGCCGCCGTGTGACGCAGGCCGTGGAACTGTAGCGCCCCCAATCCTAGCCGCTTCTTTTCCCGGTAGAAGATCGAATGGAACCCCGAGGCCGTGTACGGCCGGCCGTCCTGGCGGTGGACGATAAACATGTGCTCGCGGGGGATCTGATCGAGTACGTCGGCAAGGTGCTGGTGGATCGGGATCGCCAGCCGGTCGCCGGTCTTGGCCTGGACGACCCAGATCAGTCCCTCGTTGATATGACGCCATTGCATCGCGAGCACATCGCCGCGGCGCTGGCCGGTGTGCAGGGCGAGATCAAGCGCCCACACCATGCGAGGATTGGCACCCTTGCGGAACCGCTCGATCGCGACATCCGGCCAGGGTTCGTAGCTCTTGGTTGCTCGAAGTTTCTTGACCCGCACCGCCGGATTGTCCGCACGCAGTCCGCGATCGACCGCGAAGCCGAGCAGGATCGACATGATAGAGAGCGTCATATCGGCGGTGCGCGGAGTGTCCGCCAAGTTGTCCCGCATTTCGTACGGTAACCGTCTTGCCCTCGTAAAACTCCGACACCGGATCCGCGAGCGCCGGAACCGTCCACAACAACGACGCCGACACCAGTCCCAGAACGATATGTCGATTCACCGCTCCATCCTCCCGTTTTATGTTCAGACCGCCGGTTTTCCCCTCGTCACGCATCTTGCGCGCTCGCATGCGCATGGACAGCAAGCATGTGCGTTGCAGGGTTTTCCGTATCGGCGGCTTTCCCGGTCGCGGGGGCGTTGGTCCGCTGCGGTGACGCGGACGAGCAACTTTCGCCGGTTTTCGGAACCATAGCTGACGGCCGGACCGGGACCGCCGCGGACGGGGCGGCACGTTGGTCTTGCCCAAGATCGCCGCCGGTGCAGTGCACCGGACACAGCAACAGGTCGTATTCGGCAAAGAAATCACGCCATTTCCGCCGCATCCGCTGGCGTTGCTCGTTGAAACCCAGCCAGTCGCGGTGAGACAGCGTCACGCCGCGCAGCATGCGCGCCCATTTGTCGTCATCGTCGTCGTCGCGCGCCGCACGCCCAGCCTTCCTTGCACTCGAAGACATCCGCTGATAATTATACGAAACTGCCTTGTAGGGAAGGATGTGCCGACGCGCGCCAGGATCGGCTACGATCTCTATACGTAAGCCCGTTGCGGTCTAGCACAACAGCGCGAGGAGGCATTTGGAATGCAAAGAGTCAGAGTGGCCATCGCCGGTATTGGCAACTGCGCGAGTTCTCTTATCCAGGGTCTGGAATACTACAAGAGACAGAGCGCGGAAGCGTTTGTCGGTCTCATGCATGCCCGGATCGGCGATTGGGGTCCGAGCGACATCGAGATTGTGGCCGCTTTTGATATTGATCGGCGCAAGGTGGGCAAGCGGGTGGAGGACGCGATTTTCGCCAAACCGAACTGCGCCAAGATTTTTCAGCGCATTCTACCAGTTTCCAACATCGTGGTGCGGATGGGGCCGGTTCTCGACGGTGTAGCGTCTCACATGGCCGATTATCCCGATGACGAGGCATTCCGCCCCTCTGACGAGGACCCGGTCGATGTCGTCCAAACCCTCAAGGATGCCAAGACTGAAGTTCTGGTCTGCTATATGCCGGTAGGCTCTGAAGCTGCGGTTCGGGGTTATGCCCGGGCATGCTTGGAGGCCGGGGTCGCCATGATCAACTGCGTTCCGGTATTCATCGCTTCCGATCCCGAGTGGGCTGAGAAATTCCGTCGTGCGGCCCTGCCTATCGTCGGCGACGACATCAAAAGCCAGGTCGGCGCCACTATCGTGCACAGATCCCTGACCCGACTATTCGGGGATAGGGGGGTGTCGCTTGATCGCACCTATCAGTTGAACACGGGTGGCAACACGGATTTCCTCAATATGAAGGCGTTAGACCGCCTGGAGTCCAAAAAGGTTTCCAAGACGGAGTCCGTGCAGTCGCAATTGGACGATCGGCTGGTTTCTCGGGACATTCATATTGGACCGTCCGACTACGTGCCGTGGCAGGGCGACAACAAGGTTGCCTTCATCCGGATGGAGGGCCGCGGTTTCGGGGACGTGCCGTTGGAACTCGAACTCAGGTTGTCGGTCCAGGATTCCCCCAACAGCGCCGGCGTGGTCATCGATGCCATCCGTTGCGCCAAACTGGGGTTGGAGCGCGGCATCGGCGGACCATTAGAGGCGCCTTCCGCCTACTACATGAAAAGCCCTCCGAAACAGATGCGTGATTCGGTGGCCTATGATTTAGCTGAGGCATTTATTCAAGGCTGTGATGCCGACGGTACTTCCGATACGGAGGCTGTTCGAACAACCGCCGGTGAATAGCTCCGACAATCAGACTGCCGATAATGATCCTGGCAGTGTGAACGCGTCCCGGACCGCAGCCTTGCCCTGGGTGGAGCGGTTACTCATGCTCCACCACCAAGTGCGGAACGCGGTAGCGACTGCCGACCGCGCTGGAACCGGATCCAGAAACGCGAAGGGCGACGAAATCAAACGCTTCGACCTGATTGCCAATGACGCGGCTTTGACTGTCCTCCGGGAACTTCAGTTGCCGATCGTCGTCGATTCCGAGGAGAGCGAACCTCTGCAAATCGGTTTCGGCACGCCGCGACACCGTCTCATCCTCGATCCAGTGGATGGTTCCGACAACTGGGCGCGGGGGTTGCCGCTGTCAGCCTTGTCCTGCGCCGTGCTGCCGGCTGACGCTCCCCTCCATCCCGATTGGGTCGAAGCGGCTCTGGTTGGGCCGCTCGAGCCGGGCACGACCCTGATCGCGCTCAAGGGCTCTGGTGCTTGGCGCGGGAAGGAATCCCTCCATATATCCGACGTCCGCAACGTCGCCGAGGCCACGATCTCGGTCGAACTCAATCATCATTCTCCGTCGCCGGGCATTGCCCGTCTGACGGCCGCTGCCAGAAGCGTGCGGTGTTACGGTTGCGCGTCACGCGCCATCTCCCTGGTCGCCGAGGGCGTGACCGACGCCCATGTGGACGCGCGTGGCCGTTTGACCGCAGAAAGCTACCTCGCCGCCGCACGGTTGGTAATCGAGGCGGGGGGCTGGGTTGTCGGCCTTGATGGCGCGCCCCTGGCGGCGCCGGAAAGTTTGACCGACCGCGTCAGCCTGATCGCGGCGGCGAGCCGGGACCTGTGCGATGAGATCGTGGATGTTTTGGGCGATGAACAACCCTGACTTGACCACGGCGGCACCGGAGATGGTGCTGATCCTTGCCGCCGGATTGGGGTCGCGGCTTCGACCGCATACCAATAGACCAAAACCGCTGACCAGAGTGCTCGGATTGACCCTCGCGGAACGGACCGTGTGGACATTGCTGGACGCCGGCATCAGACGTTTCCTTGTCACCCTCGGTCATGAATCCGAAGCGGTCAGGACCCATTTTTCCGATATCGCCCAGCGTCGCGGCGTCACGATTGACTTTATCGAAGCCGAAGGCTGGGGGCGCGGCAATGGTGCCAGCGCCCTGGCAGCCAAGGGTCGCACCGGCGAGGCGCCCTTCTTCCTAGTTATGGTCGATCATCTTTTCGATCCCCGTATCGCGCGGGCACTGGCCGGTGACCCTCCCGCACCAGGAGAAATGTGCCTCGCCGTGGACCGCGACAAGGATGGCATCTTCGATCTCGGCGATGTCACTCGGGTCAAGATCGACGACGGACGCATTCAAGAGATCGAGAAGACGCTCGATGATTGGGATGCCGGCGACACCGGAGTTATGCTTTGTACGTCCGGCCTGTTCGAAGGTCTTGAGCGCGCGGCAGCGCGGAATAAGCATGGACTCTCCGACGGGCTCAGGGAAATGGCGCGTGAAGGCCGGGCGAGCACCGTCGATGTGACGGGAATGCCGTGGCTCGACGTTGATACACCCAAAGCCTTGCGTGAGGCGGAGAGAAGGCTCATGCGCGACCAAGCCTGGAAAATCCAGGACGGACCGGTGGCGCGCCATTTCAACCGACGGGTTTCCCGCTGGCTCAGCCGCTATCTGGTTGGCACAGCCGTGACGCCCAACCAAATTTCCCTAGCCTCCTGGCTCCTGTCGTGTATCGCGGCGGGATTGATGGCATTGGGCGGTTATCCGGCGCTGGCCGCTGGTGGCGTGCTGGCACAACTGGCCTCGGTCGTCGACGGGTGCGATGGCGAGATCGCTCGACTGAAGCATTCGCAGAGCGAGTTTGGCGGCTGGTTCGACGCGGTCCTCGACCGGTATGCTGACGCCATCCTGTTATTCGGCCTGATGTGGCACGAATTCGCATCGACCGGCACTCACTTGTCTCTCGTGCTGGGATTCGCGGCGATCGTGGGGTCGTTTTTGAACAGCTATACGGCCGATAAGTATGACGGGTTGATGGCGCAGAAACTGCAAGGCATCTCATGCTTTCGGCTGGGCCGGGACGTGCGGGTGTTCGTCATTTTTGTCGGCGCCATCTTCAACCTTCCTCTCGTCACCCTAGGTGTTGTCGCAGTAGTGATGAACATGGAGGTGATTCGGCGAATCGTCGTTTGTGCCACCGCGGACACCAACGTAGATAAATGACATTGTCAGACTAACAGGACAGGGCTTGTAGAACCTACAATCGAGCGCCTTCAGGCTGCTAGCAGTCTGTCGGACTTTGGTATGGATTTCTCATAGAATCGCACCATGAGCGACTTCGTGGACTGTGATCGGGAGCAGGCGTTTTTGCTTCCTCCCGATCTGCGGGACTGGATCCCGGAGGATGATTTGGCGCACTTCGTGATCGAGGCGGTGGAGCGCGTCGATTTGGGTGCCTTCAAGGTGAACCATCGTGGCACGGGCTCGGCGCAGTATCACCCCCGGATGATGCTGGCGCTGCTGATCTACTGCTACGCCAACGGGATCTTCTCGAGCCGTCGGATCGAGCGGGCGACGCACCGCGATATCGGGGTTCGCTTCGTTGCGGCGAACCTGCACCCGGATCACGACACGATCGCGCGCTTCCGGCGGGAGAACTTTGATGCGGTTTCGGAGAGCTTCCTGCAGGTTCTGCTGCTTGCCAAGGAGTTGAAGCTGTTGCGGGTGGGTCTGGTCAGCGTTGACGGCTCCAAGTTCAAGGCCAACGCGAGCAAGCACCGTTCGGTGAGCCATGAGCGGGCGGGCGCGTTGATCACCCAGTTGGAAGGCAAGATCGCGGCGCTGCTGGGCCGGGCGGAGGCGGCGGACGAGCGGAGCAATTTGACCGACCCGGACAGCCGGCTGATGCGCAAGAGCAAGCAGCATGAGTACCGCCAAGCCTACAACGCGCAGGCGGTGGTGGATGTTGGCGGCAGTCAGTTGGTCGTGAGCGCGCGGATCAGCCAATGCGCCAGCGACCGCAACGAACTGGTGGCGGATATCGCGGCGATCCCGGCGGCGCTGGGCCGGCCGGAGACGGTGCTCGCGGACAACGGCTATGCCAACGGGGCGGAGGTGGCGGCGCTCAAGGAGAGCGGCATCGAGGCCTTGGTGTCGACCGCGGCGGAAGACCGCCGCCGAACCCACGACTTCCGCCCTGTGAAGGCTCTGCCGGCGGCAAAGGAGCCCAAGGCCGAGTGGTTGAAGGCGATGGCGAGCAAGCTCACGAGCGAAGAGGGTCGTGCCCTCTACAAGCTGCGCCGGCAGACCGTCGAGCCGGTCTTTGGTGTCATCAGACCGTCGAGGCGGTGCTCGGCTTCACCGGGTTCTCGCTGCGCGGCCTCGACAAGGTCGCCAGCGAGTGGACCCTGGTAGCTCTCGCTTACAACTGCAAGCGCTAAGAGCGGTTCCGGGAAGTAGAGATTCACGAGCAAGGGCTTGGCCGGGTCAAGCGTCGCAGCATGATGCGGATCATGGCGAGGTGGATGAAGGCGACGACAGAACGGACGTGGCGTTCGAAGTCGCGTGCCAGCCGGCGGCAGCGGACGATCCAGGCGAAGGTGCGCTCGACGATCCAGCGCTTCGGCAGCACCTCGAAGCGCGGCACGTCGTTGCGCTTGACGATCTCCAGCCGCCAGGCGCCGGTCTTGGCCACCACGGCAGCCATCTTCGGTCCCTGGTAGCCGCCGTCGGCGTAGATCACCTCGATGAATGGAAACAGCCGGCGTGTCCGGCGCAGCAGCGAGGCCGCGCCATCGCGGTCCTGCACGTTGGCGGGATGCACGACGAGGCCCAGCATCAGGCCGAGCGTATCGACCAGGATGTGCCGCTTGCGGCCGGTGAGCTTCTTGCCCGCGTCGAAGCCCTGCGGATCGATCGACGCCCCCCTTTTTGCGCCGCTTTGGCGCTCTGGCTGTCGATGATGGCCGCGCTCGGACTGGCTTCGTGGCCCGCGCGCTCGCGCACCGCCACGTAGAGCTCATGATGGATGCGAGCCAGGGTGCCGTCCCATTCCCACAGCTCGAAGTCGTCGTACACCGTGCTCTTCGGCGGCAGATCCTTGGGCAGCGCGGTCCACTGGCAGCCGCTCGACAGCACGTAGAAGATGCCGTTCAGGACTTCGCGGACATCGACCGTCCGCTTACGCCCACCGTGCTTCGCCGGTGGGATCAGCGGCGCGATCAGCGCCCATTCGGCGTCGCTCAGATCACTCGGATAGCGAAGCCGGCCACGGTCGGCGGCCACGCGGTGTCCAGGCTTCCACATCGGGCACCCCCAAGCAGTTGGACAGGTGCCAGACAATGAATCACAACCGATTCCGCCGACTCAAGAACTTTCCGGAACCGCTCTTAGAGACCGTTTGAGAAAGGGTGTTCCGATCGGTGGGGTTTGGTGATTCACCCTGTGCATGTGGACACAGCAGACGCGAGGCCGCATGGCCGCGATCGAGCGGAAGACGAAGCGCTATCCGACCGATCTCAGCGATGAGGAGTGGGCGCGGATCGCGCCGCTGCTGCCGAAGCCGGCGCAGCGGGGCCGCAAGCCGAGCGTGGACCTGCGCGAGGTGCTGAATGCGATCCGCTACATGACGCGCACGGGCGGCGGCTGGCGCATGCTGCCGAAGGACTTCCGCCCTGGCAGACGGTGTCCTGGTGGTTCCGGCGCTTCGTGCGCCTGATGCTGTTTCGCACCATCCACGACATCGCCTTGATGATGGACCGCGAATGCGTCGGCCGCGAGGCCAGCCCGAGCGCCGGCGTGGTCGACAGCCAGACGGTCAAGGCCCCCGCGCCGGGGGCGCAGCGGGGCTACGACGCGGCCAAGAAGACGGTCGGCCGCAAGCGCCATGTCGTGGTCGACACCGACGGCCGGCTGCTGATGGCCAACCTGACGCCGGCCGATATCTCCGACAGCGCCGGCGCGCAGATGATCCTGGAGGGCATCGGCAAGCGCTGGCCGTAGCTCAAGCACCTGTTCGCCAACGGCGCCTACGACCGCACCCAACTGATGGACAAGGCGGCCTTCCTCGACTTCGTCATCGAGGTGGTGCGCCGCATCGACGACGAGCCGGGCTTCAAAGTCGTGCCGCGGCGCTGGGTGGTCGAACGGACCTTCGGTTGGCTCACCCGTTGGCGCCGCCTGGTGCGCGACCACGAACAACGCGTCGACGTCTCCGAGGCCATGATCCACGTCGCATTGGGAAGCCTGCTGCTACGCCGGGTCAGCCATTGAGCGAATTCTCAAACGGACTCTAACAACCGGGGGATTTGACGAAGATTTCGGTGTGCTGTCCGACTTTCGCTGAGATCGGCGGTGTTGACGTCCGCAATCATCCGCCGTTTCGTTCTCGGCGGAGGGTTTTGGCGCTATTCGGGCGGACTCATGCCATGGCGGCGCTGCGCTCATGGAAGATCAGACGCTGGAAATTATAAGCCAGGTTGGCGAGGCCGATCTTGGCCGCCGCCCGCTCGAGCCCGATGGTACGGACGAACAGGCCCATGCGATCCTTCTGCTGGGCGAAGACGTGCTCGACATGCGCACGGACCGCTGACTTGCGGGCATTGGCCCGGGCGGTCGCCTTGGGCATGGCCCGGCCCGGCGGCTTCTTGCGGTGGATGTGGGAGACCCGACCCTTGCCGGCCAGCCACGCCTCGTTGGCCTTCGAGCGATAGGCGCTGTCGGCCCACACGCCGGCGGCCAGATTGTCGCCGGTGACGAGATGACGCAACATCTTGCCGTCATGGCGGGCGGCATCGGTCACTGCCGAGCTGCGGATGAAGCCGTAGGCCCGGTCGATGACGACATGGGCTGCGCGGGCTTACGCCGCGCCACTGGCGCGACGGTCCTGCTCGCTGTAGCCGAACACCGGGATCGCGATGTCGGGCATGCGCCGTTGCGCCCCGGCGGGGTTCTTGCGCCGCCCGGTCTTCACCGTCCACCGCGCATCCGTGTCCTTCTGCGCCGCCTTGGCCGGCTGAATTCCGGCCACGTCATCGGATGCGGCACCAATCACAAGGGGGTCGGGCTGCCGCAGGACCGCGACCATGCCGAGATCGAGATCGCGGGCATCGGACGCTTGGCCATCAACCTCACCGATCCCCTCAAGCGCAGTTGGGAACGCGGCGTACAAGGGCCGGGATTCGACCCATCCGGACAACGTGAATCCCGAATGTCCTTCCGGCCGATAGCAAGGACCTTATCGACGGGACCGTCCGGGTCCGGATAGGATGCCGGGCAGGTGGAGGCAGGCGATGGCAGGCAAACAAGCGATTCACCTTGTAGGGAGCATGCCGCTCGATAGTGCGGAGGATGTCTTCCGCACGGTCTGCGGCGCGACCGGCGGCAATGTGCGGCGGGTTCCCGACGGCGAGACGGGAATGCGCATCAACTGGATCCGGTGCATTCAGGACATGCTGACGGCGCATCCGGATTTCGAGGTCGACCCAGAGACCCCGCCCCTGCAGTGGCGGCAATGGGACGGTAAATTTCTGCGCGAGATCCCGCAGTTGAAGTTCAAGGACGGCGTCGATCCCGACAGCGTCGTGTTCACGACCCCGTACCGGGAGGAAGCGGTTCGGTCGTTCGAAGTCTTCGACCGGTTGCGCGCGGACGGCGTGATCCCCGACGGCATCAAATTTCAGGTCTGTGTCCCGACTCCCCTCGCGCCGGGCTACAACTACGTGGCGCCGCGGGCACGGGCGGACTTCATCCGCGTTTTCGGCGATCACATCGTCGAGGCGGTCGCGCAGCTTGCCGATCGACTGCCTAGGGAGCAGCTCGCCTTGCAATGGGATGTCTGCCAGGAGGTCCTGATGTGGGAGGGCTATTACGATCATCGTCCCGACGACTTCAAGGAGGAAATCCTCGCCGTCCTCGGCCGCGTCGGCGACGCGGTGCCGGAGCCGGTCGAGCTCGGCTATCACTTGTGCTACGGGAGTCCCAAGGACGAGCACCTGATCCAGCCCGTGGACGCCGCCAATCTGGTCGAGATCCTCAACGGCTTGTTCCAGACGGTGCGCCGTTCGATCCAGTTCGTCCATATTCCGGTACCCAGGGACCGCGCCGACGCCGCTTATTTCGAACCGCTCCGCGGGCTGAACATTCCGCACGAGACCGACCTCTATCTCGGTCTCGTGCATTACGACGACGTTTCGGGAAACGACCGGCGGCTTGATATGGCGTGCAGATATGCCAAGGTCGACGGCGTCGCGACGGAGTGCGGCTGGGGGCGAGCGGATCCCGAACGCGTTCCCGGCTACCTGGAGTCGCTCTGCCGGTCGGCCGACCATCTGGCCGCCAGAGGCTGACCTTCGAAGTGCACGCCCCGGCTTCGTCGCGGAAATGACGGAATGAACAGCCGTCGCGTCCTCCGCCAAGGAGAGAGCGATGTTCGTTGCCACCGAAGGCGCCGTCCTGCCCGCCACCATCGCCGGATCGCTGCCCTAACCGGGATGGTATACGGAGAATCTCGGCCGGCGCTGCTTCCGCGAGCGGTGATCAACGGCCATTTCCGCGCGTAATACACCGATGCCGTGTCGGCGTTTCTGCGGCCCCGGCCTGGCCGCATCCGCGCCGCCGGATGCGGCACGAAGGGTTGGCGGCGCGCTTTCGCCCAAGGCCGTTGGCCCGTTGGCCGGGGCTCCCTGGACTACAGCGGCGGCGGAGTCCGTCACGCGGCGGGTCCTTCGGCCTGCCCCTTGGGTGTGCGAGCGGCGCGGAGCATCTGGGCGCCCGGAGCGCGGCGCCTTGACCCAAAAGGCCGGCGATTCGCCCGCCGAGCGGGGAGCGGGACGCTACCGGGACGGCACGGTGCGAACGTGACCGTCCCGGTTGTCGAACAGCGCCTGATCGGCATAGCCCATGAAATCGGGCTGCGCCTTGCCGGCCATGACCTGAAGATACACCGGCTCGACGGTATCGTTGGAATAACCGTGGATCACACCCGCGGGACAGGAGACGCAGTCCCACGGCCCCAGGGTCACCTGCAGATGCCGACCATCCTCTTCTTCGAAAAACACGGTGAGGTGACCCTGAAGGACGAAGAAAACCTCCTCGACCTCATGCGTATGAGGCGCATTACCCTCGCCCGGCGGGACGTACATGACGCTGAGCGTGAATGCCTTGGCCGGAATCACCTTTTCGTCGGGCTTGCCGCTGGTATTTCCTATGAACCGATGCTGGGCTCGCCGGTAGCCATCGATCAACGCGTCGGCGAAAGCCTCCCAATCCGGCCTGCGGTCCTTGAAATGGGCGACGTACCGAGCGGCGATCTGCTCGAGACTCAGATCGGCGACCTCGGGCGGACGCTCGTGGCGCGCTGTCTTCGTCTTCCGGGCCATGGATAGCCTATGCCGCTCAGGAGCCCGGAATGAACGCGTTGGTGAAATAGGCGCTGATCGGAAGCGCCTTCTTGATCCGCTTGCCCTCGATCAGGGTCATTTGAGCCTTCTCGATATCGCCCGGCGGGGTCCATCCCAACGGCTTACCCTTGCTGGCATCGTTCCCGAGCAGATCGAACGATGCCTTTAGAATCTCGAGCGAGATCGCGGGCTTCAGGTTGGGAGCAACCTTCCGCAGCGATTCGATTGCTGCTGAAGGCTCTTTCTGACCCAACACGAGAGCCGCGCGGACGCTCGCAACCATGCGCCGGACGAGATCGGGGTTGTTCTCGATGTTGTCGGTATGCGTGATCAGGGCGAGGCCGGGCACGACCACACCACCCGAAGCGTAGGTGAAATAAGTCGAAGGAACGCCATTGGCGGTTGCCTTCGGCGCCTGCAGGAAGCCGAACGAGTCGATGGCGTCCACCTTGCCTTGCAACAGCGCTGCGAGCTTGGCGGCCGGCTCCATGAACACGAGCTTGACCTTGCCCTCGAGGCCGTTCGCCTTTTGCAGGGCCTTGAAATACATCGCGGTCGCGCCGCCGGCCGAGAACCCGATTTGCGATCCGGCGAGATCCTTCCAGCTCTTCCAGCCGTTTTTCTTGGGGAAGATGATGGCGACCGGATTTGTCCGAAGATAGGACGCAACGATCCTGACCGGCAGGCCCTTGGAGATGAGCACCATCACCGCACCGCCATCGGCGGTTCCGAAGGTGACCGTCTTGTTGCCGACGGTTTGCGCCGTGATGGCCGATCCGCGACCATCGCGAATGTCGATGTCGATTCCGTTCTTGGCGAAGATTCCCTTGTCCTTGGCATGGTACCAGACGGCGTGGTACGCGCTCTTGATCCAATCGGTCCTGAGCGAGACCTGATCTGCGGCCTGGGCCGGCAGTGCCATGAGGGCCAAAAGCCCGGTTGCGACTGCGCCGATTGTCGTGGATCTCATATCCGTTTCCTCCTCTGTTTCTGGTGCTTTCAATCCGTTCAATTCACGTGCGCACGCTGTGAGACGTGCCACGGAATCATGAGCCGCTCGAGGACCTCGATAGCGTAAAAGAACACCATCGCGAGCAGCGAAAGAACGAACAGGATTGCGAACAAAAGTGCCGTATCGAGTTCACCTGCCGCGCTCAGCAGCAGATAGCCGAGCCCGTTGTCCGAGCCGATGAATTCACCGGTGAGGGCACCGACCACGGCAAGCGCGGATGCGACTTTGAGCCCACCAAACATGCTGGGCAACGCGCCCGGCAGCCGAAGGCGGAGAAAGATCCGCCTCGGCGGCGCACCCATCGAGCGTGCCAGCTGCACAAGCGCAGGGTCGATACTGCGCAAACCGACAATGGTATCGACCACGATCGGGAAAAAGCAGATCAGGAAGGCCACCGCCACCTTTGGAAACATGCCAAACCCGAACCAGACCACGAACAACGGGGCCAGGGCGATCTTCGGAATGCTCTGGGTCGCGACCATCGGCGGATACAGTATGCGTTCCAACGTGGATGACGATACGACGATGATTGCCAAGGGCACCCCGACGACCACCGCAAGCAGATATCCAGCCATCACCGAGAGCATCGTCCAACCCGAATGAGGGATCATCTCCCACCCGTTATCCCGGCCGGAATCGAGCACCTCCGCCGGTCCTGGGAGCAGATAGCTGGGGGTTTCGAACAACCAGACGACGCCTGCCCAGAGCCCGATGAGGGCCGCGAACGAGATCACCATCCAAAACGCGTCGCGGGTCCAATTTCGTTTCCAGAACGACATCGTGCATCCTTATCGGGTTAGTGGTGAATAACCCCCATCTCCTGGAACATCAGCCTGATCTCGTGAACGATCTTGATGAACCCGGGGGTGTCGTGGATGTTGAGATCGCGCGGACGGTCAAGCTCGACGTCCAGGATCGCCCGGATAGCGCCCGGCCGCGGGGTCATCACGATGACACGGTCGGACAGGAAGACGGCTTCGCTGATGCTATGGGTAACGAACAGAACGGTTTTTTGCGAGCGCTGCCAGATCGTCTGGAGATCGACCTGCATTTGCTCGCGGGTCAGCGCATCGAGCGCGCCGAACGGCTCGTCCATCAGCAGCATGGGCGGGTCCAGGAGCAGCGCACGGCAGAGCGCAACCCGTTGGCGCATGCCCCCGGACAGCTCGAAGGGCCGCTTGCCTTCGAATCCCTCAAGTCCGACCGAGCCGAGCAGTTCATGGGCCCGCGAGACGTAGGCGCTCTCGTCGAGCCCGCGCATAACGCATGAAAGCAGAACATTGCCGGCGACGGTTCGCCAATCGAGCAGCAGATCGCTCTGAAAAACGAAGCCGAGATCGGTATAGGGCTCGGTGACAGCGGTCCCGCCGATCCGAACCTCGCCGCCGGTCGCCTCGAGCAGCCCGGCGACAACGGATAACAGCGTGCTCTTGCCGCAGCCGCTTGGACCGACGATGGTGACGAACTCGCCACGCCGAACATGAAGATCAACGCCCTCGAGCGCGACAATCGGCTCACCGTCCTGGCCGACAAACGTCTTGTTGAGCGATTCGATCTCGATGAATCCGCTCGCGGCCCGCGCCCGCACTTCCGGTATTGCAACGGTCCGGATTTCCTGCGGGCGCGGCGTCATCAACCCGGCCCCGACGCGGGAGCAGCTTCGTCCGAGAAGACACGCATCACATCTTCCCAACCGATCGGGGTCGAATTAAACGCAGCGCCAAGCGGCTCGAGCGCATCGGCGACCGGGTTGGCGATCACCACCGGCGGTGCAACGGCGCCGCATTCGGCGAGCCCCTGGACCCCGAGCGGATTCAGTGGCGAGGGCGTCTCTTCATGGAGCACCCTGATCGGCGGAACCTCGGAGGCTGACGGGACGCGGTCGTCCATGAAGCTCCCGGCGGGTAGCTGCGCGTTCTTGTCATGGACGATGTCCTGCAGCAGACCACCGTCCATCCCTTGGTCGAGCCCGCCCTTCAACTGGCCATCCCAGCCAGATCGCGGGGCGAGACAGATCTGCCGAAGGCCACGTTCAAATCCGGCACACCCCTGACACCGACATCGCCGTCGCCGTCGCGGAACTCGAGATCGGTCTGCGCACTCTCCAGCAGGTGTGCGTCAACGGTCAAGACCTTTTGCTTGAGACGATCGCTCGCCCGGGCGGCGGCCGCCCGGTAGCGGGCGCGATGGCAGGCGCCGAGGGGTCGGCTCGAACCGAACCGGCTGGTGCTCGTCGACGAGACCTGGACACCTCCAAAAAATCCCTCACCGCGGAATATAGAATGTTCGTAGATATTTTATTTCAATATCTTACGGGCCACCTGACGCGAACGCGTCGAGGTTTTTTCAGAGGCGCCCAGGCGTCTTTTATGTTCTATCCGCGCGGGGAATAGGTAGGTGACCAGGGTGCCGGGGTGATCGACAGCCAGACGGTGAAAGCCCCGGCCGCTGGGGCGGAACGCGGCTATGACGGCGCCAAGAAGACCATCGGCGGCAAGCCTCACGTGGCGGTGGATAGCGACTTCCGCCTGCTGATGGTCAACCTGACGACGGCGGTTGTCGAGCGCCGGGGTGTCGACGCCGATGACGGCCCGACTCTTACGGCGCTGCGGCGGTTGCGCGACGGTTATATGACGCGCACGCCGGCCTCCCGCGTGCTGGTCGCGGAGTATTGCGAAATCGCTCCGGCCATTGTCGCGGCGATCCCCGAGGATCATCCCGATTGGGGCTGGATCGCCGAGCGGATCGATGCCGGCGTGGCCGCGATCGAGGTCGAGGACGACCTAGGCGCCTTTGGCGCCTATGTCGAGATGGTGCGGCGGCTCTCGGAAAGCTGGTCCGCACTCAATGCCCAGTAAGGAGACCGACGATGCAACCAAGGATGAAGACGCTAACGGCGTGCCTGTTGTTGGCCGTGGGGCTGTCCCAGGTGTCCATTGCGGACGCGGAGGCCGCCGAGCCGTTCAAGCCGAGCAACATGAGCTCTCATGGCGCACAGTTCTTCAGGGAGCTGCTGACGGGCAGGGTGTACGTGTTCCATCTCCCATACGCCGCGTGGGGGCCAAATGCGGCTAAAGGGAGGACTTTAAGGGGTTATTACTTTCGCTCACGTGACGAGCTGGTTTACTGCGGCCGTAATAGTTTCAGCGGAGAGTACGATGGCAGGCTCTTCCGGTGGCGGGTGGTCTACAAGAACCACGCCAGGCTTCACGTTCACAAAGCGGGTGTGGAACCTGACCCGAAGTTTGTCAAAGCGCATTTGCCGATGTTCTACGACCCCGAGACGGGTGCGCTGGACCTGGAGTCTTTCACCCGCTCTTCCCGGATGTGGCTGCACTATAGGGGCGGCCATGTGCAGGAGACTTGGCCGCGGGCGTTGAAGAATGCCTGCCCCGACCTCGACCTTCCCGGCGATCTGGCGATCAACGAACGGCAAACCTCGCGCACTTGGCACGCGTTTCAGGCGCAGGATCCGGACGCGCCGATCCGCAACTTCGCGGGCTCGCATCTGCGGGTGCTGGGCGCGAGGGGGTTTACCAAGAATACCCCCCTGGTCACCGAGGCCGAGATCCGGGCGTGGGTGAGGGCCAATGACGGCACAATCGTGCGCAACACCTGGGGTGTGCCTCGCGTGCTCGTGGCCGGCAGGGGCGCGGAGCGGAAGAACGAGATCTGGAAGCTCGGCTGGAGCGGCGAAGGCGAAGTCGTAGATACGGCTTACGCGAGCAAGGCGGCGAACGGGCAGGAAATCCATCTTAAATGGGAGAGCGAAGCGCGTGTACCGCTACCACATCGGCTATCCCTTGGGCTACGCCCCTACCGGCCAGCGCTTCGCCGCCTTCCTGCTGTCGGACTGGATGGTCTCTCAGGATCGCGAGATCGGCCTGCCCTTCTCCGGCCGCGAGAATGTCGGCTTCCGGTTCGCCGCCGACGGCACGCTCAGTGCCCGCACGGTGGATGGCAAGACGATCCCCGGCACCTGGCGGTGGTCGCGCGGCAGGCTGAACATCCGGCTCGATGGCATCGAGGAAGCGGCCACCTATAGATGGCGTGCCGTGGCCGAGCATTTGCGCTGGACGCCGCCTGCCAGGTCGCGCGGGCAAAGGTAGACGGCGTGGCGCGTCGTCCCCGCCGGCTTGGTGTCGGTGGTGCGGTTCTCGCGCTGTTGCTCCCGTTCGCCGCGGCGGCGCAGGAACCGGCACCGTTGCCGCTGCCGTCAAACGACGCCTGGTTGGATCCCGGACCGCGTTCTCAGGGGGGCGCTGTGGATCGCGGATCGGCGCCGGAGCCCGCCAATCCGCCCGTGAGGCATTCTCCCACCCGGAGCGCTGAAACGCTTCCGTCCGCCGGAGCCGCAACCGTCGCGGACCTGGCCTTCCATGCCGCGGCGAGTCTTCACCGCCAGAGCCTCGAGGAACGTTTCATTCATCGGGTCCTTGAACCCGACGTGCATAGCGTTAATTTCCTCTTCCTCGAGTGTGACCAGTTTCACTCCGTAGTAGCGGAGCCGTTTGTAGATCGTTGCCGTGTCCGCCTGATCGCGGCTGAGGCGATCAAGCGCGTCGGCGTAGATTGCCTCGAAGCAACCGTTCTTGGCGTCTGCCATGAGCTTCTGCAGGCCATCGCGTTGGTGGACCGACGCACCGGAGGCCGCGCCGTCGCGGAACTCGAGATCGGTCTGCGCACTCTCCAGCAGGTGTGCGTCAACGGTCAAGACCTTTTGCTTGAGACGATCGCTCGCCCGGGCGGCGGCCGCCCGGTAGCGGGCGCGATGGCAGGCGCCGAGGGGCCGGCTCGAACCGAACCGTCTGGTGTTCGTCGCCGAGACCTGGACACCTCTAAAAAACCCCTCACCGCGGAATATAGAATGTTCACAGATGTTTTATTTCAATATCTTACGGACCACTTGGCTACCGGTGTGAGGCAGGACTGAACCGGGATTCTCCGTATTGCAAATCCCCCTTAGAGTGTTGCTATGAAAAAGATCCCACTCTCGCGGGACAGCCGCCGCCGTATCAAACATGCCAATGCGTATTACGTTGAGGGCCGAATCGGCGCTTACTCCTACGACCATATATACGGAGCCGCCGCGTCTGCCGCGGCAGATTTTTTCATCGACTGGGCCGCGCGGTTCGGCGGCCCGGTGTTGGAACTCGGCGCCGGGACCGGGTTGATAAGCTGGCCCGTCGCGGCGGCTGGTTTCGACGTCGTCGCGGTCGATTTATCGGCCGAAATGCTCGCCCTCGCTGAGCGAAAGCAAGAGCACTACCCGCAGGATGTCGTCGATCGCCTCCGGTTCATCCGTGCCGACATGGTCGACTTCGAGATCGAGCAGCGGTTTCGAACGGTGATGCTGCCGGGACGATCGTTCCAGCATCTGCTGACGCCCGAGGACCAGCGCGCCGCGCTGCGTCAAATCCACACCCACCTCGAACCGGGCGGTGGCCTGGTTCTGACGCTTTTCGACCCCGATCTACGATATTGCGTTCCCGGCGCACGGCCGCCGATCGAACGGGAGCAGTTCGAAGACCCGGCCTCGGGACACCGGATCCGCCGGACGTTTCTCGATCGCCAAACCGATCCCCTACGTCAGGTGTTCAGCGAAACGATTCGCCTGGAATTGCTCGAAGCCGGCGGCAAGATTTTAGCCTCCCAAAAAACACGATGGTCGATGCGCTGGAGCTATCAACAAGAAATGCGCTATTTGATCGAAGCCAGCGGCTTTGAGATTGACGCTTTATTTTCCGATTTTTCCGGCGCCCCGGCGGATTATGGTGAGGAACAAATCTGGATCGCCCACCGCGGGAAATCTCTGCCAACGCGATAAACCGACATTTCCCGGATGACCTCCAATTCGCAGCCAGTCGCAGGTGACTCCTATCACCGATTGGAGGACTTTTCCTCTGCGGCAATCCGACAGTGCCGATTTGATGATTGGGCCAACGTGGTGCGCCGCGGGCCCGCGGCCGAGATCGAAGCCGCCGTCATCGACCGGCTTCGGGGCCTGCTGCGCCAACCCGAGATCGTCGTCGCCACCTGGCGCGCGGTTCGGGAACGGGACGACGCGCTCACCGAGGCCGAGGTACGTGAGGCCCTTCACGGCCTCGATCCCCTGTAGGACGAGTTGTTCCCCGCCGAGCAGGCCCGCCTGGTCCGGCTTCTCGTCCGGCGTGTCGAGGTCCAGCCAAACGGGTTGAGGCTGCATCTCCGCGTCGACGGGCTCCGAAGTCTGGTCGCCGACATGAGGGTGGAACAGAGCCAGCGGAGGGCCGCCTGATGACCGACGCCCAGCTCAGCGAAGACGGCGCCACCCTCACCGTCTGGGCCCCCATGGCCTTCAAGGCCCGCGGCGGGCGCAAGCTGGTGGTCTCGCCCGACGGTATGCCGGCCTGGGCTGGGCCCCGAAGCCGGGTCGACGACACCCTGGTCAAGGCGCTCGCCCGCGCTTTCCGCCGGCGCCGGCTGCTGGAGACCGGCGTCCACGGCACGGTCGACGAGATCGCCCGCGCCGAGGGCATCAACGATTCCTACCTGAGCCGCATCCTGCGCCTCACCCTGCTCGCGCCCGACATCGTGGACGCGATCCTCGACGGACGCCAGCAGCCCGTGCTCACGATGGCGCGGTTGATGAAGCCGTTTCCGGCGGCGTGGGAGGATCAGAGGGCGCGTTTGCTGGACGGGTGAGGTGGCGTGAGCCGATTGGTTCCCACACGGTCGCTGCGCCCCGGCGGGGTTCTTGCGCCGCCGGTCTTCACCGTCCACCGCGCATCTGTGTCCTTCTGCGCCGCCTTGGCCGGCTGATCGGGCCAGATCTCGGACGCGCTCTTGCCCGCCTTGATCGCCGCCTTCTCGTCGTCGCTGTTGCCTGCTTGGGCGCCGATACCAACGTCGCATCGACGATCTGCCCGCCCATCGCCAGATAGCCGCACCGGCGCAGTTCGCCATCGAAGGCGGCAAACAGCTTATCCATCGCCCCGGCCCGGACCAGACGCTCGCGAAAGATCCATATGGTGTTGCGGTCCGGCGTCGGCGCTCCGAGATCGAAGCCCAGGAAGCGAAGCCAGCTCAAGCGGTCGCGGATCAGAAACTCCATCCGCTCGTCGCTCACCGTGTGCCGCGCGGCCAGGATCAGTACCTTGAACATCGCCACCGCATCGTAGGCCGGGCGGCCGCCTTTCGATCCGTCCGAATAGCCCAGCGCCGCCTCAAGCGGCGCGCGGAAAATCTCGAAGTCGACGACCTTCGCCAGCACCTCCAACGGATCACCCGTCGCCGATAGCTTCCGAAGATGATCCGGTAAGCCGAACAGACCAGCCTGCCTCATCAATACCTCCTCGAACCGAACCGCCGTAGAGAATCACAACCAGGCAAAATTCGCGAGGTAAATGGAGGCGTCCAATTGGAATGGAGGCGCCATACCGGCAATTGAGCTTTTGCCGTCGGCCCTGTTTTCCGTAAGATTGTTGACCGACAGAACAAATCCGGGGCACGTTGCAGAGAGCCCCGAGGGAGGATGCAACCATGAGGAATTCGTTCAAGAACGCATTCGTTGCCGCAGCCGTCGCTGCGCTTGTCTGGGTGCCATCCGCGGGCGCCAAGACGGTCGAGCTCAAATACGCGGGTTTCGTCCCTGCCGGCCATTTCATGTCGAAATACATCACAGCCTGGGCCGCCAAGCTCGAAGCGCTGTCGATCGGGGGGATGAAGATCGCCCTCTACCACGGCGCCCAAATGGGCCCGCCGCCCAAATACTACGACATAGCGCGCAAGGGCGTCGCCGACTTCACCTGGATCCTGCACGGGGCCACGCCGGGTCGTTTCCCGCTAAACGAGCTGATCCAATTGCCCTACACGGTGCCGAGCGCCGAGGTCGGCACGCTGGTTCTCAACCAGCCCGATCTCAGAGAGATGCTCGACAAGGAGCACCGCGGGCTCAAGGTCCTATACCTTCTGACCCACCAGCCGGGCAACCTGCACACCAGGACGCGTCCGGTGCGCACGGCCGAGGACATGAAGGGGCTGCGCATCCGCTTTGCCTCGCCGACCATTCGCGAGTGGGTCCGGGCGCTCGGCGGAACGCCGGTCGGAATGCCGCCGACCCAGATCGCCGACGGCCTGCAGAAGGGCACCATCGACGGCGTGTTTATCGACTATGGCGGGGCGCACACGGCATTCAAGCTGGGCGGACTCGTCAAGCACACGACCGAGATGTACTCCTACGTTTCGAGCTTCTCCGTCGTCATGAACCCCAAGTCGTTCAGCAAGCTGTCCAGGACCTACCAGGATCTCATCACCTCGTCGACGACCGGCATCGCGCGCGAGGTCGGGCGGATGTGGGACGCCGCCGACGCCCCCGGCAAGGCGTATCTCGTGAGCGAGGGCGGCGAGACGATCCACCTGTCCGAGGTCGAAGACGCCAAGTTCAAGAGCATCGCCCAGAGCGTCAGCGAAAGCAGGCTCGCCGAGCTCGAAGGCAAGGGACTGCCGGCGCGCGAGATCTACGGCAAGATGAGAGCGTATTCCGAGAAGTTCGCGGCGTCGGCGAAGAACTTCTGGGTCGGGCTGAAACGCCGTTAGGTCCGTGCCCGCCGTGGGGCTGGATGCGGCCTTCGATACGGCGGCGCGGTATCTGACCCGCGCCGCCGTCCTCTTTCTCGCCGCGATGATGATGATCACCGTGGTGGACATCCCGTTGCGGGCGATCAACCTGCCGATCTTCGGTACCTTCGACCTGGTCGAACTGTTTCTGGTCGCGATGGTCTATCTGGCCATCCCCGAGACCTTCCTGCGCCGCGAGCACGTCGTCGTCGAGGTCCTCGACCATGTCTTCGGGCCGCGGCTGCGGCCCGTGTTCGAGACGATCTCGACCGGGCTCGCGCTCGTTCTGCTGGTCCTGATGGAAATTCACATGGTCGAGCCCGCGCTGGACATGTACGCGTTCGGCGACGAAACCAAGGACCTCGAGATCCCGAAGATTGTCCACTGGGTGCCGATCCTGCTCGGCATCGCCTGCTCGATGCTGGCGGTGGCGTTGTTGTTCGTGCGCGACATGCTGCGGCTTACCAGATCGGTGCGGATCCGATGAGCTCGGAGGTCATCGGCATAATCGGCGTCCTCGCGCTGATCGTGCTCATCATGCTGCGCGTCAAGATCGCCATCGCGCTCGGGATCGTCGGGTTGGTCGGGTACGCCGCGCTCGACGGCTGGAGCACCGCGTTCATCGTGCTCGGGACGACGCCGTTCGACCTTACCGCAGGCTACGCGCTTTCGGTGATGCCGCTGTTCATCCTGATGGGGGTGGTGTCGGGGCATTCGGGCATGTCGCGCGAGCTGTTCGATGCCGCCAACGCGCTGTTCTCCGGCCGCCGCGGCGCGCTGGCGATGGCAACCATCGGGGCGTGCGCGGGGTTCGGCTGCATCTGCGGCTCCTCGCTCGCGACGGCGGCAACGATGGCCCGGATCGCGGTTCCAGAGATGCAGCGGCTCGGCTACGACGACCGGCTGTCGACCGGCGCGGTCGCGATGGGCGGCACGCTCGGCATCCTGATCCCGCCCTCGGTCATGCTGGTGCTCTATGCGATCGTCGCGGAGCAGTCGGTCCCGCAGCTCTTCGCGGCCGGGCTGATCCCGGGGATCGTGCTCGCCGCGCTGCAGATCGTCGTGATCTGGGTGATCTCGCGTGTGCTGCCCGGATGGACGCCCGAGAGCGTAGCGATGCCGTGGTCGCGCCGGATCCGCCATCTGACCGGGATGTGGAAACTCCTGCTCCTCTTCTTCTTCGCCGTCGGCGGCATCTATGCCGGCATCTTCAGCCCGACCGAGGCTGCCGCCGTCGCTGCCTTCGGCGCCATCGCGATCGCCGCGCTCACGCGTCGCATCGGCTGGAACGTGCTTCTCGACAGCATGGTCGAGACCGTGCGCACCTCGGCGATGTTGTTCTTCATCCTGATTACGGCGTTCCTGTTCTCCTATTTCCTTGTACGCACCCAAGTGCCTGCGGGGCTGGTGGGCTGGGTCAAGGCAACGGGTCTGTCGCCCTGGCTGGTCGTGGTCACGCTGGTGGCGTTCTATGTCGTTCTCGGCTGCGTGCTCGAATCGATCGCGATGATGCTGATCACCGTGCCGGTGTTCCTGCCGCTCCTGATCGAGCTCGGATACGACCCGGTCTGGTTCGGAGTGCTGCTGGTGGTGGTGATCGAGATCGGCTTGGTGACGCCCCCGGTCGGGCTCAACATTTTCGTCATCCGTTCGCAGGTGCCGGAGATCCCTTTGTCGTCGATCTACGCCGGCATCCTGCCTTTCCTTGCGGCCGCCTTCGTGCTGGTGGTGCTGATGCTGGTGGTGCCTGAACTGGCGCTCTGGCTGCCGAGCGTTCTCTATTGACCGCAGGGCCGTGACCCGGCGGCGTCTCGCGCCGTCGGATCCAGAGCGCGCATTCGCTCAGTCCAAAGCGGCTCTCGAACCAGCAAAGCGCTCTGTCGTCCTGATCAAGAAATTTATGGGAATAAGTTCATTGGCTGTGCTGAAGCGATGACTGAAACGGCTGCACGGCGACGACATCCCGCTGCCGGTGCTCGCCCAGAGCGAGATCGATACGGGGCGGGCTTGGGTCTATGTCCCAGACGACGCCCTGTTCGGCGGTGCGGATCCGCCGGCGGTGCTGTTCCGCTACTCCAGGAACAGCTCGAGGATCATCCGGTCGAGCATCTGCGCGGCTTCGGCAGGAACCTGCAGGCCGACGCCTATGCCGGTCGCGCGCCCTCGACCGTGGTGCGGTGCATGTGACGGCGGTATTGAGGGTCGTAGAGCGTGGCGTGATGGATCGTGCCGCGGTTGTCCCAGCACAGATAGTCGTTGGCCCGCCATTTGTGGATATGGCGAAACTCGTCCTTCAGCAGATGGACGAATAGCCCGTCGAGCAGCGCGCGGCCCTCGGTCTCGTCCATCCCGACGACCGCGATGGTGAAGCCGGGGCTGACATAGAGCGCCTTGCGCCCGGTATCCTCGTTGGTGCGCACGATCGGATGGACAACGTCTCTGAGCCTTGCCTTCTGTGCGCCGGTGAGCGCCGGCCGCGCGCCGGGACGGCTCTGGTTGCGCTCGTAGTTGGCGGTGTAGGAATGCACCGCCTGCAAACCCGCGATCCGCCGCTGGGTCGCCTCAGGCAAGGTCTCGTATGCGCGGCACATGTCGACGAACATGGTGTCGCCGCCCTCCGGCGGGATATCGATGGCGTAGAGCATGGTCGCGAGCGACGGCGCCTCTTCGTATGACAGGTCGGAATGCCAATAGCGTCCCGCGTCCTCGAAGCCAAGCGCGGTGCCGTCCGGCGCCTTGTCGTTCGACAGCACCAGCATCTCGGGTTCATCGGGATGATGGAACTGGGTCAGCACATGGATCTGCAGCGGCCCGAACCGGCGGCTGAACGCGACCTGGTGCTCGGGTTCGATCTGTTGATCGCGGATCACCATGATCCCGGCCTCGAAGAAAGCCCGGCGGAGCCGCGCGAAATCCGCGTCCGCCAACGGCTGAGCGAGATCGAGCCCCAGCACCTCGACGCCGAAATGTGCGCTCAGCCGGCGTATCTCGAAGTCCATGGCCTGGTGTCCGGTCTCGACCTTGGGCAACGGAGTGATTTCTTCGATCCCGGTGACCCCGTAGCTGCCCTGACATTCTCGGCGACCGGCCCACCAGGCGGTCCAGTTTGGATGCTAGTTGATTTGTGTCGGTAAGGCCATGTTTGAGGTGACCAGCCGATCGCCCCAACCGCTGGCAAATCCGATCACGGCACGATCTGAGAACGGCGGCGGAATAATCCCCCACTAAAGCGGCCGGGTTGGTCCGGCGGCGGCTCAATTTTGGGCCACCGATAGCCTTCGACCGGGATGAACCGGTGAAGGCAGGGGGTGTATCGGGTGGAGCTCTATGCGCGAGCACGGCTGGCAAGCCGTGTTGAAGGTTTGAGCCGGCGGGAGGCGGCGCTTCGGTTCGAGATCGACCGCAAGACGGTCGCCAAGATGCTGGCGTTCTCGGTGCCACCGGATTAGGCGCTCCTACAACCGCGAGGACATGGTGGGTGATCCGGTCGAGCAGGGCGCCGGTGAGACGTTCGCTGGCGAAGACGGAGGTCCATTCCTGGAACGGCAGGTTCGAGGTGACGATGGTGATGAACCGGTTACGTGCCATCGCCGTTGCTCGACACTCCGTCGTCAACCCGGTTCTTCAGCGCGCGCGAAGCTCGGAACATCACCACCCGGCGCGCCGACACCGGCGCCTCTTTCCGAGCAGCGACCCATGCAGCCGGGCCGCGCCGCGGTGACCGGAGGCTCGACAATTGCATGAGCGCGCAAAACCTGATCCCCTTTGTCGCAGGGGGTGTCTTTTCCGATGCGGTTCGACTTGGTTTTGCGAAACGGCCGGGTATTCGACGGATCCGGGCGCGCGCCAGTGGCTGCTGACCTGGCCGTCGCCGGCGACCGTGTCGCGGTGATCGAGCAAATTCCTGTCGGTCGTGGCGACGTCGAGATCGACGTTCGCGGCCAGGCAATCAGCCCGGGCTTCATCGATGCCCACACCCATGACGACCGAGCGCTGCTGGTCGATCCCGACATGGCCGCGAAGACCAGCCAAGGCGTGACGACCGTGATAACCGGGAATTGCGGGATAAGTCTGGCGCCGCTGGTGTTGCGGGACACCCCGCCGCCGCCGCTCGACCTGATCGGCGACACCGGGTCATACCGGTTCGCAAAATTTCGCAGCTACCTCGATGCGCTTGACGCTGCGCCGCCCGCGGTCAACGCTGCTTGCTTGGTCGGCCATTCGACGTTGCGCGTGGGCGCGATGGCCGCACTCGACCGGCCGGCAAGCGAGGCAGAGCTGGCGGTGATGCGCGAACGGCTCCAGGCAGCGCTTGATGACGGTGCGATCGGCATGTCGAGCGGGACCTTCTATCCGCCGGCCGCCGCCGCGCCCGCCGCGGAAGTCGCCGCACTTGCCGCGCTGGTGGGCGAGGCGGGCGGCGTCTACGCCACCCATATGCGCGACGAGGCCGATCGGGTCATCGAAAGCCTGGAGGAGAGTTTCGGGATTGCCGAGCGGGCCGGTGTGCCGCTGGTCATCTCCCATCACAAGGTCGCCGGCAGGGCCAATCACGGGCGATCGCGCCACACCCTGTCGCTGATCGCCGAGGCGATCAAACGTCAGCCCGTCGGACTCGATGTCTACCCCTATGTGGCCGCGTCCTCGATCCTCGACGCCAAGCGATTCGGAACCGCCGAGCGGGCCGTCATTGCCTGGTCGCAAAGCGTGCCGGAAGCGGCCGGACGCGACCTCGCCGAGATCATCGCCGAGTGGGGCGTCCCGGCCGACGAGGCGGTCGCGCGGCTGAAGCCGGCGGGTGCGGTCTACTTCTTGATGGACGAGGACGACGTCCGGCGGATCCTAGCCTTCCCGCACACCATGATCGGCTCGGACGGCCTGCCGCATGACCGGCATCCCCACCCGCGGCTCTGGGGCACATTCCCACGGGTCCTCGGCCACTACGCCCGCGATGTCGGGATGTTTCCGATCGAAGAGGCGGTGCGCCGGATGACTTCGCTTCCCGCCGCACGGTTCGGGCTGACCGGCCGCGGCACGCTGGCGCCCGGCGGGTTTGCCGACATCGTGGTGTTTGATCCCGAAACGATCATCGATCGTGCGACGTTCGATGAGCCCGCGGTGCCTGCGGCCGGCATCGACATGGTTCTGGTCAACGGCCGTCCGGTCTGGCGGGACGGCGCACCGACCGGCGCACGGCCGGGCCGAACGCTGCGCCGCCAGAAGCTGTTACCAAAGGAAACGCATGATGACTGAGCCGACGGTCCAGTTGGGCGAGCACGCCTTTTCGCTGTTCGAAGGCACCGAGGAGGATAAGGAGCAGCTCCTTGCGCTGCACCAGGGCTATCTCGATGCCAACTCGATCGGCCTGAACGTCGCGGCGCTGCGGAAAGTCTGGAGCGACCATCCGCATTGTGTGTGGTTCAACTCGACCGGATACACCTACAAGGGGATCGAGGACTGGGCGAAGCTGTGGACCTATTTCGGCCCCAGGGTCGAGATCACCAAGCCCTGGCGGTCGAGCGACGTCCGGTTGATCGGCAACAGCGACTACGCCGTGATCACCTGCGAGCGCACGGCGGCCGGGCGCTGGAAATCGGACGACGACGAGCCCCATTGGACCGGTGACGACTGGCCGTCGCGCTCGACCGAGGTCTTTCGGCGTGAACACGGAAAGTGGATCTGCGTCCACGTCCATATTTCCACACGCGAGACCGGCGCGCGGCCCGAAGAGCAGGGATAATCCCATGACCGATCTGCCGCGCTTTGCGGTGCGCATGCACGGCGACATGGATTCCAGGATTTGCGCCCAGGCGGCCCGACATGCCGAGAAATGCGGCTTCAGCACGGTCTGGTTCGCCGAGAACCTGTTTCAGCGCGGCGTGCTGCCCGCCGCCACCGCCTGCGCGTTGGCGACCGAGACGATCGAGATCGGCATCGGCGTCTTCAACCCGTTCAACCGCCATCCGAGCCTGATGGCGATGGAGCTTGGCGCGCTCGACGAGATCTCCGGCGGACGCGCCATCCTCGGTATAGGCGCCGGCGTGCCGCGTTCGATCGACAAGATTGCCTCATTCATGAACGTGGCCAATGCCATTGGCGATGCCGTTGCGATCGCCGGCCCCCTTTTGGCCGGCGAGGAAGTCAGCCACGCGGGGAAGGTCTTCTCCGCCGACCGTGTGAAGCTCAGCTATGAGCCCGTGCGCGACCGGGTGCCGATCTACCTGGCGGCAATGGGCGAGCGGGTGCTGCGGGTGTGCGGCGCGCGCGCCGACGGCCTCTTGATCAGCAACATGTGTCCACCGGCATTCACCGGCAATGCAATCGGCGTGATGGCCAAAGCGGCGAAGGAAGCGGGCAGGCCCACCCCGTCCAACATCGTCAAGTATGTCCCTTGCGTGGCGGGCGATGACGGCGCCGAGGCGCGCCGGGCGGTCAAGCCGGCGATCGGCGCGATGCTCGGCGCATATTTCCGGGCCTACGACAGCACGCCTGCCGCGCTCGCCGCGATGGGCGGCGACAACGGCATCGATCCCGGCCTGTTCGCCCGATCGCTCGAACGTCTGGCCGCCGGCGAGCCCGCCCAGGACGTGCTCGACGACGCGTTCGTTGCCGCCTACGCGGTAGCAGGCACGGTCGAGCAGTGCCTCGAGCAGTGCCGCGCGCTGGCCGCGAGCGGGGTCAGCCAGATGACGCTTACGTTCCACGGCGACCGGCCCGAGGAATGGATGGCGCGGTTCGGCGCGGCGGCAAGCGCCGGGTAGAACGCGCGCGTGGCTCGCAAGGACGACAACCGGCTGCTGCGCGGGCGCGCCCGCTTCGTCGACGACGTCCATCTGGACCGGATGGCCGAGGGCGTGTTCATCCGAAGCCCGCACCCCCACGCCGAGATCGTCTCGATCGATGTGAGCGCGGCGCTGGCCGCCGGCGCCGATCTGGTCCTGACCGCCGCGGACCTGCCGTTCATCGAAAAGGATTGGCTGGTGCGCTACTGGCATCCGAGCATTCGCGGCCGCCCACCGCGGTTCCTTGCCACCGACCGGGTGCGGTTCGTCGGCGAGCCGGTGGCGTTTCTGGTCGCCGCGGATCGCTATACAGCCGAGGACCTCGCGCCCTTGGTCGAGGTCTCCTATCGCCCTCTGCCTGCCGTCATCGCGGGCGCTGCCACGCCGCTCCTGCACGAGGAATGGCCGGACAACGTTGCGGCCGGCTTCTCGGCGCGGCGCGGCGATCCGGCCCTGGCGATGGCCAATGCCGCATGCCGAACAAGCCATACGGTGCGGTTCTCCCGCCAGGT
This sequence comes from Alphaproteobacteria bacterium, assembly GCA_965248835.1. Lineage (GTDB taxonomy): Bacteria > Pseudomonadota > Alphaproteobacteria > MPNO01 > MPNO01 > CAYFYS01. The sequence goes on from CBDFLJ010000001.1 coordinate 2,103,560, forward strand.
GCCCTTGCCGCTGGAGACCCGCGGGGCGGTCGCGGATTTCCGGGCCGGGCGCAGGCGTCTGACGGTGCGGATGTCGACCCAGGCGCATTACAATGTCCGGGAGAACCTCGCCAGCCTGCTCGAGCTTCCAGAAGCCAATGTCCGGGTGGTCTGCGAGGACGTCGGCGGCGGGTTCGGCGCCAAGTCGCGGACCTACTGCGAGGAGATCGTGGTCGCGTTCGCAAGCCTGGTGCTCGGCCGTCCGGTGAAGTGGATCGAGGATCGGGCTGAGAACCTGCTGGCGACCACCCATTCCCGCGACATCACGGCCGAGATGGAGCTCGGCCATTCCGGGGACGGTCGCATGGAGGCGCTCAAGGCCACGCTGAGTCTCGATGCGGGCGCCTATATCTTCACCAGCGGGATCGCAACCGTCGAGCTCGCCAGCGCGCTGCTGACCGGTGCTTATCGGATCGAGCACTTCGAAATCGAGGTTGTCGTCCTTGGCTCCAACAAGACCCCGACCGCGACCTATCGCGGCGCCGGGCAGCCGGAAGCGGCGTTGGCGCTGGAAACCGTGATCGACCGCGCTGCCCGGTCGATCGGGATCGGGTCGGCCGAGATCCGCGAGCGTAATCTCGTAACCGGGGCCGATCTGCCGTGGGCTACCGGCACCAGGTTCGGCGGCATGGCGTTGATCTTCGACGCAGGCGATTTCCCGGAAATGCTCCAGCGTGCCGTTGTCGAGGGGGGATACACCGACGCGGTCGAGGCCAGCGGCGGGTGTGAGCGCGTTGCTTGGGGTCTCGCCTGTGGGGTGGACGGGTCCGGTTTCGTCAACTTCGAATCAGCGCGCGTCCGGATCGATTCGGCGGGCAACGTCAGCCTTCATTCGGGCATGACCTCCCAGGGGCAAGGCCAGTCCACGACGTTCGCGAAGATCTGCGCGGAAACACTGGGGACGAGCCTCGACCGGATCGAGGTCTCCATGGGCGATACCGCCTTGCTGCCATTCGGCCGTGGCGCGTTCGCCAGCCGCGGCGCGATCTTCGGCGGCAACGCCGTCCATGGCGCGGCCGTCCGGCTGCGCCAGGCCGTGCTGCGGCACGCGGGTCGCCTGACGCAATCCGATCCCGATGTGCTGTCGATCGTCGAAGGTACTATTCTCCGTGAGGGAGAAATCGACACCGGGCTTACGATCGGCGATATCGCGCGCGCGGTTGCACCCGGCGGGCCACTGTTCGACGGCGCCCCGGCGCTGGAGGCGCAATACGTCTTCAGCACCGACCAGCCGATAACCATGGGCATGTCGGTCCATGCCGCGAAGGTCGGCGTCGATACCGAGACCGGCCGCGTGCGGCTCATCGACTATTTCGTCGTCCACGACGTCGGCCAGGCGCTCGACCGAGCAGTCGTCGACGGCCAGATCATCGGCGGGGTTATCGAAGGCATCGGCAACGCGGTATTGACCGAATTCATCTACGCCGCCGACGGCCAGCCGATGACGACGACGCTTGGCGACTATCTCGTGCCGAGCGCGGTGGAGGCACCGACCATCGGGCTGGCTTACATGGAAACGAGACCGACCACGAACCCGCTCGGCGTCAGGGGGATCGGCGAGAGCGGCACGATCGCCCCGCCCGCAGCGATCCTCAACGCGGTCGCTCGCATCGCCGGGCCGGGCGCCGATGTCTCGGTTGTGCCACTGTCCCCACCCCGTGTGCTGGCCGCCCTTGCCGACTGCTTCGATTAGATTCCCCTATCGGAGGATCAGCACGGATGCATGGTTCGAGACCATTCGCGCCGTGACGTTGCCCCCGAAATCCGGAACGGGCTCGTACATATTGGACTTTGTCGCCAAGACCCCTGTGCGGGAAATCCTCGTTTTAGATGGAGACGACTTCCTCCAGCACAACGCATTTCGGTCTCCGGGCGCGCCGTCCGTGGAGGAGTTGAAGGAGATCCCGAGAAAAGTTCGCCATCATGCCAGCCGCTACGGTCTTGTGCGAAGCGGTACCATTGAGCATGACGTCGACATCGACGCGTCCAACGCCGACGCGTTGGAGGGGATGGACTTTGCATTTCTTTGCATGAATCGCGGCGATGCAACGCGGCCCATCATCGAGAAGTGTGAGGAACTCGATATCCCATTCATCGATGTCGGGGTAGGGATAGAACTCGTCGACGAGCAGCTCCAGGGCATCGCCCGCGTGACGGCCAGCACGCCCGACAAGCGCGATCATGTGAGAGATAAGAAGAGAATAGGACTGTCCGGCGGCGACGCGGACGGCGTGTATTCCCAGAACATCCAGATCGCCGTGCTGAATGCCCTGAACGCCGCGCTGGCCGTCATAAAATGGAAGAAGCTGTTCGGATTCTACCGGGATTTGGAGCGGGAGCATTTCAGCGCATACACGTTGGATGGAAATTCGATTGTCAATGAGGATCGGGCATGAAGCGGCCAATGGGCCGCACGCATCGCACACTGCGATTCGCCGGGCGCTTTATCGTCGCAGGTCTTCGAGTGTGCGGGAGAGGACGTTCCAGACGGCGGGGCTTGGCGCCATGGTCGATAGTCCAAGCGCGATCGCGGCCTTCAACGCCATCGACCGAGCCGGACCCACCGGTGCGGCGCGCTGCTGGGAATCGACCGCTCTCGATCCGCTTCCGACCGTTGAGAGGGACCGCCGTAACCAGGGGAATGCCATGACCGACATCGAAACCGCGCTCGGCGATCTCGTCGTCGCCAACCGCATCCTCGCCAACGAGAACGTGGTCGACGCCTACGGCCATGTCAGCATCCGCCACCCGGACGACCCGGAGCGCTTCTTCCTGTCATGCTCCCGGAGCCCGGAATTGGTGTCGCGCGAGGACATCATGGCGTTCCGGCTCGACGGCACCGCGCTCGGCGGGGATGCCCGCACGCCCTATCTCGAACGCTTCATCCACGGCGGCGTCTACGAGCGCAACCCCGACGCGATGGCGGTCGTCCACAGCCATGCCGAGGAGGTGCTGCCCTATAGCATCACCGAAGAGCCTCTGCGCCCGGTGATTCATTCCGCCGGTCTGATGGGAGCGCGGGTGCCGGTCTGGGACATTGCCGAGAAGTTCGGCGACACGACGCTTCTGGTGGTCGATATGGAGCAGGGCCGCGATCTCGCCGGTGCGCTGGACGACCACCGCGTCGTCCTGATGCGCGGCCACGGCTTCACCGCCGCGGCGCGGTCGCTGTCGGAGGTCGTGCGGCTGTCGGTGATGCTGCCGCGCAACGCGCGCATCCTGACCACGGCCCTGCAGTTCGGCCGGGTCAAGTTCCTGTCCGAGGGCGAGATCGCCGAGCGGCTCCTGATGAACCCCGACGGCCCGGAGTTCCGGCGCGCCTGGGAATACTGGGCGACCCGGGCCGGCTGCGCGGACATGCTCGAAGGCCATCCGAACCGCAATGGCTGACCGACGCCTGCACGCCGACCCGGTGGACAGGCGCGACGGCGCCGTTTTGATCGTCGGCGGCGGCCCGGTCGGCCTCGCGCTCGCCGGCGATTTCGGCTGGCGCGGCCGGACCTGCCTGCTGATCGAGCAGTCCGACGGCGCCATCGACCAGCCGCGGCAGGATCTGGTCGGCCCGCGCACCATGGAGTTCTGCCGCCGCTGGGGGATCGTCGGCGATGTCGAAGCCGCGCCCTACGACCGCGACTATCCGCAGGACAACGTCTATATCGCAGGCAGCCTGGCCGAAGGCTGGGAGATCGGCCGCTACGCGGTCCCCAACATGAACGCGGCCGTGCCGCCGCCGCAGAGCCCGCAGAAGCGCGAGCGGTGCCCGCAGAACATGTTCGACCCGATCCTGCGCCGCTTCGCGGCTTCGCACGAGACGGTGCGGCTGCGTTACCACACAAGCTTCGAGGGTCTGCGTCGATCGGCCGACGGCGTGATCGCCGAGATCCTCGACACCCGCAGCGGAAGCCGCGCGCAGCTGGAAGCGCAGTTCCTCATCGGTTGCGACGGCGCATCGAGCGCGGTGCGCGCGGCGCTCGGCACGACGATGACCGGAAACCCGGCGCTCACCTTCACCACCAACATCATCTTTCGCTGCCGCGGCTTCGAAGCCCTGCACGACAAGCGGCCGGGCTACCGTTTCATCTTCGTCGGCCCCGAGGGGACGTGGGCGACGATCGTTGCGATCAACGGAAGCGACGCGTGGCGGATGTCGATCATCCGCTCGAGCGCCGACGGCCGCGTCCTCGACGAGCCCGAGATCCGCAGCGCCATAGAGCGCGCCGTCGGCCGGCGCTTCGACTACGAGATCCTCTCGGCCGTGCCGTGGCAGCGCCGCGAGCAGGTGGCCGAGACGTTCGGCGACGGCCCGGCATTCATCGCCGGCGACGCGGCGCACGCGATGTCGCCGACCGGCGGCTTCGGGATGAACACCGGGATCGGCGACGCCGTCGACCTGTCCTGGAAGATCGATGCGGTCATGGCCGGCTGGGGCGGCAACGGGTTGCTTCGCTCCTACACGCCCGAGCGCCGGCCGGTGGCGGAGCGCAACGTGGCGGGAGGCGAGCGGCAATCTCGCGCGCATGCTCTCGCCGCCCCCGGCCTCGGGCCTGCTCGACCGGACGCAAGGCGGCGAAGCGCTGCGGCGGCGCATCGGCGGCGACCTCGCGCAGGCGATGATGCGCGAATGGCGGACCCTGGGGATCCATCTCGGCTACATCTACGAGGACTCGCCGATCTGCGTTGCCGACGGCACCAAGCCGCCGCCGGGCGATCCCGCGGTCTACGCGCAGACCGCGCGGCCCGGCGCGCGCGCACCGCACGCCTTTCTCGAGGACGGAAGCTCGACCCTCGATCTGTTCGGCCGCGGCTTCGTGTTGCTGAGGCTGGGCGCCGCGCCGCCGGATCCGGCTGCGCTCGCCGCCGCTTGCGCCGCGCGCGCGGTGCCGATGGCGGTGGTCGATATCGCCGAGCTGGACATTGCGGCGCTCTACGGCGGCGCGCTGGTGCTGGTGCGGTCCGACGGGCACGTCGCCTGGCGCGGCGACGCGCCGCCGTCCGACCCTGCGTCGGTGATCGAGCGGGTGCGCGGTGCGGCGTGAGGCTCTAAACTCCGGCCATGCCCGCCGGTCGAACGGAGCTGCGCCCCATGTCGGACCTTGCCCAGTCGGAATCGCTCCACAGCCTTTACGAAGGTCTGGCGCCGCTCAGCATCAACGCCGGCTGGGCGAAACCGACGCCCTCGCTGTGGCCCGAGCCGCGCGTCAATTTTCGGCCCTTCCACTGGTCGTGGGCGGCCGGGCGCGCGGCGCTCGACGCGGCGGGCCGGCTGGTCGACACCGAGCTGGCCGAGCGCCGCAACTTGATCCTGTTCAACCCGGTCGAAGGCAACACTTACGGCACGGTGCGCACGATGATCGCCGCCTACCAGGCGATCCTGCCGGGCGAGACCGCGCGGTCTCACCGGCATACGCCCAACGCGCTGCGGTTCATCCTGGAGGGCGAGGGCGCCTATACGATCGTCGACGGCGCGCGCCTCGAGATGGCCCCCAACGACGTGCTGCTGACGCCGAACTGGCATTGGCACGGCCACGGCAGCGAGTCCGCGGGCATGTGCTATTGGCTCGACTGCCTCGATGCGCCGCTGACCCATCTGCTGGAGCCGATGTTCTTCGAGCCCCATCCGGATGCCTACGAGCCGATCCGCGCGACACCGGCGGCATCGCCCCATATCTTCCGCTGGAAAGACGTCCGCGCCGATCTGCTTCGCGCGGCGCCCGATCCCGCCGGGCGGTTCGGCCGCAGGGTCGAGCTCGGCGGCCCGGCGCTGTCCTCGATCGCGCTCTACATGCAGCTTCACGCGGCCGGCGAGACGACGCGCGCCACCAGGACGACGGCCAACCAGATCGTCTGCATCGCCGAGGGAAGCGGCGCCTCGACGATCGACGGCGAAGACTTCGCCTGGTCGCGCGGCGACGTGCTCTCGCTGCCCTCCTGGCGGCCGGTCGCGCACCGCGCCATCGAAGACGCGGTGCTGTTCGTCATGACCGACGAGCCGGTCCTGCGCGCGCTCGGCTGGCTGAGACTCGAAGACTGCTGAGCCGGTATTGCCGATCCCCCAACCTGGCGCATCGCGATTCCCACCGGCGGAGACGTCGCGCCGCCGGTTTCGTTGCTTTGGCCGTCTGTGGGTGATTGAATTGATCGGCACCAACGCCGAGCGGAGGCTGGCATGAACGGTACTGCCCGACATCAGGATTTCGACAGGTTTCGTTTGCGCCGATTTGTCGATCGGCTGATCGAGATCGACGAAGTGGAGATACACGAGGAACCGGTACCCTTGGCCGCGCTCGGCGCGATCATCGAGGCCACGCCCAAGGCGGTGCTGTTCAAAAATGCCGGGCCGGAAGGGTTCGAGATGATCGCCAAGGCCGCGGCCGGGCGTGCCCGACTTGCCGCGGCGTTCGGCACGACGTGGGAAAAAGCCTACGACGAGTACCACAGGCGCCTCGCCACGCCCCAGCAGGTGTTCGAGATCCCGTCCGACGAGGCTCCGGTCCACCAGGTCAGGATCACGGGCGAGGACGTCGATCTCACCAGGCTGCCTTTTTATCCGCAGCACGGCTTCGATGGCAGTTGCTACATCAGTGCCGGCATCGACTTCACCGTCGATCCCGAGACCGGACGAACCAATGTCGGCAGCAGGCGCTTGTCGCTGCGCAACCGCACGCAGACGGGGACAAATGTAACCGCGCCGTCCGATCTCAAGCGCATCTACCAGGCCTGCGTGGCACGCGGCGAGCGCCTTCCGATTACCTTTACCCTTGGCAATCACCCGCTCGACTTTTTCGCCGCGACGACGCGCAAACCCGGCGACGAACTTGGCCTTGTAGCCGCATTTCGCGGTCAGTCGGCGCCGGTGGTCAAGGGCCTGACCAACGACATTCGCGTACCCGCCGATGCGGAAATGGTGCTGGAGGGCTATCTCGACGAGCGTGGCTATGTCGAACCGGAGGGACCGTTCGGGGAGTACATGGGGTACTACGGGTCCATTCACATGGATCCGGTCTTTACCTGCACCGCGATCGCCATGCGCCGCGATGTCATGCATCAGACGCTGCAGCACGGTTCGGGGTTTGTGCTCGATGAGTGCGACTCGTCGTGCATCAGCGCGCTTCGCTACGAAGCGGAAGCCATGCAAATCCTGAAATCGGCGGTGCGCGAGCCGGTTGCCGTCTACCTGCGCGAGACTTCGGGAGGTTCGAGCGGCCTCAGGGTCTCGATCAAGCAACGCTTCTTCGGAGAGGCCCGTAACGCTATTGCGGCGCTGTTCGGCGGCATCCGCCCCCTCAAGCATATCTGGGTATTCGATCACGATATCGATATCAGGGACGACAGGCAGGTGGAGTGGGCTTTCGGAACCAGGTTCCAGGCCGATCAGGACGTCGTCATGCTCAGCGGCATCATGGGAATGACCATGGATCCGTCGCTCCAGGGACGGCGTACGGGTGCGAAAGCCGGCTTCGACTGCACCAAGCCGTTCGGCCGCGACGGAGAAATTCCGCTGACCCGGTCGGCGGCCAGGACGTTTTCCGGGAACGCGCGCTTTCAGACGGTCGAGCGCGCGCTGGAGTCAGGTCCGCAATTCTACGCAGATCTCGTCGAGGCGCTGGGCAGCGACGACGGCCGCGAGATCGCCTGTGCGATCGACGAGTTGCGCGAGGACGGCCGCATCGGGCGCGATCGCGACGGCCGGTATCACCTCGCCGGAGCTCCGCCCGGCACAACGGGCATTGTGGGCCCGCTCTACCACGACCCCAACGAGGGGACCTGAGGCTACTTTCTGTCCGACGTTATCGGTGCGGCGCGAACAGAGGTGGCTCGATTGACAGAATTTTTGAGCCCGTGATGCCGTTTTGACTGGAAATGTCGGAAAAGAGAAATAAGGAAACGAAAAATGGGAGCAAACGGGATGAGCGTACGGTATCTCATATGCGCAATTGGTGCTATCGCGGTTTTCGCGTCAACGCCGTCATTGGCCGCCGACCCGGTAACCGTAAAAATCGGTTCGTTTACCCCGCCGCAGGCTGAATACCTCCAGAAAATTACCATTCCATTCCTGCGCACGGTCGAAAAGGAAAGCGGCGGGACGATACAATTCAAGGAGTTTTGGGGCGGTGCACTAATCCGCAGCCCGCGCAAGCAGTGGGAAGGCGTGCAGAACAAGATTCAGGATGCCGCCCAGGTCCTGCCTGCCTATACGCCCAAACTCTTCCCTGATTTCACGATATTCGCCCTGCCCTACACGTTCCGAAACACCGGCTCCGCGGAAGCCGCTGTGGCGATCTGGCGGATGTACGAGAAGGGTCTCCTCGGCGGCCTGGAAACTGTTCATATCTTCGCCGTTTACACCAACGACAACAGCGGAATACATCTGAATCGCAAAATTTCCTCGCTGGCCGACATCAAGGGGCTCAAGTTTCGCGTTCCCGGAAAGGCCGAGGCCGATGTCGTCAAGAAACTCGGCGGCACCCCGGTCGGCATGTCCATCCGCGGAGTGGCCGAGGCTCTCAATCGCGGCGTTATCCAGGGCACCCTGGCCGGATGGTCCGCGCTCGGCACGTTCCGGATCACGCCTCTGATCAAGACTCACATCGATATGCCGCTCGGCGTGCGCACATTCTTCATCGGAATGCGCAAGGACTTGTACAATCAGCTGTCGCGCAAGGCCCAGGACGCCATCGCCCGCAACGGAGGACTTAAACTCAGCCGTGCGCTGGGCGATTACTACGAGGCCGAAGGCACAACACTGCGTGCCGATCCGGGCAGCCGCTCGGTCATTCGCCTGCCGCAAAACGAGCATGACCGGCTGTACAACGACATCTTCAAGGCCTATCACGCGCAATGGATCGCAAACAATAAGGACGGCGAGCGGAAGTACAGCGCCTTGCAGGCAATTCTGAAGGATCTTCGCGCCGGGAACTGAAGTCGATGCCGCGGCGGCGGAACGAAGTAGCGGAGGACGTTCCGTTCGATTCCAACGCCGCGCTCGGCCCCGCCGCGAGCTGGATCGCGCTGGTCGGTGCGTTGGCCATCCTCGGACTCGCGGCGGCGATCGTGGTCGACGTGCTGATGCGTTGGCTGTTCAACGCGCCGATATTAGGGGTGGACGATCTGGGCAAGTACAACCTTGCCGTGATCGTCTCGAGTTTCTTTCCGATCTGCCTGATCGGCGGGCATTTCGTGACGATCAGGTTCCTCGGCCGGGCGGTCGGGCCGATCCGCGCTCTCTGGCTGGAAACCTTCGGTAATCTCGTCACATTGTGCGTCTTCGCGCTGCTCGGTTGGCAGTTCTTCCGCTTCACGCTTCATGACGTGACGCTGACCGGGCTCGCGACGGCGGTTCTCGAACTCCCGCAGGCGCCGTGGTGGTGGATGGTCACCGCGATCATTTTCGTATGTACCGCCATTCAGGTTGTGGTGCTTCTGGAGGCTGTTCTTCGGGCTTGGCACGGCGTGCCCAAGGCCCCGGCAACCGCGGTCGATTCCGGTGTGTAGGCAATCGAATACGCAGGGGAAGCGTTGAGCCATGGATCCGGTGATCATAGCGGTCATCGGGATCGCGGGCATGCTGCTGCTGATCGCCCTGCATGTGCCGATCGGTATCGCGATGGCGACCGCGGGGTTCTTCGGGGTCTGGTTGCTCCTCGATCTCGAACCCGCGATAAAGATGTTTGCCACCGCGCCGACGCAGGTTCTTGTAACCCAGGAACTGGGTGCGATCCCGATGTTCCTGTTGATGGGAAGCTTCGCGTCGGCGGCCGGCCTGTCCGGCGATCTCTACCGGTTGTTCTACGCGCTGATCGGGCATTATCGCGGCGGTCTGGCAATGACCACGATCGGCGGGTGCGGCGGTTTCGGCGCCGTTTGCGGCTCGTCGCTGGCGACCGCGTCGACATTCATGCGGATCGCTCTTCCGGAAATGCGCGAACGCGGTTACCGGCCGTCGCTCGCGGCGGGCTCGATCGCGGCCGGGGGGACGCTCGGCATCCTCATCCCCCCGTCCAACCTCATGCTGCTATACGGCGTGCTGACAGAGCAGTTCGTGATCGCGCTGTTCGCGGCGGCAGTCATACCGGGACTCGTATGCATCGTGGTGTATTTCGCGACGATCATGATCTACGTCCGGGTTCGGCCCGGGTCGGGTCCGGCGGGTCCCCGCATGCCGTGGCGCGAACGTATTGCAGTTGTCAGAAGTTGCTGGGGGGTCCTGGTACTCGCCGCGGTGGTCAGCGGCGGGATCTATGGCGGCATATTCACCGTCCTCGAAGCGGCGGCAGTCGGGTGTTTCATGGCGTTCGGCTTCACGTGGTTCCGAGGACGTCTCACGGTCGATGTCCTGCGCGATGTTCTGGTGCAAACCGCCGCGTCGACCGGTCTGATCTATATCATCATCATCGGCGCGACCATATTCACGTTCTTTATCACGCTCAGCCAGATGCCGACCGTGCTGGTGAGTGCGATCGAGGGCTCGGGCCTTGATCCCTGGATGATCATCGTGCTGCTGCTGATGATGTACATCATCCTCGGCAGCATCTTCGAGACCGTTGCGGCGATGATCATCACACTCCCGGTCGTGTTCCCGCTGGTGGTCGGGCTTGGCTTCGATCCTATCTGGTGGGGCGTCATCAACATCATGGTCATCGAAATCGGCCAGATCACCCCGCCCATCGGTATCATCCCCTTCGTCCTGCATGGAATAGCGCCGGAGGTACCGCTGAAGACCATATTCAGCGGCATCGTGCCGTTTTTCATCGCAGATCTCACGCGTCTCGCGATAATCGCTCTCTTTCCAGCACTTAGCCTGTGGCTGCCTGGTGTTCTGGGATTGATGGTCTGATGCCCAGTCGCAATGGCGCCGAGTCGGGGGCCGAGGCGGTAATCGGCCGGCCGGTTCTCCGTAAGGAGGATTTGCGCCTTCTCGCCGGCCGCGGCCGGTTTTCCGACGATGTGAACCTGACCGGCCAAGCCTACGCGGTCATGTTGCGCTCGCCGCACGCCCATGCGCGGATCGAGGCAGTCGATCCGTCGGCGGCACTTGCCGTCCCCGGTGTCATTTCGGTGTTGACCGGCAAGGATTTGCTGGCCGACGGATTGGGCAGCATTCCCCACACACCGGCGCCGACGAGCCCGCCCGACATCGAGCTCGTCAATCGCGACGGTTCCGCAAGGCGGGAAGTACCGCAATTTCCGCTGTCCGCCGACCGGGCGCGGTTCGTCGGCGAAGCCGTGGCAATGATCATCGCCGAGACCCCGGATTGTGCGAGGGACGGTCTCGAACGGGTCGAGGTCGCGTACAAGCCCCTGCCCGCGGTTACGGAGGCCGAAACGGCGACGACGGCGGATGCGCCGATCCTCTGGGAAGGCGTGGCATCGAATGTCTGCATCGACGCCGATGTCGGCGATATCGCGGCAACCGAACGGGCCTTCGAGAAGGCGGACCACGTCGTTCGCCTGCAATCCTGGATCCGGCGGGTCACCGGTGTCCCGATGGAGCCTCGTGCGGCCGTCGGGGTCTACGATCCGAAGACCGAACGGTACACCCTTTATGCGGGGGGCGGCGGCGTCGTTCGCCCGAAGCGCGAGCTCGCCGAGATACTGGGGGTAGCCCTGGACCGGGTGCGGGTGATCGCCGGGGACGTCGGAGGGAACTACGGAACCCGCAATGCCTTCTATCCCGAGTTCGCGCTTGTGGCGTGGGCGGCGAGGCGTCTGGGCCGTCCGGTGAAGTGGACGGCCGATCGGAGCGAGGCGTTTCTGTGCGATTACCAGGGCCGAGACCTTGCGGTCACCGCGGAACTCGCACTCGACCGGGACGGGCGGTTCCTCGCTATGCGCGGTTCGAACACAAGCAATGTGGGGGCCTATACCGTCTCTTTCGTGCCGCTGACCAAGGGCGTCGAAATCATGACCGGCCTCTACGATATTCCGGCGGCCCATTTCCGTGCCCGTGCGGTGGTTACGAACACACCGCCCACCAACCCCTATCGCAGTGCCGGCCGCCCGGAGGTCATGTTCGTGCTGGAACGGCTAGTCGATCTGGCGGCCGGGACCCATGGCTTCGATCGGGTGGCCTTGCGGCGACGCAACCTGATTCCGCAAAGCGCGTTGCCCTATGCAAATCCGCTCGGAATGACCTACGACAGCGGAGACTACGGATCGGCGACGGACGCGGCATTGGCGGCTGCCGATTGGGCCAGGTTCCCGGAACGTCGCGAAGAAAGTCGGCTACGGGGCAAACGACGCGGCATCGGCGTTGCCAACTACATCGAGACGTCGACGGGGGCGCCGCGGGAACGCGCCGAGATGACGGTTCGACCGGACGGGGAAATCGATGTCGTCATCGGCACGTTGTCGAGCGGTCAGGGCCATGAGACAAGCTTCGCCCAGCTCGTCTGCGAATGGTTCGACGTTCCGCTCGACCGTGTGAACCTGGTTACCGGCGATACCGACACTGTCTCGGTCGGCGGCGGCTCCCATTCTGGGCGGTCGATGCGCCTTGCCGGCATCACGATGGGCAAGGCGACGGAGATCATCCTCGAAAGGGGATCCCGGATCGCGGCCTGCCTGCTGGAGGCGGCGGCGGAGGACATCGTCTTCGCGGAGGGCCGTTTCACCGTTACCGGCACCGATCGTTCCATCGGCCTGTTCGAGGTCGCGCGCGCGGGTGACCGGGGCGACCCGCTGCCGGTGGAACTGCAGGGGCCGCTGGCGGGCGTTTCGGACGAGACGGTGCGGGTCCCCGCTTTCCCTTACGGTTGTCATGTGTGCGAGGTCGAGGTCGATCCGGAGACCGGCATGGTGGAGGTCGTCCGCTATTCCGGTGTCGACGATGTCGGCCGCGCGATCAACCCGCTCATCCTCCACGGCCAGGCGCATGGCAGTATCGCCCAGGGCTTGGGCGAGGCCATGATGGAACACAGCGTCTACGATGCGCGGACCGGTCAGGCGCTGGCGGCTTCGTTTATGGATTACGCAATGCCGCGGGCCGATGATTTTCCGTTCTTCACAACTGAGATCAGCGAGGTGCCGACGCCCGACAACCCGCTCGGCATCCGCGCGGGCGGCGAGGGAGGAACGACCCCGTCGCTTGCCGCCTACGTCAATTCCGTCGTGGACGCGTTGAAGGAATTCGGGGTCGACCATCTGGAAATGCCGACACGGCCGGAAAGCGTCTGGCGGGCCATTCGGTCGGCCAACCGCCCAAGTTGAAGCATGGGATATGCAGCAATGTCCGACGAAATCCTGATCCGGAAGCTCGACCGCTTAACCGAGATCACACTCAACCGTCCGGAAGCTGGCAACGGTGTGACAAACGAAATGGCGGCGACGCTGGGCCGGGCGATCTCGGAGGCCGGCGATTCGCATTTTGTCGTTCTACGGGGGGCGGGCGAGGATTTCTGCACCGGACGGGCGGGAATGGGAAGGCCGCCGGAGGAGCGCCCGGGAGCCTACGAACGCCGGGCCCAAAATGAGGTGATTTTCGACTGCTACGGCGCCTTTCGTCGATCCCCGGTTCCGGTGGTAGGGCTCGTCCAGGGTCGCGCCGCGGGTTTCGGTTGCGCGCTTGCGGCGCTCTGCGACATTACCGTGGCGAGCGCCTCGGCCACGTTCCAGCTGCCGGAGATGGGCCACAACATCATGCCGACCATGGCGATGTCTTCTCTGGTCGACCGCGTGCCGCGCAAGGCGCTGATGTACCTTGTCTATTCGACCATGGCGATAGACGCCCATAAGGCTCTCTCCTTCGGCATCGTCAGCGACGTGGTTCCGGGCGATGAGCTGGAGAGCAGCTTCGAGGCGCTTTGCGCCGCGCTTGAAAAAGCGCCGCGCCCGGCGGTCCTCGCGGTCAAGGAGTACGCGCGTTCGGCACTGTCGATGGACATCGCGAGCGCGGTCGATTTCGCGCGCAATCTGCACGCGACCGCAAATTCGGCACCCGGGATGCGCGGCTGAGGAACCGACGGACCAGCGCCCCCGCAGCCGCTGCGTGACCGCCCCCACTGGCTGGTCCTGATCGCGGTGGCGTCGGGAGGAGGCGTCCACTCCATCATTTTGCGCCGCCGCGACCGCACTGCGCAGCCGCCTCGCGTGGGACATCTTTGCTCCGCCGGCTACACCCTCGACGTCACCGGCGCCGAGGGCGTCGCCAAGGTGGCTGACATATGCGGCGACGTCACCTTGCTCGTCAGCAACGCTGGGGTGTGCTTCCCTGCGCAGCTCATCGGGTCGCCCGACCTCTCGCGGCGCGCCGCGAGATGGAGGTCAGCTTCTGGGGCACGCTGATGATGTGCTGGGCCTTCTCGCCCGTGCTCGAGGCCCACGGCGGCGGTGCCATCATCGTCACCCCTTGCGCCGGCGCTGGCGATAGGATTCGTTGCGCTTCATCCATTCGCCGCGGGTCGCCTGGGCGGCGTTGGCATCCCATTCCTCCGACCATTCGCGGACGGATTAGCCGTATCACGGCAGCTTGGGGCACCAGCGCCGGCAGCCCGAGGTGCTCCCGCAGCGCTTGACAGCCATTCTAGCCGGCCTGCAGACTTCGACTCCGCGCGCTTGCTGATTTGCGACCGGGGCAGGCGGCCGGACGCGCACGCACCTCTGGCACCGAACGACACGAATAAGCAACCACGGTGCCCCGGGGATCACAGGGAGGAAACGACATGATAGGACGCAAAGAATGGTTTGTTGCCGCGCTCGTCGGCGCCACGGTCGCGTTCGGCGCGCCGCCATCTGTCGCGGCGGAGGTCGGGTTCAAGGCGATCAGCGCCTGGCCGAAGACGTTCCCGTTCGTCTCCGAGAGCTTCCTGCCGTTCATCGAGCGCGCCAACAAGGCGGGCAAGGGCGAGTACCGGATGAACTATATCGGCGGCCCGGAGATCTCCAAGGCGCCGGCCCAGCCGGAAGGCTTCAAGATCGGGCTGTTCGACCTGATGTTCACCGCCATGAGCTACCACCGCGGAATTATCCCCGAGGTCGACGCGCTGTCGGGCAACACCACCGCGCCCTGGGTCGCGCGCGCCAACGGGGGGCTTGCGGCGCTGAACGAGGCGATCTCGGCCAAGATCAACGGCCGGGTCCTGGTCTGGAACGCCGGGGTGTCGTTCAACCTCTATCTGCGCAAGGAACCCAAGATGCGCGCCGACGGGCTGGTCGATCTTTCCGGCCTGAAGATGCGCTCGGTCCCGACCTACGATGCGTTTCTCAGGGCGCTCGGCGCGACGACGGTGACCATCCAGCTGCCGGAGATCCACTCGGCGCTCCAGCGCGGCATCGTCGACGGCCTGGCCTTCCCGGAGCTGTGGTCGCGGCGGTTCGGATACGCCAAATTCATCAAATACCGCATCTATCCGAAGTTCATGCAGCTCGACACCGTGATCGCGATCAACAACGACTCCTGGAACAAGCTGTCGCGGCGGGGCAGGGACACGCTGGCGCTGGTCTCGACGCAGTTCGAGATCGACGACTATTTCAGCTGGAAGCCCAAGATCGCCAAGGAGCGCGAGATCCTCAACGGCAAGTTCGGCCAGAAGGAGGTCCATCTCGACCCGAAGGCCGGGGAGAAATACCGCCAGCTCGCCAACCAGCTCGTCCAGGACCGGTTGGCGTCCGTCGGGACTCCGCTGGCGAGGAAGCTCGGCCGGCTCTATCACGGGCGGAAATAGGCGGCATCGCCGCGGGGCCGGCGGACCGGCTGGTTCCGGTCCGCCGCACCCCGCGGAGGCTCGCCGAGCGAGCGCCATGAACACCGTCTCCGCCGCCTACCGGCATCTGATCCACGGGCTTGCCGTGCTCGGGGCGGTCATTCTCGCCTGCGTCCTTGCCGGCATCATCGCCGATGTGAGCCTGCGCACGATCGGGCTGCAGCCGCTGCAATGGTACAGCGCGCTCACCGAATACAGCCTCCTGTTCGCGACCATGCTGGGCGGGCCGTGGCTGGTCCGGGTCAAGGGCCATGTGGCGGTGGAATCGCTGCTGCTCGCGATGCCGCCCGCGCTCCGCCTCGCCGCGGGCAAGTTCGCCTACGCGCTCTGCATCGTTCTATCGCTGCTGTTCGTCTGGTACGGCGGGGAGAAGGCGGTCTCGGCGTTCGTCTCGGGCGAGATCGACATCCGCTCGATCGACATGCCGCGCTGGGTGCTCTACGCCTCGTTCCCGCTCGGTTTCGGCCTGATGGCTATCGAGTTCGCGCGCTACCTGCTCGGATTCGACAGCTACTATTCCGACCGGGCCGGCGCCTCGGAATCGCTCTAGATGGAGTGGTACGAGGCCGCGGCGCTACTGGTCGGGTCGGTGGTCGCGCTGATGCTCCTCGGCGTGCCGGTGGCGTTCGCTTTCCTTGCCAGCAACCTTGTCGGCGCGCAGGTGTTCATGGGCGGGTTCCGCGCCTTCCCACAGATCATCGTCAACGCGACCGAGTCGGTGACCATCTTCGCGCTGGTGCCGGTGCCGCTGTTCATCATCATGGGCGAGCTGTTCTTCCACACCGGGCTCGCGATCCGCGTCTTCGATGCGCTCGACAAGTGCTTCGGCCGCATCCCGGGCCGGCTCAGCTATATCACCGTGGCCGGCGGCACGATCTTCGCCACCCTGTCGGGATCGACGATGGCCAACACGGCGATGATGGGCGCGCTGATGGTGCCCGACATGACGCGCCGCGGATACAAGCGGCACATGTCGATGGGGCCGATCCTGGGCACCGGCGGGCTCGCGATGATCATCCCGCCGTCGGCGCTCGCGGTGCTGCTGGCGAGCCTCGCCGAGATCGATATCGGGGCGCTCCTGATCGCCGGCGTCGTACCGGGGCTGATCCTCGCGGTGCTCTACGCGGTGCTGATCTACGGCCAGGTGAGGTTCGACCCCGAAGCGGCGCCGGTCTACGACGTCGAGAAATCGACGCTGGCCGAGATCGCCCGCGCGGTGGTGGTCAACATCCTGCCGATGAGCGTCGTGGTGTTCTGCGTGATCGGGCTGATCATCCTCGGCGTCGCCACACCCACTGAGGCGGCGGGGTTCGGCGCGTTCGGCGTGATGGTGCTCGGCGTCGCCTTCCGTGTGCTGACCTGGGACGCGCTCGCCAAGTCGTTCATGGGCGCGCTCCGCATCACTGCCATGGTGCTGCTGATCATCGTGGGCTCGTCGACGTTCAGCCAGATCCTCGCCTTCTCCGGGGCGACCGCCGGGCTGATCGGCTGGGCGACAAGCGTCGAGGTGTCGGCGATCGTCATGCTGCTGGTGATGTTCGCCATCCTCCTGGTGTTCGGCATGTTCATGGACCAGGTCTCGATGATGCTGATCACCGTGCCGATCTTCTTTCCGCTGGCCCAGACGCTGCAATTCGATCTCGTCTGGTTCGCGTTGGTGATGCTGCTCGGGCTGGAGATCAGCCTGACCACGCCGCCCTTCGGGCTGCTGCTGTTCGTGATGATGGGCGTGGCGCCGGCCGGCACCAAGCTCGGCCACGTGGCGCTGGCCGCCGCGCCCTATATCGGATGCGCCTTCGTCGTCCTCGTCCTGCTCATCGTCTTCCCGCAAATCGCGCTCTATTTGCCGGGTCTGATGTCCAACTGAGCTGCGGGAGCCGGAGTTCCCGCCGTTTCGAGGTCGAGCAGGAAGCGCTTCGTCCCGGCGCCGCCCCGGCTGGAATAGCCGCCGAGCGCGCCGTTCGCGCCAACGATCCGGCGGCAGGCGACGATTATCGGGACCGGGTTGCGGCTGCAGGCATTGCCGACCGCGCGCGGGCTCGACCCGACGGCCCGGGCGACATCGCCGTAGGTTCGGACCTCGCCCGGCGGGATCTCCTCGACGGTCGTTCCTTCCTCCGTCTGGAGCAGAATGAACGCTATCTGCTGCGCGCTGAACTTCGATCGCTTCATCAAGTCTTCCCCGGCCGGTCACGGAAAACCTGACCGAGAATTTTCTCAGACCGAATGGTCCAACTTTGTGGAAGCAGGTCACGGTTGCTCCGTCAAGCTGGGTAGTCGGCAAGGAACGGGTCATCGCCGGCGCCGACTGCGGCTTCGGCACATTCGCCGCCAGCAAGACGATCCACACGACAATTGCGTGGGCGTGGTTCGACACCCTTGTCAAGGGCGCGCGGCTGGCGTCGAAGGAGGTGTGGAATTGAAGCGCGGTTAAGCCGGCCGCGCGCCCTCGACCGTGGTGCGGTGCATGTGACGGCGGTATTGGGGGTCGTAGAGCGTGCCGTGATGGATCGTGCCGCGGTTGTCCCAGCACAGATAGTCGTTGGCCGGGCGGGCGGTCGCGCCGTCTTGCCACAACCGCTGCACGCCGCTTTGGGTCTCGCCCCAGGCCGGTTGCAGGCTCAGAGACAAGCCTCGGCGGGCAGCGCCCAGATCGAGCCGGACCAGACCGCCGATGCCCCATTCCTCGTAGTTGCCGCCATGGGCCAGCACGGTGCGGCTGTGGCCCTCGACGGTAAGACCGCTCGCCGGGTCGTGGTAGCGGAGGCTGCCGCCGAGCTCGACGCCGGCGCCGGTCTCGCCGTCGCCGCCGTCATGGCGAAGACCAAGCTCGACCGCGGGCGTCAACGTGCCGCCCGAGGCGAGTTTGTGCGCATGGCTGCCCTCAAGGCTGAGCCGCACCTTGCTGGCATCCACCGTCAGCTCGTTGATGTCGGCACCATTACCCTCGACGTCGACCCGCGTCAGCGAGCCCTCGCCCTTGAGCGTGAGTCTTGTCGTACCGCCTTTGATCAGATCGTCACTGGAGAGCAGCGTGCCGCTCGCGCCCAGCGCCGCCGACCACTGCGTCAGGTCGCTCAACTCCGGGATCCCGCCATCGTCGTCGATTTCAAGCTCGCCCCAGCCGTAGCCAACCGTCCCCCAGAGACTGAAACCTTCGTTCGCCGACCAGCTCACATAGGGGTTCACGCTGGTCATACGGTTCTTAAGCGTGCCGCCCGCCGCAGTGCCGGTGCTCCAGTCCGTGTAGTCGAACGAACCCCTGGAGATCGAGCCCGAAAGACCGGCCAGCAGGTTCTCGCGCAGCCGCGTATCGGCGCCGAGATGGGCACTCCACAGGTCGCCGTCCCATTCCACCGCGCTGCTACCACCGCCCGAGAGACTGCGGTAATCGCCGCTGCCCCAGACCCCGATGTCGCCGACACCGCCGGCCTTGCCGCCTTCCGCCGCGTTGAGCGCGAAGGACGAGCCGCCCAGCACCCGTGCCAGGTCGAGCGTGCCGTCCTCCAGCGCCTGCTGGTTCGATTTCAGGACATGGTAGAGCGTCGATTGACCGGCAATGCTGGCCGTCGCCGCCGGCACGTTGCCCGAGGCGACCGCCTCGATGCGCTCGGTCACCGCCGCGAGCGTGCTCGCCGCGATCGCCCGCGTGACCTGCGGGAGCACCGTGTCGATCACACCGCCCGGGCGGTTCACCCGCGTCTGCCGGATCTCGGATAATCTCGCCTTCCAAGCATTGCTCAACGCCTCGAGACTGAGGCCATAGACGCCTACCCACCGATCAGCCGCCCCGCTGTTTCTGGCACCGGCGTCCAACGGGGTCAGCGCGTAGAGTAGGCCAAATTTGTCCATCCCGTACGTTTCAATGAGAAACCGCACGAAAGAACCGGCACGAATATAGGCCCGTCTCTCAGGTGTTCTGTCGGGGTCCAACCGGTCAGGCGTTGCAATTGCATCCAGAACGAGGAGATTCGCCTCATCCGCAGATTCCCCTGCGGCATTATGCAGGTCCCGACCAGAGTTGGGATACGCCGCTTGGCCCCCTAAACGCTCGTGTCCATAAACGGCAAACCCTTCCGCCAGAAACCGGTTCGCGTTTGGGGCGAACACATGAATAACTTCGTGGGTGATCGCCGATCGGCCTGCCACCGTCGTTCCCGTCCGAAACAGCATGTTCCCGCGATTGCCCTCCCAAGCTGGGATCAAAGCCATCGATGGTCCCGTGCTGTCCTCGATATCAATAGTGAAGGACCCGGTATTAAGTGTCCCCCCACCAGTTACAAACCTTGTTTATCGCCGCACGGAGAGTTTCCTCGAATACCCGCACGTCCTCGCTCGATATGTTTTCGGGTTCTTCGATTGTTATAGTGGGGTCAGCGCATTGGGCAAACGCCGATCCCAACGCCAAATAGCCCGTCAGAAGGAATGCGATAGCAAATCTCATAATTACCACACCTCCCGATTCACCGCAGTAGAACTGCCCCGCACGCTAGCCCGGATTATTCATCCTGGGCCTGAATTTGGGTTGGCGGGCATGGCGTAGAAATTCGTTGTCGAAGCGACATTCTTTCCGGGCAACGAAAACGCCACGCCACACCCACCATGGCCGATGATACGCTTTTCTCTTTCGATCTTCCAGCCGTTCGGCGCAAGAAGGGGCGCGCTGCCTTCGACGGCGGCCTGATCTCCTCTGACGGTGGCCTGGTTCTGTTGCGCGAGGATGAACGTATACGTTCATCGCCGCCTCGGCCTGGCCGGTCTGCTGGCCGGGTGCATCGGGGATCGGCGCGCCCCGGTTCTGATCACCCACACGCTGGCCGAGATGCTGCGCTTGCGCATGTTCGCGACCGCCTGCGGCTACGAGGATGCCGACGACTGCGACCGCTTGCGATCGAACCCTGTGTTCAAGCTTGCGGTGGGACGGACGCCGGAAAGCGGCCGCGATCACAACTTCGTTGCTCATATCCGCTACGCCCCGAACAACAGTAGGCGTTACGTCAGCCCTACCTGGCTACCGGTGTGAGGCAGGACTGAACCGGGATTCTCCGTATGGCAAATCCCCCTTAGAGTGTTGCTATGAAAAAGATCCCACTCTCGCGGGACAGCCGCCGCCGTATCAAACATGCCAATGCGTATTACGTTGAGAGCCGAATTGGCGCTTACTCCTACGACCATATATACGGAGCCGCCGCGTCTGCCGCGGCAGATTTTTCATCGATTGGGCCACGCAGTTCGGCGGCCCGGTGTTGGAACTCGGCGCCGGGACCGGGTTGATAAGTTGGCCCGTCGCGGCGGCTGGTTTCAACGTCGTCGCGGTCGATCTGTCGGCCGAAATGCTCGCCCTCGCTGAGCGAAAGCAAGAGCACTACCCGCAGGATGTCGTCGATCGCCTCCGGTTCATCCGTGCCGACATGGTCGACTTCGAGATCGAGCAGCGGTTTCGAACGGTGATGCTGCCGGGACGATCGTTCCAGCATCTGCTGACGCCCGAGGACCAGCGCGCCGCGCTGCGGCAAATCCACACCCACCTCGAACCGGGCGGTGGCCTGGTTCTGACGCTTTTCGACCCCGATCTACGATATTGCGTTCCCGGCGCACGGCCGCCGATCGAACGGGAGCAGTTCGAAGACCCGGCCTCGGGACACCGGATGCGCCGGACGTTTCTCGATCGCCAAACCGATCCCCGACGTCAGGTTTTCAGCGAAACGATTCGCCTGGAATTGCTCGAAGCCGGCGGCAGGATTTTAGTCTCCCAAAAAACACGATGGTCGATGCGTTGGAGCTATCAACAAGAAATGCGCTATTTGATCGAAGCCAGCGGCTTTGAGATTGACGCTTTATTTTCCGATTTTTCCGGCGCCCCGGCGGATTATGGTGAGGAACAAATCTGGATCGCCCACCGCGGGAAATCTCTGCCAACGCGATAAACCGACATTTCCCGGATGACCTCCAATTCGCAGCCAGTCGCAGGTGACTCCTATCACCGATTGGAGGACTTTTCCTCTGCGGCAATCCGACAGTGCCGATTTGATGATTGGGCCAACGTGGTGCGCCGCGGGCCCGCGGCCGAGATCGAAGCCGCCGTCATCGACCGGCTTCGGGGCCTGCTGCGCCAACCCGAGATCGTCGTCGCCACCTGGCGCGCGGTTCGGGAACGGGACGACGCGCTCACCGAGGCCGAGGTACGTGAGGCCCTTCACGGCCTCGATCCCCTGTAGGACGAGTTGTTCCCCGCCGAGCAGGCCCGCCTGGTCCGGCTTCTCGTCCGGCGTGTCGAGGTCCAGCCAAACGGGTTGAGGCTGCATCTCCGCGTCGACGGGCTTCGCAGCATTGTCGCCGACATGAGGGCGGAACAGAGCCAGCGGAGGGCCGCCTGATGACCGACGCCCGGCTCAGCGAAGACGGCGCCACCTTTACCGTCTGGATCCCCATGACATTCAAGGCCCGGGGCGGGCGCAAGCTGGTGGTTTCGCCCGACGGCGTGCCCGCCTGGACCGGGCCCCGAAGCCGGGTCGACGACACCCTGGTCAAGGCGCTCGCCCGCGCTTTCCGCCGGCGCCGGCTGCTGGAGACCGGCGTCCACGGCACGGTCGACGAGATCGCCCGCGCCGAGGGCATCAACGATTCCTACCTGAGCCGCATCCTGCGCCTCACCCTGCTCGCGCCCGACATCGTGGACGCGATCCTCGACGGACGCCAGCCGCCCGCGCTCACGATGGCGCGGTTGATGAAGCCGTTTCCGGCGGCGTGGGAGGATCAGAGGGCGCGGTTTATGAGCCCGGACGCCGCCCGATAGGTTCGATATACGAGAACGCTAAGCTTGGCGTGCTGCAGCTTCATGACCAGCGACACACACTCGTCAATCAGGCCGGAATGTTGGGTAAGTACCTGCCTGTCGTTGCCATTACGATCAGTCTGGCAGCGGGACTCGATTGGAGGCGGCAATCAGTTGTCCGGAATCGCGGGAGCAACGTTCGACGATGTCTGGCCAATCTTGACGCGGGCCCGCGGCATGTCGCAGCGTTTGCGAGCGCCGAGTTCCCGTAGCCAGGCATTACGCTCGAAATAGGCGCGGATTTCGATCGAGTCAGCTAACCGCAGGTCCATCGCAAACCAAGGTAGGATCAGGAACACCCCCGCGCCGTAAAGTACGGCGTTTCGACCGCTTTGATCTTGCGCTGGCAGGCGCCGGATGATTTCGGTTTCGTTGTGTGTCACCTCCTCGATCAGCTTCGAGCAGGAGGACGCTTCGTCGCCCGATTGGTTCCACGGAACCGGCCGGGGATCGCGACCGCCGCAAGCCGATAGCGCGAGCACCGCGACAATGGCCGGCGCGACGCGGACAGCTCGTCGGGCTTTCATCCGTACTGGCGGACACTTTTCGCCACGCCCTTAGCGCAGCGCAATGATCATATTGCTAACAGCCTCGCGAACTGCATCATCCAGGCCGCTCTCGCTCGACATCGGGTGTGAGGCCGATACTCCTTCGACCTGGAATGCAGTCCTGGTTTGCCCTGTCGCCTGATCAATCAGTGTGACGTTGCACTTGAGCCGGTTGGATCCTGCAAACACGCCCAGTAGGACACGCGCCGCCCCTGAAACCGCTGTTCCTTCGACAACGGCAACGTCGAGTTTGTAGTCGGCAGCTTCATTGGCGTGGACCACCTGGCGAAAGACGTGCTCCGCCACTAACCGCCCGAACAGCTCGCTGCGCAACCGTTGGACAACGCGGGTCGATCCCACATCGGCGCCCTGGACGACGTTCAGAGATACCGTTTTGTTGGCACCAATCGCTCCGACCTTCTCTTGGGTAATATTCAGTTTCCCGCTCGAACTGCACGCGGCGACGATCAGCATCACGCCAACCAGAGCGGTGATCCGACTCCAATTCCCCAGCATCCTACTCTCCCCGCCATCTTGGATAACCGATGCGATTTTAACGTCTTTCACTACGCGAGCCAATAAGCGGGACGGAAGGGTGACAGGTCACAAAACGTCGCACATCAGCGTGACCTTCTCCCGACATTAGGGCCAGGTCGGCTGAGAGTGTTCCGTGTTGATCATAGCGCTCAAGGGCAGCTGAGTGGAGCCGTTGCGGAGCTCATGCGAAGCTGCCCGTGTTGCCAGATAGGCGGCCGGCGTCTGATAGCCGAGCGCCGAATGCGGCCTGGCGGTGTTGTGGTGCACGCGCCAGGCCTCGATCACCGACCGGGCATGGGCCAGGCTGGTGAACCATTCCTCGTTCAGGCATTGATCGCGGAACCTTCCATTGAAACTCTCCACGAACGCGTTCTGCACCGGCTTGCCGGGCTCGATGAAGTGAAGGCCGACGCCGGTGCGCCGGGACCACTCGAACATCGCCCGGGAAGTCAGCTCCGGACCGTTGTCCATGACCAGCGTCTCGGGCAGGCCACGGCGGGCGGCCATATCCTCGAGGAAGCGGACCAGCCGCGCCCCGGAGATCGACACGTCGACGATCTGGCCCGGGCATTCTCGGCTGTGGTCGTCGACGATGTTGAGGATGCGGAACCGCCGGCCCGAGGCGAGCTGGTCGGAGACAAAGTCCACCGACCAGCGCTGCATCGGCCGCTGCGGCACAGCCAGCGGCATGCGATCACGGCGTGGCAGCCGCCGGCGTACGCGACGGCGCACCTGCAGGCCTTCCTCGCGGTAGAGCCTGTCGGTCCGCTTGGCATTCACCACCAGGCCCTCACCGGCCAGCAGCACATGCAGGCGCAAGTAGCCATAGCGCCGATAGCGCGCCGCCAGATCCTTCATGCGAACACGCAGAACCTCGTCCTGCTTGGGCGTCGGGCGATACTGCGCCACCGAACGCGACAGGCCGACCACGCGACAGGCCGACCACGCGGCAGGCCCGCCGCTGGCTGTAGCTGCGCCGTTCCATCAGATAGCCCACGGCGTCCCGCCGCGCCGCGGGCTTCACCAGTTTTTTGATAGCAGATCCTTCAGCGAGGCGTTGTCCAAGTGCGCTTCCGCCAGAAGACGCTTCAGTTTGGCGTTCTCCGATTCCAGATCCTTCAGGCGCCGCGCTTCGGACACGCCCATGCCGCCGTACTTCGACTTCCAGCGATAGAAGGTCTGCTCCGAGATCCCATGACGACGGCACAGATCCCGCGCCGTCCCGCCGGCCTCATGCTCCCGAAGCACACCGATGATCTGTTCGTCCGTAAACCGATTCCGCTTCATGTCGAGTTCTCCCTTCAAAAGTCTCCTCCGGAAAACTCTCTTCCGCTATGGCCCGGATCACGGGGGGAAGGTCAAGCGCACTCTCATTGCCGTATCGAGAGATCAAAGAAACTCAATGAATTCAGTGCTCGGGTTGGATGCCGGTCTCGCCCGTTCGGGCGAACGAAATTCCAACTCCGGGAATTCCAAATCCCGCTAACCCATTGAAATTTCTACGGTCTGAAAAGCCGTACAGAA
This sequence comes from Alphaproteobacteria bacterium, assembly GCA_965248835.1. Classification (GTDB taxonomy): domain Bacteria; phylum Pseudomonadota; class Alphaproteobacteria; order MPNO01; family MPNO01; genus CAYFYS01. The sequence continues at coordinate 2,128,741 of CBDFLJ010000001.1, forward strand.
TTGGCGCAGTCAACAGTCGCGGAGAATATCGGCGGAGAGAGCGGATTCGGCCCGAATCGCGGGACCGGCGGTCAACGGTTGTCGGCTGAAACCCGCGCGAATACTGAGCTTTTTGCGTTGCCCGAAGCGAACAGAGAAAGTTGGGCGTGGGGCTTGGCGGAGGGATCGCACCCCGGTTCGAACCTTCTCCGGTTGGGCGTTCGATGTGGTGGAGATGGTTTGCAATCACCGTCGCATAGCGACCGAAACCCTGATCGGACCTGCGGTTATGCGAGGGACGATGTCAGAGCCGCATCTACTCCTTGGCGTGACGCCGCAACCAGACGCGGAACAAGCTCGGTAAATGCCAGGGGAAAGCTTGATCTCGCCAACCCGATTAGAGAAGGCGTCCACTTGCCCAATCCGACCTTCTACAATAGGAATGCCGAACTCGAAGTGGGGTTAACGCAAAATGGCGATCAAGCGCGAATTATGGAAACCGCCATTCAGAACGTTTCCTTCCTGGCCATGCCCCACTTGCGGTATCGGCACGATAGCCCTTATTGACGAGACGTTGACCGTTGCCGAAACGGGCCCCTCAAAAGAGGCCCACGGACATGATGCTTGGGAGCCGGAATGGATCGACGAGCGGTTCGTCGCTATGTTGGTTTGCAATAACGCGGACTGTAAGGAACGTGTTGTTGTCTGCGGTCGAACATCTCATGAGGAGGATCACGATTACGAGTGCCAAGAGCAAAACTGGGCGAGGCTGTTCGAGCCAACATCCTTCAATGAGGCACCGCCAGTATTTCCCATCCCCGAGAACTGCCCCCATGAAATCGAACAGGAGTTGAAGCGAGCTTTCGCGCTGGTGTGGTTGGACATCGGTTCAAGCGCCAACCGGTTACGGTCCGCAATCGAGGCGTTCTTGAATGAGCGTAAGGTTCCGAAGACTACCAAGAACAAGAATGGAAAGCGCGTTCGCCTCGACCTTCATAGCCGTATCATTCGGTTTCGGACCAAGAACGTGGACGCGGCCAATTCCCTGGAGGCGGTCAAGTGGCTCGGAAACGTCGGTAGTCACGCGAATCTTGATAGTCTGGCCATCGACGACCTGTTGGACGGATTTGATTTGTTCGAGGATGCAATCGAGCGCGTCTATGTTCGCCGCGCTGAGCGCCTAAGTAAAATGGCTGCGAAAATCAACAAACAGAAGGGCAAACGGCCCAAAACCGAAAAAAAACGACGTTCTGGGAGGCGAAACATCTGACAAGGAGGGTGAGGGATTTGAGGAAAAACCCTCTAAATTTCGGGGAAGAAACATTAACGCCCACCGCTCTGCCGCTTACCAAACCGTTCCAATGATTTGCCGTGACATTCCAGCAATCACAGGCTCTGATCGGCGGCCGCTTCGAGATCGGTCGTCGCTCAACCTCAGCCTCGAGGGCGAGCGCCGTGAGCCGGCCAATGATGCGGCCTCGGACCACGCGATCAAGCTGCCCATGCAGGCAAACTGGTAGGGCCGAGGCCGAAGCCGGTCGCGCGGCGGCACGGCGCCTTCCGAGGCACCGCGTCCTCGCTCTTCAGCCGATTGCCGGCCTCGTCCCGTGTCGGCCTCCCGCATAGAGGGCTGGCTCCGCCATCATCGGGGCGGTGGTGAAGGCTCACCGCTGGCGGCGGCGGATCGAAAGCGGCAAGGCAAAGTCGATCACAGACCTCGCCGCCCGGGAGGGTGTGACGGCGAGTTACGTCAGCCGGTTTCTGCTACTCACCTGTCTCGCGCCCGAAATCGTCGCGGCAATCCTCGACGGACGCCAGCCCAAGGGCCTCAAGCTCGCGGACCTGCTGCGCAACGCGACCTTGCTCGACTGGAACGAGCAACGCAGTGCGTCTCACATGACACCTCGCGCACCGCACGATCGGGATACCCGGATTGCGGCTTGATGCCGGCGCCGACCACATTGTCGACCGGGCTGTCTACCGCCACCGCCACGCACGGGTTTTTCCCCGCGTGCCAGCCGCCCGGGCGCGCCGCCGTGGTCGCGCCAGCCAAGATCGCCGGTGTTCGGGCCGGGAACGGCGTGTGCCGACTGCCGACGGCGACCGCCGCCTGTCGCGATCTCAACCCGAAAGGTTGCGTGATCCAACGGCTCTCGGTCGGCCTTGTATCGGTCCAAGCAACGCAGTCCGTGGAAGAAGGCAATTGCGGTCTTCGACCCCCGCCTTCCCTCAGGGCACTGCGGCGATGACGAGCTCTCGTGCCTTTCGCAGCCTGAATTGCAGCCTGGTCCAGGCGCGAGCTGCCCGTTGTCCGGCCCCTTCCTCGACCGGCCAGGCTCCGACCCCAGGGTTCGCCCTCGTTTTGTAGGCGCACGCCCTGAACCCGATCGGCTTCCCCTCCCAATCGCCTGTGGAGTAACATGGCAACGCTTGGGAAGTCTGCGGAAGGGTGACCCGGTTTGGGCATGAGGTCGACGCGTGCACGCCTTCTTCGACGGCCACCGGCGAACATCGACGCCCGGATCGCCTTTGAACTGGACGTTCCGAAGTTGACCGCGTTTCGGGTCAACACCAGGGAACTCCCGCATTATCGCTTCGTCGACCTATACCGAGCCACGGAGGAGTACTGCGAGGGTGTACTAGGCGTAACGACGATCGAGTCGGAGCATCGCAACGAATCTCTGAACAGCATTCTGCACGGCAAGCACCAAGAATGGATGTCTCGACGCATCAATCGATCGAGCAACGTCTCGTGGCTCGTCGGGCCGGGAGAGGAACTGTTCCTCCCCGTTGATCGATTCTGGCTCTGTACATCGCAAGCCGAAGGTGGGCGCCTCATCCTACGTCTGCGGTACGACCAGCACCGCGAGAAGGCGGTTCTCGAAATCGCGGCGGAAGACGCCGACCTTGCCGAGCGTTGCCTGAACAAGATCGTCGAGCGAAGCGTGGAAGCGTCGATCTATCGGAACAAGGTGCTGGTGCTCTCGTTCGAGCCGGGAACGAAAGACGAATACGGGGATGTCGAACAGGGCGACAGACTCCGGATCCTGTTCAGGGGCGACGAGCCCATCGGCGATGATGACATCGTGATCGATGAGGATGTCCAGGAAATTCTCCAGCGCAACGTGATCGACCTCCAAAACAAACGCGATATCCTCAAGGCGCATCGCGTTCCGGTCAGGCGAGGGGTGCTGTTCTACGGGCCGCCCGGCACGGGCAAGACGTTCGCGTGCCGCTACATTTGCGGAAGACTGCCCGATACCACGAGGATCATTGTCACCGGTACGGCGCTGTCGCAAGTAAACGCAATCTTTAGCCTCGCGAGGATGTTCCAGCCGTCCCTCCTGATTCTGGAGGATGTGGATCTCGTCTTTGCCTCGCGCGAGATCAACCTCTACAGCTCGGTTCTCGGCGAATTGCTCGACCAGATGGACGGGCTTCGACCGTATGAGGACGTGGGATTCATCCTGACTACGAACGCCATCGACAGGATGGAAGCGGCAATCCGGGATCGTCCCGGACGGATCAGCCAGTGCATACATTTCGGTGCTCCCACGGCGACGCTGCGCAAGCGGTATCTGCTCCGCTACCTGAGGGATTACGCGGCGCAGAATCTCGACCTGGATCAGCTTGTTACCGAGTCGAGCGGAGCGACGCAGGCCTTCCTCAAGGAGTGGGTGCATCGCTCCGTCCAGATCGCGCTGGAGCGTTTGGGCGACGAGAACCAGGAACTCGAGCTCAGAAACGACGATTTTTCCCGGGCTATGGAAGAGATGAAGAAGTTCAGCGAAGGATCGACGGGCCGGATAATCGGGTTCCGCGCCCCAAGCTGATGGCGACTGCCGACAGAGCCGCTGATCCGCGCGCATCCCGGAGCAACGGCACGGTTGTCTTCAATACAGGGCTCACCGTAATAAGGGGCTCACCGTCTGTTTTGCATGACATGAGGTCGTCCGAGGGTGGTCGACTTCGACAGCCCTCCTCCGCACAGAGAGTTCCGCCTCCGCCTCGCGCCGCCGGATCAGCCCCTCGAGCTTGCGCCCACCGGCCCACACCCGGCGCCGGAACTCCCGCGGCACCGCGCCGTGCTCCTGGCGGTTGACCTGGCGCCTCAGCGTCGAGCGCTGCAGCGCGCCAGCGCCGAGATTGAAGGTGAACGAGCCCAGTGCATCGAACCGACCGTCCTCGAGCGGCACCGGGATGAGCCGCAGCACCGCCCCCTCGGCGGTCTCGACGTCGCGGCGCAGACCGACCCAATCATTGTTGGTATTTTGATTTCAGTCGATTTCGCAAGGCAATAAGCGTTCAAAACGGTGCGCAGCAGGCTCCGAGTAACAGATTGATTTACCTGGTGTTTTTGACGTTACCCGAAACGGGTACCTCGGCCCGAAGTGCACACCCTTTAGAGAATATGGGCGAAGAGAGAAAGAAAACGGCCCAAAACGACGGTCTGGCCGGCGGACGAGGTTCACGGCTACTAGCGCCAATGCCGCGGTAGTCTTGCGGCTCGGGGCCATGCCGCGCTGCGGCAGAGAATTCACTCTCTCAAGGTAATGGCGGAGGGAGAGGGATTCGAACCCTCGATAGAGGTATCACCCCTATAACGGTTTAGCAAACCGCCGCCTTCAGCCGCTCGGCCACCCCTCCGGTCCGGTGCGCCTCACGCACCGCCGGCCCTTCTAGACGGCGGGATCGGGTGCTGTCAATCGCCCGGCCAGGCGCGATCCGGTTGGGACAGGCTCCGGCCGGTTGCGCCGAACGATCGCGCGGCGACGGCGCCTCGCCGGCGACGGAGCGCCGCCGAGGGATCGGTCGCAATGTCGGCGCTCGAATATTCACCGGCCGAATAGCCCGGCCCGCCAAGCCGGCGGTCGAGGGCTGCGCACAGCCGCTCGACCGCCGCGCCGCGCCGCCTTGCTGCGCCTGGATCTTGCCGTAGAACAGCTCCCAGGCCTTGTCGGAATAGCCCGGACCGGCGCGCCGATGCCGGCCTCTCGCGCGAGCACCCGCGTGGCGGAGACCGAGGGCGCCAGCCGCGATATCTTCCTCGCGCCCGGAAGGCCCGCAACCTCGCGCAGCATGGTCGTTTTGCCGCTGCGGGTATGCCCCGCACGCCGACCAGAAGGGTGTGCGAGCACAGCACCGTCTTGCCCGCCTCCTTCTGGCCCCGGCGCATTGCCCAGCGTCGCCGCCGGCGCCTCACGCGCCTGGATTGTCGGTCGGCACGCGAGTTTGGCCGCGACAGGCGTGCTATCCTGTTGATTGCGTGCGGGTACAGGGGGACGGTCACATGTGCGCCAAACTTTGCGCCGGTCGAGAGGCCGGAAATTGCCACGCGGACGTTGTGGCGGTGAACGCGGCCGGCGGCGGATAGAGACAAGCGGAGGTCTGAGGATGGAATTCGGTTATTTCACGCTGAGCGACAACCGCTATCGCGACAACCCCCGGACGGCGGAAGCGTTCATGATGGAGATCCGCGACCAGGCGGTCTTCGCCGAGTCGATCGGCATGCACTCGGCCTGGATCGGCGAACATCACTTCAACCGGCGCGGCTGCGTGCCCATGCCCTCGATGGTGCTGGCTTCGATCGCCGCGGGGACGACGCGGATCAGGCTCGGCCCGGCGGTCGTGGTGCTGCCGATCCACCATCCGGTCCAAGTTGCGGAGGAATGGGCGAGCCTCGACGTGCTGTCGGGCGGGCGCGTCGACTTCGCGCTCGGTCGCGGCTACGACAGCCACGAATACGCGCCCTTCGGCGCCGACTTCCAAGCCTCGGCGGAGGTCTTCGCCGAGGGCGTGGAGCTCCTCTACCGCTGCTGGAACGACGAAGGCCCGACGACCTTCGAGGGCAGGCACTACGCGGTACACGATATCGAAGTCTGCCCGAAGCCGGTGCAGAAGCCGTTCGTTCCCTACATGGGATCGTTCTCGCGCTACAGCATGGAGGTGGCGGCCCGCTACGGCTGGAACCTGATGCTCGCCCCGTTCGCCGCCTCCCTCGTCTTCGGCGGGCTGAACGAGGCGGTCGCCGCCTACCGCGAGGTCTGCGAAGCAGCCAAGACCGAGCTCGGACGCGTCAAGTGCAGCTACTTTGTCCACATCGCCGACACGCCGGCGGAGGAAGAGGCCGCCCGTGATCGGCTGGTCGACTACTTCACGATTTCGGGCCTCCGAAACAAAAAGACCATGGGCGCGAAACTGCCACCGACGATGGAGTACTACCGCCGCATCGGCCAGGCGCTCGCCGATCTAAAGACCGACGACCTCGGGCCCAACTCCATCCTGCTCGGCCCGCCGCAGGCGATCGCCGACCGGCTCGGCGAAGTCGAGGCCGCGGGGATCGAGGAGGTGATCCTCTACTTCAACTACGGCCGGAAGCCCGATTCGATGGTCCGCGAGCAGATGGAGCGCTTTATGGCCGAGGTGGCGCCCGCCTTCGACGGCGGCCGTCGGCGCTTCGCCGCAGCCGAGGCGCGGGTCGGCTGATTCCATCGGGGCCAGCAGGAAAGACGTCCTGCACCGACGGGCCGGATATAGACCTGCAACTTGTCGACCGGAAACGCCAAATCGTCCCTCGCAAACCGGGAGGCGTCCAGGAGGCGTCCATATAGCTTGCCCCGAGCCTGCCGAAGGGAGGTATCGAAGCTCCGGTCCCTGACTTCGCCCTTCTCACACATGCATGTGTGCCGCCAGCGCTTCTTCGGTCATGTCCGCTGCCGCACCGGCGAGCACGACCTCGCCATGGTCCATGACGATCACCCGGTCGGCGATCTTCAGCGCGAAGGCGAGATTTTGTTCGACGATCAGCAAGGCTCGTCCCGCGGCTTTGGCCCGGTGCAGGAACGCGGCCATGCTCTCGACATTTTCCTGCTGTACGCCTTCGCTGGGCTCGTCGAGCAACAGCAGTTGCCCGGTTTCGGCGACGCCGCGCACGAAGGAGAGGATTTTTCGTTCGCCGCCGCTCAGCGTCCCCGCCGACTGGGCCATGCGCGCTTCGAGAATCGGAAAGGCGGCGAGGAGCGGGGCATAGCGGTCTGCGTCGGCGGACGCCATCAGGGTGAGATTTTCCCGGACCGAAAGATTGTCGAAAACCGGCCGGTCCTGCGGGCAGTAGATCAGGCCCAGACCGTGCCGTTCGTTGGGCGCAAGGCCGTCGAGAGACCGCCCTCCGAGCCGCACCGTGCCCGACTGGGGCGGCAGGTGGCCGGTCAGCAGGCGCATCAGGGTCGTCTTGCCGACGCCGTTGCGGCCGAGCACGCAGCAAGCCTCGCCCGCCGCCACCGCGCCGTTGACCGACCGGACCACCGTCGTTGCGCCGTAGCCGCCGGTCACGCCGGCGAAGGAAAACAACGCCGCGCTCATGCCGAGGCCCCGACATAGACGGCGCGGACCCGTTCGTCCGCCTGGATCTGCGCAACCGTTCCCGATGCCAGCAGCCGGCCCTGATGCAGCACGAAAATCCTGTCTGCCAGCTCCCGGACGAAGGTCATGTCGTGCTCGACGATCACCGTGCAGGAATTCAGCCTTCCGCTGACCCAACGGATCGCTTCGATCACCTCCTGGGTTTCGGTCTGAGACAGGCCGGCGGACGGTTCGTCAAGCAGGATGAGCCGCGGCTCGGCGATCAGGACCATGGCGAGTTCCAGGATCTGACGCTGGCCGTGTGAGAGGTCGCCGGCCCGCCGGTCCTCCTCGGCGAGAAACGGGAAGCGGGCCTGCGCTTCGCGCAGAATCGCGCTGGACCAGCGATGGCTGCGCATGCGGACCAGATCGCGCAACCGGGCGCGGCCGCCCCACAAGCCGATGTTGAAATTCTCCGCGACCGTAAGATCCGGGAACAGGCTGGGCGCCTGGAACTTGCGGCCGACGCCGATGCGGCTCAAAAGGTCGGCCGCCGTACCGGTGCGCGGCTTGCCGAATATCCGGATCTGTCCGCTCCGGACCGGCAATTCTCCGGTCATCGCGTTGAAGCAGGAGGTCTTGCCGGCGCCGTTCGGTCCGATCAGACAATAGGTGCCGGGCTTGTCGATCGAAAGGTCGAGACCGTCGAGAATGCTTACCGATCCCATGCGGACGCTGACCTCCGCCAGCGCAAACCCGGTGGTGCCCTGGGCGGATTGCCGGTTCGGGCTCTCGAGGCTGCGCTCGGTGCGGCGCCGCACCATCCGCTCGAACACAGGCTCGATGAACCCCATCAGCCCTTGCCGAAAATACAGCACCACGACAATGAACAGGACGGCCAGGATGACCTCCCAATAGGTGATCTCGTCCCGCAGATCGGCGGTCACGATGCCAATCAGCACGGCGCCGACCACCGGACCGTAAAGCGTCGCCCTTCCCCCGACGGCGGCCCAGATCACCAGGTCGGCCGAGAGGATGAAGCCGCACAGTTCCGGGGTGACGAGATTCTGCTGGGGCGCATAGAGGGCGCCCCCGACGCCGGCCAGCGCGCCGCTGAGTCCGAACACGGCAGCCTTCGCATTCTGCACCGCAAAGCCGCAGAAGCGCACCCGTTGCTCGTTCTGGGAAACCGCCCGCCACAGGACGCCGGCCGGCGCGCGCCGAAGCCACGCGACGGCCAGCAGGCAGACCGCCAGGGCGACCGCCGAGACATAGTAGAGATCGGTGAGTTCGCTTAGCCCCGGCAGGCTCGGGATATTCTTTAGGCCGTTGAAGCCGCCGGTGACATCGTTCCAGCTGTTCGCGATCTGAAACGCCAGCAGCGTGAGCGCAAGCGTGATCATGGCGAAGAACGGTCCGCTCAGGGTCCGTCCGCGGAACACCAGCAAGCCGATGCCGTAGGCGAGCAGGCCGGGCGCCAGCGCCGCCGCCGGCAGCAGGAGCAACAGCAGCCAGCTATCCTTGAAATGGATCAGCGAAAGGCCGGAGAGATAGGCCGCAAGCCCGAAGAACATCGCCTGGCCCAGCGGCAGCAAACCGGCCTGGCCCCAGCACAGGCCGATGCCGAGGGCGGCGATGGCGTACAGGAAATACAGCGCCAGCGTGTAGGCCCAGAATTCGCCGACCAATTGCGGCAGGATCGCGAGGGCCGCGATCAGAGCGGCGCTATGTCCGAGAAAAGAGGCCATTCGGGCGCAGCCAGAGGAACAGGATCGCGATGACAAGAACGGTGGTGTAGCCGTAGGTCCGGTCGAACACCGCGCTGACGATGCTTTCCACGCCACCGATGACGCCGGACCCCGAGATCAGGCCGACCAGGCTGCCGAGCCCGCCGACGACCAGGACGAAAAAGGATTTCAGGATGAAGTCGAGGCCCAGCATCGGCTGAACGGGCAGCAACGGCGCCAGCATCACGCCCGCGAGCGCCGCAAGACAGCATCCGAATACGAAGGTGTTGCGCGCCAGCGCCGTGACCGGGATGCCGACCGAACCGGCGAGTTCCGGATTGTTGACGACGGCGCGGATGCGGCGGCCGGTGGCGCTGCGCACGAACCACCAGACCAGGCCCGCAACCAGCGCGATCGAGACGACCGTCAGGAGCAGCCGATAGCTGGGATAATCCGCGCCCAGAACGTCGATGCTGCCGGTCAAAGGCACCGTGACGCTGCGGAAGCCCCGGCCGTACACGGCCTCGACGGCCTCGCGCAGCAGCATGCTCAGCCCCCATGTCGCCAGCAGCGTATCGAACGGCCGGGCATAGAGAGGCCGCACGAGAAGCCGCTCGACAACCAGTCCCACAAGGCCGCACACCAGCAGCCCCAGCGGCACCGCGGCCAGAAACGGCAGGCCCTGGGCCTGGGTGAAGAATGCACAATAGGCGCCGATCATGACGAACTCGCCATGGGCGAGATTCATCACGCCGAGAAGCCCGAACACCACGGCGAGGCCGAGAACGACGATCGCCAGGGTCGATACCTCATACACCACATTCAGGATGTTAATGGTGAGGATCGGATCCATCGCGGTCGTCGTTCCGGGCGCCCTTGCAACCGGGGCGGTCTTCGCTGCGTTCGTCGGGGCGGCGGCCGGTCGCACCCCGGCCAACGCCCCGACCCTGGATCGGAGGCGGAATCAGCTGCAGGTCTGGCCGTGCGCCACCGCGTTGAAGGTCTGGACGATATCGAAGCTCGTTCCCTTGCATTCGGCAAGGTACATGTCCTTGACGACATGTCGGTTGGTCATGACGGCGGTCCCGGTGGCGGTCCGGTAGCTGAGGTTGTTGGCCGCGGCCATCAACTTGCCCGCGTCCGTTCCGCCGGCCTTCTCGATCAGGGCCTTGGCGCAATAGACGCCGGAGTAGGCGTCGACGCCGAGCATGCTGAGCGGCGGCGCCTTCGGGCCAAACGCTTTCTTGAAGCTCGACTTGAACTTCGCGTTGGCCGCGCCTTTTTCGTTCACGAAATAGGACATGGCGCTGTACAGGCCGTTGCTGCTCTTGTCGCCGATACCTTGCAGGGTCAGCTCTTCCAGCAGATAGGAAATGCGCTTGATCGACTTGTCGAGGCCGAAGCCGGCGAAGGTCCGGTTGAAGTTCACGTTGTCGCCGCCGACCAGCGTGATGACCACAAGATCGGGCTTCTTCGCCTTGATGCGGGTCACCGCATCCTCGAACTTGTTGGGCGCGCCCAGCGGCACATACTCCTCGCCGACCACCTTGCCGCCGGCCGCCGCGATGTATTTCTTGGCCTGCTCGTTGGTCTTGCGCGGCCAGACATAGTCGTTGCCGATGAGATAGTAGGTCTTCGCGCCGAGCGATTTTGCCAAATGGGTGATCGAAGGCTGCACCTGCTGCTGCGGCGTATCGGCCGTCACATAGACGTTGGGGTTGCATTCCCCACCTTCGTAGAGCGGCGTGTAGACATAGGGCACACGGCCTTTGAGCGCGGCGACGATCGCTTCCCGGACGGCGCTGTTGTGGGAGCCGATCACCAGATCGACCTTGTCCCGCAACATCAGGCGGATCGCCGCCTTGGCCGCCTCGGCCGGCGGTGCGCCGCCGTCGGCGGGGATGACCGTCACCTTGCGGCCGCCGATGCCGCCGCCCGCGTTGATCTGATCGACGGCGAGCTTGGTGCAGGCCGTGCCGGTCGGGCCGAACAGCGCCGCTGGACCGCTGAGCGGAAAGAAGGTGGCCATCTTCAGCTCGTCGGCGGCCCGTGCGCCGGTCAGAACGGCCGGCGCGGCGACCGCCGCGCCCGAACCCAGGGCGCCGACGATGAAGCGGCGGCGCGACATCTGGCCAATATTCTTCAGCATGGGGTTCACTCCCTGTTTGTGGCCCATATCGTCGGCCCTTGCGACCAAGGGGTCAAATGCCGGTTTCCGCCGAAGGCGGGGCCGGGATGGCCGGCAGAACCGCTTCGACGGCCGCGCTCAACGCCAGCAACGCACGGTCGCTCCCTGCCGGGCCGTCAAGTTCCATGCCGATCGGCAGACCGTCGGCGGAGAGACCGGCCGGCAGGGTGACGCCGGGAAGGCCGGCAAGGCTGGAAGGTCCAGTATTGCGAATGAAGGTCTGGAAGGTCGGGACCCGTTCGCCGTTCAGCTCGACCGTCTCGTCCTCGCCGATGGGTGCGGCGGGGAGCGGCGTTGTCGGAAAGATCGCCGCGATCAGATCGTTCGACGCGAAATAATCGGCATAGGCGGCGCGGAGCGCCGGCCGCGTCTGCGTGAGCGCCTCGCGGTAGATCGGCTCTGGAATGGCGCCCTCGGGCGTCAGCAGGCTTTGCAGGAGGCCCTGGACATCCGGGCTGCCCGCGGCGGCCGCAAGGCCGGCAAAATCGAGCGACAGGCCGCTTCCCGAAAGATACCGGTTCAGTTCGACCACGGTCTCGAACAGGGCGATCGGAAATCCCGCCGCCTCATCCAGTTTCGGAACCTCGGCCATCTCCGCTTCGACCAGAACGGCTCCCGCCGTTGCGAGCGCGGCCAGCGCCTCGTCCGCCACGCGCGCGGTTTCGGGATCGAGGTCCTCGTAGAAATGGGCGCGCGGGACGCCGATTCGGGCGCCTTTCAGGGATAGGTCCGGCAGATCGTCCGGCGCCCCGGTAATGACGCTGTCGAACAGAGCCAGGTCCTCGACCGAGCGCGCGAGCGGCCCGGCTGTATCCCGCGTATTGGAGATCGGGACGATGCCGGCTTGCGCATATCTTCCGGTCGTCGGGCGCAGCCCCGCCACGCCGCACAGCGCAGCCGGGATCCGCACCGACCCGCCGGTGTCCGTGCCCATCGCAACCGGCGCCAGCCGGGCAGCGACGGCGGCGGCGGAGCCGCCGCTGCTGCCGCCCGGGATCCGGGCGGGGTCGTAGGGATTGCGCGCCGCACCGAAGGCGCTGTTGTTCGACGTGATGCCGAAGGCGAGCTCGTGCATGTTGAGCTTGCCCATGACGTAGGCGCCCTCGTCAATGAGCCGCTGGAGGACGGGTGCATTCTGGGCCGGGCGGTGATCGCGCAGGCCGGGGGTGCCGCCGGTTGTCGGCATGTTGTCGGTATCGAAATTGTCCTTCACGGGCACCGGCAGCCCGGCCAGGCGGCCGCCGGCTCCCGATGCCGCGCGCGCCGCGGCGTCGAGCACCTGCTCCGGATCAAGATGGATGAAGGCGTTCAGCCCACCGGCGCGCTCGCATTGCGCCAGCAGCGCTTCGGCGTATTCGCGGGCGGAAATACGCCCGTCGCCGATCTCGCGCAGCGCCTCCGACGCGGTCCAGTCTGCAGTATGACTCACGACAGCTTCCCTTTGTTGTGGGTCGGCGCGCAATGTTGATCTCTATGCTTACGTAATATCAATCACTTAACGCGCCGATCGGCGCCGAACCGATGCGCCGGCTCACACCCGGTGCGATGCTTCTGCTGCCGGTGACGGAGGCTCAACGAAACCATGAATGTCGATTGGGCGTAGTCGAGGCGACCTTCACACCCGTCGCGCACTTCGACGCACGGCTTGACACCTCTGTGAGCGTCATGACCGAAAGCGCCCTTGCGCCGCCTCGAGACCGCCGAGGCGGTCATCACCGACAAGCGCACGATGCACGCGCTCGCCCGGCCGGCGGTCGAGGACTGCGCACAGCCGCTCGACCGCCGCGCCGTGCCGCCTGTTAGGCGGCCGCGCCGCCCTGCTGCGCCTGGGTCTTGCCGTAGAGCAGCTCCCAGGCCTTGTCGGAATAGCCGGGGCCGGCGCGCCGATGCTCCGCCAGCGTCTCGACCGCCTTGGCCACCGCCGGCCGCGCGGCGATCTTGTCGCGCCAGGCTTTCACCCGCGGATAGCGGTCTATCTCCACCCCCTGGTTCTCGGGGAAGCGAAGCCAGGGGAAGATAGCCATGTCGGCGATGGTGTACGCGCCCGCCGCCACCCAATCGCGCCCGTCCAGCCGCTTTTCCAGCACGCCGTAGAGACGGTTGGCCTCATTGACGTAGCGGTCGATGCCGTATTGCAGCTTCTCGCGCTCGAAGCGCTGCGGGGCGTAGTTGTTGAAGTGGTGCGCCTGGCCCAGCATGGGACCGATCCCGCCCATCTGCCACATCAGCCATTGCAGGGTGTCGTAGCGCGGCTCCGGATCGGTCGGCAGGAAACGGCCCGTCTTGTCGCCGAGATAGATCAGGACCGCCCCGGACTCGAAGACCGCGATCTCCTTGCCGCCGGGTCCGTCGCGGTCGACGATCGCCGGCATCTTGTTGTTCGGGCTGATCTTCAGGAATTCGGGGTCGAACTGGTTGCCTTCCATGATGTTGATCGGGTGCACGGTCCATTCCAGCCCGCACTCTTCCAGCATGATATGGACCTTGTGCCCGTTCGGCGTGGGCCACGTGTAGCAGTCGATCATTCGCCTTTTCCCTGGGTTCGGTTCGGGGTGGTCTGGCTCGAAACTAGGGCGCGGCGCCCGCCCGGGCAATTCGCCGGGGCCTATTCCGGTCCGGACATGCCTCAGGCGTGGAGCCTGGCGCGCAGGATGTCGTTGACCGCCTTGGGGTTGGCCTTGCCCTTGGTCGCCTTCATGACCTGGCCGACGAAGAAGCCGAAGAGCCTTTCCTTGCCCGATCGGTATTCGACCACCTTGTCGGCCTGGCTGGTGAGAATCTCGTCGACCACCGCCTCGATCGCGCTCGCGTCGGTGACCTGCCTGAGGCCGCGCGACTCGACGATGGCGGCGGCGTCCTCGCCGGTCTCGACCATGGCCTGGAAGACATCCTTGGCGATGCGCCCGGAGATCGTCCCGTCGGCGATCAGGTCGAGCAGCCCGCCGAGTGCGGCGGCGCTCACCGGGGATTCCGCGATCGAGATCCCGGCCCTGTTGAGCGCCCCGAACAGGTCGTGGATCACCCAGTTTGCCGCAAGCTTCGCATCGCGCCCGTGCGTGACGGCCTCGAAATACTCGGCGTTCTCGCGCTCGGCGACCAGGACGTCCGCATCCTCGGCCGTCAACCCGAACGCCGCAACGAAGCGCGCGCGCTTGGCATCGGGAAGCTCCGGCAACGCGGCGCGGATGCGGGCGATCCGCTCCTCCGAAAGCTCGACCGGCAGCAGGTCGGGGTCGGGAAAATAGCGGTAATCATGCTCTTCCTCCTTGCTGCGCATCGGCCGGGTCACCCCGCGCGCATCGTCGAACAGCCGGGTCTCCTGGGCGACCGCCCCGCCGCCCTCGATCACTTCGATCTGGCGCCGGGCCTCGTAATCGGCGGCCTGGCGGATAAAGCGGATCGAGTTGAGGTTCTTGATCTCGCAGCGCGTGCCGAGATCCCCGCCCGGCCGGCGGACCGAGACGTTGACGTCCGCGCGCAGCGAGCCCTCCTGCATGTTGCCGTCGCAGGTCCCGAGATAGCGCAGGATCGAGCGCAGCTTCGTCATATAGCAAGCCGCCTCCTCGCCCGAGCGCATGTCGGGCTCCGAGACGATCTCCATCAGCGCGACCCCGGCGCGGTTGAGATCGACCAGGGTGCGCCTGGGATCCTGGTCGTGCAGGCTCTTGCCGGCGTCCTGTTCCAGGTGCAGCCGGGTGATGCCGACCCGGCGGGTCGTACCGTCCTCGAGCACGATGTCGAGATGGCCGCGGCCGACGATCGGCCTCGAATATTGCGAGATCTGATAGCCCTGCGGCAGATCGGGATAGAAATAGTTCTTGCGGTCGAACACCGAGACCCGGTTGATCTCGGCCGCCAGCCCGAGACCGGTGCGCACGGCCTGCTCCAGGCAGTGCTCGTTGACCACCGGCAGCATGCCCGGCATTGCCGCATCGACCAGCGAGACCTGGCTGTTGGGCGCGGCGCCAAAACCGGCCGCGGCACCGGAAAACAGCTTCGATGCCGCCGTGATCTGGGCATGGACCTCCATGCCGATCACCACTTCCCACTGGCCTGTCCGGCCTTCGATCACGCCCATCTCAGCCGCCCGCGCCGCGCACGATGGAGGCGATCAGCAGGCTCAGGATGCTGAACGCCGAGACCCGGAAGATAAACATGCGCGCGAGCCGGTTCCAGTATCCGCGCCGGGCAGCCTGAACCTGCTGCATGCCGGCCCCGCGGCCGATGCCGGCCTCGAACCTCGGCCAGGCGATGCGGTGGATCTCCCAGACCGCGTAGCCCTGAACGACCGCACCGGCGAGCACGCAATAGAGCGCACCGAGATTGGTAAAGGTGAAGGCATCCTTGCCGATCAGCCCGAGGCTGACATGGATCAGGATGTACCAGACGATGGTCACCGCCCATCGCTCCGCCGCGCTTCAAGCCTGCGCGTTCGGCCTGACATCGAATCCGGCCGCCTTCTCGATCACCCGACCGGCCCGGAACATCGTGTCCTCGTCGAACGGCCTCGCGATCACCTGCAGCCCGAGCGGCAGCCGCGCCGCCGAAAGCCGCGCCGGCACCGACATGCCGGGCAGGCCGGCGAGGCTCGCCGGCACGGTGAGCACGTCGTTGTAGTACATCGCGATCGGGTCGCCGCTCTTCTCGCCGATCGCGAACGCATCGAACGGGCAGGTCGGCATCAGCAGCAGGTCGCAGGCCTCGAAGGCCCGGGTGAAATCGCGTGCGATCAGGGTCCGCACCTTCTGGGCCTTTATGTAGTAGGCATCGTAATATCCGGCCGACAGCACGTAGGTGCCGATCAGCACCCGCCTGCGGACTTCCGCGCCGAACCCGGCGCCGCGGGTTGCGGCGTACATCCCCGTCAGGTCCTCGTCGTCGACGCGAAGCCCGTAGCGCACGCCGTCATAGCGCGCGAGGTTGGACGAGGCCTCGGCCGGGGCGATGATGTAATAGGCCGGCAGGGCGTAGGACGTATGGGGCAGGCTCACCTCGACCGGCTGGGCTCCGGCATCGCGGAGCCATGCGATGCCCTGCTGCCACAGATCGTTGATCTCCGCCGGTGCCGCATCGAGCGCGTATTCGGCCGGCACGCCCACCTTGAGCCCGGCGATGCCGTCCTCCAGCGTCGCCTCGAAATCCGGCACCGGGACATCGGCCGAGGTCGAATCCTTGGGATCGAACCCCGACATCGCCGCCAGCATGATCGCGGCATCGCGCACGGTCCGGGTCAGCGGACCAGCCTGGTCGAGCGAGGAGGCGAACGCCACCGTCCCCCAGCGAGAGCAGCGGCCATAGGTCGGCTTGACGCCGACGATGCCGCAGAACGCGGCAGGCTGGCGGATCGATCCTCCGGTATCGGTGCCGGTCGCGCCCAGGCAGATGCGGGCGGCCACCGCCGCGGCCGAACCGCCCGAAGAGCCGCCGGGCACCAGGTCCGCATCCTCGCCGTTGCGGCGCCACGGGTTGATCACCGGGCCGAAATAGCTGGTCTCGTTCGATGAGCCCATCGCGAACTCATCGAGATTGGTCTTGCCCAGCATCACCGCGCCTTCATCGCGGAGCTTCGCGGTCACCGTGGATTCGTAGGTCGGCGTGAACCCGTCGAGGATGTGCGAGGCGGCCGTGGTCGCGATGCCTGCGGTGCAGAACAGGTCCTTGATCGCAATCGGAATGCCGTCCATCGCGCGCGCCGCGCCCGCCGCCCGCCTGGCATCGGAGGTCTCGGCATCGGTGATCGCGCGCTCGGGGGTCTCGGTGATGAACGCGTTGAGTCCGCGCGCCGCCGCGACCGCTTCGATATGCGCCTCGGCCAGCTCGCGGGCGGAAAATTCGCCGGCGGAAAGGCCGTCGCGCGCCGCCGCGATGGTGAGATCGGTCAGCGCCGTCATTCGACGACCTTGGGGACGGCGAAGAAGTCCGCCAACGGGTCGGGCGCGTTCGCGAGCACGTCCTGTCTTATCCCGCCGTCGGTCACCGAATCGGCGCGGCGCCGGAGCGTCATCGGCGTGACCGCGGCCATCGGCGCGACGCCTTCGGTGTCGACCTCGCCGAGCTGCTCGACCCAGCCCAGTATGTTGTTGAGCTCTCCCGACAGCGCATCGAGCCGGTCCTCGGGCACGCTGAGCCTGGCGAGCATGGCGATACGGCGTACCGTATCCCTGTCCACGGACATGGCCGATCTCCGGTTCGCGGGATTGCGCGAAACTACTCTGGCATGCGGCGACCGGCAAGCTGGTGGACCCTGCCCCCGGCGTATAAGAATGACCGCCGCAGGGGAGGGATTCGCCCGGGCCTTGGCTATCTTGTCACTCGATGCGTTCGATCCACGTTGGCGCCTTATGGGCCTGGATGTCGGCGCCAGAACCATCGGGCTTGCCGTCGGCGAGCCGACGCCGGGCCTGGCGACACCGCTGGAAACGATCCGCCGGACCCGGTTCTCGGCCGATGCGCACCGCCTGTCCACGCTGATCGAGGAACACCGGATCGACGCCCTGGTGATCGGGTTTCCGGTCAACATGGACGGCAGCGAAGGACCGCAATGCCAGTCGGTTCGCCAGTTCGCGGCCAACATGCTGGACCGGCGCGACATCCCGATCGGATTCTGGGACGAGCGGCTTTCGACCGCCGCGGTCACGCGCGCGATGATCCAAGCCGACGTCTCGCGGCGCAAGCGCGCGGCCGCCGTCGACAAGCTTGCGGCCTGCTACATCCTTCAGGGGGCGATGGACTTCTTGCGCCGCTGATCAGGCGGGCCCTATGGTCGCGGCGCTTCAACCGGAGAGGCAGGGATATGGGACGGGATATCAGGCGCATCGTCACCGGCCACGACGAGGCGGGCAAGGCGGTGGTCGTGTTCGACGGGCCGACCCCCAACGTCTTCCGGCCGGAACATCGCCCGGGCGTTCAGATCAACAATCTGTGGCTGACCGGCGAATCGCCCGCCCGGCTCGCCGGCAACGCCGAGACCACCGAGGGACGGGTCCCGCTCGAGCCGCCGGCCAACGGTGCAGTCTTCCGGGTGATCGAGTTCCCGCCGGAAAAGGACTGGATCGACAAGATCGACCGTGCGGCGGCGCACGCGAGCTTCACCCAGTTCGGCGCCGCCCACGCCGCGGACGCCTCCGAGACCCCGCCGCATCCGCTGATGCACCGGACCGAGACGATCGACTACGCGATATGCCTGGAAGGCGAGATCTGGCTGGTGCTCGATGACTCCGAAGTGCTGATGAAGGCGGGCGATACCTGCGTCCAGCGCGGCACCAACCACGCCTGGTCCAACCGCACCGACGCGCCGTGCTTCATGGCCTTCGTCCTGATCGACGGCACGTTCGGGGGATGACGCGCGGAGACCGCGAAGACCTGCGGACTTGATCCCGTAGAGCGTGTTCCGAACACGCCCTAGGCCGCCGCCCGGCTGGGCGGCGTGCGGTGGACATGGGGTAGCACCTCCTCGGCGATCTTGCGCATCATGCCGAGCTGATCGGGCGAGGCGATGACAAGCTGGAAGATGGTCACGCCGAGGTCGATATAGCGGTTGATCTTCTCGGCCATCTGCTTGCCGGTGCCTGACAGCGCCCAGCGGTCGACGAGGTCGGGCGAGGCCTTGTCCTTGCCGGGCGGCGGGCCATGGAAATCGGTGAGCTGGTTCTGCACGCCCCGCCAGGCGATCTCGGGCTCGTCGTCGCAGTTGGCGAACCAGTTCATGCCCATCACCGTGCCGCCGCCATAGGCCGCGCCGGTGCCCGGCCCCTTGCCGATCGAGGCCGCGATACCGGCGATGTCGGCCCGGATCGCGGCATATTCCTGTTCCGTCGGATGGACGGCGAGCCAGCCATCGCCCTGCTCGGCGACCACCCGACGAATCTTGGGACCCATCATCAAGGTGCCTGCAACCTCGCGGTTCCAGGTGTAGTGGTGCGCGCCGACGCCGTCGCGCGGCACGTAGATGCCGCCGCCGACCAGGATGGGCGGCTTTTCGGTCGGACGCGCGACACCCAGGGTCATCTCGCCGAATTTGAAGAACGCGCCGTCAAAGGCGAACTTGTCCTCGGTCCACAGCCGGTTCATCACCTCGAGCGATTCCGCGAACAGCGCGGTGCGGTGCTTGAAGAACTGGGCGGGCTGCAGCGCGTCCTTGTTGGGGCCACGCACCGCGACCAGCGAATCGAACTGGCGCTTGAAGATGGTCGACTTGCCGGCGCCGGTGCCGGCCCCCATGACCGCGCGGCCCTCGGAGACCTCCCACAGCGTCGCCCATTGCTGGGCGACATGGACCGGGTTGCGGATCTGCGGGATCAGAATGCCGGTGCACAGCTTGATGCGCTTGGTCTGAGCGGCCGCCGCGGTCAGCGCGCCGATCGGGCAGTAGGCCGCCGTCGTCCGCCGGCCGCCCAGCGCGTCATGGACCCAGACCGCATCGAAACCCATCGCCTCGGCCTCGCGCGCGGCATTGAGAAGCTGCGGGATGTCATAGGACTTCCCGGTGATGCCCATGGTGTTGTTGATCGATGATCCGATGATGATCTCGTTGCCGAGGCTCATGGACGGGGCTCCCTGGACAATTGCGCGAAGTGGTTCAACGGCCGAGCTCGCGCCGTCGAAGCACCGCGCGCTGCAGCTTGCCGGTCAGGCTTTTCGGTAAGGCGTCGACGAACTCGATCTTGCGAGGATACATGAAGGGCGGGCCGTTGCGCTTGAAGAAATCCTGGATCTCGGCCTTCAGCGCCTCGTCGGCCGCATGGCCGTCGGCGAGCGCGATGAAGGCCTTGACCACCGCCGCCCGCTCGCCCGCGTCATCGGGCGAGGCGACACAGGCGCATTCCTCGACCGCTTCGTGGCGCAGCAGGATGCGCTCGACCTCGACGGGGGAGATGTTGAGCCCGCCCGAGACGATCACCTCGTCCTGGCGGGCGAGAAAATGAATGAACCCCTGATCGTCCATCCAGATCAGGTCCTGGACGACTGTCCAGCCCTCGCGCACCGCCTCGGTCTGGATCTCGCCGGGGCTCCAATAGACCGTGGCCGTCGGCCCGCGCACGCACATCAGCCCGTGCTCGGCGTGGCCCAGCGGCGCGAAGGTCTCGGGATCGCGCACCGAGATCTCGTAACCCGGGCAGACCTTGCCCAGGGTCTCGCGCCTGATCTCGTCCTCGCCGTAACGAAAGCCGACGAAGGCGTGGAACATCTCGGTCGTACCGATGAGCTGGCTGAACGGGACACCGGTCTCCGTGTGCCAGGCCGCCTCGAATTCGGGGTAGAGCGGCTCGCCCGCGCACAGCAGGATCCTCACCGAGTCCAGCGGCACCGCGCCGCCGGACCGGCGATGCTCCAGCAATCGGTGATAGAACGTCGGAACGCTGATGAAGATGGTCGGCCGGTGGGCGGCCAGCGCCTCCAGATAGGCCTCCACGGTCTTTTGCGGGCACAGCACCGATGCCGCGCCGAAGCGCAGCGGGTAGTACATGAAGAACGACATCCCCATTGTGAACGGCAGCGCCGGCGGGCCGGCGAAGACGTCCTCCGGTCCGGCCTTCAAAACGTAACGCGGGAAGGTGTCGCCGGCCGCCATCAGGTCGCGGTGACAATGGGCTGCCGCTTTGGGCCGGCCGGTCGTCCCGGAGGTGAACACGATCAGGCTCAAATCGTCGGCGCCGGTATCGGCCCAACCCGCGATCGGCGGCGCCGTGGATGCGAGGTCTTCCAGCGAGGCGAACCGCCCGCTGGGGTCGCGCGGGGCAACGATGACGTGCTCGGCCGCGCAGCCCGAATCGATCGCGCGCGCCACCTCGTCCAGCAGATCGGCGGCCACGACGATGAACCGCGCCCCGGTATCGGCCACCCGGTAGGCGATGTCCTCGGCGCGGAGCTGGACGAAGCTCGGCACCGCGATCCCGCCCATTCCCTGGACGGCAAGGAGCATCATGACCATTTCCGGCGAATCGTGCTGGCGGATCACCACGCGGTCCTCAAGCCCCATCCCGGCGGCGGTCAGCGCTGCGGCGACCCGCCTGGTGCCCTCGATCAGCGCCCGGTAGCTCCAAGTCGCGCCCCGGTAGTAATAGGCCGGCCGATCGTGCCAGCCGTTGGCCTCTGCGGCCGCGAAGATCGCCGCGGTGGCGTTGAGCCGTCCGGGATAGCAAAGCTCCGGCAGCGCGTTGATCCGATGGGGCATGCCGGCCGGATCTCGCACCAGATCGAACTTGTTCATCGGCCTCAACCGTCCGGCGGCAGCAGATCGCACGGAGAACATCACAGTTGCGTCGGGCGGACAAGCGAGGCGCTTTCCAAGTTGCGCTCAAGGCTCGATAATCGGCGAAACGTCAGTCAACCCGCGAGGCAGCATGTTTTACGAACCGGCCAACAACGACCACGGCCTTCCGTTCAACCCGTTGAAGTCGTGCGTCGTTCCGCGCCCGATCGGCTGGATCACGACGATGAGCACCGATGGGGTGGTCAACCTTGCGCCGTTCAGCTTTTTCAATCTGCTGAGCTACAACCCGCCCTTTGTCGTCTTCTCCGCCGGCACGCACGCTGAGGACTCCGCCCACAAGGACACCGTCGTCAACGTCGAGGCGACCGGGGAGTTCGTCTACAACATGGCAACCTGGGCGCAGCGCGATCAGATGAACCAGACCGGGCTGATCGTCGAGCGCGGCGTCGACGAGCTGGCCGCGGCGGGGCTGGAGCCGGTGGACTCCCGCCTGGTGAAGCCGCCGCGCGTAGCCGGCGCGCCGGTCCATTTTGAATGCAAGCATCACCGCACGATCGCCCTGCCGGGCAATTCGCCCAGGCACGTCCACCAAGTCGTGTTCGGCGAGGTGATCGGCGTGCACATCGCCGATGACGCGCTGACCGCCGACGGGCTGCTCGACGTGGTCGGGATCCGCCCCATCGCCCGGCTCGGCTACAAGGACTATATCAGCATCCAGAGCATCTTTTCGATGGACAAGCTTTCGCCCGAGGACAACATCCCGGCGCGCCAGGCCGCAGAGTAGCAACCCGCCGGGCCGGGCGGCCGGTGCCGGGCAGATGATCTATCCGATAAGCTGGGCCCACGCTTGGCCCTATCTCGCCGCCGCGTTGGTGCTGGGCTATGCGATCGGCGCGATCCCGTTCGGGCTGCTGCTGACCCGGCTCGCCGGCCGCGGCGATATCCGCAAGATCGGCTCGGGCAATATCGGGGCGACCAACGTGCTCAGGACCGGCAGCAAGCCGCTCGCCGCGGCCACGCTCCTGCTCGACGCAGCCAAGGGGGCGGCCGCTGTCCTCCTCGCCGCGCGTTGGGGGCCCGACATCACGATCGTCGCGGCACTGGGCGCCTTTTTGGGCCACCTGTTCCCGATCTGGGTGGGTTTCCGCGGCGGCAAGGGCGTGGCAACCGCGCTCGGCATCCTGCTGGCGCTCGCCTGGCCGGCGGGGCTGCTTGCCTGCGCCACCTGGCTCGCGGTCGCCGCGGTGCTGCGCTATTCCTCGCTCTCCGCGCTGGTCGCGCTCGGGCTTGCGCCGGTATTCATGTGGCAACTGGCCGATCCGCAGCGGATGGAGTTCACGGCCCTGATGACGGTCATGGTGTGGCTGCGCCACGCGGCCAATATCCGACGCCTGCTGGCCGGGACCGAGCCAAGGATCGGCGCCGGATGAACCAGGCCGAGCGCCTCGCCCGGCTCCGCCTCGCCCGCAGCGAAGGCGTCGGGCCGAGGACGTTCGCGCGGCTGATTGCACATTGCGGCACGGCTGCCGACGCGCTGGCGGCGTTGCCGGAGATGTCGGCCAGGGGCGGCCGCAGAAAGCCGCTCCGGCCCTGCCCGGCCGAAGACGCCGCCGAGGAGATTGCCGCGGTCGAGGCCATGGGAGGCCGCTTGATGGTCCTCGGCGAGGACGACTACCCCGAAGCCCTGTCGGCGATCGCCGATCCGCCGCCGGCGCTGGCGGTGATGGGCGATGCGGGCATGCTCGGCCGGACCGTCGTCGCTGTGGTCGGCGCCCGCAACGCGTCGGCCGCCGGGCGCAAGCTCGCGCGCGGGCTGGCCCGCGACCTGGGCGCGGCCGGGGTGGTCGTCGGCTCCGGCCTGGCGCGCGGGATCGACGGGGCGGCCCACGAGGGAGCGTTGGCGACCGGGACGGTCGCCGTCATCGCCGGCGGCATCGACGTGCCCTACCCGAGAGAGCACACCGAGCTCTATCGGCGCATCGCCGAGGCCGGCGCGGTGGTTTCCGAGCACCGGCCCGGCACCGTGCCGACGGCACGCCACTTCCCGGCGCGCAACCGGCTGATCTCCGGCCTCGCGCTCGGCGTCGTGGTCGTCGAGGCGACGCTGCGGTCGGGCTCGCTGATCACCGCCAGGACGGCCAACGAACAGGGCCGCATGGTCTTTGCGGTGCCCGGTTCGCCGCTCGACCCGCGCGCCCGAGGGACCAACGACCTGCTCCGCCAGGGCGCGGTCCTGGCGGAAGGCGCCGACGACGTCATCGCCGGCATCCGGGACATGGCGCCGGCGCCGCGCCCGGTGCCGGTCGAGGCGGCCGAAGACCGCGCCCCGGCCGCGGCCGAAATGGGCGAGGCGGCGCGCACCCTGCTCGCCACACAGCTCGGCCAAGCGCCGCTGACGGTTGACGAACTCGTTCGCGAGTGCCAATTGTCTGCCGCAACGGTGCAGACGATCCTGCTCGAGCTTGAACTGGCCGGCCGGGTCTCGCGCCAGCCGGGGAACCGAGTCTGCCTGGTAACATAAGGGAACCGAAAGGAAATTCGGTCTCCGGTTCGAGGTCCTGGCGGACCCGAGAGTGAGTGGACGCGCCGTTTCATGGATGTTGTCGTCGTCGAATCGCCGGCCAAGGCGAAAACGATAAACCGGTATGTCGGCGGTGGTTACACCGTTCTGGCCAGCTACGGCCATGTGCGCGACCTGCCGCCCAAGGACGGCTCGGTCCGCCCCGAGGACGGCTTCGACATGAGCTGGCAGGTCGACGCGAAGGCCGAGAAGCATCTGTCGGCGATCGCCAAGGCGCTCAGCGGCGCGCGGCACCTCTATCTCGCCACCGATCCGGACCGCGAGGGCGAGGCGATCTCCTGGCATGTCTGCGAGGTGCTCAGCCAGCGCGCCGCGCTCAGCGGGATCGACGTCAAGCGCGTGGTCTTCCACGAGGTCACCAGAGATGCCGTCAACGAGGCGCTGCGGAACCCGCGCGACCTCGACCGCCGACTGGTCGATGCCTATCTCGCCCGCCGCGCGCTCGACTATCTGGTCGGGTTCACGCTCTCGCCGGTGCTGTGGCGCAAGCTCCCGGGCGCGCGCTCGGCCGGGCGTGTGCAATCGGTCGCGCTACGCCTGATATGCGAGCGCGAGGCCGAGATCGAGGTCTTCAGGCCGCGGGAATTCTGGTCCGTCGAGGCCGATTTCCGCACGTCGAGAGGGGATCTGCTGACCGCGCGGCTGTCTCATCTGAATGGCGAGAAACTGGACCGTTTCGATTTGGCCGACGAGGCGGCGGCACGCGCTGCGGTGGCGGCAATCGATGCCCGGACCTACCGGGTCGCCGGGATCGAGCGCAAGACCGTCCGGCGCAACCCGCAGCCGCCGTTCACGACCTCGACCCTGCAGCAGGAAGCCTCGCGCAAGCTGGGCTTCGGCGCGAGCCAGACCATGCGGGCGGCCCAGCGGCTGTATGAGGGCACAGACATCGGCGGCGAGACCGTCGGCCTGATCACGTATATGCGGACCGACAGCGTCAACGTCGCCGCCGAGGCGCTGCGCGCCATGCGGGCGATGGTCGCGAGCCGGTACGGCGGACAATACGTCCCCGAGCGCCCGCATGCCTTTCGTTCCCGGGCGAAGAACGCCCAGGAGGCCCACGAGGCGATCCGGCCGACCGACGTCAACCGGACGCCGGAATCGGTCAGCGCGGCGTTGGGCAAGGACGAGCGCAGGCTCTACGACCTGATCTGGAAACGCGCGGTCGCTTCGGCCATGGAGCGTGCCACGCTGGAGCAGGTGGGCGTCGATGTCGCCGCGCATGACGGCGCCGTGATCCTGCGCGCGACCGGATCGATCGTCCTGTTCGACGGCTTCCTCAGACTCTACCAGGAAGGACATGACGAAGGCGCCGACGAGGACGGCAAGGAGCGGATCCTGCCGCCGGTGAACGAGAACGAGCCGTTGGACCGCATCCAGACCCAGCCCGAGCAGCATTTCACCAAGCCGCCGCCGCGGTTCACCGAGGCGAGCCTGGTGCGCCGACTGGAGGAGCTGGGGATCGGCCGCCCGTCAACCTATGCCGCGATCATCAGCGTGCTGCAGGACAGGAATTACGTCCGGCTGGAAAAGCGCGCCTTCATTCCCGAGGACCGAGGCCGGATCGTGACCGCCTTCCTGTCCGGGTTCTTCGGGCGCTACGTCCAGTACAACTTCACCGCCGACCTGGAGGACAAGCTGGATGCGGTCGCCAAGGGCGAGGTCGACTGGCGCGCCGTGATGACCGAGTTCTGGCGCGGCTTCTCGGCCGCGGTCGAGGAGACAACGGGCCTGACCATCTCCAACGTCATCGATGCGCTGGACAAGGATCTCGGCCCCCATTTCTTCCCGACCGACGGGGCCGCCGGCGCCGACCCGCGCGCCTGCCCGGCCTGCGCAGACGGCCGGACAGGCCTCAAGCTCGGCCGGCACGGCGCCTTCATCGGCTGCTCGAACTACCCCGAATGCGCCTATACCAGACCGCTGTCGGTCGATCCGGACGGCGCCGAGCCGCTGACCGGGCCGAAGGCGCTGGGCACCGACCCGCAAAGCGGAGAGACGGTCTGGCTCCGCAAGGGCCCCTACGGATTCTACGTCCAGTTGGGCGAGCCGGCCGAGAAGCAGAAGCCCAAGCGTGCCTCGCTCCTGAAATCGATGAGTCCGGCCGAGGTGAGCCTCGAGCAGGCGCTCGGGCTGCTGTCGCTGCCGCGCGAGATCGGCGCGCACCCGAGCACGGGCAAGACGATCCTCGCCGGGATCGGCCGGTTCGGACCCTATCTGCTCCACGACAGTGGATATACCTCGCTCGGGCCCGAGGAGGACGTGCTGTCGATCGGGCTCAACCGGGCGGTTGCGCTTATCGATCAGGCGCCCAAGCGGGCCGGGTCCGCGCCGCTGCGCACGCTCGGCAACCACCCCGAGGACGGCAAGCCGGTCGAGCTGCGCGACGGACGCTACGGCCCTTACGTCAAGCACGGGCGGGTCAACGCCTCGGTTCCGAAGGGCGAGGAGATCGCCGATATGAGCTTGGAACGCGCGATCGGGCTGCTGGCCGCCCGCGCGGCGAAGACGGGCAAGCCCGCCCGCCCGCCCGCCAAGTCCAGGGCGAAGGGTGGGTCCAAGGCCGCCAAACCCGGCGCGAGGCGCCGCAGGAAGGCAGATCCGGCGCCGAGCGAGGCGTGAGCGGGGGCAGGACCCGCGGCCGTCAGAAGGGTCCCGGGACCAAGGGCCTGCCGCCGGTCGGCGTCATCCAAATCCTCAGCATCGATTCGGACGGCTTTGCCCGGGCGCGCCCTGCGCGCTGGCCCGAGGGCGCGCCGTGTCCGGAGATCCGGCTGGAGCCCGACGGCAGGCCGGGCCGGGCCGTCGGCGCCGGCGACCGGGTGCTGGCGAAGCTGAACCGGGATCGGTCGGGCGGCTATCTGGCCAAGACCATCCGCCGGCTGCCTGCCGAGCGGCCGAACACGGTGCTCGGCATATTCGAGATCGTCGACGGCAAGGGCCGGCTGCGGCCGACCAACCGGCGGGTCAAGTCGGAGTTCCGCATCACCCGGCGCGACGACAAGGGCGCCCGGCCGGGCGAACTGGTGCGCGCCGAGGTGCGGCCGTCCGACCGTGCCGGTTTGCCGGAAGCCCGGGTGCTCGAACGGCTGGGCGGCGGCGAGCCCTGGCGGACCGCAAGCCTGATCGCGATCGAAGAGCATGGCATCCCCGACCGGTTCTCCCCGGCGGCCCTGGGCGAGGCCGGGGCGGCGGACGCGGCACCGTTGGGTCTGCGCGAGGATCTCCGCGCGGTCCCGCTGATGACCATCGACGACGAGACCGCGCGCGATTTCGACGACGCGGTCTGGGCCGAGCCCGATCCGGACCCGGCCAACGCCGGCGGCTTTCACCTGATCATCGCCATCGCCGACGTGGCCTGGTACGTCCGCCCACGCTCGGCACTGGACGCCGATGCGCGCGTGCGCGGCAATTCGGTCTACTTTCCCGATCGCGCGGTCCCGATGCTGCCGGCCGCGCTGTCGAACGGCTGGTGCTCGCTCAAGCCCGGCGAGGACCGGCCCTGCCTCGCCGTCCACATCCGCATCGACGCACACGGCAACAAGCGCAGCCACCGTTTCGTGCGGGCGATGATGCGTTCGGCTGCACGCCAGACCTATGAGGGGGTGCAGGCTGCGATCGCCGGCGACGGCGCGGTCGCGCTGAACGGGGAGATCGCCGCGCTGTCGGCCGCCTATGCCGCGCTGGCCGGCGCCCGGGACCGGCGCGGCACGCTGGAACTCGATATCCCTGAACGGCGGATCCGCATGGGTGCGGACGGACGCGTCGCCGGGATCGAATACCGCCAGACCCTGACCGCGCACCGGCTGATCGAGGCGTTCATGATCGCCGCCAACGTGGCCGCGGCCGAGACTCTGGAGGCGCGCAGCGCCCGGTGCATCTATCGCGTGCACGAGGCGCCCGACGCCGCCCGGGTGGAGGCGCTGCGCGAGCTGTTGAGCACGTTCGGTCTGCGGCTGCCGCGCGGCCAGATTCTGCAACCGCGCCACTTCAACGCCCTGCTCGAACGGGCGGCGTCGACCGGGTCTGCCGAACTGCTGCACGAAGCGGTCCTGAGAACACAGGCTCAGGCGGCCTACGGTGTCGATAATCTCGGCCATTTCGGCCTGGCGCTGCCACGCTACTGCCATTTCACATCGCCCATCCGGCGCTATGCCGATCTGCTGGTCCATCGCGCGCTGATCAGCGCGCTGAAGCTCGGCGAAGGCGGGCTGGGGGACGGCGAAGACCACACGCTGGATGAGGTGGCGCGCCACGTCTCGACGACGGAGCGGCGCGCGACGGCGGCCGAGCGCGAGGCGGTCGACCGGTTGTGCGCGAGCTATCTCACCGACCGGATCGGGGCCATCATGCCGGCCCGCATCAGCGGCATCACGAAGGCGGGCCTGTTCGTCCGACTCCACGAGGCCGGAGCCGATGCGCTGGTTCCGCTTTCGATGTTGCCGGTCCGCCCCGCGCGGGTGGATCCGAACGGGTTTCGGCTGACCGACAGACGCGGCCGCACGTCCTTCCAGCTCGGCGAGACGCTGGAGGTACGGGTGCTCGAAGTCGACACCACGACGGGCTCGATCCTGTGCGCGCCCGCGGCGTTCGACCAAAAGCCGATGGGCAAACGGCAGCGTTGACGTTTATGGTTGTTCGTGCGGCCGGCAGGGCCGCCGCAGGTGGATGAGAACCGATCGGATTCGCCCGTTCCGGTCGTACGGGCGCGAGCCCGAGGTGCGCCGCGTGACCCCACCCCCGACCCGATCGATATGTGCGACTTGCCTCGTCCTGGCCGCGTTCGGCTGCACCGCCCCGCCGGAGGGGTCCTACCCGAACGCCTCTCCGCGGGAGGTTCTCCAGGCGAGCTATCAGAACCTGTCGTCCCGCTATATCGATCCGGTCGACTTGAAGGCGATCAGCCTGGCCGGTTTGAACCGGCTGCATCGGATCGATTCGAACCTCGATTTCGTCCACCGGCGCGGCACGATCGCGCTCATGGCGAACGCGGTGCGCGCCGGAAGCTGGCCCACCCCGCGCAGTCACGATCCGCAGGGCTGGGCCGATATGGTGGCCGATGCAATGCAAGCCGCGCGCATCGCCTCGCCGGCAGTCGCCATTCATTCGGACGCCGCATTGTCCAACAAAATCCTGCGCGGGGTGATGTCGTCCTTCGACCGTTATACCCGTTATGCCGGACCGGGCCTCGCCCGGCGCCAGAGGGCCTCGCGCGAAGGCTTCGGCGGGCTCGGCATCTCGGTCGACCAAGATGACGGGATCATCTCGGTACGGCAGGTGCACGAGAACACGCCGGCCAGCCGTGCAGGCCTGCGCAGCGGCGACCGTATCACCCATGTCGACGGCAAGCCGGTCACCGGCATGGCCCGCGCCAAGGTGATCGCGTTGCTGCGCGGACCCATCGGCTCGTCGGTGAGACTGGAGATCGCCCGGGCAGCCGGACCGCGCACCCTCACGATCGAGATCAAGCGCGCGCTGATCGTCGCTCCGACCGTCACCTCGCGCCGCCAGGAGGGCCTGCTGATCATCAAGGTCACGGGGTTCAACCAGGGGACCGCCGGGTCGATAAGCGAAACCCTTTCGGGCGCCGAGCGCGACATGGGCCGAAGGCTGGGCGGTATCGTCCTCGACTTGAGGGGTAATCCGGGCGGGCTGCTCGACCAGGCGGTCGCGGTCGCCGACCTGTTCCTCGACGACGGCCCGGTGATCTCGACTGTCGGCCGGCACCCCTACAGCTTCCAGGTCTTCGATGCGACCTGGGGGAAGGCGGTCGCCGAGGTTCCCCTGGCCCTGCTGATCAACGGCAAGTCGGCTTCGGCCTCGGAGATCGTCGCGGTGGCCCTGCGCGACCGCGGCCGCGCCGTGGTGATCGGCTCGGCTTCTTACGGCAAGGGAACGGTGCAGACAATCATCCGCCTGCCCAATGACGGCGAGCTCGCCATGACCTGGGCGAGGATGAAGGCGCCGTCGGGCTTCGCCATCCAGGACCACGGGATCATTCCGGCAATCTGCACCAGCGGCCAAGGCGTGACCAAGCTGCTGCGCGCTCTGCGCCGGGACGACGACGCCCGGCTCGCCATGATCGACCGCCGGCTCCGTGCCCGGCGGTCGCACCGGCGCAACCCCGACCTCGCCCGGGCGGCCTGCCCGCCGCGGGTCGAACAGCCTGAGGCCGACATGGAGATTGCCCGGTTCGTGCTGCGCGACCGCAAGCTCTATAACCATGCGCTGGTCGCCGGCCGGCCGGCGGTCGCGGGCCGTGACAATGCCAGCGCCGCCGCGCGCCCTTGACAGAGTCATCCCGGCCCTTATCTTCCGGGTCTACCGGAGCATGATGGAAGACCCATGGCCAAACCAACCACGACCCTGATCAAGCTCGTCAGCAGTGCCGATACCGGCTACTTCTACGTCGCCAAGAAGAACACCCGAACCACGACCGACAAGCTCGAGTTCCGCAAGTACGACCCGATCGCCCGCAAGCACGTGGTCTTCAAGGAATCGAGGATCAAGTAACCGGCGCCGCGCCGGCCGGCGGCGAGTCGACGCGTATCGACAGCTCGCGCAGGCGATCCTCTGCGACGGGTGCCGGCGCCTGCATCATCAGATCCTGGGCCTGCTGGTTCAAGGGGAACAGGGTGACCTCGCGGATGTTGGGCTCATCGGCCAGCAGCATCACCATGCGGTCGATGCCCGGCG
The DNA here is from genome assembly GCA_965248835.1 of Alphaproteobacteria bacterium. Lineage (GTDB taxonomy): Bacteria > Pseudomonadota > Alphaproteobacteria > MPNO01 > MPNO01 > CAYFYS01. The sequence continues at coordinate 2,159,466 of CBDFLJ010000001.1, forward strand.
CCGAGCCGCCATGCGGCGGCGCACCGAACTTCAACGCATTCAGCATGCCGCCAAACCGCTGCTCGACCTCCTCGCGGCGGTAGCCGGCGACCTCGAAGGCCTTGTACATGATGTCCGGTCGGTGGTTGCGGATCGCCCCGCTGGACAGCTCGACTCCGTTGCAGACGATGTCGTACTGATAGGCCATCACATCCAGGGGATCTTGGGTTTCCAGCGCTTCGAGACCGCCCTGCGGCATCGAGAACGGGTTGTGGCTGAACTGGATCCGGCCGGTGGCCTCGTCGCGTTCGTACATCGGGTAGTCGGTGATCCAGCAGAATTCGAACCGGTCGGCGGCGATCAGGCCGAGCTCCTCGCCGATCCGCGTGCGCGCCAACCCGGCCAGCCGGGCCGCACCCTCGGCCTTGTCGCAGGCAAAGAACACCGCATCGCCGTCGCCCACACTGGCCCGGTTGCGCAGCGCCGCCATCCGGTCCTCGTCGAGGAACCGGGCGATCGGGCCCTTCGCCTGGCCGCCTTCGAAGATGATGTAGCCCAGCCCGCCCGCGCCCTGCTCGCGCGCCCAGTCGTTGAGCTTGTCGAAGAAGCTGCGCGGTTGGGACGCGGCACCGGGCGCGGGAATCGCCCGGACCACCGCCCCGGTCTCGATCGGGCGCGCGAAGATCTTGAACGCCGTGCCGCACCAGACGTCGGTAGCGTCGGCGATTTCCAGCGGGTTGCGCAGGTCCGGCTTGTCGGTGCCATAGCGCAACATGGCATCGGCGAAGGCGATGCGCCGGAACGGCGCGGGCGAGACCGCCCGGCCTTCGGCGAACTCCTCGAAGAGACCGCCGAGCACCGGCTCGATGGCGGCGAACACGTCGTCCTGGGTGACGAAGGACATCTCGACATCGAGCTGGTAGAACTCGCCCGGCGAGCGGTCCGCGCGCGCATCCTCGTCACGGAAGCACGGCGCGATCTGGAAATAGCGATCGAAGCCCGCGACCATGATGAGCTGCTTGAACTGCTGCGGCGCCTGGGGCAAGGCGTAGAACCGGCCGGGGTGAAGCCGGCTCGGCACGAGAAAGTCGCGCGCACCCTCCGGACTGGCCGCGGTCAGGATCGGCGTCTGGAACTCGGTGAAGCCGGATGCGGTCATCCGGCGTCGGATCGATTGGATCACCGAGCTGCGCAGCATGATGTTGCGCTGCATCTTCTCCCGCCGCAGGTCGAGGAAACGGTATTTGAGCCTGACCTCCTCGCCGTAATCGCGGTCGCTGTTGACTTCGAGCGGCAACGTCTCGGCCGGCGCCTGCAGGGTGAAGACCTCGATCGACAGCTCGACCTCGCCGGTAGGCAGGTCGGGATTGACCGTGTCCGCACTGCGCGGCACGACCGGGCCGGTCACCGTGATCACCGCCTCGAGTCGGGCCGCCTCGACCGCTTTGAAGCTCGGGCTGTCGGACTCGATCACGCACTGGGTGACGCCGAACTGGTCCCTCAGATCGATGAACAGCAGGTTCCCGTGGTCTCGCTTGCGGTGAACCCAGCCCGACAGCCGCGCGGTCTGGCCCTGGTGCCCGAGCCTCAACTCACCGCAGGTGTGCGTGCGATAGGCATGCATCGGTCTGCCTCTGTCGATCGATCTTGGGACGGCCTCGCGATGGGGTACGGGTCTGCCGCGAGGCGGGCGCAAAAGCGCATGGGCGGCTGGTTTTGTCAAGCAAACCGGGGCCTTGCTGCGCGCGCTTTTCGGGTCGGGGCAAACCGTGTATAGACCGCGCCATGGACGTCATCGTCGACACCGATACACTCAGCGCTTTCTGTCATCGGGTCGGTGAATCGGACTACGTCACCGTCGATACGGAGTTCATCCGCGACAAGACCTTCTGGCCGCTTCTGTGCCTGGTCCAGGTCGCCGGACCCGAAGAGGCCGTAGCGATCGACGCGCTGTCGAAGACGATCGACCTGGCGCCGCTTTTTGTGCTGATGAACGACCCCCGCGTGCTCAAGGTCTTCCATGCTGCGCGCCAGGATGTGGAGATTTTCTACCATCTCGACGGGCGCGTGCCGGCGCCGCTGTTCGACACCCAGGTCGCCGCCATGGTGTGCGGCTTCGGCGAATCGGTCGGCTACGACCGGCTGGTCTCCAAACTTGCCCGTGCCACGATCGACAAGTCCCAGCGCTTCACCGACTGGTCCCGCCGGCCGCTGAGCAAGAAGCTGATCAACTACGCGATCTCGGACGTCACCCATCTCCGCGTAGTCTACGAAAAGCTGTCGGCCCAGCTCTCAGGCAACCGCCGGGCCGGATGGCTGTCGGAGGAGATGGCGACGCTGACCGACCCGGCGACCTACCGCCAGGCGCCCGAGGATGCCTGGCGGCGGGTCAAGAACCGGTTGCACAAACCGCGCCACATCGCGATCTTTCGCCGCCTGGCCGCCTGGCGCGAGGCGGAGGCGCAGCGTCGCGACGTGCCGCGCAACCGGATCCTGCGGGACGAGGCGCTGTGCGAGATCGCCGCACGCGAGCCGCGGACCACACAGGATCTGTCGCTGTTGCGCGCGCCGGGCCGCGAGCGGATCAGTCATCAGACGGCGCAGGCGGTCATCGACATCGTCGCCGAGGTCTGCGCGGCCCCGCCCTCGACCTATCCCGAGGCCAAGCCGGTTGCCCCGCCGGCCAATCACATCGGGCCGACCGCCGATCTGCTCAAGGTTCTGCTCAAGATGCGCTGTGAGGAGTACTGCGTCGCCCAGAAGCTCATCGCCACGGTCGGTGACGTCGAGGCGATCGCCGCCAATGACAAGGCCGATGTCGCGGCGCTGTACGGCTGGCGGCGCGAGATCTTCGGCAAGGATGCGCTCGCGCTCAAGCACGGCCGGATTGCGCTGACTATCGACGACGGCGATCTCAGAATCATTCGCCGTGAGCGCTGAACGGGGCGAGCCGGGGCGGATCCGTAGCGCCACCGTCATTTCCCATGTCGGGTTCGAGGATCTCGGCCGGCTGGCGCCGCTGCTGGCCGAGCGCGGCGTTGCCGTGCGCCATGTCGACGGCCCGCGCGAGGACCTCGCGGCGCTGGATCCGGCCGAACCGGACCTGTTGGTGGTTCTTGGCGGGCCGATCGGCGCCTATGAAACCAATTCCTATCCGTTTCTCGTCCGCGAGACCGCGATCATCGAGGCGCGGCTCGCCGCCGATCGGCCGACGCTCGGCATCTGCCTCGGCGCGCAGCTCATGGCCCAGGCGCTGGGGGCGCGGGTCTACCCATCGGGCGTCAAGGAGATCGGCTGGTCGCCGCTGGACCTGAGCGCGGCAGGGCGCCGATCGTGCCTGGCGCCGGTCGGCGCGCCGGGGCTGTCGGTGCTGCACTGGCACGGCGATACCTTCGACATGCCCGGCGGGGCGGTCCATCTGGCATCCAGTGCGGTGTGCGACAACCAGGCCTTCGGCTGGGGCGTCAACGGGCTGGGGCTCCAGTTCCATCTAGAGACCGGTCACGCGGCTCTGGAGTCATGGTTCGTCGGGCACGCGGTCGAGATCGCCGGGGCCGGGCTCTCGGTCGAGGCCTTGCGGGCCGACAGCGCGCGTCTGGCGCCGGCCTGCAACGCAGCGGGACGGACGGCGCTGGCGGCCTGGCTCGATGGCCTGACTACCGGTGGAGGACACGGCGGATCAGCGGGACCGTGATCGGCCGGTGTTCGGCGAGCGCCAGGGCGTCGGCCTCCGCGATGGTCCGTCTGGCGGCCTCGAAGCTTCGCTCCATGTGGCGGACGAGATAGCCGATCACATCCTCGCCCGCATCGAGTTGGCGGTCGCGCAGCATCTTGGCGAGGACGGCGGCGATCAGGGCGTCGTCGGGTCGGCCGATCGTGACGGTGGGCGCCGAGCGCAGCCGCGAGACCAGGTCCGGAAGACGATCGTGCCATCGCCCCGGGGGCACGCGTGCGGTTGCAAGGACATCGACGGCGGCATCCTTGGCCCGGTTGAGCGCGTGGAACAGCGCGACGTCATCGTCGGCCTCATCGACCGCCTCGATCACCAGATGGCACGGACCCACGGCGTCGGGGTCGATCCGCTCGGCGCCGAGCATGGCCGCGCCCGACACCGCACGCCAGACATGGGCAAGGTGGGTCTTACCGCCGCCTTCCGGGCCGCACAACACCAGCACCCGCCCGGGCCAGTCAGGCCAGGCATCGACCCACCTGAGCGCATCGCGGTTGCTGTCGGCGACCAGAAAATCCTCGCGCCCGTAGGCCGGCCGCTGCTCCAGCGCCAGGGGGAGCTGCGTTTCAGCCGCCATCGGACTCCGGGCCGTCCGGGGCATAGAGTGGGCTCGCCTGATACCGGGTGATGACGAAGCGGGCCAGCACGCCGATCGTGGCCGCGGCCGGCACCGCCAGCATGATGCCCAGGAACCCGAACAGCGCACCGCCGGCAAGCAGAGCGAAGATCATCCAGACCGGGTGCAGCCCGACCCGGTCGCCGACCAGCTTGGGGGTGATGAAATTGCCCTCGGCGATCTGGCCGATGGCAAAGACGCCGGCGATCATCGCGACCGGCTGCCAGCTATCGAACTGGGCGAAGGCGAGCCCGAGGCCGAGCACCAGTCCGGTGAGCATGCCGAAATAGGGGACGAACGAGATGAGTCCGGTGACCAGCCCGACGACGATGCCGAATTCGAGCCCGACGACCGACAGGCCGATCGCGTAGAAGATCCCCAGCCCGAGGCAGACGACCGCCTGGCCGCGCGCGAATCCGGCCAGGGTCCGGTCGATCAGCCGGACCTGCTCGCGGATGGTCTCGGCGTTCCCGCGGGGCAGCCAGCGATCGATGCTTGCGATGATCAAATCCCAGTCGCGCAGCAGGTAGAAGGCCACGATCGGGGTGATCACGACCAGCGACAGCAGGTTGAACAGCGCCAGTCCGCCGCTCCAGATCCCCGACGCGAGCCGGCCCAGCCAGCCGACGACGGTCGCCGCCGTGCCGCTGGCCGCCTCGCGCAGGCGCGCGATGTCCTCTTCCGACATGTTCGCCTGGACGATGTTCAGCGCCTCCTCCGCGCCGGCGCGCAGAATCTCGGCATAGACCGGCACCCGGCTGATGAAGCCCAGCACCTGGGATTGCAGCAGCGGCACCAGAAGGACCAAGAACGCGGCGACTGCGACCAGGAAGACGATCGTCAAGGCGGTCGCGGACAGCGCGCGCGACAGTCCCCATCGTTCCAACCGATCGGCTACCGGGTCGAGGAAGTAAGCGACCGCCATGCCGAGCACGAAAGGCAGCAGGATCGCGCGCAGCAGGTAGACAACGATCAGGAGCGCCAGCAAACCGAAGAGCCAGAGCGCGAGCCTGCGATCCCGGCTCATTGCACCCGTTCCGGCCGCAGCAGCCGGCGCCAGCACCAGACCAGGTACCAGCTCCCCGAGGCGATCGTCGAGGCGATGACCACATACCCCAGCACGTCGACCATGCCGAGCAGGTCGAGCGCAAGCGCCAGGTCGCCCAGCACGACGGCCACGAAGAATACCTGGACGCCGGTATTGATCCGGCTGAGCTGGGCCGCGCGGTCGGGGAACGGCGCATTGAGCAGCACCATCAGCCCGACGCCGCAAACAATCAGGAAATCACGCAACACGACGATGGCGACCACCGGCATGGCGATTGCGCCCTGGAGGCCGAGCACGATGTAGACGCTGACGATCAGGGCCTTGTCGGCGAGCGGGTCAAGGATGCGCCCGGCGCGCGAGCGCTGATGGAGCAGCGTGGCAATCGTCCCGTCGACGGCATCGGATACGCCGGCGAGCGCGAAGGCAACGAACGCCCAGCCATAGCGACCTTCGAGGATCAGATGCACGATCAGCGGGACGGCCAGAAGCCGCGCCAGCGTGATCGTGATGGGTATATTCATTCCGGCCCGGCCTCCCCGGTCTCCTCGTCGGCCGCAGGAGTGCTCTTGGGCAGGGCCCGCGCGTTGCCTCGGTCCGTCTCCCGGCGCGCCAGGCGGAGCACCCAGTCCTCGTCCTCCCGGGACAGGCGCAGGTCCCTGCGGACCAGCGCGCCGGCAAGCTGGCGTTGATCGCCGTAATAGCGCAGCCTGATGTGCGCCTGCCCGCGGGACAGCGACAGGACGCGGCTCTGCTCGATCGAAGGGATCTCGGCCAGGGCGCGGGAGATCCGCACCCATTGCGCGAGCCCAGCGATGGGAACGACGGCCTGGAGCTGGTTTTCCTGATCGAAGCGCAGCATGTGGCGCGCCTTCCACGCCTCCTGGAGTCCGCGCGCGGTCCGGTGCGCCGCTGACCGGACGAGCTGGTCCACCGTTTCCGCGGCCGCCGCCCGATAGCTTTCGATGATCGTCCGGCGGCCGGGGCCCATGCCGTACCGGCTCAATGTCACCTGGACCAGCGGGCGCCGGTCGATCCCGTGGGACAGGGCGGCGATGGCGACGACGATTTCGGCAGTGTCGTAGCGCGCAGCGATCGCCTGCAGCCGGGCCGGATTGCCGTTGGCGGCCTGTGCAGCGCTGATGTCCCGGACGTCCTGCAGGTCGCCCAAGGGGACGACCAGCGGCACCAGATCGCCGGTATCGGGAAGGTTCGACCAGGCCTCGCGCCACAGGTTGGGCTGGTCCCACAACAGGTAGGTGCCGGCGCTGCGCAAAACCGGCAGGACCAAGGTCGGCCGGCCCGTGGTTTCGGCGAACGCAATGCCGGTCGCGCGCAGGAATCGGCGCACCGAGTCGCGGTCGAACTGGAAGGTCAGCCGAGCGAGGTAGCGAACCGTGGAGGTCTTTTCGTCGGCGACCTCGAAGCTGCGGACCATCGGGGCCACCTCGGCATGGCCCAGGCGCGGGACGTTCGCCGAATCGGCGGCCTGGACGATGCGATCGATCAGGCGCCGGAATGCGAGCACATGGCCCTGGGCGATGGCGAGCTCGCGCGCCGCGTTCGCGTTCGCGGCGGTCGCATCAACGGCGACCCCGGTGACCCGAAAGACCGGGTCATCGGCCGCCCGAGACCCCGCCCCCCCAGCGGCGGCGACGAAGATCGCCACGGCAAGCCCGCCCACGCGCGCGGCAGCAAGGAGGAATGTCATTTTTCCCGTTCTCTGAGACGCCATACGAACACGGAAAACCGACGATTGAAAACCGCCGCCGTTCAACTATCCTCGCAACACCTGGAGGAGCGCCGACGCCGGCTCGTCCGGGTCATAGTACCATTTTCGACATTGCGGAGCAGTCATTAACCGTTCCCGTTACAAGCAGGCCGGTGTCGACGTGGACGCCGCCGCAGATCTGGTGGATGCGATCCGGCCGATGGCGCGCGCGACCGCCCGGCCCGGCACGATGGGCGAGATCGGCGGGTTCGGCGGGCTGTTCGACCTCAGGGCGGCGGGCTTCGAGGACCCGGTTCTGGTGGCCGCGACAGACGGCGTCGGCACCAAGCTCAAGATCGCCATAGACACCGGCAGGCACCGCACGATCGGCATCGATCTGGTGGCGATGTGCGTGAACGACATCGTGGTGCAGGGCGCGGAGCCATTGTTTTTCCTTGATTATTATGCGATGGGCAGGCTCGAGCGCAGGGTCGCCGAGGATGTCCTGGCGGGCATTGCCGCGGGCTGCGAGCAAGCCGGATGCGCGCTGATCGGCGGCGAGACAGCGGAGATGCCCGGCCTCTACGGTGTCGGCGACTACGACCTAGCGGGCTTCGCGGTGGGCGCGGCCGAGCGTGGTGGATTGCTCACCGGCGAAACGATCACCGAAGGCTGCACCGTTCTTGGTCTCGCCTCGAGCGGCGTGCATGCAAACGGGTTCTCGCTGGTCCGCCGCATCGTTGCCGACGCCGGTCTTGGCTACGAGGACGCAGCGCCGTTCTCCGGGACAAGCCTCGCCGAGGCGCTGCTGGCGCCGACCCGGATCTATGTCCGGGCGGCGCTTGCCGCCCACAGGGCCGGCCTGGTGCGCGGCCTGGCCCACATCACCGGCGGCGGGCTCATCGACAATATCGCGCGTGTTCTGCCCGAGGGCCTCGCAGTCGAGATCGATCCGGCCGCCTGGCCCCTGCCGGCGGTCTTTTCCTGGCTCGCGGAGGCTGGCGCAGTGCCTCCGGCCGAGCTTGCCCGGACGTTCAACTGCGGAATCGGAATGGCGGTGATCGCCGATCCCGGCGATTCCGCCCCGGCGCGGCGCGTTCTGGAATCCGCTGGCGAGCGAGTCTGGCCGATCGGTGCGGTGGTTCGGCGCACGCCCGGCCTGCCGGCGGTGCTGTTGTCCGACAACGGCGCGGCATGGCGCGGCTGAGGCTCGCGGTCCTGATCTCCGGACGCGGGTCGAACCTGCAAGCCCTGATCGATGCCTGCGCGGAGACGGGCTATCCCGCCGAGATCGGCCTGGTGATCTCCAACCGTGCCGATGCGGCGGGGCTCAAGCGCGCCGAGAGGGCGGGCATCGCAACCCGGGTGATCGACCATCGCGGGTTCCCCGACCGGGAATCCTTCGAGCGCGCGCTCGATGAGGCGATCACCGCCTCGGGCTGCGGCCTGGTGTGCCTGGCCGGGTTCTTGCGCCTTCTGACCGCTTGGTTCGTCGGGCGCTGGCGCGACCGGCTGATCAACGTCCACCCCTCGCTGCTGCCGGCCTACAAGGGCTTGGACACCCATGCCCGCGTGCTGGCCGATGGCGTCCGGATCACCGGCTGCACGGTGCATTTTGTGCGCGCGGCGATGGACGCGGGACCGATCATCGTCCAGGCCGCCGTCGCGGTTCTGCCCGATGACGATGCCGGGCGGCTCGCGGCCCGCGTGCTGGAGGCCGAACACCGCTGCTATCGGCTGGCCGTGCGCCTGATTGCCGAAGGGCGCGTGGCGGTGTGCGAGGAGCGCGTGGCGATCGCAGGGCCGGTTGCGGTCGGGGAGACGCTGTTCGTGCCGGCTGGCACGGCTTCGCCGTCCTGAGCACCGCTGCGGCCGCGCCGGCGCCCGTGCCGATGGCGTTCTTTCTTATGCCGGCGGGGACGCCTCAGCCGACGATTTCGAGGTCGGAGAAAAAGAATCCGATCTCGATGGCCGCGTTGTCCGTCGAATCGGAGCCATGCACCGAGTTCGCTTCGATCGATTCACCGAACTCGTTGCGGATCGTCCCCTTCGCGGCGTTGGCCGGGTTGGTCGCCCCCATCACCGCTCGGTTCTTGGCAACGGCGTCCTCGCCCTCGAGCACCTGGACCACGACCGGGCCCGATGACATGAAGGTGCACAGATCGTCGAAGAACGCCCGCTCGGCATGGACGGCATAGAACCGTTCGGCCTGTTCCTGGCCCAGCCACAAGCGGCGCTGAGCGACGATCCGAAGGCCAGCGGACTCCAGGCGCGCGTTGATCTGACCCGTCAGGTTGCGGCGGGTCGCATCAGGCTTGATGATCGAGAGGGTTCGTTCAACGGCCATATCTTGCTTATCGTCCCTGTGCCAGATGAGCGCGGCCTTATATCTGCATCCCCGACGGGCTTCAACCGGCTTGTCTCGATCGGCGCGGCGGGTTTGAATCGGTCGGCATCCGACCGCAAGGCTGGGATATGTGCCGATGGATCAGAAAAAGGTCGTCGTAACCGGCGGCAGCGGCAATCTCGGTGCGACAACCATCCAGGAGCTGATCGCGTCCGGCTATGCGCCGCTGAACCTCGACCTCGCCGCGCCGCGCGAAAAGCGCTGCGAGTCCTGGACCTGCGACCTGACGCGCTCGGGCGACCTCTACGAGGCCGTCCGGGGCGCGGATGCGGTGATCCACCTGGCGGCCTATCAGGCACCGGACATGGCATCGGACAGCGAGGTGTTCAGGAACAACGTCACCGCCAGCTACAACGTCCTCAAGGCGGCGACGGACATGGGGGTGCGGCGCGTGGTGATGGCCTCGTCGGTGGCGGCCTACGGCTTCCTCTACGCGCCCAGGATGTGGTCGCCGGACTATCTGCCGCTCGATGAAGACTATCCCTGCAGGCCGCAGGACCCGTACGCGCTGTCGAAGGTGTTCGGCGAACAGCTCGCGGATTCGTTCGTCTCGCTGGGCGCGACCTCGGTAGCCAGCCTCCGGCTGAGCGGGGTCAATTTCGATCCCACCTTCGCATCGCTGCCTCAACGGTGGGCCGATCCGGGGGCCAAGATCGGAACGTTCTGGAGCTATGTCGACGTGCGCGACGCCGCCCTCGCCTGCCGGCTCGCCGTCGAGGCCGAGATCGGCGGGCACCGGGTCGTCAACATCGCCGCGGCGACCAGCCGCCACCTCGAGCCCACCGCCGATCTCGTGCGCGAGCATCTGCCCGGAACCAGGATCAAAGAGGGCTTGACGGGACACTGGGGCGGGCTCGACACCACCCGGGCGAAGGATCTTCTGAGGTTCGAGGCCAAGCATGTGTGGCGGGACTATATCCGTCCCGACGGCAGCCCGATCGCAAGGCGATAGAGCCCGTTGCCGACGCGCCGGACCTGGCCGCTCAGCCGTCCTTCCTTTCCCAGCCGCCGCGCCCGGTCTGCTGCCAATAGGTGAGGCCGTGGCCATCGGCGGCGTAGGCCTTCCAGCGCGTGCGGGCGGTTCCGACGGCCGCCTCGTCGTTGCCGTCAAACATCTCAAGACAGCGCTGGAAGGCGCCGACATCGGCCGAGCACGCGCCGTCGGTCAGCACCAGAATGGCGGCCCCGTTGGGGTTCTCGTCTTCCTCGGTGATCCAGATCGGCTGGTCGGCAGCGGCGCCGCTGCGGGCGGTGCCGTGCGGCAGGAAGGAGGCCGGATCGTAGGTCCAGAGCACCGAATCGAGCATGTCGACCCGCTCGGCGGAGCCCGCCATCACCACCGCACGCGCGCCGCTGGCATAGACCTTCTCCAGCAGCTTCGGCAACGCACGCTCGAGCGGGCTGCGCGTGAGGTGGTAGAAGCCGATATCGGTCACTGATGGCGCCTCCTCGACCGGGAGCTCAGCCCTCGTAGTTGGCGCGCACCAGCTCGTCGAGCAGCCGGACGCCGAACGCGGTGCCGCCCTTCGGCACGGTGGGCGTGTCCGCCTTCGACCAGGTCACCCCGGCGATGTCGAGATGGGCCCACGGCGTGCCGTCCTTGATGAACCGCTTGAGGAACTGGGCGGCGGTAATCGACCCGCCGTCGCGCCCGCCGACATTCTTCATGTCGGCAATGTCGGAGTTGATTTGCTTGTCGTAGGCCTCGCCCAACGGCATCCGCCACACCGGCTCACCGACGGCGTTACCCGATCCCAGGAGCCGCTCGGACAGCGTGTCGTCGTTGGCAAACAGGCCGGCACGCTCGTGGCCGAGCGAGATGATGATCGCGCCGGTCAGCGTCGCGAGATCGACGATCGTGTGCGGGTTGTGCTTCTCCTGGCAATACCAGAGGGCGTCGCCCAGCACCAGCCGGCCCTCGGCATCGGTGTTGATCACCTCGACCGTCTGACCCGACATGGTGGTGACCACGTCGCCCGGGCGCTGGGCGGTCGCCGAGGGCATGTTCTCGACCAGGCCGACGATGCCCACGGCGTTGACCTTGGCCTTGCGCCCGGCGAGCGCCCGCATCAGCCCGATCACCACCGCAGCGCCGGCCATGTCCCACTTCATGTCTTCCATGCCACCGGCCTGCTTGATCGAGATGCCGCCGGTGTCGAACGTCACGCCCTTGCCGACGAAGGCGATCGGCCGCTTCTGCTTGGTCCGCGGCACGCCGTTCCAACGCATCACGACCAGGCGGGGATCGTGGGCGCTGCCCTGGGCGACGCCGAGCAGGGCGCCCATGCCGAGCTTCTTCATCTGCCTTGTATCCAGGACCTCGACCGCGACGCCGAGCTCGGTCAGCGCCGCCGCACGCTCGGCCAGGCTCTGCGGGAAGATCACGTTAGCCGGCTCGGAGACCAGGTCGCGGGTCATGAAGACGCCTTCGGCGACCTTGGCCAGCGGCGCGAAGGCTTTCCTCGCCGCGGCATGCGCCGACGTCATCACGCTCAGGGCGCCGAGGCTGGGCTTGTCCTCGGTCTTCTCCTTGGTGCGGTACTTGTCGAACCGGTAGGCCCGCAGCATCGCCCCGTAGCCGAGATTGGCCGCAAACGCGCCGGCCGCCATGACCGCCGCTGGTGGGCTTTCCAGGGAGACCGCCACCGACTTGTCGCCGCCGTTGGCGAGGCTGGCGACGATGGTGCCGCCAGCGGACTGGGCGGCCTTGGCGTCGAGCTTATCGGCCTTGCCGAGGCCCAGCACCATCACCCGACTCGCCGCCAGCCCGACGGGTGCGATCAGCATCAGCGTCTGGTTGGCCTTGCCGGTGAACCGGCTCGATTTGATCGCCCGCGAGACTCCCCCGTCCATCGCCTTATCGACCCGCGCCGCAGTCGCGTCCAGGGTGCCGCCCTCGAATGCGCCGATCACGAGTGCGCCGCTGCGTGGAAGGTTGGGCGCCGCAAAACTGATCTTCATGGAGGCTCTCCCGTTCGCCGTGGCCGATGTCGGCCCGGACCTTAAGCACGCCGGGCCGGGCATGCAAAGACCGGTTTCCGTTTTCGCCGATTCCCTGTCGGGTTCGGCGCCTTAGCCGATCAGGTCCGGCGTGCCGGGGGCGAACAGCGCCTCGATATCGAGCCTGTGCGGGATGATATGCTGGTCGCACGCGGTCTGGATCAGGGCTTCCAGGGCCTTGCGGTTGGGCTCCACACCATAGGGAAACGGGTCGCCGCCGAGCCCGTCGCCGAGCGAAACGGTCAGTTGGTCCTCCTCTGACAGGCTGCCCGATCGGTCGAGTCCGGAAAGATAGGCAGCCTTGGAAACGGCGAGCGCGCCGAACAGGTCGGCCGCCAGGCCCGGGTGCCGCCGCAGCAGGTCGTCGCGCACCACGACGGTGTGATTGACCGGATAGACGCCGGTCCTGCGATAGGAGGCGAAACCCGCCTCGACGGCATCGGGGATCAGCGGCTCGACCGTCGGCGGCACCGCGCCCACCGCGCCGATTGCCGCGACGGCTTCGCCGGATGCAAACAGGTCCGCGATCGCACGGCCCTGCAAATCGTAATCGGCATTGGGCGGTGGGCGGAACTCCGCGACATGCTCGTCATCGGTCGCGGCCCAGCGCACGCGGTCGAGATCCACACCCAGCTCGTTGGCCAGTACGTAGCGCGCCCAGACCCCCGTGGTCACGGTGTAGCCACGGTTGACGGCAACCGTCTTGCCCTCCAGGTCCTTCGGTGTCGAGATCCCGGCGGTGGTGTCGTAGAAGATCGCCCCATGATGGAAATTCCGGGTCAGGAACACCGGCAGTGCGGTGAACGGCTTGCCGAAGGCCTTGGCGCACAGGTAGGTCGTGATCGGCATCTCGCAGATGTCGAAGGCGAACTCGCGCACCATCCGGCGGGCGGCGACCAGGATGTTGTCGAAGGCCGGAAAGTCGATCCGGAATTCCTCACCCAGCGCGCCGCCGGCCTTCATCTGCCGCATCAGCCCGTAATCGCGCGTCGGCATGCTGAGCGTTTGCATCACCCCGGTCCCTTCAGCCAGGTCGTGCGGCACCGTCGTGGTCCGGCGCAACGCCGGGGACGGTATCGGAGGGGCTCGCGTCCAGCAACGGCGAAGTGCGGTCCTGCCGCTGAGACATGCTTGAATGGACCGCAGCGCGGCGCACGCGTATATAATCCGGTTGCGCGACGAAACATCTCACCTGGGTTGCGAAGCCGAACGATGCGTTTGTTTCCATTGGTCGCAATCGTCGTCTCGGCCCTTGCCGTCACCACCGCGTGGGGGCAGGGCGTCCAGCGGATCGCCGCGGTGGTCAATGACGATGTCGTCTCGATCCACGACGTCAGGCAGCGCGCCCAATTGGCGATCTTCAGCAGCGGCATCCCCGACACCGCGGAGAACCGGCAGAGAATCGCAAGCCAGGTCCTGCGCGCCCTGATCGACGAGCGGCTGCAACTGCAGGAAGCGAAGAAGCGCAGCATCTCGATCTCCCGGCGTGAGATCCGCGGCGGCATCGCCGAGATCGAAAAACGCAACCGCCTGGAGCCCGGCGCGCTCGAGAAGACGCTGCGCGACAACGGGCTGGGCTTTCAGACCATGGTCGACCAGATTACCGCGGGCATCGCCTGGCAAAAGCTGGTGCAGCGACGGCTGAGCCCGCGAATTTCCATCGGCGATGACGAGGTCGCCGAGGTGATCGCGCGCCTCAAGGCCACCAGGGGCCAGGACGAATATCGTCTGGCGGAGATCTATTTGGCCGTGGATTCGCCCGATGATGAGGCCGCCATCCGCCAGACCGCGGAACGGATGGTCGAGCAGATCCGCGCCGGCGCCCGGTTCGACGCGCTGGCGCGCGAGTTCTCCCAGAGTGCGACGGCCGCGGTCGGCGGCGATCTTGGCTGGGCGGCGCTGTCGGAAATCGACCCTGAAATCGTCGCGGCGATCAAGGAAATGGAGGAGGGCACGGTGCTCGATCCGGTGCGCACCCTGTCCGGGTTCCGCATCATCGCCCTGATCAGCAAGCGCAAGGTCGCGACCGCCGATCCGAAGGACATCAAGGTAACCTTGCGCCAAGTCTTGGCGCCGATCGAAGAGGGGGCCGGCGAGGGCGATATCGCGGCGAAGATCGACCGCGCAAATTCCGCGCGGGCCACGGTCTCGGGCTGTGATGAAGCGCCGGCGCTGGCCCGGCGCCTGGACGCCGAGACGCCCCTCGACCTCGGGACGCTGGCCATGGCCGACCTGTCGCCCCAGATCCGCAAGGCTATCTCCGGCGTCGCCGTCGGCGGCACGTCCGAGCCCGTGCGCGTGCCCGGCGGGCTGGTCATGCTGATGGTCTGCGACCGCCAGGCTCCGATTGTTTCGCTGCCCGATGACCAGACCGTCCTCGACCAGATCCGCAACCGCCGGCTCGACCTGATGGCGCGGCGCTACCTTCGCGACCTGCGGCGCGCGGCGGTCATCGATGTCCGCGTCTGAGGCGGCTTAGCGTGCCCGAAGCCACAACGCGCCCGCTCGCCCTGACCATGGGCGACCCCGCCGGGATCGGCGGCGAGATCGCGCTCAAGGCCTGGCAGAGGCTGCGCCGGTCCGACGACGCCGCGGTTTTCGTCTATCTGGGCGCACCCGACCCCCTGCGGGACCTGGCGGCCGGCATGGGCCTCGCGGCCGAGATCCGCACGGTCTCCGCCCCCGCCGAGGCCTTGCGCGTCTTCGCCGATGCCCTCCCGGTCCTGCCGGTCGAGACCGCGGCGCCGGTCCGGCCGGGCATTCCGGACCCGGCCAACGCGCCGGCGGTGATCGCAGCGATCGATCGCGCGGTCGCGCTGGCGCGCGGCGGCGAGGTCGCCGGCGTTGTGACCAACCCGATCAACAAGGCGGTTCTCTACCGGCACGGCTTTCGCCATCCCGGACATACCGAATATCTCGCCCATCTGTGCGGCATCGCCACGCCGCCGGTGATGATGCTGGTCTCCGAGCAGCTCCGCGTCGTCCCGGTGACCATCCACCTCGCCCTTGCCGAGGCGATCAAAAGCCTCACGGCCGAGGCGATCATCGCCTGTGGCAGGATCACCGCGGCGGGGCTGGTCGACGATTTCGGCGTCAGCGCGCCGCGGATCGCCGTGGCCGGGCTCAATCCCCATGCCGGGGAGGCGGGGCACCTGGGTCGCGAGGAGATCGAGATCATCGCCCCGGCGGTGGCGGCGCTGCGGGCCGACGGTATCGCGGTCGCGGATCTGGCGCCGGCGGACACCCTGTTCCACGAGCGCGCGCGGCAAGGCTACGATGCGGTCCTTTGCATGTATCACGACCAGGCGCTGATCCCGCTGAAAACGCTCGACTTCGACGGCGGGGTGAACGTCACCTTGGGGCTGCCGATCGTGCGCGCCTCGCCGGATCATGGGACGGCTTTCGACATCGCCGGCCGCTTCATTGCCCGGCCGGACAGCCTGATCGCGTCGCTGCGGCTCGCAGCGCGGATGGCAGCGACCCGCGCCCGCGCCGAGCCGCGCCCGTGGAGCGTCCTTGCCTGAGGCGCTGCCGCCGCTCAGGGACCTGATCGCCCGGCATGGCCTGGGCGCCAGGAAGAAGCTGGGCCAGCATTTCCTGCTCGACCTCAACCTCACCCGCCGGATCGCCCAGGCCGCGGGCCCGCTTGCCGGTCGAACGGTGGTCGAGATCGGCCCGGGTCCGGGCGGACTGACCCGCGCGCTCCTGGAGACCGAGGCGGCCCGGGTCATCGCGATCGAGCGCGACAAACGCTGCATTGCGGCCTTGGACGAGCTCGCTCGGGCCTGCCCCGGCCGGCTGGAACTGGTCGAGGCCGACGCGCTGGAGGTCGATCTCTCTCGTTTCGGGCGCGACCTCGCGGTGGTCGCGAACCTGCCCTACAACATCGCCACACCGCTCCTGATCGGCTGGCTGCGGTCGATCGGCGTCATCGCCGCGATGACCCTGATGTTCCAGAAGGAAGTCGCCGAGCGCATTCTGGCCGCGCCGGGAAGCGCCGCCTACGGCCGGCTGGCGGTCATCACCCAATGGCTGTGCACGCCTCGGCATCTGTTCGATGTTTCCCCGCGCGCCTTCGTGCCCCCGCCCAAGGTCGACTCCAGTGTCATCGCCTTGGCCCCGCGCGCCGAGCCCCTGGCCCCGGCCCGCTTCGAGACCCTGGAGCGGGTGACCGCGGCGGCGTTCGGCCAAAGACGCAAGATGCTGCGTTCGGCGCTCAAGAGCCTGGTTGCGGCTCCCGGGCCATTGTGCGCCGAAGCCGGGATCGAACCCACCGCCCGCGCCGAGACGCTCCCGGTGGAAGCATTCTGCGCGCTGGCGCGCGCGCTGGGCTCCGACGTCGCAACCGAAAAATGACCATCGCAGCGATCTTCCCCGCGCCGAGCGGGCTCAGCTTTCCTCGTTGAGCCCCATGTCCCAGAACCGCGCCTCCAGCATCGTCGCGCGGCGGAACGTGGCCAGGAGATCCCCGAAGCGGCCCGGCCCGGCGCGCTCGGCTTCCAGCCGGTCGAGGCTCGCCATCGCCGATGCCGCAACCGCCTGGTACTCCTCCCCGGCATAGGTATCGATCCATTCGCGGTACGGGTTGGCGGCATCGGGAGCCTGCTCGGCCAGGACGCGGCTGCCGATCAGCGCGTAGCCGACGACGCACGGCGAGAGCGCGACATGCAGGTCCAACAGGTCGCCCGCCATGCCGCGTTCCAGGACGTAGCTGGTATAGGCCAAGGTGGCGGCCGCCGCCGGCGTCGCGGCAAGCTCCGCCTCCTCGATGCCCCAGCGGGCGCAGAAGCCGATATGGAGGCCCATCTCGCTGTCGAGGATGGCCGAGACCATGGCGGCCGCCTCGCGGATCGCGGGCAGGGTATCGGCCTTGCAGGCGGCAAGCGCATAGGCGCGCGCGAGGTGGATCAGGAAGATGTAGTCTTGGACGAGGTAATGGCGAAAGGCGCTCTCGGCCAGCGTGCCGTCGGACAGCCGGGCGATGAAGACGTGCCCGGCATAGGCGTGCCATTCCTCGGGGCAGCCCGCCACCAGACGCCCGAACAGCCCGGCCGGCTCGATCACCGTATCAGCCCTCCATGTGGTTGACGGTTTCCAGCGGCAGGCGCAGCTTCAGCCCGTCGAGCGCATCGGTGACGACGATCTGGCAGCCCAGCCGCGATGTCGGGCTCACCCCCCAGGCGAGGTCCAGCATGTCCTCCTCGTCATCGCTGGGCTCGGGCAGACGGTCGAAATCCGCTTCGTCCAGGATCACATGACAGGTCGAGCACGCCATCGAGCCCTCGCAGGCGCCCTCGATATCGATGTCGTTCTCCCAGGCGATCTCGAGCACCGTCTTGCCGGCCGAGACCTCAAGCACCCGCCGCGTCCCGTCGGGCAGGATGAAGCTTACCCTCGGCATGGCACGGCGATGATCGGACGCTTCCGGTCAGGCCGCCCGCGCACCGGCGCGGTTCCGCAGCACGGCCCACGCCGCGGCGTAGCGGTCGAGGTCGTCATCGGTCGTCGCCCAGCCCATGCTGACGCGGACGGCGCTGAGCGCCAATGTCTCGGGCAGCGCCATCGCGGCAAGCACATGGGGGATTTCGACCTTGCCCGACGAACAGGCCGAGCCGGCGCTGATCGAGATGCCTTCGAGATCCATGGCGATCACCTGGGTCTGGCTGGCAACGCCGGGCATGGTGAGCTTGGAAGTGTTGGGCAGCCGCGGTGCGGCTTCGCCGATCACCACCGCATCGCCGGCGATCCCCCGGAGCCGCGCCTCCAACCCGTCGCGGCGCGCGTCGAGCGCGGCGAAATCCTCCAGCTTCGCCGCGGCGATGCCGGCGGCCACGCCATAGCCCACGATGCCCGCGACGTTCTCGGTCCCGGCGCGCAGGCCACGCTCCTGGCCGCCGCCGTGGATGAAGCGCGCGATGCCGTCAGCGTCGCGGACCACCAGCGCGCCGACGCCCTGCGGTCCGCCGATCTTGTGGGCGGATAGCGCGTAGGTGTCCGCGCCCAGCGCAGCGACATCGACCGGGATCTTGCCGGCCGCCTGCACCGCGTCACAGTGGAGCACCGCGCCGTGCGCATGGGCGATCCGCGCGACCTCGGCAACCGGCTGGATGACGCCGGTCTCGTTGTTGGCCAGCATGACCGCGACCACTGCCGGCGCATCGTCTTCGGACAGCATGCGCTCAAGCGCGGCCAGGTCGACGGTGCCGTCGGGCAGAGACGGGATCTGCCGGGCGCCGTCGGCGGCGTAGAGCACCGACTCGTGCTCGATCGCGGCGACCAGCACCCGCCGGCGTGCGGCCGCGCGCAGCGCCTGGTTGTTCGACTCGGTGCCGCTTCCGGTGAAGACCACGGACTCGGGCTCGGCGCCGACCAGCGCCGCCACCGACGCGCGGGCATCCTCGATCTTGGCGCGCGCCGCCCGGCCGTCGGCATGGATCGAAGACGCGTTGCCGCCCTCGCGCAGGGCCACGGCCACGGCGTCGACGACTTCAGGCCAGACCGGCGCGGTGGCGTTGTAGTCCAGATAGACCCTTTGAGCCATCATCTGCACCCAGGGTTGCGGAGGCGAGCAAGCGCTCGGCGGGCGGGTGAATTTGGAGGCTTGAAATTTCGTCCCGCGGTCATGGTATAACGCGCTCGGTCGTCACCATTCTCGGCACTCGGTTCCTGCCGACCGGCCGACCCGCGCGAGCACTCTAAGGCTGCGCCATGAGCTGTCAACCGCCCGGAAAGGCAGCGGTCAGCGAGGCGAGGAGGATCGGGACCCCAAATGCCAGAGGTCATATTCAACGGTCCGGAGGGACGGTTGGACGGCCGCTATCATCACGGCAAGCTGCCCGGCGCGCCGATCGCCATTATGCTTCATCCGCACCCGCAATATGGCGGGACGATGAACAACAAGGTCGTCTTCCAGATATTCCAGGCCTTTACCAAGCGCGGATTCTCCACGCTGCGGTTCAATTTCCGCGGCGTCGGACGCTCGCAGGGTGTCTATGACGAGGGGTTGGGCGAGCTCAGCGACGCCGCAGCGGCGCTCGATTGGCTGCAGTCATGCAACCCGAACGCTTCGCAATGCTGGATCGGCGGGTTCTCGTTCGGCGCCTGGATCGGCATGCAGCTCCTGATGCGCCGGCCGGAGATCACCGGCTTCATTTCCATCGCCCCGCCCGCCAGCATGTATGATTTCACCTTCCTCGCGCCGTGCCCGGCATCGGGGCTGTTCATCCATGGCGATGCCGACGAGGTGGTCCCGCTGGAGTCGGTCTCCACGCTGGCGGAAAAGCTGTCCGCCCAGCGCGGTATTACCATCGACTACCGCGTGCTGCCGGGCGCCAACCACTTCTTCCACGACCATATCGAGGTGCTGAGCGCGCAGATCGACGACTATCTGGACGCGAACTACGTCCCGACCCCGGTCGAAAGCGTCGACTAACGCGGGTTCGTATCCGAAAATGCTCTACGGCCGGAACAGGCGTCCGCCGGTCATCGGCGTCGGGACGCCGGTCGTGCTCGGCAGGCTCAACGGCAGGCCGCGCAGGCTGCGCACCGCGAGATAGGCGAACGCCTGGGCCTCGATGGCATCGCCCGACCAGCCCTGGCTCTCGACCGGCAGGCACGGCACGCCGAGCACGGCGGCCAGACGCGCAATGATCTGACGGTTGTGCCGACCGCCGCCGGTGGCAAGCAACAGGCGCGGCGCGGCGGGCAGGTGTTCGAACGCGCGCGCGACCGCCCGGACCGTCACCTCGACCAGGCTGGCCGCGCCGTCGGCCGCGGGCAGTTCGGCGACCGGCGCGAGGTCGAAATCGAGACGGTCGAGCGATTTCGGCGGCGCCCGGTCGTAATAGGGATCGGCGAGATATCGGGCCACCGCCGCTGCGTCCGGCCGCCCCGATGCCGCGAGCCGCCCGCCCTCGTCATACCGCGCGCCGGTATGGCGCTCGGTCCATTGATCGATCAGCCCGTTTCCCGGTCCCGTGTCAAAGGCGATGGGAGGCACCTGTTCGCCGATCCAGGTGAGGTTCGCGATGCCGCCGATGTTGAGCACCGCGACAGGCTTTTCAAGGGGTGCGGCGAGCGCGGCGTGGAACAGCGGCGCCAACGGCGCGCCCTGGCCGCCAGCGGCGACATCGGCGGCGCGGAAGTCGCACACCACGGGGAGCCCAAGTGCGGAAGCCAGCTTTGCGCCATCGCCGATCTGTAGCGTCAGACGGTCCCTGGGGCGGTGATCGACCGTATGGCCGTGGAAGCCGATCAGGTCGACGGGCCGATGTCCGGCAACCAGCGCGCGCACGGCGTCGGCGTGGCGGCGCGTAAGCTCCGCGGCGACGGGTTCCAGGCCGGCGGTCCTGCCCAGCCGGTCGGCGAGCCGGCGGCGGAAATCATCGGGATAGGGTGCGGTGAGCCATGGGCCGAACGCTGCGATGGTCTCGCCGTCGGTCTGGATCAGCGCCGCATCGATGCCGTCGAGGGAGGTGCCGCTCATCAGCCCGAGGGCCCAGAGCGGCTCCGGCCCGTCGGCCGTCAAACTTCCGGGTCCGTCGACAGGTAGTGGTCGATGATCTCCGATCCGGTGGCGCACCACACGCCCTCGTGGCCGCAGATATACGCCAGCGCGGAGTCGAGCGCGTGGATCCGGTGCGGGACCCCGATGATGAACGGGTGCAGGCAGATCGCCATCACCCGGCCGGACTCCGCGCCCTCGCGGTAGAGCACGTCGAACTGGCGGCGTATCATCGCCTCGAACTCGTCCGAACTCCTGCCCTGGCGCATCATCTGGGGCAAGTCGTTGATCTCGCCCGAATAGGGGATCGAGGCAATGCGCCTGCCGCCCACGTCCATCAGGTAGGGCTGGTCGTCGTTGATCCAGTCCGCAACATAGTCCGCGCCGGCGTCGATCAGGTTCTCCAGCGTGTGCCAGCTCTCCTGCAACCCCGATGACAGCCAGCCGCGCGGCCGCCTGCCTGTGGCCGCCTCGATCCGCTCGAAGGTGCGCATGACCACCGCCCGCTCCTCGTCGGGCTCCATCAGGTGCAGATAGCGAGAGTTGCTTTCGTTGTGGCCCATGAACTCCCAATCGAGCGCCTTGGCGTCCTCGATGATTTCCGGATAGTCGTCGCACACCTCGCTGTTGAGCGCGACGGTGCCACGCACCCCGTGTCGGGCCATCACCTCCATCATGCGGAAGATGCCGACCCGCGCGCCGTAGTCCCGCGGCGCCCAGTTTATGATGTCGTGCGCTTTGCCGGTGCCGCCGGGCACCGGCTCGTCGAGCGGGAAGATCTCGATATTGGGGATCACCCACAGCGCCAGGCGCGCCCCGCCCGGCCATTCTAGCTTGGGTCGCCGATTGATGGGGACATAGCGGAAGGGTCCGTAGCGCTGCGGTTCCATGGGCGGTCTCCCTTTGCGGCGAAGCGGCGATGTTACCCCGGCCCCGGCTGTTTTCCCAGCCGGTCGGGTTGTGCTAAGGAGCGCCCATGACCGGCCACCGATCGGACTTCATGCGGACCGTCGCCGCGCGCGGCTTCGTCCATCAATGCACCGACGCCGAGGGGCTCGACGCTCTGCTCGCCGAAGAACCGCCCAAGGTCTGCTATATCGGCTTCGACTGCACCGCCGACAGCCTGCATGTCGGCTCGCTGGTGCCGATCATGCTGCTGCGCTGGTGGCAGCACTGCGGTCACAAGCCGATCGTGCTGATGGGCGGCGGGACGACCAAGGTGGGCGACCCCTCGGGCAAGGACGACACCCGCCAGCTCCTGGACGAGGCGCAGATCGCCTGCAACATGGCGGGCATCAAGCGCGTCTTCGCCCAGTTCCTCACCTTCGGGGACGGGCCGACGGATGCGGTGATGATTGACAACGCCGATTGGCTGGACGCGCTCGCCTATATCGCGTTCCTGCGCGAATACGGCCGCCACTTCTCGGTCAACCGGATGCTGGGATTCGACTCGGTCAGGCTCCGGCTCGAGCGCGAGCAGCCGCTGAGCTTTCTCGAGTTCAATTACATGGTGCTCCAGGCCTACGACTTCCTGGAGCTCAGCCGCCGGACCGGATGCGTGCTCCAGATGGGTGGATCCGATCAATGGGGCAACATCGTCTCGGGCATAGAGCTCGGCCGCAGGCTGGACGGCGTGCAGCTCTTCGGGCTGACCTCGCCGCTGATCACCACCGTTTCGGGCGAGAAGATGGGCAAGACCGCCGGCGGCGCGGTCTGGCTCAACGCCGAACGGGTCAGCCCTTACGACTACTCCCAATTCTGGCGCAACACCGCCGATGAAGACGTCGGGCGCTTCCTGCGGCTTTTCACCACCCTGCCCGAGGACGAGATCGCCCGGCTCGAAGCGCTGGAGGATGCCGAGATCAACCAGGCCAAGAAGGTGCTGGCCCGGGAATGCACCGCACTGTGCCACGGCGCGCAGGCGGCGGACGAGGCGGCCGAAACCGCCCGGGCGACCTTCGAGGAGGGTGCGCCAGGGCAGGGCTTGCCGCGCCTGGCGTTGCCGCGTGCCGAACTCGCGACCGGCATCCCGGCCTTCGAGATCCTGCAGCGTGCCGGCCTTGCCGGGTCCAAGGGCGATGCACGGCGGCTGATCCGCGGCGGCGGCGGGCGGCTCAACGACCGGCCGTTCGCCAACGAGATGCAGCCGGTCTCGCTCGCCGACCTCTCGGCCGAGGGGATCATCAAGCTTTCGGCCGGCCGGAAGAAGCACGTCATCGTCGAGCCCGCCTGAAGCGTGTTCCGAACAAGCTCTAATTCGGTAACGCCGCGTCAGGCAAGGCCGCGCCGTCTTCCGGCGCGCCGGCAGGCTGGCCGATGCCCTTCAGCAGGCCGCGCAGGAACCCCGGCGCGAGCACGGCCAGCGGGTTGAAGCCGAAGCGCGGCCGGTCAAGCGATCCTGCGACGTTGAAGGTCGCCGCGAACAGCCCGCCGCCCTTCTCCGGCGAGAACAGGAGGCCGAAGCCGGGAATGTTGCCCATCGCGGAGTTGATCGTATAGGCCGGGATGAGCGTGCCGCGGACATCGATCTTCCGCCCCTGCAGATCGATGGTGCCGCGCCCGGTCATGCCGAACTCGCGGCCCAGCGCCCTGCCGTTCCTGATGCGGATCCGCGCGCCGTCATAACGGAAGGGGAGATCCAAGCGGTGAAATTGAACGCCGGCCCCGTCGAGGCTTTTCTTCAGCGTCCCGAACGAGGCAACGCCCAGTGCTCCGGCAAGCGCGGGCACATCGGCAAGCACGAAGTCCTTGACCAGCAGCCGGCCGCGCCACGGCTCGTCCGGTTGCCGGGTCGGCCGTTCGGCATTCAGCGACAGCCGGCCGCCGCGGATGCGGTCTAGGATGCCGAGGATCTTGAACGTCCGCCCGGCATCCAAGCTGTCGATCCTCAGCCGCCGGCCGGGCGGGCCGGCGTTATAGGCGATCTCGATCGGCTTGGCGTTGGGGAACCGTCCGTTGATCAGGATCTTTCGCCATCCGCCCCGGTCGCGTTGCAATTCCACCCGCGCGGCCGCGATGGGCTGACCGGGGCGCAGCACCAGACGGCCCAGACTCGCGTTCACGCGGAGCGATGGGAGCGCGTCGTCGGACGGCCGGTTCACCCGTCCAATCAGCGGCGAGGCATCGAAGCGCCGCCCGGTCGCCTCAATCGTCCAGCCCGCCGGGCCATCGCGGACAATCCGCCCACCCAGATCGATCCGATCGCCGATCACCAGGCGCGCGATGTCGATCGACGCGATCCCGCCCTCGCGCATCATCGTGATGGTCCCGGATGCCTTCAGATCTGCGGCCGCGATGCGGTCGAGCCGCACCGACCGAACGGTATCGCCGTCATAGGCCAACGCGAACGTCGCCTCCGCCGCGCGACCCGGCGGCTTGCGCCAATCGAGCGCGGCGATTTCCAATGCGCTGCCGCCCAGATCCAGCCTGCCCGAGGCGGACCGTGTTCCGTCGGGAGCAATCGTGTAGGAGGCCGCGAGGTCGACCGGCCCGGTCACGATCGGTGCCAAATCGATGCCGAGCCGCACGCGGTCGGCCTCATCCAGGCGCGCGCGCACGTCATAACGGCTGCGGAACGGACCCAGACCGTCGAAGCGTTCGCTCCAATCGACGTCGGCGGCGATCTCGGAGATGCGGGCCTTGCCGGAGATCCGCATGCCTCTGCCGTCGATCACGGCCGAGAACGAGCCGCCGGCAAGATCGTGCCCGAGGAACGTTTCGGGGATCGACAAGGCTTCGAGCCGCGCGTTGGCACCGATCTCGACATCGTCGAAGGCGAGCGCGGCGATGGCGGGAAATCGGGCGGTGATCCTCATCGCCGCTCGACCCGCAACGCGGGCAGGCGTCAGCCCCAGCCGGCTGGGGTAGCCCAAGCGCGGGTGATCGAGGATCTCCAGCACGCTCCACAACGGCCCGCCGATGGCGGCGTCCACCGAGATCTCGGCCTTGCCCGAGGACAGGCCGGTAATCGAGACCGTGCCGTGTTCCACCTCGAGCGCCCGCAGAAATCCGCGTTTGATGGCGATTTCCGCCCGGTCCGGTCCGATCTCGACCGATGCGTCGATATCGACGATGGGCTCCAGCGGCCGCAGATAGTGGACCCGCGTGCGGGTCAGACCGAGCGTGACCCTGGCGCGGACGAGTTCCGGCGCGGCGTCGGCCGCCGGCAGGCGCACGGCGAAGTCGGCGTTCAGGTCCTCGATCCTGCCGCGGTCGAGGTTCTCGGCGATCCAGGCCCTGGCGCCCCGCGCCACACCCGGCGGCCAGTAGCGGGGCAAGATCTCGAAGTTCATTCCGCTGAGGCCTGCGATGCCTGAGGCGAGGGCATCGCCGCCGATGCCGCTGATCTTTCCGTTCAGCGTGAGCCGCGGGCCGCCGAGGTCGATCTCCATCTGGTCGAAGCGCAACAGACCGGCCGCGGCCTCGAAGGAACCGGTAGCACTGAACGCGGTGAGATCGAATTGGTGGCGGCCGAGCGCCGCATGGCTCGCGGTGCCGGCACCGCCGGCGAGCGTGAAGCGAACCGCCTCGACGGCGCCCCGCGGGTCGATCCGCGCCCTGATCGTGCCGCCGACCGGCACCGCCAGCCCTCGCAGGTGCTCTGTCGGCGGCACCGCCCGAGCCAGGCCGCGGGCGAGGAGGTCGGGCCTCGCCCCGCCGAGATTGGCGACGATGTCGATTGTACCGCTGGCGGCGTCCCGGCCGAGCGTGCCCTCGACCGAAGCCCGCGCCGGGCCGAGCCGGGCCTCGAACTCGAAGCTCGCCCGCAGACCGCCGTCACCGTTGATGATCACCGCTGCGGCACGGGGGGCCGTCCAGGTCAGGCCAAGCCGCCGATCATCGATCCGCAGGCGCGCACGCTGGATGCCGATTCGCCGGAGTCCCGCCCAGGGACCCGTGCCTTCGCGCAGGTCCGTCAGGTCGGCGAGACCCAGCGGCATGATCGCGCCGTCCGGGCCGGAAAGGCCGAGCGTCACCGCGCTGTCCACTTCCCGCGTGATGGTCACGTCCGGGCCGATCAAGCCGAGACGAGTCGGCCGGATCTCGCCTGCCAGCAGCGAGCGGAAGGCAAGGCTGACGGAAACTTCGGGGATGGTTGCCAGCACCCTGCCCTGCGTGTCGCTGACGCTGAGAGCGATCACCCTGATTTCCAGCGGCCGGTGCCAGCCGCCCCAGGTGAGCACGACATCGCGGATCCGCACCCTGTCGGGCACCGCGATCCCGGCCAGGGCCTGGTCGAAATAGGGCTTGGCAAAGCCCAGGGAGACCGGACCCTGCGACAGCCGCCAGGCGCCGAGCCCGGCCAACCCGCCGGCCGCGAGCAGGCCGACCAGAATCAAGTCGATGCAGATGTGGGTGAACCGGCGGATCACGGCCTTGGCCGAGCCGCTTGACCGCCGCGGTTCGGCCCCTCACCTTCTGGGCGGCCTTGCGCGCAGGCGCGGCCACTTGGAGAGACAAGGTTGACGATCATCGCGCGCGACTTCCTCACGGAGGCCGCGATCCGGCCTCGGCCGGCCGACAAGGCGGCGGTCGCGCTGGCCTTCCAGCGCTGGGACGAAGAGGCCGAGTCCGCCGGCGGCGAGACCGCTGAACACGCCCGGGCGATCGCTGCGGACGCTGACGGCCATGCGTTGCTGTCTGCGCTCTTCGGCAACAGCCCATATCTCACACAATGCGCCGTCCGCGACATCGGGTTCGCTTGTGAATTGCTTGCCGAGGGGCCTCGATCGGCATGGGATCGCATGGTCGCGACGCTGGCCTCCGTACCGCCGCAGCATGCGGATACCGATGAAATAAAGAACACGTTACGACTCGCCAAGAGGCGATCTGCGCTGGCCACCGCCCTGGCCGATCTTTCAGGGGTCTGGTCGGTCGAACAGGTCGGGGAGGCGCTCAGTGCGTTTGCCGAGGACGCGCTAGGCCTTTCGGTCCGCCATCTGATCGCCAGGGCGGCGGCGGCCGGCGAATTCGCCGGCGGCGTGGCCGACGAGGACCCGGCGCGCGGCTCGGGTTGGATCGTGCTCGGCATGGGCAAGCTCGGCGGCCGCGAACTCAACTATTCGAGCGATATCGACCTCGTCGTGCTCTACGACGACGAGGTCGCCCGGTACACCGGCAAGACCAGCCTGCAGCAATGCATGGTCCGCATGACCCGGGACCTGGTCCGGATGATGGCGGAGCGCACCGCCGCCGGCTACGTCTTCCGCACCGACCTGCGGCTGAGGCCCGATCCCGGCTCGACCCCGGTGGCGATCTCGACCCGGGCGGCGGAGACCTATTACGAAAGCGCCGGTCAGAACTGGGAACGGGCGGCCATGATCAAGGCGCGGCCGGTGGCCGGCGACATCGCGGCGGGCGAGGCGTTCCTGGAGATCCTGCGTCCGTTCATCTGGCGCAGGAACCTCGATTTCGCCGCGATCCAGGACATCCACTCGATCAAGCGCCAGATTCACGCCCAGCGCGGCGGCTCGTCCATCGCGGTGGCCGGGCACAACATCAAGCTCGGCCGCGGCGGCATCCGCGAGATCGAGTTCTTCGCCCAGACCCAGCAGCTCATCTGGGGCGGGCGGCATCCGGACCTGCGGCCGCGGGCGACCTGCGATGCGCTGCGTGCGCTCGCCGCCTCCGGGCAGCTGGAATCGATCGTCAGCGGCCGGCTGATTCAGGCCTATCGCTTCCTGCGCCGGCTGGAGAACCGGCTGCAGATGGTCGACGACCAGCAGACCCATGCGATACCCGAGGCCGAGGCGGCGCTCGACGGGATCGCGGCGATGATGGGCCATGGCGACGTGGCCGCGTTCCGCACCGCGCTCCTGGAGGAGTTGCGCGCCGTGGAGTCGCACTACGCGGTGCTGTTCGAGAAGAGCCCCGACCTGTCGGGGCCCGGCAACCTGGTCTTCACCGGCGCCGATGACGACCCGGAGACCCTCAAGACGCTCGAGCGGCTCGGCTTCCGCGACCCCGCCATGGTCGCCGGCCGCATCCGGGTCTGGCATCACGGACGCTACGCCGCAACCCGCAGCGCGCGCGCGCGAGAGCTCCTGACCGAACTGATCCCGACGATCCTGGAGAACTCCTCGCGCACGATCGACCCGGACGCGGCGCTGTTGAAGTTCGACGACTTCCTCAGGGCGTTGCCGGCGGGCGTCCAGCTCCTGTCGCTGTTCAGCAACAACCCGGCGCTGCTCGCGCTGGTGGCCCGGATCATGGGCAGCGCGCCGCGGCTCGCCGACTGGTTGAGCCGCCATCCCATCCTGCTCGACGGCGTGCTCAGCAGCGATTTCTTCGACGCGACGCCGACCGAGGCCGCCCTGGAGGGCGCGTTGGCGGGCGCGCTGGCCCAGGCCCGCGATTTTCAGGACGTGCTCGACATCGCCCGGCGCTGGAACAACGACAGGACCTTTCAGGTCGGCGCCCAGATCCTCGACGACCGGATCACGGTCGAAGATGCCGCCGGGGTGCTGTCCAACGTCGCGGCGACGGTGATCCGAGCGATTCTACCGGCGACCGCCCGCGAGTTCGCGCGCGCCCACGGCGCGGTGCCGGGCGGCGCGTTCGCAGTCGTGGCCTTCGGCAAGCTCGGCGGGGCGGAGCTCATGGTCGGCTCCGATCTCGATTTGATGTTCGTCTACGACGCGCCGGGCGAGGTCGCCGAATCGGACGGCGCGAAACCCTTGGCGAGCCCAGCCTATTTCGCCCGGCTTTGCCAGCGCTTCATCGGCGCGATGAACGCGCCAACCGCCGAGGGCCGGCTTTATGAGATCGACATGCGGCTTCGCCCGGCCGGCGCGGCCGGCCCCATCGCGACCTCGCTGGCGGCGTTCACCCGCTACCAGGAGAGCGATGCGTGGACCTGGGAGCATATGGCGCTCACCCGTGCCAGGGTGATCGCCGCACCCGCGCCGCTGGCCGCCCGGCTCGAAACGCAGATCAGGGCTGTGCTGACCGCCGAGCGCGATGCGGCCGCACTGGCGCGCGCGGTCGCGGACATGCGCGCGCGAATGGCCCGCGAGCACGGCGCCAAGGACTGGTGGGTGATCAAGCACTATCGCGGCGGGCTGATCGACATCGAATTCATCGCCCAATACCTCCAGCTCCGGCACGCCGCCGTCCACCCGGAGGTTCTGGCACCGAACACCGCGGACGCGCTGGCCCGGCTTGCCGCCGCCGGGGTGCTCGACGGCGCCACGGCAACCGAGCTGATCGAAGCGACGCGGTTGTGGCGCCGTCTGCAGGGCGTCTTGCGGCTCGCCTTCGGCGGCGGCTCGGGCGGGCGCGAGGCGTCCGCCGAGCGCCGGGGTTTCATCGCCCACGTGGTCGGGGCCGAAGACTTCGCCGATCTGGAGCGCCGGTGCATCGAAGTCGCCGCGCGCGTGCGGGCGCATTTCACGGCAATAGTCGAGGCGTCGGCGCGGCGGTCGCCGTCCTGACGTCGGGCGATCGGCCGCCCGCTCAGTGCCGCCGCGGCAGCTTCATGTAGTCGTAACGGTCGCCCGCCTTCACCCGCACCGACAGCACGTCGTCATCACGCAGCACCGTGAACCGCAGCGCGGCGCCGGGTCCGCCGGCCTCCCATAGCGTGCGGTAGTAATGGCCGAGCCCGCTGACCGCGACGCCTTCCAGCGACAACACGACATCGCCGGGCTCCATGCCGGCCTGGTCGGCCGGGGCGTTGGGTGCGACCCCGGTGACGATCAACCGGCCCGCGGCCTCGCCGACATACATGCCGAGCCAGGGCCGTCCCGCGCGCTCGGCGCGTCCGGTCCGGACCATCGAGCCCTTGATCGGCGCCAGAAGGTCGATCGGCACGAACATGTTGCCGGGGACCACATCGCCGCCGTCCACCGAGTGCTCGATATAGAGCGAGCCGGTGCCGACCAGCCTGCCGGCCCGATCGATCAGCGCCGCGCCGCCCCAAAAGGGGTGCATGGGCACGGTGTAGATCGCCTCGTCCAGCATGTACTCCCAAGCGCCGGCGAACTCGTGGATCGAGACCACCTGGGCGGCGATGGCATGGCTCGCCCCGCCGAACGAGGCGACGACCACCGGATCGGCCTCGGCCAGTTCCGCCGACCGGCCGACCTCGATCGGCGGGATATCGAGCGGCTCCAGGGCGCGGACCATGCCGAAACCGGTCTCGTGGTCATAGGCGATCGGCTCGGCGCGGATCGTGCGGCCGTCGCGCGGGATAAGAAAGACCGTTTCCGCCTCGCTGACCAGATAGCCGATGGTGAGCACGAGCCCGTCGGCATCGATCAGCACACCGTTGCCCTCGCGCTCGGTCCCCAGGATGGTCGCGGTGAACGCACCGGTCGGCACCTCGGCATGCAGCTTGAAGACCGCGCCGAGCACGCCGTCCAGGTCGTAGTCGAGCTTCGCCGGGTCGGGGTGAGGCGCGCCCTGCAGAGCCGGATGCAGGACATCAAGCACCCCGTGGGGCCGGCGGCCGTTGGCGCGTTCGATGCCGGTCATGGCTCCACGCCGGAGCGCGTGCGGTTGCGCCGTTCCATGGAAGCAGGCTAGCGCCTGGCCGCGGCCGCGACAAATGCATTATTCACCGGCCGGCTTGCCCCTTGGGGTCCCGTGGCACGAGATGTCGGGCTGGAAGCCGGGCCGACCGGAACCCTTGACAAGCGCCGTGTGCCCGGGGACAAGCCTCGGGTCATGGATTTCGGAGTGAGTTTCGCGAGCGCGGCGGAACATTGGCGCGTGGCCAAGCGGGCCGAGGCGCTGGGGTTCAGCCACGCGTGGTTCTCCGACACCCAGCTCCTCAACGCCGACGTGTTCGTCGCCATGGCCGCGGCGGCGATGGAGACCACGAAGATCCGGCTGGGCAGCGCGGTGGTGGTGCCGTCCAACCGGATCGCGCCGGTCACCGCTAACGCGCTTGCTTCGCTCAACAAGCTCGCCCCGGGCCGGATCGATTTCGGCATCTCGACGGGCTTCACCGCGCGGCGAACGATGGGCCTGGGCGCGGTGAGCCTGGCCGAGATGGAGGACTATATCGAGATCGTCCGCGGCCTGCTCGATTGCCGGACCGTCGAATGGACCGGCGAGGGCCGCCGCCGCAAGGTGCGGTTTCTCAATCCCGAGCTCGGCCTGATCAACACCACCGATCCGGTCCGGCTGCACGTCTCGGCGATGGGCTCGAGGAGCCGACGGCTGACCGCTCGGCTGGGCGCCGGCTGGATGAGCAGCATCCCCGGGCTCGACTACGGCACCGCGGCGATCGCAGACATGCAGGCGGCCTGGGCCGCGGCCGGGCGGCCGGCGGCGGCGCTGTATTCGACCGCAATCACCGGCGGCTGCGTCCTGGCCGAGGGCGAGCCTTTCGACAGCCCCAAGGCGAAGGCGCTCGCCGGTCCCGCCGCCGCGGTGACCCTGCACAACCTGGTCGAGCAGGAGCGGTTTGGAAGCATCAGGCTCGGCCTGCCGGCGGCGCTGGAAGATCTCCTGGACCGCTACCGGGCGCTCTATGAGTCCTACGAGCCGGAGGATGCGCGCTACCTGACTCTCCACCGCGGCCACCTGCTGTTCCTGAGACCGGACGAAGAGCCGCTGATCACCGCCGATCTGATCAAACACACCACGATCACCGGCACCAGGGCGGCGCTGCGCGAGCAGATCCGGGCTCTGGAGCGCGCCGGGTTCAGCCAGTTCTCCTGCCATATCCGATACGGCCACGAGTCCTCGATCGAGGACTGGGTCGATGTCATCGAGGGGCTCTGAGCTCGGACGCGGCCCGGTCGGCGCGACGTGCCTGGATCCTTGCCGCCTATTGGGCGGTCGGCGGCTGGGCGGTTGATCCGGCGCCGAGCCGCGCCGCCAGCGCGGCGGTCATGAAGTCGTCGAGGTCGCCGTCGAGCACAGCCTGCGGGTTGCCCTTCTCGACGTTGGTCCTGAGGTCCTTGACGATCTGGTAGGGCTGCAGGACGTAAGAGCGGATCTGGTGGCCCCAACCGATCTCGGACTTTGCCTCGTGCTCGGCCTGGGCCTCGGCCTCGCGGCGTTGCAGCTCCCGCTCGTAGAGCCGGGCGCGGAGCATCGTGAAGGCGGCTGCCCGGTTCCTGTGCTGCGACCGGTCGTTCTGGCACTGGACGACGATCCCGGTCGGCAGATGGGTGATTCGCACGGCGCTGTCGGTCCGGTTGACGTGCTGGCCGCCGGCGCCCGAAGCACGGTAGGTGTCGATCCGCAGGTCCTTCTCCTCGATCTCGATGTCGATATTGTCCTCGATCACCGGATAGGCCCAGACCGAAGCGAAGCTGGTGTGGCGCCGGGCGCTGGCGTCGTAGGGCGAGATGCGCACCAGGCGGTGGACCCCGCTTTCGGTCTTGAGCCAGCCATAGGCGTTCTCGCCCTTGATGCGCAGCGTGGTCGATTTGATCCCGGCCTCCTCGCCCGGACTTTCTTCGATCCATTCGACCGAGTAGCCGTGCGCCTCGGCCCAGCGGGTATACATCCGCGCCAGCATCTCGGCCCAGTCCTGCGATTCGGTGCCGCCGGCACCGGCATGGACCTCCAGGAAGCTGTCGTTGCCGTCGGCCTCGCCCGACAGCAGGCTCTCCGCTTCGAGCCGGGCGGTTTTGGCGTGCAGGTCGAGCAGCGCGGCCTCGGCCTCGGCGACGATCTCGGCGTCGTTCTCGGCTTCGCCCAGCTCGATCAACTCGCGGTTCTCCGCCACGCCGCGCTCCAACGCCAAATAGCGCTCGAGCGCGGCCTCGAGCCGGGTACGCTCGCGCATCACCTCGCGCGCGCTGCCGGGATCGTTCCAAAGATCGGGGGCTTCCGCCCGCGCGTTCAGTTCGACCAAGCGTGCCTGCGCGGCCTCGGGGTCAAAGGTGCCTCCTCAGCAGCGCCAGGGACTGCTCGATATCGCTCAGGACGGATTCGATTTCGGCTCGCATTGGATGGGCACTCAGGGGCAGACGGATTTCGCGACCTCAATATAGGTCGCGCCGCGTCTCGGGTGTAGCCTGGATCATCCTGGCCGGATCTTCACCGCCGCGCAGCACCGTGCCCGGCCGGACGGGCTCGGTGCCGGGCTTGAAGGCCTCCAGGATCACCCCGTCGCCGCCGGCGGGCGCGACCAGCCCGGTCCGGGCATCGACACGGACCAGCCGGATGCCGGGCGGGATGCGGAACGGTATCGCGGGCCTGCCCTCGAGCGCGCCCTGCATGAAGTCGCGGAAAATCGGCGCGGCAACCGTCGCGCCGGACTCGCGCGGCCCCAGCGACCGCGGCGTATCGAATCCGACATAGACACCGACCGCGAGATCGGGCGTGAACCCGACGAACCAGCTATCGAAGCTCTGGTTCGTCGTTCCCGTCTTGCCGGCAACCGGTTTGCCGACCGCACGGACCCGCCGCCCGGTGCCGCGCTGGACGACGCCTTCGAGCATCGAGACCACCTGGTAGGCGCTGCGCGGATCGGCGACCTGCTCGCGGGTATCGGGGGGCACCGGCTCGCCCTGCCCGGCCCAGGCGACCTTGCGGCAGCCATCGCAGGCGCGCTCATCGTGGCGGAACACCGTCCGTCCGTTACGGTCCTGGACCCGGTCCAGGAAGGTCGGCTCGATCCGCTTGCCGCCGTTGACCAGAATGGCATAGGCGGTGGTCAGCCGAAGCAGCGTCGTCTCGCCTGCGCCCAGCGCCATCGACAGCATGCGTGGAAGATGATCGACCACGCCCAGCCGCTCGGCATATTCGGCGACCGTCTCGATGCCGATCCGCTGGGCGAGCCGGATGGTCATCAGGTTGCGTGAACGCTCGATGCCGATCCGCATCGGACTCGGCCCATAGAACCGCTTGGAATAGTTGGATGGCTTCCACTTGCCGAGGCCCGGCCCCTGGTCGATGACGAACGGCGCATCGAGGATCGTGCTGGACGGTGTGAACCCGTTGTCGAGCGCGGCGAGATAGATGAAGGGCTTGAAGGCCGAGCCCGGCTGGCGCTTTGCCTGGGTGGCGCGGTTGAACTCGCTCGCCGCGTAGCTGAAGCCGCCCGACAGGGCGAGCACGCGCCCGGTATGGGGATCGAGCGCCACCAGCCCGCCGCCGACATCGGGGATCTGGCGCAGGTCGAAGTCGGAGACTTCCTGCGGTTCGGACCCGACGGCCGCGGCCTGTTCGTCCGTCCTTTCCGGCGGCGGGGCGCGTTCGACCAGCACGATGTCGCCGCGCGCCAGCACGTCGGCGGCGCTCCTTACCCGCCGGCCGAGCGTCTGGCCCTCCAGCCGCGGCCGTGCCCATTTGAGCCGGGCCAGCGGGATGCGGCCAAATTCGCCGGTGGCCAGCCGGATGGAGGCCGCATCCGTACCGGCCCCAACGACGACGGCGGGAATCCAACGGGCCGGAAGGCCTTCCAGCGCGCCGGGCTCGAGCTGCGGAGCGAGCGGCAGGTCTGCATCGCCCCGGGCAACCGGGCCGCGCCAGCCGTGGCGGCGGTCGTAGGCGATGATGCCCTCGCGCAGCACCCGGTCGGCGATCGACTGGAGACGCGGATCGAGCGTGGTGCGGACCGACAACCCGCCGCCATAGAGCTGGGATTCGCCGAATTTCTCCGCCAGCTGGCGGCGGACCTCCTCGACGAAATATTCGGCCTTGGCGATCTTGATCGGCTCGACCTCGCGCAGCACGACCGGGCCGGAACGCGCCTGGGCCGCTTCGACCTGGGTGATGTATCCGTCCTTGAGCATGCGACCGATGACATAGTCGCGCCGCGCCCGCGCCGCGCCCGGGCGGCGATGGGGGTTGTAGTTGTTGGGCGCCTTGGGCAGCCCGGCGAGGAAAGCGGTTTCGGCCAGCGTCAGCTCGTCGAGCGGCTTGTTGAAATAGTTGAGCGCCGCCGCCGCAACGCCGTAGGAACCGAGCCCGAGATAGATCTCGTTGAGGTAGAGTTCCAGGATACGCTGCTTGGTCAGCGCGCGCTCGATCCTGAAGGCCAGGATGACCTCCTTGATCTTGCGCTTGTACGACAGGACGTTGGACAGCAGGAAGTTCTTGGCGACCTGCTGGGTGATGGTCGATGCGCCGACCGGCCGGCGGTTGGAGCCGATTCGCATGACGTTCTTGTACGCCGCGCTCAGAATCCCGGGCAGGTCGATCCCGGGATGGTCGAAGAACGTCTTGTCCTCGGCCGAGATGAAGGCGGTTATCACCCGGCGCGGGATCGCAGCGACCGGCACGAAGACCCGCTTCTCGGTGGCGAACTCGGCGAGCAGCCGGCCGTCGCCGGCGTGGACGCGGCTGACCATCGGCGGCTCGTAGTCGGCGAGCTGGGCATAGTCCGGCAGTCCTCTGCCAAAACTGTAGGCCAGCCAGGCAAGGATGCCCACGCCGATCACGCAGATTAGCCCCGCTGTCAGCGTGAGACTGCCGAGCGCCCTCAGGATACGCATGGCGGCATCGGATTTCCGTGTTTCGCCGATCCGGCCCCCATCGGCGATCTAGACCGAAGTATGAGCGCAAGGGCTGGGGTCATGCAAGCGGGCTGACCGGTGTGCGATGGCGCGCGATCGACAACCGGGGCCACCGCAACCGGTTTCCCGTCCCTCAGCTCATCCGGCCGTGGCAGTGCTTGTATTTCCTGCCGGTCCCGCAGGGGCATGCCACATTGCGCGGGACCTTGCCCCAGGTGCCGGGCTCAAGCGGGTCGAGGTGGCGGCCGAGCGGCTCGTAGAAAGTCCAGTGCTCCGGAGCCTCGTCGATCATCCCGGCGATGCCCGCGCCGGCAAAAGCGGCCGCCGCCGGTCCCTGGGCAAGAGCTGCCGCCGGGTGCGGGCCTGCGGTCTGCAGCGCGGGATCCGAGCGGCCCTCGAAGGTCGCGGCGGCGTCGTAGCCCATGGTCAGGTCGTCGGCGCTCTGGATCTGCAGCTCGAGATGGCACATCACCGTGGTCGTGGTTTCGCGCAGTTGATCGAGCATGGTGTTGAACAGATCAAACGCCTCGCGCTTGTATTCGTTGAGCGGGTCCTTCTGGCCGTAGGCGCGCAGGCCGATCCCCTGGCGCAGGTGGTCGAGGCCGAGCAGGTGCTCCTTCCAGATCTGGTCGAGGAGCTGCAGCAGGATGGACTTCTCGGCCATCCGCATGATCTCGGGCGTGAAGTTCGCGGCCTTCTCCGCCATCAGCCGGTCGCCGGCAGAGACCAGACGTTCGCGGATCTCCTCGTCGGCGATGCCCTCCTCCTTCGCCCACGCGCCGACAGGCAGGTCGAGGCCCAACAGCCGCAGCACATCCTCGTGCAGCGCCGCCATGTCCCATTGCTCGGGATAGGCGCGCTCGGGGATGGCGCGCGAGACGGCATCGCCGATCACCTCGTGGCGCATCTCGGTGATGGTCCGGGAGACGTCCTCGCTCTGCATCAGGTCCTTGCGCTGGTCGTAGATGACCTTGCGCTGGTCGTTCATCACGTCGTCGAAGCGCAAGAGGTTCTTGCGGATCTCGAAATTGCGCTCCTCGACTTTCTTCTGGGCCTTCTCAAGCGCCTTGTTGATCCATGGGTGGACGATCGCCTCGCCCTCCTCAAGCCCCAGCCGGCGCAGCATGCCGTCGATCCGTTCCGAGCCGAAGATGCGCATCAGATCGTCTTCCAGCGACAGGAAGAAGCGCGACTGGCCGGGATCGCCCTGGCGGCCTGACCGGCCGCGCAACTGGTTGTCGATGCGCCGCGCCTCGTGCCGCTCGGTGCCGACGACGCACAGCCCGCCGGCCTGGAGTACGATCTCGCGCAATTCGGCGATCTCGGCGGCGATGCGGGCGGTGATCTCCGGCGCACGGCGGGCGCGCTCGCCCTCGTCTTTGATCGTCGCCAGCTCCTGGGCGACCTGCATGTCGGCATTGCCGCCGAGCTGGATGTCGGTACCGCGTCCGGCCATGTTGGTCGCGATCGTCACCGCTTCCGGCCGGCCGGCCTGGGCGATGATCATCGCCTCCTGCTCGTGATAGCGCGCATTCAGCACGCTGTGGGCGATCTTGCGCTCCTTGAGCAGCTTGGCCAGGTGTTCGGACTTCTCGATCGAGACCGTGCCGACGAGGACCGGCTGCCGGCGCTCCCGGCATTCGGCAATCAACTCGAGAATGGCGTTGTATTTCTCCTTCGCCGTCCGATAGACCTCGTCGTCCTCGTCGTTGCGGATGCAGGTCTCGTTGGTCGGGATCTCGACGACTTCGAGGCTATAGATATCGGCGAGCTCGGCCGCCTCGGTCATCGCCGTTCCGGTCATGCCCGCGAGAGTGGGATAGAGCCGGAAGTAGTTCTGGAAGGTGATCGAGGCGAGCGTCTGGTTCTCGGGCTGGACCTCGACCCCTTCCTTGGCCTCGATCGCCTGGTGCAGACCCTCGGAATAGCGCCTGCCCTCCATCATACGGCCGGTGAACTCGTCGATGATGACGATCTTGCCGTCCTTGACGATGTAGTCGGTGTCGCGCTCGAACAGCAGGTGCGCCTTCAAGGCCTGGTTGACGTGGTGAACGACCGAGATGTTGGCGATGTCGTAGAGCCCTGCCCCCTTGAGGAAATCGCCCGCCACCAGGAGCTCTTCAATCTTCTCCGAGCCCGCCTCGGTGAGCGCGACGGTGCGCTGCTTCTCGTCCTTCTCGTAGTCCTCGGCGCCGAGCTCGGGGATCAGCTTATCGACCTGCCGGTACAGGTCGGTCGCATCTTCGGCCAGGCCGGAGATGATCAGCGGCGTGCGCGCCTCGTCGATGAAGATGTTGTCGACCTCGTCCACGATCGCGTAGTTGAACGGCCGCTGCACCATCTCGGCGAGTTGGAACTTCATGTTGTCGCGCAGGTAGTCGAAGCCGAACTCGTTGTTGGTTCCATAGGTCACGTCGGCGGCGTAAGCCGCCTGACGCTCGTCGTCGTCCAGCCCGTGGACGATGCAGCCGACGGTGAGCCCGAGGAAGGTATAGATCTGGCCCATCCAGTCGGCGTCCCGCCGAGCCAGATAGTCGTTGACCGTCACCACATGGACGCCCTTGCCGGCCAGCGCGTTCAGATAGACCGGCAGCGTCGCGACCAGGGTCTTGCCCTCCCCGGTCTTCATCTCGGCGATCGTGCCGCGGTGGAGCACGATGCCGCCCATGAGCTGGACATCGTAGTGGCGCTGACCGAGCGTGCGCCTGGCCGCCTCGCGCACGGTGGCGAACGCGTCGTTGAGCAGGTCGTCCAACGACTCGCCGCCGGAATGCCGCGCGCGCAGCCAGTCGGTGCGCGCGCGCAGCGCTTCGTCCGACAAGGCCTCGACCGCCGGCTCGAGCGCGTTGATCGCCTCGACCTGCCGCGCCATCCGCTTGACCTCGCGGTCATTGGCACTGCCAAGAAGACTCTGCGCGATACGGCCGAACATCGATGCTCCTTGAACGGGTTGGTCGGGCGCTCCGGAACCGAACGTGAACCCGCACCGATCCACAGATAAGGTGGCGCCGTGGCCCTGTCAACGCGAGCCCGCGGCCGCGCCGGCCAAACAGAATGACCGTGGAACCGAATCGGCTATGATGCGGCTCCGGCGGGCCGCCGGCCCGGCCGGAGCGCGGCCCACGCTTCCGCGACGCGACACCGCCGAAAAGGACGCTCGATGCTTGATTTTCCATTGTTGCGCGTGGCATTGCGCGCGGCATCGCTCGCGGCCGCGATCCTGGTCGCCGCCCAGGGACAGGTGCTGGCCCAAGACAGCCCGTCCAGCGCCGGCGCACCCGCCGATCCGGTGGTCGCCAAGGTGGGCGACCGCGAGGTCAGGCTGTCCGAACTCGTTGCGCTACGGGACACGCTGCCCGAACAAGTCCGCCAAGTGCCGCTGGAGCGGCTGTTCACGGCGCTGCGGCGCCAGATCATCGATAGCGTGCTGATCTCCCACGCCGCCGAGGCGTCCGGCATCGACCGCGAGCCGGAAGTGGCCCGCCGGCTTGAAGCCGCCCGGCAGACGACCTTGCGCGGCATCTACGTGGCGCAGATCGTCCAGAACGCGATGACCGCGCAGGCGATGCGCGCGACCTACGAACGGCTCAAGACGCGCACCGCCGGCCAGTCGCAGATTCGGGCAAGCCACATCCTGGTGAACACCGAACGCGAAGCGCTCGCGGTGATTGCCGAACTCGCCCGACCGGGGGCGGATTTCGCCGCCCTCGCACGCGCGCGCTCGATCGGCCCGTCCGGCGCGAATGGCGGCGACCTCGGGTTCTTCGACCACGGCGCAATGGTCAAGCCCTTCGCCGATGCCGCCTTCGCGCTCGAGCCCGGACAGTTGAGCCCCAAGCCCGTGCGCTCCCAGTTCGGCTGGCACGTCATCAAGCTGGTCGCGCGCCGGCCGGTGCCGGTGCCGCGTTTCGAAGACGCCGCGGAGGCGTTGCGCGAGGAGATCGCCGAGCTCGCGATCGCCGGCCTGGTCCGCGAGCTTCGCGGCAAGATCCCGGTGCTGCGCTTCACGATCGACGGAAGGCTCGAACGCCCCAGCGGGATCCGGCGGGTCCCGCGCTGAGCCCGCTTCGTGCGCGATAGACTCCGCGCGTGCCACGGGGCATAAGCCTCGCGGACGACGACGGCCGACCAGGAACGCCGAGAATGGCGAACATTTCACCGCTCGCGCCGGATCGGTTCCCGGCGCTTGCCCCCGTCCCCGGGGTCCGGCTTGCCACGGGCTCCAGCGGGCTGCGCCATGCCGGCCGCGACGACCTGCTGCTGGTCGCGCTCGATCCGGGGACGACGCTCGCCGGCGTGACGACACGCTCTCGCACTGCGGCCGCGCCGGTTCGGTGGACCCGCGAGGTCCTGGCCCGGGGCCGCGCCGGCGCCCTGGTGGTCAATGCCGGCAATGCGAACGCGTTCACCGGCCGGTACGGTACGGCCACGATCGCGCGTACCGTCGAAGGCGCCACTTCGCTGCTCGGCTGCCCGGGCGAGCACGTCGCGGTCGCATCGACCGGGGTGATCGGCGAGCGGCTCGACGGAGCACGGATCGCCGCCGCCCTGCCCGACCTGTCGCGGCGGCTTTCGCCCGGAGGCTGGAAGGCGGCGGCGGATGCCATCCGGACCACCGACACATTCGCCAAGGGTGCCGGCGCGACCGCCGAGATCGGCGGCAAGCGGGTCACCATCAGCGGTATCGCCAAGGGCTCGGGCATGATCGCCCCGGACATGGCGACGATGCTGGCCTTCGTGTTCACCGACGCGGTGCTGGACGCACCGGTCCTCGACCGGCTGCTGCGCGCGGCGGCAGACGCGTCGTTCAACGCGATCACCGTCGACGGCGATACATCGACCAGCGACATGGCGCTCCTGTTTGCGACCGGCCGGGCGGGGAATCCGGCGATCGCCGACTGGCGGGACGCCAGGCTGCGGCCGTTCAGGAAGGCGCTGGGCGAGGTCTGCAAGGCGCTTGCCCATCTCATCGTCCGCGACGGCGAGGGCGCGACCAGGTTCGTCACGATCGCGGTCAGCGGCGCGGCGTCCGCCCGCGCGGCGCGGCGTATCGGCCTTGCGGTCGCCAACTCGCCCCTGGTCAAGACCGCGATCGCCGGCGGCGACGCCAACTGGGGCCGGGTGGTGATGGCCGTCGGCAAGGCAGGCGAGCGGATCGACCCGGATGCGCTGGCGATCTCCATGGGCGGGGTGCAGATCACCAGGGGCGGCGCGGTGATCGCGGGTTACGACGAAGTTCCGGTCACCGCCCACCTCGCCGGCGCCGAGATCTCGATCGGTATCGATGTCGGCGTCGGGCGCGGCCGGGCGGTGGTCTGGACCTGCGATCTGACCCACGGCTATATCGACATCAATGCCGACTACCGAAGCTGAACCGCCGATGGTGCTGGTCGCCGCGGCCGCGCTGATCGATCAGGACGGCCGCGTCCTGATCGCCCGCCGCCCCGAGGGCAAGGCGATGGCCGGGCTGTGGGAATTCCCCGGCGGCAAGGTCGCGGCCGGCGAGACGCCCGAGGCCGCCCTGATCCGCGAGCTCGCCGAGGAGCTCGGCATCGACGTCACCGAGCGCTGTCTGGCGCCCTTCACCTTCGCCTCCCACGCCTACGAGACCTTCCATCTCCTGATGCCGCTCTATGTCTGCCGGGTGTGGGAAGGCTCGGTCACCCCGCGGGAGGGCCAGGCGCTGAAATGGGTCCGGCCAATGCGGCTCGGCGACTACGAGATGCCGCCGGCCGACAGGCCGCTGGTCGCAATGCTGCGGGATCTGCTGTGAACGGCGCCTCGGCGCGCGCCTGGTCGATCGTCGCCATGACGTTCTGTGCTCTGGGCCTGACCTTCGCCTCGCGCTCTTCGGTCGGCGTGCTGATCCCGACCTGGGAGGCCGAGCTCGGCTGGGCGCGGGCCGTCAGCTCGACCGGCAGCTCGCTGGTGCTGGTCGTCATGGCGGTCGCCTCGCCCTTGGCCGGCAACCTGATCGACCGGTTCGGTCCGCGCGGCGTGATGGCCGGCGGGCTGGCGATCGTCAGCGCAGCGATCCTCGCGACCTCGGCAATCTCGCTCGAATGGCAGTTCCTGGTACTGTTCGGGCTCATCGGCGGCATCGGGTACGGCGCGGTCTCGCTGCCGCTGGTGGTCACGATGATGGCGCAGATCTTCGATCGCCACCGGGGCATGGCGACCGGGATCGCGATCTCGGGCTCGACGGCAGGCCAGCTTCCGGCGCTTACGCTGCTGGCGCTCCTGATCGGTGCCTGGGGTTGGCGCGGCGCCTATGTGAGCTTCGGCCTGGCGATCCTGGCGATGGTACCGCTGACCTGGGCGCTGCTCGGAGCCTCGGCGGCGGCACGCAAACGGCGGGCGGCCGTGCCCGAGGGTGCGCAGGTCTCAGCCGACATGCCGCTTGCCGCCAAGATCGGCTTCTTGATGCGCAACCGGACCTTCGTGCTGTTGCTGACTGCCTTCTGGCTGTGCGGGTTTACCACCGCGGGGGTCTTCGACGTCCACTTCGTGCCCTATGCGGTGAGCTGCGGCTTTGCGCTGGTCGACGGGACCGCGGCGCACGGTGTCCACGGCGTCGGCAACATGCTGGGCCTGATCCTGTTCGGCTGGCTGACCGACCGGGTCCATCGCGCCCGGTTGCTGGCGGCGATGTTCGCCGCCCGGGCATTGCTGTTCGTGATGCTGCTCGAGGTCGCCGGCAACATCGAACTCCTGTTCTTCTTCGCGCTGGCCTTCGGGATCCTCAACTTCTCGACCCTGCCGCCGATCGC
This sequence comes from Alphaproteobacteria bacterium, assembly GCA_965248835.1. Lineage (GTDB taxonomy): Bacteria > Pseudomonadota > Alphaproteobacteria > MPNO01 > MPNO01 > CAYFYS01. The sequence goes on from CBDFLJ010000001.1 coordinate 2,201,650, forward strand.
CAGCCTTGTCGCAAGCCACATCGGGGTCAGGATCATGGGCTTGACGATGGGCCTCCTGTTCGGCGGGCATTCGATGGGAGCGGCAATCGGGGCGTTCTTCGGCGGCTACATGTTCGACCTGATGGCGCGCTACGAATGGGTCTGGTTGACCTCTATCGGGCTGGCGCTCCTGGCCGCCGTCTTCGCCATCCTGATCAGGGAAGAGCCCGACGGAGACCACCCGCGCTGGGGCGTCGCGGTGCCGGCCTGAAGCATGCCCGGGACACGCCGGGCCGGCCTTGCGGTTGCCCGCGAAATGGCGGCGCGATAGGTATTCGCACCGCCGATCATGTCCGGGGGACTGCAGATGCCCGACGCGAAGCCGTTTTTCACCAACATCCATGAGGCGCCGACGCGCCGGATGAAGCTCGGCCGCGGCACCGGCATCAAGCTCATCAACCCCGAGACCGGCTGCCGCAAAGTCGACGTCCACATCAACATCATCAACGACGACAGCGGCCCCGGGGAGGTTCACTTCCACGAAAACGCCGACAACGTCTACATCGTCCTGGAGGGCGTTCTGGAAGTCGTCGCCGAGGGCAGGCGACACCTCCTGAAGAAGGACGACGTCGGCTATGTCCCGGCCGGGGTGGTCCACACCGCCGGCAGCGCGGGCGGGCACGGCCCCACCCGTGTCATCGAGATCTATGCGCCCGGCGGCTATGACTTCCACGAGGTCGAAAGCTTCGAAAACCCGGTGGAGGTCAATTCGCCGACCGAGAGGCGAGTGCCATGTATCTGAGGAACACTTGGTATTGCGCCGCCGTTTCGGCAGAACTCGGCCGCACACCGCTCGGCCGCACTTTCCTGGGCGAGCCGGTCGCGATGTACCGCACTACTGACGGCACGCCGGTCGCGTTCGAGGACCGCTGCCGCCACCGCCGCGCGCCGCTTTCGAAGGGCCGGGTCGAGGGCGATCGGCTGCGCTGCGGCTATCACGGCTTCCTCTATGACGCGACGGGGGCGTGCATCTGGGTGCCGGGCCAGGCCGGCGTGCCGCCGGGGGCACGCCTGCGCACCTATCCGCTGTGCGAACGGCACGGCTTTGTCTGGATCTGGATGGGTGACACGGCGCTCGCCGGCGACGCCACGGTCCCCGACTTCCGCTGGAACGATGACCCGGAATGGACGGCGGTCAGGGGCTATCTCCCGGTCGCGTGCGGCTACCTGCTGCTGGTCGACAACCTTCTGGATCTGTCGCATCTCGCATTCCTGCACATCAAGACGATCGGCAGCACCGAGGACACCGATCCGGAGCTGCGCTGGGACCGCGGGGCAGGCTTCGTGCGCGGCACGCGGGTGGCCCCGAACCTGTCGCCGTCTTCGCGCATGCGGGGCGAAGGCATCACCTGCAACGTCGACCAGGTCAAGGTGATGACCTACACCCCGCCGGCGAATGTCGTGATCGAAATCACGACCACAGAGGCCGGCCTCGAGCCGGGCGCGCTGCCCAGGGTGAACCAGCGCCTGATCATCCTTGACGCCATGACGCCCGAGACCGAGACGAGCTGTCACTACTTCTGGGGCGGCTGCCGCGACTACGACACCGACGACGATGCGCTGACCGCGTTCCTGCAAGAACGGTTCGTGGAGGCATTCATGGAAGACACGGACATGCTTGCTGCTGAGCAGCACATCATCGACCTCGACCCGACCGCGCCGCAGGTCGACGTGATCGGCGACGCGGGCGGGCTGCAGGCGCGCAGACTGCTCGAAGGGCTAATCGCCGAAGAGGGCAAGGAGCGGATCGCGGCCGCCGAATAGCGCCACGGCATCGTCTGCCGAAAAAGGGCCTCGGGATGCACGCGGACAGGGCCGACGCGATCCGATTGGAACACGCAAGGCGCCTTGATCGCCGGACCACGCCGGAGACGTGCCCGAAAGGCCCGACAACCCGCCGCGCTGCAGCGCCTTTCTCGGCGGGCGGGTCAATCGGCGAACGGCGCCAGCGCGGCCAGAAATTGCTCGGCGCTTGCCCGCCAGGAGAAGCGTTCCGCATAGGCCCGGCAGACATCGAGTGAAACCGTCAGCGCCGCGGCGACCGCACGCCCGAGATCGTCATCGAGACAACCCACCGCATGTCCGGCGATGACGTCGCGCGGCCCGGGCACCGGATAGGCGGCGGCCAACGCCTCACCGGTCTTGACGCCGAGAAACCGGGTCTGCGGGTATTGCCTCCGGAGCGAGGCAAGCTGCGGACCCTCACCCACGACGTGCTTGGTCCCCGGAGAATCCAGCGCCAGGAAGTCCTCGATGTTCTTCTCCACGGCGACGCGTCCGACATAGAGCTGGATCGGGCGGGCATCGGCGGTGCCGTTCCTGGGCCGGGGGCGAAAAAGCGCCAGATCGACGCCGCGCGACCAGATTGCGGTTTCCCCGAAGCCGCGCGCGGACAGGTCCGCGGCGAGCGTTCCGGTCGCGACCATCATTCGGACCGCCGGCCTGTGGAACCGCCGGATGACGGCGTAGCTCCATGCGACCGGCAGCCGGCAGCGGGCATGGACGTATTCGGGGAACCGCGTGTGAAAGGATGTCGTGAAAGGCAGGCCGCGGGCCAGGCTGTACGAACGCGCGGCCCAGCCCAACGGCCCTTCCGTGGCGATATGGATCGCTTCAGGGGCGAATGCATCGATCCAGCGAGGCGGCGCTCGCGGCTTCTCCGCCGATCTCTGGAAGCCCTGGCCGCGATGGGCTGCAGGGTCGATGTCGCCGTCGCGGTCGCCGGCGGCAACGGCACCATCAGCGAAGCGGTCAACGGGCTTGGCCGCGGCGCACCCCCGATCGGGATCATCCCGTTGGGCACCGCCAACGTCCTTGCGATCGAGGTCGGCCTGCCGGTCCGAGCCGGCACGATCGCGGCGACGATCGCCAACGGCGAGGCCACACCGGTGACGACCGGTCTGGTCAACGACCGGCGTTTCATCCTGATGGCGGGGATCGGCCTGGATGCCAGCGTCGTGGAGACAATCGACCTGGCGCGCAAGCGGCGGCTCGGCAAGATGGCCTATGTCTGGCAGGCACTCCGCGAAGGCCTGCGCTATCCTTTCCCGCGGTTCGATGTCGAGATCGATGGACGCCGCATCGTCGCGCCGTCCCTGATCGTCGCCAACGGGCGGCATTATGCCGGCTCTTTCGTGTGCGCACCCGATGCCGGGCTCGAACGCGACAGGCTGGAGGCGTGCGCCTTCACGCGGTTCGGCGCCGTCAACGCCTTGCGCTACGGACTGGCCCTGACGAGCGGGCTGCCCGCCCGCCTGCCGGACGTCGTGATCCAGCCGGCGGCGCGGATCGCCCTCCGTCGGCTGTCATCAAAGTTTCACAAAAATTTCATTCCCATGACGCCCGCGGGGTGTAGCGGATAGGGACTTCGAAGCGGCGAGGGAATGGATCGCCGCCCGGCGGAGATCTCAGACCTCACACCGATGACGGAGACATCATGAACAGAATTGCGTTGCTGGCGGCGACCGCTTTGGCGTCGCTCGCACTCGTCTCGGGCGCCCAGGCGCGCGATCAGATCAGGATCGTCGGCTCCTCGACGGTCTTCCCCTTTGCCACGACGGTCGCGGAGACCTTCGGCAAATCGACCGACTTCAAGACTCCGGTGGTCGAAAGCACCGGTTCCGGAGGCGGGCTGAAACTGTTCTGCTCGGGCCTCGGCGTCAGACATCCCGACATCACCAACGCCTCGCGCCGAATCAAGAAGTCCGAGGTCGAGCGCTGCGCCAAGAACGGCATCCGCGCGATCACCGAGATCAAAATCGGCTATGACGGAATCGTGCTTGCCAACGCGAAGTCGGTCCCGCAGGCGAACATCTCGCTGAAGCAGCTCTTCCTCGCGCTGGCCAAGACCGTGCCGGCGAACGCCGATGGCTCGATGCTTCGGGAGAACCCCTACCGGATGTGGTCGGACATCGATCCCGCGCTGCCGAAAAAGAAGATCGAGGTGCTGGGACCGCCGCCGACCTCGGGCACACGCGATGCGTTTGTCGAGGTCGCCATGGAGGGCGGGTGCAAGACCTTCCCCGCCATCAAGGCGATGAAGAAGGCCAACAAAAAGAAGTACAAGGCCCTGTGCCACGGCATCCGTGAGGACGGCGCCTTCATCGAGGCGGGCGAGAACGACGTCCTGATCGTCCAGAAGCTCGTCGCCAACCCGAATGCCTTCGGGATCTTCGGCTACAGCTTCCTGGACTCCAACACCGACCGCGTCCAGGGCACGGTGGTGAACGGCGTCGCGCCGGAGTTCGAGACGATCTCGTCGGGCAAGTACCCGGTCTCGCGCTCGATGTACTTCTACGTCAAGCAGGCCCATGTGGGCGTCATCCCCGGCATCAAGGAGTATGTCTCGGAGTTCACCAGCGAGCGTGCCTGGGGGCCCGACGGCTATCTGGTGGACAAGGGGCTGATCCCGCTGTCCGACGCCGACCGCAAGAAGATCCGCGCGGCGGCGATGAGCGGCGCCAAGCTGTCCATGTAGCCGGATAATTCCGTGCGCCGGTCGGTAAAGCCTGCCGGCCGGCGCACACATTTGTGGTATTGCTGCGCACGGCGGTCGGACCGGACCAGATGTCACCCATAACGCTCATCTTCGTCCTCGGCGGGCTGACGATCTTCAGCTTCTATTTCGGCCGGCGCCGGGCCTTCGTCCTTGCCGGCGGAAGACCGCGCGACTTGCATTCGCGTCCGAGCTATTACGGCCTTTACGTCGCGCTGTGGTGCGCCATTCCGGCGCTTGCGATCGCCATTTTGTGGCTGGTGCTCCAGCCGGCGCTGACCGAAAGCCTGATCATCGCAGCGCTTCCGGAAACCAAGCAAAACCTGCCGGCCGACCGGATGTCCCTGCTGCTCAACGACATTCGCAATGTCGCCTCCGGCAGCATCGCAAGCGATGCGCGCGATCCCGACGTCCAGGCCGCCGCCAGACACCTGGCCAGGCTGACCGCGACCGGGCACACGGCGCTGTTCGCCGTCGGCATCGCGGTCGCCGTCATCGGGCTCGCGTTCGCCCGCCGGAGGGTCTCGCTATCGCTGCGCGCGCGCAACCAGGTCGAGCGCGTGGTCAACGTGCTGCTGATCGCGTGTTCCTCGATCGCGATCCTGACCACGATCGGCATCGTCCTGTCGCTGGTTTTCGAATCGATCCGGTTCTTCGGCGAGGTGCCGTTCTTCGACTTCCTGTTCGGCCTGGAATGGAGCCCGCAGACCGCGCTCCGCGCCGACCAGGTCGGCTCGACGGGCGCGTTCGGCGCGATCCCGCTGTTCGCCGGTACATTGCTGATTACCCTGATCGCGATGTTGATCGCCGTGCCGGTGGGCCTGCTTTCGGCGATCTATCTGTCGGATTACGCCGACCATAGGGTGCGCAGCGTGATCAAGCCGCTGGTAGAAATTCTGGCCGGCATCCCGACGGTGGTCTACGGCTTCTTCGCAGCGCTGACGGTTGCACCGCAGCTTCGCGGGCTGGGCGAAGCCCTTGGCCTGGATGTCGCCTCGGAGAGCGCGCTGGCCGCCGGTGCGGTCATGGGCATCATGATCATCCCGTTCATCTCATCGTTGTCCGACGACGTGATGAACGCGGTGCCGCAATCGCTGCGCGCCGGCTCGTTCGCCCTGGGGGCGACGAAGTCCGAGACCATCAAGCGCGTGATCCTGCCGGCGGCCCTGCCGGGGATCTTCGCCGCCTTCCTGCTGGCGGTCAGCCGGGCGATAGGCGAGACCATGATCGTCGTCATGGCCGCCGGGCTGGCGGCGAATCTGACCGCCAACCCGTTCGAGGCGGTCACCACGGTGACCGTTCAGATCGTCACCCTGCTGGTCGGCGATCAGGAGTTCGACAGCGCCAAGACGCTCGCCGCCTTCGCGCTCGGTTTGATGCTGTTCTGCATAACCCTGGCGATGAACGTGATCGCACTTCACGTCGTGCGCAAATACCGGGAACAATATGACTGAAGCCCTGCAGGTGTGGGGATCGGGGAGCGACGGCGGGCAGCTGGCACTCGGCCAGGCGCGCCTGAGGCGCCGCTACGCCGCGGAACGACGGTTCAAGATCTATGGGATGGTCGCGGTCGCGATCGCGATGGCCGCGCTGCTGTGGCTGCTGATCAGCATCATCTCCAAGGGCTATAGCGCGTTCACCCAGACCTATCTGAGCCTTGAAGTGAACTTCGACCCGGCCGTGCTGGGGATCTCCGAAGCCTCGTCTGCCCAGGCGCTGAACCGGGCGAATTTCGGCGGGCTGTACAAGGCCGCGCTGCGCGAAGCGTTTCCGGACGTGCGGGGACGCCGTGCCAAGCGCGCCCTATACGCCCTGCTCAGCTCCGGCGCCGAGCAGGATCTGCGCGATGCGATCCTGGACGACCCGTCGATCCTGGGCCAGCGCCGGTCGATCTGGTTGACCGCCTCGGACCAGGTCGACATGCTCATGAAGGGCAATATCGACCGCAAGCTGCCCCAAACCGAACGCCCGGTGAACGACAAGCAGATCGCATGGATCGACAAGCTGGAGTCCACCGGCGGGGTGGAGCAACGGTTCAACAAGCGGTTCTTCTCCGCCGGCGCCTCACGCGAGCCGGAGCTTGCCGGCATCTGGGGTGCCGTGGTGGGATCGCTGTTCACGATGCTGGTCACGCTGCTCCTGGCGTTCCCGATCGGTGTCTCCGCAGCGGTCTATCTCGAGGAGTTCGCGCCGCAGAACCGCTGGACCGACTTCATCGAGGTCAATATCAACAACCTCGCCGCCGTGCCCTCGATCGTTTTCGGGCTTCTCGGGCTGGCGGTGTTCCTCAACGTCTTCGGGGTGCCGCGCTCCGCCCCGCTAGCCGGCGGCATGGTGCTGGCGCTGATGACGCTGCCCACCATCATCATCGCCACGCGCGCGGCGCTCAATGCGGTGCCGCCCTCGATCCGCGAGGCGGCGCTCGGGGTGGGCGCGTCCAAGTTCCAGGTCGTCAACCACCACGTGCTGCCGCTGGCGCTGCCCGGCATCCTCACCGGGACGATCATCGGCATGGCCCAGGCGCTCGGCGAGACCGCCCCGCTGCTGATGATCGGCATGGTCGCCTTCATCGTCGACATTCCGACCAGCCCGGTCAGTGCAGCCACCGTCCTGCCAGTGCAGATCTTCCTGTGGAGCGACATGCCCGAACGGGCCTTCGTCGAGAAGACCAGCGCCGCGATCATGGTGCTGCTGGCGTTCCTGGTCATCATGAACGCCTTGGCCATCTTCCTCAGGCGTCGTTTCGAGCGCCGCTGGTAGGCAGGAAATGCATGGGGGGCGGTGAGGAATGAACGATTTGAGCGCGACGGCGAAGCTCGACTACGGCGCGGATGCGGCCAGCCATGCGGAGCGTCGAAACGCGCCGGCCGTCAAGGTCGAGGCACGCCAAGTCTGCGTCTTCTACGACGACAAGCAGGCACTCGTTGATGTCGACATCGACATCCCCGAGAATCGGGTCACAGCCCTGATCGGGCCTTCGGGCTGCGGCAAGTCGACGTTCCTGCGCTGCATCAACCGCATGAACGACGTCATCGACGGCTGCCGCGTCACCGGCACGATCCTGATCGACAGCGTCGACGTCTATGACAGATCCCTCGACGTCGTGCAGCTCCGCGCCCGGATCGGCATGGTCTTTCAGAAGCCCAACCCGTTTCCCAAGTCGATCTTCGACAACGTCGCCTACGGGCCGCGGATCCACGGCCTGGCCGCGACCCGCGGCGAGCTCGACGACATCGTCCATTACAGCCTGGAGCGCGCCGGGCTGCTGGAGGAGGTCAAGGACCGGCTGATGGAATCGGGCACCGGCCTGTCCGGCGGCCAGCAGCAGCGCCTGTGCATCGCCCGCGCGATCGCGATCAGCCCGGAGGTAATTCTGATGGACGAGCCCTGCTCGTCGCTCGATCCGATCGCAACGGCGCGGATCGAGGAGTTGATCGACGAGTTGCGCGAGAACTTCACCATTGTGATCGTCACCCACTCGATGCAGCAGGCGGCCCGGGTCTCCCAGAAAACCGCCTTCTTCCATCTCGGCAACCTCATCGAGGTCGGCGCGACCGAGGAGATCTTCACCAACCCCAAGGATGACCGCACCCAGGGTTACATCACCGGGCGGTTCGGCTGAGGCGATGACCGTTACGCGCGCTTCGGGATCCGAGCAGCTAGACGTTTGAAAGGATCGGGCAATGGACGCCGAGCACATCGTCAAGTCCTACGACGAGGAGCTCAAGGACCTCAACGACACCATCGCGCGGATGGGCGGGCTGACCGAGGTCCAGATCGCGCGCGCCATCGAGGCCCTGGTCAATCGCGACCCCGACCTCGCCAAGCGGGTGGCCGACAGCGACGAAGAGGTCGATGAGCTCAACCACGAGATCGACATCAAGGCGACCCGGATTCTGGCGCTGCGCCAGCCGATGGCGCTGGACCTGCGCAACGCGGTCGGGGTGCTCAAAATCGCCTCCGATCTGGAGCGCATCGCCGATTACGCGGCCAACATCGCCCGGCGCTCGATCGCATTGTCCGAGGTCGCTCCGGTGCGGCCGGCCCATTCCATCCCCCGCATGGGCCGGCTCGTCCAGCAGATGATCAAGGACGTGCTCGACGCCTATATCGAGCGCAACGCCGACAAGGCGATGGTGGTGTGGACCTCCGACCGCGAGGTCGACGAGATGTACACCTCGCTGTTCCGCGAGCTCCTGACCTACATGATGGAAGACCCGCGCAGCATCACGCCCTGCACCCACCTTCTGTTCATCGCCAAGCACATCGAGCGCATGGGCGATCACGTCACCAACGTCGCCGAGACAATCCATTTTCTGGTCCACGGCACGCGCATGCGCGCCGCGCGCCCGCGCGGCAGGACCAGGGACCACGAGATCCACCATGACGAGCGCTGCTGAACCGGCAATTGAGGCCCCATGAAACCGGTCATCCTTCTGGTCGATGACGAGGCCGCTCTGGTCTCGCTGTTGAGCTACAACCTCGAGCGCGCCGGCTTCGACGTGCTCAGCGCGCCCGACGGCGAAGAGGCCCTGATGGTCCTCGCCGAGCGTCAGGTCGACCTGGTGCTGCTCGACTGGATGATGCCCTATATGAGCGGCATCGAGGTCTGCCGCCAGCTCCGGCGCCGACCCGCCACGCGGAATATCCCGATCATCATCCTGACCGCCCGCGCCGATGAGACCGACCGGGTGCGCGGGCTGAACACCGGGGCGGACGACTATGTCTCCAAGCCGTTTTCGACCGAGGAGCTGATCGCGCGCATCCATGCCGTGTTGCGGCGCGTCCGCCCGGCGCTGGCCGACGAGCGCCTGGACTATGGCGGGATCGAGATGGATCTCACCGCCCACCGGGTGACCCGGCACGGCCGCGGCGTCCGGCTCGGCCCGACCGAGTTCCGCCTGCTACGCTACTTCATGGAGCATCCCGGCCGGGTGTTCTCGCGCAACCAGCTCATCGATGTCGTCTGGGGCCACGACATCTATGTCGACAGCCGGACAGTCGACGTCCATATCCGACGGCTGAGAAAGGCGCTCAACGAAGACGGCGAGGACGATCTGATCCGAACCGTGCGCTCGGCCGGCTACGCACTCGAAGCACCCAACGCCGCGCGCGCCGTCTGACCGGTCGCCGGACGGCTTGCTTACCGCCCGGCTACTCCGGCAGCGGTGGGACCGCGTACATTTGTGCCTGGGCGATCAGGACGCCGACATCGACCTGGGCGCGCAGATCGGGCTCCCGTCCATTCAAGGCGCAATATTTCCGGAGCACGGAGTCGAAGGCTTGATCGAACCTGCCGGTGTCGCGATAGGTCCGCTCATAGATGCCCTTGAGGATCCGGAAATCGTCCGAACGGATCTCCAGGCTTCCACCGCCCCGTCGCTTGCCGAGGAACAGCGGTCCGTGCGGCGCGGTGAAGAATGCCTCGCGTGCCGGCGCGGCCGTGTCTGCGCGTTCATACCCCATGGCCGTTCTCCGTGCCTTCGAGCCCGCCTTTGCCGTAAAGACGCACCGGGTCGGTCAAGCCGCTGGCGGGCGAGACCGGGGCGATCGCGCCGCGGTCGCGGACCCCTCGGTCCCGGACTCCCGTGCCGGCTTGGTCAGCCAGCCGAAGACCACCGTGGCAACGATCGCGCCCAACAACTCCGCGGCGATAAAGGCCGGCGTGTCGACCGGCCGGATCCCCGAGAAGCTATCGGTGAACATCCGGGCGATCGCGACCGCCGGGTTGGCGAACGACGTCGAGGAGGTGAACCAATAGCCGGCCGAGATGAACAGCCCCACCGCGTAAGGCACCGCCGCGGGCCGCGCGCGCAGACACCCGAGGATCGTTGCGACGAGCCCGAAGGCGGCAACGAATTCGGCGAGCCATTGGCCGGCACCGGTTCGCACGTTGGTGGAGGCGGCAAGCGGCGCAAGGTCGAACATCAGGTGCGCGATCACCACCCCGCACACCCCGCCGACGAGTTGTGCAAGCACATACAAGCCGGCGTCTCTTTGGCTCAGTGCGCGTTTCAGCGTGAAGGCGAGCGTGACCGCCGGGTTGAAATGGGCACCCGAAATGTCGCCGAAGACCAGGATGAGAACGATCAGGATCGCGCCGGTCGCCAGCGTGTTGGCCAGCAGCGCGATCGCGGCGTTCCCATCGGCCAGCCGCTCGCCCATGATCCCCGATCCGACCACGGTCGCGACCAGGAATGCGGTGCCGAGCCACTTGGCGAACAGGCGGGCCGGCAGGGAGAACCGTGCCATGAGGGTCTAGACGCGCACGGGCGGTTTCTGACCGATCTCGTCGAGGCGCTTCTGCAGGCTCAGCCTGTCCAGCGATTCCATCGGGAGATTGACGAAAATATCGATCCGATTGCCGATCTGGCGGTAGATGTCCGAGAAGTGGGCCGAGGTCCCGGCTTCGGTCCCAACGAAGGAAGCGGGATCGGGGAACCCCCAATGGGCGGTCATCGGCTGGCCCGGCCATACCGGGCAGACCTCGCCCGCGGCGCCGTCGCAGACCGTGATCACGAAGTCGAGCGGCGGCGAGGCCGCGGTTGCGAATTCCTCCCAGCTCTTCGAGCGCAGGTTCCCGGTGGGGTGGTTGAGCCGGCGCAGCAGCTCGAGCGTGTGCCGGTTGATCGCGCCGGTCGGGCGGCTGCCGGCGCTGTAGGCCTTGAAGCGGCCGCCGCCCAGCCGATCGAGGATCGCCTCGGCCATCACGCTGCGCGCCGAATTCCCGGTACACAGGAACAGCACGTTATGGATCTTGCTCGCCACGACCGCCGCATTCCCCTGTTGACCCGTCCGGATACATCGCTGGCCGAAGCTTGTCCTCCCTTTGTCCGGCGAGCGAGGGTGTTCGCCTGAATCAACCATGTCATTGTTACAGCCAGATGACGGCGCTTTGGCATTCCCGGGACCGGGCGGCATTGCCGCGCCGATGCCGGTCTCGGACCGGCGCAGCAGGCGGCGGCGCGGCGAATGCATCTTCGAGGGATTCGGGTGCGGATTTCGCGCGCCGAAGACTATGCCGGAACGCTTGCGCGCTTGTTAGGCGTCGCAATCAGCGGCGGCCACGCTATGACATCTTGCAGCAGGTTCCGTGACCTCGGCAGCATGGTGCGGGCGGTGAGACTCGAACTCACACCTCCTTGCGGAGAACGGCTTTTGAGGCCGCCGCGTCTACCGATTCCGCCACGCCCGCTTCAAGGCATCAGGATGCGTAAGGCATTGTGTAAGGCTGCCCCGACGCGGTGTCAAACGCCAACATGTTCATATATTTGTCTTTTCCCGTGTCCGTTTGAACAGATTTTCGGGGTTGTGTGACCTTGAGTGGTACAGGAGCTGCGGTAACCGGCTTGTCGCCGCCAGACTCTCGGCAGGCGCGGCGACAAGCCGGTTACCCACAGCTACCAGAGGCTCCAACAACTCTTACACCACGCTGGCGCACCTTCGGTGCTAACCCGTTGAGGTAGGGTCGTTTTTCTCTCCCGTCGAAGCCGGCCAGGAACGGATTCTGCAACTGTCTGTTCCCCGGCTGCAACCGAAACCGGGAGACATAGATGCCCCACCTTACCCTCACCGAGGCCCGCGTCAGGGCGCTCACGCGCCGCAAGGCCGCCTACGACATCCGCGACGGCCAGCTCAGGGGCTTCGGCGTCCGGGTGCTGCACTCGGGTCGGAAACGTTTCTTCGTCCACTGCCAGCATCGCGGAGAACGCGTCTGGAAGATCATTGGCGACGCCGGGACCATAACCGTGACAGAGGCGCGATCCCGTGCCGCCGAAATGCTTGCAGCAATCCGGCGGGGCGAGGACGCACCCTGCCGGCCCGACGAAACGCTCTTCGAGGCCGTCGCCGAGACCGTGTTCGAGCGCTACGCGCGGGTCTGGAAGGCCGGGACGCTTTATGTCAACCGGAGCTATCTCCGCAATCAGCTCCTGCCGCGCTTCGCGGGGCGCGCCATCGCCGATATCGACCCTGAGGACGTCCGCAAGTGGTTCGCCTCCCTGCGCGCGACGCCGGTCGCGGCCGACAGGTCCATGCCGGTTCTGTCCGTCATCATGAGAGAAGCGGAACGGATGGGCCTTCGCCCGGAGGGGTCCAACCCCTGCCGGGGCATCCGGCGCTATCGCCGGAAGGGGCGCGAGCGCTTCCTGTCGGACGACGAGATCCGCCGGGTCTCCGCCAGGCTGTCGGCGCATCAGCCTGCACAACCGCAACAGGTCGCCGCCATCCGGCTCCTTCTCCTGACGGGGTGCCGCAAGAGCGAAATCCTGACCCTGCGCTGGTCCGATTACCGCGAGGGACATCTCTTCCTGCGCGATAGCAAGACCGGACCCCGAACCGTCTGGCTGTCGCAGCCGGCCAGGCGCATCCTCGACATGCTGGGGCGGACGAGCCCATGGGTCTTTCCGGCGTCGCGAACGAACCGCCCCCGGAGCACGCAGTGGCTGCACAACTTCTGGCGCCGTCTCCGTAGGGAGACGGAGCTGTGCGATGTGCGTCTTCACGATTTGCGCCATACCCATGCGAGCCTTGCACTGAGACAGGGCGAAACCGTCCTGGCGATCGGCAGGCTGCTCGGTCACCGGAATCCGGAGACGACGCTCAAATACACGCATCTGGCCGACACAATGGTTCGCGAAGCTGCCGAGACGGTCGGCGCCGTGCTGGAGGGCTGAGGCATGGCAAGCAAGGAACGCATGCGGCTTAGCGACGCCGCCGTCGCCCGCCATCGCCCCCGCGAGCGGGAATATACGGTCTGGGACACGCGCATTGCCGGTCTCGGCGTCCGGGTTCGACCGTCCGGTGGGCGGAGTTGGATATTCCTGCACAAGACCGGCGGTGGGACTCGCAGGATATTCCTCGGTCAGGCGGAGCTGAAGACAGTCGAGGAGGTTCGCCGCGAGTGCCATGCGCTCGCGGCGGAACTCGGGAGCGAGGACAAGCCGGACAAGATCCGCCATGCTGTCCCGTCGTTCCGGGACTTCGTCGCCGGCACATGGAAAGAGGCCCATTGCGACCGCTACAAGCCGTCAACCCAAAGGGGCGTGCGATCCATCCTTGCCGGGCAACTGCTGCCCGCCTTCGGATCGAAACCGCTGGACCGCATATCCCCGACACAGGTCAGGCGCTGGTTCGACATATACAGCCGAACCGCCCCGGGCGGCGCCAACCGTGCTCTCGACCTTCTCCGGCAGATCATGAACGTCGCGGTTGCCTGCAGCCATATCGACACCAACCCGGCGCGCGGCGTCAAAAGGAACCGGCGCGCGGCGCTCACGCGGTTCCTGTCGCGCGAGGAGATCGCCCGCCTGCACCGGGTGCTGGACAGGCAAACCCGAAAGAGCAGCCGGCAGCAGGCCGACGTCATCCGTCTCCTGCTTCTGACCGGGTGCCGCAAGGGCGAAATCCTCCGCCTGCGCTGGTCCGCGGTCCAAGACGACATCCTTGTGTTGGCGGACAGCAAAACCGGGCCGAGAACGGTTCCTCTCAATACACAGGCCCGGCGCATCCTCGAACGCCAGCCGCGAGGCGCGAGCTCTTTCGTGTTTCCATCGCCGCGTGACCTGGCCCGGCCACGTGGTCCCAACCTCCCGCTCTGGTATCCGGTCCGGCGGGAAGCCGGCATCGAGGATGTTCGCCTTCACGACCTGCGCCATACCCATGCGAGCCACGCGGTGATGAACGGCGTGCCGGTGCCGGTCGTCTCGCGCCTGCTCGGTCACAGCAATGTGCGTATGACGCTGCGCTACGCCCATCTTGGGGACCGGGAAATCGAGGCGGCGGCCGAGAGGGTCGGGCAATCCATCGCCGCCATCATGGGCATTTGACCGTGCGGTTGCCGGTGTCGATCCAAGCGGTTCCGCGAACCGTTGTGACCAATTGCAAGATGATTGATCGTTTGGTTAGCAGCCTCCGTTTAACACTCTGCCTCATAACCTGAAGGTCGTTGGTTCAAATCCAACCCCCGCAACCAAATAAAGCCCGTAACTTCAAATAGTTACGGGCTTTTTCGTTTTGGCGCGCCAGCGCAATTTATGTCCGGGGGAGCACCGGGGGAGCAAGCGGGAGCATAATCCTGCACGTTTCTGCGCGACACCGCGCACGCCGCCCCGACTGAGATCGCGACGTTGGCGGCTTACCCGCCGACCTTGGCCAACGTTCAGAACCGCATCTGGCCGCGCAGCATCACAGCGTGATCCGCGGCGGCATCGTTGGCCGGCTCGCGCCGCGCGCCCTCGAAGCTCAGGTCGAACGCGGGCGCGATCTCGAAGCGAATACCGATCCGGTAACGTCGCGACCCTTCGTCCGCCAGCGCGAACCCGCCATAGGGTGTCAGCAGCCCCTGGCCGCCGAGCGCGCCGAAGCCATAGCCGAGCTCGCCGTCCAGCCGCATCTGCGGGACGTTGTCATTGGCCGTCCCATCGTCGCTCGCCAGTTCGGCGACGTCCTGGTCCCACAGACGATCCACCCCGCTCGCCGTCTCGCCCCAGGCCGGGAAGAGGCTGAACGACAGTCCCCGCCCTTCGGCGCCCGGGTCGAGGCGGAGCGAGCCGCCGAGGCCCCATTCCCGGTAATCGCTCTGCCCCGCCAGCACCCGGCCGTTGCCCTCGATCGTCAGGCCCGAAGCCGGGTCGCGATAACGCAAGCTGCCGCCGATCTCGATGCCGGTGCCGGTGATCCCGTCGCCCCCGTCATGGCGCAGACCCAGCTCCAGGGACGGCGTCAGGGACCCGCCCGAGGCCAGCGCCTGCTCGTGGCTGCCCTCCAGCGCCAGCCGCAGACGGTTGGCGTTCACCGTCTGCTGCGCGATCAGGCCGTCGTCGCCCTCGCCCTCGACCTCGACCTGCGCCCACGAGGCCTCGCCCTTGAGCATGAGCGTCGTCGTGCCGCCCGCGATCGGCGACTCATCGGTCATCAAGGGACCGCTCGCGCCCGCCGCCGCCGTCTTGAGCGTCGTGTCGCTGCGCCTTACCGGGTAGTCGGGGTCGCCATCGCGCACCTGCGCGTCCTCGATCTCGATATCGCCCCACCCATAGCCCACCGTCGCCCAGAGACCGAGACCCTGTGGCGAGGTCCAGCCCAGATAGGGATGAACGCTGGTCATCCGGCTCTGATAGTCGCCGCGCACCGGCGACGATCCGGTACCGTCGCTATAGTCGAATTCGCCGATCGAGCGCGACAGCGCGAGCCCGGTCAGGAGATCGTCGCGCAGGCATCCGTCGATGCCGATCTGGCCGGTCAGCACCGTGCCGTCCCAGGCGAAGGCGGACTCCGTGCTCTCCAGCACCTGCCGCTCGCCCCGGCCCCACACCACCGGCCCGCCGGCGCCGGGTGCCATGCCGTCGTTCACCGCCGCGAGCGGCAGCCGGAAGGACGAGCCAGCCAGCACGTCGTCGAGGGTGAGCGTACCGTCCTCGATCGCCGGCGCGTTGGATCGCAGCGCGCCGGCGATGGTCGACCCGCCGGCCAGCGTGTAGGCGGCCGCCTGTTTGCCGCACGCCTCGTCCATGCGCGCACCGATCGCCCGGTTGGTCACATCGGCGAGGGTCAGCGCGTGCTTGGAGAGAATCTCGTCGTTCAGGCGCCGGAAGCGCGCCTGGACCACGGCGCCTTCAGCGTCGATGATGGTCAGCGTGGCCGCGGCCGGCGCGCCTTTCGCCACGTCCGTGGGCAGGTCACCGAAGCCCAGCGCCACCCTCACGTCATGGAAATTGTCGTCTTGTTGGGCCTGTCCCGTGGCCTCGATGGTGAAGCTCCTGGTGGTGTCGCCCATCTCCTCGAATTTGAGCGTGACGGTCCCGGTCGCAGGATCCAAGACATCCGGATCCGTAACCGTAACCGTATAGTCGGCCGCCACGGTCCGGCCCAGTGGGGTCACCGTGATCGGGATCTCCAGCGCGTCGGCCGCTTGCTTGCTCAGCTTCACCGTCACCCTGACCGGATCGCCGCCCTCTTCGACCGCATAGGCCGCGGCGCCGAAGCGCACCGAATACACCCGCACCACGCTAATGGCCATGGCGTACGCCACGCTGTCGCTCTCGCCGTCACTGACCTTGAACCCGAACGTCGCGATAGGATCGCCGTGCGCGTTCTCCGGCGGAGTGTAGAGGAGGTTGCCCGCTTCGAGGTCGGCCGGCGTCACCTGCGGGGGTGGGGTGACGCTGGTGATGGCCGCGCCGTTAAGCGACAGCGTCCCCCGGTCATTCCCCTCGTCATCCACGGGCGGCGAGGCGATCGTCACGTGGTGCAGTGTGTTCTCTTCGATGTCCGAATAGTCGAAGTCTTTCATCGTAAAGCGGTACGATTCGTTATCGTTCATAGACACCTTCCCGTTGTAACCCGTGGGGGGGTTGTTGAACGGCGTGGCGTTGGCGGCGGATGCGTCGCCCTCGCCGGCATCGTTCATCGCGCGCACTGCCAACGTGTACTCGGTGCCGTTTTCCAGGCTGGGAACGGTGTATCCGGTGGCATTGGTCTGGCCATGGGCGCTGTTGGGGATGTTGGTGAAGCTATCGTCACCGTTGATGCTGACCTGGTAGCCGGTGATGGTGCTGTCGTTCGGATCGGCCCACTCAAGCTCGACCTGGCGGTAACCCGGCCCGACCGAGGAAATCTCCGGGGCGGCCGGCGGCGCAATCGGCCTGGCGGTCACGGTGGATGCCGGGCCGTTACCGGGATCGTTTACCGCGCGCACCGCAAAGGTGTACTCGGTGCCGTTGGTCAGGCCGGTCACGATGTATCCGGTGGGGGGCGCATTGGGGTCGGTTACGGGGATGTTCGCCCAGTCAGTGTAGGTATTGTCGTCGCTGTTCCTCACCTTCGAGCGGACCTGGTACTTGGTGATCGATCTGTCGCTCGGATCGTTCCATGCAAGCACCACCTGGCCGTCGCCCGGCGTGGCCGAGGAAATCGTCGGGGCGTCCGGCACCGCAATCGGTGTGGTCCCCACGCTGGAGGCTTTGCCGTCACCGGAAGCGTTCACCGCGCGCAGCTCAAACCCGTACGCGCTGCCGTTAGTCAGGCCGGTCACGGTGTAGGTGGTGGTGGTCGCACTGCTGCCGCCGATGTCGCTCCAGTCGCCGAAATCGGCGCCGCTCACCCTCTGCCGGTACTGATACTTGGTGATGCTGCTGTCGTTCGGATCGTCCCAGGTCAGCACAGCCTGCCCGTTAGCCGGCATGGCCGCGAGGTTCGCCGGGGCGGCCGGCACCGGCACCGGCGTGGCGTCCACGCTGCCCGCTCTGCCGGTGATCACGGTGTCGTCCCCGGACGTATCCACCGCCTGCACCGTGAAGGTGTAGTCGGTGCGATTGGTCAAGCCGGGAATGAGCAGGGTCGTCTGATCCCCCGAGCCGGGCGAGAGAAACGTTTCCAAGAGCGGGTCCACGGAGTTGATGGGCGTGTAGTAGGTGCTGACCTTATAACGGTCGATCCCGGGGTCGCCCCTGTCCCACGTCAGCATGACCTGGCCCTCGCCCGGCGCCGCCACCAGACCGGTCGGCGCGGGCCACAGGGGCGTGGCGGTCGCTTCGAGTGACGCCGCGCCGGCACCGGACAGATTCACCGCGCGCAGCTTGAACGTGTACGCGGTGCCGTTCGTCAGGCGGGTACCGGTGCCGTCGCTCAGGACGGTCACGGTGTGTGTGGTGGTGGCCGCACCGCTGCCCTCGATATCGATGAAGGTCGTGCCACCGTCGGTGCTGTACTGGTATCCGCTGACCGTGTTGTTGTCCGGGTCGTCCCAGGACAGTGTGACCTGACGGTCCTCCCCCTCCGTGCCCATGAGGCCCGTCGGGGCGGCCGGGAGCGTCGGGGCGGTCACGGTAGACGCCGCGCCCACACCAGAAGCGTTCTCCGCGCGCAGCGCCAAGGTGTACTCGGTGCCGTTGGTCAGGCCGGTCACGATGTATCCGGTGGGGGGCGCATCGGGGTCGGTGACGGCGATGTCCGTCCAGGCAGTGTAGGTGCTGTCGTCGCTGTCCTTCACCTTCGAGCGGACCTGGTACTTGGTGATCGAGGTGTCGCTCGGATCGGCCCACTCAAGCGCAACCTGGCGGTCGCCCGGCGTGACCGAGGAAATCGTCGGGGCGGCCGGCACCGCAATCGGCCTGGCGTTCACGGTGGCTACCAGGCCGTTACCGGTAGAATTCACCGCGCGCAGCGCAAGCGTGTACTCAGTGCCGTTGGTCAGGTCCATGACCGTGTGTGCAGTGGTGGTCGCACTGCTGCCCTCGATCTCGGCGAAGGTCGTACCGCCGTCGGTGCTGACCTCATAGTCATAGTTGCCGATGGTTGCATCGTTGCTCGGCTTGCTCCAGCTCAGCGCCACCTGGCCGTCGCCCGGCGCGGCCGAGAGGTTCTCCGGGGCGTCCGGGATCGCAATCGGCATGGCGTCCACGGTGGACGCCGGGCCCTCACCGCTACCGTTCCCCGCGCGCACCTCAAACGTGTAGGTCGTGCCGTTGGTCAGGCCGGTCGCGGTGTATGTGGTGGGGGGCGTGGGGGGCGTCGCATAGGGGTTGGGGTGGGTGATGTCCACCGGGTCAGTGTAGGTGCTGTCCTCGCTGTCCTTCACCTTCCAGCGCACCTGGTACTTGGTGATCGTGATATTGCCCGGATCGTCCCATTTCAGCACGACCCGGCTGTCACCCGGCGTGGCCGAGGAAATCGTCGGGGCGTCTGGCAGCGGCGGCGCCACCGGTGTGGCTTTCACGCTGGCCTTCACGCTGGTTTGGGTGCCGCCGGCTGTGGTCGACCACACCGTGAAGGTATATTCGGTGCCGTTAGTCAACGGATTATCGATACCAACGGTATCGTCAAGCGTCGACTTCGGTTCGCTTAAGCCGATGAGCGAAGAAAGTGCATAACCGGGGCCTATGGTTGTGAGAATATAGTCTTTCGCCCCGGGGACGCCCTCCCACTCCAGATGGACCCGGGTGTGGTCCGGCGTAACCGTCAGGAAGGTCGGCGCGGGCCACCGGGGCGTGGCTTTATCGCTGGACGCCGCGCCCTCGCCGGAAGCGTTCACCGCCCGCAGCTCGACCGTGTACTCCCTGCCGTTGCTCAGGTCGGTCACGGTGTAGGTGAGGGTGTCGTCCGTTTCGCTTGCGCTGATGTCGCTGCTGCTGATGGCGACCCAGTCGCTGAAAGCGCGGCTGCCCCTCTTCTGCCGGTATTGGTACCCGGTGATCGGGACGTTGCCCGGATCGTCCCAGGTCAGCGCCACCTCGCCCCCGTCGCTGCCCCGCGTGGCCGCGAAGTTCGCCGGGGCGGTCGGTACCGCGATCGGCGTGGCGATCACGGTGGCCCACGGGCCTTTACCGGAAGCGTTCTCTGCGCGCACCGCCAAGGTGTACTGGGTGCCGTTGATCACGGTGTTACCGCCACCATCGCTCAGGAAGACTACGGTGTATTCGGTGGTGGTCGCGCTGCTGTCACCAATGGGGACGAAGGTCGTCACGCCGCCGTTGGTGCTGTAGTCGTACCCGCTGATCGTGAGGTTGTTCGGATCGTCCCAGGTAAGCAGAACCTCGCCGTCACCCGCCGTGGGCGTGAGGTCCGTCGGCGCGGCGGGCAGAGCCACCGCCGGTGTGGCGGTCGCGGTAGATGCCGCACCGGTGATCTGGAAATTGGTGAAGGTTCCCGACGCCGCCCGCACTGTGAAGGTGTAGTTGGTGCCGTCGGTCAACCCGCCAACGGATACGGTCGTCTTATTCCCCGATCCGGACTCGTGCGCATTATCCGAAACCTGAGTGTTGGTGCCGGTGAGCGTCGTCCGGACCGCATAACGGGCGATCCCGGAGCCGCCCGTGTCCCACTGCAGCACGACCCGGCCGCTGTCCGCCGCCGTCGTCACGACCGGCGCGGGCCACAGGGGCGTGGCGGTCACGCGGGGCGCCGCGCCGGGACCGGAATCGTTCACCGCGCGCACCGCCAACGTGTAAAGGGTGCCGTTGGTCAGGCCGGTCACGGTGGTGGTGGTGGTGGCCGCGCTGCTGCCCTCGATATCGATGAAGTTCGTGCCGCCGTTGGTGCTGACCTGGTATTTGGTGATCGTGCTGTCGGCCGAACCGTCCCAGGTGAGCGCAACCTCCTGGCTACGCGCCGTGGGCGAGAGATTCGCCGGGGGGTCCGGCACCGGCGCCGGCGTGGCGATCTTGCTGGAGGGCAGGCCGGTGATCACGGCGGTGCTGCCGGACGTATCCACCGCCCGCACCGTGAAGGTGTATTCGGTGCCGTTGGTCAAGGTGGAAATGGTGGTGGTCGTCGTGTTCCCCGATCCGGCCGGGACGTCCAAGATCTCAGGCGTCGCGCCGCTGCTGGTGGCCTGCCAATGGATCCGATAATGGGTGATCAAGGCGTCGCCCGTATCCCACTGCAATATGGTTTTGCGGTCGCCCGGATCCGCCGCCAGATCGGCCGGCGCGGGCCACAGTGGCGTGGCGGTGATGGCGGCGGCCGTGCCGCCAGCTAAATCGTTAGCCGCGCGCAGCGCCAACGTGTATGCGGTTCCGTTGGTCAGGCCGGTCACATCGTGTGTGGTGGTGGCCGCACTGCTGCCGATGATGTTAGTGTAGTTAACGCCGCCGTCGGTGCTCACCTGGTATTTGGCGATCGTGCTGTCGGCCGGATCGTCCCAGGTCAGAGTGGCCTTGCGGTCTTCACCCTGCGTGACCGAGAGGTTCGCCGGGGCGGGCCACAGGGGAATAGCATCGGCGTCGGCCGGATTGCCGTTTCCGGAAGCGTTCACCGCGCGCAGCGCCAACGTGTACGCGGTGCCGTTGCTCAGGCCGGTCACGATGTGTGTGGTGGTGGTGTAACTGCTGCCATTCATATGGTTGAAGGTACCGCCGCCGTCGGTGCTGTACTGGTACTTCCTGATGGTGTTGTCGCCCGGATTGGTCCAGGACAGCGTGACTTGGCCGTCACCCGCCGTAGCCGAGAGGCCCTCCGGGGCGGCCGGTGGCGCGCGCGGCGTCGCGGTCGCGGCGGATTCCCGGCCGGGACCGGAAGCGTTCCGCGCGCGCAGCTTGAACGTGTACTCGGTGCCGTTGGTCAGGCCGGTCACGGTGTGTTCGGTGGTGTCCGCACCGCTGCCGTCGATGTCCGTCCACGCAGTGTAGGTGCTGTCGTCGCTGTCCGTCACCTTCGAGCGGACCTGGTATCTGGCGATCGTGTCGCCGCCCGGATTGGACCAGGACAGCGTGACCGCGCCGTCACCCGGCACGGGCAAGAGGTTAGTCGGGGCGGCCGGAAGCGTCGCGGCGGTCACGGTGGCTGCTGCGCCGTTGCCGCCAACATTCTTCGCACGCACCGCAAACCTGTACGCGGTGCTGCTGGTGAGGCCGGTCACGGTGTATCCGGTGGGGGGCGCATCGGGGTCGGTGACGGCGATGTTCGCCCACGCAGTGTAGGTGCAGTCGTCGCAGTCCGTCACCTTCGAGCGGACCTGGTATCTGGTGATCGTGTTGTTGCCCGGATCGCCCCAGGTCAGCGTCACCTCGTCGGTTTCATCCGACGCGGCCGAGAGGTTCGGGGCGGCCGGAAGCGTCGCGGTGGTCACGGTGGCTGCTGCGCCGGTGCCGCCAACATTCTTCGCACGCACCGCAAACGTGTACGCGGTGCCGCTGGTGAGGCCGGTCACGGTGTAGCTGTCGGTGCTCGCATCACTGCCGTCGATGTCGGTCCAGTTGCCGTAGGCGCCGTCGCCTGTTTTCCAGCGATACTGGTACTTGGTGATCGTGTTGTTGGCCGGATCGTCCCAGGTCAGCGCCACCTGGGTTTCACCCGGCGCGGCCGAGAGGTTCGGGGCCGCCGGGGCCAAGGTGTTCCCCTGGACCCTGATTTGTATCGAAGTCGAGTACACACCGCCATCACCCTCCCAGCCCCCGGTTCCGTCAGACCGGCGCGTGTAGCGGTGATCGCCGATGCTCCACCCTATGGCCTTGCCGGAATCTTCGTTGTCGTTAGCCGTCAGGTTCCAACGAGGTCTGGTTCCGCTACCGTCAAACGTCATGTGCACGAAGTATTGGGTGTCTCGATTCAGACGGGCTCCGCCAGGGGCGGTGAATGTCTGGAGTCCCGTCCCCACGTTGGACGGGTTGGTCAAGGTGTATAAGACCGCGTTGCTCGGGCGACCCGATCCGGTGGCGGCTCTCACCGTGACCGTCAGGGTTCCACTACCCGGAGCCCCCTGCGTGTCCAACTGGATACTTGATAGGTCGTAGCCCCGCGTATTCTGGCCCGTAAAGAACCCCTGAGCGCAGTCTAGTTCTATTACTGGTTCAGAACCCAAGACACATGCTGTATGGCCGTGAGTGGTTTGCCCCGTGTTGCTCACGAGGGTCTGGGCGTGCGCCGGCGCCGAAAAGCCGAGCAGCAGCGCGGCGGCGGCGAGGAACGCGCCGATGCCCGCCAGCCGTGGGAAAAGTCTCACGGAAACTGTCCTCCTACGCGCGCCCGTTCGATACAACGCCGGGCTACTTGCGTTTTTGGCGTCAATTATATCGTTATTCATGCTCGTCTGCTTGCGGTCAAGCTATACCCTTCGCCGGCCGCGGGCCTCGCTAGCGGCCTTCGGCCGGTGACGGTACCACGGGGCGCACCCTTTCGATCTCGAAGCGGCCGGCGAATGACGCGATACCGACGCTCAGACGCCGGATTCAGTGTTCGTGGTCGGACTTCACTAGCCGCCCGCCGGCGGCGAAGACGATCACGTCGTCGACGCACCGGCCCCTGTCACGAGCGCACGCCCTCAAACACCGCCGCGCAGGGCCGCGGCGGGCTGGTCGAACGGAGACACTCTCCCTGCTCCGCGAGGACGTGACGAATGTCGGGTAGACCACCGCGCGGCCCGTAGGTCCGCATCAAGCTCTCGACCCGATAGCGGCCGCGCCGGCCGCACGGCTCGCAGACCACCGTGAGGGTTCCGCCGGGACCAAGATCGCATAACCGCACCGCCCCGCAGCCGGCCACGAGCTGTCTCAGCGGCCATTTGCTATCGGATTCGGTTAAATTCATCCTTCCGATGTTCTCGTATTGTTCTCATGCTCCATTCACCCTATAGTGCCCCGCTTCGATCGTCGACTCGGGGCCTGACGGCACGCCTGAGACCACCATGCGGCGCTCGCGGCCAGGGAGGACGGCACAATGCCGAACACGGCAATCAATACAATAGAAACGCCCGAGGGCACGAAAACCGCCTGCCGGGCACACCACAAGATCCGCTCGATGGCGGTCTCGGGCGGCTTTCTCGACGGCGCCCAACTCGACTTCGCGGACGGGCTCAACTGCATCATCGGCGGCCGCGGCACCGGCAAGACGACGGTGCTGGAGTTCATCCGCTATATCCTGGGCCCGATACCGGAGACGCCCGAGGGCAAGACCCGCGGCAAGGCAATCGAGGGGCTGATCCGGGGCAATCTCGGCAGCGGCACCATCGGCCTCGACGTCGAGACCAAGCACGGCACCCGCTATCGCGCCGAGCGGCCGTGGGACGATGCGAGCCAGGTGCTCGACGCCGACGGCGCGCCGGTCGCGGTGTCGCTCGATCGCGACCTGGTGTTCAAGGCCGACATCTACAGCCAGAACGAGATCGAGGAGATCGCCACTACGCCAAGATTCCAGCTGTCGCTGATCGACAAGTTTGAGGAAGAAGCGATCCGCGAGACCGGCGCGGAGATCGCCAAGCTGACCCGGGCCATCGAGCAAAGCGCACACGATCTGCGAGCCCTCGACCGCAACATCGGAGAGATCGAGGACGTGGTGCCGGAGATCGACATCGTCGCCAAGCGGCTGCAGGAGATGCAGGCCGTCGAGGGCCCCGAAGCCGAGCTGATCAACACCGCGCACGCACACAAAGCGCTGCGGGCGCGGGAGACGGAAGCGCTCAGCGATCTGCGCCAGGCGGTCGACCGGGCGGCGGACGAGTTCGAGCGGCTTGCCGGCGCCGTGGCCGAGGACTGCGCTACCGCGCTCGGCGACGGGTTCGAGACCGGCCCCAACGGCGTGGTCTTCGCCCAGGCTGCCGATGTGGTTGCGGAGTATACGAGCGCGATCCGCGAGGGCGCATCCACCCAGCCCGTCCCGGCATCGTCGCGTCGGGCATTTTCATGTCCGCCCGAGGCCGCTCTTGCATGACCTGGCTCTACATCCCGCCGCGGGCGCTGACGCCGGCGGCTGGCCGGATCTGTTCGGCCTATCGCTCTGCGCCGGCGCCGGAGGCCTCGACCTCGGACTTGCGCTGGCCGAACCCGGATACCGTGCTGTGGGTTACGTCGAGCGGGACGCCTTCGCCGCGGCCGTCCTCGTGGCGCGGATGGAGGACCAGACCCTGGATCAGGCGCCTGTCTGGGACGACCTTGCCGGCTTCGACGGCCGGCCGTGGCGCGGCGCGGTGGATCTCGTCTCTGCGGGCTATCCGTGCCAGCCGTTCAGCGTCGCCGGCAAGTGCAAGGGCGCGGACGATCCGCGCCACCTCTGGCCGCAACGTCACCTATGTCGGCCAAGCAGCGCCTTGAGGCGCGCGGCGACAACAATGCGATAGGGCCGGAACGGCTGGCCCCTGATCCACTCCACCCTGCGAACGGAGGGACAGCTTAAGCCAGTCGATGGGGGCGAACGGTTCGATCGCGTTCACCTCGGTGACAACGAGACGAGAGTGCTGAAGCGAGGAACCTAGAACCGCGCGTCGTTAAGGCGCCAATAAGCGTCGGTTCCCTTCAATTTATCATTGTATTGGGCAAGATCCCACGGGGTCGATCTACGACGGTCTTTGGCTTTGGCTTTGGGGTCGGCCCCAGCGTCCAGCAGCGTGGCTATGACGCCGGGCGTCATATTGTAACGGGCTGCCTCATGCAGAGGGGTGAGATCCTTTGCGTCCCTCGCATTCACGTCGGCCCCGGCGTCCAGCAGCGTAGCTATGACCGCCGCGTCATTGGTTCCAGATGCCCAATGCAGAGTGGTTTCGCCATAGTTGTTCATCGCATTCACGTCGGCGCCGGCGTTCAGCAGCGTAGCTGTGACGGCGGGCGTCTTATTTCGGGCTGCCATATGCAGAGGGGTTACGCCAATGTTGTTCCTCGCATTCACGTCGGCCCCGGCGTCCAGCAGCGTAGCTATGACCGCCGGGTCATTGGTTTCATGTGATGCCCAATGCAGAGGAGTTCCGCCATAGTAGGCCCTCGCATTCACGTTGGCCCCGGCGTCTAGCAGTGCAGCTATCACGGCGAGAGTCTTATTGTGCATGGCTCCCTCATGCAGAGGGGTGAAGCCCATTCCGTCCTTCACATTCACGTTGGCCCCGGCGTTCAGCAGCGTGGCTATGACGGCGGGCGTCATATTGTAACGGGCTGCCTTATGCAGAGGGGTGGAACCATGTTTGGTCCTCGAATTCACGTCGGCGCCGGCGTTCAGCAGCGTAGCTATGACGGCGGGCGTCATATTGTAATGGGCTGCCTCATGCAGAGGGGTGGAACCATATTTGTTCCTCGAATTCACGTCGGCGCCGGCGTTCAGACACTCGGTTACCTCGTTGGCTGTCACCCGCCCAAAATATCCAAATGATTCCCAGTCGTCACAGCTTGCGGCCACTGCTGAGGGGATCGCTGTGAAAATGGAGCCCACAACGACAATCGTAATCGTGGAGATGTGGTACCGCATGGTTCCTGCCCTCAACGCCCAAGACCTAGCCGAAGACTATGCAGAAAAAAGCGTGCAGGTGACAGGGGGATCGATCCAAACTAAGACGGAACGTCGTGTAGACCGGCTTCGACTCTGCGGCAACGGCGTGGTCCCATTGGTTGCCGCGCATGCGTGGCGAACTCTCAAGGCTCGGTTCGATGAAGCCTGCGACTTGACAGAGCAAACCAGTTATTCCCTAAATGAGGAAGCGGGGAGAGGCTTTCAAATACGGCGATTGAGCTTGGTTGTTGTGGCCACCTTCGTTGTGGCTATCGTCGGTGCCTTGGGGATTGCGGGGCCAACAGAGGCAGCCGAGAAGCTTACCGCTGCTCAAGAGGCAATAGTTCTCGATGGGCTTCGCAAGATTTTGAAAGACCCAAACTCGGCTATCCTTGGGCAAATAAAGGCTGGCACCGAAGAGGGTGGAACTATCCCTATTTGTGGTTTCGTGAACGCCAAGAATGCGTTTGGGGGATACACGGGCGACAAGCCATTCTTTGGCGCGTTACTTCTCCCCCCGGATGAGAGTTTCATTGCACTTGGTATCGGCGGCACAGAATCAGATTCGATTGCCCTCAATAACACCTGCAAGAGGCACGGTTTGGGTTTGTGGTGAGCCGCCGGCAGCCGCCGCTAGCCCAAGCCCACGTCGAAGCCCGGCAATTCGCGGGTCCTTCCTGGTGCGAAACGTAAGCGGGCGGGCTTTGCGCGAAATCGCGCCAGCGACAGGCCGAAAAACTGGGTTACCACTGGGTTACCACCGGTTACCACCTGCGCCCGGCGGAGAAAACCACGCTGTTACAAAGACTTAGAGACGGATCAGGGTGGTAACCTGGGTGGTAACCGAGGTTACCACCGGCCGCCGGCCACTGCTCCGACCATACGGAATAACGACGTGATATCAACGAATTACGTCCCGAGTAGAGGTGGTAACCAGGGTGGTAACCCAAGTGGTAACCACGGCTCGCCGGTTACCACCCCGTCGGAGCCGGAAAACCACGTTATTGCAAAGACTTAGCGTCATATCGGGGTGGTAACCTGGGTGGTAACCACCTGGTAACCAGACCGCTTGGTTACCACCCTTGGTTACCACCGTTGACCTTGCGTCAGATCGGCGTCATCGGCACCGGCCGGCGCGGTGCGCCGCCCACCAACGAGACATCGACATCGGCCGCCCCGCCTGGGCGCGGGCGGCCTTTTCGTGATGGGAGACCCATGACCCAGCACCCGCCAATCATGCATGTGATCTCGCTCGGCGCCGGCCCATGAGCGTCCGCATCCTCATCGGCGAGTGCCGCGAGCGGCTGCACGATCTGCCCGAGGGCTCGGTCCACTGCGTGGTCACGAGCCCGCCCTACTATTCGCTCCGCGACTACCGCGTCCCGCCCTCGGTCTGGGGCGGCGATCCGGCCTGCGACCACCAGTGGGGCGAATGGCGGGAGGCGCATGACGAGCGCGAGACGACGGTTGCCGGCAAGAGCCGGACCACCGACCGCTGTTACGGCGCGCGCTCGCGCCGCTTCAACGGCAACCATCAGAAGCACGCGGCCGGCGCCTGGTGTGGCAAGTGCGGCGCCTGGCTCGGCTGCCTCGGGCTCGAGCCCGATCCCGACCTTTACGTCGCCCACCTGGTCGAGGTGTTCCGGGAGGTACGCCGGGTTCTCCGCGACGACGGCACTGCCTGGCTCAACCTCGGCGATTGTTACGCCGGCTCGTGGGGCAACTATGGAGCGCGGGACGGCCGCCAGCGATCGCGCGCCTCCGAACGCTTTCCCCGGCGGGCCTACGAAGGGGACGGCGGCTGGAGCGGCCGGCCGCCCGGCGCCACCGTTCCCGGCCTGAAGCCCAAGGACCTCATCATGGTCCCCTCGCGCGCGGCGCTCGCACTCCAGGCCGACGGCTGGTGGGTGCGCTCGCGGATCGTCTGGGCCAAGGGCGCGAGCTTCGGCCCATGGTCCGGCAATCCCATGCCCGAGAGCGTGCGCGACCGGCCGAGCATGGCCTACGAGGAGGTGCTGCTGCTGGCCAGGAGCGCGCACTACCACTACGACCGCGCGGCGGCCAGCGAGCCCTGCACGAGCGGTCCCTCGGACCGGCGCAAGATGCGCGAGGCCAGGGACCGCATCGGCGGCAAGCACAAGGACCTCGCCGATCCGCTCTCCAAGGCCAACGCCGCCTCGCGCATCGGCCGCAAGCGCGCGGTCGGGAACCCCGAACGGCGCAATCTGAGAAACGTCTGGACCATCGCGACCCAGCCCTTCGCGCAGGCCCACTTCGCGACCATGGCGCCGAGGCTCGCCGAGATGTGCATCGCGGCGGGCTGTCCCGAGGGCGGCACCGTGCTCGATCCCTTCGCCGGCGCCGGAACCACGGGACTGGCGGCGCACCGCCTCGGCCGCGACGCCGTGCTCGTCGAGCTCAATCCGGACTACGCCGGGATCGCGCGTGACAGGCTCGCGCGCGAGGGCGCAATTATCGCCGAGGCCGCCTGATGGAAGTCACGATCGAGCACTGGCCGCTCGACCGGCTGCTGCCTTACGCCGCCAATGCGCGCACCCATTCCGACGATCAGGTGGCGCAGATCGCGGGCTCGATCGCCGCCTTCGGCTTCAACGTACCCTGCCTGGTGGACGAGCGCGGCGTGCTGATCGCCGGCCACGGCCGGCTGCTGGCCGCCCGGCAGCTCGAGCTGGAGACCGTGCCGGTGATCCGCCTCGAGCATCTGAGCGAGGCGCAGGCGCGGGCGTTCCGCCTCGCCGACAACCGGATTGCCGAAAACGCCGGTTGGGACGACGAGCTCCTGGGGGCCGAGTTCCACTGGCTCCACGAGGAAGCGGAGTTCGATCTCGACCTCACCGGGTTCACGCTCGACGAGATTGCGGCTCGCCTGACAGCATTCGACGACGGCCTCGCCGGCAACATCGACGACGACGAAGTCTCCGAGCCGCCGGAGAAACCGGTCACCCGGCCCGGCGATCTCTGGCTGCTGGGCGGCCACCGGCTGCTGTGCGGCGACGCCACCGTCGCGGCCGATGTCGAGCGGGTGCTCGACGGCGGGCTCGCGGACCTGTGTTTCACCGATCCGCCCTACAACGTCGATTACGGCAACAGCGCCAAGGACCGGATGCGCGGCAAGAAACGCCGGATCCGCAACGACAATCTGGGTAAGGACTTCGAGCGCTTTCTGTACGACGCCTGCGTCAACATCCTGACCGTCACCAAGGGCGCGGCCTATGTCTGCATGTCGTCCTCCGAGCTTCCGACGCTGCAGCGCGCCTTCCGCGAGGCGGGCGGGCACTGGTCGACCTTCGTGATCTGGGCCAAGAACACCTTCACGCTGGGCCGCGCCGACTACCAGCGCCAGTACGAGCCGATCCTCTACGGCTGGAAGGAGGGAACGGATCATTACTGGTGCGGCGCCCGTGACCAGGGCGACGTCTGGTTCGTCGACAAGCCGGCGCGCAACGATCTGCACCCGACCATGAAGCCGGTGGCATTGGTCGAGCGCGCGCTCCGCAACTCGTCGAAAAGCCGCGACGTGGTGGTCGATCCCTTCGCCGGCTCGGGCTCGACGCTGATCGCGGCCGAGAAGACCGGGCGCACGGCACGGCTGGTGGAACTCGATCCCGGCTATTGCGACGTCGTCGTTCGGCGCTGGCAGGAGTGGACGGGCCAAGCCGCGCGCCTCGAGGGCGACGGGAGACCGTTCGACGAGATCGCCGGCGCGGAACGGCCCGGTGCCGTCAACGAGGCGAATGCACCATGAGCACTTGGAAAATTCATGAGGTGGCCGCCGCGTGCGGATTGACGGAATACGAAATCGGCGGATGGATTTCGAGGGGCATATTTCAGCCCGGCGCCACCACGCGAAGAGGCCATTACCGCAACTACGATTGGCGCGACCCTGCCTGCTTGGCGGTGTTCGCAGAACTCCGGGTGTATGGCCTGTTGCTCGATACCATCAAGTTCATCGTCATTGAGCTTCACGAAGACCTCTCCCAAATTGAAGAATTCAAGCAAAAATCCGGTGTCTTTTTCTTCGAAGCGCGCTGGAGTGACGACCACAAATACCACTCGACTGTCGGGCTGGTCGATCATGCCGGCTTGGCCGATGTGCTGCGGCATGCGCCGAAATCGGTCATCGTCGTCGACGTCGCCAAGGTCTATCAGGAGGCGCTGACGAGAATCTCCGGTTTGGAGAGGGCGGCATGAGGCGGCAGTCGCGACGCATGTCGCTCATTGAGGCGGTAACCAATGTGGCGGTTGGCTACGGTCTTGCCGTAACGATGCAGATGCTGGTGTTCCCGCTCTTCGGGCTCACTGTGGTGTTCGTAGACCACCTTCTGATCGGCGCTGCGTTCACGGTGATCTCGATCGCACGCGCGTTCGCGCTCAGGCGGCTGACCGAGGTCGAGGTCGACGTGTTCCGCGCCACCGGCCGCGCCCGCATGCTCGATATCGGCAACCGGGCGTTTCCGGCCGAGACCTATACCGCGAAGCGCTTTCCTGGGCTCACCCGCTAGATGCACTGGGCCGAAGACCTGATCGGCCGCCCGTGGGTCGCGGGCGGGCGCGGACCGTACGCATTCGACTGCTGGGGCCTTGTGCGCTTCTGCTGGCGCACACGCTTCGGCATCGAGGTGCCGGAGATCCCGGTCGACGCCGCAAACCTCCGCGCCGTGCTCTCAGGCTTCCGCGATCACCCCGAAAGGGAACGTTGGAAGCTCGTTGAACGGCCGCGCGAGGGCGATGCCGTGCTGATGCGCCAGTCCCGCCATCCGGTTCATGTCGGGATCTGGCTGGCCGTCGACGGCGGCGGCGTGCTTCACGCCGCGCGCGATATCGGCGTCGTGTTCCAGGGCCCGGCCGATCTCACGGCCCACGGTTGGCGGATCGAGGGTTTCTACCGCTTCACCGGAGATGCCTGATGCCCGGCACCGTGGTCATGCTGCACAACCCGTTCCGCCCGGACCGGGATCGAGAAGTAATCGCCGTCGCCGCGCCGCTCTCGATCCGCGAATGGCTCGACGCCCGCGGCATCCGAGAGGCGGGGACGGGCGAAGCCCGAACAGGGAGACGACAAGACTGGTTCGAGCGCCCGACGATCTGCCTCCACAACGGCGCGCCGGTGTTGCGCGACCGATGGGGCGAGACAGAGATTGGCGAGAACGATCTGGTCGTGTTCGTGCCGTTGCCCCAGGGCGGCGGCGGAGGCGGCAAGAACCCGCTCCGCACCATCCTCATGCTCGCCGTCATGGTCGCGGCGCCCTATCTCGGCGGGCTCATCGCCGGCGCCATCGGCGTCACCTCCACCATCGGCATCTCGCTGATCACCGCCGGCGTCGCGCTGGTCGGCACGACGCTGGTCAATGTCCTGCTGCCGCCGCCCAAACCCGCCGCGCCGAGCTTCGGCAAGGGCGTGCCTTCGCCGAGCCCGACCTATTCGCTGACCGCCCAGGGCAACCAGGCCCGCCTCACCCAGCCGATCCCCGTGGTCTACGGCCGCCACCGGGTCTTTCCCGACCTCGCCGCCACCCCCTGGGCCGAGTACGACGGCAACGGGCAATACCTGCATCAGCTGCACTGCATCGGCCAGGGCGAGCACGAGGTCGAGCAGATCCGCATCGAGGACACGCCGATCGCTTCCTTCGAGGAGATCGAGACCGAGATCGTGCCACCCGGCGGCGCCGTCACCCTGTTCGCGACCGACGTGGTCACGGCCCCCGAGATCGCCGGCCAGGAGTTGATCGGCGTGAACGACCGCGAGGCAGGCGAGGACGGCTGGGTCGGCCCGTTCACCGCCAACCCGGCCGGCACGAGGGCGACCGGGATCGGCATCGATGTGGTGATGCCGCGCGGGCTCTATTACGCGGCCGACGACGGCAGCCTCAAGGCCCGCACCGTCGAATGGGAGGTCGAGGCCCGCGCCATCGACGATGAGGGTGAGGCCGCCGGCGAGTGGATCGCGGTCGCCTCGGAGAGCGTGACCGCGGCCGAGAACACACCGCAGCGCAAGAGCTATCGCTACGCCCTCGATGTCGGGCGCTACGAGGTGAGGGTCAGGCGCACCAACGACAAGAGCGGCGATGCCCGCGCCGGCCATGTCATCCACTGGGGCGGGCTCAAGGCGTATCTGGACGATCCGCCCGCGTTCGGCGACGTGACCCTGCTCGCCGTCAGGATGCGCGCCACCGACAATCTCTCCCAGCGCTCGGCGCGGCTCGTCAACGTCATTGTCACCCGCAAGCTGCCGGTCTGGGATCCCGAGGCCGGCTGGTCCGAGCCTCGGGCCACGCGCTCGCTCGCTTCGGCCTTCGCCGATGCCGCCAGGTCACGCTATGGCGCCGGGCTCGACGACGCCCGCATCGATCTCGACGCGCTCCATGCCCTCGATGCCGTGTGGCAATCGCGCGGCGACCGCTTCGATGCCGTGTTCGACCAAAGCCTCACGGTCTGGGAGGCGCTCACTCGGATCGCCCGTTGCGGCCGGGCGCTGCCCTTCCTGCAGGGCGGGATCGTGCGGATCGCCCGCGATGCACCGCGCGCCTTGCCGGTGGCGCTGTTCGGGCCGCGCAACATCGTCCGGGGCAGCTTCCGCGTTCAGTACGTCATGCCGGGCGAAGACACGGCGGATGCCGTAACCGTGACCTATTTCTCGGAGCGCACCTGGACCCCGGACGAGGTTGTCGCCGCCCTGCCGGACAGCGCCACCGAAGCCGCCGACAAGCCCGCCACGGTCGATCTGTTCGGCTGCACCGGCCCGGAACAGGCCATGCGCGAGGGCCTATACATGGCCGCCGCCAACCGCTACCGCCGTCGCATCGTCACCTTCCGCACCGAGCTCGAAGGACTGATCCCGACCTACGGCGATCTCATCGCGATCACCCACGACCTGCCGCGCTGGGGCCAGGGCGGCGAGGTTACGGCCGTCGACGGCCGGACGCTCACCCTGAGCGAGCCGCTGGAATGGGACGCAGGAGAAGAAACGGCCGCGGGAACCGGCGCGGCCACGGCTGGGCCGCCCGTCCACTACATCGCGCTTCGCCGGCGTGACGGTGGCTTGAGCGGTCCCTGGCCGGTCGAACCAGGTGCCGATGACAAGACCGTCGTGCTGAGCGAGGACCTCGACCTCGAGCCCTACACCGGCGCCGACGAGGAACGCACCCACTTCGCCTTCGGCGCCGGCGAGGCATGGGGCCTGCGCGCGCGGGTGATGGCCGTCCGCCCTCGCGGCGAACAGGTCGAGATCACCGCCGTCGGCGAGGACGCCCGCGTGCATGAGGCCGACGAGGCCGCCTGACCACCACCCAACCGTAGAGAACACACGCCGTGACGGTCCGTTCTCCGGGACAGACCAGTCGTCGCGGCGGTGCATTATCGGAGACATACCCGTGACCGAAACCCATCTCATCGAGATCGAGCGGGTCCGCTCGGAGGCGGCGCGGCACCTCGCGGAGCATGAGATCGCCTGTGAGCGGCGCTACGGCGAGCTCCAGGCGCAGCTCACCAAGATCGAGGTGCTGCACAACCG
This sequence comes from Alphaproteobacteria bacterium, assembly GCA_965248835.1. Taxonomy (GTDB): domain Bacteria; phylum Pseudomonadota; class Alphaproteobacteria; order MPNO01; family MPNO01; genus CAYFYS01. The sequence goes on from CBDFLJ010000001.1 coordinate 2,235,396, forward strand.
CAATACGCGGCTGCTCTATGTCGTGCTCGGCGGCATGCTCACCGTCGCCGCCCGCGCGTTCTGGCCGGCGCTCTTCGGCTGAGGCCGTTCGGCGGCTGACGCCGATCGCGGCCGTCTTCCGCCGCACCCTCCCCACGCACCGATCCCACCGCCGGCGGTCCGGCCGTCGCCGTGCGCGCGCCGTTGGCCGGGGGCGCTTTCACGTTCAACCCAATTGGAGGCTCACAATGCTGACCCTGCTCGGCAGTCTGCTGGGATTCGCCACCAGCGCCATTCCCGACATCATATCCCTGTTCCGCGAGCGCGCCGACCGCCAACACGAGCTCGCGGTGCTCGACCGCCAGATGGAGCAGATGCGGCTCGGCCACACCCAGCGCCTCGAGGAGATCGAGGTCCAGGCCGACATCGCCGAATCCAAGGCCCTCTACCAGCACGACGCAGCGTTGGGCGGCAGCAGCCGATGGGTGGACTCCCTTCGCGCCTCGGTCCGCCCGTTGATCACCTACGCTTTCTTCATTCTGTTCGCCTCGGTCAAGGGCTCCGGTCTTTATCTCCTGATCGTGGTCGAGGGCCTGCTGATTGCCGAGGCCTTGCCGCGCATCTGGGATGCCGAGACCCAGGCGCTGTTCGCCGCTGTGATGAGCTTCTGGTTCGGCAACCGGACTCTATCCAAGCTCCGGGAGCGGCGCTGAGGCCATGCGCCATCTCACCGACGACGGCGTTGCCCTGATCAAGCGCTTCGAGGGCTTCGCGCCCGAAATCTATGTCTGCCCGGGCGGCTGGCCCACCATCGGATACGGTCATGTGGTGCGGGACCATGAGCACGAGCGGTTCGCGGAAAGCATCGACGAGGCGACGGCCGACGAGCTGCTGCGCCGCGATGTCGAGACCGCGGAGCGCGCCGTGCTGCGGCTCGTCCGCGTGCCGCTCGAGGACTGGCAATTCGACGCGCTCTGCTCGTTCGCCTTCAACCTCGGCGCCGGCGCGCTGCAGCGCTCAACGCTCCGGCGCAAGGTCAACCGCGCAGAGCACGATGCCGTGCCGGCCGAGTTCCGGCGCTGGGTCTGGGCCGGCGGACGCAGGCTCAAGGGGCTGATCCGGCGGCGGGAGGCGGAGGCGGCGCTCTATGCCGGATAGGATGGGAGCGTGCCGCGGCTGCGTATGCTCGATCGATCGGCCGCCACACGACACGCACCGGTGGTGCATTGAGCGAGGCCAGACCGGTTCGCCTTCACCATAAGTGTTTCGTTTAGCAACAGTCTCTTAGGCCGAAATCGGCCTATGGCCTCGATCCCCTGCGCGGGCCGCGTTGTCTGTCCAAAACCGCCGTCCTGTTACCTGCGAACGGACGGCGCCTTCGCCCGAGCTATGGGATACAGGGCCGAGCCACCTTCGGTGCCAAACGAGGCGGAGGACGGTGCTACTTTGGCTGTCATACCTGAGTTCTCAAGACCCAGAAGGTCAGCCGTGCCGGGCGGGGTGCGGAAGATTTGGCTACACATTTGTGTGCCCAATGGTTACACTGCTGCCATGGCAACGAAAAATGCAGGGCTTCGAATCAGAGTCGAGCGCCCGCTTCGCGACATGTTCCTAGACGCGTGCCGCTCCGAAGACAAGCCTGCGGCGCAGGTGATACGCGAGTTTATGCGCGAGTATATTGCGAAGCGCCGGGCGGAAGCGCAAGGCTCGTTATTCGCCGGGGAGCCACTGAAAAAGAAACGATAACCCTATGGTAGAGCAACAACATTCGAAACAAAGGGAGCGCGTCGCGGGCGAATCGCCTTCTCTCCGCGACGAGCTTGTCGCCCAGCTCTGCCTTCTGACGCCGCAGGCGTTTACTGAAGACCGCGTCGATTTCGCGAAACTCCGCGAGATCCTCGGGGATCAAATCGATGACAGGCCGGAACGGTTTTCGTTTACATGGGCCGGGCGGCGGGACGCCGCCGCGATACTGCAGGCCCCCACGAGCGCAACGCTGGTCCCCGATACGGATGAAAGCATCAACTTTACGAAAGCGCAGCACGCCTTCATCGAAGGAGAAAACCTTGAGACACTCAAGGTTATCTACCGGGCATATTTCGGCCGAGTGAAGATGATCTATCTCGACCCACCCTACAACACCGGCAATGATTTCATATACCCAGACAACTTCGCCGATCCGCTCGATCATTACCTGCGCATCACCGGACAGAAGAACGGCGACGGCGAGTACATGTCATCGGCCCCCGAGACGGGCGGGCGTTATCACTCCGCGTGGCTGTCGATGATATATCCGCGCCTTGTCATGGCGCGGCAACTCCTGGACGAGGACGGCGTGGTCTGCGTCAGCATATCCGACCACGAGGTTGCGGCGCTCAAGTTCCTTCTCAACGAGATCTTCGGCGAGGAAAACTTCATCGCCCAGTTCGTATGGAAAAGTCGCAAGTTTCCGGACTCGCGCTCGACTATGCAGGTCTCGATCGATCATGAATACCTGCTCGCATACCGCCGCAGCCGCGAAGGTCTGTTCCGCGGCAGCGAACGCGACGAGACGAAGTTCCAGAACCCGGACGACGATCCGCGCGGCCCATGGATGAGCCGCAGCATGCTGGGGCTCGCCACGGCCGAGCAACGGCCAAATCTGCATTTCCCAATCACCGATTCCGCAACGGGCATCACGTATCAGCCGGCCGCGAACCGCGGCTGGCGGTACTCCAAAAACCGAATGCAAAAGCTGGTCGATGAAGGATGTGTCCTGTTCCCGTCGAAACCCGATGGACGGCCGCGCGAAAAGAAATTCAAGAAGGACCTCCAGCATCAGTTCATGGCGTTCCCGACGATTATCGACGACGTTCATACTTCGCACGGGACGGAGGAAGTCCGAGAAATTTTCGGCTTCCATGCGTTTGACTTTCCCAAGCCCGTCGAACTGTTACGCCGTTTCGTCGAACAGCTTTCCTTGGACGACGATATTGTCATGGATTTCTTCGCCGGTTCCTGTTCGACGGCCCATGCCGTCATGAAACAGAACCGCATGGACGGCGGGCACCGCCGGTATATCTGCGTGCAGCTTCCCGAGCCAATGGACGCGGACAGCGAGACCGCGCGCCGCGGCTACAAGACCATAAGCCAGCTCGGGCTTCACAGGATTCGCATGGCGGCGAAGATGCTCGCCGATGAGGAGAGCACGATGTTGGCCGACGGCAACGGCGATGTGGCCAATCTTGCCGTGCGCGTGTTCCGACTCGACGAATCGAATATCCGCCGCTGGATCGGCGTCGAGACCAAGGACGCCGAGGCATACGCGGAACAACTCGACGCTTTCACCGACACCCTTGTGCCTGGCTGGAAGCCGGAGAACGTCATCTGGGAGATTGCGCTGCGCGAGGGCTACGCGCTCACCTCCGAGATCGAAAAACTCGAGCTGAATGGGCAGACCGTCTGGCGCGTGACCGATCCCGAACGCGAGCAAAACTTCCATATCTGCCTTGACGACACGCTCGGCACGGAGGTTGTTCGCACAATGGGGCTGACGCGCGACGACCTGTTCGTCTGCCGCGACGTCGCGCTCGACGACACGCTCGCCGCCAACTTGGCGCTCCAGTGCCGCCTGAAGGTCCTGTGAGGCGCCATGGAATTCCGCTTCGACGCAACGCAGGAATACCAGCTCGCAGCCATCGAAGCCGTCTGCGGTCTGCTTGAAGGGCAGGCCTATGTCCGCAGCGAGCTGATCATACCGGACAACGGCGCGTTCTCCGCGATCGCCAACCGGCTCGACTTGTCGGAGGATACGCTGCTCAAGAACCTCCATACGGTTCAGGAGGACGCCGGGATAGAAGCCGACGACGGATTGAAGCTTATCACTGGTATGTTGCTCGACGAAGGTCCGGACGACAGGGACTCCGAGGTTCAGTTTCCAAACTTTTCCGTCGAGATGGAGACCGGGACGGGGAAGACCTATGTTTACTTGCGCACCTCGATGGAGATGTTCCGACGTTTCGGCCTGCGCAAGTTCATCATCGTCGTACCGTCCGTGGCCGTGCGCGAGGGCGTTTACAAGGCGCTCCAGGTCACCGAAGCTCATCTCAACGCGCTCTACGACAATCCGCCGTACCGCTACTACGTCTACGATTCGGCCAATCTGAGTCAGGTGCGCCAGTTTGCGCTCTCCGACGGGCTCGAGATCATGGTCATGACCATCGACGCCTTTGCGCGCGCCGAGAACGTCATCCGCCAATCGACGGACCGGCTGCAGGGCGAGCGGCCGCTAAGCCTGATCCAGGCCAGTCGGCCCGTACTGATCCTCGATGAGCCACAGAACATGGAAAGCGAGAACCGCATTTCGGCGCTCGCCAGCCTGCACCCGTTGTTCGCGTTGCGCTACAGCGCGACGCACCGGAATCCCTACAACCTCATCTACGGTCTTACGCCTTACGACGCCTACCGGCAGGGACTTGTTAAGCGGATCGAGGTCGCCTCAGTAATCGAAGACGTCGTTGCGCTTGAGACAACCAGAACCAGCCCTTCCTGCGCCTCGACGAGATCAAAATCCAGTCGAAGAAGCCCGCAGCGCGGCTCGGAATTCACAAGCTGATGAAAAGCGGTGCGATCAAGGAAACCGTGCTGACCATTAAGGGCGACGACGACCTAGAGAAGAAGACCGGGCGTGTTGATTACCAAGGCTATGTCGTCGAAGAAATCAGCTACGGCGGCAAGTTTGTTCGCTTCGCTAACAACGTCGAGCTTCGCATCGGTGAGGCGGTTGGCGTCGAGAAGGTGGCGATTTTCGAGGCGCAGCTTCGCTATACGATCGAGGAACATTTTCGCAAACAGGCGCGCTTCCGGGACCAAGGGATCAAGGTCCTTTCCCTGTTCTTCATCGACAGGGTTAACAACTATGTCGCGGAGGACGGGGTCATACGGGAACTGTTCGACGGCGCCTTCAACGAATTGAAGGCGTCGTATCCAGAGTGGCGCGACGGGAATCCCAAAGACGTGCGGGCCGCATATTTCGCCACGAAGGCAAAGAGAGGCGGTGCGGTCGAGTACCTAGATACGACCGGCAAGAGCAAGGCGGACGAGGAAGCGTTCAGCCTAATCATGCAGCGCAAAGAGGACCTGCTGTCGTTCGAGGAGCCCGTGTCCTTCATCTTCTCGCACTCGGCCCTGCGAGAAGGCTGGGACAATCCGAATGTTTTCCAGATTTGCACCATGCGGGAGGTCGGCTCCGATACAGAACGTCGCCAGCAGGTCGGCCGCGGTGTTCGCCTACCAGTCAACCAGGAGGGCGAACGCATACAAGACGAGCGGATCAATGTGCTGACCGTCGTCGCAAGCGAGACCTACGAGCGGTTCGTCGCCGGACTGCAAAGCGAAATCGAGGCCGAATACGGCAAGGACGGCACGCCGCCGCCACCGCCGGATGCGCGCAAGAAGACGACGCTGCGGTTGCGCAAGGCGCATACGCTGAAGCCCGAGTTCAAGGAACTGTGGGACCGTATCAGGTACAAGACGCGCTACGCAGTCACCATCGACAGCCACCGGCTTGTCGAGGATGTCCTGCCCGGCCTTGATGGCGCAGCGATCCGCAAACCGCGCGTGTCGATCTCGAAGGCGGAAGTGATCGCCAACGACAAGGATACGTTTGAGGCGCTGACGCAGAGCGGCGCGCGGACCGCCATCGATCTTGCGGGCCGATACCCGCTTCCGAACCTCGTCGAGATCATGGAAAACCTGATGGAGAACACCTCACCGCCGATGCGCGTGAGTCGCCGGACGTTGTTGGAGATATTTCGGCGCACGGGCAACCGCGAGGCAGCGCTGGACAATCCCCATGAATTCGCGACGGTGGCCATCGGCATCGTCAAGAGCAAACTCGCCGACCAGCTCGTCGAGGGGATTCGCTACGAAAAGCTCGACAAATGGTACGAAATGACACTTTTCGACTCCGAGATCGAGACTTGGGCCGATTACATCGTGCCGAGTACGGAACGGAACGGCGCCGGTGGCACGCATATCTACGACGGCGTCCCGTTCGACTCCGAGACCATCGAGAAGCCGTTTATCGAAGCGCTGGAGAGGCGGAAGGACGTGAAGCTTTATGTCAAGCTTCCATCCTGGTTCACCGTCGCGACGCCGATCGGCGCCTACAACCCGGACTGGGCGATCGTCATGGAGAACCCGGACGGCAGCGACCTGCTCTATCTCATCCGTGAAACCAAGGGCACGCTCGACCTCGACGCGCTGCGCCCGGACGAGAAGCGTAAGATTTTGTGCGGACGGAAACATTTCCGGGACACGCTGGAGATGGGGCAACGCGGCTACCGCGTCGTCACGGAAACCTCTCAGTTACCGGATGGAGGTGTCTAATGCGGAATGGATGCTCCATGCCGACAAATTGCTTATCGAGCCTTCGCCATGCGAATTGATCGCGTCCAGATAGAGGAAGGCTTCCTTGACGGTCTCGACGTATCGTTTGCATCGGGGCTTAACGTCATTATCGGCGAGCGCGGGACAGGTAAGACATCGCTTATCGAACTCGTCCGGTTTTGCCTCGGTGTGCAGGGGTCCACGCCAGACTCGGATAAACGGAGCCTGGATCACGCGCGCTCCATACTGGGGAGCGGTCGGGTGACGGTCTCGCTGTCCGATGGCGAGCAGAAAATACTGGTGACACGCACCGCTTCCGATGAGTCGCCCCGCGCATCGGCTCCGTACGTTCGCCCGATCATTTTTTCGCAGACTGAAATTGAAACCGTCGGACTTCAGGCTCAAGGTCGAATCGGGCTGCTCGACGGTTTCGCTGGCGACCAAAAGGAAACGGAGGCCCGCGAGTCCGAGGCGGCTTCAGAAGTACGCTCCCTCACTGCCGAAGCGGAAGCGCTGTGTCGCGAGATCGACGAACTCGCGAGCCAGGTAGAGGAAATCCCCGCCCTTAACAAGCAAATTGCCGAACTCGTCCCGCAGGAACACAAACTGGCCAAGGTTTCCGCGGACGTCAACGAAAAGAAGAACCAGCTCGACGCGATCTCCGCCAATATCGCCGCATCCGCCGTCGGCGTCGGCGCGATCGAGCGATTTCACCATTCCGTTTCCAGGTGGCAATCAACGCTTTCGTCCGCTCCACCCCCTCTTGAACCTTGGCCGGAAGACGCCGGGCCCGATCCGCTCGAGAAATGTCGCGCAAGCGTCAAGCGCGCCAAAAATCACCTGAACAAGGCTCTCCGGGAACTACAGAGCGCCCTGTCCGAAGCGGAGTCGCATCTTCGATCATCGCACGGCAACAAGCTCAACATCGAAGATCGTGCCAGGCAATTGCGCAAGGAGGTCGAGACTTTTCAGGAAGGGGCGGGTGCGATTGTCCGTCAGGGGCAGCAGCTCCGAGAGCGCAAGGCACAACTAGAATCGCTCAAGAACGTACTAGCCGAGCGGCAGAAAGCGCTCAAGTCCCTTCTTGCGCAGCGCAACGCCGCTCTGGACCGACTGGATTCGATCAGGGAACAGCGCTTCAGCGTGCGCAACGCTGTGGCCACGCAACTGACCGAAACCCTCGGACCGCGCATCCGCGTCAAGATCTCCCGCGCTGGACAGTTCGAAGCCTTTGCAGCTGCCATAGCCGCCGCGCTGCGCGGCAGCGGCCTGCGCTACAACGAACTTTCCTCGACTCTCGCCGGAAACGTCAGTCCGCGCGAGCTGCTCGAAGCGGTGGACACAAATGATTTTGATCTTATCGCCGAAGCCACAGGAATCACGAAGGACCGGGCCGCGCGCGCGTTAGGTCAGTTGCGCGAATGCGATCTCGGTGCACTGGCCACTGTTGCCGTAGAGGATACCGTCGCGTTGCAGCTTCTCGACGGCGCGGATTACAAGGGCATCGTCGAGGTGTCCACCGGGCAGCGCTGTACAGTGGTTCTTCCGCTCGTCCTCCGGCATACCGAACGAGTCCTCATCGTCGATCAACCCGAGGACCATATCGACAACGCGTTCATCACGGATACGCTGATCGTCTCTGTACTCGCGCGGGGACCGGACAGCCAGATCATCTTCTCGACGCATAACGCGAACATCCCTGTGCTGGGGAACGCGGATCGGGTGGTACAGCTCGGCTCCGACGGGAGGCGCGGGTTCCCCGTCCTGGCATCGAATCTCGACGATCCGCCCGTCGTTAACGCGATAACGACTGTCATGGAAGGTGGCGCCGACGCCTTCAAACAGCGCGCGACATTCTACAGCCGCTACGAAACGCCATGACGCGGCAAGAGGCGCTAGACACGCTCTTGTCCAGCTCTGCACATGACCGGCTGAAGGCCGTGCGCTTCCTTGTACACAACAGCAACCCGTCCGATCTTCAGGCCCTGCGTGACACTCTTAGAGCCGATCCGGAAAGTTTGAATCTATGGTGAGTGTGTTGCGGCGAGTCTGCGCAGCATGATGCGGATCATGGCGAGTCGGATGAAGGCGACGACGGATCGAACGTGACGTTCGAAGTCGCGAGCGAGGCGCCTGTTGCGGCTGATCCAGGCGAAGGTGCGTTCGACAATCCAACGCTTTGGCAGCACCTCGAAGCGGGGCACGTCGTTGCGCTTGACGATCTCGAGCCGCCACCCCCCGGTCTTGGCGACAGTCGCGGCCATCTTCGGTCCCTGATAGCCGCCGTCGGCGTAGATCACCTCGATGAATGGGAACCGTCGCCGGGTGCGGCGCAAGAGCTCGTGGGCACCGTCGCGATCCTGAACGTCGCCGGAATGCACCACGATGCCCAGCATCAGGCCGAGCGTGTCGACCATGATGTGCCGCTTGCGACCGGTGACCTTCTTGCCCGCATCGAAGCCTTGATCGTCGATCGACGCCCCCCTTTTTGCGCCGCCTTGGCGCTCTGGCTGTCGATGACCGCGGCCGACGGGCTGGCTTCGCGTCCTTCCTCATCGCGCACCGCGACGTAGAGTTCATGATGGATCCGCTCCAGCGTGCCATCCCACTCCCATAGATCGAAATAGTCGTACACCGTCGACTTCGGCGGCAGATCCTTGGGCAGTGCATTCCACTGGCAGCCCGTGGACAGCACGGTGAAGATGCCGTTCAGAACCTCGCGCACGTCGACTGAGCGCTTGCGCCCGCCGCGCTTGGCAGGCGGGATCATTGGCGCGATCAGCGCCCACTCGGCGTCGGTCAGATCACTCGGATAGCGAAGTCCGCGACGCTCCGCCGCGCGGCGGTGTTCCGCAGTCCACATCGGGCTTCCTCCTGTAAACCGGATGCCCAGCACAGAATCACAAACGATTCTTCCGATTCAAGAACTTTCCGGAAGGGCTCTTAGAAGCGAAACCGTTTCCTATGTACGCACCGGTCTGGAGCTTGCTATCAAGCGGGCGTCGAATATTGCATCTCCTGAAGTTGAATCTACCTCGGAGGAATTTGAGATTCCTCCAGATGTACGGGGCCAAATTCGGAACGAGGTCACGGAGGAAGTCACCGGGCAAATCCTGCACGAGATTGCGTCCCCCGTCGGTCTGATCGCTTCAGCCGCCGCGCGTGAAATCCCTGACTATGAGCATTCTAGGACCAGAAAACATGTAGAAAACCTGAAGCGGGTTTTCGAGGCGATCGAACAACTGAAAAGCGCTGCGGCGGTTCCAAGGCCCGAAGAATTCGATCTGGCCGAACTGCTTGCCGAGATTGTATCGGAGGCAGTCGGAAGCGACCCAGTACAAGTCTCGTTGCATGGCACAAAGCCGATGTTGGTCACATCCGACCGCGCCCTGCTACGACTGGCGGTCTCCAACGGCATACGAAATGCAGTTGAAGCCGTTACTGGCGCTCCCGGCGACGAACCACATCCGATCATTGTGGCCTGGGGCGCAACCGACGTCGATTACTGGGTCACGGTGTTGGATCGTGGCCCTGGGGTGGTCGGTCCGGCGGAATCCGCCTTCGGTATCGGCAAGACCACAAAGAAGGGACATAGCGGGTTCGGACTGACCATCGCCAGGCAGGCGATCGAGACGTTGGGAGGCATGTGCACGTTGCAGCCTGTGACGGAAGGCGGCGCCCGGTTCGAGTTACGGTGGGAACGATGACGCTGCATTTGCTCATCGTTGAGGACGACGAAGACTTCGTCGAAGAGCTGCGCGAGACTATAGCGCTCCTGCCCGGTGACAGCGATATCCGAGTCGCCCGCAGCCGAGACCAAGCGTACGAGATGTTGGAGGACGGTTTTCTTGACCTGGTGACACTCGATCTCAAAATACCGACGGTCAGCGGCGCTCTCGATGCTCACCCGGAACACGGGCATGCCGTCTTCAACCGGATTCGTAAGGTTGCGCCCGGCACGCCGATCTTCGTGCTGACCGGCTCGCCTGCCGAGGACTTTCTTCCTGAGCTGTTGATGAACCAGCAACGGATCGACGTCTGGAGCGAAGGGGAGGCGACCGGGACCATCCTATTCCTCAAGAAATACGACATTGACAGGTGTCCGGAAGTTCTGAAGCCGATCGCACAGGCGATCGATCGCCTGTCAGATGTAGAACTGGAGGGAGGGGGTCTCAACTTGAGTCTCGCCGAAGACCGGCTGATTCGGATATTCGCGAGGAAGTTTCAGGGGGTGCGTTGCACCGTATCTGAACTCGGGGGCGGCCTGTCGGGCGCCCGCGTCATCCGCCTCCGCGTTACCGACCACCAGGGCGTACTGGTGCATGATGCCGTGGCGAAACTCTCGACGCCCGCTGATATTCAGAGGGAGGGCGGCTGCTACGACGCACACCTGACCCGGCTCGCCCCTGCCGCTACGCCGAGAATGCTTGCTACCCTGAAATACGGAGCACACAAACTGGCAGGGATTTTCTTCGGTCTTGCTGAGGGATCGGACGCATCCGCGTTCGATATCGCCGGCAGTTCGCCTGAGAGGGCCGAAGCCATAATTCGAAGCGTGGAAACCGCGATGGCACCATGGGTAAACGGGGTTCCGGAGACACGCACGACGATCCGGCGGATTCGACAGCGGCTTCTCAATGACCAGTACCTCGACCAAGTTCGGGATTCATTTGATCTCGACTGGATTCAGAATTTCGAACACCGAGAAATACAAACGCGGTGGGCGTGCAGTCACGGGGACCTTCACGGTAAGAATATTATTGTGTCACCCGCCGGCACGGAGTTGATCGACTACGGCGATGTGGGCGATGGCCCGGCGAGCTTGGACCCTATCACACTCGAACTGAGTTTGCTCTTTCATCCCGACGCACCCGACAAGGACGGCCCATGGCCCTCCGCTTTACAGGCTAACGCGTGGGGGGATCTGGAGGTCTACCTCGACCGCTGTCCGTTCCCCGATTTCGTGCGGGAATGTCGAGCCTGGGCCTTGCGCGTGACCGCCGGGAACAGGGAAGTTGCGGCGTCGGCATACAGCTACCTGGTAAGGCAGCTCAAATACGAAGATACGGACAAGGATCTCGCTCTCGCTTTACTTGACGGTGTCCGATCCTTTTACGACAGAAGCTCATGATCGTCATGTCGCAATAACAAACGCCGTTCTTCCACGCGCTCTGGCGCGCCACCGCTGCCGGTCCGACGCAATGCTCGAAGCAGAAGCTGGTCGACTGAATATAGAAGCACACGTCCAACGGCGTGAGGTGCTGGAGGCCCTCTCTGGCACGCCGATCGCGGCCTACATTACTCTCCGGGATTTCGAGCGAGCGGGCCCGCGGTCTTGCATGTCGGTGCACTCCGGGGGCTTCCCGGCCTTAACCGGCTCCGGCGACTTCGATCCATGGACCGTCAATTCACCACGGCATCGGCGTCTGGCTCCTGTGCCGGACCGCCGTTGAGGACCGACGCGGTATTGGATGTCACCCGCTCGGCCGCGGCCTTGACCGGGTCCGCGGCGAGGTGGGCGTAGCGCGCCGTGGTCTGGACCTGGGTGTGGCCGAGCAACTTGCCGATCATCGGCAGGCTTTCGCCAAGGGCCACGCCGCCCGACGCGAAGCTGTGGCGGAGGTCGGTGAGGCCGACCGGCAAATCGAGATGCCGCCTTTGGGCCGCGACGAACAGAAACGTCATCCGCCAGTTTCCCGCGGCCTGCCGCGCGCACGACCTCCCGAACACGCGCACGATTTCGCTCCCTCATGATTCCATAGTGATTCCATGGGCCGAAACTTCGATGCTGGCCAGACAAGCAAAAGCCCGTTAAGTCTTTGACTTAACGGGCTTTATTTGGTTGCGGGGGTTGGATTTGAACCAACGACCTTCAGGTTATGAGGTGACATCTCCGCCGCAGCGCGCGCGGGCCGTGCCTCCATCCCAAAGCCGCCTCGAGACTGGCGGACACGTCGTCTGCTACCTGCTTGACCGGATCCGCCGCGAGGTGGGCGTAGCGCGCCGAGGTCTCGACCTGGGAGCGCCCCGGGGGGCTTCCCGGCCTTGAACGAGCCCGGACGACGCTGACACGATAGACCCGTCAAATCACGGCAGCATCGGTGTCTTGATCTTGCCCGCCGCCGAGGATGGACGCGATATTGGACGTCACCCGCTCGGCCGCGGCCTTGACCGGGTCCGCGGCGAGGTGGGCGTAGCGCGCCGTCGTCTGGACCTGGGTGTGGCCGAGCAGCTTGCCGATCATCGGCAGGCTTTCGCCAAGAGCCACGGCGCCCGACGCGAAGCTGTGGCGGAGGTCGTGGATACGGACATCCACAAGACCGGCCCGCAATTCGAGATGCCGTTCTCGGGCCTCGGCGAGGCACTCATCGTAAGTCGGCTCCCGGCCGAGGTCGCGCTCGAGCCGCTCCACCAGGGCGGCCGCCTCGCTGCCCACGGCGCGGGCCCAGAGGCGGACCGTCGCGCGCTTGCGCATTCGCTGCCAGGGCGGTTGCAGGTCGGTCCGGCGCGAGCGCGGAATGCGGCCGCAGATGACCCAGGGATTGCCGAGCTGGCGCGTGATGCCCGCGAGCACATCGAGGGCGGGTTGGCCGAGATGAACTACGCGCGCTCCGGTCTTGGTGTCGGACAGCCGCAGGCAGTGGCCGGCCTCATCGACATCATCCCACCTCAGCGTCATGATCTCGTTGAGCCGGCAGCCGGTGAAGATCAGCAACCGGATGGCGGCGACGGCGTATTCGTCCGCGAGACCTTCCCGCTCGGCCCGCGCCAACGCTTCGCCCAGGGCGGCGAGTTCGGCCGGGCTCAGGTAGCGCTCGCGCTTCTCCTCGGGGTACTTCTTGATATGCCGGCGCGGGTTCGATCCGTCCGGCCGCAGACCCCACATCTCCGCAAGGTTGAACATCTTGGAGATGATCTCGAGGTTTCGGTTGGCCTGGTAGGGGAGGTGGCGGAGCCCGTGGTGGAAGCGGGCGATGTCGGCCCGGACCACGTCGGCCACCGTGAGCCGGCCCAGGGCCGGGAGGATGAAGCGGCGGAGGTTGCGGCGGTATTCCCGCGCCGTGCTTGGCTTGAGACGAACGGCGATGTGCTCCTCGTCGAACCGCTTGGCGAGGTCGGCGACGCTCAACGCACCGCGATCGACTCGCCTGTCGTGGGCCGGATCCTCACCACGCTCGACGGCCGCCAGGGCCTGGCGGGCCAACCGCCGTGCTTGCTCGGGCGTCAGGACGCCATGCCGGCCGAGCGTGAACTTACGGGACTGCCGGCGCCCATTCCGGTACTGGATGACATAGGCCCTTACTCCGCTGGGCTTGACTCGAACGCCGAAGCCCGGAAGGTCCTTGTCCCACACCCACAGGTCCGTTCCGGCCTCCGGGGTGAGGTCTTCGACGAGCCGCTTGGTGATCTTCGCCTTCATCGGTCTCCTCCGTTTGGCCTGCTCCCCGGGGGAGCACTGGGGGAGCAGGAGGGCGCGTTTCGGCGCGCAAAAGGGTGAAGATCAGAGTAAGGCGTTCAAAGAAAAAATCAAGTAAGTCTTTGTTATTTCATACTATTTCGTATTTGTTCGTAGTAACGAGAAAGTACTGAGCCACGACTCATAACCTGAAGGTCGTAGGTTCAAATCCTACCCCCGCAACCAAAACAAATACCTGAAAATGCTGATGTTTTCAGGGGTTTTCTTATCCTAGAACATGTTGGAAATATTCAACTGGGAATCTATTGGGAATCACGCGGAATCTGGAGGGTTCTGTGAGGTCGCGCAGCTCGAACGGCGGAGGATGGCGCGGGACGCGAGCTCATTGAAGCCGGATTGAACGAAGCCGCGGGATGGCGGGCGGGCTATGGGGATTGTGGCTGCGGCGCCTGGTCCGAGAGGCCGGAATGGACCGGTGGCATGTCTGACGGATCGGCCTCATCGAGTGGGTGGCGGCCGGGTCTGGGATGCCGGTCCGGACGACGGGCTGCGGCTTCACTTCGGCGGCTACGATTGTGGCGTCGTGCGAGGCGGGCAGCGTCGCGGGATAGACCGGCTCGGTATCCGACGTGCAGGGTGCTGGGCATTTGTGGTCCGGTGCTGTCCGACGGGCGGAGTGTCATGAGCTGTCCTGCCAGAAGGATGGCCGGCATGGCTCCGGCCGGGGCAGGATGGTGAGGATGATCATGGTTCCGTTGCAGCACGGGCAGCGGTCGGGCGGGTGAGCCGGGACGGTGTCCCTGGCCTGCTCGGCGGCCGGTTGCGGTGGCGGGGCGTCGAGCAGTTTGCGGCAAAGCGCGAGCTTCGCCGCGCGGTGTCCGTTGGCGAGGAAGCCGTAGTGGCGGATGCGATGGAAGCCGTCCGGCAGGGTGTGCAGTAGAAAGCGGCGGATGAACTCGTCTGCGTCCAGGGTCATGACCTTCGTCTTGCCATGGTGGCGATAGTCCTTCCAGCGGAAGGCGACCTCGTCATCGGTTACGCCGACCAACCGGGAGTTGGCGATCGCGACCCGATGGGTGTAGCGGCCGAGATAGGCGAAGACCTGCTCGGGGCCGCCGAAGGGCGGCTTGGCGTATACGACCCATTCGAGGCGACGCAACTCGCGGAGGCGGCTAATGAAGGCCTCAGGATCCGCGAGCCCGGCGAGCGCGCCAAAGAAGCCCAGACCGCCGGCCTCGAAGGCGGCGTGCAGTGCGTCGAGGAACAGGCGGCGGAAGAGGCGCGAGAGCACGCGGACCGGCAGGAAGAACCCCGGCCGGCACGGCACCCAGCATCCGGCGACGCACTCCGGCTCTCCGGTCTCTGACAAGCGGCTTGGATCATCTTTTGCTGCGCCAAAGCTGGCCGGGTCGTAGTGCATGATCTCGAGTGCGCGTCTAGCGACCTGCATCAAGCCATCATTCCAACCCACAAGTTGCGCCAAGGCGCCCGCGCCCCCCTCCGCGGATTCATAGAACAGAAGCGCGTTGCGTTCGTCGAAGCTGGGTGCCGGCTCGACGAGGATCTCGCCTTCTTCCAGTTGGAAAACGGCTTCCATGCCGCGTGCCAGCGCATGCTGAATTGTGGTGAGCGTTCCCCTGCTGTCCGAGCCGAGCTCCACGAGCCAAAGTCGAGGGAAACGAAGACCGCCCGCACCGCGGCGGCGACCGACGCGACGTCGATGGTCGAGCGGTTCTCGCGCGATCTCAGCACCGGAACGGCCCATATGCGGGGCGTGACCGAAAGCGAGAGCAACCAGGCGCAGGCGTTGGTGTCTCATTACGACAAGCTCTCGGAGATGAGTGACCTCAGCAAGGAGCAGGTGGCGGCCCTGACGGCCGACGCAGGCGTCTCGGGAGGGCTCGGGAAAGTTGTCGGAATCAACGCGGGCGGCGGTGTGCAATGGCGCGGCCAGACCATCGAGCGCGATACGTGGCAGAAGATGCAGGACTATGCCGAGCAGCATCAGGTGCTCGATCTGTGGTCGAGCGTCTCCGAGGCGTCAAGGCGCTACAGCACCGCGACCGGCGAGAGCGACATGGCGAGCCTCGAGGAGAGCTACGGCGCCAATCTGAGCCGTATGCGCCAGCACCGCGAGCAGGCGTCGATGAGCTACCAGTCGGCGGAGACCTGGAGCGAGCAGGCGGCGCGTGTGCGCACCGACGCCCAGGCCATCGACCGCGAGCTCGGCCAGCCCTTCTTCGCCTGGCTGTCGCAGCGGGAGGGAACGGACGGCAGGCCGATCGGCGTCGGCGGCGCCATGCGGCTCGCCTCACCATGTGGCTCTCGGTGATGCTGGTGGTGGCGGTGCCGGCCTGGAACCTGTGGCGGACGACGGATGGCGCGCAGTGGTACGCCGTCGGGGTTCTCACCATGGCCGAGGCCAAGCTCGCCATCGGCTACAAGGCCGATGCGCGCCAGGACGTGCGCCTCGGAGACGGGCGAACTTCGGCGCTCACCCTCTACGAGATCGTGAGCTCGCGGCGGGCGATCGAGGCCCGCGAGGCGATCCTCGATGAAATCCTCTCGAGCGCCTTCCTCGGCGCCAAGATCGGCGCCGGCCTCATCGTCGCGTTCTTCGTCTGGTTCTGGCTCCGCGGCAAACGTCTCAAGGCGCGGCGCCGGATCCGCGGCGCCGAGCTGGTCTCGGCCAAGGATCTGAGAAAACGCATCCTGCCGCTCAGATCCCGGGCGCTGCAGGCGTTCGTGGTCTCTATCGAGCGGCCCTACTGCATCGCCGGTATCCCCTATCCCGAACGGACCGAAACCCAGCACACCATCGTCTCGGGCACGACGGGATCCGGCAAGACCGTGCTGATCGCCGATCTCGTCTCGCAGACGCGCATGGAGGACGGGCGGGTGCTCGACATGCGCCAGGGCGATCCCCAGCTACGTCACATCGACCATGCCTGGGCCGCGACCGTGCATGCGTTCCAGGGCCGGACCGTCGACACGGTGATCGCCGCGATGGAAGCGAACCATCCCCACTTGACGACGCAGAAGAGTTTCTATGTCGAGATCAGCCGGGCGCGGAACAGCGCGGAGCTGGTGACCGACAGCCGGGAGGGCCTGCGCGAGCATCTGGAGACGGCGACGGGCGAGCGGGTTGCGGCGCTCGAGGCGGTCGAAGCTCGAAGTGTTTCGATAGAACGCTCGGGGAAGGAAACGGAACGGGAGTTGGATCGAGAAGCACCAGGCACTTCGCGAGACCAAGCGACGCCGGAACCGGAGAAGGCGAAGATCCGCGACGCTCCGGAGCTGGGATTGTAGGGTAGAACCTCATGGACTCGCAGCGAATCGCTGGTCCGTACGCAGGATGGCGAGGAATTCGAGTGCGCCGACCGGGCAATGCTTGCAGCCGCGGTCATGCTGCTCTAAATTAACGCCAGATACCCGCCGGCAGCGTGCTGTCGGCTCAGGGGCTGCTCTTCGGAGCGGCCCTTGCTTTTTCTGGGAGCGCGAATGCGAACCAGAGTCTATGTCGATGGCTTCAATCTCTACTATGGAGCCGTCAAAGGCACACCGTTCAAGTGGCTCGATCCGGTCAAGCTGGCTTACCGTGTCCTGCCGCCGGGACACAGGATCGACCGGCTGCACTACTTCACGGCCCGGGTCTCCGGCGTCGTAGACCCGGGCTCGCCTGCGCGTCAGCAAGCCTATCTGAGCGCGCTGGGCACCTTGCCCGAAGTCGAGGTGCATTTCGGGAGCTTTTTGGCGAAAACGATCTGGCGACCGCTGACGAACCTGCCGGTCGCGGACAGGGAAATCGGCGCTCCCACACCGGTGACCTTGCCGGCCGGCGTGCACCGGGTGGCCGGTTCGCAGAGACTGCCAGTTGGAAGCTATCCGCAGCAGGGCAGCGGCAGGAAGAAGCGGCGGCGGCGGGAAGGACCGTTACGCGATGCGGTGGTCGCGGAGGTGCATGGCATGGAGGAGAAGGGTTCGGATGTGAACCTCGCCGCCAATCTCCTGAACGATGCCTGGAAGGGACTGTTCGACGTCGCCGCGGTGATTTCGAACGATACGGACCTGGTCACGGCGATCCGCATGGTGACCGTTGAGCGCGGGAAGCCGGTGATAGTCGTCTGCCCGGGGCGATGGCAGGTCGCGCCGAAGCTGAAGAATGTCGCCACGCGTGTCCGGCATATCCGCTTGCCCATGTTGAAGGCCGCGCAGTTTCCGGACCAGATTCCAGGAACGACGATCTCGAAGCCTGCTTCGTGGTGAGTCGGCAATACAGAGACACCCGAACGGAGTTTCAGGAGCGTTCCCGAGCCTGAAGCGCACGTTTGTAAAGGCGTGGAATTACGGCGGCAGAAGTTCATTCCAGAACGGAGACCGAGAATTGTCGTCTCCCGACCGCTGACTGTGAGTCGAGTCGTGAGCAGCACAGTAGATTTCGCATGGGGCGTGAAAAGATGGACGAAGACCTCAAGGACTTGATTGAAAATCCCCGGGAGACTCTGGCGATCGAATTGAAGTCATGGATCGATCTTGATGACCAAATCCAGCGAGCCAAAGTCGCACGTCACTTGGGGGCGTTGGCCAACCACGGTGGCGGGTATCTGATCTTCGGATTCAAAGATGATCTCAGTCGCGACGAGAATCTCCCTGACTCACTCGAAAAATACAATCGGGACAAATTCACGGCGATCGTAAAGCGATACTTGACTCCTACTTTCCAGTGCGAGGTCGTGGTCGTTCCAGACAGTGGCGGCAATAGGTTTCCGGTGGTCAGGGTGCCTGGTCACGGGGCCGCGCCCATTGCCGTGAGGCGCGACGGACCTCAGGACGCGAAAGGAAAACCACAGGCTATCGCGAAGGGAACCTACTACATTCGCAAACCTGGCCCGGAGAGCGCACCGATCATCGGTGCCGCCGAATGGAGTCCGTTGATCAGTCGATGTGTCCGCAATGATCGCGACCAGTTGCTCAGCGACATAGCCGGTCTTGTGCAGACACCGGGCACGCCAGCGCCGGGTGCGAGGCAGCGATTGGAGCAGTGGCACAAAGCGAACGAGACACGTTTTCTCGAGTTGTTGTCCGAGGCCGAACAACTTCACTGGCCCGTGTCGATCACGGAGAACCGTTGTCAGTTGAGCTACCTGATCTCCGTTGAGGGAAGTGAGCAGTTACCGATGGACTCGCTCGTCAAGATCCTGGAGGAGGTGAACAACGAGGTTCGGGATACGGTGTGGACGGGTTGGAGCATGTTCTACCCGTTTAGTGGGCCAAACATCGAGCCGGTGGTGTTTCCCGAACGGGCCGATGGAACGGGCGGGAATCTTCTGGAGACCAATCTCATGGGCGATGGAGACTTCGACAGCTCCCTGCCGGACTATTGGCGCGTCGCGCCCGATGGTCGCGCCAGCTTGGTTCGCGCCTACAGAGAGGATCGAGAGCGAAGCGTTCGTGACTTGGAGCGGAAGGCCGGCACTTGGCTCGATCCCGAAACGGTAGTGCGGGAGACAACGGAGCTCGTCGCCCATGCGAATGGGTTGGCAAGACGAATGGAAGGGGCAACGCGGGTCGGGTTCCGTTGCACGTGGATGGGCCTTAAAGGCCGGGAACTGGCCGGATTCAACTCCCCTTGGCGCCGGGGCCGCATTGCGCGCGCCACCCGACGTACAACCGAAGGAGAATGGGGCGTGACGCAGTTGCGAGCGGCTCGCTCAACTATCGTCGCGGAATTGAGTTGCCCGATATTGGAGCTCTTCGGCTTCAGCGATTGCGACTCTGCGTTTGTCGAGAGAATGGCAGATAGGTTCGTCAAGCTGTAAGCAACGGCTATCGAGTATGTGGCGGGCTGTCTGCTTCGAACAGGTTGGGAGTTCAAAGCCGATGGTCTTGGTTGACTCTGTTGATTTGTCGATAGTTTGCACTTTGGTCGAGTAGGTCAGGACGGAGAGACATCGCGCCATCTCCAATAGAGTCCTACGATTCTTCTGGCAATTCCGGCGCGATTTTCGACACATCCATACGAATTTCCTCGATCTCCTTTTCGCGGCCGGCGGCGATCATGTCCCGAGCGATGGCCTGTGCGGTGAAGATACAGGACCGCAGCATGTGAATTTCGAGATCGGTCCGTGGCCAGTCCTGGCGGCTGGCCATGCGTGAAGACGACAGGACCGGTGTGTCCGAGACACGGCCCGACCGGCAATATCGAATGCCACCATGTCCCATTCACTCTCAATTTCTTGTTGTCGGGCATGATCTTGGTGGCAGAACCCATCGGACTTGCCCTTTGAGCGATTTCGAGCCACGCTCAACTTGGCTGAAGGGTGCCACATGGGAAATCCCGGGTTAGTCAAGGATTGGGGCCGCCGCATTTTGCCGCCAATAAAGCTATCGTTGGTCGAATAACATGCACACAGTGAGTGAATCATCACAAATCCTAAACATCGACGACAAGGATATCGGTATTTCTGAGGAAAAATATGCATATCTAGTGCACTGATTCATTGAGAAGGTTCAGGGAGGCGCCTGGTTTTTGCGAGGATGTTGTCGGCGGATTTGGTCCAGACGAAGGGGTTGGGGTCATTGTTGTGCTCCTTGAGGTAGCGGTTTATGGCGGCCTGCAGGTCGGCGACGGAGCGGAACACGTCGCGCCGCAGGCGGCGGCGTGTCAGCGCCGAGAACAAGGTCTCCACGGCGTTGAGCCAGGAGCCGGAGGTCGGCGTGAAGTGGAACACCCAGCGGGGATGCCGGGTGAGCCAGCGCATGACCTCGGGCGTCTTGTGAGTTGCGACGTTGTCGAGCACGACGTGGATGCGCTTGCCGGCCGGAACCTCGCGCTCGATGGCGCCCAGGAAGCGGAGGAACTCTTGGTGCCGGTGGCGCTGCATGCAGCGGCCGAACACCGTGCCGTCGAGCACGTTGTGCGGGCGGCTTCGATCGCCGGAGATCGCGGCAAGCCGCACGCGGTCCTCGGCACTCACCAGAACGCAAACATCTTGAGCCATCCACCGAGATTCGCACAGCCCACCCCTCCTCTGAATCCCTTCAATGGCTCATTGCACTAGTGGATGGAATCTAACGCTTGATGCCCGCGTTTGACGGCGGAGATGATTTTGTCCGGGTCCGCGGTCCAGCGAAATGGCTTGGCCTCGCTGGCGTTATGCTCGGCGACGAAACGGTTGATGGCGGCTTGAAGGTCAACGACGGAGTGGAAGACGCCGCGTTTGAGCCGGCGCTTGGCGAGTTTTGCGAAGAAGCCTTCCACGGCGTTGAGCCAGGAACAGGAAGTCGGTGTGAAGTGAAAGGTCCAGCGCGGATGACGGTCGAGCCAGCGTCGGACCTTGGGGTGCTTGTGGACGGCGTAGTTGTCGAGAATGGCATGGATGACCGTGCCGGCGGGCGTTCCGGCCTCGACCGTGTTGAGGAAGCGGATGAATTCTTGATGGCGATGACGCTGCATGTTGCGGCCGATGACCGTGCCGTCGAGGACGTTCAGGGCGGCGAACAGCGTGGTCGTGCCATGCCGCTTGTAATCGTGGGTCATCGTTCCGGCGCGGCCCTTCTTTAGCGGCAGGCCGGGCTGCGTGCGATCGAGGGCCTGGATCTGGCTCTTTTCGTCGACACTGAGCACGATGGCATGGGCGGGCGGGTCGACATAGAGCCCGACAACGTCGCGCAGCTTGTCGGCGAAGTTGGCGTCTTTGGAGAGCTTGAACTGGCGCACCCGATGAGGCTGGAGCCCGTGGGCGCGCCAAATGCGTTGCACGGAAGAGACGGAAACGCCGAGCTTCCCGGCCATCATGGCGGCCGTCCAGTGGGTCGCCTCGGCGGGCGGATCGGTCAGGGTCAGATCGACGATGCGCAAGGCGACACCGGGTTCGAGCGGCGGAATACGCGAAGGCCGGGTCTTGTCCCGCAGCAGGCCATCGACGCCCTCGGCCATGAACCGTTCCTGCCACCGCCAGACGCAAGGCTTCGACTTCCCGGTCCGGCGCATGATCTCGACCGTCCCCGCGCCGGCAGCCGTGGCCAAAATGATCCCGGCCCGCCAGACATGCTTCTGCGGGCTGTTCCTGTCCGCCACGACCGCTTCCAGACGAGCACGGTCGGCGACGCAAACCTCGAAGGTAATCCCTGTGCGCATGCCCGCAGACTCGCACATACGCTCGGACAAGGGAATCGTCTGTTAGATTTTATCCACTAGGCCTAATTAAGAAATGGCATCCG
Organism: Alphaproteobacteria bacterium; assembly: GCA_965248835.1. Taxonomy (GTDB): domain Bacteria; phylum Pseudomonadota; class Alphaproteobacteria; order MPNO01; family MPNO01; genus CAYFYS01. Next base: position 2,257,384 of record CBDFLJ010000001.1, read on the forward strand.
GATCGTTATCAATTGCCAGAGGACATCCTCAAAGCAAACAAACGGTCTCAAGAGATAAACGAGGCCTATGAAATCCTGACTGAGCATATTGAAAAATATGGGTCTGTTCAAATTTACGCAAGACAGACCAGATATACTTCTCCGGAAAGAACAGCGTCGCCTAGTCATTCATATGCGAATCGCAAATTTACGCTTGGCTTTCCAGACGAAACAGTCTTTGAGGTATTTGTGAAATCATCATACATTGTGTCTGCAGGATTCAATCCCCATAGCAGGAAGATATTTATCAAGTTTCATGGGGGAGTCTATGAATACTCCGAAGTACCGGAACATGTTTGGGATGGGTTCATGATGGCGGAATCTCATGGAAAATATGCCCACAGGTTCATTTATCGGATTTTCTCATATCGCAGATGCACAGAACCCAACAAACCCTACAATCCCAACGCTACTGTTGTTAGAAACAGTAAGACTAGGCTCCTTAGCTGACCTGCTTCCGAGCTATAGCTGAATCTTGGTGACGGAGTAATGTGAGGGCGGCGTATCCTGGCGATTGTCAAAGTCGCCGATATCCAAGAAGGAAGGATACGCCATGTACGAAGATACGGTTGTTTTGTTTTCGCGTCCAGACCGGGTTTTGATCGAAGATCCCCTGACGCAGGTACTGCGGTCGGGCGCGCGCCAGCTGCTGGCCGAAACGGTCGAGGCCGAGGTCGAAGCCTTCGTTGCCGCGCACGCCGATCTTTCAGACGAGAATGGGCGTCGTCGCGTGGTACGTCACGGTTACCAGCCCGAACGCGAGGTTCAGACCGGGATCGGCGCGGTGGCGGTGCGCCGGCCACGGGTTCGTGACCGTCACCCGGAAGCCGGCGGGCGCATCCGCTTCACACCTGCGATCCTGCCACCCTATTTGCGGCGCGCCAAGTTGGTCGAGAAACTGCTGCCGTGGCTGTATCTGAAGGGCATTTCGACCGGCGACTTCGGTGAGGCCCTGGCAGCCTTGCTGGGACCGGATGCACTGGGCTTGTCGGCAACCACCATCGCACGGCTGAAGGCGGCTTGGGCTGAGGAGTATGAGCGTTGGCTGCGGCGCGATCTCTCGACCAAGCGCTCTGTTGTCAACGGCGGAGTAAAAAGGGGCCATTGGGAGTTTGAGGCTTGTCCCCGCAGTCCATGGGAGGGACCCGCGCGCGACGCGGCGTGCCTATCGCCGGGCTGACGCGGCGGCACCGAGAACCCCAGTATCTTGCCCACCGTCTTGCGGTCGATCCCGAAAACCCGCGCCGCCTCACGATTGCTCATCCCGTCGACATGGCACGCCCGTCGAACCCGCGCATATAAATCCACTGAATACATCCCCCCTGCCTTCATCAGTTCAATCCTGACGAAGGCTAATACGCGGCTCCTTTTTGGACCGCCGCAGACCGAAACAGGCCGCCTCACTGGGGGATAATTGCGCCGCCCTTCTCAGAAGCAGGCAAAGTGGAGAACTGTGTTTTCGATGTACGGCGGGACCTTGATCGCCACCCCCTCGACCGCCTGGCGCTTCCATGCGCCGACCTGGTTCGGATGGACCTGGTACTGCGCAGCAATCTCCTGAAGCGTCCGCTCGCCCCGAAGCGCTTCCAGTGCCACCTTCGCCTTCAGCTCCCCCGAAAACCGGCGTCGCTTGCTGCTCATCTGCATTCCTCCGTCAGACGGGGGAATACACCTTATCGAACTGTCCGATTTTCCGGAGCCACCTCAGGGTGATGCTGACCGGCACCCTGAATTCGCCCGCGAACTGCCCCGGTTTGTGTCCCGGGTGCGGCAGATATTCACGGCGCAAGAGCTACTGGCACACCTCGCGCGCATCGAACGCGAACGCCATGACAATGAGCTGGCCGCCATTGAGGACGACGACCTGGATTTCGAAACCCCGGCCGCCACCGCGGAGCGGGCACGGCAATTCGATACGATCAAGGAATTGTTGACCGCCACCGCGCTCGGCACGTCGTGACCGGCGTAGTCAAGCCGCAACCGGAATCGTCAACCCAGGAGGTTCTGGCAGGCCTCGTCGAGCGAGTGACGTTCCACAATGCCGATAACGGGTTCTGCGTTCTGAGAACCAAGGCCCGAGGCCATCGCGATCTCGTGACGGTCGTCGGCCACGCCGCCATGGTGTCGGCCGGAGAGTGGATTACGGCATCGGGGGAATGGATCAACGACCGCACCCATGGTCAGCAATTCAAGGCACGCTTCCTGCGCACTTCGGAGCCGTCGTCGATCGAGGGCATCGAGAAATACCTCGGCTCCGGCAGGGGAACGCTCGATCGTCGGTGCGGCGACGTGAGGTTTGAAGTTATCCGATCCTGCCTGTTCGGCTATCATCGGGGGATGAATTCGAGCGTCAATTGGGAGTGCGGGCTGCAAGAAGTCGGACGACGGGAGGAAGGCGTGATGGGATTGGGCGAGCGGCTTGGGCTCGGGGAAACCGCGGCGATCACGGAAGGTGAGAGGTTTGCTTTGGCAAATGTCCGGTAGCCGAACACCGGGATCGCGATGTCGGGCATGCGCCGTTGCGCCCCGGCGGGGTTCTTGCGCCGCCCGGTCTTCACCGTCCACCGCGCATCCGTGTCCTTCTGCGCCGCCTTGGCCGGCTGATCGGGCCAGATCTCGGATGCCCTCTTGCCTGCCTTGATCGCCGCCTTCTCGTCGTCGCTGTTGCGCTGCTTGGGCGCCGATACCAACGTCGCATCGACGATCTGCCCGCCCATCGCCAGATAGCCGCACCGGCGCAGTTCGCCATCGAAGGCGGCAAACAGCTTATCCATCGCCCCGGCCCGGACCAGACGCTCGCGAAAGATCCATATGGTGTTGCGGTCCGGCGTCGGCGCTCCGAGATCGAAGCCCAGGAAGCGAAGCCAGCTCAAGCGGTCGCGGATCAGAAACTCCATCCGCTCGTCGCTCACCGTGTGCCGCGCGGCCAGGATCAGTACCTTGAACATCGCCACCGCATCGTAGGCCGGGCGGCCGCCTTTCGATCCGTCCGAATAGCCCAGCGCCGCCTCAAGCGGCGCGCGGAAAATCTCGAAGTCGACCACCTTCGCCAGCACCTCCAACGGATCACCCGTCGCCGATAGCTTCCGAAGATGATCCGGTAAGCCGAACAGACCAGCCTGCCTCATCAATACCTCCTCGAACCGAACCGCCGTAGAGAATCACAACCAGGCAAAATTCGCGAGGTAAATGGAGGCGTCCAGCTCGTCAAGATCGGCGCGAAGATCGTCCGCCACGGTCGCTACATCGTCTTCCAGATGGCCGAGGTCGCTATCCCTCGTGACCTGTTCGCCGACATCCTCCGCCGAATCGATCGGCTCAGAACGACGCCCCTCCCAACATGACGACAGGATCGTCCCTCATGCGTGAAGACGACAGGACCGGTGTGTCCGAGACACGGCCCGACCGGCAATATCGAATGCCACCATGTCCCATTCACTCTCAATTTCTTGTTGTCGGGCATGATCTTGGTGGCAGAACCCATCGGACTTGCCCTTTGAGCGATTTCGAGCCACGCTCAACTTGGCTGAAGGGTGCCACATGGGAAATCCCGGTTAATTGCCCTTCTTTGCCGAGGTTATTGAGGAACCAAATTACTTCGGTTGTGACACGACGTCCAAGAAACACAGACCAGCAAGTTGATTCACATATTCTCTACCGCTGAGGCCAAGCATTCACCGACCCTACATTCGGCTGGTAGCGATACCTATGATCGAGCACATAGCCACGGCTCTTCGACTCGTACCACCATTTGAACTCCAGAGCGAAGAGTTCTCGGTTCTTGTCGAATTCGATCTTGTCGATTTCAATGGCGGTGCGCGTGCAATTTCGTCTTTTTGCGAATTCCCAACCATGTCCTCCCGGAAACTTGCACCGATCGGTTTCCCGATAGTAGCGTTTCTTTCCTTTTCGAATTTCATAGACACGGCCGATGCCGCGGTCATGGCACTCGAAGTACTGCGTCTTTGATCCGTTGCTCTTTGCCCGCACCCAGATCTTCCGACCTCCCCACTCTCTTGGACCGGTGATTGTGGTCTTGCTGTTGATGTTCACGAAGAATGTCGTAGAAGCCTCGTGCATGCATGGCGCGTTCTTGTTGCCATCCCACTTGGCACCAGTCCAAAGGTGGTATGGGACATAGATGGTCTTGCTCTCACAATCGTACAGATTGCTGATGTGCCATGGAGTGACGCGTTTCCCAACATCCGAGCAAGCAAATTGGTGCAGCATTTCGGGGTCCTTGATGATACTTCTGTTATACTGCGCGAATGCACTTCCACCGACGTCCATGGCAAGCAGAAACACGATTGATAAACTAATCAGACGTCCGAGCTTCATGGCCAGTTTTCTCCAGTCAGTGATCATGGATGTGCGTTGTCGCCAAGATAAGACGATCAGTATCGCACCTTTGGATATTGGGTTGCTCACTCGTCCACTCCCGTATCGATGACGACGTGCCCCCGAGGGTTCACCTTGGCCGTCATTCCAGGCGGCACCACAACGGTGGACTTCGGATCCTCCAGAACGGCAGGTCCCGCGATACCGGTTCCGGCTCCGAGACGGCGCCGGTCGTGAACCGCGGCGGCAAACCCTTCTGTCTCAGGATACCACGCCAGGCGCTCGGTGGGCGCGGATGAAACGGGCGTTCGCGGCGAGTTCCAGCATCGCGTATGACCAGAACCCGGAATTCACCAGGAGTTGGCCCTCGGAGATGCGGACGAGGGTGTCGTCGCGGCTCCAGGTCTGGAAGTGCTCGATTCCGGTCCCGCGCAGCGCGGTAGGCACCACATACTGCTGGATCCGGTTTGGCAATTAATGTGAAACATTGAACTTGGGCCACCCGAGGGGGACTGGTCAGTCTACTGCCTTCTCTCGGTTCATCTAATCCGGGATTCCCCATATGGAACCCTCCCAGCCCGTTGAGTGTGACTCGAAACCGCTCGACGGGCAGTTCGCCTTCGAATGACGGCCATCTTCGCGCCGATCCGGATGATTGAGTACCAATTGGCGGCGTTGGTGGCGCGGAATGGCATTTTTGCCGGCGATCCGGGCGCACCGATCCTGTCGGCGGCGACGCGAAGGAACGGGGTGCCGTCGCTCATGCCGGGGCTGGCGGCGGTCTGAGCCGGTCGATACGGCGCAGGATGTCGGCGAACAGGTCACGAGGAATGACAACCTCGGCCATCTGGAACGTGACGTAGCGCCCGTGGCGCACGATCTTCGCTCCGATCTTGATGAGCTTCTCTCGCAGGCTGGTCAGTGACCACTGTCCCACGGCATCGGGCAGCGCGAGGGTGCGCATGAAGTTGCCGAGGTTGTAGGCGAGCGCGTGAAGCTGGAGGCGAACGGCATTGTGGTCGAACCTGCGGCACGACAGGCGTGTCCACCGGATCGCGTTCTTGCCCTCCTTGATCCATTGCTCAGCCGTGCCGCGCTGATTGTAGAACGCGACCACCCGCTCGGCGGGGCGGCCCAGGTTGGTGACAACGAACCCGACCCGCGGGTACAACTCACCCGGATGCCACTCGACCTTGGCGACGACGCGGCGGGGCTTGTCCCAGGTTCCGGCCTGATAACTGAAGCTGGCATGATACCGGCGCACGTCCTTGGGCGGCCTACCGACGGGGCGCTTCAGGAGATGAGCGATGCTCTCTTGCAGCACCGCACCGCGATCTCGCGGATCCGTTCCCACTCCGAATCGAGGCACGAGATCGTGAGCCGCACGCGAGGGGCCTTGCGCCGCGCCGGCATCACTCGCCCGATCGCCGCGACTGGAGCGCGCGCTGCAGGAAGGCGATCGCCCCGAACAGGGAGAGCCCCGTTCCCGGAAGCGCCTCGTGCAGCGCCCGGCGGACCCGTTCCATCTCCGCTACCCGGTCGTACAGGGTGCGCTGCTGTTCCTCCGACAGCGCCAGCCGGGGCTCGTCGCGACGGGGTCCGCCCGCCTCCTCGTGCAACGCGCAGGCGTGCGACCGATGCGAGAAGCGTTCCAACCGAGCAAAACAGGCCACCGATCCAGTGAGCCTACAGAAGATGAGAGAATGCCAGGAACATGACCCACATCGCACCTTGACTTCGATTGCCTCATAAAAGTCCATCGGAGGGGCCCGCGCGCGGGGCAAAAGCCGGTAGTATGACCCGGCGGCGTGCATCGACGCCGGGTGGTCCGCGCCTACATCGACAATCCCCGGTCTTGGCGCACTCGTTCGGCGGCGGCGCGCCTTTCCTCGTCGCGGGCGATCCTGTTCCGGATCTTCTCTTCCCTCTCACTGACCGCGTCCTGCCCGACGCCGGCGGCGCCCAGATGGGCGGCGAGCTCGTGTTTCGGAATGTCCTTTCTGAGCGCCGCCGCTTCGTCGAGAACCTGCCCTGCCTTCCGCCGCCAGTCGGGCCAGGCCCGCAGTTGCTCCGCCGGCGTCGACACGATGCCGTCCGTCTCGGTCCGAACGTTCCGCGCACGCCCGCCCGGCCGATCCGTTCCCACTCTGCATCGGTCGCCATCACCGCGCGCTGGCGGCGCCCGCTGGCATCCTCCTTCATCGTCGCCATCCGCCCGAAACGGATTGCAGCGGTTGCGACACACCGGATCCCGATCTCGGAGGTATGGCCATCCATATTCCTATGATAATCCTCACAGAGACGAACCTATTGTGCCGGTTCTGTGTTGCTCACAGGGCCCACCTGTTCCCCCTTCAGGATCATACGGATGTTCCAAGGCGAATTCCATTCCCCACTTCCCTGAATGCAACTATGCAGCGACACAGGATCCACATCTGTGTTATTCGAATCGGCCCCATCCTCTCTTGACAGGGACCCTAAGCCATTGTAGTACAACAGTGATACAGGGAGACACTACGATCCTACGATACCGACAGAGTACTTAAAATCATGAATTCAGGGCTCACACCACGCGACGGCGCACAAAATAGTCCCGGCTTCCGGCAGGTCAACAGCGAATTCCGCCGCCCCGGCATGCCGGCCATTTTGTCGCAGCCTACTGCCCACCGGCAGCCGTTTCGGCACGGAGATCGAAGCCGATTCCGCCGCGCCCGGTTGCAACACGAAGGAGCTCTCCGGATGTCGAGTCTGGTGCCGCCGCACGGTTCGGATACCCTCAAGCCCCTGCTGCTGTCGGAAAGCGAAAGGGCGCAGGAGGCCCGACGGGCGCGGCATCTGAAAACCGTGCCGCTGTCCAGCCGCGAGGTCTCGGACCTGTTCATGCTCGGCATGGGCGCCTACACGCCGCTCGACGGGTTCATGGGCGCGGCGAACTGGCGCGGCTGCTGCGAGCATATGACGCTGGCCGATGGCGTCTTCTGGCCGATTCCGATCACCCTGTCCTGTGCCCAGGACCTCGTCGATGCGATCGAGATCGGCGAGGACGTGGCGCTCGCCGACGGCGAGACCGGCGCGCTTCTCGGCATCCTGACGGTCGAGGAGAAATACGTCATCGACCGTGATCTCGAGTGCACGCGCGTCTTCCGCACCACCGATCCCGGCCATCCCGGCGTCGAAAAGGTGCTGGGCCAGGGCCCGGTCAATCTGGGCGGCCCGGTGCGCACGGTCTCCGAAGGCCATTTCCCCGAAACCTATGCCGGGCTCTACCATCGCCCGGCCGAAACCCGCGCGATGTTTATGGAAAAGGGCTGGTCCAGCGTCGCGGCCTTCCAGACCCGTAACCCGATGCACCGCAGCCACGAGTACTTGGCCAAGATCGCCGTCGAAATCTGCGACGGGGTGCTGATTCACCAGGTGCTCGGTGCGCTCAAGCCGGGCGACATTCCGGCCGATGTCCGGGTCAGGGCGATCAACGCGCTGGTCGGCGAATATTTCGTGCCCGGCACCGTCCTCCAGGCCGGCTATCCGATCGAGATGCGCTACGCGGGACCGCGCGAAGCCCTGCTGCACGCCCTGTTCCGCCAGAATTTCGGCTGCTCGCACCTGGTGGTCGGGCGGGATCACGCCGGCGTCGGCGACTATTACGGGCCGTTCGACGCCCACCACATCTTCGACACGCTGCCGCCGAACAGCCTGAAGACAGAGCCGCTGAAGATCGACATCACCTTCTTCTGCTATCGATGCAACGGCATGGCGACCGGCAGGACCTGCCCGCACGAGGCCGGGGACCGGTTGGCGATCTCCGGCACTAGGCTGCGGGAGATGTTCGCCAACCACGAGGCGATACCGACCGAGTTCAGCCGCCCCGAGGTGGTTGCGGTGCTGCAGGACTATTATGACGGGTTGGATTGAGGCGGCCGGCGATGCGCGCATCGCGAAAATATGGTACCATCCGACAGCACGTCTCCGATTCATCGGGCGCGACCGCAGGCCGGTGAGGGGAGACAGTTCGGGTGTCCACCTTTGTTCATTCTGCAATGTGCGACGACAGCCGGGACGACGAGGGCACCGCCTGCACGCATGGTCATCATGTCCGCACGACCTCTTGATCATCGGCGGCGGAACGTCCGGCTGCGCGACCGGCACCCGGCGGCCGCATGCGGTGTGTGAGGGCGGGGTTTTTCGCCGCTGGCACGCCATCGGTCGTTGCGTAGATGATAACCGGCTACCATTGGGGTAATTCGATGTTCTCCGGCAATCCCTTCGCCGCGCTTTCGGCGTCCATACCACCCCACGTCATGCAGACCTACGTCGTCATCATGATCGTCCTGGTTGTGGTTGGCACGCTGTTCGACGTCATTCACAAGAAAAGCGCCAAGTACTTCTTCAACAATTGGCGCAATACAAGGAATAAAGGCACGCAGCAAGTCGGCGGCGGGGAAATGCTGTCGCTGGCGGTTCAAACCGCTGTTGTCGACGGCCTGGCGTCCGGTGAATTCTGCAGCGCACGGCGCAGAATTGCCCATCTCCTGACCATGTACGGTTTCCTGGCTTATGCGATCACGACCGTCATCATGGTGTTCTGGTACCCGACGCTCGCCGCGCCGGCGCCCGCCGTCCTGCCCCAACTGTGGTATATCGGGGCCCTGCTGGTATGCCTGGGCGGCTACTGGTTCTGGTTCTTCATCCGGGTCGACGTCGCCGCCGAGGGCAATTCGCCGCTCCGCATCGTGCGTGCCGATCTGTTCATCCTGTCGCTTCTTGCGAGCGTGACACTGGGCGTGCTCTGGGCCTTGCTGCAGGCGGCGGGCAGTTCGTGGACAAACGTGTTTCTCGGTCTGTACCTCATCGCCACGACGGTGCTCTTCGGGTCCGTTCCGTGGTCCAAGTTCTCACACATGTTCTTCAAGCCGGCAGCGGCCTTCCAGAAACGGGTGGAGAACGCGAACGGTTCGAGGAGCAACCTGCCGGCGCCCGCCGACAAGCCCGAAATCTTTGGCAGCGCCCGCCAAGAGCCTCGAAATTACTAACCGGCCCATCATTGGTCTTCGATACAGGAGATAGCGGAATATCATGCCGACATTCGTCTACATGACCCGTTGCGACGGCTGCGGACATTGCGTCGATATCTGCCCGTCCGACATCATGCACATCGATACTACCTATCGCCGTGCCTATAACATCGAGCCCAACATGTGCTGGGAGTGCTACTCCTGCGTGAAGGCGTGTCCGCAGAACGCGATCGACGTACGCGGCTATGCCGACTTCGCGCCGTTGGGGCACAGCGTCCGGGTGCTCCGCGAAGAGAAGAAGGGCACCATTTCATGGAAGGTCAAATTCCGGGACGGCCGTGAAAAGAATTTCGTTTCCCCGATCCGCACCACGCCGTGGGGATCGATCAAATCACCGGCCGATTATGAGCCGCCCAGCCCGGACGCCATGAAATCCCAGGAACTTGCGCACGAGCCGGATGCGCTGAACATCGATAAACTGCCGGCGTTGACCCCGGATCAACTCAAGCAGGGAGTGGTCTAGTGGGTCTTTTCGGACGCAGGAAAACGGTTTTCGTGGATTCGGATATCCTCGTCATCGGCGGCGGCATGGCCGGATGCGGAGCCACGTACGAGTCCAGGTACTGGGGGCGCGACCTCAAGGTCGTCTGCGTCGAGAAGGCGAACATCGAGCGCAGCGGCGCCGTCGCGCAAGGCCTGTATGCGATCAACTGCTACATGGGCATGCAGTGGGACGAGAACCAGCCCGAGGACCATGTCCGTTACGCCCGGAACGACCTGATGGGCCTGGTGCGCGAGGATCTGGGCTACGACATCGCCCGGCATGTCGATTCCTCGGTGCACAAGTTCGAAGAATGGGGCCTGCCGATCATGAAGGACCCGGAAACCGGGCGGTATCTGCGCGAGGGCAAATGGCAGATCATGATCCACGGCGAAAGCTACAAGCCGATCGTCGCCGAGGCCGCACGCAAGGCCGCCACCGAGGTCTACAACCGGATCATGGTGACCCACCTGCTGATGGACCGGACCAAGCCCGACCGGGTCGCCGGGGCGGTCGGTTTCAACGTCCGGACCGGGGATTTCTACGTCTTCCGCTCCAAGGCCGTCATCGTATCCGCCGGTGGCGCCTCGCACATCTTCAAGCCCCGTGCGGTCGGCGAAGGGATGGGGCGGACCTGGTACGCCCCATGGAGCAGCGCCTCCGCCTATGCGCTGCCGATCCTCGTCGGCGCCAAGATGACGCAGATGGAGAACCGGATCGTCCTGACCCGTTTCAAGGACGGCTACGGCCCGGTCGGCGCCTATTTTCTGCACCTGAAGACCTACACCCAGAACGCGTATGGCGAAGATTACGAAGCCAAATGGTACGATCACACCAAGCAACTGGTCGGGGATTACGTTGACCGGCATCCGGTGCCGACCTGCCTGCGGAACCACGCTATGCTCGAGGAGCTCAAGGCCGGCCGCGGCCCGATCCACATGGTGACCACGGAGGCCTTCCAGGATCCGCACAAGGAGACCGTCGGCTGGGAGAACTTTCTCGGCATGACGATCGGCCAAGCGGTCGTCTGGGCGTCGCAGAACATCGATCCCAAGCACACCAACCCCGAACTGACCACGTCCGAGCCCTATGTCATGGGCTCGCACGCCACCTGCTCCGGCGCGTGGGCGAGCGGACCGGAGGACTGCGCCCCCGCGGAATACCAGTGGGGATACAACCGGATGATGACCGTGGACGGGCTGTTCGGTGCCGGCGACACCATCGGCGGCAGCGCTCACAAGTTCTCCTCGGGGTCTTTCACCGAAGGCCGGATTGCCGGCAAGGCGGCGGTCAATTACGTCAACGACCTGGGCAGCGAGCAGCCTCAGATCAGCGAGGCGGAATACCAGGACCTCAAGAAGGTGATCTTCCAACCCTTGGAGAACTACAAAGTCGGCCGCAACGAGATCGTCGCGGGAACCGTTTCACCGAGCTATATTCTGCCGATTCATGGTCTCCAGCGTCTCGAGAAGATCATGGACGAATATGTCGGCGGCATCAGCTCCTATTACACGACCAACGAACCGATGCTCACCCGCGGGCTGGAATTGCTGGACATGCTGAAGGAAGACCTCGACCATCTCGGCGCCGAGGACCTTCACCAGCTACAGCGGTCTTGGGAGCTGCAACACCGGGTCCTGGCGTCGGAGGCCGTCACACAGCACACGATGTTCCGGACGGAAACGCGGTGGCCGGGCTACTACTATCGGGCCGATCATCCGAAGCTGGACGATGCCGACTGGCATTGCTTCACCTTGTCCCGCTATGACCGGCACTCCGGGACGTGGGAGTTGGAGAAGGCCCCGGTGTATCACATCGTCGACTGAACGCAGACCACCGAAGGACCCTTCGCCGTTACCACAAGCCCGGATCGCGTTCGAGGCCGGTCCGGCGCGTCCGGAACAGGCGCCAGGTCGTCCCACCGGACCGCTTCGAACGAAATCCCAAAGGGATGCTTTCGATCAAATGCTCATCGCCCAGATCAGCGATACCCACATCCTGGACCGCGCATCGGATCATCCGGCGGCGCAACGCAGGATCGACTGCCTGCGGTGCTGCATCGCGGACATCAACCGGCAACGGCCCGATGCGGTGATCTTCACCGGCGATACGGTGCAGTACGGCGAACCGGAAGAGTATGCGCACCTGCGCGCGCTGCTGGCGCCGCTGCAGGCGCCGCTCTACCTGATCCCCGGCAACCGCGATGACAACGGCGCGCTGTGCGCGGCCTTCCGCGACCAGCCCTACCTGCCCAGGAACGGCGACTTCCTCCATTACACGGTCGAGGACCATGTGCTGCGCCTGGTTGCCATCGATTCCACGCTGCCCGGCGAGCGCAAGGGGGTCTTTTGCCCGGCGCGCGCCGCCTGGCTGGATGCGGTGCTGAGCGACCGTCCGGACCGGCCGACGCTGCTGTTCATCCACCATCCGCCCTTCGACATCGACGACCACTACATCGCCGGCTACCGGCGGACCGAAGAGGCTGCCGCACTCGCCGACGTGGTCGGCCGCCACCCGCAGGTCGTGCGGCTGCTCTGCGGCCACGTCCATTGCCCGGTCGAACTCCCGTGGGCCGGCACCGTGGCAAGCGTCATGCCTAGCATCGCCGTCGATGTCCGCAAGGGCGTCGACGAGGCCGAGGCCCGGGGCCGGCCGATCTACCTGCTGCACCGTCTGTCGGGCGAGACCGACCTGGTCAGTCTGGCAAGGCGCGTCGACGCCGACCGACAACCTTAGCACCGCGGCGACGCTTGCGCCGATCGCCCGCTTCGTGCCGAGCCCAGGGACGTCCTCGACCGCAGGAAGGACACGATCCGGACCGCCGCCGGACTTGTCCGCCGCGCGGCGCGGCCCGGGGCCTTGAAACCCGGGCCGGGCCGGCTTACCGTGCGTGCGTGCGTGTGTATGGGATGGACCTTCGCGGTGCAGGCAACGCCTTGACCAAGCTGGCTTTTACCACGAAACGACGATTCCGTGCCGCGCCCTTGGCGCGCGTTCCGGGCTGGAGCCTGTGCCGAACATGCCGCGCCGGGCCGATCCGATCCGGTGGGAACAGGCTCTAGTGGCCGACCGGGCGCGGATGAGCGATGTCGAGGCGGTCGACTGGCTTGTCGGATTCGACACCACCTCGTCCAAGCCCAACCTGCCGCTGATCGATGCGGTCGCCGACTACCTTTCGGGCCACGGCGCGGCGGTCCGCAAGGTCCCCGACGGGACCGGCACCAAGGCTAATCTGTTCGCCACTTTCGGGCCGTCCGAGCCCGGCGGCATCGTCCTGTCGGGCCATTCCGACGTGGTCCCGGTCGAGGGCCAGCCCTGGACGTCGGATCCGTTCCGCATGGTCGAGCGCGACGGACGCCTGTACGGACGCGGCACCACCGACATGAAGGGCTTCATCGGCTGCGCCGTCGCGCTTGCGCCGGAGATCGCCGCCGCACCGCTGAGCCGGCCGATCCATATCGCGCTGTCCTATGACGAGGAGGTCGGCTGCGTCGGGGTCCGCCCGCTGATCGCGCTGATCGGCCGGGAGCTGCCGCGGCCCGGGCTTGCCCTCGTCGGCGAACCGACGGGGATGAAGGTGGTCAACGCCCACAAGGGCATCTCGCAGCAGGAGACCGTGGTCACCGGCCGCGACGGCCACTCCAGCCGGCCGGCGGCGGGAGTCAGCGCAATCCTTTATGCCGGCGAATTCATCAGCCACATCGAGTCGGTGATCGGCGGGCTGCCGAAGGACGGCGCGGCGGCTTCGTTCGACCCGCCGGGGACGACCTTCAACATCGGCACCATCACCGGGGGAACCGCGGTCAACATCATCGCCCGGCGCTGTGCGTTCAGATGGGAGTTCCGTCAGACCCCCAACGTCGATCCGGCCGACGTGCTCGCCCGGCTCGACGGCTTCGCCGTCCGTGCGCTGGTACCGCGGATGCGCGCCGTCGATCCCGACGCCGGAATCGAGACCATCGTCAACGTCGCCGCCCCCACCTTGGGGCCGCTGCCGGGCTCCCCGGCGGAGGCGCTGGCGCTGCGGCTGACCGGCCAGAACGGCGCCGACACGGCTGCCTATGTCTGCGAGGCGGGCCTGTTCGCCGAGGCCGGCATCCCGTCGATCGTCTGCGGGCCCGGCAGCGTCGCCCAGGCCCATCAGCCCGACGAGTTCGTCAGCCGAAGCCAGATCGCCGACTGCACCGCGTTTCTGCGCCGTGTGATCGACTCCGCGGCGGCGTGAGCGCGCGGCGCCTCCGGCGGCCCGCTACGACCTGAAGAACTCCAGGCACACGCGGTCGAACTCCGCGCGGTGCTCGACCTGCGCCCAGTGGCCGCACTTGGCGAAGATGTACATGCGGGCGTTCTGAAACCGCTTCAGCATCATCAGCCCGGCCTCCATGGCGCCGCCCTTGTCCTCCTGACCCCACACCAGAAGCGTCGGCACCGCGTTCTTCTCGAGCTCGAAATAATAGTCGCGGCGCGGCTGCTTGATGCGCCGCTTCACCTGATCAAGCGCTTCGGGCGTGGTCGCGGCCTCGAGGCGCTCCTGCACCAGCGCGTCGGTGACCATCGACGCGTCATGGACGAGGCTCGTGGCGAGCGTCTTCATCTTCTCGAAGGTCGGCCCCTCGTCCCGGTAGAACCTGACGATGTTGTGAAGCGCCTCCTGCGGCGTCGGCTGAAAAAACACCGTGTTGGTCGGCTGGCTGCCGATCAGCACCATATGCTTGACCCGATCGGGATGGTTGAGCGCGAGCCCCAGCGCCGCCTGCCCGCCCATCGAGTTGCCGATCACATCGGCGCTCTCGATGTCGAGAGCGTCCATGAAATCGTTGAGCACGCCGCCCATCCAGGCGATGAACTCGTGCTCGACGGCGTCTTCCGGGTATTCGGAGCGGCCCCAGCCCGGCATGTCGAACATCAGCAGCCGGTTGTCGCGTGCCAGGTCCTGGACGTTGCCCTGGAAGTTGCTCCAGCCGGTGGCGCCCGGCCCGCCGCCGTGGATGGCGATGATCGGATCGCCGCTGCCGACCTCGTTGTAGTGGATGCGGAGGCCTCCGGCGATCACCTCCCTGCTCGTGGACTCCTCGGTTGCGGCCTCGATCTCCTGCTTACGCGCCATGTTCACGATCCCCCTTCACGATTTCCATTGGCGGCATCCACGGGTCCGGATCGCCTCGCTCGCCTTGCGCATGGCGGATCCGATCCGGCCTCCATCGAGCCGTTGTCGATCGCCGCGCCGCGCACGCCGACCAACCGGCGGTCCTTTCTTGCGGCCGTACGGCTGGGATGTCAGCCCCGCGTCCTCGCATAATCCGCCAACGTCACCACCGCATCGCCGTGTTCGGTCGGCGCCCCGCCGGGTCTTGCGCCACAGCGCGTTGGCGATCTCGGAGGCCATCAGGCACGGCGCTTTGCTCCGCCGTCCGGTCAGGATGCACGATAGCGCCGATGTCGGTCTCCGCCACCGCGCGCCGCCGCGCGGGCCTCAACCCGCCGGCCGCACGCCGACGAAGGAGTCGAGCTTGACCAGCCCTTCGGCGTTCTCTTCCAGGTGCAGCGCCTTGGGTGCCTTGCCCGCCGCCACGGCTTCGATGGCCTCGCGGACCATCTTGCGCAGCATGATCACTCCGCGGTCCGATGTCCCGAGCTGCTCGCTGCGTTCGCCGAGCAGCCCCTGGGTTCCCTGTGTCACAATGTCCTCCCTGCGCACGCTGCCCCGGAACGGCATCAGGGGACGCCTGTCATAGGGCTTCACCTCTTCCTCGGGCTCCTCGCGCTTGCGCATCTCGGCCAACCGGTCGAAGAAATCGGCGTCCGGGCCGGTGTAGTAGTCGACGGTGAACATCATGAAATGGTTGTCGTCGTTGGGCGTCAGGAACATGAAGTGTTCGTGGTTCGCTCCCGCGTTGGCCAGCTTTTGCGGGTCGACCTTGGCATGGACGAACGCGGTGTCGCCGATCTGGAGGATGCTCGGGAACCCGAGACTCATCTCGTCGACGAACACGGTCCCCGCCTCCGGCCCCGGCTTGGACATCACGATCTTCATGCCGTACTGGGTCTCTACCGGCACGTAGTCGGGCGGGTCCGCCAGGCTGAAGAACCGGTTGCCCCACGACTGTTCGCCATAGGCGCTGTTGCCGTGGAGGATCCAGACATGGCAGGGATCGGCGCTGTTCTCGTAGAAGTTGAACCAGTTGTAGTCGAAGTGCCGCGTCGGCTCGATCATCCGCTGCCCGCCGTGATCGATCAGCGGCGAATAGTTGGGCAGCGGCGGCGGGTTCGCCGGGTCCGGGCCGAGATAGGCGAAGATCAGCCCGCCCAGTGTGCGCACCGGATAGGCGGTGTGACGAACCCTGGCGCAGAATTCCTTGCCGCCCGCCTCGGACGGCTGGTCCAGGCATCTGCCCAAGACATCGTAGAGCCAGCCGTGATAGGGGCAGCGGATGCCGCGCTCTTCGATCTCGCCGTATTCGAGCGAGGCGCCGCGGTGGGCGCAGGCCTGCCCGATGAGTCCGAGCCGGCCGGCGCGGTCGCGAAACAGAACCAGGTCTTCGCCGAGAACCCGCACCGCCTGCGGGATGTCGTAAAGCTCCGCCTGCGTACCCACCGGCAGCCAGTAGCGCCTGAGCCATGCGCCGCCCGGTGTGCCCGGTCCGACGCGCGGGATATCCTTGTTGGTGATCTCCATCGTTCAATCCACGAACCCGCCGGCCGCCAGGTCGCGGCGGATGGCGGCGCGCGCTTCCGGCGGCAACGGCCTGGTATCCCATCTCGGGAAGCGCTTGACCGGGATGCCGCGCAACCGGAAGGTTTCGGCCACAGTACCCCGGCCGTGGCGTTTGATGTTGGCGATGACGGTCTGGGCGAGTGAATTCACCCGGGCTTGCAGCCCGACGGCCGCGGCATAGTCCTTGCCATCGAGCGCCTGCCACAGCGCGACGCAGAGCTCCGGCATGAAGCTCGTCGGCGGGTTGATCATGCCGGCGACGCCGAAGGGCACGAGTCCGAAGATGTCGGCGTTTCCGGTGAAGACCGAGACGTCGTCCGGGAACAGCTTGACGAAGTCGAGCATCGGGCCGGCGCCGTAGGCGACCTTCATGCCGCCGATCGTCGGCACCGCCTCCTTCATCTCGGCCCCGAACTGGGGCGAGACGGAGATCCCCGAGTATTTCGGGTTCTCGTAGATCAGGATGGGCAACGGCACCGCTTGGCCGACCGCACGGAAATGTTCGAGGACGGCGGATTGGGGCTGGTCGCAGTAGTAGTAGGGCGGGATGACGCCGATGCCCTGCGCGCCGTGCTGGGCCGCATGCTCGGCGAGCTCGACCGTCGTCGGCGTGTCCGCCGTCCCGACATGGACGATCACCGGGCAGCGCCCGGCGGCCTGGTCGATGATGATCTCCGCCGCCTGTTTGCGCTCGGCGGTCGACATCGCCGGCCCCTGTCCCGAGGAGCCGAGCGCGAACAGGCCCTGCACCGAGGACCCGAGATAGAAGTCGACCAGCCGGCGGAGCGTCGCCTCGTCGACCGAGCCGTCGTCCTCGAACGGCGTGATGACCGGTATCACGACACCTCTGAGCACCTGTCAGCCTCCCGTCTGTGGATCGCCGGCGTCGCCGGACCGGAACCCGACCGGCAGAGCGTTCGAGCCGGCGCTGCCCGGCGTTGCCGCGATCCGTTGATCGCCGTCTTCGGCATGGTACCTTCCCGTCTGGTCGCTGTCCGGCCGGTGCCGACCGGCGGTTCGCCGAATTCCTGTCGACCGCGGGGATGATAGTCCAAGCCGGCCGCTCGGAAAACGAACCGTGAGCCGGGCGCGGCCGCGGGCCTCGCCGGGCGCGCAACCGATGGGGAGCGAGTGATGGAAGACTTGGCGGCACACCGCGGCACGGTGACTGCGCTGGGTGCTCCGGTGCGGCGCATCGAGGACAGGCGCTTCCTCACCGGGACGGGGCGCTATGTCGACGATCTGGCGCCGCCCGGCATGGCGTTCGCCCACGTCGTGCGCTCGCCGCACGCGCATGCGCTGATACGCGGCATCGACAAGGACGCGGCGCTCGCTGCACCCGGCGTGCTGGCGGTGCTGACAGGGGAGGATGCCGCGCGCGACGGGATCGGCGCACTCGCCTGCGCGTGGCTTCCCGATCCTGCCCCCGGCATGCGGTTCCACCACCCGAAACAGCCGATCCTCGCCGCCGACAAGGCGCGCCATGTCGGCGACCGGGTCGCGCTCGTCGTCGCGCAGACGCTGGATCAGGCAAGGGATGCGGGCGCGCTATTGTCCGTCGACTACGAGACGCTGCCCGCGGTGACGCTGGTCGATGCGCTGGCGTCGGGCGCGCCAAGGGTGTGGGACGAAGCGGCCGACAATCTCGGCTTTCAGGTCGAATCGGGCGACCGCCGGGCGGTCGGCGAGCGGTTCGATGCGGCGGCCCATGTCTCGAAGATCGCCTTTTACTATCCGCGCGCTGCGGCCAACGCCATCGAGCCGCGGTCGGCGCTCGCCTATACGGATCCGATCGATGGCCGCTGCACGCTCTGCACCAGCGCGCAAAGCCCGCACGAAGTGAAGGACACGATCTCCGACCTGCTCGGCATTCCCGCCGCGCGCCTCAGGGTGATCGCCCCCGATGTCGGCGGCGGGTTCGGCATGAAGGGCCAGATCTATCCGGAAGAGGCCCTGGTCGTCTGGGCCGCCGGCAAGCTCGCACGGCCGGTGAAATGGACCGCGGACCGGAGCGAGAGTCTCGCCTCGGACATGCACGGGCGGCATCAGATCGCCGAGGCCGAGCTCGCGCTGGACGGCGACGGGCGAATCCTTGCGTTCCGGACCTCGGTCACCATCGATCTCGGCGCCTATCTCAGCATCTCGGCCGGCGTTCCGCCGCGCAATGCAGCCATCAGCTATCCCGGCACCTACGACGTGCCGCTGATCCATGCGGTCGTTCGTGCCGCCTTCACCAACACCGTGCAGCTCGGCCCCTACCGCGGCTCGGCCAAGCCCGAGGCGAGCTTCGTGCTCGAGCGTCTGGTCGACAACGCGGCACGCGAGATGGGCATCGATCCGGTCGTGCTGCGCCGGCGCAATCTCATCCCTGCCCGGGCCATGCCGTACCGGACGCCGGGCGGCTATGTCTACGATTCGGGAGATTTCGAACGCGTCTTGGACCAGGCGCTCGCACTCGCCGACTGGCAGGGGTTCGAACGCCGCCGGGCCGCGTGCGCACGCGCCGGCCGGCGGCGGGGCATCGGGCTCGCCATGCATTGCCAACGCGCCGGCACGTTCTCGGAACGGATGGAGATCCGGGTCGACCGCACGGGCTCGGTCGCGCTCCACGTCGGCACGCTGTCGACCGGGCAGGGCCACGAGACCATGTTCGCCCAGATGGTCTCCGGCTGGCTCGGTGTGGCGATGGAACAGGTGCACCTCTTCCAGGGCGACACCGACAAGATCCTGTTCGGCCGGGGGACCTTCGCCCAGCGCAGCATGAGCACCGGCGGGTCGGCGCTCAAGCTGGCCGCCGAGGACGTCATTGCCAAGGGTCGGCGGTTGAGCGCCTGGATGCTCGAGGTCTCCGAAGCCGACATCGAATTCGAGGGCGGCGTCTTCCATGTCGCCGGCACCGACCGGAGCGTCACCTTCGGTGAGGTCGCGCGGATGTCCTATGCCGGCGCCGGAATTCCGCCGGAGTTCGGGGTCGGGCTCGACGGCGTCGGCGCCCACGAGGGGTCTTACACCTTTCCCAACGGTTGCATGGTCTGCGAGGTCGTGGTCGACACCGAGACCGGCACGATCACCGTGGAACGCCTGTGCGCGGTCGACGATGTCGGTGTGGTGGTCAACCCGCTCACCCTCCACGGGCAGGTGCACGGCTCGGTCGCGCAGGGCCTCGGCGAGGCGCTGGTCGAGCAGATGGTCTACGACCGCGACAGCGGCCAGCTCCTGACCGGCTCGTTCATGGACTACGGCATGCCGCGTGCCGACATCATGCCCGACATCATCGCCGAGGTCGCGCTGGTTGCGACCGCCACCAACGAACTCGGCACCAAAGGCGGCAGCGAGGCGGGGAACGTCGGCGCACCGGCGGCCATCGTCAACGCGGTCGTCGATGCGCTATCGCCCTGGGGCATCACCCATATCCCGATGCCGGCGACGCCGGAACGCATCTGGCGCGCGATCCGCGAGGCCGGCGCCGCCCGCCCGGATGCCGGCCCGAATGCCTACCCTGCGGGCTCGAAGGCGAAGTAGTTCAGGTCCTCGGAGATCGGCTCCCAGGCAAGCGTGAGCCGCATGCCGATCGCGACCTGGTCCGAGGCGACGTTGATCAGGTTGGCGACGATGCGCACACCCTCGTCGAGCTCGACCAGCCCGATCAGATAGGGCGCCTTGCCCTCGAAGCCGGCGGTCGGCACATGGGTCTGGGTGAACGAATACAGCGTGCCGCTTCCCTTGGCCTCCCGCCAGCGCAGGTTCCGCCTGCCGGTGCGCACGCTGCATGCGCGCGGCCAGAACTGGTAGCGCCGCGAGACCGG
Organism: Alphaproteobacteria bacterium; assembly: GCA_965248835.1. Classification (GTDB taxonomy): domain Bacteria; phylum Pseudomonadota; class Alphaproteobacteria; order MPNO01; family MPNO01; genus CAYFYS01. The sequence continues at coordinate 2,277,835 of CBDFLJ010000001.1, forward strand.
GTCGTATTGCAGCATCAGCTTCTTCTGCCTGGCGCCGTCCCAGAACGGCTGGGTGGCCGGCGTCGGCTGCGGGACCGGGCGCGGCCGCGTCTGGTTGTTCATTGAAGAATCCCCCCTGACCCTTCAGTTCTCCAGAACCATCGCCGAACTCGTTCCCCAGTTGCGGCCGTAGGGGATGACGCCGATCCCGGTGACCAAGGCGTTGCGCGCGCTCGGCACCTGGCGCCTTCCGGCCTGGCCCATGAGCTGGCGGACCGCCTCGACCAGGTTGACGCCGCCGCCGGCAAGCCCCGGCTGGCCGCAGCCGATCTGCCCGCCGCCGGTATTGATCGGCAGCGCGCCCTTGGGTCCGATGTCGGTATCGCGCAGGAACTGCGAGCCGCGCCCCTCCTTGCAGAAGCCCATCTGCTCGAGCTTGAGCATGACCGCGATCAGGAAATCGTCATAGGGGTGGAGCATGTCGATGTCCTTGGGCTTCAGCCCGGCCATCTTCAGCGCCTCGGGCCCGACGACGGAATGGCCGGTCCTGGTTATGTCCGGCGTCTGCTCGGCGCCGTTGAAGTTCGAGATCTCCGAATAGCTCACCGGGTAGACCCGGTCGGTGAAGCCGAGCCGGCGCGCCCGGCTGGTCTTCATCATCATCAGCCCGTTGGCACCGTCGCAAAACATCACCGAGTCGAGCAGCCGAAGCGGGCTCGACACCATGCGGGAGTTCAAATAGTCGTCCACGGTGATCTTCTTGCGGAAGCTCTCATAGGCGTTCCTATTGGCGACCGCGCCGTTGCGCTGGGCAACCGCGAGCGCGCCCAGCCCGGTGAAATCCAGCTCGTGCTGGGCCATGTAGCGGTTCATCAAGAGGCCGAAAGCGCCCGGCGGACCCTGGATCCCGACCGGGTCCCAGAACTCGTTGCGGTAGCAGCCGTAGCTCGCGCGCCAATTGGTCGACGGCGCGTCCGAGCCGAGGATCATGACCGTTTCGCACCAGCCGTTCTGGATCGCCATCGCCGCGCGCGCGACGTTGCCGGTCGCCGAGGCGCCGCCGATATCGGAGGTCTGAAGCCAGCGCGCGCTGATCCCCAGATAGTCGGTCGCGTAGTTCGACCAGAACGGGTTGCCCGCTTCGCTCAGCGGCACGGTGAAGGTCACCCCATCGATGTCCGACGGACCCATCTTGGTCTGGCGGTAAAGTGCCTCGGCGACTTCGGCGGCCAGCTCATAGGCCGACTTCCCGGTGCGCCGGTCGATCTTGGTCTCGGCGAATGCGACGATGCAGACGTCGCGCTTCGCCAGATAGTTGCCTTTCATCCTACTCCCCTTTGAAGTTCGCCGGGCGGCGCTCGCCGAATGCTTTCAACCCCTCGGCGCGGTCGTTCGACCAGGTCAGCATGTAGGCGAGATCGGCTTCCTGCTGGAAGCCCAGTGACAGCGGTATGTCCATGCCGCGGTTTATCGACTGCTTGACCATCATGATGGCGAGCGGGCCGTTCTTCGACATCGCCTCGACGATCTCGCGCGCCTTGGCGAGCGCACCGCCCTTGGGGGTGACGTGGTTGACGATGCGGAACTCCTTGGCCTCCTCCGCCGTCAGCCGCCGCGCGGTCCAGATCATTTCCTTGGCCAGCGCCGGGCCGATCAGCCGCGTCAGGGTCTGGGTGCCGCCGGCGCCGGGGATGAGCCCCAGCCGGGTCTCGGGCAGTCCGATCCGGGCCGCCTCGCCGGCGACGATGATATCGCCCAGCATCGCAAGCTCGAACCCGCCGCCCAGGCAATAGCCCTCGACCGCCGAGATGACCGGCTTGGTGTAGCCCTGCATGTACTTGTAGAGTAGCCGGTTGCGCCTGGTGTTGTAGCGCGCCCGGTAGTTGTCATAGCGGTCCTGCGGCCGGTCGCGGAAGCCGCTGACATCGGCCCCGGCGCAGAACGCGCGCTCGTCGCCCTGGAAGATGACTGCGAGCACCTTGCGGTCCATCTCGGCCTCGGCCATCGAGTCCATGATATCGTCGGCCATCGGCTCGTTTATGGCGTTCATCACGCTCGGCCGGTTGAAGGTGATCTCGAGCGCGCCCTTGCGCCGGGCGACGATGATGTTCTCGTAGACCTTCTTGGCCCGCGCCCTGGATTTCGCAGTCGTGCTGCGTGCCATGCCGACTCCTCGCATTCTTCCCGATCCGCGCGAACCTAGCAGCGCCGACCCGCGCGCGCTATGGACCGGCCGTACGGCACTGGGTATATCTCCGCCACCGCGCAAACCGAGATCCAGGGAGAACGGGCAGACATGGAGACCTATCGGCTCTATATCGGTGGCGAGTTCGTCGATGCGGAGGGCGGCGCCACCCAGCCCACCTGCAACCCCGCCAACGGCGAGGCGATCGCAAACATCCCCGTGGCGAGCGCGAACGATGCCAGGAAGGCGATCGCCGCCGCGCGCAAGGCCTTCGACGAGGGTCCGTGGCCGTCCATGAGCGGCGAGGCGCGCTCGGAACTGATCGGCAAGGTCGCGGCGATCATGAAGGAGCGCCAGAAGGAGCTTGCCGCCAACGAATCCCGCGACTCCGGCGGCACGATCACCAAGTGCGGCGCCGATGCCTATCTCGCCCAGCGCCAGATGGCCTATTTCGCCGAGATGGCCAAGATCTACAACGCCGAGGCACGCGAGATCGAGGGAATGTCGCGCGCCGGGCGATCCTACAATTACACCATCCGCGAGCCGATCGGGGTGTGCGCCTCGATCATCCCGTGGAACTTCCCGCTGTTGATGGCGGTCTGGAAGCTGGGACCGGCGCTGGCGACCGGCAACACGATCGTGCTCAAGCCGGCGACCGACACACCGCTGAACGCAATGGAGCTGGCCCGGATTATCGACGAAGTCGGCTTCCCGCCCGGCGTGGTCAACATCATCACCGGCCCCGGCGGCAAGATCGGCGAGGTGCTGACCACCAGCCCGGACGTCGACAAGGTCGCCTTCACCGGCTCGACCGAGGTCGGCCGCGACATCATGGCGAAGGCATCGGGCACGCTGAAGAAGGTCACGCTCGAATGCGGCGGCAAGTCGGCCAACATCGTTCTCAACGACGCCAACTGGGACATCGCCGTCGACGGCTCGATCTTCGCCTCGTTCTATCACCAGGGGCAGGTCTGCGAGTCCGGCACCCGACTGCTGCTGCCCGAACAGCAGCATGACGACTTCGTCGCCCGGATGGTCGCCAAGCTCGAGGCGCTGCCGATGGGCGACCCGCTGGATCCGGCGACCAAGGTCGGCCCGGTCGTCTCCGAGCGCCACATGCAGACGGTGCTCGACTATATCGAGATCGGCAGGAAGGAAGGCGCAACGCTCGTCTGCGGTGGCGTGCGGGCGACCGAAGGCGCACTGGGCAAGGGCTGTTTCATCAAGCCTACCGTGTTCACCAACGTCACCAACGACATGCGGATCGCCCAGGAGGAGATCTTCGGCCCGGTCTTGTGCGTGCTCAAATACGACACCGAAGACCAGGCGGTGGCGATCGCCAACGATTCGATCTTCGGGCTCGGCGGCGGCGTCTGGAGCGAGGATATCGACCGGGCCCGCGCGGTCGCCGGGCGTATGCGGACAGGCACGGTCTGGGTCAACGACTGGCACCTGCTGAGCGAGCGCATGCCGTTCGGCGGCTACAAGCAGTCCGGCATCGGCCGGGAGTTCGGCGAGGAGGGGCTGAACGAATATACCGAGGTCAAGGCGCTTCACGTCGATGACGCCAAGACGCGCGAGAACAAGCCGTGGTACGACATGCTCGTGCCGCGCGAGACCACCGGCGCCTGAGCCTCGGACCCGATGATCAACGCAGCCATCGTCGGACTCGGCCGCTGGGGCCAGACCCTGGTCGATTCCGTTCACGGCACCAGCGATGCCATCCGGTTCACCCGGGGGGTGACCCGCACGGTTGCCAATGCGGCGGACTACGCCGCGGCCAAGGGGATCGCGCTGGGTGAGGACTATGCGGCGATGCTGGCCGATCCCGCGATCGACGCGGTGGTGCTGGCAACGCCCCACACGCTGCACTGCGATCAGATCTGCGCGGCTGCCGCGGCCGGCAAGCACGTCTTCTGCGAGAAGCCCCTGGCCTTGACCGCGGCACAGGCGCGCCGGGCGATTGCGGCGACCGAGGCGGCGGGCGTGAGGCTGGCGATCGGCCACAACCGGCGCTTCTCCCCCAACACGGTCGCGTTGCGCGAGACGGTCAAGGCCGGCCGGCTGGGCACGCCGCTCCACATCGAGGGCAATTTCACCGCCAACCTGACGGGCGCCGGCGGGACCTGGCGCAGCGATGCCAGGGAGAGCCCGGCCGGCGGCATGACCTCGCTCGGCATCCACGTTGTCGATGCGTTCATCGACCTGATCGGCCGCATGAGCGCGGTGAGCGCGAAAAGCAAGCGTCTGGCGCTGCCGTTCGCGGTCGATGACTCGACCTCTGTCCTGCTTGACTTCGAAAACGGCTGCACCGGCTATCTCGGCACCGTGGCGGCCAGCGCGCAGCTCTACCAGCTCCGGGTGATCGGCACCTACGGGTGGGCCGAGATCGGCTTCCTCGACCGGTTCGAAGCCGTGTTCACCGACGGGACCCGTGACCACCGGACCTGGGACGGCTACGACTATCCCGGCTACCAGACGGTGCGGGACTGCCTGGAGGCGTTCGCCCACGCCGCCGAGGGCGGGCCGGCCTTCCCGATCCCGCCGGCCGACATCGTGCACGCGGTTGCCGTGCTGGAAGCCATCGTCACCTCGGCGCAGACCCGGGCGCCTCAGCCCGTCTGATCCGTGCGCGAAGCCCGCGCGGTCGCGGCGTAGACGCCGACGAAGACCAGCGCGATGCCGGCGATGTGATACCAGCGCAGCGCCTCGCCGAGGAACCCGATCGCCATCAGCGCACCGAACACCGGCACGGTGTAGAAGAAATAGCCCGCCGTCGTCGCACCGATCCGGTTGATGCCGGCGACCCACAGCGTCTGGGCCAGCGCCGAGGGGAACAGGCCGAGGAACAGGACCGCGAGCGTCGAATCGACGGTCCATATCATCGGCCGGGCGAACACCGCCCATTCGACAGCGACCAGCGGCAGGCAGGTGAGCGCGCCGACCAGGCACAGCGCCGTCATCAGCTCGCTCGGCGTCAACGCCCTGGGCGCGCGGGCAACGCCAGTCGAATAGAAAGCGTAGGCGAGCGTGCCCGCCCATATCAGCGGATCGCCGATGTTGATCCGAAGGGTCAAGAGTGCGCCGAGATCGCCGCGCACGACCATCAGGACGATGCCGATGAAGCCGAACGCCACGCCGATCACCTGGAGGCCCGAAACGCGGATGCCGAGGAACAGCCACGAGACCAGGACGATGTTGATCGTCATCGTCGCCAGCAGGATCGAGCCGTTGATTGCCTGGGTGTTCTCGATGCCGAGGAACAAGAGCGCGCCGAAAGCCGTCATGTTGAGCACGCCCAGCCGCGTGAGGATCCGCCAATGAGCGATCAGCACCCGGCGCTTGGCAATCAGCGCCGGGCCGGTAAACGGCACGATCGCCAGGAACGCGATCACCCAGCGCCAGAAATTGAGCGCCATCGGCGGTGCCTCCGGCGTCGCCGCGCGGCCGACGACGATCGTCCCGGCCCAGCACAGCGCCGTCACCGTGCACAGCATATAGGCGAGCGGGCGCGGCGGGACGGCGGCCTCGATGCGCCGCAGAAGGCTGGTCGGTGACACGGCAGGGATTGTAGGGAACCGATCACCCGAAAGTGAGCAAAACTTCCTTGCAGCCGCCGGTACGGCGGTCCGTTATCCTCAAGCCACCCGACCGGGAGGATCATCCCATGGCAGCCCACGGACGTTTGCGCCCCGCCGAGGCCCTCGGCCGGACGATGGCCGCATCGTTCGCGCTCGCCCTGTGGATGGGCACCGCGGCCGCCAACCCGGACGTTTGGAGACACGCCTGGCCGAACACCGACTTCTCCAGGCACTCGGTGGCATTCTCCGATATCATGTCCGGCGGACCGCCCAAGGACGGTATCCCCGCGATCGACGACCCCAAATTCGCCGCAATCGCGGATGTGGACAATCTGGCCGCGACCGAGCCGGTGGTCAGCCTGAGCCTCCATGGCGATGCCCGCGCCTACCCGCTGCGTATCCTGATCTGGCACGAGATCGTCAACGACACCGTCGGCGGCGTGCCGGTGTCGGTGACCTATTGCCCGCTGTGCAACTCGGCCATCGTCTTCGACCGGCGAGTGGACGGCCGCGTGCTCGACTTCGGCACCACCGGTAAGCTGCGCAACAGCGATCTGGTGATGTACGACCGTCAGACCGAGAGCTGGTGGCAACAGTTCACCGGGACCGGCATCGTCGGCGAGATGAACGGCAAGGTGCTCGAGATGCTGCCCGCCCGGGTCGAGTCCTTTGCGCTGTTCGGGAAGCGCCACCGCGGCGGCCGCATCCTGGTCCCCGACAACGCGCGCTTCCGCCCTTACGGGACCAACCCCTATCAGCGCTACGACACCGCCGCGCGGCCGTTCCTCTACCGCGGCGGCTATCCCGAAGGCATCGCGCCGATGGCCTACGTGGTCAAGGTGGGCGCCGAGGCCTGGCCGCTGGACCTGATCAGGCAGCGCGGCGGCCTGAACGCGGGCGATCTGCGCCTGAGCTGGACGACCGGCCGGAACTCCGCGCTCGATCACGGCACCATCGCCGAGGGCCGCGACATCGGCAATCTGGTCGTCCAGCGGCGCAAGGACGGCAAATGGGTCGACGCGGTCCACGATCTGACCTTCGCCTTCGTCTTCCACGCCTTCGTCCCGCACGGCAAGATCCACAAGAATTGAACGGCCCGCACCGGCGCTCCTGATGACAGGGAGAAGAGATTGTCCGGCGCCGCCGTCCGCTCTATACTCGCCGGCAGGTGAAATGGCCCGTTTTTCAAAAGGATGAGCCTGCAGTCGTGCCCCTGGACGTCGCCTATTCGGTTTGCCCGCATGATTGCCCGAGCGCGTGCGCGCTGGACATCGAGCGGCTGGCGCCCGATCGGATCGGCGCGGTGCGCGGCGCGGAAGGCAACCGCTATACCGCGGGCGTGGTCTGCGCCAAGGTCGCGCGCTACGCCGAACGGGTTCATCACCCCGATCGCCTGACCCGACCGCTGCGCCGGACGGGGTCCAAAGGCTCCGGCCAGTTTGTCGAGATCGGCTGGGACGAGGCGCTCGATCGCGTGGCCGAGGCCTTGCTTGCCGCCGAGGCCAAGCACGGCAGCGAGGCGGTCTGGCCCTACTACTACGCCGGTACGATGGGGCTGGTCCAACGCGACGGGATCAACCGGCTGCGCCACGCCAAGCGCTATTCGCGCCAGCTCAAGACCATCTGCTCCTCGCTGACCGACGCGGGCTGGCGCGCCGGCGTCGGCGCCAAGTACGGACCCGATGCGTGCGAGATCGCCGAAAGCGACCTGATCGTGATCTGGGGATCGAACCCCGTGCACACCCAGGTCAACCTGATGCATCACATAACGGTGGCCCGCAAGGCGCGCGGGGCGGGTGGT
>CBDFLJ010000002.1:0-465000 GCA_965248835.1 Alphaproteobacteria bacterium
TCCGAAGACTACCCGGGCGAGCTCGATTTCGCCGATTTCAGCGCCGACCTGCTGCGACTGCTCGATCATTTCGGCGCCGATCGGGCGCATTTGTGCGGCCTGTCGATGGGCGGGCGCATCGCTCAGGACTTCTACCGGTTCCATCCCGAACGGGTGGCGACGATGGTGTTGTGCGACACCTTCGCCGGCGAGGACCCGGAAGACGCCCGCGCCGGCCGCACCCAGTCCGCCGACGAATTCGTCGCCTCTCGCATCCAACCCTATCTCGACGGCGCCGACCCGGCCGAGCGGGCGCCCGGAGCGGCCGGCTGGCTGCTCGGACCCAACCGGTCCGAGGAGGCCTTCGCGCGCGCGGTCGCCGCCCATGCTGCGCTTCACGTGGGCTCCTATATCAAGACCGTGCGTGCGTCGGCCGGCTGGGGCCGCGCCCACGCCCTGCCGGACATCGCCGTGCCGGTGCTCCTGGTGTTCGGCGCCCAGGATCCGCTCACCCCGCCCCATATCGGCGATTACATGTGCGAGAAGATCCCCGGTGCGCGGCTGGAGGTCATCGCGGACTCCGGTCACCTGACAAACCTGGAGCAGCCCGAGGCGTTCAACCGGGCGGTGCTGCCGTTCCTGCTGGCGAACTGCTGAACCCCCTTGCCTCACCGACGGATTCGAACCGGCCGGCCCGGCTGATCGCCGCGGCGGCGGCGAGCCGTCATCAAGGGCGTTGCATCGCCGATTGCCGCGGTGTAACAGGTTGCGCCGGTGCTAACGCGAAACGAAGCTGGTGATGAATACAGAGACAGATTCGAGCCCGACACCCGCCGCCGCCTCGGAAAAACCCTCCGACAAGACCACTTCCGGCACGCCCTCGGAGACTCCGTCCGGCTCCGGGTCGGGCGGCGATGCCGGCAAGTCGAGCCGCGAGTCCGTCGGCGGGTCGGCAGCCGTCCACTACGGCTATTTCAGCAACGTCAAGACCCCGGAATACAAGTCCGGATGGGATCAGATCTGGGGCAAGAAGACATCGCGACGGACCGGCGCGGCGACGCCGCGGGCGGCGCCGAAAAACGGGGCCAAGGAGCCGATGCTCCTTCGCTTGAGCCTCGAAGACCTGCCGGAGGCGGTGCGGCTGTCGCTGGTCGAGACCGCACGCGCCAAGCTCAAGAAATCGCGGCTCAGCTACGATAGAAGGGACAAGGCGGGCGCGGTGTCCTGGCGGATCGAATGCGAGGTCCGGCGCTGAGCCGGACCCGCGCCGGCGGCTATTCGAAGCTCGCGTGCGCGCGCGTCTTGCCGGCGCCGTCGCTGGCGATCTGCTCCAGCGTCGCGACCTGGCCGGCCGGCGGGCCTCTCATGCCGAAGAAGCGGTGCATGCGCTGGTAGACCACCTCGTGGCGCAAGGCCGGGCCGAGGTCCTTGAACATCTCGTAGAAGATCGGTGAGGGGTCGGGCCAGGTGCCCTGCGGGTGCGGGTAGTCGGCGCCGAAGACCAGGATGTCGCGCAGGATATTGTCTTCGTGCTGGAGTCCCTGGGCGGCGATGGCGTCTTCCTCGAAGGTCACCCGGATCTGCCGCTTGACGTAGACGCTCGGCAGCGCATCCAGACCGGTTTCCCTGAACAGGCCGGGCCGTTCCTCGGCCTGGCGGTCCATCCAGTGGACCAGGAACGGCACCCAGCCGGCACGGCACTCCGCGAACAGGAGCTTCAGCCCCGGATGACGCTGCAGCGCGCCGCAATAGACGATGTCGGCGATCGGCCGGGCCAGCGAGAACGGCGCGCAGGAGAAATAGGCCATCCGCTCGCCGCGCTCGGTCGGCGGGATCGTGGTCTTGGCGTTGCCGCCGATATGGACCGAGCACACCATGCCGGTCTCCTCGAAGGCATCCCAGGTCGGCTCCCAGCACTCATGGAACATCGGCTGCTCGCCGTCGAAGGGCACGAACTCGGCCGATCGGCAGCCCATTGCGGCCAGGCGACGGATCTCGCCGGGGACCGAGGCGACGTCGAAGACCGGCAGGATCGGCAGGATCATCAGCCGGTCCGGGTCGTGGGCGTTGAGCTCCATCACCCAGTCGTTGTAGACCCGGTGGACCTCGTGGCGCAGCGCCGGATCGTCGATATCCCACTTGCGCGTCGAGCCGAACCCGACATAGCCGTAGACGCTGCCATAGTCCATGTGCTCGAGCAGGAGCGCCGGGTCCGAGGGCGGCAGCGCACCCTTGGGTATGCGCGCGCCGGACTTGCCGAAAAACTGATCGAGCAGCGAGCGGTTGTCCGGCCCGTCGGCGGTGCCGCCGTCGCGCCCCCTTATGATACGGCCCTCCCAGGCCCAGCTGATCTGGCCCCGGTCCTCGACGACCTTGGGCGCGCGCTCCTTGAACTTCGCGGCGACGCGGTCCTGCCAGAGATTGGCCGGGATCCACCGCTGGTCCAGGTGGTTGTCGGCGGAGTTGTATTTGTACAGCACCATGGCGACGTCCGATCCCACCCAGCCGTCACTCGGCGGCGGCGTTGTCCTCGGCCGCCGCAACACGGTCGTAGGCGCTGAACGTGGGCTTGTAGGACTTGTCGTCGAGGAACTGCTTCAGGCCGTTGGCGTAGGCGTTTTCCTTGTCGCGTTGCTTGATCTCCGCGCCCTTGGCGGCGAGGTAGTCGAAGGCCTGGTCGTCGTTCATGGTTCGCACCGCGCGGATGGCGTGCTTGGTTGCGCGCAGCACCTCGGGGTTCTTTTCCATCAGCTCACGGGCGAGCGTCTCGGTCTCGGCACGCAATCGCGCCAGCGGCACCGAGTCGTTGACCAGGCCGATTTCGCGTGCCCGCTTGCCGTCGAGCGTCCTGCCGGTGCAGGCGTAGTACATCGCATGGCGCAGCAGCAGCGCATCGGTGAGCTTCTTGCTCACCAGCCCGCCCGGCAGGATGCCCCAGTTGACCTCCGAGAGGCAGAACAGGGCCTCGTCGGCCGCGATCGCGAAGTCGCAGCACAGCATCTGGGTGAACCCGCCGCCGACGCAATAGCCGTTGACCATGGCGATCGTCGGTTTGTTGTAGGACAGCAGCCGCCGGTTGCGCCAGCGCTCGGAGGCCTCGCCGGTCCGGCGCCTTGCGACCGGATCGCCGTCCAGCCCGCGGAAGTATTCGCGCAAGTCCTGGCCGGCGCAGAACGCCTCGCCCGCGCCGGTCAGGATCACCAGCCGGGTCTGCGGATCGGCTTCAAGTTCGGGCAGCACCGCGTCCATGTCGAAATGCATCTGCGGGTTCATCGCGTTGCGCTTCTCGGGACGGTTCATGTAGAGCCAGGCGATCCCGTCGTCCTTCTCCACGCGGATCGTCTCGTAGCTGCCTACGGTCATCTGCTCCCCCTGCCATTCGTCCGGATCCGCGGCGTCGGACGCGCCGTCGCCGCGCGTTTCCGGGGATCGGTGTTTCGCATCTTCCGAGTCGGCGCGCACGCACGCGGAACTTAGCAAACCGGCCCGCCCCGGCGCACCACAAATCCGTGCGCAGCACCTTGCGGTCCCGACCGGCCCAACGGTTAGGCGATTGCCAACCCGCCGGCGCCCAGCGGCCGGCCAGCGCCGCCCGCAATGCCCCGCAGGGCTCGCCAAGCGTCACTTCCGGACACCCCTTCGCGCGCATCCGGGTCTCTTGCCGCGTGCGCCCTACTCGGCCGCCCTTTGCCGCCCGCTGCCATGTCTCGACGGACGGTGTGCCGACCGCAGCGCCTCCAGCTCGGCCCGTTCGCGGGCGGCCAGCCTGAAGGCTTGTTCCTTTGCCGTATGGTATTGCGCTGGCCAACGCTGACTTTCAACGCCGTAATGTGCAGCGGCCTCCAAGGTGAAGTGCGGGTTGGTCAGATGGGGCCGCGCCAGCGCCACCAGGTCCGCGCGGCCGGCCGCGAGGATGGTGTTGACCTGATCGGCGGTGGTGATGTTGCCGACCGCGATCGTCGGCACCTTCGCCTCGTTGCGCACCTGCTCGGAAAACCAGGTCTGGAACATCCGGCCGTAGACCGGCTGTGCCGCAGGCGTCGTCTGGCCGGCGGAGACATCGATCAGATCGCAGCCGTGATCGGCCAGCATGCGGGCGATGCGGACTGCTTCCTCGCCGGTCACGCCGTCGGCGCCGACCCAGTCGGTCGCCGAGATCCGGACCGAGATCGGCCGGTCGGCCGGCCAGGCCGCGCGCACCGCATCGAAGACCTCGAGCGGGAAGCGCATACGGTTCTCCAGCACGCCGCCATAGGCGTCGGCCCGCCGGTTGCTGAGCGGGGTGATGAAGCTCGACAGCAGGTAGCCGTGTGCCATGTGGAGCTCGAGCATGTCCGCGCCGGTCTGCGCGGCCATCTCGGCCGCGCGCACGAAATCGGCGGTCGCCGCGTCCATGTCGGCGCGGCGCATCGCGCGGGGAACCTGGTTGAACGGGTAAAACGGGATGGCCGACGGCGCGATCAGCGGCCAGTTGCCGTCTTCCAGCGGCTGGTCCATTCCCTCCCAGCCGATCCGGGTCGAGCCCTTGCGCCCGCAATGGCCGATCTGCATGGCGAACTTGGCATCGGAGGTCTCGTGGACCATCGCGACGATGCGCCGCCACGCCGCGACGTGGTCCGGCGCATAGAGCCCGGCGCAGCCCGGCGTGATCCGCCCGTCCGTGCTCACACAGGTCATCTCCGAGAAGATCAGCCCTGCCCCGCCGGCGGCCAAGCTGCCGAAATGGATGAAATGGAAGTCGCCCACCGTCCCCTCGGTGGCCGAATACATGTCCATCGGCGAGACCACGACGCGGTTGGCCACCACCAAATCCCGGCCGATCCGGAAGGGCGTGAACATCGGCGGGGCACCGTCGGCGACGGCCAGGCCGGTGTTGCGCACGCCGTCGGCAAACCAGCCGCGCACCCGCTCGACAAACCCCGCATCCCGCAGCGCGAGGTTGTCGTAGGTGACCTGCTTGGAGCGCGAGAGCATCGAGAACGCCGCCTGGATCGGCGCCATGTCCCAATAGCGCTCGGGGTTCTCGGTCCAGACCACGCTGGTCTCCGAGGCGTGCTGGGTGATCTCGACGGTCTCGCGGCGGGTGTCCTCGAAGCGGGCGAGCGCGGCCGCGAGCGGCCCGCCGCCGGCGAGCGCTTCGTAGAGCGCGATCGCATCCTCCATTGCGAGCTTGGTGCCCGAGCCGATCGAATAATGCGCGGTGTGCAGCGCGTCGCCCAGCAGCACCACGTTGTCGTGCCACCAGCGCTCGCACCGGATCATCGGGAAGGTGCGCCAGATCGAGCGGTTTCCGATCAGCCGGTGGCCGTCGAGCCGGTCGGCCCACAGACGCTCCATGTGGGCGATCAGCGCGTCCTGGTCGAGGTCGCCGAGCGCGGCCTCGGCGCTGGCCCAGGTCTTACGAGGCGCCTCGATGACCCAGGTGCTCATGTCACGGTTGTACTGATAGGCGCCCAGCACCCAGATGCCGTGCTCGTCGGTGGTGAAGTCGAAGGTGAAGGCCTCATAGGGCCGGGTCGAGCCCAGCCACAGGAAACGGTTGAGCCGGTCCTCGGACCGCGGCCGGAAATGATCGGCAAGCGCCGACCGGATGCCCGAGTTGATGCCGTCGGCGCCGACGATCAGGTCGAAATCGGCAAGCCCGGCAAGGCCCTGAATCTCGCTCTCGAAATGAAGCTCCACGCCGAGCGCGCGGCAGCGTTGCTGGAGGATCAGCAGCAGCTCCTGCCTGCCGCAGCCGCAGAACCCGTGCCCGCCGCTCCTGATGGTCCGGCCGTGCAGGACGAAATCGATCTCGTCCCAATAGGCGAAACGCCGGCGGATCGCGTCATAGCTCTCCGGGTCGTAGTCGCGGAAGGTATCGAGCGTCTCGTCGGAGAACACCACGCCGAAGCCGAACGTGTCGTCGTGACGGTTGCGCTCATGGACCGCCACCTCCCAGCCGGGCCAGGCCTTCTTGGCCAGCAGCGCGAAATAGAGCCCCGCCGCCCCGCCGCCGACCACCGCGACTCTCATCGCGGACCTGCGCCGATCCGATCCATCGCCCGTCCCACCGTCCCGCCGGACGCTCACAGGCGGATGACGTCGGGGTCGTCCTCGTCGAGCAGCCGTTCGGCGAGGCCGCGGCGGCGGGCGATCACCGCGCGCTGGTTGACGTAGCCCTTGTCGGTGATCTCGCCGGCTGCGACCGACGGGGGCTCGGCCATCAGGAGCGCACGGGCGATGCGCCGGCTGCTGGCCGGGTTCCGGGCGTTGTAGGCCTCCAGCCCACCTCGTACTGCTGCGATCACCGACGGGTGGCGCAATGCGTCCTCGGCCGTGCCGCCGCCGGCGAGTTCCCGGCAATGGGCGAGGTTCGGAAAGACCAGCAGCCCAAGCATGTCGCGGTTTTCGCCCACCACCACCGCGTCCTCGATCTGCGGGGCAGCGGCGTCGATGACGGCGACCCGCACGGCCCCGACGGCGACCCAGTTGCCGGTCAGGAGCTTGAACTCCTCCGTCAGCCTTCCGTCATAGACCAGCCCCTTGTCGGGGTCGTTCGGATCGCGCAGGAACCCGGCATCGCCGGTCTTGAGGAACCCTTCCTCGTCGAAGGCTGCAGCGTTGAGCGTCGGCTGATCGAGATAGCCGGCCATGACGTTGGGGCCGCGGGCGCGGATCTCCAGGCGCCCGTGGATCGGCACCAGCTTGACCTCGCAGCCCGGGACAGGCACTCCGATCAGGCCGGGGCGGTCGATCGGCCAGTGCGCGGTGGTGTGCAGCGGCGCAAGTTCGGTCATGCCCCAGGCCGAGATCATCGGCACCCGCACGCCCCGCGCGGCGACCGAGAGCGCCTCCAACCGCGCCCACAGCTCGGGCGGCAGCGAGGCGGCGGAATAGACGATGACTTCGAGCCGGCGAAAGAAAGTCTCGCGCAAGCCCGCGTCGGCTTCGAGGTAGGGAATCAGCATCGCGTAGCCGCGCGGCACGTTGAAATGCGCCGTGGGCGAGACCGCCCGCAAATTCTCGACCGTCACCGCGATGCCGTCCTCGGTCGGCCTGCCGAGGTCGATATGGTAGGCGCCGCCGTTGCGCAGAACGGCATTGAAATTGTAGTTGGCGCCGCCGGCATGGTGCCACGGCTGCCAATCGACCACGACGGGCGGGGTGTCCTCGTAGAATTGGAAGAGTTGGGCCAGCGCCTGCTGGTTGGAGCACAGCATGCGGTGGGTGTTGGGCACCGCCTTGGGCACGCCGGTCGAACCCGAGGTGAACAGGATCTTCGCCACGTCCTCGGGCGCCACCGCATCGAAGGCGCGCTCGACATCCGCGCCGGCCTCGGCCTCGGCCAGTGCAGCGAACGGAATCGACGGCGCCGCGCCGGGCGGGCGCCGGCCGTGAACCACGGTCTGGTCGGGCCGCAGGATCCCGCCCAGCGCCCGGTCGAACGGCGGGCCGTCTTCGACATAAATCATCGCCGGTCGGACGCATTCGACGGCGTGGCGCAGCCGGTCGATGGCTTGCGGGATCAGCGAATAGGACGGCGAGATCGGCATCACCGGAATGCCGACCTGCATGGCGGCAAGACCCAGCAATCCGTGATCGATGCTCTTCTCCGACAAGATGGCGAGCGGGCGCGCGGCACCGAGCCCGCGATCCAGAAGCGCCTGCGAGAGCCGGTCCACCACCTGCCGCGCGGCGCCGTAGGTGACCTCGCGCCAGCCGCCGCCGTCCTCGCGCGCGGCAAGGAACAGCGCTTCCGGCCGCGCCTCTGCCCAGCGCCGCAGCCAGATCCCAACCTGCCGGTCGTAGGCGCCGAGCGGCGTGTTGGAGGCGAGCCGGATGGTGCCGTCGGACTCGCGGCGCATGGCGATGTCCGGGACGGCAAAGCGGGTCGGTGCGAAGGCTGCGCTCTCCGGTCCCGCGGGCTGTCGTCTGGCCGGCATCACCCTGACCGCCTGTCCATCCGCCTTACCCTTGCGGCAGACCGAAGACCCGGCGCGCGTTCTCGCCCATCACCAGGGCCGCGGCGTCCGGACGGATGTCGAGGGCTGCAATCTCGGCCACCGCGCGCTCGGGATCGATCGCCGGCCAGTCGGTACCGAACAGCACCTTGTGGCGGCCGTAGGTCTGGAGGAAGTGGACGAACGGCGCCGGCCAATGACGTGGAGCGTGGGCATCGGTTCCGATGAAGACGTTGTCATGCTTCCAGGCCATGGCGATCATCTCCTCGGTCCACGGGATGCCGATATGGATGCCGAGGATGCGCAGTTCCGGAAAGTCGCAGGCGATGCGGTCCAGCGTGATCGGCCGCCCGACGCTCGGCCGCCGCCGACCGGCCTGATAGACCAGGCTCTGGCCGACCTGCATCATGACGGGCACGTCGAGCTCGCAGCATTTGGCGTAGTAGGGGTAGTACTTCGCGTGGTCGGGGGCGAGTTCGAAATGGTGCGGGTAGATATGGGCGCCGACGAAGCCCAGCGCACGCACCGCATGCTCGAGCTCGCGCAGCCCTTCCATGCCGCGGAACGGATCGATCCCGGCAAGGCCCGAGAACCGGTCCGGATGGCGCCGGCAGACGGCGTGGACGCGCGCGTAGGGCACCTCGGCCGAATCGCGCTCGCGCCGGTCCCCGGCGCGCGCGGCCACCAGAAGCGAGCGGGCGATGCCGGCGCGGTCCATCTTCCGGAGGTAATCCGGGATCGGCACGCCGTTCCTCATCGCCTCGGGCATCCTGAGCTGTTCCATGAAGGCCGGGTCGATGCCGAGGCAGCCGTCCCGCACCTCACGCGGGGTGAACAGGTTGACCACGATGTCGATCGCGCCGGTCGTCGGCCGGTTCAAGCCGGCCATCGCCTATCGTGTCTGCCCCGTGTCGGCGACGCGCTGATCCTCGGGGATGACCTCGCCCTTGATGAGCATCGGCGTCCCGTCGAGCCAGACCGAACAATTGCGCATCGGCATGTCGAGGTGGCACAACGTGTCGCGCGTACCGCCGGCATCGGTGTTCGGCCCGGTCGAGAACATGAAGTTGCCGTAGAACGAGCGTCCGTCGTTGCCGTTGGTCCGGTCCTTCATGATGCCCAGCGCGGTCCAGCGCGCCTTGGGCTGCAGCCCCCAGCCGAGATGGGAGACCGCATAGGCCTCCGGATCGCCGTGTTGGCGGAAATATTCGCTCAGATACTCCGCGTCGAACGCGCCCTCGATGTTGCCGATGTAGCCGTCCTCGATCGTCAGGCGGATCGGGGTGTTCACGTAGGTGTTGAACGGGAAGATGATGTCGCCCTGGTCGAGAACGACCGTGCCGGATGCGGTGCGCTCGTTGGGCCAAGTGGCGATGAAGCCGGCCGGCCAGTGGTCCCAATGGCCGGGCTCGTCGGCATAGCCGTACTCGCGCAGGATCGGGTATTCGCCGAGCCTGACGGTAAGCTCGGTGCCGGCTGCGGAGGTGACCTGCATCTGGCTGGTCTTCTCGATCGCGCGGGCGGCGGCGCAGACCCGCGCCTTGTCGTCCGGCGAGGGCGGCATGCGCGCCAGCACATCCGGCGGCTCGGTGACGTAGAGGATTCGCGTGCCGGCTTTCATGACCGCCTCCTGCTCGCCGCCGCGCAGCAGGTGGATACCGACCAGGTCGATCACCATGTCGGCCCGGCGGAGCCCCTCCATCGCCGGGAGGTTGTCGGCAAGCCGGCCGGCGCCGTCGTAGATGTGCAGCCGGACGAGGCGGGCGCGGATCTCCTGGACCGCGGTCGTCGCCGCTTCGAGATTTTCGGGGCGCGTATTCTCGCCGGTTAGCACGACCACGGACTCATCGGCTCCGAGCCCGCACAGCGCCAGCGTCTCCTTCCACATCACGACCTGCTGGCCGCGGCTCATCGGCATGGCTCCTGTCCTCCCCTCGACATCGCATTGGACCCGACATCGTACCCATGCCGGCGGCGGCGCGTCACCCGGTTTGACCTGCGCGGTGACGCGAAGGCTTGCGATGCAAATCGCAAAACGGGGTCGGAGTCCATTTTTGGACTCTCACGCGTGAAGCCGCTTTGTGTTTGAGCGGACTTCGATCTACAAAATCAGTTCTGCTGAACCGGGGAGGAGACCGAGCCCATGGCAAACGGCGTCAAACAGGACGACTACGCGATCCGCGATCTCGCCCGGGAGGCGCAGCGGCTGACGTCGGTGCACGGCTTCGACGGGCCGAAGCTGCTCGAGGGATTGCGCGAGCCGTTGACCAGGATCCTGGCGCGCGACCTGACCGGCGTGGGCGTAAAGCGCGAAGGCAACCACATCGATGAGTCCCGCTACCTGTACTATGACGGCGAGATGTCGATTACCTTCGACCACCTGCCCAGGGGCAAGGACATCCCGCCGCACGACCACGGCGTGTGGGAAGCGATGGCGATCTATAGCGGGCGCCTCCGGCACACCGTCTACGACCGCAAGGACGACGGCACCACCGAGGGCTATGCCGAGCTCGAGGTCATCGACGACAGGACCCTGGAGCGCAACGACATGGCCATCGTCGCTCCGCCGGCGGAGATCCACGGCTTCACCGCACTGACCGACGACACCTGGTCGGTGACCGTCGTCGGCGGCCGCTACAAGGACGACCGAGCCTACTACAAGCCCGAGACCAATTCCTATGTTCGGCGCAACCCGAAGCTCCAAAATGTCGTCTGAACGCGCGTGGAATTCGGTCTGAAAGACAGGGCGGTCCTGGTCACCGGCGGGAACCGCGGCATCGGACTTGCCATCGCGCTCGGCTTCGCCGAGCACGGCGCCGATGTCGCGATTTGCGCGCGCGAGGAGGCAGTCTTGCAGACCGCGCGCGCGGAGATTGCCGAACGCGGCGTTCGCACCGCGGCGATCGTCGCCGACCTTTTCACCGCCGAGGGCTGCACGCGTGCGGTTGCGCGTGCCGCCGAAGCGTTCGGGCGGCTCGACGTGCTGGTGAGCAACGCCTCGACCAACGTCAGCGGCCGGCTCGAGACCCTGGGCGATGATGCGCTGATGGAGCGGCTGATGGGCAAGACGCTCGCCTCGATGCGGTGCGCCCGCGCCGCACTGCCGCATCTGCGCAAGTCCGGCCGCGGGCGCATCATCTGCATCGGCGGCACCTCGGCACGGGCGCCGGAACGGGCCTCGCTGCCGGGCGGGCTCGGCAACGCGGCGCTGGCGAACTTCGTCAAGCATTTCAGCATCGATGCCGCACCGGACGGCATCACCGTCAACGTCGTGCATCCGTTCCTCACCAGAACCGAGCGCCACCCCGACCGGGTCGCCGCCGTTGCGCGCGAACGCGGCCTCACCCTCGAGGAGGCGGAACAGGCGATAGCTGCCGGCATTCCGATCGGCCGCGTCGTCGAGCCCGACGACATCGCGCCGCTGGTCGTCTTCCTGGCATCGGCACAGGCCGGCGCCATCACCGGCCAGGCGATTGCCGTGGACGGCGGCGCGACGCTCTACGTGGCCTATTGAGGCGGCGCAGGCGTCCGCCTGGCGGTTCGGCCCGCCGGCAAGGCGTGAACGGTCCGGCTCACGCCGCCTGCGCCTGGCGGATCGCCTGCCAGACCGCGAGCGGGGTTGCCGGCATCTGGATGTTGTCGACGCCGAGCGGACGCAGCGCATCGAGGATGGCATGGACCACCGCGGGCACGGCGGCGACCGTGCCGGTCTCGCCCGCGCCCTTGACGCCCAGCGGGTTGGACGTGCACGGCACCTCGATGTCGTCCAGCGTGAACGAAGGCATGTCGTCGGCACGCGGCATGCAGTAGTCCATGAACGAGCCCGACATGAGCTGGCCGGAGTCCGGGTCGTAGACCGCGCATTCGCACAGTGCCTGGCCGATGCCCTGGGCGAGCCCGCCGTGGATCTGCCCCTCGAACAGGAGCGGGTTGATGATTACGCCCGAATCGTCGACCGCGCTGTAGCGGACCAGCGCGACATGGCCGGTGTCCCGGTCGACCTCGACCTCGCAGATATGACAGCCGTTGGGGAAGTTGCCGTTCGACGGCGAGAACGTCCCCGTCGCCTCCAACCCGATGCCGAACTCGGCCGGCCAGCCCATCGGCATGAACGAAGCCTGGGCGACCTGGACGATGCCGATCGACTTGTCGGTGCCGGCGACCGTGAACGTGCCCTCGGCGAACTCGATATCGGCCTCGGCCGCCTCCATCAGGTGGGCGGCCATCTTCTTTGCCTTGTCGATGATCCGGTCGGCCGCGTCCTTCAGCGCCGAGCCGCCGATGGTCGCCGAGCGCGAGCCGTAGGTGCCGCGCCCGAAGGCGACGGCGTCGGAATCGCCCTGGACCAGGCGAATCGACTCGAAGGGCACCCCGAGCCACTCGGAGATCATCTGGGCATAGATCGTTTCGTGGCCCTGTCCGTGGTTGTGGGTGCCGGCGGCAACCGTGACCCCGCCGGTGGGGTCGAAATAGACCTGCATGCGGTCGTTGAACGGCGCGCCGACCTCGATGAAGAAGGTGATGCCGAGCCCGCGCAGCTTGCCGCTGGCGGCCGATTCCGCGCGGCGGGCGGCGAACGCCGAGACGTCGGCAAGCTCGGTCGCCAAGTCGGTGACGCGCTCGAACGCGCCGCTGTCGTAGATGCTGCCGACCGCGGTCTGATAGGGCATTGCGGCCTGCTTGATGTAGTTGCGCCGGCGCAGCGCGACCGGATCGATCCCCATCTCGACCGCGGCCGCATCGACCAGCCGCTCGATGACGTAGCCCGCCTCCGGCCGCCCGGCGCCGCGATAGGGGCTGATCAGGGTCGTGTTGGTAAAGACGGCGTTGACCTCAATGTGACAGGTCGGCAGGTCGTAGCCGCCGACATACATGGTCGAGCCGAGCCCGACCGGGACGGTTGCGGCCTCGCCGAGATAGGCGCCCACGGCGTGGTTGGTCTTCACCCGCATGGCGAGGAACCTGCCCTCGGCATCGAGCGCCAGCGCGGCATCGCTGACCGCGTCGCGGGCGTGCGCGTCGCTGACCAGGCTTTCGCTGCGGTCGGCCGTCCAGCGCACCGGCCGCTGCAGCCGGCGGGCGGCGATGATGACCATCACGTCTTCGCAATAGACGTTGTTCTTCATCCCGAAGCCGCCGCCGACATCGGGGCTGATCACCCGGAAATGGGCTTCGGGCTTGCCGAAGACCTTGGCGTAATGGGTGCGCTGGGCGTGCGGGGCCTGGGTCTCGGTCCACACCGTCCAGTGGTCGGTGGCGGCAGCGTAGGCGGCGATCGTCGCGCGCGGCTCCATCGCGTTGCAGATCAGCCGGTTGTTGACCAGGGGCAAACGGGTGACGTGGGCGGCCCGGGCGAAAGCCGCGTCGGTGGCGGCCTTGTCGCCGCGCTCGATCGTGAACCAGGTGTTGTTGTCGGCCTGCTCCCAGACCTGCGGCGCATCGGGCGAGGTCGCATCCGCGGTCGCCGTGATCGCGGGCAGGATCTGGTAATCGACGACGATCAACTCGGCGGAATCCTTGGCCTGGTCGAGAGTCTCGGCGACGACGCACGCCACCGGGTCGCCGACGTGGCGAACCCTTCGGCGGGCAAGCACCGGATGAGTCGGGCTGAATTTCGGCGGCGGGGCGCCGAAAGCCATCGGCGGGATGAAATGGGGGATGCCCGGCACGCCTTCGGCCGGGATATCCTCGCCGGTCATCACCAACAGCACGCCCGGCGCGGCCGCCGCCGCAGCGCTATCGATGGCGGTGATATCGGCATGGGCATGCGGCGAGCGCAGGACATAGGCATGGACCTGGCCCGGCAGGGTGACGTCGTCGACATACCGGCCCTCGCCCTTGAGGAAGCGCGGATCCTCGGTCCGCGGCACCGGCTGTCCCACTCCGAACTTCACGACGGCCTCTCCCGAATGGTTTGGCGAATTGGTGGCAGTCTTGCCATCCGACGGCCGCGAGTAAAGGCGTTTCCGGTAGACTTTCGCCCGGTCGAGGCAATATCTACCGCTGTGATGCAGCGGACCGACTTCATCAAGATGCACGGGCTCGGCAACGACTTCGTGATCATCGATGCGCGGCGGCAGGCGCCTTGCCTGTCACGCGAGGACGTGCGCGCGCTGGCCGACCGCCGCCGCGGCATCGGGTTCGACCAGCTCATCGTCATCGGGCCGCCGGCCGACCCCGACGCCGATGCGCATTTCACCATCTACAACGCCGACGGCGGCGAGGTCGATGCCTGCGGCAACGCGGCCCGCTGCGTCGCCGGGCTGATGATGGACGAGCTGGCGCAGGACACCGTCCGGCTGCACACCAATGCCGGGACGCTGGCGGCGCGGCGCGCCGGGCCGGGGTTGATCAGCGTCGACATGGGCGAGCCTGCCTTCGACTGGCAACGCATCCCGCTGGCGGAACAGGCCGATACCATGCGGCTCGATCTCGCGGACGGCGCGTTGAGCGGGCCTGCCGCGGTCGGCATGGGCAACCCGCATGCGGTCTTTTTCGTCGACGATGCCGAGGCGGTGGACCTCGCCGTGCTCGGTCCCAGGCTCGAGCACCACCCGATCTTTCCCGAGCGCGCGAATGTCGGCGTCCTCACCGTGCTCGCCCGCGACCGGCTGCGGGTGAGGGTGTGGGAGCGCGGGGCCGGCCTTACCCAGGCCTGCGGCACCGGCGCCTGCGCCGCCGTGGTCGCCGCCGCGCGCCGCGGGCTCGCCGCGCGCCGGGCAGAAGTCGTCCTCGACGGCGGGTCGCTGGAGATCGACTGGCGCGCGGACAACCATGTCCACATGACCGGGCCGTTCGCGGCCAGCTTCAAGGGCTGCTTCCCGGTATGAGCGCGCCCGAGATCCTCACCTTCGGCTGCCGTCTGAACGCCTTCGAGTCCGAGGTGATCCGCCGCCGCGCCGGGGAGGCCGGCCTGCGCGATGCGGTTATCGTCAACACCTGCGCGGTCACCGCCGAGGCCGAGCGGCAGGCGCGCCAGGCGATCCGCCGGGCGCATCGGGCAGCACCCGCACGCCGGATCATCGTCACCGGCTGCGCGGCCCAGCTCGATCCCGCGCGCTATGCCGCCATGCCGGAGGTCGACCGCGTCATCGGCAACCGAGAAAAGCTCGATGCGGCGAGCTACCGCGCCGGTCCGGGCACCGATGTCGGCGACATCATGGCCGCGCGCACCGGCGCGCAGCACCTGATCGACGGGCTGGAGGGCCGCGTGCGGGCCTTCGTCGAGATCCAGCAGGGCTGCGACCACCGCTGCACGTTCTGCATCATCCCGTTTGCCCGGGGGCCCAACCGGTCGCTGCCGGCGGATGCGGTGATCGCGCAGATCCGCACCCTGGTGGACAACGGCTGCCGCGAGGTGGTGCTGACCGGGGTCGATATCACCGATTACGGCCGCGACCTCGACGGCCGGCGGGGGCTGGGCGCGCTGGTGCGGGCGATCCTGCGGCAGGTCCCCGGGCTGCCGCGGTTGCGGCTGTCCTCGCTCGACCCGGCGGAAATCGATGCCGGGCTGATGGACGCGATCGGCGAGGACGCGCGGCTGATGCCGCATTTCCACATCAGCGCCCAGTCCGGATCGGACATGATCCTCAAGCGCATGGCCCGGCGGCACGCGCGCGGCGACATCATCGCATTCTGCGACGAAGTGCGCCGGGCGCGGCCGGAGGCGGTCTTCGGCGCCGACATGATCGCCGGATTCCCGACCGAGACCGAGGCGATGTTCGCCGACTCGCTGTCGCTGGTCGATCAGGCGGGGCTTTCGTATCTGCACGTCTTTCCCTATTCCGCGCGGCCCGGGACGCCGGCGGCCAGGATGCCGCAAGTCGCGGGCCAGGCGCGCAAGGACCGCGCCGCGGCGCTTCGCAAGGCGGGCGCTGCGCGGCTGGATGCGCTGCTGGCGAGCCGCCTCGGCGCGCGCGAGCGCGTTCTGGTCGAGTCCGACCAGCTCGGCCGGACGGAGCAGTTCGCCAAGCTGCGACTCGACCGCGCGGCGCCGCCGGGCGCGATCGTCGCCGCCGTCGTGACCGGCCATGGCGCGGGCGCACTGGACGGCCGGCTGCACGCATGAGCGATACGCCTACGTCCTGGCTCGGCCGGCTGAGCGCCGGGCTGTCGCGGACCTCGCGCCGGCTGTCGGACGGCATCACCGGGATCTTCGCGCGGCGCACCCTGGATGAGGCGGCGCTGCAAGAGCTCGAAGATCTGCTGATCGGCGCCGACCTCGGGGTCGAGACCGCCGCCAGGCTCGCGGCCAACCTGGCCCGGACCCGCTTCGGGACGGAGGTCACGGCCGAGGAGGTGCGCGCAGCGCTGGCCGAGGATATCGCCGGCATCCTCGATCCGGTTGCCGTGCCGCTGACGATCGATGCCGCGCTGAGGCCCCATGTCGTCCTGGTGGTCGGCGTCAACGGGACCGGCAAGACCACCACCATCGGCAAGCTCGCCAAGCAGCTCGGCGAGGACGGCCACAAGGTGATGCTGGCCGCCGGCGATACGTTCCGCGCCGCCGGCGTCAGCCAGCTCGCGCTGTGGGGCGAGCGTATCGGCTGCCCGGTCGTGTCCCGGCCGACCGGCGCGGACGCCGCCGGGCTGGTCTTCGACGCCCTGGCGCGGGCGCGCGACGAGGGCGCCGACGTGCTGCTGGTCGACACCGCCGGGCGGCTGCAAAACCGGGCCGACCTGATGGCCGAGCTGCAGAAGATCATCCGGGTGATCGGCAAGCTCGATCCGGACGCGCCGCATTCCTGCCTCCTGGTACTCGATGCGACCACCGGCCAGAACGCCCACGCCCAGGTCGGCACCTTCCGGGAGATGACCGATGTCACCGGGCTGGTGCTGACCAAGCTCGACGGTTCGGCCAAAGGCGGCGTCGTGGTCGCGCTGGCCGAGCGCTTCGGCCTGGCGGTACACGCGGTCGGCGTCGGCGAAGGCGAGGACGACCTGCGCCCGTTCGAGGCCACCGCCTTCGCCCGCCGCCTGGTGGGGCTGGTAGACTAGCGCAGGCCTGCTGCGGATCGCGTCGGGCGCTTGCCGGCCAAAATCCGTGTTGTTAGGCTCCGATAGCCGACAGGCGTTGAACGAGGCACCGCCAATGAGCACTGCCCTCTCCGACCCCCGGGACTCCAGGCGCAACGGCGCTGCGCGATACTTCTCCGAAGAGGAGCTCGCGCCGACGCGCGCGCGTCTGGAGGATGCGCGCCACCTGCCGGGCCACTACTACACCTCTCCGGACATCTACGAGATGGAGGTCGAGAAGCTGTTCATGCGGGACTGGCTGATGCTCGCCCGCGTCGAAGAGTTCTCCGAGCCCGGCGATTTCATGACCATGGAGATCGTCGGCGAGCCGATCCTGCTTTGCATGAACGCGCATCGCGCGCTGCGCGCCTTCACCAACGTCTGCCGGCATCGCGGTGCCGCGGTCGCCTCGGGAAACGGCAATACGCCCGACTTCCGCTGCCCGTTCCACGGCTGGATCTACGACCTCGACGGCAAGCTGGTCGCGCCGTCGCAGCCCCGCGGGCTGCCGCGCTTCGATGTCGCGAACTGCGGCCTGTCGCCGATCAGGCTGGAGACCTGGGGCGGCTGCATCTTCGTGTGCTTCGACGACGAAGGCCCGAGCCTGGCCGAATACATGGCCGCCGACGCGTTCGCCGACTCCGCGGCGTTTCTGCGGTCCGAGGACATGCGGCTGGTCGACCGGTTCACCTACGAGATCGACTGCAACTGGAAGCTTCTGCCGGAGAACCTGATCGACACCTACCATGTCGAGGTCATCCACAAGGGCAGCTTCGCGACCGAGGGCTTCGGCGAGACCTCGCTGCGCGACGTGGTGTTCACCAAGTGGGGCTGGCGCAAGGTCTATCCGAGCCGCAGCATGTCGCCCGACGGCGCGCTTCTGTTCGGGCCGACGCCGTGGCTCGCCGATCACGAGCTCGGCCCGTCCTTTGCCTACAGCGCCTTCCTGCGGCCGAACTTCAACTTCCTGGCCCGTGCGGACATGATCCAGCCCTGGGTGAGTTATCCGCTGGGGCCCGAACGGTCGCGGGTGACCGGGTTCACCTGCCTGTGGAAGGGCGCGGAGGAAACGCCGGCGTTCGCGCAGAAGGTCGAGCTTCTCAAGGACTTCGCCCGCAAGTTCGCGGGCGAGGACATGGAATTGCTGCAATACACCCAGAAGGGTCTGCGTTCGCGGCGGTTCGCCGGCGGTCCGATGCACGCTCAGGAGATCGCGATCCATCACCGGATCAACCGCTATCTGGACGCGATGCAGGGCGACGGCGACGCCCGCTAGCCGCGAGGAAAGGGGAAACGATGGCTGCCGATGCGGATATGGTCTCTCTGTTCAGGCAGGAACTCGAGCTGTGCAAGGTCGGCGCGGGCACCAGCCTTGCCGTCCTGGCCGAGGGTGAGGTCCGGGCGGACTACGCCGCGGCCTTCCTCGCCGCGGCCGCGGCGCTCGGCGCCGATGCCTTCCAGGTCAACATCAGGAAGCGGCCGGGCAGCTTCTTCGGCCCGGGCAATTCCCTGAAGGGCAATGCGCCGGCTATCACCGCGCTCAAGGGCGTGGACATGGTCGTCGATCTGGTCGGGCTGCTGTGGTCCGAAGAGCAGACCGAGATCACCGCCGCCGGCCCGCGCATGCTGCTGGTGGTCGAGCACATCGAGGTGCTGCGCCGCATGTTGTCCACACCGGACGACCGGCGGCGCATCGAGACGGGCGCGGAAATTCTGGGCAAGGCGAAAGAGATGCGCATCACCTCGCCCGGCGGCACCGATGTCGTCTACCGGCTCGGCAAGTACCACGTCGTCCAACAATACGGATTCACCGACACGCCGGGCCGCTGGGACGCCTGGCCGGGCGTGTTCCTCTACACTGCTGCCCACGACGACGGCGTCGACGGTACCGTGGTCATCGACACCGGCGACATGCTGCTGCCCTTGATGCGCTACGTCATCGATCCGATCACGCTGACGATCGAGGGCGGCATGGTGACCGGGATCGCGGGTGGGGGGTTCGACGCTGAGCTGCTGCGCACCTTCATGGCCGGGTTCGACGACCCGCGAGCGTACGCCATCTCGCACATCGGCTGGGGGCTGGATGCCAACGCGCGCTGGGACTTCATGGCGACCGGCCACGCCGGGGCCCAATCGGGCGGCCAGGACGGCCGCGCCTTCTACGGCAACGTGCTGTTCTCGACCGGGCCCAACACCGAGGTCGGCGGCACCAACGATACGCTCTGCCACCTCGACATCCCGCTCAAGGGCTGCACGCTGTATCTCGACAACCAGATGATCGTCGAGGGCGGGCGCATCGTGCCCGAGGAGATGCGCGTCCCCGGCCGCTGACGCGCCTAGCGCAGCCGCGGCGGCACCCCCACGCGCTCGGGCAGAGCGGTGCCGCGGCCCTGCGTCTGCGCCCGCGCAAGCACCTCGATGCCCAGCGCAAGGTCGGAAATACCCATCCCCATGGCCTTGAACAGGGTCAGGTCACAGGCTGCCGGGCGGCGTGCGTCCTCTGCGATCACCCGCGATATCGGCAGCACGTCCGACCAGGCAGCGTCGTCCTCGCCATAGCGCCGGCGGAACTCCGCCGAAAGCGCGCGTACCCCCTCGATGGTGTCGACCACGATCATCGCGCATCGCGCAAAGATGTCCTGCGCGAACTCGATCCGCGCCGGCACGATCGCGCCCATCGCGTTGACATGCGCCCCTGGTGCGACCATCGAGGCGTCCAGGAACGGCTCTGTCGCGTTGGTGATCAGCGTGATGATCGATGCGCCCTCGACGGCCTCTTCCAGACTGCCGCAGGCGCTCACCTCGAGGTCGAGCTCTTGGCGTGTCCGTTCGGCGAAGGCCTCGCGCGCCTCCCGCCTGCGGCTGAACACCCGGACATGGCGAAGGCCGCGGACCGCTGCGCAGGCGGCGACCTTGGGCAGCGCCTGCTTGCCCGAGCCGATAACCGCCAGAACGTCGGCGTCCGGTCGGGCAAGCCGTCGTGTGCCGACGCCGGTCATCGCCGCGGTGCGCATCTGGCCCAGCGCGGTGGCCTCCACCACCGCGCGCAACCTGCCGTCCTCCAGCGAGAACAGGACCAGCACTGTCTGCGACCTGCCCTGCAGGTTGACCCAGGTCTTGGTGCCGCAGATCCCCGCACCGGCGACCGCCCCGCCGATTGCATGCATCGCGTCGTTGGCCGCGACCATCAGGTGCGCCTTGGGCATATTGGCCGCCTCGCCGGCCGCCTCCAACAGCAGCGTGCGCTCCAGCGCATCGATCGCCTCGGGCAGGGACAGCATCGCCGTCACGTCGGCCTCGGTGATCCACAGGGCGGTCTCGTTCATCGCTCAGCCGGTGCCGCCCGCGTTTTGCAATCCGCCGGGCGGGTTGCCGCGGGGCAGCGGGACGGGCTCGGCCAATGACTCGCGGTAGTGGCCGAGCGCCCATAGCACCGAGGGGAAGGCGATCTCATCGGTCGGAATATCGGCCCAATCGAACAGGCCGACCTCCAAGCTCTCCACGCCGGCGGCGATTTCGGGCGTGGCGAGCCGGGCGCGGTAGATGAGCTGCACCTGGCTGATCCGCGGGATGTTATAGACCGCGAGCAACCCCTCGATCTCGATCCGCGCGCAGGCCTCTTCCATCGCCTCGCGCGCCGCGCCGGCCTCGGTGGTCTCGTTGAGCTCCAGATAGCCGGCCGGCAGGGTCCAGCGCCCGCGGCTCGGCTCGATCGCCCGGCGGCAGAGCAGCACCCGGCCGTCCCAGGTCGCCACCGAGCCGACGACGATCTTCGGGTTGTCGTAGGTGATGAAACCGCAATCGCCGCAGATCAGGCGCTCGCGCGTGTCGCCTTCGGGGATCGCCCGGATCGAAGGGCCTGAAAGAATCGGCCTTGGCATGGCCGCACTGTGCCGGCCCGCCGCGCCCGGTGCAACATGAACCGGCTCCGGGCTTCGTCGGTTCCCGGTCGCAAGCAAGGTGCCGGCGGCCGGTGCGGCTGCAACGCTTCGTCTCGACTGGAATCTCGCCCGCTCCCACCTTAGTCTGCGCTGCCCCGGCCGAAGAACGGCAGCGCGGGCAATCGACAAGAGGCGCGAAGAGATGACCGGAACCCGGCTCCCCGACGACATCGATCCCGAATCCGGCTGCCGGCTGCCGCTGCCCCGGCGCGAGGCGTTGGATGCGGCCGCGGCGGAGATCTTCGATCAGCTCCGGACGCCGTCAGGGCGGTCTCTGGTCGGGCTCAACGGGCCCGGCGGCATCCGGCTCAACAGCCCGCAGCTCGCAGTGCTGAACCAGCCGCTCAACCGCTATCTCCGCTGGGAGACGGCGCTGCCCGGGCGCATCCGAGAGCTTGCGATACTGGTGGTCGCGCGCGCCCAGGACTGCCAGTTCGAATGGGTCCAGCACGAAGGTGCGGCGGAACGGGAAGGCCTGTCGGCCGAGACCATCGACGTCGTACGCCACCGCGGGTCGGTCGACGGGCTGGACGACACGGAGGCCGCGGTCATCACGCTTGGCCGTGAAATCTTCGAGGACAAGCGCGTCGGGCCGCAGACCTACGCCCGCGCGCTCGCGGCCTTCGGTGCGCGCGACCTGGTGGACCTGGTCTCGCTGATGGGGCTTTATGCGGCGACCGCGGCACTGCTGACCGCCTTCGACATGCAGCTCCGGCCCGGCCAGCGGCCGAGCCTGCCGATATCCTGATCCTGATCCTGTGCGAGGAAACCGATGAAACTCCTGTTCTTCAACGACTTCAACCTGGGCGTCCTGGTCGGTGACCGCGTGGTCGATGTCTCCGACGTGGTCGCCGATATCCCGCGGCTCGGCCCGCACGACGTCATCGCCGGCCTGATCGAGCGGTTCGAGGACTATCGTGCCGCCCTGGAGGCGGCTTCGCGGGCCGAAGGGATGCCCGTGGACAGCGTGCGGATCCGCCCACCCCTGCCGCGGCCGCGCAACATCGACTGCATGGCGGTCAACTACATGGAAGACGGGACCCGCGACGCGCCGGCGCAAATCAACGCGTTCCACAAATCACCGGGCGCGGTGATCGGCCACGGCGACACGATGGTCCTGCCCGATGCGCCGGCGACCGTCTTCGAGGGCGAGGCCGAACTCGCGGTGGTCATCGGCAAGCGGGCCAGCCATGTCGGCGCTGCAGATGCGATGGACCACGTCTTCGGCTACACCGCCTTCATCGACGGTTCGGCGCGTGGGCTGCCACCGCCCGGCAACACGTTCTACCAGGTCAAGTCGCGCGAGACCTTCGCGCCGATCGGGCCGTGGATCGTGACCGCCGACGAGATTGCCGATCCTCAGAAGCTCCGGGTCAGGCTGTGGAACAACGGCGATCTGATGCAGGACTTCAACACCGACGACATGGCCCACCCGATCACCCGCTGCATCGAATGGATCAGCGCGATCCACCCGCTGGAGGTCGGCGACATCCTGGCGACCGGCACCAACCACCGCGGCCTGCACCCGTTCCAGGACGGCGACCGGATCGAGCTCGAGATCGAAGGGATCGGCCGGCTCGCGATCACGGTGCGCGACGATCTGAAGCGGACCTGGGAGCGGATAACCCGGCGTCAGCATGCCGAGGCCGGCGGCGATGGCCCGCATACCGTCCAGACAGGCGGCAAGTACGCGCCGGGCTAGGCGCCTGCCCGGGTCACGGCGCGGATCGGGGGAGGCCGGGCATGCAATTCGGGATCGGACAGTCCGTCCTGCGGGTGGAGGACCGCCGCCTGGTCCGCGGGCAGGGCAACTACACCGGCGATCTCGACCTGCCGGGCGCGGCGTGGCTGCAGGTGGTCCGCTCGCCCCATGCCCACGCGCGCGTCCTGTCGTTGGCAACCGATGCGGCCCGCGCCGCACCGGGCGTGCTGGCCGTGCTGACGGCGGAGGATCTGCGCGAGGAGGGCTTCGGCAGCCCGGCGATCGATTTCTTCGGCATCGAGGGCGGCGCCTACCGCCATCATGAGGGCACCGGGCTGTTCATGCCCGACAACGCGCTGCTGGCGTCGGATCGAGTCCGCCATGTCGGCGAAGCCATCGCCCTGGTCGTGGCCGAGACCGACCCGCAGGCGCGCGACGCCGCGGCGCTGGTCGAAGTCGCGTTCGAGCCGCTGCCGGCCGTCGTCGATCCGGCGGCCGCGCTCGAACCCGGGGCGCCGATCGTGTGGGAAGGCGCGCAGGGCAACCTGTGCGCCGATGTCGACTACGGCGATGAGGCCGCCACGGACGAAGTTTTCGCGGCCGCTTCCCATGTCGTGACGATCGAGGCGGTCAACAACCGGGTGATCATCAACCCGATGGAGCCGCGCGGCGCGGCGGCGACCTTCGATCCGGCGACCGGCCGCTTTACCGTCCATGCGACCACCCAGATGCCCCACCGCGCGAAGACCATGCTGGCCGAGGAGATCATGAACCTGCCGCGCGAAACCGTGCGGGTGGTCTGTCGCGACATGGGCGGCGGTTTCGGCACCCGCGGCGCGCCGATCCCGGAATGCTTCTACGTCGCCTGGTGCGCGCGCCGCACCGGGCGGCCGGTCAAATGGACCTGCGAGCGGTCCGAGGGGTTCGTGAGCGACCCGCACGGCCGCGACAACTTGAGCACCGCCGCGCTCGCGCTCGACGCCCGGGGCCGCTTCCTCGCGCTCAAGGTCGATACGATCGCCAATCTCGGCGCCTATCCCGGCGGCATCGGGCCGATGGTGCCCGTGGTCCTGGGACCGCGGGTCCAGACCGGGGTCTACGACATCCCCGTGCTCCATGCCCGGATCCGCGTGGCCTACACGAACACCGTCAACGTGTTCGCCTACCGCGGCGCCGGCCAGCCGGAGGCTAATTACCTCATCGAGCGCCTGATCGATGCGGCGGCCCGCCGGACCGGCATCGATCCGCTGGATCTACGCCGGCGCAATCACATCCCGGCCGGCGCAATGCCCTATCGCAGCCCCGCCGGGGTGAGCTACGACAGCGGCGAATACGACGAGAACCTGCGCAAGGCGCTCGCGCTCGCCGACTGGGACGGGTTCGCCGCGCGCCAGGCTGAAAGCCGTGCGCGCGGCTTGCTCCGCGGCCGGGCGGCCGCCAACTACATCCAGGTCGCAGCCGGGGTGCCCTTCGAGTGGGGCGGGATCGAAGTGCGCGACGACGGCGTGGTCGAGCTCTTCACCGGGACCCACAACCACGGCCAGGGCCACGAGACCGCGTTCGCCCAGATGGTGGTCGAGCGGCTCGGGGTGCCCTTCGACAGCGTGCGCCTGGTGATGGGCGACACCGACCGCATCCCGCGCGGCGAGGGGACGCATGCCTCGCGCTCGGTGATCTTCGCCGGGCCGCTGATCGTCCAGAACGCCGAGACGATCATCGAGAAGGCGAAGCAGCTTGCGGCCCGCAAGCTCGAGGTCGCCGAGACCGATATCCTCTTCGAGGCCGGACGCTTGGTGGTTGCGGGTACCGACCTGTCGCTCGACCTGTTCGAAGCCGCCGGCTTCGCACGGACCCTGGAAGATGAACCCGATGCCAGGCTCTACGCCGAGGCCGACTACACCATTCCCGATGCGACCTACCCCAGCGGCACACATGTCTGCGAGGTTGAGGTCGATGCCGAGACCGGCCGGGTGCGGATCGACCGGTTCACCGCGATCGACGATGTCGGGCGCGCGGTGAACCCGATGATCCTGGAAGGCCAGAGCCATGGCGGGATCGCGCAAGGCATCGGCCAGGCCCTGCTGGAAGACTGCCGCTACGACCCGGGCTCCGGACAGCTACTGTCGGGCTCGCTGATGGACTACTGCCTGCCGCGCGCCGACGACCTGCCGTCGATCGCAGTCGGCATCCACGAGGCGCCCTCGCCGATCAACGTGCTGGGGGTCAAGGGCGCCGGAGAAAGCGGATCGACCGGCGCACCGCCGGCGGTGATCAACGCCATCCTCGATGCGCTGGCGCCGCTGGGGGTCCGCGACCTCGACATGCCGGCAACGCCGGAGCGGGTCTGGCGCGCCGCCCGAAGCGTCGGGATCAACTGTTGATCTCGAAGACCAGCTTACCGCGCAGGTGGCGTGATTCGCTCAACCCCTGGGCCTCCTTGGCCGCCGACAGAGGGAAGCGGCGGATTTCGGGCACTCGCACCGCGCCGGCAGCAAGCAGTTCGACAATGCGCTCGAGATGCGCGCGGTCGCGCCCGACCCTGGGCCGGAGCGCGGTGACATCCTCGCGCGGGCAGTCCGGCGGGTTCGAGCCCGAGGCGATGAAGGCCGCCCGTCCGCCCGGCTTGAGCACCGCGAAGGAGCGTTGGGTGACATCGCCGCCAACCGTGTCCAGGACCGCATCGCAGTCCGAGACGGCTTGGGTGAAATCGGTCGCGTTGTAGTCGATGATCTCATCGGCCCCCAGGGAGCGCACATAGTCGTGGTTGGCGGCGCTGGCGGTGGTGACCACACGGGCGCCGATATGCTTGGCGAGCGGGATGGCGAAGCCTGCGACGCCGCCGGCACCGCCGTGGATGAGGATCTTCTCGCCCGCGCGCAGCGCCAGCGTATCCTCGACCGAGACCAGCGCCGTCAGCCCGATCAGCGACAGGGCAGCGATATCGACATGGGAGACCGTCTCCGGCTTGGCCGCGACGATTGCGGCCTTGACCGCGATCTTCTCGGCGTAGCCTCCTTCCTGGCCGGCATCGCACACGCCAAAGACTGCATCGCCGACGGCGAAATCCGCCACACCGTCCCCCAGCGCGCTGACCAGGCCCGAGAAATCGCGCCCGAGGATGTGCGGGAACGCAGACAGCGGGCCGTAGCCCCCGGCGCGCACCTTCCAGTCCGCGCCGTTGACGCTGGCTGCACGGATATGGACCAGGATCTCGCCCGGCCCCGCGACCGGCTCCGGCCGGTCACCGTATTCGAGCATCTCGGGTCCACCGTGCCCCGTGATATAGACTGCCTTCATTGTCGCCTCCCTATCGCCTGGCCGCGCGGCTAGAATTACCCGCAATCCATGGCAGGGGGCCAGGGTGCTCGAACTCTATCATCACAACATTTCGGTCTGCGCCCAGAAGGTGCGGCTCGCGCTCCACGAGAAGGGCATCGGCTGGCACGGCCGCCATGTCGATTTGATGAAATCCGAGCAGGTCTCGCCGGAATATCTCGCACTCAACCCCAAGGGCGTCGTGCCGACTCTGGTCGATGACGGCCGTCCGGTGATCGAATCGACGGTCATCCTGGAATATCTCGAAGATGCCTTTCCCGAAATCCCCCTGCGCCCGGAGGCCCCGCTGGCCCGGGCGGCCATGCGGATCTGGGCGAAGATCCCCGATGACGGACTCCACGCGGCCTGCGGGACGGTGAGCTATGCCGCGGCTTTCGCCGAGCAGGTGCTTGCCTTCCACGGCCGCGCGGCGCTCCAGGAACGGATCGCGAAGCTGCCCGACCGGTCCCGCGCCGCGCGCCAGGCCGAGCTGTTCGAAAAGCGCATGGACGCATCGTTCCTGACCCGACATGTCGGCCTGTTCGACAAGGTCCTGCGTGAGATGGAGGCCGCCCTGTCCGACCGGCCGTGGCTTGCCGGCGATGGCTTCAGCGCGGCCGAGTGCGCGCTGCTGCCCTATGTCTGGCGTCTGGAGCGGTTGAACCTGGAGGAGATGTGGGCCGACAAGCCGCACCTTGCCGACTGGCTGGCGCGAGCAAAGGCACGGCCGAGTTGGGAAGCGGCGATGGAAGCCTTCCAGCCGATCGGCCCGCATGACTACGACGACGACCTGAAATCCAAGGGCGTGAGCCACTGGCCGGCCGTCGCCGCGATGCTGTCCGGCTGATCCGGGACCGTCGCGACCGCCTCAGCGCAGCCGGCGGCGGACCATCACGCTGGCCTGCTCGACCACGACCACCAGCGCGAGCACGACCAGGGTGAGCGTGGCCACTTTCTCGTAATGGAAGGCCCGCGCGTAGGCCTGGATATAGAACCCGATCCCGCCGGCGCCGACCAGGCCGAGGACCAGGGACTCCCGCAGGTTCAGCTCGAAGCGGAACAGAGTGTCGCGGGCAAGCTCCGGGCCGATCTGGGGGATCACCGCGAAGCGGACGATCTGCGGCCAGGCGGCGCCGGTGGTCCGCATCGCCTCGATCGGCCCGCCGGATGCGGCCTCGAACGCCTCGGCATAGAACTTGCCCAGCATGCCGGCCGAGTGCAGCGCGATCGCGATAATGCCGGGGACCGGCCCCAGCCCGTAGGCGCTGACGAACATCAGCGCCAGCAGGATCACCGGGATGCCGCGCAAGGCCGCCATCGCCCATTTGACCGGCTGGTGGACCCAGCCCGGGGTGAGGTTGGCCGCCGCCAGCAGCCCCAGCCCGAACGACAGGAGGGCGCCGAAAACCGTGCCGAGCAGCGCGATCTGCAAGGTCTCGATCATCGCTCGAAAGACAGTGCCGGCGATGGTCAGATCGGGCGGCACCATGCGGGCGAGGAACGCGCCCAGGCGCGGCAGCCCGGCGCCAAGCTGCGTGGGGTCGAATCCGGTGCCGGCCCAGGCCCAGGCCACGGCGAGCACGATCCCGAGCAGGACCGCCGCGCGCGCGAGGCTGTCACGCCACGTGGCTGGGCGGGTCCTGTCGTTCACGCGCACGCTCCGAGGGCTGGGCCGGCGCGACGATCCGCGGCGGCGGGCTGCGGCCGTAGATCCGCCTCAAGGCCACCCCATCCAGGTTCTCGCCGCCGGCGCTGTCGAAGACGATCTTCCCGCCGGCCAGCCCGAGAATGCGCTCGGCGTGCGCGCTGGCAAGCGCCGGGTGATGGACAACCGCGATCGCGGTGATCGCGCGCGCGCGGGCCTGACCCATCACCAGCGCCAGGATGTCATCGGCCAGCACCGGGTCGAGCTGGCTGACCGGCTCATCGGCGGTGATCAGGTCCGGCTCCTGCGCCAGGGCGCGCGCCACCGCGACGCGCTGGCGCTGCCCGCCGGAGAGCGAATCGGTCCGCCGCGCGGCGAGTTCGCCGAGCCCGGTGGCCGCAATCGCCCGCTGTGCCGCCTCGAGGTCTGCATCGCCGAAGACGCCGAACAGGCTCGCCAGCACACCGGTCTGCCCGAGCCTGCCGCACAGCACGTTGCGCAACACATCGGTACGCTCGACGAGCTGGAACTCCTGGAAGATCGCCGCGTTGCGGCGTCGGAAGCCGCGCACGCGGGCACCCGGGGCGGTGAGATCGACGCCATGGACCGCGACTGCGCCGGCCTCCGCCGCGACAAGGCCGTGGAGCGCGCGCAGCAGGGTCGTCTTGCCCGACCCGCTTGGCCCGATGACCGCGACCCGGGCGCCGGCGCTGATCGACAGGTGCCCGATCGACAGCGCCGGCGGCCCGTCCGCCGCGTAGCGGATGCTGAGATCGGTGATGCGCACCGCTTCTGTCATTTGCCGATAAGACCATAGGCGCGGGCGAGCCGGGCGACCGCCTCGTAAGCCGCGTGATCGGGCCTGACATAGCCGTCCGGCGCATAGACGTGCTTCAGGAGATGTTGCTTGTCGGGCTCGTTCAGCGCCAGCATCGCAGCCACGAACGCTTCGCGGACCGAGACCTCGAGCTCCTTGCGGGCGATCACCACGTGCGAGGGGATCGCCGGGGTCTCCGCGAGCGTTCTCACCTCGCCGCGCCGGCCGGGGTCGAGCAGCAGGCTGGCATAGATGCTCACGCCCGCGGCATCGACGAGACCGTTGGCGACCGCCTGGATCGCCTGCTGGTAGCCGCCGGCGAAATAGACCGCTCCGAAGAAGGCCCTGGGATCCTGGCGGCGCTTGAGATGGCCGTCGGCGACAAACAGCTCCAGCGGGTAGAGATAGCCCGATTCGGAGATCGGATCGGCGAAGGCGATCGATTTGCCCCTGAGCGCGGCGAGGGTCGCGATGCCGCTGTCGCGCCTGACGAAGACCGCGCCGGAATAGCTCGGCTTGCCGCGATAGACCTCCGACAAAACCGCCCGCGCGCCGGTCCGCGCGCGGGCGATCACATAGGCCAGCGCGCCGAGGAACGAGATGTCGGCCTTGCCGGCCTCCAGCGCCTCGATCGCCGCGGCATGGTCCTGGGTGAGGTAGCCAGTCACCTTGCGGCCGAGCGCGCCTTCGAGGTAGATGCCGATGGCCCGGACATCGCCCAGGAGCTTCTCCGGATTCTCCTGCGGCACGAAGGCGAGCACCAGGGCCTTGTCGGCAGCAGAAGCCGCGGGACCGGCGGCGAGGCCCAGCAGCACCAGCACGGCGGCGAGCGCGTCAATAAAGCGCGGTCGCATCGCGCGCCTCCGCCTGTTTGTAGGCCGCCCATAGCCGTGCCGCCCCGCGCCAATCCTGCCGCCGGACCGATTCGGCGATCGCATCGATCCGGCCGGCCAGCGCCTCGACGCGGCCGCGCGCGGCGATGTTGGCCATCCCCGGCGCATCGGCGCGCAAATCGGCCGCGACGGTCTGCAGCAGCAGCAGCGCATGCCGGCGGTCGCGCGCGGGGATCAGGGTCTCCAGCGTCGACAGGAAGGTCGAGGCCTCCTCGAAGCTCATCTTGAACCGGGTGTTGGTCGCATCGAATGTCTCGAACGGCGCCGCGCCGGTCCCGACCGCTTCGAGATACGCCACGAGGTCGGCGGCCTCGGTGTCGTCCAGGCCCATGGCGTAGCGCCGGTCGAACCAGTTCACGACCGCCTCCAGGCTCGGCAGCGAGCCGTCATGGAAGTAGGGCGCGCTGTAGCTGAGGCCGAGCAGCGTCGGCGTGTCGAAGGCGCCGTCGCCGGCATGCGCCGAGGACGGCCCGACCGAGCCGATGTCGTGGCGCTTGCCGTCGACGAAGTTGCCGTCGGGGATATGGCAGCTTGCGCACGACCGGCCGGCCATCGAGGGGTAGGCCCGGTTGAAGATCGCCTCGCCGCGCCGCGCCGCGGCGCTCGCCCCGGCGTTGAGCCGGCCGTCGCGGTCGAGCAGAGGCGTCGGCAGGAAATCGAACTCGTTGAGGTAGGCGATCAGCGCATCGAGCATCAAAGGGCTCGGCTCGGGCCCGGCGAACTCGTCCACGATGACCGCGCGGACGAATTCGCGCAGGCTCACGATCCGGCCGTCGCGGCCGTAGGGCGCAGTAAACCGGATGCCGCGCAGGCTCGGCGTGTCCAAAGGATCGAAGCGGTGGTCGTTGGCTTTCGGGTTGAAAAACCCGCCATCGATATCGATGCCGCCCCGATGCCGGCTGAGCCCCGGGATGTAGAGCGCGTTGTTGATGTCGCCGCGGTTGTGGCAGGTCGAGCACGCCAGGCCGAGCGCACGGGCCGGGCGGCCGAAAATCAGCGGCGAATCGAACAGCATGTCGCCATAGGCGACCAGGAACAGCTTCTTCTCGTCGATCCCGCGTGCCTCGAAGTTGAGCACCAGGCGCGGCAGGCGGGCCTGCTCGACCAGCGCGCCGTCCGGCGGCAGCCAGGGTTTTCCGCGCGGCAGAATGTCGAGCGCGCCACGCTCGAAATTCTCCGAAAGGCCGGTTGCGAGGCGGTCGATCAGCCCTTGCGCGCCGTCCCGCCCGGCACCCAGCGCGGTCGTCAGTTCGAGCCAGGCCAGACCGAAGCGCCGGTACGCCTTCGGATCGTTGCTCCGCAGGGCGTCCTCGAAGGCGCGGTAGATCGATCGGGCGGCCAGCACATCGCCGAGCGCGGCCCGCTTCCCGTCGAGCTTCGCCTTCGCGCGGTCCAGCCGCGCACGCACCGCGATCGATGTCGCCTGGGCGATCGCGGCGCGCAGGGCGCCGGTATCGCGGGCCTTGATCGCGGCGCGGATTGCCGAACCCGGGTCGCGGCCGGCAAACCCCGCCAGCCGCTCAAGGATCGCATAGGCCGGCTCGGTGCCGGCATGGAGGAATTTCGGCGGCGCCGGCGCCGTTGCATAGCGCTCCTCGATGCCCTCCCAGTCGACGGGCTCGATCGCGCTGGCAAAGACCCCGAACAGGTGGGCCGCTGCCAAGGGGTGCCATTGCGCGCGGCTGGCGACATGGGCCTCGGCAGCGGGTGCCGCAGCCACGGCGAGCCACAGCACCGCCGGCAACGCCAACCGCGTGCCGGCCGCCGAAACCCTTGCGGTGCGGCGCCGGATCGATGCGCCGGGTTTGCCCTGCACGAAGTTTGCTCCGCCTGAACAACTTAGCCTTGGCTAAGTTATTCAGTCTCGGCCAACAATTGTCAAGGGGCCGGACATTGGGCATAGTCGGCCCCGACCGGGTGACGGGACGACGCCGCTTTGACCGAGCCGACCAAGCCAATGGCCAAACAGGAGCCGGTCGAGCCGACGCTCGACGGCCCGGTCTCGGCCCCCGACCTGCTCGCGCCGGACGCCCAGGCCGACCATCACCGCCAGACCCGGGCCGCCCGCCAGACCGAGATCGCCGAAGACTATGTCGAGCTGATCGCCGACCTGATCGATTCGACCGGCGAGGCGCGCGCGGCCGACATCTCGCGCCGGCTCGGCATCACCCAGGCCAGCGTCGCCAAGATGATCGCCCGGCTGCAGCAGTCTGGCCTGGTGGTCACCCAGCCCTACCGCGCGATTTTCCTGACCGAGGAGGGACGGCGCATCGCCGAGACCTCACGCCGGCGCCACCAGATCGTGGTCGCCTTCCTGCTCGCCATCGGGGTGAGCGAGGAGGCCGCGCGCGCCGATGCCGAGGGGATCGAGCACCACGTCAGCGCCGAGACCCTGGCCGCGTTCGAGCGCATGGTCGCCGCGAAGGGCGATCCGTCCTGAACGAGTCGCTGATCGGGATGCCGCTTAAGCGGCTGGAGGATCCGGCGTTGCTGCGCGGCGCGGCGCGTTTCGTCGACGACATCCGCATTCCCGGCACCGTGCACGCGGCCTTCCTGCGCAGCCCGCTCGCGCACGCCCGGATCCGGGCCGTCGATCTCGCGGCGGCCAGGACCGCGCCCGGCGTGGTCGCGGCGCTCGGCCATGCCGATATCGCCCCGCATCTGACCGCACCGCGCCTGCGGACCGCGCTGCCCAGCGACGCCTACCGCTACATCCTCGACCGGCCGATTCTCGCCTGGGACGAGCTCTGCCACGTCGGAGAGCCGGTCGCGGTGGTGATCGCCCGGACCCGCTACGAAGCCGAAGATGCGGTCGGCCTGATCGCGCTCGACCTCACGCCGCTGCCGCCGGTCGCCGACTGCCGCGACGCCCTGGAACCGGGCGCCGCGACGGCCCATGCCGATGCCGAGGACAACCTGCTCGCCGCCTACGAGGTGGCCTATGGCGACGTCGAGGCGGCCTTCGAGGCGGCCGCGCACACCGTCTCGGTCTCGCTGCGCCAGCACAAGGGACTCGGGCTCGCCATCGAGTGCCGCGGGGTGCTCGCCTATCCCGACCCGGTCTCGGGCGTGCTCTCGGTCTGGCTTTCGAGCCAGGCCCCGCACGGCGCGCTGCGCGCGCTGGTGGCGCTGCTCGGACTGGACGAGAACCGGATCGCGGTGCGCGCGGCCGAGGTCGGCGGCGGGTTCGGGCCCAAGCTGGTGGTCTATCCCGAGGACATCGCGGTCGCGGCGGCGGCCCGGCTGCTTTCCCGTCCGGTCAAGTGGATCGAGGACCGGCGGGAGCATTTCGTCGCCACCACCCAGGAGCGCGACCAGTATTGGGACATCGAGGCCGCGACCGACGTCGGCGGCCGGCTGCTCGGGCTGCGCGGCCGGATGATCCACGACCACGGCGCCTATACCGCGCGCGGGCTCAACCTCGCCTATAACGCCGCCACCGTGGTGCCGGGGCCCTACCGGCTGCCGGCCTACCGGCTGGAGGTCTCGATCGCGCTGACCAACAAGGTGCCGACGACCCCGGTGCGCGGCGCCGGCCACCCGCAGGGCACCTTTGCCATGGAACGGACTCTCGACCGCGTGGCCGAGGTGCTCGGCGTCGCGCCCGAGGAGGTCCGGCGCCGCAACATGATCGGCGCAGACGAGATGCCCTATGCGCGGGCGCTGGCTGCGCGCAGCGGGGCCGGCATCGTCCTCGATTCCGGCGACTACCCGGCCTGCCAGGACGCTGCCATCGCGCTCGCCCACTATCCGGACTTCCACCGCCGCCAGCGCGCCGCGCGGGAGGCGGGCCGGTATCTCGGGATCGGCCTTGCCAACTACGTCAAGGGCACCGGGCGCGGCCCGTTCGAGGCGGTCACGCTGCGCATCGCACCGTCGGGCCGGGTGAGCCTGTATACCGGGGCGACCGCGATCGGCCAGGGCACCCGGACGATGCTGGCGCAGATCTGCGCCGAGCGCCTGGGAGTCGCGCCGGGCGCGATCACCGTGGTCGCCGGGGACACCGCGGCGGTCCCAACCGGGATCGGCGCCTCGGCCAGCCGCCAGGCGGTCAACGCCGGCTCCTCGGCCCATCTCGCCGCGGTCGCGCTGGAGGCCAGAGTCAAGCGGCTCGCCGCCGGCGTGCTCGAGGTCGCCCCGGATGACGTCGAGCTCGCCGGCGGGCAGGCGCGGGTGCGCGGCGTCGCCGCGCTGTCGGTCGGGCTCGGCGCGCTGGCCGACATGGTCTACGGCACGCCGGGCTATTCCCTGCCCGCCGGCGCGACGCCGGGGCTGGAGGAGACCGCGGCGGCGACCTTCGACGGCTTGAGCTATGCCAACGGCTGCCATGTCTGCGAGGTCGAGGTCGATGCCGAGACCGGCCGGATCGCGGTCCGGCGCTATATCGTGGTCCATGACTGCGGGCGGATGGTCAATCCGATGATCGTCGACGGTCAGGTCGTCGGCGGCCTCGCCCACGGGCTCGGCAACGCCCTCCTGGAACGGATGGGCTTCGATGAACAGGCTCAGCCCACGACCACGACACTGGCCGACTACATGGTGACCGGCGCTGCCGAAATGCCGCGGGTGGCGATTCGCCATTTCGAATCACCGACCGATCACAACCCGCTCGGCATCAAGGGGGTGGGCGAAAGCGGTACCGTGCCGGCGACCGCAGCCGTTGCCGCCGCGCTCGAGGACGCCCTGCGGCCCTTTGCGGTGCGGATCTCGGAAATGCCCGTCAGCCCGGCCGATCTCGCCCGCCGGATCGCCGCCTTCCGGGGCGCCGGTTGAGCCACAGAAGCCGCCGTCCTACCCACAACATGTTGCGGCCGTAATCGCTTTCGATACAATTTGCGACATGAACGAACACGGAACAAACACTTGATTTGCCGGACAAAGTTGGTACTAATATAGAACAAAATGTGGAGAAACCGCTTGCGTGCCGGGGCACCGGACCCCTGTCAACCACAAAATGTTGCGTTTTCATCTTGCTTCACCACAATTTGTTGTGCAGTCTACGCGTTCGCACTGCCTCGTCGACCGATTCGGTTTCGGCTGGTTCGGGCGCGGGGCGGCGCTCCTCGGTGACGCCAATGCGTTCGACCGGCGCAGCCTGGTAACGGCGTTCCGGCGATGGACCGAACGACTTAGGAGGGGCGGCTTGCTGGATCTGATTTCTTCGAAGCACGATCTGCTTCAGTCCCCGCGCGAGGTCACGGTCGAGATCGACCGCGGCCGCGACGATCTGCTTACCGATTTCGGCAAGGCGGTGCTGGACGACCGCTACCTGCTGCCGGAGGAGCGCTATCAAGACCTGTTCGCCCGGGTCGCCTCCCACTACGGCGATGACTCGGCCCACGCCCAGCGGCTCTACGACTACATGTCGCGGCTGTGGTTCATGCCCTCGACGCCGATCCTGTCCAACGGCGGCACCCAGCGCGGCCTGCCGATCTCGTGCTTTCTCAACGAGGCCGAGGACAGTCTGGACGGCATCGTCGATCTGTGGAACGAGAACGTGTGGCTGGCCGCGCGCGGCGGCGGCATCGGCAGCTATTGGGGCAATCTGCGCTCGATCGGCGAGAAGGTCTCGGCCAACGGCAAGACCTCGGGCATCATCCCGTTCATCCGGGTGATGGATTCGCTCACGCTGGCGATCTCCCAGGGTTCGCTGCGCCGCGGCTCGGCCGCGGTCTATATCGGCATCGACCACCCCGAGATCGAGGAGTTCATCGAGATCCGCCGGCCGACCGGCGGTGACCCCAACCGCAAGGCGCTCAACCTGCACCACGGCGTGGTGATCACCGACGCCTTCATGCGCGCGGTCGAGAACAACGAAGATTGGGCGCTGATCAGCCCCAAGGACAGGACCGTCGTCCGCCGCATCCAGGCGCGCGCGCTGTGGATCCGTCTCCTGACCGGCCGGGTCGAGACCGGCGAGCCCTATTTCATCTATATCGACCACGTCAACCGTGCGGTGCCCGAGCACCAAAAGCTGGCCGGGCTGCAGGTCAGGATGTCCAACCTGTGCAGCGAGATCACCCTGCCGACCGGGCTCGACCACCACGACCGGGAGCGGACCGCGGTGTGCTGCCTGTCCTCGCTCAACCTGGAGACCTATCTGGAGTGGCGCGAGGATCCCCGCTTCATCGAGGACGTGATGCGCTTCCTCGACAATGTGCTGGAGGACTTCATCGGCAAGGCGCCCGATTCGATGGCGCGCGCGCGCTACGCCGCTTCCCGCGAGCGTTCGGTCGGGCTCGGCGTGATGGGCTTCCATTCCTTCCTGCAGAGCCAGCGCGTGCCGCTGGAGTCCGCGCCGGCCAAGGCATGGAACCGCACCATGTTTCGTCATATCCGGGCCCACGCCGATGCCGCCTCCAGCCTGCTGGCGGCCGAACGCGGGCCGTGCCCGGACGCGGCCGATTACGGCTTCCAGGAGCGCTTCTCCAACAAGATGGCGATCGCGCCCACCGCCTCGATCTCGATCATCTGCGGCGGCTCTTCACCCGGGATCGAGCCCAACGCGGCCAACGCCTTCACCCACAAGACGCTGTCGGGCTCCTTCAGCGTGCGCAACAAATACCTGAAGGCGCTCCTGGCCTCGAAGGGCCAGGACACCGACGAGGTCTGGACCTCGATCACCGTCCACGAGGGCTCGGTCGGTCATCTCGATTTCCTGAGCGCCGATGAGAAGGCGATCTTCAAGACCGCCTTCGAGATCGACCAGCGCTGGCTGATCGACCTGGCGGCCGATCGCGCGCCCTATGTCTGCCAGTCCCAGTCGCTCAACATCTTCCTGCCGGCCGATGTCCACAAGAAAATGCTGCACGACATCCACTTCCAAGCTTGGAAGAAGGGCGTGAAATCGCTCTACTACCTGCGCTCGCGCTCGCTCCAGCGGGCCGACGTGATCTCGACCAAGGTCGACGTTGCCGACAACGGCATCGCCGCACCGGAAGTCGCGGCACCGATCCCGCTGATGGCCGCGGAGCCCGGCGCCGACTACGAAGAATGCCTCGCCTGCCAGTAGGGCAATTGCGGGCACCGCCTGTCGGACCCAGCCGGTCCGCAGGAAATTCAATGGGATGGGGTTGATGTCGCTGCTGGAAACGAACGGGGTCTACAAGCCGTTCCGCTATCCCTGGGCCTACGATGCCTGGCTGATCCAGCAGCGCATCCACTGGCTGCCCGAAGAGGTGCCGCTGGCCGATGACGTCAAGGACTGGCACAACAACCTGAGCCCGGAAGAGCGCCATACGCTGACCCAGATCTTCCGCTTCTTCACCCAGTCCGACATCGAGGTCAACAACTGCTACATGCGCCACTACGCGCGCGTCTTCGAGCCGACCGAGGTGCAGATGATGCTGGCCGCGTTCTCCAACATGGAGACCGTTCATATCGCGGCGTACTCGCATCTGCTCGATACCATCGGCATGCCCGAGACCGAGTACCAAGCCTTCTTCCGCTATAAGGAGATGAAGGACAAGTACGATTTCATGCAGCAGTTCGGCACCGAGACCAAGCCCGACATCGCCATGACGCTGGCGGTCTTCGGCGCCTTTACCGAGGGGCTGCAGCTCTTCGCCTCGTTCGCGATCCTGCTCAACTTCCCCCGGGTCAACAAGATGAAGGGGATGGGGCAGATCGTCACCTGGTCGGTGCGCGACGAATCGCTGCACACCGATTCGATCATCCGGCTGTTTCGCACCTTCGTTTCGGAGAACCCTGAGATCTGGACCGATGACTTCCGGCGCGACCTCTACAAGACCTGCAACACCGTGGTCGAGCACGAGGATGCCTTCATCAACCTCGCCTTCGAACTCGGCGGCGTCGAGGGGCTGGAGGGCAAGGAAGTCAAGGAGTACATCCGCTATATCGCCGACCGCCGGCTCTCGCAGCTCGGCCTGCAGCCGATTTTCAGGATCGAGCGCAACCCGCTGCCCTGGATGGACGAGATCCTGAACGGCATGGAGCACACCAACTTCTTCGAAAACCG
Organism: Alphaproteobacteria bacterium; assembly: GCA_965248835.1. Lineage (GTDB taxonomy): Bacteria > Pseudomonadota > Alphaproteobacteria > MPNO01 > MPNO01 > CAYFYS01. The sequence continues at coordinate 37,229 of CBDFLJ010000002.1, forward strand.
TGCGACCGAATATTCCAAGGCTGCCACTCAGGGGACCTGGGACGAGGTCTGGGACGACTGAGCGATGACCCCTGCCAGCGCGCAGGTGCCGGGGCGTGGACAGATCTTCCTCGACCATGTCGGTTGGTTCGTCGACGACCTCGAGGCCGCTGGGCAGGTTTTCGAGCGGCTCGGCTTCGTCCTGACGCCGATCACCGTCCATGAGAACCAGGAGGGGGACGGCAGCCGGGTCCGGGCCGGGACCGCCAACCGCTGCGCGATGATCGAGCGCGGCTATATCGAGATCCTGGCCGCCGTCGAAGGCATCGACAATGCGATCACCGGCGAGCTGCGCGGCGCGCTTGCCCGCCATGCCGGCATCCACCTGATCGCGTTCAGCTGTGCGGATACCGCCCGCGAGACGGCCCGCCTGGAGCGGGAAGGCTTCGCGCCGCTGCCCGCGACCGCCCTGCGCAGGCCGGTGCAGACCGACGCCGGCACGACCGAGGAGGCCGCTTTCTCGGCTATCCGCCTGCCGCCCGGCACGCTCCCGGAAGGCCGCATCCAGATGCTGCGCCAGGACACGCCGGAGACCGTATGGCAGCCCTCGCTGATCGCCCGCGACAACGCGGTCGTCTCGCTTGCCGGGGTGGTGACGTGCAGCGACGATCCCGCCGCCGCCGCCGCGCGGTTTTCGCGGTTCACCGGCAAGCCGGCCGAGGCCCGCACAATCTTTCTCGACCGCGGCCGGATGGACTTTTGCGACCCCGGCCATCTGGCGTGCCTGCTGCCCGGTGCGCAGCCGGCCACGCTGCCCTGCAACGCCGCCGTCGTCCTGGAGAGTGCCGATCTCGCGCGCAGCCGCGCCTGTTTCGCCGCCGCCGGCTTGCCGGTCTCCGAGGTCGCCGAAGGCATCATCGCCGTCCCGCCCGAGGCCGCCGCGGGTGCGTGGATGGTGGTCCGCGCCGCCGACAAAGCGTGGCCGGCCCCGGCCGGACCCCGAACCGGCGCGCCTCAGGCGTAATCGAGCGGCAGGGCGGTGGTGTACTTGATCTCCTCCATCGCGAAGCTCGAGCTGACATCGCTCAGGGAGACCCTGCTGATCAGGCGCTTGTAGACCGCGTCGTACGCTGCGATGTCCGGCACCACGACCCGCAGCAGGTAATCGACGTCGCCGCTCATGCGGTAGAACTCGACCACCTCCGGGATCTCGACGACCGCCCGGGAGAACGCCTCAAGCCATTCTGCGCTGTGCTCGTTGGTGCGAACGGCGACAAACACCGTCACGCCCGCGTTCAACTTCTGGCCGTCAAGCAGCGCCACCCGGGCCCGGATGACGCCCGCCTCCTCCATCTTCTGGATGCGCCGCCAGCACGGCGTGGTCGACAGCCCGACGCGTTCGGCGATCTCGGCGACCGGGGTCGTGGCGTCCTTCTGCAAAAAAGAAAGAATTTTCTTATCTATGTTATCCACTAGTGTATTTTCCTTTATTTGTGTGATATAGTAGATTTTGTTTGCTCATATGTGGGATTTCACGAGAAATTAGAAAATTTTTCCAAGCACGAGTATAGGCCGATCCATGCCTGATGCCACCGACGATGTTGCGCTGCTCGACGGCCGCGCCCTTTGCGATCCGGGACCGAGCGGGCGTGAGCGCCGGTTCGCCGAGATCGGCGCGGCGGTCGCACGCCTGGCGCCAGACCGGCGCGCCGCCAAGGCGGCCGAACGCCTGTCTCCGCTGCTCGCCGCTCCGGGTCTCCTGCGGGCCGCGGAATGCGCCTGTCCGGAGACCGGCTACGGCCGCCGCAATATCTATTTCTGCCCGCACGAGACGCTCAGCGTCGTTGTGGCGGTCTGGCCGGCGGGCATCGTCTCGCCGATCCACGACCATCTGACATGGTGTGCTTACGGCGTCATTCGTGGCACGGTCGAGGACATCCGCTATCAACCGGTGGCCGGTTCCGGTCCGGACGCGGCGCGCGCCACCGAACGGGTGTGCCACCGAGCCGGTGCCGCTACCTATCTGCCCGGTGCGCAGGGCGGCATCCACCGCATCCGAAACCCCGGCGCCGAGACCGCGGTGACGCTTCACATCTATGGCGGAGATGCCCGGAAAACCGGGCCGAACGTCAAGACGGTCTATTCGCCTGCGGGCCGATCGGCCGGCGGCAGGGCCGAGCCCGAGGGTTGACGGCACCGCCGCGTTCCGCAGAGTCTTGACCAAACCGCGGGGCCGTGATTCGGGTCCCAGTCTCGGAAATCGGAGGGTACGCCATGCGGGCAGTGTGCTTGCGCGCACACGGTGGGATCGATGCGCTGACATTGGAGCAGGACTTTCCCGATCCGATAGTCGGCGAGGGCCAGGTCGTGATCCGGGTCCGTGCGACCTCGCTCAACTATCACGACGTCTTCACCTGCGACGGTATGCCCGGCATCAAGGTGCCGATGCCGATGATCATCGGGCTCGACATCGCCGGCGACATCGTCGAACTCGGCGCGGGCGTCGCGGGCTGGAAGATCGGCGATGCGGTGCTGATCAATCCGCTCGACCCTATCGCCCCGGAGAAAGGGCTGATGGGCGAGATGGTACTGGGCGGGACGGCCGAATACTGCCTGGTCGATGCCACCCGGCTGATCGCGATCCCCGAAGGCGTGAGCCACGCCCAGGCCGCCTCGCTTCCCGTTGCCTACGGGACGGCGCACCGGATGCTGTTCACCCATGGCGGGCTGAAGGAGGGCGAGCGGGTGCTGGTGCTCGGGGCCAGCGGCGGCGTCGGCTCGTGCTGCGTCCTGCTCGCCAAGCTCGCCGGCGCCGAGGTCGTGGCCTGCGGCAGCACGCCGGAGAAGCTCGAGGCGCTCAAATCCTGGGGCGCGGACCATGTGGTCAACTACGCCGAGGCGGATTTCGTCAAGGAGATCTGGGGCCTCTATGAAAAGCCGCACCGGCGCCGCTACACCGGCGGGGTCGACATGGTGGTCAACTTCACCGGCGGGGATACCTGGGTGCCGAGCCTGCGGGCGCTCAAGCGCGGCGGCCGGCTGATGACCTGCGGCGCGACCGCGGGCTACGGCCCCAACACCGATCTGCGCTATATCTGGACCTTCGAACTCAAGATCCTGGGCTCGAACAGCTGGGCGCCCGACGACCTGACTCGGCTCCTGGCGCTGATCCAGGAGGGCCGGCTCAGCCCGGTGATCGACATCGTGCTGCCGCTGGAGGAGACCCGCGAGGGCGTGCGCCGGCTGCGTGACCGCGAGGTGATCGGGAAGATCATCATCGAGCCATGACGCCTTCCGGCAATCTGGGCGATATCTTCGCGGCCCACGCCGACAGCGAGCGCACGGCGATTGTCGACCTGTTTCGGCCGGAAGCCCCGCAGACCTTGAGCTACCGCGCGTTCGATCGGGCGTGCGGGGCAATGGCCGCGAGCCTGCGCGGACGCGGCCTCGCACCGGGCGACCGGGTGGCGATCTGCGCGGTCAACCGGCACGAATACCTGGTAGCGCTGTTCGGGGCGATGCGCGCGGGCTGCGTGCCGGTGATGGTCAACATCAAACTGCCGGCCGATTCGGTCCGCTTCATTCTGGCCGATTCCGGCTCCCGGCTGGTCTTCACCGACGGCGCGCTGGCCGCCGAACCGGAGAAAGCGGGGCTGGGCGCCGCACCGGTGGTCTCGCTGGACGATGCGGGCCCGCACGGCTACCGCGCGATGATCGCCGCGCCCCCGATGGCGTCCCATTGGCCCGCGCTCGGCGATATCGCCGAGCAGCCCTATACCTCCGGCTCGACGGGCCGGCCCAAGGGCGTGCTGCTCGATCACGCCGGCCAATGCTGGATGATCGACCAGCTCGTCGCCTCGCGCGAGATCAGGGACGATGACGCGAGCGTGGTCTCCGCCCCGCTCTACCACAAGAACGCCCTGCTCGCGGTCAAGTCCGCGCTCGCCGCCGGCGGGCGGATCGTGCTGTTTGCCCGCTTCGATGCCAGGCAGTACATCCGCGCGATCGAAGAACAGGCGCTGTCCATGCTGACCGGCGTGCCGACGATGTACGCGCTGATCCTCCAGGAAGAAGACCTGCTGGCCCGCACCGACCTGTCCTCGGTCCGCACCTGCTCGATGGGCTCGGCTCCGGCCTCGGATAATCTGCTCGACAGCCTGGCCGCTTTGTTCCCGAATGCCGCACTCAACCTCAACTACGGCATCACCGAGGGCGGGCCGATCATGTTCTCCTGGAGGCATCCCGAAGGACGGCCGCGCCCGCGGATGACCGTCGGCTACCCGCTGGAGGGCGCCGAGATAAGGCTGGTCGACGGCCCCGGCCCCGATCAGGGCACCTTGCATGTCAAGAGCCCCGGCGTGATGGCCGGCTATCACAACCTTCCCGAGGAGACCGCGAAGTGCCTGCACGGCGGCTGGCTCGATACCGGCGACGTGCTGCGGCGGGATGCCGAAGGCTGGTACTACTTCGTCGGCCGCGTCGATGACATGTTCGTCACCGCGGGCGAGAACATCTATCCCGGCGTGGTCGAGGCCATGCTCGAGCGGCACCCGGACGTCCTCCAGGCCGTCGTTGTGCCGGCGCCCAATGCGCTCAAGGCCCACGTCCCGGTCGCCTTCGTGGTCCCGCGCAGCGCCGGGGCAATCGATGCCGAGACCGTCAAGCAGCACGCGCTGGCCAATGGTCCTGCCTATGCCCACCCGCGGCAGGTCTTTTTCGTCGACGAATTGCCGCTGTCGGGCACCAACAAGATCGACCGGCGCCGGCTTGCCGCCCGCGCGGCGCAGGCGGCGCGTGAGCAAGGCAGCCTGTGACGGCGAACGCCCGGTTCCCCGGCAGTTGCGCCGGCGGCGGTCCGGTTCCTGATGAGCGCGTGTTCCCCGAGGGCCGCCCGCGCGAGACCGCAACATGGCCGCGCCGGCAGACTCAGGACATCAGCTCGCGGATATAGCCGGGCAGGGCGAAAGAGGCCGCGTGGATATCCGGGTTGTAGTAGCGCGTGGCGAGTCCGGCGGCGGCGAAGCGGCGTTCGATCTCCTCCCTCGCGGTGCGGCGCGGCTCGCGGCTGCGGCTGCCCCAGCCCAACGTCATGAACCCCGCGCCATAGGTCGGCACCTGGGTCAAATAGAGCCAGGCATCGGCGAACAGCGGCGTCATCCGCGCGTGGGTGTCGCGCGCTTCGTGCTCCTGCATGAAGGTCACGCCTGACTGGGTGACCAGGATGCCGCGCTCGCTCAGCCGCGATGCGCAATCGGCGTAAAACGGCGCCTCGAACAGCGCGACCGACGGGCCGATCGGGTCGGTCGAATCGACGATGATAACGTCGAAGGTCTCATCGGTCGATTTCATGAACGCGGTTCCATCGGCGTAGACGACCTCCGCACGCGGGTCCTCGAACGCCTTGCCGCAGATCGAGGGCAGGAAGCGCTTGGACAGCTCGACCACGCCGGGATCGATCTCGACCATCACCGCGCGCTCGACATCGTGCTTGAGCACCTCCTCGAGCGCGCCGCCGTCGCCGCCGCCGATAATCGCCACCCGCTTCACCCGTCCGTGGGCCAGAATCGGCACATGCGCCAGCATCTCGTGATAGGCGAACTCGTCGCCTTCCGTGGTCTGGACGATGCCGTCGAGCGCGAGCACCCGGCCGAAGCGCGGGTTCTCGAAGATCACCAGGTCCTGGAATTCGGTCGTCTCGCGGTGGATGATCGCGGTGATGCGCAGCCGCTGCTGATACTCGTTGTACAAGGACTCGACAAACCAGCCCTCGTCGGTCTGTCGGCTCATTCGAGAATCCCGCGCTTTTGCTCGCTGACCTTCTCGCGGCGCGGCAGGAAGGTTCGCCGCAGCACCGGGATCGCGCGGCGCGGATTGCATTCGCCGCACATGAAGACGTCGAAGGCCGCGTATCCGATCTCGGGCCAGGTGTGGACGCTGATGTGGGATTCCGCGAGCACCGCGACGCCGGAGACGCCGCCGTTCTCGGAAAATTGGTGGAGATGGATGTGGAGCAGTCTCGCCTGGCAGGCCGAGACGGCCTCGCGCAGCGCGCGCTCGACGACCGCCGTGTCGTCGAGGGAGGAGGCTTCCCAGAAGTCGATCAGCAGGTGGGTGCCTGCGTGGACCAGGCCTTCGCTACGGACCAGGTAGTCTTTGGATGAGTTGGTGCTTTTTCCGACGGCAACCGCCGGGTTATGTGGGGCAAGCGCGGTATTCTTGGCCATTCATGGGACCTCCTTACGGCAGTGGGCCGGAAATTGCGGAGCGCGGGTTGTGAACCAGAATCCCAGGCGATGCAAGGGAAAAGGCCGATCTCTCGGGCCGCCCGCCGGGTCTCGCCGACGGCCAGATCTTGGACTCAACGGCGTCCTGCTCTTCGATCATCACCCCGATTCAGGGACCAAGCCGTCAGGCGCCAAAAGGCCCGTGCGCAAACCCTCGGCGTCGGCTACGGCGAGCAGGCCGAACAGAGGAGCGCGGTCACCTTGTTCATGGACATCTGCCGCACGGCCACCCAGGTTCGAGCGGGCAGGGGAGCCGTTCACGCCAGCGCGGCGGTCCAGTCCGTGGCTTCCAGGATCTCGCGCACGCGGCCGAGGAAGCCCGCCGAGTAGGCGCCGTCGATCGCCCGGTGATCGAAGGACTGCGCAAGCACGCCGACCGGGCGGATGGCGATCGCATCGCCCGCCGGCTGCTCGATGACTACGGGCTTCTTGCGCACGCCGTCGGTCGACAGGATGGCGACCTGCGGCTGGTTGATGATCGGCGCGGTGATCAGGGTGCCGAAGGTGCCGGAATTCGACAGCGTATAGGTCCCCCCGGACAGCGCGTCGGGAGTAATGGTGCCGGCGCGCGCCCGGGCCGCGACATCGCGGATCGAGCGGGCGAGTGCGGCCACGTCCAACCCGTCGGCGCCGCGCACCACCGGCGCCATCAGCCCGCCGGGGCCGAGATCGACCGCGATGCCCAGATGGACCCGGCGGTGGACGATCAGGTTGTCGCCCTCGATCGCCGCATTGACGTGGGGGAAATCGGCGATCGCCTGGCACACCGCGCGGGCGATGAACGGCAGGTAGCTGAGCGCGAAACCCTCCTTGGCGCGCCAGGCAGCGCCGACGGCGCTGCGCGCCGCATCGACGGCATGGAAATCGACCTCGACGGCCTGCAGGACATGCGGGCTAGTCGCCTTGGACCGCACCATGTGTGCGGCGATCTGCTTGCGGATGCGGCTCAACGGCACGGTCTCGGTAGCCGAAGCGGCGGGCCTCGCGCCGATCTGCGCCTCGACATCGCGCCGGGTGATCCGCTCCTGCCTGCCGGTGCCCGAAAGGGCGGCGATGTTCAGCCCGTGCGTGGCGATCAGGCGGCGGACCGCGGGCGAGAGCGGCCGGCCGGCCTGATCGCGGCGCGGCACGGACGCGATGGACGGCCTGGTCGCGGCTGCCGCGGCGCCGGCCGCTGCGGTGTGGCGCGCCGCCGGGGCGGGCGGCGCGCTTTGCGTTACCGCGCCTTCCTCGGCGATCACCCCGAGCTTGGTGCCGACGGCAACCGTTGCGCCCTCGGCGACGATGATCTCCGCCAACACGCCGCCGCCGGGCGCCGGGACCTCGGCCTCGACCTTGTCGGTCGAGACCTCGAACAGGATCTCGTCGGCCTCGATGCGATCGCCCGGCGCCTTGTGCCAGACCGTGACCGTGCCTTCGGAGACGGTCTCGCCGAGCTGCGGCATCAGGATGTCCATTGCCCGTTCAGCCCATGTTGGCGCGCACGGTGTCCGCGATCCGCTCGACCGAAGGCAGCGCCAGGCCTTCGAGGTTCTCGGCCGCGGGCAGCGGGATATGCGGTGTCGTGATGCGCACGATCGGCCCGTCGAGGTCGTAGAAACACTCCTCGCCTGCGATGGAGGCGATCTCCGCACCCCAGCCGCAGAGCCTCGGGTTCTCCTCGACGGTGAACAGATGACCGGTATCGGCGACCGAGGCGAGGATGGTCCTTGTGTCGAGCGGCACCAGCGAGCGGACGTCGATGACCCGGGCGGAGATGCCGTCCTCCTCCGCCAGCCGGTCGGCCGCCGCGACCGCCCGCGGCACCATGGCGGCAAGCGCGAGGATGGTCGCATCCTCGCCCTCGCGCACCACCTTGGCGGTGCCCAGCGTGTCGACGTGCTCGCCCTCGGGCACTTCGCCCTTGGTGGCATAGAGGGATTTCTGCTCGAAGAAGATCACCGGGTCCGGATCGCGGATCGAGGCGGCGAGCAGGCCCATCACGTCCGCGGGCGTCGAAGGTGCGACGACCTTGAGGCCGGGGATCATCATCGCCCAGTTCTCGATCGACTGGGAATGCTGGGCGCCGAACCCGACCCCGCCGCCGTTCGCGGTGCGGATCACCAGCGGGAAGGCGACCTGGCCGTTGGTCATGTAGCGCGATTTGGCGATCTCGTTGGCGACGATATCCCAACAGACTGCGAAGAAGTCCGAGAACATGATCTCCGCGATCGGCCTGAGCCCGGTCATCGCCGCCCCCATGGCCGCGCCCAGGATCGCCTGCTCGGAGATCGGGGTGTCGCGCACCCGGATCGGCCCGAACTCCTCAAAGAGCCCGACGCTGGTCTTGAACACGCCGCCGGCCGCGGCCACGTCCTCGCCCAGGAAGACCACGGATGGATCGCGCCTCATCTCCTGGGAGATTGCCGCCGCCACCGCCTCGCGATAGGTCAGTTCCGCCATGCCGCGCCTCCGTCGGCGTAGACCTCGGTCTCGAGGATCGAGACCGGTGGGACCGGGGATGCCTTGGCCGTCTCCGTAGCCGCATCGACGGCGGCCAGGACCTCGGCATCGATGTTCTCGATCACGGCCTCGGCGATCCCGAATTCGATCAGCCGCCGGCGATAGTTCGGGATCGGATCCCGCTCCAGCCAGGCGGCGACCTCCTCCTCCGGACGGTAGGTGCCGGGGTCGGCCCGCGAATGGCCGCTATGGCGGTAGGTCTTGGCCTCGATCAGCGAAGGGCCGTCGCCGTCGCGGGCCTTGGCAAACGCCCTCTGTGCGATCCGGTAGACGGCATCGGCGTCGTTGCCGTCGACGATGATCGACTCCATCCCGTAGGCCGATGCGCGGTCCGCGGCCGGGTGCTCGACCGGGATCACCTCCGCGATCGGGGTGTATTCCATATAGAGGTTGTTCTCGCAGACGAAGATCACCGGCAGCTTCCAGATCTGCGCCATGTTGAGCGCCTCGTGGAAAGCGCCGATATTGGTGGTGCCGTCGCCGAAGAAGCAGACCGAGACCTGATCGGTGCCGCGGTACTGGGCCGACCACGCCGCCCCCATGGCGATGGGCAGGTGCGCGCCGATGATCGCGTACGAGCCCATCGCGCCGTGCTCGACGCTGGTCAGGTGCATCGAGCCGCCCTTCCCATTCAGGAGGCCGCAGTCGCGGCCCATCAGCTCGCCCAGGACCCCGGCCATCGACGCGCCGCGAGCCAACGTGTGGGCATGGCCGCGATAGGTGCAGAAGGTGTAGTCGCCGTCCTTCATCGCGACAGCGAAGCCGGCCGCGATCGCCTCCTGGCCAAGCGAGAGATGGACCGTGCCCCGCACCAGGTTCTGCAGGAACAGGTCGTGGACGCGCTTTTCCAGATGGCGGATCTCGATCTGGGACCGCCAGAGCTTGAGCCGGTTGTCCTCGCCGATATCATCGTTGGCGAGCGGATCTCGCGGCTTGCGCGCGGGCCGGGCGGATCTGCCTGCCGCGGCCCCCTTCGCCGCCCCCTTGGCCGCCCGCGGCGTCTTCCTGGTCGCCTTGGCCATGTCTTCCTCCCCGCCTCAGTACTTGGCCGAGATCGGCATCTCTTCGGCCGGGTAGAGGCTGATCAGCTTGGGTCCCTTGTCGGTCACCACGACTTCCTCCTCGATGCGGGCGGCCGAATAGCCGTCCTTGGCCGGGCAGTACGTCTCCAGCGCGAACACCATGCCTTCCTTGATCTCCTTGGGATCTTCCATGGAGACCAGGCGGCTGATGATCGGCCGCTCGTGGATCGAAACCCCCAACCCGTGGCCGAACTGCAGCCCGAAGGCTTCCATCTCGCCGGCGAAGCCGAACTCTTCGGCGTGCGGCCAGACCTGGGCGATTTCGTCGGTGGACACGCCCGGCCGAACCCGCTCGATCGCCGCGTCGAGCCATTCGCGGCATTGCTTGTAGGCGTCCTCCTGGACCGGGGTCGCGCGCCCGACATTGAACGTGCGGTAATAGCAGGTGCGGTAGCCCATGTAGGAATGCAGGACATCGAAGAACGCCTGATCGCCCGGCCGCACCATCCGGTCGGTGAAGTTGTGCGGATGCGGGTTGCAGCGCTCGCCGGAGATCGCGTTGATCGCCTCGACATCGTCGGAGCCCATCTCGTAGAGCAGTTTGTTGGCGCGCGCGACGATGTCGTTCTCGCGCACGCCGGGCTTAAGTTCCTCGCCGATCATGTGATAGACCGCATCCACCATGCCCGCAGCCTGGTTCAGGAGCACGATCTCGTCGATGTTCTTGACCTCGCGGGCATCGAGCATGACCTGCTGGCCGTCGCGCACCTCGATATTGCGCTTCTGCAATTCGAACAGCATCGGCGGCTCGCAGACATCGACTCCGATCGGCTGGTCGCCGACCCCGGCATCGTCCAGCATGGCCTTGATCTGCTCGGCGGCCCTGGTCATCAGCCCGGCGGCCGGCGGCACGGTCCCGCGCAGGCCGAGCATGCCGGCGTGGATGTGGTCGTCGGCAAGCCACGGCGCGTTGATCCGGTGATGGGTCGCGGCCGAGCCGAAGTCCCAGACATGGGGCTCCTGGCCGCGCATCAGCAGCGCATAGCGCGACAGCTTGTCCCTCGACCACTCGCCGATCGCCGTCCCGGTCAGATACCGGATATTGTTGTTGTCAAAGCACAGCAGCGCGCCGAGATCGGAGTTCCCCAACGCCTGCCTGGCGCGCTCCAGCCGGTAAGTGCGCAGCCGGTCGAAATTGACCCGTTCCTCGGTGTCGACGCCGTTATGTCCGGGCGCCGGGATGGCCCGGTTCCAGTTGTATCCCGGGTCGAGGCTCTTCGGATCGGCAACCATGGCTGCTCCTTTCCAGGTCGTCCTTACTCTCATTCAAGCCCGCTTGCGCGTGCCTGTTCAAGGGCGACGACCGCCCAGTCGCGCTCGCCGTCGCCGTGCGCGATCGCGCCAAGCAGCCGGTCGCGCCAGACATTGGCCGAGGGCAGCGGCATGTTGACCGCCTCGGCCGCGGTCAGCGCGAGGTTGGCGTCCTTGAGGCCGAGCACCGCGGTGATCCCGACCCGGTCGTAGTCCTGCTTGGCGATGATGTCGCCGTAGATCTTGTAAGCGGGCGAGGCGAACAGCGCATCGGTCATCACCTCGTAGAGCACGGCGGGGTCGACGCCGTAGCGCCGGATCAGGGCGAAGGCCTCGCCCATGACCTCGATCGCGCAGCCCAGCACGAAATTGTTGGCGACCTTGATCGCCGCCGCGGCCTCGGCCGCATCGCCGGCCGGAAAGGACTTGCGGCCGATGACGTCGAACAGCGGCTGGCAGCGCGCCAGAGCATCGGCCGGGCCGCCGATGACGATGCCCAACTGGCCGGCGGCGGCGACATCGGGGCGGCCCAGCACCGGGGCGGCGACGAAAGTCTGGCCCGCCTCGGCATGGGACGCCGCAAGCGCGCGGCAAATGTCGACGCCGTGGGTGCCCATGCCGGCATGGATCGCGCCGGGGGGCATCGAGGCGATGATGCCTTCGGGCGCATGCGCCAGCGCCTCCAGAGCGCCATCGGTGCCGAGCATGGTGATCACCACCTCGGCGTCGACGACCGCCTCGGCGATGGAACCGGCGATCCGCGCGCCGTTCTCGGCAAGGTCAGCGGCCTTGCCCGGCGTCCGGTTGTAGCCGGTCAGCTCATGGCCCGCGCCCAGCACGCGCGCGGCCATGCCCTGGCCCATCCGGCCCAGTCCGATGAACCCAACCTTCATCCCATCTCCCCGCCGGGCTTGTATCGGCCGCCGGCTCAGACGAGCTCTGCCTTCACCCATTCGAGCTCGCGCACAACGTAGTCCGTGATATCGCCGGTCTTCAAGCGGTCCGGCAGGACGTCCCAGGTATAGGTCTCGATCTCGAGCTGGTCGGAGACCGGGTGTGCCTTGTGAAACGCAAGCGCATCCTCGATCGCAAACCGCGTGGTCTTGAACGCCCCCAGATCGTCGAGGAAGACCGGGACGTGGAAATGGGTGCGCCATTCGCGCGGTCCCGGATCGGCTTCGAAGGCGGCGAAGGCATCCTCGAGGTTGAGGTAGCGCGTAAGCCGGCCCTGGCGCATCTCGACCGTCTGGGTGAGATAGACCGTATCGGCAAACGGCCGAAGCTTTTCGACGACGTCCCGGTTGACCTCGGGCATGCGCAGCGCGGCTGCTTCCTGGAGCTTGAACACAGGCACGCCGGCATCGACCAGCGCCCGCAGCGAGGCCGCGATGTCCTCGAACTCGACCGCCTGGTGGCAGATGTCGAAAACGATCCCGAGATGGCGGTGAAGGGCGGCCTCGGCCGCGGACCCTGAAAGCCCGGTCGATTTTGCGATGCTCTGCACCGCGGCAGGCGCGTAGAGCCGGTCCTTGAAGCAGGCGATGGTTTCCTCGGTGGTCTCCAGGAAGCAGTGCGGCTCCGGCTCGAGCCCGAGCCGGACCGTCTGCCCGGTCCGCGCCGCCAGGTCGATCAGATGGGCGACCACGCGCAGGGTTTGGCGGGTGTAGTCGTCGACCACGTCGGGGCCGGTGACCCGCGGCTTGAAGCCCAGCGGGGCGCTCTGGATCGACGGCGCTACGAAGTCCGGCGAGACCTCGGCGAGAATGTCGGCCACCGCCATGGTGTATTCGGCCCGCGTGTCGGTCCGCCAATCAGGCTCGTAGACCTGCTCCTTGACCCGCTGGTTCTTGAACGGGCCGTGCGGGAAGGCGTTGACGGTATAGAGGTACATGTCGTTGTCGGCCAGAAACGCCTTGAGCCGGGCGCGTTCGTCCGGATCGCCGGCGAGCCGGCCGGCGGATGCGCCCGACAGCCTGAGCGAGACCCCGAACGGCACGTCGGGCGCGAACCGCGCCTTCACGGCCGGGACATAGGTCGTCAGGCTTCGCCACATCTCCTCCCAGGTGTCGCCCGGGTGGATCAGCGTAGAATAGGTGAGGTGGCCGATGCCGTTGCCGAGTTCCATCGTCTCAGCCCACCTTTTCCAGTCGGCCGGAACCGGCCGAGCGCACGATCGCCTCGGTGACCGCCGCGCCGTGGATCATTTCCTCCAGCGGGATCGGATAGGCCGGCCCGCCCTCGGCCGCGGCCGCGAAGGAGTCCAGCGCCGCGCGGCTGACGTCATAGGCTTCCACCGTGCGCGGCTGCTGGGCGCCCTTCGCCGGCTGGAAGATGCAGGAAGCGAACAGCCGGCTGCGCCGTTCGAGCGAAGAAGCGCCGGCGACATGGGACATCCCGTCGAGCCGCACCCAGCCCTCGGAGCCGAATACCTGGTAGCGATAGCTGCCGCCGGTTGCAGTCATCGTGCCGAGATAGGCGGAGCCGCCCTGCTTCATCCGCAAGATCACGGCCGTCGTATCGTCGGCATCGATCGAGACCGCCCTGCGGGTCGAAACGCAGAAGACCTCCTCGACCGGGCCGCACATGTCGATCAGCGAATCGATGATGTGGACTCCCATCGGCATCAGCCCGCCGCACGGCGTCTCCGTACGGTCCGCGCGCCAGTGATCGGGCGACAGGGAAAGCGCGTTGGGGAAGGTCATCGTCCCCTCGACATGAAGGATCGTGCCCAGCGCACCCGAGGTGACCTGCTCGCGCATCGCCTGCATGGTCGGGTGAAAGCGCCGGTTGTAGCCCAGGCCGAGCGTTACGCCGGCCTTCCGGGTCGCGGCTACCGCGGCCTCCGCATCGGCCTTGGTCAGCGTGAACGGCTTCTCGCAGAAGACATGCTTGCCCGCCTCGGCCGCCGCGGCGACCTGCTGGGCGTGCATCGAATGGGGCGTCGCCAGCACCACCGCATCGACATCCGGATTGCCCAGCACCGCTTCCAGGCTGTCCTGGAGGGCGAAATCCTGATCCTTGGCGAACGCCGTAACCTCCTCGGTCCGGGTGCGCGTCGCACCGGCGGTAAACCGGATCACCTCGCTTTCACCCTGGACCGATTCCACCAGTGTGCGTCCCCACCAGCCCAGACCGATGATCGCTGCCCGAATCATGGGATCCTCCCTTCTCGACCGGCCTCGCCGGTAAGAAAATGGAAACCGCTGCCTGGGTCAATTGAATTTCGATAATTCTTCTCGTTGGTCGAAAATATATGATATTTGGTTCGATAGAACCTGTCCCCACGCGGCGAATCGGGTGGTTATCGAGACTCGATCAATGACAAATGATCCTAAACACACCGCAGAGATCGTCTGTCTGGTCGACGGCGTCGGCACGCTGGCGACGGCGGTCTGCGAGCGGTTGCGCGGCGACATCATGACCGGCGTGCTGGTGCCGGGCGAGAAGCTGCGCGTGGAGTTTCTGCGGGCGCGCTACGGCGCGGGGGTAAGCCCGGTGCGCGAGGCGCTGAACCGGCTGTCCGCGGAAGGGCTGGTGATCCAACAGGACCAGAAGGGGTTCCATGTCGCAGGCATCAGCCGGCATGACCTGTCGGAGTTGATCACCACGCGCTGCTGGGTCGAGGAGACCGCGCTGCGCAAGTCGATCGAGGCGGCCGATCCGGATTGGGAGGAAAACGTCGTCCTGGCTCACCACCGGCTGTCGCGCACGCCGCGTTCGGCAAGCGAGGAGCGCTACCAGGGCAATCCGGCCTGGGAACGGCTTCACCGGGCCTTTCATCGGGCGCTGATCGGCGGCTGCGGCTCGCACCTGCTGCTGGATTTCTGCGAGCAGCTTATGGACCGCGCCGACCGCTACCGGCAACTCGCGATCCGCATCGATCAACCCAACCGTCAGGAGCCGGCGGAGCACCGCACGATCATGGAGGCGGCGATCGCCGGCGATGCCGACGCCGCGGTCGAAGCTCTGACGGCGCACTACCAATGGACCCGCGCGATCCTGATCGAGACGATCCCCGCCTTCGTCACCGCCGAGGACTGAGCCCGCGTGTGGCGGCGCCGCGCAGCACGCTCACGCCCGAGAGGCCGGCGAGCACGGCGAAGACGATGAAGCTGTTGCCGTAGGAGCCGGTCGCGGTAGCGATCGCGCCGAATACGGGCGGGGCTGCGACGACGCCGAAGAAGGTGATGAACAGCGCCCCGCCGGTCGCACGGCTCGCCTGGTCTCCCGGAGCGATGCGCGCGACCTCGGACAGGAAAAGCCCGTTCCAGCCGACCGCGGTGGCACCGAGCAGGGCGCAAGCCGCGACGATCCAGCCATAGGCCCAGTCTTCGGTGAACAGCGCGGTGGCGACCCCGCAGCCGGTCATCGCCACGCCGAGCCAGCCCAGCACGACCTGCGGCCGGCCGATGAAGTCGGCCAGCGCCCCCCAGACGATGCGCGCCAGGACCCCCGCGGCCTGGGCGATCGACAGTGTCAGCCCGGCCTTGAGGAACGGCATGCCGAGGCCGTTGACCAGGTAGGTGACCAGAAAAACGCTGAAGCACTGCTGGATTGCGGCGAAAAAGAATGACGCAAAGCACAGCCGGCGCAGCGCGTTGTGGGCCAGCACCAGCCGCAGCGGGCCGATGATGCTGCCACGCACGGTTACCGGATCGGGCCGCAGCGCGGTGTCGAAATGCCGGCGCGCCGGCTGGACCGCGAGGATGCATAGCGCGCACAGCCCGGCCACCGCGAAGGCCGCACCACGCCAGCCAAAGGTGATCACGAACAGCGGCACCAGCGCGCCGGCCAGCATCCCGCCGAGCGGAACCCCGGTCTGCTTGATCGAGAACACCAGCGAGGACAGGTGCGCCGGCGTGTGCCGAGCCAGGATGTGGGAGCTTGCCGGCGTCGCCGGGCCGAGCCCGAGCCCGAGGAAGACCGCGCACAACGCCATCACCGGCCACAGCCCGGTCGCGGTCAGCGCGATGGCTGCCATCGAGAGCGTCATGCCGATCTGGCTCATCCGGATCGCGCCGTAACGCGGCACCAGCCCGCCGCTCAGCAGCGATGCGGTCATCGCCCCGAGATAGACCAGGGATGCAAAGATGCCGATCAGGCTCGCATCGACGCCGATATCGCTCGCGGCGGCCGGGGCAAAGACCGCCACCGTCAGCGTCGCCATGGTGACCATCGACTGCACCAGCAGCGTCGCGGCGAGCGCGCGGACGACCTGGGGGTGCGGCGTGCTCAGCCGCAAGCGCGCCTCGGAGATGCGGCGGCCACCTCAGACTGCCCGGTTGAGAAGGGTCTCACCGTCGCGCAGGCGCCGGCAGTTCTCGATCGCGACCGTAAGGCTCCTTTCGAGTGTTTCCGGCGTCAGCCAAGCGAGGTGCGGCGCAAGCACCACGGTCTCCAGCCGGGCCAGCGGATGTTCCGCCGCGACAGGCTCCGAGGCGAAGACATCGAGCCCGGCGCCGGCCAGACGCCCGTTCGCAAGCGCCTGGATCAGGGCGTCTTCATCGACCAGGCCGCCGCGGGCGGTGTTGATCAGGACGGCGCCCTCTTTCATCACCGCGAACGCCGCGCGGTCGATCATGTTCCTCGTCTCCTCGGTGAGCGGTAGGTGGAGCGAGACGATGTCGGATTCGGCGAGCAGGCGTTCGCGGGTCCGCCAGACGGGTTCCGGCTCGGCGCCGACCCGCCGGCTGGTCACCAGCACCGAGGCACCGATCGCCGCCAGCATCGGGCGCAGCGCCCGCGCGACACGGCCGTAGCCGATGAGGCCGACGGTCCGACCGGCGATCTCGCCGACCCGGTCGAACGCTTCGGGGGCAATCGCCCATCCGGCGCCCTCGCGCACCGCGCGGTCGAAGGCGACGATACGCCGGAGGGTGGCCAGCATCAGGGCCAGCGTGTGCTCGGCGACGGCTTGGGTGTTGGTGCCCGGCATGTTGGCGACGGCGATCTTGTGCTCGCGCGCCGCATCGAGATCGATGGTATCCAGCCCGACACCAATCTTCTGGATCAGGCGCAGCCTCGGGGCGGCCGCGATCTCGGCCGCGGCGGTCGCCTCCAGCACGTGGAACAGGACATCGGCGTCTGCCATCTCTCGGGCGAAGGCGGGCTTGTCCTGGTCGTCGACGGCGACGATGGTCAGCCAGTCCGGCGCACACGCTGCCAGCCGGGACCGCAGCCCGGCGCTCGCACGGTATTGCAGCACCGCCTTCACCGGCTGGCCGCCGGGCGCAACGTCAGGCCCGCGGCACCGGCGAAGCGGGCGCCCGAAGTCTCCTCGATGCGGAGCGCTTCGTTCCACTTGGCCATGCGCTCGGAGCGGCTGAACGCGCCAACCTTGAGCTGGGGTATCCCCCAGCCGGCCGCAAGGTGGACGATGGTCGTATCCTCGCTCTCACCGGACCGAGCCGAGGCGATTGCCCCGTAGCCCGCCTTGTGTGCGGCATCAAGCGCGGCCTTGGTCTCGGTCAGCGTGCCGGCCTGGTTCGGCTTGATCAGAACCGCGTTGCAAACCCCCGCCTGTGCTGCGCGGGCAATCCGCCCGGCGTCGGTCACCAGCGCGTCGTCACCGACGACCTGCAGCCGGTCGCCCCACCGGCCGGTGAAGGCAGCCAGCCCCCGCCAGTCGTCCTCGGCCAGCGGGTCTTCGATCGACACGATCGGGTAGCGCGCGCACCAATCCGCCAGCATCCCGGCCATGGCTTCGCCGTCGAGCGCGCGGCCCTCATGGGCGAGCCGGTAGCGGCCGTCGGCGCCGAATTCGGAGGCAGCGACGTCGAGAGAGATCCCGATCTCTTCGACCGGCCGCTTGCCGGTGCGCTCGATAGCCCTGACCAGCATCTCCAGCGCCGCCTCGTTGGTCGCCAGGCGCGGCCAATAGCCGCCCTCATCGGCAACGCCGGCAAGCAGCCCGGCGCGGTCGAGCAGGTCTCCGGCCGCCCGGTAGACCTCGGCGGTCCAGTCGAGCGCCTCGGCAAAGCTGTCCGCAGCAAGGCAGACAACCATGAAGTCCTGCACGTCAAGCCGGCCCGCGGCATGCGCGCCCCCGCCGAAGATCTGGATCTCGGGCAGCGGCAGCACCGGCGGCCCGCCGCCGGCGAGATACCGCCATAGCGGGACACAGGCCGTCGACGCCGCCGCGTGAGCCGCCGCCATCGAGGCCGCGATCATCGCATTGCCGCCCAGCCCGCTCTTGTCCCGGGTGCCGTCGAGCGCGATCAGAACGTCGTCGAGCCCGGCCTGGTCATCGGCGGCGTGACCGCGCAGCGCCTGCGCTATCGGTCCGTTCAGGTTTGCGACCGCGGTCCGGACATCGAGCCCGCCATGTGCCGTCCCGCCGTCACGGAGATCGATTGCCTCATGCGAACCGCGCGAGGCACCGGCGGGCGCGATCGCACGGCCGAACCCGCCGCCCGCGGTCTCGATCTCGGCCTCCACCGTGGGGCGTCCGCGTGAATCCCAGACACGGCGCCCGTGAACCCGGCGAATCGCCGCCGCGTTCACCGCGCGGCTGCCTTGCGCCAATCGGCCGCCAGGGACTGGAGCCGTTCCGGAGGATGACGCAGCTTCTGGAACGCGAAGGTCCGGACGGTCGACAGGTCCGCTGCGTCCACCAGATACTCGACTGGGGACTTGCCGTCGACGCGCGCCAGAAGCAGCCCCGGAATGAGCCGCGCCGCGCGGGCTTCCAGCGCATCGGGCGCCTCCCACGTCACCGCATCCAGATAGGCCGCGCCGAGCGCGGCAAACGCCTGGAGGTATGCGCTGCAATGGGCGGGCCGCCACAGGCATTTGAGCAACAGATGATTGAGGCAGAACGCGAGGTCGAAGGCGGGATCGCCATACCATGCGCATTCGGCGTCGAGAAACACCGGCCCGTCCGGCCCGGCAAGGATGTTCTTCGGGCTGACGTCGCCATGGACCAGCGCGGCCCGGCAGGACGCGGTATGCCGGGCAAGCGCGCACAGCGGATCCGCCACGGCTGGGTGCGCCGCGGCCGCGGTGAGCAGATACGGTTCCAGCCGAAGTGCATGGAACAGCTCATCGGTCCGGAACGCCTGGGCGATGCCGGCGTCTGCCGCGCTCGCCGCATGCAGGCGGGCGAGGGTGCCGCCCACCGCAGCGGCGAAGCCGGGCGATATCCGGCCGTCGCGCAGCAAGTCCTTCCACACCGGATAGGTCGCCGAGTCCAGGTAGTCCATGACGATCAGCCCGGCGGCGCGGTCTTCATGGACCAGAGCCGGCACGTTGCCCGGCGCCGTGCGGCCGGCATGGCGGATCCATTCGGCCTCGTAGTGATTGCGCTCGACCGGGACGCACCACTCGGCGGCGACCTTCAGCCGCGGCAGCGCACGCTTGACACAGAGCGTGCGCCCGTCGGCCTCCAGGCGCCAGATGTCCGAAGACACCCCGCCGGCAAGCGGCACGAGCCGTGCCGGCTCGGTTGCGCCGATCACCCCGGCGGCGCGAAGCGCATCCAGCACCACGCCGTGATCGACCGGCCGGGCCTGCATCAAGCCGCCCGGCCGTTGAATCCCATGACCTCGCGGTAGTACTGCCAGAAGCCGCGGATCGCGACCTCCTGGGCCAACGTGTCCTGGTCCTCGACCGGGCCGCGGCCGCCCATCTCGATGAACGAGTGCTCGCCCACCTGGGTGCGGGTGGCCTGCTGGACCAGGCGTGCGGCCTCGCCGTCCTCCATCGAGATGAAACCGGCCGGACCGACCATGTTGGAGAGCAGCAGCTTGTCGTGATGCTCGTCCGCATCCGCGTCGGCGAAGCCGAGATAGGTCCAGTAGATCTCGAACTTCTCCGGCCCCTTGGGGCGCACGTGGCGGATCTGGAAGGCGTTGTCGACCTGGGCGACGACCAGAGAGGGGAAAATCGATAGGATCACCGTGGTCACGCCGTCGTCGAACGACCGCCGTGTCTGGATCAGCCGCGGGTCCTTGAGCTTGAAGTCGGGCCGGTACTTGGCGTTGGTCTTGTACTGCTCGACCAGTACGTCGTGGTCTTTGGGATCCTTGGCATCGGCCTGGGCCAGGATGCAGTTGTGCTTGCCGCCGCCGCCGACGACGATGCCGCCCTTCATTGCCGGTGTCTGGATGCCGAAGGTGACATGGAACAGGTGCAGCAGCGGCGCGTGGTAGGGATCGCGCGTGTTCTCGGCATAGAGCTTCCAGTTGGCCTCCACCACCTGGCGGAAATAGCCCAGCCGGCGGAGCGGCCGGTCGGTGATCCGGTCGATCTGCTTGACCGCATTCGCCCCGAGATAGGCCTCCAAGGGCATGATCTCGTCGGCAAAGGTGCCGAAAACCAGACCGCGGTAGCAGGCCGTCCGGAGCTTGCGCATCCCCCGGCCGGCGAGGTCGAAGTCCTCCGGCATGCCGCCCCGGCCCTTGACGCCCTTCTGCTGGGGCACCGCGGTCAGGCTGCCGGCATGGTCGTAGCACCACATGTGATAGGGGCAGTTGAACTGCTTGGCGTTGCCGCGCAGCCGGGTGACGACCTGGGCGCCGCGGTGGGCGCAGCGGTTCTCGAAGGCGTGGATCCGCCCGTCCAGGGCGCGGGCGACCACCACCCGGCGCTCGCCGAGATAGGTGGTGGCGTAATCGCCCGGCTCGGCAATCTCCTGCTCCAGGGCGAGATACTGCCAGTGCGGACCGGTAAAGATACGATCCAGCTCCAGCTCGTACAGCGCCCGGTCGTTGAACACCTCGAACGGCACCCTTGTGCCGTCGTCTGCCTGCCAGCGAATGTCCAATCCGGTCCGACGCGCGGAGTCCATGGCCCGATGCCTTCCAGGGTGCAGCAGGTCCGGATGGTGACCCGATATCGGTCCACAGGCAACACGGCTGCGCTATAGTCGGCGCGACAGTCAGTCAGGCGAGGCGATCATGGCCGACGGCAAGACCGAAATTCTGATCCGCGGCGGGCGGGTCTACGACCACGATGGGGACACCGACCTGCCGCCGGTGGCCGACATGCTGGTCCGCGGCGACCGCATCGCCGAGATCGGGCCGGGCCTGAACGCCCCCGGTGCAAGCGTGATCGAAGCCGCGGGCAAGCTGGTGATACCGGGATTCGTCAACGCCCACTACCACTCCCACGACGTGCTGATGAAGGGCTGCTTCGAGACGATCCCGCTGGAGCACTGGCTGTTGAACGCGCTGCCGCCCAACTACCCGCTGCGCTCGGTGGCCGAGGTCCGGGCGCGGACGCTGCTGGGCGCGGCCGAATGCCTGCGCTCCGGCATGACCACGATCCAGGACATGCTGACCCTGTTCCCGTTCGATCCCGCCCATGTCGAGACGGTGATCGCGGCCTATGGCGAGATCGGCATCCGATGCACCTTCTCACTGCAGATCGGCGACATCCCCGGCATCGAGCGCGTGCCGTTCTGGAAGGAGGTGGTGCCCGAGGCGTTCCACCGCCATCTCGGCGCCTCGGTCGAGCCGACCGGGGACGACCCGCTGGTCCGGGTGCGCGATCAGTACCTCGCCCACCGCAATGCATCGCCCCGGCTCCACTGGGCGCTTGGGCCGACCAGCCCGGAGTTCTGCACGCCGGCGCTGCTGGAAGGCCTGGCCGGGCTATCGGCCGAGCACGGCCTGCCGGTGATCACCCACATCTACGAATCCCGCGGCATGGCGCTCGCCGGGCGCATGTTCATGCCCGAGCACGACGGCAGCCAGGTCAAATACCTGCAATCGACCGGCCTGCTGGGTCCCGGTCTCGGCCTCGCCCACAGCGTCTGGATGCGGGACGACGAAATCGCGCTGCTCGCAGACACCGGCACCAACGTGATCCTCAACCCGGTCGGCAACCTCAAGACCCGCAGCGGCGTGCCGCCGATCCGCGCCTATCTCGATTCCGGCGTGCCGGTGGCGATCGGCTGCGACAACTGCTCCTGCGGCGACTCCCAGAACATGTTCCACGCGATGAAGGCCTTTGCCGGGCTCGCCGCGGTCACCGACCCCGAGCCCGGCCCGCCGAGCGCGGCCGACACCCTGTTCTGCGCAACCCGCGGCGGGGCGCGCGCGCTGGGGCTGGACGGGCTGGTGGGCGCGCTCGCGCCGGGCATGAAGGCCGACATCGCGATCCTCGATCTCGCGCTGCCGCAATACGTCCCGCTCAATTCGGCGGCCCGCCAGACCGTCTTCGCCGAGAGCGGCGAGAGCGTGGACACGGTGATCGTCGACGGCCGCGTCGTGCTCGAAAACCGCAAACTCACCTTCATCGACGAGGACGCGCTCTATGAGGAGGTCGATGCGGTGATGCCGGGCCTGCGCGCCGACATGGCGAAGGTCGCCGCGCGAAACGCGGCGATGCAGGCGCCTCTGCTGGAGGCCTGGCGCAAGACCTGGGAGTCCGATGTCGGGCTCAACCGGTTCGTCGGCAACCGCGAGATCTGAGACCGTTCGGGGGACGGCTTCGACCTTGAAAGCCGCGGTGATCGGGCGGCAGGGCGGGGTCGAGAACATCGTTTACTGCGCCGGCCGGACGCCAAGCGCCTTGGGCGCCGTCCTCAGAGCGGCTTGGCGTCGATCAGAACGAAGGCGACGGCGCAGGGCTCGGCGCCGCGGTTGACCCAGCCGTGGTTTGTGCCGCGCTGGACAACGACATCGCCGGCCCTGACGGTCACATCGGTGTCGTCAAGCAGCAGGTCGATCTCGCCGCTGATCACCACCGCGTAGTCGACGCTGCGGGTCTTGTGCATTGAGGGGTGACGCGCGGCGGCCGCATCGGAGGCATCCAGCCCGAGCTCGGCCTTGAGATCGGCATTGGAGAAGGCCGTCTCGCCGACGTCTTCGGGCGGGAAGGTGACGACACGGAAGACCGAGCCGCCGTCCGGCGGGGCGACGCCGATCTCGCGGTCGGCCTTGTCGGGCGCGCCGGCGTTGTCGGCCGGCGTTGCGTCCTCGACCCACAGGAGCGTCGAGGTCAGCCCGTTTGCCGCACGCACGCGCATGTTGGCGGCCGTCCCGTCGATCGCGACCACCGCCTTGCCGGCCGCGTCGTGGCCGGTGACGACCCGGCGGATGCCCGACGCCATCGCCGGTTACTCCGCCGCCGCCTGTTCCTCGGCGAAACGGGGCATCACCGCCTCGCTGAACAGCCGCATAGAACGCGCGGCGTCCTCATAGGAGATCGTGTTGAAGTTCACCTGCAATGAGGCGTCGTCGATGCCGCCCACGATCGCGTTATAGGCGCGGATTCTCTCGATCAGCTCATCGGGCGTGCCGACCCAGGCCGCGCCCTTCTCGACCTGGGATTCGAAGGTCTCCTTGCTGAGCGCATCGATCATCTTGTCGTAACCCTTGTAGTCGGCCGAGGTCGTGCCGCTGGTCCAGTCCGAGGCCGCCTCGACCAGGGTGCCGAGATAGTGGTTGAGCGGCTCGCGGGCGATCCTCACGGCCTCGTCGTGGTCCTCGTGGCACAGCATGTGGAAGGCGAGCATCACCCGGCCCCTGCCGGGGTGGCCGGCGGCGCGCCAAGCCTCGTGGTAGGTCTCGCACAGCTCGCGCATCGCGCCGCCGGCGATCGGGATCGCCATGATCCAATTGCCCTGGCGGCCGGCCTTCTCGAAGGACTGGGGCGTTGTGAAGGCAGCGGTCCAGAACTGCGGGCGCGGCTTCTGGGTCGGGCGCGGCAGCGAGGTGACGTTGGCGAAGCGGTGGAACGTGCCCTCCATGCTCACATTCTCCTCCTCCAGCAGCTTGGCGACCTGGGCCACGCCTTCGTCGAACCGGGCCACGGATTCGTCGAGCGAGACGCCGAAGCGGTCGTACTCGTGCGGCAGGAACGCCCGCGCGAAGCCGATCTCCAGCCGGCCGCCGGAGATCGCATCCAGCATCGCGAGCTCGCCGGCCAGCTTGAGCGGGTTGTTGAATACCGGCAGCACCGCGCCGGTCACCAGCCGCGCTTTGGCGGTGCGCTGCGAGGCCGCGGTCAGGAAGACCACCGGGTTCGGGCTGTAGCCGCCATAGCGGTGAAAGTAGTGCTCGACGGTGCGCACGTGGGTGTAGCCGTATTCGTCACACAGCTCGCACAGGCGAAGGGCTTCGTCGAAATAGTCCTCCGCCGACTTCTCCGCCGGTCCCACGTCGGGGAAGAACTGTATCCCGAATTCCATCGTCCGGTCTCCGCCTGTTGGGTTGACAGGCAGTGTAGCGAAGAATTTAATCCGTGTACAGAATATCTTTGGAACCCGCATGGACGACCAGCGCCCCGCCTTCGAGCCGCCGCCAGCGCCGGACCTCGACAGCTACGATTTGCGCGGCGCGCCGGGCCACCTGATCCGGCGCTGCCAGCAGCGTGCGATCGACCTGTTCGTCGAGGAGGTCGGCGAGGCCGGCCCGACGCCGCGCCAATTCGCGATTCTGTTGAGCGTGCGCCAGAACCCCGGCGTCAACCAGACCGATCTGGTGCGCCTGACCGGCATCGACCGTTCGACCCTGACCGAAATTTTGCGGCGGATGGCCGCGCGCGATTGGCTGCGGCGGGACCGCAGGCCGGCCGACCAGCGGGCCAATGCGCTCCACCTGATGCCTGCGGGCGAGGCGGTGCTCAGGGCCGCCTTCGCCGCCGCCGAGCGCGCCCAGGCGCGCATCCTGGCACCCGTTGCCCCGGCCGACCGGGTGGCGGTGCTGCGTGTCCTGGAACGCCTTGCCGGCCTGGACCAGACGCCCTAATAGCTCTGGGACAGGGTCTGCGAGCCCTTGCCGAATTCGGGGTAAGCCTCCAAGCCTAGTTCGACCTGGTCGAGACCGGCGAGCTCGTCCTCGGTTTCGAGGCGGATGCCGACGGTGTGGCGGATCGCAAGCCAGACCAGGGCGCTGGCGATGAAGACCATCTGGAAGAACCAGTCGGACATCGAGGCATAGTTGGCGCCCTCGGCGGCTTTCAAGAAGGCGGCAAGGGCGCCGGCCTTTGCTCCGTTATCGGTGCCTCCCTTCGGCCGGACGGCGCGGCGGGCTCATCGGGCAAGGCTCAGCCTCTGGGCAACCTCGCGGACCAGGACCCGATAGAGTTCGGCGATGTCCTCGGCCGATCTGCCGGTGCGCAGCAGCGCGCTCAACACGATCTCGTTCGCGGGCCATGCCGGTTCCGCCCAACCTCCGAGCGGCACTTGCGATTCGGAAGCGGTCCAAGGCGCGGCTGTCAGGGCCTCGAATACGGGCTCGGAAATCATGACTGTGCGCTCCTTCAACAATGGTGCTGCGGGTCAGGCTAGCGTTGCTTAGTGTTGTCGTCTTCTGCTAGTTTTTCACCAGAGCGATGCAAATAACTCATCAGTAGGCCGGAGCGCCGCGATGAGGCATCTGACGCCGTTGGTCTATATCGACCAGGTCGCCAAGGCCGGGTCGATCCGCAAGGCCGCCGAGACACTGGCGATCACGCCGTCCGCGCTCAACCGCCGGATTCTGGCGTTCGAGGACGAGCTCGGCGTGCCGATCTTCGAACGTCTGGCCCGCGGGGTGCGGCTGAACACGGCCGGCGAAGTCCTGGTCCAGCATATCCGCGGCCAGGTCGCGGATATGGCCCGGGTCCGCTCGCAGATCGCCGACCTGTCGGGCGTGCGCCGCGGACATGTGGCGATCGCCTGCAGCGAGGCCGTGCTGCGTTCTTTCCTGCCGCGCCAGATCGAGGCCTACCGCAGCGCATACCCGGGCGTGAGCTTCGCGGTGCTGCGCCGCGAGAGCGCTGCTGCCGAGCGTGCGCTGTCCGAGCACGCGGCCGACCTGGCGCTGGTCTTCGAGCCGCAGCGCTTCGTCGACTTCCAGACCATCATGACCATCGACCAGCCGGTGTTCGCCGTCATGGCGCCCGACCATCCGCTGGCCGGCCGCGACGTGCTGCGCTTGCACGATTGCCTCCAGTTCCCGCTGGCTTTGCCGCCGGCACCGGACGGCATCCGGTCCCTGCTGGAGGCGCTGGCCGCGCGCACCAACGCACGGCTCGATCTGGTTGTGCAATCCGACAGCCTCGAATTCCTGATCAATTCCGCCGCCGTGCATGGCACGGTCGCGTTCGGGCCTGCGGTCGGACTGCCGCGCGAAGGCGGTCCGACGGACCCGGTGTGTCGCCCGGTCGATCCGCGGGACATCCCGCCGCGCGTCCTCTATATGGGCCAGCTCCGTGACCGGGTGCTGCCGGTCGCCGCCGCGCGGTTCGCCGACCAACTCGCCGCGGCGTTCGTTGCCGAATACGATAGCGGCTGATGATCGATCAATAGGAGGCGTCTGCGATGAGCGAGGCACGAATCGGCAAGCCGGTCCGGCGCGAGGAGGATTTCAGGCTGCTGCGCGGCCGTGGGCGCTACGCCGACGACGTGAACGCGCCGGGTCAGGCGCGTGCCTATGTGCTGCGGTCACCGCACGCCCACGCCGAGGTCCGCGGCATCGAGGTCGGCGCTGCGCTGCAATCACAAGGCGTGCTGGCGGTGCTGACCGGCGAGGATCTCGCGGCGCGCAGGCTGGGCGCGCTTACGCCCGCCTTTGCCGGCATGCGCAGCGACGGCAGGCCGGGCTATGCCTGCTCGCAGCCGCTCCTGGCCCAGGGCCGGGTGCGGTTCGCGGGCGAGCCGGTCGCCTTCATCATCGCCGAGACCGTGGAGGCGGCCAAGGACGCGGCCGAGCGCATCGCGGTCGACTACACGCCTCTGCCCGCGGTCATCGGGGTCGACGACGCCCTGGCGCCCGGCGCCCCGGCGATCTGGCAGGACAACCCGGGCAACGAAGCCTACACCTACGAGGTCGGCGACGCGGCGGCGGCCGATGCTGCGATCGCGGGCGCGGCCCACGTCATCCGCCACCGGGTGTGCGTCAATCGGGTGACCGCCAACGCGCTTGAGACCCGCGGCTGCATCGGGCTCTACGACCCGGACGAAGACCGCTACACCCTGCGCGCCTCGGTCCAGTCGGTCCATGGCATCCGGGCTTCGATCGCCGGCCAGATCTTCGGCATTCCACAGCACGCGCTCCGAGTGGTTTGCGACAACATGGGCGGCGGGTTCGGCACCAAGGGCGGCTGTTATCCTGAATACAGCCTGTCGCTGTGGGCCTCGGAGGTCGTCGGCCGACCGGTCAAGTGGATCGCCGAGCGGTCCGAGAGCCTGCTGTCGGACGAGCACGCGCGCGGCGGGCTGGTCGATGCAGAGCTCGCGCTGGATGAGAACCACCGGTTCGTTGCGCTGCGCACCCACACCAAGGTCCCGATCGGGGCGTATTTCACCACCGACCGCAACATCCGCTCGGCGACCAGCGGGCTCGGCGGGCTCGCCGGCGTCTATGGCTTCAAGGCGATCCACGCCAAGGTGACCGGTGCCTTGACCAACATCATGACCAATGCCCAATACCGCGGCGGCGCCAAGCCCGAGCCGGCCTATGTCACCGAGGTGATGGTCGATGAGGCCGCGCGCCGGCTGGGAGTCGATGCCGCGGCCCTGCGCCGTGCCAATACCCTGGCCGCTGATGCCCTGCCCTACCGGACCTGCCTGGGCGATATCTACGACTGCGGCGACTTCCAGGGCAATTTCGAGGCTTGCCTGTCGGCCGCCGACCACGCCGGTTCCGCCACGCGCCGCGATGCGGCGCTGCGGCGCGGCAAGCTGATCGGGATCGGCACCTCGAACACGGTCACCGCGGTCGCCAGCACCAATTTCGAGCATGCCGAAATCCGGTTCGATAGCGCCGGCGGGATCACGCTCTTGTGCGGTGCGATGGACCATGGCCAGGGTCACGGCACCACCTTCAAGCAGGTGCTGGCCGACAGGCTCGGCATCGATGCGGCGGGCATCCGCTACAAGTACGGCGACACCGATGCGGTGGCGGCCGGGGTGGGCACGTTCAACGCACGCTGCGCCGTCTTCGCCGGCTCGGCGGTCGCCATCGCCGCCGACAAGATCATCGCCAAGGGCAAGCGGATCGCCGCCCACCTGCTGGAAGCCGCCGAGGATGATATCGCCTATGCCGACGGCCGTTTCACCGTTGCCGGCACCGACCGTTCGATCGCCCTTGCCGAGGTCGCCGCGACCGCGTTTCAGAAGCCCAAGCTGCCGCCCGATGTCGAGCCCGGCCTTTATGAGCACGGCGAGTTCGGAATGGGGCAGGGCGATGCGCCGACCTATCCCAACGGCTGCCACCTGGCCGAAGTCGAGATCGACGCCGATACCGGAAAGGTCGCGCTGGTCCGCTACTGTGCGGTCGATGATGCGGGCAACATCCTGAACCCGATCCTGTTCGACGGCCAGGTCCATGGCGGCATCGTCCAGGGGGCGGGCCAGGCGCTGATGGAGGATCTACATTACGATCCGGCCAGCGGACAATTGCTCACCGGTTCGTTCATGGACTATTCCATGCCGCGCGCCGATGATTTCTGCGGCTTCGAGATTTCCGCCAACGTGGTGCCCACCAGCCGCAACCCGCTCGGGGTCAAGGGGGTCGGCGAATCGGGCACGGTGGGCGCCTTGCCCGCGGTGATGAACGCGGTCAATGACGCACTTCACCGCTTCGGCGCGCCGACGATCGAGATGCCGGCCACACCGGAGAAGGTCTGGCAGGCGATCGTCGCGGCCGGGGGCGGCGGCCCCGGGCACTGAACCGGCGCGGTCGCGCCTATGGCGCGGCGGTCCGGCGCCGCGAAAAGGTGCTGTAGTAAATGCCGATGCCGATCACGCAGATGCCGACGATGTGATAGAGATGCAGAGTCTCGTCGAGCAGCGCGATCCCCATCACCACGCCATAGGCCGGGATGAGGTGCATATACGGCCCGGCGCGCCCGGGACCGATGAGCTTCACCGCGCGGTTCCACAAAAAGACCGCGGCGACCGAGTTGGTCAGCGCGAGCGCGAGGATGCTGAGCACGCTCACCCACCCCAGGGTCGTCGGCTTGAAGGCGAAATGCTCCACCAGATACAGCGGCAGACCGAACAGGCTTCCGAATCCGAGCAGAGCGACGACCATCACGCGCGGGTCGAGCTCGGCCGGCGCCAGTCTCAGCAGCACAGCGTAGAACGACCAGCACAAATAGGACCACAGGGCCAGCAGATCGCCGATATTGAGCTCGAGCGCGGCGAGACTGGCGAGGCTGCCCGACGAGATCAGGAACAGGACGCCGAACAGCGACAGGGCAATGCCGAATGCCTGGCGGCGGGTCACCGGATCGCGGAAGATCAGCCAGGCCACGGCGAGAATGAGGATCGGCTCGGTCGAATTGAGCACGACGACGTTGATGACGAAGGTGAATTGAAGCGACAGAAACAGCATCGCGTTGCCGCCGATGACCAGGAGGAACGCCAGCAGAGCCAGTAGCGGCCAATGGCGCAGCACCAGGCGGGCCTGCATGCGGACCGGGCGCATGAATAGCGGCAGGATAATGAGAAAGCCGAGCAGGGTTCGCCAGAACGACAGCCCCATCGGCGGGACGTCCTCGCGCACGCCGCGGACGATGATGGCGGCAAGCGCGAAGAAGAATGCCGCCGCCGCCGCCGCAAACTGGGGCGACAGGACGATGCGCCGGCCGAGTTGAGCCGCGGCGTGCGACGGATACGGTTTCCCGCGCGCCTCCATTTTTTGCGGCTCCCGATATTGCCCCGCAAGACCTTGGTAGTGGACCGGCCGGCCGCGGTCCAGTTTTCCGATCTGCCCGGGCGGGCGCTTACAGGCCGGACCGCATCGGCTAGAATGGCCTGTCGATCGCGCCGAGGGAGGTTGCCATGCTCGTCGAACAGATTTGGACCGAGAACGATTATCGGAATTTCAATTACCTGATCGCCTGTCCCGATACCGGCGAAGCGCTGGCCATCGACCCGCTCGCGTACCAACGGGTCCTGGCGGCCGCCAAAGACAAGGGATGGCAGGTCACGCAGATCCTCAATACCCATCATCATCACGACCACACCGGCGGCAACCAGGGCATGGTCGAGGCCACAGGCGCCAAGATCCTCGCCCACAGGAACGCCAAGGACCAGATCCCGGACATGGATGTCGGACTCGACGCCGGCGACGTGGTCAAGGTCGGCAGGACCGTCGAGCTCGAAGCGATGGACACGCCGGGCCACACGATGAGCCATATCTGTCTGCGCTCGCGCACCGATACGCCGGCCATATTCTGTGGCGACACCCTGTTCAACGCCGGCGCCGGTCATTGCAAGGGCGGCGGCCATCCCGATTCGCTCTATGCCACCTTCGCCGGCCAACTCTCGAAGCTGCCCGATGAGACCCTCATCTACCCCGGACACGATTACATCGTGAACAATCTGAACTTCACCCTCGACCGGGAACCGGACAACCAGCGCGCCAAGGACCTTAAGGCGGAGATCCAGGGCCAGGACATCCACGACGCCCTGGTGACCACGTTGGGCCTCGAAAAGGAGATCAACACCTTCTTCCGCCTCCAGAGTCCCTCGGTGATCGCCAAGCTGCGCGAAGCCTTTGACGACCTGCCCGAACAGTTGGACGACAGGACGGTCTTCCTGAAGCTGCGCGAGCTGCGCAACGTCTGGTAGGCGGGCGCTTCCGTAACCGGTCCGCGGCGGCCGCAAAAGGCGGGGAGCCCCGATGGAGAACGATCAAGCGCTCGTCGACTGGCCCGAGGACGGCGTCACCCGGGCGCCCTATGTCGTGTTTTCCGATCCGGCGGTCTACGAGGCCGAGATGGCCCGGATCTTTCGCGGCCGCGTCTGGCATTATCTCGGCCTGGAGGTCGAGATCTCGAACCGCGGCGACTACCGGCTGATCGAGGTCGGCGAGACGCCGGTCATCGTTCTGCGCAACCAGGCCGGCGGGATCACCGCCCTGGTCAACCGCTGCGCGCACAAGGGAACGATGCTGCTCTACGAGCCCTTCGGCACCGTCAACGCGTTGATGTGCATCTACCACAACTGGACTTACGACCTCGACGGCGCGCTGCAGTCGATCCCGTTCGACAAGGGGATCGGCGGCAGGGGCGGCATGCCCGAGAGCTTCTGCAAGGCCAATCACGGGCTCGACCGGCTGCGGGTCGAGACCATCAACGGCCTGATCTTCGGCACCTTCAGCGATGAGGTCGAGACTCTGGCCGACTATCTGGGTCCGCAGGTCGTCGACAGCATCGGCCGTATCGCGGGCCGGGAATTCCGCGTGCTGGGCTATTACAGCCAGTTTCTGTCGTCGAACTGGAAGCTTTACTGCGAGAACGCCACCGATCCCTATCACGCGACGATCCTCCACGCCTGGGCGACCAAGCTGAACCTCAACCGGTTCACCATGGAAGGCGCGATCGAGATGGGGCACGGCGGCTGGCACCAGTTGAGCTGGTCCAAGATGGCCACCGACAAGGGCGGCGAAGTCTACGACACGCCGGCCTTCCGGTCCGGGTCCGACCCGTTTGACGCGTTCGGCCTGCACGACGCCTCGGTGATCGAGCAATGGGACGACTACGGCGACGGGGCGACGACCTATATCCAGACCGTCTTTCCCAACTTCGTCCTCCAGCAGATCCACAACACGCTGGCCACGCGCTACATCGTGCCGCGCGGACCCGAGGCCTCGGAGCTGTTCTGGACGATCCTGGGCTACGCCGATGACGACGAGGAGAAGACGCGCATCCGCCTCAAGCAGGGCAATCTCATCGGGCCGTCGGGCTACATTTCCCTGGAAGATGGAATGGTCGGCGGTCTGGTGCAGCGCGGCATCACCGGTTCCGGCGACAAGGCCTCGGTGATGGAGATGGGCGGGCGGTCGATCGAGACCATCCGCAACTCGCGCGCCTCCGAATGCGGCGTGCGCGGGCTGTGGACCGCCTATCGAACGCTGATGGCGCTATAGCCAGGCATTGCGCGGCTATAGCACCGCCGCGGCTTGCGCCTCGATGGCGGTGCCCTTGAAGAAATCCGGGTTGGCCTCGGCGTGGAGCCTGACGACGTTGTCGAACGTGAAGGCGCGGAAGTCGGCCTCGCTCAACGTCTCGTCCTCCAGGAACTCGTAAGCCTCGGGCAGCACCCTGGCGGCATCGACGACATCCCAATGGCCGATGTCGGAGCTGTAGAAGGCGTGCAGCCTGTCGCCCCGGTTGATCGCCGGGTCGAAGCCCACCGGCACCATCGCGTCGTCGGCCTCGCAGCCGAAGAAGAAATGGGGGACGAACAGGTCGCGGATGTCGTCGGCGGTCTCGATCCCGCAGGCGGCGAACTCGTCGAGCTCGGCCTCGCTCATCTCCAGGTCGTTGGCGCGGAACGGCGTCCCGGTGCGGATGCGCTCGGCCGTGAGGTGGCCGTTGCCGTATCTCTCGAACATCCGCTCGGCCAGGTCCTGGTCGAACTTGCGCGGATCGAGATTGGCCAGGAGCGCCGCCAGATTGCGCTTCTCCCAATGCCCGACGAGGTCGTTGTAGAGCGCGCTGCCCCAGCCGACGCCCCCTTCCAGCAGTCCGAACTTGAGTTCGGGGAAGCGCCTGGTGACGCCGCCCATGAAAAGTGACCGGGTGAAGAACTCCGCGCCCGAGGCAAAGGCGCCCAGATGGTTGAAGACGAAGTTGCTCTCGGAGCGTCGTGTCGAGCCGCCCCCCATGGTCTTGGTGTGGCAGGTGGGCGAGACCTTGAGCTCGACGCAGCGCCGCCAGAACGGGTCGAAGTCGTGTGGCGCATCAAGCGCCAGCGACCACACCCGTTCGGTGTGATGGGCAAGGGACGGCGCGCCGGCGGCCACTTCGGGGACCGCGTCGCGGATCTCGGTCCCCAGCATGACCACCTTGAGGCCGAGCGTGAGAACCGCGTGTTCGAGTTCGACGATCGCCTCTTCCGGCGTGCGGCAGGGGATGACCGCGGCCGGTGTCATGCGCTCGGCGTAGGGCGCGTAGAACGCCGCGCTCATCTCGTTATGGGCCCGGCATGCCGCCTGGCGCAGCTCCGCGTCACGAAAGTACGGCGCGATCAGACCCAGGCTCGGAAAGAGGATCGCGAAGTCGTGGCCGAACTCCGGCAGTCGCTCGTGATAAAGCCCGGGCAGCATCGCGGTCACGGTATCGATCGAATGCTCGGCCGAGGGCCGGGTCCACCAGACATCGCGGTAGGTCTTGCTCTGCGGACCCCACATCGCGGCGCGGTAGGCCTCGACCACGCCGGGCCCGCCGGCCTGCTTGAGGAAGTCGAGCAGGGCCGGCACGAATTCCAGGATATGTCCGTCGGCATCGATCACCGGGTGATCGAGACGTGCGCGGACCTGCGCCCCGGTCAGCTCTTGCGCGTGGGTGCCGTCCATATCCGTTGCCTCACGATCGGTGTCCGGGTCGGCCGATTATCGCCGTTCTGACGGCCCGGTCCATCGTCATCGGGACGCGGTCCGGCGCCTGGCCGGCGCGGCGGGTCGCGCTCCGCGGCCGCGCCGGTGTCTCAGATCGCGGTCATCGCCGGCGTAGCGCGCAGCCCGGACCGCTCGACCGTAAGCGGGATCGCGCCCGGCCCGATCGGCGCCATGAGATGCACGCCGGCGACCCCTCGGGTCTGTTCGAGTTGCTGCATCAACTCGGCGCAGATCTCGATGCCCTCGGCCTGTTGATCGGCCGCCTGCTCCAGGCGCGCTATGATCTCGTCGGGGACCGCCACCCCCCAGAGGTTGTCGCGCATCCAGCAGGCCGAGCGGGCCGAGGCGAGCGGGCCGAGGCCAATGAGCAGGAAGACGCGGTCGGTCAGCCCGACTTCTTCCAGGCGCGCGACATAACGGCGCACGATGCCGATATCGAAGCAGAGCTGGGTCTGCACGAACTGGGCGCCGGCCTCGATCTTGCGCAGCAGCCCGGTGGGGCGCCAGTCGGGCGCCGGGTCGACCGGCGTTTCGGCGGCGCCGATGAACAGCCGGGCCGGCGAGACGATGGCCCGGCCGGAGGCCAGTGCCTGCCCGTCGCGCATCTTGGCGGCCAGGTAGATCAGATCCCTGCTCTCGATGTCAAAGACCGCCTTGGGGGTCGGAAGCTCGCGCGGGTCCGGGTCGTCGCCGCGCAGGATCAGCACGTTGCGCACGCCCAGCGCCGAGGCGCCCAGCAGGTCGCCCTGCAAGGCGACCCGGTTGCGGTCCCGGCAGGTGAGCTGCAGGATCGTCTCGAAGCCCCGGCCGGCGAGGATCGCCGCCCCGGCAAGTCCCGACAGGTGCACCATCGCGCGCGGCCCGTCGGTGAGGTTGAGCGCATCGACCGCCCCGCGCAGCGGTTCGGCCAGCGCGATCAACTCGTCCGGCGCGCCGGAGACCGGTGGGGTGATCTCGGCGGTGATGGCGAACGTGCCGTCCAGCAATGTCCTGGCGAGGCGCGAGTCGATCGCGGTTGTCGGATTGGTCTTCATCCCGTCATGCCCGCTTTCTCGAGACCACAAAGGATTCGTCGTAGAACCATAACCCGCCGTGCCGATTCAGCGTCTCCCGGGTCGCGTCGAGATAGCGGCCGTCGGTAATGACGTCCTCCAGCCGCTCGTCCTCGATCTGGGCGACGTAGATCGCCGCGTTCCAGGCCGCGAACAGCGTCGAGGTCCCGATGCTGCGCCCGCCCAACTCGCTTGGCAGAGTGTGCATGTCGTAGCGGAAAATCGATCGCTTGTCGGCATAGGCGTTGCAGTTGAGATCCCTGCCCGCGCGCCCGAGCTCTTCCTTGAGCGCCTTCATCAGATCGTGGCGGTTGGTGCGGAAGGGGTCCTCGCCCGGCCAGACCCTTCGGATGATCTCCATCCCCGGGTCGCCGCCGCAGGAGTGGATCCCCAACAGCCGTCCGCCGGGGGCGAGACTCCTGGCAAGCGGCGCCACGATCTTCCTCGCCTTGAACGCGACCGGCATGCGCGCACGGTAGGGTTGGGAGGCGATGACCAAATCGTAGTCGGCGCCCGCCTGTCCAGGTCGCGGGATGACCCGATCGAGCAGGAACTTGTGATCCTCGCGGTAGATCACCAGCACCGAGGGTCTGACATAGAGCGGGTTGCCGGTCTTGGCGCTGGGCTTGACCTGCCAGGTCTCGCCGAGCGCGGGCTGCAGCGCGGTAATCTGTTCGTGGAACTCGTGGGCGGAATCGCCGGCCAGCGGAACCTCGATCCAGTTGAGTGCGGCCGCGGTCTCCATCGAGCGCGGCATCAGCCGGGGCGCCTCGGTGTAGTATAGGTTGGTGATCACCAGGACGGTCGCCGGGTGCTCGTGGAACCGGTCGGGCATCTTCTCCAGGCCAAGGCGGACATCCTCCAGGCTGATCTCCTTGCCGACGATATAGAACGGCAAGGTGCGGAACCGCCGGTGCATCCGGCGCATCACCCCGGTGAGCACCGTGCCGTCGCCCATCCCGGCGTCGAAGATCCTCACGGCCGGCGGCTGGGGGTGGACATGGGCGAGCTCCATGCCGGCCCTTTCGGCGACCACCCGCTTTTCGCTGCAGGTGTTGACGAACATCAGGTACTTCTGCCGGTTGTCATAGAACCGGAAAGCGGTGCGGCTGTCCGCGCCGGCCGCGCCCGCGGTTGGCGGCGCTTCGACCCGCTCCCCGGCCCGCTCAGGGCCGCCGCCCTGGGGGGCGCTCGGGCCGCTCGACGCGCCGTCGGACAGGAAGCGGCGGACGCGCGCCACGGTCGCGGTCGTCACCCCCTTGCCCTGGCGCAGCCGGCCGACGAACTTGCCGTCATTGACCACCCGGCGGCCGAACGTGGTCTCCGCCATGCCGGCACCGCGGCAGAAGTTCTCGATCTCGAGGATCAGGTCTCGATGTGTGTCCATTCGGCGATCCCGCCTCGGATCCGACGCCTCCCATCATGATATATCCAAATTTCTATAAATTTCAATATTGGGATATATCCCAAGAAGCAATATTTTTCAACTCGATAAAATGTATCATATATGGGATATGTCCCAATTACCGTGCGTATGGCGACCGATTTCGCGGCGTCGACGCGGACAGGCGGACACAGGTGGGCACAGGCGGACACATACGGCTGCGGTGCGCGCCGACATGCGCACCATCGCCCGCGGCCCATCGGCGAGACCGAGCGCACCGATGGGCCGCGCGGTGACCGAGTTGCCAAGCGGGGTGGTGCCGACAATAGTACGGCGTGGACCCTGGAGGGGGACTGACGGAGACGGCGATGGCGGGCGATGGCGAACGGATCCTCGCGACACATGTCGGCAGCCTGATCAGACCGCCGGACCTGATCACCCATCTGCGCAGGATCGAGGCCGGCGCGCCCTATGACGAGGCGGCCTATGAGGCATGCCTTGCGGACTCGATCGGCGAGGTGGTGCGGCGGCAGGCCGAAGTCGGCATCGACATCCTGAGCGACGGCGAGTTCGGCAAGAGCAGGAACTGGGCGTTCTACGTCCACGACCGTCTCGCCGGCATCGAACGCCGGCCGCTGCCGCCCGAGGCGGCGACCGCCGAGGGTAAGCGGGCCTCGGTGGGCGGGCGCGACCGCGAGGCCTTTCCCGAGTTTTACGAGGCCTACGACGAGGCTTCCGGACTCAAGGCCCGGCTGGCCTTCATCGCGGTCTGTTCCGGCCCCATCCGCTATTGCGGCCAGGACCAGATCCAGCGCGATATCGCCAACCTCAAGGCAGCTGCCGCCAAGGTGGATGCCGTGGACGCCTTCCTGCCGGTCGTCGCGCCGGCGAGCGCGCTGCCCGAAGCGCACAACGAATACTATCCCGACGAGCGCAGCCTGGTGTTCGCCATCGCCGAGGCGCTGCGCGAGGAGTACCGAGCCATCGTCGATGCCGGGCTGATCGTTCAGATCGACGATGCGTTCCTGCCTTACATGTACGAACGGCTGGTCCCGCCGATGACGATGGGGCAGTATCGTGAATGGGCCGAACTGCGCATCGATGCCCTCAACCACGCGCTGGACGGGATTCCGCCGGAGCGTGTGCGCTACCACATCTGCTGGGGAAGCTGGAACGGCCCGCACATGTTCGACGTGCCGATGAAGGACATCGTCGACCTGATTCTCAAGCTCAAGGTCGGCGGCTTCCTGTTCGAGAACGCCAACCCGAGGCACGAGCACGAATGGCGGGTCTGGGAGACGGTCAAGCCGCCGCCGGGCGCCACGCTGATACCCGGCGTGATCAGCCACGCCACCAATATCGTCGAGCATCCGGAGCTGGTGGCCGAGCGCCTGGTGCGCCTGGCCGGGCTGGTCGGGCGCGAGAACGTCATGGCCGGCACCGATTGCGGCTTCGCCCAAAGCCCGTTCGCCCAGCGGGTCCACCCGAGCATCATGTGGGCCAAGCTCCGCGCGCTGGTCGAAGGCGCCGAGATCGCGACCCGTCAATTATGGCGCTAAGGCATGTTCCGACCGGATCGGGCCGGGCCGGTTGATGGCAAGCAGGCGCGCGGGGCTGCGAGCATCTGAGGAGGGAACGAGCGATGGATACGCCGAGCAGAGAATTCGTCCAGGCCGAGAAGATCGCCCATGTCAGCCCGCTTGGCAGGTTGAAGGACAAGGTGCGGCCGTCGCATACCGCGCTGGTGGTCATCGACGTGCAGAACGATTTCTGCGCGCCCGGCGGAATGATGGATCAGGAAGGCCACGATCTCGGTGCGGTGCAGGCGATGGCCGAGCGCTTGCCGGCATTGATTTCGGCCGCGCGTGCCGCTGGGGTGCTGGTGATCTTCGTCAAAAACGTCTATTCGACCGAGCACAATTTCTATCTCTCCGATTCCTGGCTCGAGCAGGCATCGCGGGTGCGCGAGGGCAGCTACACCACCCGCGCGGTCTGCGCCGAGGGCTCCTGGGAGGGTGATTTCTACGGCGACGTGCGCCCTGAACCCGGCGACCCGGTGGTCCGAAAGCACCGCTTCAGCGCCTTCGCGAACACCGATCTGGAGACGATCCTGCGGGCGCACGGAACCCGCTCGATGGTGTTCACCGGGGTTGCCACCAACGTCTGCGTCGAGACCACGGCGCGCGAGGGATTCATGCGCGACTATTACGTCGTCTTCACCTCCGACGGCACCGCGACCTATTCGGAAGAGGACCACGAGGCGACGCTGCGGAACATCGACCGCTATTTCGGCCAGGTCGTGCCGGTCGGCGAACTGCAATCGATCTGGATGGCCAACGAATAGAACTCGGGCGGCGCACCGGGCTTCCTGGAGCCCGACGCCGCAGCGCGGGATCGGGGCCTCCGCTTCAGTGCGCGAAAGCCTGGGCGATCGCGCGGCGGACGGCGGTGGCGTGGATCTGGCGGTCGATGGAATCGAGATCGGGGCGGGCCTCGGCGACGGCGGCCCGCGCTTCTTCGGCGCTCGGTCCGCCCGCCTGGAAGGTGGCCAGGCGCTCGGACAGGCCGCGCAGCAGGATCGGCGGAGCGTCGGTGCCGCCGAGGACCACGCGGCACAGGCCGCGCTCGGGGTCGAAGACCGCCGCCCCGATCGAATCGGCGAGGTCGCCGGCCTTCTTCACCACCTTGTAATAACCCCAGCACGCGGCGTCGGAGAGCACCGGCACGTGGACGGCGGTCAGGATCTCGTCCGCCGCGAGCGTGCTGGTGAACGCGCTGACGAACAGATCGTCGATCGCGATCGACCTTCCGCCGTCCGGACCGTGGGCTTCGACCTCCACGCCCAGCGCCGCCATCGCCGACGGCCAGTCGCCGCCGGGGTCGATGTGGGCCAGGCTGCCGCCGATGGTGCCGCGGTTGCGCACCGCCCGGTAGGCGATGCCGCGGGCCACCGACCGGAGCATGCCCGCGGTCACGTCCGGCACCTTGCCGTCCTCGATCATCGCGTGGGTGAGGGTAGCGCCCATCAGTTGCGTGCCGTCCTTTCGCTCGCAGGATCGGAGCCCGGCGATGAAGCGGATATCGACCAGCAGCGACGGCCGAGCGAGTCTGAGGTTCATCATCGGCACCAGGGACTGTCCGCCCGCCAGCACCCGTCCTTCGCCGCCCGATTGCGCCAGCAGGCCGATCGCGGCGGCCAGTTCCGTCGGCTGCTCGTAGTCGAACTTCGCCGGTTTCATCTGGCCGCCGCCTCGATCGCCTGCAGCACCCGCCGGCGCGTCATCGGCGTTTCGCGCAGCTCGGCGCCATAAGATTTCAGCGCATCGTTGATCGCGTTGGCGATCGCGGCTGGCGGCGAGATCGCGCCGCCTTCGCCCACCCCCTTGATGCCGAACTCCGTCCAGGGCGAGGGAGTCTCGATATGCTCGACCCGGATCGCCGGCAGTTCGGCCGGGCTCGGCACCGTGTAGTCGAGGAAGGTGGTCGCCAGCGGCTGGCCGGTCGCCGAATAGGGCATCTCCTCGAACAGCGCGGTGCCGATGCCCTGGGCCGAGCCGCCCATGACCTGGCCCGCGACCACCATCGGGTTGACCATGCGTCCGCAATCCTCGACCGCCAGATAGTCGAGCAACTCGACCGAGCCGATCTCGGGATCAACCGCAACGAGGGCCGCGTTGGTCGCATAGGAGAACGCGCCGCTGTCGGGTACGGGGCGGTAGCCCATCGTCACCTCGACCCCGCCGCGGTCGACATCCTCGGGAAGCTCCTCGGGATGGAAATACCAGACCCGGCCGATCTCGGCGAGGTCGATTTCGCCGGACGGTCCGACCACCTTGGCATCGCGCACCGTGACCTCGTCCCTGGAACATTGCAGCAGATGCGCCCCGATCAGGGCGGTGCGCTCGGCGATCACCTTGCAGGCGCGCGAGACCGCACCGCCGGCCATGACCATCGACCGCGAGGCGATGGTGCCGACCGAAAAAGGCGTCAGCGCGGTGTCGCCGTGGACCACGCTGACCCTGTCGGGATCGATGCCCAGGACTTCGCTCGCGACCTGGGCCATGGTGGTCTCCATCCCCTGGCCGTGACACTGCACGCCGATACCGAGCTCGAGCCCGCCGTCGGAGGTGAGCCGCGCCGTCGCCTGCTCGAAGCCCGGAATAAAATCGATCCCCCAGTTCTTGAACACCGAGGTGCCGTGCGCGGTCTGGGCGACGTAGGAGGCGAACCCCAACCCGATCAGCCGGCCGTCCGGCTCGCCGCGGCGCTGGCGCTCACGCACCGCCTCGACATCCATCAGCGCGACCGCGCGGCGCAGCCCGGCCGGGTAGTCGCCGCTGTCGTAATGCTTGCCCATCAGGTTGATATAGGGAAGCTGGTCGGTGGTGATCATGTTCTCCAGGCGGACATCGACCGGGTCGCGCCCGACCTTGCGCGCAACGATGTCGATCATCACGTCCATCGCGAAGCACACCCCGGTGCGCGCGACGCTGCGATAGGGCGTAAGCGGTGGCTTGTTGGTCACCATCGTATAGGTGTTCATCCGGTAGCAGGGGATCTCGTAGGGCCCGAGCAGGTTGCCGCCGGCCTGGGCGGCCTCCAGGGTCGAGGTCGAGGGCCAGACCGAATAGGCGCCGCCGTCGACCACAATCTCGGCATCGAGCGCCAGAATCTTGCCCCGCTCGTCGGTGTAGAAGGTCAGGTCGTACCAGTGCTCGCGCGCGTTCGCCCCAGCCGAGAGGTGCTCGTAGCGATCCTCGGTCCAGCGCACCGGGTGGCCGAGATGGATAGCGAGCCATGCCAGCGCGATCTCCTCGACCTGGACGACGCACTTGTAGCCGAACCCGCCGCCGACATCGGGCGGGATCACCCGGACCTGCCGCTCTTCAAGGCCGAGCGCGGTCGCGATCGCCGAGCGGATCAGGTGCGGGATCTGGGTCGAGCTGATCGAGATGAGCTGGTCGGCCCGGTTGTCCCAATAGGCGATCGAGCCCTTGCCCTCCATCGGCACCTGGGCCTGGCGGGCGAGGCGAAGCTGGCGGTTGACCACCACCGGCGCGGTCGCGGCAACGGCATCGATTGCATCGTCGCGGAAGGTGTGCAACCCGACATTGTCGCCCCAGGATTCGAACAGCAGCGGACTGTCGGGCTTGCGCGCATCCAGCATGTCGGTGACCGCGGGCAGCTCCTCGAGGTCGAGCTCGATCTGCTCGGCGAGATCCTCGGCCTCGGCGCGGGTCGGGGCGACGCACATCGCCACGCATTCGCCGGCGAAGCGCACCTTGTCGGTCGCCAGTATCGGCCAGTCTGCCGCCTTGTAGCCGGGCAGGCTCGACATCGCGCGGATCGGCTTGACGCCGGTCAGGTCTGCGGCGGTGAAGACGCGGTCCTCGCTGCCGGGCGGCTTGCGAACCGCACGGATGCGCGCATGCCCCATCGGGCTGCGCAGGAAGGCCACCTCCTTCATCCGGTCGAGCCTGATGTCGCCGACATATTCGCCGCGGCCGTGGAGGAAGCGGTCGTCCTCCTTGCGCGGTATCGATGCACCAACGCCCTTTTCGCCCATCGATGCCTCCGAGTCGTGCTGGCAGACACTGTCGCGTCTGGCCGGTCTTTGCAACCGCGGGGCCGGGCGGCTCAATCCGAAGCGGTGCCTTCGAAGTCGACATAGTCGAAGTCGAGGCCGAAATGACGCGGCCCCAGCAGCGCTCGTCCGGCCTCGCTGTGCCAGGCCGGATCGAGCGCCTTGACCGCGAAACCCACCACCTTGCGGCCGGACTCGACATCGCCCAGGGTGGTCAAGGGCCGGTTGGTCTCGGAATCGAGCAGCGCGATCACGTCGGGGCTGGTGGCGATCACCGTCCCGTCGCGCCAAACCGCGTGGTGCTCGTTCTTGACCCAGATACGGAAGTCCGAGCCGGCCCAGCGGCCGGTGCCGGCGAAGTGGTAGTCGAGCTCGCGGAACGCGTAGGGCTGGGTGTCGCGCCACTCGGTCGCGGTGGCCTCGGCCTCGAACAGGACGCGGCCGCCGGTCTCGGCGGTCAGCGCATCGAGCCCGCGGCGGCGCAACGCGGCGCCGACGCGCAGCGCGGTAGACAGGCTGCCGCCGACCAACGCCGGGCCGGCATCGCGAAGGCGGACCAGGTGCCCGGTGGTGGCAATCCCTCGTCCGTAGGCCGCGCGGCTGACCATCCGGCCCAACCGGTCGGCCATCGCGGCCCCGACGGTGGATTTCAGGATCGTCCGGTTGCCCCAGCGGTCGACCATGACGACCGGCGCCGGCGGGCGTCCCTCGAGCTCCATCTTGTTGAGCGCGAGCTCCGGAATGGCGCGCCCGACATAGTCGCCGTCCAGCGTCGGGATGCCGAGCTCGAGCCCGGTCATTATGGTCGCCGCCGTCGCGGCGCTCGACAGCTCCATCGAGACCAGCGCGCCGAGCCTCACGCCGGCATAGTCGGCTAGCTCACGGGCCGATTCGACCAGCCGCGGAACGATGTCGGGAAACGCTTCGGCCTCCAGGCCGTAGCGCGCCAGCTCGTCGGCCGGCGGCGGCTCGTCGGGGTCCTTGCCGCCAACGATGATCGCCCAGCACGTCCAGGTGTCCTCGGGCAGTTCCTCGGCGGCGACCAGCGTGATCTCGCGCCCGGCGCGGACGGCCGGCGCCAGCAGATCACGCCCGGCCTCGATCCGGCCGCCGCCGCCGGTGCCGAAGAACGCCAAACCCCAGCACAGGTCCTCAACCGCCTCGAGATCGGAGATTACCGTCGCCATGGCGATGTCCCCCCGCAGCCCGTTTCCGCGCCTTCCCGCCCGCCGATCGTCTTCAGCCGTCGAACGACCGCACTGGCGTCCCGGCCGTTGGCATCCTGGCGGTTTCGCGAGGCTTGCGCTAGGCTGTGCGGCGGCACCCGGCGGCACCCGGCGGGCCAAGGAGGCGAGGATGGCGACCACCTTACACGGCGACCGCGAGCGCGGGTCCAACGTGCTCGATTGGGATGCGGAGATGGCGGCGCTGCATGAACGGACGCAGGCGCTGAACCTCTACGAGTTCTGGTCGGTCGGCAAGCAGGGCGAGCACGAGGCGGTCCGCGACCTCGCCCGGTTCGACCACGCGGTGCCGCATATCTGGAAGTACCGCGACGTCGGCCCCTGCCTGGAAAAGGCCGGCGCGTTGATCGACATGGAGGAGTCCGAGCGCCGCTCGCTGATCATGTGCAACCCGGCGCTCGAGGGGCTGATCGCGACCACGACGACGATGTTCGCGGCCTACCGGATCAACAACCCCGACGAGATCGCCCCGCCGCACCGTCATTCGCCGAACGCGATCCGTTTCGGGTTGACCGGGCATACCAACTTCACTGGGATCGACGGCGAGCCGATCACCTTCGGCCCGGGCGACCTGGTGCTGACCCCGCACGATACCTGGCACGATCACGGCAACAGGGGCGAGGGCGGCGCGGTCAACCTCAGCGTGCTCGACATGCCGCTGGTCAACGTGCTCAACGCCACCTATTTCGACAGCGAGTATTTCGAGGACGACGGCCGGGGAGGGCGCGCGCGCCGCAACAGGCAGACCGACCGGCTGCACCCGGACTATTCACGACGCACCTACGGCACGGGCGGGCTTCTGCCGCGCACCGTCTCGCACGCCCGCGGTACCGGCAACGCCTCGCCGATGTACGTCTATCGCTGGGAGCCGACCCGGGAGCTTCTGGAGACGCTGCGCGAGAGCGAAGGCAGCGCTTACGACGGCGTGATGGTCGAATATGTCGACCCGACGACCGGCAAGGCGCCGTACGCGACGATGACGTTCTTCGCCAACATGCTGCGCCCGGGCGAGCGCACCTTGGCCTCGCGCCAGACCGCGAGCCTGATCTACACCGTGCTCGAGGGCAGCGGCCACAGCATCATCGGCGGGCAGCGGTTCGACTGGGAGCCGTTCGATACCTTCTGCGTTCCCGGCGGCTACTGGGTCGAGCATGTCAACGAGAGCCCGAGCGGCGATGCGATCCTGTTCGTCTCCAGCGACGAGCCGGTGCTCAAGGCGCTCCACTTCTATTCCCGTCACGGCCGCGAGGAGACCGGCGAGGAAGTTCTCCTGGAGACCTCGCGCCGCTTTTGAGGACGCGCCGCGGCCAAGGCGATCCTTGACATCGCAGCCGCGCTTTCCACATTATCCGCGCCTTCGGTTGTGGGGCCGTAGCTCAGTTGGGAGAGCGCGACGTTCGCAATGTCGAGGTCAGGGGTTCGACTCCCCTCGGCTCCACCATTCTTCAAGACACAACGCGTCTCTCCGGGGTGACTCTCCGGAGAGACGTGCGTCCAAAAGCCCCTTATTTTCAAACGGTTTGGGTGTTCCTCGCATCATTTCCGCTCCGTTGCCCACCGGTCGAATTCGTCCTGTTCCGCCGCCTTTTATTCTCTGTTCAGCCCGTATTCTCCGTTCCTTCTGGACTTCGTCCAAACCTCATCCAGACGGGTTAATTTGTTGTATATCAATGAGTTGAACCAAAAGCGGCCATTTTCGGGAGTTGCGGAAGCTCTCCCTGTGCTCGGCGTTGAACAACCGAGAGTTCGAACGGTTGGTCCAGAAATCGATTCCTCCCTCTCGTCTGAATACCGATTCCCACACCTTCCGACAGTCGGTGCCCGCCTCCGGTAGGTAGCCGCCGCCAACTGGTGCTCTGGGTCCGCTGCGCGCGCCTCAGCGGTTGGTTCGACGACTACTGAAACGACCGCCTGCGCATGGCCGCATGAGCCGGTTGGCGCTTGCTCACTTACAACTTGTCGCTCACCCAACGCCAGATATTCCTTGCTTTTTCTGGCGCAATGGCAGGAAGATATGTTCGTTCTAGGGTCCAGACTCAATTGAGCCAGTAGGCGAGGATAGCGGCAAGACAGACTGCGGAGAGGAAGTTTCGAGCGAGCTTGTCGTAGCGGGTGGCGATGCGGCGGAAGTCCTTGAGCCGGCAGAACATGCGCTCGATGACGTTGCGGTCGCGGTAGGTTTTGGCGTCGAAGGGGTGGAGATTGATGCGGTTGGCCTTGTTAGGGATGACGGGCGTTGCGTTGCGGCTGGCGATGTCGGCGCGCAGCGCATCGCCGTCATAGGCCTTGTCAGCGATCAGCGCGGTCATGGGCGGCGCCACGGCCAGCAC
Organism: Alphaproteobacteria bacterium; assembly: GCA_965248835.1. Taxonomy (GTDB): domain Bacteria; phylum Pseudomonadota; class Alphaproteobacteria; order MPNO01; family MPNO01; genus CAYFYS01. The sequence continues at coordinate 82,204 of CBDFLJ010000002.1, forward strand.
ATCGACCGCGGCCGCGATATCGGCCTTCTGGCCTGGGCTCAGGACGAACGCCACCGGGCGGCAGCGCGGATCGCTCAGGGCGTGGATTTTTGTCGTCCGCCCGCCGCGCGAGCGTCCGATGGCCTGATTCTTCTCCCCCCTTTTCCGCCCGCCGCCGAGCGGTGCGCCTTGACCGAACTGGAATCGAGCGCCAGCGCCACCGGTTCCTCGGCGTTGGCGGCCAGCGCGGCGAAGATCGCCTGCCAGCAGCCGCGTTTGGACCAGCGGTTGAAGCGGTTGTAGATGGTGGTGTACGGACCATACGCGGCAGGACAGTCGCGCCAGCGCGCGCCGCATTGCAGCATATGGATAATGCCGCTGATGATCCGCCGATCATCCGAACGCCTTGGCCCCGTCAGACCCTGCGGCAAATGCGGCTTGATCCGAGCCCATTGCCCTTCACTCAACCAGAACAGTCCACCGCCCATCGATCCCCTCCATAACAATTCAATCCAACAAGAGAATCACATTCTACAATTAGGTACAGACCCTAGATCAGCGTAGAGTCAGGCATGGCTTGTACTCCCGCGTTATCGTTGAACTGCAACCGGCACATGGTGTTGCGCGCAGTTCAGGAATGTCCACGGTTATCCATGGTGGGAGCGCGGTCTTCGGAAGTCTCCGGAGCCGCGCCTTTTTTTGCCCGGTTCCATAAACATTTGGAGTCCAAAACCATGGATAGACTTAATTACCTACCAGAGCTCGGTCGCGTTGTGTCTCCGGGCAACCAACCCGCAAACACGCTCGAACTTGGCTTAGCGAGGATCGAGATCGCCCGGTCACTATGGGTGGGCCCAATTGTAACGGATCGCCAAGAGCTACATCACAAAGGAGGTTTCAACATGACATGGCGAATGTACCAAGTTAGTAAAACGCACGACGGTAAACGGAAGGTTTCGCTACATTTGATAGCTACTGCGACACGCGACGAGTTGCTCCAGAAAGCAGAGGCCATAAAGGAATCCCACCTCCCTAAAAAGGAAGGCGTTTTGTACGGATTTTTGGAGACGGCTACCCCGCTAACATACGAAGAGTTGCGTAACCCCAGCCTTCCGAACAGGCTAGAAAGATACGATCCGTAGATCCGCGCTACCCGAGCGAATGCCACCAGGACATGGCCGAGGCGGGCGATGCGCCGTCAGCACCAGAGTAAACAGCGTCTGGAACAACGATCCGGGCATTCTGTCCCCAAGTCGGGGTTGGAGCTCTTTTGATCGGGAGTCGGTGAGGTCGCTCGGATAGCGCAGCTTGTCGCGGTTGTAGCGGGGGCGGTTCTCGGCGGTCCACATCGGGAACCTCGCGCGTGGCATCGACGCCCCGAGCGAATCACAGCCGATCCAGCCACTTCAAGGTGCAAACCGCCTTACCGCTTCTCCGACTCAAAAAGTCCCCGGACGGACACTAAGTATTTCTCTCGCCTATGCTTCGATGCTGAGCCTGCCCGGTCGCTCCGAACGGGATTCTCGAATGACGATGTCGATGTCGCGCCCGAGCGCCGTCAGCAGGCGCAGGAGCCGCTCCATGGAAAACTCTTCAAAGCTGCCCCGGAGCAAGCGGGAAACATCGGGTTGGGACAGCCCGAGCAGTTTCGCCGCCTCGACCTGCTTGAGGCCGCGCTCGCGGATGATCTTGTCGATCCGGGCGACCAGTTCCGCCTTGAGCAGGTGTGCTTCGGCGTCCGGGAGTCCCAAGTCCGCGAACACGTTTCCGCTGCTGCGTTCGATCTTCACTTTGTCGGTCTTCATCGATCTACTCTCCGTCGTAATTCTCTCTGTAGTGCTGCCGCGCCGCTCTGAGGAGCTATGGCCAGAAGTTGGTGACGGGGTGAAGGGTTAAGGCGGCGTATCGTGGGGGTGATCGAGCCTCCACCTCTCCAACGAAGGAGTGATACGCCGTGAGCGACAATAACGTTTTGAAGCTTTCCCAGCCATCGACGTTTTCCGATCCGTTGACCGAGGTGCTGCGCAGCGGCGCCCGGTCCCTGCTGGCGCGGGCGGTCGAGGCGGAGGTTGCCGCGTTCCTTGATGGCCACTCCGAGGCGCGCACCGAAGAAGGCCGCCGACGGCTGGTGCGCCACGGCCACCTGCCCGAACGCGAGATCATGACCGGCATCGGCCCGGTTGCGGTTCGCGCGCCACGCGTTCGCGACCGCACGGGCCTGGGCGCCGACCGCATCCGGTTCAGCTCCGCGCTCCTGCCGCCTTATGCGCGGCGCTCGAAGAGCCTCGAAGTCCTGATCCCCGTCCTCTACCTCAAGGGCATCTCCACGGGCGACTTCGCCGAGGCGCTGGCGGCCTTGCTCGGGCCGGACGCCGGCGGCTTGTCGGCCTCGACCGTGGCGCGGCTCACCGAGGTTTGGGCGGACGAGCACGCGCACTGGCTGAAGCGGGATCTGTCGGCCAGGCACTATGTCTACTTCTGGGCCGACGGCATCCATGTGCAGGCCCGGCTCGAGGACGATGCGCAATGCCTGCTGGTCATCATCGGCGCGACGCCGGAGGGTAAGAAGGAACTCGTAGGCCTCGTCGACGGGGTGCGCGAGAGCGCCCAATCGTGGCGCGAGCTGCTACTTGACCTCAAACGGCGCGGGCTCGCGGTCGCGCCCGAACTCGCCATCGCCGACGGCGCGCTCGGCTTCTGGAAGGCGATCGAGGAAGTGTGGCCCCGGACCCGCAGCCAGCGCTGTTGGGTGCACAAGACCGCCAACATGCTCAACAAGCTGCCCAAGAGCCAGCACTCGAAGGCAAAGCGTGCTCTCCAGGAGATCTGGATGGCCGAGACCAGGAACGACGCAGACAGCGCCTTCGACGCCTTCATCGAGACCTACGCCGTCAAGTACGACAAGGCGGCCGCATGCCTGGTCAAGGATCGCGAGACGATGCTGGCGTTCTACGACTTTCCCGCCGAGCATTGGAAGCATCTGCGCACCACCAACCCCATCGAAAGCACATTCGCCACCGTGCGACACCGTACCGTGCGATCCAAGGGATGCCTCTCCAACAAGACGGCGCTCGCCATGGTCTTCAAACTCGCCCAGGCGGCACAGAACAGTTGGCGCCGCCTCGACGGACACAACCAGTTGCCCAAGCTGATCGTCGGCGTAAAGTTCATCGACGGAATCGAAGCCGTCAGGCAACAACCTCAAGCCGCCGCCTGACCCAAGCCGTCACCAAGATTCGGCTATAGCTCCGCTCTGAGCCTGCGCCTGACCAGATCGATCTCCTGCTTCGGCGTCGCGATGCCCCGCTTGGCCTTCTTCTGAAAGGCGTGCAGGACATAGACGGCGGCCTTGAACCGGACCGTGTAGACCGCCCGGTAGGTGTCGCCGCCGTAGCGTGAGACGATCTCCAGGATGTTGGCGCCCAGCCCCCTGAGCCGCTTGGCGTCGCGGTGCTTGAGCCCGACCTGGGCCTGATACAGCGCAAAGCCGACCGTGGCCCGCACGGCGGTCGGGAACATCTTCAGGTCCGTTTTGCTCGAGCCGATCCACTCGACAGGCTTCGGAACGTCCGTGGCCATACCTGGCTATAGGTGTTCCACCATATGTGCACAAGCGCAATCTTGACGTAGGGGATCGGCGCGCTCCTTCACCCGCAAGAACACCGGCATCCCTGTCACCGTCCAAATCCGCGGCGTCACCACGGGTCGTCCCAATGAGGTCGTGCTGGCGGAAAAGGTCGTCGCCCCCGACAAGATCGCCTTCGGCGGGGAGACCCGGATCGCTTTCGACGATCCCTTCTACGCCCAGGCGAACATCAGCTACGCCGTGGTACTGCTCACCAACAGCACCGACTACCGGCTGCGTATCGCCAACCTCGGACAGCGGGGGCAGAGGTGTTGAGTGTTTCTCAGGGCGACGCCGTGGTGGACCTCGGGTGCGGCACGGGAGGAAACTTTCGGGAACTGGAACGCGTCGCCACCGCCTCCGGGCGCATCGTCGGCGTCGATCTTAGAGACGCCATGCTGTGCAAAGCCCGGCATCGCTTGGAAAGCGCGGGATGGGGAATGTCGAGCTGGTGGAAACCGACGCGGCAGACTATGCGTTCCCGGCAATATAGGAGGCGTCCGGTCCGCGTTCGCGATGACCATGGTTGATGACTACGACGGAGTCATCCGGCGGGGGTGGGGGCGGAGGCTCTACGTCCAGGAGGACACCTGCAGATCCTGGTTTTACGCCCCTGCAGTGGATTTCAGATGGTCTCAACTCTAACTTAAAAGATGGTCTCGTTCGTCGGGGCAGGTCATGCCTTCTTGGGCAAACGACGGATAATAACAAGAAAACGGGAAATCTTCCTTGCAAGCCACCGAAATTTGGCTGCCGATCGTTTCGATAGCCTGTCTGGCGATATTCTTGATGCCGCGCGTACGCGATAATTCGTTCTGGCGCGCGACAGTGACGCCGCTGGCGTCAATCATCGGGAGCGGGTTTCTCATCGCCGCGCCTCTTCTCGGCGGGATCGCTGGAGAATCGAGCCCGTGGATCATGCTTGCGATCGTCGTGTTCTCGTATTGGATCGGATCGGTGATCCGTTTCAACATTCGGTATCTCGAACCTGTATTGGCAACGGGCGCGGCTGGGGCGGGACTGCGTTTGACGGAGCGCGCGTCCGAGGTCGCGCTGTTCGGCGCCTATGTCATTTCGGTGGCGTTTTACTTGCGGCTCATGTCGGCTTTTGTCCTCGACGGGGTTGGGGTCAATGAGCCCATCGCGGCGCGGGTAATGACCACGATCATTCTGATCGGTATCGGCGGCGTAGGTTGGTGGCGCGGCCTCAGTGCGTTGGAGCGGCTCGAGGAATATTCGGTATCGGTCAAGCTGGCGATTATCGTGGCTTTGCTCGCGGGACTCCTTCACTACGACATCGTCAATGGTTTCGGCTCCAATGGGTTGCGACCAGAGTCGCGGCCATTGGTCGACACGATGCGGATGATTGCCGGTCTCTTGCTCGTGACCCAGGGATTCGAGACGTCGCGCTATCTCTCGGCGGCATATTCCCCATCTCTGCGGATTCGCAGCATGCGACTCGCCCAATGGATCGCTGGGACGATCTATGTGTGCTTCGCCGTCTTGATCGCATCGCTGCTGCCGCTCCTGCCTTCGGGCCGCCCGGCTGAAACGGCGATCATCGAACTGTCCCGCTATGCCGCTTTGGTTCTGCCGTTGATGCTTATCGTGGCCGCCGTGATGAGCCAATTCAGCGCCGCCGTTGCGGATACGCTTGGCGCCGGAGGCCTCGTGCGCGAGCAAAGCCGCGGGCGGTTTTCGCCAGGAACCGGATATCTGATCGCGACGGGTTGCGCGGTCGCGCTGGTATGGAGCGCGAACCTGTTCGAGATCATCGCTTACGCCTCGCGCGCCTTTGCGGTCTACTACCTTGGCCAGACGGTTCTTGCGCTGCAGTATTCCGTGGCCGAATTGAAAGGACCCCGCAAGTGGCTGGTCGCGATGGGGCTAAGCGTTATGGCGGCCGCGCTTGTCGGCATCGCGATCTTCGCAATTCCGGTCGGGTGATCAGGCGGGTTCAGCAGTTTGGCTTGTCGCCGGACAGGTCCTTCGAGCGCGCGCCACACGATCATGGCCAGCAGGCCGAATGGTTCGATCCCTCATCGCCGGTGCCACGCCTCGTCGACCTGGTGCGTGAACCCTATGACGGCCCTTACGAGCGGCGCGCCGTCAGCGCCGGAGTGAACAGCGTCGGGAACGACGATTCGGACGTTCTGGCCCCCAGGTCGGCGCTGGAGCTCTTGTGACCGGGAAGGCGGAAATTGGGGTTAATTGCCACAATCCATGATTTCTCGACCGAAGGGGAAATCCGGGGCAAAAGGACTTCCGCCACCAGACCTCGGAGAACCATCCGGTGATGTTCGTAAGACTCTGCAAATCAACGGACTACGCATGCCCGTGGTAAGGGAGCGTGCATTGCGGGAAGACTGCAAGCCCTCCACCAACCGGTTCAATGATTTGGCGCATGCTCCAGACAAGCTGGACCGGACCGGTGTCGCTCAGTTGACCTGACGGTCGCGGGTTGCCCAGTAGGGCGCGCGCAGGCTCTTCTTGTCGATCTTCTGGTTGGGCAGGCGGGGCAGTGCGTCGAGGAAGACGACCGTCTTGGGCTTCTTGTAGCTGGCGATGAAGCCCCGGCAGTGCTCGATCAGCTCTTCGGCGCTCGGCGGAGCGTCCGGATCGGCGACGACGAACGCGGTCACCGACTCGCCCCAGCGGTCGTCGGGGACGCCGATGACCGCCGCTTCGGCGACGCCCGGATGGGCATGGAGCACTTCCTCGACCTCGCGCGGATAGATGTTCTCACCGCCCGACAGGATCATGTCCTTGATGCGGTCGGCGACGAACAGGAACCGCTCCTCGTCGAGGTAGCCGACATCGCCGGTATGCATCCAACCGTCCTCCAGCGCTTCGAGCGTCGCCGGGCTGTTGTTCCAGTAACTCTGCATCACGCTCGGCGAGTAGCTCAGGATCTCGCCCATCTCTGCGACATCGCAGTCGGTCCCGTCGGGCCGGACGACGCGGATATCGTGGCCCGGCGGCGGCTGCCCCGCCGAGGCCAGCCGGCGCAGGTCGGTCTCCGATCCGTCGAGCCGGTGATGGTGGGGATAAAGGATCGTGCTCGTCCCGGTCTCGGTCATGCCGTAGATCTGCATCAGGATGGGTCCGAAGGCTTCGAGCGCCAGCCTGATATGGGCCACCGGCATCGGCCCGGAGGCGTATTCCAACAACCTGAACGCGGAAAGGTCGTAGGAGGCGAGATCGGACAGCTTGAGCAAATCGTGGACCATCACCGGCGCAAGATGCGCGAGCGTCACGCGGTGGGCCTCGAGCGCCCGCACCACGGCCGCCGGATCGTAGTTTCGGTGCAGCACGAAACTGGCGCCGCGAAGCGAGCAGGCGATCTGATTGCACTTGGCGCCGATGTGGTAGAACGGCATTACCAGGAACATCACGTCGTCGGCCTGGATACCGCAGTCCATCGCAGTCTGGCTGGCGAAAGCAAGCTGGCCTTTCTGCCCCAGCATCGCCCCCTTGGGCCGCCCGGTGGTCCCGCTGGTATAGATCAGATAGGCCGTGTCTTCCTCGTGCGCACGGATCGGCGGCGGCTCGGCCGAGCCGCTGGCGAGCACGCTCTCATACGCCTCGGCCCAGTCGGGCGCGGACCCGATGCAGATGTATCTGTCGGGCTTGGACAATTCGCCGCGCAGGGCGCCGACGATGTCGGCGTATTGCGACTCGAAGATCAGCAGTTCGGGCTGGTTGTCGTTCAGGATGTAGGCGATCTCCGGTGCGGCGAGCCGGAAGTTCACCGCCGCGGTGATGTAGCCCGCCGTCTCGCCGGCACCGTAGACCTCGATATAGTGCGGGCAGTTCTGGGCCAGGATCGCGACCCGGTCCTGGCGGCGGAGGCCGCGGTCATGGAGCGCGTTGGCCAGCCGGTTGATGCGCGCTGCAAGCCCGGCATGGCTCCACCGGTGCCCGTCATATTCGAACGCCGTGCCGTTCGGAGCCAGGTGTGCGTTCCGCGCATACATGTCCCCGAGGATCATCGCCGCCCGCATCCCAGCCCAATTTTCTCCGATTGCATGGATGCGCCCCTATAGGCGGAACAGCGGGCTCATCTGAGCGATCGGCGCCGGACGCATCAGCGTCGAGACCCGGGAGACGACCGCCGCGCGCGTGGCGGCGTCGAAAGCGGCCATCGCCTTGGCCGCAGCAGCCTCGGCATGACGGGCATCGCGGTCGGCAGGCGAGGCGAAGACCCGGTATCCGAGCACCCGGTGCAAGCGGCCGGTCATGGCGAACCACGTCGCCATCGTCTGGGCACGCAACGGCGCGGTCGCCTCCAGGCCGGACTCCTTCATCGCCTCCCAATAGAGCGCCAGGCCGCCCGGGCGCAGGGCAATCTCGGTCTCCTCGACCACCAGGTCCGGCTGGTCGGCGAGGTCCCAGCGCGCGTTGCCGGACCCCGGCAGCCAGTCGTTCCCCTCGCTCCACAGCGGGTTGAGGGCTGCGATCGGCGCAGGCTGGAAGAAATCGGTCTCCTGTTCGGCAAGCGCCGCCCGCGCACCGGTGAAATAGGACTCCATCTCCGCGATACCGTAGAGCCCGTGCAGCTTGTCGATCCAATCCGCGTGGTCGTCATAGCGGTAGAGGTGGACGACCTGATCGGCCGGGCCGGTCGCGGTGATGAAATAGCCGATGAGCCGCGACAGGAAGCCGGCCGAGGGACCATCGAAGCCGCGCGCGTGCTGGAGCGCCATGAAGTCTGCCAGCTTGCCGGGTTGAGGGGTGTATCTGCGCCGCTCGAAGATCATCGCACGTCATCCCGGCTGCGGTCGGGTGATATCGAAGCCCATCAGCACCGAATAGGGTCGAAGCCCGAAATTCATCCAGCGCAGCCCGTCGCGGATCGCCGGCTTGACGTCCTCGAGCGCGCGTACGTGGCGGTAGTTGATCCGCGCCGCGGTCAGCAACGGTTCTGTCATGTCCCCGGAATCCCCGAAGAACTCCGTCTCTCCGGCATCACCGCGGTATTCGGTGACCAGCAAGGTCGGGATGCCGAACGTGTAGTGTCCGCGCATGAGCTGGTAGGTCGCGGCGTACAGGCCGAAGTTCTCGATGACGGCGGCCGGGGTCTTGCCGCCGAGCCAGGCACCGGCGCAGATGCCGATCCCGGTGCCCTCGTTGGCGACGCCGACATAGCGGATCGACTGGTCGTCGATGCAGCGGGCGATGGTGCCGACAAACCCGCTGCACGGCAGGCCGATGACGAAATCGACCATGTTCTCGCGCAGGCCGTCGAACAACACCTCGCCGAACGCATCGCCCTCCGCGACGGCGGAGAACGCGGGGTCGGGCCTGGGCGGCTCGCCGTGCTCGCGCGCGGACGGCTTGAGGATGGGCTTGCCCTCCAGCCGCTCGATATGCCGCACGAAGGTGTACTTGTTCTCCTTGCCGTCGGTCGGCGAGGTGCCGACAAAGGCCTGCTCGGCGCTGATCTTGGCGACAATCACCGACGGCCCGTCCTCGCACGAGATCGCCTGTTCCACCGCGCCGGCGAACGCATCGACGGTGCGCACTTCGTGGACGTTCGCGATGCCCGAGGCGCGCGCAACGCCGGCGATGTCGATCGCGCCGGCCGACAGCGAGGCGACGGCGGCACCCTGGCCGGTCGAGACGTAGCCTCCGTTGTCGAGGATGACCACGCACAGATTGCTTGGCGCCGATTGTGCGAGCGTGCCGAGCACCGAGAGCTCGAACAGGATCCCGCCGTCGCCGTCAAAGGCGAGCACCCGGCGGTGGGGCAGCGCCAGCGCGAGACCCAGCGCATACGGGGTGACCATCCCCATGCCCACGAAATAGAGGTTGCCGTCGTGCGGGCGGACCGTGCGCCATTCGGTCGCGGTGTTGGCGAGGTTGGTGATTACCAGCTCGTCGGTGATCTTGCCTGCGATCGCCTTGAAGCAGTCGTAGCGTTTCATCCTGGCCTCCGAGAGGTCGCCGCCCGTCTCCCATCAAACCCGCCTGGCACGGCGGTGACAAGACGGCGCCGGACACCGGTTGCCGGCCGCCCCAACAGGGACCATCATCGCGCGCGGCAACAGACCAACGGGAGGCACCGGAAATGGCCGAAATCGGAACCACCACGAAAGCGCGGCCGGCCAACTTCGAGATCAACCATACCGCGCCAAGGATCATCGACATCAGCCTCGATCTCGATGCCGAGACCTTTCACATGCGCTCCTACGCCGGGTTCAAGAAGAACATGGAGTTCGAGGTCGAGGTAATCAAAGACTATCCCGGCGGGCTCGGCCAGATCGTGCGCGGTGTGCACATGCGGCTGCACGCGGGCAGCCACGTCGATGCCCCTTCGCATATGCTGCAAGGCGGCATCGACATCCACGAGGTGCCGCTGGCGGCCTTCATGGGCGATGCCGTGCTGGCCGACGTCCGCCACCGCGGCAGGCAGGAAGCGATCACCGTCGCCGACCTCGAAGCAACGGCGGGCGGCATGCGGCCGGGGGACCGGGTGCTGCTGCGCACCGACGTCAACGAGACCTATGACGGCTCGCCGGAATGGATCGAGCGGTCGCCCTATTTAGACGGACCTGCGGTCGACTGGCTCGCCGCGCGCGGCGCCTCGCTGATCGGGTTCGACTTCTACCACGCCAACTGTGCGCCCGGCGTCCCGCAGGACTACAGCACCTCGCGCCACGCCGCGGAAGCCGGAATGCTGACCATGCCCTATATCCGCAATCTCGGTGCCATCACCAAGCCGCGCTTCACTCTGATCGCGCTGCCGCTCAAGGTGATCAACGTCGAAGCCTCGCCGGTCCGCGCGATCGTGATCGAAGGCGATTAGCGGACGTCCCAATCGGATCGAGCAGGCCCGGCCCGCTTCAGGCGTCCGAAGCGCCGAACAGCGCCCGGGCGGCGGCGAGGTCCTCGTGGGTGTCGATCTCCGCCCAGCGCAGCCCTTCGATCGAGAACCAGGTGACCGCTCCGGTTCCGGCGAGATCATGGACCGGCTTGAGGAACCAGGACTTGAGTCCGCCGGGCGCGCGCATCGCATCCTCCAGCGCATCGACGTAGAGGCCCGGCCCCTTGCCCCGGAAAGACAGCAGGCCGATCGATTCGCCGCCGACGCGCTCCGGTGGCAGCCCCTTGCCGACGGCGATTACTCGCTCGCCGTCGAGTTCGACCTTCATGTCATCGGCGTCGTAGTCCGCCTTGCGGTCGATGGTCACCGCGATCGGGCCGGCGGCGCTCGACAGGACCTTGTCGAGCAGGTCGTGCGAAAACACCGTATCGCCGTTGAGGATCATGAAATCCCCGGTCATGTGAGCGCGGGTCATCCAACAGCTCGCGAGGTTGTCCGCAACGTGGAAGAACGGGTTATAGAGGTTCTCGACCCGGACGCCGTTGGCGGGGAAATCCTGAATCACCGCCTCGACCTGACGGGTTTTGAACCCGCTGACGACGACGATGTCCTCGATGCCGCAATCGCGCAGGACGCCGAGCTGATGCTCGAGAACCGACTTGCCGGAAACCACCGGCAGAAGACATTTGGGCGCGTCCTTGGTGAGCGGCAGGAGGCGCGAGCCGCGCCCGGCAGCGAGGATGATGACCTTCATCGCGCGTCGTGGCCGCGCATAAGCTGCGCACTCTGCCAATCGGCGATCTCGATGCCGCGGGCCGGAGCCCGGCCGCGCAGGCCCCGCCCGGGGTGGACGGCGACGCCGTGGTCGGCCCATTCGAGCAGCGCAAGATCGGACACGTCATCGGAATAGGCGACGATCCGGCGGTCTCCGCGCTTGCCCGCGAGCGCCGCCTCCAGGGCCGCGAGCTTGACCGGGCCGTAGCAGTTCCCACCCGCGATGCGCAGCTTGCCCGCCGACCATGACGAGCGGGTGCAGACCACGGTATCGATGCCCAGCGCAGCCGCGACCGGCTCGGCGTAAAGGTCGAGCGAGGCCGTCGCCAGCACCAGGCGATCGCCCGCGCGGCGGTGCCGATCGATGGTCGCGACCGCGCCCGGACGCAGGCCGCAAGCGAGGATTCGCTCGGCAAACACGCCGGCGAAGGCGGCGATTCGGGCGCGGTCGAGGCCGCCAGCCGCAACGCCGAGCCCGACGTCCTTGAGGCGCTTGCGATCGATGAGGCCGAGTGCGCAGCCGAGATAGGCCGTCGCCAGCACCAACGCCGCAGGCCAGCGCGCCGGCCGGCGGCGCAGGATGGACCACAGGAATGGCGTCCACGTCCCGCGGCGCGTCAGCGTCCGATCGAGATCGAAGATCGCGATCGTCCGGCACCCCGACGTGTTCGACACGGCATCCAGCATCAGGCCGTCCCGGTCCCGTCGGCCGCTTCGGCCAGCCAGGAAACGACGCCGCGCCCTCGCCGGCGGGCGGCAAAGGCCTGGCCCAGCCGAGCCAGATGGAAGCCCAGGCAGATCACCGTCCAGACGGCGACGGCGTAGAAACCGAGCTCGGGCCGGCCGAACACGACCGCGATGCTCAACAGCGCGAGGTTCGGGTTGCGCCGCGCGGTCACCTGGCGGACCAATGAATCGATCGGCCGCCAGATGTGAATCTGGATCGCGAACACCTTCAGGAAGACCATTTCGATGAGGCGCCCGGCGAGATAGCCGGCCAGGATGATCCACATCGCTGCCTCCAGCGTGGCGCCGGCGGCCGTGCCGCCCAGCCCCCACCACCAGGCGGCCCACCAGAATGGCGGGTGGATCAGGTCGATCCCGTGGTCGAAGACGTTGCCCCATTTCGACGCGCTGTGGGTCACCCGCGCGAGCTTGCCATCGACCGTATCGAGAAAGGTCATCGTCCAGCCGACCAGGAGGCCGGCCGCGAACAGCCCGCCGGCGAACAGCGCTGTCGCGACCAGCACCAGCACGAGGCTCGTCGCGGTGACGGTGTTGGGCGTGATGCGGCGCTCGGCCGCCCAGCGCGTCGCCGCGCGGGCGGGGTAAGGCCAGAGCCACTTGGTCACGAAATCGGTCACGCCCTTGTAGGAGGCTCCGAACGTCCGCCGCTCCACCTCGTCCAGCGGCGTTTCGAGCAGCGAGCCGACATAAGGCGGCTCACGCTTGCGCAGCGCCCTGTTGTAGACGGTCCCGATCGATCCCGCTTCGAGGATTTCGAGGCCGAGTTCGGCCACTGCCGCGGCGTCGGCGGCGTTGCGCCCAATCGCATCGGCGATGCGCAGACACGCGTCGGGCGGCGCGCCCGGGCCGAGATGGGCCAGCACGATGCGTTCGCACGTCCCCTCGGCGCCCGGGGCCACCAGCAGCACGCCCGGGCGCCGCGCCAGATCCGCTGCCAGCCCGGCGTCGAGGACCCAGTCGGCGCCGACGAAGATCAACCCGGTGTGCGCGGTCTCGGGCGCCGTCGTCGCGGCCGGCATGACGCCCGCCATGCGAAAGGTTCGGTAGAGCCGCTCCTCGGCGTCCATTCCCCACAGCCTGACATGGCACGACCCGACCACGCGCAGGCGCGGCGGGCCGCATCCGAGTGCGACGGCGCCAGGCGCGCGCTCGTCTTCGGTCGCCAAGCTGTCCATTCTTGCGTGCAAGGCCCCTCTCGCAACGGCGCGCCCACCGGCGGGCGCGCACCGGTCATAGACTCGATCATCCGACACGGATCGCCGATAGATCCCAGCCACGACAGCAGGTGTCAAGGCTTCTGCAGCGGTTATACTGCCCTGACGGACCAGCCGAAAGGAACGCCGATGAGCGACGACAACGCGATCAACGGGACAATGGTGAGGTTCGGCTACCCGGACACGCTGATCGCCGAATACGACCACTGGGCGGTCCTGCTTCGCCCGGCCCAGGTGACCTTCGGGGCGCTGGTGCTGGCGGCCAAGGGGCCGGCGACCGCGTTCTCCGGCCTTCCGGGGCCGGCCTTCGCCGAGATGGAGGTGGTGAGCAAAGCGATCGAGCGTGGGCTGGCGGCTTCGGTCTCCTACGAGAAGATCAACTACCTGATGCTGATGATGGTCGATCCGCACGTCCATTTTCACGTGCTGCCGCGCTACGAGGGCGAGCGGTCGTTCGCCGGCACCGTGTTCCCGGACCTCGGTTGGCCGGCGGCGCCGCGTCTGGATCAGGCGCCGGAATTGACCGACTCGGCGGCGCTCCGGGACCACTTGAAAGCAGCTTGGCCGAGCGTGTGAGGAGGCGCGTTCAAGGCGTCGCCGGCACCTCGGCGCGGACGATGCGCCGCACCAGCGCGAGATCCGCCGGCTTATCGACATCGATCGCCGCTTCCGCTTGCGGCATGAGCACAGGGGCGACGCGCGCGCCGAGTCGGCGCGAGGCTATCTGCATGGCCTGGTCCAGCGTCAGCAGCCCCAGCGCGGACAGGGCAAAAGGTACCGGGCCGAAGGCGCGAAACAGCCGGTAGGGCGATTTGCGGTGCTTTTCGGTGTGGCTCCAGAAGGCCACCACGCGGAGCGCCGCCCGTGCGCGCAGCGCGAACAGATTGCAGCCGGAATAGGTGCCGCCGCGAAAGCGCAGATAGGTGCGCTGCGCCTCGGGAAAGCGGCTGCGGACGGTCTCGGCGCGGGCGAGCCCGACGGTGAGATCCGCCGCGTTCGCCTCGGTCTCGGCGCAGAAATGCCGCACCATCGCCGGACTCAGCAGCGCATGGTCCCCGGTGGTCACCAGAACCGGAAAGACCGACTCGTCGGTCTTTCCGGCGAGTTCCCGCGAGACGCTTTGCGGTGCGTTCCGCCCCGAAGGAACCAGGCGTACCGCGCCCGAGGCGACCAGCGCCTCCAGGGCAGGCTCGTTGCGGAGCAAAGCGGAATCGTCGGTCGAGACCAGGATCGATTCGACCTTTCCGCTTGCGACCAGGGCATCGATGACGCGCACGAGCATGGGCGTGCCGCCGATATCAGCGAGGCACTTGTTGCGCACCCCGGCCGCACGGGCCACCGGATCGTCGGCCGTGCGCCGCGCGGCGAGCACCAGCGCCGTGTAGCGGGCGCCGCCGCTGCTCACAGGTCCCTCGCGTAGATGCGGTAGGTCTTGTAGGGCACCGCGCCGATCCGCTCGAGGATCCGCACGAGTCTGGTGTTGTTCTCGAGCACCCAGGACAGCTCGGCGGAGACCACGCCGCGGCGGCGATAGGCGAGTTGGACGGCCTCCATCGCGGCGAAGCTCAGCCCGGCTCCGGTCAAGGTGGAGTGCAGTCGGCGCCGGAGGCCCATCAGAGGCATGCGTCCCGACCTGATGCGGTGGAATTTCAGCCGATACATGAGCCGCGCCCAGCCAAAAGGCAGCAGCCGGCCGTCGAGGTCCCGGATCGCCTCGTTGAGGTTGGGCAGCCCGAAGGCAAACGCGGCCGGCTCGCCGTCGAGCTCCGCGATGCACACCGAGTCCTCATGGATGAGCGGTTTAAGCTCGCGCGCGGCATGGGTGATCTCCTCCTCGGAGAACGGGATGAAACCCCAATTGCCCGACCACGCGTCGTTGAAAATGTCGAGGATGCAGCGGATATCTTCCACCAGGCTCGACCACCGCAAGCCGCGCATGCGGACCGCCGGGTTCTGCCGCACACGATCGACCATGCGGCGGACTCCTTCAGGGAACGCCTCCTTGGCCATGTCGAAACGGTAGGCGATCATGTCGACCGCCTTGGCATAGCCGCAAGCCTCGACCAGACGCGGATAGCAGGGCCGGCCGTGCGGCATCATGATCGAGGGCGGCGTGCCGAACCCCTTCGTCAGCAGGCCGCACTCCTCGTTGATCGAGAAGTTGAACGGCCCCAGCGCGCGCCGCATTCCGCGCGCCCGGAGCCATTTCTCCGCGGTCTCCAGCAGGGCAGCCACGACCGCCTCCGACTCCACCGCCTCGAGGAAGCCGAAATGACCCGCGCCATCGTCGTAGCGCGCGAGATGGGCGTGGTTGACTTGGGCGCTGATCCGCCCGACCGGCCGGCCCTCCATGCGCGCCAGCCAGAGCTGGCTGTCCATCGTCCTGAGCGATGGGTTGACCGCGGGGTCGAGATGGCGCCGACGCTCGCGCAGCAGCGGCGGCACCCACGCCGGGTCGTCTTCATACAGCGCCCACGGCAGGCGGATGAACGCCTCGCGTTCGGCCCCCGTCCTGACCGGAAAGACCTCTACGCCGGCGACCTGTCCCGAATCGCGTGGCGGGGCTGCGAAGGCGTTAGAGGACAGCGACGTCATCCTTCCGTCCGGCCGTTGTGCTCAGCGCCGCAACCCAGGGGAACCGCGCTGCCTCCTCGGCGGTGTAGCCCAGGTCGTGGACCGTCGCACTTCGCGGCACCTCGGGAATCCTTCCGTAAAACGTCGCGAACGCCTTGTCCCAGAAGAAGTTGGTGATGCCGTAGTTGCCGTGCTCGTTGTGATAGTGATGGGCAAGATGCAAGCGTTTGATGCGCAGCAGGAACCGCGAGCGGGGCCGGAAGGCGAGGTGCTGGATGCAATGGCAGAACTCGTAGAAACAGGTGGTCAGGATGCCCGCCCCGACCGCTGCGGCAGCGCCGGCCGGCCCGGCGATCGCCCAACCCAGCGGCCCGGTCGCCAGCACGATCGTCGGCAGAGTGGTATGGAGCCCGCCGAACAGGACGGCGAGGTCATTGGGGTCCTGATGATGGTCGTAGTGGATGCGCTTCCACAGCGCGGCGGTGCGCGGCGACTTGTAGAGCCGTCGGCTGTGCAGCAGGAAACGGTGGAGCAGATACCAGACCAGCGGATAGATCGCAGCCGAGACCAGTGCGGCCAGCGCGGTGCGAAGCGGCGGGCCCTGCCACATCCCCGCGATCACGAGCGCGACCACGATGAGCGCGATATAGACCTGGATCGCCGGATAGGTGAAATAGGCCCGCACCAAGTCTTTCAGCGACATCCGGTCGAGCAGGTGCTCCTGACGCTTCCAGGCGTTGTACCCCAAGACGATCAACGGGCCTACCTCTCCGCGCGCCTCGCGCACCCTCCGCGCATCCCGGCGACAACAGCGCACTATTATAGTAATTCTGCGGGCATTGGTACCGCTGCTATAGTGCCGACGCAGACGTGACATCGGCCAGTCGATGACGTTGGATCGCCGAAGGAAGCGGCCGTGAAGGTCGTCGACCGCTACATACTGCTCCGCATCCTCGGTTACGCAGGCGCCTTCGCGGGTGTCGCCCTGCTCATCCTGCTGCTCGAGCGCATGCTGCGTCTGATGGAGCTGACGGCGAGCTACCAGGGAACGCTCGGGCACATGGCGCGGATGATGCTCAGCCTCATTCCTCATTATCTCGAGATCGCCCTGCCGTCGGCGTTCTTCCTCGCGGTTCTGCTGAGCGTCCACCACCTTAGCGAGAACGGTGAACTCATGGCGCTGCAGGGCGCGGGCGTCGGACTGCCGCGGCTGTTGGTGCCGGTCACGGTCATGGGCGTCGGACTGGCTGCGCTCGCGTTCTTGATCATCGCCTACATTCAGCCACATGCCCGCTATGCCTATCGCGGCCTGGTCCATCAGATCGCCCACCAGTCGCTCGCCGCAATCGTCCGCGAGGGCACGTTCGTGACCGTCGACAACCATACTTTCATTGCCAGGCGGCACGCCCCGGAAAGCGGTGCTCTCCAGCAGGTATTCGTCTACACGCAGGAGGGCGAGGGACGCACCGCGGTGACCACGGCAAACCGCGGCGTGCTGCGGCGTGCACGGGACGGCGACGGCTCCGTGCTTGCGTTGGGCGGCGGGGCGCGGACGTTCTTCGGCAAAAACGGGGCGATCTCCGGCAACCTTGCCTTTGACGTCTATCGTTGGAACCTCGGCGCCGAGGCCAACGGGGGGTTCCGGGCGCGCGGCAAGGATGTCCGCGAGATGACCCTTTCGGAGCTGTCGAAGGCGCGCGCCGGGCCATCGGAAAGGATATCCCCGGCGCGGATCTCCTCGGAGTTCAACCGCCGCCTGGTCGCGGTGCTGACCATCCTGCTGCTGCCGCTGGTCGCCATCCCGTTCGGGTTGAGCGCCGGACGCATGGGACGGTCTGCCGGCGTCGTCGCCGGACTGGTCGTGCTGGTCGTCTACGAGAAGTCGATCAAGCTCGGCGCATCGCTCGCGGGCGCGGGCGCGATCCCCGCCTGGATCGGGACATGGCTGCCGTTCGCCTGTCTGGCGCTGCTCGGCACGGTATTGTTCGCGCGCGCTGCCTACAGCGTCAGCGCGCCGCCGCTGGCCGTCCTTTCCAGATCTTTCGAAGATCTGCTCCGCCGGCTTCCGCGCACCTGACCGGCCGGCCGATGTCGATGCTGCAGCGATATTTGGCCGGATTGTTGCTGTCGCGCTGGCTGATAATCGTCTTCGCGCTCGTGGCGCTGGTCATGATGCTCGACCTGATGGCCAATGGCGAGGATGTCGTGGCCGCCGACGGCGCCCGCCTGGAGTCGCTGCTGCGCTACATGGCGCTCAGGGCGGCGATCATCTTCGCGCGCATCTTCCCGTTCTCGCTGCTGCTGGCCGCGCTGATCACGCTGGTCGGCCTGACGCTGCGCCGCGAGCTGGTGGCGATGATGGCCGCCGGGGTCTCGCAACGCGGCCTGCTGGTCGCCATCGCCCCGGTCGCCGTGTTGCTCGCGGCCGTCGGGTTCGTCGTCGCCGATCAACTCTCGACCCGCGCCACCGAAGCGTTGCGGGCCTGGGGGGTAGGTGATTACGCACGCGGCGGCGAAGGTAGCCCTGACCGCCCGCTCTGGCTCCACGCCGGTGCCGACATCATCCGGATCGGGTTCGCGCGCGCGCCCGGTGTTCTGGAGGATGTCTCGGTTTTCGAGCGCGACGCCGCCGGTGGGCTCGTCGCCAGGCTCGACGCCCCCCGCGCGGTGCACGAGGACGGCACATGGTGGCTGGAGGACGTCGACCGGCGCGATGTCGCGACCACAGGCATCACCCGCGCCGAGCGGATACGCTGGTCGGTCCCGCTCGCGCCCGGACACATCGCCGCGCTTGTGACCAACCCGCGGGAGCTCACCCTCGCGGCGCTGAAGGACATCTCGCAGCGCCCGGGCCTCGGCGCTTACCCGGCCTACGTTTATGACCTGCGGCTGCAACGGAAGTTCGCCGAGCCGGCGGCGATCATCGTCATCTTCCTTTTCACCATCCCGTTGGTCCAGCGCTACCGGAGGCCCAGCGGCGGCGCGGTGGTCGTCGGCATCGGCCTGTTATGCGGGTTCATATTCTTCGCCGTCGATGGTTTCCTGGTCGGCATGGGCGAGGCGGGGCTGCTGCCGCCGTCGGTCGCAGCGTGGTCCGCGACTGTCCTCTGCGCGCTCATCGGGCTTAGCGTCCTGGCCAGCCAGGAGGTCCGCTAGACCGGCCGGCGACGCAATGCGCGCGTCGAACGTGCTTCATCGAGGAGGTAAGCTATGGCTCGTATCGCCATCCACCCGGACGGGACTCCGCGTGAAGACCTGGGAGTGCTCGAGATGAGCGCCGCTGAAACGGCTCGGCAAATCAAAGTCCCGATAAACCGAACCGCCGAGACCCTCAAAGGCTGCCGCGCCGTCATCGGCGACACGGCGCCGCGTTTGGGACGCAATTTCGGGACTCCCGATGAGTTTGGGCTCGATCTCCAAAAACTCTACGAATTGCGCCTTACAGAGCAGAAAAACGGCGCGGAGATTGCCCGTTTGCCTTCTTTGCACACTGCGTCGTGAACCTGCGCCTTGCCCGACGTTCGTGTCCTGCCGCGGCACAAGCTGTATACGCAGACCACCACGCATGAAGATCGGACTCATCACCAACCCGCACAGCGAGCGGAACAGGAAACGCGGCAGCCGGACCGCCGCGGCGGCGCGCGGGGCGCCCGATATACTCCGGCGCGAGCTTGGCACGATCGCCGATATCGGCCCGATCCTTGCCGAATTCGCCGCTCGCGAAGTCGGGATCCTCGCCCTGGACGGCGGCGACGGCACCGTCCAGGCGGTGCTGAGCGCGCTCTTCAATGACCGTGCCTTCGAGCGCACGCCGGTTCTCGCCGTAGTCGCCAGCGGAATGACCAACGCGGTGGCCATCGATGTCGGGCTGAGCGGGCCGCCCGGGAAAGCGCTGGTGCGGCTCCAGGATGCCGCACGGCAGGGTCTCGCGGGCGCGAAGGTCGCCGAACGCGGCGTGATCCGCATGACCCGCGATCCCGACCAGCCGCCGGTCTACGGTATGCTGTTCGGGCTGGGTGCGGTCTACCGCGCGATCGAGATCTGCAGGCGGCGGGTGCATCCGCTGGGCATAACGTCCTCGCTTGCCGTTGGTGCGACGATTGCCGGCCTGCTTGCCCGCCGCATGCTGAACGGCGCGCGCGAGGACGAGATTTTCCGCGGCGACCGGATCGAGGTCGGCTGGGACGGCGGAGAGCGCCGCGCGGGGCTGCACCTGCTGATGCTGGGCAGCACCTTGCGCCGCTTCGCCTTGGGGATCACGCCGTTCTGGGGCGAAGGGCCGGGTGCCCTGCGGGTGACCGACGTGGCCTACCCGGCGCACCGACTCGCCCGGTCGCTGGTCCCGATCCTGTGCGCCGGCCGACCGCCCCAGGGGAACGGCGAAATCTATGTGAGCCGCAACGTCGAGCGGGTCTGTTTGCGCATGTCCTGCCCGTTCACCCTCGACGGGGAGCTGTTCGAGCCGCTACCGGACATGCCGGTGACGCTGGAGATCGGCGCCACCGCCCGGTTCTTGCGCTGAGGCGACGAAGATGAGCAGCGATCGGGCGCTTCTCGCCTGTCTCGAAGCCGCGGCCCGCGTAGCGGTGCCGCCGCGCACCGCCGCGGTCGCGGATGCGATCCTGGCGCGCCATCACGGCGCCGTCCTGGCGCTGCTGTTCTACGGCTCTGCGCTGCGCGAGCCCGACACTGCGGAGCGGACGGTCGACATCTACGTGCTGGCCGAGTCCTATCGTGGGTTTCACCGCCGTCGGCTTGCCGCGCTCGCCAACCGGTTGCTGCCGCCCAGCGTCTACCGCCTCCATACCATGTTCGAGGGCCGGAAGGTGCGCGCAAAGTACAGTGTGCTCACGCTCGCCGATTTTGAGCGGCTGGCCTCGCCGCGCACTTTCCAATCGCTGATCTGGGGCCGGTTCTCGCAACCCTGCGCGATCGCTTACGTCCGCGACGATGCAGTGCGCGGCCGGCTGGTGGGTGCCTTCGCCGATGCGGCGCGCAAGATGCTCAATGAAACGCTCGGGCTCATGCCGCCTCGGTTCTCCGCGCGCGAGATCTGGCTCCGCGCGCTCAGCGAAAGCTATGCCAGCGAGATCCGGGCCGAGCGCTCGGAGCGGCCGAGCGAAATCCATGACGCTGACCCGGAGCACTACCGGCGCGTCGCCACGCTCGTCCTCGGAGGGGAGGCGGAATTCTCGCACACACCGACCCGCCGACAGACCGCCCGCGCACGCCGCCGCTGGGCCGTTCGGCGCATTCAGGGCAAGGCGCTCGGGATCGCGCGGCTCGCCAAGGGCGCGTTCACCTTCGAAGACGGGTTGGATTACGTCCTCGAAAAGGTCGCGAGCCATACGGGGGTGGCGATCAGGCCCACGCCGTGGCAACGCCGACATCCGCTGCTCGCCGCGCCGGTCCTCGCGTGCCGGCTTTACCGCAAGCGAGCATTTCGATGAAACGTCGTGCGGCTCAGCGCCCAGCCGCCTCGGCGGGCCTTTGATCTTCGGCCAGGCGCGAGAACGCCTCGCAGATCTTCGCGATCTCGTCTTCGGTGTGCGCCGCCGACATGCTGAGCCTGAGCAGCGAAGATCCGTCCGGCGTGCCGGGCGGGATGGCGAGGTTGACGTACACGCCATCCTCGAGAAGCCGGTTCCAGCTATAGGCCGCCGAGGCGCGATCGGGCATGCGGACCGCGATGATCGGCCCGAGCGGCGCGCAGAGCGAAAAGCCCAGCGCCGACAGGCCGTCGTAGAGCTGAGCCGCGTTGTGCCAGAGCCGCGTCCGGAGGTCGGGCCGCGATTCGATTTGACGCAGCGCGGCAAGCGCGCTGGCGGCGTTCGACGGCGACAGTGAAGCGGTGAACATGTAAGGCCGGCTGGCGCAGCGCAGGAGGTCGAATTGCGGGTGGTTGGACGCACAGAACCCGCCGGTCGAGCTCAGGCTCTTGCTGAACGTGCCCATGTAGAAGTCGACGTGGTCGAGCACGTTCTGGGCCTCGGCCACGCCGCGTCCGTTCTCCCCGAAGACGCCGAAGGAATGGGCCTCGTCGAGATAGAGATAGGCGTTGTGGCGCCGGACGACCTCGACGATCTCGGCCAGCGGGGCGACATCGCCCAGCATCGAATAGATACCCTCCACGACGACCAGCGTAACGCCGTCGCCCCGCGACAGCCGGCCGAGGCGGTTGTCGAGATCCGATACCGAATTATGGCGGAAGCGGTTCGTGGTTGCATCGCTCAGCCGGCAGCCGTCGTAGATACAGGCATGGCAATGCGCGTCGATCAGGATCGTATCATCGGGCCCGGTCAGCCCGGTGATCGCGCCGAGATTGGCGAGGTAGCCGGTGGAGAAGACGATCGATCGCTCGAAGCCGAGGAATTTCGCCAGGCCCTGCTCGAGCTCGCGGTGCATGGTGTAGGTGCCGTTGGCGAACCGGGACCCGGTGGTGCCCGTCCCGAGCTGGTCGATCGCATCCTTGGCAGCGGCCACGCAAGCGGCATCGAATGTCAGGCCGAGATAGTTGTTGGTGCCGGCGAGAATGACCGGGCGCCCCTGGATGACCGCGCGGGTCGGCGACTGGACCGCTTCCATTGTGACGCCGAACGGGTCGCTGCCGAACTCCAGGATCTGCTCGAGTTGCTCGGAGAGTTCCTGAAACCGTCTGAACAAGCTCACTGACGTCTTATCCCCGCTTGAGTTGATGGATTGCTTCCATCAGTTGACCGATCGTTTGAAACTCGGAGATGAGGTTCATGGAGAAAGACACATTATAGCCGTCCTCGATCTCCATAATGAGGTCCAAAACGGCGACCGAGTCGATCTCCAGGTCGCGTCCGATATTGGTGTCGTAGGCCAGCTCGATCCCGTTCCCGTTGAACGGCTCGATCAGGTCGCAGATCTTGCGGAACATCAATTCGTCGTCTTCCGCCATCGGCGCGCCCGCGGGTCGTTTTTCCCTCATCTGCCCCTCCAGCCCGGGTTACAGCATGTTTTGCTGCCGGTACCAGCGCGCGGTCCGGGCGAATCCATCCCCGATTGCCACCTCCGGCCGCCAGCCCACATGCTCGCCGAGCGAGCCTTCGGCCACACCCCAATCGGGATGGAAAATCTCGCGTATCTTGGCGGGTGTGATCAGAGGTGATTCGCCGAGAACGCGGCGGAGAACCAGGTTCGCACCGGCGAAGAGGGTCATCACGCGGAAGGGCACCGGGACCCGTCGCACTTTGGTGCCGAGAGCACGTCCGCCGTTCTCCGCGATCGCCTGCCATGTGTGACCACCGGCCTGAGGGTCTCCAAGCTCGAAGATACCATGATCGAAAGAACCCGCCGCCAACATTGCCGCCACAGCACTGGCGACATCCTCGACATAGATCAGCGAAACCCGCGCGTCCATAGGTCGTGCCGGCGATGGGACCAACATAAGCCCACGTTTGAACAGCTTGAACAGCGGCAAGCACGCCGGATCGCCCGGCCCGTAGACCGCCGCCGGGCGCAGGACTGACCAGTCGAGGTCGCGGCCGAGGTGAGACAGCGCATCCTCGGCCGCCCGTTTGGATGCGGCGTAGGGTGAGATGGCCGGTTCGCGGGCGGCGAGCGAGGAGATGAGAACGAACCGCGGTCGCATGGGCGCGGCGCTTGCCGCCGCAACCAGCCGAGCGGTTCCCACGGCGTTGACCGCGTGAAATGCCGCCGGCCGTCCGCCGCGCGTAAGCCCGGCGCAATGGACCACGACATCGGCGCCTGCAACAAGGCGCTCCAACGACCCGCGGTCGGCGAGGTCGCCTTCGACGATTTCCATGCCCTCGCCGGCATCCAACGCGCGCGGCCGGCGCGCAAGCGCGCGGATTCGCCAGCCCTCCGCCAGGAGGCGGGAGACGATGTGCCGGCCGAGAAACCCGGTTGCCCCGGTCAGCGCGACAAGCCCGCTCATGGATCACCCGCGCCTTGCCGGAGGCGTGCGGCCGCCGAAAGCTCGGCCGAAGTCATAGCGGTGGGTTTGCGGCGTCCTGAACAAGAACCTTCGCGCGGGGCGGCGCCTCGCGAAATGCCCCGGCGATATATTTCTCCTTGACCTTCGCGCGGCTCAGCTTGCCCGAGGATGTCATGACCAGGCTGCGCGGAGGTGCCAGCACGACACGGCTCGAAACCCCGGCTTCCGAATGGATGGTTGCCGCGATCTCGCGGACCAGATCCTCGCGTGCCGAACGGTCCTTGAGCCGGCACTCCACGAGGGTAACGATAATCGGATCGTTCTGGGTGCCGTCCACCGAGAACGCGGCAACGGTGCCGTCGCGCACCTCCGGCAACCTCTCCACTGCCCACTCGATGTCCTGCGGCCAGATGTTGCGACCGTTCCAAAGTATCAGGTCCTTGCTGCGGCCGGTAATCAGGACGTCCCCGTCGATGGTGTAGCCGAGGTCGCCGGTATCGAGCCAACCGTCGGAATCGAAGACCTCCGCCGTGGTCTCGGGGTCGCGAAAATAGCCGGCCGACACGCTCGGGCCCTTGACGAAGATCCTGCCGACCTTGCGGTCGCCGAGCGGGCGTCCCTTTCCGTCGCGCAGCTCGATGTCGTGGCCGGGCAGGGAGCCGCCGCAATTGACGAAAGTCCGGCGGTGTTGGGGCGGCGTGTCGCGGGTGGCCGGGACGGCTTCGCCGGACCGGCTGTAGCGGCGCATGTCGATCGTGTCGGTCTGGTAGAGCTTGTCCGTCCGGGCAAAGGTGACCGCGAGCGTCGCCTCGGCAAGGCCGTAGCTCGGCGTGAAGGCGTCCGTGCGGAACCCGCTGGCCCTGAACGCCGTGCCGAAACGCTCGAGCACGTCCGCACGGACGATGTCGCCGCCGACTCCCGCGATCCGCCACTGCGAAAGGTCGTAGCTGGCGGCCATGCGATTGACCGCCCGCCGTCGGCACAGGTCGTAGCCGAAGGAAGGGCTGAAGCTTATGCTGGCGCGGTTTCGGGACATGACATCGAGCCACAGCAGCGGCCGACGCGCGAAATGCGCCGTCTCGATGTAGTCGACCGAGAGCTGACACATCATCGGTGTCAGCATGAACCCGACCAAGCCCATGTCGTGATAGAGCGGCAGCCAGGAGCCACAGCGGTCGCCGGAGACGATCGCGGTGCCGTGCTGGATGATCGCGCTGCAGTTGCTGACGACCGCGCGCTGGGTGCTGACCACGCCCTTGGGCGCGGTCGTGCTGCCGGACGAGTACTGGATATAGCAGATCTCGTCGCTGCCCAGCGGCGTCGGCGGCGTCGTGTCGCGCGGCAGGGCCCTGATGGACTCGTAAGAGTACGTCAGCACGTCCGGCAGGTCCGCTGTCGCCTCGACGGCGAACGCCAGCAGATCCTCCGACGCAATGAGGGCCGAGGCGCGGGCGTTCTGCATCATCCGACGGACCTGTGCCAGGTAGTTCTTCTTGCCGCCGATGCCCATCGGCAACGGCAGTGGCACCGGGACGAGCCCGGCGTACTGGCAGGCGTAGAAGGCAATGGGGAAATCGGGCGTCGTCTTACTGATCAGCCCGATGCGCGTCAGACGCGGGAACCGGCGGGCCAAGCGGGCAGCGAGATCGATCGCCGCATCGCGCAGGTCCGAATAGGGCAGGCTGCTCAGCAGCTCGCCGCCGAGCGCATAGAAGTTGTAGCCGGTTCGTCCGCGCGCGGCATATTCCAGACCGGCGACAAGCCCATCGAAATCGCCGCCGCGCAAGGCAATCGGATCGTTGTTTGTCGGTGTCGGTTGGATGTTATTGCCTCCACTCTGCGTCACGCCGTCAGGCACGCGACCGCGGTTGCACTAGCCGCTGGGTATGCGGTGCAAACGTCCCCCCGCGGCCATCCAAAGAACACTGCCGGGCCGAACCGACCTCCGGTCCGGACCGCGAAGCGGGCGCCGCCGCGCCGGCAAGCAGACTGCCCAGGCGCGGTGTCGCGCAGCCCAACCATGAGTGCCACGGAACCGCCCCGACGATTCCGCGGACCCTGCCGCGATGCTTACGCCGCGACGGAAAGCCGGCGATTTTCCCCGAAGGGGAGGGCCGGCCTCCCTACCGGCAACCAGCGCCCCCCGTTTCGATCCCGCGGTCCAGATCAGAGCCAAGATGGACCCACGACATCCCATCCTCCAAACCTCGCCTGTTCGGGTGGCACCCCGAAGATGACTAACCCTGAAAGTGCTGGCGCTGCCCCCACCCGGTTACGGGCATCGGGAACGCCGTCGGTTATTCTTGCCCGGGCATTGTCTAACGCGGTCCATGGGGATATTTCCAGCACAATCGTGACCGGATTTCATAATAATTTCACGCCCCCGAACCATGTTCCCTTAGTGTTCTAAGAGATCTCATCGACCGCTCAAACGCGCCGAGGAGCAACGGAAGGTGACCGGCAGCGCGGATGGGACCGGCGGCCGATCGAGAATCGCGGCAGGCGGTCGCGCAGAGCGCGCATGGTCGAACCGGATCGAGGCGGTCCGATTGGACCATGCTCCAAGTCTCGCAAATCAATCGATCAGGGGATGGCGGTGGGAACGAAACCGGGTTCGAACCGTCTCCAATTGGGCGGTTGCCCAGTCGGAGATGGTTTGTGATCACGGGCGCATGGCGACCGAAACCCCAATCAAACTTGCCATTGCAGGACCCGACAAGCCGAGGAGTTCGACGCCGGAGTACCGGCTAACGGAGAAAGGGCGGGTCGCCATCACGCTCATCGCGTAATTGGGCTCGGGGTCCATTTTCCCGAAAAATGGACCCCGAGCCCAACTACCGATGGCCTCCCTTAGGGCTGGCCAATTCCACGTTGAAAATCAACGGCTTGGTCCATGGTGTGGGCGGCGAACCGCCCATTGATTCCATTCACCTTTTCCGATGGCCGCCCACACCTATTTCGGGCTGGTTTGGCCCCAGCGCGGTGTACGGCATCACGGTGGCGACCGAGGCGATCGCCCGCGCGATGGGTGAACGGACCCGGCCCGAGCCCGTTCATCGCTACGAGCTGGAGCCGCCGGCGCAGGTCGAAATCGGGCAACCCGTCCATGTCCATTTTCACGACGACGAGCTCGAGGGCTGATCCGGTGGGCTATTTCGCGAACGGCACCGAAGCCGAGGGCTATCAGGCGCAATGGTGTGCCCGCTGCAAGCACGATGAGGAAGACCCCGGCTGCATGATCTGGCTGGCACACCTGCTGTGGGCCTACAGCGGCACCGACGAGCAGAAGGAAGTCCTCGACTTGCTGATCCCGCCGACAAAGAGCGGCTTCGGCAACGAGCAATGCAAGCTGTTCGTCGCCAGGGCCGACGCATGAGCCAGCACCTGTGCCATTGGCCGGGCTGCGGGCGGGTCGTGCCGCCGAAACTGTGGGGCTGCCGCTATCACTGGATGCAGTTGCCCAAGCGCATCCGCGACCGGATCTGGAATGCGTATGTGCCGGGCCAGGAAGTCACCAAGAGGCCCGGCCGGGATTACCTGTATGCAGCCCGGGCGGCGCAGGAGTGGATACGCGCGAAGAACAAGACGCCATTCGACGCGTGGCCGGCGGATCTGAGAACGAAGGGCTGAAGGCGCTGGTGCTCGAGGTTATGAAGCGCGCTCGCACGAACAGGTTATGGCTGGGTTGTGATTGCCGGAGTGAGGACGGCAGGAGGCCCGTCGTTGCGCCGTGCGGGAATCATCGAGGGACCGATTACTGGCGGGTTCTGACGGGGAGGCAGGTTCTTCATGGTCGGGACTGTGTGTTTTATCGAGCGCATGTTCGACGCCGGCATGAAGAACTGTGGAACCGGCCGGCGAGGAGGGCGCCGGTGGGCTACTTTGCGGTGCTCCGTGAGGGTGCTGAGGACCGGCAAGTCTTGGGTCCGAGCATGCGCGGTGGCGTGGAGAGTGTTCGGCGGACAGTCCGCCGGCCGGCGCTTTCGCAGCTGTTATTGATGTTGATGGAGAAGGCCAACCTCAACCTCATCCGGTCGGTGGATGGATTTAAGCCGGCGAGTGATTGGCGGGAAGATATTCGGGAGATCATGAACGGTCTCGAGATTGCTCCCGCTCGCCTGCTGTCGGATCTATGGTTCGATTATATCCGAATGTGGAGCGGCAATTTGGTCCATGCGAGGGTCCGCGCCGCGGCGAGAGATTGGCCGGCCGGGCATAAGCCGCAAGGGTTCGCTTGTTGGGTCGTTAGGGAAGTGGATGAATTCGGGGTTGGTACAGTCTCGAAAAATAATCGGGTCGAAGTTCTGTCCGGGGTTGGGTGCCCCGTTATCGGCCACAACCGGGTCGGCGGGCCGTATTTGTTTTTGGGTGGGGTGGGGCTTCCGACGCGGCAAAGCGGCTACGAGTGTCTCGAAGGCTATGCGCAACCGATAGTGGCGTGGGATTGCCCGGTGCCGGTGGATTCCGGGCAAGAGCGGCGGGCGTTCGGGACGCTGAGGGCTACGCAGCGGATCCTGAACGCGGCGTTCCCGGACGCCGCTTTCGAGCTCAAGAAGCCAGTGTTCGAAATAGATACTGCGGAGGGGCCATGTCTCCCGGACTTCGTCATCGGGGCTCGGCGTGGCGAGGACGCGCTGCAATTCGTGGTCGAGGTGATGGGGTTTGATCGTGTCGCGTATCTGCTGGGTAAAGAGGTGACGCACCCTCGGATGAGGACCTTTGGGACGTTGTGTACGATGCAGGCGAGTGAGTTCGACCGCGTCTCGGGGGAGGGAGTGAAATCAGAGGGGCGCAAGGTGACGGAGACGATCCGCCGTGTGCTCAGGGATAGATGGGGATCTTGAAGCTATAGTGGGCGGCAGGCGACACCTTGGGCGTATTTAACTGATTATCGGTCCCGCCCTCGCCGCCCTCGCCGTCTGCGCTGCGAGCACCAAGGCGGGGGAGGGGCTGAGCATGAACCTGAGGTTTCTACGGAAGCGAGTTGCATGTCGAGAGGTTTCGAGTCATGCTCGATGGGCTGCGAGGTGGCACATGGAAGTCTCAGTATAGGATGGGAGATATGGCAATGAAATATCTGCCATTGTGGTTGATCGGTTTTTGTTTGTTTTTGTGTTCAGGAACTATAACAGCTGCGGAGAAGCTACGCCATCTGAAGTAAAACAATTGTTGGACGACAGAACAATCAGCGGTGCCACTGCGATCAGCGGCGTTGGGTTCACTTTGAACTTCGCGGCCGATGGGAATGTTTCGATTGATACGGATAATTATGGTTCTGACAGAGGAAAATGGCGAGTTGATAAGGACGCGAACTTCTGTATCAAGTATCAACGTTTTCTCGATCAATTAGAAAATTGTTTTACGTTGGCAATACGGGATGGTCAGCCCGTGTCTTTTAGAGCGGACAATGGAGCACCAACTTACTGGAGATTCAAATAAAAATTGCTCGTTGTGAGATGATTTGAGACAGGATGGTGGTGCCCGCGATATTCATTTGGGGTTGTCGGTGACGGTGACGTCTGAGCCGTGCGATCGCCGTGGTCACTATCGGGTGGAGAGCTTGGTTAAGAGCGGCTTCGACAAGCTTCTGCCGATGCACGAGACCAAGGCGGACGCGCGCGCATCCCTCGGCGGCTGATCGGCCGGGGCAAGAACGCCGGGCCGAGCCGCCCCGGGATGTCCGACGGGCGGTTCGCTTCGCGGCCTTTGTAAAGCGTCCCTCCAGGGTCGATCGACGGTCCGGTTGTCGCGCGAAGCCCCCGAATTGCGTTTGCGCCTTCGGCTCCTGTGCGCCGGGTTCGAGCGACCGCGTCGGATCGGCGGCCGGACGAGCAAATCCCCGCTTACGAGAGGCATGAGAGATGGACAGACGGAAAGTAGCGATCGTCACCGCCGGCGGCCGGGGGATGGGCGCCGCGATTGCCCGAGCTCTAGCCGCGCAGGATCACGCGCTTGTCCTGATGTCGCCCGGCGGGTCCGCCGAGGCGCTGGCCGCAGAGCTCGGTGCGATCGGCGTCAACGGTTCGGTCACCAGGGCCGGGGACCTCGAAAAGCTGGTCGGCGCGGCGATGGACGCCCATGGCCGGATCGACGCCGTGGCCAACAACACCGGTTTCCCGCCCAAGGGGCCGCTGCTCGAGATCCCCGACGAGGACTGGCATGACGGCCTCGATATGGTCCTGATGAACGTCATCCGCATGGCCCGGCTGGTGACGCCGATCATGGCCGGGCAGCGCGGCGGTGCGATCGTCAACATTTCCACCTACGCCGCCGTCGAGCCCAGCCCGGCCTATCCGGTCTCCGCGACCTTCCGGGCGGGGCTCTCCGCGTTCACCAAGCTCTATGCCGATCGCTACGCCCCCGACGGCATCCGCATGAACAACATCCTGCCCGGCTTCATCGATACCCACGGCGTCGACGAAGAGGTGGCGGAAGGCATCCCCGCGCGACGCTACGGAACCCCGGAAGAGGTGGGCGAAACTGCGGCGTTCCTGCTCTCCGAGGGCGCCGGCTACATCACCGGCCAGAACCTCCGCATCGATGGCGGGCTGACGCGGTCGGTGTAGCCCGCCGCTTTCCTCACGGGTGCAACGAGATACAGATCGCCTCTTCGCCGGGTATCTCGCCGTCGAGCATCCGGATGGCGCGGTTTGCGTTCTCTAGCATTTCGTGGGTGTGCAACGGCGCGAGGCGTTCGAGGTTCCGCGCCAGCAGGTCGATGCCGGCGCGATACATGTCCGCGCCCTGGGTGAACACCCCCTTCATGGTGATTTCCTTGTAAACCATGCGGTCGGTATCCAGGGTCGCCATGTTGGTGCCGCCCTTGACCCCCGCGGCGACGACGGTGTCGCCCGACCGCACGACCTCGATGGCGTGGCCGATAACCCCGGTGTCGGCCGGGACCACGTCCATGGCAATATCGACGCCGCTTCCGCCGGTGATCTCCATGACCCTGACCTTCTCCCGACATTAGGGCCAGGTCGGCTGAGAGTGTTTCGTGTCGATCATAGCGCTCAAGGGCAGCTGAGTGGAGCCGTTGCGGAGCTCATGCGAAGCTGCCCGTGTTGCCAGATAGGCGGCCGGCGTCTGATAGCCGAGCGCCGAATGCGGCCTGGCGGTGTTGTGGTGCACGCGCCAGGCCTCGATCACCGACCGGGCATGGGCCAGGCTGGTGAACCATTCCTCGTTCAGGCATTGATCGCGGAACCTTCCATTGAAACTCTCCACGAACGCGTTCTGCACCGGCTTGCCGGGCTCGATGAAGTGAAGGCCGACGCCGGTGCGCCGGGACCACTCGAACATCGCCCGGGAAGTCAGCTCCGGACCGTTGTCCATGACCAGCGTCTCGGGCAGGCCACGGCGGGCGGCCATATCCTCGAGGAAGCGGACCAGCCGCGCCCCGGAGATCGACACGTCGACGATCTGGCCCGGGCATTCTCGGCTGTGGTCGTCGACGATGTTGAGGATGCGGAACCGCCGGCCCGAGGCGAGCTGGTCGGAGACAAAGTCCACCGACCAGCGCTGCATCGGCCGCTGCGGCACAGCCAGCGGCATGCGATCACGGCGTGGCAGCCGCCGGCGTACGCGACGGCGCACCTGCAGGCCTTCCTCGCGGTAGAGCCTGTCGGTCCGCTTGGCATTCACCACCAGGCCCTCACCGGCCAGCAGCACATGCAGGCGCAAGTAGCCATAGCGCCGATAGCGCGCCGCCAGATCCTTCATGCGAACACGCAGAACCTCGTCCTGCTTGGGCGTCGGGCGATACTGCGCCACCGAACGCGACAGGCCGACCACGCGACAGGCCGACCACGCGGCAGGCCCGCCGCTGGCTGTAGCTGCGCCGTTCCATCAGATAGCCCACGGCGTCCCGCCGCGCCGCGGGCTTCACCAGTTTTTTGATAGCAGATCCTTCAGCGAGGCGTTGTCCAAGTGCGCTTCCGCCAGAAGACGCTTCAGTTTGGCGTTCTCCGATTCCAGATCCTTCAGGCGCCGCGCTTCGGACACGCCCATGCCGCCGTACTTCGACTTCCAGCGATAGAAGGTCTGCTCCGAGATCCCATGACGACGGCACAGATCCCGCGCCGTCCCGCCGGCCTCATGCTCCCGAAGCACACCGATGATCTGTTCGTCCGTAAACCGATTCCGCTTCATGTCGAGTTCTCCCTTCAAAAGTCTCCTCCGGAAAACTCTCTTCCGCTATGGCCCGGATCACGGGGGGAAGGTCAAGCGCACTCTCATTGCCGTATCGAGAGATCAAAGAAACTCAATGAATTCAGTGCTCGGGTTGGATGCCGGTCTCGCCCGTTCGGGCGAACGAAATTCCAACTCCGGGAATTCCAAATCCCGCTAACCCATTGAAATTTCTACGGTCTGAAAAGCCGTACAGAATTGGCGCAGTCAACAGTCGCGGAGAATATCGGCGGAGAGAGCGGATTCGGCCCGAATCGCGGGACCGGCGGTCAACGGTTGTCGGCTGAAACCCGCGCGAATACTGAGCTTTTTGCGTTGCCCGAAGCGAACAGAGAAAGTTGGGCGTGGGGCTTGGCGGAGGGGGTGGGATTCGAACCCACGGTACGCAAAGCGTACAACGGTTTTCGAGACCGCCCCGTTCGACCACTCCGGCACCCCTCCGCTGACGCGGCTCGACCCCGCGCGGCGGCGCGGACCCTAGCGCATCCTTGGGGCGGGCCGCAACCGCGTCGCACGGCCGCGAAACGGCGCCGAGTCGGGGGATATCCGTTGACTTGCGGGCCGGGCTGGCTATAGTCGCGGCCTTCGTTTTCGGTTGGATCGATGTTTGCAGTCATACGCACGGGCGGGAAGCAGTACCGCATCCGGAAGGACGACGTGATCAGGGTCGAGCGCTTGGCCGGCGAACCGGGCGCGACGGTCGCGTTCGACCAGGTGCTGATGCTGGACTCGGGCACCGGGGTGACCATCGGCAGCCCGCTGGTCGAGGGTGCGCACGTCGCAGCCACCGTTCTCGATCAGGCGCGCGCCGAGAAGATCCTGGTCTTCAAGAAAAAGCGCCGGAAGAAATATCGCCGGTTGCACGGACACCGCCAGGACCTGACGGTGCTGCGGATCACAGACATTGCCGCCGGTGCCGAAGAGCCGCCGGCCGAGGAGGGCTCCGGATCAGTGTCGGAAACGACACAGGCGTCGGCCGGGACCGGGGAGACTTCATAATGGCGCACAAGAAGGCCGGCGGCAGCTCGCGCAACGGCCGGGATTCCGAAGGCCGGCGTCTCGGACTCAAGAAGTCGGGCGGCCAGTCGGTCATCCCCGGCAACATCATCGTGCGCCAGCGCGGCACCAGGTTCCATCCCGGCGAGAACGTCGGCATGGGCAAGGACCACACGATCTTTGCGACCGCCGCGGGCCGCGTTGCCTTCCGGCGCCGGGCGAACAGGCGGGTCTTCATTTCGGTCGATCCGGCCCCGTAAGCCGGCCCCACCGGTTGCCCGATGCGCCGGTCCGACCATGAAGTTCCTCGATCAAGCCAAGATCCATGTCCGCGGCGGTGACGGCGGCGCTGGCTGCCTGAGCTTCCGGCGCGAGAAATTCATCGAGTTCGGCGGGCCCGACGGCGGTAACGGCGGCCGCGGCGGCGACGTCTGGATCGAGGCGGTCGAGGGGCTCAACACCCTGGTCGACCTGCGTTTTCGCCAGCACCACAAGGCCGGGCGCGGGGCCAACGGCGCCGGGCGCAACCGCACCGGGGCGGCCGGCGGCGATGTCGTGATCCCGGTGCCCGAAGGCACCCAGGTCTTCGAAGAAGACGGCCAAACCGCGATCTGCGACCTCGCCAGGCTGGGCGACCGGTATCGCCTGGCCCGTGGCGGGCGCGGCGGGTGCGGCAACGCCCGGTTCAAGTCGGCGACCAACCAGGCGCCGAGACGAGCGGACCCGGGCGAGCCGGGCGAGGCGTTCTGGGTGCGCCTGCGGCTCAAGCTGATCGCCGATGCCGGGTTGGTCGGCCTGCCCAATGCCGGCAAGTCGACGCTGCTGGCCGCGGTCTCACGCGCCCGGCCCAAGGTCGCCGACTACCCGTTTACCACCCTGGTCCCGGTGCTCGGCGTGGTCGAAATCGACCATGACGCGCTGGTCCTCGCCGACATCCCCGGGCTGATCGAGGGCGCCCATGACGGCGTCGGCCTGGGCGATCGCTTCCTCGGCCATGTCGAGCGCTGCCGGGTGCTGCTGCACCTGGTCGACGGCACGCAGGAAGACGTCGCCGGCGCCTGGCGCACCGTGCGCGGCGAGCTTGCCGCTTACGGCGGCGGCCTTGCCGAGAAGCCGGAGATCACCGCGCTCAACAAGGCCGATGCGCTGAGCCAGACGCTGCGGGCCGAGCGCACCGCCGCGCTCGAGGCCGCGACCGGCGGTCCGGTGGCCGTCGTCTCCGGGGCATCCGGCGAGGGGCTGGACGGCGTGCTGCGCCGGATGCACCGGGAAGTCCTGGCCGGCGGCGCGCCCGCCCCGCTCGCCCCTTGAGCACCGCTCGGCTTGCCGGTGCCCGACGGGCCGTGATCAAGATCGGCTCGGCGCTCCTGGTCGAAGAGGCCGCAGGCGCGATCCGCCGCGCGTGGCTGAATGCAATGGCCGACGACATCGCCGAACTCAAGGCGGGCGGTGCCGACGTGATCGTCGTCTCCTCGGGCGCGATCGCTCTCGGGCGAACCCAGCTCGGTCTGCCGCGCGGCGTGCTCAAGCTGGAAGACAAGCAGGCCGCGGCGGCCACCGGGCAGGCGCGGCTGGTCCATGCCTGGCAGGAGGCGCTGGCGCGGCACGGGATCACCACCGCCCAGGTCCTCCTGACGCTGTCCGATACCGAGACCCGCAGGCGCCACCTCAATGCGCGCAACACGCTTGATGCCCTGCTCGGGCTCGGCGCGGTGCCGATCATCAACGAGAACGACACCGTGGCGACCGAGGAGATCCGCTTCGGCGACAACGACAGGCTGGCCGCCAGGGTAGCCCAGATGGCAAGCGCCGACGCGTTGGTGCTGCTGTCGGACATCGACGGGCTGTATACCGCCGATCCGCGTACCGATCCCGACGCCCGGCTGGTCCCCGAGGTCGGCCGGATCACCCCGGAGATCGAGGCGATGGCCGGCGAGGCGCCGCCGGGCTACAGCTCCGGCGGCATGATCACCAAGCTCGAGGCGGCCAAGATCGCTCTTGCCGCGGACTGCCGGATGGCGATCGCGCCGGGTGGCGGCCTCAACCCTCTGGCCGCGATTATCCGCGGCGGCCGCTGCACCTGGTTTGAGGCCGGCGCGGACCGCGCCGCCGCCGGCGGTCCGCGCAGTGCTCGCAAGCGCTGGATTGCCGGCTCCATTGCGATCAGCGGCACGCTCACCATCGACCGGGGCGCGGTCCGCGCGCTCGGTGCCGGCAAGAGCCTGCTGCCGGCCGGCGTGCTCGCGGTCGAGGGGATCTTCGAGCGCGGTGATGCGGTGCTTGTCCTCGACGACCGCGGCAGGACCGTCGGGCGCGGGCTCAGCGCCTATTCGAGCGACGATGCGGCGCTGATCATCGGTCACAAAAGCCGTGAAATAGAGGCTCGGCTGGGCTACCGTGGCCGCGACGAGATCATTCACCGCGACGATCTCGTGCTCGACTGAAGCGTCCGAAGCGATGACGGGGAGGCGGTAATGGCGACGCGCCGCACGGTCGGGGAGGCCGACGCACGACAGATGGTCGAAGGACTCGCCCGCGAGGCGCGGGCGGCGGTGCGCGCGATGGCCGCATGCGGATCGGAGGACAAGAACCGCGCGCTGCATGCCGCCGCTGCCAGGATACGCGCCGACGAAAAGGCCCTGCTCGCCGCCAATGCGCGCGATTTTGCCGCGCTCGACCGGTCGCGCCGGACCGAGGCGTTCACCGACCGGCTCGGGCTGACGCCCGCGCGCATCGAGGCGATGGCGGCCGGGCTGGAGCAGATTGCCGGTCTACCCGATCCCGTTGGTGAGGTGATCGCGGCCTGGTCCCGGCCCAACGGGCTTTCGATCGAGCGCGTCCGCGTGCCGCTCGGCGTGATCGGGATCATCTACGAATCGCGGCCCAACGTGACGGCGGACGCTGGTGCGCTGTGCCTGAAATCGGGCAATGCAGCGATCCTGCGCGGCGGCTCGGAAAGTCGTCACTCCAGCGCGGCGATCATGGCCTGCCTGGGCGCCGGGCTCGCCGAAGCGGGCCTGCCGGCGGGCGCGATCCAGATCGTGCCGACGACCGACCGCGCCGCGGTCGGCGCGATGCTGACCATGCCCGACCTGATCGACATCATCGTCCCGCGCGGCGGCAAGTCGCTGATCGAGCGCGTCCAGCGCGAGAGCAGGACACCGGTGATCGCCCATCTCGACGGCAACTGCCACGTCTATGTGGAGCGCGGCGCCGATCCTGAGGTGGCTCGATCAATCGCGTTCAACGCCAAGATGCGCCGGACCGGGATCTGCGGGGCGGCCGAGACTCTCCTGATCGACCGCTCGATCGCCTCGAGCGTATTGCCGCCGATCCTCGACGATCTGGCCGCTTCGGGCTGCGAGCTGCGTGGCGATGTCGCCACCTGTGCGCTGGACGATCGCGTGGTCGCCGCGACGGAGGAGGATTGGTACACCGAATACCTCGATTCGATCATTGCGGTGAAGCAGGTCGAGGGGCTGGAAGACGCGATCGCGCACATCAACACCTACGGCTCGCACCACACCGACTCGATCGTCACCGGCGATGCGCGGGCTGCGGAGCGGTTTCTCGGTGCGGTGGATTCCGCGATCGTGCTCCACAACGCCTCGACCCAGTTCGCTGACGGCGGCGAGTTCGGGATGGGTGCGGAGATCGGCATTTCCACCGGCCGGCTGCACGCTCGCGGCCCGGTCGGGGTCGAGCAGCTCACCACTTACAAATACGTGGTGCGCGGTTCCGGGCAGGTTCGGCCCTGACCGTCTACACCACGATCCGTCGTGGCCTGGATGCGCCCGGTCTCAGAGTCGGCATCCTCGGCGGGTCCTTCAACCCGGCCCACGAGGGCCACCTGCATATCAGCCTGCTGGCGCTCAAGCAGCTCAGGCTGGACGAGATCTGGTGGATGGTCTCGCCGCAGAACCCGCTCAAGCCGGCCGAAGGCATGGCCGGCTTCGACGACCGGCTCACCGGGGCTCACAGGTTCGCCCGCCATCCGGCGATCCGCGTCGTCGACATCGAACAACGCCTGGGCACCCGCTATACCGCCCATTCGCTGCACGCGATGAAGTTCTGCTTCCCGCGCATGCACTTCGTCTGGATCATGGGCGCCGACAATCTCGCCGAGATCTCCAGATGGCGGCAATGGACCAAAATCTTCAATCTCATGCCCATTGCCGTTTTCGACCGCGCGCCGTATTCTTTCGGGGCGATCGCCGGGAAGGCGGCGCAGGCGTTCTCACGATTCAAGATGAAGCGCAAGGACGCCCACGAGTTGATCGAAACGAAGCCGCCGGCGTGGATGTTCTTCCACACCAGACTGCATCCCGCCTCGGCAACGAATATCCGGGCGCGGCGCCAGGTGGCTCCGCCAAACGAGGAACGTGCGGCGCACGAGGCCCGATCCCGGGAAGGAGCGCAAGATCGCTGACGGCGAACCGGCCGGTTCCGGATCCGATCCCCTGATCGAGGCCATCACGGCCTGCCTCGACGACAACAAAGCCATCGACGTGATGGTGATCGACCTGCGCGGCAAATCGCCGATGGCAGACTACATGGTGGTTGCCTCCGGCGTCTCGGCGCGGCAGGTAGGCGCCCTGGCCCAACATCTGCTCCGCCGGCTGAAGCAGTTCGGCATCATCGGCATCACCCCCGAAGGGCTCAAACAGGGCGATTGGGTGCTGATCGACGCCGGCGATGCGATCGTCCACCTGTTTCGCCCCGAAATCCGGGATTTCTACGGCATCGAGAAGATGTGGGGCATTTCGCTCGGCGAACCGGACCGGACGACCGAGGCCGGCGGCTGAGCGCGCCGCTGCGGCTGACGATCGTCTCGGTCGGCCGGTTCAAGTCCGGTCCCGAACAGGCCCTGTTCGAGCATTTTCGCCGCCGGGTGTCCTGGCAGACGACCCTCCGCGAGGTCGAGGTCGCGGGCGGCCGCGTCGGCGGGGCGCGCATCAGACGCGAGGCAGAAGGGCTCGAGGCGGCGGTCCCGGCGGGCGCGCGCCGTGTGGCGCTGGATGAGCGCGGCAAAGCGCTGTCGAGCGCGCATTTCGCGCGGCTTCTCGGAGATTGGCAGGACTCCGGCCACCGCGAGGTCGCGTTCTTCATCGGCGGTGCGGAAGGGCTCGCGCCCGGTCTCGTGGCGGGCTGCGATCTGGTGCTGTCCTACGGCAGCCCGACCTGGCCGCACCTGATGGTGCGCGGCATGCTGATGGAGCAGATCTACCGCGCGCAGCAGATCCTCGTCGGTCACCCCTACCACCGCGGCAAATAAAGGGTGGCTTTGCGTGCCCGATCGCTACAGTTTGTCGGCACTCTTGCCTAAATGGAGACCAGCAAGAGAGGGCCATTGACACTCATGGCGCGACATCGCCTGCTCGCGGCTGCCATTCTGGCGCTCATTGCCGGCACAGCGGCCGTTTGCCCCGCTGCCGCGGACACGAAGGCGGACCCTCAGCGTCTGGAGGCGGTCAAACGCGCGCTCGAAAGGGCCCGAGACGACGGCACCGCCCTGCAGCAGCGCGCCGCGGACGAAGCGCGACGGCTAACTCGGCTGAAGCGCCGCCTGGTCGGGATTGCCGCGACAACCCGGCGCTTCGACGACCGGATCGCTGCCAAGGACGAAGCTCTGAAAGGGCTGATCGCGCGCGAGGCGAAGGCCGCGAATGCGCTGGCGGGACGGCGCGAGTCGCTCGGGCGCCTGCTCGCTGCACTGCAGCATCTGGCGCGCCGTCCGGTCCGCGCCGGCATGTTGGCGGGCGCCGCGGATCCGCTGCCGACCCTGCGCGGGGCCATGGTGATGCGCCATGCAGTGCCCCGCCTGGACCACGACGCGAGGGCGCTTGCCGCCGAACTGCAGACCCTGAGGCGCCTGCGTCGGACGATCGTCCGTGAGCAGGTCGAACGCGACCGGGTCCAGGCCGCGCTCACCGCCGAGCGGCGCGCTCTCGCCGGGCTGATCGAGGAGCGAACCCGGCTCGAGCGCCGCTGGCGGAAGGCTGGCGCCAGCGCGCACGCAACGGCGGCACGCCTGGCAGACGAGGCCGAAGGGATCGAACAGCTCCTTGAACGGATCGACCGGGCGCAGCAAGGCCTCGGGCTGCGGCCGGGCGATCTGCTGGCCTCACCCGAACAGGCCTCGACCCTGGTGGTCGCGAGACGGGCGCCCCTGGCCGCGCCGCGCCTGCCGGTCGCCGGCAAGGTGACCGCGAAATTCGGCGGCAAGGTGCGCGGCACCACCGTGCGGACGCGCCCGGCCGCGGAGGTGGTCGCGCCGCGCGCCGGTCGGGTCGTCTTCGCCGGCCCGTTCCGGGGCTATGGCCAACTCTTGATCATCCAGCATGCCGGGGGATATCATATGCTTCTCGCTGGATTGGGCCGGCTCCACGCCGGTTCTGGCGACGAGGTTCTCGCCGGCGAGCCGATCGGTGCCATGGGATCCAAGTCCGGCAGCGCAAGCGATCTCTATATCGAGCTGCGTCACGGTGGCCGCCTCATCAACCCTTTGCCCTGGCTAGCGGCAAACAGCGACAAGGTAAGTGGATAATGCGAGCCCGGATCTTCGCGGCGGCGGCCGTTGTCTCCCTCGTGGCCTTTACGGTCCCGGCCGGCGCGCAATCGAACACCTCGGAGACCTACCGGCAGCTCAACCTGTTCGGCGACATCTTCGAGCGGGTGCGCTCGGACTACGTCAAGGAAGTCTCCGACGAGAAGCTTGTTGAATTCGCGATCAATGGGATGCTGACGTCGCTCGATCCGCATTCGAGCTATCTGAATGCCAAGAACTTCCGCGACATGCAGGTGCAGACCCGCGGCGAGTTCGGCGGGCTGGGTATCGAGGTGACGATGGAGAA
The DNA here is from genome assembly GCA_965248835.1 of Alphaproteobacteria bacterium. GTDB lineage: Bacteria > Pseudomonadota > Alphaproteobacteria > MPNO01 > MPNO01 > CAYFYS01. The sequence goes on from CBDFLJ010000002.1 coordinate 121,907, forward strand.
CGGCTTGGTCAAGGTGGTCTCGCCGATCGACGACACCCCAGCCCACCGCGCCGGCCTCAAGCCGGGCGATCTGATCACCCATCTCGACAAGGAGGCGGTGCAGGGCATGACGCTCTCCGAGGCGGTAGAACGCATGCGCGGTCCGGTCGATACCGATGTCGTGATTACCATCCGCCGGCTCGAACGCGAGCCGTTCGACGTCACCATCACCCGCGCGGTCATCAAGATCCAGTCGGTGCGCTCGCGGGCCGAGGGCGATGTCGGCTATATTCGGGTCACCACGTTCAGCGAGCAGACCGCGCGCGGAGTCGAGCGCGCCCTGGAGAAGTTCCACGCCGGGCTGGGCGCGAAGATGAAGGGCTTGGTGCTCGATCTGCGCAACAACCCCGGCGGCCTACTCGACCAGTCGGTCAAGGTCGCCGACGTTTTCCTCGACCGTGGCGAGATCGTCTCCACCCGCTCGCGCCGGTCCGACGATGCCCAGCGTTTCAATGCCAAGCCCGGCGACAGCGCGAACGGCCTGCCGATCGTGGTGCTGATAAACGGCGGGTCGGCCTCGGCCTCGGAGATCGTCGCCGGGGCGCTTCAGGACCACCGCCGCGGCATCCTCATGGGTACGCGGTCGTTCGGCAAGGGATCAGTCCAGACGATCATCCCGCTGGCCGGCCACGGGGCGATCCGGCTGACCACGGCGCAGTACTACACACCCTCGGGCCGATCGATCCAGGCCAAGGGGATCGACCCCGATATCGTCGTCGAGCAGGCTCGAATCGAGACCGTCAACGAAGAGGGCCGCCGGCGCGAGCGCGACCTGCGCGGGGCGCTGAGAAACCCGGACGAGACCGGTTCCGATGGCAAGCCCCGGTCCGGCAGGAGCGACTCTGGCGCCCCCTCGTCCTCCCCGCCAGAGGATTACCAGCTTACGCGGGCGATCGACCTGCTGCGCGGTCTTGCGCTCTACGCGACCAGGCCCGGCAACTAGCGCCCGATCCCGGTGCTTGCGGCGCCGCCTGACGGCTATCGTCCCTGTGTCGGCGTGGTGCTGTTCAACGATCACGGGCTGGTCTTCGCGGGCCGGCGGATCGATACGGCGGGCGACGCCTGGCAGCTACCGCAGGGCGGGATCGATGGCGGCGAGGCGCCCGGCGAGGCGGGGCTGCGCGAGCTTGCCGAGGAGACCGGAACGGACCGGGCGCGGATCGTCGACGAGCTCCCGGGCTGGCTGACCTACGACCTGCCGGCGGAACTCGCCGAGCGGATTTGGGGCGGGCGTTATCGCGGCCAGGCGCAGAAATGGCTGCTGGCCCGGTTCACCGGCCGTGATGAGGATTTCGATCTGACCGCCGCCGGGCACGCCGAGTTTGATGCCTGGCGCTGGATGGACCTGGCCGAGATCGCCGTGCAGATCGTCCCCTTCAAGCGCGCGGTCTATGACCGCCTGGTCGAGGGTTTCGCCGCGCGCATCGCGCGTGAGACCGCGTAGGCCGAAGCTCAGGCGCCACCGGTGCGGATGGCCTCGCGCAGCGCCTCGGCGACGGCGATCCGCTTGCGCGCCGCGTCGCGCGCGGACTCGTCCTCGGCGTATTCGAGGTCATCGCGCGCGGCGGCAATTCGGTCCTCGGCCGCCTGCGGGTCGGCCTCTTCCAAGCCCACCGCCTCCTCGGCGAGCACCGTGCAGCGTTCGGGGTTGACCTCCGCGAAGCCGCCGGCAACGAAAACCCGCCGCTCCACCGCGCCGCCGTTCCAGATCGAGATCACGCCGGTGCGCACCGTGGAGATGAACGGCGCGTGGCCCGGCAGGACGCCGAAATCGCCCTCGGCGCCCGGCACCACCACCATCTCGACCGGGGCGGAAATCAACAGCCGTTCCGGCGAGACAAGCTCGAAGTCGACGGTTCCGGCCATGGCTCAGGCGGCCTCGGCGGCCATGCGCTTGGCCTTGTCGACAGCGCTCTCGATGGTCGAGACCATGTAGAAGGCCGCCTCGGGCAGGTCGTCGTACTCGCCTTCGACCAAGCCCTTGAAGCCCTTGATGGTCTCGGGCAGGTCGACGAACACCCCCGGCACGCCGGTGAAGACCTCGGCGACGTGGAAGGGCTGGGACAGGAAGCGCTGGATCTTGCGCGCCCGGCCGACCACCAGCTTGTCTTCCTCGGACAGCTCCTCCATGCCGAGGATCGCGATGATGTCCTGGAGCGACTTGTAGCTCTGCAGGATGCGCTGGACCTCGCGCGCGACCGCGTAGTGCTCTTCGCCGACGACCCGAGGATCGAGGATGCGCGAGGTCGAGTCCAGCGGGTCGACCGCGGGATAGATGCCGAGTTCGGCGATCTGGCGCGACAGAACCGTGGTCGCGTCCAGATGCGAGAACGAGGTCGCCGGCGCCGGGTCGGTCAGGTCGTCGGCCGGCACATAGATCGCCTGGACCGAGGTGATCGAGCCCTTGTTGGTGGTGGTGATCCGTTCCTGCAGCGTGCCCATGTCGGTCGCCAGCGTCGGCTGATAGCCCACCGCCGAGGGGATGCGGCCCAGCAGCGCGGAGACCTCCGAGCCCGCCTGGGTGAAGCGGAAGATGTTGTCGACGAAGAACAGCACGTCCTGGCCCTCTTCGTCGCGGAAGTACTCGGCGAGCGTCAGCCCGGTCAGTCCGACCCGGGCACGCGCGCCCGGCGGCTCGTTCATCTGGCCGTAGACCAGGGCGGCCTTGGAGTCCCCGTCCGGCTGGATCACGCCGGAATCCATCATCTCGTGATAGAGGTCGTTGCCCTCGCGCGTCCGCTCGCCGACGCCCGCGAACACCGAATAGCCGCCATGCGCCTTGGCGATGCTGTTGATCAGCTCCATGATGATCACGGTTTTGCCGACCCCGGCGCCGCCGAACAGGCCGATCTTGCCGCCCTTTGCGTATGGCGCGAGCAGGTCGACGACCTTGATGCCCGTCACCAGGATTTCGGTCTCGGTCGACTGGTCGACGAAGGGCGGCGCCTGGCGGTGAATCGGGTAGGCCTTGTTGGCGTTGACCGGGCCGCGCTCGTCGACCGGATCACCCACGACATTGAGAATCCGCCCCAGAGTCTCCGGGCCGACAGGGACCATGATCGGCCCGCCGGTATCGGAGACTTCCTGGCCGCGGACCAGCCCGTCGGTGGTGTCCATGGCGACGGTGCGGACCACGTTCTGGCCGAGATGTTGGGCGACCTCGAGCACCAGACGTACGCCGCGGTTCTCGCAGTGGAGCGCGTTCATGATCGCCGGCAGTTGGCCGTCGAACTGCACATCCACCACCGCGCCCAGCACCTGGGTGATCCGACCGGCTGCACCTGTCACTCTCGCCATGTTCTTCCCTCTTTACCTGGCACGTCCGGACCGCCCGCGCTCAGACCGCCTCGGCACCGGAGATGATCTCGATCAACTCGCTGGTGATGGCCGCCTGGCGTGTCCGGTTGTAGTTGAGCGTCAGCCGGTCGATCATGTCGCCGGCGTTGCGCGTGGCGTTGTCCATCGCGGCCATCCGCGCGCCCTGCTCCGAGGCGTTGTTCTCCAGCAGCGCCCGGAAGACCTGGATCGACAGGTTGAGCGGCAGCAGGTCGGCCAGGATCTCGCTCTCGTCGGGCTCGAACTCGTAGACTGCTCTGGAGCCGGTGGTCTGCGCCTGCTCTTCCTCGACCGCCGCCGACAGGCCGAACGGGATGAGCTGCTGGACGGTCACGATCTGGCGGATGGCGGAGGCGAACTTGTTGTAGACGATGGTGCAAACGTCGAATGCGTCCTCGTCGTAGAGCGCGACCAGCCGGTCGGCGATCCCGCTGGCGTCGGCGTAGCCGAGGCTCGGACGGCCGACCTCGTCGATCGTCTCGACGATCATGGCGCCGTACTCGCGCAGCAGCTGGGCGCGCGCCTTGCGCCCGATGCATAGGATCTTGACCTCCTTGCCGGCGGCCTGGAGGGAGCGCAGCCGGTGGCGCGCCTCACGCACGATGGTCGAGTTGAACCCGCCGCACAGCCCGCGGTCCGAAGTGGCGACCACCAGGAGATGTACCTGATCGCGGCCGCGTCCGCCGAGCAGCGCAGGCGCATTGGTCCCCGGTGTAAGGCTTGCCGCAAGCGAGGCCAGCATGCGCTCCATGCTCTCGGCGTAGGGTCTGGCCGCCTCGGCCTGCTCCTGGGCGCGGCGCAGCTTGGCGGCTGCGACCATCTTCATCGCCGCGGTGATCTTCTGCGTCGACTTGACGCTGTTGATGCGTGTGCGCAGGTCCTTGAGGTTGGGCATCGGCGTGGCGATCCCTAGGCCGCGAACGAAGTGGCGTAGCCGTCAAGGATCTCCGTCAGCTTCTTGTGGAGGTCGTCGCTCAGTTCCTGCCGGGAACGGATCTCGGCCAGCGTGTCGGCATGGTTTGTGCGCATCTCGGTCAGGAACCCCTGCTCGAAGCGCGCCACGGCCGGTATGCCGAGGCGGTCGAGATAGCCGTTGACCCCGGCGAAGATGACCACCACCTGCTCCTCGACCGGCAGCGGCGAGAACTGCGGCTGCTTGAGCAGCTCGGTCAGCCGCGCGCCGCGGTTCAGCAGCCGCTGGGTCGAGGCGTCGAGATCCGAGGCGAACTGGGCGAAGGCCGCCATTTCGCGATACTGAGCGAGCTCGAGCTTGATCGAGCCGGCGACTTGCTTCATCGCCTTGATCTGGGCCGCAGACCCGACCCGGCTGACCGAGATGCCGACATTCACCGCCGGCCGGATGCCGGAATAGAACAGGTCGGTCTCCAGGAAGATCTGGCCGTCGGTGATCGAGATCACGTTGGTCGGGATGTAGGCCGAGACGTCACCGGCCTGGGTCTCGATCACCGGCAGCGCGGTAAGCGAACCCGAGCCGTGGTCCTCGTTGAGCTTGGCGGCGCGCTCCAGGAGCCGAGAATGGAGGTAGAAGACGTCGCCCGGGTAAGCCTCGCGCCCCGGCGGGCGGCGCAGCAGCAGCGACATCTGACGGTAGGCGACGGCCTGCTTGGAAAGATCGTCGTAGATGATCAGGGCGTGCATTCCGTTGTCGCGGAAGAACTCGCCCATCGTGCACCCGGCATAGGGTGCCAGGAACTGCAGCGGCGCGGGCTCGGAGGCGGTCGCGGCGACCACGATCGTGTATTCGAGCGCGCCGTTCTCCTCGAGCTGCTTGACGATCTGGGCGACCGTAGAGCGCTTCTGGCCGATCGCGACATAGACGCAGTAGAGCTTCTTGGACTCGTCCTCGCTCGTGTTTGCCTCGCGCTGGTTGATGATGGTGTCGATCGCCACCGCCGTCTTGCCGGTCTGGCGGTCGCCGATGATCAGCTCGCGCTGGCCGCGGCCGATCGGAATCAGGCTGTCGATCGCCTTGAGCCCGGTCTGCACCGGCTCGTGGACCGACCGGCGCGGGATGATGCCGGGCGCCTTGACCTCGACCAGCCGGCGCTCGTCGGTCTCGATCGGGCCCTTGCCGTCGATCGGGTTGCCCAGCGCATCGACCACCCGGCCCAGCATCGCGCGCCCGACCGGGACGTCGACGATCGCGCCGGTCCGCTTGACGGTGTCGCCCTCCTTGATGGTGCTGTCGTCGCCGAAGATGACGACGCCGACATTGTCGGTCTCCAAGTTGAGCGCCATGCCGCGGATACCGCCCGGGAACTCCACCATCTCGCCCGCCTGGACCCGGTCGAGCCCATAGACCCGGGCGATGCCGTCACCCACCGACAGGACCTGGCCGACCTCGGCGATCTCGGCCTCGGTGCCGAAGCCCGCAATCTGTTCCTTGAGGATGGTGGAGATCTCTGCGGCGCGAAGATCCATCATGCGGCCCCTTTCAAGGCTGTCTGCAGCTTCTGCAGCTTCGTTCTGAGGGAGGAATCGACCATGCGCGAGCCGACCTTGACGATCAGCCCGCCGAGGATCTCGGGCTCGACGCGCGCCTCGACGGTGACGTTGGCGCCGACCGATCGGCGCAGCGCGTCCTCGAGCGCGTCGTGCTGGGCCGCCCCGAGCGGCTGAGCCGAGACGACGTCCGCAGTCATCTCGCCGCGGCGCGCGGCGAGCAGGGCCGCGAAGACCCTGATCATGTCGCCCAGCGCGGGCAGCCTGCGGTTGGCGGCTACCACGCCGACGAACCGCCGGGTCATCTCGCCGATCGCTGCGCGCTCCATCACTGCATCGATCGCCTTGGCCTGGTCGTCGCGGCCGATGATCGGACTGGTCAGCAGGCGGGCGAGATCGCCGGACTCCTCAATCATCGCCTGCAGGCGCGTCAAATCGTCCTTGACCTGATCGAAGGCGTCGCTCTCTCCGGCCAAATCGAATAAAGCGGTCGCGTACCGACCGGCGATACCGGACACGTCAATCGGCTCGGCTGACACCTGAGCTTGCCCCTAAACCGTCTGGACGGTGACCTGTAATTCTCTCGTAACTGTATGAGAATCAAGGCGGTTTGTGCGCCGCGACGGGCCGGAAGACCCGCCTGCCAGCGCGGCAGGCCTACCTATCACAACCCCAAGACGGTTGCAACCCGCGGCCCCGCGCGCTCCCGGCCTGTCATTGGTGGCCGTGCAGCAGTTCGGAATAGGTCGGCAGCGGCCACAGACGGTGGTCCACGCGCTCCTCCAACCGATCCACCACCGCCCTTGCGGACTGCATCAGCGGTTTCATGGTTTCGTGGGCGTAGGACGCCGATTGCGCCGGGCCATCCTCGGGAAACTCATCGAACGCCTCGGCCAGATTATCGGTCTCGGTAAGCAACTGCTGAACGAGATCCTCCTTCTCGCCGAAAAGCCTGGAAGAAAAACCCGACCCGACGCCCGCGCGGACGTCTTCGATGGCCGCGGGGATGATGAAGGTCCGCAGGATGTTCAACAGCGTCCGCGCCTCGATCCAGAGCTCCGTGGCGTACGCCTCTTGCAGGACGCCCTGACGCGCCGCAATCTCCCGTTCGTTGAAGATGCCCAAATCACCGAACAGTCTGATGTTCTTGACCGACGTCAGCTCCTGGTATGCCTCGGGGCTGCTCTTCAGATGGATCAGATCCCATCTTGCGGCGTGTTCATACAGCTCCTCGGAGTAGCCGTTGCCGCTGAACAACGCGCCCTGGTTTTCCGCGATGGTCTCACGGATGACCTGGTCGACCTCCTTGCCGCCTTCGATCTCGTCGCACATGTGCTTCAGGCTGTCGGCCAGCGCCGCGTTGACCATCGTGAGCGGGAAGGCGATATGCTGGTTGCCGCCCACCGCCCGGAACTCGAACCGGTTGCCGCACCAGGGGAATGGCGCGGTGCGGTTGCGGTCCTCCAGATTGGCCCTGATGTCGGCGACCGGCGCCGATATCTCGATCTCCTTGTGCTGGGTTCCGTATGCGGTGAATTTGCCGCCTTCGGCGACCTTCTTGACATGCTTTTCCAGGAGCTCGCCGAGATGGAGCGTAATGATCGCCGGCGGCGCCTCCTGCGCACCCAGCCGGTGATCGTTGCCGGCGGTGGACACCCCGCAACGCAGCAGATCACCGTGCTTGTTCACCCCGCGCAACAGCGCGGCGACGAAGGTGATGAAGCGCCGGTTGTCGTTTTCGGTTTTCCCGGGAACGAACAGATTGACGCCGGTGTCGGTGTTCAAGCCCCAGTTGTTGTGCTTGCCGTTCCCGTTGATGCCGGCAAACGGTTTTTCGTGGAACAAGATGGCGAAACCGTGGTCGAAGGCCAGATCGCGCAGCACGTCCATCGCCAGCACGTTGGTGTCCGCGGCGAGGTTTGCCAAATTGAAGATCGGCGAGATCTCATGTTGCGCCGGCGCCACTTCGTTGTGGGTGCAGTGGATCGAAATCCCCAGCTCCCACATCTTCTCCCGCGCCGCCGCCATGTAGCGGTTCACCCGCGGCGGCAGCCTGGAGAAATAGTTGGTCGACATCTCCTGACCGCGAAGCGGCTTGGCCCCCACCAGAGTGCGTCCGGTGGCCACCAGATCGGGCCGCGCCAGATACTTCTCCCGGTCGATCAGGAAGAACTCCTGCTCCCAACCGACATTGCACACGACTTCCTTGGTGTCGGTGTCCCCGAGATGTTGCAACAACCGGAGGCTTTGTTCATTGACCGCAAGGTCGGCGCGCAACAGCGGGGTTTTCTGGTCGAGCGCCTCGCCGGTCCATGACACGAAGGCGGACGGGATGTACAGCGTTTGCCGGTAGACAAAGGGCGGTGATCCCGTATCCCAGCCCATATAAGCCGCCGCTTCGTGGGTTTCGCGGAGGCCTCCGTTGGGGAATGACGACCCATCGGTCTCGGTCTGGAACAGTTGTGAGCCCGTCAAGTCTATGATCAACTTGTCGGTCGCGAAATCCACCGCCACGAATGTTTCGAGTTTCTCGCCGTGAATCGGCCCTCGTATGGGCGAGAACCAATGCGAATAGCCGATGCAGCCCTTCGACTGCGCCCACTCCAGGATGGATTTCGCCAACGCATCGGCGAAGTTCCTGTCCATCTGCAGCCCGGTCGCTCGGCACCGCGCGAACGCGTAATAGACGTCCGGATCGACCAGCTTTTTCAGGATCGCGTCGTCCAGCACATTGCTGTTCATGTTCGCCAATGCCTCGGGCAGGGCGACCGTCTGCGCCGGTGCGTCGTAGGTCGAATGCATCATGGCCACCGGTTCTTCCTCCCCGATAGGTTCGCTGGTCGAGCCGAAACTACTGCATAACGCGACCGGCCGCCAAGGAGAACGATCCGCGCCGACGGCGCTGTCTGGCGCTGCGGGGCGGCGAGTATGAAGCTCCAATCAACTTGACCCTTGCGACGAAACCGGACAACAATTGTAGCGAACACTATGGACAACCGGATGCATGGCGATCGATCCGGAGCCGACATCTCGGACTGTCCGACACCGGGTGAAACGTCGGTCCAGGGTTTGCTGAAATCGCTGTCCTCGAAATCTCGCTGACCAACGATCTTCAGGAGATCGCCGTCACGGCGGCGCAAATCGACGAATTTTGCGCTGCACGAGACCTGTCGCCGGCCATCGCCTTCGCCGTCAACCTGTCGGTCGATGAACTGCTGACCAACACGATCAGCTACGGCTACGACGACGGCACGCCCCATCGGATCGATATCGTGGTCCGCATGGACGGCAGCGTAATCGTCGTCGAGATCACCGACGATGCCAAGCCGTTCGATCCGTTCGAGGTCCAGAAACCCGATACCGACGCCGCGCTCGAGGATCGGCCGATCGGCGGATTGGGCGTCCACTTCGTCCGCGAGATGATGGACGGGTATCAGTACCGCCGCAGTCGGGGACGCAACATCGTGACCTTGACCAAGGATACAAGGGGCGCCGCCGCCGGGACCTGAAGGATGAGGCGCCGGGCATCGGGCATGCCGGCGCCGCGCGGTCAGGCGGGCCCGCCGTTGTACCTCAGCACCAGACAGGTGATGTCGTCGGATTGCGGCGCCTCGCCGACGAATTCGGCGACCGCAAGGGTCACGTTTTCGATCACGATGTCGACGGGGATCTCGTGGCCGACAGACAGCGCGGTTCGAATGCGTGCCTCTTCGAACATTTCGCCATCGCTGTTCATGGCTTCGGATATACCGTCGGTATACATGAACAGCGTGTCCCCCGCGGCAAGCGTCAGGCTTTTCTCTTCGTATGGCAGTTCCGGCAGGACGCCGATCGCGACCCCTCCGGTCAACGGCAACACCTCGATCCCGCCGTCTTGTCGAACCAGGTACGGCGGATTGTGACCGCCATTGGCGTAGCTGAAATGGCCCGTTGACGGATCCAGAATGCCGTAGAACAGCGTCACGAACAGATCGTGGGGGTTCTGCGAGCAGATCCCGTCATTGACCAGGCGCAGGCAGTCACCGGCCCGGTCGGTGTCCTGCGCGGTGGTGCGCGTAACCGTCCTTGCGATCGCCATGAAGAACGCCGCGGAGACGCCCTTGCCGGAGACATCGGCGATCACCACGCCGAGGCGGCCGTCCGGCAGGGTGAAGAAATCGTAGAAGTCGCCGCCCATCTCGCGCGCCGGAGTCATCAGGGCGTGCCCCGAATAAGCGGTGTTTCGCGGCAAGGTCTTCGGCAGAATCGCGCCCTGGAGGGAATGCGCGATGGCGAGCTCGTCGTCCATGCGCTGTTTGGCCTGATCGAGTTGCGCGTTCTTCTGCTCCAGGTCCAACGTGCGCTCAGCGACCAGGGCTTCAAGATGTTCCTCGCGTGCCTGGACTTCGCGCGCCATCGTCTGGAAGACGCGGATCAGCCGTCCCAGCTCGTCCCGCCGGTGGCCGACGCGGTCGAGCGACTCCGGGGCGAAACTGCGCCGGTCCATCTCCTCGGCTGCCCGGGTCAGAGCCATGACCGGCCGCGTGATGCGGCGGGCCGACAATATTGCCGTCACCGAGCCGATCAGGAAGGCGGCGGCCGCAACGACCAGACCGAACATGAGGTAATCGGCGAGCAACCGGTCGAGCTGGTCACGCGGCATGTGGATGATCGCAACGCCGGTGGCAACGCCGCCGCGGTCCAGGATGGGCGCGCCGACATGGAGCTCGTCCCGGCTCAGAAAGGACTGTGCGCCCGCACCGAGTACGCGGCCGGCGAGCGCCCTGTCGGCGGCCATAAACACCGGTTCCGGCGCGCCGCCGTGCGTGCCGCTGGCGACCGCGGCATTCACCTGAAGTGAATCGTCGACCACCCAGATCGCCCGGACTCCGGGTTGCCCGGCCAGCGAGCCCAGCGTCGCCGCGAGGCTGATGATCTCGCGCAGGTGCGTGGTCTTGTCCACCAGGCTGCCGACCAGCACCGGCCCGCCGCCGCGGGTGCGGACGCCGACATATCGCAAGGGGCGCTCCAACCCGTCCCGCGGCACCGACTGGAGGGTGACGGAGAAACGGCGTCCCGACAGGAGGGTTTGCAAGACCGGTCCGTCGATATCCTCCAGAGCCATGTCGGTGCCGGCCTGGCTGAGCCCGTTGATGGCGCGCGCCGACGGCGTTCCGCTTTCGTCCAATATCCAGATGTCGTCGATAACGCTGTTCGCGGTAATCTCGGCGAGGTGAATGGCCAGCGCGCCGGCGTCGGGGCCGACGACCTCCGCCAAGTGGGCCAGCGCGATCGCCTGTGCCTCTTTCTCTTGCGCGACGACGCGGTCGATCTCGTCGGATATCAGCCCGGCTCGGTTGGCCTCGCCCGCGATCAGGCCGGCGACAAGCCGCGCTTGGTTCTCGGCCTGGCCGATCAGCGCATCGCGGGCCAGGAGGCCCAACGCTATCGCCACGCCGAGGATGGCAACGCCGACCGACGCCGAGACGATCAGGACCAGATGCCGGGACAGACTCACGTGTGCTGCTCCGCCAGGTGGACGCGCAAGCCCCGCATCACCAAGGTCACCGCGGCCGCGAAAGCGAGGAACCAGATCATTGCGTAAAGATAGACCCAGAACGAGAAATCGTTCCTGCCGATCGCGCCGATCACGGTCTCGGCCCGGTGGACGAGTTCCGGCACGCCAATGACCGAGGCGGTAGCGGAGGCCATGACGATGATCAGGAAATAGCTGGTCCAGGACGGCAGGAACAGCAGCGCTTCTGCGGTCTCTCGGCGTCTGAGGTGCCGCAGCGCGGCGAGCGCGTTGTCGGACACATAGCCGGCCACCGCGATCGCCAGCGCGAGCGATGCCTTGATCCAGGCCGGCACGGTCACGACGACGCCAAGGAGTTCGAAGGTTCCGGGGACGGCATAGGCGAGATAGAACAGCATCACGAAGGTCGGCGCGCTGCGGGCGAACACCGTCAGCGCGCCGCCGCCCCGGCTGACGCCCGAAACGGAGCCGGCCCGCATCAACGCCAGCAGCAGCCCGATCGGCGTACCGATCGCCATCGCGGCCAGCGAGACGGCCATGTTCCAGCCGAACCCGCCCGCGAGGTAGGGCGTCCAGGTTATCAGCACGTCGGCAACATCGAGCATCGTCATGACGCGTGGCCCCGCTGTTCCCAAAGGCGGAAGAGCTGGACCGTGAGGAAGACCAGTACGAAGTAGCAGATCAGCAGCAGGTTCATCATCACGTCGTCATTGCCTTTTTCGGCAACGATGGCGGTGCTGGCGTGCACCAGCTCCGGCAATGCCAGGGTGCTGGCCATCCCGGTCGCCTTGACGATGTTGACCGAATTGCCCATCACCGCGGCGTGGCACAGGCGCAGCGCCCGGCGGAACTCCCGGATTCTGAAGCCCAGCGCGCCGCCCGTGCCGGCGGCGACGTCCGCCGCCAGGGCGAACGAAACGGCATTGCTGGCTGCGGCGTATAGCGACAACACCACGGATGTGACGGTGAATGCGTCGAGCGAGAAGCCGAGCGCCAGAATGACACCGCCAAGCCCGAAAAAGACGACATAGAGTTGCAGCAACGGCGGCGTCATCCGCAAGACCGCGCAAAACGCATGCAGAAACCCACCGACGACCGGCACGCGCCGATGCATCAGCCAACCGAACACCGCGCCCAGGACGATGCTGCCCATGACCGTCACGATCGACAGCGCGGCCGTCAGGGCCAGGCCGAAGAGAAAGACGTTGCGGTCCAGCGGGTCGTAGAGCAGGCTGACGTCCAGACCCGTCGCCTCCATCAGCATCAGGGATACCCCGGAAATGCCACCCAGTTCGCGGCCCGCGACCAGCGCGACCTCGCGGCATGCCAGCGGCCATCTTCCGGCGTCGTCGCGCCGGCAGACCAATTCGCCGGCCGCGTCGGTCTGCTGCCAAGTCGACCGGGCGCGCCGCAAATAGGGTGAGGGCGGCAACCCCCACCGCTTCTCCAGCTCTTGCAGGAAGCCGCCGCGGTGCCATCCGGCCAGCGTGTCGCCCAGCAGTCGATCCAGGCGGCTGCCCGCCTCTTCCTTGGCGATGGCGATCGCCCAGGGTGAAACGAAACGCGTAGGCAAGGACACGCTGTAGCCGTCCCAGTCTCCGCTCGCCAGCTCATTCAACAGGTTGACTTCGTCGTACAGCCAACCGATGCAGTGCCCGTTGCGCAAGGCCAGCAAGGCCTCCCGCGTGGAGTTGAGGGAGATCGGCTCGACCAGGAGACGTTCGCGGGCGAGGCGATTCCACAGCGAGCCCTGGACGCTGCACAGCGTCCGGCCCCGCAGGTCCTGCCAATCGGAGATCCGCGCATCCGGCCGCAACAGGACGTTGGCGCCGTCGCCGTAATATTGCGGCTCGACCATGGTAACGAGCTCGCGGCGGCTGCGGGTGTCGCCCAGCGTGGCGACGATGACGTCGATTTCTCCGCGCTGGAGCTTCTGCAGCCGGTTGGCGCTGGTCACTGGTTTCAACCGCAGCGACACGCCGATGGCTTCGGCCAAGGCGCGGGCGACATCGGTATCGTAGCCGACCAGGGCGCCGCTGGCGTCGCGGAAGCCGAAGGGTCGGTAGTCGGCCTTGACCCCGGCAACCAGATAGCCGCGGCCGCGGATCTCCTCAAGCCGGTCGGCTGCGGCCGCGCCGACGCTGCACAGCCACACGCCGAATGCGATAAGCACGAAACCTGCATAGGGGCATGGGCGGTGCCGGCCAGAAGTGCTCACGGAGCGCCCGGAGCCCGAGGTCGGCTCACGATCAAGAAACCGTAGCCGCTGGCCACGGGCGCGAGCCGGCACGCCAGGTCGTCCAGTCGGCCGAGCAACGGCTTGCCGACAACAAGACTTTCGGGCAGCAGGCTCTCGGGTTCCATGCTCTCGATGCGGAAACCTGCGGCCGAGAGGTCGCGGTGTACCTCCGGCGGACGGAAGAGGTGGTAGAACAGCCGGATCTCGTCGCGGCCGCGGCCGCGCGTATAGAGTATGTCGCCGGGCTCGAGTTCGCCGGCCCGCACCAGCGGGTCCGCCGCGCGTTGTTCGGCGCGAAACCGCCGTCGCGCATTCGGCAGGCCAAGGATCAGGACGCCGTCCGGTTTCAGCATTTCGCGCACCGCTCCGAGCAGGCGCATGCGCTCCGCCCGTCCGGCGACGTGCCCCAGAACCCCGAAAGTCAAAAGCGTGAGATCGAACGCGCAACGATACTTCTCGGCCAGCGCGGTCAGGTCGCCGTTCCGGATGACGAGCCGTCCGTCGCCCACGAACGCGCGCAGGCGCTCCGCCATCGTCTGGCACGCCGCCGGACAGACATCGTAGGCCACCCCGTTCGCCCGGGTCAGTTCCATCAGCGGCAGCGTGTAACGTCCCGTGCCCGCGCCAAAGTCGAGGAAGCGGCCTTCGGCGGGCAGACAGCGCAGCGACGTCCTCAGCGTGCGCCGGTTCGGGCGTGGATAGCGCTGGTCGTAAAGGCCGGAGGAGATGTAGGCCTCGTAACTGCCGGCCATGTCGGGCACTTCCGCCTGCGGTGCGGGCGTGTCGTGGTCCGGGACGCTAGCGGCGTCCCTGGGTGCGATCATTGTCCCTCCGTCGGCCTCGGCTCATTGGGGGCTTGTCTCCGAAGCGACGACATCATTATGCTGCCGACATCGGGTCAACCCTAATATTGGCGGTCCCGGTTGGCAATGCATTACGCAGTCCCGGTCGGCAATGCATAGTATTGCGGCGGTCCCGTTGGGCAAATTGCGCGCTGGAATCGGCTCTGGAAGGGGCGGGCATGAGGACTTGCGGACGCGCAACGCCTGGATTGCCGATGGCGAAAAGGGGCAAAGGTTGAGACCGCGAGTCAAGGATCCGTTGCGACGCTGGTCGATGGCGGCGGTGCTGGTGTTGGCCGGGCTGGCGGCCCACGCCGGAGCGCACGCGGCCGATGGCGTCCTGGAACGGGTCGCGGCCGAGGGGGTGATTCGCGCGGGCACCCGGGCAAGCGCGGCGCCCTTCGCCCAGAAGACGGCCTCCGGAGAGTTCGAGGGATTTTCGGTCGACCTGCTCGAGGAGATCCGCGCAGCCGCCCAGAGGACGGTCGGCCGGGCCGTCCGGCTTGCGCTTTTCGAAGTTACCCCGGCCGATCGGCTGCAGCGCGTCGCAGCCGGCGAGATCGACATCGTCTGTGGCATCACCACGCCGACCTGGAAGCGGGAAGGTCTGGTGGATTTCTCCCTGCCGTTCTTCCGCGACGGGACCCGTGTGATGGTCTATCGTGGGCGTGCTGGGCGCGTCGCAGACATCCACCGGCTCAAGATCGGCGTGGTCCAGGGCACCACCACCGTAGCGGTTGTCAAAGATCGGCTGCCCGCGGCCAGTCTGCGCGTTTACGCCAACATGGGCAATGCGATGCGCGGGCTGGAGACCGGCGAGGTCGAGGGCGTGGCCAATGTCGGCGTCGTGCTGCTCGGGCTGAGTGCACGCAGCAAGCCGCGGCGCAGCGTCGTGTTGTTGCCCAGGACCCGCGCGTTGGCGACGGAAACTCTGGCCTGTGTCCTGCCGCAGAACGACAGCCGTTGGCGGGATCTGATCAACCGGACCTTGGTCGAGATGTATCTCGACGTGGAAGACTTCCGCGGCCGTTACGAGGAAATCTACAACCGCTGGTTCGGTCGCGACAGTGCGCTGTTCTATCCGCTCGACCGCGGTACCCGCGCCTACCTTGCCGATATCTCGGTCTGGGCCAGGTGATCGCCTCGATGTGCGCCGGCCGCGTTCGATCCGGATCCCGGATCCCGGGATCGAATCGAACAACATGGGGCTGCCGTCGGCTGCCAGGACGCAGACCTGAAATGAACCGCCGCAAGGTTGGCCCTCCGGGGTCCAGGGCGCGGCTTGGTGCAGCTCTGCCCTTCGGCTTCGCGGCCGCACTCTCCCTGGCGCTCTTCTCCTCGGAAGCGCGCGCCGCGCTCGATAGCGAGACCCAGTTCGTCCTGAACAGTTTTTCGTTCCTGGTGTGGGGCGCACTCGTGATGTGGATGTGCGCCGGCTTTACCATGCTCGAAGCGGGTTCGGTGCGCACCAAGAACGCCTCCGTGATCTGCCTCAAGAACATCGGCCTCTATTCTATCGCCGGGCTGATGTTTTACTTGGTCGGCTACAACATCATGTATGTTGACGTCGAGGCGGGCGGCTGGTTCGGCTCCCTCGCACTCCTTTACGAGACCTCGGCCGAAGAAGTCGCCATGTTGCAGGGCGGGGCGGAGACGACGGCCGCGGTCGTCAAGACCGGCCATGCGACGATGTCGGGCTGAATTTTCCAGATGGTGTTCGTGGCCACGACGGCCTCGATCGTGTCCGGCGCCTTGGCCGAACGGGCAAAGCTGTGGTCGTTTCTGGTCTTCGTTACCGTGCTCACGACGATCATCTATCCGGTCGTCGGCGCCTGGACGTGGGGCGGCGGATGGCTCGCCGAAATGGGTTTCAAGGACTTCGCCGGATCGACCATCGTGCACTCGACCGGCGGCTGGGCGGCGTTGGCCGGCGCCCTCGTCGTCGGCGCGCGGAAAGGCAAGTTCCGCCAAGATGGCAGCGTCAAGGCGACCCCGCCGTCGAACGTACCCGCGGTGACGCTGGGCGTGTTCATTCTCTGGCTCGGTTGGTTCGGTTTCAACGGCGGTTCGCAGTTGGCGCTCGCCGGTGTCGTCGACGCGGTGGCGATCAGCAATATCCTGGCCAACACGAACCTCGCCGCGGCCGCGGGCGTGATGTCGGCGATGTGCTTGTCGCGGCCCATCCTGGGGCGCCTCGATCTGCTCGCGAGCCTGAACGGCGCTATCGCCGGACTGGTGGCGATTACCGCGGGGCCCGACATCGTCGATCACTATTGGGCTGTCGTCATCGGCGCGGTCGGCGGCGCCGTATGCGTCGCCGGTCTGAAGCTCCTGGAGCGCTTCAAGATCGACGATGTCGTCGGCGCAATCCCGGCCCATCTGTTCGCCGGCATCTGGGGGACGCTCGCGGTTTGCATTGCAGGCGGCGGCGATCTGCTGGTACAAATTGCCGGAATCGCGGCCATCGGCGCCGCGGTATTCGGTGCCTCTTGGTTGACGTGGTCGGTCATAAAGTGGACGATTGGCGTGCGTACCACGCCGATCGTCGAGCAGTTGGGTCAGGATGTGGCGGAGTTGGGCATCGAGGCCTATCCGGAATTCGTGGTCGTGCCAGACGCCGATGACTGAGGGCCGAACAGCCCGCCCAAGCGGGGCGGTACCGCGTGTGGCCTGCCGCCGGACGGACATGGGATGTAATTCGAAGGGGGCGACCCCGGGAGACGAAGACGATGGACGTTACGACCGAACGGCATGACGATGTTCTGTCCGCCGACGTGGGCGGGCGCATCGACGGATCCAATGTCGTCCAGTTCGAGGAAGCGATCAGAACCGCGATCGAGGACAGCGACCGCGCCGTGATCATGGATTTCGGGAAGCTGGTATATATCAGCAGCGCGGGCCTTCGCGCCGTCCTGTTGACGGCCAAGTCCCTCCACAGCCGTGACGCCAAGCTGTTGCTTTGCTCGCTTTCGGGGCCGATCCGCGAGGTCTTCGAGATAAGCGGTTTTGACAAGATCCTGCCCATTCACCCGTCCCGGGCCGAAGCTCTCTCGTCTCTGGGCGGCTGATGCCGGAGATACCGATCGCTTGCAGCGCCTGGCCTGGAGCGCGACGACGCCGTCCCGGATCGGGGATATCTCGTTGCGAGCCACCCTTTCGCCCGCTAGCTTCGAAGTGCCGGATCGAACGTCTATTCTCTATTTCGGAGATAACCAGACAGCATGCTGAACGTTACAGAAGAAAAAGCCGCCTCTGTGGCCATCGTCTTGATCGACGGCCGTGCCGATGGCGTGACGGCGCCGGACCTTGAAGACCGGATCGTGAAAATTGTCGAACGCGGCGATGTCGATGTGTTGCTTGATTGTGAAAAGATGGAATACATCAGCAGCGCAGGGTTGCGTGTCCTTCTCATAGGCGCCAGAAAATGCGAACAGAACGGCGGCAAGCTGTCGATTTGTGCGCTGCAGCCCGATTGTAGATCGGTCATCGAAATCGGCGGATTTCAAACGGTAATCGATTGTTATGACACACGCGAAGCCGCCCTCGCGGCCGCAGCGCAGCGGAGCGCAACATGCTGACATTTGCGGAAGAGATTTTGTTGCTGATGCTGGATGACGAGGACGGTTCGTTTCTGCCGGTTCGTGAAAGCGCTGTCGAATATGCCCTCGCAGGCGCTGTGCTGATGGACTTGGCGTTCTCGAACCGGATCGACACCGACCCGGATCAACTCGTTCTTCTGGACAACAAACCGACCGGCCACCCGGTCCATGACAGAGTTCTTGATCACATTGCGCGCTCGTCCGAGACCAAGGACACGAAGACATGGATCGAGACGATTGCCCGGCTTGAATCCGCGGATATCAGGAACCAGGCTCTTTCCAGCCTGATCGACCAGAATATTCTCGAATCACAAGAGGAAAAATTCCTTTGGGTCTTCCGCGCACGGCGATATCCGACGATTGACGGGCGCACGGAACGCGAAGTGAAGCGGCGCATCACCGATGTCCTGCTGTCCGAAGCGGTGCCGGACCCCAGGGATGTAGCAATCGTCGGCCTGGCCGATGCCTGCGATCTGCTGCGCGAGGTGTTTTCCGACCGGGAGATCAACCGGATACGCCCGCGCATCGATCAGATCCGCAACCTGGATCTCCTCGGTCGCGAGGTTAGCGGCGCCGTCCTGGAAATCGAACGTTCGATCGCCATGGCGATGATGCATGCACCGCACTGAAACACCGCACCGAAACACCAACTGAAACACCGACCGGCATTTTCCCTCAGGCATCCTAAGGCAATTTCCAATCGGGTCGACTCGAGCCGATACGGTTCCCGGCCGGCCTGATCGGCGTCAACCCTCGGTCTCGAAGGTGCGGATGTCGGGGGGCTCTCCGGGCAGGCCGAGAGACCGCCAGGCCCCGGCGACTTCCTCGTAGACCTCACGGCGCAGCGTCGTGCGTTTGGCGAATTCCGTCAGGTGTTTGTGCGGCTTGCAGACGTTGATCAGCGCCTTCGAGCCGTAGGGCCGGTTCTCCGGCGGATGCTGGCTCGGGTCGAGCTGGGTGCTCCAGGTGTTGCGCAGGAAATCGATATCCTCGATAGGGTTGCACCGGCTGCCCATCGCCCACAGCACCTCGTCCATGTTCGACGGGTCGATGTCCTCATCCACGGCGATGATCCACTTGGTGAAATAGGCTCCGCCCGGCATCTGGGCGGCGAGCGCCAGCGCCTGGGCGGCGTGTCCGGCATAGAGCTGCTCCAGACTGATCACTGTCATCCCCAGCCCGCCCGAGACCGCGGGGTGGGCATAGACCCCCTTGATGCCCGGGATCCCCAGTGAATCGAAATCGTCCCATACCCGGGCCGAGCGGATGACGGCGAAGAAGCCGCTCTGCTCGCACGAGGGGTAATCGGCCATCAGCGCGTTGGTCAGGATCGGGTTGTCGCGGAAGTGGACCGCGGTCACCTCCATCAGCGGTGCCTGGCCGCCGGGCTTGCCGTAATAGCCGGTGAACTCGCCGAACGGGCCTTCCTCGGCGGTGGCGTTGGGGCGGATCACCCCTTCGAGGACCAGGTCCGCGTTGGCCGGCAGGAGCAGATCGGTGGTCTTGCCGCGCACCACCGGCACGGGCTGGCCTTTCAGGCCGCCGATATACTCATACTCGGAGACGTTCTTGGGGAAGCCCTGCGAGCCGACCAGCATGAACAGCGGGTCGATCCCCCAGGCGGCGGCGACCTGGACCTCTTCGCCGCGCGCCCAGCCCCGCGCGATGTGCAACCGCGCGTCCTTGCCGGGCGACAGGTAGAGCCCGGCCTGGCGCTTGCCTTGCTGCATCATCCGGTAGGTCCCGATATTGAGGTGGCCGCTGTCCGGATCGCGTGTGATCACCGCGTCCCCGGTGCCGCCGTAGCGTCCGCCGTCGAGCGGCCAGTGCTTGGGGATCGGCAGCAGGTCGAGGTCGATCTCATCGCCGATCAGCGTGTTCTGGAAGATCGGCGCCTCGTCGGGCTGCACTTCGGCGGGCGGCGTGCGGTTCTTCATCTTCGACTTGACCCGGCCGATCAGGTCGATCGCCGGCGTGTCGACCGGCTCCTCCAAGGTGAGCGCGACCCGGCGCAGGCTGGGGCCGACCAGGTTCCACAACAGCCGGGCGCCGACCGGGCTTTCCTCGAACCCGGCCGGATTCTCGAACAGCACCGTGGGCGAGGGCCGGCGCTTGGCCAGCATGTAGACCACTGCGCTCATCACCTCGTCGCGGCTCACCGGCGCGTCGATGCGCACCAGTTCGCCGATCTCCTCGACCTCTTCGATCCATTGCCGGAGATCCTGGATCGGCTCGTTGCGCGTGCGCTGTTCGATGTCGTTCATGTCGTCGGGCCCATCCTGTTCACAGAATCGCGTTCGTCGCCGGCAGGCCGACGGCGATGCGGCCGAACTCCGCGCCGTTGATGTCCCAGGACAGGTGGATCTGGTGGGCGGCGGCGTGGATGTCGCGGAACTGGCGCTGCAGGTCCGCCGTCAGATAGTTCGCCGTCGCACCGCGGACGGCATGGAGCAGATCGACCGCCCGCACCGCGCAGGACGCGGCGTGCGAGGCATCGCGACGCCAGCGCGCCCGATCGACCAGCGCCGGCCGTCTTTGCTCGGCGATCAGGCGGTGGCACTCCATCCAGTTCTCGCGCACCAGCAGCCGCGCGGTGTCGACCAGCAGACCCGCCTCGGCGACCTTGAGCTGCACCGTGACGTGTTCGCCCACCTTGGAGCGGTTGTAGACCGAGGTCTGCTCGGCCAGGAACGCGACGTAGTCGTCATAGGCGGCTTGCGCGATGCCGATCATGGGTGCGGCAACGAGGTGCGGGATGAACGGGATCAGCGGGAATTTGTAGGCATCGGCGAGGTCCTCGGTGCCCGGCGTATAGCCTTCGCGCGAATAGAGCGGATCGAACACCATGTGTTCGGCGATCAAGACGTTCTCGCAGGCGACATCCTTGCTGCCGGTGCCGCTGAGCCCGCAGACATGCCAGGTATCGATCACCGTGAGGTCCGAGGCGCGGATCAGGATGACCCGCGGGCTCGGCCGGTCCTCGCCTTCACGGGTTGCCATCGCGCCCAGCATCAGCCAGTCGCTGGCATCGACCCCGCTGGCATAGGGCCAGCGCCCGGAGCACAGATAGCCGCCGTCCGTCCGCTCCAGCCGCCCGGCGGGAAACACCAGAGTCGAGCCGATCAGCGCCTCGGGGTTCTCACCCCAGATGTCATCCTCGGCCGGTCTCGGCCAGTAGGGCAGCATCCAGTTATGGGCGATCAGGTTGATGTAGACCCACGAGGTCGAGCCGCAGCCGCGGCCGAGCTCGATCGCGACATCGATCATCAGCCCGAAATCGGTCACGCAGCCGCCGAACCGTTCCGGGCGTAGGATGCGCCACAACCCCGCCGCGCGCAGATCGGCGATGGTTTGGTCGGGGATTCGCCGGATGCGCTCGGCCTCCGCCGCACGTTCGCGCAGCACCGGGATCATCTCGCGTGCCTTTGCGATGAAGGACTCGCGCGGTGCCGGCGAGGTCGCGTCCATCAGCTCTCCACCGGAACATCGGCGGATTGGATCGGGTCCAGCAGGACCTTGCCCACGGCCTCGCGCGCCTCGATCAGCCTGTGGGCGTCGGCGGCCCGGTGCAGCGGCAGGGTCCGGTCGATGATCGGGGCACGGACCGTGCCGTCTCGGGCCGCCTCGAGCGCCCAGTGAATATCGTCGAAATCGCAGGCCGGCATGGCGATGATGCGTTGGCGCTTGAGATAGAGCTGGCGTAGATCGAGGCTCACCTGGCCGCCGGCGTGCGCACCGGCGGTTACCAGCCGGCCGAGCACGGCCAGGCTGCCCACCGCGCCGGGCCAAAGATCGGGGTCGCCGATGCTTTCCGTGACCACGTCGGCGCCGTGGCCGTCGGTGATCGCCATCACTTCCGCGGCGAGATCCTGGCTGCGGTAGTTCACGCCGTGATCGGCGCCGAATCGCTCGATCGCTGCGGCGACCCGTGCGTCGGCGCCGGCGGCGGCGATCACCCTGGCCCCCATCCGCTTTGCGACCTGGACGCAGCAGCTTGCGAGCCCGCCGGTCGCGCCCATCACCAGCACCCATTCGCCCGGCTCGAGCCCGGCCTGCTTGTGCAGCAGATGGCGTGCGGTCGGCAGGTGGCGGACGATCGCGGTGGCGTCCGGATAGCTCAGCCCGTCCGGCAGGACGAAGCAGTTCGCCGCCCTGATCGCCGCGTATTCCGCATAGCCGCCCCAGCAGGTGATGCCGACCAGCCCGAAGGGACCGCGATCGCGGGATTCCTGCCCCGGGACGCAAATATCGCTGTGCAGCGAGGTGTGGACCCCGACCCGGTCGCCGATCCTGAGCCCCCTCGCCTCGGTGCCCAACGCTACGACTTCGCCCACCGGGTCGGTGCCCATCACATGCGGCAGGGCAGGCTTTCGCGCATAGAGCCCCTTGCGCAGCAGGACATCGAGCGTGACGTTGACGGAAACGTTGTGCACCCGGATCAGCGCCTCGTCCGGCGCAGGCGCCGGGGTTGCGATCTCCTCGAATCGCAACCTCTCGGGTCCGCCGAATGCCTCCAGAACGATCGCCTTCATCGCCGCCTACCAAAGAGGGCTTCTGTCCCGGCGAAGTTTAAGGTTCGACCGCCGCCCGGTCCATCGTCGGGTGCCCGACCGCGTGCCGGACCGACTCGATCCGATCGAAACATGCTCTAGGATGGCCGTATGCGTAGGCGGGATCGCAGGCGGGATCCATGTGCGGCCGATACAGTTTGATCGCCACACCCGAGGTGATGCGCGGGCTTTTCCTGTTCGACAACCGGCCCAACCTTGCCGCGCGCTACAACATCGCCCCCACCCAGCAAGCGCCGGTGGTCCGGATCGGCGCCACCGGCCGCGAGCTCGCGCTGCTGCGCTGGGGGCTGGTCCCTCCCTGGGCCAAGGACACGGCGATGGGCGCGAAGATGATCAACGCGCGCGCCGAGACGGTTGCCGAGAAGCCCGCCTTCCGGGCCGCCTACCGCAAGCGGCGCTGCCTGGTTCCGGCCGACGGCTTCTACGAATGGCGGACCGAGAACGGCGCCAAGCAGCCCTTCCGCATCGGTATGAAGGGCGGCGCGCTGTTTGCCTTCGCCGGACTTTGGGAGCATTGGACCGACCCCGCCGATGCCGCACGAACCGTGGAGACATTCACCATCCTGACCACCGCGGCCAACGCCAAGCTGCGTCCGATCCACCCGCGAATGCCGGTGATCCTGTCTGCCGACCGCTTCGCGGCCTGGCTCGACGCCGACGCCGGGCCCGCCGATGTCCCGCTCGGCCCCCACCCTGTCGAGTCGATGGCGTTCTACAGGGTCGGCACGCGGGTCAACAACGTGCGCAACGACGATCCGGCCTGCATCGAACCGCTCAACCCGCCGTCCGCCCGCCGCGTCCCGTAATCGCCGCAACTTTTCCCCGGAAATCGGCGCGAATCCTCTTGCGCCCACTTTACCACGACATATAGTGGTTAATTATGACACGTACACGACATCTGGGATGCGTGAACGGAGGGCTAGACGATGACGTGGACATCCGAGAGAGTCGACAGCTTGGTGCGGCTGTGGTCCCAGGGTTGGTCAGCCCGTCAGATCGCCGACAAGCTGGGCGGCGTGACCCGTAACGCGGTCATCGGAAAGGCGCACCGCTTGAACCTTCAGCGCGGCGTGCCGGGACCTGCGCCCGCGTTGGAACCGCCTCCGCCGGTGGTTCCCTACCAGCCGATCATGCCGATGCCGGAGGTCAAGGGCTGGATGTGCCGCTGGCCGCTTGAAGAGCCCGGCCGGTTCGGCCTGCATATATGCGGCAAGACCGCCCAGCCCGGCCGGCATTACTGCGCCGAGCACCTGACGGCGGCCTATCTGATGCGCAGGCGCACCGCCGCCTGAAGACCGCGCACGGGGCGGCAACGCCCGGTCGCCGCCGTTGCCACGGCAGCGGAAAAGGGCCACCATCGCCGCGTCCGGGCGCAACGGCCGGCCGGCCGTTGCGCCCCGTATAGGAAAGGCCGCGCGTGTTCGTCCAAACAATCCGGGCCAATCCGTACGGCTGGCTCGTCGTCGCGGCCTGCTTTCTTTCATTGATGGCATCATATGCCGCACGCAGCTCGATCGGGCTGATGATGCCGTTGTGGGAGAAGGACCCCGGATGGACCCGCGACTTCACTTCGGGCGCGGGTGCGATGGTGCTGGTCCTGATGGCGGTGGTCTCGCCCGCCGCCGGCGCCCTCATCGACCGGTTCGGGCCGCGCGCGGTTTGTGCGGCCGGGTTGGCTTCGATCGGCGCCGGCCTGCTGCTGACCTCGGTCGGCTCGGCGGACTGGCAGCTCTTCGCCTTCTACGGCGGGTTGCTCGGGCTCGGGTCGGGCGCGATCGCGATGCCGATGGTCTCGGCCGCGGTGGCGCATTATTTCTCGACCAACCAAGGGCTTGCCAGCGGTATCGGGTTCTCGGGCGCGACCGGCGGACAGCTCATCGCGCTGCCGGCGCTCGGCCTGCTGGTCACCGCGCTCGGCTGGCGCGGCACCTATGTCAGCCTCGGCCTGACGATCCTGGTCCTGGCCGCGCTGGCCTGGGCGGTGCTGCGGGGCTGGACGCCACGCGCGGATGCCGGCGATGCCCGGGCCGCCGACCCGATCGGCAGCCGGCTCTCCTACCTTTTCGGGAACGCGACCTTCTGGCTGCTTCTGGGCGGCTTCCTGGTCTGCGGGTTCACCACCGCCGGCGTGATCGAGGTCCACCTGATCCCCTATGCCGCCTATTGCGGGTTCGGCCCTCTCGAGGGCGCGACCGCCTACGGCGTCCATGGCGGCTTCAACATGATCGGCGTGATCCTGGCCGGTGCGCTTGCCGACCGGCTCCACCGGCCGCGGATGCTGGCCGGGATCTTCTTCCTGCGGGCGGTCCTGTTCGTGCTGCTGCTCCATGTCGGGACCGACTTGCCGCTCCTGTTCCTGTTCGCAGCCCTGTACGGCTTCATGAACTTCGCCACCCTGCCGATCATCGCCAGCATCGTCGCCGCGCGGCTGGGAGTCGGGGTGATCGGGCTCGCGCTGGGGTTGATCTTCGGCGCGCACTGGCTGGGCGCGGCCGCCGGCGCCTTCCTCGGCGGCCATCTCTACCAACTGTTCGCGCGCTATGACGAGCTGTGGCTGGTCAGCATCGCCTCGGTGATCGTGGCCGGTTTCCTGATGCTGCTTATCCCCGAGGACAGGACCGGCGCCAGACCGATCGCGGTGCCGGCCTAGCGCGTTCCGACCGGATCGCGCCGTGCTTGGCGGCCTGGTTATGGCGCAGCGCGCGGAACGTGTCCTCCTCGGCCCAGGCCTCGAACTGGCCGGGATCGATCGGCGAGGTGCCTTGCGGGCACATCGCATCGTAGATGTCGGCGAACAGCACGTAGTGCGAGAACTCGTCGCGCATCAGGTCCAGAACGTCGTGCCGGCCGAAGCCGCGGTCGATCTGATCGAATCTTTCCTGGATCTCGACGCAGGGTCCGAGAAGGATGCCGAGGTTTCTGTAATCGCCGGAGCCGGAGCCGTTGAACTCCTTGATGCATTGCCGGCGCAGCCAGTCGAGGTCGGTCTGGACGGTGCGCAGCGGCGAATCCCAATTGGTATGCACGACCTCCGCTTCGCCGGCCCAGTAGGGCGCCGATACCGCAATCAGCCGTTCGAGGTTCGCGCTTGCTGCCATCGCCGGACCCCCATTCTGCGGCCGGGGCGATATTAGGGTCTGTGCGGAAGCCCTGCCATATTGGCCGCTGCCCTGGTTCGGAGATGGCGGTGGCCTCAGTCCTGCGTGCATACCGAGCGATCGGCCGGTGGCCGCCGGCGGTTCAGTGCGCCGGTCTGATCGTCATCTCCAGCCTGCTCATGGTCCTCCAGCTCGCGATCGTGAGGATGATCGCCGACGGTGTGCCGGTCTTCGAGATCGTCCTTTTCCGCGGGCTGTTCGGCGCGCTGGCGATGGCGCCGCTGCTCGTCCGCGGCGGCGGGATCCATCTGCGGCCCAACCGGCCGGGGCTGATCTGGCTCACCGGCTCGCTCGCCTTCCTGGCTGCGGTCCTGTTCTATCTGTCGGCCAAACACCTGCCGATCGCCGACATCACCGCGATCCACCTGTCCCGGCCCATCTGCGCGGCCCTTGTCGCCGCGGTCGTGCTGGACGAGGCGCTGCGGCGCAACCGGCTGCTGGCGATCGGCCTCGGTCTGGTCGGGGCCGCGATCGTCATCCGGCCGGACCAGGTGGCGTTCAATATCGGGGTCGTCTATGTCCTGGGCGTGGTTGCGGTGCAGAGTTGGAACCCGATCAACCGCAAGCTGCTCGCGATGAGCGAGCATCCCGACACGGTGGCCGTCTGGAACGTCTTGACCATCATCCCGTTCGGGCTGGTGGCGACGGTCTTCGTCTGGACCCCGCCGTCGTTCGGCCAGCTTGGCTGGATGGCGGTGATCGGCCTGCTGGAACTGCTCAACCAGCGGGTCCTGGCCCGCGCCTATGTGCGCGGTGCCGCGATGGCCGTCGTCGGGCTGCAATATACGCGGCTGCCGATCGCGGCCGTCGTCGGTTATGCGCTGTTCGGCGAGGCGCCGACCATCTGGGTGTGGATCGGCGCAGCCGTGATCGCTCTGGCCGCGGTCATCCTCGCCCGCGGCGAGGGTGCATCAGGCGCCAAGCAGCCGCGCTGAGACCCAATCCGCGTGTTGCAGCAGCCGGTCGTCGGCACCGACGGGCGCGACGAGCTGGATGCCGACCGGCGCGCCCGTCGGCCCGGAGAACGCCGGCACGTTGAGGCACGGGGTGTGCATCAAGGTCCAGACCCGGTTGAAGTTCGAGGCCTGGACGCCGACGAGATCGGTGGTCGGCTCGCCGGGCGCGCTCGGCGCCAGGATCAGATCGATGCCGGCGAACTTCCGGGCCAGCGCCCGGCGGAAGGTCTCGGCCGTCGCGCATGCGGCATCATAGGCCGCTTCGTCGCAGCGCTCGCCGAACGCGATTTGATCGCGGATCCACGCGTTGAGCGAATCGCGGTGCCGGGCGACCTCGCTGGCCAGCGCCCGGCCGCCCTCGACGGTCGAGATCACCTGGAAGGCCTCCTCGATCGCATCGAAGCCTTCCGGCAGGTCGAAGTCGACGACAGCGGCACCGGCAGCGCGCAGGATGCGTTCCGCCTCCTCGATCGCGGTCCGCGTTGCCGGTTCGGCGACCTCCCAGGCCGGGGTGCAGCACAGGCCGATCCGCGGTGCGGGCTGATCGGCGCCGATCGGCGCCAGCGGACTGCCGGTGATCGCCGCGCGCGCACGCGCGATGTCGGCCAGGCTGCGGGCGAAGATGCCGATGGTATCGAGCGTGGGGCGGAGGTGGCGCAGCCCGGTGCGCGCGATCCCGTCAAGGCTCGCCTTGTAGCCGAACACCCCGCAAGACGACGCCGGCATGATCATCGAGCCGCCGGTCTGGCTGCCCAGCGCGATCGGCACCATGTCGTCGGCCACCGCGGCCGCCGAGCCCGAGGACGAAACCCCGGGGCTGCGCGCCCGATCACGCGGGTTCAGGACGCCGACCGGCACCGGGCTCGCGAACTCGGTGGTGGTGGTCTTGCCGAGGATCACCGCGCCGGCCGCGCGCAGGGCGGCGACACAGGCTGTGTCGCGTGCCGGCCGGTGGCCTTTGTGGATCGCCGAGCCGTATTCGGTCGGCATGTCGGCGGTATCGAAAATGTCCTTGATTCCGACCGGGATGCCGCGCAGCAGGCCGCCTTCGGAAGCATCGGCATCGCGCGCCTGGGCCAGGGCGTGGGCCGGATCGACATGGGTCCAGGCGCCGACCTCGCCGTCGCGCTCGGCGATACGCTCCAGGCAGGCCGCAACCAGGGCTTCGGAAGTGATCGCCCCGGCGGCGATCTCCGCTGCCGCTTCGGTCGCATCGAGGGTGTTGAGCGCCCGGCTCACGGTGCGGCCTCGCGCAGCCGAAAGCGCTGGATCTTGCCGGTCGCGGTCTTGGGCAAGGTCTCCACGAAGTTGATCCAACGCGGGTATTTGTAGCGTGCCAGCCCCATCTTGCAGTGCTCCAGCAGTTCGTCGGCCAATCCGTCGCCGGCATTGCCGGCATCGTTGAGGATCACGAAGGCTTCCGGCTTGATCAGCCCGTCGTCGTCGCTGCGCCCGACGATCGCGGCCTCCAGCACCTTGGGATGCTCGATCAGCCTGGCTTCGATCTCGATCGGCGAGCACCAGATGCCGCCGACCTTGATCATGTCATCCGACCGGCCGCAGAAGGTGAACCAGCCGTCCTGGCCGCGGATGTAGGTGTCGCCGGTATCGAGCCAGCCGTCCTTCATGGTCTGGGCGGTCTTGTCGGGCTGGTTCCAGTAATAGGCCGCCGCCGATTCACCCAGGACCATCAGCTTGCCCGGCTCGCCGTCAGCTACAGCCTTGCCCGCCTCGTCGACCACGCGGGCCTCGTAGCCCGGCACGATCCGCCCCGATGTCCCCGGACGGTGGGCGGCCTCGGTATTGGTGATGAAGATGTGGGTCGCCTCCGTCGAGCCGATGCCGTCGAGGATTGGCAGTCCGGTATGCTCCTGCCAGCGCCGGAAGATGTCCGCCGGCAGCGCCTCGCCGGCCGAGATGCACATGCGCAGCGAGGACAGATCGCGCGGTCCGGCCTCGAGCGCGCGGAGCTGGGCCGCATAAAGCGTCGGCACGCCGAAATAGACGCTGGGCCTGTGCGCCTCGATCACCTCGAAGGTCATGTCGGGCGAGGGCACGCGGTCGCTGAGCACGGCCGATCCGCCGACCCAGAAGGGGAAATTCATCGAATTGCCGAGCCCGTAGGCGAAGAACAGCTTGGCCGCCGAGAAGCACAAATCGTCCTCGTTGAGCCCGATTGCACCGACGGCGAAATGCTCGGCATTGACCGGGATGTCGCGCTGGCGGTGGACCGCGCCCTTGGGCCGGCCGGTCGAGCCCGAGGAATAGAGCCAGAAGCACTCGCCCTCCGGCGTCGAGGGAACGGCCTCGAGCGCCTCGGCCGCCGCGGCCTGGGCGGCGAGGAACCCGTCCGCGCCCTCGGTCTTGAGCGAAAACCGCGGGCCGCGGCTTGCGGCTTCGAGCGCCGGCTCCACTTCGGCGGCGTATTCCGCGGAATAGACCAGCCCGGCGCAGGCCGAATCCTCGATCATGTAGCGATAGTCCGCCGCCCGCAGCAGGGTGTTGATCGGCACCGGCACGATGCCGGCCTTGATCGCGCCGTAGAACAGCGTGATGAATGCCGGACAGTCCTTGACCACCATGATCAAGCGCTCGCTCGGCGCGGCGCCCAGACCGCGCAGCGCGTTGCCGGCGCGGTTCACATCGGCCGCGAGCCGGCCATAGCTCAACGCGCCGTCATCGGTGCGGATCGCGACCTTGTCGGCGCGGCCCTCGGCCAAATGCCGGTCGATCATCGCCACCGCGAGGTTGAACCGGTCCGGGAACGCAAGCCGCGCAGGCCTTGCGCTGCGGTCGATGGTTACGGCTCCCTCGGTCATTGCGCGCAATCAGTTGAAGTGGATGTATTCGAAGGTCTCGGGGTCCTCATGGTTGATGCCGCGCGCCGGCGGGGCGACCCAGCCGGCGATCTTGCCCGGCTCGACCACGCGGTGCATCAGGGACAGGACGAAGGCGCGGTCGTCCTCATCGGGCAGCCAGTCGTCGTGGCTGCGGGTCCACTCGGCTTCGGAAACGATCTTGCCCTTGGGCGAGATCTTGTTGTCGGAGAAGTGACCGATCCGGCGGTGGAAGCCGCGGTGGGGCAGCTTGAACTGGAAGTCGATGCCGTGCTTCTTGATGTTGCGGTTCCAGCGTGTCATGCCGCGCTTGCAGTCGGCGATGTACTCATCGCGCAGCCGTTCGTTGACCGCGTTCAGCGCCGGCTGGTCCACGGTGCGGACCGCATCGCCGTCGACCATCTCGACCGGCCAGGTGCCGTCCAGCAGGCGGTGGTCGTCGTCGATCTGGGTCTCCAGGAACCGGCCCTTGAGGCTCTGGTTGAAGTAGTTCGCGGCGTTGGTCGACAGTTCCTGGCCGAACAGGTCGACCGAGACGCTGAAGTGGAAGTTCATGAACTTCTGCAGGGTCGGCATGTCGACCGCGCCGGCCGCGCGCACCCGCTCGGGGTCGTCGGTCTTGAGCTCGTTCATCACCTGGCAGGTACGCTCGATCACCCGTCCGACCCCGGTCTCGCCGATGAACATATGATGGCCTTCCTCGGTCAGCATGAACTGACAGGTCCGCGCCAGCGGGTCGAAGCCGGACTCCGCGAGCGAGGCGAGCTGGTACTTGCCGTCGCGGTCGGTGAAGTAGGTGAACATGAAGAAGGACAGCCAGTCCGGCGTCTTCTCGTTGAAGGCGCCGAGGATGCGCGGCTTGTCGGCGTCCCCCGAATGGCGTTCCAGCATCGCCTCGGCCTCCTCGCGGCCGTCGCGGCCGAAATAGGCGTGCAGCAGATAGACCATCGCCCACAGATGGCGGCCTTCCTCGACATTGACCTGGAAGATGTTGCGCAGGTCGTAGAGCGACGGCGCGGTCAGGCCGAGCATGCGCTGCTGCTCGACCGAGGCGGGCTCGGTATCGCCCTGGGTGACGATCAACCGGCGCAGGGTCGAGCGGTACTCGCCCGGCACCTCCTGCCAGACGTCCTCGCCCCTGTGCTCGCCGAAGCTGATTTTCTTGTCCTCGATCAAGGGGCTGACGAAGATCCCCCAGCGGTAGTCCGGCATCTTGACGAAGTCGTAATGGGCCCAGCCCTCAGGCTCGACGCTGATCGCGGTGCGCAAATAGATGTCGAAGTTCTTGCTCCCCTCAGGGCCGAGCTCGCGCCACCAGTCGAGGAAGCGCGGCTGCCAGTTCTCCAGCGCCCGCTGTAGGCGGCGGTTGTCGCCCAGATCGACGTTGTTGGGGATGCGCTCGTTGTAGTTGATCGCCATGATCAAACCCTTCGCTTGTCGAATTGGCTCTTGCGCCCGGAGCCGTAGAGCTTGAGTGCGCCCTGTTCACCGGCCGCGTTGGGCCGCTGGAATATCCAGTTCTGCCAGGCGCTGAGCCGGCCGAAGATCTTGGTCTCCAGGGTCTCCGGTCCGGCGAAGCGCAGGCTCGCCTCCATGCCGGTCAGCGCATCGGGCGAGAAGCTTGCGCGCTCCTCGATCGCGATCCGGACCTCGTCTTGCCAGTCGATGTCGTCGGGGGTGAAGGTGACCAGCCCGAGTTCCTCGGCGTCGGCGGCCTCCAGCTTGTCGCCGATGCGCGCCCGGGCGGTCTCGACCCTGGCCGGCTCGGACAGGAACCGGGATTCCAGCCTGGTGATGCCGCTGGACATGGTCAGCGGGCCGAAGTTCATGCCGGTCAGGGCGACGGCCGCCACCTCGTTGCCGCCTTCGAAAGTGCCGTCCAGCATGTAAACCCGGTCGGCGGCCAGCATCAGCTCGACCAGCGTGCCGGCAAAGCAGCTTCCCGGCTCGACCAGGGCGATCAGGCTGCGCGAGGAGACATCGACGCGCTTGAGCACGCGCTTGAGATAGAGCGTGGTCTCGCGCACCAGCCAGTCGCCTTCATTGTCCAGGAGCGCCTGGTCGGCGGCGGCTATCAGCGCGGAATCGCCGGTCGACTTGAAGACCCAGGTGCCGATCTCCTGCTCGTTCAGCCGGAGTTCCATGATCGCATCGTCGAGTTCGCGGGCGAGCGCCAGCGGCCAGAAGCCGACCCCCTGGGCGTGGATGTCGGCAATATCGCCCGGCGGTTCCCGATCGGGCGCGCGGATGGTGATCGTCGCCGTCGAATCGCCGCGGTCGAGCACGACGTCGAGGTGGGAATAGACGATCCGATCGGCCTCGATCGACTTGTCCAGCGCGGTGAGCGCGATGCCTTTGGCGTCGGCCGGCCGGTCGGACCGGCCGGCGAATTCCTTGGCGCGCTCGGCGACCGTCTCGGCGAAGCGGGAGCGGGGAACCAGCTCGTCGATCAGCCGCCAGTCGACCGCGCGCTGGCCGCGCATGCCCTCCGACGTGGTGCAGAAGAAATCGGCGTGGTCATGGCGGACCTTGCGCTTGTCGACCAGCCGGGTGAGCCCGCCGGTCCCCGGCAGTACCGCGAGCAGCGGAAGCTCGGGCAGCGAGACCGTGGACGAGCCGTCGTCGATCAGCATGATGTAGTCGCAAGCCAGGGCGAGCTCGTAGCCGCCGCCGGCCGCGGTTCCGTTGATCGCGCAGATATAGGTCTGGTGCGAGTTCCCGGTGGCGTCCTCGATGCCGTTGCGGGTCTCGTTGGTGAACTTGCAGAAATTGACCTTGTGAGCGTGGCTCGACCGGCCCAGCATGTTGATGTTGGCCCCGGCGCAGAAGACCCGCGGTTTGTCCGAGGTCACGACCACGCAGCCGACCTCCGGGTGCTCGAACCGGAGCCGCTGGATCGCATCGTAGAGCTCGATGTCGACGCCGAGATCGTAGGAGTTGAGCTTCAGCGCGTAGCCCGGCATCAGCGTCGCGTCTTCGTCGACGTCCATGGCAAGGCGCGCGACGCTGCCCTCGACGGTGAGCTTCCAATGGCGGTACCGATCCGGGCTGGTCTGGATGTCGATCCGTCCCGCGCCTTCGGCCTGCGTGACGTCTTGTGCCGTTTCCGCCATCTCCGTTCTCCAAAGCCCAGCCTCTCGGGAGCCGCGGCAACCGGCCGCGCCGAACCCGCATTCTTTTTAGGTTTATAATTGTTTTTATGTCAACAATATGATTCTCAACCAATCCCGGCTTGAGGACCTCCAGCCGCGCAATGTACCCTGTCCGGCGTGCAAATCGTAGGGCTGTCGAAGACCATGCCGCAATCCGAAGCGCCGATGTCCGCCGCGCCCGACCAGCCCGTCGAGCACGTCCTGCTGGCATGGCTGGAGCGCAACGCGGCGCGGCATCCGGATAAGGTCTTCGTGCATTCGATCGATCAGGACAAGGCGATCACCTATCGCCAGGCGCGGCTTGCGGTGGGCCGCCTGGCCTGCGAAATGGCTGCGCGCGGCCTCGGTGCCAACGACCGCGTAGTCCTGCTGGCGAACAACTCGATCGAGCATCTGATGGCCTATCTCGGCGTGATGGTCCACGGCGCGACGGTCTGCACGGTCCATGTCGAGATGAACGCGGCGTATTTCGAAGACATCCTGGGCTCGCTCGATGCCCGGCTGGTGCTGTTCGAGGAAGGGCTGGGCCTGGAGCGGCTCAAAGGCACGGCGGGCGGGGAATGGATCCCTCTGGGCGACTGGCGGCCCGACCGGGGCGCGGGGTTGTTTGCCGATATCGCGCGCCACGCAGAGGCGGGACCGTTCCGGCCGCTCAATGGCTATGGCGATATCGCGTCGATCTTCTACACATCGGGCACGGCGGCCAGGCCAAAGGGCGTTGTGTGCACCTTCGCCGAGCTGATCGACAACATCGAGCCTACCGCCGATGCGTTCGGCATCACCGGGCGCGACCGCGTGCTCGACTTCCGGTCCTACAACTGGATGTCTGCGCAGGTCCTGAGCTTCCTCGGCGTGCTGTGCAGGGGCGCGACGCTGTTCATGGCCCGCAAGTTTTCCCAAAGCCGTTATTTCGACTGGATCCGCGACTTCGAGATCTCCGTCGGCGTGTGCAATCCCACGGCCATCAACATGTTCATCAACCGGCCGATCGCGGTCACCGGCGCCGATGTGCCGCATCTCCGCTTTCTCACCTCGAGCTCGGCGCCCCTGATGGTCGCCGACTGGAAGGCCTTCGAGGAGATGTATGCGATCCCCGTCGCCCAGGGCTACGGCTCGTCGGAGACCGGCTGGATCGCCGGCTCGAACGAGCACACCCGCCGGATGGGGACGGTGGGCAAGCCGCATGCCTATCAGAACCTCGCCGTGGTCGACGATGCCGGCCGGCCGCTGCCGCCGGGCGAGATCGGCGCGATCGAGCTCGGCCGCGCGCCGGACAACGCGTTCCGCTACCTGGCCGAGGACGGGACGTTCCGCGTCAATGCCAGGGGTCGGGCCAGGACCGGCGATCTCGGCTATCTCGATGCGGACGGGTATCTCCACGTCACCGGCCGGACCAAGGACCTGATCATCCGCGGCGGGGTCAACATCGCGCCCACCGAGATCGACAATCTGGTGCTCGGCATGCCCGAGGTCGCCGAGGCCGCCGCCGTGGGTGTCCCCGACAAGATCTACGGCGAGGAGGTCGTGGTCTATGTCGCCGCCAAGCCCGGCGTCGCGCTGACCGGCGAAGCGGTGCTCGCCCATTGCGGTGCTGCCCTGCCGCGCGCCAAGATGCCCAAGGAAGTCGTCTTCCGCGACGCGCTGCCCAAGACCGAGCGCGGCAAGTTGGACCGCAACGCGCTTGCCGCCGACTGGCGGGCGCACCATGCCGAACAGCCCTGAGACGGAGAACCGCAATGCCAGAGACCGCAACCGCTTCCGGCCGCGTCCGGGCACCCCAGACCTTCCGCTACGAGAAGCCTCGGGACCAATCCTCCGACAAGGCGATCGTATCCCTGTGCCAGACCGACATCATCCGCGGCGCGGTCCAGGTGGTGCGCGAGGGCGGCGACAACAACCTCCATTCCCACACCGGGATGGACGGGTTCTGGATGGTGCTCAAGGGCCGGGTGCGCTGGTGGGGCCCCGGCGAGGAGGTGCTGGGCGAGTTCGGTGTGCACGAAGGGATCGTGATGCCGAGGAATTCCCAGTACTGGTTCGAATCGATCGGCGAGGAGCCGCTGGAACTGCTCCAGGTGGTTGCCTTCGACCGCTCGGTGAGGAATCAGCGGATCGATGTCGATGCCCGGAAATTCGACATCGACGCCACCCAGCGCTTCAGCGGCCGGGCGTCGTAAATCCGCGTCCGGACCGTCGGATCATCCGACAGTGGTTGCGCCGCCAGGTTGCAGGATCGCGTCAAATTCTTGCTCCGGCCGGCCGGGACCGCCATCATGGCGCCTTCGGTCGATCAGCCGGGAGACCAGGCGTGGCGCCATTCCAGACCAGACCTCTGTCGGATGCCCTGGGGGCCGAGATCGTCGGGCTGGACATCCTGGCCCCGATCGATGCCGAGACCGCGGCGGCGCTGCGCGAGGCGTGGACCAGGCATATCGTCTTGCTGGTCCGTGCCCCGGAGCTCTCGCAGGACGACCAGCTTCGCTTCGCCCAATGCTTCGGCGAGGTCGGCCGGCGCCCGCGCCCGGCCGCGGAACGGCCGGAGGATGCCCAGAGCGTCCACCCGGCGATGATGCTGATCTCGAACGTGCGGGTCGACGGCAAGCCGATCGGCTCGCTGCCCGACGGCGAGATGTACTTCCACCACGACACCATCTTCAAAGCCCAGCCCAACCGCGGCACCATGCTCTACGCGATCGAGATCCCGAGCGTCGGCGGCAACACCAGGTTCGCCAATCTCTACAAGGCCTATGACGCGCTGCCCGAACGTATCAAGTCGCGGATCGCCGGGCGCAAGGCCCATCACGTCTACGACTACGTCGTCTACAACAGCCGCGAGGGCAAGGGCCGGCACGCCACGACCGTCGACGGCTATTCCCACCCTGTCGCGATCACCCATCCGGCCAGCGGCCGCAAGGCGCTCTATGTCGACCGGCTGATGACCATGCGGATCGAGGGCCTGCCCGAGGACGAAAGCGATGCGCTGCTGGCGGAGATGTTCGACATCGCCGAGCGCGAGGACCTCGTCTACGAGCACGCCTGGACGCCGGGCGACCT
The DNA here is from genome assembly GCA_965248835.1 of Alphaproteobacteria bacterium. Lineage (GTDB taxonomy): Bacteria > Pseudomonadota > Alphaproteobacteria > MPNO01 > MPNO01 > CAYFYS01. Next base: position 157,668 of record CBDFLJ010000002.1, read on the forward strand.
GTTGATCTGGGACAATCTGTGCTCGGCCCACGCCCGCACCGACTTCTCCTCCGGTGAACGGCGGCTGCTGCGCCGCTGCCAGATGGCTTCGCAGACCGTCCCCGTGGAGTAGGCCACGGCTCAGGCCCCGGTCGGATTCTCGTGCAGCGAGCGCCGTGACAGAAGCGGATGGCCGGCCGCTTCGGCCCGGGCGAGGCCGCGGCAGTAGTAGTCGTAGAGCGGGCTGCCGCGGCCCTTGCTCTTGACGTCGGCCGATTTGCGCTGCGCCTCCGCCGCGTCCGGCCACGACCAGTCGTAGCCCGATCCGTTGGCGGCGAGCACTTGGCTGCAATTGTGCTCCAGCTCGATGCCCGTGAGCACGAGATCGACCGCGTCGACGCCGCAGAACGCGACCCCGTGATTGCGCATGAACACCGCCGGCGCCCGGCCCAGCGCCGCGGCGAGCGCGCGGCCCTCGTCGCGGCGCACGATCAGCTCCGATGAACCTTCGTAGCGCGGCGGCGCGCCGGTTATGGTTACCTTGATCGGCTTCAGCGGCTCGGGGATCGCCGAATAGATCACCGCGTTGAACGGATGGGTGTGGGCGGTGAAGTGGATATCCGGCCGCGCCAGCAGGATCTCGCCATGAATCGGCCATTCGCTGTGGCTGCGGCCCTCGCCCGCCAGCACCGCGCCGTCGAAGCTCAGCAGCAGGAAGTCGCGGTGGTCCCAGACCTCGCCCAGGCCGATCATGTGGCGCTTCATCCAGAAGCCGCGCCCCAGCGGGTCGCGCATCGCGACATGGCCGAAGATCTTGTCGCCGTGGCCGTTGAGTTCGAGGATGCGGCAGGCCCGGGCCGCCTCGTCCAGCGCCTCGGTGATCTCGGGCTCGTTCGTCCGGTCGGTCATCGCTTGCTCCCTTATTTCCGCGACCACGGCGTCACCGGCTTCTCGACCGCGATCCCCTCCACGCTGATCGCATCCACGTTCTCGCCGTAGAAGCACATCAGGTCCCTTATCTTCGGGCATTCGGAGATCGGGTCGGGATAGGACCAGACGATGTCCTCGAACGTCTCGCCGTCGATCTCGGCCGACCAGTAGACCGCCTCGCCCTTGTAAGGGCAGCGCGTGCGGCTGTCGCTCGGCCTCAGCAGGTCCATCCGGACATCCTCGCGCAGCAGGTAGTAGCGGACCGGCAAACCGGTCTCGAACAGGAAATGTGCGCGCGTGCTCTCGGCAACCGTGCGGCCGCCCAGCCTCACCTGCACCGCGCGGGAGGACGCGATGGTGTCGATCCGCTTGTAGGGATCGCGCGCATGGACGAAGACCTCCTCGTCCTCTTCGTACCAGCGGTCGAGCCTGCCCCAGTAGAACGCGCCGTGACCGGCCATGTCGGGGTGTTCGTCGAACGGGGTCTCGTAACTCCACATGATGTTCTCTTCGCACCGCTCGCCGACGCCGATCGACCAATAGGACGCATCGCCCTTGTAGGGACAGTGGGTGCTGTGGTCGGTCCGGCTCATCAGCTCCATCCGCACGTCCTCCAGCGGAAAGTAGTAGACCGGCAGGTGGCGGCTCTCGTGCATCAGCTTCATGCGGGCCGAATCCGCGACGGTCTCGCCGTTGAACACCACCCGGACCCGGCGCGGGCTGGGCTCCAGGGTGATTCGATGGCCGGGGTTCCTGGCATAGCCCGGTGCCCGGCCGGCGGTCCTGACCTGCGCCATCATCCCTCTCCCCTTGCTTCGACCGGCCGGAGTCTCACCGCTTGAACCCGGCCGCGCAAGCGCGATTGCCGCGGTGTCCGGCCGGACCTAACATCGGCGTCGAGCGGCATTGAGGAGCTCGTCGATGGCCAGCGTCTTGAGAGAGGGCACCGTGGCGGCGAACGCGCCCGACATGGAGACCTACCGGCTGCGCCGCTTCATCGAGCAGCTTGTCGAAATGGACTTGGCCGAGATCCACGAGGACCCGATCGATCTGATCGACCTCGCCCGCGTGCTCGACGGCAACCCGAAGGCGGTGCTGTTCAAGAACGCCGGATCCGAAGGGGCCGAACTGGTCGGCGGTGTGACCGGCAGCCGGGCGCGGATCGCGGCCGCGTTCGGTGTCGCGCCGGGCGCGTTGCTCCAGACGGTGCGCAGTCGGCTCGCCCAGCCGCAGCCTCTGGTCGAGGTCGCGAGCGTCGAGGCACCGGTCCACGCGGTGATCCTGCGCGGCGAGGAGGCCGATCTGACGCGCCTGCCCGTCCATGTGCAGCACGAACGCGACGGCGGACCCTATATCTCGTCCTCGCTCGACCATGTGGTCGATCCCGAGACCGGCCTGACCAATCTCGGCTGCCGCCGGATGATGCTGCGCGGCAAGCGGGAGGCCGGTGTCGACCTCAACGCGCCGAGCGATTTGAAGGCGATCTACGAACGGGCCGCGGCGCGCGGCGAAACGCTGCCGGTGAGCTTCGTGGTCGGTGCCCACCCGACCGACCACGTTGCCGCCTCGATGCGCGTGCCGACCAACGAGATCGAGCTGATCGCCCGGCTGCGCGGCCAGCCGCTGGCGGTCGTCCGGGGCGTGACCAACGATGTCCTGGTGCCGGCCGATGCCGAGATCGTGCTGGAGGGCTATTTCGATTCGCGCGGCCATGTCGAGCCGGAAGCACCCTACGGCGAGTTCCTCGGCTATTACGGCGTCATGAAGCAGAACCCCGTCTTTCACCTCGAAGCGATCACCATGCGTTCCGACGCGTTGTTCCAGACATCGACCATCAGCGGCCAGACGATCGAGCACACCGACACCGCGCAGATCGGTGCGCTGCGCGCCGAGGCGACGGCCTGGGGGGCGCTGGAGACTGCTGTCCGCGAGCCCGTGGCGATCTGCGCGAGCGCGTCTTCGGGCGGCAGCTTCAACATGCGCGTCGCCCTGCGCCAGCGCGTGCCAGGCGAGGCGCGCAACGCGATCGCGGCCGTCTTCGCCTCGCTGTCCAACACCAAGAACGTTTTCGTGGTCGACGCGGACATCGACGTGTTCTCCGATTCGCAAATCGACTGGGCGCTCGCCACCCGGTTCCAGCCCGACCGGGACCTGGTCATCGATTCGGGGTTTCGGACGCTGCCGCTCGATCCTTCGCTGGACGGCAAACGGACGGGTGGGAAGGCCGGCTTCGATCTGACGCGGCCGTTCGGCAGCGACCTGCCGCTCCATTACACCGTCCCGGACCCGCCGTCCTTGGGCGCGCCCGAATTCGCATCGGTGCGCGAGGCGCTGGCCGATGGGCCTAAATATTTCGGCACCCTGGTCGCAGCGCTGGGCAGCCGCGACGGCCGCGAGGTCGTGCTGGCGCTCGACGACCTCCGCGCGCAAGGCGCCCTTATGCGCGCCGGCGACGGCATGTATGCGCTGAGCGGGGGCTGATTTGGCGCGCACCGACGGGATCGGCGCCGCCGTTGCGCGCCGTGAGGACGCGCGGCTTGTCACCGGCCACGGGCGCTATTCGGACGACATCGACCTGCCCGGACAGGGCCATGCCGTCTTCCTGCGCGCACCGCATGCCCATGCGGCGGTGCGCGCGATCGACATTGTCGCCGCGGCCGCCATGCCCGGGATCCTCGCGGTGCTGGTCGGCGACGACTACGCGGCGGACGGGATGGCCGGGATTCCGCAGTTCGCCAACCCGGCAGATCCGGTCGAATACGCCAACCCGGCCTTCGTGGCGCCGCCGCCGTTCGAGCCGGCCCACCCACCCATCGCGCGGGCCAAGGTGCGCCATGTCGGCGAGATTCTCGCCGTCGTGGTGGGCGAGACGCATGATCAGGCCGTCGATGCGCTCGAGCAGATTGCCGTCGATTACCTGCCGCTTGCCGCGGGAACGGCAATCTGGGAGGACCGGGCCGACGATGTCGCGCTGACCGCCTCGAAGGGCGATGCGGATGCGGTGCGCGCGGCGTTCGCGGGCGCGCCTCACACCGCGGCGCTCACGCTGGTCAGCAACCGGATCGCCAACGCCCAGATGGAGCCCCGCGCGGCGGTTGCCGCCTACGACGAGGCGACCGGGCGCTACACGCTCCACACCGGCAGCCAGGGTGTCGGCCGGCTCAAGGCGCAGCTCGCCGCGGCGCTCGGCGTCGCGCCGGACCGGGTGCGCGTCCTGACCGGCGATGTCGGCGGCGGGTTCGGCCCGCGCAACAACCTCTATCCCGAATATGTTCTGGCCGCCTGGGCGGCGCGCCGCTGCGGCCGGCCGGTCAAGTGGTCGGGCAGCCGCAGCGAGGCGTTCCAGGGCGATTATCAGGCCCGGGACCTCGTCATCGAGGCCGCGCTCGCATTCGATGAGACCGGCCGGATCCTGGCCATCCGCTGTGATTACCGCGGCGGCCTCGGCGGGCATGCGGTCTCGTTCGTTCCGCTGTCCAACGGCCCGCGGCTGACCACGTCGGTCTACGACATCCCGGCCGCCTTCGCCGATATCCGCGCGCGGTTCTCCCACACCGCGCCGACGACGGTCTTTCGCGGTGCCGGAAGGCCGGAGGCGATGTTCGCCATCGAGCGGCTGATCGAGCAGGCCGCGCGCCGGCTGGCGATGGACCGCCTGGAAATCCGCCGACGCAACCTGATCCCCGACGATGCCTTTCCCTACGCCAACCCGATGGGCACGACCTACGATTCGGGCGCCTTCGGCCGCAACATGGACATGGTGCTCGCGCTTGCGGACTGGTCGGGGTTCGAGCCGCGCCGGTCCGAAGCGCTGGCGCGGGGCCGCCTGCGCGGCATCGGCCTGGCCAATTTCATCGAGGCGCCGGTCGGCGCGCCGATCGAGCGCGCGCACATGCGCATCGCGCCCGACCGACGGATCGAGATCGTCGTCGGCACCCAGTCGCAGGGCCAGGGCCACGAGACCACCTTCGCCCAGGTCGCCGCCGACCGCCTCGGCGTGCCGATCGAGGCGGTCGAGCTGATCACCGGCGACAGCGACGTGGCAATCAAGGGCGGCGGTACCCATTCGGCACGCTCGATGCGGATCGCCGGGACGCTGATCGTGCGTGCCGCCGAGGCGATCATCGCCGAGGGCCGCGCGCGGGCCGCCGAGGTTCTCGAGGCCGCCGCAGCCGATATCGACTTCGCCGACGGGGTGTTCCGCATCGCCGGCACCGACCGGTCGGTCGGCCTGTTCGCGTTGGCCGAGACCGCGCCGTTGGCCGCCGAGGAGGATTTCGCCGGGCGGATCCCCGCCTATCCCAACGGCGCGGCGGTATGCGAGGTCGAGATCGACCCCGAGACCGGTCGCGTCGCGGTCTTGCGCTACAGCCATGTCGATGACGTCGGCACGCCGGTCAATCCGATGATCGTCCATGGCCAGGCCCATGGCGGCATCGCGATGGGAATCGGACAGGCGCTTTGCGAGCACGTCGTCTACGAGCCCGTGAGCGGCCAGCTCCTGTCCGGCTCGTTGATGGACTACGCGCTGGTGCGTGCCGACGATCTGCCGCCGTTCGCGGTCGCGCTGAACGAGCAAGCGCCGACCACCGGCAACCCGCTGGGTATCAAGGGCGGCGGGGAGGGCGGCACGACACCGGCCCTGGCCGCGGTGGTCAACGCCGTGCTCGATGCGCTGTACACTTTCGGGGTCGAGGACATCCGGATGCCGCTCACTTCCGAGCGGGTCTGGCGGGCGATCCGCGATGCCGGGGGCTCATTGCCGTAGGCTTGGCGTGGGGGCTTGGCGCGGGCAGGTTTGGGGGTGCGGTCATGACGGAGCTTCTCGAAGACGGGCTGGCGATCGATGCGGACGGCCATGTCCATGAGTCCAACCTGCTGTTCTCCCGACTTCTGGCGCCGGAGATGCGGGCAAGGACCAAGGGCTGGGCGTTGAACGCCGATCGCAACCGGCGGTTCATCGTCGACGGCATCGAGCACCCGCCGTTTCCGCGCGAGATTTCGGTGCGCAAGCCGATGGCCGCCGCGGACCGGCTGAAGGTGCTCGACAAGGAGGGGATCGAGGCGGCGGTGCTCTTCCCGTCCGCGGCGCTGGTTTCGGGCTACCTTGACGGCGGTTTCGCCTTCGCGGTCGCCGAGGCCTACCAGGACTGGATGCAGGACTACGTTGCAACCGATCCCCGGCGGCTGTTCTATGCCGCGCCGATCCCGCTCCATGATATCGCCCGCGCGGTCGAGCTCGCCGAGCGCGGCGTCCGCCGCAAGGGCGCGATCGCGGTCTGCGTGCGGCCCAACCCGACCGAGGGCAGACGGCTCGACGACCCCGGCTACGCACCGCTGTTCGAGGCCCTGTCCGCGCTCCGCGTGCCGCTGATCGTCCACGAGTCCACCGGCTGTCCCGAGACCGCCGGCGGCGACCGTTACGGCGGGATGATGGATCCCCCGAGCTATGCCTACAACCATGTCATCAGCCATCCCTTCGAACAGATGATGGCCGCCATGGCGCTGATCTGCGGCGGGGTGCTGGAGCGGTTCCCGCGCTTGCGGGTCGGGTTCATGGAGGCCGGTTGCAGCTGGGTCCCCTATTGGCTGTCGCGGCTGGACGAGCATCTGAGCAACCGCAAGCTCCGGCCCTATTACGGCACGCTCACCCTGGGTGCTGGCGAATACTTCGCCCGGCAATGCGTGGTGAGCTGCGATCCGGCCGATGAGACCATCCCGCTCGCGGTCGCCGGGCTGGGCGCCGACAGGATCGTGTTCGCGACCGACTACCCGCATTTCGACAGCGAGGGCGGTGTGGTCAACGCCTTCCGCGCCGTGGCCGATATCGACCCGGCCGATCAGCGCAAGCTGCTGCGCGACAACGCGATCGCCTTCTACCGCCTGCCTATCGCTTAGCGCAGGCGCCATATCGTCGGGCTCACCGGCCGGCGCCGAGTCCGCGCTGGGCCAGGAAATGCCGGGTGATCTCCTCGCCGGTGGCGAGCCACACCCCGTCATGGCCGCAGATATGCGCCAGCGTCCGGTCGAGCGCGCCGATCCGATGCGGCACGCCGATGATGTAGGGGTGCAGCGAGATCGCCGCGACCCGGCCGGTGCGCGCGCCTTCCTCGTAGAGCACATCGAAAGCGCGCCGCGCCATGGTCTCGAACGCGTCGGCGGTGAAATTCATACCCTCGAAGGCCTGCTTGTCGCTCACGCCTGCGCCGTAGGGCAGCGAGACCAGCGGCATGCCATCGACATCCATCAGCACCGGTTGATCGTCGCTGTCCCAATCCACGACATAGGTGCAGCCCTCCGCGACCAGGCGTTCGAGCGTGCCCCAGGTCTCCTGCCGCCCGGCACCGAGCCAGCCGCGGGGCCGTACGCCGGTGGCCCGCCCGATCCGTTCCAGCGTGGCGGCGATGATCCGCCCGGCCTCGTCCTCCGAGCCGGCCTCGTTGAGCCGCCGCGTGTTGGATTGGCAATGGCCCATGATCTCCCAGCCCGCGGCCAGGCACTCCTCGACGATCCGCGGGTGGGCATCGCACACCTCGCTGTTGAGGGCGACGGTCCCGCGCACCCCGTGCCGGGCCATGACCTCGATCATGCGGAAGACGCCCACGCGGTTGCCGTAATCGCGTTTGCCCCAGGCCGAGACGTCGGGGATCAGCCCCGGGCCGTCGGGCATCGGTTCATTCAGCGCAAAGACCTCGATATTGGGGATCACCCAGAACGCGACCCGCGCCCCGTCGGGCCAGGCGAGCGGCGCGCGGTCGATGATCGGCTCATAGGGGTAGGGGCCGTATGCGCGCGGTTCCATGGACTCGCCTTGCGGTTTGATGGAAGGGCAGCCGATTGTGCCGATCGCCTCGGCGCCGGCAAGGCCCGCCTTGCGTTGCCACCCGCCGTGCGATCGAGCGACAATGCGGCCCCGATCCGCTCATGAGAACCCGGGGAGACACCGATGCCGACGATCGATTCCGACGCCCACGTGCTCGAGACGCCCGAGACCTGGCGGTACCTTGAGGAGTCCGAGCAGCGCTTCATGCCGATGGTCGTCAGCCGAACCGCGGGCGCGGTCGAGCGCGGCCTGTCCGGCGCTGAAGTCGAGGAATATTGGGTCATCGACGGAAGGCTGATGCCCAAGGAGGACAATACCGGGCCCGACACCACGGCGGGCGCGCGCGAGATGCGCGACATCCCCGCGCGGCTCGCGCACATGGACGCGCTCGGCGTCGACATTCAGGTGCTCTACCCGACGCTGTTCCTGCGCCCGACCACGGTCAATGTCGCGCTCGAATTCGCTCTGTGCCGCAGCTACAACCGCTGGCTCGCCGATGTCTGGGCACAGGCGCCCGACCGGCTGAAATGGGTCGCCGCCCCGCCGATGATGTCGATGGACAAAATCGCCGACGAGCTGGCGTTCGCCAAGGACCACGGCGCGGTCGGCGTCTTCCTGCGCGGACTCGAATGCGACCGCCAGTTGTCGGACCCCTATTTCTTTCCGCTGTACGAGACCGCTTCCCGGCTGGATCTTGCAGTCTGCATCCACTCGGCGACCAACAGCCCGACGATGCACGACTTCTTCCTCCACGACCCGGGGTTCAACAAGTTCAAGCTCGCGACCATCGGCGCTTTCCACGTGCTGGTCTTCCACGGCGTACCGGCCCGGTTCCCCGATGTCCGCTGGGGTTTCATCGAGGTGTCCAGCCAGTGGATCCCGTATGTGATCAACGACCTGTCGCTGCGCCTGAAGCGCCGGGGCGAACCGCTGGGCGATGACGTGCTGGCGCGCAACAACATCTACGTCGCCTGCCAGGTGACGGACGATCTGCCCTACATTCTGGGTTATTCGGGCGAGGACCATCTGGTCATCGGCACCGATTACGGCCATGCCGATACCGCGACAGAGATCGAGGCGCTCCGCAAGCTCAAGGCCGACGGAAGGGTGCCGGCGCATGTCGTCGACAAGATTCTCGACGACAATGCGCGCGCGCTCTATGCGCTGTAATCCACACGCGTCCGCACGGCGGGCCTCCGATAGACCGGGCAGGGTTTGCAGAATAGGCTCGACGGTGCGATGACTCTCCGGGCAATCCCGCTGCACGATCTGTTCGCCGCCGAACTTCCGGGCATTGACCTGCGCACGCTGGCCGAGGTCGCGGAACTGCTCGAGGCGATGGATGCGTTCGCGGTCTGCGTCGTCCGCCATCCGGTGCCGCTGAGCGATGAAGAACACATCGCCTTCAGCCGCCGGCTCGGCCCGATCGAGGACCGGCCGGTGCTGGTGACGACCGGCCACCGGGCGATGCGGGTCCCCCATCACGAGATCATCGATCAGAGCAACCTGGACGATGGTGGAAGGATCTATGCCGAGGACGACCGCCGGCTCGGCTTCAAGCGCGCCAACCGGCTGTGGCACACCGACATGTCCTTTCACCCGATCCGCGCGACCTATTCGTTGCTGTCGGCCCACATCGTCCCGCCGGTTCCGGCCGATACCGAGTTCGCCGACATGCGGGCGGTCTATGATGCGCTGCCCGCGGCGATGAAGGCGCCGCTCGAGCCCCTGGTGGCCGAGCATTCCTACTGGCATTCCCGAGTCCTCGGCGGCGGGCCGGAACCGACGGAAGAAGAGCAGCGTTCGCGCCCGCCGGCGCGCCACAGGCTGGTCCACGTCCATCCGCGCTCGGGCCGCAAGGCGCTCTATCTCGCCTCGCATATCCGCCGGATCGAAGGCATGCCCGACGATGAGGCCCGCGCGCTGCTCGACGAGCTGACCGTGTTCGCCACCCAGCCGCGGTTCGTCTTCGCTCACCGCTGGCGGGTGGGCGATGTCGTGATCTGGGACAACCTCGCGACCATGCACCGCGCCACCGCGTTCGACGACCGCAACCACATCCGCGATATGCGCCGCACCACCTGCCGCGAGGCACCGGTTTCGGGCTGACACGCTACGCCGTGACGACCAGCGCCCGGGCCGCGCTTGCCGGCGGGTCGGCTAACGGCGCTTGGCGTCGCGGGCCTCGATCATCGGGGCGATGGCGTCGCGGAACGCCGCGCGAACGGCCGGACCATGGATGTAAGGGTAGTCGTAGGTGACCGGCCCGCCCGACGCGACCTTGAGCCGCCCGAACATCGGGCCCGGGGCGCCCAGCACCTCGGGCAGCAGCGCGGCGAACCGGTTCATCCCGTCGAAGTCGTAGACCCTGGCGTAGCCTGCGGCGCGCGCCATCGCGGCGAAGTCCACCCGGCCGGCACCCGGGATCGGATGGCTGCCGTTGGCCTCGTAGCCGCCGTTCTCGACGACGAAATGGACGAGGTTCGCCGGCGCGGCCTCGGCGATGGTCACCAGACTGCCCAGGTTCATCAGCAGGCTGCCGTCGCCGTCGAGCACGATGATCTTCTGGTCGGGCAGGCCGATCGCGAGCCCCAGCGCGTGCGAGGACGCCTGGCCCATCGAGCCGACGCTGAGGAAGTTGAGCGGGCTCGGGTCGATCGCGATCCACTCGAAGGCCGAGGTGTATGTCGCCACGACGATCGCCTCGCCCCGCAGGTGGGCAATCTTTCGGAAGCATTCGTCGCGGCGCATCATGGCTCGACCGACCTCCCGATCAGCGCCGCCAACGGCCGCGAGGTCTCATAGGCACGGCCGATCGCCGGCGCCAGCAGGCCGACGTCGTCAGGGCCTTCGATCAGCAGCCGGTCGATCCCCATCGCATCGAGGATCGGCTCGACGATGCGCACGCCATAGCTTGCCGACTCGCTCGGCTTCCGGTCGGGCTCCTTCTGCAGCAGCCCGATCAACATGCAGATCGGCTGCGCATACTCGACCCCGATCGCTCGGATCGCGTTGATCGAATCGAGGAACCCCGTCTGCTGCATCAGCAGCACGCTGCGCAGTTTGCAGAACGCCAGCCCGGCGCAGATCGAGACCCCCTCATCCTCCTTGCACAGCCGGATCAGCCGCAGCCCGGGATCCTGCGACAGCGGCCACAACAGCCCGGCGCTGGTGGTGATGTCGGGAAGCGCGGCGACATGGCCGACGCCCGCCGCCTTCAAAGCGGCGATGATATCGCTGCCGCGCGGTCCCGATCCGTGGTCCATGTCTGCGTCATCCCGAGCCAGCCACCCGGCGAGGCTACCACCGCAGGCACGCCGGAGACAGCCGCCGCCGGCTGGTCCGGACCAGGCTCAGACGCGGACATGGACCGGCGCGTGGGGTTTCGCTAGCCTCGGCTCCGACAGCCCAACCGAAGGGAGCCGGGGCATGACCGGGACTTTCGATCGCTCGGCATTCGCCAATGTGTTCAAGGCCGTCGAAGAGGCGGAATCCTTGCCGCCGTGGTGCTACACCGCCCGGGACTATTTCGACCTGGAGGTGGAGAACCTGTTCACGCGGGTGTGGAACTTTTTCGGCCACGTCGATCAGGTCGCCGCGCCCGGCGACTTCGTGACGGTCGACTATCTCGGCATGCCGCTGGTCATCGTGCGCGGCAATGACGGCGAGATTCGCGCCTTCGCCAACAATTGCCGGCACCGCGGCACGCCGGTCGCGGACGGTCAAGGCAACTGCCGGGCATTCACATGCCCCTATCACGGCTGGGTCTACGACCTTGACGGCAAGCTCCACAGCGCGCCCGGGATGGAGAAGACCACGGGGTTCGATCCTGCGGCCAATGGCCTGCGCCCGCTGCGGCTGGAGGTGTTCGGCTGCTTCATGTTCATCAACTTCTCCGGCGATGCGGAGCCGCTGGCAGACTATCTCGGCGACTTCCCCGCACTGATGGGCTCCTACGATCTGGACAACCTCGTGCTGGTCCGCAAGCTGGTCCACGAGGTGCCGTGCAACTGGAAGGTCCATATCGAGAACGCGATGGAGGAATACCATCTGCCGATGGTCCACAAGGCGACGCTCAACCCCAAGGAGATGGAGCACTCCGCCGCGCCCACCTCGGAGAACTGGCTCGACCTCCGCGAGCATCACGACGAGCACACCCGCTCGCTGCTGATCGAGGATCTGGCCCACGAGCTGCCCCATATCGAGGGGCTGGAGGGGCGCGCGGCGAGCGGCACCAACTATGTCTGCCTCAACCCCTCGACCATGCTTGGGATGACGCTCGATTCGGTCTGGTACCTGGAGCTCCATCCGCAGGACCCCGACCACACGCGGGTGATCCACGGCGCATGCTTTCCGAAGGAGACCGTCGCCCGGGCCGATTTCGAGGACAAGGTCCGCTACTACTACAAGCGCTGGGACACCACGCTCGAGGAGGACAACGCGATCGCCGCGCTCCAGCAAAAGGGGCTGAGGTCGCGTTTCGCCCGGCCGGGCCGGTTCTCCCATCTCGAGCCGCTGATTCCGCGGCTGGCTCAGTGGTGGGTCCGGCGCACGCTGCCGGCCGAGGCGCCGCAATGACCGGGGAAAGGGTCCGCCTGCATATCGACAACGACCGGTCGCTGGGCGAGGTCTTCGAAATTTCCGAGGAGTCGGCTGGCGGCGGCCTTCGAGCGGTTCCCCGACCTCACCCGGCGTATCGACTGGACGATCGGCTACGACTGCGAGCGGTTCGACGAGCTTGTCGCCGACGCCGATGCCCTGGTGTGCTGGAAGATTCCCCTCGAAGGGATGGCCGAGCGCGCCCCGCGGCTGCGCTGGATCCATGTCACCGGGGCCGGCAACGAATATTTCACCCCTTTCGATTGGCTGCCCGCGCAGGTCACCTTTACGAACAACCGCGGCGTCCACGGCGCGCGCGCCGACGAATACGCCATCATGGCGGTCCTGATGCTCAACAACCGGGTGCCGGAGATGGTCACCCACCAGCGCGCCGGAAACTGGCAACAGACTTTCAACACCGGGATCGCCGGCAAGACGCTCCTTGTCATCGGTGTCGGCAATGTCGGCGGCGGGGTGGCCGAATGGGCCAAGCGCTTCGGATTGCAGGTGATCGGCGTCCGCCGCACGGCTGCACCCCACCCGGCGGTCGATGAAATGCACGGCCCGGAGGCAATTCCCGCGCTGATCCCGCGCGCGGACTTCATCATCGTCACGGCGCCGGCGACCGCGCAGACCCGCCACCTGATCGGCCGTGCGGAGGTCGCGGCTATGCGTCCCGGCACCGGGATCATCAATTACAGCCGTGCCCGTCTGGTCGATTACCAGGCCCTGGCCGAACGGCTGGAGCGCCGCGAGATCAGCGCGATCCTCGATGTCTTCGAGCCCGAGCCGCTTGCCGCGGACTCGCCTCTTTGGCGGACCCCGAACCTGATCATCACGCCGCATTGCTCATCCGATGACACGGCGCTCTACATCCCGCGCACTCTGGACCTGGTGTGCGCCAACCTGCTCCGCTTCGTGGCCGGCGAGCCGCTCGCCAACCGCGTCGACCCGGTGCTGGAGTATTAGAGCCCTTCCCAGCCGGCTCGACCCGGCACGGCCGGCGTTGCTTGACTCCCACTGACGGGTTCACGAACTTGGGGCCGTTATGACCGGCGCGCGCAGCGATCGGACCCGCACGACTTGGCTGGAGACGCTTGCTCGGCACAAGCGCGATGTGGCGGGGCCGGCCTCCCAACGATACTGGTCCGAGGCGCTCGAGACCTGCTCGCGCGACGAGCTGATGGGCATCCAGAACGACAAGCTCGCCGCACTCACGCCGTTTCTGTACGAGAACAGCGGCTTCTACAAGGCGCGGTTCGACCGGCTGGGGCTGGTGCCGAGCGATATCGCCTCGGTGGACGACCTGCCCAAATGGCCGGTGGTCGACAAGTCCGAGATGATGCAGGACGCCGCCCTCAACCCGCCCTATGGCACCTATTCCACCATCGGCGAGGCGGAATGGACGGACCGCGGCTGGATGCTGTTCTCGTCTTCCGGCAGCACCGGGACGCCGCGGGTGTTCCGCTACACTCATGAGGACCGCGCACTATGGGAGTGGGCAAACGCGCGGGCGCTCTATTCGATGGGCATCCGGCGCGGCGACTCGGTCTTCCCGATGGTGGGGTTCGGTCCGCACGTCTGGATCTGGGGTGCGATGTACGCGTTCGCCCACATGGGCATCGCCGTCATTCCCGGCGGCGGCATGGACGCCCAGGCGCGCGGCAGGATCATCGACCGGTTCAAGCCGACCGTTATCGCCTGCACCCCGTCCTACGCGCTCTATCTCGGGCGTGCCATGCAGGGTCTGGGGCTCGATCCGGCCGCGAGTTCGGTGCGCACCCTGTTCACCGGCGGCGAGCCGGCGATGGGGATCGACCGCACCCGCGAGCGGCTCGCCGCGTTGTGGGGCTGCCGGGTCGTGGAGTTCTACGGCTGCACCGAAGCCTCGCCCCATGTCGGCGGATATTCGTGCGAGGCCTCGGTGCGGCCGGGCGAGACGACGTTCACCCACCTGATGGAGGACGTCCAGATCTGGGAGCTGGTCGACCCCGAGGACGGAAAACCCGTGGCCGAGGGCGCGCGCGGGCTGACGGTGTGCACCTCGCTCAACTCCGAAAGCTCGCCCCAGCTCCGCTTTCTGGTCGGCGACTACACCGTCTATGACACCGGCCGCTGCGCCTGCGGCCGCAGCCACGTCAAGGCGATGGGCTCGTTCACCGGCCGCGCCGACGATCTGATCAATTTGCGCGGGGTGAAGTTCTTTCCGAGCCAGATCGAGCAGGCGGTGCGCTCGATCAACGGCGTGGGGGACGAGTTCGAGATCGTGCTGTCGGCCGACCAGGGCGGGCTGGACGTCATGACGCTGCGGGTCGAGCATCCCGAGCACGGCGCCGGCGGCGGTCTCGGCGCACGGCTCGAAGCCGAAATCCGCAGCCGCTGCGAGGTCCGCGTCAGCGTCGAGGTGCTGGCGCCCGACACCCTTCCCAAGACCGAATTCAAGGCCAAGCGCGTGCGCGACGAGCGCCGCTGAACCAAACGAGGACGAGCGGGTATGAATGTCGATTACGTCAACGGCGACTCCGAGAAAATCACCGGCTATCACGCCCACATCTATTACGACGCCGAGACCCGCGAGACCGCCGCCCGGCTGCGCCAGGAAATCTGGCGCAAGTGGGAGTTCGCCGTCACCATGGGCCGGTTCCGCGACCGCCCGGTCGGCCCGCACCCCGAATGGATGTTCCAGGTCGCGTTCGACAAGGACCTGTTCGCCGAGATCGTGCCCTGGCTGATGTACAACCGCGACGGGCTGGTGATCCTTGTCCACCCCGAGGCCGGAGACGCCTACGACGACCACGCCCACTACCCGTTGTGGCTGGGCGGCCGCTACGATCTCAGGCTGGGGTTCCTGGCCGCCGGCAACAGCCAGGCCTGAGACACAAGACCCCTCGGCTTCGGCAGGAGTTTCGGTTCAGATCGTGCGCTGACCGGCGGTCCGCAGGCACCGGGCAAGCACCAGTGCGCCGAGCCCGCCGGCCGCCGACAGGGAGGTCATCGCGAGGAAGGCGGTCGCCGGGGCCGCGGCATCGAACAGCGTACCGCCGAGGATTGTCGCACCGCCCATCACCAGACCCATCGCGACGCCGGCATACAGCGCCTGGGCGCTGGCCGAATGCTCTGGCGCGACCGCACGGGCGAGGAACAGCATCGCACCCAGATGGGCCGCGCCGAAGCTCAACGCATGGAGCGCCTGGGATGCGGCGAGGACCGGAAGCGCCGGCGAAAGCGCCAGCACCGACCAGCGGATGATCCCGGCAACCGCACCGATCACAAGGAGCCGGGCCGGGCCCAGCCGGGCTGCCAGCGCGCCGCCGAAGGCGAACAGGATGATCTCGGCCAGCACGCCCTCGGCCCACAGAAGCCCGATCACCTGGTCGTCGATCCCGGCCGCGCGCCAGGCGAGCGTGGCGAATCCGTAATAGGCGGCGTGGCTTGCCTGAATCAACGAGGACGCGGCCAGGAAGACCAGCATCGTCGGGCTCGCGAGAAGCGAAGCGATCGGCACGCGGCGCCGGGCCGGCGGCGGGCGCGTATCGGGCAGCGTGAGCGCCGCGAGCACGCCCAGCGCAAGGCTCGCAAGCACCATGGTCAGGATCACCGGCGGACCCGTCCCACCCAGGAGGCGCCCGCCGAGCGTCGCGCCTGCGATAAAGGCGATCGAGCCCCACAGCCGTACCCTGCCGTAGTCGATGCGCCCCGCGCGGGCAAGCAGCAGGGCAAGGTTCTCGCCCATCGGGATGATCGGGGTGAACGCGACCGCCGCCAGGATGCTGATCGCCAGCAGGGCGGCAAACCCCTCCGCCGCCAGGAACAGCAGGTGGACCGCGAACGCGGCCACCGCCAACAGGACCATGACCTGCTTGCGCTCGCCCCGCCGGTCCGCGACATGGGCAACCAGTGCGGGCACCGCGATGCGGACCCAGGTGCCGGCGGTGATCAACAGCCCGATCTGCGCCGCATCCAACCCCTTGTCAGCCAGCCAGACCGGCCAGAACGGCAGCGAGACGCCGACGAAGCCGAACGCCGCGGCGTAGAAGAACGCAAGGCGCAACGCCATCGCCGATCCCGTCCAGACTGCCCGGCGCCGATTTCACTCGATCGGCGCGCCAACTATAGTGGTCCCGACGCGCACCCACGCGCACCGGAGGTCCCCCATGCCACAGCAAACCATCCAGGTCGATAGCCTGGCCGAAGCCTATCTCAGCCTTCTCCGCGACCGTGGAGTCGACTACCTGTTCGGCAACGCCGGCACCGACTTCGCCACGGTGATCGAGGCGCTTTCGAAGTCGGTCATGGAGGGCACGCAAGCGCCGGTGCCGGTCACCGTACCGCACGAGAACCTCGCGGTCTCGATGGCGCACGGCTATTTCCTGGCGACCGGCCGGCCGCAGGCGGTGATGGTCCATGTCAATGTCGGCACCGCCAATGGCATCTGCGGCATCATGAACGCCGCGCGCGAGAACGTGCCGATCATTTTCACCTCCGGCCGGACGCCGTTGACCGAGGAAGGCGCGCCGGGCGCGCGGTCGATTTACATCCACTGGGGGCAGGAGATGTTCGATCAGGCCGGCGTGGTGCGCGAGATGGTCAAGTGGGACTACGAGCTGCGCAACGCCCGCCAGCTCGAGACCATCGTCGACCGCGCGGTCACGGTGGCGATGAGCGAGCCGCGCGGGCCGGTTTACCTGACCCTGCCGCGCGAAGTGCTGGCCGAGAAACCGGACGGGTTCACCTTCCAATCGCCCACTCGGCGCCAGGCGGCGACCCCGCCCGCCGCCGACCCCGACGCGATCGACCGATGCGCGGACTGGATCGCCGCGGCCAAAAACCCATTGATCATCACCGCCAGCAACGGTCAGGACCGGACCAGCACGGACGCGCTCGGCGCGCTTGCCGAGCGCTTCGCGCTGCCGGTGGTGAGCTACCGGCCGCGTTATGTCTGTCTGCCGAGCGATCATCCGATGCATGTCGGCTTCGAGCCCGGCGCGCTGATCCAGGACGCCGATCTGATCCTGGTGCTCGACTGCGACGTGCCGTGGATCCCGAGCCTGCACACGCCGAATCCGGACGCCAAAATCGTCCAGATCGGCGTCGATCCGCTGTTCAGCAAGTATCCGGTGCGCGGGTTCCCCTGCGATCTCGCGATCACCGCGGCGACCGGCGGGGCACTGCGGGCGCTAGCCGAGGCGATCGAGGTGCGCGGCAAGCCGGGGGCGGCGCGCATCGGTGCAAGGCGCAAACGCGCCGCTGCGTTGCGCGCCGGGCTGGCCGAGGCCAGCGCTGCCCGGCTTGAGGCCGGGCGCGCCGGCGGGACACCGGACGCAGCCTGGATCGCCCACTGCCTCGACGAGGTCAAGGGCGAGGACGATGCGCTGGTCAGCGAATCCCAGCTCTCTCTCGGCAACATCTCGCTGACCAGGCCCGGCACGTTCTTCGCCACCAGCCCGTCGGGCGGGCTCGGTTGGGGGCTCGGCGCCGCACTCGGGGTCAAGCTCGGCTACGGCGACCGGCGGGTGTTCTGCGTCGTCGGCGACGGCTCCTACATGTTCGGCAACCCCACCCCGGCCCATTTCGTGTCCGCGGCCAACGACCTGCCGACTTTGACGGTGATCATGAACAACCGCATGTGGGGATCGGTCCGCAAGGCGACCCTCGGCCTCCACCCCGACGGCGCCGCATCCCGGATCAACCGGGCACCGTTGACCTATCTGGAACCGGCGCCGGCCTACCACCAGGTCGTTGCGGCCTCCGGCGGGTATGGCGAGGAGGTCGGCGAGGCGCATGCGCTGCCCGGCGCGCTCGAGCGCGCGCTCAAGGCGGTCGATGTCGAGAAGCGCCAGGCAGTGCTGAACGTCCATACCAGCTACGACGACTCCGCGGCGCTCGCCGATGCCAAGCGCTGACCGGCTCAACGCGGTCCTCGATCGCCTCGCCGATCACCCGTTCTACGCCAGCCGGCTACCGAGGAGCGTCACCGACGAGGCCGAGTTCGCCGCAGCGGTCCCGCTGATGTCCCGGCCCGATCTGGTGGCCGAGATGGCCAAGCCGGGCTATGGCGCCTTCGGCGACGCAGGCGCGGTGCGTATCAACATGACGCCGATGGGCACGGGTCTGGTCCCGGTCCTTCAGACCCGTGCGGACCTCGACCACCTGGTCGCGGCCTGCGGTACGCATCTGGCGGCCTGCGGGATCCAGCCGGGCGATGTCTGCGCGGTCACCTTCGGCTACCACCTGTTCGTCGCCGGCCTGTTCTACCAGACCCAGATGGAGGCGCATGGCATCGCCTGCATCCCGCTCGGCCCTGGCGACGCCGAGCGGTCGGCGGCGATCTGCCGCGACCACGGGGTGAGCGTTCTGGCCGGCAATCCGAGTTTCGCGCTGCGGCTGATCGACACCGGCATGCCGCCGCCCAGGGTCTTCTTCGCCGGCGGTGAGGCGTTCACCGGCAACGCCGCGCTTCATGCCGCGGTCCGGGCGGCGATGCCGGGAACGATCCTGGTCGATTCGTTCTCGCTGTCGGAGTTCCTGCCGGTCGGCCGGACGTTTCCCGGCGGCACGGGCGTCCACGTCTTCGACGAGCTGGTCCATGCCGAGGTGATCGAGCCCGAGACCGGCGCGCCGGTGGCCGATGGCGAGCGGGGCGAGCTGGTGCTGACCCACCTGGTCAAGGAGGCCCAGCCGCTGGTGCGTTACCGCACCGGCGATCTGACGCTGAAACGGACGACCGAGCCGGTCCATGGCCGCACCGTCAATCTGCCGCGGGTGGTGTTCGGCCGGACCGACGAGATGGTCAAGGTCAAGGGCGTGAAAGTCTACCCTTCGGAGATCCGGGCCGTTCTGCTAGGCCTCGACGGGCTCAGCGGGCGCTACCGCCTGACGGTCGAGGCGCCGTCCGGCCGCGACCGGCTGGCGCTCCTGCTCGAAGGCAGCGGCGGCGAGGACACGCTGGCGGAGGTCGCCCGGCGGTTCAAGGGCCAGACCCTGATCGCCGCCGACGAGATCACTCTCGCCGATGCCGTGGAAGACGGCCCCGACATGATCGACCGGCGGACGGGCGGCCCGTGAGCGGCTGGCGGCTGGTTGTCGATCGGGGCTCCTATGCGGATTTCTCGATCTCGGTCTCGCCGGCGGTCGAGAAGGCGGTGGTGCGCGGCGAGTCCCCGCCGACCGTCTTCCTGACCGTCTTCGATTCGGATTCGATCACCATCGGCGTCAACGAGGACCCCGAGCAGGTTCTCGACCTCGCCTTCTGTCGCAAGCACGGCATCAACTTCCGCCGAAGGGTGAACGGCGGCGGTCCGATCTATGCCGGTGCCGGCTCGTGCTTCCTGGTGTTCTTCCTGCCGGTCACCCACCCGGAAGTGCCCGAGACCACCGCGGAGGCCTTTCCCAAGCTGCTCGGCGCCGTCGCCGAGGTGTTTGCCGAGCGTTACGGGTTTCCCGCCGAATACCGCCCGCTCAACGACATCCAGGTCGAAGGCCGCAAGCTGGTGCCGACCTCGCTGAAGATCGAGAACGGCGTGATGACCTTCCGCATCGTCATCAACGTCAAGCCGATCGATACCGTGCTCGCCGGCAAGGCGATGCCGATGGCACCGGAGAAGGTCCGCGACAAGCCGCTCAAGGACCTGACCGCCCGGTTCACCTGGCTGGAGCGCGAGGCGGGCCGCAAGATCGACGCCGACGAGCTCGCGGAGTTCTCGATTGCCGCGACCGCGCGCACGTTCGGCGAGACCGGGCTGGTGCGCGACCGGCTGTCGGAGCGCGAGCTGGGATATGCCAAGGCTTTCCGGGCCGAGCTCGCGACCGAAGAATGGCTCTATGGCAAGTCCGAAAGCACCCGGCTGGCCGGCCTGCTCCGGCCCGGCGATACCATCGGCCGCGGCCGCGAGAAGGCGGTGGGCGGCATGATCTGGGCCACCCTTGCGGTCGGCGCGGGGCTGGTGCGCGCGGCGATCATCAACGGCGACTGGCACCCGCGGCCGATCGGCTCCGTCGCCTGGCTCGAAGACGCGCTGACAGGAACCCAAGCCGCGCCCGGCCCGTTGCGCGCCGCTGTGGAGGGGTTCCTTGCGCGCGGCGAGGTCGAGTTCGCCGGTGTTACGGCCGAGGACCTGATGGCGGCGCTGCAAAAAGCCCTCGATGATCAGACACCCGCCGGAGGCCCGCCCTGAGGGATGATGCACATGGCGCCTACGCGATCGTGATCGCGCTCGATCGACCGGCGCGGCTCGCGATTCCGCGCCTCGGTTCGCCGATCCTGACCGCCGGTCTGTACCTCTATGCCGGCAGCGCGTGGGGACCCGGCGGTATCGCGGCACGGCTCGGCCGCCACCTGCGGCGCACCGGCCGGCTTCACTGGCATGTCGACCACCTGATCGCTGCCGGCACCATCGAAGCAACGGTCGCTTGGCCCGGCGCGCGCGAATGCGAGATCCTCGCCCGGGCGCTCGCCGGCGCCGCTGCTTCCGTGCCGGTGCCGCGCTTCGGTGCCAGCGATTGCCGGACCTGTCCCGCCCACCTGCTGGCGGTCGACCGCGCGCTTGTCCGGGCTTTGCGGAACCATGATGGCGCATGTTCAACGGGAGGGCTTGTACAATGACCGAAAAACCGGCGGTCTTGACCATCGAGCGGCCGGAGACCGGGATCGTCCGCATCGGGCTCAACCGGCCGGAGAAGCGCAACGCGCTGGACCCCGAGCTCCGCCTGGCGCTGATCGAGGCGCTGGCTCAGGCGGCAACCGATGAGACCGTGCACGCGATCATGCTGGCCGGCAATGGCGGGCATTTCTGCGCCGGCGGGGATATCGCCTCGATGAGCGGGCTCGATCCGCGTTCGGGGCGGGCGCGGATGAAGTCGAACCACCGGATGGTCCGGCTGATCGCCGACTCCGAAAAGCCGGTCGTCGCCGCGGTCGAAGGCTATGCGGTGGGTGCCGGCGCAGGCCTCGCGCTGCTCGCCGACACGGTGGTGTTGGCCGAGACCGGGGCGATCGGCTTTCCGTTCTTCAAGGTCGGGCTGGTGCCCGACTACGGCATCCTGTTTTCGCTGCCCCGCCGCGTCGGCCAGGCGCGGGCGCGCCAGATCCTGCTCTATGCCCGTATGCTGCGCGGCCGCGATGCGCTGGAGGCGGGGCTTGCCGACGAGATCGCACCGGAGGGCGGGTCCGAGGCGCTGGCGCTCGAGCGCGCGCGTGAACTGGCTGCGATGCCGGCCTACGCCTTCGCGCTGTGCAAGCGTCAGATCGGGCTCGCGCCGGTGAGCCTCGATGCGGCGCTCGAGATGGAGGCGTTGGCTCAGGCCTCGTGCTTCGCGACCGAGGACTTCAGCGAGGGCAAGGCGGCCTTCGCCGAAAAGCGCGCGCCCGATTTCCGGCGCTGAAGGAGGGACAAGCCATGGCGGTCGACCCGCACTCGCCCGACCTCGTGATCGGCGTCGTCGGCACCGGAACCATGGGCCGCGGGATCGCCCAGATCGCTGCCGCCGCCGGCTACCGCGTGCTGATCTTCGATTCCCGCGATGGCGCCGCGGCCGAGGCGTCGGACTTCATCGCCCGCATGCTGCGCCGCGCGGCCGAGAAGGGATCGATGTCCGAAGCCGATGCCGAGGCCGGGATCGCCCGGATTGCGATCGTTGACGGCTTCGGCGCGCTTGCCCCGTGTGACGTCGTGGTCGAGGCGATCGTCGAGGATCTGGAAGCCAAGCAGGCCCTGTTCGGCGCGCTCGAAGCCATCGTTTCCGGGCACTGCATCCTCGCGTCCAACACCTCCTCTCTGTCGGTCACCGCGATCGCGGCCGGCTGCAAGTCGCCGGGCCGGGTCGCCGGCTACCACTTCTTCAACCCGGTCCCGCTGCTCAAGGTGGTCGAGGTGGTCGACGGGCTGCTGACCGAGCCCTATGTCGGCGAGACTCTCGATGCCATCGCGCGGGCTTGCGGACACAACCCGGTGCGCGCCAAGGACAGCCCGGGCTTCCTGGTCAACCATGCCGGGCGCGGCTTCTATACCGAGGGGCTGCGGATCGTCCAGGAGGGCATCGCCGATCCCCAGACCGTCGATGAGATCCTGCGCGAGGGCGGCACACGGTTCCGTATGGGTCCGTTCGAGCTTATGGACACTACCGGGCTCGACGTCTCGGGCGTCGTGATGGAATCGATCTATCACCAGTTCTACGGTGAGCCGCGCTTCCGCCCCGTTGCGCTGACCCGCCAGCGCATGGCGGCCGGGTTGTTCGGGCGCAAGAACGGGCGCGGCTATTACGTCTACCAGGACAACAAGAAGATCGTCTCGCCGCCGCCGCCGGTGCCCGATGCGCGGCCCAAGGCGGTCTGGGTCAGCCCGACCGAGCCGGCCGGCCAGGAAGCCGTGATGTCGGTAATCGCCGAGATCGCATCGATCGAAAGCGGCGCAGCACCCGGGCCCGAGACCCTGTGCCTGATCACGCCGCTCGGCCAGGACGCGACGACGACAGCCCTTTCTCAAGGGCTCGCGCCCGAGCGGACCGTCGCGGTCGATACCGCCTTCGGGCTGGCGGGCCGGCGGACGCTGATGACCACGCCGGTGACCGATCCCGGCTTCCGCGACCAGGCCCATGCGCTGTTCGCCGCCGACGGCACGCCGGTGAGCGTCATCCACGACAGCCCGGGCTTCGTCGCCCAGAGGGTGATCGCCACGATCGTCAATATCGGCTGCGAGATCGCCCAGCAGCGCATCGCCACGCCGATGGACATCAACATGGCGGTCGAGCTCGGCCTCGCCTACCCGCGCGGGCCGATCGCCTGGGGCGACCACCTGGGGCCGGCCCGCGTGCTCGCGATTCTGGAAGCGCTATGGTCGTTCTACAGGGACCCGCGCTACCGCTCCAGCCCCTGGCTGATCCGCCGCGCCAGGCTCGGCGTTCCGCTGACCACCGCGGAAGCGGAATAGGCCCACCGGTCTCCGAAAGGGCTTGCATCGGGCGGGCGGCGGGGACACATTGCTGCGCCTTTCCGGGCCGTGATCCGGCCCATCCAACCCGCGCGCGACCGAGTCCCCGGGCCTGACTTCGGCACAGCCGGGCCCGGACCAGCCAGGGCAGAACCACATGCCGTCCGCCAACCCTCCCGCAAGTCCGGTGACGCACGCGCAGATGGCCAACGCGATCCGCGCGCTGGCGATGGATGCGGTCGAAGCGGCCCGGTCCGGCCATCCGGGCATGCCGATGGGCATGGCCGATGCGGCCACCGTGCTGTTCACACGGTTCCTGAAGTTCGACCCGACGGCGCCGGATTGGCCGGACCGCGACCGCTTCGTGCTGTCGGCCGGTCACGGGTCGATGCTGCTCTACGCGCTGCTCCACCTGACCGGATATCCGGACATGACCATGGACGAGCTGCGTGCCTTCCGCCAGCTCGGCGCGCGCACCGCCGGCCATCCCGAATACGGCCACACGCCGGGAATCGAGACCACGACCGGCCCGCTCGGCCAGGGATTCGCGAATGCGGTCGGCATGGCTCTGGCAGAACGGCTGCTGGCGGCCCGGTTCGGCGCGGAGATGGTCGATCACCGCACCTATGCGATCGCCAGCGACGGCGACCTGATGGAGGGGATCAGCCACGAGGCGGCATCGCTGGCCGGCCATCTCGAGCTCGGCAGGCTGATCGTGCTCTACGACGACAACCACATCTCGATCGACGGGCCGACCGCGCTCGCCCTGGGCGATGACGCTCTCGCCCGTTTCGAATCCTATGGCTGGCAGGTCTCCTCCGTCGACGGCCACGATCCGGATGCGGTCGCGGCGGCGATCGAGGCCGCGCAGGTCTGCGAACAGCCTTCGCTGATCGCCTGCCGGACGACCATCGGGTTCGGCGCGCCGGCCAAGGCGGGCACCGCCGCCGCACACGGTGCGCCGCTGGGTGCGGACGAGATCGCCGCGACCAGGACGGCGCTGGGCTGGGACTCGCCGCCCTTCGAGGTGCCTGCGGACATCGTGGCCGCGTGGCGCGCGGCAGGCGCGCGCGGCGCCGCGGACCGCGCCGCGTGGACGGCACGGCTTCAAGCCCAGCCGGCCGCACGCAGGGCCGAATTCACCAGGCTGGCAGAGGGACGGCTGCCCGACGGCTGGAAGGAGAGGCTTGCCGAAGTCAAGCAGACCGCGCTTGCCGAGGCGCCCAAACGTGCCACGCGCCAGTCCTCGGGGCTGACCCTGGATGCGCTCGCCCCGGTGATCCCCGAGCTGATCGGCGGTTCGGCCGATCTGACCGGATCGAACAACACGATGCCCAAGGGGGCGGCCATCGTCGGTCCGGGCGACTTCTCCGGTCGTTACATCCATTACGGCGTGCGCGAGCACGCCATGGCGGGCGCGATGAACGGCATGGCGCTGCACGGCGGGGTGATCCCCTATGGCGGCACCTTCCTGATCTTCGCCGATTACATGCGGCCGTCCCTGCGCCTGGCCGCGCTGACGGGAAAGCGGGTCATCTTCGTTCTCACCCACGATTCGATCGGGCTCGGCGAGGACGGACCAACCCATCAGCCGGTCGAACATCTTGCGAGCCTGCGGGCGATGCCCAACGTCCTGGTCCTGCGCCCGGCCGATGCGGTCGAGACCGCGGAATGCTGGGAGCTGGCGCTGGAGAATGCGTCCGGGCCGTCGGTGCTGGCGCTGACCCGCCAGGGCCTGCCGACGGTCCGCACTGCCGATGCCGGGGAGAACCTGGCGGCCAGGGGCGGCTATGTCCTCGCCGGCGCCGAGGGCAGCGCGGCGCAGGCGGCAATCCTCGCCACCGGCTCGGAGGTCGAGATCGCGCTCGCCGCGCGGACGGCGCTCCAGGCCGGCGGCGTTCCGACCCAGGTGGCCTCGATCCCGTGCCGGGAACTGTTCGACCGGCAGCCGGCGGACTACCGCGAGACGGTTCTGGGCGGGGCGGCCGTACGCGTCGCCGTCGAGGCGGCGGTCGGCGACGGCTGGGAGCGCTATCTCGGCACGCGCGGGGCGTTCATCGGCATGAGCGGGTTCGGCGCCTCCGCGCCCTTTGATGCGCTCTATCGGCATTTCGGGATCACGGCGGATGCGGTCGCGGATGCGGCGCGGGCGCTGTTGGCGACTTAGACGGAGGCGATCATGGCAGTGCGCGTAGCGATCAACGGGTTCGGCCGCATCGGACGGCTGGCGCTCAGGGCGGCCTACGAGGCAGGCCGCAAGGACATCACGTTCATCGCGATCAACGATCTGGGCTCGCCCGACGTCAACGCCCACCTGCTCAAGCATGATTCGAACCACGGCAGGTTCGAGGCCAGGGTCAAAGCATCCAAGACCGCGCTTACCATCAACGGCGATTCGATCAAGGTGTTCGCCGAGCGCGATCCGGCGAACCTGCCCTGGGGCAGGCTCGATATCGACGTGGTGATGGAATGCACCGGGCTGTTCACCAAGCGCGCGGATGCCGAGAAGCACATCGCGGCCGGTGCCAAGCGGGTGGTGATCTCGGCACCGGCGACCGATGAGGACATCACCGTCGTCTACGGCGTGAACGAGAACAGGATCCGCAAATCGCACACCATCATTTCGAACGCCTCGTGCACGACCAACTGCCTGGCACCGGTCGCATCGGTGCTCGACAAGGCGGTCGGCATCGCCAAGGGCTATATGACCACCGTGCACGCCTACACCGGCGACCAGAGGATCCTCGATACCCTGCACGGCGACCTGCGCCGGGCGCGCGCGGCCGGGCAGTCGATGATCCCGACCTCGACCGGGGCGGCCAAGGCCGTCGGCCGGGTGCTGCCCGAGCTCGACGGCAAGCTCGACGGCACGGCGATCCGGGTGCCGACCCAGAACGTCTCGATGATCGACTTCAAATTCGTCGCCAAGCGCAAGACCACCGTCGAGGAAGTCAACGCCGCGATCGAGAAGGCGGCCAAGTCCAACCGGCTCAAGGGGATCCTGACCACCAACGACGAGCCGCTGGTCTCGACCGATTTCAACCACGACGACGCCAGCTCGGTCTTCGACCTCACCCAGACCCAGGTGATCGACGGCAATCTGGTCCGCGTCCTGAGCTGGTACGACAACGAGTGGGGATTCTCCAACCGCATGCTCGACGTCACCGCGGCGCTGGCCAAGTTTCGCTGAGACCGCGATGGCGGCCTCGATCGAGGATCTCGATTGCGCCGGCAAGCGGGTTCTGCTGCGCGCCGACCTCAACGTGCCGGTGCGCGACGGGGCGGTAAGCGATACCACCCGGATCGACCGGCTGGCCCCGACCATCGAAGAGCTCTGCACCAAGGGTGCCGCCATCGTGGTGATGTCCCATTTCGGCCGGCCGCAGGGCAAGCGCGAGCCTTCCATGTCGCTCGCACCCCTGGTCGCACCGTTGAGCAGGGCGCTCGGCGGCAAGAACGTGGTTTTCGCCGACGACTGCATCGGCGATGCGGCCCGTGCGGCGGTCCAGCGGTTGGGCCCCGGCGATGTAGCGCTGCTCGAGAACCTGCGGTTCCATCCGGGCGAGGAGGCCAACGACCCGGATTTCGCCCGCGCCCTCGCAGACCTCGGCGATCTCTACGTCAATGACGCCTTTTCGGCCGCCCACCGGACGCATGCCTCGACCGAGGCGATCGCCCGTCTGCTGCCGTCCGCGGCCGGACGGCTGATGCGGGCAGAGCTCGACGCGCTGGCCGGCGCCCTGGAGAGCCCCGCCCGCCCGGTGGCCGCAATCGTCGGCGGGGCCAAGGTCTCCACCAAGCTCGACGTTCTGGACAATTTGCTGGACAAGGTCGACCTCCTGGTGATCGGCGGGGCAATGGCCAACACGTTCCTGCACGCGCTCGGCACCGATGTCGGCGCCTCGCTGTGCGAGGCCGGGATGGCCGACAGTGCGCGCGGCATTCTCGCCAGGGCTGACGAGATCGGCTGCGAGATGGCGCTGCCGTCCGATGTCGTCGTCGCCCGGAAACTCGAGGCCGGTGCGGCCGCCGAGACGGTTCCGGTGGCCGCGGTCCCGGCCGCCATGATGATCCTCGACCTCGGCCCGGCCACCGCAAAGGGTCTCGCGGCACGGCTTGCGGATTGCGCTACGCTTGTGTGGAACGGCCCGCTCGGCGCTTTCGAGGTCCCGCCGTTCGACGCCGCGACCAATACGGTCGCCCGCGCGGCCGCCGATCTGACCGGATCGGGCGCGCTGCTCAGCGTCGCCGGCGGCGGCGACACGGTGGCGGCGCTTTCCCACGCCGGCGTGCTCGCTGAGTTCAGCTACGTCTCGACCGCCGGCGGCGCCTTCCTCGAATGGCTCGAGGGCAGGACACTCCCCGGAGTCGCGGCGCTGGAAAGCTGAGGCGAACCGGTTCCGCCCAGGTGCGCCGATTCCGTCTTCAGGACGGGTCGGGCTTGTAGATCCCCTGGGACTCGACCAGGAAGGCCCGGTTCAGGCGCGCGCGGTAGTTCTCCATCGCAGCGGTGGCGGCGAGCTCGACAAGCTGTGCGTCGCTGAAATGCGCCTTGGCGGCCCCGTAGACCTCATCGCTCAGGTCGGCGGGCGTCTGGGTCAGCGCCTCGGCGAAGGCAAGGGCGGTCTTCTCGGCATCGCTGAACAGATCGCTGTTCCACCAGTGTCCGACCGCGGCAATCTTTTCGTCCGAGCTTCCCGCAGCGCTGCTCCCGGCAGCGTTGGAGTCAATTCAGAACGGACAGGTGACGATCTGGGCGACGCGGACGCAAACCAGCGAGCGCAACTCGGCCGGCAGCAGCCCGGACCTGGCCGGCGCCGCGCCGAGCGCACGGCTCGCCTCCAGGATCGGCGGGCAGTGCGCCTGGATCCCGGCGGGGACCGATGGCTGGCCGATCATGCGTTCGGCGGCTTCCATCAGCGGACGCGCCGCGTCGGCCGCCTCGTCCTTGCCCAGGGGCCTGACCCTTGTCATTCGATTCCCTCCACCAGCATCAGCTTGCTGATCGTCCCGCTCTGGCGCAGGGCGATCAAGGGGGCATGTTCGGGATCGCCGTAATAGGTCTCCGCAGCCTCGAGGCTGGGAAACTCCAGGACCACCGCGCGGTCCGGCAACTCCCAGTCGCCTTCGAGCTTGCGGGCCGGCTTGGCGCCGACGATCTGGCGCCCGCCGTGCTTGTCCAGCAGCCGCTTGATGCCCCTGCGGTATTCCTCGACGTGGCTGTCGTCGGTGAA
Organism: Alphaproteobacteria bacterium; assembly: GCA_965248835.1. Lineage (GTDB taxonomy): Bacteria > Pseudomonadota > Alphaproteobacteria > MPNO01 > MPNO01 > CAYFYS01. Next base: position 186,158 of record CBDFLJ010000002.1, read on the forward strand.
GACGAGCTGGGCGATGATGTAGGCCGGCATTCGTCGTCTCCTTCGTCTTTGCAAACCAAGAACAGGCCCGGTTTGCGCCGGCCCTTTCCTCATTCCGGCCCGTTCCCGATCGCTGGCACCGTCTTTTTGGTGCTGCAGCTCACCCCTTGTCCTGCTCCGCGGCCTCGGCGCTCGCGTCCGCGATCATGGCGGCCTCCGCCGTTTCCACCGCGTCCGCGTCTTGCTCGTCGTCCTGCAGACGGTCTTCGAGCGCGGCGAGCTTCTTGTCGGTCTTGAACTGACCCAACGCGTAGACCGCCCAGATGGCCGCGGGGAGCCAGCCGACGACGGTGAGCTGCAGCAACAAACAGATGATGCCGGCGATCGGCCGCTTGATGGTGAAAAACAAGAACCACGGGATCAGCAGGGCGAGGATCAGGCGCATCGCAACGGTCTCCTTTCGGGGGCTTCAATCCGCGTATGCGCCCGGCCCAGTCTCGAGCTATTCGTCAACGGATCATATCATCCGTTCGAGGCGGACGCTGCGCAGGTCCATCTCGTACTCCAGCCCCTCGACCGGCGGGCGGGCGTAGTGCCAGGTGAGCCCCGCCGGTGCGGCGCCGCGGGCGATGATCTCCTCGGCGAGGAAGGGGTGGATGTTCTGGACGGTATAGACCTGGGTGGCGGTCGCATCGGCCCAGCCGAGGCCGAGCGCGGCCAGCCTGGTTTCCATCGCCGCCAGCACGAAGCGCGCCTTCTCCAGCATCGCGTCCGGACCGGTCTCGCCCGGACGGACGATACCCGACTCGTAGGTCGCCTGTCCCTCCGGTGATTCCGCCGAGCCGGCGATGACGAAGCCCGGCGCGGCTGCCCGGTCGGCCTGCGGCACGGTATAGCAGAACGCCTCGAAGCTCGGCTCGGGCGGCGGCGCGATCGCCGGACAGACGTTGGAGCGCGCGACCGGGTTCTCGTCATTGCGGAACAGCCCCCAGCGCTCGAGCGTTCCGACATAGACCCGGTTGAAGTCGACGAACCCGGCCTCGGTGAACGGCGCGGGCGAGCGCAGTTCGCAGGCGCAAAAGGCGGTCATCGGCCGGCCGAGCGCGGTGACATGGGCCTCGATTGCCGCAAAGCCCTGCTCTATGGGCAGCGGCGCGGCGAAGCGGGCGCGCTCGATCGTGAAGCCGGGCTCGGCTGCGACTCCGCCCGAGTACTGAAAAGGGCCGCGGACATAGCGATAGCCACCCGCCCCGAACACCGCCGTCTCAACCATTGCGCGCTCCGATCTCCGCCGTTTCCGACAACGCTCGACCAACGCCGGCCGGCCGATCGATCCGCCGCCGCGTTGTCCCGCGCCACCGCGATGCCTACAGTCCGGCTTCCGGTAACCGACCGCAAGAGGCACAGGATGAAATACCGCTATCTCGACTGGAAGGTCGAATCCTCGCAGCAGAACCCCGGCGACAACGCCATCGGCGTGCTCACGCTCAACCGGCCCGATCACGCCAACGCGATGGGGCCGCGGATGACGATGGAGCTCCACCAGATGGTCGACGAGATCAAGCATTCGCCGGTCCGGGTGGTGATCATCACCGGCGCCGGCGGCAACTTCTCCGGCGGCGGCGATCTTCAGGTCGAGACCTTGCCGATGGAGGACCAGAGGGACGAGTGGGGCGATTACGGCGTCAAGGGGGAGTACGGCGAGATGCTGGTCTGGTTCGCCAACGACTACTTCCACATCATCGCCCAGCGCATGTGCCGGAACCTCGAGGACCTGCCCCAGCCGACGATCGCCGCGGTCGACGGAATCGCGGTCGGCATCGGGCTCGAGATGGCGGTGAGCTGCGATCTGCGGATCGCCTCCGACCGGGTGCGGTTGGCCGAAATCGCGGTGCCGGCAGGTTTCATGAGCGAATGGTCGGCACCGCGCAGCCTGCCGGGGCTGATCGGCCAGACCAAGGCCAACGAGATGATCCTGACCGGCCGGTTCGTGCTGGCCGAGGAGGCCGAGAGGATCGGCCTGGTCAACAAAATCGTCCCCGCCGATTCGCTGCTCGACGAGGCGCGCGCCTGGGCCGGGCGGATGTGCACCTATCCTGCGCTGGGGCTCAGATACGCCAAGGAGACCATCCGGCTCTACCAGAACCAGAACCGGCTGAAGGAGCACGGCGAGGTCGAGATGGAGCGCATCTTCGAGATCACCCGCACGCCCGACTGCGCCGAAGGGATCGCGGCGTTCCTGGATAAGCGCGCGCCGGTATACCACCCGGGCGCTCCGGTCGACAAGCGCGCGCGCTGGCACGACGAATAGGGCTTGGTCCGAGCAGGCTGGGCCGGCCCGCCATCGGGAAGCGGGGCGCGGCTCGGAGGCCGCGGCGTCAGGCGGTTCTGGTGAACGCGGCCTCCGCGTCGGTCTTTCCGGCGGCGAACGCGGCCTCGGCTTCGGTCACGAAGTCCTCGATCTCGGGCCCGGTCATCGCGCCGCGGAACATCTCCGCGCGCATGGCGACCCGCTGGTCGCTGATCGCGCGGATCGCCGCGGTCATCCGTGCCAGGTCGTCCTCCGAGCCGATCAGCCCGACCGCCTCCTTCGCCATCTCCTTGTAGTGGTCGCGCTCGTCGTCGTAGATCACCTGCATCGCCGCTGCGGTCATGTCTTCCAGCGTGCCGCCGGACAGCTTCGCCCCTTCACGGAACAGCCGTGCGCCGCCGCCCTCCGTGAACCCCACCGCGGCGCGCTCGATCGGCGAGCCCGACCCGGCATAGGCACGCCGCATCTCGCCCAGCTTCCTCTCCTCGGGTAGCTGGACGGTGTCTTCGGGCGAAATCGGCCGACCCGCCAGGTGCTCGAAGACATCGGCCAACAGGACATAGTGGTTGAACTCGTCGGTAAGCTGCGACAGTCGGAAGTGGAATTCGTGGCGGTCGAGCGTCTTGTCGACTTCGGGGAAGGCCTCGACCAGGGATGCGAGCTCGCGGTGCAGGCCGTTGAAATAGCCGTCGACCGGGTTGAGCTCCTTCCAGAGCTGCGCCTTGAGATAGAAGATATGGTCCTGCGGGCTCGCCTTGGCGAAGAATCGCCGGGCGATCTCGCCTTCGGCCTCCCAGTAGGGCCACGCCGCCGCCAAGAGCCTGTGCTCGATATCCACCATGTCTCTCCCCGTCGCCATCGCGCGATGATATCCGCCCGCCTCATCCGGGCAAGCGTTGCCGTGATGGCCGGGCTCTGAGAAGATGCGCCCGCGCGATGAACCGACCCCAACCTGGAGGACGCCGCCGCCGATGGCGCATCTGGAGACCGATGTCCTGGTCATCGGTGCCGGTGGCGCGGGCATGTATGCCGCCGTCGCCGCCGAGCGCGCGGGTGCGGCCGTGGTGCTGGTGGACAAGTCGATGATCGGGCGCGGCGGAGCGACGATCATGGCTCAGATGACGGTGGCCGCCGCCGTGGGCGAGTGGGCTCCGGACCACTGGACCCATCATTTCGCCGACACCGTCGCCGCCGGGCGCGGGCTTTGCAACGAGCGCCTGTCGGCGATCCTGTGCGAGGAAGCGCCGATCCGCATCCGCGAGATGGACGGCTGGAAAGTCGGCTGGGCGCGCGAGGACGGCCGCATGCGGGCGGTGATGGCGCCCGGCCACCACATCCCACGGTGCGTCTATGTCGATTTCCTCAATACCGGGCCGGCGGTCGCCAAGACCCTGCGGACCCGGGTCGCTCGGGGCAGCGGCATCAGGCGGGTGAGCGGGCTTTCGATCCTCGATCTCGTCGTCCATGACGGCCGGGTGGCCGGCGCGCTGGGGATCAACCTCGAGGACGGTGCGCCGGTCGACATCGCCGCACGCGCGGTGGTGCTGGCCGCAGGCGGGCTTACCCGGCTCTATCGCCGCAACAGCGCTTCGGCCAATATGGGCGGGGATGCCTACGCGCTGGCGCTCGGCGCCGGGGCCGAGTTGATCGACATGGAGTTCCCGCAATTCTTCCCGATCGGCCACCTCGCGCCGCGGCTGGTCGGCATGGACCCCATCATGTGGGACCCCTTCCGATACAAGCTCGGCGGGCGGCTGCTCAACGGCAATCTCGAAGAGTTCATCGAGAACTACGGCGCGCAGGATTCCGGCGTCTATACCGCACCGCGGGATATCACCTCCTATGCCATTTTCAAGGAGGCCGAAGCCGGCCGCGCCTCGCCGAACGGCGGCGCATATCTCAGCTTCCAGCACATCTCCGAGCCCGACCTGCGTGAAGCCTTCGGCCCGGTGATCGACCGGTTGGCCAGCAACGGCATCGACCTGACCGAACGCCCGATCGAGGTCGCGCCGATCGCCCACTACCACATGGGCGGCATCCGGGTTGACGAGACCATGGCGACCCGGATCGACGGCCTGTTCGCCGCCGGCGAAGCGGTCGGCGGGGCCAACGGCGCCAACCGGCTGTCCGGCAACGCCATTCCGGAGGCCTTCGTCTTCGGCGAGCGGGCCGGCCGGTTCGCCGCGTCCCGTGCGGCCGGGAGCGGCTCGTCCTGGCGCAAGGCCGATGACGGACGCGCGGCGGCGCATATCGGCGCGGTCCATGGCACCGGTACTGCCGATGCCGGGCTCGGCGCGCTGATGACCGAGCTTCAGACGCTGATGTGGGACGATGTCGGGCTGCTGCGGACCGGGCAGGGCCTGGGCCGGGCGCTCGCAAGACTCCAAGAGATGCGCAGCGGGGATCTGCCTGCGCTTGCACCGGTGCGGACCGGCCATTTCAGCCACGCGCTGCTCGACTGGTTCGACCTGCGGGCATCGCTGGTCTGCGCGGAATCGGTTGCGCTCACCGCACGCAACCGCAAGGAAAGCCGCGGCGCCCATCAGCGCGAGGACCATGCGGCCACCGATCCCGCCTTGGCGCGCAACCAGGTCGTGCGCCAGGCCGGCGACGGCACGCTCGAATGCGACTGGGCGGCGGTGGTCGAGGACCGCCACGAGCCGACGCCGCTCGAGGCCGCCGAATGAGCCCGGCGTCGGTCACTATCCGGGTTCGCCGCGGCACGCCGGAGGAGGCCTCGCGGATCGAGACCTTCGAGATTCCCTACCGCGACGGGATGTCGGTGCTCGATGCAGTGATGTGGGTGCACGCCAATGTCGATTCGACGCTCGCCGTCCGCTATTCCTGCATCAACGCCAATGCGTGCAAGGAATGCATGCTCCAGGTCGACGGCAAGACCGAATATGCCTGCACCGCGCGCCTTGGTGCGGCCGGCGCGCTGATCGAGCCGCTGTCCAACAAGGCCCTGATCCGCGACCTCGTCACCGACATCGTCCCGCCCAAGGAACGGCTCGCGGCCCACCTCGCCGACTCTTCCGGCTAGTCAACAGGAACCGAAGCGGGTGACATTATGGACTGTTCATCGGGGTTCGACCTTTGGCGGATCTTTCGGATGGCACGGGGCGCCGGCCGGCCGGTTGCGGCCTTGCTGTTGCGCGGTGAAGAGCGGTCGTATCTCGAGCGTCGGAGATCCCTGCAATCTCGACACCAAGCCGCGGGACACAACCCAAGCCTCCTTTGTTCAAAAGCGTGACGCATATTCCGCGACAACGCCGAGCCCTCGACTGAGTGCAGAGCCTGGACCACGACCATGGACGGCGCGGTTCGCTTTACCGGGTTTCCGAATGCCAATAGAATTTGCGCAAAGCCGGTCGTCTCGCGCTTGCGAGGGGACAGGCGGGGCGGCCTTATAAGCCTCGATTAAACGGGCCACGCGCCCACAGAGAGGGAGGACTCCCATGAAACGCTTCTTTCAGGCGTTGTTGGCCGGCGTGCTGGCCGGCGTGGTATCGGCCGGCGGGGCGCTTGCCCAGGACAAGCTCAAGATCGGCTGGATCGGCCCGCTTTCGGGCTGGGGCACGTTCGGCGGCACGGCGATCATGCGCGGCACCGCGCTTGCCGTCGACCACATCAACGCAGAGGGCGGCGTCCACGGCCGCATGCTGGAGCTGGTACGCCGAGATTCGGCGGCCAAGCCCGAGCAGGCGATCACCGTCGCCCGAGAGCTGACCGACCGCGAGAAGGTCTATGCCCTGATCGGCAAGTTCGATTCGAGCTCGGCCAAGGCGCTGAACCCGGTGATCCATGAGGCCGGCATCCCGATGATGCTGTCGATTGCAGCGGCCACCAAGAACATCGAGTACAACCGCGATCCCAACTTCATGTTCCGCACCTCTGGAGCCGATCACTACATCGCCCGGTTCCTGGTCGACTTCGCGATCAAGGAGTACGGCGCCAAGAAGGTCGCGATCGGCTTCGAGGATACCGGCTACGGCTTCGGCGGCCGCGACGACGTCACCAAGGCGCTCAAGTCCAAGGGGATGGCCCCGGTCGCCAAGGTCAAGTTCTCCCGTCCCGACACCGACATGACCGCGCAGGCCCAGGTCATCAAGCGCTCGGGCGCGGACGTGGTGATTCTGTATTCGATCGCCAAGGCTGACGCGATGATGGTCCGGAGTCTCAACAAGGTCGGCGCAAAGACGACGGTGATCTGTGCCTGGGCGGCAAGCTCGCCCGCTCTGCCGAAGTTCGCCGGCCCCTTGGCCAACGGCATCACGGTCATGCAGACCTCGAGCTTCCTCGATCCCGACCTCGATGATCTCGGCAAGAAGGTGCTGGCCGACTTCATGAAGAAGTACAAGATCGACGATCCGGCCAAGATCGTCACCCCGGCGTTCACCGCGCACGCCTATGACGGGATGCTGCTGCTCGCCGCGGCGATGAACAAGGCGAAGCTCTCGCTCAAGCCCGGCGATCTCGCGTCCGACCGCAGGAAGATCCGCGATGCGCTCGAGAACGGCCTCGGTCCGGTCAAGGGCCTGATCAAGGACTACAACCCGGCCTTCACCAAGGACGACCACGACTCGGTCGGCCCCGACGACTACATCATGACCGTGTGGAAGGACGGCAAGCTGATCCCCTACAAAGGCAAGCACAACTGGGGCAAGAAGCATTGATCCGATCTCGACCTTGACGCGATCCCGCCGCCAGGACCCGCGCCTGGCGGCGGGGCCTCGCTAAGAGCGCATGTTCCAGGCCACGCTCAGCGGTCTCGCCGTCGGCAGCCTCTTCGCGCTGATCGCGGTGGGGTTCAACCTGACCTTCGTCGTCAACCGGACCGTGAACTTCGCCCACGGCCAGTGGGTCGCCGTGGGCTCGCTGTTCGCCTTCACCCTGCTGGTCGAATGGCAGGTGCCGCTGCTGATCACAATCATCGCGACAGGCGTGCTTCTGGGCATCCTGGGCATCGGGCTGGAGCGCGTCGGAATCCGGCCGATGATCGGCCATTCGCTGTCCCTCGGCTTCATCATGAGCACGCTGGCCATCGGCATCATGCTGGAAAACCTGGCGCTGTGGCATTGGGGCTCGACCGCGCTGTTCGTGCCCTCGCCATTGGGCGAGCAGCGCATCGACGTCTTCGGCGCCGGAATCTATCCCCAGGAGATCCTGATACCGGCGGTCACCGCGCTCATCCTCGGCGGTCTCGTCCTGCTTTACCGCTTCACCCGGATGGGCCGCGCGCTCAGGGCGACGGCGGAGAACCCCGACGCCGCAGCCCTGATGGGCATCGACACCAAGCGCATGATCGGCTTCGCTTACGGCCTCGCCGGGCTGATGGCCGGTGTCGCCGGCGTGCTGGTGGCGCCGCTGACCGGGGCGGTGGCCGCCGCCGGGCTGGGGCTGGGACTCAAGGCGTTCGCCATTGCCATCGTCGGCGGGCTGGACAGCATCACCGGCACCTTGATTGCAGGGCTGCTGCTGGGTGTGGTCGAGCAATACATCGTGCTCTACATCTCCCCGGGCCTGCGCGATGTCGGGGTCTTCGCCATTGTCATCGCGATTCTCCTCATCCGCCCCTTCGGGCTGCTCGGCACGCGCGAAGATGAGAAGGTTTAGCCCGGTTCCCACGGCCGCCTGGACCGTCGGGATCGCGGCGCTGGCCGTCTTCCCCTGGCTGTCCAACAATTATTTCATCCACATCGCGGCCCTTATCGGGGTCTTCATGATCGTCGCCGTCGGCATGAACATCCTGGTCGGGATGACCGGGCTGGTCAGCCTGGGCCACGCCGGGCTGTTCGCTATCGGTGCCTATACCAGTGCAATGCTGAGCACCCGGGCCGAGCTCTCGTTCTGGCTGTCGGCCCTGGCCGCCATCGTGCTGACCGGCGTCGTCGGCGCGGTCCTGGCGCTGGCCGCGCTCCGGGCGCGCGGCATCTATCTCGCCATGGTCACCATCGCCTTCGGCATCATCGTCGAGCAGTTGGCGCTCGACCAGGACGAGTTCACCGGCGGCTTCATGGGCATATCGAGCATTCCATATCCCTCGATCGGCGACTTCACGCTGTCCTCGCCCTATCGGCTCTATCTGATCGCCTGCCTTGCGGGAGTGAGCCTGTGGCTGGCCGGCAATTTGCGGCGCTCACGCTGGGGCCGCGCGCTGGTTGCGGTGCGCGAGAGCTGGGTGGCTGCCGAATCCCTCGGCGTGTCGCGCTATCGGATGGAGACCATGGCGTTTGCCCTGAGCGCAGCGCTCACCGGGCTGGGGGGTGCCTTGTTCGCCAGCCACAACGCGTTCATCGCACCGGGGATCTTCGGCTTCGATCTGTCCATCCTGATGCTGCTGTTCGTCATCCTGGGCGGGCTCGGCACGGTCTGGGGGCCGGCTGTCGGCACGGTCGTGCTGCTGGTTCTGCCCGAGCTCATCGCCGGCTTTACGCAGATCCGGCTGGTCATCTACGGCGCGGTGATGCTGGCCTGCCTCTACTTCATGCCCCAGGGCATCGCCGGCTTCTTCGAGGCCCGGATCGAGGAGCGCAAGCGGCGGCAACGGCGCCTGCCCGACGCCGATGTCGAGGCGTTGCAGGCATCGATCGCGGCCCGCCAGCCGACGGGCGGAGCCGAGCCCCTGGTCGAGATCGCCGGCATCAGCAAGGTGTTCGGCGGGCTTGTCGCCCTCGACTCCCTGAACATGGAGATCAGGCCCGGCACCATCCACAGCCTCATCGGACCCAACGGCGCGGGCAAGACCACGCTGGTCAACGTGCTGTCGGGCTTCTATCGGCCCGATGGCGGGCAGATCCGTTTCGCCGGCAGGCGGGTGAGCGGATGGTCGGCGCACCGCATGGCCGCGCGCGGGGTCGCGCGCACCTTCCAGGCGACCCGGCTGTTCCCCCAGCTCAGCGTGGTGGAGAACGTCATGGTCGGGCTGCACGCGCACCTCGACCACGGGCTGGCCCCGGCACTGGTCTCTACACCGGCGATGCGCGCGGAGGAGCGGCGGGCCGAGGCCCGAGCCCTGGCCGCGCTCGCGTTCGTCGGCTTCCCCGGTGATCCGCTCGAGACCGCGGCCAATCTTGCATTCGGCCACAAGCGCCTGGTCGAGATCGCCCGCGCGCTGGCGACGCACCCGGTGCTTCTTCTGCTCGATGAGCCGGCGGCGGGGCTGACCTCGGTCGAGATCGCCGCGCTCGATGGGCTGATCACCCGGATCCGCGACATGGGCGTGACGGTGCTGTTGATCGAGCACCACATGGATCTGGTGATGGAGATATCCCAACGCGTCAGCGTGCTCGACTACGGCAGGATGATCGCCGAGGGCCGGCCGGAGGAAGTTCGTGTGAACCCGCAGGTGGTGGAGGCGTATCTGGGCCATGACGACTGACCTGCTCTCCGTCGAGGGGATCGGCGTCAACTACGGCGCGGTGACGGCATTGGACGGGGTCTCGATCAGGGTCGCCGAGGGCGACGTGGTCACCGTCATCGGCTCCAACGGCGCCGGCAAGACGACCCTGATGAAGACCATCGCCGGGCTGCTGCGGGCGCACAGCGGCAGCATCTCGTTCGACGGGCGGGACATCACCGGGACCGAGGCGCATGCGGTCGTCGGACAGGGCATCTCTCTGGTGCCCGAAGGGCGCCAGGTGTTCGGCCAGATGAGCGTCGCGGAGAACCTGATCCTCGGCGCATACAGCCGCGCCGAGGGCGCGCTCGCCGAGGATTTCGAGCGCTGCTTTGCGCTCTTCCCCCACCTGCGCCAGCGGCGGGCGCAGCGGGCCGGCACGCTGTCGGGCGGCGAGCAGCAGATGCTGGCGATCGCCCGCGGTCTGATGTCGCGGCCCCGGTTGCTGCTGATGGACGAGCCGTCGCTCGGACTCGCCCCGCTGCTGGTGCGCGAGACCTTCGCGGTCATCGAGAGCCTGCGCGCGGGCGGCACCACCATCCTGATGGTCGAGCAGATGGCCCGCCTGGCGCTCAAGATCTCCGACCGCGCCTACGTGCTTGAGCACGGGCGGACCGTCCACGAAGGGGCCGCAGCCGACCTCCTCGAAGACCCGCGCGTGCTCCGCGCCTACCTGGGCTCGACCAGGAACGACAGTTGAGCGCTATGCCGGAGCGGGCAGCAGATCCCTGGCCAGGGCGAGGAGCTGCAGGTCCGCGCCATGCGGGCCGATGAGCGAGAGTCCGAGCGGCAGCCCGTCGAGTGCAGCCATCGGCAGGCTGATCTGCGGCAGCCCGCCGAGCCCGGCGATGCACAGCAAATGCATGGCTTGGTGACGGTAGCGGATCTCGATCTCGTCGATCGGCAGGTTCTTCAGGGGCGCTACCCGCGGCGAGGTCGGCAGACACAGAACGTCGCCTTCGCCTACCACCTCGGCAATGCGTGCGCAGATCGACTCCCAGCGCACCCGCGCCGCCTCGACCTCGGCGGCGGGAAGGGCCTGCGCCCAGTCGAAGCGCTCCTTGATGCCGGGCCCCAGTGCAGGTTTCGCCTCGGTGATCCAACTGCCGCGGTTGGCCCAGATCGAGGCGGCCTGAAGAATCCGGAAACAGTCGAACCAAGCCTCCAGACCGTCCGGGGCGACGGTGACCTCCTCCACTTCCCCGATCCGGGCCGCCACCATTGCGAGAGCCGGGCCGAGCGCATCACTCACCGGCGCGTCCACCAGATCGAAGGCATCGACGGCGCGCAACAACCGCCGCAGCGGACGCGGCGCCGAGGCATCGTCCAGCAGCACGCGCCCGACCGCCTCCAGGACCTCGGAATCGCGGGCGAACCAGCCGGCGACATCGAACGGCGGGCCGAACGGGATCACCCCGTCCAGCGGCACCCGGTCCCGGCTCGGGCGGATGCCGAATATGCCGCAATAGCTCGCCGGCAGGCGCACCGAGCCGCCGCAGTCGGTGCCGAGCGCGAAATCGACCAGCCCGGCGGCAACCGCCGCCGCCGAGCCGTTCGACGAGCCGCCGGGGATGCGCCCGGGCGCCCGGACGTTAACCGGCGTGCCGTAATGAACGTTCTCGCCGGTCAGGCTGTAGGCGAGCTCGTCGGTGTGGGTCTTGCCGACCATGTCCGCGCCGGCGTCCAGCAGGCGCTGGACGGCCAGGGCGGTGACCGTCGGCGGCTCGTGGCCCGCCAGCCATTCCGGGCTGCCGAAGCCGGTCCGGGTCCCGGCGATATGGAAGACGTCCTTGACCCCAAATCGCAATCCGGCGAGCGGGCCTTCGCCGGTGCCGCGGAGCGCGACGTGGTTCTCCCGGCAGAAAGCGCCGACGGTATCTTCGAAGGGGATCTCCATCATCCGGCCGGCGGTCACTGCGGCCACAACAGCGCGGCCGGTTCGCGCCGGAAGGTCATGTGGCCGCGCTTGAAGCCCATCAGCGGCTGCGACAGCTCGGCGACCGCCGATTGCCGGTCGATGTTGTCGATGACAACGAGATCGGCCGATTTGCCGACCTCGATGCCGTAATCCTCGAGGTTGAGCAGGTCGGCGGAGCGCCGGGTCACCATCTCGAAGCATTCGATGGTGTCGTCGATCTGCCCGACCTGGCAGATATTGGCGTAGAGATTGGCCATGCGGATCAGCGAGCAGTCGCCGAACGGCGTGAACGGGTTGAGCACGTTGTTGGATGACAGATTGCAGTTGACCCCGTGCCGCAACATCTTGTGCACCGGCACGACGCCGCGCAGCACGTCGTGGTCCTGGTGGCGGCCCATGAGGTAGAGGTCGGTGGACGGCAGGACCGTCACCGCCACGCCGGCATCGGCCAGCCGCCTGGTGATACGCTCGAACGCCGGCGGCTCCAAGGTCGACATCTGGGTGACGTGGCCGATCGCGACCCGCCCGCCATAGCCGTGCTCCTCGGTCCTTTTGCAGACATGCTCGACGGTCATGCCCTCCGGCGTGTTGCCGAAATCCAGGTGCATGTCGAGATCGACATCGAACGTGCGTGCCATTTCGAACAGCCGGTCGATCTGACCGGGCGGGTCGGAGTCGGTGTAGGGTGCGCCGCCGACGACGGTGCAGCCTCTTTGCAGCCCTTCGATCATGAGCTCGTCCGTACCCGGGTTGTTGAGCAGCCCTTCCTGGGGGAAGACGCAGATCTCCAGGTCGATCGCCCACTTGTATTCCTCGATCAGCGGCAGGATGCCCTCGAGGCTGCGCAGACCCACGACCGGGTCGACCTCGAGGTGGGTGCGCATGTGGGTGGTGCCCTGGAGAATGGATTTCTCCAGGGTCCTGATGGCGCGCTCGCGCACGTCCTGGGGCTGGAATTCCCTTTTGGCTCTGGCGACCTCGCCGATGGCCTCCTCCAGCGTCCCCTCGTCGGACTTGCAGCGATCGAGCAGGCAGGACTTGTCGAGATGGATGTGGGTCTCGATGAATCCGGGCGAGACCAGCCGGCCGCCCGCATCGATCTCGTGGCCGTCCGCAGCGAGGCCGGGCTCGATGGCGGCGATGCGGCCCTTGTCGATGCCGATGTCCACCGCAGAGCCGTCGTCCCGGTCCGCGAGCCGCGCGTTTCTCAGGATGAGATCCATCTCGTCCTCCCATCTTCCGGCCGCCCATGATCACCGGACGCCCGGGCGCATTCCTGGTGCGATCCTATCAGTCCGTCGGACTTGGGGGTGAGTTTTGACCGGGACCGCCGGATGGGCAACGCCGTCGATTATGATCTGGAGCAGGCGTCTCTCCCTCATGCCGATCTCCGGGATCGGATCTCGGAGGAAGATTCGGCGCACTTCGTACGCGATGCGCGCGAAACTCTGACCGGAGCCCGCCTTTAGCGCCGGTCGGCGAAGAAGGTCTTGAGCAGGGCAGAGGATTTGTGCTCGGCGATGCCGCCATAGACCTCCGGGCGGTGGTGGCAAGTCGGCTGGGCGAAGATGCAGGGGCCGTTCTCCACCGCGCCGCCCTTCGCATCGTGCGCCCCGAAATAGAGCCTGCGGATGCGCGCCAACGAGATCGCCTGGGCACACATCGCGCAGGGCTCGAGCGTGACGTAGAGGTCGCAGCCGGTAAGCCGGGGGCGGCCGAGCGCGGCGGCTGCGGCACGGATGGCGAGCATCTCCGCATGCGCCGTCGGATCGCTGTCAGCCACGGTCCGGTTCGCCGCCTCGGCGAGCACCGCGCCGGTCTCCGGGCACAGGATGACCGCGCCGACCGGCACCTCGCCCGCCTCGCCGGCGGCCTGGGCGAGTGCCAGCGCCCGTTGCATCAGGGCGGTGCGCGAGGGCCTGTTCATCGCACCGACCCTGGGCGTGGCACGCCGCGCGGTCAAGGCCGGACCGGCCCGATCGGATGGCAGCATGCTCACGCCGATTGTGATCTTGATCCGGACTGCATAGAGTGCGCGCCATGAGCGCGCCCCTGATCGGCCTGACGCTGGATTCCGAGCCCGCCGGCGGCTATGCCAAGCTGCCCTGGTATGCGATCCGCGAGAACTATTGCGATTGCGTCACCCACGCCGGAGGCCTGCCGGTTCTGCTGCCGCACGAGCCCGACCGGGCGGCGGACTATATTGACCGGCTCGACGGGCTGATCGTCACCGGCGGCGCCTTCGATGTCGACCCGGCGCTGTTCGGCGCCTCGGGCCGCCACGCCACGGTCACGACCAAGGACCGGCGGACCGCCTTCGAGAAGGCGGTCACCGGGCTTGCCATCGAGCGCGACATGCCGGTGCTCGGGATCTGCGGCGGCCAGCAGCTCCTGAATGTCGTCCTCGGCGGAACGCTGATCCAGCACATCCCCGATGAGGTCGAAGGCGCGCTCGCCCACGAGCAGCCGAACCCGCGCACCGAGCCCGGCCACGCCGTCGCCGTCACGCCGGGGACCCTGCTGCACCGGATCGTCGGTGCCGACGCGTTGGCGGTGAACAGCGCCCACCATCAGGCGGCGGCCGAGGTGGGCGAAGGCGTCGCGGTCAACGCGGTCGCGCCCGATGGGGTGATCGAAGGGATCGAGGCTGCCGGCCGCCGGTTCTGCCTCGGCGTGCAATGGCATCCCGAATACGGGATCGACCCGGGGGACGCAAAGATCTTCGCGGCACTGATCGGTGCCTGTGCGGGTTGAGGCCGGGGGCGAGCGGATCGCCAAGCGGCTGGCCCGTGCCGGGGTCTGCTCGCGCCGCGAGGCCGAGCGCTGGATCGCCGCCGGCCGGGTTGCGGTCGACGGGACGGTGCTCGACAGCCCCGCGGTGCTGGTCGACGGCGCAAGCCGGATCACGGTCGACGGCCGACCGGTCGGTGCTCCGGAGCGCCGGCGGGTGTGGCGCTATCACAAGCCGCGTGGACTGATCTGCACCAACGACGACCCGCGCGGTCGCCCGACGATCTTTTCAGACCTGCCCGACGCGCTTCCCCGTGTGGTCTCGGTCGGCCGGCTCGACGTCAATTCGGAAGGGTTGCTGCTGCTGACCAATGACGGCGGGCTCGCGGGCAACCTCGAGCGCGGCGATTGGGCGCGGCGCTACCGCGTGCGCGCCTACGGTGCGCCCGATGAGGCAAGGCTTGCCGGGCTCGCCAAGGGCGCCGAAGTCGACGGGATTCGCTACGGTCCGATCGAGGCGCGGCTCGACCGGGCCGAGGGCAGCAACGTATGGCTGACCATCTCGTTGCGCGAGGGAAGGAACCGCGAGGTTCGCCGCGTGCTCGAGACCCTGGAGCTCGCGGTCAACCGGCTGATCCGGATATCCTACGGCCCCTTCCAGCTCGGCAACCTTGCCCGCGGCAAGGTCGCGGAGATCCCGAACAAGGCGCTCGGCGAGCAGCTCGGCGATGCGGATCACCGGCGGTAGCCTGCGCGGCCGGACGATCGCCGCACCCCCCGGCCGCGTCATCCGGCCGAGCGCGGACCGCCTGCGCGAGGCGCTGTTCAATGTCCTGACCCACGCGCGGACCGAGGCGATCCCGCCGCTTGCCGGCGCGCGCGTGCTCGATGTTTTCGCCGGCACCGGCGCACTCGGCCTCGAAGCGCTGTCCCGAGGCGCCGCGCATGTCGTCTTCATCGACCGCGATCTCGCCTGGGCCCGCCGCAATGTCGAGGCGCTGAGCCAGAGCGCGCACTGCCGTCTGATTGCCGCCGATGCGCTGGCCCCGCCGGTGGCCGATGCGCCGGTCGACATTGCCCTCCTCGATCCGCCCTACGGTAGCGATCTCGCCGCGCCCGTGCTCGCCGCGCTCGCCGAGGCCGGCTGGTTCGGCCCGGCGAGCCTGGTGGTGGCCGAGACCGGCGCGAAGGAGCACACGAGCTGGCCGGCAACGTTCGCGCCGTTCCGGACCCGCCGCTACGGCGCGGCCCGGATCACGTTCCTGACACCCGGCTGAGCGGCCTCACCGCCTGCCGAACAGGCGCTCTATGTCGGCGAGCTTGAGCTCGACATAGGTCGGGCGGCCGTGGTTGCACTGACCGGAACCGGGGGTCGCTTCCATCTCGCGCAACAGCGCGTTCATCTCCTGCGCGCTCAGCCGGCGGCCGGCCCGAACCGAGCCGTGGCAGGCCATGGTCGAGCAGACCTCCTCCAGCCGCTCCTTGATGGTCAGCCCGGTGCCGTGCTCGGCGAGTTCGTCGGCCAAGTCGCGGATCAGCCCTGCGGTCTCCGAGACGCCCAGCAGCGCCGGCACCTCGCGGACGATCACCGCCTCGGGGCCGAACGGCTCGACCACCAGCCCGATCTCGGCAAGCTCGTCGGCGCGCGCTGCGATGCGCTCGGCGGACCGGGCATCGAGGCTCACCACCTCGGGGATCAGGAGCGCCTGGCGGGCCACCCCGCCGTTGCCCAGCGCCGCCTTGATGCGCTCGTAGACGATGCGCTCGTGGGCGGCGTGCTGGTCGACGATCACCACCCCGTCGGGGGTCTGGGCCATGATGTAGGTTTCGTGGAGCTGGGCGCGTGCCGCCCCCAGCGGGTAGTGCCCGTCATCGTCCGCCGGAACCGGATCGCCGTCGGTGACCGCGGCACCCGGCGCGAAACCGACCGGCGCCTGGAAGCGCGCCGCGGTCTCCGCCAGCCCCGGCCGGACCGTGCTGCGGTGCGGTGACGCAGGGGTGCCGGCCCGGAAGGCGCCCAGCGCAGCCTGGCCGACGGTCGAGGAGGCGCGGTGGCCGGCAGCGGCCAGCGCGTGCTTGAGCGCACCCACGACCAGACCACGCACCAGCCCCGCGTCGCGAAACCGCACCTCGGCCTTGGCCGGATGGACGTTGACGTCGACCAGCGCCGGCGGCGCCTCGAGATGGAGGACGACCAGCGGATGACGGTCGCGTGACAGGAGATCGGCATAAGCACCGCGGATCGCGCCGGCGAACAGCCGGTCCCGCGTCGGCCGGCCGTTGACGAAGACGTACTGCATCTGCGCGCTGCCGCGGTTCAGCGTCGGCAGGCCGGCCCGGCCGGAAAGCCGGAAGCCCTCGCGCTCGGCCTCGATGGCCACCGCATTGTCCAGGAAGTCGCGGCCCATGATTTGGGCCAGCCGTTCGCCCGTGGGATCGAGCAGGTCGTCGGTCCCGGCCTCGCAGCGCAGGTAGGTGCGGTCCTCCGCGGTCACCGAAAAGGCGATGTCGGCGCGCGCGAGTGCCAGCCGGCGGACCACTTCCACGGCGTTGTGCAGCTCGGTCCGGCTCGCCTTGAGGAACTTGAGCCGGGCCGGGGTCGCGAAAAACAGGTCGCGCACCTCGACCCGGGTGCCGCGCGCAAGCGAGGCCGGCCGGACCGTGCCGGCCGTGCCGGCCTCCACGGCGATGGAATAGGCCTGGTCCGCGCCGCGGGCGCGGCTGGTGATCGAAAGCCGGCTCACCGAGCCGATCGAAGGCAACGCCTCGCCGCGGAACCCCAGGCTCGCGATCGCCGAAAGGTCGTCATCGGGCAGCTTCGAGGTTGCGTGGCGCTCGATTGCCAGCGCAAGCGATGCCGCATCCATGCCCTCGCCGTCATCGGCGACTGCGATCAACCCGCGGCCGCCGTCGCGCAGGCTCACCTCGATTCGCCCGGCGCCGGCATCGATGGCGTTCTCGACCAGCTCCTTGACCACCGAGGACGGCCGCTCGACCACCTCGCCGGCGGCGATCCGATCGATCAGGACCGGCGGCAGGCGCCGGATCCTCATGCGCGGTCCCTGGAGCGCGCTATCGGGCAACGATGTCTCGCTCAAGGCCATGCCCCTGTCTGTCGGCGGCTCACGGGGCGGCAATGGCCCCGGAGAACCGTTGGAGATCACCACTGCGGATCGAGGGTAGTCGCATCCGCGGATCGCGGATACCCGAATTCGGGAATCTTCAGGGCGTGCTTTCCAGGCCCGGCGGGTTGCCGACCACCACCACGGTGAGCTTGTCCGGGGCGAGAAGCCGCGCGGCAACGCGCTTGATGTCCTCGCCGGTGACCGCATCGATCAGGGACGCCCGCCGGTCGATATAGTCGATGCCGAGCTTGTTGATCTGGATGGCGACCAGCATGCCGGCGATGTTGCGCGTGGAATCCAGCCGCAACGGGAAGGACCCGTTGATGTAGGTCTTTGCCGCCGCCAATTCGTCGGCGCCGACCCCGTCGCGGGCAATGCGCTGCCATTCCGACCTGACCAGGTCGAGCGAGGTCGCCACGCGCGCATTCACGGTGCCCAGCCCGCCCATGATCAGCCCCGCCCGGGCCATCGGGTTGAGGTAGCTGTAGACCGAATAGGCCAGGCCGCGCTTTTCGCGGATCTCTTCGTTCAGGCGCGAGGATTGCCCGCCGCCCAGGATGTGGTTCATCACGTAAGCCGTGTAGTAGTCCGGATCATCACGCCTGAGCCCGGCTTGGCCGAAGACGACGACGCTTTGCGGGATCGGCTTGCGGATGACCACCAGCTTGCCGCCCGCCGGCACGGCCTCGGGCAGCCCGGACGGGCCGCCGCGCTGGGGCAGCGAGCCGAACACCTGGTCGAGTCGGCGGCCGAGCTCCTCGGGCGCGATGTCGCCCGCAACCCCGATGATCAGGCCGTCGCGCACGAAACGCTGGCGCACGAAACGGGCGAGGTCGGCGCGGGCGATCGCGCGCACGCTCTCCGGCGTCCCGGCGATGGGCCTGGCATAGGGGTGGTCGCCGAAGACCAGGCCGTACCAGGTCCGCCCGGCGATGCGCCGCGGGTTGTCCTTCTGGCTATCGAGAGAGGCGATGAGCTGGCCGCGTATCCGCTCGACCGGCGCCGGATCGAAGCGCGGCGCGCCGAGCGCCAAGCGCAGCAGGTCGAAGGCACGCTGCCTGTGCGCGCTCAGGGTCCGCAGCGAGCCGCCGAACCGGTCGCGCTCGGCATCGAAATCGAGCGAGGCGGTGGTGTCCTCCAAGGCCTCCTGGAATGCCTTGGAGTCAAGCGCGCCCGCCCCCTCGTCGAGCAGGCTGGAGACCATATCGGCCAGCCCCTCTCTGCCTTCGGGGTCGAGCGCGGCGCCGCCCTTGAAGGTGAACGAGACGCTGATCACCGGGACCGAGCCGTCGCGGACCAGCCACGCCTCGATCCCGCCCGGGCTGCGGACCCGCTGGATGTCGGTCGCGGCCGCCGGACCAACGGCCAGGGCGGCCCAGGCCGCCAGGATCAGGACGAAACGCCGGGCAAGCGGCTTGGTCATGGCGATGCAGGCCCGCTAGCTGGTGGAATCCGGAAGGAGGATGCTGGTGACCGAGCGTTTCTCGACCAGCACCGCGCGTGCGGCCGCGCCGACCTGTTCGGCAGTCACCGCCGCGATGCGCTCCGGCCAGGTTTCGACATCGCCGATGGTCCCGCCGGTGACCAGCGTCCGGCCGATGATTCTGGGCGCCGCCCGGATGCCGTCGCGCGCGTAGATCGCCCCGGCCAGCAGCGAGCGCTTGACCCGGGCAAGCTCTTCTTCGGTGATGCCGCGCTCCAGGAAGCGTTGGAGCTCCGTCTTGAGCGCCGCCTCCAGGGGCGCGACTGCACCGCCTGCCTTGGGCTTGATCGAGATCGAGAACGCGCCGCTGTCGACCCGCGCGGCGCTGTACCAGGACCCGACGCTGGAGGCGATGGCCTGATCGGCCACCAGGGTGCGGTAGAGCCGGCTGGTCGCGCCGCCGCCCAACGCCTCGGCCAGCACCTGCAACGGATAGGCATGCTCGACCGCGCCCGCGTTGAAGCTCGGCGCCCGGTAGCTGATCGTCAGTTGCGGCAGGTGGACCCGCGGGCTTTTCATGATCACCCGCTTGGCTGCCAGCGGCTCCGGCTCGACCGGGCGGACCCTGGGCGGGACCTCGCGCCGCGGGATCGGTCCGAAGTGGCGCTCCGCGAGCACGCGCGCGCGCTCCAGGCTCACGTCGCCGGCAAGGATCAGGATGGCGTTGTTGGGCGCATAATGCGCGCGGTAAAAGGCCAGCGCGTCGGCGGTTGTCAGCCTTTCGATCTCGCGTTTCCAGCCGATCACGGGAACCCGGTAAGGGTGACGCAGATAGGTGATCGCTTGGCGGCGCTCGTAGAGCTGGGCGCCGGGTTTGTTGTCGGTGCGCGAGCGGCGCTCCTCCAGGACGACATCGCGTTCCGGCACCACCTCGGCGTCGGTCAGGCGCAAATTCGTCATCCGGTCGGCTTCAAGGCGCATGACCAGCGCGAGCTTGTCGCTTGCGACACGCTGGAAATAGCCGGTGTAGTCGTGGCTGGTGAACGCGTTGTCCATGCCGCCGTTGCGCGCGACGATCTTGGAGAACTGGCCCGGCGGGACGGACCGGGTGCCCTTGAACATCAGATGTTCGAGAAAATGGGCGATGCCGGATTTTCCCGGCGGCTCGTCGGCGGCGCCGACCTTGTACCAGAGCATCTGGGCGACGATCGGCGCCCGGTGATTCTCGACGACGACGACCTGAAGCCCGTTGGCCAGGGTGAAGGTCTTGGGGTTGAAAACCCCGGCGCGCGCCGGCGGGGGTGCGGGTGCGCCTGCCAGGAGGAGCGCCATGCCGGCCAGCAGCAGGATCGATGCGCGGCTTCCACGGCCGTTTGCAATCAAGATCGGCTCTCCGTTTCGTGACTCCGGCGCCGGGTCCGTGCCCGCCGGCATGCGGTTGGTATATGGTCGGGCGTTCGTCAACGGCAAGGGATCGCGGCGCGTCCTCGCGGTCAGTTGAAGATGCCTTCCAATACGCCCCGTTCGCGCCGCTTGATCACCGGTGTGGTTCCGCTGGTCGCCGGCTTGCCCAGGGCGGCATTGCTGCGCAGCCGCTGGGATTCGCCCGCGGCATCGATCACCTCGCCCGCCGGGTCGGGGTTGCGCCAGAAGATGAGCCTGTCGACGAAGCTGCCCCCGGAAGCGGCGATCTGGGCGGATTCCCTGTCGACCTCCTCACGGACCGAGGGATTCGCATTCACCGCGCCGGCGCGTCCGAGAAGGGCCTGCTCGCCGCTTGTCGGCGGCGCCTTGCCGTCGGCGAGGCCCGTCTTCGTGCTGCGCAGCAGGATGTTGCGCGCCTCGTCCTTGACCTCCTGCTCTTGCGGACGCGGCATGCCGGGACTGGGCGGGCGCAGGCCGAATTCGGGCGGGATGGCGAGCGGGGCGCGGGTCACCACGGCGAACTCGTCCGGCGGCGGGCGATCAAGCCCGATCGCCTCGCGCGTTTTGCTGCCGCAGGCCGCAAGCCCGGACGCCAGCGCGATTGCACAGGCTGCCGCTAGCCCGGTCCGCAATCCGCCACGTTTCATTCCGCTTTCGCCCTACGTTCGGGAGTCCTTTTCCGCGCGCACCCTACGATCGGATCTGCCACCGATCAAGCTTCCATAGAGCACGATGCCGACGCCGACGGTGATCGCCGAATCGGCCACGTTGAACGCCGGCCAGTGCAGCCCGGCGACGTGAAAATCGAGGAAATCGAACACCGCGCCCTGGCTCAGCCGATCGATGAGGTTGCCGAGCGCGCCGCCGATGATCAGCCCCAGCGCGATGCCGAGCCAGCGGTCCGCGGTCCGGATCAGCCAGATCACCAGTGCGATCACCACCGCGACGGTGAATGCGGAAAGCAGCCACGGCCCCCAGGGCGAACCCGAACTGAACAGCCCGAAGCTTACGCCGCGGTTGAGGACGAACACGAGGTTGAAGAACGAGGTCACTGTCACTGCGGTGCCGACCTCGCCCAACCAGCCTGCGATCAGGATCTTTGTCGCCTGGTCGAGGACCGCGACGACGGCGGCGACCGCAATTCCCCAGCGCGCCAGGGTCGAGGGCATCGCGCCTATTCCGCCGCCGCGCCGTACTCACCCACCGCATCGGCGCAGCGGCCGCAGATATCGCGGTGCCGCGGGTCCGATCCGACTTCGGGCAGCACCCGCCAGCAGCGTTCGCACCTGGTGCCCCTGGCCTCGCCGACGATCACACCCACGCCCGGGACATCGGCCAGCCTGAAGGCCTTTTCCGGCACCGCCCCGACCCTGAGGGTGAGGCCCGACGTGATCGCGATCTCCCCGAGGTCGAGCCCTTCGAGCACGGCCGCAGTCGCGGCATCGACATAGACCTGCGGATGGGACTGCAGGCTCGAGCCGATGCGCTTCTCCGCGCGCTCGACCTCAAGGGCTCCCGTGATCACTCGGCGCACCCGGCGCACACCCTCCCAGCGCGCAAGGATCGCATCGGCCCGCCAGTCGGCCGGAATTTCGGGGAAGAGCTCCAGGTGGACGCTGTCGGCATCCTCGCCGTGGCGGGCGCGCCAGGCCTCCTCGGCAGTGAAGCACAGGATCGGCGCCAGCCAGGTCGTCAGGCAGGAAAACAGCGCATCGAGCACCGTGCGCGCAGCCCGCCGCGCCGGATCGTCGAGCCGGGCGCAGTAGAGCGTGTCCTTGCGGATGTCGAAATAGAAGGCCGACAGGTCCGATGCGCAGAAATTATGCAGCGCCGTGAACAGGTCGTGGAACGCGTAACGTTCCAGTGAGTCGCGGACCAGTCGGTCGAGCTCCCACAGCCGGTGCAGCACCCAGCGTTCGAGCTCCGGCATGTGCGCCGCTGCCATCCGCTCGCCGTCTTCGAAGCCTGCGAGGTTGCCCAGCAAATAGCGCATCGTGTTGCGGATCCGCCGGTAGGCCTCGACGTTCTGCTCGATGATGTTGGCGCCGATCCGAAGATCCTCGGAATAGTCCGAGGCGACGACCCACAGGCGCAGGATGTCGGCGCCATACCTGGCGATGAGCTCCTGCGGCGAGACCACGTTGCCCAGCGATTTCGACATCTTGCGGCCCTGCTCGTCGAGCACGAAACCGTGGGTCAGCACCCCGTCATAGGGTGCGCGGCCGCGGGTGCCGCAGGACTCCAGCAGCGAGGAGTGGAACCAGCCGCGATGCTGGTCCGACCCTTCCAGATAGAGCGCGGCCGGCCATTGCAGGTCGGAGCGCGTCTCCAGGGTGAAGCTGTGCGAGGCGCCCGAATCGAACCACACATCGAGGATATCCCGCACCTGGTGGTAGTCCGCCGGATCGTATTCAACGCCCAGGAAGCGCTCCGGCGGGCTCTCGAACCAGGCATCTGCGCCTTCGGCCTCGACCGCGGCGACCACGCGGTCGAGCACCGCCTGGTCGCGCAGCGGCTCGCCGGTCTTCTTGTCGACGAAGACGGTGATCGGCACCCCCCAGGCACGCTGGCGCGACACGCACCAGTCCGGCCGGGTCGCGATCATGCCGTGGAGCCGGTTTCGCCCGGTCTCCGGGTAGAACGCCGTTCTGTCGATCGCGGCCAGCGCCTTGTCCCGCAGATGGTTCTGCGCCATGCCGATGAACCATTGCGGCGTGGTGCGGAAGATCAGCGGCTTCTTCGAGCGCCAGGAATGCGGATAGGAGTGGACCAGCCGTCCGCGGGCGAGCAGCCCGCCGGCGTCGTTCAAGGCGTCGGCGACCGCCCCGTCCACCTTGTAGACGTGCTGGCCGGCGAACAGCGGCACATGGTCGTAGAACATGCCGCTGTCGTCGACGGTGCGCGGCACCTCGAGCCCGTGGGCTCGGCCGACCTCGAAGTCCTCCGCGCCGTGCCCGGGCGCGGTGTGGACGAACCCGGTCCCCTGCTCGACGGTGACATGATCGCCGGCGAGCAGCGGGACGTCGAAGTCATAGCCTCGGCCGTGCAGCGGATGGCGGCAGACGGTGCCTGCAAGCGCGCTGCCCGGCAGGGTGGCGAGCGTCCTGGTCCCGGCGATGCCGACCTCGGCGAACACCGATTCGGCGAGTGCCGCGGCCAGCACGACCCGCTCGCCGGCGACCGCCAAGCTGTCTCCGGCGGCTTCGGTCACCTCGACCACCGCGTAATCGATCGCCTCGCCGTAGGCGACTGCGCGGTTGCCCGGGATCGTCCAGGGCGTGGTGGTCCAGATCAGGACCGATGCGCCGGCCAGCGCCGGATCCGAGGCCCGCGTGACCGGAAACCGGACATGGACCGTCGTCGAAGTGTGGTCGAAATACTCGACCTCGGCCTCGGCCAGCGCGGTCTTTTCCACGACCGACCACAGGACCGGCTTGGCGCCCTGATAGAGCCCGCCATTGAGCAGGAACTTCCCGAGCTCGCGCACGATCTGGGCTTCGGCGGCGAACGACATCGTGGTGTAGGGTTGCTGCCAGTCTCCAATCACCCCGAGGCGCTCGAACTCCGCGCGCTGGACCTCGATCCAATGGGCGGCGAACGCGCGGCATTCGCGTCTGAACTCGAGCAGCGGCACCTCGTCCTTGTCGCGTCCGTCCTTGCGGTACTTCTCCTCGATCGTCCACTCGATCGGCAGCCCGTGGCAGTCCCAGCCCGGCACGTAGTTGGCATCGCGCCCGAGCATTTGCTGGGACCGGTTGATGACGTCCTTGAGGGTCTTGTTGAGCGCGTGGCCGATATGGAGATGGCCGTTCGCATAGGGCGGGCCGTCGTGGAGGATGAACTTTTCCCGGCCGCGCGCTGCCGCGCGCTGCCGGCCGTAGAGATCCTCCGCCTGCCAACGCGCGAGGATCTCCGGCTCGCGCTCGGGCAGCCTGGCCCGCATCGCAAAGCCGGTCTTGGGCAGGAACACGGTCGGGCGGTAATCGGTGGTCATCGCAGCCCCTGATCCGATCGAGCCGGCACGGCCGCACCGGGCGGTGCGCGCAGATCGCCATCGCTGAGCCGTTCCAGCAAGGCGCGCGAGGCCATGCTGTCCTTGGCGATCTGCTCGCGCAGCTCGGAAAGGCCTGCGAACTTGTGCTCGGGCCGGATGTACTCGACCAGGGCGACGCGGACTAACCGGTCGTAAATGTCCTCGGTGAAATCCAGGATATAGGTCTCCAGCCCCAGCCTGTCACCGTCGAAGGTCGGCCGCCAGCCCAGGTTGGCGCAACCCATGTACCAACGCGTCGCGCCGTGCTCTTCGATTCCTGCCCAGACGGCGTAAACCCCCAGCGCCGGCTGAACATAGTCCTCCAACGAAAGATTGGCCGTCGGAAAGCCGATCTGGCGGCCGCGCCGGTCGCCCCTCAGGACCCGGCCTTCGATCTCGAAGCAGCGGCCCAGCAGCGCCGCCGCCTTGGCCGGGTCGCCCTCTTTCAGCGCCGCGCGGATGTTGGTCGAGGAATAGACCGTCCCGTCGGGTCCACTGACCGGCTCGACGACGGAGAACCCGACGCCGTCGGCCTCGGCCCATGTGCGCAAGGTCTCGACGTTGCCCTTGCGGCCCTTACCGAAGACGAAGTCGTAGCCGACGGTCAGATGGCGGGCGCCGAGCCCCTCGACCAGCACCCGGTCGATGAAGTTCTGCGGGCTCGCCCGCGAAACCTCGTCGTCGAAATGGATCAGCAGCAGCGTATCGATGCCCATTACCTCGAAGCGCCGGACCTTGCTGCGCAGGGGCGTAAGCTGAAACGGCGGATCGTCCGGACGGAAGAAGCGCCGCGGATGGGGCTCGAACGTCACCACCGAAAGCGGCGTGGCGTGCGCCTCGGCCAACGCGCCGGCGGCCCGGATGACCACCTGATGGCCGAGATGGACACCGTCGAAATTGCCGATCGTCACCACGCCGCCGCGTGCGCTGTCGGGAACCCCTTTGGTGTGTCGGATGATGCGCATGGTGACCGCTTACCTATCCAGGCGCGATTCGGGAGTCAATGAATTCGCCCGCCGACCTACCCCGGGGGCCGGTTCGTCGTCCTCGCAGTCGGTGCGCCGCGCCGCGAACGCTTCTCCATCTGCATTGATGCCGCTCGGTTGACATCGGTTCCGGCCGTTTCCTATGCTTTTGGCGCTCCGGCCTGGCGGCAAACGCCGCAAACAAGCGGCAATCCGCACGCGCGAGGGACCAGCGATGACCGACACCGAGGGTTCGGGTTACGGGCGGAACGCCATCGTCCCCGACGAAGATGCGGTCCTGACCCATGTCGGGTTCGGCACGGCGATGGGCGAGCTGATGCGACGCTACTGGCACCCGGTGTGCCTGTCATCGGAACTCGCCGATCTCCCCAAGCGCCTCATGATTCTGGGCGAGGAGCTGGTTGCCTATCGCGACAGGTCGGGTCGTGTCGGCGTGCTCGGCGCGCACTGCATCCACCGCGGCACTTCGCTCGAATATGGCCGGATCGAGGAGAACGGCATCCGCTGTTGCTATCACGGCTGGCTCTATGACGCGGTCGGCCGCTGCCTGGACCAGCCGGGCGAGCCGGACCAGAGCAGGTACAAGGACGAGGTGCGCCAGCCGTGGTACCCGGCCGAGGAATACAAGGGCCTGGTCTTCGCCTACATGGGGCCGCCGGAAAAGAAGCCGCTCCTGCCGCGCTACGACATTCTCGAAGACGCGGAGGCGGACTACCTTGCCTACCGCAACTACAGCCGGGGCGAGGTGGCGGCGTGCAATTGGCTGCAGCTCCAGGAGAACGCCGCCGATCCGGTCCATACCTATATCCTGCACGGCTGGAATCCCGGTCTGTTCGAGTTCAACGAGGTCATGGCCGTCCGGCCGCGCTTCGATTACGAGCATTCCCCGCGCCATGTTTCCTACGTCCGGACCGCCGACCTCGACAGCGGGCTCAGGCTGATCCGCACCTCGACAATCTTTGTTCCGACGGCGCGCTCGGTGCCGCCGCCCGAGGTGAGCGGCACCGATCCCGAGCGCGAGACCGAGCGGGCGCGCATGGTCGGCTGGTGGGTCCCGGTCGACAACGAGAACACGGTCGGCTTCCATGTCGAGCGGATCGATCCGACCAGGAAGGTCTTCCAGCCCCCGCATGAGGCGGTCGTGCGCCCCTACGAGGAAACCCAGCGCGCGCCCGACGACTGGGAGGCGCAGACCGGCCAGCGGGCGATCGCGCGCCACGCCCTCGAGCATCTGGCGAGCTCGGACCGCGGCGTCGTCCTTTTCAGGCGCCGCCTGCGCGAGGCGATCGCCGCCGTGGAGCGCGGCGAAGACCCGCCCGGCGTGGCTCGGGATCCGGTTGCGCGGATCGTCGAGGTCCCTTCGCGCAACGACGTCTTCGCCCCGACCGCTACCGTGCCTGCCCAATAGGCGATCTGGATCGTTCTTCGTCGGTGGTTTCGATGAATTGCATCGATGGTCCGGTGCCGGTGCCCTCTGCCAGACCCCGTCAGGAACCGTCATGACCGAATTCGATCGGCTCTATGGGCCGAGCGGCGACCACCTCTTCGCTACGAGGTACGAAGCCTCCTGCCATTGCGGGGCGGTCCGCTACCGGGTCCGCGCCGACCCGGTGGATGCGAAGATCTGCCACTGCGCGACCTGCCGGAAGACCCATGGCGCCCCGATGCAGTGGGCGGCGATCTTCCACAAGCACGATGTGCGGATCACCACCGGGATCGACCGCATCGCCTTCTACAACACCACACTGGACAAGCCCGGCCGAATCCTTCCCTGCAAGCTGACCTGCGCGCTCTGCGCCACGCCGATCGCCGACGAGGGCCGCAACATGTGGCTTGCCTTCCCCACGCTGTTCGATTTCGGCGTCCCGCCCAAGGTGCCGGAGGCCTTCAAGCCGACCTGTCACATTTTCTATGGCATGCGCGTCTTCGATATAGACGATGGATTGCCCAAATGGTCGGGCCACAAGGACGCCTCGTCCGTTTTATGACCGCGACCGGCTCGACGGGGCGTTGCCGCCGACCGACGCCGGATTTCGGCGCAAAAACGCGCCCATGGATGTATGAGTTCTAGGCATGGTTGACGAGGGTTCCGAACAGCGAACGGGCATTCGCTCCAACCCGACGAAAACCCGCCGGCGATGCTGGCGTTGGGTCTGGGGCTGCAGCTTGCGGTTCTCTGCGTGGGCGGAATCGTCCTTACCCCGGCGATCGTGGTCCGGGCCGCCGGCGGATCCGAAGCCTTCCTGTCGTGGGCGGTATTCGCGGCGGTCGTCGTCAGCGGCCTGAGCACCGCGTTGCAGGCGATCCGGGTCGGTCGGGTCGGTTCCGGGTATGTCCTGGCCATGGGCACCTCCGGGGCTTTTATCGCGGTCTGCGTCACGGCGGTGGCCGACGGCGGTCCGGCGATGCTCGCCACCCTGATCGTCGTCTCGTCGTTGTTCCAGTTCGCGCTGTCCGCCCGGCTCTCGCTGTTCCGGCGGATTCTGACCCCGGTGGTCTCGGGAACGGTGATCATGCTCATCCCCGTGACGGTGATGCCGATCATCTTCGGATTGCTGGACGACGTGCCGGATGGGAGTCCGGCGGCGGCCGCGCCGTTGAGCGCTGTTGCGACCGTGCTTGCGATCGTCGCGGTCGCGCTGAAAGCGACGGGCGTTCTACGTCTGTGGGCGCTGGTCATCGGCGTGGCCGCCGGCTCGGCCGTTGCCGGAAATTTCGGCCTCTACGACGTCGGCCGTGTCGCCGAAGCGTCGTGGCTGGGCATTCCCAAAGGGGAATGGCCGGGTCTGGACCTCGGCTTCGGCCCGGTTTTCTGGAAGCTCCTTCCGGCGTTCGCGTTCGTCACCCTGGTCGGCGCAATCGAAACGATCGGCGATTCCGTCGCCATCCAGCGCGTGTCCTGGCGCCGCCCAAGGGCGGTCGATTTCAGGTCGGTGCAAGGCGCGGTGGCCGCCGACGGCGTGGGCAACCTGCTGTCCGGTTTGGCGGGAACGGTGCCGAACACGACCTATTCGACGAGCATATCGGTGACCGAACTCACCGGGGTCGGCGGCCGCGGCGTCGGGGTGGCTCTGGGTGCCATCTTCGTCCTCGCCGCGTTCTCTCCCAAGCTGCTCTCCGTGATCCTGGCGATACCCGGCCCGGTCGTTGCGGCCTATGTCACGGTGTTGCTGGCGATGCTGTTTGTCGTGGGTATGAGGATCGTCGTTCAGGACGGGATCGACTACCGCAAGGGGCTGATCGCCGGCGTTGCGTTCTGGATGGGCGTGGGCTTCCAGAACGACTTGATCTATCCGCAATATGTCGCCGAATTCGCGCACGGCCTGCTCCGCAACGGGATGACCGCCGGCGGTCTCGTCGCCATTGTCATGACCCTGTTCGTCGAGCTGAGTGCGCCGCGCCGCCGCCGGATCGAACTGGCGTTCGACATCTCGATTCTGCCGAAGATCAGGGCGTTTCTCGGCGACTTCGCATCCCTCAGCGGTTGGGATAAGGCGATGGCGAACCGCCTGGATGCGGCTGCAGAGGAGACTCTGTTGACGCTGCTGCAGCAAAACGAAGCCGACCGGGACCATCCGCGGCGACGCCTGCTGCCGATCGCGCACAAGGAGGGCGGCGTGGCTGTCCTGGAGTTCATTGCGGCTCCAGGCGAGGAGAACCTTCAGGACCGGATTGCGCTGCTCGGCAAGCAGGCCGGCGAAGCCCCGATCGAGAGGGAAGTCTCCCTTCGGTTGTTGCGGCACATCGCGTCCTCGGTCCGTCATCAGCAGTACCACGACGCCAATATCGTGACCGTCCGGGTCGAAGCGCCGGCATAGATCTCGGCGTGTTCCGGACAAGCCGGACCGGTGGTCTTCGTCTCAGGAGGCTGCCGCGACCCCTTCGCGGGTCTCGGTGATCACGTGGTCCACCACCGCCTTCAGCGCCGTTTCGGTGGTATCGCCCTCGAGGATCCGGAGGCGGAAAAGGTCGAGCTGGCGATCGGCGGAGGTGCCGTGGTAGATGATGTCGAGCGCCCGGCGCAACGCGTTCTCGCAGCCCAGCGCGCGCGCGTCTTCGGCAAGATCTTCGATCAGCGCGGTCGTGTGGTTGTAGATATCCTCCCGGCCGCCTCCCTCCGGGTCTCCGAGAAACGACAGAACACCGTATCGCTGGGCGAGCCAGCGGTTTTCGGCGATGATCTCCGTCGGCGGATCGGGCGGCAGACCGTTTTCCCGATCCTGGCGGATCAGCCGCCGGATCAGGCAGGCGTAGATGGCGGCGATGGTGATCGCGTCCTCGATGCGCGGACAGACGTCGCAGATCCGCATCTCTATGGTCGGGTACCTGGTGGCCGGGCGAATGTCCCACCACAGTTCACTGCCGTCATTGATGGCTTCCATGCGAACGTAGTCGGCCACGAGACGGTCGTACTCGGCGCGCGAGCGCAACGGGCCGGGGAGACCGGTGCGGGGAAGGGCGCCGGTGAGATTCAGACGATAGGATTTCAGCCCCGTTTCGACGCCTCCGTTAAACGGCGATGATGCGGACAAGGCATGTATAAGAGGGAGGTAGCGCCGCAGCGACGTCATGATGCGGATGCGCGAATCCGGATCGCCGAACCCGGCATGGATGTGCATTCCGCCGACGAGCATTCGTCGTACACTTTCCTGGTAGGTAACGGCGAAACGTTCGTAGCGCTCCAGCGGCGTGGTGACCTGATCACGCCATGCCGCGAACGGATGGGTCGAGGCAGCCATCACCCCGACTCCATATTTGTCGGCAATGTCGATCACCACCTGGCGCGCCTCTCGTACCGCGGTGTCAAGTGCTGCTATGGAGTCGCAGACCCGGGTATTGATTTCGATCTGCGTGCGAAGGAGTTCGGGCACGACTTTGTGCGGTCCGCTGTGCTTGCGGCAATCCTCGAATATTCCGTGATCCGGTTTGGCCAGAAGGTTGCGGCTCTCCGGATCGATGAGGAAGAACTCCTCTTCGATACCGAGCGTGATCTGAAGATCGTCGTTGCTAGCCATCGTCAGCCTTGGTGCGAAAGGGCGATGATCGCAGAGTATCGTTTTCCTTTGATTTGCAAAAGCCGGGCTCGGCGGTGCCGGCGGCGCGGCCCTTGGGACCCGGCATCGGCGTGGTTCACCTCGATGGTTTGATCGGATTTGCCCGATTTACAGCCAGATCAGGGCTCACGCATCAATCAACGACAATGGATATTGCGGGGGCTCGCTTGGGGACTGTGCATGCTCAGATACACGCGGTCACCGCATCTTCCGCGAGCACCTTGATCAGGTGGGCGCGGTAGGCCGCACTGCCGTGGATGTCGGTCGTCAGGGATGCGGCATCGACGGTCAGGCGCGCCAGGGACGAAGCGGTGAAGGTCTCCGAAAGCGCGTCCTCGAATGCCGTGAGGCGGTAGACGCACGGGCCAGCGCCGGTGACGGCAAGACGGACCGATCGGTCGGGGAACCGGGCCAGAAAGATGCCGACGATGGCGAAGCGGGAGGCGGGGTTGGGGAATTTTCTGTAGGCAGCCTTGGCCGGGACCGGAAAACGCACGCGCGTGATCAGTTCCCCCGGGGCAAGCGCGGTTTCGAAGAGGCCCTTGAAGAAATCCTCGGCCGGAATGGTTCTTGCCGTGGTGAGGATCTCGGCGTTCAGGCCGAGGACCGCGCTCGGGTAGCAGGCGGCGGGGTCGTTGTTGGCCAGCGAGCCGCCGATGGTGCCGCGGTTGCGGACCAGCGGGTCGCCGATGCCGCCGGCCAGTGTCGCAAGCGCAGGGACAGATCGGGCAACCTCGGGGCTGGCGGCGACCGCGGCGTGGCGGGTCATGGCCTTGATGGTGACGTGGCCGGTGGTCGCCTCGATGCCTGACAGGTCTTCTATGGCGGCGAGGTCGACGAGGTCGGTCGGCGCGGCAAGGCGGTGTTTCATGACCGGGATCAGGCTCATGCCGCCGGCCAGGGGGCGCCGGTCCTCGCCGGCCGCAACCATCCGGGTAGCCTCTTCCAGCGTAGCAGGGCGGTGGTAGCGGGTCGGGTACACGGCTCAGCCCTCGCCGGCCGAGGCCGCGGCGGCCGCCGCGAGGATGGCGGCAACGATATTCTGGTAGCCGGTGCAGCGGCAGAGATTGCCCTCCAGCCCTGCGCGGACCGCTTGGTCGTCGTACGCCTGGTTGCGGGCGATCAGATCCAGGGCGGTCATGATCATGCCCGGGGTGCAATAGCCGCACTGCAGCGCGTGGTGCTCCTTGAAGGCGGCCTGGAGCGGGTTGAGCCCGTCTTCGGGAGAGACGCCCTCGATGGTGGTCACCGCATGGCCGGCGGCCTGGGCGGCGAAGATCGTGCATGATTTGACCGCGATGCCGTCGAGGTGGACCGTGCACGCGCCGCATTGGGAGGTGTCGCAGCCGACATGGGTGCCGGTCAGCCGTGCCTCGCGGCGGATGAATTCGACCAGGAGCGTGCGCGGATCGATCTCGGCGGTGTAATCGCGGCCGTTGATGGTCAGCGCAACGGGCATCCTCTCAGACATCCGCGCCCGCCTCCTCCAGCGCCTGCCAGACCGAATGGGGGGTGAGCGGCAGCCTGACGTGGCGAACGCCCAGGTCCCACAACGCATCGACGACTGCGTTGCCGATGGCGGCCGGCGCACCGATGGTGCCGGTCTCGCTGCCCCCCTTGACCCCCAGCGGATTGGACAGCGCGGGCGTTTCCTGGAAGACCATCGCCACCGGCGGCATGTCCGAGGCGCGCGGCAGTGCGTAGTCCATCAGGGTGCCGGTGAAGAGCTGGCCTGCGTGAGCGCTGTCATAGACCACGTGCTCCATCACCGCCTGGCCGATGCCCTGGGCGAGCCCGCCGACCACCTGGCCTTCGACGATCATCGGATTGACGATCCTGCCGCAGTCATCGGAGGTGAAGTAATTCCGCAAGGTGAGTTTGCCCGAGCGCGGCTCGACGATGACGACGGCCAGATGCATCGCCTGGGGGTCGTTGGTATCGAGCGGTTCGTAGAAGACGGTCGCTTCCAGCCCGGGCTCGAGCGAGCCGTCAGTCGGGATCAGGGCGCCGTGATAGGCAGCATCGGCGACGTCTTCGAAGCTGATCCGCCGGTCGGTGCCGCGCACCGAGAAGACCGCATCGGCGTAGTCGAGGTCCTCGATCGCGCATTCGAGGATATGGGCGGCCAATCTCCTGGCCTTGTCGATCACCCGGTCGGCGGCGGTCATGATCGCCGGCCCGCCGACCGACAGCGAGCGCGAGCCCCAGGTGCCGTTGCCGAAGGGCACCGAGTCGGTATCGCCCTCGACCAGCGCGATATGCTCGATCGGCAGGCCCAAATGATCGGCGGCGATCTGGCAAAACGTGGTGTCGTGGCCCTGGCCGTGGCTGTGCGAGCCGACATAGACGGTCACCTTGCCGTCGGAATGGACACGCACGATCGCGCTCTCGTAGCCGCCATGCAGCCCGCCGCGGCTGGCGAGGTTGCGCGAGGACCCGGTGCCCGACTTGTCGAGGAAGCAGGCGATGCCGATTCCCATGCGCACGCCGTCCTGCTTGAGCTGCCGCTGCTCTTCGCGCAGACCCTCGTAGTCGGCAAGCCTCAACAGCTTGTCGAACAGCGCCGGCGGGTCGCCGCAGTCATAGGGCCGCCCGACCGGGGTGGTGTAGGGAAAGGCCTCGGCCGGGATCAGGTTGCGCCTGCGGATCTCGACCACGTCGATGCCGAGCTCCCGCGCGCCGTTCTCGACAAGCCGCTCGTTGACGAAGGTCGCTTCCGGCCGGCCGGAACCACGATAGGCATCGACCGGTACGGTATTGGAATACGCCCCGCGCACCCGCAGATGCAGGTTCGGCGTGGTGTATAGCCCGGTGATGGTCTGCGGATAGGAATTGCCGGGGATCGAGGGCGCGAAGTTGGAAAGATAGGCCCCCAGCGCCGCGATGGTGTCGACCTCGCTGGCGAGAATCCTGCCGTTCTCATCGAAAGCCATGCGCGCGGTTGTGTGGTGGTCGCGCGCCTGGGCGTCCGACATCAGGGACTCGGTCCGGGTCGCGGTCCACTTGACCGGCCGCTTGAGCAGGACCGAGGCCCAGACCACCGTCGGGATCTCGGGCGCGTAGTGGACCTTGAGCCCGAATCCGCCGCCGACATCGGGCGAGATCACGCGGATCTTGTGCTCGGGAATGAACAGCGTGTACTTGGCAAGCCAGCGCCGCAGGTAGTGCGGCGTCTGGGTGGTCGCCCACAGGGTGAGGGCGCCGGTCGTCTCGTCGAACGCACACACATACGCCCTGGGCTCGAGCGGCGAGCCGGCGACCCGGTTGCTGTCCAGCGTCAGCGCGACCACGTGGTGAGCGGCCGCAAAAGCGGCTTCGGTCGCGGCCCTGTCGCCGCGCTCGATCTCGAAGACCAGGTTGGTGCCGAACGCCTCGTGCAGGATCGGCGCGCTTGGATCCAGGGCATGTGCGATGTCGGTGACCGCGGGCAGGGGATGGTAGTCGACCATCACCGCCTCGGCGCCGTCGGCTGCCTGGTACCGGTCCTCGGCGATGACCGCGGCGACCACGTCGCCGACATGGCACACCTTGCCGGCGGCAAGCGCCGGGCGCAGCGCCTCGTTCATCGGCCTGCCGTCGGAAAACGGCATCGGGTGGACGCAGGTGAGCTCGCCCAACCCCGCTTTCTGCCAGTCAGCCGCGGTGAGCACACGCAGCACGCCCGGCATGCGAGCCGCGGCTTTGGTGTCGATATCGGTGATCCGCGCGTGTGCGTGCGGGCTCCTGACGAAAGCGACATGGGCGGCATCCGCCGGCTCGATGTCGTCGACGAAGCGGCCGCGTCCCTTGAGGAACTTGTCGTCCTCGCGCCGCTTCAGCCTTTGTCCGACATACATCGCGGCTCTCCCCGACGGCGGTTTCTTGTCGCGCCATAACGCGGGCGCCCGGCGGGGCTGTCAAGCTTCCTTCCCGCGGACGCGCGCGTAGGACCGCGCCCGCTCCACTGGACAGCGGCGGCGCGCTGGAGGATCATCTTTGCCGGGTTCGACGGGGAGAGGACGTGATGGCACTGACGGCCGAAAAGGTGCTCGAGGACATCGATCGCATCCACAAGGCGAAGCCGATCTACGGCCATCCGCTGTGGGCGGGGATGCTGGACGACAGCCACAGCCTCGAGCAGATCCGCTATTTCTGCAAGCAGCACGGGATCCTGCCGCTGCACAACCACAACTACCACGGCAGGCTTTACGTGATCTGCCCCGACCCCGCCTGGCGCGAGGAGATCGCCGAGGTCACCTACGAAGAGGCCACCGGCCGGCTTTATGCCGGCGGCGTCTCGCACCACAAGCTCTATCTCAACTACGCCGCCGCGATCGGCATCTCCAAGGAGGAGATGTACGCGACCAGATACTGCGCCGGCACGACGGCCTTCATGGCCTATTTCTCCTATATCTGCGGCAAGACGTTCCTGGAGGGCGTGGCCTCGCACATGCTGGGCGGCGAGGCGCCGATCCCGGGCACCTACGGCCGCATCGCCAAGCGGCTGCAGGCGCGCTTCCGGCTCGACGACAAGGGGGTGGCCTACTGGCACGTCCATGACACGGCGGACGACGAGCATTCCGGCGTCGGCAAGAAGCTGCTCGACCAGTTCGCGACGACCCAGGAGGAGATGGCGCTGGTCATCGACACGGTGCAGACCACCGTCGATGTGATGCACCTGATGTATGACGACATCTGGGCGCAAATGCAGAAAATCGAGGCGAGCGCCGCCGCCGAATAGGGAAGTGAGCGATGGAGCGGACCTATCTCAAGGGTACCTGGCAGGAGGACCGCGCGTTCTCGCCGTGCGTGGCCACCAAGGGCGGCGCCGTCGTCTGGGCGGCCGGCCACGGCGCGCCGGTCGATGCGGCGGGGAACTCGCTGGCCGGAGACTTCGACGGTCAGACGCGGGAGTCCTTCCGGCTCCTGGAGGCGACGCTGGCGCGCGCCGGCGCGAAGCTCCAGGACATGGTCACGATGACCGTTTTCATCAGCGATTCGCGCCACGGCACGCGGTTCACCGAGATCCGCAAGGCGTATTTCCCCGACGGGTTTCCGGCCAGCGCCTTGATTACGTGTGCGGGCTTCGCGGTGCCCGAAATGATGGTCGAGATCCAGGGCATCGCGGTCATCGACGACTAGAGAAAGACGAGGGAGCGGCGGATATGGCAAGCACGAGCGCATTCAGACGGGAGCTCGAGGACGCGGTGCTGGAACGGCACTGCGCCAACCACCCGATGACCGAGAAATGGGCCAAAGGCGAGCTCGGCCGCAGCGCCCGCATGGGCTGGGCGGTGGAGCACTGGCACTGGATCTCCAACATCGTCAACGAGGTCTCGTTCAACATCGCCGCCCGCGCGCCCGAGGACGTGGTTGCGCTCGAGCTCGACAACTTCCACGAGGAGACCGACCCCGAGCGCTCTCATCTCGACATCGTGCTGCGGTTCGCCGAGGCCAACGGCGCCGATCTCGCCGCCGTCAAGGCCGGGCGCGGGCTGCCGACGACGCGCTCCTGGGTCGCCTTCCTGAAGAACGTCGCCAAGACGGAGCCGTGGTACGCCGCGGTGGCGGCGATCCGCATCGGCACGGAATCCCAATCGCCGATGCTCTACTCCAAGGTGCTGCCGGCGCTGCGCGAGAAATACAAGTACGACGAGGAGGCGATCGAGCATTTCTGGCTCCACGCCGAAGTCGATATCGAGCATGGCGATCGGGGCTTCGAAGCGCTCGAGCGCCACTGCGCCACGCGCGAGATGAAGGACACCGCGATCCACTGGGCGCGCGAGAGCGCGATCATGCGCTGGTTCTATTTCGACGGCATCTACCTGCACTACGAGAACGGCTACGCGCTCGCCTGAGGAGACCGGTCATGGCAACCGCGCGCCGGCGCATCGCACGACCCGCTCGGTGACGGTACGGCCTGAGCATCACCTTGACGACGACGCGCTTGCCTTCGAAATGAAAACGGTTTGGCTGTAGCGAGCACACACGGACTATCGACTCCGGTGCTGATCGCCGGTGGCGGGCCGGTCGGAATGGTGCTCGCGATCGAGCTCGGCCGGCGCGGGATCGGCTGCGTTTTGCTCAACGAGCACCCGGAGACCGCGTCCCATCCGAAGGCGAACGCGATCAGCAGCCGGTCGATGGAGCATTTCCGGCGCCTCGGAGTCTCCGAGCCGATCCGGGCCTCGGGCCTCGACGATGATCATCCGACCGATGTCGCCTACTTCACGCGGCTGAACGGCCATGAGATCGGCCGGCTCGAGCAGCCCGGCCGGCGCGGGGCGTTGGCCGAGGCGCGATCGGGCACCAGCGCGTGGGCTTCGCCCGAGCCGCCGCACCGGTCCTCGCAGATCTTCCTCGAGCGCGCACTCAAGCAGAAAGTCGACCGGCTGGCCTCCATCGACTGCCGCTTCGGCTGGAGGCTCGAGAGCTTCTCCGACGATGGCTCCACGGTGCGGGCCCTCGCGCGCGACATCGCCAGCGGCGAGGAATGCGGGATCACGGCGCGCTACCTGGTCGGCTGCGACGGCCCGGGCAGCGTGGTGCGCAAATCGCTCGGCATAGAATACGAAGGGGAATCGGGCATCGTTCGGCCGATGTTCGGTGGGCCCATGTTCGCGACCTATTTCGAAGCGACGGCCGACCTGTCCTGGCTGCCGGAGCGGCGGGCCTGGCAGTACTGGGTCATCAACCCCGAAATCCGTGCGGTCCTCATCCATGTCGACAGCACGTCGCGGTTCCTGTTCCATTTCGCCGTCCATGACGAGCGTGCGCGCGGCGCGGCGGATCCGCGCGCCCATATCCACCGCGCCGCCGGCCGCGCGTTTCCGCTCGAAATCATCTCGACCGCCAACTGGACCGGGGGGTTCTCGCTGGTCGCCCAGCGCTATCGGGCCGGCAACGTCTTCATCGCCGGCGATGCGGCGCATCTGTTCACGCCGACCGGCGGCATGGGCATGAACACCGGTGTCGACGATGCGGTCAATCTCGGCTGGAAGCTCGCCGCGGTAATCGGCGGCTGGGGCGCAAACACGCTGCTGGACAGCTACGAGGCCGAGCGCCGGCCGATCGGCATCCGCAATGTGGGCTTCGCCAGGGAATTCGCCCATTCGGTCGGAACGGTCGAGGTCAGCCGTGATATCGGCGCGGATACGCCGGCCGCGGCCGCCGAACGCGCGGCCAAGACGGAATACCATTCCGACCACGCCCGCCGGGAGTTCATCATCCCCGGTGTCTTTCTGGGACTGACCTATGCCGGTTCGCCGATCATCGCCGATGACGGCACCGGACCGCCGCCCGAGCACCCGAACACGTACACGCCGAACGCCTGCCCGGGGTCGCGCGCGCCGCATGCCTGGCAAGGCGCCGTGGCGCTGTTCGATTTCTTCGGGCCCGAATACACCCTGCTCGACCTGGGCGGCGCGGCGCAGGATACCGCCGCGATCCGCAACGCCGCGCAAAGTCTGGGATTTCCGCTGGCGGTTCACGCCGTTCATGACCCGGCCGTGCGCGACCTCTACGGCCGGGACTTCGTCCTGATCCGCCCCGACCACCACGTCGCTTGGCGCGGCGACAGCCTGCCCGGCGAGATCGAGGCCCTGCTGCGCACCGCCAGCGGTGCCGGACCGCCGCCCGGGACTTAGTCGGTGCATCAATTCGGAATTCTCCTAACCCATTGTAAAACAAGAACCGGCCGTCAAGTGCGTAGGAATCCGCTGAGGAGAGCCGTGCGGCGCCCAACGCCTGCCGCGAGCTGATCGCCATCAACCCGACGGGCCGGACGATGTAGGCCCGCCTCCCGGTCTGGCCGGACCCGCGGACCGCAACTATCCTTGCAGGCGAGACGGACCGGATGGGGAGGCTCCAAGATGGAAAAGAGCGGCAAACCGATCGTCTATGACGAGCTTTCCTGGATGGCGGCCAAGGAGCTGGTCGATGACGGCATGGACATGGTGATCATGCCCACGGGTGCGACCGAGCAGCACGGCCCGCATCTGCCGATGAACGTCGACTACCTGGTCGCCTACCGGATCGCGCTCGGGGTCTCCGAGCGCACCGGGGTCCCGGTGCTGCCGCCGCTGCCGATCGGCCATTCAAGTGGCCATGAAGGGATTCCGGGCACCCTGTCGCTGAGCCCGGAGACCTTCCAGAAGGTGGTCGAGGAGATTGCCGAGGGCGTCTATGCCACCGGCTTTCGCCGTCTGCTGTTCCTCAACGGACACCTGCCCAACATCCACCCGCTGAACTGCTCGACGGTCAACCTGCGGGTGCGCCACCCGGACTTCAAGCTTCAGGCGCTGAGTTGGTGGGACATCACGCCCGAGATTCAGAAGAAATTCTATGGCGATGAGAGCTACGGCGTGCCGCACGGCAACATCGTCGAGACCTCAATCATGCGCTACTTCCGCGACGACCTGGTCGACATGACCAAAGCCAAGAAGGTCGGCGGAAGAGGTAAGAAGCTGTTCTTCTACTACCTGCTGCGCCAGGTCTCGCTGTCCGGTCACGGCGGCGACCCGAGCGGGGCCACGGTCGAGCTAGGCGAGGAGCTCTACCGGATGGCGGTCGACGGCCTGGTGCCGCAGATCGAGAAGGCACTCACCGAGGAGCCGCCGGAGCTGGCCGACGGCCTGCTCTAGGCTCTGGACCCATAAAAGCGCTTTATGATTCTGTTTGGATCTGATTCAAGCTTCCAAACCATGGGAGCTTGAGGATGTCGGAGAGCTTTTGGCTGAGCGATGAGCAGTTTGGACGTCTGGCGCCGTTGTTGCCGACGGACACGCGCGGCGTGCCGCGGGTTGACGACCGGCGGGTGATATCGGGGATCATCCATGTTCTTCAATCGGGCTGCCGGTGGAGGGATGCGCCGGCGGAATACGGCCCTCACAAGACGCTGTACAACCGCTTTGTCCGCTGGGCGCGCAAGGGTGTATGGCAGGGCGTCTTCGTGCGGTTGGCGGAGGCTGGTGGACCGCCAGCGGCGGTGATGCTGGATTCGACCCATGTCAAGGCACACCGTTCGGCAGCAGGCGGAAAAGGGGGGCCGAGATCCAGGCGATCGGCCGCTCGCGGGGTGGGCGCACGACCAAGATCCATGCCGCCGTCGACGAGCACGGCCGGGCGCGACGGCTGATCGTCGGGGCGGGCCATCGCGGCGACGCACCGATGGCGGCGCGCCTGATCGGAGCGATGGCGCCCGGCCTGTGTATCGCCGATACCGCCTACGACAGCGACGCGCTCCGCGACCTGCTTCTCGACCGGGGCACCATCCCGGTCATCCCCAACAATCCGACCCGCAAACGGCATCACCCGTTCGACCGTCAGGCCTACCGTCTGCGCAACGTCATCGAACGTGCCTTCGCCCGACTCAAGGACTGGCGCCGGATCGCCACCCGATACGACAAACTCGCCCTGACCTACACCGCCGCCGTCACCATCGCCGCCATCGTCATTTGTTGGTTATGAGTCTGGAGCCTAGTCACCCGAATCTAAAGTTGGTGGCATAAGTTTTGATCGACGCGGAGGCAGAAGCGTTTGACGGCGGCGAGGATGTCGTCGGCTGATTTGGTCCATTTGAAGGGCTTGGGGTCTTCGTTGTGTTTTTCGATGAAGGCGCGGATGTCGGCTTCGAGCTGCTTCGTCGAGGTATGAACGCCGCGTCGCAGTTGCTTGCGCGTCAATTCGGCGAACCAGCGCTCGACCTGGTTGATCCAGGAGGCCGAGGTCGGCGTGAAGTGGACATGATAGTGCGGCCGCCGCGCCAGCCAGGCTCTGATCGCGGCGGTCTTGTGGGTGGCGTAGTTGTCCATGACGATGTGGATGTCGAGATCCTCGGGGACGCGGGCGTCGATCTGCTTCAGAAAGTCGAGGAACTCCCTGGCCCGGTGGCGCCTGTAGCACTTGCCGATGACGAAGCCCGTGGCGACATCGAGGGCGGCGAACAGCGAGGTCGTCCCGTGCCGGACGTAATTGTACGTCCGCCGCTCGGCCATGCCCGGCATCATCGGCAACACCGGCTGTTCGCGGTCGAGGGCCTGGATCTGGCTCTTTTCATCGACACAGAGCACCAGCGCGCGGTCCGGCGGCGACAGATAGAGCCCGACGATGTCGCGGACCTTGTCGACGAACAGCGGATCGCTCGACAGTTTGAAGGTCTGCGAGCGGTGCGGCTGCAACCCGAAGGCCGTCCAGATGCGCCGGATCGTCGTGTGCGACAGCCCGGTCTCCCGGGCCATCGAGCGGAGCGACCAATGGGTCGCATCCGCCGGCGTCGCGTTGAGCGTCCGTTCAATGACCTGTGCCACTTGATCATCCTCGATGGTCCGCGGCCGCCCCGGCCGAGGCTCATCCGACAGTCCGTCGATGCGGTCCTTCAGGAAGCGGCGGCGCCACTTGCCGACCGTGCGCTCGTGCACGCCGAGCTCGGCAGCGACCGCCTTGTTGGTCAGACCAGCCGCGCAACGCAGGATCATGCGGCAGCGGTCCGACACCGCGCGCGCGATCTGGCGACGGCGGAGCTGACGCTCGAGATACGACCGTTCTGCATCGCTCAGAACCAAAGCCGCAACCGGCCGGCCAACGCCACGCACCATCGCAAACACCTCCAAAGCCCAACGACGATGGCCATCATATAGTGCAATTTACTTCAGTTCCAGGTGACTAGCGTTGCGGCTCCAACGCTTGTTTTCCGTGGTTCAATTCCGAGGGCTCGGACTTCCGCCCCAAACAACAAAGAGCAAAATAAATCGGGAAGTTACGAGACCCTGGACTGCGATCATGAGCAATGGGTTGCGGTGGCGCGTCGGACACGCCTGTTCTGGTCGGAGGACGAAAAGCGCCGGATCGTGGCGCAGACCTATGCGCCCGGCGTTTCGGTGTCCCAGGTTGGGCACCGTTACGACGTCAACGCCAACCCGATCTTCAAGTGGCGTCGTGTGCGGACGCCTCCCTGGATGCAAGCAGTTTTGGTCGGGTCTGGACCATGCGGTCACCGCTCAGATGCACATAGGCCCATGAACGCGGACAATGCTCGCGTGGTCGCAAAGCTTGTTGTGCATTTCGGCTGCAATCCAATGCAGATTTTCGTTCACCGGGAGCCGGCCATCCGTGGTCATGATGTAGGACTGCAGGGGACCCAGCGCGGTAGAGGGCGTTTGAAGAGAGAAAAAATTCTCCACATGGAGGCAGGTCCAGTCAAGTACCAGCACGGCATGAATATTGTCACTGGGTTACAGTTTACTGGTTGTAATCACCAATTTGCCGAAATGTTGGTCCTCGCCCATGGCATTAAAGGCTGCCCGGGCATCTTCGAAGGCAAAAGTCCGGTCGATCACGGGCCTCATCTGGTTCGCGGCGATTGCCGCGTTCATATCGCGGAACATCTCCCGGCTACCAACAAAGATACCTGACAAGCGGATCGATTTGCGCAGCAGGGGCTGCGGGTTTACCTTCCCCTCCGTCAGCGAGCCGATCATCCCGATGTGCCCGCCAAAGCCCGTCGCGCCGATTGATTTCTGCAGCGTGCCGGGGCCGCCGACTTCGACCACCTGATCGACCCCCAGCCCGTCCGTCAAATCCATCACCGCTTCGTCCCAGTCAGGCGTATCGACGTAGTTGACGGTTTCATCGGCACCCATTCCGCGCGCCCGTTGCAGTTTTTCGTCGCTTTTGGAAGTAACGATGACCCGCGCGCCCATCATTTTGGAAAACTGGAGTGCGAAGATCGACACCCCGCCGGTCCCCAGCACCAGTACGGTATCACCGGCTTTCAAACCGCCCTGTACCACCAGGGCGTTCCACGCGGTCACGGCGGCGACGGTAAGTGTGCTGGCTTCCTCCCAGGTCAGGTGTTCGGGTACCGACACCAACGCCGTATGCGGTAGGATCGCCTCCTCGGATAACATACCCTCCTCCGCACCGCCCAGCGCGCTTGCCATGACCGGCGCGCGCATCCGGCCCGCTTCCCAGCGCTTGAAGAAACAGCTTGCAACCCGGTCGCCCGGCCTGAAGCCCGTTACACCTTCGCCCACAGCCACCACTTCGCCCGCGGCATCGGAGTTTGGAATACGCGGCAGCGGCGTATTGCGTTCGCTGGGCGCGCTCACCGTTTTGAAATCGCGACGGTTGATGGACGACGCTTTCACCC
Organism: Alphaproteobacteria bacterium; assembly: GCA_965248835.1. Lineage (GTDB taxonomy): Bacteria > Pseudomonadota > Alphaproteobacteria > MPNO01 > MPNO01 > CAYFYS01. The sequence continues at coordinate 228,668 of CBDFLJ010000002.1, forward strand.
TGAATCGCACCTCTCCAGGCCCCGGCTCACCGATATCGATATCGACTAGTTTGAGAGCATCAATTCCATCGTCGTTTTCTATCCGCCAAGCTTTCATTACAGTCTCCGGGTATTTCGTTTGATCTAAAGACGGCATGCGGCGACTGCCGGCGGGAACCAGACGGTCGCCCCCGTCAGGGAAGATCGACGGTCCACGCGTCATACGCATATACCCAGTCCGGGTCGGTCTTTTCGCGCATGAAATCGTTGCGGTGCGACGTCGCCTGAACCTTGGAGGTCCGCGGTTTCCGCACCGTTTCGAATCGTTTAAACGCGGCCGAGAAATCATCGGTTCCGCCATCGGCAAGGCAGCGCGACAATACCGCCGCGTCCTCCAGCGCATTCGCCGCCCCCTGCGCCATATAGGGCGTCATGGGATGGCAGGCATCGCCCAACAGGGTGACATTGCCGTCGTTCCATGTCGGCAGGGGATCGCGTTCGAAAATCGCCCATTTATGGACCGACGGGCAGGCGTTCAGCACGGCGCGCACATCCGGGTGGAAGTGGGCGAACGCCGCCCGAAGTTCGTTTACATCGCCGGTGGCGGACCAGGACTCTACCTGAAAACCCGGCTCCGGCTGGCTCGTCGTGAAGTAGATTTCATCCGGTGCGGCGGTAACGTAGTAGATGATGATATGCCGGTCCGGGCCCCACCATTTGGCGCAGCCATCCATCAATTCGTGCCCATTCATCAGCGATGCCGGAAACACCGTCCGGTAGGCCAGACGCCCGGTGAACTGCGGCGGTTCGGCATCGAGCATCCAGTCGCGGACCACCGAATGCACGCCATCCGACGCGATCACCGCATCGGCAGCCACGGTCTCGCCGTTCTCGAAAGTCAGCGTCACGCAGCTCTTAGACTGATCGATGCCGGAAAGCTTGTGATCATAGCGGATCGTCTCGTCCGGGACGACGCCGTGCAGCGACGCATGAAGATCGCCGCGATGCATCAGCAGGTAGGGGACGCCGTATCGCTTTAACGCGTCGGGGCCGAGCGGATGATCGTTGGTCAGATTGCCGGTGTCGAAGTCCCGGTTACGAAAGTGCGGCGGCTCGAAGGCATCGGTGCGGATCCTGTCGCCAACGCCGATGGCATACAATACCCGCATGGCATTGGGGGTCATCTGGATACCGGCCCCGATGCGCGCGAATGCCGGCGCCTGCTCGTAGATCGTGGTCTCGATCCCCACCTTGCGCAGACAGGCCGAAGCGGCCAGCCCGCCAATGCCGGCGCCGATGATGGCGATGTTGGGGTGCCTACTGGTCGTCATGAAGGTCTCTTGCTGATCCCCGCGTGCGGGTCAGTCCAGGCCGAGGAACTTGTTGCTGAATTCCGCGTCGTTCGAGCCGACATTCCCCAGATGACGCCCAAACCCGGCCCCGATGGTAGCAGTAGAGGTCCCATCCTGGAACCATGGGCGGCATTTCTGCCCGGCGAACCGAGTTTTCGACCGACGGATCGGCTTTGACAGCCCAATTCCGCTCGATTTCCTCCGCTCCGGACACATGTCTGCCTCCGTCATCTCGGTTTTTCCTCCGTTCTGGCCGTTGCCGGGGACGGTCGCCGCAGTCCGTCGATCAGTCCCGGGATGCTTCGGAACAGATCGCGGGACGGCGTCATCAAGGCGTTGCTTCATCTGGGGAATAGGGGTCCAATACTACCCGCCAACAGATTGCGACGGTTTCGGAGGCTCTCATGCCGGATACGCCGAATTGGCACATCGTAGGGGATTGGTTCGACAACTGCAGTTGTGCCGTCGCCTGTCCATGCACGTTCGCGCAACCGCCGGATAACGGCTATTGCGAAGGGGTCCTCCTTTGGCACGTCACGCGTGGGCATTATGGGGACACTGTCCTCGACGACCTCGTCTTCGTGCGGGTCGGCCGCTGGGAGGGCGACTTGTGGGCCGGCAAGGTCAAGGGTCAGGCTGGTGTTTTTGTCGATGATCGCGCCGATGATGCTCAGGCCGAGGCCTTGTCGGCAATCATCGGCGGTCGCGCCGGCGGCTTCATGGGCAAAGTGAACGCCTTGTTCACCGAAGGCCGAACGATCCGCGGCATCGAGCGCGCCAAGATATCCTTCGATATTGCCCCTGACCAGTCACGCTGGGGCGTTGACATTGCGGGCAAGGTCAAGGCCTGGGCGGAGGCCCTGACCGGACCGACCAGCAATCCTGGCGAATACCCGCGGCTGGCCAACGCGCCGGGGTCGGAAACCGGACCCGGGCCACAGCTGGTAACCTGGGGGAAGTCGACCGTGTGTCACGTCGACGCCTTCGGCTTCGACTTTTCCTGGGGCATCAACTCCGCCAAGCACATCCCGTTCGATTGGACAGGACCGTAAGTCTTTGGCAAGGGTGCTGAGGCGGTCGCGCAGCCCGTCACCCCTCGGCATGACCAGTCAAAGCAAAATCGCGGCACCAGCGGAAAGCAGGGCTGCGCCGAACACCCGAGTGAGCCAACGCGGCAGCCGCGGCCATTTTTCGAGAGCCACCACGAGGGTAAGGAACACGATCCAGATCGGATTCATGACACCCGCAACGAACAGGAGGAGCATGAGCGCCCAGCAGCATCCCGCGCAGTAGAGGCCGTGCTTCAGCCCCATCGCCAGGGCGCCGCGTGTGCCATCGCGCCATTCCGCCATCAGAAAACCGACCGGCGTCCGGCAACGCCTCAGGCAGGCCTGCTTCAACGGCGTCAGTTGATAGAGGCCCGCAAGGATAAGCACACCTGCAGTCAGCCATTCAGAGCTGCTAACGATCGTCGGCGTCAGCATACCGCTAGCCTGCAGTCCCCACTGCGCACCGGCGGTGAGCGCGGAATACCCTATCCACACGACAAGATAGGCGCCGGCGAAGGCCAATGACCGCGATGTCGCCCGCCCGGCCTGCGCATTGCGGCGTTCCAGAGAATCGAATGTCAGGATCATGGGGGCGGCCGCGGGCAGCATCATGGCAACCATCATGCCTCCCCACATGACGAAAACGGCAACCACCGTCGCCCGGGACCATGCGGCATCGACCGGCATCATCAACGCGACGACCGGATGCGACATGCTGAGCGTCATCCAAGCGACGAATGCCCAGCTCGCAACGAAGACAAGCCCCATTGCCGTCAAAATTTCAGCTTGGCGAAGAAACTGGCGGACAACCGCGTGCATCACCAATCGCTCCCAGATGCATGGGCACAAACGATTTTAGCGCGTCGTCCTATCCGGATGGATCATAGGGGGATTCTCAGAGTGTAGGATCTGTGATCCAAGATGTTCGCCGGGGAAGGAGGCCGGCGGAGATGCCGAAAGCGCTTTCCCTTGATCTTCGGGCTCGGGTTCTTGCGGCGGTGGCGGAGGGCCTGAGCCATCGGGCTGCGGCAGCACGGTTCGGCGCGAGCGCAGCCAGTGTCAGCCGGTGGCGTACTCTGGAGCGCGAACAGGGCGATGCGCGCCCCAGGGCGCCGCGCGGCGAGCGCCTCCGGATGGCGCTGCCTCATGGACACTGGAACACCACGACCTTCGCCGCCGCTGGATACAGACCTATAGGATCGGTTTCTGCTCTAATCGGGGTCAGACGACTTCCGGGACGCGCTCGGCCGGCGGAGTGTTGCGGCTGCGCCCGCTGGCCACCTTGCCGTCGATGATCACCATGCCGACGCCGGGGATATCGCCCATCTCGACCGAGTCCAGCATATCCTTGCCGGCGCTGTGCTGGGCGCGGTCGAGCAGCGCGAAGTCAGCCGCGCGGCCGACCTCGATCAGCCCGCAGTCGAGGTCGCGCACCCGTGCGGTGTTGCCGGTCGCGAAGCAGAACGCGGTCTCGGCCGGGACCTCGCCCAGCGCCGAAAGCATCGCAACCATGCGGATGATGCCGAGCGGCTGCACGCCCGACCCGGCCGGGCCGTCGGTGCCGAGGATCACTCGCGGCAGCTCGCCGAGCTCGCGCGCGATGCGCAGCGCAAACAGCGCCGCCTTCTCGTTGCCGTTGTGGACGATCTCGATCCCCGCCTGGCACTGCTCGCACAGGCAGGCGATCTGATCGAGCGGCAGCGCGGTATGGCCGCCGTTGATGTGGCCGATGATGTCCGCACCGGCCTCCAGCACAACGTCCTTGTCGATCAGGCCCGAGCCCGGGATCGACGGGCCGCCGGTGTGGATGGTCGATTGGATGCCGTACTTGCGCGCCCACTCGACCATGGTGCGCGCCTCGGCGCCCGCCTTGACCCCGCCGAGCCCGATCTCGCCCAGGAGCTTCACCCCGGCCTCGGCCATGAACCGGAAGTCGTCCTCGACCATGCCGGTCTCGAGGATCGGCGCGCCGGCGTGGACTTTCACCCCGCCGATGGGAAAGGCCGAGAACGCGCGCTGCGCCGTGATGGCCAGCGCGACGACGCCCTTGGGATCGCGCGGCCGGCCGGGCAAATGGACCTCGCCGGCGGAAATCATGGTCGTCACCCCGCCGTGCATCGAGCTGTCGATCCAGTTGAGCTGGCTCTGGCGCGGGGTCCAGTCGCCGAAGACCGGATGGACGTGGCTGTCGATCAGCCCTGGGCAGAGCGTCACCCCTTTGGCATCGACGGTGGTCGTGGCGTCCCCGGTATCGCAATCGCCTTGCTTGCCGAAGGCCGTGATCCGACCGTCCTCGGCGACCAGCGTGTCGGCATCGATGACCGGGGCTTCCAGCGCGCCCGACAGCATCAGGCCGATATTCTTGATGACCAGCTTCTCCGCCATGACGCGGCCCACCCCTTGGTTGCGGTTACGATGACGGGCCGGAGGATTGCGAAATTCGCCGGCGCGTTCAAGGCCGGCTCAGGGCGCGGCTTCGTTCGACCAGATGGCGAACGCCATGCCGCAGCCGGTGCCGGCCGGCGAGCGGTAGCACGGCACGTAGTCGTGCCAGGCGAGCGCCAGCGCCTCGGCGGCACCGGCGGCGGCGATCCAGTTGCGGATCTCCGAGTTGCCGCCGTTGAGCCGGGCCAGCGGCAGCGAGCTCAACGTCTCGGCGTCCTTGTCCAGGCAGGCTTGCAGGACCGCCCGGTCCAAATCTTCATCGACGGTGAAGTGGCTGAGCCCGCCCGAGGCGACGATGCCGACGCGGGCCGGCTCCCACCAGGACTCGACCGCGTTGCGGATCGCCCGGCCCAGCGCGTAGCAGCGTCGCGGCCGCGGCTGGTTGGGCGGGTAGTAGGTGTTCAACACCACCGGGATGATCGGCACCGTGGCGCCGTCCATCAGCCGGCGGTGGACGAAGCCGAAGGCATGGCCTTCGCCGCGTTCGCCGGCAAGCCTGGTGGCATCGCTGACGTCGAAATCGTGGTCCATGAGATATTCGACCAGGTGCAGCCCGAGCCCCGCGGCGACCGGATAGTCTCGGGCCGGGCCGGGCTCGTGGAACTGGGCGCGCGCCCGGCGCCAGAACGCCGGCGCGTCGTCGGGCAGCGACAGGGCCGCGTTGCGGATGGTCTCGCCGCGATACACCAGGATCGCCGGCATGTTGTCTTCGTGGTACTGCTCCTTCTGGTCGTCGCCGATGACGACCAGCGCATCGAGCCGTGCGTCGGCGATCGCCGCGGCCAGCCGGTCGAGCGCGGCGCGGCATCGGTTCACCCGTTCGGCGATCACCGCGGTGCTGATCTGCCGGTCGATGTCCGGCGGCGCCTCGGCGAGCAGCGCCTCGTAGCTCCTGGGCTCGCCGGTGCGCGACAGCAGCCGCCGATTAAGCCGATCCCGCTCCGCGTAATCGGCATAGTCCTCGACCGTCAAGTTGAGCGCGGGGCTGTGTGAGGATCCAATCGCAAGGACGATTTCGGCCATACGCGTACACCCGATCGCCAGCCGGCAATGCCGCTAATGTGGAGCAGGGCGTGCCGATTGTCGAGACAGGCCCGGGTGAAGTCTCGCTAGCCCATGACTTGTCCGCCAGGTGCCATGCGAACGCATGGCCTCGATCTGGAGCGCTACTCCGCTGCCTGGGCGCTGGCGCGTTGGTCGTCTGCGGCCGCCATGCGCTCGATGATGCGCCTGGCCTGGAGGCCGCCGCCGTCGTGGTTGATGTCCACGCGCACCGCATCGGGCCTGGTGTTCACGTTGGCCTGCTGCAAGCCGATGATCTCGATGTCCTCGAGGAAGGCCGTGTGAACGTTCTGGTAGAGCAGATCGGTGATCCACGGCTCGTCGATGCGGAAGTCGTGCGCCTGGGACCAGAAGTAATGGGTGGTCCGCTCGGTCTCCGGCGTGATGGCGTTGAGGTTTCGCATCGTGAAGCCCTGGCTGCGGTCGCCCTGCGGTGCGCCGGTGCCCGCGATCGCGCCGCCGACATCGAGCCGGACGAAAGCCGGTGGCGTGAACTCGATGATCTGCCAGCGGTCGATCCTCTGGTCCGGCGCGAAGCCGCCCGCCCTCTGGAAGAAGGGCGGCGGCGTGCTGTCGAGCACCCAGCGGGTCACACGGACCAGATCGCCCTCGCGCTCGGCCTTCATCGGGGTCTCGGCCACCGCATCGGTGCCCAGCGTCGTCGGGTGGATGTAGCTCAGGTGCGACAGGTCGAGCAGGTTCTCGACCAGCAGGATGTAGTTGCCCTCCAGGTCCAGCTTCTCGCCGCGGGCGCGGTAGTCCGGATCGTCCATCCAGTGGAAGTCCTCGATCGCATCGGGGTCGGCCAGGGCGGGATCGCCCATCCAGATCCAGATCCAGTGGTAGCGCTCGACGGTCGGGAAGCCACGGACCCTGGCCTCGGGCGGGATGGTCTTCTGGCCCGGCACCCGGACGCATTGGCCGCTCGGGTCGTAGGTCAGGCCGTGATAGGGGCACTGGATGTTGTCGCCGACAAGCGTGCCCCTGGACAACGGGGCGTGACGGTGACAGCAGCGGTCCTCCATCGCGACGGGGGAGCCGTCCTCCCGGCGGTAGAAGACCACCGGGATGTCCAGAAGCGTCCTGCGCAAGAGGTTCTGGCGGCCCACCTCGTGATCCCAGGCGCCGACATACCATGCGTTTTCGATGAACACGCGAGCCTCCTATCCGGTGAAGGCGGGAACGGCGGCACCGCCGGTGCCGCCGCTTGCCCGTCGCACCTGAGCGCTACTCCGCGGCGACGGCGGTGGCGTGTACCGCCTGTTCGGCGGCGATCTTGCGATCGATCATCGCGCGCGCCGCGATTCCGCCGGCATCCTGGTTGGTTTCGATCGTCGGCCGGTCGTCCCAGTTCTCTTGTTGCAGGTCGAAGAGCTCCCAATCCTGATGGAAGGCCTGCCAGATCTGCTTGTACTGCAACTCGGTCAGCTCCGCATCGATCGGCTTGCCGGACACCTGATAGGCGTTCGACCAGAAGTAGTGGGAGGAGTCCTCGGTCTCCGGGGTGACGAAGTTGAGGTTGTGGAACCCGAAGCCGTTCGCCGGCACGTCGCGCTCCATCTCGGTATGGCCGAACTCCTTGCCCTCCGCCGCGTCCGGCGCCGCACCGGTGAACAGCCGTACGGCACCGGGCATGCGGAACTCGATGATCTGCCAGCGATCGACGATCGTATTCTCCGGCCAGCCGCACATCTTCTGATAGGTCGGCGGCGGGTTCTGGCCGACGGTCCAGCGCGCGACGGTGACCGAGTCCTCGTCCTTCAGGGTCTTGAGCACTGCGTGCTCGGCGACCGCGGCGTTGCCGATGGTCGACTTGTGGACGAAGGCCAGGTGCGACAGGTCGAGCAAATTGTCGATGACCAGCTTGTAATTGCCGTTGACGTGGAAGTAGGTGCCCTTGTCGCCCCAATCCTCCGACGATTTCCAGGGGTAGGGAATGATCAGCGAGTCGTCCGCCTCTGCCGCGTCGCCCATCCAGATCCAGATCCAGTTGTAGCGCTCGACCACCGGATAGGTGCGGACTTCCGCGCCCGGCGGGATGGTGGTCTGGCCGGGGACGTGGACGCACTTGCCCGAAGCGTCGAATTGCAGCCCGTGATAGTGACAGCGCAGGTTGTTGCCCTCGACCGCGCCCTTCCGGAGCGGCATGCGACGGTGGCAGCAGCGGTCCTCGAAGGCCACCGGCGCGCCGTCTTCGGTGCGCCAGAAGACGACGTTCTCGTTGCAGATCTTGCGGGCGAAAGGCTGGCGCCCGATCTCGTGCGGCTCGGCGGCCACGTACCAGGTGTTCTTGAGGAACATGATAGCTTCCCTCCGTTCGCGCGTGTTGCGGCAGGCCCGGATTATTGAGTATCGGGCCGCGGAGTGTCAATCGCGGGCAAGCGCCGCCGCCGACCGGTGATTGCGGCGCGGTTGTGCGCCGTTATAGTCGGACCTGTCGCAGAGCCGATAACCCCCACATGGAGGCCGTCATGCAGAACCGAGCCATGTACCCCGAGGCCATTCACCCGCCGCTCGGCGCGTATGCGCACGCCATCGAGGTCCCGGAGAACGCCAAGCTTACCTTCATCGCCGGCCAGGTCGGGATCGACAAGGACGGCAACGTGCCGGCCGACTTTGCCGCCCAGGCCGACCTCGCCTGGCAGAACTGCATGGCGGTGCTGGCCTTCAACTCCATGCGGATGAAGGATGTGGTCAAGATCACCCATTTCATCACCGATCCGGCGAACCTGCCGGTCTATAACGAGGTCCGCGGCAAGTATCTCGGCGAGGAGCGCCCGGCCTCGACGCTGTTGATCGTCGCCGGCCTCGCCCGGCCCGACCTGCTCATCGAGGTCGAGATGGTCGCCGCCATCCAGCGTTAGCGCCTGTCCCGAACAAGCGCCACCCCGCCGGCGGCGCCGGGTTCCGGTTCCATGCCTTGCGCGACCGCTCGAGGGGGATGCGGGCCACGCCTGGAGCGCGCGGTCCACCGGCTGTGAGACAACCGGGAGGAGCGCGGTCGTTGCGGATGCCCCGGGGGTCTGCAGACGCGGTTCTCGCACGGTGCCGACGCCGGCGCCTGGAGCCCGCGCATGCGATTCACGAATTGAGCCAGTTGAGCCAGGGCTACAGCGCCGCCTCGATCGTGTCGCAGATCGTTTTCAGCACTTCGACGCGGCCGGCATACTTGTCCTCCGCAGACACCAGGTGCCAGGGCGCGATGCCGGTGCCGGTGCGCTCGACCATATCGCAGACGGCCTCTTCGTAGGAATCCCACTTCGTTCGGTTGCGCCAGTCCTCTTCGGTGAGCTTGTAACGCTTGTGGCCGGTCTCCGCTCGTTCCCTCAGGCGGCGGTACTGCTCCTCCTGGCTGATGTGAAGCCAGAATTTGCCCACGATGATTCCATGGCGGTTCATCTCGAACTCGAAATCGTTGATCTCGCCGTATGAGCGCATCCAGTCGGCCTGTGCCGCGAAGCCCTCGACCCGCTCCACCAGCACCCGCCCGTACCAGGAGCGATCGAAGATCGCGAAGTGACCGGTGCGCGGCATATGGCGCCAGAACCGCCACAGATAGGGATGCGCCCTTTCCTCGTCGCTGGGCGCGGCGACCGGAATGATGCGGTAGAACCTGGCGTCGAGCGCGGTGACCACACGTCGGATCGTGCTGCCCTTGCCCGCAGCATCGAGGCCCTCGAACACCAGGACGACCGAACGCCCGGTCATCTTCTTGTGCCGGGACAGCAGATTGAGCCGGCCTTGAAGCGTCTCGATCTCCCGGCGGTACCTATTGCGCGGCAATTTCCCGGTCAGATCGAGCGCGCGAAGAACGTTGCGGTCGTCGAGCTTGGGCAGCTTGGGGAGAATCACGTCGGGCGGTTTCGGCGGCCTGTTGTCCAGCCGCGCCCGCAACGACTCCAGCAGGGACATCGCCGTCGTGGTCAGACGGTACCTGGCGTCGGATCCCTCGACCACGATCCAGGGCGCATGCGGGACACTGGTGCGCCGCAACGCGACTTCCGAAACGGCGCGAAAAGTGTCGTAGAGCTTGAACCGCTCCCAGTCGGTATCCGCCACCCGCCAGCGGGTCTGGGCGTCCTTTTCGAGCGCCTTGAGGCGTTCGCGCTGCCGCCGCTTGGACAGATGCAGCCAGTATTTGAGGACCAGCGTACCCTCCGCGGCCAGCATCGCCTCGAAGCGGAGGATTTCATCGATGCTGGCTTGCAGATCGGCATCATCGGAGCTGCCCAAGACACGATTGACGATCGGCGCGGTGTACCAGGTTCCGAAAAATATGCCGATCTTGCCCTTGGGCGGCAAAGCCCGCCAGAAGCGCCACATGCGCGGCCGTTCGCGCTCCTCCTCCGTGGGCTCCCCCATGCCATTGGCCTCGATCTGCCGGGGATCCATCCAGAAGTTGAGGGTGTTGACCGTCTCACCCTTGCCGGCTGCATCCACGCCGCTGATCAGGACAACGACGGAAAAGTCCCGCCGTTCGGCGAGCTCCGATTGCGCCTCGAGCAGAGCCTCGCGGAGTTCCGGTTCCACCTCCCTGAACGTCGCCTTATCGAGCTTGTGGCCGAGTTCGGCGGATTCAAACACCGCGCGCCTCCGGGTTCGGGAATTGACCGCACCTGCAACGGCCATGTTGTCGTGGTCTGCGGTCCATCTCAAGGGTCGGGGGGTCATCATGACGGGAGCACCGGCGGTCCGCGATCGGCGTCGCCGGTCCGGCCTGCGCGCACCGGGCGCTACAGAAAACTGTACGGGTCGATGTCGACGTGGATTCGCACCCCGCCGTGCACCGGCACACGGGCCAGCCAGTCCGACAGGATCGGCTGCAGCTTGATCTCAAGCGGCGCCTTGACCAGCAGCCGGTGACGGTGCCGCCCGCGGATCAACGCCAGCGGCGCCGGCGCGGGCCCGAGGACGGCAAGGCCCGCGCTGCGCGGCGCGGCCCGGGCGAGCGCCCGACCGATGGCGGTGACCGCGTCCTCCTTGCGCCCGGCCACCACGATTCCGGCCAGCCGGCCGAACGGCGGCATGCCGGCGCGCTTGCGGGCCTCGGCCTCGGCCGAGATGAATCCGTCGCGGTCGCCGGCGATGAGTGCGCACATCACCGGGTGATCGGGCGCGTAGGTCTGGATCAGCGCCCGGCCCGGCCGCTCGGCGCGGCCGGCGCGGCCGGCAACCTGATGGAGCACCTGGTAGGTGCGCTCTGCCGCCCGCAGATCGCCGCCGTCGAGCCCGAGGTCGGCATCGACCACCCCGACCAGCGTCAGATGGGGAAAATTGTGACCCTTGGCGACGAGCTGGGTGCCGATGACCAGATCGAAGGCGCGGGCGCGGATGCGGGCGATAAGCTCCTCTGCCGCGGCCGGCCCGCGCAGCGAATCCGAAGACATCAGCGCGATCCGCGCCCCGGGAAAGGCCGCCTCCGCCTCCTCGGACAGCCGCTCGACGCCGGGGCCGCAGGCCACGAAGCCATCCTCGGTCCCGCATTTGGGGCAGGTGGAGGCCGGCGGCGCGGTATACCCGCAATGGTGGCATTGCAGCCGTCCCGCGAGGCGGTGATCGACCAGCCAGGCGGTGCAGTTGGGACACGCCAACCGGTAGCCGCAGCCGCGGCACAGGGTGAGCGGGGCGTAGCCGCGGCGGTTGAGATACAAAAGCACCTGCTCACCGGCGCCGAGCGTTGCGCGGGCGGCATCACGCAGGCTGGGCGACAGCCAGGACTGCGGCGCCATCGCCTCGGTGCGCATGTCGATCGCGGCCAGGCTCGGCACGCCGGCGCTGCCGAACCGATCGGGCAGGTGAACGCGCTGATACCGGCCGCGCGCGACATTGACCGTGGTTTCCAGCGACGGCGTCGCCGATGACAGCACGATCGGGCAATCGGCGTTGCGGGCGCGCACGATGGCGATATCCCGCGCGTTGTAGATGACCCCGTCGTCTTGCTTGAAGCTCGAATCGTGCTCTTCGTCGACCAGGATCAGCCCCAGGCTGCGGAACGGCAGGAACAGCGCCGATCGCGCGCCGACGACGACCTGCGCCTTGCCGGCGGCAACGGCGCGCCATGTCTCGCGCCGTTGGGACCGGCCGACTTCGGAATGCCAGTGGCAAGGAGGCGCGCCGAAGCGGCGTTCGAACCGGCGCAGCCAGTCGACGGTCAGCGCAATCTCGGGAAGCAGCACCAGCACCTGGCACCGCCGTGCGAGCGCAGCGGCAATCGCCTCGAAATAGACCTCGGTCTTGCCCGATCCGGTGACCCCGTCCAGCAGCGTGACCGTTCGCCCCCCGCCGGCCGCGATCTGGGCTCGAAGACTCTCGGCCGCGGCGGCTTGCGGGCCGGTCAGGCAGGGTCCGGCGCGCCGCCAGTCCGGAACCGGCGGATCCTCTTCGAACGACAGCGAGACCGACCGGAGGACGCCGGCTTCGACCAGGCCGTGCACCACCGAGGCGCTCACGCCGGCCTCGCGGGCGATGTCGGCCATGCGGCGGGGCCTGCCGTCGGCCAGGATCTCCACCAGCCGCCGCCGGGCATCGGTCGTGCGCACCCCTTCGGGGATGGCGCGGGCCGAGGCAACGAAGGCGGTCTCGAGCTTCGGCGGGTCCAGCGCCTCGGGCACGCTCATCGCCATGCGCAGGACCGCGCCGGGCGCGCTCAGCGTGTAGGCGGCGGTCCAGGCGATGGTCCTGCGCAGATCCTCGCTCAACGGCGGGACGTCGAGCACCGCCTCGATCTCGCGCAGCCTGGCCGGGTCGACCGTGCCTTCGGCCTCGCCCCAGACGACGCCGGTGACCACTCGCTTTCCCAGCGGGACCCGGACGAACTGTCCGGGAGGCGCCGCGATCCCCTCGGGCACGGCATAGTCGTAAGCGCCGGCCACCGGCAGCGGCACCAGGACGGCGGCGCGATCGGGCCCGATTCGCGCCTCTGTCCTGACAAGTTCGGGGTTCATGAACTACACTCTAGGATATCGGCTGGCGACGACCAACCGAGCGCTTTTCGGGCGAATCCTCCCAAGGCCGCGAAAACGGGGACACGGCATGAAGTTCTTCGTCGACACCGCCGACGTGGACGAGATCCGCGATATCGCCGAGACCGGGCTGCTCGACGGGGTGACGACCAACCCCTCTCTGGTGGCCAAGACCGGCCGGCGGTTCCTCGAGGTGATCCGCGAGATATGCGAACTGGTCGACGGCCCGGTGAGCGCCGAGGTCGCCGCCACCGACCATGCGAGCATGCTGTCGGAGGGCCGCAAGCTTGCCCAGCTCGCGGGCAACGTCGCCGTCAAGGTGCCGCTGACCCCGGACGGGCTCAAGACCTGCAAGGCCCTCGCCGAGGACGGGGTGATGGTCAACGTCACGCTGTGCTTCTCGGCCAGCCAGGCGATCCTGGCCGCCAAGGCCGGCGCGGCCTTCATCTCCCCCTTCATCGGCCGGCTCGACGACATCAGCCGCGACGGCATGGCGCTGATCGCTGATATCCGCCAGATCTACGACAACTACCCCGATTTCGGCACCGAGATCCTGGTCGCCTCGATCCGCAGCCCGAACCATGTCGCCGAGGCCGCCAAGATCGGCGCCGACATCGCGACCATCCCGCCCGCGGTGGTCCGCCAGCTCTTCAACCATCCGCTGACCGACAGCGGACTGGAGGCCTTCCTGAAGGACTGGGAAAAAACCGGGCAGTCGATCCTCGATGGCTGACGCGTTGGACGGCCACCGGACCGAGCCGGACGAAGAGCCCAGCGCGGATGCGGTCAGGGCCTATATCGAGCGGAACCCCGGGTTCCTGGCCACGCTGTTCGCGCCGCATCCCGCCGAGCAGGACGGCGTGGTCGACCTGCAGCGCCATATCGTCGATGGGCTGCGCCGCTCGCTGGAACAAGGCGATGCCCGCGCCCGCCAGATCCTCGCCGCGGCCGAGGCGCGCGCCCAGGCGGTCGAGCGCATCCACGGGGCCTGCCGCGCCGCGATCGATGCGGTCTCGCTGGACGACGTGATCTACCGGGTCGGCCGGGACTTCCCCGACACGCTCGACATCGAATCCGCGGCGCTGATTACCCAGGACCGTATCGCGCCGGCCCGGTTCAAGGCCCTGTGCCGTCGTGTCGGTCAGATCCGGCTGGGACCGGTGCGCGAGGCCGAACGCGCCGCGCTTGGCCCGCGCGCAAAGTCGGTGGCGACGATCAGTCTGAGGCTGCCGGAGGATGTGCCGCGTGCGGTCCTGCTCCTGGGATCGGCGGCCCCGGACGGCTTCGCGGCCGGGCACGGCACCGAGCTGCTTGAATTTTTGGGCGAGATCCTCGCGTTTTGCATCCGGCAATGGTCGCAACCCCCGGCCTAGAGACCTTCGCCGCCAAGCCGGACCTGGCGGAGGCCATCCAGGCCTGGCGCGCTTGGCTCGAATCCGAGCGCCGCGTCTCGCCCCATACGGCCGCGGCGTATCTGCGCGATCTGAAACTCTTTCTCGACTTCCTGTGCGACCACCTCGGCGGCCTGGCCGGGCTTGCCAGCCTCGAAGGGCTGAGCCACGCCGATTTCCGGGCCTATCTCGCGCGCCGGGCGATGGCCGGCAGCGCCCGGACATCGACCGCGCGGGCACTGTCGGTCCTGCGCAGCTTCTTCCGGTTCCTGGAGCGCACCGGGCGGGCCGGCAACCAAGCGATCGGCGCGGTGCGGACTCCGCGCCTGCCCCAGTCGGTGCCCAAGCCGTTGGCCGAGGACGAGGCGATCGCGGTGATCGACAGCGCCGTGACGGGCCACCCGACGCCCTGGATCGCCCGGCGCGATCACGCGCTGCTGATGCTGCTCTACGGCTGCGGCCTCAGGATCGACGAGGCGCTCCGCCTCGACCTCGCCGACGCGCCGAAGGGCCAGAGCCTGCGGGTCCACGGCAAGGGCGGCAAGGAGCGCCTCGCCCCGGTCCTGCCGATCGTCGCCGAGGCGATCGAAGCTTATGTCCGGGCCTGCCCGCTGCTGGTTCCCGGCGGCCCGCTGTTCGTGGGCGCGCGCGGCGGCCGGCTCAACCCCGGGGTCTTCCAGCGCCAGATGCGAACCTTGCGCGCCCAGCTCGGCCTGCCCGAGACCGCGACCCCGCACGCGCTGCGGCACAGCTTCGCGACCCATCTGCTGCAAGCCGGCGGCGACCTGCGGACGATCCAGGAGCTTCTCGGGCACGCCTCGCTGTCGACCACCCAGCGCTACACCGATGTCGACATCGCCACCCTGGTCAGGGTCTACGACAAGGCCCACCCAAGGGCACGCTGAGCGGCCTATTCCGTGTCGTCGGGACGTCCGGCTGCGGCATAGCTCAGACAGGCCGCCAACATCCGCCCGTCGGTCGGCTTGAACTCAGGCCTCGAGCAGGATGCGCTCGGGGTCCTCGATACATTCCTTGACGCGAACCAGGAACGTCACCGCCTCGCGCCCGTCGATAATCCGATGGTCGTAGGACAGCGCCAGATACATCATCGGCCGGATCACCAGTTCGTCGCCGATCACGATGGGCCGCTTCTGGATCTTGTGCATCCCGAGGATGCCCGATTGCGGCGGATTGAGGATCGGGGTCGACTGGAGCGAGCCGTAGACCCCGCCGTTGGTGATGGTGAAGGTTCCGCCGGTCAGGTCCTCCATGGTGAGCTTGCCGTCGCGCGCGCGCTTGCCCAGCGCGGCAATCCCGGCTTCGATGTCGGCGAAGGACATCAGGTCGGCGTCGCGCAGCACCGGGACCACCAGCCCCTGGTTCGTGCCCACCGCGACCCCGATGTCGTAGTGGTTCTTGTAGACGATGTCGGTGCCGTCGATCTCGGCGTTGACCGGCGGGATCTCCTTGAGTGCCACGGTGACCGCCTTGACGAAGAAGCTCATCAGGCCGAGCCGGGCGCCGTGCTTGTCCTGGAAGGCATCGCGCAGCCGGTCGCGGATCGCCGTGACGCCGGACATGTCGACCTCGTTGAAGGTCGTCAACATTGCCGCGGTGTTCTGCGCCTGCTTCAGCCGCTCGGCGATCCGCTGGCGCAGCCGGGTCATCGGCACCCGTTCCTCGCGCGGGGCGGCGGCGGGCAGCGGCCGGGCTTCAGGGCTGGGCGGCGGCGTTGGCACCGGCGCTGGGGCGGGCGCGGTCGGCGCGATCGGCGGGCAGGGCGGTGGTGCGTCCGCCGCGGCGGCCTCGTCGATGACGCCGAGGACCGCGCCGACTTCGACGCTGTTGCCGGTCGCCACCTCGATCGAGCTCAGCACGCCGCTCGCTGCCGCGGGCACCTCCAGCGTGATCTTATCGGTCTCCAGCTCGACCAGCGGCTCGTCCATCGCGACCGGCTGGCCGGCTTCCTTCAGCCATTTCGCGACCGTCGCCTCGCTCACCGATTCCCCGAGACTCGGCACGATGATCTGGACGGACATGGATCTTCCTTTCCGCGCCGGGCGGGCTATGCGATGCCCAGCGCCTCGTTGACCAGCGTTGTTTGTTCCCGCACGTGTTGGGCGTGGAGCCCGGTAGCGGTCGAGGCCGCCTCGGGCCGGCCGACGAAACGCGGCCGATCGGCGGCCGTCTCCTGCGTTGCCAGCAAGTCCTCGATCCGCCGGTCGATATAGGTCCAGGCGCCCATGTTGCGCGGCTCCTCCTGACACCAGACCACCTCGGCGTTGCGATAGCGTGCGAGCTCGGCGCCGAGCGAGATCTGCGGGAACGGATAGAGCTGCTCGATCCGGATCAGCGCGACGTCCCCGATGTCGTGCTGCTCGCGGGCGGCAAGCAGATCGTAGAAGACCTTGCCCGTACACAGCACCACGCGCCGGACATCAGCGTCTGCGACCGGCAGCCCGGGCTCGGGAAGGACCCGCCGGAACGACGTGCCCGGACCCATATCGTCCAGCCGCGAGACGCACCGGCGGTGCCGCAGCAGCGACTTCGGCGTCATGACGATCAGGGGCTTGCGGAAGCTGCGGTGGAGTTGGCGGCGCAGCACGTGGAAGTAGTTCGCAGGGCTGGTGATATTGCAGACCTGGATATTGTCCTCGCCGCAGAGCTGGAGATAGCGCTCCAGCCGGGCCGAGGAATGTTCCGGGCCCTGGCCCTCGTAGCCGTGCGGTAGCAGCATCACCAGGCCGGACATGCGCAGCCACTTGGTTTCACCCGAGGCGATGAACTGGTCGATGATGAACTGCGCGCCGTTGGCGAAGTCGCCGAACTGGGCCTCCCACAGCACCAGCATGTTGGGATCGGCCAGCGTCATGCCGTATTCGAATCCCAGCACCGAGGCTTCGGCGAGCGGGCTGTCGCGCGTCACGAACCGCCCCTGGTCCTCGCATATATGCGCCAGCGGGGTGTAGGTCGCCTCGGTCCGCTGGTCGATGAACACCGCGTGGCGCTGGGAGAACGTCCCGCGCCGGCAGTCCTGGCCGCTGAGCCGCACCATATGGCCCTCGATCAGGGCACTCCCGAAGGCCACCGCCTCGGCGGTCGCCCAGTCGACGCCCTCGCCGGTCTCGAAAATCGTCCGGCGGGCGTCGAGCAAGCGCTCGAGCTTGGGGTTGAGGTTGAAGTCCTGCGGCACCGTGGTCAGGGCCCGGCCGATCTCCGCCAGGGTCTCCGGCGCCACGTCGGTCTTGCCGCGGCGCTCCTCGAGCGAGGGCGCGGTGGTGATCGACGCCCATTCGCCTTCCAGCCAATCGGCCTTGTTGGGCTTGTAGGTCTTCGAGGCTTCGAAGGCGTCCTCCAGCTTCCGGCGGCATGACGCGGTCAGCGCATCGATCTGGTCGCGGGTCAGCGTGCCTTCCGCGACCAGGCGGTCGCCGTAGATCGCTGCGACGGTGGGGCGGGCGGCGATGGCCTCGTACATCAAAGGCTGGGTGAAGGCGGGATCGTCGGACTCGTTGTGGCCGAACCTGCGGTAGGTCCAGATGTCGAGGACGACGTCCTTGCGGAAAGTGTTGCGGAACTCGGTCGCGATGCGGGTGACGTGGATCACCGCTTCGACGTCGTCGCCGTTGACGTGGAAGATCGGCGCCTGGGCCGACTTGGCGATTTCCGTGGGATAGCGCGAGGCCCTGGTGGCGCTGGGCTTGGTGGTGAAGCCGATCTGGTTGTTGATCACGATATGGATGGTCCCGCCGGTCCGGTAGCCGGAGATGTCCGACAGGCCGAAGGTCTCCGCGACGATCCCCTGGCCGGCGAAGGCCGCATCACCGTGCATCAGGATACCGAGCACGCGCCGGCGTTCGCGGTCGCCGCGCTGGCGCTGCTTGGCGCGGACCTTGCCGACGACGACCGGGTCGACGGCCTCCAGATGGGACGGGTTGGCGGCGAGCGAGAGATGGACGTTGACGCCGTCGAAGTCGCGGTCGGCGGACGCGCCGAGGTGGTACTTCACGTCGCCCGAGCCGCCGACCTCCTCGGGCTTGTAGGACATGCCCTGGAACTCCGCGAAGATCGCCGCGTAGGGCTTGGACATCACATGGGCCAGCACGTTCAGACGGCCGCGGTGGGGCGTGCCGATAACCACCTCCTCGACGCCGAGCTGGCTGCCGCGCTTGAGGATTTGCTCGAGAGCCGGGATCAGCGCCTCGCTGCCGTCGAGCCCGAAGCGCTTGGTGCCGGGATAGCGCACGTGCAGGAACCTCTCGAAGGCCTCGGCCTCGCACAGCCGCTCGAGGATGGTCTGCTTGCCGCGCTGGGTGAAGTCGGTCTGGTTGCGGTCGCCTTCGATCCGGTCCTGGATCCAGATCTTCTCCTCCGCCGAGGTGATGTGCATGTACTCCACGCCGACCGTGCCGCAATAGGTCTTGCGCAGCGCATCGACGATCTGGCGCAGGTTGGCCTGCTCGTAGCCCAGATTGTGGATGTGGATCGGGTGGTCCTGGTCGGTTTCGGTGAAGCCGTAGCTGGCCGGGTCGAGCTCGGTATGCGGCGCCGGCCGTTCGAGCCCGAGAGGGTCGAGATCGCAATGCAGATGCCCGCGCAACCGATGCGAGCGGATCAGCATCAGCGCCCGGATCGAATCGCGCGTTGCCCGGCGAATGTCCTCGGCACCGGCGGTGCCGTCGACCTGCGGTGCCGGCTCTTCCCGTTCTGCGGCCTCGTCTGCCTCGCCGTTGGCAATGACCCGGGCTGCGCGCGGCGACCAGCTCGCCCCTTCGAGCGCCTTCAGGACGCCCGGCGCCTCTTCGCGCAAATCCCGGAAGAACGCAGCCCAGTCGGCATCGACCGCGGACGGGTCGGCAACAAACCGGCCGTAGAGCTCCTCGATGAACGGTCCGTTCGCGCTTCCCAGAAAGGTCGCCGCGTCCTGCGCTGTCGTCATGGCTCAACCCTCAACGTCATGCCGGCACCTGGTCCCGACCCCGTTATACCGCCCGCCGGTCGACCGGTCCGCGAGGCCGCCGGATCCGCGCTAGGCGCGCATGGCCTCGGCCATGGTCTCACCGATCGCGGCCGGGGACGTCGTCACCTTGATTCCGGCCGATTCCAGCGCCTCGATCTTGTCGCCCGCGCGCCCTTTGCCGCCGGAGATGATCGCCCCGGCGTGACCCATGCGCCGCCCGGGCGGGGCGGTGAGGCCGGCGATGAACCCCACCACCGGCTTGCTGGTCTTGGATTGCTTGACGAAATCGGCGGCATCCTCTTCCGCGCCGCCGCCGATCTCGCCGATCATGATGATGCCTTCGGTCCGGGGATCGGCGTGGAATTCTTCCAGACAATCGACGAAGCTTGTTCCGTTGACCGGATCGCCGCCGATGCCCACGCAGGTCGATTGGCCGAGTCCGGCCGCGGTGGTCTGGGCAACGGCCTCATAGGTCAACGTGCCCGACCGCGAGATGATCCCGATTCGGCCGCGGCTGTGGATATGGCCCGGCATGATGCCGATCTTGCACTCATCGGGCGTGATTACGCCGGGGCAGTTGGGCCCGATGAGCCGCGAGCCGGAGTTCTCCAACGCGCGCTTGACGACCACCATGTCGATCACCGGAATGCCCTCGGTGATGCAGACGATCAGGGGCACTTCGGCGCCGATTGCCTCCAGGATCGCATCGGCGGCGAACGGCGGCGGCACGTAGATGACCGAGGCGTTCGCGCCGGTCGCCTCCACCGCCGCGGCGACCGTGTCGAAGACCGGCAGGTCGAGATGCCTGGTCCCGCCCTTGCCCGGGGTGACGCCGCCCACCATCGCGGTGCCGTAGGCGATCGCCTGCTCGGAATGGAACGTGCCCTGGGCGCCGGTGAAACCCTGGCAGATGACCTTCGTATCGGAGTCGACGAAGATCGCCATCACGCCACCTCCTCGACGGCGTGGACCACACGCTCCGCAGCCTGGGCCAACGTATCGGCGGAGACGATCGGAAGGCCGGAGTCGGCCAGCAGCTTCTTGCCCAGCTCGACATTGGTGCCCGCCAGCCTGACCACCAGCGGCACGTTGAGGCTCACCTCGCGCGCGGCAACGACGACGCCCTCGGCGATCACATCACAGCGCACGATCCCGCCGAAGATGTTGACCAGGATGCCCTCGACATTGGGATCGGACAGGATCAGCTTGAATGCGGCGATGATCCTGTCGCGCGAGGCGCCGCCGCCGACATCAAGGAAGTTGGCCGGTTCGCCGCCATAGAGCTTGATGATGTCCATCGTCGCCATCGCAAGCCCGGCGCCGTTGACCATGCAGCCGATATTGCCGTCGAGCTTGACGTAGTTGAGATCGTGCTGGAGCGCTTCGCGCTCCATCGGGTCCTCTTCGTCCTCGTCGCGCAGCTCAACAATGTCGGCGTGGCGGAACAGCCCGTTGTCGTCGAAGGACATCTTCGCATCCAGGGCCATCACTTCGCCGGCTCCGGTCACGATCAGAGGGTTGACCTCCACGACCGAGGCGTCGAGTTCGACAAAGGCGGTGTACATGCCGGTGATGAACTTCACCGCTGCGGCGACCTGCTTGCCCTCCATTGCCAGCCCGTAGGCGAGCTGACGGGCGTGGAAGGGCTGGATCCCGGTGGCCGGATCGATCCGCACGGTGAGGATCTTCTCGGGCGCGGCGGCGGCGACCTGCTCGATCTCCATGCCGCCTTCGGTCGAGCCTATCAGGGTCACGCGGCCGCTGTCGCGGTCGACCAGCAGGCCGAGATAGAGCTCGCGCGCGATGTCGCAGCCCTCCTCGACATAGACCCGTTTGACTTGGCGCCCGGCCGGCCCGGTCTGGTGGGTGACGAGCGTCGCGCCGATCAGCGCGTCCGCGGCCGCGCGGACCTCGTCGATGGAGCGGGCGAGCCGCACGCCGCCGGCTTTGCCGCGGCCGCCGGCATGGATCTGGGCCTTGACCACCCAGAGGCCGCCGCCCAGCGCGTCCGCCGCCTTGGCCGCCTCCTCGGGCGTATAGGCGATGCCGCCGCGCGGCACTGCCACGCCGTAGCGCGCCAGGAGTTGCTTGGCCTGATATTCGTGGATGTTCATGGAGATGCCGTCCGGATGCTGCCGAGCCTATCGCTTGGATGCGGCCTTGTTCATCCGCTTGACCACCTCGACCAGGCCGCGCACCGCGGCGACCGAGGCATCGAAGGCCTTCTTCTCGGCCGCGTTCAGGCTGATCTCGACGATGCGCTCGACCCCGCCCGCACCGATGACGACGGGCACGCCGACATACAGGCCGCGCACGCCGTACTGGCCGTTGAGCAGCGCGCAGCAGGGCAGGACGCGCTTTTTGTCCTTCAGGTAAGCCTCGGCCATCTGGATCGCCGCAGCCGCCGGCGCGTAGAAGGCCGATCCGGTCTTCAGGAGCGCGACGATCTCGCCGCCGCCGTCGCGGGTTCGCTGGACGATCGCGTCCAGGCGCTTGCTGGTGGTCCAGCCCATCTTGACCAGATCGGGCAGCGGGATGCCGGCAACCGTCGAATAGCGGGCCAGCGGCACCATGGTGTCGCCGTGCCCGCCGAGCACGAAAGCGGTCACGTCCTCGACCGAGACGTCGAACTCCTCGGCGAGGAAATACCGGAACCGGGCCGAATCGAGTATCCCGGCCATGCCGACGACTCGCTTGGCGGGCAGGCCCGAGGCCTCGCGCAGCGCCCAGACCATGGCATCCAGCGGATTGGTGATGCAGATCACGAAGGCCTTGGGGCAGTGCCTGGCGATGCCTTGGCCGACCTGGTTCATGACTTTGGTGTTGATCTCGATGAGATCATCGCGGCTCATCCCGGGCTTGCGCGGCACGCCGGCGGTGACGATGACCACATCGGAACCCTTGAGCGCGGCGTAGCGCGATGCGCCGAGCATGCGCGAATCGAACCCCTCTACGGGCGAGGACTCCACGAGGTCGAGCGCCTTGCCTTGGGGCACGCCGTCGATGATGTCGAACAGCACGATATCTCCGAGCTCCTTGAGCCCGGCAAGATGGGCGAGCGTGCCGCCGATATTGCCGGCGCCCACGAGCGCGATCTTGTTTCTCGCCATTTTAAGGTCCTGAGTCTTGCTGTCTTGGAGTGACGGCCGGGCGGCGGGGCGGGCCGGCACGTCGCGCTGCTTACCGCGATTCGGTTTTCAGCACAAGCCCGTGTCCTGGTTCAAGAGATATGAGACGGCGGTATGAAGGCGGCGGTTACATCGGAACACGAATTCGTCGAGATAGCGGCGCAGGCCGTGGAAGGTGCCGAGCGCCCAGCGTTCGAGGTTGGAGAACACGCGGTGGACCCACCTCAGCACCATGTGGGCGGCCTTGGCGCCGATGACCTTCGGATCGTGGTCGTGGTCGGGCAGCCGCTCGTGCAAGCCATCGCCGATCTCGAAACCACCGGCGTGTTCAGCGCCCGCGGCGGGTCGGCGTGCTTGCTCCGCCGCGATGAACTGCCGACGGATTGGGACCCTGCGGCCGACAAGCGGCTGACGGTCTGGGAATGCGCGCAACACTTAGCGCGAGTCCTAGAGTCGGCGACCGGCAGCATCGTGGAGCGCTTCCACAAGACGGTGCTCAACGAGTTCTACCGGGTGGCGTTCCGAAAGAAGATCTACGGCTCAATCGACGAACTGCAGCGGGACCTGGATGCCTGGATGCAGGAATACAACCAAGTCCGATCGCATCAGGGCCGGTGGTGCTACGGCAAAACGCCGATGACCACCTTCCTTGACACCGGCCATGTGGCGCGGGAAAAACTCCTGCCCGCGGCGTGACGATCCACAGCTGCCACTTGTCTCCCACCCGCCATGCCGATATGGCAGCGCTGATAGATAGAGTCTTGGTTTTTACAATTTAGCTGATGTTTCATCGCGGCAATCGGCAGGCCGGATTGGCCGTCGAGTTAGGGAGGAACGGATCATGGATACGCTAAAAGTGTTTGGCTTTGTTGCCGCCACGACGGTTGTCGGTGCCAGCGCTCTGTTCACCGCGCCCCGGGCTAGCGCCCAGGAGGTGACGATGCGCCTGCACACGTTCGTGCCGCCGGTATCGCGTTCTTTCAAGAACCTCACCTGGTGGGCCGAGCAGGTGGAAAAGAAATCGGGGAACCGGATCAAGATAAAGCTGTTTCCGTCCCGCCAGCTGGGTGGCAAGCCGTCCGAACTCTACGACCAGGCGCGCCGGGGCTTCGTTGACATCATCTATTCGCTGCCGGGCTACTCACCGGGCCGCTTCCCACGTTCCGAGGTGATCGAGTTGCCCTTCATGGGCGGCAAGTCGCCCAGGATCATGTCGCCAGCGATTGCTTCGATGTACAATCCCTGGCTGAAGGACGACTACAAGGACACCCACCCCATCCTCATCTTCTCCGCAGGCTCCATGGCGCTGTTTTCCCATAAACCCCTGAAAAAACTCGACGATTTGAAGGGGCTCAAGGTTCGGGTTTCCGGGCGGCTCCTCGGCGGGGCCTTCAGTGCCATCGGCGCGACGCCCGTCGGCATCCCCGGCATCAAGATGGCGGAAGCCTTCCAGCGCAACGTGATCGACGCGGTGCTTACCGCCTGGACCATCTCCCTGCCCACCAAGATCGTCCGTATGGCCGAGCATTTCGCCTTACCGGGATTGAGCAATCCCGTCCTGATGTTGGTCATGAACGAGAAAAGCTACGCCCGTCTGCCCAGTGATCTGAAAGAGGTCGTCGATTCGACCAGTGGCATGCCGCTGGCCAAGGAGTTCGGAGTGCGCTGGGAGAAGGACGACCTGCCGGGACTGGGCGTCGCCAAGAAGTCGGGCAAGCCTTTTCGCGCGTTCACCGCCGACGAGCAGCAGCGCTGGGCGACGGCCGCCCGCTCGGTGACCACGGGCTGGATCGCTGACATGAAGAAAAAGGACATCGATGGAGAAGGGCTAATCAAGGCCGCCCGCGCGGCGATCGCCAAGTACGACAATTAGACTCCGGGAATGGTGGCGGCGGGGCCTGGAAGGCCTCGCCGCCACCTTTTCAATCCCCCATACCGCAATGACCGAGCGTACGCCTCCTAAAAAGTCCGCCGGGCGCCGTTTCAACGTGGATTGGCTGCTCCGCAACGTGGCGCTCGCGGGCGGGTTCGCCGTGGCCGCCGTCTCCGGCATCACCGTAATCAGCGTCATCGGCCGCTACGCCTTCTCCATGCCGATCTTGGGCGATTACGAGATCGTCGAATATGGGATGTCCTTCGCCGCGTTTGCCTTCCTCGCCTTCACCCACAACACCGACGGCCACCTGGTCGCCGAATTCTTCTCGTCCCGTATGTCGAAGCGGACCACGCACGTCATCGATTCGATCCAGAACCTGATTCTCTTCACCATATTGGCAGTGCTCATCTGGCGGGTGGTCGTCGGCGGCTTCGACAAGTTCGAGACCAGCGACGAATCCATGTTCCTCGAGATGAAGGTATGGTGGCTGCATGTCGTGGGCACGTTGGGACTCGTGATGTTCGCCTGGGTCGCCTTTCGCAAAATCTTCCGGGGGTTGGAAGATTGACCGGACCGGCGCTCGCCGGCGTGATGTTCGCCGTGCTCCTGGTGTTCATCGGGCTCAGGATGCCCATTGCCATCGCGCTGTTCACGGTGGGCGCCATCGGCATGTCCTACCTGACCAGCTTCGAGCAGCTCTTGATATGGCTGGAGGCTGCGCCGGTGGGGCGCACGGCGAGTTATTCCCTTTCCGTGATCCCAATCTTTCTCCTGATGGGGCATCTCGCGGTGCATTGCGGGTTGAGCTCGGTGCTCTACAAATCGGCCCGCGCCTGGTTCGGCCACCGGCCCGGAGGCATCGCGGTTGCGACCATCGGCGGCTGCGCCGTCTTCGGGGCGATCTGCGGCTCGTCCATCGCCACTGGCGCCACCATGGCGACCGTGTCCCTGCCCGAAATGCGCAAACTGGGCTATTCGGGGGCTTTGAGTACGGGTTGTCTGGCGGCCGGCGGCACGCTGGGGATCCTTATTCCCCCCTCCATCATCCTGGTCATCTACGCCATCATCGCCGAGCAGTCCATCGGCGACCTGTTCCTGGCCGCCGTTATTCCCGGCATCATCGCCACCATCTATTACGTCATCGCCGTCATGATCTATGTCCGCGTCAAGCCCGGCGCGGGGCCGGCGGCGGAGCGCGTCGGCTGGCGGGACCGCTTCGAAAGCCTCAAATTTGTTTGGCCCGTCCTGTTTATCTTGTTCATCGTCATCGGCGGCATTTACAAGGGCGTCTTCACGCCCACGGAGGGGGCGGCGGCGGGCGCCGCCTGCACCGGAATCATTGCCTTGTTCCGACGCATGACCTGGGCCGCCTTCAAGGAAGCGCTGATCGATACCGCCAAGATTACGGGCATGATCTATCTGATCCTCATCGGTGCCGAGATCTACGGCTCATTCATGGCCTTGTCCGAACTGCCGCTCACCATCGCCGGCATGATCACCAGCGCGGACCTTTCGCCCTTCGCCATCATCACCGTCATATTGATCATCTATATCTTCCTCGGCGCGCTTATGGACGGCCTCGCGATGATCCTGATCACGGTGCCGGTCTTCCTGCCCATCTTCCTCGGCCTCGACATCCCTATGTCCGAGGAGGCCAAGGCCATCTGGTTCGGCATCATGGTGCTTTCCGTGGTGGAGACCGGGCTGATCACGCCGCCCGTGGGGCTCAACGTCTATGTGATCAACTCCATGGCTCCCGGCGTGCCCTTGTCCCAGACATTCGCCGGCGTCATGCCCTTCGTTATCAGCGATTTCTTCCGCTTGGCGACCATCGTCGGTTTTCCGGCGGTGGTGCTGTGGGCGCCGGGCCTTCTGTAACGCGGGCTCACCGCCTCATAGGTGCTGACGGGGAACATGCTCCTTGATCATGTTCTCCATCCGACCGCGGGCGCACAGTTCCTTGTTCTCGACGGGTGACAGTCCGGGGAGATAGGCGATAGTCTCGTCCATGGTGAGCCGGATTTTCCTGTTGCCGAATGATCGTGGCCAGACACCAAAATCATGCGGAATCACAACAGCTTAATCCACGCTCACCACCTCTTTCACGCCGAGCGGTGAATTCACGCCGAGCGGTGAATAATTCGGTCTAACATGCTCTCGAAACGCCGATCAATCGGCAAAAACCGGAGGAAACCTCATGAATTACCGCACCGCATGCGCACCAACGAGGTGGGGCGCCTTGATCCTGGCAGTCGGCGCATTGGGCATTTTGTCGCCGGTGGCGTCCGCGACGCAACTCAAGCTTGGCCACTTCCTCCCACCGCGCCACACCAATCACACCAAGGTCATGCAGCCCTGGGCCAATGAAGTGGCGAAACGCAGCGGCGGCGATCTCACCATCCAGATCTATCCCGCGCGGCAACTCGGCGGCACGCCGGCGGGCCAGTACAACCAAGCGCTTCGCGGCATCGCCGACATCTCCTTCATGGTTCCCGGTTACACACCGACGGTTTTCCCGGGCACGGGGATCGTCGAACTCCCCTTCCTTACCAAGGACGCACAGCACGCCACCCGCATTCTGTGGACCGTCTTCCCAAAATATCTCGCCAAGGAATTCAAGGAGGTGAAGGTCATCACCTTCTGGACGGTCGACAACTTCGTGATCAACTCACGCAAGCCGATCCGCAAGCTGGAAGACCTCAAGGGTCTCAAGATCCGTTCGCCGTCATCGACGGTCAGCGACATCGCCAAAATCTGGGGCGCGGTGCCTGTCAACATGCCGATCACCAAGGTCTATACCAGCCTCGAGCGCGGCGTCATTAACGGCTTTTTCGCGGGACCGTCGGCCATGTTCTCGTTCAAGCTGGGCGAGGTCGTCAAATTCTATACGACCGGCGTGGGCGGATCGAACCTTCCGCTGTTCATCGTGATGAACAAGAAATCGTGGAACGCGCTGTCCGACGCCCACAAGAAGATTATCGAGGAAACCTCGGGCTTGCCGCTCGGGCTCCAGGGTGCGGCGGCTTACGATGCCCGCTACAAGAAGGCGATTGCCACGGCGAAAAAGCGATCCGGAGTGGAGGTCATCAATCTTTCCGATGCCGCACAGGCGAAATTCCGTGCGGCCGCGGCACCGATGATCGAGAACTGGATCGCCGCGCGTGAGAAGCAAGGCATCCAGGCCCGCGCCATGTACGAGCTGGCGAAGACCGTCAAGTAGGACCACGGCGGAGGTGTGGCGCGATGAACCCTCGCGGCGCACCTCCGCCGATCATGGGTGTGCTTTAGACACCTGATGAATGGCGGGCCACGCGTGAATCGTCTCGAGAGCTTGATAGAACGGACCGTGCGCGGTCTGGCCATCGTCGCCGGCTTCGCCATCGTCGCGATGATGCTGCTGACCTGCGCGGACGTCTTTCTGCGCTACTTCCTCAACGCCCCGATCGAAGGCACCTTCGACATTACCCAGATGCTTATGGTCGTCATCGTCTTTTTCGCGCTGGGCTATTGCGGCTGGACTGGCGGACACGTCGTCGTCGACCTGCTGCGCGACGTGTTTTCGCGAAGGCTGCTGATTATTCTCTCCGTCCTGGTGAACGCCATCGGCGCCGCGGTGATGCTCGCCATCGTGTGGCAGGCGACATTGACCGCGCTCGACTTCATACGCACCGGCGAGACGCCGATGACGGTGCTAATCCCCAAATATCCTTTCATTATCGTGACGAGTTTCGGGGCACTGGTCTACGCGGTGGTGCTGCTGTTCAAGACACGCTGGCCCGACGAGCGGGTAGAATAGATGAGCCCCGTCACCATCGGTCTCATCGGCATCCTGGCCCTGCTTGGCCTGCTGGCCATCCGCATGCCGGTCGGCGTCGCGCTGATCGTGGTCGGGCTTCTCGGCTTTGCCGCCGTCGCGGGCTGGGACGCGGCGTTGGGCCTGCTCGGCGCATCGCCGTTCGAGCATAGCTTCAATTATGAGCTTAGCGTCATCCCGCTATTCGTTTTGATGGGAAATTTCGCCCTGGTCTCCGGCATGAGCGGCGACGCCTACAACGCCGGTCAACGCTGGGTCGGCCATTGGCGGGGCGGGCTGGCGTCCGCCACGATCGTCGCGTGCTCGTTCTTCGCCGCCGTTTCGGGGTCTTCGGTAGCGTCCGCCGCCACCATGGGCGCGGTGGCCCTGCCGGAAATGCGCAAACGGGGCTACAGCACGCGGCTCGCGACGGGCTGTATCGCGGCCGGCGGCACGCTCGGGATCCTGATCCCGCCATCGACCGGCTTCGTCGTCTACGCAATCCTTACCGAGGAATCGATCGGGCGGCTGTTCCTCGCCGGCTTTTTCCCGGGACTGTTGCTGACCGTGCTGTTCGTGCTGACCATCAGCATCTTGACCCGCTTCCGCCCCGAAATGGGCCCGGCGGTACCGCGGGCGACCTTCGCCGAACGGCTCGGCGGGCTTCGTCAGGTCAGCGCGCTGTTGACGATGATCGTCATCACCTTGGGCGGCATTTATATCGGCGTGTTCACGCCCACCGAGGCGGCGGCGGTTGGCGCATTGTTTTCGATCGTGCTGGCGTTCTGGCGCCGCCGCGCGACCCCGGCCAACTGTCTCGACGCGTTGTTGCAGACGGCGCGGACCACATCGTTCGTGTTCCTGATCCTAATCGGAGCGCATCTGTTTTCGCCGTTTCTCGCCGTCGCTCAAATATCAGCCACCATCTCGACCTTTATCGAAAACGTCGACGCCTCGCCCAACATGGTGCTTTTCATGTTGCTGGTGCTGTTCATCGTTCTCGGCACCTTCCTTGAAGGCTTCGCGATGCTGGTCCTCACCTTGCCGATCGTGTTCCCCGTGATTACCGACCTCGGGTTCGACCCGATCTGGTTCGGCGTCGTCATGGTGATCGTGCTCGAGATGGGACTGATCAGCCCACCGGTGGGCGTCAACGTCTTCGTCGTCAAGGGCGTCGCGAAAGACGTGCCGATGAAGGAGATATTTATCGGGATCCTGCCGTTCTGGGCGACGATGCTGGTGTGTCTCGCGGTGCTGGTGGCATTCCCCGAAATCGCCCTGTTCCTCCCGAACTCGATGATTCAGAAATAGGTCGGGTACCTATGCTCCGCCGGCGGGCCATTCCTCGCCTTCTCGCGTCAGCGCGGCCTCCTCGGGGCTGTAAACGGCGGCCACGGGAAGCGATGGGACACCGGTTTTCGATTGTCGGAAACTGAGGAAGCGGGTTTCGGGAGAAAAGGGCGACAGGTCGATCTCCGCAAAGAAAGACTCGGGCACGCCTCTCGGATCCACCGGGTCCATGCGGTCTTTTTCGTAGACGCCCGCCCTCTTGGAGATGCGCCACGCCCCGTCGCGTTTTTCCAACAGATCGAAGAACCGGAACAGCAATTGAAAGTCGAATTCGTGGCCCCAGAGCATTTGTCTGACATCAGCGCCTATCGTACAGATTGAGGTGATTTCGTAATGGAGGGATTCTGTCTCATCTCCGGTCCCGTGGTCTGGAACCCGCCAGTCATCGCCAATATGTCAGATTTAGTCAGAGCTAATACAGGCAACGGGTGATCGGAGCCGTGTCACCGCCGGCCGGCTCCGCGATGCACATCCTGTGCGCTCGGTCCTCGGCCGCTCGCTTCCGCACCGTTGGGTCGTTCCCCGTGCTTCCTACAATCACGTTCGGAAGCCGCGCGACGGGCGCTGCCGCTCGCACGCCGCCCGGGGTTCCGCGGGTCCTATGCGGACCGCGCCGCCGCGTGCTCGGTTGCGAGATAGACCTCGGTCTGCATTTCGTGGAGCCTGGAGATCGCACGTCTGAAGGCAAACGCGGCATCCCCGTCGGGATAGAGCGCATCGGGCGGCGCATCGGCCGAGACGACAAGGTTGACCCGGTGGTCGTAGAGCGCATCGATCAGGGTGACGAACCGCCTGGCCTCGTCGGCCCGGGCGGCGGCCAGGCAGGGCACGTCTGCGACCACCAGGGTGTGGAAGGTGCGGGCCAGGGTCAGGTAGTCGGCGGCCCCGAGCGGGCGGCCGCACAGCTCCGCGAAGGTGAACGCCGCCACGCCGCGGGCCGCCCGCGGCACCCGAAGCGTGCGCCCCTGGACCTCGAGCCGGGCCGCGTGCGGCACCGCGCCCTCGGTCAGCGCGCCGAACGCGGCCTCGATCGCGGCCTCGGCCGCCTCCCCGAGCGGGGTGTGATAGAGCTTGAGCGCGCCGATCTTCTCGCGGCGGTAGTCGGTCGGCCCGTCGAGCGCCAGCAGATCGAGCCGCGCCAGCAAGAGCTCGATGAACGGTGTGAAACGGTCGCGCTGCAGCCCGTCCTTGTAGAGTTCCGCCGGCGGAACGTTGCTGGTGGCCACCACGACGACGCCGCAATCGAACAGCGCCTCGAACAGCCGGCCGAGGATCATCGCATCGGCAATGTTCTCGACCTGGAACTCGTCGAAACAGAGCAGCCAGGCGTGCGCGGCAATCTCGGCGGCGACGCGCCGGAGCGGGTCGCGCCGCCGCGCACCGCGCAGCGCGTGCAGCCGGTCCTGAATTTCGAGCATGAACGGGTGAAAATGGGTTCGCCGCTTGGCCGCCAGCGGCACCGATTCGAAGAACAGGTCCATCACCATGGTCTTGCCGCGCCCGACCCCGCCGAACAGATAGAGCCCCTGCGGCGGGTCCTCGCGGCGTTGCCCGAGACCGAGCCGGGCCCGCCAGCCCGGCCGGCCGGTCTCCGGGCGGTAACCGATCAGCGCGTTGTGCAGGCTCTGCAGCTTCTCGGCGGCCAGCGCCTGGTCGGGATCCGGCCTCAGCGCGCCGGCACGGATGCGGGCGCGCCAGACCGCGAGCGGTCCTTCACTCATCCGGCGGCTACGGCGGTTGACGGGCAGCGGCGGCCGCCGTTGATAGCCGATCCGCAGCCGTGATCAAGCAAATTCCACCCACCCGAGTGCCGCGGCAACCGTCACCGCCGCTCTCTTCCGGCGCGTGCCTCGCCGAGGGTGACCAAGGCAATACCGGCGGTGATCACCACCAGCCCTGCGAGATGTGTCAGCGTCAGGGTTTCGCCGAACAGCAGGCTGGAGGTGGTTGTGATCCCGACGGGGACGCCCAGAAATCCGATCGATGCGGTGATTGCCGGCAAATAGCGCATGGTCGTGGTCAATGCCCAAAAGGTCACCGAGGTCCCCAACGGGCCGATCAGCGCGATGAGTCCGACATTGTCGCGGCTCCATTCGATCGACCGGCCGCCTTCCAGCGCCGCCGCAGCGACCAGGACGGTCGCCGCCGCGAACAGCAACTGCCACGGCGCGAGCTGCAGGGTGGTCAGGTGGTAGGTCCGGGTCCGCAGGTAGAGGATGCACCCCGACCAGGTAAATGCCGCGAGCATCAGCATCGCGTTGCCGATGACGACATCCCGGTCGGTCCAGTCGAAACCAAGCGGGTTGAACAGGATTACAAGGCCCGCGATACCCACCGCCAGACCCATTGCTTTGGCGGTCCCCAGGCGCTCGCCAAGCAACAGGACCGCGAAAGGGGCCACCCAGAGCGGCGTGGAATAGCCCAGCAGCGCCGCTCTGCCGGATCCGACGCTCACCAAGCCGAGATGGGACAGGCTCATGAAGACGCCCATCATGAACACCCCGAGCGCGACGATGATCGGCACGTCCTGGCGCGCAGGCATGCGGAGCTGCCGGAGCAGGGCGAGCAGGATGAACAGGAAGATCGATGCGCTCAGCAGCCGGGCGAAGCCGAACCACAGCGGCGGCATCGCATGCACGCCGATGCGCGCCAGCGGCCACACAGGCCATGGCTGCCGATGGTAAGCGCGAGCGCAGCGAAACCCAGTGCCGGTTTTACCTCGGGCGATGCGATCTGGCCGCTCCGGGTCTGCCGTCAGCGCCGCGCGAGCATGCGCTGCTTGATCTCGCCGATCGCCTTGGCCGGGTTCAGGCCCTTCGGGCAGGTCTGGGTGCAGTTCATGATCGTGTGGCAGCGGTAGAGCCGGAACGGGTCCTCCAGGGCGTCCAGCCGCTCGCCGGTCCGCTCGTCGCGCGAATCCACGATCCAGCGGTGGGCCTGGAGCAGGACCGCAGGGCCGAGGTAGCGATCGCCGTTCCACCAATAGCTCGGACAACTCGTGGTGCAGCAGAAGCACAGGATGCATTCCCACAGCCCGTCGAGCTTCTCCCGCTCCTTCGGCGCCTGCAAACGCTCGGCATCGGGCGGCGGCGGGGTGTCTGCCTGCAACCACGGCTCGATCGCGGCGTATTGCGCATAGACCGTCGTCAAATCGGGCACCAGGTCCTTGACCACCGGCAGATGGGGCAGCGGGTAGATCTTCACATCGCCCTTGATCTCGTCGAGATATTTGATGCAGGCCAGCGTGTTGGTGCCGTCGACGTTCATCGCACAGCTCCCGCACACGCCCTCGCGGCAGGACCGCCGGAAGGTCAGCGTCGAATCGACCTCGTTCTTGATCTTGATCACCGCGTCCAGCACCATCGGGCCGCAGGCGTCAAGGTCGATGGTGTAGCTGTCCAGCCGCGGCGTCTCGCCCGAGTCGGGGTCGTAGCGGTAGATCCTGAACGTCTTCGCCCGCTTCGCGCCGGCCGGCGCGGCGTGGGTCGTTCCGGTGCGGATCCTGGAGTTTTTGGGCAGCGCAAACGCGACCATCGGTGGTTCCCGGACTTAGTAGACCCGGTCCTTGGGCGGGATCGCCTGGACCTCGTTGCTCATGGTGTTGGTGTGAACCGGCCGGTAGTCGATGCGCGAGGTGCCGTCCCCGTCCAGCCACACCAGCGTGTGCTTCATCCAGTTCTCGTCGTCGCGCTCGGGGAAATCCTCGCGCGCGTGTCCGCCGCGGCTTTCCTCGCGATTGAGCGCGGCGTCCACGCTGACCACCGACTGGGCGAGCAGGTTGTCGAACTCCAGCGCCTCGACCAGATCCGAGTTCCAGATCATCGAGCGGTCCGAGACCGCCATGTCGTCCCGCCCGCCCCACAGCGCGGCCAGCCTGGTCTTGCCTTCGGCAAGGATTTCGCCGGTGCGGAAGACCGCGCAATGGCTCTGCATGATCTGTTGCATCGCCAGCCGCAGCGCGGCGCAGGGTGTGCCTCCCTTGGCATGGCGGCGCTCGTCCAGCCGGTCGAGCGCGCCCTGGCCGGCATCGGCCGGCAGCGGCGCCTGGTTGGCGCCGGGCTCGATGATCGCGACGCACCGGTCCGCCGCCGCCCGGCCGAACACCACAAGATCGAGCAGCGAGTTCGAGCCCAGACGGTTCGCACCGTGGACGGAGACGCAGGCCGCCTCGCCGATCGCCATCAGCCCGCCGACCGGGGTCTCGGCATCACCGTTCAGGGGCGCCACCACCTCGCCCAGATAGTTGGTCGGAACGCCGCCCATGTTGTAGTGGACGGTCGGCAGCACCGGGATCGGCTCGCGGGTGACGTCAACACCGGCGAAGATCCGCGCGGTCTCGGCGATGCCCGGCAGGCGCTGGCCGATGATATCCGCGTCCAGGTGCTCGATATGCAGGTGGATGTGGTCCTTCTCGGGTCCGACGCCGCGCCCCTCGCGCATCTCCACGGTCATCGACCGGCTGACCACGTCGCGCGAGGCGAGGTCCTTGACGTTGGGCGCATAGCGCTCCATGAACCGCTCACCCTCGGCGTTGGTCAGATAGCCGCCCTCGCCGCGCACGCCTTCGGTAATCAGGCAGCCGGCGCCATAGATCCCCGTCGGGTGAAACTGGATGAACTCCATGTCCTCCAACGGCAGGCCGGCGCGAAGTACCATCGCATTGCCGTCGCCGGTCTGGCTGTGAGCGCCGGTGCAGGAGAAATAGGCCCGCCCGTACCCGCCGGTCGCGATCAGGGTCATCTGCGCCTGGAAGCGGTGGATGGTGCCGTCCTCGAGGTTCCAGGCCATCACCCCGCGGCAGGTCCCGACCTCGTCGACGATCAGGTCGATCGCGAAATATTCGACGAAGAACGCCACGTCGTGGCGCAGCGACTGCTGGTAGAGGGTGTGCAGGATGGCATGGCCGGTCCGGTCGGCGGCCGCGGCCGTGCGCTGGGCCGGCGGGCCTTCGCCGTACCTGGTGGTCATGCCGCCGAACGGGCGCTGGTAGATTTTTCCCTCCGGCGTGCGCGAGAACGGCACGCCGTAGTGCTCGAGCTCGATGACCGCGGGGACCGCCTCGCGGCACATGTATTCGATCGCGTCCTGATCGCCCAGCCAGTCCGCGCCCTTGACGGTATCGTAGAAATGCCAGCGCCAGTCGTCCTCGGCCATGTTGCCGAGCGCCGCCGAGATGCCGCCCTGGGCGGCCACCGTATGGCTGCGTGTCGGGAAGACCTTGGTGATACAGGCCGTGCGCAGGCCCTTGACCGCCATGCCGAACGTTGCGCGCAGCCCGGCGCCGCCGGCGCCGATGACGATCACGTCATAGGTGTGATCGACGATCTCGTAAGCCTTCAACACCGCTCAGCCCCCGAAGGCGAGCTTGAGGATGGCGAACGCCGCGGCGATGCCCAACGCCACGGCGGCAAACTTGACGGCCAGGATCGACGCGATCTTGAGCCATTCGGTGTGGACGTAGTCCTCGATCACCACCTGCAGGCCGAGCTGGGCGTGGTGAAAGCCGGCCACCACCGTCAGCAGCATCGCGATCGCGACCAGCGGATCGCCCATCCACGCCGCGAAGGCGGCATGATCGGCGCCGGTATTCGCGGCAAGCGTGGCGACAAACCATACCGTCAGCGGCACCAGGGCGACCGCCGTGGCGCGCTGCGCCCACCAATGCGCGGTCCCATCCCTGGCCGAACCGAGCCCGCGCGCGCGCGCCAGCGGAGACCGCAGGCTCATGCGAACGCTCCCAAGCTGGCATACCCCCAGATCCAGGCGATGGCCGTCAGGACCACCGCAGCCAGCACGACCAGCCAGCCCGAGGCGTGGACGGTGTTCAGCCCGAAGCCGCGCCCGGCATCCCAGAACAAGTGCCGGATCCCGTTGCACAGGTGATAGAACAGCGCGAACGACCAGCCGGCCAGAAGCAGGCGGCCGATCGCCGATCCGGAGAAATTCTGGAAAGCGCCATAGGGCCCCGGTCCCGACGCACCGGCGATCAGCCACCAGACCAGCATCAGCAGGCCCACGCCCAGCGCCACGCCGCTCGCACGGTGGGCGATCGACAGCACGGAGGTGATTTGCGGTCGGTAGATCTGAAGATGCGGGGACAGAGGCCTGTCGGTGTCGGTCATCGATCCTGTCGCGATTCCGCGCCGGTCGCGGCAACGGCCCGGTTTAGACCGCAGCCCAATTCAAGTCAATTCTCGCCCCGAGCCGGGCGGCTTGGCCCGCGGCTTGTGGACCGTTTGTGGATAAAATGTGCGGGGTTGGACCGCCCGATAGCACTTATTCACAGGAATCTGGGCCGCCGCGCGATTTGCCGTTGCCGCCGCGCGGAACGGTAGGAGACGATTATCGCGCGCGCAGGCGTGGGAGATGTCGGGGTCTAACGGAAGAAGACGCTGCGCGGTCGTTCTTCTTCGATTGGCCTTGCCGTCTCCGCGAGGCCTGGAGGCGTATTGCGCCGGACGGGTCTCGCTCCGCTCTGGTGAAGGGTCCGTACCTCCGCGGGCCTTAGCCGGTTGGCGGGGAGTCCGTGGAACGTTGGAGGGAGAGGCACCACCAAGCAGGCCGATGCCGTTTCGACGGTGGGGGTCGTCCGGTCCAAGGCTGATTGCAACCGCGATCCGCAGCGGGCCGGGCCGAGGTCGGGATGTTTTCCCCGAAGCATCGTGACCGGGAGCGAAAAGGTGCCGTGGCGGACCGCGGATTGCCCGGCTACGGGGTGCCCTGCCCGTTGCCGCAGGCCGATGTTGCGCCAAGGACATCGATCGAACGCTTGGGCCCGGACCCTGGGACCGCCCGCGCGTCGACGGGCCTTTGGGCTCACGGGGTGCCGAGGATGTCCGCAAGGACGGGGGCAAGGCCACATGGCCGCCCCACTCGGCACCCCGGCATTCGGGGCGCCTTGCATCTGGGATGATCGCGTTCAGCAGGCGCTGCGTTCCAGCGCCGCGATGCGCTCGGCCAGCGCCAGCGTGCGTTCGGCCTCCGCCACGTGCAAGCCTTCGATCAGCTTGCCGTCGAGCAGCGTGACGCCCTTGCCTTCTCCGGCCGCGTCCCGCCAGGCTGTGCGGACCCGCCGGGCCCAGTCGAGCTCCTCGGCCGACGGGCCGTAGGCGGCATTCGCCCCCGCGATGGTCTTGGGGTGGAGCAGGGTCTTGCCGTCGAATCCGAACGCACGCCCCTGCCGGCAGGCGCGCTCGAACCCGGCATCGTCGGACAGATCGAAATGCGGCGCATCGAGCACCGACAGCCCGGCCGCGCGCGCCGCCAGGATGCACAGCCCGATGCTGGTCAGAAGCGGCAGCCGGTCGGGCGCGTGCAGGTCGGCGTGGAGTTCCTTCGACAGATCCGCCGTCCCCAGCGTCAGCGCGCCCATCCGCGGATGGGCAAAGGCCGTCGCGCGCGCGTTCAGCACGCCGATCGGGGTCTCCAGCATGCACCAGATCGCGGTCCGGGCCGTCGCGTCGGCCTCTTCGAGGAGCGCCGCGACCCGCAGGACCGTCTCCGGCCCGTCGACCTTGGGCACCAGCACCGCATCGGCGCCCGAACCGGCCACCGCCGCGATATCGTCCTCGAACCAGACCGTGTCGGCGCCGTTGATGCGCACCACCAGCTCACGCGGACCGTAGCCGCCGGCCGCGATCTCGGCGAAGACCCTCGCGCGGGCCTCTATCTTGGCCTCGGCCAGGACGCCGTCCTCGAGGTCCATGATCAGGACGTCGGCAGCCAGGCTCCTGCCCTTCTCGAGTGCGCGCGGGTTGGCGCCCGGCATATAGAGCGCGCTGCGGCGCGGGCGGACGGGTCTGTCGGCATGGGCGGGCATCGGCGTGATCCGGGCTCGGGAAACGGCGCGCGGACTATAAGGCGACACCCGGGTGTGAAAAAGTCGGCCGCGTTGGCGATCCTTTCCATCCATCCACCCGGCGAGCGGGACATCGCGAAGAATATCCGCGCTTATTGCGCCGTCCGAGCGCGCATTCGGTGCAGCGCAAGCGAGGACGTCAGCACCGCGGCCGCGAACAGCACCAGCCCGGCATGGATGTCCGCGGTGGTGAACAGGCTGCCTTCCAGCGCCAACACCAGGACCGCGACGATCAGGACATCGAGCATCGACCATTTCGAGAGCGCGGCGAGGAGCCCGAGCGCCTTGCCGAGCGCGGAATCGGCGGCGGCCGGACGGTGCCATGCCCAGAGCGCCACCGCCGTCTTGGCGACCGGCAGGACGACGGAAAAGCCGAAGATCAGCACGAACAGGCCGTAGCGGCCCTCCGACCAGAACGCCAGCACGCCGTCCAGGATCGAATAGGTCTCGCCGAACAGGGAAAACCTGGTGATCGAGACCGCGGGCATCAGCAGGCCGGCGGCCAGGAGCGGCGCCGAGATCAGCAGCAGCGCCCCGGTGGCGCGGTCGCGCCTATCCGCCGGGGTCGAAATGGACGACCTCGGGCGCTTTGGCCAGGTAGTCGCGGAACTTGGCGCCGAAGACCTTGTAGTCCTCGGTCTCGCGGAAATTGAAGTGATCCTGGATCTGGTTCCATTCCGCGGTCAGCACGTAGGCGAGTTCAGGCTCGACGCGCTTGCCCCAGCGCACGTTCGCAACGCCGGGCTGGCGGCGCAGGATCTGCGTGCCTTCGGTGAATCCGGCGACGAAGGCCTCTTCGTCCTCGGGCTTGACGAAAAGCGTGGCGACCTCGATGACCATGATCGGTTTCCCTGGTTTCGGTATGGTTATGCCGCCGCGATGGCGGGGCTGGTGTCGGTCAGCGCCTCGGCGATCTGGACCGCGTTCAGCGCCGCGCCCTTGCGCAGATTGTCCGCCACCACCCAGAAGCTGAGGCCGTTGTCGACCGTCGGGTCCGCGCGCACCCGGCTGATATAGACCAAATCCTCGCCGGCGCATTCAGCGGGCGTGACGTAACCCTCGTCCGCCCTGTGGTCGACCACCGCGACGCCCGGCATGTCGGCCCAGGCTTTCCGCGCGCCGTGCTCGGACAACGGCTCGGCGAATTCCACGTTCACCGCCTCGGCATGGCCGATGAACACCGGCACCCGCACGCAGGTCGCGCTCACCTTGATGTCGGGGTCCAGGATCTTGCGGGTCTCGACGGCCATCTTCCATTCTTCTCGGGTCGTGCCGTCGTCCATGAAGACGTCGATGTGCGGAATGACATTGAAGGCGATCTGTTTGGTGTGGTGCTCGCTGAGCATCGGCTCGTTGACGTAGATGCCGCGGGTCTGGCGGAACAACTCGTCCATGGCATCCTTGCCGGCGCCGGAGACCGACTGATAGGTCGCCACCACGACCCGATCGATCCGCGCCCGATCGTGCAGCGGCTTCAGCGCCATCACCATCTGGATGGTCGAGCAGTTGGGGTTGGCGATGATGTTGCGCTTGGTGTGCTTGGCGATGTCATGGCCGTTGACCTCGGGCACGACCAGGGGGACATCGGGGTCCATGCGGAACTGCGAGGTGTTGTCGATCACCACACAGCCGGCCTTCGCAGCGCGCGGGGCGTGGATGCCGGAGATCTTGGAGCCCGGTGAAAACAGCGCAATGTCGAAACCCGAAAAGTCGAACTTTTCCAGGTCGTGGACCGTGAGCTCGTGATCCTCGCCGAAGGAGACCTCCCTTCCCACCGAGCGTTCGGAGGCGAGTGCGACGACCTCATCGGCCGGGAAATCACGCTGGTCAAGGCATTGCAGCATCTCGCGGCCGACGGCGCCGGTCGCGCCGACCACAGCCACTCTGTACCCCATGACGGTTGCTCCTGATCACTCACGCGCACGGCGGCACCCCCGCCGAGGCGTCGACGGCGGTGCGGCCGGTTC
This sequence comes from Alphaproteobacteria bacterium, assembly GCA_965248835.1. Classification (GTDB taxonomy): domain Bacteria; phylum Pseudomonadota; class Alphaproteobacteria; order MPNO01; family MPNO01; genus CAYFYS01. The sequence goes on from CBDFLJ010000002.1 coordinate 267,840, forward strand.
TGGCCTGGAGGCCGAGATCTCGAATCGTGCGCCGAAGCGCGGCCCTTTCGGGCGGTCGGTCAGCTTCCCGACTTGGTCCCCGGCTGGGGCGTAACCGGCTCGCTGTCCAGAGCGGTAGTGATCGGAGCCGGCTTGGTTTCGGCCATCTTGCCGAACCCGCAGGCCATGGCCGAAGTCGAAACCGCGGCGGCAAATGCGCCGACGGCGATCAGGGCGAGCACCTTTTTCATCGATCCTCACTCCAGGGTTTGCATGCGACTGGCGCCAGTATAGCCCGGTCCGGTCAACGTCAACAACGCGAAATCGCTCGGCACGCACGGGCAGGGTTCGGACGAACCGCAGCCGGGACCGTTTCAGGCCGCCGCGCGGTCGAGCGCGGCGATGACGGCCTCGCCCATCTGGGCGGTGGAGGCGAGCGTCTTGCCGGGCTGCATGATGTCGCCGGTGCGAAGCGCCCCGGTCAGCGTGTGGTCGACCGCGGCCTCGAGCAGGGCTGCGTCTTCTTCCATGTCGAAGGAATAGCGCAGCATCATCGCGAAGCTCAGCAGCGTGGCCAGCGGGTTCGCCTTGCCCTGGCCGGCGATGTCCGGCGCCGAGCCGTGGATGGGCTCGTAGAGCGCGCGCCGGCGGCCGGAGGAATCGGCCGGGCCCAGCGAGGCCGACGGCAGCATACCGAGCGAGCCGGTCAGCATCGAGGCGACGTCCGACAGCATGTCGCCGAACAGGTTATCGGTGACGATGACATCGAACTGCTTGGGTTCGCGCACGAGCTGCATGCCGCAGTTGTCGGCCAGCATGTGGGACAACGCGATGTCGGAATATTCCGCCTCGTGCAGCCGGGTGACCTCCTCGCGCCACAGCAGGCCGCTTTCCATCACGTTCGACTTCTCGACCGAGCACACCCGCCCGTCGCGTTTCCGGGCCAGATCGAAGGCGACGCGGGCGACGCGGACGATTTCCGAGCTGGTGTAGACCTGGGTGTTGACGCCGCGGCGCTCGCCGTCGGGCAGGGTCTCGATCCCGCGCGGCTCGCCGAAATAGACCCCGCCGGTCAGCTCGCGCACGAACAGGATATCGAGCCCGGCGACCAGATCGGTCTTCAGAGTCGAGGCTTCGGCCAAGGCATCGAAGACCAGCGCCGGGCGCAGGTTGGCGAACAGCTCCATATCTTTGCGCAGGCGAAGCAGGCCTGCCTCGGGCCGGATCTCGAAGGCTACCTCGGCCCATTTGGGTCCGCCGCATGCGCCCAGCAGCACCGCATCCGCGCCCATGGCCGCTTCCAGCGTCGCCTCGGAGAGCGGCGCGCCCTCCTCATCGATCGCCGTACCGCCGACCAGGCCCTCGGCGACATCGAAGCTCACCTGGCGGCGGCGGTCCATCCAGTCGATCACCCGGCGGACCTCGCCCATCACCTCGGGCCCGATGCCGTCGCCGGGCAGCATCAGAAGCTTCTTGTTGGCGGCCATCGGTCTTGCTCAGGCCCAGGGTTGGGCCGATTTGTGGCTCTCCTCGAAGGCGGCGATCCTGTCGTCCTTCTTCAGGGTCAGCCCGATGTCGTCGAGCCCGTTGAGCAGGCAATGCTTCTTGAAGGGATCGACGTCGAAGCCGATGACCTCACCGTCGGGGCGGGTGATCTCCTGTTTTTCCAGATCGATCGAGAGCCGGGCGTTCTCGCCCTTCTCGGCATCGGCCATCAGCTTGTCGACCTGCGCCTGGGGGAGTTCGATCACCAGGATGCCGTTCTTGGAACTGTTGTTGCTGAAAATGTCGGCGAAGGACGGCGCGATCACGCAGCGGATGCCGAAATCGATCATCGCCCAAGGCGCGTGCTCGCGCGAGGACCCGCAGCCGAAATTCTCGCCGGCGACCAGGATCTTGGACCCGCGGTAAGCCGGCTTGTTGAGGATGAAGTCGGGGTTTTCCGAGCCGTCCTCGGCATAGCGCAGCTCGTTGAACAGGTTCTTGCCCAGCCCGGTCCGTTTGATGGTCTTGAGGAACCGGGCCGGGATGATGCGGTCGGTATCCACGTTGACCATCGGGAAGGGTGCTGCGATTCCGGTGAGGCTGGTGAACTTCTCCATGGCGCGGTGTCTCCCTAAATCAGGTCGCGGTGATCGCTGAGGTGGCCGTTGACCGCCGCCGCCGCAGCCATCGCCGGGCTGACCAGATGGGTGCGCCCGCCCGGTCCCTGCCGTCCCTCGAAATTGCGGTTCGATGTCGAGGCCGAGCGCTCGCCCGGCTGCAGCATGTCGCCGTTCATCGCGATGCACATCGAACAGCCCGGCTCGCGCCAGTCGAAGCCGGCCTCCTTGAAGATCGCATCGAGGCCTTCCTCCTCGGCCTGCTCCTTGATCAGGCCGGAGCCCGGCACCACCATCGCATAGACCGAGCCGGCCACCTTACGGCCCTTGGCCACGGCGGCGGCGGCGCGCAGGTCTTCGATTCGCGAATTGGTGCACGAGCCGATGAAGACCTTGTCGACCGTGATGTCGGTCAGGCGCTGACCCGGGTTAAGGCCCATGTACTCGATCGCCCGCTCGACCGAGCGCCTGCGGTTGTCGTCCTCCAGCCCGGCCGGATCGGGCACCGAGGCCGAGATCGGCAGCACCATCTCGGGGCTGGTCCCCCAAGTGACCTGAGGCTCGATGCCCGAGACGTGCACCGTCGCCTCCTTGTCGTAGGTCGCGCCCGGATCGGACGGCAGGGTGCGCCAATAGGCCTCGGCCTGCTCCCAGGCCGCGCCCTTGGGCGCCAAAGGCCGGCCCTTGCAGTAGTCGAAGGTCTTCTGGTCGGGTGCCACGAGCCCGGCGCGGGCGCCGCCCTCGATGGTCATGTTGCACAGCGTCATCCTGCCTTCCATCGACAGGTCCTCGACCGCCTGGCCGGCATATTCGATCACGCAGCCGGTGCCGCCGGCGGTGCCGATCATGCCGATGATCGCAAGCGCCAGATCCTTGGCCACCACGCCCGTCGGCAGCGCGCCGTCGACGGTGATCCGCATGTTCTGCGCCGGGCGCTGGATCAGCGTCTGGGTTGCCAGCACGTGCTCGACCTCGGAGGTGCCGATGCCCATAGCCAGGCAGCCGAACGCGCCGTGGGTCGAGGTGTGGGAGTCGCCGCACACCATGGTCAGGCCCGGCAGGGTGAAGCCCTGCTCGGGGCCGATCACGTGCACGATGCCCTGGCGGACGTCCTGCAGATCGATATAGGGCAGGCCGAACGCCTCGGCGTTCTTTTTCAACAGCTCGATCTGGATGCGCGATTCCTCGTTCTCGATCGGCAGCGAGCGGTCCGAGGTCGGCACGTTGTGGTCGGGCACGACGAGCTGCGCATCCGGCCGGCGCACGCCGCGGCCGTTCGCGCGCAGGCCGTCGAAGGCCTGTGCGCTGGTGATCTCATGGATGATCTGGCGGTCGATATAGAGCAGGCAGGTCCCATCGTCCTGCACGTCGACCAGGTGGCTTTGCCAGATCTTGTCGAACAGCGTCCTGGGTTGCGACATTCCCAGCCTCCCTTGTTTCGCCCGACCGCGGCCGGCCGCACCTATTCCTCGGCGGTCTGCCCGGTCTCCGCCGCCGCTTCCGCCTCGGCCTGTCTGGCGCCGCGGACCGGCCGGCGCTCGATCTTCTCCGCGATCCGCGCCTTCTTGCCGCGCCGGCTGCGCAGGTAGTAGAGCTTCGCCCGCCTGACCGCGCCGCGGCGGACGACCTCGATGCGGTCGATGCGCGGCGAATAGAGCGGGAAGACGCGCTCCACCCCCTCGCCATAGGAGATCTTGCGCACCGTGAAGGCGGAGTTGACCCCGCGGCTTGCGCGCCCGATCACCACGCCCTCATAGACCTGGATGCGCTCGCGCGTGCCCTCGACGATCTTGTAATGGACCCGTACCGTATCGCCCGGACCGAACTCGGGAATCTCGCGATCGGTGGTGAGCCTTGCGATCTGCTCGGCTTCGAGCTGCTCAATCGTGTTCATCCTCGTCGTCCTTCCTTGTACCCCGCCGGTAGCCTTCCCACAGGTCCGGCCGGCGCTCGTAGGTCAGGCGCTCGGCCTGCGCACGGCGCCACTGCCTGATGCGCTCGTGATGTCCGCTCACCAGCGCCTCCGGCACGTCCCGTCCCCGCCATGTTTGCGGGCGGGTGTAGTGCGGGTACTCGAGCAAGCCATCGGCGAAGCTCTCCTCGGCCAGCGACCGGGCGGCGCCCAGAACGCCCGGCAATAACCGGACGCAGGCATCGATCAAGGCGATCGCCGCCGGCTCTCCGCCCGACAGCACGAAATCGCCGAGACTGAGCTCCTCGATCCCGTGTGCCTCGAGCACCCGTTCGTCGACACCCTCGTAGCGGCCGCACAGCACGGCCGCTCCCGGGCCTTCAGCCAAAGCGCGGACCCGGGCCTGATCGAGCAACCGGCCGCGCGGGCTCATATAGATCACCGGCCCGTGACCGGCCGGCAAGGCCTCCAACGCGTCCCCGATCACGTCGGCCCGCATGACCATGCCCGCACCGCCACCGAAGGGGGTGTCGTCGACGGAGCGGTGTTTATCGCGCGCAAACTCCCGAATGTCCACCGTTTCGAGCGTCCAAATCCCCTCGCGGAGCGCCCGGCCGGCAAGCGAATGGCCGAGTGGGCCCGGAAACATCTCCGGGAACAGGGTCAGGACCCGGACGGCGAATAGCGGCCGTGCCGGGTCGCGGGTCTCATTCATGCGCGCGCGCCTTCGTCTTCGTCCTCATCCTCATCCGGTGGGACGACGATAATCCGGCCCGCGGCAATCTCGATCGACGGCACGGCATCGCGGGTGAACGGGACCAGCAGGGGCACCGCGCCCGCTTCGCGCTCGATCTCCAGCACGTCGGTCGCGCCGGCCGGGACGATCCCGCTCACCCGGCCGATCACCGTGCCGTCCGCGCCGACAGCTTCGAGCCCGAGAAGATCGGCGTGGTAGAACTCGTCCTCGTCGGCCGTCGGCGGCAGCCTGGCGCGATCGACATAAAGCCGGGTGCCGCGCAGCGCCTCGGCCGCCGCGCGGTCCTCGATGCCGGAGATCCGCGCCACGACCATGCCGCGGGCAGTGCCTTCGACAGCGATCTCGAACCGGCGCTCGCCGGGCTCGTCGTCGACCGGTCCATAGGCCGCCACGTCCTCGGGCACCGCGGTAAAGCTCTTGATCCGGACCGCGCCGCGAACGCCTTGGGCGCCGGCGATCGCGCCGAGACAGACCCGGTCGGCATCCGCGGCGCCCTCCACCGAGAGCGCGGATACGGTAACGACGGTGCCGCCGCGGCGGCGGTTTCGCGCCCGGTCCGCCGTCGGCCTACTCCTCGGCCGACTTTGCGGCGGTCTCGGCGGCCTGATTCAGCCGTTCCTGCGCCTTCGCCTTGGGTTGGCTTTTCTTCGGCGTTTCGCGGATCTCGGGCATCGGGATGATGTCGGCCTGACCGAGGAACTTCGCCACCCGCTCGCTCGGCAGCGCGCCTTGCCCGAGCCAATGCCGCACCCGGTCCTCCTTGATCACCACGCGGTCGGGGTGGTCACGGGCAAGAATCGGGTTGTAGGTGCCGACGCGCTCGATGAACCGGCCATCGCGCGGGCTGCGCGAATCGGCGATGACGATTCGGTAGAACGGCCGCTTCTTGGCGCCGCCACGGGCGAGTCTGATTCTCAATGACATGTGATTGACCTCCTCGCGGCACCGACCGCCGCGTTTGCGATATCTCCGGCGGCGCGGCTAACGGGGCGGCATGATCTGGCCGAACCCGCCGCGCATCAGCCCCTTCTTGTCCAGCTTGCTGACCTTTTTCATCATCCGGCTCATTTCTTGGAACTGCTTCATGAGCCGGTTGACGTCCTGCACGGTGGTCCCCGACCCCGCGGCGACCCGACGCTTGCGCGAGGCCTTGATGAGCTCCGGCCGGCGCCGCTCGCGCGGCGTCATCGAGCCGATGATCGCTTCCTGGCGGACCAGCGCCTTCTCGTCGAAATTCGCCTGTGCGAGCTGGTTTTTCATCTTGGCCACGCCCGGCAGCATGCCCAGGATCCCGCCCATGCCGCCCATCTTGCGGATCTGGCGGAGCTGCTGGGCGAGGTCGTCAAGGTCGAACTGACCCTTTTGGATCTTCGCGGCCAGCCGGGCGGCCTCGTCCTCCTCGATGGTTTCCTGGGCCTTCTCGACCAGGCTCACGACATCGCCCATGCCGAGGATGCGCGAGGCGACGCGGTCGGGGTGGAAAGCCTCCAGCGCATCGAGCTTCTCGCCGGTGCCCAACAGCTTGATCGGGCAGCCGGTGACCGCGCGCATCGACAGCGCGGCGCCGCCGCGCGCATCGCCGTCGACCCGGGTGAGCACGATGCCGGTAAGCCCCACCCGGTCGTGGAAGGACGACGCCGTGGCCACCGCGTCCTGGCCGGTCATCGCATCGGCGACCAGCAAGGTCTCCTTCGGCCGGGCGGCATCGGCGATGTCGGCGACCTCGGCCATCAGTTGGTCGTCGATCGCCAGCCGGCCGGCGGTATCCAGCACGACCACGTCGTAGCCTTCGCGCCGGGCGGTGTCGAGAGCGCGGTCGGTGATCATCCGCGGCGTCTGCAGGGGCACGATCGGCAGGGTGTCGACGCTAGCCTGGGTGCCCAGCACCGCGAGCTGTTCCTGGGCGGCCGGCCGGCGGATATCGAGCGAGGCCATGAGCACCTTCTTGCGGTGCCGTTCCTGGATCATGCGCCCCAGCTTCGCCGACGTGGTGGTCTTGCCGGAGCCCTGAAGGCCAACCATCAGGACCGCGACCGGCGGGCTCGCTCCGAGATCGATGTCGCTCGATGTCGCGCCCAACATCTCGATGAGTTGATCGTTGACGATCTTGACGACCATCTGGCCGGGGGTGACGCTGCGCAGCACCTCCTGGCCGACGGCGCGCGCGCGCACCGCGTCGACGAAGTCCTTGACGACCGGCAGCGCTACATCGGCTTCCAGCAGCGCGATGCGGACCTCGCGCATTGCCTCGGCGATGTCGTGCTCGCTCAGCGCGCCGCGGCGCGTGAGGCGGTCAAGGACGGTGCCGAGCCTGGAGCTCAAGCCGTCGAACATTCTCGTTCACCGTTCCAGCCAATGCCGAACGCGCCAGTGCACGCTATGCGTGGACTGGCGGGCACCGCGGGGCGCAATCCATCGGAGTCGATCCGTGGGGAGGCGCAATCTATGGCCGGGCGGCACGGCGGTCAAGCGCCGTCGGCGGGCAGGCGGCATGCGAAACCCGTCCACGCGACGGCTCGCGGCTGGCCGCGGCTTGACGTATGGTTGGCGCTCCCCGGGGAGAACCAATGGCCGACATCGCAAAGTTCGCGGTCTTCGAGACCCCCTGCCGAATTTGGGCGGTCTCCTCGATCCACGGCGAAGCGCGCGGCCTGGCCGCGCTGCATGCGGCGCTGGAAGAGCGGATCGTCGAAGGCGACCGGCTGGTCTATCTCGGAAACGTCCTGGGCCGCGGCGGGGCGGTGCGCACGACCGTCGACCAGGTGCTGGCGTTCCGTCGCGCGTTCCTCGCCATCCCGGGCAACGACGTGAAGGACTACGCCATCCTGCGCGGCGCCCAGGAAGAGATGTGGAACAAGCTGTTCGAGCTGCAATTCGCCGTCAACCCGAGCGACGTCCTGGAATGGATGCTCGATCACGGCGTCGGCAGCACCATCGAGGCCTATGGCGGCAACCCGCGGGAAGGGTTGGCCGCCGCACGCCAGGGCACCATGATGCTCAACCGATGGACTGCGAACCTGCGGACCGCCTTCGGCGAGGCCCCCGGTCACCGCGACTTCCTCAGCAGCCTGCGCCAGGCCGCCTATACTGATGACGGCGCACTGGTCTTCGTCAACGCCGGGCTCGATGCCGAGCGCCCGCTCGATGCTCAGAACGATGCCTTCTGGTGGGAGCAACAGAGCTTCGACCGGATCGATCGGCCCTATTTCGGCTGCCGCCAGGTGGTGCGGGGTTTCGACCCGGCGCGGCGCGGCGTCGTTCTGACCGATCATACCGCCAGCCTCGACGGCCGCGCGGGGTTTGGCGGCGCGCCGATCGCCGCCCTTGTGACGCCCGGCGAAGGGGTGACTGAGATCGTCGAAGCTTGAGCCCGCGCCCGGCTCGCGTGTCTCCGGGCCGCATGCTAGAACGTCTCGGTTGACGGACGACGGCCGATCGAGGGAGGGGCGAGCATGAGTGATTTGATCCAGGTGATGCGCGATCTGGTGATCGGCAACCGGATCCTGGCCAATGAGGGCGTGGTCGATGCCTACGGCCACCTGAGCGTCCGCCACCCGGACAACCCCGAACGCTACCTGATGTCTTGCTCGCGCGCGCCGGGCCTGGTCACGCTGACCGACATCATGGAGTTCACGCTCGACGGCGATGCGGTCGATCCGCGCGACCGCGCGCCCTATGCCGAGCGGTTCATCCACGGTGCGATCCTTGAGCAGCGTCCGGATGTCCATTCGGTCGTCCATAATCATTCCCACGCGGTGATCCCCTTCGGCGTCACCGGGGTCAAGCTGCGCCCGCTGGTCCATGTCGGCGCGGCGATCGGGACCGAGATCCCGGTCTGGGACATCCGCGACAAGTTCGGCCATACCAACCTCTTGGTGGTCAACATGGAACAGGGCCGGGACCTCGCCACATGCCTGGGCGGGAACCGGGTCGCGCTGATGCGCGGGCATGGCTGTGCGGTTGCCGGCGGCAACATCAAGCAATCCGTGATGACATCGGTCTATCTGCAGGTCGCAGCGAAGCTCCAGCGGGAGACGATGGCGATGGGCGATATCGCGTTTCTGTCCGACGAAGAGATCGCGCACTGCTCGGCGACCTTTGCCGGCGAGCTGTCGGTCGCCCGGGCATGGGAGCACATGGTCGTAAGCGCCGGCATGGCCTCCTACTAGGGGGCGCCGGCGATGGCGGGACCGAGCGCGGAGATCGCTGCGGCGATCGCGGACCAGGTCGCGGGCTGCGGCATCGAGCTGGTTACCTCGCTGCCCGACGGCTGGATCGCCGCGCTGATCGAGCGTTTCGAGGCCGACGAGCGGTTCGACCACGTTCCGGTCAACCGCGAGGAGTCGGCGATCGGGCTGTGCTCGGGCTCGTTCTTCGGCGGCAAGCGGTCCCTGGCGCTGATGGGCGCCTCGGGGCTGATGACCTGCATCTACGCGATCACCAAGATCAACTATACCTACATGGTGCCGCTGCTGATCTTCATCACCATGCGCGGCCGGCTCGGCGACCGGGCCAAGTTCCACGTCTCCAACGGGCTCTATCTGGAGCCGGTGATGCGCTCGATCGACCTGTCCTACACGGTCATCGAGCGTCGCGACCAGCTCGACGAGATCCGGCGTGCCGACGCCCATTCGCGGATCATCGCCCGCCCCGTCGTGGTCGGCTTCACCCGCGACCTGCTGTACGGGGAGAGCGCGTGATGGCTATGCCCATGCAGGAATGCTTCGAAACGCTTGTCGCGCGCTGGACCGACCAGGTGGTCGTCACCTCGGCCGGCAATGCTTCGGAAATGTGGTGGCGCCTGACCGGGGAGACCGAGAAGGTGTTCTATCTCGAGGCCTCGATGAGCCTCGCGTCGCTGTTCGCTGCCGGTATCGCACACGGCATCCCCGCAGCCTCGGTCTGGGCGTTCTCGGGCGACGGAGCGTTCCTGATGAACCCCGGCATGCTGATGGTCGAGCGCCGCATGGCGCTTCCCAACCTCACCCATTTTCTGGTCGCCAACGGCTGCTACGGGGCGACCTACGAGATCGAGATGGCGGACCAGGGCGAGACCGACTATGCCGGGCTCGCGCGCGCCTCGGGCCTGCGCAACGTCTACAGCTTCGGTGCGATCGACGACCTGAAGTCCGGGCTCGAGGACGTGATGCGCTCCAACGGCGAATCCTTCGTGGTGCTGGAGGTCGAGCCGGCCGGCGAGGTCCTGCCCGACCCGCCGATGGACGGCCCGGAATGCAAGTTCCGCTTCGGCCGCTACCTCGAGCGGACCTACGGGATCCGCATCTTCGACAATCAGCCGTAGAGCATGTTGCGAACAAGCCGGTCCGGCCCGCGCCGGACCTTCATGGACGGCGAGGGGCCGGCGCACCTGGCGATGCTGCTGGCCGTGCTGATCTTCGGGGTCAACTACGTCGTCGGCCGCTGGGCCGTCGGCGATGTGCCGGCCTATACGCTGGGGTTCACGCGGTGGACGGTCGGCACATTGGTGCTGCTGCCCTTCGCCTGGCGCCGTATCGCGGGCGACCGGGCGTGGCTCGGCGCGAACTGGAAGCAGGTGATCCTCGCCGGCTTCCTGATGCCCTTCATGGGCGCCGGCCTGACCTACGTTGCGCTGATCCATACCGAGGCGATCAACGCCGGGGTGCTGCAAACCTCGCTGCCGGTCTTCATCATCATCCTGTCCTGGCTGGTGCTGCGCGAGCGCACGACGGCCGCCCAATGGCTCGGCACCTGCGTCGCCATCGCGGGCGTGCTCTATATCGTCTCGCGCGGCCGCGCCGAAGTGCTGCTCGGCATGAGCTTCAATATCGGCGATGCGATCCTGATCGCCTGCAATTTGGGGCTGGCGGGCTACGCCGTCACCGTGCGCCGGATGGCACCCGGCTATCATCCGCTGACGCTGCTGACCCTGGTCTGCGCGGTCGGCGCGGCGATCCACGCACCGTTCTTCGCCCTGGAGATGATATCGGACGAGCCGTTCCGGGCGAGCGTGGCGGCAGTGGCCTCGCTGGCCTTCGTTGCGATCTTTCCTTCGGTGATCGCGGTCATGGGCTGGAACCATGCGATCCGCACGCTCGGCGCGCCCAGGACCGGCTTCTACATGTACCTGGTGCCGGTCATCGCCGTCGTCGTGGCCGTGCCGCTGCTGGGCGAGGGGATCGGCATCTATCATCTGATCGGCGGCGCGCTGATCGCCGCCGGGGTCAGCGTGTCGACCCGCAGGCCGCGCGCCGCCGCCTAGCCGGCCGCCGCCGGCGGGGAAGAACCGCATCGGCGGCTTGCCTTTCCGGGAAATTGTCGCGCACTATCTCCGCCTTCAACGGGGAGGAGAAGACGATGACCTACGACCCGAGAACAGCGACCGGCATTCCGACGGAGCCGGTCGGTTCCCTGCCCCGGCCGATGAAATTGCAGGAGGCCTACGCGGCCTATGACGAGGGCAAGATCGGCAGGGACGAGCTGGAAGCGGAGCAGGACAAGGCCGTGCGAGATTCGATTTCCCGGATGGAGGCGACCGGCTCGCCGATCGTCTCGGACGGCGAGCAGCGCTGGTCGAGCTTTGCGACCTACCCGATCACCGATACGCTGGCCGGCACCGGCCTTGCCGAGCATCTCGGCCCGGGCGGGCAGTACTTCGCGATTTTCGCCGACGGCCACCATCGCCAGTTGCCGCGCCTGACGGGCGGGCCGTTCCGCTACAAGACCTATGCGGCCGATTCCCTCCGCAAGGCGCTCGCAGTCGCGAGCAAGCCGATGAAACAGGCGGTGATTTCGCCTTCGATGCTCGCTCTGCTGTACGCGCTTGACGAAGAAATCGAAGGCTACCCGCGCGAACGGTTCGAAAGCGACCTGATCGACGAATGCGAGAAGGATGTGCGCGCGGCATTCGACGCCGGCGCCGCGCGGGTGTCGATCGACTTCACGGAAGGCCGGCTGTCCTGCCGCAACGATTCGCGCAACCCGTGGACGGGGCGCAACATGCTTCCGCACTTCGTGGACCTGATCAACGGCGTGGTCGATCGCTTCACGGTCGAGGAACGGCGCAATATCGGGGTCCACACCTGCCCCGGCGGCGATTGCGACTCGGTCCACAGCGCCGATGTGCCCTATAACGACATGCTGCCCAGCATGTTCCAGATCAACGCCGGCTACTTCCTGATACAGCTTTCGAGCGAACGCAATCGGGACCAGGTCTACAAGGACATCGGCGCCAGCCTGCGCGAAGACGCGAACGGCCTCGCCCAGATGGCCTATGTCGGCGTGACCAACCCGCAAAACCCCCGGGTCGAGTCCCCCGAAGAGGTGCGGGACCAGCTTCTCGCCGCGGCGAAGCATATCGCCAAGGAGCAGCTCGGCTCGACCGATGACTGCGGCTTCTCGCCGTTCAGCATCGACGTCAAGCCCAATCACGGCTCGCCCGGCTACGCCCGGGACGTCGCCTTCCAGAAGATCGAAAGCCGGGTGAAGGGCACGACGATGGCGGCCGAGGAGCTCGGCGTTCACTAGGGCCTGATCGGTTGGGGCGGAGCCGGTGTTTTGCGTCGGCATGGGCGCCGACCCCGATCGAGGCCCCCTTCGAGGCCCCGATCGAGGATAGCACTCACCCCGTGGAATGCAGCCCGATCGGTCCCGGGCGGAAACGGAGCCAGGGAATGACTGAACCCACTTACGAAGCCGCCGGTGTGCCGGTCCGCGAGGCCATCCTCGAGGCGCACCGCAACGTGTGGCGGCGCATCGCCAGGCCGGGCGCGTGGTTGGACGGCCAGACACGGGTGGCCATCGCCGCGGAAAGCCGCAATGCGCGGGCCTGTGCGCTCTGCGCGGAGCGCAAGGCGGCCTTGTCACCCTACGCGGTCCAGGGCACGCACGATTCCCGCGGCGGTCTGCCCGAGGCGATTGTCGAGATCGTCCACCGCATCGTCACCGATCCGGCCCGTCTGCAGCGGCAATGGTACGAGGCGGTCCTGGCCGACGGGGTGACGCAGACCGAATATGTCGAGGTCGTGGGCGTGGTGTGCTCGACCGTCGCTGTGGACACGTTTGCGCGCGCGCTGGGCGTGGCCGCGCCGGATCTGCCCGCGCCCGAGCCCGGGGCGCCCGGCCGTCGTCGTCCCGAGGGGATCAAGCCCGGACGCGCCTGGGTGCCGTGGATCGCCCCGGAGGACGCGAGCGAGGCCGAGGCCGACCTCTACGAGCATGGCGGGGCGAACATCCGCCGCGCCCTGACGTCGGTGCCCGACGAGCAGCGCGGGTTCTTCGAGCTGGCCCACGCGCAATACCTGTCGGGCCCCCAGATCCGTGACGTCGGCACCGACTACCGCGCAATCACCCGGCCGCAGATCGAGCTCCTCGCCGGCAGGGTGTCCGCGCTCAACCAGTGCGTCTACTGAACCACCAGCCATGCCATGATGCTCCGTGCGAGCATCGAAAAGAACCAGGTGGACTACGAATTGGGCGGCGTCATCGGCGACGGTGATGGGGGGATTCCGCAAGGCGGGCTTCTGATCGCGTTCGCCGAAGCTGTCGTCGGCACCGATGACGGACGACTGCATGAGGCGCGCGCGGCGCTGCTGGACGCCCTGGGGCCGGCCGCCCTGGTCGATGCCGCCGGCGTCGTGGCGACGTTCAATGCCATCGATCGCGTCGCCGATGCGACCGGCACGCCGATCGAAGACGAGCGGATCGAGGCGACCGCGGAGGTGCGTGCGGCGCTCGGCATCGACCGGTTCCCATCCGCCACCGTTGCCTGAGCGTCCCGGACATGTGGGCGGTCCCCCGTCCCGATCCCGGAGGAAAGAGGCCTGCCGAGCCGACCCGGAAAAGATGGCCGGTGACGACCGCGCCTACTACCGTGAGATGATCGAAGCCGGCATGGCGGATACCTCCGGTCCAAAAAACCGCCCGCCGCCGCCGGTTTAGACCCGGCCCGCCTCCTGGATGACCGCAGTGTCAGTGTAGCCGGCGATCCAGCGCTCCATCATTGCCATGCACACCGGATCGAGGTCGAAGCGCGGCTCGGGGTCGGCGTCCCAGTGGCCGCAGCAATCCTGTCCGCGGACCAGCATCGCCGTGCGCCGACCGATGCTGGAGCGCACATGGGTCGGGATGTAGATGAACGAAACGCCCATGCGGCGGTAGTCGGCGCGGTTGGGCTCCGAGCCGTGGATCAGCTTCTCGTGGTGGATCGAGAACTGGCCGGCCCTGAGCACCAGATCGACCGCGCGGCTGTCGTCGATGCCGCTGAGCGCCTGGCCGCGCGACAGCAGGTTGTCGGGATCGTAGGTTTCCTCGTGGATCAGCTCCGCGCCCCTGTGGCTTCCCGGGATCACCCGCACGCAGCCGCTCTGCGGCGTCGAGTCGCTGAGCGCCAGCCAGACCGTCGCCTCGGTATGCGGGTCGAGCCCGTAATAGGCCGAATCCTGGTGCCAGGACACGTAGGCGCCGTCGTGCGCGCCCTTGAACCAGAGGCTCGACAGATAGACCAGGATGTCCGGTCCCAGCACGTCCTCGACCGCATCGAGGATCGCCGGGTCACGGGCGAGCGCAACGAGCGCGGGGAACACCAGGTGGCATTTGATGCGCAGCGTCTTTGTGGCGTTAACCGAGTGCTCGGCTTCGTAAGCCTCGAACATCGCGCGCAAGGCCGCCGCCCGCTCGGCGCCGATCCCTTCGATCGGGGCGACGAAGCCGTCGCGCTCGAAGGCCTCGATCTGGTCCCGGCGCAGCACCTTGCCCACGGCCTGTTCAGATCCCCATCATGTCGCGGACCGCACGCATCAGCTTGCCGTCGGGGTTCTGGAAGTCGAAGACGATATCGAAATGGTTGGTCTCGTTCATGTCGACCGCGGTGCAGCCGAACCCCGCCTTGCGCCAGGCCTCGGCGAAGATATAGGTCTGGCGTTTGAACTCTTCGGTCTCGTTGCCGCCATGGGAGACGATCAGCGGGCAGCCGGCCTCGGGCAGGTTGTGGATCGGGCTGTTGCGCCGCGCCGACTCGGGGTCGAGCTTGATCCACTCATTGACCTCCGAAAGCATCACCGGCTCCAGGTCGAACAGCCCGCTCAGCGCGCAGGCGCCCTTGACGATGTCGGCCGGAACGCCCTGCCCGTCATGCCAGCCGCCGGCGATCATCGCTCCTGTCAGATGTCCGCCGGCTGAACTGCCGCACACGAAGATCCTCTCCCGATCGCCGCCGAACGAGGCCGCGTTGCGCCAAGTCCAGGCGAGCGCTGCGCGGCATTGGCCGACGATGGTATCCAGGCTCGCTTCCGGCGCCAGGGAGTAGTTGACCGTCACCACCGCCGCGCCCAGCCCGACGAAGGCCTCGGCCATGAACGCCGATTCCTTCTGGCTCAGCATCCGCCAGTATCCGCCGTGAATGTAGAAGAAGACCGGTGCGTTCACGCCGGCCGGATAGATGTCCACGACCTCGTCCGGATGGCTGCCATAGGCGATGTCGGCCCGGCACTCCAACCGCTGTCTCGCGCGTGCGCTGTCGGATCCGTAGCGGGCGACCAGGGCCTCGAACTCCGCTACGGGGACCGTCGCCCGCGCGCGGTACTGGGCATCGAGGCTCGCTTGGTCGAAGTCGCGATAGACGCTCATGTCGGCTCCCGGTTCCCGGCCTGTTGCCGCTCCCGCCAACGCGCCGGTTCCTCGGCGGAGAACACCAGGGCCGCGCCGACCCCGGCCGCGGCCGCGCTGAAGACGATGGCAATGGTGTAGCTCTGCCAGAGGTCGAAGGCAACGCCGGCCAGCGCCGGCCCGACGAACGCGCCCAGCCCGACCCCGGTATAGAGCACGCCGATGATCCCGCTGAGCGCGCGGGTGCCGAAATAGTCCGCCATCACCGCAGGCGCAAGCGCCACCGCTCCGCCGTAGCACGCGCCGACCACGAACGCGAAGCCGCCGAGCGCTGCGAACCCGCTGGCCACGAGCCACCACAGGCTGCTCAGCGAGAGGCCCGCAAAGGTCAGCGCGAGCGCCCGCCACCGGCCGATCCGATCGGCTGCCCCGCCGATCGCGAACCGCCCGATCATGCTGCCGAGGCCGAGCAGGCTCAGCAGGACCGCCGCCGTCCCCGGCGCAATCCCGCGGTCCTCGGCAAACGGGATCAGGTGAACCATCGGGATGAACTGCCCGAAGGACGCGCACAGGAAGCCGATCAGCACCAGCGCGAACGGGCGCGAGCGCACCGCCCGGCCGAGTTCGACGCCCTTCGCCGGTTCGGCACCGCGCATGCGGCCGCGCCGCGCCGGATCGCTGACCATCATTCCCGCGCCGCCGCCGAGCACGATCACCGCCAGGCCGATCACCAGGAAGGCCGTCCGCCAGCCCATCTCGGCGATCACCAGCGCGGCCAGCGGCGGCACCACCAGCGTGCCGGCACCGATGCCGGAGACCGCAAGCCCCGAGGCCAGACCGCGGCGGCGGTCGAACCATTTCTGGACCGCAGCGACCGCCGGCACGTAGGACAGCCCGATCCCGACGCCGATGCCGATGCCGAACGCGGCCTGAACCTGCCACAACGCATCCGCCTGGCTGGCCGCGACGAGCCCGGCACCGACCAGCGCTGTGCCGCCGGCGACCAGCATCCGCGGTCCGATGCGGTCGGCGAGCACGCCGCTGCCGGGGCCGACCGCGAACAGCACCACCGCGGATACCGAAAAGGCCAGCGCCACCGCGCCGCGCGAGGCGCCGAACGCGTCCTGCAGGGGTGCGAAGAACGTCCCGAAGCTGTAAGCGCTGCCGAACCCCAGCAGAAGGATGACGAAGGTGCCGCCGACGGCGGCCCAGCCGTGCCGGGAATCCAGCTGCGCGGTCCTGCTCACGCGGTGTCCGGGCGGCGAAGTCCGCTAATCGGCGTCCGGATCGGCCACGCCTCGCGCGGCGCCTTCGCGAAGCGCGACGGCGGAACCGCCGACCGCCAGCCGGCGGTCCTGCCGCCGCGGACGGCCACCCCTTCGATACGACTGTTCATCCCGCCCGATCGCGCCCGGCACGAAGTCGATTTGCGCCGAAGCTATCACGAATGCCCATCGCGGTGTGTGCCCGGTAACCGACCGCCCGCGGCGCTACTTTCCGCGCGCTGCCTCCAGCCGTGTCGGGCTCGTGCCGAAACACGCCGGACACCGCATCGGCACCCTGTCTTGTTCGGCCCGGCGGCGACCGCAACCCCGGCGTCGAAACGCTGCTTCTGACCAATACGATCCTGCTGAAGCGCCGTCTCTGATCAGATCTCCGCCTTCGGATCGAAGTTCGGTCGGCGCTTTTCCTGCAGGCTGGCGAGCCCTTCCCGCGCGTCCGGCCCGGTAAAGCCGAGGAACTCCAGCGCGAGCGAGGCATCGAAGGTCGGCCCCATCATGCGCAGCCAGTTGTTGAGTGCGTATTTGGTCCAGCGGATCGCGGTGGGTGCGCCGCGGGCGAGTTTCCTGGCAACGCTCAGAGCGGTCTCGAACAGTTCGCTTTCTTCGACGGCCAGCGCGACCAGGCCGATCCGTTCGGCCTCCTCGCCGCTCATCGGCTCGCACAGCAGGAGGTAGTATTTGGCCTTCGCCATGCCGCAGAGCAGCGGCCAGATGATCGCCGCGTGATCGCCCGCGGCCACCCCGAGCCTGGTATGGCCGTCGATGATCCGCGCGTCCTTGGCGGCGATCGGGATGTCGGCCATCAGCCCGCAAACCAGACCCGCACCGACCGCCGGCCCGTGCATTGCCGACACCACGGGCTTGGAGCAGTTGAGGATGCCGTAGACCATATCGCGCGCCTCTCGCCAGACTCGCGCGCGGATGTCGAAATCGTTGACGATGCCTTCGACCAGCTCGAGGTCGCCGCCGGCCGAGAACGCCTCGCCCGCGCCGCGGATGATCGCCACCGAGACGTCGGGATCGGCCTCGATGTCGGCCCAGATCCGTACCAGCTCGGCATGCATCACCGCAT
This sequence comes from Alphaproteobacteria bacterium, assembly GCA_965248835.1. GTDB lineage: Bacteria > Pseudomonadota > Alphaproteobacteria > MPNO01 > MPNO01 > CAYFYS01. The sequence goes on from CBDFLJ010000002.1 coordinate 285,529, forward strand.
CGGCGGCGTTGAGCTTGCCCGGCGTGTCCAGGATGATCTCCCGGATGCGGGGCTCGGGTGTGGCGAACTTCAGGCGCTCGTAGCCGGCGTAGCGGTCGGTCATGGCATGGTCCCTCGCACGGTCGGTTTCGGGGCGGCGTGCTGGACGCCTCGGCGAACCTATCCTAGAACCTGGGGCCTGGACACAATCGGCGTGAGGGATCCCAATGGCGCTCAAGCTCAACTTCGCCTGCGGCAGCTACGACAGGATGGAGCCTCTGAAGGACGGCTCGGTCCGGCCTGAGGGCATCGATCTCGCGTTTCTGGCCGTGGAGTCGCCGCGGGAGATCTTTGACCGCATGGCCGGCTCCCAGGCCTTCGATGCCTCGGAGATGTCGACCTCCGAATTCATCAGCATGACCGACGCCGGCCGGTGCCCGTTCGTCGCCATCCCGGTCTTTCCGTCCAAGGCTTTTCGCCACGGCTTCATCTGCATCAACAAGAATGCCGGGATCAGGACCGCAAAGGACCTGGAGGGCAAGCGTGTGGGCGTTCCGCTCTACACCCAGACCGCCGCGGTCTGGGTGCGCGGGCACCTGGCCGAGGGCTACGGCGTGGACCTCGACACCATCGCGTGGATCCAGGGTGCGGTCGAGAAGGCCGGCACCCACGGCACGCCGACCGCGATGCCGCTTCTGAAGCCGGCCAACATCACGCAGAACGAAACCGGCCGGTCGCTGTCGGACATGTTGGCCGAAGGCGAGATCGATGCGTTGCTTGGCTCGCGCCTGCCCGATTCCCTGTTCGAGAGCGACCAGGTTGTCCGGCTGTTTCCCGACTACCGCGCGGTCGAGCGCGACTTCTACATCAGGACCAGGATCCACCCGATCATGCACCTGGTGGCGATCCGCAAGGACCTCTACGAGGCCGAGCCTTGGATCGCCGCCTCGCTGTACCGCGCCATGGAAGACTCCAAGAACCGGGCACTCGCGCGGCTGCGCCACTCCGCCGCCCAGAAGGTCATGCTGCCCTTCTTGTTCGCCGATATCGACGAGATCGACGAAGTCTTCGGCGGTGATCCCTGGCCCTATGGCGTGGAGTCGAACCGCCCGACTCTGGAGGCCTTGATGCGCCACATGCTTGACCAGAACTTCATCAGCGAGCCGATCCCGATCGACTCGCTGTTCGTGCCGGTCGACACCGTGTGATCGTGCGCTCAATATAGGTGACCACCGAGCGAGGACTGACGCGATGCCCGATGCCTATATCTGCGATGCCGTCCGCACCCCGATCGGCCGCTACGGCGGTGGGCTGAGCTCGGTGCGCCCCGACGATCTCGGGGCGGTGCCGATCGCCGCTCTGATGGAGCGCAACACGAGCGTCGACTGGGCGGCGGTCGATGACGTCTATTACGGCAACGCCAACCAGGCGGGCGAGGACAACCGCAACGTCGCCCGCATGTCGAGCCTGCTGGCCGGGCTGCCGGTCGAGGTCTCCGGCGCCACGGTGAACCGGTTGTGCGGGTCGGGTCTGGAGGCGCTCGCGCAGGCGGGGCGGTCGATCCGCACCGGCGAGGCGTCTCTGGCGGTGGCCGGCGGGGTCGAGAGCATGTCGCGCGCGCCCTTTGTGATGGGCAAGGCCGATACCGCGTTCTCGCGCAAGGCAGAGGTCTTCGACACCACCATCGGCTGGCGCTTCGTCAACCCGAAGATGGAGGCGCTCTACGGCATCGATTCGATGGGCGAGACGGCGGAGAACCTCGCCGAGGAACGCCAGATCACCCGCGAGGACCAGGACAGGTTCGCGCTGTGGAGCCAGCAGAAGGCCAAAGAAGCGCAACAGGCTGGCCGGCTCGCCGCCGAGATCGTTCCGGTCAGCATCCCCCAAAGCCGCGGCGAGCCGATCGTGGTCTCGATCGACGAGCACCCGCGCGGCGAGACCACCATGGAGACGCTTGCCAAGCTGCGCCCGGCCTTCAAGCGCGACGGCACGGTGACGGCTGGCAACGCATCGGGGGTCAACGATGGGGCCTCGGCGCTGCTCCTCGCCGAGGAGGACGCCGCCAGGCGCCACGGGCTGACCCCGCGCGGGCGGATCCTCGGTACGGCAAGCGCCGGCGTGCCGCCGCGGGTCATGGGCATCGGCCCCGCGCCCGCCACCCGTAAGGTGCTGGCGCTGGCCGGGCTCACGCTGGACGACATGGACGTGATCGAGCTCAACGAGGCCTTCGCCGCCCAGTCGCTGGCGGTGACCCGCGACCTCGGGCTCGCCGCCGACGACCCGCGGGTCAACCCAAACGGCGGCGCGATCGCGCTCGGCCACCCGCTCGGCTGCAGCGGCGCGCGGCTCGCCACGACCGCGCTCTACGAACTCGAACGCACCGGCGGCCGCTACGCGCTGTGCACCATGTGCATCGGCGTCGGCCAGGGCATCGCCATGGTCATCGAGCGGGTCTGAGCCGGTTTCGCCGGACCCGGCCGAGCGCATGCCGCCGAGTCTGCCATCCGACGGCCTTTCGGATCAGGCCTTTCGGAGTCACAATGGCGGGTGAAACATCCGTGTGAGGCAAGCGATGCCCAAGATCCTGACCGAGGCCCAGATCGATCAGTTCTGGAACGAGGGCTATGTCTTCCCGCTCGATTGCTGGACGCCTGCCCAGGCGGCCGACGCACGCGCGAAGCTGGAGGCCTACGAGCGGACGCTCGACGATGACATCCACAAGCACCTGCGGGTTAAGGTGCATCTGAGCTTCATGTGGCTATGGGATCTGGCCCACAACCCCAAGATCCTCGACGCCGTGGAGGACCTGATCGGTCCCGACATCCTGCTTTACCTGTCGACCCTGTGGTTCAAGGACGCCCATGACGGTCGTTTCGTCTCCTGGCACCAGGATTCGGCCTATTATGGGCTCGACCCGCACGACGTGATCACGCTGTGGTTCGCGTTCACCGACTCCAATGCCGGCAACGGCTGCGTCCAGATCATCCCCGGCAGCCACAAGGAGCCGGACTATCAGCACGTCGAGACGTATGCCGCGAAAAACCTGCTGGCGCGCGGCCAGTCGATCAAGGACATCGATGAATCGAAGGCCGTCAAGCTCGAGCTCAATGCCGGCCAATTCTCGATGCATCACGAGCGTCTGATCCACGGCTCGGAGCCCAACGATTCCGACGATCGCCGGCTCGGCATGTCCTTCACCTACCTGCCCACCCGGGTGCGCTGCAACCTGCCCGACCGTACGGCGGTCCTGGTGCGCGGCAAGGACGAGTACGGTCACTGGAAGTACGACCCGGCACCCCGCCACGACCTTGACCCGGTGTGCATGGAGGTCATGCGCTATTGGATCCAGGGCTACGCCGATCCGACCGTCGCCCAGGAGGCGGCCCGAGCGGGATGAGCCCACCCGGGCGGCGTGTCCGGAATATACGCTAAGGCAGCCCGTCCAGATCGGCGAGCACCTGGTCGGGGTGGTCGGCCGGCTTCACGCTGTCATAGGCGCGTGCGACCTTGCGGTCGGGGCCGATCAGCACTGATTTGCGCGGCGCGCGCGCGGCATCGGACTCCGCAACCCCGTAGGCGACCGTCGCCCAATGGTCCTGATCGCTCAGCAGGTCATAGGGGAAGCTGAACTTCTCCCGGAACTTGCGGTTGGTTTCGGGCGTGTCGTAGCTGACGCCGAGGATGACGGTGTCGCGCTTGGCAAAATCCTGGATTCGATCACGGAACCCCTGGCCTTCGCTGGTTCACCCCGGTGTGTCGGCCTTGGGGTACCACCATAGCAGGACATATCTGCCGGCAAAATCATCGAGCGAGACCGTGGCACCGTCCTGGTTGGTCAGCGAAAAGGCCGGTGCGTCGCTGCCGGCTTCGATCAAGGACATCGAACCTCCTTTGCATCATTGCCGCGGGGGGTGCGGCGGGGGCCGCGCAGCTTAGCCCAAATTCACCGACCCGCCACCTGATCGCCAGCTTGTCGCCAGCCTGGAATGGACGACCGGACCGCGATAGGATCGCCCGGCAGCGGGACCGCCGGCTGCGTTCCGGCAAGCTCTTGATGCGCAAGAGTTATCGCCCCACCGACCAAGACCTCCAGGGATTTGATGCCAGCCCTCGACCCACCTCCGCCGGTCGATCGAATCGACCTGAACATGCGCGACGGCGCGCCGATCGCGGTGCTGCGCTACGGCAACGCCGCCGGTCCGCGGCTGGTGCTGAGCCACGGCAACGGGTTCTCCACGGACGGCTACTACCCGTTCTGGCGGCTCGCGTTGGCGCGCTATGATGTCGTGCTGTTCGATATCCGCAATCACGGCCGCAACCTGCCGGCCGCCGGGCGCGATCACGACTACAAGGCGCTCATCGCCGATTTCGAGGAGATCCATCGCGCGGTCGCCGCGCGCTGGGGCGCCAAGACGACCATCGGGATCTTTCATTCGATGTCGGCCCTGACCGCGCTGCGCTCGGCGGTGAGCGGAACCTGGCATTGGGACGCGCTGGTGCTGTTCGACCCGCCGGTCATGCCGCCGCCCGGCCATCGCGCGTTCGACGCGATGGACCGGGAGGGCCGCCAGATCTCGGAGATCGCGGCCGGTCGGGCCGAGCGGTTCGCCGATCCGGCCGACCTGGCCAGGCTCTACGCCCGCCGGTTCCCGGCCTGGGTGCCGGGCGCGGCCGAACTGGTCGCCCGGGCGGTCCTGCGCCGTGACGAGGCTGCCGGAGACTGGCTGCTGGCCTGCCCGAGGGCGCTGGAGTCGAAGATGTATCTGGCCAACCGGACGTTGGACATGTGGCCGCGGGCCGGCGATCTCGCGCGGCCCGCCATCCTGATCTGCGCCGACCCGGAGGCCGATGGCGCCGAGGCGGTGGCGATGTCCTGCGCCGCGCTGCACCAGGACGGCGGCATGCGCTATGCGACCATCCCGGGCACCGGCCATTTCCTCCAACTCGAACGTCCGGAGGAATGCTACCGCATCATCCGCAGTTTCCTGGTCGAGACGGGTCTCGAGACGTGACCGCCGCGCGGGTCTTTACCGTCCCCGCGCCGCGCCAGCGCCACGATGCGGTCATGGAGGACGGCGCGGTCATCACCTTGCGGCGCCACGGCAACCCGGACGGGCCGCGGCTGATGCTCGCCCACGGCAACGGGTTCGCAATCGATGCCTATTACCCGTTCTGGCGCCTCCTTGCGGGCGGCTGGGATCTGGTGATCTACGACCAGCGGAACCACGGCTGGAACCCGCTCCATGACGCCGCCCGGCACGACCTGAAGCGCTTCGTCGCAGACCTCGACCGGCTGCGCACGGTCGTCGACGACCGGTTCGGCGCCAAGCCGACCGTCGGGGTCTTCCATTCGATCTCCGCGATCACCGCGATCTGGCACGCGCTGGACTGCGGCTGGCGGTGGAACGGTCTGGCGCTGTTCGATCCGCCGCTGATCCCGAGCCCCGGACATCCCCTGCACGAGGACGCAAGAGGGTTCGAACTCGGCCTGGCCCAATGGGCGGCGAGCCGTCCGGACCGGTTCGTCGATGTCGCGAGCCTCGCCGCGCGGTTCGCGGCATCCAGGAGCCTGTCCGGCTGGGTGAGGGGCGCTCACGAGCTGATGGCGCGCGCGATCACCCGCGAGGACCCGGCGACGGGCGAGCGTGTGCTGTGCTGCCCGCGCGAGGGCGAATCCCGGGTCTATGCGACCAATGCCGGGCTCGATCTGTGCCCGCGCCTGGGCGGACTCGCCGGCCCGGTCATGCTGATCGGCAGCGACCCCGAGGCGCCCCGCGCCCTGGCTCCGGGCCGGGTCAACCGCGCGATGCATGCCGAGCACGGGCTCGACTGGACGCCGATCGCCGGTACCTCGCACATGCTCCAGGTCGAACGCCCAGAGGCGTGCGCGGATGCGCTGAAGGCCTTCCTCGAGCGGCTGGGCCTCGGCCGCTGATCGCCTCGTCCTCGACCGGAAGTGCCCGTTGCGACAGGTCCGAGGCGGGCCGCGGCCGCGTCAGGACGCGCGCTGTGGTCCCATCCGGTTGATCGCGCCGGTCTCCACGTTGAAGGCGATCCGGCCAATCTCGTCGAGGTTGGTGCCGGTGACCCGGATGAACCGCGCGTTCTCGGGGTAGTCGATCGAATGGATCTTGCCGTCGGCGTAGATGCCGGCCTTGCCGGGGGTAAGGCGGTAGGACGTTTCGGGACGGACCTCGCCCCTGCCGGGATCGGTTCCGTCGTCGATACGCTCCCACTCGATCATGTCGGTGTAGCCCGCCGCCTGGCCGTAAATCGCCCAGGACGCTCCGTGATCGTGCGGCGGCGATGTGCGGGCCTGGGCATTGATATGTGCCAGCACCTGAAAGCCGAGCTCGGGATCGTCGTAGAGGACGTGGACGCCGCGCTCGGTGTCGGGGCCGCAATAAGCCTCGATGAAGGCGGGCTCGGACAGCAGCCGTTCGAGGTCGTGCCGAACCCGATCGCGCCCGTCCGGACCCGGATCGGCCTTGAGATGATTTTGGCTATCGGTGCAGAACTGTTCCAGCGTGTAGGCCATGTCGAATTTCCTGTGACCTGGAATTGGGTGGCACTGATATCTTTGCACAGCCATCCCGGCTGCGCCACTGCCGCCGACCCTGCCGAGGCGTCGCCATGACCCGAGCCAAGCCCCGCGCGATCGTCGCCTGGTGCCTCTACGACTGGGCGAACTCGGGCTTTCCGACGGTCATTGTCACGTTTGTGTTCTCGGCCTATTTCGCGCGCGCCGTCGCGGCCGATATGACATCGGGGACTGCGCTGTGGGGCTACGCGCTGGCAGTCTCGGGTATCCTGATCGCAATTGCGAGCCCTGCCTTCGGAGCAATCGCCGATCAGGCCGGGCGCCGCAAGCCCTGGCTGGCTGGGTTCTCGGCGATCACTATCGGTGCAAGCGCGCTGTTGTGGTTTGCCGGTCCCGATCCCGCCTTCATCGTCTGGGCGCTGACGTGCTTCGTTCTGGCCAACGCGGCCTTCGAGATCGCCGGTGTGTTCTACAACGCCATGCTGGCCGATATCGCGCCGCCGGACCGGATCGGGCGGGTGTCGGGCTGGGGCTGGGGGCTGGGCTATGCCGGCGGGCTGGTCTGCCTGGCTGCCGTCCTGGTCCTGTTCGTCCAGGCCGAACGGCCGCTCTTCGGGCTCGACAAGGACGCCGCCGAGCACGTCCGGGTGGTCGGGCCGATGGTCGCGCTGTGGTTCGCGGTCTTCGCGCTGCCGCTGTTCCTCCTGACGCCGGATCGCCCGGCCAAGCCGATCGGCCTCGCACGCGCCGCGCGCCAGGGAATTCGGACGCTGATCGAGACGTTGCGGGCGGTGCGCGCGCACCGCAACATCGCCCGTTTCCTCGCCGCCCGGCTGTTCTACGTCGATGGCATGAACACGATGTTCGCCTTCGGCGGCATCTATGCCGCGGGCACCTTCGGCATGTCGATCGAGGAGATCATCCAGTTCGGCATCGCGCTCAACGTCACCGCCGGGCTGGGGGCGGCAGCCTTCGCCTGGATCGACGACCTGATCGGGCCCAAGCGCACCATACAGATCGCCTTGATCGGGCTGATGGCGCTGGGGGTCCCGTTGCTCCTGGTGGAGTCCAAGACCGCGTTCTGGATCCTCGCCCTGCCGCTGGGGATCTTCATGGGCCCGGCGCAGGCGGCCAGCCGATCGATGATGGCGCACCTGGCCCCGGCCGAGCTCCGGACCGAAATGTTCGGCCTGTTCGCCTTCTCCGGCAAGATCACAGCCTTTCTCGGCCCCGCTGTGCTCGCCTGGGTGACGCTCGCCCTGGAGTCCCAGCGTGCCGGCATGGCGAGTATCATCGTCTTCCTCGCCGGCGGTTTCATCATCCTGTGGGGGGTGCGCCCGCCGACCCGCGCTCAGTGACGGAAATGGCGCCTGCCGGTGAAGACCATCGCCAGGTCCCGTTCGTCGGCCGCGGCGATGACCTCCTCGTCGCGGATCGACCCGCCGGGCTGGATGACCGCGCTCGCCCCGGCCTCGGCGGCGGCGATCAGGCCGTCGGCGAACGGGAAGAAGGCATCGGAGGCGACCACCGAGCCCCGTGTCGCAGGTACGTCCAGCCCGGCCGCGCGCGCGGCGTCCTCTGCCTTGGCCGCGGCGATCCGCACTGAATCGACCCGGCTCATCTGGCCGGCACCGATGCCGACGGTGGCACCGTCCCTGGCATAGACGATCGCGTTCGATTTGACGTGCTTGGCCACGGTGAATGCGAACGCGAGATCGGCGCGCTCGGCATCGCTCGGCGCGCGCCGGGTCACCACCTCGAGCGAAGCGGGGTCCAGCCGGACGGCATCGCAGTCCTGGACCAGCAACCCGCCGGCGATCGAGCGTACCGTCAGACCCGGCGCGGCAGGGTCCGGCATGCCGCCGGTCTCCAAGACGCGGATGTTCTTTTTCGCGGCAAGGACGGGTTTCGCGTCATCTTCGATCCCCGGCGCGATCACCACCTCGACGAAGATCTCCGCGATCGCCCGCGCGGCCGCCGCATCGAGCCGGCGGTTCGCGGCCACGATCCCGCCGAAGGCGCTGGTCGGATCGCAGGCCAGCGCCTTGGCATAGGCCTCGGCCAGGCCGGAAGCGATGGCCACGCCGCAGGGGTTGGCGTGCTTGATGATCGCGATCGCCGGCCGGTCGAACTCGGCGACCAGCGCGAAGGCCGCATCGGCGTCGCCGACATTGTTGTAGCTGAGCGGCTTTCCCTGGATCTGCCGCGCCGCTGCGACGCCCGGCCGTTCCGTGCCGGTCCGGTAGAGCGCGGCCTCCTGATGCGGGTTCTCGCCATAGCGCATCGCCTGGGCGAGCGTGCCCCCGAAGGCGATATGGCGCGGGAAGGGCTGATCGAGATGGTGCGCCAGCCATTGCGCGATCGCGGCATCATAGGCGGCGGTTCGCGCATAGGCCGCCCCGGCCAACTGGGCGCGCAGCGCGGCCGTCGTGCAGCCGTCATCGGCTTCCAGCGCGGCGAGGATCGCCGGGTAGTCCTCGGGATCGGTGGCGACGGTGACGAAGGCGTGGTTCTTTGCCGCCGCCCGGATCAGCGCCGGCCCGCCGATGTCGATGTTCTCCACGCACGCCGCGAAATCCGCGCCCGCGGCAAGCGTTTCCTCGAACGGGTAGAGATTGACCGCCACCAGATCGATCGCGGCGATGCCGTGCCGCTCCATCACGCGGCGGTCCCCGTCCAGGTCGCGGCGCGCGAGGATGCCGCCGTGGATCGCCGGATGCAGCGTCTTGACCCGCCCGTCCATCATCTCCGGGTAGCCGGTCAGCGCGGCAACGTCGCGCACTTCGAGCCCTTCGGCGGCGAGCGCTTGTGCGGTACCGCCGCTTGCCACCAGCTCGATCCCGCGCCCGGCGAGCGCACCGCCGAAGCGCGCCAGCCCGCGCTTGTCCGAGACCGAGATCAGTGCGCGGCGAACCGCGACCAGGTCGTCCTTGCCGGTGTCCACGGTCGATCCCTCACGATTGCGACGTCATAAAAGCTCCGATCTGCCGTCATGTGACGGTTTCGCCCGCACGGCGGTCCTGGCGCAAGTTCCGAACACGCCCGACCGGTTCAATCGAACGGGTAGACGCCGGGTTCGGGGACTGCATTGTCCTCGATCCCGTCGATCGCGGCGTGGGCCAGAGCAAGCCTCGCCTCGATCGCGCTGCCGGCGATGTGCGGCGTGGCGATGAAGTTCGCCAGGCCGAAAAGGGTCGGCTCGAACCTCGGCTCGACCGCGAAGACATCGAAGGCCGCGCCCGCGATCCGGCCCGACTCGAGCCCGGCCAGGAGAGCAGCCTCATCGACAATGCCGCCGCGTGCGGTGTTGATCAGCAGCACGCCCGGCCGCAGCCGTTCCACGACCGAGCGCTCGTAGAGCCCCTTGGTGGTGGAATTGAGCGGCAGATGGAGGCTCAGGATCTCCGCCTCCCGCCACAGGGTTGAGGGGTCGACCTGGGTGAGGTTGTTGCGCCGCAAATAGGAGCCCAGATCCACCCTGTCGCAGACCAGGACCCGGGCGCCGAAGGGCTGCAGCAGCGATACCAGCTCTTGGCCGATATTGCCGCAGCCATGGATGCCGACGGTGCGGCCCTGCAGCAGCCGGCCGGTCCGCTGGCTCGGCCAGTCGCCGCCGCGCAGCGCGATGTTGTAGGCATTCGTGCCGCGCAACAGGTCGATCATCAACCCGAGCGTCAGCTCGGCGACCGAGCGCTTGTTGACGCCGGCCCGCCAGCCCAGCCGGATTCCGTGGCGGGCCAGCACATCCGGCTCGATATGATCGACGCCCACCGAGCAGCAGCTTATCACCCGAAGGTCCGGCAGGCGCCCCACCACCTCCTCGGAGAAGCGCTCCAGCCCGATCACCGCGGCCTCGGCGTCGGCGACGAAATCCACCAGCCGATCCGCGTCCTCGAAGACGATCTCATCGTCGTTGAAACGGATCTCGGCGTCGGGGTAGCGCGCGATCAGCGACCGGCGCGCTTCGGCCAGCTTCGGCAGCGACCGGTTGGTGACCGCGATCCTGCGCATGATTCCGTCGGGGTTGTGGGCGTCTGGCGCCGCTCTAGACGGGCTGCCCGCGCGCGTCAAGCAGACGTTCGGCAAACTCGCGCACCGCACCCTCGCCGCCGCGTCGCGCAGTGACGATCCGGGCGGCGGCCCGTACCGCGGGCACCGCGTCCCGGACTGCGGCAGGCAGCGCCACGCGGGCCAGGACCGGCAGGTCATTGAGGTCATCGCCCATGTGGGAGACGGCATCGAGTCCGATGCCGAGCCCGCCGCACAGTTCTTCAAGCGCTGCCAACTTATCCGCCACGCCGGTCAGGCAGTGGCCAACGCCCAGATCCCCGGCCCGCCGGTCAATCGCCGCAGTCTTGCTGCCGGAGATGAAAGCGACCGCGATCCCGGCGCCCATCAGCATCTTGATGCCGACCCCGTCGCGGACGTGAAAGGCCCGGAGCTGGCCGCCGTCCTCGCCGTAGTAGAGCCGTCCGTCGGTCATCACGCCGTCGCAATCGAGGCTCACCAGACGGATCGAGCGGGCGATGGCGCGCAGATCCTCCATCGCTTCAGCCGGCCGCGCCCGCAGCCAGCGCCGCCTCGACCCGGGCGATGTCTTCGAGGACATCCACCCCGATCGAGCCCGGCGGGACGGGAATGCAGGCGATCCGCTCGCCGTGCTCGAGCACCCGGATCAGCTCGACGCTCTCGGCCCGCTCGACCGGCCCGCGCTCCCACGCCTGGAAGCGGGCCAACGCCGCGGCGGTGAAGGCGAAGATCCCGACATGGATCGGATGCGGCGCGGATGCGGCATGCTCGACCGGGACGGCCAGGCGGGTGAACGCCATCACGCAGCCGTCGAGGCTCGGCACCAGATGCACCACAGACCGCGCGCGTTGCTGCTCGGGCGTTGAATCCTCGAGGTAGCAGGTCGAAACGCCGATACCGTCGCTCCTGACCCGCTCGAGCGCCCGGACGACCTTGTCTATGCTCGCCGGATCGATCAGAGGCTCATCGCCCTGCACGTTGACATAGATGCCGGCCTTGCGTCGGCTCGCGACCTCACCCAGTCGATCGGTGCCGGTCGCGTGCGTGTTCGCGGTCATCTCGAAATCGATGCCGTGATCGCGGCAGACCGCTGCGATCCGCTCGTCGTCGGTTGCAACGATCGCCCTGTCGACGCGCTCGGCTTTCTCGGCCCGGCGCCAGACCCGGACGACCATCGGGACGCCGGCGATCGGCGTCAGCGGCTTGCCCGGGAACCGGGTCGAGGCGTAGCGCGCGGGAATGACGGCGAGGACCGGGATCGGTTCGGGCACGGGCAGGTCTCTCCAGGCGGCGCGATCCTAGATGATCGTCCATCGCCGGTATAGATTGCCCGCAATCGTCGAACGGGAGCCGCCCAAAGTGAGCCGGACCGCAACCAGGCCGGTCGAGACCGTGGTCTTCGACCTCGACGGCACGCTGGTCCACAGCCTGCCGGACATCCATGTCGCGGTGAACGCCGCCCTGGTCGAGGCGGGGCGGCGGACCCTTGTGGAGTCGGAAACGCGCACGATGATCGGATGCGGTGCGCGTGCGCTGATCGCCGATGCGCTCGATGCGACCGGCCGCGCCGGCACCGAGCCGGAGGTCGATGCCTGCTTCGCCCGGTTCATTGCGGCCTACGAGGCGAGCCCGGCCGCCTACAGCCGGCCCTATGACGGCGTGCTCGCCTGCCTTGAGGGCTTTGCGGCGCGCGGCCTGAACCTTGCGGTCTGCACCAACAAGCCCGAAGTGCTGACCCATCGGATTCTCGCCAGGCTCGGCCTTGCCCGGTTCTTCGCCGGCGTGGTTGCCGGCGACACGCTGGCGGCCAGGAAACCCGATGCGGCGCCGGTCTTCGAGGCTGTGGCGCGCGCCGGCGGACGGGCCGAGTCCGCGGTCCTGGTCGGTGACAGTGCAACCGACGAGGCTGCGGCGAGAGCCGCGGGCCTGCCGTTCATCGCGGTCAGTTTCGGCTACAGTCGGGTGCCTGCGGCAAGCCTCGGCGCCGATGTCCTGATCGACCGGTTCGACGCGCTGCCTGCCGCGATCGACCGGCTCGCCGGTTTCGCTCGCCCACTCGCTGCCGAGGACGTTCGGAGTTTCGATGCCTGACACTCCCAAGATCGCGGTCATAGGACTCGGCTATGTCGGCCTGCCGTTGGCTGTCGCGCTTGCGCAGCACTATCCGGTTTGCGGATTCGACATTGATGCCGGCCGGATTGCCGAGTTGCAAAAATGCAAGGACCGGACGAACGAGGTCGACCCGCCGGCGCTGCGCCGGAGCACCGCGCGGTTCACCGCGGCCGCCGAAGACCTAAGGGGCCACGATGTCTATATCGTCACCGTCCCGACCCCGGTGGATGCGCACAAGGCCCCGGACCTGAGCGCGGTGCGCGCGGCCAGCCGCATGGTCGGCAAGGCGATCTCCAAGGGAGCGATCGTGGTCTTCGAGAGCACCGTCTATCCGGGGGTGACCGAGGACATCTGCGGCCCCGAGATCGAGGCCGCCTCAGGCCTGACATGCGGCAGGGATTTCTACCTTGGCTACTCGCCCGAACGCATCAATCCGGGCGACAGGGAACACACCGTCGATCGCATTACCAAGGTGGTGGCCGGCCAGAACGACCATGTCACCAGGGTCCTGTCGGAAATCTACGCCAGCATGACCACCGGCGGCGTGTTCCTAGCCCCCGACATCCGCACCGCCGAGGCGGCCAAGGTGATCGAGAACGCTCAGCGCGACATCAACATCGCCTTCATCAACGAGGTCGCGACGATCTTCCAGAAGATGGGGATCTCGATGCACGACGTGCTGGAGGCGGCTGGGACCAAGTGGAACTTCCTCGACTTTTCCCCGGGGCTGGTCGGCGGGCACTGCATCGGGGTCGATCCGTTCTATCTGGCCCACGCGGCGGTCTCGATCGGGCACCACCCGGAGATCATCCTGGCCGGCCGGCGGATCAACGACTCGATGGGCGGCTACGTGGCCGAATGCATCGCCCGCGAGCTGGCCCGGACCGGCCGGGGCGCGGGCGCCCGGGTCCTGGTGCTAGGGCTCACGTTCAAGGAGAACGTCCCGGACCTGCGCAACTCGCGGGTGATCGACATCATCTCGGCGCTGCGCGAGCGCGGCTTCGTCGTCGATGTTCACGACGCCCATGCCGATGCCGGCGAGGCCGAGGCCCATTACGGCGTGCGGCTCAAGGCGCGCCTCGACCGGGGTGACCTCTATGACTGCGTGATCGGCGCGGTCGCGCACGAGGCCTATGCAAAATTCACCCCGGAGACCTTCCAGGACCTGCTCGGGCCGGACGGCGTGGTCGCCGACATCAAGGGCATGTGGCGCAAGATCAAGCTGCCCGACAGCTACCGCCGCTGGCAGCTTTAGCGCATGTTCCAATCCCCTCAGGGGTGGATGTCGATCGGGGTGCCGTCCTCGACCAGCGCCCAGATCTCGTCGATCTCGCGGTTGGTGACCGCGATACAGCCCTGTGTCCAGTCCAGATCGGGATGGCCGAGGTCGCCGGCCGACCACTTCTTCGGCAGTCCGTGGATCATGATCCTGCCGCCCGGCGGCACGCCCATGAAACGCGCGCGGGCGCGGTCCGACCGGTTCGGATAGGAGATGTGGATCGCCTTGTAGAAGGCGCTGTCGTCGATCCGGTGATCGAGCGTGTAAGACCCTTCCGGCGTGCGCGCGTCGCCCGACTTGGTCTTGTGGCCCTTGGGATAGCGGCCGAGCGCGACCCGATAGATCTTGAGAACCCGGTCGTCGTGCAGCAGAACCAGCCGCCGCTGGGACTTGAGCACCACGACCCGGTCGGCCTTGAACGGTGGAAGCGCCGCGACTTCGCTGGAGGTTGCGCGCGCCGGCGCGGCCGCCCCAAGCACGCCGAGACCGAGACCACACCAAACCACAACCGCTAAAATACGCACGAAGCCCCCATCCCGGCCAATTGGCGTTGGAATCCAATACTATCCAAAATCCGCTTCGAGGTTAACCGTCGGCGTGGCGCCGCGGATCGGGTGCGCTCAGACCGCGATCGGCGCCGGAATATGGGCATGCGCCTCATAGCCCTCCACCACGATGTCCTCGTAGGTGAAGGCGAACAGATCCGTGACCGCGGGGTCCAACATCAGCCGGGGCAGGCGGTTCGGCGTCCGGGCGAGCTGTTCGTCCGCCTGGTCGAGGTGGTTTCGATACAGATGCGCATCCCCGAGCGTGTGGATGAACTCGCCGGGGCCAAGACCGGTGACGTGCGCGACCAGATGGGTCAAGAGCGCATAGCTCGCGATGTTGAAAGGCACACCGAGGAACACGTCGGCGCTGCGCTGGTAGAGCTGGCACGACAACTTGCCGCCGGCGATGTGGAACTGGAACAGGCAATGGCACGGCGGCAGCGCCATGGCCGGCAGGTCGGCAACGTTCCAGGCGCTGACGATCAGGCGCCGCGAGGTCGGGTTGGTGCGGATCTCCTCCACCAGCCGGGCCATCTGGTCGATCGCAGCGCCGTCGTGGCCCGGCCAGGAGCGCCACTGGCGGCCATAGATCGGGCCGAGCCCGCCGGTCTCATCGGCCCATTCATCCCAGATTCTCACCCCGTTCCGGTTCAGATAGGCGACATTCGTGTCGCCGGCCAGGAACCACAGAAGCTCATGGACGATCGAGCGCAGATGAAGCCGCTTGGTGGTCACCAGCGGGAAGCCATCGGCCAGATCGAACCGCATCTGGTAGCCGAACACGCTGATCGTGCCCACCCCGGTCCGGTCGTTGCGAACAACGCCGTTGTCCCGGACATGGCGCATCAGGTCGAGATATTGCCGCACCGTTCCGGCCGTTTGTTTTCCTGCTCGAGCGAACTTCAAATTAGGACCGAATCGTCCTATATTATCAATGCCGGGTGACCGGCTATGGCGATAAACGGCTTGTGTAATAAGCGTAGCGGACCCGGGGGCAGTACCCGGCGCCTCCACCAAAGCCCGGTTCGCGCCGCCGATACGGGAAATCCCGTGCCAGCGGCGCCCCGATATTGGGGGCGAAACAGGATCGACGCGCGTGTAAAGGCTTGCTTTTCGCTCGGCATGGTACCGCCGTTATCGGGCCAATCTGACAGATGCCAACGACAACGATTTGGCACTCGCTGCCTAGTTTTTCTAGGTAAGCGCGGCCCGGGGGGCGCCGGGCAACAGAAGCCCCCCAATTTCCGGGTCGTCGGAGGATGAAACGAAGCTGAGTGATGTCCACGACCGGCGACTCTCTGATCCCCTATCAGGAAATGATGGAACGCGCGCTGCGCAGCCTGGTGCGCGAGGCCCTCGACCTCGTGGGCACGGAAGGCCTGCCCGGCAACCACCATTTCTACATCTCCTTTCGCACCCAGGCGGACGGCGTGGACATGCCCGCGCATCTGCAGGCGCGATACCCCGACGAGATGACCATCGTGCTGCAACACCAGTTCTGGGGCCTCGAGACCGATGACGCCGGGTTCTCGGTCACCCTGTCCTTCGGCGGGCGCTCGGAGCGCCTGAGGATCCCGTTCGAGGCGCTGAACGCCTTCATGGACCCGGCGGTCAATTTCGGCCTGCAGTTCCACCGCCTCGAGGCGGGGGCGGAGGCCGGGGACGGCGCAGCCCAGCATATGCCGGCCACGCCCGACAACGAGACCGAGGCGGGCCCGAGCGCCGTGGCCCCGGAGACCGGTGGCAAGGACGAGGCGTCCGCCACGGTGGTCACGCTCGACACGTTCCGCAAGAAATAGGGTCACGCGAACCGGGGGCCTGCGATGTCCGACTTCGTTTACCACGAGATCTTTCCGCTCGGCGAGGACACGACGCCGTACCGCAAGCTGACTGCGGATCATGTCGAGACGGCAAGGCTCGGCGAGGCCGATCTGCTGAGGATCGAGCCCGAGGCGCTGCGCCTGCTTTCCGCCCAGGCCTTCGCCGATATCGCCCACTTTCTGCGGCCCGGCCATCTCGCCCAGCTTCGCCGGATCCTCGACGACCCCGAGGCCTCGGACAATGACCGGTTCGTCGCCTACGACCTGCTCAAGAACGCCAACATCGCCGCTGCCGGCATCCTGCCGATGTGCCAGGACACCGGAACCGCGATCATCATGGGCAAGAAGGGCCAGTCGGTGTGGACCGGCGGCGACGACGAGGCCGCGCTCGCCGCCGGAGTCCACAAATCGTTCACCGAACGAAACCTGCGCTACTCCAACGTCTCGCCCCTCAGCATGTACGAGGAGGTCAATACCGGCACCAACCTGCCGGCCCAGGTCGAGATCTACGCGACGCCGGGCGATGACTACAAATTCCTGTTCATCGCCAAGGGTGGCGGTTCGGCCAACAAGTCCTTCCTGTTCCAGGAGACGCCGGCCCGGCTCAACCCCACGTCCATGCTGGAGTTTCTCGACGAGAAGATCCGGACGCTCGGGACCGCGGCCTGCCCGCCCTATCACCTGGCGATCGTCGTCGGCGGGACCTCGGCGGAGTTCAACCTGAAGACGGTCAAGCTCGCGACCTGCCGCTATCTCGACACGCTGCCCACCACCGGGAGCGACAAGGGCCAGGCTTTCCGCGACCTCGAGATGGAGGCGCAGGTGATGGAGCTGACCCGCCGGATGGGGATCGGCGCCCAGTTCGGCGGCAAGTATTTCTGCCACGACGTGCGGGTCATCCGCCTGCCGCGCCACGGCGCATCGCTGCCGATCGGGCTGGGAGTGTCGTGCTCGGCCGACCGCCAGGCGCTGGGCAAGATCACCCGCGAGGGGGTCTTCCTCGAGCAGCTCGAGATGAACCCGGCCGCGTATCTGCCCGAGATCGACGAGGCCAGGCTCGGCGGCGACGTGGTCGCGATCGACCTCAACCGGCCGATGGACGAGATCCGCGCCACGCTGGGCCGCCATCCGGTCAAGACCAGGCTTTCGCTGACCGGCCCCATGGTCGTCGCGCGCGATGCCGCGCATGCCAGGATCAAGGGCCTGCTCGACGCCGGCGAGCCGATGCCATCCTACCTGCGCGACTACATGGTCTATTACGCCGGTCCGGCCAAGACGCCCAAGGGCTATGCCTCGGGCTCCTTCGGCCCGACGACGGCCGGGCGGATGGACTCCTATGTCGCCCAATTCCAGGCCGCCGGCGGGAGCTTCGTCATGCTCGCCAAGGGCAACCGCTCCGCCCAGGTGACCGCGGCCTGCAAGGAGTTCGGCGGCTTCTACCTCGGCTCGATCGGCGGGCCGGGGGCGCGGCTTGCCCAGGACTGCATCAAGAAGGTTGACTGCATCGAGTATCCCGAGCTCGGCATGGAGGCGGTCTGGCGGATCGACGTCGAGAACTTCCCGGCCTTCATCGTCGTCGACGACAAGGGCAACGACTTCTTCCGCGACCTCTGAGTCGGCCGCGCTGGAGCGGCGATCGGTTGAGCCTGGTGCGCCGGCGGCGCAGAATATCCGCCCATGGCACGGTCATCCTATATCCTGCCGGACGTCCTGGAGCCTGGCATGGTCACCGTTTTTTGCGGCAGCGCAGCCGGTGCGGTCTCCGCACGGCTCGGCCTGCCCTATGCCGGGCCGGGCAACAAGTTCTGGCCGATTCTGGCCGAGACCGGGCTGACGCCGCGTCTGTTTGCGCCGCACGAGTTCCGCGCGCTGCCGGCGTTGGGGCTCGGCCTGACCGACGTCAACAAGACCGAGTCCGGCTCCGATGCCAGCCTGTCGGGCCGCGGTGACGACCCCGAGGCGCTGCGCGCCAAGATAGAGGCCTTTCGGCCGGCAATTCTCGCTTTTACCGCCAAACGGCCCGCCCGGGTCTTCCTCGAGGCGGTCTTCGGGGTCAGGACGATCGGCTACGGCGTCCAGGATTGCAGCCTCGGTGACACCGAGATCCACGTCCTGCCCTCGCCGTCGGGCCTTGCGGTCCGTTGGTGGGAGCCGGCGATATGGCATCGCCTCGCCGAACGCCACAGATCCCTCGGCGCCCGATGACCAGGATCTGCATCTTCGGCGCCGGTGCCATCGGCTCGCTGATCGGCGGGCGCTTGGCGGTCGGCGGTGCCGACGTCAGCCTGATCGCCCGCGGTGCCCAGCTCGCGGCGATCGCGCGCGGCGGCCTCACCGTCGCGTACCGGGAGGAGACGGTTCATGTCAGCCCACCCGTCCATGCCGATCCTTCGGATCTAGGCCCGCAGGACTATGTGATCCTCACCGTCAAGGCGCCGTCGCTGGGCGAGGCGGCGGCGGCCCTGGCCCCGCTTCTGGATGCCGAGACGACCGTGGTCCCGATGCAGAACGGCCTGCCGTGGTGGCATTTCATGCACCGCGACGGGCGGTTCGCCGATCGGCGGCTGGTCAGCGTCGACCCGGACGGCCGGATCGCCGCGGCGATCGGATTCGAGCGTGTGCTGGGCTGCGTCGTCGGTGCGGCTACCGAACTTATCGCGCCCGGCCACGTGCGCTGCCTGGGCGGCGGCACGTTGACCCTGGGCGAGCCGGACGGGGCCGACAGTGCGCGTGCGCACCGCCTGGCGCTGGCGCTCGAAGCCGGCGGTTTCAGTGCGCGGATCAGCGCCGAGATCCGCGGCGACATCTGGGCCAAGCTGCTGGGCAACGTTTCCTTCAGCGTCATCGCCGCCCTGACCGGCGGACGGCTCGTCGACCTGGCCGAGGATCCGGCGACCTGCGCGCTTGCCCGCGGGATCATGGCCGAGGCGGCGGACATCGCCGCCGCCCTGGGGATTGCCGTCCCGGTGTCGGTCGACGACCGGATCCTCACGACGCGCTCGATGGGAAACCACAAGACCTCCATCCTGCAGGATCTCGAGGCAGGCAGGCCGATGGAGGTCGACGCCATCGCGGGATCGGTGCTCGAGGCCGCGCGGCTGGCGGGCATCCCGGCGCCGCTGACCCGGACCGCCTACGCGCTTCTTCGACGCCGCGCGATCGAGGCCGGGCTCTATCCCGACAATCCTGCGCTGGCCGACATCCTGGAGCGCTGAGCCCGTGACGCCGGGCGGGGCTGGCGAGACCGATGGCCGGTTGCTACAACCCGAACCATCTGGTCCCGGAGCTGGCGATGGCGATCGATCCGATCACCGTCCAGGTCTTGCGCAACAAGGTCGCAAGCCTGGTCGAGGAGATGCACTACCACTTCTACCGGTCGGGCTACTCGACGATCATCCGCGAGTCCCGCGACTTTAGCTGCGTGATTGTCTCGGCCGACGGCGGTCTGGTGGTCGCCCCGCCGATGTTCTTCCACGCCCCGGTCTACAAGCACCTCGTCGGGCGCATTCTGGAGATCTACGGTGCGGGCGGGCTTGCCGACGGCGACATCTTCGTCTGCAACCACCCCTACGAGGGCGGTCTGCCGCATGTTTCCGACATGGCCTTCGCCGCGCCGATCTTCTTCGAGGACCGGCTGATCGGGTTCTCCGCCTCGATCGCCCACAAGGCCGATATCGGCGGCACCAACCCGGGCAGCACCTCGGCCAACGCCACGGAGATGTATCACGAAGGGCTGCTGATCCCACCGATCCGGATCGCGGTGGGCGGCGCCTACAAGAACGATGTCGAGCGGCTGATCCTGACCAACAGCCGCCAGCCGGAACTCGTGCGCGGCGACATGCGCGCCCAGATCGCGGCCACGAAGATGGGCGTGGAGCGGATCAAGGACATCGCGGCGCGGTTCGGCGGCGAGACCGTGGTCGAGGCCTTCTCCGCGATCATGGCCGGTGCGGCGGCCGAGATGCGCACGGCGATCGCGGCTCTGCCCGACGGGAC
Organism: Alphaproteobacteria bacterium; assembly: GCA_965248835.1. Classification (GTDB taxonomy): domain Bacteria; phylum Pseudomonadota; class Alphaproteobacteria; order MPNO01; family MPNO01; genus CAYFYS01. The sequence continues at coordinate 305,833 of CBDFLJ010000002.1, forward strand.
GGCGTCGGCGGAAGGGTTCATGGACTCCGATGGCGTCGAGCTCGACCGCCCGGTCCGCTTCGCGGTCACCATTACCGTTGCGGGCGATACGGTGACGTTCGATTTCAGCGATGCCGGGCGCCAGGCCAAGGGCCCGGTGAACCTGCGCCCGTCCATGGTCGAGGCGTGCTGCTTCTACTCGCTGATCGGCTGTCTCGGCCCCGGGTTGCAGTTCAACGACGGCATGCGCGAGGTCACCCGTTTCGTCTACGCGCCCCGGACCATCACCAACGCGAGCCCGCCGGCGCCGGTCTCGAGCTACCAGATGGCGAACCTCAAGCTGGTCGACGTCATCCTCGAGGCGCTGTCCCACTTCAAGCCCGACCGGGCGGTGGCCAACGCGGCCTCGAGCGGGGCGGTGATGATCCAGTGGCTCGACGGCGGCCGGCCGGGACAGGCCAGCCTGCAATACGAGATCATCGGCTCGGCCTATGGCGGAGGCGCCGGCCATGACGGCGCCTCCGCCCTGGCGACCCATCTGTCGAACCTCCATATCACCCCGATCGAGATCATCGAATCGGAGTTCCCCTGCCGCATCAAACGGTTCGAGCTGATGCCCGATTCCGGCGGCGCCGGGGCGTTTCGCGGCGGGCTGGCGCTGCGCCGCGAATACGAGCTCCTGCAGGACGCGATCGTCATCCGGCGATACGACCGCGCGCGCTTTCCGCCCAGCGGGCTCTCCGGCGGCCGGGACGGCAAGGCCAGCCGGTTCGTCATCCGCTACGGCGACCAGGACGCGGAAGAGACCCCGCCCTCGGGCCGGTTCGTGCTCGACGCCGGCCAGCGCTTCCTGCTCGAGACCGCGGCCGGCGGGGGCTACGGCGCGCCGGCCGAACGGGAACGGGACGCGATCGAGCGCGACATCGCCGAAGGCTATGTCAGCGCGCAGGCGGCCGCGCGCGACTACGGCCGATAGGCACACTGCGCATCAACCGGGGGACATCCAATGGATCGGATCGGCATGATCGGCCCGGGCCGCATGGGCCTGGCGATGATCAGGCACCTGATCGGGGCGGGCTATGCGGTCACCGCGACCGACATCAACGCGGACCAGCTCGCCAAGGCCGCGGACGCGGGCGCCACGGCCGCCGGCTCGGTTGCCGAGGTCGCCGCATCGTCCGACTACGCGATCGTCGCCGTCGGGTTCGATGCCGAGACCGTCGCGGTGACCACGGGCGAGGACGGGCTGGTCGGTACCATGGCGCCGGGCTCGTGCATCGCGGTCTGCTCGACATCCTCGCCGGAGACCGTGCGCACGATCGCCGAGGCGGCCGCCGCCAGGGGGATCGACGTGCTTGATGCGCCGATCTGCCGCGGCCGCTGGTCGGCCGATGACGGCACGCTGCTCGCGCTGGTCGGCGGCACCGACGCGGTGGTCGAACGCTCGCGTCCGGTGTTCATGACCTTCTGCTCGGACATCGCCCACCTGGGCCCGGTCGGGCACGGCCAGTTCGGCAAGGCGATGAACAATTTCCTGATGTGGATTTCCGGCCTCGGGATGATCGAGGCCGGCCGTCTCGCCGAGGCGTTCGGCGCGGACCTGGTGAAACTGCGTGATGCGCTGCTGATCTCCTCCGCCAAGTCCGCGACCATGGAGGACTGGGACCGGATGACCTTCACCTGGGCGCTGAAGGACATGCAGATCGTCTCCGATCTCGCCGACAGGCTCGGCCAGTCGATGCCGCTGGCCGGCGGCGTGCGCGAGATGGTCAAGGAGGCGCGCCGCATCAAGGCAGCCGCCCCACCGGACTGGACCGGCAAGGGCGCGGTGCCGCAAGACCGCAAGCCGTAGGGCACGCGGCAGGCGATCGGGAGGGGTGGATGGCGAGACTTCAGGGCAAGGTGGCGGTCATCACCGGTGCGAGCCGCGGCATCGGCCGGGCGGTGGCCCTGGCCTTCGCGCGCGAGGGTGCGGATGTCGCGATCACCGGGGTGAGCGATGAGGCGAGCCTGCGCGCGGTCGAGGCCGAGATCGCCGGCCTCGGCGCCGACGTGCTGGCTGCGATGTCCGACGTGAGCGTGCGGGCCGACGTCGATGCGCTTGTCGGCCGGGTGCTCGACCGCTGGGGCCGGATCGACATCCTGGTGGCCAACGCGGGGATTCTGCGGCTGGCGTTGATCGGCGACATCGCCGAAGAGCAGTGGGACCGCACGATGGCGGTCCACCTCAAGGGCTGCATCAACTGCATCCAGGCGGTGCTGCCGGCGATGCGCGAGGCGGGAAGGGGCAAGATCATCACCGTCACCGGCCCCGCCGCGCTGCGCGGGTCGTTCGGCGTGGCAGACTATGCCGCCGCCAAGGGCGGGATCATCGCGCTCACCAAGAACGCCGCCAACGAGCTCCGCAGCGACGGGATCCAGGTCAACTGCATCTCGCCGGTCGCCGACACCAGGATGACCGATGCGCTGGTCGCCTTCCGCGAAGAGCATCAGGCCGAACATCTGGGCGCCGCGCCGCGCCGCGCGTTCGTTGCCGCTGAATCCGTCACGCCCGCGTTCGTCTTCTTCGCCTGCGAGGACAGCGACCTCGCTTCGGGCCAGGTGCTCGCCCTTCACCCGGACTGAGGTGGCTGACCGGACAATTCTTTGTCCCTCAGCGACATTGTGTGGCCGGGCGATTTCGTTCAGCATCGCTCATCGACGTGGTAGGGACAGGCGCGATGAGCACATCCAAGCAGACACCCTTCGCCGCACCGGTGGTGGACCAACTGTCCGTCCGGGTCGTGGTCGATTCCCATTACGAGCGCTTCCTGCCGCGCGAGAGCCACGCGCATGTCAGGATCGAGCATGTCGGCGGCATTCCCGGCCGGCAGATGACCACCCTGGCCGGGGAATGGGGGCTGGCGCTCCACCTGGACTCCCGGGCATCGGGCGAAACCGCGCAATACCTGCTCGATTTCGGCTACACGCCGGAGATCCTCAACCGCAATTTCAGCCTTCTGGACATCGACGCCGGCCGGCTCAACGGGCTGATCCTGAGCCACGGCCATCGCGACCACTATGGCGGGCTCGACGGGTTCGTGGGCCACCATCGGACGGCGATGCGCGATGACGTCTCGCTTTATGTCGGTGCGGAGGACGCCTTCGACATCCGCTGGGTGGGGGGCAGGCCGCCGGACAAGCCCGATGCGAAGCCGGAGTTCGTCTGTTGGGGCGCGCCCGACCGGACGGCGCTGCTGGCGCAGAACGTGGTCCCGGTCTGCTGCCCCGATCCGCAGGCCCTCCAGGGCGCGTTCACCAGCGGCTATATCGGCCGCGATACCTTCGAGGTGGTGACCGGCGGCTCGATGGTCCAGAAATTCGATCATTTCTCCGATGCCGAGCGCCGCGGCGAGCTGGTGGCCGACAGTCATCCGGAGGAGCACGCGACCTGCTACATCGTCAAGGGCAAGGGGCTGGTGGTGATTTCATCGTGCGGCCACGCCGGGATCATCAACTCGGTCCGGACGGCGATGGCGGTCTCGGGCATCGACAAGCTGCACGCCGTGATCGGTGGGTTCCACCTGACGACATCGAAGCCCGACTATATCGAGCACACGGTCGATGCGCTGGAGGCGCTCGATCCCGACGTGGTGATCCCGATGCATTGCACCGGCATCGCGTTCACCGAGGCGATGCGCCGCCGCATGCCGGACCGTCTGGTCGGCTCCAACCTCGGAAGCCGGTTCACCTTCGGGCTGTGATCGCGCCGGACCGTCCTCAGCGGCTGGTGGTCAGGCCCACCTCCTCGTAGCCGCCGCCGGTCTCGTCGGGCCAGTTGGCCGCGGTCCGGAAGGCCGCCCGCCCGCCGATCGCCGCGAACCATGCGCAAACCAGCGGCCTTGCTTCCTCGGCCCACATGTCCTCTCGTCCCAGCGCCAGCAGGCGCTGGAAGAAAGGCGCAATCGCAATATCGGCCAAGGTAAGGCGCGCGCCCATCAGCCAGGGTCCGCCCGAGGCCGCGATCATACGCTCCATCTCATCGAGGATACTCTCGATGACGCGGTTGCACTGCTCGATTTCCGCCTCGGTGATCTCGCCCCTGACGCCGCGGCCGTGGACGTCCCGGAGGAACGCCGTCGGCCTGCGCTCGGCCTGCTTTTTCAGCTCTTTCTCGCCCCAACGGTTCCGGAGCTTGGGCAGGATGTATTTGACGAAGGTCGGGAACACGATGGCCGGGAACTTGTCGTCGCACAACCGGATGAACTCGCGCATCCGCGCGCGGGCCATCGGGTCGTCGGGCTTGAGCGGCGGACCCTCGAACGCCTCGTCGATATACTCGATGATGATCGAGGATTCGCGCACCGGCTCGCCGTCATGAACCAGCGTCGGCACCACGCCGGCGGGGTTGAGCGCCAGGTATTCCGGCTCCATCTGGTCGAAGCGGAAGATGTCGGTATACCGGCTCTCCCAGGGAACGCCCTTCTCCTCCAGCGCCATCCGCGCCTTCACCGAGCACACCGAAGACCAGAAGTGATAAAGTTCGACCGCCATCGCTCGCGCTTCCCCTCGCTTGTGGTTCGAACGCCGACCGGCGGATCATACAGCAGGGGTGGCGGTAGCGCGTGGAAAAGGTCCGGTGAAGCCGCGACGCCGGACCGGTGAAGGATTGACGGGAGGAAGACCATGAGCATCGCAACGGTCGTCGCGCCGAGGGTGGATGTCCCGCCCTATGACGAGCTGGTCGCGGGTGCGTGCGCGATGGTCGGGGATGTCGCATCCCGGGCTGCCCAGTGCGAGGCCGACTGCCGCATCTCCGATGAGATCATCGAGCGGTTCAAGGCGACCACCCTGCACCGGATCATCCAGCCGGCCGCCTATGGCGGGTACGAGATGGGGTTTTCGGCGCTGCTCGAGACCAGCTTTACCCTCGCCACGGTCTGTGCGTCGACCGCGTGGGTGTGTGGGATCTACATGGCCCATAACTGGCTCGGCGGGCTGTTTCCGAAGCAGGCCCAGGACGAGGTGTGGGGCGAAGACCCCGATGCGGTCATCTCCGGCTCCTACGCGCCGGTCGGCAAGGCGACCACGGCTACCGGCGGCTACCGGCTATCGGGGCGGTTTCCGTTTTCCAGCGGGTCGCCGTCGGCCGACTGGAACCTGTGCGGCGTGATGTTGCCGCTGGGACCCGAGGGCAAGCCGATGCCGTGCTTCGCGCTGGTGCCCAAGGCGGACTACGCGATCGATTGGGCAAGCTGGCGCCCGGTCGGGCTTGCCGGCACGGGGAGCTTCGATGTCGTCGTCGATGACGTCTTCGTGCCGGACCACCGGGTGCTGGGCATCCCCGATGCGGCCTGCAGCGCCGCGCCGGGTGCGGATGTCAACACCAACCCGCTCTACCGGATCTCGCTCCTGACCTCGGTGCCGTTCGCGCTCGCGATGCCTTCCGTCGGCGCCGCTTGCGGCGCGCTGGAGCATTTCATCGAAGAGAACCGGGTGCGCGAGACCCATGGCGCGGTGGTCCTCGGCGGAAAGCGGATCGCCGACTTCCAGACCGTCCAGAAACGCATCGGCGAGGCGGCGGTGCGCATCGATGCCGGGCGTGCGCTCGCCGCGCGCGACGTCGTGGCGGCGGAGGACGAGGCCCGGCGCGAGGGGGCGACCTCGATGGACCGGCGCCTGCGCAACCGGCGCACCCAGTCCTTCATGGCGCACGAGGCGCAGACCGCAATCAACCTGGTCTTCGATGCCGCCGGCGGCCGCACGCTGCAGCACGACCACCCGATCCAGCGCGCCTGGCGCGATGTCGCCGCGATCACCCACCACATCAGCCTGAACTTCGATGCGGTGATGTCGATGTACGGCCAGCACAGGTTCGGCCTGACGCTGGAGGGGCAATATTAGAGCGCTTCGGGCTCGACCTGGATCGGAAAGGAGGCGGCGGCAAGCCGGCTCGATCGGTATCAGCGGCGCCGGCTTGCCGTCGCCGCCTCGTCGATGTCGAACCCGCCGGGTTCGAGCACCACGCCGTAGATCTCCTCGGCCGCCTGCCTCGAAATGACGCCGTCGCGGACTTCGGCGGCGACGGTCTCGGCCGGGCGGTGGTGCGGGTCGCCGTAGCCGCCGCCGCCGCCGGCGATCTGGCGGAAGACGGTGCCGGTCGGGATGCCGCGGATGATTTCCTTGGATTTCGGCCGCCGTTCGGTGCCGTCGGGGTAGCGGAAGACCGCTTCGTTCAGGCAGCCCGGCTGGCCGCCGAACAGGCCGAAGGCGCGTGCGCCGTCCTCGATCCCGTCGCCGAAGGCGACCGCCATCACGTCGGTGCCGTCGATCCGGAAGACCGTCTCGATGCCGAGACCGCCGCGCCAGCGGCCCGGCCCCGCCGAGTCGGTCAGGTATTCGTGGCGCTCGAGCAGATGCGGGTTCTGGATTTCGAACATCTCGTAATCCTGGGCTAGGATTCCCCCGGCGCAGTTGATCAGCCCGATATGGTCATAGCCGTCGGCCATCCAGGTCGCGCCGGAACCGCCCTTGAGCGCGAGGAACAGGATATCGACGTATGGCTTGCCGTGGCGAGGGTCGGCCCCGGTGACCGCGAAACCCAGGAATCGGTTCCAGCCGGCGGTCACCATCTTCGGCACCGCGGCCGCAAAGGCGCGCATGATCGCATCCGATGTCGGGCCGGTGATCGAGTTGCCGAAGGTCGTGGCCGCCGGGAAAGCGGCGTTGAGGAACGAGCCTTCCGGGTTGATGATCCTCACCCGGCGCTGGATGCCGGCATTGTGCGGCACCTCGGGGTCGATCAGCATCAGGAAGCTCAGCATGACCGCCGATGCGGTGGCCGCGAAGGGTGCGTTGACGAAGCCCGGCGTCTGGCCGGACGACCCGGTGAAGTCGAAGGTGACCGTGCCCCCCTCGACCGTGACCTCGAGCGCGATCCGCATCTGCGATCCCTCGCTCACGCCGTCATAGTAGACTGTGCTCTCGCCGGTGTAGCATCCGTCGGGGATCGCCTCGATCTCGGCGGCGACCAGGCGCTCGGTGCTGTCGAACAGATATTCCTTGTGGGCGCGGAAGGACTCCAGCCCGTAGCGGTCGATGAGCGCGATCACGCCGCGCTCGCCGACCACCGTGCCGCCGATCTGCGCCTTGATGTCGTCTTCGACGATGCGGTAACGGATGTTGGCGAAGATCATCCGCCACACGTCCGCGCGCAGCGTGCCGCGGTCATAGACCTTGAGCGGCGGGATTCGCAGCGCCTCCTGCCAGACTTCGCGGGCATCGGGATTGTAGCCGCCGGCGACCGCGCCGCCGATGTCGGCCTGGTGGCCCTTGCAGGCCGCCCAGGCGACCAGCGTGCCGTCTGTGAAGACCGGCCGGAAGACGGCGACATCGTTGTTCTGGTTGCCGCCGGAGAAAACGTCGTTGTGCAGGAATACGTCGCCCGGATGGATGTCCGCGGCGAACGCCTCGATGATCCGCTTGCACACTGGCTGGAGCGCGAAGGCGAGAACCGGGATGTATTCGGTCTGCTCGAGCATGTCGCCGTTCTCGTCATAGAGCCCGGTGACGAAGTCGCGCGCCTCGTTCAAGATCGGCGAGCGCGTGGTGCGCAGCAGCGTCAGCCCCATTTCTTCGGTGATCGACTTCAGCCGATGGCCGATGACCGAGGCCGTGATCGGATCGACGCTCACGCTCATCGGCCGCCGCCTCCGGTGAGGATCAGCGTGCCGAGGCCATCGACGGCGAGGTCGAAGCGAGCGGGCAGGAACGTCGTGGTCACCGCGGTCTCGATGATCGCGGGCCCGGCGATCTCGAACCCCGGCGCGAGCGCCTCGCCGTCGAAGACCGCGACCTCGGCAAAGGCCTCGGCATCGGGCAGGTAGACCGGACGGCTTCCCTTGCGGGGGGCTTCACCGGTGGGTGTCGGGCTCGCGAGCCGGGGCTTGTCGGTGATGCCATGGGCGGTCAGGCGGATGTTGACCAGTTCGACATCCGTGTCCGTATCGCCCAGGTGATAGCCGAAAAGCCGGTCGTGGGCGGCGTGGAAACGCTCGGCGATCCCGGCTACGTCGAGATCGAGCAGGGCATGCCGGTCGATCCCCTCCACCCGGACCTCGTGGTACTGCCCGACATAGCGCAGGTCGAGCGCGTGGACGAGGCGCCGGCGCTTCGGCGGAATGCCGTCGGCCGCCAGCGTCCGGGCGGCCTCGTCTTCCATTTCCTCGACTAGCAAGGCAAGCCGCCCGGCCTCCAACGCCGCGGGTGAAAAAATTGCCGCGCAGGACCGCACATAGTCGTGGCGCAGATCGGTCCGCAGCATGCCTGCTGCGCACAGGATCGACGCCTCGCGCGGCACCAGCACCCGTTCGATGCCGAGCTCGCGGGCGATCATCGCCGCGTGGATCGCGCCCGCCCCGCCGGCGCAAACCAGCGGGAAGCCGCGCGGGTCGCGGCCGCGCTCGACCGAGACCTCGCGGATGGCCGAGGCCATGGTGACGTTCATCACCCGGTACATCCCGGCGGCCGCCGCGACGACGTCGAGGCCGAGCGGGGCGGCGATGTGCGCGCCGATCGCCGCCTCGGCCGCATCCGTATCGAGCCTCAAACGCCCGCCGGCGAAGTAGTCCGCCGACAGATAGCCCAGGACCAGATTGGCGTCGCTGCATGTCGGCCGCGTCCCGCCCAGGCCGTAGCAGGCGGGTCCCGGCTTGGCGCCGGCGCTGTCCGGGCCCATGCGCAGCAGACCGCCGCCGTCGATCCAACCGATCGAGCCGCCGCCGGCGCCGATCGTCTTGATGTCCATGCTGGGCAGTGCCATCGCGAACCGGTTGACCGAGGCCGTGGTGGTGACCGCCGGCGTACCGCCCTGTACCAGCGAGGCCTCGAAGCTGGTGCCGCCCATGTCGATGGTGATGAAGCTGTCCTCGCCATGGGGGGCGAGGTAGGCCTGGCTCGCCGCCGGGGCTGCCGCCGGGCCGGACAGCAGGGTCAGCGCCGCGCGAGCCGACGCGGTCTCGGGCGCGGTGACGCCGCCATTGGACTGCATGACCAGGAGCGCGCCCGCGAAGCCCGCCGCGGCCAGCCGCCCGGTGAGCCGGTCTAGATAGCGCGCGAGGATCGGGCCGACCGCGGCACTGAGCACCGTCGTTGCGGTGCGCTCGTAATAGCGGATCTGTGGGATGATCTCGCTGGAGACCGCGATATAGGCCTCGGGCATCAGCGCCCGAAGCCTCTCTGCGGCCAGCCGCTCATGGGCGCCGTCGGCGTGGGCGTGCATAAAACAGATCGCCACCGCTTCGACGCCGTGGGCCTTGAAGGCTTCGACCGCCGCGTCGACATCGCCGAGTTCCGGCGGGGCGATCTCGCGGCCTGCATAGTCCAGCCGGCCGCGTACCGGCAGGCGCAGGTGGCGCGGCACGACGGGCACGGGCGCGGCGTACTTGTTGTCGTAGAGCCGCTCGCGGATGCCGCGGCGCATCGCCAGCGCATCGCGGAAGCCGGCGGTGGCCAGGAGCCCGGTCCGCGCCGTCCGTCCGGTGAGGACGGCGTTGGTCGTCACCGTCGTGCCGTGGACGATGCGCTCCACCGCGGCGACGAATTCCGGCAGCGCCGAGCCGGACAAAGCGGCGAGCTCGCCGAGCCCGGCCATGACGGCCTCGGACGGATCCTCGGGGCTCGACAGCACCTTGTGAATCCGGCTTGCCCCGTCCTCGTCCATCACCAGGAAGTCGGTGAAGGTGCCGCCGACATCGATGCCGATGCGGTAGCGAGCGGGAGACTTATTCATAATATATTGTTTTTACGTTATTTTTTTCGTGTTCGGATGTGCGTGCAATGGAAACCCGTCAACCGACCGTAAGCGTGTCGCAAGCGGATTCATTATAACGCCGGCGCATCCAGTCGCGCCCTTGTCGCAGCATTACACCGGCACCCGCCTTGCCCGGCCCCACCGCGCCACGCTCCGAAACAGCCGTTCCATCCCCCGAAAACACTCCATCGTATAGGCCGATCCGCGTCCTTGCCGCATCGCGGCCCGAACCTCGAACGTAACGGCCCGGCGATGGCCGGTTCCAGTGTAGCCGTCGGCCCGCCATCGGTCACTCGGACCGCCGACCCGCCCGCTGGTTGCGGGTTTGAGTGTTTTCCGGGCATCGTGTTGGTAGACGGCAGCACTGTCGGACAAAGTCTTGGCTTTTGCAGATGATGGAGAAGACACCGTGACACGAACGTCCGCGCAGCGGGTGACCCTGATCACGCTCGGGGTTGACGACCTTGAGCGATCCGGCGCGTTCTACAGTGCCCTCGGCTGGCGGGCGGCGGAAGAATTGCCGGAAGTGATCTTCTTCCGGATGAAAGGCTTCATGCTCGGTCTGTTCGGCAAGGAAGCGCTGGCCCGGGACCAGGGACGGTCCGGAGTCAGCCTCGGCGCCGGGGCAATGGCGCTTGCGCGCAACTACCCCTCCGAGTCCGAAGTGGACGCGGCGTTCGCCGCGGCGGTTTCGGCGGGCGCGACCGTGCTGAAAGTACCCGAGAAGGTCTCCTGGGGCGGTTACTCCGGCTACTACGCCGATCCGGACGGCCACGTCTGGGAGGTCGCGCACAACCCGTTCTGGCCGCTCGACGAGGACGGGTACCTTGCCGAACCGAACGGCCAATGAACGGGTTGGTCGGCCACGTCGAGCCGATTGCGGTTCCGCACGCCGGGAGCGAACCATGACCGGCGCCGCAAGCCGGGAAGATCCCGCGGTCACGCACGGGGTCAAGCAAGCGTTCTTTCTCGTCGATCCCGGCTCTCGCGACCTGCTTGCCGACCCGGACTCCGCCGACCCGGTTCGGGACAGGTAGGACGGCGGGGCGTGTTCGGCCGTTTGCTGTTCGATTGCGGCGCGATTGATGCTATGATAGCCGTAAGACCGCGTGAGCGCGCAACGCCGAGCAAGATCGGAAGACCGGAGACGCCGAAAATGACCGAAAACGCCATTCTGCCATTCGTGCGCAATGCCTGGTACATGGCCGCCTGGGCCGACGAACTCGACGACGGCCCGCTGGCGCGGACCATCATGAACCAGCCCATCGCGCTTTACCGCGACGCGACCGGCAAGGTCGGTGCGCTCGAGGACCGCTGCTGCCATCGCGGCGCGCCGCTGACCCATGGCACCGTCGTCGCGGACGGCTTGGAGTGCGGCTATCACGGCCTCATCTACGATACCGACGGGAAATGCGTCGTCGTCCCCGGCCAGAAGAACATTCCGCCGGCCGCGCGTATCCGGAGCTTCCCGGTCGTCGAAAAGAACCAGAACGTCTGGATCTGGATGGGCGATCCGGCGCTCGCAGATGAGAGCAAGATCGTCGATTACCCCTATCACGACGACGCCAAGAACTGGCCCTACTGCAAGGCCGTGGTGCCGATCAAGGCGAACTACCTGTTCATGATCGACAATCTGATGGACCTCACCCATCTGGGCTATGTCCATGCCCGGACCATCGGCGGCCAGCCGAATGCCCATGTCGGGGCCCAGATGGAGATCAGGCCGACCGAGAACGGCGCCTACTTCATCCGCTGGATGCTGGAGCATGATCCGCCGCCGACCTACAAGAGGGGCGGCGATTTCACCGGCAAGGTCGACCGTTGGCAGGAGTTCGAGTACGTCGCCCCGGGTGTCGTGCTCCAGTGGTCGGGCGCTCTCGAGGTCGGCCGCGGCGCCAAGGAAAGCCGCGAGCAGCCGGGATTCCACCTGCGCCTGCTGCACTGCGCGACGCCGGAGACCGAGAACACGTTCCACTACTTCTGGTCGACCGCGCACGGCTACCGGCAGGACGATCCTGCGGCGACCCAGGAGATGTATGACGAGATCTATCCGACCTTCATCGAGGACAAGGTCATCATGGAGGCCCAGCAGGAGCGGATCGACCTCGACCGGACGCGCCCGCTGGTGGAGATCCACGCCGACGGCGCGCTGGCGCTGGCCCGCATCGCGCTGGGCCGGATGATCGCGGCCGAACAGACCCAGGTCAGCCAGGCCGCCGAATAGGGCAGGGCCCGACCACCCCCGGCGGCGCGCCGGGGGTGGTCGGGCGGCGCTGTCTCAGGCGCTCTGCCGGAACTGCGGGTTGGTGTACTGGGCGTTGTGCGCCAGCATCATCTTGATGAGGCCGGGCAACCGGTCTTCGGTCGGCACCGGGTCGGTGTCCCAATGGCCGTACCGGTCCTCGCCGCGCACCAGAAGCGCCGGGCGCCGCTCCAGCGTCGACTTGACGTGCGGCGGAATCAGGAAGAACGAGTAGCCGATCCGGATCTTGTCGGAGTTGTTGGGAAAGGACGCATGCGCGGTGCGCTCCTTGTGGATCGAGAACTGGCCCTGCCCCAGCTCCATGTGGACGGCCTTGGATTCGTCGAGCCCGCGGATCGTCTGGCCGCGGCCGAGCAGGTTCTTTTTCTCGCCCGGCGCCTCGCCGGGCGCGTTCTCGTGGGACTCGTCGTGGTCGTAGCCGATTTCGTGGCTGCCCGGCATCACGCGCAGACAGCCGTTCTGCTTGTTGGCCGGGGTCAGCGCGAGCCAGCAGGTCACCATGTCGTGCGGGTCGCAGCCGAAATACGCCGAGTCCTGATGCCATGAGACGAACGAGCCGTCGCCCGCGGGCTTGACCCAGAAGCGCGAGCCGAAGGCGAGAATATCGGGTCCGATCAGGTCCTCGGCCGCATCGAGGATCTTCTCCGTACGCACCAGGTCCCAGGCCTCGGGGAAGCACAGATGCCCCTTGAGCTTGAACACCCCGGGGTTGATCCCCTCACGGGCCTCGAAACTCTCGACCGCCGCCAAAAGCTCGTCGCAGCGCTCCTTGGGGATCCCGTCGACCGGAAAGAGATAGCCCTCACGATTGAAGGACGCGATCTGTTCCTCGCTCAGCACCTTAGGCACGATGCCCTCCTTGTTCTCTGTCAGCCGCCAGCATTGCCTTTCGCAATGCCGGATAATATCACGGTTGTCGGTCGCCGGTCGACTCGCGGGAACCGTCGGTGGAGCGCCCTAGGCTCTGGAGCCTAATGGTTAAGCGGAAACACCGTAAGGTCGCCAGGACCGACGTTCGTGGCCACAGGGCGGGATTGCCGTAGGAGCACCGTCCTTCCGAGTCCAGGCATATGGGGAAGTTTCGAGGTCGGGCGACGCTCAAGATCGGGATCGGTTACCAAGCGATGCGCGACGCTCCTGAGGTTTGTCATGCGTGCGTGGAAGGCGTGGCACGGCGGGCCATGCCCACCGTGCCAGAATTCGCCCTAGATCTTGTCGGGATCGAGCTTACTGAAGACCTCGTCCCACAGGGCTTGCGCGAACTTGCCGGGATCGTCGCCGATCCGGGCGTGGATCTTCTCCCACTTGGCGACGTTGGCGAGATGAGTGTCGACGATCGCACCGGCCGATTTTACCCCGTCCTTCTCCGCCAGCGTGGGAACGATACCCAGCTCCTTTTTCTTGTACGACTCGAACGCCGGACCCATGGAGCCGTCCTCGACGGCGATGGTGACGCCCCGCTTCGCCGCCTCCTTGCGCACCAGCACGTCCTCGGCCATGTAGCCCTTGATCGTTGTGTTGGCGATCAGGCTGGGGGCATGCTTGATCATCGCCATCTTCTCGGGCCCCGACAGGGCCTTCCAGGCGTCGCGGTTGACGACCATGGCCGATGGCGTCGCCTGGATGGCGAAGTTCGCGTCGAGCACGTGCTTGGTGAGGTCCCACAGCCCGAAGGACTGCAGCCAGCTGATTGGCCCGGCAATGCAATCGAGATTGCCGCGCTGGATCGCCTGGACCGCCTTGGTCGGGCTTCCGCCGACCGGAACGGCGCCGACCGACTTCAGGAAGCGGCCGAGCGCGCCGACGACTCGTACCCGCCGCCCCTTCATGTCTGATGCCTTGGTGATTGGCGCGCGACATAGCAGATTGAACCGTGTCGATGCATAGTTGGCCAAGAACAGCGCGTTGCTCTTGGCGAAATCGGCCTTACATGCCGGGCAATCGAGATGATAGGTCTCGGCCACGGCACCGGCCATGACGACGGGCGACACCGACGCGTTGATCAGATCGTAGACCACGTTGGCGGCACGCAGCTCCTTACGGGTGAAAGCGGGAATGACCGGCCCGCCCGCATCGGCGATGCGATCGCGGATGCCGGCCAGGTTGGCGCGGCCGCCGAACAACTGTCCGCCGGCCAGGAGCTTCCATTTGAGCGAGCCGCCGGTCTCCATGGTGACCGCCTCAAGGTAGGGCTTGACGCCCTCGGTCAAGACCACGTTCTTCGGGCCGTTCCACGATCCGTATATGTATTCGGCCGCCGATGCGGGCTGTCCCGCAAAGGCCATCGCGGTAGCGAAGGGCGCCAAAAGAATCAATCTTCTCGACATCTCTCATCCCCTTCTCGGTTCTCGTTGTCCTATTTTCTTTGGGACCCGCGTCTGCGTCGACACGGCGCGGGGCAATGGGCACGATCCCCCCCAACTATATCGCCGGAGCCCTGGGTGACCGAGTCCAATCTTTCGTTGTTTCGGTTGAAGCTTGACCTCGCGCCTCAATTGCCGACAGTGGGGCGGGTCCACTTCCGCGCGCCATAACCGGGACGAGGGAGGGCAGCATGGCGTCGCTCAACCCCGAGGCGCTTCTCAAGAGGCTCGGCGAGGGTCTCGCTGTCGCGGGCGGCGTTGCCCTGGTCCTGATGATGTTGCACATCGTCGCCGACGTCGCCACCAAGTACCTGTTCAACGACCCGATCGACGGCACCACCGAAATCGTAGCCGCCTATTACATGGTGGCGGTCGTGTTCCTGCCGCTGGCCTATGTGACATTCGCCGAAGGCCATTTGATCGTCGAGCTGTTCACCGTGCGGATGACCGGCCGGCCGCTCGCCGCGCTGATCGGCTGCGCCGGGCTGATAACGCTCGCCTATCTCTTGTTCCTCGTCTACCACACCGGCGTCGAGGCGGTGCTGCGGACCGAGGACGGCGAGGCTTGGGAGACCTCGGTCGAGCTCGTGGCGATTTGGCCCAGCCGCTGGTTCCTGACGATCGGCCTTGCCGCCATGGCGCTCTATGTCGCGCTGGCGGTGGTCCGCCACTTCAGCCGCGGTTCCCGGGAGCCGGGGTCAGCCCGGCTCGAGGTCCGCGCCCACGATATCTATTGAGCCTCGGTGGCGTGAACGACCGTTCGGAACCCCTGACGTGACCAATCTCGAAATCGGATTCGCCGGAATCGGTGCCGTCCTCGCGCTGATCGCGATCCGAGTGCCGATCGGCGTCGCGCTCGGCGGTGTGTCGATCGTCGGCATTATCCTTATCCGCGGCCCCGGCGTGGCCGCCGGCGTGGTCAAGAACACGCCGTTCGAGTTCGCCGCCAACTGGTCGATCTCGGCCATCCCGATGTTCCTGCTGATGGGAGCGTTGGCGCATCATTCGGGAATCAGCTCGTCGCTGTTCCAGGCCGCGCGGCTGTGGCTCGGCAATCTGCCGGGTGGGCTCGCGGTCGCCAGCAACTTCGCCTGTGCCGGGTTCTCGGCGGCGTCGGGATCGAGCCTGGCGACCGCGGCCGCGATGGGCCGCATCACCATCCCCGAGATGATCGGCCATGGCTACGACAAGGGGCTGTCGACCGGCGTGGTGGTCGCGGCGGGAACGCTCGGCTCGCTGATCCCGCCCTCCATCCTGATGGTGCTCTACGGCATCTTCGCCGAGACGTCGATCGCGCAGCTCCTGGTCGCAGGCGTGCTGCCTGGAATCCTGACGGCCGTCGTGTACGCGGCGATGATTGTCACACGCTGCGGGCTCAATCCCAAGCTTGCCCCGCCGGTCCGGGAAAAGATTCCGCTCGGCCGCAAGCTCGCGGCGCTCGGCGGCGTGTGGCCGATCCTGGTGCTGATCCTCGGCATCATCGGCGGTATCTACTCTGGCCTAGTGACGCCGACGGAGGCCGGCGCCTTCGGCGCGTTCCTGTCCTTGGTGATCGCCGCGCTCCAGCGGCGCATGAGCTGGGGCCTATTCAAGACCAGCGTCATGGAAGCCCTCATCGGCACGGCGAAGATCTTCTTTATCGCCATCGGCGCGGTGCTGCTCACCCGCTTCCTCGCGCTCAGCGGCGTTCCATTCTTCATCGGCGAGATGATCGGCGACTGGGCGCTCGACCCGCTGCTGCTGGTACTGGCGACCTCGCTGATCTACCTGCTGCTCGGCATGTTTCTCGAGCCGCTCGGGCTGATGCTGCTGACCCTGCCCCTGCTGCTGCCGATGTTCGAGGCGCTCAACCTCGACCTCGTGTGGCTCGGCGTGCTGGTCATCAAGTATCTCGAGATCGGGCTGATGACGCCGCCGGTTGGATTCAACGTTTATATCGTCAAGAGCGTGGTCGGCGACGAGATTCCGCTCGGCACCATCTTCCGCGGCGTGGTCTGGTTCCTTGCCTGCGAAGTCGTCGTCGTCGCGCTGCTCGTGGCCTTCCCGGAGATATCCCTGTTCCTCCCCCAATTGATGAGATGAACTGGTGATCCTCCCCCACTGAATTGGTCGATCCTTAAATTTTGGAACAAGGAGGACCGAGGATGGCGAGGAAGCGTCACAAGCCGGAGGAGATTGTCGGCAAGCTGCGGCAGGCAGAGGTTCTGCGTGGGCAGGGCATGTCGATGGCGGATGCGATCCGGCAGCTGGGGATCAGCGAGGCCACGTTTTATCTCTATGGACGGCTCTCCCGTTGCAAGGGATGTTGAGATGAGCGGCTGGGTCAGTTGCAAACATCTATCCGGCATCGCCCGTGTCGGGGTGCCCAAATGGGGAATCCGCGCGCACCCGCCTCTACAGGTGGTAGGCCTCTAGGCTCTGGACCCATAAAAGAGCTTTACGGTTCTGTTTGGATCCGATCCAAGCTTCCAAACCGTGGGAGCTTGAGAATGTCGGAGAGCTTTTGGCTGAGCGACGAGCAGTTTGGACGTCTGGCGCCGTTGTTGCCGACGGACACGCGCGGCGTGCCGCGGGTTGACGACCGGCGGGTGATATCAGGGATCATCCATGTTCTTCGATCGGGCTGAAGGTGGAAGGATGCGCCGGCGGAATACGGCCCGCACAAGACGCTGTACAACCGCTTTGTCCGCTGGGCGCGACGGCTGATCGTCGGGGCGGGCCATCGCGGCGACGCACCGATTGGCGGCGCGCCTGATCGGTGCCATGGCGCCCGGCTTGTGCATCGCTGATGCCGCCTACGACAGCGACGCGCTCCGCGACCTGCTTCTCGACCGGGGCACCATCCCGGTCATCCCCAACAACCCGACCCGCAAACGGCATCACCCGTTCGATCGTCAGGCCTACCGCCTGCGCAACGTGATCGAACGTGCCTTCGCCCGACTCAAGGACTGGCGCTGGATCGCCACCCAGTACGACAAACTCGCCCTGACCTACACCGCCGCCGTCACCATCGCCGCCATCGTCATTTGCTGGTTATGAGTCTGGAGCCTGGGGCAGGGGGAGCACAGGGGGGTAGGAAAAGCTTGCCGAGGGGGTCAATACCCATAGACTGTCGGACCACAGGAGAAGAGGTGGGACCATGAAACCATCATTGACCAGGGTATCGACGGTCGCTCTTGCGGCCGCGCTTTGCTTGAGCATCGGCGCTGCGGCTCCCGCGCTCGCCCAGGACGGCGTCGCGCAGCGCGCGATCGACGGTGCCAAGGCGTATGTCAAGCAGCACAATCTCAAGAACCCGAAGCTCGACATTCTGCTGAATTCGCTCTACCGCAACTCGTTCCCCGATTTCGCGGCCGAGTGGAAGCAGCTGACGGGTGTCGAGGTGGACTCGGAGCCGCTCGGCTACACCGACATCCCGAGCAAGGTCATGGGTGAGGCGGTCGCCAAGACCGGCGCGTTCGACATGTTCAACGACTTTCCCTACACCCAGCCCGACGCGGCGAGCGCCGGCGTCCTGAAGCCGCTCGATGAGTATGCGGCCAAGTACAAGCCGGATTTCTCGGGCATCCCCGAAGCGTTCATCGCCCAGCAATACTATAACGGCAAGCAGTACAGCTTCGTCCTCGACGGCGACCACATCATCCTGGTGCTGCGCAAGGACATCGTCCAGAACCCCATGGCGCGTGCCGAGTTCAAGGCGGCGACCGGCAAGGATCTCGGCTGTCCCGCGACGATGGCCGAGTGGGAGGAGCAGGCCAAGTTCTTCCACACCAAGGCGGGCCAGACCCGCTGGGGCGTCAAGTTCGACAAGCCGCTCTACGGCGCCATGGGCTACCGGTCGATCAAGTTTTCGCATCGGCATTTCCCGGCCTATTTCGGCGGACTCCTGTTCGACCAGAAGATGAACCCGCGGATCAACACCAAGCAGGGCGTCAACGCGATCACCGCTTTCGCCTCGATCGTCCAGTACATGCCCGAGGACATCCAGGGCTGGGGGACGCCGCAGATCTACCCCTTCTGGGGCAGCGGGCAGGCCTATTCGGTGATGTCGTTCCCGTCGATCTTCGGTTTCGGCAACGCCAACCCCAAGAGCACGGTCAAGGGCATCCAGAAGCCCTGCGTGATTCCGGCAACGGATGCGGGCGGCAAGCTGGTGCGCCGCGCCGCCGAGGCGGCGGGGACGAGCTACATGGTCAACACCTATAGCGACCATCCCGAGCTCGCCTATCTGTTCATCCAGTGGCTGACCAGCCCGTCGGTCGGCAACCGGGCGATCGCCCACCCCAGGGGCTTCTGGGACCCGTTCCGCAAGCACAACCTGGGCGATGCCGGCATCATCAAGAAGTTCTCCAACGAGTTCCTCGAGACCACGATGGAGAACGCCCAGTACACGACCTCGCTGCTCTATATCGAGGGCCATTACGAGTACATGAAGATCCTCGACAACAACCTCGCCGACGTGATGAACAAGAACATCTCGCCTGCCGAGGCGGCGAAGAAGATCGAGCGGCGCTGGAACGCCGTGACCGAGGATATCGGCCGCGACGAGCAGATCGAGGCCTGGCTCAAGGGCGTCGCGACCGGTCTCTATGTCGACCGGTTCTAGCCCGGTCAACGCCCGTCTGGGCGCCGGCGTGCCTCCCCGCCCCCGGGGCGGCGCGCCGGCGCCCATGACGCGACCTTGAACGCCGCGCTCTCCCCCCGCAGCAACCGACCGTTCGGCAGGCTCGGCGCCTGGCTCGCCCAGGAGCGGGTGTTCCGCTGGATCCCGTTCGCGCTGGTCGAGGCCACCTTCGTCCTCGTCATCATCATCCCGTTCGTCCTGACCATCTACATCAGCTTCCTGCGCTGGCGCGCCAACCGGCCGTTCGAGCAGGCCTATCTGTCGGGATTCCGCAATTACGAGCAGGTGCTGACCGACATCGGCTTCTGGGCATCGCTCGGACGCACCTTCTATTTCGCCGGCGCGGCGGTGGTCTTCGAACTGGTGATCGGCTTCATCCTGGCGATGCTGGTCCACCGCGTCATCCGCGGCCAGCGCTTCTACATCACCCTCTTCCTGGTCCCGATGATGATCGTGCCGGTGGTCGCCGGGTACAACTTCTCGATGATCTATCTCGACAGCGGTCCGCTCAACCAGGTGCTCTCGCCGCTGATGCACGTGCTCGGCGTCGATCCGCGCATCCGCTGGCTCTCGGACCCGACCGCGGCCCAGCTCGCGATCATCTTCGCCGACATCTGGCAATGGACCTCGCTGACCTTCCTGATCTTCCTCTCGGGCTTCGCCGCGCTCCCGCCCCAGCTCATCAACGCGGCCAGGGTGATGGGGGCGAACCGGCGGCAGATCTTCTTCTGGGTCGAATTGCCGCTGCTCAGGCCGGTGATCGTGATCGCGGTGGTGATCCGCTCGATGGAGGCGCTCAAGCTGTTCGACCCGGTGGTGCTGCTCACCTTCGGCGGGCCCGGAACCTCGACCCAGACCATCGCCTTCTATCTCTGGGAGCAGGTCTGGGAGTTCAACAAGTACAGCTTCGGCGCCGCCGCCTCGGTCCTGCTGCTGATTCTGTTCTCGGCCCTGATCTTCACCGGCATCTGGCTGATGGTGCGCCAGCGCGCCCAGATCGAGCGCGAGCGGGCAACATGAACGGCCGCCGCCGCGACCGCAGGCCGATCTACCGCCACGCGGTCCTGATCGCCTGGACGATGATCATCATGTTCCCGATCTACTGGATGTTGCAGACCTCGTTCAAGGACGCCGGCGAATGGGTGACCTGGCCGCCGCATTGGATCCCGCACGACCCGACGCTCAGGAACTACGAGCAGATCTTCACCTTCGACGTCCAGCAGGCCGGGGTCGCCCGCGACGCCAGCGAACAGCCGTTCAGCATCTGGGGCTCGCTGTTCGATTCGATGCTGATCTGCACCATCTCCTCGCTGATCGCGCTGTTCATGGGCACCTTCCTGGCCTATGCGATCTCGCGCTTCAACGTCGGCGGCGGCAAGTTCCGCCACATGGTGCTGATGGTCCGCATGATCCCGCCGATCGTGATCGCGATCCCGCTTCTGATGTATTACGCGGTGCTGATCCCGTTCTCGACCGAGGCGGTGTTCGGGGTCCGTATCAGCCTGTTCGATACCAGGACAGGCATGAGCATGCTCTACGTGACGATCACGCTCCCCTTCGTCATCTGGATGATGCTGAGCTTCATCGACGAGGTGCCCTATACGCTCGAGCACGCCGCACGGATCATGGGGGCGGGGCGGATCTATACGCTGCGCAAGGTGGTCCTGCCGCTGGTCGCCTCGGGCATGGTGGTGACCTTCCTGTTCGTCTTCATCCTGAACTGGGCGGAGTTCCTGCTCGCACTCACGCTCACTCACCCGGACGTCTCGACGCTGCCGGTGCTGCTCAACAAGTTCCAGAGCGCCTCCGAAGGACGGCTCTACGGCCCTCAGGCGGCGATCGGCACGGTGATCACGATCCCGGTGGTGGTGCTCGGCATTCTCATCCAGAAGCATTTGGTCAAGGGCTTCAGCTTCGGCATGATGCGGCGGTGACGGGGAACCAAATCGTGGCAAACATCGTCCTGAAGGAGCTCGTCAAGCGGTTCGGTGACATCACCGCCGTCAACGGCGTCAACCTGGACATCGAGGACGGGGAGTTCCTGATCCTGGTCGGGCCGTCGGGCTGCGGGAAGACGACGACGCTCAACATGATCTCCGGCCTGGTCGCCCCCACCAGCGGCGAGATCATGATCGGCGAGCGCAACGTCACCCATGTCGAGCCGGGCGAGCGCGGGCTCGGGATGATGTTCCAGGACCTGGCTCTGTTCCCGCATATGACGGTGTTCGAGAACATCGCCTTCGGTCTCAGGGTCAAGCAGATGCCCGACCGCGAGATCGCCGACCAGGTGCGCAAGGTGGCCGAGTCGTTGCATATCGCGGCGCTGCTCGACAAGCGGCCGGGCGAGTGCTCGGGCGGCGAGGCGCAGCGGGTGGCGCTGGCTCGGACCATCGTCACCAACCCCTCGGTCTATCTGATGGACGAGCCGCTCTCGAGCCTCGACGCCAAGCTCAGGGTCGACATGCGGACCGAGCTCAAGGGGCTGCACGAGCGGCTCGGCAACACCTTCGTCTATGTGACCCACGACCAGGCCGAGGCGATGACCATGGCCGACCGAATCGTGGTGATGAATCTGGGCGAGATCGAGCAGGTCGGCGGCCCGCTCGACATCTACCGCAGGCCGGTCACCCGTTTCGTCGCCGGGTTCTTCGGCATGCCGACGATGAACTTCCTGGAAGGCGGGATCGAGGCCCGGGACGGGGGGCCGCGTTTCGTGAGCGGGAATCTGAGCGTCGCCCTGTCCGCCGACCTGCCCGCCGGGCTCGCCGGAAGGCGGAGCGTCCTCGGCGTCCGCTCCGAGCACGTGACGACCGGCGCGGGCGGCATGTCGGGGACCGTCAGGATCGTCGAGCCGCTCGGCGACGCGACGCTGGTCTTCTTCGAGTTCGGCGGCGCCGGCCGGCTGGTCGCCAAGACCGACCCCGACCTGACGTTTCGCCCCAACGACCCGGTGACCTTCGACTTCGATGCCGCGCACTGCCACCTGTTCGATCCCGCCGACGGCGCAAGGCTGAATTAGGGGAGACGGGCCGCGTTGGCACCATGACCCACGACGATGAGCGCAACGCAACGACCACGCTATTCGCCGCCCTGAACGTCTTCGACGGCACGGTCATCGGCCGCAATATGCAGCGTCATCGCCACCAGGAACTCATCCGCTTCCTCAACACGATCGAGGTCGAGGCGCCGGTCGGTAAAGCCGCTCAAGTCATTCTCGACAATTACGCCGCCCACAAACACCCGAAGGTCCGGCGCTGGCTCGATCGTCATCCACGCTGGACCTTTCACTTCACGCCGACATCCTGCTCTTGGCTCAACGCCCTGGAAGATTTCTTCGCAAAACACGCCAAACGCCGCCTCGAACGCGGCGTCTTCCGCTCCGTGGTCGACCTTCAGGCCGCCATCAACCGGTTCGTCGCTGAGCACAACCAAAGCGAGGCCAAGCCATTCCGTTGGACCGTAGACCTCGACGAAATCATCGCCGGCGTCAAACGCGGGCACCAAACGTTAGATTCCATCCACTAGGTGGCGTCGGGTGACTTCTGGCCTCTCAGTCCCCGCAGCTACTGGATCAAGCCCTTCGGCAAGTGGCCCTGCGGGGGCTCTCTTCGAGGGCCAAGTCGCCGCACACTACCTGCTCACAATGCTCGCTGAAGCCGATCCGCGCGGACTGCCGGGCGTGTCTATCGAACGGATCGAGCTGCAGCGCGCAGGTGAAGGGCATCCCCTCGATGACGTCGTCGTCCACGGCATCACGCGGACAGGCGAGCCAGCAACGCTGGAGGTGCAGGTCAAGCGCACGATCACCTTCTCCCCCGGCGACACGGTGTTCAAGGACGTTGTAGGGCAACTCGCACAAGCTTTCCGAACGCTCGATCTCGCCCATCACCGCCATCAGTTCGCCGTCTCGACCGAGCGCACCTCCTTCAAGATCACCGGTCCTTATCAGGATGTGCTGCGCTGGGCGCGCGAGGTTAGCTCGGCAGCGGTCTTCATCGGGCGGATCAACCGGGAAAAGGTCGGCAATGACAATATGCGCGCCTTTGTGCAAACAGTGCGTTCTCATCTTCTGGACGCCGGCTGCGCGAACGACGACGAGACCATTTGGCAGGTCCTGCGCCGCTTTCAGATCCTGATCTTCGACTATGACGCACCCGGCTCCCAATCGCTCGAACTGGCACTTGAGCGGGCACGGAATCTGCTCGAACCGAGCGATGCGACGCGGGCCAGCGCCTTCTGGAAGGTCCTAACCGAGACCGCGATCCGGGCTGCCGCTTCGGGCGGCGACCTCGACCGCGCACAGCTTCTCTCCGAAATCACAAGAATCAACGGCTTCCGGCTGCTCGGCTCGCCCCGCAATCGGATGCCGCGCGAAACCCTCGACGAAGCCGCCGGCCTCACCGCCGCCGACCTGCGCGGGAGCATCGCCGGGGTGACCTTGGCGCGCTCAAGCCAGCTCGACGCCGTGCGCGAGGCGCGCGATGAGGGCCGCTATGTCGAAATTCGCGGCGACCCAGGTGTCGGCAAGTCTGGCCTCCTAGGGATGCTCGTCGACCAGACACTCAACGAAGCACACACGATCGTTTTCACCCCGGAGCGGACGCTTCCCGGAGGCTGGTTGGCTTTCAAATCCGCGCTGCAGATTGAGAGCGGACCCGAGGCATTTCTCGCAGACCTCGCGAGCGATGGTGGCGCCGTACTCTTCGTCGACAGCCTCGACTTCTTCGACGACGTCGACAAGCGCGCCACGGTCGTAGACCTGATTCGAGTGGCCGCCTCGATACCCACGTTCCAAGTGATCGTCACTGCGCGGAGCGACTTTGGCGAGGACGAACCGAATTGGCTGCCTTCGGAGACCGTCACAAAGCTCGGCCGCGCTCGACCTGTTTTGCTCGAAGAGCTGGGACCCGAGGAGATAGAGGAGCTCAGAGCCGCTGCGCCTTCCTTGAGCGCCCTGCTCGCCGACGACCATCCCGCCCGTGCGGTCGCCCGCAACCTCTTCCGGCTGGCGCGCCTGCTAGAAGTAAAGGGTTCAACCGATCAACTCCGGTCGGAAGTGGATCTAATTGAGCGTTGGTGGACGACGGCCGATGGCCCGGACACGGATCGACGCGGACGGGCGCGCCTGCTTGTCGATCTGACAGACGCTATTCTTGCGGGCCGCGATCGCTTGGAGGTCCGCGCTACGTCGTCTGCCGTGGATGCCCTGATCACGAGCGGTACTCTCCGCGAGCTCGACCTCGACCGACTCGCGTTTCGACATGATGTCCTCCGCGATTGGGGCGTGGCGGCACGCCTGCACGGCGACTTGGATAAGGTCAACCAGCTTCCGCTCAACCGTGCGGCGCCCGTCTCGCTAGCGCGGGGCGTCGAACTCGGCGCGCGGTTTGCGCTGGAGCGGTCCGAGGATGGCCAGGCTTGGATCGAGTACGTCGACCGGGTTAGTCACGACGGGGCCCATGCATCCTGGCGCCGCTGGTCTCTTCTCGCGATCGTTCGCTCGGAACTCGCCTTCACGCTATTGGATCGAGCGTCTGCGGCACTGATGGAGAATGACGGCGCGCTATTGCGAGAACTGATCCGCACAGCGATTGCGGTCGAGTCTCGACCGCTCGCTGAAACGCTCGCCGAAGTTGGCGTCGAAGCGGGATCAATCCCCGCCGGCATCTACGGCCCAACGAATCGCTCTTGGGAGCGTCTAGCGCGCTGGTTGCTCGCGAGGCAAGCCTGTCTGCCGCTGCAAGGGCTTCCCGACGTTGTCGAGCTATTCCAGAGCCTCTCTGCGTCCATGTTCTTCGCCGATCCAATAATTACGCCGAGAATGGCCATAGCGCTCGCCGACTGGCTCGATGAGGTCGAGGACGCTCTGGATCATCGTTTGTCCTCGGCCGATCCGCCGAGGTTCGCGAGCGCGTTCCGGAATCATGATTTGCAGAAGCTGGCTGGCGATGTACGGCAGGCGTTTCTCCTTATGGCCGCCCGCGTGCCCGAGCGGGCGCAAAGCTATTTGTGCCGGCTACTCAGGCGGCGAAATCCCGATCACACAATCCGCGACATCATGAAATTCCGCGGAACACTGGCGCAGGCGGCGCCTGCAGAGCTCGTTGAACTCACGCTGGCAGGGCTGATCCCAAAGGATGACCAGAAGCACCGGAGCACGATCCGAAACGAAGCGTTCACACATCTCGACAGTGACTTCCTACCAAGTTCGCCCTCGCAGGGCCCATTTCTCGACTTGCTCAACGTGGCACCAGAACATGGCCTCAGCCTCATCCGGCGCCTGGTCGATCACGCGATCGCCGCCCGCAGCGGCGGACGTGAACCGGGCGATGACGGGATCACGCTCCTCCTTCCGACCGGTCCGCGTGTCTTTCCGTGGTCACACTCCTATCTCTGGTCGCGACAGGCCGGCGGCTGCTACGCGGTTGCATCTGGCCTCTTGGCGCTCGAAGCATGGGCACATGCCCGGATCGAACGAGGAAATGTTCCAGAGCAGGTCGTAGCCGATCTTCTTGGGCCTGAGAGCCCTTCCGGAAAGTTCTTGAATCGGAAGAATCGTTTGTGATTCTGTGCTGGGCATCCGGTTTACAGGAGGAAGCCCGATGTGGACTGCGGAACACCGCCGCGCGGCGGAGCGTCGCGGACTTCGCTATCCGAGTGATCTGACCGACGCCGAGTGGGCGCTGATCGCGCCAATGATCCCGCCTGCCAAGCGCGGCGGGCGCAAGCGCTCAGTCGACGTGCGCGAGGTTCTGAACGGCATCTTCTACGTGCTGTCCACGGGCTGCCAGTGGAATGCACTGCCCAAGGATCTGCCGCCGAAGTCGACGGTGTACGACTATTTCGATCTATGGGAGTGGGATGGCACGCTGGAGCGGATCCATCATGAACTCTACGTCGCGGTGCGCGATGAGGAAGGACGCGAAGCCAGCCCGTCGGCCGCGGTCATCGACAGCCAGAGCGCCAAGGCGGCGCAAAAAGGGGGGCGTCGATCGACGATCAAGGCTTCGATGCGGGCAAGAAGGTCACCGGTCGCAAGCGGCACATCATGGTCGACACGCTCGGCCTGATGCTGGGCATCGTGGTGCATTCCGGCGACGTTCAGGATCGCGACGGTGCCCACGAGCTCTTGCGCCGCACCCGGCGACGGTTCCCATTCATCGAGGTGATCTACGCCGACGGCGGCTATCAGGGACCGAAGATGGCCGCGACTGTCGCCAAGACCGGGGGGTGGCGGCTCGAGATCGTCAAGCGCAACGACGTGCCCCGCTTCGAGGTGCTGCCAAAGCGTTGGATTGTCGAACGCACCTTCGCCTGGATCAGCCGCAACAGGCGCCTCGCTCGCGACTTCGAACGTCACGTTCGATCCGTCGTCGCCTTCATCCGACTCGCCATGATCCGCATCATGCTGCGCAGACTCGCCGCAACACACTCACCATAGATTCAAACTTTCCGGATCGGCTCTGAGGGTTCGCCAGCTGCATTCCTCCTCGTTGCAGTCGACGTTCTCCTCTCGCATTGGCCAAAGACCATGACGGCCGCCATCCCTTTCCTCGGTTCGCCCGAGCTGCTGTCGCTTGATCGAGGCCGCCACATCCATGATGGAATGTCGAGGTTGGACCCGAGCGGATGGTTTGGCCCCGGCCCAAACGAACCGACAGGAGTAATTCGACTCGAAGATCTTAGAATGCGGCCGTCGCGCAGCTACCCGTTGGAAACGTTACTTGGACCCTTTGCTCTCAACGAGGCGGCCGACCACGAAAGACTGCATGCCCTGCTCGCCGCGGCTGCAGCGCGATTGGGGCCTCCTGAATCGGACGATACATTCGCAGAGCCGCGGCTTATGGCACGCTACGCCCTTAACCTGACTGACCCTGCAAACTGGTCGTCCGTCGACGGCGGCCGTGCGTACATATCCCCGCCTGAGGAAGCCCGGCACATCGAGGCGCTCCAAGAAAAGCACGCGGCGCATACCCAGGATGTCCAAATCGACGCAGCGATACAGGGCGTGTTGGAAGACAGCACGCGATCAAGCCACGAGTTCGCGGAACAGGCAGTCGCTTATACGCAGCGTCTGTCGACAGTCACGGATTCGCCCGAAGACGTCCTGCGCTCTCGAACCAACGCAATCGTCTCAGCCGCAATGGTACTTAGTCGCGACGGCTCCGATAGGTTGCTCGACCAGCACGAAGAATGGGCGCGGAACGTGTTCGCGCCGACATTCGCAACCACCAACCACATCGCCGGTTCCGGGGGGCCTGACGGCATTCGTTTCAATCCTGTCGCGATCGCCACGCTCGGGCTCATTCACCTTTGGCAGCGACGCGGCCGCGAGGGTGACTGCATCGCGCTGCTAGAGCTCGCTGGACGAGAAGACTCCTTGGCTGCTCACGGCTTCGGCGGCGGCATCACTGTCCTTCGCGAGATCGACCCGCGGCTTGCGTCTGCCTTGCTGCGGTGTGCGCTTACCGCCCAAGTCCAGCCGAGTTGGGTTCGCCAGGACACCGAAGAAATCAAGGCAACCAAGCAGGCACAGCACAAGGAGCGGGTCGCGGGCGCAATTCAAGCCGAGCTGGCCTGGCTGAACAACGTTGGGCCGGAACCGACGTGGCCGATCTTCCCGCCTCCGATGATCTCTGTCCAGCGCGGCCTGAGGATCGGCGGCAACGATCACGCGGCGCGACGGGCCCCAGCCGTAATGCCAAGCGATCAACTCCATTCTCAGAGGGCCGCCACATGGATTAAACAGCTAACGCGCGATTCCGGTCCCGACGATTTAGACTGTATCGTGAGCTTTGTTGACGCTTACGCTGATTGGACCGCAGCGGCGAACGGCGCCGGACACCAGCCGGAGGCCAAGATCGAAGGCCGAATGGGCGAGTGGAACAGCGTTTTCTTTTCGCTTCTAGCCCGCGCCTTCGCGGCCATGACACCCGATCAGGTCGCCACCCATGTTGCGCGCTCGGTTGCCGTTCCTGACGAGTCCTTCTTCGATGTCGCAAACGAGCTCGTGCGCATGATCGATCAAGTTCACTTCAATGGGTCCGGTTTGGACATCGACATGGCGGTCAGGTTGCGCAGCTTGCTGGCAGATCGTTTGGTTCAAACAGCTGGCTGGCGGCGCGAGTGCGATAGCTCGGAGCTCTCGGTTGAGATGCATATAGGCTCAGCGATTGCTGCGCTATTTTTTAACAATTACAGTCTATTCACAGGATCTTCTTGTGACCTGCTCGCCAAAGGGATCGATCAAGTTGAGCCCTTCCTGCCTGAACTGAGCAGATTGATCACTGATGGGCCGGTTCCGTTTACCGGGCTCTTGACAATGAGTCTCCTTGAAGTGTCGCCTAGGTCGGCCCACTTGAGTTTTTTCCTATCGAGTTCAATCACTTGGATCAAACGACAACCGACCAACACGCAGCTGTGGATCGACGTCGGGCTGGGCACTCGCGTTGCAAAGTGGCTGGAAACAGTCTTTGGGATCGACGCGACGCTCCGTGACCCATCTCATCCGCTGAGATCTCAAATGGAAGACGTTCTCGCTCGTCTAGTCCAGGCCGGCGTGGCCGACGCTCACAGGGTGGAGGGGCTACTAGTCTAAGGATTGTCTCGCGGTCGGTTCCGCTCCGTGGCGACCTTCAGGCCGCCATCAACCGATTCGTCGCCGAGTACAACCAAAGCGAGGCCAAGCCATTCCGTTGGACCGCAGACCCCGACAAAATCATCCACGCCGTCAAACGCGGGTACCAGACGTTGGATTCGATCCACTAGCTTGCCAGCAGGTCTTTCAAGGCGGTGTCGATAAAGACCGCGTCGGTCGGGCTTCTCCCCGAGCCGGCCCAATGGCCCCAGATCGTGGGGATCGGGCGGAACTCGGCATTGGGCATGTGGGCGGCTTCATACTCGCCGTCTTCGGGCGGGAAATACGTATCCGTCCTGCTCGGCATGACGATCGCCCGCGCGCAGATCGAGGCGAGCGCGTCCTCGAAGCGGGAACCGTAGAGCGCATTGGCACTGATGTCGGCGTGCTGCCAGGTCCAGATTTGCGACAGGATGTTGTTGGCATCGAGCGACAGGCACCAGCGCTCCCAATAGCCGGACAGAAACGCTTCGAGCGTGGCGAACCCGAGGTCCTTGTACTTCTCCTCGCGGTAGAAGCCCTGCGAGGGCGGCCAGGGCGCCCACGCTCGGCCCAGCGCGCGCAGGCCGGCCGTCGGCGGCTCCTCGTAGTCGCCGCTGCGCCATGCCGGATCTGCGGTCAGCACGGCCCGCATGCCTTCGAGAAAGGCAGTGTTGTGGATCGATGTCCGCGCCGACCCGCAGATCGGCGCGATGCGTTCGACCATGTCCGGAAACAGCGCCGCCCAGTGATAGGTCTGGATCGCACCCATCGAATGGCCGAAGGCGAGCGCGACGCTTTCGATGCCGAACAGCTCGGCGACCAGCTTCCGCTGCATTTGGACATTGTCGTAGATGGTGACGTCAGGGAAGCGCGCCTTGTCCGATGGCGGCGGTGTGTTGCTCGGCGAGGACGACAAACCATTGCCGGTCGTATTCATGATGATGATGAAATACTTGCCCGGGTCGATCGCCTTGTCCTGGCCGATGAAGTGTTCGCAGTCTTTGTCGCGCGCGCTGAACGGCGTGAAGCACAGCACGACGTTGCTCTTGGCCGCGTTGAGCGTGCCATGCGTGGCATAGGCGATCTTCGCGCCCGGCAACGTTCGGCCCGACTGCAGCACGACCGCGCCGGCTTCGAATATCTGGTGGTCGGTCATCCTACGATCCTCCAAGCGGACCTCGGCCCGATCGCCGAAGACCTCGTTGACCTGTGCGCGGCATTGTTCGGCGCGTCGGTACAGCGCCTCCGCCCTGTCCGGCGGACAGCTCAACCCGTCCTCGATCATCTCGCGCAGCTTCGGGCTCATCCGCTCCTTGTGGTTTCGATAGTCCTCACCCAGCGTGCGGGTCAGCCCGACCTTGAGGATCTCCGTATGGATCTCCAACAGATCGTCATATTGCGCCGGCAATCCGACCTCGTCGACCGCCGCCCCCAGTTCGGCCAGCCGCGCTGCCGCACCCTCCACCGCATCGATGCTGGATTGCTCCGCATGGAACCACATGGGAGTCCGGCACAACCCGATCCGCGGACTGCGGTCGAGCCCGTCAGCCAGCGGCCGCGGCGTCTGGTCGTGGACGACCGCGAAGAAGCTCGCCAGGTCGTCGAAGCTGCGCCCCATATAGCCGAGCGTGTCGAAGCTCGGCTCCAGCGGCAAAATTACCGTGAGGTCGGTGATGCCGCGCGTCGGTTTGAAGGCACAGATCCCGCGGAACGAGGCCGGACGGATCAGCGAGCCTGCGGTCTGGTTGCCGAAGGCGATGGGCACCATATGGTCTCGGTGGTCGGCTGCAAGGTTTTTTTGTTCCAACCCGATCCTTCCTCTGCAGCCGTGGAAAACCCTATTCTTGCCGCACGCGTTCCATGCAACCGCGAGATGCCGCGGCGTTCGAGTCGTCCGTCGAAGACCCTTCTCGCAACCGGGGATGAAAGCCATGACCCACGCAGAAATCGGCCCGAAACTGGCCCGCGCCGCGGATGTCCTTGCGCGGGACATGATGTGCATATCCAAAGGCGAGAGCGTCCTGATTACGACCGACACCGGGACCGACATCGTCGGGGTCCAGGCGGTCCAGGATGCCGCCTACCGGCTGGGCGCGAAGGTCGCCTCGATCGTGCTGGCGCCGCCGCTCCCGTTTCAGGGCGGCCTGGCGGACGCGTTTCTCCCTGACCACGTCAAGGCGGCGACCGGCGAATGCGATGCCTGGATCGACCTGTGCATGCCGTATCTGGCCGGCTCGAAGGCCTTCGATCGCGCGATGGAGAAGGGCCGCGCGCGATATTTCCTCGGCGCCGATATCGGGGCCGAGGAAATCGTCCGTCTGATGGGCGGGGCCGAACTCGACGCAATGTTTGCGCTGGGCGATGCGTTCGGTGCGCTGATGGCGGAGTCTGCCGGCAAGGAATGCCGCATTACCAACGCGGCCGGCACCGATGTCGGTTTCACGCTGGCCAAGCCCGAAGGCTTCGCGCTGGCCAAGGCGACCAAGCCCGGCGGCTATTTCGTGCCGGGCACGATCGTGTTCATGCCCGAATTGGAGTCGGTCCGCGGCTCGGTGGTCACCAGCAACATGTTCCATGAGTATTACACCGAGCTCGGCGAGCCGATGACGCTCAGGATCGACGGCAAGGTCCAGGAGGTCATCGGCGGCGGTCCGGAGAACAAGGTCATGCAGCGCGCGCTGGCCCGCGCGGGGAACGGGGATTTCGGCTACGTGGTCCATTTCACCTGCGGTTTTCATCCCGCTGCGCGCTATACCGGCAAGTGTTTCATCGAGGACCAGCGCGTCGCCGGCTACAACGCTATCGGTCTCGGCTTGCCGTTCTGGGTGCCCGGCGGAGGCGAGAACCATCCCGACTGCGTGATCTCGATGCAGTCGATGTGGGTCGACGGGCAACAGGTTCTCCAAGACGGCGTGATCATCGCACCCGAGCACCTCGTGGCGATGTCCAAGGAGCTGCTTCCGATCTACGCATAGGCGCGCTCAGCGGTCCAACAGCCGGGCTGCGTTGTCATGCAGCACCTTTCGTAAAGCGTCCGGTTGGAAGGGGAAGGCCTTGAACCTGTCGGAGGTCTGTCTTTCGAGCCTGCCGTTTCTCGGCTGTTCGGTGCTCCTTGTCGTCCTGATCATCTTGTTTCCCGATATCGCGCTTTACCTGCCCCGAATGGCGCAGTAACGCCGCGCCCGGTCGCGCCGCGTGACTTCGGAGCGTCCGATCAGACCGCTTGTCCGTCGTTTTCTTCCCCGGCCCGCGCGGTCGCCGCGTCGGGGAACACGCACTTTATGGCGTGCATGGCAATCTGTTCGTCTTCAAACGACTTGACCCCGGAAATGCCCACCGCGCCGACCAGATGGCCGTCGATTATGATCGGCAAGCCGCCCTGCGCGGCCAGGAACGGGAATGTCGCATAGGCCCTGTGAGTGGTTTCGATCCAATGTTCCCAGACGCCGCTCGGGCGGCACGTCATCGCGGAGGTGTTGACCTTGGCCAGCGCGATCTCGTCGTTGCCCGGACGCGCGCCGTCCATGCGGTGGACGGCGATGATGCGTCCGCCGTCGTTGACGATGGCGACCACGACTTCCCAGTTGTTTCGCCGAGCCTTGTCCTCGGCCGCGGCCATGAGCTGCTTGGCATCGTCCAGAGTGAGCGCAGGCTTGGTGATCATTTGCGATTCCCTCCGCGGTTTGCGGTCTTGCGATCCAGGCGATCGGTCTGCTTAGCACACCGATGTCCGGCAACGAAAAGACCTGGCGGGCGCGACTTGTCCAAAGGGCGGTTTGCAGCCATCCTTGGTCCGTCCGGGGCCGGCGAAGGGCGCGGGTCCTCGGTCGTGCCGGAGGGAATGGTCATGGCCTACGAGACGATCAGCGTGACGCCGATGTCGCCCAATATCGGCGGCCTCGTCGGCGGTATCGACCTGAACGAACCCCTTGGCCGGTCGGTCGTTCGGGACCTTCACGAAGCCCTGATGGAGCATCAGGTGCTGTTCTTCCGGGACCAGAAGCTCACCCATGACACCCACAAGGCGTTGGGCGAGCATTTCGGCAGGCTGCATATCAGCGTTGGCGGCGACGGCACCAACTCCAAACAGCTGAACGACCATCCCGAGGTCCGGGCGCTGCACTTCGACGAGAACTCGAAGTCGGTGTCCGGCAATGAGATGTGGCACACCGACCAGTCGTGCCTCGAGACGCCGCCGATGGGTAGCATCCTTTATATCCACACCGTCCCGCCGGCCGGCGGCGGGGACACGGTGTTCGCCAGCATGTATGCGGCATACGAGGCGCTGTCACCCAATATGAAGCGCTATCTCGAGGGCATGACGGCGCTGCACGACGGCGCGGGCGCCTTCGCCCGGACGGCGACGAACAACCTGCCGGTCACCGAACAGCCGGTCGTCGCCAAGCATCCGGTGACCGGCCGCAAGCTGCTCTACGTCAATCCCACTTTCACCACCCGCCTTTGCGGGGTGCCGCGGGGCGAGAGCGAGGCGATTCTGTCCTATCTGTGCGATCACTGCGAGCATCCGAATTTCCAGGTGCGCTTCCACTGGGAACCCCATTCGGTCGCCTTCTGGGACAACCGGTGCACGCACCACCTGGCGCTCTGGGACTATTACCCCAATGTCCGGTCGGGCTACCGCATCCAGATCAAAGGCACCGATCCGGTGATCCCAGGCTGAGCGCGCTCGATTTCGGCCACCATCCGTTCGGACATCCCGGCGTCAGCCTTCGATTTGAGAGAAATCCGCGACCGCGCCCATGGTCTCGCGAATCTCGCTCAACAGCCTTAACCGGTTCGCGCGCAGCCCGGCGTCCTTGGAATTGACCGTGACGCAGTCGAAAAATGCATCGACGGGGCCGCGCAAATCCGCCAGCACTGTCATCGCGTCATCGAAGCGCTCGGCGGCAACCAGCGGCGCGGCCTTCCTGCGGGCCTCCTCGAGCGCGCCGTGGAGCGCGGCCTCCTCGGGCTCGGCCAGCAGCGCCGCATCCGACGGGCCGGCGAGGGCGGCGCCGTCCTTCTTCTCCTCGATCGCGACGATGTTGCTCGCGCGCTTGTGCGCGATCAACAGATTGGCACCATCCTCCGCACTCAGGAACCGTTCCAGCGCGGCAACCCGAGCCAGGAGCCGGACCAGGTCATCCTCCCCGCCAAGCTCGAAGACCGCCGCGATCAGGTCGTGACGCACGCCCTGGGCGCGCAGGTGGACCTTCAGCCTGTCGGCGAAGAAGCCGAGCAACGCGGCCTCCAGGATCTTGGGCCTGTGGCCACCGTCGCGCTGGGCCTCGAAGTCCGGCACGGTCTCGTTGTAGCCCCAATAAGCCTTGCGGATGACCTCGCGCAGGCTCAGGCGAATGCCGTTCTCGATCACCAGGCGGATGATGCCGAGCGCGGCGCGGCGCAGCGCGTAAGGATCGCCCGAGCCGGTCGGGCGTTCGCCGACCGCGAAGAACCCGACCAGCGTATCCAACTTATCGGCCATCGCCAGCGCCACCGACAGCGGCGCCCGCGGGCAGTCATCGCCCGGACCCTGGGGCGCGTAATGCTCGGCCACCGCCAGCGCCACCGCCTCGCCCCAGCCGTCATGCCGCGCGTAGTGGCCGCCCATGGTCCCTTGCAGCTCGGGGAACTCGTAGACCATCTCGGTGGTGAGATCCGCCTTGGCCAGGCGTGCCGCGCTGCGCGCCAGCTCGGCATCGGCGCCCGGCAGGAAAGCCGCGATCTCGCCGGCCAGCGCCTCGATGCGGGCGACCTTGTGGACAAGCGAGCCGAGCCCTGCGTGGAAGACCATCGGCTGCAAGGCATCGACGCGCGATGCGAGCGAGGATTTCCGGTCCTGGTCCCAGAAGAACTTGGCGTCCGACAGCCGGGCACGCAGCACGCGCTCGTTGCCGGCGACGATCCCGGCGCCGCCGTCGGGCGCCTCGGTGTTGGCGACCACGACGAAGCGCGGCGCGAGCGTGCCATCGGGCGCGAGCACGGAGAAGTATTTCTGGTGGGTGCGCATCGCGGTGGTCAGCACCTCTGCGGGGACGTCCATGAACGCCTCGTCGATGCGTCCCATCAGCGGCACCGGCCACTCGACCAGCCCGGCCACCTCTTCGAGCAGCCCCTTGTCCTCCTTGACGCTCAGCCCCTCGGCGGCGGCGAGCGCGGCTGCCCCATCGGCGATGATCTGCCGCCGCTCGGCCGGATCGAGCACGACATGGGCGGTGCGCAGCGCCTCATGGTATTGCGCGAAGGAGGTAACCTCGATCGGGCCGGGATCGAGGAACCTGTGGCCGGTGGTCACCGCGCCCACCGGGACACCGCCCGGAAGATCGAAAGCCAGCGGCGCGCCGTCGAACACACACAGCCCGCGCTCGAGCGTGCGCACCCAGCGGTCGTGCCCCGCGCCCCAGCGCATCGACTTGGGCCAGGTCAGCGCCGCGACCGCCGCGGCAAGACGGTCCGGCAGCACTTCGGTGGTCGGCCTGCCGGCGCGCTCGAGGACCGCGAACCAGAAAGTCCCCTTGCCCGCCTTGCGCTGCTCGCACTGGTCGCGTGTCACGCCGTTGGCGCGCAGAAAGCCCTGGATCGCCTTTTCAGGCGCATCGATACGCGGGCCGCGCTTTTCCTCGCGCACGTCCGGCTGGCGGTCGGGCAGCCCGTCGACGACCAGCGCCAGCCGCCGCGGGGTGACGTAGGCCACGGGCGGATCAAAGGAAAGCCCGGCCGCGGCGAGCTGCTCGCCCACCAGCCGCGCCAGCCCGGCTGCCCCGCGCGCCTGCATGCGGGCAGGAATCTCCTCGGAGAACAGCTCCAGGACCAGTTCAGCCATTCTCGGGCGCCGCCCTGCTTTCGAGCCAGGCCTCGCAGCAGCCCTTGGCCAGGGCGCGGACGCGGCCGATATAGGCGGCCCGCTCGGTCACGCTGATTGCGCCCCTGGCATCGAGGAGATTGAAGACGTGGCTTGCCTTGATGCACTGGTCGTAGGCTGGAAGCGCGAGGTGCCGGCCGAGCAGCGCCCGGCATTCGGCCTCGGCGAAGCCGAATTGCTGCGACAGAATTTCGGTATCGGCGTGCTCGAAGTTATACGCAGAGAACTCGCGCTCGGCCTGGTGGAAGACCCCGCCATAGGTCACCCCGGCGCCATTGAAGTCGAGGTCGTAGACGTTCTCCACGCCCTGGATGTACATCGCCAGCCGTTCGAGCCCGTAGGTGAACTCGACCGAGACCGGGTCGCATTCGATCCCGCCGACCTGCTGGAAATAGGTGAACTGGGTGATTTCCATGCCGTCGCACCAGACCTCCCAGCCGAGCCCGGCGGCGCCCAGCGTCGGACTCTCCCAATCGTCCTCGACGAACCGGATGTCGTGACGGGCCGGATCGATCCCGAGCTCCGTCAGACTCGCCAAATAGAGGTCCTGGCTGCGCGGCGGCGAAGGCTTGAGGATCACCTGGTACTGGTAGTAGTGCTGCAGCCGGTTGGGGTTCTCGCCGTAGCGCCCGTCGGTCGGCCGGCGCGAGGGCTGGACATAGGCTGCGCGCCACGGCTCGGGGCCGAGCGCCCGGAGCGTGGTGGCGGGGTGGAAGGTGCCGGCGCCGACCTCCATGTCGTAGGGCTGCAGGATCACGCAGCCCTGCCGCGCCCAATAGGCGTGGAGCTTGAGGATCAGACCCTGGAAGGACGTGTCCGGCGCGTCGCTCGACATGGCATCACGGAGGGCCGGCTTGCGGCGCGGGCAACCTACGCGGCGCCCTGGTCCGGGTCAAGCAAACCGCCGCTCAGGCGCACTCATGGGGACCGCCCGCCGGCACGAAGGCGCCGCAGCGCGGACAAGGCTCGAGATCTTCGCCGGTCCGCTCCGGTGCGGCCTTTCGGGCGCGGGCCAGACGGTCCTTCTCCCTGTCCTTGCGGACCTGCTGGTAGCGCGACAGCCAGCGGAACCCGTACCAGACGAGCGCGATGATCGCGGCGAGCGCGATCAGCTTTTGCAGGCTGAATCCGAGCATGGCTCCGTTGCCCCGAATGGTTGAACCGGCAGAGATTTCCTCATAGGCCGAAGCGCTTCCACATTGCCCATTCGTCGAGCGCGGCGACGACCTCCAGGGCGAGATCACCCGGCCGCACGCCGTTCGTCCCGACGCCGATCCGGCGCCGCAGGCTCGATCTCCGGGTGATCGGGCGCACGCGCACATCCTCGCCGAAGCGCTCGCGCAGGATGGTCTGCATATCGCCCAGCCCGTCGATCAGCCCGAGCCCGACCGCCTGGCCGCCGGTCCAGAACGCGCCCGAGAACAGCACCTCGTCCTCGCCCTTCAGGCGCCGGCCGCGCCGGGCCCGCACGTTGGCCTTGAACGACTCGTGCATCTCCGATTGCAGGTCCAACAGGCTCGCGACGTCTTCGGAGACCTCCGGACGGAAGGGGTCGAGCATGCCCTTGCGCGGACCGGCGGCGTGGATCCGGCGCTCGATGCCGTGGCGCTCGATGAAATCCGCGAAGCCGAACCCCGCCGAGATCACCCCGATCGAGCCGACGATCGAGTTCTCGTCGGCGAAGATCTCATCGGCCGCGCAGGCCAGCCAGTAGCCGCCCGAGGCCGCGACATCTTCGACGAAAGCGATCACCGGGACGCCGCGCTCCTCGGCGCGTTGACGGATCCGCCGGGCGATCAGCGCGCTTTGGACCGGCGAGCCGCCGGGGGAGTTGATCGACAACGCCACCGCGGACAGCCGCCGCGGCGCGAAGGCCCGTTCGATCGAGCGTTCGAGGCCTTCAAGGCTCATCCCTGCGCCGCGGGCAAGCCCCGTCCGGCCGATGACGCCGCTAAGCCGCAGCACCGAGAGCAGCGCGCCGGGCTGGCGCAGCCGCCGTAAGGGCATCAACCGGCGCCAACCGCGCGGCCGCGCGGTCGTGCCGGGAATGGGCACCGCCTCGCTCATGGCATTCATGACACTATAGATAGAAGACGCGGGCCCGATCGCCAAGCCTGCCGCCTCACAGCGCAAGCGGGCCGCCGCCGCGCAGGATCGCTTCGGCCTCCGGCGTGTAGGAGCCGTCCCCGGCGTGCAGCGCCATGCCGCCGAGAAGCCGCAGCGGCGTGGCCACGCCGGTTCGGGCACGGATCAGCACCCGCCTGGCCGCCCCGGCGCCGGCGCGGGCCCATAGCGGGAAGACCACGATCTCGCCGCCCCGGCCCGACAATGCCGCAAGCACATCGGCCAGCCGGTCGGTCCGGTGGATCAGGGTCAGCGTGCCCTTCCGGCGCAGCATCGCGGTCGCGAAGCCGATCCAGGCCGCAAGATCGGCCTCGCCTTCGATCCGCGCGGCCGCGCGGGCTTCGTTGTCGGGCCTGCCGGTCGTTCCCGTCTCGAAGAACGGCGGGTTCATCATCACGTGGTCGTAGGCGCCGGGAGCCAGGCGCGGCGGCGGTCGGGCGAGATCGCCCATCATCACGTCGACCCGCCGCTCCAGCCGGTTGAGCCGGGCATTCTCGCCGGCGAGCCGGACCAGATCGGCCTGGCGCTCCAACCCGACCACGCGGCAGCCGGGCACCCGTCTGGCCAGGCACAGGGCCGCGGCCCCGACGCCGGCGCCGGGCTCGAGCACGGACTGGCCGTCCTCGGCGGGCACCGCGGCGGCCAGCAGCACGGTGTCGATCGCGACCCGGAAGCCTTCGCGCGGTTGGCGAACGGTGATCGCACCGCCCAGCAGCCGGTCCTCGGTGACGTCGTCGCGCCGCGCGCTCATCTGGGGTCGAGCCGCGCGCCCTCGCCCGCATCGGCGAGGATGCGGCGCGCCCGTTCGTGCGCGTCGTCCTCGACCATGACCCGGCGCGGGATGGCGAACGTGCTGCCCTCGAGCACCGACATGTGCGAATCCAGCACCGTCGGCACGATCCCTTCGGCGCGCAGCAGGGCTTGAACCCAGGACAGGAAGACCAGGTCGTTGGTCCGCAGCAGCTCCCGCATCGCTCGGCTGTCGGCCTTTCGGGCGGATGGTCGCACGCCGCACCGGCCAGCTTGACGCTGCCGGCGGCGGGACTATGTTCCGTCTGGCTGTCTAGCATCTTCCCGCGGGGGAAACAAAGCTTGTGAGTGTGGTCGTAGAGCTCGGACGCGGCCCAGGCGCGCGCCGCGGTCCCAGCCTGGACAGGCTGACGGCGTTGACCTCCGAAGACCTCCAGCGGGTCAACCAGACAATCATCGAGCACATGCAGAGCCCGGTGCTGCTGATCCCGCAGCTCGCCGGCCATATCGTAGCCTCCGGCGGCAAGCGGCTGCGGCCGATGATCACGCTCGCCTCCGCCCGGCTGTTCGATTACCGCGGCGCGCGGCATATCGGCCTCGCGGCCTGCGTGGAGTTCATCCACACGGCGACCCTGCTGCATGACGATGTGGTCGATGAGAGCGACCTGCGCCGCGGCGCGGCGACCGCCAACGCGGTCTGGGGCAACAAGGCCTCCGTCCTGGTCGGCGACTTCCTGTTCAGCCGCTCGTTCGAGCTGATGGTCGCCGACGGATCGCTCGACGTGCTGGCGATCCTGTCCGAGGCCGCCTCGGTGATTGCCGAGGGCGAAGTGCTGCAGCTCATGACCGCCAACGACACCGAGACCACCGAAGAGGACTACCTGGAGGTGATCCGCGCCAAGACCGCGAGGCTGTTCGCTGCCGCAGCCGAGATCGGCGCGGTGGTTGCCGACCGCTCGGATGCCGAGCGCGCGGCGCTGCGCACCTTCGGCCACAATCTCGGCATGGCCTTCCAGCTCACCGACGACGTGCTGGATTATTCGGCCCGTCAGGCGACGCTGGGCAAGACCGTCGGCGACGACTTCCGAGAGGGCAAGATAACGCTGCCGATCGTGCTCGCGTTCCGCGCCGCCGACGAGGACACCCGCAAGTTCTGGCGGCGGACGCTGGAGGACCTCGAGCAGAAGAAGGGCGACCTCAAACGGGCGATCGCGCTGCTGGAGCGTACCGGCGCCCTGCGCGCAACGCTTGAACAGGCGCGCCACTATGCCGCCCGGGCGCGCCAGGCGCTCGATGGCCTGCCTGAAGGCGAGGCCCACGCCGCGCTTTGCGAAAGCCTGGAATTCGCCGTCGAGCGCGCCTATTAGCGCATGCTCCGGACGCGCTGGTGCGGCGCGAAGACGGCCCATTCGCCGCGACCTTGGAGATCCGCGCCGCACACCGCCCCGGATCCCGTAAACCCCCATCGCCCGAGGCATTGCGAGCCAATCGCCGGGGCGCTATAAGACCAGCCCGCACGCGGTCGGAGTGTAGCTCAGCCTGGTAGAGCACTGTCTTCGGGAGGCAGGGGCCGGTGGTTCGAATCCACTCACTCCGACCAGCCCTTTTCCGATCGCCTCAGGGCCAAGCCCAAAGCATGTCTCGAACAAGCCGGACCGGCGCGCATGCCGATTTGCCCGATCGAATCGGCCGGGTATCCTGGCGTGTGCAACCGAGCGGGAGAATGCGCGCGTGAACAGGCAGGCCGTGGATCCGGTGGTCACCGAGATCGTCCGCAACGGTGTGATGGCGGTGAGCGAGGAGATGAAGACCAACCTGATGCGCACCGCCTACAACATGATCATCTACGAGGCGCTGGACTTCACCGTCGGGCTGTTCACCGCCGACGGCGAGACGATTTCGATCGGGCTCGGGCTGCCGATGTTCATCCGCGGCATGGCCGCGACCTTGAAGGCCAAGCTCGCCCATTTCGGCGCGGACGGGATCGAGCCCGGCGATATCCTGGTCACCAACGACGCCTATGTCACCGGCAGCCACCTCAACCACATCACGCTCAGCCTGCCGATCTACCATGACGGAGAGCTGGTCGGGTTCGCCTGCTGCATGGCGCATTGGCTGGATATCGGCGGCACGCTGCAGGGCATCACCACAGACATCTATTCGGAAGGGCTCCAGCTTCCGCTGCTCAAGCTGCAAAAGGCGGGCGTGATCGATCAGGACCTGGTCGATCTCATCGCCATGAACGTGCGCATGCCCGAGCGCGCGCTCGGCGATTTGCGCGCCCAGCTCACCGCCGTCCGGACCGGCGAACGCGGCTATCTCGGGCTCATCGCGCGCTACGGCAAGGACGCTGTCGCGGCCAGCGTCGCGGCCATCATGGACCAGTCCGAGCAGGCGGCCCGCGCGCGGACCGCATCGATCCCCGATGGCATCTACGAGGCCGAGGCCTTCATGGACGATGATGGGATCGAAATCGGCAAGCCGGTGCCGATCCATGTCCGGGTCGAGGTTGCCGACGAGACCATGACCATCGACCTCACCGACGTGTCCGCTCAGGTCAAGGGCTTCTACAACTCGGGCATCACGACGGCCTACGCGTGTGCGCAGGTCGCCTACAAGTGCCTGACCTCGCCGACGGATTATCCGATCAACGACGGCAGCTTCCGCCCGCTCAGCACCGTCATCCCGCCCGGCCGGATCGTGAGCGCGCAGAAGCCGGCCGCGATGCGGAGCTGGATGAGCTTTCCGATGACCATCGTCGATGCGATCTTCAAGGCGCTGGCGCCCGCAGTGCCCGAGCGGGTCGCGGCCGGCCACCACGCCGATCTGATGATGGGCCGGATGAACGGCATCGACCCGGCCCGGTCCAAGCTGTTCATCGGCGCGATCGGGCCGACCGGCGGCGGCTGGGGCGCCAAGCACGACAGCGACGGCGTGAGCGCGACCGTCTGCCTCAACGACGGTGATACCCACAACAGCCCCTCCGAACTGATGGAGGTCAACTACCCGATCGTCATCGAGCGTCACGGGCTGATCCCCGATTCGGGCGGCGCGGGGCGGCACCGCGGCGGGCTCGGCATCGAATACGTCGTCCGGGCGCGCTCGCCGCTCAACTTCAACAGCCAGGCCGAGCGCGCCAATTGCGAGCCCTGGGGGCTGCAGGGCGGGCTCGACGGCAGGGGCAACCGCATCGCACTCAGGGTGAACGGCGCGCCGGGGCCGGAGTTCACCAACGCCAAGCTGTTCTGGCAGCGGATCGAGGCGGGCGATGCCTTCATCGTCAACTCGGGCGGCGGCGGCGGCTTCGGTTCGCCGCTCGAGCGGCCGGCCGAGCGGGTCCGCGAAGACGTGCGCCACGGCTATGTAAGCCTCGAGGCGGCGCGCGCGCTCTACGGCGTGGTCATCGATCCCGAGACATTGGCGCTCGACGAGCGCGCGACCGCGCGTGTCCGCGCAGCGATGGCGACGCTCGCCGCCGCAGACCGAGCGGAGGCGCGGCCATGAAGGCGCTCGTGCTCGAGGCCGCCGGCGCGCGGTTCGCGCTCAGGGAGCTGCCCGATCCGGTTGCCGGACCCGGCGAGGCGGTCGTGCGGGTGCGCGCCTGCGGGTCCGGGCTCACCATCCAGCACGTCAAGGCGGGCCGCGCTCCGGTGGCGTTCCCGCGCATCATCGGCCACGAGATCACCGGTGAGGTCGTGGCGCTGGGGCCAGGCGCGACGGGCCTCGCGATCGATGATCCGGTGACCGCCTATTTCTA
Organism: Alphaproteobacteria bacterium; assembly: GCA_965248835.1. Taxonomy (GTDB): domain Bacteria; phylum Pseudomonadota; class Alphaproteobacteria; order MPNO01; family MPNO01; genus CAYFYS01. Next base: position 347,964 of record CBDFLJ010000002.1, read on the forward strand.
TCTCACCTGCGGCCGTTGCAAATGGTGTCGGATCGACCGGGAAACGCTGTGCGAGAACTTCGCGGGTTTCGTCGGCCGCGAGGTCGACGGCGGCTACGCCGAGTATCTCAAGCTTCCCGCCTCCAGCTTTCTCAAATTGCCCGAAGCGCTCGACCACCGCAGATTTCCGGCCGAGATCGGAGTGGTTACCGATGCGATTGCCACGCCGCTGAAGGTGCTCCGGCGCGCCCGTATCGCAGCCGGCGAGACGGTTGCGGTCTTCGGCGCCGGCGGCGGGCTCGGAATCCATATGCTGATGATGCTGCGCTGGGCCCACGCACGGCCGATTGCCGTCGACGTCGTCCCCGACAAGTTCACGGCCTGCCGCGAGGCCGGGGCAGACGCGGTGGTCGACGGCGGGCGGAACGACGTGAGCGAAGCGCTGATCGAGCTCACCGGCGGACGCGGTCTCGATGCCGCGATCGACTTCGTTTCGGCGCGCCAGACTCTGGAGGCGGCGGTCGGCGCGCTCGGCCGGGGCGGCCGGCTGGTCACGCTCGGCGGCTCCGGCCAGCCGTTCCAGGCACCGGCCGGCGCAATGCTCAACAAGGAGCTCGAGCTTATCGGCAGCCGCTATGCGACCAGGCAGGAGGTCATCGAAGCGCTCGAAATCGTTGCCCGCGGCGAAGTCTGGCCGATGGTCAGCGAGATCGGCCGCATGGTCGATGCCGAGTCGATCCACGAGAAGCTCGAAGCAGGGCTGATCACCGGCCGCGCAGCGATGCTGATCGAATGAACCATCGAATACCCGATCGAGGAGGCAAGTGATGGGATTCCAGGTCGTCGATGTCCCGGGGCTGCCGAGCCCCGGACAGTTCAGCCATGTGGTCAGGAAGGGCAACATGGTCTTCATCTCCGGCCAGACCGCGCCGGAGGAGGCCAAGGCCGGCAACCTCGACCCCTACGACCAGGCGCGCCGCATCTACGGCTATCTGCGCCAGGCGATCACCGCGGCCGGCGGGACGATGGCGGATATCGTCAAGATCAATACCTACGTTACGGACGGCAGCCATTTCGACGCGATCCGCGCGCTGCGTCCGGAATATTTCGATCAGCCCTACCCCGCGGCGACCTCGGTCGTCGTCCATGCGCTCGCCCGCCGAGAGCTGGTGATGGAGATCGAGGCCATCGCCATCCTCGACGATTAGGGCGCGTTCCGAACACGCTGGACAGGACCGCGCGATGTGCCGACAGCATTCCGCCAGCGCTGCGTTAAGCTGTTGATAATCAATGATATTGGATGCTGAACTATGGTCTCCGACGGTCTGGTCTTCCTGTCTTATGAGGACACGCTGGCCCTCTTGAGCGCGTCCGAGGCGCTGGATGTCTGCGAGGACGTCTACCGGATGCATGCCAACGGCTCGGTCGACTGGACGAGCCCGCCGAGCTTCCGACTGGACGATGACACCTTCCACCACCACTGGCACGTCAAGGGCGCGCTGCTCAACGACATCCCGGTCTCGGGCATCCGGATGTACAGCTATTACGAGGACGACGAGCGTTCGACGGTCGGCACGCTGGAAGCGACCCGCTATGTCCTTCTCAGCGATCCGCACACCTCGGTGGCGATGGCGATGGTCGACGAGCACTGGACGTATGCGATCCGCAGCGCAGCCGCGGCCTGCATCGCTTGCAAGTGGATGGCGAACCCGGACTCGAAAATCCTGGGGCTGGTCGGCGTCGGCACGATGGGAGTGACCTCGCTCGAATGCCTGACCTCGATGTTCGACTTCGAGGAGATCCGCTGCACTTCGAGGCGGCCGGAAACACGCCAGGCGTTCGCCGAAAAATGGTCGGCGGCGCTCGGGATCCCGGTGATCCCGGTCGCGACCCCCGAGGAGACGGTGCGCGGCGCCGACATCGCCGTCGGCGGGACCACCTCGACCGAAATCGTTAGCCGCGAGCCGTGGCTCAAGCCCGGCTGCACCTTCATCTCGCTTGCCCGGCGCGAACTCGATCCAGCCGGCTGGCCCAGGATGGACAAGGTGGTGGTGGACGATTTCGACACCAATATGCTGACACCGGCCTTCCGCCAGACCGTCGCCGACGGCCTGCTGACCCGCGAGACCCTGCACGCCGAGATCGCGGATCTGGTGTCGGGACGGATCGGCGGGCGCGAACGCGCCGAAGAGCGCATCCTGATCCACACCGTGGGCCTGGTCTCCCAGGACGTCGCGCTATGCCACTTCGTCTATAAGAAGGCGCTGGAGGCCGGCATGGGCCGGTTTCTGCCGCTGCCGCATCTCAGCCGATGATACGCTGAGCAGGTTTCGGACAGGCTGGACCGGCCCGCTCCGATCGGACCATACGCTAGACCCGCGCGGCGCGGCGCTCGACCTCCTCGGCGTAGATGTCCTCGTCGATGAAGCCGATCGGGCCGGGCCTGCCGGTGCCGATCATGGTCTGCATCAGGACGTCCTCGTCGCTGTCGTTCTGGAAGCCGTGCGGGATGCCGGCCGGGCAGGAGACGACTTCGTAAGGGCCAAGCGTCGTCGAGGCGCGTCTTCCGTCTTCGTCCTGGAAGAAGACCGTAAGCCTGCCCTTCAGCACGAAAAACGCCTCCTCGACCTCGTGGGTGTGGGCGGAGCCACCCTGGCCGGGCGGCAGAATCATTATCGACAGCGTGAACCCGCCGGCCGGCAGGGCGTTGGGATCGTCCTTGCCCGACCCGCCGCCGCCGATCATGCGGAACTGCGCGCGCCGCCTTCCTTCGACCCGGGAATCGGCGAAGGCGTCCCAGTCCGGCTCGAGGTCGTCGAACCGCACCACCCGCCTGCGCGCCAGCTCCTCGATCGGGACGTTCCTCAACTCGCGCTGGATCTCGTGTTTGACCCGTTCCATCGCCCGGCTCCGTGTGTCGCTCACCGGCGCTGATGGTGGCCCAGCCCGCGCGCGCTTGCAACCGGACAATCCGGTCCTCGCCGCCGGCCCGGTTTGAGGGTAAAATGGAGGCGATCCATTCGAAGGGAGGGAGCGATGCCGGTAGGTGATGCGCGTCTGAACGCGATGTGGCGTGAGGTCCTGGAGCTTTCCAAGGTCAAGAAGGGCGAGACGGTGGTCATCTTGACCGGGCAGTCGTCGAACCCGCGCTATATCGAGGCCTCCACGTCGGCCGCCCAGGCGCTGGGCGCGACGGTCTTTCGTATCGACATGCCGCCGGTCAACGAGGACAGGGCGATGGGCAACGACCCGTCCGCCTATGTCGGGGCGACGCCGCTGGACGGCAACCAGGCGGCGATGGAGGCGATGAAGCGCGCCGACATGGTCGTCGATCTGATGATGCTGCTGCATTCTCCGGAACAGGAGAAGATCCTGCAGTCGGGCACCCGCATGCTGCTCGCCGTCGAGCCGCCGGAAATCCTCGCCCGCATGATGCCGACGCCCGCCGACAAGCGCCGGATCAAGGCGGCATCGGCCGAGATCAAGAAGGCCAAGAACATGACGGTCACCTCGCCCTCGGGCACCGACTTCTCGTGCAGGATCGGCTCGTTCCCGGTCCTGGAAGAGTACGGCTTCGTCGACCAGCCGGGGCGCTGGGACCATTGGCCGAGCGGGTTCCTGGCGACCTGGCCGAACGAGAAGACGGCCAAGGGCACGGTCGTGCTCGATGCCGGCGACATCATATTCCCGTTCAAATCCTATGTGCAGTCGCCGATCGAGCTTTCGATCGACAAGGGGTTCATCACCCGGATCGACGGCGGTTTCGAAGCCGAGTACCTGCGCGAATACATGGAATCCTTCCGCGACCCGGACGCTTTCGCGATCTCCCACCTCGGCTGGGGGCTTCAGCCCAAGGCGCAATGGACGGCGCTTGGCATGTACGACAAGGACGCCTCCATCGGCATGGACGGGCGGTCGTTCTACGGCAACTTCCTGTTCTCGACCGGGCCCAACACCGAGGCCGGCGGCAAGCGCAACACGCCGTGCCACATCGACATCCCGATGCGCAACTGCTCGGTCTCGCTCGACGGCAAGGCGATGACACGGGACGGCGAGGTGATCCCCAAGGCCCAGCGCGCGGCGGCCTGAGGGGCGGCGTCGCCTCGAATCCTCGTGTGGCGGCGGGCTGCTCGTGGGTCTCCGCGGTCCATCGCCGACGCGCTACTGCAGCTTGTAGCCGACCTCGTAGTGGAGGTTGATGCCGTCCCAGAACATGTATTTCATCCGCGCGCCGTCGCGGGCGTAGCGGAGCGCTATGTCCTGCTTTTCGGTCGTGTCGCAGTGCTTGACCAGGATCTCGAAGGCGCGCCCGCCGTGCTCGATATCGGCCTCGGCGTGCAACCACCAGTATTCGAGCTCGTGCTCGGAGAAGTTGTAGGTCTCGCGCAGCGCCGGCAGCACCTTGGAGAACAGCCGCGGCTCCTGCGCCTCGCTGGCGATATGGATGCCCGCGACGCCGGCGATCCAGGACTCCCGGGCGGTGACGTCGAGTTCCCAGTTGAGCCATGACTCGGTGGTCGGCAGGCCGCGTTCGGCCGCCAGCCCCTCGCGGGTCATCCCGCAAGCCTCGCAGAACCGCAGCAGCAGTTCGACATGGGGGTTCGTCGGGTCGGTCTCCTCGGCGTAGTTCTCCATCTCCATCGCCACCACGTCTTCGGGCGCCTTGGCGCAGATGTTGAACAGGGCGGCGGGGAGCAGGTTGCTGATCCAGTACCAATGCTCGCGGATGGCGCCGGCGATGGTCTCGCGCTTGACCTGGCCTGCCGCCCACTTGTCGATCAGCGGGTGGTTCGCCTGGTGGCGCTCATCGACGGCCGCCTGCAGCGTGTTGCGGAAAGATGGCGTCGTCATTTCGGCAGCTCCTCGGTTATGAGCCCATCAGGCTCGGCAGGAAAAGCACCACATCGGGGACCGCGATCAGGAGCGCCAGCAGGACGAAGGCGCAGCCGATATAGGGCAGGCCCGCATAGACCACCTGTGAGAACGTCGTGCCCGGCGGTGCGACGCCCATCATCACGAACAGCAGCAGCCCGAACGGCGGCGTGGTCGTGCTGATCTCCAGAGCGAGCACGATGATGATGCCGAACCAGACCGGATCGAAACCGAGCGAGATCGCGAGCGGCACGAAGATCGGAATGGTCAGCATCATCTGCGAGATCTGATCGACGAACATGCCCAGGAACAGGAGCACCGCGAACATGAACAGCAGCATGACCAGCTTGGGCAGCTCGAACCCGCTCGCCCAATCGACGATGCCGGCGCTGGCGCCCGAGAACGCCATGATCTGGCTGAAGGTCGATGACGCCAGCAGGATCATGAACACCATCGTGGTCACGACCAGCGTGCCTTCGATCGCCTTGCGGACGACCTTCAACGACAGGCAGCGGAAGCAAGCGGCGAGCACGATCACGCCGACCACGCCAAAGGCGGCAGATTCCGAAGGCGTCGCGATTCCGACCAGGATCAGACCGACGACGCAGAAGAACACCAAGCCCAGCGGCACGATGTTGATCATCGTGAGCAGGATCTTGGTGCCGAAGCTCGTCGGGTCGACCGAATATAGCGGCGCCGCTTCGGGGTCCAGCCTGACCTGGGCGAAAATCAGCACCGCATAGAGGCTCGCCAGGATCAGTCCCGGAAGAATGCCGCCGATCAGCAGATGGCCGATGTCGACGGCGGTCAGCGCGCCCATCAGGCTGCCCAGCAGCACCACCAGCGCGGACGGCGGGATCAGGATTGCCAGGCTGCCCGAGCCCAGGATCGGGCCCATCGACATATGCTTCTTGTATCCCCGGCGCGTCATCTCGGGCACCATCGAGGAGCCCATCATCGCCGTCGTGGAGATGCTCGATCCCGACAAGGCGGCAAAGATCGTCCCGCCGGCCACCGCCATATAGGACAGCCGGCCGGGCACGCGCCCGAACACCTTGTCCAGCGTCGAGAAGATTCGGTCCGCGATGCCGCAATGGAAGAACAGCTCACCCATCAGGATGAACAGCGGCACCGGGATCAGGAGGAAGTTCGAGACCGACCGCGTCGCGTTGTTGATGACCTGCTCGATTCCCGCGACCCCGCCCATGAAGACCATCGCGCCGACGACGTTGGCGATCAGGAAGGCGAAGGCGACCGGAATGCTGAGCGCCATCAGCCCGACAACGAGGCCGAGCATCATGAGGCCCGCCGTATACCACTCCATCTCAGAGACCCTCCGCGCCCGCGTGGTCCTCTGACAGCATCGAATCCGGTCCGAACAGGAACCGGCCGAACTCGGCGGCGAGCAGGAAGAACGCCAACGGCACCGGCGCGGTAACGATCCATCCCGGCATCGGGAAGGAGCGGATGTCCTCGAACCCGCGCACGTACTCCGAGATCACGACATCGAGCGAGATAAAGGCCAGAATCAGGCAGATGGCAATGCCGGCGACATAGATCAGCCGCTCCGCCCAGAGCTTGGGCCGGCCCGACAGCAGCGACGTGAAAATGGTGATGAACACATGGGATTTGCGGCGCAGGACCCAGGGGGTCGCGTACAGCGTCGAATGGAGCAGACCGTATTCCGCGAGCGAGACCGTCCACAGCGGCGAAGGTATGCCGAGCGTCCGGACCGTCACGTCGTAGACGATGGCAAAGAAGATCGCGGTGAGCACGACGCCGCCAAGCCCGGCGAGCCCCGTGATCACCGCATCGTATGCCCTTATCAAGCCGCGCATGGCGCGCGTTCGGCGCCCGGCGCCGCGGCCGTGTTCACGGCCGGAAGAGCTTCGATTTGAAGTCCTCGATCATCGCCTGCGGGATCTTGTTCTTGGCTAGCGCCTGCCAGACGCCGATGTCGTAGGCCGCGCTCGAATAGATCTTGGCCGCCTCGCCCTTCAGGTCGATGTCGATCATGCCGCGCTGCTTGAGCTTGGCCTTCTCGTCGGTGCTCATCTTGGTGAACATGTCGTGCGCCCAGATCTCGGACTCCACCGCCGCGCGGGTAATCGCTTGCTGGTGCGCGACGCTCAGCTTGTCCCACTTGGCCTTGTTGGCGGCGATGATGATGTCGCCCTGCCAATAGGCCGGCGTGATGCGGTATTTGAGGAACTTGTCCCAGCCGAAATTGGTCACGCCGGGGCCGATCCAGGCCATGCCTTTGACGATGCCGCGCTCGAGCCCGGAATACATCTCGGCGACGTGCATCGGGACCGCGCTGGCGCCGAACCGCTTGAGGAACTCGCGATAGATCGCGACACCGCGCAGCTTCATCCCTGTGAAGTCCGGCGTCCCGTCGGCGGCGAACTTGGGCTTGTCGGTGAGGTAGAGGTAGAACGTGTAGCCCGAACCGTAATAGCCCAGCAGCTCGGCGTTGAGGCGCTTGCGCACCGCCTGGTTCATCAGCGCCAGCCCGCCGGTGGTGCGGACTTCCATGGCATGCATGTTCGATCCGTTGAACGCCTGGATCTCCGGAATCTCGCCCAGGAAATAGGACATCGGGCCGTAATAGACGTCCAGCACGCCACGCGAGATGGCCTTCATCTGCTCGGGCACCGGGGTAACGTCCGGCCCGCCGATATAGCGGATCTTGATCTCGTTGTTGGAGTACTCCGCCACCCGCTTCGTGAAGTCGTGCAGCGGGGGGTTGAAGGGATGCTTGCGCGGGAACGCCGTGATCGACTTCCAGTTCACATCCGCGGCGCCCGCCGGGAGGACCGTAAACGCCGCCGGCACGGCGGCCAGGGCGAGAGAGACGATCGCGCCTCCCCAGACATATTTCAGCAACCTCATCATTGCCTCCTTTGATGTTCGGAGCCTCGCCACTTGCATGTTTGGTTTTCTTTCGAGACAGTCGTCGAGCCCCGTCGAGATCTTCGAGCCGCGGCCGGGGCATGTCAACCGAGGCCTGCCCGCATCGCTGACGGGCACGCGCGGGGCGATGGGACCAAGCGATGACAGACGATACGGCCTTCCTCCCCCTCACCGATCTGCTGACCGGATACGACGACGGCACCCTCTCGCCGGTCGAGGCGACGGCGGCAGTCTATGACCGGATCGAGGCCCACGACGGCGCGCTCAACCTGTTCTGCCACCTCCTGGACCGCGCGGAGGCGATCGCGGCGGCCGAAGAGGCCGCGATCCGGTGGTCGCGCAACGCGGCGTCGGGGCCGCTGGACGGGGTGCCGCTGACCGTCAAGGATGCGATCATCGCCCGGGGCTGGGCGACGCTGCGGGGCTCGAAACTGTCCGATGCGAGCGTCCCCGACGGCGAGGACGCGCCCTCGGTCGCGCGGGTACGCGCCGCCGGGGCAATCGTGATCGGCAAGACCACCATGCCCGAGTTCGGCTGGAAGGGGGTCACCGACTGCCCGCTTTCCGGGATCACCCGCAACCCCTGGAACACCGCCATGACGCCCGGCGGATCGAGCGGCGGCTCGGCGGCGGCCGTCGCCGCGGGGATCGGCCATGCCGCGATCGGCACCGATGCCGGCGGCTCGGTGCGCATCCCCGGCAGCTTCTGCGGGCTGATCGCGCTCAAGCCTTCGATCGGCCGGGTCGGCAACTACCCGCCGAGCGCGGCGGGGACAATGGGCCATATCGGCCCGATAACGCGCACTGCGGCGGACGCCGCGCTGATGCTCACCGTCATGGCCGGATCGGACCCGCGCGACCCGACGGGACTGCCCGATGACGGAACGGACTACCGCGACGGGCTCGACGGAAGCATCGCCGGGATCCGCGTCGCCTTCAGCCCGACCTTGGGCTATGCCAAGGTCGACCCGGAGGTCGCCGCCCTGGTGGCGACCGCAGCCGAAGCGTTCGCGGACCTCGGCGCCCGGGTCGAGCGCGTCGATGCTCCTTTCCCCGATCCGACCGATTGCTTCCGGACCCATTTCTTCGCCGGCATCGCGCATGCGCTGCGCAATGTGCCGGCCGAGAAGCTGTCGTTGCTGGACCCGGGACTGCTGCCGATCCTGGACAAGGCCCGCGGGATCGGCCTCGGTCAGTACATGGAAGCGGTCGACGCTCGCGTGGCGCTGTCGCGGACCTCGAAGACGTTCTTCGAGACCCACGACCTGCTGCTCACCCCGACACTGGCGGTTCCGCCGTTCGAGGTCGGCAGGCTGTCTCCGGACGGCTACGACCAGGAGGAATGGATGGCGTGGTCGCCGTTCACCTATCCGTTCAACCTGACCGGACAGCCGGCGCTCAGCGTACCGTGCGGGTTCACCGCATCGGGTCTGCCGGTGGGCTTGCAGATCGTCGGCCAGTACCATGCCGATGCGTTGGTGCTGCGTGCCGCGCACGCCTATCAGAGCGCGCACCCGACATGGGACCGCCGGCCGCCGCTTGCCTGAGGATCAGCCGCGGCCCTGCGGCCGGTCCACCGCCTCGTAGCCCGGCCGGTAGCTCTTCTCGTCCAGGAACCCCGTCATGCCGCGGCCCCGTGTGTTCTCGGCATCGCGGAAGCGGAGCTGGTCGGACTTGGCCTGGATGAAGTCGTAGGATTCCTCGATCGACATCATGCGCACCGACTTGATGGTTTCCTTGGTCGAGCGCAGCACCTCCGGGTTTTTCTTCATCAGGTCTTGGGCCAGGTCGATCACCTCGCTGCGCAGCCGCGCCGCCGGCACGGCATAGGTGACAAGCCCGATCTCCGCGGCGGTCTTGCCGTCGAACGGCCGGCCGGTCATCGCGTAATACATCGACTTCCGATAGTTCATGGTCATGGTGACGACCTTGCTCACCAGCCCGCCCGGCAGGATCCCCCAATTGACTTCCGACAGCCCGAACGTCGCTTCCTCGGCGGCAATCGCGAAGTCGCAGGCGACCAGCGGGATGAACGCGCCGCCGAAGCAATAGCCGTTGACCATCGCGATGGTCGGCTTGGAGAAAGCGGACAGCTTGTACCAGCCCCAGCGGCGGTCGGCCTCGCGCGCGGCAGCCCGCTCGGCAGGCTTGTCGTCGAGGTCGCGGAAGAACAGCTTCAGGTCCATGCCTGCGCTGAACGCCTCGCCCGCGCCGGTCAGCACGAGCACCTCGATCTCCTCGTCGACGTCGAGCCGGCTGAGCGCGTCGACCATCTCGGAATGGAGTTCCGGGCTCATCGCGTTGCGCTTCTCCGGCCGGTTCAGCCGCACCCAGGCGATGCGGTCGGCCTTTTCGATCTCGACGGTGTTGTAGGCTGGCATGGACATCCGGGCCTCCTTCTGATTACCGATTGGACGCGCACCTGGGTCAGTATACGCTTCCGGCCATCATGGATTTCGGCATCAACGTCGCAACCTCGGCCGATTCCTGGAAAGTGGTCGCGCGCGCCGAGGCGTTGGGCTTCAGCCACGCCTGGTTCTTCGACACCCAGTTGATCAACGCCGACATTTTCGTCGCCATGGCTGCGGCGGCGATGCGCACCGAGCGCATCAAGCTCTGCGCCGGCGTGCTGATCCCGTCCAATCGGATCGCGCCGGTGGCCGCCAACGCGCTCGCCTCGCTTTCCAAGCTGGCGCCGGGGCGCATCCAGTGCGGCATCGGCACCGGTTTCACCGCGCGGCGCGCAATGGGCTTGGGCGCGCTCCCGCTGGCCGAGGTCGAGGCGTATGTCGAGGTGATCCGCGGCCTGCTCGCCGGACAGACGGTCAGCGCCGACATCGAGGGCGAATCGAGACAGATCCGCTTCCTCAACCCCGAGCTCGGCCTGATCGAGACCGCGCATGACATCCCCATCCACATGAGCGCGCTCGGGCCCAGGGGGCGGGCGATGACCGCGCGCCTCGGGCTGGACTGGATCGTGCCGGCGCGCTCCAACGAGCAGACCGTCGCCCAGATCGAGGACATGCAGCGGTGCTGGCACGAGGCCGGCCGGGTGGCCGAGGATCTCTACACCACCGTCCAGTGCGGCGGCTGCATCCTCGCCGACGGCGAGCCGGTCGACAGCGCGCGGGCAATGGCCCAGGCGGGGCCCGCCGCCGCCATGGTGATGCACGACATGGTCGAAGCCCGGTCCCTCGGCCGGCTCGGCTTCGCGGTCCCCGAGATGCTGCACCGCTCTCTCGAGGCGTACCGCGAGATCCATGCCCGCTACACGCCCAAGGACGCAAGCTATCTCAGCACCCATGCCGGCCACCTGATGGTGGTGCGGCCCGAGGAGCGGCCGCTGATCAGCGCCGAGATGATCCGCGCGCTCAGCTTCACCGGCACCGCGGCGGAACTGCGCGAACGGGTGCGCGGCTTCCGCGACGCCGGCTTTCGCCAGTTCTCCGCCCATATCCGTCATGGCCACCCGGAGATGGTCGAGGAATGGGCCGAGCTTCTGGCCACCGTCTAGCAATGCCACCGAGACCGGATACGGAGACCGGATATGGAGACCGGATATGACGGATGACTTGCCCCGCCCCGACCCGCCGATCCGCCGCGTCGTCACCGGCCACGATGCCGCTGGCAGGGCGATCGTGGCCATGGACGGGCCGGCCACGAACCACAAGTGGCCCGGCGAAGGGCGCGCGGCGGGCATCGTCTCGACGCTGATCTGGAGCACCGACGAATGTCCGGCCGAGATCCGGTCGGAAGAGGATTACGGCGCCCGTATCATCCCGACCCAGCCGCCTGCCATGGGCTCGCGGTTCTGCGTGATCGATTTCCAGCCGGGCAATATCGCCCACATGCACCGGACCGATTCGGTGGACTACGTGATGTGCCTGTCGGGCGAGATCGACATGGACATGGACGAGTCCACGGTGACCATGCGCACCGGCGACGTGATGGTCCAGCAGGCGACCAACCACTCCTGGCGGAACCGCGGGACCGAGACCGCGCGCCTCGCCTTCGTCCTGATCGACGGCAAGCCCCCGCCGGGCGGATCGCTCGCGATCGCGGCCGCCATGCCGGACGCGCAAGCCGGCATGGCGCGGCCCGGATCCGAAATCCGCCGCATCGTCACCAGCCACGACCCGGCGGGCGTCGCACGCCCCATGTGGGACGGCCCGGCGCTCCACCAGGAGCACAACCCCCGCGGCATCACCGCGACGCTGTTGTGGGGCTCCGACGAGACGCCGGCGGAGACCTGGACGCGCGAGGATTTCGGTGCACGCGCGAACGACATCGCGCCGGGCGCGCGCGGCACCTGGTTCCGCATCGTCGACTACCCCGCGGGCACGCCGGGCCGGATGCACCGCACCGACACGCTCGATTACGCGGTCTGCCTGAAGGGAGCGATCGACATGGAGCTCGACATCGGCCTGGTTCCCTTCCGCGCCGGCGACGTGATGGTCCAGCAGGGCACCAACCATAGCTGGGCCAACGCCGGCACCGAGGACTGCCGCATCGCCTTCGTGCTGCTGGATGCGAAGAACCAGACCTGAACGCTTGCCCCGCCGGTGCCGGCGCCCTAGTTGGACCTGAAATCAACCACGCCGCGTGTTCAAGGGAGCGCCCGATGGCCGAGACCGCCGCGATCCAGACCGTCAATGCCAGGCTGACCTATTCGGTCGATATTGGGGTGAAACCGGTCAACGAGACCATGGAAGAAGGCAACATGTCCCGCCGCCGGTCCGGCGTCCAGGAAGACCACCCGATGAGCATCCGCAACGGTCGGCCGCTGCGCGATACGTTCTCGCTCGAGGAGTCGGGCTTCGTGTTCGTCGACCACAAGACGGCGATGAAGGATTTCTTCGACATCGAGGAACTCGAGGCGGTCTACTACCCGGAGGTCGAGCGGCTGGTCGAGGAGCAGACCGGCGCCAGGCGGGTGGTGGTCTTCGACCATACGCTGCGTTCAGGCGACGAGGACACCCGCGAGACCCGCAAGGTCCGCGAGCCGGTCAAGGCGGTCCACAACGACTACACCGAATGGTCCGGCCCGCAGCGGGTGCGTGACCTGGTGCCCGACGAGGCCGACGAACTGCTCAAGCGCCGGTTCGCCATCGTCCAGGTCTGGCGGGCGATCAACCAGCCGATTCAGTCCGATCCGCTGGCGATCGCCCACGCGCGCAGCCTTCAGCCGGCCGATCTGATCGCTTCGGAGCGGCGCTATCCCCACCGGGTCGGCGAGACCTACCAGGTCGCCTACAACCCCGATCACAAGTGGTTCTATTTCCCGGAAATGAACCGCGACGAGGCGCTGGTCTTCAAGGTCTACGATTCAGAGACCGACGGCCGGGCGCGGTTCACCGCCCACACCTCGTTCGGCGATCCCAACACGCCTCGCGGCGCCCCGGCCCGCGAGAGCATCGAGATGCGCACCATCGCCTTGTTTTAGAAGCGCCGCCCGGTCGGCGCCGGCTCAATTGACGGCGAAGTGCGGGATCACCTTCTCGCCGAACAGGTGCATCGACCGCTCGGCCGCATCGAAGGGGATGTGGCCGAAATTGACCTGCATCGAGGCGACGTCGAAGCCGACTGAGTCCTGATAGGCTTGGATCTGGTCGATAATCCGCTCCGGAGAGCCCACCCACGCCGCGCCCGAGGCGACCTGGGTTTCGAAGCTCTCCTTCTCCAACATTCGATACATCTTCTCGTAGCCCGGATAGTCCTTGCTGGCTGCGCCTTCGACCCACGGCCGGGCGGCGTCGAGGATCGCCTGGAGATAGCGGTTCAGCGGATCGCGCGCGATGCGGACGGCCTCCGCATCGTCGTCGTGGCAGAACATGTGGAAGGCGAGCATCACCTTGCCTTTTCCGGGATGGCCGGCGGCCTTCCAGGCCTCGCGGTAAAGCCCCAGCAGCTCGACCATGCGGGTGCTCACCAGCGGGATCGCCATGATGAAATCGCCCTTCTCGCCCGCCTTGACGAAGGATTCCGGCGTCGTCGTGGTCGCCGTCCAGATCGGCGGGCGCGGCTTCTGGGTCGGGCGCGGCAGCGAGGTGACGTTGCTGAAGCTGTGGAAGCGCCCCTCGCAGGTTACGTCCTCCTCCTCCAGGAGCTGGCGGATCTGCGCGGTCCCCTCGTCGAACCGGGCGACGGACTCATCGAGGCTGATGCCGAACTTCTCGAACTCGTGCGGCAAGAAGGCGCGCGCCATCCCGAGGTCCAGCCGCCCGCCGGAGAGCGCATCCACCATGCCGGCCTCGCCGGCGATCTTCAGCGGGTTGTTGAAGACCGGCAGGACCGCGCCGGTGACCATGCGCGCCTTCCTGGTGCGCTGGCATGCGGCGGCGAGGAAGACCATCGGTGCCGGCGCGTAGCCGCCATAGGACAGGAAATAATGCTCGACCGTGCGGGCGTGGCTGTAGCCGTAGACGTCCATCAGGTCGCACAGCGACAGGCATTCCGCGTAATACTGCGCGCCCGTCTTGGTCTCCGGGCCGACCGAGGGGAAGAACTGGACGCCGAACTCCATCGCCGCTGCTCCTTGGGCAATTTCGGGATGCGGTCAGGCGGCGACGCCGACCGGCAGGATCTCGTGCTCCTTCAGGTGGTGCTCGCGATAGACTTCGGTGATCGAAGCCCAGCGCAGCCGGCAGGCGTCCTCGCACACCTTGAGCGCGCGCGGCAGGTCGTTGGTGCCCTCCAGATAGCGTTTGCACAGCGCCATCTGGCGCTCGCTGTGCTCGAGGTCGGCCTCGGCATGCTCGACGAAGAAGTCGATCTTGGGATCGGTGCGCTCGAAGCCGTAATGCGTCTCGAAGGCCGGGATGGTCACCTCGTTGTTCAGCGCGACCTGCTGGCCCTCCTGGGTCGACTGCATCGCGAGCGCGACGCCCAGCGGCTCATCGCGCAGGCAGTGGATGTAGTGCAGCGAGCGCGCCCACCAGGCGGGCGGCATCTGCGTGTTGCGCACCTCCCGCTCCGGCAGCCCGGCCGCGGCGCAGAACCGGAAGATCATCTCGTTGTGGTTATGGGGCACGTGGCCTTCCTTGGGGATGGCCGCCAGCCCCTGCTCCTCGGCCAGGTTCTCGATCAGCGCGACCTGGATGTCCTCGGGCGCGCGGTAGAACAGCAGTCCGAAGGACGGCTGGACCATCTCGACGAACTTGAAGTGGTTGGCCATGTAGACGCCCAGCGCATGGAGTTCCAGCTCGCCCACGGCCATTGCCTGGAAGAACGGGTGGTTCTTGGTATGCCATTTCTCGCGGATAGCGTTGATCTGGTCTGCGGCGCTCATGATCTCATCCCTTAAGGCGTGCGGTTGCCGTGATGCTATCGCGAGCCTCGCGCCCCCTCAACCCGCCGCCTCCCATTTCATGAACCAGGACATTGTCGCCTGTCCGGCGGCGTGCTAGCACGTTGGTGACGCGCGATCGGCCGGGGGAGACATGCCATGGGCAGGCCCGCAATGCTCAGCAACGACATCTCGGAGTCCGAATGGAAGGAGCGGGTCGACCTGGCCGCGGCGTTCCGGCTGGTCGACCTCTACGGCTGGTCGGATCTCCTGGGCACCCACCTGTCGGCACGGGTGCCCGATGCGCCCGATCAGTTCCTGATCAACCCCTTCGGCATGCTTTTCGAGGAGATCACCGCCTCCTGCCTGGTCAAGGTCGACGAGGACGGCAACGAGCTCAGCCCTTCGACGTTCGGAATCAACCCGGCAGGTTTCACCATTCACAGCGCGGTCCACAAGGCCCGGCCCGAAGCGGGCTGTGTGATCCACACCCATACCCAGTCCGGTGTCGGGGTCGCCACCCAGGACGACGGCCTGTTGCCGCTCAGCCAGCACGCACTCGCGGTCCTTGCCCATACCGGTTACCACGACTACGAGGGGATCGCCTTCGACCTCGGCGAGCGCGAGCGGCTTGCCGCGAACCTCGCCGGCCACAACGTCCTGATCCTGCGCAACCACGGCCTGCTTACGGTCGGCAGGACGGTCGGCGAGGCGTTCATGTGGATGTATCGCGCCGAGCGCGCCTGCAAGTTCCAGCTCGCCTTCCAGCAGGCCGGCGCCGTCCCCCGCGAGATCTCGGAAGACGTGCAGCGGGTTACCGCCGAGCGCAACCGGCACGCTATCTCGAACGCCGGCTACCGGCCGATCGGCGAGCGCGAATGGCCGGCGCTGGTCCGCAAGCTCGACCGCGACAACCCCGGCTATGCCGATTAAGCTGTCACCACAACGAGGAGGGTCCACCCATGACCATCGACAGGATCAAACCGGGCGCCTGGAACAGCCGGGTGGTGGTGCACGGCGGGCTGGCCTATCTGTCCGGTATCGTCGCCGAGGACAAAACCCGCGACGTCAAGGGTCAGACCGAACAGGTGCTGGCGCAGATCGACGGCTTCCTGGCCGAGGCGGGGACCGACAAGTCGCGGATCCTGTCCGCGACCGTCTACATGGCCGATCTGTCGCAGAAGGATGCGATGAACGAGGCCTGGATGGCCTGGCTCGATCCCGCCTGCGTGCCTGCGCGTGCCGCGGTCGGGGTCGTGCTGACGCCCGGCACCGAGGTCGAGATCATGCTCGTCGCCGCGGTATAATTCGTTATCCGCGCCGGCGAATTGCGATAAGCTTCCCCATCGTCCAAGCGGAACGGAGGCTCCGATGTCGGAATTCAAGCAAAAGCTGGTGATCAGCCACGCCGACGGCGCGGTCTATGGGAAAGCCGGCATACGCGATCAGTTCGTGTACCGCCATTTCGGCATCGAAGAGGCGACCGGCGGCAAATACGGTGCACACCTGATTCGCGGCGGCGATGGACCTCCGCCGATCGAGGACCACCTGCACACCGACATCGATTTCCTGATCGTCTATGTGGTCAGCGGATGGGTGAAGTTCTGGTACGAGGGCCACGGCGAGGAAACGCTGCGAGCGGGCTCGGTCCATATGCTGCCGCCGGAGATCAAGCACGGCGTGCTGGACTGGTCCGACGACCTGGAAATGCTCGAGATCACCTCGCCGGCCGAGTACGGCACCCGCGCGCTGACCGCCGAAGAGATGGCGGTGACCGCCTGAGAAGGGCGCCGCCTTAAAAGTCTGCCCAGTCCGGCCTTTGGACCGTGATGTCCGCCGCGCCGGCCTGCAGCTTCTCGGCGGCTTCGATCGCCTCCAGGCGCAGCATGGCCAGGCCGAGTTCGCCGGTGCTGCCCCTCATTTCGCCGACCTGCGCCGCGCCGCGGTGAACCGCCGTCCCGGGCGGCGGGGCGGGGCCGTCGATGCGCACCGGCACCAGGCGCTTGCGCACCAGGGCGCGGTGCTTCATCCGCGCGGTGACCTCCTGGCCGACATAGCATCCCTTCTCGAAATCGACGCCGTTCAACGCCTCGAAACCGTTCTCGAGCAGGAAGGACTTCTCCGAAACCAGGTCGCGGCTGCCGTCCGGGACGCCGAGGCGGATGCGCAAGCCGTCATAGTCCGCGCGCGCGGCGGGCCGCAGGCCGGCCGCGGCAAGCGCCCCGCGGTCCGCCGGCGCGATGATCACCCGGGCACCCAGCCCCTCGATGCGTGGATCGGGGAATGAAAGCCCGCGCCCGAGTCGGGCGGCGGCCGCCGCCGCACCGTCGCCGATCACCGCATGGACCTCGAGGTCGAAGCCGTCCTCGATCGCGACCTTGGCGCGCAGCCGGTACATCAAAAGCCGGCGGCGCAGCGCCTGTTGCCCGGCCGCCTCGCAATCGAGCCACAGCGCATCGCCGCTTGCGATGACGAAGAAGTCGAACAGGTATTTGCCCTGGGGGGTCAGCAGGGCGGCGTGGATCGCCTCGGTCCCGGTGACCTTGTCGATATCGTTGGAGATCAGGCCCTGCAGGAAGGGCCGCGCGTCCTCGCCGGAGACCGACAGCACGGCACGATCCTCGAGTCTGATGTATTCCGGCATCGCCTGGTCCACCGACGCAATATTCGGGCTCACAGTGAAGTGGCATGCCTGATCGCCCTCGGCAAGGCCGGAAGGCCCGAACAGGTCCGCTTGACGAGTCTTTCGCGAACGGCTTATTCGTCGGGCAGATTGGCTGGTTTGGAACAGGATCATGAGTGAACGGTTCCGGGCGCTCGTCCTGGAAGAGGGCAAGGACGGCCCGGTGGCGACAATCGCGGAGCTCGACGAGGCGGCGCTGCCGCAGGGCGAGGTGACGGTCGCGGTCGCGTATTCGGGGCTGAACTACAAGGACGGCATGATCCTCAAGGGGCTTGGCCGGCTGGTGCGCAGCTATCCGCATGTCCCGGGCATCGATCTGGCCGGCACCGTGGCGGAGTCGGCCTCGGCGAACTTCGCGGTCGGCGACAAGGTGCTGGTGACCGGCTACCGGATGGGCGAGGTCCATTGGGGCGGCTATGCCCAGCGCGCCCGGGTGCCGGCCGAATGGGTGGTCAAGTGCCCCGACGGGCTCGATCCGTTTCAGGCAATGGCGCTCGGGACGGCCGGGTTCACCGCGATGATCGCGGTCATCGCGCTCGAACAGGCCGGGCTCAGGCCGGGCGCGGGCGAGGTGTTGGTCACCGGCGCCAACGGCGGGGTCGGCAGCGTCGCGGTGAGCTTGCTGGCGGCGCTTGGCCACGAGGTGGTGGCCTCCACCGGACGGCCGGAGACCGGGGCGGCGCTGAAGGCGCTCGGGGCCGCGACGGTCATCGACCGCGCCGAGCTCGCCGCAGCGCCCGACCGTCCGCTGTTGAACGAGCGCTGGGCCGGCGCGGTCGATGCGGTCGGCGGCACCACGCTCGCCTCGATCCTGGCCGGGCTGCGCTACGGCGCTGCGGTCGCGGCCTGCGGGCTTGCCGGCGGCAGTGCGCTGGAGACCACGGTGATCCCGTTCCTGTTGCGCGGCGTCCGGCTGCTGGGGATCGATTCGGTGATGTATCCGCACGCGCCTCGGCTGGAAGCCTGGCAGCGGCTCGCCACCTTGCTGCCCAAAGACGCCTTCAACCAGTTCGCCGGCACCGTGCCGCTCGACGCGCTGCCCGGTCTTGCCGAAGAGATCCTCCAGGGCCGCACGCGCGGCCGCACGGTGGTCGATGTCAACGCCTGACCCGGCCAGCGGTTTGCAACCTTTTCGTTCGCGCGATGCCGTCGTTACCCGCGTCGCTGCGTGGAACCGGTTCGGGCGGTGGCCGGGGCTTTCAGCGGGTTTTCTCGCTGCGTGTTCGTTCTTGTCGCGGCGACGGCGGCCACGGCCCGGTTCGATCCTTCGGCCGCTTGCGCTCGCCCCGGCGCTTGCGGGCATTCACGCGGGTGCCGTGACCGCCCAGGTCGAGGTTCCGGTGACCTTCGGCGATTCGATGCGCTGGTACTCTCGGGCCGCCGAGGTCGGTTTCGCGCCCGCCCAGCTCAATCTCGGCGTGCTCTATGCCAAAGGTGACGGTGTCGAGCCCGATCCGGTCGAAGCCTGGGTGTGGTTCGACCGTGCTGCGTCCAAGGACCAGCCCCAGGCTGAAATCTTCCGCAGCCGGCTCGAAGGCATGATGAGCGAGGCGGAGCGTCGGCGTGTACGCGCCGCCGCCAAGAAGCGCCGCGCCCGCCTCGCCCCCGGCCAGGCGCGGTGAGCGCCGCCGTGATCCACGCGTGAACGGTGCCCGGGCCCGACCGACCCAGTTGGATTGGGACATACATTAGGCCTGGCGGTGGACGAAGCTGCCGCCGAGGACCGTTGCCAGGCAGTCGATGTCCTCGAATTCACGCGGGTCGATGTCGAGCGGGTTCTTGGAAAGCACCGCGCAGTCGGCGAGCCAGCCCGGCATCAGCCGGCCCTTGCGGCCTTCCTCGAAGGTGAACCAGGACCCGGCCGCGGTCACCATTTCCAGCGCCGCCTCGGCCGAAAGCCGTGCCGAGGCGCCCAGCACGCGGCTGGTCGTTCGCTCGCTGCGCAGCATCATCGCTGCCATCGTCGCCAGGGGATCGTAGGGCACGTTGTCGGTGCCCGCCGCAACCGGCACGCCACGCTCGCGCAGCGGTTTTGCCGGCACCAGAAGCGCTTCCTCCTCCGCCGACAGGTCGAAGAACCTGGTGCCGTTCTTCCACAGGTGATGCAGCGGAATCAGCGTAACCCCGAGCCCCATCGCCTCGATGGCGTGCAGGTCCTCCGCGCGTGACAGGCTGAGATGCTCCAGCACCCAGCGGCGGCCGCGCAGGTCGAACCTTGCGTGGACGCGCTCGAGGATCGGCAGGATCGTCGCCTGAACGCCCGCCGAGGCGATGGTGTGCACGCGGATGCCGTGCTCGGCGGCCAGCATGCACAGACGCTCGAACGCCTCCGGTTCATGGGCATGCCAGTGGAAGCTCCAATATCCGGTATCGTTGCCCCGGCTGCGCGCGAGCCCGGCCGCGACCGGATCGCCGCCGAAGCCGATGTGGATACCCGACACCCGGTACATTGCATCGCCCAGCCCCGCGCCCCGCGCGGGACCGAGCCAGTCGCGCATGACAGCCTCGGCGTCCTCAAGCGAGCGCCAGGCAGGGTTGACGACCATGCCGACCCGCATCGTCAGCGCGCCCGCCTGCCACAAATCCTGGTAGATCCGCATGAACGCGGGCGAGCAGCCGTGGCCCTCGTAGATGCTGGTCGTCCCCTTGGCGTTGTAGAGCCGCATCGCCTCGCGGACCCCCGCCGTCCGTTCCGCCGTCGAGAAGCCAGGGACCGCCGGCAGCAGGTCGAGCTGGACCGACTCGCGGGGGTTGTCGTCGGATATCACCCCGGTCGGCTCGCCGTCGGAATCCTTGAGGATCGTGATGCCGGCAAGGCGCGGGGTGGTGTCGCGGTCGATCGCGTTGAGCGCCAAGCCCGCCGAATTGAGCGCGGTAAAACAAGGCGGGGTGCCCCAATAGCCCGAGGGCGGCAGAATGCACACCGGATTCGCGGGCGCGGCCCGGTCGAGCTCGCGGCGCGTCGGCATGCGCCCTTCCGACAGGGCCGCCGGGCCGTCGAAGTAATAGGGCGGGGTGCCGACCGGCATGGTGATGATCCACTCGCCCGCGGCCCGCGCGGCGGCCAGCGATTCGATACGGGCGAGCACGTCCCCGACGGAGGCCGCCCCGGCGAGCGAGGGGCGGGCGGCCTTGATGCCCTCGGTATCCATGTGCGCGTGGGTATCGTTGAAGCCCGGGATGATCGACGCCGCGCCGAAGTCGACGATCTCGGCTTCGCCGCGGGTTGCGCCCAGCACGTCCTCGCGCGATCCGACAGCCAGGATCCGCCCGTCGCGCAGCGCAAGCGCCTGCGCGCGCGCGCCCGCGCCGTCGAGCGTGATCACCTCGCCCAGCAGGATCAGGTCCGCCATCGCCGCCTCCCGTCCCGACGCCCCAGTCTATCGCATGTCCCGAAAGAGCCGGACCGGATCCACCGGATCGGACGATGCGCCGGCGCCGCCGGGCCGGGCGTTGCGCGCGCCCCTGCCATGGGCGAGGATCGCCCCTGTCGGTGCGCGATTGGACGAAGGAGCTTCCATGAAGGGCTACGCCTCACATAACTCGCCGTTTGCCCGCAAGGTCCGGGTCGCGGCGATCGAGACCGGCCAGGGCGAGACGATCGACTGGACGATGGTCGATCTCGTCGACCGTCCGGCGGTGCTCGGGCAGACCAATCCGCTGGACCAGGTGCCCGTGGTCATCCAGGACGACGGCACAGCGCTCTATGATTCGCCGGTGATCTGCCAATATCTCGACAGCTTGCACGACGGGCCGAAGCTCTATCCCGAGGTCGGCGCGGCGCGCTGGACGGCGCTGCGGCTGGAAGCGCTGGGTGACGGGCTGGGGGCGGCCTCGGCCGCGCTCGCCGGCGAGCGGCGGCGCCCGGAGGACCGCCGTTACGATCCCTTCATCGCTGCCCAGTCGGGGAAGATCGGCGCGGCGCTGGCCGCGCTCGAAGACGAGATCGATCGGCTCGACGGCCCGACCGGCATTGCCCAGATCGCAGTGGCTTGTGCGATCGGCTACATGGAGCTGCGCGCGTGCGCGCCCGGATGGCGCGAGTCCCGCCCACGCCTCGCCGCCTGGTACGATGCGTTCCGCGACCGCCCCTCGATGCGCCGGACCGCTCCACCCGACCAATAAACACCGCCCTGAAACACCGCCCCGGTCGATTCGCCGGTCCGGCCGGTTCGGGACAGGCGCCAGGACGCCTCCGGGGACGCCCGAGGCGCTGCACCGTCGGCGGCGTGAGTCCCGCCGGCCGGTTCGTCCCCGGTTCGTCCTACGGCTCGATCAGGTGCGGTATGAAGCGCGCATCATCGCCGGTGACCAGCGAGCGGTCCTCGCGGATGCACAGGCCCGCCGCCTGGCTTGCGACCACCCAGCAGCCGATCATCGGGTGGTTGCCGTCGAACTCGGGCAGCGGGTGGAAGGCCTGGACGATATGGCCTTCGCGGCCGTAATTGCCCGGATGCGGGATGTGCGCGCTGCCCCCGCGGACGATCTCTACGTTCTGTCCCTCGCGCGACAGCAACGGCTTGCGGACGTAGGTCTCTGCCAGCGCGGAAGCGCGCGGGTCATCGGCAAAGAAGCTCGGCAGCAGGTTTGGGTGGCCCTCGAACATTTCCCACAACAGCGCCAGCAGGCCCTTGTTGGAAAGGATCGCCTTCCAGGCCGGCTCGATGAACACCGCCCCGCAATCGGGGACATTGCGGCCGAACTCTTCCGCCATGATCCATTCCCAGGGATAGAGCTTGAAAAGGTTTTCGATCACCCGGTCGTCGAGGTCGGTGAACCGGCCCGCCCGGTCGATTCCGATATCGTCCATGTAGACGAAACCGGTCTGTAGCCCGGCCTGCTTCGCGCAATCTTCCAAATAGGCGACCGTGCCGCGGTCCTCCTCGGAGTCCTTGGCGCAGGCGAAGTGGAGGACGCCGGAGACGCCGAAACGCGACAGCGCATCGATCAGCTTCTCGTGCAGCGCATTGAACTGGTCCGCGCCTGACGCGACCATGCCGGCCTCGATGGCCTGCTCGAGCCAGACCCACTGGAAGATCGAGGATTCGTAGAGCGCGGTCGGGGTATCGGCGTTGTATTCCAGCAGCTTTGCCGGCCCGGTCCCGTCATAAGAGAAATCCATCCTGCCGTAGAGGTTCTTCTCGCCCTTTCGCCAGCTTTCGGCGATCGTCTCCCAGAAGGCTTCGGGGATCGCCAGCCGCGCGAGCACGGCCTCCTCGGCCAGCGCGCGCTCGACCACCGAGAAGCACATTTCCTCGAGCTCCTCGACCGGCTCCTCGAGCCCGTCCTCGATCTCCTCCAGGGTGAATCGGTAGACCGCGCTCTCGTCCCAATAGGGGTCGCCCTGGATCGAATGGAAGTCGAAGCCGTGCGCCAGCGCGACATCCTTCCAGTCCGGGCGCGGCGCGATCGGGGTGCGCTGCATCCCGGCTGTCGGCTCGCCCTAGCCGGCGACCGAGCCGTAGCCGCGCGCGCTCTTGCCGAAGCCGCCGCGGGAGGTCGTGCGCATCTTGGTGGTCGGCGCCGCCCCGGCCGATTTTGCGATCTGGGTGCGGCCGATCCGGTCGCCGACCTTGCGGTTGTCGGCGGTGCGGAAGGATTTGGGATCGTCGACCGAGCGGTAGAGCGGCTGGGAGGCCACGCCGGCGCGCGGGCCACCGAGCATCGAGCCCATCATGTAGCCCATCATCAGGGGCATGAAGACCGAGCCGCCGGTGGTGGTGCGCTGCGCCGCCTGCTCGCAGTTTTCCGCGCCGAAATCGGACTGGCAGGCCTCGAGCGAGGTGTATTTGGGCGCCGCCTTGATGTGGGCCGTCCGGGCGGTCTCGTATTCGACGTCGCATTGCGCGCGGGTCAGAGCCTGGTCGGCGTAGCATTGCTGAAGGCTCTCGAAGACCATCGCGTCGATCTGCTGCTCCTCGCATGCGGTCAGCGCGATCGCGCTCGCGCCCATCATCACCAGGCCGATTGATCTGGACCGTTTCATGGCGACCTCCGGTGGCAATCGAATGGTGTCCCGAGCAGGACTCTAGCCCGGAACCGCGCCCATGTCTCGCTGCTGTCCTGCTTCGGACCGGGGCGCGCAGGGGCCAGATCGATGTTGGAATGGCACGCCGCTCTCATATCCGGTTCTCGGCGATCAGCGCTTCGACCTCCCGGTCGGTCATCTGGAAGTCGAACTGCTCGTTGCGCATGCGCACGCGCTGTATGCTGACCTCGTGGACGGCGCGCTTCATGCGCTCAAGGTCCTCGGCCGATTCGACCGCCTGGGCAGCGGCCACGGCGGCGTCCTCGTAGTGGTCCTTCTCGTCGGTGTGGATGATCTTCATCGCCGCGGCGAGCCGCTCCTCGATCTCCCCGCCCGACAGCTTGGAGGCCTCGCGGAAGGTGCTGGCGCCGCCGCCCTCGGTCAGCCCCATGGCGGCCACCAGGCAGGGATCGCCCGATTCCACATAGGCCCGCCGCATGTCGTTGAGCTCCCGGTCTTCCGGCAACTGGCCGACGTCGCCGTCGGTGAGCGGACGGCCGAGGATAAATTCCAGCACCTCGGCCAGGACCACGTAGTGCTCGAACTCCTCGGTCATCATCTTGAGCGAGGCCAGCATCGCGCGCCGGTCGCCCCCCGTGCCGAGGCCGCGAAAGCCTTCCACGATGTCGCAGAATTCCATATGCAGCGCATTCGCGTAGCCATCGGTTGCGCCGTAGCCGATGGTCGGGTTGAGCTCTTTGTAGACCGCAGAACCCAGGTAGCGGATATAGGCCTCCCGGCTCGGCGGGCCGGCGAAGAACCTCCTGGTGATCTCCGCTTCCGCATCCCAGAACGGCTTCGCGACCGCGATCAGCCGCTCGGCAATCTCCTGGTCGGACATCGCGCGCTCTCCCTGACCAAGTGTCGATTATCGCTTCTCAACTGCGCGGCGCCTATCCCGCGCTTCGTCGCCGGCGCCACGCGGACACCGCCCATATCATAGCGGATAGGCATTGCTGGATGAGCGGGATTCGTTTTTTGAGCGTTCGCGTTGTGAAGCCTGAGCGCGCCGGCCTGCGGCCCGCATGCGGACGGCAGGCAAGCGCCCCGGGACAGATGAACTTCATGGATAAGCGGGCAGCGTCTTGCCCCCGCCCGGCCTGCCGCACATGATGGATCGGGCGTAGCGGTCGAACGGTCAAACGGTTGAGCATGGCGAGCAGGACGGACGCGCGGGCGGTTGCCGCCGCGCAGGATCGGGCCTACCCCGATCTCCACGATCATCTGGCGGCGCTGGACGATGCCGGGTTGCTCTACCGGATCGGCCATGCGGTCGATAAGGACTCCGAGCTCCATCCGCTGGTCCGCTGGCAGTTCCGCGGCGGCATCCCCGAAGCCGAGCGCAAGGCGTTCCTGTTCACCGACGTCCGCGATGCCGCCGGGCGCGCGTTCGATTTCCCGGTCCTGGTCGGCGGGCTCGCGGCGAGCGCGGAGATCTACTCCATCGGCATGGGCGTTCCGGTCGCCGAGATCGGCGCGGCGTGGCAGCGTGCGATGACGGCGCCGGTCCTGCCGCGCGAGGTCGCGCGCGCGCCGTGCCAGGAAATCGTGCTCAGCGGGGCCGACCTCGACGGGCGGGGCAGGGGGCTCGACGCCCTGCCGGTGCCGATCTCGACGCCGGGCTACGACGCCGCGCCGTATCTCACCGCGACATGCTGCATCTCGGCCGATCCGGAGACCGGCATCCAGAACATGGGCACCTATCGCGGCCAGCTCAAAGGCCCGCGCCGGCTGGGGCTCAAGATGTTCGTCGAGCTCGGCCAGGGCGGCTACGCCCATTGGCAAGCCTGCCGGGCGCGCGGCGAGAGGCTTCCTATGGCGATCGTCGTCGGCTGCCCGCCGGTGGTGGCCTATTGCGCGCCGCAGAAGGTCGGCCTCGGGGTCGACGAGCTCGCGGTGGCCGGCGGTCTCATCGGCGCACCGATCAACGTCGTGCGCGCACGCAGCGTCGACCTGCTGGTGCCGGCGGAAGCCGAGTTCGTGATCGAAGGCCACGTCGATACCGAGTATTTCGAGCCCGAGGGGCCGTTCGGCGAGAGCCACGGGCATGTGAACCTGGAGGAGTACAACTTCGTCTTCGAGGTCAGTGCGATCACCCACAGAAGCGATGCCGTCTTCACCTCGATGATCAGCCAGGTAACGCCCAGCGAGTCCTCGGTGGTCAAACGGGTCGCCTACGAGCCGTTGTTTCTGGAACATCTGCGCGACCATCTGGGGATCAAGGGGATCCGCCGGGTCTCCATGCACGAGCCGCTGACCAACCTGCGCCGGGTGATCATCCTCCAGGTCGCGGCCGGCACGCCGCGCACCGAGATCTGGCGCGCGCTCTACGGCACCTCGTCCTTCCAGAAGCCGTGCGGCAAGTATGTCATCGCGGTCGACGAGGACATCGATCCGGAAAACGCCGATGCGGTGTTCTGGGCGATGGCCTATCGCGCCGATCCGGCGCGCGATACCGCGATCCTGCCGCACCGCGACCGCGGCCACGGGCCGAAGGGCGGGGCCGAGGAGGACTCCTCGCTGCTGGTCGATGCGACCCTGCGCGAGCCGGTGCCGCCGGTCTCGCTTCCCAAGCGCGAATACATGGAACGGGCGCGCGCGCTGTGGGAGGAGATCGGCCTGCCGCCGCTCAAGCCCGAGCCGCCCTGGCACGGCTATTCGCTGGGCGACTGGTCGCAGGCATGGGATGAGGATGCGCTGCGCGCGGTCCAGGGCCGCTACATGGAGACCGGCGAGCGGTCGCGCCAGCACCGGCGCAGCGATGTCGAGCCCAACGCGCTGATCCGCGACGCGGGGCCGCAAGCCGAATGAGCCCGCACCGCATCGCCGTCATCCCGGGCGACGGCATCGGCAAGGAGGTCGTCCCCGAGGGCCTGCGCGTGCTCGAGGCCGCCGCTGCCAGGTTCGGCATCGACCTGGCGTGCACGGCGTTCGACTGGGACTGTTCGCGCTATGCCGAGACCGGCCGGATCATGCCCGCCGACGGGCTCGACCGTCTGGCCGATTTCGACGCGATCTTCCTCGGCGCGGTCGGCATGCCCGGCGTGCCCGACCATGTCTCGCTGTGGGACATGCTGATCCCCATCCGGCGGCGGTTCGACCAGTACGTCAATTTGCGCCCGGCCAAGCTGTTCGAAGGCGTGCGCTCGCCGCTGGCCGACCGGCGGCCCGAAGACATCGACATGCTGATCGTGCGTGAGAACGTCGAGGGCGAATACTCCCAGATCGGCGGCCGGCTCTATCCCGGCACCGACAACGAGCTCGCCGTCCAGCAGTCGGTGTTCACCAGGAGGGGCTGCGACCGGATCATGCGCTTCGCCTTCCGTCTGGCCGAGACCAGGAAGGCGCGCAAGGTCACCTCGGCCACCAAGTCGAACGGGATCATCCATTCCATGCCCTACTGGGACGAGCGGTTCGCGGCAATCGCGGCCGAGTTTCCCGCGATCGAGACCGACCAGTTCCACATCGACATCCTGGTTGCCCACTTCGTCGCCCATCCCGACTGGTTCGATGTCGTCGTGGGCTCCAACCTGTTCGGCGACATCCTGTCGGATTTGGGGCCTGCGGTCGCCGGCTCGATCGGGCTCGCGGCCTCGGGCAACATCAACCCCGAGCGCGACCATCCTTCGATGTTCGAGCCGGTGCATGGCTCCGCGCCGGACATCTACGGCCGGAAGATCGCCAACCCGATCGCCCAGATCTGGTCCGGCGCGATGATGCTGGGCCATCTGGGGCATGCCGACGCCGAGGCCGCGATCGTCGAAGCGATCGCCGCCCTGCTGGCCAGCGACGGGCCGAAGACCGCCGATCTCGGTGGGGCCGCCGGCACCGAAGATGTCGGCCGCGCCCTGGCCGAGGCGGTCCGGTCGGGATGATCACCCTCCACGCCTGGCCGACGCCCAACGCCCAGAAGGTCTCGATCATGCTGGAGGAATGCGGCCTGGCCTATGAGGTCGTGACGGTCGACATCAACCGGGGCGCCCAGTTCGCGCCCGGGTTCCTTGCGATCGCGCCGAACAACCGGATCCCCGCGATCGTCGATGACGAGGGCCTCGACGGCGCGCCGTTGTCGCTGTTCGAATCGGGCGCGATCCTGCATTACCTGGCCGAGAAGACCGGCCGGTTCATGCCCGAAAGCGGGCCGGGGCGCTACCGCGTGATGGAATGGCTGATGTTCCAGATGGGCGGGCTCGGCCCGATGTGCGGCCAGGCCCACCATTTTCGCCAGAAGATGGGCGGCTCGACGGTGCCCTACGGCATCGCCCGCTACACCGACGAGGTCGGGCGGCTCTACGGCGTGATGGAGACCAGGCTCCGGTCCAGCCGCTTCCTCGCCGGCGAGGTCTATTCGGTCGCCGACATCGCCTGTTGGCCCTGGATCCGCCCGCACCGCCGCCAGGGCCAGGATCTGGCCGATTATCCGTCGCTCCGCCGCTGGTTCGAGGAGATCCGGGCGCGGCCCGCAGTCGAGCGCGGCATGCAGCTCCTGGCCCAACACCGCGGCAGGCGCGCGCTCACGCCCGAAGCACGCGCGACCTTGTTCGGCGCCGCCCAGTTCAAGGCGCGCTGAGGCTCTACCAGGCCGTCCAGCCGCCGTCGACCGACAGCGCCGCGCCGGTGATCAACGCGGCCGCCGGCGAGGCGAGGAAGACCACCGCCCCCATCACGTCCTCCAATTGGCCAAGCGCGCCAAGCGGAATCCGGGAAAGCGTATCCTCGCGGAAGGCTCGGTTCTCGAAGAACGGCCTGGTCATCGGGGTGAGGATGAAGGTCGGGCCGATCGAGTTGACCCGGATCCGGTGCGCTGCGAGCTCGACCGCCATTGCCTTGGTCAGCCCCTCCACCGCGTGCTTGGAGGCGCAGTAGACCGTCCGGGTCGGTGCGCCGACATGGCCCATCTGCGAGGATATGTTGATGATCGCCCCGCCGTTTCCCGCCTCGATCATCCGCCGTGCCGCGGCCTGGCTTGCCATGAACAGCGCCTTGACGTTGAGGTCCATGATCGTGTCGTAGTGGGCCTCGGTCACCTCGACGAACGGTTCGGGCACGTTGGTGCCGGCGTTGTTGACCAGGATGTCGATGCGCCTGGGGCTTGCCAGCGCCGCGTCAAGCGCCGCGCCCGTAGTGATGTCACAGACGATGGTCCGGGCATCGCCGCCGATCTCGCCGATCCTGGCCGCGACCTCATCGAGATCGGTCTGGGTGCGGCTGATCAGGACGAGGTCGGCGCCGGCCTCGGCCAGCGCAAGCGCCGCTGCGCGCCCGATGCCACGGCCGGCTCCGGTCACCACCGCGCACAGCCCGTCGAGCCGCATCGATGGGGTCTTCGGTGTTTCGATGCTCTGAGTGCTCATCGGTCCTTTCCGTTTGGCGCGCCGGCGTGAATTGTTGACAGCACCAGGCCGATTGCCCGTAATCGGCCTCGACCTGGGCAAGGGGGGACGAGATGCCGCGCCGCCACGATGAAGGCAAGCTTGATATGACCATCCTCCGCGAGACCGCGGAGCGTTGCAAGAACTGGGGCAAGTGGGGCCCGGACGACGAGGCGGGCACGCTCAACTACATCACGCCCGAGACGGTCGTGGCCGCGGCAGGGCTGATCCGCAAGGGCAAGGTGTTCTCGCTCGCGCTGAACTTCGACCGCAACGGCCCGCAGAAGGGCCTGTGGGGCAACCGGTTCAACCCGATCCACACCATGCTGGCGACCGGCACCGACGCGGTGGCCGGCACCCAGGACGAGGGCGGGCTGCGCTTTGCCGACGACATGGTCTCGCTGCCGCTGCAATGCGGCACCCAGTGGGACGCGCTGGGCCACATCTTCTACGACGACAAGATGTGGAACGGCTACGACGCCAGGCTGGTCGATTCCGACGGCGCCCAGAAAAACGGCATCGAAAAGGTCAAGGACAAGATGGTCGGGCGCGGCGTGCTGCTCGATGCCGCGCGCCATTTCGGCGTCGAGCGGTTCCAGGACGGCATCGCGATCACCAACGAGGACCTCGACGCCACCGCCGCGGCCCAGGGCGTGGAGATCCGCCGCGGCGATTTCGTGATCGTGCGCACCGGCCACATGGGCCAGTGCCTGCGCGAGGGCGAATGGGGCGGCTATGCCGGCGGCGACGCGCCGGGGCTCGCCTTCGAGACCGCCGAGTGGATCCACGCCAAGGAGATCGCCGCGATCTGCACCGATACCTGGGGCTGCGAGGTCCGCCCCAACGAGACCACCCAGGCGAGTCAGCCCTGGCACTGGGTGGTGATCCCGATGATCGGCATCACCATGGGCGAGATCTTCTATCTGGAGGAACTCGCCGATGACTGCGCCGAGGACGGCGTCTACGAGTTCTTCTTCTGCGCGCCGCCCTTGCCGATCACCAAGGCGGTGGGCTCGCCGCTCAACCCGATCGCGGTGAAGTAGGCACCGATGACGAGGATCCTCAAACGGCGCAAGGGCGCGGAAGAAACTCGGTCCGCCGAGGATCAGGTGCGCCGGACTGTCGAGGACATCCTGGGCGATATCCAGGCGCGCGGCGACGAGGCCCTGCGCGCGCTGTCGCAGAAGTTCGATAAATGGTCGCCGGAAAGTTTCCGGCTGAGCGCCGCGGAGATCGAGGCCCTGGTCGCACGCGTCCCGGCGGAGACCATCTCCGACATCGCGTTCGCCCAGGCCCAGATCCGCAACTTCGCCCAGGTCCAGCGCGCGGCGCTGCAAGACGTCGAGGTCGAGACCATCCCCGGGGTGACCTTGGGCCACCGCAACATCCCGGTGCATAGCGTCGGCTGCTACGTTCCCGGCGGGCGCTACCCGATGGTGGCATCTGCCCATATGAGCGTGGTCACCGCAAAGGCGGCCGGTGTCGAGAGGATCATCGCCTGCACGCCGCCGACCGACGGGGCGCCCCATGCCGAGACCATCGCCGCAATGGCGTTGGCCGGGGCCGATGAGATCTACATCATCGGCGGCGTCCAGGCGGTCGGCGCGATGGCGCTGGGCACCGAGACGATCGCGCCGGTCGACATGCTGGTCGGCCCGGGCAACGCCTATGTCGCCGAGGCCAAACGCCAGCTTTTCGGCCGGGTCGGGATCGACCTGCTCGCCGGCCCGACCGAGATCCTGGTGGTGGCCGACGAGACCGCCGACGCAGAGATGGTAGCGACCGACCTGTTGGGCCAGGCCGAGCACGGCCCGACATCGCCGGCGACGTTGATCACCACCGATGCCAGACTCGCCGAGGCCCTGCCGGCGGAGATCGACCGCCAGCTCGCCGTGCTGCCGACCGCCGAGGTCGCCGCTGCCGCGTGGCGCGATTTCGGCCAGATCATCGTGGTCGAGAGCGACGAGGAGGCGGCCGCCGAGGCCGACAAGCTCGCCTGCGAGCATGTCGAAATCCTGACCCGCGAGCCGCGCTGGTTCCTCGAGCGCATGCGCAATTACGGCTCGATGTTCCTCGGGCCCGAGACCAACGTGTCCTACGGCGACAAGGTGATCGGCACCAACCACACCCTGCCCACCATGGGGGCGGCGCGCTATACTGGCGGGCTGTGGGTCGGCAAGTTCCTGAAGACGGTCACCTATCAGGAATGCACCGAGGCGGCGAGCGTGGAGATCGGCGATTACTGCTCCAGGCTGTGCGCGATCGAGAAGTTCTGGGGGCATAAGGAACAGGCCGACCTCAGGCTGCGGCGCTATGGCGGGCGCAATATCGGCCTGGGCGCCGACCGATAGGGTGGAGCGGCGGGCGTGGATGGCGTAATCTCGAACGACCTTCGCGGCGAGCTCGTCGCGCGTGCGCGCGACCTGGTCCCGGCGCTGCGCGAGCGCGCGGCGACGTGCGATGAGATCCGCACGATCCCGCAGGAAACCCACGATGCCTTCCTCGATGCCGGGTTCTACAAGATCCTCCAGCCGGCGCGGTTCGGCGGGCTCGAGATGGATCTGGAGACCATGATCGACGTCGCGGCCGAGCTCGGCCGCGGCTGCGGCTCCAGCACTTGGGTCTACACCAACCTGGTCATGCAGGCCTGGCTCAACGGCCGCAAGGACCCGCGCGCCCAGGAAGAGTTGTGGGGCGATGACGAGGATGCCCAGGTCGCCTGCTCCTTCCCCGATCCCGCGGCGGAGGTGCGCGAGATCGACGGCGGCTTCGTGGTCAAGGGCACCTGGCGCTATTCCAGCGGCATCGATTTCGTGAGCTGGAACAACCTCCAGCTCTTCCTCAAGCCCGAGCACGGCCCGCCGGTCAACGTGTTCGCGATGATCCACAACGCCGAATACGAGGTGATCGACGACTGGGACATGACGGGTCTGCGCGGCACCGGCAGCCGCTCGCTGCGCATCGAAGAAGCGTTCATCCCGGAATACCGCGTCCACCGCATCCGAGACGACCAGGCCTTCGAGACCCCGGGCAGCAAGATCAATCCCGGCACGATCTACCGCCTGCCGTTCTGGGGGATCGGCGGGCGTGCCTTCTCCAGCCCGGCGATCGGTTATGCCCGCGGCGTGATGGACCTGGTGGTCGCGGACTTGCGCGACCGGGTGGCCGCGCGCGGCGGCGTCAAGCTCGCCGACCAGCCGACCGTCCAGGTGCGCATCGCCGAAGCCGGGGCCGAGATCGACGCCGCCTGGGCGCTTCTGCTGCGCGACTGCGCCGAGGCGACCGCGATGACCGAGGCCGGCCGGATGGCCGACCTCGAGACCCGGATGCGCTGGCGGCGCAACAACGCCTACGCGGTCCAGCTCTGCCTCCGGGCGACCGACCGTCTCTACCCGCTGGCCGGCATGCGCGCCATGCAGCCCGGCAGCGCGGTCGCGCGGCTATGGCGCGACGTCCACGCCGCCTCGTCCCAGGTCGGCACCGCCTGGGATCCGCAGGCCACCAACTACGGCAAGGCGCTGTTCGGCGCCGCGCTGTCCGACCCGCGTGCCTGACCCGAATGATGCCAAGCAGGGAGGAAACCCAGATGGCAAACCGTGAAGTCTCTCGCGAGGAAATGCTGTCCCGCACCGCCAGGTTCGACGACCTCAACCCGAGCCCGGTCGCCTTCGTCGACACAAAGCTGCCCGGCCATGAGCGCGACATCTACAACGTCATCGGCGCCGGCGTGACCGAGGATGCCAATCTCAAGCCCGCGATCGCTGCGGTCGAGGGTTTCAACCTCACCTATTCCGCGGCCGAGCCCGGCAAGGGCGCGGCGCTGCATTCCCACCAGACGGTCGAGGTGTTCATCCCGATGTCCGGCAAATGGTCGGTCTATTGGGGCGACGACGGCGAGAACGAGGTGATCCTCGGGCCGTGGGATGTGGTCTCGGTGCCGGTCGGCGTGATGCGCGGCTTCAAGAACGTCGGCACCGAGCACGCCTTCTTGATGGCGATCATCGGCGGCACCGATTCCGGCAAGGTCGACTGGGCCGAAAGTGTGCTCGAACGGGCCGCTAAGACCGGCCTGGCACTCGATAATGCCGGCAACCTGGTCGAGGCGCAGGCCTAGCCTCGCCCCACCGCAGAGCGAACGCCGGTCCGGGGGCCTGTTCCGAACGGGCTCCCGGACTGCGGCCGGATCCGCCCCGCCGCGAAGCGCGGTGACGCGGGTCTACGCCGTCCGGAGGGCCGCGAGAACCAGATCGGGCGACAGAGGAATGTCGTCGATCCTGGCGCCGAACGGTCGTATCGCGTCGTTGACCGCATTGACCACCGCGGCCGCGGCACCGGCGGTGCCGGCCTCGCCCGCCCCCTTGGCGCCGAGCTCGGACAGGCCGGTCGGGGTCTCGATATGGGCGACCTCGATATCGGGCGTCTCCAGGAACTGCGGGACCAGGTAATCGGCCATCGTCCCGCTCAGGAGCTGGCCCGCATCGTCGTAGACGCAGTGCTCCCACAGGGCTGCGCCGATGCCCTGGATCACGCCGCCGCGGACCTGCTCGTCGACGAGCTGGGGGTTGATCATCCTGCCGCAATCTTCGACCGCCCAGTGGTTGAGCAGCTTGATCTCCCCGGTCCCCGTATCGACCTCGACCCAAGCGGCCTGGACACCGTTGGTGAAGACGAACGGATAGTCCGTGACCCGGTAATGGCGGGTCACCACCAGCTCCGGCTGATGGTCGTTGGGCAGGTCGTTGCCGCGGTAGAACGCGGTCCGGGCGACCTCCGAAAGCGCCATGCGCTGGCTGCCGGTGGCCTCATCGACCACGGCGCCGTCGCGGATATCGAGGGTCTCTGGCTGCGCTTGCAGAAGGATCCCGGCGGTCTCAAGGACGTTGGCGCGCAGCGCGCGCGCCGCCTGCCACCCGGCCTCCCCGCCAATCCCGGCCGCGCGCGAGGCCCAGGTCCCGCCGCCATAGGGCGTGTGGTCGGTATCGCCGGTGATCACCCGGACCTTCTCCAGGGGGATGCCGAACCCGGTGGCGACGACCTGGCCCATGACTGCCTCGGCGCCCTGGCCCTGCTCGGTCACGCCGGTCGAGCACGTCACCGTCCCGCCCGCCTCCAACCGCAGCGTACAGCCGTCCTGGGCCGCGATATGCGCCCCGCCGACGCCGTAGAACATCGGGCTCGGATTGGTCACC
This sequence comes from Alphaproteobacteria bacterium, assembly GCA_965248835.1. Lineage (GTDB taxonomy): Bacteria > Pseudomonadota > Alphaproteobacteria > MPNO01 > MPNO01 > CAYFYS01. The sequence goes on from CBDFLJ010000002.1 coordinate 382,285, forward strand.
TCGATGAAGGTTGCAAGCCCGATGCCGCGATAGATCCCCTCGGCCCGCAGCGCTTGCTGTTCGGCGCGCAGATCCGCGTATCCCATCATCTCTTCGAGCTTGTCGAGCGATGCCTGGTGCGACAGGCTCTCGAATCTGAGGCCCGAGGCCGACCCGCTGGGATAGGCGTCATCGGCGATCATGTTGCGCCGGCGGATGGCGAACGGATCGATCCCGGCAGCCTCGGCGGCGAGGTCGACCAGCCCTTCGGTCACCGAGCAGGCGATCGGATGGCCGACGGCGCGGTACTGGCACATCATCGCCTTGTTCTGGAACACCACCCGCCCGCGTGCGCGATAGTTGGGACAGGCGTATTGCGATCCGACCAGGTTGAGGATCTGGTTGGTTTCGATCGCGCTGGTGCGGGGGTACATCGAATAGGGCCCGATCCCGGTGAGATCGTCGATCTCGAAGGCCAGGATCTCGCCGTCGGCCGCGACAGCGATACGCCCGTCCACCCGGTGGTCGCGGGCGTGGATGTCCGAGACGAAGGACTCCAGCCGGTCGGCGATGAACTTGACCGGGCGGCGCAGCATGAGGCTGAGCGCGGCCGTCGCGATCTCATCGCCGTAGGTGTGCACCTTGATGCCGAACGAGCCGCCGACATCGGGGGTGATGACGCGCACCGCGTCCTCGGGCAGGTCCAGATGCTTGGAAAGGATATATTGGATCATGTGCGGGCATTGGGTGGCGAGCCACACCGTCAGCCTTCCGTCGCCCGGATCGAAGCTTGCCAGCGCCGCGCGGGGCTCCAGGCAGACGCCGGTATGCCGGCCGAAGCCGAACGAGGCCTCGACCACATGGGCGGCCGCCGCGAGCGCCTCCTCGGTCTGTCCGACGTCGATATTGCGCTCCCAGGCGAGGTTGTCGCCGAGCTCGGCATGGATCGGCGCCGCGCCGGCGGCGAGCGCCGCCTCGGCATCGACGACCGGCTCGAGCGGGGCGTAGTCGATTTCGACCAGCGCGGCCGCGTCCTCGGCGACCGCGCGGCTGTCGGCCAGGACCGCGGCCACCGGCTCGCCCTGCCAGCGCGCGACCGTGGTCGCCATCGCCGGCTGCGGCGGCGACTTCAGGCCCTGCAGATGGGTCAGCACGCCGACCCAGGGCGTGCAGTGTTGGGCGAGCTCTGCCCCCGTCACCACGGCGACGACGCCGGGCATCGCACGCGCGGCATCGCTGCGGATGGCATCGATCCGCGCGTGGGCGTGGGGGCTGCGCAGGAAGGCGGCGTGCACCATGCGCGGCAGGCTGACGTCGTCGACGAAGCGCCCGCGGCCCGCCGTGTGCCGTCCGGCCGCCTCGCGCGGCGCGCTGCGCCCGATATAGGAGTTCGGCCGGTCGAATCGTGTCAGTATGACCTGGTCCGCCATCTCGCCCCCGCTGCGCTTGTTTTCTCCTGTCCAAAGCTCTATGCCGCCTATGGGCGAACGGTCAAGCCGTTTGGGACATTGAGGCCTTGCCGAGCCGCCCCCGGTGTTGCGATCATCGGCCGTCACTGCGAAGGGAAAATACCGATGGCACTGACCAGCCTGGACCACTGTTCGATCAGGACAGCGAAGCTCGACGAGACGCGCGACTTCTATGTCGATGTCCTGGGGCTCGAGGACGGCGACCGGCCGGACTTCCCGTTCCCCGGCAACTGGCTCTATGCCGATGGTGTGGCGGTGGTCCATCTGGTCGGCATCGATCCGGACGACCCGTCCGGGCTTGAGGACTATCTCGGCGCCGTTCCGCTGGAAGAGCTCCAGGGCAGCGGCGCGGTCGATCACATCGCGTTCCGCGCCGGCGATGCCATCGCCCTGATAGCGAAGCTGCGCGGCATGGGGGTCGATTTCCGCGAGCGCCTGATCGCCAACATGGACCTGTTCCAGCTGTTTCTCGAGGACCCCAACGGGATCACCGTCGAGCTCAACTATTTCGGCGAAGACGGCAAGTAGGACCCGCTCATGCAGATGGCGGCGGCGGGGGATGTGATCCCCTCGGACGAGGAGCTGATCGCCCGCGCCCGCGACCTGGTGCCGGCGATCGCCGCGCGGGCCGACGAGACCGAGCGGATACGCCGGATCCACCCCGACACCATTGCCGACATCGAAAAGGCCGGCCTGTGGCGCGTGCTCCAGCCGGTGCGCTATGGCGGTTACGAAGGCCACTACGAGGTGTTCATCGACATCGGCGAAGAGTTCGGCCGAGCCTGCACCTCGACCGCCTGGGTGTGGGTCAACCTGGTCTCGCACAACTGGATGCTGGGCATGTGGCCGGTTGATGGCCAGGAGGCGGTGTGGGGACCCGACCCCGGCGCGCGCATCGGCTCGGCGACGATCTACCCGCCGGGCAAGGTCGTCCCGGTCGAGGGAGGCTACCGGCTGAGCGGGCGCTGGCCGTTCTCCAGCGGCATCGATGCCTCGGACTGGGTGATGCTGGGCGGCATGGTCCCGCCCGAGGACCAGGACGCGAAGCCGGTGCCGAGGGTCTTCGTCCTGCCGGTGGATGTGATCGAGGTGATCGACAATTGGGACGTGATGGGCCTGCTGGGCACCGGCTCCAAGGACGTGGCCTGCACCGATGTCTTCGTGCCGGCCTGCATGACGCTGAGCCCGCACGAGATGCGCGGCGAGGTGACGCCCGGCATGGCCGTCAATCCGAACCCGCTCTACCGCCTACCTCTGCTGGCCCTTTTCCCGCATATTATCGGCGGCGCGCTGCTCGGCGGCGCCCGCGGGGCCTATGACAGCTATGTCGAGGAGATGCGCAGCCGTGTCGCGACCTTCAACGCCGGTCGGATCGCCGATCACGCGGCGGTCCAGCTCAGGATCGCCGAGGCCGGCTCGATGATCCGCGCGGCCCGCCAACTGCTGCGCGACGGCCCGCGCGAAGGTCATCGCATCGCCGCAGCCGGACGCGCTCCGAGCGAGCAGGAAAAGACCCGCTGGCGCGCCGACGCCGCCTATGCCTGCCGGCTGTGCCGCGATGCGGTCGATGTGCTGCACGATGCCTCGGGCGGCGGCGGCAACTACCGCGCCAACAAGCTGCAACGCTTTTTCCGCGATGTTCATGCCGGCTGCGGCCACATCGGCGTGTCCTGGGACGCCAACGGCGCCGAGCACGGCCGTTCCGTGCTGGGCCTGCCGGTCGGCAATTTCCTGCTATGATCGGCCGATCGATCCCGCGCAGCGAGGATTTCAGGCTGGTCACCGGCCACGGCCGGTTCAGCGACGATGTCGACCGTCCGGGCCAGGCGTTCGCCTGCATGGTCCGCTGCCCCCATGCCCACGCCGAAATCGGCGACATCGCGATCGATGCGGCGCTCGCCGTGCCGGGCGTCATTGCCGTGCTGACCGGCCGGGATGCCGCAGACGACGGGCTGGCCATGATCCCGCACATCACCATCCCGTCGAGCCCGCCCGACATCGCGATCGCCAATACCGACGGCTCGCCGGTCTTCGAGCCGCCGCACGAGGTGATCCCGCTGGCCCGCGTCCGCCATGTCGGCGAGGCCGTGGCCGTCGTCCTGGCCGAGTCCGAAGCGGCCGCCAGGGACGGGGGCGAGCGGGTCGCGGTCGACTACCGGCCGATCGATCCGGTCATCGCGACCCGGCAGACCCTCGAGTCCGGACCGCTGGTCTGGCCCGATCACGGCTCCAACGTCTGCATCGACGGCACGGTGGGCGATGCCGAAGCAGTCGCGCGCGCCTTCGAGACGGCCCATGAGGTGGTCACTCTGGAGACCACCGTGTCGCGCTGCACCGGAGTGCCGATGGAGCCGCGTGCCGCGGTCGCTTCCTACGATGAACGGACCGGGCGCTACGATCTTCACGCCGGCTCCGGCGGGGTGGTCCGCCACAAGGAGGACCTGGCTGCGATCCTCGGGGTCGCCGCCGAGGATCTGCGGGTGACGGCGAACGATGTCGGCGGCAATTACGGCACCCGAAATGCGCTCTATCCCGAGTTCGCGATCGTGCTCTGGGCGGCGCGGCGGATCGGCCGGCCGGTCAAGTGGACCGGCGATCGGACCGAGATGTTCCTCTCCGACTTCCAGGCCCGCGACCTGGTCGTCCGCGCCGAGCTCGCGCTGGCCGCCGACGGCCGGTTCGAGGCCTTGCGGATCTCCAATATCAGCAATATCGGCGCGCACGGGGTCTCGTTCATCCCGCTGGTCAAGGGCGTGGAGATCTTCCCGCTGACCTACCGGATCGGCGCTTGCCACGCGCGGGCGCGGGCGGTGACGTCGAACACCCCGCCGACCTATCCCTACCGCAGCGCCGGCCGGCCCGAAGTGACCTACGCCATGGAGCGGCTGATCGACATCGCCGCCGACCGGCTCGGGCTCGACCGGCTGGCGATCCGGCGGCGCAACATCGTCCCGACCGAGGCAATTCCATATGCCAACGGGCTCGGCCTGGTCTACGACAGCGGCGATTTCCCTGTTGCGATGGAGGCCGCCGTCGCGCTCGGCGACTGGCACGGCGCGGCCGCGCGCAAGTCCGCCGCCGCCGCCCGCTCCCGGCTGCACGGCATTGGCATCGCCAACTACCTCGACCTCGCCACCGGCTCGCCCTACGAACGGACCGAGATGACGGTCTCGCCCGACCACCGCATCGACGTGGTGATCGGCACCCAGGATTCGGGCCAGGGCCATGAGACCGCGTTCGGCCAGGTGGTGGCTGCGCTCCTGGGCGTGCCGTTCGAGACGGTGCGGTTGATCACCGGCGATACCGACGTGGTCGCCGTCGGCGGCGGCTCGCATTCCGGGCGGTCGATGCGGCTGGGCGCGATGATCCTGAGCCAGGCCGCCGAGGAGATCATCGCCACGGGAAGCGGCATCGCCGCCGAGATGCTGGAGGCCGCCGCCGCGGACATCGATTACGCCGACGGCCGCTTCACCGTGGTCGGCACCGACCGGTCGGTCGGGCTGTTCGAGGTCGCGGGCGCCGCGCCCGACCCGCTGTCCGCGGCCGCCCAGGTCGAGCACCGCCAGGCCGCCTTCGGCAGCGGCTGCCATGTCTGCGAGGTCGAGATCGATCCGGAGACCGGCGAGACCGAGATCCTGCGCTATGCCGCGGTCGATGACGTCGGCCGGGCGATCAACCCGATGCTGATCGACGGCCAAACCCACGGCGGCATCGTCCAAGGCCTGGGACAGGCGCTGATGGAGCGCTGCGTCTACGATCCGGAATCCGGCCAGCTCCTGAGTGCGAGCTTCATGGACTACGCGATGCCCCGGGCCGACCGGACGCCCAGCTTTGCCACCCGCCTGATCGAGGTGCCGAGCCCGCAGAACCCGCTGGGCGTCAAACCGGGCAGCGAGGGCGGCACGGCGGTCTCCCCGGCCGTGATCGCCAATGCGATCGTCGATGCCCTGGCACCGCTCGGCGTGCGCCATATCGAGCTGCCGGCGAGCCCGGAATGCATCTGGCGAGCGATCCGCGAGGCCGCGCAAGGCGACGCCTGAGCCGGCGGAGAGCGGGAACGTCAACGTCCCGGCAACTCACCGTGCCGCTGTGCCGTGCGCGGGGCGGCCGGCCGCAGCGTGCTTGAGGCAGGCATAGGCGGTCCGGTGCACCGGGGTCGGGATGCCCAGAGCCTCGCCGATCGCGACCACCGCGCCGCTCAGCCATTCGACCTCCAGCCGCCTGCCGGCCTCCAGATCCTCCAGCATCGACATCCTGGACGCCGGATCGAAAGTCTCCGCAAACGCCAGCGTGCGGGGGACGATGTCCTCGGCCAGCGCGATGCCCTTGGCGCGGGCCAGCGCCTCGATCTCCGTCATCGCGTCCACGAACGACGCCTTGATGTCGGCATCGGTCTGGATCGCCCCGATCGGCTGGCGGCCGAGGCAGCCGACGGCGCTGGCCGAGGCGAGGAACAGGAACTTCTCCCACAAGGCACGCCGAATATCCGCGTTGACCTCGACATCGATCCCGGCGGCGGTTGCCGCTCCGCGGAACCGCTCCAGCCGGTCGCTGGCGCGTCCGTCCAGCTCGCCCACGACCAGGCGGTGCGTCCTGCCCAGGTGGCGAACCCGGCCGGGCTCGGGAACCGAGGTGGAAATGAACACGAGCCCGCCGACGGCACGCAAGGGGCCGACCAGGGCCGGCAGCCAATCGGGCATCGCCACGCCGTTCTGGATACCGATCACCGCGGTCTCCGGTCCCAGCATCGGCGCGATCGATGCGCACGCCGCCGCGACGTCATAGAGCTTGACCGTCAGCACGACGACATCGACCCGACCGACCGCGGCCGGATCGCCGCTGGCCGCGATATGCGCCAGGCTTACGTCCCCCAGGGGGCTGTCGAGGCGCAGTCCGCGGCGCCTCATGGCCTCCAGATGCGCCCCGCGCGCGATCAGGACGGTATCGGCTCCGGCGGCGGCGAGCCGCGCGCCGAGATAGGATCCGACCCCGCCGGCGCCCATGATCGCGATCCTCATCGGCGTCAGTCCGCGCGCGGCCCGGCGGGCGTGAACCCGACCCGGGCCGCAGGGATCAGGACCGACCGCATCGCGCTTCCCCGCGCTGTTGGTGGGGCGAGGAGCCTATCACGCAACCCCGCCGGCGGGCTATTCGGGGCCGGGGCGGTGCCACCGTTTCCTGTCGCCTTATCCTCGAGCACGGGTAATATGGCTTCGGCCGTACGCGCGGAGGCCGAGCCATCGGGGAGAGCCCATGAGCGACGTTCATTTTGCCGGCCCGCGTGAGGAAATGGTCTCGGAGATCGCCGAGCACGTGCGCGCAACGGCCGATGAGATCGGCCGTCATCGCCTCGACGAGCGGGTGATGTCGGTGATGGGAAAGGTTCCTCGGCACGCCTTCGTGCCGGTCGAGCTGCGCGGTTTCGCGTATGTCAATTCGCCGCTGCCCATCGGCTACGGCAAGACCATCTCCCAGCCCTACATCAACGCCGTGATGACCGATCTCCTGGACGTCCGGCCCGAGGACATCGTGCTCGAGGTCGGGACCGGCTTCGGCTACCAGGCGGCGCTTCTGGCCGAGCTCGCCGCACAGGTCTACACGATCGAGATCATCGAGGAGCTTGCCCAAAGCGCGCGGCGCAGGCTCGCGGATGAGGGCTATCGGAACATCGAGGTTCGCCACGGCGACGGCTCCCGCGGCTGGTCCGAGCACGCGCCTTTCGACCGCATCCTGCTCGCTGCCGCGCCGGATCTGGTGCCCCCGCCGCTGCTCGGCCAGCTCAAGCCCGGCGGGCGGATGGTTCTGCCCGCCGGCATCGAGGACGCCCAGCAGCTCATGGTCGTCGACAAGGACCGCGGCGGAAAGCTCACCATGCGGGAGGTGCTGGGCGTGCGCTTCTCGCCGCTCCATGTCGACGACGACCCAGCGAGCATTTGAAGTGCCTGACCGGCAGGCGGTCGAGGCGCTGATCAGGCCATCGTCTCGCCGCCGTCGAGCGAGATCACTTGGCCGGTGATGTAGCTCGCCTCGGGACCCAGCAGGAAGACGATCATCGGCGCGATCTCGTCCGCCCGGCCGAGCCGGCCGATCGGGACGACTTCGGCGCGCTTGGCGGCCACAGCCTCGAACTCGGCCGCCGGCACCAGGCCGCGCCACAATGGCGTGTCGATCGGGCCGGGTGCGACGGCGTTGCAACGGATGCCGAGCGGGCCCTTCTCGCGGGCGAGCGACTTGGTGAAGCCGATGATGGCGCCCTTGGCGGCGGAATAGTGGGCGGCCTGCGCCTGGCCGCGCAGGGCATGGAGCGAGGACATGTTGACGATCGCCCCCGCCTTGGCCGCGATCATGTCGGGCAGCGCCGCGCGGCAGACGTTGAAGGTCCCGGTGACGTGGACGGCAAACATCGCCGCCCAGTCCGCATCGGTGATGTCCTGGACTTCGACCACCTGGTAGAAGCCGGCGATGTTGACCACGGCATCGATGGTCCCCAGCGCGGCCTGCGCCGCAGCGACGGCGTCATTGACGGCCGTCGGGTCGGCGACGTCGAGCGTGATCGGAAACGCCTTGCCGCCGGCCGACTCGATCGCGGATGCAGTCTGGCGCGCGCCGTCTTCGTTGCGGTCGGCGATCGCCACCGCCGCGCCGGCGGCGGCCAGCAGTCTGGCCGTCTCCCGGCCCATGCCGCTGCCGCCGCCGGTGACGAACCCGACCCGTCCGTCCATGGTTCCCGGCATGATCGACCTCTACTCGGCGGCGGCGGCAAGCCGGCGCTTCTTCTGCCTGACCTTGATGCCGTAAAACTTCTCGGCGTTGCGGTAGAGGATCTTCTCCTTCTGCACTTCGGTGATGTCGGTGCGCTCGCCCAAATCCTCGCCCGAGCCCTCGCGCTCCTCCAAATGCGGCATGTCCTCGGAGACCATGATCTTGTCATCGCCGAGATAGCCGAGAACCTGGGGCAGCAGCAGCTCGTCGGCCTCGGCGGTGACGTAGATGCGGTCCTTGTAGGTCTCGGGCGACTTGCTGGTGATCTTGCCGAGCCCGAAGGAGGAGCGGAAGAATTCCGCCACCGGGTAGTAGTGGTTCATGCGCGCCAGGTACCACGGCAGCCAGCCGCACCCGCCCTCGAGAAAGATCGCCCGCAGCCTGGGATGGCGGTCGAGGATGCCGCCGCCGGCAAAGCTGTAGAATCCCATCAGGAGCGGCAGGGTGAAGGAGACGTTGAGCGAGCTGGAATGCTCATCGCACATCCGGCGCATCGAGCCCAACGGCCAGCCGACATGGACCGCGACTGGCAAATCCACCTCCTGGGCGGCCGCCCAGACGGGGTCGAACTCCGGCATATGGAGCAGTCTCTCGCCGACGGTGCCGAAGCACATCAGCGAGACCGCGCCGGCGTCCTTGACGCGGTGGATCTCCCTGACCGCCGCCTTGGGCTCGCACAGGGGGAGCACCGCAGCCCACTTCAGCCGGTTCGGCGCTTCGGCGCAGCGCTCGGCGATCCATTTGTTGTAGCTCACCGTCAGCGCGGTCTGGAAGGCATCGTCATCGGTCAGCGGCGCGAAAAGCAGCGTCGAATAGACCACCTGGATGTCGATCCCCGCGCGGTCGAGGTCAGCGAGCCGGGCCGGTACATCCATCAGCGACTGGTTGCCGATGGAGAACTCCTTCAAGCCGGCATGGACCGACGACAGCGGACAGCCGATCTGGATCGTGCCCGGGCCCCAGGTCCACTGGATGGCCTTTCCATCGACGAACCAGAACGCGTTGTCGACGCCCATATAGGGCGCGTCCTGCTGCGGAATGGTGATCGGGATCGGCCGGCGGTCGCGGTATTTTTTGGGCAGATAGTCCCAGGTCTGCTCGACCTCGAAGACATGGGAATCCGCATCGATATAGGGCATGGCCGTCCTGCTCTCCGATCATTGGCGTCGCCGCGGAGTGTCGGTGACCCGCCGGTCGGGCGTCAAGTCGGTCGCAGGAAGACCAGGCCGAGCTCGGGGACCGCGACCAGGAGCACCGCGGTGACGATCGAATTGCCGACGATCTGAGCCACGCCGCGGATCAGGCCGTTGAACAGGGTCCGGCCGAGGATGTCTGCGCAGATCAGGAACATCAGGCAGAACACCGTGAACGTCCCCAGGCTGTTCGCGCCCGCGGTTCGGCAAACGCCCGCGGGGCGCTCACCGGCCTATCGGCGCATCGGGGCGGCTGCGCGATTCGCGCCGTGCAACGTAGGTGGTCGCCGCAACGATCATCGCGCCGCCGATCCAGACCTCCAGCCCGGGACGCTCGGCGAACAGCAGGAAGCCGAGCAGCGAGGCCCACACCAGCCGGAACAGGATCATCGGCTCGACCAGACCGACATCGGCCAGCCGGTAGGCCTGGATCACGCAGATATGTCCGCAGCTCCCCAGCGCGCCGATCAGCACCAGCACCGCGAGCTGCCCGAGGCTCGGCGTCTGCCAGACCAAGGCCGCCGGGATCGCCGTGACCGGGATCATCAGAAGCGTCAGATAGGCAACGATCGTGGTTGTGGAATCGGTCCGGGTGAGGCCCTTGGCGATGAGCTTGGAGCCGGTCACGAAGCCGGCCGAACCCACCACCAGCATTGCGCCCAGCGTGATCTCGACGAAGCCCGGCCGCAGGATGACCAGCATGCCGGCCAACCCGACCGCCAGACCCACCACCCGGTGGAACCGGATCCGCTCACCGAGGATCAGGATCGCCCCGAAGATCGCGAACAGGGGGCTGGTCAGGGACAACGCCGTCGCATCAGCCAGCGGGATCAGGCTGAGCCCGGTGAACCAGCACAGCATCGAGCCGCCGTTGAGCAGCCCGCGCACCGCGTGAAGCCCGAACCGGTCGGTCTTGAAGGCCACGATCCCGATCCGCATGAGCCAGGGCAGGAGCACGCAGAAACCGAAGACGTTGCGGAAAAAGGCGATCACGAACGGGTGCAATTCGCCCGACATGTAGCGGACCGTGCCGTGCATGCTTGCAAGGAAGGCGCTTGCCAGGATCATGAAGACGACGCCGGCGATTGCCGGCGAGCCCGCTCCGATCGCGTCGAGCCGGGCGGGGCCGTTCAATCGACGAACCGCCGCTTCGCGGACTCGGGAAAGGCGATCGCGCGGATTCCCCTAGACGAGCCCGGATCGTCGGTCATCAGCACCCGCCGCTCGAAGCCTTCCACCGCCGGCTCGCCCCCGGCAAGGTTGATCCGGTGGCGGAGCAGGAAAGCGCGCGTGCTCCATTCGTCGACCCAGCTCTCCTGATCGATTTCATCGCCCAGCCGGCAGGGAAAGCGGAAGGTCGTGCCGGTCTCGATCAGCGGCATCCCGGTCACCCCGAAGTCGCGCGCGAGCTCCGGATAGCTCAGCCCGTTGGCGCTGAACAGCTTCTCGGTGGCTTGATCGAACCAGATCTGGAAGTTGGGGTAGAAAACGATGCCGGCGGAATCGCAGTGCGACCAGGCGACGACAAAGCGGCTGCGGTAGGTCCTCATCGCCTAGCCCGGTTGGTTGAGCCGGACCAGCAGGCCCATCAGCGTGTCGAGCTCGTCCGCGCTCAAATGGCCCGCGACCCGGTCCTCGTGCGTGCGCACCGCGACCCGCAGAGTCGCGAGCACCGCCTCGCCCCGGTCGGTCAGCACGATCGCGTTGGACCGGCGGTCGCCTTGCTGGGCCTTGCGGGCGAGGAGGCCCGCGTCCTCCAGCTTGTCGATCATGCGCACGATCACCGAGCGGTTGCTGCCGAAGACGTTGGCCAACGCGGTCTGGGTCGATCCCGGGTTGGCGCCAACCACGATCAGGAGCCCGAACTGGCCGTGGGTCAGGCCGTGGCGCGCCAAGCGCGCCGAAAAGCCGGCATAGACCAGCGTCTGGCCTCGGCGTAGCTGATAGCCGAGGAGTCCGGGCAGGATATCGAGGTCCAGGGGCCTTTCCCGGCCGAGGTGGGCATCGTCTGGCATGGCATTGCTATTGGTCGTTGCGGAAGGTTGCAGCTTATGGCATTGTTTAATTGTTGACTAGGTAAATGATTGATTACATCACGCTCTGCGGTCCAGATGTGGCACGCCGGGAGGGGAGCCATGAGAACCGTCCTGTCTCTGAGCCTCAACGGGAAGGGCCGCGACGATGTCGTCGCGGACAACATGCTGCTGGTCGACTACCTGCGCGAGGTCGCCGGCGCAACGGGCACCAAGATCGGCTGTGACGGCGGCGAGTGCGGCGCCTGCACGGTGCTGATCGACGACCGGCCGCGCCATTCGTGCCTGACCCTTGCCGGTGCCTGCCAGGGCGCCCGCGTCGAGACGATCGAATCCCTCGAGCGAAGCGGTCGGCTGTCGGCGATCCAACGCGGCTTTCACGAAAAGCTCGGTGCCCAGTGCGGGTTCTGCACCCCCGGCATGATCATGGCCGCCGAAGGCCTGTTGCGGGCGAACCCCGACCCGGACGAGGCGGCGATTCGTTCCGGCATGGCGGCCAACATCTGCCGGTGCACCGGCTACATCAAGATCATCGAGGCGATACGCGCGGCCGCGGTCGAAATCGCGGCCGGGGAGGCGGCGGCATGAGCCAGGCGATCGGCCCCATCCAGACGATCGGCGTGCCGACGCCGCTGATCGACGGCCCGGAAAAGGTCTCCGGCAAGGCGCTTTATACCGCCGATTTCATCAACCAGGCCGAACTGGTCGGGCGGATCCTGCGCAGCCCGGTGGCGCATGCAAGGATCCTCAGCGTCGATACCAGCGCGGCCGAGGCGCTGCCCGGCGTCCACGCGGTGGTCACCGGTGCGGACTGCGCGGACACCTATGGCGTGCTTCCGATCGCGATGAACGAGTACGCGATCGCCAAGGACCGGGTGCGCTACCGCGGCGAGGCGGTGGCGGCGGTCGCGGCCGAGGATATTGTTACCGCCCAGCGTGCGCTCGATCTGATCGAAATCGTCTATGACGAGCTGCCGGCCTATTTCACCGCCGAGGCGGCGCGCGCGGCGGATGCGATCCAACTCCACGACGAGCGGCCGGGCAATATCGAGCGCGAGGTTGACTTCGAGCTCGGCGATGTCGCGGCCGGGTTTGCCGCCGCCGATCTGGTGCGCGAGCGGACCTATCAGCTTGGCGAGGTCTGCCAGGTCCAGTCCGAGCCGCACGCCGCTCAGGCCGAATACGACGCCACGCGCGAGCGCATCACCGTCCGCGCGTCCACCCAAGTGCCCTATTACGTCCACCTGATGCTCGCCCGCACGCTGGGCATGGAGCAGTCCGACATAAGGGTGATCAAGCCCCATGTCGGCGGCGGGTTCGGATGCCGGACCGAGGCGCTGCATGTCGAGCTGGTCGCCGCCCTGCTCGCGCGCAAGGCGCGCGGCACCGTCCGCCTGGTCCTGAGCCGCGAGGAGACTTTCATCACCCATCGCGGCCGCCAGGAGACTGCGGTCAAGCTCAAGCTCGGGATGAAGAAGGACGGCACGATTACCGCGGTCGAGTGCGAATCGGTCCACCGCGCCGGCGGCTATTCGGGCTACGGGATCGTCACCATCCTCTACAACGGCTCGATGCTGTTTGCGATCTACGACCTGGAGAACGTCAAGTACAAGGGATTCCGGGTCTTGACCAACATGCCGCCGCCCGGCGCCTTCCGGGGCCACGGCACGGTCAACATCCGGTTCGCCTTCGAGAGCCTGCTCGACGACATGGCCGAGACGCTGGGGCTTGACCCGTTCACGGTCAGACGGGCGAACCTGCTGAGCGCGCCGACGTTTACGGCCAACGAACTGATGGTCAATTCCTACGGCCTGCCCGAGTGTCTGGATATCGTCGAAAAGGTATCGGGCTGGAAGGAGCGGCGCGGCAAGCTCGGTCCCAACCGCGGCCTCGGCATGGCGTGCTCGCACTACATCTCCGGTGCGTCCAAGCCCAAGCACTGGACCGGTGAGCCGCACGCGACGATCCAGCTCAAGCTCGACTGGGATTCCTCGATCACACTGTTGACCGGCGCGGCCGAGATCGGCCAGGGCTCGTCCACCGTCCTTGCCCAGTGCGTGGCCGAGGTGCTGGGGATCGATATCAGCCGGATCAACGTCGTCGCCTCCGACAGCGCGCTCACCCCGAAGGACAACGGCTCCTATTCCTCGCGGGTCACCTATATGGTCGGCAACGCCGCGATCAATGCGGCCGAGAACCTGAAGGCCGTGCTGACCGACGCGGCAGCGAAAAAACTCGACGTCCGTCCCGAGGACGTCGAATGCCTGGGCGATGTCTACCGTGCCGGTTCTCAGGACGAGGGCCTGACCTGGAAGGAGGTCGTGATGGCGGCCCTGGAAGGCACCGGCACGATCACCGTCAAGGGCACCTTCGATACCATTCCCGAGTCCTGGGGCGGGCGGAAATACCGCGGTGCCGCGATCGGCGGGACGATGGCCTTCGCCTACTCCGCGCTGGTCTGCGAAGTCGCGGTCGATCCGGAAACCTGCGAGATCTCGGTCGAGAAGGTCTGGGTTGCCCATGACTGCGGCAAGGCGCTCAACCCGCTCTCGGTCGAGGGCCAGATCGAAGGCTCGGTCTGGATGGGCATGGGCCAGGCGCTGTCCGAAGAGACCCGCTACCACGACGGGCTCGGGATCACCGGCAACATGCTCGACTACCGCGTGCCGACGATCGTCGAATCGCCGCCGATCGAGACCCACATCGTCGAAAGCGCCGACCCGCACGGCCCGTTCGGCGCCAAGGAGGCCGGCGAGACCTCGCTTGCCAACTTCCTGCCGGCGCTGACCAGTGCGGTCGCCGATGCGCTGGGCGTGCGCGCCAGCGAGCTGCCGCTGACCCCGGACCGGTTGATGGAGCTGCTGGAGAAGAGGGAAACGGACACGCGGGTCGCGGCGCGCCGGATCGGGGAGGCCGGGTGATGGAGTACATGCCGGCCTTCAAGTTGGAGCGGCCCGATACGGTCGCAGACGCGGTCCGGCTGCGCGCAGCCGATGAGACCGGGCGCTATCTCGCCGGCGGGACCGACATGGTGGTCAACGTCCGGCGCGGGATCGAGGCGCCGACGACATTGGTCGACCTGACCAACGTTGCCGAGCTCAAGGAGATCCGCGCGGACGCGGACGGGCTGCATATCGGCGCCGCCGTCCCGCTGAGCGCGGTTGCCGCCCATCCCGATGTCGCGCGCGACTACGCCGCCGTTGCCGAGGCCGCCGCCGCGGTGGCCGGCCCCACCCATCAGAACTACGGCACCGTCGGCGGGAACCTGTGCCTGGACACCCGCTGCCTCTACTACAACCAGAGCGAGTGGTGGCGCCGGTCCAACGATTATTGCCTCAAGCACCGGGGCGAGGTGTGCCATGTCGCGCCCGGCGGCAAGCGTTGCTTCGCGACGTTCTCCGGCGACCTCGCGCCGGCCGCACTGGTCCACGGGGCCGAGGTGACGCTTGCCGGCCCCGACGGCGACCGGCTTGTGCCGCTGCAGGAGATCTACAGGAACGACGGGATGGATCACCTCGCGCTGGGGCGCTACGAGCTGCTGACCACGCTGCATCTGCCCAAGGCCGGGGCGGGCCTGCCTTCGGGCTACCGCAAGGCACGGGTCAGGGGCTCGATCGATTTCCCGCTGGCCGGTGCCGCCGTCGGACTCAGGATGGACAACGGCGCGCCGGCCGAACTCAGGATCGCGGTGACCGCGGTCAACCCCATTCCCCATATGATCAAGGGCACCGACGCCTTCCTCGGCAAGCCGCTCGACGGGGCCGCGCTCGATGCGCTGCGCGATGCGGTGCGCAGCCAGGCCAAGCCGATGCGGACCACCACGGTCGCGCCGTGGTATCGTCGCCGCGTGGTGGGTGCGCTGGCCCGGCAGCTCGTGGAGCGTCTCCAGGCCGCCTGAGCCCGCCCTGCTGCAAACCCGGGGAGGGCAGAAGAGATGGCCAGGGCAAATGTGCGCGGGATCGGCATCAACTACCAGGTCCTGGGCGAGGACGGCCCCTGGGTCGCGCTGTCGCCCGGCGGGCGGCGCGGCATGGAGGCCGTGGATTCGCTGGCCGGGCGGATCGCCGGGGCCGGCTACCGCGTGGTGATCCACGACCGGCGCAATTGCGGCGCCTCGGACGTCGTCATCGGCGGCGCGGAATCGGAATACGAAAGCTGGGCCGACGACCTCCACGCGCTGCTCCATCAGCTCGGCGCCCTGCCGGCGTTCATCGGCGGCGCGTCCTCGGGCTGCCGTACCTCGATCCTGTTCTACCTCCGCCACCGCGAGGCGACCCGTGCGCTGATGCTGTGGCGGGTGACCGGCGGCAAGTTCGCCGCCGAGCGCCTGGCATGGAACTATTACGGTCTGTTCATCGAGGCGGCGAAGAACGGCGGCATGGAAGCGGTCTGCCGGACCGAGCATTTCAGCGACCGTTTCGCCCAGTGGCCGGCCAACCGGGGCCGGCTGATGGCGATGGACCCGGCCGACTTCATCGACCGGATGGAGCACTGGCGGCGCTTTTTCCTGGCTGGCGCGGACCTGCCGGTGATCGGCGCCTCCGAGGAGGATCTGCGCTCGATCGCGGTGCCGACGATCATCGTGCCGGGCTGCGACCGCATCCACGGCATCGAAACCGGCCGCAACGCGCACCTCCTGATCCCCGGCGCCGAGCTCTACGAGATGTTCACCGAGCAGGTTGACGTCGACCTCTACCCGCTCGAGGAATGGGACGCGCGCGAGGGGGAGCTCGCCGGCGCCTTCATCGATTTCCTCGAGCGCGCCGCGTAAAGGATCAGCGATGCCGACGCGAGACTACGAGACCCTGCTTCTCGACATCGTCGACGGGGTCGGGCGGATCACCTTCAACCTGCCGCAATTCGGCAACGCGCTCACCCGGATCGGCGTCGAGGAATTGCTCGCCGCGCTGAATGCCTGCGAGTCCGATGAAACCGTCGGCGCGGTCATGCTGACCGGCGCCGGCCGGAGCTTCTGCGCCGGCTTCAACCTCAAGGAGATCCCGCCGGTCGATGACGGGATCGCGCCGATCGCCGACCACTTCCGCGATCTGGCGATGTGGTGGCATCTGGTGCTGCACAAGATCGTCCATATCCCCAAGCCGGTGATGTCGGCGGTCAACGGGGCTGCCGCCGGCTCCGGGCTCGGCATGGCGCTGTGCTCGGATCTCGTGGTGTGCTCGCAGGACGCGCGGTTCCTGTGCGCCTGGCACACCATCGGGCTGGCCAACGATGCGACCACCAGCTATTCGCTTGCCAAGATCGTCGGCTTCCGCCGCGCCCAGGAGATGATGATCACCAACCGCACGCTGGGAGCGGCCGAGGCGGTCGAATGGGGCATCGCCAACCGCGTCTACCCGGCCGCGACCTTCGCCGAGACCGCCGCCGCCATCGCCCGCGACCTCGCCGCCGCGCCCACCCACCTCCAGGCGATGGCCAAGGAAAGCTTTCACCTCGGCTGGCGGCGGTCGATCGAGGAGGCGACGGAATACGAGATCAAGAATGTCATGACCTCGGTCCGCGACCCCTATTTCCACGCCGCGCTCAAGCGCTTCCTCGAAGACGGCGGCAAGTCCTCCAAGGTCCAGGTCGAATTGCCCTGAAGCGATCGGACATGCACCGACCACGCCGATCGTGAAGACAAACGCCGCCCGCCGGCGGGCGTGCAATCACCGACGGCTGCCGCCGCGCCTCAGCTCTTGGACTGCTCCAGGGTTTCCGGGGTAAACAGGTCTTCGATGGCGAGCGGGCGCTTGGACAGGCCCTGCTCGTATGAGTACCGCGCCATGGTCTCGATCGATTTCCGGTTCTTCTCGATGCCGTAGGGCCAGTAGTCCTCGCCCATCAGGGCAATGGTCTCCTCGACCTCGGCGGCGAGCCAGGGCACCGTGGCCTTGACCGCGCCGAAATTGCGCAGACCCGGCATGGCCACCGCCTTGGCCTTCTCGAAGGCCTCGAAAACGTTGTTGGCGAGCCAGCGGTGCTCATCGACCAGCGAGCGGCGCAGGGCGGCGACATGCATGATCGGGTGCACCCCGGTCCTCTTGTAATAATCCTTCTCCAGCGCGCGGTAGTCGGGGAACAAGCGGCCGATGTCGGGGTGGCCCTTGAGGAAGGCCGACGGCGGCAGGGGCGAGACCATGGCGTCGAGCTCGCCGTCCGCCATCATCCCCGACAGGCTCTTGTCCGCAGGGATCGGCCGGCAGACGATGTCGGACGGCAAATCCAGGCTCAGCTTCTCCGGCCGGCCGGGGTCCTCGATCCCGCCGGTGAGCCAGGTGACGTCCGAGGCCTTGACGCCGTATTCGTCCGACAGCATGCCGCGGGCGGCCAGGGCCGCGGTGACCTGGTACTCCGGCACGCCGACGGCGCGGCCCTTGAGGTCCTGCGGGTCTTTGATCCCCCGGTCGGTGCGGATGTAGATCGCCGAATAGCGCCACATGCGCGACAGAAACACGGGGATCGCGACGTAGGGTGCCTCGCCCCGGTCGAGCATCATCATATAGGAGCTGAACGACAGCTCGGTCAGATCGAACTCCTGGTTGCGGATCGCGCGGAAGAAGATGTCGTGGATGTCGAGTGCGAAATGGGTGGCATCGCAGCCCTCGATCCTCACCCTGCCGTCGGCCAGCGCCTGCACCCGGTCGTAGTCCCAAAACGTCATCGTCAACGGCAGCAGCGCCATCGCATCCTCCCCCGGCTCACGGCTCAGCAAACCCAACCGTCCCATATGTCGTGGGCCGGGACAATTGCCAGCCGCGCCGAATTCGCGCAGCTTTGGCGATCGATCGCGAGGCTTTATGGCGAATCGGTTCTACCGACGGGTCACCGTCGAGCCCGTTGCCGGCGGGTTCGCGGTGCGGCTCGATGCGAAAGCGCTGCTCAGCCCGGGCAAGCGGGCGCTGCTGTTGCCGGGCGCGTCCCTGGCCCGCGCGATCGCGGCGGAATGGGATGGCCAGGGAAAACGCATCGATCCGGCGACGATGCCGCTCACCCGCCTGGCCAATACCGCGCTGGATACCGTGATCGAGCGGCGGGACGCGGTGATCGGCGAGGTCGCGAAATACGCCGAGACCGATCTGGTATGCTACCGCGTCACACAGCCCGATTCCTTGCGGCGGCGCCAGGCCGAGGCCTGGGACCCGTTGGTCGCGTGGGTCGGAGAGGCCCACGGCGCCAGGCTCGTCGTAACCACCGGGCTGTTGCCTGCGGTCCAGCCCGAAGCCGCGCTGGCGGCCATCCGAGGCGCGGTCGAGGCGTTCGACGACTTCAGCCTGACCGCCCTGCACGCGGCGACCGGCGCGTTGGGCTCTGTGGTGATCGCGCTGGCCATGGCGGCCGGTCGGCTCGGCGCGGAGGCGACCCTGCACGCCTCGCTGATCGAGGAGCGCTACCAGAACGAACGCTGGGGCGAGGACGCCGATGCCGAGACCCGGCGCGCCAGGCTGCACGATGACCTGGCGGCGGCAGACCGTTTCCTGAGCCTGTGCCGGTGAAGACCGTCCGCGCCAGGATAAGCGGGCGGGTCCAGGGCGTCTGGTTCCGCGCCTGGATCGAGGGCGAGGCCGGCAAGCACATGCTCGACGGCTGGGTGCGCAACCGCCGCGACGGCTCGGTCGAAGCGCTGTTCCACGGCCCCGAGCCGGCAGTCGATCGGATGCTCGTGGCCTGCCGCATCGGCCCGCCGGCTGCCCGGGTCGAAGACATCGCGGTGTTCGCGGCCGAGGCCCCGGAACGGGCCGGTTTCACGGTGCATTCGTCGGCGTGAGCGCGGTCTGGAAAGTCTCGGCGAATGTCCGGCGCAGCACCGCATCGACCTCCTCCATCCGCACCGCAAGACCAAGGCGGGCGAGCGAGGTCACGCCATGCTCTCTGACCCCGCACGGCACGATCCCGTCATAGTGGCGGAGCGCTGGATCGACATTCAACGAAACACCGTGAAAGCTTACCCAGCGGCGCAGTCGAAGCCCGACGGCGGCGATCTTGTCTTCGCCGCCGGGCCGTGCGACCCAGATGCCCACGCGGCCCTCGCGCCGCTCGCCGACGACGCCGAACGCGGCCAGCGTGGCGATCAGCCAGGCTTCGAGCGAGCGCACGAACCGGCGGACATCGCGGCCGCGCCGGCCGACGTCGAGCATCACATAGGCCACTCGCTGGCCCGGACCGTGATAGGTGAACTCGCCGCCCCGCCCGGTCCGATGGACGGGAAAGCGGTCGGGCGCCAGCAGGTCCTCGGGCCTGGCCGAGGTCCCGGCGGTATAGAGCGGCGGGTGCTCGACCAGCCAGACAAGCTCCGGCGCGGCGCCCTCGCGGATCGCGTCGGCGCGCTCCTCCATCGCCGCCACCGCTTCCGGGTAGGGCTGGAGCCCGGGCTGGATGCGCCATTCCACCTGCATGGGCGGAGCTTAGCACGCATGCGGACCTTGCGATGGCGACGCCATTTTGGTATCCCCGCCCATCGCGATTTGGCGCGCGAGGTGATCGGCTCCAGAGAATTTGCGGTCGTGGCGGAATTGGTAGACGCGCAGCGTTGAGGTCGCTGTGGGAGAAATCCCGTGGAAGTTCGAGTCTTCTCGACCGCACCAGTTCATCGGGCCCGCCCATTCCTGGAGCGGGCCCGGTCCGAAGCCAGTACGGATCGGCGCCGGCACTGCGGCGGGCCGGCGTCAACGGTCTCGAGGTGGGATGCGAGGGATGGCGGATCACGACCGCAGGGCGGCGATCGGACCGCAGGGCGCGCCCGCCTCTGACCTGATCGGCATGATCCCCGACATCGCGATCTCGGTCGGTGATGCGATCGACGCCGCCGAGCCCACCCGCGTGGTCGAGCTGACCTCGGCGCTGCACTACGCCGAGGTCGCCGACCTCCTGGAGCAGCTCAACCCGGAGCAGCGCGCGCATCTGGTCGAGATCCTGGCGCCCGGCTTCGCGCCGGAGATCCTGCCCGAGCTCGGCCAGACCGTCCGCGAGGAAGTGGCCGAGCATCTCGGCACCCAGCGCCTGGCGGGGGCCATCGCGCGCCTCGAGTCCGACGATGCGCTGCTGCTGCTGTCGTCGCTGCAGGAGGCCCAGCAGCGGCAGGTGATGCAGGCGATCCCGGCGGCGCTGCGCGACTCGCTCGAGCAGGGGCTCGCCTATCCCCAGGACAGCGCCGGCCGGCTGATGCAGCGCGACCTGGTCGCGGTGCCGACGTTCTGGACGGTCGGCGAGACCATCGACTACCTGCGCGAGGCCGAGAGCCTGCCCGACGACTTCTACGACATCTTCGTCGTTGATCCCGGTCACCGGCCGGTCGGCACCGTGTCCTTGAGCCATGTGCTGCGCGCGCGGCGGCCGGTGCCGATGCAGGATCTGACCCGCCGCGAGGTCGTCGCGGTCCCCGTCGCGATGGACCAGGAGGAGGTGGCCTATATCTTCGCCCAGAAGGATCTGGTCTCCGCGCCGGTCGTCGATGACGGCGGCCGGCTGATCGGCGTGATCACGGTCGATGACGTCGTCGACGTCATCCACGAGGAGGCCGAGGAAGACCTGATGCGCCTGGGCGGGATTTCCGAGACCGACATCTATGAGGCGGTGCTGGACACCGGCAAGGCCCGGTTCTCCTGGCTGTTCGTCAACCTGTTCACCGCGGTGCTGGCCTCGATGGTGATCTGGTTCTTCCAGGCGACCATCGAGCAGATCGTCGTCCTCGCCGTCCTGATGCCGATCGCCGCCTCGATGGGCGGCAACGCGGGCACCCAGTCGCTGACCGTCGCGGTCCGCGCGATCGCGATGCGCGACCTGACGCCGGCCAACGCGCTGCGGGTGCTGTCCAAGGAGGCCCTGGTGGGCCTGTTCAACGGGCTGTGCTTTGCCGCGATCGTCGGCCTGATCGCATGGGTCTGGTCGGGCGAGCTGTCGATCGGCGCGGTGATGGGCGCGGCGATGGTGGTGACGCTGGTCATCGCCGGGCTAGCCGGGACGGCGATCCCGTTCGGGCTGTCGCGTACCCGAATCGATCCGGCGGTCGCCTCGGGCGTGCTGTTGACCACGGTCACCGACGTGATCGCGTTCCTCGCCTTCCTCGGACTTGCAGCCTGGTTCCTGATGTGAGCGCGGCGGGTTCGGCCCGGCCGATCGTCATCGACTGCGATCCCGGCACCGACGATGCCGTCGCGCTCCTGCTCGCCTTCGCTGCTGCCGATGCGCTCGACGTCAGGGCCGTGACCACGGTGGCGGGCAACGTGTCGGCCGCGCAGACGCTTGCCAACGCCTTGAAGATCCGCGAACTGGCCGGGCGCGAAGACGTGCCGGTCCACGGCGGCTGTGCCGCGCCCCTGATCGGGGTGGGGGGCACCGCGACCGAAATCCATGGCGATGACGGTCTGGGCGGGCTCGACCTGCCGGCGCCGGCCGGCACCGCCGCATCCGCCCACGCCGTCGATGCGCTGATCCGGGCGATCGAAGACCGGCCGGGGGCGATCACCATCCTCGCCGTCGGCCCGCTGACCAACCTCGCATTGGCGCTGGCCAAGCGCCGCGACCTGGTGCCTGAGATCCGCCGGATCGTCCTGATGGGCGGGGCGGTCGGCGCCGGCAACGTCACACCCCATGCCGAATTCAACGTCCATGTCGATCCCCATGCCGCGCGGGTGGTCTTCGAGGCCGGCGCGCCGGTGGTGATGATCGGGCTGGATGTCACCCACCAGGTGCGGTGCACGCCCGATCGCATCGCCGCGCTTGCGGCGCTGGGCACGCCGGCCGCGCGGGCCGCGGCGCGGCTGATGGCGCGCGATCCCGGCGAAGAACACGGTGCCGCGCTGCACGATCCGTGCACGATCGCCTACCTGCTGCGGCCCGACCTGTTCACCGGCGCACCGGCCCGCGTTGCGGTGGCGACCGCCGAGACCGCGGAGATCGGCCGCACCGTGGTCGATTTCGATGCGCCGCCCAACGCGCTGGTGCTGACCGGCGTGGATGCGGACGGGGTCTTCGCGTTGATCGAAGAGCGGCTCAGCCCTTGAGCAGGGCCTGGAGCTTGACCTCGGGATCGGCGAGCGCGGCAGGGTCGAGCACCTTGCCGGCCTGCATCAGGCGCCTGGCAAAGCGGATGTCGCGGGGGTTGTTGATTGCGGCCGCCCCCTCGATCCGGCCGTCCTTGAGATAGAACTCGATGAACCGGTTCTCCGCCCGCTCGCCGCGGGTGACGGTCCGGTCCCAGTCGGCCGGCAGGCCGATGAGCTGGATGTTGACGTCGTACTGGTCCGACCAGAACCAGGGGATCTCCGCATACGGCGTCGCGCCGCCCAGCATCGCCCGGGCCGCGGCAATCGCCTGGTTCTGGGCATTCTCCCAGGATTCCAGCCTGATGCGCCGGCCCAGCAGGTCGTTGGGGTGGTTGGTCACATCGCCGGCGGCATAGATGTTCGGATCGGACGTCCGGCCAAGCGCATCGACGATCACGCCGTTGTCGACCTCGAGCCCCGCTTCGGCCGCAAGCTCGACATTGGGGATCAGCCCGATGCCGATCACCACGACGGAGGCCGGCAGCACCGTGCCGTCGGGCAGCCGCACGCCGCTCACCCGATCCTCGCCGAGGACCGCCTCGATCGACGTGCCCAGGCGCACATCGATCCCGCGCTCGCGGTGGATCGCGTACAGGTGGGCCGCGAAGTCGGGTGTCAGCGCCCGGCCGCAAAGCTGGTCCAGTGCCTCCAGGACGACCACATCGGCGCCCAGCATGCGCCCGGCTGCGGCGACCTCGAGCCCGATCCAGCCGCCGCCGACGACCACCAGCTTCGCGCCCTCGGTGATGTCGGCCCGGATCGCTGCGCTGTCGGGGATGTCGCGCAGATAGTGCACGCCGGGACGCTCGCTGCCGTCGATCGGCAGCTTGCGGACCCGCCCGCCGGTGGCCAGCATCAGCTTGTCGTATGCGATCGCCTCGCCGTCGGCGAGCCTCACGGTCCTGGCCGCGCGATCGATCGCGGTCACCGCCGTCGCGGTACGCAGCTCGACCCGCCATTCCTCGAAGGCGCCTTCGGGCCACAGATAGCTGGATTCGGCCGGCACCTTGCCCAGCAGCACCTCTTTGGACAGCGGCGGGCGTTCATAGGGCGGGTAGGGTTCCTCGCCGATCAGGACGATCCTGCCCTCGAAGCCCTCGTCTCGCAGGGTCTTGGCGGCCCAGCCGCCCGCCTGGCCGGCGCCGACCACGACGATCGCCCCGGCGGCGTTCATCGCACGTCCGGTCCGGCAGAATCAGCCGGGCACGCCGACCATGATGTCGTCGCCGTCGACCTTGATCTCGTAGGTCCTAAGGTTTTCGGTCACCGGCGGGGTCATCGCCTTGCCCGACTTGATGTTGAAGCAGCCGCCGTGCAGCGGGCATTCGATCACCTCGCCTTCGACATAGCCGTCCGCCAGAGAGGCATAGGCGTGGGTGCAGATGTCGTCGGTCGCGTAGAATTCGCCCTCGAGGTTGTAGATCGCGATTTCCTTCCTGCCGACCACGACCTGCAGAGCTTCGCCGTCGTCGAGGTCGCCCGTCTTGGCGACCGCGTGGAACTCGATATCACTCATTATGCGCTGTGTCTCCGTGTTATCCGAACCCGCACGGAAGCCGGCTCTCGGGTGCAGGCCGAACCGCGCATTTCCGGGGCAAACCCGTCCGCCCGGCGCGGCCGGCCGGGCGGGCCGGAGTGTACACAGCCCCCCGGATCGTGCCAACCGCTATCACCCGCAATGGCCAGGGCGTCAAGCCGCCGGTATAGTCCGTCCGTTCGCCGACCGCCCATGCAGGGAAACGACAGCTTGCCCGAGAACGACGCCCCGTTCGTCTGGCCGCAGGAGGGCGTAAGCCGCGTCCCCTACCGGGTCTATGCCGAGCCCGGCATCTACAAGGCCGAACAACGCAACATTTTTCGCGGCGACGTCTGGCATTTCCTGCTGATGGACCGGGAGATCCCGGAGCCCGGCGACTACCGCACCGTCGAGATCGGCGAGACTCCGGTGATCGTGCTGCGCGACGAGACCGGTGCCATCAACGCGATGGTCAACCGCTGCGCCCACCGCGGCAACATGGTCTGCATCGCCAAGGCCGGCAGGGCGGACGGCAGGCTGACCTGCGTCTATCACAACTGGACCTACGACCTTCAGGGACGCCTCGAATCGGTCGCCTTCCAGCACGGGATCGCACGCCGCGGCGGCATGCCGGAGGACTTCGCGATCACCGACCATGCGCTGCAGCGGCTGCGGGTGGACAGCTATTGCGGGCTGGTGTTCGCGAGCTTCTCCGACCAGGTCGCGCCGCTGGCCGACTATCTCGGCGCGGAGATGCGGGCCAACATCGACCGCGTGCTCGGCCGCGAGATGGTTCTGCTGGGCAGCTACAGCCAGTTCATGCCCAACAACTGGAAGCTCTACATGGAGAACGTGCGCGACTCCTACCATGCGAGCCTGCTGCACGTCTTCTTCACCACCTTCCGGCTCAACCGGCTGTCGATGGACGGCGGGATCAAGCTCAGCCCGCGCGGCTGGCACCATATCAGCTATTCGATCGCTGCCACCGACCGCGAGGAGGCGCAATACGACGCGGACAAGCTGCGGGCGGTCGATGACGGTTACCGACTGGCCGATTCGCGCCCGGTCAGCGGCTGGCCCGAGTTCCCGTGCGGCACGACGCTCGCGATTCAGTCGATCTTTCCCAATTTCGTCATCCAGCAGACCCAGAACTCGATCGCGCTGCGGGTGTGCACGCCGAAGGGGCCGGACGGGTGCGAGCTGTCCTGGCGCATCCTGGGCTGTGCGGATGACACAAAGGCGCAGCGCGCGGCGCGGATCCATCAGTCCAACCTGATCGGGCCCGGCGGCCTGATCTCGATGGAGGACGGGGTCATCGGCAGCTGGGTCCAACGCGGCACCCGGGCGGATCCCGACCGCGTATCCCTGCTGGAGATGGGTGGCCGCGACGTCGCGCCGAGCCCCGGCTCGCGCGCAACCGAAGTCTCGGTGCGTGGTTTCTGGAACGGCTTTCGCGACCTGATGGGCGTCTGAGCCGACGGTTGAGGGGAGAATTGGCCTGTGAGATTCGTTACCTTCGAGGCCGGAGGCAAGGTATCATTCGGCATGGTCACCGAGACCGGGGTCATCGACCTCGCGCCGCGGATGAAAGGAGTCGACGGCCTGCTCGACCTGCTCGATGCGGAGGCCTGGGCGCGGGCGGCCGCGGCGGCGAAAGGGGCACCTTCCGACTATGCGATGGGTGAGATCGCCTACCGCCGGCCGATCGAGCAGCCGGAGAAGATCATCTGCATCGGCGTCAATTACGCCAACCGCAACCTGGAATATGACGACAGCACGCTGCCGGACTATCCCAGCGTCTTCATGCGCGCCCCCGATACCCTGGTCGGCCACGGCCAGCCGCTGGTTCGGCCGCCGGAGTCGGTCCAGCTCGACTACGAGGCCGAGATCGCGATCGTCATCGGCCAGGGCGGCAGGCGGATTCCGCGCGAGCGCGTGCACGCGCACATCGCAGCGCTGACCTGCCTGAACGAAGGCTGCATCCGCGATTGGATGCGCCACGGCAAGTTCAACGTCACCCAAGGCAAGAACTTCGACCGCTGCGGCGCGGTCGGGCCGTGGCTCGTCACCGCCGATGAATTCGCGCACGGCTACGGCGACCTGCAGGTGCGCTGCCGGGTCAACGGCGAGGTGCGTCAGGACGACACCACCGCCAACCTGATCTTCGATTTCGCCGACCTGGTGAGCTACGTCTCGACCTGGGCCAGCCTCAAGCGCGGCGACATCATTTCGACCGGCACCCCGATCGGCGCCGGCGCCCGGTTCGATCCGCCCAAGTGGCTGGTCCCCGGCGATATCGTCGAGGTCGAGGTCTCCGGCATCGGGACCCTGTCCAACCCGGTCGTCGATGAGGCGCCGGCGCCCTGAACCGGACGCGAATACGCTCGCCGGATATTTCCGTTCAATCGCGCGGCGGCTGGTTCAGTCCGCGCTCGACCGCGGGTCGGGCGAGGCAGCGCTCGAGATAGCCGGTCACGTTGACGTAGTCCGTTAGCCCAAGGGCCTCGGTGCCGTCGTAGAACGTCCCCAAGACCCGGATCCACGGAAAGGTCGCGATGTCGGCGATGGTGTAGTCATCGCCCATCAGATGGTCGCGCCCCTCGAGACGCTTCTCGATGACCGCCAGCAGACGCCTGGTTTCGTCGCGGTACCGGTCGTTTGCATAGCTGTCGGCGGTCTTGTCGGCGGCGAATTTGTGGAAGTGCCCGAACTGGCCGAACATCGGCCCGACGCCGCCCATCTGGAACATCAGCCATTGGATGCATTCGTAGCGGCCGGCGGGATCGGCCGGCAGCAGCTTTCCCGACTTCTCGGCGAGATAGATCAGGATCGCGCCGCTCTCGAACAGCGGCAGGGGCGCACCGCCCGGGCCGTCCGGGTCGATCATCGCCGGAATCTTGTTGTTGGGGTTGAGCGATAGGAACTCGGGCGTGAGCTGATCGTCGTTGCCGAAGGAGACGAGGTGGGCTTCATAGGGAAGCGCCATCTCCTCGAGCGCGATCGAGGCCTTGACCCCGTTGGGGGTGGGCAGGGAATAGAGCTGGATCCGGTCCGGGTGCTTTGCCGGCCAGCGCCTGGTGATCGGGAAATCGGCAAGCGTCGTCATCGCGGGTCCCGTTCAACCTAAACGAGATCGACGACCGTACCGGCGTCGGTCTTTCCCTGCGCCCGGTAGTGGCCGAGGCTGGAAATCAGCGGCAGGTCGGTATAGCTGTAGAGGATGGCATCGCGCGACCCGGAATTGACAATCCGGCGCCAGCGGTGATTGGGCACGACGAAGAAATCGTTGCGCGCCCATTCCAGGGTTTCGCCGTCGACCTCGGTGCGGCCCTCGCCGTCCATGACCCAATAGATCGTCGATGCGGTATGCCGGAACGGCCGGGTCGCCTCGCCCGGGCGCAGGAGCTGGGCGCGGTAGGAGATGGTGGTGAAGACCGGCGTGCCGTCCTCCGGGTTGACCAGCTCGACGATCACGCCCTCGTGCGGGTCGCCGTCGTAACCCGCCAGATCGTCCAGCGCGGCCCGTATGTCGCCCCCGGAATACAGGAACATCGGCGTCACTCCCTGGCCGACGCCGCGGGGATGGGCCTCGAACAGGGGGCGGATCCCGCCGCGGCCATAGAAGCGTTTGGAGAAGTTCTCGGCCGGCTCGCCGTGGGGGATCGCGTTCTCCGAATCGTCGCGCGCCCAGGCGCATCCCAGAAAGTCGATCAGCGGCCAGTCCAGCGTGTCCGCCCAGATCACCGGCGAGTCGTCGTCGTTGCCGTGCGCGTGCCAGGTGCCGTTGGGGGTGAACACCAGATCGCCGCGCTTGGGCAGCATCTTCTCGCCCTCGACCACGGTATAGCCACCGCCCTCGGAGATGATCGTCCGGCTGGCGTTGGGCGTGTGCAGGTGCGATTCGGCGTCATCGCCGCGCTTGTAGATCGAGATCGCGATGCGCATCGTGTTGGTGACCTTGACCCCCTTGGTCCCGAAGGCCGGGTTGGTCAGCAGCACCGACTGGCGCTCGGTGAGCTCGAGCGGGCAAAGCTCGGCGAGCTTGAGCAGATTGGGCTCGATATCGCTCCATTTCCAGACATGCGGGACGGGCGAGGGGTACTCGACCGTCAGGCTATGCGGGCCGGGCTGCGGCTGATCGGGCGTGCCGAGGTGCCAGGCGTTCTGGTTGGGCAGGTTCCAGCGCGTGCGGATCCAGATGTGGCGTTCGCGCACTTGCTGGTTGAGTTCCTCCAGCTCATTGACGATCAGCTCGAGCTCGCGTGCCCGGTCGGACCGAGCCGATTCCCTGACGGTCGCCATGTCGTTTCTCCTGCCGTTCGCGCTTCAGTCTTTGCTGCGGATCATTGCCGGTCAAGGGGCATCTGAGCCACTCGACCTGGTGCGCCGCCACGCCGCGCCGCGTAGGATGGCCCGCCATGGAAGCGCAGGATGCGAAGCGGGCGATCGAGGTGCTGATCCACGACTACGCCCACACGATCGATGACGACCGGCTCGAAGAATGGCCGGAATTCTTCACCGAGGACTGCCTCTACCGCGTGATCTCCAGGGAAAGCCACGACAACGGCCTGCCGGTCGGGATCATCACCTGCGAGGGGATCGGCATGCTGCGCGACCGCATCCTCGCTCTCCGGGTGGCGAACATCTACGAACCGCACAGCTACCGCCACCTGATCAGCGCGATCCGCATCGAGGACCAGGCCGGAGAGACTTATCGGGTCCGCACCGGGTTCGCCGTCATCCGCACGATGCAAAACGGCGAGAGCAGCGTCTTCTTGTCAGGCAAATACCTCGATTCCATCGTGTTCGAAGCCGGCGCGGCGAAGTTCCGCGAGCGCATCGTGGTCTGCGATTCCAGCCGCATCGACACGCTGATCGTCATCCCGCCGTGATCGGACCGGTCGGGCGGGTTCAAGGGTTGACCGAAAAGTCGACCGCGCCGATCCGCTGGACGGTATTGCGCACGTGGTCGCCGACGCTGAGCGCTTCGGCAGCCGTCGCCCCGCCGGCCATGACGATCCAGCCGGCCTCCAGCGGCTCGCCGGCCGCGGTCGAAAGCCGGGCGGCCGAGACCAGCGAGCGGATCGGGTTGCCCAGGATCGCCGCCGAAGACCCGATCTGGCGCGGCCGCCCGTTGATTTCCAGGATCATGCCGAGATTCGTCAGGTCGTCGTCGGCGCTCTGCCACGCGCCGACGACGATGCCTGACGACGAGCAGTTGTCGGCAACCACGTCGGCCAGCGAGAACTTGAAGTTGCGGTAGCGGGAATCGATGATCTCGATCGCCGGCGCCACCGCCTCGACGGCGGCCATCGCCTCGGCTGCGGTGACCGGGGCGGTCAGGTTCCGCTTCAGGAGAAAGGCCACTTCCGGCTCGACCCTGGGGTGAACGTACGCGGCCATGGAGATCGCATCGCCGTCCTCGACGATCATCTGGTCGGTGAGCCGGCCCCAGATCATGTCGTCGATGCCCATCTGGACCATCTTGGCGCGGCTGGTGAAGCCCATCTTCACCCCGATCCGCTTCTCGCCGCGCGCCAGCCGGCGTGCGATCGAGGCGGCCTGGACTTCGTAGCCTTCCTCGGGCGTGATCGCGGTCTTCTCGGAGATCTGCGCGATGGCGCTGGCGGCCGCGGCCGCCTTGTCGAGGGATGCCGCAAGGGCTGCGATATCGGCCATGGCTCAGGCCTCCTTGCCTTCCGTTTCGGCGCGCTTGACGAGGTCGAGCGCGACATCGACGATCATGTCTTCCTGGCCGCCGACCATCCGCCGCCGGCCGAGCTCGACCAGGATGTCGCGGGTGTCGATCCCGTAGGTCTCCGAGGCCGTCTCGGCATGGCGCAGGAAGCTCGAATACGATCCGGTGTAGCCGAGCGACAACGTCTCTCGGTCGACCCGGACCGGACGGTCCTGGAGCGGGCGGACCAGCTCCTCGGCCGCGTCCATCAATGCCCACAGGTCGCAGCCGTGGTTGAGCCCGGCCCGGTCGGCGACGGCGATGAACACTTCCAGCGGCGTGTTCCCGGCGCCGGCGCCCATGCCGGCGAGCGAGGCATCGACCCTGGTGACGCCGTGCTCGAGCGCGATGATCGTGTTGGCCACCCCCAGGCTGAGGTTGTGGTGGGCATGGATGCCGAGCTCGGTCCCGGGGTCGAGCCCGTCGCGGAAGGCGGCGAACCGGTCGGCGGTCTCGCCCATCAGGAGCGCGCCGCCGGAATCGGTCACATAGATGCAGTGGGCGCCGTAGGATTCCATCAGCTTGGCCTGGGCGAGAAGCGCATCGGCCGGGATCATGTGCGCCATCATCAGGAAGCCGGCGACGTCCATGCCGATCTCGCGGGCATACTCGATATGCTGCCTGGCGATGTCGGCTTCGGTGCAGTGGGTGGCGATGCGGACCGAGCGCGCGCCCGCGTCGTAGGCGTTCTTGAGATCGTGAACAGTGCCGATCCCGGGGATCAGCAGCGTCGTCAGCTTGGCGTGCTGCAAAACGCCCGCCGCAGCTTCGATATATTCGAGGTCGGTGTGCGCGGCGAAGCCGTAATTGAACGACATCCCCGCCAGCCCGTCGCCGTGGCAGACCTCGATCGCATCGACATGGGCGGCATCGAGCGCCTTGCAGATCGCCACGACGTGGTCGAGCCCGTACTGGTGGCGGATCGCGTGCATGCCATCGCGCAGGGTGACGTCCTGAATGTAGATCTTCCTGGACTTGTCGAGGGCCATCGTCGCGTCTCCCATCAGCCCGTGGCGCTGCGCTCGACCAACCGTTCGGCGGTCTTGAGCGCGGCGGAGGTCATTATGTCGAGATTGCCGGCGTAGGTCGGCAAGTAGTGTCCGGCGCCCTCGACCTCCAGAAAGACCGAGGATTTGATGCCGGTGAATTCCCCCAGCCCCGGTATGCGCAACGGGTTGTTGGAGCCGAAGCGCTCGAACTGCACGTCCTGCTTGAGCCGGTAGCCGGGAACGTAGGACTGCACCTCGACGATCATCGATTCGACCGAGTCGGTGATCGCGCCGGTGTCGCCCTCATCGGACAGCGTGTAGATCGTATCGCGCATCAGCAGCGGCGGCTCGGCCGGGTTGAGCACGATGATCGCCTTGCCGCGCGCGGCACCGCCGACGACCTCGATTCCCTTGGCGGTGGTCTCGGTGAACTCGTCGATATTGGCCCGCGTGCCGGGTCCCGCCGACCGGCTGGAGATCGAGGCCACGATCTCGGCGTAGTGCACCGTCGCGACCCTGTCCACCGCATGGACGATCGGGATCGTCGCCTGGCCGCCGCACGAGACCATGTTGATGTTCGGCACGCCCAGATGCTCGTCCATGTTGACCACCGGCACGACATAGGGGCCGATTGCCGCAGGCGTCAGGTCGATGATGGTCTTGCCGTGCGCCGCGCAAATTTCCGCGTTCCGCGCGTGCGCCTTGGCCGAGGTGGCATCGAACACGATGCCGATCCCCGCCCATTCGTCCATCGCCGCAAGGCCTTCAAGCCCCTCGTGGGTGGTCGCCACGCCGAGCTTGCGCGCACGCGCGAGCCCGTCGGAGTCGGGATCGATGCCCACCAGGGCGCCCATCTCCAGGGTCTCGGAGGTTTCGATGATCTTGATCATCAGGTCGGTGCCGATATTGCCCGAGCCGACGATCGCAACGCGCGTCTTCATGGTTGTGCCCCTGTCTCTGTCCCGCCGATCCTCAGGCCTCGAAGGCCGCGCGGACCGAGCCGAGCCCCTCGATCCGCGCTTCCATCACGTCGCCCGGCGCGACCGGGGCCATCGGGCCGAGCGCTCCGGTCATGATCACCTCGCCCGCGTGCAGGGGGGTCCCCATCGCGACCATCTTGCGGGCGAGCCAGAGCGCGGCGTTCAAAGGGTTGCCCAGGCACGCGACGCCGGCGCCGATCGAGACCTGATCGCCCTTGTTCTCCATCACCATGCCGCACTCGCGCAGGTCGAGGTCCTCGATCAGGACCGGACGGGTGCCCAGCACGAACAACCCCGAGGACGCGTTGTCGGCGATGGTATCGACGATCTTGATGTCCCACTTGGCGATGCGCGAGCCGACCACCTCGATCGCCGGCAGCGCATAGGCCACCGCATCGATCAGATCGATCGGCGTGAGCTGGTCGTCGTAGAGGTCGTATTCCAGGACCAGCGCGACCTCGGCCTCGCAGCGCGGCTGGAGGACCCGTCCGGCCGGGATCTCCTCGCCGTCGACCAGGCACATGTCGGCGAACAGCATGCCGTAGTCGGGCTGGTCGACGCCGAGCTGGGCCTGGACCGCCTTGGCGGTCAGCCCGATCTTGCGCCCGACCAGCCGGCGGCCCTGCTTTTCGATCCAGTGATCGGTGTTCAGCTTCTGGACCGCGTAGGCGGCCTCGACGTCGCCCTCGGGCAAGCTGTCGCGCACCGGCCTGATCGGCTTTCCCTTGGCGTATGCGCCGCGGATGCGGCTGGCCGCCCTCTTGATCGCGTCTTGGCTCATCGGCTGCGGGGTCCCTCAAAGCTTGATGCAGATGTTCTTCTGCTCGGAATAGAAGTTGAGTGCGTGCTGGCCGCCCTCGCGCCCGATGCCTGACAGCCCGATACCGCCGAACGGCGTGCGCAGGTCGCGCAGGAACCAGCAATTGACCCAGTTTATGCCGGCTTCCATCGCCTGACTGACCCGATGGCCGCGCGACAGATCGGTGGTCCACACGACCGAGGCCAGCCCGTAGTCGGTGTCGTTGGCCATCGCGACCGCCTCGTCCTCCGAATCGAAAGGGGTTACATGGCAGACCGGCCCGAAAATCTCCTCCTTCTGGATCCGCGTGTCCTCGCCGAGGCCTGCGAAGATGGTCGGCTGGACGAAGGCGCCGTTGTCGCGGCTGTCGCCGAATTCGGGGATGCCGCCGCCGGTCACCACCTCGGCGCCGAGTTCGGCCGCAAGCCGGTAATAGGAGGTCACCTTGTCGCGGTGCTCGTGGGAGATCAGCGAGCCCATCTGGGTCGAGGCCTCCTCGGGCCGGCCGATGACCATCGCCTCAGCACGGCCCTTCAGCGCGTCCACGAAGCGCTGGTATATCGGGCGCTCCACATAGACCCGCTCGGAGCTCAGGCAGACCTGGCCGGTGTTGGCGAAGACCGATCGGGCTGTGCCCTCGATCGCGGCATCGAAGTCGGCATCGGCGAAGACGATCGCCGGGTTCTTGCCGCCGAGCTCGAAGGACAGCGCCTTGATATTGACCGAGGCGGCTTTCATGATCTCGCGCCCGGTTGCGGTCTCGCCGGTGAAGGTGATCGCATCGATCCCGGTGTGGTGGGTGATGAACTCGCCGGCCGAGCCGGGCCCGAAGCCGTGGACCACGTTGAACGCGCCGGCCGGTACGCCGGCCTCGTGCATCACCTCGGCCAGGAGCGTCGCCGTCGTCGGGGTCTCTTCGGACGGCTTGAGGATCACCGCATTGCCGCTCGCCATCGCCGGCGCGAGCTTCCAGGTGGACAGCAAGAGCGGCAGGTTCCAGGGCGAGATCACCCCGACGACGCCATGCGGCTGGCGCACCGAATAGTTGACCGCCCCGCGCCCGTCGGGAGTCTCCTGCATATAGGCCTCGGTTCCGACCGACTTCACCAGGTCGGCGAAGACGCGGAAATTGGCCGCCCCGCGCGGGATGTCGAGGTGGCTCGCCAGCGACTTGGGCTTGCCGGTATCGGCGCATTCGGCATCGACGAACTCGTCGAACCGCTTCTCGATGCCCTCGGCCGCGGCATAGAGCAGGTTGCAGCGCGCCTCGGTGGTGAGCTTGCCCCACGCGCCGTGATAGGCCTCGCGCGCGGCATCGACGGCCTGGTCGACGACGGCCCGGCTGGCCTCGTGCACCAGCGAGATCAGCGTGCCGTCGACCGGCGTGAAATTCTCGAACGTATCGCCGCCGGCGATGAATTCCCCCCCGACATAGTTCTTCAGCGCGCGAACGTTGCCTTGCCCTTCGGCCGCCACGATGCCTCTCCCCGTGTCCCGATTCGGCGGCACAATAGGGGGAAACGCGCCTGGCTGGAACCGTCCGGGGCGAGGTTTCTCAGGCCGCGACCTCGAAGATCGCCTCGATCTCCATCGGGAAGCCGCGCGGCAGTTCGGCCATGCCGACGGCCGAACGGGCATGCTGGCCCGCCTCGGCTCCGAACAGCGCGACGAACAGGTCCGAGGCGCCGTCGACGACGGCGAACTGGCGCTCGAACCCCGGCGAGGAGTTGATCATGCCGGTCACCTTGACCACCCGGACGATCTTGTCGAGCGACCCGATCTGCTGCTTGACCGAGGCGAGGATGTTGAGCGCGACCTTGGCCGCGGTATCGACCGCGTCGGCCTCGGAGACCTCGGCATCGACTTTGCCGCGCATCACCGCGCCGAGCTCGGCCGGCGGCGGATGGCCCGAGGTGTAGAGCAGCCGCCCGACCTGGACGCAGCCGGTCCGGTTGGCGCTCGGGTACTCGAAGGGGGAGGGCAGCACCAGACCCATTTCGGCCAGGCGGGCGTCGATCCTTCCTGCGGGCATCTGCCGGCCTCCTCAGCGCACCGGTTCGGGGATCGGCGGAGCCACCCCTTCGGGCAGCGCGCGCAGCCGGCAGGGCAGGCCGCGGGTGTCGGCCGAACCGGTGATCGGATCCCATGGCCCGCCATAGGACATGGTCGTGTTGATGTTGACGGCCAGCGCGCCATGCTCGGGCCCCGGCGCCTCGGGCAGCCACCAGCCCATGCCGGTGCGTACGATCCCGGGCGGGATCTCGCCGGTCAGGCTCAGCCGCAGCGCGCACGCGCCGTCGCCGGCTGGGGTCTCGACCTCGATCCAGTCATCGGCGGCAAAACCCAGTTCCGCAGCCGATTCAGGATGGATCTGGAGCCGCGGAAAGGGTGAGACCTTGCGCGCCCAGGCCTGATCGCGGTAGCGCGAATGGTGGTAGGTCTTCTCGCGCGCGCCGGTCAGCAGCACCAGCGGGTAGTCGGCGCGCACCGCCGGGTCCTCGCGTTCGATCCTGGGTGCGATGTGGACCGGCAGGGGATCGAGGCCGAGCCCCGCCAGCGTCTCGGAATAGAGCTCGATCTTGCCGGTCGGGGTCCTGAACCCGGCGGTCTCGAAATCGCCCAGCCGATACGGGAAGTGGGCGAAGCCGGTCCGTTCGAGCGCGTCGAAGGTGATCTCGTTCTCGCCCAGGAGCATCGCGTTGAAGTCGCGCTTGGTGCGCCAGGGGATGAACCGGCGCGCCGGCAGCCCCCTTGCTTCCAGCCGGTCGGCGAGATCGGCGGCGATCTCGAAGTCCGAACGCGCCTCGCCGCGCGGGGCGATGACGGGCCGGGTATAGCTGAGGCACGGCGCCGACGGGTCGATCGAAATCTCCTCCTCCTCCAGCCCCGTGGTCTTGGGCAGCACGATGTCCGCGAGCGCGGCGGTGGGCGTCATCGTGTGGCTGACGGCGACGAAAAACTCCAGCGTGCGCAGGGCCTCCAGCGTGCGCCGCGTGTTCGGATAGGTGACCGCGATATTGACCCCGCTCAGATACATCGCACGCACCGGATAGGGCTCGCCGGTCAGGATCGCCTCGATGACAGAGGGATTGTGGCACGCGGTCTGCCAGCCGTCAGGGCCGGCCCAGAGCGGGAATCTGTCTGCGCCGATCGTGCGCGCCTCTACCTCGGGCTCCAGGCGGTAGGCCGGATCGTGCAGCAGGTCGATGTAGTTGCGATAACCCCTGGGGCGCTTGATCCGACGGTTGCCGCCGACGCGGTCGAGATTGCCGGTGATCGCGACCAGGATGTGGAAGGCGCGAAAGGTCTGGACGCCGTTCGAGAAGGCATCGATTCCGTGCCCGCTGACGAATGCGGACGGGCCGGCGGCGTAAAGGTGCGCGGCCCGGACGATGTCCTCGGCCGCGACGCCGCTCAGCCCGGCGGCCCAGCCCGGCGTCAAGTCCGCGACATGGTCCGCCAGCGCATCGAAGCCATGACACCAGCTTTCGACGAAGTCCCGGTCGTGGAGGCTCTCGGCGATGATCACGTGGATCATCGCCAGCGCGATCGCGACATCGCTGCCGGGCTTGGGCTGGAGCCACAGGTCGGCCATCGCCGCGGCGGGCGTCCGCGCCGGGTCGATCACCACGATTTTCGCCCCCTTTGCCTTGGCCCTCTTGAGCGCCATCCACTGGACGGGATCGGCCGCGGCGGGGTTGCGCCCGACGATCAGCGCACACGCGGTGTTGTTGATGTCCTCGCCCCCGACGCACGAAAGCCCGGTGATCTTGTCCGACAGCGCCCGGCAGCCGCCGCACAAATCCTGGTTCATCATCCAGTTGGGCGATCCCAGCGCGCGCATCAGGAGCGCGACCATCGCGCCCCGGCTGAAGAAGGCGGACGAGACCGCGCCGACCAGCGAAAGCGGTCCATGGGCCTCGCGCGCAGCGATCAGCCCGTCGGCGACGGCGTCGAGCGCGGTCTCCCAGGTGATCGGTTCCCAGTCGCCGCCGCCGCGCGGCCCCCGCCTGCGCATCGGCCGGACCAGTCGGCCCGGGTGCTCGGTCAGTTCCTTGGCGCCGCGGATGCCCTTGACGCAGAACGCGCCCTGGGAGCCCGGGTGCTCCGGGTTGGGATCGATCCGGACAAGGCGGCCGTTGTCGACGCTGACCAGTGCGCCGCAGCGGGTACTGCATTCCCAGCAGGTCGTCGGCAATTGCATCGGCAGTGCGTCCCCTGGTCCCTCGGCCGGTTGAGCTTACCACGCCGGGCGCCGGCGGCCACGTCCTTGAAACCGCGGCCGACTTCGGGCTTTGACGCGCCGACGCGCTCGCGTATGTAACCGCGGGCTGGCTCCATCGGCGGAGGTGAGATGATCGAAACGGCGGGCGCGCTTGCGGGCGTACGGGTGGTCGACCTGACGCGGGTGTTGGCCGGGCCCTACTGCACCCAGCTTCTCGGCGATCTGGGGGCCGACGTGATCAAGATCGAACGGCCCGGGACCGGCGACGACACGCGGAAGTTCGCACCGCCCTTTCTCAAGGACGCAGACGGCAACGACACTTCCGAGAGCGCCTATTTCATGTCCGCCAACCGCAACAAGCGCTCGGTGGCGCTCGACATCTCCAAGTCGGAAGGCCAGGAGGTGGTGCGCACGCTGATCCGCCGGGCCGACGCGGTGGTGGAGAACTTCAAGACCGGCAATCTCGCGCGCTACGGCCTCGACTACGATTCGGTGAAGGAAGACAACCCGAAGCTGGTCTATTGCTCGATCACCGGCTTCGGCCAGACCGGCCCCTATGCCGGGCGGCCGGGCTACGACTTCCTGGTGCAGGCGATGGGCGGCATCATGTCGCTGACCGGGGAGATCGAGGGCGAGCCCCAGAAGGTCGGCGTGCCGATCGCCGACATCATGTCGGGCATGTTCGCATCGGTCGCGGTGTGCGCTGCGCTGCGCCATGCCGCGCTGACGGGGCAGGGCCAGTATATCGACATCGGCATGCTGGATGCCCAGGTCGCCTGGCTGGTCAACGCCGGGATGAACTACCTCTATGCCGGGGAGCTCGGCCGGCTGGGCAACGCGCACCCCAACATCGTGCCCTATCAGGTCTTCCAGACCGCCGACGGCTTTATCGTGGTCGCGATCGGTAATGATTCCCAGTTTCGGCGGTTCTGCGAATCGATCGAGCGCGCCGATCTGTGCGCCGACGCGCGGTTTGCGACCAACGACGCGCGCGTGCGCAACCGCGCGGCCTGCATCGACGCGCTGCGGCCGATCTTCGAGGCGCGCGCGTCCGCGGATTGGCTCGCGGCGCTGGACGAACAGGGCATCGGCTGCGGGCCAATCAACAATCTGGCCCAGGTCTTCGAGGACCCGCACGTCCTCGCGCGCGGCATGGTGAGCGCGGTGCCGCACCCGGCGATCGATGGAAGGCCGGCACGGCTGATCGCCAGCCCCCTGCGGTTGAGCGAAACCCCGGTGGAGACCCGCCGCGCCCCGCCGATGCTCGGCCAACACACCGACGAGGTGCTGGCCGAAGTGCTGGGGATGGACGAGACCGCGCGCGCCGCGCTCCGCCGGGCTGGGATCATCGGGCCGGCTCTGTCATAGTCGGGCCGGCAACCAGGGAAGGGAACGATGACCGAAATCGGCCA
Source organism: Alphaproteobacteria bacterium (assembly GCA_965248835.1). Classification (GTDB taxonomy): domain Bacteria; phylum Pseudomonadota; class Alphaproteobacteria; order MPNO01; family MPNO01; genus CAYFYS01. Next base: position 420,421 of record CBDFLJ010000002.1, read on the forward strand.
CATCAGCTACGACGAGATCGAGGTCGACAAGTCCGCGACCTATGACAGCCTGAAGGACCGGGTGGTGATCATCACCGGCGGCGGCCAGGGCATCGGCCGCGGCTATGCGCATTATTTCGCCGCCCAGGGCGCGATCCCGGTGATCGCCGAGATCAACGGCGATGCCGCCGAGCGGGTCGCCGAGGAAATCCGGGCCAAGCAGGGCAAGGCGCTGGCGGTCCAGACCGATGTCGCCGATCTCGATTCGGCTACCAATATGGCCGAGAAGGCGCTCGCCGCATTCGGCCGCATCGATTGCCTGATCAACAACGCCGCGGTGTTCTCGAAGATCACCATGGCGCCGTTCTGGGAGCTCCCGGTCGAGGAGTGGAAGGCCGCGGTCGACGTCAACATCACCGGCTCGTTCTTCTGCGCCCGCGCGGTGGTGCCGGCGATGCAGGAGGCGAAGTGGGGCCGGATCGTCAACGTCTCCTCGGCGACCTTCGTGATGGGCCTTCCCAACTACCTCCACTACATCACCACCAAGTCGGCGATCGTCGGCATGACGCGGTCGATGGCGCGCGAGCTTGGCGCGTGGAACATCACCGTCAACACCTTCTGGCCCGGCGTGATGCAGACCGAGATCGAGCGCCCTTCGGTGCCGCGCGAACGCTTCCGCGAGTACACCGAGCGCCAGTCGATCAAGCGCCAGGGCACGATTCACGACCTCGCCAAGGCGATGCTGTTCCTGTGCTCCGAGGAGGCGAGCTATATCTCCGGACAGAACCTGCAGCCCGATGGCGGGCTGACGTTCCTCTAGCCCGCCGGGTCCGGACCGACCCGGTTGCCTTGATCGCAATTGCGCCGAACGTGGAGACCGCGATGATCGCCCAAGACAATCCATACCGCCGCCCGGGCCGCGCGCCCTGATCCGATGGCAAGGCAGGTGCGCAAGATCGCCGACAGGCGCAAGGTCCCGGTCTACTGCTATCAGTGCGTGGCCGGCCCCGACCTGATGAAGGTCGAGGTCGAGGACGGCGTTGCGACCCGGATCGAATCCAACTACGACGTCGCCGACCGCCATCCCGGCGGCGGCCGGGTCTGTGTGAAGGCCTACGGGCTGATCCAGAAGACCTACAACCCCCACCGCGTCGCCCAGCCGATGAAGCGGACCAACCCGAACAAGGGCAGGGACGAAGACCCCGGCTTCGTGCCGATCTCCTGGGACGAGGCGCTCGACATCGTCGCGGCGAAGATGCGCGAGATCCGCGCCAGGGGCGTGCGCGACGAGCAGGGCTATCCCAGGCTCGCGGCGAGCTTCGGCGGCGGCGGCACGCCGACCCAGTATATGGGGACCTTCCCGGCCCTGCTGTCGGCCTGGGGCCCGGTCGATCTCGGCTTCGGCGGCGGGCAGGGGGTGAAGTGCTACCACTCCGAGCATCTCTACGGCGAGCTGTGGCACCGCGCGTTCATCGTCTCGCCCGATACGCCCTACTGCAACTACGTCATCAATTGCGGCAACAACGTCGAGGCCTCGGGCGGCGTGGCCGGCGTCTGGCGCCAGGCCGATGCGCGGGTGCGCGGGCTGAAGCGCGTCCAGGTCGAGCCCCACCTGTCGATCACCGGCGCGGTGTCGGCCGAATGGGTGCCGATCAAGCCCAAGACCGATGCGGCCTTCCTGTTCGCGCTGATCCACCGGATCCTGATCGAGCGCGACTGGCGCGCGGTTTGCGATGTCGGCTTCATCGCAAACGACACCACCTCGCCCTATCTGGTCGGTCCCAACGGCTACTACCTGCGCGATCCGGAAACCCGCAAGCCGCTGATCCTCGATCTCGCCGACGGCTGCGCCAAGCCGTTCGATGCCGCGATCGCCGATCCGGCGCTGGAGGGAACCCACCGGGCCGCCGGCATCGAGGTCGGGCCCGACGAAACGGTCTGGCGGCATGATGCGGGCGCGGTCGCGGTGCCGGCCTTCCAGAAGCTGCTCGATCATGTCGGCCGCTTCACCCCGGAATGGGCCGAAGCGCAGTGCGACGTGCCGGCCGAGCGCATGCGCACGATCGCCGATGAATATCTGGCCCATGCCATGATCGGCGAGACCATCGAGATCGAGGGCCGGACGCTTCCCTTCCGCCCGGTCGCGGTGATGCTGGGCAAGGGGGTCAACAACGGCTGGGGCGGCTACCAGACCTGCTGGGCGCGGACTTTGCTCGCCGCCCTGGTCGGCGCGCTCGAGGTCCCCGGCGGCACGTTGGGGACGGCAGTCAAGCTCAACCGGCCCGCCGATAGCCGGCAGAAGACCGTGCGTTCCAGCGCCGACGGCATCATGGACTACCCTTTCAACCCGACCAGCCGCGAGGAATGGTCGGCCGAGCCGCATATCCGCAATGCCTACAAGATGCTGGTGCCGCTGGCCGCCGATTCGCCCTGGTCTCCGGCGCTGGGTCCGGCCCATTTGCCCTGGCTGTTCCAGAAAAAACCGCCCGATCAATGGCCTGCCCCGACCAAGCCGGAGATGTGGATCAACTACCGTACAAACCCGGCGATCTCGTCGTGGAACGCGCCGGAGGTCGCCGAGCGCATCGCCGAGTTCCCGTTCACCGTCTCCTTCGCCTACACGCGCGATGAGACCAACCACATGGCCGACGTGCTGCTGCCCGAGGCGACGGACCTGGAGAGCCTGCAGCTCATCCAGATCGGATCGACCAAGTTCACCGAGCAGTTCTGGAAGCATCAGGGCTGGGCGGTCCGCCAGCCGGTGGTCGATCCGGTGCTCGACACCATGGACATCTCCGACGTCACCACCGCGCTCGCCGAGCGGGTCGGGCTGTTGGAGGACTACAACGCCGCCATCAACCGGGGTGCGGCGGGCTGCCGGCTGGCCGATGACGCGGCCGGCTACGACTACGGGCTCGATCCGGCCAAGGCCCACCCGACGGAGGCGATCTGGGACGCCGTCGCCAAGGCCGCCAGCCATGCGCTGTCCGGGGGTGCGGAAGTCCACGACATCGGCTGGTTCAAGGAGAACGGCTTCATGCTGCGGCCGTTCCCCCAGCTCGACTGGTATCTCTACCCCACGCTCAAGGACCAGGGCCTGCGCTTCGAGATGCCCTACCAGGAGCGCGTGATGCGCCGGGGCGCCGAGCTTGCCGAGCGCCTGCACGAGACCGGCGTGAACTGGTGGGACCGCCAGCTCGAGGAGTACGAACCGCTGCCGGGTTACAAGCCCTTCCCCGACATCTGGATCAACTACGCCGCCGAAATGGGCCGCGACCCCGATGACTACCCGCTCTGGGCGCTGACCGCGCGTTCGATGCAATACGCCTGGGGCGCCAATGTCGGCATCCCGCTGATCAACGAGGTGGCCGGCAACATCGCCGGCCACAAGGGCGTGATCCTTAACCGCAAGACCGCCCGCGACCTGGGGCTTTCGGACGGCGATCCGATCATCGTCGAATCGGTAACCGGGTTGACCCGCGGCCGTGCCGTGCTGCGCGAGGGCATCCGCCCCGACACGATCCTGATGATCGGCCAATTCGACCACTGGGCGACGCCGTTCGCCAAGGATTTGGGGCTGGCCAGCTTGAACTCCGTGACCGCGTTGTCGCTCACCCTGACCGATGCGACGGGAAGCAGCGCCGACCTCGCCCGCGTGCGAATCAGGCCCGATAACGGCGAAGCGCCGCCGCCATGACCACACCGCGATGGGGCATGGTCGTCGATCTCAACCGCTGCGTCGGCTGCCAGACCTGCACGATCGCCTGCAAGCACGCCAACGATACCCCGCCCGGCGTGCAGTGGCGCAGCGTGCTCGATGTCGAGCGCGGCACCTATCCCGACGTCGAGCGCCTTTTCCTGGTGACCGGTTGCCAGCACTGCGCCGAACCGCCCTGCGTGCCGGTCTGTCCGACCGGCGCCACCCGCCAGCGCGCCGACGGGCTGGTGACGATGGACTACGACACCTGCATCGGCTGCGGCTATTGCGCGGTCGCCTGTCCCTATCAGGCGCGCACGATCGTCCAGGACCGGGAGTGGTATTACGGCGGAGCGCCGACCGTCCAGGAGCGCCATGCCGAACATGACGAGCGGCTCGGCGTCGCCAACAAATGCACGTTCTGCGTCGAGCGCATCGACGAGGCGGTCGATCTCGGCTTGACTCCGGGGATCGACCTCGAATACACGCCCGCCTGCTCGGCGTCGTGCATCGCCCAGGCGATCCATTTCGGCGACTTCGCCGATGAGGACAGCAACGTCAGCCGGCTTGCCGCGGAGAACGCGAGCTTCCAGATGCATGCCGAGCTCGGCACCGATCCGCAGATCCGTTACCTCTACGAGGTGCCCCAGACCACGCCCGGCCGGCCGGCCGAGGCCATGGATCTCGACGATTCGGCGATGAGCGATCCCGGGAACCCGCTGGTCGGCGCCCGCCAGACGTTCTGGGATGCCCGCGCGGCGATGAACTTCACCATGGGGGGCATGGCCTCCGGCCTGATGGTCGCCGCCTTCATCGCCTGGGTGGCCGGGATCCTCGCCGACGTGGCGACGCTCCTGGTCGTCTATGTCGCCGGCGGGGTGTTCATGGCCATCGGCCTGTTCTTCGTCTTGCTCGAGATCGGACGCAAGGCGCGTTTTCTCTACGTCCTGTTGCGGCCGCAAAGCTCCTGGATGACGCGGGAGACCTACGCGGTGGCGCTGATCTACCCGGCGATCATGATCGACATCGTGCTGCCCCACGTGGCGCTCCACTTGCTCATCGCCGTCGCCGCGGCGGCCTTCCTGTACTGTCAGGCGAGGATCCTCCACGCCGGGAAGGGAATTCCGGCCTGGCGGGCGCCGTTGATCCCCACGATGCTGGTCGCCACCGGATTGCTCGAAGGGGCGGGTCTCCTGGCCGTGCTCCTGGCGGTCATCGGCGCTGGCGGCGCATCCGTCGGGCCGATATCCGCGGCGATCATCGTCCTTGCCGCGCTCAACGCCGCCTTGTGGCACCGCTATCGCAAGACCGCGGCTTCGGTCGGAATCGGGCCGCTCGCCCGCGCCGACCTGGACGCGGCCAGCCCGTTGGTGATCGGCATCGGTCAGGCCGCGCCGATCATCCTGTGCCTTGCAGGGCTCGTCCTGGCCGGGTCGGCAATTGCGGTCTGGCTTGGCGCGGCGGCCGGGATCGCGGCCTTCGCCGGCGGGGCGGTGTGGAAGTTCGCCGTCATCACCAAGGCCTGCCACCAGCAGGGTTTCGCGATCCCGTCGATGCCCAGGCGCGGGTCCGGCACCAGGGCCGCGCCGGCCCGCTTGTCGCCGGCGACCGCCAAGCCGGTTTAGGCTGCTTGGTTTCCCGAAGGGGTTCGAGGCCTGCTCTTCAAGCCCGGCGACAGGATCGATGGCGAAGGGACTGGCCGGTCACCGGCGCCTTGATTTGAATGGAGTAGGTCCCGTGGCATTCCTGGCGGTTGATATCGGCGGCACGTTCACCGACCTGGTCGCCTTCGATCCCTTGCGCAACCGGTCCTTCCACGCCAAGAGCCTGACGACGCCGCAGGATTTCTCGCAAGGCATCATCGATTGCATCCGCCAGAGCGACCTCGACATCGGCGCGGTCGAGGACCTGATCCACGGCACGACGGTGGCAATCAACACGCTCATCGAACGGACCGGCGCGAAGACGGCGCTGCTCGTCACCCGCGGGACGCGCGACGTCTACATCATCGGCCGCGGCAACAGACCGGAGTCCTACAACCTCTTCTTCCACCGGCCGCGGCCGGTGGTTTCCCGACGGATGACCTACGAGCTCGACGAGCGCGTTCAGGCCGGCGGCACGGTGTTGAGGCCGCTCGATCCGGCCCAGGTCGAAAGTTTCTGCAGCGAGATCGAAGCCGGCGGCGTGGATTCGGTCGCGGTCTGCCTGCTGCACGCCTATGCCAATCCCGACCACGAGGTCGAGGCCGGGCGAATCCTGAGAAGCCTGCTTCCCGATTGCTTCGTTTCGCTTTCGCACGAGATCCTGCGCGCCTACCGCGAGTACGAGCGCATGTCCACGACCGTGGTCAACGCCTATATCGGCCCCAGGGTGAGCGGTTACCTGGAGAACCTGCAGACCCGGCTCGAAGGGATCGGTTACCGGGGCAACATCGCCATCATGCAGTCCAACGGCGGCGTCATGTCGCCGGAGGTGGCCAAGCAGCGCCCGGCGACGATGATGGAATCGGGGCCGGTCGGCGGCATCATCGCATCGGCCGAGATCGGCCGCGCACTGGGCTTTCCCAACGTCATCGCCTTCGACATGGGCGGCACGACCGCCAAGGCTTCGCTGATCCGTGACGGGGAGCCGACCCACGCCGAGGGCTACTATGTCGGCGGCTACGCGAGCGGCGATCCCGTGATCCTGCCGGTGGTCGATGTCGTTGAGGTCGGCGCCGGCGGAGGCAGCATCGCATGGATCGACGAAGTCGGCGCCTTGAAGGTCGGACCGCAAAGCGCCGGGGCCGAACCCGGGCCGATTTGCTACCGACGCGGCGGCACCTTGCCGACGATCACCGACGCGAACGTCATCCTCCGCCGGATCGGCGCCGACGAGTTCCTCGGCGGTCAGATGCGGCTCGACGAGGACGGCGCGCAAAGCGGCGTCGAGGAGCATCTATCCGGCCGCCTCGGGATGTCGGTGCTCGCGATCGCCGATGCGATCGTCAGGATCGCGGTCAACAAGATGTCGCTCGCCGTGCGCGAGGTCTCCGTGGCCAAGGGCTACGACCCGCGGGATTTCGCGATAGTCGCATCCGGCGGCGCGGGGCCGCTGCACGCGGTCGCGATCGCCCGGGAACTGTACATCCCGACGGTGATCGTGCCGCGCCTCCCGGCTTATTTTTCGGCGCTCGGAATGCTAATGGCCGACGAGCGGCACGACATCACACGGACGTATCTGGGCGCGCTCACCGCCGTCGAGGCGGCGGATCTGGTGCGCATCCACGGCGAGATGGTGGCCGAAGCGCAGGCGTTGCTGCGCGCGGCCGGGGATGTCGAACAATTGTGCTATCTCGATCTTCGCTATGTCGGACAGGAGTTCTCGATCTCGGTGCCCGTCGACCTGGCGATGCTCGAAGCAGGGCAGTTCGACGCCATCCGGGCCCGGTTCGACGACCTGCACGAGCACCGCTACGCCCATCACGCCGCCGACGAGCCGGTGGAGATGGTCAACATGCGGCTCGCCGTCGTCGGCCGCCGCCCCAAGCTCGGCCTGCCGCCGCTGACCGAGCCCGAAGGACGGGCCGAAGCGATGCACCGGCCGGTCTACATGGACGACTGGCAGACGCCGGTCGACTGCCCGGTCCACCCTCGCGACGGGCTGGTGGCGGGCATGGAGATCGGCGGCCCGGCCCTGATCCAGGAGCACGCCTCGACGACGGTGCTGTCCGCGGGCGACCGCTGCCGCGTCGCCGGAACCGGCGAGTTGATCATTTCGGTGGGGACACAGTAATGAACCAGGCTCCAGACCCCGTGACGCTCGAGGTCGTTCGCAACGCCTTTCCGGCGATCGCCAACGAGATGGCGGTCGACCTGCAGCGCACCTCCTACAACATGATGATCTACGAGGTCCGCGACTTCTGCACCGCGATCGTCGACGTCGACGGACGGCTGGTCAGCCAGAACGTCGGCGGCGTATCCCATTTCGTCTCCGATCTCGGCGTCATCATCACCGACGCCGTGAAACGCTACGGCAAGGACGGTTTTGCGCCCGGCGACGTCGTGATCACCAACCATCAGGCGGTCGCGGGCCAGCATCTCAACAACATCGTCGTCTACGTGCCCTATTTTTTCGCCGGCGCGCTGACCTTCTTCACCATGGTGCGGGCGCACTGGATCGATGTCGGCGGCCGCAGCACCGGCTTCGGCGGCGGCCCCGAGGTCCTCGATCCCTGGCTCGAGGGTCTGCAGCTCGACCAGCTCAAGATCTACGACGCCGGCACGCTCAACGATGCGCTCAACCGGGTGATCAGCGACAACATTCGCTTCCCGGAATCCTCGATGGGCGACCTGCGCGCCCAGATCGCGGCCTGCCGGCTCGCAACGCGAAGGCTCGACGAGCTATTCGAGAAATACGGTGCGGCCACGGTTCTCGGCGCGCTGGAGCGGATCTTCGACGAGACCGAGGCCAAATGCCGCAACGTGGTCGCCGGGATCCAGGACGGCGTCTACGAGACCGAGACCTTCTTCGACCATGACATGGTCGTGAAGGACGAAAGGCTTCGGATCCACGCCCGCGTGACGGTCGACGGCGAGCGGATGACCATCGACCTGTCCGGCTGCGCCGGAGAGCGCCGGTCGGCGGTCAATGCGCGGACTTATGCCGCGGCCTATGTTGCCTACAAGGCGCTGACCGCGCCCATCGAGCCGGTCAACGAAGGCTCGTTCCGCGCGCTCGAGGTGATCATTCCCGAAGGCAATATCATGATGGCGCGTTTTCCTGCGCCGATGGCCAGTTGGAGTCTGATCATCCCCTCGGTGGTCGATGCCATCGTCGCCGCGCTGGCGCCGGCAATGCCCGACCGGGTGCCCGCCGCCCATCACGGTCTTCTCGGCGGCGCGGTGGTGTTCTTCGGCCGCCACCCCGACAACGGCCGCAACTTCGTCGTCCAGAGCATCGAAGGCGGCGGCTGGGGCGGGCGCCCGAGCGAGGACGGGGAATCGGGGACGGTCTCGGTCTGCCAAGGCGATGTCCGCAACGCCACCATCGAGGGGATCGAGCTCAAATGTCCGGTCCTGGTCGAACAGCGCGCGCTGCGCGCGGATTCCGGCGGGCCCGGCCGGTTCCGCGGCGGCCTGGGGATCGACATGAACGTCGTCAACCTGGTCGACGGGCGGTGGAACTTCCAGGGAAGCCTGCGCAAGACCGCGCCGCCATGGGGGCTGTGGGGCGGCGGCAACGGCGAATCCCACACCTTCCTGCTCAAGGAGCCGGAGGACACCGCGTTCCGCGAGATGCAGGCGCACGGCTATCCCGTGCCGCCGCGTTCGGAAGTGGTGGTGCGCACCGGCGGCGGCGGCGGTTGGGGCGACCCGCTGGACCGCGATCCGCAAAGGGTCGCAACCGATGTCGCCGAAGGCTATGTCTCGCTGGCCGCGGCCGAGCGCGACTACGGCGTTGTCCTCGATGCGGCCACCTTGGCGGTCGACCCCCAAGCGACTTCCGATCTGCGCCGCTCACGTCGAAGCCAAGAGCGCCACCCCCAGGGATGACCACGTTCAGACGGTGTGAGACGCAGACCCTGAGCCGGCGGCCGGCGTCTCCGAGGCTGTGGCTGATAACGGACGGCTCGGAGCAGACCCCCCATTGATTGTCAGCTACGGGACGCGGACTGGAGCTTGACAAACGACCGCGATAAGGGACAAAGACCGCAATCCGATCCGCCCTTCCGCCGCCTGCGGAGCCCTTCGCGTTCCATGAAAGCCGATCATGCCCTGCCAGACCCGGCCGACGACTGGGCGCTGTTTCTCGATGTCGACGGCACGTTGCTCGAAATCGTCGACGCGCCCGATTCGGTCAGGGTGGAGGGGCGTCTGCTGTCGATTCTGTCGGCGCTTTCCGGCCGGTTCGGCGGCGCCCTGGCGCTGGTGAGCGGCCGGCCGTTGGAGACACTGGACCGGGTCTTCGCGCCGCTGAAGCTGACCGCCGCCGGGCTGCACGGGCTGGAGCGGCGCGACCAGGCCGGCAGGATCCACCGCGCGCCGTTCGACCGGACCGGCATCGCCGAGGCGCGCAATGCGCTTTCGGTCTTCGTTGCCGCCGACCGGAGGCTGATGATCGAGGACAAGGGTGCGAGCATTGCGCTCCACTACCGCGGTGCGCCGGAGCGCGGGCCGCAATGCGACCGGTTCGTCGCCGACCTGGCCGGCCGGCTTGCCTCCGGCTTCGTCCTGCAGCGCGGCAAGATGGTGGTGGAAATCCGTCCCCGCGGGCCGGACAAGGGCGATGTCGTGACCGCGTTCTGCGCCGAGGCGCCGTTTTCCGGCCGGCGCCCGGTTTTCATCGGCGATGACGTCACCGACGAGGACGCGTTTCGCATCGTCAACCGGGCCGGCGGACATTCCATCCGGGTCGGCGCGCCGGAGCCGAGCGAGGCGTCCTGGCACGTGGCCAGCGTGGGCGCGCTGCGCGGCTGGCTCGCCGACATCGCTGGGCTGGAATGCCGCGCGCCGAGCCCGACATGACCGGCGATCACCGGGGCGCAGGGACGTGAGCACACTCGATCTCGCCGTCATCGGCAATTGCAGCTTCAGCGCGCTCATCGACCGCGAAGCGCGTATCGTGTGGTCTTGCGTGCCGCGCTTCGACGGCGATCCGGTGTTCTGCTCGTTGCTCGACGGGGCCGACGGGATCGGCCATTTCGACATCGTGCTGGAGGATTTCGCGCGCTCGGAGCAGCACTATTTGCACAACACCGCGCTGCTGACGACGACGCTGTACGACACCCACGGCTCGGCGGTGGAGATCACCGACTTCGCGCCCCGGTTCAAGCAGTTCGGCCGGGTCTACCGGCCGGTGATGATCGTCCGCCAGCTCCGCCCGGTGATCGGCAACCCGCGGATCCGCATCCGCGTGCGGCCGGCCGCCGATTACGGCAGCCGGCGCCCCGAGGTGACCCACGGCAGCAACCACATCCGCTACATCCTGCCCGCGGCGACGCTGCGGCTGACCACCAATGTGCCGATTTCCTTCCTCTTGGAGGAGGTGCCTTTCGTGCTGGAGGAAAGCTGCACCTTGCTGCTCGGGCCGGACGAGACTCTGGACCGGCCGATCGCCGAGGCCGGCCGGACTTTCCGCGAGGAGACCGCGGCCTATTGGCGCGAATGGACCCGGTTCCTGTCTCTGCCCTTCGAATGGCAGGCCGAGGTCATCCGGGCGGCCATCACGCTGAAGCTGTGCAGCTTCGAGGAGACCGGCGCGATCATCGCCGCGATGACCACCTCGATCCCCGAGGCGCCGGACAGCGGTCGCAACTGGGACTACCGCTATTGCTGGCTGCGCGATGCCTATTTCGTCGTCCATGCGCTGAACCGCTTGGGCGCGACCCGGACGATGGAAGAGTTCCTCCGCTACATCAACAACGTGGCCGCCTCGGCCGACAACGGACACCTGCAGCCGGTCTACAGCATCACCCTGGGCGCCAGGCTGATCGAGCGAAACCAGACGGTGTTGGTCGGCTATCGCGGCATGGGACCGGTCCGGGTCGGCAACCAGGCCTATGAGCATCTGCAGAACGACGTCTACGGCAGCGTGATCCTCGCCGCCGCCCAGATATTCTTCGACCAGCGCCTCGACCAGCCCGGCAACGTGCGGATCTTCGAGCGCCTCGAGGCGATCGGCGAGCAGGCGGTTCAGGTCCACGACCAACCCGACGCCGGGCTTTGGGAGTTCCGCTCGATCTCCAAGGTGCACACGTTCTCTGCGGTGATGTGCTGGGCGGCCTGTGACCGGCTGGCGCGCATCGCCGCCAGGCTGGGTCTGGATGCGCGCGTCGGGTATTGGCGCAGCCACGCCGACGGGATGCATGCGATGATCTGCCGGAGCGCCTGGAACGCCGAGCTGAACACCTTCGTGGAGAGTTTCGGCGGCCGCGACGTCGATGCGAGCCTGCTGCTGCTCAACGAACTGGGCTTCGTCGACGGATCCGACCCCCGGTTCATCGGCACGGTCGAAGCGATCGAATCGACGCTGCGCGAAGGCGACTACCTGTTCCGCTACCGCACGGAAGACGATTTCGGGCTGCCGAAGACCTCCTTCACGATCTGCACGTTCTGGTACATTGATGCGCTTGCGGCGATCGGGCGGCGCGAGGAAGCTCGGCGCTTGTTCGAAAACATCCTGTCCTGCCGCAACCATGTCGGGTTACTATCGGAGGATCTGGATCCCAACACCCGGGAACTGTGGGGTAATTTCCCCCAAACCTACTCGATGGTCGGCATGATCTCCTCTGCAATGCGGTTGAGCAAACCCTGGGAGGAGGCGTTTTGAGCCGCCTGGTCGTCGTTTCCAACCGCGTCGCCCCGATCGTCGAGGGCAAGGCCGCCGCGGGGGGGCTGGCGGTCGCCGTCCTGGCCGCGCTCAAGGAAGACGGCGGGATCTGGTTCGGCTGGGACGGCCAAGTGGTCAACACCGCTCCGCCCAAACCCCACCTGACCCAGATCGACAAGCTGACCTATGCCACCATCGGCATGACAAGGCGCGACTACAACGAGTACTACAACGGCTTCGCCAACGCGACTTTGTGGCCGCTGTTCCACTACCGCCTCGATCTGGCCAAGTTCTCGCGGCGCAACTTCGACGGCTATCTGCGGGTCAACGCGAACTTCGCCAAGGCGCTCTACCCGCTGCTCAGGATCGATGACATCGTCTGGGTCCATGACTATCACCTGATCCCGATGGGCCAGGAGCTGCGGCGCCTGGGCTGCCGCCAACCGCTCGGCTTTTTCCTGCACACGCCGCTGCCGGCGTTGGAGATCCTGCTGGCGCTGCCGCGGCATGAAAAGCTCATCCGCGCGCTTTGCGCCTACGACCTGATCGGCTTCCAGACGATGAACGACCTGGCGGCGTTCCATGACTACATCGTGCTCGAGGCCGAAGGCGAGGTGCTGGATAACGGCCTGGTCCGCGCCTTCGGGCGCACGCTGCGCACCGAGGTCTTCCCCATCGGCATCGATACCGCGGAGATCGAGGCGCTCGCCCGGGAGGCCGACCACAACGAGGAGCGGGGCCGTCTGATGACCACGCTCCAGGGCCGCTCGATGATCATCGGCGTGGACCGGCTCGATTACAGCAAGGGACTCGTCGAGCGCTTCCGTGCCTTCGAGCGCATGCTGGAGGTCTACCCCAAGGAGTGCGGCGCGGTCACGCTGATGCAGGTCGCTCCGCCGTCGCGGTCCGATGTCGGCGGCTACGACGAGATCCGTCAGGAGCTGGAGACCACTTCGGGCAACATCAACGGCCGGTTCGCCGATTTCGACTGGGTGCCGATTCGCTACCTCAACAAGAGCTTCGAGAGATCCCAGCTCGCTTGCTTCTACCGCGAAAGCCGGATCGGCATGGTCACGCCGCTGCGCGACGGGATGAACCTGGTCGCCAAGGAATATGTCGCCGCGCAGCGGGCCGACGATCCCGGTGTCCTGGTGCTGTCGCGGTTCGCCGGCGCATCCCATGAGCTCGACAGCGCGCTGATCGTCAACCCCTATGACGTCGACGAGGTGGCGAACGCCCTGTATCAGGCGCTCAAGATGCCGCTCGAAGAGCGCCAGAGGCGGCATATGACGATGCTGAGCCGGCTGCGCCGGAACGACGTCCATCACTGGCGCAGGGAATTCCTTGCCGCGTTCGCTAACGCCCCGCGCGAGCAACCCGCGCAAGCCTCCTGATACGGCGCATGCGGGCGTCCAAGCCGGTCCCCGGCCTTATCGGCGATGTCGGCGGTACCAACGCCCGCTTCGCCCTTGTCGAAGGCGCGGGCGAGCCCGACCGAGCGCTGGTGCTGTCCTGCGCGGCGTTCCCGAGTCTCGAGGCGGCGATCACCGCCTATCTCGAGCGCACCGCGCCGCCGGCCGCCCCGAAGGACGCCGTGATCGCCATCGCTTCGCCGGTCGACGGCGACCGGGTCCGCATGACCAATCACCCCTGGACGTTCTCGATCGCCGAGACCCGCGCCAGGCTGGGGCTGGAGACCCTCAGGGTTGTCAACGATTTTACCGCGCTGGCGCTCGGCGTGCCTCGCCTGGCTGCGGGCGACAAGCGGGCGATCGGCGGCGGGCGGCCGCAGCCCGGCGCGCCGATCGCCGTCCTGGGCCCGGGCACGGGGCTCGGTGTGTCGGGCCTGGTGCCCACCGACGGCGGCGGCTGGATGCCGCTTGCCACTGAGGGCGGCCACGCCACGCTGGCGGCGGTGAACGCGCGCGAGTACGCGGTCGTCGCCGCGCTCGCCCGACGCTACGGCCATGTCTCGATCGAGCGCGCGGTCTCCGGCGCCGGGCTCGTCAACCTCGCCCGCGCGATCGCCGAGATCGATGGCAAGCCGGCGCCGTCCGGGGATCCGGCGGCGATCACCGCGGCGGCGCGCCCCGATCCGGTCGCCACCGAGGCGCTGGAAATGTTCGCGGCCATGCTGGGGACCGCGGCCTCCAACCTTGCCCTCAGCCTCGGGGCGCGCGGTGGAGTCTATATCGGCGGCGGCATCGTGCCGCGCCTGGGACCGGCGTTTCCGGGCCGGACGTTCCGCGCCCGGTTCGAGGACAAGGGCCGGTTCCGCGACTACCTGGCTGCGATTCCCACCTACGTCATCACGCGGCCGGAGCCGGCGCTGCTCGGCCTGGCCACGCTGGCCGCTATGCCTGGAAGGTGACCTCCGCCGATTGGGCGATCTTGCCGGCCAACGAAACCGCCCAGAGCTTCGCGGTCCCCGGCTCCGGGCCCGGTGCGCCGGCAAGCGTGAAGGATGCGGTGTCGTAGAGCGGCGAAAGCGCCCGGACCGCGAAGGTCTCGAGCTCGGCCGTCGGCTGCGCGCGGCGGAACAGGTCGAGCAGCAGCGTCGCGATCAGGTTGCCATGAACCAGGAGCCCCGGATAGCCCTCCATGCCGGTAACATAGTCGCGGTCATAGTGGATCCGGTGGCTGTTCATTGTCAGCGCCGAATAGCGGAACAGCAGCACCGGGTCCGGCCGGATCTCGCGCCGCCAGACCGCCTCGGCCGGCGGCGTGTCGGCGCGCGGCGGCGCGGTCGTGCTGCCGGCGGGCGCTGCGCCCCGATAGACGGTGTTGTGGTGCTCCACCGTCGCCAGTCCTTCGGGGCCGAAGATCTCGTGCCGGATGGTGACGAAGCACAGCGGCCCGGCCCGGCCCTCTTTGGCGACCACGTCGGCGATGGTCGAGACGCGCCGCACCGCCTGTCCGACCCGCAACGGCCGTTCGAAGGACATCTCGACACCGGCCCACATCCGGCGCGGCAGGGGCACCGCCGGCATGAAGCCGCCCTTGGCCGCATGGCCGTCCGGGCCGGTCTCGGAAAGCTTCACCACCTCCGGGAAATAGTACCAGTGCCAACCGGGCGGGATCGCATCGCCCTTGGCGAGTGGGGGATCGTCGCGGTCGAACGTCGCGGCGAGGATGTCGGCCGGAGCGGCGGTGATCAGCCCGGTCGCGGTCTGGCTGCGGCCGATCCAGTCCTTCGCGGAATCGAGCGCCCGATCGGTCATGCGGCAAACTCCTTGCGAAGCGCGGCGGAATGCTGGCCGACCTCGGGCACCGGGCCGAGCGTGCGCGGCCTGCGCTCCACCCGTGCCGGCGGGGCGACGAGGTCTGCCTCGCCGCCGGGGATGGCGACCCTGGTGCGCCGCAGCGCCGGGTGGCGGGCGAGCCCGGCGACATCGTTGACCTCGCCGAAAGCGATCTGCGCCCGCCGGAGCCGTTCGATCAGCGCCGCCCGGTCGATCGCGCAGAACACCTCCGACAGGATTGCATCGAAAGGCGCGCGGTTGTCGAGCCGGGCGAGGTTGCTCTCGAACCGCGGGTCCAGCGGCAGGTCCGGTCGTTCCAGCACCTCGGCGCACAGCCTGACGAATTCGCGCTCGTTCTGGACGGCGATCAGGATCGGCGCGCCATCCTTGGTCGGATAGGCGCCGTAGGGATGGATCGAGGGATGGTTCATGCCGATCCTCGGCGGGCCCTTGCCGTCGGCTTCCCAATGGAACAGCGGGACGGTCATCCAGTCGGCCATGCCGGCGAACAGAGAGGTGTCGATTCCGCACCCCTTGCCGGAGATGCCGCGCGCGATCAGCGCCTCGAGGACGGCCATGTAGCCGTACATGCCGCAGCCGATGTCGCAGACCGACACGCCCACGCGCCCCGGCGCCGCGGCCGCGCCGGTGACCGAGCACAGCCCGCTCTCCGCCTGGACCAGCAGGTCGTAGGCTTTCATGTCGGCGTAATCGCCGTCCTCGCCATAGCCGCTGATGTCGAGCGTGATCAGACGGGTGTTGCGCCGCCGCAGTTCGGCCGAGCCGAAGCCCGCGCGCGCGGCCGCGCCCGGTGCGAGGTTCTGGATGAACACGTCCGCGCGGTCGATCATCCGGTGCAGCAGCGCCTGGTCGCCGGCGTCCTTGATGTCTGCTGTCAGCGACTCCTTACCCCGGTTGAGCCATACGAAATAGGCGCTCTGCCCGCCCACGAACCGGTCGTAGTGGCGGGCGAAGTCGCCGCCCTCGCGCTCGATTTTGATCACCCGCGCCCCGGCATCGGCCAGACGCGAGGAGCAATAGGGTGCGGCAACCGCCTGCTCCATCGTCACGACCAGGAGCCCGTCCAGCGGCGCCATCGCCGGCACGGTGGTCAATACGACCTCGGCAGGCCGAGGACGTGCTCGGCGAGGAAGCTGAGGACAAAGTTGTTGGAGATCGGCGCGATCCGGTAGAGCCGAGTCTCGCGGAACTTGCGCTCGACATCGTATTCCTCGGCGAAGGCATAGCCGCCGTGGGTCTGCATGCACATGTCGGCCGCCTTCCACGACGCCTCCGACGCCAGGTACTTGGCCAGGTTGGCCTGCTCGCCGCAGGGCTCGCCGGCCTCGAACAGCGCGGCCGCCTTCTTGACCATCAGGTCCGCCGCCTCGGTGGCGGCATAGGCCTCGGCGATGGGAAACTGGACGCCCTGGTTCTGGCCGATCTGGCGGCCGAAGACCTGGCGCTCCCGGGCGTAATCGGCGGCCTTCCGGATGAACCAGCGGGCATCGCCCACGCATTCGGCGGCGATCAGGATGCGCTCGGCGTTCATGCCGTCGAGAATGTAGCGGAAGCCCTTGCCCTCCTCGCCGACCAGGCTGTCGGCCGGGATGCGCAGGTTGTCGAAAAAGATCTCGGTGGTCGCATGGTTGATCATTGTGCGGATCGGCCGGATCTCCAGCCCATTGCCCAGTGCCGCGCGCATGTCCAGGATGAAGACCGAAAGCCCTTCGGTGCGTTTCTCGATCTGTTCGCGGGGGGTCGTGCGGGCGAGCAGCAGCATCAGGTCGGAATGCTCGGCGCGCGAGGTCCAGACCTTCTGGCCGTTGACGACATAGCCTGCATTGCCGTCGCGCACCGCAGTGGTCCTGAGGCTCAGCGTATCCGTCCCGCTGCTCGGCTCGGTCACTGCGAAGGCCTGCAAGCGCAGCTCGCCGGCCGCGATCCCGGGCAGATAGCGCTTCTTCTGGTCCTCGGTGCCGTGCCGCAGCACCGTGCCCATGGTATACATCTGGGCATGGCAGGGTCCGCCGTTGCCGCCGGACTTCTGAACCTCCTCCAGGATCGCCGCGGCCGCGGAGATGCCGAGCCCGCTGCCGCCGAATTCCTCTGGAATCAGCACCGACAGGTAGCCGCCATCGGTCAGCTCCTTGACGAATTCCGTCGGGTAGGCGCGCTCCCGGTCGAGCGCGCGCCAATATTCTCCCGGGTATTTGGCGCACAGTTTCGCGACTGCCTCGCGGATGTCCTGAAACTCTTCCATCACTCGATCTGTAGATTGCGGCAACGGGTCCGTTTTTACGCGCTCAGCCCGGCGTTGCAAAGGAACCGGCCGCTTGACCTGGCGGATGTTCGCCGCCCGCGCGGCCGTATTTCTTGTACAAGCCGGCTCCAGCCGACCAATTCCATTAGACATCTACGCATTTTAACGGGGATAATTCGCCGGTCCGGCGAAATGGACCGCCCGATCGGGAACCATGGCCCATCGGCAGGGAGAGCAATGTGTCCGACAGCTTCAACGCAGCAACCCACCTCAGCGTCAAGGACCGGGTGATCATCGTCACCGGCGGCGGCAAGGGGATCGGCGGCGTCTATTGCCGGCGTCTGGCCGAGGCCGGCGCGAAGGTCGTCGTCGCCGATATCGACGGCGAGGCCAACGACGACACCGTCGCCGCCATCCGGGCCGATGGCGGGGAGGCAGTGGCGGCGAACACCGACGTCAGCGACGCCGACGCGGCCGCCAGGATGGCCGCGGTCGCGGTCGAGACCTTCGGCCGAATCGACGGTCTGGTCAACAACGCCTCGCTGATGAGCGTGCTGCCGCGCGGGAGCTGGCTCGACATCGATGTCGAACGCTGGGACCGGGTGATGGAGGTCAATTTGCGCGGCATCTTCGTGTGCTGCAAGGCGGTCTTCCCGCAGATGCAGGGCCAGGGCGGCGGCAAGATCGTCAACATCGCCTCCGGCCGGTTCTGGATGGGCGGGCCCAACCGGCTCGACTATTCGACCTCGAAGGCCGGCGTCATCGGGCTCACGCGCTCGCTGGCATCCGAGGTCGGCCAGCACAATATCTGTGTCAACGCCATCACCCCGGGCTTCACGCTGAGCGACACGCAAGTGGCGTCCTCGGGCAACTACGCCCAGACCAACGAGCCGCCCAAGCGTCTGATTGCGCGCCACCAGTACCCCGACGATCTGGTCGGTGCGGTGATGTTCCTGCTGTCCGACGGCAGCAACTTCATCACCGGTCAGACGCTCAACGTCGATGGCGGGCAGGCCTTCCACTAGGATGGACATTTCCTCTGGAGGCGACCGTCCGGCGCTGACCGCGCAGACATTCGAGACCGGGCATCATCTGGCGAATGCCCGCCGCCAGGCCGAGGCGGCCGGTCTCGACGACGTGCTGGTGATCGATGCCGATGCCCATATCTACGAGAAGGAATCGATCACCGAGATCATCGCGCTGATCGAGGACCCGATCATCCGCCAGCTCGCCAGGAGCGCCCAGGGCGCGGCACGCCAGGCTGCCCGCTTCCCGCTCGACCGCGTCGCCTATCACGAGGCCGGCGGACGGATCACCCGCGACCTGCTGCGTTCATTGGAGGCAACGCCGGCGGACGGCGTCCACCGCGCGGCTCATCTGGCGTTGCGCGCGATGGATGCGATGGGCATCGACATCGCTGCGCTGTCGCCATTCGGCCTTCAGGTCATGGGCCTGCACCCGCAGCCCGAGGTCGAGGCCGCGGTGCTCGGCGCCTATGACCGCTGGCTGACCGAGGAGGTGCTGCCGTGCTCGCCGAGACTGCTGGGATGGATCGTCCTGCCGTTCAACGCTCCGGAAGCGGCGTTGCGGCTGGTCGAGACCTATGCCGACAGACCGGGAGTCGCCGGCTTCCAGGTGACATCCCTGCGCCAAAGCTCGGTCCATGCCAATGCCTTCATGCCGGTCTACGCCGCCATCGAGCAATCGGGGCTGCCTCTGGCCTTCCACGGCGGGATCGATTGGGAAGACCCGATGTTCCTGACCTTCAACAAGTTCATCGCGGTCCGCGCGCTGTCACCCCAATGGTACAACGTCGTTCATTGCACCAACTGGCTGGTAAACGGCATGCCCGAGCGGTTCCCCGAGATGCCGGTAATCTGGATGGATTCGGGCATTTCCTGGGTGCCGTGGCTGATGATGCGCATCGACAACGAATACCGCATGCGCAGCTCGGAATGTCCTGCGCTGAAGCGGCTGCCGAGCGCGTATATGCGAAAGATGTACTACACCTCCAACCCGGTCGAGGTGCCCGACCGCGCTGACCTGCTGGCCGCCGCCTACCGCGCGATCGATGCGCCCAACAGCCTGATCTATGCGTCCAACTACCCGGCGGCGGACATGGATCTGCCGGGTGCGATCGAAGGCCTGGATTTCCTCGAGCCGGCGGCGCGGCGAAAGATCCTGGGCGGGACTGCGCGTGGGCTCTTCCGGCTGCCCGAGGCGGTAGCCGCACGCGCGGCCGCGCCATAACCAGGGTTTATGACGGCCGGGAAAACCAAATCTTTGTGTTCCGGTTCGGCCGGCCCTATAACGCCCGCCGAACGACGGTCCTCGAAAGGAGCTGACGGCGATGGCGGCGGATGGCGGCGGATACGGCGAGTTCACGGCACCCCACGGCGATCTGCGCGAGTGGATCGACCGCGTCGAGGGGATCGGCGAGCTGATGCGCATCGACGGGGTCGACTGGAACCTCGAGATGGGTTCGGTCGCCGAGATGATCTATCACGCCAAGCCCGACAATCCGCCGGCGATCCTGTTCGAAAACATCCCGGGCTATCCGGCCGACATGAAGGTGCTGTCCGGAGCGACCAACTCGCCCCAGCGTCTGGCGCTGACGCTCGGCCTGCCCAAGCCGCAGCACCCGCTGGACGTGGTGAAGTCTTACCGCAAGCGGCTGGAAACTTTCGAATACATCCCGCCGCGCAACGTCAACGCAGGACCGATCCTGGAAAATGTCGACCGTGACGGCGAGGTCGACCTGTTCAAGTTCCCGGTGCCGTTCCTGCACGAACAGGACGGCGGCCGCTATTTCGGCACCGGCGATCTGGTGATCATGCGCGATCCGGAGACCGACTGGGTCAATCTCGGCACCTACCGGGTCATGGTGCACGACAAGAACACCGTCGGGCTGTGGATCTCCCCCGGCAAGCACGGCCGCGCGATCCGTGAGAAGTACTTCAAGGACGGCAAGCCTTGCCCGGTCGCGATCAGCGTCGGGCACGACCCGATCCTGTTCCTGTCCTCCGGCAACGAGGTCGATTACGGCAAGTCGGAATACGCCCATGCCGGCGGACACCGCGGCGCGCCGATCGACGTGACGGCCTCCGAGCTGCACGGCCTGCCGATCCCGGCCAGTGCCGAGATCGTCCTGGAAGGCGAGATCCTGCCCGACGAGAAGCGGGCGGAGGGGCCGTTCGGCGAATGGACCGGCTATTACGCCTCCAAGGTGCGCCAGGACTATGTGGTCCGGGTCAAGCGGGTCTATCACCGCGACGCGGCGATCCACACGATGGCGCGGCCGGGCCGTCCGCCGTCGGACTACTCGCTGTCCAAATGCGTGGTCAAGGCGGCGCTGATCTGGGAGGACATCGAGCGCGCGGGACTGCGCGGGGTCCAGGGGGTGTGGTGCATGGAGCCCGGCGGCGGGCGGATGTTCAACGTCGTCTCGATCAAGCAGGAATTCGCCGGCCACGCCAAGCAGGCGCTGCTGCTCACCGCCGGCGCGCATGCGGCGAACTATCTCGGCCGGTTCGTGGTCGTGGTCGATGAGGATATCGACCCCTCCAATATCCACGACGTGACTTGGGCAATGGCTTCGCGGTGCGATCCCGACCAGGACATCGACATCATTCGCAACGCCTGGTCCGGGCCGCTCGACCCGCGCAAGAAGGTCGGCGACAACTTCAACTCGCGCGCCCTGGTCGATGCCTGCAGACCCTATGACTGGATCGAGGAGTTCCCGCCGGTGGCCGAGGCGAGCCCGGAGGAGCGGGCGCGCACGCGCAAGAAGTTCGGGCACCTGCTCGAGCAGCTGTAGCGTGTAATCCGTCCAGGAGGAAGAACGGCATGACCGGGACTGCGATCGAGCATGTGGGGGTCATCGGCCTCGGCAAGATGGGCGGCGCGTTGGCCCGCCACCTCGCGGCCGCGGGGTTCGCGGCGCACGGCTATGACGTCCGCATCGAGGCGATCGAGGCCGCGCGGGAGCACGGCGTGGCCGCAGCGGAGTCACCGGCGGCGCTGGCCGAGGCCTGCGATCTGGTGATTGTCGCCGTCGGCTTCGATTCCGAGCTCGATACGGCACTGTTCGGCGACCGCGGCGTAATGTCCGCCCCGAAACCCGGCTTGGTGATCGCGGTCGCATCGACGGTTGCGCCGGCCAGCATGCTCAAGATCGCGACCCGCATCGCGGGCTCGGGCGTCGGCGTGCTCGATATCCCGATGGCGCGCGGCGAACAGGCCGCGGTCGACGGCAACCTCCTGATCTTCGGCGGCGGCGATCGGGAGACCTTCGATGCCTGCCTGCCGGCGTTTTCGACCTTCTCCGATGCGATCCACTATCTGGGTCCGGTTGGCGCCGGCCAGGTCGGCAAGCTGGTCAACAACCTGGTGCTCTGGGCGTGCATTTCGGCCAACCACGAAGGCTTCAAGCTCGCAGAGGCCCTGGGCGTCGCGCCCGGCCCGCTGCGCGCGGCGCTGCTTCAATCCAGCGCGCAGAACTGGGCGCTCGAGACCGATGCCGTCAACCGCCCGATGCCGTGGGCTGAAAAGGACATGACCATCGTCCTGAAAGAAGCCGACATCGCCCGCCTCGCGCTGCCGCTCTGCGGTACCGTCAAAGAGGTCGTCAAAGGCGTCAAGATCGCGCACGGCCAAGCGATGCCCGAGGAGCGTTGAGTCTCTGGTTCGAAAAGAGTTGAGTGGCTTCTCGGCCGCCTGTCGTGCACGGAAGCCGAAAATCTCTACGGACTCCGAGCGTGTTTGTGCGTTTGTCGGCGGTGGCGCGGGGTCTTACTCGGCCGCGGCCGCCGTTCCGGCGGCCGCCGGCTGGCGGGCGGCGGCAAGGGCAACATCGAGCGCCTCGCCCTCCGGGTCGGTGAGGGCGGCCGTGCGTGCGGCGTTGAGCGCGGCGACCGCGGGGGCCGCATCGCCGTTTGCCTCGGCCGCCGGCAGGGCAAGCTCCGAAAACACCTTGCGGTAGTTGGCGATGCCGCGCCGGTGGGTGTCGGAATAGCCCTTGCGCAGGTTGGGCAGCTCGGCGATCTCGAGCGCGAGGTCGTAGCTACGCCCCGCCGCGCCCTCGAGCGCGTCGATCCAGGTGGCGATCTCGGCCCACTCCTGGGCGTAGCGGTAAGTGCGCGGGCGCCAGAAACGCATTTTCGCCAACGCCCGAAGCCGCGCGTAGCCGAAGACCGTGTTGGTCTTGACCCGCATCGCGACGTGGAACTTCCGCCGCGACGGCTTGGCATCGGCGAAGCGGGTCAGCGCCCGACCAAGGGAGGGCGGCAGGACCGAGGCGATCTCCTCGAAGCCGGGTTTGAGGAACTCGGTGACCACCAGCGGCTCGTCGGCCTTGGCGCCGACCTCGCGGCGCACCCGCGCCATCCGTTCGGGCCGGCTCTTGAGGTCGGCGACCCGGATGATGTCCTCATAGGTCATCCACAGCGCCAGATAACGGCCGCCTTCGACGGTGAGCGCGAAACCCCGGTCAGCGCCGCCATTGGCCTTGTCGGCCGCGAGGATCCGGGCGGCGTTGTCGAGATAGCGCCTTGCGTAGGCGAGGCTCTGGAAATCGACCGCCCGGCGCACGCCGTCCTGCAGCACCTGGTGGGTGTCGGCGGGAAAGCTGCCGGCCACCTCGGCCAGCAGCGACTCCAGGTCGGCTGCCGGACCGCCGCTTGCGGCGGCCTCCGTCTGGTCCGCCATGGTGATGTCGCCGCGGATGAACCCGAGCCCGGCCTTGAAGCCGCGCAGGTTGCTCGCCACCGCGACCCCCGAAATCTCGATCGCTTTCTCGTAGGCCTCGACCGGGATCGGCGCCGCGCCCGAACCCGCGATCACCCCGAGCATGACCGCGTTGATCACCGAGCCGTGCGCCTGGGCAAGCCGCTCCATGTCGAACAGGATCGCGCGCTTGGCGAGGCTGTCGACCGCCTTGAGCAGGTCGGCGGCCTCGAAGCGGCCATCGCTCATGGCGGACTTCTCGAGGATCGAATAGACCCGGTGGGCCGAGGTGACCAGGGTCGTGCGGCCGGGCGTCACCCAGCCGAGCTCGAGCGCCCGGCCGGCCTCCATCAACTCGGAGGTGACCACGACATCCATGTTGCCGGGCGTGGCGTAAAGCGCCATCACCGGCGAGCGGCCGCCGAGCGTGTCGTGATGGACCGGATAGATCTCGATGTAATAGGTCGTCGCGCCGGTGCGCTGGGCAACGCCCGGGATCGAGGTGGACTGCACCGGGAAGCCCAGCGATTCTGCCGCGGCCACGATCCAGCCCGAGAGCACTCCGCCGCCCTCGCCGCCGAGCGCACCGATGACCATGGTGAAGGTGCGCTCGGGCAGTCCTCCGGCCCCGTTGTCCGTGCTCATGACGCGGCTCCGGCGCCGTTCACGCCGGCGCCGTTGACCGGCACGCCGTTCCGCGCGCCTGCCATCGCGCCGATGAAGCGCCTGCGCGAGCGGTCGAGGAAGCGGTCGATCCGCGAGGGGTTCTGGACGATGTCGGCCTTGTAGAAGGACGGGCACAGCACCGCGGCATCGGCCACTTCGCCGCACAGCCCGCAACCGACGCAGCTGTTGTTGACATGGGCGATCGGGTCCTTGCGCAGCGGGTCGGGGTTGGGCTTGATCGTCAGCGACGGGCAGCCCGACAGGCGGATGCAGGAGTGATCGCCGGTGCAGGTGTCCTCGTCGACGCCGAAGCGGGTACGCACCACCCGTTTGCCGGCGTCGAGCGCCTTCCTGACAAGCGGGCGCAAACGCCGCTGCTTGGCGATCTGGCACTCGGCCTCGGCGATGATGACCTTGAGGCCCTTCTCCTTGGTGGTCAGCGCCTCGTGCAGCAGCTTTTTCATCTTGCCGACCTTGTAGGTGTACTGTTTGCGCACCCAGGTCACGCCGAGCCCGCGGATGGCGCGCTCGATCGGCATCACGGTGTCGGCCCCGACGGTGCCGCCGGCCGTGGTCGAGGGCAGGTGCTGCTGGCCGGTGGCGGACGAATAGCCGTTGGCCATGATGATCAGCACCGAATCGTGCTTGTTGTAGGCCGCTCCGCCGATGCCGGTGGCGAGCCCGTTATGCCAGAACCCGCCGTCGCCCATGATCGAGACCGTGCGCTTTTCGAACTGCGGTGCGACGCCGGCCGATGACGCCAGCCCCAGCCCGTATCCGGTCACCGTGTTGCCCAACCCGAAAGGCGGCAGGGCCGCGAAGGTGTGGCAGCCGATGTCGGCGGAGATGTGGAACTCGCCCACGTCTTCTTCGCGCTGGACCAGCTTGATGGCGCTGAACACCGGGCGTTCGGGGCAGCCGGTGCAGAACCCCGGCGGCCGCTTGGGGATCGGCGCGCCGAGCAGTTCGGCCGCCATCTCCTTGGTCCGGTCCAGGTCGGCGACCGCCGACGAGACCGGCGCCAGGTCGAGCCCGCGCGGCACCGAGCCTTCCATGAACCCGGCGAGCCCGCGCAGCATCACTTCGGCCTGGTACTCGCCCGCCTTGGGGAGGAGGCCCTTGCCATGGATCTCGGTGTTCAGGTCGGCCTTGCGCAGGAGCGCGTTGATCGCCTGCTCCAGGTAGTCCGGGAAACCCTCCTCGACGATCAGCACCGCGCGCTTGCCCGCGCAGAAGGCGGCGATCTCGTCATCGACCAGCGGATAGGTGACGTTGAGGCACAGGATCGGCACCTTGGCCTCGCCGAAGACATCGGCCATGCCGAGCTGCTGCAGGCCGCGGATGACCGAGTTGAACAGCCCGCCCTGGCAAATGATGCCGACATCGTCGAGCGGGCCGTCGAAGACCTCGTTCAGCTTGTGTTCGCGGATGAACGCGATCGCTGCAGGGAAGCGCTCGTCGATCTTCTGTTTTTCCTGAATATAGGTGGCCGGCGGCAGCGCGATCCGGTCGAGGTTGAAATCCGGTTTGGGCAACGGCCGGTTGGTCGAATACGTGCCCTGCTTGTTGTCCCTGGTGGCGAACCGGCCGGTGACGTGGCAGGCGCGGATGCGGAACTCGACCATCACCGGGGTGTGCGAGGCCTCGGAAAGCTCGAAGCCCTTTTCGATCAGGTCGACCACGCGGGGATGGCCGGGCCTCGGGTCCATCAGCCAGATCGAGCATTTCATCGCAAAGGCGTGGGTGCGCTCCTGGATGATCGAGGAGCCTTCGCCGTAGTCCTCGCCCAGAATGATCAGCGCGCCGCCGGTCACCCCGGCCGAGGCGATGTTGGACAGCGCATCGGCGGCCACGTTGGTACCGACGGTCGACTTCCATGTCACCGCGCCCCGGATCGGGTAGTTGACCGAGGCGGCCAGCATCGCGGCCGCCGCGGCCTCGTTGGCGCAGACCTCGGTATGGACGCCGAGCTCGGCCATCAGGCCCTTGGAATCCGAGGTCAGGACGTCCATCAGGTGCGAGACCGGCGCGCCCTGGTAGCCGCCGACATAGCTCACGCCGGACTGCAGCAGGGCCTTGGTGATCGCAAGGATCCCTTCGCCCTCGAAATACTCGCCTTCACCCTTTCTCAAGAGCTCGACTTCTTTCGCAAATGTCCGTTCCATGGCGTGTCTCCGCTCGCCCGAGGTCTTCCATCCCTACAATAGCGGCATTCGCCCGCTAAAGCACCACCAGCGCATCGAGCGCGATCAGTCCGTCCGGATAGGCGCGGACCGGGTTGAGGTCGAGCTCGACGATCTCAGGACGCGCGGCGATCAGGGCCGCGACCGCCAGCACCGCGCCGACGATCGCCGCCCGGTCCGGCGCCGCCGCGCCGCGCCAAGGGCCGAACAGCGCCCGGCCTGCCAGGCTGCCGATCATCTCCTCGACATCATCCTCGCCGAGCGGAGCCAGACGGATGGCCGCATCGCCCATGGCCTCGGCCGCGGTGCCGCCGAGCCCGAGCAGCACCGTTGGACCGAAGCTCGGATCGTTGCGCGCCCCGATGATCAGCTCGAGGCCGGGCGGCGCCATCTCCTCGATCAGGTAGCGCTCCCCCGCGATCGCGTCGAGCGCCCGGACAAGGGCGTCTTCGGTCTCGATCCCCAAATGAACGCCGCCGGCCTCGGTCTTGTGGGTGATTCGGGGATCGAGCACCTTGGCAACCACCGGTTTCCCGAGCGCCCGGAACGCGGCCAGCGCCTCGCTGCGGCCGATGCAGGCCCGGCGCTTGGGGACCGCAATGCCGCAGCGGGCGATCAGCGTCTTCGCGGCGTCTTCGTCGAGCGGGCCGCTGCCGGGCGGCGGGACGTCTATCCCATCGGCCGGTGCCGGCCTCGCGCGGGCACGCGCGCGGGCATCCTCGGCCACGGCGCGCATCGCCCGTGCGGCGCGGTCCGGTGCCGCCAGCGCCGGGATCCCCGCCGCGCGCAGCCCGCCGATAACCGCGGCGATCCGCTCGGGAACCCCGCTGGTGCCAAAGACCATGGGCCGGGCGCGGTCTTTGCGCGCCGCGGTAAAGGCCGAAACCGGATCGAGCGTCGCATCCTCGATCAGCGCGTAGCACAGCACCGCATCGATTGCCGGATCTCCGGCAACCAGCCGAAGCACCTCGCCGAAGCCCTCGCCCGGCCGGCCGGTGTCGACGGGGTTGCCCATATAGGTCAGCGGCGGCAGGTGGGCCGCGATTCGCTTGACCGTTGCCGTCGCCAGGTCCGGGATGCGCAGACCGGCGGCATTCAGCGTGTCTGTCATCAACAGGCCCGGCCCGGCCTGCGCGGTCAGGATGCCGATCCCCGGGTCGCGGTCGGGCGCGAGCCGTACCAGCGACAGGGCGTGCGCGGCATCGAGAGCATCGGCAAGCCCGTCGACCACCACCGCGCCGGCCTGGACAAGCGCCGAGCGTGTGAGCGCGTGGCTGCCCATAAGGGTGCCGGTATGGGATCGGGCGAACCGGCCGAGATCGGTCTTGCCGACCGGCAGGGCGATCACCGGCTTGACGGCGGTGGCCGCCGCGACCGCCTCGAACAACGCCCTGCCGTCGGCGACGCCTTCGAGGTGGAGGACGATCGCCCGCGTCTGGGAATCCTCCGCCAGGTAGCCGATCGCCTCGGCCGCGCCCACGTCGGCCGCGTTGCCCAATCCCGCGGCCAGGCTGATGCCGAGCCCCTCGGCATGGGCCATCAACGCGAGCGTGAGGTTGATCCCGCCGGACTGGGCGATGATCCCGATCGGCCCCGGGCCGATCTCGACCGCCGCCGGCAGGAAGGTGCAGGCAAGCCCGCGGGCAGGCCGCAGAAACCCCGACGTGTTGGGTCCGAGCAGCCGCACATTGCCGGCGCGGCACGCGGCCAGTACTTTGGCCTGCAGGCCGGCCCCGTCGGCGCCGGTCTCGCCGAACCCGCCGCTGACCAGGAACGCGGCGCCCGCACCGATCGCGGCGGCTTCTTCGATCACCGCGACGGAATGCCGGGCGGGCAGGACAAGCGCCACCAGATCGACCGGCCCCGGCACCTCCGAAAGGCGGGTAAGGACGCGGCGGCCCAGGATCTCTCCGCCGCGCGGGTTGATCGGGTAGACCGTACCGTCAAAGGCCTCCAACGCCTTGAGGATCTGGAAGCCCGCCTTGTCTTCGGATGAGGAGGCGCCGACGACCGCGATCGAGGCGGGATCGAACAGCCGTGCGAGTGCACCGGACGGTGCGGCCATTGCCTCAGGTTTCCTTATCCGGCGGCTCGGTGCCGGTTTCCCGCTTGCCCAGCGCTTCGCGCGCCCGCTCGCGGTGCTCGGCTCTGAGGTTGCCGCCGATCGCCTTGATCGCGGCGACCAGCACGGCGGCATCGTCGGTGAAGCCAAGACCGGCGATGAAGTCCGGGATCACGTCCGCCGGGATGACGAAATAGGCCACCGCGCCCATCAGCACCGCCTTGACGTAGAGCGGCGTCTTTGCATCGACCGCGCAGTAATAGGCCGCAAACGCATCCTCGACGAACGGCACCTTGCCGAGCGTGGCGCGGATCTTGTCCATCAGACCACGCTCGACGATCGCTTCGTCGTGGGCGAGCTTATCGAGGTCGACGGGGAGGTTCTCGTTATCGGAATCGGTGCGGGTCACGCGTGTCATATGGGACCGACCTGCGGGGACCGCCATAGGCCGGCCCTCAGTCCGTGTAGTCGCCCCAGAACGCCTTGTCGTAGGTTTCCTGACGAGGCTCCGGCCAGTTTCCGTAGAACTCCAGGATGTCCGGGCGCGGGCGGCGCTTGCGCCAGGTCTCGATGAAAATATCGAACGGCTGGGCGGCCTTGAGGCGCTTGCGGCGCTCGGCGGCGCGCCAGGACGCGGTTTTGGCGTGGTTCAGCGTGCCGGTCTCGGAATCGATGGCGACGCGGTAGATCGTCTTCGCAATCTCCATCGTGATGGTCTCCTCGCGCCAGTCCTCGAGCACCGCATCGGGGTCGCGTTCGAGCACGTCGCCATAGCCGCCGGCGGCACCGACGCTGTGGACGATCATGTCGCCTTCCTCGAAGACCTCTGCGTTCCTGGCCGAGGACGTCAAGATGTAATCTCCGGCGATCTCCTGTTTGGTCAGGAGGTCGTACTGGCCGATCGCCGGCTGACTGCCCGCGCGGAGCTGGTCGTAGACGTCGGAGTTGCGGATCACGATGCGCGGGTTGGGCGGGCCGGCGTAGCCGCCGAACAGGCCGTAGTTGAAGCTGAGCTTGTCGCAGCTTCCCCAGCTCGAGACCGCGCAGGGCTCATCGCCGCACACCGAGGCGATCTCGACCAGCGGCGTTCCGCCGCGGTACTTGCCGAAGCCGTGGAAATTCTTGTCGAGCTTGCGTGAGAGGATGAAATGGGGCTGACGCTCGTCCATCTCCTCGACCTCGCCGGCATCGGCCCAAGGCGCCCAGTAGAAGCCCAGCGCCGGCTCGCCGTCCATGTCGTAGCGCCCGCCGCCGCCGGCCGAGTTGGCGGTCCCGCTGATATTGGCCGAGAAATAGCCGCGCCGGTTGATGCCGGCGAAGACGGGCTGGACGAAATTGCGCGAATGGGGCGCCTGCACCGCCTCGCGATAGGGGCTGGCGAACATCATCTTGGCGCCGACCATGTACATGTTCTGGGTCACGAACGAGCAGACATGGTTGGCCAGGCCGTGGGCCAGCTCGTCGCCGGAGTTCATGATCGAGGGGCCCTCGACGTAATAGGTAATCGGCTCCAGGAGCCCTGCATTGGGCGCGATCCCGCGGAAGAAGTACGAGAAAAGGTAGACCGCGGTCGCGGCCCGGCTGAGATGCCAGGTCGAGTGATAGGGCCCCTTGCCGTTTTCGGGCGAGACGCCCTGGAGCAGGACGGTCATCTCGTCGCCTTCCTTGAAGACCGTCACCGGGATCCGGGTGAGGCCGAAGAAGGTGCCGTTCTCGTCGTTGAACAGGATCGAGCGGTAGATGCCGTCATTGATCTCCAGGAGCCGCGCCCGCGCATCGGCCTCACCTTTGATCAGCAGCTTGCGCATCCCGCCGACGACCGCCTCCACGCCTCGCTTCTCGACCTCGCGGACAAGCCGGTTGCGCATCTGGAACAGCGTCGCCAGGCGCGACTTGAGATCGACGGTGAAGATGAAGCCGTTGCGCACCGCGCCGGCCATGTAGTCGAGGATGTCCTGGCGGAGCTGGAAGTTGCGCCCGATGCGCACGCACGGCATGTGGAAGCCTTCCTCGTAGCGCGAGGTCGCGGTCGGCGCGAAGCCGCCGGGTGTGATCGAGCCGGTCTCGCCCTGATGGCCGCCGACCTCGACCCAGGCGATCAGCTCTCCCTGCCAGAAGACCGGCATGGCCGCGAACATGTCGAAGTTGTGCACCCCGCCGGCCAGCTCCTCGTTGAAGAAGAACATGTCGCCGTCGGCCAGCCCGACCGAGGGGTCATCGCGGTAGTATTTCAGGATGTATTTGAGCTGGGCGTTGTTGAGCAGCGTGTGGAAATAGATCCCCGTGCCCACCACCACCGGATCGCCGGCGGCGGTGAACATGCCGCAGTTCATGTCGCCCAGCATCGCGCCCTCGGAGATCGACAGCGCGGTGTAGACATCGCGCGCCTCTTCGACGATCGAGGTGAGCTTGTGGGTGAGCAGGTCGAGTTCGACCTCGGTCAGCCTCTCCATCCCGCGGCGCTCGATTTCGGTGACCGGGGCCAGCCCCTGGCGGATCAGGTCCGGATCGCAGCCCGGCCGCTTGTCGTAGACATCGCGGTCGTAGATCAGCTCGTCGGAAAGCCGCGCATGGGTGTCGAATAGCCGGCCCATCGTCCCCTCCGCCGGTTGATGCCGCGAAGCCTATAACGGATGGGCCGAATACACGAAACGCCCCGGCGCGGATGCGCCGGGGCGTACTCTCGGTCTCCGGCGGCCGCGCTATTTGGCCGTGCCGAACAATATTTCACGCGCCTTGGCGACGATCGCGGGCGGAGCCTTGAGGTTCGCGGCGACGATGCGTTGGATTTCCTCGCCGGTCGAGGACGTGACCTCGATCTTGC
The DNA here is from genome assembly GCA_965248835.1 of Alphaproteobacteria bacterium. Taxonomy (GTDB): domain Bacteria; phylum Pseudomonadota; class Alphaproteobacteria; order MPNO01; family MPNO01; genus CAYFYS01. The sequence goes on from CBDFLJ010000002.1 coordinate 451,371, forward strand.
TTTTCTTCATCTCGGCGATGAAGGCGGGTTTCTTGACGACCTGCGCGAATGCCGCGCGCAGGAACGCGACCCGGTCGGCCGGCACGCCGGGCGGGAAGGCGAGGCTGCGCCCGATCGAGACCAGGGTTGACATGAACCCGACCATCGGCCGGTCGGCGGGATCGACCAGGTTGCGCAGCAGCGGAACCTTCGGATGTTCGGGCTCCGGGCTCGGCCCCATCTGGATCAGCGGGATGGCGTAGCCGCTGTCGAACCAGGCCTTGCGGTTGGTCTTGAAGGCGAGCCAGGTCAGGTTGATGCCGGCGACTTCGCCTTGTTCCATCGCCAGCAGCATCTTGCGCGAGCCGCGATAGCCCTTGACGATCTTGATCCTGGTCTTCAGCAAGCCGTTCATCAGCGCCGGGATCTGGTAGGTTTGCGAGCCCAGGCCCGATGAGGCGAACGGCGCCTCCTTGGTCTTGAGGTCCTCCCAGGACGCGATTCCGGAATCCTTGCGGATCACCATCAGCGAGTTGCTGCGCACCGCACCGCCCAGGAAGGTGAACTTGTCGGACTTGTACTTCGCCTTGCCGGGCCGCAGGAGCTCGGTGATCACCAGCGTGTCGGGCGGCATGAGGATGACCGAACCGTCCTTCGGCGCGACGTTGTAGGCATAGTTGGTCATCTTCAGGCCGCCGGCGCCGGGCATCGACTGGGCGATGACCGAGGCCGCGCCGATAACGTCCCTGAGGTGGTTTCCCAGCGCCGTCGAGCTCTTGCCGTAGGTGCCGCCGACGCCGTAGCCCTGGATGATCTTGACCGTCCGGTCTTTGTAGAACTCCGCCGGCGACATCGCCGCGGCGGCGCCGGCGGCCATTGCGCCGATCGCGGTCAGTGCGGCGGCTCTCAAAATCGTTCTGCTCATCGGTCCTATCGACCTCCCTGGCTCATGAACGCGGTTGGTTGTTTCCCGTCCGCTATCAGAACAGATTTCAGGCTCTGCCTCAATCGCGCCGTCCGGTGAGGAGTTGCCTCATTTTGATGTGGGCGATGCCTGCCTCATCGAATGGCGGGCCATGGGCGACGAAGCCGAGGGCGGCATAGAAGTCCTCGGTCGCCGCTTGGGCGTGCAGCACCGCCGCGGCGGTGCCGGCCTCCTCCAGGTCGTCCAGAAGCCGGCGCATCAGGCGGGTTCCGATCCCGTTGCCGCGCAGCGGGGCGAGCACCGCGACACGCTCGATCTTCGCCTCGCCCGGCCCGATCGTCCTGACCCGCGCCGTGGCGACCGGCACGCCGTCGCGCCGGACCAGATAGTGCCGGCACGCGTTGTCGCGCCCGTCGATCTCAAGCCTCTCGGGCACCCCCTGTTCGGCGCAGAAGACCGCGCGCCTGATCGCGAACGCCGCTTCCAGCGCGGCCTCGCTGTCGGTCTCGCGGATGTCGATTTCGCTCACTTCACGGTCCGCCGGGCGTGGACCGGTCGATGCCGCCCCGTTATGGTCTGGCGCCGAGCCATAAGTGGATTAAAGCAGAGGGTTGCGAGGAAATGAAGGTGTTCGCGTTCGCCGCGTCGGTCAGCAGGGAATCGGTCAACAAGCAGCTCCTGGAGGTTGCGCTCGGAATCGTCCAAGCCGCCGGCCACGCGGTCGACCATGCCGATTTCCGCGAGTTCGACATGCCGCTGGTGGACGGCGACAAGGCAATGAGCGGCGATATTCCCGATGGCGCCAAAGCGCTTGCCGCGCGCATCCAGGCAGCCGATGCGTGGCTCCTCGCCAGCCCGGAATACAACTGGACCGTGCCCGGCACGATCAAGAACGCCGTCGATTGGCTGTCGCGGATGCAGCCCGTGCCGATCGACGGCAAATCGGTGCTGCTGCTCTCCGCCTCGCCGTCGCTGGTCGGCGGCTATCGCGGGCTGATGAACCTGCGGACCCCGCTGGAAGGTCTCGGCTGCTGGTGCTATCCCAAGAACTTCTCGCTGGCCCAGGCGCGCCAGGCCTATGACGATGACGGCAAGCTCAAGGACCCGGCGCTTGCGGCCATGCTCGAAGCGATGGTGACGGACTATCTGTCAGCCGCCGCGGCCCTCAATGCCCGCTGACCGGCGGGCCTATGTCGGGGCTGCCTTTCCGCGCAAGGAAGACGGCGCGCTGCTGACCGGACGGGCGCGGTTCATCGACGACATGGAGCCGGTGCCCGGGCTGCGCCACGCGGCGCTCCTGCGCTCGCCCCATCCCCACGCGCGGATCCGCGCCATCGACGTCGCGCGCGCCGCCGCCCACCCAGGCGTGCACGGCGTTCTCACCGGCGCGGACATCGCGGCGATCACCAATCCGATCCCCTCCGCAGTGCGCGTGCCGATCGCGTACTACCCGATGGCCGTCGAGAAGGTCCGCTACGCCGGCGAGCCGGTGGCGCTGGTCGCCGCGGATGACCGCTACGTCGCGGAAGACGCGCTGGAGCTGATCGAGGTGGACTACGAGCCGCTGGCTCCGGTGGTCGACCTGGGCGAGGCGATGGCCCAGGGCGCGACGCTCCTGCACGAGGCGGTCGGCTCCAACATCGTCCATCACCGAACGTTCCGGTACGGCGATCCCGAGGCCGCGTTTGCCGAGGCCGATCACGTCGTCCGGCTCGACTGGCGGTTCCCGCGCTACGCCTCCACGCCGATGGAGACCTGTGGCGCGATCGCCCAGTTCGAGCGCGCGCCGGACCGCTACACCGTCTGGTCGAATTTTCAGGGCCCCTTCATCCTTCATTCGCTGATGTGCGGCGCGCTGAAGGTCCCGGGCAACCGACTGCGGCTGATCACATCGCCCCACAGCGGCGGCAGCTTCGGGATCAAGCAGGGCATGTTCCCGCACATGGTGCTGCTGGCCGCCGCCAGCCGGCTGCTCGACGCCCCGCTCAAATGGATCGAGGACCGGCTGGAGCACCTGACCGGCTCGTCCAGCGCATCCAACCGGCAGGACGCGATCGAGGCGGCGTTCCGCACCGACGGCGAGCTGATCGGGCTCAAGTTCTTCAACGTCGTCGATGTCGGCGCCTACATCCGCGCCCCGGAGCCTGCCTCGGTCTACCGCATGCACAGCGCATCGAACGCCTGCTACCGGGTCGGGAACATATTCGTCGACAACCGGCTGGTGGTCACCAACCGGATGCCGATCGGCCTCAATCGCGGCTATGGCGGACCGCAGTTCTTTTTCGCCCTGGAGCGGGCGATGGATACCGGCGCCCGCCAGCTCGGCATCGACCCGACCGAGATCCGCCGGCGCAACTTCATCGCCAAGGATGCCTTCCCCTACCGCACGCCCGCCGGCGCGCTCTATGACGCCGGCGACTACGAGGCCGGACTCGACGAGGCGATCCGGCTCGCCGGCTACGAAGAGCTCCTCGCCGAGCGCGCCCGCGCGCGTGAACAGGGCAGGCTGTTCGGTATCGGCGTGGCCGCCGGGGTCGAGCCCTCGGGCTCCAATATGGCCTATGTGACGCTCGCCCAGACCCCGGAAGAGCGCGCCAAGGCCGGCGGGCGCTCGGGCGGGCTGGGGACCTGCACGGTGGCGATCGACCCTTCGGGCTCGGTGACCGTAAAGACCGTCTCAACACCGGCGGGCCAGGGCCACGGCACCGTCGCCGCCCAGATCGTCGCCGATGCGCTGGGCCTGCACCCCGAGGAGGTCGACGTGGTCACCGAGGTCGACACCCTGACCAGCGCCTGGTCGCTCGCCTCGGGCAACTACGCCAACCGGTTCTCCTCCGTGGTCGTCAGCGCGATCGCTGAAGGCGCCAGGCGGGTCGCGGACAAGGTCCGTTTGCTTGCCGCCGATGCGCTGGAAGTCGCGCCGGAGGATATCGAGTTGGTCGAAGGGACCGCCCGCATCGTCGGCGTGCCCGACAAGGCGCTGCCGTTCAAGCGTGTCGCGGCGCGGACCCACTGGCACCCCGCGGGCCTGCCGAAGGGGATGGAGCCCGGCATCTTCGAGACCGTCATCATGTCGCCGCCCGAACTCGGCCCGCCGGACGAGCAGGACCGCGTCGCCTCGGCGGTGACCTTCGGCTATGTCTGCGACATCGCCGCCGTCGAGATCGATCCCGCCACCGGCGAGATCGAGGTCAAGACCTATGTCTCGGTCCACGATGTCGGCACGGTGCTGAACAAGCTGATCGTCGAGGGCCAGATTTACGGCGGGTTCGCCCACGGGCTCGGCGGCGCGCTCCTCGAGGAGCTGGTCTACGACGCCGACGGCAACCCGCAATCTGGCAGCTTCGCCGATTACCTGTGCATCACCGCACCGGAGATGCCGGAGGTGACGATCGGCCATCTCAGCACACCCTCGCCGCACAACGCGCTTGGCTCGAAGGGCATGGGGGACGGTTCCTCCATGCTGGCGCCGGCGGCGATCGCCAATGCCGCGGCCGATGCGCTGGGGCGCGAGGATATCGAGCTGCCGTTGACGCTCAACAAGGTCTGGGACCTGGCCGCAGGCCGCACCCACACCCGGATCGGCGGAGACCTTCGGTGAAGCCGGCGCCCTTTGAATACTGCCGCGCGGATGCGCTGGACGAAGCACTTGACCTGCTCACCGAGTTCGGCCCCGACGGCGCGGTCCTGGCCGGCGGCATGTCGCTTTGCGCGATGCTCAACTTCCGGCTGGTCCGGCCGGCTGCGGTGATCGACATCAACCCGGTCGCAGAACTGGCCGGGATCGCGCTTACGGACGGCTGGCTCGAGACCGGCGCGACCTGCCGCCAGGTCGATGCGCTGCAGTCCGAAGCCATCGCCGCCTGTGTCCCGCTTCTGGCACATGCGCTGCCCAGCGTCGGGCACTTCCAGACCCGCAACCGCGGTACGCTCGGCGGTTCGGTGGCCCATGCCGATCCCAGCGCCGAGATCCCGCTGTGTCTGCTGACGCTGGGAGGCGAGATCGCGCTCGCCTCCCAGGCTCGCACGCGCGTGGTGCCTGCCCAGGAATTCTTCGCCGGAATCCTGACGACGACGCGGGAGCCCGACGAGCTGCTGACCGGGCTGCGGTGGCCGGTCGCCCCGGCGGGCGCGGGCTTCGCATTCGAGGAGATCGCTCAGCGCCACGGCGATTTCGCCATTGCCGCCGCGGCCGCTTCCGCCACGCTGGGCGCGGACGGATCCGTCCGCACGCTGTCGCTCGGGCTCGGTGGCGTGGAGGACCGGCCGATCATTGCCGAGGTTGCGCCGTTCATCGGCGCGCCGGCGACCGCGGAGACCGCCGGCGCGATCGCCGCGGCGGCGGCGCAGGAAGTCGAGCCGATCGAGGACATGCAGGCAAATGCCGCCTACCGGCGCCAACTCGTCCATGTGCTCGGCGCGCGGGTGATCGCGCGCGCCTTCGAAGACGCGCGGGCGGAGGCGTAGACGATGTTGCGCATCAAGCCCGACAGCCGGCACCGCGTAAGCGTTTGCGTCAACGGCCGGACCCGTGCGGGCTACGCCGCGCCGCGCACGCTGCTGAGCGACTTCCTGCGCCACGAGCTCAAGCTGTTCGGCACCCATGTCGGCTGCGAGCACGGTGTTTGCGGCGCCTGTACGGTGATGATCGACGGCCGCGCGAGCCGGTCCTGCCTGCGGCTCGCCGTCCAGGTCGATGGGGCGGAGATTCGCACCGTCGAAGGTCTGGCCGACGGCGAGGCGTTGAGCCCGCTGCAGCAGGCCTTCCACCGCCGCCACGCGCTGCAATGCGGCTTCTGCACGGCCGGCATCCTGATCTCGGCCACCCAGTTCCTTGAGACCAACCCGCACCCGAGCGAAGCCGAGGTGCGGGACATGCTCTCCGGACACATCTGCCGTTGCACCGGCTACCACGCAATGGTGCACGCCATTCTCGACGTCGCGGGAGGAGGGGAGGCGGAACCCGAATGACCATGATCCCGCTGGGCACTTTCTTCGCCCGCGCGGTCGAGCGGGACCGGCACGCGCTTGCCGTCGTCGACGGGCCGGTGCGGATGAGCTACGGCGATTGGGACCGGCATGTTCGATGCCTCGCCGGCGGTCTCGCCCGACTCGGTATCGGGCCGGGCGATGCGGTGGTTCTGGTGCTGTCCAACCGGATCGAGATGGCGAGCCTGTTCTGGGCCTGCCAGATGATCGGCGCCCGCTTCGTGCCGTTCAACTGGCGCGGCACCGAGGACGATTTCGCCTACGTGATCGAGGACGCCGAAGCGGCGGCGTTCATCTACGAGCCGCGGTCGGAGACGGCGGCGATCCCGGCTGCGGACCGCTGCGCGATCCCGGTGGAGCGCCGGATCGTCGTCGGCGGCGCCCAGGGCAGAGGCGTCCCCTTTTCCGAGCTCCAGGCGGGCTCATCGATCGCCGAACCCGGGCGCGTCGATCCCGACTCGACCTGCCTGATGCTCTACACATCGGGCACCACCGGGCGGTCCAAGGGGGTGCCGCGCTCCCACAACGCAGAGCGCCACGCGTCGATCGCCTGCGTCGCCCAGCTCCGCTACGCCTACCACGAGGTCCAGCTCGGCGTGATGCCGCTGTTCCACACCATGGGGGTGCGAGCGCTGGAGATGTCGGCGGTTCTCAACGGCGCCTATATCTGCATGCCGGGCTTCGATGCCGGCGAAGCGCTTTCCCTGATCCAGGCCGAGCGGATCGAGGCGCTGTTCCTGGTGCCCACGATGTTCCACGACCTGGTCCATCACCCCGACTGCGCGAGGACCGATCTGAGCTCGGTTCGGCATATCGGGTTCGCCGGCGCTTCGATGACCTCGGCGCTCACCCGGCGCTGCGCGGAGGTCTTCGATCCCGAGATATTCGTCAACTTCTACGGCTCCTCGGAGATCTACACCTTTTCGACCTGCGATCATGTGCTGGAGAAGCCGGGCTGCGCGGGGCGCGCGGGCATCGGACAGAGCCTGCGCGTCGTCCATGCCGACCCGGACGCCGGATCGGGGCCCGACCGGGTCCTGCCGCAGGGCGAGATCGGCGAAGTGATCGCGCCGATGGAGGGTCTGGATGCCTTCGAAGGCTATTGGAACCGCCCGGACGCGGATGCCAGGGCGATCCGCGGCGGCTGGTACTTCACCGGCGATCTCGGCTATTTCGACGAGGACGGAGAGCTGTTCCTGGTCGGCCGCGTCGACGACATGATCATCTCCGGCGGCGAGAACATCCACCCCGAGGAGGTCGAGGACGTGCTCGATGCGGTGCCGTTGGTCCGTCAGGCCGCGGTGATCGGAATGCCCGACGACCGGTTGGGCCAGAAGGTGGTGGCCTTCGTCGAGCCGGCCTCGGAGGAGGCCGTCGCCGAAGCGCTGGATGCCGCATGCCTGGCAAGCGGCCTCGCACGCTTCAAGCGGCCGCGCGCCTACGTCTTCGTCGAGCGCATCCCGCGCTCGGCCGCGGGCAAGCTGTTGCGCCGGCTGCTGCGCGAGGGCGAATACACCGTGCTGCCCGACTTTCGCAGCACGCTGCAGGAGGAGGAGTAAGTCCATGGAGCGAAACTATGCCGAGCACCGCGCGCAGATCCTGCGCGAGCTCGACGGTCTCAGGGTCGATGTCGACGTCGAGCGCGGCATCGGCCATCTGATCCTCGACCGCCCGCCGCTCAACATCGTTTCCTACCGTGCGCGCCGGCAGATCCGCGGCATCATCGAGGCGATGGACGAGGATGCGGACATCGGCGTGATCGTCATCCGCGGCGCGAACGGGGTGTTCACCTCCGGCGGCGACGTGAAGTCCTTTCCGTCGATCCCCAAGGACGGAATGTCCGATCTGGCCGATGACGTCGGCGCACCCGAGCGTTGCTCGAAGCCGGTGATCGCGGCCTTGGAGAAGTACTGCTTCGGCGTCGGGTTCGAGCTCGCGTTGGCCTGCGACTTCCGCCTGGCGGCGGCGGACTGCCTGGTGGCGCTGCCCGAAAGCGCGATTGGCCAGATGCCGGGCTCGGGCGGCAGCGTGCGGGTCGCCCGCATCGCCGGCCTCACGCGCGCCAAGGACATGGTGATGCTGGGCAAGCGGCTGAAGGCGGACCAGGCCAGGGACTGGGGCCTCTTGACCGACGTGGCGGCCGACGGCGATGGGTTGACCGCTCTGGTCCACGACTATGCCGCGCGCCTCAACGCATTGGCGCCGATCTCTCTGAGAGCGCTCAAGCGAGTGCTCAACAGTGCCTATGATACCAGTCTCAAGGTCGCGCTCGACGTCGAGGGCCATTCCTACGAGAAGATCCGAACGACCGAAGATTATCTGGAAGGCATCAACGCCTTCGCCGAGAAGCGCAAGCCGGTCTACAAGGGCCGATAGGCGCCATCGTCGGCGCGCGCGATCTCCAGGATCAGCTTCTTGAGGATTGCCTCGGCGAAGGTCCTGCGGCTTTCGGCCCGGATCACGAACGCGCGCGGACCGCCGATGATCGCGTTGCGGTAATATTCCGGCAGGTCGGGCATGGCCGGCCGCTCGATCACCAGCCCGTTGATGGTGATCCCCTTGGCCACGGCAACGTCGCGGGCAAATTCGACTGGCTCGTAGGTGGTGTTCGGCCCGTCGCCGGACACGTCGATGATCCGCCGTGTGCCCGCAAAGCCGTTGTTTTCCAGCGAAAGCGTGGCCACGGCGATCGCCTCGGCGATTGCGTTGCCGCCCGGGCATTCCATCCGTGGCAGGACGAGGATTGCCGCACCGAAGGCTTCGGCCGATATCCGGTCCGACACACGCGTCCAGGGCACGCCGATTCGGACGCAGCCGGGTGCGGCGAATTCGATATAGGCGAGCGCGACGGAGCGCAGGAAGCCCGACGAGATCGAATTGAGGATCCGCTCGTTGGCGATTGCTGCGGCATAACCCTGGCGTTGCAGCCGGGTCTCCTCTTCGTCGATGCTGAACGAGGCATCGACCACGAAGGCGATCTCGACATCGACCGGCACCGGACGGATCGCCTGCGCATGGCCCGCACGCGGCGCGAACGAAAAAACCACGGTCGCGATCGTCGCGATCGTCGCGATCATCGCGGTCAGCCGCCATCGGATCCCCATCCCGGCACCTCCTGCGTTCGCCCGGCGACCAAAATAGCAGATGGCGCCCGGGAACGCCCGGGGACGCCCAGTTTGCTGTTGCAAACACGGGGTTTTCCGCGCCCCCTTTGACCATGAAATCGATGTTCGGACTGGGCGGTCTGGCGCTGGCCTTCGGCAATCCCCACTTCCGCCTGTTCACACTGTCCAGCCTGCCCTCGTTGCTCGGGACCTGGGTTCAGCGGGTCGCCGTCGGCTGGCTCGCCTGGGAGATGACCGGCTCCGGTGCCTGGCTGGGTGTGATCGCCTTCGCCGACATGTTTCCGGTGATCGTCTGCGCGCCGGTCGCAGGCGCCTTCGCCGACCGGCTCGACCGGCTGCGTGCCGCGCGGATTCTGCAATACGCGTTGGCGGCCCAGGCGGCGATCCTGGCTGCGCTGGTCATCGGCGGGTTCATCACCATCGGGCTCCTGGTCGGGCTCACCTTCCTCCAGGGACTCCTCCAGGCGGTCCACCATCCGTTCCGCCAGTCTCTGATCGCAAACATGGTCGAGCCGGAAGAACTCAACGCCGCGATCGCGGTCAACTCGATGACGTGGCACGCCTCGCGCTTCGTCGGCCCGGCGTTGGCCGGGCTTGCCATCGTCATTGTCGGCGCCGGCAGCGCGATTGCGTACAATGCGCTCAGCTATATCCCGTTCGTGATCGCGCTCCACCGGTTGCGTCCACCCCATCAGCCGCCGCGGGCGGCCCGACGGTCGGCCGGCGAGATTCCGCGCGAGATCGCCGCTGCGACCCGCTTCGTGCTCGGCCATCGCGCAATCGGGCCGATGTTCCTTGTCCTCGTGGCGATCTCGATCGCCGGCCGCGCGGCATCGGAGCTGCTGCCGGGCTTCGCCGGGGCGGTCTTCGGGCGCGACGCGATGGGGCTGGCCTGGTTGACATCGGCGGCGGGCTTCGGGGCTATGCTGGGTGCGCTGTGGTCTTCCCGGTCGGTCGACCTTGCGGGCTTGCCGTCTCGCGTCATCGCAGCCACGATCACGCTCGCCCTTTCGCTGTTCGGGTTCGTCGCGACCCAGAATTTCGCAATCGCGCTGATTTGCCTCGCCATATCGGCGCTTGCCCTGACCATTGGTGGCATCGGGACCCAGACGATCGTCCAGACTTCGGTGCCTGAGGCGATGCGCGGCCGCGTGATGGGGCTGTTCGGGGCGCTCTGGCTCGGCCTTCCGGCGCTGGGCGCGCTTTCGGCCGGTGCGCTTTCGGATTGGATCGGGTTGCGGGCCGCGGTCGGCGGCTTTGCCGTGCTGCCGGCGCTGGCCTGGCTTTGGGCCTTGGGCCGCCGCAAGGCGATCGCCCGCGGCATCGGCGTCCCGGCGGCTCCTTGATGGCGCGCGTCCCACCGGAGTATTTAGGGCGCAAGACCGAAGAACCGGCGCCGAGGTGCATGAACGGTGGCAGCGCGAGACGACCGAATCCTGATCGCCGGCGGCGGCCCGGTCGGCGCGACCGCTTCCTATCTGCTGGCCCGCGAGGGGATCCCGGTCACGCTGCTGGAGAAAGAGGAGGGCGTGGTCCTCGACTACCGCGCCTCGACCATCCATCCGCCGACGCTGGACCTCCTCGAGGCGTGCGGCGCGACTGCCGCGATGATCGAGATGGGGCTGGTCTGCCCGGTCTGGCAGTTCCGCGACCGCGAGCGGGGACCGATCGCCCAGTTCGACCTCTCGGTGCTGGCCGGCGACACCCGCCATCCCTACCGGCTCCAGTGCGAGCAGTTCAAGCTGGTCGGCTGGCTCTATGAACGGCTGTCCGAGATGGACGGGGTCCGTCTGCTGTTCGGTCACGAGGTCACGGATCTGGCCCAGGACGAGGACCGGGTGCGGGTGACCGCCGATGGTCCGCACGGCGCGGTCGCGCTCGAAGGCCGCTATCTGATCGCCGCCGACGGCGGACGATCGGTGGTGCGCAAGCTGCTGGGCATCGACTTCGACGGCTATACCCACCCCGAGCATTTCCTGGTCTCGGGGACGACGTTCGATTTCAAGTCCGCGATGGCCGATATCTGCTCGGTCAACTACACCGCCGATCCGGTCGAATGGTTCCTGCTGCTGGAGATCCCCGACATGTGGCGCGTGATCGTGCCGGTCGGAACCGAGGTGGAGGCCGACGACGCGGTCTCCGACGGCTATATCCAGGGCTGTCTCAACAACCTGCTGCCCCGCGATGAACCTTACGAGATCCTGGTGCGCGGGATCTACAGGGTGAGCCAGCGGGTCGCCGCGCGCTATCGCAGCGGGCGCGCGTTCCTGGCCGGCGATGCCGCCCACATCAACAACCCGCTCGGCGGCATGGGGCTCAACGGCGGGCTGCACGATGCGATCGACCTGTGCGGTCGGCTGGCCGCGGTCTGGCACGGTCGATCCCCGGATGCCGAGCTCGACGGCTACGAAGTCCAGCGCCGCCCCGAGGCGGTCAACGCGATCAGCGCGATCACCGAGCGCAACAAGAAGCTGATGGAGGAGCGCAACCCGGAGATCCGCGGCCGCAACCTGGCCGACTGGCGGGCGCTGGCCGCCGATCCCGACCGCACCTACCGTTACCTGCTCGAGACCTCGATGATCGGCTCGCTGCGGCGATCCGGGATGCTCCGATGATCGCCGCCGGCGCAAGGGCCTTGGTTGTCCTCGACGAGGCGGCGACGGCCGAACGCGGCAGGATGCAGGCCAGGCACACGGAACAGGCAGGAGTCCTCGATGGTTGAAAGCGGTGCCGGGCCCGGCTGGCCGGACGAGATCCATGAGACGCTCGGCCGGCTCGGCGTCCGCCAGATCGCCTATGTGCCCGATGCCGGACACAAGCGGCTGATCGAGCGCTGCCAGGCCGACAACCGAATGGTCTCGATCCGGCTGACCAGCGAGGAAGAGGGGATCGCCCAACTCGCCGGCGCCTGGCTCGGCGGCGACCGCGGCACGCTGTTGATGCAGTCCAGCGGGGTCGGCAACTGCATCAACATGCTGGGCTTCGTCCAGGAATGCCGCATGCCGCTGCTGATGCTGGTGACCATGCGCGGCGACTGGGGCGAGTTCAACCCCTGGCAGGTGCCGATGGGCCAGTCGACCGGCGCCGTGCTCGAGGTCGCCGGGGTGATCGTCAAGACCGTCGAACGTGCCGAGGACATCGCCGAGACGGTCTACGCCGCGGCGCGGCTCGCTTTCGATTCCTACCGGCCGGTCGCGGTGCTGATCGGCCAGCGGGTGGTCGGCTTCAAGGAGTGGGACAAATGAGCGGCGATCGGCTCGACCGGCGTGCGGCGGTCGCGCGCATCCTCGCCGCGCGCGGCGAGGGGCTTCTCGTCACCGGTCTCGGCTCGACGACCTGGGATGCGGCCGCGGTCGGCGATGATCCGCGCAACTTCTATCTGTGGGGCGGCATGGGCGGTGCTGCGATGGTCGGGCTCGGACTCGCCACCGCGCAGCCCGCCCGCCGGGTGGTGGTGATCACCGGCGACGGCGAGATGCTGATGGGGCTCGGCAGCTTGGCCACGATCGCGGTCGCCGCGCCCGCCAACCTGGCCGTCGTCGTCATCGACAACGAACGCTACGGCGAGACCGGGATGCAGGAAACCCACACCGCGCACGGCGTCGACATCGCCGGCATCGCCGCGGCGGCCGGCTTCGCGCACGCCGAGACGGTGCGGACCGGGGCCGCGCTCGATGCCGCCGTGCCGCTGATCCACCAGGCCGCCGGCCCGGTCCTTGCCGCCATCAAGGTCTCGACCGCCCACCAGCCGATGGTGCTGCCGCCGCGCGACGGGCCGCTGATCCGCAGCCGCTTCCGCGCCGCCGTCCTCGGCGAGAAAGCCGACTGGTAGGCGCGGGGACGCCTGGGGAGGTGATCATGCCGGGCGGGCGCCTTCCGGTCGTTATGCAGGCACAGAGCCTGCCGCGATGACCCGGCCGGCAGGCGGTGCTATTGTGCCGCAGCCGCGCGTTGCGCAGGGAGGGAGACACCATGCCAGTCACAGCAATCGTCCGATTCACGCTTCCCGAAGGGAAGACCCACGAGGAGGTGGCTGCGGCCTTCGAGAAATCCGCGCCGCTCTACCGGGGAGTCCGCGGGCTGGTCCGCAAGTACTATCTGTTGTCCGAGGATGTCCGGACCGGCGGCGGAGTCTACCTGTTCGACTCGCGCGAAGATGCTGAACGGCTCTATGACGACGCCTGGCGGGCCGGCCTGCGCGAGCGCCTCGGAGTCGAGCCGACGATCGAATATTTCGACTCGCCGGTGATCGTCGACAACGACGCCGGGGCGATCTCGACGGCTGCCTAGCGCATGGTCGAATCGGATCGCGGCCGCCCACCCCCGACCGGCGCCGTCGATCCGATTGTCCAGCAACCCGATGATGCCGGCGCCAAGGTCGGCGGCGCCCGGCGTGCGGCGCGGACATGGCTGATCCATTGCCTGTTCGCGCTCTATTGCCTGGTATCGGTTGCGAGCTTCCTCGGCGCGCACTGGTGGGGCTTCGAGGTGCTGAGCCACTTTCGTCCCCATTTCGTGATCGCCGGTGCTTTGCTCGCCGTCGTCTTGTCGATGCGGCCCAGGGCGGTTCCGGCGCTGATCGCGGGCGCCCTTGCGGGGATCCATCTGGTGC
>CBDFLJ010000002.1:472500-2606847 GCA_965248835.1 Alphaproteobacteria bacterium
TCCAGAAGCTGGCCCCGCCCCGTATCCGCACTGAATTGGGCCGGTCAACGATGATCGTCGCGTTAACCGGCCGCCTCCCGCGCGCCCGTCGCCCCCCTAACGGAGGTTGTGTCCCCCTGACCTTCTCCCGGCATTAGGGCCATGTCGGCTGAGAGTGTTCCGTGTCGATCATAGCGCTCAAGGGCAGCTGAGTGGAGCCGTTGCGGAGCTCATGCGAAGCTGCCCGTGTTGCCAGATAGGCGGCCGGCGTCTGATAGCCGAGCGCCGAATGCGGCCTGGCGATGTTGTAGTGCACGCGCCAGGCCTCGATCATCGACCGGGCATGGGCCAGGCTGGTGAACCATTCCTCGTTCAGGCATTCATCGCGGAACCTTCCATTGAAACTCTGTAAACGTCTGGCCTCACCGCCCCGGCGCGATCAGTTGATCGGCCCCGGATTTGCTTCGGTGGAGCAGTTCCAGGGCAGCAGTTCGTCGACGCGGTTGATCTTGTAGTCGGGGATGCGGTCGAGGACGTCGGCGAGCCAGGCTTGGGGGTCGATTTCGTTGAGCTTGGCGGTCTCGATCAGGGTGTAGGCGATGGCAGCGGCCTTGCCGCCCGCGGCCGAGCCCATGAACAGATAGTTTTTCCGGCCCAGGGCGATCGGCCGTATGGCCCGCTCCGCAGGATTGTTGTCGATCTCCAGGAAGCCGTGCTCGATATAGGGCCGCAGGCGTTTGAGGCGGGTCAGCGCATACCGGATGGCCGCCGCCAGCGGGGTCTTGGCGGAGATCCTGGGCAGCTGCGTTTGCAACCAGCGCTCCAGCTCGTTGATGCGCGGCGCGGCCCTGGCCCGGCGGATCGCAACGCGCCGGTCGGGCGGCTGCCCGCGGGCTTCCTTCTCGATGGCGTAGAGCGCGGCGATCCTTTCGAGCGCCTCGGCCGCGATCGCCGAGCCCTGGGCGGCATGGACATCGAAGAACTTGCGCCGCACATGCGCCAGGCAGGCGACCTCGCGGACCGGTCCGGCGCGGGCGAGCTTGCCGAATCCGGCATAGCCGTCGCTGTGCATCCAGCCGGCGAAGCCCGCCAGATGCGCCTCCGGATGTTCAGCCTTGCGGTCGGCCGAGAAGCGGTACCACGCCGCCGCCGGCGCTTCGCCTTTCCAGGGCCGCTCGTCCCGCACATAGGCCCAGGCCGGCCCTGTCGACGTCTTTCCCGTCCCGGGCGCAAGCACCTTGACCGGCGTGTCGTCGGCGAACAGGGCTTGCCCTGCCAACACGTGGCGCCCGATGGCGTCGGCCAGTGGCTCCAGCAGCGCCGTCGCCTTGCCGACCCAGCCGGCCAGGGTCGAGCGGTCGAGATCGATCTCCTCGCGGGCGAAGATCCGGGACTGGCGGTAGAGCGGCAGGTGATTGCAATACTTCGAGACCAGCACATGCGCCAGCAGGCCGGGGCCGGGACGGCCGCGTTCGATCGGACGCGGCGGCAACGGCACCTGATGAAAGCGCTCGCACCCGCGACAGGCCAGGCGCGGACGCAGGATGCGCTTCACCACGATGCGCCCGGGGATGTACTCCAGCTCCTCCGTCACATCCTCGCCAAGCCGCTTGAGACGGCCGCCGCAGTCCGCGCAGCGCTCGCCCGGCGCGAGAACCGTCTCTTCGCGCGGCAGATGCTCCGGCAGGGGGCGGCGCTTCGGCTGCCTCTTCGCACCGGGGGCCGGCTCGGGGAGCACCTCTGCAGCCCGCGCGATCTCTTCGTCCTCGATCCCGAGCTGGTCGAGGGCCTCCGAACCGACGCCGAAGCGCTGCCGGCGCAGACCCGCAAGCTGGTGCTTGAGCTTCTCGATCAGAAGATCGCGGTTACGGAGCTCGGCGTCCCGCGCCGCCAGTTCGGCCCGCGAGATGAGCACCATCGCCTTGAGCGCGGCGACATCGTCGGGCAGGGATTCGGCTTCGTCGAGCATGGCCGCACCCTACCGGAAAGGGCCGCCAATGGGAAGCCTGAAAAGAAATCAACCTGTTGTTAATAAACGGTGAATCATCCAGAGACCAGGGGCCGCCAGGTGCGCAGCGGGGCCCGCCAGTCGATCCCCTCCAACAGCATCGACAACTGCGCCGGCGTTACCGCCACCTTGCCCTCCGACGTCGACGGCCACACGAAACGGCCGCGCTCCAGACGCTTCGAGAACAGACACGCCCCCTGGCCGTCCCACCAGATCATCTTGATCAGGTCGCCCCGACGACCGCGGTAGATGAAGAGATGGCCACAATGCGGATCCGCCTTCAGCACCCGCTCCGCCTGCGCCGCGAGGCCCGGGAACCCCTTGCGCATGTCGGTTACACCGCAGGCCAGCCACACCCGCGTCGATGACGGAACCGGGATCATCCGCTCAAAGCCCGGACAACCCGGCACAGCGCGTCCACGTCGAACGAACCGATCGCGCTCACCCGGTGGCCGTTCGACAGCGCGATCTCGATCCGACCATCCGATGATCCAGCCGGCTGTGACGGCGACGTCGGCTCGGGCACGACCTCTAACGGCAGGAAGGAAGGGGCGGCATCGGCGTCGCCCGCCGGCTTGTAGCGGGGGTCGCGGCGCCACGTGAAGATCAGGTTGGCGTTCACGTCGTAACGACGCGCGACCCTGAAACCGATACACCCGGCGCGTAGCTCTGTGCCACGATCCGGCGCTTCTCATCCTCCGACCAGAACCGGCGTGTCCGACGCGCCACCGCAACCCCACCTGCCGATAGTGTCCATTAGCCGATAATGGACACTATCGACCTCTGGAACCTCACCAGAGACTGCGGCTACGTACCGCCACCCCACAAGGGCGGCCACGCCAGACGCTTACGAAACTCTCCACGAACGCGTTCTGCACCGGCTTGCCGGGCTCGATGAAGTGAAGGCCGACGCCGGTGCGCCGGGACCACTCGAACATCGCCCGGGAAGTCAGCTCCGGACCGTTGTCCATGACCAGCGTCTCGGGCAGGCCACGGCGGGCGGCCATATCCTCGAGGAAGCGGACCAGCCGCGCCCCGGAGATCGACACGTCGACGATCTGGCCCGGGCATTCTCGGCTGTGGTCGTCGACGATGTTGAGGATGCGGAACCGCCGGCCCGAGGCGAGCTGGTCGGAGACAAAGTCCACCGACCAGCGCTGCATCGGCCGCTGCGGCACAGCCAGCGGCATGCGATCACGGCGTGGCAGCCGCCGGCGTACGCGACGGCGCACCTGCAGGCCTTCCTCGCGGTAGAGCCTGTCGGTCCGCTTGGCATTCACCACCAGGCCCTCACCGGCCAGCAGCACATGCAGGCGCAAGTAGCCATAGCGCCGATAGCGCGCCGCCAGATCCTTCATGCGAACACGGCCAGAACATCGGCCTGCTTGCGCCGATAGCGCGCCGCCGATACTGCGAACACGCAGAACCTCGCTGCTTGGGCGTCGGGCGATACTGCGCCACCGAACGCGACAGGCCGACCACGCGACAGGCCGACCACGCGGCAGGCCCGCCGCTGGCTGTAGCTGCGCCGTTCCATCAGATAGCCCACGGCGTCCCGCCGCGCCGCGGGCTTCACCAGTTTTTTGATAGCAGATCCTTCAGCGAGGCGTTGTCCAAGTGCGCTTCCGCCAGAAGACGCTTCAGTTTGGCGTTCTCCGATTCCAGATCCTTCAGGCGCCGCGCTTCGGACACGCCCATGCCGCCGTACTTCGACTTCCAGCGATAGAAGGTCTGCTCCGAGATCCCATGACGACGGCACAGATCCCGCGCCGTCCCGCCGGCCTCATGCTCCCGAAGCACACCGATGATCTGTTCGTCCGTAAACCGATTCCGCTTCATGTCGAGTTCTCCCTTCAAAAGTCTCCTCGGGAAAACTCTCTTCCGCTATGGCCCGGATCACGGGGGGAAGGTCAGCCGAACGCAGGCTCGGTTTGGCCGACACGCTGGCGGGCTGCATCCGGGACTGGTGCGATCCGGCGCTGGTGGTCCGCACGCTGTCGGCGATGCTCCGCTTCCGCATGTTCGCGATCGCCTGCGGCGGAGCCTGTCCTCGGGCCGGCGAAGCCGGACCCGGGGAAGGATGCCGACGACTGCGACGCCCTGCGCACCGATCCCCTGTTCAAGCTGGCCGTCGGCCAGGCGCCGGAGAGATGCCGTGCCCTGTGTTCGCAGCCCACCATGAGCCGTCTGGAGAACGCGCCCTCGCGCATCGAGGTGGCGCGCACGACGGCGGCGCTGGTCGACATCTTCTGCCGCTCCTTCTCCGCCCCGCCCACCGCCATCACCCTCGACATCGACGCCTGTCCCTTCTATTTATTACATCGGCCCTCCCAACGACGGCTCGGTTTTCCGGAACGGACATCAAATTGATTAGTGGATTTTGCAATCGACCACGAGCCAGCATCACCATGTTCATTTTTCCGGTTCGTGCCAGCGAACACTGTGCAAGGGCATGTGGATTCTGGCAGCGTCCATGTTGCCGCAGAGAGAAATTGATCGAAGCCCAGCGGAGATAGTCAGGCCGCGAGACGCTCGTAACGATGATGCAGGCCACCGACCTTGGGCAGGGAAACAACCTTTCCGGGACTGGCCGGCTGAACGGATCGTCCATACGGGTTGTCCTTGCCGAGCGACAAGTGGGTT
Organism: Alphaproteobacteria bacterium; assembly: GCA_965248835.1. Taxonomy (GTDB): domain Bacteria; phylum Pseudomonadota; class Alphaproteobacteria; order MPNO01; family MPNO01; genus CAYFYS01. Next base: position 477,131 of record CBDFLJ010000002.1, read on the forward strand.
CTCGAACCGTGATAATAGTCGAGGTATGAGCCAAGAATGCGCTGCAAATGCCGCTCGTTTAGGATGATTACGTGGTCCAGGCATTCCCGTCGAAGGGTGCCGATCACAGGTTCAACATAAGGGTTTTGCCATGGTGATCGTGGCGCCGTGACAACCTCTTCGATGCCCATCGACAATACGTGGTCCCGGAACTCGACCCCGTATACGGGATCTCGATCGCGGAGCAGGTATCGGGGTGTTGTTTCCCACGGGAATGCCTCTCGGATCTGCTGTGCGACCCACGCCATCGTCGGGTTCGCCGTTACACCGAAATGCACGATCTGGCGGCGCTCGTGGTGGAGCACGATGAACCCGAACAGGAGGCGGAACGTGGCCGTGGGGACCACGAAAAAGTCGATCGACGCCAGGCAATCGGCGTGATTTGTAAGGAATGTCCGCCACACCTGCGAGGGCGGCGAGGGGTAACGGACCATGTATTTCGAGACGGCGGCCTGGGAGATGGAAAAGCCAAGCTTCAAAAGCTCGCCATGGATCCGAGGTGCGCCCCACCGTGTGTTCTCCCGCGACATCCGTCGGACCAGATCGCGGATCTCCCTCGACACCGGTGGCCGGCCTGGCTTTCCCCGCCGCGACTTCCATGTCCGGAAAAGCCTGAACCCCTTGCGGTGCCAACCGATGACGGTCTCGGGCCTGACGATTACCAGGGAGTGACGCCAGCCTGGCCATAGGTAAGACAGGATGACCCAGACAACCCTATCTGCCTTCCGAAGCGATGGCCGGGGCTTTTTCCGTTTCAGGACAGCCACCTGCTGGCGGAGGGCAAGGATTTCTGTGTGAAGCGCTGCGCGGCCAAGGACGATTTCGCGGAAGACGGAGATGAGGATACTGATGATTTTGTGCATGCCGGAAAAGGTATCCGGTGGTGATGCGAAATTCCAAGGTTTCTAAGGCAGAGGAGATAAATGGGAGGGACAGGTTCACGCACTTCCGGTTGCGCGGGTTTGCCCGGGTGGAGATCGAGTGGCAGCTCGCGACGTTGGCCTACAACTGCCGGCGGATACACCGATTGCAGGCCCCGGCCCGAGCGTAAAGACCGGAAAAGGCTACCCAACCCACGACCCCAACGTCCGCGCACCGCCGACCGACCCCGGACGCCGAAAAATGTCCGAACCGGGCCCGCCGAACACGAACGACGCTACCGCAAGACCCTCAAGTCCGACAGACTGCTAAAGGACTTCTGATCCACCGTTGACACTGGGAGGATTCCAGTTGAAACTCTATGGGCTAAAGTCTTGCGACGCGAGACATGTCAGGGGCATACGAATGAAAACAACCTCTGTGAGTATCGCGTTGGAACGGTATGATCGTCACATCCCCTTCTTCATGGGGACTGTCGTGTTGCCGGAAAGCCTTGAGCTCATCCCTTTGGAAGTATCCGTCGGCATGATGCCGGGACGCCGGGACGGAATGGATCGTCACGGCCGGATGTTTCGCGATCACGCATTCGATATCTGTGAACAATCGCTATCTTCATACATTATGGCGAAAAGTCGCGACCTGCCATTTTCGGCGACACCTGTGTTCCCACGGCGGCTGTTCAGCCAAAATCAGATATTCGTTAATGTGGATGCCAATATACATACACCTTCAGACTTGATCGGCAAGAAAGTCGGGGTTTGGTCGTTTCAGAATACACTCTGCGTACTTTTGAAAGGCGACCTCAGGCGTGAATACGATGTGCCGTGGGCGAAAATACATTGGTATTCGCAAAATGAAGAACTCATTCCATGGGAACCTCGCAAAGAACTCTCCATCGAGAATATTTCGGGTGACAAGGGCCTGGGTCAGATGCTGATCGATGGAGATCTGGACGCGATTCTCCACCCCGAACCGCCACCCGAAATCCTGATGCGGACCGATCGAGTGCGTCGTCTATTTCCCGACAGCCGCTCGGTTTCGCAACGATATTTCGAAAAGAACGGGTATTTTCCGATCATGCATGTGCTCAGCTTTCGGCAGGACATCGTCGATCGAGAGCCCTGGCTGCCGCTGGCGATAATCGATGTTTGGGAGGATGCGAAAGTCCAGGCGGACGCATTCTACGATGACCCTGGATTTCTCCAGCTCGCCTTCGGACGTTCCGAATATGAGCACCAGCGTGAAACGATGGGCGCGGATTTATTCCCGTCGGGGTTGAGCGAGAATCGACAATATCTCAACCGGTTCATCGACGACATGGTGGACCAGGAGTTGATCGATCGAGGGATCGAGGTCGAGACGCTGTTTCATGAGTCGACCTGGATGACGTGAAAGGAGCCGGGCATGTTTCTCGAAAACTTTTGGTACGTTGCCGGCTTCCCGGACGAGTTCGACCGGAAACTGGTGGCGCGGACTTTTCTCTGTCAGAATGTCGTACTGTTCCGCACCTCGGACGGCGCGATGGTGGCGTTCGAGGATCGTTGCGCCCATCGCCGGCTTCCGTTGTCGCTGGGCAGGCTGGATAACGACACGGTCATGTGCGGATATCACGGCCTCGTCTACGACCGCACCGGGACATGCATCAAGGTGCCCGGCCAGAAGCGGATCCCCAAAGGCGCGCGGGTCCGGTCCTATCCCGTCGTCGATCGGCACGGCTATGTTTGGATCTGGATGGGCGATCCGGAATCGGCCGACGAGAGCACGATCCCGGATTTCAGCCGGTTGACCGACCCCAGCCTGGGGCGCCACAGGATCGCCCTTCACATCCAGGGCAACTACCAATTGATCGTAGACAACCTGCTCGACCTTTCGCATCTTCCTTACGTCCACAGTACCACCACCGGAAACCCGCCCATCTCCGAAGATGCGACGGTGGCGAACGAGCGACACGGCGACACGGTACAGGTAAAGCGCTGGGTGAAGGACGTCCCGCCGTCGCGCACCTTCGCCGAATTCGGCGAGTACCGGGACAATATCGACGTGTGGTCGATATCCCAGTTTCGACCGCCGTCATACGTTCGGGTGAGCTATGGCTCCTTGGATGCCAGGCACGGATTGGCCGACGACGGCCTCGCCGGTGACGCGATATGGCAGCCCGGGCATTGGGGCTTTCAGGTGTTTCATGGCATTACGCCGGAGACAGATGTCACGACGCACCAGTTCCGCTACATTCTGCACGAAAAAGGCGCGGCGGATGCGGAAAAGACAGCCGAGTTCTATCGTCAAAACGATCAAATCATCAACGAAGACCGAGTGATCTTCGAAGCCCAGCAAAAAGCCCTGTCGTTCGACCCACGAGGCGCTTCCGCACATGACCTCCAGTCCGAAGCGACCATCATCGCCGATGGCGGTTTGGACCTGGCTCGGGCGATCAACAACTCGATCGGCAAGAGGTTCGATGCACAGGTCGAGCGAAGCTGAAGAAGGGATTGATGCAACCGAACAAGTTTCGAGCGGTCCAGAGAGTCGACGTCTGTCGCAAGGCCGGAATATCGCGAAGTCCGACGGAGAGCCATGGATGTTCATGGAGGACAACTGGTACGTTGCGGCTTGGTCTGATGAAATAGACGCGTCCCTGTTTCCCCGGACTCTGCTCAATCAGCCCGTCGTCATGTACAGGAAACGCGACGGTACCGTGGTCGCACTCGAAGACCGTTGCGCGCACCGCAAGCTGCCGCTGTCGTTGGGACGGCTCGTCGACGACCGGATTCAGTGCGGATATCACGGCCTGGTCTACGACTGTTCGGGCAAGTGTATCCACGTACCCGGTCAGGCACGGGTTCCACGCCGCGCACGGACGCGCGCCTACCCCGTGGTCGAACGCGATCAATTCATTCTGATCTGGATGGGCGATCCCGAACGTGCGGACCCTGCCAGGATTGTCAGTTTTCCACGCCTGAGCGATCCGACATGGGGATGCAGCAAAGTCCGGCTATACGTGAAGGCGAACTATTTGCTGATCTTCGACAACCTGCTCGATCTCTCACATGTCGCCTATGTCCACAACACGACGATCGGCAACGCTCCCGTTGCCGAGGAAGCCACGATCAATATCGTGCAGGACGGAAACAATGTCAGCGTGTCCAGGGAAATGGTCGATGTCCCCGCCGCCCCCAACTACGCGCAATTCGGACCATACCAGGGGAATTTCGATCGTTGGCAGGTAGGAAAATATATCTACCCTTCGTACTTTTACATCAATAACGGATGCGCCGCAGCAAATAGCGGTAACGGTGATGACTCAAGGGTAGAAACCTCCGGAGAATGGGGATTTCAGGTCTACCACGGCATAACTCCGGAAACGGAAAGAACAACACATCAGTTTTGGGTCATCGCTCACGATCTGGAAATGACTGGCGAACGAGATCGACCCGAGTTCTACCAGCAGCATCACCAAGTCATCGGCGAGGATGTTGTCATGTACGAAGCCCAACAAAAGTCGCTCGATACGGACCTCGCCGGCGCGACGGCTTACAACTTGCAGAGCAGAGCGGTCATTGAGGCAGATACCGGTCTAAGCATAGCACGGAACATCATCAAGCAGTTGCACGAGGATATCGCAGCAAGAACGCAACCGGCGAATCCGAAATAGGGAATTCGCCGCGACAGGAGGACGACAAATGGCGAAATACTCGAACAAGAGCACTTCGCGCAGGGATGTCATAAAGGGCGCCGGCGCGGGCGCCGTGACGGCTGTATTGGGCGGTTCAATGGCGTTTCCGGCTCCGGCCATCGCCAAGAACAGGACGCTCGATTTTACGCTATCGTGGCTTCCGACCGGCCAATACGCCTATGTTACACTGGCCAAGCAGTTGTTCTGGAAGAAGCGCGGCCTCGATGTCAGCGTCAAGCGCGGGTACGGTTCGCTAACCACCATCCAGGCGATGAACACCGGCAAGTTCGATGTCGGCGGGGCAGCGACCTCGACCAGCCTGCTGGGAATGTTCCGGGGCCTCGATCTCAAGTTCGTCGCTACCCACGCTTACGATTCGACCATGGGTCTCATCGTGCCCGCCGATGGGCCGATCAAGACACCGAAGGACTTCGAGGGCAGGAAGCTCGGTCTCGTGCAGTCCAGCGGCGAAACGCCGTTTCTGCCGACCTATTTCAAGCTGGCCGGCGTCGATCGGAGCAAGATCCAGACGGTCGCTCTCGATTCACAACTCATTGAACAGGCGCTCCTGTCTGGGCGTGTCGATTTCATCGTTGGGTTTGGGATGAGCTCGATGCCCAACTTCATCATGAAGGACTTCAAGGTGAAGCTCTTCCCGTTTTCCGGCGTCGGGCTGAAGTTCTATTGGGTCAATGCACTGATTCGACCCGAGTTCCTGCGTAAGGAGCCGCAAGTTTCTGCTGACATCGTCGCCGGCTTGCTGGAGGGGCAGAAGCACGCGTTGCTCAATCCCGAAGAGGCGGTCGAACGCCATCTCAAGGAATATCCCGAGATTGCCGCCACCACGAAGGGCAAGCTTTATACGGAACTCGGTGTCGGGATGATCAACGCCAATCTGGTAACCGAGGAGACGATGAAACACTCAATCGGCTATACCGACCTCGACAAGATCCGCGAGCAGGTCAAGCTCGTGCGCAAGTTCGTCGCCAAGAAAGAGGACCCGAGCCCGCCTCCCGTCGAGTCCTTTTGCACCAACGACCTCATCGGGAAGGTCACATTGACGCCCGATGAGTGGAAAACGGCGAGGGACAAGGCCACGAGTTACGGTGAGATCCTGGGTCTCAAGGTCTAGCATAGCGACATTCGACTCCGAGACCGGAATGGAACAAGATCCGAAATTTGACAATCGTTCCGGTCTTGGGGTCAACCGCGACGCCGATATCGTATGTCGGCAGGTGCGCAAGGTTTACAACGCGAACGGAAAGCCGCTGGAAGCCGTCCGACGCGTGGATTTCTCAGTTGCCGATGGCGAATTCGTTTCGCTGCTGGGGCCGAGCGGCTGCGGCAAAAGCACGCTCCTGATGATGATCGGAGGGATCGAGAGCATAACCAGCGGCGAAATTTTCGCCGGCGGAGAGCCGGTAACAGGGCCGCGGCGGGAGTTCGGGATTATGCTCCAGGAACCCACCTTGCTTCCGTGGAAGTCTGCCATGGACAACGTGATGTTCCCGATCGACATGATGCGGTTGTCCCGCAGACGGTCCCGCAGACGGTATATGGACCGCGCCCTCGAACTGCTCCAGACCATCGGGCTCGCCGGATTCGAAAGAAGCAAACCGAGGGAACTGTCGGGCGGGATGCGTCAGCGTGTCGCGATCTGTCGGGCCTTGATCAGCGATCCCCGCGTTTTGCTGATGGATGAACCGTTCAGCGCGCTCGACGCAATGACTCGCGACGAGATGAATATCCTCATGCTGGATCTCTGGGAGACCTACAGGAAGACGGCGATCTTCGTAACCCATTCCATACGCGAGGCGGTCCTGCTCTCGGACCGCGTCCTGGTCATGCGCGACCGCCCCTCAACCATCATCAGCGACACGAGCATCCCTTTTCAGCGTCCGCGCAGCATCAGCCTCGGAGAAACCCAGGAGTTCAATGAAATCTGCGCGATGCTGCGCGATCAGATCGAGGTCGCGCGGACCGATGGCGATGGCCGAACGCCCGGCGCGCTCGCCGAAGGCGAGGCAGGGTCATGAAGGACCAGCCTTACGTCGTGCCGGCTGACGGCTCCGTGATCGAGGGGCCGGCGCGGCACCGCGGCAGACTGGCCTCCGTTTCCAGGCAGGCGCTTCTTTCCGCAATTCTGCCGATCACGACTGCGGCGGCGGCTCTCGTCGCCTGGGAAGTTCTGGTGACGAGAAGCGGGATTGCGGAGTCGATCCTGCCGCCACCGACCGCCGTGATGAGCAAATTGTTCGATTTTCTGGGGTTGCTCATGTCCCATAGCGTGCCAACCACTTTGGAAACGCTGGTGGCTTTCGGGATCTCCATCCCGCTCGGGATCGCGTTGGCGGCCGTCATGATCTATTCGCCACTGATAAACCGGGCGCTATACGCAAATCTTGTTTTCTTTCAGCTGATTCCGAAGATAGCGCTCGCCCCGCTGTTCATCGTATGGTTGGGAATCGGGGCGGAATCACGCGTTGCTTTTTCCGTGTTCATTTGTTTTTTCCCAATTCTAATTTCGACCGTTACCGGTCTGCAGGCGGTCGATCGCGATATGCTTCGCCTTTGTAAATCGGTCGGGGCAAGTGACTGGCAGGTACTCATCCACGTTCGATTTCCGTATTCGTTTCCATTCATATTCGCCGGTATGAAAGTTGCGGTAACCCTTGCGATCATCGGTGTCGTCGTCGGCGAGTTCATCGCTTCGACCGAGGGGCTCGGGTATCTCATACTGTTCGCGTCGTCGCGCCAGCAAACCGATCTCGGACTCGCCGCCATAACCCTATTGTGCATCGTCGGGCTCATGTTCTACGGACTCGTCGTCCTCGGCGAGATCGTCTTCGAGAAATTCTACGGCAGCCGTTGACGCGTTCGATGCGCGTGAGGGTGGCCGGAGATTGGATTGACGGATTGAGAAACCGGATCTTGAAATTCTGGAAGGTTTGAACCCATGTTCGTCAGGAATTCCTGGTACTTGGCGGCGTGGTCGGATGAGCTTCGCGAGATGCCGTTGGGCCTCGTACTACTATGCGACCCGATCGTCCTGTTTAGAAGCTCCGACGGTGCCCCAATCGCGCTGGAAGACCGGTGCGTGCACCGGCGCGTTCCGCTTTCCATGGGAACTATCTGCGACGATCGCATCCAGTGTACCTATCACGGTTTCGTCTACGATCGCACGGGCGCGTGCGTCAAGATCCCCGGGCAATCGTCGATCCCGGCGGAAGCGAGGATAAGAAGCTATCCGATCGTCGAGCGCCATGGCTGTATCTTCGTTTGGATGGGAAACCCGCAAAAGGCGGATGACGCCCTGGTACCCAAATTCGAGACACTCCGGAAGCCCGGCTATGGCGTGACCAAAAAGCATGTCCGGCTAGAGACCCACTATCAACTCATCATCGACAACCTGTTGGACCTGTCGCACCTTGCCTATCTTCATGCCTCGAGTGTAGGCCAGGCGGAGCTCGCCGAGCTGGCAAACGTAAATACCGAGATCGAGGGCGATATCGTCAGGGTTTCACGATGGACGCTCGATGTCCCGGCGGTTCGCACGTACCAGCAGTTCGGCCGGTACGAAACCAACATCGACCGTTGGCAAATCTCGGAGTTTACGCCGCCGTGCTTCTTCATCATCGACAATGGCGCCGCATCGACGGGAACCGGTGCTCCTGAAGGGAAGACCGGCGAGAACAGGTGGGGCTTCAACGTGTGCCACGGTATCACCCCGGAAACCGACAGGACGACGCATTACTTCTGGGCCCTGTCGCATGAATTCAGTGATACCGAGGACCGATTGCAGGAGTTCTACCGTCAGAACCATGAGGTTGTAGGGGAAGACATTTCCATCTTTGAGGCGCAACAGAAATACATCGACCTGGACCCGACGGCCAAGACCGTCGATTTCAAGTACGACGCCGGACCGCTCAAGGCCCGGATGATCATGGACCGTCTGATATCCGAGGAAATGGCCGGGGCGTGAGCTAGAGCACTTTCAGATCAGACAGAATCATAGGGGATTCCCTTGAGTCGGGGTTTGTGATTCAAGATGCGTGCTGGAGAAGGAGGCCAGCGTGCATGACGAAACCTCTTTCGATTGATTTACGGGAACGGCTGATATCGGCAGTTGAAGACGGGATGTCGCGGCGCTGTGCGGCGGAACGCTTTGGGGTCGCGGCGTCGACAGCGATCAAATGGGTGGATCAATGGCGACGAACGGGCAATGTCCGACCCCAGCCGCAGGGCGGGGATTATCGCTCGCAGCGGATCGAAGCCCATGCCGAGGAAGTCCTGGCTCTGATCGAGGAAACGCCGGACATCACCCTGGGCGAGATCGCCGTGCATCTGGATGAGACGCATGAGCTGAAGGTCGCTCCAAGCACCGTCTGGCGTCTGCTTGATCGCCACGGTATGACGTTCAAAAAAAACCGCGCACGCCAGCGAACAACAGCGGCCTGACGTTCTGCGGCGTCGTCGAGCCTGGTTCGAATCCCAGCCCGATCTGGAGCCGGAGCGGCTTGTTTTCATCGACGAGACCGGAGCATCGACCAAGATGGCTCGGCGTTATGGTCGATCGCCGCGCGGCGAACGCTGCCGGGCGCCGGTGCCCCATGGGCATTGGAAGACGACCACCTTCGTCGGCGCGCTCAGGCTGGAAGGCATGACCGCGCCCATGATCCTCGACGGCGCCATGCACGGTGCCGCCTTCCTGGAATACGTGGAACAGGTGCTGGCGCCAACGCTCTCGCCCGGCGATATCGTCATCATGGACAATCTGCCTGCGCACAAACCTGTCACGGTACGCCTCGCCATCGAAGCCGTGGGCGCTGAACTGCGTTTTCTTCCGCCGTACTCCCCCGACTTCAATCCCATTGAGATGGCTTTCTCCAAGCTCAAGGCCTTCCTCGAAAAGACTGCGGCCCGAACGGTCGACGATCTTTGGGACGCGATTGCATACGGCATCAAGATATTCACCCCAACGGAATGTGAAAACTACTTCGCTGCTGCAGGATATGACCGTGTCTGATCGGAAATTGCTCTAGGCTCTGGACCCATAACCAACAAATGACGATCCGGCGATGGTGACGGCGGCGGTGAGGTCAGGGCGAGTTTGTCCGGCTGGCGATCCGGCGCCAGTCAACTTGAGTCGGGCGCAACGTTCGATGTTGCGCAGACGGTCGCACTGACTTGCCGATCTTGATGCCGTTTGCGGGTGATAGGCCAGGGGATCGCCGGGATGGTGCTGGCGGTCGAGAAGCCGGTCGAGGAGCGATCGCGTCGTAGGCGGTATCGGCGATGGACACAGATGCCCGGCGGCGCACGTCCGCAGGCGCGCCGCCGGTGCGTCGCCGCATGGACCGCCCCGGCGATCAGCGGAGTTCGCGCGGCCGTGCTCGTCGGCGGCATCGACAATCGTGCGCCCGCATCGCGGGCGGCCGATGCGCCTGGAAGGGAAGACCGGCTGAGAACAGGTGTGCCTTGACATTCGAAAGCATCACCGCCGCTGGCGGTCATCAGCCCCGCCAACCGCACGGACGACGCCATGCCATACACCCTTGCGGCCCTGCGGACATGAGCGGTTGTACAGTGATCCGAGGGCCGATTCCGCAGGCGCATCCCTACCGGCAGAACCCGAGGTTGTAGGGGAAGACATTCCCCGATATCACCCGGCGTCAACAGAAATACATCGACGCTGGTGTCCGACGGCCAAGACGGCGTCGACTTCCAAGTACGACGCCACCGCTCAAGGCTCTCCGATCCTCAATCCCATGGTTTGGAAGCTGAATCCGACAGAAATGCGCTTTTATGGGTCCAGATGGCTAGAGCGTCCTTGGATTGAGTGGAATCAATTGGTGGATACCCATTCATGATGATGTGTGATTCCCTCTCACGACATCGATATGTTGTGGGAGGCGGACATGGCATGGCGACGCGGGCAGGCTTATTCGCAGGATCTGCGCGATCGTGTTCTCTCAGCGGTGGATGGTGGGCTGGGCGTCTATCGGGCAGCCGAGCTGTTCGATGTGAGCGTGTCCTACATCTACAAGGCGCTGGATCGTCGGCGCCGAACGGGCGAGAGCGGCGCGAACCCGAACCGGGGCCACCGCCGGCGCAAACTGTCGGCGGCGCAGGCGGTGGCACTGGCGGCGCATATCGCCGCACACCCGGACATCACCCTGGCGCGGTTGCAGGACTGGCTGGCGGCCGAGCACGCGGTGCGGCTGAGTGACGGCGCGATCTGGCAGGCGGTCGACCGGCTCGGCCTGTCGTTCAAAAAAAACCCTGCGCGCCGCCGAGCACGATCGGCCCGACATGGCCGCCCGGCGCCGGGCCTGGCGGGCGGCGCAGGGCTGGATCGACCCACGACGCCTGGTGTTCATTGATGAAAGCGGGGTGAACACCAAGATGACCCGGCGCTACGGCCGCGCGCCGGTCGGCCGTCGTCTGCACGCCGCGGCCCCCTTCGGTCACTGGAAGACCATGACCTTCGTCGCCGCGCTGCGACAGCGCGGGCTGAGCGCGCCCTGGGTGCTTGACGGCGCCATGGACGGCGACGCCTTCAGAACCTACACCGCCGAGATCCTCGCCCCGACGCTCACGCCAGGCGACATCGTGGTCATGGACAACCTGCCGGCCCACAAGGTCGCCGGCATCGCCGAGACCATCGCCGGACAACAGGCCCAGCTCTTCTATCTGCCGCCGTACTCGCCCGACATGAACCCGATCGAACTCGCCTTCTCAAAGCTCAAGACCGCACTCAGGGCCGAGCCGGCACGCACCATCGACACGCTCTGGCGGCGCATCGGCACCATCCTTGATACCTTCACCCAAAGCGAATGCGCCAACTACTTCAATGCAACTGGTTATCAACACTCAATATGAGAATGCACTAGAGCATTTTCTGAGCTTTGGGAATCGAGGGGGATTCCCCGGAGGGTGGATATGTGATTCAAGATGCGTGCTGGAGAAGGAGGCCAGCGTGCATGGCGAAATCTCTTTCCAAGGATCTTCGGGAGCGGCTTGTCGCGGCGGTTGAAGGCGGGATGACACGGCGCTCGGCGGCGCAACGCTTCGGGGTGGCGGCTTCGACGGCGATCAAATGGGTCGATCGGTGGCGACGGACCGGCGATGTCGGGCCGCGGCCGCGGGGCGGCGATCACCGCTCGCACCGGATCGAGGCCCATGGCGAGGAGATCCTGGCCCTGATCGAGGAGACGCCGGACATCACCTTGGCGGAGCTGGCCGAGCATCTCGCCGCGGCCCATGGTGTGGTGTTCGCGCAGAGCACGATCTGGCGCCTGCTCGAGCGTCGCGGGATGACGTTCAAAAAAAACCGCGCACGCCAGCGAGCAGCAGCGCCCTGAGGTTGTGCGACGGCGCCACGCCTGGTTCGAGACCCAGCCTGATCTGGATCCCGAGCGACTGGTCTTCATCGACGAAACCGGCGCCTCGACCAAAATGGCGCGGCGCTATGGCCGGGCACGGCGCGGCGAGCGGTGCCGTGCCCCGGTGCCCCATGGTCATTGGAAGACCACCACCTTCGTCGGCGCGCTTCGGCTGCACGGCATGACCGCGCCCATGGTGCTCGACGGCGCCATGAACGGCGCGGCCTTCCTGGCCTATGTGCAGCACGTGCTGGTGCCAACACTGGCCCCCGGTGACATCGTCGTGATGGACAACTTGCCCGCGCATAAGCCCGTCGCCGTGCGGCATGCCATCGAGGGCGCCGGCGCGGAGATGCGTTTCCTGCCGCCCTACAGCCCCGACTTCAATCCGATCGAGATGGCTTTCTCCAAGCTCAAGGCCTTCCTCGAAAAGGTCGCCGCAAGAACCGTCGACGACCTCTGGGATGCTATCGCCAATGGCATCGATAGCTTCACGCCAACCGAATGCCAAAACGACTTCGCTGCAGCCGGATATGACCGCGAATGATCGAAATATGCTCTAGGCTCTGGACCCATAAAAGCGCTTTATGATTCTGTTTGGATCTGATTCAAGCTTCCAAACCGTGAGGATGTCGGAGAGCTTTTGGCTGAGCGATGAGCAGTTTGGACGTCTGGCGCCGTTGTTGCCGACGGACACGCGGGGCGTGCCGCGGGTTGACGACCGGCGGGTGATATCTGGGATCATCCATGTTCTTCAATCGGGCTGCCGGTGGAGCTTGAGGATGTCGGAGAGCCGGCGATGAAGTTTGGACTGGCCCGTTGTTGCCGACGGACACGCGCGGCGTGCCGCGGGTTGACGACCGGCGGGTGTATCGGGGATCATCCATGTTCTTCAATCGGGCTGCCGGTGGAGGGATGCGCCGGCGGAATACGGCCCTCACAAGACGCTGTACAACCGCTTTGTCCGCTGGGCGCGCAAGGGTGTATGGCAGGGCGTCTTCGTGCGGTTGGCGGATTCTGGCGGACCGCCGGCGGCGGTGATGCTGGATTCGACCCATGTCAAGGCGCACCGTTCGGCGGCGGGCGGAAAAGGGGGGCCGAGATCCAGGCGATCGGCCGCTCGCGGGGCGGGCGCACGACCAAGATCCATGCCGCCGTCGACGAGCACGGCCGGGCGCGACGGCTGATCGTCGGGGCGGGCCATCGCGGCGACGCACCGATGGCGGCGCGCCTGATCGGGGCGATGGCGCCCGGCTTGTGTATCGCCGATACCGCCTACGACAGCGACGCGCTCCGCGACCTGCTTCTCGACCGGGGCACCATCCCGGTCATCCCCAACAATCCGACCCGCAAACGGCATCACCCGTTCGATCGTCAGGCCTACCGCCTGCGCAACGTCATCGAACGTGCCTTCGCCCGGCTCAAGGACTGGCGCCGGATCGCCACCCGATACGACAAACTCGCCCTGACCTACACCGCCGCCGTCACCATCGCCGCCATCGTCATTTGCTGGTTATGAGTCTGGAGCCTAGTCACCTGGAACTGAAGTAAATTGCACTATATGATGGCCATCGTCGTTGGGCTTTGGAGGTGTTTGCGATGGTGCGTGGCGTTGGCCGGCCGGTTGCGGCTTTGGTTCTGAGCGATGCAGAACGGTCGTATCTCGAGCGTCAGCTCCGCCGTCGCCAGATCGCGCGCGCGGTGTCGGACCGCTGCCGCATGATCCTGCGTTGCGCGGCTGGTCTGACCAACAAGGCGGTCGCTGCCGAGCTCGGCGTGCACGAGCACACGGTCGGCAAGTGGCGCCGCCGCTTCCTGAAGGACCGCATCGACGGACTGTCGGATGAGCCTCGGCCGGGGCGGCCGCGGACCATCGAGGATGATCAAGTGGCACAGGTCATTGAACGGACGCTCAACGCGACGCCGGCGGATGCGACCCATTGGTCGCTCCGCTCGATGGCCCGGGAGACCGGGCTGTCGCACACGACGATCCGGCGCATCTGGACGGCCTTCGGGTTGCAGCCGCACCGCTCGCAGACCTTCAAACTGTCGAGCGATCCGCTGTTCGTCGACAAGGTCCGCGACATCGTCGGGCTCTATCTGTCGCCGCCGGACCGCGCGCTGGTGCTCTGTGTCGATGAAAAGAGCCAGATCCAGGCCCTCGACCGCGAACAGCCGGTGTTGCCGATGATGCCGGGCATGGCCGAGCGGCGGACGTACAATTACGTCCGGCACGGGACGACCTCGCTGTTCGCCGCCCTCGATGTCGCCACGGGCTTCGTCATCGGCAAGTGCTACAGGCGCCACCGGGCCAGGGAGTTCCTCGACTTTCTGAAGCAGATCGACGCCCGCGTCCCCGAGGATCTCGACATCCACATCGTCATGGACAACTACGCCACCCACAAGACCGCCGCGATCAGAGCCTGGCTGGCGCGGCGGCCGCACTATCATGTCCACTTCACGCCGACCTCGGCCTCCTGGATCAACCAGGTCGAGCGCTGGTTCGCCGAATTGACGCGCAAGCAACTGCGACGCGGCGTTCATACCTCGACGAAGCAGCTCGAAGCCGACATCCGCGCCTTCATCGAAAAACACAACGAAGACCCCAAGCCCTTCAAATGGACCAAATCAGCCGACGACATCCTCGCCGCCGTCAAACGCTTCTGCCTCCGCGTCGATCAAAACTTATGCCACCAACTTTAGATTCGGGTGACTAGTTCGGTTGTAGTCGGCGGAGCAAGAGTGCTCCGCACGAGGCGGCCGGGTAGTCCGGCGGCTACACCATCCAGACCGTGTGAAAACTCTGGGTGGCGGGGGATTCCGTGTGTCTCATGGCGATGTTAGGGTCCGCCATGAGACACATTCCTGGCATTGACCGCTCTCAGGTTCTGCTTCTGCCGGAAGCAGTGGACGATTACGTGGGCCGGGATAACCCGGTCCGTTTCATCGATGCCTTCGTGGATGGTTTGGACCTGGCGGCCGCTGGTTTCGAGCGCGCCGCGCCGAAGGCGACAGGTCGTCCCGGCTACGATCCGGCGGACCTGCTGAAGCTCTACATATACGGCTATCTCAATCGGGTACGTTCGAGCCGCCGGCTGGAGGCTGAGAGCAAGCGTAATCTCGAAGTGATCTGGCTGTTGCGGCGTTTGTCGCCGGACTTCAAGACGATCGCCGATTTCCGGAGGATCAATCGGGCGGCCTTCCGACAGGTGTTTCGGGAGTTCGTGAGGCTATGCCGCGAACTGGAGCTGTTCGGTCGCGAGCTGGTGGCGGTTGACGGTACACGGATCAAGGCAGTGAACAGCCGGAAGCGGAACTTCACCAAAGCGAAGCTGGAGAAGGCGTTGGCCGAGAGCGACGAGAGGTTGTCGCGTTATCTCGACCGGCTCGACGAGGCCGACGGGCAAGACGAGGGCGGCGCCGGCGGCGGCGAGGTGGAGAATATCCAGGAGAAGATCGCTGCGATCCAAGGGCGGCGTGAGCGGTTTGAGGAACATCGAGACGCACTGGCTGCGAGTGGCGAGGGCCAGCTCTCTTTGACGGATCCGGACAGCCGGGCGATGTACGCCGAGACCCGGGTCGGTGTCGGCTACAACATTCAGATCGCCGTGGACGCCAAGCACAAACTGATCGCCGAGCAGCAGGTCCATAACAAGGTCAGCGATCTCGGTCTATTGGCCGAGACGGCGGTGGTGGCCCGTCGGAACCTGGCCGTCGATCGGATCGACGCGGTCGCCGACGCGGGCTACTTCAAGATCGAGGATATCGAGGCCTGCGAGAATGCCGGCGTCGTGCCGCATGTGCCCAAGCCCCAGCGCGGATCCACGGTGAGCCAGGGGCTCTTTCCCAAGGAACGCTTCCGCTATGACGGCGGCGAGGACATTTACATCTGCCCCGACGGCCAACGCCTGGCGCTACACAGCAAGCGCAAGCGCCGCGATCTCATCTTCGCCAGTTACGCCAATCGCGCCGCGTGCAAGGAGTGCCAACTCAAGTCGAAGTGTACGAAAAGCGCCTTCCGTCGGGTCCTGCGCTATGTCGACGAAGCGATCCTGGAGCGCATGGCAGAACGATTGGCGGCCCGCCCGGAGCTGCTCGATGCGCGCCGTGAAAGCGTCGAGCATCCCTTCGGCTCAATCAAACAATGGATGGGCCAGGGTGCCTTCCTGACCCGGCGGCTGGAGAACGTGCGCGGCGAGTTCAGCATCACGGCGCTGGCTTACAACATCCGCCGCGCGATCTCTCTGGTAGGTGTTCCCGCCTTGATCGCCGCCGCGAGGGCATGAGACAGGAATCAGGCCAAAATCGAGCGCCGCACATCGATCCATGGAGGCCTGGAGCCCCTTCCACAGGGCTACCGGCGCCAAACCGCCAGATTACGTGGGATCGCCGCAAATCATGGTTACCTAAACCTCCATCCCCGCCCCCGCCCGAGTTTTCACACGGTCTGGATGGTGTAGCCGCCGGTGAACCCGTGCATGTCCCCAAGGCGTTCGAAGATAAGCTGCGCCGATCCATCCCGGCGCCGTGAAGTCCTGCCGCGAGATCGGAATCGAGGTGCCGGAGCGCTTGCCGCGCAGGCGGCCGTTTCCGAATGGGTGCAACAGTGGACCGGGGGAGAGGGCATCATTCCCCCGGCGATGAGGAGTCGCCATGGGCGATCGCCGGATCGAAGACGCGCGCCGGGCCACCAACCCGGTGTTCAACGACCGCAAGCTCAAGCTCGGGACGTTCGGCACCAATGTCTCCAACGCATGCTCGATGACCACCATCGAAGGGCGCTATGAGCCGACCTGGCCCAACACCCTTGCGATCGCCCGACTGGCCGATGCGATGGAGTTCGAGGCCATGGTGCCGGTCGCCCGCTGGAAGGGCTTCGGCGGCGCGACCGACTTCAACGGCCGCAACTTCGAGGTCTACACCTGGGCGGCCGGGCTCGGCGCCTCGACCCGGCACGCCAGCATCATGGCGACGTCCCACGTGCCGACCGTCCATCCCATCATGGCGGCCAAGCAGGCGACGACGATCGATCACATCACCGGCGGGCGGTTCTCGCTGAACATCGTCTGCGGCTGGTACCGGGACGAGCTCGACATGTTCGGTGCCCGCGCGCTCGAGCACGACGAGGCTTACGACTACGCCGCCGAGTGGCTCGATGTGATGCTGCGGCTGTGGACCGAAGGCGGCGCGTTCGACCACGCCGGCAAGTATTTCACCATCGACCGAGCCGCGCATGCACCCAAGCCGATCCAGGCGCCGTGGCCCGCGCTGATGAACGCCGGCAAGTCGGTCAAGGGCCAGCACTTCGCGGCCAAGTACTGCGACCTCGCTTTCGTGGTCTATCAGAGCTACGACCTCGACGACATCGCCCGCATGGTGGAGGACTACCGCAGCCTTGCGCGCAACGAGTACGGCCGCGAGATCCAGGTCTGGAGCTACGCCTACGTGGTCCAGCGCGAGACCGAGGCCGAGGCGCGGGACTACCTGAACCACTACGTCCTGGAGAAGGGCGATCGCGAGGCGTGCACGAACCTCCTGACCAGCGTCGGCGTGCCGATGGACAAGATGCCGGGCGACACGTTGGAAGAAGCGATGTTTCACTTCATGGCGGGATGGCGCGGCTATACCGCGCAGCCGGCGGACTATCAGTCCTATGCCGATTTCGGGCGCGATGGCCGCGAACGGTGCGAATCCTACCGCGCCCCGCCCCGACCGATGCCGACGGTCCAGCCATGATCGATCCGGCACGCGGCTACTGGATCGCCGTCCACGACCGCGGCGGCCTGGTGTCCTGCTTCCATGCGACCTACGGCGCCTTGATGGGATCGCTCGCGGCGGCCGGCGCCTGCCGGGCGCGCTCCGACCTGATCGAGGTGATCGAGCGCCGCGCCGATGGCGGCACGACGCGCCACGGGATCGGCGATGTGGACGCCTGGTGCCGCGAGCACGCGCCCGGCGAAGGCCGGCGCCCGGCGCCCGGCGCAGGGCAGGGGGCGGTGAGGTGACCGTCATCCACCCTCTGAAATTCCGCTGGGACGGGGCGGCGATGATCCCCCTGGTCGAGTCGGTCGCCGCGCGCCAATACGCGCTCGGTGCGACCTACCGCCTGGCGCCGTGGGAAGACCGCGCGCCGGCCGCTCACAACCACTACTTCGCCGCGATCCACGAGGGCTGGCGCAATCTCCCGGAGCGCTTCGTCGGACGTTGGCCGACTGCGGAGCACCTGCGGAGGGATCTGCTGATCCAGGTCGGCTATCGCGACGAGCGGTCGATCGTCTGCGCGTCGAAAGCCGAAGCGGTGCGGCTCGCCGGCTTCATCGCGCCGATGGACCGCTACGCGGTTATCGAGGCGCGCAATGCCGTCGTCACCGTCTACACCGCCAAGAGCCAGTCCATGCGGGCGATGGGCAAGCAGGAATTCGCGGACAGCAAGCGCGAGGTGCTTGAACTTCTGTCCGAGATCATCGGCGTGTCGCAAGACGACCTGGAAGCAGATGCAAGGATCTCGGCATGAACCACCGCCCGTGGTAGAATGAAAGGGATTCGGTGACACCGATCGAACGAGGAGAATGATCATGAGATTTGCCATGGTTTTCGCCGTGCTTGTGTTCATCGCTCAAGGCGCGCAAGCGCAACAAGCGTGCGACGTCTGGAACCAGGACACCTGCGATGACGATCTCCCCACCGCGAGCAAGTGCCTGAGTGCATTCGAGGACAGTTCGGCACGGCCAACATGCGTCGCGCCGTCCGCCAAGGTCGAGAGCGACTACAGGTGCACGGTCAGGGCCGGCTGTCGGAAAAGGAATTTCCAGGACTGGAAATGGTCCAAGATCACCGTCCGACACACGCGCGTCCCCGCCCTGCACAACTGTGACGGCACTCTCAAACTGGGACTTTGCTGATCAACCGCGGGCGCCAAGGCGAGGAAACCCGGCATGATGAACGACGGCGGACCGGCTTTTCCCAGCCCCGGATCGATGAGTCCCGACGGCATCGGCCCTGATTGACCCGAAGACGGCATGAACGACCGCCCATGGTAGAATGGAAGGGATTCGGTGATACCGATCGAACGAGGAGAATCATCATGAGATTTGCCTTGGTTTTCGCCGCGCTTGTGTTCATCGCTCAAGGCGCGCCAGCGCAAGGAGCGTGCGACCTCCCGGGCGTGGGCTCCTGCAATGAGGGAGCCCTCACCTGGAGCAGATGCATGCGTTCGTTTGCGGATAGCCACGCAGCGCGAACATGCCTCGGGCCCTCCGTCGAGATCGTTAACAACTGGAACTGCAAATTCCGGGCTAGCTGTCCGAGAGATAATTTGGACGTCTGGAAATGGTCCGAGGTCACCGTGCGTCACCAGCGCGTCCGCACTATAAGAAATTGCGACGGCACTCTCAAAGAGTGGTCTTGCTGATCAACCGCGGGCGCCAAGGCGAGGAAACCCGGCATGATGAACGACGGCGGACCAACCCAGGAGAATCGAAATGAGATTTGCCATCATCCTTGCGGCCCTTCTGTTCGTCGCTCAAGGCGCGCAAGCGGAAAACCCGTGTGATGTCCCGCGCCCAAGCAGCCTTTGCGACGGTGACAAGATCGGCGTCGTCATGTGCCTCATGGCTTTCGAAGACAGTCCGGCTCGGCACGACTGTTCCAGCCACACTGCCCGGGTCATCGGCAAGGACAAATGCAAGGTGAGGGCCACTTGCCAGAAAAGTGACGGGTATGCGTGGAATACGTCAGCAATCACTGTTCACCTCCAGCGCGTCGGCCATTTGAGGAACTGCGACGGCACGCTGAAAGACGGGGCCTGCTAATGAGGCGCGGGCGCCAAGGCGAGGAAACGCGGCATGATAAACGACGGCGGACCGGCTTTTCCCAGCCCCGGATCGATGAGTCCCGACGGCATCGGCCGTGATTGACCCGAAGACGGCATGCGCTTGCGCGGCTGGCTCGCGGGGCGGGTGTTGAGCGCCATCGTGTCCGGCGGCGCAAAACTGGATGAATGTCTTGTCTTTGCCCGCACCGCCTGCAGGGCGGCCGATGCGATGGTGGCGGCGTGGGACGAGGAACCGTCCGAATGACCCGCCGCATCCGGTTCCATCCCCGCGTCCATGCCGCGAGCGTGCGGCGTCAAGCCGGGTCCTGCGCCCGCGGCTGCGGCGAGGCGCCGGGCGACGACCCGCGCGAGATCCGGTACGACCGTTTGATCCCGCTCCAGCCGGGCGGGGAGGACATTCCGGAGAACCTGCCGGCGCTGCGCCTCGAGCATCGCTTCCGGAACAACGCCCGCGAGGCGAAGGCCCGCGCCAGGGTGAAGCGCATCCGGCAACGCGAAGGGCTCATGAAGCGGCCCCTGCCGCGGCACGACAAGGCGCCGGCGGCGATTTTGCAAGGGCCGAGCGATGGATGACGCGCCCGCACCCCTTATCGCCGCCGACACCCCGCTGCGCGATCTCCGCGCGCAGCAAGCCCAGCTCGCGTTACGCGCCGAAATATTCCCCGACGCGCGGACGGCCTGGGAAGCCGTCACGGCGCTGATCGCGGTCCGGCAAGCGCTGGCGGCGAGGGGAGGGGAGTCGTGATGCGTGGGGCCGTCATCCCGGCTCCGGTCACCTCGCGGCGAGAGCCGGAGCGGTGACCGCGACCGCAGCCGTTCGGGAAAACCTGCCGCACTGGCCGCGGCTGTTGAGCCGCGACCTGGCGGCGGCCTATGTCGGGCTGTCGGTGAACGCGCTCGAACAGCGGATCGGCGCGCCGTGGCCGGCGCCGATCCGCGTCGGCCGGCGCAAGCTCTACGACCGCGACGCGCTCGACCGGGCGGTCGACGCCTTGACCCGCGCCGAGGCAAGCGCACCGGCGGAAAAGATCCGCCGCGAGCGCCGCCATGCAGGGGGTCGCGCTGCGCCACGTTAAGCGGTACTGCGTCGCCGGCAAGGTCTACTGGTATCACCGGGAGACCGGGGAGCGGCTGTCCGAGGACGCGGACGACCGCGCCGCCCGCGTGCTGCACATCAACGCCACGCTCGACGGCTGGCGCGGCGCCGCGGTCCCCGGCTCGATCGGCGAGCTGATCGGCCGCTACAAGGCGAGCCCGGATTTCACGCGCCTGGCGCCGTCGACCCGGCGCGGCTATGGAACCTATCTCGGCCTGCTCGAACGGTGTTTCGCCGACGATCCGGTCAGCGGCATCGACCGGGCCTGGCTCTACAAGGTGCGCGACAGCATGGCCGATGCGCCGCGCGCCGCCGATCTGCTGCTGTCGATCCTGTCGATCCTGCTCGGCTTCGCGGTCGATCGCGGCTGGCGTGCGGACAACCCGGCGGTGCGGATCAGGAAGCTGCGCGGCGGCAAGAGCTACGAGCCCTGGCCGGAGGCCGCGATCGCGCGGTTCCGCGCCGGCGCCGACAAGCGCATGGTGTGGGCGATGGAGCTGGCGCTCTATACCGGTCAGCGCCAATCGGACGTGCTGGCGATGCAATGGCATCACATCGAGGACGGGCTGATCTCGGTCGCCCAGCAAAAGACCGGCGAGCGGCTGGCGATCCCGATCCACCGCGACCTGGCATCGGTCCTCGATGCGATCCCGCGCGGCCACCTGTCGATCGTCCACACCGCGCGCGGCGCGCCCTACACGCCGTCGGGCTTCCGGGCCAGTTTTCGCAAGACGCTCGCCAGGCTCGGCCTCGCCGGGCTCCAGTTCCACGGGCTGCGCCACACCGCCGGTCAACTGCTCGCCGAGGCCGGCGCGACCGACCGGGAGCTGATGGCGATCCTCGGCCACCGGACGGCCGCGATGGTGACCAGATACACCCGCAAGGCCGACCAGGAACGGCTCGCCCGGTCGGCGATCGTCAAGCTCGAGACCAGAACGGGCGTGTCCAAGGCGCCCGATCGTGCGGTCTGAGCCGGTATTCGGCCGGCTGCTGCGCGAAAGGGACGGCTCGCGGCCGACTACCGGTCGTGAGGCGGGTTTCGGGATGCCTGTATCTTGCGGATGCGTTCCGGCCATGTGGACCGGATATAGGCCAGGATGTCCCAGATCTCGTCGTCGGTCAGGACATCGCCGAGGCCCGGCATGCCGCTCTTGAACCGCGTGATGCCCCGCGCCTCCATCAGGGCCTTGCCGCCGAGCTCGGTGTAGTCGAACAGAAGCCGGTTGTCGTGATGCCAGGTGTGGCCGGTTGCATCGTGCGGCGGCGCCGGCAGAACCCCGTCCTTTCCGATCTGCCGCCAGCTGGGCTGTCCTTCGAGCTTGTCGCCGTGACACGAGGCGCAGTGTTCCTTGTAGAGCACCTGCCCGTTCGCGAGGTCGCGGTCGTCGAGCTCGTCGCCCGCCAGCGCGGCGCCCGGTGACAGTAATGCGAGGGCCAGCAGCAAACGCTTCATGCGACCTCGACCCATGTCTTCATGCCCGACGCCTGGTGGGCGAGGGTATGGCAGTGCAGCAGCCATTTGCCGGGGTTGTCGAACCCGCCGCGCATCTCTCCCGTCCTGGACAGGCGCCAATCGTCCAGAACGACCGTGATGTCGCGGTCGATTCGGGGCGGGTTGCGTTCCTCGACGATCAACGGGCCGTACAGCCCCTTGGCCACCTGCTCCCAGGACCGGTGGTGGGCGTGGTACCAGTCGGTTCCGGCGTGGGGCACGACGAAGGCGTAGTCGAAGGTCTCGCCGGGTTCGACGGCCGCCTGCGTAAGGCCCGGCACACCGTCCATCGCGTTGTCGAGGTGGATGCCGTGCCAGTGGATGGCGGAGCCCTGGTCGATTCCGTTCTCGAACGCAACCGATATCCGGCCGCCCTGGCGGACGCGGATTTCGGGGCCTGGAGTCGACCCGTTGAACCCCAGCATGCGTATAGGCCGTCGCCCTCGGGCAGTAAGCGCGCGGTGACGAGCTGCTCACATGCCGGAATATCGAACCATCGATGAACGCAAGGCCGTCAGAACCACAAACGCCATCGAACGACGCTTCCGCGAAGTCCGACGCAGAACAAGGCCCATGGACGTCTTCCAGGATCGCACATCCATGGACCGTATCTTCTTCGCCGTCTTCACAGACGAAAATTCAAACCAGGGAGTCTCAAGCCTCTTCTCCCTGACACACAACTCTTGATGTTACCATTGGTCGTCTGGGAAATGCGGTCTAAGGGGCCTTCAAGCTATACCCCCGACCGCCACAACCTTTTGATTTAATTGGTGGGCGCACACGGACTCGAACCGTGGACCCGCTGATTAAGAGGCGGTGATTTCCCCCGCGTTTTCAATACCGTTAGACAGTTTTGGCCTGATCGCCGCCATCGAGAAATCAATGGGTTACGGCAGAATTGTCTAACGGAGAAAGCACATGCCAGACACCCAAAACGAGCGGTTCGCCGAGTGGGCGATCCTCGAGCTTATGGGACATCGGCGGCTCGCCGGTTTCGTGTCTGAGGTTGAGCTTGGGGGAGCGTCGTTCTTCCGCCTCGACGTGCATACCGAGCTGGAGCCGATCACCACGCAGTTCTACTCGCCGGCGGCAGTGTACTGCATCACGCCGGCGACCGAGGCGATCGCCCGCGCGATGGGAGAACGGACCAGGCCCGAGCCCGTTCATCGCTATGAACTGGAGCCGCCAAAGAGCCTGCCGGCTCGTGACGATTTCCACGAATGCGATGTCGACGAACTGGAACTTTGATCATGGCTGACAACACCTTGATATCCTGGGCAGACGCGACTTGGAATCCGATCACCGGGTGCTCTCTCGTGAGCCCTGGCTGTACTCATTGCTATGCGATGGGGCTGGCCGGCGGTCGGCTTAGGGATCACCCGAGCCGCGCCGGCCTCACGGTGCCGAGCAAGGCCGGTCCGGTTTGGAACGGCCAGGTCCGGTTCAACGAGGAATGGCTTGATCAGCCGTTGCGCTGGCGCCGGCCGCGCCGGATCTTCGTCTGCGCTCACGGGGATCTTTTCCATCCTGCTGTTCCGCTCGAATGGATCAAATCCATTTGGGAGGTCATGCACCATGCGCACCGCCAGCGTGGGCATATTTTCCAAATCCTGACGAAGCGCCCCGAGTGGATCGCGCGGGCACTCGGACCGGACGGGATCGGATGGTACGCCGTCGAAGGGCCGGTGCCCTGCCCAGAGCCAGGGATATGGCTCGGGACATCGATCGAGAACCAAGAATGGGCCGATATCCGTGTGCCGTTTCTGCTCAATGCGCCGGCCGCGGTGCGGTTCGTGAGTTGTGAGCCTTTAATTTCTCATATTGATTTGACCGATGTGACGGCGGCCACGGCGACCGGCCCAGAGCAATGGGACTGCTTGGACCGCGTAGACGCCGCTGATGCGGAGCCAGGTTCTCCCGGAACGGTTATCGACTGGGTGATCGTCGGCGGCGAGTCCGGCCCCGGCGCGCGGCCCATGCATCCGGCCTGGGCGCGGTCGCTCAGGGAGCAATTTCTAGCGGCGGGCGTCGCGTTCCACTTCAAGCAGTGGGGCGAGTGGGCCCCCTATAGCGCGGTCGGCGGCGCGGGGTGGTACACCGCGTCGCGCTTCGACGAACGCGGGACCCTCAAGGGTAAGTGGCTCGGAAAGGTCCATGCACCGACCAGCACAGGCGTGGACTTCCTGTTCGACGGTGCTGCCTTCGAGACTAGCGAGATTAAGGGCGACCTCCTGCTGAAGTTCGGCAAGAAGCGTGCCGGTCGCGCCCTCGACGGCCGCACATGGGATGAATACCCGGCATGAGCCAGCACCTGTGCCATTGGCCGGGCTGCGGGCGCGTGGTGCCGCCGAAACTGTGGGGCTGCAAATTCCACTGGATGAAGCTGCCCAAGCGCATCCGCGACCGGATCTGGGCAGCTTATCGACCCGGCCAGGAGGTCACCAAGACCCCGAGCCGGGAATATCTGGATGCCGCCAGGGCGGCCCTGGATTGGATACGCGAGCACACAGGAGCGAGAACCGCATGACCGAAGCCTACCCCCTGCATTGGCCGGCCGGCTGGCCGCGCACGGCACACCGGGCGGCATCACGGTTTGAGCCGCGCGGCCTTGCCGGCGAGGCCCAATTCATCCGATGGGAACTCGAACGGCTTGGCGCGACCGGCATGGTCGTATCGACCAACATTCCCCTGCGTCGTGACGGCTTGCCCTTTTCAGGGCGCCCAAAGATCGACGACCCCGGCGTGGCCGTCTACTTCGTGCTCGCCGGCCGCCAACAGTGCATCCCCTGCGACCGATGGCGCACGGTCGAGGAAAACTGCCGCGCCATCTGGAAATCGATCGAGGCTCTGCGCGGTCTCGACCGCTGGGGCGCCAAGAGCTTCGTCGATGCGGCCTTCCGAGGCTTCGAGGCCCTGCCGGCGCCGGGTGCGGCACGCCATTGGACGGAAGTTCTCGGTGTTCCGGACAGCGCGTCCGGCGAGCAGGTCGACTGCGCCTATCGGGACCGGGCTCGGAAACTCCATCCCGATAACGGCGGATCGAACGAAGCTATGGCCGAACTCAACCGCGCACGGGACGAAGCGCGGAACGTCGTCGGATGAAGTCGGCGACCTGTCCCTGGTGTCACCGGTGGCCATCGACTCCGACGAATTCTAGGCGATCCGATCCTCAAGGGTTTCTTTTCAAAGAAACTTTTGATGGCCATTGACTCGCCGGTTGAGTTTCTTACCGCGACCGGCATTCCGGCGGCTCGCACGAGGCGATGGCAGAACTGAACGAAGCCGTTGCCCAAGCAAGAAAGGCCGCGGCGTGAGCGTCTGCCCCTGGTGCGGCGAGGCGTTCGAGACGGTGAGGCGCGGCGGCTCCCCGAAGCGCTTCTGCTCGGCCGCGTGCAAGAACCAATGGAACGCGGCCGCCCGGGCATTCGGCTGCGCGATGGAGACCCAAGGGGTGCTCAATCTGCGGGCGTGGATCGAAGGCCGTCAGAATGCCCCTAAATCCACCGTGCACGCTGCTACAGCGCCCAAGTCGGCCTCGGGGGTAGCGAGGTAGCGGGAATGCTCGAAGTGATCTCCCTGGGCGCGGGCGTGCAATCTACGACGATGGCCTTCATGGCGGCGCACGGCGAGATCGCGCCGATGCCGGATTACGCGATCTTCGCCGACACCGGCGCCGAGCCGGCTGCCGTCTATGAGCACCTGGAATGGCTGCGGTCGCCGAACGTACTGCCCTTCCCGGTTGAGGTCGTGCGGTTTTCGGATCTCGGCGAGGATATCCGCCTGACCGCCGCCGGCGTCAAGGACGTGGCCGGCCGCGACAACGGCTATCTCGCCCCACCCTTCTTCACATTGAACGAGGACGGATCACAGGGGATGTTGAGGCGCGGGTGCACGTCCAACTACAAGATCCGGCCGATCCAGAGGCACTTGAAGGTGCTGCTCGGGCGCACCCAGGCCGAGACATACCGCGGCGAGACGCCTGTGGATATGATGGACAAGCCGCTTCGCGCCTTGCCCACATCCCCACAGGCGCAGCAACAACAGGAAGATCGTTTGAAAGGGATTCTGGCGGCCTGAGAAACAACCGGAATACACCTTAACTCAGCCGCCAGGCTGTCCGAATAGGCGAGGCTACCTCACCGCCGGCGCAAAGCGTGGTAACATTTTTGTGTCGGCAAACCGTCAGCAAGTCCGCCGAAGACGAAGAAGGAGGTCATAATGAATTCGAACAATTGCGTCGTGGCGTTGGCTTCGATCCTCGGAATGTTGTTCTTGTCCGCGTGCGGTGGCGGTGGTAGCGGACCGGTTTCAGCGCTTGCCCAATGCGTTGACCCCGTTATAACAATCGAAGATCCCGAAAACATGTCCAGCGATGACGAGCAGGTATTCAAGCAAACTCTCCGTGCGGCGATAAGCAATGTTTGTAAGTGGTGGGGGCCGACCTATACCGGGCCTTTCACAATTAATATCGAGGACAGCACGGGACCAGCGATGGCTTTGATACCCGCTTGGCAAGGCAATCGCGGGACCATGCTGTTTCGGACGGCAACGACGGTGGCAGGCCGATCGGCAATCACCCACGAAGTTATTCATGTGTTCGCCCCAAACGCGAACCGGTTTCTGGCGGAGGGGTTTGCCACTTACGGACATCAGCATTTGGGGGGGCAAGCGGCGTTTCCCAACGATGGCCAGGACCTGCATGATGCCGCATCGGAATTTGTGGATCAGACGAATCTCCACCTTCTCGATGCAATTGCAACGCCCAGCCGCTTGGAATCCACCCTTTTGACTGAGCGACAGAACTATATTGCGGCCGGTTCTTTCATGCGGTTTCTCATTGAAACCCACGGCATGGAGAAATTTCGCGAACTCTACGCACTGACCCCGTTGGTACCCCATGTAAGAAACAGCGGGGCGGATGATCGGTGGGTCGGCATCTATGGCGTCAGTCGCAGCACGTTGGTCGTTGCTTGGCAGGCGAAATTAGCGAGTATCGGGCAGGGGCAGGCGAAAAGCGTCAGCCGGGTCATCGAGACGGTGGTTCCGGACCGGGTCATCGAGACGGTGGTTCCGGAGTTGACGCGGGCGATGATGGCGAGCACGTCGGGCGCGGTGACCGGGCGCATCGAGGCTGTCGCCTCGGGCAACGTGCCGGCCGTGACGGTCAACATTGCCGGTCAATCGACGCTTTATCATGCCCTGAAATCTAACGCCCAGGGAATGCAGGACGGCACGCTCGATCCGGCCCAGCTGCTGGGTGGCTCGTCGTTCGCGCTTTCGCTCAATGCGGTGGAAGGCGGCAAGGCCGGCGGTGTCAGCGACATCGGGGTTTGGGGCAGCGGTGACTACCGCAATCTCTCGGGCGGCGATAGCGGCGCGGTGGCATGGGACGGCGACCTGTGGAGCGCCCATCTCGGCATCGATACTCGGTTGCGCGAGAACCTGTTGGCCGGGCTATCGGCGTCGTTCTTCAAGGGTTCGTTCGACTATACCGACAGGACCACCGGCACCGCGGCCAGCGGCGCGCTTGAGAGCCGGATGACAAGCCTCAACCCTTATGTGAGGTGGTCCGCGCGGAAGGCCCTGGATCTGTGGGCGACGCTCGGCTACGGCCGGGGTGAGCTTGAGATCAACGACAATGCGGCGGCCCCGGTGTCGAGCGATCTGAGCCAGTGGTCGGCAGCGGTTGGCGCGAGCGGCACGCTGCTCACCAGTGACGATTGGATCGCCGGCGGCACGACGAGACTCAAGCTCAAGGGCGAAGGCTCGCTGGCAGGGGTGAACGTCGAGGGCAACGGTGCCGAGATCAGCGAGCTGACAGTGGATGCGCGGCAGCTGCGGCTAAGCCTCGAGGGCAGCCACGCACATAAACTCGCCGCGGGCGGCGCGCTGACGCCGGCGATCGAGCTTGGGCTACGCCATGACGGCGGCGACGGCGAGACCGGCGCGGGCATCGAACTCGGTGGCAGCCTACGATACAACGACCCGGCGAGCGGTCTGACCGTCGAGAGCCACGGCCGTACCTTGCTTGCCCATGGCGGCAACTACGAGGAATGGGGCATCGGTGGGCTGATCCGGCTCGATCCGGGCGCCAAGGGCCGCGGCATGTCCCTGAGCCTGGTTCCGACCTGGGGTGAGACGCAAAGCGGTGTTCAGCGGTTGTGGAACGACGGCATGACCGACAGGGCTGCCGCCAATGACAACAAGGCGCAAGGTCGCCTCGAGACGCACCTTGGCTATGGCTTCGGCGTGTTCGGCGGCCGGGGCTTGCTGACACCGTACAGCGGTCTTTCGCTGGCTGGCGAGGGCGCACGGCGGTACAGCCTCGGCAGCCGTCTGGAGGTCGGGTCGTCGCTCAACCTCGGCCTGGAGGGCGAGCGTCGTGAGCCGGCCAACGACACCGCGGCCGACCACGGCGTCATGCTGCGGGGACAGCTGCGGTTCTGATGGCCGCAGGGTCCTGTCGGTCGCGTGGAGCGTCAGTCACCGTGACCGCGGGGATGCCACGCTGGACGCGTCGCAGATGCGTGCGGTATGAGGGCGTGCCCGCCCGTGAGCTGTTGAGCGTGCCCGCGAACTCCTCAACCTACCTTCGGTCGCCGTTCCAGATCGTTGACAATTCCGTTATCGATCAGGCGGGTGAATGAACTCGAGCGCTCTCCCGGACCTTATCGCCGATCACGTCCCGGCATAGGGGGCCGCCGCCGAGCCGCGAAGCGTCGCGATGAGGAGCGTGATCGCTGCCCGGGGCGCGCCTTCCGGGACTGCGGGGCTGCGGCGCGGTGCGGTTGTGCGATCTCGATGGGGAGACAACGCTGCCCGTGGCGTGCGAGCCGTGCGGCCGGCGAGGCCGCTACCGGGTCGAGAGCTTGATTAAGGCCTATGGCCCGCGCGCCGGCCTGCCGGACGTGCGCTGGGCGCTGGCCCAGCAGGGCGAGTGCCGGGGATCAATGCAGCCGCTTCGGCCGTGCTTGGCCGTGTTCGGCCGTGTTCGAGAACCGATCGAAGGCGGTCGGCACCGATACTGTCGGGGCGGGCTCGGTTAGGCCGAGCCGATCCGGTGCGATCCATGTTCGCATGACCGACAAGCCGAAGTCCCGTACGAAGGTCCCGGCCCATATCCCGGGAGGTCGCCTCGATATCCGGGCCTCGCAGCCGTCACGGGCATTCCGCGTGCCAGCGCAGTATGCCGACATTCCGCGGCAGGCCGACGAGATAGGCGGACTTTACGAACGCAGCCGTTGCGGGACCCCGTGGAGGCACCAGGCATGTGTCCGCATTCTCGTTGTCCAGCGTGACCCCCAGCCTGTAGCCTCCCGAGGGTTGGGCCGGCGGGACGACAAGCCACCACTGAATATGCAAGGAAGGATGCTCGACAAGGCGCCTCGTATTCGTTTGATCTAGCCTATAGGTCCGCAGAATCGCCGACAGGTCGGCACCGGCCGCGATCCGTTCGACGGCGGCTTCGCGCTCGTAATCGGGCGCGTGGCCTCGAAGGACAATGGGATATTCGATCGGGATCGGGGGTGCGCCATTGGAGGCCGAGGTGCAGGCGGCGGCGCCCATGACCAACGCGAGCGCGATCGAGGCGGCCCATAGAGACCTCCGGGGCGCCGCGATCATCGGCCATACCTCTCTCAACATGCCCACGCGCCTAGGGACGGCGCGCCTCCTCGCGTGCCGAGTATTGCGTTCTCCGCGTCCACCTTTCAACCGGCCCTCGCCTCCCCGGTGTTCGGTCCCGTGCGGAGACGACCAGACGGGATCTTCCCCTAGAAACGAATCTCCGCCCGCGCGCCAGCGAGGGCTTCCGTCTCTCCGAAACCGTCCCGAACCGCTGCGACGCTCACCCCCAAGTTCGTGTTCGGCCCCCAAGCGTGGCCGACACTCACGCCAACCTTGTCGAACGCGAGGAGCTTCGAGCCGTCGATCGAGATGTCGTCATACGCGATCCGGCCATTCTCATCGATGCTGGTCGCGGCTCGAATGGACCCGTTGCTCGACGTCACCGGCCGTTCGATGCCCAGGCGGGCGTTGAGCGTCGTGCCGCGCCCAAGCCGAAGCGAAAGGTTGAGCTCCGTCGTCACCAGCAGCGCATCGTCGAAGTGGACGAGCGGGCTCGTCTCGGTCGCGAGGTAGGCAAGCCGGCTCGCCACTCCGAGCCGGTAGGTCTCACCGGCGACGAGGTTCCGGCTGTAAGCCAATTCCAGGCTTTCGCCGGACAGTTCGAGGGCGCCGGCGCCCGCCCAGCCCATCGGCGTTTTCAATTCGGACGCCACCGACGCGCCAAACGATTCAACGGCCCCACTCGGAACGAAGGACGCCGCCAAGACGGTTTCAGGACTCCAGCCGACGATACCGAAGCCGGCCGCGGTTGTCCGGTCCGCCGCGCCGCCCGTCGCCGCGCTCATGTAGGCCTCTCCGATTTCGGAGACAAAACCCAGAGTGACGCCGAGCGCGTCATCGGCCATCCGATAGTCGCCGTGCGGCTGGGGAACGCCGACCAGATGCGCCATGCCCTCCATCACCCGCGAGCCATGGCCCATGCCGGAGAACCAAGCCCCGTTCGACGCACCGTGCACCCGGAAACCGTCCCCGGCAATTGCGAGCGTCACATCTTCGCCCTGGTCGTCCCAATTCCTTTCCGGCGTTTCGAGACCGAGATCACTCATCGACAGGTAGCCGCCTCTTGCGCCAGCGAAGGCGTTGAGCGGGACCAGGAAGGGCGCCCGCTGATAGTTGTCGAGAATGAGAACGTTCCGGCCCGCGAGATATCTCGATATCGCGCCCGACGGCAGATTGACCGAGGCGCCGGCGGTGCTGACGACGGCGCCTGCGTCGTATGTGCCCAACGCGAAGCCGGTGCCGCCGACCGGCCGGGAGGCTTCATCCAGATCGAGGAGCCCCTGACCGTAGATCGTTGAGTCGTAGCCGTCGAAGCTGTCGTCCGCGGTGACGAGGATTCTGTCGCGCAACTGCTGATAGGTCACGTTCGGGAACCGGCTCTTCAGCGCGGCCAGGGCGCCGGTCACATGGGGCGCGGCCATCGAGGTCCCCGCAAGGCGCTCGTAACCGTCCGCGTCGATATAGGTCGAATACACGCCCTCCGATCCAGGCGCTCCTCCCAGACTTGGCGAGTCCCCACCTGGAGCGGCCAGGCACCAAGCGGCCGCTTCACCGCATCGGTTCGTGTAGGAGGCTTCGTTCCCATCCAGATCGACCGCCGCCACGGCGAGCCAGCCCTTTTCCAGTTCAGAAATGAGATAGGGCGCTCCCGCCTCGACGGAAATCTCGGCCCTGGAATCATTTCCTGCGGCCCAGATTTGAACGCCGCCGTCTGCAACATGTGTCTTGTATGCGGCGATGCTTAGGGGGCTCTGAGACTCAAGCTGGGAGAGGGTCACGTCGAGAACCGACCTATCCGACCCCCAGCTATTGTTCGTAAGGTAAACACCCCTCGCGCTCATTTCGTCAATTCCGACCGCGAGTTGAGCATCGAAGGCCGTATGGTCGTAATCCAGCTCATAGGATGCGATATTGGCCTCATAGGCCACGCCGTGCATTTCCGAGCCGTCTCTCTTCGCGGCGATGATACCCGTCACGTGGGTGCCATGCCCATACTCGTCGGGTCGACCGCCTGTTCCGTCTACGCCGTCTGTTCCGGACATGCCGCCCGTGTAGACGTACTTCCCGGCTAAGGCCGGATGGTTCGAGCTCGCGCCGGAGTCGAATACGGCGACCGTGATACCCTTCCCGATACCGCCTCTCGCGTAGATGGAGGAGGCGTTGATGAGGCGGAGCCCCGCTTGCTGGTTGTATTCCGGGGTCTCGAAATCGGCCGGTGTGAGGGCGGGGCCGCCGCCACAGCCGGACAAGGCAACCGCGAAGAGTGCCATTCCGGCCAACGAACATAGCTTGTCAACCCTGAGAAACATCGGACGGACCTCCCTCTGCTTGAGAGCTGCAAAAAGCCAACGCTAGCGTAGCACCTCTCCGAGGCGAAAGCCAAGGTTCGACCGAAGCCGCGATCCGCCCACACAGCAGCCTGGGATACAGCCGCCGGCGCCGGAAAGGATCGTCACGCCAATGCACTAACATTCAAACTGGACCAGTCGCCGGGGGCAGGTCACCGCCGCCGGACCAGCCCTTTCCGCTTGCGCCCGCCGGCCCAGACCCAGCGCCGAAACTCGGTCGGCACGAGATTGTGCTCCTCCCGGTCGACCTTGCGCCGGAGCGTGGAGCGCCGCGGCGCGCCGGCGCCGAGGTTGAAGGCGAACGAACGGAGCGCGTCGAACCGGCCGTCCTCCACCGTGCACGGCGCATGGATAGCGATCTACGGATTGAGGGCGGCCACCCTACTCGAAACGCGTCCTCGCGCCTCCTGGGGCGGCTGAGGGGCCCTTCCGGAGAGGCTCGGGTCAGCGGTTCAGGATCGCGCTCAAGAGCCCGCGTGGCGGCGGATGTCCTGCATCCGTCGCCTTCTCTCGGCTTCGTTGATGGACGTATACGCCCAGCACTGCCAACCCGGCCCCGAGCGGCAGGTTGAGAACGCCGACGAGCTGGGCATAGGACGGTAGAGCCTGCGGCGCGGCGATGACTGCGTAGCCCCCGATAGCGGCAAGACCGAAGATCACCGCCGCCATCACATAACCGAATGTCGGCCGCATCCGGCGCACATAGGGGTCACTCGAAGCGATCTCCCGACGGAACGTCTCGTTGACCTCCCGCACGTTCGCGATCGCGCCTTCGAGGGAGAGCCGTTCGAGCATGTATTGGTTCCGCGTCTCCAGCTCCGCCAGTCTGTCCTTCATCGCCTGGGTCGGTGAGAGGGCCTTGAGAACCTCGGGCTTCGGCTCCACGCCGAGCGCCTTTGCGATCATCCCACCGACGGCCCCGCCAGCGGGACCGCCCAACGCCGTGCCCAAGAGCGGCAGACCCCAGCCCGCCACGTCTTCTGCGAGATCCGACCAGGTCATGCTGCGCCTCCGTTCACGCCGGCATTCCACGCTGCCAGGTAGTGCTCCACCTCGCCCTTGCCGGCCGGTGTGTTGTAGTGCTGCTTCCAATAACTGGCCTGTGCCTTGACGGTATCGGGGATCGGGGCGGGCACACGCCAATAGTGGACGCGGGCCAGAGCGCATGCGTACCGCAGGTTGAACGCGAGCGCTTCTGCACCCCGGCCGTCGATCAGCGCCGCGTCGAGAACATCGTGCGCCATGTCGGGGCGGTGGGTCAGGAAGTTGTCCCAAATGTCATCGTGGGTCGCGGGCTCCATTTGCCAGAAACCGAGCGCTGGCCCGCCGCCGCGCTGACGCAGGGCGCCGCCCCCAGATTCTGCGAGCGCGGTTCCGAGCATGAGCCGTTCAGCGTTCTCGCCTTCCATTCTGAGCGTTTCCAGCGTCGGTCGAATGATCAGTTCGAGCAGGTCGGCGGCGTGTTGTTTCATAGCTTCCTCGCTTCCTCGAAGCGGCCTTCCAACCGCGCCATGTCCTCGCTTATTCCGCTGATCCGGTCGTGCAGCTTCGCGTGATCGGCCTTGGCCTCCGCACCCACAGCGTCGACAGCCCGACCAGGATGCCGATCAGCCCGGCGATGGAGATATGGCCGAGGGTGATTTCCATCGATCAAGCTCCCGCGAGAGAGGTCAAGGCTATGAAAAGGTGTAAATATGTGCACAAAAAAGGTTGACTTAATCAGGAAAAGGTGCATATATATACACATAGAAAGGGACCGGCGATGGAAACCAACACCAACCGGATCAAGCGCAGACTGGAGCGAGACGGTTGGTATTTGGCGCGCCACGGCGCGGAGCACGACATCTACCGGCATCCCCGCATCAAAGGGATCATCACACTTCCGAGGCACCGGACATTGTCACCGGGTGTCGTCCGCTCGATAGCAAGCAAGGCGGGCTGGCCGGATGCCTAAGCAACCAACGGGGAGAGACTGAGCATGACCCGATATCCTGCGCTGATCGACGGCAAGAAGGGTGCTTACGGGGTGACGTTCCCGGACCTTCCCGGAGTTGTCGCGATGGGCAAGACGGTCGAGGCTGCGATGATCAACGCCGAGGAGGCGCTTCGCGATTGTGCGGCCGAGGCGGATAAGGACGGCGAAACCATGCCGGAGCCCAGACCCATCGAAGATATCAAGACTCCTGAGGGACACGCGCTCATTTCCATTCCGCTGATCCATTTGTCGGGCCGCAGCGTGCGCGCGCATCTGAATCTCGATGAGGATGTGGCCGCGTTCATCGATGCCGAAGCGCGACGGCGCGGCATGACCCGCACGGCCTATGTCACCTGGATGGCGCGAAGGATCGCGCAGATGGGCGGATAGGCACTTTTCAGCGTGACGTCAGCCGCCGAACAGTGCCGGCCAGAACGCGCGGGTGGCGACGGCGAGCATGCCGCCCAGCACGATGTAGAGCAGGCTCGTGTTTCGGTTGTGCAGCGCCTCGATTTTGGTGAGCTGCGTTTGGAGCTCGCCATAGCGTCGCTCGCAGGCGATCTCGTGGGTCGCAAGATGGGCCGCCGCCTCCGCGCGCACCCGCTCGATCTCGATCAGATGGGATGCGTTTGCGGGTGACTGGTTCATGGCAGCTACTCTTTCCTGGGTGTTGGCTCAGGCGGCCAAGTCGGCCTCGTGCACGCGGGCGTCCTCGCCGACGGCGGTGATCTCGACCTGCTCGCCGCGCGGCCTGACGGCCAGTACCCGGGCCCGCAGGCCCCATGCCTCGCCCGCGCCGAAGGCGAAGTGGGTGCGTTCCTCGTCCGCTCCTGTGTAAGGCGTGATGTCGAGGTCCTCGCCCAGCTCCACGGTTCGCTCGTCGGCGCCGGGTGTCGCTGGCCAGGGCCCGCTTAGCGAGCCGTCACGCCGGCGAAGGGCGATGTAATGAGTGGGCGGCTCGGCCGTCTCCTCTTCCGCCTCCCATTCCAGCGGCTCGCTCAGGGTCAGCGCGCGGCCATCGACGGCAACCACCTCGCCGCCTTGACCCCAACGCGGCAGGTCGTGGGTGATGGCGATGAGATCGCCGTAGGTCGGGATCAGGCCTTCGAGCTCGGTGCGGAAGGTTATGATGCGCCGGCGATAGCGGTTGGCGGCGGCCATGTAGAGGCCCTCGCGCTCGCCATGCGCGGCGCCGGTGCAGCCGAACAGCCCGACCGTGGCGGGTTTGTCGACGGCGCTGTCCGGCAGGCTTGCGGTGACCTCGGCGGGCGCCCAGGTGCGTTCCGAGAAATAGGTCACGGTCACCGCATCGGCGGTGTCCTCGCCCGGCATGACGTATTGGACCCGGAAGCTGCCCTTGACGATGTTGCGGGGCCCGAACAGCGCCACCGGCAATGTGCGCGGCGCGTCGCGGACGATCCGCAGGATGCCGCCCTGCAGAAACGGCAATGCCCGGCCGCAGCGGGCGATCCGGGTAAGCGCCTCCCAGACCGTCACGCCCTGGTCGAACACGGCATCGAAGCGGTCTCCGCGTGATTGCCAGACTTGATCCAGAGCATGGAGGGCGTCGAGATCGATACGGGCGTCCGCGAGGTCGGCGCCGTAGCGCGCCCGGGCGGCATCGGCAAAGGCCCAGGCGAGCGAGCGCGTGGCCCGAGGCTCGGCCCAGCCGGTCGCGGGGTCCCAGACCGGCAGTTTGCGGGTGACGATGACGTTGATCAGGCGCGCCGAGCGCGGCGAGAGATTGTCGGTCGCGCGCATCCTGACGGCGAACAGCGTGACCTCGCCGAACGCCGGCGTGTCCTGGAGGAAAGTCTTGAGCCCGCCCCAGCGGATCTCGTGGCCGTCGCCGATCTCGCCGCTCTTGTCGTTGGTGCGCCTGAGCCTTACCTCGTAGCGCCCGGCGGCGAGCGAATAACGATAACTCTTGCGTTGCGGTGTATTCTCGGCCGCGGTCATGCTTTCCGAGGCAACCACGACCCAATCGCCGGTCGCCGTGCCTTCGACATCGACGGCGCGGGCCTCGACCTCCCAGTCGATGGTGAGGGCTTCGAGGCTGCCGTCGTCGGCCGCGTGATAGAGCCCGCGCGCCATGATCACATCGATACCGATCCCGATGGCAACGGTGCCGGCCGGGTTGGCCGTGAAAGGACCGATCCAGCCCTCCTCGCCCGCTTCGCGGTCGTTGGCACCGATGAGTTCCTGGCCGGCGACCTCCGGTGCGTTGACCACATCCGTCTCGAACAGGCTGACGCTGCCGCCGGGCGGGACGATCTCGGTCTCGACCTCCTCGAAGGAAGCAATCGGCGTGTCCTCGATGCGGACCTGCTCGAGGTCATATTCGCCCTGGCCGATGCAGTGCAGCTGATGCAGGTACTGCTCGTTGTCGCGGTACTCCACCCACGGCGTCGCGGCGAAATCGGGAAAGACCCGGTGGCGGCCGTAGATCACCGGGATAGGCTGAGCGAGCCGGGCATGGTTTCCTCGAGCCTGCAGCGAATAGGTCGGGCTCGGCGCCGGCGCGCTGCCAAATCCGCTCAGCGACGGCTTGGGCGGCGGGATAAGGACATTGACCAGGGTGGCGCCGACAATGGCGATGCCCGCCTGGGCCAGCCCGAGGGCGACGGTCGAGGAGACGCCCAAGGAGCTGACGAGGGAGGGAGCCAGCATCGGTGCGAAATAGATCGCGGCGACCACGACGGCGAGCAAGAGGATGGTGCGAAGCGGATTCTTGCCGCCCCCGCCCTGGGGCAGCGGCACGAACACGACCAGATCGTTCTCGGCAATCTCCGTGTCGTGCCAGCGCTCGCGCAGAACCGGCTCGGCGTTGCGGAGACAGATCGTCGGGCACTCGAACTCCTCGATCTCCTGCCCGCAAAGCCACGCGCGGATCGAAACCGGCTCGGCGACGGCGACCACCTCCCGGTCCCGATCCGGGCGGAACGGGTTGCGCAGCATGACGACGGTGCCAGGCATCAGGCGTCTCCGATGAAGCGATAGGTGCCCTCGATCCGCCAGCCGTGGGCCGAGAGATCGACGGGAATCTGGAACACGACGCCAATATCGCGGCCGGCATGGAGCACGCCGCCGCCGTCGACGGCGAGCCACAGGCCGACATGGACCGGATGGCGGGACTGGCGCATCAACACGGCGTCGCCCTCGCGAGCGTGTTCCACCGCCTGCCAACGTCGCCGTTCCGGATGATCGCGGAAGCCCGCGAGCACGGCACGGAGGTCCGCGGCATCGACCGGGATCTCCGGGACCTCGATGGCGAAGTGTTCGCGCCAGCACCAGCGCGCGAGACCCCAGCAGTCGAACGCGTCCGGTCCGCGTCCGCCGGCAACCCAGGGGCGGCCGATCAGGTGTTCGGCCCAGTGCATCTAGCGGGTGAGCCCCGGAAACCGCGTGGCGGTATAGAGATCGGCCGGGAAGGCCTTGTTGCCGATATCGAGCATGCGGGCCCGCCCGGTGACGCGGAATACGTCGACCTCGACTTCCGTGAGGGTCAACGTGATCGGCGGGTCCATCTGGGGGCCCTCGAGGTCGGTCGAGAGATAGGGCCGGTAGGTGACCTCGATCTTGTCGAGACTGGTTGCCGCGGCATCGAGGTGGCGGACGATCTCGCGGCTCACATTGTCCAGCGTCACCGCGATCTCGGGCACCGGCGCAGTGTCGACCGGCGGCAATTCGAGATCGAAGGCGAGGGCGATGAAGGGCACCATCCGCCCGGCGTCCGTCGGCGCGTCGGCCTCCAGGCGAGCCACCAGGCCGACCAGATCGCGGCCCTCCGCCGGCATGGCGTCCAGCACCGCCTGCACCTCCGCACCGCCCAGGTTCGACCAGGTTGCCTCGTCGGCGAAGTTCCGCACCACCCGGACCGCGGTCGGCTCGCCGTCGTCGTCGACGAAGGCGGGATGGCGCAGCTCGAGGGTGTGCAGAATGACGGTGTCCGAGGGCGCGGAGGCGTAGGCCTCGCGGATCGCCTGCTCGAGGGCCGGGTCCGGCATCCCCGGCTTACTCCGATACCGCCGGCAGCAGGTCGGGCTTGGGATGGGCGCGCTTGATTGCGAGCCAGGCGCCGATCAGCCGGTCCATCTCGGCGGGCAGCCCGGTGCCATCGAGACGCAGCTGGTTGAGCGCTTTAAGAATGGCGTCGAGCTGATCGGTGACCGGCATCTCGCGGGCATAGCGCTCGGCGCGGCGCGCCCGCGCCTCGACGCGGTCGACGGCCAGGACATCGAGCCGGAGGGCGAGATCGGTCTCGACGCTGAGATCGTGGATTGTGAGATCGACGCCCGGATCCTGATCGCCGTAATCGAGGGAGGCGACACGGGCGTAGTGGCGGCCGTCGATCCGGCAGAGCCAGGTGAACGCCCCGTCGGGCCAGTCGGTCGGCGGCAGGAAGTGCGCGCCAACTTCCGATTCCACATAGCTGATCAGATGCATGGCTCACCTCCGCTAGTAGAGCTCGACCCGGGCCATTACCGAGGGGTATAGAGCGGCGCCCTCGACCCCGAGCTTGTTGTGGGCATTGCGGCCGGCGGCCCAGACGGTGCCGTCGGCGCACCGCACGAAGAAGCCGGGCTCCGAGCCATAGCCGTGCGCTACCACCTCGACCGCGTCCCATTCGTCCGGCGGGACCGGCAGCGGCCATTGCCGCGGGATTGACGTCCTACCCGTACCCCAGTCACCGTGCCGGCCGTAGTCGCCGCAGCTGTAGACCCGGCCGTCGGAGCCGAGCATGACCGTGGACTGGGTGCCGCCGGTCGAGATCATCCGCGCGGTGACGCCGTCAGGAAACCGAACCCGCGCCGGTGTGCTGATGGTCCCCGTGATGTTGCCGATGCCCAGCTGGCCGGCCGCGTTGTAGCCGCAAGCGTAGGTGTTGCCGTCGTCGCCGTTGAACCACAGTTGCGCGTGTTCGCCGCCGGCCCAGAGATCGAGGGCCGCGCCGACCCCGGCCGGCAACGACAGCTGTTCGAAGAGATGACGATCCGTGGTGGCGCCGGTCCCATGGAAACCGTGGCCGCCGAAGCCCGCGGTCCAGATGGTGCCGTCCTTCAAGAGCACCGCGGTGGCCGCGCCGCCCGAGGAACCGCAGGGCGCCACCTTCCTGATCCGTGCCTTGCCCGGAAGGCCCGCCACCTCGGTGAAGAGGTGCTTGTCGGCGGTGCCGTCGTCGACGCCGAGCTTGCCCCAGCTGTTGTCGCCCACCGCCCACAGGGTGCCGTCGCGGGTGGCCAGGTGGCATCGGCGGTCGCCGCGGCGCTGGCCGATCACGGCATGTCACACGGCTGGAGCGTCGATCAGCACAATGGCGAGGTCACCGTCACCTGCACGCTGACCCACGAACGCGGGCACCGGGAAAGCGTATCTATAACCGCGCCGCCCGACGACAGCGGCAAGAAGAACGCGATCCAGCGCATCGGATCGACCGTGACGTATCTGGAGCGCTATACCCTGTTGGCGATCACCGGGCTTGCCGCCCACGAACAGGAAGACGACGGGGACTCTGCCGGCGCCCGCCGGCGCGTCGCGCGGCCGCCGAAGCGTGAAGCACCGAAAGCCGAGCCCGTTGGCCCGCCGGTCGACCCGGAGACCGGGGAACTGCTGTCACCCTCGCTGATCGCGGTGAAGCCGCTGGAGAACGGCAACGGGTCCGACTGGATGGGTTGGGGCGCCGCCCTGGCGGCCGCGCTCAAGTTCGCGACATCCGCGGCCGATCTCGAAGCGTGGATCACCGCGAACGAACAGCCGCTCGGCAATTGCGGCCGGGACGCGCCGAAAATCGCCGAGCGCTTGCAAACCATCATCGCGAGCCAGCGAGACACGTTGTTCCAACGCGGCGACGAAAAGCCCGATGATGAACCGGAGGCCGCAGGCGAAGACGAACCGGAGTCCGCGGATGCGGAAGCCGGGGAGGCCGCATGATCGATATCAGCCTGTGCGCGGATCACGACTGTCCGAGCCGGGAGTCGTGCATCCGCTATACCGCGCAGCCGGCGGACTATCAGTCCTATGCCGATTTCGGGCTCGGGCGCGACGGCCGCGAACGGTGCGACTCCTATCTCGCCCCGCCCCGCCCGATGCCGACAGTCCAGCCATGATCGATCCGGCACGCGGCTACTGGATCGCCGTCCACGACCGTGGCGAGCTGGTGTCGCGTTTCCATGCCACCTACGGCGCCTTGCTGGCCTCGGTCGCGGCGGCCGGCGCCTGCCGGGCGCAGTCCGACCTGATCGAGGTCATCGAGCGCCGTGCCGACGGCCGCACGACGCGCCACGGGCTCGGGACACTCGACGCGTGGTGCTGCGAGCGCCGGCACGAGCGCGATGCCGAGCGCGGGCACAGCGAAGGCCGGCGCACGGCGCAGGCCAGGGGTCGGTGAAATGACCGTCATCCACCCGATCAAGTTCCGCTGGACCGGCGAGGCGATGATCCCCCTGGTCAAGTCGGTGGCCGAGCGCCAGTACGAGGTCGGCGAGACCTACCGGCTGGAGCCGTGGGAAGAACGCTCGCCGGCCTCACACCGGCATTTCTTCGCGGCGCTGCGGTCCGCATGGGACAACCTACCCGAACATTGGGCCGAGCGATTTTCCACCCCGGAGCATCTGCGCAAATACGCGCTCATCAAGACCGGCTATCACGACGTGCGCACCATCGCCGCCCGAAGCAACGCTCAGGCGGCCGATATCGCCGCGTTCGTCAAGCCGTTGGATGACTGCGCGGTCGTCGTGGTCCGAGAGGCGACCGTGACCGTGTACACCGCCAAGAGCCAAAGCGCCCGTGCAATGGGCAAGGGCGAATTCCAGCAGAGCAAGCGGGACGTGCTGGAATGGCTGGCAACGATCGTCGGGGTCACGACGCAACAGCTTCACGACAACGCGGGGCAGGCGGCATGACCAAGCCGCGCATGTCGAAGCACGATCGGGCGATGGCTGACCCGCCCCGGCCCCTTGTCGCCGCCGACACACCGCTCCGCGATCTCCGCGAGTTGCAACGCCAGCTCGCCATCCGCGCCGAGGCTTTCCCCGACGCCAAGACCGCTCTTGAGGCGGTCACGGCGCTGATCGAGATACGGGAAGCGCGGCGAGGGCAGGGGAGGCGTCAGCGGTGACAGCGCGGCGGTCCGATCTGAGTGATCTGCCGAACTGGCCGCGTCTTCTGTCCCGCGAGCAGGCCGCGGCGTATGTGGGGATCAGTGTGCCCACGCTCGAAAGCCGGGTCGGTGACCTGTTCCCCAAACCGGTCAGGATCGGCCGGAGAAAGCTCTACGACCGCGACAGTCTCGACCGCGCGGTTGACCTTCTGACGGGCGCCCAGCCACACTCCCCTGCGCATGAAATGCGGCAGGGGCTGATCAATGCAGGTCGTAAGGTTGCGGCACGTTAAGCGATACAAGGGTCGCGGCAAGACCTTCTGGTATCACCGCCGGACCGGGGAACGCTTGCCCGATGATGAGGTCGCAAGGACCGCGCGCGTCCTCGATATCAACCGGAGCCTGGATGAGGGCTGGGCCGACGAGACGGTCCCGCGCTCGTTGCGCGACTTGATAAGCCAATACCGGGCGAGCCCGGATTTCTTGGAGTTGGCTCCATCGACCCGGCGCGGCTACATGACCTATCTCGACATGCTGGCTCGTGCATACCCGACGACGCCCGCCGCGAGCATAGACCGCGCGTGCCTGTACGAGATCCGCGATGCGCTGGCCGACACTCCACGCGCCGCCAATCTGACCCTCTCGCTCATGTCGATTCTGCTACGATTTGCCGTCGATCGGGGCTGGCGCGCGGACAATCCGGCGGTGCGGGTCAAGAAGCTGCGCGGCGGTAAGAGCTACGAACCCTGGCCGGAGACGGCGATCGAGCGGTTCCGCGCCGGCGCGAACCTGCGGATGGTTTGGGCCGTCGAGATCGCGCTCTACACCGGCCAGCGCCAAGGCGACGTGCTGGGGATGCAGTGGAGACATATCCGCGACGGCCTGATTTCTGTCGCCCAGGCCAAGACCGGCGAACGGCTGTCGATCCCGATCCACCGCGACCTTGCGGTCGTGCTCGATCAGATCCCACGCGACCATTTGGCGATCGTCCATACCGAACGCGGCAGTCCCTACACGTCCTCGGGATTCCGGTCAACCTTCCGCAAGGAACTCTCACGGCTCGGCCTGGTCGGTCTCCAGTTCCACGGCCTTCGTCACACCGCCGGCGTGAAGCTCGCCGAGGCTGGATGCACCGACCGCGAATTGATGGCGATCCTGGGGCACCGGACTGCCTCGATGGTCACCCGATACACGCGCCAAGCCGACCAAAAACGCCTCGCCCGATCGGCGATCGTGAAGCTCGAAACGAGAACAAAAGTGTCTAACACACCTGACGGAACTGTCTAACATGGCGGATTTCGACCCGCCAATGTCCCGTAACCCATTGAAAAGGTTGGTGGGCGCACACGGACTCGAACCGTGGACCCGCTGATTAAGAGTCAGCTGCTCTACCAACTGAGCTATGCGCCCGCCCTGGGGGCTGGCTTATAGCAAAACCGGACGAGGTTGGCCAGCGCGCGCGGACGAAGTCCGGCTCAGAAATCCTCGACGATGCCCGACTTTCCGATCATCGTGTCGCGATGGATGCTGGCGGACAGCAACAGCCCGAAGCCGGTCATCACCGACAGCATCGCGGTGCCGCCGTATGAGATCAGCGGCAGCGGGACGCCGACCACCGGGACCAGACCCATGACCATGGCGATGTTGATGAACACGTACAGCGAGACCGTCACCGTGACGCCGACGCCGAGGATCCGGCCGAACTGGTTGCGCACCCGCACCGAGAGCGCGATTCCGTAGGCGAGCAGCACCAGGAACAGCGCCAGAAGCGCCAGCCCGCCGAGCAGGCCGAACTCCTCGGCCAGCATGGTGAAGATGAAATCGGTCTGACGCTCGGGCAGGAAGTTGAGGTGGGCCTGAGTCCCCTGCATGAACCCCTTGCCGAAGACGCCGCCCGAACCGAGGGCGATCTTGGACTGCAGGATGTGGTAGCCCGCCCCCAGCGGGTCGGTCTGCGGATCGAGGAAGGTCAGGATGCGCTGGCGCTGGTAGGGCCTGAGCACCGACCACACGACCGGCAGGGCGGCAAGCCCGACAACGCCGACCACGGCGAACGTCCAAAGCCGGACGCCGACCACGAACAGGATCGCCGCACCGCCCGCCAGCAGCATCACCGCGGTGCCGAGATCGGGCTGGCGCAGCACCAGGACCGCGGGCAGCGACGTCATCAGGATCGGCGCGATCAGGAAGCTGGGCCGGCCGACATCCTCGATCGTCGCGCCGTGGAAATAGCGCGCGAGCCCCAGCACCAGAGCGATCTTCATCACCTCCGAGGGCTGCAGCTTGAAGAAGCCCAGGTCGATCCAGCGCCGGGCGCCCATGCCGGTCGACCCGGCGATCTCGACCACGACCAGCAGCACCAGGACGACGGCATAGACCGTGTAGGCGTGGCGCAGCCAGAACCGGATATCGACCAGGGCGACCACCAGCATCAGCGTCAACGCGACGCCGAAGCGCGCCGTCTGGCGGATCGCCCAGGGCTCCCAGCTGCCGTTGCCCGCCGAATAGAGCATGCCGACGCCGATGGCGGCGATCGCGCAGAGCAGGATCACCAGCAGCCAGTTGAGCTGCACGAGCTTCTGGCCCAGCGATATGCCCCGGCCGGTGGCGAGCCTGAAACCCATGCGCGCCCGCCGCCCCGGCTCAGCCGCTTACCGGGTCGGGCTTGGCCGCCGCCAGCCGGCGGGCGGCATCCTTGCCCAGAGGATCGCGCCGCTGCGTCTCCAGCAGGATGTCGCTGGCCATCGGGGCCGCGGTCGCGGAGCCGGACCCGCCGTGCTCGACCACCACCGAGATCGCATAGCGCGGCGTCTCGACCGGGGCGTAGGCGACGAACAACGCATGGTCGCGCTCATGCCAGGGCCGCTCGTGGTTCTTGAGCACCCGCAATTCGCGCTCGCGCTTGGAGATCCCCCGCACCTGGGAGGTGCCGGTCTTGCCGGCAAGCTCGAACCCGTTCTCGCGGATGGCGTAGCGGTAGGCGGTGCCGCGCTCGTCGTTGGCGACCGCGTCCATCCCCCGGCGCACCAGGCTGAGCGCACGCTCGGGGATCTCGAGCGAGGGGAAATCCGGCGCGGCCGGCCTCCCGGCGCCGTCGGGCGCTTCCTGGACCAGCCGCGGCAGCACCTTCCGGCCCGAGGCCACGCGCGCGGTCATCACGGCGAGCTGCAACGGGGTGGCCAGCAGAAAGCCCTGGCCGATGCCGG
Source organism: Alphaproteobacteria bacterium (assembly GCA_965248835.1). Classification (GTDB taxonomy): domain Bacteria; phylum Pseudomonadota; class Alphaproteobacteria; order MPNO01; family MPNO01; genus CAYFYS01. The sequence continues at coordinate 521,783 of CBDFLJ010000002.1, forward strand.
TGATCAGGGTCTCGCCCTGCTGCCATTTCTCGCCGAGGGTGGCGAGCTTCCATTCCGGCGTCGGCACCAGGCCCGCGCGCTCGCCCGGCAGCGCGTTGAGCAGCTTGGAGCCCAGACCCAGCCGCACCGCCATCTCGGAAACCTTGTCGATGCCGACCTTCATGGCGAGGTCGTAGAAATAGATGTCGCAGGACTGTCTGATCGCGCCGACCATGTCGAGCCAGCCGTGGCCGTGCTTATGCCAGCAGTGGAAACGCGCCTGGCCGAGCTCTATGACGCCCGGGCAGAACACCCGGTAACCGGGCGGTGCGACCCCGGCCGCGAGCGCGGCCAGGGTGACGGTCATCTTGAAGGTCGAGCCGGGCGCGTAGCTGCCCGAGATCGTCTTGTTGATCAGTGGGTTCATCGGGTTGGAGGCCACCGACTTCCAAGTCTCGGCGCTCAGCCCCTTGGCGAACTGGTTGGGCTCGAAGCTCGGGGTCGATGCCATCGCCAGGATGTCGCCGGTCTGGACCCCGATCAGCACCGCGGCCGCGGATTGCGCGTAGGCCAGCCGGTCCTGGGTGAAGGCCTGCAGCTTCAGGTCAAGGGTCAGCCCGATGTCGTTGCCCGGCACGCCGTCGTTGCGGTCGAGCTCGCGGATCACCCGACCGACCGCGTTGACCTCGACCTGACTCGATCCCGCCTTGCCGCGCAGCGCCAGGTCGTGGGTCTTCTCGATTCCGTCCTTGCCGATCCTGAAGCCCGGCTGCTCGAGCAGCGGATCGCCCGTCAGCTCGGGCTCGCTGACCGCAGCGACGTAGCCCAGGATGTGCGCCGCCTTGACCGAATAGGGGTAATCGCGGACCTGGCCGACATCGATCGTCACACCCGGCAAGTCCGGCGCATTGACCTCGATGGCGGCGACCTCGCGCCAATCCAGATCCTCGCGCACGGTCACCGGCACAAAGGACCGCCGCTTCCCGACCTCGCGCAGGACCCGGTCGCGCTCGGCCGCGGTCAGGTCGATCAGCCGGTCGAGCACCTCCAGCGTGCGTTCGATGTCGTCGGTCTTCTCGGCGATCAGGAGCACGCGGTAGTTCTCGCGGTTGACCGCCAGCGGCGCTCCGAACCGGTCGAAGATGCGCCCGCGCAGCGGGGCGAGCAGGCGCAGGCTGATCCGGTTGTCCTCGGCCAGCATCTTGTAGCGGTCGGATTCCACGACCTGAAGCTGGTACATCCGCCCGGCCAGGATCGACATGATGACCAGCTTGCCGCCGGCCAGCATCATGGTCCGGCGGGTGAGCAGCCTCTGCTTCTCGTTGTCCCGATACATCGCCCGCCTCAGGCCTGGCGCAGGATCGCGTGATGGATTTTGGCGAACAGCCAGGTAAGGAAGGGATAGGCCGCAAGAGTGAGTGCGAACTGGAAGACCAGTGGCGCCGGGTCGATGGCGACGATGTGGTAGCCCATCGTGATCAGCCAGAAGACGAGCGCGGCAATGGCGGCGGTAAGCCCGAACGCCCACCAGACTATGGCGAAGGACTTGCCCTGGAAGAACGTCCGCTGATAGACGATCGCGCCGTGGACCAACAGCAGAGTGATTGCGTTGATGCCGAACGGAGAGCCGATCAGGAGATCCTGCCACAGCCCGAGCACCAGCACCGCAATCGCCGGCATCAGGTCGGGGCGGTAGATCGTCCAATAGAAGACTGCGATCAGGGCGAGGTTCGGCGCCGCGGGGCCGTAGGTCGGCAGATAGATCGGCGTTGCCGAGAACATCACCAGCAGCGCCGAGAGCACGAACGGCGTCAGGTTTGTGGCGAGCTTGTCGAGGCGCGCGAAGATCCCGCTCATCGCCCGGGACCGCGCGATGACGCGCGTGCGGGGACCGCCCGCCTGAAGGCGACCTCCGGATAGTCGAGGATCCGCACGAATGCGAGCCTGACCGGATCGACGAAAAGGCGGATGCGGATGCCGCCGCCCTCGCCGATGCCGGAGACGATCCCGACGGGCAGGCCGGGCGGCAGGACCCCGCCGTGGCCGGACGTGACCACCCGTTCCCCGGTATTGACGCTGGCGTCGTGGCGCAGGAACTGGATCTGCGGGTGGGGCGCGTTGTCGCCGGCCAGGATCGCCCGTTCGCGCGATTCCTCGAGCATCACCGGGACGCGCGAGTTCAAATCGGTCAACAGCAGCACCCGCGCCGAACGGTCGCCCACGGCCTGTACGCGGCCGACCAGCCCGCCGCCTGCGACCACGGCCTGCCCCTTGGCGATCCCCTCGCGCGCGCCGGCGGTGACGATGATCGAGCGGACGAACACCCCGCCGGCATCGGCGACCACCCGGGCGGCGGTGAAGTGGACGTTGGGCTCGGGCACGAAGCGCAGGAGCTCGCGGAGCTGGTCGTTCTCGCCGGACAGCTTGCGGGCGGCGGCCTGCCACTGGATCAGCCGCTCGTTCTGCAGCTTGAGCCTTGCGTTCTCCGCGCGCAGCCGGCCGAGCGCGTTGATGTCGGCGATGGCATCGGTGACGGTGGCCACCGGGCGGGACATCATGCTCATGATCGGCGCCACGAAGTCGATCACGCTCGCCCGGATGCGCTCGACCAGGACCGTTTCCGCCTTGCCCAGCAGCGTCAGGCCGAAGGCGGCGATGATCACCAGCAGGAACGCGAACCGCAGGGCCAGCGCCCTGATGGGCGCCGCCAGCCTGACGACGGATCCCGGGCTGTACTTCACGGAATTGACGCCCCCTCACGCGGGCATTGGTGCGGCGCGGCCTCCTGTTTCAATCCTGCCGCCTCGAGACCGGGTCAAAACGTGTTCGTCAGGACGTTCTTTAACGTCTTCATCTCCTCGAGACAACGCCCCGTCCCCAGGGCTACGCATGAAAGCGGCTCATCGGCCAAGGTCACGGGCAGACCCGTGGCGTGGCGCAGCACCAGGTCGATATTGCCCAGCAGCGCGCCGCCGCCGGTCAGCACGATGCCCTTGTCGACGATGTCCGCGGCAAGCTCCGGCGCGGTGTGCTCGAGCGCGACCTTGACCGCGTCGATGATGGCGCTCACCGGCTCGGCCAGGCTCTCGGCGATCTGGCGCTCGGAGATCACCAGCTCCTTGGGCACGCCGTTCATCAGATCGCGCCCCTTGATCTCCATCAGATCGCCATCGCCGTCGGCCGGGGCGCAGGCCGAGCCGATGTGCTTCTTGATCCGTTCCGCGCTGCTCTCGCCGACCAGCAGGTTATGGTTGCGCCGGATATAGGCGATGATCGCCTCGTCCATCTTGTCGCCGCCGACGCGGACCGAGCGCGAGTAGACGATGCCGCCGAGCGACAGGACGGCGACTTCGGTGGTGCCGCCGCCGATGTCGACCACCATCGAGCCGGTTGGCTCGGTGACCGGAAGCCCGGCGCCGATCGCTGCGGCCATCGGCTCGGCGATCAGGAAGACTCGGCGTGCGCCGGCGCTTTCGGCCGATTCCCGGATCGCACGGCGCTCGACGGCGGTCGAGCCCGAGGGCACGCAGACGACGATCTGCGGGCTGGCGAAGCTGCGCCGGTTGTGCACCTTGCGGATGAAGTGCTTGATCATCTCCTCGGCGATCTCGAAATCCGCGATCACGCCGTCGCGCAGCGGCCGGATGGCATCGATCCCGCCGGGCGTGCGGCCCAGCATCAGCTTCGCCTCGTCGCCAACCGCGAGCACCTGTTTGCGGCCCCTGATGGTCGCGATGGCGACCACCGAGGGCTCGTCCAGCACGATCCCGCGCGATTTCACGTAGACCAGCGTATTCGCGGTCCCCAGGTCGATCGCCATATCCGCAGACAGAAGCCCAAGCAATCTAGAGAACATCGTCCCTCACTCGACACCTCGTTCACCGCACGGCGCGGCAGTCGGCCCCTCCGGGCGGAAGAGGCCATGCAACATCAGGCGCTCAACGCCGAGGGCGCAGTCTTCTCCCGCTTGACCAAGAGCTTGTTGAGCGCGTTCACATATGCGCGCGCGGACGCGACCAGGGTGTCGGTATCCGCGCCCTGGCCGTTGACCGTCTTTCCGTCCTCCTCCAGCCGCACCGTCACCTCGGCCTGCGCATCGGTGCCCTCGGTGACCGCGTGGACCTGATAGAGCTTCAGCGTCGCCGTGTGCGGGAACAACTGGCCGATGGCGTTGAAGGTGGCATCGACCGGCCCGTCGCCCTCCGACTTGGTCCGGCAGCGCTGGCCGTCGATGTCGAGCTCGAGCTCGGCGGTCTGCGGGCCCGACGAGCCGCAGATCACCTGCAGCCAGACGAACCGGATCCGGTCGTTGTCGCGGATCACCTCGTCGTCGATCAGGGCGATGATGTCCTCGTCGAAGACATCCTTCTTCTTGTCGGCGAGGTCCTTGAACCGGCGGAACGCGTCCTGCATCGCGTTCTCGCCGAGGTCGTAGCCCAGCTCCCTGATCTTCTCGCGGAAGGCATGCCGGCCGGAATGCTTGCCCATCACCAGCGTGGACTGCTTCAAGCCGACCGATTCCGGGGTCATGATCTCGTAGGTCCCGGCGTGCTTGAGCACGCCGTCCTGGTGGATGCCCGCCTCATGGGCAAAGGCATTGGCGCCCACGATTGCCTTGTTGGGCTGGACCGTGAAGCCGGTGATCGTCGAGACCAGGCGCGAGATCCGGGTGATCACCCCGGTATCGACGCCGCAAGCGAACGGCATCATGTCCTGGCGCGTGCGCAGCGCCATGACGATCTCCTCCAAGGCGGCGTTGCCGGCCCGCTCGCCCAGGCCGTTGATGGTGCATTCCACCTGGCGTGCGCCGGCGGAGATCGCCGCCAGCGAATTGGCCACCGCGAGCCCCAGGTCGTTGTGGCAATGGGCCGAGAAAATCGCTTTGTCGCTGTTGGGCACACGCTCGCGCAGCATGCGGATCATGCCGCCGAACTCCTCGGGCAGGGCATAGCCCACGGTGTCGGGCAGGTTGATGCAACTTGCCCCCGCGCGGATCGCCGCCTCCACGCACCGGCACAGGAAATCGGGATCCGAGCGCGAGCCGTCCTCGGGCGACCAGTCGACATCGTCGGTGTATTTGCGCGCGTGGCTGACGCTGTCGATCACCGCGTCGTGGACATCCTCGGGCTCCATCTGCAGCTTGTATTTCATGTGCAACGGGCTGGTGGCCAGGAAGGTGTGGATGCGCGCCCGCTCGGCCGGTTTCAGCGCCTCGGCGGCGCGGTCGATGTCGGCTCGGCCGGAGCGGGCGAGGCCGCAGATCACCGGTCCGCGGATCGACTTCGAGATCTCGTGCACCGCCTCGAAATCGCCGTTCGAGGCGATCGGGAAGCCGGCCTCGATCACGTCCACGCCGAGCTCGGCGAGCATCTCGGCGATGCGGATCTTCTCCTCGAGGTTCATCGACGCGCCGGGCGACTGTTCACCGTCGCGCAGGGTGGTATCGAAAATGATTATCCGTTCCGGTTCGGCGCTCTGGCTCATCCTGGAGCTCCTCTGACGCAGCGTTGTGGACTCAGGCGTGGGTCAGTCATTCCCCTGAACGGCCGGCCGCGGGCGGCAACTCCCGTTCAGGGGCTCCTAAGTCGCCGAACCTCGTGGATGGTTGAGGGAAGCCGGATGCCGGTGCTCTGCGCCAGGACACAGGGCGAGCCGGCGGCTCCCGGAACCGCTATCGGGTGCCGACCGTTTGCAGCTTGCTTCGCATTCGTCCTCATCAACCGGCGATCACACTCGTCACAGGGCCCAGGTCGAGAACCGAAAACACAATGTTTCCGTGGGCCGCGACTCTTCCCTTGTCGCGACCGAAGTTCATCTTTACGCCAAAACCGCCTGAAACCGCAACGAAATTTTGCCGTACAGGCCGCGCCGGAAAGCGGTTCGGGGCGGAGTCCGCCCGGCCTCAGTTCCTGGTCTTGTCGACCAGCGCGCGCTCCTGGATCCACGGCATCATGGCGCGCAGGCGGCGCCCGATGTCTTCGATCGGATGCTCGGCGCTGCGCCGCCGCTGCGCCTTGAAGCTGGTTTGCCCGGCATGGTTCTCCAGCACCCATTCGCGGGCGAAGCGGCCCGACTGGATGTCCTCCAGGATGCGCTTCATCTCGGCCCTGACATGGTCGTCGATCAGCCGCGGCCCGCGGGTCAGGTCGCCGTACTCCGCAGTGTTCGAGATCGAGTAGCGCATGTTGGCGATACCGCCCTCGTAGATCAGGTCGACGATCAGCTTGACCTCGTGCAGACACTCGAAATAGGCCATCTCGGGCGCGTAGCCGGCATCGACCAGGGTCTCGTAGCCGGCGGTGATCAGCGCCGTCAGCCCGCCGCACAAGACCGACTGCTCGCCGAACAGGTCGGTCTCGCATTCCTCGCGGAAATTGGTCTCCAGGATCCCGGCACGGCCGCCGCCGATCGCCGAGGCATAGGACAGCCCTATCTCCGCCGCGTTGCCCGAGGAGTCCTGGTGGACGGCGAGCAGACACGGCACCCCGCCGCCGCCGAGATACTCGCTGCGCACGGTGTGGCCCGGACCCTTGGGCGCGACCATGAAGACGTCGAGGTCCTCGCGCGGCTCGATCAGGCGGAAGTGGATCGACAGGCCGTGGGCGAAGGCGAGCGCGACGCCCTGGCGCAGATTGTCCCGGATGTCGCGGGCGTAGATCTCGGCCTGCAGCTCGTCGGGGGTGAGGACCATCAGGACGTCGGCCCAGGCCGCAGTCTCGGCGGTGGTCTTGACCGCGAGCCCGGCCTGGCGCGCCTTGTCGATCGAGGCCGAGCCTTCGCGCAAGGCGACCACGACGTCCTCCACACCGCTGTCCTTGAGGTTGTTGGCATGGGCGTGGCCCTGGCTGCCGTAGCCGACGATCCCGACTTTCTTGCCCTTGATCAGGTTGACGTCGGCGTCCCTGTCATAGAAGACCCGCATCCCGGATTCCTTTCGTGTCGTTGTCGATCTGCCCGTCCCGGCCTCAGAGTCCGGAATTGCCGCGCGCGATGGCGACGACGCCGGTGCGCGAGACGTCGACCAGGCCGAGCGGCTCCATCAGGCGGATGAAGGCGTCGAGCTTCTGGGTCGAGCCGGAAATCTCGAAGACGAAGGACTGGCTGGTGCTGTCGATCGCGCGCGCCCGGAAGATGTCGGCGATCCTGAGCGTCTCGACCCGCTTCTCGCCCTTGCCCGTGACCTTGACCAGGGCGAGCTCGCGCTCGACATACGGACCCTCGATCGACAGGTCGACGACCTTCTGGACCGGCACCAGCCGGTTGAGCTGCGCCTTGATCTGCTCGATGATCATCGGCGTGCCCGAGGTCACCACGGTGATCCGCGACAGCGCATTGTGCGGGTCGACCTCGGCCACCGTCAGGCTTTCGATGTTGTATCCGCGGCCCGAGAACAGGCCGATGACACGCGCCAGCACGCCCGCTTCGTTGTCGACCAGGACCGAGATCGTGTGTCGTTCGATATCAGACACGTTTGGGCTCCGAACGGTTGCCGATCAGACCAGCACCATGCCTTCCTCGGAAACCGGCGCCTCGGCCTCGTCGCCCGGCCCCAGCAGCATCTCGTTGTGGGCCGCCCCCGAGGGGATCATCGGAAAGCAGTTCTCGGTCTGATCGACCACGATGTCGGCGATCACCGGCCCGTCGGTATCGATCATCGCATCGATCACCCCGTCGACGTCGGCCGGCCTGGTGGCCCGCAGCCCGGTCCAGTGGAAGGCCTCGGCCATTCTGACGAAATCCGGCAGCGCCGCGGTGTAGCTCTCCGAATAGCGGCCGCCGTGCATCAGTTCCTGCCATTGGCGGACCATGCCCATCCACTGGTTGTTGATCACGAACACCTTGACCGGCAATTTGTACTGCACCGCGGTCGACAGCTCCTGGATGTTCATCAGGAACGACGCCTCGCCGGCGATGTCGATGACCAGCGCGTCGGGGTGCGCGGTTTGAACGCCGATCGCGGCAGGAAGGCCGTAACCCATCGTCCCCAGGCCGCCCGAGGTCATCCAGCGGTTGGGCTCTTCGAACTTGAAGAACTGGGCGGCCCACATCTGGTGCTGGCCGACCTCTGTGGTGATGTAGATGTCGCGCCCCCTGGTCTTCTCGTAGAGCCGCTGGATGGCGTATTGCGGCTTGATGATCGTATCGGAGTCGACGTAGCGCAGGCAGTCGCGCTTGCGCCATTGCTCGATCTGCGCCCACCAGGCCTTGAGCGCCTTGGCATCGGGCGCGGCCTTGCGCGCCTTCCACGCCCGCAAAAGCTGGTCGAGCACGACCGCGGCATCGCCGATGACCGGCACGTCGACGGCAACGTTCTTGTTGATCGAGGACGGATCGATGTCGATATGGATCTTTTTCGAGCCCGGCGAGAAGTCGGCGAGCCGGCCGGTGACCCGGTCGTCGAACCGTGCCCCGACATTGATCATCACGTCGCAGTCGTGCATCGCGAGGTTGGCCTCGTACATGCCGTGCATGCCGAGCATCCCCAGGCATTGCGGGTCCGAAGCCGGGTAGGCGCCCAGCCCCATCAGCGTCAGCGTTACCGGATAGCCGGTCAGTCGGATCAGCCGCCGCAGCCGGCGGGAGGCCTCGGGACCTGCGTTGATCACCCCGCCGCCGACATAGAACAGCGGCCGCTTGGCATTGGCCATCAGCGTCACCGCTTCGGCGATCCTGTCGCGGTCGGCGCGGACTTTCGGCCGGTAGGAGCGGTGCTCGCAGGCCTCCATCGCCTGGTATGTACCCTGGCCCATCAGGATGTCCTTGGGCAGGTCGATCACCACCGGGCCGGGCCGGCCGCTGCGCGCGACATAGAATGCTTCGTGCACGATCCGCGGCAGGTCGGCCATGTCCTTGACCAGGTAGTTGTGCTTGGTGCACGGCCGGGTGATGCCGGTCGTGTCGGCCTCCTGGAAGGCATCGTTGCCGATCAGGTGGGTCGGGACCTGGCCGGTCAGGCAGACCACGGGGATGCTGTCCATCAGGGCATCGGTCAGCCCGGTGACAGCGTTGGTCGCACCGGGGCCCGAGGTGACCAGGACCACGCCTACCTTGCCGGTCGATCGGGCATAGCCCTCGGCCATGTGCACCGCACCGCCCTCCTGGCGGACCAGCACGTGACGCACCGCGTTCTGGGTGAACAGCGCATCGTAGATCGGCAGCACCGCGCCGCCGGGATACCCGAAGACCGTATCCACACCCTGATCGACCAGAGCCTTTATGACGATCTCCGATCCCGTCATCTGCTGGCTGGCCATGACGAACCCCCTTCGACCTCAACCCCGCCGGCCTCGCGGACAAACGAAACCGGCCCGATGGGGCCGGTTCTGTCGCCGCTCGACCCGGTGGGCCGGGCGGCACGGCTATCCCTTCATGAAACACCGGACCCTAAACCCTCACACCGGTGGGGTCAACCGAAAATCGCTAATAAATGAAAAGATTTCCGGGCGTATTGTTTCCGAATATTTCTCTTCGACGACAAGGTCCGGGACCATCTGGTGGCGGAACCAGGTCATCTGCCGACGGGCGTAGCGCCTGGTGTCGCGTTTGGCCTGGCGCGTCGCCTCCGCTTCGCCGATGCGGCCTTCGGCGAGGGCGATGAGCGGGGCGAGGCCGACCGCCTTCATCGCCGGCACGGCGGGATCGAGGCCGAGCGCCGCGATCCGCCCGGCCTCGGCCAAGGCCCCGGCGGCGAGCATGGCATCGAACCGCGCATCGCAGGCCGCATAGACCGTCGCGCGCTCGGGCAGAACCAGGATCCGGGCGAAGCGCCAGGCCGGTGCGTCCTCGCCCGACCGGCGCGCGTGCCAGGCGCGGAGCGGCCGGCCGGTCTGCTCCAGGACCTCCAGCGCGCGAAGAATCCGCTGCGGGTCGCTGGCGCGGACGCGCCGCGCGCCTTGCGGGTCCACGCCGGCAAGCCGGTCATGGAGCGCTGCCGCTCCGTGCTCGGCGAGTTCCCGTCGAAGCCGTCCGCGCAGCGCCGGATCGATTTCCGGGACCGCCGCGATCCCCTCGCTCAGCGTCTTGAGGTAGAGCCCGGTGCCGCCGGTGACGATCGGCAACTTGCCCTGCGCGTGGGCTTGGTCGATTGCGCGCCGGGCCATCGCCTGCCAGCTTCCGGCCGAACAGGGATCGGCCGCGGCGAGGACGCCGTAGAGCCGGTGCGGCGCCCGGGCGAGCGCGTCGGCGCCCGGCCGGGCCGACAGGATCTCGAGCTCGCGGTAGAGCTGCATCGAATCGGCGTTGACGACCACGCCGTCCAAGCGCTCGGCCAGCGCCAGCGCCAGCGCCGATTTGCCGCTGGCCGTCGGCCCGGCGAGGACGACGACCGGCGAAGCGGCGGCCTGTTCCAGCGCCGCGGGACCTCACCCCTTGGCGATCTTGATCGCCACGAAGCGCTGGCTGCCCTCGCGCTCGACAAGGACCAGGATGGTGCTCCCCGACGATTTGCGGGCCTTTTCGACCTGCAATTTCACCTCGGACGGGTTGGTAACGCTCGATTGGGCCGGTCCGATCTTGCGGATGATGTCACCCGGCCGGATCTGCTTGTCGGCCGCCGGGCTGCCGGCTTCGACCTCGGTGACGACGACACCGCGGATGTCCTCGCCCAGGTTGAAGCGCTGGCGCAACGCCGCGGTCACCATGGACAGTTTCAGGCCCAGCGCTTCGACCGATTCGACCGATTTCGGGCCGGCCGGCGTCCGCGCCGCGAGCTTTTGCGAGTCCTCGGGGAATTCGCCGAGCTCGATCCGCCGCGTCATTTTTGCGCCCTTGCGCCAGACCACGACGTTGACCGGCTTGCCGACGGAGGTTTCCGCGACCACCCGCGGCAGGCGGCGCATCTCGGTGATCGGCATCCCGTCGAACGACAGGATCACGTCGCCGACCTCGATCTTGCCCCTGGCCGCCGGACCGTCCTCGCTCAGGCCCGCCACCAGCGCGCCGGAGGCCTGCGGCAGGCCAAGACCCTGGGCGATCTCCTCGGTGACCGTCTGGATGCGCACGCCGAGCCAGCCGCGCCGCGCCTTTCCATATTGCTCCAACTGCTTGACGATCGGCCTGGCGAGGTTGGCCGGGATCGCGAACCCGATGCCGATGCTGCCGCCGGTCGGCGAGAAGATGGCCGTGTTGACCCCGATCACCTCGCCCTCGATGTTGAACATCGGACCGCCGGAATTGCCGCGGTTGATCGAGGCGTCGGTCTGGATGAAGTCGTCGTAGGGGCCGGCATTGATGTTGCGCTGGCGCGCCGAGACGATGCCCGCCGTCACTGTGCCGCCGAGCCCGAACGGGTTGCCGATCGCGAGCACCCAGTCACCGACGCGGGTTTTGTCGGAGTTGCCGAACGTGACCGCGGTCAGCGCCGTCTTGGGCTCGACCCGCAGCAGCGCCAGATCGGTCTTCGCGTCGCGGCCGACAACGATCGCCGGCAGCTTGGTATCGTTGGAAAACGTGACCGTTATCTCGTCGGCCTCGGCGATCACGTGATTGTTGGTCACGATCAGCCCCTTGGCATCGATCACGAAGCCCGAGCCCAGAGAGGTCGCCTTGCGTTCCGGGCCGCCGCGGCGCTGCTGTTGTTCGAAGAACTCGCGAAAGAACTCCTCGAAAGGCGATCTGGGGGCGAGTTGTGGGCGCTCGGGCGTGGCGGGGGGCCGATCGCCGGTGTTCTTGATCATCTGGGTGGTCGAGATATTGACCACCGAGGGCAGCAGGCGCTGGGCCAGATCGGCGAACGTCGTCGGCGCCCTGGCGAAGGCGGTATGCGGGGCGCCCGCGGCTGCGAACCCGAGCAGAAGCGTCAAGGCGACCGCGGCGCCGACCGGTCGGCCTTGCCGGGCTTGCGAATCGCAAATCCTCACTGAGAGTCTCCCTGAGATTGGTCGCCGCCAGGCTTCCTGCCGGCGTTTCGCGGGAATTCACGCCACAGATATGGTCGTTTTACACCCGGGCATCAACGCAGTGCCGGTTGATCGACGGTCGGCTGCGCGGCAGGCAGGCCGGCTATCCGCGCACCACCCAGACGATCCCCACGCCCAGCGCGGTGGCGAGCACACCGGCGGTGCGCAGCGTCGCTGCGGGCTGCTCCAGGATGCGCGCCATATACCGCTTCATCGCGTCGGGGAACAGCGCATAGAGCGCACCCTCGATAGCAAGCGCGAGCGCCACGGCCGCGACCAGGTCGCCGCCCATCGACCGGGTCAGTTCCCGGCGGGCGGCCCGTCCCGCCCGAACGTGCCGAAGAACCGGAAGAAGTCGCTGTCCGGCGACAGCACCATCGTCGTGTCATCGCCGTGCAGCGCTTCCCGGTAGGCCTGCATCGACCGGTAGAAGTGGAAGAACTTCGGGTCCTGGCCAAAAGCGTCGGCCCAGATCAAGGTCGCCTGCTGATCGCCGGTGCCGCGCGTGGTCTCGGAGGTGCGCTTTGCCTCCGCCAGAAGCACCGTCCGCTCGCGGTCGGCGGCCGCGCGGATCTGCTGGCCTTTCTCGAAGCCCTGGGCGCGGGCCTCGCGCGCTTCGCGCTCGCGCTCGGAGCGCATCCGCGCATAGATCGCCTGGGCCGCCTCCTGCGGCAGATCTGCACGCCGCAACCTGACATCGATGATTTCGATGCCGAGCCGCTGGGCGGCGGTGTTCACGTCCGCCTGGATATCGGCCATGATGTCGTTGCGCTCCTCCGAGAGAACGGCCAGCAGGGTGACGTTGCCGAGCACCCGCCTGAGCGCGGAGTTCACCACCGAGGACAGCCTCGCCCGGGCGACCTGCTCGGTCTGCACGGTCTGGAAGAATTTCAGCGAGTCGGAAATCTTGTAGCGGACATAGGCATCGGCGACGATGCGCTTCTGATCCGACAGGATGACCTGCTCGGCCGGCGGGTCGAAATCGAGCACCCGACGCTCGTATTCGATGATGTTCTGGACGAACGGCCATTTGAATCGGAGCCCGGGATCCTTAATGACTCGCTTCGGCTCGCCGAATTGAAGGACCAGGACCTGCCGGGTCTGGTGGACGGTGAACACGGAGCTGTAGACCACGACTCCCAGCACGATGACGATGATGCCGAGGATCGTCAGGCGGTTGCGGCTCATTGCTGGACCTCCTCTTGCTGGGTCCGTTGTTGGGTCCGCTTCTGGATCTCCGGCAGCGGCAAGTAAGGCACCACGCCGCCGCCCCTGGCCGCCGAGGAATCGATGATGATCTTGTTCATGCCGCTGAACACCTCCTCCAGCGTTTCGAGGTAGATCCTCTGGGTGGTAACTTCCTTGGCCAGGCGATAGGATTGCAGCACCTTGAGGAAGCGCTCGGCTTCGCCCTGGGACTTGTTGACGATCTGTTCGCGGTAAGCGTGGGCGTCCTGGATCTGCTTCTCGGCCTCGCCGCGAGCGCGCGGCAGGATATCGTTGCGGTAGGCCTCGGCCTCGTTGCGCAGGCGTTCAAGATCGGCGCGGGCGCGCTGGACGTCGATGAAGGCATCGATCACCGGGCCCGGTGGATCGACCTTGAGGAGCTGGACCCGACGCATCTCGATCCCGGCCTGATAGCTGTCCAGCAGTTCCTGCACCCGCTTTAAGGTGGCCTCCTCGATCTGGTTGCGCCCCTCGGTCAGGGCCGACTGGATCGGCGTCTGGCCGATCACCTCGCGCATTGCGCTTTCCGAGGACAGCTTCACCGTCGCCTCGGGGTTGCGGATGTTGAACAGGAACTGTCCGGCATCCTTGATCACCCAGAAGACCGTGAAGTCGATGTCGACGATGTTCTCGTCGCCGGTCAGCATCAGGCTTTCTTCGGGGATATCGCGGACCGCCAGGCTTCGGTCGTTCTCACCGACGCTGCGCTGGCCGATCTCGATCCTGTTGACCCGCGTCACCTTGGGTGTTTCCACCGACTCGATCGGGCCGGGAAGATGGTAGTTGAGGCCCGGAGGGGTGGTCTTCACCCATTCGCCGAAGCGCAGCACGACGCCCTGCTCGTCGGGTTGGACGCGGTAGAACCCGCTCAACAGCCACAGCGCGACCGCGCCGATGATGAGGAAGATGATCCCCCGGCCGCTGCCCAGGCCACCGGGCACGATCCGCTTGATCCGGTCCTGGCCGCGGCGCAGCATGTCCTCGAAGTCCGGTGGTCGCCCGCCGCCGCCGCCGCTACCCCAAGGTCCCTGGCCGCCGCCCAGGCCACCGCCGCCGCCTTGCTGTTTCCATGGCATATCGGATCACCATCTTCCCTGTGGCAAGCACGGGCCTGTTTCCCGACGGCTCGACGCCACCGTTGGCCCCTGCTTTGCCGCTGCCCTGCGCGCCTTATATGATACGCGCAAACGCGGCGCAACGTAACGGCCTGAAAGGCAATTGATGGTCCAAGTAACGGAATCGGCGATCCTGGAGGCGCTCAAGGCCGTTCGGGACCCCGACGGCGGGGGCGACATCGTCGCGCTCGGCATGATCAGCGGCCTGGTCATCAAGAACGGCAATGTCGGCTTCTCGATCGAGGTCGATCCCGGACGCGGCGCCGCGCTGGAGCCGATGCGCAAACAGGCCGAGCGCGCGGCCGCTTCGGTCGCGGGCGTGCTGTCGGTCACCGCTGTGCTGACCGCCCACAGCGAGCAGCCACAGGCCGGCCGGGGCCAGCCCCAGCCCCAGCAGCCGGCCGGCCGCGGCCAGCAGGCCCCGATGCTGCCGGAGGTCGGGGCGATCCTCGCCGTCGCCTCGGGCAAGGGCGGCGTCGGCAAGTCGACCACCGCGGTCAACCTCGCCCTGGCGCTCGCCGGCGCCGGCCGGTCGGTCGGCATCCTCGATGCGGACATCTACGGTCCGTCGCTGCCGATGATGCTCGGCATCACCGGCCGGCCGACCTCGCCCGACGGCAAGGTGCTCGATCCGATGGAGGCCTGGGGGGTCAAGGCGATGTCGATCGGTTTCCTGGTCCCGGTCGACACCCCGACGATCTGGCGCGGCCCGATGGTGATGGGCGCTCTGGAACAGTTGATGCGCGATGTCGCCTGGGGGGCGCTCGACGTCCTGGTGGTCGACATGCCGCCGGGCACCGGCGACGTCCAACTCACCATGGCCCAGCGGGTCCCGCTGGCCGGCGCGGTCATCGTGTCCACCCCCCAGGACCTCGCGCTGATCGATGCGCGCAAGGGCCTCAACATGTTCCGCAAGGTCGAGGTGCCGGTGCTCGGCATCGTCGAGAACATGAGCTACTTCATCTGCCCGCATTGCGGCGGCCGGTCGGACGTGTTCAACCATGGCGGGGCGGCCCGCGCGGCCGAGGCGATGGCGACCGACTTCCTCGGCGAAATCCCGCTCGAAATGGCGATCCGCGAGGGCTCCGACAGCGGCCGGCCGATCGTGGCGACCGACCCCGACGGGCCGCACGCCGCGGCCTACCGGGCGATCGCCGAGGCCGTGTGGTCCAAGCTGTCCGGCGAGCCGGCGCGGACTGCGCCGCGCATCGTCATCGAGTGAGCGCCGGCGGGGAAGCCGACATGGCCGAAGCAGAGATTCCGTTCAGCAAGGCGATGGACTTCGCCTATGGCGCGGCCCAGCCGGTGGCGCCCCGCGTCCGGCGCATCGTCGCCAACAACCCCGGCCCGTTCACCTTCCACGGCACCAACACCTATGTCGTCGGCACCGGCGAGGTCGCGGTGATCGACCCCGGCCCCGACGATCCGGCCCAGACCGCAGCCATCCTGCGCGCGGTCGAAGGCGAGAAGATCACCCATGTGGTCGTCACCCATACCCATTTCGATCATTCGCCGGGAAGCCGCGCACTGGCGCGCGCTGCCGGCGCGCCGATCGTTGGCGCTCTGCCGAGTCCGCCCGGCGACGGCGCGCCGCCCATCGAGGCGGCGGACCCCGACTTCGAGCCCGACATCCTGCTTGGCGACGGCGACGTTCTGACCGGCCCGGACTGGACGCTTGGCGCGGTCTTCACCCCGGGCCACATGTCCAACCACCACTGTCTGGCTCTCGCCGAGGGCGACATCCTGTTCAGCGGCGACCACGTGATGGGCTGGAACACCACCATCGTCTCCCCGCCCGACGGCAACATGGCCGACTACCTGGCGAGCCTGGCGGTCTGCATCGCGCGCAGCGATGCGCTCTATCTGCCTGGTCACGGCCCGCCGATCGAGGACCCCGCGCCGTTCGTCCGCGCCTATCTCGGCCATCGGCGGATGCGCGAAACCCAGATCCTGGGCGCGATCGACGACGGTCTGCACACGGTGCCGGCGATGGTCGCCAAGCTGTATGCCCATCTGCCCGAGCGGATGCATTGGGCGGCCGGAAGGTCGGTCCTGGCACATCTGGAGAACATGGTCGAGACCGACCGCGTCGCCGTCGACGGGCCCCTGACCACCGAGGCGCGCTACACCCTGGCGTAAGCCGTGCAGCCCGGGCAGGATCGGTTGCGCAACCACGGAATATCGTTAACCTGAACCCTGGCGAGGTAAGCCGCGACGGCGGTGTCCGGGGCGGCAGTGTCCGGAGCGGCAGATCCGAAGGGCGCTGACCATGGGCGACGTCATCTACCTCAACGAGATGCGCAAGAAGCGCGCCAAGGACGCCAAGCGCAACGCAGCCGCCGTCAACCGCGCCCGCCACGGCCGCACCAAGCAGGCCAAGGAAGCCGCGCGCCGCGAGAAGGACCGCGAGGGTGCCGTGCTCAATGCCAAGCTGCTGGAAGACAAGACCGGCGCAAAAGACGAGTCGGAACGGGACTGAGCGCCGCCGTAGCGCGCCTGCTCAGACCGCGAACAACCGCCCCAGGGCAGGGATCGCGGCCTTGTTGCCGATAGTGCGCAGCGCCGACCACAGCAGAGTCTGATTGGACCCCAGCACGGCAAGTCCGGTGGTCCGCTCCAGGGCCTCGATCGAGGCGAAGGTCGGAAGGTCGGTCGCCAACAGGACCACCGCCTGGGCCCCGGTCCGGTCGAGCCCTTCGACAAGGCCCGCCAGGCGCGCCGGGTCGACACGCGGGACCTCGGCCATCGCCAAGATGTCGAGCGTCGCGTCGCCGGTCACCGCGAGGCCGCGCGCGGAGAAAAACGGCCGGGCGAGCGCGTGGATCGCCGCCGGGTAGGGCGTGCCCAACGCCAGCCGCTCGATACCGAGCGCTGCCAGAGCATCGCGCAGCGCCGTCCAGGCGGAAATGCAGGCCACGCCCGTGCGCTCGGCGATTGCCGCGGTGCGCGCATCGTTCCAGCCGGGCTCCATGATGAACGTGGTCACCATGTCGGCATAGACGATCACGTCGATTCCGGTCGCGGCGAGCTCATCGACCGCGCGGTCGACGTTCGCCTCCATCGCGTGGACCGCCTCGGGCGTGAGGTCGCCCCGGACGAGGATCCGTGTCGCGTAGAGCGCCGTGCCTTCGGGCAGGACCGACCACATCTCCGGCTCGATCACGGCGTTGTTGGCGGGGACGATGACGCCGATCCGCCCCCGGGCGCCGAACATCGCGCTCAGCCCCACACCGGGGCGCCGCGCGGCACCCACCGGCCGAGCGGCGCATTGCCGACATGGCGGCCCTGTTCGGCAATCACGTGGCCGCGCAGGATTGTGAGCACCGGCCAGCCGGTCAGACGCTCGCCCTCGAAGGGCGAACGCCCGGCGCGCGAGTGCACCAGGCCCGCATCGACGGTGCGCGCGCGATGCGGGTCGACCAGGACGAGGTCGCCGTCCGCACCGGCGGCGAGCCGGCCCTTGCGGTCGGCGATGCCGAACAGCCGCGCCGGTGCGCCGCACAGGACCTGCGCGACCCGGCTCCACGGGATGCGGCCGCCCGCAGCGAGGTTGAGGACCACCGGCGCGACGGTATCCAGCCCCGGCGTGCCGCCCGGGACTTCCCACGGGCTCGCCCGATCCTTCTCCTCGATTGCGTGCGGGGCGTGATCGGAGCCGACGAAGCTGACCGTGCCGGCGGCGAGCGCTGCGCGGGCGGCCTCGCAATCGGCAGGGCTGCGCAGCGGCGGGACCATCAGGGCGAACGGGCCGTGGCGGTCGACCGCGCCGGTGTCCAGATGCAGGTGGTGCGGCGTGACCTCGACGCCCAGCGACAGGCTTGGATCGGCTGCCTGCGCGGCGGCGATCATCGCAAAGCCGCGTGCGGTGCAGACCTGGCGGGCGATGATTCGCGCGCCGGTGATCCGGGCGACTTCGATCAGGCCGGCGAGCCCGATCGCCTCGCCCGCCGGATCGCGTGCCTCGACATAGGCCATGTAGTCGCGGCGCCCGGCCAGCCGCTCGAGAGCTCCCGCGACCAGGTCCTGATTGCCGGTCAAGATTCCCAGCACCCCGCCGCAGGACGCCGTCGCCCGCGCCGCCTCGACCAGCCCGTCGAGATCGAGCCGCATCCAATCCGGCGCATCCGACAGCAGCCCCTCGAAAGAGGTCACGCCCTCGGCCCAAAGCGCGGGCAGCGCGTCCAGGTTGCCGGGCAGGGCGGCAGCCTGGATGGTGAAGTCGACCAGGCTCGCCCCTTCGCCCGCGGCCCGCATCGCCGCGACACCGGCAACATCGGCGGCCATCGGATCGGTGTTGGGCATGCACATCACCGTCGTCACCCCGCCGCAGGCCGCGCCTTCGGTGCCGGTGGCGAAGGTCTCCTTGTGCGGATAGCCCGGATCGCGCATGTGGACATGGGCGTCTATGAAGCCGGGGAAGAGCAGGCGGCCGCGCGCGTCGATCGTCGTGGCGGCATGGGCCCGGTCGCCGGCATCGAGGACGGCCTCGATCCGTCCGTCCTCGCCGACGAGGATCCCGCCGGGACGCGCGCCGTCCTCGCCGACGAGGACCGCGTCATGGATTGCAATCAGCGCCATCGCTCACCTCGGCTCGCGGCCGCGACTATGCCACATCGCGGGCGCGTTGACCCGTCCCGGGCCGCCCCTTATCAGTGCACCGGGAGGACCGGCGGTGGACTTGCGCATACTCAGCGAGGCCGACGTGCGCGCGGTGATCGACATGGACGCCGCGATCGCCCTTCAGGCCGATGCCTTCGCGCGCCTGGCGGCGGGCGAATCGATCCAGGGACTGCGCAGCTTCGCGCTGTCGGAGGAGCCGCCCGGTGTCGCGGTCTTCAACCCGGCCTTCCTTATCGGCGGCGCGGGATACGGCATCAAGGTGGTCTCGGACTTCTACCGCAACGCGGATGCGGGGCTGGCGCGGCTGTCCTCGCTGGTGGCGCTGTTCGACGGGACCACCGGGCACCCCCGCACGGTCATGGAGGGCGGCTATCTGACCGACGTCAGGACCGGAGCCGGCACCGGGCTCGCGGCCCGCTATCTCGCGCGCCCCGATGCCGCGGTCGTCGCGGTGATCGGCGCGGGACGGGTCGCGCGCAACCAGCTTCAGGCGCTCGCCCGGACATGCGCCCTGGAACGGGTGGTCGTCGCCACCCGGACCGAGGCGCGCGGGCGCGCCTTCGTCGCCTGGGCGCGCGGGCACGGCGCGGGCATCCCCGCCGCCGTCGAACTCGTCGGATCGGCCGCAGAAGCGGCCGGCCAAGCCGACATCGTGGTCGCGGCCACGACCTCGCGCAGCCCGGTGGTCGCCGGCGCGGACCTGCGCCCGGGCACCTTCGTGGCCAGCGCGGGCGCGCACGATCCGGCGGCTCGAGAGGTCGATTCAGCGGTCGTCGGGCGCGCCGCCAAGCGGGTGATCGACAGCCGGGCCGACAGCCTGGCCAATGTCGGCGACCTGCTGATCCCGATCGAGGAGGGGGTGATCGCGGCGGCGGATATCGCCGAGATCTCCGAGATCATCGCGGGCACCAGGCCGGGCCGCCAGACCGCGGACGAGATCACCTATTACAAGTCGCTCGGCGTGCCGATCCAGGACCTGGTGACCGCCCAGTACATCGAGGCGCGCGCGACCGAACGCGGCGTCGGCACGATCATCGACATCGGCGGCGATCACGATTGATGGTGTGGACCGCTCCCGCGCGGCGTCAGTCTTCGCCGCGCTGGACGGCGTGGATCATCCAGTGGGCGATGCGGGTGAGGTCGTGGTCCTCGTGCAGGTAGCCCATGAGCTGGATGCCCAGCGGCAACCCTTCGCTCGCCAGCAGCGGCGCGCTGATCGCCGGCACGCGGAGCAGCGAGGACGGCTCCCCGAAGGTCATGTCGCCGACCGGCATGCCCTCGGTCGCGACCCCGGTCGAGGCGAGCGTGACAAACCCGTCATAGGTCCCGGCAAAGGCGGCCTGGCGCGCGCGCAGCTCGTCGGCCCATTCCAACGCCTCCGCATAGGCCTGCGGCGTGATCGAAGCCGCCGTCGCGACGCGCTCCAGGGCGGCCGCGCTCATCCGCTCCGGCGCCTTCTCGGCCAGCATCAACAGCGGCCAGCGCATCTCGTAGAGCAGGATCGTCACGATCCGCTCGCGCAACGTGACCAGGTCCTGTTCGAAGGCCTCGAGCCTCGGATCGTCCCTGCGCCCGGCGATCGCCACATCGCGCGCCCGCAGCGCATCCATCGCGGCCTCGAAGACATCCCGCGCCGACCCCGGCACCGCGTCCCAGCCCGCGGTCTCCAGCCGGGCCAGCCGTCGCGGCCGGCGGGCCTCGGGCAGCATCGGTCGGCCGCCGAGGCCTGGATGGCCGCCCTCGCTGCCGGCCGCGCGCGACAGCCAGTTGGCGGTGATCCACATGTCGGCGATCGTGCCGGCGAGAATGCCCACGTGGTTGGTGCTTACCGGCGTCGGCAGGCTGCCGCGCCAGTCGATGGCGCCGCGGCTCGGCTTGAGCGCCCAGACCCCGCAATAGGACGCCGGGCGGAGCGTCGAGGCGCGGCCCTGGCTGCCGATGGCGACCGGCACCATCGCCGCACCCACCGCGGCCGCCGAGCCCGACGATGACCCGCCGGGCGTGCGCGCGCTATCCCATGGGTTGCGGGTCGCCCCCGGTGCGGCGAAGGCGAACTCGGTGGTCACCGTCTTGCCGATGATCACCGCACCCGAACACCGCAGTGCGTAGGCGACCGCGCCGTCCCATTTGGGCCGCCGGCCGGCATGGACGAGGCTGCCGTGCTCGGTCGGAAGGCCCGCCGTATCGAAGATGTCCTTGACCGCGACCGGCAAGCCGTCGATGACCGAAAGCGGCTTGCCGTCGCGGTAACGCGCGTTCGCCGCGTCGGCCGCGGTGCGCGCCGCATCGGCATCGATCGCGGTGAAGGCGCGGACCGCCTCCTCGCGGTGGGAAACGGTCTCCAGGCAGCGTTCGAGATAGTTGCGCGGATTGTCGGCGCCGGACAGAAACGCCTCGCGCGCCTTGGCAAAGGAAAGCAGGCCCGGCGCCTTGGGATCATAGTCTCTGCGGCCGCTCATCACCGACCTCCCGCGGATCCAGCCGCGACGTTACCATGGCGCGGCCCTGACACCATCGCCGCTTTGGCCTACCCTTGCAGAAGGCCGGCCGGAGACCCGATCGTTGGACGCCGCATCGCTCGACTGCATCCTTTGCGGGATCGCCTATCCGGTCGATCACTTCGACCGTGCCTGCTCGTCCTGCCTGGCGCGCGGCCACGCGGCCAACCTTTCGGTCGGCTACGTTGCCGGACCGGCGCCGGATCGCGATGCCCTGCCCAGCCATCCGGCGAGCATGTGGCGCTATGCCGACATGCTGCCGCTTGCCGCCGGGGAGGCCGTCAGCCTGGGCGAGGGCGCCACGCCCCTGGTGCGGATCGAATGGACCGACGGCATGGAGGTGGAGGTCAAGGACGAGACCCGCAACCCGACCTGGTCTTTCAAGGACCGGCTGGCGAGCGTCGCGGTATCCTGGGCACGGCGATCCGGTGCTGCGGTGATCGCGACCAGCTCGTCAGGCAATGCGGGCGCGGCGGCGGCAGCTTATGCCGCGCGGGCCGGGCTCGCCTGCGTCGTGCTGACCTTTCGCGGTACCGCCGGGCCGATGATCGATCAGATCCGCGCGGCCGGCGCGATGGTTCTCGAATGCGCCGCCAAGGACGACCGCTGGATCATCCTCGAGAAAGCGGTCCGCGCGTTCGGCTGGTTCCCCACCGCGCCGTTCTTCGGCCCGACGGTCGGCAGCAACCCGATCGGTATCGAGGGCTACAAGACGCTGGCCTACGAGATCGCGGAGCAGCGCGGCTGGCAGGTGCCCGACTGGTGTGTGCTGCCGGTGTGCTACGGCGATGCGCTGTTCGGCCTGTGGAAGGGCTTCGAGGAGATGCGCCGTTGGGGCTGGACCACCGCGGTCCCCCGCCTGGTCGCCGCCGAAATCTCCGGCTCGCTCGCCGCGGCGATGGCCGGCGGCGGGCCGATGCCGCCGGCGGTTGTGCGCAATGCGGGCTCGGTCGCGGTCTCGATCGACGCGCCGCGGAGCACCGCCCAGGCGGTCGCTGCCCTGCGCCGGACCGACGGGGTGGCCCTCACGCTTGACGACGCGGCGATCCTGGAAGCGCGCGCGCGGCTGGCGCGGCGCACCGGCATGTTCCTCGAGGCATCCTCGGCCGCGGCGTTCGCCGCGATCGACCGGCTGTGCGGCGCCGGCACCATCGCCCGGGGTCAGAGCGTGGTCGCGGTGGCGACGGCTTCGGGGCTAAAGGATATCGGGGCTGCGCCGGATGCGGCGTCACCGCTGCCGTCGGTGGCGCCGGATCTCGACAGCCTGGTCCTGGCTCTGCGGGAGGCCTACGGTTTCGATGTCTGACTTCGGGATCTCGATCGACGGATTCACCCCGGCAAGTGCTGTCGCGGCCCAGGCTCAGGCGGCCGAAGCCGGCGGCGCCAGGCGGCTGTGGCTGGCGAGCCACCTCTTCCTGCGTGATCCGGTGACGCTCGCGGCCGCCGCGCTGGCGGCGACCGAACGGCTGGAGATCGCGCTGATGGCGATGAGCCCCTACGCGCTTCACCCCGTCCATGCCGCGATGGCCGCTGCGACGCTGGATGAGCTTCATCCCGGCCGCGTGGTGCTGTCGCTGGGTGTCGGCGCGCCGGGTGATCTGGCCGCGGCCGGGATCGCGACGCCGCACCCTGCCCGGACCTTGAGCGAGGCGATCGCGGTCTGTCGCACCCTATTCGCCGGCGAGGCGGTCGCCCATGACGGCGCAGTCTTCCGGCTCAGCGGCCGGGGGCTTGCGAGCGGCGCGCACGCGGTCCCGATCATCCTCGCCGCCACCGGGCCGAGGATGCTGGCGCTCGCCGGCAGCCGGGCCGACGGCGTGCTGATCTCCGGCGCGGTCTCGGTCCCCCATATGCGCCGATGCCTGGCGCGGGTGAACGCCGAAGCGGCCGGCCGCGACCTGATCAATTGCGGGCTGGTCTACGCGCTGCCCGGCCCGCCGAGCGCTGCGCTCAAGCGCACGCTCGGGTTCATCCTGCGCGGCGCCCACCATGCTCCCAACCTCGCCGCCGCCGGGGTCGCGCTCGATCAGGACGCGCTGCGGAATGCCTACGCGGCCGAGGACTGGCAGGAGGTCGACCGCCTGATCTCGCCGGAGGTGGTCGCGGGCCACGCCGCCTGCGGAGCGGAGGACGCGGTGCGCGCGCGTCTGGACGCCTACCGCGCCGCCGGCCTAGACCATATCGTGCTCGCCGGGCTCGGTACGCCCGAGGAGATCGCCCGGACGCTTGCCGTTGCGGCCTCCGGCCCGCCGTGACAGCTTTCGCGGCGGGCGGCATAATCCGGCGCCGGTTCATACGGGAGGGTGGCGATGAACGACGCGCTCGACACCGCGGCGCGAACCAGCGATCCGCCGGCGCCGTCGGACATCGGGCAATGGCTCGCCCGGGTTGCCGCCGTCGGCCCGACGATCGAGGCGGCGGCGCCCGATGCCGACCGCGCTCGGCGGCTGACCACCGGCGCGATGGAAGCGATCCACAGCCAGGCGCTGCTGCGGCTCCTGCTGCCGCGCGACGTCGGCGGGATCGAGATGCCGCTGCCGCAGTTCTTCGCCGTCATCGAGGCCGTCGCGGGCTATGACGGCAGCGCCGCCTGGTGCATTTGCCAGGGCAATGCGTGCGCGATGCTGGCGGCCTATCTCGAACCGCCGTTCGCACGATCGATCTGGGCCGACGACCCCGGTGCCGTCCTCGCCTGGGGTCCGGGCAAGGCCGAGGCGCGCGCGGTCGACGGCGGCTACAGCATCACCGCCGACACCGGCTTCGCCAGCGGCAGCCACCACGCCAGTTGGCTCGCCGCGCACTGCACGGTGGTCGAGGCCGACGGCACGCCGCGACGCGACGAACAGGGCGTCCAGGAGAACCGGACGGCGCTGATCCCGGCCGACCAGGTCAGCCTGGGCGATCGCTGGGATGCGATCGGGCTCCGGGGCACCGGCAGCGACGGCTTCGTGGTCGAGGACCTGTTCGTGCCCGAGGACCACACGATCGTGCGCGCCAACATGATCGAGGAGCGCCCGGTGCGCTCGCGCCTGCACGGCCTGCCGCTGATGAGCGTCTATGCCAGCGGGTTCGCCGCGGTGGCGCTGGGCATCGGCCGGGCTTTCCTCGATGCGTTCCTCGTGCTGGCGCAGGACAAGAAGCCGCGCGGCGTATCAGTGCCGCTGGCCGACAACCCGGTGGTCCAGGACGAGGTCGCCCGCGGCGAGGCGAGACTGTCGGCGGCCCGCGCTTTCCTGATCGAGGAGGTCGAGCGCGGCTGGCGCGAGATCGAGGCGACAGGCGGGATGTCGGTCCACCAGCGCATGCGGATCCGCCTGGCCGGCACGCATGCGATCCACGAGGCCAAGGCGGCCGTGGATACGCTTTACGACACCGCCGGCACCAGCGCGGTGTTCGCCACAAGCCCGTTCGAGCGCCGGTTTCGCGACATCCATACCGTGGCGTTGCAGGTGCAGGGCCGCAAGCGGCATTTCCAGACTTATGGCGGCTGGGCGATGGGCCAGGAGATCAACGCCACCAACATGTCGGTGATCTGAGACCCGCCGCATCGGCAAAAGGCGGATCGAAGGCCGCAGCCCGGCAGCGCGGCGCCGTTCATCGTCCGGGGCGGGCGGCTACTCTGCAGCTTGCCGGACGCGTGGGCATCCTCTATCAGGGGGTCATGAATCAGCCACGCCAACTGCGCCTGGGCGCCTTCATGCGGCCGGTGACCATCCATACCGGCTCGTGGCGCTATCCGGGCGCCCATCCGGATGCGAACTTCAACTTCGGCCACATCAAACACTTTGCCCGAACGCTGGAGCGAGGGCGCTTCGATGCGTTCTTCATGGCCGACCACCTGTCGGTGCTCAACATGCCGATGGAGGCGCTCAAGCGCAGCTCGACGACGACCTCCTTCGAGCCGATGACGCTGCTGCCGGCGCTGGCGATGGTCACCGACCATCTGGGGCTGGTCGCGACCGGCTCCACGACCTACGAGGAGCCCTATCACGTCGCCCGCCGTTTCGCCTCGCTCGACCATATCAGCGGCGGCCGGGCGGGCTGGAACGTGGTGACGACATCCAACCCCGACGCCTCGCGCAATTTCGGCATGGAGGAGCACCTCGAGCATGCCGAGCGTTACCAGCGCGCGCGGGAGTTCTACGACGTCGTCACCGGCCTGTGGGATAGCTGGGCCGATGACGCCTTCGTCCGCGATGTCGAGTCCGGCACCTTCTTCGATCCCGAGAAGCTCCATGTGCTGGACCACAAGGGGACGTATTTCTCGGTCCGCGGCCCGCTCAACATCGCCCGGCCGATCCAGGGCCACCCGGTGATCGTCCAGGCGGGATCCTCAGACGCCGGCCGCCAGCTCGCCGCCGAGACCGCCGAGGCGGTGTTCACCTCGCACGGCACGCTCGAGGCCGCTCAGGCGTTCTATGCCGACGTCAAGGGGCGCGCCGCCAGGGTCGGGCGCAATCCGGATCACATCAAGATCCTGCCGGCGATGTTCGTGGTGATCGCCGACTCCGAGGCCGAGGCGCGCGAGAAACGCATGCATCTGGACAGCCTGGTCCATTACGACAGCGCCATCGCCTCGCTGTCGATCTCGCTCGGCCACGATGCGTCCGGCTTCGATCCGGACGGCCCGTTGCCGGAGATCCCCGAGAGCAACGCATCGAAGTCCGGGCGCGAGCGGGCGATTGCGCTGGCGAAGCACGAGAATCTCACCGTCCGCCAGCTCGCCCAGCGTATGGGCGGCTATTCCGGTCACGCGATGATGGGCACGCCCGAGATGATCGCCGATGAGATGGAGGCCTGGCTGCACGCAAGGGGCAGCGACGGCTTCACGGTGATGTTTTCCTACCTGCCCGAGGGGCTGGAGGACTTCGTCGACCGGGTCGTGCCCGAATTACAGCGCCGCGGGCTGTTCCGCACCGAATACGAAGGCAAGACGCTGCGCGAGAACCTTGGCCTGCCGCGCCCGGAAAACCGGTTCTTCGCGGCGCCCGAGCGCATCAGCCGGGCTCGGCAGGCAGGATAACGCCTCGGCCGCGGACTATTGCCGGGCCGGCGCGGCGCCCTCAGGGATCGCGGCTCAGACCGGCCGCTTCGACGGCGGCGAGATAGGCCTGCCACAGCCGGTCCCGGTTCTCGCCCAGCTCGTAGAGATACTGCCAGGAATAGATGCCGGTGTCGTGCAGGTCATCGAAGATGATCCGGACCGCGTAGTTGCCGATCGGCTCCAGGTCCATGATCCCGACATGGCGCCGGCCGACGATCAGCTTCTTCTCGCCGGGGCCGTGGCCCTTGACCTCGGCGGACGGGCTCTCGACCCGGAGCAGCTCGGCCGGCAGCGAGGCCTGACTGCCGTCGTCGAAATCGATCTCCAGCCGCTTTTCCGCCTTCTTCAGGCGCAGTTCGACCGGCCAGCGCCCGGGTCCGCTCACCGGCCGGCATCCTCGTCGGTTCGGCGGGCCTCGTCGACCAGCATGATCGGGATGCCGTCGCGGATCGGAAAGGCGAGGCCGGCCTGCGGGCTGACCAGCTCCTGGGCGGCCTCGTCGTAGCGCAGCGGCCCCTTGGTCAATGGGCAGACCAGGATCTCCAGCAGCTTGGGGTCGAGCCGGCGCCCGCGCGCGGGCGGCGGATCATCGGTGGGCTCTTGGTCGGACATGCCGGACGGTCCTACTGCTTGACCCTGCCTTCATCGTTGCCGCGTTCGAGCAGCGCCATCTCCAGCAGCGTCACCATCACCTGGGCCCGGTCATCGAGCGTCGCGGCCTCGAGCAGCGCCTGCTTCTCGCTCGGCCGGAACGGACACATCATCGCCAACGAGGTGACCAGACGCGAATCCTCGGTGCCCTCGATTGCGTCCCAGTTCGCCTCCACGCCCTGATGGGTGAGGTAGGCCCGCAAGGCGCGCAGCAGCCGGTCGCGATCGATCGAAAGCGGCCTGGAGGTCTCGGCCAGGTCGTCGTGAAACTCCGCGTAGCTCGCGCGGATCCGCCGGTAGCCGCTGCGCAGCGGCAGTTCGTCGATCACCCGGAACCGCGCGATGCCCTTGAGCGTGATCAGATAGCGGCCGTCCTCGGTCTCGCCGAAAGAGATCATCCGGCCGGCGCAGCCGGTGGCGAACACCTCGGGATGATCGCCGGTGGTGCCGTCCTGCGGCTGGATCATGCCGATCAGGCGGTGCGGTGCGGCGAGCGCGGCGGCGGTCATGTTGAGATAGCGCGGCTCGAAGATGTTCAGCGGCAGCCGTCCGCCGGGCAGCAGCAGCGCGCCGGCCAGCGGGAAGATCGGAATGACGTCCGGCAAGTCCTCGAATGCCGGATCGAAGGGGCTCGCCATCAGGAGAACAGGACCGCGGAGAACTTGCGCCGCCCCTCGACGGTTATCGGATCCGTCGGACCCAGCGCCTCGAAGAACTGGAGAAGCTGCTTGCGGGCGGCCTGATCGTTCCATTCGCGGTTGCGCCGGACGATCTCGACCAGGGCATCGATCGCCTCGTCCTTGCGGTCGTCGGCATAGAGCGCCAGCGCGAGGTCGAAGCGCGCCTGGTAGTCCTCCGCGTTCGCCGCCACGCGCTGCTCGAGCTCGGCGTGATCGCCGGCCTGAGCGGACTTTCCGGCCAGCTCGAAGGCCGAGATCGCGGCTGCCAGGGCGCTGTCGCCGCGCTCGGCCTCGGGGATGGTCTGGATGAACTCGGCGGCCTTGTCGAGGTCGCCCAGCCCGACCAGGGCACGGACGAAGCCCGCCTTGGCGGCGACGTTGTCCGGCGCGTGCTCGATGACCTGGGCGAAGATCGACGCGGCGGCGCCGAAGTCGCCGGCTTCGAGCCGTTCGCCGGCCTGGGCGATCGCCTCCTCGACCGGCGAATCGACCTTGGTGCCGGCGGTGTCGACCAGCTTGTCGACGAAAGCCTTGACCTGGCTTTCGGGCAAGGCGCCGGCGAACCCGTCGACAGGCCGACCGCCGTGGAAGGCGAACACGGCGGGAATCGACTGGATGCGGAGCTGCTGGGCGATCTCCGGGTTCTGGTCGATGTCGAGCTTGACCATCTTGACCGCGCCGGCGGCCGCGTTGACGACCTTCTCCAGGATCGGGCCGAGCTGCTTGCATGGGCCGCACCAGGGCGCCCAGAAGTCGACGATCACGGGAACATCCATCGAGGCTTCGATGACATCGGCCATGAAGTTCTCGGTGGTCGTATCCTTGATCAGGCCGGCCGGCACGCTCCCGTTACCGGGCTGTCCTAGTATCGGCTCCATTGTCTGGCCCCGTGAATCGCACTCGGCCGAACCGGCCCGCCACAGACCGACAAAATGGTCGAGGAACCGGCAAGAGGCAAGCCCGACGCTACCCCTCCAGCGTGGCCGGATCGAGGTCGACGACGGCCGGCGCGTGGCCGGTCGCCTCGGCAAACCGCAGCAGGTCGGCGGGCGCGATCGCGGTGGTCGCA
Organism: Alphaproteobacteria bacterium; assembly: GCA_965248835.1. Lineage (GTDB taxonomy): Bacteria > Pseudomonadota > Alphaproteobacteria > MPNO01 > MPNO01 > CAYFYS01. The sequence goes on from CBDFLJ010000002.1 coordinate 550,563, forward strand.
TCGTTGGAAAGCGGGTGGAAGTTCGCCAGATCGGCGTCCATCATCGCAGCATCGATCACCAGCCGGACCGCGCCCGCGCTGTCGTTGATCACTGCGAACGGGGTGACCGCGCCCGGCACCACGCCGAGATGCTCCGCCAGCCGCTCGGCGCTGCCGAAGGACAGCCGCGCCGCGCCGATCAGCGGCGCCAGCGCCTTGAGGTCGAGCCTGCGGTCCTCGATCGCGACGACCAGCCACAGCGCGCCCTTTTTGTCCTTCAAGAACAGAGACTTGAAATGCGCCCCGGGCAGCGCGCCGCGCACATCGCGGCTTTCCTGGACGGTAAACACCGGGCGATGCCGGTGGGTCTCGGTCGCGATCCCCAGCGTCTCCAGCATCTCGAACAGCGCGCGCCGCCGCCGCTCCAGATCCATGTCTCCGCGTCCGGTCGGCGCGCTCATGGCCGCACGATAGGGACCGGCGCGCGGCCCGGCAACTCGGCGCTTGAATTGGACGGCGCCGGGCCAATATACTCCGCCCCGCGCGGGTGTAGCTCAGGGGTAGAGCGCAACCTTGCCAAGGTTGAAGTCGTCGGTTCGAATCCGATCACCCGCTCCAAAATCCCCAGAACGCGACCGATTCGTGCCGGCGTCTACGGCGTCACCGCGGCGATCCGGGCGGCGATCCGGGCGGCGAGCGCGCGGGCCTCGGCGGGCTCCGACAGGGCCCATCCGGCCGCGCTCAGCGATCGAATCTCGTCGTCTTCAAGACCAGCGGCTGCCAGGACGCGGGCGATCTTTTCGGCGAGCCCGGCATCGTCGAGCCGGTTGCCCGGGTCGCCCAACGCCTCGATGACGCGCCGCTCGCAGGATCGCCCGGCGGCCGTCACCGTGACCGCGGCGGGAAAGCGCGCGGGGAAGTGCGCCATCAGAGCGGGCGCGTCATCGGCGCCGACCGAGACCCGTTCCATGAGGCCGATGATTTCCTCGTCGAACGGAAGGACGGACCGGGCGACGTCATAGGCCGCATCGGGGCGCAGCACCGCCAGGGCGATCTGGTAGGCGGCGCTGACCAGGGTGGAGGACCGGTCATCCGGTGTGGCCGTGCGCGCGATCATCCCGGCATAAGGCGGCGGCACCCGCACTTCGATGCGCTCGATCGCCGATGGGTCGAGCCCGTCGGCGATCAACCCGCGCACCGCCTCGACCGCAGCGACGGCCTGTTTTGCCGAGCAGTACGGTTTGAGGCTGAGCGCGGCGTAGACGCAGGTCTCGCCCAGCCCGTCGGTGAGCCGGTCGGTGTCGGCCTCTATGCCGTGGGTCGCAAGCAGCCAATCCGGTCCGTCGAGCAGCCCGGCATCGCCGCCGAACCCCGACGCCGCGGCCCGCGCGGCGGTCGCGCCGGCCTCGGCCGCCACGGCGATCAGCAGCCAGCGCGGGGCGCGCGGCGCGTCCCGGCGGCCGACCGCGCCGGCGGCAAGGTTCAGCGCGATGGCGAGTGCGTCCGCCATCCGCCCTTCATCGAGCCCGATCAGCCTGCCGATCGTGCCCGCCACGCCGACCGGGGCGCAGAAACAGGTCGGCCAGATCCCGCGGTAGAGCAGCCGCGCCCCGTCGATCGCAGCACCCAGCCGGGTCATCAGCTCGGTCCCGACCCACAGCGCATCGGCCAGGCGGGCCGGATCGGCGGCCGGGTCCCGCTCGATTGCGGTCAGCGCCGCCGGCACGACCACCGACGACGGTGTCACGCAGGAGGCGCAATGGATGTCGTCGACTTCGGTCAAACGGACCGCCGCCACCCGGTATCCGAGCGGCCGGTCGGGCAGAACGGCGCGCAGGGCGCGTGCGTCCTCGGTCGTATGGCCGACGACGGCGGCCGCCAACGCGTCGACCACATGGCGCCGCTGGATTTCCGCCATTGCCGCGCCTTGCGAGCCCATCGTCGCGCTTGCGGCGAACCCGCCCAGGGCCGAAAGGACGCTCATGACCGGCCCGAACGCCGCAGGATTTCCACCCGGTCCTCGCCGATGCACACCATCGCCGACAGGAGCGCGCACCCGCGCTCCGGATCCGCCGTCCCGACGCGCAGCGTGTATATGCCGCCGGGTTCGAGCACCGCCTCACCCTCGGGCTTCAGGTCGGGCGGCTCGGCCAGCGACAGACCGATGCGGTGGCCGAGGCAGCCGCCCAGCACAGGATGGGCCGGCCGGCCCTCGATCCGCGCCGCGGCGGCAAGCGCGCCGGCCCGGCTGCCCGGCCGCACCGCCCCCAGCAGCTTATCGAGCGCGGCCTGTGCGCCGGCGAGCGCATCCGACGGCCGATCGGCGAACGTCACGAAAGCATCCGCCCAATAGCCCGCATATTTGACCGCGATATAGGCGAGCAACGGGTCCGGGCGCCCCTCCACCACGCCGAAGAAGGGCACAAGCGTTGCACCGCCGTCGGTGCTGAACAGAACCCGGACGTCGTGGGCGGCCTGCGCCCGGGCGCACCGTTCGGCCTCGATCGCGGCCTTCATGGCGTTCGCGCCGCCGCGCCAGGCCGATTCCATGGCCGCCGCGGCTTCATCGACGAGGCGGCAGGCCTCGCGGATCATCGCTACCTCGCGCGGCCGTCGCGCGTGCAGAACCGGCTCGAAGGCGGCGTCCGCCGGCGCCAGGGAGACCGTCCCGGCGAGGCTGTCGTTCAGCATGCCGACGAACGGCGCCCGCATCAGGTCCCGGCCGAGCAGGCCGACGGCGACAGCGGCGTGCGGCTGGCTTTCCAGGAACGCCGCGAGCCACGGATCGAACGTCTCCGGCCAGCTCCAGCCGGGGTGAACCTCGGCGATCCAGGTCATCAGGCGCATCGCCGGCATGTCGCGCGCGCCGATGGAGATCAACAGCCGCGGCTCGCCGTCGCGCGGCAGCATGGCGAACGCCCAGCGCATGCGCGGGATGAAGTTCGTCAGCCAGGCGAGGGCGCGGTGCTCGGTGGCGTCGCCGTAGACGAAAAGGGCGCGCCAGCCGTTGTCGTCCATCAGCGCGTTCGCCTGGCCCATGCGGATCTGGAACTCGTCGGCCGGCATCCGGTCGTGGTCGAGCCCATAGGCGCCGAGCAGGACGACAGGGTGCATCGTCGCCATGCTCATGGCGCGATCCTGTCGGGCGTTGCGGCATTGGCGCTCAATGCGCGGGCGCCGTCCGGGGTCACCACGACCGGCTCGCCGCACATCAAATAGCCGGTCTCGGGAAGGTACTGGTTCGGGTGGAGGACGAAGACCATCCCGGTCTCGAGCACGGTCTCGTTGTCGGCCGACACGTCACCCGGAAGGTTGGAGGTCAAGCCGAGCCCGTGGCCGCGCACCCGCATGTAGGGCGGTCGGCAATACGCCCCATAGCCGGCCTGGCTGATCGCCTGGTTCACCGCCTCGGTCACATCGGCCATCCTCGCTCCCGGCACCGCCGCCTCCCGGCCGCGCTCCATCGCCGCCTGCAGGATGGCGTAGTTCTCTTCATAGCCGGGCGGACCGGTTCCGATCGCGACCGTGCGGCAGATCTGGACGAACTGCCCCTCGAAGCTCGGCGTGATCTCGGCAAGGATGAGGTCGCCTTCGGCCAGCACGCGCCCGCCGGCGGCCCGGACGGCGAGGTTGTGCTGCGAGGCGCTCATCAGAAGGAAGTTGTCGTCGCCGCCCTGGGCCTTCATGTGGCAGTAGATGTCGGCGGCGAGCGCGTATTCCCGCACGCCCGGCCGGGCAACCTCCAGCAGCCGCCGGTATCCGCTTTCCGCGATCCGCGCGGCTTGCTCGGCGCGCGCGATCTCCTGCGCGCTGCGGCACCGCGCGATGGTGCGGACCAGCCCTTCCATCGCCCTCGCCTTGCCGCCGAACAGGTCCCCGAGCCGCTCGGCCAGGGGCAATGCCAGCAGCGACAGCCCGTCGGTGATGACCGAACCGCCGGAAAGCCGGTCGCGTGCCAGCACGCGCCCCACGGTCTCGACCAGGTCGTCGGTGCCCAGCGTTTCGTCGGCGGTCGCGGCGGCGGCGGCGCGGCCGGCGTCCCAGGCCGGCGTGATAATCAGCGTCGCCGGGCCGTCGCACCGGACGATCACGGCCGCATCGCCCATCTGCTTCACCCCGCTGAGGACGAAGACCGCGTTGGGCTCGAGAAAGGAATGGAACCCGGACGCAAACGCGACGAGCGCGTCGGCGCCTTCGGCCTCCAGCCGCTCGACGACGGTCCGGCGGCGCATGACCGAGGTATCCAAGGCCGGGATCATGGATCGACAACCATCATTTTCCTCACTGCCGCGCATCATCCTATCCTATATGCCGGCCGACAGCCGCCGCCGCCTCGAGCGATGGATCGACGGCTGTCAGCGTTTCCTTGGAGCGCTGCGGGTCGCTATCGTCGCGCTCGCGACCGGTCCGAATCTGGAGATGACAATGGGTGAATACGGGGTGGGGCAGTCGGTCCCGAGGCTTGAGGACGAAACCCTTCTGACCGGGCGGGGTTCGTTCAGCGACGATGACGACGGCGCGGGCGCGCTGCGCGGCCATGTCCTCCGCGCCCCGCACGCCCACGCCCGGATACTTTCGATAGACACCGCCGCCGCGGCGCGTTGCCCCGGGGTCGCGGCGGTGCTTGTCGGCGCCGACTACCGCGCCGATGGGCTCGGCGCGATCCCCCATATCGGCCCGCCGGTCAAACGCCGCGGCGGTGCGGATCTCGACGCGCCGCCCTACTACCCGCTCGCGGACCAGCGGGTGCGCCATGTCGGCGAGGGCGTGGCCTTCGTGCTCGCCGACACGCCGGAACAGGCAAAGGATGCCGCCGAGCGCGTCGTGGTCGACTACGAAGCGCTGCCGGCGGTCACGGCGACGGACGAGGCGCTGAAACCGGGCCGCCCCGGCGTCTGGGAGGGCTGCCCCGGCAACGAGGCCTTCGTGTACGCGATCGGCGATCGGGCGGCGACCGACGCCGCCTTCGCCAAGGCCGACCATGTGGTCCGTCGACGGCTGGATATCTCGCGGGTGCTGGCCAACGCGATGGAGCCGCGCGGCTGCCTGGCGCATTACGACCGGCGCCGCGGCGCCTTCCGGCTGCGCGCGCCGGTCCAGCACCCCTTCGTCGTGCGCGGCGTCCTGGCCCGCCAGATCTTCGGCATCGACGAGCGGCAGATCCATGTCGAGGTCGACGACGTGGGCGGCAGCTTCGGCATCAAGGCCAACATTTATCCGGAATATCTGTTGGCGCTCTGGGCGGCGCGGCGTCTCGGCCGGTCGGTCAAATGGACCAGCGAGCGCAGCGAAGGCTTTCTGTCGGACTTCCACGGCCGGGACAATCTCACCGAGGCCGAGCTCGCGCTCGATTCCGACGGACGGTTCCTCGGTCTGAGGGTGCGCACGATCGTCAATCTCGGGGCCTATCTGTCGCCGCTGGGCGCCGGGCCCGCGGTCAACAATCTCGGCAGCCTGGCCGGGGTCTATCGGACGCCGGCCGCCCATGTCGAGGTCCGCGGCGCCTTGAGCCACACCCAGCCGACGGCGCCCTATCGCGGGGCCGGCCGGCCCGAGGCGGCCTATGTCATCGAGCGCCTGATCGACGCGGCGGCGGCCGAGCTGGGGATCGACCGGATCGCGCTGCGGCGGCGCAACATCATCGCGCCGGACGCGCTGCCGTTCGCGACGCCGCTGGGGTTCACCTACGATTCGGGGGAATTCGAGGCCAACATGGACCAGGCCCTGGCGCTCGCCGACGCGCAAGGGTTCGCCGCACGCCGCTTCGCGGCCGCCGGGCGCGGCAAGCTGCGCGGGCTCGGCCTCGCCAACGCGATCGAGCGCGCGGCACCGCCCGGGCTGGAGTATGCCGAGATCCGTTTCGATCCCTCGGGCGCCGCGACCGTCCTGTGCGGGGCGACGTCCCAGGGCCAGGGCCATATGACGATCTTCGCCCAGGTCATCGCCGACCGGCTGGGGCTTGCACCGGATTCGCTGCGCTTCGTCCAGGGCGATACCGACCGGCTGGCCTTCGGGTTCGGTGCCGGCGGCTCGCGGATTTCGGCGATGGGGACGGCCGCGGTGATGCTCGCCGCCGACCGCGTCCTCGCCAAGGCCCGGATCATCGCCGCCCACGCGCTGGAGGCCGCCGAGGCCGACATCGCGTTCGACGACGGACGGTTCGTCATCGCCGGCACCGACCGGTCGATCGCCCTGGCCGAGGTCGCCAGGCGCGCCTTCCAGCCGGCGATGCTGCCGGCCGGCCTCGATCCCGGGCTCTATGAGAGCGGGACCTATCGGGGGAGCGTGGCGTCCTATCCCAACGGCTGCCATGTCTGCGAGGTCGAGATCGACCGCGAGACCGGCGCCGTGGAGATCGTCCGCTACGTCGTGGTTGATGATTTCGGCACCCTGATCAACCCGCTGCTGGTCAAGGGCCAGGTCCATGGCGGGGTCGCGCAAGGCGCGGGTCAGGCGCTGATGGAGGCGATGGTCTTCGACCGCGACAGCGGCCAGGTCCTCGCCGGCTCGTTCATGGACTACGCGATGCCGCGCGGCGCCGATCTGTGCGCGATCGAGGTCGAAAGCAATCCGGTGCCCACCGCGACCAACCCGCTGGGGGTCAAGGGGGCGGGCGAGGCCGGCAATGTCGGGGCGCTGCCGGTGGTCATCAGCGCGGTCGAAGATGCGCTGTCCGCCCTGGGGATCCGCGATTTCGCCATGCCGGCGACGCCCGAGCGGGTATGGCGGGCGATCGAAGGCGCGCGGGTCGGGCGGTGACGAACCCCGCGCCCGCGCCGTCCGGATCCGTCGGGATAGGCCTGGATACCGGTTCTCGGAGGCGAGACATCGCCCTGTCCGGGAGGGGCGCTGGAGCGGGCAGCGGGAATCGAACCCGCACGAGCAGCTTGGGAAGCTGCCAGGCTACCACTACATCATGCCCGCGTTCGGCGGCCATTCTATCGCCGGGGCGGGCCATCACAAGCGCCGAGTTTCCCTGGACCCGCCGGGCGGGCGATGTCATTACCGACGCCGGATCAATGGACGTGCGCCGGGAGAACGGCATGGGACCCGGTCCTTGCGAAGACGACCCGACGGGGCCGGTGGCGGGCGTGCGGGGCGTACGGGGCATGCCATGAGCGCGGCGCTGGTCGGACGCCTTGCCAGCGGAATCGGCCAGGGCCGGCACTTCACCCGGCTCGCCTGGGCGCGTGCGCAATTCATCGACAAGCTCGGCATCGATCCCCATCCCGGCACCGTCAACGTCATCATCGACGACCCCGATGCGATCACCGTCTGGGTGCGGCTGAAGCGCACCGACGGGATCAGGATCGACAACCCTGATGATGGCCCGCACGATTGCGACGCACGCTGCTTCAAGGTCGCGATCGAGGGCCGGATCGAGGCGGCCATCGTGCTGCCGGAGGTCGACCACTATCCGCCGGCCCAGGTCGAGATGATCGCCGCCGCGAATGTGCGCGACGCGTTGGGGATCGAGGACGGCGATCCGGTGCGGATCGAGATCCGGTGAGGGGAGGGTGCCGGTGAAGGGACGCTACGACTCGGCCGAAACGGAGCTGTGGCGCTACCCCCTGTCGGGTCCGACGGGCGGCTCGGGGATGACCGCGGTCGATGTCATCGTCGTCACTCTCGTGGATTCGCAGGGGCGCAGCGGGATGGGCTTCAGCTACGTCCTCGGCGGCGCCGGCGGGGCGGTCGTGCGCGCCATGGCCGCCGACCTGCTCGCGCGGTTCGTCGCCGGCCAGGACTGCATCCCGCCCCAGGCGCTGTGGCGCCGGCTCGCCGGGGCGCTCAACCGGCTGGGGCGCGGCACGGGGTATCTGGCGGTCGCCGCGATCGATGTCGCGGCCTGGGACCTCCACGCCAAGGCTCTGGGGATGCCGCTCTACGCCGCGCTCGGCGGGACCGCCCGCGCCGTGCCGGTCTACGGCTCCGGCGGGTTCCGGCCCGACCAGGACCCGCAGGAAGCGCTTGAGCGGGCGCTCGCCCATGTCGCGCGCGGCTGCAAGGCGGTGAAGCTGCGGCTGGCCGGTGATCGCGGCGACGCCGCGCGCATGCGCACCGTTGCCGACGGCCTGCCGGCGGGCATCGACGTGATGGTCGATGCCAACGAGCGCTGCGACCTCACGCGCGCTCGATGGCTTGCCAACCGGTGCGGCGAGATCGGCGCGCTGTTTTTCGAGGAGCCGTTGCCGGCCGATGCGCTCGACGGCTATGCCGCGCTCGCGGCGGCCTCGCCGGTGCCGATCGCGACCGGCGAGCACTTGCAGGGCGTGGTCGAACTGGCGCCCTATTTCGCCGCCCGGGCCTGTGCGGTCATCCAACCCGACATCGCGATGATGGGCGGGATGTCCGAATGCCTGCGGGCCGGCCAGTTCGCCGCCTGCCACGATGTCGCGGTCTCGCCGCATTTCCTGCCGGCGCTGTTCGTCCATCTGGCCTGTGCGCTGCCCAACGTGGCCTGGCTGGAGGATTTCCCGCTGCTCGAGCCGCTGTTCGACGACCCGGTCGCGATGGACGGCGCCGCCATGATCACGCCGCGCGAGGTCCCGGGGCACGGCATAAGCTGGGCACCGGGCGCGCGGGAGGCATATTTGAGCAAGGAGTAGGAGGCGCCATGAAGCTCGCCCGCTACAACGCCGACAAGCTCGGCCTGGTGAGAAACGAGCAGCTCATCGACGTCACCGAGGCGATCGATGCGATCGAGACGGCTGGGCAAGCCGGTTGGCCGCTGCCGCCGGGCGACCGGCTGATCGCCGCGATCGATGCGGTGCGCGCGCGCGTCGACGCGTTGCGCAAATCGGGCTTCGTCCAGCTCCATACCAGCGTCAGCCTCAAAAGCCCGGTGGCCAACCCGACCAAGGTGATCGGCGCTCCGGCCAACTACCGTGCGCATATCGACGAGGCGAACGCCGATCCCGGCATCACCTTCGGGACCACGACGACGACGATCGAGGACTACGGGCTGTTCCTCAAGAACCCCGTCCCGGTCGGCCCGGGCGAAGGGATTGCGCTGCCGTTTGCCGACCGCCGCACCGACCACGAGGTCGAGCTCGCGATGATCATCGGCCGGACCGCCAGGAACGTCGCCCGGGCCGATGCGCTCGACTGCGTCGCCGGATACGCCATCGGCCTCGACATGACCGTGCGCGGGCGGGAGGAGCGCAGCCTCCGGAAGGCAGCCGACGGCTTCTCGGTGCTCGGCCCGTGGCTGGTCACCGCCGACGAGATCCCCGATCCCGATTCGCTGGCTCTCAGGCTCAGCGTAAACGGGGAATTGCGCCAGGACTCCTCGACCGCGATGCAGATCTTCGATTGCCGGCGGCTGATCGCCTACGCCTCGCGGTTCTACACGCTCTATCCCGGCGACGTGATCATGACCGGCACGCCCGAGGGCGTCGGCCCGGTCGTGCCGGGCGACGTCATGACCTGCGAGATCGAAGGGATCGGCGCGATGGAGGTCGCGGTTCGCGCCGCTTGAGCGGTCCCCGCCTACTTCTCCAGATCGAAGATCCGCTTGGCGTTGAGGCCGAGGATGTTGCGCTTGGCGTCTTCGTCGAGGAACGGGATGTCCCAGATCACCGCCGGCGGGTCGAAGTCCCAATGCGGCCAGTCCGAGGCGTAGAGGAGCTGGGTCCCGGCGTTGACCATCTCGAACGTCAGCTCCAGCGCCTTGGCGTGGTCGGTCTCCAGCGGCTGGCTGGTGTAGTACATCTCGGCCATGTATTCCGACGGCCGGCGCTTGAGCAGCGGCGCCTCCGAAGTGCGCATCATGTAGGTGTGATCGAGCCGCTGCATCAGCCACGGCACCCATGACAGCCCGCTCTCCATCCACACCACCGGCAGGTCCGGGAACCGCTCGGGCAGGCCGTTCATCACCCAGTTGGTCATATGCAGCACGTTGCACCAGACGAACGACAGCGCGTGCATCGAGCCGAAACGGTTGATCTGCATCATCGAGGGGTCCTGCCAGTAATAGCCGGCGTGAAAGCCGATCGGCAGGCGGCGCTCCTCGAGCGCGCGGTAGACCTTCATGTAGTGGTTGTGATGGACCGGCTTGTTGCGGACCGAGGTGACCATGAAGCCGACGATCCCCGGCGCGTCGCCGAACTTCTCGACCGTCTTCAGCGCCTCATCGGCGTCGTTGAACGGCAGGAAGGCCATGCTCTTGAGGTTCTTGTCCTGGGCGAGCAGGGTCTCGACCGTCCAGCGGTTGTAGGCGTTGCCCAGCAGCGGCTCCATGTCGAACTGCGGATGCATGCCGAGGAACAGCATCGGCGTCGGGAAGACGATCTGCTTGTCGATCGACATCGACTGATAGGCGCGCCTGGCCAGCACCACGTCGCGGTGCAGCCCGTCCTCGGCCGCGTTCTCGCGCCGCGCGGCCTGGTGCGGGATGCGCCCGCCGCAATCCTGATAGCGCAGCGCGAGGTCGCCGTTCAGACCATAGGGCGGCGACCCGGTCCGGTTCTGCAGGAAGTCCTCGGCCTGGCTGCGGATCACCTCGTCGTCGAGATAGCCGACGATGTCCGCCCAGGACTCGCTCTCGGTATGGTGGGAATCCATATCGACAATGAACACGTCGTCGAAATTGCGCGCATCGGCCTGACGCCGGGCGCGGGCGAGGATGTCGCGGGTGTCGGTCGCGACGCCGATCTGCCGTATCGGGTTCTCCCGTTGCGGCTCGAGTCCGGAATCCATTCAGTGTGCTCCCAATAGAGATTGCCGCCCGGCGGTCAGCCGTCCGTGCCCGGCCGGGGCCGGCGGAACCACATCGCCAGGTCGAAGGTGTTTAGGTTGCCGGCGTGCAGCATTTCGGTGACGGTCACCACGATGTCCGTCGCGGTCGCCGACTCGGTGGACAGGAACGGCAGGAAAACCCGGTCCTCCATCTCGACCTTGTTGGCGAACAGCCGGGCCCCGGCGGTCAGAAGCTGCTGGACGACCTCGTCGGGGACCGCCTCGGTCGCGCCGTCGTCCAGGGCCTTCTCGGCGATCGCGAGTGCCTTGGCGGCCGCCTCGCGGATCACCGCGATGTCGTCAGACGACGACATAGACCTCCCCTCCGTCGACCTTGACGTCGTATGGCTTGAGCCGGACGTTCCGGTCCCCGGGATGTCGGCCGGTCTTCAGGTTGTACTCGTAGCCGTGCCACGGGCAGACGATGTGCACGTCGGTCTCGGAGAATTTGAGGCCCTTGCTGGTCTTGTCCTCGCCCAGCACCTCCTCGACCTTGCCCAGGATCTTGCCCTGGCAGACCGGCCCGCCCTGATGCACGCAGTTGTTCTCGTAGGCATAGAACTCGCCGCCGACATGGAAGACGCCGATCTCGATGTCGCCCTGGGCAACGATCTTCCGGTCACGGTCGCCGAAATCGGCCTGCTTGCCGACATAAATTTCCGCCACGCTCATCCCCTTTCTGGATCCGTTGGTTTCACCGGCCCAGTTTAACGGTTAAGACACCGAGACTCCAACGCCGCGCGCCTCAGGCCCGCAAGGCCTCGCAAAACACCGCCGGATCGACGTTGCCGCCCGAGCAGACGACGACCACCGTTCGCCCGCTCGCATCGAAGCCGCCGGACAACAGCGCCGCCATGGCGACCGCGCCGCCGGGCTCGGCGACGAGCTTGAGCCCGGAGAAGATCGCGGCCATCGCGCGCGCCACCTCGCGGTCGGACACGGCGATCCCGCGGGCCAGCAGCCGGCGGTTGATCGCGAAGGTAAGCGCACCCGGTTTCGGCGCGCGCAAGGCATCGCAGAACGTCTCTGCGCTCGGCGCGACCGACTCGCGGCTTCCGGCCAGGAGCGACCGCGCGGTGTCGTCGAAGCCGGCAGGCTCGACCGCGATCATCTCGACCGCGGGGAAGGCGTCCTTCATCGCGACCGCGATGCCGGCGATCAGCCCGCCGCCGCCGACCGGAACCAGGACGGCGTCGGGCACGATCCCCAGCCGGTCGAGGTCCTGGGCGATCTCCAGCCCGACCGTGCCCTGTCCGGCGATGATCCGCGGATCGTCGAACGGCGGGATCATGCGAGCGCCGGTCTCCTCGGCGATGGCAGCGGCCAGGTTCTCGCGGACCTCGGTGGTGCGGTCGTAGGCCACGATCCGCGCGCCCCACGCGCGGGTTGCCGCGATCTTCACCGCGGGCGCATCCGACGGCATGACGATCGTGGCCGAAACGCCATGGGCCGAAGCGGCCGCTGCGACCGCCTGGCCGTGGTTGCCCGACGAGTAGGCGATCACGCCCGCGCGGCGCCCGGCCTCGCCGAGGCTCGCGACCGCGTTCCAGGCGCCGCGGATCTTGAAGGCGCCGGTGCGCTGCAACATCTCAGGCTTGACCAGGATGCGCCCGCCGCCGCGCGCGCCGGTCTCCGGCCACGCCAACAGCGGCGTGCGGACGATCTTGCCGGCAAGCCGCGCCGCGGCCCGGGCGATGTCCTGCGGTCCGGGCTCAGATACCATCGAGGAACGCATCGACCGCGGCCACGCATTCCGGCTCGGTCAGGGTCGGCGCATGGCCGGTGTCGCGGACCGTCACGCGCTCCAGACCGGGGTGTTCGGCGGCCATCTTGTCGAAGCATTCGGTGGTCAGCAGGCCCGACTTCTCGCCCCGGAATGCCAGCGTCGGGATGGCGCGCAAGCCGCGAAACAGCGGCCACAGGTCGGGGACGCGCGTGCCGTTCTCGATCGTTGGACGGATGATGTCGACGTCCCAGTCGAAATGCAGCATCCCGTCCTCGCCCTCGCGGAAGGTGTTGCCGAGCATGCTCTCGAACATGGCCTCGGTCTGGAAGCACAGATCGGGCAGGAGCGCGCGCATCGATTGCCCGGCGGTCTCCCAGTCCGGCTGGGGCCGATCGACGCGAAGATAGTCGATGATGGTCTTCAGCCCGGCGGGCCTCAGCTCCGGCCCGATGTCGTTGAGGATCACACCCGCCAGCGCCGCGGGCCGCGCCGCGCCGAGCCCCATCGCCAGCAGCCCGCCGAGCGAAGTGCCGACGACAACAACCTTGTGCAGATTGGCCAGACTCAGAAGCTGGATGATGTCGTTGAGGTAGGTCCGCGGATCGTAGTTGCGCCAATCGGGATCGTAGTCGGACCGGCCGCGGCCCCGGAGATCGGGGCACAGCACCCGCCGGTCGGCTGCGAGCCGGCTTGCGAAGCCTTCGAAATCCTTGGCGTTGCGGGTCAGCCCGGCCAGGCACAGGACCGGCACGCGCGGCGACAGCGCGTCGCCGTAGTCGCGGTAGTAAAGCCCCATCCCGTCCTGTGCGGTGTATCTTCGCGCGCGGTAGTCCATCGCTGCGGTGACGGCTAGCCGATCACCAGCGGCGGCAGGTCTTCCAGCGTTGTCAGTTCGGCGTGAACCTCCCCGGGCAGCACCTCGGCCGGCTGGCCGAACCGGTTTATCCACGCCACGCGGAAGCCGAAGGCGGCGGCCCCGTTGGCGTCCCAGCCATTGGCCGATTGGAAGCTGATCCGGTTGGCCGGCAGCTTCAACGCGTCGACCGCGATCTGATAGACCGTGGGGTGGGGTTTGAAGATGCCCGCCCGGTCGACCGACAGGATCGAATCGATGACGTCGTCCAGCCCCGCATTCTTGACCGCCGCCACCAGCATCGTCGAGGAGCCGTTCGACAGGATCGCCGTCCTCAAGCCCGCCTCCTTGAGTGTTTCCAACGGCTTGCGAACGTCGGGATAGGCCTCCAGCGCGAGGTAGAGCTGCATCAGCCGGGCACGCAGCTCGGGATCGGACAGCCCCACCGCGCTCATCGCGTAGTCGAGCGCCGCGCCCGTGACCTGCCAGAAATCCTCGTACCGGCCCATCAGGCTGCGCAGCCAGGTGTATTGAAGCTGTTTCTGCCGCCACAGGGCGGACAGCTCATCGGCGCGTTCGCCGATCGAATCCCGGCAGCGGTCCACTGCGGAGTTGAAATCGAACAGCGTGCCGTAAGCGTCGAACACGCAGGCGCCGATGTCGTCAAAGGCCGGTGCGGTCATCGGGACTCTCATCAGGGATTCGCATCACCCCGCACTATACCGCACACCCCCGCCGGGGCGGCGACAATCGAGACCCGGTCAGGGCGCGGGATCGACCATGCCGGCGGGCGCCGGCGTCTCGGCCACCAGCCCGGCCGCATCCCGGGTCATGGCGGGCGCGCCGAGCCAGGGCGCCGGACCGGGCGTGCCGAGCCGGTCGCGGTATATCTCCAGCCCCTCCAGCACCCGCTGGACATAGTTGCGGGTCTCCGGGAACGGCACCGATTCGATCCAATCGATCAGGTCGGTGTCGGGATCCCGCGGATCGCCGAAGGCGCGGATCCACCGGTCCGCGGCCCGGCGCCCGGCGTTGTAGGCCACGAGCGCCGGAACGTAATGGTTGTCGTAGCGATCCAGCAGGTCGCCCAGGTGGGACATGGCCAGACCGATATTGTACGCGGCGTCCCTGGTCAGCCGTGCGCGGCTGTAGCGCTGTCTGATCTTGCGCGCCGTCGCCCGGGCAGTCCCCGGCATGAGCTGCATTATCCCGCGCGCACCGGAACGGGAGATCGCGTTGACCGCGAAATTGCTTTCCTGCCGGCCGATCGCCAGCATCAGCGCCGGCTCGATGGCTGTCCTGGGCATGTCTATCAGCGGGTAGGCGGCGTCCTCGATCGTCACGCCCTGCCGATAGGCGTAACGCGCGATGCGCACGCCGAGGTCCCGCCGACCGATGCCGCGCACCAGCGCGACGACCGGAAGCAGCCGTCGCGGGTCGGGATCCAACCGCGCGAGCCTGCCGGCGAACAGCGCGACCAGCTTGTCGCGCCCGATCTGATCGAGCAGCCGGACGGTGCGCACCAGCTCGCTGCCCTCGAATGCGGCCCGTCCGGCCGGGTCCTCGCCGCGCGGCGGCGGCGGGCTCCGATCGTCCGCCCTGCCGATCATGCGGGCGGCAACCTGGCCGTAGAACGTCGCCCCGAACCGGGCCGCCTCGCGATACCACCGCTCAGCCGCCGCCGGATCCTCGAGGACCGTTGCCGCGCGCCCGGCCCAATAGGCCGCCCGTGCGCGGCTGATCGGGAACCGCACCGTCGCGTACAGCCGTTCGAAGCGCATCAGCGCCTCGGCCGGGCGGTCGAGAAAGCGCAGCGCGAGCCAGCCGGTCAGCCATTCGGCTCTGGCGAATGATGCCGAGCCCGGCCACATCCCGTGATTGGACGTCAGCGCGAAAGCCTCGAGATATCTGCCTTCCTTCAGCTTGCCGCGCGCGATGATCACCCGTTCCGTCCACCAGCGCTCGGCGTAGAGCAGGTCTTCGGGCAGGCCCGCCAACATTTCGAAGGCATCGTGCAGGCGGCCCTTGCGGCGGCGCCAGCGAACCCGCTCATACAGCAGGCCCGGATCCCTCTGCAGATGTGCAGGGACCCGACGGATCGCGCCATCGACCCCACCGCGCATCCGCGCGAGCCTCATCCGGGCACGCGCGAGCGCGCGCCGGGCCGCGCCCACCCTGGGCAGCATGCGCCGGACCTCCCGCCACCGCCGATCCCAGACCAGCCGGTCGAGCCGCCGCGCGTGCTCGGCGGCGCCCAGCGCGCCGCCGAACCGCAGCAGCAGGCGGCGCTCGGGCGCGCCTTTCAGGTTGCTGTGGATCCAGATGTTGCGCGCCAGCGCCGTCGCCCGCTCGGACTTGCCGATCGCGTCAAGCGCATCGAGCAGGGCGATGCGGCCCTCGCTCGTAAGCGGCGGGTAGCGGTCGAGCCAGGCGATGACCGCCTCGGGCGGCAGATCCGTTTTGTCGGGATCGGTCAGCGCCTCCTCGGCACGGCGCCGCAGCGAGAACGGCAAGGGCCAATCTGGGTTGGCCGCGATGAACCCGGAAAGCGCATGGAAGGTGGCCTCGTTGCCGGCCTTGGTCATGGAAAGCCAGCGAAGCACCTTGTTCGGCAGCTTGTTTTCGGCACGACGCGAAAGGCTGAACGCCGCAGTCCAGTCCGATGCGTCCGCTGCGGCAAAGGCCCGGCGATAGATGTCCCGGTCCGTCTTTGACAGGATCTCCTGGCCGTGGACGGGACCGCACGCGAGGATGAGGATCAGCGCCGTGGCGTTCAGAAGGCGGACCAAGCGTGCTCGCTATGGATGATCGGCTGCCATCGGATCATACAAGTGCGCTGCGGCTTGACAAACGCTCATGATCGGTGGGCCGCGCGCCCCAGATGCGGCTTGCTTGCCGGCCATTCGCCCCGGAAGTACTGTGTCGTCAAAGCCCGCTGGCCGAGCCTCGGCGGGCGCCACCGGATCGCAGGAGAGTACGATGTTCAGCGGCTCCATTTGCGCGTTGATCACACCGTTTCAGGACGGTGCCGTTGACGAGGACCGTTTCGCTGCGTTCGTCGATTGGCAGATCGAGCAGGGCACGCGGGCCTTGGTGCCATGCGGCACGACCGGCGAATCGCCGACGCTCAGCCACGATGAGCACCGCCGGGTGACCGAGATCTGCATCGGGGTCGCCAAGGGCCGGGTTCCGGTGATCGCCGGCACCGGCTCGAACTCGACCGCGGAGGCGATCGCGCTGACGCGGCACGCCAAGGAGGCCGGCGCCGATGCCGCATTGGTGGTCACGCCGTACTACAACAAGCCGACCCAGGAAGGAATGTACCGCCATTTCAAGGCGCTGAACGACGCCGTCGATCTGCCGATCATAATCTACAATATCCCCGGTCGCAGCGTGATCGACATGAAGACCGAGACCATGGCGCGGCTCGCCGCGCTGTCCAACATCATCGGGGTCAAGGACGCCACGGCCGACGTCAGCCGCGCGACCCAGCAGCGCCTCGCGGCCGGCGAGGATTTCTGCCAGCTCTCGGGTGAGGACGTCACCCAGGTCGGATTCCTCGCCCAAGGCGGCGACGGCTGCATCTCGGTGACCGCGAATATCGCGCCCAAGGAGATGTCGGCGATGCACGCCGCCTGGAAGGACGGCGAGATCGCGACGATGCAGCGGCTCAACGAGCGGCTGATGCCGCTGCATACGGGCCTTTTCTGCGAGACCAGCCCGGGCCCGGTGAAGTACGGCGCGAGCCTGCTGGGCAAGTGCTCGCCGGAGACCCGGCTGCCGCTGTGCGAGATCGCCGAGAGTTCGAAGCGGACCGTCGAGGACGCGATGCGCTCGGCAGGCATCCTCAACTGAGCGCATGCGCGCCAAGGCCGACAGCAACATCCGGGTCACCGCGGAAAACCGGAAGGCACGGCACAACTACGCGATCGAGGACACCTTCGAGGCCGGCCTCATGCTGACCGGCAGCGAGGTCAAGTCGCTGCGCGCCGGCCGCGCCAATATCAACGAGGCCTATGCGCGGCCGATCGACGGGCAGCTGTTCCTGGTCAACGCCCACATCAACGAGTACGCGCAAGCCGGACCGGCCAACCACGAGCCGCGCCGGCCCCGCAAGCTGCTGCTGCACCGGCGCCAGATCGACCGCCTGCTGGGCGCCGTTCAGCGTGACGGCGCGACCGTGGTCCCGCTCAAGCTCTATTTCAACGAGCGCGGCATTGCCAAGCTGCTCATCGGTCTGGCGCACGGCAAACGCAGGCACGACAAGCGCGAGGCCGAGAAGAAACGCGATTGGGATCGCCAACGCAGCCGGCTGCTGCGGGCAAAGGGCTGAGCAGCGATGGACGGGAACGAGCCTGAAGCCCTGGCCGGCTACCGCGAGAAGCTGGTCCGGCGCAAGCAGGAGTGGGCGCGCGACGGCCGCCTGCTGAGCGAGGCGGCGCCGTCCGACGGCGAGCGGTTGCCGCCCGGCCAGCGCGAAGTCAGGAACTGGCCGGTGCTCGACCTCGGCGTCCGGCCGGAGATCGCCGCCGAAGACTGGCGCCTTACCGTCGACGGTCTGGTCGAGGCGCCGCTGATTTGGGATTGGCGGACCTTCATGGACCAGCCCCAGGTCCGGCTGGTCTCCGACATCCATTGCGTCACCGGCTGGTCACGGTTCGACAACGCCTGGACCGGGGTCCACGTCGCCCATCTGCTGGATATGGTGCGCCCCAAGGCCGAGGCCGCGCACTGCATCTTCCACAGCCATGACGGTTATACCACGAACGTCCGGATCGACCGGTTCGCCGAGGCGGACGTCCTGCTTGCCCATTCCTGGAACGGTGCGCCGTTGGCGCCCGCCCACGGCGGGCCGGTGCGGGTGGTGATCCCCAAATGGTATTTTTGGAAATCCGCAAAATGGGTCCGGCGCATCGAGTTCCGCCGCGACGACAAACCCGGGTTCTGGGAAGTCCGCGGATACAATAATGACGGCGATCCGTGGCGCGAGCAGCGCTACGGCTGAGCCGGCCTCAGCCGAGCTCGCGGCCGACCGCCTCGAACACCGCCCGGAACATCGGCTCGGTCAACCGGCCGGTGTTCGTGTTGTAGCGCGAGCAATGATAGCTGTCGGCGATCACCAGCCCGTCCGCGGGCCGATGGACCGCCCCGTGTCCGAACTTGAACGCCGCCGCCCTGAGGCCCAGCGTGCGCAGCACCGAGGCATGGGACAGCCCGCCGAGCGCCAGGATCACCTTCAGGTTGGTCATCGCCGCGATCTCGCCGGCGAGGAAGGCGCGGCAGGCATTGATCTCCCCGCCGACGGGCTTGTTTTCCGGCGGTACGCAGCGCACGGCGTTGGTGATCCGACAGTCGCGGAGCATCAGACCGTCATCGGGACGGGAGTCGTAGCGGCCGGTCGCGTATCCGAAGTCGCCCAGCGTCTCATAGAGCAGGTCGCCCGCGAAATCGCCGGTGAAAGGCCGGCCCGTCCGGTTGGCGCCGCGCAGCCCCGGCGCGAGGCCGACGATCAGCAATCGGGCCTCCAGCGGCCCGAAGCTTTCGACCGGGGCGTTGTGCCAGTCCGGCTCCGCCGCGCGATAGCGCTCGCGGAACGCCGCCAGACGCGGGCATAGCGGGCAGTCCCGCCCCGGAAGCGGCGGGGCCATGGCGATGGATCCGTCCGGCTCAGTCCGCTTCGACGATATGGGGGTCCGGGCGTGCCGGAGTCGGGGCCTGGTAATCCGACCGCGCCGGGCTCGGCACCTCATGCGGTCTGACCGCCCGGGCGATCTTGGACGACAGGTCCTGGAGCTCGATGAAGTTGTCGGCCTGCCGGCGCAGCTCGTCTGCGACCATCGGCGGCGAGGAGCGGAAGGTGCTGACGATGCTCACCTGCACCCCCTTGCGCTGCACCGCCTCGACCAGGCGCCGGAAGTCGCCGTCACCGGAGAACAGTACGATATGATCGAGGTGTTCGGCCATCTCCAGCATGTCGATGGCCAGCTCGATGTCCATATTGCCCTTGATCTTCCGCCGGCCGGTCGAATCGGTGAACTCCTTGGTCGGCTTGGTGACCAGGGTGTAGCCGTTATAGTCAAGCCAGTCGATCAGCGGACGGATCGGTGAGTATTCCTGGTCCTCGATCAGGGCGGTGTAATAGAAGGCGCGCACCATCTGGCCCTCGGCCGAGAACAGCTCGAGAAGACTCTTGTAGTCGATATCGAAACCCAGGCCGCGCGCGGCCGAATAGAGATTGGAGCCGTCGATGAACAGGGCGATGCGCTCGTGCGGATGAAAATTCAGCTTAGTCATTGGATCTTTCAATGCCAGTTACGGAGATGGATCCGACCGGGCCATGCACCGGAATCGGCCAAGGCGGGTGTCGCCTCGTGCAATGTTCCGGCCCGGGCAGGGTGAACGCAATATGGGAATAAACACGCTGAATGCAAACAAAACCCACCCCGGGCCGACCGGCGGGGAAGGGCCGGGGGCTGCGCCGGAGGAGGCAATTCTGGTTGCGCTGGGCGCCAATCTTCCCGGCGTGGCCGGCGCGGCGCCGATCGAGACCTGCACCCGCGCACTCGACATCATGCCCAGGTTCGGCGTCGCGGTTCTGCAGCGGTCGCGGTGGTTCGCGTCGGCTCCCCTAGCGGCCGCCGATCAGCCGGATTTCGTCAACGGCGTCGCCCGGGTCTCGACCGCACTCGGCCCGGAGGCGCTCCTGGCCGCGCTCCATAGGATCGAGGAGGCGTTCGGGCGGGACCGTCCGTACCCCAATGCCGCCCGTATCATCGATCTCGATCTGATAGCCCATGGCCGGACAAGGTGCGGTGCCGACGGTGAGGCTGCGGGCGGCCTCGTCCTGCCGCACCCGAGGCTGCACGAACGCGCCTTCGTCCTGCTGCCGATGGCTGATGTGGCGCCCGATTGGCGCCATCCGGGGAGCGGCGCTTCGCTTGCCGCGATGATCGCCATGCTGCCGCCGGGCCAGCACTGCGCGCCGATCGCGTAAGGCCTGACAGATCGTCGCGATCCCCTTGATTTCCTTGATCTTCGCCGAGTCCGTATCTATATTCTTCCGATCACACCTTCCAGGAGCGCCGCACGATGGCCCGGGTTACCGTTGAAGACTGTATTGTCAGGATCCCCAATCGGTTCGAGCTTGTCATGACCGCCGCGCAACGTTCGCGCGAACTGTCGGTGGGCGCCGAGCTGACCGTCGATCGCGACAATGACAAGAACCCGGTCGTCGCGCTGCGCGAGATCGCCGATGAGACGGTCGATGTGATCGAGCTCGAGGACTCGCTGATCCGCGGACTGCAGAAGCACGTCGACATCGAGGAGCCCGTCGAGGAAGGCGACGAGTTCCTCGCCGCCGAAGAAGCGCTCAGCAATTTCGCCGCAATGGGGTTTGGCGGGGCGCTGTCCTCGCCGGTGCCGGATGCCGCCGGCGAGGCGAAGCCCGACGGCCCGGTGCTGGTCGGGTTCGAGGATATCGGCGAGGCCGAAGCGGCGGCGGAAGGCGACGAGCCGCAGGAAATTTGAACACGACCATCGACCGCTCTCTGATCGAGACGCGACGCGGCCGGCGCCCGGTCTCAACGCGCCCGCCGGCATGAGCGGATCACCGCGATGATGCGGCAATACGAGCTGGTCGAGCATGTGCGGGCCTACGATCCCGATGTGGACGAGGACGCGCTCAACCGCGCCTACGTCTTCTCGATGAAGGCGCACGGATCGCAGATGCGGGCATCGGGCGATCCCTATTTTTCCCATCCGGTCGAAGTCGCCGGGATCCTGGCCGAGCTCAAGCTCGACGCCGCCTCGATCGCCACCGGCCTGCTGCACGACACCGTCGAGGATACGGTCGCGACGCTGGACGAGATCGAGACCCTGTTCGGCGCGGAGGTCGCCCGGCTGGTCGACGGCGTCACCAAGCTGTCGATGATCGAGCTGCAATCGACCGACACCCGCCAGGCGGAGAATTTTCGCAAGTTCCTGCTGGCGACCTCGCAGGATATCCGCGTGCTGCTGATCAAGCTCGCCGATCGGCTGCACAACATGCGTACGTTGCATCATCTGGAGCCGGCGGCCAAGCGCAGGCAGGTCGCCGCCGAGACCATGGAGATCTACGCCCCGCTCGCCGAGCGAATCGGCATGGAGCGGATCAAGGACGAGCTCGAGGAGCTGGCCTTCGCTCAGCTCAACCCCGATGCCGCCGCCACGATCGAGGCGCGGCTGGAGGTGATGCGCCAAGCCAGTGACGACATCATCCCGCGCATTGTCGACAGCATGCGCGAGACCTTGCGCGAACACGGCCTGGCGGCCGAGGTGTCGGGCCGGCGCAAGCAGCTCCATTCGATCTGGCGCAAGATGCAGCGCAAGAACGTCGAGTTCGAGCAGCTTTCCGACGTGATCGCCTTCCGGGTGGTGGTGGCCACGCCCGAGGACTGCTACCGGGCGCTGGGCATCATTCACACCACCTATCCCGTGGTCCCCGAACAGTTCGACGACTACATCTCGACCCCGAAGACGAACGGCTACCGATCGCTTCATACCTGCGTGATCGGCCCGGCGCGCCATCGGATCGAGGTGCAGATCCGCACCGAGGAGATGCACCAGATCGCCGAGTACGGCGTGGCCGCGCATTGGCGCTACAAGCAGGCCGACGCCAGGACCGACGGCCTGCAATACCGCTGGGTGCGCCACATGCTCGACATCCTCGACCAGGCCTCCGGGCCCGAGGAGTTCCTCGAGCACACCAAGCTCGAGATGTACCAGGACCAGGTGTTCTGCTTCACGCCGGCGGGCGAGCTGATCGCTCTGCCGCGCGGCGCGACGCCGGTCGATTTTGCCTTTGCCGTCCATTCCGAGGTCGGCGACCGTTGCGTCGGCGCCAAGATCAACGGCCGGATGATGCCGCTGCGCTCCCAGCTCAAGAACGGCGACCAGATCGAGATCATCACTTCGGAGACCGGAACGCCGGCGCCGGCGTGGGAAGACATGGTGGTGACCGGCAAGGCACGCGCCCGGATCCGCCGCTTCATCCGCAACGAGCAGCGCGCGGAATTCATCCGCCTGGGCAAGGCGATCCTTCAGAAGAGCTATGGCGAGGCCGGCTACAAGCCGTCCAACGCGGTGATCGAGAAGGTGATCGGCAATTTCGACGCAAAGACCATCGATGACCTCTATGCCCTGATCGGCCGCGGCGAGGTGACCGGCGCGGATGTCCTGGCGGCGGTCGGACCCAAGCGCCGCCGCGGGCGCAGGGTTGCGAGCCGCGACGGTGCGGCCGGCGAGGACAACGTCGTACCCTTCCCGCCGAAACAGGGAAGGGCCGGCATCGACGACACCGTGCCGGTGCCGATCCGCGGCCTGATCGCCGGCGTTGCCGTCCATTACGCCAATTGCTGCCACCCGCTGCCGGGCGACCGCATCGTCGGCATCGTCACCGCCGGCAAGGGCGTGTCGATCCACACCATCGATTGCGAAAGCCTGCTGAGCTTCGAGGCCACGCCCGAGCGCTGGCTCGACGTGGCCTGGGACGTCGATGCGGTCTCCGCGGACATCCATGTCGGGCGGATCACCATCGTGGTCTCCAACGAACCCGGCACGCTGGGCAGCCTGACGACGATGATCGGCAGGCACCTGGGCAACATCAACAACTTGAAGATCACCAACCGGACGCACGACTTCTTTGAAATGGTGCTCGACATCGAGGTCAGCGACGCCGCCCACCTGACCGATATCATCGCGGCGCTGCGCGCGACTCCGGCGGTGACCTCGGTCGAGCGGGCCCAGGGTCAGAATTGACACCGCGGGATGCCCGAAGCGGAGGGATCCGATGCAAGGCCATCTGAGGCTTGGGGTGAATATCGATCACGTCGCGACCATCCGGAACGCGCGCGGCGGCGGTCATCCCGACACCGTCAAGGCCGCCCGCGTGGCCGCCGCCGCCGGGGCGGACGGCATAACCGCCCATCTGCGCGAAGACCGGCGGCACATGACCGATGCCGATATCGAGCGGCTGATCGGCGCCATCGATCTGCCGCTCAATCTGGAGATGGCCGCGACCGAGGAAATGCTGGAGATCGCGCTGCGCCACCGCCCGCACGCGGCCTGCATCGTGCCCGAGCGCCGCGCCGAGCGGACCACCGAGGGCGGGCTCGATGCGGCAGGCTCGATCGACACCCTGCGGCCGCTGGTCGCACGGCTCAACGAGGCCGGGATCCGGACGTCGCTGTTCATCGAAGCCGATCGGTCCCAGATCGAGGCCGCGGTGGCGCTGGGCGCGCCGGTTGTCGAGCTGCACACCGGCGCCTATTGCGAGGCCCAAGGCGCGGCACGGGCGCGCGCGCTGCGGCGGATCGAGGATGCCGCGGAACGCGCCCACGCCATGGGGCTCGAATGCCATGCCGGGCATGGCCTCAGCTTCGAGACCGTCGGTGCGATCGCCCGCATCCCGGTGTTGGCCGAGCTCAACATCGGCCACTTCCTGATCGGCGAGGCGATATTCAGCGGGCTGGACAGCGCGATCAAGCGGATGCGCTCGCTGATGGACCGCGCCCGCGCGGAGTCCGGCAGCGCCCGTTCGGCGTGAGGGCGGCGGCGTGATCATCGGCATCGGCGACGACCTGATCGACATCCGCCGCATCGAGCGGACGCTGGAACGCTTCGGCGACAGGTTCATCCAGCGCGTCTTCACCGAGACCGAGCGCCGGCGCTCGGAGCGGCGCGCCGGGCGGGCGGCGAGCTACGCCAAGCGCTTCGCCGCCAAGGAAGCGTGCTCCAAGGCTCTGGGCACCGGTTTTCGCGCCGGCGTGTTCTGGCGCGACCTGGGCGTGGTCAACCTGCGCAGCGGCAAGCCGACGCTCGCGCTCACCGGCGGGGCGGCCGCGCGGCTGAAGGCGCTGACGCCGGCCGGCATGACCGCTCAGCTCGACCTGACCATGACGGATGAGCCGCCGATGGCGCATGCGATGGTGATCATATCCGCGGTTCCGACCGACGCTACATGAGACGTCGTCGCGCCGAAGCTTGCGCTTGACAGGTCCCGCCGCGCCGTGCTTGATCGGACACGGCGACCGACTTGTTCAAGTATTGAATAAATAACAATCCCTTACAGAACGAACTTTATGCCGAAGAAAAAGTCCGGCGGGCTCTGGGATACCGTCAAGACGATCGTCTATGCGGTCTTGATCGCCTTGGTGATTCGGACCGTGGCCTTCGAGCCGTTCAATATCCCCTCGGGTTCGATGATCCCGACCCTGCTGGTCGGCGACTATCTGTTCGTTTCCAAATACTCCTACGGCTACAGCCGCCACTCGCTGCCGCTGAGCCTGCCGCTGATCCCCGGCCGGCTGTTCATGTCCGAGCCCGAGCGCGGCGATGTCGCGGTCTTCAAGCTGCCGGCCGACAACAAGACGGACTACATCAAGCGGATCATCGGGCTGCCCGGCGACCGCGTTCAGATGAAGCAGGGCCGGCTTTACGTCAACGGGAAGAGACTTGCGCGCAAGCGGATCGAGGACTTCGTCTTCACCGACGACTACGGCAGGATCCTGCGCATCGCCCAGTTCGTCGAGACCCTGCCCGGCGGGCGCACGCACCGCATCCTCGAGTTGACCGACCGCGGCCATCTCGACGACACCCGCGAATTTGTCGTACCGCGCGGACATTTCTTCGCTATGGGCGACAACCGGGACAACTCGCTCGACAGCCGTGTGCTCGGCGGCGTCGGCTTCGTCCCGGCGAAGAACCTGGTCGGAAGGGCGGAGATCCTGTTCTTCTCGACCAACGGAACGGCGCGCTTGTGGGAATTCTGGCGTTGGCCGATGTCGATTCGCTTCACCCGTTTCTTCAACCTCGTGGGCTAGGGCGGACTTGGCCCCCGGCAACAGCTTGGCGGAGCTCCAGCAGGCGCTGGGCCATGGCTTCGCCAATCCCACCCTGCTGCGCCAGGCGGTCACCCATGCCAGCGCCGCCGGCGGGGCCGGGGCCGCGTCGCTGGAACGCCTGGAGTTCCTCGGCGACCGCGTGCTGGGGCTGGCGCTGGCCACGATGCTGCTGCGGGAATTTCCCGCCGAAGCCCCCGGCGATCTCGCCCGTCGCCATGCGGCGCTGGCAAGCGGCGAGGCGCTGGCTTCGGTCGGCCGGTCGATCGGCCTGCACCGCCATCTCGAAATCCAGCCCGGCATGGCCCGTGACCGCGAGGCGCTGCCGATTTCGGTGATCGAAGATGCCTGCGAGGCGGTGATCGGCGCGGTCTACCTCGATGCCGGCCACGACGCGGCCTGCGCGGTGATCGAGCGCTTCTGGGGGCCGATGCTGCCCGGCGCCCCGCCGCGCGATGCCAAGACCGCGCTGCAGGAATGGGCGCAGGCCCGCGGCCTGCCGCTGCCGGCCTACCGCATGGCCGACCGCGAGGGTCCCGACCACGTTCCGGTCTTCACCGTCGAGGCTAGGATCGAAGGCTTCCCGGAGGTCGAGGCCTCGGCCGGCTCCAAGCGCGCCGCCGAGCGCGCCGCGGCCAGGCTGCTGCTGGATCTGGTCGATGACAGCCGACGTTGACCGCGGCCGGCAGAGCGAACCGCGCTGCGGTTTCATCGCCATCATCGGGGCGCCCAACGTCGGCAAGTCGACCCTGACCAACCGGCTGGTCGGCGCGAAGGTGAGCATCGTCACCTCCAAGGTCCAGACGACGCGAAGCCGGGTGTTGGGCGTGGCGACCGCCGGCCCGGCGCAGCTCGTCTATGTCGACACGCCCGGGATCTTCGCGCCGCGCCGGCGGCTCGACCGCGCAATGGTCGCCGCCGCCTGGGGCGGTGCGGCCGACGCCGACGTGGTGATGATGCTGATCGATGCGAAGAAGGGTCTGGATTCCGACGCCCGCCGGATCCTGGCCGGGCTCGAGGCGCCCCGCCGGGCCACAATCCTGGTGCTCAACAAGATCGACCTGGTGCCGCGCCCCAGGCTGCTGTCCCTCACTGCGGCGATCAACACCGAGCGTCGGTTCGACGAGACCTTCATGGTCTCGGCGCTGTCGGGCGACGGGGTGGACGATCTGACCACCTGCCTGGCCAAGATCGTCCCCGACGGCCCGTGGCTGTTTCCCCAGGACCAGCTTTCGGACATGAACGAGCGGCTGTTCGCCGCCGAGATCACCCGCGAGAAGCTGTTCGAGCAGCTCCATCAGGAGCTGCCCTATGCGCTGACCGTCGAGACCGAGGAATGGGATCCGTTCGCCGACGGCAGCCTGCGGATCGCCCAGACCGTCTATGTCGGGCGCGACAGCCAGAAGGCGATCGTGCTCGGCCGCCACGGGGCGCGGGTGCGCGCGGTGCGCGAGCAGGCGATGGCCGAGATGGCCGAAATCCTTGGCCGCAAGGTGCATCTGTTCCTGTTCGTCAAGGTCCGTCAAAAATGGGACGAGGATCCAGAGCGCTACCGCATCTGGGGCCTGGACTACGACGCCTGAAAGATCGGATCCGGCGATGGATTGGCAGGACGACGGCATTGTGATCGCGCGCCGCAGGCACGGCGAAACGTCGCTGATCGCCACGCTGTTGACCCGCGCGCATGGCCGCCACGCCGGGCTGGTGCGTGGCGGGACCGGACACCGGGCGCGGGCGACCTACCAGATCGGCAACCTTGTCCAGGCCGCCTGGCGGGCGCGCCTGGCCGAGCATCTGGGCACCTATCAGGCCGAAACCACGACGGCTTATGCGGCTGCGCTGCTCGACAGCCCGCGCCCGCTGGCTGCGCTCGGCGCTGCGGCCGCGCTGGTCGAGGCGGCGCTGCCCGAGCGTGAGCCGAATGGCGAGGTGTTCGATGCCTTGATCGTGCTGCTCGATGCGCTGGGCGGACCCGATTGGGCGTCTTCCTATGCCCGCTTCGAGCTCGCGCTGCTGGCGGCGCTGGGCTATGGGCTGGACCTCGAAAGATGTGCTGCGACCGGAACGACGGAGGATCTGGCCTATGTCTCGCCGCGCACCGGAAGGGCGGTCTCGCGCCAGGCGGGCGCGCCCTATGCGCGCCGCCTGCTCGGCCTGCCCCGGTTCCTGATCGGCACCGGAGAGCGGCCCGACGGCGCGGCGATCACCGCGGCGATACGCCTGACCGGGCATTTTTTCGAACACCAGGTGTTCGTGCCGGCCGGCCGGCGCATGCCGCAAGCGCGTGCGGTGCTCTATGATGCTATTCTCCGAGATACCACAACATCTGGCGGTAAAGACACAGCCGGGACACAATGACTGACCAACAAGACCTCTTCGCGCCGGAAATTCGCGACATCCCGCTGACTCGGGCACTGGGCGAGCGCTACCTCGCCTATGCGCTGTCGACCATCACCTCGCGCTCACTGCCCGATTCGCGCGACGGGCTGAAGCCGGTCCACCGGCGGCTGCTCTACGCGATGCGCCAGCTCAGGCTCGACCCCGATGCCGGGTTCAAGAAATGCGCCCGCGTCGTCGGCGACGTGATGGGCCGCTACCATCCTCACGGCGACCAGGCGATCTACGACGCGATGGTCCGCATGGCGCAGGACTTCTCGGTGCGTTATCCGACCGTCGAGGGCCAGGGCAATTTCGGCAATATCGACGGCGATAACCCCGCGGCGATGCGCTACACCGAAGCGCGGCTGACCCGCTACGCGCTGGCGCTGCTCGACGGCATCGACGAGGACGCGGTCGATTTCCGGCCCAACTATGACGGCACCGAGGACGAGCCGGCGGTGTTGCCGGCGAGCGTGCCGAATCTGTTGTGCAACGGCGCAAGCGGCATTGCCGTGGGCATGGCGACAAGCATCCCGCCGCACAATTTGGGCGAGGTGTGCGATGCCGCGCTGCATCTGATCGATCATCCCGATACCGGCAACGCGAAGCTGGTCGATCTGGTTCCGGGGCCGGACTTCCCGACCGGCGGCGTGCTTGCGGAGTCCCGGGCGGTGATCGAGGAGGCCTACGCGACCGGCCGCGGCAGCCTGCGCCTGCGCGCCCGCTGGTCGGTCGAGCCGCTCAGGCACGGCATGTACCAGATCGTGGTCACCGAGATCCCCTACCAGACCCAGAAGGGCCGCCTGGTCGAGCGCATCGCCGAGCTGATCACCCGGCGCAAGCTGCACATGCTGGCGGACGTGCGCGACGAGTCGGCCGAGGATTTGCGCCTGGTGCTCGAGCCGCGCAGCCGCGCGGTCGAGCCCGGCGTCCTGATGGAGCAGCTCTTCCGCCACACCGAGCTGGAGACCCGCGTCTCGCTGAACATGAACGTGCTCGACGGCGGCAAGGTGCCGCAGGTCATGAACCTGCGCCAGCTTCTCCAGGCCTTCCTCGATCACCGCCATGAGGTGCTGGTCCGGCGCACGCGTCACCGGCTGGACAAGATCGCCCGCCGGCTGGAGGTCCTCGCCGGCTACCTGATCGCCTACGCCAATCTCGATGAGGTCATCCGCGTCATCCGCGAGGCGGACGAGCCCAGGGCCGAGATGATGCGGCGCTGGTCGATGAGCGAGGTCCAGGCCGAGGCCATCCTCAACATGCGGCTGCGCGCGCTGCGCCGGCTCGAGGAAGTCGAGATCAGGAAAGAGCACAAGGCGCTGACGCAAGAACAGAAGGCGCTCAAGGGTCTGCTCGCCAAGGGAGACCGCCGCTGGGCAAGGATCGCCGAGGAAATCCGCGCCGTCCGCGACCGTTTCGGGGCACAATCACCCGGCGGCCCGAGGCGCACCGAGATCGTCGATGCGCCGGATCCGGTCGAGGTGCCGGTCGAGGCCGTCATCGAGCGCGAGCCGATCACCGTCATCGGCTCGCAGAAGGGCTGGATCCGCGCGGTCCGCGGGCACCTCGAGGATGTCTCCGACCTCAAGTTCAAGGACGGCGACCGCAGCCGCCTGGTGTTGCGCGCCCAGACCACCGACAAGCTGCTCGCCTTCGGCACCAATGGCCGGTTCTACACCCTGGCCTGCGGCAAGCTGCCGGGCGGGCGCGGACACGGCGAGCCGATCCGGCTGATGATCGATCTCGGCAACGACCAGGACATCGTCGCGCTCCTGGTCCATGAGCCCGGGCGCAAGCTCCTGGTCGCGGCCTCGGACGGCCGCGGCTTCGTCGTGCCCGAGGACGAGGTGCTGGCCCAGACCAAGACCGGCAAGCAGGTGCTCAACGTCTCGGCCGGAGCCGAGGCCCAGGCCTGCGTCCCGGTCACCGGCGACGCGGTCGCCGTGGTCGGGACCAACCGCAAAATGATCGTCTTCCCGGTCGCCGAACTGCCCGAAATGACCCGCGGCCGCGGCGTGATTCTGCAGCGCTACAAGGACGGCGGCCTGTCCGACGTTACGGTCTTCGCGATGGAACAAGGGTTGAAGTGGCGCGCCGGCGAACGCACCCGGACCGAGACCGCGCTCGATGGCTGGATCGGCAAGCGCGCCGGCGCCGGCCGGATCGTGCCCCGGGGCTTCCCGCGCTCGATCCGGTTCGGCTGAGAAGGCCGGGCGGTTCCCCGCCGCCGCCGGCGGCGGTCCCGGACCCGCGGCGTGCATGGGCAGGCCGATTGAGGCGGCGGGCGCTTTCTGCTACCACACACGGGAGCGGAACGAACGAGAGGGAGCGCACAAACATGAAACGCCGTAAATTCATTGCCAAGGCCGGTGTGGCCGGCGTCGCCGGCGCCGCAGCAACGACCTTCGCCGCGCCGGCGGTCGCGCAGAAGCGCATCGACATGGTCATGGTTACAACCTGGCCGCGCGATTTCCCGGGCCTGGGCACCGGCGCCCAGCGCCTCGCCAGCCGCATTTCGGACATGACCGAGGGCCGTATCCAGGTCCAGTACTTTGCCGCCAAGGAGCGGGTCGGCGCCTTCGATTCCTTCGACGAGGTCGCCTCGGGCAATGCCCAGGCCTACCATGCCGCGGACTACTACTGGAAAGGCAAGCACCCCGGCTGGGCCTATTTCACCGCCGTTCCTTTCGGGCTGACTTATACCGAAATCAACGCTTGGATCCGCTTCGGCGGCGGCCAGGCGCTGTGGGACGAGCTCGCCGGCAATTACGGCCTGAAATGCGTCATGGCCGGCAATACCGGCGTCCAGATGGGCGGTTGGTTCAACAAGGAGATCAACTCGTCGGACGATCTCAAGGGCCTGAAAATGCGTATTCCGGGCCTCGGCGGCGACGTGATGGCCAAGCTCGGCGCCTCTCCGGTCTCGCTGCCCGGCGGGCAGATCTACGAGAACCTGGTCTCCGGAGCGATCGATGCCACCGAGTGGGTGGGGCCGTGGAACGACAGCTTCATGAAGTTCTACGAGGCGGCCAAGTACTACTACTACCCCGGCATGCATGAGCCCGGCTCGATGCTGTCCATGGGCATGAACGCGTCCTGGTGGGGCAAGCTCAAAAAGTCCGATCAGATCGCCATCGAGGCTGCGGCCGGGATGGAAAACGACGTGATGATGTCGGAGTACAACGCCAAGAACGGCTCCTCGCTGGCCAAGCTGGTGAACGATCACGGCGTGAAGCTGCGCAAGTTCAACGACGACGTCTATGACAGCTTCGGCGAGGCGGCCGAAGAGGTCTTCGAGGGCGTGCAGGCGCACAGCGAACTCTCCAAGCGTATCCATGAGAGCTTTGCACGTGCCCGGAAGGACCTTGGCGCCTGGTCGAAGATCTCCGACCAGGCCTACATCGCCCAGCGCAACCGCGTCCTGGGCGTCTGAACCGGTCGCCGGCGGGCGACCGCGCCGGCGCGGGGCCGCCATACCCCGCGCCGGCCGTCCGTGCGGCCGGCAGCCATGGTCTTGACTCGCCATAGCGCCGATCGGGCGGGCTCGTGATCGGCCCGGACCAGGGCCGGGCGGCGTTGCGGGCCTGCGCGCTTTCGGTGGCAGCCGTCGGGCTGCTGTTCCCGGTCAACAACTATCTGATCTTCTGGCGCGGCTGGCCCGGTGTCGGCCCGGTCTTCGACGGCGCCGCACCGGCGCTGAGCTGGTTCCAGCTCGCCCTGTATGCCGCCGCGGTCGGGGCTGCGATCGTCTTCGCCCTGCGTAGCGCCGCGCGCCCCTTGACGGCCGATGCCGAGGACCTGTCGGCGATCGCCGCCTACATCGCCCGGGCGGCGTTCTGGGGGGTCCTGCTGGTCGGCCTCGCCGACATGGCGATTTCGTTCATGCGCGTGGAGGGGCTGCTCGGCGCGGTGTTCGGCACCGAACTCGCCGAGGCGCTGGGACGCTCGTGGTTCCGCGGCGCCTACGTCCACTACCCGCTGATCGCGGTCGGAATGGTCATCGCCGCGGTGACGCGGGCGATCGGCTTCGCCTGGCTCGCGCTTCTGATCGTGCTGGCCGAGCTGCAGATCGTTATCGCCCGGTTCATCTTCTCCTACGAACAGGCCTTCATGGGCGATCTGGTGCGGTTCTGGTATGCCGCGCTGTTCCTGTTCGCCAGCGCCTACACCCTGCTCCACGAGGGCCATGTCCGGGTCGACGTGCTCTATACCGGGTTCGGCGCGCGCGGCAAGGCGTGGTCCAACGCCGTCGGCTCGGTGCTGCTCGGCGTGCCGCTGTGCTGGGTCGTCCTGACCCGCGGCATGTGGGACAAGGCCAACCTGATCAACGCCCCGCTGTTGAGCTACGAGGTCACCCAGTCCGGCTACGGCATGTACGTCAAATACCTGATGGCGGGCTTCCTGCTGGTCTATGCGGTCTCGATGCTGATGCAGTTTCTGAGCCAGCTTCTCAGCAGCGCCGCGATCCTGCTCGGTGACGCCGAAGCCGAAAGCGCTGCCGGGTAATGGAAACGCTGTTCCTGGTGATCCTGATTCTGACGATGGCGTGTGCGCTCGCCTCGGGCTATCCGGTGGCCTTCGCGCTGCCCGGTTCGGCGATCCTGACCATCGGGCTGGCCACGCTCAGCGGCTATCTGATCGAGGCCGATTCGGGTGCTTATTTCAGCCATGGCGGTCCGGTGCAGTGGCTGAATGCGGGCGTGACCAACTTCCGCGGCATCTATTGGGAGGTCGAGCGCGACACGCTGATTGCGATCCCGCTGTTCGTGTTCATGGGGATCATGCTCGAGCGCTCCAAGGTCGCCGAGGACCTGCTGGTGACCATGGCCCAACTCTTCGGCCCGATCCCCGGCGGTCTCGGGATCGCGGTGGTCTTTGTCGGCGCCCTCCTGGCCGCGACCACCGGGATCGTCGGCGCCACCGTGATCGCCATGGGTCTGATCTCGCTGCCGGTGATGCTGCGCAACAACTACTCGCGGTCGCTGGCCACCGGGACGATCGCCGCGTCGGGGACGCTGGGCCAGATCATTCCACCCTCGATCGTGCTGATCATCCTCGCCGACCAGCTTTCCAACGCCACCGATCAGGCCAGCACCCTGCGCAAGGCCGAATACAAGGAGGCCACCGGCCAGCTCACGCTGCCGACCGAGTTCGACCTGACCTCGACCAGCGCCGGCGACATGTTCCTCGGCGCGTTGCTGCCCGGCGCGGTTCTGGTCGGGCTCTACATGGCCTATATCCTGATCGTGTCGATGATCCGGCCGCGCATGGCCCCGCCGGTGCCGTTCGCCGGCAATCGCGATTTCCGGTTCCTCGGCAAGGTTGCGCTGGCGCTGTTCCCACCCCTGGCGCTGATCTTCCTCGTCCTGGGCTCGATCATCATGGGCGTGGCGACGGTCAACCAGGCCGGCGCCATCGGCGCCGTCGGGGCACTGGTCATGGCCGGCTACCGGCTGAAGGAAGGCAGTCGCAGCGCCTTCGTGCCCGCGGCGCTCGCGGTCGGCGCAACCACGGCGCTGATGGTTCTGGTCAGCGTGCATGACATCAACGTCAAGAACATCAGGGATGAACAGGACGGGCTCGTGGTGGCGCTGGCCGGCATCGCGGCGCTGGTGCTGCTCTACGCGATCGGGTGGAGCGCCTGGCGCGCGCACAAGATCGCCCGGACGCTGGAAGGCGTGATGATCGAGACCGCCAAGACGACATCGCTGGTCTTCATCATCCTGCTCGGTGCGGCGATGTTGACGGCGGCGTTCCGCGCCTTCGGCGGCGAGGAGCTGGTGCGCGACTTCCTGACCGGGCTGCCCGGCGGGTTCATCGCCAAGTTCGTCGTGGTGATGGCGGTGATCTTCATCCTGGGTTTCTTCCTCGACTTCATCGAGATCGCGGTCGTCGTGGTGCCCATCGTCGCGCCGATCCTGCTCGCCGATACCACCGCCAACGTGAGCGCGGTGTGGCTGGGGGTCATGATCGGGGTCAACATGCAGACCTCGTTCCTGACGCCGCCCTTCGGGTTCGCGCTGTTCTACTTGCGCGGCGTCGCCCCGCCCGATGTCAAGACGACGCAGATGTATCTGGGTGTGGTCCCGTTCATCACCCTTCAGCTCCTCGCGCTCGGCATCGTCGGCGCCTTCCCCAGCCTGGTGAACTATCTGCCCAACCGGGTGTACCTGACCTCGGAGACCGCTCCGCCGCCCAAGAGCCCACGGCTCCAGGCCTGTCTGGAGGCGTATTTGTTCCCCGCGTACGACCGCGAGGGCACGCGCCTGCGCGCTGCGATCGCCGAGGTCAAGGCGCTCGATCTGAACGCTCTGCCCGATCGGCACCGCCGCGCGCTTGGCGAGAGCCTTCAGGCGGCCGAGGCGACGTTCGGCCTGGTCGAAAAGGTCCGGGCTGCCGAAGCGGCGCGAGTCGCGGCCCTGCCGGGCTACCGACCGCTGCAACGCCAAATGCGGGCTCTGCGCGTCGAGAGGCACGGGCTCGCCTCGGACATCGAGCGGCTGAAGACCGATCTTCGCCGGCTGCCTGAGGATGCGCTATCCGTGCGCACGACTCTGGCCGCACGGATCGACGGGCTCGAGCGGGATATCAAAAGCGTGGACGCGCGGATGCCGAGCAACGCGGCGGCCGAACGGAAACGCTACAGGGCGCTGGTGGCCGCCGAGCGCCGTGCGCGTCTCGCCTACCGGCGCAACGTCGATGATGCCTATCAGGGCGTGGTCGCGCTGCGTGCGATGGTCGCGGACGCGGACGCGCTGGCCGGGCTCGGGGGAACCCTGCACGGACTGCGCTCGGCGGTCGCATCTGCACAGCCCAAGGAAGCGGTCGCCCAACTCCGCGCCGCGCAGACCGCGGTCGGCAAGATCGCCGGCGCCGGTCACATCCGCAGCAAGATCTCGCGGGCCGGCCGGGCGTTGCGCCGGGGCACGCCGGATCGGGCCAAGGCCGCCCGCGAGCTCGATCAGGCCCTCACGCGCTACGCCGCGGAGACGGACTGGCGCAACCGCGCCAGGGCGGCGCTTGCGCCGGGGCTGACCGCCTTCGATGCCGCTATTGCCGGAACCATCGGGCTGCGCCACCAGGAGCGGTTGACCGGCGCGCAGGCCAGAGAGATCGCGAGCTGCCAGGCGCATCACCGCGATATCTCGTTGAGTTTTTAAGCGCCTTCGCCGTCCGCACCCTGATAGACGACCCAGCCGTTCGGTCCGAGGATCTCGACCGGGCGAAAGCGAACCTTGTAGGACATCTTGGCGCTCTCGGCGATCCAGTAGCCGAGATAGACATGGCCGAGACCGCGGGCCCGCGCGTTTTCGACCAGCCAAAGCACCAGGTATGTGCCGAGGCTGCGGCGCGCAAGCTCCGGCGCGAAGAAGCTGTAGACCGCCGACAGCGAGTCTGCCAGCCGGTCGGCCAGCATCGCGCCGACGAGCGCGCCGTCGCTCTGGCGGAACTCGATGAGCCTGGTGTCGACCGGGGTGTCCTCGACCATCGAGCGGTAGTCGTTGAACGACATCGAGGACATGTCGCCGCCGCCGTGGCGCGAGCGCTGATAGCGGGCGAACAGGCGATACTGCTCCATGGTCGCCACCGCGCCCAGATCCTCGGCCGCGAGATCGGCGTTCAGCCGCAGGACGCGGCGGATCGACCGGGTCGTCTCGAAACCCCGCACGCGGATCCGGATCGGCACGCAGGAAGAGCACCCTGGGCAGGCCGGCCGATAGGCGAGTCCATGGCTGCGCCGGAAGCCCGCACGCGACATCCGCTCGTAAAGATCGGCTGCCTGGGGCCCGCCAAGCTCGGTAACCACCTTGCGCTCCTGCCGGCCCTGAACGTACGGGCAGGGCAGCACGCGCGTGCCGAAGAAGAACCGGTCGGGGCGGCTCAGCGGTTGGTTCATCGCTTGGGGCGAACCGTCACGAATCGGTCGGCTCCTCCTGTCGGTCCCGGTAATTGCGGCTGATAATAGCGGCTGAACGGAATCCACAAAACCCGGCGGCCGCGCCGGGCAGGGAGGACAGCGGGTCGATGTCGTTTCTCGAGCAATCGGTGTTGTTCCTGGCCGCCGCCGTGATCGCGGTGCCGGTCACCAGGCGTCTCGGGCTGGGCGCGGTGTTGGGCTACCTGGCCGGCGGAATCGTGATCGGGCCGTGGGGCTTGGCGCTGGTCGGCGAGGTGGAGACGGTCTTCCATATCGCCGAGATCGGCGTGGTCCTGCTGCTGTTCATCATCGGACTGGAGGTCGAGCCGACGCGGCTGTGGACCATGCGGCGCTATGTCTTCGGCCTGGGCGCCGCCCAGGTGCTGCTCAGCGCCGCGGCGCTGGGACTGCTGGCGGCGCTGGCCGGCTTAGGGACCGCCGCCGCCGTGGTCGCGGGGTTCGCGCTGGCGCTGTCCTCGACCGCTTTTGCCCTGCAGCTCCTGGCCGAGAAGAAGGCGCTGACCTCGCGGCACGGGCGCGCCGCGTTCTCGGTCCTGTTGTTTCAGGACCTTGCCGTCGTGCCGCTGCTGGCGCTGGTGCCGCTGCTGGGCGCCGGCGTCGGTGCGGGCGGCGATCCGCTATGGGCGGTGGTCGAAGCGCTGGGCGTGATCGTGCTGGTTGTCCTCATCGGCCGCTACCTGATCCGCTATGCACTGAGGATGATCGCCGCGACCGGGATCGATGAGATCTTCACCGCTGCCGCGCTGCTGACGGTGGTCGGCACCGCCCTGGTGATGGAAGCCGTCGGGTTGTCGATGGCGCTCGGCGCCTTCATCGCCGGCATGCTGCTCGCGGATTCGGACTACCGCCATGCGCTGGAGGCCGACATCGGCCCCTTCAAGGGGCTGTTGCTCGGACTGTTCTTCATCGCCGTCGGGATGAGTGTCAATGTCGGCCTGATCCTGGAGCGGCCGGTTCTGGTGCTCGCCCTGGCGGTCGGTCTGGTCGCGGTCAAGGCGGCGGTTCTGTGGCCGCTGGCCAGGCTGTTCGGCCTGGACGGCGCGCCGGCACGGCGCCTGGCGGGTACGATCTCCCAGGGCGGCGAGTTCGCCTTCGTGCTGTTCGCGCTGGCGGTGGGTGCCGGTGTCATGGAGCGGTCTCAAGTCGATCTGCTGATCGCCGTGGTGATCGTTTCGATGGCGTTGACACCGCTCCTCCTCGAAGCAGACGAGCGGCTGATCGGCCGCCTGGGCAGCGCGCCCGCACCGGCGCCGGCCGAGCCGATCGGACAGGCGCAGACCGTGATCATCGCAGGCTTCGGCCGAGTCGGGCAGATCGTCGCTCGCACGCTGCGCGCCCGCGGCATCGCGTTCACCGCCCTGGAGATCCGTCCGGAACAGGTTGACTTCGTGCGCCGCTACGGCAACCGCATCTACTACGGCGACGCCGCGCGGCTGGAAATGCTGCGCGCGGCCAATGCCCGCAGCGCGCGCGCCATCGTGGTCGCAGTCGACGATCCGGAAGCCGCATTGCGCATCGTGCGCATCGCGAAGGTCCATTTCCCGGAAGTCGCGGTTTTCGCGCGGGCGCACGATCGCCAGCACGCCTATCGCCTGATGGACCTCGGCGCCGATGGCGTGGTGCGCGAGACCTTCCATTCGAGCCTGGTGCTCGCACGTCAGTTGCTGGCCGCACTCGGGCTGAGCGACTGGCAGAGCGAGCGCACGGTCGAAGCCTTCCGGGCGCACGACGAACGCGTGCTGGCCGAGCAGTTCGCGGTCCGCGACGATGAGCAGAAGATGATCCTGCTGACCCGGCGGGCGGCAGAGGAGCTCGAGGCGCTGTTCGGTCGCGACGCCGGACCGGAGGCCGCACCCGACGGCGGAACCCGTGCCGGTCCGCCGCCGTCGCACCGGTCGGCCGCCGGGCACGCAGACGAAAACCGCGGCGCTGCCGATGATCAGGACCGCGGCGTTTCGTGAGGCCGGCAGAGGGCTCACGGCAGCCGAGACGATCCGATACAATGGCACGCAACCGATCCGAGCACCGACAAGAGGCGCAGATGGCTGAAAATGTGGTAACGGCGGACAAGCTGGAAGCCCGGCTGACCGCCAATCCGTTCAACGCCTGGATGGGTCTGCACCTGATCGCGCTCGACGAGGACGGGCTGAGGCTCGGCTTGAGATGGCGCGAGGAAATGATCTCCAACCCCGGCGCGCGGGTGACCCATGGCGGCATCCTGGGCGCGCTGATCGACGTCGCGGCGGACTTCGCGATCGCCGCCAAGATCGGCACACCGGTCCCGACCGTCGACATGCGGGTCGATTTTCACCGCGCAGCCCGGCCCGGCGACCTGACTGCCAATGCCCGGGTTGTCCGCATCGGCGGCACGAACTCGGTCGCGGAGGCCGAGGTGCATGACGGCGAGGGCAACCTGATCGCCAGCGGCCGCGGGGTCTATTTTACCGCCGCCGCGAAATCGTAGACGGCGCTGCATGCTTTCGAGCGCTGGAACGGTGGGATAGACTGTTGCCCTGGCGTTCGGCGACCGACCGTACGGAACGGGGTGGAGCGGGGTAAGAGGACGGATCCCAAATGGCAATCGACACCAGGGCGCTACGCGATGCGTTCGGCTGCTTCGCGACTGGTATCACGATCGTCACGACGGTGGACGGCGACGGGGCGTTCTACGGCGTGACCGCGAACTCGTTCACCTCGCTGTCGCTCGACCCGCCGCTGTGTCTGTTCTGCCTCGACTACAAGGCGATGAGCTTCGAGGCCTTCCGGCAGACCAAGCATTTCGCGGTCAACGTCCTGGCGGAGCACCAGGAGGATCTGTCGTCCAGCTTTGCCCGGTCGAACACCGACAAGTGGAAAGGCGTCGATTTCGAGACCTGGGCGACGGGCACCCCGATCCTGTCCGGCTGCATCGCCAACCTCGAATGCGATCTGGAGGCGATCTACGAAGGCGGCGATCACGTGATCGTGGTCGGCCGGGTCACCGAAATGGCCTATCAGGACGGCGAATGCCGGCCGTTGCTGTACTACAAGGGCCGCTACAACGCCTTGTCCGTCTGACCGGCGGTCGGCCAAGCGCATCCACCCGATAACCGTCCGCGCGCAGCGCGGCGCGCACGTCTTCGATCCCCACCCTCATCGCGCCACCGGGACCAGCCGCAGCAGGCCGAACGCATCCTGCGTCTTCCGGCCGTCCAGTTGCGGCATCCTCACATACCGCCCTGCCGCCCATAGCGGGGTCAGATCCCGGTAATTCCTCGACAACGGATTGCCCGATTGGCCGGTCGCGATCACGAACAGCGAGCGGTCTAGATCGCTCAGATCATAGACCGCGCGCAGGCCCGGGCCGTGCACGCTCGCATAGGGCGCGCGCTGGTTGGAGATCCGGTTCTGCGCGCGGTTGACGGTGAAAGCCCCGCCGTCGGCCGCGATATCGATATCGCCGATCCGTTTGAGGAGCGGAATCCAGCCCAGCATCGGGTGACGAAAATGGGCGTAGTGCGCATCGCCCCAGCGCCAGGCCGCGATGTCCTCGCCATGGGCCTCGGAAAGCTCGGCGAGCGCGATGTCCAGGGAAGCGGCGAGCCTGTCCGGGCAGGATTCGCGCCGCGCGGTGCCGACGTCGTCGCACCAGGTCCCCTGGCCGCGCAGCACGTTGCGCACGAAGACCGGGCGCAGCCGCCAGGCTTGTGGAAACAGCGGTCCCAGCTCATCGGCGTAAAGCAGTCGGTTGAACGCCTTCAGCCAGGCGGTGAAGATCAGCGGCTCGGGCCGGTCCGCCGCCATGCGCCCGTCCCATCGGCGCAGCAGGTCGCGTGCGCGGGCGGCGCGCGCGCCGCCCGGCGCGATCGCCGCCATCAGCGGCACGAGCTCGCGCGCGGCGAGCGAGAGAGCATCGGACTGCATCCCGCCGGCCTTTTCCGCCGTCGCCGATCGGCCCTGGTCGAGCATCGCGTGGATGCGCTGCGCGCGGTATGGCGGCGTGTCCCCGGAGCCTAGGTGATAAGGGTAGTCCGGACCGACGATCGGGTGGTTCGCGTTGACGATCCGGCCGCTCGCCGGGTTGAACGATCGGGGCAGCGCCTCGAACGGGATCAGCCCGTCCCAGTCATGGCTTCCCGTCCATCCCGGCGCCGGCGCGTTGCCGTCGCCGGCGCGCCGGATCGGCACCCGGCCCGGAGCGATAAAGCCGATATTTCCGTCGATGTCGGCATAGGAGACGTTCTGTTGCGGGGCGTGAAAATGCGCCATCGCCGCGATGAAGCCGTCCCATGATCTGGCCCGGTTGAGACGCCAGATGGCTTCGGCCGTGCGGTCGTCCGGGCGCAGTGCGGTCGCGGCCAGCGCGACCACGTGATCCGTCCCGTCCCGGCGCATTGCCTCCGAATCGAGGTCGGAGACCACCGGTCCGTGACGGGTTGCCCGGATGGTGACGGTGATCGGCTGTTCGCCGCGAACCCCGATCGTCTCGGTGCGGATTGCGAACGGCCTGGGTCCGTCGGGGGTCAGATAGCGCCCGGCATCGGTCGGGTCGAGCTTTTCGAGGAACAGGTCCTGGGTGTCGCTGTCGGTCGTGGTAAACCCCCAGGCGATGGTGCCGTTATGGCCGAGGATGGTCAGCGGCACCCCGGGCGCGGTCGCACCGGCAAGCGACAAGGTCGGGGTCTCGATCCGCGCGAGGTACCACAGCACCGGCGCGCGGAACCCGAGATGGGGGTCGTTGGCAAGGATCGGCCGTCCGGTCTCGGTCCGGCTGCCGGCCACCACCCAGGAATTCGACGCGGTGACCGGGGCCAGCGCGTCGGGCCAGGAGCGCATGAGCCCGGCAAAAAGCGTCCGGATCTTGTCCGGTTCCGCCGTGCCCAGGCTCGGGGCCATCTCGCGGGTCATGTCGGGCCACAAGGCATCGATCTGGTCGGGCCTCAGCCGTTCGGCCAGACGCGCGCGCAGCGCCTCGCTCCGGAGATTGCCCGACAGCCGCATCGCCATGATGCGTGCCCAGACCAGCGAGTCGGCCGGCCGCCAGGGCTCGGGACGGCCGGATATCGCGACCAGTTCCGGCGCCAGCACGCCCGGGTGGGTCTGGATGTAGGCGTTGACCCCCCTGGCGTAGGCCTCGAACGCCGACCGCGGTCCCGGCCCGAGATGCTCGAAGGCGGCCTGGGCAAGCCGGTGGAGTCCGAAGACCCGCATCCGCCGGTCGAGCGCAAGCGTCGGCTTGCCGACCAGCTCCGAGAGCCTGCCGGCGCCCAGCCGGCGCATGAACTCCATCTGGAACAGCCGATCCTGGGCATGGACGAAGCCGAGCGCGAAATAGGCATCCTGGTCGGTCTCGGCACGGATGTGGGGAATGCCATGGCGGTCGCGCAGGATCTCGACCGGCGCGGCGATGCCGGCCAGCCGGAGCGTCCCGGACGTTTGCGGCAGCGAGCTGCGCAGCCAGAGATAGCCGCCCGCCGCGGCCAGAACGACGGCCGCAAGCAGGCCGAGCAGGCCTCGCCCCAGCCATCGCCAGCGGTTGCGCCGGTGCCGGCTCAACCCGACCTCCGCTGTGTCCTGGCGGTGCTGACGGCCGAGACCGCGCTCAGCCCGCCTTGAGGCGGCGCGCGACCTCGACCGAGGCGTAGGTCAGAATCCCGTCGGCGCCGGCGCGCTTGAAGGCGATCAGGCTCTCCAGGAATATCCGTTCCCGGTCGACCCAGCCGGCATCGGCCGCCGCGCGCAGCATCGCGTATTCGCCGCTGACCTGGTAGGCATAGGTCGGCATCCCGAAGGCCTGCTTCACGCGGCCGACGATGTCGAGATAGAACAGCCCGGGCTTGACCATCACCATGTCCGCACCTTCGGCGATGTCGAGCGCGACCTCGCGCAGCGCCTCGTCCGCGTTGGCCGGGTCCATCTGGTAGGTCTTCTTGTCGCCGCCGGCAAGGTTGGGCGCCGAGCCCACCGCATCGCGGAACGGCCCGTAGAGCGCAGAGGCGTATTTGGCGGCATAGGACAGGATTCGGACGGCGCCGTGGCCGGCCTCGTCCAGCGCGCGGCGGATCGCACCCACCCGCCCGTCCATCATGTCCGAGGGCGCGATCACGTCGCAGCCGGCGGCGGCTTGGACGACCGCCTGGCGGCACAGCACCTCGACCGTCTCGTCGTTGAGGATCCGCCCCTCGTGCAGGAGCCCGTCATGGCCGTGGCTGGTGAAGGGATCGAGCGCCACGTCGCACATGATTCCGACATCGGGGACGGCACGCTTGACCGCGGCGACCGCCCGGCAGACCAGGTTGTCGGGGTTGACGGCTTCGGCGCCGTCGGCGGTCTTCAGCGCCGGGTCGGTGACCGGGAAGATCGCGACCAGCGGGATGCCGAGCCCGGCAGCCTCGCCGACCTCGTCGACCAGCCGGTCGATCGACAGCCGGTAGACCCCGGGGAAGCTGCCGACCGGCGCGCGATCTTCCGCCCCTTCGTGGACGAAGGTCGGCCAGATCAGGTCATCGACACCGAGTCTGTTCTCGGCGACCAGGCGCCGGTTCCAGTCATCGGCCCGGGTCCGGCGCATGCGCGTGGCTGGATAGCGGCCGAGCCCGAATACGCCTTCGCCCGACAAAGCCGTTTCCTCGCTCCAGGCCGTTCAACGCGCATCTTGTATCGGTTCGCCCCAGGCACCGCAACCGCGCCCGCGACCAAGAGTTCAAAGGAAAACGGCATGGCTTTGCCAGACAAGCACGCCAAGCGGTCCAGGCTCAATTGAGCGACAGGTCCTTGGCGTCGGCGCGCTCGGCCATGATCTGGCGCAGCTTGGTCAGCGCCTTGGCCTCGATCTGGCGGATCCGCTCCTTGGTGACGCCGAAGCTCTCGCCGATCTCGGCGAGCGTGTTCTTGTTCTCTTCAAGGAAGCGCCGCGTGATCACCTGCTGCTCGCGCGGGCTCAGCACCCCGATCGCATCGCGCAGCCAGGCATTGCGCACCGCGAAATCGTGGTCTTCCTGGACGATCTCCTCGGGCGAGGGGCCGGTATCGGCCAGGAAATCCTGCGCCTCGTCGCCGTCATCGCCCAGGACGCTTGCGTTGAGCGACCGGTCGGGATGCGAAAGATGGGCTTCCATCCGCTCGACCGCGGCGATCGGCACGCCGAGCTCGGTTGCAATCAGTCGGCGATCGTCGTCGCTCATCGAAACG
The DNA here is from genome assembly GCA_965248835.1 of Alphaproteobacteria bacterium. Taxonomy (GTDB): domain Bacteria; phylum Pseudomonadota; class Alphaproteobacteria; order MPNO01; family MPNO01; genus CAYFYS01. The sequence goes on from CBDFLJ010000002.1 coordinate 593,225, forward strand.
CTGGCGTTGTCGGTCAGCTGCGCGCGCAGCCGGCGCAGGTTGAAGAACAGGCTCTTTTGCGCCGGCGTCGTGCCGATGCGCACGATCGAGGCGTTGCGCACGATGTATTCCTGGATCGCGGCCAGGATCCACCATGTCGCGTAGGTCGAATACCGGACCTGGCGGGTGACATCGAAACGGTTCGCCGCCTCCAGAAGGCCGATATTGCCCTCCTGGATCAGGTCGCCGATCGGCAGGCCGTAGCCGCGAAATTTGGAGGCGATGCGCACGACCAGGCGGATATGGCTGGTGACCAGCTCGTCCAACGCCTGCTGGTCGCCTTTCTCGCGCCAGCGCCGGGCGAGATTGGCCTCGTATCCGCGCTCCAGGATCGGCGCGTCCATGACGGTGGAGATGTAACGCCGGTCCGCGGGGTCGGGATAGTTGCCGCTGCCGTGTGCCATGACTCGGATCCAATTGCTATCGAGTCGCTATTATATGGCTGGCAACCAGACGCAGCAACAACAATATCGACTCGAAACTAATTCCTCGATTCGGCCCGTCCGGCGCATTTTTTTGCCCGTCGGGGTGGTCGGCGGATCGTTTGGGTTCTAAGTAACGCGTTCATGTCCGAATGCCTGCGTATCGCCGAACTGGTCGACCGATTGGGCCGCATCGCCCACGGGCTGCAATACGCCTCCGGGTTGAACCCGGCCCAGTGGGAGGCGCTGCGGTTCATTGCCCGGGCCAACCGGTTCTCGCGCTACCCGGGCGCGATTGCCCGCTATCTGGGAACCACGCGGGGCACCGTCTCCCAGACGCTGATCGCGCTCGAAAGCAAGGGCTATATCGCACGCTCGCGCTGTGCGGCGGACCGTCGGGCGATCGTCATCGAGCTGACGCAACAGGGACGCGTGTTGATCGAAGAGGACCCGCTGTGCCTGGTGCTGCGGGCCGCCGATGCGCTGAGCGGCGAGGCCCAGGGCCAGCTCGCCGACGGGCTCGAAGGCCTGGTCCGCGCGGTGCAGGATGCCAAGGGCATTCCCGAGATCGGCCCGTGCCTGAGCTGCATTCATTTTCGCCCGGGCGCCGATGACGATCCCGAGGCGGCGTGTCATTGCGCCCTCAACGACGCGCCGCTGTCGCTGGCGGAGACCCGCCAGCTCTGCATCGCGTTCCAGACGCCTCCGGTGGAGGAAGCAATCGCCGAGGCGGGCTAGCGTTTCAGGCGCGGGAACACCGACCTGACGTTGTCCTCGAAGATCGCTTGCCGCTCGGCCGGGCCCAAATCCTGCGCGTTGTCGATATAACGCTTGGTGTCGTCGAAAGCGAAGCCGGTCTCCGGATCGATGCCGCGCACCGCCCCGACCATCTCCGAAGCGAACAGGATGTTCTTGGTCGGGATCACCTTGGTCAGCAGGTCGATGCCCGGCTGGTGATAGACGCAGGTATCGAAATAGACGTTGTCCAGCAGCAGCTCGTCCAAGGGCGGCAGGCCCATGTCCTGGGCGAGCCCGCGATAGCGCCCCCAGTGGAACGGCACCGCCCCGCCGCCGTGCGGGATGATGAACTTCAGGCTCGGGAAGTCCTGGAACAGCTTCGAGGTCAGGAACTGCATGAAGGCCGCGGTGTCTCCGTTGATGTAATGCGCGCCGGTGAAATGGAAGTTCGGGTTGCATGACGACGAGACATGGACCATCGCCGGGACCTCGAGCTCGACCATCTTCTCGTAGAGCGGATACCACCATCGGTCGAACAGCGGCGGGTCGGTCCAATAGCCGCCGGTCGGATCGGGGTTGAGGTTGAGGCCGATGAAGCCAAGCTCGTTGACGCACCGCTCGAGCTCGGGGATGCAGTTGGCCGGCGCGACGCGTGGGACCTGCGGCAATTGGCACACCGCAACGAAGTTCTCCGGATAGAGCGTGCAGACCCGGTGGATCATGTCGTTGCAGATCTCCGACCAGTACCGGTTTGTGGTCTCGTTGCCGTCCTGGTGGGCCATGCCGGCGGCCCGCGGCGAGAAGACGGTCAGGTCGGTGCCGCGCTCGCGCTGGAGCTTGAGCTGCGCGCCCTCGACGCTGTCTCGGATCTCATCGTCGCTGATCGAAAGGTCGAAGGGCAGAAGCTTGTGGGCCGGATCGCCCAGTCCGGCGACCTGCGCGGCGCGGTAGGTCTTCAGCACCTCGGGTGCGGTGGTGTAGTGGCCATGGCAATCGATGATCATCGCGTCCGTCCTGTCACTTCGAGACCTTTCTCCAGCCCGTCATAGCTGCGCACCGGGGCGGCCATCAGGAAGGTGTAGCCTTCGGCAAGCACCCGCTCGAGGTTCCCGACATTGACGTGCGGATGGCCGACGGCCACGCCGTTGGCCTTGCAGGTGGCGACGATTTCGGCCATGGCCTCCCGCACCGCAGGGTGATCGTATTGGCGCGGGAAGCCGAGCTCCTGGCTGAGATCGCCCTCGCCGATCAGGACCGCGCCGATGCCCGGCACCGACTTCAGCATGTCGGCGAGATTCGCGATGCCCACGGTATCCTCGATCATCAGGATCACCAGGATCTCGCCGGCGGGATCCAGCGGCCAGACATCGGCCTTCCCGTAATAGGCCTGCTGGCCGAGGCCCCAGTAGCGCGCCGCCGCCGTCGGGCCGTCGCCGCGCACCCCTGCGGGCTCGTAGCGCTCGGCCGTGCGCAGCCGCGGGTAGCGGCACGCCGCGACCGCGTTATGGGCCTGATCGACGGTGCTGACATGCGGCCAGACGATCCCGTAAACGCCGAGATCCAGCGCCTGCTTGGCGTGCCACTGGCCCTTCTCCTCGCCGTTGGTGGGGACCCGGACCATCGGGGTGACCGCCGGTGCGAGCGAGCCCTTACCGGCGATCTGCGCCCGGTTGAGCAGGTATTGGAGGCAATCCCTTAGCGCGCCGCCATCCCACGGGTTGTGCTCCATCTCGAAGACGATCCCGTCATAGCGCGTGGTCGAAAACGCGAGCGCCGTAACGACATCGGCGGTGGCGAAGGACGTGAACGCCGGCTGGCCGTTCTCCAGCGCGCCGATCACGCCGTTGAGCCGTGGCATTTCGGGCATGGACCCCCCTTTGGCGGCCTGCGGTGCGCCGCAGCGGCAGCATGCGGCATTCGATGACAGTCGGCCCCAAGCCTAGCATGATCATGCCGGCGGTGCTGCGAGAACCGCCGACCAACGGGATATCGCGGTCCGGGCCGGCTCAGCCGGCCGCGCCGCGGCAGCGCTTCAGATAGGCTTCCATGCGGGCGCGCATGGGTTGGGGGATCTCGATCGATCGGCCGGCGGAGCGCCGGCCGATCGAATTGACGATATTGACCCGGAACGCCTCCTCGCCGTCGGTGCGGCCGATGCAGGCGTAGTGGATCGACGATCTGCCGAGCTTGGTCAACAGGAGCGAGATTTCCAATTCGTCGCCCATCCGGACCGCCTTCTTGAAATCGGCGTCGCTGTGGACGACGGGGAACATGCGGTCGTGGACGAAGAATTCGTCGGCGAACGGGATGCCCAGATGGTCGACCAGCCAGTCCTCGAACAGCGTGTTGCACATGCGGTAGAATTCGACGAAGAAGACGATGCCCGCCGGGTCGCAATTGCTGAACTCGATACGCCTGCGGATCGAATAGAGCGGGCCGTTCTCGGACATCTTGTCTCCTGGCGGCTGGGCCGGCCCACTCTATAGTGAGCGTGCCGGGCGCGGGCAAGGCGGGCGGCGGTCATCGTCGACCAAAGCCCGGCGCGGCGTTCGATGCCCGCCCTGCGCATCTGGCACCGCTTGCGGTCTATCTGATAAGCTGCCGCCGACGAAGAGCTGTTGAGACCGACCTGGGTTCGCATGCTTGAAGCGATGCCGAACAGCGCTGCCCGCCGCGCCACGCCGCGGCGGTGAGTCGAGCCGTCCAACCGCGCCCGCAGGCATGGAATATTTCCTGCAGCAGTTGATCAACGGGGTGACGCTGGGCGCCGTCTACGGGCTGATCGCGATCGGCTACACGATGGTCTACGGCATCATCGGGATGATCAATTTCGCCCATGGCGAGATCTATATGATCGGCGCCTTCATCGCGCTGATCACCTTCCTGATTCTGGGGCCCGCGGGCGGCGGATTCCTGGTCCTGGCGCTGCTGATCGTCCTCCTGGTCTCGATGATGCTGACCGCGGTCTACGGATGGACCCTGGAGCGGCTGGCCTACCGGCCGCTGCGCGGCTCGCCCCGTCTGGCCGCCCTGATCTCGGCGATCGGGATGTCGATCGCCTTGCAGAACTATGTCCAGCTGACCCAGGGCGCGCGCACCAAGGCGATCCCGCCGGTGATCCCCGGCGGTCTCGAGCTCGCCGCCAAGGACGGCTTCGTCGTCTCGCTGAGCTACATGCAGATCATCATCGTCGTGCTCACGCTCGCGCTGATGGCGGTGTTCTCGCTTGTCATCGCCCGTACCGCGCTCGGCCGCGCCCAACGCGCGTGCGAACAGGACCGGACGATGGCAGCCCTGGTCGGCATCGATGTCGACCGGACGATCGCGGTCACCTTCATCATCGGCGCATCGCTGGCCGCCGTCGCGGGGACCATCGCCACGCTCTATTACGGCGTGATCGACTTCTTCATCGGCTTCCTGGCCGGGATCAAGGCCTTCACCGCGGCGGTGCTCGGCGGCATCGGCTCGATCCCCGGCGCGATGTTGGGCGGGCTGCTGATCGGGCTGATCGAGGCCTTCTGGTCGGGCTATTTCACCACCGAATACAAGGATGTCGCAGCGTTCTCGATCCTCGTGCTGGTGTTGATCTTCCGTCCCACCGGCCTGCTCGGCCGGCCCGAAGTCGAGAAGGTCTGAAGCTTGGCGGACCGGCTGGTCCCGGTGCTCAAGGACGCGGCAGTCGCGGCCGGCGTCGCCGGCCTTCTCGCGCTGCCGCTGATCGGCGCGAAGACCATCTCCCAGAGCGGCGGGTTCGCCGTCGTCCCGCGGATCCCCGAGCTTGCCGCGGCCGTCGTCCTTGTCTTTCTCGGCCGCGCGGCGATGTCCGGCGTTCGCGCCGGGCTCCCGGTGCCGGTGGCGATCGGCGGGCTGGTCGTCGCCGCCATCGGATGGCAGCTCGCCCTGCCCAGCGCGTTCCTCGGCATGATCTGCATCGCCGGCGGGCTGGTGCTCGCCGTCCACGGCGTCATCGCCCATGCACGCGCCGCCCGCGGCGGGCGGATCCTGGGCGCCGACATCGATCCGCAGGCGCTCTACCGCCGTCTGGTCGGCCGGCTCGGCCCGCTGCTGATCGCGGTCGCGATCCTGCTGCCGTTCATGCCGTTCGCCGACCGCCGGCTGCTCGATATCGCGATCCTGGTGGTGACCTACGTGATGCTCGGCTGGGGGCTCAACATCGTGGTCGGGCTGGCCGGGCTCCTGGACCTCGGTTATGTCGCCTTCTACGCGGTGGGCGCCTACTCCTATGCGCTGCTCGCCCACCATCTGGGCTTCGAGTTCTGGGCCTGCCTGCCGCTCGCCGGGGTGTTCGCGGCGTTTTTCGGCGTCATCCTGGGCTTCCCGGTGCTCAGGCTGCGCGGCGACTATCTCGCCATCGTCACGCTCGGCTTCGGCGAGATGGTCCGCATCATCCTGCTCAACTGGTACAAGTTCACCGGCGGGCCGGACGGCATTTCCGGCATCCCGCGGCCGAGCTTCTTCGGGCTTCCGTTCAAGCGCCGTCCGCCGGAAGGCATCGAGTCCTTCCACCAGTTCTTCGGCATCGAGTACTCCTCCCTCCACCGGATCTATTTCCTCTATTTCCTGATCCTGGTCATGGCGCTGATCACCAACGCCTTCACGCTGCGCATCCGCCGCCTGCCGGTCGGCCGCGCCTGGGAGGCGCTGCGCGAGGACGAGATCGCCTGCCGTTCGCTCGGCATCAACCCGACCAACACCAAGCTGACCGCGTTCGCCATCGGGGCGATGTTCGGCGGCTTCGCCGGGTCGTTCTTCGCCACCAGGCAGGGGTTCATCAGCCCGGAAAGCTTCACCTTCATCGAATCGGCGATCATCCTGGCGATCGTGGTCCTGGGCGGTATGGGCAGCCAGATCGGCGTGGTCCTGGCGGCGATCATCCTGATCGGCCTGCCCGAATGGTTCCGCGACCTGCAGGAATACCGGATGCTCGCTTTCGGGGCCGGCATGGTGCTGATCATGGTCTGGCGGCCGGGCGGGCTGCTCGCCCACCGTGACCCGACGATCCGGCTGGCGCGCACGGCGGTGCCGCCATGACCACGCCGCTGCTTGCGGTCGAGCATATGACGATGCGCTTCGGTGGGCTGGTCGCCGTCGATGACGTCGGCTTCGAGGCGCGCTCGGGCCAGATCACCGCCCTGATCGGTCCCAACGGGGCAGGCAAGACCACCGTGTTCAACTGCCTGACCGGTTTCTACAAGCCGAGCGTCGGCCGCCTTGCGCTGGCCCGCGACGGCCGTGTCCATCTGCTCGAGCGGCTTGAAGACTTCCGCATCGCGCGCGAGGCCGGCGTCGCGCGCACCTTCCAGAACATCCGGGTGTTCCCCCACATGTCCGTGCTGGAGAACCTGATGGTCGCCCAGCACAACCGGCTCATGCGCGCCTCCGGGTTCACGCTTCTCGGGCTGTTCGGCATGCCCGGCTACCGCGCCGCCGAGGCGCAGGCGGTCGAGCGTGCGCGCTATTGGCTGGACAAGACCGGCCTGGCCGATCGGGCCGATACCGATGCCGGGAACCTGCCCTATGGCGATCAGCGCCGGCTGGAGATCGCGCGCGCGATGTGCACGCAACCGGTGCTGTTGTGCCTGGACGAGCCGGCGGCCGGACTCAACCCGCGCGAGACCGAGGCGCTCAACGATCTGCTGCGGACGATCCGCGGCGAGCATCGGATCGGGATCCTCCTGATCGAGCACGACATGTCGGTGGTGATGGGCATCTCCGATCACGTCGTGGTCCTCGATTATGGCCGCAAGATCGCGCAAGGCACCCCCGAGGCGGTGCGCAGCGACCCGGCGGTGATCCGCGCCTATCTTGGCGACGACGCGTGAGCCGATGTTGAACATCGAAGCCGTCCACGCCGCCTACGGCAACATCCAGGCGCTTCGCGGCGTCAGCCTGGAGGTCCCCCAGGGCACGATCGTCTCGCTGATCGGCGCCAACGGGGCAGGCAAGTCGACGCTTCTGATGACCATCTGCGGCAACCCGCCGGCGCATGCCGGCGCCATCGTCTTCGAGGGCGCGGATATCACCGGGCTCAAGACCCACGACATCATCCGGCTCGGCATCGCGCATGCGCCGGAAGGCCGCCGGATCTTCCCGCGCATGACGGTGCTGGAGAACCTGCAGATGGGCGCGGTCACCGCGGCTGAAGACGGCTTCGAGGCCGACCTGGAACGTGCGTTCGCCCTTTTCCCCATCCTCGCGCAGCGGGCCGGCCAGCGCGGCGGCACGCTGTCGGGCGGCGAGCAGCAGATGCTGGCGATCGCACGCGCGCTGATGAGTCGGCCCCGCCTGCTGTTGCTGGACGAGCCCTCGCTCGGCCTCGCGCCCCTGATCGTCAAGCAGATCTTCGAGGTTATCGCGGAGATCAACGCGCGCGAGGGCATGACAGTCCTGCTGGTCGAGCAGAACGCCTTCCACGCGCTCCGGCTCGCTCACCGCGGCTATGTGATGGTCAACGGCCGGATCACGCTGAGCGGCACCGGGGCGGAGCTCCTCGACAACCCGGAGATCCGCGCGGCCTATCTCGAAGGCGGGAGGCCCGCCGATGGATGAGTTCAACTGGCCGGTCTTCATCGGTCTGACCGTGGTGATCATCGGCGGGGCGGGGTTTCTCACCGGCCATGCGCTGGCGCGCGGCTGGCGGCCGGCCTGGCAGGTCGTTCTCTATTCGGCGTTGCTGGGGCTGGCCGACCGGTTCCTGAACTACGCCCTGTTCGACGGCGTGCTGCTGTCGCTGTCGGGCTACCTGATCGGGACGGCGGTGATCTGCGGCCTCGGCCTGCTTGCTTATCGCCTCACCCGGGTCGGCACGATGGTCGCGCAATATCCCTGGCTCTACGAGCGTGCGGGCTTGTTCGCCTGGCGCGAGAAGGACGGCGGCTGAGTTGAAGCACCGTCCGGGCTTGGCTACACCTTGAGGCGCATAACAGACGGGAGGCGGGGATGACCACGCTGATCACAGGCGCCGGCCTGGTCGGGACGAGCTATGCCCTATGCGCGTCGGCGCGCGGCGAGAAAGTCGTCTTCCTCGACCCGCTGCCGCGCGAGGACTACCTGAAGACCAGGCTGGGCGACGCGGACTACGCCATCGAGCGCGAGGACGTGCGCCATCTGGCCGGTCTCGTCGATGCGATCCGCAGGCATGAGGCCGACACCGTGCTCCACACCGCAGGCCTGATCGGGCGCAAGGTCGAGGAGCCGCTGCACAACGGCATCGACCTCAACATCAACGGCGCGATCGCGGTCTGCGAGGCCGCCCGCCTGACCGGCGTTCGCCGGCTCATGTCGATCTCGACCTTCGGTGCCTATGACTGGCGCAAGGACGCGCCGGGCGGGATCATCAAGGAGGACTTCGCCCGCGGCAGCGGCCTGCCCTATTCCAACACCAAGGCCGCCCAGGAGCTGATCATGGAGGCCTATCAGTATCAGTACGGCTTCGATGTCGCGATCGTCAGGCCCGCCAACGTCTTCGGCGTCGGTCATTTCTGGGGCGGCTCCGGCGGCGGCGAGAAGTGCCATGCCCTGGTCGAGGCCGGCATCCGCGGCACGCCGGCGAAGATCCCCGAGGAACAGACGATGTCCTTCGAATACATCTATTCCAAGGATATCGGCCGCGCGCTCGATCTGTGCGCGACCCGCGATCTGCCGAAATATTCGGTCTTCAATATCGGTATCGGCGCGGTCACCACCTTCGAGGCGCTGGTCGCCGCGGTCCGCGCCACCCTGCCCAACCTCGAAATCGACATCGTGCCCGGCCGCGCGCCGGTCTCGCGCACCGATCACATGGACATCGGCCACGCGCGCGACGTGCTCGGCTGGCAGCCCGAATACACGCTGGAGTCCGGCTTTGCCGCCTATGTCGAGGAGATGCGCGCGGTGATGGGCGCGAACGCACCGTAAGGGCGGCGATCCACCCGCCGCCGCGCTTCACGATCTGGAGCTTGTCCGGAACACCCTTTAGCCGGGTGGCTCGTAGCGCACGACCTTCTGGTCGATGACGCCGAAGACCGCGTTTCCGACGGCATCGCGCATCTCGATCCGCACCCGGTCGCCGAAGCGCATGAAGGGAGTCTCCGGGGCGCCGCGCTCGATGGTCTCCACGGTGCGAACCTCGGCCAGGCAGGCCGAGCCGACCGCGCGCTCGTGGTTGGAGATCGTGCCCGAGCCCAGGATCGTGCCGGCCGCGAGCGTGCGGCTCTTGGCGGCATGAGCGATCAGCCGGGGCATGTCGAAATACATGTCGGTGCCGGCATTGGGGTGGCCGATCGCAACCCCGTTGAGCGAGACCCGCATGTCGAGGGTCATCTTGGTGCCGTCCCAGGCCGCGCTCAGGGCATCGGGCGTGACGAACACCGGCGAGAACGCCGTCGTCGGCTTGCCCTGGAGAAAGCCGAACCCCTTGGCCAGCTCGTTCGGAATCAGGTTCCGCAGGCTGACGTCGTTGCACAGCCCGATCAGCTTGATATGCGCTGCCGCGTCCTGGGCGCCGATGCCCATCGGCACGTCGTCGAGGATGGCCACGACCTCCGCCTCCATGTCGATGCCCCAGGCCTCGTCCGCCAATGCGATGTCATCGCACGGCCCGATCAGGCTGTCCGAGGCGCCCTGATACATCAGCGGATCGTCATAGAGCTGCTCCGGCATCTCCGCCCCGCGCGCCTTGCGCACCAGCTCGACGTGGCTGAGATAGGCGCTCGCGTCGACCCACTGGTAGGCGCGCGGCAGGATCGCGGCGCAGTCCTCGGGCCGGAACGCGAACGTCGCCGCATCGCCGCGGTTGACCGCGGCGGCGAGGCTTTCCAGCAACGGTGCCGCGCTCGCCCATTCATCGATCGCCGCCTGCATGGTCTTCGCGATCGAAGCAGCCTCGGCCGCCCGCGTCAGCCCGTCATCGACGACCACCAGCCGCCCGTCGCGCCCGCCCTTCAGCGTTGCGAGTTTCATCAACCGACCCTCGAAATTCCGGGAGAACAGGAAACGTGCTAGTCATAAACAGCGTCGCGATGTCGTTCAACGCGCGCGATGCGGCCTACCGGCCCGCCGCAATGTCCGGTCCGGCAACGGAGGATCGATCCGATGGCGCTTCACCGCGACTCCCGTGCCGTGGAAGCCCGGCTGCGTGTCGAAATCGCCTCCATGACCCGTATCCTGGTGGCCGAGGGCATCATGGACTATAGCGGCCATGTCAGCGCCCGCCTGCCCGACGGCGATTTTTTCCTGATCCAGCCCATGGCCACGCCGCGCGGCGAGCTGCGCCCCGAAGACGCGCTCGAGGCCGGGCTCGACGGCCGTCCGCGGCGGGTGGGCCAGGGTCCGGCGCCCCCGGCGGAGATCTTCATACACGCCGAGATCTACCGCGCCCGCCCGGAGCTGCGGGCGATCCTGCATTGCCACCCCGAGAGCGCGATCCTGTTCACCCTGGCCGAGGGCGCCCGTCTGGTGCCGGTCCGCAACCACGCCTCGCGGTGGGCGGCCGGCATACCGGTCCATCCCGACCCCGGCCATATCGACACCGCCGCGCGCGGCGCGGCGCTGGCACGCAGCCTGGGAGATTGCTTTGCGTTGCTGATCCGCGCCCACGGCGTCGTGCTGGCCGCCGAATCGGTCCCGGCACTGCTGTCCGATGCGGTCCATTTCGAGGAGAACGCCCGTGCCCAGCTCGCAGCCAGCCAACTCGGCCCGGTCGATCCGCTGAGCGCCCAGGACATGGCCGGGTTCCTCGACCGGTTCGACCGCACCGCCCACGCCGCGAAGCTGTGGGCCTACTACACCGGAAAGGCACGTGCGGCCGGCAAGCTGCCGGAGGCTTGGGCAGCCGAGATGGGCGAGGGACTGGCCGGCAGCGAAGTCGGTATCGAAGGCGATTGATGCCGGACAAGGTCGTGTCCTAGGCTGACACCAGGATCATGGGGAGACCGCACCATGACGCGCAAAGCCACCCGAATGTACAACGCGAACCGGTTCAAGCTCGGCCTGTTCGCACCGAACTGCTCGAACGGGCTTGCGATCACCACCGTGCCCGAGCGCTGGGACGCATCCTGGGACAACAATGTCGCGCTTGCCTGCCAGGCCGAGGCGGCGGGGCTGGAGTTCATCCTGCCGATCGCCCGCTGGCACGGCTACGACGGCGATGAGGTGTCCACCCAGGGCGAGACCCTGGAGACCATCGCCTGGGCCATCGGCCTGCTCGCCCGGACTCAGGAGATCTGCTTCTTCGGCACCGTCCATGCGCCGTTAATCAACCCGGTCTTCGCGGCCAAGCAGATCGCGACCGCCGATCATGTCGGTCAAGGCCGGTTCGGCCTCAACGTCGTCTCCGGCTGGAACCAGACCGAGTTCAACATGTTCGGCGTGGGCTTGCGCGCGCACGACGACCGCTACGCGTACGCCGAGGAATGGCTCGGCATCGTCAAGCGTATCTGGACCGAGGATGCCCCGTTCGATCATGACGGTGCGTTCATGACGCTGAAAGGCGTTATCGGCTCACCCAAGCCGTGCTTCGGCGAGACCCCGATGCTGATGAGCGCCGGCTCGTCCCAGGCAGGCCGCGCGTTCGCCGCGCGCAGCGCCGATTGCCTGTTCATGCTGATCGTCGATGAGGACAAGCTGGAGCCGGAGATCGCCGCGACGCGCGCGCTTGCGGCCGGGCGCCACATCGGGGTCTACGCATCAGGCCATGTCGTCACCCGGGCGACCCAGAAGGAGGCGGAGGACTACTACGTCTACTACGCCGAGGAGAAGGCCGATGCGGCCGGGGTCGACTACCTGATGGAAGGCCGCAAGAACACCCAGTCGCTGCCGGCCGAGCTGATGCCGAAGATGCGCCGCCGGATGGCGAGCGGGCTCGGCACCTATCCGATCGTCGGTTCGCCCGACCATGTCGCGCAGACCTTCGCGAAGCTCAACCGCGCCGGGCTCGACGGGATGGCCTTCGGGCTGGTGAACTTCATCGACGAGCTGCCGTTCTTCGCCGCCGAGGTGCTGCCGCGGATGGAGTGGCTGGGCCTGCGGGAGACGCGTCTCGCTGCTGCCTGAGCGCCGCGCTTGCCGAGCCTGCCCCGCGCCGGGCGAAACAGCCCGGCCGGCGCGGCTCCATCGCCCTGTCCATTCGCGTTTCGCGATCCCTGTGATGCCGACAATGTATTGGTATTCGTCCGCCGCAGCCGGTAGTTTCCCCACCGTCCGGGAAGCACAGGCAGGAGAGGCACGATGGCCGACGACATGGGCAATGTGATCGGCAAGGTCGCCGGAGACGGCGCGGCGCCGCGGATGGAGAACGAGCTCCGCATCCCCTATACCGACTTGCGCGAATGGCTCGAGGAGGCCGAGAAGCTGGGCGAGGTCAAGCACGTCCAGGGCGCGAGCTGGGAGCGCGACATCGGCATGGCCGCCGAGGTCGTCCTGCACGACGACAAGGCGCCCTGCGTGGTCTTCGAGGATGTGCCCGGCACGATCGAGGGCAGCCGTGTGCTGACCAACTTCTTTTCGTCCAAGCGTATGGGCTTGACGCTGGGCTTCCCCTCCGAGCTGTCCAAGATCGAGCTGACGGACGCTTTCCGGGCCAACTACATGGAGGATCTCAAGGAGATCCCCCACGTGTTCGTGGAGTCCGGGCCGGTCTGCGAGAACATCATGGAAGGCGATGACATCGACGTCGAAGTCTTCCCGACGCCCAAGTGGCACGACCAGGACGGCGGCCGCTATATCGGCACCGGCAGCTACAACGTGACCCGCGATCCTGACTCCGGCTGGATCAACATCGGCACCTACCGGGTGATGATCCAGTCCAAGACCTCGGTCGGCTTCTACATCTCGCCCGGCAAGCACGGCCGCATCCACCGCGACAAATACCAGCAGCGCAAGGAGCCGATGCCGGCCGTCATCGTCTGCGGCGGCGACCCGATGACCTTCCTGATGGGCTGCTCCGAGGTGCCTCCCGGCGTGTGCGAGTTCGATGTCGTCGGCGGCTTTCGCGGCGAGGCGATGAAAATGATCAAGGGCAGGCACACCGGCCTGCCGTTCCCGGCCAATGCCGAGCTGGTGCTGGAGGGCTTCATCGAGCCCGACAACATGAAGGAGGAGGGTCCGTTCGGCGAGTGGACCGGTTATTACGGCTCCAAGATGCGCCGCGAGCCGGTGATGGACATCAAGGCGATTTATTACCGCAACAACCCGATCCTCCTGGGCTGCCCGCCCCAGCGGCCGCCGGACGAGCTTGCCCGCTACCGCGCGGTCACCCGTTCGGCGCTGCTCAAGGAGAACATAGCCAAGGCCGGTGTCCCCGACGTGACCGCGGCGTGGCTGCACGAGGTGGGCACCGCGCGCATGCTGGTCGCAGTCTCGATCAAGCAGCGCTATCCGGGCCACGCCAAGCAGGCCGGCCACATCGCCTGCCAGTGCCATGTCGGGGCCTATGCCGGCAAGTACGTCATCGTCACCGACGAGGATATCGATGTCTCCAACCTCGAGGAGCTGATCTGGGCGATGCTGACCCGGTCGGACCCCGCGACCTCGATCGACATCATCACCAACGCCTGGTCGACCCATCTCGACCCGCGCATCCCGCCGTGGGAGAAGGAGAAGGGCAATCTGACCAACAGCCGGGCGATCATCGATGCCTGCCGGCCGTTTCACTGGAAGGACGAGTTCCCGCCGGTCAACGCGCCGCCGCCGGCGATGGCGCGCGAGGCCCGCGAGAAGTGGGGCTGGCTCTGCGACTGAGGGCCGGCGGTTCCGATTCCGTATCGGCGTAAGCGTCAGTACTCTGAACCGCCGCGGTGGCAACGCCGCGGCGGTTTTTGCGAGAGGCCGGATCAATGCAGCCCAACGATGCGATCCAGACCGATCTGAGGGCCTTCCTGGCCGCGGTCGAAGACGGCGGCGAGTTGAAATCCGTCACCGGTGCCCATTGGAACCGTGAAATCGGTGCGGTGACCGAGGTGCTCTACCGCGAGAAGGTCGACAAGTCTCCGCTGCTCCTGTTCGACGACGTGCCCGGGTACCCCAGCGGCATGCGCTGCCTGTACGGCATGCTGGGCTCGCCGCTGCGGCTTGCGCTCGGGCTCGGGCTCGGGCTCGATGCGGCCCGATCGGACGACCGGCGGGCGATGCTCGATGCCTATCGGGCGCGCATCAAGCAGCACGACCCGATCCCGCCGCGCGTGGTCGACACCGGCCCGGTGATGGAAAACATCGACCGCGACGGCGCGGTCGACCTGCTGAAATTCCCGGTGCCGATCCATCACGAGCAGGACGGCGGGCGCTATATCGGCACCGCCTGCGGCGTGGTCACCCGCGATCCGGACAGCGGGCGCATCAATGTCGGCACCTACCGGGTCCAGGTGAACGGCCCCAACATCGCGACCTCCTACATCTCCAACGGCAAGCAGGGCCGCATCCAGCGCGACAAGTACCTGGCCGCCGGCAAGCCGTGCCCAATGGCGATCATCGTCGGCATCGACCCCGCAACCTATATCGCGGCCCGCTACACGCTGTCCGATCAGATCCCGGAGCTCGACTGGGCCGGCGGGCTGACCGGCCGGCCGATCGAGGTCGTCGAAGGCGAGGTCACCGGCCTGCCGTTTCCCGCGCACGCCGAAATCGTGCTGGAGGGGTTCGTCTCGCCGGACGAGACCGCGCTGGAGGGTCCGTTCGGCGAGTGGACCGGCTACTACGCCGGAGACGCCAAGGAAGAGCCGGTGATCCGTATCGAGCGGGTCTATCACCGCACCGATCCGATCCTGACCTGCGCGGCCAGCCAGAAGCCGCCGCATTCCCACCTCTTCGAGCGCTGTTTCATCCGCTCCGCCGGCCTGCTCGACTCCCTGGAGGGCGCGGGCATTCCCGACGTCAAGGGCGTCTGGGTCCACCAGGGCGGCGCCGGCCGGACCTTCGTCGTGGTGGCGATCAAGCAGCGCTATTTCGGCCACGCCAACCAGGTCGGCCTGGTCGCCTCCCAGGTCAACCCCACCGGCTATGTCGGGCGCTATGTCGTCGTGGTCGACGACGACATCGACCCGACCGACATCCACGACGTTATCTGGGCCATGGGCACGAGATCGGACCCCAAGACCGACTTCACCGTCCTCGACCGTAACTGGTCGTCCCGCCTCGACACCATGGTCACCGACGACAGGCTCTACAACTCCCGCGTCGTCATAGACGCCTGCATCCCTTACGAGCGGCTTGAAACCTTTCCGGCGGTCGCCCAGACATCGCCGGAACTCGCGGCCGAGATGCGGCGGAAGTTTCCCGACGCCTTCGATTGATCCCCGGCCCCGCGACCGCGGGAACCACCGTTCCGAATTCGGGTTGAGCTTGTATGATGTCGCGGCGTTTGCGGCCGCGCGAGCACGGCTGCGGACATACGATGGGGCTGAGGATGACGAATGGACCGCTGCCCGGGCTTCAGCACGTCGATCATGTCGCCTTGACGGTCCCCGACTTCGACGCCGGGGTGCGGTTCTATTGCGAGGTGATCGGCGGCACCGAGCTCTACCGTATCGGCCCGTTCGATGCGGCGGAGCTGCCGGCCGCCGCGGACGGCCGCGACTGGACCGAGGCTCATGTCAACGTCAAGGGCGCGCGGCTTAACATCGCCATGCTGTCGATCGGCCCCAACCTGATGCTGGAGCTGCTCCAGTACGACCGGCCCGGGGATGCGCGCAAGGCGCCGCCGCGCAACTGCGATTACGGCGGCCACCATATCGCCTTCAAGGTCGAAGACCTGGCTGCCGCGGTTGCCCATCTCGCGGCCAGCGGATGCACGGTCATGGCCGGTCCGGTGGTGCTCGACGAAGGCCCGAGCGCGGGGCTCAGGTTCAATTACGTGCTCGATCCCTGGGGCAACCAGCTCGAGCTCGTCGAATACACCACCCAGGCCTTCATGGCCGATTGCACCGCGCCGCTCTACGGCGGCTAGCGGTCCGGGGGCAAGGCGATGGCGGAACCGCGGTCCGAGATGAAGCTCGGGATGTTCTACTGGCCGTGCGGGCACCATATCGCGGCCTGGCGGCATCCCGACGGCGTCGCCGATTCGGGAGCGAACCTGGCGCACCTCATCGACATCGCCCGGCTCGCCGAGCGCGGTCTGTTCGACATGTTCTTCATGGCCGACTCGGTGTCGTTCTGGCGCGGCTCGCTGGAGTCGATGAGCCATGATTCCTACGGCACCTGGATCGAGCCGTTCACGCTGATGTGCGCGCTCGCCCAGCACACCACCCATCTCGGCCTCGTCTGCACGTCGACCACGACCTACGACCAGCCCTACCTGCTCGCGCGGCGGTTCGCCTCGCTGGACCTGGTCAGCGGCGGGCGCGCGGGCTGGAACCTGGTGACCTCGGCCAACCGGTCCGAGGCCGACAGCTTCGGCCTCGCCGAGCATGTCGAGAAATCCGAACGCTACCGCCGGGCGCGCGAATTCGCCCAAGTCGTTCGCGGGCTGTGGAATTCCTGGGGCCAGGACGCCTTCGTCCGGGACCAGGAGGCGGGGATCTATTTCGATCCGGACGCGCTCCATGTGATGGAGCATGTCGGCGAATTCTTCCGGGTGCGCGGCCCGCTCAACGCGCCCCCCTCGGCCCAGGGCGAGCCGGTCCTGGTCCAGGCCGGCGCGTCGGACGACGGACGCGAGCTGGCCGCGGAAACCGCCGAAGTGATCTTCGGTGCCCAGCAGACGCTCGCCGGCGCGCAGGCGTTCTACGCCGACGTGAAGGGCCGCATGGCCGCCTATGGCCGCGATCCCGACGGCCTCAAGATCATGCCCGGGCTCCTGGTCTGCCTCGGGCGCAGCCACGATGAGGCCGTCGACAGCTACGAGGCGCTCCAGGATCTGATCGATCCCCTGACCGGGCTGCAGCTTCTGTCCAAGCGGCTGGACTACGACCTGTCGGGCTATCCGATCGACGGCCCGCTGCCGGACATTCCGCTCAACGCGACCGCCTCGACCCGGGTGGAGCTGTTCGTCGAGATCGCGCGCCGGGAGAAGCTGACGATCCGCGACCTCTACCGCCGCGTCGCCGGCGCGCGCGGCCATTACGAGATCATCGGAACGCCGGTCGAGGTCGCCGACATGATGGAGGAGTGGGTCACCGGCGCGGCGTGCGACGGTTTCAACATCATGCCGCCGGTCTTCCCGTCGGGCCTGCAGGATTTCGTCGACCTGGTGGTTCCCGAACTCCAGCGCCGCGGGCTCTATCGAACGGCGTATGCGGGCACGACGCTGCGCGAGAATCTCGGCCTCGTCCGCCCGCCCTGGCCGGGCGCGCGCACGCGCGGTCAGGAGCACCGCTAGGACGATGCGGTCGAATCCGGCGGCCGTGCGGGGACCAGGCGCCGCTGGACCGGGAAGAGATGGACGTCGAAGCGGGCCACCACCAGGCCCCAGATCCCCTTGGGCGCCTTGAGCATGACGACCACTGCGGTCGCCCCCAGGAGGATCAGGTACCAGGCCCCATACGGCGCCAGCGGCTCGCGCAGCAGGAAGAAGATCGCGGTGCCGAGGATCGGGCCTTCGATCGAGCCGATGCCGCCGATGACGACGATGAAGATGATCGTCGTCGTCCAGTTGATGTCGAAGGCCGCGCTCGGACTGATGCGGATCTTGGTCAGGTAGATCAGGGCGCCGATGGCCGAAGTCCCGAAGGCGGCCAGGACGTAGACCAGGAGCTTGGCGCGGAAATTGTCGACGCCGAGGCTGCGCGAGGCCTCCTCGGAATCGCGGATGGCGGTGAGCGCAAGACCGTGCCGGGACCGCAGCAGGAGATAGACCGCCGCGATCACGGCCACGATCACCGCCAGCGCCACCCAGTAGATCACCGTATCGCGGGCGGCGCGCGAGGCCGCGATCGACTTGATGGCGGCGATCGGCAGGCTCATGCCCGAACCGCCGCCCATGACCTTGACCTGGGCGAAGCCGAGAAGGAAGACCTCCGCGACCACCCAGGTCCCGATGGCGAAATAATGTCCGCGCAGCCGGAAGACCACGAAGGCGATCGGCAGCGAGACCACGGCCCCGATGACGCCGGCCAGCGGCACCGTCCACAGCGCGCCCACGTCGGCGAAGATCACAAGCATGAACAGGAGATACCCGCCGAGCCCGACGAAGGCCTGCTGTCCGACCGAGACCAGCCCGCCATACCCGGCGAGCAGGTTCCAGAGCTGGGCAAGCGCAAGGATGTAGAAGATCTCGACCAGCAGACGCATCAGCGCCCGGTCGCCCCAATAGGGCAGCGAGACCAGGACGACCAGGGCCACCAGGCCGAAGGCCGCGCCGGCCCGGCTTGTCCGCGTCGACCGCTGGACCCGGCTAGTCATCGCGCGTCCTCGGGAACAGCCCGTTGGGCCGCAGCACAAGGACCGCGAGGAAGGCGATATGGCCGGCGAGGATCTGCCAGCCGGGATCGATCTTCGCGCCGACGTTCTGGGCGACGCCGAGGATCACCCCGCCGGCCAGCGTGCCCCAGATCGAGCCCAGCCCGCCGATGATCACCGCCTCGAATGCGAACAGCAGCCGCGACGGCCCGAGCGAGGGGTCGAAATTGCTGCGGATGCCGAGGAAGATCCCGGCGATGCCGACCAGGACGAGCGCCACCGCCATGGCCAAGCCGTAGATGTGCCGGTGATCGATCCCCATGAGCTGGGCGGTGCTTGCATCGTCCGAGGTCGCGCGGAACGCACGGCCGAGGCGGGTGCGGCCGAAGGCGAGCTGCAATCCGGTGATCAGGATGACCGCGACGATGAAGACGATCAGCGGCATGACGCCGATCTCCAACCCCTCGGCGAGGCGCAGGCTCACGGTCTCGACGGCGCCGGCCTTGAGACGCTGGGAGTCGGCGGAAAACATCTCCAGCAGCACGTTCTGGATGACGATCGAGATCCCGAAGGTGACCAGCAGCGGCGGCAGCAGGTCGTTGCCCAGGGTGAAGTTGAGGATCCCGCGCTGGAGCAAGTAGCCGAAGACGAACATGAACGGCAGCACGGCGATCATCGAAAGGAACGGGTCCACACCCGTGGTCTCGATGATCACCATGGCGACGAACGCGGCCAGCACGATCAAATCGCCATGCGAGATGTTCACCAGGCGCATGACGCCGAAGATGATCGCCAGCCCGGCGGCGAACAGGGCATAGAGCCCGCCCGTCAGGACGCCTTGAACGATGGTGTTGACCCACTCGATCATGCTCAGCTGCCGAAATAGGCCGCCGCGATCTGCTCGCGGGTCAGCGTGTCGGGCGGTCCGCTGAGCGAGATCCGCCCCTCCTGCAGGCAGTGGACGGTATCGGCGATGGCGAGCGCCCGATGGATATCCTGCTCGACGACCACCACCGAAACCCCCTCGGCGATGATCCTGGGCAGAACGTCATAGATCTCCTTGACCACGATGGGTGCCAGGCCCAGCGACAGCTCGTCGAACAGGATCAGGTCCGGGTTGGCCATCAGCGCGCGTCCGATCGCCGCCATCTGCTGCTCGCCGCCGCTGAGCGCGGTGCCGGGGACCGAGCGGCGCGCAAGCAGCGCCGGGAACAGCGCGTACACCCGCTCCAGCGTCCAGTCCCCAGGCCGCCGGCTGTAGCCGCCGATCAGCAGGTTTTCTTCCACCGACAGGCTGGGGAACAGGCGGCGGCCTTCGGGGACCATCGCGATGCCCATGTCGACAATCTCGCACGCCGCCAGGCCCTGGATAGACCGCCCGCGGTAGGAGACCGCATTGCCGGTGGCAGCGACCAGGCCGGTGATGGCGCGCAGCAGCGTCGTCTTGCCGGCGCCGTTGGCGCCGATCACCGCCACCGTCTCGTGCTCGGCCAACACCAGATCGATGCCGAACAGCGCCTGGAAATCGCCGTAGAACGCGTTCAGGCCGCGGATCTCCAAGAGGCTCATTCGACCGCGATCCCCATATAGACCTCGCGCACCGCCGGGCTGTCGAGGACCGCCCGCGGATCCCCGTCTTCGAGCTTGCTGCCGAAGTTGATGACGATCAGCCGATCGATCACCGATAGCAGCGCATGGACGATGTGCTCGACCCAGACTATCGAAACGCCCTGTGCGCGGATGCCGCCGATGGTTTCGATCAACTGCCTGATCTCGTGCTCGGTGAGCCCGCCGGCGATCTCGTCGAGCAGCAGCACAAGCGGACGAGTCGCCAGCGCTCGGGCAAGCTCCAGGCGCTTGCGCTCGAGCAGGGTGAGGGCGCCGGCCGGCACATTGGCCTTGCCGATCAGCCCGACTTGTTCGAGGATCTCGGCGCACCGCTGGTAGGTCCTGGCTTCCGGCTGTTGCCCGCCGAACACCGCGCCGACCAGCAGGTTCTCGAACACCGTCATGCCGGCGAGCGGGTGGGGGATCTGGTAGGACCGCCCGATGCCCGCGCGGCAGCGCAGGTGCGCCGGCATCCCCGTGACGTCTTGGCCGGCGAAAACGATCCGGCCGCCGTCGGGCTGCAGGCTTCCGGTGACCAGGTTGAACAGCGTGCTCTTGCCGGCGCCGTTGGGCCCGATGATCCCCAGCGCCTCGCCTTCGGCGAGGTCCATGTCGAAGTCCTCGATCACCCGCAGCGAGCCGAAGCTCTTGAACAGGCCGTTGACCGACAGGATCGGGTTCATCGAGGTTCCCGGGGAGCGTCCGGCGCCCGCGCGGGCGCCGGACGGTTCGATCGCCGGGCGCTCAGCTCAGCGGGTCGAGGCCGCCGCCGACCGGGATGTTCGTCGCGCGCCGGTTGTCGACGACGATCAGGTCGTACTTGAATTTCTTGCCGCGCTTCCACTGGCCGCCGACGAGCGGCGTGCGGCAAGCGTTCTTGACCGGGTTGCGGTGGTCGCCGAATTTCCACGAGACCGGGCCGACGATCGATTCGTAGTCGGTGTTCTCGATCGCGTTCAGGATCGCCTCCGGATCGCCCGGATCGCCGCAGCGCTTCAGCACGTCGATCGCCACCTCGATGTTGGCGTGCTTGAAGCCCAGCGGCTGGGTCCATTGTTTGCCGGTGCGTGCGGTATAGGCCGCCGCGAAATCCGCCGAGCTGGTGCCTGTCAGGTTCGATTTGAACGGGTGCGCCGGCGACCACCAGACCTCGGTGGTCAGCCCCGCGCCGCGCTCGCCCAACGCCTCGATCGCCGGCGGGAACAACAGCGCCTTGCCGATCGTGGCGGCCTTGAGCTGCTTGGTCAGGCCCTGCTGAGCGGCTTGCGTCCAGAAGGTCGAGAAATCCGGCGGTGTCGCGACGCCGGTCAGGATGTGGACATCCTGCTTCTTGAACTCGGTAATCTGGGCGGTGAAGTCGTTGGTGCCCGGCTGGAACAGCGACGGCTGGTAATAGCCGAACCCGCCGCCTTCGATCGGCGGCCGGAAGCCGCGCTTGGGATCGCCCGCCACGACGCCGTCGGAGTCGTTGACCATCAGGCTGCCGACCTTCTTGTTGGTGCCCAGCGCATTCCACATGTCCATGAACACGCCGATCATGTCGTCGATGCCCCAGAAGAAGTGGTAGGTCCACTTGAAGCCCTTGTCCGGGGTTGCGCCGCGGCCGAAATAGACGATCTGCCAGGGCGTATCGGCGGTCACGCACGGCACCTCGTTGGCCTCGCACTGATCGGAGACCGGGTTGACCGTGTCGCCAGACGAGGAGCCGATCATCAGGTTGACCTCGTGCTTGAGGATGAGCTCGGCCGCGACCTCGGCCGCGCGGTTGGGGTTGGACTGGGAATCCCGGGCCAGGATCTCGACCGGATAGGTCCGCTTGCCGATCCTGATACCGCTGCCGATCGCGGCCCGCGCATCGGCGAGCACGAACCGGTCGGCTTCGCCGAACGCCGCCAGCGGCCCGGATTGCGGGCTGACAAAGCCGATCTTCACCGACTTCGCGGCGTGGATCGCAGGCGCGGCGAAGCTCGATGAGGCGGCCGCGGCGATCACCCCGCCGCCATATTTGAGCGCGCGGCGGCGGCCGATTCCGGGCCGCTGCGATGGCCGCTTCGTGTGGGTCGTCATGCTGATCTCTCCCTGTTCCGTGTTCGGCTCGCTGGCCGACGGGACAGCACGAGCGGTGTCCCTGTCACGACTTCGTGATCACACAATTCCTTAGCACGCGGCCCAATCGCGCGCCAACCCGACCGGCCGGAACGGCTGGGCTCAGGCGTCGACCGGCGCCGGGACCGGTTTGGAGTAGTCGACCGTGTTGGACTTGAGGTCGAACAGCCGCTGGTCCACCAGATCGAGGTCGGTGCCGGTCACCCGCACGAAGCGCGCGCCGTCGGGAAACTTGATCGAATGGATGTCGCCCGGGTTGAAGGTGCCCGCCATGCCCGGGTCGAGCCGGTAGGTCTCCACCGGCTTGACGATGGGATCCCCGTCGCCCGAACCCCCGGTCTCCTTCCAGATCGTCATGTCGGTGTACGCGACCGACTGGCAATAGATCGCCCAGGACGGTCCATGGTCATGCGGCGGCGACTCCACGCCCTTGTCGTAGATATGCGCCAGGACGAGGAAGCCGAGCTCGGGATCCTCGTAGAGCCGGTGGAGGCCGCGCTCGGCATCGACGCCGCAATTGGCGGCAACGAAGTCGGCGTTGGCCACGAGCTTTTCCAGGTTGGCGCGGATGACCTCGCGCCCGGCGTCGCCGTCATCCGCGCGGATGGCCGCACGGCAATCCTCGCAAAACCGTTCCAGGGTGTAGGCCATGGACATCCTCCTGTCGTTTCCCGAACCCTCGCCGGGCCAAGCGTGACACCGCCGCACGCAATCGGCAAGGCAGAAGACGCGAACGGGTCTGCAACCGGCGACATTTCGATCGGGGTCAGTGGGGTCAATAGGGTGCGCCGCGGACCGCGAGCCCGAGATGGGCTTGCCCGTTCATCGCCGACATCACGTCCCAGTTGAAGAACGCGTGGTGGGAGACCGCATGGGCGTCGCGCCACGCGCGCTGGACCGGTTCGGCGTGATGGATGCCGGCGGCACCCGCGGCGGCCCACAGGGCGTCCAGACCCTGCAAGGCGAGCTGGACGGCATAGGCCTGGACGACCCTGTTCTGGAGCCGTTCGCCGTCGCCGAGCCGCTCGCCGCGGTCGATGACGGCGCGCCGGGTCTCCTCGATCCGCGAGAACATCAGAGCCTTTGCCGCCATCAGCGCCGCCGCGGCGTGGCCGATGCGCATCTGTACGGCGGGAAATTCGTTGACCTTGGCCCCGCCGCCCGCGCCGCTGCCGCGGGTCCGCTGGTCGCCGAGCTGCTCGACATAGTGGTCGAGCGCGCCTTGCAGGCAGCCGACCGCGGTCGCCGACAGGCCGTGCGCACCGAGCGAGAAGACGGGATAGCGCCCGAGATTGGTCGCGAAAGCCGCCTGTCCGGGCGTGTCGACCGAAGCGAAGATCTCCGCGGCGAGGCTGCGGTATTCCGGTACGAAGACGTCTTCGGCGACGACCGCATGGCTGCCGGTCGCTGCCAGCCCCATGGTGTCCCAGTCATCGACCTGACGGCAATCCGCCATCGGGACCACGACGAAGCCCGGGACGGCGCGCTCCCGGCCGCCGTCTGCGGGCGGCAGCATCGCGCCCAGCAGCGCGACATCGGCGTAGTCGCAGCCGCTGGCATAGCGCCAGGTCCCGCTGATCCGGAAGCCGCCGGCGACGCGGATGCACGTCCCGCTCGGCGGGAACGAGGTGACGACCATCTTGTCGGGTCCGTCGCGCCAGATCTCGTCCTGACAGGCCAGCGGGAACTGAGCGGCCATCCATTGATGGGAGATCGCGCAGCTCGCCACCCACCCAGTCGAGCCGCAGGCCGCCGAGAGCTCGAGGATCACCTTGACCGCGGTCTCCAGGTCGAGCTCGTAGCCGCCGAACCGCCGCGGCAGCAGGATGCGGAAAAACCCGCCGTCCCGGAGCGCCGCGTAGACATGCGCCGGGATCTTCCGCGCCTTCTCCGCGCCCGCGGCTTCGGCGCCGATCATCGGTGCCAGCCCTCGCGCCGCTTCGATCAGTGATGCACCGGCGGCAGGTTCCACAGCCGGTCCGCTTCCGGTCATTCGTTCATACTCCCCGCATCGATCGCTGCATGAAAGCTTGACGAATTGCCGTCCGAAGGTCGAGGCGCCGCCTCGCGGGGACTGCTTGGAATCGCGCGGCCGGCATCGGGGAAAAATCCCCGCCCGCCCTCTTGAAATCCGCAACGCGTCGAATAAATAGGCACCAGCAGATTTGGCACTCTTTTACAGCGAGTGCCAAATCTGCTGGTGAGGATGCGAGAACCTCAGGGAAGAAAGGAGAAAAAGACATGAAATTCAGGCCTTTGCACGACCGTCTTCTGGTTCGTCGCGTCGACGAGGACGAGAAGACGGCAGGCGGCATCATCATTCCCGACACGGCCAAGGAAAAGCCGATGCAAGCCGAGGTGCTGAGCGTCGGCCCCGGCGCGCGCAACGAGGATGGCGTGATCACGCCGCTCGACGTGAAGACCGGAGATCACATTCTGCTCGGCAAATGGTCGGGGACCGAGGTCACGATCGACGGCGAGGAGCTGCTGATCATCAAGGAGTCCGACGTCATGGGCATCTTCGAGCAACCGCTCTCACGCAGCAGGCGGAAGGCTGCCTGAGGCGAACGCGGCGATGCGCCGGAACCCGGCCGACGGATTGAGGACCGCAACGCCAACATCGGCGCCGCATTCGAGGGCGCGATGAATGCGACCCGGGCCGCGG
Source organism: Alphaproteobacteria bacterium (assembly GCA_965248835.1). Lineage (GTDB taxonomy): Bacteria > Pseudomonadota > Alphaproteobacteria > MPNO01 > MPNO01 > CAYFYS01. Next base: position 618,131 of record CBDFLJ010000002.1, read on the forward strand.
TCGAGGAGGGGATCGTCGCCGCCGGCGGCGTCGCGCCGCTCCGGGGCGAGGCGGTCCTGAATTCGTTCAAGCCGGCCAATGACGACCAGAAGGCGGGCATCGAAATCGTCCGCCGCGCGATCCGCTCGCCGGCCTGGCTGATCGCCGAGAATGCCGGCGTCGAGGGTGCCATCGTCGTCGGCAAGATCCGCGATCGCAAAGAGCCCAACTGGGGCTACGACGCCCAGGACGGCCGGTACAAGGACCTGGTCGGCGCCGGGATCATCGATCCGATCAAGGTGGTCCGCACGGCGTTGCAGGATGCCGCCTCCGTCGCGGGTCTTCTGATCACCACCGAGGCCATGGTCGCGGAGAAGCCGGAGAAGAAAGCGCCGGCTCCCGCGGCGCCCGATATGGGCGGCATGGACTTCTGACCCGACCGACCGCCGGCGGGTTGCCGTCATAGCGTGAGACGGCAGCTCGCCGGTGGACGCCCAACGCCTCCGCGCCGTCATCGGTGTTGGCCGAGGCCCCGCGCGATCGGATCGCTCAGCACTTTGGGTCGGGCGGCAGGGCGATGTCGAAATGCCGCCGCAGGATGTCGTCGATCAGATCGAAGCACGAGCCGTAGCGGACGACTTCGAGCGTGTCGACGTTGATCATCGTCGAGGACTTGCCGTAGACGTTCCAGCGGGCAAGCCCGTAGTCGATGATGATGTCGGCGGCGGCGCGGATTTCCGGCTCGATATCGTCCGCGCGGAACTTGACGCCCTGTAGAGAGATGTTGGCAGAGGAGCCGATCACCAGCCGGTTGTCGGCGAAGGCGATGCGGGCGAGCGTGTCGAGGATCGGCCCGGCGTTGAGCAGCATCGCAATCGTGCCGTCCTCGGTCGTCTGGTCGAGCACGTCGGGATCGAGCCCGGCGAGTGCGGGATGCGCCATCCGGCCGGGGGCCACCGTCCCCATAGGCAGGCCGTAGGCTCCGATGACCGCAGACACGATCGCGCGGCGGTCCTCGGTCAGCACATGCAGGTCGCGGTGCATCTCCTCGCAGCCGCACATGGCGTTGAGCTTCTCCGGCTTGCGCCGCTTGACCTCGAAGATCTTCCAGATCGCGGCCGACGTGGTGCCGAGGATCACGTAGCCCACATCGGTCGGGATGATGCCGATCCCTCCGTCCACCAGGACGTCGTAGACCCGCTTGGCATCGGCTTCGAAGTCGTAGAGCCTCACGTCCTTTTCACCCAGTAGTTGCCCATAACCTCGGACACCCAGCCGGGCTCGCGGACCGCGCCGCGCGGGGCGAAGGCGCGCATATAGGGCTTGATGTCGAGCACCGGCGTGCCGTCGATCGCATCGAGCCCCTGAACCCGCACCGTCGCTCCCTCGATCCCGAGCACCCGGCAGACGGTCGATCCCAGCAGGTTGGGGCGGTAATGGCCGCGCTGGGCGAAGATGCCGGCGAGCGGCAGGTCGGGGTTGTTGCGCGGATGGCGCGCGCCGGTGACGATGCTCGCCGGATCGGTCCGGTGGAAGTGGTAGAGGATCTCGGCGTGGCTGAACGTATCCAGCCCGACGATGGCGTCCGCACCCAGCCATTCGGTGTCGAGCTCGATCGTTGCGGTCACCGAGTCCCAATCGTCGTTGAAGGGCTCGGCGCGGCCGCCCCTGACATAGCCGATCGGGCGAAGCGCGATCATTGCGCCGGCGGGTTCCATTCGCTGACCACCGCCTCGTATTCGGCGCGCTGGCGTTCGGTCGGCGGCTCCTTCGGCGTGCCGACATAGACGAAGCCCGCGACGCGTTCGTGCTCCGCCAGGCCGAGAGCGGCAGCGACATCGGCGTTATAGGCCGGCCATTCGGTCAGCCATTGCGCGGCGTAGCCGATGGCATGCGCCGCATTGAGCATGTTGATGCAAGCCGCCCCGCTGGACAGCGTCTGCTCCCATTCGGGGATCTTGTGCTCCCTGGTCACCCGAGAGACGACGGCGATCACCACGGGCGCGCGCTGGAAGCGCTCGCGCTCGACCTCGATCAGCTCCTCGAAGGCGTCGGGGTTCTCCTTCTTGAACGCTTCGCCCAGCACATCGCCGAAGGCCGCGCGCGAATCGCCCTTGATGACGATGAAGCGCCACGGGCCGAGTCTGCCGTGGTCGGGCACCCGCATCCCGGCGCGGAGGATCTTGTCGAGCTCGTCCGCGCTCGGACCCGGCTCGGTCATGTTGCGCGCGGTCACCGAGCGCCGGGTCAAAAGGAAATCGATGATCTCGCTCATGTCGTTCTCCAACCAGCCTCTTGCCGTTCGCCCTGCGCCGCCCGGTCGCGCTCCAGCGCGCGCAGGGCGCCGCGCTGGATCTTGCCGGTCGCGGTCAGCGGCAGCGCATCGACGAACTCGATCGCGCGCGGGTACTTGAAGGCCGAGATCTGCGACTTGACGAAGTCCTGCAGCTCGCCGACCAGGGCAGCGTCGCCCCGCGCGCCCTCGGCGACCTCGACGAAGGCCTTCACGATCGCCCCGCGGTCGGGATCGGGCGCGCCGACCACGGCGCACTCGCGCACCTTGGGATGTTCGAGGAGCACCGCCTCCACCTCGAGGCCCGAGACGTTATAGCCGCTGGTCAAGATCATGTCGTCGGTGCGCGCCTCGTAGGTGATGTAGCCGTCCGCATCGACTTTGCAGAGATCGCCCGACAGGTTCCATCCCTGCCGGACATATTTCTCCTGGCGCTCCCGGTCGTCGAGATAGCGGCACCCGTTGGGGCCCTTGACGATCATCTGTCCGACCTCGCCCGGCGCGGTGTCGTTGAAGTCCTCATCGACGACGCGGACCCGAAAACCCGGGATCTGCCGGCCGATCGTGCCGGGCTTGATATCGTCCCCGGCGGCCGAGATGAATATGTGCAGCAGTTCGGAGATGCCGAGCCCGTTGATCATCGCAACCCCGGTGATCTCCTTCCAGGATTCATAGGTCGCCGGCGCCAGCGGCTCGCCGCCGGCGACACAGACCCGCAGGCTCGACAGGTCGTAGTCGCGCGCGTGATCGAGCATCAACTTGTAGCCCGAGGGTGTCGAGAAGCAGACCGTCGCCCGTTTCTCCTGGATCGTCTCCAGAAGGAGTCGCGGCGTCGCCCGTTCCAGCAGGATCGAGCCGGCGCCGAAGCGCGGGGCATCGACCAGGAAGGCGCACAGCCCGTAGAGGAAGGCGATCTGCGGGCTGCCGCAGACGATGTCGCCGGGCCGGATGCGGACCACGTGGCCGATGAAGCAATCGGCGGCGGCCAGAAGATCGCGGTGGAAGTGGAGCGTCCCCTTGGGCGCCCCGGTCGAGCCCGAGGTAAAGCCGACGATCGCCACATCATCGGCCGAGGTGTCGACGTTGTCGAACGTGGCGGCCTTGCCGGCGGCGCGCGCCTCGAGCCCGTCACCCGCGCCGGCGCCGAAATAGAGCGTGTGGGCGAGGTCGGAACAGGACGGCCTTGCCGCCTCGACATCCTGGGCCAGGTCCGCATGGCTGATCACGACCTGGACGCGGGCCTTGTTGGCGATATGGACGATCTCGCGCTCGCGCAGCACCGGCATGGTCGAAATCGCGACCATGCCCGCCTTGAGCACCGCGTACCAACATGCCGCCAGCATCGGATGGTTGCCCGACCGCAGCATCACCCGGGTGCCCGGCACCAGCCCCAGATCGACGACCAGCAGATTGGCGATCCGGTTCGCCTCGGCCAGCATGTCGGCGTAGGTCCAGATCTCCGGACCCCAATGGAACATCGGCGCATCGGCGTATCCGGCTGCGACCTGCTTGTCGAGCAGCTCGACGGCGGCATTGAACCGCGGCGGATAGGCGGCCAGTTCCGGCAGGACGGAATAATCCATCTCCGGCCACAGCCCGCGCGGCGGCAGGTTGTCGTTGATGTAGGTGTCGATATGCGCGGACGGCTCGGCCATTTGCATCGGATTGTCGATCTCACCGGGAAACTACTAACCGCCCCGGACCAAGCCAAGGCCCATTCGGCGGCCGCCGCGCGACGGGAAGGACCGTGGGCGCGGCCCGGCGGCGGGACCGGAAGCGGCGGGCAAGGGTATGGAAACGCCGGACAGGAATCGCGATGCCGGGCCGGAGATGGCCCCGGAGCCGAAGCGGATCGATCTCGATCGCGGGATGTGATCGTCGATCCGGCGCCGAAAGCGCGCGGAATTCGGCAACCCGGCCGGCGGCTGTGCGGGGCAAGCCCGGCAAGCTGCATCCCGAAGTTCGGAAAATTTGCGCCGCCGGCTATGCGAACGGCGCCACGCCTTCGGCCGCGGCCGCCTCGTTCAACCGGCGGTCCAGGCTCGCCAGCGGGCAGCCTTCCCGGATCGCGAGAGCCAGGTAGCTGGCGTCGTAGGCCGTCAGACGGTGGCCGCGCGCCAGCGCCATGACGCGATGGTCGTCCGACTCGCCCGGACAGTGGATGGGAAGGCGGCGGACCCGGGCCATGGAAGCGTCGGCATGGCGTTCGTCGATTCGCCCCCGGCGTTCGGCCGACAACAGCAGGTTGCGCAGCTCGTGCCAGAACAGGCCCGGAACCATCGCCGTTTCCTCGGCCAGCCGGTCGAGCGCAAGGTCGGCCAGCGCCGCCTCCTCGTCCGGTAGCAGCCATGCGGCCGCGATCGAGGCGTCGGGCACGAAGGCCATCAGCGTGTGTGCCCCTCATGGCGCCAGGACAGGATCTCGGACGTGGTCACGGCCTGCTGCTTGGCCCGTTCCCGGCGCAGGGTCGCGCACAGCGCGGCATGGTCCTGTCCGCCATCGATCCGCGTGACGTGGGCGATCGGCGTCGGGCCGCGGCAAATGACGAAATCCTCGCCGGCTTCCACTTCGGCCAGCAGCGCGGACAGGTGCGTCTTGGCCTCGCCGATCTTCACGTGACGGGTCATGTTTTGCGTGCTCCTTGTCCGGCCTCGTTCCAAAAGGGCAGGCATGAATTGGGCCTGACCCCGGCTTTGGCCCGCATGCTAGGGTCGATACCGAACTTGGTCAAGCGCTTGGTCTGTTCGAGCTGAGGCGCAAAGACGGCGGGTGGATTTCGCCAAAGATCGATCGAAGCCGCTGCGGATGGTTACGTTATTGTCCGGGAACGGATATGGCCGTTGACCATAGAGGCTTCGGGGTTTTCGATCGTGTCCCGAGCCGTGGCGTGAGCTCTTACTTTTTGTTTTTTGTGTTTTTGGATTCTGTGGTTGGGTCGTTCTTTCTTCCTGTACTTGTGTTATATTACTGTAGGTTAGGGGATTTGGGAAGGGGTTTCTGTTTGCGTTTCTGAGGATATATTGTTTGTTTTTGTGTCTCTTTTTGGTTGCATTTGGGGAAGTAGGATTGGGGGTGGGTCTGGGGTGCGTCACGGTGGCTCGATTTTGCCTCTTGGCAAAGCGAAATTCCGGACATACGAGGTGACATACCCGAGCGCCCCTATTCTGAGGAAAAGTGAAGGTGTTTCGGCGGCGGTGGGGGGCTTCTCCGGGCGGCGTGTGTCCCAGCGGCGGGACCGAGGAAGCGACGATCTCCGCGCGGCAACCGTGCGCCCGATGGCGGCGTGCCCGTGTCCGGCGAAGGGGCTCCGGGGCTCGCCTGTGTGGTTCTTGTGTCTTATGTCCTTCTTGTGTTCCATGGCCGGGAACCGCTTCCTCCGCCCGCTCGCAAAGGCGTTGCCGCGGAGGTTGTCGGACGAGGCATTGGCGCGCGCTCCCGATATCGCGGAGCGGATCGTTCCAGGGCAGGACCGATCCGCGGACACGCCCGGGTGGCGGCGGAATGATGCGCGGCCGGGATTATTCGGTGGCGCCGGGGCGGCGATTCGCTCCATATCGGGGTCATGCCGAGCGCGACACCCATCGCCCCTGCCACCGACGGCTCGGCGCCGCCGGCGGTGGTTTCGGCGGCGCTCGCGGCTCTGGAGCGGGAACGGGCCGCACGCCGGGCGGCAGAGGCGCTTGCGCCGCGGCTTGAGGCCGAGAACGCGGAGATCGCCGAGCAGGTCCGCCGGCTCGAGCATCTCAATGACGAGCTTCGCAAGGCGCTGTTCGGCAAGAAGTCGGAGAAGCTGGGCGAGGACGAGCGGCAGCTGTCGTTCGACGATCTTGGAACGGCGGTCGCGGAAGCCGGCGGCGCGCCGGAGGCAGGCGAACAGGGCGAGGAAGCCGAGGCTCGCCGGCAGCGGCGGCCGACGCGCCCGCCGGCCCGGTTCCCGGCCCGGCTTGAGCGCCGGGTGGAGGTGATCGAGCCGGCGAGCACGCTCTGCCCTTGCGGTTGCGGCGAGATGACGAAGATCGGCGCCGCAGCCGCGATAAGCTGGAAACATACGGCGGCAGGAGGAGCGACAGCGATGGGCCGGCAGCGGGCAGCCACTCCCCTGAGGCCGTTGCTGGGCACGTTCACCGACCACCCCGCGAGCGTCGGCGAGACCTATCGGGACTATATGGTCGTCGCTCTGGGCTACGGCGCGCGGTTGGTCCGCGCCGGCTGCGCCGCCATGGTCCACGCTTTCCTTCCCGCGCTGTTCGAGACCACGGCCAGCGAGACGATCCGGGCGATGCACGCGGAGATGGAAAACCGCGGAAGCCCTCCGCCGGCGTCCTGGTCCGGGGGTGACCCCGCGAGCGTCGTTTCGACCCGAGCAAGTTGAGAAAATAGGACAAAAACGCCGCAAGCGGCGGGTATTTCAGTGGCCTGCCAGCATATCAGAAGCCGAAGTTTGAGCCCGTCAGATCACGCAATCTCTATCGGTTTGCGTGCCGATCAGCGTCCAACTTCCGCGCCGATCGACAGCCATGCCTCTCTTCTGGTGTCCGACGGATCGGGGCGGGCCGCGACGCCAGTGTCCTAGGAGGCGAAACGTTCACCCGGTGATCGTGCCGCCGTCCACGGTGACCGTCTGGCCGGTAACCAACTCGGCTGCGTCAGACGCAAGAAACGCGGCCGCGCCGACAAGGTCGGACGGTTCGATCAGCCGCTTGACGCTTTGGGATCGCATGATATCGGCTTCCAGCTCGCTCACGGTCTCCGCATCCGCCATCGATCTCGTCGCCTCGGTGATAGTGTAGCCGGGAGCCAGCGCGTTCACCGTCACGCCCGAGCCAGCGAACTCACGGGAGAGAGCTCCCGTCAACGCCCAGACAGCGCCCTTGGACGCGACGTAGTGGAGAAAACCGGGCTTTCCCATGAAGATCACGTTGCTGGCGACATTGATGATGCGCCCCCCGCCTTGCGCCCGCATCGGGGCCGCCACCGCCCGACACATTTGCCAGACGCCTTTTACGTTGACCGACATCACCCGGTCCCACTCCGGTTCCGGTATATCTTCGAAACCCCTGATGGCGATCCCGGCATAGAGCGCGGCGTTGTTGATCAGCACGTCGATACGCCCGAACTCATCCACCGCGGCCGCGACGATCGCCGCAGCATCACCTGCCGAGGTCACGTCGCCAGTGGCAGGGATCGCCTCGCCCGACGCTTCTCTGATTTGCTGGATCGTCCCGTCGCAACTCAGCCGGTCGGCAGCGACGACCCGTGCGCCCAGGCCCGCGAAATGCAGCGCGAATTCCCGGCCGATCCCGCGGGCGGCGCCGGTGACGATGCAGACGCGCTCCTTCAGCATGACCGGCTAGCCGGCGAAGCTCCCCGGGCCGGGCCACGGGTCGCCCAGGCGCCAGGCGGCGTCGAAGACGTGGATCTGGTGCTGAACGCTTCGCAGGAAGACACGGTCCAGGGCCTGAAGATCGGATTCGCGCAGATCGGCCGTACAAGTCTCGAGCGCGGCGACGAGGGCATTCACCTGCTCCCTCTGGAAGGGGCGGCGGTAGTGGTCGATCCATTTGCGATAGACCGCGCGGTGCCGCGAGAGATCCTTGTCCTTCAGCCAGTCGCCGATCTCGGCGAACCCGACGCAGCAGGGCAAGGTGGCGGCGAATATCTCGAACGGGGTCCCTTCATGGGCGGTGCGCACGAGGTGGTTCATGTACCCTTCCCGCGCCTTGAGGGCGGCCCAGCGGTCCGTCGAATACTCGTTGCAGCTGATCTCCGCGAGCCACTTTTCCTCGACATTGCCTTCGTCGTAATCAGCGATCAGCTTGAGGAAGGGGCGGAAATGCCGCAAGTCGCCGGGGCTCAGCTTGGCGAAGCCCATGAAATAGACTCGGGAGAAATCGGCGAGATACGGCAAATCCTGGACCAGGAAGAAGCGGAACCGCTCGATGCTGAGATCGCCGTCGTGGATGCCGACCAGCCAGGGATGGCGGACATAGGCGGTCCAACTCTTCTCCGCATGCGCCATGAGCCGTTCCACCAGCCTGCCCATCGCGGCCTCGCTCCCCGTCCTGAACCGGATGCCCCGCGGCGCACAGGCTAGCGGCGGCGGCGCGCCCGCGCCAACCCTTTTCCTATCCCACGACAAATGGGTATATCCTTGCTGCAGATCTCACGGCATTGGCTGTGACGACCGCATGCGCAGGTGCCTGGATTCGAGTGAGCTGTTGGCCCTGAAGAAAGGAAGGCTTACGATGAATACTGCGACTTCGAGACGGCGTTTCCTACAAACCACCGCCTTGGGCGGAGTGGCCGCGACCCTAGGATCGGCAGGCTGGATCACGCCCTCCTTCGCGGCGGATCCGCTCCGTGTGACGCATTACGGAGGCCCCTATCGCGCGCTTGAGAAGCTCGTCGGAAAAACCTTCGAGAAGGCCGGCCATGGCACCGTCGAATACGAGCAGGACCAGCCCGGGCTGATCATCAGCAAGTGGAAGGCGCAGCCCGACGATCCGATCTACGACATCGGCTTCCTGACCCGGGACCCAACGGTCCGCGCCGGCAATGCCGGACTGGTCGAGATCCTGTCCCAGGCCGATATCCCCCTTCTCAAGGAGTGCCGTCCCGGGACGCTCGCACCTGGCGGCGCCGGCGTCGCGATGGTCTTCGACGCCATAGACGTTGTGTACAACAAGGAGGGCGTCTCTAAGCCGGTCGACTCGTGGTTCGATCTGTGGCGCCCCGAGGTGCGCGGCAAGCTGATGCTGCCGGCTGCGCCGCTCAACAGCATGATCGCGGTGGTGCTGTGCAGCATCGCGCGCGCCATGGGCGGCAACGAGCGGACCGTCGATAAAATCTTCCCGAAGGTCGCGGAGCTCAAGCCACATGTGCGCAGCTTCTTCGGCGACCCGAACCAGGTCACCCAGCTTATGGAGCGGCGCGAGGTGGTCATCGCGCCCCAGTACAGTGCGCGCATCGGCTTGGCGATCTCGAAGAACGCCTTCCTCGCCCGCGGGACGCCGAAGGAAGGCGTGCCTTCGCAGCCCTACGACCTGGCGATCGCCAAGGGTTCCAAGCGGATGAAGCTGGCGAAGACCTATGTGAACTACACGCTCCGGCAGGACGTGCAGAAGGCGATTTGCTCGGCGATCCCGCTCACGCCAGCCAACAAGAACGTCAAGCTGGACGAAGCGGCCGCCCGGCTGATCATTCAGGATCCCAGCCGTCTGTTCGAGTACGATTACGCCTATGTGGCGAGCCGGCAGAGCGAGTGGGCGGACCGCTGGGCGCGCGAGATCGCGGGCTGAGGTCAGGCCGGCGGCCCGACCGGGAGGCCATGCCGGTCTTTGGGGGACCGTCTCCCGGCGGTCTCCCGCGATGGTTGAGCGGCGGCCCGACATGATAAGGGACCGCCCGCTCCCGGCTCGGCCGAAGGGCGCGATGCGCCGGGCGGTGAGGAGATGACCGGCGCGGCCGAGGCGATCGATCTCAGGGTCGAAGGTATCGAGAAGTCCTTTGGCACGGTCCGCGCCGTCCGCGACTGCAATCTTACCGTGCGGCGCGGTGAAATGGTCGCCCTTCTCGGGCCGAGCGGCTGCGGCAAGACCACGCTCTTAAACATCATCGCCGGTTTCGAGAGCTGCGACAGCGGCGATCTCTGGCTGCGCGGGGAATCGCTGCGGGACATCCCCCCGAACCACCGCAATATCGGCATGGTGTTCCAGAGCTACGCGCTGTTCCCGCATCTGACGACCGCGGGCAATATCGGCTACGGGTTGCGCATCCGGCGTATGCCGGCGGACGACATCCGGGCGCGGGTCGCGGAGGTCGTCGACCTCCTCAAGCTCAACGGGCTGGAGGAGCGCTACCCGTCGGAGCTGAGTGGCGGCCAGCAACAGCGGGTCGCCATCGCCCGGGCGCTTGCCGTCAGACCGGTGATGCTGCTGCTGGACGAGGCGCTGAGTGCGCTCGACAAGAATTTGCGGGAACACATGCAGGTGGAGCTGTCGATCCTGCTGCGTCAGCTCGGCATCACCACCATCATCGTCACCCACGACCAGCGCGAGGCCTTCACCATCGCCGACCGGATCGCGGTCATGAGCGACGGCGAGATTCTCCAGATCGGCCCCCCCGAAGCGATTTATTCCGACCCCGAATCCTCTTTCGTCCTGGAGTTCGTGGGCTCCGCCAACACGCTCAAAGGGGTGACGATCGCCACCGGCTCGGGGCTCGGGGTCAAGGCGGATTGCGGTCTGCTGCTTCCTTTGACCGACGGCCAGCGTCTGCAGCGCGGGCAGAAGGTCAACATCTATGTCCGCTCCGAGGATATCGAGCTGTCCTCGGAGCCGACATCGGTGCACCGGGACAGTCCCGGGGTCGTTTCGCTCGCCCGCTTCATGGGGGCCACGAAACGGCACGCCATCGATCTCGGCGGTGAGCAGGTAGTGCTGGACGGCCTGTCCAGCGGGGCTTCGGCGCGGTTCGAGCTCGGCGATCGGGTCTATATCGATATCGCGCCCGAGCGCTGCTACGTGCTGCCGGCCGACCCGCGCGCCTAGCCATGGCCGTCGCCGTCGATTTGGCGCGAGGCCCGTCCAGAGCGGGCGCCCTGAGCCGCTGGCTGTTCCGCCGGCAGCAGCGCTTCGCGTGGCTTCTGCTCCTCCCGGTATTGGCGATCCTGGTTCCGCTGTTCCTGTTCCCGCTCGCGGTTCTGCTGCGCAACAGCCTCAACTGGGACGATCCCGCCGCCATCATGGTCGCGGACTTCACGTTCGCGAACTACGCGCGGATCCTCACCGACGGGTACTATGCGAGCCTGTTCGGCAACAGCATGCTGGTTGCCGTCGGGGTGGCCGTCATCACGCTCGTCATCGGCTACCCGTTCGCCTATTACCTCGTGCGCTGGGCGGGGGAGAGGCGCAACCTCCTGCTCTGGATCGTCTACACGCCGCTGATCGTCAGCGTGATCACGCGGGTCTTCGGCTGGATGATCATCACCGCCGATAGCGGACTCATCAACACCATGCTGATCGCCGTCGGCGTCACCGAAGGGCCGGTGCATATCCTGTTCGAGGTAAGCGGCATGGTGATCGGCATGGTCCACCGCTATCTGCCGCTGATGATCCTTCCGCTCGCCAACTCGATCGCCAAGATCGATCTGAGAATTCTGCTCGCCTCCACCAGCCTCGGGGCGGGCTCGGCGGCGACGTTTGCGCGGGTGATCGTGCCGTTGAGCCTTCCCGGCATTTTCGCCGGGCTGCAGCTCGTCATCGCCGTCGTGTTAAGCGACTTCGTCCTGCCGACGCTGCTGGGCACGACGCGCTTCCGCATGCTGGCACCAGCCATCTACGACGAGGCGATCGCCAATGTCCGCTGGGCGAACTCGGCCGCGATGGCCATCCTGATGGTCGCCCTGGTGGTCCTCGTCCTCTTGTCGATGAACCTGGTGCTGCGCCGCGCGGCGCCGTGGGCAAAGAGCTTCTGATGCGGCGGCGCCGGGAGAAGACGGGATGAGCAGGGCGGCGCCCCCCTTTCTCACCGCCTATATCGGGCTGGTGACGGTCTTCCTGCTGGGACCCATCGTGGTTGCCATCGTCCTCTCGTTCAGCAATGTCTCGCAATTGGTGTTTCCGCCGCCCGGCTTCAGCCTCCAATGGTACGAGGTGGCGTGGGACAATCGCAAATTTGTCGACGGTTTCGTGGTCAGCACGATCATCGCAGCCATCAGCAGCGCGATGGCGGGGGTGGCGGGAACGCTGGCGGCCATCGCTATCAACAACTACCGCTTCTTCGGGCGCTCGGCTGTTCAGTCCCTGGTGATCATGCCGCTGATCATCCCGGCGGTGGTGGTCGGGCTCGGGCTGCTGCAAACCCTGTCCTCAGTCGGCATCCGCCCCGGCATCCTTGCCGCTTCGCTCGGGCACAGCATCATCGGGATACCCTATGTGGTCTATCTGGTGCTGGCGGCCCTGTCGGGATACGACATCCGGCTGGAGCACGCGGCGCAGTCGCTCGGAGCTTCGCGGCTAAGAACCTTCCTCGACATTGCCTATCCGGCCGTCCGGCCCGGCATGATCGCGGGCGTTGCCTTCGCCTTCCTGATGTCCTTCGACAATGTCGCAATGTCGATCTTCCTCGCGCGCGGGAACCCGCTGCCGCTGCGCCTGATGCAGCACATCCAGTACTACGCCGATCCCAGCGTGGCGGCGGTATCGACCGTTCTCGTGGTGATTTCCCTTTTCGGGCTTGTCCTGTTCGGACGGATGCTGCGCAAGCGGCACATCGGCAATCTCGCCTGAGCCCGAGGGTTGCCTGCACGCGCTCACCGGGTCTGAGCGGGGAGAGCGTCGCGTCGAGAAGCTCGGGAGCACACAGTCGTCGGCTCGGAAGACGCGTCGTGAGGGGTACAGGAGAACACCCGCAGGCGTCTCGTGCTCGACAGGAGGCGGTTGCAGCCATCCCCGGCCGCGCAATACGCCTCCGGATCCACGCAGCTGGACGGCCCGCCTAGCCGGCCGCCAGGGCGGCCATGCGCTCGCGGTCGAGGACGGCCCCGTGGCTCACCACATGGGCGGGCGCGCGGTGGTTGCGCAGCGCCTCGACCGTGTTCGGTTCCCCCAGCACCACCAGATGAGCGGGATTGCCCGGCGCCAGGGCGAAATCCGCGACATTCATCGCGCGAGCGGCATCCACCGTCACCAGGTCGTAGAGCCGGTCGATCTCCTCGCGTGCGGTCATCCAGAGCAGGTGGGAGCCAAGCGATCGAGCTCATCCCGCGTTACCACACCACGCGCGATGGCGTCAGAGAATAGCTCTGCCAGCTCCGCCAGTTCCTCGGCGAAAACCTGGGCGAGCCGGTCGCCCACCGTCTCGCTGGGCACCGGGATCTTATGGTTGGGGCTGTCCCAGAAAATGCCGATGGCAAAAAGCTGACTGCCATAAGCCGCGCCGTAGGCACCCCACGGTTGCTTCAGGTATCCGCTCTCACTCCCAGGATCGGCTGCCACAGCAAAATCGATGCTCTCTCCGACCCTGTCTTCATAGGCCCTACCCGCCCATACCATCCCTGGGCAAATGCCGCGTAGCCCAACGCGGTCCTGTGGTCGTCGGCGAGGCGCACGACCGATACCCGGTAGCCGATCGTCCCGCTCCGGTTTCCGGGTCCGTGTTCCGCGATGAACACCGCGCCCCGATACGTTTGCGGCACATTGGTTCCTGAATGGATGGCCAGGCCGAGCGGCGCCACATGCGCCGCCAAGGCCTGGGCAGGCGGCTCGGTATACCCAAATCGGTCCTTGCGTTCCGGGAGGCGTCCATACAAACGACATGGATGTCTTCATCGGTCTCGACGTATCGCTGGCAAGCAAGGCTATCTGCGTTCTCGGCGAGAAGGGCAAGATCGTGACGGAGGCGCAAGTCGCCAGCGCACCCGAATCGCTCGTTGCGTTCATGCGCAAGCTGCCGCACGGGATCGCTGCGATCGGCCTCGAAGCCGGCCCGCTGTCTCATTGGCTGCACAAGGGGCTGAGCGTCGCCGGTTTCGAGACCGTGTTGATGGAGAAGCGACACGCCGCGATGTGCGATCTCATGGGGTCGGTGAGAGATAGGCCGACGGGAGCGAAGCGACCGAGCCGGGGTTGCGGGTCAGCGCGGATTTGAAGTGCTGGACCTGCAAGCGTAACGCGCAGCGAGCGTGAGCGAGCGTAGGCGACAGGGACCGTCACCCGAAGGGCTTCGTGGAGCCGGGCGGGGCGAAGCCGCGCCCGGCGGAATAGAGCCCGGCGCCCGGTCCTTGGACCGGGCGGGCGCTCCGATCATGCCGGTCGGACAGAGGGCGATATCCGGTCGTCGTAATCGGCGGCGCCGGCGCAAGCCGGAAGCGGACTTGCGGGAAGTGCTGAACGCGATCCGCTACATGACCCGCACGGGCGGTGGCATGTATGACCTGCGGACGACGCAACATGTCAACGATCCAACCACGGCGAAGAACCGCGTCGCCAAGTTTTACAAGAACGGCAACCGGAAGTTCGCCCATGAGGAGTCGAGGAAAATCCATGCCTACGGGGAGCACGGTGGCTGGGTCCATCTGGTCCGAACCTCGGACATCGGCCTGACCTGCATTTTCGCGATGGTGGGGTTCCTCAGCGACCCGGCGAAACCGCACAGCCACATCACCGATGAGCATTACGACACGAGCGTCGATTTCCACGACTGTTCCGCCGACCGATCGCTCGATGAGGTGGTGGCCTTCCTCAAGGGGCTCAAGATCGTCCCGCCCGGGTACAACAGAAGCGTCGCGGGGAGCTGAAACCTTGGGCGTTTTTACGGGCCAGACAACCGGGAGGTCGGCGGCGTCTTCGACGCGCAACCGGATCGTCGCGGCGTGCGGGGTCAAACGCTACCAGCACATTGTCCGATCACTCGCGATCATATCCCGCGGCAGCGAAGTAGTTTTGGCACGGTACGCCGCCCCGGTTATCAGAGGCCTGCCGTTGCCAGGCGTCCGGCCAAAATGCGCAAGAGCGCGGCGTCGGGGCAGAGCATATCTCGACGCCGGATCGTGTCCCGCGCCGTGGTGTGCGCCCTTAGTTCGAAAACTTTCGGTACTGTGACAGTGCCGTAGGGTCGTAGTGTCTCCCTGTATCGCTGTGGTACTACAATGGCTTAGGGTCTCTGTCAATAGAGGATGGGACCGATTTGAATAACACAGATGTGGATCCTGTGTCGCTGCATAGTTGCATTCGGGGAAGTGGGATATGGAATTCGCCCTGGAACATCCGTATGATCCTGATGGAGGAACAGATTGGCCCCTGTGAGCAACACAGAACCGGCACAATAGGTTCGTCGCTGTGAGGATAATCATAGGAATATAGATGGCCATGCTTCCGAGGTCGGGATCCAGTGTGTCGCTACCGCTGCAAACCGTTTCGGGCGGATGGCGACGATGAAGGAGGATGCCAGCGGGCGCCGCCAGCGCTCGCCGTTGCCGCCCGGCCGATCCGTTCCCACTCCACATCGGTCGCCACCACCGCTTCCAGACGAGCACGGTCGGCGACGCAAACCTCGAAGGTAATCCCTGTGCGCATGCCCCAAGACTCGCACATACGCTCCGACAAGGGAATCCTCCGTTAGATTTCATCCACTAGAGCATTTTCTGAGCTTTGGGAATCGAGAGGGATTGAACGAACCCGCTGTCGCGGGACAGGAGAGGGCGGATAGGGGGAAGGTCTCCGGTCTGAGAGGATTGCGGTTGTTGAAGCCCGACCTTCCAGACAGGAGCCCCCCGATGGCCGAGATGAGCCCTCTACGCCGACGCATGACCGAGGACATGACGGTCCGCAATCTGTCGCCGGCGACGCAACGATCCTACCTGCACGCGGTCGCGAAGTTCAGCCGGTATTTCGGCCGCTCGCCGGATCGGCTGGGTCTGGAGGACGTGCGTGCCTTCCAGGTCCACCTGGTCTCGATCGGCATCTCGTGGCCGGCGCTGAACCAGACGGTCTGCGCCTTACGGTTCTTCTATGGCGTCACGCTCGACCACGGCGAGATCCCCGAGCGCATCCCCTACGCGCGCGCGCCGCGCAAGCTGCCGGTGGTGCTGAATGCCGACGAAGTCGTGCGGTTTCTGGAGGCGGTGCCGAGCTTGAAGGCCCGTGCCGCGCTGACGACGGCTTATGCCGCCGGGCTGCGCGCGTCCGAGGTGGTGAGGCTCAGGGTGGCCGATATCGACAGCGGCCGGATGGTCATCCGGGTCGAGCACGGCAAGGGCGGCAAGGATCGCACCGTGATGTTGTCGGCGCAGTTGCTCGGCATCCTGCGCACCTACTGGCGTCTCGCCCGGCCCGAGCATTGGCTGTTTCCCGGCCGGGACGAGACCAAGCCGATCGACGTCCAGGTGTTACATGCCGCTTGCCGATCGGCCCGTGCCGCGGCCGGCCTGGCCAAGCGGGTCACGGTGCACACGCTGCGCCACAGCTTCGCGACGCACCTGCTGGAGAGCGGCACCGACATCCGCATTATCCAGGCCCTGCTGGGGCACGCCAACCTGTCGAGCACGGCGCGCTACACGCGGGTCTCGAACCGCCTCATCGGGCGGACGGAGAGCCCGCTCGACCGACTGACGCTGGAGGTGGTGCCACCCGTCTGATCCGGCGCCATGTCGGCCGGTCTAGAAGTGGCGGACGTCTTGCGCCGCCACGGCGACGCCTATCGCCGCGCGCACGATGGTCATTTGGGCCGCGTCGAGCGGCGGGTGATGAGCGCCATCGCGCTGTGCCGGACGGCGGCGCTGGGCGGCCACACCGAGTTCTGCTCCGATTGCGGCCTCATACGTCATTCCTATAACTCCTGCCGCAACCGGCACTGTCCGAAGTGCCAGGGACAGGCGCGTGCCGCATGGCTCGAGGCCCGGCAGGCCGAGCTGCTGGCGGCGCCGTACTTCCACGTCGTGTTCACGCTGCCCGCACCGGTGGCCGAGATCGCCTTCCAGAACAAGGAGACGGTCTACGCCGTCCTGTTCCGAACCGCCGCCGAGACGCTGCGCAGGATCGCCGCCGACCCGAAGCATCTCGGCGCCGAGATCGGCCTCGTCGCCGTGCTCCATACCTGGGGCCAGACCCTGCACCATCATCCGCATGTCCATTGCGTCGTGCCGGGCGGCGGCCCATCTCCAGATGGCTCGCGCTGGGTGCCGTGCCGGCCGGGGTTCTTCCTGCCGGTCCGCGTGCTCTCGCGCCTCTTCCGCCGCCTGTTCCTCGACGCACTGCACGCCGCCTTCGAGGCCGGCGGTCTGGGCTTCTTTGGCGCGCTCGCCGGGCTCGCGGATCCTGAGGCCTTCATTAGCCGCCTCCGCGAGTTGCGTCGCCTCGAATGGGTCGTATACGCCAAGCCGCCCTTCGGCGGCCCCGAGCAGGTCTTCGCCTATCTCGGCCGCTACACCCATCGGGTCGCGATCGCCAACTCCCGGTTGGTCGGCGTAACCGATGACGAGGTCGCCTTCCGCTGGAAGGACTATCGCCACCATGGCAAGACGAAGGTCATGACCCTGGACGCAGACGAGTTCATCCGCCGCTTTCTACTGCACACCCTGCCGGACGGCTTCCATCGCATCCGCCACTACGGCTTCCTCGCCAACGGACACCGCGCGGCGAAGCTCGCGCTTTGCCGCAAACTGCTCGACGCCCCGCCACCGCAACCGGCCGCCGAGCAGGCCAGGGACACCGTCCCGGCTCACCCGCCCGACCGCTGCCCGTGCTGCAACGGCACCATGATCATCCTCACCATCCTGCCCCGGCCGGAGCCATGCCGGCCATCCTTCTGGCAGGACAGCTCATGACACTCCGCCCGTCGGACAGCACCGGACCACAAATGCCCAGCACCCTGCACGTCGGATACCGAGCCGGTCTATCCCGCGACGCTGCCCGCCTCGCACGACGCCACAATCGTAGCCGCCGAAGTGAAGCCGCAGCCCGTCGTCCGGACCGGCATCCCAGACCCGGCCGCCACCCACTCGATGAGGCCGATCCGTCAGACATGCCACCGGTCCATTCCGGCCTCTCGGACCAGGCGCCGCAGCCACAATCCCCATAGCCCGCCCGCCATCCCGCGGCTTCGTTCAATCCGGCTTCAATCAGGTCGCGTCCCGCGCCATCCTCCGCCGTTCGAGCGGCGCGACCTCACAGAACCCTCCAGATTCCCCGGAGGGCGGATATGTGATTCAAGATGCGTGCTGGAGAAGGAGGCCAGCATGCATGGCGAAATCTCTTTCCAAGGATCTTCGAGAGCGGCTTGTCGCGGCGGTTGAAGGCGGGATGACACGGCGCTCGGCGGCGCAACGCTTCGGGGTGGCGGCTTCGACGGCGATCAAATGGGTCGATCGGTGGCGACGGACCGGCGATGTCGGGCCGCGGCCGCGGGGCGGCGATCACCGCTCGCACCGGATCGAGGCCCATGGCGAGGAGATCCTGGCCCTGATCGAGGAGACGCCGGACATCACCTTGGCGGAGCTGGCCGAGCATCTCGCCGCGGCCCACGGTGTGGTGGTCGCGCAGAGCACGATCTGGCGCCTGCTCGAGCGTCGCGGGATGACGTTCAAAAAAAACCGCGCACGCCAGCGAGCAACAGCGCCCTGAGATCGTGCGACGGCGCCGCGCCCGGTTCGAGGCCCAGCCGGACCTGGAGCCCGAGCGACTGGTCTTCATCGACGAAACCGGCGCCTCGACCAAAATGGCGCGGCGCTATGGCCGGGCACCGCGCGGCGAGCGGTGTCGCGCCCCGGTGCCCCATGGCCATTGGAAGACCACCACTTTCGTCGGCGCGCTTCGGCTGCACGGCATGACCGCGCCCATGGTGCTCGACGGCGCCATGAACGGCGCGGCCTTCCTGGCCTATGTCCAGCACGTGCTGGTGCCAACACTGGCCCCCGGTGACATCGTCGTGATGGACAACCTGCCCGCCCACAAGCCGGTCGCCGTGCGCCATGCCATCGAAGGCGCCGGCGCGGAGATGCGTTTCCTGCCGCCCTACAGCCCCGACTTCAATCCGATCGAGATGGCCTTCTCCAAGCTCAAGGCCTTCCTCGAAAAGGCCGCCGCGAGAACCGTCGACGACCTCTGGGATGCTATCGCCAATGGCATCGACAGCTTCACACCAACCGAATGCCAAAACTACTTCGCTGCCGCCGGATATGACCGTGAATGATCGAAAAATGCTCTAGGCTCTGGACCCATAAAAGCGCTTTATGATTCTGTTTGGATCTGATTCAAGCTTCCAAACCATGGGAGCTTGAGGATGTCGGAGAGCTTTTGGCTGAGCGATGAGCAGTTTGGACGTCTGGCGCCGTTGTTGCCGACGGACACGCGCGGCGTGCCGCGGGTTGACGACCGGCGGGTGATATCGGGGATCATCCATGTTCTTCAATCGGGCTGCCGGTGGAGGGATGCGCCGGCGGAATACGGCCCTCACAAGACGCTGTACAACCGCTTTGTCCGCTGGGCGCGCAAGGGTGTATGGCAGGGCGTCTTCGTGCGGTTGGCGGAGGCTGGTGGACCGCCAGCGGCGGTGATGCTGGATTCGACCCATGTCAAGGCACACCGTTCGGCAGCAGGCGGAAAAGGGGGGCCGAGATCCAGGCGATCGGCCGCTCGCGGGGTGGGCGCACGACCAAGATCCATGCCGCCGTCGACGAGCACGGCCGGGCGCGACGGCTGATCGTCGGGGCGGGCCATCGCGGCGACGCACCGATGGCGGCGCGCCTGATCGGAGCGATGGCGCCCGGCCTGTGTATCGCCGATACCGCCTACGACAGCGACGCGCTCCGCGACCTGCTTCTCGACCGGGGCACCATCCCGGTCATCCCCAACAATCCGACCCGCAAACGGCATCACCCGTTCGACCGTCAGGCCTACCGTCTGCGCAACGTCATCGAACGTGCCTTCGCCCGACTCAAGGACTGGCGCCGGATCGCCACCCGATACGACAAACTCGCCCTGACCTACACCGCCGCCGTCACCATCGCCGCCATCGTCATTTGTTGGTTATGAGTCTGGAGCCTAGTGCAATTCGGTTTGCCGAAAGTCGAGTCGTGATCTAGACTTTGTTCGCCGGGTTCCGATTCGGCCACCAAGGGATGTTACGGGACCGGGAAGGGAGACTTGAGATGATCCGCACGGGCGCGCAGTACCTCGAATCGATCCGCGACGGCAGGCGCGTGTATTGCGACGGCGAATTGATCGAGGATCTGACGACCAATCCCAAGACGCGCGGCTACGCAAACATGATCGCGCGCTACTACGACCTCCACCACGAGCCCGAACACCAGGAGGCACTGACCTTCCTCGACGAGGACGGCGTGCGGCGCGCCAAGCACTGGATGTTGCCCCGTTCCAAGGAAGATGTGGTCGCCAGGCGCCATTACCACGAGTTCTTCTGGCGTCATTCACAGGTCTGGACCCGTCCGCCGGCCAGCACCAACACGGTGATGTTCACCCTGATCGACGATCCCGACGTCTGGGAGGCGCAGACCGTCTTCGGCAAGGGCCGGCCGTTGGCTCAGAACATCCGCGATTGCTGGGACTCGCTTCGCCGCGAGGATCGCGCAATCGCGCCGATGTTCCTGGATGTGCAGTACGATCGCTCCGATCCCGATTCGGTGCGCGAATCGCCGATGTTGCAGATCGTCAAGGAGACCGACGAGGGTGTCGTCGTGCGCGGATGGAAGGCGATCGGCACCATGGTCGTCTTCGCCAACGAGATCGAGATGGGCATCCTCTGGAAGCCCGGTACGATACCCGAGCAAGTGGTCTTCGGCATGGTGCCGGTCAACCATCCGGGGATCACCCATGTGACGCGGCGCTCGAACGCGCTCGACGGGGTGAGCGAGTATGACTGGCCGCTTTCGAGCCAGGGCGACGAGCTCGACAGCATGGCCTATTTCGACGACGTGCTGATCCCCTGGAATCGAGTGTGGCATCTGGGCAACATCGAGCACGCGAAGCTCTATCCGCAACGGATCTTCGACTGGATCCACATCGAGACGCAGACCCGGCACGTGGTCAATGCCGAGCTGATCGCCGGGCTCGCGGTGCTTGTCACCGAGAGCCTTGGAACCAACACCGCGCCGATCGTGCAGTCCCATGTCGCCGACCTGGTGCGCTTCCGGGAAACCTGCCGCGCCTTCACCCTGGCCGCCGAGGATACCGGCATCCATACCCCGAGCGGCCTCTACAAGCCGAACAATATCTTCATCGATTTCGGGCGCGCCTATTATCTGGAGAACGTGCCGCACATGGTCGATCAACTCATCGACCTCTGCGGGCGCGGCGTCGTCATCCACCCGACGGAGGCCGATTTCGACAACCCCGACATCGGGCCGAAGCTGGCCGGGCTGTTCCGCGGCCCCGGGATCAGCGCGCGCGACCGCACCAAGATATTCAAGTTCATCAACGACCGGTTCCTGACGAGCTTCGCCGCGCGGCAGCAGATGTTCGAGAAGTTCAACGGCACACCGCTATTCCTGATCCGTCTGTTGACGATGCAGCGGGTCGAATACGCATCCGACGGGCCGTTGGTCGAGCTCGCCCGCAACATGGTTGGGCTCGGCGACGCTTCGGAGCTGGCCGCGCGCGCCGAGGCCGACGAGTTCCATCTCTCGGCCGAGCATCGCCCCGACTATATCCGGCAGCAGGACGTCGGCACCTGAGAACCTGTCCGCGTATTCGTACTCGGCTGGACGAACGATCGGCGTCCATGGAGCGGTTGGTAAGAGGAGGCTCTGGAAGTCTTGACCTTGCCCGAATCCGCCAATGCTCAACCCCAAACCGTGATTGAGCCGCGCGGCCAGGCGAGAAGCAACATCGATCACGATGGAGGATAGCTGTGAAGCTCTACATGCACCCAGTATCGATGACGAGTCGGCCGGTGCGGCTTTTCATTGCCGAAAGCGGTATCGATGTCGATGAGCAGCAGGTCGATCTGATGACCGGTGAGCACCATCAGGCGCCGTTCGCGTCCATGAACCCGAACCGGCTGGTCCCGGTCCTCGAGGACGGCGATCTCTGTCTCACCGAGTGCTCGGCGATCCTGAAGTATCTCGCGGACAAGACGGACTCTCCCGCCTATCCCAGGGACCTTCAGCGACGGGCCAAAGTCAATGAAATGATGGATTGGTTCAATACCAACTTCTATCGCGACTTCGGCTACGGCATGGTCTACCCGCAGGTGTTCCCCCAGCACAAGAGAGACAACGACGAGGCTCAAAAGGCGACGATTGCCCGGGGCAAGGAGGGGGCAAGGGGGTGGCTCCAGATCCTCAACGACCATTGGCTCGGCCCCGACAAACCGTATCTCTGCGGCGATGACATAACGATCGCCGACTACCTCGGGATTGGCTTGCTGACGCTGGGCGAGGTCGTCCGCTGCGATTTTTCACCCTACCCCAACGTCCAGCGCTGGGTCAACAACATGAAGCGGCTGGAGAACTGGGACAATATCAATGAAGCGCTGTATGGGCTCGCCGATGCTGTGAAAGAGCAGACATTCGATACGATCTAATGTCCGATTTGTGAGGGCATTTATATCGCCGTATCGCATTGCGTCGATTTGTCCGTGCCGAGGTTAGTCAGGCCTCGCTGACATTTTGGTTGCCCATGTCCACCAGCGGCTCAACGAATCGCGGGCGACCCCATCCGGCAGCTCGTTCGCAGGCGGACTCGACAAGGCACGAAGGATCAGGTCGCTCTGCCCGAGAATCGGCCGCTCGTCCAGATAGCCATTGTCACGAAGATACTCTTCCAACGCTTCGGCGCGCCGTTGCCTGAAACTGTCAAGATTCATCGAGCAGGTCTACAACACCCGCAGATTGCACTCTGCGCTAGGATATCTGAGCCCCGTTCAGTTCGAGAATCAACACGCCCGGTACCCTGTCAAAACCGCGGCCTGAGACTGTCCACCCCGAGGGGCGCAGTCCACACGAATGTCAGATTTACGATTGGTGCCAACAAGTGAGCCACGGATGTTGGTACGTTCCGCAGCGTCGGAGGTCCACTCTTAGTCTTTCGTCAGTACGATGTGGTCCGAGCCCAAGGGTGAGGCGTGTCAGAGCAAGCTTAACTTTGGGGGGAGTTCGGACAGGCGTCAATCGCGTCACGAAGATCCCAAATCGTCTTACGCGCCTCATCCACAGCCCCATCGACCTCCATTACCGACAGATTTCCCTCAATTAGCTCAAATAGGTCGCGGGCATGTCTTTGGTCCGTGGCTGCGTGTTGAATCGGGGAAGAGAATGCCGCTTCGGGCAATCCGTGTAGAACGGCGAACTCGCACCAGTCTGACGCACTCCCCGGTAGCCCTTCCAGCGCCACGACATAGCCGAGAAAACCAGCGACATTACCCGACCGCAGGTCGGCATATTGACGCTCGATCATGCGATTAATCGACGGCGCAACAATTTCCACGCGAAGCACGGTACCCGGAAATTGGCGAGCAGCTTTCAAATCTGACATAGCCCAACACCAATGATCGCGTTCCTCCGATTCGTGATTTGCGAAGTAGTCGGCGAGGTCGTTTCGGCCGATTGCCCGAGCGGCGCTAGTCGCGTGCGATAGTAACGACGACGTGTGACGCATCTGAGCTAGTGCTTGAACGCACCGATGATGATACGCCGTGGCCGCGCCGACGCGGTCGACCACTTGGCGCCAAGACACCGCAAGCGACCAATTAGCGATCAACAGCGCGTCCAGAAACATTGCCCGCGCAGTAATGGTAGGGTTGACCACTATTGGCCGGGACTACCTAGCCCGAGTGCAAAATCCATCAGCGCCTTGCGTCCTGGCTCGGCTAGCATCTTCACATGGCCATTCACATGAAGATCAAGGCAGATATTACAAGAACCACGTCCGGGGCACGATTCCTCGATATCCAAGAAGCTCGCGAGTGCCGTTGGGCCGATCTTATGAATTACTGACAGTGATCGAGAGTCACGAAGACGAGCTACGATGTCGCTAAAATCGAGATCGTGAATGGATCCCAAAGAAAAACCCGGAAGGCCGGATCCTTTCGTACGCCGCGCCATTTGAGCTGTTCCGCAACACGGATAGGCGTACCCATATTCATCAAAGAGCAAAGTCCCCACTTTCGTGCAACCGCCCTTCGGTCCTGCGAAAATCGGCCTCGAGCCGCTACCGGCGATCGACTCACCTACATCGACGAGTTGCTGGATGTACTTGCTGGCCCACGGAAACTCCGCGATCGCAGCACGCAAGGCCGGATCGGTTTCCCATTCTTCTTTCTGCAGCGCGAATTGCACCTCAAGGCCGAGACGGTAGGCCGCTTTAGCAGTATTCAAGGCGAATCGCCGAGGCACGAATGCTTCGTGATAGCGGTCGATGCTGATTTCCAGATGGCGAAACCGAGGGTACTGCGCCAAAGTGGCAAAGGCACGGTCGATCGATTTCCCGAAGTACCCGCTGGTGTTGACGTAGACGTTGAGCCCAAACTTCTCTGCTAGACGCAAGGTCAGCGTAAGCGCGTCGGGCATGATGAACGGTTCGCCTCCTGTCACGGCTAGAGCATTTTCTGAGCTTTGGGAATCGAGGGGGATTCCCCGGAGGGTGGATATGTGATTCAAGATGCGTGCTGGAGAAGGAGGCCAGCGTGCATGGCGAAATCTCTTTCCAAGGATCTTCGGGAGCGGCTTGTCGCGGCGGTTGAAGGCGGGATGACACGGCGCTCGGCGGCGCAACGCTTCGGGGTGGCGGCTTCGACGGCGATCAAATGGGTCGATCGGTGGCGACGGACCGGCGATGTCGGGCCGCGGCCACGGGGCGGCGATCACCGCTCGCACCGGATCGAGGCCCATGGCGAGGAGATCCTGGCCCTGATCGAGGAGACGCCGGACATCACCTTGGCGGAGCTGGCCGAGCATCTCGACGCGGCCCATGGTGTGATGGTCGCGCAGAGCACGATCTGGCGCCTGCTCGAGCGTCGCGGGATGACGTTCAAAAAAAACCGCGCACGCCAGCGAGCAGCAGCGCCCTGAGGTTGTGCGACGGCGCCACGCCTGGTTCGAGGCCCAGCCGGACCTGGAGCCGGAGCGACTGGTCTTCATCGACGAAACCGGCGCCTCGACCAAAATGGCGCGGCGCTATGGCCGGTCACCGCGCGGCGAGCGGTGCCGTGCCCCGGTGCCCCATGGCCATTGGAAGACCACGACCTTCGTCGGCGCGCTTCGGCTGCACGGCATGACCGCGCCCATGGTGCTCGACGGCGCCATGAACGGCGCGGCTTTCCTGGCCTATGTGCAGCACGTGCTGGTGCCAACACTGGCCCCCGGTGACATCGTCGTGATGGACAACCTGCCCGCCCACAAGCCGGTCGCCGTGCGCCATGCCATCGAAGGCGCCGGCGCCGCGTTGCGCTTTCTGCCGCCCTACAGCCCCGACTTCAATCCGATCGAGATGGCCTTCTCCAAGCTCAAGGCCTTCCTCAAAAAGGCCGCCGCGAGAACCGTCGACGACCTCTGGGATGCTATCGCCAATGGCATCGATAGCTTCACACCAACCGAATGCCAAAACTACTTCGCTGCAGCCGGATATGACCGTGAATGATCGAAAAATGCTCTAGGTGTCTCCGAAAGGATGTCCTCACCTATCCTAGTGGATAAAATCTAACGGAGGATTCCCTTGTCGGAGCGTATGTGCGAGTCTGCGGGCATGCGCACAGGGATTACCTTCGAGGTTTGCGTCGCCGACCGTGCTCGTCTGGAAACGGTCGTGGCGGACAGAAACAGCCCGCAGAAGCATGTCTGGCGGGCCGAGATCATTTTGGCCACGGCTGCCGGCGCGGGGACGGTCGAGATCATGCGCCGGACCGGGAAGTCGAAGCCTTGCGTCTGGCGGTGGCAGGAACGGTTCATGGCCGAGGGCGTCGATGGCCTGCTGCGGGACAAGACCCGGCCTTCGCGCATTCCGCCGCTCGAACCCGGTGTCGCCTTGCGCATCGTCGATCTGACCCTGACCGATCCGCCCGCCGAGGCGACCCACTGGACGGCCGCCATGATGGCCGGGAAGCTCGGCGTTTCCGTCTCTTCCGTGCAACGCATTTGGCGTGCCCACGGGCTCCAGCCTCATCGGGTGCGCCAGTTCAAGCTCTCCAAAGACGCCAACTTCGCCGACAAGCTGCGCGAGGTTGTCGGGCTCTATGTCGACCCGCCCGCCCATGCCATCGTGCTCAGTGTCGACGAAAAGAGCCAGATCCAGGCCCTCGATCGCACGCAGCCCGGCCTGCCGCTAAAGAAGGGCCGCGCCGGAACGATGACCCACGATTACAAGCGGCATGGCACGACCACGCTGTTCGCCGCCCTGAACGTCCTCGACGGCACGGTCATCGGCCGCAACATGCAGCGTCATCGCCATCAAGAATTCATCCGCTTCCTCAACACGGTCGAGGCCGGAACGCCCGCCGGCACGGTCATCCATGCCATTCTCGACAACGACGCCGTCCACAAGCACCCCAAGGTCCGGCGCTGGCTCGACCGTCATCCGCGCTGGACCTTTCACTTCACACCGACTTCCTGTTCCTGGCTCAACGCCGTGGAAGGCTTCTTCGCAAAACTCGCCAAGCGCCGGCTCAAACGCGGCGTCTTCCACTCTGTCGTTGACCTTCAAGCCGCCATCAACTGCTTCGTTGCCGAGCATAACGCCAGCGAGGCCAAGCCATTTCGCTGGACCGCTGACCCCGACAAAATCATCGCCGCCGTCAAGCGCGGGCATCAAGCGTTAGATTCGATCCACTAGAGCATTTTCTGAGCTTTGGGAATCGAAAGGGATTCCCCGGAGGGCGGATATGTGATTGAACGAACCCGCTGTCGCGGGACAGGAGAGGGCGGATATGGCGCAGGTCGTGAAGGCGAACATCCTCGATGCCGGCTTCCCGCCGGACCGGATACCAGAGCGGGAGGTTGGGACCACGTGGCCGGGCCAGGTCACGCGGCGATGGAAACACGAAAGAGCTTGGGCCTCGCGGCTGGCGTTCGAGGATGCGCCGGGCCTGTGTATTGAGAGGAACCGTTCTCGGCCCGGTTTTGCTGTCGGCCAACACAAGGATGTCGTCTTGGACCGCGGACCAGCGCAGGCGGAGGATTTCGCCCTTGCGGCACCCGGTCAGAAGCAGGAGACGGATGATGTCGGCCTGCTGCCGGCTGCTCTTTCGGGTTTGCCTGTCCAGCACCCGGTGCAGGCGGGCGATCTCCTCCCGCGACAGGAACCGCGTGAGCGCCGCGCGCCGGTTCCTTTTGACGCCGCGCGCCGGGTTGGTGTCGATATGGCTGCAGGCAACCGCGAAGTTCATGATCTGCCGGAGAAGGTCGAGAGCACGGTTGGCGCCGCCCGGGGCGGTTCGGCTGTAAGTGTCGAACCAGCGCCTGACCTGTGTCGGGGATATGCGGTCCAGCGGTTTCGATCCGAAGGCGGGCAGCAGTTGCCCGGCAAGGATGGATCGCACGCCCCTTTGGGTTGACGGCTTGTAGCGGTCGCAATGGGCCTCTTTCCATGTGCCGGCGACGAAGTCCCGGAACGACGGGACAGCATGGCGGATCTCGTCCGGCTTGTCCTCGCTCCCGGGTTCCGCCGCGAGCGCATGGCACTCGCGGCGAACCTCCTCGACCGTCTTCAGCTCCGCCTGACCGAGGAATATCCTGCGTGTCCCACCGCCGGTCTTGCGCAGGAATATCCAGCTCCGCCCACCGGACGGTCGAACCCGGACGCCGAGACCGGCAATGCGCGTGTCCCAGACCGTATATTCCCGCTCGCGGGGACGATGGCGGGCGACGGCGGCGTCGCTAAGCCGCATGCGTTCCTTGCTTGCCATGCCTCAGCCCTCCAGCACGGCGCCGACCGTCTCGGCAGCTTCGCGAACCATTGTGTCGGCCAGATGCGTGTATTTGAGCGTCGTCTCCGGATTCCGGTGACCGAGCAGCCTGCCGATCGCCAGGACGGTTTCGCCCTGTCTCAGTGCAAGGCTCGCATGGGTATGGCGCAAATCGTGAAGACGCACATCGCACAGCTCCGTCTCCCTACGGAGACGGTGCCAGAAGTTGTGCAGCCACTGCGTGCTCCGCGGGCGGTTCGTTCGCGACGCCGGAAAGACCCATGGGCTCGTCCGCCCCAGCATGTCGAGGATGCGCCTGGCCGGCTGCGACAGCCAGACGGTTCGGGGTCCGGTCTTGCTATCGCGCAGGAAGAGATGTCCCTCGCGGTAATCGGACCAGCGCAGGGTCAGGATTTCGCTCTTGCGGCACCCCGTCAGGAGAAGGAGCCGGATGGCGGCGACCTGTTGCGGTTGTGCAGGCTGATGCGCCGACAGCCTGGCGGAGACCCGGCGGATCTCGTCGTCCGACAGGAAGCGCTCGCGCCCCTTCCGGCGATAGCGCCGGATGCCCCGGCAGGGGTTGGACCCCTCCGGCCGAAGGCCCATCCGTTCCGCCTCTCTCATGATGACGGACAGAACCGGCATGGACCTGTCGGCCGCGACCGGCGTCGCGCGCAGGGCGGCGAACCACTTGCGGACGTCCTCGGGGTCGATATCGGCGATGGCGCGCCCCGCGAAGCGCGGCAGGAGCTGATTGCGGAGATAGCTCCGGTTGACATAAAGCGTCCCGGCCTTCCAGACCCGCGCGTAGCGCTCGAACACGGTCTCGGCGACGGCCTCGAAGAGCGTTTCGTCGGGCCGGCAGGGTGCGTCCTCGCCCCGCCGGATTGCTGCAAGCATTTCGGCGGCGCGGGATCGCGCCTCTGTCACGGTTATGGTCCCGGCGTCGCCAATGATCTTCCAGACGCGTTCTCCGCGATGCTGGCAGTGGACGAAGAAACGTTTCCGACCCGAGTGCAGCACCCGGACGCCGAAGCCCCTGAGCTTGCCGTCGCGGATGTCGTAGGCGGCCTTGCGGCGCGTGAGCGCCCTGACGCGGGCCTCGGTGAGGGTAAGGTTGGGCATGTATGTCTCCCGGTTTCGGTTGCAGCCGGGGAACAGACAGTTGCAGAATCCGTTCCTGGCCGGCTTTGACGGGAGAGAAAAACGACCCTTCTTCAACGGGTTAGCACCGAAGGTGCGCCGCCGTGGTGTAAGAGCCTCGCGTCTTACGCGGTATCCGGCGGGTAGGGCCGGTAGGCTCAGGCTGCCACGGCGGGCAGCTTGACGGTCGGATTGTCGCTCACGGGAGCGATGGATTCCAGCGTCATGTATCTCCTTGAGGCGGCCCACTCGTCGTTCTGCTCGAGGAGGACGGCGCCGACGAGTCGGGCGATGGCGTCTTCGTTTGGGAAGATGCCGGATTTAAAAGACAGGGGTATCCCCGCGCGGACCGGCATCGGCGGCGAACTCTACGTTGCGCCCGGTGACGCCTGCGGCGCCGGCGTCGCTTTCGCTCGAGGTTAAGCGGCGGCGTACATGTAATCCCGGGTCAGCGGCAGGGCGTCCAGGGACGGGCTCATTTGAATGTGAAAATTGACGTTAAATGAATGGCGGAAGCTGGCCTCTGCGCTGACGAGGAAAAATTCCCACATGCGGCAGAACCGCGCGTCGTAAATCCTCTCCATCTCGTCGCGGTGATCCATGAACCGGCGGCGCCATTCCTTCAAAGTGTAGGCGTAGTGCATACGCAAGATCTCGACATCGGTGATGTAGAACCCGACCTTTTCCACATGGGGCACGATTTCCGATAACGCCGGCGCATACCCACCGGGGAAAATGTATTTCGAAGTCCAGGAATCCGACGCTCCCGGACCGTCGGCCCGTCCGATGGTATGCAGCAAAGCAACGCCGTCGGCGGCGAGATGGTCCCGCATGGTTTTGAAAAACGTGCGGTAGAGAGGCGGGCCAACGTGTTCGAACATACCGACGGAAACGATTCGATCAAAGGTGCCTTCCACTTTACGGTAATCCTGAAAGAGAAAGCGCACATCTTCACCAACGTCTTCTTTGTCGGCCCGCTCGCGGGCGATTTTCAACTGTTCCTCCGACAAGCTGATGCCGGTGACAGACACGCCATGACGCTTGTGCAGTCCTAAAGCGAGACCGCCCCAACCGCAGCCGATGTCGAGAACTTTCATGCCGGGCTCCAAGCAAAGCTTGGCAGCGATGTGGTCGACCTTGTTGCGTTGGGCAATTTCAAGAGAGTCGTTGGGCGACCGGTAATAGGCCATGGAGTACTGCATGTCATCGTCGAGGAAGTGCTCATAGAGCGTGGACGACAAATCGTAGTGATGAGCCACATTCTTGGCGGCCCGGCCGATGGTATTGTAGCTGCGCAGCAGCCCGCTAAAGCGTCCGACGAATTTCAACATGCGCGCGGCCCAATGACCGTGGGCCGTGCCGATGTTGGCCATGACCAGATCGAGCATGTCGAACAAGTCGCCGTCCTCGATGGTCAGAGTGCCGTCCATATAGCCTTCGCCGGCGTAGAGGGCCGGGTTGATGAACAGCTTGGTGCCCAGCTTGGGGTCGTGGAAGGTGACCGTGACTTTTGGATCGCCGCCCGTGCCTATGTCATGGCGGCGGCCGGTATGGTCGATGATGACCAAGGTGCCCTGTTTCATCAGGGGTTTGAGAAAGCGGGCGAACAACACGGACACAATCCTCAAAGGCTTGGGATAGGGACAGCGCGGCGCGGAGTATCCCACATCGGCGTACGAATGTCAGGTTTCCGGCGGCCGGCTAAAGCCATTCTTCGGACGGCTCGGTGCATGCGGTCAGGTGCAGTCATCTGTCCGGCCTCATGATGCGGCTGGTTCGATGCCGCTGGCCCGCATGGAGATACCCGGACCGGGTCGAAGATCATTTTGCGGGCTTGAAGGCCCGTGTACCACGGCTGATTTTCCCGATCCCGTCTCGATTGACCGTTTGCCCTTACTCGTCCTGCGACCTGCTCACACCCCCGGCGGCTTCCCGCGCTTTACCGCTCTCTCAGGCGGTTGCTGGAACCCGGTAGCTCTCCTTCCTCGTCGTCAGCGCCCAGACGATGCATGTCATCTTGTCGGCCAGCGCCACCGCGACCGGCATCCGTGGCTTGCCCGCCGGCATCCGTGCCAGCCAGGGGTCGTTCGCCACGCCACGCCGAGCCGCCCATCCCACCACCGCCATGGCGCCGGTGATCAAGAGACGCCTGAGATCGCGCCGGACATATTCTCTCCGCCGTTGACAGCCGGGACCACAAGGCGCTGCACGATGCGGTCGCGGTGACCGCGCGGATGAACTTCATGCGCCGGCTGGTCCAGGCCTTCGGCTTCACCCCGATGGCGCCGGAAAAGGCGCGCTCGAACGCCCGGAACCGCAGGAAGCTCCGCTACCGCGACCTTTCTCCCAAGTTCGCCGACAAGCCGTAACCGCGCGAGCGCCCTCAGTCGGCGGCGGCGATCACCTCGACCTCGACCCGGAACTCCGGTCTTGCCAGCGCCCTGACGATCAACAGCGTGCTGGCCGGAACGACGTCGCCGAACGCCTCTTTCTGGATCGGGCGCCATTTGTCGATATCGCCGGTATCGGTCAGGAAGATTGTCACCTTGACGATATTCTCCACCCCAAGGCCGCAGCCGGCGAGCACGCCCTTGATGTTCCCGTAGACCAGCCGGCACTGTTCCTCGATGCCCTCGCCGATGGTGCCGTCGGCCGCCACGCCGGTCTGCCCCGCCAGATGGAACAACCGCGCGTTGGCGCCGATCTCTCCCACGTGGCTGTAACGGCCGCCCGGTGAGCGGACTCCATCGATGTCGTATCGTTTCACCATGGATCTTTTCCCCTTTGATCGTCCGCGTCGGTCCCGCGGCGCCCACCCATTGTTGCCGTTGCGCGGCCATGCGCAAGGCGCGATGACCGATGCAGTGATGGCCTGGGCCGGCCGGCCCGCCGGACCGACGCGATCCGTCGGGAAAATCCGTTAATCGAGCCCGCCCGCGGCGCGGCGTTTCAGCGCCACGGTGCGGCTGACTGTGGATCGGCGCGCCAACCGATTGATTTCGAACGGGTCACCGGGGGCAAAGTTGCACGCCGAGCCACGGCATTGTCAGACTAACTGGATCGGACCTGTAAAACCTGAGGTGGCCCCGGAAAATCGGACAGTTCGATAAGGTGTATTCCACCGTCTGACGGAGGAATGCAGATGAGCAGCAAGCGACGCCGGTTTTCGGGGGAGCTGAAGGCGAAGGTGGCACTGGAAGCGCTTCGGGGCGAGCGGACGCTTCAGGAGATTGCTGCGCAGTACCAGGTCCATCCGAACCAGGTCGGCGCATGGAAGCGCCAGGCGGTCGAGGGCTTGGCTGAAGTGTTCTCGAAGGGCGCCGAGCGGCGGGTTCGGGACCATGAGAGCGCGGTGCGCGATCTTCACGCCAAGATCGGCGAGCTGATCGTGGAGCGGGATTTTTTGTCGCGCGGGCCCGTTCGATGAGCCGGACGGAGCGTCGCGCGATGGTGGTGCGTGATCACCCGGCGCTGAGCCTGAGCCGGCAATGCCGCCTGCTGTCGATCGCGCGCTCCTCGCTCTACTACGAGCCGAAGGGGGAGAGCGTCGAGACGCTGGCGTTGATGCGGCGGATCGACGAGCTGTTCCTGAAGTACCCGTTTTACGGCGCCCGCCGGATGGTGCTTCACCTGCGCCGCGAGGGCGTGCGCATCGGGCGCCGGCGGGCCGCACGGCTGATGCGCCTGATGGGGCTTCAGGCGATCTGGCGGGCGCCGCGGACCAGCGCGCCGCACCCCGAGCACCGGGTTTACCCATATCTGCTGCGGGGCCTGGCGATCGAGCGGCCGAACCACGTCTGGTGCGCCGACATCACTTACATCCCGGTGCAGCGTGGCTTCCTCTACCTGGTGGCGATCATGGACTGGGCGAGCCGCTATGTGCTGGCCTGGCGGCTGTCGAACACGCTGGACGCGGGCTTCTGTACAGAGGCGCTCGAAGAGGCTCTGGCCCGATATGGGGCGCCGGAGATCTTCAACACCGACCAGGGGAGCCAGTTCACCAGCTTCGCCTTCACCGGCCGCCTGCAGGAGGCCGGCGTGCGCATCTCGATGGATGGCAGGGGCCGGTTCATGGATAACATCTTCATCGAACGGCTGTGGCGCTCGCTCAAATACGAGGCGATCTACCTGCACGAGATCGCCGACGGCCTCACGGCCCGGCACCTGATCCGCGATTGGGTCCGCTTTTACAACGCCGAGAGGCCCCACGCGGCGCTGGGCGGAAGAACCCCGGCCGAGGCATACCGAGACGGCCCGCCCGTGGATATGATGGACAAGCCGCTTCGCGCCTTGCCCTTGAACGCATGCGTTCAAGCCCCACAGGCGCAGCAGCAACAGGAAGATCGATTCAAGGGAATACTGGCAGCCTGAACTTCAACCGGAATACACCTTAGCCCGGCCGCCAGGCTGTCCGAAAAGGTGGAGCCACCTCAGCCGGTCTCTGGAGACAGGCACTATTGGGTCTCGCCGCTTCGCCAAGACTGCGCGGTCGCCGCGCCCAGCACTAGCGCGAATGTCGTAGCGATAGCCGGGAGCTGCATGCTGAAGTCGACGAGCGCGTGCACGCCCACCAGAGTACAGGCGGCGAAACCAAGCGCAGGGAGCACCGAATCGCGCCGGCGTGTGAGAACCCCGTGCACGCAGTTGAGCGCGAGGGCGAAGAGGGAAAAAAAGAAGCACAGGGCGGCCGGTACTCCAAGCTCCAGCGCCATCTCGAGGTAGTCGTTGTGCGCCATGTTCACGCCCGGTCCGACGCGGCCGAACCCGTAGATTCGATACACTGACGCAAAAGTGCCGAGTCCGGTGCCGAGCACCGGTGCGTCCCGAATCGCCCGGCCCGTCTGCGCGTAGATCTCACGGCGCGTCTCCCAATCGGACTCGGTCGCCCATAGCCGCTGCTCGAGCCCCTTGCCACTCAAGGCCAGGAGCGCGCTGCCCGCCAGAACCAGTGCGATCGCGGTAAAGAACAGGGCGCGGGCGGAGGCGCTACGCCGCGCCGCGAGACTCGAGAAGAAGACGAGCAGCGCGAGCACGGTGGCCGCGGCGCCCGCGCGCGACTCGCTCAGCAGCAGCGCGACCGCGAGCATGGGCCACGCGCCGAGAAAGAGCGCGTTGCGAGGGAGATGTTCGCCGAGGAGGCGCCGCAACCGCTCCCTCGAGGGGAGGCTCTCCTCCTCGGGGCGCACCAGCCGGTCCCAGATCATCGCCGTCGTGCACAGCAGGCCAAGACCGGCATAGGTCGCGAAGGAGTTCCGGTTGACGAAGGTAGCGGTCACCACGTCAACGTACGCCGTCTTCTCGAACCACAGGATCGTGCGGGCACCCGAAAACTCTACCGCGAGACCATAGAGCGCGTAACCGGTGGAGGCGATTGCCACCGCGCCGAACATGGAGCGGGCACGCCTCGGATCGCGACCGAGTTGGAGCGCCAGCCAGAAGATGCCTGCGTAAGCCACAATTCGCACGATGCTCTCACGGCTCGCCATCGGGTCGAGCGATATCGATCCATTATACGGGGTCCCGAGCGCTTCCGCCGCGCTGCGCCACAAGGGATGGTGCAAAGACGCGGGTGAGAACTCGACACTCTGGAAAAGCGCCCACAGCATCGCGAGCACGAAGGGCACTACGCACCACCACACGGTGGAGGGAGGGCGTACCAGCGCAGTGTGCCCGGTGGTCGCGAGGAAGCCCCAACTGAGCACCAATGTGCCGGTGCCGGCGGCGATGGCCGACCACGCCCATACCGGGAAGGCTCCGAAGGGCAGGGGGGCGATGAGCACCATCGCAACGAGGGCGCGCAAGAGCATGGGGTGCAGCAGCATCGTCCGATCGTTTAATGTCGGCAATGCGAGATCCTAACCCGCGTTTCAAATCGAATCGGGTCCGATGAGAGAATCAGGAGCGAGCGCAGCGCACGCCTCCATGTGTAAAAGCTAAGACTTTATCTGACAGTGATGCGCTTTTTGGCATGGCGGGCGTCAGATGAGTGACAGCTGTCGGCGGTCATTCTGCGAGCATCATTTTTTCCCTTGCGAGGTGTGTCGTGTCAAGAAAGGTTGCCACGGGCGTCTTGCCGAAGCACCACCGTCCGTAATGTGGCCTGGCCTCGTTGTACTCGGCGACTCAGACGTCGAGATCGCGTTGCAGCTCGTCGATCGAGGAGTAGATCTTCTTGCGGAATGTGACCCGGTGGAACTCGTTGATCATGGTCTTGTGGAAGCGCTCGACGATGCCGTTGGTCTTTGGGCTCTTGGTCTTGGTGCGGCTGTGATCGACATCCTCGAAGGCGAGATAGAGCTCGTACTCGTGGCGTTCCGGGTTGCCGCAATACTCCGTGCCCCGGTCAGTCAGAATGCGCAGCAGCGCCACCTGGTGCTGGTCGAAGAACGGGATCACCCTGTCGTTCAACAACTCGGCCGCCGTGATCGGCGTCTTGCGGCCATAGAGCTTGGCGGAGGCGACCTTGGAGTAGGTGTCGATGAAGGTCTGCTGATAGATCCGGCCGACACCCTTCATCACCCCGACATAGAAGGTATCCTGGGCGCCACAATAGCCCGAATGCTCGCTTTCGAAGGAGCCATGGGCCTCCTTGTCCGCCTTCTCCAGGGCGGCCACCCGGTCCTCGGTAAAGACCAGGCCGTCCTGCGCTGCCTTGACTTCCAGCGCCTTCAGCCGTTTGTTTTTGTTCTCCAGATCGTGGCGCTGCCACACGCAGCGCACCCCCGCCGGCGAGATCGACACGCCACGCGACCTGAATGCGTTCGACACTCGCAGCTGATCCCAGGCCGGTTGCTCGATCGCCAACGTCACAACTGCTTACTCGATCTCCGGCGCCACCCGGTTCTTCAAGACCGGCTTCGAGCGGCTGATCTCCATCAGCGCCGTCTCGCCGCCCATATCGTAGAGCTCTTTGAAGCGGTAGAAGCTGTCGCGACTGTAGCCCATCATCTTGCAGGCTTGGCTCACGTTGCCAAGCTGCTTGGCCAGCTCCAAAAGGCCGACCTTGGCGCGAATGATCTTCTGATCCTTGGTCATCATCAGGGTCCTTCTCACATGGCCACGATGCCGGGCATGCCCGGCATCGTGGCAGCGGACCCGCCAAGCAATGCCAAAATGTCAGATTAAATCTCAGCTAGAGCATATTTCGATCATTCGCGGTCATATCCGGCTGCAGCGAAGTAGTTTTGGCATTCGGTTGGTGTGAAGCTGTCGATGCCATTGGCGATAGCATCCCAGAGGTCGTCGACGGTTCTCGCGGCGGCCTTTTCGAGGAAGGCCTTGAGCTTGGAGAAGGCCATCTCGATCGGATTGAAGTCGGGGCTGTAGGGCGGCAGAAAGCGCAACGCGGCGCCGGCGCCTTCGATGGCATGGCGCACGGCGACCGGCTTGTGGGCGGGCAGGTTGTCCATCACGACGATGTCACCGGGGGCCAGTGTTGGCACCAGCACGTGCTGCACATAGGCCAGGAAAGCCGCGCCGTTCATGGCGCCGTCGAGCACCATGGGCGCGGTCATGCCGTGCAGCCGAAGCGCGCCGACGAAGGTCGTGGTCTTCCAATGGCCATGGGGCACCGGGGCACGGCACCGCTCGCCGCGCCGTGCCCGGCCATAGCGCCGCGCCATTTTGGTCGAGGCGCCGGTTTCGTCGATGAAGACCAGTCGCTCGGGATCCAGATCAGGCTGGGTCTCGAACCAGGCGTGGCGCCGTCGCACAACCTCAGGGCGCTGCTGCTCGCTGGCGTGCGCGGTTTTTTGAACGTCATCCCGCGACGCTCGAGCAGGCGCCAGATCGTGCTCTGCGCGACCACCACACCATGGGCCGCGGCGAGATGCTCGGCCAGCTCCGCCAAGGTGATGTCCGGCGTCTCCTCGATCAGGGCCAGGATCTCCTCGCCATGGGCCTCGATCCGGTGCGAGCGGTGATCGCCGCCCCGCGGCCGCGGCCCGACATCGCCGGTCCGTCGCCACCGATCGACCCATTTGATCGCCGTCGAAGCCGCCACTCCGAAGCGTTGCGCCGCCGAGCGCCGTGTCATCCCGCCTTCAACCGCCGCGACAAGCCGCTCTCGAAGATCCTTGGAAAGAGATTTCGCCATGCACGCTGGCCTCCTTCTCCAGCACGCATCTTGAATCACATATCCGCCCTCCGGGGAATCTGGAGGGTTCTGTGAGGTCGCGCCGCTCGAACGGCGGAGGATGGCGCGGGACGCGACCTGATTGAAGCCGGATTGAACGAAGCCGCGGGATGGCGGGCGGGCTATGGGGATTGTGGCTGCGGCGCCTGGTCCGAGAGGCCGGAATGGACCGGTGGCATGTCTGACGGATCGGCC
Organism: Alphaproteobacteria bacterium; assembly: GCA_965248835.1. Taxonomy (GTDB): domain Bacteria; phylum Pseudomonadota; class Alphaproteobacteria; order MPNO01; family MPNO01; genus CAYFYS01. The sequence goes on from CBDFLJ010000002.1 coordinate 655,228, forward strand.
TCATCGAGTGGGTGGCGGCCGGGTCTGGGATGCCGGTCCGGACGAGGGGCTGCGGCTTCACTTCGGCGGCTACGATTGTGGCGTCGTGCGAGGCGGGCAGCGTCGCGGGATAGAACGGCTCGGTATCCGACGTGCAGGGTGCTGGGCATTTGTGGTCCGGTGCTGTCCGACGGGCGGAGTGTCATGAGCTGTCCTGCCAGAAGGATGGCCGGCATGGCTCCGGCCGGGGCAGGATGGTGAGGATGATCATGGTGCCGTTGCAGCACGGGCAGCGGTCGGGCGGGTGAGCCGGGACGGTGTCCCTGGCCTGCTCGGCGGCCGGTTGCGGTGGCGGGGCGTCGAGCAGTTTGCGGCAAAGCGCGAGCTTCGCCGCGCGGTGTCCGTTGGCGAGGAAGCCGTAGTGGCGGATGCGATGGAAGCCGTCCGGCAGGGTGTGCAGTAGAAAGCGGCGGATGAACTCGTCTGCGTCCAGGGTCATGACCTTCGTCTTGCCATGGTGGCGATAGTCCTTCCAGCGGAAGGCGACCTCGTCATCGGTTACGCCGACCAACCGGGAGTTGGCGATCGCGACCCGATGGGTGTAGCGGCCGAGATAGGCGAAGACCTGCTCGGGGCCGCCGAAGGGCGGCTTGGCGTATACGACCCATTCGAGGCGACGCAACTCGCGGAGGCGGCTAATGAAGGCCTCAGGATCCGCGAGCCCGGCGAGCGCGCCAAAGAAGCCCAGACCGCCGGCCTCGAAGGCGGCGTGCAGTGCGTCGAGGAACAGGCGGCGGAAGAGGCGCGAGAGCACGCGGACCGGCAGGAAGAACCCCGGCCGGCACGGCACCCAGCGCGAGCCATCTGGAGATGGGCCGCCGCCCGGCACGACGCAATGGACATGCGGATGATGGTGCAGGGTCTGGCCCCAGGTATGGAGCACGGCGACGAGGCCGATCTCGGCGCCGAGATGCTTCGGGTCGGCGGCGATCCTGCGCAGCGTCTCGGCGGCGGTTCGGAACAGGACGGCGTAGACCGTCTCCTTGTTCTGGAAGGCGATCTCGGCCACCGGTGCGGGCAGCGTGAACACGACGTGGAAGTACGGCGCCGCCAGCAGCTCGGCCTGCCGGGCCTCGAGCCATGCGGCACGCGCCTGTCCCTGGCACTTCGGACAGTGCCGGTTGCGGCAGGAGTTATAGGAATGACGTATGAGGCCGCAATCGGAGCAGAACTCGGTGTGGCCGCCCAGCGCCGCCGTCCGGCACAGCGCGATGGCGCTCATCACCCGCCGCTCGACGCGGCCCAAATGACCATCGTGCGCGCGGCGATAGGCGTCGCCGTGGCGGCGCAAGACGTCCGCCACTTCTAGACCGGCCGACATGGCGCCGGATCAGACGGGTGGCACCACCTCCAGCGTCAGTCGGTCGAGCGGGCTCTCCGTCCGCCCGATGAGGCGGTTCGAGACCCGCGTGTAGCGCGCCGTGCTCGACAGGTTGGCGTGCCCCAGCAGGGCCTGGATAATGCGGATGTCGGTGCCGCTCTCCAGCAGGTGCGTCGCGAAGCTGTGGCGCAGCGTGTGCACCGTGACCCGCTTGGCCAGGCCGGCCGCGGCACGGGCCGATCGGCAAGCGGCATGTAACACCTGGACGTCGATCGGCTTGGTCTCGTCCCGGCCGGGAAACAGCCAATGCTCGGGCCGGGCGAGACGCCAGTAGGTGCGCAGGATGCCGAGCAACTGCGCCGACAACATCACGGTGCGATCCTTGCCGCCCTTGCCGTGCTCGACCCGGATGACCATCCGGCCGCTGTCGATATCGGCCACCCTGAGCCTCACCACCTCGGACGCGCGCAGCCCGGCGGCATAAGCCGTCGTCAGCGCGGCACGGGCCTTCAAGCTCGGCACCGCCTCCAGAAACCGCACGACTTCGTCGGCATTCAGCACCACCGGCAGCTTGCGCGGCGCGCGCGCGTAGGGGATGCGCTCGGGGATCTCGCCGTGGTCGAGCGTGACGCCATAGAAGAACCGTAAGGCGCAGACCGTCTGGTTCAGCGCCGGCCACGAGATGCCGATCGAGACCAGGTGGACCTGGAAGGCACGCACGTCCTCCAGACCCAGCCGATCCGGCGAGCGGCCGAAATACCGGCTGAACTTCGCGACCGCGTGCAGGTAGGATCGTTGCGTCGCCGGCGACAGATTGCGGACCGTCATGTCCTCGGTCATGCGTCGGCGTAGAGGGCTCATCTCGGCCATCGGGGGGCTCCTGTCTGGAAGGTCGGGCTTCAACAACCGCAATCCTCTCAGACCGGAGACCTTCCCCCTATCCGCCCTCTCCTGTCCCGCGACAGCGGGTTCGTTCAATCACATATCCACCCTCCGGGGAATCCCCCTCGATTCCCAAAGCTCAGAAAATGCTCTAATGCACTTCTATGCCTCACCGGCGATCACACTTATCGAGGGACCAAACAGATTTCCGCTCTTCGCTCGCGTTCTGCCGACAACTTCGGGATTAAGCAACATGGTTCTGGATTTTCTCCGCCGGCAACACCCTCGGATGCGCGGTGTGCCGAGCGTTCCGCCCGCTACCCGGGTGTATGCGATAGGCGACGTGCATGGCCAGCTCGCGACACTTACCCGTCTAATCGCGATGATTCTCGACGACGCCGGGAACGCTCCCGTAGCGCGTCGCGTGGTCGTCTATCTCGGAGACTACGTGGACCGCGGCCTCGAGTCGCGCGATGTGATCGACTACCTGCTCGATCACCCCCTGCCCGACTTCGAGACGGTCTTCCTCAAGGGAAACCACGATGCCTGGCTGCTCGCCTTCCTGGAAGACGCCGGGGTCGGGCCGGAGTGGCTCAACGCGGGCGGACAGGCAACACTGTTGAGCTACGGCGTTGCGGTGCCGCCAGGGCCGAAGAGCGCGGCCAGTTTGGAACGCATCCGCGAAGCGTTTGCGCGCGTCCTCCCCACCGCTCACCGGGTTTTCCTCGAGGGCCTCCGCCTGCGTCACGTCGAAGGGGACTATGCGTTCGTGCACGCAGGACTCCGACCGGGCGTCCCGCTCGACGACCAACAGGAAGGGGATCTGCTGTGGATCCGGGACGAGTTCACCGAGGATCGGAGCGACCATGGGGTCATGGTGGTCCATGGTCATTCGGTTTCCGAGCGTCCCGAGGTTCGCGACAACCGGATCGGGATCGACACCGGCGCTTACGCGACCGGCCGATTGACCTGCCTCGTCCTGGAAGGCCAATCCCGGCGCTTTCTCACGACCTGAGCCTTAAATCCAGGCCGGCCCTCGGGGTGAGACCGGCGCCGCTCGCCGATGTGCACCTTCCCCGCTCAGATCTTGTCCGGGAGTCGCCCCCGTTTAACCGGACAGGTTGGCGGGTTGACGGGCACCTCTGAACTCGCGAGGCGCGTGCATTTTGAGCCCTGAGCGAGGATGGTTCTCGTTGTAATCCTCGAACCATCCGGCGATCTGGTCGAGCGCGGTCGCGGCGTCGGGGATGGGGTTTATCCGGACGTAGTTGCGCTTGATGGTTTTGACGAAGGCCTCGCTCATGCCGTTGCTTTCCGGGCTGGCGGCCGGGGTGAAGCACGGGTTCAGGTTCAGCTTCTCGACGGCCTCCGGCATCATGTCGCGGACATCGGACCCTGAGACGCCGGCGTTGGCGACGGCCTTCCAGGCGATGATCTCCCGGTCGTGGGCGTCGATGGCGAAGGCCGCACGGGCGATATCGCCGTTCCAGCAGGCGAACTCGAAGCCGTCCGAGCACCAGCGCAGATCAGGCAGATTAAAGCGCATGACGACGACTTTGCCGCCATGGGTCCGCCCCGGCCGCCATGCCGGATAGGGACGGGCCTCGCAGAGGGTACCGTCACGCATCATTCCGAACAGGATCGTCGCCAACTTTCGCGCCAGCGCGACCCGCGCCTTCCAGCTGCCCGAGCGCATCGCCAGCCTTTGCGCCCAGGAGCGCAGTCCGAAGGATTGCGCGGACCCGATAGGTCGCGAGCGACTTCATGAGAACCGGCGCGTACCAGCCCGATCGGACCAGCTGGGCGAGACCGTGTGCGTCGTTATAATCTGACATTTCGGTGATAACCGGGGGGTTCCATGCCCGCCCGCTCGAGCGCAGGCGCCTTGCGAGCGAGCGTCGCCGCAATCTCCTCTACGGTCGTGGCGACCTTGCCCTGCCAGATGGCGGCGCCTGCTGCATCCACCACGCAAATCGCCGTTTCCCGCGTCGAAACGTCCAAGCCTGCATATTGGGTCATCACATCCTCCTCGAACTCTCGACGACGCAGCATATCCGCCAGCGACGTCCGCTCGCGATTACGCCGTGCGGTTTACCGGAGCTTTGCCCTTGGCGGCCAGCTCCCGCTTCAACAGCGCCGGGTGTGTCCGATTATCTGTGTAAGCGTTGCCGTACCGACATGGCAGAGGCCAACCGCTTCCTCGGGGACGTCTATCCGCCGAGCCGCAACGCCCGCTTCGCGACCCAGCCCGAGGCCGAAGGCACCGCTTTCGTGCCCTTCGCTGGCTCCCTTGACGAGATCCTTTGCGTGCAGCAGGAACGCAGCGTCGGCAACGACAACACCGTGCGCTACAAGCGCCGCGTGTTGGCCATCCCGCCCGACCGCCATCGACACCACTACGTCAAGGCAAGGATCAGGATGCACGAGTATCCGGATGGCACCTTGGCCGTCTTCCACGGACCGCGCTGCCTGGCTCGTTACCACGCAGATGGAGCGCCAATCGAAACCCAAACTCGGCAGGCCGCGTGATCCGCTTCGACGCGACCGGCCGGTGGAAATCGGACTTGACCACTGATTTTAAACATAGTACCACTTAACTTAGGCGAAATTCGGAATGCGCGTGCGCGTGCCGGTACGGTGCGAGACGCTACCCGCCGGTGGGGCGTTTATGATGAGAAACATGATCCGGAGGATACTGTCACCGGTCGCGGTGTCGCTGTTGCTGATAGCAGGCGGAAACGCACAGGCGGCAACCATGATCGTCAAGAACGCGAATGGTACTGTTTCCGTCACGACAGACGGCCAGGAGACCCTCCTCTCGGCCGGACTCGCCGCCGCCATCGTCGACGCGGTGAAGAGGAACACAAGCGACCCCGAGAGCCTGCGGGCCGCCATCCGTGCACTGGTTGCCGGCAATGCCGGCGGCGCGGACGACGCGGCACTCGCTACCGCGATCGCCGCCTTCGCAGCGGCGAGCTCGAGCGGTGGCTCCGAGGTCGTGACCGCCATCGTCGAGGGTGCGGCGGCCGGCAACCCGTCGCTTTCCGCCGTCGCGGTGCTCGGCGCGTTGCCTGCCGCCCCGAGTGGCGTCCCGCGGGCGGCGTCTCGGCCGTCGCAGGGCACGGTAGAGAATCTTCAACAGATTAGTCCGGTTAGTTGAGCGCCGGACCCGCCCGGAGGAGAGAGCGGGACATCGTGTATGGACACTAGCAGCTGGGCGCTTCGCCCCCGGCATCTTCGGAATGCGCTGCCCATCATTGCATTGCTGGCAATGACAACCGGCGCGGTTCTCCCCGCCGGCGCGCAGGAGCCGGAGCGGGGAGAAACGGTGCGGGACCGGGCGCGGCCCGACTATGACGCGGCCGGCATCCGCTCCGGCGGGTTGTTGATCTTTCCCTCCGTCGAGGTGAGGTTGCGGCACGAGGACAACATCTACAGGACAGACGGCGGGGAGACCGAGGATATCGTGACCTCGGTACGCCCTCGGATCGACGTCGCTTCGCAGTGGTCGAACCACGAGCTCGTCGTCAGCGCCGGCACCGACACGGATTTCTTCGCAAACGAGGATGACGAGAATTCGACGGACTGGTTCCTGAGCGCCGACGGGCGCGTCGACATCGCCCGCGACGCCAACGTCTATGTCGGATTGAGCGCGCAAGGGCTGCACGAGGACCGCGGCGACCCGAATGCGCCGCGGGCCAGCCGGGAGCCGATCTCGTACTCCCGACAGGACGTGCGGCTCGGCGGATTCTATCGTTTCAACCGCCTCAGCCTGACCCTCGAGGGGAATATCAGGCAATTTGATTTCGATAATGGTATCGACCGGAATGGTAACCGGATCGTCCAGCGCGGCCGCGACCGCGAAGAGAATGAGGTGATGGCGCGGGCCGGCTATGCGGCCGCTCCGGGATACGAGGCCTTCGTGCGCGTGACGCGCTACAACCGTCGCTACGAACACCACGGCACCACCCCCCCTGACCGCGATTCGGACGGTTGGGAACTCGTCGTTGGCACGGCCCTGGATCTCGGAGGCATCGTCTTCGGAGAGGTCTTCGCCGGCCATCGATCGCAGGACTACGACGACGCAAGCTTGCCCACCATCGACGGGTTTACTCTCGGCGGCACCGTCAACTGGAACGTCACCCCGCTTACCACCGTCAACGGCTCTGTGCAACGTACCGTCGAGGAGTCCGTCTTCGCCGGCGCGTCCGGTTTCCTCTCCACCACCGTCAGTCTCGGCGTCGACCACGAGCTGCAGCGCAACCTGATCCTGAATGCGGTTTTGAGCCTCACCAGAAACGACTACGGAGGCATCACCCGCGAGGACGATCTGTTCGGAGTCGAGATCGGGGCAACCTATTTCGTCAACCGGAACCTGCGTGCCGACTTCGGCTACCGGTACCAGTCGCGGGACTCGACGACGCCCGGCGAAGACTTCGACGGCAATGTCGTCCATATGACCATACGCCTGCAGTACTGAATCGGCGGTGCCGCGACGCGTCGGCGGCCCAGGTTACCGCGCCACGTACCGCGGCGCTGCGCGTCGATTACGATTGGCTCAGGTCGCATTTCGTACGCATCATGATAGAATGTTCCCGGTTTGTTTGGGGCGGGCAGATGGATCGTGATCGGTTTCAGGACTGGCTTTCGCATGTGGACGGTCAACAGCCGTCACAGCCGGCTCAAAGGCTTCCTGCGTCGCTACCGCGGCATCGCCACCAAGTATCTCGGCAGCTATTTGAGGTGGTTCCACCTCATCGAACCGGCCGACCCCGAGAGCATGTCTGGCCGCGGCCATGGCAAAGCCATGTATACAATTCGCGAACTGAGCCTTATGATTTGCAGTCAGAGCGCGGAATACCGCTTGGCCATCTACTTGGTTCCGGTGGCATCAGCGGCCCGCACCCGCCCACAACGAGTTAAACGCGCTTCCATGCAGGTGAGTCGAACTCTCGTCGTCGGCCTCGCCGCTTTGCTCGGCTTCCTTTGCACGGCCGGGCCGGGCGGGGCTGAAACGGTCGAGTACACCTTCGGCACCGGCGACCAGATCCGGCTCACCGTCTTCGGGCACGAGGATCTGTCGGGAGAGTTCACGGTGAGCGAGACGGGCACGGTCTCGCTTCCCCTCGCCGGCAGCTTGAGCATCGGCGGGCTGACCATCCGACAGGCCAAGGAAGAAGTCGTCGATGCCTTGCGGCCGGATTACCTTCTCAACCCGCAGATCAGTATCGAGGTGCTGAACTATCGGCCCTTCTACATCATCGGAGAGGTGAAGGAGCCGGGCTCGTACCCGTACGTAAACGGTATAACGGTGACCGAGGCGGTGGCGCTGGGCGGCGGTTTTACTCATCGCGCAAAGAAGGGGAAGATGATCATCATCCGGGGGGCCGATCCCACCAAGACCGAGCGCTCGGTGTCGGTCACCGAGGTCGTGCTTCCAGGCGACGTGGTCAAGGTGCTGGAACGATTCTTCTGAGCGCGGCGCGCATTCGGCCGGATCGGGACGCCGCCGCTCTCGTCTGCTGCTCGCAGTGCGGATACGCTTATGAATGACACTTTCGAAGCCTCACGCCCGAGTCAAACCCCGGCAATGGCAGAGCGCAGCGGCGGCGCGCATTACGCACGAAGCGGGACCCCGGAAGAGATGGAGCTCGTTCCGCTGCTGCGCAGTGTCTGGCGGCGCAAGCTGCTGGTGGCTGCGACGATCTTTCTCGTCACTCTCATCGCCACCGTCGTTGCGTTCCAGCTCACGCCACGTTATTCCGCCAGCGTGAAGCTCCTGGTAGGAACGCCGGAAGCCAAGATCGTCGACATCGAAGCGGTATTGAGCGGCCTCGGTTCCGACCAGGCGGCGGTCGAGAGCGAGGTGCAGGTGCTAGCCTCACGCAGCCTCGCGGGCAAAGTAGCGGAGAAGCTCGAGCTCGACCGCGATCCCGAGTTCAACGCGAGGCTGCGCCCGCCTTCCCTCCTCTCGATCCTTGATCCGCTCCGCTGGCTCCCCGAAGGCTGGCGCACCGCGTTGCTCGGGGGTAACGTCGACGCGATCCCGCCGACGCAGGAGGAGATCGAAGAGCGCATCCGAGCTGACGTAATCACCGCACTGCAGGCAGCGGTCGGTGTGCGTGTAGAGGGCCGCTCCCGCGTGATCAACGTGAGCGCAACGTCGGAGCAGCCGAAGACCGCGGCGGCAATTGCCAATACGCTGTCGGACTTGTATCTCGTGGACCAGCTTGAGGCGAAGTTCGAGGCGACGAAACGAGCCACCGATTGGTTGAACGATCGGGTACAGCAGCTTCGTGGGCAGGTCGCAGCATCGGAGGGCGCAGTCGAAGAGTACCGGCGCCGGACCGGGCTGACTCGGAGCAAGGACACCACCGTCACCGAGCAGCAGATCTCGGAGATCAATACCCAGCTCATTCTCGCGAGGACACAGACCGCGGAAGCCGGCGCCCGTCTGACCCAGATAAGCTCTCTCGTGGAGTCGGCGGCTGGGGTCGACTCCGCCGCCGAGGTGCTCGCCTCTCCCCTGATCCAGCGCCTGCGCGAGCGAGAGTCCGACGTTGCGCGCCGAGTCGCGGAAATGTCGACCGAGTTCGGGAAACGCCACCCCAAGATGATCAACATCAAGGCGGAACTCGAGGACATCCGGGCCAAGATCGAGGTCGAGGTGGCCAAAGTCGTCCGCGGCCTCAAGAACGAGCTCGAAGTGGCGCATACCCGCGAGCGTACTCTGGAGCGGAACCTGGAGCAGCTCAAGCGGGAGTCCGAGCGGATCAAGTCCTCCGAGGGCGAGCTTCGCGTGCTCGAACGGGAGGCGGCAGCGGACCGCGCCTTGTTCGATACCTTTCTCGCTCGGTTGAAGGAAACCGGCCAGCAGCACGAGATTCAGCAGGCGGATGCAAGGATCCTCTCGCGGGCCGACGTGCCGGTGGGGGCGTCGTCACCGAACAAGAAGCTCATCGTCGCCGGTGCTTTCGCCCTGTCTGCCCTCCTCGGGGTGCTGCTCGTTTTCCTGCTCGAGCACCTCGACCAGGGCTTCAGGAGCTCCGAACAGATCGAGAGTATGACCGGAGCGAGCACGCTCTCCCTCGTCCCCCATCTCACGGCCATGCGTTTGAAGCGGCACACGCCTACCGACTATGTTCTGAACCGGCCGGTGTCCGCCTTTGCGGAATCGCTGCGCACCCTGCACACCGGAATTCTGCTCTCAGCGCTAGACGACGCGCCGAAGTCGGTGTTGATCACCTCGTCGACCCCCGAGGAGGGCAAGACGACGGTCGCGACGGCGATGGCACGCCTCATCGCCCGCAGCGGAAAGAAGGTGCTGTTGCTCGATGGGGACCTGCGCCGCGCCCGCACCCGGAGTCTGCTCGGGCTCAACAGCACATGCGGACTGCTCGACGTGCTCGCCCAGCAATCCCCTCTCGAGGAATGCATTCAGCACGACGAGATCTCGGGGCTGCACGTGCTCGCCACCGAAGGCAACGTGCCGAACCCACCCGAAGTGCTCGGCTCGCAGCAGATGGCGGCGCTGATGGATACGTTGGAGCGTACTTACGATCTGATCATCATAGACTCGCCGCCGGTGCTCGTTGTCTCCGACGCCCGCATCCTCTCGCGCCTCGCCGATAGGACGGTGTTTATTACCCGCTGGGGAGAAACCAAACGGGAGTCGGTCAAGCTCGCGCTCAAGCAGCTCGTCGATTCTGGAGCGAACGTAGCGGGAGTCGTGCTCTGCATGGTGAACATCCGCAAGCACGCCCAGTACGGATACGCGGACTCGACCTATTACTACCGATCCGCGCGGCGCTACTATGTCGACTGAGCATGGCGCGCCGCGGCGGGAATCTGCATCCGGCCCTCCAGATTGCCGTGGGAGCGGCGATCATCGCGACGACGACATCGCAGTGAACGAGGGGCGGTCGGGATGAGGCTCCGGGTCGCGGTGGGCGCTGCCGCCATTGCGACGGGCGCGGTCTTGCTCTTCCTAGCGCTTCCCATTGCCGTCGCCGGCTTCATCGAGATCCCCGGCAATGCCCTCCTTAAGAAAATGCTGCGTTACGAGCCCCTGTCGACGAAGGCGCTCGACGACCTGATCCAGTCGCGTGAGGCATCCCTTCGATGGCGGAAGAAGGGTCGCACCTACACCGACCTCGCCCTTGCCTGCATGATGCTCGGCGAGCAGGAAGCGCCGACGGCGCGCGACGAGGCCTTCGCACACGCCAGCGACACGCTCACGACGGGTCTGGCCGCGGCACCCGCGAACCCCTACGCATGGATGCGCCTCGTCCTCTTGCAAAAAACGCTTAGGCGCCCGACTTCCGACATCGCCTCCACCCTGTCCCTCGCGCTCAACACCGGCGCGCGCCAGGGACGGCTGCTATTTCCCGGGGTGGAGGCGGGCCTGCAGGTCTGGAGTGAACTCGATGTCGCCGACCGCTCCCTCGTGACTGAGATGGTGAGGCGCGCGTGGACCCGTGACCCGTTACGCGTAGCGGCTATCGCCCGCGAGATCGGGCAGCTCCCCCTGCTGGCCCGCCTGCTCGAGCTCGATCCACACGGGGACGGCCGCGCGGGCACATAGCCGCACTTCCCATAGGACACAGCCTCGTGCGAATCATCGAATTCGGAGACTGGCTGATTCTGTCGATCCTCGGCCTGTATCTCCTGTTCAATTACGGTTTCATGTAGCTTCGCCTGCCCCCGGGAGGTGGATTCGCGGTCCCGACCGGCGAGCTATTGCTCGCTTGCTTTCTGCTTGCAGTATCGAGCTATCGATGGCTGCCCCGGTTCTCCCGCACGGTCTTCATCCTGACCTTCGCCCTTTGGCGGGGGTTCGGGCTAGTCTTCCGGAACTCAAGTAAGAGTCATTGTAGTTTTTGTCGGGGTTCGACTTTGAAGGTGTTTGCGATGGCAGTGTTGGCCGGCCGGTTGCGGCTTTGGTTCTGAGCGATGAGCCGCGAGCTCGCGTTAGCAGCTGGCCGCCTCTGCGATTGAGCGATCTCGCGACACCGCTGCAGACACCGCCAAAAAGGGTATCGCTGTCAGATAAAGTCTTAGCTCTTACAGATTACGCCTGACGACGGCCCCGGTCGGTACGTCCGTAGGCATCCTCGAAGCGGATGATGTCGTCCTCGCCGAGATACGAGCCGAATTGAATCTCGATGAGCTCGAGCGGCACCGTGCCCGGATTCTCCAGTCGGTGCCGGACGCATTGCGGAATATACGTAGACTGGTTCTCTGAGACCATGAAGATCTCATCGTCTCGTGTCACCCGAGCGATACCTCGCACCACGATCCAGTGCTCGGCACGGTGATGGTGCATCTGCAGAGACAGCCGCTGGCCGGGATTGACGATGATGTGCTTGATTTTGAATCCGTTGCCACCATGCACGGAGTCGTAGCTGCCCCAAGGTCGATGAACTTTACGATGGCGTTTGTATTCCTCTCGGCTTGCGCACTTGAGCTGCTCCACAATTTTCTTCACATCCTGGACCGCGTTCTTGGCGGCGACGAGCACCGCATCGGCGGTGTCCACGATCACGCAGTCTGCCACACCCACCGCGGCCACTACTCGGTCTCCACCAAAAATGTATGTGTTGCGAGTCCCCTCCAAAACCACATCGCCCTGAGTTGTGTTTCCCATCTCGTCCTGTTCGAGGAGTGCGGACAGCGCAGACCAGGAACCGATGTCAGACCAGCCGGTATCCAGGGGTACCACGACGGCATTCGTGGTGTGCTCCATGACCGCATAGTCCACAGAGGCCGTCGGCGACTCGGCAAAAGACTCCGCATCCAACCTCAGAAACGCGAGTTCCCGCACTGCTTTTCCGTGCGCCGTCTTCACGGCATCTCGTATGGGCTCTGCGTGAGCGCCGAGCTCCTGGAGATATCGGACTGCCCCGAAAACGAACATGCCGCTATTCCAGAAATAGCCACCGGCTTCGACCCAGGCGGCAGCGTGATCAGCATCCGGTTTCTCGATAAAACCATCTACTACGCGCGCTTCATCGCTTACCCCGGTCGGGGCTCCTGCCCTGATGTACCCGTAGCCGGTCTCTGCATAGGCAGGCGGGACACCGAACGTTACGAGCTTACCGGCGCCGGCTTCCCTGACGGCTGCCCGGACCGCGTCGGCGAACTGCGTAGCGTCCCGAATGACATGATCCGCTGGCAGGATCAGCAGTATGGGTTCTTCGCCTTCGTCGCACTGGGCCAGGGTCTCCATGGCGGCGGCGGCAATAGCAGGCGCCGTACTTCGTGCTACGGGCTCCAAGAGTATGGCGGCCGGCGTGACACCGATGGCGCGGAGCTGTTCCGCCACCATGAACCGGTGTTCGTCGTTGCAAACCACAATGGGAGCCCGTGGGCGATCAAGGGCCGCGAGCCGTTGGACGGTGGCCTGTAGAAGGGTGTGCCCATCCTGCAGCGCGATGAGCTGCTTGGGATGGTGTTCGCGGGAGAGCGGCCAAAGCCTGCTGCCAGCGCCACCCGAAAGGATGATGGGGACTACGGATTGTTTCACGAGCTTGGCAGATTGTGCTCTTGTTGCAGGGCGCGCGGATATTCTACTGACACCGGAAGGGTTCGCAAGGTCAAGTCCGATTTCTGCTGGATAATTTTGTTTGAGGGTCTTCCACCGGGTGTCGTGTTGCGAGGCCTGTCTGGGCCTCGTATTCCTCGTGCAGTTCGGCTCTGAGGGCCGCCATCTGTCGTCGCTCGAAGTCCGTGACCTTGATGGCATGCCAACGTTCGGCGGCCCGCGTCATGGCGCCGAACATGAGCTTGAGGACCGGCTTTTCGCCGAAGGCGTTGGGGATGATCTTCAACCGCCGGCGCTCCTCGACGAAGAGCCGCTCCAGCAGGTTGGTAACTGGTATGAGGATCTCGGTGTTGATGTTCGGCCGCGGTTGGCGTGATCGCGGCGTATGGTGCGACCATCCGGGACAGAGGCACCGGGAGCACGAAGGTGCGGGCAGGCCGATCTGAACGATGAGCCGCGAACTCGCGTTAGTAGCTGGCCGCCTCTGCGACTCGCCCGGTTGCGCTGCGCGCGCGGATCCGTAGTTGTCGTGTTGCCCGTCGCTCCCGTCATTCGAACTGACAGGAGGCGAGGATGCGGCGCATCGTCGGTATCGACATCCACCGGACCTTCGGGGAGGTGGTGATCTGGGAGAGCGGTTCGGTCCGCCACGCAGGCGGATCGACATGACTCGTGCCGGGCTCGAGGGCTTTGGCCGGCGCCTCGGCAAAGCGGATGAGGTGGTGATCAAGGCGACGGGGAACTGCATGGCGGTTGCGCGTGTGCTGTCGCCTTTCGTGAAGCGGGTGGTGATCGCCAATCCGCTGCAGGTCAAGGCGATCGCGCACGCACATGTGAAGACCGACAAGGTCGACGCGGGGACGCTCGCGAGCCTCTATGAGGGCCTCGAGCGCGCCTACGAGTGGTTTCGCGCCAACCACGGCGGCCGGAGCGCGTCGGCGGCACGGGTCTCGCTTGGAGCCGTAGATCCTCTGGCGGGGCCGCGCGCGCCGATCCCATGACCGTTCCGGACGGGCCGCGCGGCCGGACCGACGATCGCGGCCTGTGGCGCGACCTGCGTGGGCCGAGGCCCGCCGGCCCGCCGCGGCCGGCGCTGTTCCTCGATCGCGACGGCACGGTCATCGAAGAGGTCCCCTACCTTTCCGACCCGGCGCTCGTCCGTCCGATTGCGCAGGCGATGACGACGATTGTCCGGGCCAACACACTCGGCATCCCCGTGGTCGTCGTGACCAGCCAGTCGGGCCTCGCGCGCGGCTATTTCGACCGGGGCACCTCGCCGCCGTCGAAGACGTGGTGGACGAAGCGATGACCGCGACCGGCGCGCGCATCGACGCCGTCTACGCCTGCCCCCACATGCCGGTCGAGCCGCTGCTCTTCGGCCGCAAGCCCGACCCCGGCATGCTGACCGTCGCCGCCGAACTCAATCTCGATCTCGCCGCAAGCTGGATCGCCGGCGACTGCGCGACCGACATCGAAGCCGGGCGGCGCGCGGGCCTGCGCGGCGGCTGGCTGGTGCCGATCGGATTCGGCGCCCGCGACGCAACCGTCGCCCGCGGACTCGCCCGCGACGGCTTCGAGGTCGTCGTGGGCGAACCCCTCGATCGCCTCGCCGACCGGCTCGACGCGCACGGCTAGGGTTCGTCGCGACGCGAATTCGCGCTATTCTGCGCCGCTCTCCGCTCGCTATAGTCGGCGCCGGGGCGCGCCCGCCCTGCGAACGCCGGATCGTGGTGCCGGGGCATCGATATCGCGTCGTGGGAGAACGAATTGGCGGATTTGGAAGGGCTGAAACGCCTGTCCCGGAAGATCGGACGCGACCCCACGCTGGTGCAGGGCGCCGGTGGCAACACCTCGATCAAGGACGGCCCGCATCTCTACGTCAAGGCGTCGGGTTTGTGGCTGAAGGACGCTTGCGACAGGGTCATGTTCACCTGTGTCGACCGCGACCGCCTGTCGCGCACGATCGGCGAGGGCGCGGACGACGTCGAACTGGCTTCATGCGTGGTCGATGCGAAGGGCGCGCCGCTCAAACCGTCGATCGAGACGACCATGCACGCGGCGCTTCCCCATCGCGTCGTGGTTCACACCCATTCGGTGAACGCCATCGCCATCGCCATCCGCTGTGACGCGAAGGCCGTCCTGGGCGAGAAACTGGCGGGCCTGAAGTGGGCGTGGGTGCCCTACGCCCGGCCCGGCATGCCGTTGACGCGGCGAATTCACGCCGTCCTCGCCGGAGCGCCCGACATCCTCGTGCTCGGCAACCATGGCGTCGTGATCGGCGCCGAGGATTGCGCGGCCGCGGAGGCGCTGGTGGATGAGGTCGAACGCCGGCTTGCGGCAACCTTGCGGGTGGCGCCCCCAGCGGACATCGCGGAGTTGCGCGCGCTTGCCGCGGGCACCCGATATTGGCCGTGCGAACCCGAGGAGGGGCACGGTATCGCCACCGACCCCGACTCTCTGCGCATCGCCGCCCGGGGTTCGTTGTACCCCGATCACGTGGTGTTTCTCGGACCCGCCGCGCCGGTCGTGGACGCGGGCACGGCACTCGGCGAATGGCTCGTGGCCAGGCGCGGTAAGGGATTCGACGATCCGGCCATCGCACTGGTCGCGGGCATGGGCCTGCTGACGCGTGACGATCTCTCGGAGAGCGGCGCGGCGATGGTTCACTGTCTGGCCCTGGTGCTGCAGCGTACGCCGGCGTCCGCGCCGATCGAATTTCTGACCCCGGAGGACGAGCGGGCGCTGTTGGGGTGGGACGCCGAAACATACCGTAGGTCCGTGTCCCACTGAACCGTGCAACACGCGCGGCCGGCGCGCGCGAGGGACAGCCAGTCGATGCAGATCATTATTCCGATGTCCGGTTTCGGCGAGCGTTTCCGGCGGGCCGGCTACGCCCTTCCCAAGCCGCTGATCGAGGTCGATGGCAAACCGGTCATCGCTCATGTGGTCGACCTTTTCCCCGGTGAGGCGAATTTTCTCTTCATATGCAACCGGGACCACCTGGAAACGCCGGGGTTCCGCATGACCGATACCCTCGAGCGCTACTGTCCCGGCGCCCGCATTCGCGGCATCTCGCCCCACAAACTGGGGCCGGTGCACGCGGTGATGCAGGTCGCCGACGACATCGATCCCGATGAGCCGGCAATCGTGAACTACTGCGATTTCGCCTGCTACTGGGACTATAGCGACTTCAAATCGTTCGTCGGCGAAACGCGGTGTCACGGGGCCTTGCCCGCGTATCGCCATTTTCACCCTCATTTGCTCGGATCGACCTATTACGCGTTCATGCGCGAAACCGAAGGGTGGATGACAGATATTCAGGAAAAACAACCGTTTACGGATAATCCGATTGACGAGTTCGCGTCCAGCGGCACCTACTACTTCGCGTCGGGCGCGCTGATCAAGGCGTATTTCGCCGAGACCATGCGACAAGACCTGACGGTGGGAGACGAGTTTTACGCAAGCCTCGTCTACAAGCCGATGATCGCCGACGGACTCGACATCGCCGTGTACGAGTTGCAGCACTTCATGCAGTGGGGAACGCCGGAAGACTTGCGCGAGTACCAGCGCTGGTCGGCGACCTTCGCGCGTCTGGCAAGCGAAGACGCCACGCCGGCGGCCCGCCACGGCGGTAGCCTGCTGATGCCGATGGCTGGATTGGGAAAGCGCTTCAGCGACGCGGGATACGCCACGCCCAAACCGCTGATCCCGGTATCGGGCCTACCCATGGCGGTGCAGGCGACGCGCGACCTGCCTTCGGCGCCGGCGACCCGGTTCGTGCTGCGCTACGACCTGCCGGAGCGCGAGACCATAGAGGCCGAGCTCGCCCGTTCGGTCCCGGGCAGTTCGGTCCGGGTGCTCGACGGCCTCACCGACGGGCAGGCGCGTAGCTGTCTGTTCGGGCTCGACGGCCTCGAACTCGACGCGCCCCTGACAATCGGCGCCTGCGACAACGGCCTGCTGTACGACGCCGGCGTATTCGCCGGTCTGATCGACGATCCCGACACCGATGTCCTCGTCTGGGTGGCGCGCGGCCACCCGCAGGCGATCCGGCGCCCGGAAATGTTCGGCTGGGTTGACGCCGACGCGGACGGACTGATCCGGGGCGTCTCGGTGAAGACGCCCCTCGCCGCCCCGGCCGCCGACCCGATCATCACCGGCGCCTTCACTTTCGGACGGGCACGCGATTTCATCGCCGCCGCCGAGCGGATGATCAGACGGAACGCCCGCATCAACGGCGAGTTCTATGTCGACACCGCGATCGAGGACGCGATGGTCCTCGGCCTGCGCTGCCGCATTTTCGAGGTCGACCACTACCTCGGGTGGGGGACGCCGGACGACCTGAAGACCTTCGAGTACTGGCAATCCTGCTTCCACAAATGGCCGTCGCATCCCTACCGGCTGGAGCACGACAAGCGCGTCCCGGCGCGCGCGGTGTCGGTGCTCGACCGCCGTTACGCCACGCGCAGGCCCTCGCGTCCGGTCCGCCGGTAACGCGCCGTGGGCACCGGCCGGCAAGTCAACCTGTTCATCGCGATCGGCGTCGCCATGGTCTTCGTCGACCTGGCGACTTACCGGTCGCTGTTGTGGGGCGGTCTCGGTATCGACCTCGCGAAGGGGATCGGATACTGCGTCGGCACGATCTGCGCCTATTCCGACAGACCCCACACAAGGGCAGCCAAGCCAAACGCTTACCGGTCGTCGTCAGTTCCGTGGGTTGAACCGGCATACCGGCGGCGGCCGCGACCGACTTTGCCACTGGTGTCACGCTGAGGCCGATGACGGCCGCGAGGGACATCGCGCGCGCCCGCAATTGAGGACGGCGGCTTGTCCGCCCACGGTCGGCCGAGAACCGCCGGCCGTCGGAAAACCTACGTCTTTGTCAGGACGACACGGCGCGCCATGGCGAAGGTATTTGGCGACAATCGGCACAATCCGTCATCGATGATCTTTACGAACTCGAGAATCCGCATTGGGAGCTCGACGACCCGCCGTTTCGAAATCACGCCACCCGACAATGGAAATAGAAAACACTCATCAGGCTGGTTGAGAACAACTTCGAGGCCCGGGAAGTTCCGCTCGAACGTTCGGGAATTCCGGAAGAGAAGGTAAGGCACGGCGCAATTCGCCGACCACGGGTCGTCGGAATTGTTTGCAATTCTCTCTCCGTCGAACGGGTCGACATCAAACGACCACCCTTCGTGCCGCATGAGGCGGAGCAGCAGTTGCAGAAAAAAACTAATATTGACATCGTGGATGATTATTCTGCCATTCTTCTTCAGAGAGAAATACAATGAATCGAAAAATATCTTTGGTTTTGCAACGTGATGTATCATATGTGAACAAATAAATACGTCGACACTAGAGGGTTCGAATGGAAGATCGAGCGCGTCGACGATTTCGTCTACCCATTCGTACTTTATGACATCGGTGAGGATCATATTCTCATGGTCAATGAAGAATCTCGAGAAACCCGCACCACAGCCCAGTTCGACGACCCTGTCCCCAGCGTAGATGTGGTCGTTCATCCATTTGTACCGGTTCATTAGGAGGAAATGCAAATTTTTGGTGCGGTGACTTTCAAATATTCTTCGGGCATTTGTTACATCGCCCTCGTGTTCCATGAGGTTTTCCTCATGACGCGGGAAATACCTATCCGCCAGCTTTAGGAGAGGCATTTTATGTCGTGCCCCAAAAGGCCCAAGTCGCGATCTCCATGCCCGGTAATCGCAACGTCCGGTGATCGTTGCGCCGTCGTAACGCATACCGCTTCAGGACGCACCCCAGTATTTTCCGCGAATCGCAAGTAGGTGGCGGCCGCATGCTGGTCAGGCGCCTGGCAAGCACCGGACCCTGAACACCGGGGACGCGTGTTCCTTCGAACCCGACGATCTTCAATTCCAAACGCCTGAAAAGACGAAGCCCGGAAACAGACGCCCGACGGCATCGGGCACCCGCTCGCGCCAGGCCGGCACATTCAAAATCAGCGACAGGATGAATAGATCGGGTCAGGTCTTCCATGGACTCCAATTCGCCTGATTCCTCCTATGCGACCGACATCTGGTCCGCGGGTCCGCGGAACCGCCGGGGGCTGGGCTCGGCGCTGTAAACAGAAGCCGGTGCGGCGCACGCAAAGACCACGTTAATCCGACATTCCCCAGATGACTCCCAAACTCGGTCCCGATGGTAGCAGAAGAGGTCCCATCCTAGAACCATGAACGGCATTTCTGCCCGGCGCATTGAGTTTTCGACCGCCGGATCGGCTTTGACAGCCCAATCCCGCCCGATTTCCTCCGCTCCGGACACACGTCTCCGTCCGTCATCTCGGTTTTTCCTCCGTTCAGGCCGTTGCCGGGGATGGTCGCCACAGTCCGTCGATCAATCCCAGGATGCTTCGGAACAGATCGCGGGACACGGCCACTTCGGCCATCTGGAACGTAACGTAGCGGCCATGGCTGACGACCTTGGCCCCGATCTTGACCACCCTTGATCGGCTTTGCCGCTCAAGCCCGGATTGTGGTCAGCGAACGGTGCTCCACCTCCTTCGGCAACGCCAGGGTCCGCATGAAGTTGGCGAGGTTGTATGCCAGGGCGTGAAGTTGCAGCCGGACCTCGTTGTTGCGGAACTTGCGACACGACAACCGGGTCCACTTGATGGCGTTCTTGCCCTCCTTGATCCACTGTTCCGCCGTGCCCCGATGATTATAGAAGGCGACGACCCGTTCGGCCTTGCGGCTCAGGTTGGTAACGCTTGAGCCGCGAAGCGGATCAAGCCCGACGCGGGGATACAATTCTCCGGGATCCATTCGACCTTGGCGACCACCCGGCGTTTTCTGCCCCACGATCCGGCTTGGTAGCTGAAGCTGGCATACTGACGGCGAACATGGTTGAGCGGGCGTCCGACCGGGCGACGGAGCAGATGGGCGATGCTCTCCTGGAGAACCTTGTTGGCGGGCAGGCGGATCGCGTAGAGCACGCTCTCGACTTCGAGGTATTCGTAGATGTCCGGCGAGGCGAAGGCCGCATCGCCTCGGAAATAGAGCCGAACCTGCCGTTCCTTGTAGCGTTCCACGACCGGGGCCAGGACATCCCACCATCCGTTGGCACTGTGGACATTGCCGGGACGCAGGCGGCATCGTTCCAAGTCGCCCATGTGATTGAACAGAACAGGGGATGGTAGCAGGTGCAGCCGAAGTGACGGTTATAGGCTGTCCCTTCCTGGTCGCCGTAGATCGGGCTGACGCTGGAACCCATGTCGAGGATCACCTTCTTCGGTGGGTGGCGGTCATGAACTCGGTCGATCCAAGCCCCGGACAGGTCGGCAAGAGCAGCGATGTTATCATCCGTCGCCAGAAATTCCGTCTCGAAGCGTCCCATCTGGCTCGCGGACGCCGCCTGCTTGGCGACGGCATTCCCGCCGACGATCCATCGCATGGCCGGATCACGCCCAAGGCGGTCAGCATCGTTCACGTCTTCGTAACCGCCGAGGCGACCGAAGGTCGATTGGTGGAACAGCCCGGTCATCCCATGCTGACCGTTCTTGCCGGTTCGCGGGTCCGCTAAACGTCCCCCGGCGACTTCGGTCAAGCCAAGTGCATCATCGAGTTCCCGGAAGGGAAGGAGGCCCGCATCCGATGTGACCTTCGAGCCATTGAACTCCAGCTTCAGCCGACGGTCAATATCGAGCCGCAGCACCTCCCGTTTCGCTTTCACCCATCGGATGGGCCATTCCTTCTTCCCCATTCCGATAACAACCCATTGATTCTTAGATCAGAATCTCGCCACAGCGTTATCAAGGCGTTGCTTAATCTGGGGAATAGGGGCTATTTCCTCAACCGGCGCTTCACGTTCCGCGCCAAAGGGGGCCGAAGAGCTTCGTCGCCTACGTCATGCTGTACGTCGTCACTCTCGGGCTCAACGTCGCGGCCAACGCCGGCGTCCTCCACCTGCTCCCGTTCGACGGTGAAATCGCGCTCGCCATCGCCTATGTGTTCGCCACTGGTCTGGCCGCGGCGACCAATTTCCTCGGTTTGAAATACGTCGTGTTCCGCTCGCCGCGCGTCGGCTAAACCGCGTGGCGGTCGGCGAAGAGGTCGCGCAGCAGCGGCCGCAGCTCGGCGAAATGGTCGAACACCAGATCGGGACCGTGGTCGCCGCTAAGCACCTCGACGCCCTTGTGGCGTTTCTGCAGCGTGGCGGCGCCGATCGCCGCGCGGGCGCCCTGGATGTCGTTCACCGCGTGGTCGCCAATCATCCAGAACGGACCGGTGTTGGGTTCGAGCTTCGCCAGCGAAAGCAGGAACGGCGCCGCGTTTGGCTTGTCGAAGCCGGCTTCCTCGGACGTCACCATGTAGTCGAAATAATGGTCGAGCCCCCAGTACACGATCTTGCGAAACTGAATCTGGGCGGTGAGGTCGGTGACAACCACGGTGGTGATATCGGCCAATCGCAAATCGTCGAGGAAGTTCTTGACCTCGGGGAAGAGGCGCGCGGTGCCCAGGAAGGTCCGCCAATAGGTCTGCTCGAAGTCGAGCGCGAGAAGCGTCTGGGTTCGCAGGCCGAGGATCTCCAGCATGCGCTGAAAATAGAGCAGGCGGCTGTGCGCGCTGGCGGTGCCCTCGAGGCGTTCCTTCACCCGTCGCCGGGCTTCGCGGTAGGCCTCGTCGAACTCGGCGCCGGAAAGGTTGAGCATGCGGTTTGCCTTGGCGCGCGTCGCATCAAGCGCTGCCGCATGCGCCGGATCGTAGGCGTAGAGCGTATTGTCCGTATCGAAGAGGACGATCGCCGGGGGCCCGGCGAATGCTTCGGAGCGGCGCATGGAAAGGGTCACAGCCGCCTCTCCTGCAAGGCGCGTACGGCCTGGGTGAGGACAAACAGCTGCATGACACCGGACACGCCGGCGCGCCACTTCGGGCGCAAGTCGAGCAGCTCGTCGAGCTGCGGCACGAGGGCGGCGGCCGAAACGGCGATGTCCTCGGCGTCGGCCTCGCCCTCGACCCAGATTTCCACACCGCCCGTGTCCTTGTGCATAAGGACCTCGACATGCATGCCGCAGACGGCGATCAACGACCGTACCAGCTGCTCGTAGTGCGCGCCCGTGGGCATCAGGATGCGCAGCTTGAGCGCGGGATCGCGGCCGCCGCCCGCGTCCCGCAAGAGATCGGGGTGGAGCGGATGCAGCGAAAGGACCAGGTCCGCCGCCTTCGCCTGGGGCGAGACGAAATGGGCGCCGTCGGGCTCGCGCTTCTCGAGCGACGCGATAACCGTCTCCTGTGACGCGCCACGTTCCTCGATGTCCCTCCGCGCCTTCAGGTAGCGCCGCAGGGCGGGATGCATGTCAAGAAAGACGCGCAAATCGTAGTGCCGGTTCAACTCGGGGGAATAGAGCGCGTGAAGACCGCTGGCAACGACAACGTCGTTGCGGTGGATGAGGCGCGGCTTGCTGCTGTGGCCGGTCGCGTGGTCGTAATGGCGGTTGCGCACCGACCTGCCGGCCATCAGTTGGACGACATCCTGATTGAACTGGTAGAGGTCGTTTGCCTGGGGGTTGAGATGGGTGAGCACCTTCCACATCGGCTGACGCCGGTCCCAGTTGTGGTAGTCGTCGCCGGAGATGCGGGCGACAGAGTGGGCGCCGAAAAGTCCTTCGATCGAGTCGGCGAGGGTATCCTTGCCCGTGCCGCTGTCGCCGGCGATTCCGATGGCCAAAGGCCGCCGGCTCAGGATGTAGTAGTCGTTGTGCAAGATGCCTTCGCGGGCCATCTGATAGCCGAGCATCGCGCCGGTCGCGACCATGAGAGAAAGGATCAGCGACGGCACCCGCTCCGACGCCGCCGGCAGCGACCCGATCACCGGCGACCGCAGATCGACCCCGAGCAAGGGGATCGCCGCACCGCTCGCTTCGAGCAGGTTCAAGGCGACGTAGAGGACGGTGAATATCGCCATTAGCACCTTTCCAGTCAGGCCGCTCTTGGTCTGGTAGTTGACCAGGAACGGCATCACCCACAGGAACCAGCCGGGCGACGCGGGGGTCAGCAGCAAGAGCACGAAGAAGCCGATACCCAGTAGCGCGAGAAGCAGATCGAAGCTGATCCGCCCGATCCGCCACGCCACGAACAAAACCACCAGATACACCAGCGGTATCAGATAGATGTTCAGCCCGCCCCCGAGCGTGATCGCCATCGCGTAGAGCTTGTCCATCTGCGGCGTCTGCAACACCATCGATCGGAAACCGTCCGACAGCAGATACGGCCCCATGACCAGCGCGGCGACCGCGGCGCCGGCCGCCGCATAGCGCGGCGCCAACCCGCGCAGCCGGTTGCTGTTGGCGAGGTAGACCAGGACGAACGGCGCGGCAGCCGCCATGCTCAGCTTGGCCGCCATCGCGAGGCCGATCATCGCGCCCGACGCCGCGACCCGCAGTCGCGACATCAGCACCAGCGAGAAGACCATCAGCAGGACTGGGACAATATCGAGCTGGCCGTGCCAGTAGCAGATGTAGATGACGATCGGCGACAGCCAATAGAGCGCGAGGACCTGTCCGGGCTTCTCGGGCACCAGCCGGTTGAGCGCGGCGTACAGCAGATAATCATACAGCAGAACCGCGAAGCCGAGCCCCACCGCGCCGCCGGACTTCCCCAGGATCGAGTCGGCGAGCGCGCCGAGCAACACCGCCGGCGCGAGCATGACGACGTAGACCGGGCCGTAGGGGAATGCGAACGGATTGCCGCCCCGCCCCAGATGCGCCGTCCAGAAATCCAGGCCGCCGCCCGCGGCCACGGATGCGAGAAACGGCACGAACCACTCCCCGTAGGTCTGCGGCACGACCAGCACGACCAGCGCCACCCGAAGCGCCAAGCCGGCGGTAAACAGGGATCCGCGCAACCCGTCGACCGCCATCACCGCCACCTCTCGGGCGTCTTCGTGCACACCGCGTCGGCGGTGATGCCCTGCCCGGCGAGAATCGCGCGCAGAGCCTCGACATCCTCGGCGGAGATGCGTCCCTGCAGCTCGGGCGACACCAGGCAGAGCTTGAAACCCGCCGCCCGAAGCCTGTCCGCCGACTCCCTGTTCAGCGGAAACCGCGAAAAACAGTCGACCCACACCCAGTCCACCATGCCGCCGAGGCCGAGCGCGGTATCGACCGATTCGAACTCCGACACCCGCACCGCGCAGCGGCTTTCGCCCCGTCGTGCGGTGCGGACCAGGAACGGAAACGACTGATCGAGGAAGAAAAAGTCGTCGATGCCGTGGCGACGCATCAGGTCGAGCAAGCGGTCCTCAAGCCCCTCTTCCTTGACGTTGAGGATCAGCGTGCCGTGACGGTACGACTCGAGCCATTCCTCGAACGCGTCGCCTTCGACGAACGGATCGTGGTGCGTGACCAGACGATCACCGAAGCTGCGGATGTCGACCTCGATCCCCAGCGAGGGCGGCGTCGCGGCAAGCTCGGCGATGGCGTTGCGGCGGTGCCGTATGATCTGCACGCGGCGCTTCCTTCGTCGATGGCGGTTCCGGGCGCATGATAATAGGCATGTCCGTCGCCCTCAAAGCCGGCGGCGCAGTTCCAGGCTGTAGGCGACGGTGCGGCGAATGAACTTCAGCTTCGCGCGCCAATCGACGTTCCAGTGGGACGCGCCGTGGGCGCGGGCGCCGAACCGCACCGGAAACCGCTCGATCGCGAGGCCCATGCGCCTGGCCTGATAATAGGCAAAGAGGTCGAGCGCGAAATCATACGGCGGATTCCGCCAACGATGGAAAAACGACCGCGGGAACAGGGTCGGCTGGGCGTTGATGTCCCACATGGCGGTCTGCATGAGGGCGGACTCGAACACCGCCATGCCCGCGGTGAAGAGCACATCGGCCAGGGGCCGGCCATGGCGCCTGCCCTTGACGAAAAGCGTCTCGGGATCGCGCGCCCCGAGAAACCGCTCGAACCCCGCGATCGCATCGGCCGGATCGGTCTGCATGTCGGCGTGAGTCCAGCCGAGCACGTCGCCGCGCGCCGCGCGCAGGCCGGACAGGATGCCGAAGCCGTAGCCCCGGTTGGTCTCGACACGCAGGCTGCGGCACCCCGGATGGCGCGGCAGCAGTTCCGCGAGCACATCCGGGGTGTCGTCGCGCGACCCATTGTCGACCAGAACGACCTCGGTGTCGGCGCGCCGCGCGACCTCGGCGCAGCGCGGCAGCAAGAGGGGCAAGTTCCGCGCTTCGTCGAAGCAGGGTATGACCAGCGAAAAGGATGTCATGGGGCCGGCTCGCCGACCGTCTGGAACAGAGTGATGTACAGGCTGTTGGGGCGCGTGAAGGCGAATCGCCCATCGCCCATGCGCGGCACGAACGCGGTGAACGCCTGGCGCGATTGGATAACCACGACGTCCTCGATTTCCGCGATTCGGGCGACGCCCTCGTAATCCGGTGCCACGCGCACCAGCC
This sequence comes from Alphaproteobacteria bacterium, assembly GCA_965248835.1. Taxonomy (GTDB): domain Bacteria; phylum Pseudomonadota; class Alphaproteobacteria; order MPNO01; family MPNO01; genus CAYFYS01. The sequence goes on from CBDFLJ010000002.1 coordinate 680,448, forward strand.
ACGACGCAAACGGCTCGTCGGTGCTCGCATAGAGGAACCTGCCGCCGCGCTGCAACGCGTCCTTGATCCGCAGGACCGGCTTGCCCGCGTCCCACGCGACGGGAAGCGCATTTCCGACCACGCCCTCGATCTCCGCCGGGACCGCAATTGCGGCGGTCGGGTCGGTCACGGCTGCGAAGCGCGTCTGCTGCGCCGTAAACCCGACCAGCGACCAGGCGACCAACGCCAACGGCCCGGCCGCATGGCGCGCCGCCGGCCGCATCCGCCCGAGTGCTCCGCCGGCACCGCGCCAAAGGCCCGATCCGCACCACGCGATCCCCACGGCGATCACGGCTATGAATACCGGCGCGACGAACAGGATGTGGCGCGTGGGCGCGATGTTCAGAAGACCGGCGGCGACGAACGCGAGATAGACCCCCGCAGTCGCCACGATCAAGCTCGCGCACGCGTCCCGATGAAGCCCCCAATCCGAGGGCTTTCGGCACAGCGCCGCCGCGCCAGCGCAAAACGCGGCCCCGCCGACGGCGAACTGGACCGCATTCAGAGCGCCGACGCCGTTGACCAGCGCGACGTAGTTCAGGATCGAATAGTAGAGGTAATCCGGGGCCTCAGAGACCGACCGCATGACGCCGCGCAGCCCCTGCCCGGTCTGGAAGAAAAGCACGGCGACGGCGAGGGTCGAGGCAATACCGGCCCGGTTCGCCGCCAGGACGCCGGCGCTCGCCGACAGGGCCCTCGCCGCCAACGACGGGGCGATTTCGCCGCGCCGGATGCCAGCGGCCCATTCGAGGACCAGCGCGGCAATGTAGTAGACGACGATGAGGTAGCTGAATAGGACGAGAACGGCGGCAGACCAGCTCACCCGTGCCGCGAACGCCGTCCGTCCCCAGGAGGTCGCCGCCGCGTACAGGAAGATGGACGCCGCGGCGAGAGACCAGATCGTATTTCCCAAATGAAATGCATAGGAATAAATGCTTATGGAAAACACGAATAATAGTATAGAAATGCTAGAAGCATATATATTTATGCCAGTATTCAATAAAAATAAAAATAACAATAAAGAAGAAATATAAAATATCGTTATCGTTAGGAGCGTCGCGTAATCCATGAACTCCCTGTATGACTCCGAGAATCCGTAGATCGCGCTGTAGAGAAGTCCCGGACCCACGGAGATCGTGCTCGCGAGCGGAACCAGCAGCGCCCGCTCCACCACATCGGGCAACGGCAGAGTGGAGACGCCGATGATGAGACCGAACCGATACAGTCCGTGGAGCGGCAGCCGTTTCAGCCGCTCGTCGCTCTTAAGCTGGGCGACCAGGAACGCCCGAATCTCCGCCGTGGTCCTGGCGTCGATATCGGGCCCGGCGCGCGTCCTGTAATAGCGCTCGAAGATGGGCTGTCGTCTGAGGGTCTCCAACGCCCAGTCCGGCGTCCAGTCGTCGACGATCCTGGCCGCCACCGGCATATCGTCGGCCTCGCGAGCCTGCCGCGATGGCGCGCCCCACGCGGCCGGAAGATTCGACCACGATGTATAGCTTAACGCGGATTCCTTCGGATCCTGCAGAATGGCGTAAACCGAATAGGAATCGAGTTCCTGAAAATGCTCAGATCGGAATGATAGCGACGTGGCAAATGACAGCAGGATGGCCGCCAACGTCAATCCAACGACCAGTCCGCGATGGGGATCAAGAGGCCCGGCGGCCGCGCGGCCATGGGGTTCCCCGTCCTCGATCGGCTGGTTCACCTTCTGATGTCCCGGGTGATCAAGCGGCCGCGCCGCCTTCGAGAATGGCGGCCCGCCCTCGCGGGCCGGTGTCATTCGGACGAGTACACCCCTTCGGATCGCGCGTCACCGACGAGGTCGGCGACCACAAGGAGTTCGTCGCCATTTAGCGGCGCGGCGGCCGGTTGAGTTGAGAAGAATTCGCAGGCGCGAAGTGGAGTGTCATACGGGTCGGTGGCGAAACGTGCGGTGAAGGCGTAATCGGGCAGATTCCGCGCGAAGAAGTGGGCGTCCAGCGCCAGCGCGTGATTCTCGCTAATCGACCCGCCCCATTTCGTACCGAGGCGGCGGGCCTTCTCGCCTGCGCCATTGGGGACGAATATGATTAGTTTCCCCGAAGGCTTGAGCAACCGGCGAAACGTCGCGAACGACGGCTTGAGGTCTGGCAAGTGCTCAAGAACATGATGAGAGTAGACGACGTCGAACGATTGCGGCGCAAGCTTGTCAAGCGCCGTGAAGCTGTCGACGATGTCGACACCCAATTTCGTACGCCCGTACTCGGCGCGCGCTCCTGATATCTCGAATCCGACAGCGTCGAAACCGGCTTGACGAAATTGGTGGACGGTGTATCCCCATGAGCATCCGTAGTCGAGAAGCCGCCCGCCTGGCGCAAGCTCTTTGATCAACGCGATCTTTCTCGAAAAATCAACCATGGTCCCGCGAAACTCGCTGGCGACGAGTTCGGACAGACGGCTCTCCGACGGGACGTCGGTGACCACGCCGCCCTCGAAATCGGCTTGATAGAATTCGCTGTTTATCCGCACGTCGTCCTTTGGATAGCGGTACATGAGTGCACAGCGCGCGCAGCGGCGCAACTCGAGCACCAGAGCCTTTCGGCCGATTAGAGACGTTTGTCCGCTTCCGCAAAAGGGACAGCTGGTATCCTGGCCGGCCAGCCTCCGGCGCATCACGGAGATGAGAAAATTGATACGAGCCATCCTACGAATCCAGGTCCCAGAGGCATAACCGTGTACGCCCACGCGCCACGCCCTTGCGCGATCCGTCCCTGATACCCCAATTCATGGCAATCGTACCAACCCGACATATCTTGGGGTAGCCATATCTCTCCGGTCAACCAAGGCTGGCGGTAGGAGCGCCGCCTTCGCGCTCCGCCAGCAGCGACGCATAGAGCCGTCCCAGCGACTCGCCGTAGCGGGATTGCCGGTAGCACCGGCGGATCAGATCGGCATTGCGCCGGCCGATCTCGGCCAGTCCGGCGCGGTCGCCAAGCGCCCGGCGCAGCGCCGCCGCGAGGGCCTCGGGGTCGGCGGGCGGCACCAGGGCGCCATGGACGCCGTCCTCGACGATCGACCCGGCGTTCTCGGTGGTGATCACGTAGCAGCCGCAGGCGAGCGCCTCGAACACGACCCGCGCCGAGCCTTCGCAAAGGGACGGGAATACGAAGACGTCGGCGGTCGTCATCAATGACGCGAGCGCGGCCCTGGGCAGCGTTCCCCGGATGGCCACGCGCGGGTCGCCGAGAACGTCGCGGAACCGCCGTCCGATATCCGGCGCGATCGGGCCGGCGATATCGAGGCGCCAGTGCGCATCGCCGAGCTTCGGGAGCGCGGCCAGCAGCGACTCGGCTCCCTTGCGGCGGTCGAGCGCGCCGGCGAACAACACGCGTAGCGGCGCGGCGGCGGCCGCGTCCCCGGCCTCCGGGGACACGGCGTTCATGAACTGATCGTCGACGCCTCGGTAGATGACATGCACCCGCGCCGCGTCCCATCCCTGGTGGAGGAACGTCGTCTTGACGAAGTCCGAATTGACTACTACGTGGTGAGCCTGGGCAACATCCTCGGCGATGGCGCGCCACATCGGCGAGATCGGCCCGGACTGGCCGCGGGCGGGTAATCTGCCACCATTCTCAATCAGATACGCGAGCACCGCCGGATGCGCGATGGAATGCTCGCAGAGGATCACCAGGCCACGATCCCTGGCGACGCGCACCGAGGCGTGTCCATAGCCCGAACGGTAGTGGTAGAGCCGCGCCCCGGTGGCGCGCACCGCGGCGGAGGCCTGCCACCCGTAAAGGCGCCGGGCGGCGTCATATATGTACTCCGCGTGCCGTGGCGTTCGGCTCACGGCGCGCACCAGATGACCGAGGTGAATGATGGCTTCGCTGAGCCACAGGCCGTGGACGGCGTCCTCGGGGATCGCCGATTCCTCGCGTCTCAGCAAGCGCCGGACCGAGGCCAGCCGCGTGAGCCCGGTCGCGGCAAGCACCGCGCGAACCGGCGCCGTGGGATAGCCTCCAGTGATGAAATTTGCCAATTCGCCGCGCCGCGCCATTTCGGCGGCGGCCAGCCGCAGGGGGAATAGTCCATGGCCATTCGAGATGACGTACGATCCGCTCACGGCACCGCTTAGCTCAGCCCCTGGGCGGCGCGGCCGAGGCGCCGCTCGAAGGCGCTCCAGGCCACAACCTTCCATGCGGCCCGAAAATGCCGGTGAATGTCCAGGGTGCGCCATTGCGCGGGCGACCGCCGCAACGCAGGCGGCAGCCGCTCCTCGAAGCGCTCGATCGCCGTCCGGTCCGCGAGCTCGCGAAAGCCATTGTAGCCCGACACGAGCCAAATCCAGCGGAGGTTGTAGGCGAACCCCCCTTTCCGCCGATTGACGAACCATTTCGGCCAATGCGCCAGCAGATCGAGCAGCAGCGCCTTGGGCCTGCCGCCGTGGAGCAATATGTCGGGGGGAATCGTGCGGACGTAGTGGAGCAGGTCCCAATCCAGAAATGGCGCCCGCAGGATCACCGCCTGCTCGGACGCGGCGCGATCCGATTTCGCGAACCCGTGCCCGATCATCGAATCGGTGACGATGTGCCGCGCCCAGGTTCCCATCCAGGGTGGCAGAGCGCCGGGCCGGACTGAAGGGATATGCCGCGCTCGACATAGGGCGGCTGGCCGCGCGCGTTCGTGTCCGTCCACCGGGCAAATTCGCCGAAACCGCAAAACGCCTCGTCGCCGCCGTCGCCGACCAGCGCGACGCGGCCGCGTTCCTTGGCCGAGCGAAGCAGCGTGCAGAGTTGAAAGAACGAGATCATGCCGAGCGGCTCGTCCTGAATCTCGAACGCGAACGCGATCTCTTCGGAAAGGTTCTTGAAATGGGGGTAGACCACCCTCAGCGGCAATCCGAGACGCCAGCCCGCGTAGCGTCCGTAGCGCTCGTCGTAGGAGAGCGGGATGACGCTGCCCATGGTAAGCGCCGCAATTCGAAGCTCCCCGCCGTTCAGCTCCGTCATCAACAGGTCGCTCAAGACTGTTGAATCGATGCCGCCCGACAGGAGAATCGTCGGCAAGTGGTCGTCGCCCGTGCAGCGTCCGATCGCCTGGCAAAGCAGGCTGCGCACCCTGCGCACGACCTCGTCGCGGGTCTCGCCGTCATGGACCGGACCGCCGGTGGGCCGGCAGTCGGTTTCTCCTACGAGGTCGCCTTCGAAGTCGTAGACCAGGACCTGGCCGGGCCGCACGGTCGTCGCGCTGCGTAACACGGTCCGGTGGGGCAGGATGTATTCAAGTTCCCAGAAGTCCTCGGCGGCCTCCTCGTCGATGGCCAACCCGCCGCCCTGGGCCGCCGCCATCGCCATGATCGACGAGGCGAACAGAACCATGCCTCCCCAGTTCGCCACCAACAGGGGCTTGGTGCCGACCGGGTCGCGCACGAGCATGACGCGACGGGCGCGCAGATCGACCAGGGCGAAGGAAAACGCGCCGCGAAACTTCCTGAAGCCCTCGACGCCGTCGGCCTGATAGGCGGAGATGATGACCTCGGTGTCGCATTCCGTCCGGTAATCGAAGTCGCCGTAGTCCCGGCGGATCTCGCGGTAGTTGTAGATTTCGCCGTTGAACACGACGACCAGGCTATGTCGCTCGTCCACGAGCGGCTGGTTGGACCTCGGAAGCGGGTCGACCGTCGGCAGCCGCGAGTGCATCAACTCGATGCGGCCGTCGTCAGACGTCCAGACCCCCTGATGGTCAGGTCCGCGCCGCGCGAGCCATGGCATTCCGGCGGCGAGGGGGCGCGTGTTGGCCGACCGGTGCGTCAGGATTCTTCCGGCCAGCCCACACATTCCGCTACCCAGATTGCTTCCGGCATCGCTCCTCGGAGATGCCGGGAACCGCTTGAATCGCCGTGAAGTGTAGTCGAATCCGCGCCCTGACGCCAACCGGCCCATCGTCCGGGCATGCGGCAAGGGTCACGATTTCAACAATTCCCGCAGGACGCCGATGGGTGGCCGAACGACCGTCAAACCGAAGGTCGTCAATGGCTCGTCGAGATGCGCCAGGCAAACACGCAAGACGTACCCAACCATGAATGCCTCGGCCATGAAAACGCTTGCGGCGACGCCGGTGAGCCCGAACATGCGTCCCAGCAAGTACGCCGCCGCTAACGAAATGACGCTGACCGTGATATAGGCGACGGCCACGCGCATGTGCCGGTTCGTCGCATGGACCAGCATGAAACTCGCTTGCCACAGCCCGCTTGCCATGAGGACGAAGAGGAAGACTGCGAACAAGCCCCACTGCATGGCCACCGCGCCGCCGGTCCAGACCCGCAGCAGCCATTCGCCGAACACTACGAAGCCCACGACGACTGCGGCCAGGATCCAGACCGCCACTTGGCAGGCGTGGTTGTGCAGCTTGCGGACCCGTTCGGTATTCTCCGCACCAAACGCAGTCGAAATCTCCGGAACCACGATACTGTTGACGACGCTCGCGAGCTGTAATCCGAAACGCGTCAACGTACGCAGCGTCGAGAACACCACGACGGCTGTCGGCGAGAACAGGATGCCGACGACGATGACCATGCCCTGAAGGTTCACGGCGGTCGCCAAGGGCAGCACGGTGAACGCCAGGGCGGGTCGGGCGAGGCGCCTCACGGTCGCGGCATTGGCGTGTCGCCAGCCGAGCGTGATTCCCGGATTGACGCGCCGCAGTACGACGCCCATGGCGATCGTTCCGGCGAACCTGCCGGCAAACAGCATGCCTGCCGCGGCGACGGGACCGCCGTCCAGAACCACCGCCGCGAAGAGCAGCGCGAATTCCGCGGCGCGCAGGCTGGCGAGGGCGAACTGACCCATGCCGTAGCGTCCCTCGCAGTGGAACCCGGCATAAACCAACGAACTCTGCAGGCTCACCAGCACATAGCCGCCGAGCAGCAGCAGGACGGCCGCGGCGTCGGCGTCGCTCAGCCCCGAAAGATCGAGCCACGTGGCGATGTGCAGGAAGGGGACCGCCGCGGCGCAGGCCGCGACGACCACGACGGTGACCGCAACCACCAGGAGCCAGGCGCTCTGGAAGGCTTCCAGCGCGGCCGACCGGTCGTCGCGGCCGACGGCGATCGCCATGTCGTTTTGGGCGGCGGTTGCGAATCCCAGATCGCTCATGGCGAGATAGGCGGGGATCGCCGTCAGGATCAGCCAGGCGCCATAGAGTTCGACACCCCAGGCCCCGATCAGCAGGGGTACGGTGACGACCTGGACCACAACGGTAACCAGCCGGGCATAGGTCTGGGCGCCCAATCCCGATCTCACCCGTTTGCGTAGTCCACGATCCATGGGGCGCACCTAGTCGATGATGCGGCGGTCGACCGCCGCGTCGACGCGTATCGGAGGGCACCGCGGCAAGGCCGAGCGCCTCACTCGCGCGGCCCGGCGCAAACGCGAGCGGCTCTCAGGCGAAGTGGTCCTCCCGGATGTAAATGGCGTCGAAGCCCATAATCCGTCCAGCCGCGCTGAGGCCCGGTGGAAAGGAACCCGCAAATCGATAATTCTTGCCTGACAAGAACGCGTTCACGTCGTGAAACGTCGGATGGCCTTCGAACAATTCCATCAAATGTATTTCGACGATCAGCGCAATGACATTTTCGAGTGTATGGAGTCCCCCTTTGAAGACGTCGATCTCGAAACCCTCGACATCGACTTTCAAGACGATTCCCTTGCCGTTGCGGCCGACGAATCTGTCTGCGTAGTCGTCGAGCGTGTGAACATCGACCTGTATGGTCCGGGTTTCCCGGGTGTAGGGAAACTCGCCCTTCATCAACGCGGTCGTCTTCAGGAACGACGACGACATGGTGTGCTCGGTGTGGAGGAAGAATTCGTGCCGTCCCGGCTCGCGCCCCAACGCAACATTGAATATCTCCACCCGATTGGGAACGCTTTCGGCCCATTCCCGAAGCTGGTCGAAGACGTCGGGCACGGGCTCGAAACAGTATATCCGCGCTTCGGGAAACGCCTTGATCGCGCGTCTGGCGAACTGCCCCTGGTTGGCGCCGACGTCGACGACGGCATCGACTGGAAGAGACGTGAGACCGAAGAACCTCTGCTCGGCCCGTATGTCGCGAATATCATAGCCAAATCGTTGAAAAATCGCCTTAACAATTTGTCTTATTCCGATCATCTCTCCATTTCCGATGCGGTCATTACCGTTCATTTGTTGCCGTTATTCGACGCGTCTGTTTTGGTGTCGGTCTCTTGCAACATTGTTTCGGCTCGCGCGTCGCGACCGACGACACCGCCATGTTGCCCGCAATCGACGCCCCGCGCAACGCAGACCGAGGACTGGCCGTCGCATGGCGATGGCGTTCGGCGTAGCCATCGCAACGACGACCATGGCATAATTGCCGTGGCAGATGTATTCCGGCGATGACCCGATGGGTGAGTGCTCCAGGCTTCCATCCTAGGTCTTCGGAGTCGCTGAAAACGGCGGAGCGATGGGCATTATTCGCGGCGACTCGACGACCACCCCGCCACTGCGTCCGGGAATGCCGGTCCGTGGCGCGCACGGGCGTGCCTCGAGGGGCGGGGTGCTTCTCGACATTTTTGTCTTTGTCGTGCCGTGTACGATGTTCGTCGAAGTGACGGTCGTCGGCAGGATATTTGCGCCCGAATTCATGCTGCTCGCCGCGCTGCCCATCCTGCTGGTCGGCAGGGGGCGGGCACTCTCGGCGCCGCTTCCGCGGACGCTGATATATCTAGGACTGCTCTGGCTGGCGGGCCAGGTTGTGACGGATCTGATTCGCGAGACCCCGTTCGGGGACTACGCGCGGGGTTGGGCAAAGATCGCGTTTACCATGCTCGATTTCGTCGCCCTGTATCTGCTTTTGCATGGCAACCGAAGGCGCATCGTGCTGTTCGCCAGCGGCTGGGTCGTGGGCGGCATTCTCGGCTATTTCGTTAACCCGGGGGTGTTTGCGGAAGGACATCCGTGGAAATTCGGCTACGGCGTCCCGGTGACCTTGATGCTCGTGCTCGTCGCACAGTACGTCTTCGAGCGCAACGACCCGAGAATGGTTTCCGCCGTTCTGTTGTTTGCCGCCGGTTTGAACCTTGTGATGGAATTCCGTAGTTTCGCGGGAATTTGCTTTCTCACCGGCGTATACCTCTTACTGCGGACGCGGCGGTCGCGAGGTCGGCCGCGGATATCGTTCGCTCGGATGGCCGCCGTCGGTCTCGGTATGCTGGCGGCGACGACCGGGTTCATTGAGCTGTACGGCTACGCGGCGCAAACCGGCGCCTTGGGAGCCGAGGCACAGGCGAAATACGAGATCCAGGCGTCCCGAAAGCTGGGCCTCCTTTTGGGCGGGCGGTCGGAGGTGGTTGTTGCCCTGCATGCGATCGCGGATTCACCCCTGATCGGGCACGGATCCTGGGCAAGGAACCGGGAATACGCCTCACTCTTGCTCGAACTCCAGGGATATGGCCCTACAGCGAGGCAAATAGTTCTGGGGTCCGACGTCATCCCGTCCCACTCGTACATCTTCGGCGCTTGGGTGCAGGCCGGTCTCGTGGGCGCCGTGTTTTGGGGTTGGGTGGTATTGCTGATCGCCCTGGTGTTGACCGGTCAGTACCAGACCCGAGAACCCTTGACCCCTCTGATCGTGTTCGTCTGCTTCGTGCTTCTGTGGGATGTCCTGTTCTCGCCGTTCGGCGCGTTGGGGCGACTGCAAGCGGCTTTTTACACGGTCGTTGTCATGTTTGCGGTAGAATCGGCGCGCGCGGCGGATCGCCGGAGCGTTCCAGCGGCGGAGGCCTCGTGAGGGTCTCCGTCGTCACGATCTCCTTCAATCAGGCGCCCTTCCTCCAACGCGCAATCCGTTCGGTCGTGGAACAGGACCACGACGATATCGAATACATCGTCGTCGACCCGGGCTCGACCGACGGAAGCCGGGACATTATCGCGCGGTATCGCGACCGGATTTCCGTCACCGTCCTCGAGCCCGACGCGGGGCCCGCCGACGGCCTGAACAGGGGCTTCGCCCGGGCCACCGGCGACATCTTCGGCTATATCAACGCCGACGACGCCTACCTGCCCGGCGCAATCGGCAAGGCCGTCGACGCCTTTCGCGCGGCCCCGGACGCCGATGTCGTCTGCGGACACGGCTTTGTCGTGAACGCCAGCGGGACGGTCCGGCGGCGTTTCTATTCCGACCCGTTTTCCGCCTGGCGGTACGTTCACGGCGGGGTAACGGTCATGCAGCAGTCAACGTTTTTTCGCCGCGACGCGTTTCACGCCGCCGGCGGCTTCAATCCCGAAAATCGAATCTGGTGGGACGGCGAGCTGTTGCTGGACATGTACCTGGCGGGAAGCCGGTTCGCCGTGGTCGACGACTTCTGGTCGATATTTACCATTCACGAAGCCTCGATTTCGGGACAGCGTGGCGGCCAAAGCGACGCGGCGCGGACACTCGAGGAACGTCGTCGACCCACCCAAGCGCGGTTCTACCGCAAGGCGATGGGCAGGCCGCCCGATAGCCTCACGTCATTTTGGTTCGCCGTGGCGCGGGTGCAGAAATGGCTGCTCAACCCTGTCGGCACGTCTTGGCGCGTCATCGAGAAGCTGGGGCTGCGGTTGGACCGCCCGCCGCTTTGACGTTACGCCGATTTCTCCAACAGAACGGTTCGCTCGGTTCCGATGGGCGACGTGCATTTTCGAAGCGACGCGATTCGCAGACCGGCGGCCGCCGCCATCCATTCCAGTTCTTCGAATATCACCGGATAGGATTCGACCAGGCGCCGGCGTCGCCAGATCTCGTAGTTCAGGTGGGTGAACACACCGAACGAACAGATTACGCCCCGCCGCGCGATGCGTGAGAACTCGGCGAGCACCTGATATTGAATCGGTACCGGGAGGTGCTTGGTCAGCGCGTGGCTAAAGGTGTAGTCGATCGAACCGTCGTCGAGCGGCAGACGCTCTGCTTCGCCCGGCATGACCTCGATATCGAGGTTCATGGTCGCGGCGCGCTCGCCCGCGTAACGCTGCATGCCTTCGGAGATATCGATACCGATGATACGCCGCGCCCGCCGCGCCAGGACCGGCCACCATCGGCCGGTGCCGCAGGGGCAGTCGACGATCACGACGCCCGCCGGCAGCCGATCGACAAGCGCGCCCACCGCCTTCTGTTCGCGCCGGTAGAGGTAGCGGCCGACGAGGCTCGCGTAACGCTCCCGCTCGTAGTCGCGCGCGGCCGAATAGTCCTGGTAGCTGTCTTTGGCGCTGTAGGGAAACTGTTGGCGGTTCCGGTTCACGAGATCAACTCCCGATACACGCCGATCTTGACCGCCGCGGTCCGATCCAGCGACCATTCCCGTTCCGCTTTACGCCGCGCGCGCGCGGCGAGCGCTTGTCGCCGCGACCCATCGCGGACCAACGCCGCGACCGCATCTGCAAGCTCGTTCGGCGCCGATGGTGCGACCAGTACGCCCGCGCCGCCGCCGAGTATCTCAGGGATGATGCCCGAGCGGGTTCCGATCGAGGCGACGCCCGCCGCCATCGCCTCGAGCAGCGCATGCGCATCATGTTCCTGATGATCGTCCAAGATGCGCGAGGGCAGCACGAAGATATCGAGCTGGCGCAGAAAGTCCGCGACCTCGGCATTGCTCACCGGTGGGAATACCTCCAGCCAATCGCCGCCGCCGGCCCGTTGCTCGAGGTCTGGCCCGAGTGTCCCCCGGCCAATAATCTTCAACACCACGCCCCGCGGGCCGTCATGGCGACAACGCGCGACGGCGGCGACCAGATCGGACACGCCCTTGTCTTCATCCAGCCGACCGCAATAACCCACGGTCACGTTCTGCCGTTTGGACTCGCTGCACGCGCGGCGCGGCGCAAAATGCTCGATATCGACGCCGATGTGATGAACGACCGTGATGGCCTCGGCCCTGACCGCAAACGCCTCCCGACACAAGCGCTTCACCATTTCGCTCGCGGCGAGAACGTGATCTACGCGGCCGATGGAAAACCGCGCCAACCGGTCCTTGGCCCAGCCCCATACGCCGGGGTATCGCCGATAGGTGTTCTTCTTGAAGATACACACGATTTTCGCGCCGCGGCAATAAAGCGCCCGGCATATCAGGGCCTGCAGAAACATGAGCGACCAGGGGTTGTATTCGACCTGGATGACATCCGGCTTGAACCGCGCGAAACCCATATCTGCCGTCAACAGAAGGTATTGCGCCGGCAGAACGTAGAGCGGACGGAAGATGCGGAAGAACCGCATCGCGAACGCGCTCTTATCGAACTGGTATTTGCGAAATACCAGCACGGGCCCCCAGGCCGGGCACACCACCATGACGTCGGCTTGCCGTGACAACGCTACGATGTTCTTTCGATTCTCAGGCTCGAGATAAGTGTGTGAAACGACTGCGATCTTCAACGCGCGCCTCGCCAGCGGCCGTGTGGGAGAGTCTAGCATAGTCGCCACGACAATGGGGCCGTCTCGACATGGGTGACGCCAGAGCGGCTCACGCACACGAATAGCAATCCCGGTGAACTATGCGCGCCCAGCCGCGCAGGCCGCGCGCGCGGCCGGCGGCGCCCTGAAGCCAGTCGCGCACCGGCACGGCAAACCCGGTCTTGGGCCGCGAGAGCACCGCGTCGGGAAGTGGCGTCTTCGGCGTCCGTGCCATGTCGCGCTTGCCCGGCGCAGCCGCCGACACCAGCAGCGGCGCCAGCGCCCGGAACAGATCGGCATCGACCAGCGGCACGCGAATCTCGAGCGAATGCGCCATGCCGGCCCAGTCGGCGTCGCGCAGGAGCTGGTTGCGCATGTACCAGCCGATCTCGAGCGTCGAAACCGCCGCCCGCCCTCCGCCGAGACGGCCGACTCCGGCCTCAAGGCGCGCCAGCGCATCCAGCGCGCGCCAGCCGTCGCGGAGCATCTCGCCGTCGAGCAGATCGCCGAGCTCCCAGGGCATGAACAGCCCGCGGCGCAGGAGGTAGGCGTCGCCATAGCTGGTGCCCAATTCGAGGAGCCCAGCGAATTTCGGCGACGTGATTCGCCGCACCAGCGGCGCCGCGAGCAAGCGGAAGCCCCGTCCGAGGGCACGCAACGGTCTGAGCGGTCCCAGCGCGCCGACGATCCGCGGCAGTTGGCGGAAGCTCGGATAACCGCCGAACAGCTCGTCGCCGCCCAACCCCGACAGCGCCACCTTCAAGCCGGTCCCGGCGGTCACCTTGGCCACGAAGTAGGTGTTGACCCCGTCGATGCTCGGCTGGTCCATGGCCCGGAGCAGCCCCTCGCGGTCGGCCGCGAAATCGGCGCCGCGCACCCGTTCCGTGCGATGCTCGGCGCCGTAGGTGCGGGCGGTTTCCGCGGCCAGCGGTGATTCGTCCCCGGCCGTACCCGCATATTCGTCGAATGCGAGCGTCACCGTGCGCAGCACCTCGCCGGCCTGCTCGGCGGCGAGCCCCAGAAGCGTCGCCGAATCGAGCCCGGCGGACAGAAATACTCCCACCGGCACGTCGGCGACAAGATGATGCCCCACGCTGTCGGCCAGGGCGGCGCGCAGGCGTTCGCCGTTCGTCGCGGCCGGCGCGTCGGCGGCTTGGGCGAATTCCTCGGCCACGTCGAAGAAGCGCTGCGGCGCCCGCGGACCGTTCTCGTCGACCCACAGGGTCGATCCGGCGGGCAGCGCCCGCACGCCGGCGAACATGGTGTGGGGCTCCGGGACATAGCCCCATAGATAAAAGCCGACGTGGCCAGCGGGGTCCGGCGCGGTGGCGATCCGTCCACCGGCGAGCAACGCCTTGACCTGGGACGCGATACGGAATCCGGCGCCGTCGTCGGCGTAGTACAGCGGCTTTATGCCGAACGGGTCGCGGGCGAGGAACAGCCCGCGCCTGGCCTCGTCCCAGATGGCCAGGGCATACATGCCGCGCAAGGCGTGCACCATGTCGGGACCATCGCGGTCGTAGAGATGCAGCAGCACCTCGGTGTCGGACTGGGACCGGAAGGCGCGCCCCTCGGTGATGAGCTGGCCGCGCAGCGCCCGGTAATTATAGATCTCGCCGTTGAAAACGATATGCAGGCCCCGGTTGCCGTGGCGCATCGGCTGGGCGCCCGCCGGGCTGAGGTCGATGATCGTAAGCCGCCGGTGCGCGAGCCCGATGCGGCCGTCGTCCGACAACCACAGACCCGCGCCGTCGGGGCCGCGCGCGGTCATCGAATCGCGGATCGCCAGTAGCTCGGCCTGGTCGACCGGCGGGGCCTCCGCGCCATAGGCGAAAATACCCGCTATCCCGCACATCGCTGTCCGCCCCCGGCGGCCTGGTTCGCGCGCATGGTAACAGCCGCCCCCGCGCTACGACAGCACAGCGAAGCGTCGCGAAGGGTTGCGGCGGAAACACGGCTACCCCCGAGCGCATCGTGTTGATTCCATTGCCCGGGTTTCGGCGCGGCGGCCGCCTATTCGATGGAGAAGACTCGTGTGAATCGATCGTCTGACGACGCAGGTCGGCTATCGTCTACTCCTGCCGAACCCTCGGGCGCGCGCCTGGATTCAAAAGATGCTGTTTCCGGACCGGGACGAAACCGTGCGATTGATCGGCGCCGATGTCCGCATCAATTCGCAGCGCGAGTTCGGGTACTGGCGCGCCTCCCGCCTGCAACAGGCGAGTATCGACTTCCGCCACGAAGTCGCGCCCATGATGGCGGTCTGCGCGCTGGTGCGCGACGGCACGACCTTCGTCGATTGCGGCGCGAACGTCGGCTTGTGGACGGCCAACCTGCTGCGCCTCGGGGCGCTGTTTCCGACCCTTACCGTGCTTGCCTTCGAGCCGAACCCCAACACCTTCGCGCGCCTCCGCCGCACCGTCGGCGACTCCCCGTCGGTCGAACTCCAGCCGGTCGCGCTGTCCGATGTCGAAGGCGAGCGACCATGAGCGAAGGGGTGGTGTCTGGCGTGAGCACGATCGATACGGACACCCATGGACTGGGCGGCGCATACGGGCGCAGCTTCGGCGTGCCCGTCCACCGTCTCGACCCGTATTTGGCCGGGCGCCGCAACCTCATCATCAAGATCGACGTCGAAGACCACGAGTTGAAGGTCCTGCGCGGCGCCGAGAGGGCCTTCGCGGAACGGCGCGTGGACGCGGTGTTCGTCGACGGCTTCAAGCCGAGCGACGAGGCGGACATTTCGGGTGTCTTGCGCGGCGCGGGTTTCGGCCTGCTCAACGCACGGACGCTTCAATCCTATGCGTCGGGCGACACCTCCATCCTCGCGGTTCCGGCGGCCGGAGGCAGCGGCACCGCGTAGCAGGCAGCGCGTCGCTACTTGCCGAAATTCGGCAAGAGCGCACCCGTTCGCGAACCATAGAGGTAGGCGATCTCTTCGGGCGCGACGGCGTCGCCAAATTCGTCGGTCCAGATCACCGAGAATCCGTGGTCGCGGAGAACGTCGACCAGGATCGAGGGCACGCCCTCCGCCGGGTGTACCTCGAGCGTCAGGTCGTCGACCAATCCGAGCCATTCGTTGTTTCGAGTGAGGAGCGAAATTTCGCTTCCTTCGATGTCGACCTTGAGGAACGAGACGCGCTCGATCGAGAATCGATCGATGATCTCGGGCATCGTCGTAACCGTCACATCTTGCCAGTCGAAACTATCGGCCCAATGCTCGGCGCTCTCGGAGTTGCCGTCCAAGACCGCCTTGGCCACCCAGCGGATGTTGGCGTGCCGCTCGCACAGCTTGCGCGAATAGGCGTGATCGCTGTACGCGGCCTCGATGGCGATGACGACGTTTTGGCGATCGCCGAGATTGCTCAGCACCTCGCTTACGAGTCCGACGTTGGCGCCGATGTCGACGCAGGTGTCGAAGCGCAGCCGACTGGGGTCGAAGGGCCGGAAATAGGCGTTTCGTCCGATGAACTCGCGCAGCCCCGCGAACGGGTTGCCGCCATCCCGGCCCATCAGATCGAGATCGATAGAGAACCGCTTGCCGTTGAGGCGGAACTCGGTTTCGCCTTTCATTTGCAGATCGGCGGCATAGAATTTCCGCGATCGAACAATGCTCACGGCGTTCAGCAAAACGTAAACGCAATATCGAAGCGCCGTCCCGGCGCGGCACATCCGCCAAACATTGCACAGCTCGCGGAGGAAACGAATGAGAGTCGTCAATTCGAGGTCAATCCCAGATTGTCAATCCGCGAAAGATGCCTAGGCTCGCAATGGCTGCCTGGCGCCAAGAAATGACCTTGCGGCTATGGTCGACCGCGCCGAATCGTGGAGCCCATCGAATCTCCGCGGTTCGACGTCGATAAATCAACGAGCGCGCGACCATAGCGCATTCTGGTGAGCCCATGGAGACGAATCAACCGGTGACAAGAGTGTCGTGTCCGAGCTGTGTACCAACCGAATGAAAATTCTTCACGTCATCGCCAACCTCGCGCCACGTTACGGCGGACCCTCGAAGGCATGCCGCGACATGGCCCGCGCGATCGCGCAGCGAGGCCACGCGGTGAGCATCTTCACCACCAACATGGACGGTGCCGGCGAACTGGACGTGCCGACGGATAGGCCGGTGGTCGAGGACGATGTCGCGGTGTCCTATTTTCCCGTCGGCGTTCCCCGCTTCTGGGGAACGTCATGGCCGCTGGCGGCGGGTTTGAAGCGGGCGATTCCGGGCTTCGACGTCGTGCATCTCCACTCTCTCTACCTGTTCCACGACTGGGCGACCGGACACTACTGTCAGGCTGCGGGCGTGCCCTATATTCTGCGCCCCCACGGCACGCTGGACCCGTACATCTATCACCGCCACCGCCTGCGCAAGGCGGTGATGGAGACGTTGTTCCAGAACCGCGTGCTACGCGGCGCAGCGGCAATCCACTACACCACCGAGGAAGAAATGCGCCTCGCCGAGCCCTTCGCCTGCGGCGCGCCCGGCGCGGTCGTTCCGCTCGGTCTGGATATCGCCGAATACGGAAACCTGCCGCCACCGGGATCCTTCCGCGCCCGCCATTCCGAGATCGGCGACAAGACCATCGTGCTGTTCTTCGGGCGCCTCAACTTCAAGAAGGGTCTCGACATCCTCGCCCGCGCTTACGGCTCGGTGGCTTCCGCGCGCGACGACGTGCACCTCGTCCTCGCCGGGCCCGACGACGGCATGTTGGCCAAGGCCAGGGCGTGGCTGGGCGAGGCGGGCGTGCTCGACCACGCAACGTTTACCGGCATGCTGCTCGGAGAGGAAAAGCTCGCGTTGCTGCGTGACGCCGATCTGTTCGTCCTGCCGTCGCACAGCGAAAACTTCGGCATCGCCGTGGTCGAGGCGATGGCCTGCGGCCTGCCGGTGGCGATCTCCGACAAGGTCAATATCTGGCGAGAGGTCGAAGGCGCCGGCGCCGGAACGGTCGCGCCGCCCGAGGCCGAGGCATTCGCGGCGGCGCTCGCCGGGCTTCTCGACGACCCGGCGCTGCGCCGGACCATGGGCGAAGCCGGACAACGGCTGGTCGCGGACGCCTTCGATAGCAGCCGCGTAGCCGAGCGGCTCGAAGCTCTGTACACTGCGGTCGCCGGCGGAGAGCGGCCGAACCAAGGCACGCCGCGCCGCGCGTGGTCGTAACCCTGGGAGCCGATGGAGACCCTGCCCCTTTCGGTCCTTGTTCCGACCCGGGACGAAGCCCGCAATATCGCCGACTGTCTCGCCGCCGTTGCCTTCGCGGACGAGCGGATCGTCTTCGATTCACACTCGACCGACGAGACCCTGGCGCTCGCGCAAACAGCCGGGGCGCGTATCGTCCTACGCCAATTCGATGTGTTCTCTCGGCACAAGAACTGGGCGCTCGACAACATCGAGTTCGCGCACGACTGGATCCTCATCGTCGACGCCGATGAGAGGGTAACGCCCGAGCTCGCCGCCGAGATCGCCGCCACCCTCCGCGCTGCGGACGCGGCGGACGGCTACTACATCGCCCGGCGGAACCTGTTCCAGGGCAAATGGATCCGCCACGCCGGCATGTATCCCGACTGGCAGTTGCGGCTGTTCCGGCGGGGCAAGGCGCGCTATGAGGACCGTATCGTCCACGAGCACATGGTGGTCCACGGCCGCGCCGCCTTCCTTCGCCACCACTTCGTCCACCACGACTTCAAGGGCATCGAGCGCTACTTCGAGCGCCACAACCACTACACCAGCCTCGAAGCCGTCGAAATCCACCGCTTGCTGAATGCGCTGCCCGGAAGCGACCGGGTCATCGCCGGCGATCTGTCGGCGCCCGGACCCCAGCGCCGGCGCGCGATCAAGCACTTCGCCTACCGCCACCTACCGGGGCGGGCGTTCCTGATGTTTCTGTACATGTACGCATGGAAGCTCGGCTTTCTCGACGGCCGCATCGGCTTCCGCTACTGCCTGATACGCGCCTTTCACGAATATCAGATCAGCCTGAAGCTTCTCGAATTGCGCGAGGCGGACTCGCCCATGGCGTCCAAGTACAAGGACTACATCACGCGATGAACGTCGAGCGTTGCCTGGTTTGCGGCGGCGCGCTGGTAGTGGTGTTGCGCGGGCTGGAGGATACGCGGTTCGGCGCGCCGGGGCGCTTCGATATCGCGCGCTGCGACGCCTGCAGCGTCGAGCAGACCGTACCGCGGCCATCGGCGGATGAGCTCGCGGCGCTCTACGAGGCGCATTACAACTTCGGCGGCTCGCGCGAGGATTCGCGCTATAGCCGGCTGCGCGCGGCGCTTCTCGCCTCGCCGCTCTACCGCCTGTGGGTCGCCATCGACGGCGATATCTCGTTTCACGGTGTCTATTGCGCGCGTCCGGGCCAGCGCCTGCTCGATATCGGCTGCAACGAGGGCCGCGGCCTCGCCCTGTACTGCGCCGGCGGTTTCACCGTCGAGGGGCTCGAGCCCAACGGAGTCGCCGCCGCGCAGGCGCGATCACGTGGCTTCACTGTGCACGGCGAGACGCTGGGCGCGTTCCGACCCGACCAGCCGTTCGACGTCGTCGTCCTTTCGAACGTCCTCGAGCACGCCCTGGATCCGCGGCGGATGCTCGTCGAGGCCCGGCGCCTGCTGGCGGCGGGCGGCGAGCTTTGGGTAAGCTGCCCGAACAGCGAGAGCTGGCTGCGCCGGCTGTTCGGGCGTCACTGGATCAACTGGCACGTCCCCTACCACATCGTGCATTTCTCGCGGACGACGCTCGCCCGCCTGCTCGGCGAAGCGGGCTTCGCCATCGGCGACTCGCGCCAGGCGACGCCCGCCCTGTGGGTCGCGCACTCGGTGATCGTGACGCTCTTCGCCAGGCCCGGCCGGGCAACGCGGACGCTGCGCCGTCCGCTACTGGTCATGGCGCTGATGGCGGCGGCGCGCGGCCCGGGCTTTCCGCTTCTGTGGCTCGCCAACCGCCTGGGACGAGGCGATTGCCTGGTGGTCCGGGCGTACAAGGTGTAGCCCGTGCGGGTCCTGCTCTACACCCTGAACCACGCGCCCGAGATGATCGGCGTGGGCAAGTACACGGGCGAGATGGCCGCCTGGCTGTCGGACCGCGGATACCAGGTCCGGGTGATCGCGGCCCCGCCCTACTACCCCGCCTGGCGGGTCGTCGAAGGCTACCGCGCGGGCCGCTACGCGCGCGAGCGGCGCGACGGGGCGACGGTTTACCGCTGCCCGATTTACGTGCCCCGGCGGCCGTCGGGGCTGCGACGCGTGCTCCACCTCGCGTCCTTCGCACTTAGCAGCCTTCCCGTCGCCTTGTGGCAAGGGCTCGTCTGGCGTCCCGCGGCGGTGTTCGTCGTCGAGCCGACGCTGCTGTGCGCACCGGCCGCCTGGGCGGCGGCCCGTCTGGGCGGCGCTGCAGCGTGGCTTCACGTTCAGGATTTCGAGGCCGACGTCGCCTTCGAGCTCGGCCTCGTCGAGGGCGCTTGGACGCGCCGGGCGGTCGAAGGCCTCGAGCGCGCCCTGATGCGCCGCTTCGACGCGGTATCGGCGATTTCTCCGGGTATGTGCGAGCGCCTCGCGGACAAGCGTGTCACGCGCGACCGCATAGCGCTCTTCGAGAACTGGGTCGACACGCGCACCATCCATCCCCTGGACGGCGCCAGCCCGATGCGCGCCGAGCTCGGCATCGATCCCGCGGCGGTGGTTGCGCTCTACGCGGGAAACATGGGCGAGAAGCAGGGGCTGGAAACCCTTATCGACGCCGCGCGCCGGCTCGCCGATCACCGCGACATCCTCTTCGTGATGGCCGGCGACGGCGTGGCGCGCGAGCGGCTGGAGGCCGAGGCGCGAGGGCTCGCCAACCTGCGGCTCATGCCGCTCCAGCCGTCGGGGCGGCTCAACGACCTTCTCAACGTCGCCGACATCCATCTGCTGCCCCAGCGCCGGGAGGCGGCCGATCTGGTCATGCCGTCGAAGCTCGTCGGCATGCTCGCGACCGGCAGGCCGGTCGCCGCGGGCGCCGCGCCGGGAACCGAAGTCGCCGCGCTCGTCGGTAGCCGTGGCGTCGTCGTCGCGCCCGACGACGGCGCGGCCATGGCCGCCGCCATCCTATCGCTGGCCGCCGATCCTGACCGGAGAAAACTACTGGGCGCCGCGGCGCGCGACCTCACCGTGGCCGAGTTCGATAAGGGCGTGGTGTTGTCGCGCTTCGCCGAACGGCTCGAATCGCTCGCATCGGCCGCGGGAGGGCACTGTCAGAGTAACTCGCCTTGAGCCGTGAAGTAAGCTCTCGTAACCTCCAGCGATGGACAATCCCTTCGGTTATTTCAACAGCTCGCCCGAGGTAATCCGCCTCGCGGTGATGACGTATATCCGCTATCCGCTGTCGTTGCGGCGGGTCGAAGACATTCTTTTCGAACGAGGTATCGACATTTGCCACGAGACCGAGCGGTACTGGTGGAACCGCTTTGGCCCCGTGTTTGCCGCCGAGATCCGGAAACGCCGCGTTCGTAATGGATCCTATTCGCTGTGGTGCTGGCATCTTGATGAGGTGTTCGTCCGCATCAACGGTGAGACACATTATCTATGGCGTGCCGTTGACCATGAAGGCGAAGTCCTTGAGGTTTTTGCCACGAAACGGCGGGACCGCGAAGCCGCGCTCAGGTTTCTGAAGCGGGCTATGAAGCGCTATGGCCGGCCGGCCACGATCGTCACGGACAGGCTACAATCATACCGGGCAGCGATGGAGGTGATCGGCAACGAGGGCAGCCGGGAGGACAGGCGTTGGCTCAACAACCGGGCAGAAAACTCACATCGACCCTTCCGACGACGGGAACGCGCAATGGCCAAATTCAGGGACGTAAAAACTCTGCAGAAATTCGCCTCCGTCGATGCCTCGGTCCACAACCATTTCAACCACCAACGCCATCTCAACCGCCGCGACATTTTCAAACAAGACCGGGCTGCTGCGCTGGCCGAGTAGAGGCAACTTGCAGCCTAAGAGCCGATCCGGAAAGTTTGAATCTATGGTGAGTGTGTTGCGGCGAGTCTGCGCAGCATGATGCGGATCATGGCGAGTCGGATGAAGGCGACGACGGATCGAACGTGACGTTCGAAGTCGCGAGCGAGGCGCCTGTTGCGGCTGATCCAGGCGAAGGTGCGTTCGACAATCCAACGCTTTGGCAGCACCTCGAAGCGGGGCACGTCGTTGCGCTTGACGATCTCGAGCCGCCACCCCCCGGTCTTGGCGACAGTCGCGGCCATCTTCGGTCCCTGATAGCCGCCGTCGGCGTAGATCACCTCGATGAATGGGAACCGTCGCCGGGTGCGGCGCAAGAGCTCGTGGGCACCGTCGCGATCCTGAACGTCGCCGGAATGCACCACGATGCCCAGCATCAGGCCGAGCGTGTCGACCATGATGTGCCGCTTGCGACCGGTGACCTTCTTGCCCGCATCGAAGCCTTGATCGTCGATCGACGCCCCCCTTTTTGCGCCGCCTTGGCGCTCTGGCTGTCGATGACCGCGGCCGACGGGCTGGCTTCGCGTCCTTCCTCATCGCGCACCGCGACGTAGAGTTCATGATGGATCCGCTCCAGCGTGCCATCCCACTCCCATAGATCGAAATAGTCGTACACCGTCGACTTCGGCGGCAGATCCTTGGGCAGTGCATTCCACTGGCAGCCCGTGGACAGCACGGTGAAGATGCCGTTCAGAACCTCGCGCACGTCGACTGAGCGCTTGCGCCCGCCGCGCTTGGCAGGGAGCTATAGCCGAATCTTGGTGACGGCTTGGGTCAGGCGGCGGCTTGAGGTTGTTGCCTGACGGCTTCGATTCCGTCGATGAACTTTACGCCGACGATCGGCTTGGGCAACTGGTTGTGTCCGTCGAGGCGGCGCCAACTGTTCTGTGCCGCCTGGGCGAGTTTGAAGACCATGGCGAGCGCCGTCTTGTTGGAGAGGCATCCCTTGGATCGCACGGTACGGTGTCGCACGGTGGCGAATGTGCTTTCGATGGGGTTGGTGGTGCGCAGATGCTTCCAATGCTCGGCGGGAAAGTCGTAGAACGCCAGCATCGTCTCGCGATCCTTGACCAGGCATGCGGCCGCCTTGTCGTACTTGACGGCGTAGGTCTCGATGAAGGCGTCGAAGGCGCTGTCTGCGTCGTTCCTGGTCTCGGCCATCCAGATCTCCTGGAGAGCACGCTTTGCCTTCGAGTGCTGGCTCTTGGGCAGCTTGTTGAGCATGTTGGCGGTCTTGTGCACCCAACAGCGCTGGCTGCGGGTCCGGGGCCACACTTCCTCGATCGCCTTCCAGAAGCCGAGCGCGCCGTCGGCGATGGCGAGTTCGGGCGCGACCGCGAGCCCGCGCCGTTTGAGGTCAAGTAGCAGCTCGCGCCACGATTGGGCGCTCTCGCGCACCCCGTCGACGAGGCCTACGAGTTCCTTCTTACCCTCCGGCGTCGCGCCGATGATGACCAGCAGGCATTGCGCATCGTCCTCGAGCCGGGCCTGCACATGGATGCCGTCGGCCCAGAAGTAGACATAGTGCCTGGCCGACAGATCCCGCTTCAGCCAGTGCGCGTGCTCGTCCGCCCAAACCTCGGTGAGCCGCGCCACGGTCGAGGCCGACAAGCCGCCGGCGTCCGGCCCGAGCAAGGCCGCCAGCGCCTCGGCGAAGTCGCCCGTGGAGATGCCCTTGAGGTAGAGGACGGGGATCAGGACTTCGAGGCTCTTCGAGCGCCGCGCATAAGGCGGCAGGAGCGCGGAGCTGAACCGGATGCGGTCGGCGCCCAGGCCCGTGCGGTCGCGAACGCGTGGCGCGCGAACCGCAACCGGGCCGATGCCGGTCATGATCTCGCGTTCGGGCAGGTGGCCGTGGCGCACCAGCCGTCGGCGGCCTTCTTCGGTGCGCGCCTCGGAGTGGCCATCAAGGAACGCGGCAACCTCCGCCTCGACCGCCCGCGCCAGCAGGGACCGGGCGCCGCTGCGCAGCACCTCGGTCAACGGATCGGAAAACGTCGATGGCTGGGAAAGCTTCAAAACGTTATTGTCGCTCACGGCGTATCACTCCTTCGTTGGAGAGGTGGAGGCTCGATCACCCCCACGATACGCCGCCTTAACCCTTCACCCCGTCACCAACTTCTGGCCATAGCTCCTTGGCAGGCGGGATCATTGGCGCGATCAGCGCCCACTCGGCGTCGGTCAGATCACTCGGATAGCGAAGTCCGCGACGCTCCGCCGCGCGGCGGTGTTCCGCAGTCCACATCGGGCTTCCTCCTGTAAACCGGATGCCCAGCACAGAATCACAAACGATTCTTCCGATTCAAGAACTTTCCGGAAGGGCTCTAAGGGGCATCAACTGAAGGTTCTGCAGGTCCAGGCCATTTAGTCTGACAATGCCCTCTTCCGTGCGGCCGGCATGTGGCGACGTTATCCAGGTACCACCGGTAGGTCGCGGCGATTCCCTCGGCCAGGCCGATCCGCGGCTGCCAGCCCAGCGCGGCCAGCCTCCCGCCCGCCAGCGCCTTGCGCGGCGCGCCGTCGGGGTACTCGGTGCGGAAGACGATTTCGCCCTCGAACCCGACCTCCGCGGCAACCAGTTCGGCCAGCGCGTGGATCGACAACTCCTGCCCGCTGCCGACATTGATGTGCGACTCGTCCGAATAGGTCTTCATCAGGTGGACCAGCGCATCGGCGAGGTCGTCGATATGCATGAACTCGCGCAACGGATCGCCGCTGCCGCACACCTCGAAAGACCCGCCGAGCCGCTTCGCCCGATCCGCCTTGACCAGAAGCGCCGGCAGGACATGGCTGGTTTCCAGGTCGAAATCGTCGTTCGGCCCATAGAGGTTGGTCGGCATCGCCGAGATGAAATCGCAGCCGTGCTGGCGGCGGTAGGACTGGCACAACCTGATACCGGCGATCTTGGCGATGGCGTACCACTGGTTGGTCGGCTCCAGCGGGCCGGTGAGCAGCGCCTCTTCGGCCATCGGCTGCGGCGCCAATCGGGGGTAGATGCACGATGAGCCGAGGAACAGCAGCTTCTCCGCTCCGGTCTCGCGGGCGCCGTGGATAATATTGGCTTCGATCAACAGGTTGTCGTACAGGAAGTCGGCCGGATATCTGTCGTTGGCGCGGATTCCGCCCACCGTCGCGGCGGCCAGGAACACCGCCTGGGGCCGGGTTTCGCGCATCCAGCGCTCGACATCGTGCTGGCGGCGAAGATCGAGCTGGCCACGGTCGACACTCAGGATCTCGCAGCCCTCGCCGACCAGCCGGCGCAACAGCGCCGCGCCGACCATTCCGCGATGGCCAGCCACCCAGACACGCTTGCCGGCAAGCTCATAAGGCAAGGCTTGACCGCCCGAGGTCGCGTGCGCCGCCATTGGCCAAGGCGGCCATGTCGCTTGCCACCATCTCCCGCACGAGCTCCTCGAAGGTGGTGCACGCTCGCCAACCGAGCCGCTGGTGCGCCTTGCTCGCGTCGCCCAGCAGCGTATCGACCTCGGTGGGCCGGAAATAGCGTGGGTCTACGCGCACTAGGACTGCGCCGCTGGCGGCGTCGACGCCGATCTCGTCGACGCCCTCGCCGGACCAGGTGATCCGGTACCCGGCTTCGGCGAAGGCGAGCTCGACGAACTCTCGCACCGAATGGCTTTGCCCGGTCGCCAGCACATAGTCGTCGGGCTCGTCCTGCTGCAGCATCAACCACATTCCCTCGACATAGTCACGGACATGGCCCCAATCGCGCCACGCATCGAGATTGCCGAGATAGAGGCAGTCTTGCTGCCGGGCATGGATCGCCGCCACGGCGCGGGTGATCTTGCGGGTGACGAAGGTCTCGCCGCGGGTCGGACCTTCGTGGTTGAACAAAATGCCATTGGAGGCATGGAAGCCGTAGGCTTCGCGGTAGTTCACCGTGATCCAATAGGCATAGAGCTTTGCCGCCGCGTAAGGGCTGCGCGGATGAAACGGCGTGGTTTCGCGCTGCGGCGACTCGCGCGCCATTCCATACAGTTCCGACGTCGAAGCCTGGTAGAACCGGACCCGATCGGAGATGCCAAGAATGCGAATCGCCTCAAGCAAGCGCAAAGTGCCGAGTGCATCGGCGTTCGCGGTGTATTCCGGGGTCTCGAAGCTGACCTGAACATGGCTTTGCGCGGCCAGATTGTAGATTTCGGTCGGCTGGGTTTCCTGCACGATGCGGATCAGATTCGACGCGTCGGTGAGGTCGCCGTAATGCAGGTAGAAATCGGTCTTTCCGACATTGTGCTCATGCGGATCGACATAAAGGTGATCGACACGGTCGGTGTTGATCAGCGAAGACCGCCGCTTGATTCCATGCACCTGGTAGCCCTTGTCGAGCAGAAACTCGGCAAGACAGGCGCCGTCCTGGCCGGTCGCGCCAGTGATCAAGGCAACATGACCGGGCATGCGAAGCGCCGTTCCTTCAATACCTGGGCGCCGCCAACTTAACGCAAAGCGCCGAGCGGTTCAAACGGATAGCGAAGATCGGCCGGCCGCGGGCCGAGGGTGACTCGAAAAACCGAGGACAGTGAGTTGATTTTGAACCGAATAATAAGCATCGTAGCCGGTTTTTCCCGGCTCGATCGGAAATGCTTTAGGCTGTTCGGATCACAGTGGGGAAATGCCGTGAGCGCGGTGTTCATCACCTCTTCCGGGACCGGGATCGGCAAGACGTGGTTGCCGCCGCGCTCGCCTGCCAGTTGGACGAGGCCGGTCGCGCGGCCAGGGTGTTGAAACCCGTATTGAGCGGGTTCGATCCGGACGCCTCGGAATCCTCCGATGCCGCGGCGCGGCGTTGTGCGACTCCTGCCGCGCGGCGATCGCGGAGGCCCGCGCGGCCGGACAGGCGCTGATCATCGAGGGGGTCGGTGGCGTGATGGTCCCCTTGAACCGGCGCCCGACGGTGCTCGATTGGATCGATGTGCTGGCGATTCCGGCGGTCCTGGTCGTCGGCAGCTATCTGGGCGCGCTGAGCCGCGCTTTGAGCGCGGCCTCGGTGCTCGCCGAGCGCGGCATCGGATTGGCGGTGATCGTCGTCAGCGAATCAGCCCAGAGCGTCGGCATCGAGGCGACCGTGGAGACGCTGGGTGATTTCTTGCCCGGCGCGAAAATACTTGGCGTGCCGCGAATCGAGACCGCCGCCGAGCCGTGGCGCCGGGCGCCGGGCGCCGGCACTGGGGAGATCTGCCTCGACGGTTAGAGCGCCTGGACGATCTCCTCGGTCATCTTCTTGGCGTCGTCGAACAGCATCATGGTGTTGTCTCTGTAGAACAGCTCGTTGTCGACCCCGGCATAGCCCGGGGCGAGCGAGCGCTTGACGAACAGCACCGTGCTCGATTTGGCGACCTCCAGGATCGGCATGCCGAAGATCGGGCTCTGCGGGTCGGTCTTGGCCGCCGGGTTGGTGACGTCGTTGGCGCCGATGACGTATGCAACGTCCGCGGTCGCGAACGCGTTGTTGATCTCCTCGAGCTCGAAGACCTCGTCGTAGGGAACACTCGCCTCGGCCAGGAGCACGTTCATATGCCCCGGCATGCGGCCGGCGACCGGATGGATCGCAAAGGCGATGTCGACGCCTTTGTCCTTCAACATGTCGGTCATCTCGCGCAGCGCGTGCTGGGCCTGGGCGACGGCCATCCCATAGCCGGGCACGATGATCACCTTGGACGCATTCTTCATCACGAAGGCCGCGTCCTCGGCGCTGCCCGCCTTCACGCCCCGGTCGGCCGCGTGCATGGCACTCGGCGTATCGCCGGCGATGCCGAAGCCGCCCAGGATCACGTTGAAAAAGGACCGGTTCATCCCCTTGCACATGATGTAGCTGAGGATCGCTCCGGACGAGCCGACCAGGGCACCGGTGATGATCAGCAGCGTGTTGGACAGGGTGAAGCCGATCCCGCAGGCCGCCCATCCCGAATAGGAGTTGAGCATCGAGATCACTACCGGCATATCCGCCCCGCCGATCGGGATGATGATCAGGAACCCGAGCGCAAACGCCAGCAGCAGCACCATCCAATAGGCCGCAACGGTCTCGGTCGAGCAGAACCAGACGCCGAGCCCGACCAGAACGACCCCGAGCGCGGCGTTCAGCGGATGCTGGCCGCGAAAGATCAGCGGCGCGCCGGAGACCAGCCCCTGCAGCTTGGCGAAGGCCACGATCGAGCCGGAAAAGGTGACCGCGCCGACCGCGGTGCCGATCGACATCTCGATCAGGCTCGCGGTCTTGATCGACCCGATCGTACCGATGCCGTAGGACTCCGGCGAATAGAGCGCGGCCGTGGCCACCGCTGCCGCGGCGAGCCCGACAAGGCTGTGGAACGCAGCCACGAGCTGGGGCAAGGCCGTCATCCGGATGCGCAGCGCGACCACGGTGCCGATCGCACCGCCGATCAGGATTCCGGCGGCGATGATCTCGAAGGAGATCACGTTGGGGTCCGCGAGCGTGGTCAGGATGGCGATCACCATGCCGGCGACGCCGATCGCGTTGCCGCGCCGCGCCAGGATGAAGTGTCCCCCGTCAGCGCCTATGAGACAGATTGGGGGTATTGAATAAAGGAGGATATCGGGTGCCTGCCCCGGAGATCATCCTGCCCCAACTCGCCGCCTGGCCGACTCGGCGGACCGGCAGCCTGCTCGATCTGCTGGCGCGTTTCGTCCATCTGCAGACCGGAGAGAAGCGCGACAATCAGGGGCGTAGGGCAAAGGTCGAGTTGATGATCTTCCCCCGCTACCACCAACTCGATGCCGTCCGCATGTTGGTGGACGCGGCACGGCGCGACGGCGTGGGCCATAACTACCTGATCGAGCATTCCGCCGGCGCCGGCAAGAGCAACACCATCTACTGGCTTGCCCACCGCCTCGCGTCGCTACGCGACGCGGCCGACCGGCGGGTTTTCGACAGCGTGCTCGTGGTGACCGACCGCGTGGTGCTCGACCAGAAATTGCAGGACACCATCTACTGAACCGTGCCGGGTTTGCCGGAGGCCATTTTGTTTGAGTCACGCCACCATGGGAGATTGCTCCAGCATGGCGTAGCAGAGTTCCTCGGCTTCGACCGGCGGGATGTTGCC
The DNA here is from genome assembly GCA_965248835.1 of Alphaproteobacteria bacterium. Classification (GTDB taxonomy): domain Bacteria; phylum Pseudomonadota; class Alphaproteobacteria; order MPNO01; family MPNO01; genus CAYFYS01. The sequence goes on from CBDFLJ010000002.1 coordinate 708,976, forward strand.
GATGGGCTCCAGGAGCCGCCGGTTGTTGAACCAGTCCACCACAGGCCCAACAGCATCAACAGAAGAGCTCAATCCACAATGCTCTCGACAGCACCGTCACGTTCCCACTGGAGAAAAGACCGAACATGAACTAACTTTCAAACCGGACTACCCGGTGCGGGCCGGTCAGCGCTGCATCCCACCGTAAACGAGCAAGACGCTTGACCCATGGAACAGCACCTGCAGGGTCTGCCCAGTCAAAACCACTCGAAGCTCGCGTTCGTTCATCGGATAGCGGACGCTCTCATCATCATGCTCGTGCTCCGGGTGAGCGCCGCCCTCTACGGCAACGTTTGGAGCGAGCGCTACCTCACCGCGAGCGTGTTCGCAATGGCTCTCTTCTATCTCTTCGGCGAGAGCCTGCGACTCTATCGCCCCTGGCATGGCAATCCGGCGCGGGAACTGCTCCCGCTGATCATTTTCGCCTGGGTATCCGCGGGATTGGGACTCGTCGTGCTCGCCTGGATAACGAAGATCACCGCCGATTACTCCCGGGTGACCATCGGTCTGTGGATGATCTTCACACCGCTCATTCTGATACTGTGGCGAGTAGCTCTTCGCTCACTCCTCCGTGTGCTGCGGGCGCAGAGCCAGAGCGCGCGGCGCGTGGCGATCGCCGGCGCGAACGAGCATGGCGAACGCCTCGCGGAGATCGTGACATCCACTCCGTCTCTCGGGCTGCGGCTGATCGGATTCTTCGACGATCGGCGAGCCGAGGAAGCACAGCGAAAGCAGGACCTGCCGGCACCGTTCGCCGGAGATTTCAATGCCCTGGTGGAGCAGGCGCGGGCCGGGCAGCTAGACATCATCTACATCACGCTGCCGACGAAGGCGGAAGAGCAGATCAGCCGATTAATCGATCGGCTCTCCGACACCCCCGCCGCGGTCTACATTGCTCCGAATTTCTTCATCTACAATCTGCTCCATTCCCGCTGGGTCAACGTCGAGTCGATACCGATGATCAGTGTGTTCGAGTCGCCCTTCCTAGGGATCGAGGGATGGACGAAGCGGCTCGAGGACATCGTGCTTTCGATCTTCATTCTGATCATCGCCGCGGTCCCGATGCTGGTGATTGCGGCGGCGATCCGAGTGAGCGCTCCCGGCCCGATTATATTCAAGCAGAGGCGCTATGGACTCGATGGCCGAAAGTTCATGATGTGGAAGTTTCGCACCATGACCGTAGGGGAAGACGACGAGAATCTCGTGCAGGCCCGCAAGGAAGACGATCGAGTTACCCCGCTCGGCGCGTTCCTGCGGCGCACGTCGCTCGACGAGCTGCCCCAATTCTTCAACGTCCTGCTCGGCGACATGTCCATCGTGGGACCAAGACCTCATGCGGTGGCACACAACGAGAAGTATCGCAAGCTGATCTCGGGCTACATGTTGCGCCACAAGGTAAAGCCGGGGATCACGGGGTGGGCGCAGATCAACGGTTGGCGGGGAGAAACCGATACCATCGACAAGATGGAGCGCCGGATCCAGTTCGATCTGTGGTACATTCAGAGTTGGTCCGTCTGGTTAGACCTGCGGATTATCGCGACGACGGTATTTCGGGGCTTTGTCAACGAGAACGCGTATTGAGACCGGAAAAGGCCAGCATGGAGCGCATTCTTGTCACCCGAGCCTGGGGATTCATTGGCCATCACCTGATCACCTATCTCAAAGAGCGGCAGTACTGGGGTGCGCGGGGTCGACATCAAGCAACCCGAGTTCATCGGTACCGACGCCGACGAGTTCGAACTGCTCGATCTCCGGCGCTGGGATGACTGCCTGCGAGCCACCCGTGATGTCGACCACGTCTACGCGCTGGCGGCCGACATGGGCGGAATGGGATTCATCTCGTCGAACCATGCGACCATCCTGCGCAACAACGCACTGATCAACCTCCACACTTTGGATACGGCACGGGTCAATAGCGTGGGCCGCTACCTATTCACGTCTTCTGGGTGCATTTTCCCCGAGCATCACTCGTATTCGAACTGGCGCTGGCACCTTGATGAGGTGTTTGTCCGGATCAACGGCGAGACACATTGCACGCATCCGGTGAGGGCCGCTTTGTCGTATTTGGCGTAATTACCGAGTTTGTCACCTTCTGAAGTGGGCACTTTGGTTGTGCCCACGATGTCGAAGGTGGGCACGATCTTGATGTCGGAGGATATTGTTCCGATCGAAGCGATTGGGGTTGACCTTCCCCCCGTGATCCGGGCCATAGCGGAAGAGAGTTTTCCCGAGGCGACTTTTGAAGGGAGAACTCGACATGAAGCGGAATCGGTTTACGGACGAACAGATCATCGGTGTGCTTCGGGAGCATGAGGCCGGCGGGACGGCGCGGGATCTGTGCCGTCGTCATGGGATCTCGGAGCAGACCTTCTATCGCTGGAAGTCGAAGTACGGCGGCATGGGCGTGTCCGAAGCGCGGCGCCTGAAGGATCTGGAATCGGAGAACGCCAAACTGAAGCGTCTTCTGGCGGAAGCGCACTTGGACAACGCCTCGCTGAAGGATCTGCTATCAAAAAACTCTGGCAACACGGGCAGCTTCGCATGAGCTCCGCAAGGGTGAGGTGGCGCCGGAAAATCGGACAGGTAGCTAAGGTGTATTCCACCGCCTGACGGAGGAATACAGATGAGCAGCAAACGACGCAGATTTTCAGGGGAGCTGAAGGCGAAGGTGGCGTTGGCGGCGCTTCGGGGCGACCGGACGCTTCAGGAGATCGCCTCGCAGCATCAGGTTCATCCGAACCAGGTAGGCGCCTGGAAGCGCCAGGCGATGGAGGGTCTGGTGGAGGTATTCTCGAAGGGCGCCGAGCGTCGGGTCCGGGACCATGAGAGCGAGGTCCGCGATCTTCACGCCAAGATCGGGGAGCTGATCGTGGAGCGGGATTTTTTATCGCGCGGGTCCGGTCGATGAGCCGGCCGGAGCGCCGCGCGATGATTGTGCGCGACCACCCGGCGCTGAGCCTGAGCCGGCAATGCCGCTTGCTGTCGGTCGGGCGTTCCTCGCTCTACTACAAGCCCAAGGGCGAGAGCGCGGAGACGCTCGTGCTGATGCGGCGGATCGACGAGTTGTTCCTGAAGTACCCGTTTTACGGCGCCCGCCGGATGGTGCTTCACCTGCGCCGCGAGGGCGTGCGTATCGGGCGCCGGCGGGCCGCACGGCTGATGCGCCTGATGGGGCTTCAGGCGATCTGGCGGGCGCCGCGGACCAGCGCGCCGCACCCCGAGCACCGGGTCTGGCCCTATCTGCTCAGGAGCTTGACGATCGAACGACCGAACCATGTCTGGTGTGCCGACATCACCTACATCCCGGTGCAGCGCGGCTTCCTTTACCTGGTGGCGATCATGGACTGGGCGAGCCGGTTCGTCCTGGCCTGGCGGCTGTCGAACACGCTGGACGCGGGCTTCTGCACAGACACGCTCGACGAGGCCCTGGGTCGATACGGCAGGCCGGAGATATTCAACACCGACCAAGGCAGCCAGTTCACCAGCTTCGCCTTCACCGGGCGCCTGCAGGCGCCCGGCATCCGGGTCTCGATGGATGGCAGGGGCCGGTGCATGGACAACATCTTCATCGAGCGGCTGTGGCGCTCGCTCAAATACGAGGCGGTCTATCTCCACGAGATCGCCGACGGCTACGCCGCCCGGCGCCTGATCCGTGATTGGGTCCGCTTTTACAACCTCGAGAGGCCGCACGCGGCGCTGGACGGGCGAACCCCGGCCGAGGCATACCGCGGCGACCCGCCCGTGGATATGATGGACAAGCCGCTCCGCGCCTTGCCCTTGAACGCATGCGTTCAAGGGCAAGGCGCAACAGCAGCAACAGGAAGATCGCATGAAAGGGATCCTGGCGGCCTGATCGATAACCGGAATACACCTTAACTCAGCCGCCAGGCTGTCCGAAAAGGTGGAGCCACCTCACCCCCACCTGCGTGCACGCCATCATTCTTCCGCCTCCGCATAGGGGCGGTAATCCACCAGCGCCGACCGGCCGACGATATCGATGATGCGAACCAGCATTTTCTTTCCGTCGGCGTCGGTGAGGCGCAGGTCTTCGCCGAGAACGAAGTGAACCGGCTGCTGGCGTCCTTCGTTGATGGCGATGTTGGAGGCATACAGGTAGGTTCTGTCGTGGGTATCCAGGATAGGGTTCAAGCGCCCGGTCAAGCCCGGAACCTGGCCGGTGGCCTCCGGAAAGATGACGGCGCCGCCCTCCGGCAGGGCTTCGAGTTCCAAGGCGAGCGCACCTCTGCTTGGCCGCCACTCCCGTTCCAGACAGGCGGCATGTCCTGAAGCGGCTGCGAACACCGTCATCGGAAGATGGGTCGTGTGCAGATCGACGGCCGCCTCGCCGTGTTCGTTCGTCGTGGCGCGCTTCCAGGTTTTGTTCGGAAACAGGACCAAAAGGTCGGCGTCCGGCAAGGGTTGGCCGACGGTCCGCACCGTGATGACAGCGCGCGCGGGACTTTGCTCCTGGGCTGACGCAGGAATGGTAAGGCACACTTCCGACCCGTCGATCAGCCGGTATTCGGGCAGTTGTCCGCTGAGTGCCCTGGTCTCGCGCTGGATGATGGGCACCCCGTCTCCGCGGCGCTCCATGAAATACTGCCGATCCTCCGAGCCTTCGACGCCCCCCACAGGCATTCGTCCCAGAACCGAGGTCAAGGCTTCGTTACGTGTCGCCTGCCGCGTTGCCATGCTGTCGATGGTCAGGTTGTTAGGCAGCGATCCGGGCGATTGAATTTCCAGGCGATCCTCAAACATCGACAGGCGGATCTTGCTGGCGCGCATCGAATAGTCGCGATGCGCCACGGCATTGACCACTGCCTCAAATAGCGCCTTGCCGCTGTACTGGGGCAGGTCCACGCGCGCCGGCTCCTTGCGCGCCGCAACCCGCATGTTCCTTATGGCAAAGACCACCGCATCGGCGATTTGGCGGTTAAGCGGGCCGGTAATTTCCTGTGTGTCGATCTGGCCAGAGGCGCGGTCTTTGCCCCGATAGTGCGTAGCCGTTATGCAGGCGTTGGGAAGCCGCTGCTCGGGACTTCCGGTACACAACAACACCCCAGCTACCGTGGCCCGCGGAATTCCGGCCTCGTCGGGCGCCATGAGCGCCATCTTCCCGAGTGCTGACTCGGGGTCCGCAGCGCCCTCGGCGGTCAACAGTGGTTTCCAGAGCGATTCATCCAGCGTTCCGAATCCGGTATCTGGAAGAGTTTGCTCGTCGAACGACGGGAAACGCGCCTGTCCCCGTCGTTGCGCCAAGCGCAATCGCTCGTCGTTGGTCATCCTTCGCTTTGTGCCGCCTACGCGGATATAGCTTCCACCTGGGCTGTCGTGCAGCGATTCGCCCTGCGGCACTTCGAGCAGCAGCAACGGTTTGCCATCCAGTTGCGCGTGCTGGGTGCGGATGCGAACGGGCGGTACGATGGTGTCGGAGCTCACCTCCACCAGAACCCTATCCAGCTCGACAATCTGTTCGCCGGACATGCCCTGTACTTCGCCGTGGTCAGTGACGCCGCAGAGCAGCACGCCGCCGTCCGCATTGGCAAACGCCGCGATCTCGTCCGCCCAGTCATCGCGCCTGGGACTCCTCGGGCGGTTGCCGGCGAACTCGATCTGCTTGAACTCCCAGTGGCTGTCTTCGCCGAGGCCGAGTTGGCGTCTGATTTCTTCTTCTCTGTGGGTCATCGGTCGCCTCCAAACCCAAGCGCCGCTAAGTTGGCCTCGATGGTGGCGTTCAGCTTCGCGCCCTCAGCCTGCTGATCGCGAAGCTGCGCGACGAGCCGTTTCATCTTGTCCTCGAACGGCTCGCCGTCATCCTCCGGCGCCTCCGCACCGACATAGCGGCCAGGGGTTATCACGTGGCCGTGCTTTCGCACTTCTTCTAGTGGCGCGCTCCTGCAGAAGCCGGGCGTGTCGGCGTACTCACCTGCGTCTTCCTCACCGCGCCAGGCGTGGTAGGTATCGGCGATGCGGGCAATGTCCTCATTCGTCAGCTCGCGGTGGGTCCGGTCGATCATCCGGCCGAGCTTGCGAGTATCTATGAAAAGGACCTCGCCGCGACGGTCGCGGAACTTGCCGCCTTTACGGTCGCGGGCAAGGAACCATAGGCAGGCGGGGATCTGGGTCGAGTAGAAGAGCTGGCCGGGCAGGGCAACCATGCAATCGACCAGTTCCGCCTCAATCAGGCTCTTTCTGATCTCACCCTCGCCCGATTGGCCCGACGACATCGAGCCGTTGGCGAGCACAAAGCCGGCGACGCCGACCGGTGACAGGTGGTGGACGATGTGCTGCACCCAGGCGAAGTTCGCGTTGCCCTTGGGCGGGGCGCCGTACTGCCAGCGCTTGTCGTCGGCAAGCCGGTCGCCGCCCCAGTCAGAGACGTTGAACGGCGGGTTGGCTAGGATGAAATCAGCCTTGAGGTCGGCGTGGCGGTCGTTGTGAAAGCTGTCGCCGTGGGCGATCTGCCCCTCGATGCCGCGGATGGCGAGGTTCATCTTGGCGAGCCGCCAGGTTGTGTAGTTCGACTCCTGGCCGTAGATCGAGATATCGGCCTTGGCGCCCCTTGGAACCCTTCCGCTATTGCCGTTTCCGGTGGCGTGCGCGCGGATGAACTCGACCGACTGGACGAACATGCCAGAGGAGCCGCAGCAGGGATCGTAGGCCCGGCCCTCGTAGGGCTCCAGGATCTCGACCAGCAGCTTGACCACGCAGCGCGGGGTGTAGAACTCGCCGCCCTTCTTGCCCTCGGCGTCCGCGAATTGCGACAGAAAATATTCATAGATGCGGCCGAGCACGTCCTTGGATCGGGCGTCCTCGTCACCGACCCTGATGTTGCTGATCATGTCGATGAGCTGGCCGAGCCGCTCCTTGTCGAGGGCGGGGCGGGCGTAGTCCTTGGGCAGCACGTCCTTGAGCGCCGGGTTGTCGCGCTCGATCCCGGCCATCGCGTCGTCGACGAGCTGGCCGACGGTGGGCTGCCGTGCCTGGGCCTTGAGATGGATCCAGCGCGCCTCGGGCGGCACCCAGAAGATGTTCTCGGCGCGGTACTCGTCCGGGTCTTCAGCCGCATCCTTGCCCCATTCGGCAAGAACCGCTGCATGGCGCTCCTCGAAGGCATCAGAGATGTATTTCAGGAAGATCAGGCCGAGGACGACGTGCTTGTACTCGGCCGCGTCCATCGAGCCGCGCAGGGCGTCGGCCATACGCCACAGCTCCGCTTCGTAGCCGGTCGTGGCGCCATGCGAGGCCGACTTCCGGTCGCGCGCGGATGTCGCCTTCTTCGGTCGTCCCCGTGCCATGTAGCGTCTCTCCCGTTCTCGTCGTGCCGCCTAGCGAACCGCCTGGACCTTGAGGTGAAGCCCCTCGCGTTCCTGAAGGCAGCCGATGATCTCGAACAGGTTCCGGGCCTGCGGATTGCCGTTCGGGCCGAACATGCGCATCAGGCTCTTGGGCGACTTGTCGGTCAACCCGCCAAGCTCCTGAAAGCCGATGGTGGCGTTGATGTAGTCGCGCAGCACCGCCTTGCCGGTATTCACATCGCCGGAAAGCAGGCACTCGACCCCTTCCTTGAGCAGCTCCTCGCGGAACGCCGGGTCGCGCTCGATGCGGGCCTGGATCGTCGCCTTGAAGCTTCGTGTCAGGGACATGGTTCTCAAGTCTCCCGTTGCTTGCGCTTCGATGTACGCCCTGGTTTCGATCATCGATAACAGGTAACTATAACGTTACCATTTGGCAAGTCCGATCAGCGAGTCTATGTCGTGGGAAGATATCCCGCCGGGCGACCCGGAGGCTTCAGCGATCCTGCTGGCGATACGGTTGGCGGCGGATTTGACGGATGCGGGGTGCGCCTTGGTTAGACGGAATCTTCTGACTTCGGCCCGGTGCTAATTCGTCATCAGCCCGGGCAGGTAGAGCGCGAGCCCCGGGAAGACGATTAGCAGGACGAGCACCACCAGCGCGCAGCCGATATAGGGCGCGGCGGCGAAGGCGACCTGCCACAGCGTGGTGCCCCGTGGGGCGACCCCCATCATGACGAACAGCAGCAGGCCGAACGGCGGCGTGGTCAGGCTGATCTCCAGCGCCAGCAGCATCACCAGGCCGAACCAGATCAGATCGAATTGCAGCGTCGCCGCGAGCGGGAAGAAGATCGGCACGGTGATCAGCATCATCGAGACCTGGTCCATGAACATGCCCAGGACCAGCAGGACCGCGAACATGATCAGCAGCATGACGATGGGCGCGAGCGCCACCGTGGTCGCCCAGTCGATCAGACCCGCGCTCGCCCCGGTGAACGCCAGAAGCTGGCTGAAGGTCGACGACGCCAGGATGATCAGGAGCACCATCGCGGTCACCCGCACCGATCCGGCGAAAGCCTTCACCAGGATGTCCCAGCTCAGCACACGGTAGAGCAGGGCGAGCACCACCACGCCGAAAGCGCCGAAACCGGCGGCCTCCGTCGGCGTCGCGATGCCCAGGATGATCAGCCCGATGACGCAGAAGACCACCAGCCCCATCGGCAGGACGTTGACCGCCACCGAAAGGATCATCTGGCCGAGGGGGGTCTTTTCGACTTCGTAGGCCGGTGCGGCTTCCGGATCGAGCTTGACCTGGCCGTAGATCAGGATCGAATAGAGCAGTGCCAGCACCAGGCCCGGAAGGACGCCCGCGATCAGCAGCTTGCCGATGTCGATCTCCGCCAGGCTCGCCAGCAGGACCGCCAGCGCCGAGGGCGGGATGATCATCGCAAGCCCGCCGGTGCCCAGGATCGGGCCCATCGACATGTGCTTCTTGTAGCCCCGCGCGGTCATCTCGGGCACCATGAGCGAGCCCATCATGGCGGTGTTGGCCATCGTGGAGCCCGACAGGGTCGCGAAGATGGTGCCGCCGGCGACGGTGATATAGGCGAGCCGGCCCGGAAGGCGGCCGAAGCAGCGATCGAGCGCGTCGAACACGCGAACGGCGAGCCCGGTGTGGAAGAACAGCTCGCCCATGATGATGAACAGCGGGACCGGGATCAGCGCGAATATGGTCACCGATTCCACGGCATTGGCCACGATCTGCGGCATCGCGTCCAGGCCGCCCATGAAGATCATCGCGCCGATGATGTTGGCGGTCAGAAACGCGAACGCCACCGGGATGCCCAGCAGCATGAAGGCGATCACTATGCCGACCAGGAAAGCCGCGATGGTGTACCATTCGGTGAGCAGGGAGGCGGCCCACGCCACTAAAGCGACTCCGAAGCGCTGACGGTGTCGGAGTAGTAGGTGTCGAAACCGAGCAGGTAGCGCAGGAACTCGATCGCGACCAGAGAGAAGCCGAGCGGGAACGGCACGTAGAGGATCCACTTGGGCATGTCGATCGAGCGGAGATCCAACTCCTGCGACCCGATGGCTTCGACCATCTCGACGAAACCGTAATAGGCGAACAGCAGCGACAGCGCGATGCAGACCAGATAGGCAAACTTCGCCATGATCGTGCGGACCGCCGGCGGCATCGCCAAAGTCAGGGACTCCACGACGACATGGCCCTTGCGGCGGACCAGCCAGGGCGCGCCCAGCATGGTCGAGAACAGCAGGCAGTATTCCGCGATCGCGCTGTACCACTGCAGCGCGTTGAAGCCGATCGTGCGGATGCTCACGTCGAGAATTATGCCGACGAAGATGACCGCGAGCATCACCCCGGCCAGGATCGCAAGACCGACGATCAGCCCGTCATAGACCTTGTAGACGGCGTTCATGTTTCAACCGGGCCGAAACCGACGGTGCGGGCCCCGTCGCCCGACGAGGCCCGCGCTGCGCCTGAAACGGAACTCTATTGGCCGTGAAACTGGCCGTGATAGAGCCTGCTGAGGGTCTTTGCCTCTGGGGTCTCGACCTTCTTGAGCCGCTCGATCGGCGTGTTGTTGGCAAATCCGAGATACTTTGCGGCCGCGGCGCCGGTCAGCGTGATTTCCTTCTGGCCGAACTCCTTGGCCAGGATCGCGCGCTCTTTTTCGACCAGGGGCTTCCAATATTCGTACGAGGTGTGCTCCCACTGCTCGCCGAGCTTGAGCATCAGCGCCCGGCCATCCGGGGACAGCTTGTTCAGCGCCTTGTTGCTGATGAAGGTGCACGGCTCGAGCTGGTAGAAGGTGGGATAGACCCGGTATTTGACGAACTTCGCCCAGCCGAACTTGCGGGTCCACAGCTCGGGGAAGGCGAAGCCGTTGACCAGGCCGCGCTCCAGGGCGTTGTAGATCTCTGGCACCTGGACGGTGATGGTGGTCCCACCGAGCGCCCGCAGGAAGCCGTCATAGATCGGCACCGAGCGCATCTTGAAGCCCTTGAGCGAGATCATCCCGTCGGCCGACTGCTTCGGCGCGCCGCTGAGATAGAGATTGAACGACACGCTGGTCGCCACCTGCGACAGGATGATGCCGTCGAGCCGCTTGGTGATCGCCTTGTTCAGCGCCGCCATCGCGCCGTTCTTGCGGGCCTCCCAGGGCCTGAGCTGCGTGCCCGACAGGGCGTCGACCTCGGGCACCACGCCGCGGTGATAGCTGGCCGCGGTGAACATCAGATCGTAGAGGCCGCTCTTGAACCCCTTGGACTGCGCCGGGGCCTTGGAGATCTCCGGCCCGCCGATATGGCGGATGCTGAACAGTCCCTTGCCCTCCGCATTGGCTTTGTCGACGAACCGCAGAAAATCGCCGGTCAACGGAAAGTTCTTGGGCCAACCGGAAATGCCCTTCAGCTTGACTTCGGCGGCTTGCGCGAGCGAGGCGGACAGGATTGCCGCCAGCCCCGCCGTCGCCAGGAATGGGCCGAGTCTCCTCATGGTGTTCTCCCGTCTACTCGAGGACGTTTTCCAACCGTCCCAGACTTCCCGATTTCGGCGTCCAGCGCAAGCGATTGTGGCGCCAGGCCGAAGGCCGGCGGTCGCCGGACCGGAATTCCAACCGGACGCGGTTTGTCCTATCCTCCGGCTCCGGCAGCATCGCCGGGCGGCCGCGCGCGACCAGGGAGCACCCGATGGCCGAGCACAAGCATTTCGCCCGCACGCCCTACAGCGCCTATCACAACCCGGCGACGGCGCGCGAGGATGCCGAGCTTACCCATGTCGAGCGCGGATCGGCCTGCGGCGCGTATCTGCGCCATTTCTGGCAGCCGGTGGCGCTGTCCTGCGAGGTCGGCGAACTGCCGGTCAAGGTGCGGCTGTTCGGCGAGGACCTGGTGCTGTTCCGCACACGCGCGGGCGACGTAGGTCTGCTGGAGCTGCATTGCAGCCACCGGGGGACTTCGCTGGAGTTCGGCGTCATCGAGGACCGCGGCATCAGGTGCTGCTATCATAGCTGGCTGTTCGCAATCGACGGCAAGATCCTGGAGACGCCCGGCGAGCCGCCGGGAAGCACGCTGAAGGACCGGCTCTATCACGGCGCCTACCCCGCCCGCGAATACGAGGGCCTGGTCTTCGCCTATATGGGCGATCCGGCGACGATGCCGGAATTCTCGATCTTCGATACTTTCGACATCCCGGGCGATCGGCTGGTTCCCTATTACATCACCTACCCCTGCAACTGGCTGCAGGTGCAGGAGAACGTCATGGACCCGGCGCACGCGGTGTTCCTGCACACCAGGGTCAGCTTCTCGCAGTTCGCCGATGCCTGGGGCGCCCTGCCGGTCACCGAGTTCCGCGAGACGCCGACCGGCATGATCTACATCACCACCCGGCGCTGGGGCGACAATGTCTGGGTCCGCTCGAACGACATCATCAACGGCAACCTCGCCCAGGTCGGCCATATATGGGAGGACGGCCAGGCGCTGAAGAACTACGTCCGCGTCGGCATCACCCGCTGGACCGCCCCGATCGACAACACCACCTGCCGCATCATCGGCTGGCGGCATTTCCACCCAGACGTCGATCCGCGCGGAATGGCCGATGAGGATGCCTGCGGCCCGGAGAGCGTCGACTTCTTCGGCCAGGCCGCCGACCGCAGCTACGAGGACCGCCAGCGCATCCCCGGCGATTACGATGCCCAGACCAGCCAGCGCCCGATCGCGGTCCACGCGCTCGAGCACATGACCGCGACCGACAAGGGCGTGCTGATGCTGCGCAAGCTGCTGCGCGGCGAGATCCGCAAGGTGGCCCGGGGCAAGGCGCCCAAGGTCTCGCCGGTCCGCGCCGGGGGTGCGATCCCGACCTACTGCCACGACACCGTGGTCCGGATTCCGCCGCTTGCGGGACGGGACGACGACGCGCTGCTTCTCCGGGTCGGCCGCCACATCACCGACATCAACGTGGACGGCGATCACCAGACCGAAGACGACCGCGCCGAACGCATCCGCGGCCTGATCGACTGCTACGCCGCCTCGGAAACCGCGCAGGCCGCGGAATAGGGCGCGCCGTCCCGAACGACTGCGGCGACGGCCGCGCCGGCTTGCCGGCGCGCGCCCGGCCTCAGTCGATCCTGGGGTAGACGGTCTTCAGCCCGGCCGCGCGGACCTCGTCCTCGTCCCAGAAGCCGATCAGGATGCCGGTCGGCTCGCTGGCGTGCGCCATCCGGTCGACCTGCTCCGGCGTGCGGGTGATCCGGCTGTGATGGCGCCGGGCCCAGGCGAACAGCGTCTCGTGCAGGCGCGCCCTGACCTCTTCCAGGCCGGGCTCGGTGCCGAGGTCGACCAGCTCGTCGGGGTCGGTCTCGAGATCGAACAGCAGCGGCCGGAAACCCTCGGCTTGGATGTATTTCCAGCGTCCGTCGAAAACCATCAGCAGACGCGCATCCGCCTCGTCGACGCCGAGCTCCAGGCGCGACTGGCGGGTCGCATAGTCGTATTCGGAGATCACGTAGTCGCGCCCCGCGGCGGTTTGGCCGTGGAGCAGCGGCTGCAACGACCGTCCTTCCACGATATGCGGCTTCTGCGCGCCCTTGAAGAAGTCGAGGAAGGTCGGCACCAGATCGATGCCCTCGACCAGCGCATCGCTCGCCGTGCCGCGGGTGGCGTCGGCCTCCCGCCTGGGGTCGTAGATGATCAGCGGCACGCGCGCCGAGCAGTCGTGGAACAGGTCCTTCTCGCCCAGCCAGTGGTCGCCGAGATTGTCGCCGTGATCGGAGGTGAAGACGATCATCGTGTCTTCCATCCGTCCGGTGCGCTCGAGATGGGCGAACAGCACGCCCATCTGATCGTCGATCTGCTTGACCAGCCCCATATAGACCGGGACGACGCGCTCGCGCACCTCATCGCGCGAAAACGCCTGGCAGACCCGGTGGTTCTGCCAGGCGCGGTAGACCGGATGATCGGTCATCCGCTCGGCGTTGGAGCGCACCGGGGCGAGGATGTCGCCGGGGCCGTACATGTCGTGATACGGCGCCGGCGCGATATAGGGCCAGTGCGGCTTGATGTAGGACAGGTGGCACAGCCAGCGCCGGTCTCCGGCGCCGTCCATGAAGTCGATGCAGCGCCGCGTCAGATAGGGCGTCTCGGAATGCTCCTCGGGCACGCGGGCCGGCCGGTCGGCATAGCGCATCAGCCAGCCGGACAGCAGCTCGCCGTCATCACCCTCGGCCGAGTTCGCCCATTCCTCCCACGGGTTGACGCCGTCCATCCCGTGTGCGCGCAGATAGGCGTCATAAGGCGGGTCCTTGTCGTAGTCGCCCTGCGGGTGCAGGCCGTCGTCGCGCTCGAACGGTGTGAAGCCGCACTCCGCGGTATGGATGCCGATCACCGAGTCGGGCTCGATCCCCAGCCGCTTCATGCCCTCGATGTCGGGGATCATGTGGGTCTTGCCGACCAGGACGCAGTCGACGTCGATCTCGCGCAGATGATCGCCCAGCGTCGGTTCGCCGACGCGCAGCGGAAACCCGTTCCATGTCGCGCCGTGGCTGTGGACGTAGCGGCCGGTGTAGAAGCTCATGCGCGAGGGCCCGCAGATCGGCGACTGGACATAGGCGCGGTCGAAGCGCACCCCGCGCTCGGCCAGCCGGTCGAGGTTCGGCGTGTGCAGCCTCGGATGGCCGTAGCACGACAGATAGTCCCAGCGAAGCTGGTCGACCATGATCCAAAGAACGTTCCGCGCCGATGACATTCAGCCTCCGCCTCGCCGATGGTGCCCGCAATCCAAGGCGCGACGATACAATCGGACCCCGGCGGAGACCATACGGGAATTCCCCGCCGCGCCCGCCCTCGCCCGGCCGTGCAGGCAGCACGGCGGGGAAAAGCTTGTTCCCGGGCCTGGCTACATGATGCGGAGCCAAGACCCCCGCGCGCGGGCTCCGGTTGACAGGTGTTTGCCGCACGTTCGGAGCCCGCGCGCGGGCTCCGAACGTGCGGCAAACACCTGTCAACGGTTCGCGAACAGCCCGCCGCCCTTGTGCCCGCCGCGGCCGATCAGCAGCGGGCCGGGCTGGGCCGTTCCCGGTTCGTTGGCGAAGTCGTAAAGCTGGTGGCGCTGTCAGTCCGTGTTCGGCCGCGCCGGGACCCGCTCGGTCATCCGCGCTTCGAGCGCCGCCGGGATGGCTGTCCAGGCGCTGTCCAGGCATTGGGACCGCTCATCAGGACCTGCATGTCTCCCGGGGTGAAGCGATAGGAGTTCATGCGCTCCACAACAGCGGGAACGGGTCGCCGGTCAGCGGTTCCCCGACCTTGAGGCCGAGATCCGAGAAGGGCGGCGAATGCGTACCCTTTTCGGCATAGACGGCATCGTCGCCGACCCAGCGGACCGAGAATGCCCGCCGCCGCTCCGTCGAGGCGTTGGCCGGCGCACCGTGAACCGTCCAATAGGTGAAGGCAACGGCATCGCCGGGCGCCATCGCCCAGCCGCGAATGTCGAAGTCGGCGCGGTTGGCGGCGATATCGGGTACCCGCTCGCGGGAATCCCCGTCGTTCAGCGGGGTGCCGTTGAACCGTTCGGGCCTGAATTCGCGACCCCATTTGTGGGAGCCGGCGACATACTCGATCACGCAGTCGCGCGCCACCGGATCGAGCGTGATCCACAAGCTGCACGTCATTGCGACGTCCACGCAATAATAGGGCATGTCGTGGTGCCATGGCGTCACGACCGACGAGCCGGGCTCCTTGACCAGGACATGATCGTGAAACAGGCGTGCCGTCTTCGACCGCATCAGACGCCCGGCGACGGCCGCAGCCGACGATTCGGTCACGAAGCGTCGGTATTCCGGAATCCTGTTCCAGTTGCAGAAATCCTGAAAGAAGGGCGCCGTGCCGTCCGCCGGCCGGATGCTTCGCTCGCGCCAGCTTGGCGCCGACATGTTGGTCTCCATCCCGCGCCGCAGCTCATCGACCCAATCGGCGAAGACGCCCTTCAGAAGGAGCACGCCGTCTGTCTGAAAATCGTCCACGTCCTGATCGGTGACGTAGGGGCGGCCGGCAGCCATTCTGTCCTCCCCGCTCGCGGTTCGGCGGCCCGCGCCGCCGGTATCCCGATCCAGCCTCTTGAATTGTATATATAAATCTTGACTTGTATATATATTTCGATCTTCACTGACAAGACGCCTCGCCGCCGGAGCCAATGCCGGTCCGGCGGCGTAATGCGGTTGAGAGCGGGCACGAAAACGCCGGGCTCGCCGAAGGGAGAAGCACAATGACGTCCTGGAAGTTCAGCATCGCCGCCGCTGCGGCCGTCGCAATGACGGCATCTGCGGCCTCGGCGGAGACCATCAAGATCGGGTTCAACACGCCTCAGACAGGTTTCGCGGCGGCGGACGGCAAGTCGGTCCTGACCGGCGCGCAGATCGCCGTCGATACGGTGAACGCTGCCGGCGGCGTCAACGGGAACAAGGTCCGCTTGATCGTCTATGACGATCAGGCCAAGCCCAAGTTTGCCGTGCCGATTGCGACCAAGCTGATCCAGCAGGACAAGGTCGTCATGAGCATTTCGGGCAGCTATTCCGCGCCGACGCGCGCGTCGGCCGGCGTCTACCAGAGCGCAAAGGTGCCCTACATCTCCGCCTTTGCCGTTCACCCGGACGTTACCCGGGCCGGCGACTATGTTTTCCGGACCGGTATTCTGGCCAGCGTTCAGGGCAAGGCGGCCGCCAAGCTGGTCGGCGAGACGCTGGGCAAGAGGCGCGCCGTCCTGACAATCATGAAGAACGATTACGGCAAGGCGCTTGCCGCAGGCTTCAAATCCGTGGCCGCCCGATACGGCATCGAGGTGGTCAAGGAATACCAGTATTCCCTGCGCGATCGTCAGTTCGGCCCGATCGTTTCGTCGATCAAGGGGGACAATCCCGACGTTATTTTCGATACCGGCTACTGGTTCGTCTCCGCGCCGTTTGTCAGCCAGCTTCGCGCCGGCGGCGTCAAGGCGGTGGTTGTCGCCCAGGAAGGCTATGACGGCGTCAAGTTCATCGAGATCGCGAAAGAGGCCGCCGAGGGCGTCATCATCGTCACGGCGCTGGACCGGGACAGCAAGGATCCGGCCGTCCGCAAGTTCATGGAAGCGTTCAAGGCGCGGGCCGGATACGGGGCGGACATGGTCGGCGCTTCCGGTCACGCCGCCGTGACGGTCGCCGTGGCGGCGTTGAAGAAGGCCAGCAAGGTCGACCGGGCGGCGGTGCGCGATGCGCTGGCCGCGATCAAGGTGAATGCGATCACCGGGACGCTTTCGTTCAATGCGCTGGGCGAGGTGCAGAAGTCGATCAAGGTCCAGGTGGTGCGGGACGGACGCTGGCGCTATCACTCCGAGATCACCGACGCCAAGCTGCTCACGCCGCCGAACAAGTAAGCCGCGCGCCGGCGGGCATGGGCGGCGCCGTATCCCGCTGCGGCGCCGCCTGTTTTCGCGCGGCGAATCCTCACGAGACCTGTCGATAAGCGACCTGTTGATCGGCGAATTTTTGATACGCGAATTTTTGATGCAAGACCGGGGTTTCCCGCGTTGAACTACTCCGATCTCCTGATTCAGGGGCTGGTCGAAGGGTGCATCTATGCCCTGATCGCCGTCGGCCTGACGCTGGTCTACGGCCTGCTCCGGATCCTCCATATCGCCCATGCCGGCATCTTCACGCTGGGCGCCTATATCGGCCTGCTGCTGACCAACGAATTTGGCAGCTTTGCCGCCGCCTTCGTCGTCACGATCGTTGCAGTGGGCTTTTTCGGCATGGCCTTCTACCGGGTGTTCTACGAGCCGATCCTGGACAATCCGCCCCATGTCGCACTGATCGCCTCGATCGGCCTGTTTGTCGCCATGGAAGAGATTTACCGGATAGTTTTCGGCGCGACGAGCATCTCCTTTGTGGCGCCGCCGCTGAAGGAAACGGTCTTGGTTGCCGGTGTCCACCTGGAGGAGGCGCGCATCGTGGTCGTCGTGCTGGCCGTCGTTCTCATCGGCGGACTGGCCGTTCTGGCCGGCAGGACGCGCATCGGCATCGCCTGGCGGGCGACGGTCTCGGATGCGGCCATGGCGGAGTCTTTCGGGATCAATCTTGCCAGGGTCCGCTACATCAATTTCTTCGTGGCTTCCGCCCTTGCCGCCGCGGCCGGTGTCATGGTGGCGCTTCTCATCAACCAGGTGATCCCCACCATGGGCGGCGTGCCGGCATACAAGGCGCTGGCCGTGATCGTTCTGGGCGGCCTCGGCAACGTCAAGGGAACCCTGATCGCCGCGCTTGCGCTGGGGGTGATCGAATCCTTCGGCACCATCTATCTCGACAAGGTGCTCGATCGCGACGCCATCGCTTTCGCCTTTCTCATCGCCGTCCTGATGATCCGGCCGCAGGGCCTGTTCAGCCGGCATTGAGGGGAAGCGGCGTCCGGCATGTACGAAGTCTCGCTCCTGACCGTCATGAGCTTCAGCGTCATCTTCGCGCTGAGCCTAAACCTGATCACCGGCTTCTGCGGTCAGATCAGTCTGGGTCACGCAGCCTTTTTCGGCCTCGGCGCCTATGCGACCGCCTTGTTCACGACCAACGGCGGGTCGTTCTGGCTGGGTCTTCCAATCGCCGCGGCGGTGGCCGGTTTTTTCGGGTTCATCGTCGGTTTCGCCTCGCTCCGCGTCCGCCACGATTTTCTGGCGATCACGACCATGGGCGTTGGCTTCCTGTTCACCGGTTTCGTGCGGCAACAGGAGTTTCTGGGCGGCGAGGAAGGAATTGCCGGGATCCCGGACCCCGGCCTGGGCCAGGTCGGCTACATGCTGCTTTGCGCCGGCTTCGCCGCCTGCGTCATCGGCTTCAGCCTCTACCTCAAAAGGTCCTGGATGGGGCACGTTTTTGACGCTATCGCGGCCGATGAGGACACGGCTCGGACAATCGGTATCGACGTTGCGCGCTACAAGCTGACCGCCTTCGTGTTCGGCACCGGGCTTGCCGGCCTCGCCGGGGCATTGTTCGCCCACTACGTCAAGTTCGTCGAGGTCGAGAGTTTCGATTTCATCGAGTCGCTCTCCGTTCTGGCCATGGTCATCGTCGGCGGCATCGGATCGGTCTGGGGCATCGTGGTGGCGGCAGCTTTCTTGAGCGTGTCGCCGCTCCTTCTCCAGGTTTTCGCAGACTACAAGCTGCTGATCTACGGCGTGCTGCTGTTCGTCGTCATGCGGTTTGCGCCGGGCGGCATCGACAGCCTGATGCGCGTCCTGTGGCGGCAGGCGTTCGGCAAACGTCCGGCGGTGTAAGGCGGTGGTAACCGACGCGCTCCTCACCGTATCCGGCGTCTCGGTGCGCTTCGGCGGAGTCAATGCGCTGAGCGACGTCAGCTTTCGGGTTCCCGAAGGCTGTCTGCTGGGGCTGATCGGTCCGAACGGCGCCGGCAAAACGACGATGATGCGCGCGATTACCGGCATGGTCCGGCCGCAGTCCGGCAGCATCGTTCTGGATGGCGCGGAGATTTCCCGGCTGCCGACGCATCGCCGGGTGCGCATGGGGCTGGGCCTGTCCCAGCAAATTGTTCGTCCGTTCGCCAGCATGACGACGGTCGAGAATGTCGTGCTGGCCGCCGGATATGTCAGGACCCGGCAACCGCTCAAGGCGCTTGCCGCCGTCGCCCGGCAGGCGGAGCGGGAACGCGCGTGCGCCTTGCTGGATCTGGTCGGCATCGCCGATGCCGCGGAGGCGTTCCCGGCCGAACTGCCGCTCGGCCATCTCAAGCGGCTGGAGGTGGCGCGGGCGCTTGCCCTCGACTCGAAGGTGCTGCTGTTGGACGAACCGCTGGCCGGCCTGAACGGCTTCGAGGCCACCCGGCTGGCCGACACGATCGTTGCGTTGAACCGCGAGGGAACCACCGTGGTTCTGATCGAACACAATCTGGGCGAGGTCATGCGCGTTTGCCGGCACCTCGTGGTTCTGGACAACGGCAGAAAGATCGGCGACGGCGACCCGGCGGTCGTTATGGCCGATCCGGCGGTGCGCGATGCCTATCTCGGCGCGGCGGAGGCGGGCGATGTTGCGACTTGATCGCCTGAGCTGCGGCTATGGCCCTTTCCGGGCGGTCACCGACCTCAGCTTCGAGATCGCCGATGGAACGGTACTGGCGTTGATCGGCGCCAACGGTGCGGGCAAATCGTCGACGCTGATGACGATTGCCGGCCATGTCGCCGTGATGGGCGGGACGGTGGTGTTCCACGGCGAAGACATTACCGCCGAACCGGCGCGCGCGCGGGTCGGGCGCGGCATTGCCCTTGCGCCGGAAGGAAGGCGCCTGTTCCCGGATCTGACCGTGCGGGAGAATCTGACCGTCGGCGGTTACAGCCGGCCCCGGCAGGCGGAAGCGCGCAATGTCGAGCGGGTTCTGGCGCTGTTCCCCCGGCTGGAAGGGCGGCTCCGGCAACTGGCCGGGTCGATGTCCGGCGGCGAACAGCAGATGCTGGCGATCGGCCGCGCCCTGATGGCGGAGCCGCGGCTGCTGATGATCGACGAAGTCTCTCTTGGCCTCATGCCGACCGTGATCGACATGTGCTATGAGGCGCTGGGCCGGTTGCGCGACGAAGGGCTTGCCATTTTGCTGGTCGAACAAAACACGCAGCGCGCCTTCGACATTGCCGATTCCGTGTGCGTCCTCGAATCCGGCCGGGCCGTCTGGAGCGGTACGGCCGAAGCCGCACGCAACGATCCGGCGCTGGTGGAAGCCTATCTGGGATTGGCGGGATGAACGGATCGGCCCCCACACTGCCTTTCGATGCGGCCGATCGGACGCCGCTCTACCAACAGGTCAAGGACTATGTCCGCCGGTCCATCCTGACCGGCGCCTGGCCGGTCGATCACCGCATTCCTTCGGAGAACGAACTCGTCGGAATGTCCGGCGCCAGCCGGATGACGGTGCACCGCGCCCTGCGCGAGCTCAAGGATGACGGGTGGCTCCGCCGCGTGCAGGGCCAGGGGACGTTCGTTGCCGACCGGCGCGCGCGGCTCGACCTGCTCGAGATCCGCAACATCGCGGACGTCATCCGCTGCCGCGGCGCCTATAGCTGCGACGTCATCGTGCATGAAAGCGCCCGGCCGCCGGACGCGATTGCCGACCGGCTCGGCATGGATGCGCAGGCCGATCTGTTCCACAGCCGGCTGGTCCACCGGCTGGACGGCGCCCCGTTTCAACTGGAAGACCGGTGGGTCAATCCCGCCGTTGCGCCGGACTATCTCGGGGTCGATCTCTCGCGTCAGACGCCGAACGAATATCTCATGCGCGCCGCACCTCTCAGCGACGTCGAGCATCGTCTCGAAGCCGTCTTGCCCGGCCCGATGGAACGCAAGCTGCT
Source organism: Alphaproteobacteria bacterium (assembly GCA_965248835.1). Lineage (GTDB taxonomy): Bacteria > Pseudomonadota > Alphaproteobacteria > MPNO01 > MPNO01 > CAYFYS01. The sequence goes on from CBDFLJ010000002.1 coordinate 729,700, forward strand.
GGGCATCGACCGTCATCAGCCCTGCCTGCTGCTGCACCGCCGCACCTGGTCCCGCGGTATGGTCGCGTCGCGCGCCTGGCTCACCCACCCGGGCGACCGGTTCTACCTGTCAACCCGCTTCGCGCATGACGAACGCCTGCCGCGACGCCCTCGATCGGAGCAGCCGCTATGACCTCTCGCCCGGCGGGGAGCACCCGCCTCGACAACAGCCGTGAAATCCGTGCGCCGCACGGCACCGAATTGAGCTGCAAGAGCTGGTTGACCGAAGCGCCGATGCGCATGCTCATGAACAATCTGGACGCTCAGGTCGCCGAGAAACCGCACGAGCTGGTGGTCTATGGCGGCATCGGCCGGGCGGCGCGCAACTGGGATTGTTACGACCGCATCGTGGCCGCGCTTCGGGCACTCGAGGCCGACGAAACCCTGCTGGTCCAGTCGGGCAAGCCGGTCGGCGTGTTCCGGACCCATGCCGATGCGCCCCGGGTGCTGATCGCCAACTCCAACATCGTGCCGCATTGGGCGACCCTGGAGAAATTCAACGAACTCGATCGTCTGGGCCTGATGATGTACGGCCAGATGACGGCGGGGTCGTGGATCTATATCGGCAGCCAGGGGATCGTTCAGGGCACCTACGAAACCTTCGTCGAAGTCGGCCGGCGGCACTATGGCGGCGACCTTTCCGGCCGCTGGATCCTGACCGGCGGCCTGGGCGGCATGGGCGGCGCCCAGCCGCTGGCGGCGACCATGGCCGGCGCGTCCTTGCTGGCGGTCGAGTGTCAGCCGAGCCGGATCGAGATGCGGCTGAAATCCGGCTATCTCGACCGGCAGTCGACCGATCTGGACGAGGCATTGGCGATCGTCGGGGACGCCTGCGCCAGCAAGACGCCGGTGTCGGTGGGCCTGCTGGGCAATGCCGCCGAAATCTACCCGGAACTGTTAAAGCGCGGCGTGCGGCCGGACGCCGTGACCGATCAGACGAGCGCCCACGATCCGCTCAACGGCTACCTGCCGGCGGGCTGGTCGCTGGCCGAATGGGACGAAAGGCGGGAAAAGGACCCCGCGGGGACCATGAAGGCCGCCAAGCAATCCATGGCCGTCCAGGTCCGCGCCATGCTGGACTTCTGGGCGCAGGGGGTGCCGACCCTCGATTACGGCAACAATATCCGCCAGATGGCGCAGGAAATGGGCGTCGACAACGCCTTCGACTTCCCGGGCTTCGTGCCGGCCTATATCCGCCCGCTTTTCTGCCGGGGAGTCGGGCCGTTCCGGTGGGCGGCGCTGTCCGGCGATCCGGAGGACATCTACCGGACCGACGAGAAGGTGAAGGCGCTGATCCCGAACAACCCGCAGCTGCATAACTGGCTCGACATGGCGCGGCAGCGCATCCGGTTTCAGGGCCTGCCGGCGCGCATCTGCTGGGTTGGCCTGGGCGATCGGCACCGCCTCGGCCTGGCGTTCAACGCGATGGTGGCGAAAGGTGAGCTGAAGGCGCCGGTGGTGATCGGCCGGGATCATCTGGACAGCGGCTCGGTCGCCAGCCCGAACCGGGAGACCGAAGGCATGATCGACGGCTCGGACGCGGTGTCAGACTGGCCGTTGCTGAACGCGTTGCTCAACGCGTCTTCCGGCGCCACCTGGGTCAGCCTGCACCATGGCGGCGGCGTCGGGATCGGCTTTTCGCAGCACGCCGGCATGGTGATCGTCTGCGACGGCACGGACGAGGCGGCGGCGCGCATCGAGCGGGTGTTGTGGAATGATCCGGCAAGCGGCGTCATGCGCCATGCCGATGCCGGCTACGATGATGCCGTGGCCTGCGCCCGCGAGCACGACTTGAACCTGCCGTTTCTAGACGGTTGAGGTGCTCCCGCCGCATCACGGCGGCGCCCCGGCGGATGACGGGCGCCAGATAACGCCGGCAAACGCAAGATCACCTACGGAGCTGCTGCGCGGACTCATTCGGACCCTGTTCCCACATGCGCGACGGATCGTCATATTTCAATGGTTTGGGCGGTATCGCGCGAATCTCTATCGCATGTGTCTATTGTGTGTCTGTGCACGACGGAGGACGACATGGCAGGACAAACGCAGAAAAGCGACGAAGAGTTTTTCGCCGAGAGAGGGTTCGGGCTCAAGATCGGCTTCGGCGAGCGGCCGGCACTGATCGTTATCGACATGTTGAAGGCGTTCACCGATCCGGACAGGATGCTGGGCGCAAACCTGGATGCGGAGATCGAGGCGATCCGGCCGCTGCTCGACGCCGCGCATGAACGCGGCATCCCGGTGATCTTCTCGACGGTGATCTACGAGGACGACGATCTCAAGGACGCCGGCATCTGGGCGCTCAAGCAGAAGGGCGTCGTCACGCTGAAGGCCGACACCGACGGCGTCGAGGTCGATTCACGGCTCGATTTCCGACCGGGCGACACCCTGCTGGTCAAGAAGTACGCCTCCTGCTTCTACGGCACCGACATCGTCTCGCGGCTGATGGCGCATGGCGTTGATACGCTGATCGTCACCGGCTGCACCACGTCGGGCTGCGTGCGCGCGACCGCCGTCGATGCGTGCCAGGTGGGGTTCCGGCCCATGGTCGTCCGCGAGGCGGTCGGCGACCGCTCGCAGTCGGCGCACGACCAGAGCCTGTTCGATCTCAACGCGAAATACGCCGACGTGATCTCGCTCGACGAGGCGCTGCAATACCTCGCGACGGTGGGTCACAACCGGCCGGCGGCATCGGAATAGGCCCGCCGGGTCGACCCGGTCGGGCAAGCCGGCGCGCGATTATTCGGACGGGCGCCGGCGTCGGGATCGGCGTTCCTCTCCGCGGGTGCCTGTCTCGCGCTCATGGCGCGCGAACGCGACGACCGGAGGCAGAGACGGAAGCGATGCCGGGACAGGCTTCATAGAACCTCGACCCATGTCTTCATGCCCGACGCCTGGTGCGCGAGGGTATGGCAGTGCAAGAGCCATTTGCCGGGGTTGTCGAACACGCAGAGGATGTCCCGGCTCTGCCGCGGGTTGACCAGCGTCGTGTCCCGGTAGTGACCGAGGGAACCGTCGTCCCGGATTTCGTGGAAGTGGTGGCCGTGAAGATGGATGCCGTGCGGGAAGGCGGTGTCGTTCCGCATGGTGATCCGCGCGGTCTCGCCGCGGGCGAAGCGATGCCAGGGCGCGTCGGGCAGGCCGGAACGATCGTTGAGGGCCCAGAAGTCGTTGCCCCCGTGCCGCCCGCCCATCGCGCCGCCCTGCATGACCAGACTCAGGCGGGTCGCCCCGCCCCGGTCCGGTGTCGGGATGTCCGGGCGCGGAAGGGGCGCGATCGGGGTGTCGATGGGCGCCGGGTTCCGGCCCTTCGCCGCGATCGTCCCGAGTTCGTAGGGATCGCCGCGGGTCAGGAGGGAAAACGACACCGGTCCGGTCACGTCGAGGATGACGTCGGTCCGCTGGGCGGGGGCGAGCATCGCCTCTCCGAGCGGCTGCGGCTTCCTCAGCGGCATGCCGTCATGGGCCACGACCCGCCCGGCTCCTTGGTCGATCTTCACGCGGAATGTCCTTGCGGTTGCGGTATTGATCAGCCGCAGGCGAACCCGGTCGCCGAGCCGGACGGTATCGGGCGAGAACAACGCCCGGGCGAAATTTCCGAGCCGCCCCGCGTGGGAAAAGTCGTGGCGGTTGCCGAACCCGCCGCGCATCTCTCCCGTCCTGGACAGGCGCCAATCGTCCAGAACGACCGTGATGTCGCGGTCGATTCGGGGCGGGTTGCGTTCCTCGACGATCAACGGGCCGTACAGCCCCTTGGCCACCTGCTCCCAGGACCGGTGGTGGGCGTGGTACCAGTAGGTTCCGGCGTGGGGCACGACGAAGGCGTAGTCGAAGGTCTCGCCGGGTTCGACCACCGCCTGCGTAAGGCCCGGCACACCGTCCATCGCGTTGTCGAGGTGGATGCCGTGCCAGTGGATGGCGGAGCCCTGGTCGATTCCGTTCTCGAACGCAACCGATATCCGATCGCCCTGGCGGGCGCGGATTTCTGGTCCCGGTGTCAGTCCGTTGAACCCGAGCATCCGCGCAACGCCGTCGCCGTCGGGCAGTAGGCGGGCGGTGACGGGGCCGGCCCTCAACTTCATAGCCGGTCCCGCCCGGCCGATTGCCGGGGCGAGGGCCATTGCGGTCGAGGTCATGAGAAACGTTCGTCGATCCATGGAACACCTCGGAACGGCAAACCCGGCATGCTCGTCAGCGTGCCACCATAGCCGGTTGCGGCCGGGGCTGAAACATCCCTGACCAGGCCGCGGCGAGGCGCCGGAGACTAGCGCCGCAGGCGGTGATGCGAACGACGATAACGCCCTGTCGGTCGCGCCGAAAAATGCCGGAGCCCCTTTGTCGCTTGCCTTGAAGCGGTGGTGACGGACGGTTGGCGCCTTGACGACCGTCCGTCACCACCGAGACCGACATTCCCTGCGCAGGAGTGTCGGTCCTGTTGGTTCTGGCGCCGCCGGCAGCCCATTCGAGGATGGTTCCGAGATCGCCGTGGAGCGTGGCGTTCATCTCGCCGCGCTTCGCGCCAGGGGTAAGCACGATGCGCTCGATCAGCCCCCGGATGGCGGATGCCGCCTCGTCGCGGTCGCGAGGATCGGCGAGGGCTTCGGCAAGGCGCTCCACCTTGCGCCGGTAGATGTCGGCGATCCGGGGGTGGATGTCCGAGAGGTCGGCCGGGACGGCGGAGAGGCGTGCGTTGAGTTCGTCCTGTCTCGCTTCGAGATCGCGCAGCCGGTCCATCATGCCGCGCACATAGCCGCCGTCCTCGATGACGGCGATCGCAGTGGCGTATTTCTCCGACAGTTCCCCCTGCCGGGCCTTCGCGGCCTGCCAGAGTTCGTCGTCCACGATGCGCAGTTCCGGAACCTCGGTCACGATCCAGTCCTCAGTCGGGTTGATCCGCGCCACCCGCCGCCCGGTCTCTGGGTTCTTCACGAAGCGCTGCCGGTTCCACACCAGCCGGCCGATATAGAGTTCGTTATTGATGAGGCCCGTTCTCCGCTTGGCTTGGCCGCGAAGGGCGGAGTCGGTCCAGAGTTTCCCGGAGGGACCGGGGATGCCGTCCTTGTTCAGCCGCCGTGCGATGGCGCGCGGGCTGGCGCCGGAGGCAAACTCCCGGAATATCTGACGCACGATCTCCGCTTCGGTCTCATTGATCCGCCGCTCGCCCCGGATGAGCTCGCCGGCGGCATCGACCGCCTCCACCACGTCGTAACCGTAGCAAAGCCCACCGCCCGACTTGCCCTTCTCCACCCGGCCTCTGAGACCCCGGTGCGTCTTCGCCGCGAGGTCCTTCAGGAACAGCGCGTTCATGGTGCCTTTGAGCCCGACGTGAAGCTCGCTGATCTCGCCCTCGGCGAGCGTCAGGATACCAACGCCCGCGAAGCGCAAATGCTTGTAGAGCGCCGCCACGTCTGCCTGGTCGCGGCTCACCCGGTCCAGCGCCTCGCGGCGGCCAAGACCTCGAACCGGCCCCGCCTTGCGTCCTCCAGCAGCATCTGGATGCCGGGGCGCAGGATCACGCTGGCTCCCGACGCCGCCGAGTCGCGGTAGCACCCGGCAATGGACCAGCCCTCGCGTTCGGCGTGCTCCTGGCAAACCCGGAACTGGTCCTCGATGGACGCCTGCCGTTGCAGGTCCGACGAATAGCGGGCATAGAGCGCGGCGCGCAGGGTCATCGGGGTTCTTCTATCTCTCGCCGGCCTCGCTCGCCGGCACATTGTCGTTGGCACATTGTCGTTGGCGGCGTCCTGCCGGGCGAATTGCTCGCGCGCGATGCGCCGCCCGGTCAGCCGCGCCAGCGTCATCACGGCGGCCTCGATCCGGGCTTCCGGCCCGCCGTTGTCGTTCGCGGCCGCGCGGCGCAATCGCGTGCGCTCGCGGCCGTCCCCGTCTCTTCCCATCGCTGCCGCGCTCCTGGAATATTCGTCCGTCAAGGGCGGATTTGAACCTGCGAGCAAGCGGTGTCAAACGGTTCGAATAGTGATTTTCACAGCAAAATCATAGACTTGAGAACGACCGCGCACCACTGGCGCGACAAGGGCAGACCCGCGTGCGATGAAAAAAACTCTCATCATCGCATCCTCGTATAGTCGGCCAGCGTCAAGACTGCCTCGCCATGCTCGGTCGGTGCGAGTGCATTGGCAAAACGAAGGTCCGCCGTCACCACGGCCGCGCCGATTCGGTGCGCGAGCGCGAGATAGACGCAATCGTAAACCGGCCGGTCGAGCGCCAGCGCGATACGCACCGCGTCCGCGCAGACCGCCTCGTCGGCGCTCCAGCGCACCGGCATGTCCGGCACCGACGCCAGCATGGCGCCCGCGTCGCCGCGCTCGATCTCGCCCAGCCGCGCCTTGCGCCACAGCGCGTTGGCGATCTCGGATGCCATCAGGCGCGGCGCATGCAGGTCGTCGCCGCCCGCCGCCAGTTCACGAGCAATGTCGGAATCGTCTTCGGCGACCAGCCACTTGACCGCGACGCTGGCATCAACGACCAGCCGCATCAGAGAACGCGATGACCGTGGTCGCGATCTTCGCGGATCAGCACTTCTGCCGGCGTATGTGTCCTGCCTTCGGTCTTTCTCCGCAGCCGATCCGACACCGCCAGGAACGTGGCGCGCCTGGCTGCCATGTCGTCTTCGGCGGCGCATTCCAGAATATGGCGCACCTCGCCTTCCAGGGATCGGTTGTTCAGCGAAGCACGCCTCTTGAGACGCCTTGCCACGCCGTCGTCGAGTTGCCGCACATTGATCGTCGCCATGGACTTGCCCCCAATAAGTCGCTATCAAATTGTTATCATGGCGTGGCGGAACAGGCAAGCATCGGCGCGCGAAAATCGGGCTCGCATTGTCGCCCGGCCGCTTCCTGTTCCGACGCCTGGAAGCCCCAACAGGTCGCGGGGCGCCGGTATCGATGCATCCTCCCGGAATCGATGTGGCGATGGAAAGGCGGGTTCTTTCGCTCGCCACGGCGCCATGGCGTTGTTATAGGATGACGCGAGCACAGGCGCGGAGCATTCATGAAGACACTGACAGTGGCGCTGATGCTCGCTTTCCTGTCCATCGCCCCGGTGTTCGGCAAAGATACGGCGCCGGAAAAGCTCCGCGTCGGCGTCGATCCCGGATATCCGCCGTTCAGTCACATCGACGATGCGGGCCGTCTGAAAGGCTTCGACATCGACATCGCCCTGGCGCTCTGCGCGAGGTTGGAAGCCGAGTGCGCGTTCGTCCGCCAAGATTGGGAGGGACTGATTCCCGGACTACGGGCCAAGAAGTTCGACGCCATCGTCTCCAGCATGTCGATCACCGAGAAGCGACGGCGTCTGGTCGCCTTCACGGACCGGTACTTCAGCAACATCGTGCGGTTCGTCGCGCGCAAGGGCGCGGGCTTCGCTCCGGCCGCACCGGCGGGACGGCGCTCAAAATGAGCTTACCCAGCTCGCTGGATGGAAGAGACACAAGGGGAAAATGATGCATGCCAAATGCATGAGAAAATCTTGGACAATTGGTCTCATAGGCTTCTTGACAAGATTTTTTGGGGAGGGATAGGAGTGCCCTATGCCTGTGTCGAGATAAATGGTAGTAATGTTATCAAGAATTACTTGAGAAATGGCTGCTCGTATACAGTTAATTTTACTTGGTGCTTTGGCAAGAATTGTATTCCTCCACCGGGCGGGAGCGGTCAAACAGCCCTGGTTCGTGTATTGGCCGATCGCCCGTCCTGACGGCACAGACAGGCTAGAACAGAGGAGAAGGCAAGCAATGAAATCGACCAGCTTCGCGATTGCGTTGATCGGCATGGCGTTTGCGGCCGCGGCGTCCGGAACCGCAAGCGCAGCCGACCACGTACGAGCCAAAATGATGAATGCCGATGGAAAGAGCGTCGGCGAGGTTGCGCTTCGGCAGACCCCGCATGGCACGCTTCTGCACGCCAAGCTCAAAAACCTCCCGGCGGGCGTTCACGCGTACCATGTCCATGCAATCGGCAGGTGCGAGCCGCCCTTCAAGTCCGCCGGCGGTCATTTCAATCCGATGGGTAAGATGCATGGCATCCTGAGCGCCGGAGGATTGCATGTCGGCGATATGCCCAATATCGCCGTGCCGGCGTCCGGAATGCTCGAAATCGAGGTCATGAACACCCGGTTGAAGCTCGATTCCTCTTTGTTTGACGATGACGGGGCGGCGATTGTGATCCATGCGGGGGCCGATGACTACAAGTCGGACCCGGCCGGTGCCGCCGGTCCGCGCATCGCCTGCGGGGTCATCGCCCGATAGTGCGCCGGGGCTGGAGACGCCGCAGCGGAAGCCGGAAGGTCACGTTGAGAAACGGCGCATAGTCTCTGGCCTTGCTATCGTTGCGAGGCGGGTTCTCGGAGAAGGCCCTGCCTCGCAACTTCGGTCGCCACGCGGGCGGCGGCAGAAGAAACCGGCCCGCGATCAGCCGCAACGTCGAGACCCGGGGTGTTTTGCGCCCCCGGGACCGTGTGGGCAAGGCCGCCGACTCTGGAAGGAACGAAGCAAACCGTGCACACTCGCCCGGCGTCGAGCAACGCCTGTGCATTTTCCTAACCCCTTGGTGCAGAGAAACTATCGCCCATTCGTGCTTCCCGGTCCCATGCCCGGCCTGAAATACGCCGGGCTGGAGGCTCGGGCGATGGCGAGCAGGACGGCCCGTTGGGAGCGGCTGCATGAACGAGATATTCGCGGGTCTGATCGAGGCCGCGCGGCTGGTCGCCACGCTTGATCACGATCTGACCGAGATCACGGCCCGGTCGCTGCAGGTCACCGTGACGGCGGTGGTGATCGCTTCGGCGCTCGGGATGCCGCTCGGCGCCTGGCTCGCGGTCAACCGGTTTCGCTGGCGGCGCCATGTGATCGCCGTGTTGAACGCGCTGATGGGCCTCCCGCCGGTGGTGGTCGGGCTGATCGTCTATTTGCTCTTGAGCCGGTCCGGTCCGTTCGGGGTGTTCGGGCTCCTGTTCACGCCGACCGCGATGATCATCGCCCAGATGATCATCGTCACCCCGCTCATCGCCTCGATCGCCCACCAGGCGATCCGCGAGCTCTGGGCCGACTACCACGACCTGCTGATCTCGATACACACCACCAAGTCGCAGCGAATTCGGGCGCTCCTGTGGGACGGCCGGCGCGCCCTCCTGACCGCCGCCCTGGCGGGCTTCGGCCGCGCCATCGGCGAGGTCGGGGCGATCATGATCGTCGGCGGCAATATCGATCACGCGACCCGGGTTTTGACCACCGCCATCGCGCTCGAGACGGGCAAGGGCCATTTCGCGCTGGCGCTCGGGTTGGGGTTCGTGCTGATCGCGCTGGCGATCGCCGTCAACATGCTGATCCATGCGCTGTCGCGGACCGAACGGGCGAGCCAATGGTAGGCGCCATCCTCCCCCTCCGCCTCGAGGCGGCCGAGCTGCGGCGCGGCGGCAAACGGCTGGTCGGTCCGGTCGATCTCGAGATCGGCGCCGACGGCGTTACCATGGTGATCGGGCCCAACGGCGCCGGGAAGACATCGCTGCTGCGGCTGATGCACGGGCTTGACCGCGCCGCCACGGGCCGGGTGAGCTGGGCCGTGCCGGAGACCGAGGTGCGCAGGCGCCAAGCCTATGTCTTTCAGAACCCGATCGTGATGCGCCGCCGGGTCGTCGACAACATCGCTTACCCGCTCCTCGTCCACGGCATCCCGCGCGCCGAGGCGCGCAGACGGGCATCCGACTGGGCGGCGAGGATCGGCCTCGGCGCGGCGCTCGACAGGCAGGCCTCATCCCTGTCCGGCGGCGAAAAGCAGAAGCTCGCCCTGGCGAGGGCGTTGATCCGTGAGCCCGACATCGTGTTTCTGGATGAGCCTTGCGCCAACCTCGACGGCCGCGCCACGCGCGAGATCGAAGCGATCCTGGAGGCGGCCGGCGCCGCCGGCACACGGATCGTCATGGCAACCCACGACATGGGGCAGGCGCGGCGCCTGGCCACCGAGGTCGTGTTTCTTCTGCAGGGCCGCGTGCACGAAGTCGGATCCGGCGGCGGCTCCGTGGACCGGCTCGCGACGCCGGAGGCAAGGGCATTTCTGCGCGGCGATATCATCGAATGAGACGACGCGGAATCATTGCCTTCGCCACCGTGCTGCTCGCCGCCTTCGGGGCCCACGCGGACACGATGCGGATGGCGGTCACCACGTCGTTTCACAACTCGGGCCTGTCCGACATTCTGCTGCCTGCGATCAAACGGGATCTGGGGCTCGAAGTGCAGCTTCTCGTGGTCGGCACGGGCCAGGCGCTGCGGCTCGGCCGCGCCGGCGACGTCGATGCCGTCCTGGTCCATTCCCGGGCCGCCGAAGAAGCCTTCGTCGCCGCCGGGTTCGCGAGCCGCAGGCGCGAGATCATGTACAACGATTTCGTGCTGATCGGCCCGGCCGACGACCCGGCAGGTATCGCCGCCGCCGCCAGCGCGGCCGAAGCGCTGACCCTGATCTCCAGGCTCGAGGCGCCGTTCGTCAGTCGGGGCGACGACAGCGGCACCCACAAGAAGGAGCTGTCGCTGTGGCGCGCGGCGGGGCGGAATCCCGAAAGCTTCGGTGCCTGGTACCTCTCGGTCGGCGCCGGCATGGGGGCCACGCTCAACACGGCGCGGGCGATGAACGCCTATCTGATGTCGGATCATGCGAGTTGGCTCAAATTCGGCGCCAAAGGCGATTTGAAATTGCTCTATTCGGGCGACCCGGCGCTGTTCAACCAATACGCCTATCTGCCGGTGAACCCCGAAAAACACGTCCATGTCAGGGCCGTGCTCGCCGCGCGGCTCGAAAACTGGCTGGTCAGCGAGACAGCACGGGCGCTGATCGACGGCTATACGGTCGGCGGCCAAAGGCTCTTCACCCATAACGCGGGCGCGCATTAGATCTCTCGGCCCTTGCCGATCTCCGTCCCGGCCCGTCCTCGCAAGCCCGGGACAAACCGACAATGGGACCGCGCCGCGTGATCGCGAGACCGCATCGGTTTGAGTCGGCAAATTCCGGAGCCGGCGCCGGCCGTGCTCCGGGTCTGGGTCAGTGTAGGTCGTCGAGATCCGCGTGGATGGCGAACTGCTCCAGCCCGGCATCCTGGGCCTCGATGGAGCGAAAGCTCTCCTTCGCCCCGGCCTCGGTGAGCTCGCGCGAGACCGTCAACAACGTGTTCGGCGCGTGATCCTCGCAGAGCTCGGCCATCTGGGTCATTTCCTCGCGGGCCACGCCGAGCGCCACCTCGACCGATGGCGCACCGTAGATTTCCACGAAGTGCTCGGCGAGCCCGTTGGCCAGCGCATCGAATTCACTCTGCTGGATCTGGGTGACGGCGACGAAGGTCACACGCCCGAAGGTCTCGACGCCCAGCCAGCCGTTGGCGAACGCTTGGCGCGCCTTCCCGGTCAAGTCGGCCTCGCTCCAGTTGGAGAACTCGAAACCGCCGGCGATGCACCATTCGCCGGTTCGCGCCGGGCTGTAGAAGACGCGCATGTCGCTTTCGTCGAAATGGATCGCCCGAGCCAATTTCATCGTCATCCCCTCTTCACCAAATCGCTCAACGGCACCAGCCGTGTGTCTTCGCCCTGCCGGAGAAGCATGCCGAAGCGTTCGTCGATCCCGACAAAGGTACCGTTCAGGCGCCCGTTCGGGTGGTCCAAGGCGATCTCCTCGCCCATGTCATGGGCCAATCCGCGCCATTCCGCGTGCAGCGGCCGCGGCCCCTCTTCGGACCAGCGGTTGATCCAGACGAGGGTGTGACGCGTCCAGCTTTCCAGAAGACGCGGCGGCGAGACATCGACGCAGCCCTCCTCGAAAAGCGATGTCTGGTCCGGCGTAGCGCCGGGGGCATCGGGGTCTTCCGGGATCAGCGGCACCTCGAGGCCGACGACCAGCCAATCGGGCTCGGCCTTCGGATCGGACGTGGCCGCGGCGACGCGCAGATGCCCGCACGCTGCCCCGTTGACCAGAATGCCGCCGTCCCAGGTCAGATAGACGCCCACCTCGGGCGGGGCCAGCGCCCCGAGCGCATTCTGGAACCCGATCCCGCAGGCCGGCAGCATGGCCATTGCGTCCTCCAACGGAACCTCGGGGGCGAAGACGATGGCCGCCGCGAGCCGGTCGAAGCGTATGTTGTAGACGATCAAACCGGCATCGCAGCCGAGCGCCGCCTGGGCGCAGGCCTTGCCGAAGGGGTCGATCCCGTCGTCGACCGTCTGGCCGTGGAAGAGCGGCGGAAAACTCAGCCTGTCCTCGCCGGTGCTCACGCCTTCCCGTCCTCGATCAGCGTCCGAGCGAGTGTGCGGAATGCCTCGGCCCGAGGCGAGGAGGGCTTGGAGACGACGATCGGCGCGCCGCCGTCGGAGGTCAGTCGAATGTCTATATCCAGCGGGATCTCCGCCAGCAACGGCAAGCCCAGCTTTTCGGCGGCTGCCCGAACACCGCCGTGGCCGAACACATGCTCTTCATGACCGCAATTCGCGCAAACATAGCGCGACATGTTCTCGATCATCCCGAGGATCGGCGTCGACATCTTCCTGAACATGTCCACACCCTTGCGCGCGTCTATAAGCGCCACGTCCTGCGGGGTGGAAACGATAATCACGCCGGTGACCTCGGCCGTCTGCGTCAGGGTCATTTGCACATCGCCCGTGCCCGGCGGCAGGTCCACCACGAGGACATCGAGCGCGCCCCATTGCACCTGGCTCATCATCTGCTGGAGCGCGCCCATCAGCATCGGCCCGCGCCAGACGACCGCTTCGTCCTCCCGGGTCATCAGACCGATCGACATCATGGTGATGCCGTGGTTGCGCATCGGGAGGATCGTCTTGCCGTCGGGCGAGGCCGGCCGGCCGGAAACGCCGAGCATGCGGGGCTGGGAAGGTCCGTAAACGTCGGCGTCGAGCAGCCCGACGCGGCGGCCCTCCGCGGCCAGCGCCGCGGCGAGGTTGGCCGCGATCGTGGATTTCCCGACCCCGCCCTTTCCCGATGCGACGGCGATGATGCGCTCGACGCCCGGTATCTTCTGCGGCCCCTGCGGCTCGGCCCGGCGGCCGATATTCAACTCCGGCAGCGGCGGCGGCGCCCGGTGCGCGGTCATGACGGCCGAGACCGCCTCCACACCGGCCAGCGCGCGGACGGCGACCTCGGCCTCGGCGCGCGCCGCCTCCATGGTGTCGGCCCGCGACGGATCAATCTCGAGGACGAAGCGCACCGTACTGCCGTCCACGGTAAGGGCCCGTATCAGCCCGGCGGACACCAGGTCCTGACCGCTGATCGGATCGGTGACGCCCTTCAGAGCCGCCAGCACATCCTCGCGCGCGGCCTTCATTCGCCCCTGCCGCTGATCCGGCCTTCGACCGTGTGCGCGAGCCCCAGCTCGTCGATCGTCAGCACCATCCGTGCGGTATAGGTCTTGCCGGCGGTGTCGCCCGGCCCGGCCCCGCGCATCGCGTCTTCGATCGCCTGCTGGGAGGTCACGCCCACTTGCTTGAGAAACTTGCGCATCGTCATGTTGAAATCGTCATAGCTGTCGCTCATGGTCGTCCTTTCGCTTCATTCTTCGGGGTTGACGCCCAAACATCACCCTGCCTGGTCTTTGGCCGAACTCGAAATCCTCGGTTGTCGATGTCACGGTGGCATGCGATTAAATGGATTTTAGCCTAGTTTCGCCGCAAAGTCCGCGGGGCTTCGCGGCCGAAGCTGCGGGAGGAGGAGGATCGCCGATGCTGGCCTGGTCGAGGGGCGGGCTGACCGCGCTCTGCACCGCTTTCTGCACCGCGTTCTGCATTGTGTTGCTCGCCCAGATGGCGGGGGCCGAAGAGCGCCGTATCACGCTTGCGGCCAGCCCCGATCTGGCGGCAAGCGGGCTTCTGAAACACCTCCTGCCGAGATTTTCCCTGAAGACCGGCGTGCGGGTCGCGGTGGTCGAGCTGGCGCAAGGGGTTGCCGCGGACGTCCTGCTCGGGCCGGCAGGCGCGGTGAGGGAAGGGCGTCCGGCGCTGCGCGCCAAGGACACGCTCTATCTGTGCCGCATCACCCCGACCGACACCGGCGCCGGGCGCGCGAAATACACCGAGCGCTTCGTCGCGTGGTTGCTCTCGGAGGTGGGCCAACGGACGATCGAATCCTTCAAGCCGAACGGGGTGCAGGTCTTTCACGCCGCCGCCCGTGCAGCGGGCCGGCCGGACCGACCTCCGCCCGTCGGCGATGTGCTCGCGGGCGAACGGCTGTCGCTGGCCCATTGCGGCCGCTGCCACGTGATCGGACCTCGGAACCGCATGGAGGGTCTCGGCTCGACGCCTTCGTTCGGCGTCCTCAAGACGCTGAACAACTGGGAGGCAAGATTTCGCGGCTTCTATCTGCTCAATCCGCACCCTTCCTTCACCCAAATCGCTGATGTTACGGATCCGTTCGACGAAACCCGGCCACCGCCCATCGTACCACTGCGGCTTACGCTCGAGGATCTGGACGCGATCCTCGCTTATGTCGCGACGATCAAACCGGCGGAACTTCGGCGGTCGAAGCGGTAGCCGGGGGGCGCGGCGCCGGTCGATATGAGCACGGGGCGAGGCGGGAAAGGGCGGGGCAGCCCCCTCAATGATCGCGGCGCTTGGAGAAATAGTCGTCGCTGGTCCTGACCCGCGGTCTTTCGCCGCCAGCAAACGGGTTGTTCTCCGAATGATATTGGGCAGCGATCCGGCAGTCGTCGCACATCCGGATCATGCGCGACGCTCCCTCGCTGGCGAACATGGAATGCTTGCCCGCCAATTGCGCGGCAATTTTCTCGACCGTCGACTTCACACCGAAAGGCTTGCCGCATTCGATGCATTCATAGGGCTCTTCCTCGTTGAGAACCTTCTGCTCGAAGACCGCGTCCGAAAGGTCGAATTGCGGCTGAAGCGTGACCGCGTTTTCGGGGCAAACCTGCTTGCATAGCCCGCATTGCAGGCAGGCATCCTCCTGAAACCGGAGCTGCGGCATTTCCGGGTTGTCGGCCAACGCCCCCGACGGGCAGAGCGACACGCAGGCAAGACAGAGCGTGCACGCCTTGACATCCACCGCGATGGCGCCGTAGGGCGCGCGGGCAGGGAGCGCCAATATGGCCGCGCTTTCCGGGTTCAGCGTCTTTGCGGCAAGCCGCGCCGCCTGTCGGCGGGACCCGAGGGGCAGCACCGGATCCGCCGTCGGCGGGTCGACGGAAGCGCCATAGAGCGCCTCGTCGAGGGCGTCGGGATCGCCGAGATCGAGGAGGCGTAAACGCTCCTGTCCTCCCATCGCCTCGGCCAGCGCCAGCTCTCCGCTCAGCACGTCGCGCTCGGATTTGGGCGACAGAAGAATGTCGACGCCGGCAAAGCCGCTCGCCAACGCCACCAGCATCTCCGCGTGACCGAAATGCGAGATCATTTCCAGCTCGAGCGGGATGACGTCCGCTGGCAGGCCGCGGCCGAATCGGGCAAACAACGCCACCATTTCGACACCGAAGCCGGTGTCGACGACCAGAAGGCGGGGGGCTTTCCCGCCCGCCTTGCGGTAGGCGTTCGCCAGCGTTTCGATCCGTCGGAACAGGGCCGCCGTCGGCGGCGCATCGTAGGATATTGCACCCGAAGGGCAGAGCGCCGAACAAGCCCCGCATCCGGCGCAGACCATCGGATCGATCGCCACGTGGTCGCCGGCCGGTGCGATGGCTCCGGTCGGGCACGCATCCAGACATTTGGAGCAACCCGTCTGTCCCGCTCTCGAATGCGCGCACAGCGTCTCTTCGAGCCGCACATAGAGCGGCTTCTCGAACGTTCCGACCAGCTGACCCGCCTCGAAGACCGCGGCCGCCACCTTGATCGGGTCGCCTGGGTCAACCCGCAAATACCCTTCGCGCTTGTCGGGGGCCGAAAAGAGCGGCTGATTGCCGGACAGATCGAGGATCAGATCGCATTCCGAGACGGCCCCGTCGCGCGGCGCGGAAAGCGCGAATCCGCCGCGCCCTCCCGGTTCGATCTGACGCAGGCCATCGATGTGCAGCCGGAAGCCGCCGAGCGCTCCGGAGGCCTGCTTCAACTGCCCGGCGATCACTTCAAACCCGCGGTCGAGCGGAAGATCCTCGGCCGCATCCGACAACAGCACGGTGACGGCCAGGGGACCGGCGAGTCGCTCGGCGGCCGGCAGCGCAACCGCGGATCTGCCGATGATCAGACAGCGGCCCTCGGACGTCACATCGACGGTCCGTGTCGCTGCCGGCGGCAGGAGCGCTTCGGCAACCAGCGCCGCCTGTTTCGGGCCGGCCTCTGCGGCCTCATCCGACCATCCCGCCCGGTCGCGAAGGTCGACGAAACCGGGCATCGGGGCGCCGATATCCTCGGCGAGCTCTTCGAAACGGGGTCTTTCCTGTTGACAGGCGATAATCGCCTCGCCTTCGGCGATCGCCTTTGCCGCATCGTCGATCTCGGTCGTACACAGCGCGCTGTGGATCCGCGAGCAAACCACATCGACATCGGCCTCGATGCTGGCGCGATCGAGCGCCTGGCTCTTAAGGCAATCGCAGAGAATGAGCGTCTTGACCAACTCTTCCTCCCGGGCTCGGGGGCCATTTTCGGGTGCATTCGGCGTGCCGCCGCGCAGCACCACGCGCGCCTCCTCGCGAGGGCGAGGCCGGCGAGCCATGTGATGGATGTCGGCACCCGGCTGCAAAGCTCCGAGGCGCAGCCTATGCCTCCACGGAGGCGCGTGGCAAGGCGCTTGCGCTACCCCCGGCCGATGGCGGAGGGGCGTGGCAGGTTTCACCGCCGGTTATTTCCGTTTGGCGATCGGCCGGAACTCGGACCATAATTCGCGGAGACCCTATCTATCGGGAGCGAGGCTTGTCCCAGCAAAAAGCGCCGCCGGTCATGCAACCCAGCGAGGTATCCGTGCCGCTCGGCATCGTGATCCGCAAATCGCCGGGCGTCACGCGCTGGGCGCGCTGGACGTGGCGGGTCGTTGGCGTGTTGCCGGGCGCGGGCGAGGCGGATTGGCGGGAATTGCGGCGCGAAGGGGATGTGTGCGAATACCACGCCGCGACGGTGCCGATGGAACTCTGGGCCTCCGATACCGAAGCCTATCTGAGCGGTCTTTCGGCGCGTGTACCGGCGGTCTACGTCGTGATGCGCGAGGCCACCGAGAGCGATGCCGAGCACGCGATCGAGGTGGTGCTGGCGACGGCATCGCCCTATGAAGCCCAGGATTACATGGACAGCGGCGAAGAGATCGTCGAGCAGGTGCCGATGCCCGAGGGCCTGGCGGCGATAGTCCGCGATTTCGTCGACCTGCACCATCAGGACGAGGATTTCGTCAAACGCCAGCGCGACGACAGGAAGACCGGCCGCGCCGAAGACGGCAAGGGCGATCCGCGCATCCGGCAGCTCTCGGACGTCTACCGGACGCCGCGCCGGCCCGACAAGGAACGGCTGCATTGACCGGGCGTCAGGATTTCTGGTCGCGCCGAAAGGCGGCGGTCGACGCCGAGAAACGCGCCCATGGACAGGCCCTGGAGGATGGGAAGGTCGACGAGGCGCGCCAGGCGCTGGAGGAAAAACCCGAAGCGGACGTGCTGGCCGAGCTGAACCTGCCCGATCCCGATACCATGCAGCAGGGCGACGATTTTTCGGCCTTCATGGCCAAGGCCGTGCCGGACCGGCTGCGGAGGCGGGCTCTGCGGCGGCTCTGGCTGTCTAATCCGGTGCTGGCGAACCTGGACAACCTGGTCGACTATGGCGAGGATTATACCGATGCCGCCACGGTGGTCGAAAATCTCCAGACGGTCTATCAGGTCGGCAAGGGGATGATCCGACAGGTGGAAGCCCCGACCGAAACCGCCGCCTCCGACCCTCCCTCAGAGGCGGTCGAAGGCGGCATCGCCGAGCCGTCCTCGACCGTGGCGGAAACCGTGGCGGAAGACGATACGGACGCAGCCGAAGCGTCTCCCGCGCCGACCGAAGTGAGGGAAGACGACGCGGAAGAGGAGATCGCGGTCGAGCAGCGATCCAAGCGTCAAATGCGGTTCGCATTCGTGGATGCGGAGGACAGCCCGGTCGAGGCGGCGCGATGAGAGGGAAGAACAACAAATGACCCCGGCGGTTCAGGACGCGCGTGTCACCGTGGAGGACAAGCTCCGCGCCGATCTGTACGATTTCCTGGGTGCGTTGCTGGCCGGGCCGCCGGACCAGGCGCTGCTGCGCAAATTCGCAGCCCTGTCGGGCGATGACACCGAGCTGGGCCGGGCGATCCAGGCACTGAGCAGGGTCGCGTCGGCCGCCACGCCAAGGGCGGTCGAGGACGAGTTCAACACCCTCTTCGTCGGGCTCGGCCGGGGCGAGCTGCTGCCCTATGGCAGCTACTACCTGACCGGTTTCCTGAACGAAAAGCCGCTGGCCGCGCTCCGCGACGACATGAAGACGCTGGCGATCACCCGCGCACCCGACGTGTTCGAGCCCGAGGATCACATCGCCAGCCTGCTGGAAATGATGGCGGGCATGATCACCGGCCGTTTCAGCGGACCGGTTTCTATGGATCAATTCAAAAGATTCTTTGACAAGCACGTCGGGCCGTGGGCCGGCCATTTTTTTGCGGATCTGGAAAGTGCAAAGAATTCAGTATTTTACGCTCCGGTCGGCGCGGCCGGCCGCGCCTTCATGGAGATCGAAAAAGAATCGTTTCGGATGATTTCCGGCTAACACCTACGAAAGTGGGTGTGCTAGGGTAAAACGGAGTAATGAAGGAGAAGTCCATGCGCGAAAGAACAAAGACCGAACAGAAAAATCGCCGCGACTTTTTGAAGCTCGCTTCAGCCTCGCTTCCGGCAGCCGCAGTGGCGGCCGTGGCGGGTACAACTGCCGAGGCGGCGACCTTGAAGGACGACGGCGAAGGGATGCGGGACACCGCACACACCCGCGCCTATTACGAGAGCGCCCGTTTCTGACCGACGCGCTCACCCGGAATGGCCAACGGTTGCGTGACGCCCGGCGGCCATCAGGACGTCAAACCCGGCAAACCGGCACCGTCCGGGGCGCCTGAGGGAGGTTGAAGATGCTGAGCAAAAAGACCAACGGGGTTGCGAGACGCCCCCAGCGGACTTCGCTCTTGTCAAACATTTCGCAGACATCCGTCGACCGGCGGACATTCATTCGCGGCTCGGGTCTCGCCATCGGCGGGTTGGCCGCGATCGGCGCGACCGGCGGCATGGTCACCAAGGCGAGCGCGCAGAAGGCTGTCCAGGGCGCGGTAAAGACCATCAAATCGGTCTGCACCCATTGCTCGGTCGGCTGCAGCGTGATCGCGGAGGTCAATAACGGCGTTTGGGTCGGCCAGGAGCCCGGCTGGGACAGCCCGTTCAATCTCGGCGCCCATTGCGCCAAGGGGGCGGCGGTTCGCGAGCACGCCAACGGCGAACGCCGGCTCAAATACCCGATGAAGAAAATCGGCGGCAAGTGGCAGCGCATCAGCTGGATGCAAGCGATCGACGAGATCGGCGACGGCATGATGCAGATCCGCAAGGAAAGCGGGCCCGACAGTGTCTATTGGCTGGGCTCGGCGAAGTTCAGCAACGAGCAGGCCTATCTGTTCCGCAAGTTCGCGGCCTATTGGGGCTCGAACAACGTGGATCACCAGGCTCGGATCTGCCACTCGACCACCGTTGCGGGCGTTGCGAACACATGGGGCTACGGCGCCATGACCAACTCCTACAACGACATCCACAACAGCCGCGCGATCTTTCTGATCGGCGGCAACCCCGCAGAGGCGCACCCGGTCTCGCTGCTGCATGTGCTCAGGGCCAAGGAGCAGAACAACGCGCCGCTGATCGTCTGCGATCCCCGGTTTACCCGGACCGCGGCGCATGCGGACGAATATGTGCGTTTCCGTCCCGGCTCCGACGTGGCGCTGATCTGGGGCATTCTCTGGCACCTGTTCGAGAACGGGTGGGAGGACAAGGAGTTCATCCGCACCCGGGTCTGGGGCATGGAACAGATCCGCGAAGAGGTCGCCAAGTGGACACCCGAAGAGGTGGAACGCGTGACCGGCGCCCCGGGGGCGCAGCTTCGCCGCGTCGCCCGCACCTTGGCCAACAATCGGCCCGGCACCGTGATCTGGTGCATGGGCGGCACCCAGCACACCAACGGCAACAACAACACGCGGGCCTACTGCGTGCTGCAGCTGGCGCTGGGCAATATGGGCACGAGCGGCGGCGGCACCAATATCTTCCGCGGCCATGACAACGTCCAGGGCGCGACCGACCTCGGCATCCTCTCCCACACCCTGCCCGGCTATTACGGGCTTTCGGCGGGTGCCTGGGCCCACTGGGCGCGGGTCTGGAAAGAGGACCTAGGCTGGCTGAAGAGCCAGTTCGCCACCACCACCGGCGCCGACGGCAAACAAAAGAAACTGATGAACCTGACGGGCATTCCGGTGTCCCGCTGGATCGACGGGGTTCTTGAAGACAAGAAAAACATCGACCAGCCGGACAACCTCCGGGCCATGGTTCTTTGGGGTCACGCCCCCAACTCGCAGACGCGTCTGCAGGAGATGAAGGTCGCAATGGAGAAGTTGGACATGCTGGTCGTGATCGACCCGTATCCAACCGTCTCGGCAGTTCTTCACGACCGGACCGACGGGGTCTACCTGCTGCCCGCCTCGACCCAATTCGAGACGCGCGGCTCGGTAACCGCATCGAACCGCTCGATCCAGTGGCGCGACAAGGTTGTCGAGCCGCTCTTCGAAAGCCTGCCTGACCAG
Organism: Alphaproteobacteria bacterium; assembly: GCA_965248835.1. Classification (GTDB taxonomy): domain Bacteria; phylum Pseudomonadota; class Alphaproteobacteria; order MPNO01; family MPNO01; genus CAYFYS01. The sequence goes on from CBDFLJ010000002.1 coordinate 750,501, forward strand.
GTGATCATGGCGAAGTTCGCCAAGAAGTTCGGCTGGGCCGACCGGTTCTTCCGCAACATCAAGATGGAGGCGGAAGACGCGCCGTCGGTCGAGGACATGACCCGCGAGATCAATGCGGGCATGTGGACGATCGGCTACACCGGTCAGTCGCCCGAGCGGCTCAAGCTGCACATGGCCAATCAGCACACCTTCAACAGGACGACGCTGCAGGCGGTGGGCGGTCCGGCGGACGGCGACTATTACGGGATGCCTTGGCCCTGCTGGGGCACGGCCGGGATGAAACACCCGGGCACCCCCAACCTCTACGACATGTCCAAGCCCGTCTCCGAAGGCGGCCTGACCTTCCGTGCCAGGTTCGGCGTGGAGCGCGACGGCCAGAACCTGTTGGCCGAAGGCGTTTACTCGGCCGGCTCGGAAATCCAGGACGGGTATCCCGAGTTCACCATGCAGATGCTGATCGATCTGGGATGGGACAAGGACCTGACCGCCGAGGAGCGTGCGGCGATCGACGCCGTGGCCGGTCCGAAGACCAACTGGAAGACCGACCTTTCGGGCGGCATCCAGCGGGTTGCGATCAAGCACGAATGTGCACCGTTCGGCAATGCCAAGGCCCGCGCGGTGGTTTGGAACTTCCCGGACCCGATCCCGCTGCACCGCGAGCCGCTGTATACGCCCCGGCGTGATCTGGTGGCGGACTATCCGACCTACTCGGATCGCAAGCTCTACCGTCTGCCCACCATGTACGCCTCGATCCAGAAGAAGGATTTCTCCAAGGACTATCCGCTGATCCTGACTTCCGGTCGTCTGGTGGAATACGAGGGCGGCGGGGATGAGTCGCGGTCGAACCGCTGGCTTGCCGAGCTTCAGCAGGACATGTTCGTCGAGATCAATCCTCGAGACGCCAACGATCTCGGCGTGCGCAACGGCGCGCAGGTCTGGCTCGAGGGTCCCGAGGGCGCTCGCGTCAAGATCATGGCCATGATCACGGAGCGCGTTGGAGCCGGGGTCGTCTTCATGCCCTTCCACTTCGGCGGGCATTTCCAAGGCGCCGATTTGAGGCACAAATACCCTGAAGGTGCCGACCCCTACGTGTTGGGCGAAAGCAGCAACACGGCGCAGACCTACGGCTACGACTCGGTCACTCTAATGCAAGAGACGAAGGCGACACTCTGCAAGATCTACACGGCATAAGGAGAAAACAGAGATGGCAAGAGCAAAATTTCTCTGCGACGCCGAACGCTGTATCGAATGCAATGCCTGTGTGACTGCATGCAAGAACGAGCACGAGGTGCCGTGGGGGATCAACCGGCGGAGAGTCGTGACGATCAACGACGGCAAGCCTGGTGAACGGTCGATCTCGGTGGCCTGCATGCACTGCTCGGATGCGCCGTGCATGGCCGTCTGCCCGGTGGATTGCTTCTATCAGACCGATGACGGCGTCGTGCTGCACTCCAAGGACCTCTGCATCGGCTGCGGTTATTGCTTCTATGCATGCCCCTTCGGAGCGCCGCAATTCCCGCAGGCGGGCAATTTCGGGTCCCGCGGCAAGATGGATAAGTGCACCTTCTGCGCCGGCGGCCCCGAAGAGACCCACTCGACGGCCGAGTTCGCCAAGTACGGGCGCAATCGAATCGCGGAAGGCAAGCTGCCGATCTGCGCCGAGATGTGCTCGACCAAGGCGCTGCTTGCGGGTGACGGCGATGTCGTCTCCGGCATCTACCGCGAACGCGTGGTCGCCCGCGGCTTCGGCTCCGGCGCCTGGGGCTGGGGCACGGCTTACGGCCAAAAGGGTAGCTGATCCGCATCGCGCAGGGGGCACTCCCATGCCCCCTGCGCCGATCGGTCATCGCGGGCGGGCACGTGCCCGCCCGCGCGCCGTTCGGCCGGTCTCAAGGGCCTTCCAATGATCAAGACGCTGCGCACGCTTCTGATCCTGACGCTTGCATTATCACCGCTGGTCGCGGCGCCGACCGCCGCGCAGGAGGGCGCCGCCGCCGAGAGCGAAGCGCCGCGCGCTTCCACGGGGGGCGCCCAGACGCTGGAGGACATTCTCGCCCGCCAACGCGGTGCGAAGGTCGATGACGCGTTTCGCCGCAATGCGGTCGGCAATCCCGACAAGGCGGCCGGTATCGCCGCACAGCTCGGCACGCTGGGCGGCGCCTCGGACGCGGAGGTCTTTCGCGCCCTCCGCTACGGCAGCGCCGATGTCACCGTTTCGGCGAAGAACCCCGCCGCAGGCGTTCTGATTCAGGATTCCGGCATGTGGTGGCTGGAATTCAGGGAGGGTCCGCTATCGGTCTATGGCGGATATCTGCTCCTGGCAATGATCGCGGTGCTCGCGCTCTACCTGCTCGTGCGAGGCCCGATCCGCATCGAGGGCGAGAAGACGGGCGAGACGATCTTGCGGTTCAACGCCATCGAACGCTTTGGCCACTGGCTGCTCGCCGGCTCTTTCATATTGCTCGGGATCACCGGTCTGATCACGCTGTTCGGGCGGGTCGCGCTGATCCCTGTCTTCGGCAAGGAATCCTTCGCCGACATCGCCCTGGCCTCGAAATGGGTGCACAACAACGTCAGCTGGGCCTTCATGCTGGCGCTGGTGATGGTTTTCGTCTGCTGGGTGGTTCAAAACCTGCCCAACCGAACGGATCTGATATGGCTGGCCAAGGGCGGCGGGCTCTTCTCGAAGCACACCCACCCGCCGGCCCGTAAGTTCAATGCCGGACAAAAGATCATCTTCTGGGTCGTCATCATCCTGGGCGTCTCGATCTCCGCATCGGGACTGTCGCTGCTGTTCCCGTTCGAAATGCCGATGTTTGCCAAGACCTTCGCGATACTGAACGCGCTCGGATTGCCGCAGGTCGTCGGGATGGGAGAACTTTCCACGACCCTCACGCCCCATGAGGAGATGCAATACGCCCAGCTCTGGCATTCCGTCGTCGCCTTCGTCTTCATGGCGATCATCATCGCCCATATCTATCTCGGCACGATGGGGATGGAAGGCGCGTTCGATGCGATGGAATCGGGCGAGGTCGAAAAGCAGTGGGCGAAAGAGCACCATTCGCTCTGGTATGAGGAGGTCGTCGACGAAGACCCGGTCTCCCCTCCGGACCCCCCGCCCACGCCGGCAGAATGAGATGGCGTTCCGGGCGCTGTTGACGGCGCTGGTCCTGATCCCGTCCGCCGCGGCGGCGGGGGCATTCTTCACGCTCAAGGGTCACGGCGGCCCGATCAAGGGAATCGACGTCTCGCCCGACGGCAGCGCCATCCTGACGGCGAGTTTCGACTATTCCGTCGGCCTGTGGCGCGGCGGTGCGCCGGTGTGGCTCGAGGCGCACGGCGCGGCGGCCAACACCGTGCGGTTCGTCGACGAAAACCGCGCGGTTTCGGCAGGGGACGATTTCGCCCTCTATTCCTGGGACCTCACCACGGGTGCGGGCCGGCGTCTGGGCGGCCACAAGAGCAAGGTCATTGCCCTTGCGCTGTCGCCCGACCGACGGACGGTCGGGTCCGCGAGCTGGGACGGCACGATCGGGCTCTGGCCTCTCGACGGCGGTGCGGCGCGGTTCTTGAAGGGCCATGCCTCCGGCGTAAACGACGTCGCCTTCTCTGCGGACGGCAATGCGCTCTATTCGGGCTCGGCGGACGGCACGATTCGGATCTGGGACCTCGCCAAGGGCGTGCAGAAGCGGCTTCTGCTCAAACGCTGGTTCGGGATCAACACGCTGGTCCTGAACGGGTCCGGCGGGTGGCTGGCTTTCGGCTCGGTGGACGGGACGGTTCAGGTCGTGAACGTGGAAAGCGGCGCGGTGATCGCCGACTTTACGGCCTATCGGAGCCCCATCCTTGCAATGGCGGCCGACCGGGCGTTCGCCACCCTGGCGGTGGGGGACGGCGAGGGCTTCATCAAGGTGATCGACAGCACGGCCTGGTCGGTGTTGCGCAACTTTCGCGCAACGCTGCGCGGGCCGGTCTGGGCGCTGCGCTTTTCGGCCGACGGCAAGAATATCCACGCCGGCGGCCTCGACGATGCCATGTATAGCTGGCCCGTGGCCTCGCTCGGCGAGCACGAGCGGATGACCTCGGGCGACCGCTCGTTCCTCAGGAACCCGTCCAAGATGAGCAACGGCGAACGCCAGTTTCAGCGCAAGTGTTCGATCTGCCACGCGCTGGGGCCCGACGGGCTGCGCCGCGCGGGTCCGACCCTGTTCAGGATTTTCGGACGGCAGGCTGGCAGCCTGGCCGATTACAGCTACTCGCCGACGCTTCAGGACTCCGACATCGTCTGGAATGAAGGCACGATCGACGCGCTGTTCGATCAAGGTCCGGATGACTTCATTCCCGGCTCGAAGATGCCCATGCAGCGCATCGCGAAACCCGCTGACAGAGATGACCTGATCGCGTTCCTCAAGCGCGTGACCACCGACACCGACCGGGGGAGCAGCAGATGAAAGCCATGTTGATCGCGTTTCTGGCCATCGTGGTGATCGCCGTCGGCGCGGATGTCGCTCTCGACTATATCGGCTTCTCCACCCGGGAGATCACATCCGGCCCGTCGGTTCGCAGCGGCTGATCGTCAAGCTCGAAACCAGAACAGGCGTGTCTAATACGCCCGATCGTGCTGTCTGAGGACCTGGAAACCCGCCCCCGACCGCCACAACCTTTTGATTTAATTGGTGGGCGCACACGGACTCGAACCGTGGACCCGCTGATTAAGAGACGGCAACGCTTTCTGCAATGAGAGTGTCCTTAGACGGTTTCGGCGGTCTGGCGGCTCAGGAAGAACCAAGGGGTTACCGGCGATTTGTCTAAGGACGAATGATGAAAGACACGGCTATGGAGGCCTCTGACCCCGACGCCGAACACCATCTCGCCTGCTGCCCGGGGGAGACAGCCTGATCGCAGTGTGCGGCTCGACAAGGATTGGTCGGACCGGCCGCTTTGCCGGAAGCGGCCTATCGGCTCGACTTCGGCGGCGGCGACCGGCCTGGGTGCCGATCTCCCGGGTCGAGGACAACCCGGACGGCATCGTCACGATGCCGGCGGCGCGCCTACGGGATGGGGATGATCCGATGCCGCCTCCGTGCCCGCGATGCGGCGGGCGGTTCGCGCCGGCCGGCGCGGCGGATTTGCCGGGCTGTTCGACAGGGTGCAGATTGCGGCGAGAACCGTCCGGACGGCCCCTCGGGGGCAGCGCGGCAGCCGAAATGCCCGATGTGGTCTCCCCGGGCGCGGGCGTGCAGGTTTCCCATTCGGGAAACGACATTCGATCGACCGCCGCCGGCGTCAGCGGCGGCGGCTGAGCGCCCGCCTGTCGGGGCCGTAGAACCTCTCCAGGTAATCGAGGACCAAGGCCCTGTCCTCGCGCTCGATCTCGGCCATTTCCTGCTCCTCGATCATGTAGTCGATCACCTCGCTCCAGACCGAGCGGGACAGGCCCTGCTGGAGGACCAGCTTGAGCGAATGGCACGCACCGCACAGCCCGAACACTTCATCGCGCCCCGCGCCGGGGGGCAGGCCCTGGTAATCGTCCTCGACCGCGGCCGCAGCATCCCGGGGCGATTGCGCAGTCGCGGCCGGCGGCCCGAAGGCCGCCAGCCAGAGTGCGATCAGCGGGGCCGCATGGCGCGCCCCCCGACCCATCGGTGTCAGCCGACCCGCACCGAGATGCGGTGCATGGAGTTGTTCAAGTAGCCCTTCGGGTTCCAGGCGATGGCGAAGGGTTGACTGACTCCCCGGCTATCGATGGCCCGCGCCCAGACCTCGTAATACCCCTTCTCGGGGAATGCGAGGCTGGCCGACCAGCGCTGCCATGCATAGGGGTTGTGAGGCGCCTTCAGCGCCGCCTGCTGCCAGGTGGCGCCGAAATCGATCGAGACGTCGACCCGCGCCACCGCGTGATCGCCCGCCCAGGCATGGCCCGCCACGGCGAGCGAGCGGCCGGAAATGGTCTGTCCGGTCCCGGGCGTGGTGATCAGCGACTTTACCGGCATCGCGTGGATGATCCCCATGGCGCTCTTGGGCACCTTCTCGCCCGGGGCCACCGGGTATTCGGGCACCCGATACGCTGTTCCGGTCATCTTGGGACCGTCATGCTCGACATCGCGAAGCCAGATCCGCTTGAGCCATTTTTGCGAGCACGATCCCGGCCAGCCGGGAACGACCAGCCGCAACGGGGCGCCGTTCATGGCGTGCAGCGGCCCGCCGTTCATGCCGAAGGCGATCAGATTGTGCGGATTCATCGCCTTGTCGATGGGCACGCCGCGCGATATCGGCAACTTTCCTTCCTTGCCCGACAAATGGGTATCGGCGCCGACATGGGCCGTGTAGACGACGTTCTCCTTGATCCCGGCCGCCTTGAGCACGTCGGCGAGGCGGACGCCGGTCCATTCGGCGCAGGCGACGGCGCCCAGACTCCACTGGTTGCCGCGGGCGGGCGGATCGAAGAAGGCCCGCCCATTGCCGCCGCACTCGATCAGCCGGCGTTCGGTGACGACCTGGAACCTCTTCTTGAGGTCGTCGATCCCCAGCGTCATCGGGCTGTTGACGAGACCGTCGATCCGCAGCGTCCAGCCCGCCGCATCCATGGTCTCCGGGACAATGCCGTTATTGCGGATGAAATGCCGCGACGTCGGCGTCACCTCGTCATCGAGCAGATGAGCCGGCGTCTCCGCATTCACCGGCCGATCGTTCAATATCGTCAGCCCCTCCTTGCCGGCGATTTTCATCTGGTTGGCGGCGAGCGCCTCGGGGATGAAGCCGGCGGGCATGTTGCGGTGAAACGGTATTGCAGCACCGATCAACGCCCCCATGCTCGCCAGACCCGCACCTCTGAGAAATCCGCGTCGATCCGCGTGGGACTCACGTCCAAAGACGAGCCGGTCCGCCCTTTCGGGATCCGATGCATAGAGCTCGAACAGATCGGCTTGCTTGCCTTGATCCGCTCTTGTCATGGTCTTTCCTCCCGAGTTGTGACTCCGCCGCTTGCGGCAGCCGGAAGGATGATAGGACGGTTAATTCGCCGGCCGCAACGGCAACAATTGCCCTGAACCGACATTTTCCCGATGACCTCGGCGCCGATCTTGACCGGCTTTTCCCGCAGCGCGGTCGGAGAACCGCGCAAAGAGCAGCGAGAGAACGCAGAGCAAGCCGAGGCCCCCGACGACCGACTGCCGGATCTCCGGAGCGGTCATGGTTGACCCCGTCGCCGTGATGGTATTGTCCCGGTCATGTCGGCTCCCTCGAATGACGGCCCGCTCCCTCGGGGCCCGGACAAAATGGCAATTTCCGCGTTCCACGAATTCCACATGCCGGCGTTGGCAAACCACGAAGCACGCCACAATGTGATCATCAACATCGTGAGCCGGGCAAACACCATGCAAGACCAGGGTGTTCTGACTTGGACACTCGGCGGCCCCGGCTGTTGTGCTGCCCAGGCTCCAGGCTGGCCTATCGTATTGGGCGACTTGAACCGGTCCCAGTGTCGGAAATTGGCCGAAATCGTGACGGCAATGGATTTTTCTGGCGTCGTTGGCCCCGATTCGACGGCGAAGTGGTTTGTCGAACGAGCGGTCGAATTGGGTCTTTCGTTCAAGGACCCGATCCCGCAACGTATCTATGCTCTTAGCGAGCCGCCAACACATCCGGCGGTCCCCGGACGGGCCAGACAGGTCACCGCCGAAGATGCCGATCTGTTCGCCGATTGGCTGACCGCGTTCCATCATGAGGCCGTGCCCGACGATCCGGTGCCGGCAAGAGAGCTGATGAAAAATCGGGCGGTCGAGGGACGGCACTTGTTCTGGGTGGTGAATGGAGAGCCCGTCTCCATGGCCGGGATAGAACGGCGCCTGCGCAAAGCCGCCGCGATTTCCGCCGTCTACACGCCCCCGTCCCGGCGCAACCGCGGCTATGCCGGCGCCGTAACGGCGGCACTGGTGGACCGTGTGCACGCCGAGGGAAAGAAAACGGCCTGTCTATATACCGATTTGAGAAACCCGTTCGCGAACCGCTGCTACACGAAAATAGGGTTCAAGCCGGTGTGCGAGTCCTGGAGCTTTGCACGGCAAGGATGAGGGGCACAGCGATTATTCGCATCACAACGGACGGCCGGGCGGGCGCAAATCTACGATCGGACGCATTGCCGCGCATCCTTCGGGCGCGATGCGGCGGCCGACGCCAATCGGCGCACCCGGCAAGACAGGACACGGCGCACGCGCCCCGATCCGATGGCAGCGCGCGCCCGGCTGCGGCGCTGTGCGTGTGTGCGATCGCGATCCGGGGTTGCCGCTGACGGCGGTGTGCGACCCGTGCGGACGGCGAAGACGCTACCGGGTCGGAACGCTGATATAGACCTGCGGTCCCCGCGCGGGCCCACGTTGTTTGACCGTCCGCGGCCGACTATACCGGTGGCCGCGGGCGGTCTTCGGAGCTAGGGCGCGCTCACGCGCAACCGACAACGGCGGCTCGGTCGAGGCGATGATCGAGCCGAACGCGGCAGTGGAGGAAGCGCGGCGAGCGGTGGCGGCATGACCACATGGCTGGGCGACGGCACACTCGCGATGCCGGAATGGCTCGCCCGCGAGAACGGTTCGGTCTGATGCCGCCTCTGTGCCCGTGGTGCCGCGAGCCCTTCCAGAGGGCCAAGCGCGGCGCCCGCCTCAAGCGGTTCTGCGCGGCGGTTCGACCAATGCCGCGCCGGTGGCGGCTGCGGGGCATGATCAGGCGGTCGATGAGGGTGCTGTGGTGAAGCCGCGCGATGGGTCCGGAAGCTTCCGGCACAAGCGCGGCGAACGCTGCCGCCCAGGTCGCGCAGGCTCATAGCCTGAAGGTCGTTGGTTGGAATCCAACCCCGGGATCCAAAGAAATTCCGTTATATCAATGACTTAAAGGAAATTTTCTTATCCGATCATCGTGAGCGATCTGGGGCGTGGACCCATGAGGGAGCGCAGTCGTGCGCGTGTCCGAGAGGTCGTGCGGGCGCGGCAGGCCGCGTTTGGTCGTTGGGCAGTGAACCACCTGGGCTCAGGGCACAAGGAAAAGTCTTGTGAGGTGGACGGTAATACCGTACACATGTCGTATGATCGTTCGCTCTGTCCGTCACCGGGGATTGCGCCGCCTAGTTGAGGACGACAACCCCAGGTTTCTGCGGCAGGACCTCGTTGACCGGGTGCGCAAGATATTGACAGTACTCATCCTGGCCGAGCACATCGACGAGTTTGTTGCCGACGCGCCGCCTGGCTGGCGCGTGCACCGGCTCTCCGGTGACCGGCAGAACGACTGGAGCGTTTCGGTCTCCGGCAATTGGCGGGTCACATTTGAAGAGGAGGACGGCTACATCGACCGTTTGAACTTGGAGGATTACCACTGATGGCTACCAACGGCATCAAAGTGAACATGACCCCTTCGCATCCGGGCGCTTTCATCCGCACGGAGGTTATTGGGGCGTTGGGACTGAACGTAACGAGGGCGGCCCAGATTCTCGGGGTCCGCCGGGCCACGCTTTCGGCCCTGCTGAACGGCAATGCGGCGCTGTCGGCGGAGATGGCCCTACGCATCGAGAAGGCCTTCGACGTCAGCATGGACATGCTGCTTCGGATGCAGGCCTGGTACGACGCCTCCCGGATGCGGGCACGCGCAAGCGAAATCGCTGTTCAGCGCTACGAGCCTGCCTGACTAAGGTGAAGTGACGGCTATGCAGAATCCTCCGCATCCGGCGGCATCGTGAGGCGACAATACCTCGAACCGCCGGGCCTGTCCGTGACCCGGCCGCCGCAGGCCTCGGCGTGACCCGTCAAGCTTTGTCAGAGCCGGTCAACGAGCGTGGCGGCCTCTCCGTCGAGATGTCGATCCGCCTGTCCAAAGCATTCGGGTCGACGCCGGAGACCTGGCTCGGCATGCAGATGGCCCATGATCTTTGGCAGGCGCGTACCCGCGTCGACGAGATCAAGGTCGACAAGTTCCAAGCCGCCTGATTTTGAACGTAGCGGTCGATGAACCCGGTTCGACTGGAAAAGGTCAGGCACGACCGCGAGGACAAGGGCGCGGTCTATATCCGCCGCAAGGTCGTGGGCCGCAAGACGGCGGGCGTCGCGAAGGTCAAGCGAGCATGACGGCGGGCGAATTCACGGCCGGCGATTGGGGTCGACCGCCTCGCGCCGGCGCTTCCCAAGCTGGCCGAAGCGCAGGAGCCCTGGCTGCAAGAGCATTACAGGCAGACTCATCGCGTGCTTGCCCCGGATGCCGGGCAGAACAGCAACCCGCCGGTATTTCCTCTGGGCGATGTGCAGACCCTGTATACCAGGGCGTGCTACGCCAAGGGTTCCAGTGAAGAGAAGCAATATGCGATGCTGCTCGCGGTGCTGGACCCCGTGCGGGGCATTCTGTGTTCGCATCCCACGCTGGCGCGGGTCGTGGGGCGGATCATCGGCAGAGACGCTTTCTGGATGCAGATCTTCGGCAGCGGCCGTTCGACGTCCCTGACGGACCTGGTTGCGGGACTGATGGCGCGTGCCGATGAGCTGCCCGGCGAGCGCTTCCGGGCGGCGGCGAGCGAACTGAACGCGTTTCTTGCCCCGGCCGGGGACGGAGAGTCGTCCGGCGTACTCGGCGACCTGGAAGTCGGATGCGACGCGGTGCTCTTTTGGGGGCTGACCCTGAAGGAAAGGATCGACATCGCAGACGGCATGGCGATCATCCCATTCGGGCAGGTGCGAGCGTATGTGGACGAGCGCTTGGTGAAAAAACTCGCCCCGCGGGGGGCCGGTTTCCAGGGCTGGCGGTCGGTCGGGGCAGCGGTGAGACCGTTCCGATGGCGGCCTGCGTTCCGCCGGACGGGTTACCAAGGAGGGCCGGAACCGGAGCGGCCGGGACCGTTCTTCCGGGACGCGCGAATTTTCTTGGAGCTGCTTGCGGTAGCCCACGCGGCGCCCGTGCTGCGTCTTGCGGAATTGAGCAACTGCATCGACCGGTCCGCCGGCAGGCTCCTGGGCCGGGAGCGCCATGGCCCCGGGTTCTACCGGAGCTGGCCGGCACACGGGTTCGACGGGTTCGAGATATCGCCGGCGCTTGCAGCGGAGGCGCTCGCGGAAGCGAAGGAAGCGTTCGTCAACCGCAAGAGTGATCGGTACGGGAGAATGGCGCCGATCGTCGGGCGGCTTGCCGAAGCACTTGCACGCGACGGGCAATACGCGGCGGAGGACAAGGTTCTGGATGTGGCGATTGCCCTGGAGAGGATGTTCAGACCAGAGGACAGGGGAATCAGCACCCAACTCCAAAAGAGCGTAGCTGACTTACTGGGGGGCGTCGATGATGCCTTCGAGCCCGCCGCCAGGCTGCGAAGCGTCGCGATGAGGAGCGTGATCGCCGCCCGGGGCGTGCCTTCCGGAGCTGCGGGGCGGCAGCCTGTCACCGGGCCGGCGACGAAGGCCCGCGCGCCAACGTCATATCCGGGGCCTTGACGCCCCGGCCTCATTGGAGCCGGCGGGGCCTGCCGGCTTTCGCTTAGGCCGTTCGGCACCCGACCCCGAGACCGGCGCCGGTCGCATCGGCGAGCACGGCGTCCTTGTCATCGACAAGCCGCGCGACGTGATCGAGGGCGCCTGTCGTAGCAAGGCCCGTACGCGGCACCCCGCCAACGGCGGCTCGGGCGAGGCGATGATCGAGCCGAACGCGGCAGTGGAGGAAGCGCGGCGAGCGGCGGCGGCATGACCACATGGCTGGGCGACGGCACACTCGCGATGCCGGAATGGCTCGCCCGCGGGAACGGTCCGGTCTGATGCCGCCTCTGTGCCCGTGGTGCCGCGAGCCCTTCGAGACGGCGCGGCGCCCGCCTCAAGCGGTTCTGCGCGGCCGGGTGCAAGGACAAGGGGGACGCGGCCGTCCGGATATTGGATGACACGGCCGCCATTGCCGAACACTCTCGGATTGCCCGCCGCGCGATTTCGAGTCACGCTCAACCGTGTCGGAGGGACCCATATGGTGCATCCCGGTCAAGCGGCCCGAATATTTTGACGACGGACATGCCGAAGGCCGGCGCCGACCCGAACGTCTCGAACAATGACGGCAACACGCCGCTGCATCTCGCGATCCGGCACGGCATCGCCGAGCTGGTCCGGGCTCTGCGCGCGGGCAGCACGGACCCGGATCTCAAGGACCGGCAGAGCAGTGCTCGGTTGCATCTCGCGGCCCGGCGCCGCAGCGCCAGGATCGTATCGTGGACGGTCAGGAAACAACCCTCGGCAAGTACGACGGCTGCACCATCCCGCCGGGCGAAGTCCGCAAGATCGAAAACCGCCGCAACGATGTCCGCACGATGCCTGTCGTCGCTTGTCGTCATCCCTTGCCCGCCGGAGACGTGAGATATGAACGCTTTGGCAAATCACCTGTCGATATTCGACGTCAAGGACAGGGTGGCGCTGATCACCGGTGCGTCCGGCGCTTTGGGCATGGTTGCGGCGCGCGTGCTGGCCGGCGCCGGCTGCAAGCTCGCGCTCGCGTCCGGAAACCGCTCGGCGCTCGATCAGATAACCGAGGCGTGCCGCGGCATGGGCGTCGACGTTACGGCGATCAACACCCGCCCGAGCGATGAGGAGACCTGTAACGGCCTTGTGGCCCAGGCAGTGGACGCCTTCGGCCGGCTCGACATCCTCGTCGTCGCCTCGGGCATGAACAAGGTGGCGCTTATCAACGACATGGCGCCCGAGACGTTCCGGTCGATCATGGACGCCAATGTCACACAGGCCTGGCTGCTGGCGCGCGCCGCCGCCGGGCAGATGAAGGCGCAGGGAGAGGGCGGCAAGATTGTCCTGGTGTCTTCGGCGCGCGGCCTTCTGGGCCACCCGGCGGGTTACACCGCCTACTGCGCCTCCAAGGCCGCGACCGACGGAATCACGAAAGCGCTTGGCTGCGAATTGGGGCCGACAGGCATAACGGTAAACGCCATCGCGCCGACCGTGTTCCGTTCTTCCCTGACGGCATGGATGTTCGAGGATACCGACGAAGCCAAGAGGGTCCGCGAAGGCATCCTGACCCGAGTGCCGAAAGGGCGCTTGGGCGAACCGGAAGATCTTGCCGGTCCGTTGCTGTTTCTCACCTCGAGGGCCTCCGATTTTTACACCGGCCACATCCTCTACGCCGACGGCGGATATACGGCGGGCTGAGGAGCTTATCGGCGATCCGATCGAGCGGGCGGGCGGGCGGGATGTGGCCGGTGCCGCCTTGTACCGTATGAACGATCGCCTGCGCGCGAACGCCAGGACGGACCCCTATGCGCTCAAAGCCTGGTGCTGGCAGGTGCTGGCGACGGCGAACCAGAAGCGGCATTGGGCACCACCTCGATCCGCTTGACCACGAGGCCGTTCCCGTCCCATAGCACGAACATCTCGCCGGTCGCGGGCACCCGACGGGCAACATCGACCATGAGCCGGTCGCCTCTCCCACTTCGGGCTCCATCAAACCCCCTCGCACCCTGAGAATGCGCAAGTTATCCGGGCTCGAATCACCCTCGTAGCAGACCATCCCTTCGGGCAGATACCAGCGAGCCTTCCCGATCGCGAGCTCCTCGTTGAGTGCGCCGAACCCGGCAGAGGCCTCGACCTCCATCTCGGGGCAAGCTCATCCTGTCCAAGAAGGATCGGATTGTCGGCGTGCATGGCTAAAGGTCTACGCTGATCTGGTTTCTTCAAGAACGGCTTCGAGTGCTTTTACCAGTGCAGTTCGCTTGATGGGGCTGAGAATATCGAGATTGCGCTGCCTCCACTGGACCGCGGGCAAGGCATCCACACCCTCGATCCCCAAGAGCGACCAGTCGGGCGTACCCTGCTCGAATGCGACAAGAAACTTTCGATGATTGTCCGGCATGTCCGTTACCATCACATCCTTCATGACAACACGCGTTTCGAGCAATTCACCGAGCGCCACATCGACCTCGGTCATACCGGAGAATCCGCGGGCGAACTCGACGGCAATGTCCTTGGGGCGCAGAGACAGAACCTCAGCCACCGGTCTACGATGGCTCAGGAGATAAACGATAAAGGCGCGCCGCAGCGCTTCATCGACGCCTTCACGGGCGAAGAGAACACGTATATCGAAGAGATCACGCGGATGCTGCCGGTCGAATGCGGCGACCAACTTTCCACCGAACAGGTCAGCAAACGACACGACTTTGATTTCTGCAAATCCGAACATGGCTTCAACAGGCGGTGAAACGCCCATGAGCGAAGGCTCATAGACGGTACCACGCAGCACAGGCGTGACCTCGATCTTGATCTGAACGCCGCGCACGCGCACGGTAAGCCTGTAGACCGCTCCTTCCGGCAAACGACTTTCATTAACGCGCGCGCCGGGGAACGCATCGCCAATCGCCCCGCCGATGCGTGTCATTGCCGCACTGATGGCCGCAAGGGACTCATCGCGTGGTGCTACCGGCAGGAAAGCGAGATCGATATCGACCGACAGGCGCGGCATTTCGCGATGAAAGAGATTGATGGCTGTGCCGCCCTTGAGGGCAAACGCCTCTTCTGTGGCGACATAGGGAAGCACGCGCACCAGCAGGGCGACCTGAGCGCGATATTGGTCACGAAACGGCATCCAGATCCTTCGGGACGGTGATCTGATAGACCGGATCGAACCGGCCGCCGCGTACCAGCATGCGCTTGCCCTTGCCGAGATCGATCGCATCACGGTCGATCCGCTTCAGCCAGGCATGGGCACTGCGATCGGCGAAGAAGAAGAACAGACGCTTGATCTTGACGTTCGTGCAGCGCTTCAGCAACGCTTGAAGACGGCCCGGGCGCAGGTTGACAAGCCCCTCCATGAGCTTGTCTACCTGGTGAAAGCTCTCACGAGCCGGCAGCTCGTCCAGCAGCTCCAGCAGCGCCCGCTCCGGGACCGAGAGCGCGAGCGGCCACCGCCACTGGCCCCATGGCCTGTTGAGGACATCTTCGGCTTCCGTGGCAAACGAGCCCTCATTGTCTTGCTCTTCAAGACGAGCGAGGCCACGGTCTACCGGATCATCGAGAAACACCCTGCCGGTGCGATGCACCACGAATTCGTTTTCGAGCGGCAGCTTGTTGAGCCAGCTGGGCAGGTCAGTCCCGTAGAGATGAGTCTCTCGGGCGTGCTGCGGCAGGTAATGCCCGTATCCTTCGAGCTCCAGGGCGCTGCGCCCGCCCACCACGACAGGCACTTGCAAGAGCGTCTGAAGCGAGATGACGACCTGTTCCCAGCTAAGCGTGCCCCGCGGCCGTCGATAGACCCTGTAGGCCGGCTGCTCCAGCCAGCCGAGATCAACGTATTTCTTGCGCAGCGAGCGGTAATAGCCCCGCGCTTCCAGCCAAGCCGCATCAACCAGCAGACCTTCGGGCAGCTCGCGGCCTAGCTGGTTTAGCTTTCCTGCATTCCGTTCATTCATGGTGTACAAAATAGCAATTTTGTGAACTGTCGTCCAGTTTAGAAAATCTGCTTTCCGTACACTCTGGGTGTACAAAAGCACCCATTAAAAAACCAACACGGCGCTTCGCATAGCGACGATCACTATTTCAGAATGCCCATGACCACCATGATGACGATGATCATGATCGGCACGACCGGCATGCCCATCAACATGGCCATCAGGCCGGCCATGCCCAGCGGGGCCACCTTTCGCGGTGTATGCGCCGATCAGGATGTCGGTATCAAGAACGACCAGCGCGGGAGGCGTCGACCTCTTCCTCGATCAGATCGAGGATGCCGCCCCTGACCCTGCTCGCGCGCGACATCGCGCAGGCGATCCTCGAAGGACTGCGACCCAAGGGGCTCAAATTGGCCACGCTGCTCCGTGGGATTCCGTTCGTCTGGGAGGAGCGGCGGCGGGCATTCGGATTTTGCCCGGACTCGCGTTGATCGGAAACGGCTGCCCGGTGCGGCGCCATGACGACCCTCCCCTGATTTCCTTTCAAGAGCGCCCCCTTGCCTTGTTGCCTGACAGCGGTTTGACCGCGCCGGCGAGCCTGTCCGGCGGGCGGCAAGACCGCTTGACCCGCAGCGCCAGCATCGTTGGCGACAACCGGGTGGTCTTCAACATCAAGGGCAACAACTATCGGCTGGTGGCGAGGATCAACGACCCGGGACGAATCGTGTATGTGCGGTTCGTAGGCACACATACCGAGTATGACGCCGTGGACGTGAAGGAGGTGTGAGATGGCCAATAGCAAGATCAAGCCAATTCGGACCGAGAAGGACTACGAGGCCGCGCTCGCGCGGATCGACGCGCTGATGGAGGCAAAGCCCGGCAGCACGGAGTTCGACGATCTCGACGTCCTGGTCGATCTCGTCGAGCACTATGAGAGCAAGCACGAGCCAATGGCCTATCCGAGCCCGCTGGCCGCGATCGAGTTCCGCATGGAGCAGGGCGGCTTGAGCCCGCGCGACCTGATCCTCTTCATCGGAAGCCGCGCGAAGGTCTCCGAGGTTCTCTCCGGCAAGCGCGCGATCACCATGCCGATGGCGCGCGCGCTCCATAAGCATCTTGGGATTCCGGGGGATGTGTTGCTCCGGGAGCGCGGTGCAGCGCTTGACGAGCCGTTGGCCGACATCGAGTGGAGCCGGTTTCCCCTCAAGGCGATGGCGAAGCTGGGATGGCTTCCGGTCCTCCCTGACCTGGCGCAGCGGGCCGAGGAGCTTATCGGCGATCTGATCGAGCGGGCGGGCGGACGGGATGTGGCCGGTGCCGCCTTGTACCGTAAGAACGATCACCTGCGTGCGAACGCCAAGATGGACCCCTATGCGCTCAAAGCCTGGTGCTGGCAGGTGCTGGCGACGGCGAACCAGAAGCGGCCAAAGGTGGATTACGAGCCAGGCACCGTCACGTTGGATTTCCTCAAGCAGATTGCACGGCTGAGCTGGTCGGAAGACGGACCGCGGCTCGCAAAGGAGTTTTTGGCAAAGCACGGCATTCTTCTCGTGATTGTGGAGCACTTGCCGAAGACATATCTCGACGGAGCGGCGCTCCGGCTTGGCGACGGCCGGCCGGTGATCGGAATGACCCTGCGTCATGACCGGATCGACAATTTCTGGTTCTGCCTGCTGCACGAGCTGGCGCATGTGGGGCGCCACATGGACAACAACGAGGGCGAGGCCTTC
The DNA here is from genome assembly GCA_965248835.1 of Alphaproteobacteria bacterium. Taxonomy (GTDB): domain Bacteria; phylum Pseudomonadota; class Alphaproteobacteria; order MPNO01; family MPNO01; genus CAYFYS01. The sequence goes on from CBDFLJ010000002.1 coordinate 767,619, forward strand.
GTCGACGATTTGACGCTGCGCAAGGTGGAGGGCGCGCGAAGAGATCCGAGGGAGGCACAGGCCGACGAATGGGCGGAGGAGGCGCTGATGCCGCGGGCAGCTTGGCAAACAAGCGCGGTTCGGGACCACCCGACGCCCATGGCCGTCATGAATCTGGCGAATGTGTTGCAGGTTCATCCGGCAATCGTGGCGGGCAGGATTCGCTACGAACGGCAGAACTATCGCCTGCTGTCCCAATTCGTCGGGACGGGCGAAGTCCGACGGCAGTTCGTTATCGCGCCATGAGATAGAGGCTCGATGCCCAGAGCCCCGATGCCCGGAGCCCCGATGACCAGAGCCCCGACCTGAAGCTCCGAGGTGGTTGCGGCCTCCGCCTCCCGGCGCTCGTCCTGGCACACTCTCGGGGCTGCGGCGCCATCGCCCGGATCCTCGAGCGCGCCGGCGCCGGGCCGTGAGCGGAAAGCCCGGCATGAACAATCGCGACGAGGATATTCCGGCCAAGCGCCTGGCCGTCGATCCGACCGCGACGCGCCGCGTCGACTGCGCCGGATAGGCGCTGTACGCTCGGCCCCGCACACGTCACAGGCACCGAAATCGACCATGGAAATCGGGTTCCTCTACCGGCCGTTCGACGCCGCGCTCAACCGCTGCTCGCCGCCCACGAGGCCGGTCTGAAACGCGTCATGTTCACCGTCAGCGTCGCCTCGGACCCGGCCGGCACCGTCGAGCTGCTCGGTGAGCACGTCCTGCCGGCGTTCCGCGCCGCGACATCATACGGCGGCTGATGGACGGCGCGGCCCACGACGCGGCGTTCGTTGCGCGTCTGCTGGACGTCATCGCGCACGACATCGTGCCCATGACCCGAACGGGTGTCGTCGCCGGCAACAAGGTTTTCGGCGCGGCGATCTTGCGCAAGGCCGATCTGTCCGTGGTCATCGGCGAGACCAACAACGAGACCGAGAACCCGCTGTGGCACGGCGAGGTGCACGCGCTCAAGCGGTTCTACGAGCTGCCGGCCGACGCGCGGCCGGCGACGCGCGAGTGTGTGTTCCTCGCGACCCACGAGCCGTGCTCGCTCTGCCTGTCCGCGATCACCTGGACCGGGTTCGATCGGTTCTATTACCTGTTCGGCTATGTCGATACCGCCGAGACCTTCGACATCCCCCACGACCTGCGAATTCTCGACCAGGTGTTCGGTGTTCGGAACGGCGCCTATGCGAGGGAAAACCGCTATTGGAAGAGCCATGCGATCGGTGAATTGATCGCGGCCCTGCCGGAGCCCGACGGCAGGCTACTCGGCCGACGTATCGCGGCGTTGAACGAAACCTATCAAGACCTTTCCGAGGCCTATCAGGCGACGAAGAGCGGCTCCGATATCCCACTGCCGTGACGGGGCCGTTAGCCGCCGTTCGGCCCGGTGACACCGGCTCCGCCGCGATCGGTTCGGAGCGCCGGCCGGCCGGCCGGCCGCGGCGGCGTTGGACCGAGGTTTTGGGCATTCCCGCCCAAGCGTCGTCCGATCTGATTGAGGCCGCCTATCGGGAGCGTGCTCGCACACGGCACCCGAATTCCGGCGGCTCGCACGAGGCAATGGCGGAGCTGAACGAAGCCGTTGGCCGAACAAGAAAGGCCGCGGCGTGAGCACCTGCCCCCGGTGCAGCGAGGCGTTCGAGGCGATGAGACGCGGCGGCGCCCCGAAGCGCTTCTGCTCGGCTGCGTGCAAGAACCAATGGAACTCCGCGGCCCGTGCGTTCGGCCGCGCGATGGAAACCCAAGGGGTGCTCAATCTATGGGCGTGGATCGAAGGCCGTCAGAAGGCCCCAAATCCACCGTGCACGCTGTTACAGCGCCCAAGTCGGCCTCGGGGGTAGCGAGGTAGCGGAAATGCTCGAAGTAATCTCCCTCGGCGCTGGCGTGCAATCCACAACCCCGACCAGGGCGATCTCTGGCACGGCGTGTGCGAAGGGATGTGCGGGGTGTAGCGCGCCGCCTCACTGGTGTGGATGGCAACGAGCCTTCCCTTGCATCTCTTGACATTGTAGAATAATATGTTACCTAATGCGTAACGAAATCGTGCATTTTCATGGACATTGCTTTTCGGACCCGCAAGCTTGAGAAGACCTTCAACTCGGACAACGCCCTCCAAAAGGCCTACGGGTCGAAGGTGGCCAGGACGATCGAGAATCGTCTGGCGGTCCTGAGTGCGGCCCGCAACCTTGCCTTGGTGCCGACGACGCCTCCGGATCGGCGGCATCAGCTTAGCGGAGATCGGGACGAGCAGTTCGCCGTTGACCTTGTCCACTCCCGGAGACTCGTTTTCGCACCCAATCATGAGCCATTTCCGCGTAGGGCCGATGGAGGGATCGATACGGAACAGGTGACCGCCATCACAATCATCGACGTGATCGACTACCACTGACGGAGAGAGAAATGGCGACGGCAACCAACCAGTATGCGCCAGACTATGCGGTCCCGCCCGGGTGGGTGCTCGATGAACGCCTGGAGGCGCAGGACATCTCGCATGCCGAGTTCGCTCGGCGGTGCGGGCGTTCCCCGAAGCTGATCAGCGAGATCATCGCCGGCAAGGCACCCGTCGAGCCGCGGACGGCACTACAGTTCGAAAAGGTGCTGGGCGTGGATGCAAGCATTTGGCTCGGCATCGAGGCCGCGTACCGGCTTCATTGGGCCAAGAAGGCCGAGGCGGCTGCGGCCACCGCCTCGGTTGAATGGCTGAAAGTCTTTGCTGTATCGGAACTCGTGAAACGCGGCTGTATGCAGCGGCCGAAATCGGATGCGGATGCGGTTTCCAAGTTGCTTGCATTCTTCGGTGTCGGCTCGGTCCAAGCCTGGACCGCAAAATACGCTCTGGCAAATGTGGCGTATCGGCATTCCCCAAGCTTCAAGAGCGACGAGGTTGCCTTGGCGACGTGGCTCCGCCTTGGCGAGTTGGAAGCGGAGCTTCAGGAATGCGCCGACTACGACGCGGGCGTGTTCAGGCGCGCGATGAGGGAAGTTCGAGGCTTGACCCGAGAGCCCGTCGACGAGGCCCTGGGGCGCGCCCGCCGGATCATGAACCGGGCCGGGGTTGCGCTGGCAGTGGTCAAGCCGCTGCCCAAGACCGCGCTGAGCGGTGCCGCCTGGTGGTTTTCGCCCCGCAAGGCCGTGATCCAGTTGAGCGCGCGCCACAAGTCGGACGACCATCTCTGGTTCAGCTTCTTCCACGAGGCGGCGCACCTTCTGCTTCACAGCAAGAAGTGCGTTTTCGTGGATGGAACCAATGACGGGGGTGCCGATGTCGAGACTGAGGCGAACGATTGGGCCGCCAACGCCCTCGTCCCGCGCGCCGACTGGAAGCGATTCGCCGCCAGCTCGCCGCGAAGCAAGGTGGACGTCTGCGCCTTCGCCGACGAGCAGGGAATTGCGGCGGGTATCGTCGTCGGGATGCTCCAGCATGCCGGTCTCGTTCCCTGGACCCACCTCAATGGCCTCAAGATTCGCTACCGATGGACCCGGGGTTGAACGCATAGATGCGGTTCCGAAGTTGACGGCGTTTCGCCACGCACGTTTGTGATTTCGTTATTGGAGCAAGCAAGGAATTGATCCAAGTTCTCTCAAAGCCGGCCGACCAGATCGACATCCACGACATCGAATCGTTGATAGAGGAGAAGGTTCCCGAGGGGGAACAAATTGAGTTCAAGGAGACCCTTCCAGCGAAGGGCCAGGGGCCAGATCCGTGGATGAGCGACAAGAAGAAAATTGGCGATTTCGCCAAGAGGACCATCCTCGAAGAGACGATCGCGTTCGCCAATGCACATGGTGGCGCTCTGCTGTTGGGCATCGTGGAATCTAGTGGATGGAATCTAACGCTTGATGCCCGCGTTTGACGGCGGAGATGATTTTGTCCGGGTCCGCGGTCCAGCGAAATGGCTTGGCCTCGCTGGCGTTATGCTCGGCAACGAAGCAGTTGATGGCGGCTTGAAGGTCAACGACGGAGTGGAAGACACCGCGTTTGAGCCGGCGCTTGGCGAGTTTTGCGAAGAAGCCTTCCACGGCGTTGAGCCAGGAACAGGAAGTCGGTGTGAAGTGAAAGGTCCAGCGCGGATGACGGTCGAGCCAGCGTCGGACCTTGGGGTGCTTGTGGACGGCGTCGTTGTCGAGAATGGCATGGATGACCGTGCCGGCGGGCGTTCCGGCCTCGACCGTGTTGAGGAAGCGGATGAATTCTTGATGGCGATGACGCTGCATGTTGCGGCCGATGACCGTGCCGTCGAGGACGTTCAGGGCGGCGAACAGCGTGGTCGTGCCATGCCGCTTGTAATCGTGGGTCATCGTTCCGGCGCGGCCCTTCTTTAGCGGCAGGCCGGGCTGCGTGCGATCGAGGGCCTGGATCTGGCTCTTTTCGTCGACACTGAGCACGATGGCATGGGCGGGCGGGTCGACATAGAGCCCGACAACGTCGCGCAGCTTGTCGGCGAAGTTGGCGTCTTTGGAGAGCTTGAACTGGCGCACCCGATGAGGCTGGAGCCCGTGGGCGCGCCAAATGCGTTGCACGGAAGAGACGGAAACGCCGAGCTTCCCGGCCATCATGGCGGCCGTCCAGTGGGTCGCCTCGGCGGGCGGATCGGTCAGGGTCAGATCGACGATGCGCAAGGCGACACCGGGTTCGAGCGGCGGAATACGCGAAGGCCGGGTCTTGTCCCGCAGCAGGCCATCGACGCCCTCGGCCATGAACCGTTCCTGCCACCGCCAGACGCAAGGCTTCGACTTCCCGGTCCGGCGCATGATCTCGACCGTCCCCGCGCCGGCAGCCGTGGCCAAAATGATCCCGGCCCGCCAGACATGCTTCTGCGGGCTGTTCCTGTCCGCCACGACCGCTTCCAGACGAGCACGGTCGGCGACGCAAACCTCGAAGGTAATCCCTGTGCGCATGCCCGCAGACTCGCACATACGCTCGGACAAGGGAATCGTCTGTTAGATTTTATCCACTAGGTCAAGCCCGCCGGCAGCGACTGCAATCAAGCCAATCCCGCGATGCCACGATCTTGCCGAGAGCCTGAAGTTGGTGTTTCGTGATTGCGTCGAACCACAGCTCCCTCAAATCGACATCTTCGGGGTAGAGAAGGCGAACGGAGCTGGTGTGGTCATCCTTCGCGTGGGGCGGTCAAGGCAGGCACCCCATCGCATCACCAAATCGCTCGTTTGTCCCATTCGGCGTGCCGATCGTTGCGAGAAAATGACCATGCGCGAGATTCAGGACTTAACGCTCAATGTTGCGCGAGGGCTGGAGCGATTGAAGAGCGAACTTCGTTGGAGTTACGATCGCTTTCTGGGACAGCTCGAGCACCGCTCGTCGTTCGAGCGTTGGTACGGCCTTCGAATAACCGCCGTGCCCGTGCTTGAAGATTTGCCGCTGGATCGGGTGTATCGCGGACGCACTATCATCCCAGACCTGGCGCAACCATCGCGGAAAGTATTCTGGGAGGCGCCCGGGCTTAGACAGGCACTGCAATGGGATGAATCTGTAGGTGCAAATCTTTGGCGACCGATAGTGCGTGGGGCGCGAACGGATTTCCCCCCTGACCCTGGTTCTCGTCGGGATTCCAGCTCCTACAGAGAGATTCACTGCGATGGTCTGTTGGAATGGGGATTTTTTTCAAAGCACAACGTAGAACTTAATCCGCACCGGCCCATTGTCATGTTCGCGAACGTGGCTACATGGGCAGATCGCGTCAGACGCTACGCTAATGTGCCCGCTGCGGAATATGCCATTGAGGTCCACTTTCATGTCTTGGGAGATGCGGTAACAGTAAAGCGACCGCTCGCGCCTAAGGAAGAAGGAAAGCTCAGGCCCGATCGGAGCCTCTTCCCCAAGTACTCTCTGCGAGAGTCGGCCGACATCCCGGAATTGCTGGCCTTGTTTTGGCGCGATTTCTGGAATTTCCTTGGAGAGGATGTGGCTGACGAGGATCTGAGATTATCGATCGAAAATTGGCCCGAAAGTGCCTCAGGCGAAGAAGACTAAAGTATGGTCGTTTGGCATCTATCTAACTTTGGTCGATCGATCGAGATGGGCCAGGAAACATAGAGTGCCGCCTCCGCCTCTCCCCCCTTCACACTCGCCTCTCGAGCCTGCACCCGCCAGCCCAAGCCGGCCGCCGTTTACCCGCCGTGCACGGCGCAGGGAAGGCAATCCAAGGCCGGGGCTAAGGGAGCCTCCGCCTGCCAGTGCTGGGACCGTAGGGCGTTCTTACCGCGTCTTTCGCGCCAGCGTCGCGAGGCGGGCCGCCGCCGAGTTCGGATCGAGCCCTTCCGAGGTCTCATCCTCCTCCACGTTCTCGCCGACCTTGGGGGTGTCCCGCGGTGGCGCCAGCGCCTTCGGCGGCGGCGCGAGGGCCTTGATCTCCTTGATCGTGTAGGGCGCCACGGCCCGCGCGCCGCCCTGCCGGACGTGCGCTGGGTGTTGGCTCAGCAGGGCGAGTGCCGGGGGTCAATGCAGCCGCTTCGACCTTGCTCAGCCGTGTTCGAGCGGCGGGGCCGAGGATAGCCCACGATGTGCGGCCGCTTCACGCAGATGTATACCTGGGAGCAGGTACGGGAATTTCTTGACCTGCTCGGCCCGGCGCAGAACCTCCGCCCCCGATACAACGTCGCGCCGTCACAGAACGTCGCCGTGGTCCGCGCGGGCGAGGACGGGCGGCGGCTCTCGATGCTCCGCTGGGGCCTGATTCCGGCCTGGGCGAAGGAGCCCTCGATCGGTTACAAGCTGATCAATGCGCGCGCAGAGACCGCGGCATCGAAGCCGTCATTCCGGGCGGCGTTCGCGTCTCGGCGCTGCGTCATCCCGGTGGATGGGTTCTACGAGTGGAAGAAGGAAGGCTCGACCAAGCAGCCCTACCGCATCCACATGAAGGACGAAGGGCTTTTCGCCTTCGCCGGGTTGTGGGAACGCTGGAAAATCCGCGAGGGGTTGAAGCTGACGGGCAATCTGTCCGACCGGTGCCCGGGAGACGAGATCGAGACCTGCACGATCCTGACCACCGAGGCGAACGCGTTTCTTGCGCCGATCCACGGCCGGATGCCGGTCATCCTCGACCCGGACGCGATCGACCCCTGGCTCGGCGGGGAAACGGTGCAGCTTGGCCCATACCCGTCTGCCAAGATGGCCGCCCGTCCTGTCAGCACCTGGGTCAACAGCCCGAAGAACGACGACCCGCTCTGCGTCGAGCCGGTCGGCGGGGTCTAGGGCCTTGGTCGTCGGAGCGCGTGCGATTATCATTTTGCTTCAGACCATGCTTGGCAAAGCACGCGTCTTTGCCAGCGCAGAAGGTGTCCGCAATGAAACCATGTCAATCGAGCTTGATCGCGATGGCGGTGGTCGCAGCCGTATGTGTGCCCGCAATGTCGGCGATGGCCCAGGGGCGCACCGGCAAAACCATTGGAGGGGTGACGACCATTCACACCGAGTGGCGACGCATCCCGACGTTTGAGCTTCAGATTAACATAGCCGACCTCCCGAGGGTGGCTGTGACAGACGCGCAAGCACGGCGCCGGAACAACCGTGCCTTTCAGCAACGGGCCAAGTTTGACGGACGTAGAAGTAGTATCTTCATTGAGCACTTCCCGAGTACCCTGCTCGATCTGAGTTCGACGCAATATTATAACGACCGCGCCAATACGAAAAAGAGGGCCGACAAGTATTTTTACGGCCATAAGCTCGAATACCAAGCGTCGGTCAAGATATACGCATATGGAGAGCTCGGGGGCTGGGCATATAAGGTGTTAAGTCGTGATACAAACCAGACCTGCATATTTGCATTTGCGGGGTTCCTCTGAGGTGGCTCCACCTTTTCGGACAGCCTGGCGGCCGGGCTAAGGTGTATTCCGGTTATCGATCAGGCCGCCAGGATCCCTTTCATGCGATCTTCCTGTTGCTGCTGTTGCGCCTGTGGGGCTTGAACGCATGCGTTCAAGGGCAAGGCGCGGAGCGGCTTGTCCATCATATCCACGGGCGGGTCGCCGCGGTATGCCTCGGCCGGGGTTCGCCCGTCCAGCGCCGCGTGCGGCCTCTCGAGGTTGTAAAAGCGGACCCAATCACGGATCAGGCGCCGGGCGGCGTAGCCGTCGGCGATCTCGTGGAGATAGACCGCCTCGTATTTGAGCGAGCGCCACAGCCGCTCGATGAAGATGTTGTCCATGCACCGGCCCCTGCCATCCATCGAGACCCGGATGCCGGGCGCCTGCAGGCGCCCGGTGAAGGCGAAGCTGGTGAACTGGCTGCCTTGGTCGGTGTTGAATATCTCCGGCCTGCCGTATCGACCCAGGGCCTCGTCGAGCGTGTCTGTGCAGAAGCCCGCGTCCAGCGTGTTCGACAGCCGCCAGGCCAGGACGTACCGGCTCGCCCAGTCCATGATCGCCACGAGGTAAAGGAAGCCACGCTGCACCGGGATGTAGGTGATATCGGCGCACCAGACATGGTTCGGCCGCTCGATCGCCAGGCCCCGCAGCAGATATGGGTAAACCCGGTGCTCGGGGTGCGGCGCGCTGGTCCGCGGCGCCCGCCAGATCGCCTGAAGCCCCATCAGGCGCATCAGCCGTGCGGCCCGCCGGCGCCCGATACGCACGCCCTCGCGGCGCAGGTGAAGCACCATCCGGCGGGCGCCGTAAAACGGGTACTTCAGGAACAGCTCGTCGATCCGCCGCATCAACGCCAGCGTCTCGACGCTCTCCCCCTTCGGCTCGTAGTAGAGCGAGGAGCGCGCGATCGACAGCAGGCGGCATTGCCGGCTCAGGCTCAGCGCCGGGTGATCACGCACCACCATCGCGCGCCGCTCCGTCCGGCTCATCGACCGGACCCGCGCGATAAAAAATCCCGCTCCACGATCAGCTCCCCGATCTTGGCATGAAGATCGCGGACCTCGCTCTCATGGTCCCGAACCCGCCGCTCAGCGCCCTTCGAGAACACCTCGACCAGACCCTCCATCGCCTGGCGCTTCCAGGCACCGACCTGGTTCGGATGGACCTGATGCTGCGAGGCGATCTCCTGCAGCGTTCGATCCCCGCGAAGCGCCTCCAGCGCAACCTTCGCCTTCAGCTCTCCCGAAAATCGACGTCGCTTGCTGCTCATCTGCATTCCTCCGTTAGACGGGGGAATACACCTTAGCGACCTGTCCGAATTTCCGGGGCCACCTCACTCAGTGATGTTACGAAAAATAGAACTGTGGATGAACACTATGACACGGACGTCAGAGTCAGAGATTGCTCCGAAACACGCTCTATGGAGGAGGTAGTTTCCTTTTTCCGCCTCCTGAAGATCGTCCCGTCGGAATACAACCGTGCCAGGATGGGCGGCGATTAAGCCGTCGTAAACCCGTTGCTCCGCCGTGCGGGTGGTCGCGTTCTACAATCAGCGCGGCACGGCTGAGCAATGGATCAAGGAGAGCAAGAACGCGATCCGATGGACACGCCTATCGTGCCGCAGGTTCGACCACAATGCCGTTCGCCTCCAGCTTCCCGCGCCGGCCTACAACCTCGGCAACTTCATGCAAACTCTGGCATTACCCGAGGCGGTCGAGCAATGGTCGCTGACGACGCTGCGGGAGAACCTCATCAAGATCGGTGCGAAGATCGTCCGCCACGGCCGCTACGTCGTGTTCCAGATGGCCGAGGTCGCGATCCCGCGTGAGCTGTTCGCTGACATCCTGCGCCGTATCGACCGGCTCAGACCCAAGCCAGCTCCGGCATGAGCGACCGCACCCCGTTCCTTCGCGTCGCCGCCGACAGGATCGGTGCGCCCGGATCGCCGGCAAAAAAGCCATTCCGCGCCACCAACGCCGCCAATTGGTCCTCAATCATCCGGATCGGCTCGAAGATGACCGTCATTCGAAGGCCGGTTGCACGTCGAGCGGTTTCGAGTCACGCTCAACGGGCTGGGACGGTTCCATACGGGGAATCCCGGATTAGGGCATGCCGAGATGGATGAAAGCGAGTACCGGAAGATAAGGAGGAGATACAATATTGTGGGCTGCGTAGTTGTGTTGACCCCGTGTCTCCTATTAGCTTTATTCTTCAATTTTCACACTTGGATCGCCGACCTGTCCGGCACATACAAGTTCATCTGTGTCGATTTCCATGACTCCAAAATACTATACTACGCGTTGCCCAAGTTGTCCAATCAATGCGGTTATATATCGGTCGTCCGACAATTTGACATCGTTCCTCCTGTACACTGGGACCTTATTATCGCATTGGATTTGGCTATTCTTGCAGTGCCGTTTTTAACTTCCATATATTTCATCATCGATTACAAGGCTCAAAGGCTTGTTATGATACAACCTTACTTGCGGCGCGCCTCTGGAATCAAGTATTATCGTGTAAGGTTAACCGTTTACCTGCTAGTGGGCCTTTCCACATCTTGTTGGTTTGTATTATTTGCGCCAATCGAAGTTTCTATGCCAATCGAAGTTTCTACATCGAGCGATGGGCCTTTCCACATCTTGTTGGTTTGTATTATTTGCGCATCGAAGTTTCTACATCGAGCGGCATATTGGCAGATTTGGCAGATTATGGCCTTGGTGTTTTGTTCCCCTCGCTTACTGCTGCGCTTTTACCGCATTTTGTGACGCTTGCAGTGTCGGTTGTGCCATTGTTGACCAATCGAGGAATTCGGCTTCAAAGCACGATGGACGATGGTACGGGAAGGAGCTAGCCCGATCTATCGGGGATTCCCCATATGGAACCTTCCCAGCCCGTTGAGCGTGACTCGAAACCGCTCGACGTACAACCCGCCTTCGAATGACGGCCATCTTCGCGCCGATCCGGATGATTGAGGATCAATTGGCGGCGTTGGTGGCGCGGAATGGCTTTTTTGCCGACGATCCCCACGACCGACCGCCAGAGATCAAGAGCGGTCATGGTGTACCCCGCGATAGTGGTGGTACCGTCCTGGGCATGTCGGCACCCTCGAATGACGCTTGGCTCCCCCAGCGCAACCCCGGCTGCGGCGCCTATCTTGTGTGTGATGCCGATCCGGCGGTCGTGTTCCCGATCGTTTGCGACCCGTGCTGTCCTAGCGGTCGCTATCGGCTCTAAACCCTGACCCAGGGGTACGAGCCCCGCGCCCGCTCTAAGAGCCCTTCCGGAAAGTTCTTGAATCGGAAGAATCGTTTGTGATTCTGTGCTGGGCATCCGGTTTACAGGAGGAAGCCCGATGTGGACTGCGGAACACCGCCGCGCGGCGGAGCGTCGCGGACTTCGCTATCCGAGTGATCTGACCGACGCCGAGTGGGCGCTGATCGCGCCAATGATCCCGCCTGCCAAGCGCGGCGGGCGCAAGCGCTCAGTCGACGTGCGCGAGGTTCTGAACGGCATCTTCACCGTGCTGTCCACGGGCTGCCAGTGGAATGCACTGCCCAAGGATCTGCCGCCGAAGTCGACGGTGTACGACTATTTCGATCTATGGGAGTGGGATGGCACGCTGGAGCGGATCCATCATGAACTCTACGTCGCGGTGCGCGATGAGGAAGGACGCGAAGCCAGCCCGTCGGCCGCGGTCATCGACAGCCAGAGCGCCAAGGCGGCGCAAAAAGGGGGGCGTCGATCGACGATCAAGGCTTCGATGCGGGCAAGAAGGTCACCGGTCGCAAGCGGCACATCATGGTCGACACGCTCGGCCTGATGCTGGGCATCGTGGTGCATTCCGGCGACGTTCAGGATCGCGACGGTGCCCACGAGCTCTTGCGCCGCACCCGGCGACGGTTCCCATTCATCGAGGTGATCTACGCCGACGGCGGCTATCAGGGACCGAAGATGGCCGCGACTGTCGCCAAGACCGGGGGGTGGCGGCTCGAGATCGTCAAGCGCAACGACGTGCCCCGCTTCGAGGTGCTGCCAAAGCGTTGGATTGTCGAACGCACCTTCGCCTGGATCAGCCGCAACAGGCGCCTCGCTCGCGACTTCGAACGTCACGTTCGATCCGTCGTCGCCTTCATCCGACTCGCCATGATCCGCATCATGCTGCGCAGACTCGCCGCAACCCACTCACCATAGATTCAAACTTTCCGGATCGGCTCTAAGACGTATCTATAGGGCCGCGCGGGAAGCTGTGCGGTCTGGCAGGCGGCCGCCGTGAGGACTTGATCCCGCACAACTGCAGGTGCTCCACGATCTGAGCCGCAATATGGCGGAACGGGTTGTGGTCTCCTGGAAGGCGCTTGCGCGGCCAGCTCGGCGCCACTTTGTTCAAGGCCATCTCAACGTCGGACACGATCTTTTGCTTTGAGACAGGCCGGTTGTCGTCGTTCGTGCTCATGGCCCAAGCGTATATCGGGACCAAAAAAACAGAACAAGGTGGGCGAAATCCGAGAACGTCGGTAGGCTCGCGGCCATGTTTGTCGGCTTCCAGGGCCGATCGTGCTAGCCTCTTGACAACGCGGACGGGCGATCCGGGGAAGCGCAAGGTGAGAGCACTCGCAACACTATCGACGGCCCTTGTCGTAATGCTGGACTGGTCCGCCGCCGGTGCCGAGGACAATAAAATAGAGCCGTTCGGACCCGAGTGGTCCATCACCGAGAACCAGCCCTGCCAGGTGTGGAACGGCGACAGCAGGTTGGAAGAACCATACAGCTGGTCCGGTCGATGCGTCGACGGCAAGGTCTCGGGCGAGGGGCGACTGAGCGCTGCCGCGGGTCGGTACATCTACGAAGGCGACATGCGGGTCGGCAAGTTTCACGGCTTTGGGATCCTTACCGCACTCATCGGCTTCCGCTACGAGGGCGAGTTTCGCGATGGCAAGATGCACGGCCACGGCATCGCATCCATCCCAATGGCAACCGCTACGAGGGCGGGTTTCGCGACAACAAGATCCACGGCAGCGGGACGCTCATCACAGCCACGGGCCACCGTTACGAAGGCGAGACGCGCGACGACAGGATCCACGGCCGCGGGACTCTCATTGCGGCCGACGGCAGCCGCTACGAGGGCGAGTGGCGCGACAACAAGGTCAATGGTCGCGGGACTCTAACGTGGGCCAATGGCAACCGATACGAAGGCGCGTGGCAGGACGGCAAGCCGCACGGCTGGGGGATCTATGCCAGAACCGACGGCGAGGTTTACGAGGGCAATTGGTCCAACGGTTGCTTTGAGGGGAGAGATGGCCGGCGGGCATTTGTCAAAACGACCGCAGCGGCCTGCGGCTTCAAATAGCCATATGGGCGAACCAGCGTTCGATAGAGGTCAGCCATGTGCGGGCGCTTCACGCAGATGTATAGCTGGGAGCAGGTACGGGAATTCCTCGACCTGCTCGGTCCGCCGTAGAACCTCCAACCCCGATACAACGTCGCGCCGTCACAGAACGTCGCCGCGGTCCGCGCGGGCGAGGACGGGCGGCGGCTCTCGATGATCCGCTGGGGCCTGATTCCGGCCTGGGCGAAGGAGACCTCGATCGGTTACAAGCTGATCAATGCGCGCGCAGAAACCGCGGCATCGAAGCCGTCATTCCGTGCCGCGTTCAAATCTCGCCGCTGCGTCATCCCGGTGGACGGGTTCTACGAGTGGAAGAAGGAAGGCTCGACCAAGCACCCCTACCGCATCCACATGAAGGACGAAGGGCTTTTCGCCTTCGCCGGGTTGTGGGAACGCTGGAAAGTCCGCTAGGGGTTGAAGCTGACAGGCAATCTATCCGACCGGCGCCCGGGAGACGAGATCGAGACCTGCACGATCCTGACCACCGAGGCGAACGCGTTTCTTGCGCCGATCCACGGCCGGATGCCGGTCATCCTCGACCCGGACGCGATCGACCCCTGGCTCGGCGGGGAAACGGTGCCGCTGGGCCCGTACCCCTCGGCCAAGATGGCCGCCCATCCGGTCAGCACTCTGGTCAACAGCCCGAAGAACGACGAGCCGCGGTGCGTGGAAGCGATTGGCGGCGGCTGACCCGCCCGACACCCGTTGTCCCGTCGTGCACGACGCAGGAGCGCCCAAGTCACCTCGGGCGCAGGTGGGTAGTGCTTGCGCGCGGCCAGCGTGAAGAACGGATCGTAGGCCCCCGGCACCCCGGCGGCAGCGCAGCGGTAGTCGCCCGCGCGCGCCTGCGCTGCGGTCGTAGCGGCGGCCAGGACGGCGGTCAGGACGGCGGCGAGGACCGCGGCGACCGCAAGATCCCGGAGGATCACAACCACACCCCCCAGACCGTCACGATGAAGATGATCGCGCAGATGCGGATGGTCGCGTTCAGATTCACGCGGTTTGCCGCCTGGACCTCTTCCGCCGTCACCTTGCCGCCGTCCTTGAGCCGGCCGTAGACGGCTTCGACGATGTCCCAGTTCGGCGCGATCACCCACGGCGCGAATTTCAGGATCGCACCGATGATGGCAAGCCCGAGCGCCGCCCCGAACACGACATAGAGCGCTTTGCTGGCGAGCACCCCGGCCGATGGCAGTTGCGCGCCGAGATCGATGACGTTGGCCGTCTGCGCCTCGGCCGAGGCGCCGCCGGCGCAAACCATCAGAACGGCAATGCACAGGATTCCAATCATCGTAACCCCCGACTACGGTTTGCGCGCTTCCTCGAACCGGCCTTCGAGGCGGGCCATTTCCTTCGACAGCCCGTTGAGCCGCTCATGCAGCTTGGCCCGGTCGGCCTTCGCTTCGAGCGCCTGGGTGGTGATGACATCGGCCAGCTGATTGCCCAGGCGGTCGACCGAGTCGCGGATCTCGGCGTGCTCGGTGGTGCATTGCGCACGGTGCTCGCCGCGCCACGACTGCAGCGCCGCGATGTCCTTTTCGGTCGCCGTGCGAAACGCCGTCGTGTCCTTGATCGATGTCGACAGCCGCATCCACAGCGTCGACAGCCCGACCAGGATGCCGATCAGCCCGGCGATGGAGATATGGCCCAGCGTGATTTCCATCGATCAGGCGGCCGCGCCGGTTATGGCGGGCTCGGGATCAAGAAGCGAGGTCATTGTCGTACACCACAACGTTATGGGCGCCGCCCCCTCTTGAGATAAAAGAGGTCGTGGTCTTGTTGACGACCCAGTGGTTCTGTTCTGCCTCCACCGTAAGTTGAACGACGTAGTTCGCGTTCGGCCGCGCGGTCGTGAATGTCCAAAGTTTCCCGAGGGAGTGTGCGACGACGGACGCAAAGCCATAATTGGCGGTAAAGACATTTCCCGTTGTGCAATGTCCAAATGCGACCGGAAGAATGCGGCGCACGTCTTCCTCGAGCGCGGCGTAGGGGATGTCGTTAAGCTGATCGACGGGGACATGGGCGTTATCGTCGAGGCTCGCCAAGCCGTTGGCGGTACCGCGCGGCAGGCGGCCGATGCCCACCGTCCCGGCCGTGATCTTGTCGGCGTTGAGGCCCGGGATCTTGTCGGCGGCGAGCGTGCCCTCGGTGATCTTGTCGGCATTGAGGCCGGGGATCGTGTCGGGCGGGAAGGTGCCGTTGTCCTCGAGCGCGGCCAGGTCGCCGGCGGCGGTGCCGACGTTGCGCCGGACGGCCAAGCCGAGGGGCAAGCCGACAACGAAAAACTTCGAGCCGGTGTAGAGAACGGTGACGAAATCGTTGTCGTGGAAAACGCCCGCCCCGGCCCGGGTTGCGCCCTGCATGTAGACGTCCTTGGCGCCCAGCCCGGAGACATTGATCGTCACATCGGCCGTGCTCGCGGCCTCGACCTGGAACGTGAACCGCTGGCCGCCCGCGTAGGCCGCGATCGCCGGCGACAGGGCGAGGGTGATCGCGTCCGCCGTGCCGCCGACACCGCTGGCGGGAACGATCTCGGGCCGGCCGTCCTGGATCTGTCCGAGCGCGGCGTATTGGTCGCGGGCCTCGGCGTCGCCAACGCCGGTGTGCTTGCGGCCGCCCATCGGCAGATCGGCCGAGGGCCGGTTCTGGCCGTCGCGCGTCAGGCAGTTCTCCAGACCGGTCGCGAGGTCTTCGTCATGGGTGTCCGAGACCGCCTCGAGGCGGCTGGCGATGCGCCGGTGGTGGCCGGCGGGCGCGTAGCTCGGAAGCGTCGCCTCAGTGTAGGCGATCAGGTCGTGGCGCGCCTTGCGGCGCTGCATCTCGGTCAGCAGCGCCGTCAGCTCGCGCAAGTCCGAGCTGTCGGGCGAGCCGCCTTGCGCGGTCTTTGAGGGAGTCATCGTCGAGGTCTCGGAACTCTCCGGGTGCGCCGACCTCGCGGCGCTCTATCAGCATGCCGAGATGCTTGGCAAGCGTCGTCCATGCCGCAACCCGCGCACCGTGGCTCGACCCTTCGCCGGTCCTGCGGGCCTCGGCGAGCAGCCCGGCGACCACGTCGTTCGCCGTAAGCGCCAGGTCCCTGGCGCGTGCGCTCATCAGCCGATCGATCTCGGCGGCCACCGCTTCATGGCGCAACAGCCGCCAGCCGGTCCGTCCCGCCGACCGCGCACTATACCCGGCGCGCACCGCCGCCCGGGTCGCGTTGAGGTCAACGATATACGCGGCGGCAAACCGCCGCTGTCGCGCGGTCATGGTCATCGAACAAGCCTTGCAAGGCGATCGTGTCGTTCGTCAATATGTTTCCGCCGCCGAGCCGGCGGACGCTTGCGGCGCGTAACGCTGCGCGCTACAGTGAGGCATGAAGATCAGGCACAGGGGACTGCGGGCGTTGCACGAACGCGACGATGCCGCGCGGCTGCCTGCCGGTCTGGTGGCACGGCTCCGGCGCATCCTGTTCCGGCTGCAAGAGGCGGCGCATCCGGGCAGCGCCGACGCGCCCGGCTTCCGGCTGCATCCCCTGAAGGGCGACCGCGCGGGCCAGTGGAGCGTTCGCGTCTCCGGCAACTGGCGTGTGGTGTTCCGCTTCGAGGACGGCGAGGCTGTGGACGTGGACCTGATCGACTATCACTGACCGAAGGGGAGCGCTGACCATGAACGACATTGCAAACGACCGCGTTGGCCCGATGCAGAACCCGCCCCACCTGGGCGAACTGATCCGCGAGAGCATGGACGAAATGGGCTGGAACGTGACCGAGACGGCGGCGCGCCTCGGCTGCGAGCGCGGAACGCTGTCGCGGCTGCTGAACGGCAAGGCGGGCGTGTCCGCGAACATGGCGCTGGCGTTGGAGGACATCGGCTGGGGCACCGCCGAGCACTGGATGCGGATGCAGGCGAGCTACGAGCTTGCGCAGGCGCGCCGGGACCGCGCCGCCGCCGACCGGCGCGCGGGCGCATTGCACGCATGATCCGGTTTCGGGGATGCGCTGCGGGGGCGGGGACCGTCCCGGATGCCGTCGTTCGTCTGTCCGTGCCGCTTGCGGCCAACGGCAAGCTGTCCCTCGCTCGGCGGCTATCAGGTGTTCAAGAAATGGCTCTCCCACCGTAAAAGCGATATCCTCGGACGTGCGCTCAAGCCCGAAGACATCCGGCATTTCGCCGATACGGCGCGGCGGATTTTCGGGATATTGGGCATGTCAGGAGCAAGGATGACGAATAAATGAGCAGCAACACGACTTGCCCGATTTGGGGTACGCCAGCCACCCTAGCTTTAGAGAAATACGGACGATATGTGGATTCGCCGCGTGCGGGCGGCAGGTACTTTATTTCCGGATTGGCAGAAGTCGTTCTAGGAAATTGCGATGATCGTGTGAAGGTGCGGCTTACGACTTGGTTAGTCGAACAGCGTCGACTCGGGATCTCGTGTCCAGAAATTGATACAGAAACGATTAACGACGCGGAACAGCAGAGAGATACGGACGTTTCCGATCGCGCCGATGGCATTCTCAGATATCTGGCGACAAGATCGGAAATTCTGGGAACAAGGATTGCCTATCGCATCTTGGTCAAATTGTCCGACGAGATACAACTGGACGATCTCTATAAGTCCTATTTTGAGATTCTTTCACATTCCGGCTGTGTTGGTTATGATGATTTTCTTTTCCTTCTGAACTATCTGCAAAAGTGCGGTTTGATTGAATGCAGCGGCACCACTAATCCAATACAGAAATGTGCTTTGACTGTGGATGGTTACGCGAGACTGGCCGAACTGGAAAAAACCTATACGGCTTCTCCAAGAGCTTTCGTCGCGATGTGGTTTGATCCTTCCATGGACGAAGCCTGGAAACATGGATTTGATCCAGCGATCCGCAACGCGGGGTACCAGCCGGTGCGGATCGATCAGCAGCAGCATTTGAACAAGATCGACGATGAGATCATCGCCGAAATACGCAGAGCTCGCTTTGTTGTGGCGGATTTCACGCAAGGCGACAAGGGAGCGCGCGGCGGCGTCTACTATGAAGCGGGGTTTGCGCATGGCCTCGCTATCCCGGTCATATTTACGTGTCAGAAGGATTCGCTTGATAATATTCATTTTGATACACGTCAATACAACCACATCGTGTGGACTGAACCGGAGGAACTGCGGAGCAGTTTGACAAGCCGTATCGCTGCCGTGATCGGAGATGGACCGAACAAGCCTCCAGACTAACAACAAAACAAACTTCGACTCATGTGGCCGCGTCCGCCATCGTCTCCGCGGTGACGCTTCCGACCCTCTCCGCAACCTCGACAAGATATGTGTCGGCAAGATGAGCGTATCCGGCTGTCGTTCGATGCCGCCGGTGCCCGAGCAGCTTGCCGACCAGCGGCAGGTTTTCGCCCGACATGACGGTGTGACTGGCGGCGGTGTGCCGAAGGTCATGCAGGCGCAGCCTGCCGAGCTTCGCGTCCGCGCAGACAGTGCGCCAACAATCCGTCAGTATCCATATGCCCCGGCCTTCGGCATGCCGTGGAAACAGATGCGCCTCCGGGTTGCGGGGACCGGGCAGCGCTTCGATCAGCGCCAGCGCGGCCTCGCCGAGCGGCACCGCGCGGGCCGGTCTTGGAGTCGGGCAGGTTGATCGCGTCGCCGCCGATGTCGCGCCAGCGCAGATTGAGCACTTCGCTCCGGCGACATCCCGTCAGCGCCAACAGCCGGATGGCGGCGACGGCCTGGGAGGGCTCTACGTGGAAATGCCGGCGAAGATCTCCTATGGTCAAACGGGATGGAGGATGAACGACCATGACTGTCTTCGACCAGCGCGGCCAGACGGTTGGCTGGCAATACAACGCGGCGGGCAACATCAATTTTGGAGCGGTGTCAAATCGCGCCGCGTTTCACGACGAGCTCCGGAAACTGGAGGCGGAGGTGGCTTCCGCCATATCCGCCAAGGCGATCGAAGGCGAGATTGCTGTCGATGTCGAACATGCCATGAAGAAGGCAGTGATACAGGCGGAGAAGCCGGAGCCGGAGAAGTCTGCACTGGTCGAGTACCTGACCAGGGCCAAGGATCTGGTCGCCGGCGTATCGGGGTTGGCCGGCGCCTTCTCGGCGGCGATCAAACAGGTTCAATCACTCTTCTGAGGGTCCGACATCGTGTCCGCTATCGATCAGAAGGGGCAACAGGTCGGCGTCCAGGTCAACATCGCCAATCTCGGTGTTTCCTCCGGTGCCAAGCCGTTGCACCGCCCCCGCCGAGCGGCGCACTTCACGGGACGTGAGGAGGAGCTGGCGCGTCTGCTGGATGCGTTGGCGCCCGGTCGGGCGGTGACGGTTCACGCACCCGGCGGCATGGGCAAGACGGCGCTCGTGGCCGAGCTGGTTGCCCGTTACGCGCCGGGTGAGGAGCCGCCGGAGGCGTTTCCCGACGGCGTCGTGTTCTACAGCTTCTACGGTCAGCCGGAGGCGGACCGGGCTCTGGAGTTCATTGCGCGCGCTTTCGGGTTGGAGCCCAAACCGAGCGCGGACGATGCGGCGCGTCTCGCGCTCTCGGGTGCGCGGGCGATGGTGGTGCTCGACGGGGCGGAGGAGGCGGGTGACCTCGGCCGGGTGCTTGCGTGCGCGGGTGATGGTTGTTGTGTGGTGGTGACGACGCGTCGTCGTGCGGATGCGCCGGACGATGCCCACTGTCACGAGCTTCATCCGTTGCCCGAGCACGATGCCGTGGCGCTGTTGCGGGAGTGGTCGGCGGCGCAGGTTGATGACCAGGCGGCGGCGGAGCGTATCGTTGCGCTGGTTGGTCGGCTGCCGCTGGCGGTGCGGTTGGTGGGTCGTTACCTGGCGCAGACCGGCGAGTCGGCAACGGCCTATCTACATTGGCTGGAGACGACGCCGCTGGAAGCGCTGGCGCCGGGCGAGGGCGCTCTTCACCGTGAAGACAGCGTGCCGCATCTGCTGGAGCGTAGCCTGGGGCAGGTGAGCGAGTCCGCCCGCCAGATACTGTCGGTGGTGGGGCGCGTGGCGTTGGCGGACTTCGACGCTTCGATGCCCGTCGAGGTGCTCGAATACGACGAAGGTGAGCGTCGGCGTGCGTATCGGGAGCTGGCCGGTTACGGGCTGCTGCTGAGGGCGGACGAGCGCTATGCGGTCAGTCATGCGTTGATACACACATATGCGCGCGAGCGGCTGGCAGTCATGCCGGCGCGGATGGCCCGACTCATCGCGCACTACGAGGCGGTGGTCCTACGGGAAAGCGCCGAAGGAGCGGAAGGGCACGCGCGCCTGGCCGCCGAGCACCCGCACCTGATGCATCTCATCGGCGACGGAGTGTCGCGTAAGGAATGGGAGACGGTGCAGCGTCTGGTGCGGGCGGCGGCCGGCTACCTGGACCTCTCCGGACGCTGGGCGGATCAGGAGGTCGCGCTGGATGCGGGTGTAACGGCTGCGAGGGCGCGCGCGGACCGCGGGGCGGAGGGGGCTTTCCTCGACAGACTGGGCAATGCCTACACGGAGCTTGGCCAGGTCGAGCGCGCCATCGAGCACTACGAGCAGGCGCTGGTCATTCAGCGCGAGATAGGCGACCGGGGCGGGGAAGGAAGCGTCCTCGGCGACCTGGGCAATGCCTACACGGAGCTTGGCCAGGTCGAGTGCGCCATCGAGCACCACGAGCAGGCGCTGGTCATCGCGCGCGCGATGGGCGATCGGCGCGGGGAAGGGGCCACCCTTGGCAACCTGGGCCTTGCCTACGCGGAGCTTGGCCAGGTCGAGCGCGCCATCGAGCACTACGATAAGGCGCTGGTCATTCACCGCGAGATAGGCGACCGGCGCGGGGAAGGGACCGTCCTCGGCAGCCTGGGCAGCGCCTACGCGAAAATTGGGGAAGTGGCGCAGGCGCGCGCGTGTTGGGAGCAAGCGCTGGTTATCTTCAAGGACATCAATTCGCCTGACGTTGAACGCGTCACGCGCTGGCTCGCCGGCCTGGATTCGTAAGCCGAGCGAAGCGCGGCGGCGCGGCGCCGGCGCCCGAGCAGGCGCCCGGCGGTGGGCAGGCCTCACCGTTCATCACGCTCCGGGACGCCGAGACGGGCCGGCGGTCCCGGTCGGCACCTTGATTGCATCGCAATCGCTGCTCAGGTCGGGGTTTCCGGCCATCGGAGCGCACGATGATCGCGAGCATCACGATCCGCAATCTCGACGACGACGTGAAGACCCGGCTGCGCACCCGCGTGGCGGGGTGCCGGCGTTCGAGGTCATCACACCGACCCCCGGCGAGCAATACCGGCCAGCGGCCGGCCGCGACCGCGAAAAGCGTGCGGCCGGCCTCGCGATATGCGGCCGGGAGAGCCGGTGCTGGCGCCTGAACCGTCCTACATCGCGCTTTCGGGTACCTTGACGCCGGCTTCCTTGTAGTAGCGCAACGCGCCCGGGTGCAGCTTCATGTTCATCTGCCTGAACGCGTTGCCCAGGTTGATGGCATCCTTGGCCCAGGACGCGACGGCGTGCATCTCGTCGATGTGTTCCCAGAAGGTCTTGGTCATCTTGTAGATGACCGCGTCCGGAATCCCCTTTCTGGTGACCAGGCCGACCCAGGCGGCGATCGTCTGCACCGGCTTTTCATTGGCCTGGTTCGGGCCGTAGATATCGGCTGCGAACTGGCCGCGCGTGCGGCCCGGAAGCGACATGACCTTCTTCATCGCCGGCAACTCCCAGTCCGCGTCGGCCGCCCCGATGAAGCGGATCTTGTTGGTCAGCGCCACTTGAACGAAGTTCGAGGCGGGCGGATTGCCGGACGCCACCAGAACGTCGATCTGGCGGTCCTGGAAGGCCTGCATGGCGGGCGAGAAGCCGAGTTTGATGACCTCGTAGTCCTTGCCCGGCTCCAGACCGCTGATCGCCCTGACGAAGCCGCCGGCGACGATGCGCTGGACCGCAGCCGGGGGACCCAGGAACACGCGCTTGCCCTTGAGGTCGGCCATCTTCCTGATGCCCGAATCCTCGTAGACGCCGAACTGGTAGAAACCGATGCGGTAGTTGAACACCGCACGCAAATTGCCGGCGAGTTGCTTGGCGTTCTTGACCTTGGCAAACATGGCGCGTGCGTTGGACATCAGATAGTGGACCGACGGGGCCCCCATCAGGAAGTCGGTCTTGCCGCGTGCCGCATCGAGGGCGTGACGAGGCGCCGCGCCGGTGGCGTTGATCTGTATCTCGATGTCCGGATTGTATTTCTGGACCAGCTTCGCGAACGTCGTGTTGATGGTGAACGGCGTCGGCAGGCTGATCGTCGACATCCGATAGAATTCCTTGGCCTCGACGCCGCCGGCAAGCCCGGCTGCCAGCCCCGCGACCGCAAGTGTCATGAGCGCCTTCATGGGGATCGTCCCTCCGTTCGATCGGTGCGCGATCATCGCCGATGCGCCGGCCGCGACCGCGCGGTTCACTGTTCGGTTTCCGCCGAAACGTTAGCATACCGCGCCCGCCTGGCATCGATAAACAGCAGCAGGAACGACAGGGCGACCGCGGCGACCTGGATTTCGGCCGCGCTGAGCAGCGTTCCCAGCCCCAGGATCAGCCGTGCCGCCCGGGACCAGTAGGGCAGCAACGCCCGATCGACGCCGCCGAGGGCCGTGGTCATCAGCCAGATCGCCAGCGCCAGCCGCGCCACCACCCAGAGAAAAGCTACGGTCTCGAATTCGACGACCAGGGAAAGAGACGGGTTGTAGACGAAGACGAAGGGGACGATGAAGCCGACGAACGAGAGCTTGAGCGCCTGCACGGCCGTCGTCATCGGATTGGAGCCGGCGATCGGCGCGGCCGCATAGGCGGCGATGGCGACCGGCGGGGTGATCGCCGACAACACGCCGTAATAGAGCACGAACAGGTGAACCAGGATCTTGGGAACGCCGAGATTTTCGATCGCCTGGCCCATGATCAGCACGATGATCAGATAGGCCGGGATGGTCGGCAGACCCATGCCGAGGATCATGCTGGCGAGCGCGACCAGAAACATGGCGAAGAACAGATCGGTCCCGGCGAAGGCCAGGATCATGTTGGAGAACCTGATGCCGAGCCCGGTCAGGTTCATCACGCCGACGATGATGCCGATGGCGGCAACCGCGACCATTATCCGGCCGCACTGCTCGCCCCCTCTGGCCAGCGCCGTGAGATACACCTGCGGCTTCCTGCGGACCTCCGGGTTCATCGCGCCCAGCGCCGCGCCGACGACGGTCGCCCACAACCCGGCCATCGCCGGGGAGCGCCCGGTCACCAGCACGCCGATGATCACCAGGATCGGAATGACGAACATCAGCGACATCCACCAGTCCCTGCGCGACACTTTTTCGCGCCGCGACCGGGGTATGGCCTCGATGCCGTTGCGTGCGGCTTCCACCCACACCGCGACGAACAGGCTGCCGTAGTAGAACAGCGCCGGCATCAGGGCGGCGCCGATGATCACGACATAGGGGATGCCGGTGACGTCGGCCATCACGAAGGCCACCGCGCCCATGACCGGCGGCATGAACTGCCCGCCGGAAGACGCCGCCGCCTCGACTCCGCCGGCGAAGGAATTGCTGAAGCCGCGCTCCTTGATCATCGGGATCGTGAACACGCCGGTGCCCACCACGTTGGCGGAAACGCTGCCGGAAATGGTCCCGAAGAACCCGCTGGCGGCGATCGCCGCATGGGCGGGGCCTCCCCGCAGACCGCCGGTGAGGCTCACCGCGATGCGCAGCAGGACCGCGCCCGCCCCGGTCGCCTCGAGCACCGCGCCGAAGACGATGAAGATGAAAATCAGCGATATGACGGTGATGACGATGAAGCCGAAGACGCCGTCGAAGGAATACCAGACGGTGCGCATCACCTGTTCGAGATCGTAGCCGGCATGGGCGAAGATCCACGGCAGGTCTTCGCCGAACAGGGCATAGGCGATGCACAGCAGCGACAGCACGGCGAGCGGCCAGCCGAAGGCGCGCCGGGTCAACTCGAGCACCGCAAGCAGCCCGCCTGCACCGACCACGATATCGTCGCGCAGAAAATCGTAGAGACCGCTCTCCAGCTCATCATAGACCGAGGCGAACCAGTACAGCGACAGCGCCATCAGAGAGATCAGCGCCCCGTCGATCGCCAGACACGCGAACCGGACCAGCCCTGCGGGCCTCCCGCCGACGACCCGGACCAGCGGGACCGCGAGGGTAACGAGAATGACCGAGGCGCCGACCGTGATCGAGCGCTGGTAGATCTCGTCGATCACGCCGAACGCCGCGGTGTAGATCGCCATCAGGGCAATGCCGAATGCGATCGCCTTGATCAGCCAGCCCGAAACGTCGATGCGCAACAAACCGCTTCCTTCCAGACCGCCCCGCCAGACCGTCCCGCCAGACCGCCGGTTCGAGCGTTCGGCGCGCCGCCGCGGTTCCGACCAGGACGGTTGCCGTCGAAGGCGTGCCCGTATTCCGGAACCGGTGCCGTGTCGTAGCGTTCATCGTAGTTTACAACCGGATGAACCTCACCATCGCCTTTCCGTCGGTCGAACGCGTCGTCGACGAGGATCAATCGGCCGGCCGCGCCGTTTCCATTCAAAAAACGGCAACATCCGCGGCCCTGCAAGGAAGATCGAGCGTGTTCGGCGGCTGGGTGGCCGGGTGCGGTATGCTGCCCGGGGGCTCGGGAGGATGGGTCGTGATGCCGGTTGACACCGCGCCTGGGCGTCCGTGTAGTTGGTTATTGACTGATTGATAAGGGCGCCCGGCAAGGTAGTCCCAGCAAGGCAGGTATGGCTTACGGCGAAATCGAGTCACCCGGCACGGGACCGAGGGCATGAGTGCCGCGCTTCGCATGGTTCACGGCGTGACCCACCACGAACCGGCGCGCGCTCGCCCCGGCTACACCCTGTTCGCCCCGATGTACGGCCGCAACGTGTGGCTCATCGACATGTGGGGCGCCATCGTCCAGCGTTGGCAGACGGAAAACCAGCCGGGCAACTACGGCGAGCTCCTGCCCAACGGCAATCTGCTGTTCGCCGGGCGCACCGTGCCGCCCGCGATCCCCGAGTTCGCCGGCAATGGCGGGCAGATCGTCGAGCTGGACTGGGACGGCCGCACGGTCTGGGAGTACCGGGACCCCTGGCTGAGCCACTGTTTCGCACCGCTGCTTAACGGCAATTTGCTGGTGGCCAAATGGCGGGCGGTGCCGCGAGAGATTGCCGCCCGGGTCCGCGGCGGCCAGCCCGGCACCGAGCTTCGCGGCGATATGTACGGTGAGGCGGTCCAGGAGATCGACCGGAACGGCGCGGTCGTCTGGGAGTGGCTTACTTTCGAGCACCTGGATCCGGAACGCGACGCCATCGGCCCTTTCCATCCCCGCGACCGGTGGACCAATCTCAACGCGCTCACCGAAATGCCGGACGGGCGCATCCTGGTGAGCTTCCGCTGCATCGACACCATCGCCATCGTCGACAGGCGGACCGGCAACATCGATTGGCGCTGGGGGCCGGGCGAGATCGCCGGCCAGCATCACCCCACGTGGCTGGAGAACGGCAACATCCTGGTCTTCGACAACGGCGCACACAGGGCATACACGACGATCGACTTCTCCCGGGTTCTGGAGGTCGATCCGCGCACCGGCACGATCGCGTGGGAATACAAGGACAACCCGGTCTACGACTTCAACAGCTTCATCTGCTCCGGCGCCCAGCGCCTGGACAACGGCAACACGCTGATCTGCGAATGCACCAAGGGCCGCCTATTCGAGGTGACCCGGGAGGGGGATCTGGTGTGGGAGTTCGCGAGTCCGTTCTATTACGAGCACCCGATCTTCGGGTCCAACAACATGGTCTTCCGCTGCACCCGCTACGACCAAGGCCATCCGGGCATTGCCGGGGCGGATTTGGACCCGGGGCGCTACGCGGACCTGAACGCCCTGATGCCCCGGCGGTTCGTGCGCAGCCCGCGCAGCAACCAGGCGCTGGCTGCCAGCTATGCGCCGGGCGATCTGGTTCGCGGCGGGCACTAGCCGAACCGGTTCAGGGGCCGGCGGCGGCGCGCTGCCGCAAGACAATAAAGTGAAGATGACGCGGCCGAAGAAGCTCCTATCGGCCGCGGCCGCGGTGCCGCCGCCGGGCGTCCTCGCCGGCGCCGAGAGACGCTGGTCTCGGATATTGAGACGATGCTGCGCGCCGCCTTCGAGGATCGCGTGCTGCCGTTCGGCAGCGCCGCCGCAGTCGTGCAATGCGTCTCCCCACCGCAGACCATGGCCCATTACGCCCGCCTCGCCGCCGACCCGGCCGGACAGGCGGCGGCGGATGTGCCGGCCGGCATTGAAGCGGCCTTGGGATCGGTGGATCTGTAAACCGTGTCTGATCCACTCCTCGTCAATGTTACAGGCGCGGCGGGCGCGGGCGCGGCCGGCGAAGAGGACAGCTTGACCGCAAGCGGACGCGCATGGATGATGCATAACGACATTATCGACGCCGAAAACACCAGTAGCCTGGCGTCGTGTCGAACAGTTGCGTGCAGAATGACGGATTCCGTGAGATCTTTCCCACGACTGGCAATCATCGGCGCAGTCCTCGCCGCCGCGGCGCTGCTGCTCGGCTTTTCCGCGCCGGCGCACGCGCAGGTGCTCGTTAGCAACACGGGCCAAACCACTCACGGCCATACAGCATGTGTCTGAGAGCCGATCCGGAAAGTTTGAATCTATGGTGAGTGTGTTGCGGCGAGTCTGCGCAGCATGATGCGGATCATGGCGAGTCGGATGAAGGCGACGACGGATCGAACGTGACGTTCGAAGTCGCGAGCGAGGCGCCTGTTGCGGCTGATCCAGGCGAAGGTGCGTTCGACAATCCAACGCTTTGGCAGCACCTCGAAGCGGGGCACGTCGTTGCGCTTGACGATCTCGAGCCGCCACCCCCCGGTCTTGGCGACAGTCGCGGCCATCTTCGGTCCCTGATAGCCGCCGTCGGCGTAGATCACCTCGATGAATGGGAACCGTCGCCGGGTGCGGCGCAAGAGCTCGTGGGCACCGTCGCGATCCTGAACGTCGCCGGAATGCACCACGATGCCCAGCATCAGGCCGAGCGTGTCGACCATGATGTGCCGCTTGCGACCGGTGACCTTCTTGCCCGCATCGAAGCCTTGATCGTCGATCGACGCCCCCCTTTTTGCGCCGCCTTGGCGCTCTGGCTGTCGATGACCGCGGCCGACGGGCTGGCTTCGCGTCCTTCCTCATCGCGCACCGCGACGTAGAGTTCATGATGGATCCGCTCCAGCGTGCCATCCCACTCCCATAGATCGAAATAGTCGTACACCGTCGACTTCGGCGGCAGATCCTTGGGCAGTGCATTCCACTGGCAGCCCGTGGACAGCACGTAGAAGATGCCGTTCAGAACCTCGCGCACGTCGACTGAGCGCTTGCGCCCGCCGCGCTTGGCAGGCGGGATCATTGGCGCGATCAGCGCCCACTCGGCGTCGGTCAGATCACTCGGATAGCGAAGTCCGCGACGTTCCGCCGCGCGGCGGTGTTCCGCAGTCCACATCGGGCTTCCTCCTGTAAACCGGATGCCCAGCACAGAATCACAAACGATTCTTCCGATTCAAGAACTTTCCGGAAGGGCTCTTAGGTTCTGAACCAATAATAGAACTAGACTGTGCTCAGGGGTTCACCACGGGCCAGAATACGCGGGGCTACGACCTATCAAGTATCCAGTTGGACACGCAGGGGGCTCCGGGTAGTGGAACCCTGACGGTCACGGTGAGAGCCGCCACCGGATCGGGTCGCCCGCGCAACGCGGTCTTATACACCTTGACCAACCCGTCCAACGTGGGGACGGGACTCCAGACATTCACCGCCCCTGGCGGAGCCCGTCTGAATCGAGACACCCAATACTTCGTGCACATGACGTTTGACGGTAGCGGAACCAGACCTCGTTGGAACCTGACGGCTAACGACGACGAAGATTCCGGCAAGGCCATAGAGTGGAGCATCGGCGATCACCGCTACACGCGCCGGTCTGACGGAACCGGGGGCTGGGAGGGTGATGGCGGTGTGTACTCGGGTTCGATACAAATCAGGGTCCAGGGGAACACCTTGGCCCCGGCGGCCCCGAACCTCTCGGCCGCGCCGGGTGAAACCCAGGTGGCGCTGACCTGGGACGATCCGGCCAACAACACGATCACCAAGTACCAGTATCGCTGGAAAACAGGCGACGACGCCTACGGCAACTGGACCGACATCGACGGCAGTGATGCGAGCACCGACAGCTACACCGTGACCGGCCTCACCAGCGGCACCGCGTACACGTTTGCGGTGCGTGCGAAGAATGTTGGCGGCAACGGCGCAGCAGCCACCGTGACCACCGCGACGCTTCCGGCCGCCCCGAACCTCTCGGCCGCGTCGGATGAAACCGACGAGGTGACGCTGACCTGGAGCGATCCGGGCAACAACACGATCACCAGATACCAGGTCCGCTCGAAGGTGAGTGACTGCGACGACTGCACCTACACTGCGTGGGCGAACATCGCCGTCACCGACCCCGATGCGCCCCCCACCGGATACACCGTGACCGGCCTCACCAGCAGCACCGCGTACACGTTTGCGGTGCGTGCGAAGAATGTTGGCGGCAACGGCGCAGCAGCCACCGAGACCGCCGCGACGCTTCCGGCCGCCCCGACGAGCCTCTTGCCCGTGCCGGGTGACGGCGCGGTCACGCTGTCCTGGTCCAATCCGGGCGGCGACACGATCGCCAGATACCAGGTCCGCTCGAAGGTGACGGACAGCACCTACACTGCGTGGACGGACATCGACGGCAGCGGTGCGGACACCACCGAACACACCGTGACCGGCCTGACCAACGGCACCGAGTACACGTTCGAGTTGCGCGCGAGGAACATTTCCGGTCCCGGCCGGGCATCCACCGCGACCGCGACGCCGCGTGCGCCACCGGACGCCCCGGAGGGCCTCTCGGCCGCGCCGGGTGACGGCCAAGCCACGCTGTCCTGGATCAATCCGGGCGACAACACAATCCGGAAGTACCAGGTCAGCACCGACGGCGGCGGGAACTTCACCGACATCAGCGGCAGCAGTCGGACCACCACCACACACACCGTGACCGACCTGAGCAACGGCACCCAATACACGTTGGCGCTGCGCGCGGCGAACGCTTACGGAAACGGCGATCCGGCCAACGCCCCTGCTATTCCCCTGTGGCCCGCCCCGGCGAACCTCTCGGTCACGCAGGGTGAAGACCGCAAGGCCACTCTGACCTGGGACGATCCGGCTGACATCACGATCGCCAAATACCAGGTGAGCACCGACGGCGGCGTTAACTACACTAACATCATCGGCAGCAGTGCGGCCACCACCACACACGAGGTGACCGGCCTGACCAACGGCACCGCATACACGTTGGCGCTGCGCGCAGCTAACGATTTAGCTGGCGGTACGGCCGCCGCCATTACCGCCACGCCACTGTGGCCCGCGCCGACCAAGCTGGCGGCGGAGCCGGGCGACGGCCAAGCCATATTGCAGTGGGATACGGGCAACGCCTTGATCACCGATTATCGGATCCACTGGCAGGCCACCAGCAGCGGCGCGACGCCTGAGATCTTGGACGTCCCGGCCGGATCGGGGAACACGACGACCACCACCATTTCCACCTTGACCAACGGCACCGAATACACCTTCACGGTGCGGGCGGTGGATACGTCCGGCAGCACCGCCGTGATCACCGGCCTGCCCTCCAGCAAGATCGCCACGCCGGCGCCGGTGCCGGACCCCCCGGCGAATCTCTCGCCCACGGCGCGTAGCCAGGAGGTTGCGCTCACCTGGACCGATCCGGACGACGACACGATCATCAAATACCAGGTCAGCACCAACGGCGGCACGAACTTCATCGATATCGAGGGCAGCAGCGCGGCCACCACCACCACCACCGTGACCGGCCTGACCAACGGCACCGCGTACACGTTGGCGGTGCGCGCGGTGAACGGTGCCGGTCCCGGCGCGGCGCCCCGCGTGACCGCCACGCCCCTGTGGCCCGCGCCGGTCGTGACGGCGGCGGCGGACAGCGGCCGGGTCGTGCTGCAGTGGGACACGGGCGACCCCGGGATCGCCCGTTATGCGGTCCGGACGACGCTCACCGGCACCAACACTCAGGTTTCGGATAATGCGCACGAGTCCGGATCGGGGAATAAGACGACCGTATCCGTTGGCGGGTTGACCGACGGCACCAACTACACCTTCACGGTGCGGGCGGCGTCGGGAACCTTCACCAATTTCCAGATCACCGGTGCGGCATCTACCGCGACCGCCACACCGGCGGTGGCTCTGCCCGCCGCGCCGACGGACCTCACGCCCACGGCGGGTGACGGCGAGGTTCTGCTTACCTGGGACGATCCGAAAAACCCCACGATCACCAAGTACCAGGTCAGCACCGACGCCGGCAGCGGCACGAAATTCACCGACATCGAGGGCAGCAATGCGGCCACCACCGCATACACCGTGACCGGCCTAACCAACGGCATCCAGTACACGTTTAAGCTGCGCGCGGTGAACGCTTCCGGTGACGGCCCGTGGGCCACCGTGACCGCCACGCCGATCGCGGTACCGACCGCCCCGGCGAACTTCGCGGCCACGCGGGGCAGCGACGGGGGCGAGGTGGCGCTGACCTGGGACGATCCGGGCAACGTCCCGATCACCGGGTACCAATACCGGCAGAAGAGGGGCAACCGCGCTTTCGGCGACTGGACCGACATCGACGGCAGCGGTGCGACCACCGTCTCACACACCGTGACCGGCCTGAGCAACGGCAGGCAGCACACGGTCGAGCTGCGGGCGGTGAACGCTTCCGGGGAGGGCGCGGCGTCCAGCGATACTGCCACGCCGCTGTGGCCCGCGCCGACCTTCCTGACGGTTACGCCGGACCACACCCGGGTTCATCTGGAGTGGACGGGCGTCCCCGGGGCGAAAGACTATATTATCACAACCATAGGCCCCGGTTATGCAACTTCTTCGGTCATCGGCTTAAGCGAACCGACGTCGACGCTTGACGATACCATTAGTATCGATAATCCGTTGACCAACGGCGACGAATACACCTTCACCGTGTGGTCGACGGACGCTAGCGGCAGCATCCAAACCAGCGTGAAGGCCAGCGTGAAAGCCATACCGGTGGCGCCGCCGCTGCCAGACGCCCCGACGATTTCCTCGGCCACGCCGGGCGACAGCCGGGTCGTGCTGAAATGGGACGATCCGGGCAACATCACGATCACCAAGTACCAGGTCCGCTGGAAGGTGAAGGACAGCAACGACAGCACCTACACCCCCTGGGCGGACATCACCAGCCCCAACCCCTTTGCGACGCCCCCCACGCCCCCCACCACATACACCGCGACCGGCCTGACCAACGGCACGACCTACACGTTTGAGGTGCGCGCGGGGAACGGTACCGGTGAGGGCCCGGCGTCCACGGTGGACGCCAAGCCGATTGCGATCCCGGACGCCCCGGAGAACCTCTCGGCCGCGCCGGGCGACGGCCGGGTGGCGCTGTCCTGGGAGAAGCCGAGCAACGATGCAACCATCGGCAACTATAACTATGAAGTCAGCACCGACGGCGGCGACAACTACAGCGCGATCCCCGACAGCGACAAGGAGACCACCGCACACACGGTCATGGGCCTGACCAACGGCACCGAGCACATGTTTGCCGTGCGTGCAGAAAACGATGCGGGTAAAGGCCTCGCAGCCACCGTGAACGCCAGGCCGATTGCGGTGCCGGCCGCCCCGACGGCGCTCTCGGCCACGGCGGGCGCCACCGAGGTTGCGCTGACCTGGGACGATCCGGAATAACGACACAATCACCGGGTACCAGGTCAGCACCGACGGCGGCGAGACGTTCGCCGATATCGACGACACCGACATCAGCGAAAACGATACGGACAACACTCTCGCCTACACCGTGACCGGCCTGACCAACGGCACCGAGTACACGTTTGCAAGGTGCGCGCGGTGAACGCTTCCGGTGTGGGCGCGGCGTCTACCGTGACCGCCCCGACGCTGCCGGCCGCCCCGACGGGCCTCACGGCCGAGCGGGGTGACGGCGGGGGCGAGGTGGCGCTGACCTGGGACGATCCGAATAACGACACGATCAGCGGGTACCAGGTCAGCACCGACGGCGGCACGACCTTCATCGATATCGAGAGCAGCGGTGCGGCCACCACCACCCACACCGTGACCGTCCTGAGCGACGGCACCGGTACCCGCCTGACCAACGGCACCGAATACACGTTCGAGCTGCGGGCGGTGAATCTGTCCGGTGCCGGCGCGGCGTCCCCCGAAACCGCCACGCCGCTCTGGCCCGCGCCGACCGGTCTGGTGGCGGCGCCGGGCGAGGGCCAGGTCATGCTGACGTGGGACAGGGGCGACCCCGGGATCGCCCGTTATAAGGTCAGCACCTACTACACGCCCATCAACTCCGTGGACCCGCTCTTGGAAACGTTTCTCTCGCCCGGCTCGGGGGATCAGACGACCCTGCTCATTCCCGGCTTGACCAATCGCACCGACTACACCTTCACGGTGCAGGCGGTGGATACGTCCGGGGACGACACCGTGATCACCGGCAGAGCGGGCAGCGTGGACGCCACGCCGGTGCCGGTGCCGGCCGCCCCGGCGAACCTCGCGGCCATGCCGGCTAACGGGCAGGCTGTGCTGACCTGGGACGATCCGAACGACAGCAGCATCACCAAGTATCAGTACCGGCAGAGGGTGAGCGGCGCCGATTTCGGCGACTGGAGCGACATCGGCGGCAGCAGTGCGACCACCACCACCTACACCGTGACCGGCCTGACTAACGGCAGCCCGTACGGGTTTGAGCTGCGCGCGGTGAACGCTTCCGGTGACGGCAAAGCCTCCAGCGTGGGGACCACACCGATTGCGGTGCCGGACGCCCCGACGATTTCCTCGGCCACGCCGGGTGACGGCCAGGTGGTGCTTGCATGGAACGATCCGAGCGACAGATCGATCACCAAGTACCAGGTCCGCTCGAAGGTGAGGAACAGCGACGACAATACCTACACTGACTGGGCGAACATCCCCGTAACCGACCCCAATGCGCCCCCCACCGGATACATCGTGACCGGCCTGACCAACGGCACCGAGTACACCTTTGCGGTGCGCGCGGTAAACGATCCCGGTAACGGCCCGGCATCCACCGTGACCGCCAGGCCGCTTGCGCCGCCGGCCGCCCCGGAGATTTCCTCGGTCGGGCCGGGTTACCGCCAGGTCGAGCTTGAGTGGGCCGATCCGAACGACAGCACCATCACCGGCTACCAGGTCAGCATCAACGGTGACGATAACTTCACCGACATCCCCAACAGCGCCCATCGCCAGACCAATGCCACCGGATACACCGTTCCCGGCCTGAAAAACGGCACCGAGTACACGTTGGCAGTGCGCGCGATGAACGATGCCGGCGAGGGCGACGCATCCGCCGCGAACGCCACGCCGTTCAACAACCCCCCCACGGGTTCCAGCAAAGAGGTGTCCACGTACGATAACGAATCGTACCGCTTTACGATGAAAGACTTCGCCTATTCGGACGACGAAGTGGACACGCTGCACCACGCGAAGATAGCCTCGCCGCCCTTGGATGACGAGGGGAATGACCGGGGGACGCTGTCGCTTAACGGCGCGGCCATCACCAGCGACACCCTACCCCGGCAGGTGACGCCGGCCGACCTTGAAGCGGGCAACCTCCTCTACACTCCGCCGGAGAACGCGCACGGCGATCCTTTCGCGACGTTCGGGTTCAAGGTCAGTGACGGCGAGAGCGACAGCGTGGCGTACGCCATGGCCATTAACGTGGTGCGGGTGTATTCGGTGCGCTTCGGCGCCGCGGCCTATGCGGTCGAAGAGGGCGGCGATCCGGTAAGGGTGACGGTGACGCTGAGCAAGCAAGCGGCCGACGCGCTGGAGATCCCGATCACGGTGGGCCCGCGGGGCCGGACCGTGGCGGCCGACTATACGGTTACGGTTACGGATCCGGATGTCTTGGATCCTGCGACCGGGACCGTCACGCTCAAATTCGAGGAGATGGGCGACACCACCAGGAGCTTCACCATCGAGGCCACGGGACAGGCCAAACAAGACGACAATTTCCATGACGTGAGGGTGGCGCTGGGCTTCGGTGACCTGCCCACGGACGTGGCGAAAGGCGCGCCGGCCGCGGCCACGCTGACCATCATCGACGCTGAAGGCGCCGTGGTCCAGGCGCGCTTCGGGCGACTCAACGCCGAGATCCTCTCCAAACACGCGCTGACCATCGCCGATGTCACCAACCGGGCGATCGGCGCGCGCATGGACGATCCGTGCGGCAAGCGGGCGGCCGCCTACACGCTGGCCGGGGGATCGACGCTGCATGACACGCTGCGATCCAACGCGCCGGCGATCGAGGACGGTACGCTCACCCTCGACGACGTGCTGGCTGGCTCGTCCTTCCGGCTGCCGCTCGCGGCGGTGAACGACGGCATGGCACCCGGCGCCGGCGGGCCGGTGGTGTGGGGCCGGGGCGAGCGGCAGGTGCTGGAGAGCACGGAGTCCGCCTTCGCCTGGGACGGCACGGTGCTGACCGGCCAGTTCGGCATCGACGGCTGCCTGCGCGACGATCTCCTGACCGGGCTCGCGCTGTCGCGCTCGATCGGCGAATTCGACTATAGCGACGGTACCGGATCGTCGCCGGTGCGCGGCGACTATCAGAGCCGGATGACCAGCGTTCATCCCTATCTGGGCTGGACCTCGCCACAGGGTCTCGGTCTCTGGGCGACGGTGGGCTATGGGTGGGGCGATATCGAGATCGAGGACGCGCAGGTGCGCGATGGCGACCCCGACTACCCGGTAAGGCGCAGCGACACGACGCTCAAGACGGCGGCGGCGGGCGCGAGCGGTCCCTTGATGACCAATGAGTCGCCGATCGCGGGCGGCACGACGACGCTCATGCTCAAGGGCGAGGCCTCGTGGGCGCAGGTCGAGGTCGAGGGCGAGGGCGACGACGGCCTGATCGCGCAGCAGACGGTGAACGCCAACCGTCTGCGGCTGGCGCTGGAGGGCAGCCACGAGCAGGCGCTGGCCTCGGGCTCCTCGCTGACGCCGTCCCTGGAGCTGGGTCTGCGTCATGACGGCGGCGACGGGATCACCGGCACCGGCATCGAGATCGGCGGAAGCTTGCGCTATCGCGACCCGGCCACGGGCCTTACGATCGAGGGCAACGGCCGGGTCCTGACGGGACAAGACGAATTCCGGGAATGGGGTCTTGGCGGCTCGGTCCGCCTCCACCCGGGCGCCGAAGGGCGGGGACTGTCGTTCAGCCTGGTGCCCACCTGGGGCGAGACATCGAGCGGGGTCGCGCGTCTGTGGGATCAGGACGTCGCCGAACTGGCGAGCGATGATACGGCGGCCAATGACAACGTTCCGCAGATGCGGCTGGACAGCGAGCTTGGTTATGGCTTCGGCGCGCTCGGCGGGCACGGGCTGCTGACGCCCTATGGCGGGTTCTCGCTGGCGGGCGAAGGGTCACAACGCTACCGGATCGGCGGCCGCTTCGAGATCGGGTCATCGCTCAACCTCAGCCTCGAGGGCGAGCGCCGTGAGCCGGCCAACGACGCTGCCGCGGAGCACGGCGTCATGCTGCGCATGCAGGCAAGCTGGTAGGGCCAAGGCTGTCGCCGGTTGCGGTCGCGCGGCGCGGGGCCGGCCGTTGCGGTTCGCGTTTTCCGAACGGCCGGGCTAGCAGTTTGCAGTACCCCGGCTGCGCCCGGCGCGTGCGTGGAACGGGGTCCGGGCGCCGTTTCCGTCGAGGCGGCGGAAACGGCGGTCAAGGACTTTGCAACCCGCTGAAATCAGAGATCATGGCTCAGAGCACGCTCAAACGGCGGATCGTGAACCCCTGTGCCTCTAACATGCGCACGAGCCCCTGATGGCCCGGCAGTTGCAGCGCGCCAACGGCGATAACGATATTGCGCGACGCGCGGGTCCGGTCGAGGATCTTTGCCCGCCATCCGCTATTGCGTCTTGCGATTAGAAACTCGTGCACCTCGCGAAACAATGTCGCCACCGCCTCGGCGTCGCCGATAAGTGACGCAGCACGACTTCGGGAGATCTCCCACATCACCATGGGCTCCTCATCAATCCACGTGCCGACGGCCGTCGCGACCAAGTCATCGTCTGCAATACCGCCCGCTGCGAGGGACATTCGCAGCATGTCGAGTTGCTTTTCTTCCGGGGCATCCACGAAAAAGGCGAGAGCCTGCTCCAAGTCTTCATCCAACATTTCAACCGCGACGCCGGCATTGCGGGCGAGGGCTTCGATGCGCTTGTCGAGTGGTGTGGCACCGGACGCTCGGGCGGCCAGCTCGCACGGTGGCATCTCCAGCATCGTGGCTACAAACCATGGACGCATCCTGTCGGCCGCCTCAGGCGGTATACCGAGTTTGGAAAGTGATTTGCTCAATGCTTCCCACTCCCCCGCCGTCAGGCGGCTTCTCAGACCGGGTCCGTCGAGATAGAGCATGATTGACGGGTTCGCAGCCAAGTGCTGCTGCAGTCCCTTCTCGCCCTCCTCCGTCGCCTCCATGAGAACCACGTCTGCCGTACGGATGCGGACCGCGATCTCCTCGGGGACGGAAACGGCCGGGTCGGAGAAGGCAAGAATGCCGAACAGCGTCAGCCGTACATCGCCGCGCACCGCCTCGAAGGCAACGCCTTCACGGAAGGGAACATCTGCGATGCTGGCGCGGATCTCCTGCATCGATGCCGCCGGGATGGAATCGCGCTGATCCTTGCCCAGACAAGCGGCAGAAGCGAAAGAGGGGGTGGTGAGAAAAGCGAGAACGAGGACGGCGAAGCAGCGCATGAGCGGATCCTTTTGTGGAAGCATGACCTGTTCCCGATTTCAGTGACGGTTTCGAGCTTGGCCCATTCCGGCCTTTCGGTCCTGGTGAGCGGCGAGCGGCTTGCGGCTCTTCAACGGCGACGGCGGATCGCCATGCCGAGGCGCGATCGTCTACGGTGCGGCCGGCCCGCAGCCGAGCGCGCCGTGCGGCATGATTGTGTGATAATGCCCGTTCCATGATTTTTTCGGCACCCCGGTCTCCGTCGTGGAATGGACGATCTTGCCGAAACCGGAAGGGTCGGAAAGTGGGGAAGACCACAAGGATCGCCGATACGCGTGGACGTGGCTTCGGATCGGCATGTCTGCCTCAGCTTAGCATCACGCGGCCCGCTGGGCGAGGTCAAGCCGGGACGGGAACCGGTGCTCCGCTTGTCTGTCGCCAGCTGCCATGGGACTCTACCGGCGGTCGGAAATCACCAAGCGCGGTGGGCGCCCACGGTGTATGGGAATCCGGATGAGGACGAAAACGGTCAGTGCCTTCGCCTTGGTGATCTGCCTGCTGGCTCCGCTCGACTCGGCGGACGCGGCCGATGCGGCGCAATGGCGAGCGTGCCGGATTTCTCCCGACTACGCCTGCGTGATCTCGCTATCCGCCGCCGCCGCCGATGAGATCACGGAGTCCACTGAGCGTGCCGAATCTTGGGCTTCGATCGCCGCGGTGCAGGCAAGCGCCGGCGAATTCGACAAAGCGCTCGCCTCTGCTCGGCGATCCGGCTTGGTCTTTACGCATTCGTTGGCGCTCCGCGACATCGCAGAGGCGCTTGCGAAGGCGGGGGAGACCCGCAGAGCCCTCGCTGCCGCCGACGGAATCGAGCATGCCAGGATCCGCGGCATGGCGTTCGTCAGGATTGCATCGGCCCAGGCAGCAGCCGGGGATGTCGACCAAGCGCTTGCTACTGCTCGCGGCATCGAAACGGTCTATCACCGCGCGCTGGCATTCACCGAGATTGCATCAATTCAGGGCGTCGATGCCGGGCGGGCCAGGGAGGCGATCACTCGGCCGCTCGACATCGTCGAAGCCGTCAAAAGCGTCAGCGCACGCGCCACGCTATTGACAAAGATCGCCTCGGCCCAGGCGAAGATCGGAAACACCGAGCGCGCAACGGAGACCTTCGCGCGCGCCGTCGCGGCCATTCGGGGGAAAGGCGGCAGCACGGAGTCCTGGATTCTTTTCGAGGTGGCCTCGGCCCAGGCGGAGGCCGGAGATGTGGCGGGGGCGCTCGTGACGGTCGGCAAGATCGAAAGAGCGCGCCACCGGGCCCAGGCGCTCGCCGCGATTGCCTCGGTACAAGCGAAGGCTGGAGATCACGTGCGGGCCGGGAAGACGATCGTCCAGGCCAAAGCTGCGGCCCGGACGATCTCAAACGGCTACTCTCGTGCTGCGGCCTTCGCCGCGATTGCCTCGGTGCAAACCAAGGCAGGAGATCGCGCGCGGGCCGGGCAGACAATCGCCCAGGCCAAAGCCGCTGCCCGGACGAACTCGATGGCTTCTCACCATGCCGCGGCATTGTTCAAGATCGCATCGGTGCAAGCGACGACAGGAGATATCGAGGGTGCCGTTTTCACTGCCGGCGAGATCGATCGAGCCGACTTCCGGGTCGGAGCACTTGCCGTGGTCGCCTCGGCGCGAGCGAAAATCGGAGATAGCGAGCGGGCGAGGGAGACAATCGGTCGGGCTCTCGAAACCGCCGAGGCGATCACGCGGCCCTTTGTCCGCACCCAAGCGCTTCTCACGATCGCGCGCGCGTTTGTCGAAGCGAAATAGCAAGAACCTTCTCGTCTGCATCGCCGCGTCTGAGGTCCATGGTCAACGGGGCGGCGAAGTCGCGCGTGCCATCGTGCATGGCGGCCGAAAGTCTGCATTGCGCGCGGGGCGCGCCGCCGGGCGCGGGCCGCCGCTTGACGGCCGGCCGCGCCGAAGCACCGGCCCCCGGTGAGAAATACGGGCCAGCGTCCCTGCCGCGACCGCGAAAAGCGTGCGCCCGGCCTCACGATATGCGGTCGGTCGATGGAAGAGGAAGCGCGGCTGATCCTGCGCGATGCCGTCGGACGCAGACCGAGTTCCGAAAACTTCGCGCGCATCATCCGCACGCATTTCGGTCCGTCAAACGGTGTGGAACTGGAATTGCCGCCGCGCGAGGCCGGACGCGAACCGCCCTCCTTCGATTGAGGCGGCGGCGATGATCCTGCTGGATACCAACGTCGTGTCCGAACTAATGCGCAGGTCGAGATCGTCGGGCCGCCTCAGCGGGCGACGGCCCTGGCGCCGTAGATGCTGACCACGCCTAGGAGAAGGGCCAGCGCCGACACCCAGAGGACCGTCTCCGGCATGTCGAACCCGGTTAACCCACGGGAGCCCCAAAGGGCCAGCGCCCCGCCGATCGACCCACCGGTGGTCACGAAGCCGAACACGGCTCCGATCCTGCCCGAAGGACAGATCTTGAGAACCAGGAGATCGATCGACGGGCTCGCGAGGGCAGCCAGGAGCCCGCCGAGCCCGATCCACACCCAGATGGGCACGGGGAGGATATCGAGCGCTCCGATG
Source organism: Alphaproteobacteria bacterium (assembly GCA_965248835.1). GTDB lineage: Bacteria > Pseudomonadota > Alphaproteobacteria > MPNO01 > MPNO01 > CAYFYS01. The sequence continues at coordinate 807,316 of CBDFLJ010000002.1, forward strand.
CCGAGCAGGATCGCGGATGCAACCAGGCAGATCGCGACCAGCTTTTCCCGGTTTTTGACCTTGTCGGCCATCACGCCCCCCGCGAGTGGGGTCAATATCAGGAAGAGTAAGCCCAATACCAGGGAGAGTAGGTCCAATATCCGCAGGCCCGGCCAGGCGCCGACAAAGATCGCCCGGAGACCGTCCATTAACTCTTCGGACTCCTTGACGAGCTCATGCCCACCGATGCCGGAAAAACCCAGAAAAGTCATTGCCAGAAGGAACAGCAACACCGGCGAAGACGCGATCGCGGCTATCGCCGTCCGGGAATCGATGCGTGTCCTCTCAGGGTTCCGGGGTTCCCATGGCTGGTGGAGGGTGTTATCGCGAAAGGCGTCACGAAAGCGCATTGCCACCGCCGCGAACATGATCCCGACCAAACCAACGATGGAGAATGCTATTCGCCAATTCGTAAGCAGGAACAATGACAACATTGCCCAAGGGGCGGCTATCATGCCGACCGAAGCGAACAGGTCTCTTATGCCGAACGCGCGCCCCCGGCGTTCGGCGCCTATACAGGTGGCGAGGACCACATAGCCCGCCGACCAAACGGCACCATGGCCCAGCCCGCAGAGCAAACCGAATCCCATCAAGGGCCAGTAGCCGGGAAACACCGGCGTCAGCGTCAGCGCAGCAGCAGGGAGCGCGACCCCTGCCACGACGACCGGGCCGGCGCCGATCCGGTCCGCCAGGATCCCGGCGGGAAACAGGGCCGCGCCGGCAGCGATCGCATTGACCGTGGCGAAGACGGCGAGACCGCTCGAGCTTACGCCGAGCTCCATGACGATCGGAATATACGAGAACGCTAACGCAGCCAGGTATAAATGTGCAAAGACGTGGCTGAGCGCGACCAGTCCGATAGTCTTCAATTCGGCGCGCGGCAGGGCAAAGGCGTCGGCTATCACGACGGCGTTCGTTCCGACCTTTTGTCAGCGCGGGCGCCAAGCCTGCTCGGCCAAAGATCTACTTTGACCCGGGATTTCCCATGTGGCGCCCTTCAGCCAAGTCGAGCGTGGCTCGAAACCGCTCGAAGGGCAAGCCCGATGGGTTCTGCCACCATGATCATGCCCGACACCGCGAAATCGAGAGTCAAAGGGACATGGCGGCATTCGATATCGCCGGTCGAACGCGCCGACGCACCGGATCTGCGGAACATCGTCGGCCGCGGCTGGATATTCGTCATTCCGATCTTTCTTCTCGTCTGGACCCTGGTGGTGGAGCACTGGCAGCCCGGCCGTTCGGCGATGCTGGCCGTCGGAGCGACCCTGGCGGTGTCGGTCTTCAATCGCTTCACCCGGCCGAGCCTCTACAAGATCTGGGTCGCCGTCAGGGAAACCGGGCAGACGGTGCTCGAGCTGGTCATCGTCACCGCACTCGCCGGGATGATCATCGGGGCGATCCAGATCTCGACCCTGGGATTCAACTTCTCGCTGCTGCTCACCCAGGCGGCGGGCGAAAGCGGCCTGCTTCTGCCGCTCATGACGGCGGTGGTCTGCATCATCCTGGGCATGGGCATGCCTTCGGGGGTGATCTATCTGATGCTGGCCCTGCTGATCGCACCGGCCTTGGTCGAAACCGGGATTCCGAAACTGGCCTCGCATCTGTTCATTTTCTATTTCGGCATGCTGTCGATGATCACCCCGCCGATCTGCATCGCCGTGTTCGCCGCCTGTGCGGTTGCCGGCACCAATTTCTGGCAAACCGGATGGGCCGCCGTCCGCCTCGGCATCGCCGCCTATGTGGTGCCGTTCGTTTTCGTGTACCAGCCGGCGCTGATCTTCGACGGCACGCCCGAGGAGATCGTGATCGTCGGCATCAAGACCGCAATCGGCGTCTGCGTGCTCGCCGTCGGCATGGCCGGCTACATGTTTGCCCCTCTGTCCGTCCCCGCGCAGGCGGTGACCGCGCTGTGCGGGGCCGCGATCATGGTCTGCCCGTTCGAGCATCCGGCCGCATGGCCGGTGATCGGCGGCGCGGCGGCGGTGGTGCTGGCGACCGCCTGGGCGCAGAAACGACGGGGCCGGGAAGTGCAAGCCGGATGACGGCACGCCGGGAAACGGACCGTCCGCCTTGTGGATAGCGGGTGCGACAGCCTGTAGCATGCCGGTCGGGTTCGCGAACCGAGGCGACATTGGAGGCATAGATGGCGACCTACGTACTGGTTCACGGCGCGTGGCATACCGGCGCGTTGCTGGAGCCGACCGCGGTGCCGATCCGGGCGGCGGGCCATAAGGTTCATACGCCGACCCTGGCCGGCAACCGGCCCGGCGACCGCAAGGACACCGGGCTCGAGGAGGCGATCCGATCGCTCGTCGATTACTTCGAAGCCAACGACCTGTCGGATGCGGTCCTGCTCGGCCACAGCTATGGCGGGATGGTGATCACCGGCGTTGCCGACAGGATACCGCAGCGAATCCGCCGCCTGGTCTATTGGAACGCATTCGTGCCCAATGACGGCGAGGCGCTGCAGGACATGGTGCCGCCGCACTATGTCGAAATGTTCGCGGCACTGGAGCAGGAAGACGGTTCGGTGACGCTGCCGTTCGAGATCTGGCGCGAAGCCTTCATCAACGATGCCGATGCGGAACTCGCCCGGGCGGCTTACGACCAGCTCAACCCGCATCCGAACAAGACCTTCGGCGATCCCATCGCGCTCAAGACGAACCCCGCCGCGATGCAGATCCCGAAATCCTACCTCTACTGCACCGAGGACACGTCGCTGCCGCAAAGCCTGCCCTGGCATCCGCGGCTGTCGGAAAAGCTCGGGCTGTTCCGCCTCGTGCAGTGTCCGGGCAGCCACGAGCTGTGCTTCACCAATCCCAACCTGCTGGCCGAGAAAATCATGAAAGCCGGCCGGGACTGAGGTCGGGCGCGGCGGCCGCGCGCGCCGCCGCCGGACGCTATCGCGCGTGCAGCGACACGAAGCCGCGGCGGAACAGGGTCCGCAGCGCGTCCTCGGCGGCCTCCGGCAGCACGCCCGGCAGCGCGTCGCGGAGCACCGACAGGTTCCTGGCGTCGGTCATCAATTCCTCGATCTCGCGGCCGATCATCGCCTCGATCGACGGCTCGGGCGCGGCCGCGCCCTGATCGTCCTGCGGCAGATCGTCGTCATCCGGCATGTCGTGTCCTCGTCCTGATCTCGTGCGGCCGCGGCCGGGCGCTTGTGGGCTATCGGCGGTCGTCCCCGCGGCGGATCGCCTTGACGCCGCCGAGCTCGCGGACGACCTGTGCGACGGCTCTTTTGGGCCGGCCGACGCTCTCGGCGGTTTGCGCGATCGACAGCCCCTCGCGGACGCGCTTGCGCACGCGCGCGCGGATCCGGTCGTCGATCGGCGGGTAGCGGTGCGGGTCAGCCATCGGCGGTCGCAGACATCCTGTGTCGGCTCCTCTGCTGTTCGCGGGAAGGGTCTCGGCGGCGCCGGTCCTGTTGCCGCCGCCGGCTGCGCAGGATTTCACCGGACGACGAAGCGCCGCTTGCCCACGTGTCGCTTGGGAGCCGCTCGGGGCTGCGCACGGCTCGGGCGATCGTCCTGACGGCAGGCAATCAAAAACCCGCCGCGGTGATCCCGGGCGGGTCTGATCTGGTCGCACTTGTGGCGCGTCGCGAATCGCCTTACGCCGCATATGAACCGCTTGTCAAGAAGGACCGCGCGCAGCGCCGGCCGGCGTCGTGCCGATCCCGGACGATCGCCCCGCGCGCCAGCAGGACGCCCAGCGGGTACTCGGCTCGTTGGTCGCCGATGCCGCGTGCGTCCCATAGTGGCGCTCGAAACCCGCGCCGGCATTCGGGCGTGCCGCGATCGGGCCTGCGGCGCACCGGCGGGATGCCGCGCGGCCGGAACAGGTCGATAAAGCCCGAGCGATTTTCCAGCTTCGCTTCATGCTCCGCGCCCGCGCGGCGGTGCGGCGTCGAACGCCGAACGCCGCGAAGAAATCGCCGTCGAAGCTCTGCGTGTCGCTCTTCTCGCTTGCCGCGTCCCCGCGGTCGCTGGAAGCGGCAAGCGCAGATCCGCGGCGGGCATCGGGACGGCTGATCCCGCGTACCGCGCCGGCCGGGCGCGATACGCCGATCGAGGCGGTCCGAGGTGAAGCCGGACCGGCTCGCCCTGGTCGATAGCAAGATGGGGCGGAGGCGCGTCCTGCTCGGTGAACCGGCAAGGACATTGCTCGACCGTCCGTCGGCGCCGGCCTCCGGCGGATGGGTGTTTCCCGGCGCACGCGCCGGCGAGCCGTTAGGCAAGAATGCGCTCTATCACTTCCGGATCAAGGCGCGTGACCACGCCGGTATCCTCGCCGATCCGCGGCTTCACGATCTGAGGCATTCTCGCGCCTTCCATGCGGTCATGCAGGGAGAAGGCCTGCACATGACAGGACGCCTGCTCGGGCACCGGCGCGGCACCACCAGTAACCGCTGCACCCATCTCGATGACGCCACGCCAAGCGCCGCCGAACGAATTGGAAATCCCATCGCGACTGCACCGGGCCAACCGATCGAGTTGTATGGTGAATTGCGGATCAACGCGTAAGCTTCCGTTTCTAAAGGTACTCGCGAAATATCCGAGCACGTGTGATCAAAAACGGTCGTATTGGATAGCCGCCATAACTCCGTTCAGAACCACGTCTCGGAGTCCGGCGGTCGCTGCGAATCCACCGCCATAAGCTGCTAGGCGTCGCCGAGGACCGCGATCCCCTGGATCTCTACCATCATGTCCGGGTGGGCCAATCCGGCGCAGGTAATCAGCGCGCTGCCCGGATAGTCGCCGCTCGGGAAGAACTCCTTCCGGATGTCGGTGAAGGTCTTGGAATGGCGGGCATCGAGGATGAACACCGTCATCGTGACCATGTCCTGCAGCGTCGCGCCGGCGCGCGCAAGCGTCGCCTCGAGCATACGGAACGACGCCCGTGTCTGGGCGGCGAAGTCGCCCGCAAGCGAGTCGCCGTTCTCGTCCACCCATGCGCCGTGACCTGCGGCCCAGACTGTCTGCCCGCCGGAAGTCTTGACGCAAGGTGAGAAGGAGTAGCCCGACTGCCAATCGCCCTTGAAGTACTCGCGCGCCATTTCCGTTCTCCCGGCTCGGTTGTTTTAACGAGGTCGCTTTCAATATTGATTTTCCATGTGCAGCCCGCCGGCCCATCGAGCGTGACACGGAGCGGTTCGAGCTGCAACCCATCGGCGTCTGCCGGCCGGCTGCGAGCGGATCCGATTGATCGAGGCCCATGATCCGGGCGCACCGATCCTGTCGGCGGCGGGGGAGCGAGCTGTCGAGAAGAACCGCGCGCCGGCTTGGACCTGGCCGTCGTCAGCAGCCGTCGTGTTCGCCCGCGCCGACATGGCGAGGCATATCCATCGAATCATGCAGCAGGCGAAGCACGTCGATCGTGGGCGGATCCGCCGGATCGCCAACCCGGTACAACACCAGGTGCCGGGCTTTTCGTCCTCCGCGCGCCGCATGCAGAGTCATGAGTCCTTCCGCAATTCCATCGCGTTTCCGCGACCCGGCAACTTGAGGTCCTGCCGCCAGCGCTTCGATGGCGCGCGTCAGGGTCTGTGCATAGACGCGCGCCTGCGCTTCCCCGAACTGCTCCGACGTCCAGCGGAGAATGTTCCGGAAATCGTCTTCGGCCGCGGCTGCCAGACGGACCCGCCAACGGCCGCGGCCGGTCATTACCCGCTGTCGGGGTTCGACGAGGAATTGCCAAGCGCTTCGGCCGCCAGAGAGGAAAGATGATCCTGTAATGAATCCGCCGCATCAAACGCGCGGAAACGCCCTGCCGCGATGTCGGCAATGCCCGCTTCCGCGGCCTCGCGCATTATCTTGAGGCGGAATTCGTCCTCCATCTCCTGCCGCTCGACCAGCCTGAGACCCTCGCGCATCACTTCGCTGGCATTCTGGTAGCGGCCCGATGTCACCAACTTGGCGACCAGGGCGGCCTGATGATCGGTGAGGACGACGTTGCGCGTCGGCATGATCGAAGCTCCCTGGCAGGCGATCATGGCATATTATGCCAATGATATGCCCCTTGCAAGCCGACGGACGCCGGGGTCGGGCGACGCCCGTCAAGGCTCCGGAAATGCGAGCCTGCCATGTTCCCACAAGGCGTGTCGCGGCCATTGTCCGGTGGCGACCGCGCGCAAAGGTCATCGCCGTTGCGCCCCGCCGCGACAGCGCCACGTTCGCGGACGGGCCGGCCCTGCCGTTCAGCAGACGCGGCGGCGTGCCCCGCTCGCAATGCAGACGGGCCGCCGTCTCGGTGACGTTCCAGCCGACCTCTTCCATGCTCTCGTGGATCAGTTCGCCCAGATGCGGCGGGTTCGGCATGGCGCCGACACGTTCGCTGCTGCTCTCGTTCATGGCTCGGCGCTCCCTTACGATCGGTGATCGTCGATCAGGTCCACATCCACGGCCGCGCCGTCCTCGAAGCGGAACACCACGCGTCCGTTGCCCGATACGCGCACGCCCCACCGGCCCGCCCGGTGTCCCTTCAGCGGATGCGGACGGAAGCCGGGTGCGTCCGCGCTACCCGGATGCGCCGGAGCCGCGCCTGCCGAGCGGGGCAGCCGGGCGGCGTCGCCGCCGAATCGCGCGCTGGCGCTGCGCGTCGCTCAAACATCACGCCGCGAATTCCGGCTTCGGGTGATCAGCGCGGGTTCGGCCAGGCGGGGCAGGGGGCGCGTGCGCCTCGGCAGGCGCCGAAGCCGATGGTTGCGTGGCCGGCTCGCTCGGCCCTTGCACCGAAGGATATTTCGTCGCCGTCTTCGAGCCAGATCCGCTCCTCGCCGCCGATGGTGAGCGTGTCGCGCCCCTTCCGCTCGATGCCCCCCCGCAACGCGGCGAGCTCGGCGCCGCGCGCCGCTGCGACTTCGCAAGCAACCGCGTGGAGCGCGGCCGAGCGATCGCGATCTTCAATCAGGTCCTGTCTCCAGCGGATCATCGCGGCGTATCGGTCCAGGGGTCGACGAATTCAACGCCCGTGTTGCGGAACTCGCTCACGTTCCGGGTGACGATCGTGAGATGGCGACAAGCCGCCGTCGCCGCGAGAAAAGCGTCCGGCAGGTGGTCGTCGAGCGGCTCGCCCCGTCGCCGCTTCTGTTCCATGATGCGGGCGCACGCACGGGCATCTGCCAGGGTCCAATCGACGATCCGGTCCTCGAACAGATCGTCGAGCAGGTCTTGAAACCGCCCCGTCAAGTCATCCCGGCGCCGTCCAGGATCGAGGCGGCCGATGCCGTCGAGAATTTCCCACACGGTGACAGCGGCGACACCGATCCCCTCGGCGGCGATCGAATCGAGAAAAGCGGCAACAGGCGGATCCGGGTTGGGCCGCATCATCTCCGAGACGACGTTCGCATCAAGCAGCCAGGCGATTGGCGCGGTCACGTCTCGTTCTCGTCGACGAATTCGACGGGCCTGTAGCCGTAGCGCCCGAGCGGCGGCAGTTCGACACCGTGCTCGGGTCCGAAATGCCGCTCGAAGGCCTCCGACGGCTTTGGCCGGCGCTCGGTCTTGACCCGCTTCTCGCGAATGAGGCGACGGACGAACTCTTCCATCGAAACGCCGACGTGACGCGCCTCGCGCTTGAGCCACGACTTGTCTGCGGGATCGATATCGCGGACGGTGATGGTCGAGCTCATCGCGGCAGCCTCCTTGTCGGGCGGTGTGTCGATCGACCGGCCTGCCGCAAGCTAGCAAAACATGCTAGCAAATACAAGGTAAGGAAAACCGTTCATGTCGGCGCGGATGCCTTGGCCCGGGCGCGCCGCGGCTGGCGGCGTTTCGGCAAGGGCAATCATCCCGTGGGGTTGAGCTTCGGCGACGGCTTCGCCTATGCGCTCGCCGACACGATGGGCGTGCCGCTGCTGTTCAAGGGCGGGGACTTCGCCCGCACCGATATCGCGGCGGGATGAGCGGGCGCATGCGCCGGCAAGGCGCGGCTTTACGGACCTCCGGTGCCGTCACCTCCTGCTAAATAACCGGCTCGCCCGCCAGCACCTGTATGCGGGCCAAGCACGGGATAAGCACACCGGAGGGTCACTGTCTCAGTAGTCGCTTGGCCGATTGAGTTCGCCAACCAAAGTTTCGATCGGCAGTATTTTTGATCGGCGGTCGAGCGCGGTCTGCAGCCGCTTCAAGCTGACGTCAACGAACTCCTCGAGAGTCTTCAACCACCTATCGGATCCGATCGTATCGTAGTCGTCGCGATCGTCACCACTCCGAAAGTTCATGGCGTCAAACTGGTATCGCAGGTCGACGGGCGCGACAGAGCACTTGTTCAGCGCCTCAGAGAAGCGTGCTTCGAGCGCGACGCCCCGGAATGCCGGGTCGGGTCGGCAGATGGCGGATTGCCGCGCCGGTTTCCCTATCGGCCCGGACCAGGTCGTACTGAGCCTGAAGGTTGAGCCAGAACAGGGGCTCGACGCTGAACCAATGGCCGAAGCGCAGCGCCGTGTCGCCGGTGACCGAACGCTTGCCGGCGATGATCTGGCTCACGCGGTTCGGGGGCACGGCGATCTGGCGCGCGAATTCCGTCGGGGTGATCCCCAACTCTTCCAGTTCGCCCTTCAAGGCCTCGCCGGGATGCACGGCTCTCATGAACATGTGGGTCTCCCCTCTTCATCCGTGGTCGTCCACAATCTCGACATTGTCCGGTCCCGCCTGCCCCTCCGGCCACTCGAAACACAGCCTCCATTGCCGATTGATGCGAATGGAGTACTGGCCCGCCCTGTCGCCCGTTAGCGCTTCGAGACGGTTTCCCGGCAAGGACCGCAGGGTATCGAGCGAAGGCGCGGCGTTCAGGATCGCCAGCCGCCGCGCGGCCTGGCTCTCGAAGCCCCGGAACGGCCTGACGGATCGTCCTTCCGCGAACGCTCGTGAATGCCGGGCATGACGATGTACGTCAAGGATACATTCTCTATGCCCTCCGTGTCCGTTTGAGCGCCTCGGCCGGTCAAATCTTGACCGGGCCGCACGCCCTGTCGGGTCTGTCCGTCGACACGGGCTGTGTCGAGCCGCCCGACGCCGTCGCGGCGGGTTTGCCGGCCAGCCGACCGAAGACGCCACCCCGGACAGGCTTGCTTGGACCGGACAATGCGGGCCGTGCGATGACCGCTGCCACCTGCGCGGCGGCATCCCGCAAGGCGGCATCGTCGAGATGGGCATAGATCGCGGTGGTGGCGCGGCGCCGGTGTCCGAGCAGCCGCCCGACGGTGGCCAGCCCGACACCGTTCATCATGCCCTGAGCGGCGAAGCTGTGCCGCAGGTCATGAATACACATGCCGTTGAGGCCGGCTTCGGTCCGCAACCGTGCCCAGAGAGTATAGAGCCGCGATGACGTAAGGTCGCCGGGGAACACCCGGTCGTCCTCCTCGCGCCTGGGTAGCGACGCGAGGCAGCCCTCGACGGCCGCGCCGGCTTTCCAAGCTCGTCCGCTTCGCTTAACCTGACGTTCACTCTGGGAAGCATTGGAGGATTCGGCCGATGTCGTGGAGATGTGGTGTGAAGATTTTCGCGGGCGCGCTCGCGCTCTGCCTCGCGGTCCCGGTGGGGGCGCAGGCGGGGGAGCCGGGCAACGGCTGGTACGTCTCGGGTAATGTCGGCGCGGCATTTGCCGGGGCGTGGGATCACGAGTCCACGGTCGAGACGTTCGTTCGCCCACCGGACGAATACCGACGCTCGCTGGAGAAGGGTAAGCTCAAGACCGATAACGGTTTTGGGCTGAGCGCGGCTGTGGGCTACGGCCGGAAGAACGTCCGGATCGAGGGCGAACTATCCTGGCTGCGGCTTGGCGTTGATTCGCTCGATTTCGACGGCACGGACGATTCGGATGAGGATACCGTCGACGAATGGGGTGGACGTGCGTCGATCCTCGGCCTGATGGCCAATGGTTACTACGATATCGATACGGGCACCAAGTGGGTTCCGTATATCGGCGGCGGCTTGGGGGCGGCGCGGTCGAATCTGAAGCTTAGCTTCACGTCGCGGGATCTGGCGACGGAGACCATGGAGACCGGCAGCGACAAAGATGCGGATTGGGTGCTGGCCTATCAAATCGGCGCGGGCGTCGCCTACCCGGTGAGTGATTCCGTGATGGTGCAGCTTGGCTACCGGTTCTTCGGCACGAGCAAGGCGAAGTTCAAGTGGGAAGATGACTTCATCACGAAGACCAAGTTGCAGTCCCACAAGATCGAGATCGGCGTTCGCTACCGGTTCTAGCCGCCGGCTTCGGACCCGTCTATAGGCCGGCGTCCCGTCTCGATTGCGGCGCCGGCCGCCTCAGCGCCCCGAGGGCTCCGGCAAAACGACGACGCTAGGTGACAACGGGGCGCCGGCTCATCACGAGCGCGGTTGAATTCAGCCCGGTGTCGCCGTTTTGTTCCATCGCGTGAGCGATGAGGTACCCGATTTTCCGCCGCCTCGACGAGGTGCACGTCTGCAATGTGCGCGTACCCCGCCGTGCAGCGGTGGCGCCGGTGTCCGAGCAGCTTGCCGACCAGGGGCAAATTTTCGCCCGACATCACGGCCTGGCTCGCATCGGTGCGGCGGAGGTCATGCGGGTGCAGCCTGCCGCGCTTCACCTCGCGCAGCATCGCTTCCATGTAGGCCGGCGTTACCGCGCGTGCCGAGCGGGACAGCGGGTCGATCGTCCCGGCGGCGATGTCGCGCCGGCACCCGGATCGCCGCGAACTTCGGCTTCGGGTGATCAGCGCGGGTCCGGCCAGGCGGGGCAGGGGGCGAGTGCGCCTTGGCAGGCGCCGAAGCCGATGGTTGCGTGGCCGGACCGCTCGGCCCTTGCAGCGAAGGATATTTCGTCGCCGTCTTCGAGCCAGATCCGCTCCTCGCCGCCGATGGTGAGCGTGTCGCGGCCTTTCCGGTTGATCTCCGCAAGACAGGCGCGCGCGTCCTCGGACGCGCCCGAGACGGTGCCGCTGCCCAACAGATCGCCGGGCCGGAGCGCGCAGCCGTTGCTCGCGTGATGGCAGAGCATCTGCGCCGGCGTCCAGTAGCTGTCGCGGAAATTCGTCTTCACCACGGCCTGCGCCGGGACGTTCCGGCGGCGCATCGCCGCGGTCGACCAGTCGGCGAACATCGCGATATCGAGACCGCCGCCCGCCTGATCCGCGGCGCCGGTCAGATGCTCCGGCGGCGCCTTTCCGGCGGCGCGTTCGCGGGCCGGCGCGGCGAACGGAGCGAGCGCCTCGGCGGTCACCACCCAGGGCGAGATCGAGGTCATCAGGCTCTTGCCGAGGAACGGGCCGAGCGGCTGGGATTCGAAGAACTGGATGCCGCGCGCCGACCAGTCGTTCAACAGGCAGTAGCCGAACACGTGCGCGCGCGCCGCGCCGATCGCGATCGGTGCGCCGATCGGGTTTCCCGGCCCGACGAAGATGCCGAGCTCCAGTTCGAAATCCTGCGCCGGCTCCGGGCCGAAGACGACCGCGCCGTCTGGGCCGGTGAATTGACCGCGCGGGCGGATGACAGGCGTGCCGCTGACCCGGACCGTCGTTGCGCGGCTGTGATAGGCGATCGGCACATGATCGAACGCCGGCGGCGGTTCGCCGGTCGGCGACATGCGCAGCATGTGATCGTGCGAGGTCAGGAAGTCGGTGAAGCTGCCGATTTCCGCCGGCAGCGCCATCGCCGCGCCGGCCATCGCGACTAGGCAGGGCTCGGCGTCGGCGCGGGCGGGATGGCCTTCGCTCAGGATCGCGCACGCCGCCGCCCGAAGGGTGGACGCGGCCTCGTTGCCGAGCGCCATGATCGGGTTGAGCGCCGGGCCCATCGCGGCGCGCGCGGCGTCTTGCGCATCGCCGCGGAACAGGCCGGCGCCGACGGCGGCGGCGAGGTCGAGGATCCGGTCGCCGATCGCGATCCCGCCGCGCGCCCCGCCGCGCGCGTCCGCGAAGACGCCGAGCGGCAGGTTCTGGATCGGGAAATCGTTGCCCTTCCGGTTGGCCGATGCCACCCAGCTCTTGCGGCCGGGGTCGTGGGTATCGTTGAGCGTCACCATGATGCCTCCCTAAAGCCGGCCTTCGCGCCGGTCGAAGAAATAGCGGCCGGCCGCGCCGATGACCTCGATCCGGTCGAATTCGCCGGTCTCGCCGGCGAATTCGCAATAGCATGAAAACACGTTCGTCACGATGCGCTCGCGGTCGATTCAATCGGCGAAAGCGCCGAGGTCGATGTCGCGGCCCGCCGCCTCCCAGCCCATGCCGGCATCGTAGCGCTTGCGGGACTCGGTCTCGACGAACAGGAGATAGTCCTTGAGGCCGCGGATCCCCCGCTTGTCGGTTATCGGGCCGTGGCCGGGGACCACGATATCCACATCCCAGCCCAGCATCAGGTCGCAGGCGTCGATCCAGTTGCCGATCGGTCCGCTCCAGATCACCGGGTGGCCGCCGATGAACACGATGTCGCCCGCGAAGACGACCCTGTCGTCGGGCACATGAACGACGACGTCGCCTTTGGTGTGGGCCGGGCCGACCTCGATGAAACGCACTTCCTTCGCGCCCACATGGATGGTCTGTTCGCCGGAGAAGGTCCGACTCGGCAGTGTCTGGATGAAGCCCTCGGCGGAGAACCTTGTCCACATGACCTCGTTGAAGAACCGGCCGGCGTCGCCGAAATTCCGCCAGTCGAAGCGGATATGCCCGCGCGGGTCCTTCGGCCCGTCGGCGAATTCCCGCATCTCCTGGAGGCACGCGTCGGACGAGACGATCACCGCGCCGTCTCCGGGTCGGTGTAGGCGCCGAGGACGGCCATCGGTGTCGGCAGGCTGACCTGGAAGCGGACATGGTCCGGCAGATAGCCCGCTTTCTTCGCGTCCAGGAAATCGAGATAGGACGCCCGCGCCTCAGCCATCGAGGAATTCGGCGAACTTGGGAAAGCGTATGTCCTGCGGCGCCGCACCGTCGGCCAGCGTGAGCCGGGCGAAGCCGGTCTCGACCGGCGAAGTCCGGTCCTCGGCGAGCGCAAGGAAGGTGCAGCTGCGCAGCAGCGGGTATTGCCAGCTGATCCACAGCCGGCGTCCGCCCGGCTCGCCGTCGGGGACGCGCTCGAGATACGGCCCCAACAACGCCCCCGCCGTCGCCAGCACCTCTTCCGCCGTGTCCAGCCCGACGCTGCCCACCAGGTGCACATGCGTCACATTCGGTTTGCCGGCCATGGCATTCGCTCCGTTCACTCACGCCGTCGCGCCGCAAGCGGCCATGGTTGTCAACGCCGGCGCGCGCTCGGCCCGCGCGCTCGGCCCTGCCCGGACCGGGACGCCGGCTTGACACGCACGCGCCGCCGCCGGAGATTGGCGGTGACGGAGCTCGATCGCGGTGGGCGCAGGTCCGCCGTCCGGCCTGTGTCCCGGCCTGTGTCCCGGCGGCGTCACGGCCTGTGTCCCGGTGGCGTCCCGACACGGAACAGGAGGATCCGAGAATGAAGCGGCATGCAGCATATGCGGTCTCGGCGGCGGTCGTGCTCGCGTTGGCGACGGCGCTGGTCGGCCAGGCCCATGCCGCCTGCGGCAGCGGCCAGAGAGTAAGCCACCGGGATGCGGAATGCCTGCGCGCCAAGTGGGACAACAACACATTGCCGACCCCGAACACCGTCGAAGCCCAGAACCTGTGCTCGGACTACGGGACGGTCGTCGCGAAGATCGACTCGAAGGGTCGTCCGGATGACACATGGTCTTTGACCGACGGCGAGACGAGAAAAAGCGCACGCCTTTACAGGACCGATTGGGTCTACTGCTGCAGGGATCTGAGCGACCTCTGCAACAAGTCGGACATCGTCAACGCCGATTCGTGCCTTGACCAGTTCCTGGCCAGCCCCGCGAGTGAAACATGCAGCAGAACACATGCCCGCGTCGCCGGCAGCGATGAGTGCATGATCGTGACGGAGTGCAAGCCCTTCAAGCCCATCGCGGGGGCCCCACCGCCGGAAAGCATAATAACAAGCATAACCGCGAGCTGGTCGGACACCGCAAATATCCATAACTGTGGGGGCCTCCTGCGCGTTGGCGCGTGTCTCCGACCCGGAGTTGGCGGCCTGCCGTCGCTGCCGGACTGACGCCCCGCTTCCCCACGAACCCGAGCCGATTCCGGAGAGGGAAAGCGCTCGATCGAAACGGGATATAGCGCGTCAATCGGCGTGAGACAGCCGGCGGCGATGCCGGCGTCGCTTCGCCTCGCGGGACGCCTTCGCGGCGGCGGTTGCCGGCTAGGGCCAATCGACAGTCATGGTTTGGTTGAGCCGTCTTATGTGATTCACGGGTCTCCGGCGTTTCTGCTGGAGGTTTGATGATGGTCAAGCGCTACGCGCTTTCGGACTTGCAATGGTCCATCATCGCGGCGGGTCTGCCCGGCAAGCCGGGCGCCCCCGGACGAAGCGGGGCGGACAACCGTCAGTTCGTCAACGGCGTGATGTGCGTTCTGCGCCCGGGCGCGCGCCGGCACCACCCGCCCGCGCGCTATGGCATGTGGAAGACGGTGCGCAAGCGCTTCACCCGCCGGGCAAAGGCCGGCGATATCGCATGCTCGACAACGCTGGTGCGTGCACCGGGCCGTGTCCCCATAAGGTGATGCCGGTCGGGCTCAAGCGGCTCCGGCGCATCGCAACCCGATACGAAAAGCGCGCCGCCGACGTCCTCGCCATGATCAAGATCGCAACCGTCAGGATCCGGCTGCGTGCTTATGAGTTCGCGTCCTGGAACGGTTTGGCGACGATTTCCCGCCCCATCATCCTGGCGAAGGTTTCGCGCCGCGCCGTATAGGGTTGGAAGCCCGGCATGGCGCGCGCCATCGCTTCGGTCTCGGTGAAGATCTCGTCGTCGGTCTTCGACAGATCGAACGGCTCGAAAAACGGCTGGTCGACGAACCACGGCGAATCGACGAAAAACTCCACCGTGTTGCCTTCCGGGTCGTGGCCATAGACGCTCCACGAGATGCAATGGTTCCCGAGCAAAAGCTTGTCTTCGCCGACCTCGTTCTTCAGCCGGTTATACATGATGCGGAGGTCGTCGAGCGCCTCCAGCCTGAACGACACCTGGTTGACCGGCCCGCCGAAAATCGCCTTGCGCTTGTTCTCGCCGAGCTCGTCCGGCTCGCCGGTGCACAGGACGAGCTGGTGGTGCTCGAGCGGGTCCATGCTCAGGAAGCTGAGGTTGAGCCCGACGGCCTTGCCCCGGTCGGTGACCGTGAAGCCGATCACCCGCGTATAGAAGTCTTCCATCTTTTCGAGATCGCGGACATTCATGCCGAAATGGCTGAATTGAATTCTCGGATCCCGCTTGGGCGCTTTGACCTCCGGCATGATCGTCCTCCCGATTGTCCTCCCGATCGTCCTCCCGGTGCCGGCTGCGGCGCCAACGAGGGCGTCGGACGCCGGCAGGGGTTTGTCGGTCCAGGCCGGGATGCCCCATGCGGCGCTTCCCGGCAGCGCGAGCGTGACTCCAAACCGTCCGAGAGACAAGTCGCCGGACTGTTGCCGGGCCGGGCCCCCATGGCGGCCGGGGCCGCATCCCGCCGCAGGCGGGCAGGGTGCGGGCCTCGAGATCCTCGCGCACGGTCTGCGCCCCGCAGGCTTCCGGCGCGTATCAGCGCTCGAAAAGCGGCGGCATCGGATGCCGGCGGCATGGAGCGAGAAGAGCGCAAATGGTAGAAGCGGCGCCCGAGAGCAACGGTAGGGTCGCGTCCCCGCCGCTGCCACCGCCAGTGAGGGCCGACTGTTGAGTGAAGAGAGCGCCGAGCAGTCCGCGCAACGCCGCGCGAAGCTCGCGGAGCTTCGCGCCCGCGGCCAGGCGTATCCGAACGATTTCCGGCCCGACGCACGCGCCGGCGATCTGCACGCGCGGTTCGCCGAAACCTCGGCAGAGGATCTGGACGGCGAGCCGGTGGCGGTCGCCGGACGGATGATGACCCGCCGCCTCATGGGCAAGGCGAGTTTCGCGCACCTGCGGGACGTTTCCGGAGACATCCAGATCTACGTGCGGCGCGACGCGCTGCCCGAAGGCCAGTACGCGGAATTCAAGCGGTTCGACATCGGCGACATCGTTGCGGTCGAGGGGGTGATGTTCCGCACCCGGACGAACGAGCTGTCGGTGAAGGCGCGATCGGTCCGGCTGCTCGTGAAGTCGCTGCTGCCGCTGCCGGAGAAGTACCACGGACTCGCCGACGTCGAGACCCGCTACCGGCGCCGCTACGTCGATCTCATCGTGAACGAGCGCAGCCGCGAAGTGTTCCGCGCCCGATCGCGCACCGTCGACTACATCCGCCGGTTCTTCATCGACCGCGGCTTCCTCGAAGTCGAGACGCCGATGATGCACCCGATTCCGGGTGGGGCGGTCGCCCGGCCGTTCGTGACCCACCACAACGCGCTCGACACCGACCTGTATCTGCGCGTCGCGCCCGAGCTCTATCTCAAGCGGCTGGTCGTCGGCGGGTTCGAACGCGTGTTCGAGATCAATCGCAACTTTCGCAACGAGGGCGTCTCCACCCAGCACAACCCCGAGTTCACGATGCTCGAGTTCTATCAGGCGTACGCGGACTGCGTGGAGATGATCGATCTCACCGAGGAGCTCGTGCGCGGCGCCGCCGTTGCGGTCTGCGGCACCACGCAGATCGCGTACCAGGGCGAGGGCATCGATCTCGGAGCACCGTTTCGCATTCTGTCGATGGCGGAGGCGATCCTCGAATGCAATCCGGAGCTCGACCCCGCCGACCTCGATCGCGACGACCGCGTCCGCGCGTTCGCGGCGTCGCTCGGCGTCGTCATCGAGAGCCACCACGGGCGCGGCAAGCTGTGGCAGGAGATCTTCGAGAAAACGGCGGAGGACACACTGCGCCAGCCGACGTTCATCACCGCGCACCCGATGGAGGTGTCGCCGCTCTCGCGCGCGAACGACGATGACCCGTTCCTCACCGATCGGTTCGAGCTCTTCATCGCCGGAAAGGAGATCGCCAACGGCTTCTCCGAGCTGAACGACCCCGAGGATCAGGCGGCCCGATTCCGCCGCCAGGTCGAGACCCGCGACGCCGGCGACGACGAGGCGATGTGGTTCGACGACGACTACATCCGGGCACTGGAATACGGCCTCCCGCCCACCGGAGGGCAGGGGCTCGGCATCGACCGTCTCGTGATGCTGCTGACGGACTCGGCGTCCATCCGGGACGTGCTGCTGTTCCCGTACATGCGCCGCGAGCGTTCGTCCGACTCCGAGTCGTCGAACGAGTGACGAGTTCCGCGTGGCGCACGGTGAGCTCGACTCGGTTGGCAGGGGAAGCTGCCGGCGGCCAAGGAGCTGGCGCACGGTCTTGCGCCCCGAAGACTTCCGGCGCGTATCAGCGCTCGAAAAGCAGCGGCATCGGATGTCGGCGGCATGGACGACGGCGCCGACCGCGGCCCGCAGGCTCGCGGCGCATCGCGCATCGGTTCGCGCGTCACCAGGAAGTCCGCTCGCCGCCAGGAGCCGGCGAGCCGGGATGCAGGGGAAGGCCGAAGGGCGGCGGGCGCGGGTCGGCGTTTCGGGCACGTTGCGGGATGTGGCGTGGGTCGTCAGGCCGATCGACGCGCGGGCGCCTCAGCCGAACCGACCAATGACCTGCCGCAAGCGGCAGGTTTCAAACTGAGACACGATTCCGGTGCGGGTGTTCTCACCCGGCATTTCCCGGCCATTGCCGATCGGCGGCCGCAGCCGCAAACGTCATCGCCGTTGCTCCCGGCCGCGACAGCGCTTAGGGTAGACATCTCCTGATCCTTCTACCGGAACGCGCGATGGGCCTGAACATCAAGAATGAGGCGACCTGCCGGCTGGCCGGCGAGCTGGCGCGGCTGACCGGCGAGACCATGACCGGCGCGATCACCGTCGCGCTGCGCGAACGGCTGGAGCGTGAGAAGCGCCGGCGCGGCGCGGATGCCTTGGCCCGGGAGCTTCACGCCATCGGAGAGCGTTGCGCCAAGCTTATGGGACCCGGGCCGTCGGCCGTGGAGCACGGCGACATGCTCTACGACGAGCGTGGCTTGCCCAAGTGATCGTCGACACGTGATTATCGATACGTCGGCCGTCCTGGCCATCCTGCTCGGCGAGCCCGACGCGGGGCGTTATGAAGACGCGATAGCGGCGGCTTGGCCCCGCCGCATGTCGGCGGTCGGGCTGCTCGAGGCGGCGATGGTTGTCGAAAGCCGGGGCGGCGCCGCGGCGGGACATGAGCTCGATGTGCTGTTGGAGAAGGCGGCGGTCGAACTGGTGCCGGTCACCTCCGAACAGGCCATCGCCGCGCGCCGCGCCTGGCGGCGTTTCGGCAAGGGCAATCATCCGGCGGGGTTGAACTTCGGCGACTGCTTCGCCTATGCGCTCGCCGACACGATGGGCGAGCCGCTGCTGTTCAAGGGCGGGGACTTCACTCGCACCGATATCGCGGCGGCCTGAGCTGGCGCACGGTCTTGCGCCCCGAAGGCTTCCGGTGCGTATCAGCGCTCGAAAAGCAGCGGCATCGGATATCGGCGGCATCGACAACGGCGCCGACCGGCAGCAAGCCGGCGGGCGGCGCATCGCGCATCCGTTCGCGCGTCACCAGAATGTCCGCTCGCCGCCGGGAGCCGGGATGCAGGGTAAGGCCGAAGGGCGGCGGGCGCGGGTCGGCGTTGCCTGGGGCGTTGTTTTGCATTAGTGTGATGCGATTGACATCACCAGACATCGGCATTGCCATGAGCCAGATCACCGCGCGCTTGCCCGATTCGGTCGTCGCCGCGCTGGATGCGGCCGCGCGCCGGCTGAAGCGCAGCCGGGCGGAGATCGTCCGCCAGGCGGTCGAGCGTTACCTCGAAGATTTCGACGATCTGTCGGTGGCGGTCGAGCGGCTGCGCGATCCGAACGATCCGGTGCTGGACTGGGATCAGGTCAGGCGTGAGCTTCTCGATACGGATTAAGGGCAGCGCGGCCAAGGAGCTGGGGCGTATCGCGAAGCCGGACCGGGTGCGGATCGTCGCGGCGATCGACCGGCTGGCGGCGAACCCCTTTGCGGGCAGTGCGTTGAAGGGCGAACAGCGGGGCCTGCGGCGGCTGCGCGTCGGCGATTACCGGATACTGCACGAAGTCCAAGACGACTTGCTGGTCGTTCTGGTCGTTCGTGTCGCCCATCGCCGGGAGGCGTATCGCGGCCGGGCGGTATGACCGTTCGCGCGTAACACTCTTCCATTCGAGCCCTGGCAGCGAATCGTCCGGTGGAACCGGTGGTTTCGGAAATCTGGATATCGGGATTTGCGCTGCTATGTTGGTGGGGAAGAGTCGTAAGCACCCAGGCGGCGGTGAAAGGAGCGGCGAGAGGCCCCGATAGCAGGGGTGAGCGGTCTTCGAATATGAAACGCCCGCGGGACCGCGAGGCGAGAGGGGGCACGAACGGTGAAACGTGCGAACAACATCAACCCCGCCATTCTGGTGTGGGCGCGCGAGACGGCCGGCCTGGAACTGGAAGAGGCCGCGGACCGCCTCGACTTCATCAAGCCGAAGGCCGCGGAAAGCGCGGCCGAGCGCCTGCTGGCTTTCGAGCGCGGAGAGCGCGTGCCAACCCGCAATCAGCTCGTGACATTCGCGTCGGTCTACCGGCGCCCGCTGCTGGCCTTCTACATGAAGCAACCGCCGGCGAAAGGGGATCGGGGCGAGGACTTTCGCCAGACCGCCGGCAGGGTCTCGCGGCGCGATAACGCGCTTCTGGACGCGCTTCTGCGCGACATCCGCGCGCGGCAGGAAATGCTCAGAAGCCTGCTCGAGGATGACGAGGAGACCGGCGAGCTAGCGTTCGTCGGTTCGGCGGCTATCGATCAGGAAGCAGAGGCCGTTGCCGCATCGATCGCGGCGACGCTCGCGTTCGATCACCAGAAGCGCGCGGCGCGGCGCGGCGACGCCGATGCGCTGTTCAGGACCCTCCGGGGCCAAGTCGAGGCGGCCGGTGTCTTCGTCCTTCTCATCGGCGATCTGGGCTCCCACCACACCGCGCTCGGCGCCGAGGTGTTCCGCGGCTTTGCGATCTCGGACCGCATTGCGCCCTTCGTGGTGATCAATGACCAGGACGCTCGGCCTGCGCGGTCCTTCACACTCGTGCACGAGCTGGCCCATATCTGGCTCGACAGGTCCGGCGTGAGCGGCGGACCGTCCCCGGATACCCCGCGATCGGATGAGGATCGGATCGAGCGGTTCTGCAACGATGTCGCCGGCGCATTCCTGCTGCCCGCCAGCGCACTGCGCACACGGCCGGCCGGGCTGGAGGCCGGGGACAAGGAGAGTGCTGCCGCCGCGATCAGCGCCCTGGCAGACGACTGGTCGGTCAGTGAACCGATGGCGGCCTACCGGCTGAGCCGTACCGGTTGGATCGAGACCGCGGTCTATCGAGAGCTGATGGCGGACTACGCCGCACGATGGCAGCGCCAGCGCGAGCAGAACCGTGACAGCGAGGGCGCTCCCAACCCCCATGTCGTCAGACGCAGCAAGCTCGGAAATGCGCTTCTCGATGTCGTGCGGCGCACCCTGCGAGACAATGCGCTCACCCACACCAAGGCCGCCAAGCTTCTCGGCGTAAAGCCCGGCGCAGTCGAACCGCTGCTCCGCGGCTACGAACCAAACCGGGGCTCGATGATCCAGGGCGCAGGGTAGAGCCCTGGCGTGCTTTATCTGGTCGACGCCAACGTCCTGATTCGCGCGCACGAAGACTATTACCCGCTCGATTGCGTCCCACAGTTCTGGGAGTGGCTGAAGCAGCAAGCCCTGGCGCGAAAGTCTACACGGATGAGCACAGCGGCTACCAAGGGCTCCCGAACCATGAGACGGTCAAGCATAGCGTGGGGGAGTACGTGGACGGCATGGCTCACACCAACGGCATTACCGGCCGCCGGCCCCGGAATCCTTTTGGAGCATGCTCAAGCGCGGGTACAGAGGTACGTACCACCGCATGAGTGCCAAGCACCTTCAGCGGTACGTCAACGAGTTTGCAGGGCGGTACAATGTCCGTTCAATGGACACCCTGGACCAGATGGCGGACGTAGCGCGCGGGTTTGTCGGAAAGCGGCTGCGTTACGCTGACCTGATAGCCGCTCGGGACGTCGTCGTGCCGCAGGCTGGCAGCGACGTATTCTGATGCGAGCCGATGGATTAGAGAATAATATACGGCCCAACTTGACACACAAGCAGCGTTGGGTATAATGACCTTACATCAAAACAGGTTGTGAATGGTATGGGCTATTCCCCACACTTTCAAGGATAAGGCCCTGTTATCTCAAAGAGATTTCGATTCGTCCCGAAACATCGGCTATCACTCCTGGACCAGATGGCGGACGTAGCGCGCGGGTTTGTCGGAAAGCGGCTGCGTTACGCTGACCTGATAGCCGTTCGGGGCGTCGTCGTGCCGCAGGCTGGCAGCGACGTATTCTGATGCGAGCCGATGGATTAGAGAATAATATACGGCCCAACTTGACACACAAGCAGCGTTGGGTATAATGACCTTACATCAAAACAGGTTGTGAATGGTATGGGCTATTCCCCACACTCTCAAGGATAAGGCCGTGTTATCTCAAAGAGATTTCGATTCGTCCCGAAACATCGGCTATCACTATGGGGCGTTTCCCCCGAAGGATCTCGACTACAGCGGCATTGTTACGCCGCTAACCGAGGCTGCAGCGGCAGTCGCCCGTTATGAGCAGATGCTCAAGGGCATACACAATACCCGCCTTTTCCTGACGCCCCTCGAACGCCAGGAGGCAATATCGTCTTCACGTATGGAGGGTACGATCTCCACGCTTGATGAACTGCTAATGTACGAGGCCAATCTTGAGGAAGATGAAACCCATCCCTCTGCCCGGCAGGACACCCTTGAAGTACACGCTTATCGACTAGCAGTGAGCCGTGCCGAACGCATGATAAATGACGGTGCTGAGTTATCTCCAGACCTACTACGTGCGTGCCACAAAGCACTTCTCGGATTTACGCGCGGACGTGAGAAGTCTCCAGGAAACTTCAAAACGGATCAGAACTACTTAGTGGATATGCTTAGTCGGAAGATTTTATTCACTCCAATTTCTCCTGCTCATTTGGAATACGGGCTTGATGATTTGTTCTCATTTATTAGAGACAGCGATGTGCACCCACTGATTAAGACCGCGATAGCTCATGTAGAATTCGAATCTCTGCACCCCTTTAACGATGGAAATGGACGAATTGGTCGTATTTTTATAACGTTGATGCTTTGGAAGTTAGGACAAATTTCGCACCCGTATTTCTATATCAGTGGGTATTTGGAAAAAAGGAAAAACGACTATATAGACTGTATGCGTGCTGTATCTGCCAAACAAGACTGGACGTCATGGTGTATTTTCTTTCTTGAAGCAGTGCGCGGTCAAGCGGAAATGAACCTTATAAAGTCGGAAGAGATAAGAGAGTTGTACGAAGATATGAAAGAAATATTTCGAGTCAATTTGTCGTCTCAGTGGTCCATTAACGCCCTAGATTTCATTTTTGCGAACCCTGTGTTTCGTAACAACGGGTTCACCAGCCGTAGTGGCATTCCCAAGCAAACCGCCAACCGCTTTACCCGGGTTCTTCTGGAAGCTGAACTACTTACTACCATCCGACCGCCGTCTGGCCGCCGTCCCGGTCTCTACGCTTTTGAACCGCTTCTCCAGATTGTTCGCGTGTAATTTTTTTCTGTCGTTGGTTCACATGAGCCGGGAAATCAAGCAGGCGCTGATCCTCGAAGAAGAAGCGGACACCGATGTGGTCGATCGGGTGCTGAGGGAGGGCTACGGCGAAAACCTGACCGACAGCGAACTGGAACAGATCGGGCAGGATGCATTCCTGATCGCCTATGCGCTCGCGGCAGAGGACCGGGTGGTGGTGACCAAGGAGACCCGCAGGCCGCGCGCGCAGCGGGCCAACCGGAAAATCCCTGATGTGTGCGATACCTCGGCAGTGCACCCGATGTCAGACTTCGAACTCTACCGGACATTGAGATTTACGACAGCGGACCGGTGATGCGGCTCTGGATCGGAGACAGCGCCTTGGTTGCCCGCTGTTCGAATGGGACGAAGCCAGGACCGGGAAGCGCCGGAACGCGCTGCCGAACGGGGGCGAACGGTGCGGGAAGCGGGCAACCGGGATCGCGAAGCCGGCGCCGACGCGCTACAGGCCCGATCGGGACGGGGCGGTATGCGTGATGGAGGGCGACCGCGTCCCTGTCGAGCCCGCCGCGCCGGTGCGGCCCGGGAACCTTCAGCCGCCCTCCGCCCGGCCCTCGCCGTGCCTGCCGGTGGTGCGGCGGTGGGTTGTGTCCTGCCTTGATGCCGGGCCGTTCGGCTTGCGCCTTGGTGTCCTCCGGGGCCGCCGCCGCGTTCATCAACTCGTCGATCCTGTCCGCGGCGCGCCCGATATCGACATCATACCGGTGAATGCCGCTCGGACGGCCCGTCACGCTGGTGCGGGACGGGAACACCCAGCCGTCCGGGTCGCCGCCGGCCGCCCGGCGGCGCTGGAAGATCCCGGCCGGTTGCCGCGTGATGGGTCGCTCCAGGCTGCGCCATTGCCGCCCCCTCGACTGCGGGTTAATGTGACCACACTGGTTCTTTTCCGGAGGTCGTCATGCGAAAGGTCCCGCTGCGCGATGCCAAGGCCACGCTCTCGTCCCTGGTCGAAGCGGCCGCGCATGGCGAGGCGGCGGTTATCACCCGCCATGGCAAGCCGAGGGCGGTTATCCTCGGGATCGAAGAGTGGAACCGGCTTCGTGATGTGCCGTCCTTTGGCCGGTTGCTGCTTTGCGCGCCGCTTGCGGACGAAGATCTGCCGCCGCGGGATCCGAGCCCGTTGCGGGATGCCGGGCTATAGGAAATCCGCGTGTATCTGGTGGACACGAATGTGCTGTCGGAGGGGAGTCCCGGCCGACCCCGACGATTTTCTGCTCTGATCGATTGGATGGACGCGCATTCGGACGAAGTCTTTCTGTCGGCGGTCACCGTCGCCGAGATCTGCGACGGGATCGCCAAGGCGCAAAGGACGGGGCGGCGTTCCAAGGCCGGCGGCCTCGCGGAATGGCTCGAAGTCGTGTTGCATCTCTACGCTGCGCGCGTGCTGCCGTTCGACGTTCCCGCGGCGCGTATGGCGGGGGCGCTCATGGACCAGGCGCGCGCGGCCGGTCGATCGCCCGGCTTCGCCGATGTCGCGATCGCGGCGACGGCCGGCAGCCGGGGCCTCACGGTTCTGACGCGCAATCTGCGTCACTTCGCGCCTCTGGGCGTCGACGCCATCGACCCCTTCGAGGCGCTGCCATGAGCGCGCCGGGCGTCGAGATCCGCACCGCCCGGCGGTCGATGCCGAAGGGGGTTCGGTCGCGGGGCTCGCTTGCGCGGTAGGCAGGATTGCTTATGAGCCGGGTGGCTTCATGCTAAAGTGCCGCTGAACAACGCCCGGCCTCAGATCGGCGATCGGTTGAGCGCGGCTGGCAAAGTTGGTCGTCATGGCGGTTATCAAACAGATCGGCATCCTGGTTCTGCTCGCCGGCCTCGCGGCAGGCGGTTACCTCGGCTGGCAGCAATTCTTCGGCAATCGGGCCGACGCGCGGCAGGATGCCGGCGCAGCGCCCAAGAAGCGCTCGGTCATCGTCGAAACCGAAGCGGCGGAATTCCGCGACCTCGAGACGCTGGTGGAAGCCATCGGCTCGGCCCGGGCGCGCCGCGCCGTGGAAATCACGCCGTTGGTCGAGGGGCGCGTGGTCGCGATCAATTTCCGCGCCGGCAAATCGGTCGAAGCCGGCGAGGTCCTGCTGCGCCTCGACGACGACATTCAGCGCGCCGACCTCGCCGAAGCCCGCGCACGCGTCACCGCGGCGGCGAAGGCGCTCGACCGGGCGCGGGCTTTGCGGAAAAGGAGCGCCGTCGCCGCCGCCACGGTCGACAAGCTGGTCGCGGAGCTGGCCATCGCCCAGGCCGATAGAGACCGCGCGGCGCGCCGGCTGCGCGACCGGACGGTGGTTGCCCCGTTCGCCGGCATCGTCGGTTTCTCGAATGTCGAGCTGGGCGCACGGATCGAGGAGGGCGACACCGTAACCACGCTCGACGATCTGTCGCTGCTCGAGGTCGAGCTGTCGTTGCCGGAAGGCCTGTTCGGCCGGATCGCGCGGGGGCAGCGCATCATCGCCAATGCCGCGGCCTATCCCGGCCGGACGTTCGAAGGCACGATCGAAACCATCAGCAGCCGGGTCGATCCGCAATCGCGCTCCTTCAAGGTCCGCGCCCTGGTGGCCAACGCCGACCGCGTATTGCCCGCCGGCATGTTCATGCACCTGTCGGTCGTGCTGGGCGCGCAGCGCGCGCTGGTGGTTCCCGAAGAGGCCCTGGTCGTCGACGGCAGCACGGCGTTCGTCTTCGCCGTCGTCAAGCACGGCAAAGCCGAACGCGCCGAGCGCCGAACCGTCACCATCGGCAGGCGAGCGTTCGGCGTGGTCCAGATCGTCTCCGGTATCGAACCGGGCATGGAGGTGGTGACGCGCGGCGTGCAAAAGCTGCGCGACGGTTCGCCGGTGCGCCGCGCCGCGCCGGCGGCAAAGTCGCCGGCGGCAAAGTCGTCTTCGCAAGGCGGCGCGGCGGGATGAGCACGGCGGCGATCGGCCGGCCGCCACGCAGGATCGCCGACGCTCGGGCGGTCCTGAGATGACCCTGTCGGATCTGTCGATTCGGCGCCCGGTCCTGGCGATCGTCGCCAGCCTGCTGATCGTCGTTTTCGGCATCGCGTCGCTGTTTTCGATCCCGGTGCGTGAACTGCCCGACGTCGACGCCGCGGTCGTGACCGTGTCGACCGTCTACACCGGCGCATCGCCGCAAATCGTCGACACCGACATTACCGAGATCGTCGAAAGCGCGATCGCCGGCGTGGCCGGCGTCAAGGTCATCGGCTCGCAAAGCCGCCGCGGCCGCAGCCGGACCGTCATCGAATTCGAGATCGGTCGCAATATCGACGAGGCGGCGAACGACGTGCGCGACGCGATCGGGCGCATTCGCGCCAACCTGCCGGACGGCGCCGACGAGCCGCGGGTCATCAAGAACGACAGCGACGCCGACCCGGTGATGCGGATCGCGGTGACCTCCGACCGCCAGTCGCCGGAGGAGATTACCGACTTCGTCGAGCGTAACCTGGTCGACAAATTGTCGACGCTCGATGGCGTGGCCAGCGTCAATATCCGCGGCGAACGCCGCTACGCCATCCGCATCTGGATCGACCGCCGCGCCTTGGCCGCACACAACCTGACGGTCGGCGACATCGAAGCGGCGATCAAGCGAAACAACGTCGAACTGCCGGCCGGCGAGATTACCTCGAGCCAGCGCATGCTCGATATTCGCCTCGACAGCCGTCTGGCGAGCGTCGAGGAATTCCGCGATATCGTGCTCGACAACGTTGCCGGCCATCCGGTCCGGCTCGCTGACGTCGCCCAGGTCGAGCGCGGTGTCGCCGACGACGAGATCATCGTCCGCGCCAATGGCTCGCCGGCCGTCGGGCTGCGGGTCCTGCGCCAGAGCCAGGCCAACGCGATGGCGATCTCGCGGGCCGTGCGGGCCGAAATTCGCACCCTGGAGCCGACCCTGCCCGCCGGCATGAAAATCATCGTCGGCTCCGACGATGCGCTTTTCATCGCCTCGTCGATCCGCGAGGTGCTCATCGCGCTGGGCATTTCGATGGCCCTGGTGATCCTCGTCATCCTGGCGTTCCTCGGGTCGCTTCGCACCACGATGGTGCCGGCGGTGACCATTCCGGTCGCGCTCATCGGCAGCATCGCGCTGATTGCCGCGTTCGGGTTTTCCATCAACGTGCTGACATTGCTGGCCCTGCTGCTCGCCATCGGCCTGGTCGTCGACGACGCGATCGTCGTGCTCGAAAATATCAAACGCCGTGTCGATGACGGCGAGACGGCGCTGGTTGCAGCGGTACGCGGCACCCGCCAGGTGACCTTCGCCGTGCTGGCCACATCGGTGACGCTGATCGCGGTGTTCGTGCCGATCTCGTTCCTCGGCGGCAAGGTCGGCCGGCTGTTCGGCGAGTTCGGTCTGATCATGGTGGCAGCGGTGGTCATCTCGACGTTCGTCGCCCTCAGCCTGTGTCCGATGATCGCGTCGCGGGTGCTCAAGCATGCCGCAAGACACCGCCCGCCGGACGCGGTGCCCGACAAGGATTCCGCGGTTGCCCGCTCGGGTTTTGCCCGCGCCTATCGCAGGATCCTCGATCCGGCCCTGAAAGCGCCGCTCGTGGTCATCGCCCTGTCGCTGTCGTTTGTCGCCGGCGCCGTCGGCCTCTACCTGCAGCTGCCTCGGGAGCTGGCCCCCAAGGAAGACCGCGGCGTAGCGTTCGTTCCGATCACGGCGCCGCAGGGCGCGACCGTCGCCTACACCGACGCGCAGGCGCGCATCATCGAGCGAACCCTGGCGCCCCAACAGGCCAACGGCAATATCGACACCCTCTATTCCCTGGTTGGCTGGGGCAACCGCCCCTACCGCGCCTTCGTCGTCCTGCGGCTGGCGCCTTGGGGCGAACGCGCGGCCAGCCAGGCCGAGATCGTCGCCAAGCTGCAGCCCGCCGTGCGCCGGCTGCCGGGCGCGCGCGCCGCCGTCGCGAGCCCGGCCGGTCTGGGTCTGCGCGGCAACTCGACGCCGCTGCGCATCGTCGTCGGCGGATCGGATTTCGAACGGGTCAAGCAGTGGGCGGCGCAGCTGCTCGAACATGCCGAGGCGAACGACCGGCTGATCAATCCGCAAATGGATTTCGAGCAGAACCAGCCCCAGCTCGGCCTCTCCCTCGACCGCGCGCGCGCCAACGATCTCGGCATCAGCGCGGAAACCATCGCCTCGACGCTGCAGGTCCTGTTCGCGTCGCGGGAATTGACGACCTATGTCGACCGCGGCCGTGAATATCCGGTCATCGCCCAGGCCCGGGCCGAGGACCGGCGAACGCCCAGCGATCTGGCCAACGTGTTCCTGCGCACCGGTGCAAGGGTCGAAGGCGGGTCGTCGCTGATTCCGCTCAGCGCGCTGATCACCGCTTCGGAGCGCGCGGCGGCGGCGGAGCTCAGGCGCTACGACCGGCTGCCGTCGATCACCATTCGGTCCGGCTTGGCCGACGACTATGCCCTGGGCAGCGCACTCGCCTACATGGAACAGGGCGCGGCGCGGCTCCTGCCCGATAGTGCGCGCTTGGGCTTCGCCGGCCAATCGGCGACCTTCAAGGACACCTCCGGCGACATCGCGGTCATTTTTGCCGTCGCATTGCTGGTTGTCTTCCTGGTGCTCGCCGCCCAGTTCGAAAGCTTCATCCACCCGATCGTGATCATGCTGTCGGTGCCGCTGGCCGTCGCCGGCGCGGTGTATGCGCTGAGCCTGGCCGGGCTTACGCTCAACGTCTACAGCCAGATCGGCATCATTTTGTTGATCGGCCTGATGGCCAAAAACGGCATTCTGATCGTCGAGTTCGCCAACCAGCTGCGCGACGCCGGCGCAAGCGTGCGCGATGCCGTCGTCGATGCGGCGGTGCTGCGGCTGCGGCCGATCGTGATGACGGTGATTTCGACGATCCTCGGTGCGGTGCCGCTGGTCCTCGCCACCGGGGCCGGAGCGGAGAGCCGCATCGCCATCGGATCGGTCATCGTTGGCGGCCTCGGCCTGGCCCTGGTGTTCACCTTGTTCCTGACGCCGGTGCTCTACGCGCTGCTCGCGGGTTTCTCGAAGCCGCGCTCGGCGATCGAGAAAGCGCTCGAGGCGGAGCTTGCGGGCGCCAGCCTGTCCGAGTGAGGCAACGCGCCTGAAATCCGCATCGTGGGGACACCCCCGCGGCGGCCGATCTGCGTCTCGCCCTCGGCAAACGCTGCTGCGGCCGCCCGGGCCCCAGCGTGATCGCCCGGTCCGCCGCGACCATCCGGGCCGCCGTCGTCATCGGTCTTCCCGGCGGATAACCGGTCCCGGGCTTCGGTATCGCCTAGCGTTGGCCGAATGCAGCTTGGCGCGGTGTTCCTTGGGGAAGCTCATGTAGGCGAGGACATCGTGTTCGGCGTTCAAGCTCTGCACATCGGCGGCGGGCCGATACGATCGCCGCCGGCGACAGGCGCAGGCCGGACCGTGCGAGCGCGTCGAGCGCGGATTTGACGCCTTCGGCGATGCCGGGATCGCAATCCTCGAAGTACCACTCGCACAGCCCGACATGGAAGTCGGCGAGATGGGCGGCCGCCAGCCGGCGTGTCCAGGCGACGGCGTCCTCCTCGACGCCCGGGTCGATGGCGGCGAAGCCGATCGTCATGTCGGCGACCGAGCGCGCGAGCACGCCCGCCGTGTCGAGCGCCGGGCTCAACGGCACGATGCCCTGATCAATCCGCTGTTCGACGCGTGGGACGGAGAGCCGCTGACCGGCCCGCGCACCGTTGTCACCACGGCGGCGCCGACACCCGCCCCGCTCCGGCGCAAGCTCGCCGAGATGTTCCCGCAAGCCGATATCCTGGCAGCGGCCGGGCTGAGCGAAAGCCTCAACATGGCGACCCAGAGCCCGGGCGAGCTGCTCAGCCACCCGGACGGCATCGGCGCGCCGCATATCGATACCCGCGTGCTGATCCTGGACG
Organism: Alphaproteobacteria bacterium; assembly: GCA_965248835.1. Lineage (GTDB taxonomy): Bacteria > Pseudomonadota > Alphaproteobacteria > MPNO01 > MPNO01 > CAYFYS01. The sequence goes on from CBDFLJ010000002.1 coordinate 836,966, forward strand.
ATGACGACCGCGTCGTCCCGCGGGGACAGCCCGGCCACATCGCGATGCGCAATTTCAACACCGCGCTCGGCTATCACCGCAACCCGGAAGCCGCAGCGCTCACCCGGCGGCCCCGGCGGGATGACCCGGAGGGGCTGCACTGGTGTTTCACCGGCGATGTCGGCGTCATGGACGAAGACGGCCGTATCACCATCGTCGACCGGTCGAAGGACATTATCCTGACCGGCGGCGAATCCGTCCCCTCGGTGGAGGTGGAGACGGTCTATGCCGATCATCCGGGTATTGTCGATTGTGCCGCCGTCGGGGTCGAGGACGAACGCTGGGGCGAAGCAATCCTGCTGGTTGCGGTGCCGAAAGACCCGGAGGTCCCGGAACGCGACCTCGCGGCGGACCTGTTCCGTTTCGGACGCGACCGGCTGGCCGGTTTCAAGGTGCCGAAGCGCGTGGCCTTCATCGACGCCCTGCCGCGCAGCCATTTTGGCAAGGTGCTGAAACGGGATTTGCGGGAATACAGGTTCGAAACGGTGTTCGACCGATAGCGCGGCCCCTCTTTCCGACCGTCTGCACGGGTATTCCGTTACTCGTTGCTGTCCGGTTTCCGCTGGGCGGCGGCGCTTGCTGCCGCCGACGGTGAGCGCCCTCGCGAGCGCCGGTCCGACAAATCTAGCGCGGCTATCGGACACCGCCGAGGAGGTGCGCGGCATCGCATCGGCGATCAATGCCGATCTCGGCCGCGACGTGTTCACCGGCAAGGCGGCCGGACAAGGCCGGGTCAAGAGCATGACTCTCTCGGGCCGGCGGGTCCCTGTGCAACGCTTTGCAGTTCAGTCCCTTCGGAACCGTCGCAACACGTTGTCGAGCATGTGCGAGATGTTGTTCTCGAAGTCGTTGTGGGGGAGGCTTCCACAGAACGTGATCGAGCCGACCGAGAACACCGCGCCGCCGTTGGGCGTCTCGAAGAACACGATCTCGGAGCGGATGAGATCTCGGGTCGGGACGCCGGGACGGGTGGCGTGGTGGTTCAGGATCTCCTCCGGCACCAGCATGAAGGTGTCGTCCTGCTGCTCCGAGCGGGCGAGCACCAGGGCATGGGGTGGAGAGCCGAGGCTTGGGTCCAGCCAGTCGAGTTCGAAGCCGGCCGCCCCGCCGCCGCTCAGGCCGAAGTCGCCGAGGCGTTGGTCATCGTCGATGCCCTCGAAGATCCAGGCGGCGCGGGGATCGCGGGAGGCGGGCAGCCGCCGGTAGGCGGTGCCGTGAAAGTCGCCCTGAGCGATGAATCCCACCCCGGCGAGGCGCTGGGGCGCGCGGCCGCTGTTTCTCCACAGCCCGCCGTAGCCGCCGTCGAAGGCGTTGTAGTACTCCCCCGGCTCGGCCGCCCAGGCGCGGATTCCGGTCTCGCCGCGGCGGATCTCGACCGCGCCGGGCAGCTCCGGGTTGACCGCGACGCGCCAGTAAAAGCCGTTGCCGCCGAGATACATCAGGCGTCCGCCTCGTTCGGTGTAGTCGGCGAGCGCGTCGAGCGAGCGCGGGGTGTGGTATTCCGGGTGGGAGGTCGTCATCACCACTTTGTATTGTGCGATCGCGCCGGCGCCGTCCGCATCGAGATCCTCGTCGGTTATGACGTCGAAATCGTGGCCAAGCGCATCCAGCCAGGCGAGAAGATGGGTGTCGGCGGCGAAGTGGCGCAGGCAGGAGCCGCCCTGCGGATCCGCGTAGGCACAGAACCCGGAACGCTGGTTGAGAATCGGGCGAAGCCGTGACGAATAGCTGACCCCACTGCCGTCGCGATGGCTGTTATAAGTCGAGATCCCGTATTCGGGATGCTCATCCGGCGTCCACGGGCGCGCGCCCCAGCGCGCGACTTGCTCGCGGTAGGCGTCGTCGACATTGCCGCGGGCGAAGTTGGCGTAGACGGTATAGGTGAAGACGGGGATGAGCACGCAGGCGCTCGATTGCGCCCGGCCCGGCGCGGCGCGCACAAAGAAGGGCACCATGTCCTCGTGGCCGCCGCCGCGCAGGCGCACCGCGTACACGCCGCTCTTGAAGTCCTCCGGCACCTCGAAGCTGAAATCGGTCTCCCAGCCGCAGTCGTAGAGGTCGTCGTCGTGAAAGTGGATCGCGCCGTACTGCGCCGGAGCGTGGCGCCAGCACATCTCCTCGCCTGTCCAGCGCGCGCCCTTCATCGCGCGCGCCGGCAGATTGACGGTCTCGCCGTGCATCGCGTGAGGGCCGGTGTCCAGGATGCGCACGGACGACATCTCCCGTGAGAAGTCCCACGCGGCGAGAAGGTCCTCGCCGGATCCCGTGCCGGGGTCTTCCCCCGCGGTGCGGAATGCCGCGTCCGGGTCGAGAGCGGCCGCCATGATCCGCGGCGCTTCGAGCTTGCCGTTATAGTGGTCGCCGGCAGGCGAGCCCGCCCGCGCCGCGAACACGAGATCGCCGCTCCCGGTGCAGCGCCCCTCGAATGCTACCGAGGCGGTGGCGGTGCCCGAATCCTCGACCGTCATCGCAGGCGCCAGGGCCCGCTGGCCGACGCGGACCTCGCCCACGCCCGCGTCGTAGCTGAGGAAGACCCGGTACCAGGCGCGGGCGCGCAGCGCCTTGCCGGCGTTGAGGACGACCGTCCCGGCGCCGTCGCTCAGCGTAGCGGCAAGCGCGCCGGCCTCGTCGATCTCGAGGGTGAAGCCGGCTCCGGTGGCGTCATCGACACGTGACACGAGACCCTGCCGGCGGGAGAGACCAGGCAGGGTAGGCCAGACGGTGGCGGTCACCGTGAAGCTCCTGAGCGTATCCAGGGGTGCGGTGGCGACGACGCGCGCCCAGGAGCCGTTGTGGATCGGCTGCACCCGCGACGGGTAGCGGCCGGCAAAGGCGGCCTCGACGGGCTGCTCGCATATGCCGGGGCCGGCCGGATTGGGGTCGCCGCTGATCACGCGCACCAAGCGCGCCTCGTAATCCTCCGGCGCGGTCGAGGACACCTTGAACGCGATGGATTCGCCGGGCGGCACCGAATAGCGGTCGGCATAGCCGGTGATCGGAAGCATCTCGCGTCTCCAAGCTGTCGGGGTCGTGCCGCCGCTCGCGGGCCGATGCGCCGACGGCGAACGCTTCGCCGCACGAGGGAAAGCGCCTCCGTCGGACGGAAAAGCGTATTGAAATGCCGGTAAGACCGCAAATCCCCAACGCGTTAACCGCAGGATGTCGCAATCGGCGTTCTGGAGCTCTGCGCATCGGCGGCGGGCCGGGCGCTCGGCGTGTTGACCGCGGTGAGACTATGTATCGGCGCCGCGATCTCGGCACGATCCCGGAAGGGACGGGAAACGGGGCCGAAAAAGAAAACACCGACACGCCTGCCTCGGGAACAATTTCCTCGGCTGCGGAGCCGAGCCGCAGCATCGCGCGGCGCGCGTCCGCCGTGAGGGTTCCGGAAACGGCGCACCCGACGCGCCGCCGCAAACCCTCCTCCCATCATGTCCACCGACCGACGGCGGACATCTCGGATCTGTGGACCTTCACCATCGGAAACTGCGGCTTCACACAGACCCGCCGCAAGGGCGATCACGCCGGACGCGCACACCGATCGGAATGCTCCGACTCAGTCCCGGCGAACCTGATGATGGCCGCTGGAGTGGTCGTATCGCTGGTGGTGCTGGCGCAGGAGGTCGGCGCCGTAGTCGCCGCCGTTGGGCGTTCGTACCACCGTGTGGACGTGATGGTGAGACGGCACATGGTTGTCGAACACAATGCCCGGAAGGTGGTCGAACTCGATCAGCACGACCGGGCTCTGCACCCGATAGTAGAACGGGCCGTCGTCGCCGGTGGGGCCCATCCAGGCGAACCAGGTTTCATCGAGATGCTTGTTCACTTCCGCCATCTTCACGCCGGCATGGCCGTCGCGCGACCACCCGACATAGGTGCCGATGAGCGACTCCAGAAGACGGCGCTGCGCGTCGCTCAGCGCGGTGGCGCACACCCCCGCATGGTCGATGCGGGCGTTGTCCTGGTAGGCGCCCGAAACCATGCGGCCATCGAACGGCTGGGCCAATTCTTCGGGCAGGTCGTCGGGGTGGAGCGACGGGTAGAGGATCGCCTTCGACGCCTGTTCGCCGTGCAGGCTCCGCACCAGGTCCAGCCCCGCCCGCTGCTCGGTCGCGAAGACGCGAACCCCCGCCAACGGCCCGTGATCGATCGCACACGGCTCCGAGCCCATGAATGCCGGCGTCATGACCATCTGATCGCCGATGATCACGCAGTTGACGATCAGGTGGTGACCGTCGATTTGCCAGCCCCAGGGTTCGTCGGCGGACGGATGCCCGAAAATCGACAGGAAGTAAGGCCATTCGCCGTATTCGCCGGCGCGGTCGGTTATATCCACCAGAAACCCGTTGATGCGCATGATGTCGCGCGTCTGCTGGAAGCCGCGCTCGGAAAGGGTGGCGCGGAGCAGCGCCAGACCGAGCTCGCGTGTCGCCGGGGGCAGCTCTTCCAGCATGACGCCATGCCGGGACAGGTTGAAATGCATGTTCAGCCAGGTCCGCCACTCGGGCGCCGCGATCGGAAAGCTCGCCCGTTGGCGCTGCTCGGCAGTCAGCGCATCGAGGAACGCGCATGCCGCATCCAGAATGGGTTGGGTGCTGACGCCGGTCGCGTGCAGCGGAAACAGTCCCGGCCGGAGGTCGGGGCCGGATTTGATGCCCTCCAGCGGTCTTGCGAGCAATTCCCGCCAAGAATCGATCAGCGCTTGAAGCGGCGGCGGCAGCTCGGTGATGCGCTCCCGCGCCGACAAGGGTGGAAGATTGCCAAGTCCGAACTCTGTCCAATCGGTCATAGCCTTACCTCCTGGAGGCCGCGGCTGAAAGGGTCGGGCGCCCGATCGCCCGGATGTGCCGCTTCCCGGACTCGCGGACCGGGAATCCCGCAGGGATCGCGTCCCGCCGATCACCTGAAGCCGCAATCATACCTTAGCCCGGATATCCCAGATAGGAGCCGATTTCGCTGCCTACCGAAGCATGATAGTCCAGCCATTGCAGCAGGTTAGCCATGGAGGAGCGGGGATTTGGCGGTGAACGCGACGGGTGAAGCAGAATCCGTCCCGCTGCGGCTCCAGTTTGACCGCTCGGTGAAGCTGGCGTTCTGCGGCTCTTCTATCAGTTCCGACGGTGGTCTGCTGCTTCACCGCGAACTCGATGATGCCCTTGGCCTCACCGGCATGGCGGCCGATCTCCTCGCCGATCCGCGCACCGGGAAGAACGGCCGTCACCATCTAGCGGCACTCCTGCGGCAATCGATCTTCTCTCGCCTGGCGGGATATGAAGACGTCAACGACGCGGATCGTCTTTGCCGCGATCCGGTGATGCGTCAGCTCGTTGGCGGACGGGCGGTGAAGCACGGTGCGGCCTCGGCGAGCGCCATGGGCCGGTTTGAGACGGAGATATTGACCCAGCCTGATAACCTTACTGCTCTCGCCGATCTGCCCGGCCGCTGGATTGATGCGATCCATGACAGGCGACCACCGAAGAGCATCACGCTCGACATGGACAGTTCGGAAAGCCCGGTGCACGGTAGTCAGGAGGGCTCCGCCTGGAACGGTCACTTCCAGTCGAAGTGCCTGCATCCGCTGTTCGTGTTCAACCAGTTCGGTGATCTGGAGCGGTGCTCCTTGCGTCCCGGCAACGTCCACAGCGCCGCCGGCTGGGAAGATGTGCTGCGGCCGGTTCTGGCGCGCTACTCCGCGTCTGCCCGGCAATCGATCACGCGGCGGCGGTTCCGGGCTGATGCTGCCTTTGCCATCCCGGCGTTGTTCGACCTGCTGGAAGCCGAGGGCTGGGACTACGCCATCCGAATCAAGGGCAATGCCAAGCTCCACGAGCGCATCGATTGGCTGACGAAGCGCCGGCCTGGCCGGCCGCCGAACCATGTCGTGCGCCTCTACACCAGCTTCCATTACCGGGCGAAGAGTTGGTCGAAGCCGCGCCGGGTGGTGGCCAAGGTGGAGTTCCATCCAGGCGAGCTGTTTCCGACCGTCGGCTTCATCGTCACCAACCGAGGCCTGCCCAACGAGCGGGTGCTGGCCTTCTACAACGACCGCGGCACCGCCGAGCAGCACATCAAGGAGGGCAAGTATGCGCTGAAGTGGACGCGTCTCTCCTGTATGCGCTTCGCGGCAAACGCCGTGCGGCTCCAATTGCATGCGCTCGCCTACAACCTCGCCAACTTCCCGCGGACAGCGGCGACGTCTGAACTGATCGAGCGCTGGTCCCTCACATCCTTGCGCGAACGGCTGATCAAGACTGGCACGCGGCTCGTGCGCCACGCCCGCTATGCGGTGTTCCAGATGGCGGAGGCCGCGCTGCCCCGCTCTGTCTTCGCAGGCATACTCGGCCTCATCAACGGACTGCGGGGGCCGCCAGCCGTGACGGTGCCAGCATGATCAACGGTCATCTTCGAGCCGCGATGCGCACGGCCGGAGGCGCGAGAGGTGCGACCTGCGGGAGCCAAAATGGCTTTCCTCGCTGCGCCGAACCGCTACCGGCACGCTTTGCAGGCTCGACGTCGGCCGAACGAGGCGAAGCACAGGCATTCGTTGGCTTGATCAGCGACCCCACAAATGGCATCGTCAGTGGGAGTGTTCCATATGGGGAATGCCGGCTAATGGCCACGGCCAATGGGGCTATCCGACAAGAGGTGATAACCGTTTGCCGTGTGCTGGACGGGTTGGGGTTGGTGGAGGGTTTCGGCCACGTCAGCGTTCGCCAGCCGGATGGCAACGTACTCATCACCCCTGCCCGAGCGCCAGGGCTCGTACGACCAGACGAATTTCTAACGTTTAACCTGGAAGGCGAATTGGTCGCCGGAGACGACGGAACAGGGCCCTTGGAACGCTGGATGCACTTCGCCGTATACCGGGCGCGACCCGACATCCGGGCGATTGCTCGCACCCATTCTCGAATGGCTGCCGCGCTGGGTGTGGCGAATACGCCCATTTTCACCGCGCACGGCTTCGGCGGAATGTTGGGCGCAGTCGTACCTGTTCACCCAGAAAACGACCTGATTACGGATGATGCGATGGGTCAGGCCGTAGCGGCGTCCCTGAATGGCAACGCCGGAGTGCTTCTGCGGGGAAATGGAGCGTTGGTGACAGGGACTACATTACCTCAAGCCTGCGTCCGCGCCATTTATCTAGAAGAGGCCGCTTGGTTGCAGGTAACAGCAGCCGGGGTCGGGGGGGTGGTTCCATTCACAGTGGACGAGCTAAACGCGCGGTCACGCTGGCACGAAGCTGAGATGGAGCGCGCCTGGCATTACTACAGCGCCAAATTCGGCGTTTAGGGGTCGCGTGTGCGACATAGCTGGGGATCAATAGCTGACATCCTCGCGTCCGCTTGTCATCACACGTCGGACGCTCACGTTGCCTGTCTGCAAATCGAGTGATTGCGGGCTTAGATCGACCGCCAGGCCGTCCGAAAAGGCCGGGCCGCCTCGATCGGGCCTGGAACCGCAGGAAAAGGGACCCTTCAATGCGTCATGGTCTCCAACGCCTTCCGGACGCTCGCCGGTCGGGGAAGCCGCGCCCGGCGAGCGTCCGGTTGCGGGCCCGAAGGTTTGGCATTTCGGGGTCGGGAATTCGCCGAGCGTAATTGCTTTCATGATGCATCTCCGCGGGTCGTTGCAGGGCGGCAACCGGAGCCGGCAAGAGCGATCAGAAGCAAAATGTCCGATGCGCGGGATCAATCGAAGCGGATCTTCCGCGGCGCCGGGATCGCGCAGGCGGCGGCGCCCACCTGCTGAAAGCCGACCCACGCGGTCCGGCCGCCAAATTCCGCTCCGGCCTGAACGCGGACCTGCTGCGGCCGGGTGCCCCGTGCCGTCGTCCGACGCCGCCGGCCATGGGCTTGCCGGTCGCGGCGCAATCGCCCTACGCTGAAACCGTCCGCACGCGCGCACTGAGATCGGCCTCCTTGTCGGCGGCAGGCCGAGTGCTTTCGGGCGCGAAGCGGGCCGATGCGTCGGCAGAGGCCGAGGGATCACCGAACGACCGACGGGGCACGGGCGCAGCGTGGCAGGCAAGCGCATCGCAATGGTGGGGACCGGTGCGACCGCAGCGGGGTTCGGCGCCGACATGGTGGGCGCGGCGCTGGATGTCACCTTCATCGATCAGTGGCCGGCCCATGTCGAGGCGATGCGCGCCAACGGCCTGCGCGTCGAACTGCCCGACGAGACGGTGACGACGCCCGTGTCCGTGCTCCATATGTGCGACGTGGCGACGCTGCGCGCGCCCTTCGACATCGTCCTGCTCGGCGTCAAGGCCTACGACACGCGATGGGCGTGCGAGCTGATCAAGCCGCTGGTCGCCCGCGATGGGCTGGTTGTCGGTCTCCAGAACGGCATGACGATGGACGGCGTGGCCTCGATCGTGGGGCCCGCGCGCACGCTTGGCGCGGTGATTGAAGTCGCGGCCAACATGTTCGAACCCGGCGTGGTCGTGCGGCAGACGCCGCCGGCCGGAACCTGGTTCGCCATCGGCGCGTATGACGAATCGACGCGCGGCCGGGAGGCGGAGGTCGCCGACGTCTTGCGGCATGCCGGCGCGGTGGAGATCCGCGACGATATCCGGTCGGCGAAATGGATGAAACTGGTCGCCAATGCAGCGGAGTTTCTGCCGTCGTCGATCCTCGACCTGCCGCTCGCCGAGGCGGTCGAGCTACCCGGCATTTACGACGTGATGAAAGCGGCCGGGCGCGAAGCGGTGCGGACCGCGATCGCGCTTGGCCACAAGCTCGTGCCGATTTTCGGCGACAAGCGCATCGACGTGAACGACCCGGACCACTATGCGACGGTCCTGTTCGATGCGGTCCTGACCGGGTGGACGCTGCCCGACACGAGGGTTGCGACCCTTCAGGACTGGATCAAGGGCCGGCGGGCCGAGATCGACGACATCAACGGTCTTGTCGTTGGAGAGCAGGCGAGGCTTGGCGGCGAGGCCCCGGTCAACCGGCAACTCGTCGAGATCGCGCATCGGATCGAGCGCGGCGAACGCGCGCCCGATCCCTCGAACGCCGATTTGCTGCGGTCGCTGCTCGACTAGGGCCTGTCGACAATCGACGGAGCCAGACCATGGCGCCGGCGTGGATCGGCCTGCGGCATGGTCTGGAACCAAGCCGCTCCGAAGGACCACACGCGGAACCGGAAGGAATTTGAATCGACTTTGACGGAGCTGGAACGGGAGCGGACGGTCGATGTCCGCGAAGTCCTGAACGGCAACGTGCAGGACCGCGATGGCGCGGCCGCGCTGCTGCGCCGGACACGCCGGCTGTTTCCGTTCATCGAGGTGATCTACGCCGACGGCGGCTACCAGGGACCGAAGACGGCTGCCGTGGTGGCGAAGATCTGCCGTCGCCTTCATCCACCTCGCCATGATCCGCATCATGCTGCGCCGCTTGACCCGGCCAAGCCGTCCCAGAAATGTTCAAGCCCGAGCTGGCGATCGCGCTCCGCCAGTCCGGGGTCGAGGATCAGTTGCAGGGCGCGAATAAAGTTGCTTTTGCCGACTTTGTTTTCACCGACGATAACGATGCTGTCGCCGGTCTCAACGTCGACCTCCGAAAAATTGGCGAAATTACTTATCTTTATCCGCGAGATGCGCACGTTATCCCCCTCGCACTAAACGATCTATGTCATTTCCGTTATCTCACGCGCACAAGCTGACAACGAAAGCTGAACGTCCATCTGCGCACGATTCAGCGCTGGGCCGATGACACCCAGACCATACCCGGCCCAGTCGCTGCCTTCATGTAAATGCTTGTGAAGCGGCAACCGGCCGTCGGCGCGGAGTCCGAGCGTTAGGCTCATTGGCCCGGCTTGTCGTCGTAGTAAGCGTCGACTATGGCGGTGAGCGCTCTGTCAATTTCGCCTATCTCAAACGTGATGCCGCCGCCGCGGATGATTGTTTCATAGCTGTACCTCCAGCGTTCAAATGCGTCTTTGTGAGAACACAAAACGTCGCGAAGGGGATGCTTTGTTAGCAACAATGCTGCGGGTGGGCTCAATTTCCGCATCCTTGCTTCCAGCATCTCTTGGGTGCCCAGTTTCAAACTTTCGAACAATGTCAGCAAGTCATGAGTCTTGCCAGGCTTTTTCTTGCCTTCTCGGACCTGCCATGCCTTCAGTGCGATCTCTGTCGCCAGTGATAGCAAGATGGGGACAGCCCGGCGTTTTCCCCTGGAAAGAAACGAGTCCGACTGGGAAGATTCGGATCCGTTCTGTTTCAGTTCCTTCGCAACACGCTGCAATGACTTCGCTTCATCGATCATCTCGTGCGGAAACGCGGTCATCAACTCCCGAAAAGAGATCTCCTCGCGCTTTCCCTTTTTTTCCATCAATGAATTACCCCTCGCCGTAGTGATCTGATACTGCGCAGTACCTGCTTCCATATGCTGGCATTCTGCTATCCTTGTCGGATCGCGCACAAAGCGCTTCTCCGGGCGCCGCCGTCGCCGTCGGCGCGCCATCGGTTCGGTTCGGCGTTCAAGCTCTGCACATCGGCGGCGGGCCGATGCGATCGCGCGCCCGGCCGAGCACGCGCTCGCAGGCGAGCGCGAGGGCGAGTGCGGTTTCTTCGCCGCCGCCGCGCGCGACGATGTGCAGCCCGACCGGCATTCCGGCGCTGTCGAGGGCCACCGGCAGCGTGATTGCGCACATGCCGAGCAGGCTCGCGGTGTTGGTGTTGCGCACCAGAAGCAGGTTCTGCCGGAGATGTTCTTCGGGGCCGGTGATCTCCGCCAAATCGGGCGGGGTCAGCGGCAGCGTCGGCCCGACCAGCGCGTGCAGCCCGTCGAAGGCGCGATGCGCCTCGCGCGACAGCGCGCCGAGGCGGTGCACGCGCTGCAGATGCTCCGACGCCGGCAAGGCTTCCGTCTGCTCGATACGGATCGCCACCGCCGGATCCAGGTCGGCGCGGTAGGCCGCCATCTCGTCGTTGAGGAACCGGGTGAAGTCGCCGACATGCAGCCCGCCCTGGCGAAACAGCGCGGTCGCGGGCTCGAATTGGGGGATCGTCGCCGGCGACAGGCGCAGGCCGGACCGCGCGAGCGCGTCGAGCGCGGATTTGACGCCTTCGGCGATGCCGGGATCGCAATCCTCGAAGTACCACTCGCACAGCCCGACATGGAAGTCGGCGAGATCGGCGGCCGCCAGCCGGCGCGTCCAGGCGACGGCGTCCTCCTCGACGCCCGGGTCGATGGCGGCGAAGCCGATCGTCATGTCGGCGGCCGAGCGCGCGAGCACGCCCGCCGTGTCGAGCGCCGGGCTCAACGGCACGATGCCCTCGGTCGACCAGCGGCCCGCCGTCGGACGGATCCCCGCGGTGCCGGTCATCGAGGCCGGGATGCGCACCGATCCGGCGGTGTCGGAGCCGATCGCCAGCACGGCCGATCCCTCCCACAGGCTGACCCCGGCGCCCGAGCTCGAGCCGCCGGGCGAGCGGTGGGCGGCCGCGTCCCACGGGTTGCGCGGCGCGCCCCAATGGGGGTTGGCGCCGAGCCCGCCATAGGCGAACTGGACGGTGTGGGTCTTGCCGCTGATCACCGCGAGCTGGCGGCGGAGCGCGCGGACGACCGGCCCTTCGCGGCGCCATTCGCCCGGCAGCTCGCGCGGGCAGCCGGCAAAAGTAGGATAACCCGCAACCCCGAACAGGTCCTTGATCGACACCGGGATGCCTTGCAACGGGCCGAGATCGTTGTCGGCGGCGCGCGCCGCGTCGGCGAGCGCGGCCTCCGCGCGCACGCGGTCGGGATCGAAGGTCTTGTATGCGTGGAGCGCTTCGCCGCGGGCCGCATGGTTGGCGATCGCCCAGTCGGCGATAGCGGCCGCACTCAGCCGGCCATCGCGCAACGCGGCCACGATCGTATCGAGTGCGGCGGTCTCAATGTCCGGATCGGCCATCGCTGCCCCATCGTCTCGAAATTTCCCCGCCTTGTCGGACAGGTTGGCGGCGCGGTCAAGCTGTCGTCCGGCTGCCGGTCACGCCGCCACAATACCAGGCGTCGATCCGATCCGGCAGGTCATCCGGGCGCGGCCGCGAACGACGCTGTCGATCGTCGCGACATGGGGCGCGCATGGACTTCCTTCGATCCCGCACCTAGGATTTTCTCCGCCAACGGGGAGCAAGGTGATGGCCAGACGCGAAAAACCGCCGTTCCGCGCCGATCACGTCGGCAGCCTGCTGCGCCCTGCCGCGCTCAAGGCGGCGCGCGAAAAACATGCCGGGGGCGAGCTCGACGCGGCCGGGCTCGAGGCCGTCGAGGACCGCGAGATCGCGCGCGTCATAAGGAAGCAGGAGGAAATCGGCATCCAGGCCGTGACCGACGGCGAGTTCCGGCGCTCGTGGTGGCACCTCGACTTCCTGTGGGGGCTCGACGGCATCGAGCGGCACGTCATGGAAGCCGGCGTCGCCTTCGCCGGAACCACCACGCGCGCCGAGGGGGTGCGGGTCGCGGCGAAAATCGGTTTCTCCGGCCATCCGATGCTGGAGCATTTCGCGTTCGTCGATGCACGGTCCGACCGGCTGGCGAAAATGACCATCCCGGCGCCGTCGGCGGTCTACGGCCGGCCCGTGAAGGTGCCGATCGATGCGGCCGCATATAAGGAGCTCGACGCGTTTTTCGACGACCTCGGCCAGGCCTACCGCAAGGCCGTGCGCGCCTTCGCCGACGCCGGCTGCCGCTACCTGCAGCTCGACGAGGTGTTCATCGCCATGTTGTGCGACGAGAACTACCGCCGCCGGATGATCGAACGCGGCGACGATCCGGAGAGGCTCGCCGATCTCTACGCCGATCTCATCAACACGGCCGTATCGGACATCCCCGCCGACATGACCGTCACCATGCATCTGTGCCGCGGCAACTACAAATCGACCTTCATGGGCACCGGCGGGTACGAAGCGGTGCAGGAGGTGCTGTTCGGCAAGACCGCCGTCCACGGATACTTCATGGAGTACGACAGCGAACGCGCCGGCGGCTTCGAGCCGCTGCGCCTGCTGCCGAAGGACAAGACCGTCGTGCTCGGCCTGGTGACCACCAAGCGCGGCGCGCTCGAAACCAGGGACGAGATCATGCGGCGCATCGACGAGGCGGCGAAGTTCGCCGACATCGACCAGCTCTGCCTGTCCGGCCAGTGCGGCTTCGCCTCGAGCGAGGAAGGCAACACGTTGAGCGAGGACGAGCAGTGGGCCAAGCTCGCCCGCATCGTCGAAGTCGCCGACGAGGTCTGGTCCTGACAGGTTTTCCCCGGCATTTCCCATGTGACGCGAGGACGGTTGCCGGTCTTGCGCACCGGGGCACCCACCTGCCGCGCCCGATCCAGGGGCCGCCTTCAGCGACAAGCCAAAAGTGAGAAATTTTGGGTCGCCAAAAATGGGAGATTTACTAGTCCCACGGACACTTTCCAACTCTCAGTTTCTTATTACAGTTGTGGAGTCTTGCGGCATCGAGCCAGCTTACGGTCGCTGTTGACTGGTGCTGACCATACGGCCCATTTATGCCCCTACAAGTTGCGGAGATCGCGCACTCAGCGTTGCTAGTGGCGGTGGCGGTTTCATCCTTGCACGAATCGTCCGCGGAGCTGGCCTCGAACTGCTCAAGGCACGAATCGTCGTCGACGACGTCCGCCTCGTTGCAGAGATCGCCCAGATCTTTGCAGCAGTAAACCCCGTTGACCTGGGTGGCGGACTGTTCTGCCGTGTTGCCGGTGGTCAAATACACTATCGTATCCGCCAGTATCTCTTTGTCGATCTTTGCGACGACCTCCCCGTGGTCCGGGCACAGGTTTTGGATTTCGACAGTTTGTCCGCTTGCAACCGTGCTTATCTTGACGCGTAGGCAATCCGCGCTCTGGTGATTGATTCTCTGGCCATGCCGCGCAGCCGGCATGGGCCTGACCGGCAAGCAGCGCCGCCAATGCGAGCGCGAACACGGCCGAGAGCGCGTGGGCTTTATTCCAGGTCATTTTCGGACCTTTCCGTTGCGCGCCGATGCGCCGTTCGTGGGGCCTCATTGCCCTGATGGTGCGTATCGCGCTGCGCTCGAATGTCGGCTTTACGCCGCCTGATTGCGCCCTTCTCCCCGGTCGGCCTGACGTGATCGGCACATAACGTCCCTGCCGCGACCGATCCAGGGGGCCGCCTTCAGCGACAAGCCAAAAGTGAGAAATTTTGGGTCGCCAAAAATGGGAGATTTACTAGTCCCACGGACACTTTCCAACTCTCAGTTTCTTATTACAGTTGTGGAGTCTTGCGGCATCGAGCCAGCTTACGGTCGCTGTTGACTGGTCCTGACTATACGACCCATGCATGTCCCTACAAGTTGCGGAGATCGCGCACTCACCGTTGCTAGTGGCGGTGGTGATTTCATCCTTGCACGAATCGGCCGCGGTGCTGCCCTCGAACTGGTCAAGGCACGAATCGTCGTGGACGATGTCCGACACGTTGCAGAGATCGCCCAGAAGTGTGCAGCAGTAAACCCCGTTGATCTGGGTGGCGGAGCGTTCTACCGTGCTGCCGTTGGTCAAATACACTGCCAGATTCACCTGTATCTTTCTGTCGATCCTTGCGACGACCCACCCGAGGTCCGGGCACAGGTTTTGGACTTCGACAGTTTGTCCGCTTGCAGCCGTGCTTATCTGGACGCGTAGGCAATCCGCGCTCTGGTGATTGATTTTCTGGCTGCCGCTGCAGCCGGCATGGGCCTGACCGGCAAGCAGCGCCGCCAATGCGAGCGCGAACACGGCCGAGAGCGCGTGGGCTTTATTCCAGGTCATTTTCGGACCTTTCCGTTGCGCGCCGGGGCATCATTGTGCCACCGGCAGGACAGCGTACTCGTCACCTGGCGCCAGAATTATCCGGCAGCGTTGCTGCGCCGTCAATGTCAATTCGTGCCTTGAACGGTTCAAGGGCAGCGACGCGGGTGGTTCATGCCGCGATCCAGCCGCCGGCGTCGATGCCATCTATCGGTGCAAGGTCACCGCTTCGTGTGAAAACGGGAATGGCGGCCGTCGAAAGGCGAGCGCGACCGTGGCTGGCGCGACGTCAACGATCTCCGCAACTGTGCGGGCCATCTGGAAGTCGGAGCGTGCGACCCTCAGCCGGATCCAAAGTAGCATTGTCGATAACGAGAGCGCGGCGCGCTCGAAACCAGGGACGAGATCATGCGGCGCGTCGATGAGGCGGCGAAGTTCGCCGGCATCGACCAGCTCTGCCTGTCCGGCCAGTGCGGCTTCGCCTCGAGCGAGAAAGGCAACACCTCGAGCGAGGACGAGCAGTGGGCCAAGCTCGCCCGCATCGTCGAAGTGGCCGACGAGGTCTGGTCCTAACACGTTTTCCTCGGCGTTTCCCAGGTGACACGAGGACGGTTGCCCGTCTCCCGCACCGGGGCACCGACCTGCCGCGCCCGGCGTCCCGAACTGGCCTTTCGCGGCGGCAAACCCGACCGCCGCCCCCGTGCCTTCCGAAGCGATGGCCGGGGCCTTTTCCGTTTCAGGACAGCCACCTGCTGGCGGAGGGCAAGGATTTCTGTATGAAGCGCTGCGCGGCCAAGGACGGTTTCGCGGAAGACGGAGATGAGGACATTGATGATTTTGTGCTTGCCGGAAAAGGTATCCGGTGGTGATGCGAAATTCCAAGGTTTCTAAGAGCCCTTCCGGAAAGTTCTTGAATCGGAAGAATCGTTTGTGATTCTGTGCTGGGCATCCGGTTTACAGGAGGAAGCCCGATGTGGACTGCGGAACACCGCCGCGCGGCGGAGCGTCGCGGACTTCGCTATCCGAGTGATCTGACCGACGCCGAGTGGGCGCTGATCGCGCCAATGATCCCGCCTGCCAAGCGCGGCGGGCGCAAGCGCTCAGTCGACGTGCGCGAGGTTCTGAACGGCATCTTCACCGTGCTGTCCACGGGCTGCCAGTGGAATGCACTGCCCAAGGATCTGCCGCCGAAGTCGACGGTGTACGACTATTTCGATCTATGGGAGTGGGATGGCACGCTGGAGCGGATCCATCATGAACTCTACGTCGCGGTGCGCGATGAGGAAGGACGCGAAGCCAGCCCGTCGGCCGCGGTCATCGACAGCCAGAGCGCCAAGGCGGCGCAAAAAGGGGGGCGTCGATCGACGATCAAGGCTTCGATGCGGGCAAGAAGGTCACCGGTCGCAAGCGGCACATCATGGTCGACACGCTCGGCCTGATGCTGGGCATCGTGGTGCATTCCGGCGACGTTCAGGATCGCGACGGTGCCCACGAGCTCTTGCGCCGCACCCGGCGACGGTTCCCATTCATCGAGGTGATCTACGCCGACGGCGGCTATCAGGGACCGAAGATGGCCGCGACTGTCGCCAAGACCGGGGGGTGGCGGCTCGAGATCGTCAAGCGCAACGACGTGCCCCGCTTCGAGGTGCTGCCAAAGCGTTGGATTGTCGAACGCACCTTCGCCTGGATCAGCCGCAACAGGCGCCTCGCTCGCGACTTCGAACGTCACGTTCGATCCGTCGTCGCCTTCATCCGACTCGCCATGATCCGCATCATGCTGCGCAGACTCGCCGCAACCCACTCACCATAGATTCAAACTTTCCGGATCGGCTCTTACAGAACGACCGATCTGATGTTCGCAGTGCGGCTGAAACGTTAGTTCCTGGAATCAGGAAGTGGGAGGCCCAGGAACGACAGCACGAGCGGTCCGAGGACCAGCAACGCGAGCAGCGATTCGAGTGACCGGGCACAGCCGGACACCGCACGGAGCCGCATCAGGAGGCTTGCGCTTCATATTGCGGCAGCGCTGCGCGGCTTTCGGTCGATCATGGACACACCTCGCCCGTCGGGTTCCTATCGATGGTTGGTCGCGCTTCTCATGCCGGGAGCGGCGACGACCGTGGCCGCAGTTCGGCGATTAACCGCAGGATGTCGGCAAACAAGTCGCGCGGGATGGCAACCTCCGCCAGCTGGCAAGTGACATACCGGCCGTGGCTCACCACCTTGGCGCCGATCTTGATCACCCTTGATCGGCTTTGCCGCTCAAGCCCTGGGCGTGGTCAGAGACCAGTGCTAAACCGCCTTCGGTTCGCCGGCTTGAACCGCACACGGCCGATTCGGGACTTTCCTTTGCCGGCCGCGGTCAGCCCGGGCTGGTATCGTCCGGGGAAAGTCGATTGCTACACTTGAGGCGGCCGGCGGCACGGGCGCAATGAAAACGAGGAGGCGGAGATGATCCCGACCCAAGTCCATTTCGTCGGATCGATCGGGCTCGATAGCGTAAGGGAAGTCTTCCGGACGTTGGGGCCGCTGCTCGGCAAGCGCCTGCGCCGCATCCCGGACGGCGAGCCGGGCGGGCGGCGCGCGTGGATCGGATGGCAGCAGGTCGTCCTGCGCCTCAACCCGTTCCTCGCGTTCGATCCGGACAGCAGCGCGGCGACCATCCAGACGCCGCTGATGGTCCTCGCCGAGGGCGTGAAGCCGAGCGCGGTGAAATTCGGCGAGCTCGGCTACGCCCACGAGGCGCGCGCCTCCTATCAACTGTTCCGCGAAGCGCGCAAGGCCGGCGACATTCCCGAGGGCGTGCGGTTCCAGGTTTCGCTGCCGACGCCTTCCGCCGTCATCTCCACGTTCGTCGCATCGCGCGATTTTCGCGTCGTCGAAAAGCCCTACGAAAAAGCGATGCTGCGGGAGGTCGCGGAGATCTGCCGGGCGGTCCCGCACAGGGATCTCTGCATTCAATGGGACGTATGCCAGGAGATGCTGACCTGGGACGGCCAGATCGATACCTTCAAACTCCCCTATGACGACCAGGGCGCGGCAATCCTCGCGCGGCTGAGGCGGTTATGCCAATCCGTCCCGAGCGGCGTCGAGCTCGGCCTCCACCTGTGCTACGGCGATTTCAACGGCCGGCACATCGTCGAGCCGCGGGATATGACCAGGCTGGTCGCGCTCGCGAATGCCGTCTCGAAACGGGTGCCGCGGCTGATCGACTATGTTCACATGCCGGTGCCGATCGCGCGTCATGACGACGCCTATTTCCGGCCGTTGGGCGATCTCGCGCTCGACCCGAGGACGGAGCTCTATCTCGGCCTGGTCCACGCCGACGGCGCCCGGAGCGTCAAGGCGCGCATTGCCGCGGCGGCCAGATACGCGCCCTCTTTCGGTATCGCGACCGAGTGCGGGATCGCGCGCGCACGCAAGCCCGGCGTCGTCAGGAAACTCATCAAGGCGCATGCCGAGGTATCGCAAGACGCATAGCGGACGATCGGGCCGCCGCTTGGTTGGCGGCGGCAGCGGCCGGCGGACACCCCGGAACGGCCGATTGACCGGGACGCGGAGGGGGCAGCTGCAGGTTGTTCCGGGTCGACGCTGCGGCTCGGCGCGCGGCTTTGAGCCTCGTGAGCGGTTCGAAATCAATCGGTTGGCGTGCCGATCGGCTGTTCAGCGGTCATAGCGTCTCGCGGGCGGTCGGGAGACACCGACGGGTTGCGCCAATCCGATCACCTACAACCTGTCGGTCTGTCGGGAAGCAGGTCCAAGCGGTGCGTCCGGATATTTCCGAGACACGCTATTGCACGCTATTGCACCGAGGCGATCCATTCCTTTTTCCAGGCTCCGGCGCTCTTCCCTGTGACCCTCGAGATGCTTCCGCTGGTATCGTCGGCGGAATAGATCTGCATGATTTTTGCAACGCTCGTGTTCTTTAGGAGATAGCCGACATAGGAGCCGGCAAAGATGTAGAACGTCCGTCGGACGCGCCGATTATGAAATCGCGGAACGCCGTTTTTACCGATGAGATCCAAGGCTTCCAACGCTGTGTGTTGCCCCTCACGCAGCAGGTCTCGTGTCAATTCGTCAACCGGCGTTCCGAGATTCGGGAACGTCGGAAAGCCACCCAAGCGGTCGTTCAAATGCACCGCCAGCCCCTCCTTCAGCCACAGTGCGTTCCAATCCCAACCGATAATATGAACCGTCTCGTGAAGATAGGGCGTCCGTTGTCGCTTGGCGAAGGAGAGGAAGACGATGGGGTGCAGGTATTTTCGGGGCTGGTAGCCGGTTATCGTGTGCGAGGGCGCGCGCCGGCTATGGACGAAATATTCGATCCTTTTCTGCTTGTAGATATTGCTTGGAAACGCGACCCCCAGGAACGTTTCGACTTCGACAATCCCCTTGTCGATCCGGCGATGCAGCCGCCGCGAAACGTCCTCGGAAAGGTAATCCGCTTCCACCCAGACTATGGAACGTTCCGAGGTAAGCTTGCGGCCACTCTCTTTGATCGACTCGATCATGCGGATATCGCGGCAGTTCCCAGCGATTGGGCCGTGTGAGCATTCTGCGGCCTGTCCGCCCCCCGGCTGAGCGGTTGCGAGGACGCACGCGAAGGCCAGCACCGAAGGTCTGAAGGCCGAAGTTTTCCATCCGTGCATCATGATCGCCTGCCGCTTGAATGGCCCACGGTCGAGGGATGGTTTCCGTCACCGAACCGTTGAATAGCCCGCTTGGCCAGCCGCCACGAGATTGTCCCGCTCCTGTGAGCCGGGGTTCCCTCTATCCGGGATTCGCCATGTGGACCCCTCTCAACCGGTTGAGCGTGACTCGAAACCGCTCGACGTGCAATCCGCCTTCGAATGACGGCCGTCTTCGCGTCGATCCCGATCATTGAGGGCCAGTTGGCAGTGTTGGCGGCGTGGAATGGCGCTCCCGCCGGCATCTCCGGGCGCGGCCTCACCCTGGCGGGCGCTATTTCGTCTGGTGCACGCTTGGACAGATCCTCACACGCTCCGGGGTGAAGGGGACTGTGCGCAGGCGCTTTCCGCTGGCATCGAAGACGGCGTTGGCGATGGCGGCTGCGGCGGGCATGGTCGCGATCTCGCCGGCAACCGACGGCGGCTCATCGAGCCTCTGGATGAGCTCGACACGGATATCCGGGACCTCCGTGAAACGCAGGACGGAATAGTCGGCCCAATCGAGCGTCGTGATCCGGGCGGTGTCGTAATGGATCTCCTCCTTCAGCGATCGGCTGACCGCGTGAACCACATTGCCCTGCACCTGGTTCAGGACGCCGTCCGGGTTGACCATCAGGCCGCAATCCTGGGCGACGAAGACCTTCGGGACCGTGACGAGACCCGTCTCCCGGTCGACCGCGACGTCGGCGACCATGGCGATGAAGCTCGGGCTCAGGCTGGATCGCGGATCACCACCGGGGTGACCTCCCGGCGGCGCGCTCTGCTTCGCACTGCGCGCGGCCGGCTTTCTTCGGCGTATCCACGCCGCGCAACCGGACGCTCAGCCGCGCCAGCTCGGACGGCAGATCGGCCGACGCGTCGACCGCGACTGTGTCGCCGTCTACCACACGCACCACGGGCCAGCACTAGTCGGCGCCGTGAGCCGGAGCCGGTCGGAAGGCGACCATCAAGAACAGGATCGGTAGCAGACAACCACATGCCCTCCCCGGTCCTCCACCTCGTACACGTAACCAAAATCGTTGCATTGGACCTTAAATCCTCGACCCGTGAATAGTGGTCGAAATGAACTTATGCTGTCGCAACGATAGCCCCGGATTTTGATGAGATTGACGATGGGAGTGATGTTTTCGGAAGCCGATATCCCTTCTGAGATCACCGCGTCCGGTTCTATAATGTACGCAGCGCCTGCTGGCGCCATCGGCACCGACTTTTTTTGCTCCCTCTCTTCGCGGTCGCCCGTGGACCACGCAATCGTGGCGATGACCACGACGACGGCTGCAACCACCAGCAAACGATTCCACACGGCTCTGCCCCGTCACCATCTGTCCGGCCGCATTTCGGACCCTAAACCAATTTCGGCCGCCTACCTAGCGATCGACGCCGAGCAGGATGTCCTTGGCGCCGGCGACTGCCGTCCGGGCCCGTGCCGCGAGGTGTTCCGTGGTGGCGCTGCTGATCGGATGGTCGATGACGACGAAGGGATAGTCCTGCGCCCCCAGCACCCGGCTCATCAGCTCGGCGGCGGAGACGAATTTCGCGGTCATGATGGCCGCGGACGGCAGGCCGAGGCGCTCGCCGATGATCGCGTCATGCAAACTGCACGACGAGCAGCTGCCTCAATCGCCGACACCGGCGACCAGCGCGTTCCAGCGCTGGGCGTCGTCGAGCAGGCCGGGTTCGGCCGGCGCGCTGTAGTTGGACTTGGTCAGCCGGGCCACTTCGGCGACGCCGTGATTGTCGACCAGCTCGCGCGCGAAGGCATCGAAGAAGGCGATGGTGCCCCGCTTGCCGTTCGACAGCAGCGCGATCCGCGCGCCCTCGAGCGTGCCCAGGCGCGCCGCCGCCGTGAAGGCGGCGCTGCTCCCCTCGTGGGTCGGATCGAGTATTTCCAGAGCCATCGACGCTCTCTCCCTGCCTGCTCCCTGCCTGGCCTAGACCTCGCAATCCACGCAAGCGCCGATCGCCACGCTCACCGCATGGCTCTTGCTGCCGAACCAGGGCGGGATCACCGCGCCGAAGCCGCCCGCCGGGCCGCCGGCGGCGATGACCAGCAGATGGTCGGGATCGGGCAGCGCCGCATACTCCTGGCCGCCCTTGCGGCCGACCACGGCGCCCTTGCCGCACGCGCTCCACTCCGCCCGGCGGATCCTGGCGTGGGCGTGGACGTAATCGCGGATATCGGCCTTGGACCAGCCGGCGGAATCGAAATGCCCGCGCAGCTGCGGCGGCACGACGATGGCGTAGTTGCCGGGCCAGATCGAATAGTGCCGCATGTTGGCGCGGATCTCGGCAACGAAGGTGTCGAGGATCCGTTCGGGCTCGACCGTCCACTCGTTCATCAGCTGGCGCGGGGCGCCGGCCGCCATCACCGTCACCGCCGAGACGCCGTCCGGCACCCCGCGGTCGGCTGCGACCGGGCGCCAGGGCGAATTGCCCTCGTCCTCGGCGATGCAGTAGCTGAACTTGCCCGGATGGCCGAGCGTGGAGCGGTCGACGCCGCCCGGCCGCGCGTCCAGCAGGTTGCAGACGATCAGCCGGACCGCCCGGCCGATCACCGTCGTCGCACGGTCGGAGGAGGCGAGCGCGTTGAAGCCGCCGCTCATCCCCAGCGCGTCGCGGACCGGGCCGTTGACGACGATCAGGATGGCGCAGCCCCCGGTGCTGGCGGTCGCGCCGTGCAGCATGAACGGCGGCTGCAGCATCGCCGTGAAGGCGGCGACCACCACCGGGAAATGCATCGGCAGACAGCCGGCCATGACCGCGTTCACCGCCAGCTTCTCCGCCGTGATCGGCCGCTCGCGCACCGGTTCGATGCCGATCGGATGGTCGGGCACCAGCATCGCCCAATCGAGGCAGTCCTGGACCGCCTTTTCGGTCGGCGGCACCACGGGCAGGCCGTCGCTCCAACCGCGCGCGTGGTAGAACTCCTGCGCTTCGACCACGTCCTCGACGCTATAGCGCTTCGAGGTCAGGCCCATGGCCATGCTCCCCTATTCGGCCGCGCGGTCGGCGCGGGCGTGCTGCGCCGCCGAACCGGACCATATTCTGCCCGCCGTGGACGGAAGCGCAATCGGACTCTTTCCCGCCGTTTTCGCAGCGTTTCGAAACCGCCGCTCCGATGCAGCCTAGTGAACAACGCCAAGATAGCGCAGGAACCGGCCTTGCGGACCGCAAAACGGCATTCCGGTCACAGGATCGTCCTGCCGCCGTCGACCATCAGCGTCGCCCCGGTCACGAAGGACGCCTCGTCGGAGGCCAGCCACAGGACCGGGTAGGCGACTTCGCGCGGCTCGGCCCAGCGCTTGAGGAGGTTGTCGGTCCGGCCTTCCCGGCGCATGTCCTCCACCGTCCGCCCGCTCGCCTTCCGGCGCCCGATGGTGAACGGCGTGAGCGTCGCGCTCACCCCGACCGCGTTGGCGCGGATCCCGTTTTCGGCCTCCTCGCAGGCCAGGCTGCGCGTCAGCGCCAGCAGCCCCGCCTTGGTCGCGTCATAGGCGGACCAGTCGGCCCGCCCGCTGATGCCGTAGACCGAGGAGACGTTGATCACGCTCCCACGGCCGGAGCGCCGCAGCGCCGGCACGGCCGCCTTGGAGAAATTGACCGCGCCGAGGAGGTTGACCGACACCACCTCCTTCCAGGTGTCGAGATCCACCGTCTCGATCGATGCGATGTCGCGGATCGCCGCGTTGTTGACCAGCACGTCCAGCCCGCCGAAGCGCTCGGTCGCGCAGGCGACGGCGGCCGCAGCGTCGGCGGGGCTGGCGACGTCCCCGACGATCGTCGCGAGCTGCGCATCCGCGACCCGGTTCGCGATCCTGGCCGCGACCGCCTCCAGCGCAGCTTGGTTGCGGTCGACCAGAACGACGCGGCCGCCTTCCTCGCAGAACAGCGCGCCGATGGCCTCCCCCAGGCCGCCGCCGCCGCCCGTGACGACCGCCGCCTTCCCCGCCATGCGTCCGCTCATCTGCACCACCTGCGTCGATTCAAACCCCGGGGTAGTGTCTTAGTTTGAAATCCGCCACTTGCGAAAGGTCTTGGGCCGGTTCGGCTTTGCGGCCCGCGCGTCGATCAGGTCAACGATCTATTCCATGTCCCGCAGCGTATCGGAAACGCCTGCCGCCATCGCCGGCGACATCCGCCGGCTCGTGTGCATCCGGCAGAAATTGTAGTGCACGAAGTAGAGCGACAGCATATGAAGGAGGTTCTCGATCTTCTTTGAGAACGCATTGGTCAGCCGGGTGAAGCGGTGCATCCCCATCCGCATGGTCAGGTTGTGCTGCTCGACATGGGACGTGCTGACCGCGGCACGCTCGGGTTTTCCGGTGATCCGACGCTTACGGGCTCCGACGCACGCCGGGGGCTGTAGCGAGCTTCGGTCTCCGGCGCGTCGCCGTAGATCTTGATGAGCTGGGCATCGCCCACATCGCCGCCGAAAGCGCCCTCAACGGCTTCCAGATACGCCTTGTGACCGTCCGTGGTCAGTTGAACCCGGTTCGCCAGCCGACCGCGCAGATCGTCCATGAAGGCAAGCGCATACTCGCTGCGCGCGCCCTGCCACCCTTCGCACCTAGCGCCTTCGCGGCGGGGTCCTTGCCGTCGTCCTCGGACTCTTCCTCCTCCTCGCCGACAGCGATCCGCATGACCTTGACGGCGTTGCCGACCACGTCGGCCGGGCGCTTCTGGCCTCGCGGTCCCTTCGGCATGGCTCCTCCGATGCTTCCCGCTAAGCATACGGGATGCCGGGCCGGGCCGCGACAGGGCGGATTTCAATGTGATGCACTACCCCGGGGGGGGGGTTAGACGGCCGCCGCGATCTCTCCAAGGAAGTCCCGCAGCCATTTGTTGGCGGCATCGTTTTCGCGGTTGCGATATGCCATTGGAGATGTTCGGACACGACGGGGAAGTCGATGGCGGGCGCGATGACCCCGAGCGCCAGGCGACCCGCGTAGAGCCGGGCCAGCCGGCCCGGCAAGGTGGCGATGTTGAACGTGCCGGCGACGAACAG
This sequence comes from Alphaproteobacteria bacterium, assembly GCA_965248835.1. GTDB lineage: Bacteria > Pseudomonadota > Alphaproteobacteria > MPNO01 > MPNO01 > CAYFYS01. The sequence continues at coordinate 861,449 of CBDFLJ010000002.1, forward strand.
GGGCAGCAGGGTAAAGCTCGGCAATATCGCCGTTACGGTCCGCGCGCAGCCCAGCTCGTTCAGACAGGCGGCATCGAATGCGAGCGTTCGGTCGCCGTCGATGCTCGGCGACAGCACGACGATGTGACAGAGTCCAGGTTTGTGCCCCATCGAAATCAGGGCCGTTCCGACAGCCTCCGTGGAGGAAGAAAAGGACCGATCTACCCGCTCAACGAAATTGTTGACAACAAATCTGTTGAATATGGTATGCTTCAACGAATTTGTTGAAAGCGGGTGCGCAAGCAATGCAATCATCCACCGGCCGTTGGGTAAGCGGCGACAACTTCTTCGACCGCGAGTCCGAGCTGCGGCTGCTGGAATCCCGGGTCTGCGGCGGCAACCATGTGCTGTTGAGCGGGCAACGGCGCATGGGCAAGACCAGCATCGCCCGAGAGCTGGGTCGGCGGCTCGAATCCAAGGGATGGACCTCGCTCTTCATCGATGTCGAGGGAGCGACCTGCCCCGAGGATGTGATCGCCGAAATAGCTGAGGCGGTGCACCCGATTCGCTCGATCTCGTCACGTTTTGCCCGCACCATGAAGCGTCTGGTCGACGAAAACATCGAAGAAATCAGTGCGTTCGAATTTCGAGTCAGAGTCCGCGCCGGATTGAGTGGACGCTGGCAGCGTTATGGAACAGAGCTAATCGGCAGTTGCGCCGATCATGACAAGCGGGTCCTGCTCGTCATCGACGAGTTGCCCATATTTCTCCTGCGAATGCTCCGTGATGATGAAGGCGCAGGACGGGTCGATGAGTTTCTGAGCTGGCTCCGCGGCGTGCTTCAAGGTCTTGGCAGTCGATCTACGGTCCTCATCGTATCGGGCAGCATCGGGCTTGCACCCCTTGTGCAGAGGCTCGGGATACCCGACCGCATCAATCACCTCTATCCCTTTCGTTTAGGGCCTTGGAGCCGTCAAGCCAGCGTCGAGTGCTTCGAACGTCTCGCGGAGAGCCTCGGGCTCCCGATCGAGGACGGGGTGTCAGATGCGGTGTACGAAGCGCTCGGCATCGGCATTCCTCACCACGTGCAATCCTACTTCGCACGTCTACAGGATTTCGCCGTGATGACGGGTCGCGATCGCGTAACGGTAGCGGATGTCGCCGAGGTGTATCGAACGGAGCTTCTCGGGCCTTCCGGCCAAAGCGATCTCGCGCACTATGAGACCCGCCTCCAGAACGCCTTGGACGAACAAAGCCACCGAATCGCCCTGGAAGTCCTCGCCGAGGCAGCCACTCAAGGCGTGTTCACCTACCGCGCGCGCCACTGCCTCGAACGCCGGTACTCTCCTGTGGCTGAGGACGCGGTCCGTCATATCGGGGAAGTGCTTGATGTCCTGACGCACGACGGCTATCTCGAAGCTGGCGACGACGGCCACCGTATCCCGTTCCGATTGCTGAAGGACTGGTGGTCGGCGCGCTTCCGAGACCACCACATCCCCCTCGAAAGCCGTGTCTCGGACAAGGACTGAAGGCTCCCCCCATGAACGAATTGCTCGAACAGCCGCGACAGATTCGAAAGTTCAATCCCGGGACGTTCCAGTCCGATGTGGAAGTGATCAGCCAATTCGTGGTCAGGAACCGCGAGCTTGGCGTCGTGCTGGATGTTCTCCGCGGGAACGCCGGTTCACCGTCCTGCCAACACGTTCTACTCGTCGGACCCCGCGGTCGGGGAAAGACCATGCTGCTGGCCCGCATTGCTGCCGAGCTGCGCACCGACGGCGACCTCTCCGATCAGCTCTTGCCGATCCGGTTCACGGAAGAGAGCCATGAGATATTCAACCTTGGCGACTTCTGGCTTGAGTCGCTGTTCTACCTCGCCCGAGAGCGTGGGGTGCGCGACCCGGATCTCGCGCGCGAACTGCGAGATGTGCACGCCGCCTTGGCGGCCGAGCGGCACGGCAGAGAACTCGAGGAGCGTGCTCGCGCGGCTGTGCTGGAGATAGCCGATCGGCTCGGCAAGCGGCTCGTGCTGATGGTCGAAAACCTGCAGGCGCTGTGTCGAGACGTGGACGACGACTTCGGCTGGAAGCTTCGCGGAGTGTTGCAGTCGGAACCCCAAATCATTCTGCTTGCCACCGCCACCAGTCGTTTTCGGGAACTGGAGGACGCGGAACATGCGTTCTTCGAGCTGTTTCGGATCGTGCGTCTGGAGCCGCTGGATACCGGCGAGTGCCGCCGCCTGTGGCAGATGGTGACGGGTGACGATGTTAGGCGACGTGAAATCAGGCCGCTGCAGATCTTGACCGGAGGCGACCCTCGCCTCCTGGTCATCATCGGCGGGTTTGCACAGCACCGATCCCTGGGTCAGTTGATGGAAGACCTGGTAAGGCTGATCGACGACCACACCGAGTATTTTCGTGCTCACCTCGAAGGCTTCGCAAAGACCGAACGCCGAGTCTATCTCGCGTTGATCGACCTCTGGCAACCGTCAACCACCGGAGAAATCGCGGCTCGGGCGCGTCTGGACGTTCGAATCGTATCGACCCTGCTCGGAAGGCTCGTCGAGCGGGGCGCAGTCGTCGTGGAAGGAAACGGCAAAAAGCGTGTCTATGTGGCCGCACAACGTCTCTACAGCATCTACTACAAGCTGCGGCGTGAACGCGACGAGGCAGCCGTCGTCCGCAACCTGATTCGCTTCATGGCGGTGTTCTACACCGATGATGAACTGACCGAGATGGCAGGACAGCTGCGTCGGGAGGCCGTGCAGTCGCCAATCTTCCGTGAGGGAATTGAGCAGGCGATAGCGGAGACGCCGCAAATCAGCCGTATCTTCGCCCACGAGGAATGGCAGGCCATCAGTTCGGCATCCGAGCGAGCCATGGCTATAGGCGACAAAGGCGCCAAGCTGAATTTCCGCGAGACTATAGGCGAAGCCGACGAGACGGGAGACCGGCAAGTCACCGAGTTCTTGGACCGAGGGTTGGCTTCCCGGAGAGAGAGCTCACCGCACGCGCCGGAACCGGCCACGGCGCCGGTTCTATGGCGAAGAGCACTTGCGCATAGGAACCGTGGAGAGCACGAAGCCGAAATTGCAACCTATGACCAAATCGTCGCACTCATTGGAGACAGCGGCGTCCCCGAGCTTCAGGTGCTGGTCGCCGAGGCGTTGGTCAACAAGGGAGTCACGCAAGGACAGCTCGGCGACGCCCAGGCGGAGATGGCCGCCTACGACGCGGTGGCCGTCCGATTTGGAGACAGCGACGTCCCCGAGCTTCAGGTGCAGGTCGCCGCGGCGTTGGTCAACAAGGGAGCCACGCAAGAAGAGCTCGGCGACGTTCAGGCGGCGATGGCCGCCTACGACGCGGTGGCCGCCCGATTTGGAGACAGCGACGCCCCCGAGATTCAGGTGCTGGTCGCCAAGGCGTTGTCAACAAGGGAGCCACGCAAGGACAGCTCGGCGACGCCCAGGCGGAGATGGCCGCCTACGACGCGGTGGCCGTCCGATTTGGAGACAGCGACGTCCCCGAGCTTCAGGTGCTGGTCGCCGAGGCGTTGGTCACGCAAGGACAGCTCGGCAAGGGACGACGCGGTCGATTTGGAGACGCAAGGAGCTTCAAGCTCGGCGACGCTCCAGGCGGCGATGGCCACCTACGACGCGGTGGCCGCCCGATTTGGAGACAGCGACGTCCCCGAGCTTCAGGTGAAGTCGCCAAGGCGTTGTTCAACAAGGGAGTCACGCAAGGACAGCTCGGCGACGCCCAGGCGGAGATGGCCACCTACGGCGCGGTGGCCGCCCGATTTGGAGACAGCGATGTCCCCGAGCTTCAGGTGCAGGTCGCCGCGCGTTGGTCAACAAGGGAGTCACGCAAGGACAGCTCGGCGACGCCCAGGCGGCGATGGCCACTTGCGACGCGGTGGCCGCCCGATTTGGAGACAGCGATGTCCCCGAGCTTCAGGTGGAAGTCGCCAAGGCGTTGTTCAACAAGGGAGTCACGCAAAGAGAGCTCCTCGGCGACGCCCATGCGGCGATGGCCGCCTTCGACGCGGTGGCCGCCCGATTTGGAGACAGCGATGTCCCCGAGCTTCAGGTGCAGGTCGCCAAGGCGTTGTTCAACAAGGGAGTCACGCAAAGAGAGCTCCTCGGCGACGGCGATGGCCACCTACGACGCGGTGGCCGAGCGATTTGGAGACAGCGATGTCCCCGAGCTTCAGGTGGAAGTCGCCAAGGCGTTGTTCAACAAGGGAGTCACGCAAAGAGAGCTCGGCGACGCCCAGGCGGCGATGGCCGCCTTCGACGCGGTGGCCGCCCGATTTGGAGACAGCGATGTCCCTGAGCTTCAGGTGGAGGTCGCCAAGGCGTTGTTCAACAAGGGAGTCACGCAAAGAGAGCTCCTCGGCGACGCCCAGGCGGAGATGGCCACCTACGACGCGGTGGCCGAGCGATTTGGAGACAGCGATGTCCCCGAGCTTCAGGCGCAGGTCGCCAAGGCGTTGTTCAACAAGGGAGTCACGCAAGGACAGCTCGGCGACGCCCATGCGGCGATGGCCGCCTTCGACGCGGTGGCCGCCCGATTTGGAGACAGCGACGTCCCCGAGCTTCAGGTGGAGGTCGCCAAGGCGTTGTTCAACAAGGGAGTCACGCAAAGAGAGCTCCTCGGCGACGCCCAGGCGGAGATGGCCACCTACGACGCGGTGGCCGAGCGATTTGGAGACAGCGATGTCCCCGAGCTTCAGGCGCAGGTCGCCAAGGCGTTGTTCAACAAGGGAGTCACGCAAGGACAGCTCGGCGACGCCCATGCGGCGATGGCCGCCTTCGACGCGGTGGCCGCCCGATTTGGAGACAGCGACGTCCCCGAGCTTCAGGTGCAGGTCGCCGCGGCGTTGGTCGGCAAGGGAGTCACGCAAGGACAGCTTGGCGACGCCCATGCGGCGATGGCCGCCTTCGACGCGGTGGCCGCCCGATTTAGAGACAGCGATGTCCTTCAGCTTCAGATGCTGGTGGCCAACGCGTTGGTCAACAAGGCTGAAGCGGAAATCCGGCTCGGCCGCACGGAAGAAGCTCTACATACTTGTGAGCAAGTTGAACGAAGAGCGGACGTCTTGGCCGGAATCGAGAAAGGTGCGTTGGAACGACGAGCGCGGTGGGTTAGGACCAGGGCTCTCCTCTTGCTGGAACAACACACAGAGGCCATGGATGTGTTCCGCTCGGTTTACGCTGTGTTCGTCCCTGGCGAAGACACCATGGTGAGTGAGATGTTGGAGCAGGTCCCCAACCTGATCGCAGCCGGGGCATCCGAGCGCGACTTGGTCGGCGTCCTGTCCAGTGAAAGTGAAAAGACCGATGCGCTGATGCCGTTGGTGGTGGCGCTGCGGCAGCGTGCTGGCGAGGTGGTCCGGGCACCGGTTGAAGTGCTGGAGATCGCGGCGGATATCCGCAGGGAAATCGAAACGAAGTTGGGCTCCGGCGACGACGCCTCTCCTGGCGCATCGTCCGCGTGACACGTCTGCGGGGTCAGGGCAACCGCGTTCGCCGTGCCGAACGCGATAGAGGCGTTCGATCTCGACTCACAAATGATGGTCGTGAGCGCCGTTCAGGCGCAAGCGCGGACTGACGGGCCGGCGGCAGGCCGGTCATGTTCTGAAGATGCGCCTTGCCGATCAGTGCGGTGCGGTAGCCGGCATCGCGCAGCAGATGAACGAAGGTGGTCGAATTCAGCGGCAGCGGCAGGCCGTTATGGCGCACCCTGTCGAGCGAGGGCATGCGCCCGATCATCAGGCTCGCGCGGTTGGACGGACCGTCCGCCGCTCGGAAGATTTCAAACTGAGACACTACCAAACCCCGGCGTCGCGTTGCCCATGCCGGCGGCGCGATGCTACCGTCCGCCGGTCCGGAGCGGAAACCCAGGGATCGGCTTATGCCTTGCGCGCCCATCGTGATCGTCGGCGGGGGCCCCGTCGGCATGGTGCTGGCGATGAACCTCGCCGTGTTCGGCGTGCGCACGGTCATCGTCAACATCGAGCCGAGCTCGCGCTGGCACCCCAAGGGCAACACCCACAACGCCCGGACGATGGAGCATTACCGCCGGCTCGGCATCGCCCGTGCCGTCCGCCGGGTGGGGCTGCCGGCCGATCACCCGACGGATGTCGGGTATTTCACCACGCTCGACGGCTGGGAGATCGCCCGCCTGCCGATGCCGTCCGAGGCGCGCAAGATCGCCGCGCGCGACGCCGCCGCGGCGACCGATCAGGTCCCGGAGCCTCTGTTCCGGGCCAACCAGATGTATGTCGAAGCGGAGCTCTTCCGCCATATCCAGACCATCGAGGCGATCGTTCCCCGCTATGGATGGCGCTGCGTCGAGATCGCCGAGACCGGCGACGGATTCGAGGTGGCGATCGAGGAGGCGGACTCCGGACGGGTCGAGCGGTTGGACTGCTCCTATGTCGTCGGCTGCGACGGCGGGCGCAGCTTCGTCAGGCGCTGGCTCGGCATCTCCTATTCCGGCGACCGGCCGCGCGCCCAGCTTTACGGCAGCGGTGCGACGGTCGCCACGCACCTGCGCGCACCGGCGCTCTACGAGCGCGGCATCCTCCAGCGGCACTGCTGGCAGTACTGGACGGTCAATTCCGAGGTGCGGGCCAATCTGGTGACGCTCGACGGCGAAGGCGATTTCCTGTTCAGCACCCGCATCGGCAGCATCGACGAGCCGCCCGATCCGGCCTATATCGCTTCCCGGTTCCGCCGCAGCGTCGGCCAGGACGTCCCGTTCGAATTCATCGGCCACTGGCCCTGGACGGCCGGCCACGCGCTGGTCGCGGACTCCTTCGGCCGCGGCCGCGTCTGGCTCGCCGGCGACGCGGTGCACCTGTTCACGCCGACCGGCGGGTTCGGCATGAACACCGGCATCGACGATGCCGCCAATCTGGGATGGAAGCTCGCGGCGGCGGTGCAGGGCTGGGGCGGCCCCGACCTGCTGGAGAGCTACGCGGTCGAGCGCCGGGCGATCGCCTTGCGCAACACCGGCATGGCCAAGCGGTTCTCGCTCAGGCTCGCCGACGTGCCGGCGCCGCCCGAGATCACCGAGGATTCGACGGTAGGCGAGACCGCGCGCGCCGAAGCGGCCGCCATTCTCTCGACCCTGGGGGAGGAGTTCGCCTCGATCGGCACCCAGCTCGGCGCGCGCTACGACGGCTCGCCGATCATCGCCGCCGACGGGACCGCGCCGCCGCCCGACGATCACGTCGTCTACACCCCGAGCGCGTGCCCCGGCGGCCGCGCGCCGCATCTGTTCCTGCCCGACCGCAGCTCGCTGTTCGATCGTTTCGGGCCGGGCTTCACGCTGTTGCGGATCGGCGGCAGGCTCGATGCGCGGCCCTTCGCGGCCGCGGCCGAAGCGCGCGGCATCCCGCTTGCGCTCCGCGATGTCGAGGCGCCCGAGGCGCGCGAGCTCTACGGCGCCGATCTCGCGCTGATCCGTCCGGACCAGCATGTCGCCTGGCGCGGCGACCGGGCCCCCGACGACGTCGGCGCGCTGCTCGCCCGCGTCACCGGACACCGGTCCTAGCGCCCGGCCTGCGCGAGACCGGCCAGGGCAGTGCGGGCTGGTCAGGCGAGGATCATGTCGGGCACCGCGAGGTTCTTCCTCGACGGCAGCGTGCGGCAGCCTTCCCGCTGGGCGCGGAATTCCTCGGCGAACAGGCGGCGGACCTTGAGCACCTCCTGGTCGGGATGGAACAGGAACTCGTCGGCCCGCGACTCGACGAGGCCGCCGAGCTGCTCGACCAGCGCCCGGTCCTCGCCGTTCACGTGGCGCTGCCGCGGCCCGACGATCTCGTCGAAGAACTTCGCGCACTGCGCGCGCTCCTCGTCGTTGGCGGCGCGCATGGCGATGAACCGCACGGAAAGCGTGTGCGTCGCGTCGACCGGCACCTGGTAGTGGCGCCCGACATAGGGCGGCACGCCCGGCACCGGCCGGATCGGAATGGTGTTGAGCGCCGGCAGCGAAACGTGGTCGCCCTGCCAGTCGCCGAGGAAATGCCCATGATGGATCTGCTTGCCGGTCGGGTCGTAGGCGACCCCCCGCAGCCCCTGCGGCGTCTCTATGAGCTTCATGCGGCGGTCTTCGATCGGCACCCCGGCCTGCCTGGGCCGCCCGCTTCCCTTGTACGCCTCGCTCGCCACGGCCTGGGACTCGGTGTGCAGCATCACCGCGTGATACGGGTCCACGCCGTCGAACGCCTGGAGCCAGTTGCACTTCCAGATCTCGTCGGGGTGGCGGAATACGGCGAACTGATCGGCCCGCGTCAGCTCCTCGGGCACGCTCTCTTCGAGCGGCGGAACCGGGAACTGCCCGGCGTCGCCGATATAGGCCCAGATCTCGCCGGCAAGCTCCCCGGCCGGATAGGCGATGACGCCGACCTCGTCCAGCAGCTTGCTGTCTTCGGCTTCCCACGGGATCAGCGTGCAGCGCCCCGCGCCGTCGAAGCGCAGGCCGTGCCAGCGGCACTGCAGGTCGCCTGCGAGCACTCGGCCCTGGGACAGCCTGGCCGCCCGGTGAGGACACTTGTCGCGCACGATGCAGGGCCGGCCGGACGCGTCGCGCCACGCGACCAGCCTCTCGCCCAGCGCGGTGAACCCGGTCGGCGCGTCCGCGGCGACCTTCCCCGACTCGATGACCGGATACCAGTAGTTCCGCAAGCCGAGCTCGAGCCCTTGCGGGACATCGCGGGCAATTTCGCCAACGCCGGAGTCTTTGGCCTTGCGCTGCCGGGCCTCGTCCATCACAGGCTCCTTCCCTGGCGTCGTCCGCAAAAAAATCTCACCGCGCCCGGCCGGTGTCAATCGACGCCCCGGCGCCGCTCGCGCCCCCCGGCCCCCGGAGCCTGTGCGGGGGCGCCGGCACACCGGCCAGGCTAGGGCCTAATACCCCAGTATCTTCTTGAGCCGCGCCACGGTCTCCTCGGCGGTGGTCGCGATCTCGTCGGCCAGCTTCTGTTGCGTCTGCCAGGAGACCGGCCGGAGCGGCAGGCCGCGCTTGCTCGCGTCGGCGACGAAGGCGGGGTCGGCCAGCGTCTTCGTGTAGGCGCCGCGAAGGGCGGCGAGCCGATCCTTCGGAATGTCGCCGAACGCCACCCAGGCCCGGCCGAGCGCCGCCGTCGCGGTCAGCAGCTTGACGACGGCGCGGTCCTCATCGGACTCCAGCAGCTCGCCGAGCGCCGGCACGCCGGCAAGAGCGGGCTCGCGTTCGGATGTGATCGTGACCAGGCTGACGACCATGTCTCTGGCGATCCACGACTTCTTGGTCCCGGTGATCGACGCCCACGAGGCCGCGCGGCCGTGCACCTCGCCGTTCTCCATCGCCTGGTGCATGATGCCGAGGCCGCGATAGCCGCCGATGATCTTGAACTTCGTGCCCAGCAGGGCGTTGAGCAGGGTGGGGACCATGTAGGTCTGGCCGCCTCTGCCCGCCGAAGCCAGCACGACCTCCTTGCGCTTGGCGTCGTCCAACGAGGCGATGCCGCTGGACTTCATCACCGTGACGGCGACGAAGGGCACGTCGGCGCCGCCGAGATAGTGCGCCTTGGCGGCGTCGTACTTGACGCCCTTGACCCCGATGCGGGCGTTGAACACCAGGTCCTGCAGCGGGACGCCGATGTTGGTGCCGTCGGCGGCGGTGGCGTTGTAGAGATAGTTCATCGCCTTGTTGCCGCCCGCCCCCGGCATGAACTGGATGGCGACCTTGGGGTGGCCGGGGATGAACTTGCCGATATGGTGCCTGATGAGCTGGGCATAGGCGCCGTGCGAGCCGCCCGCACCGCCCGAGCTGAAGACGGTAACCGTCTTGCCTTCGTAAAACTCCGACACCGAATCCGCGAGCGCCGGAACCGTCCACAACAACGACGCCGACGCCAGTCCCAGAACGATATGTCGATTCACCGCTCCATCCTCCCTTTTATGTTCAGACCGCCGGTTTTCCCCTGGTCACGCATCTTGCGCGCCCGCATGCGCATGGACAAGGAGCGCGTGCGTTGCAGCGTTTTCCGCACCGGCGGCATTCCCGGTCGCGGGGGCGCTGCTCCGCTGCGGTGACGCGGACCGGCAACTTTCGCCGGCTTTCGGAACCATAGCCGACGGCTGGACCGGGACCGCCGCGGACGGGGCGGCACGCTGGTCTTGCCCGAGATCGCCGCCGATCCCGCCGAAGTGCAGTTCACCGGACACGGCAACAGGTCGTATTCGGCAAGGAAATCACGCCATTTCCGCTCCATCCGCCGGCGTTGTTCGTCGAAACCCTGCCAGTCGCGGTGAAACGGCGCCACGCCGCGCAGCATGCGCGCCATTTGCCGTCATCGTCGGCCTCGCGCGCCGCAAGATCGGCGGCGGCCGCCCCCGGCATCCACCACGACTTGGGAATTGCAGGTTCAGGCAACAACGCACAATCAATACGCTGTCGCCGGGTTTGGCAGTTCCGAGGGCTGGCCGGCGGATTCGCTTGACACAAACCTTGCGGGGTCTTTGGTTCGCGTGGACAACACCGTCATGGCAAGGGTGTGAGGTGGGATGCCGAAGGACCTGCGCGGCTTCGTCGAGGCCAATACCGATTTGATCCTGCTTGTGCCGAGGACGGTCGCGCGGGAGCACCTGAGCGCGCTCATCGTCCAGGCCGGCCGGCCGGTGATGTTCGATGCGGTCGAAGGCTTTCCCGGATGGCGGGTTCTCGATCTTCTGTTCGTGGACCGCCGCGCGCAGGCGCGGGTCCTCGACACCACCACGGACAACGTCCTTGCGTGCCTGGCAACCGCCCTGGACAAGCCGCCGGTGCCGACAAGGCTGGTCGATGCCGCGCCGCACCGGCAAAACATCCTGGCCGGCGAAAAGGCGGATCTTCTCGCCTTGCCGGGCTTCCGGCACGGCGAGAAGGACTCGGCGCCGGCCCTCATCGCGATGAATATCTGCCGCGAGCCGGATGCCGGCGCGGTCAACTTCTCGTTCACCCGGATGACCCCGATCGGCCCCCGCCGGGCGACCTATCTGATCGGCTCCTCGCCCCACCAGCGCGCCATCCTGGCGGCCTGGGAGGATCGCGGCGAGGCGATGCCGATGGCGTGTACGATCGGCACCCACCCGGCCTACGAGATCATGGCGTCCTACAGCGTGCCGAGCCACCTGGCGGAATTCGGCGAGCTCGAGATGGTCGGAAACCTGATCGGCGAGGCCGTCGAGATGGTGCCCTGCCAGACCGTGCCGCTGGAAGTTCCCGCCCACGCCGAGGTGGTCATCGAAGGCTGGGTGCGGCCCGGCGTTCGCCACGACGACGGGCCCGGACCGTCGCAGGCGCTCTACTACCTGCCCGGCGCGAGCCAGCAGCCGGTGATCGAAGTCAGTGCGATCACCCACCGCGACCGGCCCATACTGCGCCAGCACAACACGCTGATGTTCTCCGATCACCAGCCGCTGCTCAGCCTGCCGCACGAAGCACTGCTCTACGCCCGGCTGCGCGCCGACGGCCATGACGTGCGCGAGGTGTTCTACGTCCCCTGGGGCGGCACGCTCGCTTGTGTCGTCCAGATCGTGCCCCAATCCGACGGCGAGGTCCGCAATGTGCTGATGCGGACATTGGGCCAGCGCTGGCCCAATGCCAAGCTGGCGATTGCGATCGATGCCGACGTCGACATCGGTTCGGCCGAGGACCTCGTCTGGTCGGTCTCCACACGGGTCGATCCGGGCCGCGACGTGTTCATCGTGCCCGAGGCGAAGGGCCATCCGATCGATCCCACCGCGCGTCCGGCTGCGGGCGGGACGCGCAATGTCGTGACCGGCAAATGGGGCATCGATGCGACCCGGCCGCCGCTGAGCCGGCCCGAGGCGCGTGCGGTGTTCGAACGCACGCTGGCGCCGCACGGCAACGAGGTCCGCCTGGAGGATTTCCTCGACCAACGCCTCGGACCGCGGCGTCGTTATGTTCCGGCGCCTGTTGCGCGAGGCGATCAAAGCGATCGAGAAGGGCGAGGATCCACCCGGCACCTACCGCGATCCGTCTAACCGCATCGTGAAAAATCCGGCGCGAAATGCGATCCTGCCGGCGGAAACGGAGGCATTGTCGGACTAACCGGACAGGGCTCGTGACCCTGCAATCGGGCGCGGCACGGCCAAGCAGTGGATCAAGGAAGGCAAGAAGGCCGTCAAGTGGACACGCCTGTCGTGCCGCAAGTTCCGTCACAACGCCGTCCGGCTCCAACTCCACGCGCTCGCCTGCAATCGCAGCAACTTCATGCGGACACGCGCGCTGTCCGATTCAGTGGAGCAGTGGTCACGGACCACACTGCGCGAAAAGCTCGTAAAGATCGGCGCGAAGATCGTCCGCCACGGTCGCTACATCGTCTTCCGGATGGCCGAGGGCGCTATCCCTCGTGACCTGTTCGCCGACATCCTCCGCCGGATCGATCGGTACAGCGCGACGCCCCTCCCGACATGATCATGGTCGCAGAACCCATCGGACTTGCCCTTCGCGCGATTTCGAGCCACGCTCGACTTGGCTGAAGGGTGCCACATGGGAAATCCCGGATTACGGCTGAAGGCGCGTCTCAATTCGAGGACGGGCGGACAAGAACAACGCAACATCAGGCGAATCCAACAACGGAGGATATCATGAAATCGCTACTCAAGACATATGCGATACTGCCGGCCGCCACCGTTCTGGGGCTGGCCATCGGGCTCGCAACGGCTTCGGCGGAAACATACAGGATCGGTCTTGCCGTTCCCGTAACCGGCACCGGGGCCGATGCCGGCAAACGCGAAGCGATCGGCGCCCATGCCGCCGTCACTGCGATCAACAAAGCCGGAGGAATCGGCGGAAGCATGATCGAATTGTTCTTCGCGGACACCGGCAGCAATCCTCAGAGCCGATCCGGAAAGTTTGAATCTATGGTGAGTGTGTTGCGGCGAGTCTGCGCAGCATGATGCGGATCATGGCGAGTCGGATGAAGGCGACGACGGATCGAACGTGACGTTCGAAGTCGCGAGCGAGGCGCCTGTTGCGGCTGATCCAGGCGAAGGTGCGTTCGACAATCCAACGCTTTGGCAGCACCTCGAAGCGGGGCACGTCGTTGCGCTTGACGATCTCGAGCCGCCACCCCCCGGTCTTGGCGACAGTCGCGGCCATCTTCGGTCCCTGATAGCCGCCGTCGGCGTAGATCACCTCGATGAATGGGAACCGTCGCCGGGTGCGGCGCAAGAGCTCGTGGGCACCGTCGCGATCCTGAACGTCGCCGGAATGCACCACGATGCCCAGCATCAGGCCGAGCGTGTCGACCATGATGTGCCGCTTGCGACCGGTGACCTTCTTGCCCGCATCGAAGCCTTGATCGTCGATCGACGCCCCCCTTTTTGCGCCGCCTTGGCGCTCTGGCTGTCGATGACCGCGGCCGACGGGCTGGCTTCGCGTCCTTCCTCATCGCGCACCGCGACGTAGAGTTCATGATGGATCCGCTCCAGCGTGCCATCCCACTCCCATAGATCGAAATAGTCGTACACCGTCGACTTCGGCGGCAGATCCTTGGGCAGTGCATTCCACTGGCAGCCCGTGGACAGCACGGTGAAGATGCCGTTCAGAACCTCGCGCACGTCGACTGAGCGCTTGCGCCCGCCGCGCTTGGCAGAGGCGGGATCATTGGCGCGATCAGCGCCCACTCGGCGTCGGTCAGATCACTCGGATAGCGAAGTCCGCGACGCTCCGCCGCGCGGCGGTGTTCCGCAGTCCACATCGGGCTTCCTCCTGTAAACCGGATGCCCAGCACAGAATCACAAACGATTCTTCCGATTCAAGAACTTTCCGGAAGGGCTCTCAGGACGCGGTAAACGCGGTACGCAAACTTGTAGGCGATGACAACGTGCTGGCCATCGTGGGACCGCATTATTCCGGCGTGGCCGAGGCGACCTTTCCGCTGGGAAATCGACTCGGAATCGTTCAGATCGCCGTGGCGTCGTCGAAGCCGGGTGTCGCGGCGGCGAACCGGCCCTACGCTTTCCGTAACACGCTTACGGAAGACAAGGTGGCGGCGGCCGTGGTGGCCAAGTTCAAAGCTCGCTACAACCCGAAGAACGTCGCAATAATCACCGATATCAAGGATGCGGTATCGCGCGCGATCGGCACCGCCGTGTTGCCTGCGGCACTCAAGGCGGAGGGCATCAAGATCCTGAACCAGGGGAATCCGGTCACGTTCCAAACCAGCGACGCTCAGTTCACGGCCCAGATCACCTCGCTGAAAGCCATGAATCCGGATGCCGTCGGCCTCGGCGCGCTTGGTCCGGATGCGCTGAACATAATCACGGAAGCACGCCGGCAGGGCATGACACAGCCGTTCTTCGGGACCGGACCGCTCATGGAAGGCAATATTCCCGAAAAGGGCGGTGCCACCGTTGCCGGAACCGTCGCCGGCACGATCTGGGACTATTCGCTTGCCAATGAAGGCAGCAGGCAATTCATCGCAGACTATGAAGCGGTTTCCGAGACCATCTATCCCGGCGAATTTACCAAGCGTCCCGACTACTATGCCGTGAACGCCTATGACGCCGTTTACATGATAAAGGCTGCCATCGAGTCCGGTGCCATTTCTGCCGAAGGCTCCGATCTGAAAGGTGCCAGAAACAAGATCAGAGACTACATGGCGGCGCTCAAGGACTTCAACGGCGTTGCCAGCAGCGGCTTCAACGATGTCGGCGATGGTGTGAAAAATGTCGTCGTCTTCGAAATCAAGGATGGCCACTGGGCGCCGATGCAATAATGTCCTTGCCGTGATCTTCGCCGGACGGTCTGTCGGATGATCGCGCAGCAGCTCGTCAACGGCCTGATGCTGGGCAGCACGTACGCGTTGATTGCGCTCGGTCTCACTTTGGTGCTGGGGGTTTTCAACAAGCTCAATATCGCCCACGGCGACGTGTTCATGTTCGGCGCGTTTGCCGGACTGGCTGCCGCGGCGGCAGGAGCGTCGTTCGCCGTCGCCATTCTTGCCGGAATGGCGGCGGCGGCGATCGTCAACGTCCTGATTGAACGGTTTTGTTTTCATCCCCTGAGGAAATCACACTTCCTGGCCCCCATGCTCAGCACGATCGCGTTCGGCATCATGCTCCAGAACGTGGCGACGCAGATCTGGGGGTCTGATCCCTCGCGTTTTCCAAACGTCGAAGCCACGACACAATTCCATTTCGGAGGTGTGCTCCTCTCTTCCGTCCAGGTCGTCGTCCTCGTCGTCTCGATCGCCCTGATGGCCGTGATCGACCTGGTGATCCACCACACCCGGATCGGGCGAGCATTGCGCGCCACGGCATTTGACCGGGAAATCGCCGGCATGCTCGGCATCAATACCGGCAAGGTCATCTTCTTTACATTCCTGACCGCCGGTGCCCTGGCCGGTATCGCCGGGGTGCTGACGGCCAATGTCTACTCGCAGATCACTCCGCATATCGGAAGAGCTATGGCCAGAAGTTGGTGACGGGGTGAAGGGTTAAGGCGGCGTATCGTGGGGGTGATCGAGCCTCCACCTCTCCAACGAAGGAGTGATACGCCGTGAGCGACAATAACGTTTTGAAGCTTTCCCAGCCATCGACGTTTTCCGATCCGTTGACCGAGGTGCTGCGCAGCGGCGCCCGGTCCCTGCTGGCGCGGGCGGTCGAGGCGGAGGTTGCCGCGTTCCTTGATGGCCACTCCGAGGCGCGCACCGAAGAAGGCCGCCGACGGCTGGTGCGCCACGGCCACCTGCCCGAACGCGAGATCATGACCGGCATCGGCCCGGTTGCGGTTCGCGCGCCACGCGTTCGCGACCGCACGGGCCTGGGCGCCGACCGCATCCGGTTCAGCTCCGCGCTCCTGCCGCCTTATGCGCGGCGCTCGAAGAGCCTCGAAGTCCTGATCCCCGTCCTCTACCTCAAGGGCATCTCCACGGGCGACTTCGCCGAGGCGCTGGCGGCCTTGCTCGGGCCGGACGCCGGCGGCTTGTCGGCCTCGACCGTGGCGCGGCTCACCGAGGTTTGGGCGGACGAGCACGCGCACTGGCTGAAGCGGGATCTGTCGGCCAGGCACTATGTCTACTTCTGGGCCGACGGCATCCATGTGCAGGCCCGGCTCGAGGACGATGCGCAATGCCTGCTGGTCATCATCGGCGCGACGCCGGAGGGTAAGAAGGAACTCGTAGGCCTCGTCGACGGGGTGCGCGAGAGCGCCCAATCGTGGCGCGAGCTGCTACTTGACCTCAAACGGCGCGGGCTCGCGGTCGCGCCCGAACTCGCCATCGCCGACGGCGCGCTCGGCTTCTGGAAGGCGATCGAGGAAGTGTGGCCCCGGACCCGCAGCCAGCGCTGTTGGGTGCACAAGACCGCCAACATGCTCAACAAGCTGCCCAAGAGCCAGCACTCGAAGGCAAAGCGTGCTCTCCAGGAGATCTGGATGGCCGAGACCAGGAACGACGCAGACAGCGCCTTCGACGCCTTCATCGAGACCTACGCCGTCAAGTACGACAAGGCGGCCGCATGCCTGGTCAAGGATCGCGAGACGATGCTGGCGTTCTACGACTTTCCCGCCGAGCATTGGAAGCATCTGCGCACCACCAACCCCATCGAAAGCACATTCGCCACCGTGCGACACCGTACCGTGCGATCCAAGGGATGCCTCTCCAACAAGACGGCGCTCGCCATGGTCTTCAAACTCGCCCAGGCGGCACAGAACAGTTGGCGCCGCCTCGACGGACACAACCAGTTGCCCAAGCTGATCGTCGGCGTAAAGTTCATCGACGGAATCGAAGCCGTCAGGCAACAACCTCAAGCCGCCGCCTGACCCAAGCCGTCACCAAGATTCGGCTATAGCTCATATCGGAATCCGGCAAGGTATGATCGGAATGGTCGCAATGGTCATTGGCGGGCTCGGCAATTTGCGGGGGGCCATGCTCGGGGGCATGGCGGTCGGCGTGGTCGAAATTCTCAACGACGCATATCTGGGTGCCGCCTACCGCGATCTTGTGGTGTTTTCGCTCTTCTTTGCCTTTCTCATCGTCAAACCGGACGGGCTGATCCCGCAGGACAGGGCCATACGCGCATGAGCGTATATATGGAGGGCGTGCTGGCAATCATGGGGATCAATGTCCTCATGGCCTACAGCGCCTATGCCATTATGGCCACCGGGCAGTTATCCCTCGGCAATGCCGGCTTCATGGCGATCGGCGCCTATTGTGCCGGGTACCTGACGACGGTTGCGGGGGTCGATCTTCTTTTGGCGATCCTCGCGGGCGCCCTGCTTGCCGGCGCCGTGGGGTTGCTCCTCGGCATACCGGTGCTGAGGTTTCAGGGTTTCTTTCTCGTGCTGGCCACTTTGGGGTTCGGCGAGATGGTTCGTGCCTTCTTCGTGAACTTCGAACCAACCGGCGGCGCCTACGGCATGCGTGGTTTGTTCGGTGTCGAACTTTATCATATCGGAAGTGCGGTGGCCGCTGTCACGCTCCTGATCTGGCTCCTGGAACGCTCGCGTATCGGGCGGGCATTCGACGCCGTCGCGGCTGACGAGGCGGCAGCGGGGGGGATCGGCCTCAATGTGCGGCTAATCAAGGTCCTGGCCTTCGGCTTCGGTGCCATGATCGCGGGCATTGCAGGCGGTCTCTATGCCCACTACCTTCTCTACATTGAGCCGGGCAATTTCACATTCCTGATTTCGGCAATGGCCGTGTTGTTCGTCATCCTTGGCGGCATGGAAACTGTGTGGGGTGCACTCCTGGGTGCGGCGATCTTCTCACTGTTGCCGGAGGTTCTGAGGTTCATGCATGATTGGCGCCTCAGCCTGTTCGGCGCTGTCCTGATACTGCTGATGATTATTCGTCCGCGCGGTTTGTTGACAAGGCAATTGATTCGAAATCTGATCCGGCCGCGGGCGAGAAGTTCCACCGGAAATGCTTGAGGTCGACAGGGTCTCGATGCGCTTCGGCGGGGTGCGGGCGCTTGAAGAGGTGTCGCTGGTGTTGCCGAGTTCGGGCGTATTCGGCCTGATCGGTCCGAACGGCGCCGGAAAGACCACGCTCTTGAACATCCTGTCGGGATCCTATCAGGCGACTTCGGGATCGGTCCGCTTCCTCGGTCGCGATATCAGCCGGGCACAGGCACACAGGATCGCGCAAGCCGGCATCGCGCGAACCTACCAGAACATCCGTTTGTTTACGGCGAACACGGTACTGGAGAATGTAATTGTCGCACAGAACAGCCGTGCGCCACTTCACGGCCTGCGATCGATGTTTTGGCCTGGCGGGGAGGCGGAACGCGTCCTGGCCGAAGAGGCGAAGGGGTTGCTCAAGCTCATGGATATCTGGGACAAGCGGGACAGTCCCAGTGGCGCGCTGTCGTACGGGGAACAACGTCGCCTGGAAATCGCCCGTGCTTGTGCGCTCAGGCCGCGGCTTCTGTTGCTCGATGAACCGTCGGCGGGCATGAATGCGGCCGAGACCGACTCTTTGTGGCATCGGATCGAGGAGCTGCGCCAAAACGGCTTGTGCTTATTGCTGGTCGAGCACGACATGGAGCTGGTGATGCGCCGTTGCGAGCATGTCTTCGTCCTCAATTTCGGAGAACTGATTGCCGAAGGGAGCCCCGCTGTCATCCAAAGGGACAGTTCGGTGATCGAAGCCTATCTCGGCGAGGAAGAAGACTGATGCTTGCGGTCCGCGGACTCGAGGCTGGCTATGGCGCCATCGAAGTGCTTCGTGGCGTGGATCTTGATGTCCGTCGCGGAGAAATCGTCACTCTGATTGGAGCGAATGGCGCGGGGAAAACGACATTGATGATGACGCTGGCGGGTGCCCATTCGCCAAGTGCCGGAATCATCGAATTCGAGGGCAACCCGATCTTCGGGCTCCCGAGTCATCAAGTCGTCGGCAAGGGTATCAGTCTTGTCAGGGAGGGCCGAGGAATCCTGGCGCCGATGAGTGTTGAGGAGAACCTGTTGCTTGGCGGATATCTGCGCTCCCGGCAGCAGGTTTCAGAGGCGATCGAAAGTATCTATGCGCTGTTTCCCATCCTCGCCGAGCGGCGTCGTCAACCGGGAGGCACATTGAGCGGCGGCGAACAGCAGATGCTGGCGATCGGACGCGCGCTCGTCGCACGCCCGCGCCTGCTTATGCTCGATGAACCTTCGCTCGGTCTGGCGCCGAAGATCGTGTCGACGATTTTCGATTGTATCGATTCGCTGAGACGCGAAGACACTGCGATCTTGTTGGTGGAACAAAATGCCAGAAAAGCGCTGAAAATCGCGGATCGCGGCTACGTCCTGTCAGCCGGAAGGATCGCGATGAAGGGCGCTGCTGGCGAACTGTTGCAGGATCCGCAGATATTCGCTGCCTACCTCGGAAACGCGAACCAAACCGTTGAGCATGGTGGCGGAAAATCGGCGGCCGGAAAGTAACGTGTCCGGTACGAACGCCTGATGTCCGCGTGCATCGCAAGCTCCGGCAACTGGATACCTAAACGACGCATCTCTTGCGTGCCACCGAACTGTCACCGATCGTGTCCCGCGCCGTGGCGTAAGAGCGAGGTGCTCCACGCGGCATCTGGCGGGTAGGGCCGGGATGCTCAGGCTGCCATTGTCGATTTACTCCCGGACAGCAGAGTTCGCCGGGTAACACCGGACGGCATTCAAAACAACCGACAAGAGAGACTGCCGCCGTCCGGGCAACGGCGTAGGGCGGCAGATGGCGCTGCTCTGTCGCTGGACATATGGTGCGATGAACAGCAGGGCAGATCTATTCTGGCACGGCTGGTTCCCATTACCGGTCCGTCTTCGATTACCTCGGCGAACGTTCCGCAGCCTCATGATGCCCGGCCGCCGGCTGGATTGGCGCCGCACTGTCCGCGGTGCTAGGGTCCGCGCCGCACCGCTTGGCGCAGGAAACATGAACGAACTCGTGCGGCTCGAGCTGATCCGTGAATCGTTGATCGCCGTGGTCAACGAGATGCGGGCGAACATCATCCACTCGTCCTATGCGCCGATCATCTACGAGGGGCACGACTTCTCCTGCGCGCTGATGGCCGCGGACGGACGGCAGATCGCCCAGGGGCTGGCCGACCACCCGATCCATATCTTTGCGGTGCCCTATTCGACCCGGCAGGTGGTCGAGGCGTTCCCCGGCGACATCAACGAGGGCGATCTGTTCCTGCACAACGATCCCTACACCGGCGGGACGCATCTCAACGACGTGCTGCTGCTTCAGCCGGCGTTCCACGACGGCGCGCTTGCGATGTTCGCGGCCATGCGCTGCCACTGGAACGACGTCGGCGGCATGACGCCCGGCAGCCTGTCGGGGCGGGTGAACGAGATCTATCAGGAGGGGATGCGCATCACACCGACCCGGATCGCCGCCGCCGGCGTGCTGAACGACGCCTTCATCGAGCTCCTGTTCAACAACATGCGCGGGCGCAATGAGCGGCTGGGCGATTTCAACGCGATGCTGGGGACCGGCCGCAAGGCGGTCGAGCACATCGAGCGGCTGTTCGCCCGTTTCGGCGGGCGGTCGCTGCTCGACGGCATCGAGGCGTTGATCGCCCGGTCCGAGCGGCTGCTGCGCACGCGTATCGCCGAATGCCCGGCCGGCGACTACTACGCCGAGGGCTATATCGAAAGCGACGGCACCAACCCCGACCCGTTGGTCGTCCGGCTCAAGCTCACCGTTGCCGGCGAGCGGATCGTCGCCGATTTCACCGGCACCTCGGCTCAGACCAACGGGCCGACCAATTGCGGGCCGGCGATGGCGCTGAACGCCGTGGGCACGATCGTCAAGGCCTTCCTCGATCCCAAGACCCCGATCAACCACGGCTCGTTCAACCCGATTGAGGTCATCGCTCCGGAGCGCAGCTTCATCAACGCGCGCGAGACCGCGCCATGCGGCGGCATGGCGGAAGTAAAGTTCCTGATCGATTCGGTTGTCGCCGCGGCGCTGTGCCAGGTGGTGCCGGAGATGAGCGTCGGCGACCTCAAGGGCGGGGCCAATCACATCCATATCGCCGGCCCCGATCCCGGCGGCTCGGGCGGCACCTACATCCACTACGAGTGGCCGGCCGGCGGCACCGGCGCCTCTGCCGGCATCGACGGCAACAACGCCGTGCGCAGCTACAACGAGGGCGACTTCAACTCGATCCAGTCGGTCGAGACCGTCGAAGGCGCGTTCCCGTTGCGGATCGAGCGCTGCGAGGTGCGGGAGGGCTGCTGCGGCGACGGTGAGTTCCGCGGCGGGTTCGGGCTCCGCCGCGAGGTCCGGATCCTCGGCGAGACCGCGATGCTCTCGGTGCTGTCGGACAAGAACGTCATCCCGCCCTACGGCGTCGACGGCGCCCGGCCCGGGGCCGCCAACCGCTTCACCGTCGAGCGGGGCGGAAAGACCGTCGAGCCGTCGACCATGCCGGGCAAGGTGTCGGGCTTCCGGCTGGAGCGGGGCGACATCGTGCGCGAGGAGACCGCCGGCGGCGGCGGCCACGGTGATCCGCTGGACCGCGACCCGGCCCGCGTGACGGCCGATCTGATCGAGGGCTATCTCACCGCGTCCCAGGCCGAGCGCCGCTACGGCGTGGTGCTGGGCGCGGACGGCGCGCTCGACCGCGAGGCCACCCGGGCGAAGCGCGCGGACTTGCGTGCGGCGCGCCGTCCGGTGCGGCTGGAGCCCGCCAACGAGGAGCTGTTCGACGGCCCGCGCCGCCGGGTGATCGTGCCCGAAGCGGTCGCCGAGGCCGCGGGGATCGGGCAGGGCGAGCTGATGGAAATCTCCACCGGCCGCGGCGCGCCGCTGCGCGCCTGGGCCGAGGTGCAGGGCGGCGGGGATGCGCTGCTGGTCGGGCCGTCGAGCCTGCGCATCCTGCGCGCCGCGCCGGGCGATACCGTTGTGATCGCACCCGCCCGACCGGTCCCCGAGCTCTGAGTCCCTCGATGTCCGCGCGTTTCGTCATCGGCGTCGATGTCGGCGGCACGTTCACCGACATCGTGTGCCTGGATTCGCAGACCCAAGCGCTGCTCTCCGCCAAGGTGCCCTCGCTGCCGGGCAGCCAGTGGCGCGGGGTGCTCAATGCGCTGGGCGAGCTCGGCATCGATAGCGCGGAGATCCGCGCCTTCGTCCACGGCACGACGATTGCGACCAACGCGCTCCTGGAGCGCAAGGGCGCCAAGACCGCGCTGGTGACCACCGAGGGCTTCCGCGACACGCTCGAGATCGGCCGCACGCGGCGGCTGATCGGTGGGCTGTTCGACATCAAGTTCACCCGGCCCAAGCCTTTGGTGCCGCGCGACCTCAGGCTCGAAGTGGCTGAACGGACGGCGGCCGACGGCACGCTGATCGCCGAGACCGAGGACGCCGCGCTCGCCGCCATCGCCGCACGGATCCGGGAGGCGGGCTGTGAAGCGGTCGCGGTCTGCTTCCTCAACGCCTATGCCAATGACGCGAACGAGCGCGCCGCCGGCGCGGCCTTGCGGGCGGCGCTCGATGGGATTCCGGTCTCGGAGTCCGCTGCCGTCGTCCGCGAGAAGGGCGAGTTCGAGCGGTTTTCGACCTGTGTGCTCAACGCCTATCTGACGCCGATCCTGCGCCGCTATCTCGAAACCCTGAGCGGAGAGCTGGAAGCCCGGGGGGTCGCGGCTCCGGTCAGCATCATGGGCTCGAACGGCGGGGTGATGACGCTCGCCAAGGCGGCCGAGTTCGCCGCCGGCACCTTCCTGTCCGGGCCGGTCGGCGGTGCCGGCGGCGCGGTCCGGATCTGCGAGATGGCCGGCATTCCCGGCTGCATCACCTTCGACATGGGCGGCACCTCGACCGATGTCGCGCTGATCGATCGGCTCACCCCCAGGATCAGCCATGCCAACCAGATCGACGCCTATCCGCTCCAGGTCCCTCAGCTCGACATCCACACCATCGGCGCGGGCGGCGGCAGCATCGCCTGGGTGCAGGCGGACGGCACGCTCGAGGTCGGCCCGCGGAGCGCCGGTGCGCTGCCGGGGCCGGCGTGCTACCAGCGCGGCGGGACCGAGCCGACGATCTCCGATGCCAACCTGCTGCTCGGCCGGCTGCCGACCGACCGCGCGCTGGCCGGCAACCTGCTTCTGTCGGTTTCGCCGGCCGAGGAGGCCTTCACGCGGCTCGCCGGGCAAATTCAGGGTGGCCGCGACCTTGTCGCCCTTGCCGACGGCGTCCTCGGCATCGCGGTCGCCAAGATGGCCGGGGCGGTGCGCGAGGTCTCGGTTCACCGCGGCTTCGACCCCCGCGACTTCGCGCTTCTGGGCTTCGGCGGCGCCGGGCCGATGCACGTCTTCCTGGTCGCCGAGGAGCTGGCAATCAGCCACGTCCTGATCCCGCGCTTTCCCGGCCACCTGTCGGCGCTCGGCCAGCTTCTCGCCGACCTGCGGCGCGATTTCGTGCGCAGCTGGGGCGGGCGGCTGTCGGGACTCGCCACCGCAGACTTCCAGGCCGAGGCGGCTTCGATGCGCGCACAGGCCGAGGCGCTGCTGGAAGAGGACGGCTTTGCCCGCGACCGCCACGCCCATGCCTTCAGCCTGGACATGCGCTATGTCGGCCAGTCCTACACGCTCTCGGTGGCGTGCGATCCCGCGACCGCCGCATGGCAGGACGTCCGCAAGGCCTTCGGGGCGCGCCACGCCCAGACCTTCGGCCATGACGACACCGAATCCGATGTCGAGATCGTTAACATCCGGCTGGTCTCGCGCGGGTTGATCGACAAGCCCGGCCTTGCCTTCCGGCCGGAGCGCTCCGGCGATCCGATCATCGAGCGCCGGCCGGTCTGGTTCGGCGGCGCGCGGGTGGATTGTCCGATCTATGACCGCGCAGCGATGCCGGCCGGGTTCACGCTGGAAGGGCCGGCGATCATCGAGGAGGCCGGCGGCACCTCGGTCGTCCCGCCGCGCTGGCAGGTGACGGTCCACGGCTCCGGCGCGCTCGATTGCCGGTTGCCGGCCGATGAGTGAGCCGGGCATTATGACGGCATATGATCAGTGCGAGGATTCGAGGAATGGCACCGGCTGATACGGTAATCGAAGCGGCCGCCGCCGAGGCCGAACGGCCCGGCGCGATGAGCCAGGCCGCGTATTTCGAGATCGCCGAACGGGTTCTGCCGGGCGGCGCCTTCGGCAGCTATGCCTTGCCCGAGGACGTGCGTCTGGTCATCCACCGGGGTGCCGGCTCGCGCATTCAGGATGCCGACGGGCGCTGGTATATCGACTATGTCGGCGGTGCCGGCGCGCTGATCCTGGGCCACGCCCATCCGGCGATCGTCGAGGCCGCCCAGGCCCAGGTGGCCAACGGGATGCACTTCTTCGGCACCGTGCACGAGCCGGTGCTCGCGCTGGCGAATATCCTGATCGATGTCATTCCGTGCGCCGAGAAGATGTGTTTCGCGACCACCGGGTCGGAGGCGACGGCCTATGCCTTGCGCCTGGCGCGGGCCTTTACCGGGCGCGACAAGATCCTGAAATTCGAGGGCGGCTTTCACGGCAACCACGACTATGGGAATTTCTCGGTTTCCCCGTCCGCGGTATCCAACTACCCGCAGGGCCGCCCCGATTCCGGCGGCATGCCGCGCGCGCTGCACGATACCGTCCTGGTCGCGCCGTTCAACAACCTCGACACCGTGCGCCGCATCGTCGAGGCGCACCGCGCCGATCTCGCCGCTATCATCGTCGAGCCGGTCCAGCGGATCATCTTCCCTCTGCCCGATTTCCTGCCCGGCCTGCGCAAGATCTGCGACGACAACGACGTGCTGCTGATCTTCGACGAGGTGGTCACCGGCTTCCGGCTGGCGCTCGGCGGCGCCCAGGCGTATTTCGGGGTCAAGCCCGATATGGCGAGCTACGGCAAGATCGTCGGCGGCGGCGGGTCGCTGTCGTGTGTCGCCGGCCGCGCCGACATTATCGCGCTGGCCGATCCGGCCAACCGGGGGCGCCCGGACTACGCCTATGTCAACGGCACGCTGCACGGCAACCCGGTGGCCGCGGCCGCAGGCATCGCCTCGATGATCGAGCTCGGCAGGCAGGGGGTCTACCAGCGCCTGCACAGCACGAGCGCTTCCTTCCTCAAGGACTGCCAGGCCGTGCTCGACAGGCACCGCCTGCCGGCGATCGTCACCGGCGAAGCCTCGCTGTGGCAGATCCTGTTCATGGACAGGCCGCCGGTCAGCCATGCCGACGTGATGGGCTCGGACGGCGCGGCAAGCCGCAGGCTGGACATGGCGATGCTGCGCAACGGGATCTACGTGCTGCCCAATGTCCGCCGATTCACCTCCCTCGTCCATGACGAGACGGACTACGAGCAGACGCTCAAGGCGCTCGATGGATCGTGCCGCGCCGTCGCCTGATGGCGGGATCGCTCAAGGGCCAGGCCGTTCTGTTCTCCGAGATGACGCCCGCACCGGGCGACGAGGCGCGGTTCAACGACTGGTACGACAACCACCACACGCCGTCCCATGTCCAGGGCGTGCCGGGTTTCCTGAGCGCGCACCGCTACGCGGCGCCGGACGGGCCGGGATACTGCGCAGTCTACGAGCTCGACGACTCGGCGACGCTGGAGACCGAGGAATACCGGTCGCGCAAATACACGCCCGATGAGCGGACCAGGGCCATGCTCGCCTCGGTCTCCGGCTTCACCCGCTATATCGGCAAGGAGATCGGCTTTCTTGGCGATCCGCAGACCGCGCTCGATGCCGAGATCCTGCTCGCGGTCTTCTTCGCGGTCCCCGACGACCGCCAGGCCGAGTTCCTCGACTGGTACGGCAACGAGCACGCGCCGATGCTGATCGAATGCCCGGGCTGGCTGATGGCGCGAACGATGGCGGTCATCGACCACAACCCGGATCCGTTCACCCACATGATCCTGCACTATCACGCGCACGAACAGGTGCGGCGCGCGCCGGAGGCGGCCCGCGCCCACGACACCGAATGGCGCAAGCGCCTGGTCGCCGAGCCCTGGTACGCCCCGCGCTCGGTGATGTACCGCAAGCGCGGCACACGGTTCCTTAAATCCGGCTGAGGCCCCCCAAAAAGAGGAGTGATGAGATGACCACGCTATTCGAAGACGGGCTGGAGGTCCGCCGCGCCACGCTGGGCGCGCAATGGGTCGACCCGCAGCTCGAAAAAGCCAAGGCGGACGACTTCGTCAACACGATCCAGAACCACGTCACCGAGTATTGCTGGGGCATGGTCTGGACGCGCGAGGGGCTCGACCGCAAGACCCGCTCGATGCTGACCCTGGCGATCCTGACCACGCTCGGCAAGATGACCGAGCTGAAAGGCCACGTCCGCGGCGCCCTCAACAACGGCTGCACCGTTGAGGAGATCCGCGAGGTGCTGCTCCACGCGACCGTCTATGCCGGCATCCCGGCCGGCGTGGATGCGTTCCGCAACGCCAAGGAGGCGCTCGAAGCGCTGGAATAGCGCCTGCTCCGGCCGTTGAAAGACGCGTCATCGACAGGCACCCTTGGGCGGCTTCCACCCGCTCCGGGGATCTGGAGTTCGAAAGATGGCCGAAAGCATCGCGTCGGCCCGGCAGGTTTCGAAGCGGTTCATCGGGACCCAGGCGCTCCAGGACGTCTCGGTCGCGCTGTCGGCCGGCCGGGTGCATGCGCTGATCGGCGAGAACGGCGCCGGCAAGTCGACGCTGAT
Source organism: Alphaproteobacteria bacterium (assembly GCA_965248835.1). Classification (GTDB taxonomy): domain Bacteria; phylum Pseudomonadota; class Alphaproteobacteria; order MPNO01; family MPNO01; genus CAYFYS01. The sequence goes on from CBDFLJ010000002.1 coordinate 888,100, forward strand.
CAAGATTCTGGGCGGGGTCCACCAGCCCGATTCCGGCACCATCGAGGTCGACGGCCTGCCGCGGCGCTTCTCCGGGCCGCGGGACGCGCTGGCCGCGGGGATCGTGCTCATCCCTCAGGAAATGCGCGTCGTGCCGGCACAGACGGTCGCCGAAAACGTGCTGTTGGGCGATCTGCCGCGCAGGATGCGGTTGGGGCTGGTTCCGGTGACCGACAGGCGCGCGATGCGCGCGCGGACCGAGGCGCTGCTCGACCGGCTCGGCTTCGCGGTCTCGCCCGACGTGCGGGTCGACAGGTTGGGTTTCGCCGAACGCCAGCTCGTGATGATCGCGCGCGCTCTGTCGCGGAAGGCGCGGGTTCTGATCCTCGATGAGCCGACCGCAGCGCTCGAGGCGCGCGAAGTCGAGCGGCTGTTCGAGGTCATCGCGGGTCTGACTGCGGCCGGCGTTGCGATCGTCTACGTCTCGCACCGGCTGGATGAGGTGCGCGCGATCGCCGATGTCTGCACCGTCCTGCGCGATGCGCGGGTCGTCGCCGTGCTCGACCGGGCCTCGATGGACCAGGAGCAGATGGTCCGGATGATGACCGGGCGCGACCTCGACGAGCTCCACCACAGCCAGGACCGCAGCCCGGGCAAGCCGCTGTTCGAGATCGCGGTCGACGGCGATCGGCCGTCCGATCCGCTCGCGCTTCGCGAACGTGAGGTCATCGGCGTCGCCGGTCTACAGGGCAGCGGCACGACCGCGCTGCTGGCCGGGTTGTTCGGCGCCGGCGCGCGGCCCTGGACGCTCACCCTGCGCGGCGTTCGGACCGTGCTCGCCTCGCCGATCGATGCGATCCGACGCGGCTTCGGCTTCGTCCCGGCGGAGCGCCAGCAGGGCCTGCTCATGGGGATGACCGTTCGCGAGAACATCATCCTTCCCAACATCGCGCGTTTGTCCACGGTCTGGCGGCTCGACAAGCCGGCGATCGACGGGCTGGTCGCCGACCTCATGGAGAGCGTCGATATCCGGCCGCGCGAGCCCGACAAGCCGGTGCGCGAGCTGTCCGGCGGCAACCAGCAGAAGGTGATCTTCGCGCGCTGGCTGGCCGGCCATGCCGACATCCTGCTGTTGGACGAGCCGACCCATGGTATCGACATCGGCGCCAAGGCGCAGGTCCATCGCCTGATGCGCCGCTTTGCCGAGGACGGCGGCGGCATCGTCTTCGCGTCATCGGAGATGCTGGAGGTGATGTCGATCTCCAACGCGGTCGTGGTCATGCGGCGCGGCGAGATCACAGCCCGGATGACCCGCGAAGGCGAGTACACCGAGCGCGCGCTGCGCCTGGCGCTGGGAGGATGAAAATGCGCATCGCCGGACGCCGAAGCGAGGGCCCGGGGCTCGCCTGGGTCTGGGGCCAGATCCCGCTGCTCGCGCTGCTCGCGGTATGCCTGGCCGCCGCGATCATGTCCGAGCGCTTCCTGTCGCCGATCAACATCAACAATGTCCTCATGCAGGGCGCGGTGATGACGGTCATCGCGATCGGCATGACCTATGTAATCATCTGCGGCGGGTTCGACCTTTCGGTGGGTTCGGTGATCGCGCTGTCGGGCTGCGTGGCCGCTTCGGTGATGCTGGAGACCAACATCGTCTTCGGGATCGGCGCGGGGATCGCAGTCGGTGCCGCGGTCGGGCTGATCAACGGCCTGATCGTCACCCGGCTGGACGTCAATCCGTTCATTGCGACGCTGGCGACGATGGTTCTGTTCCGCGGCGCGACGCTGCTGTTCACCGACGGCCGGCCGGTCGTCGGTGAAGACGGGCTGCCCGAGCTTTTCATGGCGTTTGCGCTCGAACGGCTGTTCGGCGTGCCGTACCTGGTCTGGCTGCCGATCCTGATCTTCGGCGCCTTTCACTGGCTGCTTCATCACACGCCTTACGGGATCCGGGTGTTCGCCACCGGCGGCAACACCGAGGCTGCCTACCTCGCCGGGGTGGCCGTGGCGCGGGTGCGGGCGTCGGCCTATGTCTGGTGCGGCGCGCTTGCCGGTGTCGGCGGGGTGATGCTCGCCTCCCGCGTCCAGTCCGGACAGCCCACGGCCGGCTATTTCTATGAGCTGACCGCGATCGCGGCCGTCGTGCTCGGCGGCGCGTCCTTGTTCGGCGGCGAGGGCAAGCTCTACAAATCGGTCATCGGCGTGTTCATCATGATCGTGCTTGCCAACGCGCTGAACCTCGCCGGTGTGCATTCCTACTGGCAGCAGGTCGCGGTCGGCCTGGTGCTGGTCGCCGCGGCCGCGGCCGACCGGCTGCGCCGGGGAAGCGCCGTTTGATCGGCGCACAGACGTGGTAGACTTGGCGGCAGATTCGCAGGGAGTCCTACGATGAAAAAGCTGCTTCTGGCCGCCATTGCCTGCGCCGTGCCGTTCATGGCAAGCGGGCTTGCCGAGGCCAAGACCATCGGCGTCGCCCTCGCGTCTGACACCAACCCGTTCTACATCGCGATGCTCAAGGGCATAAAGATCCGCGGCAAGGCGCTGGGCTACGAGGTCACCGCGGTGACCGCCAACAACGATGCCGCCAAGCAGCTCGACGGGGTCAACGATCTGATCGCGCGCAAGGTCGACGGGATTCTCATCTCGCCGGTCGATGCCAAGGCGCTGTGCGGCGTCTACACCAGGGCTAAGGCCGCCGGCATCCCGATGATGTCGATCGCCCGCGGCTCGGCCTGCAAGGACCAGCTTCTGCACATCTCCGTCGACGAGATCCAGGTCGGCAGCGAGATCGCCGAATGGACCGCCAAGGCGATCGGCTACAAGGGCAAGGTCGCCATGCTCGCCGGGCCGGCCGGCGCCCAGGCCTTCCAAAACTTCGCCAAGGGCTATGAGGACGTGATGGCGAAGTACAAGGACATCGAGATCGCCTTCCGGCACGAGATGATCCTGACCCGCGAGAACGGGCTGAAATACGGCGAGGACGCGCTGGTCTCCCATCCCGACGTCAAGGCGATCTACGGCGCCAACGACGAACTCGGCATGGGCGCGGCCCAGGCCGCCGCCGCCGCCGGCATGAAGGATAAGGTGATCGTGACCGGCATGAACGGCATCCCGCCGGCGGTCCGCGCGGTCAAGAAGGGCTCGATGGACCTGACCGTGGTGCTCAACCCGGTCCAGTGGGGCTTCCTCGGCGCGAATACCATGAACGCCTATCTGTCGGGCAAGACGTTCGACCGCAAGGTGTTCGTCGGCCACGTGCTGGTCGACAAGACCAACGTGGACAAGTTCATCCGCAAGAAGAAATAGGACGGGCGATGGCCGGCTCCTCGGGCGCGGTCGAGCGCCCGGACGCAGATCTGATCGCCGCGCTGGAGCGGTCCAACGTCCACCCGCTGTGGACGCGCTACAAGGAGATCACCCCGGCCGAGCCCGGCGCGGCGGACGGCGCGATGCTGTGGCGCTGGCACGACCTCGCGCCGTTCACCGTGCGTGCCGCCAGGGAAGTGCCGATCGAGGATGTCGAGCGCCGGGCCCTGATCATGGTCAACCCGGCATTCGGCGGCCGGACCATGACGACCGCCAATCTGATCGCGGCCTTCACCGTTCTGGAGCCCGGCGACAAGGCGGTGCCGCACCGACATACCGCCGCGGCGATCCGGTTCTCCGCCGCGGCCGATGGCGCGGTCACCATCGTCAACGGCCGGCGCTGCGAGATGAAGAAGGGCGATCTGATCGTCACGCCGCCGATGTGCTGGCACGGCCACATCAACGAGTCCGATCACCGGACGGTCTGGTTCGATGCCGCCAATATCCCGCTGATCAACGACCTTGACGTCAACTTCTTCGAGCCCGGCAGCCGGCAGGCCGACGATTTCTGGCAGGTCGACGAGGGCGAAGAGCGGCTTTGGGCATCGGCCGGGCTGGTCGCGCCTGCACTCCGGCACGACGGCCCGCACACGCCCAAATACCGCTATCCGGGGGCGGACACGCGGGCGATGCTGGACGCCGTGCCCGCCGGCCCCGACGGGGCGCGCTGGATACGCTATGTCAACCCGCTGACCGGCGGCCCGGTGATGCCCTCGCTCGACTGCTACGCCGTGCGGATCGCAAAGGGTGCGCCGACGCGGGCACGGCGGACGACCTACAACGCCGTTTGCCTGGTGGTCTCCGGCGCCGGCCGGTCGGTCATCGGCGAGCGCGAATTCGACTGGTCGGAGAACGATGTCTTCTCGATCCCCCACTGGACCTGGGCGAGCCACGCGGCGGAGGGCGGCGCGGCCGACCTGTTCGTCGTCACCGACCGCGCCGTCCAGGAACACCTCGATGTGGTCCGCGAGGAGTTGGCCTGAGACGGTCCTTCGGTCCTCATGAGGACCTGCAAGCGCTAATGCGCGCGCAACAGCCGGCCGCAGCCGGCAATCCGGTCCTCGATCCCGGCCGCGCGCAAGCAAGCCCAAAGGGTCGCCGAATTGCTGCTGATCACCGGCTTGCCCAGCGAGTCTTCGAGCGGCTCGATCATGTCGATCGCGTTGAAATCGGTGCAGCAGATCAACAGCGCCTCGGCGTCCGGCCGGTCGACGGCGCTTGCATGCGCGTAGACCTCTGCCGGCGGCACCCGGGAAATCTTCTGGATGCCGGCGAGATCGGTGTTGAGCCCGAGCCCGGAAGCGGCAAGGACCGTGATCCCGTGCTCTTCCAGATAGTGCTTCTCGTGGGCGTTGGTGGCTGCGGTGTAAGGGGTCGCCATGGTGATCCGGCTCACCCCGAGCGCGCCCAGTGCGGCGAGAATCGCTCCGGCGGTCGAGACCGCGTCCACGCCGGCAGCCTGACGCAGCTTGCCGATCAGCCGGTCGGCCGGACAGGCCATCGAGCCCGACGTGCAGCCATAGGCGATCAGGTCGACTTTGCACGATGCGAGCGCGGTGCCGGCGGCGGCGAGATCGTCCATCATCTCGGCGAAATCATCGGCCGCCGGGTCGGCATGGAGCGGCGAGCGGGTGAAGTGGAACGTCACCCCGTCGGGCTTGAGCCGGTTGAACTCGGTCTCGTTGACCGTGTTGCTGGGCGGCACGATCACGCCGATGCGCGCGCGCCAGCCGCCCGGTCTTTTGTCGTTGAGCGATTCCACCGCGTCCTTCCCTTCCGATCCGAGCCCGAACAGTGCCAAGCGCGCGGCGGCCCGGCAAGGCCGGTTGACCGTGCGGCGGCCCGCCATATCCTTTCGCGAACCCTGAGCAGGAGGATTCTATGGCGGCGGACGATCGTGTCCTGATCGCGGGTGCCGGCCCGGTGGGCTGCGTGGCGGCGCTCCATCTGGCGCGCGCCGGGATCCCGGTGACCCTCGTCGAGGCCGAGGCCGACCTGCCGATGGACCTGCGCGCGTCGACCTTCCATCCGCCGACTCTGGACATGCTGGAGGATCTCGGCGTGGTCGCGCCGCTGATCGAGCAGGGAATCATCTGCCCGATCTGGCAGAACCGCGATTCGGTGCGCGGCGTCGTTGCCGAGTGGGACCTCGGCCTGCTGAAGGACGACTGCCGCTACCCCTATCGAGTCCAGGCCGAGCAATACAAGCTTACCGGCATCATCGTCGATGTTCTGCGCGGCATGCCGGAGGCCGAACTGCGATTCTCGACCCCCGCCGTCTCGGTCGCGCAGGACGCCGACCGGGTGCGCCTGCGGGTCGACGGGCCGGACGGTCCCGAGACGCTCTGCGGCCGTTACCTGATCGCCGCCGACGGGGCTTCCAGCGTCATCCGCATCGGGCTCGGCATCGACTTCCCCGGCCTGACGTTTCCCGAATTGTGGCTGTGCACCAGCACGGCGTTCGATTTCGCCCGACATTTCGACAATCTGGCGCCGATCGCCTATGTCGCCGATCCCGCGTTCTGGTTCGTGTTCGTCCGCGTCCCGGGCCTCTGGCGTCTGCTGATGCCGACGTTCCCTGGCGAGACCGCGGAAGGCCTGGTGAGGGATGCGACCGTCCAGGATCGCATGCATCGGGTCTGCCCGATCGAGGGCGACTACGAGACCTATCACCGCACCGCTTACGCCGTGCACCAGCGTGTCGCCGAGACCTATCGCAAGGGTCGGGTGTTCCTGGCCGGCGACTCGGCCCACATCAACAACCCGCTGGGCGGGATGGGCATGAACGGCGGCATCCACGATGCGGTCAACCTGTGCGAGAAGCTTGTCGCGGTCTGGCGCGGCGAAGCCGGGGAGCACGCCTTCGAGCGCTACGACGCCCAGCGCCGCCCGATTGCGGTCGAGTACGTCCAGGCGACGACGCTGCGCAACAAAGCGCTGCTGGAGGAGAAGGACCCCGGGGTCCGGGCCAAGCGCCTCGATGACCTCAGCCGGACCGCCGAAGACCCGGTCAAGGCCCGCGCGTTCCTGCTCCAGTCCTCGATGATCAAGGCGCTGGAGCGCGCCGCGGCGCTCGGCTGAGCGCTGCTCTCGCTACTCTGCGGCCGCCGCGGTCGCCGCCTCCAGGCCCCGGTAGTTGTCGTCTACGAAGCTCCGCAGCCCGGGCATCACCTTGTCCGCGAACAGATCGATGCTCTTGCGCGTCAGATCGGCCGGCAGGGTCGCGAACTGCATCATTGCGACGTAGTTCTGGAAGCCGGTCAGGTTGTGCGCGCGCCGCAAGTGCTCCAGCACCGTCTGCGGGCTGCCGCAGACGAAGGTGCCGACATCGATGAGCTGCTCGATGCTCGGGCCCGCGCCGCCGCGGAGCTGGCGCTTGTGCTTCAGGACGCCCTTGAGCGAGGACTTGCTCAGATAGCCGGGCGGGAAGTGCATCTCCATCGGCATGGTCAGGAACTTGGCGAAGAACGCTTCGATATGGGGGCGCGCCTCCTCGACCGCCTGGTCATCGGTCTCCGCGACATAGGTCGGCGCCGCCCAGCCGATCTGCTGCGAGGCGGCGTCGTAGCCGTGGATGTCGCGGGCCATTTGCCGGTACAGGTTGAGATAGCGCGCAACCGAGGTCAGCGGGCTGTATGTCTGCAGATACACGTAGCGCCGGTCGGGATGGGAGGCCCACTGGATGGTCTCCGTCGAGCCCTGCGAAGGGCACCAGATCGGCGGATGCGGCTGCTGATAGGGTCTGGGCCAAAGGTTGACGTATTCGAAGTGATAGTGCTTGCCCTCGAAGGCGAAGGGTCCTTCTTCGGTCCAGGCGCGCACGACCAGGTCGTGGGCCTCCTGATGGCGCGACAGCGACTGGGTCGGGTTGCCGCCCATCGAATAGTATTCCGCGCCGATGCCTCTCACGAAGCCCGAGATCAAACGCCCCTCGGTGATGCAGTCGATCATCGCGTGCTCTTCGGCCAAGGTCAGCGGATGCTCGCGCAGGCAGAACGCGTTGCCGAGGATGGCGATCTTCGCCCGGCTGGTGCGCCGCGACAGCGCGCCGGCCATCACCACCGGCGAAGGCATCAGACCATAGGCGTTCTGGTGATGCTCGTTGACGCAAACGCCGTCGAACCCGACCGCCTCGGCATATTCGAGCTCGTCCAGGAACCGGTTGTAGAGAACGTGGCCCTTCTCCGGGTCGAACAGCGCGTTGGGCAGGACCACCCAGGCCGCCCGGTGCTTGGCGCGCTCGGCGAAGTCAAGCTCGGCATAGGGCATCAGGTGAAACGAGAAGACCTGCATGAAGGGGACCTTTCCTGCGCAGATGCGGTGAAATGCGGTCTCAGGCGGCGCGCTGCAGCGGCTTGCGCTGGCCGTTCTGTTCCATCAGCGGCAGGACCTGGTCGATCCATTGCCGCAACTCGGTCTTGTAGTCGACCCAGGACATGAGAACGCCGTCGACGCCGATCGCGATAAGCTTGTCGATCTCATCGACGATCTGTTCGGGCGTGCCGACCAGCGGATAGCCGCCGTGGCCGGCAATGAAGTGAAAGCGGAATTCGTCCAGCTTCTTCATGTCGAAGGTTTCGGCCTGGATCTCGAATATCTTGAGGAGGTTGTTCACGGCCTCGTAGTCGCCCTTCTGGCGGACATAGTAGTCGAGGTAGTCGCGCGCCTCCTTCTCGGTGTCGCGGCAGACGACATAGACATGGATCCAGCTCTGGATCTCGCGTCCGGCCTCGCGCGCCATGGCTTTGAGCGACTGGATCTGTGCCTTGCCACCCTCGATGTCGTGCTCGCTCAGGATGACGAAGTTCATGTCGGCCTGGGTGGCGGCGAACGCCCGACCGGCCGAGGACCCGCCCGCGTTCATGATCGGCATCACCTTCTGGACCGGCTTGGGCTGGCTCCAGACGTTGCTGGCGGTGAACCAGCGGCCCTTGAAGTCGAACTCCTCCTCCTCGGTCCAGATCCGCCGGGCGAATTCGAGCCATTCCGTGGCGTATTCGTAGCGCACGTCGTGCTCGCGCCACTCGGCGCCGAACATCTCGAACTCGTTGCGGAACCAGCCGCAGACGATGTTGAGCGCGAACCGCCCGCCGGAGATGTGATCGATCGTCGCGCACTGCTTGGCCGCGGCGACCGGATGCACCAAAGGCACGTGCGAGGTCGAGAAGATGCAGCTGTAATCGGTCACTGCGGCGACCGCCGAGGCCCAGGTATAGGTCTCGAAGGTGCGGTTGTTGAAGTTGGTCGGCCCGCCATAGCCCTTCCAACGGCCGACCGGCAGCAGCACCTCGAGCCCCGCGCGGTCGGCCATCACCGCCACCTCGCGCGTGTCCGGCCAGGTCATCTCCCAACTGTTCTCGGCCATGGTGATGGTCGAGCCGTGGCTGCAGTTCATCGCGATGATGCCGAGCTTCATCGCGTTGTCGCCGAACAGCGGGTTGGTTGTCTCAGCGCTTGGCATCGGGTGGTCTCCTTCCGCGCCAGTGTGCCGAATTTCCCGTCCCGTTGCCAGGGGCCACGGGGTGCAAAGCCGGCACCGGGCGCCTAAGATCGGGCCGCGCAACCAACGGGAGGCAGCGCCGATGCAAGTCCGCAAACTGTTCACGGTGGTCGAGGAGACGATGTCGGAGATGGGCCGCGAGGCGAACGAGCCGCTGAAGAAGGTCGCGGTCGTCGCCGTGGTCAAGAACCCGCTGGCCGGCAGCTCCTATGTCGAGGATCTGTCGGCGCTGACCGAGGCCTCCACCGCGATCGGCCAGCGGATTTCCGCGATGGCGGTGGCGGCGCTCGCGCCCTTTGCGCCGGACAGCTATGGCAAGGCGGCGCTTATCGGCACCGCCGGCGAGCAGGAGCACGGGGTGGCCATGCTGACCACCGTCTACGGCAACGCGATGCGCGAGGCGGTCGGCGGCGGGGCGGCCTGGATCTCTTCGTTCACCAAGCGCGCCGCGCCGGGCCAGGCGATTGACATCCCGCTTGCCCACAAGGACGCGCTCTACGTACGCTCGCACTACGACGGCATGACCATCCTGGTGCCCGACGCGCCCCTCGAGGACGAGATCGCGGTGATCTGCTGCATTGCCAACCGCGGCCGGCTCAACCACCGGGTCGGCGGGCTGGCGAAACAGGACATCAAGGGCGAGGACGGACTGGTCTAGAAGGGAACGTTATCATGAAGACCGCAATCGTGAACCTGGCGAAGATCGTCACCGGCGACTGGCGCGAGCCGATTGCGCCGGGCGATTCGATCCTGATGGACGACGGCCGCATCGTCGAGGTCGGCACCATCGAGGCCGCCAAAATCGAATCCTGCGACGTGGTGCTCGATGCCGGCGGCATGACCGCGATGCCGGGCATGATCGACTCCCAGGTCCACAACACCTTCGGCGACTACACCCCGCGCCAGAAGACCGTGGGCTTCCTCGAAAGCTATCTGCACGGCGGTACGACCACCTCGATCACCGCCTGCGAGGTCCATGTGCCGGGCCGGCCCTCCGACCCCGAGGGCGTCAAGGCGCTCGCGGTCGCGGCCAAGAAATGCTTCGACAACTACCGACCGGGCGGCATGCGGGTGCATGCGGGCGCCATCATCCTGGAGCCCGGCCTCGAGGCCGCGGACTTCGAGGAGGTGGCGGAGAAGGGCGTCTGGCTCGCCAAGGCCGGCTTCGGAAAGTTCCAGTCGCCGTTCGAATACACCCCCCTGGTCCGAATGGCCCAGAACGCCGGCATGATCGTCAACTGCCACACCGGCGGCGCCTCGATCCCCGATTCATCGGCGATCACCGGCGCCCATTTGATGGACATGCGCCCGGACGTGTCCTTCCACATCAACGGCGGCCCGGTCGCGATGCCGGACGAGGATTTCGCGCCGATCGTCAACGAGACCGACATCGCGCTCCAGATCTGCCAGGCCGGCAATATCCGCACCGCGCTGCTGTGCCTGAAGCTCGCCGTCGAGGCCGATCAGTACGACCGCTTTCTGATCGCCACCGACACGCCGACCGGCACCGGCGTGATGCCGCTCGGCATGATCAAGTCGGTGTGCGAGATGTCGTGCCTGTCCGAGCACCCGGCCGAGATGTTGATCGCGGCGGCCACCGGAAACGTCGCCAAGATCTATCGGCTGGATTGCGGTTTCCTCAAGCCCGGCCACGACGCCGACGTGCTGGTGCTGGACAACCCGCTCGGCTGCTCCAAGGACGACGCGCTCGGCGCGATCAAGAACGGCGACTTCCCGGCGATCGCCGCCTGCTTCACCGCCGGCGAGCCGCGCTTCATCGGCCGCAGCCGCAACACCCCGCCGTCCACCCGCAAGGTCGCCATCGCCCAGAACAACCAGCCCAACCTGTTCACCCCGGCGGCTCATGTGTGAGCGAGGCGGCCTTCAGGATGCCTCCTCCTCACCCGCGCGCCGCGGCGCGCCGCCCGGCCGGGGCAATGACCCGGAAATCGGTGAGTGCATTTAGGGGCGGTGCCATTTGAACGACACCCTGCGCGGCATCCTCTGGATGGTCGTGGCATCGCTGTTCTATTCGCTGATCTATATCGCGGTGCGCAAGCTGACGGCGGAGTATGCCGTCTCCCAGGTCGTGCTTTTCCGCTCGCTGCTTGGCGGCGCGATCATGCTCTGCTGGCTGCTGTCGACGGGCCTGCGCGTCCTGCGGACGCGGCGGATGGGGCTCTACCTGGTCCGGGTTGCGATCGCCTATACCGGCACCGTGGGCTGGATGTACGGCATCGCCTGGATGCCCCTGGCCGATGCCAATGCGCTGCTTTTCCTGATGCCGCTGTTCACGGTGGTCTTCGCTTCGCTGCTGTTGCGCGAGCGCGTCGCGCCCGACCATTGGATCGCGACGGTCGTGGGCTTCCTCGGCGCTCTGATCATCATCCGGCCCGGCATCGTCGATCTCGGTTTGCCGGCGCTTGCGACCATCTGGGCCGCGGCGAGCTTCTCGCTGGCGCTGGTGATGACCAAGTCGCTCACCCGGACGGAGGCTCCCAACGCGATCGTCTTCTACCTGTACGCCTTGATGATTCCCTTCGCGGCCGGGCCGGCAGCGCTCAACTGGCAGCCCATAACGACAGCCTCGCTGCCCTGGCTTGCCGCCCTCGGTGCGATGACGGTGGGTGCCCAGCAATGCTCGACCCGGGCGTTCGTCGCCGCACCGGCCAACGTGGTCGTCCCGATCCACTACCTGCAATTGCCGCTGATCGCTGTGCTGGCCTATTTCGTCTTCGGCCAATCGGTCGACCTCTGGACCTGGGTCGGTGCCGCGGTCATCATCGGCTCGACCTATTACGTCACGCGCAGGTCAAGCCGCCGAGGAGACGATGATCGGAATTAGCCCTGTATTCGGGAAATCTCGGGTGAAGCCGGAGACGACCACGACGGGCAAGCCAGGCGCGCGGTCGCGGTCGAGAGCATGACAGGGACCGAACATCCCTCGACGGCAGGTGTCGAACGACTCGATGCGGTCGTCGTCGGCGCGGGGTTCGCCGGGATCTACATGCTGCACCGGCTGCGCGAGACCGGCTTCAACGCGCGGTTGTTCGAGGCCGCTCCCGGTGTCGGCGGCACCTGGTACTGGAACCGGTACCCGGGCGCCCGCTGCGATATCGAGAGCATGCAATATTCCTTCCAGTTCTCCGAGGCGCTGCAGCAGGAGTGGGCGTGGACCGAGCGCTACGCCTCGCAGCCGGAGATCCTGTCCTATATCGAACACGTGGTCGAACGGCTCGACCTGGCCCGCGACATCCGTCTGAACACGCGGGTCGAGGCGGCGTTGTTCGATGAGGCGAGCAACGAGTGGGTCGTCGAGACCGATGCCGGGCCGAGCGTGCGGGCACGCATGTTCATCATGGGTGTCGGCTGCCTTTCCGCGGTCAACACGCCGCATTTCGAGGGCTATGACGATTTCGCCGGGCCGATCTACCATCCCGGCCGCTGGCCCAAGGAGGGCGTCGACTTCAGCGGCATGCACGTGGGCATCGTCGGCACCGGATCGTCGGCGGTGCAATCGATCCCGCTGATCGCCGCCCAGGCCGAGCACCTGACCATCTTCCAGCGCACCGCGAACTATGTCGTGCCCGCCCAGAACCGGCCCCTGAGCCCGGAAGAGGTCGCTGAAATCAAGGCCGACTACCGCGGCTTCCGCGCGCGGGCCAAGCAGCGGCCAACCGCGTTCCTGTTCCCCTATCACACCGAGTCCGCGCTCGATACCTCGCCCGAGGACCGGCGTGTGCGCTACGAGGAGCAGTGGAAGGTCGGCGGCCTGCCGTTCCTGGGCGCCTTCGCCGACCTGTTGACCAGCGAGGATGCCAACAGGACCGTCGTCGCGTTCTGGCGCGGCAAGATTCGCGAGGTCGTCAAGGACCCCGAGACGGCCGAAACCCTGACGCCGGACGAGGTGTTCGGCTGCAAGCGGCTGTGCGCGGGCACCGACTACTACGAGACCTACAACCGGTCGAACGTCACCCTGGTCGACGTGAGCGGATCGGGCGTCGAACGGTTCACGCCGACCGGGCTTCGCGCGGCAGGGCGGGACTATGCGCTCGATGCGATCATAACCGCCACCGGGTTCGACGCGATGACCGGCGGCGTGACCCGAATCCGGATCACCGGTATCGGCGGCCTTACGATCCAGGAGAAATGGCGCCCCGGCCCGAGCACCTATCTCGGGATGACGGTCTCCGGCTTCCCCAACATGTTCAACATCGCCGGTCCGGGAAGCCCCTCGGTGCTGGCGACCATGGTCACCGGGATCGAGCAGCATGCGGATTGGATCGCCGCGTGCATGTCCTGGATGCGCGCGAACGGCAAGACCCGCATCGAAGCCACGCCCGAGGCCGAGGCGGCGTGGGGCGAGGAGGTCGAGGCGGCGGCGCAGGCCTCGCTGCGCTCGACCTGCGATTCCTGGTATGTCGGCTCGAACATCGCCGGCAAAGCCCGCGTCTTCATGCCCTATATCGGCGGCTTCCCGAAATACGTCGCGATGTGCGATCGCGTCTCCGCCCGGGGCTACGAAGGGTTCACCTTCCAGGAATAGCCAAGCGACTCCGACGTTGATCGTCCAAGGGTGCACGGCAATAATCGGGCGGTCTCCGCAGATGCAAGGCCCGACATGGGAGTGGCCCGATGAACGAGTTGGTGCGCCGCTGGGAAGCGCCGCCGGACCTTCCGGCTACCCACTATCTCGATAATCGGATCCATACCGATTGGGAGGTCTTCAGGACCGAACAGCGAAAGCTGTTTGCCGATTGCTGGAAGTTCATCTGCCTGGACACCGAGCTTCCGGAGCCGGGCGATTATCGGGTCTCCGAGGTCGGCGGATTTCCGATCGTCACCGTTCGATCGACGGCAGGAGAGCTGCGCTCCTTCTTCAATGTCTGCCCGCACCGCGGCGCTCCCCTGGTTCGCGACGAGAACGGCCGTCTCGGGCGCGGCTTCCAATGCATGTATCACCTGTGGACGTTCGATCTCGACGGCCGGTGCACATCGATCTCCCGCGTGGAGGGCTACAAGGCCGCCGGGCTGAACAAGCATAAGGTCGGTCTTCGTCCGGTACGGACAGCGGTGATCTGCGGCCTCGTGTTCGTCAGCATCAAGGACGATGTCGAGCCGATCGAAGACTTCCTCGGCCCGATGCACGATCATATGAAAAAGCACCTCGCGGCCGAGGCGCTCGAGGTGTTCCACTATCACCGGGCCGAAGTGCGCACCAACTGGAAGCTCTGGGTCGACAACAACTCGGAGATCTACCACGACCTCATGCACGTGCTTAACCGCAAGACCGGTGTCGCCCATCCCGAGTACCACGAGCGCCGCTGGCGGCTTTATCCGAACGCCCACCACGTGATTCTCGAAGGTGCGATGAACTACCAGAGTGCCGGGCTGGACGGCAGAGCCAGCAACACCATTCCCGGAATCAGCCCGGACGGCATGATGATCATGGAGGTTTTTCCCGACGTGATGATCAACATTCGCGCGACCGCGATCCGCATCGATTCGATCACACCCATGGAACCGGGCCTCTCGCTGGTGGAATACCGGGGCGTCGGGCTCAAGAGCGACTCCGAGGATGTCCGCGAGATGCGCATCCGGCACCACAACCAGATCTGGGGGCCGGCCGGGCGCAACCTCCCCGAAGACATCGCCTGCGTCGAGGCGCAGTGGCGCAACATGTCGGTCGGCGCCTCGCGCTACAGCATCTTTGCACGCGAAGAGGACCTGCGGCCGCACGACGACTCCAACCTCCGCGCCTATTACCGGGAATGGGGTCGGCGCGTCGGCTACTGGCCGCACGACATCGACGCCCCGAGACCGGCCGAGCCGGTGAGCTTTGCACCGACCGGGCATGCGTTGTCGTCGTGATCCACCGGCTTGAAATGCTCGAACAGCGCGAGCACATCCGCTCGCGGGTCGGCCTCAGCGTGCGGCTGCTGGACGCGTGCGCGTTCGACGAGTTCGTTGCGCTGTTCGCTGAAGAGGCCGAATACGCGATCGAGGTCGCGACTCCGGAGATCAGACGCCAGTCCACCTGGCTTCGGGCGGACCGGGCGGAGCTTTCGAGACTCTTGTCCGAATCCTCCCAGCACATTCACGATCTTGCCTCGCGCTTTCATTTCGTGAACGTGGAGGAGATCGACATCGATCGCCAGGCGGCGTCGAGCCGTTCGCGCTTTATCGTCGTGCGCACCGATCTCCGCGGCCGCTCCGGCGTATACGCGATTGGCACTTACGAGGATGAATGGGTGTCGCGCGGGCAAGCGTGGATGATCGCCAAGCGCACGGTGAAGCTGCAGACCCGCATGATGGAGGCGCCAACACCCATGCCTCTGTGAAAAGACCCGACGCGGCTTCGTGCGAGACCGGGTAAGACGACGCGTCGGCCAACCCGGCCAGGCCGCGCAAACGTTCCCCCTGACGGCCCGGGACGGTGCCAAGGGTTCACGCTGGTCTTCGCCCGCCGGGACCATGTTCCGTCACGATGCGGACGGGTCTGGGCTGGCGGGGCGCCAGGCTGTATTCTGCGCGGCGGCACGGGCCGGCACCGGCCGGCAAGGAGGGACGATGGACGGAACGGCCTTTCCCGATTCCTTCCGCGACATGGTCGATGACCGCGTGGAGGAGGGCATCTTTCGGGTCGACCGCTCGGTCTATACCGATCAGGCGGTGTTCGAGGCCGAGATCGAGCGCATCTTCGAGGGCGGCTGGGTCTTCCTGTGCCACGAAAACCAGGTCGAAAAGCCCGGCGACTACTACGCCACCGAGATCGGCCGCCAGCCGGTCTTCGTGATGCGTGGCAAGGACGGCACGATCGGCTGCTTCATCAACGCATGCTCGCACCGCGGCGCGGTGCTCACGCCGCTCAAGCGCGGCAATGCCCGGGTGCTGACCTGCCGCTTCCACGGCTGGGCCTACGACATGGGCGGGCGCTGCATCAAGATCAAGAACGAGGAAGGCGGGTTCACCGCCCCCGACTTCTCGCGCGAGCGGTTCAACCTGCGCCCCGTCGCGCGGCTCGAAAGCTACCGCGGCTTCGTTTTCGGCAGCCTGGTCGAGGACGTGCCCCCGCTCACCGACTATCTGGGCGCCGCGGCCCGCTGGATGGATCTGCTCGATGCCCAGGCGCCGGACGGGCTCGAGGTGGTGCCCGGCAGCTCGACCTACGTGATCCGCGGCAACTGGAAGCTGCAGGCCGAGAACAGCGTCGATGGCTACCACGTCACGACGGTCCACCGCGTGTTCGGCAACACGATCGCCAACCGTGAGATGCGCGATGCGACGTCGGGCTTGCGCCAGACCGAGGCCGGGCGCATCAAGGGCAACGTACCCACCAGCGCCTACGATCTGGGCAACGGCCATATGGCGATCTGGGCGCTGCACACCACGCCCGAGGTCCGGCCGATCTACGAGGCCAAGGCGCGGCTGGAGGCGAGCCTGCCGCCGGCCGAAGTCGACTGGATCCTCAACCGCGGCCGCAACCTCTATCTGTTCCCCAACGTGATGCTGATGGACAACCCCTCGACCCAGATCCGGCTGATGAAGCCGATCTCGCCGGACAGCGCCGAGGTGACCGTCTATTGCATCGCCCCCAGGGGCGAGAGCGACAGGGCGCGCGCCGCGCGGCTGCGCAAGTTCGAGGATTTTTATCTCACCGCAGGGATGGCGACGTCGGACGATGTCGCGGCGCTGGAGGCGAGCCAAGACGGCGCGCAAGCCCGGCTCAGCAGATGGAACGATTTCGCCCGCGGCATGCCCGATATCATCTACGGCCCCGACGCGGCGGCCCGCGAACTCGGCTTCGAGCCGGTGAGCTGCTGCCCGGACTGGGACCACGAAGGCCTGTTCCACGGCTTCTACCGTGCCTGGCTGGAGCGCATGGAGAACGGGAGCGCGCGGGGGTGAGCGTCGACGCCGATCTCGAACGTGAGGTCGCCGCCCTGATCAACCGCGAGGCGATGCTGCTCGACCGCCACCGCTGGGAGGAATGGATCGACCTCTACAGCGAGGACGCGGTCTACTGGGTGCCGTCCTGGGCGAGCGAGGAGGAGACCACGACCGACCCCGAGACCCAGCTCAACCTGATCTATCTGCGCAACCGCGGCGGGCTGGAGGATCGCGTCTTCAGGATCGAAAGCCGGGACTCCTATGCCTCGGTCCCGCTCGACCGCACGGTGCACGTTATCGGCAACGTCCTGGTCGAGCGCGCCGCGGGCGACGTGGTCGAGGCATCGGCCAACTGTCTCGTCCACACCTACGGCAAGAAGGGCGCCAGCACGCGCGGCGGCCTCTATGACTTCGCCTTCCGGCGGGACGACGGCGTGCTCAAGATCACCCGCAAGAAGATCACTTTCATCGACGATCGGCTCGAAGGGCCGATCGACATCTACCATCTGTGAGGGGCCGGTGCTGGCGCTGTCCAAGATAGCGGCGGAGCCCGGCGGGATCGCGCTCGGCGAGGTCGCGCCGCGCGCGCCGGGGCCGGGCGAGGTCCGGCTCGAGGTCGGCGCGGCCGGGATCTGCGGCACCGACATGCAGATCTACAACTGGGCGCCGCGGATGGCCCGCCGCATGGCTCTGCCCCGCGTCCTGGGCCATGAGGTCAGCGGCACGGTCGCGGCGCTCGGCGAGGGGGTCGAGGGACTCGCGCTCGGCGATTGCGTCGCGCTGGAAAGCCACATCTTCTGCGGCACCTGCCGGGCCTGCCGGCTCGACCGCGCCCATCTGTGCCACAACACCCGCTATCCGGGGATCGATATTGACGGCGCGTTCGCCGAACAGGTCACGGTGCCGGCACGGATCGCCTGGAAGACACCGCCCGGCATGAAGCATGAGACCGCGGCCATGCTGGAGCCGTTCGGTATCGCGGTGCACGCCTGCCTCGCCGGATCGGGCGTTGCCGGGCAATCGGTGCTGGTCGACGGCTGCGGGCCGATCGGGCTGATGACGGTCGCCGCCGCCAAGGCGCTGGGCGCGCTCACGGTGATCGCCTGCGACGTCAACCCGCTGCGGCTGGAGGCGGCCGTCCGGATGGGCGCCGACCGGACCGCCAACGCGGCCGAGGACGGGCTCGCCGGGGTCGTCGCCGATGCGACGCGCGGCGCCGGGGTCGATGTCGGGATCGAGTATTCCGGCAGCGAGGCGGGGTTCGGCGCGGTGTTCGATGCGCTCGCCAAGGGCGGCGACTTCCGCCTGGTCGGCGGCCCGCCCGAGGCGATACCGGTCGACTTCACCTACTGGCTGCTCAAATGCCCCGTCATGCACACCATCCACGGCCGGCGCATCTGGCAGACCTGGCAGCGCGCGGGCGAGCTTCTGGCTTCCGGCGCGGTGGATCTCGGCCCCGTCAGGAGCCATGTCCTTCCCTTGTCGGAGGCGCCGCGCGGTTTCGAGCTGATCCGCACCGGCCAGGCGCTGAAGCCCATCCTGGTCCCCGATCGATGAGCAGCCATTCCGTCACCCTGGTCTTCGAGGACGGCCGGACCGCGCAGTTCGAGGCGAACGAAGACGATACGATTTATCTGGCGGCGCTGAAGAACCGCATCCGGATCGAGACCGATTGCCTGGAAGGCGCCTGCGCGACCTGCAAGGGGGTCTGCACCACCGGCGCGTACCGGATGGACGAGTACAGCGAGGAGGCGCTGAGCGCCGAGGAGGCAGCCCGCCGCGAGGTGCTGACCTGCCAGATGCATGTGCTTTCCGATTGTGTGATCGAATACCCCTACGAGTCCGGGATCGCCATGAAGGCGCCGCCGGTCACCCGACCCGGGCGTGTCGCCGAGGTCGAGACCGTGGCGGACAACGTCGTCCGCCTGGTGGTCGAGCCCGATGACGCCGACGCCGGCCCGCTGTCCTTCCTGGCCGGCCAATACGTCCATCTCGGCATCCCGGAGACCGAAGAACAGCGTTCGTACTCCTTCGCCAACCCGCCGCGGATCACCGATCGGCTCGAGTTCTTTATCAAGGTGCTGGAGACCGGCGCGATGAGCGAGTATGTCGCCGGGCGGGCGAAAGTCGGCGATCCGATGCCGGTCACCGGCCCGTTCGGCCGCTTCTATCTGCGCCCGCCGTCGCGCCCGGTCCTGATGATCGCCGGCGGCACCGGGCTTGCGCCGATGCTGTCGATGCTCGATCACATGCTCGATGCCGGCCACACCGGCCAGGCCGTCCATCTGCTCTATGGCGCCAACACACCGTCGGAGCTTTTCGCCGCCGGTGCGCTTGACGCCTATGCCGGGCGCGGCCTTGCGCTCACCACCGAGCTCTGCACCGTCGAGCCCGATGCGGCCTGGACCGGCGCCACCGGCCACGTCACCACATTGCTGCGGCCCGAGCTGATCCATGGCGGGGCGTGCGATGCCTATCTCTGCGGCCCGCCCCCGATGATCGACGCCGGCACCGAATGGCTGCGCCGGGCAGGCCTGGAGTCCGCCCGCATCCACAGCGAAAAATTCCTGCCGAGCTAGCCTGATATTCCTGATTTTTGGTTCTGGATTTCTTCGTAAGGCATTGTTTTTCATAGGATGGCGACAGGCGGAATTATGTGACTTGCCGCTATGCACATCGCGCGCTCGGCCTTTGGGCCAGGTCACGTCACTGCGCGCTCTCCCGCATGGCGACGGACTCGCGCACGGATGAGCTCTCCGTTCTCGACAAGCTCCTTCGACAACTCGTAGGCTTTCTGTGCGTTCATCCAAAACTCCGGTGTCTGTCCGAAATACGCGCCCAGCGCGATCGCCGTCTCTGCGCTGATGCCGCGTCGCTCATGAACGATCTCGTGCAGGCGCGTCGCCGGCAGGTCGATATCCCGGGCAACCCGGTGGACGCTAAGTCCCATTTCCTTGATCTGCTCCAAAAGCAGGGCGCCAGGATGGGTTGCAATCCGGTTCGTCGGTGCGCGCACCATTTTCTCGCTCCGTTCCTCAGTCGTAGTGGTTGTTCAGCTCCACTTGGAATGCGTCGCCGTCCCGCCACTCAAAGCATATGCGCCAGCTCCGTGAGACGCGAATGCTGTGCTGTCCATCACGGTCACCGACCAATCGCTCGAGATGGTTTCCCGGCGGTACTCGAAGATCGTTGATGTCAACCGCATAGTTGATCCGGTCCAGCTTGCTCCGTGCCCGCTCAAGGACCGATGCCGGAATCTTGCCCTCGCTCACACCGTTGAAGACGTTCTCGGTGCGCTTGTCGGCAAATGATCGAATCATATCGGCTCGTGTTATACGCACAGAATAATACGGACATAATATGAAATAGCCTCGCCCCCGTCCAGGGCGACCCCACGACTTCAGCGATCCTGCCCGCGATGCGGTTGGCAGCAGACTTGACGGGATCATCGGCGAGGTGGGCGTAGCGGGCCGTCGCGTTTTCGTTACCGCTCGGCGCCACCGGTAGTCGTGAGCTTCGCGCCGCAAGCCAGGAACGCGGATTACCGCGCGCAGAATCCGCCGCGACCCGTCCTCGATCGCGCTCAACCGGCGGATCGCCGATCGCGACTACCAGATCGAATGCATCGAGGCGCTGTCGGACAAGATATCGCAAGGCCGGCGCAAGCTGCTGGTCGAGACGTGGAGATCTGGACCATCTTCAACGGCATCCGACCCTTTCTGGCGGCAACGCTGCTCGGGTTGGCGCTCATCTGCGCGTTCCCGCAAATTGCACTCTTCCTGCCGGACCTGATGTTCAACCTGAGATAGCCGGTTTCATCCTGCCGGGCGGTCAGAAGGCGCTTGGCGGCAGGCCTCCGCCGTCGATGGGTATCGCCTGTCCGGTGATGTAGCCGGCGTCCTCGGAGACCAGGTGGGCGACGGTCGCGGCGATCTCCTCCGGCCGGCCGTGGCGGCCCGCCGGGATGTGTCCGGCCCGCTCGGCAAGACCGGCATCGACATCGCTCCAGCCGGCCCGCAGCGTCGAGCTGATCGCGCGGTCGGTGCGGATGGAGCCCGGACAGATAGCGTTCGCCGTAATGCCGTGCGGTGCGAGATCATAGGCGAGCGAGCGTGTCATCCCGATGACGGCCGCCTTGGAAGCGCAATAGGCCGCCCGTTCAGGCAGTGCCGCCAGGCCGCCGACGGAGGACATCGACACGATCCGGCCATAGCCCTGCGCCTTCATATGGGGCACCGCGGCGCGGATCATCAGGAAGACGCCGCGGACATTGACCGCCATGACGGCTTCCCATGCCGACAGCGGCACGTCCTCGATCCGGCCGCGGTCGGCTCCGTGCGGAGCGCCGGCGTTGTTGATCAGGACATCGAGGCGCCCGTAGGACTCCACGGTCCGGGCAAGCAGATACGCCGCGCCATCCTCGTTGGACACGTCGCCGATCACGCCCAGCGCCGCGCCGCCGGCCGCCTCGATCCGCGCGACCAGCGTGTCCAGCCCCTGCCAGCCGGAGGCTTCGCGCGCCGCCGCGTTGTCGTTGTCGAGACCCCCGGCCGCCACGTCGCAGACGACGACGATGAAGCCGTCCGCCGACAGGCGCTGCGCGACCGCAGCCCCGATGCCGTTCTCCTTGCCGCAGCCGGTGATCAGCGCCACGCGCGTTTCCTGCCCGCTCATCGCGTTCGTCCTCTCGATCCCGTGCCCGGACCTTAGCGGGCATGCCGAGACGGCGCACCGATTGCGTCGCTTTTTCGTGGGCAGGTTCGGTTGACACTGCCCGGCAGAACGCTATTTTCCCAATCAGCACCGATTAAGTCCTGATTTCCCGATGGGGACGGCAGCGATGATCAAGCTCAGCCGGATGGCCGATTACGGGGTCGTGCTGATGACCCAGCTCGCGCGCGAGCCGCAGGCGTTGCGCACCGCGCCGGATCTCGCCCAGGCCTGCGGGCTGCCGCTGCCGACGGTGAGCAAGATCCTCAAATTGCTGGCTCAAGGTGGGCTGCTGGAGTCCCAGCGGGGCGTCAAGGGCGGCTATCAGCTCGCAATCGATGCGGAAGGGATCACGATCGCCGATCTGATCGGCGCGCTCGACGGGCCGATCGCGCTGACCGACTGCATGGACGCCGACAGGCTGGTGTGCGAGATCGAGGCGCTATGCCCCACCCGGACCAACTGGCGGCGGATCAACGATGCGATGATCGAGGCGCTGAGCGGGGTGAGCTTGGCCGACATGGCCCTTCCCACGATCGATTTCGAGCGGCGGATGCCCAGCCGCGAGGCGCCGCCGATGGGCATGATGCGATAGGGGATGGGCCGCGCGATGGAGGAGACCAGCCAAACCGTGGAGAACATCGCCGAGATCGCCGGCGGGCAGTACAAGTACGGCTTCGTCACCGACATCGAGTCCGAGTTCGCGCCGAAGGGTCTGAACGAGGACATCGTCCGGTTCATCTCGTCCAAGAAGGACGAGCCCGGATGGCTGCTCGACTGGCGGCTCCAGGCCTATCGCCACTGGACGGGCATGGAGGAGCCCGCCTGGGCCTTCGTCGACTACCCGCCGATCGACTATCAGAACGCCTACTACTATGCGGCGCCGAAGAACCCCGACGATGCGCCCAAGAGTCTGGACGAGGTCGACCCCAAGCTGCTGGAGACCTATGAGAAGCTCGGCATCCCGCTGCACGAGCGGGCGATCCTGGCCGGCGTCGCCGTCGATGCGGTCTTCGACAGCGTCTCGGTCGCGACCACCTTCAAGGAGAAGCTCGAAGAGGCCGGGGTCATCTTCTGCCCGATCTCCGAGGCCGTGCGCGACCACCCTCGACTGGTCCGCAAATATCTCGGCACGGTGGTGCCGTATGCCGACAACTTCTTCGCCACCCTGAACTCGGCGGTGTTCAGCGACGGGACCTTCGTCTACGTGCCCAAAGGCGTGCGCTGCCCGATGGAGCTCAGTACCTATTTCCGGATCAACGCGGCCAACACCGGCCAGTTCGAGCGCACGCTGATCATCGCCGACGAGGGCAGCTATGTCAGCTACCTCGAAGGCTGCACCGCGCCGATGCGCGATGAGAACCAGCTCCATGCCGCGGTGGTCGAACTGGTCGCGCTGGACGATGCCGAGATCAAGTACTCGACCGTCCAGAACTGGTATCCGGGCGATGAGAACGGCAAGGGCGGCATCTACAACTTTGTCACCAAGCGCGGCGTCTGCCGCGGCGCGCGCGCGAAGATCTCCTGGACCCAGGTCGAGACCGGCTCGGCGATCACCTGGAAATATCCGAGCTGTGTGCTCGAGGGCGCCGGATCGGTCGGCGCGTTCTATTCGGTCGCGATCACCAACAACTACCAGCAGGCCGATACCGGCACCAAGATGATCCATGTCGGGCCTGACACGACCAGCACCATCATCTCCAAGGGCATCTCGGCCGGCCACGGCCACAACACCTATCGCGGGCTGGTCAAGGTGGTGAGCTCGGCCGAGCGCGCGCGCAACTACACCCAGTGCGATTCGCTGCTGATCGGCGAGACATGCGGCGCCCATACCGTGCCCTATATCGAGGTCGGCGAGCCGGCGGCCAATGTCGAGCACGAGGCGACCACGTCCAAGATCAGCGAGGACCAGCTTTTCTACTGTCTGCAGCGCGGGCTCGACCCGGAGGAGGCGGTCTCGCTGATCGTCAACGGCTTCTGCAAGGAGGTCCTGCGCGAGCTGCCGATGGAGTTCGCCGTCGAGGCCCAGAAGCTGCTGAGCGTGAGCCTCGAGGGGAGCGTCGGCTGATGCTTTCGATCAGCGACCTGCACGCCAGCGTTGACGGCAAGGAGATCCTGCGCGGCATCTCGCTCGAAGTGGGCGCGGGCGAGGTGCACGCGGTCATGGGTCCCAACGGCTCGGGCAAGAGCACGTTGTCCTACGTGCTGGCCGGGCGCGCCGGCTACGAGGTGACCAGCGGCAGCGTCACGTTTGCCGGACAGGACCTGCTGGACATGCCGGTCGAGGCCCGCGCGGGCGCCGGCATCTTCCTCGCCTTCCAGTACCCGGTGGAGATCCCCGGCGTGTCCAACCTCACCTTCCTCAAGACCGCGCTCAACGCCGTGCGCAAGGCGCGCGGCGATGCCGCGCTCGACGCGATCGAGTTCCTCAAGCTCGCGCGCGCCAAGGGCGGACTGTTGCAGATGGACGACGCGCTGCTCCAGCGCGCGGTCAACGAAGGCTTCTCCGGCGGCGAAAAAAAGCGCAACGAGATCTTCCAGATGGCGATGCTGGAGCCGCGTCTGGCGATCCTCGACGAGACCGATTCCGGGCTCGACATCGATGCACTCAAGGTCGTGGCCGAGGGGGTGAACGCCCTGCGCGCCCCGGACCGCGCGATGGTGGTGATCACCCACTACCAGCGCTTGCTCGAATACATCGTGCCCGATCATGTCCATGTGCTTTCGGGCGGGCGGATCGTTGCCTCCGGCGATGCCGCGCTGGCCCACGACCTGGAGGCCAGAGGCTATGCCGAGTTCGCCGGGCAGGCGGGGGCGCCGGCGTGAGGGCCGCGACCGATCAGGACACCGCGCCGTTCATGGCGGCCTATTCGGCGGCGAAGGCGGGCCTTCCCGGCGGCGCCGACGCGCTGCGCGAGACGGCGATCGCCCGGTTCGCCGAGATCGGCCTGCCGCACCGCCGAATCGAGGGCTGGAAATACACCGGGCTGCGGACGCTCCGGCGCCTGGATGCCGATGCCCTTGCCGGGACCGGCGGACCCTCGGCGGAAGATGTGGCCGTCCCGGCATCGATCGCGGCGCTGGATGCCTACCGGATCGTCCTGCTCGACGGGCATTATTCTGCCACTATGTCGGCGCATGGCGGGCTCCCGCCGGGAATCGTCCCGCTGTCGGCCTGGCTTAGCGCCGAGACCGCCGACATCGCGCTGTGCAGCGCGGGGTTCAGCGCCGAGCATGCGGGGCTCAAGGCGCTCAACGCCGCGATGACCCGCGACGGGCTGGTCCTCGAGGTGCCCAAGGGCGCCGTGCTCGAAAAGCCGGTCGTCGTCGTGCATGCGATGAGCGCACAGGCCGGGACCCGGGCGGTCCATCCCCGCACGGTGGTCCGTGTCGGCGAAGGCGCCGAGGCCGATTTGATCGAAGTGTTCACCGGCCAGGCCGGCGCGAGCGGCTGGACCAACGCCGTCCTCGACGGAACCCTCGACCAAGCCGCGCATCTTCGCCACGTGGTGCTGGTCGAGCAATCCGACAATGCGACCCATACCGGGCTCGGGACGCTCGCGGTCGGCCGGGACGGGTCCTATCGCGGCCTGGTTCTGTCGCTCGGCGGGCGTGTCGCCCGGACCGAGACGATCGTCAGGCTGGCCGGGGAGGGAGCGCATTGCACGCTCGCCGGCGGCGCCCTGGTGGACGGACGGCGCCACGTCGATCACACCAGCGAGATCACCCACGCCGTGCCGCATACCGGCAGCACCCAGGTCTTCCGCAACGTCGTCGATGATTACGCGCGGTCGGTGTTCCAGGGTCGGGTCGTGGTCGATGTCGATGCCCAGAAGACCGATGCGCATCAGTCCTGCCGCAACCTGCTGCTCTCGCCGGGCGCGGAATCCGACAACAAGCCCGAGCTCCGGATCTTCGCCGACGACGTCAAATGCAGCCACGGCACGACCGTCGGCGACCTCGATGAAGATGCGCTGTTCTACATGCGGGCCCGCGGCATCTCCGAGGCCCAGGCGCGCGCGCTCCTGACCCGCGCGTTCGTTGCCGAACTGTTCGATCTGGTGCCCGTGCCCATCGCCCGGCCGGTGGTCGAGGGCGCGGTGGACAAGTGGTTGGCGCGGCCATGAGCGAGGCAAACGGCATCTATGACGTCGAGTCCGTTCGCCGGGATTTCCCGATCCTGAGCCAGACGGTCTATGACAACTCGCTGGTCTATCTCGACAACGGCGCGAGCGCGCAGAAGCCGCGCGCGGTGATCGATTGCATCGGCCGCGTCTACGAGACCGAGTATGCCAACGTCCACCGCGGCGTCCACTATATGAGCCAGAAGGCGACCGAGGCGATGGAGGCCGCGCGCGAGCGGGTGCGCGAATTCATCAACGCCGAGCATGCCCACGAGGTGATCTTCGTGCGCGGCGCGACGGAAGCCATAAACCTTGTCGCGGCGAGCTGGGGCGGAACCAACCTCGGCCCGGGCGATGAGATCGTGCTCACGGTGATGGAGCATCACGCCAACATCGTGCCCTGGCAGATCGCCGCGGAGAAGGCCGGCGCGGTCATCCGGGTGGCGCCGATCACCGATGAGGGCGTGCTCGACATGGAGGCCTTCCTCGGCCTGCTGGGCCCGCGCACCAGGATTGTCGCGATCACCCACATCTCCAATGCGCTGGGCACCGTTGTCCCGGTCGCGCAGGTCATCGAAGCCGCCCACGCCAACGGCGCCGTGGTGCTGATCGACGGCTGCCAGGCGGTGCCGCACATGGCCGTCGACGTCCGCGCGCTCGATGCCGACTTCTACGTCTTTTCCGGCCACAAGCTCTATGGGCCGAGCGGGATCGGCGTCCTCTACGGCAAGCAGGCGCTGCTCGACGCGATGCCGCCCTATCAGAGCGGCGGCGAGATGATCGAGGTCGTGACGTTCGACAAGACCACCTATGCCGGTCTGCCGTTCAAGTTCGAGGCCGGCACGCCGCACATCGCCGGTGCGATCGGGCTGGGGGCGGCGTTGGACTATGTCGACGCCCTGGGGCTGGAGCGGATTGGCGCCCATGAAAGCGACCTCCTGGCCTACGCGACCGAACGGCTGGGGGCGCTCAACAGCATCCGTCTCATCGGCACGGCGCCGGAGAAGGCCGCGATCATCTCCTTCAACCTCGAGGGCGTTCATCCCCACGATGTCGGCACCATCCTCGACCGCGAGGGCGTGGCGGTGCGGACCGGCCACCACTGCGCCCAGCCGGTGATGGAGCGTTTCGATGTTGCGGCCACGGTGCGCGCCTCGTTCGGGCTCTACAACACCCGGGACGAGGTCGATGCCCTGGTCCGTGCGCTGGGCCGGGTACAGGAGATCTTCGGCGCGTGATGGACCTTCGCGAGCTCTATCAGGACGTGATCCTCGATCACAGCAAGAACCCGCGGAATGCGGGCCCGCTGAAGTCCCATTCCCATACCGCGCGGGGCAACAACCCGCTGTGCGGCGACCGGATCGACGTCTATCTGGCGGTCGAGGACGAACGCATCGCCGAGGTCCGGTTCGAGGCCAAGGGCTGCGCGATCTCCGTCGCTTCGGCCTCGATGATGACCGAGCTGGTCGAGGGCAGGGGGGTCGAGGAGGCCCGTGCCGTCTTCGAGCGGTTCCACGAGGTCCTAACCCGCAAGGGAGAGGTCGGCGCGGACGAGATCGAGAGCCTGGACAAGCTCGCCGTCCTGATCGGGGTGCGCGACTTTCCGATGCGGGTGAAATGCGCGACCTTGCCTTGGCATACCATGTCCGCGGCGCTCCTCGCCGAGGGCGCGGAAGTGACCACCGAATAGGGCCGCCGCCGAAACTGGAGCTTGGCAGCATGGACGATAACGCGATTGAGCCCGCCGCCCCGGGCAAAGCCGCCGGAGACGGCCCGGTCGATGAGACCGCGGCGCTCCATGCCGAGATCGTCGAGGCGGTCAGCACGGTCTACGACCCGGAGATCCCGGTAAATATCTACGAACTCGGTTTGATCTACGACATCGCGGTCTCGCCCGGCCGCGACGTCGAGGTGGTGATGACGCTGACCTCGCCGATGTGCCCGGTCGCAGAGTCCCTGCCGATCGAGGTCGAGACCCGGGTGCGCGGGATCGAGACGGTCAACGATGTCCATGTCGAGCTCACCTGGGACCCGCCGTGGACGCCCGAGATGATGACCGAGGCCGCCAAGCTCGAGCTTGGCTTCATGTGAGCGTGTGATCGGATTGCGCAGGGGTTGATATGATGGACAAGCAGGTCATGACCTTGACCGATGCCGCGGCGGACCGGGTCCGCCACCTGTTGGCCAAGCGCTCGGAGCCCGCCGTCGGGCTGCGGGTCGGCATCCGCACCGGCGGTTGCTCCGGCATGGCCTATCAGATGGAGTTCGCCGCCGAGCAGGCGCCGTTGGACGAGATGGTCGAGGACAAGGGGGTCACCGTCCTGATCGACGGCAAGGCGCTGATGTTCCTGATCGGCACCGAAATGGACTACGTCGAGGACAAGCTTCAGTCGGGTTTCGTGTTCAACAACCCGAACGAAAAAGGCCGCTGCGGCTGCGGCGAATCCTTCCACGTCTGAGCGCCGGGCCGCCGCCTTGCCCAAGGTCTATGCCCTGGACGGCGTGACCCCCGTCGTCGATTCGAGCGCGCATGTCCACCCCTCCGCCGTCCTGATCGGCGACGTGGTCGTCGGGCCGGGCTGCTACGTTGCGCCGTGCGCCAGCCTGCGCGGCGATTTCGGCCAGATCCGCATGGCCGAGGGCTCCAACATCCAGGACAACAGCGTCGTGCATTGCTTTGCCGGCGGCGAGACCTCGATCGGCGCTTATGCCAGCATCGGCCACGGCGCGGTGCTGCACGGCTGTTCGGTGGGCGCGCGCGCCCTGGTCGGCATGAACGCCGTGGTCATGGACGGGGCGGTGATCGGCGAGCATGCGATCGTAGCCGCACTCGCCTTCGTGCGGGCGGACTTCGAGGTGCCCGCGCGGGCTATCGTCGCCGGCACGCCCGCCCGGGTCTTGCGCGAGATCACGTCGGCGGAAGCCGCCTGGATGGTTGCCGCAAACGCCGATTACCACGCGGCGCGGGACCGCTCCATGGCGACGCTGGAGCTCGTCGAGGCGCTGGACAGGCCCGATGTAGACGGCCCCCGCCTCAGGATCGAAGGCGCGAAACCGCTCTACCAGAGCCGGACTTGAAGCTTATCCGGAACGCGCTCTAACTGAACGCCTTGAAGGTGATCAGAGTAAAGGTGTCCTTGACGCCGGGCAGGAGCTGGACCTTCTCGGTGACGAAATGGCCGATGTCCTGGCCGTCAGCCAGGTAGAATTTCATCAGCAGGTCGAACTGGCCGGAGATCGAGTGGACCTCGGAGGCCTGCTCGATCTGCTCGACGGCGTCGGCGGCGACCTCGTAGGCCTTGCCGAGCTCGCATTTGACCATCACGAATATCGTCTGCATCGGCGCCTCATTGCTCACGGACCGGCCGCTGCATGAACGCCGGCACGTGGGCGCCCATGCCGAGCACTGGGTCATTGACCGTCGCGCGGTCGCGTCCCTCGGGCCGCCTGGGCTTCGATTTGCCGTTCGCGGCCTCGCCTGGCTTGGCCGATTTGGCGGGTCTTGCGGGCTCGGCCGGCTTGGCGGATTTGGCGGGCTTCGGCCGGCTTAGCCGATTTGGCGGGTCTTGCGGGCTCGGCCGGCGCCGGATCGCGCGTCTTGCCGCCGCGCCGGTTCCGCCCGCGCCTGCCGTCGGATGCCTCGAACGCGGCCGACTCTAGGCCATCGACATAGTCCCGGGGGATCTCCTTGCCGATCAGCCGCTCGATTGCCGAGACCGAGTCGGTATCGCCCGGCGCGGCGATCGAGAACGCCCTGCCGTCCTTGCCGGCACGGCCGGTGCGCCCGATGCGGTGGACATAATCCTCGGCGTGGTAGGGCACGTCGAAATTGAAGACATGCGACAGGTCTTCGATGTCCAGCCCGCGGGCGGCGACATCGGAGGCCACCAGCAGCCGGACCTCGTTGTTGCGGAACGACGCCAGGATCTCCATCCGCGTCGACTGGGGCATGTCGCCATGCATGGCCGCGACCGAGAACCCGTGCTTTTTCAGAGATTTGTGCAGGATGTCGACATCGCGCTTGCGGTTGCAGAAGATCAGCGCGTTCTGCACGTCCTCGCTGCGGATGATCGCCCGGAGCGCCGCACGCTTGTCGGCCTGCGGGACGACGACCAGGCTCTGCCGGACGGTCTCGGCCGGGCTCGCCGGCGGCGTGACCGCGACCTCCTTGGGGTTCATCAGGAACGCATCGGCGAGGCGCCGGATCTCCTTCGGCATGGTCGCCGAGAAGAACAGCGTCTGGCGGATGCGCGGCAGTCGGCCGACAATCTTCTCGACATCGGGGATGAAGCCCATGTCGAGCATCCGGTCGGCCTCGTCGATCACCAGGATCTTGATGTCGCTCAGGATCACCCGCCCGTTGCCGAAATGATCGAGCAGCCGGCCCGGCGTGGCGATCAGCACGTCGACGCCGCGGCCGAGCTTCCTGATCTGGTCGTCCATCGAGACGCCGCCGATCAACAACGCCTGGGTCAGCTTGTGGTACTTGCCGTAGATCTCGAAATATTCCGAGGTCTGCATCGCCAGCTCGCGCGTCGGCGTGAGGATCAGCGAACGCGGCATGCGCGCCCGGGCGCGGCCGTTCGACAGCACCTCGATCATCGGCAGCACGAACGAGGCGGTTTTGCCGGTGCCGGTTTGTGCGCAACCCAGGATGTCGCGTCCGGTCAGCGCAAATGGGATTGCTTGTTCTTGTATCGGTGTCGGCGTCTGATAGCCGGCATCGACGATGGCCCGGAGCACATCCGGCCCGAGCCCCAAATCATGAAACGCCATGCACTCTTATCGGGAATAATGAAATATGCCGGTCAAGCCGGTCTGCGCTTATGTGGGCCCTTCGCCGGCCGAAGTCAAATGTTCACCGCGCTTGCCGGGCGAAATATTTCTCGGGCGTTATCGCGGCTGCGGCCTGCGGGCCGGTCGGACGCGCCCGCAACAGACGCCGAACTTTCAGATGTCGACGTCCCGGACGTCCGCGGCGTGCTCCTGGATGAAGGCCAGCCGCAGCTCGGGCTTGCGGCCCATCAGATGCTCGACCAGCGTGGCCGTGCGTTGACCCGACTCGCCGTCGGCGGCTTCCGGATCGGTGAGGCTGACCCGCAGCAAGGTGCGCTTGCCGGGGTCCATCGTGGTTTCCCGTAGCTGGCCCGCCGGCATCTCGCCCAGCCCCTTGAAGCGGCTCACCTCGACCCTGCCGCGCTCGTTGAACGCGTGCTCGATCAGCCGGTCCTTCTCTTCCTCGTCGCGCGCGTAGAGCGTTTTGCCGCCTTGGCTCAGCCGGTAGAGCGGCGGGGCGGCGAGATACAGGTGTCCGTTCTCGATCAGCTTCGGCAGCTCACGGTAGAAGAAGGTCATCAGCAGCGATGCGATATGCGCGCCGTCGACATCGGCATCGGTCATGATGATGACCCGGTCATAACGCAGCTTGGTTTCGTCGTATGACGATCCGCTGCCGCAGCCCAGCGCCTGGACCAGATCGGCGAGGTCCTGGTTCTGACGCAGCTTGTCCGCGGTCGCGCTGGCGACGTTGAGGATCTTGCCGCGCAACGGCAGGATCGCCTGGGTCTCGCGGTTGCGCGCCTGCTTGGCCGAGCCGCCGGCCGAATCGCCCTCGACCAGGAAAATCTCCGTGTCCTGGGCCGAGCCGCGGCTGCAATCGGTCAGCTTGCCCGGCAGGCGGACTCTGCGGGTCGGCGTCTTGCGGGCGAACTCCCGATCCTGTTTGCGCCGAAGCCGATCCTCGGCGCGCTCGATGACATGGTCGAGCAGCCGGTTCGCGCTGTCGGGATCGCCGGTGAGAAAGTGGTCGAAATGGTCCTTGACCGCCGTATCGACATGGCGGGTGATCGAGACCGTCGAGAGCCGCTCCTTGGTCTGGCCCTGGAACTCCGGGTCGCGGATGAAAACCGACAGCAGCCCGCAGACGTCGCCCAGGGCGTCCTCGGCGGTGATCTGGGTGGCGCGGCGGTTGCCGGTCATCTCTCCGTAGGCCTTCAGCCCGCGGGTGAGCGCCGCCCGCAGGCCGGCCTCATGGGTGCCGCCCATCGGCGTGGGCACGGTGTTGCAATATGACCGCAGGAACGTCTCGCCGCCGTCGACCCAGGACAGCGCCCATTCGACCCGCGCGCCGTCGCCGTTGAGCGCCGCCTCGCCGGCGAATGCAGCCGGGCCGATGGTCTGGCGTTCGGCCAGGACGCCGCCCAGATAGTCGGCGAGCCCGCCCGGGAAACGCAGGGTCTCGCGCGCCGGCACGTCCTTGCGCCCGCGCAGCCGGGACTCCGCGCAGCGCCAACGGATCTCGACACCCTTGAACAGATAGGCCTTGGAGCCCGCCATCGCGTAAAGCCGCTCGGCCCGGAAGGCCGCGTCGGGACCGAAGATCTCCGGGTCGGGATGGAAGCTGACCGCGGTTCCGCGGCGGTTGTGGACCGCGCCCTTGTTCTGGAGTTTGGTGCCCGCCTTGCCGCGGACATAGGTCTGCACCCACAGTGTCTGGTCGCGCACCACCTCGACCGTCATGCGGTCGCTCAGCGCGTTGACCGCCGAGATGCCCACGCCGTGCAGCCCGCCGGCGGTCCGGTATGCTTCGCCGCCGAACTTGCCGCCGGCGTGAAGCGTGGTCATCACAACCTCCAGGGCCGAGACGTCCTGGAATCTCGGATGGGGCTCGACCGGGATGCCGCGGCCGTTGTCGCGCACGGTGACCGAGCCGTCGCCCTCGAGCTCGATGTCGATCCAGCTCGCATGCCCGGCGACCACCTCGTCCATCGCATTGTCCAAAGCCTCAGCGGCCAGGTGGTGCAGTGCCGCCTCGTCGGTGCCGCCGATATACATGCCCGGCCGCCGCCGGACCGGTTCCAGGCCCTCCAGCACCTCGATGTCCTTGGCGGAGTAGCGTTCGCTCGGCGCGGTCTTCTTTGCGGCTGTCCGGGGCATGTCCGTGTGCGGCTACAGGATGCGGTATAGGAGCGATTGGAGATAACAAGATCATGTGGAGGTGGCAAGCGCGCTGTCACACCCGATGCCGCGCCCGAGGTTCATTTCGGCGACGCGGTGACCTGCTATCCCGATCGAGGCCCGGGCGAGCGGGCGCGTCTTGGCTCAGACGCTGTAGTACATGGCGAATTCGATGGGGTGCGGTGTGTACTCGAAGGCTTGGATTTCCTCGCGCCTGAGATCGAGGTAGCCGTCGATCAGGTCGTCGGAGAACACGTCGCCGCGCTTGAGGAACCCCCGGTCGGCATCGACCGCCTCGACCGCCTCGCGCAGCGAGTGGCAGACCGTCGGGATGTCCTCGAGCTCCTCCGCCGGCAGGTCGTAGAGGTTCTTGTCCATCGGGTCGCCCGGATGGATCTTGTTCTCCACCCCGTCGAGACCGGCCATCAGCATGGCGGCGAACGCCAGATAGGGGTTCGCCGAGGGGTCGGGGAAGCGGACCTCCACCCGCTTGCCGTTGGGGCTGGAGGCGAACGGGATGCGGCACGCCGCCGAGCGGTTGCGCGCCGAGTAGGCCAGCAGCACCGGCGCCTCGAAGCCCGGCACCAGGCGCTTGTAGCTGTTGGTCGTCGGGTTCGAGAAGGCGTTGATCGCCTTGGCGTGCTTGATGATCCCGCCGATATAGTGCAGCGCCGTCTCCGACAGATCGGCATAGCCCGAGCCGGCGAAGATCGGCCTGCCGTCCTTCCAGATCGACTGGTGGACATGCATGCCCGAACCGTTGTCGTCGATCACCGGCTTGGGCATGAAGGTGGCGGTCTTGCCGTAGGAATGGGCGACCGACTGGACGACGTATTTGTAGATCTGCACCTGATCGGCGGTCTGCAGCAGATCGCCGCCGCGCATGCCCAGCTCGTTCTGGCTGGGCGCGACCTCGTGATGGTGCTTCTCGATGGCCACCCCCATCTCGCCCATCACGGTGAGCATCTCGGCCCGCAGATCGGCCAGCGAGTCGACCGGCGGGACCGGGAAGTAGCCGCCCTTGACGGCCGGCCTGTGGCCGACATTGCCGCCGTCGAAGCCGCGCCCGGTGTTGTAGGGGCCTTCCTCCTCGTCGATCGCGTAGAAGGTGTGGTTCATCGACACGTCGAAGCGGACGTCGTCGAAGACGAAGAACTCCAGCTCGGGGCCGAACATCGTGGCGTCGCCGACCCCGGTCTGATTGAGATAGGCCTGGGCGAGCTTGGCCGTCGAGCGCGGGTCGCGCGAATAGGGCTGGCCGGTGGTCGGCTCGAGCACGTCGCAGAACAGGATCAGCGAGGTCTGGGCGGAAAACGGATCGAGCACCGCGGTGGCGGGATCGGGCATCAGGCACATGTCGGATTCCGAGATGTCCTTCCAGCCGGCGATCGAGGAGCCGTCGAACATGATACCCGAGGCGATCATGTCCTCATCGACCGTGCGCACCGCCTGCGCGGTGTGCTGCCACTTGCCGCGCGGGTCGGTGAAGCGGAAATCGACGTACTTGACGTCGTGCTCCTTGATCATCTCAAAGATCTTCGAGGCATCGGACATCGCGGGCGCTCCTCACACAATCACGGGTGGGATCTGACGGCGGTGCAATAAGGCGCGATCACAGCGCGTCCGCGCCGGTCTCGCCGGTCCGGATCCGGACCGCCTCCTCAACGCTGAAGACGAAGATCTTGCCGTCGCCGATCCGATCGGTCTTGGCCGCCTGCTGGATCGCCTCGACCGCGCGCTCGACCATGTTGTCCTCGAGCACGATCTCGATCTTCACCTTGGGCAGGAAGTCGACGACATATTCGGCGCCCCGATAGAGCTCGGTATGGCCCTTCTGGCGGCCGAACCCCTTTGCCTCGGTGACGGTCAGGCCTTTGACGCCGACCTCGTGCAGGGCTTCCTTCACCTCGTCGAGCTTGAACGGCTTGATGATGGCCTCGATCTTTTTCATTGGCATCAATTCCGTGGAACCGGCGCGACGGATGTCCGGACCGGGCCGCGCGCGTTGACGA
This sequence comes from Alphaproteobacteria bacterium, assembly GCA_965248835.1. Lineage (GTDB taxonomy): Bacteria > Pseudomonadota > Alphaproteobacteria > MPNO01 > MPNO01 > CAYFYS01. The sequence continues at coordinate 922,635 of CBDFLJ010000002.1, forward strand.
CAAGCGAATCTATGAAATTTTCCGGTATGCGAACGGCCGTATACGCGCACTCCGGCACAGATGCAAGAACCGAAATCGGCCCGGTGAACGGCCCCACTCAGAGCAGCGGCACGTCCTGCAGGCTCACCGCCTCATCGCCGGTTCTGGGCACGGCGGCGAGCACCGATTGGGCAAGCCTTGCCCGGTCCTGGGGGCCCAGCCCGTCGGTCACCTGGCTGACGATGTTGTGCATCGAGGCCTGGACATCCCGCGTGCTTTGCCGCAATGCGGTGAAGGCGCGCCGCACCGAGGCCGGATCGTAGGGCTCCGCGCCGAGCGCCCTGGCGACGCGGGCGCGGGCCCGGGTCAGGGCGCCGATCCGGCGCGCGACCTCGGCGCCGTTATCGTCGAGCGCATCGGCAATGCGCAGCCGGGATTCGCCGGGCAGGTCACGGACGAACTCGGCCAAGCTGTACTCCACGCCGTTGCCCGGTCGCGGCGGGGCGGGGTCGCTGCCGATCCAAAACCCCGCCAGCGCGCCGGCGAGGAACAGGTTCAAGGCGATCGACAAGCTCAGCGCACCGCCGCTGCGTGCGAATCGTGCAATCAGCGCCATGTCAGAAATCCTCCATCAGCGTGCCGACGACCGCCGTCGGGGCCTCGCCGACGATCAGCGCGGCCTCGATCAAGGCGAGGCTTCCCGGATCGGATCCCGGCCCGGGGGCCAGGAAAATACCCGCCCAGACCCCCGCTGCCGCGGCGGCGGTCATCGCCAGGCCGCGGGCGAGAAATGGCAGCTGCAGCCATGGGCGCCGGCTCTTGGCGCGGCGCGGCTGCTCCGCCGCCGGCTCCAATGCGGCGACCGCTTGCCGCAGCCGCATGGACGCGGGCGGCGGGGCGGGCAGGCGGGCCAGGGCGGCATCGAGATGCCGCGCCGCGGCAAGGATCTCCCGCGCCGCTTGCGAGCCGGCGAGCAGATCCCGGGCCGGGCCGCGTTCCGCCTCGGGCCAACGGTCGATGGCGCCGCCATAGGCATCGGCGAGCGCGCCGAACCGTGCAGGAGTCATCGGCCCGGCCGGATCGTGGGTTCGGTGGTTGTTCATGGTCGGGTTTCCAGCAGATCGTGGGCGTCCGCGGCCAGCGCCTTGCGCATGTGTCGGCGGCCGCGTGCAAGCAGGGATTCCACGGCTTCCTCGCCGACGCCCAGCGCTTTGCCGGCCTCGCGCCCGGTCATGCCGTGATAGTGGACCAGAACCAAGGCAGCCCGCTGACGCGCGGGCAGGGCCGCCAGGGCGCCGCGCACCGCGCGGGTGATGGCGATCGATCCTTCGAGCGGCGCGCCGCTGGTGTCCGCGATATTCTCCGCGTCCTCGGCGCCTCGCGGCGCGCGCGCCCGGGCGCGGTGGCGGTCGATGCACAGGTTGGTCGCGACCCGGAACAACCAGGCGCGCAGGCCGGGTTCGCCGGGCTGCCAGATCGCGGCCTTGGAAAGCAGGCGCATGAAGGTTTCCTGGGCGACATCCTCGGCATCGGCGCGGTTGCCGAGGTTGCGCCAGGCAAGGCCGAGGACGCTGTCCAGGTGGAGCGCCGCCAGTGCCGCCATCGCGCCGTCCTCGCCGCGCGCGAGTGCGCGCACCAGCGCGTCCTCGTCCGCCCCCGTGCCGGCTTCACTCACATCTGCCCGCAGCGCCCGCACCGCGGCTCAGCGGCGCGGTCCGCGCCCGCCGCCGCGGCGATGCCATCGGCGCCGGGGCAGCTCCTCGGCCGCCATCGCGCCGTCGCCGTTGACGTCATAGCGTGCGAACCAGCGCGCCGAGGGAGCGGCGAGCTCATCAGCGGTGATCTTGCGGTCGCCGTCGGTATCCAGCATGTCGAACAATGTCGTCGTGCGCAGGCTCTGGATCAACCGGCCGCGGCGGCGGAATTCCTCGACCGACAGCGCGCCGTTTCCGTCGACGTCCACAGCACCGAGGATACGCTTCTGCTCGGCCCTGATCTCGTCCATCGAGACGGTCCCGTTGCCGTCGGTGTCATAGATTCGCACGAAATGACTCGCATGGCGCGGAGGCATGTCGGCCCGTTCGGCCTGCGTCCCGCCGCCGGCAGTGCCCGACTGGGCGAAGGCCGCGCCGGCGGCGATCAGCGTGACGCCAGCCAGCCAGGCAGCGCCGATGGTCCTTGCGGTTCTCATGTCGGGGTCTCCAATTCTTGCCGGTGTACTGTCCTTACACGCACGGCAGCCTTTCGATCCGTCGCGCCAATTCGATGGACTGTCGATGGACTGTCGATGGACTCGGCGGACCCTGTTCCATAGACTTCGACCGCCGATATCGTGGCGGCTTCCGTCCTCCGACCTATCCACCGGAATCTTAGAAATTCAAGGCAACAGTATGGAATTCGGTATTTTTTCCAATGGGTTTCGCGCGCATACCAGTGCCGCCCAGACCTACGAGGAAGACATCCGCGAGATCGTGCTGGCCGACAGGTTGGGGTTCTCGGTCGCCTATATCAGCGAGCATCACGGCGAGCGGCCCTATATCAACCGGGTCGATACGATCCCGGTGCCCGAATTGATGATGTGCAAGGCGGCGGCCTTGACCGAGCGGATCCGCATGGGGGCCGCGGTCAAGCTGATCCACCTGCATCACCCGCTCGATGTCGCGATCCAGGCAGCGGTGACCGATCACGTGGTGGGCGGGGGGCGTTTCATCTTCGGCTTCGGCTCCGGGTTTCCCAACCCGCTGTTCTCCGAGGAGCGCGGCCTCGGCTACGATGACCGCTACGCGCGACTGGCCGAGTCGCTCGACTTCATTTTCAAGTGCTGGACCAGCGACGAGCCGTTCGACTGGGAGGGCGAGCACTGGAAGGCGACCGGCGTTGTCGCCTTGCCGAAGCCGCTCACCCGCCCGCACATGCCGATGGCGACGGCGACCGAGTCCGAGCCGACGATCCGGATGGCGGGCGAGCGCGGCTATACGCTGCTCTCGGCGTTCCTCGAGCCGGCGGCGATGCTGCGCCGCAAGGGCGAGATCTACGCCGAGGCCGCGCGCGCGGCCGGCCGGCCGGCGCCGCTGCGCGACATCGCCGCCTCGCGGATCGTCTACATCGCCGATTCCGAGCGCGATGCGATCGAGGACCTCAGACCCGCCGTCACCCACGAAGTCGGCGTCCAGGCGGAGCGCGGCTTCCTGAAGATGCTCAAGGCGCTGTTCGATATCGAGGTGCCCAACGACCGCAACGCCATCGAGGCGCTGATCGAAGCGGGGATGTACTTCCTCGGCGACTGCGACCAGGTCGCAGCCCAATTGAAGGAATTTCACGACGCGGCCGGCGGGTTCGGCACGCTCCTGATCGTCACCGGCAAGGATTGGGCCGACCGCGGCCGGCGCGAACGCTCGATGCGGCTGTTTGCGGACAACGTCGTCCCGCAGCTCCGCGAACTCGGCCCGGCCGATTGACCCCGCCCGCGGTCCCGACCACGATCGCACCATGAGAATCATCGATGCCGACAGCCATCTGGTCGAGGATTTCGACAGGCTCCATGCGCTGACCGATGCCCGTTACCGCGCCTACGCGCCTCGGCTGGTGCCCCACGGTCCGGCCGAAATGGTCCAGATCGGCGGGGTCTATCAGGCCCAGGCGCCGGGCATGACCTGGGGCGACACCAACTCGCGCCGCGGCCTGGACGGCGACAAGCGCCAGATGCGCAAGTGGAACGAGGGCGACGAGGTCGGGTTCGATCCCATCGCCCGGCTCGCGCTGATGGACGAGATCGGCGTCGACGGCTCGATCATCTTCCCATCGGCCGGGATCGGGGTAGGTGCGATCCAGATCCCCGAGATCGCCGCAGGCGTCTGCCGCGGCGTCAACCGCTACGTCGCGGAGTATTGCGCGGCCGACGGCGCCAGGCTGTGGCCGGCCGCCAACATCCCGCTTGCCGGCCGCGACGCCGCGGTCCAGGAGGCGCGCTACGCCGTAGAGGAGCTCGGCGCCAAGGCACTGTTCGGCCTGTCGGGCGAGCACGGACCCGAGCGGCTCTACCACCCCTATTGGGACCCTTTCTTCGAGACCGTTTCCGCGCTCGGCGTGCCGTTCTGCACACATGGCGGCGGCGGCGCGGTGCGCGGCGGGCTCGCCGCCGAGCGGTTCCCCGGCCAGTACGCGCCCTATCACATGACCACCCACACGATCGAGGCGATGCTGGTCTGTCTCGGGATGATCGCCGGCGGGCTGTTCGAGAAATGGCCGACGCTCAAGGTCGGCTTCTTCGAGGCCGGCGCCGGCTGGATGCCGTTCTGGCTCGACCGGCTGGAGGAGAAATACGCCCATCTCGGCTGGACGCTGCCCGAGCTGCACCACTCCCCGATCGAAGTGTTCCGCGAGCATTGCACGGTCACCGCAGAGGTCGAGGAGGGCGGGATCGCAGCTACGCTCGCCTTCCTCGACGGGCGCGGGGTGATGTGGTCCTCCGACCTGCCGCATTTCGACTGCGAGGACGATGGCAGCCCGCGCCGGCTGGCCGAGAACGAGGACCTGCCGATCGATCACCGCGCGCGCGTGCTGGGGCTCAACGCGATCGATTTCTTCGGGCTCTGAGGGCGGCGACCACGACCAGGCCGCCGGCCGCCGGGATCAGCGCCAGCGGATCGTCGTTGCCGATCCAGATCGTCGCGCTGCCGACCGCGACGGCACCGATCAGGCATGACAGCCCAAGCGCCGCCTCGACCGGCCCGCGGCCGCCCATCAGCCCGGACATCTGACCGATCAGCAGCCCGGCGGCGGCCGCGGTCAGGACGACGATTACCACCGCCGTCCCGGAGCCCTGGAGCAGCAGTGCTGGGTTGTAGACCCACAGGAACGGCATCAGGAAAGCCGCAGCCGCGAGCTGGAGTCCGATGAGGCCGGTCTTCCACATGTCCGCGCCGGCGAGGTCCGCGGCCACCATCGAGGCGATCGCGACCGGCGGGGTCAGCATGCTCAACAGTCCGAAATAGAAGATGAAGAAATGCGCCGACATCTCGGGGATCTCCATCTCCACCAGGGCCGGGGCGATGATCGAGACCAGGACGACGTAGACCGCCGCCGTCGGCATGCCCATCCCGAGCACGATGCAGACCAGCGCGGTGAGCACCAGCATGACCAGCATGCCGGCATTGGCGCCGACCGTGGTCAGCACCAGCGAGAGCTGGAAGCCGAGCCCGGTCGAGTTCATCAGACCGATGATCACCCCGGCCCCGCCGCCGATCATGATCAGGGGGATCAGGTTCTCACCGCCGCCGATGAAGAAACCGCGCCATTCGGCCAGGTTGGGCGGACGCCGGTTCTTGACGATCATGAGCACGAACAGGACGCCGCAGGCATACATGCCCGACAGCCCGGCGCGACGCCGCGCAACGGGCCGTACGCCTTCTGAAGCTTCGCCCAGCTCTGGTGCACGACCCGGTAGGCGAGTTCGACTTGACGACCCGGTAGGTCGAGTTCGTTGGAGACCGTCGGGCCGGCGGTGAAATAGGTGTCGATCGACAGCATGGCGAGCGGCTCGGTGACATAGGGGTAGCGCTTGGCGGGCTTGGCCTGGTGCGGCGCCATGCCCGGCTTGCCGAGGATGTATTCGTCGGTCCCGCGCGGGCCGAGCGGCAGGAAGCGGATCCCGCCGGGTATTGTCGCGTGCGCCTTCCGGACCTGTGGCATGCCCATGCCGACGACCGCGGCATCGGCCCGGCCCTCGACGACCATGTTCACGCTGCTGACGATGCCGCCGGACTTCAAGGCGATCACGTCCCCGACCGAGATCGAACCCGACCCGAGAAAGTGCCGGGTGATGATCCCCATCGAGACGATGGTCTTGATGTCGGTGATCACGCGCTTGCCGCGCAGATCGGCGAGAGACTTGATACCCGAGTCGCCGCGCACCAGCGCGCCTTCAGGGATGATCCACACCCGCGCGAGCACCCGGACATTGTCGAGCTTCTTCCTGAACGGCGCTTGGCCGCGCACCGCCGCGGCGGTATCCATCGAGTTGTTGAGCCCCATGGTGATCTCGCCGTTATCGATCAGCGGCAGATAGACCGAGGAGCCGGCATGGGGCTGCGCGGTCGATCGGATCTTGAGGTTCTGCTGAATGTGTTTGGCAAAGCCGCTGGCCAGCAGGAAGAACACCGAGCCCTGCCGGTTGGAGCCGATGGTGATCCGCTTGATGTCGGCTTGCGCAGCGCCGGCGCACATCAAAGCCAGCCCGGCCGCGGCCAGGGGCACCATTCCGATGCGTTTGATCATGCTTCGAGCCTCCCTTCTTCCGTGCGCCATTTCTGGCTAGCCTTGGCCCGCGTTTGGACGTGCTGAGTCACGTGAAGTCAACGAGGGATGGGCGGTACCATGACGGGACGACTGGACGGGAAGGCGGCCTTGGTGACGGGCGGCGCCGGGGGTATCGGATCGGCGACGGCGCGCCTGTTTCAGGCTGAGGGCGCACGGGTCGCGATCCTCGATCGCGATCCGGACAGGCTGGCTCAGGCGCGGGACGACATCGGCGGCGAAGTGCTGGCGATCGTCGCCGACATCGCCAAAGAGGCCGAAGCCGAGCGCGCGATTGCCGAAGCGCTGTCCCGCCTGGGCGGGCTGTCGGTCCTGGTCAACAACGCCGGGGTGCGCGAATACGGACCGCTGGCCGAGGCCGACGCCGAGTCCTGGCGGCGTATCATCGCCGTCAACCTGATGGGCACGGCCTATTGCACCAAGGCTGCATTGCCGGCGCTGCGGGCGGCCGAGGGCGCGGCCATCGTCAACGTCTCCTCGGCGCACGCGATCGTGCCGCGCCGCGGCATGGGCCAGTACGATGCGACCAAGGCCGCGATCGTCTCGATGACCCAAACGCTCGCCTGGGAGGAGGCCGCATCCGGCATCCGGGTGAACGCGGTCTGCCCCGGCGGGGTGCTGACGTCCTATCACATCGGGCGCTACGCGGCGCAGGGCGTAGAAGGCCAGGCGCTCAGGGACCTGCAAAAGGATGCGAGCCTGATGGGCCGCTGGGCCGAGCTGGAGGAGATCGCCTATCCGATCCTCTGGCTCGCCTCCGAGGAGGCCTCGTTCATCACCGGCACCGCGATCATGGTCGACGGCGGCAAGCTGGTGAATTGAGCCTTCACACCGGGAAGGCGAGCGCGTCCTTCGGGATGGCGGTCCGCTTGCCCCCGCGCTGGGCTAGGAAGGCAGCCTTGATCTGGCGGCGGAGCTTGACCGTCTCCTGATCGACGTTGAACAGGAACTCGTTCTTGCGCGCGTCGACCAGGCTGCCCTGGGCGGCGGCGATGACCGCGTCCTCGGCGGAGACCTGGCGGGCGCGAGGCTGGGCGACCTCGTGGAAGAACCTTGTCAACCGCTCTCGCTCGGCCGGGTCTTTCGCCCGGAAGCTCGCGAAGCGGGTCACCAGCGTGCGCTCGGCGTCGATCGGTATCTGCCAGACCCGGACGATATAGGGATCGAGCTCCGATCTGGGCTGGATCGGGTTGGTCGAAAGACACGGCAGCACGAACCGGTCGCCCTTGACGTCGGCGAAATGTCCCTGACCGATCGGATTGCCCGCTGCATCGGTCGCCACCGCGCGGATACCGTAAGAGGTGTCGAGGATCTTGACCCGCCGCTCGGCCAGCGGGGCGACGGCCTCGCCGTCCGCGGCGGCGACCGACTGCGATCCGGCATGAAGGGTGACCGAGTGATAGGCATCCTGGCCGTCGAGCGTCAGCAGCCAGTTCGCCTGCCAGATCTCGGTCGGGAAGCGGAACCAGATGAAGTTCCGCTCATCCAGCAACTCTTCGGGGACCTCGTCTTCCAGCGGCGGCGGCGGAAATTTCTCGGCGTCGCCGATATAGACCCAGATGTAGCCGCCGAGCTCCTCGGCCCGGAAGGCGCGGACCGCGATCTCCTCGCGCAGCCGGCTGTCCTCGGGCTCCCACGGGATCAGCGCGCAACGCCCGTCGCCGTCGAACCGGATGCCGTGGAACAGGCACTGCAGCCTGCCGTCAAGCACCCGGCCGATGGCAAGCTCGGCGTTGCGGTGCGGGCAACGGCCATGGACCGCGCAGACCTTCCCGGCCGCGTCGCGCCACAGCGCCAGCTCCTCGCCCAGCAAAGCAACGCCGATCGGCTCATCGCGCCCCAGCGCGTCCGAATGGGCGATCGGATACCAGTAGTTGCGCAGCCCGACCTCCAGCCCCTCCGGCACATCCGGGACGATCTCCTTGATCTCGGCTTTGCTCACTTGCCAGGCCCTCCAGCCGGGTCGCAACGCGGCACCTGAAGCGCTATCGTCGTCCAAACGCCCTGCATCGGCAAGCGGACGGGGACTTGGGCACGAACCTCGATATCATCATCGTCGGCGGCGGCATCGCCGGGCTGACGGCGGGGCTGCAGTCGGCGCGGCTCGGGCTGTCCTGTCTGGTGCTTACCGGCGAGATGCCCGGCGGCCATCTGCTGAGCATCGGCCGGATCGATGGCTATCCGGGATTTTCCGACGGCGTTGCGGGCTACGATTTGTGCCCGGGGATCCAACTCGAGGCCGCGGACTGCGGCGCGGCCTTCGCCGCGGCCTCGCTCGAGACCTTGGAGGTCGGCGCGAACGGGGTCGTCGTCTCCACCGGACGGGACAGCTATGCCGCCCAGGCTGTGATTCTCGCCACCGGGACGCGATTCAGGACGCTCGGCGTCCCGGGCGAGGACCGGCTGCGCGGCAAGGGTGTCAGCCAGTGCGCAAGCTGTGATGCGCCGTTGCTGCGCGACCGTGTGGTCGCGGTCGTCGGCGGCGGCGACTCGGCCCTGCAGGAGGCGCTGACGCTCGCCGAGTTTGCCGAGCGCGTGGTGATCGTTCATCGCGGCGCTGCCCTCGGCGGGCAGCAGGCCTACCGCGCGCGCATCGCGGCTCACCCGAAGATCGAGGTGCGGCTCGGCACCGCCGTGGAGGAGATTCGCGGCGAGGAGGCGGTCGGCGCCATCACACTCACCGATGGCGATCTGGAGGTCGCCGGGGTGTTCATATACATTGGCCTTGAGCCGAATACCGGCCCTCTGCGCGGCCTCGTCGGGCTCGACGAGGCGGGGCACATCCCGACCGGCGTCTCGATGGCCACCGGTCTCAAGGGGGTTTTCGCGGCCGGGACGGTGCGGGCCGGGGCGGCCGGACGGGCGGCGGCCGCGGCAGGCGATGGCGCGGCCGCTGCGATTGCTGCCGCGCGGTATCTGAAGAGCGGCGTTTGGGAGGATCTCGAATGAGCGAACGGCTTGCGGTTCACGACCCGCGCGGCAACCCGCCGAGCGTCACCGGCACCCGGCTCGCCCCCAGGCTGGAGAGCCTCGACGGCAAGGTGATCTACCTGGTCGACTGCCTGTTCGACAATTCGGACACCTTCATGCGCGAGCTCAAGGACTGGTTCGGCGGCCACCTGCCGGCTGTCGAGACCCGGATCATCAAGCCGCGCGAGAGCTGGGTCGACGATCCCGACATGCGCAATCGGATCGAGAACGACGGCGATGGGGCGATCCTCGGGGTCGGGTTGTGAAGCACCTGTAGCCCGACGGTCGTCGGGCTGGCATTGGATCTGGAGCGGGCCGGCGTCCCGACGGTTCCGGTCCACACACATGTTTTCGACCGGCTGGCGAAGTCGGTCGCGCTGGCCAACGGCATGCCGACCGCGCGCCAGGCGTTCGTGCCCCAGCCCGTGGTCGACCGAACGTCGGCCCAGCTCCGGGCCTATATCGAAGGGGCCGATCCGGTTTCCGGGCGCCCGTTCGTGCGCGAGGTGATCGAGGGGCTGACCCGCCCGCTCGACACGGCCGACCTCAAGGGCGTGTCGTTCGAGCGCAGCACGCCACGGTTGATCGAGCCCGACACCGAGGACAAGCTGCAGTCCTTGTTCGTCCAGGACCATTGGACGGACAATCTGCCGATCGTCCTGCCGACCGAGGCGCGGGTGGCCGCGATGCTCGAAGGGACCAGCCATGCCGCCGATGAGGTCGTCGGCACGCTGCGGCCGACCGCCTATCGCGAGGCCTGGGAGTTCACCGTCGAGAAGGCCGCGGTCAACGCGGTCATGGCCGGTGCCAGGCCGGAATACCTGCCGGTCATCCTGGCGCTGCTCGCCAGCGGCCAGACGGCGCGGTCCTCCAGCACCAACTCGTTCGCGGTCATTTCGGTGGTCAACGGCCCGATCCGTGCCGCGCTCGGCATGAACGACGGGATCGGCGCGATGGGCCCCTACAACCATGCCAACGCGACCATCGGGCGGGCCTACAATCTGGCTTCGATCAACCTCCAGGGCGGCTCGGTGCCGGGCGACACCTACATGGGCTCGCTCGGCAACTGGTACAATTATTCCGCCACCTTCGCCGAGGCCGAGGAACGCAGCCCGTGGGCGCCGTTCCACGTCCAGCAGGGGTTCGCGCCCGGCGACAGCACCGCCAGCGTCTTCTTCGGCGGCTGGTACACCCATGCCGGCTACGGCCCGCGCGAGACGTGGCAGGAAAATTTCAGACGCTCGCTGGCCGGCTGCGAGCACCATTTCCCGCCGCTGTTCGTCATCGATCCGATCTGCGCGCGCGGGCTGGTCGATCTCGGTTTCGACACCAAGGAGAAGCTGATCGACTGGCTGTCCGACAACGCCCGGCTGCCGGCCCGCGAGTATTGGGACAACCAGTGGGTCCAGACACTGGTCCACCCGCTGGCGGTCGCGGGCATCGAGCCTTTCGCAGGCAGGCTCGCCGCGGCTCCGGACGAGGCGATCCGGATTTTCGAGCCGTCCGACATCCATGTCGTCGTCGCCGGCGGCGAGACCCAGGGCGCCTGGAAAATGATCGCCGGGCGCTACGGCCCCAACGCGACGGTGTCGGTCGACGCCTGGCGCTGAGCCGCGCACAGATTCGGGCGCGATGGCCATGGCCGTCGCGCGGCGGTCATTGCGCGGCTTCGTCCTCGTGCGCGGCCAGGGCGGCGACTTGAGCTTCGGCCTTATCGGCCATCAGCTTGCGCACGCGGGTCAGCCCGACATCGTGGTCGTAGAGGTGTTCGCGGGAATCGGCGTCCGGATCGATGGATTCCGCGACCAGCCGGTCCTGCTCCAGCACGTCCCAGTGCCGCGCTTCCAGCCGGTTCCTGTAAAGAAAGCGCCAGACGTCGCGCTGCCAGCCCGAAACCTTTCGGTGGCGCCAGAAGAAGCAGGCCGAACTTCCCTCGTCGATCGGGGTGATGTGGAAGACGATGCCGAAATTACCGCCCGGCCCGCCGGTGTCGGGGTAAGGGATCTCCAGGCAGACGGCCTGGAAGTCGCGGTCGTACCACTCCGACCAGTCGAAGTTGAGGTCGCGCTGGCCCTTCTTCTCGAAGACGAAGCCGGTCGCGGTCTTGCGCATGCGGAAGGAAGCCTGATCCGCACCTTCGGCCATGGAATGGGAGACCCGGTGCAGGAATGCGCCGTGCATCGGGTCCATGTTGTTGTCGATGATGTAGCGGTAGGGGCAGCGCCATTCGGCGTAGCACAGGAAGACGCCATATTCCTCGCTGCTCAGCCTCTCGGGCGGGGTGAACGGCGCGGGGTTCGCATGGAGCGCATCGCCGTACCAGGCGAAGATCGCCCCGCGGTGCTCGATCGCCGGGTAGGTGCGGACGGCGCGGCAGCCGATCAGATCGGAGCCGGGCTGGCCGGGCAGCGCGGCCACAATGCCGTCGCCGGTGATCTCCGCGCCGTGATAGAGGCAGGTCAGCCGGTCGCCGTCATGGCGGGCGATCGACAGCGGCGCGCCGCGGTGGGGACAGCGGTCGTCCTGAAGATGGACCGCGCCCGCGTCGTCGCGCCACAGCACCAGCTTGCGGTCCCAGCGCCGCAGCGCGACCGGCCGTGCGCCCACCCGAGCCGAAGGGCAGATGCCGTACCAGCGGTTCCGGAGCCCGGTCGCCAGCAGCGTCCTCGCGTCCTCGCTCGCCCGGTGAAGCGGGTTAGCCGTCGCCGCCGCCCAGCCGGCGCATCTCCGCACCGAAGCTCGCCTCGGTCCACGGCTTGCCGTCCGGCGCCGCGATGCCGAGCGCGTTGAGCCCGGCGGCGATTTCCGCCAGATCCTGGACGCCGCGCCGGAACAGCTCCTCCAGCGCATCGCCCAGCCGGTTCTCGGCCTCGTCCGGCTCTCCGGCACCGGATTGCCGGGGCTCCAGGGAGAGCCCGTTGTGGGGCAGGCGCGGGTGATCGCCGCCGCCGGCTCGGCTGTTGACCGGCCCGTCGGGGTCGGCCCAGGCCGTGCCGCGGGCCTTCGCTTCGCGGGCCAGGCGTTCGCGCACGCCGATGAAATCGTAGCTCGGATAGGTCTCGGTGCGGAAAACGCCCCAGGCCGATCGCTCCAGCTCGACGTTGACCGCCTGCAGCCTGGAGGGCGGCAGGCGTAGGGTGAGGATCTGGCCGACTCCCATGACCACGTTCCACGACACGATCTCGACGCCTTCGGGCGGGAAGCGCCCCCACCAGTCGCGCTCGTCGAGCTTGGCCTGAAACTCCTCCAGGCGCTGCGACTGGTCATGGCGCAGGAAGACGGTGAGCAGGATCTCCTCGCCCTTGATATCGTCCATCAACGGTCTCCCGATTTCTCGTGCGCCAGCTTCGCACAGTCCGGCGTCTCGAGCAGCGGCCTCGTGTCCAGGCGTCGGCGCACGCCGCAGAACCGCCGGACCCGGCCATCCTCTTTCATACAGCGGTGAAGTACGCGAAGCGGTCCGGTTTCGCCGTCAAGACCGGCGGCCGGCGCTGTCCACCGACCGGGCGGCGGTTTGACAAGCCCACCGCAGGGCTTGCATGCTCGCTTTCCAATAAAGCAAGGGAGAGGACGATGAGGTTCAGCGGACGACGAGCGCCGGCTCTTCTGGGCGCCGCGCTGGCGGCGGCGATTGCGGTTCCGGCCGCGGCCGAGACCGTCAAGGTCGGGATGCCGATACCGGTCACGCTCACCGATCTCGGCTATTACGCGTTCGGCGAGGAACTCGGGTTTTTCAAAGAAGGCGATATCGATCTCAGGATCATCGTCTTCAAGGGCTCGGGCAAGATGGTGCCGCAGGTCGCGACCAAGAAGCTCGACATCGGCTGGGCTCTGCCCGGTGCGCTGTTCAAGACTTACCAGCCGGGGCGCACCCGGCTGCCGGTGGTCTATTTCTACAACATCATGCCGACCTGGACGCTGCAGCTCTCGGTGCTGGCGTCTTCGAACATCAAGACGGTCGCCGACCTCAAGGGCAGGAAAATCGGCATCGGCGCGCTGACATGGGGCACGATTCCGATGCTGAAGGCGCGGCTCAAGGACGCCGGGCTCACGGTGGGCGAGAATGTCGAGCTCGCCGCGGTCGGCATCCTGGGCTCCGGGTTCCTCGCGCTCAAGCGCGGCCGGATCGATGCGCTCGACTACAACAACACCTGGCAGGACCTGCTGGAGCTGTCGGGCACCAAGATCCGGCGCCTGCCGATCAAGGAGAAGTTCCATAACCTGTTCACCAACGGGTTCATGGCCCACCGCGAGACGCTGGCTCCCAAGCGCGACATGCTGGTGCGGTTTGCCCGCGGTATGGCCAAATCCTCGATCGCTTGCCAGGAGAACCCGGCCGCCTGCGTGAAGGCATTCTGGCGCAAGCACCCGAACATGAAGCCCAAGGGCGATGAGGCCAAGACGCTGCCGGCCTCGGTCAAGATGGTCAACAACCGGCTGGCGCTGATGAACGTCGGGCCCAAGGACATGGTCGGCAAGATGGGCCACTGGCCGCGCAAGTCGTTCGAGCACTACGTCAACGCGTATTATGAGAGCGGCTGGATAACGACCCGCGATATCGAGATCGACAAGATGTACACCAACGAGATGATCGCCGACATCAACGGCTTCGACGAGGGCGACGTCAGGGCGAAGGCGCGCGCGGCGAACTGAATGGCAGCGACCGGAACCGGAGTGGCCGCCGCCGCGTCGACCGCGGAGTCCGCTCCGGTCCTGGCTGCCGAGGGCCTGTCGCTGGTCTATCAGACCCGCCGCGGAACGATCACCGCGCTTGAGGCGCTCGACTTGGCGATCGGCCGGGGCGAGTTCTTTTCTTTGATCGGGCCGTCGGGTTGCGGCAAATCGAGCCTCCTCAAGGTCGCCGCCGGACTGCTGCCCCAGACCACCGGCACGATCACGCTCGACGGCATCGCGGTGACCGGGCCGCGGCGCGAGGTGGGCGTGGTCTTCCAGCGCCCGACGCTGCTGCCCTGGAAGACGGTCACCCAAAATGTGCTGCTGCCGGCCGAGACGCTGCAGCTCGACATGGCTGGCGCCAAGAGCCGTGCGGACGAGCTGCTCAGGCTGGTCGGTCTCGGGGAGTTCGCCGACAACTATCCGAACGAGCTTTCCGGCGGTATGCAGCAGCGCGTCGGCATCGCCCGGGCGCTGATCCACGACCCGGCGGTGCTGCTGATGGACGAGCCGTTCGCCGCCCTCGACGCCCTGACCCGCGAGCACATGATGATGGAGCTCCAGGACATCTGGCTGTCGACCGGCAAGTCGGTCCTGTTCATCACCCACTCGATCCCCGAGGCGGTGTTCCTGTCCGACCGGGTCGCGGTGATGTCGCAGCGCCCCGGCCGGATCATCCGCGAGCACGTCGTCGAGATAGCGCGCGCGCGCGATCTGGCGACGATGGTCGATCCGCAATTCAACCAGACCTGCAACGAGCTTCGCGCCGAGCTCACGGTCGATCTGTAGCACGTTCGGGAGGCTGGCATGCCTGACAGGTTCAGGACAGCGCTTTATCCGCTGATCACGGTCGCGGTCATCGTCGTCGCCTGGGAGCTCGCGATCCGCGAATTCGCGATCGAGGACTATATCCTGCCGCACCCGTGGCTGGTGGTGACCTCGATCGTCGACGGGTTCCGCCAGGGCGGCTTCATGGCGCATTTCTGGGCGACCGCCGAGGCGACGGTGCTGGGTTATGTCCTGGGCTGCGGGCTCGCGTTCCTGATCGGCGTCGCCGTGGCCGAATCGGTGACCTTCGACAAGTTCGTCTACCCTTGCGTGGTGGCGTTGCAGTCGATGCCCAAGGTCGCGCTGGCGCCGCTGATCCTGGTCTGGTTCGGCCACGAGATTGAATCGCGGATCATCATGGTCGGGCTGATCTGCTTCTTCCCGATGTTCGTCAACACCGTCGTGGGCATCCGCCAGACCGACCCGGAGCTGATCGATCTGTGCAAGGCGTTCTCGGCCTCGCGGCGTTACGTGTTCTTCAACGCCAAGCTGCCTTCGGCGGCGACCGAGATCTTCGCCGGCCTCCAGATCGGCGTGGTGCTGGCGTTGATCGGCGCGGTGGTGGCCGAGTTCGTCGCCTCCGAGCGCGGGATCGGCCACATGATCGATTCGGCCGCGGTCAGCCTGACGGTCTCCAACATGTTCGCCGGCGTCATCATCCTCGCGGTCATGGGCGTGGTCGGCACTGCGGTGGTGCGCGCCCTGCAGCGTCGCGTCGTCTTCTGGGAGGGCGGTTCGGCGCGGGTCAACTTGGAGCAGGCCTCATGAGCGAGCCCGATCTCTGCTATCTCGGCGGCGCCGAGGCCGCGCGACGGATCGCCGCCGGCGCGCTGTCCCCGGTGGCGCTGGTCGAGGCGATCCTGGCCCGGATCGATGCCGTGCAGCCGGCGCTGAACCCTTTCACGATCGTCTGCGCCGAGCAGGCGCGCGAGGCCGCGCACGCGGCCGAGGCGGCGCTGGAGCGCGGCGAAGCCACCGGCCCGCTCCACGGCGTGCCCTATACGGCCAAGGACATGATCAATGTCGCCGGCCTGCGGATCACCTTCGGCTCGCCGATGTTCGAGGACAACGTGGCCGACGCCGATACCGTGGTCATCGCGCGGCTCAGACAGGCCGGCGCGATCCTGATCGGCATTACCAACATGGCCGAGTGCGGCCACAAGGGAACCAACGACAACCCGGTCTGGGGGATGACCCGAAACCCGTGGAACCCCGAAACCACCCCCGGCGGCTCGTCCGGCGGGGCTGCGACGGCGCTTGCGACCGGCTGCGGCGCGCTGGCGCTTGGCACCGACCGTGCCGGGTCGGTCCGGATCCCCGCCGGCGCAACCGGCGTCCTGGGGCTCAAGCCCACGCTTGGCGTCTTCCCCTGTCCGGAGACGCCGGACCTGTTCGACACCACGACCGTGATCGGCCCGATGGCGCGGTCGGTCGAGGACATCGCGCTGCTGATGAGCGTCTGCGGCGGACCCGACTCGCGCGATCCCTGGTCGCACGGCGCGGCCAGGAAGGACTACGCCGCCGCGCCGCGCGGCGACATGAAAGGCGTGCGCATCGCCTGGGCGCCGCTGGTCGGCAACGCGGCCATCGACCACGAGACGCGGGCGATCTGCGAGGAAGCGGTCGAGGCCTTCCGCCGGCTCGGCGCCGAGGTCCGCGAGATCGACATCGACCTGTCGGCGGCGGTGGACATTCTCTACGCCCTGGTCGGGGCGCTGGCACACGCGGCCTACGGCGAGAAGATGGACAGGTTCGGCGAGCGCATCGATCCCTCGCTGCGGCAGGGCATCGCGATGGGCGGTGCGCTGAGCGCGACGGACCTGGAAAAGGCGCTGTTCGGCCGAGCCGAGCTGTTCCGCAGGATCGAGGCGGTGCTGGCCGAAAACGACCTGCTGGTCACGCCCACCCTGACCCGGCCGGCGATCGCCGCCGACCACTTCGCGTTCGACCCGGTGGTGATCAACGGACGACCGCACCGCTCGCCGCGCCATGATTGGTATCCCTACACCCATCCGTTCAACCACACCGGACACCCGGCATTGGCTCTGCCGGCGGGCTGGACCGAAGACGGCATGCCGGTGGGGCTGCAGATCGTCGGCCCCTGGCATTGCGAAGACCGGCTGATCGCCGCCGGCGCCGAGCTCGAAGCCGCGCGGCCCTGGTCGGGGCGCCGTCCGCCCCTGCCGTCCTGACTCTCAGGCGGCCTTGATCATGTCGGAGGCCTTCTCGGCGATCATGATCGTCGGCGCGTTGGTGTTGCCGCCGGTGATCGTCGGCATCACCGAGGCATCGACGACGCGCAGGCCTTCGATGCCGCGCACCCGCAGCTCCGGGTCGACCACCGAGTCCTCGTCCGCACCCATGCGGCAGGTGCCGATCGGGTGGAAGATGGTGTGCGCGTTCTCGCGCACCCAGTCCGACAGCACCTCGCCGTCGTCGATTTCGGGCCCGGGCATCCTCTCGGTCCCGCGATAGCGATCGAACGCCGGCGCATACATCAGCCGGCGCGCCTCCTGGAAGCCGCGCACCAGGGTGTCGAGGTCCTCGGACTCGGCGAAGAAGCACGGGTCGATCCGCGGCCGGTCCACCGGATCGGCCGATTTCAGGGTTATCTCGCCGCGGCTCTTGGGGCGCAGCAGGGTCGCGCTGACCGAGAATCCGTGGCCCCAGCCGAACAACCTTCCATCCTTGCCCCGCTGGCCCGGCACGAAGCCGATCTGGATGTCGGGCCGCGGCGCGGTGGGGTCGGTCCGCACAAAACCGCCGCTTTCGATCAGGTTGGAGGTCCAGAAGCCGCGCCGGGAGACCGCGTAGCGAAGCACGCTCCAGGCCATCCACGGCATCGCGCGCGCGGACAGCCCATAGGGCACCAGGCTCGGGCTTTCGAACTCGACCCGCGCGGAGATGTGGTCCTGAAGGTTCTTGCCGACCGCGGGCAGCGCATGGGCAAGCGGGATCCCCAGCTCCGACAGCGCAGCGCCGTCGCCGATGCCGGACAGCATCATGAGTTGAGGGGAGGCGATGGCGCCGCCTGACAGGATGACCTCCCGCCGGGCGCCGATCGATTCACCCTGCGCGCCGTTGGCGAGTGCGACGCCGACGGCGCGGCGGCCTTCGAGCATGACGCGGGCGACCTGGCGACCGGTCTTGACCTCCAGGTTCGGCCGGCCCTTCGCCGGGGTCAGGAACGCGGCGGCGGCCGAGCACCGCCGGCCGTCCCGCTGTGTGACCTGGAAGACGCCGAACCCTTCCTGGTCGGCGCCGTTGAAGTCCTCATTGCGGCTGTATTGCAGGCTTTCGGCGGCTTCCACCAACGTCTCGCCCAGCGGGTTCGGACGGTCGACATAGGTCACGTTGAGCGGGCCGCCCTGGCCGTGCAACGCGCTGGCGCCATAAGTCTCGTTGTGCTCGGACTTCAGGAAATAGGGAAGCACGTCATCCCAGCCCCAGCCGGACAGCCCGGCCGCCTCCCATTCGTCATAGTCGCCGCGGTGGCCCCGGATATAGACCATGCCGTTGATCGAGCTCGACCCGCCAAGCGAGCGCCCGCGCGGGATATAGACCGCGGCCCCGTTCATCTGCTTCTGCGGCTCGGTCTCGAAGCGCCAGTTGAGCGTCTTGTGGCGCATCAGGGCGAACAGTGCGGCCGGAATATGGATCAGCGGGCTACGGTCCGGCGGGCCGGCCTCGATCAGGCAGACGCTGGTTGCCGGGTCCTCGCTCAGCCGGCTGGCCAGCACGCATCCGGCCGAGCCGCCGCCCACGATGACGTAATCGAAATGTTCGCCGTTGCCCATGGATTGATCCGTCCGACGTTTTGCTTCGCCCGGTGATCACTCTATCGCATCGTCGCGCCGGAGGAAGCCGGTGCCATCCCCTCCCTGGTACGTTGGGGGGTCCTGAACTAACATCGACGGAGAATCAATTTTGGAGCCTGGGGAATGATCTTTCCGCGCCTGTTTTCGACCGCACGGGTCGGCGGCATCGAAATCCGCAACCGGCTTCTGATGCCGCCCATGCACACCAACCTCGGTGATCCCGACGACGGGATCTCCGAGGCCGGGATCGATTTCTACGTCGCCCGAGCGCGCGGCGGCTTCGGCATGGTCGGGGTCGGCATCATCGATTCCTTCCAGTTCGGCCATGCCAGCCCCGGCGAGTTCGTCCTGCACAACGACCGCCACGTGAAGGTCCATGCCCGCCTGGTCGCGCAGCTCAAGGCCGAAGGTGCGTTCGCCTACGCCCAGATCGGCCTGCGCCGCATCTGGCCGCTGCACGAGATGCGGCGCAGGCCGAAGCTGTCGGAGTTTCCCGGCCACGAGATCGAGATCTGGGTCGCGGCCGTCATCGATACCGCCAAGCGGGCGATGGAGGCGGGCTACGACGCGATCGATCTGCTGGGCAACGGCGGCGGGGCGATCAGCATCTTCATGTCCCAGGTCTTCAACGACCGCGACGACGACTGGGGCGGCGACGAGGAACGCAGGCTCGCCTTCCCGACCGCGATCGTGCGCGGCATCCGCGAACAGGTCAGCCGCGAGGTGCCGATCTTCTTCCGGCTGCACGGCGCGGAGTTCCTCTCCGGCGGCTACGGCCTGGACGGGGCGGTCCGCAATGCCCAGCACCTGGCGTCCGAAGGGGTCGGGCTGTTCAACGTCGCTGCGGGCGGGCATGCCACCACCGTGCCCAACCTCACCCCCGACGTGCCGGAATCCGGCTTCGCATTCCTGTCGCACGCGCTCAAGCGGGCCGGGGTGCCGGCGCTGGTCGCCGCCTCGACCCGGATCAGCGAGCCATTCGCCGCCGAGGAGATCCTGCGCAAGGGATGGGCTGATTTCATCTCGCTGGCCCGCCCGGCGCTTGCCGATCCCGATTGGCCGAACAAGGCCCAGGCCGGCGATTGGCAGGACATCAGGCTTTGCATCGCCTGCAACGAGTGCCTGGATCTGTCGACCGTGCGCGAGGAGACGGTGCGCTGCCTGGTCAACCCGCGGGCCGGACGGCATCGCGAGCTCGCCGCGGTGGCGCCGGCCGAGGCGCGCAAGAAGGTCGTCGTCATCGGCGGCGGCTGCGTCGGGCTCCAGGCCGCCATCACCGCGGCCGAACGCGGCCACGAGGTGCACCTCTACGAGAAGCGGCCCTATCTCGGGGGCAAATGGCTGATTTCCTATGCGCCGCCCGGCCGCGAGCCGTTGCAGGCGTTCCTGGTCTGGCTGGTCGGCCAGGCCAAGCGCGCCGGGGTGCAAATCCATCTCGGCGTGACCGCGACGCCCGCGTTGCTGAGCGCGGCGGAACCCGACGAGATCATTGCCACCATCGGCGCCGCCCCGGTCCTTCCCGACATCCCGGGGATCGATCTACCCCATGTCGTGACCGGCGAAGAGGTGCTGATGGGCCAGGTCGATCTCGGCCGCAACGTGGTCGTCGCCGGCGGCGGCGGGGCGGGGGTCGAGGTCGCCCATTTCATCGCCACGCTGCATCGGCTGGACCGCAACCTGATCTCCCACCTGGAGGCCTTCGACGGCTACACCGCGGTCAAGGACCAGGTCGAGGCGGGCCGGCGCAACGTGACCCTCCTGGGACGCAACCGGCGGATGGGGGCCGGGCTCGGTCCGGCCACCCGCTGGGTGCTGGTCCACGAGCTGACCAATGACGGGATCGAGGTGATGGCCGGTCACGCGCTGAGCGCGATCGGGCCCAACGCGGTGATCGCGACCGCCATGGAGGACGGCACCGAGAAAGAGATCGAGGCCGACAGCGTGGTGATCTGCGCCGGATATAAGACCGATCCGGCCGAGCTCGAGCTGCTGCGGACCGCCGCCCCGAGCCTGCACGCGTTGGGCGACGTCAAGTCGGTCGGTCACGCAATCACCGGCATTGCAGAGGCGTACGACCTGGCGCTGCGGATCTGAGAGCCGGACGCATGACGGCGATTCCGGAAACACGCGCGGCCGCGCGCCGCCGCTGGGTCGCCGATCTGGCCGCGCGCGACGACAATCCGACATTCGCCGACGCCTGCGACCGCAACGCCGAGGAACTGCCCGACCGGACCGCGCTGATCGACCGCAGCGCACGGCTTAGCTGGGGCGCGGTCAGGCAGGTCTCGGACCGTCTCGCCCAAGCGCTGCTGGAGCGCGGGCTGATGCGCCCCGACGTGGCGCTCCTCCATCTCGGGAACTGCGTCGAGCAGTTCCTGATCCGGCTGGCCTGCGAGAAGGCCGGTGTGCGGGTGATCCTGACCACAACCGCCTTCCGCGAGACCGAGCTGGTCTCGATCATCGAGCGCGCCAAGCCGGCGATCGCCTTCGTCTCAGCGCGGCTCGCCGGGCGCGGGCACTACGACGTTCTCCGCCGGGCGCTGGAAGAGCGCGGCATCGCCCTCGGCTTCGTTCTGGTGGGCGGCGAAAATGTGGCTTGGGGCGAGACCTACGAAGCGTTGCTCGCATCGGCCGCCGCCGAACCCAGCGCGGGCCTTCTTGCACGGACCCGCTTCGGCTGGGGGGAGCGGTTCTATTTCACCACCACCAGCGGCTCGACCAGCGCGCCCAAGATTGCCGATACGATCTTCGGCCATCGGCTCTGGCTGTCCCTCAAGCATGCAGCAGGAGTCGGTCTGGCGGTCGGCGAGCGTCTAGCCGCGCTGCCGCCGATGACCTCGGGGACCTCCGATTCGCTGGTCCAGCACGCCGCGCCCTATTTCGCCGCGCCGGTCGTGCTCGAGTCCCGGTTCGCGGCCGTGGAGACCGCCCGCTTGCTGGTCGACGAAGAGGTCGCCGTCGCGACCGCGGTGCCGACGATGCTCGCCCGCCTGCTGGCGAGCGGCGCCGTCGAGCGCCTGGCCGATGCGCCGCTTCGCTGTTTTGCGACCTACGCTGACGCGATCGGCTACGACCTCGCCGCCGCGGTCGAGGAGCGCGGCCGATGCGCCGTCGTGCGCTGTTACGGCACGATGGATTTCGGCGGCATCTCGATGTCGACGCTGGATGATGACCGCGCGGCGCGCATCCGCACGGTCGGCAAGCCGTTTGCCGAGAACGACGTCCGCATCATCGACGCCGACGGCAACGAGACCGCCTCGGGCGTCGAGGGCGAGATCGTGATGCGGCCGAGCCGGCTGGTGATGGGCGGCGGCTATTACCGCGACCTGGAGAAGTCACGCGCGGCCTGGGCCGGGGATTTCTATCGCCTGGGCGATTTCGGTCATTTCGATGAGGACGGCAACATCGTGCTCGCCGGCCGCGGCGAGGAATTGATCATCCGCGGCGGGCAGAACATCGTACCGGCCGAAGTGGAGGCGCTGATGATCTCCCACCCCGATGTGATCGAGGTCGCGGTCGTCGGTCTGCCGGACGAGGAGATGGGCCAACGGGTCTGCGCCTGCGTAGTCTTGGAGAACGGCGCATCGCTGGCGCTCGAGGACGTGCGCCGTCATTTCGACGCGCTCGGCATCGCCCGCTTCAAATGCCCCGAACGCATCGCGCAATTCGACGCATTCCCGATGGCCATGTCGGGGATGAAAATCGACCGCCGCCGGCTGGTCGACCTGGTCGGGCAGGGATAGCCCCGCCGGTATCAAGGAGGCTAAGCCAAGCATGACCACTCCCGAAAATCCCGAGATCGGCGCGTGCATCGAGGCTGCCGGGATCCGCACCAACTGCCACGACGCCGGCGCGGGAGCGCCGGTCATGCTGCTCCACGGCTCCGGCCCCGGGGTGACGGCGTGGGCCAACTGGCGGCTGGTGCTGCCCAGGCTGGCGCCCGAATTCCGGGTCATCGCACCGGATATCGTGGGTTTCGGCTACACCGACCGCCCGGCCGATGCGGTCTACGACATGGCCTACTGGACCCGCCATGCGGTCGGCGTCCTGGATGCGCTGGACATCCGGACATGCGATCTCATTGGCAATTCCTTCGGCGGCGCGCTTGCGCTCTCGCTTGCGGTCAACCACCCCGACCGCGTCGGGCGCATGGTGCTGATGGGCGCGGCCGGCATCGACTTCGCGCTGACCCCGGGGCTGGATGCGGTCTGGGGCTACGAGCCCTCGCTCGAGGCGATGGGCGAGCTGGTCGGGATGTTCGCCTGGAACAACGATATCGTTACCCAAGACCTCATCCGGCTGCGCTACGAGGCGAGCATCAGGCCCGGCTACCAGGACTCCTATGCCAGCATGTTCCCCGCCCCGCGCCAGCGCCATATCGACGCGATGGCTCAGAGCGAGGACGCGCTGCGCGCGATCGGCCACCCGAGCCTGATCGTCCACGGCCGCGAAGACCGCATCATTCCGCTCGATGCGAGCATCAGGCTCAGCCGGCTGATCCCGCGTTCGGAACTCCACGTCTTCGGACAATGCGGGCATTGGACCCAGATCGAGCACAATGCGCGGTTTTGCCGCCTGGTGGCGGATTTCCTGTCCCACACCGCCGATCGGACCTGAATTTGGGAGGCAAAGACGATGAAGATGCTGCACGATGTTGCGATTCCCGGCCGCGAAGGCGGCGCGTGGATCGTCCGCGAGGGCCAGCACATCAAGGTGACCGACGTCGATGGCGGATGCATCTGTGACTTCGTCAGCTTCAATGCGCACAAGCTGAAGGAGCGTTTCAGCCAGGCCCGCACCAAGTCCAACCAGGGCAAGATCCTGCTGTCGGTGGGCGACCATCTTTATACCCGCGACAACAACGTCCTGCTGACCATCACCGAGGACACCTACGGCGTCCACGACATGGAATACGGCATGTGCAGCGCCTGGGTGTACCAGAACATCGGCGGGGACTACGACAGCCTGGACGAGGGGTTCAAGATCGGCGGACCGCTCGGCTATCCAAGCTTCGGCTGTTACGAGGTGCTGCAGAAGGCGCTGGCGGACTACCCGATCGAGCCGGAGAACATCCCCGAGACGCTCAACCTGTTTCAGACGCTCGCCTTCGAGATGCCCGAGGGCAGGTTCCGCACCCGGGAGGGCGGCAGCAAGCCGGGCGACTATATCGATTTCGTCGCCCGGATGGACACGCTGTGCGCGGTCAGCGCCTGTCCCGCCGCCGGCCGGCCGCTCCGCATCCAGATCTACGAGCCCTGAAGCACCGTCCGATCGGGCCGCGCTGCGCGGCCCCGACGGTGATGATCCTCGACATCTCAAGCCTCCGCGAGGTGGCCGTCGGGATGGGGCATCTCGTGGTAAATGCCAAGCGACTTCATGGCCGGGAAGTCGTGGATCGAGAACAGGACCGCGGGCTCACCGTTCGAATTACCATGCTCATGCCAGAACCAGGTCGGAACCACGAACAGGTCGCCCTCGGCCCAATCGAAGCGCTGATCCCCGACCATGCTATGGCCCTCTCCCTGGAAGACGTAATACACCGCGCAGCTGGTGTGCCGATGCGCCCGGGTCCGGACACCGGGCCTGATCATCTGAACGCAGCAGGTGAAGGTTGGATAGAGCGACTTGCCGGTCGCCGGATTGACGTATTCGAGGATCACATCGTCGAACGGGCTGACCTCGGTCTTGGCGAGGCGGCTGAGTGCCTCATAGGTCGACGCCCACCGGTAATGGATGAGCCCCACGCGGTTCGAGGTGCCGTCACTGTCCCACATCGGCTTCAGGCCGGCCGCGCTGTAGCGCTGCTCCGAGAGCCCTGCCGCCGAGCCCGATAACTGCTTCTCGGCCGACAATTCATAGCCGACATATTCACCCACGGTTTCGAGATAGCCCATCGCGTCGAGATACTGGACCAGCGGAAGGTCGAGCGCATCGAGCCACACGCCGGCCTCGTTGCCTTCGCCGCCATAGTCGTGCCACTCGCCGCCCGGCGTCACGATCAGGTCGCCGGGCTCCATGATGCACTTGTCGTTTTCGACCGTCGTGTAAGCGCCGCTCCCCTTGAGGAAAAATCGGATCGCGTTTGCCGTATGCCGATGCGGCACCGCGATTTCGTTGGGCAGAATCTGCTGGACCGAGACCGAGAGCGACTGGGTCGCGTATTTCCATCCCGGCGTTCCGGGGTTCGCAAGCCGCAGCATGCGCCGTTCGCCCAACGCCATGCTCGCCGCCTTTTCGGTCAATCGCTCAATCTCGGCCGCTTTCCAGTGATGCGCTTGAATGAGGTGTTTCTTCGGGCGGACGATCGGTTGCCCGGCCGAGCCCGGAAAGTCGAGCGCCGCGCCATACACCTCGGCGAGGAAATCGTCCTGCGTCGTCGTTTGCTGCTGCGCCATGTCCCGCTCCTCATGTTGCGCGATGGACGGGCCGGTCCCACACCGTCGCGGCGGGTGATATCGTTCGTCTTCGTGCCATCACATTACAACCCCCGGAGTCTTGACGTAAACATGGACATGAACCAGTGTCGGCGCCCAATAATGTGGATCGGCGGCAAACCAGCCAGAAATCCCCAGGCGCGACCGGCACCCGGCGAGGCAGCGATCTAAACGCCCCAAGCCATGCGCGCCCGCGACCGACCGGCAATGCAATGCGAGGAGGCCCGCGTGGGACACAAGGACGGCATCAAATATGCCCTCGGCCCGGCGGACGAGCAGGCGCATTGGCAGGAGGTCTATAACCGCCTGGTCGATCAGGCATTGAGCGAGGCCCATGGCGGCCCGCCCGACGTCAGTCAACGCGAAACCCGCTATGTCGGGGTGCCCACGCCGCGCAACGATGCGATCTACAAGGTACGGGGCCGTGCCGAGTATGTCGGCAATCTGTTGCCCGAGGGGGTGCTCCATGGCCGGTTCGTCCGGAGCGTCCACGCCCGCGCGCGCATCCTGAGGGTCGACGTATCGGCGGCCCGTTCGGCACCCGGCGTCGTCGACGTATTGACCGCCGATGACCTCGACCCCGCGCGTTCTCTGGTCGGCACCCTCCAACACGACACCCCCGTGCTGGCCAAGGAGGAAGTGCGCTATGTCGGCGAACAGATCGTCGCGATCGCCGCCGAAACCGTGGAGCAGGCAGAAGCGGCGTGCGATCTGGTCGAGGTCGACTACGAGCCACTGACGCCGGTGCTGACGTTCGAGGACGCATTTGCACCAGACGCACCGCATGTCGACGCGGCCGGAAACAGCATTTGCGACTACAACATCGGCCGCGGCGACATCGAGGCCGGATTCGCAGAGGCCGACGTCGTCGTCGAAGGAACGTTCAAGACCGAGCCGATCGACCATTGCTTCATGGAGGCGCAGGCTGGCATCGCGTTCGTCGATGACGACGATGTCCTCACGCTCCTGTGCTGCACGCAATACCCCCACTACCATCAGGAGGAGCTGTCTCGCCTGACCGGCCTGCCGATGGAGAAGGTTCGGGTGATCCAGACCATCACCGGCGGCGGCTTTGGCGGCAAGCTGGATGCGACGGTCGAATGCGCCGCCAGCCTGATGGCGTTGCGCAGCAAGCGTCCGGTCAAGATGACGCTGTCGCGCGAAGAGGTGTTCGTCGCGACGACCAAACGGCACAAGTCCGAGATCCACCAGAAGCTGGGTGCGACCAAGGACGGCAAGATCACCGCGTGCGACGTTCGGATCCTGGCCGACGGCGGCGCCTACCGCTCCTACAGCGAGATCGTTGCCGGGCGGATGATGGTGCATGTGGGCATGCCGTATTGGGTCCCCAATTTGCGTGTCCATCTCACGACGGCGTTCACCAACCACGCGCCTTCGGGTGCAATGCGAAGTTTCGGCGTGGTGAAAGTCGCCTTTGCCAATGAATCGCTGATGAACGAGCTCGCGACCAGGCTCGGCATGAGCCCGATCGAAATTCGGCGGATCAACGGATTCGCCGACGGCTCCGAGACCAATACCGGCCAACTGTTGCAGGACGTCGGGTTGCACAAGACGTTCGATGCGATCGAACCGATCTACGAGGCACGCAAGCAGGAATTGGCCAAGGAGGCGGACCAGGGGCGCAAGGTCGGTCTCGGGATCGCCTCGCTGGCCTACGGCATCGGTTATACCGGCTATCCCAACCCCGCCGTCTTCACCATGACTGCGGCACCAGACGGGTCGCTCACAGCCCATGTGGGGACGCCGGATTTCGGAACTGGCTCGGACACCGTGTTTGCGCAGATCATCGCCGAGACGACGGGGTTGTCGTTGTCACGAATCCAAATTCGAAGCGGTGACTCGAACACCTCGCAGGACGCCGGACCGACATCGGCCTCCCGCCTTACCTATTTCTGCGGCAATGCCGCTCATTTCTCCGGACAGGATTTCAAACGGAAGTTTGAGGCCGCGTTCGCGAGAAAAGTCGGCAGCTCCACCGACGATGTCGAGCTCAGGGACGATGGCGTCCGTCATCGCAACGAGCATATCGGTTTCGATGAAGCCTGCGGGCTCCTCGGAGACGAGCTCGCCGAAATCGAGGGGTATGGCAAATTCGATCCCGAAGCCGGCGTCAATCTGGAAACCTTCAGGGGCAACCCTTATCCCACCTATACCTACGCCACCCACCTGGTCGAAGCCGAAATCGACGACGAGTTGGGCGCGGTCCATGTCCGGCGCTACTGGGCGGCCCACGACGTCGGCCGGGTCGTCAATCCGCCCGCGGCGGAAGGCCAGGTCGAGGGTGGCGTCGCGATGGGGCTCGGCATGGCGCTTTGGGAACGGGTGGCGCGCGAAGACGGCCAGACGCTCAATCCCAACTATCGCGACTATCTGCTGGCGGGGACACGGGACATCCCGCCGAAGATCGAGGCGATGTTCGTGACCAACGAGGATCGAACCGGACCCTTCGGTGCAAAGGGGTTTGCCGAATCGACGCTGATCCCGGCACCGCCGGCGCTGGGGGCAGCAATCTATGACGCTATCGGCGTCCGGCCGAGGCAGCTGCCGATGGACAGCGAATACATCCACGCGCTGATCCGCGCGCGCGAGGGCGGAGGCGGATCATGACGGCAGCCTGTCACTACGCACGGCCCCGATCGGTCGAGGAGGCCATCGAGTCGCTCCAGGCAAGCGGTGGCGAAGGGACCGTGATCGCAGGTGGCGTGGCGCTCGGCATCCTGATGAACGAACGGCTGGTGCGCCCGACCTGGCTGGTCGATATCGCGCGGATCGAGCGATTGCGCGCGCTGGATTTGACCGCGAACGGCGAGCTCCGGATCGGCGCCACTGTGCCCAATACGGAGCTCGAGCGGTCGGCGACGGTCGCCCGGGATTTCCCGTTGCTCCATGAGATGTCCCACGAGATTGCCTGCGGCCGCGTGCGCAACCGGGGGACCGTCGGGGGCAATATCTGCCTCGCCGATCCTCAGGGAGATCCGCCGGCAGCGATGCTGGCACTCGATGCGACCCTCAATGTCCGCGGTCCAAACGGCGCTCGCGCCGTCCCGATCTCGGAATTCTTTCACGATCTCTATACGACGGCGCTCGGCGAGACGGACATCCTCGAAGAGATCATCGTCCCGCCGATTCCGGCGAACGCCGGTTACGCCTATGGCAAATACGGCGCCCGTCGGGCGATGGACTACACCGCGACGATCAGCGCGGCGGTGACGATGGTCCGCGACAACGGCGGCGTCAGCGACGTCCGGATCGGGATGGGCGGGGTCGGTACCACACCGGTCCGGCCCTATGGCGCCGAGGCGGCGCTCCGGGGTCAAACCCCCGATGCGGAGGTCCTTGCGGCCATGGCCGCGGCGCTCGCCGAAGAGCTTACGCCGCTCGACGACGTCATATACTCCGCCGATTACAAGCGCCATGTCGCGTCGGTCATTCTGCGGCGCACCGTCGAACGCGCCTACCGACGGGCTGGAGGTCAGGCGGGATGACCATCGATATTACACTCACCGTCAACGGGACCGACTATCCGGTGACGGTCGCCCCGACCGAGATGCTCGTCAATGTGCTGCGCGACCGGCTTCGGCTTACGGGCACGCATCGCGACTGCTGCATGGGTGTTTGCGGTGCGTGCACGGTCCTGCTCGAAGGCCGACCGGTCAGCTCATGCATCCTGCTTGCGGTCCAGGCCGATGGCGCCGGGATTACGACGGTCGAGGGCCTCGAGCAGGATGGCGAGCTTCACCCGCTCCAGCACGCGTTTCTGACCCATGGCGCGGTCCAATGCGGCTACTGCACGCCGGGCATGTTGATGACCGCGAAGGCATTGCTCGACGAGAATCCCAACCCAAGCCGGGACGAGATCATCGATTGCTTGCGGGGGAACATTTGCCGCTGCACCGGGTACATGAAGATCATCGACGCGATCGAGTCCCTGGCGAAGGCGTGAGCGCGTGGAAGTCAAGAAGGAGCGGGGTATCTCATTAGCGGTACCGGTCGCCGCAGCGTGGGATTTCATAAAGGACGTCGAGGCGGCGGCGAGCTGCTTCCCGGGCGCCTCGATCACCGAACGGCTCGGCGACACCAAATTCAAAGGCAAGGTTCGCCTCAAGCTTGGTCCGGTGACGGCCGACTTCGCCGGTGCGGTCGAGATCGTCGAGATCGACGCCGCCGGGCATCGGATCGTGGTCGCCGGGAGCGGCACCGACAGCATCAGTGCCTCGCGCGCATCGATGGAGCTCCGTGCCGTTGTCGAGGACCGGGGCGATGCCGGCTCGGAGGTGGTCGGCCATACGACAGTCTCGGTGACCGGGAAGCTCGCGACGCTCGGCGGGAGGATGATGGATAGCGTGGCGGACCGGCTGCTCGATCAGTTCGCCGCATCGTTTACGGAAAAGGCGACCGCACACGCGGCAAGCACGCCACCCGCCGAAACCGCGCCGGCACCGCCTGGAGAACTGAACGTCATCGCGCTGATGCTCGGCGCACTGTGGCACCGGATCAAGCGTCTGTTCGGCGGATAGGATTTCGGGCAGGGCACTGGCGCGCGCATCCGCAGGCCGCGGGTTTCCATTCCGGCAATGACCGTGCTTCTCAGCCCGGCGCCGGGATTGTCCCGCTTCACCGGTTCGCCCGGCGCACCATCTGCGGTCGTGTCACTTCCAGGACCTGGCCCGTAACGGATATCGACGCTTTACGCCATGCCTGTCGGTCCCGGGAACAGGCCGTGCCGCGTCAGAAACTCGATCATGAGGCGGTCGAACAGCCACGGCTGCTCGAGTTGGCAGGCATGGCCGGCCCCCGGAAGCACCTTCAACTCGCAATCCGGTATGCGCGCCTGAAGCGCGAACGCGCTCTGGTGGGCGGCGTCCTCGGTCCCGGTAAGGATTACCGTCGGACAGTCTATATTCTCATGATGACCCGCCGGCTCATCCTCCTGGAGGGCCCTGAACTGATGGAGAATGGTTTCGAGATCCGCGGCGTCGTTGCGTTCGGAAAATAGTTCGGCGAAGTAGTGTGCGAGCGGTGTCGCACGAAATGCGGGGCTCATGTCTTCGAATGTATACGCCCAGCGGAAATCTATGCCGTTGGCGGTGTAGGACTCGATCCGCCGCGCTGCGAATTCCTTCCCGGGGATATACCCGGTGCCCGACAGGACGAGCGCCGCCGTCCGGTGCGGGCGATGATGGTACATGAACGGAACGATCGCCGATCCGACCGAACAGCCGACCAGGATTGCGGTCTCGTCGTGCAGCGCATCGTCGATCGCCTCCCAGCAAGCTTCAGCCATGTCCCCGGTGGTCAGGCCCGGGTCGGCTTTGGGCGAACGGCCATAACCGGGGATATCGATGGCGATGCACCTGAACCAGGTCGAGAAATGCGCCATCTGAAAAATCCAACAGGACTGATCCATCGGGTTGGGATGGACAAAAGCGATGACCGGGCCGGTACGGCCCATCCGTTCGTAGTAGAGTGGCCCGTGAATGTGTTGCGCCACGATTTCCCTCCGTCACCAAAGCCGACCGTTTGGAAATAGAAACATCTCGACGTGTTACTTGAAGGCCTCCTCGAAGCCCGCCTGTCGAGACAACGGTCTCCAAGAGGCTGCCCCGAAATTTACGTTGGATAACAGTGCCTTGCGATGCGCCGTGTGAGGAGGCGTATATCGGCGATGAGGAGCCAGGCTTGTGCGGAAGCGATGGATGCTCTCAATCTCTTGCGAGTCTTCGGCATCCGTCATAGCCCCGGACGCCGCCGCTTGCGGCGGTTTCCACGCTCTGGCTGTCGATCACGCCGGCGCTCGGGCGGGCCTCGCGCCCCTCAAGCTCCCGCGCCGCCATGACCAGATGGTGGTTGATGGTTTCCGGCAACCCGTTGGCTCGCCAAAACTCAGTGCTTCTTAGAGACTTGCACCAGCAGGTCGTAGATCTGCTTGACCGCGGGTTTATTGGCGACCACGACCTCGCCGACAGTCGCAAGCTTGGCCATCATCTTACTGCGCTCGGATGCCGGGAAATCGACGATCTGCCCGCCGCCCTTGAGCCAGGCGCTGCGGAGCCCATTGTTGAAGGCGAGCGCCCAGGTATACATCTCGCCCTCGAGTGTTTTGGCTTCGTCGAGCATAACGGTGCGCAAATCCCTCGACAGCTTGTCCCACCATACCTTGCTCACGAAGGCCACACTGGGAAACACGGCTTCATGCGTCTCAGTCAGATATTTCCCGACGGTCCAGTATTTGAACGGCACGAAGATCACCAAGGCCGCCTTGACGCCATCGATCGCACCGCGCTGCAGCGCGGGCAGTGCCTCCATCAACGGCAATGGTGTCGGCGCCGCGGCAAGGCGCTTGAGCGATAGCACTTCGATGTCGCTTGCGAGCACCCTGAGCTTCAAGCCGCGGAAGTCCTCGATCCGGCGGATCGGTCGGCTTCGCGTCACTACCGAAGCGTTGCTGGACGCCCAGATGCTGATGCCCAAGATCCCTTTGCGCTCGCCGAGCGGCAGGAAGACGTCGCGGAACGCCGGATCGGTTATCGTTTGCTGGGCGTGCTCTTTGTCACGGAATAGGCCCGGGGTATCGGTGACCTGCCAGCGCGGCTCAACGCCTTTGACGAAACCCGGCGGGCCGACCCACGACTCCACCGTACCGAGCTGCATACCCTCGATCTGGCGCGGGATCGCGCCGAGTTGGCTCGACGGGTACAGCTCGATCGAGATGGCGCCCTTGCCGCGTTTCTCGACGCGCTGCTTGAACAGCCTCATCCATTCGTTCTGATCGCCCCTCGGCGTCGCGGTGCCGATCTTCATGGTGAATTTCTGGGCCAAGGCCGGAGTCGCATACAACCCGCTGCAGGCGACCAAGGCGACCAGCCCTGCGTGACACGCCGCGCGCAGGCAGGATTCCAGGGGGTTTCCGTGCATGATTTTCTCCTCGAAAGCGCCTGTTCTTCCTGTTCTTCGCACGGCGCATCGTTTTGCGTTGTCGATTATCGACAGGTCCCCCGGCGAAGTCGAGGGCCCGTGCCCGCGACCTGCGGGCCGCCGCCGGTGCTCACAGCAGCCCGAGCGCGAGCCACGGCACCGCGATCACCAGGACCAGCACCGCGAGCATGATCAGCATGAAGGGGAAGGCGCCGGCGAAGATGTCGCCGAGCGTGATGCGCTCGTCGTCCAACGTCGACTTGATCGCATAGACCACCAGGCCCAGCGGCGGGGTGACCGAGCCGGCTTCGGCGGCGATGATCGTGATGATGCCGAACCACACCAGATCGACCCCGAACCCGACCATGATCGGCGCCATGAACGGCAGCAGGATCAGCATGATCGAGAGCGCATCGAGGATCGTCCCCATCAGCAGCACGACCACCACGTAGACCGCCAGGGTCTGGTAGAGCCCGAGCCCGAGCGCCGTCAGCCCCTCGACCGCCGATTCCGGAAGGCGGGTGAGGGTGAGAAGACGCGCATACATGCTGGCGGAGATGATCAGGAAGCCGATCGACGCGGTGGTGTGGCCGGTCTCGACCAGCACCCGCCACAGCGTCCGCCAGCCCAGCCGGCGCCGCGCCAGCGCGAGCACCAGCGCGCACAGCGCGCCGAACGCCCCGGCGCCGGTCGGGGTGAACAGCCCGCCATAGAGACCGCCGAACACCGAAGCGACGATGAGGACGATCGGCAGGATCTTCCACAGCATGGCCAGGCCGGAGGCGGAACCGCCGTCATGCGCCCCCGGAGAGAGCGCCGCCCGGCCCATGAAGCCCGGGAAGTACCGGGCGATGACCACGATCGCCAGGGCGAAGGCAACCGCCAGCGTGATGCCGGGCAGGATGCCGGCGATGAAGAGATGGCCGATCGACGTCTTGGTCAAGAGCCCGTAGAGAATGAGCAGCAGGCTCGGCGGGATCAGCATGCCGATGATCGAGCTGCCCGCGACGATGCCGACAGCGAACCGGGGCCGGTAGCCGAAGCGCAGCATCTCGGGCACGGCGATCCTGGTGAAGATCGCCGCCGAGGCGATGCTGATCCCCATGATCGCCGCGAACACGGTGTTGGCGGCGACGGTGGCGATCCCGAGCCCGCCCTTGATGTGGCGGAAGACGCGGTTGGCGACGTCGAAGGCGTCCTTGCCGATCTCCGAGACGCCGATCAGCAGGCCCATCAGCACGAACAGCGGAACGGTGCCGTAGACGTAGTTGGCGATGGTCTCGTAGGAGGCGAGCGCGACCAGCTTGATCGCGAGGTTGAAATTCGTGATTGCGGCGATGGAAAAGAACGAAACCAGCGCCAGAACGAACGCCACATGCATGCCGGCGTAGATCAACAGGATCAGCGCCACCACCGAGATCGCGGCTATCTCGGCGTGGCTCAGCGCGGGGCCTTTCGATCCTCGGGCGCGGTATCGTCGATGCCCCGGACGTCGCGCCATGCGAGCACCGCGAGCTGGATGACCGCCGCGGCGCTGCCGATCAGGATCATAAGGAGGAACGGCCAGGTGGCGAGCGCGAAATATTCGGCCGTTCCGAGATATTCTCCCTCCTCCCAGGCAAGCGTGAATTTGGGCCAGATCGCATAGAAGATGACGGCGAACAGGAACGCGCCGGCCAGGTGAAAGACCGCCTGAACCAACCCGCCCGCCATCGGGTGCCGCCGCCTCAGGACGCCGAAGAGCGCGTCCGACCTTATGAAGGCCCCGTGGCGAAGCGAATGCGCGATCTGCAAGAAGACGATGCCGACGATCGAGAGACTCACGATCTCGGTCGCCCCCTTGATCGGCATGCCGAACAGGGCTTGGCCGAAGATATCGCCGTTGATCAGCAGCATCAGACCGAAGATGCCCGCGGTGCCGATGCCGTTCAGAGCCGATGAAAGGAGATCGGTCGCGCCGGGAAGGCGGCGGGGGCCAACCTCCCGCCGCCCTTCCTCAGGCGCGGTTTCGCGCTCCTCGGCCAAGGATTACACCATTATCCACTTGCGTGGGCCGGTGCCGCGCTCGCCGGCAAGGTTCTATTTCGACCAGTCGCGGATGATCTTGCCGCCGCGCTTGCGGACGCCGTCGATGTAGGCCGAGAGCACCTGCCTGCCGGGCAGGCCCTTGGCTTCGAGCGAGTCGGCCCATTGCCTGGCGACGTTGGGCATCTGCATGGCCCATTTGATCCGCTCGGCCTCGGCCATTGTCGAGACCTTCGCCCCGGCCTTGTCCATGGCACCGTAAATGTGGTTGCCGAGCCCGATCAGCGCGTCTGGATAGGCCTTGGCGTGGTCCTTGGCCGCCTCGCGGAAGGCCTCGCGCACCTCGCGCGGCAGGCCATCCCAGCGCTTCTTGTTGAAGCTGATGGTCGTTCCCCAGGCGGCGCCCAGATTGGCCTTCACCACGTAAGGGGCGGGCTCATAGAACTTGAAGGCGAAGGCGCCGGTCGGGAAGATGAGCTGAGCGTCGATCATGCCCGATTTGAGCGCCTGGTAGCCCTCGGTGACCGGGTTGTGGACCGAGATCGCGCCGGTCCCCTTGAGCCAGGAGGCCAGGGGGCCGGCGAGGCCGAACTTCATCCCCTTGAGGTCCTCAACACCGCGGATCGGCGTCCGCGAGAAGATCTGGAAGCTGTTGATCATGGTGCCCGCGAGATAGATCTGGTTCTGCTTGTGCCAGCCTTCGTTGAGCTCGGGGATGTCGCGGTACATCTCGTCCTGCACCTCGCCCAGCACCCTGGGGTCGTAGCTCACGAAGGGCGCGACGTAGGTCACAATCGGCAGCGGCAGCTTGGCCTGCTCGAAGATGAACGGGACGAAGCCGATGTCGCCCAACCCGTCGGCCACCGCCTCGAGCGTGTTTTCCTCCTTGGCGATGGAGGCGCCGTAGGCGCGGGTCCAGCGGATCTTGTACTTGCCGCCGGCCTCCGCCAGGCGCTTCTCGACGCTCGGGACGAGGACGTCCTCGAAGACCTTGACGAAGATGATGAAGGGCGGAAACCCGGAAACGCTCGTCAGGTTGATCGTCTTCGCGGCATGTGCCGTGCCGGTGTGGATCGCCATCGCGACGACGCCGGCGAGGCTGGGCAGCGTAAGCCAAAGAAGTCTTCGCATCCTTGGTCCTCCCTGTCGACCTCCGCAGGCCTGTCGCCCATCGGAGCAATCGAACCATACGCGAGGCCAGGCGAATTTGACAGGATAAGCTGCGCGCTGACCGGCCAGGCGAATACGGGCGGCGTCATGGGAGCGCTGCCCCCGCGGCCCGTTTTCCGATCTCTCCAAACGGGTTCACCGCGTGGGGAGTCCCCCCTCGCCGCAATGCCGGCCGCTCACGCCCTGCGACGCTGCGCTGTTACCTGCCGCTCCCTACAGTGACGTTCGGGCGCCGCGCAACGGGCCGGTAACCGTTCCGCACATGCGCGGCGCGCGCTGCCGCTCTGTCTACTTATCGGTGGTACTAATCGAGGGGAGTGGACAGAAGGACGATGCGGACGCCGTTCGGCGGTAAGGGCTCACACCCGCCGCACCTCGGTGCAATCAGTGTCACGTCATCGACAGGTCTGCGTGCCGCTCCCCGCCCACCAGCATAAGGGTTTACCGGGTCGACCCGAGAGTACCCCTGCTCTCGCCCCGGTCCGGCTCCGAACCCGAGGATGCATTCGATGAGGTCGCTTCCCCGCTTCCCGTTGCGCCCGGAACGGACCTCGGCGCCGAATCCCGAGACTTCCGAGATCAGGCCATAGCGGACGGCACGTGGGATATCCAGGAGCGGATCTGGCTCCGTGGGCGTCCGGGTGCTACCGTAAAGGGCGAGCCCTTTCGGCGCTCGGGTGTGATTCTAGAATCGTCGGTCTGCGAATGGCCGAAACGACCAGGGAGATACAGAGTGAGACGATCAATTTTCGCTGTCGCAGTGCTTGCGGCCGGTGCCACGGTTTCCTCGGGAGCGCTGGCACAGAAAACCTTCACGATGAAGATCGGGATGCCGACGATCAACGACTCGAACCACTTCTCAGCCCTTTGGGTGAAGAAGGAGATCGAGGCCAAATCGAACGGGCGGATCCAGGTAAGGGTCTTCCCGGCCGGCCAGCTCGGCAAGATACCGCGTCAGATCGAAGGCATTCAGCTCGGCACACAGGAAGCAATCAACATCCCTCCCGGCTTTTTTGTCGGCATCGAACGCGCCTTTATGGTGACCGACGCACCCGGCCTCTTCGATGACATCAGCCACGCGCACAGGGCGGTGAACTATCCGCCGTTCCGCGAGAAGTTCGGAAAGCTAGAGCGTCCTTGGATTGAGTGGAATCAATTGGTGGATACCCATTCATGATGATGTGTGATTCCCTCTCACGACATCGATATGTTGTGGGAGGCGGACATGGCATGGCGACGCGGGCAGGCTTATTCGCAGGATCTGCGCGATCGTGTTCTCTCAGCGGTGGATGGTGGGCTGGGCGTCTATCGGGCGGCCGAGCTGTTCGATGTGAGCGTGTCCTACATCTACAAGGCGCTGGATCGTCGGCGCCGAACGGGCGAGAGCGGCGCGAACCCGAACCGGGGCCACCGCCGGCGCAAACTGTCGGCGGCGCAGGCGGTGGCACTGGCGGCGCATATCGCCGCACACCCGGACATCACCCTGGCGCGGTTGCAGGACTGGCTGGCGGCCGAGCACGCGGTGCGGCTGAGTGACGGCGCGATCTGGCAGGCGGTCGACCGGCTCGGCCTGTCGTTCAAAAAAAACCCTGCGCGCCGCCGAGCACGATCGGCCCGACATGGCCGCCCGGCGCCGGGCCTGGCGGGCGGCGCAGGGCTGGATCGACCCACGACGCCTGGTGTTCATTGATGAAAGCGGGGTGAACACCAAGATGACCCGGCGCTACGGCCGCGCGCCGGTCGGCCGTCGTCTGCACGCCGCGGCCCCCTTCGGTCACTGGAAGACCATGACCTTCGTCGCCGCGCTGCGACAGCGCGGGCTGAGCGCGCCCTGGGTGCTTGACGGCGCCATGGACGGCGACGCCTTCAGAACCTACACCGCCGAGATCCTCGCCCCGACGCTCACGCCAGGCGACATCGTGGTCATGGACAACCTGCCGGCCCACAAGGTCGCCGGCATCGCCGAGACCATCGCCGGACAACAGGCCCAGCTCTTCTATCTGCCGCCGTACTCGCCCGACATGAACCCGATCGAACTCGCCTTCTCAAAGCTCAAGACCGCACTCAGGGCCGAGCCGGCACGCACCATCGACACGCTCTGGCGGCGCATCGGCACCATCCTTGATACCTTCACCCAAAGCGAATGCGCCAACTACTTCAATGCAACTGGTTATCAACTCTCAATATGAGAATGCACTAGGCGAAAAGAAGGGCTTCGTCGCGGGGTATCTGTGGGCCTGCGGCAACACGTCGATCGCGACGCTCAAGCCCTTCAAGAAGCTCGACGACCTGAAGGGTCGAAAGATCCGAGTCCTCGCGACCCCGCTCGAACGCGCCTTCATCTCGAAACTGGGCGCGACGGGTGTGCCGATTGCATATACCGAGGTGCTTCCGGCGCTGCAGCAGCGGGTGATCGACGGCGTGCGCAGCGCGGTCATCGTGATGTACCCGTCGAAGTTTCACACGGTCGCCAAGCATATCACGCTCACCGGCATGGCGCAGATCACCTGCGGCCAGTTCCTCAGTAATGTCTGGCTCCGGAAGCTGCCGAGTGATCTGCGTGACATCGTGTTCGAGGCCGGCCGGGGCGTCACGCCGCACGCCGGCAAATGGGGCGTTGATCTGACCAAAAAAGCGGAAGAGAACTGGGCCCGCGATGCCAACGCGTATCGCTTGTCCGAGGAAGACCAGAACAAACTTCGCCGTCTTGCCGCCCCGATTGCCGACGAGATCCTCGCTGACGATCCTAGGACAAAGGGAATGTATGCGCTTCTCAAGGAAGCGGTTGCGGCAACGCGTATGAAGTAGAGAATCATAAGGATAAGCGGGCGCCTCGTCTTCTATGGGGCGTCCGCACTCTTGAGGATATGCTTCCCCCTCACGCACTCGCCCATACGCCACCGCATAGGCCGATAGATAAAATCACCGTCAGATCTCCGGTTCGAAACCCACGTGTGTATCGGGGCCGGTTTCCATGCGATCTTGGCCTTCCGCTTCGGTTGGAAGGCGAAAGATCTCGTGGGTGCGCCGAACCGCCGGTCAAACCCGCTCATGCCCAATTGAGCACCGATGCCGCCTCGCAACAGACCATAATTGTTTTCGCGAAGGTGTGACCGCTATCGGCGATCTTGGGCGTGGCGCGCGACTTCACGAAGGATGTATGTTGTGCCGCTTTTGCGTCGATGGAATGCGGCGGAGGTCACTGCAAACGGATCGAGTCGATCACCCGTTGCACTTCCTGGTGTGAACCGGTCATGTCGTCCTGCCGCGTACTAGCCCCTACGATAAAAAGAAGGTCGCCCTTGAGCACGAACCACATTTGTGATTTGGTCGGAAATTGCCTCCCCTCTTGGGTTTCGAGGGTGTAGTCGATAACGACATAAGCCGCAGGAAACCCCGAGAATTGCATGAGTTCGGGCCCCTCTACGGCATCCACTTTTCCAATCATTTTCGCAACGACAACAACCATGCTTTTGGCAACGGCCAATAGATTTCCCGGATTTACGCGACCTCCGGGTCGGGCGGTGATCTTCACAGAGGGATTAAGATCGTCGTATGGCTCGCGGTACTTGGAAATCATGAATATCGGCGCGCTGGAGAGTTTCAGCACGAGAGATTGAAACTCTGCATCGGTCATCTTCGTTCGGGCGATATTGCTGCGATGCTGTTTGTCAGTGACAAAAAACCATGTGGCGGGTTTTTGAACCGACAGGCCCAATGTTTTGTTTTCATATAATTCTTGTGCAGACGTAATGTTCGCCAATGCACAAGAAAAAATAATTGCCGCTGCCGCTGTAAAGACACGCATTGCATGCTCCCCATGGCTACGCCATCGAATATGCAAAATTACAGTCAAACCGGGATCTCCCACGTGGAGCCCGCCCGGCCGTCGAGTGTGACTCGGACCGGCTCGACGCGCAAGCCAATCGGCGCCCGGCGAGCAACTGTGAGCTGACCGGATCGAAAGAACGCCAATATAGGGCGGCGACCGCAGGAAACGGCCCGCTCGTCCACGATCTGGGTGCATTGATCCTGTCGTCGGCGTTGAGCAACGGTTTGCCGTCGGTCATGCCGGGGCCGGCGGCGGCCTGAGCCGGTCGATGCGGCGCAGGATGTCGGCCAACAGGTCTTTCGGAACGGCCACTTCGGCCATCAGGAAGACGATGTAGCGCCCATGGCGGACGATCTTCGCGCCGATCTTAACGCGCTTCTCGCGCAGCGTTTTCAACGACTACTGCTCGACGGCCTCCGGCAAGGCGAGCGTCTTCATGAAGTTTCCGAGGTTGTAGGCCAGAGCGTGGCGCTGAATCCGGACGGCGTTGTGGCGGAACCTGTGGCATGACACGCGCGTCCACCGGATCGCGTTCTTGCCTTCCTTGATCCATTGTTCGGCCGTTCGACCTTGGCGATGACGGGCCGGGGCCTGTTCCAGATTCCCGCCCGGTAGCTGAAGCTGCCGTAGTCCGCCTTACGCCACGGCCCTTTGCGGACACGCATCCGCGTTCATCAACACGTCGATCCGGTCGGCGACGCGCTGCGCGGGCTCGCGAAGCTGCTCCACCGTCCAGTCGGCGGAATAGCCTTCGGTCACATCGCCAGGCCGGGCGTGGTTGACCAGCCGCTTGGTCAGCGGGCGCGGCAGCACCAGGTCGCGCTCGGCTACCGTAATGAAGCAATTGCGCAGCCCGTGGAACCAGAACTTCGCGCCCCCGGCTCTTGTGATCCGTGGATGGAGATGCTGAAGCTCTTCGACATGGCCCGAGCCTCCGAGCGGCGAGGCGATCCTGCCGGTGGAAGCCATAGTCGGCGGCGACGCCGATCAAATCGCGGTCACGAGCGAATGTCGGTCTCGACTATTACGAGCCCAGGCCTAAATCTGCCTTACGATCCGGCGTTCGGCGCGGTCGCGCCGGTCGTCGTAAAACGGTGCGTTGGAGTCGCGTTTCTCGCTGAACAGCACGCGCTGGGGGCTGAAACCGTACACCGTGAATGCGCGGTTGAATACCGAGGCGCGTAGGGTTGGTCTGCGGTCGCGGCGCGACGCGCCATCGGGCGTGAACGGGAACCACCCGCCTTCATATTTCGTCCAATACAGATCGCCGCCAATGCCGGCGTGAGGCTCAGCGAGAGCGTGAAGTGGGGTCGGTTCAGGCCGTCTTTCCGCCGGGATTCGCGCCGATGTCCCGGCGCCCGCCGCCGTCCTGTCAGGCGCCGCGTGAACCGGTGCGCTGATCGAAGCGGGCGCCGAATTCACCTCAGCCTTCGGTGTCGGCTGCGATCAGCGCATCGAGCACGCGTTCGGGCGTCATCGGCAGGGTGCGCAGCCGGATACCGGCGGCGTTGGCGATCGCGTTGGCGATCGCGGGTGCGGCGCCGATCAGCGGCGGCTCGCCGACGCCCTTGGCGCCGAACGGCCCCGTCGGTTCGGGGTCCTCGACGATGATGGTGTGGATCTCGGCCGGCGCCTCGTGGACGCCGGGCACCTTGTAGTCCATCAGGCTCGGGTTGGCGAGCCGGTCGTCGTCCCAGACCATCTCCTCGCTGAGCGCATAGCCCAGCCCCTGGACGAACCCGCCCTCGATCTGCCCCTCGATCATCGCCGGGTTGATCGCCCTGCCGACATCGTGGGCCGACCATGCGCGCAGCACCCGGACCTGTCCGGTGACCTCGTCGATCTCGACCTCGGCGGCCTGGGCGCCGAAGGTGTAGACCCCGAGGTTGGAGAAGGCGAGGCCGTCGACCACCGCGCGTTTGGGATCCATCCGCTCGCCGTCGAACATCAGCGACTCGGCGCCGGTGATCGGCCCGCCGGCGAGGTAATGGCTGCGCCCGGCAATCGCGGCAAACGGCAGTTCCCTGCCGGGCACGCCCTTCAGCCGGACCGCGCCGCCCGGGGCGAGCTCCAGGTCGACGGCGGCGCATTCCATCATCTCGGCCGCGGCCGAGATGATCTTGTCCTTGACCTGGTTGGTCGCCGACAACACCGCCCTGCCGGCCATGTAGGTCACCCGGCTGGCCGCGGTCTTCCAGTTGTAGGGCGATGAGTCGGTGTCGGGGCTGGCAAACGAGACCTGCTCGATCGGCAGCTTCAGCGCCTCGGCGCAGATCTGGGCGAGGACGGTGTCCGAGCCCTGGCCGATGTCGACGACCCCGGTGTTGACCGCGACCGAGCCGTCGGTCCGAAGCTCGACGTTGGCGCCGGTCGCGAGCAGCCCGCAGGGATGGGCAAAGGCGGCATAGCCCACGCCGCGGCACTTGCCCGCCGCGGGCTCGGCCCCGGCCTCGCCGACCGCATCGCCCAGCTTCTCCAGGCATTCGACCATCGCGCACGACGGCACGGTCTGGCCGCCGGCGAAGGTGTCGCCCGGCCGCATGGCGTTCTTGCGCCGCAGTTCAAGCGGGTCCATGCCGAGCTTGGCCGCGAGCTCGTCGAGCTGGCTTTCGCCAGCGAAGCTGATCTGCGGGTTGCCGAAACCGCGGAACGCGCCGGCGCGCAGCTTGTTGGTATAGACGCCCTCGGCGCGGCCCTTGAGATTGGGAATCCTGTACGGGCCGCGGCCGAATAGGGCGCAGATCGAGATCACGGCCGGGCTGTCATCGGCATAGGCGCCGCAATCCAGGACCGCTTCGTAGGCACGCGCGATGAGCGTTCCGTCCTTGCTGGCGCCGGTCTTCATGCGGATGCGCGCGGGATGGCGCGACCGCATATATTCGAAATCCTCGGTGCGGCTGAGCACGATCTTGACCGGTTTTCCGGTCTTGAGCGCCAGCGCCGCGGCCAGCGGCTGGACGGTCGGGCTTCCCTTGCCGCCGAACCCCCCGCCGATGCGCGGCACCACGGCGCGGACCTTGGCCATCGGCACGCCGATCCATTCGGCGATGCGCTGCTGGGTGAGGTGGACCGACTGGCAGGCCGACCACACCGTCACCCGGCCGCTGCGGTCCGGCTCGGCCAGCGCGCCGCACGGCTCCATATACATGTGATGCTGCGCCTGGGTCTGATAGACGCCCTCGACGATTACCGCGCAGTCTGCCCAGGCGGCATCGGCATCGCCCTCGGCGATGTCGGCGCGCCAGAAGCGGTTGCCCTGCGCCGGACTGTCGACGGTCTTGAAATACTGGGCGAAGTCCTCATGCAGGATCGGCGCGCCGTCGGCCAGAGCCTGGTCGATGTCGAGGGCCGCCGGCAGCACTTCGTACGCCACCTCGATCAGGCGGACCGCCCGGCGCGCGGTCTCGATGTCGGAGGCCGCGACCGCGGCCACCGCCTCGCCGACATAGCGCACCTTGTCCTTGGCCAGCATGACCTCGTCCTTGATGAACGAGCCGGTGCGCTTGAGCGGATAGTCCGCGCCGGTCAGCACCGCCTTGACGCCGGGAAGCGCCAGCGCCGCCGCGATGTCGTAGGAAAGGATCCGTGCATGCGCATGGGGGCTCGCCAGGACCGCGCCGTGGAGCATGCCGGGCCGCTGGAGGTCGTCGACGAACAGCGCCTCGCCGCGCGCCTTCTCCTCGCCGTCGCCGCGCGGGATGCTGCGCCCGACGGCCTGGACGGTCTCGTTCATGGTACGCTTCCCGCGGTGACGGCCGAGACGGCTTCGACGATCTTCGCATAGCCGGTGCAGCGGCACAGGTTGCCCGAAATCGCGTCGCGGATCTGATTGCGGCTCGGCCGCGCGTTCGATGCCAGCAGAGGGGTCAGCGCGACGATCATGCCCGGCGTGCAGAACCCGCATTGCAGCGCCGCACCGTCGACGAAGGCCTGCTGCAGCGGCGTCAGCGGCCCGTCGCCGGCCAGGCCTTCGACGGTGGTAATCGCGAGGTCGGTGGAATTCGCCCCGATCGCCAGGCACGCCCGGATCGGCTTGCCGTCGGCCAGCACCGTGCAGGCCCCGCACACACCCTGGTCGCAGCCCCGCTTGGCCCCGGTGAGCCCCATCGCGCCGCGCAGGATGTCGAGCAGCGTATCGCCGGGCCCGGCAAGGGCCGCGCGGTCCTCGCCGTTGATCCGAAGCCGAAGGGCGATCCTGTCCTGGTTCATCGGCCGCGCCCCTCATGCAGCGATGCCAGCGCGCGCCGCAGCAAACGCGGGACGAGCCTGAGCCGGTAGGCAGCGCTCGCCCGCGTGTCGTCGAGGGGGTCGCACGCCGCCGCCAGTATTTCGCCCGCCGCGTCCGCGTCCGCGGCGCCGAGCCCGGTTCCGACCAGCATGTCCTCGGCCGCCGGCACACGCACCGGGACCGGCCCGGCGCTGCCGAGCGCCAGCCGGATCGATCTACATGCCGCGCCGTCGAACGCGGCGATCAGGGCGAGCGACACAACGGCGTAGTCGCCGTCGACGCGCGCGACCTTGTCGTAGACCGCCACCGCGTCGTCATCGCCCGGCGGCACATGCACCGCGGTGACGATCTCGCCCGGCATCAGTGCCGATTCCAAGTAATCGACGAAGAACCCATCGCTTTCGATCTGCCGCGTCCCGGCCGGGCCGGAGACCTCGACAACGGCATTCG
The DNA here is from genome assembly GCA_965248835.1 of Alphaproteobacteria bacterium. GTDB lineage: Bacteria > Pseudomonadota > Alphaproteobacteria > MPNO01 > MPNO01 > CAYFYS01. The sequence continues at coordinate 966,294 of CBDFLJ010000002.1, forward strand.
CCGCGACCAGGGCGGCCGGATAGTCGGCCGCCGGATCGGCATGGGAGATCGCGCCGCCGATGGTGCCCATGTTGCGGATCGCCGGATGGGCAATTGCCCCAGCGGCCTTGGCGAGAATCGCCTGGCCGGGCCGCATGCCAGCGAAGCCGGCCACCGCGCTGTGGGTCGCCATCGCCCCGATGACCAGCGTGCCATCGGCGCGCAGCGCGATGCGGTCCAGGCCGGGCAGCTTCTTGAGGCTCACCAATGACGACGGCTCGATCAACCCGGCGTTCATCATCGCAACCAGGGTCTGGCCGCCTGCCAGGCATCGCGCGCCGTCCTCGGACAGCAGCGCGTGCGCCTCGGCAAGCGTCTCAGGCTGGTGGAACCGCAAGCCCAACTCCGGTAATCCGGTCGTCATCAACCCGCACCGTGCGGCGGGTCGTCACGCAAGCTTGCTTGGCCGGAAGCCGGCCGGCGCCGACAGGATCAGGTGCTCGACCAGGTTCGGGTGGCGCACCGCGAGCCAGGCGCCGAGCCACCCGCCGAGCGAGCTGCCGACGACATCGGCCGCCCGTCCCGGCAGATCTTCGATGAAACGCGCCGTGAGATCGGCCAGCGCCGGCATCGAGTCGACGCCGTCCAGGACCGGCGTGCCGTCGAACCCGGGCACGATCGGCGCCCAGACCCGGAAACGCCGGGCCAACCGGCGCAGCGGCGCGGAGACCCGCATACCGGCAGCGGGATGCAAATAGACCACGTCATGACCCGTGCCGGCCACGAAATACTCAACCCGTCCGGCCGGCAGGTCGATCGCATCGCGCATGAACTCGGATGTCATCGTTGTCCTTTCGTGCGGCCCGGGAGAAGCGTGCGCGGCGCGATCTTAGCGCGCCGCGGCGGCGATCCCCAGCACCGGGGGCAGTCCCGACGCGATGCGGACAAAGCCTTCGCCGCCGTCCGCGCTCGCCCAGATGTCGCCGTCATGCAGGCCGACATAGATCGCCTCGGGATCGTCGCGGTCCCCGGCGACGGCGCGCGGTGCCGCCTCGAGGCGGTCGGGCAGCCCGCCGGTGAGCCGGTGCCATGATCTGCCGGCGTCCTCGCTGCGGTAGAACGCGGCCCCAGGTCCGCCCGCGCGCGACCAATGCGGCGGCGGCACCTCGGCCCCGGCGGTGTAGAGAACGGCCGGCCGGTCCGGGTGGACCGCGACATGAGTCAGGTAGCGGTTGGCGATGCCCGCATTGACGTCGGCGAAGCTCTCGCCGCCGTCCTCGCTGCGGAACAGGCCGTCGCCCGAGGTCGTGACGACCGCCATCGGGTTATCCGGCAGCACGGTGACGGTGTGGGAGTCGAAGTCGGTGCCGTCCTTGAGGTTGTCCCAGCTCGCCCCGCCGTCGGTCGAGCGTATGAGCCAGCCCTCTTCGACCGCGCCGAAGATGACGTCCGGGTCGGACCGGCACAGCCCGAGCCCCCGGACATGAGGCACATAGGGCGGGCCGGGGAAGGTCCAGTCCTTACGGGTCGGCAGCTTGCGCAGTGTCTCGAGCTCCGTCCAGTGGTCCCCGCGGTCGTCCGACCTGAAAATGCAGGCCGGCTCGGTCCCGACATAAAGCGCGCCGGTCAGCGGATGCTGGGCGAGCGAGTAGGCGTGCTTGTAGACCAGGCCTTCGTTCTTCTCCGCCCAGCTGCGCCCGCCGTCTTCGCTGCGCCAGACCCCGCCGCGCTCGGTCGCTGCCCACACGCGCGCCGGATCGTCGCAATCGGCCAGGATCCAGCGGACACCGCCCTTGTCCTCGAGGCCGAGGGCGTGCGCCTCGCTCGCCGCCCCGTTCGATTGTGTGAGAAAAACGCCCCGACCGGTCGCGACATAGAGGCTCGTCCCGCCACCCATGATGCCGTCTCCTTGCCTCGCATGCGGTGTCTGAACGTATCACAGCGCCCCGCGCCCCGCCGCGTCAACCCGCCTTGGTGGTCGTTCCACCGCGAATTTCGTCGGCATATGATGCCGCATGAGCCTCGCGCATCGCGTTCGCAGCGTGCGCCTCGTCGGCAGCATCCCGCTGGAGAGCGCAGATGCGGTGTTCGATTTGGTGGGTTCCCGCCTCGGCGGGCTATGCGCCAGGATCCCCGACGGCGAGACCGGGGTTCGCCGCAACTGGATCGGCTGGCAGCTCGGCGTCTTTGCCCGGCAGGAGGCGCTGGAGCAGTCCGGAGAACGCGAACGAGCCTACCAGCTCCATCCGCCGTTCGTGTTCAAGCCGGGTTTCGAAGCCGGCGATCTCGACTTCGGCGCGCTCGGCTTCAGCCGCGAGGCGATGCGGTCCTATGCCGTCTTCGCCGCCAGACAGCGGCGCGGAATCTTGCCGCCGGGCGCGCGGTTCCTGGTCGCTATCCCGACGCCTTTCGCTCCGGTCTATTCCTTCACCGGATACGCCATCCAGGAAGCGGTCTATCCGGTCTACGAAAGCGCGGTCCTCGCCGAGCTCGACCGAATCTGCGAGGCCATACCGCAGGAACGGCTCGCCATCCAATGGGATGTCGCGACCGAGATGAGCATCTTCGAAAACGTCTACAACGTGCCCTTCGAGGGCGCGTGGGACATCCTTATCGACCGGCTGGCCGCACTCGGAGACCGCGTGCCGGCGGGCGTGGAGATGGGGTACCACTTGTGCTACGGCAGCATGAACAACCGTCATTGGAAGGAGCCCGAGGATCTCCGGATGTGCGTCACCGTCGCGAACGCGGTTGCCGCACGGCTTGCCCGGCCGATCCAGTTCCTGCACATGCCGGTGCCGGCGACGTCACCTTCGAGCCCGTCGGGCTCAGGCGGCTCGGCCAAGACATCGTCGTCTGGCGCAACGGCGAGGGCAAGGTCAACGTGATCGCCGACCGCTGCCCGCACCGCGGCGCGCGCCTGTCGAAGGGTCGCGTCCTAGGCGGCGACATCGCTTGCCTCTATCACGGGCTCAGGCTGGACGGGAACGGCGTGATCACCGCGACCCCGCCGACCCCCGATTGCCCGTTCGTGGGCCGCAAGGCCGTGCGCAGCTATCCCTGCCGCGAGCTCCAGGGCGCGGTTTGGGCCTATTTCGGCGATCAAGATGACAAGGATCCGCCGGAGATGATCCTGCCCGAGGAGTTCGCCTCAGAGGAATGGTCGTCCTTCCTTTTCAGCCAGGTCTGGGACTGCCCCTACCAGGCGGTGCTCGACAACCGGCTGGATCCGATGCACGGCTCGTATCTGCATTCGGACAGCTACACCCTGGCTTACGGCAACAAGCAGGACCGGTTGCAGATCGCGCACACCGACAAGGGCTTCGTCGTCCGACGCGAGAACCAGATCGGCGTCAACATCGATCGGACCGAGCTGTTCCACCATCCGGACAACAACATCTGGATCCAGACCGAGATCCCGTATCCGGCCTCGGGCGGCGGCGGGTTTTTCCGGATCGGCGGGTTCGTGACGCCGATCGACCGGAAATCCTGCCTGTTCTGGGTGTTCCGCTCGCAGCGCTCGTCGGGCTGGCGCCGCGACCTGTGGCGGTTCCTCTACCGCAACCGGCTGGAACGGCGGCATCTCGACGTGCTCGACCAGGACCGCGAAATGCTGGAATCGATCCACGACGACGCGCGCAACGACGAGTGGCTGCTCCAGACCGATGTCGGCATCACGCGCATGCGCCGCATCCTGCGACAGGTGGCCGAAAGCCAGTGCGCCGCCGCTGCCGCCGAAGCCGAAGCCGGTGGTCGAAGGATTCGCGGCTCGGGATGAGTGGGGAACCGCCGCGATGACATTCGAAACGATAAAGTTCTCGCCGGCGCTCGGCGCGGAGATTCGCGGGATCGATCTGCGCCGGCCCCTGGATGCCGAAACCGTGGCCGCGCTGCGGGCAGCCTGGCTCGACCACCTGGTTCTGGTGTTCCGCGGCCAGGACCTCGACGAGGACGATCAGGCACGGTTCGCCGGTGCTTTCGGAACGCCCAGCGCGACCCAGAGACCCGACAAGCGCAGCGAGAAGCACAACCCCGACCCGCGGATTCTGCTAATCACCAACATCCGCGAGGACGGCAAGCCGATCGGCTTTCTGCCGGACGGCGAACTGCAGTTCCACTCCGATTCGGCGTTTCTCGAACACCCGTTGATGGCGACCGTGCTCTACGCCGTCGCGATCCCGTCGCATGGCGGCAACACGCTGTTCGCCAACGCCTACATGGCCTTCGAGGCCTTGCCGCCGGCGCTGAAGCGCCGGCTGGACGGCCGAAAGGGGCACAACGTCTACGACTACACCACCCAGGTAAAGACCGGGAAGCTCGACCGAACCGGCTTGCCCCATGCCGTCCATCCGGTCATCCGCACCCACCCCGAGACCGGCGGCAAGGTCCTCTACGTCAACCGGCTGATGACCGAGGAGATCGACGGCATGGCGCCCGAGGAAAGCACGGAGATCCTGGCCGCGCTGTTCGCGACCATCGAGCGCCCGGAATTCGTTTACGAGCACGTCTGGCGCCGTGGCGATCTGATCATCTGGGACAACCGCTGCGTCCAGCACGCCCGGCGCGACTTCCCCGCCGACCAGACCCGCCTGATGCGCCGCATCGGCATCGCCGGCGATACGCCGCATTGACGCGTGTTCAGGAGCCGTCGCCCGGCCCGGGCGGTGCGAGCCCGGCATTGACCTGCTCGGCGAGACGGCGCCGGTTGACCCGCATGGTCGGGCCGCGCGGAAAATCCGCGACCACCACCAGGCAGGCCGGGAACTTGTAGCGGGCGATTTCCCGGTCGCGGAGGAAGTCGACGATCTCCTCCAGCGTCACCTCGGCGCCCTGGCTGGGGATCACGCATAGGCAGGGAACCTCGCCCAGCGTCGGATCGGGGATGCCGATAACTGCGGTCTCGAGGATCTTGGGATGGTCGGCCAGGATGTCTTCGAGCTCGAGCGGAAAGATATTGGCCCCGCCGCGGTTGATCATCTCCTTCATGCGCCCGATCAGCGTAACGTATCCGTGCGCGTCGATCGTCGCGATGTCGCCGGTCCGGAACCACCCGTCCGGACCCAGCGCGCCCCAGGCCTCCACCGTCCTCTCCGGGTCCCGGTAATAGCCCGAGCTGGTCGCGGCGCCGCGGACCAGCAATTCGCCCGGCGATCCCGGGGGCAGGGCGTCGCCCGCCGTATCGACGACCCGCACCTCGCCGCCCGGCACGACCTTGCCGACCGCCTCGCTGTGGCGGATCTGCGGCGGGTCCTCGACCGACATCTGGCCGAACGGACAAGCCTCCATCGCCCCGCCGGCCTTCACCAGGATGCACCCGAGCCGCTCTTCGGCCCGCTTGACGACCGCGGCCGGGATGCCGGCCGCGCCGGTGCGCACGATCCTGAGCGATCCGATGTCGTGGGCCTCGATCTCCGGCGAGTCGACCAGCCGGGCGACGATGGCCGGGGCGGTCATGACCGCCGTGATGCGCTCCCGCTCGATCAGGGAAAGCATGGTCTGCGGGCCGAAGCCGTCGCTCAGGACGAGCGCGGCGCCGCTGACAATCCAGGCGGCCCAGGCGTGGTAGCCGGGGCCGCCCGACAGGGGCGCGAAGCAGCCGATGGTGTCCCGGTGGTCCAGACGCATGCGCTCGGCCGCGCCGCGGCCCCACAGAAGCTCCTGCTGTTCGGGCCGCTCGACGAGCTTCGGCGTGCCGGTGCTGCCGCTGGTGACGACGAGCTTGGTGACCTCGAACGGCCCGAACCGCTTCTCGGCGGAAGGCTCCGGGCCGAGGGCGGCGTCCTCGAGCGCGATATGCACGCAGTCATCGGCATCGATCGTGGGCCCGAGGACGAGGATCTGCAATTCCGGCGCGCCCCGCCGGAGCGCCCTGGCGAGCCCCAGCGTATCGGTGTCGCGAAACCGTTCCGGCACCAGGATAGCGTCGGGCCGAAGGACCTCGATCACCGCTTCCAGCTCGCCGCGGCGCCATACCACTGGGACATAGACGCCCAGCAGCCCAACCCGCTTGAGCGCCAGGCGGACCAGGCAGCTTTCCGCGGTGTTATGGAGCTGGACGACCACCGGCGTGTCCCGTTCCAGGCCCAGCCGGTCGAGCTGGCGCGCCATGCTTGCCACCGCAGCGCGCGCCGCGGCCCATGTCAGCCGCCTGTGGGGGTCGACGAGCGCGACATCGTCCGGGCGCGCTTCGGCATGCCGATCCAGGATGTCGAGCGTCGTCTCATGCCGCCAGAACCCCTGCCGGACATAGGCTTCGATCATCTCGGGCGTGAAACGCGTGGGCTGGGACATCGGCGATACGCGGCGGCGCGGCGGCCTCAGCCGGTCAGATCCGCGGCTCGAAGTGGCATGTCCGCTCCAGCCGCCGCAACAGCGCCTGCCTTTCCTCTTCGGTGTAGCGGCGCGGCTGGACGAAGATGGCATCGACCGGGCAATCGAACTCGCACAGGAAACATCCCTGGCAGTCCTCGGCGTATTTGACCCGGGCCTTGCCGGCGTCCATGCGGATCACGTCGGTCGGGCAGGAGTCCACACAGGCGCCGCAGCCCGTGCACACCCTGTCGTCGATCCTGACCTCAACATGCATCGCGGTCAGCTCCTGAAGAACGGATGCAGGACCTTGGTGCGATCCGGTATCCGGTGATGCTCATCGGCCGGGATGGGTTCCTCGAACAGGTCGAGCGCGCCGTTCCCGCCGACCCGCGCGAAGGTGTATTTGAGCCAGTCCTGGTTATCCATATAGGGAAAGTCCTCGCGCAGCACGTTGCCGCGGCTCTCCGTCCGCCGCTGGACGACGTGCAGCGAGATCTCCATGCATTGCAGGAAATTGCCCATGCCGAGGACCTTCGCGAGGTCGTGCGGCTCCGACGCCTTCATGCCCGGGACCAGCCGGCGGCGGATGTCCTGGACCTTGGCGATGACGGTCTCGAGCCGTTCGGCGTTCAGGATCTCGGTGATGTCGGTCCCGTAGAGCCCTTCGAGCGCGTCCCTTGTGGTCGCGAAGCTCGTTCCCTCGGCGCGCGCCATCGGTTCCAGCGTGCGGTGCGCAAGCCGATCGACCTGCTCTTCCGGTGCCTGGATCTCCGCCGTCGCCTTGGCCGCTTCGCTCGCCGCGCGGCCGGCATACCAGCCGCCGACCGCGCAGAGGTTGAGCGCCTGGGCGAGACCCATGAACGCCCCGTCGGACGTGTTGCCCGCGGCATACAGGCCGGGGATCGTCGTCGCGCCGGTCTCGGCGACACGGATTCCGGCGCCGCCGAGCGTCCCGCTCTGGAACGGCAGCATGGTCACGAACGGCACCGGATCGCGGCTCGGGTCGTAGCCCGCCCGCTCATAGGTGTTGAGCACGATCGGGACGACCTGCTTGTAGAGCCTGAGGTCCTCCGGGCTGAGCCTTGTGGCGTCCTTGTAGATCGGCCCACGGCCGGCGCCGTATTCGCGGATCACCTCGCGGGCGAGACGGTAGCGGCGGATGCGGTCGCCGCCGGCGATCTCCTCGCCGTTGCCGTTGATGAAGCGGACGCCCAGCCCGGCCCCCATCTCCAGCCCCGGCGCGGAGAAGAACTCCGCCGGGATGACGCCCCAGCCGGCCAGGAACTCCATCTTGGAAAGCTGCGCCCCTGCGCGGTAGGCCGCGGCCACGCCATCGCCGGTGCAGTTGATGGGCATGCCGTGGAAGCCCGCGCCGGCCTTGGGATAGGGGATGTGCACCGGGCCGGTGCACAGGATCGTCGTCTTGGCGCGGATGACGTGGAGCGCGCCTTCGATGACATCGAAACCGACCGCGCCGACCACCCGCCCGCCGGTCGGGTGCTGGCCGTCGGAGGTCAGCAGCTCGGTCACCATCACGCGGTTGATGACCTCGACTCCGCGGCGCAGAGTTTCGTTGCGCAGCGCCATCATGAACTGCGGGCCGCCCTCGGCCATCATCGCATTGACCGGGAACAGCGGGCCGACGGCCATGTCGACCCGCTGGATCCTGCCCGCATCCTTGATCCACTTGACCCCCCACCGGTCCATCAGCTGGAGCAGTTCGCCGGTGACCTTGATGCCCTGGCGCAGCGCGGTGATGTTGACCATCGGGTTGGTATGGGCCTTCACCCACCGGTCGAGGTCGTCGCCTTCCATGTAGGCCTGGAAGACCCCCGATGCGACGGAGCTGGTGCCGCTCCGGCCGTAGAAGCCCTTGTCGACCAGCAGCACCCGGCCGCCCGCCTCGCTGGCCTTTATGGCCGCGCAGGCGGCCGCGACGCCGCCGCCCACGACAAGGACGTCGGCAGCATGCTCATGCGCAGTGGGGATCGCCAAGCTTCCGTATCCTCGGTTAGGCCTTCGCGGCGAGGAGCCTATCCGGTTTGTGCAATCGATAACAGCCGCCCGCCCGCCGCCGCCCGCGCTTGCGCCGGATCGAGTCGGACAGTGGCGTCAACCAGCCTTCCACGGAGACCAGATTGTAGAATATGCGTCAACAGATTTCCGATATTCAGGGGAGCGTTGAAGGAGATTTCGAAGTCCAGGAAAGACTGCCCGCCGGATAGGATGCTCATCCCGTTTTTTGCGGTGCGATCACGCATCTCATTTGACCGGTATTTCACTGCAATGGCTGTGCCCATGCTTACCCTGCACGATCTCGCGGATCGTTTTGGCGGTTTTCGCCTGTTTGGGGAAACGCACCATGGTTTCGAACGCTGTCAGATCGATCCATTTGAAATCGACGTGCAAATCCGACTCGACCGTGACGGCTTTACTTTCGAGCTGGCAGGCCGCGCTCGGAACGAGCATGACCGTATCGTAATGGGCATCGAAATAGGTATTCACCGAGTCCAGGGCAAAAACCCGCACCGGGCGTTGACCGGTCTTTTCTGTCGGCTGTCGGACAAAGGCTTCGCTGAATTTTTCGCCTTCCCATATTTTGCCGGACACCGGCTGCCAGACGTCCGGTAGAACGATGTCGGGACGTCGTTTCAGGAGCAGGAATTCCATATCGCCGTCTGGGGCGACAAAATACGGATAGACATCAACATACAACAGACCCGCCAGCCTAAGTCGGGACAGAAATTGATCAATTGACATGAATGACCTCCGTCTTCAACGTTTTCTGGGCAAACATACCGAGGAGTGACATCGGGACATCACAAGATTCTCTCGGATGTCAGGAACGGCGGATTTGAAATCGTTGCATATCTGCAGTCTCCGAAACTTGTGGGGAATACGGCGCCTTCGGCGAACTTGAAAGAGGATCCGTCCTCGAGACGAAACCGCACGCCGTCTTTCATGACGGATTGGACTTCCACGAATTGTTCGTCGACCTGCCCGAAGACGGGATCGTTGATTGTGAAGCGCACGCGGTCGCCGCGCTCAATGCACGCGCCGAGCCGTTCTCATTCCCTGGTTTCTCGGCGGCGGATTGCGGCGGCGGTCAAGAAGGAGATCGCCGACCGATCTGCGTTAGGGCAGCAGCGCTTTGTCCAGGAAGAAGAGCCCGGTCAGATAGGAGCGGACCGAGATCAGGCCGTTCGCGTTGTCGACGACCTCGGAGTTGATCTGATCGCGCGCGAGCATCGTCCGGAGAACCGATGTCATGATCGCCGAATCGGCCTTCAACCCGGCGAGAAAGGCCGAAGCCTCGCCCCCGGCACCCGACAGCGCGTCGAGATCCTCGACGATGGCGGTCACGGCCGCTTCGAACTGGACCAGAAACGTCCTGATATGCGCCCCGTCGGCGCCGGCGCCTTCGTCGCTGCGGCCCTGGGCGGCATAGGCGAGCATGAACTCATAGGCTTCCTCGATCCTCTCGATATGCGCCCGGATGGCGTCCGGATCGCTCATGCGCCCGGCTCCGGCATGCGTCCGGAGTTCGCAGTTTCGCGGCCCAGCACCATGGCCGCAAGCAGCCGCCGATGCTCGGGCAAAAACGCGAAATAGACATGCAGGATGAAGAAGAAGATCAATAGCATCGATGCAGCACCGTGACAGACATAGACCAGCCCCCAGTCCCCATCGGAGAGAATCGACGGATCGCGGCGCCACAACGGCGTATCGATCTTGGCAAGCATGATGCCGCCGGTTACCACCAGGACCAGGACCACCGCCGCGACCGACCAGTGGTAGAGCTTCTGGTTGAGGTCGTATTTGGCCGCGCCGTCTTCGGGCTCCCTCTTGAAGACCGTTCGCATGTCATCGCCCGTCGGCATCATGGTTCGGACGCCGTGCACCCAGACCGCCCGGTAGAGGTGAAAGAGGATCGCCAGCGTCAGCAAGACACCGGACATCCAGTGGATCGGAACCCAGTTGAAGCGGACGCCGAGGATCGGCAGGAACGCGGTTCCCAGCAGGACGATCACCAGCACCGCCATCGTCCAGTGGAACAGACGGTCCGGCCATTTGTGCCGAATGTCTTCAGCCGCGCTTCCCGACATGGTTGCGAAGGTTTCTCAACTCCGCCAAAAGGCCAGCCGCAGGAGTTGATGCACCATGATCCAGGCGATCGCCGCCGCGACCGGGAGCCAAAGCAGGTCCCAGGACATCCCGAGCAGCATCTCCTGGCCCCAGACGTTCTTCGAGAAGCGAAAGACCTCCATTCATTCAGGCGAGCGATCTGACGGCGCGCGCCGCCAAGCTCCCCATGAGCGGGATCTTGAAGTGGTTGTAGTTGAGCGCCTTCGCGCCGCGCGCGGCAACCCGTCGGGCCAGCGTTTCCAGCTCAGGCCCCGCCGTCTCGCCCTTCATCAGGTCCTCGACCTCGCTCAACCGCCTTGGCGTGCATTGCACCCCGCCGCAGGCGATGCGCACATCGTTCACCTTGGCGCCCTCGGTCTTGGCCACCATGGCGATATTGACCAGGGCGAAGTCCCAGGTTTCGCGGTCGGCGACCTTCTCGAAATAGGACTTGGCGCCGGCCCATTTCTTGGGGATACGGACTTCCGTCAGGATGTCGCCCTTCTCGAGCGCCGTCATCCGGGTGATGTCGACCGCAGGCCCGATAAAGAACGCCTCGCTGGGCACCGTGCGCATCTTACCGTTGCGCGAGATCATCATTTCTGCTTCCAGCGCGACCAGGGCCGGCGCCGTGTCCGAGGGCGTCACCGCGACGCAGCGGGTGGCCTCGAACAGCGCATGCTCCCGGTTCATCGCCGTCGGCGTGTTGGCGTAGCAGGTGTTGCCTCCGGCGCGGTAGCAGGGGAACCCGTCGCGGTAATAGGTGCAGCGGGTATCCTGGGAGACGTTGCCGCCGATGGTGCCGGCGTTGCGGATCTGCGGGCTCGCGACCTTGGCCGCGGCCTGGGTGAGGACCGGGAAGTTGTCCCGCAGCAGTGCGCTGTCCTCGATTTCGGTCAGCGTGGTCGTCGCGCCGATTGAGACGTGATCGCCGCGGTCGCGGATTCCGTGCAGCTGCCCAAGTCCGCTGATGTCGATGACCGCCTGCGGCCGCTTATGCCGGTCCTTGAACCAGTCGAAGCTGTCCTTGCCGCCGGCGACGATCCAGGCGTCCTTGCCGTGCTCGTCCAGGAGTCGCGTCGCGTCCTCCAGGCTGGCGGGCGTATAGAGGTCGAACGCGTGCATGAAGTCAGTCATTGGTCTGCCTCCGTTCCGCCGGTCACTGGCAGTTGGTCTGCAACGGCTTGTGGGATTGCGGCTGTTTCGCGAGCACGTTGATGATCATGTCCGCAACGACGGGCACCCGGTTGAACGTGTGACCGCCGAGCGCATCCGAGACCGCGCTCAGATAGGCCGATGATGCCGAGCCCTGAATGGGCTCGCCGACGCCCTTGGCGCCGACCGGGTTCTGGGGGTCATGCGCCCCTTCCACCGCGAGCGAGGCCATCTGCACGGGTACGTCCAGATAGGTCGGCGGCTTCGACTGGTAGTAGCCCAGGGCGTTGGGCCGCCCATAGGCCGGGTCGTAGACATAACGCTCGGCCGCGGCGAGCCCGAACCCCATCACTGCGCCGCCGCGGATCTGAGCCTCCAGCCCTTGCGGGTGCAGCACCTGGCCGACATCGGCGACGCCGAGATAATCGATCACCTCGACCTTGCCGGTCTCCGGATCCAGCTCGATCTCGATGAAGGCCGCGGCGAGAGCGGGGACCACCCCATTCTTGGGGAGCTTGTCCTTGGCAACGCCGATCAATCCCGTACCCGCGATCATCCTGGCGGCCGCCTTGGTCAACCCCTTGAGCTCGGGGTCGACCTCATGGGCGGCGTATTTGCCGCCGAGCTCGATCGCCTTCTTTGCCGCCTGGGCGAAGGTGATCGATCCGGCGCCGTTCTTGGCGACCACGCGCTCGTTGTCGAGCTTGTAGTCGTCGGGCGCGCCGCCAAGCATCGCCGCGCCGATCTCCAACAGCTTCTGCTTGGCGTCCATCGCTGCGGCGTAGTTGGTCCGGGTCATCGTGAAAGAGGTGTTGGATCCGAACTGGCCGATATTGAACGGCATCGCCTTCAGGCTGCCGCCGCGTTCGATGACCGTGTTGTTCCAGTCATAGCCCAGCACCTCGGCCGCAACCCGCGAGGTGGCCGCGTAGGAATAGGTGCCGAGATTGCCGACGCCGGTGTGGATATGGAGGATTCCATCCGGCGTGATACGGACCATGCCGTCCCAGCCGTTATACCCGGCGGCGTGATAGGCCTGGCCGATCCCGATCGCTCTGATCTTGCCGTCTTTCTGTTTGCCGGCCTGCTTGACCCGCTCGGCATAGCCGAACTTCTCGGCAGCCTGCTCCAGCCCTTCACGGAGATAGGCGCTGGTCAGGGGCGCACGCTTCGGGCCTATCTTGCCGTTAGGTCCGCCACCCGGCGCGTTCGCCAGGCGCAGCGCGAGTCGGTCGATCCCCAGTTCACGCGCCCCCTTGTCGAGGAGCGGCTCCAGGATATTGGCGGTCTGGTTTTCTCCCGGGCCCCGCTGGGCACCCTTCGGCGGCGTGTTGGTGAGCACCGGTATGCCGCGGAACCGCATGGCCTCGGGCTGCAAAATGACCGAGGACGCCATGCCGAAGTTCTGGAAGTCCCAGAATCCGGCGGTCGAGCCGTTGTCCTGCACGACATAGCTGTCGAGCGCCAGCACGCGGCCGTCGGCGCCGAAGCCGATCTTGACCCAGCCCTGGAAGCCGGCGCGCGCGGAGCCGTTATAGAACTCGTCGGCGCGGCTGATCCGCATCAGCACCGGGCGCCCGTTGAGCTTCTTCGACATCAGGGCGGGCAACGCCATCAGCGGATAGGAATAGGCCTTGCCGCCGAAGCCGCCGCCGCAGAACTCGCTGACCAGGTTGAGGTCCGTCGGCTTGATGCCGATATATTTGGCCAGGCTCGGCACGGCGAAGGACGAGGACTGGGTCGAGCCCCAGACATGGCACTTGCCGTTCGCCCAATAGGCGGCGGCGGAGCGCGGCTCCATCGCGTGATGCGCGTTCGCCGCGCTGACGAAGGACTCCTCGACGACGACCTTGGCTTTGGCGAAACCGCCCTCGACATCGCCATAGGACCAATCCGCCGCCGGCTTGCCCATCGGCAGCTTGTCGTCGCCGGCACGGGCGAAGTCCTTGCCGGTCCACTTGATCTCTTGCAACTTGATGCCCTGGCGGTTGGCGACGTTGCCGCCGACATGGGCGTTCGGCCCGTCCGGCCGCAGGCTGTCCAGCGGATCGATGCAGAACGGCAGCGGTTCCACCACCACCTTCGCTGCCGCGATCGCGTCTTCGGCCTGTTGCTCGGTCATCGCCGCCACGGCGAGGATCGGCTGGCCCACGAACACCGGGTAATCGGTCAGGATCGCATGCCCGGCGTCCTTGGGCTGCTTGATCTCGCTCGCCACCAGCACGCCGACGACCCCTGGCATGCGCTTGATGCCGTCGACATCGATCGACTTGACCTTGCCGTGCGGCATTGGCGAGGGGAAGGTCTTGAGGAACACCATGCCGTCGGCACGGAAATCCTCGGCGTATTTCGCAGCGCCGGTGACCTTGGCGTGAAGGTCCGGCGGGGTGAAGTTCTTGCCGATCAGCGAATAGGCCATGATCTATGCCCTCCCAGCCGCGCGCATCACGCCGGCGAGGTAATGGTTGTAGGCGCCGCATCTGCACAGATTGCCCGACATCCCGCGACGGGCCTCTTCCGCCGTGGGTTTCGGGTTCTTTTTCAACAGCCCGACCGCCGCCATCACCTGGCCCGGCGTGCAGAAGCCGCATTGCGGCCCGAGCTCGTCGATGAACGCCTGCTGCACCGGGTGGAGCGTGCCGTCCGGTGCAGCGACGCCTTCGACGGTCGTGATCTTCTTGCCGCGGACCTGGTGGGCCAGCGTCGAGCAGGAATAGATCGGGATGTCGTCGGCCAGAACGGTGCAGGCGCCGCATTCGGCCCGATTGCAGCCGATCTTGGTGCCCGTCATGCCGAGACGGTAGCGGATCGTCTGGGCCAGCGTCTCGCTCGGCGGGACATCGACGCGGCGCGTCCTCCCGTTGATGTTGAGCGTGATCAGCCGCTCGACCCCGCGCACCGCCGCGCGCGCCTCGCCCGATTGCACCGTGAACATGTAGGCGGACGCCGAAACCGCGACCCCCGAACAGACGACGCCGCGCAGGAACGCACGGCGGCTGGTGCCGCTCGCCTGCCAATTCGCCGCGGGCAACTCAGCGAGATTGCCGGCGACTTCGGGGGTTGCCGGAATCCACGCGAAGTCGTCCGCCGGATCGGGCGGAAATTCGGGGGCTTCGAACGCCGCCGCCTCATCCTGACGATTTTGGATCATGACGTCTCCCTCATCGAAAACCCGTTGCCGACCGCTGCCGGGCTGCGGAATTATAAAAAGCGTACCCCGAACACCCTCATAGACCAAGGGAGATCGCGCTTATCTACAACCGGCTGTGGATAAAACGCGGCACCGCCACGCGCTGTGCCGGGCAGGCGATCACCGGCATCTTCCCGCCAAGAGCTGCAGACCGGGACCAGCAAGCTGCACGTGCCGCCCCGCCCCGCCTCGCCCGCCAGGTTTACGCCGGTTGCCGACTGTCATTTTTCCCCTGATGCGATTAGTTTCTTCCGGCGGCGCAACGCTTTTTCTTCAGTCCGGCGTGCAAATCCGTTGCTCTGGCCGACGCCTGGGCGGGCAAACGGCGGGATATCGAAAAGGATGGCCAAGGGGCTCGGAATCCGATTCGACGGATTCGATCACATGTCGGATACGCTTGAGGTTGTCCGCGAGGCGGAGAAAGCAGGCGCAAACCAGATCTGGATGGCGGAGCATATGGGCTATCGCGAGGCCGTTGTCGCCTGCATGGCTTACGCGATGTCGACCGAGGCTGCGACGGTGATTCCGACGGCGCTCAGCCCGTACCTGTGGCACCCCACCCCCACGGCGATGTCGCTTGCGACGCTGGCTGATGTAGCGCCGGGTAGGGTCGGCGTCGCGGTCGGCGTGGGCAATCCGCTCTTTCTCGGCGAGTCGGGTATCGAGCCGGTCAAACCGGTGCGGGCCGTTCGTGAATTCGTCGAATGCCTGCGCGCGCTGTGGACCGGCGAAGCGGTGACCTATGACGGGGAATTTTTCCGGCTTTCCGGAGCACGCATGACCTTCTCTCCGTCGCATCCGATTCCGATATATATCGCAGCAACCCGAGAACGGATGCTGCGGCTTACCGGACGTATTGCCGACGGGGTGGTGCTGTCCGGTGGGCTGTCCGTCGCTCATATCAGATACAGTCTCGGGCAGATGGCCGACGGTGCGCGGGCGGCGGGCCGCGATCCGGCCGAACTCCGCAATGCCGCCTTTCTCTACTTCTCGGTTTCCGCGGACGGGCGAGAGGCCGTGGACTACCTGCGCGGACGGCTCGCCTTCCTGTTTCGCAATCACACGATGGCGGACAATATCCGCTCGTCCGGCCTTCCCATCGATCACGAAGCCATCATCGATGCCGTCGCAAGGCGTGACATGGCGTTGGCGAGGCGCCTCGTTCCCGACGACGCGGTGGACGCTTTTGCGGTCGGCGGCACACCGCGAAACTGTCGCGATCGGCTTGCCGCCTATCTCGATACCGATGTCACGGAGCCGGTTATCCAGATCAGCGGCTCGCCGGAAAGCCGGGCACTCGCGCTTGAAATCCTCAGGGAATTTGCGGCCGCATGATGTCTGCCTGAAAGCCGATGCGGACGTTCCAACCAGGCCGGCCGATACGGCGCAGCGAGGATCGTCGGCTGCTGACCGGCCGCGGCCGATTCCTCGATGACCGGACGTCGTCGGACACCGCGTATGGAGCGTTCGTGCGTTCACCGCACGCCCATGCCCGGATCTTGACCATCGACATGGCAGAAGCGCGCGCGGTGCCGGGCGTTCTCGCCGTCCTCACCGGGGAGGACTATGCGGCGGACGGGCTCGGCTTGCTGACATGCGGCGAACACGCGCTCAGGCGTGACGGATCGCCGATGAGGGTGCCGCCCCATCCTGCCTTGCCGATCGACCGCGTCCGCCATGTCGGCGAGGCCGTGGTCATGGTCATTGCCGAAACCGAGGCGATTGCCAGGGATGCCGCCGAACGCGTAAGGGTGGACTACGAACCGCTCGGCGCGATGACCGATACGGCGCGCGCCCACGCCCGCGATGCCCCGCTGGTCTGGGACGACTGTCCCGACAATGAAGCCTTCGTTGCCAGAGTTGGCGACCGGCATGCCTGCGACCGCGTAGAGGCGGAAGCGGCGTATCTTGTCGAACAACGGCTGGTCAACCAGCGCGTCGCCGCGAATTCGATGGAACCGCGCGGGGCCTTCGCATTTTTCGATGGCGATGTCGGCCGTTTCACGCTCTATGCCGGGGTTCACAGCCCCCATCTCCTGCGCGTGACACTGGCGCGGGACATCTTCGGGCTTCCGCCGCGCTGTTTTCGCATTGTAACCGGCGACATCGGCGGCAGCTTCGGTATGCGCGGCGCAACCTATCCCGAGCTTGTCCTCGTGCTGTGGGCAGCACGCCGGCTGGCCCGGCCGGTCAAATGGATCGCGACCCGCAGCGAGGGCCTGATCAGCGACGACCACGGGCGCGATGTGATCAGCGACGCCCGTCTGGCGCTTGACTCCGAAGGCCGCATTCTCGGTTTGCGTGCGGCGGTGACCGTCAATCTCGGTGCGTATCTTGCGGTCAAGGGGCCGCGTTCACCCTTGAACACACTGAGCCTGTTGTCCGGTGTCTACCGGATTCCGGTTTTCGATCTGGAAGCGGTCGGCGTGTACACCCATACCAACGCAACCTCTCCCTATCGCGGTGCCGGCGGTCCGGAAGCGGCTTATATCATCGAGCGGTTGCTCGACAAGGCTGCCCGAACGCTCCGGGTCGATCGCATCGCGTTGCGTCGACGAAACCTGATCGGCGAGCCCGCCATGCCCTACGATACCGGCCTCGGCTGGGTCTATGACAGCGGTGCCTTCGAACGGGCGATGGACATCGCGGTGCGGCAGGCCGACCTGGAAGGGTACGATATCCGCCGCGTCGCATCGCGCCGAATCGGACGCCTGCGCGGTGTCGGCATCTGCAACGCGATCGAACAGACAGCTCGTTCCGGCGCGGAGGAGGCGGCGATCCGGCTGGATCGCGATGGCGGCGTGACGGTTTGCGTCGGGACGGCGCCGCAAGGACAAGGTCATGAGACCGTCTACCACCAACTCGTGAGCGCCGCACTGGGTCTCGATGTGGATGCGATACGCGTGCTGACAGGCGATACCGATGTGATTTCGACCGGCGGCGGTACTTTCAATTCGCGCTCGCTCGTCTGCGGCGGTACGGCCGTGATATTGGCCGCTGAAGATTTAACCGACGCCGGCAGGGAGATTGCCGCCGAGATCCTCGAAGCGGCGAAGACCGATATCGCGTTTGCCGCGGGACGGTACGCGGTTGCCGGAACAGACCGGTCGGTGTCCTTGATCGACGTGGCGGCGAGAACAAGCGAAGGTCTCAACGGCGGGGCGCGCTACGCCCCGGACTCCGCGACGTTTCCCAACGGAACCCATGTATGCGAGGTCGAGATCGACCCGGAGACGGGCGAGGCCGCCATCGCGCGTTACGTCGCGGTCGATGATGTCGGCACGGTAATCAATCCGCTTCTGCTCGACGGGCAGATTCATGGCGGCGTGGCCCAGGGCATCGGGCAGGCACTATTCGAAAGAATCGTGTTCGATCGGGAGAACGGTCAGAATCTCACGGGCTCGTTCATGGATTACGCCATGCCGCGGGCCGACGATCTCTGTTTCGTCGAAACCGGATCCAGCCCCGTACCGACCGCCCTCAACCCTCTCGGAGCAAAGGGGGCGGGTGAGGCCGGGACGGTGGGCGCGCTGCCGGCGGTGATGTGTGCCATCGCCGATGCACTCGGCTCCGAGGAGGCCGAAGACCTCGACATGCCGGCGACACCGGAACGAATTTGGCGCATATTGAGCCGCGCCTGAATCAGCGGCGTCCCGGCCTTCGGCGTTCCGTCCACGTCTTTTCTCGAGAATTTTTACCGAGCCGGGCTGACGACCTGGCAAGCGGCGGAGAGCGGCGTCATCTCCCGCGCCTGTATCGAAAGCGAGCCCAACAAGTTGACCAGGAGCCCGCCGCTGCCTGACTCGCCCCGCCGCCACTGGCTTCACAAGTCCGGAGATCCGACGCACCGTTCATCGACGCCGGGGCGCAGCGGTACTGCTATCTTATGCAGACTTTAGAGGTCAGGCGGTGTAGAGCCGAAGCCGGGGCGACTGATGGATGTCACTCAAGCCGGTTGCCCCACCAACGCTTCGGCCTCTAGGCGCCCTGCGTCAAGCAGTTCCGCCCGGGCGCGGGCTTTCCAGTCGGCTCGCATCATGAAACCGGGCTCGGAGCGGCAACGCGCCTCGGAGACACTGAGGATTTCCTCGTCGGACAGCGAGAAGTCGAGCGGCCAAGCGCTGGGTGCCGGCGTGTACCAGACCGATTCACGACTTAGCTCGATCGTGTTGCCCTCGGGATCGTCACAGTAAAGCGACAGCGAATTGCCATGATCAACGGGACGGTAACCGTCAACGTCAGGATGGGCATGCATGCGTTCATGAACACCGCGTAAGGCCGAGATCGACGGCACCCTGAAAGTGACCTGGTTGATGCTGCTCGGCACGTCCGCCGGGCGTCCGGCGACAAGGACAATCTGAGCGATTTGATTGGGGTCGCGGGTGAGGTAGACGACCTCTGCCGCCGGCACCTCGCCGACCGCCGCTCGGCGACCGCGCCCTGTGACGAGATAGCCCAATGCGCTTACATAGAAAGAGGTGAGGGCATCGAGATCGCTCGCTCGCATGCCGATACGGAACATAGCGACGCGCGGAAACGGCTCGGCGCGCTTTGTTTTGAAGTCATTGCGGAAAACCGCTGCGGCGCCGGCGGGTGGAGGGTCGATCGAGGGTGTCGCCTGTATCTGCAGCTTGCCGCTTGCCGCAAGTGCGGCCTCGGCCTCCGCTCGCCATTGGGAGCGGTGGCAGAAGCCGACGTGATCTTCGCACCGACTCCGCGTTGTCGCACGGATCGCTTCGTCGTCAGACTGAAGATCGAGCGGCCAAGCCTGCGGTTGCGGTACGAACCAGCCGGTGTCGACGTCGATGCTCACTGGAATGCCTGTCGGATCCGTGAAACGGAGCGTCCAGGACACACCATGATCAACCGCGGTGATGCCGGTCATGTCCGGTTCCCTCGCCAGCAGCGACGCAATCCGCCTGAGCTCACCCAGACTGGGTGCCAGGAAGCCCACGTCGGCCACGGTCGTCGGGTGTGCCGGATCACGGCCGCTCACGGCCACGAGCTGGTGATGCTCGAACGGGCGGCGGGTCATGAAGCAGATCCGCTGTTCACTCAGCCCGCCATCGTCGCTGACGCCAAATCCGAACACGCGCGTCCAGAAGTCGACAGCGCGGTCGTAGGCATCGGTGTAATAACCGAAATGGCTGAACACCAGAGGTGCCGCGGTTGAGTCTTGAGACGTCATGATCTAAGCCTGCCCTCGTGGTTCCGTATGCTGTCATAGAGAATAATATCGGTTGGAAGCTCTTGACTATATATGCTTCGGATGAGGTGAGCATGGCGCCAATTCCTCCGATCCGCAAGCAGATTGCGCAAAGTAGCCGTGGGTTGGGACATCCAACAGATGGATATCAGGAGAGAGCCGCTCTGTGGATTTCCATGCCGAAAGTCGGGCGTCGCACGGTCTTGGCCGGATAGGCACCGAGTCGTTACGACCTGATGGCCAAGGGTCAGGTCATCAGATCTCCGGGAAATTCGGCACGCGGGTCGGCAGCGAAATTGCGGGCCGCCGCGCCCCTTCTTGACTCAACGAAATTCGACCCTGAACACCGTTCCTCGGCCCGCCCGGGCAACAAATTCGGGGATTCGTTGCACGCGACAGGGGCGCGCGGGATAATCCAACCCCTCGATGCAGGTTTGCCGTAACGAAGGCCTCATATTGCGATGGCCGGATACCATAGCTCCAAAGGTGTGACATGGCCGTCAATCGGATCGCTATCTTCGGTGCCGGTGGGGGCGGCTCATCGGCGGCCGCGCATCTGACTACTCTAGGGTTCGAGATACGCCTCTACAGTCAGGATCAGCATGCCTTAGCGCCCCTCCGGAAAATCGGCGGCATCCACTATACGGCACCTTTCGGCGACGGATTTGCGCCGTTGGCGCTGATCACCGACGATGCGGAAGCGGCAATGGACGGTGCGGAACTCGTGATGATCGTCAGCCCCGCTCACCTTCACGAGAAATGGATTTCTGCCGCCGCCCCGCACCTGACCGAGGATCAGGTTCTTTTCGTCTCGCCTGGCCATACGCTCCTGCTCATACCGCATGTGCTCCGGGAGCATGGTATTGCGCATCCCGTCTTCTGCGAGACCGCGACGCTGCCCTATCTTTGTCGCCGTATAGAACCGGCGAAATGCCGGATTTCACGGGTGTCGGATTTCATGGTGTTCGGCGGATTTCCCGGACGCGAGACGGAACGGCTTTACGAGGTCGTGAAAACCGTCTACCCGGCGGTGCAGCCTTTTTCCAATGTGCTCGAGACTGTATTCCCCTATGGCAACGCCATTCACCACCCCCCGGCCGTACTGTGTAATGCGGGTCGCATCGAGGCCACGGGCGGCGACTTCCGCCACTATTACGACGGCATCACGCCGTCGGTCGGCCGGCTGATCGATGCCGTCGACCGCGAGCGAGTAGCCGTCGCCGACGCACTCAATGCGCGAACCATGCCGTTTGTCGAGCTCTTCTGGCGCATGGGCTATACGACTGACGAAGCGGGTGCCTCCGGCCTTGCCTACGAGGCTTTCCACCAAAGCGAACCCGACAGGTGGATCATGGCACCGACAAGCCTCGATCATCGCTACCTGCTCGAAGACGTACCCTACGGCCACCTGATCTATTCGGAACTAGGCCGCATCGCCGGCGTGTCAACGCCGACGATCGATCACATCATTCACCTGGCATCGGTGATCATGGAGCGGGATTTTCGTGCCGAGGGGTTGACCCTTGCCAAGATGGGACTCGGCGATATCACCCGCGACGCCTTTCTCGATCTGCTGGAGTACGGATTCGCCGACCGCGACGGCCCTGCGTGACGGTGTTTGCTGCCGGAGGACGTGGTCTCGGCGCGTGCGTTGCCAGCGCCGCCGCTGCGCGGCCACGTCCGAGGCGTGCATCGAAGGGTTCAGGCTTCATGCCGCCGGCCTCAAGAGCGCGGTCCTCTACCACGTGCTCGGACCCGACTGCCTGGTCGCGGTCGATCTGATCGCCGAGCATGTGCGGCCTGCGCTCACCCCCTGGCGGGCCGGCGACCGGCCGATCCGAGCGGTCCCACCCGAGCGCTTGCGATTATGCGTCCCAGGCGGCTTGCAAGGCCGGGCGCGCCTCGAGCCGTTCGATATAGGCGGCGAGGTTCGGCTTGTCGGTCACGTCGATACCGAAGCGCGCAGCGGTGCAGCAGGAGTGCCCGGTCATGATGTCCGCGCCGCTGAACTCTCCGGCCAGGAACTCCCGCCCCTCGAGCTCGGCATCGACGATGCCCAACATTCTCGTGAGCAGCCGGGTGGCCCGGTCGACATTGACCTGGTTGCGGCGCTCTTCCGGCAGGAGAATGGTTTCCACGACGATGGTGTTGATCGGCGGCATGATCATGCCCTCGGCGTAATGCAACCATTGCAGATAGGCCGCGAAGGCCGCCGAACCTACCTCAGGGACAAGCCGGCCGTTGCCGTATTTTTCGAGAACGTATTGAACGATCGCCCCTGATTCGAAGATCTTGACGTCCCCGTCTTCCAACACCGGTACCCGGCCGAGCGGGTGTACCGCGAGATACTCCGGTGCCCGCATGGCAGGCTCTCCCAGCTTGTAGCGTTCGAGTTCGTAGGGAATCTCCAGCTCGTTGAGCAGCCAGACGATGCGCACGGCGCGGGTGTTGGGGGCGTAGTAAATCTTCATGGTTCTCGCTCACTCTTTTCGATGCACCGATCGCTTAGAGCCGGACAATCACGGCCTTGGGGTGCGCGTGTCCGCTCGGCTTTGACGGCATCCCATTTGATCGGGTGTCTATACGCGATCGGGCGGCATGCTGACGACCCAAATCCCTCGCCGACCTTGCGACCGGGTCCGATCGACCGCGCTCAGGCGTTCGGGCCACGATCTCGCAGGCGCGGTGGTTTCCGCGGCTCTTCCGCGTGTCGAGATCAGGCATCGGCCGACATTCGGATTGGCGTTGCAGGACTCGGGTGAAACTCCGAACCTTACTATTCGGCGCAGCCACCGCCGTCTCGATCGCTGCGCCCGCCGCCGCCACCGGTCTTTGCATCTGTGATTCGGAGCCGCGCGAGGGCTCACCAGCGGGCATATTCGCACTGGTGATTCACGGCAATCACAGTTCGGTGCTACCTTCGCGCATCTTCACACCGAACGCGCAGATGGATTCGTGGCATGACAGCTAAGCCGGCGATTTCGCTCTGGGATGTGACAGCGGAAGAAGTGGATTTTGTACCATCCACACCATCTATGGACGGCGACATCGAAACCGATGTGGCGATCGTAGGGGGTGGTTTCACGGGGTTGTCGACGGCGCTGCACGCGGCGGAGCGCGGGCTCGATTGCCATGTGTTGGAAGCCTGTCGGATCGGTCACGGCGGATCCGGCCGGAATGTCGGTTTGGTGAATGCCGGGCTATGGCTGCCGCCTCAGGATGTGCGTGCCCGCCTCGGCGATAAACGCGGGTCGGCGCTGATCAAGGTGCTGGGGGAGGCGCCTGCTTATGTCATGTCGCTGATCGAACGCCACCAGATACGGTGTGAAGCGATGCGCAAGGGCACCATCCATGCCGCCCACTCGCCGCGCGGCTATGAGGATCTCGCACGCCGGGCGGAAGAGTGGCACCGGCTCGATGCACCCGTCGCGTTGCTGTCCCGCGCGGAGGCGTCGGCGAAGATCGGCAGCGAAGCGTTTTACGGTGGCCTCGAGGATCACCGCGCCGGCACGATCAATCCGATGGGCTATGTCCGGGGGCTGGCCCGGGCCGCACTCAGAGCCGGAGCCCGGATATCGATCGGCGTCACGGCGCGCCGCCTCCGCCGCGACAGCGGCCGGTGGATCGTCGATACGAACCGAGGCCGTGTTTCGGCGCGGGCGGTGGTGCTCGGGACCAACGCCTATACGGACGATCTATGGCCCGGGCTGAAAAAGACATTCACGATCATTCACTTCTTCCAGGTCGCGACCGTCCCCCTCGGTGATCGTGCGCGGTTTATCCTTCCCGAAGGGCAGGGCCTGTGGGACACCGGCCGGATCATGTTCTCCCTGCGACGGGATGCGTTCGGGCGATTGATCGTCGGCTCGATGGGACAGGCGATCGGCGGCGAGAACGGGCTGTCGCAGCGGTGGGCGGCGCGCCGCATCAAGCGGCTTTTTGCCGCGCTCGGTGCCGTCGAATTCGAGAAAGCATGGCACGGACAGATCGCCATGACTCCCGACCATCTGCCGCGCATCCATCGTTTGGCGGACGGTCTTTACACACCCATCGGTTATAACGGCCGCGGTATTGCGCCAGGCACGATCTTTGGAAAGGCGATGGCCGAGCTGTTGTCCGACGGTCGGGAAGAAGATCTGCCGCTGCCCATCTCCGAGCCGAAACGGGTCGCGACGGCTCCGGTCGCGTCGCGCCTTTACCGTGCGGCGTTCACCGCCAATCAGATCGTCGGAGCGTTCTGAAACACTGCCCACTTGGACGGGTCGGGGAATCGGAGACGCGCAACGAACCGAAAACGGGAGAAGCGGATGACGGATCAAACCACGGCCCTGATCACCGGCGGTGCGCAGGGCATCGGTTATGCCTGTGCCGAAGCGATCGCGGAAAGCGGCGCCAGGATTGCCCTTGCGGACATCAACGCGACCGGAGTCAAGGCCGCCGCCGAGCGCCTGGGTGACAACACGGTCGCAATAGTTTGCGATATGGGCGACGCTGATCAGATCGAATCGATGTTCGATCGAATCGAAGTCGATCTCGGCCCGGTTTCGATACTCGTGAACTGCGCCGGAATCGCCGAGCCCAGTGATTTTCTCGAAACTTCCCTGGAGCAGTTCAAGTCGGTGATCGACGTCAATCTCGTCGGCACCTTTTTGGCGACACAGCGGGCGGCGAAATCGATGATTGCGGCCGGGATCAACGGATCCATCGTCAATATGTCATCGATCAACGCCCAGGTCGCGATCCCTACGGTCGCAGCTTATTGCGCTTCGAAGGGCGGTGTTATGCAGCTCACCAAGTCGAGCGCCCTCGCTCTCGCCCCGTATGGCATCCGGGTCAATGCGGTCGGGCCAGGATCAATCGATACGGCAATGATGGCGGCTGTCAACGCCGATCCCGAAGCGATGAAGGTGGCGATGTCGCGGACACCGCTCAAACGCATGGGAAGCCCGCGCGAGATCGGCGATGTCGTTGCGTTTCTGGCAAGCGAAAAGGCGAGCTATATCACCGGCGAAACCGTCTACGTGGATGGCGGACGGCTCGGGCTGAACTACACCTGTTGATCGCACGCGGCGAGGAAGTGAAGCGTGATGGCGCACCAGGGTCTGGAGAGATTGCCGTTCTTCAACGAAGCCGCAATCGCTGGCGTTCTGGAATGGGGACCGCTGATCGATGTTTTCGAACAAGCGATGATCTCGTTTTCCGCCGGCAGGGTGGCACAGCCGGTACGCCAGATTGTGCCGGTGCCGGGCCACGATGCGATTATCGCGGCGATGCCCGCTGTCGGCGATGCGATGGCAGTCAAGGTCGTTACCCTCTACCACGACAACGCCGGCACCGACTTTCCGACCCATCAGGCAGTGATCCTCGTGTTCGACAAGGATAACGGTGCGCCGGTTGCGGTCCTTGACGGCCGCCTGATCACTGAAATGAGGACGGCGGCGGGATCGGCTGCGGCGGCGCGCAAGCTTTCGGTTCCGGGGCCGGAGGTGGTTACCATCATGGGCAGCGGCGTTCAGGCGCGCGCCCACGCCAGTGCGTTGGCGACGGTCAGACCACTGGGCGAGCTCCGGCTCTGGGCCCGCACGGAGACAACCGGCCGTGCCGTTGCCGAGGAGATCGGCGCAGTTTTTTTCGGCGATGCCGAGCAGGCGGTGCGCGATGCCGACATCGTCGCTTGCACGACATCGGCCAAGACTCCCATCCTCAACGGGGACTGGCTGAAATCCGGCGTTTTCGTGACCGCCGTCGGGTGGAATACCCGAGACGGCCGGGAGCTCGACGACGCGGCGATGGCGCACACCGTGATTGTCGAATCTCGCGATGCCGCCTGGGATCAGGCCGGCAATGTCCGCGGATCGAAATGCGAGATCTTTGCTGAGATCGGGGAGATCTTTGCGGGCATCAAGTCTGTTCCCGAGAATGCGACCGTGATCTACGATTCGGTCGGTATCGCCATCATGGATGTTGCTGCGGCGAAACTCGCTTATGACCTGCTGCGGTGATCCAGGGAGCGTCGCCGCGGTCCTAAAAGGCGGATCCTACGAAGTACATTCTACCCGCCAGATCAATTCTGGGCCGATCCGATGGTCCCATGCTCAGCCCCCAGTTTCTCCAGGGTCATGCCTGGCTCAATCTGACGCCCGACCGGCTGCAGGCTCTTCTGGCCGCGGTAGGGATCGCGCTGAGCCGGGACCCGATCTGGCGGTTTCTGAGGCGCGAGGGTCTGAGCTTTAACCCCCCCTGTTCGCGCTTGAGCAGGCCCGGGCGGCGGTTGCCTGCAAGCGGGCACGGTGGCAGGCGCAGAGAGGCTTCGCGCCCCACGGCCGCTGGCGCAGCATGACCTTCCTGGCCGGTCTGCGCACCCATGGGCTGAGCGCGCCCTGCGTCTTCAGAAACGCCCGATATGGTTCTATCTAAATCAGACAGACTCTAGTGGATAAAATCTAACAGACGATTCCCTTGTCCGAGCGTATGTGCGAGTCTGCGGGCATGCGCACAGGGATTACCTTCGAGGTTTGCGTCGCCGACCGTGCTCGTCTGGAAGCGGTCGTGGCGGACAGGAACAGCCCGCAGAAGCATGTCTGGCGGGCCGGGATCATTTTGGCCACGGCTGCCGGCGCGGGGACGGTCGAGATCATGCGCCGGACCGGGAAGTCGAAGCCTTGCGTCTGGCGGTGGCAGGAACGGTTCATGGCCGAGGGCGTCGATGGCCTGCTGCGGGACAAGACCCGGCCTTCGCGTATTCCGCCGCTCGAACCCGGTGTCGCCTTGCGCATCGTCGATCTGACCCTGACCGATCCGCCCGCCGAGGCGACCCACTGGACGGCCGCCATGATGGCCGGGAAGCTCGGCGTTTCCGTCTCTTCCGTGCAACGCATTTGGCGCGCCCACGGGCTCCAGCCTCATCGGGTGCGCCAGTTCAAGCTCTCCAAAGACGCCAACTTCGCCGACAAGCTGCGCGACGTTGTCGGGCTCTATGTCGACCCGCCCGCCCATGCCATCGTGCTCAGTGTCGACGAAAAGAGCCAGATCCAGATCGCACGCAGCCCGGCCTGCCGCTTCGCGTCCTCGACGGCACGGTCATCGGCCGCAACATGCAGCGTCATCGCCATCAAGAATTCATCCGCTTCCTCAACACGGTCGAGGCCGGAACGCCCGCCGGCACGGTCATCCATGCCATTCTCGACAACGACGCCGTCCACGCACCCCAAGGTCCGACGCTGGCTCGACCGTCTGAGCGCGCTGGACCGACTTCCTGTTCCTGGCTCAACGCCGCTTCTTCGCAAAACTCGCCAGCGCCGGCTCAAACGCGGTGTCTTCCACTCCGTCGTTGACCTTCAAGCCGCCATCAACTGCTTCGTTGCCGAGCATAACGCCAGCGAGGCCAAGCCATTTCGCTGGACCGCGGACCCGGACAAAATCATCTCCGCCGTCAAACGCGGGCATCAAGCGTTAGATTCCATCCACTAGGCATGGGCTTATGTCGGACGAATATCAGCACATCGCGATCATCACCGGGACGGAACGCCGCCGGCATTGGACGGGGGTGGCGAAGCTGCGCTTCGTATAAGAACCACTGGCCAGCGGAGACAGCGTCTCGGCCGTGGCGCGACGCCATGGCGTCGCGCCAAATCTCCTGTATCGTTGGCGTCGATTGATGACCGAGGAGGAGGGCGATCCCGGTGCGGACGGACGACGGGGCTACGGGCAATGGCGAGGTGCGCCGGCTTGAGGCGCGGGTGCGCGAACTGGAGCCTCAGCTCGACCGCAAGACGCTGGAAGTCGAGATCCTCAAGGAAGCCATTGCCAAGTCGCGGGAAAAATCGACCTTGCTCGCGCGGTCGCTGCTGAAGGACGCCTCCCAATGAAGGTTGAGGATGCGACGATGCGCGTGCGCCGCCTGGTCGATAACAAGCCGACCTATGGCTATCGACGCATAACGGCGCTATTGAATGCTCGGCTCGATCACAGCCGCGCCGACCAAGCATCCGTCGCGGTTTCAAGGCAGAACCTCGCAACAGAACCATCACGACCCGCTGGCTCTCCCACTCAGCCCGACAGATCACTAAGAGCCCTTCCGGAAAGTTCTTGAATCGGAAGAATCGTTTGTGATTCTGTGCTGGGCATCCGGTTTACAGGAGGAAGCCCGATGTGGACTGCGGAACACCGCCGCGCGGCGGAGCGTCGCGGACTTCGCTATCCGAGTGATCTGACCGACGCCGAGTGGGCGCTGATCGCGCCAATGATCCCGCCTGCCAAGCGCGGCGGGCGCAAGCGCTCAGTCGACGTGCGCGAGGTTCTGAACGGCATCTTCACCGTGCTGTCCACGGGCTGCCAGTGGAATGCACTGCCCAAGGATCTGCCGCCGAAGTCGACGGTGTACGACTATTTCGATCTATGGGAGTGGGATGGCACGCTGGAGCGGATCCATCATGAACTCTACGTCGCGGTGCGCGATGAGGAAGGACGCGAAGCCAGCCCGTCGGCCGCGGTCATCGACAGCCAGAGCGCCAAGGCGGCGCAAAAAGGGGGGCGTCGATCGACGATCAAGGCTTCGATGCGGGCAAGAAGGTCACCGGTCGCAAGCGGCACATCATGGTCGACACGCTCGGCCTGATGCTGGGCATCGTGGTGCATTCCGGCGACGTTCAGGATCGCGACGGTGCCCACGAGCTCTTGCGCCGCACCCGGCGACGGTTCCCATTCATCGAGGTGATCTACGCCGACGGCGGCTATCAGGGACCGAAGATGGCCGCGACTGTCGCCAAGACCGGGGGTTGGCGGCTCGAGATCGTCAAGCGCAACGACGTGCCCCGCTTCGAGGTGCTGCCAAAGCGTTGGATTGTCGAACGCACCTTCGCCTGGATCAGCCGCAACAGGCGCCTCGCTCGCGACTTCGAACGTCACGTTCGATCCGTCGTCGCCTTCATCCGACTCGCCATGATCCGCATCATGCTGCGCAGACTCGCCGCAACCCACTCACCATAGATTCAAACTTTCCGGATCGGCTCTAAGGACAATGACCATATGACACCGGCAAAATGCGCTGCGACGATCATGATTGCAACCAGTCTTCTCTTTCTCGTTACCTACAGGGACGCCGTCGGGTCCGGCGACAAGAGACCATTGCATTGCGGCGATGCGTACGCCCAATATGAGAAATATTGGAAGTACGATGCAGAAGAAGCGTTTGCATTCGGACAGAAGATCAAGGACACGGTGCGCCAAAGGGATCTCGTCGCGTTCTTTTCCCTGGTTGATGGCGAACTCGACAATGGGCCCAGGCGCATATACATCGACAACAAGTCATTCAGTGATATATTTCCAGAATCCTGGAGGGCGAAGATACTCAAATCCGAACCAGAGTGTACGCCGGTGGGGTGGCGTGGCTTCATGCTTGCGCATGGTCTAATCTGGTATCGCAGCAGTCCCTTCAGAATAATAGCAGTCAATGGCTGGGTTGAAGAAAAATTTCCACCTGTTCCGGTAGGATGGAAAGTTGATGGCAAGATCCTTTCTCCGCGGTGTTTCGCCTACGAATGGTCGTCCAGCGATAATTTCGAGGAATTTCAGGAGCAATTTGGCATCCGGGATTTTAGGGATTTTCGGCACAATACCGGAAAGTACTTTGGCGATCCGATTTACCCCTTCGAACCGATTTTGTTTTATGGCGAAAGAATCAGTATTTGGCGCAATGTCATAGATTGCGCCGTCGACGTCGATGGCTTGTTGATTGAGAATAAGGCGGTTAAATTTCCACCAAATGGCGATGAGCCATGGAGAAAATACGAGTATAGTCTTCTGTCGGAAATATCAAATAACCTGTGCCGGGAACTTGCTCCCAATCTTCCAGGAAGATGCGTTAAATCTTACCTTGTCGAAATATTCAGGCCCGGCGGCAGCATGTCGCTCGTCAGCCTCTATATCTACGGTTTGTTTGAGTTGGGAGACGGTGGAAAGATCGTTTTCCCGCTGAAATATTTCGATACATTGAACTCTGCACGAAATTTTCTCGACAATTGATGAGAGATGTATGCGGAGGTCGTGCACCTGGACGCCTCCATTTTCCTGGAGAATTTTACCTGATTGTGATTCTCTGCGGCTGCTCGGCCGGCGGGGATCTTGATGAGACAGGCCGGCCTGTTTGGCTTACCGGATCATTTGTGCAAGCAGTGTTCGATCGGTGATCCGCTGGAAGTGTTGGCGCGAATGGCAGACTTCGAGATCTTTCGCCGCTCGAAGCAGCGCTTGGCTGTTCGGGCGGCCCAAAAGGCGGCCGCCCGGTTTAAGCGCGACCGAGATCTGGCTTGCTCAGTTGGCCCAAGCGGCGCAGAAGGGCATCGATGCACGCTGGACGGCGAAGACCGGAAAGCGCAAGAACTCTGCCGGATCGCAACGGAGAATGCCCGACATCACGGTCCCGGTGTTCGGCGACAGCGGGCAGGACCGTCGCGCTTGTGGCGCGGCGGTAAGCCCGCGCAGCTCACATCGCTATCGACCGGGCCTACGGCTTCATCCGCACCTCGGCAATGACCGATGCCGCCTGCCATGACGGCAAGATGCGGCGCCGCAGGCGTCACGAGCGTCCATCCGCCGGTGGATTGAACTGCCGAGAGTCTCTCGTCTCCAGATCGTCCAGCATGGCGTGGATGCGCGCGATATGCGCGTCGGTGTCGTACATGTTGTAGAGCAGCGCCTGGGTGCGCATGAGATCGCCGGTGTAGAACTGCTCGTGCAACCGCTGGCGCCCGGCGAAGCTCGACAGCGAGGCATCGAAGGTGAGGTGCAGCAACTTGATTCGCTCGGGCGAGCTCGCGTTGGCCGACTGGAAATACATCGCGACGTTCTCCTTGAGCTCGCCCGCCACCTCGGCATAGGACGGAACGGCGACAAGACCGCCCGCACCCAGCGTGTTCAGGATCTCGCATTGGCGGTTGTACGGCTTCCAGTACATGCTCTGCCACGTCTGCAGCGGGCGGGTGCCGGCGGCTCAGGTGCCGAACTCGGTCTCGGTGCTTTCGGCCTCCGCAGCGATCCGGCAGGTGCGCGCGAACTCCGCAATCGCGATGGTTTCGGCGAGTTGGACCTGGACCGGGTTGTGGGCGTCGATCTTGGACGCACGCGCGACGGCGAGCGTGAGCGCCATCATGAACTCGGACTTGGACGTCGCCCGTACCACCGATTGCATCAAGGTGTTGGGCAGGGTGTGCGATTGCGGATTGACGAGCTGGTCGAATGCGGGATCGTGAAAAATGAAAGGCCTTTCCGACGGCACCAGCACGTCGTCGAAGATCACGAGACCGTCGGATTCGTCGTATTGCAGCGACAGCGGATGGTCCAATAGCGACGGGCGTTGGTCTGGGCCACGGGTGGGCGGCAGATAAAGCGGAGCCCCGGCATAGAGACCGGAATCGCGAACCCGAACGAGAATGCCGTCGTGTCGCGGACCTCGTTGGTGCGGCGCCTTCCGGAAATGAGGCTGGCGGAAGGGCAGGGCTGGGCGTCCATCCCGACGCTCACGTTCAGAGGCGTTCAGAATCTGCTGGTGGTGTGGAGCACGACCAGGACGCCGAGATCATAGACCCGTCGCGGCGCGCATGGGGTTGATGCTTTGGAGCGCCCGATGGTACGAAGTTTATCCGAACGTCGACGCGAATGGCTGCGAAAATCGAATGATGGAGCTGCGCTGATGGCTGATGATCCAGTCGAACCGATGGTCCGCAACGCTTGGTACATCGCCGCTTGGGGACAAGAGGTCACGGACAAGCCGCTTGCACGTCGATTGCTGGACGTAGACGTCGTTCTGTTCCGTCACAGCTCGGGTCAGGCGGCCATCCTCGAGGACAGGTGCTGCCACCGTGGTGCGCCGCTCAGCCTCGGCAGCGTCGTCGATGACGGGATACAATGCGGCTATCACGGCATGACCTTCGGCCGCGACGGCGCGTGCACCGGGAATCCGGGCGAGGAAGAAGACCGGCCGCACTATCGGGTACGCTCTTATTCTGTCGTCGAGCGGCAGAACTTCGTTTGGGTTTGGATGGGCGATCCCAACCTGGCCGATCCGGCCCGGATCATCGATTTCCCGTTCCACGACGCCGACGAGGAATGGCCATTCCAGTTCGGCTGCTATCGCTACGAAGCGAACTTCATGTTCGTGATCGATAACCTCATGGACTTGACCCATCTCGGCTACGTCCACGGTTCGACCATCGGCGGGTTTCCCCAATCGCATGTGGAGGCGGTGCTGGAGACCACGGTGACGGAGAACGGCGTGAAATTCCTGAGGTGGATGATGGCATCACCCCCGCCGCCCTCCTTCGTTTCGGTCGCCGGATTCCAGGGCAAGGTCGATCGTTGGTCCGATTTCGAATACGTGGCGCCGGCCTCGGTGCTGCAATGGGGCGGCGCACTCGATGTCGGTCGCGGCGCGAAGGAGAACCGATACCAGGACGGCGGCGTGTCATTGCGGCTTTTCCACCATGCGACGCCGGAAACGGAAACCAGCTGCCACTATTTCTGGTCGGTCGCGAACCGCAATTGCCCGGAAAGCACGCCCGCCGGGAAGCAGTTCTATGCGGACATCGCCAACGCGTTCATCGAAGACAAGACCATGATCGAAGCCCAGCAGGCGGTGATCTCACGCGACCGAGAACGCGGGCTGCACTACCGCCAACACGACGAGTCGGTCGCGCTCGCGCGCCGTGCGTTGCATCGCATGCGTGCCACGGAACTTAGATCCGCCGCCGAATAGCGCTCCGGCTCCTGCAAGACAGATGGATGGGCGCAGGAACCGCTCGCTCAACAGCGGACTTGTTGATCTTCTTGATCTCCGATAACCGCGAAAACCCGCGCCGGCGAGCCGTCCAGCCCCTCCAGTCGCAGCGGCACCGCCGACAGCATGAAGTCGGCCGCATTGATGGCGCCGACATTGGTTACCATCTGAATGATGATGGTCTTGTTTCCAAGCAGCAGCCGGTGGTTGTGGCCCGCAGGCTGTCCTTCCGGGCGTTCGATGCCGTCCCGCCAGAAAGGAAATTCGGGGAAAAAGTCGATCGCGACCGCGCTCACGTTGCGTTCAACCAGAAGCGCGGCGGCGTCCCTGTGCATGTAAATCGTGTTGTCCCAGAATTCCGGGGTACCCCATTTCTGTTCCGTCCAGCCGGTGTGCAGGATCGGGATGACAGTCTCGTCGAAATCGACCCCGGCGTTCAGGATCGCCTCGGCCGTCACCATGCCGCCGGGCGGCACGTCCGTCAGGGGAATGATCCTGCCTTTCCCGACGGTCCGCTCGAGCGGGATCTGATCCACGGACCAGGTGTCTTCCAGCATATGCAGCGGCGCGTCGATGTGGGTTCCGATATGTGTGATGATCTCCAGCTTGCTCAACATGTGATTGGATAGTTCGGGTTCGATATCCCCCACGATCCCCATATTCTTCAGCCGTGCGTTCTGCGCCTCGCTCATGACCGACAGAGGGTAGGCTCGGGTGGGATTGTCGACATAGAACGGAAAACCGGGGAGTCCCGCCATGTTGCCGTTGATCGGCAGGCTCAGATCTACAATTCGCATGCGTTCACTCTTCTCTGGTCGTTCGATGGCGGATATGTGGCGAGAAATTCACGCAGGATGGCATTGAACGCATCCGGCTTTTCCCACTGAACGAAACGCGAGGCCCCGGCGATGGGCGGCAGTTCCCGGAATCCTGCCATCTCCGCCAGGGTATCCGGCTGATCCGGAAAAGGATCAAGTGATCCGCAGACACCCCACACCGGCGTATCAAGCCTGGTGAATGGCTCGACGAGACTGGGCACCGAGACGGCGAACTCGAGCATGCCGCGTTCGTACTCTTCGGCCGGGTGGCGGGCAAACATCTGGATGCAAGGCTCCCGAATCGGCGAATCCAGAGGTATCACCGTGTACAGGCTGCGCCCCGCCTCGCGCCGCAGGTAATCTATCAAGGCGTCACGACCTTGCTCTTTCAGGATGCGAACAACCTCCCGGTTCGCCGCCGCCCAGCGATCGAAATACTTGCCGGCCTCGTGCAATTCGCTCCACGCGACCATCACAACCCCCCGCACCTGCTCGGGATGACGGATCGTGTAGTCGACGGCAATGGCGGTTCCGAAGGCAACCGCGACAATGACCGGGCGAACGATGTCGAAGTGACCGATCAGCGCCTCGAGGTCGCTGCGCTGGTTCTCCAGTTCGTATCCGCCGCCCGGCGCGCCGGTGCGTCCGTGCCCGCGCCGGTGATAGACGAAACAGCGGTGATCCAAGGCAAATTCCCCGATCTGATGTTCCCAGTATTCCGTGCCGTGAATCTCTCCGTGAACGAAGACGATATCGGGTCCTTTGCCGACAATCTCGCAATCGAATTCCCAACCGTTCGCGTTTACCAGGCTCATGAAAGCGATCCCGGTTGCCGCCGCGCCGGCAAGCGGTCGGCTGGTTGCCGACAGCCATGCGCCTCTTCGGTCAGTTTCACGACGAGCGATCCCTCTGGGTCAGCTTTCTGGCCCCTGCGACGCATGCATGTGACCGTCATGGCGGCAGAAACCATAGCAGCCGCGGTATTGCGGGGCATAGTCCGCAACGACGGCAACCCGTGGGTGATCGCCGGCGCGGAGCCGGGCGAGGCCCTGCGCGAGGTTTACGATCCCTGGCATCGCATCCTCAAGCGTCGTCCTTACCCGAGCGATCTGACGGATGCGGAGTGGGCGCTGATCGCGCCAATGATCCCGCCGACGCGTCGCGGCGGCCGGCCGCGCGACGCGGATGTCCGCGAGGTGCTCAACGGGAGCTTCCATGTTCTTTGGACGGGCTGCCAATGCTCGGCGCTGCCCAAGGACTTGCCACCGAACTCGACGGTGGACCACGACTTCATGCTGTGGGAGTGGGACGGCACGCTCGGGCGCATCCATCATAGCCTCTACGTGATGGTGCGCGACCGGGAAGGGCGCGAAGCGAGCGAAGCGAGCCCATCGGCGGCGGTGATCGACAGCCAGAGCGCAAAGGGGGCGCAGAAAAGGGGGGCTCCGTTCGACCCGCAGGGCTCCGATGCCGGCAAGAAGGTCACCGGGCGCAAGCGCCACATCCTCGTCGATACGCTCGGCCTGCTGTTGAGCGTCATCGTCCATCCCGCCGACGTGCAGGACCGCGACGGCGCCCGCGAATTGCTTCGAACGGCGCGCCGTTGGTTCCCCTTCATCGAGACCATCTTCGCCGACGGCGGCGACCAGGGGCCGAGGATGGCGGCGACCGTCGCCGCGACCGGCGCCTCGTCCGCGACTTCGAGCGTTACGCAAGAACCGTCGTCGCCTTTGTCCGTCTCGCCATGATCCGCATCATGCTCGGGCGCTTGACACCGCCAACCGCTTGTCGATAAAGCGCAAACTCTTGGATTCGCTGTTAACAACCTGTCCGATTTGCCGGGGCCACCTCAGTAAGCATTAGGTCCGGGATTGTGGACGTCCCGGGGACTTGACTCTTGTTTTCACATAGTCTACGTCAACAACAAAGCAAGGAGGAGAACATGTCACATCAGTATTCTGGTGGTTGCGATCATATACGCACGCACTCGGACAACGATCCGATCGACAACCACACCTGCCACTGCTCCGTCTGCAAGCGTGTTACCGGTCAAGACACGACCCACGTGGTGTTTTTCAAACACGGAGATGTAGCCGTTGATAACGTTGATGGCTTGAACCGTCAGCCATTCAATGATCAAAACGCGGATGGCCCCTTGGAACTGTGCACCTGTGCAACCTGTGGCACACCGATCATGCTCGATGACAAACAACGCCGTATTCGCGTGATCGTACCAAACTTGATGGGTTACGACCCGGACAGCCTGCCTGCGACCTATCATGCCTTCTACGATCCGGCCAGTGGTGCCCCGGAACCGAACGACGGTCGTCCTGTCTGTGAAGGTTTACGCCCGGACTTTGTGTGGCCGGAGCCCGCATAACAAGCAGATTCCATTACGTATTTCTGGCACTAAGATCCCACTCATAACCTGAAGGTCAGAGGTTCAAATCCTCTCCCCGCAAAAAAATTAAACCCCTGGAAACATTGACGTTTCCGGGGGTTTTCTTATGCCGGGATTGGCTGGTTGTCGGCAAGCCGTAAGCATACCGGAAG
Source organism: Alphaproteobacteria bacterium (assembly GCA_965248835.1). Lineage (GTDB taxonomy): Bacteria > Pseudomonadota > Alphaproteobacteria > MPNO01 > MPNO01 > CAYFYS01. The sequence continues at coordinate 1,002,404 of CBDFLJ010000002.1, forward strand.
CGGATTCATTATAATACCAACCTGGATTGATCAGGACCGATTGGCCCATTCTGGGTGGCCGCTGGAGATGATTTTCCAGGGTTGATCGAAGAGGTTGTTCCAGGCGTGGCAGCGGTGGTCGATGCTGTCGTCGTATGATTTGAACGCGCGGGTGGATAGCCAGTTTTCGGTGCTCCTTGGCAGGCGATCTGGTCGCGATGTCACTGCATGGCCTGGGTGTTGCAGCGCGGCAGGACGAGGCCGGCGCCGACGCCGCGCCGGGGGCAGATGGCGTCGAAGATGTCGGCCGACTTGGTGCGCTGGTCATGCGGCGCGCGCGGCCGGGTTCCGCGTCTTGCCCAGCGCCCGCCGGTCGATCATCCTGCCACCACAACGCTATCTCGGTGCCGACCAGTGCCGCGCGGATGGCCGTGAGCTCGGCCGGGAAGGTTTTTTAAGATCCGCGAGCGCCAGCGCGTTCTGTGCGTAATGGCGCGGCCGTGCCGAAAGCTTGCCGAACCCCATGGCCCGGCGCCCGCCGGTCGATCAGCCCATCGGGACCATCAGCGCCGCGAGCCGTTGTCGTAGATCGCCGCCAGCGCCAACAAGTGACGCTCGGTTGCCGTGCGAAGACGCCTTGGCAAGCCGCCGTAACCTCGCCGCGGCGTCGTCCGTCCGAAGCGGGATCGCTGCACCCATGGCAAACCTCCTTCAGTTTGCCAGCGTGAATCACAAAAAGGCCGATTCAGGAATCTCCTTTGCGAGCCGCAGTCAGCGCAGACTGGTATAACATCCGTCCGCCCTTCCCTCATGCGGGCCAATAGCTGGAATTCTATCCCCCGCCGCCGTCGCGGAACCGGAACCGTCCCGCGCTTACCCGTCCGAGACGTCGTCCGGCTTGCCGCCCTCGAGCACTTTCCAGTCGTGGGTCGGCAGAATCACGTCTGCGCGGGACTTGATGTCGATCAGCGCCCGGCGCATCGAATCCAGGTCGTAATAGATGCCTGGCAGGATCTCCTTGTCGATGTTGAGATCGAGCTTCCGGGCGATATCGCCGATGATCGCCACAATCCCCTCGGCGGTCTCGACGTAGATGCATTGGTGGCCGGGGGTGTGCGAGTTGGCATAAAGGACGCAGCGGATTCCCGGATAGGGCTCGTAATCGCCTTCCATCAGGTCGACCCGGCTCCAGAGCGGGTCGACCAGATCCGCGACATCGGCGCGGTCGAAGAACAGGCCCTTGCCGCCGATGTCGAGCTGCTCGGGTCCGAGCGGCGCCGCCGCCGCCATCAGCTCGGTGCGTTGCAGGACGAAGCGCGCATTCGGCAGCAGGTTGCAGCCGCCGGCGTGGTCGTAATGGAGATGGGTCAGATGAACGTATTTGATGTCTTCCGGCGTATAGCCGTGCTTGGCGAGCTGGGCCGGGATGGTCTGGTCCGGCGCGACGTTGTGCGGACCCAGCCCGTGGACGTCCTGCGCACGTTGCGCGTCGCGCATGCCGGTGTCGATCAGGAGCGGTCCGTCCGGCGTGCCCTCGATGAGGAAGGCGAGAATCGGCACCGACGAGGCGCCTCGGGCCCTGGACAGGCTCCAGAACACGTCGAGCATGTCCGGCACGACGGCATCGCCGAGCAAGAGCGGCGTCACGCGATAGCTCATGGGTCAACCCTCCGATCCGTCAATGACTTCGTCTTTTCCCGACGGCTTCCGGCTCGGATGTTAGTGCCTTATCGCGTGGCCTGAAAAGGGACAAGTTTCCGCGATCCCCTGCAGGTCGCCCCGGCACCGACTCCGCCGCCAGAGCATGCGCGCCAAGTGCATGCCTGCGATTGTCCCGGCCATCAGCCGTAGCCGGTGACCAGCCAGGGGAAAAAGATGATCAGCAACAGGACGATGAACATCACCACCGCGAACGGGGCCGCGCCGATGAAGATGTCCGCGAGCGAGATCCGGTCGTCGTCGAGCGTGCTCTTGATCACATAGGCCGACAGACCCAGAGGCGGGGTCAGGAGCCCGATCTCGACCGCGATCACGGTGACGATCCCGAACCAGACCAGATCGACGTTATAGACCTCGAGCAAGGGCAGGAAGATCGGGATCATGATCAGCATGATCGAGATCCCGTCGAGTATGGTTCCCATGATCACGATGATCACGGCGTAGAAGATCAGGAGCGTGAAGAAGCCGAGCTCCAGCCCGTTGACGAAGTCGTTGATGAACACCGGAACGCCCGAAAGGGCGAGGAGGCGGGTGTAGATGTTGGCGGCGATGATCAGCATCAGGATCGAAACCGTGATATGCCCGGTCTCGACCAATACCTGCCAGACCCTTTCCCAGGTGAGCTTGCGCCGGGCCAGCGCCAGAACCAAAGCGCCAAGCGCGCCGACGGCGCCCGATTCCGTCGGCGTGAACCAGCCGAGATAAATCCCGCCGATCACCGCGAAGACCAGCGCGGCCAGTGGCCAAAGACGAAAGCTCGCCGCCGCGATCGACATGGGAACGTCTTCGATCTCGGCTGTCCGGACATCGCCGGCGCCTTCTCCTTCGCGCATCACTACAGCGGGTAAAAACGTCGCCATCCCCAGAATCGCGACGGCGAAGGCGAGTGACAGGAGCAGGCCCGGCACGATGCCGGCGATGAACAGGTCTCCGATCGATTGCTCGGCGAGTATCCCGTAGATGATCAGCAGCAGGCTGGGCGGGATGAGCATGCCGAGCACCGAGCTGCCGGCGACGACGCCCACGGCAAAGCGGGGGCGGTAGCCGAGCGATATCATCTCGGGCACCGCGAGCTTGGTGAACACGGCGGCCGAAGCCACCGAGATCCCGGTCACGGCGGCAAAGACCGCATTCGCCGCGACGGTTGCGATGCCGAGCCCGCCGCGGATACGCCGCATCAGCATATTGGCGACGACATAGGCGTCCTTGCCGAGATCGGAGACGCTGACCAGCAACCCCATCAGGACGAAGAGCGGGACGACGCCGAAGACGTAGCCTGCCACGGTGTCATAGGCCGCGATCGCCAGCAGCTTGGTCGCCAGGGTCACGCTGCCCTTGACCGCCCAAACCCCGGCGAGCGAGACCACGCAAAGCGTCACCGCGACATGCATGCCCAGGTAGATCAGCAGCAGAATCGCGCAAATTGAGATCAGCCCGATCTCGACGCCGCTCATTTGAGCATTTCCGTGATCTGCCTGCGGTCCTCCGGATCCGCCGGCGCCATCCAGCCGCCGACCACCGCGAAATCGCGCCAGGCGAAGAGGCAGTACTGGATCGCGGCGACCGCGCAGCCGATCAGGATGATCAACCGCACCGGCCAGACCGGGTAGCTGACATAGCCCTGGATCCCGGCGTACTCGCCGGTGCTCCACGCCTCGACGAAGAAGGGGTAGCTCGCCCCGAACACCAGCATGAAGAGCCCGGCGCCGACCAGGTTGAAGATCAGCGTCATCGCATGGGACAGACGCGGCAGCCGCGCGCGCAGGATGCGCAGCAGGCCGTCGGAGCGCGTCATGCGGCCGGATCTGAGGGTGTGGCCGAGCTGGATGAACACGATCCCGACGATCGAGAGCTTCACCAGCTCCGGCACGCCGCGCAACGGCATGTTCAACGCGGTCCTTCCCATGATGTCGATATTGATGACCACCATGAGGACGACGATCCACAGGCTGCCCAGCGAATTGAGCCCGGCAACCAGCCTTTCGAAGGTCAGGAACCGGAGCCAGGCGGTCGCCTTCGACGGTGCCGCCCGGTCAGTCATGATGTCCTGACCGGTCTTGGGCGGAACGGTTCGCCGTTCGGCCGGGCGCCGCAAGTCTGGCCGTTGACCGCTCTATTCCTTGTCCCATTCGCGGACCAGCGGGACCTTGTTGGCGCGGAGCTTGTCCATATAGGCCTTCAGCACCTTGTTCCCGGCAAAGCCCTTCGCCTCGACGCGCGCCGCCCATTGTTTGGCGATATTGGGCATCGCCTTTGCCCAGGCGAGTTTCTGATCGAGCGGCATCTGCGAAAAGATCGCGCCGTCCTTGGCCATCTTGGCCTCGAAGGTCGCAACCAGACCGGTCATCTTCTTGTCCTGCGCGTCCCGGTAATCGAGCGCCGCCTGATGCATGGCCTTTTTGACCTCGGCCGGCATCTTGCCCCACATCGCCTTGTTCATCGTCACGGCGCCCCCCGGCATGGCGCCGAAATTCACCTTGGTCGCGTAGCGCGCGATCTCATGCAGCTTGTTGGGGTAGTAGCCGGTGGTGAAGGCGATGATTCCGTCATAGACGCCGGTCTTGAGATTGTTGAAATGGACCGAAAAGTTTCCCTGGACGGGCACGATGCCGATCGGAGCTTCCCAAAGAGACACCGCCCCGGCGCCGGCCAGCTTGCGGCCGTTGAGATCCTTGAGCGATCTGATCGGGAACTTGGTCAGCGGGTAGAAGGTATCGAAGCCGATCGGCGCCACGAAGACCTGGCCGTGCTTCTCCCAGGAGCCGGACATCTCGGGCACTTCCTGATGCAGTTCCTGGAAAATCTTGAGCGTCAGCCCCAGGCTGTCCGAGCCGAAGGGCGCCATGTAAGCGACGTTCTGAAGCGGCAGCTTCGCCTGCTCGAACAGCGAATAGACGATCCCGAGGTCGGCGATGCCTTCCTCGATCACCTCCAACGTGCCGCCCACCTTGGAAAGCGTGCCGCCATAGGCTTTGGTCCAGTTGATCTTGTGAGCGGTGGCTTTGAGCCTGGCGTCGATGCCGGCGATGAAGACGCTCTGCGTCAGCCCGACCCAGGGGAGATGCACCCCCTGGGCGGCAGCGAAGGTCAGATTGAATGTTTCGGCCGAAGCCGTACCGACGGACAGACCCGCTGCCATGGCGAATGCGGCCGCCGTCTGTCGCAATTTGCTGTCCATGAGCCCCTCCCGCGCTTTTGTGTCCAAACCGGCGACGCCCCTGTGCCGCAGGAAGTTCGAATCGATGGGAACGGCACGACCTCGCCAGTGAATCCTCCGTCAGCGATGTTAGTGCATCGCCGCGTTGCTCGCCAGGCCGGAGACCCTGCCGGTACCGGAAAGCTTGCATATTTGTCGTCGATCGTCGTCGGTCCCGATCCGCCCGGCCCGGGAAAGCTTCGTTCCGGATACCGCCATCGGCTTGCTGGCCTCGGGGCGCGGCGCTAAGCTCCACCCCGGCCGGCAGTGGTCCGGTATGGCGGGAGAGCGATATGTCTGACGACCTCGCGGTCTACGAAAAGCAGGGGTTCGGCCACCGGATCGGGTTCGGCAGGAAGCCGGCCCTGATCGTCATCGACTTCATCAACGCCTTCAACGACCCTGACATGTTCGGCGGCGGCAGCATCCAATCGGCGATCGACCATACCGAGGATCTGCTGGCGGTCGCCCGCCACCATGAGCTGCCGGTCGCCTACACCACCCACGCCTACGCCGCCGACGGCAGCGATGACGGCATCTTCAATCTGAAGTCGCCGGGCCTGCGCAAGCTGGTCCCCAACACCCATGCCACAGCCGTCGTCGACCAGCTCGCGCCCAGGCCGGGCGAGCGGGTGATCAGCAAGTTCTACCCTTCCGGCTTCTTCTCGACCGACCTTGCGAACTGGCTTGCGATGAAGGGCGTCGATACCGCGATCGTCACCGGCTGCACCACCAGCGGCTGCGTGCGGGCGACGGTGGTCGATGCGATGGGGTTCGGCTTTCGGCCGATCGTGCCCCGCGAATGCTCGGGCGACCGCGCCGAAGGGCCGCACGAGGCGAACCTGTTCGACATGGACCAGAAATATGCCGACGTGATGCCGCTTTCCGAGGTCAAGGACGCGCTGGATGGGTTGACCCCGGGCCAAGCCGGCGTCCCGGCCGGCGGCTGAGCGAGCGGCAATGGAGCGCAGATCATGACGGATTCGATCGGCTGGCGGGCAAACTGGGGGGTGATCGCGCCGTCGACCAACACCTCGGTCCAGCCCGAGTTTGACGACATGCGCCCGCGCGGCGTGACCAACCACCATGTCCGGATCTGGATCCCGGACGAGCCGGTCCATTCCGACGAGGACTTCAACCGGTTGATGGAAAACATCCGCCGCGAGTTCGACAACGCGATCCTGCGGGTGCTGACCTGCAACCCCGACTATATCGTGATGGGGATGTCGGCGGAGACCTTCTGGGACGGGCTCGCCAAGTCGATCGAGCTGCGCGAGCGAGTCAAGGAGCTCTCCGGGCTCAGCGTCGCGATGGGCTCCGATGCCTGCCAGGCCGCGCTGCGGTGCTACGGCGACATCAAGCGCATCGGCGTGCTTACGCCCTACTGGCCGGTCGGCGACAGGAACGTCCAGAAATTCTTCGAGGATTGCGGCTTCGAGGTCGTCGCCATCAAGGGGCTCAAATGCGAGAGCCCGGCGATGATCGCCCAGGTCACCGAGGACGAGCTGCGCGACGGGCTGGTCGAGCTCAACGCGCACGGCGTGGAAGCGCTGATCCAGTGCGGCACGAACCTCGCCATGGCGCGGCTCGCCGGCGAGGCGGAGAAGTGGCTCAACAAGCCGGTCATCGCCATCAACACCGCGACCTACTGGTATGCGATGCGCGCCAACGGCTACGACGACATCATCGAGGGGTTCGGCTCGCTGATGAGCGAGCACCGGACGCTGCCCGAAGCGTATCTGAACAGCAAGGCGGGCGAGGCCGCCAAGGCCGTCGCCTGAACCGGGTGCTCGGCGGCGAACGCAATTCGGCGTGCCGGAAACGGCCCAGGCTGCGGCAATTTGCTACATCCGGAGCAGCGCGGCCTCACCATATAGTGTAGTGCGGGCGATCGGGGCGTCCGTCCTTGTCACCCCGGCCCGCCTCGATGATAATGCGTCCGCTTCCGACCGAAAGGGACCTTATCCCGTGACCCGATTCCTGTGCATATTCTTCGTCTCCCTCGGACTGGTTCTTGGCGCCGCCGCGCCGGGCGCTCCAGTGATGGCGGCTGGCGATGCCGCGATGGCGGCCGGCGATGCCGCGAAGGGCAAGAAGGTCTTCCGCAAATGCCGGGCTTGTCACAAGCTGGTCGCGGGCAAGAAAGCGATCGGGCCCACACTGCATGCGATATTCGGCCGCAAGGCGGGCACGCTCGAGGGCTTCAAATATTCGAAGGACATGAAGGCCGCCGGCGAGAAAGGGCTGGTCTGGACCGACGAGACCTTCCTTGCCTACATGGCGAAGACGAAACGCTATATCGGGTCCTATATCGGCAAGAGAAGGGCCAAGACCCGCATGGCTTTCGCCGGGTTGAAAAAGAAGAAGGACCGACAGAACCTTCTGGCCTATCTCAGGGAAGCGACCAAATAGCGTCCCGCACGGGATCTCATCCCGGTTCGCCGCGCGCGGCCGATAGCGCTTCGGGCGTATCGACGTCGACCAGCACGCCGCCGTCCTCCATAGCGACCTCGACGACCGACTCCACGTGCTCGCCGATCAGGTGGCGCGCGCCGGTATCGCCGGCAACCTGAGCCATCTCCTCGAAGAAGCGCCGGTGCCAGACCACCGGGTTGCCGCGCTTGCCGTTATGGGTCGGCACACAGATCGCCGGCCGGTCGTGGGCGGCGAAGGCCTCGATCAGCCGATCGAGGTGGGCGGGCCTCACCCGCGGCATGTCGCCGAGACAGAACACCGCGCCATCGACATCCTCGGGAATGCCCGTGACCGCCGCCTGCAGCGAGCTGGCGAGCCCGCTGGCGTAGTTCGGATTGTGGACGAAGCGCACCGGGCGGTCGCCGACCGCATCACGCAGGCGTGCGGCCTCGTGACCGGTCACCACCACGACAGGATCGGCGCGGGAGGCCAAGATGGTCTCCACCGTGCGCACGATCATCGGCACCCCGTCGATCTCGGCCAGCAGCTTGTTGATCCGGCCCATCCGGCGGGATTGACCGGCGGCAAGCACGACGCCGGCAACCCGAGCCTCCGCGGGACCGGCGGCCGGTCCGCCCTCGCGCGGCTGAGGCCGGCTCGCGATCTCCTTCAACAGCCCGCCCACCCCCATTCCGGCGAGGTCGGCGCCGGTGACCGCCACGCCGGCGACCAGCCGCTGCAGCACCCAGTCGAAGCCGTGCAGCCGGGTCGAGCGCGCCGAGCCGGGAAGACCTAGGACATGCATCGCGCCCAGCCTGCCCAGCAGCGTCAGGTTGCCCGGATCGATCGGCATGCCGAGCCGGTCGATCGATCCGCCGGCCTGTTGCACCGCCAGCGGGATCACGTCCCGCCGGTCGACAATGGCCGAAGCGCCCAGCACCAGGGCGATCGCGATCCCGTCGGCGCGAAAGGCCTCGAGCATCCGGGCGACCGCTTCCTCCTCATGGGCTGTCTGTTCGCAGCGGGCGAGCACCGCGCCCATCGGCGCAAGGCGGACGCGCGTGGCCTCGACGGTCTTTTGCGCAAGCCCCGGCTTGAGGCCCGGCAGCACGGTCTGGATGAGGCCGATCCGGCACGGCGCGAAGGCTGCGATCCGGACGACCGGCGCCTGGTCCCGCGCAATCGTCATCGCCGCGTCCAGCACCGCGCCCGGCACGGCGAACGGGATGACCTTGACCGTCGCGGCGATCCCGCGCGCGGCGACCGGTTGGAACGGCGCGACGGTGGCGATGGTCAGCCTCTCATCGACGGCGTTGATCGCATCGATCGCCGAGCGGTCGAGGATCGCAAGACCCGGCGCGGCCGCCCGCAGGTTGGCGCGTCCGGTAAACGCCCGATCGAGCCTGAGCCCGGGCCCGATCACCGCGCCGGCGAGTCGGCCGGCAGCCTCGTTCTCACCGACGTCGCCGGGTTCGAGCCGCGCTGCGATGACCGCTTCATGTCCCGCGCGTTCGAGCGCGGCGAGGTCGGCGGCGTCGATCACGTGGCCCTTCTTCAGGCTGCGCCCGGCAAGACGCATCGCATGGGCAAGCAGCGCGCCCTCAGCATCGGCCAGCCTGGTCAGGCCGAACTTCACGCCGCGGCGTGCTCCTTTTCGTGCAGCACCTGGGTGACCTGGCCGAGGATGGAGACCGCGATCTCGGCCGGCGAGACCGCGCCCAGAGACAGCCCGACGGGGCCGTGGATGCGCGCGATCTCGTCCTCGCCGAAACCTGCCTCCCTCAGCCGCTCGACCCGTGCGGCATGGGTCCGCCGGCTGCCCAGCGCGCCGATATAGAAGGCATCCGAGCGCAGCACCGCGGCAAGCGCGGGATCGTCGATCTTGGGATCGTGGGTCAGCGTGACCACCGCCGTGCGCCGGTCGGCGTCGAGCGGCGGCAGCGCCTCGTCGGGCCATTCGTTGACCAGCGTGACCCCCGGGAAACGGTCGTCGGTGGCGAACGAGCCGCGCGGGTCGATCACCGTGACGTCGTAGCCCGAGACCGCGGCCATACGGGCCAGGGGCTGTGCGATATGGACGGCGCCGACGATCAACATCCTGAGCGGCGGGTTGAAGACCTGGACGAACACGGTGCCGGCCTCGGTCTCGACCGTGGTGGATCTGTCGTCCCGGATCGCCGCGTCGATGGCCGCGCGCAGGCCGTCGTCGATCCCGACCGCGCCCTCGGCGCGGTCGGGATAGGCCAGCGTCTGCCCGCCGTTTTCGAGGTGGGTGACCAGCGCGAACTGACGCTTGGCCGCGCGGTGCTCCAGGAGCTGCTCGAGAATCGCGGTCTTCATCTAGTCGAGCTTCTCGACATAGACCTGGACCTGGCCGCCGCAGGCGAGACCGACTTCCCAGGCGTGCTCGTTGGTCACGCCGTAATCGAGGATCCTGGGCGTGCCGTCGGCCATGACCTCAAGCGCCTCGTGGATGACCGCGCCCTCGATGCAGCCGCCGGAGACCGAGCCGACGAAGTTGCGGTCCGCATCGATCGCCAGATGGCTTCCGACCGGCCGCGGCGAGGAGCCCCAGGTCTTGATCACCGTTGCCAACGCCACCTCGCGGCCCTGGTTACGCCATGTCCGAGCTTCATTCAGCACGTCGTCATCTTTGGCCGGAGCGTTCATGCCGAGAGCATCTGCAGCCATTCTTCCATTCCCTGTCTGCGCCGGCCGGCGGGGCGGCTGAGCGCGGTGATCAATTCGTCCAGACTCTGAAGATTGTGCACCGGCCGGAACTCGTCAACATGGGGCAGCAGCGACCGGATGCCCTGCGAACGCGGCTCGAAGCCTTCGAAGCGCAGCAGCGGGTTGAGCCAGATCAACCGGCGGCACGACTTGTGGAGCCGCTCGACCTCCTCGGTCAGCCCGCGCCCGGCATCGCGGTCGAGCCCGTCGCTGATCAGGATCACCACCGCGCCCTGGCCGAGCACCCGGCGCGACCAGTGGCGGTTGAAAGCATTCAAGCTTTCGCCGATCCGGGTGCCGCCGGACCAGTCCTCGACCGCGGCCGTGATCTTCGTCACCGCGATGTCGACATCGCGGTAGCGCAGGAACCGCGCGACGTTGGTGAGCCTGGTGCCGAAGAGGAACGTGTGGACCCGGTCGCGGTCGTTGGTCAGCGTGTGCATGAAATGCAGGAACATCCGGGTGTAGCGGCTCATCGATCCCGAGATGTCGCACAGGATGACCAGGGGCGGCGGGCGCCTGCGGCGCCGCCGCCATTTGAGCGGAATGCTCGCGCCGCCGGAGCGCAGCGCGGCCCTGAGCGTGGCCCGCATGTCCACCCGGCTGCGCCGCGGAGCCGGCTGGAACCGGCGGATCGGGACCTCGGCGATGGGCAGGTGCATCCGGGCGATCGCCGCCTTGGCGCGGGCGATTTCGTCTGCGGTCATCTCCTCGAAGTCCATCTCCTGGAGCAGCTCGTTGGCCGAGGCGGTCATCGCCGCATCGAGCTCGATCTCCTCCTCGCGCTCGCGTTCTTCGTCCGCCTTGTCGGAGTCGTCCTTCGGGGTCAGCGCATCGAGCAGCCGCCGGCTCGGCGGCTCGGCCTCGGGCGGAGGAGGGGCCTCGCCGGCCGGCAGGACGATCCCCATCATCCGCTCGAGGATCTTGGGGTCGCGCCAGAAGATGTGGAAGGCCTGGTCGAACAGCTCGTGCTGGTCACGCCGGTTGACGAACACCGCGTGCAGCGCCCAGTAGAAATCGGTCCGGTTCTTGAGCCCCACCTCGCGCACCGCGCCGACGGCATCGAGAATCTTGCCGGTACCGACCGGCAGCCCGGCCGCACGAAGGATGCGGCCGAAATGCATCACGTTGGCGACCAGGCGGCTTCCTTCGAGCCCGCCCAGCAGGTCGAACGGGCTCGACGGCGCCACGTCGCCGTTGGCGGTCATCTCTGGGCCTGGGCGAGCTGGGCCTTGACTTCGTTGAGGATCGCCGCGGCCTCGGAGCCGCGCACCTTCTCGATGTCGTCCTGATATTTGAGCAGCACGCCCAGCGTCGCGTTCACGGTATCGGGTTCGAGGTCGATCTTGTCGAGCTGGACCAGCGCGTTGGTCCAGTCGATGGTCTCGGCCACGCCCGGCAGTTTGAACAGATCCTTGCTGCGCAGCTCCTGGACGAAGGCCACCACCTGGCGCGACAACTCCTGGGCGACGCCCGGGACCTTGACGTTGAGAATCTCGAGCTCGCGCGCGGCATCAGGGTAGTCGACCCAGAAATAGAAGCACCGGCGCTTGATCGCATCGTGGATCTCGCGCGTGCGGTTCGAGGTGACGATCACGATCGGCGGGTGCGGTGCGTGAATGGTGCCGATCTCCGGAATGGTGACCTGGAAGTCGGACAGCACCTCGAGCAGAAAGGCCTCGAACGGCTCGTCGGTGCGGTCAAGCTCGTCGATCAGCAGCACTGGCGGAAGACCCGATATGTCGGGCTCGAGCGCCTGGAGCAGCGGCCGCTTGATCAGGAACCGCTCGGAGAAGATGCCCTCTTCGATCCGGTCGCGGTCGCGGTCGCCGGTCGCCTCGGCGATGCGGATGTCGATCATCTGCAGGCTGTAGTTCCACTCGTAGACCGCGGATGCGACATCGAGTCCTTCGTAGCACTGCAGCCGGATCAGCCGCCGGCCGAGCGCCTCGGAGAGCACCTTGCCGATCTCGGTCTTGCCGACGCCGGCCTCGCCTTCCAGGAACAGCGGCCGCGACAGCGTGAGCGACAGATAGAGCGCGGTCGCCAGAGACCGGTCCGCGACGTAGCGGCCCTTGGCGAGCATATCGACGACGTCGTCGACGGAGGCGGGTAGTGACGCGGTCATGGCACACTCGTGATCCTGTGATCAACGGGTCGATCGATAACGGCAATCTCCCGGAAACGGGACGGGGAGATCGACACCCGATCTCCCCGCATTGACTATCCCGCCGGGGCGGACCCGGCGCAACCGGTAAGGACTCAGCCGTTGGCCTCGGCAACCGCCCGCTTGGCCATGATGGTGACCAGGTGCGCGCGGTATTCCGCGCTGGCGTGGATGTCGCTGTTGAGGTCGGCGTCGGGCACTTTGATGTCGGCCACCGCCTCGGGCGCGAAATTGCCGGACAAGGCCTGCTCCATCTCCGCGTTGCGGTGCACGCAGGCGCCCGCACCGGTTACCGCCACACGCGGCCCGCCCGCGGTCTGGGCAACGAACACGCCGACGATGGCGTAGCGCGAGGCGGGGTTGGGAAACTTCATGTAGGCCGCCTTGGAGGGCACGGGGAAGCTCACCCCGGTGACCATCTCGTCGGGCTCGAGCGGGGTCTCGAACATCCCGGTGAAGAAGTCATCGCCGGCGATCTCGCGTTTGTTGGTGTGTACGGTGGCGCCGAGCCCGACCACCGCGGCCGGATAGTCGGCTGCCGGGTCGTTGTTGGCGATCGAGCCGCCGATGGTGCCGCGGTTGCGCACCTGTGGATCACCGATCCCGCCGGCGAGCTTGGCGAGCGCCGGGATCGCCTTTTGCACATCGGCCGAGGCGTTGACCGCCGCGTGGGTGGTCATGCCGCCGATGGTGACCCTGTCGCCGGAGACCGTGATGCCGACGAGGCTGTCGACGCCGGCGAGGTCCACCAGATCCGACGGGTTGGCAAGGCGCTGCTTGATCGTCGGGATTAGCGTCATGCCGCCGGACAGGAACCGGCCGTCCTCGGCGCCGCCGACCGCGGCAACCGCGTCATCGACCGATGATGCCTTGCGGTAGTTGAAATCATACATCGTCCAAAGACTCCTTGTTCGACGCCCCGGTCCTACGACGCCCTGGCGTTCTGGATGGCCTGCCAGACGTTGTTCGACGTCGCCGGCATATCGACATGGTTGATCCCGAACGGCGCCAGCGCGTTGACGACCGCGTTCATCACCGCAGCCGGCGCACCGATCGCGCCGATCTCGCCCACCCCTTTGACGCCCAAGGGGTTCATCGGGCACGGCGTGACGGTGTGGTCGAGGTCGAGGCTCGGCACGTCGTCGGCCCGCGGAAGCTGATAGTCCATCAGCGAGCCGGTCAGCGGCTGGCCGGAGTCGTCGAACACGACCTGCTCGCACAGGGCCTGGCCGATGCCGTGGACCACCCCGCCATGGACCTGTCCCTCGACGATCATCGGGTTGACGATGTTGCCGACGTCATCGACCGCGGTGAAGCGCTCGACCGCGACCGCGCCGGTCTCCGGGTCGATCTCGATCTCGCAGACATAAGCGGCATACGGGAAGTTGAAGTTGATCGGGTCGAAATAGGCCTGCTCGTCGAGCCCGGGTTCGAGCTCTTCCAGCGGGTAGTTGTGCGGCACGTAGGCCGCGAACGCGACCTCGCCGATCGAGGTCGACTTGTCGGTGCCCTTGACAGTAAAGGTGCCGCCCTCGAAGTCGATGTCCTCGACCGAGGCCTCCATCAGGTGGGCGGCGATCTTCTTGCCCTTGTCGATGATCTTGTCCATCGCCCGGTCGATCGCGCTGCCGCCGACCGACAGCGAGCGCGAGCCGTAGGTGCCCATGCCCATGGTCGACCGGTCGGTGTCGCCCTCGACGACCTCGACGTTCTCCAGAGGCACGCCGAGCTTGTCGGTAATGAGCTGGGCGAAGGTGGTCTCATGGCCCTGGCCGTGACTGTGGGTGCCGGCGAAAACGGTCACCGTCCCGGTCGCGTTGAAGCGGACCTGCGCGGACTCGTACAGCCCGGCGCGGGCGCCCAGGGCACCGGCGATGGCCGACGGTGCGGCGCCGGTTGCCTCGATCGGGGTGGCGATGCCGATGCCGCGCAGCTTGCCGGCGGACTCCGAGGCCTGCCTGCGCGCATCGAAGCCCGACCAATCGGATGCATCGACCGCGATGTCCATGGTCTTTTCGTACTGGCCGGAATCGTAGAGCAAGGCCACCGGAGTCTGGTAGGGGAACGCATCGGCCGGGATCATGTTGCGCCGGCGGATCTCGACCGGATCGACGCCGGTGACGCGCGATGCCTCGTCGATGATGCGCTCCACCAGGTAGGTCGCCTCGGGCCGGCCCGCGCCGCGCAGCGCATCGACCGGCGTGGTGTGGGTAAACACCGCCTTGACGTTGGTCCAGATCGCCGGCGTGGTGTACTGCCCGGCGAACAGGGTCGCGTAGAGATAGGTCGGGACCAGCGGCGCGAAGGCCGACAGATAGGCACCCATATTCGCCGTCGTCAGCACCCTGAGGCCGGTGAATTTGGCATCGCCGTCGAGCGCGAGCTCGACCCTGGTGACATGGTCCCGTCCGTGGGTGTCGGTGATGAAGGATTCCGCGCGCTGGGCGGTCCAGCGGACCGGCCGCGCCAGCTTCCGCGCGGCCCAGCAGACGATCGCGTATTCGCAATAAGGCGGGACCTTGGTGCCGAACCCGCCGCCGACATCGGGCGAGACGACCCGGAACTTGTGTTCCGGCTGATTGAGGACGAAGGCGCCGAGCAGCAGACGCATCGCATGCGCCGCCTGGGCGGTGCAATAAAGCGTCAGTTTGCCATCTCCCGGATTGTAGTCGGCGGCGGCGGCGCGCGGCTCCATCGGATGGGGCAGGATGCGCTGGTTGACCAACTCCAACGTGGCCACCGTCGCCGCACCTTCGAACGCGGCATCGGTCGTCGCCTTGTCGCCGAAGTCCCAGTCGAAGCAGAGGTTGTTTGCGGCCTCGGCGTGGACCTGCGGCGCGCCCGCATCGGCCGCGGTCGCGGTCGCAGCGGAGGCCGGCTGCGCCCGGTAGTCGACCGCGATCAGCGCCGCCGCATCGGCCGCCTGTTCGGCGGTCTCGGCGATCACCGCGGCGACGACCTCGCCGACATACCGTGCCGTGCCTTGGGCCATGACCGGCCATTTGGGCTCGGCCATCGGAGTCTCGTCGTTGGACGTGATCCCCCAGCCGCACGGCATGCCGCCGATACCGTCGGCATCGGCGTCCGCACCGGTCAGCACCGTGACCACGCCCGGCGCCTTGGCGGCCGCGCTGGTGTCGATGCCGCCGATCCGCGCATGGGCGTGCGGCGAGCGCAGCATATGGGCGAACAGCTCGCCCGGTTTCGTGTTGTCGTCGGTGTAGTTGCCGCGACCGGTCAGGAAGCGGAAGTCTTCCTTGCGCTTGACCGCCGCGCCGATTCCTCCCTCGCGCATCGATTCGCCTCCCGGGTCAAGGGCTTCAGGCCTGCGCCTTCATCACCGGCGCTGCGGCCAGGATCGCCTTGACGATGTTGTGATATCCCGTGCAGCGGCACAGGTTCCCTTCGAGCTCGTGACGCACCGTCTTCTCGTCCAGCGTGTCATGGCAGTTCACCATGTCGATCGCGCTCATCACCATGCCGGGGGTGCAGAATCCGCACTGCAGGCCGTGGTTCTCGCGGAAGGCTTCCTGCATCGGGTGAAGCTTGTCGCCATCGGCGAGGCCTTCGATGGAGACGATGTCCGCGCCCTCGGCCTGCAGGGCGAGCATGGTGCAGGACTTCACCGAGATGCCGTTGACGTGCACGACGCAGGCGCCGCACTGGCTGGTGTCGCAGCCGACATGGGTTCCGGTCAAACCGAGCTTCTCGCGCAGGTACTGTACCAGGAGGGTGCGGCCCTCGCATTCCGCCGAGGTCTGTTTTCCGTTCACCGTCATCGAAACGGTCGTCGTCATCTGTGCCTCCTTGAGTCGGCCGGTGCCTCTGCCGGCCTCATCGATACCGAAAACCCTTCGCCAGGACGGGCGCGCGTATCGGGATCCCCCTTGCCCCCCGGTCCTTGTTGAGCGGCAGTATCCCGCCGAGCCCCGGGCAGGTCAAGGCATCGGGCCTTGCCCCGCCGCGATTTCCTCAGGCCAGCACGATGATCAAGACGACGACCACGATCGCCACCAGGCCGCCGATCCAGACCGCCGGGCTGAGCCCGCCGGTATCGGCGCCGGCCGCCGGAGGCGAGGCGGCGGGCTCCGGTTCGGCCGGTGCATCCGGCGCGGCGAGCTCGCCGACCGTTGCGGCGAATTTGCCGAAGAAGTCGTCGGCCATCTTGCGGGCCGTGGCATCGATCAGCCGCGAGCCGATCTGGGCGAGCTTGCCGCCGACGGTCGCATTGGCCGCGTAGGCGAGCACCGTCTCGCTGCCGTCCTCGGTGAGCGTGACCGAGGCGCCGCCCTTGGCGAAGCCGGCGACGCCGCCCTGACCCTCGCCGCTGATGGTGTAGCCGTTGGGCGGATCGATGTCCGAAAGCTGGACCTTGCCGGTGAACTTGGCCGAGACCGGGCCGACCTTGGAGGTGACCTTGGCGCTGAACTCGGTGTCGGAGGTCTTTTCCAGCTCCTCGCAGCCGGCGATGCACTGCTTGAGGATCGCCGGGTCGTTGAGTGCCTCCCAGACCCGCTCGCGCGGAGCGGAAATCCGGTATTCGCCGGTCATATCCATGGAACGCCTCCGGAGCCTGACGCGACAGGCTCGCTATCTGGTTGAATCGGCCCGAAAATAGGCGCTCGGCAACAAAGCGGCAAGAGTCTCGGCAATTCTCCTTTTGGCGTTGGGCGTCATATTCCAGGGTTTCACGGCGGTTTTCGAAGGTATTGCGGTGGGGGATGCGGCAGGCGGTCGGGCCAGAGGTTCGGCATCGGCGACCTCTCGAAGCGTGGACGCGGCTCCATATATGGGCTACGATGTGGCCCATATATGGAGAATCACATGACCACAGTCGTTCGCGCCCGCATCGACGAGAAGATCAAGGACGAAGCCACGGCCGTGCTGGGCTCCATCGGCCTGACGGTCTCCGACGCGTTCCGCCTGATGATGGTGCGGATCGCGGTCGAGAAGCGGCTGCCCTTCGATCCCCTGGTGCCCAACGAGGAGACGGTCGAAGCCCTGAAGGCGGCGCGGCGCGGCGATCTGGTCGAGGTCGGCGGCGTCGACGAGCTGATGGCCGACCTCGATGCGGACGATTAGGCGGACCGCAGCTTTCAAGCGAGATTACAAACGCGAGAAGAAGGGCCGGTTCGCCAAGACGCTGGACGAGACCCTCAGGGCCGTCGTCGCCGATCTCACGGCCGACCGGATCCTCCCCCGGCGCTGTCACGACCACGCCCTGACCGGGGCATGGAAGGACTTCCGGGACTGCCACGTCCGGCCCGATCTGGTGCTGATCTACCGCAAGCCGGACGCCGAGCACCTCGATCTGGTGCGCTTCGGCTCCCACAGCGAGCTCGGTCTTTGAGCGCCACGGTCATCACCGTAGCGAGCCGGCCGCCGGATTGAGCCGGTAGCAGCGCTCGATCGTCGGCGCCAGACCCTCACCGCGGCCGATATGGCGCGCGATGGCCCCCTCGACCTGCTCGATCACGATGTCGAGGGCGAGATAGTGGTGGCGGCGATCCAGGCGCTGCGCGGCGTGGCCACGATCTCTGCCATCACGCTGGTGTGGCCGAGATCGGCGACTTCCGTCGCTTCACCAACCCCCGCGAGCTCATGGCCTGGCTCGGGCTGGTGCCGCGCGAGCGCTCCTCCGGCGCGACCACCATCCGCGACGTTTGAGACAGAGGAAGGCCCGAGACGAACCACGGTCCTGCGGTAAACAACCCGCGCATCAGAGTCTGATCAACCGTCGTCTCTCGCCGCCGCGCCCAGCCGTGTACAGCCCGACAACAACAACGCTGGAAACAGCGAGACTACAAGCGCGTCTAAAAACTTGATAACGGACATGAGAAACACATCCTCAACCCGTTGAAAACCACCAGAATATAAAAAGTAGAATTGCGGCAAGAGTCTCGGCCGGCTCAGGTCGGCTGCATAGCCACGCGCTCGATCGGCTTGTCGTTGATCGGCCAGTGGATCAGCGCCGCGACGATCCCGAGCACGATCGCCAACCACCAGGCGGTGTCGTAGCTGCCGGTCCGGTCATAGAACAAGCCGCCCAACCAGACGCCGCAGAAGCTGCCAAGCTGATGGCTGAACACGACGATGGCGAACAGGGTCGCCATGTAGCGCGGCCCGAAGATCTGCGCGACGATGCCGCTGGTCAGCGGCACCGTCGACAGCCACAGCAACCCCAGGATGGCGCAGAAGATCAGTACCGAGGCCTGGCTGACCGGGACCTGGAGGAAGACCAGGAACAGGATCGCGCGGAGCATGTAGAGCAGGCTGAGGAGGTAGGTCTTGCGGAACCGCCCGCCAAGCCATCCCGCGCCCAGCGTGCCGATGAGGTTGAACAGCCCGATCGTGGCCAGCGCCCAGGCGGCGAGCCAGGGTGCGGCGCCCGAATCGGTGAGGAACCCGGGTAGATGGGTGCCGATGAACTGGACCTGGAAGCCGCAGACGAAGAACCCGATCACCAGCAGCCAGTAGCCGCGGTGGCTGCCGGCCTCGCTCAGCACTGCGCCCAGGCTTTGCGGTGTCGGCCGGCTCAGCGCCTCGGAGGATCCGGCGCGCAGCGCCAGGCAGAGCGGCACCATGACCGCGACGATGACCGACAGGATCACGATTCCGTTCGACCAGCCGTAGCCCGAGATAAGGCCCTGGCTGATCGGCGCGAAGGCAAATTGTCCGGCCGAGGCGCCGGCGGTCGCGATGCCGAGCCACAGGCTGCGCCGGGCATCGGTGGCCACGCGGCCGATCAGCGCCAGCGGCAGCGTGAAGCCGATGCCGGACAGGCCGAGACCGACGATCAACCCGGCGCTCAGGATCATGGTTTCCGGCGTCGTCGACAACGAGATCAGCCACATGCCGACGGCATAAAGGACGCCGGTGATCGCCATCATCCGGATCGTGCCCCACCGATCCGCGATCGCGGCGACGAACGGCGCCGCCGCACCCATGACAAGGTTCTGGATTGCCAGGGCGATCGAGAACTCGGTACGGCCCCAGCCGAGATCGTCGCTCAGCGGGACCAGAAAAAGGCCGAAATTCTGACGCGTGCCGCTGGCGATCAACATGATCACCACGCCGCCGATCAGGACGAAGAGGGGCGTGCGCCAGAACGCTTTCATGACCATCTGCCGCGCTTCCGGAGATTGGTGAATCTTCAGGGCATTTAGGGTAGCGGGCGTGCCCGGTCAATTCGCGGCCCTGCCGCTTCAACCGGAATTTCTCAAGGGTCGCCGCCCGACGGCGCATTGCCGCCGCAAGCAGGTCTTCTTTGGCGGGGGACAACAGGCCCGGCATGTTCTCTCCGCGTTCTCAGTCGCGGAGACCCCAAGCACGGTTTCGTGATGTAAGACAAGGCCCGAAAAGTCTGATCAGGTCTGACAGATCGAGGGTGTGCGGAGGGGGATTAGGGGGTGGGCGCCCGGATCGTGTGGTCGCAGATACGAGAAAGTGCGGCCCGTGGACCGCCCCCTACCTAAAAGAGATATTGCCCACCATGCCAGACTCATAGTGGCCCGGAATGTTGCAGGCGAATTCGAGCGTGGCGTCAGAACTGAACTTCCAGACGATTTCGCCAGATTTTTTAGGTTCCAGGAGAACGCTGTTGGGGTCGTTGTGCTCCATGGTTTTGCCGCCGCCCATGTCCATCTTCATCTGGGCATAGTTGATCTTGTCCGGTTCCAGCACCCCATGCTCGACCATCAACATCATTTCTTTCTGATGGGCTTTATGCATTTTGGCTGTGCCGATATTGAATTCGTGGACAAAATCGCCTTTGTTTTGCAAGGCGAAACGAATGGTCTCGCCTTTTCTGATCTCGATGTTTTCTGACGAATAGCGGTTATCGGTCAATATAACGGTAATCGTCCGGCTTATCTCAGAAGCCTTGCCGGGTTCACCGATATTGGCCCCACCTCCATGACCGTGTCCACCACTGTGTTTCCCCGCCGCTAAAACGCCGGGTGAGGCGGACAAGGTTAAAGCCAAAACTGCAGCAGCGATTAACTTGGAAATAGGAGTCGTATTTTCGCGAGTACGCATAGTCGATTTCTCCGTGTGTCGAGATTGAACCGGGATTCCCCGGATGGCTTCTCCCAACCGCCGACAATGATAGCAGAATGGGCATCCGACCGCGAACCCGGCCCTGAGCTGTCATGAAAGGCTGTAGTCCGCACTCGACCGGGCTGATTTGGTGATGAGAAGCCCGGCCCGGTGGCCACGCCGCATTGTGAGGGCGCACTTCGACCTGCGCCGCACACACCTGTCCTGTCGGGCGACCTGGATGCTACTGGATGGGCCGCTGTCATGGCGGCAAAGGGGCCGGCCGCAGCTCATCGATGAGGCGGAGGATTTTTCGGAACAGCTCCCTCGGCACCGCAACCTCCGCCAGCTGGAAAGTGACATACCGGCCGTGGCTCACGACCTTGGCGCCAATCTTGATCACCCTTGATCGGCTTTGCCGCTCAAGCCCTGAGCGTGGTCAGAGACCAGTGCTCCATCGCCTTCGCCAAGGCCAGGGTGCGCATGAAGTTGCCGAGGTTGTAAGCCAGGGCGTGAAGCTGAAGCCGGACCTCGTTGTTGCGGAACTTCCGGCACGAGAGGCGCGTCCACCGGATGGCGTTCTTACCTTACCTTGATGTGCTGCTCCGCCGTGCCCCGCTGGGTGTAAAAGTCGACCCCGCGTTCGGCGGGACGGCTCAGGTTGGTCACGCTTGAGCCGCGAAGCGGGTCAAGGCCGCCTCGGGGAACCGGTTCCCCAGGATGCCATTCAACCTTGGCGACCACCCGGCGCTTCCGGTCCCACGAGGCGGCCTGATAGCTGAAGCCGGCGTGGAAACGGCGTGGTCGTGTCGAGGCCGGAATGGGCAATTGCCGGCGTTGCCGCCAACGCAAGAAGTCCGGCCAGCAGAATCGCCTTCATGGTAGTCCCCTCATCGGATGCCGTTGGCCCGCTGGAGTTCCCGGACATAGGCCACGATCGCCGCCACATCGCGGCGGGTCAGCCCCTCGACCGGCGGCATGTCCCCGAAACGCCAGTGGTGAGCCCGGACGCCCCGGGCGACAGCCCGCTGAAACGACTCGTCGCCATGATGCCCGGGCTCGTAGATGACGTGGATCAGCGGCGGGGCGATCCCTTCCTGTCCCGCGGCATTCCGGCCATGGCAGGCGCCACAGTTCGCTTCATAGGCCTTCTGCCCGAGCCGCGCCCGTGCCGAGAGGGTTCCCGGCACGCTGACCGACACGATCGGCGGTCCGCCGCCGGTGGAGTCGTCGCGGTCGCCGAAATAGAGGTATCCCGCTACGCCGCCGGCGGCGGCCAGGACGAGCAGGATCGCGCCCCGCCTCAGTGACATGCCCGCCCGAGCGCCTTCAGCCGCCAGTAGTTATAGGGGAGCGGGGTGACGAAGCCGGCGGCCAGCATGATCGGCACCACCCACCAGGTGAGCACGGCGCCGCCGGTCAGCGCCCAGTCCACCGCGTTCATCATGGCTTCCATGGAAACCATCGAGATGAAGGACATCCCGATCGCCGTCCGGAACGCAGTGCCGAGATCCATCTGCCGGACCAGGATGAACGTCTCGAGCGCGATCGAGGTCAGCAGACCGTTGACGATCGCGAGGATCATGATCGCCGTCGTCGGCCATGGGATGCCGGTGAACTGGAAGAAGACGATGGTCGCGAAATCGCCGATGGCGCAGCCCAGCAGGCACCAGGCCGTGTTCTTCGCTGCCCGGCGCCATGTTTGGCGGCACCGCCAGTCGATGGCAATGTTTCCGGCTAGGGCTACCACTTTGACACCTCTTCGTTCGTCGCTGCTTGCAACCTAATCTTTCCGGTAACCAGAGAGTCAACGGGGCGACAATGAATATTTCCACCGCGTCGGAAACCGCCTGCCGGTTCGTACTGTCCTTCCGCGTGGTCATGCATCCCTCCCAATCAAAATGCATGCCACGAAGATCCAGTTACACAGCGAATCGGACACCCCCTTCGGTCTTGAAGCGCCCCATCTGACTGGTCGATGCAGCAGCCTTGGCCACGGCGCGACCGCCGACGATCCAGCGCATCGCCGGATCACGACCCAGGCGGTCGGCGTCGTTCACCTCCTCGTAGCCGCCAAGGCGGCCGAAGACGGACTGCCGGAACAAGCCCTTCATCGCCCACCGTTAGGGTCAGGCCGGGGACATCATCGGGTTCGCGATAGGCCGGCAATCCGGTGTCGGACGTGACTTTGGAACCGTGGAACTCCAGCTTCAGGCGGCGGTCGAAATCCAGCCTCGGAACTCCATCTTTCGCTTCACCCATCGGGTGAGCCATGTCAACACCCCAAATCCGCCTATAACGCTTTGATTCTTATCCAAAATCATGTTCATGTGTCACTAAGCCATAGGCTTATCTGGGAAATGCGGTCTCAAAGGTAGTAGATCAGCAGGAAAGCCCCCAGGAGCACCGCCACCCACAGCGTCGTCGAGCCGAGCGGCCAGGTCCGCGCCAGGGTGCCCTCGGGTTCGTGGTGGCGTATCACCGAGTCCAGGACCCTGCGCATCCCACCCTGCAGCATGTTTAGAAAGAAGACCCACACACCCCACACCAGATGCCATGTCCGGTCGATCAGCAGGGGCAGGAAGCGGCGATAGATCCAGTCGGAATCGAGGTTGGTCGAGCGTAATTCCGGCGGGTAGATGCGGTAGCGGATCAGCACCGAGAAGGCGAGCGCGGAAAACATCAGGAGCTGGAGCTGGCCGATCACGTGGGTCGGCGTGTAGGGCTCGTAAGAGACCGGGTGCGGCAGGATCGAATAGAGCATCGGCGAATAGACGCCCAGCGCGATGCAAAGGAACGCGGTGATGCCCATGGCCACCAGCATGTTCAGGGGCGCCTCCTGGCAGCGCTTGCCCGAATCGTGGGCGAAGAAGGCGAAATAGGGGATCTTGATGCCGGAATGGTGGAAGACGCCGGCCGAGGCGAACATCAGGATCAGCCAGACAGCCATATAGCCGTCATGGGCGACCGCGGACAACGTCAGCGACTTGGCGACGAATCCCGAGAACAGGGGAAAAGCCGAGATCGAGGCCGCGCCGATGATGCAGAAGACGCAGGTCAGGGGCATCGATTTGTAGAGGCCGCCGAGCTCCGAGCCCTTTATCGTACCCACTCTGTGAAGAACCGCCCCCATCGACATGAACAACAGGGCTTTATAGAGGATATGAGCGAAAGCGTGCCCGGCCGCGCCGTTGATCGCGAGCGGCGTGCCGATGCCGACGCCGACGACCATGAACCCGAGCTGGTTGTTGAGGCTGTAGGCCAGCACCCGCCTGAGGTCGTTCTCGATCACCGCATAGAAGATCGGAAACGCCGTCATCGCCGCACCGAGATAGATCAGGAGCTCAGTCCCCGGGAAGCCGCGGGCCAGCGCGTATACGGCGGCCTTGGTGGTGAACGCGCTGAGGAAGACGGTCCCGGTCACCGTCGCCTCCGGATAGGCGTCCTGCAGCCAGTTGTGGAGGAAAGGAAAGGCGCACTTGATGCCGAAGGCAAGGAAGATCAGCCAAGCTGCCGGAGAGTCGAGACTCATCTTCTCGAAGGCGATCGAGCCGGTCGCCTGGACCTGGAGGATTGCGCCCGACAGCAGCAGCACGCCCGAGCCGATCTGGATGATCAGATAGCGCATGCCCGCGCGGTACGCCCGATCACCGCCGCGGGCCCAGATCAGGAACACCGAGGTGATCGCCATCGCCTCCCAATAGACGAACAGCGTCACCAGGTCGCCGGCGAACACCGCGCCGATGCCGCTGCCGGCATACATCATCCCGGCCACCTGCTGGACGGCATCGCGCAGGTGCAGGGCGTAGACCGCGCCGAGTATCGCAGCGATATGGAAAATGTAGCCGAAGATCAGGCTCAGCCTGTCGGCGCGCACCGGGACGATCTCCGCCCCGAAGAAGGTGAACGCCAGATGGGTGCCCGGCTCCAGCGCGATCACCCCCCACAACCCGATGACCGGCAGCACGACCGTCCAGGCCAGCCGCGCAGCGCCCGGAATGAACGGTATCAGGACCGCGCCCGCGATCAGCAACAGCCCGGGGGGGAGGCTAGCGATCATAATAGTCTTCGCCCCGCATCACGAGCTTGCGGATCTCCTTGGCCGCCAGCACAAGGAAGACGCAGCACACGAAGCCATAGATGCCGTAGAAGCCGAAATAATGCTCGATCTCGGACTCCACGTGCTTTTCGTAGAAGAAATCGAGCAGCAGCAGCACGGCGCAGACGCCGACCACCGACCAGTAGACCTTGGTCACGCTGCCGGGCCTGTCGAGCCAGTAACGCTTGTCGTCTTCCGGCGGTCGGTTCTCGGTGCTCATCGCGCGGCTGACCTCAGCGTTGTGCGATCGGGGCGAGGAAGGCCGCGATGTCGTCCGCGGCAATGAACAGGATCAGGCAGCCGAGCGCCGTCAGGCACAGCGGCACGACGCAGAACATCGGCGCCTCGCCGTGGTCCCGGTCGTGGTGGCGTTGGTGGTGATCGTCGGGCGGGGCGGGCGCCGCGCCGACCGCCTGGGGCTGCGCTGCGCCGGCCTGCCGATCGCTGGGGACGAAGGCGCGCGCGGCGACGGGGATCAGGTAGGCGACGTTGAGCAGCGAGCTCACCATCAAGACGGCGATGAAGATCAGCTCCCCCGCATCCGCCGCGCCGACGCCCAGGAACCACTTGCTCCAGGCGCCGCCCATCGGCGGCAGCCCGGTGACGCTGAGCGCGCCGACGGCGAAGGCGGCAAAGGTCAGCGGCATCCGCCGTCCGAGCCCGCCCATGTCGCTGATCTCGGTCTTGTGCGAGGCGACCAGGATGGCACCGGCACAGAAGAACAGCGTGATCTTGCCGAAGGCGTGCATGGCGATATGCATCGCCCCGCCGATCACGCTCCAGGTGGTCGCCAGCGCTGCGCCGAGGACGACGTAGCTGAGCTGGCTTATCGTCGAATAGGCGAGCCGGGCCTTGAGGTTGTCCTTGGTGAGCGCGACCACCGAGGCGACGATGATCGTCGTGCCGGCGACGTACATCAGCCAGGTGCTCGCCCCGGTCTCGCGCAAATAGTCGATGCCGAAGATGTAGATCGCGACCTTGAGGACGGTGAACACCCCCGCCTTGACGACGGCCACGGCATGGAGCAGCGCGCTGACCGGGGTGGGGGCGACCATGGCCGCAGGCAGCCAACGGTGGATCGGCAGCAGCGCCGCCTTGCCGATGCCGTACATGTACAGGAACAGCAGAACGACCAGCGGGAAGCCCTCGACCTTGCCGGCCAGGATGCCGCCCGGCGTGAATTCGAGCGTCCCCGCGGCGACCCAGGTCCACAGGATGCCGACGAGCTGCAGCCCGATCGAGGTCGCGAGCAGGATGCCGAGATAGGTTCGCCCGGCCCGCATCGACTCCGGCGACCGGTGATGGGTGACCAGAGGATAGGTCGACAGCGTCAGCACCTCGTAGGCGATGAACAGGGTCATCATGTTGCCGGCCATCGCGACCCCGAGCGCGGCCGAGATCGCGACCGCGAAGCAGACGTAGAATCGGGTCTGGTTCTCCTCGTGATGGCCGCGCATGTAACCGATGGAATAGAACGAGGTGATGATCCACAGGAACGAGGCCACCAGCGCGAACAGCATGCCCAGCGGCTCGACCTCGAAGCGCAGCTTCAGCCCCGGCACGAGATCGAACAGCACGAGGCTCGGCCTGCCGCCGGCGTCGACCTCGGGAAAGATTGCAAGGACGGCGAGGAACGTCACTGCCGCCGCCACGATGGTCGCCGTCTCGCGCATGTTGGGCCAGCGGTCGAGCAGCCGAATCGCCACCGCGCCCGCCAGGGGCGCCAACAGGGCCGTGGCGATTGCCGTCGCAGGGCTCACGGTCCACCGCCCATCAGAGCGCGCGCGGCGTGTCCGGCGACACCGACGCTGAGCGAGGTCTCGATCCCGAAATAGATGTTCAGCACGACCAGGGTCCAGGTCGGGATCAGCAGCGAGGCCGGCGCCTCGTCCCTGGCCAGCCCGGCGGCGTCTGCCGGCGGCTCGCGGAAATAGGCGTACTCGACCACCCGCCAGACATAAATGACCGCGAGCAGCGAGCTTGCCACGATCAGAACAGCGAGGATCCACAAACCGCCTTTCAGGGCCGCCAGGATCAGGTACCACTTGGAGATGAAGCCCGCGGTCAGCGGAATGCCGATCAGGCTCAGGCCGCCGATCACGAAGGCGGCCATGGTCCAGGGCATGCGCCGGCCCAGCCCCGCGAAGTCGCCGATCCGGAACGAAGACTGGCGGTAGGCGATGCAGCCGATGACCAGGAACAGCGCCCCCTTCATCAGCGCGTGGTTGAACAGGTGCAGGATCGAGGCCGTCAGCCCGTCGATCGAGACCAGGCTGATGCCGAGCACCATGTAGCCGATCTGGGCGACTGAGGAGTAGGCGAGCATGCGTTTGACGCTGTCCTGGAAGATCGCGATGGTCGAGGCGACGAACATCGCCAGGATCGCCAGCACCATCAGCGGCTCGGCCGTGGGCAGGATCTCGAAGGAGAACTTGACGCCGAAAACGGTGAACAGGAACCGGATCAGGACGTAGACGGCAACCTTTGTCGCGGTCGCGGCCAGGAAGGCGCTGACCGAGGACGGCGCGTAGGTGTAGGCCTTGGGCAGCCAGAAATGGAGCGGGAACAGCGCGAGCTTGATCGCCGTCCCGATCAGCAGGAACGCGAAAGCCGCGATCACCGTGCGGTTGTAGCCCGTCGCCGGCAGCCGCTCGGCGATGTCGTTCATGTTGAGCGTGCCGGTCGCGCCGTAGATCAGCCCGATACCGATGACGATGAACGTGGCGCCGATGGTTCCGACCACAAGGTATTGATAGGCCGCGGTCAGTGCCCGGCGATGGGGGCCGAGGCTGATCAGGATGTAGGACGACAGCGAAGAAATCTCGAGGAATACAAAGAGGTTGAACGCGTCGCCGGTGATCGCGACGCCCAGAAGCCCGGTCAGGCACAGCAGGAACGCGCAGTAGAACAGATAGGCCCGCTCGTGGACCATCTCGATCAGCAGGCTGGAACGGGTGAACGGCAGCACCACCGCGCCGATCCCGCTGACGATCAGCAGGACGAACGCGTTGAGCGAATCGACCCGGTACTCGATCCCCCAGGGCGCGGCCCAGCCGCCGAGCTCGTAGCTGATCGGCCCCGACGTCAGCACCTGGTCGAGCAGCAGGCAGGAGACCAGGAATGCCGCCCAGGCGGTGGTCAGCGCCACCGCGAAGGCCAGGTCCCGGCCGCGGACCAGGATGCAGGCCGGCGCCGCGATCAGCGTGATGATGACCTGGAGCGCGGGCAGATGGGCGATCATATCACCGGCCCGTCCTGGTCCTCGATCTCGTCCTCCTCGATGGTGCCGTAGGCTTCGCGGATCCGCACCACCAGCGCCAGGCCGAGCGCGGTGGTGGCGATGCCGACGACGATCGCGGTCAGGATCAGGACGTGGGGCAGGGGGTTGGAGTAGACCTCGATCCCCTCGCCGATGATCGGCGCGGTGCCCTCGCGCACCTTGCCCATCGAGATGTACAGAACGAACACCGCGGCCTGGAAGATCGAAAGCCCGACCAGTTTCTTGATCAAATTGCCGTGCTCGACCACGATGTAGAGCCCGGCCATCATCAGGAAGATGACGATCCAGTAGTTGTAGAGGCCGAGCACGCCCATGGTCTCAGCGGCCCCGCCCGGCGAAGTAGTAGAAGATCGAGATCATCACCGAGGCGACGGTCAGCCCGACGCCGAACTCGATCACCAGGATTCCGAGATGCTGGCCGTGGACCGGATCGTGGGCGAGCACGTTGTAGTCGAGATAGTTGCCGCCGTTGATCAGGCTGACCACGCCGGTCACCGCGTAGATCAGCAGCCCCGCCGCGAAGCCCATCCGCAGCGTGTCCGAGGACACCACCGATCGCAGGACCTCGAGCCCGAAGATCAGGCCGTAGAGGACGAACCCGGCACCGAAGATGACGCCGGCCTGGAAACCGCCGCCCGGGCCGTAGTCGCCGTGGAACTGGACGTAGAGCGCAAACAGCAGGATGAACGGCAGCAGCAGCTTGGCCACCACGCGCAGGACCAGGAAATCGCTCACG
Organism: Alphaproteobacteria bacterium; assembly: GCA_965248835.1. Classification (GTDB taxonomy): domain Bacteria; phylum Pseudomonadota; class Alphaproteobacteria; order MPNO01; family MPNO01; genus CAYFYS01. Next base: position 1,030,762 of record CBDFLJ010000002.1, read on the forward strand.
CCTGGTCCTCTTTGCGCCGTTCCCGCCGGCGGCCGAGCAGCAGGACCACGCCGATGCCCGCGGTGAAGATCACCGTGACCTCACCCAGGGTGTCGTAGCCGCGATAGCTTGCCAGCACCGCGGTGACGACGTTGGGCACGCCCGTCTTGACCGGCCCTTCCTCGAGATAGGTCGGCGCGACGTGCCGGTTGGCCGGTGCGTCCGGATCGCCGTAGCGCGGCATGTCGAGCGTGCCGTAGATCAGGACCGCGCCGGTCACCGCGACCACCGCGACCGAGATCCAGGCCTTGTGGACCGGCGTCTTCTCCCGGCGGGTGGTCAGCGCCAGGGTGCCGAGGAACAGCACCGTGGAGATTCCCGCACCCACGGCGGCCTCGGTGAACGCGACATCGACGGCATCGAGGACGACGAAGATCGCCGCGGCCAGCAGGCTGTAGATCCCCGCCAACATCACGACGGCGAACAGGTCGCGGATGCGCACGATGCCGATCACCGTCACCGCCATGAAGAACAGGATCACGAAGTTGGTCAACTCGCCGATGGATCCTGCTCCCGCGGGTTGGTATGGCCATCCGGCGGCCGGTCCCTGAGGTCATGGTCGAGAACCGGCGCCTCGCCGGTGACATAGGCGGTGTGGATCAGCGAGAACGTCGAGGTCGGGCTGGTGAAGAAGATGAAGATCAGAATCAGCCCCAGCTTCAGCGTGATCAGGCTCGGCTCGACCTGAAGCATCAGCCCGATCAGGATCAGCCCGGCGCCGCCGGTATCGGTCACCCCGGCGGCATGGCTGCGGGTGAAGACGTCCGGGAAGCGGACGATCCCGATGCCTCCGATCACGACCAGGGCGCCGCCCGCCGCCAGCAGGACCCAACTCAGAATGTCCAGCGCGGCGCCCAGCATCAGCGTCCCTCGCCGTCATGGGCATGGCCGCCGCTGATCGGCCCGGTGCCGCCGAGGTCGCCGTATTTGAAGAACTTCAGGACGGCGATGGTGGCGATGAAGTTGATCAGGGCATAAGCCAGCGCGATGTCGAGGAACTCGGGCCGGCCGAACAGGAAGCCGATCGCCGCGATGAACAGGACGGTCTTGGTGCCGAACGTGTTGACCGCCAGGATCCGGTCGTAGAGCGTCGGGCCGATCAGCGCGCGGGCGAGCGCCAGCGCCATGGCCACCATCAGGGCCAGGGTTGCGGCGGTGAACATCAGCCCCCGGCTCCGCCGGTCATCCGCGTCACCCGGCGGTCCATCTCGCCCGCGGCCAGCCCGTCGGCGGCATCGCGCGACAGGGCGTGGACCAGGATCTGTCCTTCTTCGACCTCGACCGAGACCGTGCCGGGCGTCAGCGTGATCGAGTTGGCGAAGACCACCCGGCCGAGATCGCTTGCCTGGGTCGAACGGACCCGCACCATGGTCGGGCTGATCTGCGGCCCGCCCGGCATGATGCGCCGGGCGACGTCCCAATTCGCCTTGGCGATCTCGCCGACCAGCCACGGCATGTACCAGGCCGCCCGCCAAGTCAGATGGACCGGGTGGCCCTCATGGTCGATGACGTCCATCCGGTGGGTGATGAACACCACGACCGCGCACGAGGCGAGTCCCAGGCCGATCAGCAGCGGGTCGTAATGGCCGGACAGCATCAGCCAGGTCGCGAATAGCACCCCGCCCAAAGAAAGTGCGTGAAACACGGCCCCCTGCGAACACGCTTCGTTTGCCGGGATCACCCGAGGGGTGCACCGGCGCGCGGAACCCTAGTCACCCGAGGACCGATTTTCCAGACAAAACTTGACCGGTACGTGGTTCTACCTTGGCAGACAATCCCGCCGGACCGGCGGTCTGCAGGCGCGGTGTGACCGCGGTCCGGCCAATTCGCGGTTACGAAAGTGGTGGCACCGCTTCGAGAAATGGTGCTAGAATCGACAAAACAGTTGGGGGGGAGTGTCGCGTCGTGTCCGATTCCCACGGCGCAGGCGAGTCCGTCGAGTCCACCCGTCTGCGCGGCAGGGTAAAGTGGTTCAACGTCGTCAAGGGTTACGGTTTCGTCACCCCTGAGCACACCCACGGCGATGTTTTCCTTCATATGACGGTGCTGCGCCAAGCGGGGTATGAGAAACTGCCTCCCGGCTGCACGGTGGACTGCTTTGCCGTCCAGGCGGCCAAAGGCCTCCAGGTTCTCGAAATCCTCGAAGTCGATCTGTCGACGGCGGTCGAAGAGGACGAGTTCGATCCCGGCGGACCGGCGGCCCCGACGGACCCGACGGCCCCGACGTCCGACGTCCAAGCGCCCGACGTCCAAGCGCCCGACGGCGGCGGGTTCGAGGTCGCGACGGTGAAATGGTTCAACCCCCATAAGGGGTACGGCTTCGTCTGCCCCGACGTGAACGAGGCCGACGTCTTCGTCCACATGGTCACCCTGCGGCGCGCCGGGCTCGCCAGCCTGGTGACCGGGCAGAAGGTGATGGTCAAGACGGCGCAAGGGCCCAAGGGCCTGCAGGCGGTGGACATTCGAGCCACCGCCGATGATCCCGCCCTGTAGCCGTCGGCCCGGCGCTCGGCCTCAGTTCACACCGATTTCGCGCGCGTAGCTGTCCAGCGGCTTGATCGTCTTGATCAGCCCTTGCGCCTTGAGGAAAGCGGCGAACCGTTCGTAGCGGGCGCGGTCGAGCGCCGCCGGGCGCAGCGCGAACCGCGGTAAGGTATCGCGCCAGGCCCGCCGGTTGAGCTCGTCGTCAAGCTGCTTGCGCCCCTTGATGAACAGCTTCCAGCTCCGGTCGGGGTGGTTGACCAGGTACTGGACTCCTTCCTCGAGCGCCCGGACGAAGGCGGCGATGCGCCGATCACCCAGCCGGTCGCGATGGGCAAGGACGATCAGCTCGTCATAGGGCGGCACCCCTTCCTCCTCGACATAGAAGGCTCGTCCCGGCCGCTTGAGGATGTCGAGCTGGTTGAGCTCGAAATTCCGATAGGCGCCGATGACCGCATCGACCTTGCCCGACAGCAGCGACGGCGAGAGCGAGAAATTGACGTTGATCAGCGTTATGTCGCCGATCCCGAGCCCGTGGCGCGCGAGCATCGCGCGCAGCAGCGCGTCCTCGAATCCGCCGATCGAAAAGCCGATCTTGCGGCCCTTCAGGTCGGCGATCGACCTGATCGGCCCATCGGCAAGCACCACCAGCGAGTTGAGCGGGGTCGCGACCAGGGTCGCCACGCGGACCAGCGGCAGCCCGGCTTCGGACTGCAGGTGGAGCTGCGGCTGATAGGAGATTGCAAGCAGAGCCTTTCCGGCGGCGACCAGCTTGGGCGGGTCGTTGGGATCGGCCGGCGCGACCAATTCGACATCGAGCCCCCTGGCCTCGAACAGGCCGCGCTCCTTGGCCACGAACAGCGGGGCATGGTCCGGGTTGACGAACCAGTCGAGCAGTACCGTGAGCCGGTCCGCCGCCGTAGCCGGGCCTGCGGCCAGGATCGCTGCAGCAACGGCTGCGGCGCGCATCGCAATCGGGATCGCCATCAAAACCCCCTATTTCTCGTCATCGAAGGATTCGCGCTGCCAGTAGAGGCAACGCCTGAGTACGGTGTCGGTTGCGTAGTAGAGACCGACCGCCATGACCGCCAAGGTGAACAGGGCCGCGAACATCACATCGACCTGAAGCCGGGCATTGGCGTGCAGCATCAGGTAGCCCAGTCCGCCGCTCGAGCCGACCCATTCGCCGACCACCGCTCCGATCGGAGCGGTCGCAGCGGCAACGCGAACGCCCGACGCCAGCGCCGGCAACGCCGCCGGCAGGCGGACCACCCGGAGGATCATCATCGCCGAGCCGTTCATGACCCGGGCGAGCTCCAGCCAGCCCGGCTCGGTCCGCCGCAGCCCGTCGAAGAAGGAAGCGGTGACCGGGAAGTAGATGATCAGGACCGCCATCGCGATCTTCGAGGCCATGCCGTAGCCGAGCCACAGCACCAGGATCGGCGCCAGAGCGAACACCGGGACGGCCTGGGAGATCACCATGACCGGCATCAGCCAGCGCCGGGCGGGACGGAAGTAGGCCATGCTCAGAGCGCTCGCCGAGCCGATCAGGCAGCCGATCGCGAGGCCGGCGAGGATCTCGGTCCCGGTGAGAGCGGCATGGTCGAGGATCTCCCCGCTCCGCGCGGCGAAGGCCGCAGCCACGCGTCCCGGGCCGGGCAGGATGTATGGCTCCGCGCCGGTTGCCTGCACCACCGCGGACCAGACCAGGATCAGTCCGGCCACGACGACCAGCCCGCGGGCGAACAGCCTCACGGCGCACCGCCGGCGGCGACGAGCCGCTGCAGCAGATCGCGGTAGCGGGACTGCATACGGGTGTCGCCGGAGTCCCTTGGCGGATGTCCCTCCGGGCGGATCGGCGGGCCGAGCCGCGCCGGCCGGTGCGCCATGACGTAGATCTGATGGCCCAGCCTCAGCGCCTCCATCGGGTCGTGGGTGACCAGGAGGACGGTCTTGCCGTCGAGCAGTTGAGAGGCGAGGTCCTGAATGCGGACCCGGGTGATCGCATCCAGCGCCGAGAACGGCTCGTCCATCAGCACGACCGGCCGATCCTCGATCAGGGTGCGGGCGAGCGCGGCGCGTTGCCGCATGCCGCCCGAGCATTCCGCCGGCAGGAGCGCGCCGTCGCCGCCCAGCCCGACCTTGTCCAGCAGCTTGGCGGCGCGGGCCGTGGCTTCGGGGCCGCACTCCCGACGCAGCCGCGGGCCCAGCAGGACGTTCTCGGCCAGGCTGAGCCAGGGCAGCAGCAGGTCCTGCTGGGCCATGAAGGCCGCACGGCCGTCGAGCGCTGCACCGTCGCCGCAGCGCACCGTGCATCGGCCCTCACCCTGGACCAGGCCGGCGATCAGCCGCAGCAAGGTCGATTTACCGACCCCGCTGGGGCCCAGGATGCAGGTCCATTGCCCGCCCGGCAGGTCGAATTCCAGGTCCTCGATCAGCGTCTGGCCGGCAAACGCGATACGCTCCGCCAAGACGTGCACCGTCTTCCAGTGACCGTCCGGTGGCCGGCTATGCGTGTGCGCTTCTTGCTGCATGATCCACCGATCCCTACGCCGGCATGACCCGGTTCAGGTTCGAGGGGTCGTCCCAGGGGCGGGACCTCTCAGCCGATGCCTCGGCTCCCCCCAGTGCTCCAATCACTATGGCCGCATCGCCCGGGCTTGGCAAGCGGTCGCCTTGACCATGCCGGTGCGCCCGCTAAGGTCGTGCGATGGATCGCCGTGGATTTCTCCGGGCCGGGCTTGGCGCGGCCGGGCTTGGTGTCGGCGCGGGTCTGGTCCCGGGCGGCACGGCGCGGGCCGAGCGCGGCCTGGCGCGGTTCTCCAAGCTGCCGCTGGCGATCCACAGCGGTGCGAAGATGCACCGCTTCACCGTCGAGCTGGCCCTGACCGAGCGCCAGCAGCGCCAGGGCCTGATGTTCCGCCGTCGCATGGCCCAGGACGCGGGCATGCTGTTCGTCTACCGCACGCCGCGGATGCTCTCGATGTGGATGCGCAACACCTACATCCCGCTGGACATGATCTTCATCGCCGCGGACGGGACGATCGCCCATATCGTCGAGCGCACGGTGCCGCTGTCGAGCGCGACGATATTCTCCGGCCGGGAGGTGATCGGGGTCCTGGAATTGAACGCCGGGGCGGCGGCCCGACTGGGGCTGTCGCCGGGCGACAGGGTCACCGCCGCGGTATTCGGCGCCACGTCGCCGTGAGCGCGGGGGCTCCGGCCGAAAAAATGTTCACATCCTGTTCTTTTTGCTTGTGTACAGGAACAAAGATGGTACATTGAGCGTCCGTTGCACCTCCTGCCGGGCTATGGAATAACCAATGGAGCGCTCGATGACCCAAAGCAGCCTGAGACTGGTCGAGAAGGACAGCATGGATCGCAACAAGGCACTGGAGGCCGCGCTCAGCCAGATCGAGCGGGCCCACGGCAAGGGCTCGATCATGAAGCTGGGCGAGAACGACCGCCGCAGCGATATCGAGTCGATTTCGACCGGATCGCTCGGGCTCGACATCGCGCTGGGGATCGGCGGCCTGCCGCGCGGCAGGGTGGTCGAGATCTACGGCCCGGAGAGCTCGGGCAAGACCACGCTGGCGCTGCATGTCGTGGCCGAGGCCCAGCGCGCCGGCGGGACCTGCGCCTTCATCGATGCCGAGCACGCGCTCGATCCGCCCTATGCCGGCAAGCTCGGCGTCGACGTCAGCGAGCTCCTGATCAGCCAGCCCGATGCCGGCGAGCAGGCGCTCGAGATCGCCGACACTCTGGTGCGGTCGGGTGCGGTCGATGTGATCGTGATCGACAGCGTGGCCGCGCTGGTGCCTCGCGCCGAGCTCGAGGGCGAGATGGGCGACATCCATGTCGGGCTTCAGGCGCGGTTGATGAGCCAAGCCCTGCGCAAGCTCACCGGCTCGATCGCGCGCTCGCGCTGCCTGATCGTCTTCATCAACCAGATCCGAATGAAGATCGGCGTGATGTTCGGCAGCCCGGAGACCACGAGCGGCGGCAACGCCTTGAAGTTCTATGCCTCGGTGCGGCTCGACATCCGTCGGATCGGCGCGATCAAGGACCGCGACGAGGTCGTCGGCAACCAGACCCGGGTCAAGGTGGTCAAGAACAAGCTTGCCCCGCCCTTCAAGGCGGTGGAGTTCGACATCATGTACGGCGAGGGCATCTCCAAGACCGGTGAACTGATCGATCTCGGCGTGAAGTCGAGCATTGTCGAGAAGTCCGGCGCCTGGTTCTCCTTCGGCGACCAGCGGATCGGCCAGGGCCGCGAGAACACCAAGCAGTTCTTGCGCGAGAATGCCGAGATCGCCGAGACGATCGAGCGCGCCGTGCGCGAGAATGCCGGCCTGATCGCCGCGGCCCCGATGATCACCCGCGAGGACACGGACGAGCCCGAAGAGAGCATCCTGTAGCCCGTCTTCCGATCGGATCGGGTCGATCCGGTGTACGCCCTTCCGCGCTCTGCTCGAGCCGCTGTAGGGGGCTCGCTGGACAGCAACGGCGGCGCACGATAAGAGTGGAGGCTGCCGCTGCGTTCGGTCCGACTGACGGGCGGGCTCGGCCGCGGCCTCCATATGTCCGACCAGACGTGCCCGCAATCGGCCGATGCAGAGCCCTCCAAGCCCCTCGAAATCCACCGGCCCGAGCACCAACGAGCTGCGCGCGGCGTTCCTGGAGTTCTTCGCCGGCAACGACCACGAGGTCGTGCCGTCCTCGCCGCTGGTGCCGCACAACGACCCGACGCTGCTGTTCACCAACGCCGGGATGGTGCCCTTCAAGAACGTCTTCACCGGCCTGGAGACCCGGCCCTACATGCGCGCGGCCAGCTCGCAGAAATGCGTGCGCGCCGGCGGCAAGCACAACGATCTGGAAAATGTCGGCTACACCGCGCGCCACCACACCTTCTTCGAGATGCTCGGCAATTTCTCCTTTGGCGACTACTTCAAGGAGACCGCGATCGAGCTTGCCTGGCGCCTGATCACCGCCGAACTCGGGATCGATGCGAACCGGCTCCTGGTGACGGTGTTTCACGAGGACGACGATGCGTTCGGGCTGTGGCGCCGGATCTCCGGACTGCCGGAGAAACGGATCCTCAGGATCGCGACCAGCGACAATTTCTGGTCGATGGGCGAGACCGGGCCGTGCGGTCCTTGCTCGGAGATCTTTTACGACCACGGGCCGGCGATCCCCGGCGGGCCACCGGGCAGTGCGGACGAGGACGGCGACCGGTTCGTCGAGATCTGGAACCTGGTGTTCATGCAGTTCGAACAGCAGGGACCTGACGCGCGCGTCGCCCTGCCGCGGCCCAGCATCGATACCGGGATGGGCCTGGAGCGCCTGGCCGCGCTGCTCCAGGGCACCCACGACAACTACGCCAGCGACGGCTTGCGCGTGCTGATCGAGGCCTCTGCCGATGTAGCCGGCGTGGCTGCCGACGGCGAGCACGCGGTCGCCCACCGGGTGATCGCCGATCACCTGCGCGCGGTCAGCTTCCTGATCGCCGACGGGGTCCTGCCGTCCAACGAAGGCCGCGGCTACGTGCTGCGCCGGATCATGCGTCGGGCGATGCGTCACGCCCATATCATGGGGGCGACGGATCCGCTGATGTGGCGTCTGGTCCCGGCGTTGGTCGCCCAGATGGGCCAAGCACACCCTGAGCTCCAGCGCGCCGAGGCGCTGATCTCCGAGACGCTGCGCCGCGAGGAGAGCCGGTTCAAGGAGACGCTCGAGCGCGGGCTGCGGCTGCTGGCCGAGGAGACCGCCCGCCTCGCCGACGGCCGTAAGCTGCCGGGCGAGGTCGCCTTCCGGCTCTACGATACCTATGGCTTCCCGCTCGATCTGACCGAGGACGTGCTGCGCGGGCAGGGCAGGGCGGTCGATCACGCGGGCTTCGATGTCGCCATGCAACGCCAGCGCGCGGACGCAAGGCGCGCCTGGCAAGGCTCGGGCGAGACCGCCGAGGCCGCGATCTGGTTCGACCTGCGCGAGCGCATCGGGCCCAGCGAGTTCCTGGGCCACACCACCATTGCAGCCGACGGAGTGGTGCAGGCGTTGGTGGTTGACGGCGCGTCGGTCGCGCGCGCCGCGCCCGGCGCAGAGGTCTCGATCGTGCTCAACCAGAGCCCGTTCTACGGCGAGGCGGGCGGCCAGGTCGGCGATTGCGGCACCATGTCCGGTGCCGACGGCACGACGGTCGAGATCCGCGACACAAGACGCCGGGCCGAAGACTTGATCGTCCATATCGGCACCGTGAGCGCAGGCGGCCTCGCGGTCGGCGATGCGCTGGAGATGAAGGTCGACGGCGCACGGCGCCAGGCGCTCAAGGCGCACCATTCCGCGACCCACCTGCTGCACGAGGCGCTCCGGCGCCTGCTCGGCGATCACGTCACCCAGAAAGGCTCGCTGGTCGCGCCCGACCGGCTGCGCTTCGACATCTCCCATCCGAGCTTGATCTCTCGGGCGGACCTCGATTCCGTCGAGCGCAGCGTCAACGACCGTATCCGCGGCAATACCGAGGTGCGCACGCGGCTGATGACCCCGCGCGAGGCCACCGATGCCGGCGCGATGGCGCTGTTCGGCGAAAAGTACGGCGACGAAGTCCGCGTGGTCTCGATGGGCGGGGTGGACTCCGATCCGTACTCGGTCGAGCTGTGCGGCGGCACCCACGTCGCGCGCACCGGTGACATCGGCGCCTTCCGGATTATCGGCGAGACCGCGACAGCGGCGGGCGTTCGCCGGATCGAGGCGGTCGCCGCTGCCGCGGCGCTTGACCACGCCGCGGCGCAGGAAGAGATCCTGGCCCGTGCGGTCGCGGCGTTGAAGATCAGCCCGGCCGAACTACCCGAGCGGATCGAGGCCCTGCTAGAGGAGCGCCGCCGGCTGGAGCGCGAGCTGACCGAGATGCGGCGCAAGCTCGCCACCGGCGCCGATAGCGCGGCCGCGGCGCCGTCGCGGACGGTCGCCGGCATCGCCTATTCCGGGCGGCTGGTCGAGGACGTGCCTGCGCGGGAGTTGCGCGCCATGGCCGATGACCTGAAAAAGCAGATCGGCTCGGGCGTCATCGCCCTGGTCGCGGTCGACGGCGGCAAGGCATCGCTGGTGGTCGGCGTGACCGAGGACCTCACCGGCCGGTTCGATGCCGTCGAATTCGTGCGCGAGGGGGCGGCTATCCTCGGCGGCAAGGGCGGCGGCGGCAGGCCCGACATGGCGCAGGCCGGCGGCCCCGACGGGGGCGCCGCCCAGGCGGCGCTGGACCGGATCGAGGCGGCGCTGGCCGAACGCGCGGGTTCCGGCTGAGCCGGACCGGGCTCAGCCCATTGCGGACTTCAGCCGCTCATCCAGCTTGTCAAGGAACTGGTTGGTGGTCTGCCAGGGCTGGTCCGGCCCGATCAGCACGGCGAGGTCCTTGGTCATGAACCCCGCCTCGACGGTCTGGCGGCAGACCTGCTCCAAGGCCTCGGCGAAGCGCACCACCTCGGGCGTGTCGTCGAACGTGCCGCGGTAGTAGAGCCCGCGGGTCCAGGCGAAGATCGAGGCGATCGGGTTGGTCGAGGTCTCCTTGCCCTGCTGGTGCTGCCGGTAGTGCCTGGTTACCGTGCCGTGGGCGGCCTCGGCCTCGACGGTCCTGCCGTCCGGGGTCATCAGCACCGAGGTCATAAGTCCCAGCGAGCCGAAGCCCTGGGCGGCGGTGTCGGACTGCACGTCGCCGTCGTAGTTCTTGCAGGCCCAGACGAACTCGCCGGACCATTTGAGCGCCTGGGCAACCATGTCGTCGATCAGCCGGTGCTCGTAGGTGAGGTCCCTGGCCTTGAACTTGTCTGCGAACTCCTGGTCGAAGACCTCCTGGAACAGGTCCTTGAACCGGCCGTCATAGGCCTTGAGGATGGTGTTCTTGGTCGACAGGTAGACCGGCCAGCCGCGGTCCAGCCCGTAGTTGAAGCTCGAGCGCGCGAAGCCCCTGATGCTCTCGTCGAGATTGTACATGCCCAGCGCGACGCCGCTGTCCTCGAAGGTCATCACGTCGCGGGTTTGGGCCTCGCCGCCGTCGGCCGGCTCGAAGGTCATCGTCAGCTTGCCGGGCCCCGGGATCAGGAAATCGGTTGCCCGGTATTGATCGCCATAGGCATGGCGGCCGATGACGAAGGGATGGGTCCAGCCCGGCACCAGGCGCGGGATGTTCTTGATCACGATCGGCTCGCGGAAGATCGTGCCGCCGACGATGTTGCGGATCGTGCCGTTGGGCGAGCGGTACATGCGCTTGAGCCCGAACTCTTCGACCCGGTCCTCGTCCGGGGTGATGGTCGCGCATTTGACCGCAACGCCGTACTCCTTGGTCGCGTTGGCGGAATCGATGGTGATCTGGTCCTCGGTCCTGTCGCGCGCCTCGATGCCGAGGTCGTAATAGATCAGCTCCACGTCGACATAGGGCAGGATCAGCTTGTCCTTGATGAACTGCCAGATGATCCGGGTCATCTCGTCGCCATCCATTTCGACGATGGGATTGGCGACTTTGATTTTGCTCATAGATTCGTCCCTCCGATCCTGCGGTGCCAGAGGCCCCGCATCGGGCTATCAACATCGATTCTCTCCCGATTTGGCGCACCATAACATCGCGCCCGACGAGCGCAAGCTGGCGGCCCCGCGGCCGTGGTCAGAGGCTCTCGGAGGCCGCCTCGTCGTGCTCGGGAACGACCCGCAGCAAAGCCTCGATCGCGGCTTCGGCGTCGGGCACGAAGCGCATCAGGGTCCGCGTCGAGGCCTGTGCGAATCCGTCCGCGATCACCGCCTCGGCGAGCGCCTCGAGCCGGTCCCAGTACCCGTCGGTGCTGACGATCACCATCGGCCGTGTGTGCAGGCCGAGCTGGCGCCAGGTGACCAGCTCTATCACCTCGTCCAGCGTTCCGAGCCCGCCGGGCAGCGCGCACGCGGCCTGGCTCAACTCGAACATGAGCTGCTTGCGCTCGTGCATGGTTGCCACGACGTGCACCGCGCTCAGACCCTTGTGGTTCGGCTCGCGGTCGACCAGGAAGGTCGGAATGACCCCCACGACCTCGCCGCCGGCCGCGAGCGCACTGTCGGCTACCGCGCCCATCATGCCGACCCCACCACCGCCGTAGACGATCCTGACTCCGTTCTCCGCCAGGCCGCGGCCGAGCTCTGCGGCGCTGCGGCGGTAGTTTTCCGATTTCCCGGCCGAGGAGCCGCAAAAGACGCTGACGGATTCGATGGCGGTCATGGCTGCTCCGGCGAGGCTTCGGGTGGCGGATCGAACCACAGCGGCGGGCGTCCGACAAGTCGGCCGGCGGGGCGCGGCCGCGCTCGCATATCCGGGCAACAGGACATCGGCTTGACGCTTCGGGCGAAAGAAGGAAAGCTGGTCCGAGGACAAACAGACATGTGGGGGTTGCGATGGTCAATGGGATGTCGAAGGTGGCGATCGTCGGACTTGTGCTGGGAGCCGCGGTCGCCTTAGCGCCTGTGGCCGCCTCGGCGGCGGGGGAGAAGGATCCCGTCGCCGTCAGGCAGGCCATGATGAAAGAGCTCGGTGCCCACATGAAGGGCATCGGCGGGTTCCTCAAGGGCGGCGCGCGCGCGGGAACGGCGGCTGATGTGGCGCTGCGCGGCCGGGCAATCGCCGCGGCCGCGGTGAAGATCCCGACGCTGTTCCCCAAGGGCAGCGGCCTCGACGACCTTGGTCTGGAAAAGTCCGGCGCCAAGGCCGCGATCTGGCAGCGCTGGGACGACTTCGAAGCCGCTTCCCGGAACCTCGGACAGCAGGCGATGGCATTCACCGCCGCCGCAGAGACCGGGGACAACGGCAAGATCAAGGCCGCGATGGGTACCCTGGGCAAGTTGGGCTGCGGCGGCTGTCACAGGGATTTCCGGCAAAAACGCCAGAATTAGCCGCCGGCGGATCCGCTCGATGGGCGCCGCGCTCCGGTCCGCCGGTCGGGCCGCCGCGGCGCTTTCCATCGTGGCGGCTGCGGCTGTGGTCTTGGGTGTGCGGCCCGCTTGCACCGATGAGATCGCGCGCGGGCGCTATCTGGTGGCGGCCGGCGGCTGCCTGGGCTGCCACACCGATCTCAAGGCCAAGGGTCCGCCCTATGCCGGCGGTGCGGCGCTGAAGACGCCGTTCGGCGATTTCTTCGCGCCCAACATCACGCCGCACCGCACCGACGGCATCGGCGCCTGGTCCGAGGCCGACTTTGCCCGGGCGATGCGCCGGGGGGTCGCGCCGGACGGGTCGCATTATTTCCCGGTCTTCCCCTATACGTCGTTCACCGGGGTCAGCGATGCCGATCTGGCGGCGATGTATGGCTATCTGATATCTCTCGCGCCGGTCGACCGGGCGAACCGGCCTCACGCTCTGGGCTTCCCGTTCCGCTTGCGGTTCCTGCAGACTTTCTGGAAATGGCTGTTCTTCGAGTCCGGGCCGTTCCGCGCCGACCCGGCCCGGTCGGCCGGATGGAATCGCGGCGCCTATCTGGTGCGGGCACTCACCCATTGCGGCGAATGCCACACGCCGCGCAACGCGCTGGGCGCGCTGGACCACGAATTGTGGCTTGCCGGCACGTCCGACGGGCCTGAGGGTGAGGCGACGCCGAACCTCACGCCCGACGACAAGACCGGGCTGGGCGGTTGGAGCGAAGACGATCTGGCGACCTATTTGACGATCGGCATGGACCCGGAAGGCGATTTCGCCGGCTCGCTGATGGCCGATGTGATCGAGCACGGCACCGGCAAGCTCATCGAGGCCGATATCACGGCAATAATTGCGTACTTGCGCGCCTTGCCGCCGATCGAGAACAAGATCACGCCCAAGAATTGATGCCTGGCGGCCGCTGCCGTCGATTGCAACCCGCCATGGTTGGGTTTACCATCGATCCGGTGTGGCGTTGCCGGCCGGGTCGGGAAATACAGTGAACAGGCTCGTATTTTTGGGTGCCTTGGGAGCGGTTATCATTGCTGCCGCGTTGGGCATCGTATATCTGGACGAACGTCCCTCCGGCGGGGACGGGCCGGCGCGGACCGGCGACGAAGCGCCGATTCGCCCGCTGGTGGACACCGAACGCCCGGACCCGACCCCCACAGGCGCGGCGCCGACCCGGACACAACCGCGTCGGGCCGCACCGAATCGGCAAGCCGACACCCAGCCCGATCCGGTGCCGCAGCCCAAGCCCGCCGGCCGTCGTGCCGCGGTCGTCGATTCGGCTCCGAAGAGCCCGCCGACCCGGCTTGCCTTGCCAGCGCCCGCGGAGGCGAGCTCGGTGCCGCAGCCGAGGCCACCTGCCCGCCGTGCCGCAATTGCCGATCCGGCCCCGAATCGCCCGTCGGCACGGCCTGCTTCGCCCGCGTCCGCAGAGCCTGGTCCGGTGCCGCAGCGGAGACCCGCCGCCCGCCGCGCCACGAGCGCCGATTCGCCTTCGAATCGCCCGTCGGCACGGCTTGCCTCGCCCGCGCCCGTAGAGCCCGGTCCGGTGCCTCAGTCGAGACCACTCGCCCGCCGTGTCACGGTCGCCGAGCCGCCTCCGAAGCGCCCGCCGGCACGGCTCGCCTCGCCAGCGCCTGCAGGGTCCGGTTCGGTGCCGCAGCCGAAGCCGTCGGGCCGCCGCGCCGCGGTTGCCGATCCCCCCCCGAGTCGCCCACCGCCTCGCGTCGCCTCGCCGGCGCCTGCAGGGCCCGGCCCGAGCGCAACGGCAAGAGCGGCTGTCAAGCGTTCCGCCAAGCTCGCCGATCCCCCCGCACCTTCGCGTGAGCGCACGCCGAAAGTGCCGGTCGCGCCGCGGTTCGATATCGTGCGTGTCAACCCGGCCGGCGATGTCCTCGTCGCCGGGGTCGCCGCGCCGCATGCCGAGGTGGTGGTCTCCGACGGCGAGACCGAGCTTGGGCGCACCCGCGCCGACAAGCGGGGCGACTGGGTGCTGCTGCCGAACGCGCCGCTCGCGCCGGGCCCTCACGAGCTGGCGCTCTACAGCCGGGACCGCGCCGACGAGAATGCACCCAGGGTCCAGTCCGAGCGCAAGGTCGTCCTGATTGTGCCGGAAGCGGGCAAAGACATCGCCGGGCGGCCGAGCCGCACGGAATCGGGCGCGCTCGCGCTCGCGGTCCCGCGTAGCGGCAGGGGAGGCAGCGTCGTCCTGCAGAAGCCCCAGGTTGGTCCATCGGAGGAGGAGCAGGAAGCGTCTGCCGCCGAACCGCCGCGGCCGTCAGATGTCGCGCCCGCCGCGGGCACGACCGCCGGCCCCGCTGACCCGGGAGCATCGGCGCTGAGGCTCGATACCGTCGACTACGACGAACAGGGCGAGGTGGAAATCAGCGGCCGGGCGAGCGATGGGGCACGGGTCCAGCTCTATCTGGACAACGAGCCCGTCGGGCATGCCAAGGCCGGCGAAGACGGCCAATGGCGGCTCGCTCCGGAGGAGGCAGTCAAGCCCGGCGACTACCGCCTGCGTGTCGACCAGATGGATCGTGAAGGCGCGGTGGTCGCGCGCATCGAATTGCCTTTCTCGCGGGCCGGTCCGCTCGGCGATCTGCCGCGCGGACCGGTGGTCGTCGTCCAGCCCGGCAACAGCCTGTGGCGGATCGCCAAAAGGGTCTATGGCCGCGGAATCCGGTTCACGGTGATCTACCAGGCGAACCGGCGGCAGATCCGCGATCCCCACTTGATCTATCCGGGCCAGATCTTCGTGCTTCCGAGTCCGGCCCGCCGCGCCGGCTAGCGCATTGTCCCCTCGGGTCGGTCCGATCGGAACAGGCTCCATAACGCCGGATAACCCTCGGGCACGGGGATCATGACCGAGCCTCGATCCACATCTCCCGCAGGACCTCGCGCCGGATCTTGCCGCGGTCCGACTTCGGCAGAGCGTCGACCAGGAAGACGGCCTTGGGCTGCTTGAACGCCGGCAGGCTGGGCGCGCAATGGTCCTGGACCGAAGCGAGCGTGACCTCGCGCATGGGCTTGGCAACGACGAAACACACCACTTCCTCGCCGTAGATCGGGTCCGGGACGCCCACCGATGCCGCTTCGGCGATGTCGTCGTGGCGCATCAGGACGTGGTCGATCTCCAGCGGCGCGATGTTGACACCGCCGCGAATAATCAGGTCCTTCGTTCGCCCGGTGACCCGGACGAAGCCTTGCTCGTCCACGACCGCCAAATCACCGGTGCTGATCCGAACATCGGCGAGATCCTCCCATTCGCCCTCGGGCGAAATGGTCGCGATGCAGGTCTGCGGCCCGCCCACCGTGACCTCGCCCTCGGTGCCCGGCGGGCAGGGATCGCCGTTGCCGTCGACGATGACTAGCTCCTGGTGCTTGGCCGGCGGTCCGACCGTGCCCATCTTCCGGCGGTAATGGCGGTTGCCGCAGATCCAGCCGGCCTCGGACATGCCGTAGAGCTGCAGCAGGGTGACACCGTACATCTGCTCGAACCTGCGCCACTGATCCGGGCTCAGCGGGGCGGTCGAGCAGGTCATCAGGCGCAGCGTGGGCACGTCCTCGGCAGTGATGCCGACCGGCTCGTTGAGCAGCATGTTGACAACCGTCGGCACGCCGGCGGCAAAGGTGATGCCGTGATCGCGGATCCAGTCGAAGAACCGGCCGTAGGAGAACCGGCGCGCGATATGGAGGCTGAGCCCGGTCTGAAGCCACGGCATCAGGCTCAGGATCTGGGCCGAGTTCCATCCGAAGGAGCGGTATTCGAGCGTCCGGTCTTCGGCGGTCAGCCCCAGCATGTCGAGCGTCGACAACCCGCTCAGCCAGTAGGACAGATGGTTGAAGACCACGCATTTGGGCTTGGAGGTCGTCCCCGAGGTGCAGAAGATCGCCGCGATATCGGCGCCGCCGTAGCGCGCGCCGGCGACCGGGGCGGCATCCGCCGCGCGGAGAAGCTGGAACAGCTCGTTCTCATCACCGCCGCCGGCGTCCCAGCGAGCGAACCGGAGCCTGTCCCCTGCCACCCCGGTGGTCAGTGCCGGCCCGTCGAGCTCCTCGCTCCAAAACGTCAACTTGGGCTTGACATGCCCCAGGATCTCGCTGACATAGGCCGCGTTCATCTCGACGTTGAGCGGGCAGACCACCGCGCCAAGCCGCCAGATGCCCATCCATAGGATCAGCTTCTCCAGGCATTCCTCCGACAGAAGCGCGACCCGGTCGCCAGCGCCGATCCCGCGGTCGGCGAGGAAGCGTGCGATGCGGTTCGCTTCATCGCGCAGCCGGCGGTAATCGATCGACCGGCCCCCGTCGAGGTCGACAATTGCAGTCTTGTCCGGGTGCCGTTCGGCATACCTGTCGAGCAATGCCGCCACCGGCTCGAAGGGCAGGGCGAGGTCGTGTTCACGGGTTCCGCGCACCGTCATCGGGCCTCCTTCCGAGGGATCTGTCCACTGGCGCGGCGATTGTTTTGCCGGTTGGGCCGCACGTCAAGCCGCGGCCAGGGCGACAGCGACCTCGCCGGCAAGGGCGGCGTTGTTCTCCAGCAGGGCCGCGTTGGCCTTCAGCGATTCACCGTCGGTGATCTCCGCAAGGCGGTCGAGCAGGAAGGGCGTCAGTGCCTTGCCGCCGATCCTCGACCGCGCGGCTTCGGCCAGCGCGGTCTCGATTGCGGCCTCGATCCGGTCGCCGGCGAGGGCATGCTCGGGCGGGATGGGATTGGCGATGACGATCCCGCTTTCCAGCCCAAGCGCGCGCTGAGCCGCGATCAGCCGCGCAATCGCCTGCGCATCGTCGAGGCGGTGCGGCACCGCGATGCCGCTGTCCGGGACATGGAACGCCGGCAGGACGTCGGTCCGGTAGCCGACGACCGGCACGCCCTTGGTCTCCAGATATTCCATGGTGCGCGGCAGATCGAGGATCGACTTGGCGCCGGCGCAGACCACCGCGAGCCGAGTCCGGCCGAGCTCCTCGAGGTCGGCGGAGACGTCCAGAGTCTGTGCCATGCCGCGGTGGACGCCGCCGATGCCGCCAGTCGCGAACACCGCGATGCCGGCGCGCGCCGCGCAGATCATCGTCGCTGCGACGGTGGTTGCACCGTCCCGGCCGGTCGCCGCCGCAAACGCGAGATCGCGGCGGCTGACCTTCATGACCGTCCCGCCGGTGGCCAGCCGCTCGACGTCGCCCTGGCAGAGCCCGACGATGATCTTCCCATCGATCAGGCCGATGAAAGCCGGCAGCGCACCGGCCGTGCGTACCGCCCGGTCGATCGCGCGCGCGACCTCCAGGTTCGCCGGCCGCGGAAAGCCGTGGGCGATCGCCGTCGTCTCGAGCGCCACAACCGGCGCGCCGGCAGCGACCGCTTCTTCGACGGCAGGCGCAATCGAAAACAACCCGTCCATGCGGGCAGACTAATCGATTGTCCACGCAATGAGAATCGGCGGCCGCGGGTGGCGAACCGGATTCGGTCCGATCAGTTCCTGACGATGCTGCCGCGCTCGATGACGAAGACTTCGTCGAGCAGGGGCGCGATGTGAACATCGTTCGATTCGGCCACCAGCACCGATTCGCCTTCTTCCTTGAGGTTGCCGAGAATCTCGACCATGCGGTGGGCGAAGATCGGCGCGATCCCTTCGCTCGGCTCGTCGAGCAGCAACAGCTTGGTGCCCGCCATCAGGGCGCGCGCGAAGGCGACGAACTTCTGCTGACCGCCGGAAAGCTCGGTTGCACCGCGCGCGCGGAACTCCGCGACCTCCGGCATCAGCCCGTAAATCCATTCGAGCCGTGTCTGGGCGCTCGGATTGCGGGTCGACCAGACCGGCAGCAGGATGTTCTCCTCGGCCGTCAGTGCCGGAACCAGCCTGCGGTCCTCGGGCATGAACCCGATCCCCATATGGGCGCGGCGGTGGGCCTGGGTCGCGGTCAGGTCGGTCTCTTCGAATGCGATCTTTCCGCGCTTGGCTGGCAGCGCGCCCATGACCGCACGCATGAATGTCGTCTTGCCGGCGCCGTTGCGGCCGATCAGCCCGCACATCGAGCCGGCCGGTACGCTCAATTGGATGCCGCGCAGGATCGGCGTTGCACCGATGCTGACATCGAGTTCGGTGACGGTCAGCATTGGTTCGTTGCCTCCTGCCCGGAGCCGTCGCTGCGCGCGCGGTGGTACTCCTTGCCGATCACGTATTGCTGCACGCCCTCGTCGCGCATGGCTTGCGCGGTCGGTGCGTCGCAGATGATCTCGCCCTGGTAGAACGCCAGCACCCGCGCCACGTAGCGTTCGACGATCTCCATGTCATGCTCGATGAACAGCACCGTGCAGTCTTCCTGCTTCAGCGCCTCCATCAGGATGTCCATGATGCCGAACTTCTCCTCGGCGCTGATGCCGCTGGTCGGCTCGTCGAGCATCACGAGCTTGGGTTTGCGCACTGTCGCCATCGCGATGTCGAGCAGCTTGCGGATGCCCTGCGGCAGGGCCGAGCCGACGACGTCGCGGTAATCGGAAATCTGATAGCGCACCAGATGGGCGTCGACGCGCGCCGCGCGCTCTTCGACCTGCAGGGGCTTCAGCAGGCCGAACCCGTCCTGCTCGGCGATGCCGTAAGCGATCATCATGTTGTCGAAGACGGATTCGGACAGGAAGACCTGCGGCACCTGAAACGAACGGGACAGCCCGAGTCGGGTGATCGCGCGCACCGACAGCCCGCGGATGTTGCGGCCCACGAACTCCACCGTCCCCGCGCTCGGCGGCAGGTAGCCGGTGACCATGTTGATGAAGGTGGTCTTGCCGGCCCCGTTGGCGCCGATGATGCCGATGGTCTCGCCTTCCTCGACGACGACGTTGATGTTGTGCGCGGCAACGACCGCGCCGAACGACTTTTCCAGATCGTGAACTTCCAGGACGACCGACATCGCGGGCTACGCCTTTTCCTTTTCCGCCTGAATGGAAGGTGCCGCCTTTGCCTTCGTCTTCGCGGCGCCTCTGGCCCGCCTCCGGTCGACCAGCGACCACAGCCCGTTGGGCAGGAACATGATGATCAGCAGCAGGGTCCCGCCCATGATGAGCTGCCAGATCCCCGGGAACTGGTCGAAGGCGTAGGTCCGGATGAGCTCGTAGATCAGCGCGCCGATGAACGGTGCGCTGACGTTGCCGGTCCCGCTGAGGATCGCGATGAACACGAAATCGCCCGAGATCGGCCAGTAGACCATCGAATCGGGATCGACATGGCCGATCGTCAGCGCGGCGATCGCCCCGCCGAAACCGCCGACGAGGCCGGAAATCGTGTACTTGACATGGATTGCCCGCTCCGCGGAATAGCCGAGATATTCGAGTCGGATCTCGTTCTCGCGCACCGCGGTGGTCAGGGTGCCCAGTGTCGAGCGTAGATAGAGGTGGACGAGGACGGCGACGATCCACGACAGGACGGCGGCGCACACGAACAGCGCCGTCTTGTTCTCTGCCCCGAGCGGCGCGTACCAGAGATAGGTCGTCGCCTCAAGGCTGATCCCGTCGGTCGAGCCCAGGTCCTCGATCTTTGCCAGCACGCCGTAGAGGATCATCGAAAAAGCAAGGTTCAGCAGCGCGAAATAAATGCCGCGGTACTGCCGCAGCAGGAAGCCCAGGATGTAGGCGAACAGGCCGGCCATCACGACGCCGCAGGCAATCGTCAGGAACGCATCGGTGATGCCGAGATACTTGACGATCAGGGCGACCGTATAGGCCCCGAAGCCGAAGAACAGCGCATGGCCGAAGGAGATCAGCCCGCACCGCCAGAGCACCAGCAGGCCCAGCGCCACCGCCCCCCGCGCGAGCGAGAGGGTGAGGATGGTGCGGAACCAATCCGGGACCAGGAAGTTGAGCACCAGCAGGACGATGAAGCCGATCGTCAGCCCCCACAGCGTCCTATCCATGTTGGCGGTCATATCTTTCTTGCCTTCGTCGGGGCGAACAGCCCTTGCGGCCTGATGATCAGGACGATCGCCATGATCATGTAGATGACGAACAGCTCCAGGACCGGCTGCTGGTGGACGGCGAATGCGCGCGCGATGCCGACCACGAGCGAGCCGATCAACGCGCCGGGAATGCTGCCCATCCCGCCGATCACGACGACGGCGAAGGCGAGCACGATGACCTCGACGCCGATCCCCGGCTGGACGGAGATCGCCGGCGCCTGGTAGGCGCCGCCGAGCGCGCCGAGGAACGAGCCAACCATGAACGTGACCAGGAAGACCATGGTCACGTTGATCCCCATCGATTGCGCGAGCTCGCGGTCGAAGATCACCGCAAGCAGCATCTTGCCGAACGTCGTCCGGTTGAGCCCGTACCACAGGATCCAGCCGACGACCGCCGAGAGCAGGATCATCGACAGGCTGTAATTATCGAAGGGAAGCTGGGCGATTTCGGTCTGGCCCAGCAACGCCAGAGGCTCCGCGGCGATATAGGGTTCGGTGCCCCAGATCAGCAGCAGCACGTCTTCGAGCGCCAGGAAGGCGGCGAATGTCGCCAGCACGACGATGTGCTCATCCTCGTGATAGAGGTGCTTCAGCAGGCCGCGCTCGATGATGATGCCGAACAGGATGCCGAGGAAAATCGCTGAGATCAGCATGATCGCAAACGCGCCGAACTGCGGCAATTCGGCCTCGTTGTAGACGATCAGCAGCGTCGCCGTCAGATAGGCGCCGAAGGCATAAAGCGAGCCGTGGGTGACGTTCAGGATCTTCTGGACGCCGCAAATGACGGTAAGACCGACCGAGACCATGAACAGGTAGGAGGCGTAGACAAGTCCGTCGATCAGGATGATCAGTAAGAGCTGGAAATCCAACGGTGCTCCCCCCCGCGTGGCTGAAAAACGACGGTTACGTTGATCGGAACGTTGATCGGAACCATGTGAAGGCCGACCCGGGCGCCCGCATGAAGGCGCCCGGGTCGTTTGGTGCTAGGATACTACCGCATCCTGGCGATCAGTCGCACTTGGCGCCCTGCATGCCGCCCTCGAGCCAGGCAACGGACTTGACGCCGTCAGGCGGCATCACGCATTCGCCCTTGAAGATGACGACATCCTTGACCACCATCTCGCCCTTGGCTTCGTCCCAGGCCGTGACGCCCCAGCGGTCCTCGGTCACCGCTTGGTGGCCCTTGCTGAGCGCCAACTTCACCTCGCCGGACAGGGACGTGTACGTCGCGCCTTCCAGCGCGGCGATCACCTGTTCGGTCGAGGGGAACTTGCCGCCATTGGCCTTCATCGCCTTGTCGTAGGCGTATTTGGCGCCGAGGATTCCCTGCGAGAACTGGTAGCCCGGCTGGGAGGGCTGCTCCTTGTAGGTTTCGCGGTAGTTCTTCTGGAACCAGTTGTTGAGCGGGGTGTCGATACTCACGGCGTACATCCCGTACGGCCCCCGCGTCCCGACGAGCTGCCCTTCCGGGAACTTCCTTCCTAGCCGGTAGGCGACCGTCTCGCCGACCGTCAGGATGAACAGCTTGCGCTCGAACAGACCGCGCGCGTTGGCCTGGGCGATGAACGCCTCCAGATCGCCGCCCCAAAAGCTCGAATGCACGACTTTCTGCTTGGCGCGCAGCAGGGCGGAAATCTCGGACCCGTACTGGCCGGAGAACAGCTTGGGGAACTGCTGCTTGCGGGCCGGTTTGATGTCCGGCGCCAGGACCTTCATGGCGAGATTGAAGTCGCGCCAGGAATCCTGTCCCCAGGCGTAGTTCTGATTGAGCCCGATATAGCCGTCCTTGGCCCTGTCCTTGAGCTTCATGGCGACGTAGCGCGCCGCGCCGGTGTTGTTGCCGGTGCCGTGGCTCATGGTGCGGAACAGGTATTTCGGGTTCGGCACGAGCTCTTCGAAGACCCGCGGCGTGCCGCAGACTGTGAGTATGGTGAGGACCTTGACCTCTTCGGCGATCCGGGCGACCGCCGCGCAGGTGCCCGACGAAATATAGCCGACCACCAGGTCGACGTCTTCCTTCTGGGCCTTGTTGCGCAGCTCGGTGACCTGCTTGGTGCCGCCGCCGGCCTCGTCGTAGATCAACAGCTCGATCTTGCGCCCGGCCAATCCGACGCTGTTATAAGGGGCGGGCAGCTCGCCGTTGTTGATCGCGCGGACGATCAGCTCTACGCCCTTCTTGGCCGGGATCCCGAAGGCCGGCGCGCCGGCGCCGGTAAGGAAAGTCGGCACAGCCATCTTGACGGTCTGGGCCGATGCGGTGCCCGCTGCGAGGACCAGGGCGGCCGTCGCCGCCGCGGCAACGCGGATCGGCTTCGCGCCGAAAATTGGATTCATCAGAACCTCCCAACACGTTCATTGCCACGGCCGGTCAGGCCGTGGGGTGAGCGGATCGTAAGCGATTATCAAGGCTTTGGCACCAGTAATTTTGTCGCAGCCCGGATGATCGAAGGCTCCGGCGGTTTTACGCCACCCGCGCCGCCGCGCGCGATTGCCGCCAGGCAGCCAGGATCTCATCGGTGGCGGTCACCAGGCCGAACCGGTGGGTGACGGTCTGCAAGCTCGCCTCGTGCAACGCCATGTCCCAGCTCGCCGTCGCATCGCGCGGCACGGCGACGTAATAGCCCGTCTCGAAGGCATCGCGCAGCGTGCTCTCGACGCAGACATTGGTCGAAACCCCGGTCGTGATCACGGTCTGGATACGATGTGCGCGCAGCACCATGTCGAGGTCGGTACCCTTGAACGCGCTGTAGCGGTGCTTTCTGATCCACACCTCGCCGGTGCGCGGGGACAGCTCGTCGATGAACGCCGCGCCCTCGGTATCGGCGATGCACAGGACGTCGGAGGAATAGGTCGAGCGCCGCCGCTGGGCGAGCCAGGGTCCGGAATCGCTGGCGTGATCGGGCAGCGTCCAGAAGCCGACATGGACCACCAGCACGCCGGCCGCGCGCGCGCCGTCGAGCAGCCGGACCAGGTTGGGGATGATCGACCGCGTCGCGCTCAGGTCGCGCCCGGCCAGATCGCACAGGAACCCGTCGAGCACCAGGTCCTTCTGCATGTCGATGATCACAAGCGCCGCGCGGTCCGGCGCGATCCGCTCCTCCAGAGTTTCCAGCATGGCCGGTTCCATCGCTCAGCCTCCCTTGCGTGCCGCCGCTTCGGCGGCGATGAACCAGTCCGCGATCCCGGCTCCGGTCATGAAGACCGTATCGTCCCTGGCCTGGAGGATGTCGAGCATCTCCACCAGGTACCCGAAGCGATGCGGCACGCCAATCAGATGCGGATGCAGCCCAAGCGTGAGCACCTTGGGTTGTTCGGCCAGCTCGGGCTCGAAACAGGCCAGCGTGTCGATCATCCGGCGGTGGATTTCCGCCGAGCCGTGCTTGTCGCCGGCATAGATCGGGCTGTCGTTGATCTCCAGCGTATAGGGCAGCGCCAGCATCGGCCCGTGCTCGGTGGTCATCCAGCACGGCAGGTCGTCGAGCGGCCAGTCGAAGACATATTCGATCCCCGCCGCCTTCAGGAGATCCGGCGTCCGGAAGCTCTCGCGCAGGCCGGGGCCCAGCCATCCGCGCGGCCGCGTGCCGGTGAAGGCGTCGATCATCCCGAGCGCGGTCTCGATCAGCGCTGCCTCGTCGCCTTCGCCCTGGATCGACTTCTGGTGGACGCCGTGGCCGATGAACTCCCACCCGGCCTCGCGGATCGCCTCGGCGCATGACGGGTAGGCCTCGATCACCGATGCGTTGAAGCTGCAGCTCGCCGGCACGCCGCGCCCGGCGAACAGGCGCAACAGCCGGGGCATGCCGACCCGCATGCCGTATTCCGCCCAGGCAAAGTTGGGCACGTCCGGCACCGCTTCCAGCCCGTGCGGGCTGGTCAGCGCCTTGCGCGGCATCGGCTGGTCGAACTGCCAGTGCTCGACATTGACCACCAGGTGGACGATCAGCGGCTTGCCGTCGGGCGGGGTCAGGCGCGGCCGCCGGTCGAACAGCTCGAAGGCGATGCGCGGGTTGCTCATTGAGCGCGTTGCCAGACGATCTCCGCCTTGGTGCCCGGGCCGTAGGCGATCGAAGGCTCGGCGGTCAGCGTCATCCGGTCGTCGTCGAGGCTGACCGCGCGGTGCTGCTCGGTGCCGCGCAGTTCGGGGTCGCTGCTCATGTGGATGCGGTGGATGTTCTTGCCCTCCAGGCACTCGAGCGCCCCGCAATAGGTCAGGTGATCGCGTCCGCCCTTGCCGTCGGGGCGCTCCACCGAACACGACATGAACCCGTCGGCGGCGTAGAAGATGTAGCCCCGGGTGTCGTCGCCCCAGGGCTCGGACGTATTACCCTCGGCATCGGTCAGCGTGTAGCCGGCAAGCTCCCAGGTTCCCACCAGTTCGTCGCGCACCATCGATCGTCTCCCCTTTGCTGTTCGGCACCGTTCGGCCCGTGTCGGCCGCCAAGCCTAGCCCAACGGCGTCGAACACGCGATGCTATGAACGGCTTGCGAGACTGCAAGGAGTGTGAAATGAGCCTTGCCGCCGATGCCGCGCACGTCCCGCCGGCGATCACGGCCCTGATGGCCGACTACGCCCATTGCATCGACGACGACCGGCTGGAGGACTGGCCCGGCCTGTTCACCGATCCCTGCCTCTACCGCATCGCCACCCGGGACAACGAGAGGCGCGGACTGCCGGCTTCGATCATGCTGTGCGACACCAGGGCGATGTTGCTGGACCGGGTGGTCTCGGTGCGCCACGCCAACGTCTTCGAACCCCACACCTACCGCCACATGGTGAGCTGCATCCGCCTGCTCGCTGTCGCGGGCACCGAATATCGGCTACAATCGAACTACCTGGTCACCCGGACCATGCGCGACGGCACGATGACGGTCTTCTCCACCGGCGAATACCGGGACGTGGTCGTGCTGTGCGATGGCGAGGCCCGGTTCAGGGAGCGGGTCGTGCTGTGCGATCACGGGATGATCAACAACCTGATTGCGCTGCCGCTCTAGCCCCGTCTCGAGACGCGGAGGAGGAGAACGATAATGCGCCAACATGTGATCTGCGGGACGATGTTCGACGGCCTCGACGGCGAGGCCAGGACCGACCAGACCATCGTCATCGACGACGACCGGATCGCCTATGCCGGACCGTCTGCCAAGGCGCCGAACCAGAACGCGGGCGAGAAGGTGATCGATCACTCCGGCGATTTCGTGATGCCGGGGTTGATCGACATCCACGTCCACCTGAGCTACGGCGACGGCCAGGCGAACGAGGACATCGACATGTACGCGAGCCCGGAGTATCGGGCGCTCCGGGGTCTGCGCGCGGCTCAGACCGTCCTGCGGGCAGGTTACACCTCGATCGCCGATCCGGCGTCGACCGGACGGTGCTCGGCCGGTGTCCGCGATTCGATCAATTCGGGCATGTTCAAGGGTCCGCGCATCACCACCTCGGGCCGCCAAGTGACCGCCCGCCAGGGGCTGGGAGACTGGTACCCGACCTGGATCGGCGTGCCGGAAAGCTCGGTCGGTGTGCTCGTGCGCAACACCGACGAGGCGGTCGAGGAGATCCGGATGCAGGTCAAAGACCGGGTCGATTTCATCAAGATCGCGCTGGACGGGCTGCACCGCAAGGAGCCCGACGGCGAGCTGATGGCTTGCTTCAACCAGCGCGAGATGGACGTGATGGTCGCCGAAAGCCACCGCCTGGGCCGCCAGGTGATCACCCATGCGCGCGGGCGCGAGGCGGTGCTTACCTCCGCGCGCGCCGGCGTCGATATCATCTTCCACGCCTTCGAGATGGACGACGAAGCGCTGGAGGCGGTCGTCGAGTCCGGTGCGGCGCTCTCGCCCGCCTTCACGTTCATGCTCAATACGGTCGATTTCACCCGTCCATCGGATCCCTGCTACAGATGGCGGCCCGGGCTGAACAGACAGCTTGTCGATGAAGCCTGCGAGATGCTGATCAAGGCGCGCGAGGCCGGCGTCAAGTTCATGGTCGGTACCGACAGCGGGTTCGCGATCACGCCGTATGGCGAATGGCACGCCCGTGAGCTCGAGATCATGGTCGACTTCCTGGGCTTCAGCCCGGCCGAGGCCCTGGTCGCGACCACCAGCGGCAACACCTCCATCCTGCGCGAGCGCGACAATGTCGGCCGGCTCGCCGAGGGCGCCCTGGCCGACATCACCGTGGTCGCCGGCAATCCGCTGAAGGACATCAAGGTGCTGCAGGACCGCGCAGCCATAAGGGCGGTCTATCTCGGCGGCGAGCCGGTCGATCTCGCCGAACCGGAGGCGGTGCGCGGCTATCCCTGGGAATATTCGTTCCGCCAATGGAACGACATCTATACCCGTGAGCGTGTGGCGGAACTGAACTAGCGCCGTCTCGGCCCGGAAAGGAGTACGTCATGGACGCGATCAACGCGCTCGACGGCGATGGTCACGTCGAGGAGTGGGAGGCAACGTTCTCCGATGACTACCTCGAGCCCGCTTTCCGCGACCGCAGGCCCGTGGTGGTCGAAACCGGGGAGTACGAGCACGACTATATGTGGGAGATCGACGGCCGGCGTCTGCGGATCGGCGGGTCGCCTTCGAGCAAGGATCACGTGGTCGCGACCGAGTATCAGCGGATGGCCAAGTGGCGCGGCCCGCACGAGAGCGGCGAGTTCCACTCGGCCAAGGACCGGCTCGCGGTCATGGATGCCGAGGATACCTGGCTGTCGGTCAATTACCCGACGCTCCTGCTCCAGTGGCCGATTGCCCGGGACCCGGCGCTCAACCGGGCGTTGACGCGCTCCTACAACAACTGGGTTGCCGATATCTCCAACCAGGCGCCCGACCGGCTCAAATGGGTCACCGCCATCGATGCCCACGACCCCAAGGAAGCTGCGCGCGAGATGGTGCGCACCCACCAGATGGGATCGGTCGGCGTGATGGTGTTTGGCGAATACGGCGCGAAGTCGCTCGACCATGCGGACTTCACGCCGATCTGGGAGACCGCCAACGAGCTCGGCATGCCGGTCAACGTCCACCCCGGCACCGGCGCGATGGACGCGTGGGCGGACTATCCCAGCGTCGCCGGCGATCAGTTCCTGATGTCGGTGGTCCGCGGCTTCAAGACGATCTGCGGCTCGGGGCTTCTGGACCGCTATCCCAACGTGCGGGTCTCGTTCCTGGAGACCGGCTGTACCTGGGTCGACTTCGCCATCGAGGTGATGGACTTCGTGCTGGACAACGTGCGCGACCGCATCGAGCGCCACGCGGTCCGCTCCGAGCACCGTGCGATCGTCGAGCGCGGCCTGCCCGAGATGACCCCGATCGAGTATATCCGCGCGGGCCGCATCTTCATCGGCTTCGAGGTCGACGACGACCTGCTGCCCTACATGGTCGGCAAGTACGGCACCGACTGCTGGGTCTACGCCAGCGACATCCCGCATGCCCACCGCATCCCGAACGCCGCCCGCTACGTCCTCGACCGCGAGGACCTGCCGGATGCGGCCAAGGCGCGCATATTGTGGGAGGGCACGGCAGCGCTCTACGGCTTCGAGTCGCCGTTGCCGCAAGCCGTCGCGCCGCGGGCAGCTTCGACGACCGGATGATGGGCGTTCCCGGCGTCCTCGCCTGAGTCCACCGGAGGCGGTCACGGCATGTCCCCTCTGGAGGCCGTGCTTCGTCGGGACCGCGCAGTCGTGCTGGCCGCCCTGGGCGTGGTGATCCTCGTATCCTGGGCTTGCGTGCTCTCGGGCGCCGGTACGGGCATGCCGGCCGGGGAGATGTCCTCTCTCGAGATGGCCTTGGGCGGTGCGGCGTCCGCGATGGCGATGCCGGCCGGCTGGGACGTCGGCTACGCCGGTGTCATGGTCGGCATGTGGTGGGTGATGATGCTGGCCATGATGCTGCCCGGCGCAGCCCCGATGATTCTGCTCCATGCCGCGGTCGCCCGGCGGCAGCGGGAACGAAATCCAAAAGTCCTGCTCGCGACCGGTCTGTTCGCCTGGGGCTATGTCGCGGTGTGGGGCGTCTTCAGCGTGATCGCCGCCGGGCTGCAATGGGGCTTCGAGGCCGCCGGCATCCTGTCGCCGATGACCATGAATGCGACCAGCCTGCTGTTTGCGGCCGCCATTCTGAGCGCGGCCGGGCTATACCAGCTAAGCCCGGCCAAACAGGCTTGCCTCCGCTATTGCCGCGGCCCGCTCCAGTTCCTGATGGGACATTGGCGGGCCGGCCGATGGGGTGCCTTCCGCATGGGGATGGCGCACGGCGCCTACTGCCTGGGGTGCTGCTGGGCGCTGATGGCGCTGTTGTTTTTCGGCGGGGTCATGAACCTCTACTGGATCGCCGGGTTGGCGCTCATCGTGCTGCTGGAGAAGACGATCCCGGCCGGCGACAAGCTCGGCAAGCTGACCGGCGGGCTGCTCGTGCTGTGGGGGGCGGTGTTCGCCTACCGGGCGGTTTCCTGACGGCGCTCTTGCCGGGCATTGTTGGCCGGCCGGGCTTCGGATAGGATTTTCGACCAACCGGAGGCGCGCAATGGCAAACACCGACTGGCGGCTCGAAGGCGAATGGTTCGAGACCTGCAACTGCGAATATCTCTGTCCGTGCATCATAACCCATATGCGGGCCCGGCCGACCGAGGGCGAGTGCATCGTCGCCGGCGTCTATCACATAGAGGAGGGGCGTTTCGGCGCGCTTTCGCTCGATGGGCTGAGCTTCGTGACGGTCATCCGGACGCCCGGCCCGATGGCGGAAGGCAACTGGACCGTGGGCGCGATTGTCGACGAACGGGCCGACGACGCGCAGCGTGAGGCGCTCACCGCGATCGTTTCGGGAAAGGCGGGCGGACCTCCGGATCGGCTCAACGCGCTGATGGGTGAATTTGCCGGCGTCGAATTTGCACCCATCACGTTTGAATTGGAGGGGCTGAACCGCTCGGTCGAGGTGCCGGGCCTGCTCGATCAGGCGGTCGAGGCCGTCGCCAGCATGGCGAAACCCGGCGAGCCGATCTTTCTCGACAATGTCGCCCACCCGGCGGGCTCGCGTCTTGCGCTGGCCAAGGCCGCCCGCAGCCACCTCGATGCGTTCGGCCTGAAATGGGACGACGTCAGCGGCGACAACAACGGTCATTTCACCCGCTTCGCCTGGCAAAACTAGAGCGCGTCGCTCCGCCAGGCCGCCCGAGGTCTGGCTCGTGCGCAAAGGCCGGTCCTTGGCGCTGACGCCGGCTGTGTTAGAAGCTGCATATGCGTTCAGATCCATCAGTGACGGCATAGGTGGCCAACCAGATCGGCCGGCCGGTCCTGCGCAAGGAGGACGTCCGGTTGCTGACAGGGCAGGGGCGGTTCAGCGACGACTTCTCGCTTGCCGGCCAGGTTCATGCGGTGCTCGTGCGCTCGGTCCATCCGCATGCGCGGATCGATGGCGTCGATGCGGCCGCGGCGCTTGGAATGCCGGGTGTGCTGGCCGTCCTGACCGGCGCGGACTGCGCGGCCGACGGGCTGGGCGAGATCCCGCACAGCCCGCTGCCCTCCACCAATTTCGATCTCAAGCTGCACGGGCCGGGCGGGACGGAGGTGTTCGTCGGCCGCCACGGGCTGCTGCCGGCCGATCGGGCACGCTATGTCGGCGAGCCGGTCGCCATGGTGGTCGCGCAGACCCGGACGCAGGCCGCCGATGCGGCCGATACGGTCCAAATCGCCTATACGCCCCTGCCCGCGGTGACCGATACCGCCGCGGCCGCATGCCAGGGCGCGCCAAGTGTCTGGGATGAATGTCCCGACAACGTTCTCGTAGAAACCTGTTTCGGCGACGAAGCGGCGACCGAGGCGGCTTTCGCGTCCGCCCGCCACGTGGTGCGCCGGCGGTATGCGATCGGTCGGGTGACCGGGGTGCCGCTGGAGCCGCGCGCCGCGCTCGGCGCCTTCGATCCCGCGACCGGGCGCTATACGGTCCATGCCGGCAGCGGGGGAGCGGTCCGGCAGAAGCGCGAGATCGCGGACGTCCTCGGCGTCGCGCCGGACAAGGTGCGCGTGCTGTCCTGCGATGTCGGCGGCAATTTCGGCACGCGCAACCGGCTCTATGTCGAGTTCGGCCTGGTTGCCTGGGCGGCGCGGCGCGTCGGCCGCCCGGTCAAGCTCAGGATCGAACGCACCGAGGCGTTCCTTGCCGACTACCAGGGCCGCGACCTGGTGACCGAGGTCGCGCTCGCGCTCGATGAGGACGGCCGGTTCCTGGCCATGAAGGCCTCGAACCTCAGCAATGTCGGGGCGCGCTGCGTTTCGCTGTCGCCGCTGTCGAAGGGCTCGGGGATCCTCACCGGCTCCTACCGCATCCCGGTGGCCTGGCTGCGCTCGCGCGCGGTCTTTTCCAACACCGCGCCGACCAACGCCTATCGCAGTTCCGGACGGCCCGAGGTGATCTTTGCCATCGAGCGGCTGGTCGAGACCGCAGCGGAGGTGCTCGGTGTCGACCCTGTCGCGCTGCGCCGGCGGAACCTCGTCGCAGCCGCCGAGATGCCTTACCGCAACGCCACGGGGATGGTCTACGACAGCGGGGAATACGAGAAGAGTCTCGACATGGCGATCGGCCTTGCGGACTGGGAGGGCCTTGCAGCCCGCCGGGCGGAGGCGGAAAGACGCGGCCGGCTGCTCGGTCGCGGGCTCGCCCACTATGTCGAATCCTCGATCGGCACGCCCAGGGAACAGGCGCGGATCCGCGTCGTGCGGCCCGAGGACCGCATCGAGCTGGTGATCGGGACCCAGCCGAGCGGGCAGGGCCACGAGACCAGCTTCGCCCAAGTCGCTGCCGATTGCCTGGGCGTGCCGGTCGAGCGCATCGACGTGGTGATGGGCGACACCGACATCGTCCATGTCGGCGGCGGCTCGCATTCGGGCCGCTCGATGCGTATGGCCGGAACGGTCATCGTCAAGGCCGCCGATGCGTTGATCGAAGCGGGCAAGGCCGTGGCGGCCGACTGCCTGGAGGCCGCCGCGATCGACATCCGGTTCGCGGACGGCCGCTACTTCGTCGCCGGCACCGACCGTTTCCTGTCACTCTTCGAGGCCGCGGCGCGGGTTGAGCTTGCCGCGGTCGCCGACAACGAGATGCACACCCCGGTCTTTCCCAACGGCTGCCATGTCTGCGAGGTCGAGGTCGACCCCGAAACGGGGCTGGTCGAGATCCTCCGCTACGCCGCGGTCGACGATGTCGGGCGGGCGATCAACCCGTTGATCGTCGACGGCCAGACCCATGGCGGGATCGTCCAGGGTGTCGGTCAGGCGATGTGGGAGCAGTGCGTCAACGACCCCGCGAGCCACCAGCCGCTGTGCGGCTCGTTCATGGACTACGCGATGCCCAGGGCCGATCATTTTCCTTCCTTCGCCACCGCCCTAAATGAAGTCCCATCGCCGACCAATCCGCTTGGCGTCAAGGCCGGCGGGGAAGGCGGCACGACGCCGGCGCCGGCGGTGATCGTGAACGCCATCGTCGATGCCGTACGGCCGCTTGGCGTCACCGATATCGAGATGCCGGCGACGCCGTTCCGGGTCTGGCAGGCGATCCGGGGGGCACGGGATGGGGGGGACTGATGTTTCTCTATTCACGCTCGAAGGAAAGGCCGTTCCACCTGGGGCCGTTTCCGCTGGAAATGCTCGACCGGGACGATTCGGTGATCGCCGCTGAATCGGAGCGTCTGCCGGTTGCGGTGCGGTCCGATTCCATGGCCGACGGCCTGCTGGTCGATGCCTGCCGGAAGTTCACCGACCTCTACGACAGGTTC
The DNA here is from genome assembly GCA_965248835.1 of Alphaproteobacteria bacterium. Classification (GTDB taxonomy): domain Bacteria; phylum Pseudomonadota; class Alphaproteobacteria; order MPNO01; family MPNO01; genus CAYFYS01. The sequence continues at coordinate 1,062,921 of CBDFLJ010000002.1, forward strand.
GCGCGCGCCGAGCCGGCCAGGGAGAAGGCGCCGGTGCCCGACGATCTCGAGCGTCGCTCGGTCGACGTCAAGGGCGTCGCCTATTTCATGGACGCAAGCCAGGCCGGCATCTGCCGGCTGCCCGACAGCGCCTGGTTGGAAGGTGCAGAGCGCGAGCCGCACGACCACGCGATCGTCATCCTGGTCGAGCACGGAAGGCTGCCCGAGCCAGGCAACCTTGCGCGCGACTGGGTGCGGCCGGCGGTCTCGGCGTCCTCGGAGATGCGCGCGGTCGAAATCGCCGCGCTGGTGGCCGGCCACATCCGGGTGATGGGCTTCTCGGCGTCGATGCACGGCCCGGGCGAGACGCGGGTTGACGCCGAGCGGCTGACGGTGCTGGCCGGGCTCGCCGTGCGGTGCGACGGCGCGGTCGTCAACCCTTATGTCGGCCGGCAGTTCTCGGTCTGCGTGGTGACGACCGACTACGCTCTGGCGCTCGACCGGCCGCTTGCGGCCTCGGCGCTGACCGCCAAGGGGTTCTCTTACTGGCTGGGCCAGAACGGCGCCCAGTCGGGCCGTGAGCGCAACCGAAAGGCCAGACGGCGGACCGACCTCGGGCCCTACGCGATGGAGACGGTCAGGCGGGTCGAGCGTCCGACCACCCTGATCATCGACGACGAGGTGCCGCGGGTCCCCAAGCGCGCGGCCTTCTTCGAGCGCGCGCTGCAAGGCGACCTCGGCGACAAGTCCCAGAAGGCGCGGCGGGTCTTCTCGTTCAAGCACCCGCTCTCGCTGAGCCAGCTCCACGTCATCCGTGCGATGGTGCCCTTTCAGGACGGCCCGGTCGCCGAGGTCGACACCGCCGCCTACGCCGATCCGGCGGCTAACGCCAAGGCGCTCAAATCGCTCAGCTATTTCCTCGGCTCGCACATGACCGGGATTTGTGAGCTGCCGGACTACACCTGGTACTCCCACAAGGAGAACGGCACGCCGATCGAGCCCTACCACAAATTCGCGGTGGTCATGCTGATCGACCAGGGCTTCGATACCATGGAGGGCGCCAGCGGCGATGACTGGATCTCCGGTGCGCAGTCGATGCGGGCTTATCTGCGCGGGGCGGAGATCGCCTCGGTGATGGCCGACCTCCTGCGCGAGCTCGGGTTCCCGGCGCGTTCGCAGACCAACGCGGACAGCGACGTGCTGCACATCCCGCTGGTGATGTGGGCCGGGCTGGGCGAGCTCAGCCGGATCGGCGAGCTCACGCTCAACCCCTTCCTCGGGCCGCGGCTCAAGACCGTCGTGATGACCACAGACATGCCGCTCGAGGTCGACAAGCCGATCGATTTCGGGCTGCAGTATTTTTGCAACAACTGCCTGAAATGCGCCCGCGAATGCCCTTGCGACGCGATCCCGTGGGGCGACAAGGTGATGTTCAACGGCTACGAGATCTGGAAGCCCGATGTCGAGCGCTGCACGCGCTACCGGCTGACCAATTCCAAAGGCTCGGCCTGCGGGCGCTGCATGAAGACCTGCCCGCTCAACAAGGTGGTTGATGCCGACGGCCCGGTGATGACCCGGGCGGCGAGCTGGCTGGGCATCAATGCGATGTTCCTGAAGCCCCTGATGGTGCCCATCGCGACCTGGCTCGACGACGCGCTGGGCAACGGCAAGCGCAACCCGGCCAAGAAGTGGTGGTTCGACCACGAGGTGGTCGATGGCGTCACGCGGCAGGCCAAGGCGACCAATCAGCGCGACATCGATCCGACCCGCAAGCTCGACCCGCAAAAGCAGAAGATCGCCTACTACCACGCCGACATGATGCCCGCACCCGATGCGGCCGAACCGGTCGGGATCGACCGCAAAGCAGGGCTTGCCGCCGCTGCGCTGGTCGAGACGCCGGATCAAGCGCGCAAGCGGCTGGCGAACGGCGCGGCAATCCCGGCCCACTACATCGCCACCCCGGCGCTCGGCATCCAGGCCGACGACGAGGCCCGCATCGCCAGCCCCTATGCGAAGGACTGAGCGCGCTGCTGTGACTCCCCGGACGGGTGAGTGCCTGAATGTCAGAAGGGAGAACGAAATGGCAGGACCCGAAGTTACCGCGCAGGATGTGCTGAATGCCAGCAAAGGCATGCTGCAGAAGCAGCTCTATGTGGTTTTTACCACCCCGGCCAACGGGCTCGGCCCGGTAATGGAGAACGTCGAGGAGCATCTGAAGTTCCAGATGTCGCTGGAGGAGCGCGGCATCATGTTCGGCGCCGGCCCGTTCTGGACCGACGACGGGAAAAACTGGAACGGCGAGGGCATGGTGATCATCCGCGCCGAGGACATCGAGGACGCGCGCAGGATCGCCGAATCCGATCCGATGCACGCCTCGGGCGCCCGGACGTTCACGGTCCGGCCGTGGCTGCTCAACGAGGGCACGGTGACCGTGAAGCTGCGCTATTCGGACGGCTCGCGCGAGATCCTGTAGCGCCGGTCCGGCCCGTTCGGAACGAGCCGCGGCCGCTCAGCCCTCGAGCAGGGAACGGATCCGGCTCACGGTGGCCCGCTGTTCCCGCTCCACAACAGCCGGGTTGGCCGCATCGGGCTCGCCGAAGGCGGCGGCCGCGCCTCTGGCGATCAGGGCATCGCGAACGCGTCTGGCATTGCGCGCCGGCCAGACCAGGCCGAGATGCGCCGCGCCGGTCAGCCCCGGCGCCGCGGCCAGGCGCGCCAGGCGCGCCAGACGCGCTAGCGGACCGGACAGAAGCGGGAGGTCGTAGATCTCGACCGGTCGGCCCGAGCCGACGGCTTCGGCAATCATCGACACGCTGTCGCCGGTGACCACGAAGCGGTCGGCGAGCCGAAGCGTGCTCTGATAGAAATCGGCCTTCGGGTCTCGCCAGTCGTTGAGGATGAAGCTGCCCTCCAGCCCCGCCGCCAGGGCATCGGTTGCCGCCGGTCCGGTCCTGGGGCTGGTGCTGACCAGTAGCGTGCCGCCGTGCCGGGCGGCCGCGCGGCTGGCGCGGGCGGCGAGCTCCGCTGCCTCGGCCGGACCGAAGGCGAACGGCCGGGCCGGGCCGCCGACCAGGAGCGCGATCCACGGCCGCGGCCGCGGCGAAAAAATCTGTCGCCACGTCGTGACCGCTCGGTCGGGGACCTCCGCGGGACGTTGGAAAGGCAGTAGGTTGTGGACGATGTTGCTTCGTCGAGGCAGGCCGTATTGCGGCGTCGTCACGATGAGGTCGAAGAGGTGGAGCGGCGCTCGCGGCCGGCCAAGCTGCACGAGCCGGGTATGGCCGCCCGAGCGCGCGCGGATCCATCTTGCGGCGGGCACGGACCGCTGTCCGGCGAAGACGACCAAGTCCGGCCAGGGCGGCGCCAATGCGCTCCTTGCGGCTCGGTCGAGCGACAGCCGGCTTGCGGGCAGCACCATGTTGGACACCCGCGACGGGCGGTTGAAGACGAGTTCCTTGAGCGCGAAGCGATAGCCGAGCGCTTCGACGAGCTGGCGCACCTGCGCGTTGTCCCCGGCGTTGCGGCCGAGCAGCCCCCAGACCAGCGGCCCGCCGGCAGCGGTCACCTGATCGACGACGCTTTCGCCGGCCGGGAGAACGGGGCCATGCGCTCGATCCGCCCGTCCTCGAAGTGGTAGGCGCGCTCGGCGTATCCTTCCCAGACCGCGCTGTGGGTGATGACCAGGACCGCGATCTCATCGGCCAGCCCCGCGACCGTCGCGCAGATGCCGCGCTCGGTCGCCGGGTCGAGCCCGGCGGTTGCCTCGTCCAGGATCAGCAGGCGCGGCCGGCGCGCGAGCGCACGGGCAAGCGAGATCCGCTGGCGTTGGCCGCCGGAGATCATCGTTCCGCGCTCGCCGACCGGGCTGTCGAGCCCGTCTTTCAGCGCGCACACGAAAATGTCCGCACCGGCGGCTTCGAGAGCCTGCCAGATCCGGTCCTCTCCGATCGCCGGATCCCCGAGCGTAACGTTGGCGCGGACCGTGTCGTTGAGCAGGATCGGCTCCTGCGGCACGTAGCCGATCTGGCGCCTCCAGCTTTCGAGATCGATCTCCTCCAGCGGCACGCCGTCGAGCATCACCCGCCCGCGGTCGGGCCGATAGAGCCCCAGCACCAGATCGCTGACTGTCGTCTTGCCGGCGCCCGACGGGCCGGTGACCACGGTCACGCCCCGCGCCGGCAACGCCATCGAAACATCGTTTAGTACCTGCCGGTCGCCATAGGCGAAACTCACCCCATCGAGCAGACAGCTCTCGTCGAACACCGCTTGGCGGATGCCGGTGATCGGCTCGCGCGCCGCCTCGACTTCTTCGATCAGGGCCTGAAGCGACAGATAGGAGCTCTCCAGCAGCAGGGTCTTCTGGAGCTGCTGCTGCATCCGCCCGACGCTGAGGATGGTCTGGAACATCAGCAGCCCGATGACGACGAGTTCAGCAAAGGCCACCTCCCAGACCGTCACGCCCAGATAGACCCCGACGCCGATGCAGATCGACGTCAGGATCTCCTGGGCGTTCTTCAGGGCGTGCTGGGAGATCACCTGGCGTCTGAGCGCATTGCGCAGCTTGGCGATCTTGTCCTCGCTCAGCCGGGCGATGCCGTCCTGGCGCGCCATCGCCTTCAGCGGCTTGATGTTGCCCAGCGCATCGCTCAGGTGGGCGACGAGCTCCGATGTGCGCTGGGTCTGCCGGAGCCCTGCCTTGCGGGTGATGCGCACCAGAACGCTGAGCGAGGCCGCGATCATCCCGCCGATGCACAATGCCAGCAGGGCGAGCTTCCACGACACCAGCACCGCGACCACCGTATAGGCCGCGGTCTGGGCGCTGTGGCTGAGGAACGTGGCGGCCTGGAGGTAGGAGGCCCCGGCCCGCGTCGCATCGTTGCTGATCGCATTGGCGATCCGGCCGATCGGCTTTTGCGTGAAATAGCCCCAACGCGCGAGCAGAAGCTGATCGATCAGCCGGACGCGCATCCGGGTCGCGACCGTCGCCACGGTGTAGCCGACATAGCGCATCGCCAGCATCAGCACGACGCATTTCAGGACGATGCTGCCGACCACCAGGATGATCAGCGAATTGATTTCCGGCGTCAGGCCGACCGACGCGAAGCCGTCGCGCACCAAGCTCGTCAGCAGCGACGAATCGTTTTCCAGCCCACCGGTGACGAGCGAGAGCAACGGCAGCAGGCTGGCCCAGCCGACGCCGCCCAAAGCGCCTGCAGCGAACAGGCAGAGCAGCACCAGCCATGGCCGTGTGTCTTCGGCGCGAAAGAAAATGGTCAGGACTGCGCGCACGGCTCTATTGGCCCGGTCTGGGGAGACGGTTCGGCATCACGCGAAATCTTCCTCGGCAAGCGGCGCGTTCCGCTTGACAGGCCGCGCGAGCAGCCGCCCGACGAACTCGTCGTGGCGCGAGACGGGGATGCCCGTACCTGGCTTGCGTGCCGACAGCCCAGCACCGGTCAGCGTCTCGCCCGCCGCAAGGTCGCGTGCGGCAACCAGGCTTTTCATGAAGATCCGGCGCAACGGCTCCGCCGCCTCGGCGACGGCGGACTTGTCGACGGGATTGGCGCACATCGCCTCGGCGAAGCGCACACCGCGGACCAGCTCGGACAGCTCTTCGGTGGTCAGCGATGCCGCCACGTCCGGTCCGAAGGCACGGCGCGACAGCGTCAGGTGCACCTCGATCACCTGGGCGCCGAGATAAGCGGCGCAAACGCCGGGGAAGATCGTCGCCGAATGGTCCGACAGCCCGACCGCGATCCCGTAGCGCTCACGGAATGCCGCCAGCAGGTTGAGGCCGACATGCTCGGCTGTCGTCGGATACACCGAGGCGCATTGCAGCAGTGCCACCGGGGCGTCCGCTTCCCTGATCCGCGCCAGCGCCGCATCGACCTCATCGAGCGCGCTCATGCCGGTCGACAGGATGACCGGCTTGCCCGAAGCGGCCATGGCGTCCAGCATCGGGAGGTTGGTGATCTCGCCCGAGGCAACCTTCCAGCCGGCGACGCCGATGCGTGCGAGCAACGCGAAGGCCTCCATCGAGAACGGCGAGCTGAGAAACAACAGCCCGGCGTCGGCGGCGTGGCGCTCGAGCCCGACCCATTGGTTTTCGGTGAACTCCATCCGCCGCCAATAGTCGTAGCGGGTCTCGTCCTGCCGGCTGAACCGGGTCCGCCACGGCTCCTCGGGCGAGCTTTCGGCGTCGGCGATGTGGGTCTGGAACTTGACCGCCGAAGCGCCCGCTTCGGCTGCCGCGTCGATCATCGCGTGCGCCGTCCCGAGGCTGCCGTCATGGGCCTGGGCGATCTCGGCGATGACCGTGCAAGGCGCAGTCGGGCCGGGCGCATCGAGCCAGGTCGTCATCGGTTCCTCTCCCACGGTGCCCGCCCCTAGCGCTCGATCAGGCGGCGGACCGCATCGAGATCCTCCGCGCTGTCGATACTGATGGCGGGGCCCTCGATTATACAGGCTTTTGCCCGCCGGCCATGGACGCTGTGGGTGGCGCGGAAGGCTTCGGTCCGCACCGCGTAGCACAGACCGTTGCGCACATAGGTCGGCGCGAGCGTTTGGCGGTTGATGTTGGGCCGCGCCCCGGGGAAGCGGAACCGTGCCGCCCCGTCCGCGCCGACCGCGTATTGCTTCAGGCCGTGGAGGTGAACGGGGACCGGGCTCACGGTGAAGGCGGCATCCCAGCCCTCTTCCTCGGCGGCTTCCACGACCTCGCGCACGGTCCCGGGCGTCCTAAGCGGCGAGGTCGGCTCGATCAGGCAGAGCGTGTCGAACCGCTCGCCGCGCCCGTCGAACGCATCGAGCGTAAAGGCGATCGCATCGGCGACAAGGCTATCATCGGCGGCAAGCCCCGGCGGGCGCAGGAAAGGGGTCTCGATGCCTGCCGCGGCGGCGGCCTCGGCGTAGCCCGCGCTGTCGGTCGACACATAGACCCGTGCGAACAGGTCGGCCTGAACGGCACAGTGGACCGCGCGGGCCAGCAACGATTGTCCGGCCACTTCTTTCAAGTTCTTGTCCGGAAGCCCCTTGCTGCCGCTGCGAGCGGGGATGATCGCAATCCGCCTCATCGGGTAGGCCGCTCAACTCGTGACCTCGAATATGCCTTCCGAAAGGCGGCGCGTCCGCACCCCTCCGAAACGGCCGAGCAACAGCCCCAGCCGGCCAACGCGCTCCTCAACTGCTTCCAGCGTAACCCCAGGAAAACGGCGGCTCTCGTAGACGGTCCAGTTCTTGCTGCCGACGACGTGGGAGTTGGCGATCTTCTGGCCGGCGCGGACCTTGGCGCGCACCGCGCCGCCGAGCCGAGACCACGCCGAGGGCGCGGCCCCGTCGGGCGCGCTGTCCGGCCGCAGGACGATCTCGGTGATCCGCTCGGCGGCGAGCTTGCCGTTGGACGGCGCGAGATGCCGGCCGAGCGTCTCCTCCTGGAGGGGGGTCCGCCGTTCGGGCGCCGATCCGTCGAGGAAGGCGTCGATGTGTCCGATCAGCTCATTGACGTCGAAGGCGGCGACGCTGAGCGAATCGGGCAGATGCCGGTCGAACTGCTCGGAAACGATGGGCTTGTAGGTCACCGCCGGCCGGTCGAGCAGGAAAGCCTCGACCGCGGTCGTGCACCCGTTATGGACAACGACCTCGCTCGCCATGATCCAGGGAATGACGCTGTCCTCGTGGACGACCTCGACATTGGTGCGGCCCTCCGCGGCCCGCCTCCAGATTTCGTGGCTCTCGGCCGGGTGCGGGCGGACAACCACCGTTTTGTCGGGGAAGGCGCGCGCAAGGCCCGGGATCATCTGCTGGAACCGTGAGAACAGATCCTCGCGGTGGAGCGCGAGTTCGTAGTCCCAGCTCGTGTCCTTCTCGCCGAGATCGGCTGCCAGCTCCTTCGAATCGATGGTGCGTCTGGCCAGGAAGTGGTTCGAGTGGCCGAAACTGGTGTTGACCAGGATGAAGCGCCCGAACCGCCGGCCCAGCGCGTCGGCTTCCGCGCGATAGAACTCTCGCAGTTCGGGACGCAACATGTCGAAGCGCGGGTTTCCGGTCTCGTGGATCGGCTGGCCGGTATAGAAGGGATACGCGCGCAGGGTCTCGGCGTCTTCGGCGCCCCAGGCGAACCAGCAAGCGACTTGGTTCAGGGCCTCGGGCGAGACCCGCATCTTGTAGTAGTGCGCCGGGGGATAACGCACGAGTCCTTCCTCGTCCCAGCCGAGAACCCGGTGCCCGAGGGCTTGGAGGATCTTCAGGATGCGGACCTTGCTCTGCCGGACATCCTTGGCGAGGTATATGCCGCGCGGGAAGGTGTCGATCCTGCGGTGCATCCGGGTCTGCGAGCCGAGGACGACGCGAAACCCCGCCTCGGCGGCAACGCACGACAGCAGCAGCTTGGAATCGAACTCCCGCACCTGGGTCTCGACCGGCATCAGCAGCGTCGTTCCGGAAGCGGACATCGTTTTCCAAACTTAGGTTTGGCCACCTTCTCGGTAGGCATTTTTCATACGGCCGCAAGGTATTAGCATCCCCGACCGCGGCGCGGAAGGGTGTTCTCCGGCCCTCGAATGGCACCGGCCCGCCGGCCGTGCTAAACAGAAACGGTCACAAATAGTGCGATCGCGGGAAAGAATAAGGAACCATGACGGAATTGCCTCTGCGAAGGAAATCGCCGGGAGCCCGGGGCTGAACGCGATGGTCCGGAAAATCTGCGTCGTCGTCACTGCGCGGCCGTCTTATTCGCGCATCCGCACCGCGCTGGAGGCGATGCGCGCCCATCCCGGCATCGAATTGCAGCTCGTCGTCGCGGCGTCCGCTCTGCTCGAGCGCTACGGCAACGCGCTGGACGTGATCGAGGCCGAAGGCTTCACCATAGACCGGCGCGTCTACATGGTGCTCGAGGGCGAGAACCTGGTGACATCTGCCAAGTCGACCGGGCTCGGACTGTCCGAGTTCGCGACGGTCTTCGACGACCTCAAGCCCGACGTGGTGGTCTCGATCGCCGATCGGTTCGAGACACTCGCGACCGCGACGGCCGCCTCGGCGTAGCCTGCGCTGTCGGTCGACACATAGACCCGTGCGAACAGGTCGGCCTGAACGGCACAGTGGACGGCGCGGGCCAGCAACGATTGTCCGGCCACTTCTTTCAGGTTCTTGTCCGGAAGCCCCTTGCTGCCGCTGCGGGCGGGAATGATCGCAATCCGCCTCATCGGGTGGGCCGCTCAGCTCAAAACCTCCAGCCGCCGCTCGGCCTGCCAGTCGACGCGTGGAACCTCGGCGAACCGGGCGCGGCGCCAGAACCGCTTCACCGGATAGCGCGAGATCAGCATCGTCAGTCCGGCGATGTCCGCACCGTAAAACGCGAGCTCGCGCCGAATGGTCTCGCGCTGCTTTTCGTTATGGCGGATCGAAAGCCGCACCGGGTAATGCAGGTCCTCCAGTGTGTAGCCGTCGCGGGCGAACGCCGGGTCGTGGATCAGCCTCAGCAGGTCGTAGGAGAAGGTCTCCTCGGTGCCTTCGTCGGGGTCGAAAAGGTTGAGCTTCTGCAGGTGCGAGAAGCGCTCGAGCGCATCGACCGCCTCTTCGCAATCCACGGATTCGGCGGCGAGGAATTTACGCAGATAGGCAAAGGCCGCGGCGTGTAGCGCCGGGAAATGCTCGACGATCGATTTGGCGCGGTACTTGTAGATGATGTTGCCGCCGACCTCGCCGCTGGCATAGAGGTCGACCTCGCGCGAGACGTCCTCGATGAGCTGTTCGGGCGTATCCCACAGCTCGCCGGCCGTATCCCGGCTGAAGTTGTCATAGAGCTGCCCAATCCCAGGATCGAGCACCTCGCGGTCGCCGTGGATCATCTTGATCCAGTCGAAGGTCGACAGGCCAAGCAGCCTCAGGAGCGCATGGATCTCGCCGAAGATGCGGTCGTTGTAGAACATCCCGACCGTCAAGTAGAGCCGGCGCATGTCCATGTAATCCTCGAAGCTGAGCGTGTTCGAGGCCACCGCGATCTCCTCGATCTCGACAGCCGCGAACTCCTCGCCGAGGAAGCTGCAGCGCGAGACGCAGCGCTGGATCGGGCGGAACTCGGACCGGTAGGCATGGCGCTCGCGCGTCGCCCGGCTGTTGAGCTCGGTTCCGTGGATCAGGGCGAGCTGGTGCTGGGTGATGTTGCCGATGCCGATCTGCATCAGCCCGTCGATGCTCGCCTCGTGGCGGGCGACCGAATCGTTGGGCAGCGCGAGGATGATCTCGGAGTAGGCGTGAGTGTCGGTCTCGCTGGTCTCGTCGGAGACGTACATCAGCGCATCGAGCGAGATGTTCGCGCGCTTGACCGCGCCCAGCACGTCGGGGTCGAGAGACTGCACTGAGGCGGTCAGCCGCATCGCCCCGTTGAGCAGCTCGTTGCACTTGAGCACGCGCTCCTTACGGTTCTTCCCGGTCGAGCACATGATGTATTCGGGATAGCCGGTCTCGGCCTGGAGGTTGCCGAGAAAGGCGCAAAAGTCCTGGTCCTCCTCGAACATGCCGAAATTGGAATCGGTCACCCGTAGAGTGCGCGTGTGCTTGACCCGATCGACGATGTAGCCGACCTCGGCGACCTTGCGCTCCTGGGTGCTCTTGAAGACCTTGTTGTAGTAGCTCCCGCCCTCGGTACAGAACGTGCAGGTGAACGGGCAGCCGCGGTTGGTTTGGACCGTTGGCACCAGCTTCTGGTCGAAGAAGGAGTCCATCAGCCCGGTGATGTAGGGCGAGGGGACCGCGGCGAGGTCGCGGATCCGCGGCGCGGTCTCGCCGAAGAACGGCGCACCATCGATCAGCGCGTGGCAGCTCGGAAGCTTCGCCCGCTTGGCCGCCTCGATGTCGCCGCCGTCGAGCAGGAACTTCACCAGGCCGGCGAACGGCACCTCGCCGTCCTTGTAGATATAGATGTCGAATTCCGGGTAGTCGGCGAGGAACTTGACCTGGTCCTCGTGCTCGTCGGGATAGTTGGGCCCGCCGCCGACGACGATGGTCTCTGGGTGGTGGCGTTTGAGAATCTCGATCGTCTTGTAGCCGAGGTCGATGTTCCAGATGTAGTTCGACACGCCGACCAGGAACGGTGGGGCTTCGCGCACGGCTTCCTCGAAGTCGGCGATGAACTTGAAGATCCGGACATCCACCCGGTCGGCGAGTTCGCCCTGGCAATAGGCGCCGACCAGTCCGAGCTGGAGCGGCATCGTGTCGCTGCCGAGCCCCAGCCTGCTGTCGTGGGCCAGATCGATCAGGTAGATCGGCGTCATCGCCATCTTCGCTCTGCCGTTGCGGGCCGCGGTCCCACACCCCGTGGCGACAGGCCATCGGCGCAGTCTGCCTTCACCGGGCGGTCACATTCGGAAGCGGTCTGACAGAGAAATTAGCATGCCAGCGTTTAGCGAGAAAGTGCTGTTCTGGTTCATGACATATGAGACGGTGGGGTTTCTTTGGCTGTTCGTTGAGCAAGATATTCGCCGGGCGTTGACCGCGTTCGAGGCCACCACGGCGGTCGGGATGCGCCGCATCCCGGCTGGCCGGATATCGCCTTGTTAGCCACCGGCCATCATGTTAGTTGTGCGGATGGGGCTCGAAGGAGACGGGGAGTCGACCGCCTCCAGGAACTGGGACGGTGTTCCAGCAAAGTCCCGCGGCGGATGGACCGGCGAACGAGATCCGGCAAGACCGAGCCTCTGATGCGTTTGCCGAACAAGCAAGAGCGTTGAAGGCCATCGGAAGCAGCACCTTGAGTCGACTGACGGGGCGATGTTCCGACGGCTTGCGTGACTATGGGCGTTTCCGGCGATGAAACACGCTGCGGTCATGTTCCATCATTTCTTCGGGCGCGGCCATCCCAGGGGACAGGGCGCGATCGGCGCAGAAGACCTCGCAGAGCTCATCGAGCGGCACGGCAGGGACAACTTCGTGCCGCCGCGCGATTGGATGCTCGGTCATGGGCGGGGCCGGCAACCGGACAACGCCCTCTGCCTGACATTCGACGACGGGTTGCGCTGTCAACTCGATGTCGCCCTACCCGTGCTCGAGCACTATAAACCCGCATTTCCCAAGTGACCGCTTCGCCTGATGCCTGATTGGCACGATTCTGCTATAAGAATCACTGGCTTGAGGGTGTCGGAGGGCGGCTTGGATGCGGAACCCGGAGGGTGAATCGGATCATGGGCCACTCCGGCCCCTTTTCGACCGCCGCCTGAAACTGGAGTTCCACGGATCGCGGGTGACCTCCGACGCGGGGTTGCTCGCTTATCGCGAACTGGACGACGCGCTCGGGCTGACCGCACTGGCGGGCGGCGTGCTCGCGGATAGCCGCACGGGCAGGAACGGCTGGCACGGCATCGTCAGTCTCCTTCGCCAGTCCGTCTATGGGCGTCTCGCCGGCTACGAGGATGTCAACGACGCCGACCGGCTCGGGCGTGATCCCGCGATGCGCTGGATCGTCGGCGGCAAGGCGGTCGAGCGCGGCGGGGCATCGACCAGCCAGATGGGGCGGTTCGAGACCGAGCTGCTGGCGAACAACGAGAACCTCGCGGCCCTTGCGGACCTGTCGGGGATGTGGATCGACCGGGTTCACGACCACGATCCGCCGAGGCGCGTGGTGCTCGACATGGACAGCTCCGTCAGCCCGACATTCGGTGAGCAGGAGGGCACGGCCTATAACGGCCACTTCGGCTGCACCTGCTATCACCCGCTGTTCGTGTTCAACCAGTTCGGCGACCTGGAGCGTTGCGCGCTGCGCCCCGGCAACGTGCACAGCGCCCACGGATGGCGTGATGTCCTGGTACCGGTGGTCGAACGTTACAAGGAACGAGCCATCCGCCTCTACTTCCGCGGCGATGCGGCCTTCGCCTCACCGGAGATCTACGACTACCTCGAAGCCGAAGGCATGCTCTACGCCATCCGGCTGCCCGCCAACAAGGTGCTGCAAGAGAGCATCGCTCATCTCCTGAAGCGCCCCGTCGGTAGGCCGCCCAAGGACGTGCGCCGGTATCATGCCAGCTTCAGTTATCAGGCCGGAACCTGGGACAAGCCCCGCCGCGTCGTCGCCAAGGTCGAGTGGCATCCGGGTGAGTTGTACCCGCGGGTCGGGTTCGTTGTCACCAACCTGGGCCGCCCCGCCGAGCGGGTGGTCGCGTTCTACAATCAGCGCGGCACGGCTGAGCAATGGATCAAGGAGGGCAAGAACGCGATCCGGTGGACACGCCTGTCGTGCCGCAGGTTCGACCACAATGCCGTTCGCCTCCAGCTTCACGCGCTCGCCTACAACCTCGGCAACTTCATGCGCACCCTCGCGCTGCCCGATGCCGTGGGACAGTGGTCACTGACCAGCCTGCGAGAGAAGCTCATCAAGATCGGAGCGAAGATCGTGCGCCACGGGCGCTACGTCACGTTCCAGATGGCCGAGGTTGTCATTCCTCGTGACCTGTTCGCCGACATCCTGCGCCGTATCGACCGGCTCAGACCGCCGCCAGCCCCGGCATGAGCGACGGCACCCCGTTCCTTCGCGTCGCCGCCGACAGGATCGGTGCGCCCGGATCGCCGGCAAAAATGCCATTCCGCGCCACCAACGCCGCCAATTGGTCCTCAATCATCCGGATCGGCGCGAAGATGGCCGTCATTCGAAGGCGAACTGCCCGTCGAGCGGTTTCGAGTCACACTCAACGGGCTGGGAGGGTTCCATATGGGGAATCCCGGCTAAAGGGTGTGCACTTCGGGCCGCGGTACCCGTTTCGGGTAACGTCAAAAACACCAGGTAAATCAATCTGTTACTCGGAGCCTGCTACGCACCGTTTTGAACGCTTATTGCCTTGCGAAATCGACTGGAATCAAAATACCAACAATGATTGGGTCGGTCTGCGCCGCGACGTCGAGACCGCCGAGGGGGCGGTGCTGCGGCTCATCCGGGCGCCGCTCGAGGACGGTCGGTTCGATGCACTGGGCTCGTTCACCTTCAATCTCGGCGCTGGCGCGCTGCAGCGCTCGACGCTGAGGCGCCAGGTCAACCGCCAGGAGCACGGCACGGTGCCGCGGGAGTTCCGGCGCCGGGTGTGGGCCGCCGGTGGGCGCAAGCTCGAGGGGCTGATCCGGCGGCGCGAGGCGGAGGCGGAACTCTCTGCGCGGAGGAGGGCTGTCGAAGTCGACCACCCTCGGACGACCTCATGTCATGCAAAACAGACGGTGAGCCCCTTATTACGGTGAGCCCTGTATTGAAGACAACCGTGCCGTTGCTCCGGGATGCGCGCGGATCAGCGGCTCTGTCGGCAGTCGCCATCAGCTTGGGGCGCGGAACCCGATTATCCGGCCTAACAACCGGGGGATTTGACGAAGATTTCGGTGTGCTGTCCGACTTTCGCTGAGATCGGCGGTGTTGACGTCCGCAATCATCCGCCGTTTCGTTCTCGGCGGAGGGTTTTGGCGCTATTCGGGCGGACTCATGCCATGGCGGCGCTGCGCTCATGGAAGATCAGACGCTGGAAATTATAAGCCAGGTTGGCGAGGCCGATCTTGGCCGCCGCCCGCTCGAGCCCGATGGTACGGACGAACAGGCCCATGCGATCCTTCTGCTGGGCGAAGACGTGCTCGACATGCGCACGGACCGCTGACTTGCGGGCATTGGCCCGGGCGGTCGCCTTGGGCATGGCCCGGCCCGGCGGCTTCTTGCGGTGGATGTGGGAGACCCGACCCTTGCCGGCCAGCCACGCCTCGTTGGCCTTCGAGCGATAGGCGCTGTCGGCCCACACGCCGGCGGCCAGATTGTCGCCGGTGACGAGATGACGCAACATCTTGCCGTCATGGCGGGCGGCATCGGTCACTGCCGAGCTGCGGATGAAGCCGTAGGCCCGGTCGATGACGACATGGGCTGCGCGGGCTTACGCCGCGCCACTGGCGCGACGGTCCTGCTCGCTGTAGCCGAACACCGGGATCGCGATGTCGGGCATGCGCCGTTGCGCCCCGGCGGGGTTCTTGCGCCGCCCGGTCTTCACCGTCCACCGCGCATCCGTGTCCTTCTGCGCCGCCTTGGCCGGCTGATCGGGCCAGATCTCGGATGCCCTCTTGCCTGCCTTGATCGCCGCCTTCTCGTCGTCGCTGTTGCGCTGCTTGGGCGCCGATACCAACGTCGCATCGACGATCTGCCCGCCCATCGCCAGATAGCCGCACCGGCGCAGTTCGCCATCGAAGGCGGCAAACAGCTTATCCATCGCCCCGGCCCGGACCAGACGCTCGCGAAAGATCCATATGGTGTTGCGGTCCGGCGTCGGCGCTCCGAGATCGAAGCCCAGGAAGCGAAGCCAGCTCAAGCGGTCGCGGATCAGAAACTCCATCCGCTCGTCGCTCACCGTGTGCCGCGCGGCCAGGATCAGTACCTTGAACATCGCCACCGCATCGTAGGCCGGGCGGCCGCCTTTCGATCCGTCCGAATAGCCCAGCGCCGCCTCAAGCGGCGCGCGGAAAATCTCGAAGTCGACGACCTGCGCCAGCACCTCCAACGGATCACCCGTCGCCGATAGCTTCCGAAGATGATCCGGTAAGCCGAACAGACCAGCCTGCCTCATCAATACCTCCTCGAACCGAACCGCCGTAGAGAATCACAACCAGGCAAAATTCGCGAGGTAAATGGAGGCGTCCAGGTGGCCCGGCGGCGCGCGCTGACCTCCCGGATCGTCGAACTCGCGGCGGCGCGACCGCGCGGCTGATGGCGCGAGGCGAACGGCCATGCTACACACTTGGTGGTCGTGGTAGTGCCATCGCGGGAGTCCGCAACATGAAGAGATCAGACGGCTGGGCGGTCACGCCGCCCTCGCCTCGGGGGGTGTCGCGCAGGCAGACGAGGGCCTGAACGCGGTGGCCCGGAAAATCTGCGTCGTCGTCACTGCGCGGCCGTCTTATTCGCGCATCCGCACCGCGCTGGAGGCGATGCGCGCTCATCCCGGCATCGAATTGCAGCTCGTCGTCGCGGCGTCCGCGCTGCTCGAACGCTACGGCAGCGCGCTGGACGTGATCGAGGCCGAAGGCTTCACCATCGACCGGCGCGTCTACATGGTGCTCGAGGGCGAGAACCTGGTGACATCAGCCAAGTCGACCGGGTTCGGACTGTCCGAGTTCGCGACGGTCTTCGACGACCTCAAGCCCGACGTGGTGGTCTCGGTCGCCGATCGGTTCGAGACACTCGCGACCGCGACGGCCGCGGCTTACATGAATATCCCGCTGGCTCACGTCCAGGGCGGCGAGATCACCGGCTCGATCGATGAGAAGGTCCGCCACGCGGTCAGCAAGCTCGCCGACATCCATCTCGTGGCCTCCGAGATGGCCGCGGAACGGCTGATCCGCATGGGCGAGCGACCCGAGAGCGTCCACGTCACCGGTTGCCCGTCGATCGACCTCGCTCACCGCGCTTTGGAGGCCGAGCCGCGCGACATCGAAGCCGTGGTCGCGGGATATGGCGGCGTCGGGGCCGAGTTCAGCCTGGCGGACGGTTATGTCGTCGTGCTGCAGCATCCGGTGACGACCGAATTCGAGCACGCCCGCCACCATATCGAGGAGACGCTGTACGCGGTCTCGGACAGCAACCGGCCGACGCTCTGGTTCTGGCCCAACGTCGATGCCGGATCCGACGTCACCTCGAAAAGCATACGTACTTTCCGCGAGCACGACGCCCTGCCGCAAGTGCATTTCTACCGGAACTTCAGACCGCTTGATTTCCTGTCGCTGCTGATCAACGCCAACGGGGTCCTCGGCAACTCCTCGGTCGCAATCCGGGAATGTTCCTATCTTGGGGTGCCGGCGATCGACATCGGCAGCCGCCAGCTCGGCCGCGACAGGGGCCGCAACGTCACCCGCGTCGACTATGATCGGACCGCGATCCGCAATGGGATCGAGAGCTTCTTCACGCCCCGCGGCCGGCCGCGCGATACGATCTACGGCACCGGCAAGGCGGGCGAGCGCATCGCTGAGGTGTTGGCGAGCGCCGAACTGACGATCGAGAAGCGGCTGGCGTTCTGACGGTGCGGCCGCTCTTCGGTCCGATAAGCGATCGGCCGGATCATGCGCGCTGGCTGGGGGACCTGGATTCGAACCAGGACTGCTCGGGTCAGAGCCGAGCGTTCTACCGTTAAACTATCCCCCACCGCGTCGCCGCGCGGCCGACAATAGCGGGTTTGCGGGGGCGATCAAGGCTGCGGCCCGGTGCGGACTGCGGCGCGCCTCGATCACGAATCCGGATTGCAGATAACGTCAAACCCTATTTGTTAGATATCTAACTTATCCTAGAATAGTTTTTCCGACCGGCCACCGACCGGTCTCGGGAGTGTCAAGCGATGGTCCGCCGCGCGGCGGACGGGGAACGGGAACGAGGTGCCGGTTCAACCGACCCAGGGGACCCATCTCCAGCGGAGGGCAAGACCCCGGCGGGGCAGCGGCGCGGCCGGTAACCGGCCACGGACGATCGCCGCGCTCGATCTGGGCACCAACAACTGCCGTTTGCTGATCGCCAAGCCCGTCTGCGGCGGCTTCGAGGTCGTCGACGGGTTCTCGCGCATCGTGCGGCTCGGCCAGGGGCTGGTCGAGACCGGAGAGCTGTGCGAGGTCGCCATGTCCCGGACCATCGAGGCGCTGTCGATCTGCGCCGCCAAGGTTCGCCGCCGCCGGGTCCACCGCGCCCGCTACGTCGCGACAGAGGCTGCCCGCCAGGCGGCCAACTGCGCCGGCTTTCTGGCCCGCGTGGAGAACGCGACCGGGATCGCGCTGGAGATCATCTCTTCGCGCGAGGAGGCGGAGCTGACCCTGATGGGCTGCTTGCCGCTGCTCGACCCGAGCGTGCCCTATGCGGTGATCTTTGATGTTGGCGGCGGCAGCGCGGAGATCGTCTGGCTGCGTCTGCACAAGGACTCCCCGCCGCACATTTTGGACTGGATGTCGCTGCCGGTCGGCGTGGTGACAGTGACCGAGCGCCATGGCGGATCGGATTTCACCGACGCCGAATACGAGGCGACGCTCACCGAGGTCCAGGAACAGCTACGACCCTTCGAGCAGCGCCACGAGATCCGCCGGCATCTGGAAAAGGGACAGGCGCAGATGCTGGGGACCGCGGGCACCGTCACCACGGTGGCCAGCGTCAACATGGGGCTCAAGCGTTACAACCGCGCCGTCGTCGACGGCTCTTATCTCAACCTGTCCGATGTGCATGCGGTTTGCCGGTCGCTGTCCAGGTCGACCTATGACCAGCGGATCGAACATCCCTCGATCGGGCCGGGCAGGGCCGACCTTGTGGTGGCCGGCTGCGCGATCCTTGAGGCCATCTGCCGGACCTGGCCGGCCGGCCGGCTGCGGGTCGCCGATCGCGGTGTCCGCGAGGGCATCCTGCTCGATCTCGCCGCCTCGATCGAGCGCGAGCGCCAAGATGGCCGGGCGTGAGCGCGGCGGCGGCCGGTCCGGGCGCAAATCCAGAAAGTCCGCTCCGCGCTATCCGACCGTGCGGGTCCGCACCGCGAAGGGCCGCAAGCCGTCCTCGACGCGCTGGCTCCACAGACAGCTCAACGATCCCTACGTCGCCGAGGCCGGCCGCCACGGCTACCGCTCGCGCGCGGCCTGGAAGCTGGTGGAGATCGACCGCAAGTTCGGCCTGCTGCGCCTCGGCGCGGCGGTGCTCGACCTGGGGGCGGCGCCCGGCGGCTGGGCCCAGGTCGCGGTCGAGCGCGTGCGCACCCCCTCGGGCGGCGGATACGTGCTCGCGGTCGACCTCCAGGAGATGGCGCCGATAGAGGGCGCGGAATTCCTGCGGCTGGACATCGACGACCCGGAGCAAGCCGAGCGTCTCGTCCATGCGGTCGGGGACGGCTGCGATGTCGTGTTGTCGGACATGGCGATCGCTGCGACCGGGCATCGGCTGACCGATCAGATCCGCAACCAGCGTCTGGCCGAGATCGCCCATGACCTCGCCCGTCGGGTTCTGCGGCCGCGCGGCGCGCTGGTCATCAAGGCCTTTCACGGCGGCGGGGCCGCGCCGTTGATGGGTGCGCTGAAAAGCGATTTCGCCGTTGTCCGGACGTTCAAGCCGCCGGCCTCGCGGAGCGGGTCCGCGGAGACCTACATCGTCGCAAGGGGCTTCCGCGGCGCCTAGGCTCTGGACCCATAAAAGCGCTTTATGATTCTGTTTGGATCTGATTCAAGCTTCCAAACCGTGGGAGCTTGAGAATGTCGGAGAGCTTTTGGCTGAGCGATGAGCAGTTTGGACGTCTGGCGCCGTTGTTGCCGACGGACACGCGGGGCGTGCCGCGGGTTGACGACCGGCGGGTGATATCTGGGATCATCCATGTTCTTCAATCGGGCTGCCGGTGGAAGGATGCGCCGGCGGAATACGGCCCTCACAAGACGCTGTACAACCGCTTTGTCCGCTGGGCGCGCAAGGGTGTATGGCAGGGCGTCTTCGTGCGGTTGGCGGATTCTGGCGGACCGCCGGCAGCGGTGATGCTGGATTCGACCCATGTCAAGGCGCACCGTTCGGCGGCGGGCGGAAAAGGGGGCCGAGATCCAGGCGATCGGCCGCTCGCAGGGCGGGCGCACGACCAAGATCCATGCCGCCGTCGACGAGCACGGCCGGGCGCGACGGCTGATCGTCGGGCGGGCCATCGGAGCGACGCACCGGTGGCGGTGTTCCTGCGCCCGGGCAAGACGCCATCGGGAGGCGAGGTTCGCGCCGTCCTCAAGCACCTGGTCCGCCGCATCCGGCGGCACTGGCCGCCCACCCGGATCGTCTTCCGGGGAGATTCCCATTACGCCCGCCTGGAGGCGACCACGCGCGGCTTCGACGCCCGCTTCATCGTCACCTCGCTGAGCGGCGAAGCGCGCCGGCTCTGTGAAGAGAGTTGCTGTGCCCGCGGCCAGGCCGAAAATCCGATCAAGCTGCACAAGACCCAACTGGCCTCCGAGCGCACCTCCTGCCAAAGCCCGACCGCCAACCAGGTCAGGCCGGTCCTGCACACCTGCGCCTCCTGGATGATGCTCGTCCTGCGCAACGCCATCCCACAGGCAACGCCTCTCGCCAGAGCCGAGTTCGCAACCCTCAGGCTGCGCCTGCTCAAGATCGGCGCCCGCGTCGTCGAAAAGGCCGCCCGCATCCGAATCCACTTCACCTCGGCCTGCCCGAACGCCGCCCTCTTCCGCATGCTGGCGGGCCGCCTCGCGACCGCCGGACCCTGTATACCGGGGACGCGTGTCCCCTCGAACCCGACGATCTTCCACCCCAAACGCCTACCACAAAAAATGCCATACAGATGCCCAGGGGCGTCAGGTACACGCTCGCGCCACGACAATATCAGACAAAATCATCCGCGGTATAAATAGATCGGGCTAGTAAGGTGCAGGATTAAAGCAAGATTTGCTCGACGTTCTTCGGGAACTCGGCTCGAACCTTTACGGACCTACCCCAATTCAACGCTGCCCGAGGCAGTCACCGAACTAACTTCGTCATCTCACGCGCTTCCAAGATGTGATTTGGGCAGTCCCCCATGGTTGTAATTCTCCGGAAACACTGTGTCGTCGCCGATGCCGTACGAATCGATTATCTCGACGCCGTTGCCATCGGGGTCGTGGAAATAGGCGTGACGCCCGGGAAAATTTCGATGACCGGTGTCCTCGTACAGCAGCACCTCGACCCCCTTGGTTTCGAGATACGACATGGCGGCGTCAAAATCTTTTGCTGCTACCATAAAGGCGTGGTGAATGAGTGTATCGGTCCCTTTATTGGGTCGCTGGTGATAGCCGGTTCGCGACAGGACGAAAAAATCGTCGCCAGCACGCATGAACAACGTGGTGTCGTTTCGCCGCCAATAGGTGCAGCCGACCACGTCGACGTAAAAAACACGTGCCCGTTCGAGATCGGTGACGCCAATCGTGAAATGCAGGATGCCGGTGGGCTCAACTCGACGCGGTGTGGTGTGAGCCACGGTAGTGGCGCCCGCGAAAGCCTCGCTATTCAGCTCCGACATAACATTCCTCCATTGTCATTGGGTCTTTTGTCTTGCATCCAGCAGCATAAGCGCAATAGGGCAGGGTTCCGACTCGTGATTAATCCAGCTGTCGGTGTCCGTGGCGGTGTCACCGTGTTTGCAATTATGCCGAGGGGCTAACATTCCAGTAACTTTCTCCGACGGCATCACGGAGGATCTCGTCACGTCGCTGTCGTGCATTCGGCTGTTTGGGGTCGTATCGCGAAATTCAACCTTTACCTGCAAAGGCCGGTCAACCAACGCCCGTGACATCGTTCGAGGACCGTATGGCCTTATAACCGTCCTTCCCTTCATAGCCGGGATTAAATTGATCGCGTAGCAGCCTGTTGAAGAAATAGCGGGTTTGGCCTTGAGGAAGGCTTGGTCGCCGAGATGGTATGCGAACTGGATTTCGATCGACCCTTTGTCGAGCAACTCAGCCGAGCCGGAACCGTTGACGTCGTCCATTTCCTCGAACCCGGCCCAGGTGAAGAAGACCATGGAGTGGCTGTATTCGAGGTCGAGGCTGGCCTGCATGGCGCCGAAGGCGATCTCGCCGTGGCCATCCGCTCGAATGGTCATCATGGCCGGCTCGACCAGATCGAGGGATCACGATCCCAGAGGTCGGCCTCGACGATCCGCCAGCGGCCAAAGCCGGCAGTTCATTGGCGCCGTCATGGCCCGGTTTCCTGCAGCTTGGGCAATCGGACCAGATTGTAGGCCGCCGCCGCGAAGGTGAAGGCCCAATCAACCTTGGCCCGTCCCCGCAGCTTGGTCTGGCCCATCCCGGCCACCGTCTTGATCCAGCCAAAGGCCTCCTCGATGCGCTTGCGGATCCGCTGACTGGCGGCGTAACCGGGATGCCGGGTCGTCCGCCCGTCGATGGCCGAACGTCGCCGGCTGGTGTTCCGGGCCACATGCGGGCGGACGTTGTGGCCCCGCAATTCCTCGACGAAGTCAGCGGCATCGTAGCCGCGATCCGTGCCCAGAGTGACTGCGCGTGGCCGGTCCGCTAGAGGCTCGATCATCTCCAGCGCCGCTAGACGCTAGAGGCTCGATCATCTCCAGCGCCGCTAGAGCCGTTCAAGCTTGCGCGGAATCGCAGGTTTGTGGTTGGTGTTTTCACAAGATGTTGTGGTTAGCGACCGTGGGAACACGCTATGGGCCATGCTCATTCCTTGGATCTGCGTCGGCGGATGTTGGCTGCGGTGGCGCGTGGCGCATTGTGTCGGGCAATGGCGGAGCGTTTCGATGTCAGTGCGTCGAGCGTGATCAAGCTGGTGCGGCGTTGGCGGCGGAGCGGGGATTGCGCCCCGGCCAAGCCGGGCGGCGGGCGCAAGCGTAAGCTTGCCGGGCAAGCTGATCAAGGGCAAGAAGCGGCACGTCCTGGTCGACACCCAGGGCCTGCTGCTGCGCGGCCTGGTCACCGCGGCCGACGTCCAGGACCGCGACGGCGGCATCACGCTGCTGGCGAACCTGTTCGGCCTGTTCCCGTTCCTGCGAAAGCTGTTCGCCGACGGCGCCTATGAGAGGCCGGTCTTTCATGGCGCGCCGGCCGGCATCCTGCCCCGGCTCGAAACCGAGATCGTCAAGCGGTCCGACCGGGCCAACGGCTTGGTCGTACTGCCCAAGCGCTGGATCGTCGAGCGCTCCATCGCCTGGCTCAACCGCTGCCGGCGGCTCGCCAAGGACTGGGAAAACCGCAACCGCAACGCCCTCGGTTTCCGCAAGCTCGCCTCGATCCGACTCATGCTCCGAAAACTCTCCAACCCTTCATGACGTCCCCGGACGGACACTAAGGTCACGGACGACACTAGCGACATGTTCGGCTTCTGGCCCCGAGGTCTTTCCGACGATGGTCCGTTGAATCTCGCGGATTTGCTCGACTTGGCCTTGGCAGCCAAAGGAGCTGTTTCGTTGCGCCAAAGCCGCCAATTGGCTCTTTATCGGACGGAATCGGCTCAAAGGCGGCCGCAGGTCACAGGTGGGTTGCATCTCGCACGAGTTTGAGCCAAGCTCAACCAACTGGGAGGCTCCACATGGGAAATCTCGGATAAATACAAATATAAAATGGATCCATAACCCGAAAAATTAAAGATTACGCGCGCGCTAGAATGAATTTCAGAGATGGTATTTTGGTTTTAGTTATGGATGACGTGGCAATCACTGCGTATCTGAAATGAAAAAGGCTTCGCGACTTCGATCCGGGATTGCTTGCGCTTTGAGGTCGCGGAAGCCGGACAGCAGGGAGGCAAACATGAAGAAGCTTTTGGTGACCCTGGCGGCGGGGGCCGCCCTATCGGCGATGTCGCAAGGCGCGCTGGCCGCGTGCGGATCGGTCGTGATCGCGAACATGAACTGGGCCTCGGCCGAGCTATTGGCCAACGTCGACAAAATCATCCTCGAAAAGGGCTATGGCTGCGACGCTTCGATGGTCCCGGGCGACACCATGCCGACTTTCACGTCCATGAACGAAAAGGGCCGGCCCGATGTCGCGCCCGAACTCTGGGCGAACTTTCTCCGTGACCCGCTCGGCGAGGCCATGAAGGAGGGACGGCTGCATACGTTGAACAGGGGGCCGATCCTCGGGGTCGGCGAGGGCTGGTGGATCCCGCGGCACACGGCCAAGAAACATCCCGAGCTGAAGACGGTTCTGGATGTTCTGAAACGTCCGGACCTGTTCCCGTACCAGGAAGACCTTTCGAAGGGCGCATTTGTCAACTGCCCGGCGGGATGGGGGTGCCAGCTGACCAACTCCAACCTCTTCCGGGCGTTCGAAATGAAAAAGAAGGGCTGGGTCCTGGTGGATCCGGGTTCCGCCGCCGGCCTGGACGGATCCCTGGCCAAGGCCGTGGAACGGGGTCAGAACTGGTTCGGCTATTACTGGGCGCCGACGGCGCTGGTCGGCAAGTTCCGTCCGGTTAAGGTGCCGTTCGGGGTGCCGTTTGTCGGCACCGAGCATTGGGACGGCTGCATCGTCAAGCCGGAACAGGAATGCGCCGACCCGAAACCCTCGTCCTGGACCAAATCCGAAGTGCATACCGTGGCCGGCGACAGGTTCGTGAAGAACGGCGGCGTGGCGGTCGACTATCTGAGGGCGCGCGTCTTTCCCGGCGACGTCATCAACGCCATGCTGGCCTATATGCAGGCCAACCAGGCGAGCGGCGAAGAAGCGGCGCTGGAGTTCCTGCGCAAGCACGAGAGCGTCTGGACGAAGTGGGTTTCGGCGGATGCCGCGGCAAAGGTGAAGTCCTCGCTCTAGGTTGAAACCGCCTGAGGGTGTCGCGGATCCGCTGATCATCGGCTATAAGTGGACCCGACCTCCTCTCGCCAAGGGCTTTGGTTTTGGGACTTCTTGACGAATTCCCCACCTTGGGGGTTCAGGAACTACGTGACCTCAAGAAGGCCATAGACCGTGGCTTTCGCGACTTCTCCCGGACCCACGGAGAAGCGCTCGAGAATTTCTTCGACCCGCTGCTGCAATTCCTGGTCTGGTTCGAAAGGTTGCTGCAGACCAGCCCTTGGCCGCTAGTGATTATCGTCATCGCCGTCCTCGCCTGGCTCGGCGCGCGGAGCTGGCTGGTGGTCGGGGGAACGGTCGCATCGTTTCTCGCGATCGGCTATCTCGGCATGTGGCAGGACACGATGGCGACGCTCGCCATCATCTCGGTCGCCACGTTGATCTGTATCGTGGTGGGAATCCCCGTCGGCATCTCGATGGCACGCTCCGACCGCGTTCAGGCGATAATCACCCCGCTGCTCGACGTTATGCAGACAATTCCGAGCTTCGTCTACCTGATCCCGGTGGTCATGCTGCTCGGCATCGGAAAGGTCCCTGGGCTGATTGCCGTCTGCATCTACGCCCTGCCCCCGATCGTGCGTCTGACCAATCTCGGAATTCGTCTGGTCGACAGGGAGGTGCAGGAAGCCGCCGACGCCTTCGGGGCCAGCTACTCGCAAAAGCTGTTCGGCGTGCAGATCCCCCTCGCCCTGCCCAACATCTTTGCCGGCGTGAACCAGACGATCATGATGTCGCTTGCGATGGTCGTCATCGCCTCCATGATCGGGGTCAAGGGGCTTGGGGTGCCCGTGTTGAGGGCGATCTCCAACCAGTATCTTGCCCTGGGGCTGATGAACGGCCTTGCGATCGTGGTGCTCGCCATCATCTTCGACCGGATATCGCAGGGGTTCGGAAAGAACATCCAGAAGCACCGGAGGGAAGGGCATTAGCGCCGACGTCAAGGTCACGATCAGGAATCTCTACAAGATCTTCGGCCCCCGCGCGTCCGCCATGACGGAGCATGTCAGGGCCGGGATGTCGAAGGAGGACCTGCTCGACAGGCACGGACACGTGCTCGGCGTCAAGAACATCGACCTCGACGTCGCCGCCCATCAGATCCAGGTCGTCATGGGACTGTCGGGGTCGGGGAAGTCCACGCTGATCCGTCACATCAACCGGCTCATCGAACCGACCTCGGGCGAAGTGTTCGTCGACGGAGAGGACATCCTCGCCATGAAGCCGCCCGAACTGCGGGAGTTCCGGCGATACACGGCGTCCATGGTATTCCAGCGCTTTGCGCTCCTGCCCCACCGTACGGTCGCCGAGAACGTCGCGTACGGCCTCCGTATTCAGGGCATAGACAAGGGAGAGAAGGCGGAACGCGCCCGGCGCTGGATCGACCGGGTCGGACTCACGGGATACGAGGACTACTACACAACGCAACTCTCGGGCGGCATGCAGCAGAGGGTGGGCCTTGCGCGCGCACTCGCGACCGACGCCGAAATCCTTCTGATGGACGAACCGTTCTCGGCGCTCGACCCCCTCATCCGCGCCGACATGCAGGACATACTGCTCGATCTGCAGACCGAGCTGCACAAGACGATCGTCTTCATCACCCACGACCTCGAAGAGGCGCTCCGAATCGGGAACAGCATCGCGATCCTGCGGGCCGGCGAAGCGGTGCAGATCGGGACACCGCAGGAAATCGTCATGCGCCCCGCGGACGACTACGTCGCCGAATTCATCAAGGACATCAATCGCGGCCGGGTGATCGAGGTCGCCTCGATCATGGAGGCCGAATACGCGAACGGCGCTCCCAAAGTCGATGCGGGAACCGTTCTGGACGATGCACTGCAGCTCCTCATCGGCACCGGAGCGCAGATCGCGTCCGTGACCCGGAACGGAAAGTCGGTCGGCTCCGTCCGCCTAGAGCGGATCGCGTCCGCCCTCGCCAGGCCCGATTGAACGAAGTTGCGCGTATAGCCCGGCATTGTCAGACTAAATGGCCTGGAGCTGCAGAACCTTCAGTTGAGGCCCCTTAGGCTGCAAGTTGCCTCTACTCGGCCAGCGCAGCAGCCCGGTCTTGTGTGAAAATGTCGCGGCGGTTGAGATGGCGTTGGTGGTTGAAATGGTTGTGGATCGAGGCATCGACGGAGGCGAATTTCAGCAGAGTTTTTACGTCCCTGAATTTGGCCATTGCGCGTTCCCGTCGTCGGAAGGGTCGATGTGAGTTTTCTGCCCGGTTGTTGAGCCAACGCCTGTCCCCCCGGCTGCCCTCGTTGCCGATCACCTTCATCGCTGCCCGGTATGATTGTAGCCTGTCCGTGACGATCGTGGCCGGCCGGCCATAGCGCTTCATAGCCCGCTTCAGAAACCTGAGCGCGGCTTCGCGGTCCCGCCGTTTCGTGGCAAAAACCTCCAGGACTTCGCCTTCATGGTCAACGGCACGCCATAGATATGGCAAATGTCGATACCTCGTTCGAAAAGAATGTCTTCGACCTGCCGCAACGACAGCGGATAGCGGATATACGTCATCACCGCGAGGCGGATTACCTCGGGCGAGCTGTTGAAATAATGGAAGGGATTGTCCATCACTGGATGGTTACGAGAGCTTACTTCACGGCTCAAGGCGAGTTACTCTGACGGTGCCCTTCAGCGGCGTTGGACGTCGCGAGGTCAGGGTGGATGTTCGCTTTGACCGCCGCTTCGGTGGAGAATTCGGCGCATCCGCGTGGCCTCTACTGTGGGCCGCCGTTGCGATAAGGTTACGCGGCGATACCGCTGTCGGCCCGATTTGATCGCGCCGCGAGAACGCCCCGCCAACGGCACCGGTGACAGGAAATGAATGTCAAGGAATCCTTCGTCGAGATCTGCGGCTGCCGCGTCCTGCTACGCCGCGCCGGAACGGGGCAGCCGGTTCTGTTTTTGCACGGCGCCGGCGGCGTGCCGCAATGGGTGCCTTTGTTCGAGCGGCTGGCGGAGCGGTTCGACCTTCTCGTGCCAGATCATCCGAGTTATAGCCGCTCCGAGACCCCCGACTGGCTTGACGGGGTGGGAGATCTCGGCTTCTTCTATCTCGACTTTTTGAGAGAGCTCAATCTCGACGGCGTTCACGTCATCGGCCACTCGCTGGGAGGCTGGGTGGCGCTTGAGGCAGCGGTGCGTTCGACCGAAAGGATCAAGATGCTGACCTTGATCGCTTCGGCCGGCATCCGCATCAAGGGCGTGCCCGCAGCCAACATTTTCTTCATGGACCGCACGCAGCTCGCCCACGCGCTCTACGCCGATCCCAAGCTCTCCGAGGCGATGCTCGCCAACGATCCGACACCCGAGGAGATCGGCGAGATGGTGACCAACAGCGTGGCGACCGCGCGGCTTGCTTGGCACCCGCGCCTGTTCGACCCCGCCTTGCGCAAGTGGTTGCGACGCATCGACAAACCGACGCACATCATCTGGGGCGAAGAAGACAGGATAATTCCCGCCGCCTACGCCTCCGAACTCGCGGGACTCATCGACGGCGCGACGACGACGACGGTGCCGAACGCCGGACACATGGTGCATGTCGAGGCGCTCGATGCGGTGATGAACGCGCTCGACAATTTCATCGAATGCAACGCCTGATCGAGGAGACCGGTCATGCTGGTCATGATGTTCCACCTGATGCCCTATCCCGGCCTGCCCGACGAGGTGACGTCGGCGTATGACAGCTACTGGATCACGCTGCCCAACAGCCAATACGACCGCGAGGTCGGCCACCATATCTACAACCGCTATCTCGACGAGCTCGAGCTTTGCGCGGAGCTCGGCCTCGACGCCGTCGCGGTGAACGAGCATCACCAGACGCCCTACGGGCTGATGCCATCGCCAATCGTCACCGCCTCAGCGCTGGCGCGCCGCGTCGGCGACCGCTGCAAGATCGCCATCTTCGGCAGTGGGTTTTGTCTGCGCGAGCACCCGCTCACCTTGGCCGAAGAGCACGCGATGATCGACACCATAACCGGTGGACGGCTGATCTCCGGCTTCGTCCGCGGCGTGGGCGCGGAGTACACGTCCTTCGGCGTAAATCCTGTTCGCTCTCACGAACGGCACATCGAGGCACACGATCTCGTTGTGCAGGCGTGGTCGAAGCCCGGGCCTTTCGCCTTCGAAGGCAAGCATTACCACTTCGAATACATCAACATCTGGCCACGCCCGTACCAGCAGCCGCACCCGCCGATCTGGTGCCCCTCCCAAGGCTCGTCCGAGACCATCGAGTGGGCGGCCCACCCTGACCGCAAATATGTCTATCTGCAAAACTTCAACCCGTGGGACGCAGCGGTGAAGTATCTCAACTATTATCGCGAGGTCGCGCAGCGCGCCTACGGCTATGAGGCGACCTCGAGCCAGCTCGCTTGGGGCGCGCCAGTCTATGTTGCCGAGACCGACGAGCAGGCCATCGATGAAGCGCGCGAGCCTCTCGAATATCTCTTCAACAAGGCGTTCAAGATGCCGGGCGGCATGTTCTTCCCGCCCGGCTACACCTCGCACGGCTCGATGCGCCAGATCGTGGCGGCCAAGAGCTCGATCATGTCGGCCGGCCGCACGGTCGAGAATCTTGCCCATGTCGGTCTCGCTGTCATCGGCAGCCCCGAGACGGTGCGCAACCGGCTCATCCAGTGCCATAACGAGCTCGGTTTCCACGCCTTTGTCGCGCTGCTCCACTTCGGCACCATGTCGGCCGAAAAGACCGAGAACAACATCCGCCTCTTCGCCAAGGAGGTCCTGCCCGCGATCCAGGCGCTCGATGACGGACACTATGCCGGCTTCGAGATGCCCAGCACCGGCCAGCCGAGCTACGCGGCGGAGTGAGTGGTGGGAGCGCTGCAGGACGGGTTTGAAACCCGACCATAATCGCTTGCGATCGTTTTCCCGCTCGCCCGCGTGCTCACGCGCCGGCCGAGATCCCGATCCATTGGCGAACCAGGGGTTCGTCAATCCGGATGGGTTTGTCGGGGCCGCGGCCGAGAAGATCGTCGAAGCCAGCAGGGACTAAGCACGGGGCCCACGGTCGGGATTTCCTGGGCTGACAGGGAGCCCATCCAGCCGCCGCCGATTGGCTCCACGCAGCAGCTTATTGAATGCCCTTTCGATATGGTTGCGTTGTTCATCGAGCGCGGTGTCGTGGGGGATGTTGATTTTGCGGCCCCTTTTGCAGGGGATGACGGCGGTTGCGTTGTGGCTTTCGAGCAATGCCACCGCGTTGCGGCTGTCATGGACCTGACCGGGGCTCAGTAGTTCCCCCGAGCAACCTCCTGCAGGATCAGTTTGTCCAGCGTCAGGTGCGATACCGCCCGGCGCAGACGCGTATTCTTCGCCTCCAGCTCCTCGAGACGCTTGATTTGGTCGGTCTTCAGACCGCCGAACTCCTGTTGCCACCGATAGTCGGTAACCTCGCTCACCCCGATCTTACGGATCGCGTCCGGAACGCCGCTCCCCTGCGAAACCACAACATCAACCGGCGCAGCTTCGCAATGATCTCCTCAGGCTTGTATCGGTTCCTTGGCACGATGGTCCTCCTCCATGTTCATACACAACATCAGGGTGGACCACTTCGATGGGCTCTTCACGGCCTGCTGACATCGATAACGAAAACATCGATCCAGGAGCGCCGTGCCTCGGGCAAGCGATCAATCAACATCATTCGGAGCGCTTCGGGCGTCTCCGGCCGTTCGAGACCCTCCGGATGTCCTGGCATCTTCTTCCCGGGAACATCTCCGAACCAAAGCACGACATACACGCCGCGGCCTTCCGCGTGCCAGTCGCGCGTATAGTTTGCGTCGAGTTGGTCGCTGGCGGCGTCCCACACATCACGATGCCACTGGCCCTTGATCTCAACCGGCAGTCCGAGCGCGTTACGGATGGCGGCAATGTCCGCCCGCGTCTGGCCGGGCATGTGCATCTCCGGCTCGAATCGGATCGACGGCGGCAACTGACCCGAAATGTGTTCGATGAGGCGGTTACGGCAGAAGTTCTCCCCCCTGGGCCCGTCCTCGGTCCAATAGGCTTCCCACATGTCGGTGTTGCTGGCTTGCATGCGCTCCTGGAGGGTTTCGATTCGGTCCGCGAAGTAGGCTCGCATGTCGTCGATGGTCTCGGGCAATCCCCGTGCCATGACGGATTGGAGTTGACCGACCGTGGGAGCAGCATACTCGGAATCCCGTCGGGCCCTGCGTTGAAGCGTAAGCGCATGCTTCGCCGTATCGGCGTAGGTCGGGACGTGACCCGCGATCAGGTTCTGCAACGCTTCGGTCGCGTCGGGTGACGGGCGAGTGGCGACGGCATAGATCGTGCGCCTGATGAAGTCGCTTGCGTCCCATGGGTTGCAATCGCCCGTCGTGACGCCCCCGGGACGCTTGATCCAGGGCCAATGCGCGCCGAAAGCCTCGACGACGAAAACAAGATGGACGAGGGAGAAATCGGCGAAGCGCTCACC
This sequence comes from Alphaproteobacteria bacterium, assembly GCA_965248835.1. Taxonomy (GTDB): domain Bacteria; phylum Pseudomonadota; class Alphaproteobacteria; order MPNO01; family MPNO01; genus CAYFYS01. The sequence goes on from CBDFLJ010000002.1 coordinate 1,093,651, forward strand.
GTTCTCCGTTCCGATCCGGTTTCGGATGAACCAGAGGAAGTCCGGATTATCGGCGGCGGCCTTATCAAGTTCCTCCCGACGGTCATCGAAGTCGATGACGTAGTCCGCCGACAACCACAAAAGCTCGGTCGCGCGATCTGGGTGAGCGCGATCCCGGACGTCGATGAGCAGTGCGCGTACCTCTCTACGCAGAGCGTTCTTGAGCGCAGAGTCCAGCAGTTCTGTCTGGACGTGGAGGTTCAATGCGGGGTAGCGGCGCAGCCAATCGACCGCGAGGCGGCCGGCCAACTGGGCAAATCGCGGGTCGGTAGCAAGCCGGTGCAGCTCGGTGATATGTCCCATATTGTGAGCAAGTTGAGGCTCAATGCTTGCGCGGAAATGGTCTTCCCAGTCCGCTTCGTTATTAAACAAGACCGTTTCGAGCGCGTAGCTGATGTCTATCTGTCCCGAAGCGTTCACCTCCAGCGCCCGGCGCCACGCCATATAGACCGCCGCGAGCTTGGGGCGATCGATCGCATCGATCGGGCGGCCTTGCCGAAGCATCTCGGCAATGCCGCAGATCATGGGACCCTCGGCCTCCCAATGCTTATACTCGCAGTGGACTCGGGCGACGTCGGCGGCGCTCGGCAGGTCACTTCTGTCCAGAACCGCGATGAAGCCCATGAGTGCCTGATCGCCCAATATGTCGCCGAGGAACCCCCGTACTCGTGCCTCCGGCGATTCTGAGCCATCGAACCAACTGCACCGGCCGAGGTAGATGTCGGCCGGTGCAGCAAGATCTTGGACACTGCCGACGGCGATTTCATGCACCCTCTGGCGGTCGCGATGAGCTTGAAAAATTGCTTGGCGTTTTGTTTCTCTAAGGGCGCGGTGTCTCTCGTGCTCGATCTTCCATTCGGGCTCCACGACCTCCGTTTCTTCAGCGAGCACGGCCAGCAGCTCGGGATCATCATCCGCAATCCGGATGGCCGCATCACGCACAATTTCCGAGATGCCGTCCGGAGACCGACCGAGCCGCAAGATGTGGCGCCATGTATCTGCATCTATCGAACCATCACCCGCACGTGCACGCAGGGCTTTCAACACGCCTACGAGATCTTCAGGGGTCGGATACAGGTTGAGATTAGGGTCTGTACCTAATTGTAGAATGTGATTCTCTTGTTGGATTGAATTGTTATGGAGGGGATCGATGGGCGGTGGACTGTTCTGGTTGAGTGAAGGGCAATGGGCTCGGATCAAGCCGCATTTGCCGCAGGGTCTGACGGGGCCAAGGCGTTCGGACGATCGGCGGATCATCAGCGGCATTATCCATATGCTGCAATGCGGCGCGCGCTGGCGCGACTGTCCTGCCGCGTATGGTCCGTACACCACCATCTACAACCGCTTCAACCGCTGGTCCAAACACGGCCGCTGGCAGGCGATCTTCGCCGCGCTGGCCGCCAACGCCGAGGAACCGGTGGCGCTGGCGCTCGATTCCAGTTCGGTCAAGGCGCACCGCTCGGCGGCGGGCGGAAAAGGGGGGAGAAGAATCAGGCCATCGGACGCTCGCGCGGCGGGCGGACGACAAAAATCCACGCCCTGAGCGATCCGCGCTGCCGCCCGGTGGCGTTCGTCCTGAGCCCAGGCCAGAAGGCCGATATCGCGGCCGCGGTCGATGTGCTGGCCGTGGCGCCGCCCATGACCGCGCTGATCGCTGACAAGGCCTATGACGGCGATGCGCTGCGCGCCGACATCGCCAGCCGCAACGCAACGCCCGTCATCCCTAACAAGGCCAGCCGCATCAATCTCCACCCCTTCGACGCCAAAACCTACCGCGACCGCAACGTCATCGAGCGCATGTTCTGCCGGCTCAAGGACTTCCGCCGCATCGCCACCCGCTACGACAAGCTCGCTCGAAACTTCCTCTCCGCAGTCTGTCTTGCCGCTATCCTCGCCTACTGGCTCAATTGAGTCTGGACCCTAGTCTCAATGAGTCGATGCGCCGCCATCCAGGCGCCGTCTTCACATGGAGTCAGCAGTACATGTTCAAGAAGTGCCGCGCGGAGGCCGTGTTCCTTGTGAAAGATCTCTGTCAGCCGATTTCTGGTGTCGTCGTTGTAGCCGTCACTTCCGTCCAGCCAGTCGATCCATGCCCATATGCGCCCCGCTTCGATCCCTGGATCGGCTTCCAGAACCCGGACCGTAAGGCGTCTGACCAGGTCCGCGAGGTGCGACGTCGCGGAATGATCGGCCTCCCCTATCAACGGCCGCGCACGTTCGGCCAAGCCGTCGAGCAATGTTGCGAGCTGTTCGGTGTCGAGGTCGCCGAAAAGATGGCTGGGCACATGCCTTATCTCGCGCGATACGGATGCGGGGCCCTGATTCGCGGCAAGCCCGAAAAACGCCAAAACGACGTCGATGGCAGTTCCAGTGGACACGGTAGGCGCCCCGACACGGGCGAGTACCTCGCATGCCAGCCGCGCGGAGTCGGCTTCTTCCATTTCGAGCAGCCGGCGAATGGTCGCTTCCCAATCAGCGCAGGCACCTGTGGCGCATATCGCATCGGCGGCACATGACCGTTCCGCAAGAATGCGGTCCCGGTCGAACAAAATCGTCTCCAACGCCGACGCGAGTTCCTCGGCGAGGGCTGTCCCGGCCACCGCTTCGAGTAGAAGGACGGTAAGTTGCGTATGGAGGCGGGGCGTGCCGATGATGGCAAGGATGTCATCCTTGAGTTCCGCGCACACCAATCCCGATGCAGGGTGCCTACCCCAATCTTCGGATCTGAAATAGGGGTCTTCCTCGGACAGCTTCTCAAGTGCGGCGAGCAAGGCCCGCGCCTGTTCGAGGCCAAGCGTCTCCGCTTCGCCATAGCGCAATACGGCGTAGGGATCGGCGCCAATGCATCGACCGGCCAGGACGGCGCTGAAGTGCGCCATCCATGCGTGCAGGCCACGCAGAGAGGTCGGCACACCCTCGCCCTGCCGGAACAGAGCGAAGATCCTTCTCTCCGAGACTTCGTTGTCGAAGCACCGCACGAGCCATTCGGCGCCAAGATATTCGGCGATCACGCGATGGATGTGCGTGAACCGGCTCTCGCCTTCGGCCTGAAACAGGCGGGTCCTGAGCGCATCATCAGCGGCCTCACCGAACAGAAGTGCGGCAACATCGGAAACGTTCACAAAGTCTTCCGGGGTGTTGGCGTATGGACCGGTATACACGCCGATGCGAGCGCATAGCACTTGGGTCGCACAAATCGCGCCGGCGGCCAGCAGCAGATCCTCATGACTTCTGTGAACATGTGAATCGTCAAGATGACGAGGATTTTTTTCGGAGAGCATGACACGGCAGGCGCGGTCGAACAGTTGGGCGCGAGTATCGGGAAGTGAGCCATCTTCTTGCGCGACCTCGCCGAGCATTCGCAGAGTCAGTGGATTTTCGTAAATACCTTCAAGCCCGCGGCTCGCGAGGTGCTCCAGAACGAAGCCCGCATCGACCGTCGGGAATTCATTCGACAAGAAGTCTTGAGCATCGCCATACCCAAAGGGCTGGAGGTGCAACAGCACCGGCGCTGCACCATAATCATCCTTGATCTGGATGCTATCGGCCGCGCCCCGCCAATCTGCTTCGCGGCAAGAGAGGATGAAAGACGGGTTGCCCATTTTGGATAGCTGGCTTAGGACGGAATCGACCGCACCCCCGGGGGTGGAAGAGGCGATCTCGTCGAGCCCGTCGACGATGATGCGCTCATCTGCGGGGATCAGAGCCTCGGGCTTGGCAGTGCGCACGAATGTACCCGCTCGGCAGTACTTCATGCTGGGCAGCTCGCCGAGCGTTTTGGTGAGGACGCTCTTACCCAGACCGGGATCACCCAGGATTACGATTGGCTCGGGGATGGCTGCAATCTGGTCCTGATCGATGACTTGCGGCTGTCGGTCGCGGTCCTCGTGAGCCAGTTTTCTCGTGATCGGGTTCGACATCAGGTTCTTCTATCAGATAAGTTTGCTCATCCCCATGCGGTGGGAATGCGGCCGGAGGATCTTCTCGATCAGGCTTCACACGGCCAGGCTGGTCAGCGCCTGGATCGCCCAGCCGCCCAAGGCGCCCAGAATCACCACCAGCCAGGGCGGCAGTTTCCAAACCGCCAACGCCGCCAAAGCAGCCAGCGCCAGAGCGAAGTCGCCCGGCGCCCGGATGCCGCCGGTCCAGACCGGATCGTAGAGCGCGGCAAGCAGCAGGCCGACGACGGCGGCGTTGATCCCGCGCAGCGCCTTGCGAGCAGGTTTGAGCCGGCGGACGGACTCCCAGAACGGCAGCACGCCGGCGATCAACAGGAAGGACGGGGCAAAGACCGCGCCCAGGCAGATCAGGGCGCCGAGCCAGCCGTTCGGTGCTGCGGCCATCACCGTGCCGAGATAGGCCGCGAAGGTGAACAACGGCCCCGGCACGGCCTGGGCGGCGCCGTAGCCGGCGAGGAAGTCATCCTTGCCCACCCAGCCCGGCGGGACGATTTCGGCCTGCAGCAGCGGCAGAACCACATGGCCGCCGCCGAAGACCAGCGCCCCCGACCGGTAGAAGCTGTCTACGAGAAGCAGCGATTGCGCCGGGTAGTAGGCGGCAAGGACCGGCAGGCCGAGGAGGAGAGCGAGGAACAGGCCGAGCAAGCCGATGGAGACGGATTTCCGCAGCGGGACCCCGAGCCCGGCGGTCGGCTCATCGGGATCGACCGGCAGGAAGGCCAAGCCGGCGATGCCGCCGGCGAGGATGACGACGACATGGAGCAAGGGGACCGGTGCGGCAAGGACCGCGACGGCCGCCAGCACCGCCAGACTCGCCCGGCGCATATCGGGGCAAAGGGTTCTCGCCATCGCCCATACGGCCTGGGCGAGGACCGCGACCGCGACGGCCTTCAACCCGTGCAGCAGTCCCGGCGGTATCGCCTCGGCATAGGCGAGGATTCCGTAGCCGAACGCGCAAAGCACCACCGCCGAGGGCAGCGTGAAGCCGAGCCATGCCGCGAGCGCGCCGGGAATCCCGGCCCTTGCAAGCCCGATCCCGATGCCGACCTGGGAGGATGCCGGACCCGGCAGGAACTGGCACAGGGCAACGAGATCCGCATAGGCGGCTTCCTCGATCCAGCGGCGGCGGACGACGAACGCCTCATGAAAATAACCAAGATGGGCGATCGGCCCGCCGAAGGACGTCAGCCCGAGCCCGAGGAAGACGAGGAAGACCCGCGCCGCGGGTATCCTGGCGATGGATCCGCTCATGCGCGCGTCGGCAATTCCGGCGTGGGACTGTTCACGGTGCGCCGGGTCCCGCCGCGGGCCTGACATCCCGTTCCGCTCTGCGCTGGGCCACTATGCTCCGGTCCTTCGGGTCGGACACGGTGGACCCTAGGCGGAACTCGGCGCCGATCCGTTGCGGCGCCAGATGACCGGGAACAGCTCGTCGTCCTCCGGATACGCCCCGTTTTCGAGATCGGGCCATTTGGGCAAGCCCATCACGCGCGGGCGGCGGTCCCAGGTCACGTCGTCGCCCAGATAGCGGATCGACAGCGCCATCCTGCGCGTCTCCAGGGATACGTTGCCTCCGGCGCCGTGCACCGTGAGCGGGTGGTGGCAGATGCAGTCGCCCGCCTCCACGTCCCAGGACAGGAACGCGAGCGAAGGGTCGTCGCGGCGCTCGCCAAAATCCGGGCATTCCTCGAGATCCGTGTCGGTGAACGCCGCGTCCTCGTCGGGCGTGACCGCGCAGTAGAACTTGTTCCATCGGTGCGAGCCGGCGACGTATTCGAGCCCGCTGGTCTGCCTGGTCACCGGGGTCAGCGCGAGCCAGATCGAGGCCAGATGCTCGCCTCGGAACGGCCAGAACGGCAGATCGTGATGCCACTGCGTCGGCGCGCCGGTGCCGGGATCCTTGACGAAGAGCTGGTCGTACCAGAACCGCACCTGGTCGACACCCATCAGGGTCGCGGCGATCTCGGCTGCCGGGGAGTCGTTGCGGAAGGCGAGGAACTCCGGGTCATAAACGCTCATGAACCTATTGATCGTGAATTTCGCCTCCTCGCCGGGAAGCTGCGCCACGCGCCGTCGGTGCGCGCCGCGTTCGCTCTCGAGGTATCGGGTCATCGCCGCGCGCATGCGCGTGACCCAATCCTGATCGAACATTCCCCGCAGGCAGACGACCCCCTGGTCGTTATAGGCATCCATATCGGCCTGGATGATCTTCCGTCCCGGTCGTTTGTTCATGTTTTACCTCGTCGATCGCAGTGACTATTCCATGAAGCTCGGAAGGAACAGCGACAAGCCGGGGATCGAGACGATCAAGGTGATGCGCACCAGATCCGCGGCGACGAACGGGATCACCCCGCGGAAGATCTCGGTGAGCTTTATGTCGGGCAGCATTGCGTTGAGCACGAACACGTTGAGGCCGATCGGCGGGGTGATCAGGCTGATCTCGATGACCACCACGACGACGATGCCGAACCAGATCAGGTCGAAGCCCAGCGCTTGCATGACCGGGTAGAAGACCGGCACCGTCAGCAGCATCATCGAGACGCTTTCCAGGATGCAGCCGAGCAGGATGTAGATCGCAACGCAGATCACCACGACCATGATCGGTGCGATCGCGACGGTCTCGAACCAGTCGGCGAGCATGTTCGGAAGCCGCGAGACGTTGATGAAGTTGGCGAACAGCAGCGAGCCGACCAGCAAGGTCATCAGCATCGCCGTCGTTCGCCCGCTCTCGGCCAGGATCTCGAGCGTGATCCGCCAGGTCAGGGTCTTGCGGGCCAATGCGATGATGAATGCGCCGGTGGCGCCGATCCCGGCCGCCTCGGTGGGGGTGAACCAGCCGATATAGATGCCGCCCATCACGATCAGGAACAGCACCAGCATGCCCCAGACGCCGCGCAGCGCCCGGATGCGTTCCGACCACGGAACCGCCTCGGCCGGCGGGCCGAGCTCGGGGTTGATGCGGGTCACAACCGCGACTGCCCCGGCATAGAGCGCCACGCCGATGATTCCCGGGATGATGCCAGCCGCGAACAGTTGGCCGATATCGGTCTCTGTCATGATGCCGTAGAACACCAGTGCGATGCTGGGTGGGATCAGGATGCCGAGCGTGCCGCCGGCGGCGATCGAGCCCGCGGCGAGGCTGTCGGCATAGCCGAAGCTGCGCATCGGCGGCATCGCGACCTTGGCCATCGTGGCCGCGGTCGCGAAGCTCGACCCGCAGACCGCGCTGAAGCCGCCGCAGGCAACGATCGTCGCCATCGCCAGCCCGCCGCGGCGGTGGCCGAGCCAGCGGTTGGAGGCCTCGTAGAGGTCGTGGCTGATGCCCGAGCGGGCGACGAAATTGCCCATCAGGATGAACAGCGGCAGCACCGAGAAGTCGTAGACCATGACCATGTCGGTCGCGGTGTTGCCGATGCTCCGCAGCGCCGGCGTGAGCCCGACGTAATAGGCGAACCCGGCGGTGCCGACGATCGCCATCCCGAAGGCAATGGGGATCTGCAGCAGCAGAAGGACGAACAGGATGACGAAGCCGAGGGCGACGACTTCCATTGCGCTCAGCCTTCCACCACGCCGCGCGGTGCGAGCGGTGTGCGAAGCGACCGCCAGGCGAGCGCGAAGAAGATCGCCGCGGCCACGATGGTCAGCAGCGCCATCGCATAGACGAATGTCGAGGTCTGGATCTGGAGGAACATCATCAATTCGTTGGCCGCGGCGAGCGAATCGCCCTGGATCCAGACCTCGCGCGCCCAGACCACCGACAGCCCGCCCATCAGGAGATTGAGCACGAAGTGCTGGGCCCGCTTGAGGCTACCCTTGAACAGGCGGTCGAGCAGCCCGATGGTGATGTGCTCGCGCCGCGCGCAGACCAACGGCAGCCCGAGATAGACCGTGAAGGCCATCATCAGCTCGGTCACCTCGAAGCCTGCCGGGACCGGCCGGTCGATCGTCTGGCGGCCGAGCACGTCGACGAAGGTGAGCACCATCATCGCGAACACCAGGACTGCCAGCACGACGCCGAGCGTCGCGTCGAGCCCGCGCGCAAGGCGGTCTTCGAACGCAGTCTCGGTGCGCAGTCGGTTTCCCTCGGACATGATCGGGCGCCGGCGGGCGGCGGCAGGACGCGACGCCTGTCCTCACCCCGTGCGGCCGGGCCCCTTACGAGCCGTAGTTTTCGACTTCTCGGCGGAACATCTTGAGCGCCGCGGCACCGTCGACCCCGGCCTTTTCCGCCTTCTTGATCCAGTTCTGCTCGAAGACGGCGAGCTTCGCCCTGAGATCGGCCAGCGGCTTGCCCGTGAGCGTGGTCCAGGTCACCCCGTCCTCCTTGAGCTGCGAGGGTGCCCATTTCTCACGCTCGTCCCATTTGCGTCCGATGCGCTTTCCGCCCAGTACCTCGCCGGCGTGCGCCATGATGGTCGCCTGGTCCTTGCTCGAGACCTTGTTCCACTTGGTCTGGTTCATCGCGATCAGGAAGCTGACATTGTAGAACCCGCCGGGAATATGGGTGGCGAACTTGACGAACTTGCCGATCTTGAAGGCGTAGATCGCCTCGTCGGTCAGCGTCGTTCCGTCGAACACCCCCTTGGCCAGCCCGTCGCGCAACTTGGTGACCGGCGCCGCCATCGGCACGCCGCCGAGCAGCTTCAGCGCATTCGACGTGGTGTTGTTGGGGATGCGGAGCTTGAGGCCCTTGATGTCATCCAGCGTCAGGATCGCCCGCTTGTTGTTGTAGATCTGGCCGGGGACGTGCAGGAAGAGCGACAGCGCCTTGACGTCGTGGTGCATCCCGGCCGGCTCGAACATCTTCTTGAAGACCCGCCAGTAAGCGACCGAGTTGGCTTCGGCAGACTTGGTGAGGAACGGAAGCTCGGGCATCTCGCTCAGCGGGAAGGTGCCCGGCGCATAGCCATGAACCACAAACACCGCGTCGGCAATGCCATCGACCGCGAGCTGATACTGGCGCGGCGGGGCACCGAGCCCCTTGGCCGTCGGCTGGATGACGACGCGGCCCTCGGTCGCCTTGTCCATCTCCTTGAACCATTTGTGCAACAGCGCGCGCTGGGTCCAATGGCCGGGCGGCAGCCATTGGCTGTAGCGCAGGAACAGTTTCTCGGCCGATGCCGCCTGGGGCATCACGAGCGCCGCCGCCGCAAGGGCGCCGGCGGCCGCTAATCCACTGAAACTCCGTAGAATCTCGTTCGTTTCGCTGTTGCGAAGCGGTCATTCGGCAGCCGCAATGCGATCGTTTCGAGCTTACGATTGTCCGTTCCGGTCGGCAAGGCGGCCGAGACCGGCATGGGTGCGTGCGCGCTCCCGACGGGCGATGCCACCGAAGGCAATCATCGCGCAGCCATCCAGTCGAGGGCGCGGCCGAGCCACGGGCCGTCGGCCTCGCCGCCGGCAAGGCTCGCCGTGAAGTGATCGCGGCCCTCGAGCACGATGCGCTCGACCTCGCAACCCTTGGCGGCCAATGCCGCTTCCATCCGCTCGGCCTGGGTGATCAGGTGTGGAAAATCCTTGCTGCCATGGGCGATCAAGAACGGCGGCGGCGCATCGCCGATCCTGTGGATCGGGCTTGCCGGACCGTCGTTCTCCGCGTCCTCCGGCCCCAGAAAGCGCGGGCGCATCGACATGCCGTTGCCCGGCATGAAGTCGAAGACGCCCGAGATCGGCAGGCAGCCGCGAACCGCACCGGGCGGCAGGACATCATCCCGGACGGCCAGAAGGGCGGTGTAATGCCCGCCCGCCGAATGCCCGCCGATAAAGATCCTGGCCGGATCGCCGCCGTGGCCGGCGATATTCTCCCGCAGCCAGAGCGTGCCGGCGGCGATATCCTCCAGCCCCGTCGGGAAGACATGGGCCGGCGCGAGGCGATAGCCGATGCTCGCGAAGATCACCCCGGCGGCGAGGAAGCCCGGCGCCATGAAGTTCATGTGCTCACGGTATCCGCTGGTCCAGCCGCCGCCGTGGACGAAGGCGAAGACCGTGCCGTTCGGCGCCTCCGGCACATGCAGCGCGATCCCCTGGTATGGGTTCTCGCCGTAGAAGACGTCGATCCCGTCATGACCGGCCGAGCGGCGCGTGACTTCCTCGACATACGGCATGGCGAATTCCGAGAACGGTTCCTGCGGCGGATAGTCTTCGATGCGCATCCGGTTTCGTCTCCTCTAAAGCCCGAGATAGGCTTCCTTGACCGAGGGGTTTTCGAGCAGTTCGGCCCCGGTGCCGGCGAGCGCGATGCGTCCGTTCTCCATCACATAGGCGGAATCGGCGATGGCGAGCGTCGCGTGGATGTCCTGCTCGACGATGAAGACGGTCACCCCGCGCCCGCGGACCCGAACGATCATCTCGAACAGGTCGGCGGCCACCGTCGGCGCCAGACCGAGGCTCGGCTCGTCCAGCAGCAGCAGGCGCGGACCGGACATCAGCCCGCGGGCCAGCGCCAGCATCTGCTGCTCGCCACCGGACAGCGTCCCGCCGGCCTGGCGCCGCCGCTCGCGCAGCCGCGGGAACAGGGCGAACATCTCCTCGATACGGGCTTCGGCCGCGGCGCGGGCGCGGGGAACGACGGCGCCGACCTTGAGGTTCTCCTCGACCGAGAACTCGGGAAAGATCAGCCGGCCCTCGGGGACCAGGGCGATGCCCCGCTCGACGCGGCGATGCGGCGCGGTGCCGGCGATCTGGGCGCCCGCGAAGGCGATGCTTCCGTGATTGAGCGGCAGCAGGCCGGCCAGGGTGCGCATCAGCGTGGTCTTGCCGGCGCCGTTGCTTCCCAACAGCGCCGTGATCGAGCCCTCGGCGACATCGAGCGACACGCCGTCGAGGATCCGCACCTCGCCGTAGCCGGCGCTGACCTCGCGCACCTCGAGCAACGCCGTCATCGGGTGCCGCGCCCGAGATAGGCCTCGATCACCGCCGTATCGTTGGCGATCGCTTGCGGGCTGCCTTCGGCGATCTTGACGCCGTGATGGATCACCACCAGCCGTTCGCAAAGCCGCATGAGCGCGCGCATGACATGCTCGATCACCACGATGGTCAGCCCGTGGCGCGCGCGCAGCGCATCGATGATCGCCAGCGCCTCGTCGACCTCGGTCGGCGTGAGTCCGGCCATCACCTCGTCGAGCAGCAGGAGCTTGGGCCGCGTAGCGATGGCGCGGGCGATCTCCAGCCGCTTGCGGCCGGCGAGCGTGAGCGTCCCCGCCGGATCGGCCGCCCGATCGGCAAGCCCGACCTCTTCGAGCACCTGTCGCGCACGCGCCTCGGCGCGGGCCACCGACGGCTCGCGCCCGCTGCCGAACAGGACGCCGACCGCGACATTCTCCAGGACGCTCAGGCCGGCGAACGGGCGGACGATCTGGAAGGCGCGCGCGATGCCCAGCCGGCTCACCTGGTCGGGGCGCAGGCGTTCGATGCGCCGGTCTTCGAACCGGATCGTGCCCTCGCTCGGGCGCAGGTTGCCCGCGATGAGCCCGAACAGAGTCGTCTTGCCGGCGCCGTTGGCGCCCATAAGGCCGACGATCTCTCCGGGCTCGATCGCCAAGTCGATCGAATCGACGGCGAGAACCCCGCCGAAGCTCCTGCTGAGCCCGTCCAGGCGGAGAATGCTCATCTGGCGAGCCGCCGGCGCAGCACGGCGATGCGGCCCTGGATGCCGTCGGGCGCACCGAGCACGAACCCGACCAGAAGCGCGCCCAGGATGATCATGTAGACCTCCGGCCAGTTCGCCCATAGCAGCTCCTGCAGCAGCACCAGAAAGCAGGCGCCGTACAGAGGGCCCGGCACGTCGTCGCCGCCGCCGATGATGGCGATCGAGACGATGGTGAACGAAGTGATCGGGTTGAAGACGTCGAGCGGCTCGAAATAAGTCGTGCGCACCACCATTACCGAGCCGACCATGCCGGGGATGATCGCCGAGAGCGCGAAGGCGAACACTTTGAAGCGGCCGACATTGATGCCAAGGGTCTCGGCCGCCTCTTCGTTCTCGCGGATCGCGCGCAGGCCCGCGCCGAAGCGCGAGCGCCGGACAAGGTAGGTGATCACCATCGAGGCGGCGGCGAGCCCGAGGATCACGTGGAACAGCTCATCGAGGCCGGGCGCGCCGAACAGCAGACGGCCGAATTTACCGAGCGCCGCCTCGGTGTTGATGACGATGAATTTGACCAGTTCCGCCAGCCCGAACGTCAGGATCACGAAATAGGGGCCGCGCACCCGCAGGCACGGGTAGCCGACCAGGAGCGCGATCAGTCCGGTCGACAATCCGGCCAGGACGACGGCGAGCCAGAAGGGCAGGGTTCCGAAGCACAGGACCATCACGTAAGCGCCGGCCCCGAAGAAGACCGCATGGCCGAGCGAGATGTAGCCGGTCATCGCCGACAGCACGACCCAGCTCTGGGTAAGCGCGATCCACATCAGCAGCGAGAGTGCGACGCCCAGGAAGTAGTCGCCGGTGTAGAGCGGCAAGCTCGCCAGGACCGCCACGGCGGCGGCCAGGCCGATCGCCGGGCGCAGCGCGCTCACCGCGTTGCCCTTGCGCCGCCGAACAGCCCGCGCGGCCGCCAGACCAGGACGCCGATGAAAACGCCGTAGATCAGGATCGAGCGCATGCTGGTCGAGGTCAGCGCGACGCCGTAGATCTCTATCACCGCCAGCAGGGCCGCGCCGGCGAGCCCGCCCATCAGGTTGCCGAGCCCGCCCAGGATGATCACGACGAACGCGGCGATGGTGAACGGGAAGCCCATGAAGGGCGAGACCTGCTCCAGCATGCTGATCAGGCAGCCGGCGAGCCCGGCGATGCCAAAGCCGAGCGAGAAGCTGATCATGCGCACCCGCTCGACATTGATGCCGACCAGCATGGCCGCGTCGGGCTGCTGGATCAGCGCGCGGATCGCAAGCCCGGTGGTCGACATCCGGAAAAAGGCGACGCAGGCGAAGCAGACCGCGAGCCCGATTGCCAGCACGACCAGCCGGTCGGCAGTCACCTGGAAGCCGCCGATGCGAATGATCTGGTCGAGATAGGGATAGGCCCGCGCGGTCGCGGTGAACGACAGCGCGACGACGTTCTGCAGGATGATCGAGACACCGAACAGCACCAACAGGGAGTTCGCCTCGATCTGCTCGATCAATTTGGACGAGGCGAGCACCCGGCGGCACAGCGTGCGGTAGACGAACGCACCGAACGCACCGGCAAGGATGAGCGCCGCCACCATCGAATAGACCGGCCCGACCCCGGTCAGGGTGAACGACCAGTAGCCGAGATAGCCGCCCAGCATCAGGATCTCGCCGTGGGCGACATTGAGCAGCCGCATGGTGCCGTAGATCAAGTTCAGCCCGAGCGCCACCAACCCGTAGATCGCGGCGAGCACCAGCGCCGCGATCAGGAGCTGGCCGGAAAGAATGTCAGCCATCGCTGGCACCGGGCAGTGGACGACGCCCCATCCCGCGGGGCTGCGGGACCGGGCGTGCCGGCTGGTGTCTACTTCCAGGCCGGCTTGGCGATCACGCTGGCGGTCGCCTGATCGGGCGGCCAGACTATGTGCTGTTTCTGGTCCTGGATCTGAGAGATCATCGTCGGCAACAACACGTTCTGGACGCCTTCGAATCTGGCCGGGCCGTTGATGGTCTGGAAGGTCATGGTCGAGATGGCTTTGCGCAGCTTGTCCTTGTCGGTGCCGGCAATCGCCACGGCCTGCTCGAGGATCTCGACCGAGATGTAGGCAAGCGGCGCATCAAGGAAGTCGGGATCGGTCTTCCAGCGCGCCTTGAAGGCATCGGCGAAAGTCTTCGCGGTCGGCCAGTCGGTCCTGAGCGGCGTCCAATGGCCCATGGTCAGGATCCCGTTGCGCGCCGGCCCGAAGATCTTGGCGAAGAAGTCGTATTGCGGGCCAAGCAGCACGACCTGAGTGCCGGCATTGAGCCCGACCTCGCGCGCGCCCTTGACGTAGAGCACCGCATCCGCCGGGTATGTATAGGCGAGAACGGCATCGGGCTTGGCGTTTCTGATCTTGTTGAGCAGCGGCGTCAGGTCCTTGACGTTGGGCGGGTAGTCCTCGTTCACCAAAAGCTTGATGCCGACGCTCTTGAGCGCGGGAATGACGAACTTCTTGTTCTCCTGGGTGTAGGGAAGCTGGTTGGTGATCAGCGCGGCCGAGCCGATCCCTCGGGCCTTCAGGAGCTTGGCAAGCGCGATCGACTGCTTGTCCGGAAACAGCGAGGTCGGGAACCAGATGTTGCCCGCCTTCAGGTCACGGAGCTGGACGGAGGCCGCGGTGTTGCCGACCACCGGGAACCGATAGCGCTCGATGACGCCGGCGATCGCGAAATGGAGCGAGGTCCCCCAGGGTGAGAGCAGGAGGTCGACCTTGTCGTCGGTGATCAGCTTCTCGTAGATCTGGACCGTCTTGCCCGAGCTCGACTGGTCGTCATAGGTGACGAATTCGATCATCCGCTTGATACCGGCGACGTTCAGCCCGCCGCGCGCATTGACCTGTTCGCGCCACAGCTCATAGACCTGAATCTGCGAGGTCGCGGCCTGGGCGAAGATCCCGGTCTTGGAGTGGGAAAAGCCGATCCTGATCGGGTCCGCGGCCATGGTTGCGGTCGCCGCCAGCGCCACCGCCGCGCCGGCCGCGGCTGAAAGAAAGCGTTTGAGCATCCTTGCCTCCCGACTCACTTGTCACCCGCCATGCGCGCTGCGCGGGCCGTATGGTCAAAATCATGACGGAGTTGCAAACCCGCGTAAACCTGTCCGGGCATTGCCTTGAAATGTTTGCAGTTAAAGTCGGTTTGTTTGACCGGCCCGGTTCCGGAGCAGAGCGCAAGCGCGCGGAACCGGCCGCTGCGGCGGCTCAATTCTCCCCGGTCACCCCAGCCTCGGGCCCGGGTCGCGGATGAGCTGCATGGTGTTGCAGCGGATGCCGCCGCCGTATTTGTGGACCTCGTCGTAGGGGATCGGGATGACCTCGACGCCCCTTTCCTCCAACAGCGCGCGGGTCCTGGTCGCGCTTGCGTTCATGATCACCCGGCGCGGCGCCACGGTGATGCCGTTGGTGGGGTAGAGGTCGATCTCCTCGCGCGGGGCCTCGATCAGCTCGTATCCCATCGCGTGCAGATCGCGGATGGTCTGGTAGTCGCACCACGGCGGGTAAATGAGGGCGAGGCGCACGTCGAGCGGCATGATCCACATGTCGGCGTGCATCCAGCCCGGCACCTCGTGATGGTAGTCGTAGAGCGGGCCGGGGCTGTGGGCGATCAGGACGTGCGCATAGCCCGCGCGCTCGAGCACCGGGACCACCTGGTCCGCACCCTCACGGTTGCAGTCGGTGGACAGCATCAGCACGATGAAGTCATCGGCCATCCGGACCGAAGCGCCGATCTCGCACACCCCGGTGCCGTGCACGGTATAGAGGATCGGGCAGCCGAGATCGCTGAGCGCCTTCGCGACATAGCGCGAACGGCCGCGCCAATAGGGTGTGGCCTCGCGCGGAATGATCGCTCCGCCGTTGATCACGAACCCGGCCGCGGCCGAGATCGACCGCTTCATCGGCCCGTAGGCCGCCATCGGCGGGTCGTCGGCCCAGCGGATCTCGTGCACCGTAATGCCGAGCGCCTCATAGGCCTTCATCAGCCCGGCATGCTGCTCCTGCATGAGCGCAAGATCCGGCGTTATACCGTTGAAAACGAAGAACGAAGAGTCCTGCTCGTAGAGCGCCAGCACCTCGGCTTCGGTGGGCTTGACCATGGCCACCTCGCGCAGCCGCCCGATGCCTTGGGCGCCCCAGGGCTTGCCCCATATGCGCTCCAGCTCGTCGAGGTAGGAGATTTCGGCATGGTAGCGCTGGTATTGCGGGACCTTGCCTTCCTCGTAATACGGGAAATCCGCGAAGGCTTCGGCGACCGAAGGATTCTGCTTGCCGTCCCCGTCGTTCATCGCGGAACGCGCGGCACCGCCATCTTGGGGTCGGCGAACCGGCCTTTGTCCAGGATCAGGTCGTTGTCGAGCATGATCGAGCAGTCGCGCATCGGCACGTCGTAGTGGCCCTTGGTGGTCCGCTTTCCGCCGCCTTGGGAGTTCGGTCCCGTCGAGAACAGGAAATTGCCGGCAAACGTCCGCAGCGCCGCGTTGCTGCGGTCGGGATCATCGCCGTACAGCGCGACGTTGTCCCAGCGTGACTGCGGGTTGAGGCCCCAGCCGAGATGGGAAATCGCGTGCCCGTCCATGTCGTCCGGCGCGGCGCGGTTGTCCTCGAGCCAGGAGTCCAACAGCTTGGCATCGAGCCCGCCCTCGATCTTGCGGATGAACCCGTCGCGCACCTCGAGCCGGATTTCGTCGGTGACGTAGCGGTTATAGGGCAGTACCACGAAGTCGCCGGGGCTGATCACCACGGTGCCGTTGGCCGAGCCTTCGTTGGGGAAGGTGTGGACGTGGCCGCCGCCCCAATGGTCGAACCGGCCGGGCTCCTCGGCGAAGCCGTACTGGATCATCACAGGGTACTCGCCGAGCTCGACCGTGAGGTCCATGCCCGCCTCGTTGAACATCCTCATGGTCCTGGCCTCTTCGAGCCGCTTGCCCGAATGGACCACCGCGTCCTTGAGCCCCGGCGGCGCCATCGCCTGTTCGAGGTCGTCGGGGTGATCGATCACCATCAGGACGCGGGTGCCGGAATCGCGCACCTCCTTGAGCCATTTGGTGAACAGCGGGACATGCAGGCAGACCAGCATGTCGGCGGCGCACAGCGCCTCCAGCGTACCCTTGCAGGCGCCGACGGTGGCGACACCGACCTTGGTCCAACTCGGCACCGCGTTGACGCACATCTCGTAAGCATCGGCGCCCAATTCCTGGGCGGCCGCGAACGAGGCGGCCACGAAATCGCGGCGGGTCGCCAGATCGCTCAACAACGCGATCGTCTCGCCCGGCTGGACGTTGCACAGCTTGAACTCTTCGCGGAACAGGCCGGCCAGCTTCGCCGGGTTCATCGATTGCGCGCGCATGACCCTGGTCTCCCGAATGTCCGGTTCGCGCCGAGCCTCACATGACCGCCCGGACCCGTCAACAGGTCCGGCGGCCGGCGGGCGCGGCGGCGTCTGTCCGCCAGGCTGGGCCGAACGGTCGATTTCGATGGACATGGAACCTTGCGGATTGCACGATCTGCAGCCAACCGGATGGGTCGCAACGGGAACCACGGGCAAACGACGGGAGCTTGACGATGAAACACCAGATACCGGTCTTCGATGGCGACGGTCACGTACTGGAGACCGATGCCGGGTTGACTCCGTATTACGAGGGCAGGTGGCAGGGCAACCGGCGGCTCGACGGATTGACGATCTTCCCCAGCCTCGACGGCTGGTCTCGCAGCACCATCGTCCATGAGGGCGACGAGGGCCGGAAATACTGGTCGACCGACGCCGAGATCTGGTCCGAGATCCTCGACAAGGTCGGGCTCGAGGGCAGCGTGCTCTACCCGACCGCCGGGCTCGCCTTCGGGCTGATGCAGTCCGAGGAATTCCAGACCGCGACCTGCATCGCCTACAACAACTGGATGGAGGCGGAATACACCAAGCGGGACGGCAGGCTCTACGGTGTCGGCATGACCCCCTACAACGACGTTCCCACGGCGGTGAAGGAAGTCGCCCGCTGCAAGAACGAGCGCAAGAACATCGTCGCGATGCTGCTGCCTTCGGTCACGGTCAACGGCAAGCATTTCGGCGACGAGTCCTACTGGCCGATCTACGAGGAGGCCGAGCGCCAGAACATGCCGCTGGTCTTCCACGGCGCGCCGAGCCGCGGCTTCGGGCTCGACAACCTCAAGCCGTTCCTCAAGGTCCATACCCTCGAACACCCGGTGCCGCTGATGATCCAGCTCACCGACATGATGTTCTCCGGCGTCTTCGAAACCTTCCCCAAGCTCAAGTTCGCCTTCCTCGAGGGCGGCTGCGCATGGGTGACGTTCATGATGGACCGGCTGGACTACGAGTATAATTCGGTCTTCGGCGCGCCGGTCCGGCCGAAGCTGAAGAAAAAGCCCTCGGAGATCTTCCGCGACACCGAGAGCATCTGGGTGTCCTGCGAGATGGGCGAGAACAGCCTGAAATACGTGGTCGACGCGGTCGGTCCGGACCGGATCATCTATGCCTCGGACTTCCCGCACGAGCCGACCGAGGACGACCTGACGGCGGACGTGCCGGATTTCCTGGCCAACAACGAGTATTCGATGGAGGTCAAGGAGAAGGTCCTCTACCACAACACCAAGGCGCTCTATAACATCCAGTAGGGCGCAGTCGGTTTCCGCATCGGGCGCGGCCTCGCGCGGCCGCGCCCGTCCCAGTTCGGAGGGAGCGCCGATGCAGACGATCCCGGTTATCGACATCGCCCCCTTTCTCGACGGCGATGGGGCCGGCAAGCACGCGGTCGCGGCCGAGATCGCCGCGGCGTGCGAACATTCCGGCTTTTTCTGTATAACCGGACACGGGATCGATCCCGATCTGATCGCCCGCACCCGCCAGGCCGCGGTGGGTTTCTTCGCTCTGTCCGAAGACGAGAAGCGGCGGATCCTGCGGCCCGAGGATCGGGTCGGGCGCGGCTATTATCCCTTCGCCGACCGCTCGCTCGCCTACACGCTGGGGGTCGAGACCCCACCCGACCTTCAGGAAGCCTACGCGATGGGGCCGCCGGACGTTCCCGACGAGCCCTATTATCAGGGGCCGGTCGCGGAATACTTCTTCGCCCGAAACCGCTACCCGGACCGCCCGGAGGCCTTCCGCGAGGCCGTGGAAACCTATTTTCGGAGCCTGTGCGCGCTGGCCGGCCGGCTGATGGGCGCGATGGCGCTCTCGCTCGGGCGGGGTGAGGACTTCTTTGCCGACAAGATCGACCGGCCGGCCTGCGTGCTGCGGCTGATCCGCTACCCCGGCCAGAGCGAGGCGCCGGCCGAGCGCCAGTTGCGCGCAGGCGCCCACTCCGACTACGGCACGCTGACGGTGCTGCGCGGCGACGACGTGCCAGGGACGCTCCAGGTCAAGCTGCCGCGCCGCGGCTGGACCGACATCCGCCCGCCGCCCGACGGGTTCGTGTGCAATCTCGGCGACGCGATGGCGCGCTGGACCGGCGGGCGCTGGGCCTCGACGCTCCACCGGGTCGCCAACCCGCCGCGCGAGGCCGCCGGGCAGGATCGGATCTCGCTGGTCTTCTTCCATCAGCCGAACTACGACGCGATGCTGAACGGTCTGTGCGGCGATACGGGCGAAGCGGTCAGCCTCGCCGATCATTATATCGACAAGATCCACAAGGCGGCCGGCCGGCGGGCGTCCTGAGCGCCCTGGGCGGCGACCAAGCTGCCTTTCTCACGTCGCCGCTGATCTGGCTCGACGATGCAATAGGACCGGTCGAGGACCCGAAGGTTGCCGAACAACAGCTTCGAAAGTTCAGATATCACTGAAATTTATCTCTGCAAATAATTGATAAAAATAGAGAATACGAAATTTCTTTGAGTGTGCACATCTCTCGATACGAGGCGTAACCGGGCGGCGCTGGACGGCATGGGCGGTTCTGCCTAGGCTGGCCGACAGGGCCGTTCCATTTCGGCGGCCGCGCGCGGAAAAGCAGCCGATGGATGGCTCGGAGCCGGATCGTCCGGCGGCGCAGAGCTCAGCGCTCCTGCGCTTCCTGACCTCCCCCTATGTCGCGGTGATCACGGCCATGCTGTTTTGGGCCTGCAGCACGGTCATCGTTCGCGGCGTGCGCGAATCCACCCCGCCGATCGGCCTGTCGTTCTGGCGGACCTTGCTGGGCGCCGCGATCGTGCTGCCTTTCGTGTGGCGGCCGATGTTGCTGCAGATCGGCCTCATCAGGCGGCATATCGGCATCATCCTGGTGCTGACATTCCTCCTGATCGTCGGCGGCAACGCGGTGCTGTTCGTCTCCCTCCAATACACGATCGCGATCAACGCCGGCGTGCTCAATTCCTTCGAGCCGGTGCTGATCCTGATCGTTGCATGGGCGGTGTTCCGCGACCGGGTCTCGATCTTCCAGGCGCTCGGGGTCGCGATCTCCCTGCTGGGCGTGATGGCGCTGCTCGGCAAGGGCGATACGGCGGTGCTTCTGGGCCTCGATTTCAATTTCGGCGATATCCTGGTGCTCGGCGCCTATACGAGCTGGGCGTTCTACGCGGTCTATCTGCGCAAGGCGCCGCGCGGGATCGAGCCCATGGTGATGCTGTTCCTGATCCTGTTCCTCGGCTCGGCGATGCTGCTGCCGCTCTATATTCTCGAGACGGTCTTCGACCGGCCGACGGTCGCCAACGGCGCCACGATCCTCAGCGTCGTGGTGCTCGCCGTGTTCTCCTCGGTGATCTCGATCTTCCTGTGGAACTACGGGCTCGGCCGGCTGGGCGCCGGGCGCGCTTCGATCTTCATCCACCTGATTGTGGTCTTCACGGTCATACTGGCGATCCTGTTTCTCGGCGAACGGTTCGAATGGTTCCATGCCGTGGGCGTGGTTCTGATCATGACCGGGATCTATCTGTCGACCATCCGCGGCAAGGCCGGCGTCTAGGCCCGCCGCCAGGTCTGGAACCCGCCGCGATTATCGATAAGCTGGACTGAAGCCCGAAAAATCCCGGACCGGTCCGGGACCAGGAGGCCGCCATGCCGCATATCCCCGCTTCGGATGCGTTGAAGCGCATCCGCGTCCTCGACCTTACGCGGGTGCGCTCGGGCCCGACCTGTGTGCGCCAGCTTGCCGACTGGGGCGCCGATGTGATCCGGATCGAGACCCCGGCTGCCTTCGGCGACGACGGTGCGCTCGGCGCGCCGCGCGCCTCGGCCGACTTCCAGAACCTCAACCGCAACAAGCGCTCGTTGACGCTCGATCTCAAGCACCCCGACGGCCATGCGCTGTTCATGCGGCTGATCGGGATTGCCGACGTGGTGGTCGAGAATTTCCGCCCTGACGTCAAGGACCGGCTGAAGATCGATTATGACGCCCTGGCGGCGGTCAACCCGGGGATCGTCTTGGCCAGCATCTCGGGGTTCGGCCAGGACGGCCCCTATGCGGCACGTGCCGGATTCGACCAGATCGCCCAGGGCATGGGCGGGCTGATGTCGATTACCGGCGAGCCGGGACGCGGACCCATGCGGGTCGGCATCCCGGTCGCGGACCTCACGGCCGGGCTGTTCTGCGCGCTCGGCATCCTGACCGCCCTGCTGGAGCGCGAGGCCTCCGGCAAGGGGCAGTGGGTCCAGACCTCGCTGCTCCAGGCCCAGGCGTTCATGCTCGACTTCCAGGCCGCGCGCTACCTGATCCAAGGCGAAGTGCCGGGCCAGGCGGGCAACGACCACCCGACATCGATCCCGACCGGGGTGTTTCGCACCGCCGACGGTCACATCAACATCGGCGTCTCGGGCCAGCGGATCTGGGCGCGGTTCTGCGCGGCGGTCGAGCATCCGGAGTGGGCGGACGACCCGCGCTTCGAGACCGCGCCCAAGCGTTCGGAGAACCGCCATGCGCTCAACGCTCTGATCGACGAGGTCACCGAGGCCCGGCCGTCCGAGGGCTGGCTCGCGCTGTTCGCCGAGGCGGGCGTGCCGGCCGGCCCCATCAACGACATCGCACAGGTCTTCGCCGACCCCCAGGTCGCGCATCTCGGCATCGCCCAGCCGATCGAGACCCATCCGTTCGGGCCGACCCGGATGCTGGGCCAGCCGATCACGTTGAGCCGGACGCCGAGCACGCTCGCGGCACCGGCGCCGGAATTGGGCGAGCATTCCGAGGAGATCCTGTCCGCGGCCGGGCTGGGCGCGGACGAGATCGCGCGGCTGCGCGGCGCGGGCGTAATCTGAAGGGCAACAGGGCAGTCACGGGAGAGGCGGGATGGCAACCGACAAGATGCTGTCGCAAAAAGACGGCTTCATCGGCCGGATGATCTTCAACAACCCCGAGCGCCGGAACGCGGTCTCGCTGGAGATGTGGGAGGCAGCCGAAGCGATCCTCGCCGGCTTCGCCGAGGATCCGGAGGTCCGGGTGGTGGTGGTCTCCGGTGCGGGCGGAAAGGCCTTCGTCTCCGGGGCGGACATCTCGCGCTTCGAGTCCGAACGCTCCAGCCAGGACGCCATCCATCACTACAATGAGAAGGTTGGGGCGGCGAACGCGCGGCTGGAGTCCCTGCCCAAGCCGACGATCGCCGAGATCGACGGGTTCTGCATCGGCGGCGGGCTGGCGCTGTCGCTGTGCTGCGACCTGCGGTTCTGTTCGGCGAAGTCGCAGTTCGGCTTGCCGGCGGCGCGTCTGGGCCTCGGCTACGGCCTCACCGGGCTGAAACGGCTGGTCGATGCGGTAGGGCCCGGTGCCGCGCGCGACATCACCTTCTCCGCCCGCCGGCTGGATGCGGAGGAGGCGCTCCGGATCGGCCTGGTGCAAAAAGTCGTGCCCGACGGCGAGGTCCACGATTTCGTCGCCGCGTACGCCACCGCGATCGCGGCCAACGCGCCGCTGACCGTCAAGGGCATGAAGGTGATCATCGGCGAGGTGCTCAAGCCGGACACCGCGCGCGACCTGGCTGCATGCCAGGCCCTGATCGAGGACTGCTACCGCAGCGAGGACTATGTCGAGGGCCGCACCGCGTTCATGGAAAAGCGCCCGCCCGTCTTCAAGGGTCGTTGAACCAACACGGACGCGGGTCGCCCGGCTCGGCTCCGATGGACTCGTTCCCGCCGGCGCCATATGATTTTGGGCGGTATATGAACGGTTCAATCCTATAAGAACGGAGGCTCACATGAGGTTGACATCTCGGCAGGCCGCTGTGGCCCTTGCCGCGGCCGGCGCGGTCGCATTCGCCGCGAGCGCCGGCATCGCCAAGACCTACACTATGAAAATCGGCTTCGCGACCGTCAAAGGCCCGCAGCAGGGATCGTCGGAGTACTACAAGAGGGAGATCGAGAAGCGGACGAACGGGCGGATCGAAGCGAAGCTCTTCCCCGCCGCCCAGCTCGGCAAGATCTCGCGCCAGATCGAGGGCATCCAGCTCGGCACGCAGGAGGCCATTCACACGCCGCCCGGCTTCCTCGTGGGCATCAACCAGGCCTTCCAGGTGGTCGACGCGCCCGGCCTGTTCGACGACATCGACCACATGCACCGGAGCGTCAACCATCCCAGCGTCCGGACCAAGCTGCTGCGTCTGGCCGAGCACAAGGGCATCGTCGGCTGCTACCTGTTCGGGTCGGGCGAAGGCGCGTTCGCTTCCAAGCAGCCGCTGAACACCCTCGCCAGTCTGAAGGGCAAGAAGATCCGCGTGCTGGCCAGCAAGCTCGAAGTCGCGCTGATGAAGGAGCTCGGCGTGACCGGCATCCCGATCGCCTATTCGGAGGTGCTGCCCGCCCTTCAGCGCAACGTGATCGATGGCGCACGCAGCGCGATCGTGGTCATGGGGCCGTCCAAGTTCTACACCGTCGCCAAGCACATCACGCTGACCCACGGCGGCTTCATTCCGACCGGCATCTGGTTCAGCAAGCTTTGGCTCAACAAGCTGCCGGAAGATCTGCGCAAGGCGTTGTTCGACCTCGGCCCCGAAGCGGCCGATGAGGGTTTGAGGATTTCCAAGGGGATCAACCGCCTCTGGGAAAAGAAGTGGGTCAAGGAAGGTGGAACGGTGCACTATTTGTCGACCGAGGAGCGCAAGGAGTTCCTGCGCCGCGCACGACCGATCGGCGACAGGATTCTCGGCACCGACCCGAAGACCCGCGACATGTGGGAGATCTTCAAGGCCGCCGCGGAGGCGACCCGAACCAAGAGCTGAGCCCGAGCGTTCATCATCCAAGCGGCACGCCCGCCCAGCCACCCGACACCGATAATCCCGGGGTGGCCGGGCGGGCTAAGGTCCGGACCCGGCCGATCCGGTTGGAAGATCGGCTACGCTTTCTCGAACACCTGGATGCGCATCGACGTGCCGCGGTAGTAGGGGCAGTTCGACAGCCCGACGAGACAGTCGATCAGGGCCTCGAACTCGACATGATCGCCCGGGCGGGAGCAGCCGTCGGCAAGCGTCCACCAGTTGTTGGCGCAGTCGTGATGGTAGTTCATGAACAGGTCCATGGTGTCGGGGATGTCCTCGGGCAGCAGGCCGTAAGGCGCGACCGCGGCGGCGATGATCTCCTGGCAGCCGTCCTTCGGCCCCTGGCCGAGCGCCTCGTAGAGGGTGCGGTTGCACATCCGGCCGTGGACGTCGTGCATGCCCTTGATCGGCGGGGTGTCGGCGGTCATCACCATCATGTCCCGGTTGATGCACGACACCAGCACGTCGCCGACGCTCAGCCGGTCGCGCGGATGGAATGGCCCGCCGGCCGCGGTGCCTGCCCGGGTGCGCGAATAGGATGTCGACAGCCGTTCGCGCATGTTGTGGGCGTTGAAAACCGCCATGTCGACGACCTGCAGCCCTTCCAGATCGGTCACCCGCAGCCGCTGGCCCGGCGCCAGCATGACGGCGAGGCCGGTTGCGGGCGCGAGAATTTGGTTGATAATCTCGGTCATCGGCTCTCCAGCTCTTGACTGCCGTTTCATCGATATCGGGAGCACTATGCCATGGCCGCCCTTGAGATCGAGCCCCTGGGTCCTGCGCTCGGCGCGCGCATCACCGGCATCGACCTGCGCGAGGACTATGACGGACAGACCGCCGCCGCCATGCGCGCGGCCTTCGTCGAGCACGCGATGCTGTGCTTTCCCGATCAGAAGATCTCCGCCCAGGACCAGGTGCGGTTCGCCGCGGTGTTCGGGCCGGTCGATGCCGACTTCCGGCCGCCGTCTTCCACCCTTACGACCACCAACACCAAGCGCGGGGTGATGCTGGTCAGCAACATCCGCAAGGACGGCAAGCAGATCGGCTCGCTTCCCGACGGCGAAATGCATTTCCATTCCGACGGCGCGCACCGCAAGGTGCCGTATCGGGCAACCACCCTGTTCGCCATAAAGATCCCCTCGCGCGGCGGCGAGACCCTGTTCGCCAACCTGACGAAGGCCTACGAGGCGCTGCCGCTTCACCGCAAGGAGTGGCTGGAGGGCAAGCGGGCCCGACACATATACAACTACGATTCGGTGACCCGCGATCTGATTGACCACTCCAGGGCGGACCTTTCCGAAGCGGTCCACCCGCTGGTAAAAATCCATCCGGACTCGGGGCGGCCGGCGCTCTATCTCAGCCGGCTGATGACCGACAGCGTGCTGGAAACCGACCCGGAGGAGAGCGGGCCGATCCTCGACGAGTTGTTCGACCATGCCGAAAGGCCCGAGTTCGTCTATGCTCACCGCTGGGCACCGGGCGATTTGGTGATCTGGGACAACCGGTGTCTCAACCACGCACGGACCGACTTCCCGGCCGACGAGGATCGGCTGCTGCGCCGCTACACGATCTCCGAATCGGAGTGATCGCCGGGCATTCCTTGCAAGACCCCGGCCAAACGAAATCCAGGAGTTCAACGATGTCCAAGTTCGTGATCGGACCCCACATGCGGCTGCACGAGTGGGTCGCCGAGGAGAAAGGCTTTTTCGACGACGAAGGCCTCGACTACGTCTTTCGCGAGCAGCTTTCCTCCGAGGACGGCAGGTACCACGACCTCGGCGATAAGGTCGGCGCCTATCAGACCTTCGAGGAAGGACGGACTTGCGACGTCAGCGCGGCGTGTCATTGGACGGTCAATGCCGCCGCCGCCGCCGGTCACGGCAAGCTCTATCCGGCGTGCTATTCGGTCGCGCCCTGCGGCATCTTCGTGCCCGCGGACTCCGAGATCCGCGCGCCCGAGGACCTCGCCAGCGTGCCGATCTCGGTCGGCTACCAGTCGGGCAGCCACTATTCGACCATCCAGGCGCTGGAGACCTTTCTCGATGCCGGCGAGATCGCGCTGACGTTTGCCGGCGGGCTGCTGTTCCACCGGCTCGAGCTGCTGATCGACGGCGAAGCGCCGGCGGTCAGCCTGTTCAGCGGGCCGTTCTACTTCGCCGAGCAGTTGGGCTTCCGCAAGGTGGCCGATACCAGCTTCATGATTGCGGCGATGATCACCGGCGACCCCGATCCCGAGGACATCGCCAAATATTTCCGTGCGCTGAAGCGGGCGCAGATCGAGATCGATCTGAGGCTGGAACTCTACCGGCATTACTACAAGCGCGAGTTCCCGCGGCGCTTCCGGGACCAGATGGACGTCCGCCGCTTCGGCCCCGGCGAACGCATCGTCTTCGAGACCTATTCCGAGGATCTCTTCGAGCGCTCGCGGGAATGGATCGCAGAGCGCGGCATCTTCCCCGACGGCGGCCTGGGCGAGGGCTCGTACCGCGATTCGATCTATCAGGCAGCCGCGGCGGAGTAGGCGCCGCACGCCGGGTCCGCCGCACCCTCAGGCCATTGTCCTGTGGGAACGGTCCGGTCCGGCTTGTTCAGCGGAGCAACGTCCTGGGGACCTCCTCGTAGATCGCGCGCCGGTCGTCTTCGGTGCATTCCAGCGAATCGATCACTTCGATCGTCAGGCGCAGATTTCGCATGCCGTGCTCGTAATCGAACGGATAGTCGGTGGCGAAGGTCGAATGGTGGGCGCCGAAGAAATCGAGGCCGCATTGGCTGGCCGCCTTCGCGCCGAACATCGCGGTATCGCCATAGAACAGCTTGAAGGACTCGACCAGCGAGCGCGACTTGTTGTGCCACAAGGGCTCATCCTCGAACGTGTCGGAGACCATCATGCCGCGCTCCCAGTTGGGCCCTAGCCGGCCCTCGGCGTGCGGGATGTATGCGCCCCAGTGGTGGGCGACGATCTTGAGGTCGGGCAGGCGCTCGAAGACATCGGAGAAGACGATCCGCGCCATCGCGGCCGAGGTCTCGTAGGGCCAGCCGAGCCCCCACCAGACATCGAACTTGGAGGTCTTCTCGCTGGCGTAATCCGCGAAGTTCGGCCCGCGGATCGGATGCAGCCAGATCGGCCGGTCGAACTGCGCCATGCGCTCGAAGACCGGGTAGAACTCGGGCAGATCGAGCGGCTTGCCGGCAACGTTGGAATAGATCTGGATGCCCGAGGCGGCGCCGTCGCGCACGGTGCGGTCGATCTCGGACAGTGCGGCCGCGGGATTGTTCATCGGCAGCGAGGCGATATAGCCCGGAAAGCGGTCCGGATGCGCGGCCGCGATGGCCGCGATCTCGTCATTGAGCAGACGGGCCAGCGCCGGCGTGTCCTCCGGCCCTGCCCAGTCGTCGATCACCGGGTTCCCCGCCGCCAGGATCTGCTGATAGTCCTCGAACGGCTCGATATGGCGCAGCCGCGCATCGACGTCGTGAATGGTCGGGATCGACCGCAGCACCTTGATCATGAAACCCGGCGCGAAGGCCTCCAGCCGCTCGATGAACGCCGGCGGCATGATGTGGTTGAACGTGTCGATCTTCATGGCCCGTTCCCTCCGGGTGAGTTGCGGTCCGCGACAAAGCCCGATACTACCCTTTCCGGGCGCGCAGGACGCCCCGGGCGGGGAGACGAATGAACAAGGCGAAATCAGGGAGTGGGCACAAGTCCGCACCGCATGCCAGAAGCAAGGAGACGCTCAGGATTCAAGGCGCCAGGATCGAAGTCGAGCGGTGCGGCAAGGGCGCGCCGCTGGTGCTGCTGCAGTCCGAGGAGACGTACGAGACGGGCCTGCCGCTGATCGAGCGCCTGGCCGAACGCTTCGAGGTCATCCTGCCGTGGGCCCCGGGTTACGGCCGCTCGAGCCTGCCCGAGACGATCACCGGCATCGACGACATCGCCTACATCTATCTCGACCTGATGGACCGTTACGATCTGCACCGCGCGATCCTGATGGGCTTCTCGGTCGGCGGTTGGATCGCTGCCGAGATGGCGACCAAGTCCTGCGCCAGGCTGGAGTCCGTCGTCCTGGTGAGCCCTCTGGGCGCGAAGTTCGGCGGCGCGTATGACCGTGACATTGCCGACATCTACTTCCTGCCCTTCGCGACGGTGAAGGCGCTCAAGTTCGCCGACCCCTCCAAGGACCCGCTGGGCGACTTGATGGGGCTGTCCGACAGGGCGGCGATGCGGGTGGCCAAGCACCGCGAGACCACGGCACGGCTCTGCTGGGAGCCCTATTTCCACAACCCGGCGCTCAAGAACCGGCTGCATCGCATCCAGGCGAAGACGCTGGTCGTCTGGGGTGCCGATGACGGGTTGGTGAGCGCCGGATACGGTCGATCCTATGCCAAGCGCATCCCCCGCGCGCGGTTTGTCAGCCTGCGCAATGCCGGCCATTATCCCCATATCGAACGGCCCGAGGCGTTCATGGCCACCCTCGAAGCCTTCCTCGGCGTTAGCGCGGCGGCGCGCGATTAGGAGTCCGAAGCCCGATGGAGCTTTATCACTTCACCGAATTTCCCTGGCCGCATTTGCCGCCCGACGACGCGTTCACCTCGATGCGGCTGAGCCTGCCGAGCCGGTACTACGATCCCAAGATCGGCGCGGACCTCTACAACATGTACCTCGACCAATACATGCTGGCCGACGAGCTCGGCATCAACTGCATGATCAACGAGCACCACCAGACCGCGACCTGCCTGAACTCTTCCGGCCCGGTCGCACTTGCGATCCTGGCACGCCAGACCCGGAACGCACGGCTGTGCATCCTCGGCAACCCGGCGGCCAACCTGGCCGATCCGATCCGCTGCGCCGAGGAGATGGCGATGATCGACAACATCTCGCACGGCCGGCTCGAGTGCGGCTTCGTGCGCGGTGTGCCCTACGAGCTGTTCGCCTCCAACGCCAACCCGACCGAGACCAAGGAACGGCTTTGGGAATCGATCGATCTGATCATCCGCGCCTGGACCAGCCACGACGGGCCGTTCAACTACGAAGGGCGCTGGATCCACAAGCGCCAGGTCAATGTCTGGCCCAGGCCCTATCAGCAGCCCCATCCGCCGATCTGGACCACCGGCGGCAGCGATGTCGAGCACGGCTTCAAGACGGTCTCACGCGGGTTCACGTTTGCGATGTTCCTGACCCCGGTCGATGTCCTGGCCAAGATGTTTCAGGGCGTGCGCGCGCGTTGCCGCGCCGAAGGCCATGTCGATCCCGCCGACGACCAGTTCGCCTTCATGCCGCTGGTTGCCGTCGGCGAGACCGAGGAGGAGGCGCGCAAGGTGATCGACGGCGTCTTCTGGTACGTCACCCACAACAAGTCCGAGCCGCAGTTCCGCGCCCCGCCGGGCTACGTCCAGCGCCGCCTCTACGCCAACTTCCTGACCGGCAAGTTCTCGGGCGGACGTACCGATGCGATCCGCAAACTGGGCATGGAGTATTTCCGCGACAACCACGTCGCGCTCTACGGTACGCCGGACCAGGTCGTCGACCAGATCCGCGCGCTCTACGACAAGGTCGGCGGCTTCGGCCACCTGATCGCCATGTTGCACGCCGGCGACATGGACTATGCGACCACCGCTCGGTCGATGACCCTGTTCGCCGAGGAGGTCATGCCGCGGGTCCGCGATCTCGGCAGCAGGAGCACCGGTTTCGGCCCGCTCGCCAAGCGCGGCGAGGAGATCAACGGCAACGTGCGCTCTTGCGCGGCCTGAGGTGCGGCCGGGCGCGATGAAGCTCGGCGTCGTCTTTCCCCAGACCGAGATCGGCGCGGATCCCGGCGGCGTCGCCGCCTTCGCACAAGCCGCCGAAGATCTGGGCTACCACCACATCGCGGCCTTCGATCACGTGATCGGCGCCAATCCTGCGAGCCGGCCGGGCTATGCCGGGCTGTACAACCACGAGTCGATGTTCCACGAGCCGATGGTGCTGTTCGCTTACCTCGCCGGACTGACCGAGACGATCGCGTTTGCCACCGGGATCCTGATATTGCCGCAGCGCCAAACCGTGCTGGTGGCCAAGCAGGCCGCTGCGCTCGACGTCTTGTCCGGCGGGCGGCTGCGGCTGGGGATCGGCATCGGCTGGAACCCGGTCGAATACGAGGCGCTCGGCGAAAGCTTCGCCGACCGCGGCCGGCGCTGCGAGGAGCAGGTCGCGGTCCTGCGTGCGCTGTGGACCCGGAACCCGATCAGCTTCGAAGGGCGTTGGCACAGGATCGACGATGCGGGCCTCAACCCGCTGCCGGTCCAGCGTCCGATCCCGATCTGGTTCGGCGGCATGGCCGAGCCGGTGATCGCCCGCGTCGGGCGTATCGGCGACGGCTGGTACCCGCGCTTCCCGGGCCTCGGTCAGCGCGCCGATTCCTCAGTGATGCCTCACCACAGCGGCGCTCCGGCCGCGGTCATCGCGCGGATGCATGATCATGCCCGCGCCGCCGGCCGCGATCCCGCCGCCATCGGCATCGAGGGCCGCGTCTTCCACCGTGGCGCCGACCCGGACGATTGGCGGGCCGAATACGAGACCTGGCGTGCGCTCGGCGCAAGTCACATGCAGGTCTTCGCCATGGGCGCCGGCCTCGAGGGTCCCGACGCCCACATTGCCGCGATCCGTGCGATGAAGGCAGCGCTGAACGGCGTCTAGCCGATCGCGGGTCAGTGACTCGCGAACACCTCCTGGTATTGAGCGATTTTGGCGGCGATGGCGTCGAGCTCGGCCCTGGTCGGGGCGTCCTCGTCCGCCGGCACGGGCAGGCCGCCGAACTTGAGCTGGCAGGCGAGCAGCACCAGCCGCGCCTTGGTCGCGGTCAGGTTGCCGCCGCCGATGAAATACGCGGTGCCGGCGGTGAAGCCGTCGTTGTTGCCGCGCCCGACCCGGACGACCGGCATGCCGTTGTGGATGGCCCGGGTCATCATCCGGTTGCGCACCTGCGAGGTGAGCGTGCCGTAGGGTGACTGGCCCTCCAGCACGAAACCCGCCAGCGGACAATGGCGCAGATTGTAGTCGATCAGGGCGGTGATATCGGTCTCGGGCTCGGTCGAGAGATCGAGGCTGCGGGCGGAATAGTTGCCGTCCTTGAGGATCGAGACCCTGGGCA
This sequence comes from Alphaproteobacteria bacterium, assembly GCA_965248835.1. Lineage (GTDB taxonomy): Bacteria > Pseudomonadota > Alphaproteobacteria > MPNO01 > MPNO01 > CAYFYS01. Next base: position 1,124,599 of record CBDFLJ010000002.1, read on the forward strand.
TCGCATCGCCCAGAAGCGCGCCGGCAGCGTCCTTGATGCGGACCGTGGTCTGCCGTCGCCTGCCGTCTTCGAGGATCGTGCCGGAAACCTCTTCGGGCAGCAGGGAACGCTTGACCGCCGAGCGGTAGGTATGCCGGGCATGGGGCAGGTAGGTCAGGACCGGCGGTGCGTCGTGCGGCAGCCCGCCGAGAATCCCGCCGTGGCCGCCGGTGGTGACGTAGCCGCCCGGCCGGGCATCGCCCTTCTGGACATCGCGCGCGGAAAAGATCTGCTGCTCCTGGATCAGCACCATACCCGCCTTGTTGCGGCCTTCCTCATCCGCCCAGACGCGCGAGGTGAGGTACTCCACCGAGTCGACCAGATTCTTGGGCCCGTCGTTGCTGATCTCGCCCATGGTACGCTGCGCGGCGTTGCCGCAGATCGGCAGCGTTGTGTCGAGCAGAAGGTTGAACCAGTACATCGTCTCTTCGATGCGCGGGCTGCCCTGGGTCCAGATCGCGCCGATATAGGCTCCGCTGTCGAGGATCTCCTGGACCCGGTTGACCATGTGCGCCAGGGCTTGCCGCGCCGGCGATGCGGCGAGGTGGACCGGACGGTAGGGGAAGAAGTCCCGCCCCAGCATCTCCGGCGGGATGTCACCGGTCCCCACATCGGTCCGTTCGGCCTCCGGCAGGCCCTTGGTGTAGCCGCCCGGGGGAATGATCCGGTGGAAGTCGATATCGGCCATCCGTGAGATCAGGCTTCCCTCGCCCAACATGCCGACACCAAGCCGGTCGACATCCTCGAACAGCCGCGCGCCGTCGGGATAGTACGCCTGGCGGCATTTCTCGGCCGGCGCCCCCGGATGGGCGGCGTCGTCCTCCCAGGCGCTGCCGTCGGCTTGGCGGCTCATATAGGGCAGCGGATAGACCCCGTCCTCCGGCCGCAACTCGACGTTGTAGACCGGCTTGTCGGTCTCGCTCTGCCGGGTTTCGTGGAAGGTCCCGTCGGCATCGACGTAACCGTCCGGCGGGGCGTAGAGCTCGGCCGCGTCACGCTCCAGCGGATGGGCGCTGAACTGCTCGATATAGACCGTCACCGGCGCCGCCAGCCGCTGCGTGCGCAGCACGTCGAAACGCACCGGCGTGCCGTCGGCATCGGTGATCAGCGGCAGTCCGTGACGAGCACGCGCCTTGTTCGAAGTCACCAGAGGCGGGCTGTTCTGGATCGTCGCGTTGGGCCCGGTGAGATGGGCGATCTTCGGTTTGGCCATTCGATGCGCTCCCCGCCGATCAAGCGTTGACCGGCGGGTCTATGGCGAAGACTCCGGCAAAGGCGTCGACGACCTTTTTACCGAAGTCGCGCTCGACCTCCTGGGCGATCGAGCCGGCGATCGAGACGTCGTTGCGGTTCTCGTCCTGGCCGGTGATGACGGTGAGCTGAACCGCATCGATATCGCCGACATTGCGGAAGCCGCGATAGACCCGCGGCGGGCAGGAGAAAGTGTCGAACTTCTCCAGCGTCACCTTGTGCTCGACCGGGTCGCCGATGTGGTATTCGATCCGGCCGTCCAGGACCATGAAGGTCTCGAAGGTCGTGTTGTGCGAGTGCAGGCACGGACCCTGGCCGGGCGGCATGATCGAGATGAACATCGTCGCGCCGGCAGCGCCGAAGATCGGCGCGATGTTGCCGAACGGATTCTTGGTGTCGTCCAGGATCAGCGGCATGATCTTGCGGGCGAAGAAGACGTCCATCGCCTCCTGGCCGACCCAGCCGAGGTCGCCCTCGGTCGACATCGCCTGGAGATCGGCATAGCGACCGATCCGCGAGTCCAGCTCTTCCTTGGTCGGGGTGTAGATCTTGTGCGCCATTGCTCCATACCTCCCTGGGCGGCTTGGCCATTTCGATCGATGGCATTATGGACGAGCCGAACGCGCCGCGCGAGAGATCGAACACGGCATGAAATCCCCGACCGAAATCAATCCGGACGAATGCCGGGCAGCCGGTTGCCAGGACACGGCTTGGACCTGTTAAGTTTGTCCGGGTCCACGGTTGGGAAAGCACATCGGCATGCACGATTTCAGTTTTGGCGAGATCAGCCTCACCCGGGTCGTCGAGATGGAAATGCCGCTTCTGCAGGCACGGGACTTCTTCCCGGACTGGGACGAGGCCGCCGTCGCGCCACATTCCGGATGGATGGTGCCGCGCCACTATCAGCCGGAGACCGGGCTGGTGGTGCTGGCGATCCAGGCCTTCCTGATCCGCACGCCGCATCACACGATCCTGATCGATAGCTGCGTCGGCAATCGCAAGCCGCGCAACCGGGAGTCTTTCAACGATGCCGAATTCCCGTGGATGGACCGGTTTCTTGCGACCGGGGCCCGCCCGGAGGATATCGATTTCGTCCTGTGCACCCATCTGCACGTCGATCACGTCGGCTGGAACACCAGGCTCGAAGACGGACGCTGGGTGCCCACTTTCCCCAACGCGCGCTACATCTTTGCCCGCACCGAGCTCGACTTCTGGCTGGAACAGTCCAGGCAGGGGCTGATGACCCGGACCGGCGATTACGTCGCCGACAGCGTGATCCCGATCCTGGAGGCCAGGCGCGAGCTCCTGGTCGAGATGGATCACCAGATCGAAGACGGGATCACGCTCGAACCGCTGCCCGGCCACACCCCGGGCCAGGTCGGGCTGCGCATCGCCTCGGGCGGGGTGGAGGCGCTGCTCTGCGGCGATCTGATGCACCACATGATCCAGTGCCATATCCCCGACTGGAGCACGATCGCGTGCGCCGACCAGGACGCGGCGCGCATGACCCGCAAGGCGTTCCTCGATCGCTACGCCGAGACCGAGGTGACCATCCTGCCGTCGCATTTCCCGAACCCGACCGCCGGCCACATCATCCCCAAGGGCGAGGCCTTCGCCTTTCGCTACATCGGGGAATGACGGGTGATGCGGGTCCATGTCGAGGCCTACCCCACTGTTGGACCGCAAGACGTCGAGGGGCTGAAACGGATCCTGAGCCGCTTGCCGAAGGGCGGCATCAAGCGTCTGGCGCTGGTCGCCAAGACCGAAGGGACCGCAACCATCAACGATTTCTCCCGCGAGCTCGCGATGGGCGCGGCAATGGATACGATCGGGGCGTTCGGCGGTGAACGTCTGCTGGGGGACTCCACCCTGATCTTCTCCACCGGCTCGGAAGGTGCGCTGAGCCCGGTGGTCTATGTGCTTGCCGCGATCGAGGATGCCGGCACCGGCGAGGACGAGCGTCTGGTCATCGGCGGCGCGCGGACCCGGGCGATGGCGCCCGAAGAACTCGTCACCCGCGCCCATACAAACCTGATTGCCGATGCCGTTCGCGAGGCGATGGACGAGGCGGGGCTGGTGCCCGGGCAGGTCGGTCTGGTCTTCGTCAAGAGCCCGATTCTCGGCCACCGCGATGCGGTCGAGACCGGTGATCCGGCGGTCATCGCGCGGGCCGGCTCCAGCGGGCAGTCGCGCGGCGCTGCGGCGCTCGGGGTTGCGCTGGCCCTCGGCGAGTTGGACGACGCGGCGATTGCCGAGACCCGGATCGGCATCGATCTCGATCGTCATTCCAGCCGCGCGATGAGTTTCTCGGGCACCGAGGTCGCGGTCGGCGAAATCCTGGTGCTCGGCAACCGCCCCGGCGTGGGCGGTTCGTCAAAAATCTATTCGCGTCCGATGGCCGACATCCTGGATTCGCGCGCGCTCAAGGCGCTGTTCCGCGACGCCGGCTGCGGCTTCGACGAGGCCGGCGAGATCACCGGCCGGGAGCGGCTCCGTGCGGTGTTCCTCAAGGCCGGGGTTGCCCCCGACGGACGCATTCGCGGCGAACGCACGACGGTCTTCAACAGCGAGCTCGACCCCGACAAGCACATGCGCGCCACCGCGAGCGGGGTGATCGGCGGCATCCTCGGCACCGGCCGCGTCTTCGTCAGCGGCGGCACCGAGCACCAGGCGCCGCCCGGCGGCGGGCTCTGCGCCTGTATCGCGGCCGCGGGGGAGGGCGCCGATGGATGAGCTTCCCGCCATCGGCCCCTATGCCGGGCTCGGCAGGATCGGGCTGATCTGCCCCTCGACCAACACCAGCATCGAGCCCGAGTTCCAGCTTATGGCACCGCCGGGGCTTGCCATCCACGTCGCGCGCGCCTTCCAGGACGGACCTCAGGCGCCGGCACTCTACGAGCAGATCGCGGCCAATGTCGAAGGGGCCAGCCGCGACCTCGGCTCGGCGGGGGTGGACGTGATCGCCTTCGGCTGCACCTCGTGCACCTATTTCTTTCCCGGCGCGGTGCTCGGCGAAACAATGACCCGGATGACCGGCGCGCCCGCGGTCCTGACCGCCGATGCTGTGGTCGCGGCGCTGCGCGTGCTCGGCGCCCGGCGGATCGCCTTGGCGACACCGCGAACCGACTTCGTCAACCGGCAGGAGAGGGAATGGCTCGCCGAGCGCGGCTTCGAGGTCGTCTCCGCCGAAGGGCTGCAACTCGGCAAGACCGCCGCCGAACGAGCCGGCATCGGCCGGGTGCCGCTCAATGCGACCTACGATCTCGCGCGCCGGGTCGACCGGGAGGGCGTCGAGGCGGTGTTCATAAGCTGCACCAACCTGCCCTCGCTCGCGCTGATCCCGCTTCTGGAGGACGATCTCGGCAAGCCGGTTGTCACCAGCAACCAGGCGACCTTCTGGCAGTGTCTGCGAGCGATGGGATCGACGCTCAGGCTCCCAGCGCATGGAAAGCTGCTTTGCGAACACTGAGCCCTTATTCGAAGAGATCGAGCATGCTGCCCAATCCCCGCCTTCGCGCTTCGTCCAGGGCGTGGCAAGCGAGCGCGAGGTCGCAGATCGCCATGCCCTGAATGATGGCGAATATGCGCTGATCCTCGTCGCTGCGCCCGGGGATCGTCCCGGCGACGATCTGGCCGATATGCCCGTCGAGGCGGGACTGCAACCGCTCGCGTGATGCGCGCCCATCGGCGAGCCATGCGGCGATGTCGCCCAGCACGCATGCATATTCGAAGTCGTCGACGATGAAGCGGTCGATCTCCTCGAGAACGGGAAAGGCGACCTCCTCCGTCTCGCCCATCGAGCACAGGAAGGCACCCGGGGCCAGCATGCCGGGCATGATCACCGGCTCGGCCGCCAGGGTGAGGGTGACCACGATGTCGGCGCCGTCCAGCGCCTCATCGGCCCGTTGCTCCGCGCGAAACCGCGGGCCTTCCTGGGCGTAGCGTTCGCAGAACGCCGCCGCGCTGGAATGCCGTCTTGCAACCACGCGGACCTCGTCGAGATCGAACGTTCGGGTGATCGCCGGGAAGAGCTCGCGCGCGATCGCACCGGCGCCGATCACCGCAAGAACTCTCGAGCTGGGTCGCGCGAGATGTTTGGCGGCGACCACGCCGGTCAGCGCGGTGCGGAAGCGATGGAGCCAGGTCTCGTTCAAAAGCCCGATCGGCGCTCCGGTCGAGTCGTCGAAAACACACAACATGTGGTGGGAGCGGTACCCTTGGTCCCGCGCCACGTCGCTGATCATGCGGATCCCGGTGACGTTCTCGGAGATCAGCGTCGCGCCCTTGGACTTGTAGCGCGCCGCGCCGTCCAGCCCGGAGCCGCCGAACAGCGCCGCCGGCTCGGACAGACGGAAGATGTCTCTGGTGCCCAGATCGCGGAACGTGCGCTCGATGATCTCGAGCCCGGTTGCGACATCGAGCACGGCCCTGAGGTCGGCCTCCTTCAAGACGCGCAGTCCCGGCAACGCAAGGATCCCTTGTTCACGCGCCCGGGTGGACGCCGATGGTCCGAACCGCGAGTATACCGGACGTGCGGGCAGGGGAGGGGCGTTCTGAACGGGACTCGCGGTATGGCCGAAGCGTTCCGGGGCGAGTGGAAATCGCTCGGCTTCGTCATCGGCCTCGGGACGACCTGCTATTACCTCTATGTCGCGACCCTGGGCACGTTCAGCCCGGCGCTCGACCGCAGCCTGTTCATCTATGTCGGCGTGGCGATTGCGATCTGCGTGCATCCGTTGGCGAAGACGGTCCCGGCCCGCCTGTTCGATGCCGTCTTCCTGGCCGCGGCGAGCTACGCGACCTTCCGGTTCAACGACCGCTACCTCTACTTCGCCGAGAACGAGGGCTTCGATATCGGCGACTTCGACATGGCGGTCGGTTGGATCATGATTCTGGGCGTGATCGAGGCCGGCCGGCGGGCGCTCGGCATCGCCATGGCGCTGATCTCGGCGGCGTTCCTGCTGTTTCTTTACTTCGGCGCCTCGGTGCCTTGGCCGTTCGTCCATAGCGGGTTCAACCTGCGCCAGATCGCCACCGCGCTCTATGCCCAGACCGACGGTCTTTACGGCTCGATCACCTACGTGCTGGCCTCCAACCTTTTCCTGTTCCTGGTCTTCGGCGTGTTTCTGATCCGCTCGGGCGCCTCGGACTTTTTCACCAACATCTGCCTGTCCTTCCTCGGCACACGGCCGGGCGGCGGGGCCAAGGCGGCGGTGGGCTCGTCCTTCATCACCGCCTCGATCTCCGGTTCGGCCTCGGCCAATGTCGCGATCACCGGCAACATCACCATCCCGATGATGATCAAGACCGGCTACCGGCCGGCGGTGGCGGGCGGGATCGAGGCGGCCGCATCGACCGGCGGGACGGTCATGCCGCCCGTGATGGGCGCCTCGGCCTTCATCATGGTCGCGCTGACCGGCTTCTCCTACGGTACGATCGTGATCGCGGCGACGATCCCGGCGCTGCTCTATTTCCTCAATGTCTACATGCAGGTCCACTTCTATGCCCGGCGCAACGACCTGACCGGGCTGCCGGCCGAGGAATGTCCGTCCTTCCGCGAGACCCTGCGGGCAGGCTGGGTCTATCTGGTGCCGATCCTGGTGGTGATCGTGCTGATCTACCTCGACTATTCGCTGCGGCGGATCGGCATGCTGGCGATCCTCAGCGTGATTGCCGCAAGCTGGCTCACGCGGCGCCCGATGGGCCCGCGGGAGATCGTCGAGACGCTCGCCGAGGGCACGAAGGCCTCGCTTCCGATCATCGCGATCGCCGGGCCGGTCTCGATCATCGCCGGCGCGGTCCTGCTGCCCGGCACCGGTATCCGGGTGACCGGGCTGATCATCGACCTTGCCGAAAGCAATCTCGCCTTCACCGTGATGTTCATCTTCGTGATCGGCTACATCCTCGGGATGGGGCTGTCGGTGATCCCGGCCTACGTGATCCTGGCGACCCTTGCCGCGCCCGCCTTGATCCAGCTCGGAATCCCGGTGATGGCCGCCCATTTGCTGGTGCTGTGGTGGGGCCAGGCCTCCAACGTCACCCCGCCGGTCGCGCTCGCCGCCTATATGGCCGCCGGGATCTCCAAGGAGCGGCTGTGGCCGGTCTGCAACGTCGCCATGGTCAAGGCGATGGCGATTTTCTACCTGCCGGTCCTGTTCGTCTATCAACCCGGCCTGCTGCTGCAGGGCAGCCCGCTGGACATCGGCCTGACGATCGTCTCGCTCGCCCTTGGCGGGCTCGCGATCTCGGCCGGCGTGGAGGGCTTCTTCCACACGCGCCTGTCGCTTGCGGCGCGGCTTGTCGCGGTCCTCATCGGCGTCGGTCTGGTGCTGACCCATGGCACCCAGGCGCTGATCCCGGTGGCCTGCTTCGCCGTCTTCTGGGTCTGGCAGATCCGGCAGGGCAAAGCGCTCCGGGCGCCGGCGGCACGCTCCTGAGCCCGGCTATCATCCGGTGAGGATCCGGTGGTAGTGTTGTGGGCCAAGATTCAACAGGGGAGCCTGGAATGAAAAGAATCCTTGCAACCACGCTTGCCTCCGGGGCGGTGCTCGCGCTGGCCCAGGGCGCGGCGGCACAAAGCCTGGTGATCGGGACCAGCTCGCCCGGCGGCAGCTACTTCCTGATGGGCGGCGGGCTTTCGACCGCGGTCACCAGGGACCTCGACGGCATCATCCTGTCGACCCGCACGACCGCCGGATCGACCACCAATATGCGCATGCTGAGCCGCCAGGGCGGTGGGCTCGACCTCGGGCTGGCGAACCTCGGCGCGGTCTACAACGCGGTCACCGCGACCGGCAAGTTCAAGGACAAAAAGCCGGCCACCAACGTGCGGGCGCTGATGGCGCTGACGATCTCGCCGATCCATTGGGTCAGCCTGGCCAAGGACAACATCAAGTCGTTCGCCGACCTCAAGGGCAGGCGCGTCTCGCTGGCCAAGGCGGGCAGCGGCACTGCGGCGAACGCCGATCTGATCCTGCGGACCGTCGGCATGCGCGATCAGATCAAGGCCCAGTTCCTCGGCTTCAGCGAGGCGGGCAACGCGCTGCGCGACGGCAACATCGATGCTTTCGCCGTCGCCTCGGCGGTCCCGGTGCCGGTGGTCATGGCCATGGCGGCCACGCGCAAGATCCGCCTGATCCCGCTGAGCCCGACGGAGCTGAACAACGTCCTGGGCAAGAACCCGGCCTTCGCACCGGTGGTCATCAAGGCATCGGAATATGGCGGCGGCGTGGTTGGCGATGCCCAGTCCTACGGCGTGCCGAGCACCATCATGGCCCAGGACAGCGTGCCCGACGAGACGATCTATCGCATCGTCAAATACGTGTTCACCGAAAAGACCATGAAATACATGACGACGGTCTACAAGTCCTGGAACCCCAAGCCCGGGACCGATGCCTTCAAGAATGCCGGCATCAAGCATCATCCGGGCGCCGTTAAGGCCTACAAGGAGCTCGGCCTGCTGAAATAGCGCTTGGACGCCTGCAACAACGGGCCACTGCGGGGCGATTTGCGCGGGATTTAGCTGCCGGGGCGAAATCTTGGTCCGGCTGGCGTTACTGACGCGCCTGTTTGACCGGCATTTCTGTCTGGCGGAGCGTTTTTCGTTGTCCGGACAGCCCCATGCCATGGCCGCCGCTCGCCGCGCGTGCTTCACCGCCCCGGGGGGGAGACCTCAACCAGGGAGCTGCGACACATGGCGTTGCCGCAACATCGCATCGGGACGACGCCGTCGGGCGACGTCGAAATCTTCTACCGCGCTTTCGGCACCAGCGGCGCGACGCCTATCCTGATCATCCACGGCCTGTCTTATTTCTCCTACGATTGGATCGCCGTCGCGGACCGCCTGGCGGCTGATCGCGAGGTCGCCGCTATGGACATGCGCGGCTTTGGGGACTCGACCTGGAGCACGGACAAGAACTACGCGGTCGGTGATTTCGCCCAGGATTGCCTGAACCTGATGGATCACCTGGGTTGGCGGAAGGCAGTGCTGATGGGCCATTCCATGGGCGGACGCAACGCGACCTGGTGCGCAGCGGAAAATTCCGATCGCCTCGCGGCGCTGGTGCTGGTCGACTATACGCCGCAGAACGCGCCGACCGGCTCCAATCGCGTCGCCACCACGGTCGCCGGCGTGCCCGATCATTTTGCATCGATCGCCCAGGGAATGGCCTATTTCGGCGCCGATGCGAGCGACCCGGTTGCCCGGGCACGTTACGAGGCCTACCTCGACAAGCGTGACGGCGGCTATGTCGTCAAGCGCGACACCATACACCGCGACCGCTTCCGCAAGCTGCTGGCGGGCCAAGCACCCGGCGGCGGTCCCGACATGTGGGACGCGCTGGCGCGGGTCGGCTGCCCGATCCTCGCAGTGCGCGGTACCCGGTCGGACATGTTTGCCAAGGAGACCGTTGGACCGATAAGATCGACCAACGAAAACATCACCCTGGTCGAGGTCGACGCCGGCCACAACGTCGGCGGCGAGAACCCCGAGGCCCTGCTGGCCGAGGTCGGCAAGTTCCTCGACTCACTGGAGCGGCTGCCATGAACGAAATGACCAAGCCGATCGCCGAGGCGCGTGGCATCCGGGTCGTTCCGACCCGAGGGGTCGATCACCTGGCGCTGGTCAGCGACGACATGCCGACGACGATGGACTTCTACACCCGCGTGCTGAAGATGCAGCTCGTCCACGTCCGCCGCGTTCCGTTCGCCGCGGACCGGGGCCAGCCTCCCCATGACAACCTGCGCCACTACTTCTTCGACATGGGCGGCGACCAGCTGCTGGCCTTCTTCGAATATCCCAAGGACGCCCCGCGAGGCGACCGCGACCATCTCGGCATGATGCAGCACCTTGCCCTCCACGTGCCGCGCGAGGAGTTCGACCCGCTCATCGCGCATATCCGTGCCTGCGGGGTCGAGGTCACCGGTCCGGTGTGGTTGGGCGGCCGGTTCTGGTCGGCCTATTTCTTCGATCCCAACGGCATCCGGCTGGAGCTTGCGACCACGCTGGCGGTCGCCGATATCGGTGTTGTCGGCTCGGCGTACCAGACGGTCGAGGAGGCTCGCGCCGAGCTCGAGACCTTGTTCGACGATGCGGCGGAGGTCGAGCGCTGGCTCGCCCGGATGCCGCTTGTCGACCAGGACGTGCCCTGCCACCCACCGCCGGCGTGAGGCGTCGCGGCATCAGACTCGTCATCGCGAGATCGCCATAGGCGGCGGCGGGGCAGGGCCGATTTCCGGTAATCTTTGGCGCAACGAAGGGGTCCTGCGATGGCGGACTCGATCGGGGCCGGCCCGCCGTTCCGCGCGGAGCATGTGGGCAGTCTGTTGCGGCCGCGTGAGCTGCTCGACGCCCGCACGGCGCGGCAGGGCGATTGGACCGTTCCGGTCAGCGGCTCCCTCGCCCTGGACGAGCTCAAACCCCTGGAGGACCGGTGTATCCGCGATGCCGTCGCGCTGCAGGAGGAGGTCGGCCTCCAGGTCGTTACCGATGGCGAGTTGCGGCGCCGGACGTGGTGGCAGAACTTCATCTCGGCGCTTGATGGTACGACCATCAAAATCGCCGAGCATGGTGCGGAATTCGGCGACCATGAAGGGCACCAGCATGTTGCGCCCACGCCCTATACCGACGGCAAGATACGGCGGGCGGGCAGCATCACGGGCGCGGACTACACGTTCATCAAATCGCTGACCAGCCGTATGCCCAAAGTGACGATCCCGTCCCCGCCGGTGCTGCATTTCTTCGGCGGACGCCATGCTATCAGCGAGGCGGTGTACCCTGATTTGCAGGAGTTCTGGGCCGACGTGGTCGCTGCGTATCGCGAGGAGATCGCGGAACTCGCCGGTCTTGGGTGCACGTATCTGCAGCTCGACGAGACCAACCTTGCATGTCTTTGCGATCCCAAGATCCAGGATCAGTTCCGCGCGCGCGGCGAGGACCCGGAGCTGACCGCGCGCCAATACGGCGAAGTGATCGAGGCGGCGATCTCGGAGCGGCCCGGATCGATGGTCATCGGAATGCATCTCTGCCGGGGCAACAGCCAGGGCCGCTGGCTCGCCGAAGGCGGTTACGACTACGTCGCCGATATCATGTTCAACCAGATCTCGGTGGATACCTATTTCATGGAGTACGACTCGCCAAGGGCCGGAGACTTCAGCCCATTGAGGCTGGTTCCACCGGATAAACTGGTCGTTCTCGGCCTGATTTCCACCAAGACGCCGGAGCTCGAACTGTCCGAAGACGTCAAGCGCCGGATAGATGAAGCCGCGCGGTATCTCCCGCTGGAGCAGCTTGCCCTCAGCCCGCAATGCGGCTTCGCCAGCAACTATCTCGGCAACCCGGTGACGATCGACGACCAGAAGCGCAAGCTTGCCCTGGTCGTGGAGATCGCCGAGGAAGTCTGGGGCTAGCGGACTACGAAGGCGGGCGCCCATGTCGAAATCCGAAGACATTGTCCACGACACGTTGCTGCTGGGCAGCTTTCCCGCCGAGAGCGCCGAGGAGGTTTTCCTGACAACCAGCGAGGCGCTGGGCGAATGCGTCAGCCGAATTCCCGACGGCGAGGTCGGCCCGCGTAATATATGGATCGGCTGGCAGGAGCACGTCCTGAGGGATCATCCTCAATTCGAGCTGGTCCACGATGACCGGACCAGGCGCGCCGAGCATCGCAAGATGGCCGATGGATCGCTGATCCCGCCGCGCTACCGGTTGCGCGACGGCATCGCGCGGGAGGAGATCGCTTTCTCGAGCTTGGGCCATGTCGAGGCCGCGCGCGAGTCATATGCCGTCTTCTCGATGCTCAAGAATGCCGGAAAGATCCCGGCGAGGATGCGGTTTCAGGTCTGCCTGCCGACGGCCATCGCTTTTCTGGAGCATCTTGTCCTGACCGCATCACAGCCGATGGTCGAGCCGGCTTATGAAGCGCGATTGTTCGCCGAGGTGCGCGAGATCGCTGCCTTTGTGCCGCCCGGGGAACTGGCCATTCAGTGGGACGTATCGAAGGAGATGGCGATTTGGGAAGGCGTATGGCCAATCCATTTCGAGGATGTGGAGGCGGGAATCGTCGAGCGTCTGGCGCGCCATGGCGAGGCCGTGCCGAGGACGGTCGAGCTCGGCTTTCATCTGTGCTATGGCGACTTCGGCCACAAGCATTGGAAGGAGCCGGCCGACACCGCCAATATGGTCGATGTGGCCAATGGCCTATTCGCGTCCGTTCGCCGGCCGATCGAGTGGCTGCACATGCCGGTGCCGCGCGCTCGCGAAGACGAAGCGTATTTCGCGCCTTTGGCGAACTTGCGTCTGCCTCCCGAGACGCGCTTGTATCTCGGGCTGGTGCATCACACCGGCGGTGAAGACGGCACCAGGCGGCGCATCGCCGCCGCGAAGAAGTTCGTGCCCGATTTTGGCATAGGGACCGAATGCGGGATGGGCCGACGGCCCACCGAGACGATTGCCGAGCTGCTGCGTATCCACGTTGCCGTGGCGGGCGGTTAGCCGTCGCCGTGCCGCCGGTTTCCGCGCGGACGATTCCATGGAAGCGATAGACCTCGAGCACTCTTGACGCTCTATCGGCGTGCCGATAACGTTTTGTGTCATTGGCAACGAATAACAAGACAGCGATGTTGACAGGGAGGAATGTCGTGAATGGACTCTATACCAGAACCACATGTGCGGTGATTGTCGGCTTGACTTTGGGACTTTCGGTGGCGCCACCTGCCAACGCCGAAACCAACTTGCGCTTCAATCGATGGCTGCCGGCGTCTCATTTCCTCCAGAAAGTGGTCCTTGACGGGTGGATGGCCGATGTCGCCAAAGTCACCCAGGGCCGGATCAAGCCGCAGGTCACGGCCGCCGGTGTCGGCGGGCCCAAACGGCAATATCAGGTGGTCGCCGACGGGATTGTCGATGTGGGCTGGATCGCGCATGGCTACACGCCGGGCGAATTCCCGCTGACCGAGTTCGTCGAGCTTCCTTTCCTCGGCGAAAGCGGCGAGGCGATCTCCGTCGCCTACTGGAATACCTACAACAAGTTTCTGTTGTCGGCCAAGGAGCACCGGGCGACACATCTGGTGACCCTCCATACCCATACGCCGGGCCATGTGTACAACAAGAAACGGGCCATTAAGACGGTCGCCGATTTCAAGGGCCTGAAAATCAGGGCGAATAATCGCACGACGACCAAGTTCCTGAAATCCGTCGGTGCGACGCCGCTGTTCATGCCGGTGACGACGATGGGCGATGGTCTGGCCAAGGGCGTGCTCGACGGAACCGTCTTCACCGATGAGGCGTTCGTCAACTTCCGGATCCAAAAACAGGTGAAATACGCGCTCAAGTTCCCTGGCGGGCTTTACAACACCAGTTTTGCAACGGTTATGAACAGAGACGCCTGGAAGAAGATCTCGGCACAGGACAGAGCGGCGATCTCCAAGATTTCCGGCGCCGCGTTCGCCCGAAAAGCGGGCCGCGAATGGGATCGTCAGGAACGCATGGGGGAAAAAACGCTCGCCGGAATCGGCGTTCAGACGATTCATCTGAAAGGCAAGTTTCTCGATCTGATGCGTGCCAGGGTGTCGGGGTTCGAGCAGGATTGGATCAAGACTGCCGACGCCCGGGGGTTTGACGGCGCGGCGATCCTTCGGCAATTCCGTAAAGAAATCGCGGACTATCAAAAGAAGATGTAGGCGCGGCCCTCTCGCCACCGGGCATCCAGGCTCGACCCGGACAGATCCGCCACGCCATCCGGGTTGAGCCGAACCCACGATCACACCATGTCAGAGACCCCCAGCCGGACGACCTCCGACCGCGCCACGGCAACCCGGGCCGTCCGGCGGCTCGAACAAGCACTCGGTTATTTCGCCGCCTTGATCCTGTTCGTGACGATGGTGATGACCCTTGTCGACGTCTTGGGGCGGTATTTTTTCTCCACCCCCTTGCCCGCGGGTCACGAGCTGACGGAACTGCTGGTCGGGCTGGTCGTCTATGCGGCCATTCCTCTGATCACCATCCGGAACCAGCAGATCACGATCACCCTGTTCAGCACGCGTTTGCGCGGTCTGTTCCGTTACATGCTGGACACGATTCTGCCGCTGTTCAGCGCCGTCGTCATGGGTCTTTTCGCCTGGCGGCTCGTCGTACAGGCGAGCAAGCTGGCCGAGTTCGGCTCGGCGACACTTTACCTGCAATGGTCGATTTATCCGTTCGTCTACTTCATGGGCGTCATGGCCGCGCTGTCCGCACTGATCTATCTGATCCTCGCGATCTTTCGGATAAAGCTCCACGGTGACGATGCCGATGCCGGTGCCGGTGTCTCGGCGGTATGACGCTCAGCATCATCGCTTTCGTGAGTCTGTTCGCGCTTCTTTTCCTCGAAGTGCCGATCGCCTTTGGCATGGCCGCCGTCGGTTTCGTCGGTTTCGCCGTCGTGATCGGCATCAATCCCGCGCTCAACCTGGTCGGCCAGATCGCATCCGACACGGTCATGAACTACACGCTGTCCGTCGTGCCGCTGTTCGTGCTGATGGGAAATTTCGTGACCCAGTCGCGGATCTCGCACGATCTCTACGATGCGTCCAATGCCTTTCTGGGCCATCGGCGCGGTGGGCTCGCGATGGCGACGATCGTCGCCTGCGGCGGATTCAGTGCGGTCTGCGGCTCGAGCCTGGCGACGGCCGCAACCATGAGCCGGATCGCCATCCCGTCGATGCGGCGCTTTGGCTACGCCGACAGCCTGGCGGCGGGATCGGTCGCGGCCGGGGGCACGTTGGGGATCCTTATCCCACCCAGCGTAATCCTCGTCCTTTACGGCGCGATGACGGAACAGAATGTCGCGGCCCTGTTCGCGGCCGGCATCCTGCCCGGTATCATCGGAATCCTGCTTTATATCGCAGCGATCGCGGCCGCCACGGCGATCAACCCGGCGCTAGGACCGCGCGCGGATCGAACCAGCTGGGCCGGCCGTTTGCGGGCCCTGACGGGTGTATGGGGCGTGCTGCTGCTGTTTTCGCTGGTCATGGGTGGGATCTATTTCGGCGTGTTCACCCCGACCGAGGCGGCGGGGATCGGCGCGAGCGGCGCGTTTCTGATCGCAGCGCTGCGCGGCACGTTGACGGTGCGCTCGACGATTGCCGTCCTGATCGATGCCGCCCGCACGACGGCGATGATGTTCATCGTCCTGATCGGCGCTCTGATTTTCGCCAACTTCATCAATATGGCCCGGCTGCCGAACATCATCGCGGACTGGGTCCAGGGCCTCGACGCTTCACCGATCGCGGTGATCTTCATCATATTGGCGATATACGTGGTCCTGGGATGCATCTTGGAGAGCCTGTCCATGATGCTGCTGACCGTGCCGCTGTTCTATCCGATGGTATCGGCGCTTGGATTCGATCTGGTCTGGTTCGGGATCTTCGTCGTCGTGGCGATCGAGCTCAGCCTCATCACGCCGCCCATCGGGCTGAACGTGTTCATGTTGAAAGCGATGCTGCCGGACGTCGAGACGGCAACGATCTTTCGTGGCGTCGTTACGTTCATCGTGGCGGATTTCTTCCGGTTGGCAATTCTGGTGTTCTTTCCCGGCCTCGTATTGTTCCTTCCGAGGCTGATGGAATAGCCCGGACGACAATGACGACGTGATTCTCATACCCGAATACCGGGATTGTAATTTCGGATATGTGCCGCTGCGCCCCGTCGGGGTTCTTGCCCCGCCGGTCTTCAGCGTCCAGCGCGCTTGCGTATCCGTCTGTGCCGTCTTGGCCGGCCTGTCGTGCCAGATCTCGGACGTGCTCTCGCCCGGACCTGATCGGCGCAACCCCCGCCGAGCAGAACGACCAGTGGGCGGTCCACAGGGCGCACTACATGACACTGGAAACCATCGCTCCGCTCGGCGAGGATGAATTTATCAAGCTGCCTCCCGTGGCCGCTTGACCGGACCCGCCTCAATCCGCCGGACACCGCGTGGTGCTCGATGCTGCTACGCCACAACGCGGGACACGATCAGCAGAGGAGTTTCCAAATGATGCGCTACATGCTCCTTTTCACAATTTCGTTGCTGGCGAGCGGCGCCTGTTGCGAAGCCGTGGCCGAGACCTGCGCCACAGGAGAAATCAGGATCAACGCTCCGGGGCTGTCCGCCTCCGAAGAGGTCGCGTTCCGTGAGCGCTTCGCCGTTGCGGCAGAAAGAGTCTGCGCATGGTGGGGGCCGTCATGGACGGGGGCTTCGAAATCGATGTCGAGGACAATCGCGGCCCGTCCATGGCGCTGCTGCCTGCTTGGCGCGGGAACCGCGGCCGCATGATCTTCCGTGCTCCCACCGTACGCCGCGCCGCCTCGGCCATCATCCACGAAGTCACGCATGTCACGGCGCCGAACGCGAACCGGTTCCTCGCGGAGGGTCTTGCGGTCTACGCACAGAAAAAATTGCGGGGCCAGGCCGCCTACCCCAATTTCGGCCGCGATCTGCACCGACGGGCATCGACGTTCGCCAGGGCGGCTGACATACCGACATTGGAGCGCCACGCGACGCCGAAGCGGCTTCGGTCCGACACACTTCGGGCGGGACGTATATCGTCGCCGGATCTTTCATCAGGTACCTGATCGAGACCTACGGGTTCGAAAAGTTCCGCGCCTTATACGCCTTGACGCCGCTGGTCTCCCGGGCGCGAGACGCCGGTGATCCGGTACGTTGGGAACCGGTCTATGGAAAATCATTATCGGCTCTCGCGCGGGACTGGGAACGGATGCTCCAAAAATAGTCCCGGGACGTTGCGGTGAAACAAAGCCCGGTACATTGAGGCGGACCGCTTCACCCCATCAACGCAAGTGACCTTGCGGACCGGGGCGGGCCATGCATTTTCTCATGTGGCCGCCCGGGACGGATCCGATATCGCGAAGAAGGGGCCACCGGCCCCTTCTTCCGTTACCGGCGTTTCTTGAAGCTGGGATCAGCGGATCTTGGGCAGGTCCTCGACCTTGCCGGCGATGATGTCGGCGATGAGCCGCTTGATCTTCATCTTGTCGGCGTCCGGGATCCGGTTTTCGAACTTGTAATAGGGTGCAAGGCCGAGCGCGTTCTCCTTGAAGCCCAGCAGGTAGTTCTTCGGCTCGATGGTGCCGGCAACCACTTTCCCCAGCACGTGGTCGATGGCGACGTCCATATTGACCAGCGCGGTGCTGAGGATGGTGTCGGGCGCGAGCCCCGCGGAGTCGAAGAAAGTGCCGATCGCCATCACGCCCGCCTCCTTGGCGGCGTTGATCGTGCCCATCACCGACTCGTTGCCCTGCGCGGTCACCACGTCGGCTTTGCGCTCGATCATGGCGACGGTGATCTCCTTGCCCTTGGCGGCATCGGTGAACGAGCCGACATAGGCGGAGAGCACCTTGATGTCCGGGCGCATCCGCTTGGCGCCGCGCTCGAAGCCGTCGGCATATTCCTGGATGACCGGGACCGGGATGCCGCCGACGGTGCCGATCACTCCGGTCTTGCTGGCCAAGGCAGCCAGCGCACCGGCGACATAGCCCGCATCGCCCAGCCGCACATCGAGCGAGGCGAGGTTGGGTGGGGCCGAGGCCTTGACCATGGTCACCAGGAACCACGTCTTGGGAAACTGCTTGTGGATCTTCGCTGCCGACTCGGCGAACTGGAACCCGTGGGCGATGATCACGTCGTAGCCGGCGCGCCCGTAACTGACCAGCGCCTCGTCGATCGCAGCGACCGAAGTGTTCTCCTGCATCGAGACCGAGATGTCGTAGTTCTTCCTGGCCATCTCGATGCCCTTGTGGGCGGCCGAGTTGAAAGTCCCATCGGTAATCGGGCCCGGCAGGACCAGGGCGACCTTGAGCGTCCTGGCTTGCGGCGCGGCCAGCACCGGCACCAGCAGGATCAACGCGGCAAACGCGAGCTTTTTGATTTTCATCGGTGATCCTCCATCTCGCGAGCGTTCAAATGCTTGGATCGCACGAGTCAGGCTACAGTCAGGTTTCCCGATGGGCAAGCGGAGCCGCCGGGCAGCGCGATGGCGCGGGTGCGCTTAGCGCCTTGCGACCGGCTCGCCCCACAGGATGTACTCGATCGCCGGGCCGATCCTCTCGAAGGGACCGAGCTCCTCGATATCCTCGCCAGCCAGCAGCGGGACTTCGAGCGTCTTGAATTCGGGCGCGGTTACCACCAGCCGGGCGATCGGATCGCCCTTGTTGATCGGGGCCGGCACCGGACCGGCATAGGCAATCACCGCCTTGAGCTTGCTGCGTGCGCGGCGTTGCAGCGTGATCTTGATGTCCTGCTCGGCGATTAGACGCACGAGATCCCGTTTGCCCAGCCATACGCCGGCCGCGCCGACCACCGCGCCCTTCTCGAACAGGGCATAGTTGCGGAACCGGCGGAAGGCGAAATCCATCAGCCGGCGCGATTCCCGCGCTCGCTTGCGCGCGGTCGGCAGGCCGGCGAGGACCAGGATGATGCGCCGGCCATCGCGGGCCGCCGATCCCGCCAAGCCGTATCCTGCAGCCGCGGTGTAGCCGGTCTTGAGCCCGTCGGCCCCGCCATCGCGGTACAGCAGCGGGTTGCGGTTGCCCTGCTTGATGCCGCCGTGCGCGAAGCTCTTTTCGGCGAACAGAGGATAGTATTCGGGGAATTCCTCGATGATCCGCTGCGACAGGATCGCGATGTCGCGCGCGCTCATCAGATGGCCCTCCTCAGGCCAGCCGGTCGCGTTGTGGAAGGTGCTGTTGCGCAGACCGATCTCGCGCCCGCGCTCGTTCATCTGCTCGGCGAACCGTTCCTCGCTGCCGGCGATTCCCTCGGCCAGGACGATGCAGGCGTCGTTGCCCGACTGGACGATGATGCCGCGCAGCAGATCCTCGACGCGGACCTGCTTGTTGATCATCACGAACATCTTCGAGCCGCCCTTGCGCCATGCCTTCCGGCTGACCAGGAACTTGTCGTCCATGCTCAGCCTTCCGTCCTTGAGCTGTTCGAAGGCCATGTAGACGGTCATCAGCTTGCTCATCGACGCCGGCGGGATCGGCGTGTCGGCGTCGCGCTCCAGCAGCACCGTGCCGGTCTCGGCATCGAGCAGGATCGCGTGCTTGGCGGTGGTCTGGAAGGATGCGGCCGGCGCCGGGCGAATCTGGACCGCAAGACACAGCGCAAGCGCCGCCGTGACGGCAAGCAGTCGCCGGTTGTGAAGCCCAGATCTCATCGCGGCAGCCTCCTCACGGGTCACCCTCTCACCGAGTCAAAATATCTGTAGCCGATTCTGGGACCGCCGGGTAGCTTCGCCACTCATGGACGATTCGGGCTTCCCCGACCCATTTGATCGCGCATTCCCTTCCCGGACGCATCGGATCGGTTTTTCGGTCGGGCAAGCCGTTTCCGACACCCGTACCTTCCGCAGCCACCATCCTTCGATCACCGACGGCCCGCACCGGACGGCTCCCGGCTGTCCGGCCGCACGGCGCCCAAGACAAGGCGAACGCGATGTATGACCCCGATGACATCTTCCCGCTGATCGGCCGCCCGGCGTCCGCCGCAGGCGTTCCCATCGCGCTGATATTCGACCAGCCTTCGACCCGCACCGACATGTCCTTTCGTCTGGCCTGCCACGCCATCGGGGCGATCCCCGATCCGAAGCCCATGGGGATGTCAAGCATGGCCAAGGGCGAAACCCTGACGCACACCTTCCAGGCGCTCGCCGACATGGGCTATGCCGCGATCGTCTACCGCGGCTATGGAACCTACGAGGAGCCCGGCATACCGGTGATCAACGCCGGCAACAAGGGAGAACATCCGACCCAGGCGCTGATCGACCTCTATACCGCCGAGTGCGCGCTCGGCAAGACCGAGGGCATTCGGGTGCGCCTGGAGGGCGATAGTTCGAGCCGGGTGGCCCAGTCGGTCACCGACCTGTTCCGCCGGCGCGGCCATCGGGTGATGATCGACTATCAGTGCGACCCGCCGCTCGAAGACCCTGACCGGCTGAACTACGACATTCTGATGGTCTTCCGCTGGCAGGACGGCCGCCCGGCGGAACGGCCCATCTCGCGCATTCCGCCCGGCATCCGCCTGATGGCGCCAGGTCCGGTGATCGACGAGATCGATCACGGCCTGATCAGCATGCCCCAATCGCTTATCCGCGAGCAGGTGAGGAACGCGGTTAAAGTCCGCGCCGCGGTCATCCTGTGGGAGCTGGACCGCGCCCAGCGGCTGCGCGAGCTTTCACTTCCCGAGATTGACGTGCTCCATCGGCCCGATCAGGCCGCGGTGCGAGAGATCGCGGCCCACTGAGGGGGCAAGCGCGCGATCTGGCGCGGCGTTCATCGCCCCGGCGGTCGTTTGAGGGCGGCTGAGGGTTACGTGCCGGCGATCGCCTCGCGCACCCGTGCGGAGTCCTCTTTCTTTTCGATCAGCGGCAGCTTGGCCTTGGCGTAGGTGTGCTTCTCCTTGAGCTTGCCGTTCTCGAAATGGAGGATGTCGAGGCCGCGCCAGCCGCCCGATCGCTCCTCGGTCTCGATCGTCAGGAGCCAGCGGATCAGTGCCTTTCCGGCGGCGACGTCGAGGAACATGTCCTCGGTGTGAAAGCGCAGCTTGCCGTAATCGCCGCGGAACTGCGGGACGAACGCCTGTTGGATCGCTTCCCTGCCGTGGTGGCGCACGCCGTGAAATTCGTCATAGATCGCATCCTCGGCGAAATACGACATCACCTCCTCGATGTTCTCGCGGTTGAAGGCCTCTGTGAAATCGACCACCAGCGCCGCGAGCGCCGCCCGGTCCGTGCTGTCGTTGGATGTCATCGTCTTTGCTCCAGTTCTGACGGGGCCGAACCGTCCCCGGTCACCGCCGGTTCATCGCCGCGCGGCCATCGCCGGCCGAGCACGACCAGCGCATCGACCGCCACCGGATCCGCGCCGGTGACGATCATCGGGTTGACGTCGATCTGCTCGATCTCGGGGTGATCGAGGCCGATCCTGCCCAGCGCGACGATCGACCTGGTGAGCGCGGCCAGATCGACCGCCGGCATGCCGCGGATGGCCTCGAGCAGCTTGTGCCCCCTGATGCTCCGGACCATTTCCAGCGCATCGCGCTTGCGCACGGGCGCGATGCGGAACACAACGTCTTCGAGAACCTCGGTGAAGATGCCGCCAAGGCCGAACATGACCGATGGTCCGAACTGCTCGTCGCGGATCATCCCGATCGCGACCTCGCGCTCGCCTCTGATCATCTGCTGGACCAGGAAGCCGCCGGTAAACGCCGGCCCGGCGCGTTGGTTGATGGTGCGGAAGGCATCGCCCAGCGCCCTGTCCGAGCTGAGATTGACCGCGACCAGACCCTTTTCCGTCTTATGGGTCGCTTCCGCTGCACATGCCTTCAGCACGACCGGATAGCCGAGTGTCTTTGCTGCGTCCCTGGCCTGTGCAAGCCGGCTCACCAGCACCTCACGGGTCACCGGGATGGCGTAGGCGGCAAGAATCCGCTTGCTGTCGTACTCCGAAAGCGTGCGCTCGCCGCGGGATTTCGCCGCATCGATGACTGCGGCCGCTTGTCTTGCGGCGTCGCTTCGCCCCGCCATCGAAGCCGGTCCGGCGGCCGGCTCAGCCGGCCTTGCCCGTGGTCAGCACGATCTTGCCGATCGATTTGCGCTGGCCGAACAGCGTGATCGCCTTCTGGAAGTCTTCCAGCGGATAGGTGGCGGTGATCGCCGGACGGATCTCGCCCTTGACGCACATCTCCAGGACCTCGGCGACGACCTTCTCCATGGTCTCGGGCACGTAGCGGAAGTGCAGGTCGAGCGATACGCCGGCCATGGTCAGGTTCTTGACGTTGAAATAGCCGACCTTGGCCTCGGGGATGCGGCCGGCCGCGAAGCCGATGGCGACGATCCGCCCGGCGAAGGCAAGCGTGCGGATGGCGGCATCGAACACGTCGCCGCCGACCGGATCGAGCACGATGTCCACGCCCCTGCCGTCGGTCACGGCGAAGATCTGCTCACGCAGGGACTCGCGCAGGTCGCCGACCGACAGGTCGATCGTATGATCGGCACCGTTGGCCTTCGCCAGCGCGTTTTTCTCCTCGGAAATATCCGCCGCGAGCACGACCGCGCCCTTGGCCTTGGCGATCTGGACGGCCGCCAGCCCGACACCGCCGGAGGCGCCCAGCACCAGCACGGTCTCGCCCGGCTGATACTGACCGCGGATCATCAAGGACACATAGGCGGTGTTGTAGATGGTCGTCATTCCCGCCCCGGTGATGAAATCGATGCCCTCGGGCAGCGGGAAACACCGCGATTCCGGAGCAACGACCTGTTCGGCATAGGCGCCGGTCGGGACGAGGACCGCGACCCTGTCGCCGACCTTGACCTTGGTGATCTTCTCGCCAATCGCGGTGACGATCCCGGCGGCGTCGCGGCCGGGAACGAAGGGGCGCTGGGGCTTGGTCTGATAAAGACCCTGCATCATCAAGGTGTCGGGGAAGTTGACGCCGATTGCGTGGACCTCGACCAGCACTTCCTGCGGTCCGGGTCTGGGGTCGGGCACCTCCTCGAGCTTGTGGCTTTCCAGCGGCCCGAATTCGTGGATGAGGACACCGCGCACTGTTCTTGCCTCCGATCTTTCCGGGCCACCATCGGCCGCATCGTTTTCGGTGGGCGACATCCCCGGCGGAGTGATCCACCGCGCGCGCGCACCGTTTGGTTCAAAGAGGCGGACTCTGGCTCAACGAGGCGGATCGATCACGCCCCCAGCCCTGCCGCACAACGAAATTTCCGGCAAAATATCATCGCCATACGCGGCATGAAAGCCTCAAACAAGCGCCGCCCGAACAGGTTCGGGGACCCGCTTGACCCCGGTCGGCATCCTATCGACTATCGCGTCAATGAACGCCGGGCCGGGTTCCGGCCGAAGCGACAAGGATGGGGTAAAGGCAATGGCGCAAAAGCCGGGTGGGACCAGGCCCGGGGCGAAGCACGACCTCGCCATCCCCTTCCAGTCGGTGCGCTCGCTGCTCGACCGTTACAAGGCGAGGGACCCCGACAAGACCGCACTCTACGACCTCGACCAGGGCAGCTCGATCACCTTCGGCCAGCTCCACACCGAGGCCAACCGCATCGCGAACTTCCTGGCCCAGCGCGGGATCGGCAAGGGCGACAACGTCGCGGTGCTGTCCGACGAACGGCTGGAGAAGCTCATCCTGTGGATGGGGGTCTGGCGCGCCGGTGCGGTGGTCTGCCCGCTCAACGTCGAGATGAACATCGCCTATATCGCCGAGATCCTGCAAAATCTCGCGCCCAAGCTGACGCTCTGGCACGAGGCCATGGACGGCCCGCGGATGACCCGGGGCGTCGGCGGCGAGATCATGGCGTTCTCGACCTGGCGCCCGAGCACCCAGGGCGCGGCGGATGCCGAGGAGTTCTTCACCCGCGTTGCCGCCTGTCCCGCCTCGCCGGAACAAGGCCTCGATAACGCGCCCGAGGATATCGGCAGCATCTATTGCACTTCGGGCACCACCGACAAGCCCAAGCTGTTCGTGTGCGACCAGCTCGGACATTGGTTGTTCGGCCTGTCGACGATCGATTTCCTCGGGCTTACCGAAGACGACCGGACCCTGGAGTACCGCTCGTTCGGCTGGAACTCCGCCCAGGGGCTGAGCCTTCTGCCATGGATGCAGACCGGCTGCACGCTCTACTTCGCCAGGCGGTTCTCCGCCAGCCGGTTCTTCGACTGGATCAAGACCCACGGCATCACCTTCTCTGTCGGCATCCCGACGGTGATCAACATGCTGCTCAACGAGCCTGCCGGGGTGACGGCAAAGGACCTGCCGACGCTTCGGCTGATGAGCTCGAGCACCGCGCCGCTGGCGCCCGAGCGCTGGCAGCAGTTCGAGGATACCTACGGCATCCCGGTCATCCAGTTCTACGGCTCCTCGGAGGGCGGCTGGGGGTGCGGCAACCGGCATTACTACAAGAAAAAGGGCACCGTCGGCCCGCCAGCCAAGCACCAGGAATTTCTCATCGTCGATGCGGACGGCAACCCATGCCCGCCGGGTGTCGAGGGCGAGGTTACCCTGGGCGGTCCGCAATGCGTCGTCGCCTCGATCTCCGCCGACGGCGCGTGGGAGGATCTCCGGGGCCACCGCATCCACCTGGGCGATCTCGCGGTGATGGACGACGACGGATTCGTGACCGTCACCGGCCGGCTCAAGGACCTGATCATCCGTGGCGGTGTCAACATATCGCCGAACGAGATAGACAACGTGATCCTGCGCCACCCCAAGGTGCTGGAGGCCGCCGCCGTCGGCGTGCCCGATCCCATCTATGGCGAAGAGGTGGTGTGCTACGTCGTCGCGCGGGCCGGCGAGTCTCCGACCGAAGATGAGATCAAGGGCCATTGCGTTCGGGTCATGCCGGAATACCGGGTGCCGAAAACGGTCCATTTCATCGACGCTCTGCCGAAGAACGACCGCGGCAAGGTCCGCCGCGACGATCTCAAGGCGATCTGGCAGCGCGACCATCCCGACGCCTGATTCCTCCAGTGCGGCATAGCGTTTCACGCTGGTTGTAATCGAAACAAAATCTCGCTCGACGCCGCGCTATATTTTGCCTTTATGGACGCGGACGGGTAGTGTCCGCTCCGCGATCCGCTGTGCGCGGATCGCTGCGCCGCCCGGTCCGGCGCGCCGGCCGCGATGCCGGGAAACAGACCGGAAAGCGCGTTGCGGTGGGTTTTGTCGACCGATCGCTCGTTTCCGCCGCCGACTAACGCGGCATCGAACCGCCCCGGCCGCCGATTAACGCGGGCCCATGGGGACGCTTGAAGGAGAGACTGATGAGCACGGCTGCAAAGGAAGCCCTCGGTGCGCCGCCCGAGGCGATCTTCGATCTGCGCAACACGCTGGAGTGGCTGAAGAGCGAAGGCGACCTGATCGAGACCGACAAGGAGGTCGATCCGGACCTCGAGCTAACCGCGATCCAGAAGCAGATGGACGGCGGCTGCCCGATCCTGTTCAACAACGTCAAGGGCAAGCCCAACCATCGCCTGATCACCAACCTGTTCGGCGACATCTCGGTGATCAACAAGATGTTCGGCTGGGCGGACGATACCGACCGCACCCGCAAGCTCGCCCATGCTCTGTCACATCCGCTGGCCCCTGTGGAGGTCTCCCAGGACGAGGCCCCGGCCCAGCAGCATGTCATCGAGAACCCGGCGGACGTCAATGACTACATGGTCCCGATCCGCCATACCACCTACGAGCCCGAACTGACGGTGGGCTCCGGCAACCGGGTCGTCACCGGCGAATATTTCGACGGCGGCTCCGACCTCGGATACAACCGGATGAACTTCCGCTGGGGCAATGTCGGCACCTTCCAGATCTCGCCCGGCTCCCACATGTGGCAGGTCGTTTCCAAACACTACAAAGACGACAAGCCGGTGCCGATCACCATGTGCTTCGGCGTGCCGCCGTCCTGCACACTGCTTTCCGGTGCGGGCTTCGACTACGTGATCCTGCCCCAAGGCTGCGACGAGATCGGCATCGCCGGCGCCGTCCAGGGCCAGCCGGTCCGTCTGGTCAAGGCGCGCACGGTCGATGCGATGGCGCTTGCCGATTGCGAGGTCGTGCTGGAGGGCTACGTCAACCCGCGCGACCGCCGCTACGAGACCGCCGAGTCCGAGGAAGCCGGCGTCCAGGGACGGTTCCATTTCCACCCCGAATGGGCCGGTTACATGGGCAAGGCCTATAAGGCGCCCACCTTCCACGTCACCGCGGTGACCATGCGCGATCCGGCGACCAAGCCGATCATCTTTGCACTCGGCGTGCACACGCTGGACGACCACAACATCGACACGACGGTACGCGAAGCGGCGATGTTCGAGCTGTGCGAGCGCATGCAGCCCGGCATCATCCAGGACTGCGTCATCCCCTACTGCATGACCGACTGGGGCGGCGGGATCATCCAGGTCAAGAAGCGCAACCGGCTGGACGAAGGCTGGCAGCGCAACTTCATGGCCGCGATCCTGGCGACCTCGCAAGGCGCGCGCCTGTGCGTGGCGGTCTCCGAGGACACCGACCCCTATGACATGGACGACGTGATGTGGTGCCTGACCACGCGGGTCAACCCGAAGACCGATATCCTGAACCCGCTGCCGGGCGGCCGCGGCCAGACCTTCATGCCGGCCGAGCGGATGACCGCCGGGGATAAGGAATGGACGGCGTCGAACACCACGTTCGAGGGCGGAATGGGCATCGACGCCACGGTACCGTTCGGCTACGAGAGCGACTTCATGCGTCCGGTCTATCCGATCGAGAAGGTCACGCTGTCGGACTTCTTCTCCGAAGACCAGATCAGCAACGCCCGTTCGCGCATGAAGGGCTGGGTCCACAGCCTCGCGCGCACCGGCAGGTAATCCGGCGGAAATTCCGGACAAACACCGGACCTGCGAGTCGGGGCGGCCCTGCCGGGCCGCCCCGACCCGCTTCATTCCCGCGAAAGCGGGGATGCTTGCACCGTGGGACAATCCGCCGCTTCGATCGATCGGTCGGCGGCAAGCGCTCAGCTCGGCGCGCGCAGCCGGAAGCGCTGGATTTTGCCGGTCGCCGTCTTGGGCAGCTCGTCGAGGAAGTTGAACCAGCGCGGGTATTTGTAGCGGGCGAGCCTGTCTCGGCAGTGCTCGCGCAGATCATCGGCCAACGCATCCCCGGCGTCGGCGGCGTCATTGAGGACCACGAACGCCTCGGGCTTGATCAGCCCGTCGTCGTCGGCGCGGCCGACGACCGCGGCTTCCAGCACCTTGGCATGCTCGATCAGGGTGGCCTCGATCTCGAAGGGCGAACACCACAGCGCGCCGACCTTCATCATGTCGTCGCCGCGGCCGCAGTTGACGAAATAGCCGTCCTCGTCCTGATAGTACATGTCGCCGGTGTTGAGCCATTCGCCCAGCATGGTGCTGGCGGTCTTCTCCGGATTGTTCCAATAGCACTTGGCTGCGGATTCTCCCTTGACGTGGACGACGCCGATCTCGCCGGTCGGGACGGTGTCGCCGTTTTCATCGACGATCTTGACCTCGTATCCCGGGACCACGCGGCCCGAGGTGCCGCGCTTGTGGTCGGCCTCCGTGTTGGTGATGAAGATGTGGAGCATCTCCGTCGATCCCAGCCCGTCGAGGATCAGGGTGCCGGTGCGCTCGGTCCAGCGCCGCAGGACGTCCGCCGGCAGCGCCTCGCCGGCGGAGACGCAGATGCGCAGCGGCGACAGGTCCGGGCGCGCGGTCTCCATGGCCCGGAGCTGCTGGGCGTAAAGCGTGGGCACGCCGTAGAAGACGGTGGGGCGAAACGCCTCGATGATCTCGAAGGTCATCTCCGGCGAGACCCGGCGGTCGCTCAGCACGATGGTCGCACCTGCCCAGAGCGGGAAGGTCATCGCGTTGCCGAAGCCATACGAGTGGAAGAGCTTGCTGACAGAATAGACCGTATCGTCCTGGCGCAGTCCGGTGGCCGCTACTGCATAGCGCTCGGACGTGCACACCATGTCGCGGTGGGCATGAACGACGCCCTTGGGGTTGCCGGTCGAGCCCGAGGAGTAGAGCCAGAAGCAATCGTCCTCGGGCGCGCATCGGGCGGACTCGAGGTCGGTCGCGGCCTCGTCCATCAGCGCGGCCAGACCGCCCGCGCCGTCGGTCGCGAACGCATGCCTGGGCGCGTGGCCGGCCCCGGCCAGCGCCTGTTCGAGGGTCTCGGTGAACTCCGGGCTGTAGACCAGCGCCGCGCACTGCGAATCCTCGATCAGGAATCGGTAGTCCGCGCTGCGCAGAAGCGTGTTGACCGGAACCGGTATGGCGCCCGCCTTGATCGCACCGAAGAAGAGACAGATGAACTCCGGGCTGTCCTTGACCACCATCAGGACGCGCTCGCCCGCCGCGATCCCGAGCATCCTGACCGCGTTGCCGCACCGGTTCACGCGTTCGGCAAGCCCGGCATAGGTGAGCGTTTCATCGACCGTCCGGATGGCGGGCTTGTCCGCGCGGCCCTCATCGAGATGGCGGTCGATGAACGGCACCGTGACGTTGAAGACCGGCGCGAACCGCAACGCGGCGGGGCTCACCGACGTGTCGACGATCACGGTGTTGTCCTTCATCGCGACCTCCCGCCCGCTGGGCGATGCTTCCCGGGAAACCTCGGGATATCCTGTCGCGTTCGGCTCCGGCGGGCAAGCTGTCCAGCCGGAGCGCGGCACGCTCGTCCCCGACGTGCGAGGAAATCCGATAACGCCAGCCGGGTTGACGACCTATTGGAAAACAGGGCTTTTTACGGCGGGCGGTGTCGGATTGTCGGCCACCCCAAGACCATAAGAGACACCGGGGAATACGTGCGTAGCGCTTCGCCAAGCGACAATTCGGGCAGGTGGCAGGGCTCCGGCAGGCGGCCGTGGGCGGGAAGGATGAGATGACCGAACAGAGCGAACGGCAGAGGTTCGTCGGTCAGCCGCTGGAGCGCGTCGAGGACGCGGTCCTGTTAACCGGCAGGGCGATGTTCTCCGACCATTTGCCGACCCGGACCGGGACATTGCACGCGGCGATCCTGCGCTCGCCGCACGCCCACGCCGAGATCGTCTCTTTGGACACCGCCAAGGCGAAGGCGCGGCCCGGCGTGGCTGCGGTCCTGACCGGAGACGAACTCAGGGAAATCTCCGATCCGTTCCTGATCGTCCTCAGGCAGCCGATGCTGCAATGGGCGCTCGCCGTCGGCAAGGTCCGCTATGTCGGCGAGCCGGTGGTGCTGGTGCTGGCGAGCGACCGCTACAAGGCCGAGGATGCGCTGGCTTACATCGAAGTCGCGTACAGCCCGCTCAAGCCCGCCGTCGACGCCGAGGCGGCGGCCGCAGACGGCGCCCCGCTGGTGCATGAGGAGGTCGGCAGCAATATCGTCTCTACGCGCGACTTCGTCTATGGCGAGCCCGACAAGGCCTTTGCCGAGGCCGACCGCACGGTCTCGCTCAAGGTCTCGTATCCGCGCAATTCCCAGACCCCTCTGGAGGGGTATGTGGTCACCGCCGACTACGATCCGGCGACCGGGTCCTACGACGTGGCGTCCAACTTCCAGGGTCCGTACACGACGCACACCGTCATCTCGAAGGCGCTCCGGGTGTCGAGCGCCAAGCTCAGGATGCGCACGCCCAACTTTTCCGGCGGCGGATTCGGGGTCAAGGTCCAGATCTTCCCCTATGTCGTTCTGATGGGCTTGGCGTCCAAGGTGGCGGGCCGGCCGGTCAAATGGGTCGAGGACAGGCTCGAGCACCTGAGCGCGGCGAGCGCCGCGCCCAACCGGGTGATCGAGATCGCGGCCGCGGTCAAGGATGACGGCGAGATCACCGCATTTCGCTTCGATCAGCTCGACGATTACGGCGCCTTTCTGCGTGCGCCGATGCCGGGACCGCTCTACCGCATGCACGGCGTGCTGACCGGCGCATACGACATCAAGAACCTTGCGGTCACCAACCGCGTGGTGATGACCAACAAGTGCCCCTCGGCGATGGTCCGCGGCTTCGGCGGGCCGCAGATGTATTTCGCCATCGAGCGGCTGGTGCAGCGCGTCGCGGTCGTCCTCGGGCTCGACCCGCTGGACGTGATCCGCCGCAACCTGGTCCCGGCCGGGGTCTTTCCCTACCGCGCCGCCGCCGGAGCGCTGCTCGATTCGGGCGATTTCCCGAAGGCTATCGAGATCGGCGTGGGTCAGGGCGGGCTCGAGGACCTCAAGCGCCGGCGCGAGGAAGCCCGCGAGGAAGGCCGGCTCTATGGCATCGGCTATGCCGTGGTCGTCGAGCCGGCCCAGTCCAACATGGGCTATCTCAGCAACATCCTGCCGCGCGAGGAGCGCCGCCGGAACCCCAAGGGGGGCGCGGTCTCCAATGCAACCGTCAACGTCGATCCGCTGGGCACCGTCAACGTGACGGCGGATTCGATCCCTCAAGGCCAGGGGCACATGACGGTGCTGTCCCAGATCGTGGCCGACAATCTGGGTCTCAAGCCCGAGAACATCCATGTCAACCTCGAACACGACACCGCCAAGGACGCCTGGTCGATTGCAACCGGCAACTATTCCTCGCGGTTCTCTTCGTCCACGGCGGTTGCGGCCGATATCGCGGCCAAGAAGGTCCGCGCCAAGCTTGCGCGGATCGCGAGCCAGACACTCAACGTACCGGCCGAGAGCCTGGAGTTTGCCGACGGCAAGATCTTTGCGGTCGACAACCCGGAGAACGCCATCAACGTGTACCGTGTCGCCGGTTCGGCCCACTGGACGCCGGGCAATCTGCCTGACGGCATGGAGCCCGGCGTGCGCGAGACCGGCTCGTGGTCGCCGCCGGAAATGGAGCCGCCCAACGACGCCGACCAGATCAACTCCTCTTTGACCTACGGCTTCGTCTTCGACTATTGCGGCGTCGAAGTCGACCGCGACACCGCACAGGTCAGGATCGACAAGTACGTCACGATGCACGATTCCGGCAAGCTCCTGAACCCGCTGCTTGCCGACGGACAGATCCACGGCGCGTTCGCCTGGGGCGTGGGCTGCGCGCTCTACGAGGAGTTCGTCTACGGCGAGGACGGGAGTTTTCTCACCGGGACGTTCGCGGACTACCTGGTGCCGACATCCTGGGAGGTGCCCGAGCCGGTGGTCCTGCACATGGAGACCCCGTCCTTGCTGACCCCCCTGGGTGCCAAGGGGATCGGCGAGGGCAACTGCATGTCCACGCCGGTGTGCATTGCCAACGCGGTGTGCGATGCGCTCGATGTCGAGAACCTTACACTGCCGTTGACCCCGGCCAGGGTCAGCGCGCTGATCCATACCGATGAGCCGCCGCCGCCCGCCGACCAGGCGGTGGAAGCAGGTGAGCGGAAGGCGACCGGACAGGTGCTGTCGGGGACAGGCGAGACCCTGGTGCCGGCCCGCCCCGAGCAAGTGTGGCAGACGCTGCTCGATCCCGACAAGCTCGCCGCCGTGATACCGGGTTGCCGCGCGCTCGACCTGGTGGGAGAGAATCTCTATCGCGCCGAGGTGAGCCTCGGCGCGGGGCCGGTGCGCGGAAAATTCCGGGCAGATGTAGGCCTGACAGAGCTCGACCCACCGAACGCCGTCCGGCTGTCGGGCGGTCTCGTCGGGCCGCTCGGCGCCTCGCAAGGCGAAGGTAGGGTGCGGCTGTCGCCTGCTGAGGGCGGCACGCTGGTCTCCTACGACTACACCATCGAGATCACCGGCACGGTGGCTGCGGTCGGCGGGCGCATGCTGGAAGGGGCCGCCCGCGCATTGGTGCGGCAGTTCTTCCAGCGGCTGGCGGCACAGGTCGACGGCGACGGGCACGGGCCGCCCGCGGGCGCGTGGTGGCAGCGGCTGCTTGCCGCGCTGGGGTTCAGGCAATGAAACCCTGTTCGTTCGATTACCTGCGCGCCGAGACGGCTGAGGAGGCGATCGCAGGCCTTGCGGGCGCCGGGGAAGACGCCCGGGTGCTCGCCGGCGGTCAGTCGCTGATGCCGATGCTCAACTTCCGCCTCGTGGAGCCCGAGATCCTGGTCGACATCTCGGGCATCGAGGCACTGTCCTACATCCGGTCCGATGCCGACAGGGTCGAGATCGGCGCCACCGCGCGCCAGTGCGAGCTCGAGCGCTGGCCGGACCTTGCTGCGCGCCTGCCGCTGGTGCACAAGGCGCTGCCTTATGTCGGCCATTACCAGACCCGCAGCCGCGGCACGGTATGCGGCTCGCTGGTCCATGCAGATCCCAGCTCGGAATTGCCGCTGTGCCTGGCCACGCTCGGCGGCGAGGTGGTGCTGCGCTCCACGGCCGGCGAAAGGATGCTCGCGGCGGCCGATTTCCAGGTCGGCATGCTCACCACCGCCAAGCGCGCCGAGGAGATGGTGGTTGCCGCGCGCTATCCCGTCGCGCGGCCGGGCGACGGCCACGCGTTCGTCGAGATGGCCCAGCGTCGGGGCGACTTCGCCATCGTCGCGCTTGCCGCCGTCGCCTCGGCCGACCGCATCCGACTCGGGGTCGGCGGCGTCGCCGACCGGCCGACGGTAAAGGACTGGCCGATGTTGGCGGGCGCCGAACTTGACGATGCGCTGAACGCCTTCGCCTGGGAGCTCGGCGGTTACGACGACGTGCACGCGAGCGCGAAATACCGCCGCGAGCTGGTGCGGCGCCTGGGCCGCCGCGTGATCGAGGAGGCCAAGTCATGCCGAAGCTAGACCGCGGCGCCCGGCATCCGGTCGCCTTCACGGTCAACGGGCAGCACATTACCGGCGATTCCGAGCCGCGCATGCTGCTGTCCGATTTTCTGGTGCACGAGCTCGGGCTGACCAGCGTCCACGTCGGCTGCGAGCACGGCGTGTGCGGGGCCTGCACGGTGAGGATCGACGGCCGCGTCGCGCGGGCCTGCCTGACCCTCGCCGTCCAGGCCGATGGCAAGCGTGTGGAGACTGCCGAGGGCCTGGCCTCCACCGAGGGCGAGCTCAGCGACCTGCAATTGGCCTTCCGCAGGCATCACGGCCTGCAGTGCGGCTACTGCACCCCCGGCATCCTGATGTCGCTCAGCGCCTATCTCGAGGAAGACCCGGCGCCGACGGAACAAGCCCTGCGCGACATGCTGAGCGGCCACCTGTGCCGCTGCACCGGCTACGTCAACATGGTCCGCGCCATCATGGATCTTGTCTCGACCGCGAGAGAATCGGAATAACGCGGCAACCGGTCCGCGTCCAAGCGGGCAATCCCGCCCGGCGAAGCAGGATGGCGGATGGGGTGGGATTCGAACCCACGAGACGCTCGCACGTCTGCCGGTTTTCAAGACCGGTGCCTTCAACCGCTCGGCCACCCATCCGTGCGATGACATCTACAGCGATTCCATCGCTCCAGACACTGCTTTTCGCGCTGTGTGCACCGGAGCACAGTCTTATGATCGGCGCGGGATGACACCGTGGGAGGAGCGATATGACGGACGTGGTGCGGCAACAGGCAATGCAGGACGAGCACGAAATCGCCGATCTTCTGGTGCGCTGGGGCCATGCGCGGGACGCCGATGATTGGGAGACGCTGGCGGCCTGCTTCCACGGCGACGCGACGATCAGCATCTCCTGGATGTCCGGGGCCGCCCGCGATTTCCTCGAAGGCTCCAAGGCGATGGCGGAGAGGCGCCGGCCGGGCAGCCATGTCAAGCATGTCTTCACCGGGCCGTTGATCCTGGTGAACGGCGATCGCGCCTTCAGCCGCTGCCATGTCACGCTTTTCGCGCGCGCGTTCATCGACGGCCACGAGTTCGATTTCCAATCGCTGTTCCGGTTCTTCGATCTGCTGGAGCGGCGTGCTGGCGTCTGGCGCATCTTCAAGCGGACCGGCGTATACGAGAAGGACAGGATGGACCCGGTCGATCCGCGCGGCGTGCCGGCGAGCTTCTACGAGGCCATGGACCTGTCGTCCTTCCCGCCGGAGATGCGTTTTCTGTGCTTTCGCCAGTCGAAAACCGGCGTCCCATCGGTCCCCTGCATTGCCGTCTACAGCCCCGAAGAGGCAGCGCTGCGTTCGGCGTGCCTGGAATGGTTGGCCGGTCCGTGAGGCAGCGCCGGATATCGCCGGGCTGACCGCTCTGCTATGCTCGGACGAACGGAATTCAAGACAGGGGATGGGTCATGGCGGATCGCGCCAGCTACGACTACATCGTCGTCGGCGCGGGCTCGGCAGGCTGCGTGCTGGCCAACCGGCTGAGCGAGGACGCGGACGTCCAGGTGCTGTTGATCGAGGCCGGCGGCTGGGACCGCGACCCGATGATCCACATTCCCCTCGGTTGGGGCGTGCTGCTCGAAGAGCGCCGGCATGACTGGATGTATTTCACCGAGCCGGAGCCAAACCTCGACAACCGAAGCATCGAATGCGCCCGCGGACGGATCATCGGCGGGTCGTCCTCGATCAACGCCATGGCTTATGTCCGCGGCCATCGGGGCGACTACGACCGGTGGCGCCAGAAGGGCTGTCCGGGCTGGTCCTATGCCGAGGTGCTGCCCTATTTCCGCAAGGCCGAGAACTGGGGGGGCGGTGCCGACGCGTTCCGCGGCACGGACGGGCCGTTGTCGGTCCGCACCGGCACCTACAACGACGATTTCGTCGATGCCTATGTCGAGGGCGCCAGGGCGATCGGCCACAAATACACCGAGGACTACAACGGCGCCGAGCAGGAGGGCTTTTGCCGGATCCAGCAGACCATCCGCGACGGCAAGCGGTGCAGCACCGCGGTGGCCTATCTGAAGCCGGTGCTGAAGCGGCCCAACGTGAGGCTTCACACCAGGGCGCTGGCCACCCGACTGCTGATCGAGAATGGCCGCGCCGTGGGGCTGGAATACGAGCACGGAGGGCAGATGCACGAGGTCCGGGCCGAGCGCGAGGTGCTGCTCTCGGGCGGGGTCATCAACTCCCCGCAGGTATTGTTGCTGTCAGGCATTGGCAGGCCTGACGAGCTGGGCGAGCACGGCATCCGGACCGTCCACGAGCTGCCCGGTGTGGGCAAGAACCTGCAGGACCATCTTTCGGCCATCGTCAACTACAGCCGCGAGAAGGCCGGGGTCTTCCGCACCCAGATGCGGCTCGACCAGCTCGCGATGGACATGCCGCGGGCCTATCTCGCCGGCAGTGGACCGGCGACCGACCTGCCGGCAGGCGTGATGGCCTTCGTCAAGAGCCGGCCCGAGGCCGACTTGCCCGACATCCAGTTCCTGTTCCGCGACTTGCCGGTGGAGACCTATCCCTGGTTCCCCGGATATCGGCGCGCGTGGCCCGACGGGTTCGGCTGCCGTCCGGTGCTGCTGCGCCCGCAGAGCAGGGGCGAGGTCAAGCTCGCCTCCGCCGATCCGCGCAAAAAAATCCGCATCATCCAGAATTTCCTGTCCGAGCCGGCCGATATCGAGACTCTCCGCGAGGGATTCAAACGGGTGCGCGAGGTCGGTGAGACCAAGGCGCTGGAGCGCTTCGGCGTTGCCGAGACCGACCCCGGAGTCGACGTGACCTCCGATGCGGAGATCGATGCCTATATCCGCGCGACCTCGGCGACAGCGCACCATCCGGCCGGGACCTGCAAGATGGGAAGTGACGACATGGCGGTCGTCGACCCCGAACTGAAGGTGCGCGGGATTGACGGGCTGCGGGTTGTCGATGCCTCGGTCTTTCCCGACCTGGTCGGCGGCAACATCAACGCCCCGGTGATCATGATCGCCGAGAAGGCCGCCGACATGATCCGGGGCCGCGCGCCCCTGGCGCCGGCGGAGGTCTGATGGCGCCGATTGACATCGACCCGGAGCGCCTGACTGCGATACTGTGGCCTGGGCGGTACCGGTGAACCGGCTGGCGCAACGTAAAGATTTCGCGTGCGGTTGTTCTGTCTCGATCTC
This sequence comes from Alphaproteobacteria bacterium, assembly GCA_965248835.1. GTDB lineage: Bacteria > Pseudomonadota > Alphaproteobacteria > MPNO01 > MPNO01 > CAYFYS01. The sequence continues at coordinate 1,160,288 of CBDFLJ010000002.1, forward strand.
GAAGGCGTCCTGATACCCGAAGTCTGGATCGGGCTCGCGGAACGTACTGGCATCGAAGCGCTTCGCGCGACCACCCGCGACATCCCCGACTACGATACCCTGATGCGCCAGCGGCTTCGGCTGCTGGACGAGAACGGGTTGGGGATGGCCGACATCGGCGCAGTGGTCGCGGGCATGGAGCCGCTACCCGGCGCGGCCGTCTTCCTCGACTGGCTGCGCGAGCGCGGGCCGGTGGTCATCCTGTCCGATACCTTCGCCGAGTTCGCTCGGCCGCTGATGCGCGCACTCGGCTGGCCGACGCTGTTCTGCCACAGCCTTACCGTGGCCGACGACGGCGCGATCACGGACTACACCCTGCGCCATGCCGATCACAAGCGCGCCAGCGTGCTCGCTTTCAAGGCGCTCAACTTCCACGTCACCGCGGTCGGCGATTCCTACAACGACACCGCCATGCTGGGCGCGGCCCACGCCGGCATTCTGTTCCGCGCCCCGCCGGCCGTCCGCGAGGAGTTCCCCGACTTCCCGCCGGTCGAGGACTACGCTGCGCTGCGGGAGGCGATTCTCGATTGCGGCTGAGCCGGGCAGGCGGAGAATCGCTCTGTCCTGTCGAGCTTCTTGTCCGATCACAACGGATTGATATAGTGAGCCGCCGCGCGTTTCCGAGCGGCATTCCGCCCGTTTGGGCTCGGTTCCAGGAAAATCGGAGAAACGAACGATGACCAGCCGTTGGAAATTGGCGCTTGCGGTCGCTGGCGCCTCTCTGCTCGGCATCACGGCGGCCAAGGCCGAGATCGCGATCGCGACGGCCGGACCGATGACCGGGCAATATGCCGCATTCGGCGAGCAGATGCGCCGGGGCGCAGAGATGGCTGCGCGCGATATCAACGCCAAGGGCGGCGTGCTCGGCCAGAAGCTCCGTATCGAGATCGGCGATGACGCGTGCGATCCCAAGCAGGCCGTGGCGGTCGCCAACGAGATGGTGGGCAAGGGCATCCGGTTCATGGCCGGCCATTTCTGCTCAGGGTCTTCGATCCCGGCCTCGGACGTCTATGCCGACGAGGACATTCTGCAGATCTCGCCCGCATCGACCAACCCCAAGCTGACCGAGCGCGGGATGGCCAACGTCTTCCGGGTCTGCGGCCGCGACGATCAGCAGGGCAAGGTCGCCGGCAACTTCCTGGCCGATATGTTCGGCAACAAGAAGATCGCGGTCCTCCATGACAAGACGGCCTACGGTAAGGGGCTTGCCGATGAGACCCGGAAGACGCTGCGCGGCCGGGGCAAGAGCGAGACGCTGTACGAGGCCTTTACCGCCGGCGAGAAGGACTATTCGGCGCTGGTCTCCAAGCTCAAGAAGAACGGCATCAATGTGGTCTATCTCGGCGGCTATCACACCGAGGCGGGGCTGATCGTCCGCCAGATGCGCGCCCAGGGCATGGCGACGAAACTGGTCTCGGGCGATGCGTTGGTGACTGATGAGTACTGGGCGATTACCGGCGCGGCGGGTGAGGGGACGCTGATGACCTTCAGCCCCGACCCGCGCAAGAATCCGGTCGCCAAGCCTCTGGTCGAGCGTTTCCGCGCCGGTGGCTACGAGCCGGAGGGATACACTCTTTACACCTACGGGGCGATCCAGGCCTGGGTTCAGGCAGTCGAGAAAGCCGGCACCACCGACACCTCCAAGGTGATCGAGGTCCTCAGGTCGGCCAGCTTCGAGACGGTGCTGGGCAAGATCGGTTTCGACAGCAAAGGCGACGTGACCGCGCCCGGCTACGTCTTCTATGAATGGAGCAACGGCAAGTACGACTACATTAACTGAGCGCCCGCTCCGTCGGAGCAACGCTCAGATCAAGACCGGCGGATCAAGACCGCGCGCCCCGAGCCCGGGGCGCGCGGTCTTGTCTTGCGCTTCGATCAGCTACGGCGCGTGCGCCGCGGCTTTCGTACCACCTTCTTGCGGCCAAGCCCGATCTTCTTGGCGAAGTCCGAGCGCTGGGCGGCATAGTTCGGCGCCACCATCGGATAGTCCGCCGGCAAGTTCCATTTGGCTCGATATTCATCGGGCGTCATGTTGTATGCAGCTCTCAGATGCCGCTTGAGCATTTTGAGCTTTTTGCCGTCTTCCAGGCATACGATGTGGTCCGGTGTCACCGAGCGCCGAATGCTGACGGCCGGCTTCGCGGGCTCCGCCACCGGTTCGGGCTTGCCGCCTTCGACGCCGATTAGAGAACTAAAGACGGTATTGATGACTTCCGGCACCTGATTTGCCGGCACGGTGTTGTTGCTCACATACGCCGCAACGATGTCGACTGCCATGCGCAACATTTCACTTCGATCGGCCACAGTTTTTCCCTCTTCCACCATTCAACATTTTACCCTTGTGTTGGTTACACGCCTGCGTGATGACACGAACAGTTTCGGATGTCAATTCTGTTATGTCGACAATGTCAGGGAGGTTTTTTCGACAACAGCACACGAAATTGCGATGGAACCCGGCATTTGCCGGATTGATTGGTTTGATGTGCGCGGTCAATGTTCCCGATTTGCTCGGAAACGACGGGCAAGACAGTCGGTCAGTGAAGTCTTGCCACGCGGAGAACCAACCATCGGGATCGCTGTTGGACCATATCCGCGGCGGGTAGATTTCGTGCGGCCGCGACAAATTGTCGACTCGGAAACCTGCGGCGATTGGCGCACACGGTCCGAACCACAGCGTCGGCGCCGGGGTGGAATGCCCGCCGATGCTATGATAGTTAGGCGCCCATACCGCTGAGCCGCAATGTGAGCATGGCTGCCAAACCCATTTCCCTGGCTGCGGACCACGCCGGCTTTCCGCTCAAGCAGGCGGTTCGTGCCTGTCTTGCCCAGCGTGGCCTCGAGGTGCTCGATCTCGGGACCGACGACGATCAGCCGGTGGACTATCCCGACTTCGCCAATGCGTTGGCGGAAAAGCTTGCTGCGGGCATTTCCGAACGCGGGGTGCTGATCTGCGGCAGCGGCGTTGGAATGTCCATCGCGGCCAACCGGCATTCCGGCATCCGCGCCGCGCTGGTCCATGACGCCGAGGGCGCGCGGCTTGCCCGCCAGCACAACGACGCCAACGTTCTGGTGCTTGCGGGGAGGCGGCTGACCGGGGAGGCGGCCCGGAACTGCGTCGCGGCGTTTCTGGAGACCGATTTCGAAGGTGGGCGCCACCGCCGGCGCCTCGACAAGCTGGCCAAGGGCGCATCCGCCTTGGCCGCAGGTTCGTAGTGGAGAGATCATGGCTTTGAACCCGCTTGGCGCCGATCCCGATTCGTTTGACGACTTCTTTACTGCGGCGCTCGAAGACAGTGATCCGGATCTTCACGCGGCGATGCGTGCCGAGCTCGTTCGCCAGCAGGACCAGATCGAGCTCATCGCCTCGGAGAACTTCGTCTCGCGCGCGGTCCTCGAGGCCGCCGGCTCGGTGCTCACCAACAAATATGCCGAGGGCTATCCCGGGCGGCGCTATTACGGCGGCTGCGAGTTCGTCGACATCGTCGAGGAGCTGGCGCGCGAGCGTGCCAAGGCGCTGTTCTCGTGCGCATACGCCAACGTCCAGCCGCATTCGGGCGCCCAGGCGAACAACGCGGTCTATTTCGCGCTCTGCCAGCCCGGCGACACGATCCTCGGGCTGTCGCTCGCCGCCGGCGGTCATCTGACCCATGGCGCGCCGCCCAGCCAATCGGGCAAATGGTTCAATGCCGTCCAGTACGGCGTGCGGCCCGAGGATGCGCTGATCGACTACGACGAGGTCGAGCGCCTGGCCCGGGAGCACCGTCCCCGGATGATCATCGCCGGCGGCTCGGCCTATCCCCGGATGATCGATTTCGCGCGCTTCAGGGCGATCGCCGATGCCGTAGAGGCCTGCCTGTTCGTCGATATGGCCCATTTCGCGGGGCTCGTGGCGGGCGGCGTCCACCCCAGCCCGCTGCCCCATGCCCACGTCGTCGCCACGACCACCCACAAGACACTCAGGGGACCGCGCGGCGGGATGATCCTCACCAACGACGCCGAGATCGCGAAGAAGGTGAACTCGTCCATTTTTCCCGGCACCCAGGGCGGACCCTTGATGCACATCATCGCCGCCAAGGCCGCCGCGCTCGGCGAGGCGCTCAGGCCCGAGTTTGCGGCCTACTCGGCATCCGTGGTCGCCAACGCCAAGGCGCTCGCCGCGCGGCTGATCGAAGGCGGGCTCGACATCGTTTCCGGCGGGACCGATACCCATCTGATGCTGGTCGACCTCAGGCCCAAGGGCCTGACCGGCAAGCTCGCCGAGCAGAGCCTTGAGCGCGCCGGCATCACCTGCAACAAGAACGGCGTGCCGTTCGATCCGGAGAAGCCGACGATCACCTCGGGCATCCGCCTGGGATCTCCTGCGGCGACGACACGCGGCTTCGGAATCGCGGAATTCGAGCAGGTCGGTGCGTTGATCTGCGAGGTCGTCGACGGGCTCGCCGGTGCCGGCCAGGACATCGGCGCCATCGAAGACTCGGTCCGCACGCGGGTACTGGCGCTGTGCCGAAGGTTTCCGATATACCCCGATGTATGATCGCGGCCCGCCGGCGTTTCCATCCGTGCGGATAGTGCGTTAGCGTCGATCGAACAGGAAAGCGGTGGAGCGCCGGCATGCGTTGTCCGTTCTGCGGATCCGAGGATACACAGGTCAGGGACTCTCGCCCCACCGAAGACAATTCGGCGATCCGGCGCCGCCGCGTCTGCGTGACATGCTCGCAGCGCTTCACCACCTTCGAGCGCGTCCAACTGCGCGAACTCACGGTGGTCAAGAAGGGCGGTGCGCGCGAGCCGCTCGACCGCGAGAAGCTCGCCCGGTCGATGAAGATCGCGCTGCGCAAGCGGCCGGTCGAGGCGGAGCGGGTCGAACGCATCATCAACGGGATTATCCGCCGGCTGGAAAGCGCCGGCGAAACCGAGATCGAGTCCAGCACCGTGGGCGAAATGATCATGGATGCCCTGGCCAGCCTCGATCAGGTTGCCTATGTGCGGTTCGCCTCGGTCTACCGCAACTTCCGCGAGGCGCGCGATTTCGAGGACTTCGTCGGGACGTTGAGTGACACCGGTGCCAACGAGTGACCGGTCTCACATGCGGGCCGCGATCGCGCTTGCGCGCCGCGCGCTTGGCCGTGCCTGGCCCAACCCCGCGGTGGGATGCGTGATCGTCGCCGACGGCGAGGTCGTCGGCCGCGGAACGACGGCCGATGGCGGGCGCCCGCACGCCGAGACGATCGCGCTGGAGCGCGCCGGCGCGCGCGCGGCCGGTGCGACCGCCTTCGTGACCCTGGAGCCCTGCGCCCATCACGGCCAGACCCCGCCCTGCGCGGATGCCCTGATCGCGGCCGGCATCGCCCGAGTCGTGGCCGCGGTTCCCGACCCGGACCCGAGGGTCGACGGTCGCGGCATCGCCCGGCTGCGCGAGGCGGGCATCGCCGTGGAGACCGGTCTGTGCGCCAGCGCGGCGGAAGGAGTCCTGGCCGGCTTCCTGCTGCGCGCCGCGCTCGGCCGGCCGCTGGCGACATTGAAGCTCGCCTCGACGCTCGATTCGCGGATCGCGACCCGGGACGGGCAGAGCCGGTGGATCACCGGCGAAGCGGCGCGCCAGTCGGTTCATCTGCTGCGCGCGCGCCACGATGCGGTCCTGGTCGGCGCCCGGACCGCGCTGTACGACGATCCGGCGCTGACCTGCCGGCTGGCCGGGCTGGAGGGGGCGAGCCCGGTCCGCGTGCTGGTCGACGGTGCGACGGCCTTGCCGCGGACCCATGCCCTGATCGCGACCGCGTCACAGACGCCGACCTGGCTGGTTCTGCCGCGCGCACGCGAGACCCGCCGCCGCACCGACTACGAAGGCAGCGGCGTCAAGTTCCTTCCGGTCGCCGACGGCGAGGACGGCCGGGTCGATCTGGCGGCGGCGCTCAAGGCGCTCGCCGGCGAGGGGATCACCTCTGTCCTCATCGAAGGGGGCGCCGGGATTGCCGCATCGCTGCTGCGCGCCGGGCTGGTCGATCGGCTGGTCTGGTATCGCGCGCCGCGGCTGATCGGCGCGGACGGGCGCGAGGCGGTTGAGGCGCTCGGGGTCGACACGCTTGACGCAGCGATGGACTTCGCCAAGATTTCCGCCCGGCCCGTCGGTCAGGATCTGGTCGAGACCTATCTGCCGGCATAGCGCCGAAGGCGGCGAGAGGAACGATGTTTACCGGTATCGTCACCGATCTGGGCCGGGTCCGCGCCGTCGAGCGGCGCGGCGACACGCGCATCGAAATCGAGACCGCCTATGACACCGCCGAAATCGATATCGGCGCCTCGATCGCGTGCTCGGGCCCCTGCCTGACGGTGGTCGACCGCGGGCCGGGCTGGTTCGCCATCGAGGCTTCGGCCGAGACCATGGACAAGACGACGCTGGGTGACTGGCAGGTCGGTTCGGGCGTCAACCTGGAGCGTTCTCTAAAGATCGGCGACGAGCTGGGCGGGCATATCGTCTCCGGCCACGTCGACGGCACAGCCCGGATACTTGACACCTTGCGGGAGGGGGATAGTGTCAGGTTCACCTTCGAGGCGCCCGAAGGCTTCGGAGCCTATGTCGCGCCGAAGGGATCGATCGCTCTGGACGGCGTGTCTCTGACCGTCAATGAAGTCGACGGACGGCGGTTCGGGGTGAACATTATCAGCCACACCCGCACCTGCACGACATTCGGGCGGCTCGGTGCCGGTGACCGGGTCAATTTCGAAGTCGATACCATCGCGCGCTACGTCGCAAGGTTGGTAGACCGCGATTGACAGGTCGATGGAAGGGGTCCCTGGGTGAGCGATAAGCTCCAACGCGTATCGAAATCCGAAGTCGGCCAAGCCGCGATCGACAACGCCGCCGGCTACCTGTCCTCGATCGAGGAGGTGATCGAGGATATCCGCAACGGCCGCGTCGTAATCCTGGTCGATGACGAGAACCGCGAGAACGAGGGCGACCTGGTGGTTGCGGCGCAAATGGCGACGCCCGAGGTGGTCAACTTCATGGCCACCCACGGGCGCGGGCTGATCTGCCTGGCGATGACCCGCCCGCGGGTCGAAACCATCGGCCTACCGCTGATGTCCCAGCACAACCGGACCCGCCACCAGACAGCCTTCACGGTCTCGATCGAGGCGCGCGACGGGGTGACGACGGGAATCTCCGCGCCGGACCGCGCACGCACGATCGCCGTCGCGATCGATTCCACCAAGGGCGCCGAGGACATCGTAACGCCTGGTCACATCTTCCCGCTGGTAGCGTCCGACGGCGGCGTGCTCGAGCGCGCCGGCCATACCGAGGCCTCGGTCGACATCGCTCGGCTCGCCGGGTTGAACCCTTCGGGCGTGATCTGCGAGATCATGAATGACGACGGCACCATGGCCCGGCTGCCGGACCTGGTCAGCTTCGCCCAGTACCACGGCCTGAAAATCGCTACCATAGAGGCCCTGATCGCCTACCGTCTGCGCCACGACACCCTTGTCGAGCGCCTGCTCCAGACCCGCGTGCGCCGAGCCAATGGCGGCGACTTCCGGCTGATCATCTACGTCAACCGGATCAGCGGCGCCGAGCACCTGGCGCTGATCAAGGGCGAAATCTCCGGGTCCGAACCGTTGCTTGTGCGCATGCACGCGATCAACGTGCTCGACGACGTGCTGCACGACCAGACCAGCGGCCGGGGCGATGAAATGGAAGCCTGCATCCGGGCGATCAGCGAGGCGGGCCGCGGGCTCGTGGTGATGATCCGCGATTCCTATGCGCAAAGCTTCGCCAATCAGGTTCGCCAACGCCACGAGCTGCCCGACGATCCCGGCGCGGCCTCGGTCGAGGTCAGCGTGACCACCGGCGGCGAGCGCGCCTTCAGCCCGCCGGCGCTGCGGGACTACGGCGTCGGCGCCCAGATCCTGCGCGACCTCGGGGTCCACGACATGATCCTGCTGACCAACCATCCGCGCGCGGTCGTGGGTCTGGAAGCCTACGGTCTGCGCATCGTCGAACGTCGCGCCATCGGCTCCTCGCGCTGCTAGGAGCTGGCATGGCCGACAATCCCCACGTCATGATCGTCGAGGCGCGGTTCTACGATGCCATTGCTGACGAGCTGGTTGCCGGTGCGACCGCGGTGCTCGAGGACGCCGGCGCGAGCCATGAGCGCTTCGTGGTCCCGGGGGCCTTCGAGATACCCGGAGCCATCCGGTTCGCCGCCGAGGCGATGAAAAAGGACGACGCGGCGCACCGCTTGGACGGGTTTATCGGGCTCGGCTGCGTCATACGGGGCGAGACGACGCATTACGACTATGTTTGCCAGGAGAGCGCGCGCGGCCTTCAGGACCTCGTGCTGGTCCACGGCTTGGCGATCGGCTACGGGATCCTGACCTGCGAAAACCGCACGCAGGCGATGGCCCGCGCACGGCGCCAGGAACAGGACCGGGGCGGTGCGGCCGCACGCGCCTGCCTTGCCATGATCGCCCTGAAACAGCGGTTCGGGCTGGGCGGGTGATGGCCGAAGCGGGATCGAGGGCGCCGAAGGCCAGCGCCAAAACCCCGTCGGCAAGGTTGAGCGCGGCGCGCCTTGCCGCAGTCCAGGCGCTTTACCAGGCGGAAATCACCGGCATGCCGCCCGATTCGGTGATTCTGCAGTTCCTCGAGTTCCGCAGCGACGGCGTGCTCGACGACGACGAGGCGCCGGTCAAGCCCGACCCGGCGCTGTTCACCGAACTGGTGCGCGGCGCCCACACGCGATCCGGGGAGATCGACGACATGCTGCGCTCGGTGCTGCAGGAGACGTGGGCCTTGGAGCGGGTCGAGCTGCTGTTGCGCTGCATCCTGCGTGCCGGGGTTTACGAGCTGCTGGCCCGCCGGGCGGTCCCCGCCCGCGCCGCGATCTCGGAATATGTCGATCTGACCGATGCCTTTTTCGATCCTGCCGAGCGCGGCATGGCCAATGCGATCCTCGACCGGCTGGCCCGCCGGCTGCGCGAGGCCGAGTTCACCGACACCGAAGACGCCAGTGATGTCGCTTCGGCTGCCGCGCGATGAGTTCGCGCTGATCGAAGCGCTGTTCGCGCCCCTCGCCGCGGGCGATGCCGGGGCGCTGGGCCTGCGCGACGACGCGGCCCTGATCGCGCCCGAACCCGGTTGCGAGCTGGTGGCAACCACCGACATGCTGGTCGGCGGCGTCCATTTCTTCCCGGATGATCCGCCCGACCTGATCGCCAGGAAGCTCTTGCGCGTGAACCTCTCGGACCTTGCCGCGATGGGCGCGCGGCCGCGGGGCTATCTGCTGAGCCTGGCGCTGCCCGCCGACATCGAAGGGCGATGGATTGATCGTTTCGCGGCCGGGCTCAAGCAAGACCAGGCGTTCTTTGGGATCTCCCTGCTGGGCGGCGACACCACGGCGACTGCCGGATCCACCTGTCTTTGCGTTACCGCGTTTGGCGAGGTCGAGGCGGGCACCGCGCTCCTTCGTTCCGGTGCGCGCAGCGGTGATGAGGTCTACGTATCCGGTACGATCGGCGATGCCGCGCTGGGGTTGCGGGCGCTCGGCGTCCCAGACGCGGCTGCGGCCGCCGATGAGGGGCAGCGCGCGTATCTGGTCGACCGCTACCGGCTGCCGCAGCCGCGGCTCGACCTGGGGGTGCGGCTGCGCGGGCTGGCGACGGCGGCCGCCGATATCTCGGACGGTCTGGCCGCCGACCTCGGCCATATCTGCAGCGCGTCCGGCCTCGGTGCGGAGATCGAGGCGCGCGCGGTCCCGCTGTCGCCCGCAGCCAGGGCCGCGGACCTCGAAGATCCGTCCACAATGGCCCTGATCCTGACCGGCGGCGATGACTATGAACTGGTCTTTACCGTTCCGCCGGACCGTGCCGGGGAAGTCCGGGCGTTGGCCGAAGAATTCGCCATCCCGTTGAGCCGCATCGGCCGGATCAAGACCGGCGAGGGCGTAACGGTGCTCGGCAAGGACGCACAGCCGCTCGCCCTGCCGCAGACGGGCTACCGCCATTTCTCGGGCTCTTCGGGGAACTGACCGGCGGTGCGAGATCGGCGTTCTGCGCTGGGCTGCCTGCCGAAGTTTGGCATTCACCGACGGCTGTCTTGGGCGTAGTCTGCCATGGTGACCTTTTTCGCCGGCATCAATCGCAACGTCGCGCTGCTCGCCCTGTGCCAAGCGCTGTTCATGACGACCACCTCGGCGATCATCGCCTCGGGGGCGCTGATCGGCTACCTGCTCGCCGAAGACAAGACCTATGCGACCATCCCGATCGCGCTGCAGTTCGCCGCGACGATGGCAACGGCGATCCCGGCCTCGCTCTACATGCGCCGCGTCGGGCGCCGGCTCGGCTTCGTGACCGGGGCTGCGATCGGCGCCTTCGGCGGGGTGATAGCGACGGCGGCGATCTTCCTGGGTTCCTTCTGGTTGTTTGCCGCGGGCACCGCGCTGATCGGCTCGTTCAACGCCTTCAGCCAGTTCTTCCGGTTTGCCGCCGCCGATTCCGCCGGTCCGGCGATGCGTGGGCGGGCGATCTCGCTGGTGCTCGCCGGCGGGCTCGTCGCCGCCGTGACCGGCCCGAACATGGCGCGCCTTACCAAGGACATGTTCGATCCGATCGTCTATGCCGGCACGTTCGCTGTCGTCGTCGGCCTCTGCATCGCGATCGGTCTGGTGACCTCGCTCCTGCGCATCCCGCCGATGAGCCAGGCCGACCGCAGCGGTCCGCAACGCCCGTTGCTGGAGATCCTGTTACAGACCAAATGCCTGGTCGCGATCATCGGCGCCGTGTCGAGCTATGTCGTGATGTCCTTCCTGATGACCGTCACGCCGCTTGCGATGAAAGACAGCGGGTTCAGCTTCGGCGACTCGGCGATGGTGATCCAGGCCCACATCATCGGGATGTTCCTGCCGTCCTTTTTCACCGGACATCTGATCGCCCGCTACGGCACGACGAACGTCATGACCGCCGGCGCGCTGCTGCTCGCCCTGTGCGTTGTGATCAACTTGGCCGGAATCGGGTTTCTTAATTTCCTCAGCGCGCTGATCTTCGTCGGGGTCGGCTGGAACTTCCTGTTCATCGGCGGCACGACCTTGCTGACCGATTGCTACCGCCCCTCGGAAATGGCCAAGATCCAGGGCTTCAACGATTTCTGTATCTGGGGCTCGGTGGCGATCGGCGGCGTGTTCTCCGGCGCCTCGCTCCATCTCTACGGCTGGGCCATGGTCAACCTGGTCGTCGTCCCGCTGATCGTCCTGATCCTGTGCGCCATCGTCTGGCTTAAATTCGACCAGGCCCGTCAGAGCCAAGCGGCATGAGCCGTCAGGGCCCGTCGTCCGGGCCGGCGTTGTTGCCTTGGCCGGCGAGTTCTGGCATGTTCCGCGCGCATTTCTGACTGCCCCCCCTTCACCAGTCAGTTTCCTGATTTCCAGTGCCGTGCGCGCCTTGGGCCGGCCCTGAATCCGGATCAGAACAGAGGCTTTCCGACGATGATGGTCACCACCTATTGGATCGTCGCCGCCTGCGGCGGCCTTGCGATCTTGTACGGGCTCTACGCCGTCCGCTCGATCCTGGCGGCAAGCCCCGGCACCGAGCGAATGATAGAGATCGCTGCGGCGATCCAGGAAGGCGCCAAGGCCTATCTGAACCGCCAATACACCGCCATCGGCATCGTCGGCATCGTCGTCGGCGTCATCCTCGGACTGCTGCTCAACCTCTACGTTGCGATCGGGTTTTTCATCGGCTCGATCCTGTCCGGGATCGCCGGTTATATCGGCATGAACGTCTCGGTGCGGGCCAACGTACGCACCGCCAACGCCGCTCGCACCGGCGGCCTGAAGCCGGCGCTCGACATCGCTTTCAAGTCCGGCGCGGTTACCGGCATGCTGGTTGTCGGCCTCGGCCTGCTGGGCGTGGTGGTCTACTATGTGATCCTGCGCGGGGTCTTCGATCCGGCCGATCCGGCCGGGCTTCGCCATATTCTCGAAGCCCTCGTCGCGCTTGGCTTCGGCGCCTCCCTGATTTCGATCTTCGCGCGGCTGGGCGGCGGCATCTTCACTAAAGGGGCCGATGTCGGTGCGGATCTCGTCGGCAAGATCGAGGCGGGAATCCCCGAGGACGACCCGCGCAACGCCGGGGTGATCGCCGACAATGTGGGCGACAATGTGGGCGACTGCGCCGGAATGGCCGCCGACCTGTTCGAGACCTACGCGGTCACGGTCGTGGCGACCATGCTGCTGGGCGCGATTTTCTTCACCGGCGCGATCCAGGAAACCATGATGGCGCTTCCGCTCGCGATCGGTGCGGTGTGCATCATCGGATCGGTGATCGGGACGTTCTTCGTCCGGCTCGGCCCGAACAACAACGTCATGGCCGCCCTCTACAAGGGGTTCGTTGCCAGCGCGGTGATATCGGCAATCCTGATCGCGCTTGCGATCTACCTTCTGTTCGGCAGCTTCACCACCGCGATCCCGCTGGGCGATGGGACGATCGCGCCGCGGCACCTGCTCTATTGCGGCCTGGTGGGGCTCGTGGTCACCGGGTTGATGGTCTGGATCACCGAATACTACACCTCGACCGAATACCGGCCCGTCCGCAGCATCGCCAAGGCGTCCGAGACCGGGCATGCGACGAACGTCATCCAGGGCCTCGCGGTCTCGCTCGAAGCGACGGCCCCGCCGGTGATCGTGATCTGCGCGGGCATCATCGTCGCCTATTTCGCCGCCGGCCTCTACGGAATCGCGGTGGCCGCGACGACGATGTTGGCGCTGGCCGGCATGGTCATCGCGCTCGACGCCTATGGCCCGGTGACCGACAACGCCGGCGGCATCGCGGAGATGGCCGACCTGCCCGAGGATGTCCGCAGGCATACCGACCTCCTGGATGCGGTAGGCAACACCACCAAGGCGGTCACCAAGGGCTACGCCATCGGCTCCGCCGGCCTGGCTGCGCTGGTCCTGTTCACCGCCTATACCCAGGACCTGAGCTACTACTTTCCCGACATAGCCGACAAGATAACCTTCCGGCTGGCCGATCCGTATGTCGTCATCGGACTGTTCATCGGCGGGCTGCTGCCCTACCTGTTTGGCGCGCTGGGTATGATGGCTGTCGGCCGGGCCGGCGCCGCCGTGGTGGTCGAGGTCCGCCGCCAGTTCCGCGAGATCCCGGGGATCATGGAAGGCACCACCCGGCCCGAGTACGGCCGTGCGGTCGACCTGCTGACCCGGGCCGCGATCCGCGAGATGATCGTGCCGTCGATGCTGCCGGTGCTGGCGCCGATCGTGGTGTTTTTCGTCATGTCTGCGGTCGGCGGCCGGGCGGCCGGATTCACGACCGTGGGTGCGATGCTGCTGGGGACGATCGTCACCGGCATTTTCGTCGCCCTGTCGATGACCTCAGGCGGCGGCGCATGGGATAACGCCAAGAAATACATCGAGGACGGCAATCACGGCGGCAAGGGCTCCGATGCCCACTTGGCTGCGGTGACCGGCGATACCGTCGGCGATCCCTACAAGGATACAGCAGGACCTGCCATCAACCCGATGATCAAGATCACCAACATCGTGGCGATCCTGCTGCTCGCGGTGCTTGCTGCCTGATCCGATACCGCGCGAGCCGGCGGGTGGGACGCGCTGCGGTCGATCAGGGGCCGCCCAGGCTGCCGCCGTCTCCGCCGCCCCCGGCCTGGTTGAACCGCCCGAGGTTGCCGATCAACTGCTCGACGAAGGTCAGCTCGTTGCCCTTGGTCGGCGTGGTCCGCTCAACCAGGTCGACTTTGTCCGCGGTTGTCGCGTCGTGGCGCTTGACCTCCTTGACGATACCCTGGTCGTCGAAGCGGATTTCCAGGACCCTGTGCTCGAGGACTTCCGGGGTGAAAAAGGCCAGTGTTTCCGTGCGCTTGCCGATGTAATACCAGGCCTGCTCCTGCTCGAAGGTCGCCCGGGCGGACGGACTGCCCAGCATCGTCGCGACCTCGTCGCGGGTGTGCTTGCCGGGCTTGATCGCTTCGACGACCTCCACCAGGGGGATGTTGCCGTTGTTGTCGCGCTGCGGCGTGCACCCGTCGAGAATGGCAGCGCTGAATGCCAGGGCCAGCGCCAGGGCACCCGTCGATGCGCGCAGCGATTCCGTGAATGGGAGGATACTCATACCAAGAGCCACGTTGCCTTGTACGCGATCCGGACCGATGGATAATTCTAACCCGGATCCGCACACCGCGGTAGCGAAGCTTGGGGGAGACAGGCGCCCGAGGGGAGGGGGGTCAGGAAGATGAGGTTGACTCGGCGGTTTCGCGCCAACGCCCAATCCGCCGTCGCCTGGCGACTCTACGAAGCCGTTGTCGATCAGGCGCGAATGCCCGAATTCTACCTCCAAGCCGGCGTCCCGGACACGCTCGACGGCCGGTTCGAGCTCATCGCCCTTCACGCATTCGTCGTCCTGCGCCGGCTCAAGATTGAGCATGACCGGACAAAGGCACTGGCGCAGGCGCTGTTCGACCGGATGTTCGACGACATGGACCGGAGTCTGCGCGAGATGGGCGCGGGTGATCTCGGCGTCGGCCGCCGGGTCAAGGCGATGGCCAGCGCGTTCTACGGGCGGATCGGCGCCTACGAGACCGGGTTGGCCGGCGATGACGCGGTGCTCCACGCGGTGCTCGCGCGCAATCTCTACGGGACCATCACGCCCGATCCGGCTTGCATCGAGACGATAGCCTGCTATCTACGGACCCAGATCGATCACATCGACTCGCTGCCGCTGGACCGGCTGATGGGGGGCGACATCGATTTCGCGCCGCTCGCCGGGCGGCTCGGCGGCGCCGAACGATAAGGCAGCAAGGCGCGTGCAAGCCGAATTCTCCCGCATTGTCGACGTCGACGCGCTATGCGCGGCAGACGCGGCGGTCTTCGAAATCGAGGCCAGCGAAGCCGAGCGCGTCGCGCTCGCCGCACGCTTCGAGCTCGAGGCGATCGACAGGCTTGCCGCGCGGGTCACGCTCAAACGAATCGGACCCTCGGAGGTGATGTTCAGCGCCGATATCCGGGCAGATGTCGTCCAGACCTGCGTGCTCACGCTGGAGCCGCTAGCCAAGCGCATCGAGGATCGGGCCACGCTCCGTTTCGGCGCGGTGGATGCGTCGGACAGCGGGGGAAAGGCGGAATTTGCCGCCGAAGACGATTTCGAACCACTGCCCGAAGGCGCGTTCGATATCGGCGAGATCGTCGCCGAGGAGCTTTTCCTGCTTCTCGATCCCTATCCCCGGCAGGCCGCCGCCGCCGCCGCGACGGCGGATTCCGAATACATCTTGATTCATGAAGAAAAGCCGGATACCCCGTTTCGCGCGCTGGCAGGGTCGCGGCGAAAGGATTAGACTTCGGCTTTGGGTTGCCGGTCGCCGTGGAGTTCGGTAGTTATCCACGCTGCCCTTTCAGACAATGTGGAACGAAGAGCGTCCTTATGGCTGTTCCCAAGAGAAAAACGTCCAAGTCCCGCCGCAACATGCGGCGGTCCCATCATCGCTTGGCGAGCGCTGCTTACGGCGAATGCGCCAATTGCGGCGAGCACAAGCGGCCGCATCACGTCTGCCTGTCTTGCGGCCATTACGATGGCCGCGATGTGATGGACGCGAGCGCGGCCTGATGTGCCGTCGCTCAGGGGGGCCGCCGGTTTGAGCCCGCCTCTGACGATTGCCCTGGATGCGATGGGGGGCGATTTCGCCCCTCGGATCGTGGTCAGGGGTGCCAATATCGCCCGGCAGCGCTATCCCGGTGTCCGGTTCGGCCTGTTCGGCGATGAGCGCAAGATCGCGCCCCTGTTGCGGCGCTTTCCTAAGCTGCGCAACGTGATTTCCATCCGGCACACCGAGGAGGTCGTGACCGCCGATGCCAAGCCCTCCCAGGCGCTGCGCCAGGGCAGAGAGTCCAGCATGCGGCTTGCGATCAACGCGGTGCGCGACGGCGAGGCGGCCGGCGTGGTCTCCGCCGGCAACACCGGCGCGCTGATGGCGATGGCGAAGGTCACGCTCAAGACCCTGCCGGGCATAGACCGGCCGGCGATGGCAGCGGTCTTCCCCAGCCAGCGCAGCGAATCGGTGATGCTGGATCTGGGCGCGAACGTGGAATGCGATGCCGAGAACCTGATCGAGTTCTCGATCATGGGCGCGGAATTCGCGCGCACGGTGCTCGGCCTGTACGACCCCAGCGTCGGGCTGCTGAACGTCGGCACCGAGGAAGCCAAGGGGCACGAAGCCGTCCGCCAGGCCTCGGCCCGCCTGCGCGAACGGTCCGGCGGGTTCCGCTTCCACGGCTTCGTCGAGGGCGACGACATCGCCAAGGGCACTGTCGACGTGATCGTCTCGGACGGGTTTTCCGGCAACATCGCGCTCAAGACAATCGAAGGCTCGGTAAGGCTTTATTCCGATTTCCTGCGCAAGGCGTTCAAGAGCTCGATCGCCTCCAGGCTAGGCTACCTGCTCGCGCGGCGGAGCCTCAACAAGCTGCGCGCTCGCCTCGATCCCAGACGTTATAACGGCGCCATGTTCCTCGGCCTCAACGGCATCGTCGTCAAGAGTCATGGCGGGACGGATGCCTTCGGCTTCGCCAACGCAATCGGCGTGGCGGTCGACATGGCGGTCAACGGCTTCAACGACAAGATCATCGCGGAACTGGACAAGAACGGCTCTACCCTGCCCATGGAAGCACGCGCGGCCGCGTCCTGATGGTGTTGCGTTCCATCGTCGCTGGTTGTGGGTCCTATCTGCCCGAGCGCATCCTCACCAATGCCGAACTCGCCCTGCAGGTCGACACCTCCGATGAATGGATCGTCCAGCGGACCGGCATCCACGAGCGGCGGATCGCCGCCGACGGCGAGAAAACATCCGATCTTGCGATCGAGGCCGCCACGCAGGCGCTTGGCCGCGCGGGCATGCAGCCCTCCGACATCGATCTGATCGTTCTGGCGACGGCGACCCCGGACCACACCTTCCCGGCGACGGCGACCCGGGTTCAGGGCGCGCTGGGGATCACCCGCGGCGCCGCCTTCGACATCCAGGCCGTCTGTTCGGGCTTTCTCTACGCGGTCACCGTCGCGGACAACTTCATCCGTCTCGGCCAAGCCGGAACCGCTCTGGTCATCGGCGCGGAGACCTTTTCGCGGATTCTCGACTGGTCCGACCGGGGCACCTGCGTGCTGTTCGGCGACGGCGCCGGCGCGGTGGTCCTGCGCGCCGAGGAGGGCAACGGCGAGGCCACCGACCGCGGCGTGATCTCGAACCACCTGCACTCCGACGGGCGGTACCACGATTTGCTCTATGTCGACGGCGGCCCGTCGAGCACGCGCACGGTCGGCCACCTGAAGATGGTTGGCCGCGAGGTCTTCCGCCATGCCGTCAACAACCTCTCCGCGGTGGTCGGCGAGGCGCTCGATGCCAACGGCCTGCGCGCCGAGGACATCGATTGGGTGGTCCCGCACCAGGCCAATCTGCGCATCCTCAACAGCACCGCCGCCAAGCTCGGGCTGCCGATGGACAAGTTCGTCCTGACGCTGGACCGCCATGCCAACACCTCGGCGGCCTCGATCCCGCTCGCGCTCGCCGAGGCGGCCGGGGACGGCCGGATCAAGCGCGGCGACCTCTGCCTGCTCGAAGCGATGGGGGGCGGGTTCACCTGGGCTGCCAGCTTGCTGCGCTGGTAGACCGGCACTCCGGGCGGCCGGGAGATCCGAGGCCGTTAAGCGCGGATTTACTTTAGGAAATCGCTCTATCCCTTTGATAATTGACTAGCTTATTCACTTGCGATAGGGTTTGTCGAAATTCGGCGGGGACACATGGAATGGCGCCACAAACGGTTACCCGTGCTCAGCTGAGCGAGGCGGTCTATCAGGAAGTCGGGCTGTCTCGAAACGAGTCCGCCGACCTCGTCGAGACCGTGTTGCGAGAGATTTCCGATACGCTGACTCGCGGCGAGCCAGTCAAGATCTCGTCCTTCGGCAGCTTTTCCGTACGCCAAAAGGGCCAGCGTGTGGGCCGCAATCCCAAGACCGGCCAAGAGGTGCCGATACC
This sequence comes from Alphaproteobacteria bacterium, assembly GCA_965248835.1. GTDB lineage: Bacteria > Pseudomonadota > Alphaproteobacteria > MPNO01 > MPNO01 > CAYFYS01. The sequence continues at coordinate 1,178,367 of CBDFLJ010000002.1, forward strand.
ACCCCGCAAGGTTCTGGTCTTTCGCGCCTCCAACGTCCTGAAGGCGCGCATCAACGGCGCCTTGTCCCGCCCCTCGGGCGTCGAATCGAACCGTTAGACGGTTAAGGCGTCCTGACGATGGCCGAACCCGCAGAAGCGACAGGGCCGGAAAGGCGCCGCGGGACCAAGTCCGCAGCCGCGTTCAGGACGATCAGCGAGGTCTCCAGCGATCTCGCCGTCCCGCCCCATGTGCTGCGGTTCTGGGAGAGCAAGTTCGCTCAGGTCCGACCACTCAAGCGCGGCGGCGGGCGGCGCTACTACCGGCCCGAAGACGTCGACCTGCTGCGCTTGATCCGCGAACTGCTCTACACCGACGGCTACACCATAAAGGGCGTCCAGAAGCTGCTCCGCGAGCGCGGCATCAAGGGTCTGATCCAGGGTGCGGAGACCGGCGCGCCGACGGAACCAGGCGAAGACCGGAGCGCGGCCGAGCCTGCCGATCCGGCGCTCGCGCCAGCGCCAGCCGCAGCGATGGAGGCGCCGGCGGCCGCGGAGCCCGGCGAGATCGAAGCGCTCAGGGCCGCGCTCGAAGACGTGCTCGGCGAACTCGAGGCGCTCAGGGAGAGTCTCCGCAAAGCGATCGGCTGAGCGCCGGGACGTTGTCATCGACCTCGAACCGCCGTATGATTCCCGCGCGCTTGGCGCGTAACCGGCCGACGGAGCGTGGCGCAGTCTGGTAGCGCACTTGACTGGGGGTCAAGGGGTCGTAGGTTCAAATCCTATCGCTCCGACCAAGAAGATCAGGGGGTTAGGGGAAACTCTGACCCCCTGATCCGTTGTGCGCGGCCGAACGGGGTAGAGTCCTCGAACGTATTGCGGGTGTCGGTTGTCGCGCCGCAATTCCGGAATTCTGCGATGGCGGGCCTCAGTCCATCGTCCCCGGCAGATAGAGGGAGATCTGCGGAAACGCCACGAGGAGCGCGACGACGACGACCTCGCACGCCAGGAACCAGCCGACGCCGCGGAAGATCGTCTCCAGCGGGATCGTATCGCCGACGACGGACTTGATGACGTAGACGTTGAAGCCGACCGGCGGGGTCAACAGACCGATCTCGAGGAATTTCACCACCAGCACGCCGAACCAGACCAGATCGAGGTTCAGCCCTTCGAACATCGGCAGAAGGATCGGCAGCGTCAGCAGCAGCAGCCCGAGCGGGTCGAGGAACATCCCGAGGACGACGTAGATTACCGAGGCTGCGAGCACCAGCAGCAGCGGATCAAGCGCCCAGTCGCCGATCAGGTTGGCGAGATAGCTGGGCATGCCGGTCAACGCGAGAAACTTGGTGTACATCACCGCACCGACCGCGACGAAAAAGATGCGGGCGGTCGCGGTGATCGCCTCGACCAGGCTTTCGCGGAACACCTCGAAGTTCATCCGGCGCTGAATGAAGGCGACGATCAGCGCCAGCACGGCGCCGGCCGCGCCAGCCTCGGTCGGCGTGACGATGCCGGCATAGAGCCCGCCGATGATGCCGACGATCAGCGCGAGCAGGGGCCAGACCCGCCACAGGGCCCGCATGCGCTCGGGCCTGAGCCGTGCGATCTCCCGAGGATCGATCGGCGGTGCAAGCCCGGGGTCGAGCTTGCAACGGGTCAGGATCATCACCGTGTAGACCGCGGCTGTCAGAAGGCCGGGAAGGACGCCCGCGATCAGCAGCTTGACGATCGAGACCTCGGCAAAGATGCCGTAGAGCACGAACAGGATGCTGGGCGGGATCAGCGAGCCCAGCGTGCCGGCGCTGGCGACCACGCCGGTGGCCAGACCCTTCTCGTAGCCGTGCTCCAGCATCTCGGGGATGGCGATGCGGCCCATCGCGGCCGCGGTCGCGACCGAGGAACCCGATGCGGCCGCGAACGCCGCACAGGCAAGGTTGGTCGCCACCGCAAGGCCGCCGGGCAGCCCGCCGAACCACAACCTGGCCGCCTGGAACAGGGCCTGGCTGATGCCCGAATGATGGGCGATCGATCCCATCAGCAGGAACATCGGGATGGCCGATAGGCTGTAGTTGGCGGCGAACTCGAACGGCGTGTCCTTGATGATGCCGAAAGCGACGTTGATGTTGCGGATATGGGCGATCCCCAGGAACGCGATCCCGCCCAGCGCGACCCCGATCGGCAAGCGCCCGCCGATCAGCAGCAGGATGGCGCCGAGGCTCCAGAAGCCGAGTTCGACCGCGCTCACTGTCCGCCGGGGTCCGAGCTATCGCGAAGGCGGCGCAGGTCCTCGAAAACCCGGTAGAGGACGTAGAGCGCCATCGCGGCGATGCCGACCGGCAGCAGCCACCGGCTGGGCCAGACATCGACGAAGCCGGCCGCGGTCTCCCACATCTCACCCCTGTCCGTACGCTCGAGCGCCACCACCGTCGTCTGCCAGGCGAACACGGCGAGATAGGCGAAGGTGATGACGTTTACCGCGATCTCCAGACGGAACAGCGGTCTGGCCGAAAGCGAGCGGGTGAACAGCTCGACGATGATCTGTCCTTCGTGCCGGCTGATATAGGCCAGTGGCAGGAACGAGACCGCGACCATGTAGTAGGCCGAGACGACCTCGATCGTGCCCTGGAAGGGGTGGTTGAAGACGACGCGGCCGATCACGTCGATCGTGATGTGGGCCATCATCAGAAACCCGCTGAAGCAGGCCAGCCACATCAGGAAGTTGATCGGCAGGACGAGCGCCTTGCTGAGCCTGTCCAAGATGCCGCTTTCGTTGCCTCGACCGAGCGCGAGGCACGAACGGGCCGGTTCGGCCCGCTCGCGCGGTGCCGCCGCCCGTTAGAGCTTGTTGATGTCGATCTGGTCGTAGATCTCGCGCTGCAGGATGGCCTCGTACTTCGCGGTGTCGCTGCCGATTTCCTTCGACAGCTTGCCCCACTTCACCAGCGCTGCTTCGAACGCATCGGCGATTCTTTCCGGGTTCTTGACGCCGAATTTTCGGGCGTTGGCGATGTTCTGCTCGCGCTGCACCTTCTTGCGCTTTGCGACGAGCTCGGCGAACTCCGCGCCGCCGGGATAAAGGGTGACGCCGACCTCCTTGGCCGAGGCGAGAATCGCCGCATCGCGCAGCTTGTAGGCCGTGATCACCGAATCGGCGATGACCCGCGGGGCGTATTTCAGATGCGCTTTCTTCTGGGCCAGGGTCAGCTTGTCCCAGCTATCGCGGTTGAGAAAGATCGAGAGCACAGGCCCGACCATGCCTAGCGGATAGTTCAGGATGTGCTTGGCGACATCCTGGTATCCGTAGGACTTCAGCCACGATGGCGCGCCAAGGACGCAATCGACGGTCCCGCGCTGGAGTGCGGTGGTCGCCTTGGCCGGGCTCATGGCGACGGGAGTCGCACCGGCCTGCCTCATGAGATAGACCCCGCCCCCCGAGCTGCGGACCTTCTTTCCCTTGAGCTCGGCGAGGTTCCTTACCGGCTTGCGGCACATCAGCATGAACGGCGAGGCCGAGTAGCTGCCCAGAACGACGGCATTGTTCCTTCTGATCTCCGCTAGGCATTCGGGGCAGCGGAGCAGCAGCGTTTCGGCGCTCGCGCCGCCCGCGGCGACGATGTCCTCGCCGAAGACCAGAGTCGAGAAGACGCTGTTCGTCGCCGGCAGATCGGCCGGCGTGTAGGAGGGGATCGGCATCCCGGCATCGGCGATGCCGTCGCGCACGCCGGCGAGCGTGCCGCGCCCGTTCATCAACTGTCCGCCGGCGACCATCTTCCAGGTGATCTCGCCGCCGGTGTCCTTGGTCACCCCTCTGAACATGTGCGGCAACGATCCGGACATGACTGGATGCTTGGGGCTGACCCAGCTCCCGTAGATCAGCTCGCGGGCCTCGGCCGACTGCGCGGCGAGCGCGCCGACGGTCATTGTCGCGGCCAGTAGCGGCAGTATCCGCTTCATCACGGTTTCCTCTCCTGCTCCATTCTGCGGCGTTCGTTCCTCTCGGCATCGAGGCGACGGATTTGAATTCATCCAACTCGATTCACCAAATACGCGCAAGCCACAACCCATTTCGATGCGCTAGACGATGATCGACAATCGGCCTTGCGGCCGAAGCGCCTCCATTTCCAGGATTGTGCGCTTCTCTCTGATCCGCCAGCTATCACCGTGGGTGAGCAGGACGTATTCATGCCGGCCGAAAAAGCTGTCGGTGACGCCCTGGCTCGACCGCATAGTGATGAAGGCGCTCTGGGTCTTGAGCGTGGTGCCGGTGTTCCCGAGCACCCGGACGTTGGAGACCAGGCGCTTGGTCCGCGAGCGCGGGTGTTCGGAATGGGCGGACTCCTTGCCGAGCCGCCCGACCCGCTCGGCGAGGTGATGGGCATCGTCGGCGATCAAATAAAGCGTCGAGGCGGGCGGCGCATAAGGATCCCCAGCCGGGTTCGGCACGAGATACCGGCAATCCTCGGTGAACAGCGCAAGCCAGTCCTCAAGGCGCCATTCGTCCAGCATCGCGGCTTCCTCGATCAGGAACATCTCGACCCTGATTTTCAGGTCGGCAGCCTCGGTCACGCCCGGCCTTCGACATCCAGCAGGCATTGCTGCCAGGCACGCCAGAACGCGCGCTGCGGCAGTTCGTCCTTGGTCTGTCCGTGAACATCCTCGGACGACCCGCGGAAGCCCTTCGACAGGTCGTTCCACGGAGCCTCCCGACATGCGGCAAACGCGCGGTGGCAGGATTCCAGAGCCTCGACGTCATCGGGCGTGGCAAATCCCGCCGGCCCGAGGAATTCCAGAAAGTTGGTCAGCCGGCGTTCGAGGGCGGGCGTGCCGCGCTCCTCGATCGGCGCCAGGGCCCAGGCGCTGACCTCCATGTAATCGACCGCCGTCGGCTGGAAGGTCCTGATAGTGAGCGACATGATGTCGTTGATCACCAGGTTGGGAAAGATCAGCATGTTGCGGCTGCATCCGGCCATCTTGTTCGCGGTTTCCTCGCCGAAACGGCGGACCAGGCGTTCGCGGGTTCGCGCGATCTCGGCCTTCGCCTCGGCGCCCCAGAGCGAGATCCATTTGGCGATGGGCCGCCCGTGCGGCGCGTCGCGTTCGACCACTGCGTGGCCGTTGCCAAGGTCGATGCTTTCCCCCTCCATCGCGCCGCCCCCGATCGCGCCGTCGGAGTTCCGCCTGACCAGATCAAGATAGGTCGCATGCAGCGTGTGAATGTGCACGATGTCGGTGCTGTTCTCGGCCAGCAGCTTCCAGTTCGCCCGCATGCTGTATTCCTGCGGCTGCCCGACGATCTCCATGCCCATCTCGGCCTGGTCAACGACGCGGTCGATAAAGGTGCGGGCCGCGCCCAAATAGTCCGGCAGGGCCGGCGCATCGGGATCGAAGTTCAGGAACCATAAGCCGCGGTATTGGTCCAACCGCGCAACCGGTACCAGGTCGTTGCCTCCGTTGGCCTTGAAACCGGGCGGATAGGTGTCCTCCTCGGTGATATGCAGCACCGTGCCGTCGCTTGCGAAGGACCAGCCGTGATAGAGGCAATGGAACGCCCTGGCGTTGCCCTCGCGATGGCGGCAGAGCTGCGCGCCACGGTGCGGACAGATGTTGAGGAGGCATCTTACGGTGCCCGCCCCGTCCCGCACGAAGATGACCGGACGCCCGGCGATGGTGCGGGTCTTGAAGTCGTTCGGGCGGGCGAGCTCGGAGTCATGGCCGACATAGAGCCAGCATTTCGAGAAGATCCCGGCCAGTTCGGCGCGGTGGATCTCCGGATCGACATAGGACGAGCGCGCGACGCGGAAGAGACGATCGTCGGGATCGATCCGAACCGCCTGCCGAATGCGCTGGTGGACGATGGTCTGCATCCCGACTCCGGCAATCCGCTCCCCGCGCGCGTCATTGCCTTGCGAGGCGGCTGATGGATGTCCATCGTGACCTCGCCCGGGGCCGGGCGTCAACCAAGCCGATGGCTGGGCAGGATCAGACCGATGCCGCGAAGTCGCTCGGCTCGTAGGCGGCGGCATGGCGGACCGCGACCGCCCGCAGGTCTGCGACGCTCATGCATCCGAGCTGGCCGAGGGTGGCGCTGACGTCCTCGATCCAAAGATCGATCAGGTGCGCCGGCCCGCGGGGGCCGAGCGCCCCCAGGCTCCACAGGAACGCCTTGCCGGCAAATGCCGCATCCGCTCCCAGCGCGACCGCGCGCGCCGCGTCGATCCCGGACCGCACGCCGCTGTCGAAGATGATGCTCGCCTTGCTGCCGACCCGGGCGGCGATCGCGGGCAGGACATCGACCGGCGCCGGCAAGGCCTCGATCTGGCGTCCGCCATGGCTCGAGACGACGATGCCGTCGAGCCCGAGTGCGACCGCGCGCTCGGCATCGTCGGGATGCAGCACGCCCTTGAGGACCAGCGGCTTGCGCCAAGCGTCGCGGTATTTTGCGACCTCCTCCCAGGTGAACGCGCCGCCGCTTTCGCGCTGGATGAACCGGGCCGCCTCGGCGAGGCTCGCACCCGGTTCCATGTAGCGGTCCAATGAGATGAACCGCGGAATGCCGCTGCGCAGCATCGCGGCGAGCCAGCGCGGCGATGACAAGGCGTCGAGCCGCAGCCGCGGCGTCAGGCGGAACGGCGTGGTGATCCCGCTCTTGACCTCGCGCGGCCGGGTGGTCCGCGTCGGCGTGTCGATGGTCAAGACCAGCACGTGCACGCCCGCCGCCTCTGCGCGGCGCACCAGGTCGAAGCCGATCCGGTGGCCCTCGCGCGAGAACCGGTAGAGCTGGAGCCAAAGGACGTCAGGCGCCAGCTTGGCCGCGCGCTCGATGTCGATGCCCGACAGGACGCCCAGGGTATAGGGCACCCGGGCCGCCTGCGCCGCGCGCGCCAGATGGGTTTCGGCACCCGGATAGGCCGTGCCGGGGCCGCCGATCGGCGCAATGCCGATGGGCGCTGCGTAATCGCGGCCGAACAGCCGCGTTGTGGGCGGCGGCGGCTCGACCACCGCGCCATAGCGCGGCACCAGCTCAACCGCATCCAGCGCCGCCCAGTTGCGTGCGATGCCGCCGTCGGCCCCAGCCCCGCCGTCCATGTACTCGAACGCGAAGTTCGGCATCACCCGGCGGGCGCGGGCCCGCAGGTCCTGGGCGGTCGGGTAGCGCTGCTTGAGCGCCCGGTCGGGCGGCCGCATCGGCTCGTTGCGTTTCGCCGCGCTCGGTGGGGGCGTCAAGGACTCGGGCATCGTGACGGCTTTGGCTCCGGTCAGAGGAAGTGGCCGCTCTTGCTGGCCTTGGTGGACAGGTAGAATGCGTTGTGGTCATTGGACGGGAAGGCGTGGGGGACACGCTCGGTGACCTCGATGCCGAAATGGGCAAGCCCGTCGACCTTGTCGGGATTGTTGGTCATCAGCCGGACCTTCGCAAACCCCAGCCGGCGCAGCATCTCCGCAGCCGGCAGAAAGATCCGCTCGTCGGCCTCGAAGCCCAGCCGCTCGTTGGCCTCGACGGTGTCGAAGCCCTGGTCCTGCAGCGCGTAGGCACGCAGCTTGTTGATCAGCCCTATGCCGCGGCCTTCCTGAGCGAGATAGAGCAGGATGCCGCTGCCGGCGGCAGAGATGTGCTCGATCGCCCCGCGGAGTTGCTGGCCGCAATCGCATTTGAGCGAGCCCAGCAGGTCGCCCGTGAAGCATTCCGAATGGAGCCTGGCGAGCACCGGGCCCGGCGGTGCGGGATCGCCGATCACGATGGCGAAATGCTCGATGCCGCCATCGCGCGGCCGAAAGGCGACGATTCGGGTCGCCTCCGCGCCTTCGAGCGGGACCCGCGCCGATGTCACGCGTTCCAGCGCGCAGGCCGCGGCGAGGTCATAGGCCATGATGTCCGCAGCGGTCAGCCGCAGAACCGACGTGCCGGGCGGTCCCAGCACCACGCCGAGATCATCGACGGAAACGGTAAGCACCGCCGGCAGCAGCCGGGCGATCTTTGCCAGCCGGACGGCGGCGAGGACCCCTTCGGGCACCGGATCGCGGCGTGCCTCGAACGGCCCGCGAAGCGGATGAGACAGGTCGGTTGCCGGATCGGCAAGGCTCGCCAGGGCTTCGACCGCAAGCCAGTCCGGCACCGGGATGCGCACCACGTCGGGGGTGTAGAGTCTGATCTTCAGTGTCACCGCCCTGTTGTGGGTGATCGCCAGATCGGGTTCGACGCCGGCCCAGGCGCGCAGGGCCGCCAGACGCTCGGCGGAGGCGAACTCGGCCGCGAACGCGATCACGCCCGGGACGCTGTCGGGATCGGCGATGACCACCGGCAGCCCGCGGCGCAGGTCGCCCGCGGCCCGGTCGACACCGGCCAGGGGTGAGACCGCAAACCCACTCATAGACCCTAAATACGCCGCCCAGGGCGATCGGGCAAACACCGGGCCGGCCCCTTGCCGCCCGGCTGGCGCTGTGCGAGGTTGAGGATGCGATCGCAAGGAACGTGGTGGTCATGGAAGCCTGGGAAGTCAAAGACTTGGCGAAGTCTTTCGGCGCTGATCTGGTCGGTATCGCCAGCGCGGAGGTGCTCAACGCCTTCCCCCCCGATCCGCTGTTTCCCCAGACCCCGGAACGCATCTCGCCGCACGCAAAGTCGGTCATCGTCATTGTCCAGCGCATCCCGGTCGGCGCCTTCCGCTGCAAGACCAACGTGCCGGTCCAATACATCAACATGCTGGTGCTGCGCCGCATGGACAAGATCGCCTACCGCGTGGTCGAGGCCCTGGAGCGTGCCGGTTACCCGAGCTTCGTGACCGCGGCCCAGGAGACCGATTGGTCCTACAAGCGCGCCTCCTACGGCCGGCTCAGCACCCGGCACCTGGGAATCGAGGCGGGGCTGGGCACGTTCGGGCTGGAGGTGAACATTCTGACGCCGGAGTTCGGCCCGCGGATCTATCTGACCGGCGTCCTGAGCGAATGTGTGCTGGAGCCCGACCGGCCGATGACGGAGCAGGTCTGCATCGGTGAAAGCTGCAGCCGCTGCCTTTATTCCTGCCCGACCGATGCGGTACGCCATTTCGGCATCGACAAGCGGGCGTGTTCCATCGAGGCGCAGGAGTTTGGTTTCTCCACCATCCTCAAGTTCTGGGAGCATTTCATCGCATCGGACGGAGCGACCAGGCGCCGGCTGATCAGCGACCGCGAGATCTTCGGGTTCTGGCAGGGGCTGTTGCGGGTGGTCGGTTCGTTCGGCGACTGCCCGCGCTGTCTTGCCGTCTGTCCGGTGGGCAACGACTACCATGCCCATCTGGCCGACCTGCAGAAGGTGATCCCCGAAAAGACGCCCGAGAAGGTCGACAAGGCGCGCGGTTTCAAGGATGCACGCAAGGCTGGCGCCGATATCGACGGGCTCAACGACTGGAACGTTCGCTGGGTTGGTCCCGAAGGCTACAAGGGGATCGTCGCCCGCCAGCTCCAGGCCTTCAAGGCAGAGCAGCGCGCACGTGAAAAAGACGCACTTGAGGATTGAGCGATGGTTGCTGCCTACAAGACACCGCTCGATGCCGCGGCGATCAAGCAAAAGGCCAAGGCGCTCGGCGCCGATCTCGTCGGCATCGCCGACGGCGCGGTGATGGACGCCCATCCGCCCGACCCGCGCAATCCGCAACGGCCCAGCGACATCACCGAGCACGATGGCGGACGGGTGATCGTGCTGGCCAAACGCTATACCGCCGGCACCACGCGAATCGCCCGGTGGGACGAGCGCCACAAATATTACAACGACGAGATCACGCTCACGAGGCTGGAAGAGACCGCGCTGGAACTCGTCTTCTGGCTCGAGGACCATGGCTATCCGGCGATTATCATCCCGCCGACCCATGTCGACCCTTGGCGCTACCGCGGCGACCCGGGCCAGCACATGACCACGGTTCTCTCGCTCACCCACGCCGCTGTCGAGGCAGGCCTGGGCACGCTCGGGCTCAACCTCCAGCTCCTCACGCCCGAATTCGGGCCGCGGGTAATCCTGACCGCGGTCCTGTGCAGCCTCCCGTGCGAAACCGATCCCCGGATCACCGAGACCCTGTGCAAGGGCCCCGAATGCGGCCGTTGCCTGTCAGCCTGTCCGGGCGATGTGGTCGGGCATTGGGACCGGGACTGGCCGGCCTGCGACCGGTTCCGCTCTCCGCACGGCTTTGCTCAGTTGGTCGACCATCTGGGCGAGATCCTCGAAGCGCCGGACGAGGCCGCCCAGCTCGATCTGATCCGGTCGGAGACCAGCTTCAACCTCTGGCAGTCCATCCTGCGCGGCGCCGGGGTGATCACCGGCTGCCGGCGCTGCCAGGACGTCTGCCCGGTGGGCGAGGACTATGAAGCGATGCTGGACGATGCGCTGGAGCAGATCCCCGAGGCCAGCGCCGAGAAGTCCACCCGCCTGGCCGAGATGAACGTCGCCGAAGAAGCCGGCGGTTTACCGGAGAGTTACCGGGCGCAGGAGCGCTGGATCGGATCGCTCGGTTATCGACGGGATGCCGGCGGCGCATGAGCGCGATCGAGGACCTCGCCCGGGTCCATCGAAGGGCCCATTACGCGGACCTGCCGCTGTGCATCCCGGAAAGCGCCGCGCAGGTCGCAGCGATCCAGAGCGCGCGCAAACGCGTCGCCGTGGAGCGGGCGCGGCGGTCGACATTCTGGCGGCCGCGGCTGCAACACATCGCGCTCGACAGGCTGGACGATCCCGAGGAGTGGGCGCGGATTCCGATCCTCGACAAGGACCAGCTCCGCGCGATGACGCCGGAGGCCTTCTACGCCGATTTCTGCACCGCCGGAGAAACACCGATCTGCGAGTATTGGCGCTCCGGCGGCAGTACCGGCCGGCCGCTGTTCTACCCCAAGACCTACGAGGACATGCTCTACAACATGATCGGCTTCACCCGGACGTTTGCCTGTGCCGGGATCGGGGCGGTGCCGGGATCGAGCGAGCGGGTGCACCTGTCGATGCCGCTGGGCATCCACCCCGCCGGCCATGTGTGGGCGCGGGCGGCCGAGATCATGGGCATGGCCGTGGTGTGGGGCGGATCGGGCGCATCGCTGCCCTCGACCCAGCAACTCGAGCTCATCGAGATGCTGTCGCCCACGGTGTGGATGGGGATGTCGAGCTACGGCCTGCATCTGGCGAACCTCGCCAACACGAGGGGCGGCGACCTTGCAGGCAGTTCGGTCAAGACCATCATGTGCACCGCCGAGCCGTGTTCGGCGGCCAAGCGTGAGAAGCTGGAACGCGACTGGGGGGCCAAGGTCTTCGACTGCTTCGGCATGACCGAGGTCAGCATGCTTGGCGCCGAGGGGCCTTCACGGGAGGCTTTCCGGGTCTGGTCGGATCTGGCGTTCTTCGAGGTGCTCGATCCGGAGACACGCAAGCCGGTCGCCGATGGTACACCCGGTCGACTGGTCGTGACCGCGCTGTTCGGCAACGAAGGGGCACCGTTCCTGCGCTGGGATTCCGGCGATATCGTGATCATGAACCCGACGGTGAGCGACGACGGCCCGTTCTCGGTCTTCCCGTTGCTGCGCCACGCCCACCGGACCGCCGGGTTCTTCAAGGTGCGCGGGGTTAACGTCAATCACCAGGAGTTCGAGGACTTCGTGTTCGACAACGCGGCGATCAACGACTTCAAGGCCGAGCTAGTCAGCGACACGACCGGGCTCGACCTGATGCGGGTCTCGATCGAGGTCCGCTGCGGCGTCGACGCGGAAACCGAGCGCCGCGATGTCGAGCGCCGCACCAAGGCGTTGTTCGAGGTTTCCCCGGAGGTGGTCGTGCTGGAGACCGGCACCCTCGCCGCGGAGTTTGAAGCCAGCGTCAAGGCGCCGCGGTTCGTCGACCGGCGTGCATAGGCCGGGACGGTTGGTCCTCCTGGCGAGTCGCCGAACCGGATTTCGTCATTGGTGATTCGCTTCTCCGGCGCGTTCGACGACCGCGCCGATATCGGCGGTTATCTCATAACATTCTGATATATATGGATTTATTTTCTGGCCGGATCAAAAAGCCGGCGAATCGCGGGCGCCGGAAAAACGCGTTTTTATGGTTAACAAACCTTTTACATATAAGGATTATATGGCTTGGATTTACGGTTTCTCCCTTCCGTGAATCCTCTGCGCCACAGGGGGGGAGTTTGGTTGTCCTACCAATGCCTCCCTGTGACCCCTCTGTGACTTGCGGGGCCATAACGGCCGGCGCCGGCTTTGGCTCCGCATCTTTTTACCCCAATTCGAACGCGAAAAACAGCCGCCTGTTGCCGCTCAGCCATAGAGCGCGGCACAAATCACCACCGCGCCGGCGATCCCGGCGAGATCGGCGGTCAACCCGACCGCCAGCGCATGACGGATGCGGCGGATCTGCACCGCGCCGAAATAGACCGCGAGCACATAGAACGTCGTCTCTGTCGAGCCCTGCAGCGTGCTGACGACGTATCCGGCATAGCTGTCCGGCCCGATCGCAGGATCGTTGATGATCGCGGCGAGCACCCCGTAGGCGCCCGAGCCCGACAGCGGCCGCAGCAGCGCCATCGGCAGCGCTTCGGCCGGCAAGCCGACCAGCGACGTCACCGGCGATAGGACCGCGATCAAGCCGTCCAGCGCGCCGCTGGAGCGGAACATGCCGACCGCGACCAGGATCGCGACCAGATAGGGGATGATCCGGACCGCGACCTGAAATCCGTCCCGCGCGCCGTCGACGAAGACCTCGTAGATACGCACGCGCTTGGCCACGCCGAAACCGAGGAGCGTGACGGCCAGTCCCGGGATGATCCAGGGCGAGATATGGGTGCCGAACATGATGGTGAGCGGCACCAGCGCGGCAATGAAACCCAGCGCCAGAACCGATACCCAGGCCGGATAGGCCTCGCCCGCCGCCTCGGCGGCCTCGGGATCGAACGGCGCAAGGTCTGTGGCGGGCTCCTCGGTGGTCTCGGCCCGGCTCCCGGCCTCACGCCGCACCCGCTCCGCGATCGCCGCCGGGGAGGCGGCAAACCGGCCATAGAGCTTTGCCGCCACGATCGCGGTGGTGGTCGAGCATATGGTCGCGAACAACGTCGTCGGCAGGATCCCGGCCGGATCGCCGGAGCCTGCGGCCGCGCGCAGCGCGATGACGCCGGTGGGCAACAGCGTCACCGAGGAGGTGTTGATTGCCAGGAACAGCACCATCGCATCGCTCGCGGTGCCTTTGTGGGGGTTGAGCCGGTCGAGCTCCTGCATCGCACGGATCCCGAACGGCGTTGCCGCGTTGCCGAGCCCGAGCGCGTTGGCCGACATGTTGAGGATCATCGCGCCCATTGCCGGGTGGTCGTGCGGGATGCCTGGGAACAGGCGGACCATCAGCGGCCGGATGGTCTTGGCGATGATGCTAAGCAGCCCGCCGGCCTCGGCGACCTTCATCAGGCCGAGGAAGAACGCCATCACCCCGATCAGCCCGATGGCGAGGGTGACGGCGCTGCCGGCGGTCTCGACCATGCCGAGCGCCAGGGTCTCCATCGGACCGACCGGCTCGAGGCCGGCCGGGACCCAGACGATCTGCCGCCACGCCGCCGTCCCGAACGCGATCAGAACGAGCGCGAAGAAGACCGCGTTCATCTGGCGACGGGCGCGCGGCGGGGGCTTAGATGCCGGCGCTCAGCCCCGCCGCCTCGATGCCGGCAACCGCGGCGACCTCGTCATTGTCGGAGGTATCGCCGCTGACGCCGACCGCGCCGATGATTTCCTCGCCGTCCTTGATCAGGACGCCTCCCGGCACCGGCACCAGGCGTCCCTGGGCGACATCGGACAGGGCGCCGATGAAATGCGGGCGTTCTGCGGCCATGGCGCCCAGCGCGCGCGAAGACCGTCCCATGCCGACCGCGCCGAAAGCTTTGCCCGTAGCGATGTGTGGGCGAAGCGCCGCGCCCGGCCCGTCTTCGCGCTTGAAGGCCTTGAGGTGTCCGCCGTCATCGACCACCGAGACGGTCAGCGGATTCATGCCCTTGTCGTGGCCGGTCTCGATCGCGACATCGACGATCGTCGCCGCCTGCGCCAGTGTGAGATTCGCCATTGCGCTGTCTCCTTGTCCGATGGAATGGTGCCGCACCGTAGTCGCAGGCCCTGACCAAAGAAAGCTTGAAGTGCCCCGGCACGCCCGTGATAGGGTCCGACGAGGAGGCGCCGATGGTCATGCGAAAACGTCGTTGCGGGTCCTTCGAGATCCAGGCGGTCGAGGAGTGGTCGGGCCTCTATCGCGACCCGCTGGAAATGTATCCCGATGCGACGCCCGAGATCGTCGACCGACACCGCGATTGGCTGGTCCCCGAGGCGTTGGACGCCGAGTCGGGCCTGATGATCTTCGCCTTTCAGAGCTACCTTTTGCGGACCGGCCGCTACACGATCCTCATCGATTCCTGCGTCGGCGAGGACAAGGAGCGCCCCGACCGGCCGAACTGGCACCGTAAGAAATGGCCGTGGCTCGACAACCTCAAGGCCGCCGGCGTTGCCCCCGAGGAGGTCGATTTCGTGATGTGCACCCATCTGCACGTCGATCACGTGGGCTGGAACACCAAGCTCGTGGACGGGCGTTGGGTGCCGACCTTCCCCAACGCCGCCTATCTGTTCGGGGAGACCGAGTACCGCCACTGGGAGGCCGAGTCCAAGAACCTCGACTTCATGCGCGAGGTCTTCGCCGACAGCGTCCTGCCGATCATGGAAGCGGGCAAGGCCACTCTGATCGGCGCCGATTTCGAGATCGACGCGGGGCTGACGATCGAGCCGACTCCCGGGCACACGCCGGGCCATATCTGCCTCAACGTGAACTCGCAGGGCCAGCAAGCGGTGTTCGCCGGCGATCTGATGCACCACCCGCTCCAGGTGCCCGAGCCGCAGCTCTCCAGCATCTTCTGCAGCGACGCCGAGCAGTCGCGCATCACGCGCAAGGCCTTCGTCGAGCGCTATACCGACAGCGATACGGTCATCCTGCCGGCCCATTTCCCCGGGCGCTCGGCCGGGCGCATCAGGGACCAGCGCGGAACGACGCGGTTCGTCTTCTGCGATGACTGAGGCGCTTGGCGTCGGCATCGCGGGTCTGGGCGCGGTCGGCTGGCCGGTTGCCCGCGCCCTGGCGAACGGTCTGGACGGGCTCAGGCTCGCCGCGGTGTCCAGCCGCGATCTGGCCCGTGCGCGCGAACGCATGGCCGACATCGCGCCCGATGCCCCGGTGGTCCCTGCCGCCGCCCTGCCGGAACATGCCGACGTCGTCGTCGAATGCGTACCCAAGGCCGCCTTCGCCGAGGTCGCCGAGCCTGTGGTCGCGGCCGGCAAGATGCTGGTCACCGTCAGCGGGGCCGCACTCCTGGTCCATCCCGACATCGTCGACCGCGCCCGGCAGACCGGCGCGCGGATCGTGCTTGCGACCGGTGCGCTGCTCGGCCTCGATGCCGTCCGGGCAGCCGCGGAGGGCGAGATCCACGAGGTGCGGATGATCACCCGCAAGCCGCCCAGATCGCTCATCGGCGCGCCGCACCTGGAGCGGAACGGGATCTCGATCGACGGCCTTTCCGGGCCGCTCAAGGTCTTCGAAGGCTCCGCCCGTGAGGGTGCGGCGGGCTTCCCGGCCAATGTCAACGTCGCCGCGGCCCTGGGGCTTGCGGGTATCGGACCCGACCGCACGCGGCTCGAGATCTGGGCCGATCCGGCACTGGAGCGGAACACCCACGAGATCATCGTCGAAGCGGACAGCGCGCGCCTGACCATGAAGATCGAGAACGTGCCCTCGGACGAGAACCCGGGCACCGGCCGGATCACCGCCCTCAGCGTCATCGCCGCGCTGCGCGGGCTCGGCGCCCCGCTCAAGGTGGGGAGCTGAGGCGTCCGTCGAGCTTTGCCAAGCTCATGATCAGGGAGAACGAGGCCATGGAATACCAGGCACTCAAGTGGGAAGTGCGCGACAACCCCAAGCGTCCGGGCGAGCGCTGCATCGGCGTGATCACGCTGAACCGGCCGGAGGCGCTGAACGCCGTCGACGTGCGGATGCGGGTCGAACTCGACATCCTGTGCGACCAGATCAGCCACAACAACCATCTCAAGGTGATCGTCCTGACGGGCGAGGGCAGGGGCTTCTCGGCCGGCGGCGACCTGAAGTCCGAAGCCGACCCGCTGGGCGCCGGATCGGACCCCGCGTTCGACATGGGCAATTTCGGGCCCTACAAGGAGCTCGCTCACCTGTTCTTCAACGACCTGCGTCACCAGGTCCTGCAGCGCGCCTTCCGCAAGCTGGAGGATCTGCCTCAGATCACGATCGCGGCGATCAACGGGCCGGCGGTCGGCATCGGGCTGGAGATCACCACCCTGTGCGACCTGCGGATCGCCTCGGACCGGGCGAGGCTCGGCGAGGTCGCGGTGCCGGCAGGCTTCCTTCCCGAATCCGGCGGCGCGCGCAACCTTCCCAAGCTCATCGGCATCGGCAAAGCGCTGGAGCTGATCCTCACCGGGCGGATCATCGAGGCCGAGGAGGCCGAGCGCATCGGACTGGTCGAGCGCGTGGTTCCCCATGAAGACCTGCTCGACGAAGTGATGACGCTCGCCGGTCGGATTTCCTCCAACCCGTATCTGTCGGTCCGCTACGCCAAGGAACTGGTGAAAATGTACTGGAACGCCAACCGCAGCCAGGAAGGCTGGGACCGCGAGTTCGCAGCGATCCAGGAAATCACCCGGACCGGCGACTGCCGCGAGGGGATGCGCGCCTTCATGGCCAAGCGCCCGCCGGAATACCGCGGTCCTTACTACGAAGCCTGGCCGTTCGGGAACGGCGCCGGTGACTGACCGGCCGTCGATCCCGGCGCGCTTGAACCTTTGCGGCGCGGTTCTGGACGATATTGTGCGCGGCGGGCACGGCGAACGAACCGCCTTCGTCTGGGAGGGCGGGTCGATCACCTGCTGGGCGCTCCTGGATCGGGTGAAGCGGCTTGCCGGCGGGCTCGCCGCGCACGGGATCGTTCGCGGAATGCCCGTTCTGGTGCGCATGCCCAACTGCATCGAATTCGTGCTCACCTTTCTGGCACTAACCCGGCTGGGCGCGATCCCTGTGCTGCAGAATTCGCTGCTCGGGACGGAGGAGGTCGACTATGTCCTCGAGCATAGCCAGACCAGAGCGGCGGTTTCGCTGGCAGCGATCGCCGATCCGCTGTTGCGCCGCGCCGAGACGATCGATGTCCTGATCTGGCGCGGAACACGTCCCGGCGCAACCTCCTTGGAGACGATGGCGCAAGGTGGTCCCGCGGTGCTCGCGCCCGCCGATACCGCGGCCGACGAACCTGCCTTCATGGTCTACACCTCGGGCACCACGGGCCGGCCCAAGGGGATCGTCCACGCCCATCGATGGGTCCACGCGCTCGGCGAGGCCAACCGCTGTCGGGTACCGCCGGAGCCCGGAGACGTCGCGCTTGCGACCGGCGAGTGGAGCTTCATCAGCGCGCTCGGCCATAACGTGGTGTTTGCGCTGCGCAACGGCGTAACCGGCGCGATCCTCGAGGGGCGGGCGCAGCCCGAAAGGGTGCTGGCAGCGATCGAGGCGTTCAAGGTCACGCTGCTCTATTCGGTAGCCACGGTCTACCGCCGCGTGCTTGCCATCGCCGGGGTCGAGAACCGTTATGACCTGTCGAGCCTGAGGGGTTGCAGCGCCACCGGCGAAGCCCTCGAGGCCGCGACCTGGGAGGAGTTCAAGCGGCGCATCGGCTGCGAGATCTGGGAGCATTACGGTGTCTCCGAGATGCAGATGGTGCTGGGCCAGGGTCCGCGGCACCCGGTCCGCCCGGGATCGATCGGCATTCCTCTGCCCGGCACTCCGGTCGCGGTCTGCGACGAGGATTACCGCGAACTGCCCGCCGGCGAGATCGGCCGGTTCCTGATCGGCGCCGACAACCCGGGCTTCTTCCTCGGCTACCATCGAGACGAGGCGTTGACCCGGCAGGTGATCCATGACGGCTGGTACCATACCGGCGACCTCGCCTGGCGCGACGACGACGGCTATTACTGGATCGCCGGGCGCGAGGACGATTGCTTCAAGAGCCGCGGCATCTTCATCTCGCCCTACGAGATCGAGGACGCGCTCCGCCGGCATGCAGGCGTCGCCGAGGCCTGCGTGGTGCCGAGCCCCGATCGGGAAATTGGCAACCGGATCCGCGCGGTCGTCGTGCTGCGCGGTAAGCACGCGGGCTCCGACGGGCTGGGCGATCGGATCCGCACCAGCCTGCGCGGCAGAATCGCGCCGTTCAAGATCCCGCATATCGTTGAAGTCGTCGACGCCCTGCCGATGAGCCCGGTCGGAAAGGTGCTGCGCCGAAAGGTCGCCGAAGGCGATAGCTCATAGGAGGCGGCTGCGTGTTCGGCCGCCGGGCGTCCATAGGTGCCCGGGATCAGCGGACCGGGTCGTCGAAAGGCGAGTCGAACACGCCGAGATCGCCCAGCGCGTCCTCGGCGAAGCGGCGGGACAGGATCTCGTCGTGGCCCACCGCGCGGGTTTTCGGGTTAAGCGCCTTGAACCCGTCGAGCTGGGCCTGCCAATGGCCGGACGTCATCTCGCCGTTGACGGCAAACCCGCCATTGTCCCGCTCCTGGCGCCAGATCGCGGCGACGGCGTCGTCGGGGATCGCGATGGTTACGTTGTTGCGGAAGACGGTCTCGAAGGTCTCGAAGTCGTCGTGCAGCGCGCGCGAGGCCCGAATCATGCCGCGGGCCAGCCTGGCCAACGCCTCCGGGTTGTCTCGCTCATAGTCCTCGGTCGTCGACAGCACGCCGTGCGGCTGGAGCGGAACCAGCCGTTTGAGGTCGGCGAACCCGAGCAGGTTGGAAAGCTTGTCGCCGTGGTTCGCGGCCAGCGAGATCGCCTCTTCGACGCGGATCAGCGAGACGTCGATCGTGCCCGCGAGCAGCGCCTGGATGCGTTCGGGCGGCGGACCGAGGGCACGCCAGTCGATTTCGTCTTCGCCGATGCCCAGCGCGGCCACGGTCAGCCGGGCCATGTGATGGCTGAGCGCGCCGAAGCCGTCGAGCGCCCAGGAGACGCCGCGGAGCTGGTCCGGGGCGGTGATCGATTTTCGGACGACCAGGTTCTGGGCCAGCCCGCGCGCCATCGAGACGACGATCCGGACCGGCGCCCCGTCGGCGCGCGCCGCGATCGCCGGCCCCAGCCCGCCGTAGCAGGCATCGACCCGGCCGGCGAGCACCGACTCGATCGCCTGCACCCCGCCGTGGACCGGGATCCATGTCACATCGAGGCCCTGGTCCGCCCACAGCCCGAGGTCGGTCACGGCTGCACAGGCGAGGTCGTCGACCCCGAACGTCACACCGGAAGCCGCGGCAAGCCGCATCGCGATTCGGTCGGTCATTCTCGCTCCATGGGGCGGCGGCGGACGAAATGGAGACTGCTCAGCGTCATCACCACATCGTCCTCCTGGTTGCGGGTCTGGTAAGCGATCCGGATCGCATCGCGGCCGCCTTCTTCCTTGGCCGGTGAGACCTCGATGATCTCGGCCGTCACCTTCAGCGTGTCCCCGGCGCGCACCGGCCGGAGCCAGCGCAGCTTGTCGATACCGGGCGAGCCCATGCCGCACGCCCGGAAGGTGCCGGTGCGGACGAACAACCCGAAGGTCAGCGACGCGGTCTGGTAGCCCGGCGCGACGATGCCGCCGAACATGGTCTCGGACGCCGCCGCGGGGTCGGTGTGATAGGGAAGGGGGGCATAGCGTTCCCCGAAGGCGATTATCTCCTCTTCGCTCAGCGTCATCGGCGCGCTCTCGATGACCTGGCCGACGAAGAAATCCTCAAAATAGAGATCGTCCATGGTCTCGCTCACGCCGCGACCGCGGCCAGCCGCTCGACAAGGTCCCGGACGCCGCCCAGCCGCCTGCCGGTCCCGGTCCAATCGCGCCGGAAAACCAGACGGTGGTCGGGCCGAAGCCTGGTGCGCCCGGCATCGTCCTGGATGAAGTTGATCAGCCCTGCCGGGTTGGCGAAGCTGTTCTCGTGGAAGGCGAGCAGCGCGCCTTTGGGTCCTGCATCGATCTTCTCGATTCCTGCCGCGCGGCAGAACTGCTTGATGGCCACGACCTGGAGCAGGGTCTCGACTTCTTCGGGCAGCGGCCCGAACCGATCGATCAGCTCAGCCGCAAAGGACTCGATCTCGGTCTTGTCTTCCAGCCGCGCGATCCGCCGATAGAGCCCGAGCCGCACGTCGAGGTCGCCGACGTAATTCTCCGGGATCAGGACCGGAAGGCCGAGCGTAATCTGCGGGGTCCAGTCCGATTTCGGCGCGTCGGATCCGCCGCGCGCTTCGGCGACCGCCTCCTCCAGCATCTGCTGGTAGAGCTCGACCCCGACCTCGCGGATATGGCCCGACTGCTCCTCGCCGAGCAGGTTGCCCGCCCCGCGTATGTCGAGGTCATGGCTTGCCAGCGAAAACCCCGCGCCCAGCGTGTCCAGGGTCTGCATGACCTCCAGCCGCTTCTGCGCGGCGGTGGTCAGCGCATGGGCCGGCGGCAGGGTGAGGTAGCAATAAGCCCTGAGCTTAGACCGGCCGACCCGGCCGCGAAGCTGGTAAAGCTGGGCCAGCCCGAACATGTCCGCCCGGTGGACGATCAACGTGTTGGCCCGCGGAATGTCGAGCCCGGACTCGATGATCTGGGTCGAGACCAGGATGTCGATGCTGCCCTCGTAGAAGCCGACCATGACGTCCTCGATCGCGCGGCTGGTCATCCGGCCGTGGGCGATGGCGATCTTCACCTCGGGCACGAGCTCGGACAGCCGTGCCGCGACCTCGTCGAGCTGGGCGATCCGCGGGCAGACATAGAAGCTCTGTCCGCCGCGGAAATGCTCGCGCATGATCGCTTCGCGCACGATCACCGGATCGTAGGGCAGCACGAAGGTGCGCACCGCCAGCCGGTCGACTGGCGGGGTGGCGATTGTGCTCATCTCGCGCACCCCGCTGAGCGCCATCTGCAGGGTCCTGGGGATTGGCGTCGCGGTCATCGTCAGCACGTGCACGTCGGCCTTGAGCTGCTTGAGCTGCTCCTTGTGGGCGACCCCGAAATGCTGCTCCTCGTCAACCACCAGCAGGCCGAGATTGCGGAAACGAATCGACTTGGCGAGGAGGGCGTGGGTGCCGATGACGATGTCGATGCTGCCGTCGGCGATCCCGGCCCTGGTCGCGGCGGCCTCCTTCGCACCGACCAGCCGCGAGAGCTGTCCGATGCGGACCGCCATATCCACGAAGCGCTCGTTGAAGGTCGCGTGGTGCTGGCGGCACAAGAGAGTGGTCGGCACCACGACCGCGACCTGGCCGCCGGCGTGGACGGTGTTGAACGCGGCCCTGAGCGCGATCTCGGTCTTGCCGAAGCCGACATCGCCGCAGATCAGGCGGTCCATCGGTTGGCCGTTGGCGAGGTCGCCCAAGGTGTCCTTGATCGCATCGCGCTGATCTTCGGTTTCGATGAACGGGAACCGGGCGCAAAACTCCTGATAGAGGCCGGGCTCGACAGTGATGGCCTGCGCGGGTCGGAGCTTGCGTGCGGCTGCGACCTTGATCAGCTCGCCCGCCATGTCGAGCAGCCTTTTCTTGAGCTTCGCCTTGCGGTGCTGCCAGGAGGCGCCGCCCAAACGGTCGAGCATCGCCTCGGACTCGCCGGAGCCGTAACGCGACAAGACTTCGAGACTCTCGACCGGGACGTAGAGCCGGTCTCCGCCGGCATAGGACAGGCGCAGGCAATCATGCGGCGCGTTCAGCGCGACCACGGTCTCCAGCCCTTCGTATCGGCCGATGCCGTGCTCGACATGGACCACCAGGTCGCCGGGAGCAAGGTCGGCGATGTCGGCAATGAACTCCGAAGCCCTGCGCTTGCGGCGCGCCGGCCGGATCAACCGCTCGCCCAGGATGTCCTGCTCGCCGATCACGGCGAGATCGGCGGTCTCGAAGCCGCGCTCTACCGCAAGCGTGGCAAGCGCGACGCCATCCGAAGGTAGCGCCTCGACCTCGGGCCAGCTCTCCACCGGGTGGAGTGCGCGCACGCCGTGTTCGCGCAGGAGCTGGCCCAGCCGCTCGCGCGAGCCGGCGGAATACCCGGCGACGACCACGCGGCGCCCGCTCGCGCAATGCTCCCGGATCGCCGCGCACACACGGTCGAACAGGTTGGCCCGGGGTGCCTCGTCATCGGGATCGCCCGCACCCGGCGGGCCGGCCGCAAAGTTCGCTGCCTGGCGTCCATCGAAGTGGGCGATGCCGTCATAGGCGCCATGGGGCAGGTCGTCGGGCGCGCTGAACGGCTGGAAGCAGCCGACCCGGTTGCCGGCAAGTGCTGCGTCCCACGCGGCCGCGTCGAGATAGAGCCGGTCGGGCGGCAGCGGGCGGTAGACCGGTATCGCCTCAGCGGCATTCCCGGTCGATCGGTTATGGGCGAAGCTCATCCGCGCATCGTAGTAGTCGGCAATCATTTCCAGCCGTGCGTCGCGGACCGCTTCGAACTGATAATCGAGCGTGACCAGCGCGCCCGGCGCGTAGTCGAAGATCGTCTCCATTTCCGCGTGGAACAGCGGCAGCCAGTGCTCCATGCCGATCTGCTGGCGCCCTTCGGAGATCGCCGCGTAGAGCGGATCCTCGCCGATGGCGCCGAACAGCGCGCGGTAGCCGGCGCGGAAGCGGCCGATCGAATCCGGGTCGAGCATCACCTCGCTGACCGGGGCAAGCGCCAGTCGTTCGACCACGCCGCAGGTCAACTGGGTACCGGCATCGAAGGCGCGGATGCCTTCGAGCACGTCGCCGAACAGATCGAGCCGGATCGGTTGCTCGTGGCCGGGCGGGAAGACGTCGACGATGCCGCCGCGCACGGCGAACTCGCCGGGCTCGCGCACGGTGCTGGTCCGCCGGTAGCCATTGCACGTGAGAAATCCGCTCAGCGCGTCGAGGTCTATTCTGTCACCAGGCTGTGCGGCAAAGGCCGCATCCTTCAGCGCCGCGCGCGGCGGCACCCGCTGCAGCACCGCGTTGACCGTGGTGAGCA
The DNA here is from genome assembly GCA_965248835.1 of Alphaproteobacteria bacterium. Classification (GTDB taxonomy): domain Bacteria; phylum Pseudomonadota; class Alphaproteobacteria; order MPNO01; family MPNO01; genus CAYFYS01. The sequence goes on from CBDFLJ010000002.1 coordinate 1,201,376, forward strand.
CGACCAGCGGGCCGTCGCCGGTGCGCCGTGCCAGCCGGCACAGCGTATCAATCCGTTCGCTGGTGATCTCGCTGATCGGCGAGACCCGGTCATAGGGAAGACAGTCCCAGGCGGGGAACCGCAAGACCTCCAGGTCGGGGGCGAAAAAGCCCACCCCGTCGGCGAGACGGGCGAGACGGGTGTCTTCGCGGGCGACGTGGAGAACTGCCGGCGCTCGGCCGCCGCGCGCCAGATCGGCGATCACCCGCGCGTCGAGGCCTTCGGGCACCCCTGCAAGGAGTGTCCGCCCGGCCGCTGTCACTGCCTCGATCAGATCGAGCAACGGTCTTCGCGTCTCACTGCGCGTGCTTGAAGGCCATCAACATGGCCATGACGTCGGTGTCGTAGGCGGCGGGCACGGGCTCCTGGCCGATCACCCAGGCCAGGATTTCCGGATCGGAGCGTTCGAGCAGCGCCTCGAAGCGGCCAAGCTGGGCCTCGCTCATGGTCTCCAGGCAGGTCTTGGCAAAGCCGCCGATGACGAGATCGCTTTCCTTGGTTCCACGGCGCAAGCTGCGGAAGAGCAACCGTTTGCGGCGGGTGTCCTGCATTTCTCAGATTTGGCCGATGCTCCGAATCGCGTAGGATATAGACCGTCCCAAACGGCCTGTCAGCCCCGAACGGGCCGCCACGCCGACTCCCTCGTGCACGACCGGTGATGCGCCCCGAGATTCTTTTCCCGTTGTTCGCCGCGGTCCGCTCCCTGCCTGGGGTCGGGCCCAGGATCGGCAAGGCGATCGAACGGCTGGCCGGCGCGCGGGTGGCGGACCTGCTGTGGCACCTGCCGACGGGAATCATCGACCGCCGTTTCTCGCCCAATCTGGTCGATGCACCGGAAAAGGCCGTGGTTACGGTCACCGTCGAGGTCGACGGCCACCAGCCGCCGGGCAACCCGCGCGCGCCCTACCGGGTGGTCTGCCATGACCAGACCGCGGCGCTCGATCTGGTCTTTTTCAATGCCAATGCGGAATATCTGGAGGGCATGCTGCCGGCGGGCGAGACCCGGGTGGTGAGCGGCCGGATCGAGCGCTACCGCGACCGGCTGCAGATGACCCATCCCGACCATGTCGGCCGGGAGGGAGAGATGGCCGCCCTGCGGCGCCTCGAGCCGGTCTATCCGCTGACGACCGGCCTGACGGCCAGGCCGCTCGCCCGGGCGATCGGCGAGGCGCTGGCGCTGGCGCCCGACCTGGAGGAATGGAACGACCCGGCCTGGATGGCGCGCCGCGCCTGGCCGGGCTGGATCGAGGCGCTGCGCGCGGCCCACAACCCGGAAAGCGCCGGAGATCTGGAGCCCGGAGCACCGGCCCGTCAACGCCTCGCCTATGATGAGCTCCTGGCCAACCAACTCGCGCTGGGGTTGGTCCGATTGCGCCGCCGCGAACGTCCGGGCCGGGTGATCGCCGGCGATGGCCGGCTCGCCGCGGCGGCGCGGGAGGCGTTGGGGTTCGCCCTCACCCGGGCCCAGGAGGAAGCGGTGCGCGAGATCTCCGACGACATGGGGGCTGCAGAGCGGATGATCCGCCTGCTCCAGGGCGATGTCGGCAGCGGCAAGACCGTGGTCGCCTTCCTTGCGATGCTGGAAGCCGTGGAAAGCGGCGCACAGGCCGCCCTGATGGCCCCCACGGAGATCCTCGCCCGGCAGCATTTTGCCACCATCGGGTCCCTGGCCGAGCGCATCGGCGTCGCCGGCGTGCTGCTGACCGGGCGCGAGCGCGGCAGGACCAGGGCTGCCGCGCTCGAGGGGCTCAAGGCCGGCACGCTCTCGATCGCCGTCGGCACCCATGCGCTCCAGGAGCAGGCGGTCGAATTCGCCGATCTCGCACTTGTCGTAATCGACGAACAGCACCGGTTCGGGGTCGACCAGCGCGTCGCGCTCGCCGACAAGGGCAGGGCGGTCGATATGCTGGTGATGACCGCAACGCCCATCCCGCGCACGCTGATGATGTCGGCGTACGGCGACATGGATGTCTCCCGCCTGCTCGAAAAGCCGCCCGGCCGGCGGCCGGTCGATACCCGCGTGCTGCCGCTCGACCGGCTGGATGCGGTGGTCGAGCGGCTGCGCGGGGCGATCGCCGAAGGGGCGAGGATCTACTGGGTGTGCCCGCTGGTCGAGGACTCCGAGTCGCTCGACCTCGCGGCCGCGACCGAGCGCCACGCGGCGCTCGAGGCCTGGTTCGGCGACCGTGTCGGCCTGCTCCACGGCCGGATGAAAGGCCCGCAGAAAGACGCGGTCATGGGCCGCTTCGCCGACGGCGACATCGACATCCTGGTGGCGACCACGGTGATCGAGGTCGGGCTCGATGTCGCCGACGCGACGGTGATGGTGATCGAGCACGCCGAGCGGTTCGGCCTGGCCCAGCTCCACCAGCTCCGCGGCCGGGTGGGGCGCGGCGTGACCGCCTCGTTCTGCCTGTTGCTCTACGGCAGCCCGCTCACCGAGGCAGCGCGGGCCAGGCTGGCCGTCATGCGTGAGACCGATGACGGGTTTCGCATCGCGGAGGAGGATTTGCGGCTGCGCGGTGCGGGCGAGCTCCTGGGCACCAGGCAATCGGGCCTGCCGGCGTTCCGGCTCGCCGACCTGGCCGCCCACGCGGCGCTGTTCGACGTCGCCCGCGACGATGCGCGGCTGATCATCGAGCGTGATCCGGAGCTTGCCACCGCGCGCGGCCAGGCGCTGCGGACCTTGCTCTATTTGTTCGAGCGCGACGCCGTGGTCCGGACCGTCCGGTCGGGCTGATTATGCCGGCTGCTTTTTTTCCGAACCCTCGGCGCCGGTGTCGTCGTCCTCGTCCGCATCGGGCTCGGGAATCGCCTCGACCAGCCTTTCGTAGGGCACGGTCTGCTCGTCCAGGTTGGCGCGGGCGACCCGCTTGACCGCCTTCCGCGCGGCGGGGCGACGGTCCTCCGGCGTGACGATGCCGCCCGAGACAACCATCTTGATGCCTTCCTCGACCGTCATCGACAGGATCACCAGCTCGCGTCTGGGAATGAACAACAGATAGCCCGAGGTCGGGTTGGGCGTCGTCGGCAGGAAGACGTTGACCACCTCGTCCTCGGTGAGCTCCTGGACCTCGCCCAGAGTCTGGCCGGTGATGAAACCCAAGGCCCAGCTCCCCCGGCGCGGATACTCGAACAGGACCACCTGCCGGAACGCGTTCGACTGCTGCTTCAACACCGTCTCGAAGATCTGTTTGGTGGCACTGTAGACGCTGCGGATCACCGGCATCCTGGCCAGCAACTGTTCGCTGATCGACATCCACATTCGGCCGACGGCGCCGGCCGCGGCCGCCCCGATGATGGTCAGCAGGATGAACACGATTACCAGGCCGAGCCCCGGAATGGAGAACGGCAGGTAGGTCTCGGGGTTATATGCCGGCGGGATAAGCGGCGTGACCTTGCTGTCGATCCAGTTGATGATCAGCCAGGCGATATAGAAGGTGATGACGATCGGCGCGGTGACCAGAACGCCGGCGAAGAAATAGGCGCGGATCCGCCGGCCGACGCGCAGCCGCCGGCGCTGCGCCAGCCGCCGGCGGCCTCTGGTTTCAGCCTTGACCGCGTCGTTCATCGTGGCGTCTCCGCTTGGCTGGATTCGACGCATTCCCGCAACCAACCTGTGACTGGAATCCGCCCCGTCAAGAGCCAATCAACCTGCTTCGAAAGAACGCTCCAATCGAGGTCGAAGGCATGACGTCGCTCTGCGCGGGCGCTTTTATTCCGCCGCCTGGACCGCGCTGTCCTGGCGCGCGAGATCGAGGACCTGGAGAATGACCTCCGGTGACTGGGCGCCGGAGACGGCGTAGCGCCCGGCGATGACGTAGCACGGCACGCCGTTGACGCCCAGGAGGCGCACTTGCTGGTCTTCGGCGATCAGCCGGGCGCGGTCTTCATCGGTGGCCAGATAGGCCGCGAGCGCCCGGCCGTCGAGCCCGAGCTCGCCGCCCAGCGATACCAGCGTCGCGTGATCGCCGATGTCGCGCCCGTCGACGAAATAGGCGCTGAACAGCCGGTCGACCATCTCGGGAGCGATGCCGTAGCTGGCGGCGTAGGCGATCATACGGTGGGAATCCAAGGTGTTCGGGGTCCGCTCGATCGCCTCGAAGCGGAACGCGATGCCTTCCTGGCGGCCCGACCTTTCCAGGGACTGGCTGTGCCGCTGGGCCCGCTGCAGCCCGCCGAACTTGGCCGCCATATAGCTGCGGCGCTCCCTGCCTTCGGGCGGAGTCCGCGGGTCGAGCTGGAAGGGCCGCCAGACGAAGACGACATCGAGTTCGGGGCGCGCGGCCAGGGCCCGGGACAGGCGGGTTTGCCCGATATAGCACCACGGGCAGATGGTATCGATGATGACGTCGATCTGCATGGAGCACCCAATGCGCGACGCATATGCGCAGCCTCGGCCGTGATACGGGCTTTGATACGGCCCCACAACCCACAAAGCGATCCGCTCCGGCGTGCAGCCTAGCGCACGCCGAGAAAATGGATGCTGAACATCGCGCCGGCATCGGTCCATGCCGAGATCGGCTCGAACCCGGCGCTGCGCGCGAGGCCGCGAAACTCCTCGATTGTGTATTTGTAGGAGTTCTCGGTGTGGATGCTCTCGCCTTCCCCGAAGGCGAATGCATGCCCATCGACATGGACCGTCTGCGGCCGGGTGCTGACCAGGTGCATCTCGATCCGGCCGAGGCCGCGGTTGTAGGGCGCATCATGGCTGAAGCCCGCGAGATCGAAATCGCCGCCGAGCTCGCGGTTGATGCGTACCAGGAGGTTCTCGTTGAACGCCGCGCTGATCCCTTCGTGGTCGTTGTAGGCGGCGATCAGGAGGGCTTCGTCCTTTTTCAGATCGACGCCGATCAGGAGCACTGCGCCCTTGCCCAGGGTTCCGGCGACCAGCGCGAGGAAGTCCCTGGCTTCCTCGGGGGTGAAATTGCCGATGGTCGAGCCAGGAAAGAATCCGACGCGCATCCCGTCCGCCGCCTCCGCGGCGGCCCCGACGGCGACGCCGCGGGTGTAATCGGCGCAGATCGCCTCCACGGCCAGGTCCGGAAATCCGTCGGCGATCCTGCCCGCGGCTTCGATCAGATGCGCGCGCGAGATATCGATCGCGGTATAGGCGCCGGGCCGGTCGAGGGCTGCGAGCAGCAGCCGGATCTTGACGGAAGATCCGCTGCCGAACTCGATCACATGGCAGAAGCTGCCGATGATCTCGGCGAATTCCGGGCCATGGCGTTCCAGGAGCCCAATCTCGGTGCGGGTCGGGTAGTACGCCTCCAGCGCGCAGATCCGGTCGAACAGCTCGGAGCCGGCCTTGTCGTAGAAGAACTTGCAGGGAAGCGTCTTGGGCTTACCGGAAAGCCCGGCCAGGACGGCGGCCTTGAAGTCCTCGACCTGCGGCCCGTCGTCGCGGAATCGGATCCTCGGTCCGGCTGTGAAGTCCACGGAAATGCCTCTCTATTCCATTGTCGAACCGGACGTTCGACGTTCCGAAGGCGTCAACAATATCGTAGGCACGGTTTCCCAACCCAGTCGGACGAGCAGGCGGGATCAGCGGCTGGGCGGGACGCGGCGGCGCACGGTGAGAAACGTCGCAACCGCCAGCACCGCCAGAATGCCCGCGATCAGAAAAACCAGGTCCGGACGGCCGGCGTCCATGACCAAGCCGAATACCAGCGGCATTATCGCCGTGCCGATATGCGCGCCGGTGGAAACGAAGGCGAAGACTTTTCCATGATCGCCGTGCGGGGTCGCGGCGTGGACCATCAAATCGCGCGTGCCCTGGACGATTCCGCGCAGGAACCCGGCCATGGTCAGGACCCCGACGAGCAGGGCGATCGGCAGCGAGCCGTTTCCGGCCATCAACAGCATGGCGCCCGAACCGAGCAGCCCGATAACCGCGGTGATGCTCCTGGCTCCCAAGCGGTCGGCCAGCACCCCGCCGGCGAGGATCCCAGCCGCACCGCCCAGGATGAACCCCGTCAGCGCGCCGTTCGCGGTTGCGAGAGGCATCGAATAGATCCCCACCAGGGCCGAGGGCGCGAACGCCCGGACCCCGGTGAAGGCGGTATTCATGATGATGAAGAACAGGAAGCACAACAGGATCGGAGTCGAGACCAGCAGCCCGATACCGGCCCGCAGCCCACCGAGCCCCCCGCTCCGGGCGTTGCGCGGGCTCTCCGGTTCGGTCCCGTCGAGCCGGCTGCCGAAAGGGATCAGCGCGATCGCAAACGCGAGGCCGACGACGCCGATCAGCAGGAACGCGGCACGCCAGTCCCACAGCGCGGTCAGGGAGACCATGGTCATCGGGGCGATCGCGGTGCCGATGTTGCCGCTGAAGGAATGAAGCGTGTAGGCGCGGCCGAGCCGCCTCTCAGGCACGGTGCGCGACAGGATGGAATAGTCCGCCGGGTGATAGACCGAATGCGCGAGGCCGGCGATTGTGAACAGCGCCAGCAGCGACCAATAGGAGCCGGCGAACGCGACCAGGCCTATGGCGATCGACTGGATGAGCAGGCCGCCGATCAGGACGCGCCGGCCGCCGATCCGGTCGACCACGAAGCCGCACGGCACCTGGCCCAGCGCGGTGGCTATGCTGAAGACGCTCAGCACCAGGCCGAGCGCGGTATAGGAGACGTTGAAATCGGCGACCAGCAGGGGAAACAGCGGCGGCAGGCTGAACTGGTAGACGTGGCTCATCATGTGGGCCAGCCCGATCAGCGAGATGACCCGAACCGACCCCCCGAGGCTCGCCGACGGTGCGCTCATCTTCCGTACCGCCCGCGCACTGTCGCGAAGCTCAGCAGCGCGAGCCCCATCAGGACCGCGGAAATCCAGAACACCCAGCTCGCCGGATAGAGGTCGAGGATGAAGCCGAAGCCCAACGGCACCAGCCCGCCGGCGAGGTTCGCCCCGCTGGACACGAAGCCCATCACGCGCCCCATCGCGCCGTCGGGCGTCACCGAGCGCAGCAGAAGATCGCGCGAAGGCAGGATGAACCCGGTCAGAAAGCCGACCGCGGTCAGGCAGCATGTCAAGACCGGCAGCGGCATCGAAACCGTGCCCACCGCGGCGGTCAACAGCGCCGCCGGGACCAGGGTCAGGAGCGCGGTGCCGATCCGCGGGCCGTAACGATCGGCAACCTGAGCACCGACCAGGATCCCGACCGCGCTTCCGACCAGCAGCCCGAACAGGGCGATGTTGACGACTGCGAGCGGCGTCCGGAAAAGCTGGTCGAGCGCGGCGACCGCGAAGGCCCGCAGCCCCCCCATGCCGGCCATCTGGCTTACGAAGTAGAAGAAGCACATCACGATCGGCGCGGACACGAGTAGCCCGATCCCCGCCCGGGTGCCGTCGATCCGCCTGCCGCCGTCCGCCGCGCGGGCGATCCTGTCCTGCCGGTCCTGATCGAGCAGTCCGCGGTTGAGGAACACGAGCAGGGAGACCGCCACGCCGACCGCACCGATCGCCAGGAACGCTGCCCGCCAGTGCCAGAGCTCGGCCACGGTGACCATGAAGACCGGCGCGATCGCGAACCCGAGCGTGCCGGTGAAGGAATGGATGCCGTAGGCCCGTCCCAGCCGGCTTTCCGCCACGGTGGCGGTCAGGATCGCGTAGTCGGCGGGGTGGTAGACCGTATGGGCGGCGCCGGCCAGGCCGCACAGCACCGTGACCTGCCAATAGGACTCGCACAGCCCGATCAGAGCGATGGCGCTGCCCTGCACCGCCATGCCGGCGATCAGCAGGACGCGCCCGCCGATCCGGTCGACCAGGAAACCGACCGGGATCTGTCCCAGCCCGGCGGCGAGCCCGAAGGCGGTCAGCGCGAGGCTGAGCTCGGTGTAGCTGACGCCGAAGGCGTCTTTCAGCAACGGGAACAGCGGCGGCAGGACCAGGAAATAGGCGTGGCTCAGCATGTGCGGCACGCAGACGAGCGCGATCACCTTGCCGTCGCGGCCGAATGTCGCGCTGACCTGCGCCATTGCTTCACCTGCCGGGTTGCCGAGATCGATCGCCGCCGCGCGGCGGCCGCACGATACAGGGCCGCGCCGAGCCAAGCCAGTCCGGGATCCGGGCGAACCGTCACTGCCCATCTCTCGTCAGGCTGTCCTGGTCGATGCCGTCCGGGACGCCCCTCTGCCCTGGATTTCTTGCGCGGGCTGCGGCCGGCGGGTCCGGCTGGAGCGGCCGATCGACGGCCCGGTCGTCCGCATGGCCGGAGCGCGGGCGAAAACCGTTGCGCGGCCGGCGCGCGGCGGGGACGATGGCACCGCGTCCGGATCGCATCCAGCAGCGCGGAAAGGGGCCCCATGACGATCGACATCTACACCCACATCTTTCCAGGTGATTTCTACGCCCAGATGACCAAGGCCGCGCCGCGGCTGGACAACATCGGCAAGCGGATGCAGCAGGTCACGATGATCCACGACCTCGATGTGCGGTTCCGGCTGATGGACCGGTTCGAGGCCTACGGCCAGGTGATCTCGCTGCCCAATCCGCCGCTGGAGGACATCACCGATCCGCGGACCGGCACGGCGCTGGCGCGTATCGCCAACGATGCGATGGCCGGCGTCGTTGCGCGCCATCCCGACCGGTTCCCCGCCTTCATCGCCGCGCTTGCGATGCACGACATGGACCAGGCGATGGACGAGCTCCACCGGGCGATCCGCGATCTCGGCGCCCGCGGCATCCAGATCTTCACCAACGTCGCGGGCAAGCCGCTGGATCTGCCCGAGTTCCAGCCGCTGTTCGCGGCCATGGCCGAGTACGACCTGCCGATCTGGATGCATCCCGCGCGCGCCGCCGACATGCCCGATTACAAGGCCGAGGCGCGCTCCCGCTACGAGATGTGGTGGTGTTTCGGCTGGCCCTACGAGACCTCTATCGCCATGACCCGGCTGGTCTTTTCGGGCCTGTTCGACCGCCACCCGGGGATCAAGATCATCACCCATCACATGGGCGGCATGATCCCGTTCTTCGACGGTCGGATCGGCGCGGGCATGGAGGTGCTGGGCCAGCGCACGACCGATGAGGACCATTCCGAGGTGCTGTCGTCGCTGAAGCGGCCGCATCTGGACTATTTCAAGATGTTCTACGGCGACACTGCGATGTTCGGCAGCAATCTCGGCATCAAGTGCGGACTGGAGTTCTTCGGCATCGACCACGTGGTGTTCTCGACCGACTGCCCGTTCGCCCCGGTGCCCGAGACCTTCGCCTCGATTGACGCGCTGGACCTGGACGATGCCGACCGCGAGAAGCTGTTCGGCGGCAACGCGCGACGCCTGATGCGCCTCGACGAGGGATGAGCGAAGCGCTCTTCATTCGCGGCGGGACCCTCATCGACGGCACCGGCGGCCCCGGCGTCCGCGCCGATGTCGCGGTCCGCGACGGCCGGATCGCCGCGCTGGGCAGCGACATCACCGCCGGCGGGGCGCGGGTGATCAATGCCGCAGGCAAGGTCGTTGCGCCCGGCTTCATCGACATCAAGACCCATTCGGACTGGACGCTGCCGCTGATGCCGCTGGCCGAGAGCAAGGTCCGCCAGGGCGTGACCACCGAGGTGATCGGCCATTGCGGCTATTCCTGCGCGCCTGCGCTGCCGGGCAAGGCCGAAGCGCTTGCCCAGTATCTGAGCCCGAGCGCGCCGTGGCTCGAATTCCGGGAGACGACGTTCGCGGACTATGCCGCGCGCTATCCGCAGACTTCGGTCAACCGGGTGATGCTGGTCGGCCACAACACGCTGCGGCTGATGAGCATGGGCATGGACGACCGGCCGCCCGAACCCGATGAGCTCGACCTGATGGTCCGGCTCCTGGAAGAGGCGCTCGACGGCGGTGCGCTGGGCCTGTCCTCGGGGTTGTTCACCGCGCCCGGATCCTATGCCGAGAGCGAGGAGCTGGTGACGCTCGGCCGTATCCTCAAGGCCCGCGGAGCGCGCTATTTCACCCACCTGCGCGATGAGGCCAACACCGTCTTCGATGCCGTCGAGGAGGCGATCGTGTTCGCCGAACAGACCGGCGTCCACGTGCAGATCGTCCACATCAAGCTGTCGGGGATGGACAACTGGGGCGGCGCGGAGCGGTTGATCGACCGGCTGGAGGCGGCGCGGCGCGGCGGCGCGGCGATCGATTGCGACCAGTACCCCTATACGGCGGCGAGCAACCCGTTGCGCAACCTGTTCCCGACCTGGCTGCAGGAGGGTGGAATCGATGTCATGCTGGGCCGGCTTTCGCACCCTGACGTCCGCGCGCGCCTGCGCGCCGATGTTGCGCGCGACGGGCTGAACAATTTCGGCCGGATTCCGTCATGGGGTGCGGTCCGCATCTCGATTTCACCCGACCAAGCGCATTATGCCGGGCGAACGGTCGCCGAGATTGCGGCCGAGCGCGGCGTCGATCCGTTCGATGCCGCGCTCGATTACATCCTCGCCGACCGCGGCCAGACCCGCGTCCTGGTCACTTCGATCTCCGAAGACGACGTCAAGGCGTTGATCGCCGCGCCGAAGGTGATGGTCGGCTCGGACGGAAATGCGGTCGCGCCCTACGGAACGACCGGCCAGGGCAAGCCGCACCCGCGGTTCTACGGCACGTTCGCGCGCATCCTGGGTCATTACGTGCGCGGGTTGGGTCTGCTGCCGATCGAGACGGCAATCCACAAGATGACCGGCGCTTCGGCCGCTGCGCTCGGCCTTGCCGACCGCGGTGTGCTGCGCGCCGGTGCGGCCGCCGACATCACCGTCTTCGATCACGACACCATCGCGGAACAGGCGAGCTACCAGGACCCCCACCGGTTCGCCACCGGAGTCGATCATGTGCTGGTCAACGGCACCGCGGTGCTCGCCTACGGCGAGCACACCGAGGCGGTCCCTGGCCGCATGCTGCGGCGGCAGTAGGGGGTCGGCGGCTGAATATACCGGTCGAACACGCCGGTCCAGGCGCGCCGCGGACTCAGGCGCCCAGAAAGAGCCGGCCGATATCCGCATCGGCCAACAGCGCATCGCCCGGGCCGGCCTTGGCGAGTCGGCCGGACACCAGCACATAGCCGATATCGGCGAACTCCAGGCCCTTCTTGGCGTTCTGCTCGACCATGACGATGGTCTTTCCCTCGTTGCGCTGCAGGTCGTCGAGGATTTCGAAGACCATGTCGATGAACCGCGGCTCGAGCCCGATCGAGGGCTCGTCGACCAGGAGGATCGACGGGTCCATGATCAGCGCGCGGGAGATCTCCAACAGCCGGCGCTCGCCGCCGGACAGCACGCCCGCGCGCTGGTCGCGGCGGTTGCGCAGCCGATCGTACTTCTCGAAGATACGCTCGGCCGCCGCCTGGGCCTGATCGACCGTCGCCATCAGGTAGCCGCCCATCAGCAGGTTCTCCTCGACCGTCAGGTCGGGAAACACGGAGTTGTCCTGCAGGATGTAGGCGATGCCGGCATCGCGCAGCTTCTCGTTGGGTGCCAGGCCGGTCACGTCCCGGCCGGCGACCGAGATCGTTCCCGCGCGGATGTCGGTAAAGCCGTAGATCGAATGCAGCACCGTCGATTTGCCGGCGCCGTTGGGTCCGATCAGGCACAGAGTCTGGCCCCGCCCGAGCACGAGGTCGAAGCCGTGCAGCACCTCCATCTTGCCGTAGCCGGCGACCAGGCGGTCGATACCGAGCAGCGTATCGCCGTCGACCAGAGCTTCGAGGTCGGCTCTCCCGGGGCCTTCGGCGGTCAGCCGCTCGGCTTCGCGCGCGACGTCATCGGCCGAGATCAGGGTCTCGAATTCGTCCGCGCTCATCAATGCGCTCCGAGATAGGCATCGATCACGCGCTCGTCCTCGCGCACCTGATCGGGCGATCCGTCGGCGAGCAACTGGCCGTGGGCGAGGCAATATATGTGCTCGGCCAGGGTCATGATCACCCGCATATTGTGCTCGATCACCAGCAAAGTGATCCCGAGCTCGGCATTGGCCCGCTTCAGCCGGTCGATGATGCCGTTGATCAGGGTCGGGTTGATGCCGGCCGTCGGCTCGTCCAATAACAACAGCTTGGGCTCGTTCATCAGCGCCATCGCGAACTCGAGCAGCTTCTGCTGGCCGAAGGACAGATCGCCGGCCAGCAGCAGGCGCTTGGAATGCAGCCCCACGAAGTTCAACAACGACTCTGCCTTTTCGCGGTCGCTCGGTGCGTGGCTCGCGAACATCGCGCGCAGACCTTCCTCCCGGCTGGGCAGGGAGATCAGCATGTTCTCCACGCAGCTCATGTCGCCGTAGATACGGGTCTGCTGAAAGGTGCGCAGCAGCCCGAGCCGGGCGATCTGGGGCACGCGCAACGTCGAGATCTCCCGACCTTCGAACCGGATCGAGCCGGAATCGATGGGGTGGTAGCCGACGATGGAGTTGAACAGCGTCGTCTTGCCCGATCCGTTGGGGCCGATCAGCCCGATGATCGCTCCCTCGGGCACGTCGAGCGAGACCGCATCGTTGGCGATCACGCCGCCGAAGGTCTTGCTGACGCCCTCGACCGCGAGCAGGGCACCGCTCACCGGTCGGGCTCCTCGATGCGGTGCCCGAAAAGTCCGGGCCAGCGCTCGCGCACGAAGCCCATGATGCCCTCCGGGAAGAACACCACGATCACCACGATCAGCGCGCCCAGCGCGACCTGCTGCCAGCCCAGGAAGAAGGTCCAGAACGTCTCCTTGAAGACGTGGAAAATCAGGGCGCCGATCACCGGTCCCCAGATCGTGCCCTTGCCGCCCAGGATCGCCATCAGCACCATCCAGACCCCGAAAGTGATGCCGGCGAACGCGGTATCGCGCGGGTCGACGAAGCCGACCAGCAGCCCGACCGGCCCGCCGGCGAGCCCGAGGAAGAACGCCGAGACCGACCAGGAGACGGTCTTGTAGCGGGTGGTGTGGATGCCCATCGCCTCGGCCTTGTCCTCGTCGTCGCGGATGGCGTTGATCGCCAGACCGAAGCGGCCGCGATAGAGCCGGCGGTAGGAGAAGAAGACCACCGCCGCCAGCACGAAGAACACGAAGTAGAAGAAGAAGGCCCGGCTGCCCAGCTCATCGGGAAAAACCGGGGTCGCAATCCCCGATCCGGCGCCGATATAGTCCCAGCCCGCGGCCAGCTCGCCGGCGGCGATCCCGAGCCCCAGGGTGCCGATGGCAAAGTAGTGGCCGCGCAGGCCCAGCACGCCGGAGCCGAGCACAACCGCCACCGCGGCGGCGGCCAACCCGCCGGCCAGCGTCCCGACCGCCAGGCCGACCAGATACTGTTCCGTCGTGAAGGTGAAGGCCTTCTCGCCGCCGGCGGCGGTATAGGCGGCCACATCGTGCGCGAGCCCGATCTGGACCACTACGCAGACATACATCCCCACCCCGAAATAGAGGATGTTGCCGAAGGAGTTGTAGCCCATCTGGCCGCCCTGGGCGTCCCAGGTGAGTGCGAAGATCACCATCAGCCAGATGAAGGCGAGTTGGGCGACGATGGTGGTGAAGACGAACGGCGCCGCCAGGCTGAAGACCGCGACCGCGCCGTAGCCCAGCATGCCCAGCCGGCGGCTCATGCCAGATATTTTCGCAAGCGCCGCAGCCGGAGGTTGCGCCAGACAAGGATCGCGACCATCAGCAGGTAGACGAAGGCCACCTGGAACTCGGCGCCGAGAATGAAGCCGGCGTAGTTCTCCAGCGCCCCGAGCCCGAAGCCCGCTAGCACGACGCCGGCGACGTTGCCGAGCCCGGCCACCACGACGATCAGGAAGGAGCGCACGGTATAGAGGATGCCGAGGAAGGGGTGGATCACCCAGATCATGACGACCAGCGCGCCCGCCGCGCCGCAGATCGCGGCATTGAGCGCATAGGTGGTGGCGTAGACGTGATCGGTGTCGACCCCCATGATGCGGGCGGCGCGGGCGTTCTGCGCGGTCGCCCGGATGGCGCGCCCGAGCTTGGCGCGGCGCAGGAAGACCAGCAGCACCGCACCCAGCACCACCGCGAGGCCGAAGGCGACGACCTTGATCTGGGCGATCACCAGGCGGCCGTCGAGCAGCACCCAGGAATCGAGCCCGGGCTCCGCGCTCTGGATGTCGGCGGTGAAGATCAGGTTCATCAACTGCTGCAGCAGGATGCTGATGCCGAAGGTCGCAAGGATCGAGATGAAGAGATCGCGGTCGACGATGCGGTAGATGACGGTTCGGTAGAGCGCCCAGCCGAGCAAATAGAGCGCAAGTGCGGCGATCGGGATGGAGATGATCGGGTTGATCCCCATCCCGACGAACAGGATGTAGGCGATGAAGCCGCCGAGGATCACGAACTCGCCCTGGGTGACGTTGATGATGTTCATCACCCCCCAGACCAGAGCCATGCCGTAGGCGGGCATGGCGAGAATGGCGCCGACCAGAAGCCCGTCGATCAGCACCTGAAAGGCGAGCGAGGGGGTGTTCAGCAGAAGGGTCAGGTTTTCCATAGCGCGCGGCGGCACCCGCGCACGTCGCCGCGCACGGGTACCGCTTCCGACCTGAGGCGTGCAGCCGGTCTAGCTGGTCGGCCTGAACTTGCCGGTGGCGAACTTGCTGGGCGCGACCGGAACATATTTGAGGCCCTGGATCTGCCGCAGCACCATGGGCTTGGCGATGTTCTTGCCGGCGCTGTCGAAGCTGATCTTGCCGTAGAACGTGTCGAGCTTGATGCCGGAAATGGCGTCACGCACCTTTGGAAGCTCGAAGGTCCCGGCTTTCTCCAGCGCCTTTGCATAGACGTAGACCGCAGCACTGGACTCCGCAGACTGGTAGGGCGGGTTGTACTTATAGACCTTGGTGAACTCGTTGTAATAGTCGAGCGCGGTGCCGAAGATCGGATCGCCGTAGTTCAGGTTCTCGTCCCACTGCGTTGCGCACAGCGTGTTCTCGGCGTTCGATCCGAACTTCTTGGTGTCGGTCACCTTGGCCGCCTCGCAGTGCGTCATGGCGAGCATCGGCACCTTGATCTTCATCTGGGCCATCTGCCGGATGGTCAGGGCCGCACCCTTGGAATGGCCGGAGACCACCAGGAGATCGGGCCGCAGGGCGCGCACCTTGTTGAGCGAGGAGGTCATGTCGTTGAGCTCGGGCGGCAGTTTGTCGTCGACGACGATTTTCATGCCGTATTTCTTGACTGCGTCCACCACGCCGAGGCGCACGTCCTGCGAGAACGGATCGTTCTCGAAGACCAGCGCGATCCGCAGGCTGCCGGGATCCTTGCCCTTGGCGCGTGCCTGTTCGGCCGCCAGGGTGATCGACTCCGACAGGTACTGATCGGCCGTCGACAGGACTGCGAACAGGTAGCGGTAGCCCTTGGTGAACAGCGACCGCGCGGCCCCGTTGGCTTCGATCATCGGGATCTTGTGCTTCTCCACCACCGGGGCTACGGCCTTGGTCAGGCCCGAGGAATACGGCCCGAGCATGAACTTGATGCCGTCCTGAAGGATCAGGCGCTCGGTGAGCTGTGCGCCGCGCACCGGCGTGGATTCGTCGTCATAGTATTGCACGGCAATCTTGTATTTCTTGCCGGCCACCGTGACGCCGCCGGCATCGTTGATCTTCTTGACGGCAAGGTCGTAGCCGCGTTGGGCGTGCTGCCCGGCGGTCGAGTATTTTCCGGTCAGCGAAAGTGCCGCCCCGAAGGTTATGGTATCGCCCTCGACCTTCGCGCCGGCCGGATTGGCGGCGAGCGCAAGAGCCGCGGCGCCTGCGCACAGCGCCGCGAAACGCGAAATTGCTTTGGTCATTTCGACGGATCTCCCATTCGTGCTGTCAGAAGCCGGATTTCGATATCGCGGGATGGCCTCCCGATTTTGGCGAAATCGTACCAGACAATTCCGCCACCGCCTATCTCGTTGTCGGTTGCGGGTTTACGGACTTCGGGCGGCTGTTAGAATTGCCTGCACAAGCATCGAGAAGCGCCGGCGAACGCCGCGCGCCCGGCCGGGGAGGCTAACCGATTTCGTCATTCAGAGACGGTTCGCGGTCGGTGGATCTCCGCCGGCGATTTCCGGCGTCGGATTCCCAATGCTGATCGAATGGTGGATCCCTCTGCTGATCATCTTCGGCGGGGTGATGGTGCTGCTGGCCGCGGGCATCCCCGTGGCGTTCGCGTTCATCATCGTCAACATGGCGGGCGTCCAGATCCTGCAGGGCGGCGGGTCGGCGTTCAACACCTTCACCGCCAGCATGTACGCCTCGGTCACCAGCTTTACACTGTTGCCGATCACGCTGTTCATCCTGATGGGGGAGATCCTCTGGCATTCGAACGTCGCCTTTCGCGCGATCGACGTGCTCGACAAGCTGCTGGGTCGGCTCCCCGGGCGGCTGAGCATCCTGACGGTGGTCTCGGGCACGGTGTTCTCCAGCCTCAGCGGCTCGACCATGGCCAATACCGCGCTGCTCGGCACCATGCTGCTGCCCGACATGGAGCGGCGCGGTTACAAGACGCCGATGTCGATCGGGCCGATCATCGCCAGCGGCGGGCTGGCGATGATCGTGCCGCCGAGCTCGCTCGCGGTGATCCTGGCCGCCATCGGCAAGCTGTCGATCGGCCGGCTGCTGGTGGCCGCGCTGATCCCCGGGATGATCATGGCGGTCCTTTACATCGCCTACATCGTCATTCGCTGCCGGCTGCAGCCGGAGCTGACACCGGCCTACGAGGTCGAGCGGGTGCCGCTGGGCGAACGGCTGAAGGGGGTGGTCCTCTATCTGCTGCCGCTGGGGGTGATCGTCTTCCTGGTCACCGGGGTGATCGTGATCGGTGTCGCCACGCCGACCGAGGCGGCGGCGATGGGCTGCATGGGCTCGTTCGTGGTCGCAGCGGCCTATGGCGGGCTGTCGCGCGAGGTCGTGATCCGCGCGGTGACCGGCACGGTGCGCATCTCGGTGATGATGTTCGCGATCCTGATCGGGGCCATCGGGTTCAGCCAGATCATGGCCTTCTCCGGCGCGACCCGCGGGCTGCTCCAAGCGGTCGGCGAGCTCGACGTCCATCCGCTCCTGCTGATCCTGCTCATGCAGCTCGTCGTCCTCGCGCTCGGCACCTTCATGGAACAAGTCTCCATCATGCTGATCACGCTGCCGCTCTACATTCCGATCGTGAAGCTGCTCGGCTACGACCCGATCTGGTTCGGTGTCTTGATGCTGATCAACTTGGAGATGGCGCTGACGACCCCGCCGTTCGGCATGCTGCTGTTCGTCATGAAGGGCGTGGCCCCGGTCGGCACCAAGATAAAGGCGATCTATCTGGCTGGGCTGCCGTTCCTGATCTGTGACCTGATCGCCCTGGTCATCGTTCTGCTGGTGCCCGAGACGACGAGCTGGCTGCAGGACTACTTCTATCGAAGATGAGCACGCGCCCGGAGCGGTTTGTCGGCCGTGGCTTGGCAGTGCTAGAGTTTTTCGCAGGCGTTCAACGGTTGGGACGCTTCAAAATGGGAGGAAACGGATGTCAATAGCAACGATGTGGAAAAGCGCCGCTTCGGTCGGGCTCGCCGCGGCCATAGGGCTCATGGGACAGCCGGCGGCGGTCAAGGCGGCCGATCCGATCGTGCTCAAGGGTTTGATTCCCTGGCCGGCGGATTTCGTGGGAAGCCATGGTTTCCTCGAATTCCAGAAGGCGGTTAACAAGGCACTCAAGGGTAAGGTCTTCGTGAGCCTGCTCGGCTCCTCCGAGGTCGTCCCGCCGTTCGAGCAGTTCGAGGCGGTGCGCGACGGCGTCGTCGACGTGCTGATGACCGCCGGCGCCTATTACAAGGCCACCGTTCCCGAGGCCGCCGCCGGCCTCGGCTCCACAAAGTTCGCAAGCGAGCAGCGCAAGAACGGCTATCTCGCGCTGATGCGCGAGATCCACGCCAAGCACGGCGTCTACTACCACTCCGGTGTCGGCGGCACGAAGGGCAATGGGTACCGCTGCTACTCGAACGTAAAGCTCGCCAGCTCCGACCTGACAGGCATCAAGATGCGCGTCTCGCCGACATACGTCCCGCTGGTCACCGCGTTGAAGGGCACGCCGATCCTGATGAAGGCCGGCGAGGTCTATACGGCGCTGGAGCGCGGCGTGGTCGACGGATTTTGCTGGACCTTCCTGGGGATCCGCGATTACGGCTTCCACGAGGTGACCAAGTACGTCATCGACGTGCCGTTCTATTCCAACGACACCGCGGTGCTGATCAACATGAAGACCTGGAAGAGCCTACCGGCCGAGATGCGCAAGGCGATCGACGATCTCGGGCCGCAGATCGAACTGGCGACCGAGAAGTTCATGACCGACATGAACAACAAGGAGGACGAGGCGCTCAAGAAGGAAGGCCTTCAGTTCATCAAGTTCGACGCCGCCGAGACCGGGAAGTGGAAGAACGCGGCATACGAGTCGCACTGGAAGTTTATCAAGAAACAAAGCCCGGCATATGCCGACAAGCTGAAGAGCCTGGCGGAATAGCGGCCGGCTAGGCACCATCCGGCCGCCCGCACGAGAGGCTTCCCCACCAGGCCGTGCGGGCGGCCGGGCCATCGCGAGGTCCGGCAGAGATCATGAAAGCCATCACCGCCGCCTATGACCGGTTCCTGGCGCTGCTCGCAATCATCGTGGGAATGATGGTCCTGGCATCGATGGTCTTCGTGGTCGTCGATGTCCTGCTTCGCTACTTCTTCGGCTCGCCGATCGGCTGGGTGATCGAGGTTTGCGAATACTTCCTGCTGTTCACCCCGTTTCTCGGCATGGCATGGCTGGTGCGCCAGCTCGAAGGCCATATCCGCATCGACCTCCTCGTCCAGGCGCTGAGTGCCAGACTGCAATCGCTTTTCAATCTCGGCGGCTCGATGCTGATCGCGCTGACGCTGGTCTTCGGCACCTATTACACGGGGATCTCGGCATGGGGCCACGTCGTCAGGAACGTTCAGACGCCCGGCGTCTATCCGATCCCCAAGGGCTATCTGATGTTCGTGATCACCCTGGGGTTTGCGCTGACCACCATCGAGTTCCTGCGCAAGGCCTACGGCCACTACCGCGAGGTCCGCTCACCCTGAGCCGGCCGGATTTCCGGCCGGGAACCGATCGGCAATCGCGGTGAAAATGCGTGCCGGGCTCTCGCATAAGGGCACGACTTGGGTTAAAATGACACCGATCGGCCAAAGACGCCGGCAAGGCGCCGTGGCCGGTCGCGTTGGGAATAGGGAGGTGCGGATGTTCACCACCGCCGTGGTCGTGGCCGCCTTGGGGGGCGCGGCCTTGTTGATCTGGTATCACCGGCGTCGGCGAAGGACTGTTTCCACCGACGGCAGCCGCCGCGTGGATACGCCGGGCGCGCGTCTGGACCGTATCCGCCGGGCCGGCCTGTAAGAGCCCGAACTGCCGCCGAACGCAGGTTTCGGACCGGTGGCGTCCGCTTGCGGCCGGAGCCGCCGGGACACGGAGTGATGGGCGCGCGCGTTCAGGCGAAGTGGATCTCGACGTTCGAGCGGGTCTTCGCGCTATGCGCGCTGGAACCCGGCGATCCCGTCGCAATCCTGTCGGAGACCCAGTCCCGGCCGGTGCTCGTCGAACTGGCGGAGCTCGCGCTCGCACGGCTGGATGCCAAGCCGTTCCATGTCGTCCTGCCCAGCCCGGCACAACGTGCCCCGGTGCCGGTGCGCTCGACCGGCGCCTCGGATGCGATCCAAGGCCTGGAGCCGGCGATTGCGGCGCTCGGTGCATCCACCCTGGTGGTCGACTGCACGGTCGAGGGCATCCTGCACGCGCCGGAGCTCGGGCGCATCCTCAAATCCGGGGCGCGGGTTCTGATGATCAGCAACGAGCATCCCGACGCGCTGGAGCGCCTGGTGCCCGACCCGGCGCAGACCCCGCGGATCAAGCACGGGATCCGCATGATGCGCGAGGCCCGGCAGATGACCGTCCGGAGCGAGGCCGGGACGGACCTTGTGGTCGATGTGGGCGATGCGCCCGCCGCCGGGGTCTGGGGCTATTGCGAGCACCCGGGCCAAGTCGCCCATTGGCCGGGCGGGCTGGTGCTGTGCTTCCCCAGGGCAGGCACCGTGCAGGGCCGGCTGGTGCTCGACACCGGGGACGTCAACTTGACCTTCAAGCGCTATATCGAGAGCCCGTTGACGCTCGTCCTCGAGGATGACCATGTCGTTGCGATCGAAGGGGAGGGGCTGGATGCGGACCTGTTCCGCGAATACATCGCCGCCTGGGGCGACCGGGAGGCCTATGCGGTCTCCCATGTCGGCTGGGGGATGAACCCGGCCGCCCGCTGGGAAGCGATGACGATGTATGACCGCGGCGATTTCAACGGCACCGAACTGCGCGCCTTCGCCGGCAACTTCCTGTTCTCCACCGGTGCCAACGAAGCGGCAAAGCGCTATACGCTGGGCCATTTCGACATCCCGCTGCGCAACTGCACCGTCGCGCTCGACGGGAAGGTCGTCGTCGAGAAGGGCAAGCTCGCCGACGTGTTCGGTCCGCAGGCTTAGAGCATGCTCCGATCGGCTCGAAGCGGGCCGGCCCGGCGTGTTCGGGAGATGCTCTAGCCATGGCAAACCGCCATCCCTGGCAGGCGATGGCCGGCGATCGGCGGGCGATCGGCGAGACGATCACCCGGCTCGGCCGCGACAATTTCTTCCCGCGCAGCGCCGCGCTCGACGAGGCCGCCGCCTTTCCGTTCGAGAACTACGACGACATGCGCGAGGCGGGGATCCTGGCGCTTACCGTGCCCGCCGCCGACGGTGGGCTGGGTGCGGGTTTCGCCGATTACGGCTGGCATGCCGCGGAGATGGGCCGCTGGTGCGGCGCCACCGCTCTGACCTTCAACATGCATGCCTGCACACCGCTCTGGATGAGCGTGATCGCCGATGACCTCGACATGGACGCCGCCGCCCGGGCCGCGCACAAGGCCAACCGAGAGCGCCATTTCGAGCGCATCGTCGAGCATGGCGCGGTGTTCGCCCAGCCGTTTTCCGAAGGCGGCGCCGCAGCCGCCGGCAAGGCGCCGTTTGGGACGCTGGCCGCCAAGGTCGACGGCGGCTGGGTGCTCAACGGCAAGAAGATCTTTGCTTCGCTGTCCGGCGCGGCGGACTATTACGGCGTGCTGTGCACCGAGGACAAGCCCGACGCGGATGTCGCAGACACGCTGTTCGTTGCCGTCCCCAAGGAAGCGGAAGGGCTGTCCTTCGTCGGCCCGTGGGATCCCGTCGGCATGCGGGCGACCGTTTCGCGCACGATGCTGATGGACAAGGTCTTCGTCAGTGACGAGATGCTGCTCCTGCCGCGCGGGATCTATCACCAGGCCGCACGGCGCTGGCCGCACATGTTCCTGACACTGTGCCCGTCCTATCTCGGGATCGCCCAGGCCGCCTACGACTTCACCGTCGTCTATTTGCGCGGCGAGATCGAAGGCATGCCGGTCAAGCGCCGAATGTATCCGACCAAGCAGATCAGCACCGCTGACATGTTCGTCAAGCTCCAGCTCGCGCGCGCGATCTTCGGCCAGGTCATGGCCGAGGCCCGGCTCGACCCGTCCAAGGAAGACCGGCTGCGTGCTTATGCCGCGCAATTCACCGTCATGGAGACCGCGAACGAGATCTGCCGGCTGGCCATTCGCACCTGCGGCGGCCAGTCGATGCTCAAGTCGCTGCCTCTGGAGCGCTATTACCGCGATTCACGCCTGGGCTCGCTGATGCTGCCCTGGACGGCCGAGCTCTGCCTCGACCGGCTGGGGCGCGAGACGCTCTACGAGCCGGGCGAGGCCGACGACTGAGCACACCGGTGGACATCTCCAACTGGATCGACCGCTGGGCCGATTTCAGCCCCCGCAAGACCGCAATCACCTTCGAGGGCCGCGCCATCACCTATGCCGATCTGCGCGAGCAGGTCCACCGCCTGGCCGCAGTGCTCCGTGAGGGTCTGGGCGTTGCGCGCGGCGGCCGGATCGCCTTCCTCGGCTACAACAGCCCTGACTTCCTGGCGCTGCTGTTCGCCTGTGCGCGGACCGGGGCGGTGATGGTGCCTCTCAACTGGCGCCTGGCCGCGCCCGAGCTCGCCTTCATCCTGGAAGACGCAGGGTGCGGGACGTTGTTCGTCGAGCCCGCGTTTGCCGAAACGGCGGAAGAGGCGACCGGGGCGTTGCCCGATTGCCGCACGATCGATGCCGCCGGCCTTGCGGACCTCCTTGGTCGCGCAGGCGGGGATGCGCGCGATCCGTCAGTGGGGCTCGATGCCCCGATCCTGATCGTCTACACCTCGGGCACGACCGGCCGGCCCAAGGGGGCGGTGCTCACCCAGTCCGCGCTCGCCTTCAACGCCGCCAATGCGATCGCGGCCTACGACATGACCAGCCGCGACCGCGTGCTGACAAACCTTCCGATGTTCCATGTCGGCGGGCTCAACATCCAGACCACGCCGGCGTTGTGTGCGGGCGCCAGCATCGTCCTGCAGCCCCGCTTCGAGCCCGATGCGGCGATCGCAGCCCTGGAGTCCGAACACCCCAGCCTGATGATCCTGGTGCCGGCGCTGATGACCGCGTTGATGGATCATCCGGCCTGGCCGGACCTCGATTTCACCCGGCTGCGCTGCATCAACACCGGATCGACCGCGGTGCCGATGCCGTTGCTCGAGGCCTATCTCGAACGCGGCGTGCCGGTCACCCAGGTCTACGGGTCGACGGAGACCGCCCCGATCGCGATCCATCAGCGGATCGCCGATGCCTGGGCGACGGCCGGTTCGTCCGGCAAGGCCGCGCTCTATTGCCGGGCGGCGATCGTCGGCCCCGACGGCCGACCGCTGCCGCCGGGCGAGCGCGGCGAGATCGTAATCCGCGGCCCCAACGTGATGACCGGTTACTGGCGCGACGAGGCGGCGACCGAAGAGGCGCTGCGCGAGGGCTGGTTCCATACCGGCGATGTCGGCCTGACCGACGAGGACGGCAACTACTACGTCGTCGACCGGCTCAAGGACGTGATCATTTCCGGCAGCGAGAACATCTATCCGGCCGAGCTCGAAAGGGTCCTGGAGCGCTCGCCCGAGATCGCCGAGGCCGCGGTCGTCGGCCGCAGCGATGACAGGTGGGGCGAGGTGCCGGTCGCCTTCGTGGTCGCCCGGGACGGGATCACGCTCGACCGCGAGGCGGTCCTCGGCCTGTTCGAGGGCGAGCTTGCCCGCTACAAGCACCCGCGCGAGGTGGTCTTCCGCGATGCGCTGCCGCGCAATGTGATGGGCAAGGTCCTCAAGTTCGAGCTCCGCGAGGCCTTGCGCCCGTGAGCCGGACCTTGCGGGCCCGCGGAGCGTTTGGCGCCCTGCTGATCACCGTCTTCATCGACATGGTCGGGTTCGGGATCATCATTCCGTTCACGCCGTTCTGGGCGGAAAAGTTCGGTGCCTCGCCCGATATCGTCACCCTGCTGTTCGCCACCTATTCGATCTTCTCGTTCGCCTTCGCGTTTCTGTGGGGTTGGGCGAGCGACCGCTGGGGCCGCAAGCCCGTCCTGGTGCTGAGCCTGATGGGCTCGGTGCTGTCCTTCCTGTGGCTGGGACTTGCCGAAGCGCTGTGGATGCTGTTCGCCGCCCGTGCGCTGGGCGGGATCTTCGGCGCGAACATCCCGGTCGGCCAGGCCTATATCGCCGACATCGCGCCGCCGGAAAGCCGGGCCAAGGGGCTGGGTCTGCTCGGCGCGGCCATCGGGTTGGGCTTCACCCTCGGCCCGGCGATCGGCGGGCTCCTGGCCGGGCCGGATCCCGCGAACCCGGATTTCCGGACACCTTTCTTCGCCGCCGCCGGGGTGTCGTTTCTCGGCATGGTCTTCGCAGCGGTCTTCCTGCCCGAGCCAGGACAGCGCAGGGAGGACGGCGCTCACAAGAGCGCAATGGAGCGGCTGAGCGGGTTCTCCAAGGTCATCACCAGCCCCGTCGTCGTCGGCGCGGTGACCTGCCTGACCATGATGGGCTTCGTCATGGGCGGGCTCGAATCGACCTTTGCCATCTGGACCGAACGCGTCGTCCAATGGGGCCCACGCGAGACCGGTTACTTCTTCGCCTATATCGGCGTGTTGCTGGTGATCATCCAGGGCGGTCTGATCGGCGTGCTGGTCAGGCGCCTCGGCGAGGCGCGGCTGGCTGCGGCGGCGATCCTGGTCATGGCGGGCGGCATCGGCATGCTGCCCTGGTGCGATACGGTCGAGCTTATCGTGCTGAGCGGCGCCTTGATCTGCGTCGGCTTCGGCCTCGGTCAGCCGTCGCTCAACGCGCTGGTCTCGCGCAATGCGCCGGCCGGCAGCCAAGGCGCGGTCATGGGGGCATCGCAGTCCGCGCAAAGCCTTGCCCGGATTTTCGGGCCAGTGACCGCCGGCGCCCTGTTCGCCTCTCTGGGCCGGGATTCGCCCTATGTGATGGGCGGCATCGTCCTGTTTGCCGCCTTCCTGGTGGCGGTCGCCATCTTGCGCGACCGATAATCGCGAAAACCGACGTCGCGGGGCTCGATTTTGTCTGTCTCATCGGCGATTATTCGCTACCCGAGAAACTGGGGATTGTGGTCCAGGAGGCAATCGATGGGAGAGTTGAACTACGCCGCGCCGGAGACCCTGCAAGACGCTGTCGCGATGCTTGCAGATGCAGGCGGCGGCGGGCAGGTCCTTGCCGGCGGCACCGACGTGCTGGTGCTGCTGCACGGTGAGGTCATCGAGCCCGACCTCATCGTCGACATCAAGAACATCCCCGAACTCCAAGGCATCACGGTCGATGACGGCGCCTATACCGTCGGTGCCGCGACCACCGGCATGGCCCTGGTGGACCATCAGGGTTTCAGCGCGACGTGGCCGGGGGTGATCGAGGGTGTCGCCCTGATCGGCTCGATCCAGGTCAAGGGGCGGGCCAGCATGGGCGGCAATCTGTGCAACGCCTCGCCTGCGGCGGACTGCGTACCGCCTCTGATCACCGCCCGCGCGCTTGCCAACATCATCGGCCCGAACGGTCCGCGCAGCGTCCCGGTCGAGGACATCGTCACCGGCCCGGGCAAGACTTCCCTGGCGCTGGGCGAGATCATCGTCTCGTTCACCTTCCCCAAGCGTCCGCCCCATTCCGGCGACTGCTATCTGCGCCTGACGCCGCGCACCGAGATGGACATCGCGATCGTCGGTGCGGCGGTCAACCTCACCCTCGACGACGACGGCACATGCACCGATGCCCGTGTCTCGCTGGGCGCGGTTGCGCCGACCCCGCTGCTGGTCGAACAGGCGGGCGCTGCGCTGGTCGGCACCAAGGTCGACGATGAGGCGCTTGCGAACCTGTCCGCGGCCGCGAGCGCAGCCTGCAATCCGATCAACGACAAGCGCGGCACGATCGCCTACCGCATCAAGACAACGGGTGTAATAGCGCGCCGCGCCGCGCAGACTGCGCTCGAGCGTGCGAGGAGGAACTGATGACACGAAAGGTCCATGTAAGGACGATCGTCAACGGCGACGAATACGAGTATCTGTGCGAGCCGGGCCAGACCCTGGTCGACGTGCTGCGCAACGAGCTCACGCTGACCGGGACCAAGGAAGGCTGCTCAACCGGCGATTGCGGGGCGTGCAGCGTGATGCTCGACGGCACCCTGGTGTGCTCGTGCCTGACGCTGGCGATCGAGACCGACGGCAAGTCGGTCGAGACCATCGAGGGCATGGCCCAGGGCGAGGAGCTGCATCCGCTGCAGCGGAACTTCTTGGAGCTCAACGGGTTGCAGTGCGGCATCTGCACTCCCGGCATCCTGATCGCGGCGCGCGCGTTGCTGGAGCGCAACCCCGACCCGAGCGAGACCGAGATCCGGTTCTGGCTTGCCGGCAACCTCTGCCGCTGTACCGGTTACGACAAGGTGATTCGATCCGTCCAGGCGGCGGCCGAAGAAATGAGAGGAAACTGACAATGGCGACCATCCTCGAAGACAGCGGCTTCAATCCCGATAAGGCGCTCAAGGTCGTTGGCCAGAACCCGGTC
This sequence comes from Alphaproteobacteria bacterium, assembly GCA_965248835.1. Classification (GTDB taxonomy): domain Bacteria; phylum Pseudomonadota; class Alphaproteobacteria; order MPNO01; family MPNO01; genus CAYFYS01. The sequence continues at coordinate 1,227,369 of CBDFLJ010000002.1, forward strand.
AAGCAGGACGGGCCGGACAAGGTCACCGGGCGGGCGAAGTTCGGCGCCGACCTGGTGCTGCCGGGCATGTTGTTCGGCAAGATCCTGAGGAGCCCGCATGCGCATGCGATGCTCAGGTCGATCGATATCTCGAAGGCCGAGGCGCTGCCGGGCGTCAAGGCGGTCGTCACCCGCGACGATTTCCCGGACCACCCCCAGGGAAGCCCGAACGGCGATCTGACCCGCAACATCATGGCCCGCGAGAAGGTTTTCTATGACGGCCATCCGGTCGCGGCGGTTGCCGCGACCAGCGAGGCAATTGCCAAGCGCGCGATCCGGCTGATCGAAGTCGACTACGAAACCCTGCCGCACGTCATCGACCCGGTCGAGGCGATGCAAGATGACGCGCCGGTCTTGCACGATTACCTGCGCACCAAGGGAATCGAGGGCGTCGAGGACAAAACGACCAACCTGGTCGAGCGGCTTGACCTCGACATGGGCGATGTCGAGAAGGGCTTCGCCGAGGCCGATGTGATCGTCGAGCGCGAATTCGACAGCAAGCCGATGCACCAGGGCTATATCGAGCCCCAGGGTTGCGTCGCCAACTGCAACGACGACGACGAAATCGAGCTCTGGTGCTGCACCCAGGGCACCCACGTCTTCCGTGACCGGCTGGCGGCAATCCTCAAGCTGGATTCCTCGCGCATCCGGGTCAGCCAGTCCGAGATGGGCGGCGGGTTCGGCGGCAAGACCGGCTTCTACGGCGAGCCGCTCGCGGTGGTCCTGTCCAAGAAGGCGCGCCGCCCGGTCAAGATCGTGCTTACCCGCAACGAGGTCTTCCGCTGCACCGGCCCGGTCGCCGGCACCCATTCGCGGATCAAGATCGGCTGCACCAAGGACGGCAAGATCACCGCGGCCGCGGCCGAGCTGATCTTCCAGACCGGCGCGTTCACCGGCTCGATGTTCTTCAACGCCGGCCAGGCGATGTTCACCCGTTACGCGCTGGAGAACATCAAGACGCGCTCCTACGAGGTCGTCTCCAACCGGCCGAAGGTCAACGCCTTCCGCGCACCCTGCGTGCCGCAGATCGTCTTCGGCGTCGAGGGCATCATCTCCGAACTGGCCGAGAAGGTCGGCATGGACGGCATCGACTTCCGACTCAAGAATGCCGCGGTCGAAGGCTACCGGACGATCTACGGCGACACGTTCGGCCCGGTCGGCTTCGTCGAGACCCTGGAGGCCGCCAAGGCCTGCGACCACTACAACACGCCGGTCGCCGAGGGCGAGGGCAGGGGGATCGCCAGCGGCTTCTGGTTCAACCGCGGCGGCGACACCACGGGCTCTCTCACCATCACGCCCGACGGCTCGGTGACGATCATGCTGGGGACGTCCGACGTCGCGGGCTCGCGCGTCTCGATCAGCATGATGGCCGCCGAGGAGCTCGGCGTGCCGCTCGACAAGGTGCGCGCGATCCTGGCCGACACCAGCGCGATCGGCAACAACCGCGTGACCGCGGGCAGCCGCACCACCTTCTCCTCCGGTATGGTGATCGTCGATTCCGCCCGCAAGACGATCAAGGAGATGGTCAGGCGCACCGCCGAGATCTGGGGCGTCTCCGAGGAGGAGGTGACCTTCGAGGACGGCTATTGCCGGCCGGCCAGCGCCAACGTGGGCGATTTCGACCCGTTGTCGATCGCCGACATCGCGGCGCGGACCAGCGTCAGCCACGGTGCGATCTCCGGCCATTCGGAGCTTAACGTCACCGGCGCGGGTCCCGGGTTCGGCCTGCATATCGTCGACCTCAAGGTCGACCGCGAGACCGGCCGGGTCGATATCTCCCGCTACACCGTGGTCGAGGACGCCGGAAAGGCGATCCATCCGCTCCAGGTCGAGGGCCAGTTCCAGGGCGGCGCCGTCCAGGGCGTCGGCTGGGCGCTGAACGAGGAGTACATCTACAACGAGGACGGCAGGCTCGATAACCCAAGCTTCCTCGACTACCGCATGCCGGTCGCCTCCGACGTGCCGATGGTCGATACCGTCATCGTCGAGGTACCCAACCCGCTTCACCCCTATGGCCTGCGCGGCGTCGGCGAGGTGCCGGTGGTGCCGACCCTGGCCGCGATCGGCAACGCCATCGGCAACGCCATCGGCATCCGGCCGCAATCGCTGCCGATGTCCCCGCCCAAGCTGCTCGAACTCATGGAGCAGGCCCAAGGCGGCGGCTAAGCCCAGGATCGGGATCGGCCCGACGGATCCGAAAGGGGCCCGGCGGCGTTGAGCGATTACCGGCTGGGTGTCGATGTCGGCGGCACCCATACCGATCTCGTGCTGCTGGACGGCACGGGCCAGGCCCTGATCGAGAAGGTCCAGAGCACGCCGGAGAACCCGGCGATGGCGGTGCTCGAGGGCATCGCGCGGCTCGTCGGGCGCGGCATCGATGCACGCGCCATCGATTTCTTCGGCCACGGCACCACGGTGACGACCAACGCGCTTTTGGAGATGAAGGGCGCGCGTCTGGGCATGCTGATCACCGACGGGTTCCGGGCGATCCAGGAGGTCCAGAGCCAGGCCCGCGAAACCAACCAGTTCGAGCTCAAGTTCAAGAGGCCGCCGCCGCTGGTGCCCCAGAGCCTGACCGCAGAAATCCGCGGCCGGATCGATCATGCCGGCAACGAGATCACGCCGCTGTCCGAGGCCGACATCCACGAAGCCGTCCGCCGCCTGGCCGAGGCCGGCGTCGAGGCCTATGCGGTCTGCTACCTGTTCTCCTACATGAACCCCGCCCATGAGCGGCGCACAGCCGAAATCATCCGTGAGCATGTCCCGGACGCCTATGTCTCGCTTTCCTGCGAGGTGCTGCCGCGCGTCCGTGAGTGGCCACGGATGTCGACGACCTTGCTGAACGCCTATCTCGAACCGGTTCTGGTGCGCTATGCCGCCGATCTCGACCGCGGGCTGGACGAGGCCGGTCTGGCGACACCCCGGCGGTTCCTGATGCAGTCCAACGGCGGCGTGATGCCGCTCGATGCCTCGCGCGGCGGCGGGCGGACCGTGCATACCCTGTTGTCGGGTCCGGCGGCCGGAGTCCAGGCCTGCGGCTACGCGCTGGGCGAGCTCCAGGGCTGGTCCAGGATCGTCACCATGGACATGGGGGGCACGAGCTGCGACATCGCCTTCATCGAGGACGGCGCGCCGCTGGAGGCGACCGAGGGGATGATCGCCGAGCGCAGGCTCGACATCCCGGCGCTCGATATTTCGACCATCTCCGCCGGAGGCGGGACCATCGCGCGGCTCGGCGCGGCGCAGTATCTCTCGGTCGGCCCCGACAGCGCCGGCGCAAGCCCGGGTCCGGCGTGCTACGGCAAAGGCGGCACACGCCCGACGGTGACCGATGCGGACCTGCTGTGCGGTTACCTCAACCCCGACCATCTCCTGGGCGGAGCGACCCGGCTCGACAGGGAGGCCGCCGCCGGGGCGATCGAGAGCGCGATCGCCCGGCCGATGGGGCTGAGCCTCGGAGAGGCTGCGGCCGGGATCGTGCGGCTGATCAACGCGCGCATGGCTGACGAGATCCGGGTGCAGGCCGCGAAGAAGGTGATCGAGCTTGGCGAATTCACCCTGGTGGCGTTCGGTGGTGCGGGCCCGGTCCACGCCGCAACCGTCGCCGAAGAGCTCGGCATCCACCGCATCCTGGTGCCGCCGAATCCCGGCGCCTTTTCCGCCCTGGGCCTGTTGTGCACCGATGTCGTCCACGACTACATCCGCTCCGAAGTCGGCGATATCGCCGCCATGGCGCCGGAACGCGGTGAGGCGGCGTTCGCCGGGCTCGAGGCCCGGGCGGCTGCCGATCTCGCGGCCGAAGGGCTGGGCGACCAGCCGCGGCACTTCATCCGCGAAATCGACCTGCGCTATGCCGGTCAAGGCTATGAAATCCGCACCCCGCTGGACGGGCTGGCGGCGCGCCCGCTGACCGCCGAGGGAATCGTTCAGATCCGGGCGCGGTTCCACGATCTGCACCGGGAACTGCACGGCCATTCGGCGCCGGACTCCGGGATCGAGGTGGTGAGCTTCCGCGTCCGGGTCCGCGTGCCGGTTCCCAAGCAGGCCGTCGCCGATCCGATCGCGGTGCGCAGCGGTTCCGGCACACCACGGGGCACGCGTCCGGTTACCTTCGACGGCACGTCGTGGCACGACACGCCGGTCTACTGGCGCGATGAGCTGGGGACCGCCGCGCTCGGCGGGCCGGCGGTGATCGAGCAGCTCGATGCGACCACCGTGGTGCCGGTGGGCTGGACCGCACAGCGCGACCGGTACGGCAACATTCTCGCGGAGCGCGCGGCATGACCGGCCGCGTCGATCCGATTACCGTCGAGCTCCTGCGCAACCGCATCGCCAGCGTGATGCAGCAGATGGACTACCACTTCTACCGCTCGGGCTATTCGACGATCGTCCGCGAGTCCCGCGACTTCAGTTGCGTGATCGTCGATGCCGACGGCCGGCTGCTCGTCGCGCCGTGGATGTTCTTCCACGGCCCGGTCTATTACCACCTGATCCAGCGGATCCTCGCGATCTACGGCACCGCGGACCTCGCCGAGGGCGACGTGTTCGTTTCCAACCACCCCTATGAGGGCAATCTGCCGCACGCCTCCGACATGGGCTTCGTCGCTCCGATCGTCCATGACGGCCGGCTCGTGGCCTTCGCGGCCACGATCGCCCACAAGGCCGATGTCGGCGGCACCGTGCCGGGCAGTACCTACGGCCAGGCGACCGAGCTCTATCACGAAGGGATGCTGCTGCCGCCGATCCGCATCCACCGGGCGGGCGAGCCGATCGAGGACATGATGCGGCTGATCGCGGCGAACACCCGCGCGCCCTATGTGGTGCTCGGCGACATTTCGGGCCAGATCGGCGTGACCCGGATCGGCCGCCAGCACGTTCACGAGATGTGCGCGCGCTACGGCACCGGGACCGTGCTGGCGGCGATGGAAGCGATGATCGACGCCTCGGGCGAGGATTTCCGGGCGGCTCTCGCGCGTATCCCCGACGGGGTCGGCGAGGCCGAGGGCTTTCTCGATCACGACGGCGTCGACGAGTCCACGCCGGTCCGCATCCATGTCCGGGTTGCCGTCAAGGACGGGCGGCTGGCCTTCGACTTCACCGGCTGCGATGCGCAGACGCGCGGGCCGGTGAACCTGCGGATCGCAATGGTCGAGGCGTGCGTGTTCTACTGCCTGATCGGGCTGCTCGATCCCGATCTGCGCTTCTCTGACGGCGCGCGCAAGCTGGTCAGCTTCAGCTTCGCGCCGCGCAGCGTGCTGAGCGCCGAGCCGCCGGCGCCGTGCTCGTCCTACATGAAGACCTGCCAGAAGCTGGTGGACGTCATCCTTGAGGCGCTCGACCCGCTGCTCGAGGGGCGGGCGATCGCCCATTCCGGCGGCAGCGGCGGCTCGATCGTTGTCGCCTGGCAGGACGGGGCGGCGAGCGACCGCGGCAACCAGTACGAGATCTTCGGCAGCGCCTACGGGGCCGGCGAAGGCGCCGACGGCGCCTCGGGTGCGACGGTCCATCTCGCCAACCTCTACGCCGCGCCGGTCGAGATCATCGAATCCGAGTTCCCCTGCCGCATCCGGCGCTTCGAGCTCGATGCCGATTCGGGCGGGGCGGGGCGGTTCCGCGGCGGGCTCAATTTCCGCCGGGTCTACGAGCTGCTCGCGCCGGCCCAGGTGGTCTACCGCTCCGACAGGGCGCGCGTCCCGCCGGCCGGACTGCGCGGCGGCAAGCCCGGCGGCCCGAGCCGCCTCACCCTCAACCCCGGCACCGCCGACGCCCGGACCATGCCTTCGTCCTGCCGTCTCGAGCTCGAGGCGGGCACGGTCTTTTCCGTCAACGGCGCCGGCGGCGGCGGTTACGGCGAGCCCGCCGAGCGCGCCCGCGAGAGCATCGCCCACGACCTTGAACAAGGCTACGTCACCCGGGAAGGCGCCAGGCGGGACTACGGTTACGAGGGGTAGAGTCAGTTCGCCCCAAAAAATCGACCCCGAGCCCAACTGACGTTCTCAGGCGCAGGCCGCACCTTCGACAAGGGATTCAAGCTTGAGACGGGCGATCGCCGGGTCGATCTTGCCGATGCCGGCAAAGGTGGCAAAGCCGCAATCGGTGCCGGCGATGACGCGCTCGCGCCCGACAAGGTCGACGAAGCGGCCGATCCGTTCGGCGACCAGGGCGGGGTGCTCGACATAGTTGGTCGTCGAATCGATCACCCCGGGGATGAGGATCTTGTCATCCGGCAGGCCGCGGCCGCGAAAGACCGTCCATTCGTGGGCATGGCGCGGGTTCGCCGCCTCGAACAGCAACGCCTGCGGCTTGGCCTTCATCAGCGCGGCAAAGATCTTGTCCAGTGCAATGTCGCGGTGGTGCGGGCCCTCGTAGTTGCCCCAGCAGACATGCATGCGCGCGCGCTCGGCCGGCACGTTCGCGAGCGCGGCGTTAAGCACCGCGACATGGACCTCCGCATGGCGGACGAAGTCGGCATCGCTGTCGCGGCTGTAGACCACGTGCCGGCCCATGGCGAGATCGGGGCAGTCGATCTGGACGGTCAGCCCCGCCCGGGCGATCGCTTCGTATTCCCCGGCCATCGCTTCGGCGAGCGCGGCCAGATAGGCGTCCTGGTTCGGATAGTGGTCGTTCGCCTGGAAAATGGCGATCACGCCCGGGGATGCGGCGTTCATAAAGCCGTCCGCGATTCCGGCCTCGGCGAGCGTGCGGGTCAGGCGATCGATCTCGCGGGCGGCCGGCGCCCGGTCGCGCACCGCCACCGGGCCGGTACAGCGCGGCCGGTGCAGCCGGCGGGTGCCGGCGGCCTGGCCCATCTGCCGGCGATAGTCCGGGAAGTCGCCAAGATCGTCGAACAGGAGCGAAGGGCTCTCGCCGGAGAACCCGCTCAGCCGGTCCTGGATGTATGTCGCATAGCCGGTCCGGCCGACCTCGCCGTCGTTGACGATGTCGATGCCGATCGCGGCCTGCTCGGCAACGATCTCGGCGACCGCGCGGTCGATGCGCGCCTCGAAGTCATCCGCATCGTAATCCTCGCCATGCTCCTTGGCGTGGAGCAGCGCCACCACATCGGCGGGCCGGGGCAGGCTGCCGACATGGGTGGTCCGGATGCGCGGAGGCTCAGAAATGGATCGCCTGGCCGCCGAGGTCGCGCCAGGCCACGGGTGCGCCGGCCGCCTCGGCCGCCTCCCCGGGCGGCAGCGTGGGATCGAACAGTGCCGCGCGGAAGCGCCGGCCGTTGACCTGATCGGCCTCCCGGCTGGCGAGCCAGCATATGGGCGCAACCATGACCTCGGGGCGGATCAGCAGGGAGCGGTCGACGAAGCGCCCATCGTTCGGGATCATCCGTGTGTCGGCGCGACCGCCGGGGACCAGGACGTTCGCCGTCACCCCGGTGCCCTCGACCTCGTGGGCCAGCACCGACATGAAGCCTTCCGCGCAGGACTTGGCCGGGCCGTAGGCGCCGATCCCGCCGGCCATCATGGTATCGAGGCTGGTGGTCACGGTGACGATCCGCCCCCAGCCGCGCTCGAGCATGGCGGGGATCGCCGCCCGAGTCATGATGAACGGCCCGCTGCCGTTGACCGCGACGGTGGCAAGCCACAGGTCGATATCGACCTGCCAGACGGGCGGGCGCGGCCGGGTGTTGGTCGGCGCGTGTTCCTGGGGTCCGAGGGCGGCGTTGTTGACCAGCATGTCGAGCTGGCCGAAAGCCTGCTCGACCGCGGCGACCGCGGCGGCGGCATCATCGGGTCTGGTGACGTCGCCGGCGATGCCGATTACCCTGGTCGGGTCGCTCGCCGCCCCGATCGCGGCCACCGCGTCCGCGCGCTCGGGCGCGTCGCGTTCCATGACCGCCACGTTCGCACCGGACTCCGCAAGTGCCGCCGCCATCGTCCTGCCGAGCCCGCGCCCGGCGCCGGTTACCAAGACTGTCGTACCGCTGAGATCGCTCACACTCGTCCTCGCTCGCTGCTACTCATCAGGCATGATCGCCTGGGTGCCGAGTTGCTGCCAGGCGACTGTGGCGCCGGCTTTTTCGATATTGGCCTCCGCGCTCGCCTCGGGGTCCCACAGGGCGGCCAGGAACCGCATGCCGTTGACCCCGGCCGAGGCATCCGAGGCGAGCCAGACCGAGGGCGCCACCATCACCGACGGCTGGATCAGGGCATCGCGCTCGAAGCCGCTCGCCTCGGGTATCATGCGCGTGTTGGCGGGTCCGCCCGGGACCAGCACGTTGGCGGTAACGCCTGTGCCCTCGAGGTCCTGGGACATGACGCAGGTGTTGGCTTCGCAGGCCGCTTTGGACGGGCCATAGGCTCCGCTGCCCTTGAGGTACATGGTCCCGAGGCTGGTGGTCACGTTGATGATGCGCCCGCTGCCGCGCTCCAGCATGTGCGGGACCGCGGCGGTGGCCATCAGCTGGGGGCCGTAGGCGTTGACCGACAGCGTGCGCTGCCACCAGGCGAGGTCGCATTCCCAGAATTTGGGCGGGTTCTTCATGAAGTCCTCGCCGAAGACCTGCGGGCCGATCGCAGCGTCGTTGAGCAGCACATCGAGCCTGCCGTAGCGCTCGATCGCGGCGGCGACCGCAGCCTCGGCGTTCTCCCGCTCGGTCACGTCGGCCCGGATCGGGATTGCGACCCCCTGGCCGCCGGCTTTCTCGGCCTCGGCCGCGACGGCGCGGAGCACGTCCTCGTCGACATCGACGAGCGCCACCGAAGCCCCGGCGGCGATCATGCCGAGCGCCATCGCCCGACCGAGGCCGCGCCCTGCGCCGGTCATCATGACCACCTTGCCGTCCAGCGGTTTCCCGGCCATGGGTCTTTCCTCCCGAGTCTATGTCGAGCCGGCGACGTCGAGGCCGATATGGACCACCTCCGTGCCGTCGTCGATTTCCCGGCCCAATGCCCGCACGGCCGTGTCGGTCTCGGCAAGCGGGAACATGTGCGAGCACAGCGGCTTCAGCTCATCACCGCGGCGCTTCAATATGTCGAGCGAGCGGTCGATCGACACCCAGCTCGCCGACAGGACGCCGATGAGCTGGATCTCGTTGATCACGATCTTGTCGGTGATCAGATCGCCCACCGGCTTGAAGCTCTTCAGGCCGGCCAGCACGATACGGCCGCCGCGGCGCACCATGTCGACCGCATCGATAATCGGCTGGGTTGCGCCGGCGGAGACCTCGACCACCACGTCGGCGCCGCGCCCGCCGGTCAGTTCGCGGACCACCTCGACAGGGTTCTGCTTGTCCACGTCCACGCACACATCCGCGCCGAGCTGCCGGGCCAGTCCGAGCCGGTGCGCGTCCTGTGCGGTGCCGGTGACGATGACGGTGCCCGCGCCGGCCTCCCGGGCCGCGACCACGCACAGCAACCCACGCTGGCCGGGTCCCTCGATCACCACGGTCTCGCCGATCTGGGTGTTGGGTGCCTCATAGGCCCAGCGGACGCCGTTGGCCAGCGGGTTGAACAGCGACAGCACGTCGCGCGGGATCGTGTCTGGCACTTTATGCACCAGGGAGTGCGGGTGCAGATACATGTGGCTCGCATACCCGCCCCACAGGCCGGGCGCGGTGTTCGTCGACTGATAGAGGCCGTAGCCGAGGTTGCTCTCGCACAGCGTGGTCTTGCCGATCGCGCATTGGAAGCAGTGGCCGCAGGCGATGATCCCCTCGACCACCACGCGGTCGCCCTCCTTGACTTTCCAGCGCTTGGCGGCCTCCGGACCGACCCGGTCGATCCAGCCCATGATCTCGTGGCCGGGAATGATCGGGGTGATGTCCCACGGCGTGCCCACCAGATGGCCGGTATATTGCTCGTAATCGGTGCCGCACAGGCCGGCTGCCTCGACCCGGAGCACACCCTCATCGGCGCCGATCTCGGGCAAGTCGAAGTCGCGGAACGCGAAGGTGCGCGGGCCTGTCAGAACGGCCGCGTTGGCTTGCTCGACCATTGGCGTGTCTCCTTTGCCTTGAAAGGCGGCCGCCGGGACGAACTGCCCCGGCGGCGTATCGAAGCCGGCGCGCTTCTACGCTCCGGCGTGCGACTTTGCAGTCTCCTTCATCAACTCGAACATCTCCTTTGTGTCCTTGCGGGCGCCGAGGACATCGTCGCCGATCGGCTTGGTGATCTCCATGAACTGCTTCTGCTCGGCCGGCGAAAGCCGGATCACCTCGGCGCCGCCATCGCGCCATTTCTGCTCTGCGGTGGCCGCGAATTCCTGGCCGACCTTGTACATGTGCGGCTCGACCGCGCGGCCGGCTTCTTCAACCACCTTCTTAAGGTCGGCCGGCAATTTGTTGTAAAACGCCATAGAGACGAAGCCGACACAAGGGATGTAGGTGTCGTTGACCACGGTGATGAATTTGGTGACCGTGAAGTGCTTGGTCGCGGCCATCACCACGATCGAGGAGCGGATACCGTCGATCAGCTTTCGCTGCAAGGCCGGCAATGTCTCGCCATAGGGCATCGGCACACCGGTGGCGCCCAAGCGCCGCATGACCTCGGTCTCGACCTTGGTGGCGAGCACGCGGAACTTGCGGCCTCTGAAGTCGGCCAACGTGCGGACCGGCTTGAGCGAGGCGTAGGAGGTCGGCCCGTACATCCACACGCTGACACCCTTGACGCCCTTCGTGGTGCCGATGTTCAGGAACGGGTCGCGGAAGCGCCGGTCGGTGATGGTGTCGTGCGCATGCTTGGGGCTGTTGAAGACGCCAGGGACCTCAAGGACTTGGAATCGCGAGTCGACGCCTTTCAGGAAACCTGCAGGCGTGCCGAAGAACTCGACCGTGCCGAGCTGCAGGCCCTCGACCATGCGGGGGATCTTGCCGAGTTGTCCGGAGGGGTAAAGATCGGCCTTGATGCGGCCGCCGGACAGTTTCTCGACCTCGCCCTTGTACGCCCTGATGAACTCGTGCAGCGGGTCGTTGGCGACGACGATTGCCAGCTTCATGGTGTATTTCTGCGCTGCGGCCGGATCGACCCGGCCGAGCAGCGCGGTCACGGCGAGGAGGGCGGCTAGCCCCCAAACCGTCGCTCGACCTGTTGTCCTCATGCTTCACCTCCGAATGAGTCGAATTCGCATCGTTGATTGCCCCGCGGTCTGCGTGACCGCCTGGTTATGCGGCAACGGCTCGATACTGGCGTAGATGCCCGAAGGTGTAAACGGCCGCCCGGTCAGACGGGCGCAGCGGCGATGCACGAGGCCGCAAAGTCCGGGTAGACCTCCGCGATCTGGTCGCGCACCGGACCGCGGATCAGCGCCAGACGGTCGGGCTCGGGCGACGGCGTTTGCGGAATTTCCGCCGGCACGTCGAAGCCGAAACCCGTCTGGCGTTCGACATCGGTCAGACCGACCCCGGGATGGAGGCTTCGCAGGCGGAACCGTGCCCGGTCGCGGTCGAAGGCGAACACGCACAGGCCGGTTACCAGCGCATACGGCCCGCCGGGCCGGTATATTCCGGGCGGGCTGGTGCCGGGTGCGCTGATGAAATCGACCGCCTCGACCAGGACGCGACGGCTGTGCTCGTCGCGGAACAGGATCACCCTGGGGATCAGGAAGTACAGGAAAGCCGAGCCGTAGCTGCCCGGGAATCTTGTCTCCAGGGCAGGATAGGACCCGGTGCCCACGAGATTGATGTTGCCCGTCCCGTCGATCTGGCCGCCGCCCAGGAAGAAGGCATCGATCCGTCCTTGGGCGGCGCGGTCGTGCAGCTCGCTTCCGCCGTCGCTGAACGGGTTGTGACGCCGGCTGCCCAGTATGCTGGCTCGGGTCCGCCCGCCGCTGTCGGCCTGCACCGCGAGAGCGGCCGTGGCCGGTATCGGCGAATTGGTGCCCACGGCGACATTGGCGAGCCCGGCGATCATCCGGGCGAGCACGCAGGCCAGAAACTCTTCGCGCGTCGCTTTCACCGCCTATTCGGCCTGCACCCTGCCGGCGACGCAGTCCCGGAGGTAGCGCGCGAAGCCGTCCTCGGTCCGCGCGGCCGCGGCGTATTCGGCGAGATGCGTCCGGTCCGCCTCGTAGGTGCCGGCGAGCCCGAGCGGCCAGGCACCGTTGGGGACATGGGCCGCGGCCTCGATATAGAGCGGTGCGATGGTGCCGGCCAGGTAGCGCTCGTCCTCCATCAGATTGCCGTCAAACCGCGCTTCGTAGGTCGCGACCGTGGTCTTGGCGGCATGTGCCAGCACGATCGCCTCGCGCGCGTTGCCGACCCAGAGGTTGCCGTATGCATCGCCCAGCCGGGCATGGAACAGCGCGACGTCCGGGCGGACCGCAGGCAGGACGACGACCGGGTCCTCGTCCGCGGCGAACGGGTTCTGCATCACCTTCCAGTCGTCGCGGTGGGCAAGCAGGTCCGAGCCGATGATGCCGCGCAGGGACACGAAGGGCATGCCCTTCTCGCCGGCCTGGACGGCGGCGTACATCGCCTGGCAGGTCGCATCGCGCATCTCCAGGCGGTCCTGCTCGACGGCGCGCCGAAAGCGGGGCGCGGCGCCGTGCTCGCCGAGCGAGAGGCCGCTGCATTCGATGCGCCGCACACAGCCTGCACCGATCAGGAGGTCGGCCAGGTATCCGCCCGATGGCAGGCACCATAGGCTCAAGTCGCGCACGCCGCGCCGGATCAGGGCGCGCACCGCCGCGCTGGCGGCACCGGCCTCGGCCTTGGGCAGAGCCAGAAGGCAGCCGTCGGAGACCGCTGCCAGGATCGTTTCGAGCGCTTCTTCGCAATCGTGCACGGCCGCTGTCTCGCGCTGGGAACTCTTGTCCGAATGTGATCCGCGGCGCGCGCCCTGGCAATGATTTCCTGCCGGATGCGGCGGCGGGGCGGCTCAGGCGTCGAGCCCGGCATCGGCGGCGAATTCCGCCGCGTCGATCGCTTGTTGCTGGCGCGCCCACATGCTGGCGTAGAAGCCGCGCTTGGCGAGGAGGGCCGCATGCGTGCCGCGCTCGACGATGCGGCCCTGGTCGAGCACCAGGATCTCGTGTGCATCGATGACCGTGGACAGGCGGTGGGCGATGACCAGCGTGGTGCGGTCCCTGGAAACGTCTTTGAGGGCGGCCTGGATTTCGCGCTCGGTCCTGGTGTCGAGCGCCGATGTCGCCTCGTCGAACAACAGGATCCGCGGCCGCTTGAGGATCGTGCGCGCGATCGCCACCCGCTGCTTCTCACCGCCGGACAGCTTGAGCCCGCGCTCGCCGACCATCGTCGCGTAGCCGTCGGGCGTGGCTTCGATGAAACCGCTGATCGCGGCCATCTGCGCGGCTTCGACGACCTCCTGCTCGGATGCGCCCGGCCGGCCGTAGGCGATGTTGTAATGGACGGTGTCGTTGAACAGCACGGTGTCCTGCGGGACGATCCCGATCGCCGCGCGCACGCTGTCCTGGGTGATATCGCGGATGTCCTGGCCGTCGATCCGGATCGCACCCGAATCGATGTCGTAGAACCGGAACAGGAGGCGCGCGATGGTCGATTTGCCGGCCCCGCTCGGCCCGACGATCGCCACCCGCTTGCCGGCCGGCACTTTCAGCGAGACGTCCTTGAGGATCGGTCGGCGCGGGTCGTAGGCGAAATCGACGTTTTCGAACACCACCTCGCCGGGCCCCTCGGCCAACGGCATGGCGCCCGCCCGGTCCTCGATCTCCGCGTCGATCCGCAGCAGGTGGAACATCGCCTCCATGTCGGTCAGCGACTGCTTGATCTCGCGGTAGACGAAGCCGAGGAAGTTGAGCGGCATGTAGAGCTGGATCATGTAGGTGTTGACCATCACGAAATCGCCCACGGTCATCCGGCCTTCGGCGACGCCGAATCCGGCCATCAACATCACCGAGGTCAGGCCGCAGCCGACGATCAGCGCCTGGCCGATGTTGAGAAGCGACAGCGAGGCGTTGGAGACCACCGCCGCGCGCTCGTGGCGCTCCAACGCGTTGTCGAATCGGCTTGCTTCGTATGATTCGTTGCCGAAATACTTGACCGTTTCGTAATTCAGCAGAGAGTCGATGGCGCGGGTGCTGGCCTCCTGATCGGTCTCGTTCATGCGCCGGCGGTATTTGAGCCGCCATTCGGTGACCGCCATCGTGTAGGCGATGAAGCCGAAGATGGTGGTCAAGGTCACCAGCGCGAACCAGATGTTGAACAGGGCCCACAGGATCGCGCACACCATGGCGATCTCGAGCAGCGTCGGCAGGATGTTGAACAGCGTGAACCGAAGCAGGAAATCGATCCCCTTGGTGCCCCGCTCGATCGCCCGGGAGAGTCCGCCGGTCTGGCGTTCGAGATGAAACCGCAGCGCCAGCCGGTGAAGGTGCTCGAAGGTCTTCAGCGCGACCCCGCGGATCGCGCGCTGGCCGACCTTGGCGAAGATCGCATCGCGCAGCTCGGCAAACGCGATCGACAGGATCCGTGCGACGCCGTAGCCGATGATCACGCCCACCGGCACGACGACCAGCGCGCCGCCTTCACCGCCCAGCCGGTCGACAGCGTCCCTGTAGAGCACCGGGACGTAGACGATCGCGACCTTGGCCGTGGCGAGGAACGCCAGCGCCAGGACCACCCGGACCTTGGTCTCGACCTCGCCCTTGGGCCACAGATAGGGCGCAAGGTCAGACAGCGCGCTCCATTCGAAACCGCCGTCCTTGCGGCGGCCGCCCGGCGTTCGATCTTCGGAACTCATGGTATCGTGGATGCCTTATCGGTTTGGGTTCATATAAGACTGCGCCTGCGGGCTGGCCAGCGGCGCGCCTGAGGGCCGGCCGTGTTTGCGGTTTCGAAGATATTCTGGTGGGTGTTTCAGCCGGCGAATCTGCTGCTGATCTGTCTCGTCTTCTTCGCCTTGCTGTCCTATGTGCCGGGCTGCCGCCGCTTCGGCCGGTCGGGAATCGCGGTCGCGACGTTCTGCGCTGTGCTGATCTCGGTGCTGCCCATCGGGACCTGGCTGCTGCGCCCGCTCGAGAACCGGTTTCCCGCCATCGATGCGCTGCCCGAGCATGTGACCGGCATGATCTCGGTTGGCGGCGCGATCGATTCCCTCACGACCGTCGAGCGCGGCCAAGTCGCCCTGATCGACGGGGCGGAACGGTTGACCAGCTTCGTCGCGCTGAGCCGGCGCTATCCCGGGCTACGGCTGGTCTTTTGCGGCGGGTCGGGCTCGCTGCTCCGCCCGGACCTCAAGGAAGCGACGCTCGCCAAGCGGTTTTTCGCCGAGATGGGTCTCGATCCCGCGCGTGTGAGCTTCGAGGCAAGGTCGCGGAACACCTACGAGAATGCGTTCAACACCGCATCCTTGCTGCGCCCCTGGGAGGGTAGCCAGCTATGGGTGCTGATCACATCGGCCTCCCACATGCCGCGCACGGTCGGCGTCTTTCGCAAGGCCGGATTCACGGTTCTTCCATATCCGGTCGATTATGCGACCGGCACCCGGACCGCCGACTACGCCGCCGGGCTGCATGACGGGCTCGATTTGCTCAGCAGCGGGATCTACGAGTGGCTGGGGCTGATTGCCTATCGGATTCTCGGCCGGACCGATGCGTTGTTTCCGGGGCTGTAAGGTCGATCGCCCGCATTGCATCCAGTTCCGATCCTGTGGCACTAACGCCGGATCGAGCGTCGCGTCAGTCACAGCCGGAGGGACCGCCAATGTCGAGATTCATTGCCCGCCGCGGCGTCATAGCCTGCGTCATCGTTGCCGTGGCGGTGAGCGCGCCCGCCGCCGGCGCGCCGGCCGGGCAGGACTTCGAGTCCTTCCTTGAAGGCGTCCGCGTCGAGGCGCGCGCGCGCGGCCTGAAGGAGGAGACCATCGTTTCGGCCCTGAGCGATGTCCGCCCGGTCACTCGAGTGGTCGAGCTCGACCGCAGGCAGCCGGAATTCACCTTGACGATCGACCAGTACATGTCACGGGTGGTCTCCAAGGCTCGGGTGGAGAAGGGCAGGGCCCGGCTTGCCAGGCACGCCACCCTGCTGCGACAGGTCGCCGCCAAGTTCCGGGTCCAGCCGCGCTTCATCGTCGCGCTCTGGGGCATCGAGACCGATTTCGGCCGGCTCAAGGGCAGCTTCCCGGTGATCGCCTCGCTGGCGACCCTGGCCCACGATGGACGCCGGTCGGCCTATTTCCGCAAGGAGCTGTTCAATGCGCTGACGATCATCGACCAGGGCCATATCACGGCCGCGGAGATGATCGGATCATGGGCCGGCGCGATGGGCCAGAACCAGTTCATGCCCTCTTCGTTCCTGCGCTTCGCCGTCGATTACGACGGCGACGGCAGGCGGGACATCTGGACCAGCCAGGAGGATGTCTTCGCCTCGACCGCCAATTACCTCGCCCGGGTCGGCTGGCGCGACGACCAGACATGGGGACGGCGCATACGGCTCCCGCCGAATTTCGATGCCGCGCTGCTCGGCCTGAAGATCCGCAAGGGCCTCGTTGAATGGCAGAAGCTCGGCGTGCGGCGCCATGACGGCAGCGACCTGCCGACGCGCAACCTGAGCGCGTCGATCATCCGCCACGGCGAGACCGGACCGGCCTATGTCGTCTACAACAACTACCGCGCGATCCTGAAGTGGAACCGGGCGCATTTCTTTGCGACCGCGGTCGGCAGCCTTGCAGATCGGATCGCCGGCGGTTAGTGTCCCCGGCCGAATGGATGCCGTGGCTTCGAGATCGCGAACCCTTGCCGATATCATTCGGCGCCGGCCGCTCCTGGCCGCCGCCGCCATAGCTTCGCTCGTGATCCTGGGCTCGTGCGCGGCACCGGACCGCCGCCCCGGCGCACCGCCCGGCGCGCGGACCGGCGGCCAGTACAAGATCGGTCTGCCCTACCGGATCAACGGGACCACTTACCGCCCAGCGGTCGACTACGACTATGTCGAAACCGGGATCGCGTCCTGGTACGGTCGGAAATTCCATGGCCGCGCGACCGCCAACGGCGAAATCTTCGACATGAACGCGGTCAGCGCCGCGCATCGCACCCTGCCGCTGCCCAGCATCGTCCGGGTGACGAACCTGAAGAACGGACGCTCGATCGTGGTGCGGGTGAACGACCGCGGCCCGTTCGTCAAGTCGCGGATCATCGATCTGTCGCGCCGCGCGGCCCAGGTCCTGGGCTTCAGGGCCAAGGGGTTGGCCCGGGTCAGGGTGGAGATCATGGCCGAGCAAAGCCGCCGGGCGGCGGCGATCGCAATGGGCGGGGTGCCGCCTGGGCCGGTGATGGACGCGCGCCGAACGCCGCTGCCCAATGACTTGGCGATCGTCCGCGATCCCAAGCCGGTGCGGGTCGCTTTCATTGACGCCTCACCGCTGCCGGCAACGAAACGGCCCGCGCGGCCCGGGCCTGCACCCGCGGCATCGGGCGAGAGGGCAAAGCGCTACTATGTCCAGGCCGGCGCCTTCCGGGACTATGCCAATGCGGTCAGGCTCCAATCCTGGCTTGCCTCGATGGGCGAGGCGGCGATCGTGCCATCGAGCGCGGATGCGCCGATTTACCGGGTGCGCTTCGGACCTTACGCCGATCCCGCCGATGCCAGAGGGTTGTTGAGCGCCATCGTTGCCAGGGGTCGACCGGATGCCCGAGTCGTTTCCGATTGACTCAATGATTCGCCGCCGCGTGTGAGACCGGGCCGGTTCATCACCTTCGAAGGCGGCGAGGGGGCGGGGAAGTCGACCCAGGCCGCCTATCTCGCCCGGGCTCTGCGCGCACGCGGACACGCGATCCTTGCCACCAGGGAGCCGGGCGGGACGCCGGGCGCCGAGCGCATCCGCGCACTGATGCTCGAAGACGCCGGATACGCCTGGGATCCGCTCTCCGAGGCGCTGATGCATTTCGCCGCGCGTCGTGAGCATGTCGAGAAGACCATCCGGCCGGCTCTGGCCGAGGGCAGGTGGGTGATTTCCGACCGCTTCGCCGATTCGACCCTAGCCTATCAGGGATACGGCGCCGGCGGGCCGATCGAGGCCATCCGGGCGATCGAACCCGCGACGCTGGGCGCGTTCCGTCCGGACCTGACGGTAATCCTCGATCTCGACGCGGCCGCGGGGCTGGCGCGTGCCCGCGCGCGCGCGCCGGCCGGCGATCGCTACGAGAAGCAGCCGCTCGCCTTTCACCAGCGCCTTCGCGAGGGCTTCCGCGCGATCGCAAAGAACGCCCCCGAGCGCTGCGTGGTGATCGACGCCGGCCGGGACGAAGCCGCGATCGCAGCCGCCGTCCTCGAGGCGGTCGATCGGCGGTTGCCGGAAGCGGTCCAGTGAACGCCCTGCCGGCACCGCGCGAGAACCCCGACCTGGTGGGTCAGGAGGCCGCCGAAAAGGTCTTTTTCGACAGATGGCGGTCGGGCCGGCTGGCCCATGCATGGCTGATCACCGGGCCCGCCGGCATCGGCAAGGCGACGCTGGCCTACCGGATCGCGCGCTTCCTGCTGGCGGACGGCGAGGGCACGCAGGGCGGACCGCTCGCCATACCGACCGACCACCCGGTGTTTCACCGTGTCGCCTCGGGCGGGCATGTCGATCTGATGGTGCTCTCACGCGAGGCGGGGCAGGGCGGCGACGGCCCGCGCACCGTCATCGGCGTCGATGCGGTGCGCGCCGCGGGCCGGTTTCTCTCTCTGACCGCCGGTCAGTCCCGTTGGCGCGTGGTCATCCTCGACAGCGCCGACGAGCTCAATGCCAACGGTGCCAACGCGCTCTTGAAGGTTCTCGAAGAACCCCCGGCCAATACCGTGATCCTGCTGGTCTGCCACGTTCCCGGGCGGCTGCCGGCAACGGTACGCTCGCGCTGCTGCCGGCTGAAGCTGGGCCGGCTTGCCGAGCCGGAGATGCGGGCGCTGATCGAGAAGATGCTGGCGGAGGTTGATGCCGACGACCGCGAGGGCCTGCTCGCCCTTGCCGACGGCAGTATCGGCCGGGCGCTCGCCTTGGTCGAGGCGCGGGGTCTGGAGCTGTTCCGCGAGGTGATAGGGCTTCTTGCCGGCCTTCCCGCTCTCGACGTGCCGGCGCTGCACAGCTTCGGCGACCGGCTGGCCAGGCGCGACGCGGAAGCGGCCTGGCGGACGGCGATGCATCTGTGGCTGTGGTGGCTTGCCCGAATCGTCCGGGCCGGGACGACCTCGTCCGGCGCGCTTGCCGGCGGCGAGATCATTCCCGGCGAGGCCGAGATCGCCCAGGCGGTGATCCGGCGCGCCGGGGTTGAAAGGCTGGTGGAGGTGTGGGAGAAGAGCGCCGCACTCATCGCCCAGGCCGACCGCGTGAACCTCGATCGCAAGCAGGTCGTGATTGGCGCCTTTCACCAGCTCCAGACCGCGATGCGGAGCTGACAGGCCTTGGCGCTGACCAGCCATCCCGGAGAGCGTGCATGCTCGGCGACAAGCGCTACTACCTGACGACGCCGATCTACTACGTCAACGACGCGCCGCATATCGGCCACGCCTACACCACGCTTGCCTGCGATGTGCTGGCCCGCTTCATGCGCCTGGACGGCTACGAGGTGTTCTTCCTGACCGGGACCGACGAGCACGGCCAGAAGGTCGAGAAATCCGCCCAGGACGCGGGCATGGACCCGCAGGCCTTCACCGACAAGGTCTCGGAGAACTTCCGCAAGCTCGCCAAGGCGATGAATTTCTCCAACGACGCCTTCATCCGAACGACCGAGCCGCGCCATGCCGAGGCCTCGCAGGCGATCTGGCAGGCGCTGATGGATAACGGGCATATCTATCTCGGCTCCTATGCCGGCTGGTATGCGGTGCGCGACGAGGCCTATTACGGCGAAGACGAGATCACCACCGACGAGGACGGGATTCGGCGCGCGGCATCGGGCGCCGAGGTCGAATGGGTCGAGGAGCCGTCATACTTCTTCGACCTGTCCCAGTGGCAGGAACGTCTGTTGGCGTTCTACGAGGCCAATCCCGACTCGATCGCGCCGCGCTCGCGCCGCAACGAGGTGATCAGCTTCGTCAAGGGCGGGCTCAACGACCTGTCGGTCTCGCGCACCAGCTTCAAATGGGGCGTCCCGGTGCCGGACGATCCGGACCACATCATGTATGTGTGGCTTGACGCGCTGACCAACTACGCGACCGCGGTAAGCTATCCGGATATGGCGGCCCCGGACTTCCAGAAATTCTGGCCGTGCGATCTCCACATGGTCGGCAAGGACATCCTGCGCTTTCATGCGGTCTACTGGCCGGCCTTCCTTATGGGGGCGGGGATCGAGCCGCCCAGGCGGGTCTTCGCCCATGGCTGGTGGACCAACGAAGGACGGAAAATCTCCAAGTCGCTCGGCAACGTGATCGATCCCTTCGCCATCATCGCACATTACGGCCTGGACCAGATCCGCTATTTCCTGATGCGCGAGGTCCCGTTCGGCAATGACGGCGATTTCTCGCATCGGGCGATCGTCAACCGCATCAACGGCGATCTTGCGAACGACCTGGGAAATCTGGTCCAGCGCGTCGCAGCAATGATCCAGCGCTATTTCGACGGCGCGATGCCGGCGCCCGGACCCTGGACGGATGCCGACCGCGCGTTGCTCGACGCCGCGGCAGCGACGCTGGAAGCCAGCCGCGGACACATGCGCGATCAGGTCTTCCACCAGGCGCTGGAGGATCTCTGGACGGTCATCCGCCAAGCCAACGCCTATGTCGACCACCAAGCCCCCTGGTCGCTGATCAAACAGGACCGCGCGCGCACCGGAACCGTCTTGTGCGCACTCGCAGAGGCCATCCGGCGCATCGCCATCATTCTGCAGGCCTTCATGCCTGAGGCCTCCGGGTCTATCCTCGACCAGTTCGCGGTGCCCGCGACAGCCCGCACGTTCACGCATCTGGGCGAGGGTGAGGCGGTGGCGGCGCGGACCGCGCTGCCCGCGCCGAGCCCGGTCTTCCCGCGCTATGTCGAGGCAGAGGCCGTGCCGGAAACCGCCTGATGCTGGTCGACAGCCACTGCCATCTCGATTTCGACGTCTTCGACGACGACCGCGGCGAGACCATCGCGCGGGCGCGCGCGGCAGGGATCGGCCGGATGGTGACGATCTGCACCAAGCTCAGCCGGTTCGAGCCGATCCTCGAGATCGCGCGCGGCTCGGAGATCATCGACTGCACGCTGGGCGTCCATCCCCATCACGTCGCCAGCGAAGGCATCACCGCAGCCGAGCGCCTGATCGCCGGCGCCGAGGTGCCGGAGGTCGTGGGCATCGGCGAAACCGGGCTCGACTACCACTACGAACACAGCCCGCGGGAGGACCAGCGGCGGAGCTTCCGCAACCATATTGCGGCCGCTCGCAGCACGGGCCTGCCGCTGATCGTCCACAGCCGCGATGCCGATCAGGACATGATCGACATTCTGGGCGAGGAGATGCACGAAGGCGTCTTCCCAGGTGTCCTCCACTGCTTTTCCAGCGGGCGGGCGCTCGCCGAGAAGGCTTTGAAGCTGGGCCTTTATATTTCGTTCTCCGGCATCCTCACGTTCAAGAATTCCGAGGATCTGCGCGAGACTGCCCGGGCGGTGCCGATGGACCGCATCCTGGTCGAGACCGATGCGCCCTTCCTTGCGCCTGTGCCTAATCGGGGCAAGCGCAACGAGCCGTCCTTTGTGGTCCACACCGCGGCGATGATCGCCGAGATCAAGCGGCTCGACATCGAAGAAATTACACAAAGAACGACAGACAACTTCTTCTCATTATTTCAGAAATCGGCTGAACGCGCGCAGCGATGCGCGTGACGATCCTGGGCTGCGGCAGCTCGCAGGGCGTGCCGAGGATCGGTGGCGACTGGGGCGCCTGCGATCCGGTGGAGCCCAGGAACCGACGCCTGCGTCCGTCGATCCTGGTCGAATGGGATGGCCTCAATATCCTGGTCGACACGTCGCCGGACCTACGCCAGCAGCTCCTGGCGGCCGGGACCGCCCGGATCGACGTCGTTCTGTTCACCCATGCCCATGCCGATCACGTCCACGGGATCGACGATCTGCGCGGTATCGAGCGGTTGACCGGCAAGCCGATCGAGGTTTTTGCCGAGGCTGCGGTGCTGGATGAGATCCTCGGCCGGTTTCCCTACCTGTTTCTCGGCGCGCCCGGACCTGACAGGGCCTATCCGCCGTTCCTGGTCCCGCAGGCGGTCGCGGAGGATTTCGTCGTCCAGGACCGCTCGGTCAGGGCCTTCACCCAGGAACACGGCAATGTGCGCACGACCGGGTTTCGCTTCGACAAGCTGGCCTATTCGACCGACGTCGTCGCCTTGCCGGAGGCCAGTCTTGCCGCGCTTGCCGGGGTCGACACCTGGATCGTCGACTGCCTGAGACTCGGCCCGGCACACCCGACGCACGCCCACTGGCCGGTCACAGAATCCTGGCTCGACCGCATCCGGCCGCGCCGTGCCGTCCTGACTCACATGAACCACCAGAGCGACTACCGAACGCTGGATTCGGCGACTCCGGAACACGTCGCGCCCGGCTACGACGGGATGATCATAGAAATTCCATAATATATATTATGCGACTTTCCTATTCATGACGCATTGCTCGCAGACCGCACAGAACGTCGTACGGGTACGGGTCGACCGGAAGGATGAAGCTGGCCCGCCCCGCGCCAACAGACCCGCAAGGCCTCGGCGGGCGTTTGAATCGGCATAAACCACCGCAGCGGCGCTTTTGCGAATCGCGGACATGGTTATAGTCGGGGCACCGGCCAAATTCCCTGGATGAATGCGATGCCCGATGAGACGACGACGGGAACGGCGGGCGGCATCGCCGCTTTGCTTGCCGTGATGACGCGGCTGCGCGATCCCCGGGCCGGCTGCCCGTGGGACAAGGTGCAGACCTTCCGGAGCATCGCCCCCTATACAATCGAGGAGGCCTACGAGGTCGCCGATGCGATCGACCGGAACGACCTGACGGCGCTGCGCGACGAGCTCGGCGACCTGCTGCTCCAAGTGGTGTTCCACGCCGAAATGGCGCGCGAGCGCGGCGCATTCGATTTCAACGATGTCGCCTGCGGCATTACCGAGAAAATGCACCGCCGCCATCCGCATGTCTTCGGCGAAAGCGCCGAAGCGGACCTTGGCGTCCTCAACCGCGTCTGGGAGCAGCACAAAGCCGACGAGCGCGCAGAAGCCACCGGCAGCGGCGACACGCCGCCCAGCGCGCTCGACGGGGTCGCGCGCGCCCTGCCCGCCCTGATGCGCGCGCAGAAGCTGCAGCGCCGCGCGGCCCGGGTCGGTTTCGACTGGCCCGAACCGGGCGCGGTGCTCGCCAAGATCGACGAGGAGCTCGCCGAAATCCGCGAGGCGCGCGCGCGCGGCGCCGGCACCGAGGAGATCGCCGGCGAGATCGGCGACCTGCTGTTCGCCTGCGTCAATGCGGCCCGCCATCTCGATGTCGATGCCGAGGTCGCGCTCAGGCAGTGCAACGAAAAATTCACCCGGCGTTTCAACCACGTCGAGGCCGGTATCGCCAAGGACGGCCGGCGGATCGAGGACGCCAGCCTCGAGGAGATGGAAGCCTTCTGGGTCGAGGCCAAGGGGGCTGAGCTCAGTCCCCGGTGAGCAGCAGCATCAGGCTCGAAGTGTCGTAGCGCGCGCCGCCGCGCGCCTGGACGTGCTTGTAGAATTGATCGACCACGGCGGTCAGCGGCAAGCGCGCGCCGTTGCGATCGGCCTCATCGAGGCAAATCCCCAAATCCTTGCGCATCCAGTCAACGGCGAAGCCGTAATCGTACTTGCCCGCCAGCATCGTCGCCGCCCGGTTGTCCATCTGCCAGGACTGCGCGGCGCCGCCCGAGATCACCTCGACCGCCTTGTGGGCGTCGAGCCCGGCGCGAACGGCGAAGTTGAGCGCTTCGGACAGGCCCTGGACGATCCCGGCGATGCAGATCTGGTTGACCATCTTGGTGAGCTGGCCGTTGCCCGCCTCTCCCATGTGGACGATCGTTCGGCCGTAGCTTTCCATCACCGGGCGGGCGCGCGCAAAGGCATCCGCCTCGCCGCCGACCATGATGGTGAGCGCGCCGTTCTCGGCGCCGGCCTGGCCGCCGGACACCGGAGCATCGAGGAAGCCGAACCCCGCCTCGGAAGCCGCGGCAGCGACCTCGCGCGCGACCGCCGCGGAGGTCGTTGTGTGATCGACCAAGACGGCCCCCTCCTCCATCCCGGCCAGCGCGCCCTCGGCGCCGAACACCACCGCGCGCAGGTCGTCGTCGTTGCCGACGCAGCAGAAGACGAATTGGGCGCCGCGCGCGGCCTCGGCCGGGCTTGGCGCGGAGCCGCCCTTGTGCGCCTCGATCCAGGCGGCGGCCTTGGTTGAGGTCCGGTTATAGACTCTGACCCGGTGTCCCGCGGCCGCAAGATGCCCGGCCATGGGAAACCCCATCACCCCCAGACCGATGAATGCAGCGGATACGGTTTCGATCATGTCTGCCCGCCCTGTCGGGAATTCCGCGGCGATCATAGATGGCCCCCCGCGGGGCGGCAACGCGAGGCTATGTCCCGCGGGCCAGCGCCGCGCGGATACCGCATGCCAGGGTCTGCCAGGTCTCGCCGTCGGGGGTCAGCAAAAGCCCCTCCTGGTGCTTGCGGCCGGGTCGGTAGGGCGCGCCGTCGAGGCATGCGTTGAAGCCGCCCGCCTCGTGGTGGAGGAGCTGGCCCGGTGCGTGATCCCACGGTTTCAGGCCCCTGTAGAAGGCGAAATGGGTCACCCCGGCGCCGAGCGCGAGGTAGTCGACCCCGCAGCACCGGTTGTTGGTCACCCCGGCGAAGCGCCCGCTGAAGGCGCGGTCGCGGCGCAGCCGTGCGCCGAGCGCCCCGGTCATCGCGCTCTCGGGGGCCGTTCCGGCGACACTCAGCCGCGCGCCGTCGCGCCAGGCTCCGGCACCGCGCTCCGCGACCGACATCGAGCCGGCCAGCGGATCGTAGATCCAGCCGGCTTCCGTCCGCCCATCGACGACGAAGGCGACCATGACCGTGAAGTCCGGCTTGCCGTCGGCGAAGTTCGCGGTGCCGTCCACCGGATCGATGATCCACACCGCTCCCGGCTGCTCGAGCGCGGTGAGGATCTCCGGATCGGCCTCGCAGGCCTCTTCGCCGACCACAAGCGCATCGGGTCGGATCCCGGCCAGGCCCTTGCCGAGCGCGGCCTCGGCGCATTCATCGGCCACGGTCACGACCGAGCCCGGTCGCTTTTCCCAGGACTCCGCTTCGCTCAGGCGCTTGAAACGCGGCAGGATTTCGGCCTCGGCGACCTCGCGGATCAGCCGGGTGACCGCATCGATGTCTGGGAACATGAAAGCGACTTCGTCGAGGGCGGGCGGTGCGGCGCACCCTCGCCGCAGTCGGGCGGGATTGCAACGAAAAAAGGAGGGCCGTCATCGGACGGCCCTCCGCTGTATTGCGCGGCCTGTGAAACCGGCCGCAGGACGGTGTGCTACATCATGCCGCCCATGCCGCCCATGTCGCCCATGCCGCCCATGCCGCCCGGCGGCATGCCGGGCATGGACGATTTATCGTCGGGCTTCTCGGCCACCATCGCCTCGGTGGTGATCAGCAGCCCTGCGATAGAAGCCGCGTCCTGGATGGTCGCCCGGACGACCTTGGTCGGGTCGATGATCCCGGCCTTGACGAGATCCGTGTACTTGCCCGTCGCGGCATCGAAGCCGAAATTGGGAGACTTCGACTCCAGCAGCTTGCCGACCACGATCGAACCCTCGACCCCGGCATTCTCGGCGATCTGGCGGACCGGTGACTGGATCGCGCGCCGCACGATGTCGACGCCGGTCTGCTGGTCGTGATTGTCGAGCGTGATCTTGGCAAGCGCGCTCGTCGCCTGGAGCAGCGCGACGCCGCCGCCGGGGACGATCCCCTCCTCGACCGCGGCGCGGGTGGAGTTCATCGCGTCCTCGACGCGATCCCGCTTCTCCTTCACCTCGACCTCGGTCGCACCGCCGACACGGATGACCGCAACACCGCCGGCGAGCTTGGCCAGCCGCTCCTGCAGCTTCTCGCGGTCGTAGTCCGAGCTGGTCTCCTCGACCTGGGCCCGGATCTGGTTGCAGCGCCCTGAGATATCGCCTTTCTTGCCGGCGCCCTCGACGATGGTCGTCTCTTCCTTGGTGATCGAGATCTTCTTCGCATTGCCGAGCATGTCGAGCGTGACGTTCTCGAGCTTGATGCCGAGATCCTCGCTGACCACCTGGCCACCGGTGAGGATCGCGATGTCCTCGAGCATGGCTTTGCGGCGGTCGCCGAAGCCAGGCGCCTTGACGGCAGCGACCTTGAGCCCGCCGCGTAGACGGTTGACCACCAGGGTGGCCAGGGCCTCGCCCTCGATGTCCTCGGCGATGATCAGCAGCGGCCGGCCGGACTGGACGACTGCCTCCAGCAACGGAAGCATCGACTGCAGGCCGGAGAGCTTCTTCTCATGCAGCAGGATGAAGGGATTCTCCAGGTCCGCGGCCATCTTCTCGGCGTTGGTGATGAAGTACGGCGAGATATAGCCGCGGTCGAACTGCATCCCCTCGACGACGTCGAGCTCGGTGGCCGTGCTCTTGGCCTCCTCGACCGTGATCACGCCTTCCTGGCCGACCTTCTGCATGGCCTCGGAGATCATCTCGCCGATCTCGATCTCGCCGTTGGCCGAGATCGTGCCCACCTGGCCGATCTCCTCCTCGGTCTTGACCTTCTTCGACCGACTCTGGACGTTCTTGACCACCGCATCGACCGCGATATCGATACCGCGCTTGAGGTCCATGGGGTTCATGCCCGCCGCGACGGCTTTCATGCCTTCGCGCACGATCGACTGGGCGAGAACCGTCGCCGTGGTCGTACCGTCGCCGGCATCGTCGTTGGTCTTCGAGGCCACCTCACGCACCATCTGCGCGCCCATGTTCTCGAACTTGTCTTCGAGCTCGATCTCCTTGGCGACGGTCACGCCGTCCTTGGTGATCCGCGGTGCGCCGAACGCCTTGTCGAGCACCACGTTGCGGCCCTTCGGCCCCAGCGTGATCTTGACCGCGTTGGCGAGGATGTCGATGCCGCGGAGCATGCTCGTCCGGGCATCGGTATTGAATTTTACTTCCTTGGCTGCCATTTTTTCGGTTGTCCTATTCGACTATACCCATGATGTCGGACTCCTTCATGATCAGGAGGTCCGTCCCCTCGATCTTCACCTCCGTCCCGGACCACTTGCCGTAGAGGACCCGATCGCCCTTCTTGACGTCGAGTGCGGTGACCTTGCCGTCCTCGGAACGGGTACCGGAACCGACGGCAATGATCTTGCCCTCCATCGGCTTTTCCTTGGCCGTATCAGGAATGATGATCCCGCCGGCCGTCTTCGCTTCGGCCTCCAGCGGTTCGACCAGCACGCGATCGTGCAATGGCCTGAGTTTCATAGACCGATCTCCCATAGCTGTGTGAACGTCGATGCTGCGTACCCGTCCGCGCAACTTTCGTCCTGGATCCCCGCTGCCGCTTCCTAACGGCGTGTATCGAAGCGGACATGCTTCAGGTCGAAAAGCCTTCGGATACGCCATGCCGGCCCGAGCGAAGGAGTTTTGCTAGCACTCGATCCCGGCGAGTGCTAGCTATTTAGTGATTCCGAATCGCCCTGTCAACACCGGATGCCACAGGTCGGCCCGGTCTTCAGTCCGTCGGGGTGGCGAGCTGCTCGAATCTCTCTATATCGGCCGGATCGAGCCGGATACGGAACCGCGCGGTCATACCCTCGTCGCGGCGCTCGATGATCTCGCCATGGCGGTAGAGCCAGGCCAGCTTCGCACCGTCGGACAGATCGACCTCGACATCGAGAACCCGCCGGCGCGCGCTGAACGCGCCATCGAGCCGCTCGATCAGGGCGGGCATCCCCTGCCCCGTCTTGGCGGAGGCCGGGATCACGTCGTTGCGCCGGGCGGCGCGGTTCAGGGAGATTGCCCGAGAGTCCTCGTCGAGAAGATCGATCTTGTTGTGGAGTTCGATCAAAACCTTGTCCTGGCCGTCCTCGATGCCGAGCTCGCCCAGAACCTTGAGCACGTCGGCCAACTGCGCCTCGCTATCGGGGTGCGAGATATCGCGCACGTGGATGATCAGATCGGCGTCGATCACCTCTTCGAGGGTCGCGCGGAAGGCCGCGATGAGCATCGTCGGCAGGTCGGAGACGAATCCCACCGTATCGGACAGGATCGCCCGGCGGCCGGAGGGCAGATCGATGCCCCGCATCGTGGGGTCCAGGGTGGCGAACAGGAGATCCTCGGCAACCACGTTCGCCTTGGTCAACCTGTTGAAAAGAGTCGATTTTCCCGAGTTCGTGTAGCCCACCAGCGCGGCGACCGGATAGGACACGCGCTTGCGCGCGCGGCGGTGCAGCGCCCGCGTCCGGGTGACCGTCTGGAGCTCGCGGCGGATGCGGATGATCCGGTCGTCGATCTGGCGCCGGTCGGCTTCGATCTGGGTCTCGCCGGGCCCGCCGAGGAACCCGAGCCCGCCGCGCTGCCGCTCGAGATGGGTCCAGCTCCGCACCAGCCGGCTGCGCTGGTAGCTCAGGTGGGCGAGCTCGACCTGGAGCGCGCCCTCGCGGGTGCTGGCGCGTTCGCCGAAGATCTCGAGGATCAGCCCGGTGCGGTCGATCACCTTGCAGTGCCAGGCGCGTTCCAGGTTGCGCTGCTGGACCGGGCTCAGCGCCGCATCGACGCAGACCAACGCGATCTCGTCCTCGGCGACCACGGCACCGAAGCTCTCCACCGCGCCGGCGCCGATATAGGTTGACGGCCGCGGCCGGGCGAGCGCGATTTTGTCGGCGCGCACGATATCGAGGCCGATCGCGCCGGCGAGTCCGACCGCTTCGGCAAGCCGCGCTTCGGGCGTGCGTCCAGCCCCCGATGCCGAGCGGACATAGGGGTGCAGAACAGCCGCGCTGCCAACAGCGTGCGGCCGGTCGATTCGATTGCCCCCGCGGGCAGGCGGCCGGTTATTCGGCGACGGGCTCGACCTCGGATTTTTCGTCGTAGAGCTGGACCGGAGCCACCGGCATAACCGTCGAAATGGCGTGCTTGTAGACGAGCTGGGAGTGGCCGTCTCGGCGCAGCAGGATGCAGAAGTTGTCGAACCAGGTGATGATGCCTTGGAGCTTCACGCCGTTGACCAGAAACACGGTGACCGGTGTCTTGTTCTTCCGGATATGGTTCAGGAACGTGTCCTGGAGGTTCTGGCTCTTTTCTGATGACATCTTGGGCTCCGCTTTCTTCGAGTCTTGAATTGAACCGTAGATGATCCGGACGGCCTCGACCGACCGGATCGACACACAAACGGGGGAGCATTAACCCAAACTGGTTGCAAAGAAAATATGAAACCTCAAATCCGGCGCACAAGGTCAAGGAGGGCGCGGCACGACGCGAAATGTGCGGCGGGCGGAAATTCCGCGAATTCCCCGCCATCCGGCGGCTCGGGGCGGATCAGGACGGCGGTGCAGCCGGCGTTCCGCGCACACTCGATGTCGATCGCGGTATCGCCGACGAACCACACGTCTGGACCCCGCCGGTGCGGTCCGGCGGCCAGCGCCAGGTCCACCGGCTCGACCGCCGGCTTGTCGCGGGCCGCATCGGCCGCGCCGACCAAGCCGGAGAAATAGCCGTCCCAGCCCAGATGGCTGACCTCCAGGCGCAGGTTGGCGCCCATCTTGTTGCTCACCACGCCGAGAAAGACCCCGCGGCCGGACAGCGCGGCGAGCAGCGCCTCGGCGCCGTCGCATGCGGCCAGCCGTTCCAGGTGGACCGCCTCGAACCTGCCGTAAAAGACCGCCCTGGCTTCTTCCCAGCGGTCGCCGAACATCTCCGGGAACGCCTCGCGCATCGATCGGCGCACCCGGGCGCGGGTCTCCTCCGGGGTCCAGGACGCGTGGCCCATCGCGGCCAAGGTGGCGTTCATCGCTTCGTGGATGACAGGCCAGGTATCGACCAGGGTGTTGTCCCAGTCGAACAACACCGCGCCGGGCAGACGGTCAAGCGGTGACATCGCCGTCCTCCCGCCGTCGGGCGAGCAGGCGGTGGGTCTGCGGCAGCCGGGGCCACACGGGCGGACCTCAGAAATATTCCAGGCGCACGGAGAACAGCCGCTCGACGTGCTTGATCGCCTTGGAGGCGACGAACATCACAATCCGGTCGCCGGCGCGCAGCGTCGTTCCGGCACGCGGAATATGCACCGCGCCGTCACGCACGACCGCACCGATGAGCACGCCGGCGGGAAGTCCGGACTCGCGGATCGGCCGGCCGGCGAGGCTCGAGGTTTCCAGCAGTTCCGCCTCCATGATCTCGCCGAAATCGCGCGGCAGCGAATGGACTGCGCGGATCCTGCCGCGCCGGACGTGCTGGAGGATGGTCGAGGCGGTGATCGCATGCGGGCTCACCGCAACGTCGACCCCCAGCGTGCCGATCAGCGGCGCGTAGTTGATGTTGTTGATCAGCGCGACCGCCCGACCGGCGCCGTGGCGCTTGGCCAGAAGCGCGGCCAGCACGTTGACCTCGTCGTCATTTGTGACCGTCACGATCGCCTCGGCGGCCGCGACATTGGCTTCTTTCAGTAGCTCGGGGTCGAGCGCATCGCCGTTCAGCACGGTCACCCCGTTCAGGTTCAGAGCGGCGCGCTCGGCCTGAGCCTTGTTGGCCTCGATGATCTTGGCGCTGACGCCGGGATGCTCGTCGAGGATGAGGCGGGCCAGGAACTGTCCGACATGGCCGCCGCCGGCGATGACAATGCGGCGCACTTCCGGCTCCTCGTGGCCGAAGACGGTCATCGCCCGGGCAACGTGGTCGTTGTCGGCAACGAAATAGATCTCATCGCCCGGCAGCATCATATCGTCGGCCGTCGGCACGATCGAGCTGTCGCCACGCATGATGCCGACGACCACGATGTTGAGCTCGGGGAAGATTTCGGTGAGCTGGCGCAGCGGGGTGTTGATGACCGGGCAATCCTCGTCCAGCCGCACGCCGATGGCGCGCACCATGCCGTCGGCCAGCGGGATCGAATCGAACGCGCCGGGCACGAACAGCCGGCGCGAGATCGCCCGCGCGACCTCGATCTCGGGCGAGATGATCACGTCGATCGGCAGGTGGTCGCGGTTGAACAGATCCGCCCAGATCGGCGCCAGGTAGCTCTGTGCGCGCACCCGGGCGATCTTGGTCGGAACGTCGAACAGCGAATGGGCGACCTGGCAGGCGACCATGTTGACTTCGTCGGCCTGGGTGACGGCGATGATCATGTCCGAATCGCCGGCCGCGGCACGCTCCAGAACATCGGGGTGGGAGGCGAATCCGACAAGCGCGCGGGCGTCGAGCGAATCGCCGACCCGGCGGATCAGCTCCTCGGACTGGTCGATGACGGTGACGTCATTGCCTTCCGCGGAAAGCTGGCGGGCGATGTGGAAGCCGACCTGGCCGGCGCCGCAGACGATGAGTTTCATGACCGTCAGCCCCGGCCTCAGGCCCGGGAGAGCTCCGTCTTGTCGCTGCCGCCCACGCCGAGCGACTTGAGCTTGCGATGCAAGGCCGAACGCTCCATGCCGACGAAGGTGGCGGTGCGCGAGATATTGCCGCCGAACCGGTCGACCTGGGCAATCAGATACTCGCGCTCGAACCTCTCACGCGCCGCGCGCAACGGCAAGCCCATAACCTCGCTGTTCTTTTCCCAGCGCATCGGGTCGGGCGTGTTGGCGATAATCTCGGGCGGCAGCATGTCGGCGCGGACCGGATCGGCCGGATTGCCCGGCGCCATGATCAGCATCCATTCGGCGAGGTTGCGCAGTTGGCGGATGTTGCCCGGCCAGCCATAAGATTGCAGGACCGCGATCGCGTCCGTTGCGACCTCGCGGCAGGGCATGCCGCCGGTCGCCGCCGCGCGCTCGATGAAATGAAGCAACAGCGCGGGGATATCCTCGCGCCGCGCGGAGAGCGGGGGAATGGCGATCGGCACGACGTTGAGCCGGTAGTAGAGGTCCTGGCGGAAGCCGCCGGCGGCCATTTCGGCCTGGAGATCCCGGCTCGTGGTCGCGATCACCCGGGCGTCGACGCTCACCTGGGTCGTGCCGCCGATCGGAAGGAACGATTGCTCCTGCAGGACACGGACGATCTTGCCCTGGGTCTGCAGCGGCATGTCGGCGACCTCATCGAGCAGCAGCGTGCCGCCATGGGCCCGCTCGAACGTGCCCAGATCGCGGGCCGGGCGCCCGCTGTTCTCCGAGCCGAACAGCTCGGCCTCCATGCGCTCGGGCGCCATGGTCGCGCAGTTGAGCACGACGAACCGGCCCTGGCTGCGGCGCGAGTCGGCGTGGATCATCCGGGCGGCGAGCTCCTTGCCGGACCCCGGCGGGCCGGTAATCAGAACCCGGCTGTCGCTCGGCGCCACCCGGTCGATCGCGTTGCGGACCTGGGACATCGCCGGCGAGCCGCCGATCATCGCCCAGTCCACACCCGCACGAAGGCGGAGTTCGGCGTTTTCGCGGGCCAGGCGGGCCGCATCGACCGCGTGCTTGGCCATCAGCACCAGCCGGTCCGCCTTGAACGGCTTTTCGACAAAATCGTAGGCGCCGAGCTTGATCGCCTTGACTGCGGTTTCGATGTTTCCGTGGCCGCTGATAATCACCACCGGGACGTCCGCGCACTTCTCCTGGAGGATCTTCAGGAGCGACAGCCCGTCGCTGTCGTCGCCGCGCAGCCAGATGTCCAGGATGATCAGGTGCGGACGGCGCTCCTCGACCAGCCGCAGCGCGCTTGCGGTATTGGCGGCGGTGCGGCAGCCGTAGCCCTCGTCGATGAGGATATCGGAGATGATCGTCCGGATATCGTGCTCGTCATCGACTATCAGAATATCGGTCTGCACCGCCCGCCATCTCCGAAACGACCTTGCCGGCCCCGTCGCCGGCCGACTCCGTAGTCCTGTCTTTGGGAAAGATCAACCGCACGCATGCGCCGCCGCGCGATCCGTCACCGAGCCAGACGCTGCCGCCGTGCTCCTCCATGATTTTCTTGACGATCGCAAGGCCGAGCCCCGTACCTTTCTTGCGCGTGGTTACGTAGGGCTCGGTCAGGCGTTCGCGCTCGCTCGCCGGCAGCCCGCGGCCGTTGTCCTCGACCGAGATTGTCGTTGCGGCGGCATCCTGGACAACGCTCAGAAGAACCCTTCCCGGCTCGCGCGCCGCCTCGCCTTGCGGCTCGCGCGCATCGATCGCCTCGACCGCGTTCTTGAGCAGATTCGTCAACGCCCGGCCGACCAGCCCCGCATCGCACGGCACGACGACCGGATGCTCAGGAAACCGGCAAACGAAGGCGACCGAAGGGTGCGCCGCCTGTTGCAGGGTCAGCGCGACCCGGCAGGCATCGAGCAGGTCGTGGTCGGCGACGACCGCATCGGGCATGCGCGCAAAATCGGAGAACTCGTCGACCATCCTGCCGATATCGCCGACATGACGGATGATGGTCTCGGTATAGTCGTCGAACATCTCGGGATCCGAGGTGATCTCGTCCTGGAACTTGCGGCGCAACCGCTCGGCCGAGAGCTGGATCGGGGTCAGCGGGTTCTTGATCTCATGGGCGATGCGCCGAGCGACATCGGACCAGGCGGCCTTGCGCTGGGCGGACTGGAGTTCGGTGATGTCATCGAACGTCACCACGAATCCGCGTACCGCCTCGCCTTCGAAATCGGCGACGATGCGCACCAACAAAGTCCTGCTGGCGCTGCCGCGCTCCAGCATCACCTCCATCTCGCCCTGCTGGCCGGGCCGGCGGCGCACCTTGTCGAGGAGCGCGCCCATCTCGGGAACCGCATGGATGAGCTGGCGCCCGATCCGCGAGTCGAGGTCGAGCGACAGCAGGTCCGATGCCGAGCGGTTGGCGAGGTTGATCCGGCCCGCCGCATCGACCCCGATCACGCCCGCGGATACGCCGGACAGGACGGTCTCGATAAAATGGCGCCGGTCGTCGAGCTGCCGGTTGGCATCCAGCAGGTCGTCGCGCTGGGCCTCGATCTGATCGGTCATCCGGTTGAACGCCCTGGTCAGCGAGGCGATCTCGTCATCGCCCTCGGTCTCTTCGACCCGGGTCGCCAGATCGCCGCCGCGCACGCGCTCCGCCGCCGAGGCGAGCGCCGAGATCGGGCCGGCGAGCCGGGTCGCGAATGTCAGCCCGACCCAGATCGCGGCCATCAGCAGCAACAGCGCGACCAGCACGAACATCATCGCGAACGTTATCTCGAACGTTCGCCGCTCGCCCTCGAGCGATTTGTATTGCGAGACCGCCTTCTTGGTCCGCGCGATATGGTCGAGCACGCGGGGCTCGACGAACCGGCCGATATAGAGAAACGCATCCATTGCGCCATCGAGCTTGATGATCGCGCGCATGCGGTCTTCCGAGCCGGTGGCGAGGACGACCGGCTCGCCGCTGCGCGCCTGCTCGAGCGCGCGGAGCGGGATCGGGTCGTGGTCGAGTACGAAGCTCAGGTTCCACCGGGCAAGCACGCGCCCGCCGCCATCGAAGACATAGGCCTCGCTCAGGTTCCGCACCATGCCCTGGGCCGCGACGAACCGGGAGAACCGGTCGGGCTCGGTCCACAGATGCGGCGAGGCGCGGTTGACATCGCGCGCCATGGCCAGCAGGTCGCCGCGGATCACCTGTTGATGCTCGCGCAGGTAGGCCTCGGCAACCAGGGTGGATTCTTCCAGCGCGGTGCGGACCCGGTCGGAGAACCAGGCTTGGACGCCGAAACTGAAGAACACCGCGGAGAACACCGAGACGATGATCGCCGGCACCAGTGCGATCAGGCTGAACCAGACCACCAGCCTGGTATGCAGCCGCGCGCCGACGCTGCCCCGGCGCCGCGCGATCCAGATCGCCACCAGGCGGCGGGCGACGATCGCGCCCAACACCAGGAACAGAACCAGGTCCAGGTTGAGCAGCACCAGAACGGTGCGCGGATCGGTCCCGAAGGGCAGCGAGCCGGACAGCGCGGCATAGGTCACGAGTGCCGCGCCCAGCGACAGCGCCGCAAGCGCCAACGGCAACTTGCGGCCCAGTCCCGCGCGGGCCGTCCAATCGGCCAGGCGGACCGCCAGGGCCGGTTCCAACACCGCCGCCTTTTCCGTCATTACGTCTAGGCCCGCTTGCCGAGCCGCCGCCCTCGACGGAGGTCGAGGCCGCGGAAATCGGCGTCATCTTATGCCCCGCACCGCTTTGATGTCGAGATCGTCTGCGAATTCAGGACATATGGGACGCTTCGGGTCTGCCGATTTCAAGGGCCATGTCGCGTAGCTGTTCAGATCAGGCCGCCGCCGCGCCGGCGCTCACCCGGCCAGGATGTCGGTGACGAACTTCACGCCCGGATAGGCGAGCGACAACAGCAGATAGGCCAAAAGCACGATGCGCGCGGCGCGCCGGCCGCGCAGCCCGTTGCGCGCGTGCGCTGCCAAAAGGACCGCGAGCACGACCAGCGTGACGAGCGAGAGCACCGTCTTGTGGTCCCAGGCAAGCAGGCTCCCGTCGATGACATAGTGGCTGGCCATCCCGGTCGCCAATCCGCAGGCCAGGAGGATGGCGCTGAGCCCCAGCATACGGACCTGCAGCCGTTCGCCGTCGGCCATCGCCGGCAACAGACGGCTGAGCCGGGTCGGACGCTTCGCCTTGAGCGCGCGTTCCTGGACGAAAACCCCGGCGCCTGCGACCGCGCCGATCGTCAAGAGGCCGTAGGCGAGCAGTGCAAAGACGATATGCGCGCCGGTCCAAACGCCGATACTGCCTGCGGCAAGCGGGCGCTCGGGCGCGTCCTGCGAGATGGTCGCGAAGATCCCGATCAGCACCAGATAGGGCAGCAGCAACGCCGCCAGCCGCCAGGCCTCGGCGGACAGCGCGGCGACTAAGGCGAACAGCGCCAGGCTGACCGCGACCGTCGCCCAAAGCGCCGAGCCGAACCCGGTCCGCCAGCCCGGTGCGAACAGAAACACCACCGTCAGGACCGAACCGATCAGCCCGACGCCCAGCAAGGGCCAGAACAGCGGATCCCTGCCCCCGGTGCCGCGATAGGGCAGCACTGCCGCCGGGATGAGGGCGAGGAGCGCGCTGATCGACACCAGGACGGTCACGGGCATGGACAGACTATATCCCAGCCGCGTGCAATGGACAGCGGCCTTGACGAGCCTTGGCAATCCACGCAGCGGCGATTAGGGTCCGCCTCGAACGCCACCCGGAGCGCCAGATGGACGATTGCCTGGCCCTGATCCTCGCCGGCGGGCGGGGCACGCGCCTGGGCGCGGGCACGCCGAAGCAGTATCTACCATTGGCCGGCAAGGCGGTTCTGCGCCATGCCGCGGAGGCGTTCCTCGACCATCCGGCGGTCGAGCGGGTGCGTGTGGTCATCGCGCCCGCAGACCGCGCTCGGCACGATGCGGCGCTGGCGGGCTTGCCGGTGCTCGATCCCGTCATCGGCGGCCGGAGCCGTCAGGACTCCGCCCGGCATGGGCTGGAGAGCCTGGTCGAGGCTGCGCCCCGCCTGGTCCTGATCCATGATGCGGCGCGGCCGTTTCCGGATGCCGCAACGATCGGCAGAACCGTCGCCGCCCTTGCCGACCACCCGGCGGCCGTGCCGGCGACACCGCTGGGCGATACCCTGAAGGAAGAACGCGACGGGCTGATCGGCCGCACCGTCGACCGGAAGCGGCTGTGGCGCGCTCAGACACCGCAGGGCTTTCGGTTTCCGGACATTCTCGCGGCGCACCGCGCGGCGGCGGGCCGGGCGCTGACCGACGATGCCGCCGTCGCCGAGCACGCGGGGCTCGATGTCGCCCTGGTCGCCGGCAGCGAGGCGAACGTCAAGATAACCACGGCCGAGGACCTCGAGCGCGCCCACCGCTGGCTCGCCGGAGCCGAAGGCGAGGCGCGCAGCGGTCTGGGATTCGATGTCCACGCCTTCGGCC
The DNA here is from genome assembly GCA_965248835.1 of Alphaproteobacteria bacterium. Lineage (GTDB taxonomy): Bacteria > Pseudomonadota > Alphaproteobacteria > MPNO01 > MPNO01 > CAYFYS01. The sequence continues at coordinate 1,264,316 of CBDFLJ010000002.1, forward strand.
CCGGCACGGCGGTGACCCTGTGCGGCATCGAAATCGCCCACGACCGCGGGCTGGTCGGCCATTCCGATGCCGATGTCGCGATGCACGCCTTGACCGACGCGATCCTGGGTGCGATCGGCCAGGGCGATATCGGGGTGCATTTTCCGCCCACCGATCCGGCATGGCGCGATGCCCGGTCGGAAATTTTCTTGCGGCGCGCGGCCGCGCTCGTGGCCGAAGCCGGCGGGCGGATCGTCAACGTCGATCTGACGGTGATCTGCCAGGCGCCGCGGATCGGCCCGCACCGGGCGGCGATGATTGCCCGGTTGGCCGAGATCCTGGAGATCGACGCCGGCCGGGTGAACGTCAAGGCGACGACCACCGAACGGCTCGGTTTCACCGGCCGCGGCGAGGGAATCGCCGCCCAGGCGATGGCGACCGTGCGGCTAGGCGGCTGAGGCGGCGATGGCCGGCACGGCGCTGAGGGAATCCCCCTATTGGCCGCCGTGGCGCGATCGCGCGACGTTCATCGCGACGTTCGGCGGCGCCGGGCTGCTGCCCAAGGCGCCGGGCAGCTGGGGCTCGCTGGCGGCGTTGCCGTTCGGCTGGCTGATCCTCGAGACGCTCGGCTGGCAGGGGGTGCTGGTGGCAAGCCTCGTCGTCGCGCTCCTTGGCTGGTGGGCCAGCCAAGTGGTCCTCACCCGGACGGGGCTGAAGGACCCCGGCGCGATCGTCATCGACGAGGTCGCCGGGCAATTGCTGTGCCTTGCCGTGGTGCAGGCCGATCTGTGGCACTTCGCGGTTGCCTTTGCGACGTTTCGGGTCATGGACATTCTGAAGCCCTTCCCGGCCAATTTGGCCGACCGCAAACTCTGCGGCGGATTCGGCGTGATGGCCGATGACATCGTGGCGGGGCTATACGCTATGGCCGCGACCGGGGTGGTGATCGAGGTCGTCGAGGGTCGGTGGTGATGGACCGGGAAATTCTCGCGCGCGCCGAGGCCGTGCTCGAAACCTGCCGGGCGGCGGGATTGATGGTAGCCTGCATCGAATCCTGCACCGGAGGTCTTCTGGCCGCCGCCCTGACGGCGATCGCCGGCTCCTCGGACGTCGTCGAGCGCGGCTTCGTCACCTACAGCAACCAGGCCAAAAACCAGCAGGTCGGCGTGTCGATGGCCCTGATAGAGACTCACGGCGCGGTCTCCGAGCCGGTGGCACGCGCGATGGCCGAGGGCGGGCTCGCAAACAGCAACGGCGACATCGCAGCCGCGGTCACCGGGGTCGCCGGCCCCGGCGGCGGCACCGCCGCCAAGCCGGTCGGGTTGGTCCACATAGCCGCGGCGCGGCGCGGCGCCCCGACGGTTCACCAACGGCACCTCCTGCCCGGCGACCGCACGGCGATCCGCGAGGCCTCGGTTCTGGCCGCGCTCGGGCTGATCCTGGAACTCGCCCGATGGCGCGGCGAAAACGGCTGATCGGCGTCGATTTCTCCGGTGCCCGCGATGCCGGCCGAAGGATCTGGGTGGCGGCGGGCGCGCACCGCCTCGGACGGTTTGTCCTCGAAGACTGCAGGCCGGCCGCCGAGCTTCCCGGCGGTGCGGTGGACAGGGCTGGCGCGCTCGCCGCCCTGGTCGACTTCCTGCTAGGCGAGCGGCATGCCATCGCCGGGCTCGATTTCCCGTTCAGCCTGCCCGAGACGTTCATCGATGCGCCGACCTGGGGTGCGTTCCTGCGCGGCTTCGCCGACCGCTACCCGAGCCCGGAGGCCTTCCGCGAGGATTGCTGGCGCCGCGCCGACCGCCGCGAGCTCAAGCGGCGCACCGATGTCGAGGCGCGGGTTCCGTTCTGCGTCTACAACCTGCGGCTTTACCGGCAGACCCATGCCGGCATGGTCGACGTCCTGCTGCCGTTGCTCGATTCCGGCGGCGCGCGGATCGTGCCGATGCAGCGGGCGGCTGCCGGCAAGACCACGATCACCGAGATCTGCCCGGCCTCGATCCTCAAGGCCGAGGGGCTTTATGCACCCTACAAGGGCGGTGGTCCGGACCTGCGCGCGTCCCGGCAAAGACTGCTGGCGTATCTGGTCGAACGCGGTCTGCTGGACCCGCCCCCGTCCTCCCTTGGCGCGCGGATCATCGAAGACAGGGGCGGGGATGCGCTGGATTCGGTGCTGGCGGCGATCGGCGCGGGTCGTGTGCCGGAGCGGCTGCCGCGCCCGGACAAGCTCGATCTGATCGAGGGGCGGGTCTATTTCTGAAGCACGCTCAGCGATGCGCCGGCGGGCGGCGCATCGCGGCCCGGCGCGCCATAGAGCGCGTTCGCGCGGGTCTCGAAGGCGGCCACCATCCGGCGCACCGCCTCGTTGAACACCGGGCCCATGATCGCGCGCAGGATGCGCGAGCGAAACTCGAAATCGACGTAGAAGTCGATCAGGCAGCCGTCATCCTGCGGCTTGAAGATCCAGTGGTTGTTGAGGTAGCGGAACGGCCCGTCGAGATACGCGACATCGATCCGATGAGGCCTGCTGAGGCTTACCCGCGAGGTGAAGCGCTCGCGCACCATCTTGAACCCGACCAGCATGTCGGCGAGGATTATCTCACCGTCCCGCCGGATCACGCGGACGCCGGTGCACCAGGGCAGGAACTCGGGATAGCGCTCGACCTCGGCGACCAGGGTGAAGAGCTGTTCGGGCTGGTATCGAAGAAAGCGTTCCTCGGCATGTGTGGGCATCAGCTCTCCGCCGTTTCCGCCCGATGCCTGTTCTCACGCGCTTGGCGAAGCTGGGCGAAATCACGATCGGCATGATAGGACGAACGGGTCAGCGGTGTCGCCGATACCATCAGGAACCCCTTGCCGGTTGCCATCTTCGCCAGGCCGGCGAACTCATCGGGCGTCCAGAACCGGTCGATCCGATGGTGCTTGGGCGTCGGCTGAAGATACTGCCCGACCGTCAGGAAATCGACATCAGCCGCGCGCAGGTCGTCCATGACCTGATGGACCTCCTCCTTGGTCTCGCCCAGCCCGACCATCAGCCCGGACTTGGTAAAGATGCCGGGATCAAGCGCCTTGACCGTATCGAGCAGCCGCAGCGAGTGGAAGTAGCGCGCTCCCGGTCGCACGCCGGCATAAAGCCGGGGGACGGTCTCGAGATTGTGGTTGAAGACGTCGGGGCGGGCTTCGACGACCATCTCGATGGCGCCGTCCTTGCGCAGGAAGTCCGGTGTCAGCACCTCGATGGTCGTCTCCGGCGTTGCCGCGCGGATCTTGCGGATAACTTCGGCGAAATGCCCGGCGCCGCCATCGTCGAGGTCGTCACGGTCGACCGAGGTGATCACAACGTGCTTCAGCCCGAGCCTCTCCGTCGCCTCGGCGACGCGGCCGGGCTCGTGCGGGTCCACGCGGTCGGGCAGCCCCGTGGCGATATTGCAGAACGCGCACGCCCGTGTGCAGACGCTGCCCAGGATCATCATCGTCGCGTGGCGCTGGGCCCAGCACTCGCCGATATTGGGGCATGCCGCCTCTTCGCAGACGGTCGTCAGGCCAAGCTCGCGCATCAGGCCGCGGGTCTGGTTGTAAACCGGCGACGTGGGCGCCTTCACCCTTATCCAGGGCGGCTTGCGCCTGATCGGGTTGTCCGGCCGTGCGGCCTTCTCGGGGTGCCGGACCCGCTGCGGCGACACTGGCTCTGCCATGCGCTAGATGTGGAGGACCCGGCCATAGGCGTCAAGGACCGACTCGTGCATCGCCTCCGAGAGCGTTGGGTGCGGGAAGATCGTCTCCATCAGCTCCGCCTCTGTGGTCTCGAGAGACTTGGCGATGACGAAGCCCTGGATCAGCTCGGTTACCTCGGCGCCGATCAGATGCGCGCCGAGGAGCGCGCCGGTCACCTCGTCAAAGACCGTCTTGATCAGCCCCTGGTCATCGCCCATGGCGATTGCCTTGCCGTTGCCGAGATAGGGAAATCGTCCGATCCGGACCGCGTAGCCGGCCTCGCGCGCCGCCGCCTCGGTCAGGCCGACGCTGGCGACCTGCGGGCGGCAATAGGTGCAGCCGGGGATGCGCGAGACATCGAGCGGATGGGGATCGAGCCCAGCGATCTTCTCCACGCACACGACGCCTTCGTGGCTCGCCTTGTGGGCGAGCCACGGCGGGCCCACCAGATCGCCGATCCCGTAGACGCCGTCTTCGCCGGTGCGCAGCCATTCATCGACCACGACATGGCCGCGATCGACGACCACGCTGGAGCCCTCCAGACCGATATCCTCGACATTGCCGGTGATGCCGACGGCGAGGATGGCCCGCTCGACGACGATCTCCACCGCGCCCCGAGCGGTCTCAACGGCCGCGCTCACGCCCTTGCCCTTGGGCGTCAGCGCCTTGAGCGTCGCGCCGGTGTGGATGGTCATGCCCTGCGTCTCGAAGGCCTTGCGGGCGAAGGCGGAGATCTCCTCGTCCTCTGCCGGCAGGACGCGTTCCAGCACTTCGACCACGGTGACCTCGGCGCCAAGGTCGCGGTAGAAGCTTGCGAACTCGATGCCGATCGCACCGGAGCCGACGACCAGCAACGAGGCCGGTATCGATGATGGCACCATAGCTTCGCGGTAGGTCCAGATCCGCTCGCCGTCACGCTCCGGATCCATCCCGGGAAGGAAGCGCGCCCGCGCGCCGGTCGCAAGCACGATATGGGGCGCGAACAGCGTCTCCTGGCCGTCCCCGGTCGCGACCGTCACCCGGCCCGGCCCGTCGAGCCGGCCGGCCCCATCGAACACCGCGACCCTGTTCTTCCTCAGCAGATGGGCGACACCGCCGCTGAGCCGTTCGGCGACATCGCGCGAGCGCTTGACGATGCGCGCGAGATCGAAGGTCGCGCCCTTGGCCTCGAAGCCGAAATCGTCGAGATGGGCGAGCAGGTGGTTGATCTCCGAAGTCCTCAGCAGCGCCTTGGTCGGGATGCAGCCCCAATTGAGGCAGATACCCCCCAGGTTCTCGCGCTCGACCACGGCGGCAGCCATGCCGAGCTGGGCCGCCCTGATCGCGGCGACATAGCCCCCCGGGCCGCCACCCAGGACGGCGACATCGAAACGGTGCTCGGCCATCGGGCTCTCCTCAGGCCAGCATCGCCGGCGGATATTCGAGGTTGCGCTTGATCGCGCCCAAGAGCTCGGCGCCGATCGCGCCGTCGACCACCCGGTGATCGACCGACAGCGTGCAAGTCATCACGGTCGCGGGAACGATCCCGCCGCCGCGCACGATCGGGCGCTGCTCGCCCGCGCCGACCGCCAGGATGCAGGCCTGCGGCGGGTTGATCACGGCATCGAAATTGCGGATGCCGTACATGCCGAGGTTGGAGATGCTGAACGAGCCGCCCTGGTACGCCTCGGGCGCGAGCTTGCCCTCGCGCGCCCGCTCGGCCAAGCCCTTCATCTCCTCGGCGATCGCGACCAGCCCCTTGCGGTCGGCATCGCGCACGATCGGGGTGATCAGCCCGTCGGGAACCGCGACCGCGACCGAGATATCGACCGCGCCGTGCCGGATCATCGAACCGTCGCCGGCCCAGGAGACGTTGGCCGCCGGCACCTCGCGCAGCGCCAGCGCGCAGGCCCGGATAACGAAGTCATTGACCGAGATCTTCGCCGGCGCGGCTCGCCGGTTGATCTCCGCGCGGACTTTCAACAGCTCGTCGATCTCACAATCGACGGTGAGATAGAAATGCGGGACCGTGGATTTGGACTCCGTTATGCGCTCGGCGATCACCCGGCGCATGGCAGACAGCTTGACGACCTCGTCGGCCGCCGGCACCGCAGCCCGAGCGGCTTCTGGAACCGGCGCTCTTGCGCCCGCCGCCGCGGCGCCGCCGAGTGCAGCTTCGATATCGGCCTTGACGACCCTGCCATGCGCGCCGGAGCCGTTGATCGCGGCGATGTCCAGCCCCGCCTGCGCCGCCATCCTGCGGGCCAGCGGCGAGGCGAAGATCCGGTCTTCCTTTCCTGCCGGCGGCGGCGCGGCGACCGGTGGCGGCGCAGGCGCAGCATCGGGCTTCACCGCGATGTCGGCATCCGCCTCGCCATCGCCCAGCAGCACGCCGATGACGGCGTTGACCGCCACGCCTTCGGTGCCTTCGGGCACGACGATCCGGCCGAGCACGCCCTCGTCGACGGCCTCGACCTCCATGGTCGCTTTGTCGGTCTCGATCTCGGCGATCACATCGCCGGAAGCGACGGGCTGGCCCTCGGCGATCAGCCAGCGCGCGAGGGTGCCCTCGGTCATGGTCGGTGAAAGTGCCGGCATCAGGATGTTGATCGGCATGGCTGCCTCCCTGTATTGGATGGCGTGCGGCGGGCCGGCTCAGCGGCGATAGAGGACATCCTTTGCGGCGCGGACGATGTCGTCGGGCTGCGGCAGGGCAAGCCGCTCCAGATTGGCGGCATAGGGCAAAGGAACATCGGCGGCGCAGACGCGCGCGACCGGCGCATCGAGCCAGTCGAAAGCCTGCTCCATCATGACCGCGGCAAGCTCCGAGCCGATCCCCGCGACCGGCCAGCCCTCCTCGACCGAGACCAGCCGGTTGGTCTTCTTGACCGAGTCCACCAGGGTCTCGGTATCGAGCGGACGCAGCGTACGCAGATCGATGACCTCCGCGTCGATCCCCTCGCCGGCCAGCGCTGTGGCGGCCTCGAGCGCATGGCCGACCATGATCGAAAACGCGGCGATGGTCACATCCGCGCCGGGCCGCGCGATCCGCGCCCGGCCGATCTGCACCAGCACCTCCTCGCTGTCCGGCACATCGAAGGACTGGCCGTAGAGGATCTCGTTTTCCAGGAACACCACCGGGTTGGGGTCGCGGATCGCCGATTTGAGCAGCCCCTTGGCATCGGCGGCGTCATAGGGCGCGACGACCTTCAGGCCGGGGATGTGGGCGTACCAGCTTGCGAAGCACTGCGAATGCTGGGCCGCGACGCGCGACGCGGCGCCGTTGGGACCGCGGAAGACGATCGGCGTGGTCATCTGGCCGCCGGACATGTAGTGGCTCTTGGCGGCCGAGTTGATGAGCTGGTCCATGGCCTGCATGGCGAAATTGAAGGTCATGAACTCGACCACCGGCTTGAGCCCGCCGAAGGCCGCGCCGATCCCGAGCCCGGTGAAGCCATGCTCGGTGATCGGCGTGTCGATCACCCGCCGCGCGCCGAACTCTTCCAGCAGCCCCTGGCTGATCTTGTAGGCGCCTTGATATTCCGCCACCTCCTCGCCCATGAGAAAGACCGTGTCGTCGCGGCGCATCTCCTCGGCGATTGCATCGCGCAGTGCCTCGCGCACGGTCTGACGGATCACCGGTCCGGCGTAAGGGCTCTCGGCCGGCGCAGGCGCCGACAGCGGGGTCGGCGGTACAGCGGCTTCGACGGCGGGGCCGGCAACCGCTGCGGTTGCGATTGCCGCGCCCGCTCCGGATCCGTTAGAAGAGCCCGCCGCATCAACCGTCCCGTCGAGCGCGCCGCCGTCTTCTCCCTCGGCCAGCAGCACCCCGATCACCGCGTTGACCGCCACGCCCTCGGTGCCCTCCGGCACGACAATCCGGCCGAGCACGCCCTCATCGACGGCTTCGACTTCCATGGTCGCTTTGTCCGTCTCGATCTCGGCGATCGGCTCGCCCGAGGACACGGCATCGCCTTCCTGTTTGAGCCAGCGCGCCAGATTGCCTTTGGTCATCGTCGGTGACAGCGCCGGCATGAGGATGTTGATCGGCATAACCGGTTCTCCGGACGCGGACGACGCTCAGACGGCGACGAGGACGTCGCTATAGAGCTCCGCGGCATCGGGCTCCGGGCTGTTCTGGGCGAACTCAGCGGCCTTGGCGACGACCGCACGGACCTCCTTGTCGATCTCCTTGAGCTTCGCGTCGTCGGCGGCGCCGAGCGCGATCAGGCGCGACCGTACGCTGTCGATCGGGTCGTGCTCGGCGCGCATCTCCGAGACCTCTTCGCGGGTCCGGTACTTCGCCGGATCGGACATCGAATGACCACGATAGCGGTAGGTCAGCGCCTCGAGCAGGTAAGGCCCCTGCCCTGCGCGGCAGGTCCGGATCGCCGCCGCGCCGGCCTCCTTGACCGCCAGCACATCCATGCCGTCGACCTGGGCAGCGGGGATGCCGTATGGCTCGGCGATCCGGTAGAGACCCTGAAGCGCCGAGGCGCGTTCGACCGAGGTGCCCATGCCGTAGCGGTTGTTCTCGATGACGAACACCGCCGGCAGCGACCACAGGGCAGCGAGGTTGAAGGCCTCGTGCACCTGGCCCTGATTGACAGCGCCATCGCCCATATAGACCAGCGTCACGCCGCCGTCGCCGCGATATTTCTGGGCGAACGCGAGCCCGGCGCCGATCGGTACCTGGGCACCGACGATGCCGTGGCCGCCGAAGAAGTTCCTCTCGCGGCTGAACATGTGCATCGAGCCGCCCTTGCCTTTCGAATAGCCGCTGCGCCGGCCGGTCAGCTCGGCCATCACGCCCTTGGCATCCATGCCGCAAGCCAGCATGTGGCCGTGATCGCGATAGCTGGTGACCACGGCATCCTTCGCCTCCAGAGATGCCTGCATGCCGATCACCACCGCTTCCTGGCCGATATAGAGATGGCAGAAGCCGCCGATCAGCCCCATGCCGTAGAGCTGGCCGGCCCGCTCCTCGAAGCGGCGGATGAGGAGCATCTGGCGGAAGATGGCGAGAAGTTCCTCGGTATCAACGTCGGTCGCGGTGTCAGAGGCAGTGCCGGCGCCGTTGTCGGCGCGGGCATCGGACTTGGCGGCCCTGCGTTTCGGTCCCGCCTCGGAAAGGGTCGCCTGCGGGCTTTGGCGGGAGCCGGATTTTTTCTGGGTGGCGGCCATCGGTGGTCCCCATGGTTGCCGACGGGTGAGGCGTCGGAAACCGTCCGTCCAGAAGGTCGGGTAGCACGTGAAAAGTCAAGGCTACCGAAGGGTTAGAGGATATAAACCAGGCCGGATCGGGCGCAACCACCAGATGGGTAAGTTTGTGTCGTTTTGGCCCGTCTGTTCGACACGAATTTTCACAATCCGGCGGTTCAGCGCGAAAATCCCGGCGGCCCACCGACCATCGTCCGTGGCCCGCGCGCATCCCCCGGTGCCAGAACGCCGGTCAGCAGGAAATCGCCCGAACCGACGAAACCGGTCATCAGACGCGCTCGCTCGTCGAGATAGTCCGGGTCGAGACGGTGGCTGCGCAATGCCCCGACGCGGGCATCGAGGTGCACCCGACGCGCGCGCGCCGCCTGGAGCGTCTGCTCCGCCCGGACGATATCGCCGCGCATTTCGATGATGCGCAGCACGCCGCGATCGCCATGGAAGGCGTTGAGCCCGAAATAGACGATCAGGGCTGCGCCCAGCATCGGGCCGCCGACGGCACGAACCGTCCGGCGCATGTCGTATGCCAACGCCATGGCCGGAGCGAATCACACCCCGATTCGCCGTGTCAAGCGACAAATTTCCGCCGTGGCGGATGCTAGCCCGGTGCGCTGGTCGACAGCCGTGCAGCCCCGGCGTATTCGGCGGTCGGGCCGAGCTGCTCCTCGATACGGATGAGCTGGTTGTACTTGGCCAGCCGGTCCGAGCGCGACAACGAGCCGGTCTTGATCTGTCCGCAGCCGGTGGCCACCGCAAGATCGGCGATCGTGGTGTCCTCGGTCTCCCCGGAGCGATGCGACATCACCGCGCCGTAGGATGCCCGGTGCGCCATTTCGACCGCCCGCAGGGTCTCGCTCAGCGTGCCGATCTGGTTGACTTTGATGAGGATTGCGTTGCCGATCCTTTCGGCAATGCCGCGGGCGAGGATCGCCGGGTTGGTGACGAACAGGTCATCGCCGACGAGCTGGACGCGATCGCCCAATGCCCGGGTGAGCAGCGCCCAGCCCTGCCAGTCGTCCTCGGCCATGCCGTCCTCGATGGAGACGATCGGATAGCGGCTGCAGAGATCGGCGTAATAGGCGACCATCTCCTCGGAGGTAAGCGATCTGCCTTCACCTTCGAGATCGTAGCGGCCGTGCCTGTAGAACTCCGAGGAGGCGGGATCGAGAGCGATCGCAACGCCATCGCCGGGGGCATAGCCGGCGTCCTCGATCGCACGCAGGATGAAATCGAGCGCCTCGGTCGCGCTTTTCAGGTCTGGGGCGAGCCCGCCCTCGTCGCCGACATTGGTGTTGTGGCCGGCATCGGACAGGCGCTTCCTGAGCGCATGGAAGATCTCCGCGCCGCATCGGACGGCCTCGGCCATCGTCGGCGCACCGACCGGCATGACCATGAATTCCTGCAGGTCGATCGCGTTGTCGGCATGCGCCCCGCCGTTGAGGATGTTCATCATCGGAGTCGGCAGGATGCGAGCGAGCGCACCGCCGACATAGCGGTAGAGCGGCAGGCCGGTGTGCTCGGCGGCCGCCTTGGCGACGGCGAGGCTCACGCCGAGCGTCGCGTTGGCGCCCAAGCGCTCCTTGTTGTCCGTCCCGTCGAGCGCAATCATGGTCTGGTCGATCGCGATCTGGTCCTCGGCGTCGAGCCCGGTCAGCGCATCGGCAAGCTCGCCGTTGACCGCGGCGACGGCGTTCAGCACTCCCTTGCCGCCATAGCGCCCGGCCTCGCCGTCGCGCAGCTCGACCGCTTCCGGCTGCCGGTCGAGGCGCCTGACGGCACCGCCGCCCTGCCCTCGGCGCCGCTTTCCAGCACGATGTCGACCTCGACGGTCGGGTTGCCCCGCGAATCCAGGATCTCGCGGCCATGGATGTCGATGATCGCGGTCATGGCGCGGCTCCGGGATCGGCGTAGGACTTGGTCAGGCGGTCGATGGCGACCAGATGCCGCAGCAGCGGCTCCAGCGCATCGAGCCGAAGCATCGTCGGTCCGTCGCTGGGCGCGGCGTCAGGGTCGGGGTGAGTCTCCATGAACACCGCGGCGACACCGACCGCGACCGCAGCGCGCGCCAGCACCGGGACGAACGCGCGCTGGCCGCCGCTGGCGTTCCCCAGCCCGCCCGGCTGCTGCACCGAATGGGTGGCATCGAAGACCACCGGTCGGCCGGTCTCGGCCAACTGCGGCAGCGCGCGCATATCGCTGACCAGCGTGTTGTAGCCGAAGCTGGCGCCGCGCTCGCAGACCATCACGTCCGGGTTGCCGGCGGCCAGCGCCTTCGCAACCACGTTGGCCATGTCCCATGGCGCCAGGAACTGTCCCTTCTTGATGTTGAGCGGCCGGCCGGTCTCGGCGGCGGCGACGATCAGATCGGTCTGCCGGCACAGGAACGCCGGGATCTGCAGGACGTCGACCGCTTCCGCCGCGAGCGCGCATTGCTCGGGGGCATGGACGTCGGTCAGCACCGGGCAGCCCAGCCGCTCGCGCACTTCGGCCAGGATTGCCAGCCCTGCCTCGATCCCGACGCCGCGCCTGGTCTCGATGGATGTCCGGTTGGCCTTGTCGAAGGAGGATTTGTAGATCAGCCCGACCCCGGTTCGCCCGGTGATCTCCACCAGCCGCTCGGCGCAGTCCATCGCATGCGCCCGGCTTTCGACTTGGCACGGTCCGGAAATCAGCGTCAGCGGCGCGTCGTTGGCGACCTCGACAGTGCCGATCCGGATCCTGTGGGGCTCGGGCAAAGCGCTAGACCAGTCGCGAGCGGGCCACCGCGGCTTCGACGAAGGCGGCAAAGACGGGATGGGGCGCGAAAGGCTTCGACTTGAGCTCGGGATGGAACTGAACTCCCAGGTACCATGGATGCGAAGGCAGCTCCACGATCTCGGGCAGCAGCCCGTCGGGCGACAGGCCGGAAAAAACCAGCCCGGCTTCCTCGAGCCGGTCGCGGTAGTTGATATTGACCTCGTAGCGGTGGCGATGGCGTTCCTGAATGATCCCGGTTCCGTAGATCGAGCCGGCCAGGGACGGCGAGATCAGTTCGCAGTCATAGGAGCCCAGCCGCATCGTGCCGCCCATGTTGTCGCCGATACCACGGCGCTCGATCCGTTCGCCCTGCATCCATTCGGTCAGCAGCCCCACCACGGGATGGCCGACGGGCCCGAACTCCGTCGAGCCGGCGTCCGGGATCCCGGCAAGGTTTCGCGCCGCCTCGATCACCGCCATCTGCATGCCGAAACAGATGCCGAGATAGGGCACGTTGTGCTCGCGCGCGAACCGCGCGGCGGCGATCTTGCCCTCCGCGCCGCGCTCGCCGAACCCGCCGGGCACGAGGATACCCTCGACGCCCGACAGATGGTGGATGGCGTCCTCGGCCTCGAAGGTCTCGGAGTCGATCCACTGCATGTGGACCTTGACGTGGTTGGCGATGCCGCCGTGCTCGAGCGCTTCGGCGAGCGACTTGTAGGAATCAATCACGGTGGTGTACTTGCCGACGACCGCGATATTCACTGCGCCCTCGGGGTTGCGGATCCGCTCGACGATGTCGATCCAGCGCGACAGGTCGGGCGCGCCGCCGTCATCGACGCCGAAATGCTTGCAGACCTGAACGTCGAAGCCGTGCTTGTGATAGCTGATCGGCACCTCGTAGATGGTCTCGACATCGGGTGCGGCAATGGCATTGTCGACCGGCACGTTGCAGAACAACGCGATCTTTTGGCGCTCTTCGACCGGCAGGTCCTGTTCGCAGCGGCACAGGATCAGATCGGGCTGGATCCCGACGCTTTGCAGCTCCTTGACCGAATGCTGGGTCGGCTTGGTCTTGAGCTCGCGCGCCGAACGCAGGAACGGGACCAGGGTCAGGTGGACGAACATCGCCCGGTCGCGGCCGAGCGCGTTCGCCTTCTGCCTGATCGCCTCGAGGAAGGGCAGACTCTCGATGTCGCCCACCGTGCCGCCGATCTCGCACAGTACGAAATCCGCGCCGCCGGGATCAGCGGAGATGAACTCCTTTATCGCGTCGGTGACATGCGGGATGACCTGGATCGTCGCCCCGAGATAGTCGCCCCTGCGTTCGCGCTCGATGACCGTCTGATAGATCCGGCCGGTGGTGACGTTGTCGGTCTTGGTCGCAGGGACCCCGGTGAAGCGCTCGTAATGGCCAAGGTCCAGGTCGGTCTCCGCCCCGTCATCGGTGACGTAGACCTCGCCGTGCTGAGTCGGGCTCATGGTGCCCGGATCGATATTGAGATAGGGGTCGAGCTTCCTCAGCCGGACCTCGTATCCGCGCGCCTGCAGCAGCGCGCCCAGTGCGGCGGAGGCCAAGCCCTTGCCGAGGGAAGAGACGACACCGCCGGTGATGAAGATGTAGCGCGACATTGGCTCAGTCTTCTACCACGTCACGCGCCCGGCGCCACCACGGAAGGCCGGCGAAACCGTATCTTGATTCGCCCAAATGCAACGTGGCGTGGCGGTGCGTTAGCGTGCCAGCGGGACCGTCGGCACCTCCGGCGCCGCGGGCGGCTGGACCGGCGCCTGCTGCTGGACCGGCTGATCCATGATCGAGCGCTGCGGCTGGGTCGAGCCGGACAGGATGGCGAGCAGGATGCTGGTCGCCATGAAACAGGCAGCAAGGGCTGCGGTCACCCGGGTCAGCAGGTTGGCCGAGCCCCTTGTGGTCATCAGCCCGCCCATCGTTCCGCCGCCCATCCCGAGCCCGCCGCCCTCGCTGCGCTGCAGCAACACCACGCCGACCAGGGTGACGGCGATGAACAGATGGATCATCAGGAGGACTGCGATCATGCCGGTTCGGTTACCAGAGAAGTGGCATCGACGTGCTTAAGGACGCGCCGGACTGCCAATGCGGCCAGATTTAGTGCCATTGGCGCACAAATGCTAGCGGCTTGAGCGGCAGATCGCCCAGAAATCGTCGGCATCCAGGCTTGCGCCGCCGACCAGGGCGCCATCGACATCGGCTACCGCTAGGATCGCTGCGGCATTGTCCGGTTTGACCGAACCGCCGTAGAGGATCCGCACCGCATCCCCGTCGTCGAGCTGTTGGCGGAGCACCGCGCGGATCCGCTGATGGATATCCGCGATATCCTCCGTGGTCGGTGTTCGGCCGGTACCGATCGCCCAGACCGGCTCGTAGGCGATCACGGTATTGGCTGCGCCGGCACTGCCGGCCAGCGAGGCCTGGAGCTGTCCGGTCACGATCTCGGCGGCGCGGCCGGCGTTGCGCTCGGCCAGCGTCTCGCCGATGCAGACGATCGCGCTCAACCCCGCGCCGATCGCGGCCTCGGCCTTGGCCTTGACCAGCAAATCAGTCTCGCCGTGATCGCTGCGGCGCTCGGAATGGCCGACGATCACATAGGCGCAGCCGACATCGCGCAGCATGGAAGCCGCGATGTCGCCGGTATGGGTGCCCGAGGCGGCGACATGGCAGTCCTGCGCGCCGAGTCCGATGTCCGCCGTGCCCGAGAGCGCATCCGCGGCATCGACCAGATAGGGTGCTGGCGGGCAGATCACGATCTCGCAGCCCGGTTTGCCGCCGCGGTCCAGCCGTTCCGCGAGACCGCCGATCAGCGTCCGCGTCGTGGCCCGCGCGCCGTTCATCTTCCAATTCCCTGCCACCAGGGGACGGCGAGTCTCGTTCATGCGCGGGAATGACCTTTTGCCAGGATGGCGCCGGGCGGGAGTTCTATCACAGCCTGGCCGGATGAGCCATCGGACCGGCTGTGCCGAAGTTGGTTGCGGTGCCCACCCAGGCACCATACATACGGGCGGCGAGACCGCGCCCGGAAGGACCCCGACATGCTTCAGGCGATGAAAACCCAGGCTGCGAAATGGGTCATCCGCCTGCTCGCGGTGCTGCTGATCATCAGCTTCGCCGCCTGGGGCATCGGCGACATGTTTACCGGGCGGGGTCTGCCGACCGACGTCGCCGAGGTCGGCGAGACCAAGATCACCGCCCAGGCGTTCAACCGATCCTTCCGCAACCAGGTCGAGCGGCTGCGCAGGCTGCTTGGACCCGAGCTCGATTCCGACCAGGCCCGCCAGTTCGGCTTCGTCGAGAGCACGCTCAACGGGCTGATCGCGCGCCGGCTGCTCGAGCTCTACGCCAAGGAGAACGGTATTCTGGTCGGCGACGACCAAGTCCGCCAGCGCATCCATGCCGAGCCCGGCTTTCAAGGACCGGCCGGAACCTTCGACAGGCTTGCGTTCCAGGACGCGCTTTACCGGCGCGGAATGACCGAGCAGGCCTATGTCGAGGAACTGCGCGGCGAGATCAGGCTCGGCCATCTCACCGACGTGATCCAGCAGGCGAGCACGCCACCTGACGCGCTGGCCGAGTTCGTCTACCGCTACCGCAACGACAGGCGCATCGCGCGTTATGTGATCGTCCCCCGTCCGGCACCCGGGACGATCGGTACGCCGAGCGACAGCGAGCTGAGCGAATTCCACCGCATCCAGGCGATCCGCTTCACCGCCCCGGAACGGCGTGCACTCACCGCCATCCATCTCGACCCGGAAGTCATCGCCGCCGAGATCCAGCCGCCGGAGGACGAGTTGAGGGCGGAATACGAGGCGCGCCTTTCCACGCTCTCGGTCCCCGAGCGCCGCAAGATCAGCCAGATCGTTTTAAGCGAAGAGGCCAAGGCGAGGCGGGCCGTCGAAGCGCTACGGGCCGGAAGACCGATCGGCGAGGTCGCCAGGTCGATCGCGGGCATGGACGCAGCCGCGACCGATCTGGGGCTGCTGACCCGCGAGGATTTGCCCGGCGACCTCGCCGAAGCCGCCTTTGCGCTGCCCCGGAAGACGCCCAGCCCGCCGGTCAAGTCGCCGCTGGGCTGGCATGTGCTGGTGGTCGACGAGATCAAGCCCGGACGGCAGCCCGGCTTCGCCGAGGTCAGGTCGAAGCTGCAGGCCGATCTCGCCCGCGAGCAGGCGATCGATGTGCTGGTCAAGCTCGCCAACCAGCTCGAGGATTCGCTGGCCGGCGGCGCGACCCTCGAGGAGGCCGCGGCCCAGCTCGACACCAGGCTGGTGCGCCTGCGTGGGGTCGAGGCCTCGAGCAGGACCGCGACCGGCCCCGAGGGGGAGAAACTGCTGAAGAGCCAGCGGTTCCTCAGGGTGGCCTTCGAGACCGGCGAGGCTCAGCTAAGCGACCTGACGGAGACGTCGCAGGGGGGGCATTTCATCCTGCGGGTTGACCGGGTCGATCCACCGGCGCTGGAGCCGTTCGACAAGGTGCGCAAGGACGTCGAGACGGCCTGGCGCAACGACAAGCTCGCCAACGCTGCCAGCGAACGGGCGAAGAAGTTGCTGGAGGAGGTCCGTGCGGGCCGCACCCTGGAGGATGTGGCGGCGGACGCTCGGCTTACCGTGGCGGTGACACCGGCGTTTACCCGCTACGATCAGGGCGAGAACCCGGCGCTGCCCAGCGCGCTCGCCACCGAACTGTTCGGCGCGAAGCTCGGCGAGGCGATGGGCGGGCCGACCGGAGATGGCTATGCGATCGCCGTCCTCCACAAGATCGAGCCGGCCACGGCCAAAGCAGGAGACCCGGCCTTCGACAGCCTGGGGGCGGAACTCAGAAACGCCATTGCCGCCGACCTGCTGGATCAGTACACGCGCTCGCTGCGCCGGATCTATGCGGTAAGCGTCGATTCGGCCGCGCTCGACCGGCTGTTCGACGGCGGAATCATCACCCGCTGAGTGGCCGGGGCACCGCAAAACCCGGGCCGGACCTGTGCCCCATAGGGCGAACGCTGATCATCCCGGGTTGCTTAAAGCCGATTTGCCAAGCCAGCATCGGCAGGCCGGCTGCGATCGGCTATGATGGCCGGAGCTTAGCTGCTATAAGGAGGTGAAAAGGCTGATATTTTACATTATAAATTTCTGTCAATTAATTGTTATTTTTCCATATTTCAAAATCAGAATGACATGAGCAGGGATTTCGACACCTTCAAGGAAGTCCTCGGCCGGGTGGCCGACGGCGCGCGGCTGGACGAGTCCGAGGCCGAGGGCGCGTTCGACACGATCATGTCCGGCAATGCGACTCCGGCGCAGATCGGCGCTTTTCTGATGGCGCTCCGGCTGCGCGGCGAGACGGTCGACGAGATCACCGGGGCTGCACGGATCATGCGCGCCAAGGCGGCACGGATCACCGCACCCAAGGGCGCGATCGATGTCGTCGGTACCGGCGGCGACGGGGCGGGCACGCTCAACATCTCCACGGCCGCGGCGCTGGTCGTCGCCGGCTGCGGCGTGCCGGTGGCCAAGCACGGCAACCGGGCGCTGTCCTCGCGCTCCGGCGCGGCCGACGTGTTGACCGCGCTGGGCGTCAACATCGATGCCGATTTCAGCCAGATCGAGCGCTGCATCAGAGAAGCCAAGGTCGGCTTCATGATGGCGCCGCGCCACCACAGCGCCACGCGCCACGTTGCCGGCCCACGGGTCGAACTGGCCGTACGCACGATCTTCAACGTGCTTGGCCCGCTGTCGAACCCCGCCTTCGTCGATCGGCTGCTGGTCGGTGTCTATGACGGCGCATGGGTCGAGCCGCTGGCCGAGGTGCTGGGCCGCCTGGGCTCGGAGCGTGCGTGGGTGGTCCACGGCGCCGGCGGGCTCGACGAATTGACCTCGGTTGGCCAGACCCAGATCGCCGAGTGGGCCGATGGCAGCGTCCGGCAGTTCGTGCTTACCGCCGCCGATGCGGGCCTGGGCGAGGGCAGGCTCGAAGAGCTGAAGGGCGGCGACGGCGCATACAACGCCGAGCAGCTAACCGCGCTGCTCGACGGCGCGCCCGGCACATACCGCGACACGGTGCTGATGACGGCAGGCGGCGCGCTCGTCGTCGCAGGCCTCACCACAGACTTCCGCGACGGCGTCGACCGGGCCGCGCGATCGATCGATCAAGGCGAGGCCGGCACATGCCTCGCGCGCCTGGTCGAGATCTCCAACGAAGTCCCCGAGCCGCCGCCGGAAGCATCCGCGGAAGGCGGCCGATGAGCGACGTGCTCGCGCGCATCTGCGAGGTCAAGCGCGCCCACGTCGCCGATGTCCGCGCCCGCCACCCGCTGAGCGAGGTGAAGGAGCGCGCGTGCGCCGCATCGCCGCCGCGCGGGTTCGCCGCCACCCTGGCCGAGGCCAGGACGGCCGGCGTCTACGGCCTGATCGCCGAGATCAAGCGCGCCTCGCCCAGCAAGGGAATGATCCGTGAGGAATTCGAGCCCGCCATGCTGGCGCGCGCCTATTGCGAAGGCGGCGCGCGCTGCCTGTCGGTGCTGACCGACATGCCGTATTTCTGCGGTGCGGACGACCATTTGCTGGCCGCCCGCGCCGCCGTCAACCTGCCGGTGCTGCGCAAGGACTTCATGCTGGACCCCTATCAGATCGTCGAGGCGCGATCGATCGGCGCGGATTGCGTGCTGCTGATCATGGCGGCGCTGGGCGACGGCCAGGCGGGCGAGCTTGCCGGTCTGGCGCAGAGCCTGGGCATGGACATCCTGGTCGAGGTGCATGATGAGGCCGAGCTTGCCCGCGCGCTCGATCTCGGCACCGGGATCATCGGCGTCAACAACCGCAACCTCAAGACCCTGGTTACCGACACCGCGACCACGATTCGGCTGGCGCCGCTGGTGCCGGAAGACCGCCTGGTCGTCGCCGAGAGCGGCCTGTCGAGCCCCGCTGATCTTGCCGCGATGAAGGCTGCCGGCGTGACCACCTTCCTGATCGGCGAAGCGCTGATGAGCAAACAGGACGTGCGCGCCGCGACTGCGGAAATCCTGGGCCGGGCCGCGTGATGGCCGAGTTCAGCCACATCGACGAAGAAGGCAAGGCGGTGATGGTCGACGTCACAGCCAAACCGGCCACCGAACGGGTTGCGACCGCGCGCGGCGAGGTCGCGATGTCGCCCGGGACCATCGCCCGGATCGCTGAAGGCAGCGTGGCCAAGGGCGATGTGCTGAGCGTGGCCCGGCTGGCCGGCATCATGGGCGCCAAGCAGACCGCCAACCTGATCCCGCTGTGTCATCCGCTGGCGCTGAACGCGATCGACCTCGACTTGCGCTGCGATACCGCGCGCGGGGTCGTCGCGATCGAGGCGACCTGCCGGCTTGTCGGGCGTACGGGCGTGGAGATGGAGGCGCTGACCGCGGTCAGCATCGCCGCACTGACGATCTACGACATGTGCAAGGCGGTTGAGCGCGGCATGCGGATCGGCGAGATCCGGTTGGTTCACAAGGCCGGCGGGCGGTCCGGCACCTACCTGTCTGAGGAGAGATGATCCCGGTCGCCGAGGCGCGTGCGCGGATTCTGCAGACGCTGGAGCCTACCCCAGCCGAACAGGTCGCGCTCGCCGACGGGCTGGGCCGCGTGCTCGCGCACGATGTCACGGCCAGGCGCACTCAGCCGCCGCTGGCGGTCTCGGCGATGGACGGCTATGCGGTTCGGGCAGCCGACGTCGAGTCCCTGCCCGCGCAACTCACAGTGATCGGCTATGCCCCGGCGGGCAGCGCCTTCACCGGCGCCGTCGGGCCGGGCCAGGCGGTGCGCATCTTCACCGGTGCGCCGGTGCCCGAAGGTGCCGACACGATCGTCATCCAGGAGAACACCGAAGAGGCCGATGGCGGGCTCACCGTGGTTGCAGGATCCGCGCCGCTGGGTCGCTATGTCCGGCCGGCCGGGCTCGACTTTTCCGAGGGCGAGGTGTTGCTGCGCGCCGGCCGCGTGCTGACCGCGCGGGACCTGGGTCTGGCCGCGGGCATGAACGTCCCCTGGCTGATGGTCCACCGCAAGCCCAGGGTCGCGATTCTGGCGACGGGCGACGAGATCGTCATGCCGGGCGAGCCGATCGGCGACAACCAGATCGTAAGCTCGAACGCTATGGCCCTGGCCGGCTTCGTCGAGGCCGAGGGCGGCATCGCCGTCGACCTCGGCATCGCACCGGACTCTGCCAAGGCGCTGAAGGCGATGGCCGCCGGCGCGCGCGGCACCGATCTGGTGATTACCACTGGCGGCGCTTCGGTCGGCGATCACGACCTGGTCAGATCGGTGCTTGGCGAAGTCGGGCTCGAAGTCGATTTCTGGCGCATCGCGATGCGGCCCGGCAAGCCGCTGATCTTCGGCCGGCTGGCCGGCACGCCATTGCTCGGCCTGCCCGGCAACCCGGTTTCCTCGCTTGTCTGCGCGGTGATCTTCCTGCGCCCGGCGCTGGCTGCGCTGCTCGGTTCGGACAGAGGTGGACAGGCCAGCGAGACCGCTATCCTCGGCGTCGATCTACCGCCGAACGACGAACGGGAGGACTATCTGCGCGCCACACTGGCGCGCGACGAGCGGGGCCGGGCGGTCGTCCGCCCGTTCCACATCCAGGACAGCTCCATGTTCGCCAACATGGCGCGCGCGCACTGTCTGGTGATCCGTCCGCCGCACGCGCCGGTCGCGCCGGCGGGAAGCGACGTCGAAATTCTCCTCCTTGGCGGCGGCATCTGCGGCATCTGAGCCTGGATTTCTTCATCGGCGAATCGTCGGCGCGTCGTCGGGCCGCTTCGATGCTTGACGAGACACCAGAACTTAACTAGAACCTGTGGCGAGGTTTTCGTTTTGTTCCAGATGTTGTGTGGCTGCAACCGAGGCGAGGAGAATGTTGACAGCAAAGCAATACGAGCTGCTGCTCTATATTGATACCTTCATCACACAGCACGGCGTCTCTCCGTCTTTCGACGAGATGAAGGAGGCGTTGAACCTGAAGTCCAAGTCGGGGATCCATCGCCTGATCACGGCTCTGGAGGAGCGCGGGTTCATCGGCCGCCTACCCTATCGCGCCCGCGCGCTGGAGGTGCGCCGCCGCCCGGAAAAAATGTCCAGAGAGGGGCATCGGCCGCCCGACCGCGGCTTTGCGCCGCGGGTTATCAAGGGCGATTTCTCGACCGGGCTCGGCGGGGCGGCCGCGCCGTCGCAGGGCGATATCGTTGCCTTGCCGCTCTACGGCCGGATCGCGGCTGGCGTGCCGATCGAAGCGCTGCGCGACACCACGCAGACCTTCGGCATGCCGGCGAGCCTGTTGGGCGGCGGCGAGCATTACGCGCTGGAAGTCGCCGGCGATTCGATGATCGACGCCGGCATCCATGACGGTGATATCGCGGTCATCCGGCGTGGCGAGACCGCCGAGAACGGCGACATCGTGGTCGCCCTTCTGGCTGACGACGAGGTGACGCTGAAGCGGTTCCGCAGGCGCGGAGACTCGATCGCGCTCGAGCCGGCCAACCCGGCCCACGAGACCCGGATATTCGGACCCGATCAGGTCAAGGTTCAGGGTCGCTTGGCCGCCTTGTTCCGCCTGTACTGAGCCGTCCAGGGCCGCAGCCCCCTGCCCTGAGCGACGCTGCGCACGCGGACCGTATCTCCCTCCGACCACAGCGCGTGCGCACCGTTGCTGTAGCGCGCACGGCGATCGATGATTGGATCCGGGCCACGGCAGCGCCATCGCTTTACGGCAACCGCCGCGATCACTGCCGCCGCCCTGGCGCAGTCCTCCAGCAGTGCGGCGCGGTCGGTGACGATCGCAACCACTGGGCCCGTGCCGGCACGCACACATCCCAGGCGGTCGCAGGCGAGCTGGCCTGCCGCCGGTGCGCCTGGGCGAGGCCAGGGCGCTGCCGCACCCAGCCCGGCACGGCGCAGCCACAGATCGCGGGTATAGCTACGGGTGCCGGGCGAGACCGCGAGCCCGCCGTCGGCGAGCCGCACAGCGAAGGCTCCAGGCGCCCGGCCGGCAAAGATATCGGGCGGCCGATCCAGCAGCGCGATGGGAATTGCCGCGAGCATGGGCAGAACGCCCGCCAGGCGCAAACGGCCCTGCCACAGCGCGAGCCACAAGCCACCCGCCGCCACCGCGACCAGGCATGCGACCGGCACCGCGCGGACCAGAAGCACCGCATCGGGCCAGGACGAGACTTCGCGCGCAACGGCGACGACCGCACCGATCCCCCAACCCATCGGTGTCAGTGCCAGCCCTTCCAGCCCCAAGCACATCAGGGCGAAGGCGGCGATCGCCCACGGCATGATCCATAACCCGGTGATTGGGATCGCGATCAGGTTGGCGATCACGCCATAAAGCGCGAACCGGTTGAAGTGATAGATCGCAAACGGCGCGGTGGCCGAGCCGGCGATCAGCGTGGTGAGCGCAATTCCCGCGCCATAGAGCACGAGCCGGCGCGCCGGTCCGGCATCGCTTCTGAACGCTGCCAGCCGCTGGGCGTTGGCCTCGTAGAGGCGACAAGAGCGACGACGGCGGCGAAAGAGAGCTGGAAGCTGGCGCTGAGCACGCTTTCCGGCGAGATAAGCAGGACGACCGCGCCTGAGACGGCAACCAGCCGCATCGAGATCGGGTTGCGGTCGAGGATAATCGCCAGGAGGACGATGCCCAGCATCAGGAACGCGCGCTGCGTCGGGATCGAAGCGCCTGAGATCACGAGGTATCCGAGCGCGCCGATGAACGCGCCCACGGCGGCCCATTTTTTGATCGGGTAGCGCAGCGCTAGCGCGGGTACCGACGCCATCGCCCCGCGCAGCACACCGAACAGCAGTCCCGCAACCAGGGCGAAATGAAGCCCGGAGATTGCCAGCAGGTGCGCAAGCCCTGAATCGCGAATCGCAGCCAGGATCTCGGGTGGGATCGCGCGGCGCTCCCCGGTGGTCAGCGCCGCCGCAATCGCGTTCTCCGGTGCCGGCAGGGCGGCCAGGATCCGCGCGGTCACTGCGTGACGGAGCCCGTTGATGGCTGCGCGAAGCCCCGGGGTGTCCGGCCCTGGCGCCACCTGCGCGGTCCCGAGCGCGAAGCCGACCGCGCCGATCCCATCAAAATAGGCCCGCCGGGCGAAATCGAACGCGCCAGGCGCGGCGGGTTCGGGCGGCGGTTGAAGGATCGCAAGCGCGCGCAACCGCGTGCCCGGCGCCGGGTCGGCAGCGGCCCGGCGGACCCTTATCCGGATCCGCCGGGGAGAGGAAGCGGGATCATGCCCGACGATCAGCGGATCGGCCAACCGCAAGCGCCAACCGCCGACCCCGTCAGGCGAGGCCGCCTCGATGAGCCCTTCGACCATTACCGGCCCCAGCCGTTTGTCCAGAACGGGCGCAGCTACCGTGGCGGTGCGGAGCTGGGCAACGCCAAAGCCCAGCCCGGCGACGCCCGCGACCAACAGAGCCGGTGCCGCTCCATGGCGGTACAAACCGACGGCCGGCACCATCAGCAGCGCGCATGCGAGGCCCAGCCAGCCTGCGGGCTCGGCCGGAAGGGCGAAGTAGACGGCGATGCCCAGCCCGAGCGCCGGCGCCAGCCAGAGGACCCAGCGATCGCGCTGCGCGGCGATCTCCCGTATCGGCGCCAGGCACGCACGCACACCCGCTGCGCCGGATGCGAAATACGCGCTCAGCCCGGCCATGACATATGGCGCCCGATCGTGTATGCGCTGTCCGCCAAGATCTTCGGCGCCGAGGAGACAGCATGACCGTGATCACGCGCTTTGCCCCCTCGCCCACCGGATTCCTTCATATCGGCGGAGCGCGCACGGCGCTGTTCAACTGGCTTTTCGCACGTCATCACGACGGCCGATTTCTGCTGCGCATCGAGGACACCGACCGCCGGCGCTCGACGGAAGAAGCGGTCGAGGCGATCTTCGACGGGCTATCCTGGCTCGGCATCGACTGGGATGGCGAGCCGGTCCGCCAGTTCGCCCGCTCGTCCCGCCATGTCGCTGCCGCCCAACGCCTGCTCGCCGAAGGAAACGCCTACCACTGTTATGCCACACAAGCCGAGCTGGCCGAAATGCGTGAACGCTCCCGCGAGCAAGGCCGCACCATGCTTTATGACGGCCGGTGGCGCGATCGGGATCCGGCGGAGGCGCCGCCCGACGCCGCCCCGGTAATCCGGTTCAAGGCGCCGCGCGAGGGCGAGACCTTCATTGAGGACGGTGTGCAGGGAACGGTCCGGGTCGCCAATGCGCAGCTCGACGACATGATCCTGCTGCGCGCCGACGGCACGCCGACCTACATGCTCGCCGTCGTGGTCGACGACTACGAGATGGGGATCACCGACGTGATCCGGGGCGACGACCACTTGACGAACGCATTTCGCCAGACCCAGCTCTTTCGCGCGCTCGGCTGGTCGCCGCCGCGCTTTGCCCACATCCCGCTGATCCACGGCCCGGACGGCGCGAAGCTCTCCAAGCGCCACGGCGCGCTCGGCGTGGCGGCCTACCGCGACATGGGGTTTCTGCCCGATGCGCTTGTCAACGCACTGTTGCGGCTCGGCTGGAGTCACGGCGACGAGGAGATCATTGCGCGCAAGCAGGCGATCGGCTGGTTCGACTTGGACGGCATCGGGCGCGGCGCAGCGCGGTTCGACATGGCGCGGCTCACGAGCCTCAACGCCCACTATATCCAGCAGGAGGACCCGGCGCGGCTGGTCGCCTTGATCCGCGGCGGTATCGAGCGGAGGCTCTCCCGCAGGCTCGATGAAACCGAGATCGAGCGGCTGGAAGCGGCCATACCCGGCTTAAAGACGCGTTCGAAAACATTGCTAGAACTTTCTGAAAACGCCTTCTTTTATGTCATACCACGCAAAATTCCGATTGGGGAAAAGGCCAACAAGGCCTTAAGTCAGGCGGCCCGCGCGATGCTGGCCGAGCTGGCCGCGGTGCTGCCGGGGCCCGAAGGCTGGAGCGAGAAAGAGATTGAGGCCGCGGTGCGGGGCTTCGCCGAGGAACGCCGGCTCGCGCTTGGCGCGGTCGCCCAACCGTTGCGTGCCGCGCTGACCGGCAGCACGGTTTCACCCGGAATCTTCGAGGTCGCCGCCGTGCTCGGGCACACCGAAACGCTCGGCCGGATCGGCGACATCACCGAAGCCTGAAGGCCCTGGCGTCCCTGGCCAAATTTGCGTCGCCGAGCCGATCCCGGTAAATTACGGCAATTCGGTCGCACCGAACCGAAACCCTTACGAAACACGGGGAATACCATATGAGCGATGACTCGTCGGCCGCCGTGGCGATACCTCCCAAAGACAGCGTGTCCGTGACCAACAACGCAAGCGGCGAGACGGTTACGATGCCTGTCCTGCAAGGCACCGCCGGCCCGAAGGTCATCGATATCCGGAAGCTTTACGCCACAACGGATATGTTCACCTATGACCCGGGCTATACGGCGACGGGAAGCTGTGAGTCCAAGATCACCTATATCGACGGCGACAAAGGCGTCCTGCTGCACCGCGGCTATGCGATCGACGAGCTGGCGATCCAAAGCGACTTCATGGAAGTCTGCTATCTGCTGCTCTACGGCGAGCTTCCGACCCATGACCAGAAGGAGACTTTCGTTACCGCGATCACCCGTCACACGATGGTTCACGAGCAACTGCACAAGTTCATCGACGGGTTCAGGCGCGATGCCCATCCGATGGCGATCATGTGCGGCGTCGTCGGCGCGCTGTCCGCGTTCTATCACGACAGCACCGACATCGCAGATGCCCGCCAGCGGATGATCGCCTCCTACCGGATGATCGCCAAGATGCCCACCTTGGCCGCGTGGGCGTTCAAATACTCGCTTGGCCAGCCATTCATCTACCCGCGGAACGACCTCTCCTATGCGGAGAACCTGATCCATATGTTGTTCGCCACGCCGTGCGAGGACTACGAGATAAGCCCGGTCGTCGCCAGGGCGCTGGACCGCATACTGATCCTGCACGCCGATCACGAGCAGAACGCCTCGACCTCGACGGTGCGCCTGGCCGGCTCCAGCGGCGCCAACCCGTTCGCCTGCATCGCCGCGGGGATTGCAAGCCTGTGGGGACCGGCCCACGGCGGCGCCAACGAGGCGGTGCTCAACATGCTCAATGAGATCGGCAGCACCAACCGGATCGCCGAGTTCATCGAGCGCGCAAAGAACCCCGAGGATCCGTTCCGGCTGATGGGCTTCGGCCATCGGGTCTACAAGAACTTCGATCCGCGCGCGCGCCTGATGCGCGAGTCCTGCCACGAGGTGCTCAACGAGATGGGGATCCACGACGAGCCGCTTTTGGAGCTCGCGATGGAGCTCGAGCGGATCGCGCTGGAGGACGACTACTTCGTCGAGCGCAGGCTCTATCCCAATGTCGACTTCTATTCGGGCATCATCTTCAAGGCGATCGGCATCCCGGTCACCATGTTCACGGTCATCTTCGCGGTCGCACGCACCGTCGGCTGGGTCGCCCAGTGGAACGAGATGATCGAGGACCCGAACCAGAAGATCGGCCGGCCCCGCCAGCTCTACACCGGCCCCGACCAGAGAGCCTTCGTGCCTCTGAGCGAGCGCACCTAAGCGCGCTGGATCAACTCGATGCGGTAGCCGTCGGGATCTTCAATGAAGGCCATATGAGTCTGGCTGCCGCCGAACTTCATCGGGCCCGGCTTGCGCGGCACGCTGACCCCCTCGCCTTCGAGCGCCTCGCAGACGCCGTAGACGTCCGGCACGCCGACTGCGAGGTGGCCGAACGCCGAACCGAGCTCGTAGGCCTCTTCCTGATCCCAGTTATGGGTCAGCTCGATGACCGTCGTTGCGCTCTCATCGCCGTATCCGAGAAAGGCCAGAGTGAACCGCCCGTCAGGGAACTCCCGGCGGCGCAGAACCTTCATCCCGAGATGGCGGGTGTAGAAATCGATCGATTTATCGAGATCCAGCACCCGCAGCATCGTGTGAAGAAACCGGTAGTTCGTCGCGGCATCGCTCATATTTTATCTCCCTCCTCGGCGCACGCGACAGTCTGCTGCCGGCGTGCGATCTCCAGAACCATGTCGGCCGCCCTTGCGCTCGGCCGCAGCCCGACTAGGCAAAGCGCCGCGATCGCGCGGCTCGGGGGCGGCGGCCAAGCGGCCACCGCCGCCTCGCTCTGCCTAGCCTGGGGGCGATCACGGGCATCACGGGCGATAGAACGGGCCGACTCAACAATAAGAGCCTATACGCTCGCCATCAGCCGGCGAAGCACCGGGGTGGACATCGATCGTGTCTGCCTATTGCTCGACGATCATCGCGGCGTAGGTCGCCTCGGCAACGACCGTCCCGGCGACGACGGCCTTGCCGGCGAATTTCCACACGTTCCCGCGCATCTGCAGCTTCTCGACCTCGATGTGCACCGAATCTCCCGGTACGACCGGCTTGCGGAACCGCGCGCTGTCGATCGACATGAAATAGACCAGCTTGCCCTCAGCCTCCGGTCCAAGGGTATGAACGACCAAAACCGCAGAGGTCTGCGCCATCGCTTCGATCAGCAGCACCCCGGGCATGACCTTATGGTGGGGGAAGTGCCCCATGAAATGCGGCTCGTTGACGGAT
This sequence comes from Alphaproteobacteria bacterium, assembly GCA_965248835.1. Classification (GTDB taxonomy): domain Bacteria; phylum Pseudomonadota; class Alphaproteobacteria; order MPNO01; family MPNO01; genus CAYFYS01. The sequence goes on from CBDFLJ010000002.1 coordinate 1,291,553, forward strand.
ACATTCTTCAAGCCGGTCGCCCGGACGGCCGGCACAAGCTCGAGGATCCGGTCGATCATCAAGAACGGATATCGGTGCGGAATCATCTCCATGACCCGCGCGATATCCATGCCTTCCAGTGTTTTCTCGGTCTCTACGGTGTCCATCTTCATCCGCTGTTCTTATCCGCGAGCCGTTTCAAGGTGGCGACGCCGCGAAAGTATTTGCTGGCCGGCATTAACGGGTAGCCGGCCACGTCTCGCCGTCACCGACTTTGCGCGTCATCCCCGCTTTCGCGCCAACCTAGGCCCCTTCCCCTTTGCCAATCTTCAAATGTCCAGCGGCATTACCCTGGGCAGCAATGGCGGCGTACCCACTGAGGGTCGTGCTTCCCAATATTCCGGCTTGGGCAACGACGATGCAACCTTGTCCAAGGATGACGTTGTGCCCGATCTTGAGCAAATTATCAATCCTGGACCATCGGCCGATGACCCTATCGTGCCCCGCCCCGCGATCAATGATCGAATTGGCCCCGATCTCAATATCGTCCTCGATGACAACGTGGCTTTCTGGAGCGGCGCCGCACCGCGGATCGAGCGATCCGCGTCGGCGCCGCTGGACAGTTCCGCACCGGCGAGCCCGGACAGTCGCCGTGGTCTATTTCTTGGTCTTCGATCCACCGGGCGAAGCGGCCTTGGGCATGGTCACCTTGACCGAAGGCAGTATCTTGTTCACCCGCTCGAGCACTTCCTTGGTGATGTCGAGGTTTTTGGCCGACAGGATGATGATCGATTTGGGCAGCACCAGATCGAGCTTACGCTCGTTGGCGATCTTCGCTGCACCGACCAGCATCGATTGCTGCACCTTGCCAATCGCGATGTTGTAGGCGCTGTCGAGCTGGCGCTTGCGGATCTGGAACTCGGTCTGTGCCGCGCGCGCCTTGGTTTCGTACTCTCGCCGCTTCTTGGCGAAGGCATCAGGGGACAGGATCGCCCGTTGGCGCTGCAGATCCTGGCTCGCCTTGCGTAACTCGCCCTCGCGCTTGCGGACGGCGGCCTGATAGGTCGCGTGCAGATTTTCGATCTGCGGCCGGATGCTCTTGGAGGCCTTGGAATCGCGAAGGATGGATTGGACGTCGACCACCGCAATGGACGGGGACGAATCCTGCGCGCCGGCCGGCGGAGTCCAGGCCAGGACGGCGGCGATCAGGATGGACGCCGTGCTGATTTGCCACCGAAGCGTTGTCGATTGCATGGCTGGCCTATAACCTCGCCCCGAAACTGAAATGGATGAGCTGGCGCTCGTCGAAGCTCTCATCGAGCAGCGGCTTGGCGATGTTGATTTGGATCGGTCCCAAGGGCGACCACCAACCTATGCCAACGCCGACGCTCATCCGCAAGCTGCCGGTGTCTTTGATCCCGTCGAAGCGCCCCTCGGTTCCGCCCAGGCTGCCGAAATCGCTGAACACGCGGCCGCGGATCCCGAATTCGTTGGGCAGGCCCAGCGGGAAGAACACCCCGAGCGTGCCGCGGTAGAACCATTTTCCGCCGACCGCATCGCCAGTGGTGGTGTCGCGCGGGCCGACGCCGGCGATGGTAAAGCCGCGCAGGTCCTCGCCACCCAAAAAGAACCGGTCGAGGATCCGGATATCGTCGCCCAGGCCGAAGATATAGCCTCCGCCGATTCCGGTGAAGGCGGTCAGGTCCTCGGTCATGGGATAGAATGCCTCGGCCCAGACCTCGTTCTTCAGGAAGCGTTCAGTCCCGCCGATGCCGGCGAACTCGTTGTCCAGGCTGACCAGCACACCGCTTTTGGTATCGAAGCGGGAATCCCGCGTGTCATAGGCTAGCACATGGCCGATCGCCGAGACCGAGCTGTTGCCCGCCTGGTCCCGAATTTCCGGCGAGGCGTTGGCGCTGATGTCGGTGACGTCGTCGCGGCGCAGTGTGTAGCGCCAGCGCTCCGAGACATTCTCGTTGACCTTGTAGCCGACGCGCAGCCGGAAGCCGAGCGTGTCGCGGTCGAAGGAGCTTTCGCTCTGGAGGTCACGCGCGGTGCTGAACAGATCGAACCCGGCGCTGAGGTTCCGATCCAGGAAATACGGCTCGGTGAAGCCGAGATCGATCTGCTGCTGGCGCTGGCCGAGCTGAAGGCTGAGGCGCAGGTCCTGGCCTCGACCGACGAGGTTGCGCTCTCGGAGCGTAATGTCGCCGAGCACGCCGCTGGACGAGGAATATCCGGCGCCGAAGGAAATTTCGCCGGTCGACTGCTCCTTGACGTCGACTTCGATGACCGTCCGGTCAGGCGCGGATCCCGGCACGTTATTGACCGCAATCTCCTGGAAGAATCCCAGGTTGCGCAGGTCGCGCCTGGCGCGTCGGATGTGCTCGGTATTGAACGCATCGCCCTCGACGATGCGGAACTCGCGGCGCAGCACCTGGTCCTGCGTGCGCACGTTGCCGCGGATATCGATCCGCTCGACGAAGACCCTCGGGCCCTCCTGGATGTTGAAGGTGATGTTGATCCGGCGCTCCTCGCGCTCGCGCCGTACCCGCGGCCGAACATCGACGAAGGCATAGCCGACCTTGCCGGCGGCATCGGAGAGCTTGCCAATGGTGCGCTCGACGGCATCGGCGTCGTACCAATCCCCCTCGTCGAACTCGAGCTTCTGCTTGAGCACCTGCGGATCGAGGTCCCGCAAAGCGGTAGAGATTTCGAGCTTGCCGAACTTGTAGCGTTCGCCCTCCTCGATCGTGAACGTGATGAAAAAAGCCTCACGGTCGGGCGCCAGCTCGGCCACCGCGGAGACCACGCGGAAATCGGCATAGCCTTCGCTGAGATACTTGCGCCGCAGCAGCTCGCGATCGAAGGTCAGGCGGTCCGGGTCGTAGCTGTCGCCGCCGGACAGGAAGCGCCAAAATGCGGACTCCTTGGTCTCGATCACCCCGCGCAACGTGCTGTCCGAAAATCGACGGTTGCCGATGAAGGTGATTGAGCGGATGCCGGTAAGGCTGCCCTCTTCGATCTCGAGGACCAGATCCACCCGGTTCTGCGGTAGCTGGATGACCTTGGGCACGACACGGGCCGCGAACCGGCCGCTACGCCGGTAGATCTCGATGATCCGCTGGACATCGGCCTGTACCCGCGTGCGGGTGAACACCACGCGCGGCTGCAGCCTGATCTCCTGCATGAGCGAGTCGTCTTCGATCCGTTTGTTGCCCTCGAAGGCGATGCGGTTGATGATCGGGTTCTCGACGACGCGGACGATCACGCTCGCGCCTTCGCCACGGATCGTCACGTCGGCGAACAGGCCGGTGGCGAACAGCGCCTTGAGGGATTTGTCGAACGCCTCCTCGTCGGCGACATCGCCACGCTTGAAGGTCATATAGGACCTTATGGTCTCTGCCTCGATCCGCTGCGAGCCTTCGACCTGGATCCGTTCGACTATCCGCTCACCCGTCTGCGCGCCGGCCAGACCTGCCAAAAGGCAGGCAAGCCCGATGACCGCAATCGCCCATCGCCCTGAAACCCGGCCCGCCATCGAAGGCACTCAGGTCACTAGCTCGACAAAGAAATCGAACACCCTCAGCTGCACCAGGTCGTTCCATGTCACGAAGATCATCAACGCCAAGACCATCGCAAGGCCCAGACGATAACCGTACTCGCGGGCGCGCCGGCCGAGCGGCCGTCTGGCAACGGCTTCGATCGCATAGAACATCAAGTGTCCACCATCCAACATCGGGATCGGGAAAAGATTAATCAGCCCCAGATTGATCGACAAGGCGGCGACGAACAATAGCATGCTGACCACGCCAGCCTGCCAAACATCCCCGGATATCTGGGCGATCCGCAAAGGACCGCCGAGCTCGCTGGCGTCTCGGGTTCCAGTGAACATCTGTCCCAGAGCCTGGAAGATGCCCCCGATCATCGAGAACATGTCATGGACCGCGCGCACCACCGCGGTTGCCGGGTCGTGACGGACGATATGGACCGGCCCGCCGCTGCGACTGACGCCGAGCCGGCCGATCAGCTCACGCGTGCCGAAACTGTTGGTCTGGCGGATCGCGTCGGGAACGGCGGTCAGCACGACGGTGCGACCATCCCGCTCGACCTCGATTTGCAGCCTTTCGCCGGGCGCAATGCGCACGATGCGCACGACCTGCTCGAACCGGTCGATCACGGTACCGTCGATCTTCGTGATCGAGTCTCCGGGCTTGAAGCCCGCACGCTCGGCCGCGCTGTCGGGCACGACGGCGGAAATGTTCGCCGGCGTGGACGGCTCGCCGACGGTGGCAAAGATCGCTGCCAAGATGAGGATGGCGAACAGGAAGTTCGCCAGCGGGCCAGCGGCGACGATCGCGGCGCGGCGCCACAGCGCCTTGGTATGGAAGCTCGCCCGGCGCTCCTCGTCGCTCGCGTCCGCGTCCGCCTCTGCGGTTTCCGGCCCGGCGATCATCTCGCCGAACATCTTCACGTAGCCGCCGATCGGAACCGCGCTGAACCTCCAGCGAGTCGCCTGGGAGTCGGTCCAGCCATAGAGTTCCGGGCCGAAGCCGATCGAGAACACCTCGACCCGCACGCCGCACCACCGCGCGACGAGGTAATGGCCCATTTCGTGGACGAACACCAGCGCCGTGAGCGCGACCAGGAAGGGAATCACGTAGTCGATCAAGAAGCCCGCAAACGACAGCGCGAGACCTCCCAGGCCGGTCGCAACGTCGATCACGCGATACGCTCCCGGTTTCGCGATCTAGGCATCGACGTGCGCAGACGCGGTCAACACGCCGGCGCGCCGGCGGGCCTGAGCGTCCGCGGCGTAGACGTCATCGAGGCAGGAAAACGGCAACCCCGGCAGTTCCTCCAGAGTCTCCGCGACGATGCGCGTGATTTCGAGGAAACCGATCCGGCCATCCAGGAACCCGCTCACCGCAACTTCGTTGGCGGCGTTGAGCACCGCCGGCGACGCGCCACCCGCCTCGAGTGCTTGGCGCGCGAGATCCAAGGCCGGAAACCGCTGCGGATCGGGATCTTCGAAGCTCAAAGTGGCGATGCTCGCGAGGTCGAGCCGTTCGCTGGGCGCAGCCATCCGCCGCGGCCAGTTAAGCCCGTACGAGATCGGCGTGCGCATGTCGGGCGTGCCGAGCTGTGCAAGCATGGAGCCGTCAACGTAGGCGACCAAGGAATGGATGATCGACTGCGGATGGATGATGATCTCGATCCGGTCCTGAGGCAGGCCGAAGAGGTAGTAGGCCTCGATCAACTCCAGGCCCTTGTTCATCATCGTCGCCGAATCCACGGATATCTTCTTTCCCATGTCCCAATTGGGGTGGGCGACCGCTTCGGCCGGGGTCGCCTGGGCGATGCGCTCGAGCGGGGTGGTCCGAAACGGCCCGCCCGAGGCGGTCAGTATGATCCGCTCGATGCTGTCCCGGTCGTCGAAATCGAACACCTGGAAGATCGCGTTGTGCTCGGAATCGACCGGGATCAACGCCGTGCCGCTTTTCGCGATTTCGTCCATGAACAGCCTGCCGGCGCAGACCAGGCATTCCTTGTTGGCCAACGCGACGATCGCCCCGCGGCGTACGGCGGCGAGCGTTGGAGCAAGACCGGCGGCTCCGACGATGCCGGCCATCACCCACTCAGCAGGCCGGTGGCCCGCCTCGATCAGCGCCTCGGACCCGGCTGCGGGCTCGATATCCGTCCCCGATAACGCTCCGGCAAGCTCGGCGTACCGGTCCGGATCGGCGATGACGGCCAAACGCGCGCCAAGGCGCCGGGCCTGTTCCGCCAGCAGGCGGACGTTCGTGTTGCCCGTCAGCGCAACGACGTCATAGTCTTCCCTGTTCCGTTCGATGAGATCGATGGTGCTACGGCCGATCGAGCCGGTCGAGCCGAGGATGGTCACCGTGCGAGGTCCCGGGCTGCGATCCGCGGTGGTGCTCACCACGCGAAAATCCCCCCTTCGCTGAGCAAGACCAGCCCGACCAGTAGCGGTGCGGCGGTCAACATCCCGTCGAGGCGGTCGAGCACCCCGCCGTGGCCGGGGATCAGGTTGCTTGCATCCTTGGCGCCGAACCGGCGCTTGACGAATGATATGGCAAGGTCGCCGCTCTGGGCCACAATTGCCATGCAACCGCCGAGCAGGGCGAACAGCGCCGGATTCACGGCGCCAAACCAGAACCCGCAGACGATGCCCCACAACGCCGAGCCGATGACCGCCCCGATCAGCCCGGACCAGGTCTTTTGCGGGCTGATCCTGGAAGCCAGGCGCTTTCCGCCGATCATCCGGCCGGTGACGAAGGCCACTATGTCGGTCACCCAGATCGAGCCGATCAGCCAGAAGGCGGTTGCCAGCCCGTCGGCAGGCAAGCCGCGCAGCCATGCGAGTGCCGCGCACGGAAAGCCGATGACGATCGGCCCGGCCGAGATCCAGGCGGGGTGATTACGCTGCGAGGCCGTGGCGGCTGCGTAGGCGGCGCCGGCACCGAGAACCAGCGCAAGCGTGACGATATCGAAGCGCCGTGCCCAGGCCGCGATCCCGGCCACGAGGATGGCCAGCACCATGGTCCAGCCGCTGAGCCCGAACCGCTGATCGCCGCATAGACGGTCCCATTCCCAGACCATCAGAATCGCTGCGATGGTCAGGATGATCTCGAAAACCGGGGTGCCCAGATAGATTGCCGCGAGGGCCAGCGGTGCCAAGATCAGCGTGGAGACAAACCGTCGGCGCAGTTCGGGTTCTGCTGGACTATCCTGCACCGGTTGCCCCGAATCGACGCTCGCGTCGGTGGAATTCGCGCACGGCGGACTCGAAATCTTCCCGCGAGAAGTCCGGCCAGAGCGTGTCGGTGAACACCAGCTCGGAATAGGCGCACTGCCACAACAGGAAGTTGCTGATCCGCTGCTCACCGCTGGTACGGATCAACAGATCGGGATCGGGGATGTTGCAGGTATACAGGTTGCGGTCGAGCGCGGCGTCATCGATGGCATCGGGCTCGATCTCGCCGGCGACCGCCTGGCGGGCCAGAGTGCGGGCAGCGCGAGTGATCTCCTGCCGCCCGCCGTAGCTCAACGCGATGATCAGGGTCAGCCGCGTGTTGCGCCGAGTGCGCTGTTCGGCCATTTCGATCAGGGTGACGATGTCGTTGGCCAGCCGGTCGCGGTCGCCAATGAAGCGGATGCGCACGCCCTCGCGGTCGAGTTCGCCGACCTCGCGGCGGAGATAGAGCCGCAGCAGACCCATCAGATCGGTGATCTCGGTCTTCGGCCGCTTCCAGTTCTCGTTGGAAAAACCGTACAGCGTCAGGAACGACACGCCCAGCTCGACGGCGCTCCTGACGGCGGTCCTGATTGCCTCGGCGCCCTGCTGATGGCCGCCCGCGCGCGACAGCTTGCGTGCCTTGGCCCATCGTCCGTTGCCATCCATGATGACCGCCACGTGGACCGGCGGCGGCGGCGAAGCGGCATGTGAAGGGACTGCTTTCATCGATATCAGACCTGCATTATTTCCTTTTCCTTAGTCGACAACGTCTCATCGATGACCTTGGTCGTCGAATTGGTCAGTTGCTGGATCTCTTCCGACCAGGCCCGTTGATCGTCCTGAGAGATTTCGCCTTCTTTTTCCATCCGTCTCAGCTTCTCGATTCCGTCGCGGCGAACATTGCGTACCGCGACCCGTGCCTGTTCGGCGTATTTGTTGGCAACCTTGGTCATCTCGACCCGCCGCTCCTCGGTAAGCTGCGGGATCGGCACCCGTACAAGGTTGCCCTCGGTCTGCGGGTTCAGACCGAGCCCGGAATCGCGAACGGCTTTCTCGACCGCGCCGGCCAGGCCCTGGTCCCATACCTGTACCGTCAGCATCCTGGGATCCGGCACGCCGATCGTGCCCACCTGACTGATCGGCATCTTGCTGCCATATGCATCGATCATCACCGGCTCCAGCAGGGCCGCCGACGCCCGGCCGGCCCGCAAACCGGCCAATTCGCGTTTGAGCGCTTCGATGGCACCCTTCATCCGCCGTTCGATGTCGGCGATGTCAGGTTCGGCCATGGCCTCCCTCCCCCTCGCAGATAATGGTAAACGTACCATTGCCGCTCACGATATCGGCGAATGCGCCCGAATTCTGTAACGAAAAAACCAGAATCGGTATCTTGTTTTCGCGCGCCAGGGAAACCGCAGAGGCATCCATCACCTTGAGGTCGCGGGAAAGCACCTCCAGGTAGTCCAGGCGGTCATAGCGCACTGCATCGGGCACGATCTTCGGATCGGCGGAGTAGACTCCGTCAACCTGGGTTCCCTTGAACAACGCATCGCAGCCCATCTCGGAGGCCCGCAGCGCCGCCGCCGTGTCGGTGCTGAAGAACGGATTCCCGGTGCCCGCGGCGAAGATGACCACCCGCCCCTTCTCCATGTGGCGGATCGCGCGGCGGCGTATGTAGGGCTCGCACACCGATTCGATAGGCACCGCGGACTGTACGCGGGTCTTCACGCCGTGGCGCTCGAGCACGCCCTGCAGCGCCAGAGCGTTGATCACCGTCGCTAGCATGCCGATATAGTCTGCGGTCGCCCGTTCCATGCCTTGGGAAGCGCCGAAGACCCCACGGAAGAAGTTGCCGCCGCCGATGACCACGCACAGCTCCACCCCCAGCCCGACGACGGAACGGATCTCCTCCGAGATCCGATCGACCGTCCCGGTGTGGATGCCGAACTGTCCGGGCCCCATGAGGGCCTCGCCGGACAACTTGAGCAGGATCCGTCTATAGGTCACTCTCGGGCGTCCTCGACACGGTCGTTATTGCGGCACCGGCGGTTTGGGCTCAGCCTCCTAGAGTCGCGGCGACTTCGGCCGCGAAATCTTCCTCCTTGCGCTCTATGCCTTCGCCCAAGGCAAAGCGGACGAACCCCTTGACGACGATCGGGGCGCCGATCTCCTCGGCCACCACCTCGACCGCCTTGGCGACCTTGGTCTCGCCATCGATCACGAAAGTCTGCTCGAGCAACACGGCCTCCTCGAAGAATTTGCGCAGCCGACCCTCGACCATCTTCTCGATGATCTGCTCCGGCCTGCCGCTCGCCCGGGCCTGCTCGCTGAGCACGTCGCGCTCGCGCTCGAGGGCTGTGGCATCGACGTCATCGATCGAGATCCATTGCGGGCTCGCCGCTGCGACGTGCATCGCAAGCTGTCTTGCAAGCGCGTCCAGCCGCTCCGAACCGCCGGTCGACTCCAGCCCGACCAGGACCGCGATCCGCCCCAGACCAGTCGCCACCGCGTTGTGCACATAGCTGCCGATCACGCCGTTCCCGATCGACAGGGTTTCTGCGCGACGGAGCGAAATGTTCTCGCCGATCCGTGCGATCAGATCGGTCAGCGCCCCACCGACCGTCTTGCCGTCGGCCATTGGTGAGTCCGCCACCACGTCGATCCCGCCCGGCCTGTTGAGCGCGATCGCCGCCACCGCGGAGACGAAGGCTTGGAATTCCTCGTTGCGCCCGACGAAATCCGTCTCGGCATTGACCTCGACCACCGCGCCGCGTTTGCCGTCGGCCGCAGCCGCGACCAGACCCTCGGCGGCGACTCGGCCGGCCTTCTTCGCCGCCGCGGCCAAGCCTTTCTTGCGCAGCCAATCGACCGCGGCATCCATGTCCGCATCGCTCTCCGCCAGCGCCTTCTTGCAGTCCATCATGCCCGCACCGGTCTTCTCGCGGAGCTCTTTGACCAGACCTGCGGAAATTTGCGCCATCGCTTCCTCGCTAAACCGCGCGGGCCCGGATCGAGCCCGCAGCTTCTCCCCTAGATGCGGCGGATGGAGCCGGCCGGTTGCTAACCGGCCGCTTGGTCGGGCTCCGGTGCGCTCGTCACATCGTCCAGCGGTGCCGGGACCACCTCCTCGGCACCCGGCGCGGAACCGGCATCTTCGGCCACGTCATCGGCCGGCAACTCGCCCGCCGGCACGTCCTCGGCCTCACCGATATCGGATCCCGTCGCGATCGCCTCCTGCTGCAGGCCGTCGAGCACCGCCCTGGAGACCAAATCGCAATATAGCGCGATCGATCGGATCGCATCGTCGTTGCCGGGGATCATGTAGGCGATACCCTGCGGGTCGGAGTTGCTGTCTATCACCCCGACCACCGGGATGTTGAGCTTGGCCGCCTCCTGGATCGCGATCGCCTCTTTGTTGGTGTCGATCACGAACAGGACGTCGGGCAGGCCGCCCATCTCCTTGATGCCGCCGAGCGCGCGTTGCAGCTTCTCACGCTCTCGGGTCAGCCCCAGCAGCTCCTTCTTGGTCAGGCCCGATCCGGCTTCCGACAGGGTCTCGTCGAGCTGATGCAGCCGTTTGATCGAGGCGGTGATCGTCTTCCAGTTGGTCAGCGTGCCGCCGAGCCAGCGATGATTGACGAAATACTGGCCGCAGCGCACCGCCGAGTCCGCGATCAGGTCGGAAGCCTGGCGCTTTGTGCCGACAAACAGCACCCGCCCGCCCGCCGCGGTGATCTCGCGGATCGCCGCCAGCGCCGCAAACAGCATCGGCATCGTCTGCTGCAGGTCGACGATGTGCACCCCGTTACGCACGCCGAACAGATAGGGCGCCATCTTGGGGTTCCACCGCCTGGTATGGTGTCCGAAATGCACGCCGGCTTCGAGAAGCTGGCGCATGGTGAACTCGGGTATCGCCATGATCAAAGGTCCTTATCCGGTTGGGCCGCCGCGAGCACAAGAGCGGGCGCCGGAATTCAGCCCGGCCACCGCCCACCGGATGGGGTACAAGACCGCACTCCCCAACGCTCGCGTGTGGATTTGAAGTGGCAGTTTGATAAACCCGAAACCGCCGAACCGCAAGACTTTTCAAGCCGATCGGGCGCCCCGTGCGGGTCTCAGGCCTCGATCACCGAAGATACGCCGCTGAGTGATCCGAGGCGGTCGGACGCCTCGGCCGGCACCGCATAACCGCCCGGCAGCACCAGTTCGACCTCGCGGGCAGCCTCGATGCCGATCACCAGGCTCACCCGGCCGCAGCCGGGCTGCCATGCCGCGATCTGGCCGCGCACGCTCTCTAGACAGTCCGGATCATCGATGCGGACCTGAATCCCGGTTTCAATCCGTTTGACGACCTCGTCCAACGCCTCGATCTTCTGGGCCATCAACCGAACGCCCTCGCCGTCGGAGCGGACCTCGGCGGTGACCAGCACCCGTGCGTTGGGCTCCAACAACGCGCGCGCGCCGGCCAAGAGCTCCGAGAACGCGAGCACCTCGTATGCCCCGGCGGTGTCGGCGAGCCGGATATAGGCAAACCGGTTGCCCTTGGACGAGGTCCGTTCCTGGCGCCCGAGAACGACCCCGGCAAGCCGCTTGGTGTCGCCCTGGGCCACCTCCGCCACGGCATTGGAAGGGACCACGCGAAGCCGGCTCAGCCGCGCGCCGTAGGCATCCAGCGGATGGGCGGAAAGATAGAAACCCACCGCCTCGAACTCCTGGTCGAGCCGTTCCATCGGCGACCAGTCGGCGATGTCGGGACGGCCCGCCCCAAGCGGTGCGAGCTCCCTGGCGGCCTCGCCGAACAGGTTGGCCTGGCTGGTCTGGCGCTCCTCGGCCGCGGTCTGTCCGAGCTTCGCCAGGAGATCGATGCTCTCGAAGAGCTGCCGCCGGTTGGGGTTCAGGCAATCCAACGCACCCGCGCGCACCAGGTTCTCCATCTGGCGGCGGTTGGCCATCCGCCCGCCCAGGCGGCGAGCGAAATCGAACTCGTCGGTGAACGTGCCGTTCCGCTCGCGCTCGTCGAGAAGGTCGGCCATCGCCTGTTCGCCGACATTCCTGATTGCCGCAAGGGAATAGCGGATCGCAGGCTTTGCGGCGCCGTTGCTGGCCGGCTCGACTGCGAACGAGACTTCCGACCGGTTGACGTCGGGCGGCAGCAACGGCACGCCGAGACGGTCGAGCTCGTGGCGAAACGCACTCAGCTTGTCGGTATTGCCGACATCGAGCGACATCAGGGCGGCCAAGAACTCGACCGGGTAGTTGGCCTTCAACCAAGCGGTCTGGTAGGCGACCAGCGCATAGGCCGCGGCGTGAGACTTGTTGAAACCGTAGCCGGCGAACTTGTCGACCAGCTCGAAGATCTGCTCAGCCTTGGCGGCATCGACCCCGCGGGCGGTGGCACCTTCGACGAAGGCGCCGCGCTGGGCCTTCATCTCGGCCTTGATCTTCTTGCCCATCGCGCGCCGCAGCAAGTCGGCTGCGGCCAGGCTGAAGCCCGACAGGCGCTGGGCGATCTGCATGACCTGTTCCTGATAGATGATCACGCCGAATGTCTCGCGCAGGATCTCTTCCAGGTCCGGATGCAGGTAATCGGGCTCCTCACGGCCGTGCTTGCAGGCGTTGTAGCGTGGGATGTTGTCCATCGGCCCGGGCCGGTAGAGCGCGACCAGAGCGATCAGGTCCTCGAAGCAATCGGGCTTCATCTGGCGCAGTACGTCGCGCATGCCCGCGCTTTCCATCTGGAACACCCCGGTGGCATCGCCGCGGCCGAGCATCGCGTAGGTCGCCGGATCGTCGAGCGGCAGGGACAGCAGGTCGGGCGGGCTTTCCCGTCGGGCGATAAACTTCAGCGCCCTGTCGAGGACGGTGAGCGTCTTCAGTCCAAGAAAGTCGAACTTCACCAGACCGGCCAACTCGGTGTATTTCATCGAGAACTGGGTCGCCGGCAATTCCGAACGCGGATCGCGATAGAGCGGGATCAGTTCCGTCAACGGCCGGTCGGCGATCACCACGCCCGCAGCATGGGTCGAGGTGTGGCGGTATAGGCCTTCCAGTTTCATCGCGATGTCGATCAGCCGGGCGACGGTCTCGTCGCCGTTGCGGATCTGGCGAAGCTGCGGCTCCTGCTCCAACGCCTGGGCCAGTGTCGGCGGCTTGGCCGGGTTGAACGGCACGAGCTTGCAGATCCGGTCGACCTGGCCGTAGGGCATGCCGAGGACACGACCGACATCGCGCAGTGCCGCACGGGCCTGGAGGGTCCCGAAGGTGATGATCTGGGCGACCCTGTCGGCGCCGTACTTGTCCTGAACGTAGGCGATCACCTCGTCGCGCCGGTCCTGGCAGAAGTCGATGTCGAAGTCCGGCATGGAGACCCTGTCCGGGTTGAGGAAGCGCTCGAACAGGAGGCCGAACCGCAGCGGATCGAGGTCGGTGATGGTGAGCGCCCACGCAACGACGGATCCGGCACCGGAACCGCGCCCGGGACCGACCGGGATGTGCTGCTGCTTGGCCCATTGGATGAAGTCGGCAACGATCAGAAAATAGCCCGGAAAGCCCATCGAAATGATCACGTCGAGCTCAAATTCGAGTCGTTCGAAATAGGGTTCGGGATCGACGTGCAATTTCGCCAACCGCGCCTCGAGCCCCGAACGGGCGGCCGCGCGCAGCGCATCGGCCTCGCTCCTGCCCTCGGCGTCTTCGAAGCCGGGCAGGATCGGATCGTGGGGCCGGGGCATGAAGGCGCAGCGTTGGGCAATCACCACGGTGTTGTCGACCGCTTCGGGCAGGTCGGCGAAGACCGCGCGCATCTCCGCTGCATCGCGAAACCGATGGTCGGGTGTCAGCCGCCTGCGTTCGGTATCGGCGACGTGGGTGCCCTGGGCGATGCACAGCAGCACGTCATGGGCCTCATACATCGAGGCGTCGGCGAAATAGATGTCGTTGGTCGCGACCAGCGGCAGGTCGTGGGTCATCGCCAGGTCGATCAAGTCATCCTCGATCCGGCGCTCGATCTCTTCTCCGTGGCGGGTGAGCTCGATATAAAGCCGGCCGGGGAACGCGCCGCGAAGCTGCTGCAGCACCCCGCTCGCCTTTTGCACCTGGCCGTCGGCGAGCAACCGTCCCAGCGCGCCCGAAGCACCGCCGGTCAGCGCGATCAACCCTTCCGCACGGGCCTCCACATCGGCGAAGCCGACATGGGGCTCGCCGCCGCCTGAGTCCAGATAGGCCTTGGTGACCAGTGTGACCAAGTTACGGTAGCCGTCCCGATTCTGAACCAGCAGCACCAGGTTGTCGTGGCCCACCGGCCGGCCGTTGCGGATGGTGCTGCCGGCATCGGCTTCCATCCGGGCAATCGAGAGCTGGCAGCCGATGATCGGCTGCACGCCGGCCTCCGCAGCAGCGAGCGCGAACTCGAGCGCACCGAACATGTTGTTGGTATCGGTGACCGCGATCGCCGGTATGCCCTGGGCGACGCAAAGCGCCACCAGGTCCTTAACCTTCAGCGCTCCCTCGGACAGCGAGTAGGCGGTGTGGGTGCGCAGGTGAACGAAGTCGGCATGGGCCATGGCGGCATTGAAGATACCGGCCATGCGGGCGAATCAACAGATCCGCCCGTCGTCCCGGGAAATCAAGATGTGGACAGTTTCGGGCCGGCGGGCGTTAGCCCGGCTTGTGCCTGAACGTGTTGACCGCCGAGCCGAAACCGCTGAGCCCGAGCCGTGCGCGCAGATCCTCGGTCGCCTTCAGGACCATGTCGTCGACGGGGATGCCGAGGCCGTTGGCGATCCGGTCGTTCTTGGTGAAATTGCCCGCAATCGCCGCGGCTCCGGCAACGGCTGCCGGTCCCAGCGCCTCGCTCAACGCGGTGCGCGCGCGCTCCAGCGCAGCGAGGTCCGCGCCGACCACGGCATCGGCGTAGGCCAGCAGCACGGCGCCTGCCGGCACGCCGCTGTCCACTTCCGAGCGCATCAGAGCCTCGAGATCGATGTCCAGATCGGCGACTCGTCCACTCTCACGGAGGAACCTGGCATGGCCGGTGGTTCAGTAGAAGCAACCGTTCAAGGCCGAGATCCGGCCGGCTACGACCTCCGCCTGGACCCGAGCCAGCCCTTCGTGGTGCCGGTAGTCGTATTCCAGGATACGATGAAGCGGCAGGTATTGGGCCTGTTCCAGCGCCAGATGCAGGCGCAACTCCTCGGGCACCAGACTCATGGCACGGACGATGTAGGGCATCGGACGACCGCCATAGAGCGCCTCGCCGAGCGCTCTGCCGTCGGGGCCGTTGGGAACCGTCGGCACCCAGGCCAACTCCTGAACCGCTTCCGCCGGGCGTTCGCGGCTTGGCCGACCGGGCTCGGCTGCCGGCAGCGGCCGCAGCGGCACGCCGATCCCGCGCGCGAAGACATCGATGTTGGTAATGCGCGAGACCAGACCGATGATCTCGACATACTCGGCGTCACCGAGCCCGTCCTTCAGCGCATCCCGGCAGAACGCCTCGTCGACATCGCCGAGCGAGAACGCAACCGCTCGGACGACCCGGCGCACCACCTCGGGAAGCTCGGTCTCGACCGCGGCCCCGCCATCGGCGGGCTCTTCGAGGACCCCGGCGTCGTACCCCGCCTGCCGGGCTTCGGCTGCGACCGCCAATCGCTGGGCGCCCGTCCCCCACGTCCCCGGCGCGCCCCAACCCGATAGCTGAGTCGCATGGGTCGCGGCCAGATCGTCCCGCACCGGATAGGCGGAATCCGAATAGAGGCTCATCCACTCTCCTTGCGGGCTGCGTTCGGGTCCGAATTTACCGGGTGAAACAGTCTGAGAAGCCCCCAGGTCTGTCAATCCCGTGAACTCGCCGGCCGATCACAGTTCCGCGCTATGACCGTCGGATCAACCCGTCCTCGAGTACCAGGCGACGGTCCATGCGCTCGGCGAGCTCCGGGTTGTGGGTGGCGATCAGGGCGGCGGCACCGCGGCCACGGACAATCTCGACCAGGAGCTCGAAGACCGCGCCGGCGGTCCGACGGTCGAGGTTGCCGGTCGGCTCGTCAGCGATCAGCACGCTCGGCTCGTTGGCCAGCGCGCGGGCGATCGCCACGCGTTGTTGCTCGCCGCCAGACAGCCGCGCCGGACGGTGGCTTGCCCGATCGGCGAGCCCAACCTGGGCGAGCAGCGCCTCGGCCATACCGCGCGCAGTGCGCCGCGCCGCCCCGTCGATCATCCGCGGCAGGGCGACGTTTTCCAGCGCGGAGAACTCGGGCAGCAGGTGGTGGAACTGGTAGACGAAGCCGAGTTCGGATCGGCGCAGCGCGGTGCGGCGGTCATCGCTCATCTCCGC
Source organism: Alphaproteobacteria bacterium (assembly GCA_965248835.1). GTDB lineage: Bacteria > Pseudomonadota > Alphaproteobacteria > MPNO01 > MPNO01 > CAYFYS01. The sequence goes on from CBDFLJ010000002.1 coordinate 1,307,620, forward strand.
GCAGTCCTCGCCGGCCAGACGGATCGAGCCGGCGCTCGGCCGATCGAGAAGCCCAGCGATGTGGAGCAGCGTCGACTTGCCGGCGCCCGAGGGTCCGACCAGGGCGACGATCTGGCCGGGATGGATCGCCAGCGATACGCCGCGCAGCACCTCCAGCCCGCCGCCCGCCTGGGCGTATATCTTGCGGATATCTTCCATTGCGAGCGCCGGGACGGGCTCAGCCATAGCGCAGTGCCTCGACAGGATCGAGCCGCGCCGCCCGCCATGCCGGATAGATCGTCGCCAGGAGCGACAGCGCGATCGATATCGCAATCACCGTCACGACGTCGCCGGCTTCCACTTTGGAGGGCAGGCGGGACAGGAAATAGATCTCGGCCGCGAACAGCTCCGCCCCCGACAGGCTTTCGAGCCAGCGACGCAGGGTCTCGATATTGCTGGCGAACGCGAGGCCCAGGACGAAGCCGATGAGCGTGCCCAGCACGCCCACCGAGGCCCCGGCCAGGAGGAAGACCCGCATCACCGCGCCGCGGGTGGCTCCCATGGTGCGCAGGATCGCGATGTCGCCGCCCTTGTCCTTCACCAGCATGATCAAGCTGGAGACGATGTTGAAGGCGGCAACCAGGATGATCAGCGTGAGGATCAAGAACATCACGTTGCGCTCGACCTTGATCGCGTTGAAGAAGGTCGCATTGGCCTGTTGCCAGTCGATGATCCGCACCGGCCCATCGGCGCTGGCGCGCAGCACCGGCGCAATCCGGTCGACCCGGTCGGGATCGTCAATGAAGATCTCGAGCTGGCTGACAGCCTGCCCGGTGCGGAAATAGACCTGGGCCGCCTCCAGCGGCATGAAGATGAAGCCGTTGTCGTATTCGAACATGCCGACTTCGAAGATCGCCGCCACCGTATATGTCTTGATCCGGGGCAGGGTTCCGAACGCGGTGGCCTTGGCCTGGGGCGCGATTAGGCGCAGCTTTGAGCCGGTGGTGAGCCCCATGCGCTGCGCGAGCCGCGTGCCGATCATCACCGCACTGCCGCCGCGAAAGGCCTCCAAACTGCCGGCTCGGATGTTCTCGGCCAGGATGGAGCGCTTGGCGATATCGGCCGGCCGCATGCCGCGGACCAGCGCACCGCGAGCGACTTTGTTAGCGCTCGCCATTACCTGGCCTTCGACGATCGGAGTGACGCTCTTCACGCCGGGCAGGACGCGCAGCCGCTCGGCAAGCGTGTCGAAGTCCTTCAGCGCACCGGTCTGGGCGCGGACGCCGATATGGCCGTTGAGCCCGAGGATCCGCGACAGCAGCTCGGCGCGGAATCCGTTCATCACCGACATCACGACGATCAGCGTCGCCACCCCGAGCGCGATTCCGGCGAGCGAGAAGCCGGCGATGACCGAGATGAATCCCTCTTCCCGCCGGGCGCGTAGGTAGCGGAAGGCGATCATCCGCTCGACGGGCGAGAACATACGGCGGAACGGCTAAGTGGTGAGCCGGGCGAGTGCGGCTTCCGCGGACAGCTCCTCGCGCTCGCCGCTGCCGCGGCGCTTGACCTCGACGAGCCCCTTCCCGAGCCCGCGCGGCCCGACCACGACCTGCCACGGCAGCCCGATAAGGTCCATGTCCGCGAACTTCGTTCCCGCCCGCTCCTCGCGGTCGTCAAGGAGAGTCTCCACGCCGGCCCGGCCGAATTTGGCGTAGAGATCCGCGCACGCCGCATCGCACTGCGCATCACCGGCCTTCAGGTTGATCAGCCCGATGTGGAAGGGTGCAACGGGCTCCGGCCAGATGATGCCTTCTTCGTCGTGATAGGCCTCGATGATCGCGCCCACCAGGCGGGAGACCCCGATGCCGTATGAACCCATCTCGAAGAAGATCTCCTCGTCGTCGGGCCCGCGGACCGACGCGTTCATCGCCTTGGAGTACTTGGTGCCGAAATAGAAGATGTGCCCGACCTCGATGCCGCGCGCCCGGATGAGATCCTCGCCGAGTGCCGCGGCGGTATCCGGGTCGTGCATCTCATCGGTTGCGGCATAGAGACTGGTCCAGCGCCGCACCTCCGGCTCCAGGTCGGATTCGTAGTCGACATCGTCGGCAAGCACATCGCGCTCAACCAGCGCGCGGTGGCAGTAGACTTCGCTCTCGCCGGTGCCGGCGAGAATGATGAACTCGTGGCTCATGTCGCCACCGATCGGGCCGGTGTCGGCCTTCATCGGGATCGCCCGCAGCCCCATCTGGGCGAAGGTCCGCAAGTAGGCGACGAACATCTTGTTGTAAGCGCGCTTGGCCGACTCGTAATCGACGTCGAAGGAGTAGGCGTCCTTCATCAGGAACTCGCGGCCGCGCATCACCCCGAAACGCGGGCGGACTTCATCGCGGAATTTCCATTGAATATGATACAAGTTTTTAGGGAGTTCTCGGTAGCTTTTAATGTAATTCCTGAAGATTTCGGTGATCTGCTCCTCGTTGGTCGGGCCGTAGAGCATTTCGCGGTCGTGGCGGTCGGTGATGCGCAGCATCTCCTTGCCGTAGCCGTCGTAGCGGCCGCTTTCGCGCCACAGATCGGCCGACTGGATGGTCGGCATCAGCATTTCCTGGGCGCCGGACCGGTCCTGCTCGGCGCGCACGATCGCCTCGATCTTGCGCAGCACCCGCAGGCCCATCGGCAGCCATGAATAGATCCCGGCGCTCGCCTGGCGAATCATCCCGGCGCGCAGCATCAGACGGTGCGAGACGATCTGGGCCTCGGCCGGCTCTTCCTTGGAGGTCGGCAGGAAAAAGCTGGAAAGTCGCATGCGCCCCTCGCGCGTGGCCCCCGCCCCGCCGATGCGGGCGGGGCGGGCGCGGACCATAGCGCATTTGCCCGGCAGGGGGAATCTGCGCCGGCCGGGCGCGGCGGGCGGGCGGTTCCAGCTACTTGGGAAGCTTGCCCTGGACGCCCTTGACGTACCAGTCCATCGACAGCAGCGCCTTGTCATCGACCTTCTGGCCCTTGGCGATGACCAACTTGCCCTCCTGGTTGTAGATCGGGCCCTGGAAGGGATGCCGCTTGCCAGACCGGATGTCGGCCTCGGCCTGTTTGGCGATCGCGACCACGTCCGCCGGGATCCCGGGGTTGTAGGGCGCCATCTCCAGCATGCCGGCGGTAAGCCCGCCCCAGATGTCGTTGGATTGCCAGCTCCCGTCGAGCACCGCCCTTGTGCGGTCGATATAATACTGGTCCCACACGTCGACGATCGCAGTCAGATGGGCCTTGGCGCCGAACTTTGTCATGTCGGACGCTTGGCCGACCGCCCATACGCCGCGTTGCTGGGCGATCTGCAGCGGTGCCGGAGAATCGGTGTGCTGCAGGATGACGTCCGCGCCCTGGTCGATCAACGCCTTGGCGGCGTCGCTTTCCTTGCCGGGATCGTACCAGGTATTGACCCAGACCACCTTGACGGTCGCTTGCGGGTTGACCTCGTGCAGCGCCAGGGTGAACGCGTTGATGCCGCGCACCACCTCGGGGATCGGGAACGAGCCGACATAGCCGATGACGTTGGACTTGGTCATCTTGCCGGCGATCAGCCCGGCGACGGTGCGGCCTTCGTAGAACCGTGCGGCGTAGGTCGAAACGTTCTTGCCACGCTTGTAGCCGGTCGCGTGCTCGAACTTCACCTTGGGAAAGCGCTTGGCAACCTTCACCGTCGGGTTCATGTAGCCGAACGAAGTGGTGAAGATCAGCCCGTGGCCGGTCGAGGCGAGCTGACGGATCACGCGCTCTGCATCTGCGCCTTCGCTGACGCTTTCGACATAGCTGGTCTCGACCCGGTCGCCGAAGGCCTTCTCGACCGCCAGGCGCCCGACGTCGTGGCGATAGGTCCAGCCGTGGTCGCCGATCGGCCCGACATAGACGAAACCGACCTTGAGCTTGTCGGCCGCCTGCGCGCTGAACCCGAGTGCCGCCGCTGCTATCAGGCAAGCGGTGATAATCGTTGCACGTCTCATGGATTGCCCCTCCTGTCTTCGCTGCAATTGTCCTGCCGGATCAAAACATAGCCCGTTCCGGCAGCCGGGTCACGATCATGTCTCGGGCCGGAAGGTCTTACCGATGTCTGCCGGCGCGTTGAGCCGGATCAGGGTCTGGTCGCGTGATATCAGCACCAGCACCAGGATGGTCGCCAGATACGGCAGCATCGACAGCAGTTGCGAGGCGATGTCGAGGCCGATCCCCTGGACGTGGAGCTGCAGGATGGTCACCCCGCCGAACAGGTAGGCGCCGAGCAGCACCCGACCCGGCCGCCATGTCGCGAACACCACCAGCGCGAGCGCGATCCAGCCGCGGCCGGCGGTCATGTTCTCGATCCACATCGGGGTATAGGCGAGCGAGAGATAGGCGCCGCCGACGCCGGCCATCGCCCCGCCGAAGGCGACAGCCAGATAGCGGATGCCGATGACCGGATAGCCGATGGCATGCGCGGCATCGTGCGATTCCCCCACCGCGCGCAGCACCAGTCCGCCACGGGTGTGATAGAGGAACCAGATCACGCCGCCGACCATGGCGAAGGACAGATAGACCAGGATGTCGTGGCCGAAGATCACCGGTCCGATGATCGGAATATCGCTGATGCCTGGTATGTCGAGCCTGTGCAGGGCACCGAGCGGCGTGCCGACATAGTCCTGGCCGATCAACGCGCTGAGCCCTATGCCGAAGATGGTCAGCGCGAGTCCCGTCGCGACCTGGTTGGCGACCAGGCTCAGACTCAGCAGCCCGAACAGCAGCGACAGCACGGTCCCCGCCGCGGCCCCGGCGAGGATACCGAGATAGAGGCTACCGGTTCCGGCCGCAGTGGCGAAAGCTGTCACCGCGCCTGCCAGCATCATCCCTTCGATGCCGAGGTTGAGGACACCGGCCTTCTCGGTGATCAGCTCGCCCAGCGCCGCGAACAGCAGCGGGGTCGCCGCGGCGATCATCGAGACCATGATGGCGGCCGCGGTATCCATCTCAGGCCTTTGCCGCCTGCGCGGCCGGCCGGCCGAAGCGGATGCGGTAGCGGATCAGGACGTCACTCGCCAGCAGGAAGAACAGCAGCATGCCCTGGAAGACGCCGGTCACCGCGAGCGGCAGCTTGAGCTCGATCTGGGCAAGCTCGCCGCCGATATAGCTGAGCGCGATCAGCAGCGCCGCAAACAGAATGCCGATCGGGTGCAGGCGCCCGAGAAAGGCCACGATGATCGCGGTGAAGCCGTAGCCCGGCGACACGCTGGGCAAGAGTTGGCCGATCGGGCCGGCGACCTCGAAAACCCCGGCGAGCCCGGCGAGCCCGCCGCTCATAAGCAAAGTCGTCCAGATCAGCCGGCGCTGCGAGAACCCGGCATAGCTCGCCGCCGCAGGCGACTGGCCGACCACCTTGATCTGGAAACCGATGAAGGAGCGGCTGATCACCACCCAGCCGCCAAGGACGACCAGGAGCGCGATCGGGGCGCCGATGTTGAGCCTGGTCTCGTCGAGGATGATCGGCAGCAGCGACACGTCTTCGAACATGCGCGATTCGGGAAAGTTGAGTCCTTCGGGGTCGCGCCAAGGCCCATGGACCAGGAAGCTCAGGAACAGCGTTGCCACGTAGGTGAGCATCAGACTGGTCAGGATCTCGTTGGCGTTGTAGCGCACTCTGAGCCAGGCGGGGATCGCACCCCAGGCAAGCCCGCCCAGTGTTCCGGCGAGAACCATCGCCGGCAGGATCAGCACGCTGTCGCTGCCGTGGAAAGCAAGCGCCACTCCGCCGCCGCAGATCGCACCCAGGGTGAACTGGCCCTCCGCGCCGATGTTCCAGACATTTGCCCGGAACCCCATGGCGAGGCCGATCGCGATCAGGGCAAGGGGCGTTGCCTTGACCACGAGCTCGGTCAGGCCGTAGAGGCTCGCGACCGGCTTGATGAAGAAGGTATAGAGCGAACGGCCGGGATCGAAGCCCAGGGCCGCGAACAGGATCACGCCCGCAACCAGCGTGAACGCCACCGCGATCACCGGCGTTGCCAGCAGCATCGCCGCCGAAGCGCCGCCGCGCGGCTCCAGCCTAGGCAGCACGGTTCTCGATGATCTTGCCGTCCTCGTCGAACATGCCGCCCATCAGCAGACCCGCCTGCTCGACCGTCGTATCTTTGGTCGGCCGGCTGGCGGACAGCCTTCCCTCGCAGATCACCGCCAGGCGGTCGCTGATGGCGAACAGCTCGTCCAGGTCCTGTGAGACAACCAGGACTGCCGCCCCGCCCTTGGCGAGGTCGATCAGCGCCTGGTGGATCGCCGCGGCCGCTCCGGCATCGATCCCCCAGGTCGGGTGGGCGGCGATCAGGATCTCCGGCTGCTGCAAGATCTCCCGACCGATGATGAATTTCTGCAGGTTGCCGCCGGACAGGCTGCGCGCCTCGGCCGCCGGACCGGTGGTCATGACATTGTAGCCCTCTACGACGCCGGTGGCGAAGCTGCGGATCTTCGCCAGCTTGAGCAGGGCGTTCTGCAGCAGGCCCGCGCGGTCATAGGCGCTGAGGAGGCCGTTCTCGGCCAGCGACATCTCCGGCACCGTGCCCTGGCCGAGCCTTTCCTCGGGCACGAAGCACAGCCCCATCGCACGGCGCTCGCGCGGACCCATCCGGCCGACCGGCTTGCCGTCGAGGCGGACGTTGCAGGCGTCCGGTGCCAGGGTCTCGCCGGCCAGAGCGGCCAGAAGCTCCGGCTGGCCGTTGCCGGCAACGCCTGCGATACCCAGGATCTCGCCGGCCCGGACGACGAGGCTGACGTTGCGGATCGGCGTGCCGAAGGGGTGCACGGAGACGAGGCTCAGGGCTTCGACCGCAAGCCTTTCCGCGCCAGCCTCCGGCCTCGGCCGGTGGGTGGGGGTGGGCAGCTCGGTCCCGATCATCATCTGGGCGAGGCTGCGCGCGGTCTCGATGCGCGGATCGCAGGTCGCGACCACCTTGCCGCCGCGCAGCACCGTCGCCTTCTCGCACAGCGCGCGGATTTCCTCCAGCTTATGGGAGATGTAGAGCACCGTGCAGCCTTCGCCGGCGAGCCTGCGCAGGGTCTCGAACAGGCGGTCCGCCTCCTGCGGGGTCAGGACCGAGGTCGGCTCGTCCATGATCAGCAGCCGCGGGTTCTGCAAGAGGCAGCGGACGATCTCGACCCGCTGGCGCTCGCCGACAGAGAGTGTATGGACGTGGCGGCCGGGATCCAGCGCCAAGCCGTAGCGCCCGGAGACCTCGCCGATCCGCGTGGTCAGGTCGCGCATCGGCACCCGTTCATCGATGCCCAGCGCGATGTTCTCCGCGACCGTGAGCGAATCGAACAGCGAGAAATGCTGGAAAACCATGCCGATGCCCAGGCGCCGTGCCTGGGCCGGCGAGGCGATGACGACCCGTGTGCCGTCCCAGTCCATCGTCCCCGTATCCGCGCGCAGCACGCCGTAGACGATCTTTACCAATGTCGATTTGCCGGCGCCGTTCTCGCCGAAGAGCGCGTGGATCTCACCCGGCATCAGGGTGAGCGAGATGTCATCGTTCGCGACCGTGCCCGGGAACGTCTTGCCGATCCCGCTCAGCGCGAGCCGTGGTGTTGCCTCGGCCATGGGCGGGCCGTTCTCCCGTCAGATCCTCATCAGGCCCCGCGGGCTGCGGGCGGATTATCGCATAACCCTACACCGCTGCCCACGGCGGGCGAAGCTCCAGGATCCTGGCGTGCACCGGGCAGGTCCGGTCATGGGCGCCGGGCAAGTAGCCGGTGCTCATCAGAAACTCGCCGGTGATCTCCCCGCCAGTAAATTTGAAGGTCTTCTTGAAGAGCTTCACCCAGTCTTCCTTCGGCAGCGGATGCCGGGCGTCGAGCCAGCCGGCGAACGAGCCGTGCGCCTCGATCAGCGCGGCCAAGCGGCGCGCGTTCTCGATCACGGCATCGACCTTCAGCCGGTTGCGGATGATGCCGGCATCGGCCAGCAGCCGCGCCCGGTCCGCCTCGCCATAGGCGGCGACGGTGGCGACGTCAAAGCCCTCGAAGGCCCGGAAGAATGCGGCGCGCTTCTTGAGGATAGTGAGCCAGGAAAGCCCGGCCTGGTTGATCTCCAGCGCGAAGCGCTCGAGCAGCACCGCATCGTCGCGGACGGGAAAGCCGTACTCGGTATCGTGGTAGGGTCCGTGAAACGGGTGGCCGGGGGCGATCTCGCAGTAGGACATCTCGCTCAGCTCGGCCGAAAGGCGATCAGATCGTCGGCGATAGCGGCCGGAGTCACGAACCCGGAGGCCCTGTCCTCATGGCACAACAGCGCTTAGATCCTGACCACATGGATGTCGGTGATCGGGCGCTTGCCGATTGCCTTGTGGACGGTCCGCCGGATGGCCCGGCGGGCGGCGTCCGCGACCGCCTGGTCGTCGCGGCTCGCGGCGTCGCTGAGCGCGTCGACCGCATCGATCACCGCATCGACCGCGTCGTCTTCCAGCCCGTCGTCGTCATCGGCCTCGACCACGCCGTGCAGCGTCAGCCTGGGATCGTCGGTCAGCTCGCCGCGGGCGTTGATGAGCACGGTTGCCACCGCGCTTCCCGAGAAGCCGATCTGGTTGCGCGCGCGCAGCACCCCTCCGTCCATCGGCACCAGGCGAGTACCGTCGAGTGCGAGCCGGCCCGGCTCGATGCCGTCCTCGAGCCTCGTCGGGCCGGGGCAAAGCCTCACCAGGGTGCCGTTCTCGGCAACGACGGCTTCTTGTATGCCGGCCTGAAGCGCGAGCGCGACATGCTCCACCAGATGGCGGGTCTCGCCGTGGATCGGGATCAATGCCCTGGGCCTGAGCCAGCCGTAAAGCGCCGTCAGTTCGTCGCGGCCGGGGTGGCCGGAGACGTGGACAAAGCGCGGGCCGTCGACGATGACCTCGATCCCTTTACGCGCGAGCTGGTTCTGCACCCGGCCGATAGCGATCTCGTTGCCGGGGATCATGCGCGAGGAAAAGATCACCGTATCGCCCCGCCCCAGCGAGACCGCGGGGTGGTCGTTACCGGCTACCCGGGTCAACGCGGCGCGCGGCTCGCCTTGGCTGCCGGTGATGATAATCACGACCCGCTCCGGCGGCAGGTAGCCGGCGTCGTGCTCGGTGAGCAGCCGGGGGATATCTTGCAGATAGCCGGTCTCGCGCGCGGCCTCGACCATGCGCCAGAGCGAGCGGCCGACCAGACAGGTCTGGCGATCGTTTGCCGCCGCAGCCCGCGCGATCGTGGCGATGCGCGCGATGTTGCTGGAAAAGCACGCGACCGCGACCCGGCCGGTGCAGCCGCCGATGACCTCCGCCAGGCTCGGGCCGAGCGCGGCTTCCGAGCCGGCACGTCCGTCGAGGAAAGCGTTGGTCGAATCGCACATCAAAGCCGCGACCCCTTCATCGCCGAGCGCCCGAAGCGCCGCCTCGTCGGTCGAGGAGCCCACAACCGGGCCTGGGTCGAGCTTCCAGTCGGTGGCGTGGACCAGCAGCCCCGCCGCACTGCGTATCGCGAGAATATGGCCCTCTGGGATCGAGTGGGCGGCAGCCACGAATTCCACCGAGAACGGACCCACATCGAAGGGCGTGCCGGGCGCGATGACGTGCAGCGGGACTTCGGCAATCAACCCGGCATCGGTGAGCTTGCGGCGCAGCACCGCGGCCGCGAACGGCGAGGCATAGACGGGACAGCGCAGTCGGGGCCACAGGATCGCCACCGCGCCCAGATGGTCCTCGTGAGCATGGGTCAGAACGATCCCCGCGAGCGCGTCGCGTCGCCGGACGATGAAATCGGGATCGGCGACCATCACATCGACACCCGGCGCCTCGCTATCGCAGAAGCCGATGCCGAGGTCGACCATCATCCATCTTCCGTCGCTGCCGTAGAGGTTGAGATTCATTCCGATCTCGCCCGAGCCGCCGAGCGGCAGGAACAGGATCTCGCCGGCCTTCGGGCGGAAGGGATCCTCGCCCGCGCTCATGGCTTTGTGTTCCGGCGATGGATCGACGCGAGCCCGCGCAGGGTCATCTCCAGGTCCAAGGCATCGATTGCTTCGGTGCCCTCGGCGAACAGCGGCGCCAGCCCGCCGGTCGCGATCACCTGCATCGGCTCCGCGAACTCCTCACGGATCCGCATGACCAAGCCTTCGATGAGTCCGATATAGCCCCAATAGACGCCCGAGAGCATCGCCGGCACGGTGCGCTTGCCGATGACCGTCTCGGGCCGGCGGACGGCCACGCGCGGAAGCTGGGCTGCGGCCATGTGGAGCGCATCGAGTGACAGGTTGATACCGGGAGCAATCGCCCCGCCGGCATAATTGCCCTCCCCATCGACGACGTCGAACGTGGTCGCGGTACCGAAGTCGATGACGATCAGCGGCCCGCCGAAGCGCTCGTGCGCGCCGACCGCGTTAACCAGCCGGTCGGCGCCGACCTCGGCCGGACTGTCGACCAGCGCGTCGATGCCAAGGTCGACCTCCGGCTCACCGATCACCAGCGGCTCGCAGCCGAAATAGATGCGGCACAGCATGCGCAGGCTGTAGAGGGCTTCCGGCACGACGGTCGCGATGATCGCCTCGTTGACGTCGGCGGCCCGGAAATCGTGCAGCATCATGAGTTGGCTCAGCCACACGCCGTATTCGTCGGCGGTCCGCCGCGGGTCGTTGACACTGCGCCACACGCCGCGCTGTTCCTCGCCTTCGTAGAGAGCGAAGACGATGTTGGTGTTGCCTGAATCGATGGTCAGCAGCATGCCGGCTCTCCGAACAAGACCTCGCCGCCGGTGATCACGTGCGCGGTGCCGGAGCCGTCAACCAGGATCAGGCCGCCGTCCGCGTCGAGTCCGGCGAACCGGCCGGTCCGCCCGCCGGCGCCGAGGGGTGCATCGAGCCCCGCCGCGCGGTCGAGCCAGGCGGTGCGCACCGGTGCGAACCCCTCTTCGATCCAACGGCGATACCAGAGATCGAAGGCCTGGCACAGCGCTTCGGCGGCGGCGATTCGATCCAGCCGGCCGCCGAGATCGCCAGCCGTCGCGGCGAGCTCGTCCGGGGCCGCGATCAGGTTGACGCCGATGCCGATCGCGGCCGCGCCATGATCGGCCTCGATCAGGATTCCGGCAATCTTCCGGCCCGCAGACAAGATGTCGTTGGGCCATTTGAACATGATATCGGCGAAGTCGGCCAGGACCTCGCCCAGCGCGACCGCAGCGACGAACGAAAGTTGCCCCGCCGTACGGGCGGCCGGGGGCCGCGCCAGAATGGTGATGAAGAGGTTGCCGGGGAGCGATGCCCAGGCACGGCCGCGCCGGCCGCGTCCGGCGCTCTGGGTCTCGGCAAGGATCACCGTGCCATGCGCAGCGCCGGCCGCGGCGCGGCGCAGCGCGATCGTGTTGGTGCTGTCGACCTCGGCGTGCCGCTCGAGCGTATATCCGTGCGGCAGGTCCACCGGTTGCTCAGGGCAGAAACAGCACCGAGGCGGCGGCCCCGGCACTGTCGAGGATGGGCGTCTGGAAGGCGACGAACAGAACGACGAACAGACAGGTCACTGTAAGGATCGTGCCGAGGTCCCGACCGATCGGGCGGTCGAAGGCTTCCGCCGGCTCGTCGAAATACATGATCTTGACGATCCGCAGGTAGTAGAAGGCCGCGACCACACTGGTCAACACCCCGATCACCACGAGCAGGTAGAGCCCGGCATCGATCGCGGCAAGGAAGACGTAGAGCTTGCCGAAGAAACCCGCCAGCGGCGGGATGCCGGCCATCGAGAACATGAAGACCGCCAGGGCCAACGCCAGCAGGGGCGAGGTCCGGGACAGCCCGGCCAGATCCTCGATGTCCTCGAGCATGCGGCCCTGGTGGCGCATCGCCAGCACGCAGCAGAACGTGCCGACGTTCATCGCCAGATAGATCGTCATGTAGATCGCAACGCCGCGCACGCCCTCCGGCGTGCCGGCCGCAAGCCCGACCAGCGCGAAACCGACGTGACCGATGGAGCTGTAGGCCAGGAGCCGCTTGATGTTGGTCTGCCAGATCGCCGCCAGCGAGCCCAGCAACATCGACAGGATCGAGATGCAGATCACGATCTGCTGCCATTGCTGGAACAGATCTGCGAAGGGGCCGACCATGGTGCGTATGAACAGCGCCATGGCGGCGATCTTGGGCGCCACGGCGAAGAAGGCGGTGACCGGCGTCGGCGCGCCCTCGTAGACATCGGGTGTCCACATGTGGAACGGGACCGCGGAGACCTTGAAGGCAAGACCGGCAATGACGAAGACCAGGCCGACGACGATGCCAATGCCCTGTGTGGCCGCCTCGCGGTTGAACAGCCCGGCCAGCGTCTCGAAGCTGGTTGAGCCGGCAAAACCGTAGACCATCGAGCAGCCGTAGAGCAGCATGCCTGAGGACAGCGCCCCGAGGACGAAATATTTCAGCCCGGCCTCGGTGGAGCGCGCCGAATCGCGGCGGAAGGCAGCGATGACATAGAGCGACAGGGACTGAAGCTCCAGCCCGACATAAAGCGAGATCAGGTCGTTGGCCGAGACCATCATCGCCATGCCCAGGGTGGCGAACAGGATCAGCACCGGATATTCGGGCCTGGCGATGTCCTCACGCCGGTTGTAGTCGAGCGACATGATCAGCGCGAGCGCCGAGCCGATGAAGACCAGCCACTTCATGAAGTGTCCGAAGGAGTCGACGATGAACTGATCGCCGAACAGGGTGGTGCGGATCTCCGTCGTTGCGGTGACTGCGACGCCGGCCAGGAGGATGACCGCGACGGCCGACCATGTGATTGCCCGAAAGGACCTCGGGCCCGAATAGACGCCGGCCATCAGAAGCGCCATCGCGCCCACCACCAGGATCAGCTCGGGCAGGATCAGGCTCATATCGGGCAGCACGTCTCCCTCCCCGCCCCTACCGGCCGGCTACCGCGGTATCGCTGATCGCGCGGAGCGCGACCTCGTGGTTGCGGACCAGTTGGCCTACCGATGCCTCCATCACATCCAGGAACGGCTCCGGCCAAATGCCCATCCACAGCGTCGCCACGACCAGCGGCGCAAAGACCACGACCTCGCGCGGGCTGAGGTCGATCATCGACATCAGCTCCTGCTTGGTGAGCCTGCCGAAGATCACCCGGCGATAGAGGTAGAGCATGTAGGCGGCTCCGAGGATGATCCCGGTGGTCGCCAGCATCGCAACCCAGGTGTTGACCTGGAAGGCACCGACCAGGACCAGGAACTCGCCGATGAACCCGCTGGTCCCCGGCAGCCCGACCGAAGCCAGCACGAAGACCATGAAGACGAAGGCGTAGACCGGCATACGGTGGACCAGCCCGCCATAGCGCGCGATGTCGCGGGTGTGCAAGCGGTCGTAGACCACGCCGACGCACAGGAACAGGGCCGAAGAGATGATGCCGTGACTCAGCATCTGGACGATCGCGCCCTCGACGCCCTGGAAGGTGACGGTGAAGATGCCGATGGTGACAAACCCCATATGGGCGACCGAGGAATAGGCAATCAGCTTTTTCATGTCCTCCTGAGCCAGCGCCACCAGCGAGGTGTAGATGATTGCCACCACCGAAAGGGTGAAGACGAAGGGCGTGAAGAAATCGCTGGCGTAGGGCAGCATCGGCAGCGAGAAGCGCAGAAAGCCGTAGGCGCCCATCTTCAACAGCACCCCGGCCAGGATTACCGAGCCTGCGGTCGGCGCCTCGACATGGGCATCGGGCAGCCAGGTGTGCACCGGCCACATCGGGACCTTGACGGCGAAGCTGGCGAAGAAGGCGACCCATAGCCAGATTTGCAAGTCCGGATCGAACGTCTTGCCGAGCAGCGCGGTCACGTCGGTGGTCTGGGCATCGAAGTAGATCACCAGGATCGCGACCAGCATCAGCACAGAGCCGGTCAGCGTGAACAGAAAGAACTTGAACGCGGCGTAGACCCGGTTGCTGCCGCCCCACACCCCGATGATCAGGAACATCGGGATAAGGACGCCTTCGAAGAAGATGTAGAACAGGACGAAATCGAGCGCGCAGAACATCCCGACCATGAAGGTCTCGAGCAGCAGGAAGGCGATCATGTATTCCTTGACGCGGAGTTGAATCGCCTCCCAGCTCGCCAGGATGCATAGCGGCGTCAGGAAGGTGGACAGGATGACGAACAGCACCGAAATGCCGTCGACCCCCATGTGGTAGGAGATCCCCATCGAGGGAATCCACGCGGCGCGCTCGACGAACTGGAAGCCGGGATTGGCGGTGTCGAAGTCGATCCACAGATAGAGCGACAGCACGAATGTGATCAGCGAGGTCCAAAGCGCCGTCATCCGTGCGTTACGCGCAACTGTCGGCGCATCGCCCCCGATCACCAGGATGAACAGCGCGCCGACCACCGGCAGGAACGTCACCAGGCTGAGGATGGGCCATTCGCTCACGCGCAGACGCTCCTAGATCCGGGCATATAGGTGCCAGGAGACGAAGACCGCGACCCCGATCAGCATCGCGAACGCGTAGTGGTAGACGTAGCCGGACTGGAAGCTGCTGATACGGCGCGCCAGAACGCGCGCGGCCGACGAGATGCCGTCGGGTCCCAGCCCGTCGATCAGGCTGCCGTCGCCTTCCTTCCATAGCCCGTGGCCCAACCGGCGCGCCGGACGGACGAAAGCCCAGTCGTAGAGCTCGTCGAAATACCACTTGTTGAGCAGGAACAGGTAGAGAAGGCGCAGCCGCGCGGCCAGCATCCCCGGCAGGCCCGGTATCGCCATGTAGAACACATAGGCGAGCGCGATACCGCCCAGCCCCATGACGATGGGCAGCACCTTTACCCAACTCGGCACATGGTGGGCATCGGCAAGCGCATTGTGGTCCGGCAAGACCTTGATGGACTCGCCCCAGAAGGCCTCGAGCCCGGAGCCGACGAAATAATCGTAGCCGAGATAGCCCGAGAACACCGCGCCGAGCGCCAGAACGATCAGCGGGACGGTCATCGATCTGGGCGATTCGTGGACGTGGGCCAGGGTCTTCTCATCAGCTCGCGGCGTGCCGTGGAAGGTCATGATCAGCAGCCGCCAGGAGTAGAACGCGGTCATCGCCGCGGCCAGGATGCCGAGCCAGAATGCGTAGGTCCCCGCCCCGGTATGGGCCGCGAACGCCGACTCCAGCACGATGTCCTTGGAGTAGTAGCCGGCGAACAGCGGCACGCCGGCAAGCGCCAGGCTGCCGATCCACATCAGGGCGTAGGTCAGTGGGATCATCCTCCAGATGCCGCCCATGTTGCGCATGTCCTGCTCCGATGACATCGCGTGGATCACCGAGCCCGCGCCCAGGAACAGCAGCGCCTTGAAAAAGGCGTGGGTCATCAGGTGGAAGATGCCCGCCGAATAGGCCGACACCCCGCAGGCGAAGAACATGTAGCCGAGCTGGCTGCAGGTCGAATACGCGATCACCCGTTTGATGTCGTTCTGGCACAACCCGATTGTCGCGGCAAAGAACGCCGTCGAGCCGCCGATGACGACGACGACGGTCAACGCCACCGGCGAATGCTCGAACAGCGGCGACATACGGGCGACCATGAAAACGCCGGCGGTGACCATGGTCGCGGCGTGGATCAGCGCGGAGACCGGGGTCGGGCCCTCCATCGCATCCGGCAACCAGGTATGCAGGCCGAGCTGCGCGGATTTTCCCATCGCGCCGATGAACAGCAGGATGCACAGGACCGTCAGTGCGTGCGCCTCGTAGCCGAGGAAAGCGATCGATTCGTCCGCCTTTTCCGGCGCGGCCGCGAAGATGGTTTCGAACTCGATCGAGCCGAAGATCAGGAACACCCCCATGATCCCCAGCGCAAAGCCGAAATCGCCCACCCGGTTGACGATGAAGGCTTTGATCGCCGCGGCGTTGGCGGCCGGGCGGTCGTACCAGAAGCCGATCAGGAAATAGGAGCACAGCCCGACGCCTTCCCAGCCGAAGAACATCTGGAGCAGGTTGTCGGCGCTCACCAGCATGAGCATGAAGAAGGTGAACAGGCTCAGATAGGCCATGAACCGCGGGATCGAGGGGTCGTGGTGCATGTAGCCGATGGAATAGATGTGGACCATCGCCGAGACGACGGAGACCACGAAGACCATCACCGCGGTGAGCTGATCGAAACGCAAGGACCAGACGACATCGAACGCGCCGGAGTTCATCCAGGTGAACAGCTCGACCGTTCGCGGCGCGCCGCCGAGTGCGACCTCGATAAGGATCACCACCGAAATCGCGGCCGAGCCCAGCATCGCTCCGCAGCTCACGAGCTGGGAGCCGGTGTCCTTCAGGATGCGGCCGAACAACCCGGCCAGCACGGCGCCGATCAGCGGCAGGAAGACCGCAAGCGAATACAGCACGCCTCAGCCCCGCATCAGATTGATGTCCTCGACCGCGATCGTGCCGCGGTTCCGGAAATAGACGACGATGATCGCAAGCCCGATCGCGGCTTCCGCGGCCGCGATTGCCAGCACCAGCAGCGCGAAGACCTGTCCCACCAGGTCCTGATGGTGGACCGAGAACGCGACCAGGTTGATATTGACGGCAAGCAGGATGAGCTCGATCGACATCAGGATGATGATCACGTTCTTGCGGTTGAGGAAGATGCCAAAGATCCCCAGGGTGAACAGGATCGCCGCGACCGAGAGGTAGTGCGCCAGACCGATCACCTCACACCCCGCTTCCGGGTTGGACCTTCTTGAGCTCGACCGTCTGGTCGCGCCGTCGCGCAAGCTGAGCCGCGACGCGCTGCTTGCGGACGCCCTCGCGCGCCCGCAAGGTGAGCACGATTGCACCGACCATCGCGATCAGCAGGATCACCCCGACCGCCTGAAAGGCGTAGATGTAGTCGGTATAAAGGATCCGACCGATGGCGTGGGTGTTGGTGACCTCGCTCGCCGGCGGCATGGGCGCGGCGCGAACCAGCACGTCCTCCGGCGCGATCGCCCAGCTTGCGAAAATCAGCACGAGCTCGGCGAGCAGCACGATCCCGATCAGCGCACCGACCGGCAGGTATTGCAGGAAACCCTGGCGCAGCTCGACGAAGTTGATGTCGAGCATCATCACGACGAACAGGAACAACACCGCGACCGCGCCGACATAGACGATCACCAGAGTCATGGCGATGAACTCGGCGCCCATCAGCACGAACAGCCCCGCCGCGTTGAAGAAGGCCAGGATCAGGAACAGTACCGAATGGACGGGGTTGCGCGAGGAGATCACCATCACGCCCGCGGCGACCGCGACCGCGGCGAACAGGTAGAAGGCAATGCTTTGAATGATCATCGCGGCGGGTTCAGCGGTAAGGGGCGTCTGCGCTCAGCCGGGCGGCCAGGTCGGCCTCCCACCGGTCGCCGTTATCGAGGAGCTTCTCCTTGTTGTACATCAGCTCCTCGCGGGTCTCGGTGGCGAACTCGAAGTTCGGCCCCTCGACGATCGCATCGACCGGGCAGGCCTCCTCGCAAAAACCGCAATAGATGCACTTGGTCATGTCGATGTCGTAGCGGGTGGCTCGACGGCTGCCGTCGGCACGCGGCTCGGCCTCGATGGTAATCGCCTGGGCCGGGCAGATCGCCTCGCACAGCTTGCAGGCGATGCAGCGCTCCTCGCCGTTGGGATAGCGTCGAAGCGCGTGCTCGCCGCGGAAGCGCGGACTGAGTGGACCCTTCTCGAAGGGGTAGTTCACCGTCACCTTGGGCTTGAAGAAATAGCGCAGCGTCAAGCTCATGCCCGAGATCAGTTCGGCCAGGAACAGAGCGCGTGCGGATCGATCGAGCAATGCCATGGCGGTCGAGCCTCCTCGCCCCGATCAGGCCGTCACCGGCGCCCAGCCGAAAGCGACCAGGACGCCCGCGGTGAGCACCAGCCAGAACAGGGAGAGAGGCAGGAACACCTTCCATCCCAGCCGCATGAGCTGGTCGTAACGATAGCGCGGAAAAGTCGCACGCACCCACAGGAAGAAGAACAGACACAGCGCCAGCTTGGCGCCGAACCAAATCGGACCGGGGATCCAGTTGAACGGCGCTACGTCGATGATCGGCAGCCACCCGCCCAGGAACAAGACGGTCGTCATGCCGCTCATCAGGATCATGTTCGCGTACTCGCCGAGAAAGAACAGCGCAAACGTCATCGAGGAGTATTCGACGTTGTAGCCGGAGACCAGCTCCGCCTCGGCCTCGGGCAGGTCGAACGGCGCGCGGTTGGTCTCGGCAAGCGTGCAGATGAAGAACATCACGAACATCGGCAGCAGCGGGATGCAGAACCACAGCCCCTCCTGCGCCTTGACCACCGCCGAGAGGTTGAGCGAGCCGACGCACAGCAGCACCGAGATGATCACGAAGCCGATCGCGACCTCGTAGGAGACCATCTGGGCCGCCGAGCGCAGCGCGCCGAGGAAGGCGTATTTCGAGTTCGACGCCCAGCCGGCCATGATGATGCCGTAGACGCCGAGCGAGGAGATCGCGAACAGGTAGAGCACCCCGACATTGATGTCGGCCAGCACCCAGCCCTCATCGAACGGGATCACCGCCCAGGCGACGACGGCCAGGATGAAGGTCAGCATCGGCGCCATCAGGAAGACCGCGCGGTTGGCGCCGCTGGGGATGATGGTCTCCTTGAACAGCAGCTTCAGCCCGTCGGCCACGGGCTGGAGCAAACCGAACGGACCGACCACGTTGGGCCCCTTGCGGAGCTGCATCGCCGCGATCACCTTGCGTTCGGCGAGCGTCAGGTAGGCGACCCCTCCGAGCAGCGGGATCAGGATCGCGATGATGTAGGCGACGATCAGGACCGCCGGCCAGACATATATCGTCCAGAGGCTATCCATCGGTGCCCGTCTTCCCGGCCGGTGCGCCGAGGAAGGTGCGCGTGCAGGCCGCCATGGTCTCCGAAGAACGGCTGATCGGATCGGTCATGTAGAAGTTCTCGATCGGCGAGGCGAACGGCGCAGCATCCATGCTGCCGGGCTCTCCGAAGGCGCCCCAGGCGGCGGGCGCGACACGGCCGATCGCGCCGAAGACCGGGTTGGCCTCGACCAGCCGGGTGCGCACCGCATCGAGGTCGTCATAGGGCAAGGTCCTGCCGAGGACCTCGGAGAGCGCGCGCAGGATCCGCCAGTCCTCGCGCGCCTCGCCAGGCGGGAAGACCGCGCGCGCGGTGCGCTGCGCTCGGCCTTCGAGGTTGACGTAGGTCGCGTCTTTCTCGGTATAGGCGGCGCCGGGCAGCACCACGTCGGCGCGCATCGCACCGGTATCGCCGTGATGGCCCTGGTAGACCACGAAGGCCTGGCCGAGCCGCCCGGTGTCGATCTCGTCGGCGCCCAGCAGAAAGACGAAATCGATCTCCCCTGTCTCGGCGCCGGCGAGGATCCCCGCGACATCCCGCCCGCCCGCACCCGGAACCAGGGAGAGATCGAGCGCGCCGACGCGTGCGGCCGCAATGTGGAGCACGTTGAAGCCGTTCCAACCCTCGCCCACCATGGCGAAGCGCTCGGCGATCGCGTGTGCCGTCGCCAGGACCGCCGCCCCGTCGGGGCGGGCAAGCGGCCCCTGGCCGAGGACGATCATCGGCCTTTTGGCTGCCTCCAGATGCTCGCAGAAGAGGTGGCGGCCGTCTGCGATCTCCGACAATGTCTGACCGCCCATGCCCAGATGTTCGACCCGATAGGTCAGATCGACGGGCCGGCCGATCAGGCCGACCGGAAAGGCGCCCGCCAATGCGCGCTTGCGCAGCCTCGCATTGACCAGCGGCGCCTCCCAGCGCGGGTTTGTGCCCACCAGCAGGCATGCATCGGCATGCTCGATACCGGCGATGGCGGTGTTGAACAGATAGGCCGCGCGCGGAGCGGCCGGCAGCTTGGCGCCGTCCTGACGGCCATCGATACTGGCCGTACCCAGACCGGAAAAAAGGTCCCTGAGGACGATCATGGCTTCGCAATCGGCCAGGTCGCCGGCGATCGCTGCGATCCGATCCGGCGTGGTCGCGGCGACCGCCGTCTCGATCGCAGCGAACGCCTCGGACCAGCTCACCGGACGCAGCCGCCCGTCGCGCCGGACATAGGGCCGGTCGAGTCTCTGGCGCCTGAGCCCGTCATAGGAGAACCGCGTCTTGTCGGAGATCCACTCCTCGTTGATCTCCTCGTTGATCAGCGGCAAGACGCGCTGGACCTCCCCGCCCCTGGCATCGATGCGGATGTTGCTGCCGAGTGCGTCCATGGCGTCGATCGACTCGGTCTTGGTCAGCTCCCAGGGCCGCGCGTTGAAGGCATAGGGCTTGGAGGTCAGCGCGCCGACCGGGCAGAGATCGATGATGTTGCCGGACAGCTCGGACGTCAGCGCGCTTTGCAGCGTGGTATCGACCTCCATGTGCTCGCCACGACCGGTCGCGCCGAGCTCTTCGACGCCGGCGACTTCGGTGACGAACCGGATACAGCGTGTGCAATGGATGCAGCGCGTCATGTGGGTTTCGACCAGCGGGCCGAAATCCTTGTCCGGCACCGCGCGCTTGTTTTCCTCGAACCGCGACCGGTCGAAGCCATAGGCCATGGCCTGGTCCTGCAGGTCGCATTCCCCGCCCTGGTCGCAGATCGGGCAGTCGAGCGGGTGGTTGATCAGCAGGAACTCCATCACGCCCCGGCGCGCCTTGCGAACCGTCTCGGTGTTGGTGCGGATGACCATGCCGTTGCCGACCGGCATCGCGCACGATGCGATCGGCTTGGGCGAGCGCTCCATCTCGACCAGGCACATCCGGCAATTGCCGGCGATCGACAACCGTTCGTGATAGCAGAACCGGGGGATCTCCTTGCCGGCGATCTCACAGGCCTGGAGGACGCTCAGCCCGTCCTCGACCTCGATCTCGACGCCGTCGATCGTCAGTTTCGCCATCGGGCGCCTCTCAACCCTCCGCGCTCATGCTGCCGCGACGCTATCGGTCTTGCGGGCAATGATGCGGGCCTCCACGTCGTCGCGGAAATGCCGCATCAGGCCTTGGATCGGCCAGGCAGAGGCATCGCCATGAGCACAGATCGTATGGCCCTCGATCTCGTAGCCCACCGCGAGCAGCATGTCGATGTCGGCGATCTCCGCATCACCGGTGACCAGGCGCTCCATGACGCGCCACATCCAGCCGGTGCCTTCGCGGCAGGGCGTGCACTGGCCGCAGGACTCGTGCATGTAGAATTTCGAAAGACGCGCGATCGCGGCGACCACATCGGTCGATTTGTCCATCACGATCACCGCCGCGGTGCCGAGACCGGACTGGACCTCGCGCAGGCCGTCAAAGTCCATGATCGCGCTGTCGCAGACCGAGCGCGGTATGATCGGAACCGAGGAGCCGCCGGGGATGACGGCCTTCAAATTGTCCCAGCCGCCGCGCACCCCGCCGGCATGTTTGTCGATCAGCTCGCGAAGGCCGATGCCCATCGTCTCTTCGACGTTGCACGGGCTGTTCACGTGGCCGGAGATGCAGAAAACCTTGGTGCCGGTGTTGTTCTCGCGCCCGAAGCTCGAGAACCAGGACGCGCCACGCTTGAGGATCGCCGGCACCACGGCGATGGTCTCGACGTTGTTGATCGTCGTCGGACAGCCATAGAGCCCGGTGTTGGCCGGGAACGGCGGCTTGATCCGCGGCATGCCCTTCTTGCCCTCCAGGCTTTCGAGCAAGCCCGTCTCCTCGCCGCAGATATAGGCCCCGGCGCCGCGATGGACGACGATGTCGAAGTCGAAGCCGGAGCCGCAGGCGTTGGCGCCGATCAGCCCGGCCTCGCGGGCTTCCTCGACAGCGGCCTCCAGCACTTGGGCCTCGCGCACGAACTCGCCGCGGATGTAGATGAACGCCGTGTTCGCCCCCATTCCGAAGCTTGCCAGGAGCGCGCCTTCGATCAGCTTCTGCGGATCGTGGCGAATGATATCGCGGTCCTTGCACGTCCCGGGCTCGCTCTCGTCGGCGTTGATCACCAGATAGGACGGGCGGGCGTCGGACTCCTTGGGCATGAACGACCATTTGAGCCCGGTCGGAAACCCCGCCCCGCCGCGGCCGCGCAGGCCGGAGGACTTCACTTCCTCGACCACCCAGTCGCGGCCCTTGGCGATCACCGCCTTGGTGCCGTCCCAGTCGCCGCGTCCCCGAGCGGCCGGCAGCCGCCAGTCGTGCTGGCCGTAGAGATTGGTAAAGATCCGGTCCTTGTCGGTCAGCGCCATCAGGCCTGTTCCTCCTCGCCGGCCCCGGCCGCCGCGATCGGCTCCCGATCGGTATCGACGGACGGCATAGCGGCCGCGACGGCGGTCAGGGTCCGGGGCCCGCCGAGGGGCGCCGATTTCTGCCGGCCGATCTGGGGGCCGGGTGCGGGTCGCTCGCCGGCGCGCAAGTCCCTCAGGATCTCCCGGATCCGATCCGGCTCCAGATCCTCGTAATAATCGTCGTCGATCCAGACGACGGGCGCATTGACGCAGGCGCCCAGGCATTCGAACTCGGCGAGCGTGAACTTGTCGTCGGCGCTGGTCCCGCCGACCTCGATGCCGAGCTCGTCCTTGCAGGCAGCCAGGATCTCGGTGCTGCCGCGCAGCATGCAGGGCGTGGTCGTGCACACCCGCACCATGTGCTCGCCGACGGGTTGGGAATTGAACATCTCGTAGAACGAGATCACCTCGTAGACCCGGATCAGCGGCATATCCAGCATCTCGGCGACCGTGGCGACCGCCTGCGGCGACAGCCAGCCGCCGTTCTGGCGCTGGGCGAGGTCGAGCACCGGAAGGATTGCCGAGGCCTGGCGCCCTTCGGGGTAGCGCGCAATAGTGGCCCTCGCCTTGTCGAGATTCTCGGAGCTGAAGGCGAACGGCGCCTCGCTCACCGATCGATCTCCCCGAAGACGATGTCCATCGAGCCGATGATGGCGACCAGGTCGGCCAGCATGTGGCCCTTGCACATGAACTCGGCAGCCTGCAGGAAGGCGAAGCCCGGCGCGCGGATCTTGCAGCGATAGGGCTTGTTGGTGCCGTCCGCGACCAGGTAGACCCCGAACTCGCCCTTGGGCGCCTCGACGGCGGTATAGGTCTCGCCGGCCGGGACGTGATAGCCCTCGGTATAGAGCTTGAAGTGGTGAATCAGGGCTTCCATCGAGGTCTTCATCTCGCTGCGCCGCGGCGGGGTGATCTTGTGGTCCTCGGTCCGCACCGGGCCTTCCGGCAGCTCCGCCAGGCATTGCCCGATGATTCTCAGGCTCTGGCGCATCTCCTCGATGCGGACCAGATAGCGGTCGTAGCAGTCCCCGTTCCTGCCCACCGGAATATCGAAATCCATCCCGGCATAGACGTCGTAGGGCTGGGACTTGCGCAGGTCCCAGGGCAGACCCGAGGCCCGCAGCATCGGCCCCGACAGACCCCAATCCAGCGCGTCCTCGATCGAAATGGCGCCGATGTCCACCGCACGCTGCTTGAAGATCCGGTTTTCCGTCAGCAGCGATTCCGTATCGTCGATGAACTTCGGCAACGTCTCGCAGAACGCCGCGATGTCTTCGGCCAGCCCCACCGGCAGGTCGCGGTGAACCCCGCCCGGGCGGAAATAGGCGGCATGCAGCCGCGCACCGCTCACCCTCTCATAGAACTCCATCATCTTCTCGCGTTCCTCGAACCCCCACAGGAACGGCGTCATCGCGCCGACATCGAGCGCGAAGCTGCAGATGTTGAGGATGTGGTTGAGCAACCGCGAGATCTCGCAGAACAGGACGCGCACATACTGGCCGCGCGCGGGCACCTCGATCCCCAGGAGCTTCTCGGTCGCCAGGGCGAAGGCATGCTCCTGGGACATCGGCGAGACGTAGTCCAGCCGGTCGAAATAGGGCACCGCCTGGATATAGGTCTTGTGCTCGATCAGCTTCTCGGTGCCGCGGTGCAGCAGGCCGATATGGGGGTCGGCGCGCTCGATCACCTCGCCGTCCATCTCGACCACTAGCCGCAAAACCCCATGTGCCGCAGGGTGTTGCGGGCCGAAGTTCATCGTAAGGTTCTTGATTTCGGTCTCGGCCAAGGGTCTATTCCTTGGTCCCCGCGCCATCGGCCTTCTCGTCGCCGGGCAGGATATATTGCGCACCCTCCCACGGGCTCATGAAGTCGAAGCTGCGGAAATCCTGAGTCAACTGGACTGGCTCATAGACCACCCGCTTCTGCTCCTCGTCGTAGCGTAGCTCGACATGGCCGGTCAGCGGGAAGTCCTTCCTCAGCGGGTGGCCCTCGAAGCCGTAATCGGTCATCAGCCGGCGCAGGTCGGGGTTGCCGGCGAAATAGATTCCGTAGAGGTCCCAGGCCTCGCGCTCGTACCAGCCGGCCGCGGAATAGACCTCGCAGACACTGGGCACCGGCGTCGTCTCGTCGACCGAGACCTTGACCCTGATGCGCTGATTGTGGTGCAGGCTCAAGAGGTTGTAGACCACCTCGAACCGCTGTCCGCGCTCCGGATAGTCGACTCCGCAGAGATCGACCAGAACCTTGAACAGGCAGCTTGCGTCGTCGCGCAGGAAGCTCAGCACCGCGACGATGGATGCGGCGGGAACCTCGATCACCAGCTCGTCGTTGACGATCCGCCCGACGGTCCCGGCGACCGGAATCGAAGAGGAAAGGTAATCGCCGAGATCGATGAGGGCCTGATTCATGGGGGACCTTGTCGTGCCCGGGCCGGTCCCGGGCCGCGTTCAGCGCGCGATGGTGCTGGTTCGCCGAATTTTCTTCTGGAGCTGGAGGATGCCGTAGAGCAGCGCCTCAGCCGTCGGTGGACAGCCGGGGACGTAGACGTCGACCGGCACGATCCGATCGCAGCCGCGGACCACGGAATAGGAATAGTGGTAATAGCCGCCGCCATTGGCGCAACTGCCCATGGAGATGACCCAGCGCGGCTCGGCCATCTGGTCATAGACCTTGCGCAGCGCGGGCGCCATCTTGTTGGTCAGCGTGCCGGCGACGATCATCACGTCGGATTGACGCGGGCTCGGTCGGAAGACCACGCCGAACCGATCGAGGTCGTAGCGGCTGGCTGCGGTATGCATCATCTCGACCGCGCAGCAAGCAAGCCCGAAGGTCATCGGCCACAACGAGCCCGATTGCGCCCAGCCGACCAGCTTGTCGAGTTGGGCGATCACGAAGCCCTTGTCGGAGAGCTGCCGGCTGACCTGACCGACAACCGCGTCCTCGTCCGCGGTCCGGGTCACTCCCATTCCAGCGCCCCCTTCTTCCATTCGTAGACGAAACCGATCGTCAGCACGGCCAGGAACACCATCATCGACCAGAAGCCGAGCATGCCGATCGCGCTCAGCGAGATCGCCCACGGGAACAGGAAGGCGATCTCGATGTCGAAGATGATGAACAGGATCGCCACCAGGTAGAAGCGGACGTCGAACTGGCTGCGCGCGTCGTCGAAAGCCTCGAAGCCGCATTCGTAGGCCGAGAGCTTTTCGGTGTCGGGACGCTGCCGGGCAACGATATAGGACGCGGCGACCATGGCAACCGCCAGCCCGGTGGCGATGCCGATGAAGATCAAGATCGGCAAATACTCGATCAGCAGTGCTTCGAGCGCCATATCCGCTCCATCCCCGTTCGCGCACGCCCGACGCGCGGCCGTCGGTGCGGCATCCCGAGCATGCCCACGATGCCGCGGGCTTTATAGGCCATGACGCCCCGAATTCAAAGCTGTTGCGCGCGACGGCGTCGTTCCCCGGCCCGCCGCTTCGCCTCGGTTGACTCCGACTCCGAAGCGCGCCTAAATCGTGCTGCGGCCTGCCGCAGAGGCGGTGTTGGCACATATTCGAACGCAATCCGGAGCGAGGAATGATGATCAGAGGAATAGCGGCCACCGCGATAGCCCTCGCGGTGGTCTGTGTGGGCCTTCCCCAGACGGGCGAAGCGGCCAGCAAGCGCACGTTCATAGCCATCGGCACCGGCGGGCCGACCGGCGTCTATTTCGTTGCCGGCAACGCGATCTGCCGGATGCTGCACAAGGAAGCCGCGGAAGGCCGCAAGAAGGGCCGCAAGCACGGCATCCGCTGCTCTGCGCCGTCGACCAACGGCTCGACCTACAACATCGCCCAGATCAAGGCCGGCGAGCTCGATTTCGGCGTCGCGCAGTCGGATTGGCAGTATCACTCCTATAACGGATCCTCCAAAAAGGTTACCAGCTTCCCCAAGCTGCGGGCGGTCTTCTCGGTCCATCCCGAGGCCTACCACCTTGTGGTCCACAAGAACTCCGGCATCAAGTCGTGGAAGGACCTGAAGGGCAAGCGGTTCAACATCGGCAATCCCGGCTCGGGTCAACGCCAGACGACCGAGCTTCTGATGCAGCTCTACAACACCCCGAGGAGCTATTTCGGGCTGGTGACCGAGCTGACCTCGACCGAGCACTCGACCGCGTTGTGTGACCGCAAAATCGACGCCTACGGTTATGTCGTGGGCGTTCCGAACTCCGGCGTCGCGGTGGCGACCGACGGCTGCTTTGCCAAGATCGTCACGCTCAACACCGACGTCGAAAAGAATCTGATCGCCAAGCGGCCCTATTACGCGCGCACGGTCGTCCCGCAGGGGACCTACAAATCGACCACTTCCGATGTGGTCACGTTCGGCGGCATGGCGACCATCGTCACTTCCGCAGACGTCGCCGACAACACCGCCTTCGAGGTCACCCGTGCGGTGATGGAGAACATCAATGACTTCCGGCGGCTGCATCCTGCCTTCGCCAACCTCAAGCCCGAGAACATGATGAAGGACGGCCTGTCCGCGCCGCTTCATCCCGGTGCAGCGAAGTACTATCGCGAGAAGGGCTGGCTCAAATAGAGCATGTTTCGAACAGGCTCTAGGCTACGCCCCCGCGCATCGCGGAATTGAGCACCAGGCCTGACGACCTGATCGAACGCCTCGAGTCCACCGGTGGTGGGCTCGTCACTTTTTGGGCGCGTATTCTTGCCGCGCTCGCGCTGATCTGGTCGCTGTTCCAGCTTTGGATCGCCTCCCCGCTGCCGTTCTCGACCGGGATCGCCATCTTCGTCGACATGCCGGCGCGCAGCGTCCACTTGGCGTTCGGGCTGCTGCTGTGTTTCCTCGCCTTTCCCTTCCGGCGCGGTACCCGCAGGACCAGGGTGCCGCCGTTCGACATCGTGCTGGCGGTGATTGCGTTTTTCTGCTCGGCCTATCTGTGGCTCGACTATGACGGGATCACAGGGCGCGACGGCATCCTGCACACGCTCCAGTTCGCCGGCATCAAGGTGCCTTTCGAGGCGATCCTGGGAGGTGCCGGGATCGTGCTGCTGCTCGAGGCTACACGGCGGTCGGTCGGTTGGCCGCTGGTGATCGTGTGTGCGGTCTTCATCGGCTATTCGCTGGCCGGGCAGTCGATGCCGGAGTTGATCTCCCATAAGGGCGTCTCGCTGGAGCGGCTGATCGGCTATCAGTGGCTGACCGGCGAGGCGATCTTCGGCATCCCGATCAACGTCTCGGTAAGCTACGTCTTCCTGTTCGTTCTGTTCGGCGCCTTCATGGACCGGGCCGGCGCCGGGCGCTATTTCCTCGACCTCGCCTTCGCCATGGTCGGCAAGTACCGCGGCGGGCCGGCCAAGGGGGCGATCCTCGCCTCCGGCATGACCGGCATGGTCTCCGGCTCCTCGATCGCCAACACCGTGACCACCGGCACCTTCACCATCCCGATGATGAAGCGGATGGGCTTCACCTCGGTCAAGGCCGGGGCGATCGAGGTCGCGGCCTCGACCAACGGCCAGATCATGCCGCCGATCATGGGGGCGGCTGCCTTCATCATCGCCGAGTTCGTCGGCATCTCCTACTACGACGTGATCGTGCATGCCGCCCTGCCGGCGGTGATCAGCTACTGCGCGCTGTTCTATATCTCCCACCTGGAAGCGCTGAAGCTCGGGCTGAAGGGGCTTCCCAAGGCCGATCTGCCGGCGCTCAAGGCGACGTTCCTGGGCGGCGCCCATTTCCTGATACCGATCGGGGTCTTGATCTATTTGTTGGTGGTCGAGCGCTGGTCGCCGGCAAGCGCTGTCTTCTACTCGATCCTGCTGATGATGGCGATCATCCTGATAAATGCGGTCCGCAATGCCGGCAGTGTCGCCTCGGGCCTCGGGAACGGACTTGCCGTGATCCATAACGCCCTGGTCGCCGGCGCGCGCAACATGATCTCGGTGACCGCGGCGACCGGGTCGGCCGGACTGATCGTCGGCGTGGTTTCGGCGACCGGGCTCAACAACGCGATGCTGGGCGTGGTCGAGACGCTGAGCCAGGGTAACGTCTATATCCTGCTGCTCTTGACCGCGCTGGTGTGCATCGTGCTCGGCATGGGACTGCCGACGACGGCGAACTACATCGTCGTGGCGTCCCTGATGGCCGGCGTCATCGTCGAGCTCGGCAACGCCTCGGGGCTAGTCCTGCCGCTGATAGGCGTCCATATGTTCGTATTCTATTTCGGGCTGATGGCCGATTCGACGCCGCCGGTGTGCCTTGCCGCCTTTGCGGCCTCGGCGATCTCCGGCGCCGATCCGCTCAAGACCGGCGTGCAGTCTTTCATGTACGACATCCGGACGGCGATCCTGCCACTGGTCTTCATCTTCAACCCCGCTCTCCTGCTGGTCGATGTCGACAGCGTGGGCGAAGGCGTGATGGTCTTCGTGGTCTCGCTGATCGCCATCCTGTCGTTCAGCGCGCTCACCCAGTGGTGGCTGTTCGTGCGGCTGCGGGTGTGGGAGGGGATCGTGCTGGTCGTGGTGATCGTCTGCCTGTTCCGGCCCGATTTCGTGCTCAACCAGGTCTTGCCGGACTTCGCTCCGGTCGACGCGGCGGAAGTTCAGGCCGCCCCATCCCCGGTCGAGCCCGGCCGCAAGATCCGCATCCGCATTGTCCGGCAGACCGATTATGGCGACCGCTTCAAGCTGTTCGCCATCACGCCGGTCCCCGGCCGACCCGACCAGTCGCTGGCGGACGTACTGGGGCTCACGCTGGCGCCGCTCGACGACGGCCGGATCGAGATCGCCAACACCGCCTTCATGGGGCCGGGCGAGAAGGCGGGGCTCGCCTTCGGCGACATCATCACCGGCATCGAGGTCGAGCAGACCGGGCGGCCGCTCAAGGAGATCGTCTATCCCTTCGGGCTCGCCGCACTTGCCCTGGTGCTGGCGAGCCAGGCTCGGCGGCGGCGGCGCAGCGCATGAGCGTTCGCGCGTTGCTGCGCCGGCGCGTGGCGGAATCGCGGGACCGGTTGATCGCCATGGCCGCCGGGTTGGTGCAGACTCCCAGCGCCAATCCGCCCGGCGATACCACGGCCATCGCCGCGGTCTGCGCCGACCTGCTCTCGGAGGTCGAGGGCATCGAGATCTCCTCCCATACGAAGGTCGAACCGATCACCAACATCGTTGCCGTCCTCAGGGGGGCCGCGCCGGGCCGGCGGTTGGTCTTCAATGGCCACCTGGACACCTACCCGGTGGGCGGTGCGGGCGGTTGGAGCGAGGATCCTCTGTCCGGCGCGGTCCGCAGCGGCAGGCTCTACGGCCGCGGCGTCTCGGACATGAAGGGCGGGATCGCGTGCTCGATGCTCGCGCTGGCGCTGATGGCCGAGTGCCGTGAGGCTTGGGCGGGCGAGCTGGTCATGACCTTGGCCGGCGACGAGGAGACCATGGGTACGGCGGGCAGCCAGTTTCTGATCGAGACGGTGCCTGAGGCGCGCGGGGATGCGGTGATCTGCGGCGATGCCGGCTCGCCGCGTGTGCTGCGCTTCGGCGAGAAGGGCATGTTGTGGCTCGATCTGGCGGCGGCCGGCAGGCCGGCGCACGGCGCCCACGTCCATCTCGGCAGCAACGCGATCGAGGCGCTGATGACCGGGCTCGCCCGCCTGCAGGCGCTGTCCGGAATCGAGGTCGCGGCCCCGCCGGAGGTCACGGCGGCCATCGCGGCAGCCTCCTCGATCTCCGAGCCGATTTCCGGCACCGGCGAGACCGCGACCCTCGGCGCGGTGACGGTCAATATCGGCACCATCGAGGGCGGCCGCGCGGCCAATCTGGTCGCCGATGCGGCGTCCGCCCGGCTCGATCTGCGCATTCCGGCAGGGCTTACCGCGGCTGCGCTGGAAGACCGGGTCGAGGCCGCGCTGGCGGATCTTCCGGGGATCAGCCACCGTGTCCGGCGGCGCTACGATCCGACCTGGACCGACCCCGGTCACGAGATCATCCGCCTGACCGCGGCCAGCGCCGCCGAGGTGCTGGGCACCGCGCCGGTGCTCACGATGCGCGTCGGCGCTTCGGACAGCCGGTTGTACAGGCTGGCCGGGATGCCTGCAGTGGTCTGCGGCCTCACCCCATACAACATGGGCGCCGCCGACGAGCACGTCACGCTCGACGAGTTGGAGGCGGTCGCCGCGATCCACACCCTGACAGCCTTCGACTTCCTGGCCGCTGATCAGAACAGCGTTTAATCGGAGGCGGGGCTCAGAAGCGGAACAGGATCTCCGGCAGGTAGGTCGCCGTCCACGGGACGAAGGCGACGAGCGCCAGCGTGAGGAGCTGGATGACGACGAACGGCGCGACGCCTTTATACATGTCGGTATAGCTCATCTCGGGCGGCGCGATGGCCCGCAGGTAAAAGATCGACGGTGCCATCGGCGGAGTCAGGTAGGAGGTCTGCAGCGCCACGCACACCATCACCCCGAACCATACCGGATCGATCTGGAAGGACTGGACCAGAGGATCGAAGATCGGCAGCGCGATCAGGAGACCGAGATCCAGTCCAGGATGAACCCGAGGATGAAGATGATGATGACGCCGTTCGCCGTCAGATCGAAATCCTTGACCATCGCCTCGACCAGCGAGTCGCCGCCGACGATGATGAACACGCTGGCGAACATCACGCCGCCCATCCGCGATCCGTATCCCAGGCGCGCCGTCAGAAACCGAAGAGGACCTCGGGCAGCCAAGTGGCCGTCGCCGGATAGAAAGCCACCATGCCGAGCGTCAGCATCTGCGCCGCCACATAGGGCACCACCCCTCGATACATGTCTCCATAGGTCATTTCGCGAGGTGCGATCGATCGCAGATAGAAGATCGAGGGCGCCATCGGCGGGGTCAGATAAGACGTCTGCAAGACGATGCACACCATCACACCGAACCACAGCGGGTCGACGTCCGCGCCGCGAATAATGGGATCGGAGATGGGAAGCACGATGATCAGAACCGAGATCCAGTCCAGGATGAAGCCCAGGATAAAGACCACCAGCAGGAACAGGAGGATGATCTCAAACTGGCCGAAATTGCGCCCCGATATGAGGTCGGACACCAGGTCGCCGCCGCCGTGGATGATGAAGATACTGGCGAACAGAACACCGCCGACGACGATCAGCATGACCATCGAGGTGATCTTGATTGTCTGCGTCAGGGCTTTCAGAAGGACGTCGAAGGAAAACTTCCTGTAGACGATGCTCAACAGAACCGCGCCCGTCGCACCCACCGCCGCCGCCTCGGTCGGCGCCGCAATGCCGGCGAAAATGCTCCCGAGAACGGCGAGAACCAGGAGTGCGGCGGGGATCAACGCCGTCAGCGCGAGCCAAAGCTTTTCGCCGATTGTGGCGTCGACCTCGGACGGATCGAGCCCGGGGCCCGCGTCCGGCTGGATCGCGCAGCGACCGATAATGTAGAGCAGGAACAGCGCGACCATGACGCCGGCGGGGATGACGATCCCGGCAAACAGGTCGCCGACGGACATTTCCGTGATCGAAGCGTAGACGATGATCACCACCGAGGGCGGGATCGTGGTGCCGAGCGAGCCGCCCGCGCACACTGTCCCCGCGGCCAGATCCTTGCGGTACCCCGCTTCCATCATCGCCGGCACGGCCATCAGCCCGACCACGATCTCCACCGCGCCGACGACGCCCGAAGAAGCCGCGAAGATGCCGCACATCACGATGGTGGTAATGGCGAGCCCGCCGCGGAACGCCCCGAACCAGACCTTGATGGCGTTGAACAGCTGGGCCGCGATGCCGGCGCGCTCCAGCATCGCACCCATGAACACGAAGAGCGGGATCGCGGCCAGGATGAAGTTGGACGTAACGTCGTACATCCGGCTGTGAAACTGGATCGGCAGGTTCATCCCGTAGGCGAATATGCCAAAAATGAAGGCCGTCCCGATCAGGCTGAACGCTACCGGTATTCCCGCGAATACCAGCATGAACAGGAACGGGAACATGAAGACGGCGAGCGAGATGTCACCCATGGGACGACGCCGGAATGTCTTCGGAGGGGTGCTCTAGCGGCGAGGGCCCCAGGTTCAGAACGCTACGCCAGTGGCGGATGAATTCCGCGATCGATTGAAGCGTCAATGAGGCAAAGCCGATCAGAATCCCGGCATAGAGCGGCCAGAGCAGCGGCTTCCAGGGACTGACCGGCTCAAGCTGTCCCGTCAGAAAGGCCTTCAGCCATCCGCTATAGGCGCCGATAATCAGGCAGATCAGCGCCGGAAAAACCAGGAACAGATAGACGAACAGGTTGATCAGATCCTGGTTCCTGCGCTTGAAGCGTGTCGACAAGAAGTCGATCCGGATATGGCCGTTTCGGCGCAGCGTGTAACCGGCAGCGAAAAGAAAGCCGGCGCCGTTCAACATGTAGGCGATGTCGTAAGCCCAAAGCGTCGGCGCCGAAAAAACCCGCCGCGAAACCACCTCGTACAACATGTCGCCGATCATCACGACGAGAAACACCATCGCGATGCCGCCGAGGACATCGTTGATGCGATCGATCGCGCGCAGAACTGAGGTCACGATGGATTCGGGGCAGAAAGGGCGCGTGGGGCCGAGGATTCGCCCCCGCGCGCGCTCCCGTCTCCTGTCGGCCTAGTTATGCCGATAGATACCGTACTTCTGGAACCGGTCGTAGAAGCCCCAGTAGGAGCTCGAGGCCCGGGCCATCCAGGGATTACCCTTGGCGGTCTGCTTCTTGGCCTGCTGTTCCGACCACATGCGGCCAAGCTCCTCGATCTTCTTCTGGGCGGCCTCGTCGAGCGTGATCCAGGTATTCCTGCCCGCCTGCAGCTTCTTCATCGCATCGAGATCCTGGACGCCGAGCTGCAGCGCCGATTGAACGCCCGAATAAATGGCGGCCGCATTCATCTGCTCCCTGATCAGCTTGGGAAGCTTGTTCCAGACTTCCAGCTTGAAGACCGCTTCGTTCATGTGCGAGGGATTGTGGATCCCCGGCATGATGATGTACTTGGCGATCTTGTGGAACCCGACCTTGATGTTGGTCGCCGGCGTGATGAACTCGGTCGCGTCGATCACGCGCCGCTCGAGCGCCGTGTAGATGTCTGCGGGCGGAATCACCGTCGCCGAAGCCCCGACCATCTTGAGGATATCGGCCCAGGGGCCCGCGGTCCGGATCTTCATGCCTTTGAGGTCGGCGATGCTTCTGACCGGCTTGTGCGAATGCAGGAAGAACTCGGTCGAACCCATGCCGGTGACAAGCGGATGTAGCTGCTGGGTTTCGTGCCGGAAGTCCTCCAGGAGCTTGGTGCCGTCGGCGGCGATGTACCAATGCATGAACTCTTCCAACGGCATGCCGCCGACCATCCCGCCGAAAATTCCGTTCGCCGGGTCGGTGTTGACCGCGAAACCGGGATAGTTGTAGGCGACGTCGGCCGTACCCTTTTGCACGGCTTCCCAAGCGTCGAAGGGACCGGCGATGACACCGACGCTGAAGCCCTTGATCTTGACCTCGCCGCCGGTAAAGAGCGCCACCGCATCGACGAAACGCTGCATATAGTTGTTCCACGTCCCCGATTTGAGCGGGACGTAGGACGTCATCTTGAACGTGTATTTCTGCGCTTGCGCCGGGCTGACGACCTGCGGCGCCGTCATGCCGAGGGCAAGAACCACGGCCGCGACACCGATCGCTCTCGTACGCCATCGTCTCAACATCATCGAAAAGCCTCCCACTAGCGATATGCTGGTTCGTTGGTTCCGACCGATACTAGCCATGCGGCTCCGGTTGGCCAAGGGGAAGAATTCCCGACGCGGAGACCGCACCGCAACGCCGGCTCCACGCCCGCTCAGTCCATCAGGCGGGGCAGCCAGAGCACGATCGACGGGAAGGCGATCATCGCCGCCATCACAATGACGTTCAGCCCGACGAACGGCAGCGCCGCCCGGTAGATGTCGTTGATCGTGGTGCTGGCCGAGGCGATGCCTTTCATGACGAACAGCGACAGCCCGAACGGCGGCGAGATCGTCGCCATCTCCAGGTTGAGCACCATGATCGCGCCGAACCACACCGGGTCCCAACCCATCGCCGCGACGATCGGCATGAATATCGGGATGGTGACCATGACGATCGAGGTCTGTTCGATGAACATGCCGAGAAAGATCACGACGAGCTGCATCAGGATCAGCAGCATGATCGGATCGATCGCCGTGTCGATCGCAAGGCGGGTGATCGCCGGCGTCACGCCGGAGAAGCTCAGAAGCTGGCCGAAGGCGGCCGAGCCGGTCAGGATCACCAGCACCATCACCGACAACGAGGTCGCCGAGCCGATCGCCTTCTTCGCCACCTCCCAGCCCAGTTGCCCGTAGCACGCCGCGACCACGAAGCTCATCAGTGCACCCACTGCCGCGGCCTCGGTCGGCGTGGCGATGCCGAGAAACATCGTGCCGATCACCAACATGACGATCGACAGCGGCGGCAGCACGTAGCGCACGGTCTCGCGCAACCGGTTGACCAGCGGCACCGGCTCGACCACATAGGCCGGCGCGAGAGAGGGCTGCAGCC
This sequence comes from Alphaproteobacteria bacterium, assembly GCA_965248835.1. GTDB lineage: Bacteria > Pseudomonadota > Alphaproteobacteria > MPNO01 > MPNO01 > CAYFYS01. The sequence goes on from CBDFLJ010000002.1 coordinate 1,342,393, forward strand.
GGCAGCGGATGACGATGTAGGTGACGTAGACCACAGCCAGCAGCAGCCCCGGCACGATGATGCCGATGAGAAGCTTGCCGACCGAGAACCGCCCGAGCGAGGCGACGATCACCGCCAACGCGCTCGGCGGGATCAGGATCGCCAGCGAGCCGCTGGCGAGGATCGGCCCCAGCGACATCGACTTCGCATAGCCCCGCCGTTCCATGTCCGGAGCAAGGGTTGAGCCAAGCATGGCGACGCTGCCCATGGCAACACCGGTCAGCGTCGCAAACAGCGCACCGGCGCCCACCGCGAGCACGGCCAGACGCCCGGCGATGCGTCCGAGCCAGTGGTCGAGCACGTCGATCATCCGGTAGGCGACCCCGGAATGGAACATCACCGATCCCATGAGGATGAACATCGGCAGCGGCACCAGCACGAAGGTCGAGACCGAGCTGTCGACGCTTAGGACAAGCTGGTTCAGCCCCATCGCGCCGCCCCAGAACACATAGACGCCGACCAGGTTGACCAGCATGAAGGCAAAGGCGACCGGCAGCCCGATCAGCAGCAGCACGCCGAGCCCGCCGAAGAAGAAGACCAGGTAGGCTGACCACTCCATCGCCGCTCAGTCCCCGCCCGTGGCCGGCGCGGCATCGAGCGTGCGGACCAGCCTACGGATGAACTCCAGACCGAGGCAGAGGCAGCCGAGTGGAATGACCACGAGGTTGATGGCCCTTGGCATCTCGATCTCGGCAGGAATGCGGATGCCGCGCTGGATCGAGGAGATCACCTCGAGCGTGCCGAACAAGGCCAGAACGAGGCAGACCGCGGCTCCCAGAAACGAGGTCAGGATCAACAAACGGCGGCGGACCGCCGGGCCAAGCCCGCCGACGACCAGATCGAGCGTGACGTGCTCGTCCCGGCGCAGAACCCACGCCGCGCCGAGGAACGCGATATAGAGCAGCATCGTCCCGCTGATCTGGTCGATCCCGATCAGCCCTTCGCGGAAGCCGTAGCGGAAGACGACCTTGACCGTGGTCATCACCATCACCGCGATCAGCAGCGCAGCGGCGAGCACCGCCCCGGCGTTGACGGCGTGGTCGAAGACCGCCAACGCGCGCCGGCCAAGACCGCGCGCTGGGATGCGGCGGTGCCGGCTCATCGGTGATTTCCGCCGAACACGCGGACGAAGGTGCCGCCGGCACCTCGGCTCAGGGTCTAGTTGTGGCCCAGAAGGCGTCTCGCGGTCGCGTAGTCATCGGCCTTCATCACCGACTTGAAGTGCGCCCACAACGAATCGTTGGCGGTCGAACGCCAGCGCTTGGTCTCTTCGGGCGAGAACCTGACCAGCTTCATACCGCCCTTGAGCATGCCATTGAGCTGGGTCGCCTGGTAAGCGGAAACCCAGCCTTGCGACCAGGCCTGGGTCTTGGCCACCGCCTGATAGACCAACGTCTGCACTTCGCGCGGCAGCTTGTTCCATTTGGCGAGGTTCATCTTGACGCTGATGCCGTCGCGATAGAGCGGGTGATGGATGACGAACTTGGAGACCTTCTCCCAGCCGAAGGCGGTAAAGCCGTCATAGAACGGCCAGGTGAAGCCCTCCACGGTGCCGCGGTCGAGCGCCAGATAGACCTCGCCCGGCGGCAGCGTAACCGGCTCGGCACCGATCGCCCTGACGAAGAAGCGGGTGAGCGGGGGAACGCGGATCTTCCTGCCCTTGAGGTCGCCGATCCCGGTGATCTTGCGCTGGGTGTACATGAAGTGGTTGCCGGTATGCGGCTCGCCCGAATAGTGGCCGAGATACTGCACGCCATGGCGCTTGAAGATCTCGGCGATGAATGCGAACAGCTCGCTGCCCGGGCCGTTATCGGGGACCTCGTAGGGCGAGAGTTCGGAGAAATAGCCGCCCGGCACCACGCCGGCCCAATAGTTGGGCGCGCCGTACCAGACGTCGAACAATCCGCGCACCAGCGCCTCGGGCTGATCGAAGGTCGGAATGACGTCGCGCGAACCCTTGAAGGTGATCGCCAGCTTGCCGGCGGCGAGCTTGTTGACGGTGTCCATGAACTTGATGCCGATGTCGGCCGCCGCCGACACCTTGGGCGGCCAGGAGCCGACCATCGTCTGCTTTACGGGATCGGCCGCCGCGGCGCTGTGCGCACCGCCGTGGGCCGCCAGCGAAAATGCCAGCAATCCGAACGCCATGCCACGCGCCAATCGCAGAATGTCTCTCATCAAAGTTCCCCTCCCTTGAGGCACCCGTTATCGGATTCGAATGGGCGTCTCGGGCCGGGGCCGGCCCGAGACGGAAAGTGTAGGGATGCGGCCGTTCCCAGATCAAGCGAATTCCTCCGGCGGCCCGTTGCCCCTGCGCCGGATTCGGGCTTGTATGCTTCGGTCATCAAAGCAGCGCGAAAGACATTCGATGGCTGACCGACAGGCGCGCGATGCGCCCCATCGTCCTTCGGAATTGCTGGCGAGCCTGAAAGATCTCCGGATCGAGGTGGCAGTCACGGTCCCCGACGGTTGGTTGGGTGAGCTGTTGGTCCGGATCGAGCACGAGGACTGGATCTCGCTGATCCGCGCAACGCACGAGGAAGAGGCCCTGGCGATCGCCTGCGGAGCACGGCTGGGCGGCAAGCGCACCGTTCTGGTGATCCAGAATGTCGGGCTGCTCAGCATGGGCGCGGGCATGGTCTGCCTCGCCCAGCGCTATCAGTTCCCTTTGCTGATCCTCGCCTCCTACCGCGGCACGCCCGAGGATCCGGTCTTCTATCACATCCCCAAGGGACGGGTGACCGAGCCCGTCCTGCAGGGCTTCGGTCTGCGCTACGCCGTCGCCGATCCTGGCGCCCCGATCGGCCCGCAGGTCGAGCGGGCAGCAACCTATGCCGAGGAATCATCGGGACCCTTCGTGCTCCTTTTGGCTCAGGCGGACGTGCAGTGGTGAAGGGCCGGTCGCCGACCCGGGAGGATTACTACGGCGCGCTCGCCGGGGCGCTGCCGCCGGCAACGCTGGTCGTCACCTCGCTCGGCAATGCGTCCTATCTATGGGCGGTCGTCCGCGATGCGCCGGAGAACTTCTATCTCGAAGACGCGATGGGCCTCGCCCTTCCCCTGGCGCTCGGCCTTGCCGTGGCCCGGCCCGACCGCAAGGTGGTCGTGGTCGAAGGCGACGGCGGCATGCTGATGCATATGGGCGGTCTGGTGACGGTTGGCGCCGTTGCGCCGGAGAACCTGACCATCCTCCTGATCCAGAACGGTGTGCACGCCGCCTCGGGCGGGCAGGCATTGACCAAAGACGACCTCGACTTCGCCGCTCTGGCTGCGACTCTGGGCCTGAAAAGAGCGCGAAACATCGCTTCGCTCGATGGCTTCGCCGATCACTTCGCCTCGGCCATGGAGGGGCCGGGGCCGCAGCTCCTTGCGCTGTCGACGATGCCCGATCTCGAGGTCGTCGTCCCGCCGGCAAGCTTCGATCCCGTGGTCACCAAGCGCCGTTTCATGGACGCGATCCAGGCACCGCGCTACGTCCCCACCCTGTTCGGCGGCGGCCGGCTGGAACGGCAGTGATCCCGGTCGGGCCGCCTCAGGCCCTGCCGTAGCCGCCGCCGCCAGGCGTTTCGATGACGAATACGTCGCCCGGATGCATCTCGGTGCCGTCGGTGCCGGACAGCTCGCTCACCGTGCCGTCGGCGCGCTCGACGTAGTTGTGCCCGCACTGTCCGGGTTCGCCGCCGGCGGCTCCGAACGGCGCCACCCTGCGGTGGCCGGACACGATTGCCGCGGTCATGTCCTCTTCGAACCGGACCCGGCGGATAACCCCGTTGCCGCCGCGGTGCTTGCCCGCGCCGCCCGAGCCGGGACGGGCCTCGAACGATTCCACGACCACCGGGAAGCGCCACTCGAGGATCTCCGGGTCGGTCGCCAACGTGTTGGTCATGTGGGTGTGGACCGCGTCGGTGCCGTCGTAATCGGGGCCCGCGCCCGAGCCGCCGCAGATGGTCTCGTAGTTCTGGTAGCCGGCGTTGTTGCCGAAGGTGAAGTTGTTCATCGTCCCCTGCCCCGCCGCCATGATGCCGAGCGCGCCGATCAACGCGTTGGTGACGGCCTGGCTGGTCTCGACATTGCCCGCGACCACGGCAGCCGGGTATTTGGGCGCCAGCATGCAGCCCTCGGGGATGATGACCTTGAGCGGCTTGAGGCATCCCGCGTTCAGCGGGATGTCATCATCGACCATCAAGCGGAAGACATACAGCACGGCCGCCATGCACACCGATGACGGCGCGTTGAAGTTCGAGTTCTGCTGCTCCGAGGTGCCGGTGAAATCGATGACGGCCTCGCGCTTGTCGCGGTCGACGGAAATCTCAACCCGGATGCGCGCGCCCGAATCCATCTCGTAGTCGTAGGAGCCGTCGGTCAGCACGCCGAGCACGCGCCGGACGCATTCCTCGGCATTGTCCTGGACGTGCTTCATGTAGGCGTGCACCACATCGAGCCCGAAATGGTCGACCATCTTGCGGAGCTCCTGGACCCCCTTCTCGTTGCCCGCGATGTGGGCCTTCAGGTCGGCCAGGTTGTGGCGGAAGTTGCGCGTCGGATAGGGCGCGGTGGTGAACAGCTTCTCGGTCTCCGCATCGAGCAGCCGGCCGCCGGAGACGAGCTGAAAGTTGTCGATCAGCACGCCCTCCTCGTCGATATGAGTCGAGTTGGGCGGCACCGATCCGGGCGTGATGCCCCCGATCTCGGCGTGATGGCCGCGCGCGGCGACATAGAACAGAATCTCCTTACCGGCCTGGTCGAACACCGGCGTGATCACCGTCACGTCGGGCAGATGCGTGCCGCCGTTATAGGGCGTGTTGAGCATGAACACGTCGCCCGGCACGATGGTGCCACGGCGTTGCTCGGCGACGGTCCTCACGCTTTCGCTCATCGAGCCGAGATGAACCGGGATATGCGGCGCGTTGGCCACCAGGCTGCCGTCGGGCGCGAAGATCGCACAACTGAAGTCGAGCCGCTCCTTGATGTTGACCGAGTACGAGGTGTTGCGCAGCACCTCGCCCATCTGCTCGGCGATCGACATGAACAGGTTGTTGAACACTTCGAGCATGACCGGATCGGCCTCGGTGCCGATCGATGCCGCGCCGGGCCGCGGCACCACGCGGTCGAGGATCATCTGGTCGTATTTGTTGATTACCGCCGCCCAGCCGGGCTCGACCACGGTCGTTGCGATGTCCTCGATGATCACCGCCGGTCCGTCGACGCGGCAACCGGGGCGCATCGCGTTGCGCTCGTAAAGCCGGGTTCGGTGCCGGGCACCGGCCATGTAGGTCTCGACCTCGGCGACGATTTCGGGGGGCTCTCCCGGCCCTATCTCGTGGGCGGGATCGGCGACCTCGACGGCGCTGGCGATCACCTCGACGTTGACCGCCTCGACGATATGGCTCTTCTCCGGAGCGATGAAGCCGTATTGCTGGTGGTGGGCGGTCTCGAACTCGGCGATGACCGCCGCGCGGTCGGCATTTTCGATGATCAACGGCGAGTCGGTGCCCTCGTAGCGCAGGTGCAGCTTGTGCTGGGCGATGGTGCGCGCCGGATCGCCGCCCTGGCGCACCATCTCGGCCCGGCCGTCGGCCTCCATCTCGTCGAACACCTTGGCGAGATCGCCCATCAGCGCGTCGTCCAAGGTCGCCTCGATGGCGCGTTCGCGCATCACCCGGAGGTCGGCGAGCCCCATACCGTAGGCCGACAGCACGCCGGCGAACGGGTGGACGAACACCCGCGAGATGCCCAGCGAGTCGGCCACCAGGCAGGCGTGCTGGCCGCCGGCGCCGCCGAAGCAGTTCAGCGTGTATTCGGTGACGTCGTAGCCGCGCTGGATCGAGACCTGCTTGATCGCCTTGGCCATGTTCTCCACGGCGATCATCAGGAAGCCCTCGGCGACCTCGACCGGGCTGCGGCTGTCGCCGGTCGCGGCCTCGATCTCGGCGGCGAGCGCGGCGAACTTCTCGCGCACGACATCCTCGTCGAGCGCCTGATCGGCGCCGGGACCGAACACCTTGGGAAAGAACCGCGCCTGGATCTTGCCCACCATCACGTTGGCATCGGTCACGCATAGCGGCCCGCCGCGGCGATAGCATGCAGGACCCGGGTTTGCACCTGCCGAATCCGGCCCGACGCGGTATCGGGTGCCATCGAAATGCAGGATCGAGCCGCCGCCGGCCGCCACGGTATGGATTCGCATCATCGGCGCACGCATGCGCACCCCCGCGACCAACGTCTCGAAGGCGCGCTCATACTCGCCGTCGTAATGCGCCACGTCGGTCGAGGTACCGCCCATGTCGAAGCTGATGATCTTGTCGTAGCCCGCCATCGCCGATGTCTGCACCGCACCGACGATGCCGCCGGCAGGCCCGGACAGAATGCTGTCCTTGCCGCGGAAGAACCGCGCATCGGCGAGCCCGCCGTTGGACTGCATGAACATCAGCCGAGCATCGCGGAGCTGGTTGCGGATCAAATCGACATAGCGCCGCAGAATCGGCGAGACATAGGCATCGACCACCGTGGTGTCGCCGCGCCCGACGATCTTCATCAGCGGGCTCACCTCGTGCGAGACCGAGACCTGGTCGAAGCCGATCTCGCGGGCGATCTCGCCCACTGCGATCTCGTGGTCGTGGTGGCGATAACCATGGACGAACACGACGGCCGCCGACTGGATGCCGTCATCATAGGCTTGCTGAAGCGCGGCCCGCGCGCCCGCCCGGTCGAGCGGGATCAGCTCCTCGCCATCGGCCGAATGGCGCTGCTCGACCTCGATCACGCGCTCATAGAGCAGTTCCGGCAGCACGATCTCGCGCGCAAACAGAGAAGGCCGGTTCTGGTAGCCGATCCTGAGCGCATCGCGGAATCCCTTGGTGATCACCAGCACCGTGCGCTCGCCCTTGCGCTCCAGAAGCGCGTTGGTCGCCACCGTGGTGCCCATCTTGACGGTGTCGATCACACCGGCGGGGATCGACGCGCCGCCGTCGAGGCCGAGCAGCTCGCGGATGCCCTGCATCGCCGCATCCTCGTAGCGTTCGGGGTTTTCCGACAACAGCTTGTGGGCGATCAGCGCACCGTCGGGGGCCTGGGCGACGAAATCGGTGAACGTGCCGCCGCGGTCGATCCAGAATTGCCAACCCGATTTCAATTGCCCTGTGTTTTCAGGCGTTTCAGCCATTCCCCAACCCTATGTAAAGCTGATGCGAAATCCTCGTCCGACCGGTCCCCACCGGCCGAAGCGCTCATCCTATCCGTGGGATGATCTCCGCGGCAATCTGCTCGATCTGCTCCATGTCGAACCGATAGGGCACCAGCGTGATCTGCTGGACGCCGGCATCGAGATGGGCCTGGAGCTGCTCGAGGCAGTCATCGACGGTGCCGAGCACCGCGCTTTCGGTGGTCGAATCGCTCCACCCGGCGAAGTCCCATTCGGTGGTCAGCCACTCGTGCATCGGCGCCTGGACCGCCTCGCGCGACTTGCCGATATAGATCGGAAGCTGGTTGATGCTGCGCAGCGTGTCGGGATCCTTGCCCGCCTCCTCGGCGAAGCGCCGGACCTTGCTCCAGGACTTCGTGAAGCCCTGGGCGGTGTAGTAGTAGGTCAGCCAGCCGTCGCCGACCACGCCGGCGCGCTTGAGCACCCGGTCGACATAGCCGCCGATCAGGATCGGCGGGCGCGGCTTCTGGACCGGCTTCGGCGACATGACGGCCGAGGAAAGATCGTAAGGCGGGTAGCTGCCGGTCACCGAGTCCTCCTGCCACAGCCGGGTCAGGATCTCGAGGTTCTGGTCCATGATGTCGCCGCGCTTGTTGAACGGCACGCCGATCGCATCGAACTCGCGCTTGTACCAGCCCGAGGCCATGCCGAGCGTCAGCCGCCCGCCGGAGATCTGATCGATGCTGGAAAGCTGCTTGGCAAGCACCACCGGGTTGCGCGCCGGCAGCACCAGGATGCCGGTGCCGAGACGGATGCGTTCGGTGCGCGCAGCGATCGCGGTCAGCACGGACAGCGAATCGAGGATCGGGAAATAAGGATCGACCCCGAGCAGGATGTGGTCCCATGTCCACAGCGATTCGTAGCCGAGTTCCTCCATGCGGATGCCGAAGTCGATCAGCGCCTTGGCGTTCGGCATGACTGGGGCCGCGGTGAAGTTCTGCATCGCGATGCCGATGATCTTGCTTGCCATTAAGGTCCTCTTGTTCGTGCGGCCGCCTGCCCCGTCGGGCCGTCAGGAGATATAGACCCGATCGGGATCGAACTCGCGCAGCACGGCGAGCTCCTCATCGGTCGGGGGCGCGATGGTCTGAATGTCGTCATCGAACAGGAGCTCGAAGCCGGTGGCCTCCTGAACCTGCCGGGCGCTCACGCCGTCATGGAGCGCCTCGACCTTCATCTGCCTGGTCTTGTCGTCGAAGCCCAGGATCGCGAGGTCGGTGACCACCTTCTCCGGGCCGCCGGTGATCAGGCCGGCGTCCGCCCTGCTCGATCCGCCGTGCCAGAACCCGGTGCTGGTCACGAAGTCCACCCTGTCCACGAACCGGCGCTTCTCGTGGATCATGGCAACGATCATCCGGGTCAGGCTCGCGATGTCGTTACCGCCGCCGGTGCCGGGCAGCCGGATCACCGGATTGTCCGCCTCGCCGATGAAAGACGAGTTGAGGTTGCCGTAACGATCGATCTGAGCCCCGCCCATGAAGCCGATGTCGACATAGCCGCGCTGCAGCAACAGCAGCACGTCGGTATTCGACATGACCATGTTTGCGCGGCGCGTGCAGCGCTGCTCGTTGGTCGAGGGCGGCAATTCGCCGGGCACGATGAACGGCCCCAGGGTGCCGCCCTCGAACAGGATCGTCAGGCCCGGCGCGTGCAGGCGCTGTGCCAGCGTGGCTGCGAGCAGCGGGATGCCGACGCCGGCGAACACCGTCTGGCCGTCTTCGAGCAGCCGCCCGCTCATCACCGCGAGCAGTTCGGAGGCGCTGTGTCGTGCGTTCTCAGTCATTGTAGACGCTCCTGCCGCGGATCGAGGCATCGATCACGTTGTCCATCCCGAGAAGCGCGAGATAGGCGTTCCAGTCCTTCGGCCCGTAGACAAAGCGCTCGAGATAGTCCTTCACGCCCGCTACCGGATCAGTCCTTGTGAGCTCGGCATAGGCATCGAGGTTGGAAAGGAACGGCTCGTAGATGCCATAGCATTCATGCGGCGCGCAGCCATAGGGCACCTCGACCACCGCGTCTACGGTGATGAACGGGATTCGGGTCTGGTCGGGCGCGCGTCGAATCTGGTCGTTGCTCACGATCCGCTCAGTCGTCAGGATCACCTTGTTCGCGGCCATGGCGATATCGGCGTCCATGAACGGCAGGCCGTCCATCTGGGCGTTGCCGTATGGATCGCAGCGCTGGACATGGATAAGCGCGACATCGGGGTTGAGTGCGGGCACCAGCAGCAGCCGGTCGCCGGTGAACGGGCAGTCCATCTCGCGCGTATCGGTAACGCGTGCGCCGACATCGGAACCCAGCATGGTGCGGACCGGCATGAAGGGCACGCCCATGGCGCCGGCGCGGTAGCGCAGCCCGATCGCCATGTGGCTCCACTCCTCGAACCGCGCGAGCTTGTTCTCGGTGTAGTGGCGCATCACCTTTGAGACGCCCCAGACGATCCCCTGGCTGAACCAACTCGTCAGGATGTGCTGGCTGGCGCCCGAGCCGTAAAGCAGATCGCCCTCGGTCGAGGTGATGCTGCGCGAGACGCTCAGATGCTTTTTGCCGGCGCGTATCAGCGCCCAGATCATCGCCATCGGCGTCCGAGACAGGGTACATCCGCCGAGCGCGACATGATCGCCGTCGGCAACCAGGGCAGCGGCGTCCTCCAGCGACATCACCCGCTCGCGCAGGCTGCGGTCGCGCGCTTCGGTCGCGCTGCGCAGCTCGAGATAGGATTTGCTCACGGCGCAGTACTCCCCTTGCCGACGGCGCGGACCGCGCCGTCAGATCCCGGTTCTCGCATTGAAATCATCGATCATCTCGTCCCACACGGGAAGCACCTCGTGGAGGCCTTTCCAGAAGCGCTGGTCGGCGCGCCGATCAAAAGTCTCGATATCGACGCCGCGCTGCTCGACCCAGCTGAAGTAGCCGAGGTTGAAGATGCGGCGGCGGTCGCGGTGGCCGGTCTCCAGGAAATGGTCGGACTCGACCCCGATCAGGTGGCGGGCAAAGGTCTCGGCCGCGGCAATGGTATCGAAACGGCCGGCGAAATCGCGCGCGATGGTCTTGTCCCGCTCGCTGTCATAGAGCGCGGCGCTGTCGGTGGCGACGGTGAGGACCAGGTCCTTCTCGGTGAAATCGAAGTGGCGGGCGGTCTTGATAGCCGCCAGGACGTTGGCAATCCCCGACAGGCCGAGATGGCTGAGTGCTAGGATCGTGGCCGGGTCGATCCCCTGGCGGTCGGCGAGATAGGCGTGCCCCACCGCGGTGTTGAACAAGACGTTCAGCCGGTCGCAGCTCGCATCGGAGACACCGGCCACAGCATCGGTGTTCATGACGTTCTGGATCAGGGGGATATGCTTGTCGCCGATGCCCTGAATGTTATGCGCGCCATAGCCGTTATAGAGCATCGTCGGGCATTCGGTCGGCTCGACGGCGACGATCCGCGCGCCGTAAACGGCCTTCAGGTGGTCACCCGCGGCCAGCGTCCCGCCCGAGCCGGTGCCGGCGACGAATGCCCCCAGCGCGAGGTCGGGATCGTTTTCGCCGAGATGGCCGAAGATGCGCCCCAACGCGGGCCCGGTGCAGCGGAAATGGGCGAGATAGTTGGCGAATTCGGAGAACTGGTTGAGGATCACGTTGGTTGGCTCGACCGCGAGCTCATCGCAGGTGTCGTAGATCTCCTTGACGTTGCTCTCCGAGCCGGGCGTGCGGATGATGTCCTCGGGCCGGTTGATCCAGCGGTGCAGCCACTCGAAGCGTTCCGCGCTCATGCCTTCCGGCAGCACCGCGACCGACCGGCAGCCGAGGATGCGCCCGATAGCCACGCCGCCACGGCAGTAGTTGCCGGTCGAGGGCCAGATCGCCCGGTCGCGCTCGGGATCGAACCGGCCGGTGATCAGCCGCGAGACCAGGCAGGCGTAGGCGGCCAGCACCTTGTGGGCGCCGATCATCGGGAACCGGTCGCCCAGCGCTACCGCAATCGGCGCCGCGACCCCGGTGATCGGGCGCCCGAGAAGGATGAAACCCGGCGTTACCACCGTGTCCCTGCCGCCCTCACCGTTGAACCAGTGGACCCGAAAAAGGTTGGCCGCGCCGGGTTCGGCCGGATCGAGCCGCGCCGCCTCGGCCGCCACGGAGGGGGGTATCAGCGCGGGATCGGCAAGCTCGCGAAAGCTCGGCAACCGGACGCGCGCTGCGCGCAGATGGCGCACGGCAGCATCATAGGCCACCCGGTCGACGATTTCCGTGGGCAGGTCCTCCGCCTTCATCCCTCCGCATCGCCCTTGCGCAAATTCCCGCCCAAAAACCGTACGTGGCGGGCCGGCCCGCCACGATCATCGCATCTTATAGTAAAGGCGCCCGCGCGGCCCAAGCAGAAACGTGGCACCGTCGGACGCCTCGCTAGCACGGCGTGGACCGAAGAGTGAAATCCTCCGGCCCCGGTGCTGGACAGCCCCGGAGTAGTGGCGGGAGTGACGGGACTCGAACCCGCGGCCTCTGGCGTGACAGGCCAGCGCTCTAACCAACTGAGCTACACCCCCAGAATCGGGCAGGGGTGATGTAGAACGGCTGGCCGCGCGAAGTCAACAAGACCTTGGATGCGGTCCCGCCCGCCGGGCGCCCGGAACATGTCCGGGGTCGTGGTGGGCGGTGACGGGATCGAACCGCCGACATCCACGGTGTAAACGTGGCGCTCTACCGGCTGAGCTAACCGCCCTGTTGCGTGATGCGGGCGGCACCCTATAGGAGTGGTGGCCCACCGCCAAATCGAAAGCCGCCAAATCGAAAGCCGCCAAATCGAAACCGGCCGCCCGGAGGCGGCCGGTTGCCTGGGTCAGGAGCCGGGGATTGCAGGGTCTGTGCGCGGTGTTCCGCGCACGAAGGGCCGTCTAGTTGACGGCGTCCTTCAACCCCTTTCCGGCCTTGAACTTCGGCTGCATCGACGCCGGGATCTGCATCGTCGCCCCGGTCTGCGGGTTCCGCCCCGTCGTCGCTACCCGTTTGGAGACGCTGAAGGTTCCGAATCCAACCAGGCGAACCTCTTCGCCACTTTGAAGCGCAGAGGTGATGCTGTCGATCACCGCATCGACCGCCTTCGCCGAGTCGGACTTCGAGATTCCAGCGTTCGAAGCCACGTTTGCGACAAGATCGTTCTTGTTCACGTCATGCCCCCTTTGCGATCAGGGATAATGGGTTTGGCCCGTCACAAACACGATCGGACCGCCGAGGCTCGCCGTACGGCATCTCTACCGTGCTGCGATGGCGGGAGTGTAGATCGCGTCAAAATTGAGCGTCAATCGAGCAAACCCCGGGAATCCGGGCGATTCCGGGGTATTTTGCGAATCGGCAGCCCAATTTGGCAGCCCATCCCGGCCGATGACACCGAACAAGCCCCGAAGGGCTCATCCGATCGATCGCCGCGGAGGGGGCGCGGTACGCCGGTTCAGTGGGTGATCACCTCACCCACGTCGCCCTCGCCCTTGGCGCCCGGCAGATTCTCGATCTCGTCCTGGTCCCATTCGATGGGCACCGGCCGGCGGACAAGGGACTGGCCGACGACCTCATCGACCGAAGAGACGGCGATGATCGTCAGGTTACGCTTGACGTTGTCGGGGATCTCGGCGAGGTCCTTCTCGTTCTCCTTGGGGATAATGACCGTCTTGATTCCGCCGCGCAGTGCCGCCAGCAGCTTTTCCTTCAGCCCGCCGATCGGCAGCACGCGGCCGCGCAGCGTCACCTCTCCGGTCATCGCCACGTCGCGGCGCACCGGGATCCCGGCCAGTGCCGAGACGATCGAGGTGCACATCGCAACCCCGGCCGAGGGGCCGTCCTTGGGCGTGGCGCCCTCCGGCACATGGACGTGGATATCGCGCTTCTCGAAGACCGTCGGCTTGATGCCGAAGGCGGTGCTGCGTGAGCGCACGTAGCTGCGCGCGGCCTGGACGGATTCCTGCATCACGTCGCCGAGCTTGCCGGTGTGCGCGATGGCGCCCTTGCCGGGCAGGATCACCGCCTCGACCGAAAGCAGCTCGCCGCCGACCTCGGTCCAGGCCAACCCGGTGCTCACGCCGACCAGGTCTTCCTCTTCCAGCTCGCCGAAGCGGTAGCGCGGAATTCCGGCATATTTCTCGAGCGTTCGGCGGGTGATGGCCACCTTCTTGCGCGCGGTCATCTGGACATCCTTGACCGCCTTGCGCGAGAGGTTGGCCAGCTCGCGCTCGAGGTTCCGGACCCCCGCCTCGCGGGTATAGAGGCGGATCAGCTCACGCAACGCCTCATCGGAGATCGACCATTCGGTCTTCTTCAGCCCGTGAAGCTTTAGCTGCTTGGCGATCAGGTGGCGCTTGGCGATCTCAACCTTCTCGTCCTCGGTATAGCCCGCAAGACGGATGATCTCCATCCGGTCCATCAGCGGCTGGGGCATCCGCAGCGTGTTTGCCGTGGTGATGAACAGCACGTCCGACAGGTCGTAGTCGACCTCAAGGTAATGGTCGCTGAAGGTATTGTTCTGCTCGGGATCGAGCACCTCAAGCAGCGCCGAGGACGGATCGCCGCGCCAATCGGCGCCCAGCTTGTCGACCTCGTCCAGCAGGAACAGCGGGTTGGAGGTTTTGGCCTTTTTCATGCCCTGAATGATTTTGCCCGGCATCGAGCCGATATAGGTCCGGCGGTGGCCGCGGATCTCCGCCTCGTCGCGTACCCCGCCCAGCGACATGCGTACGAAGCTCCGCCCCGTCGCCCGCGCGATCGACTTGCCGAGCGAGGTCTTGCCGACGCCGGGCGGGCCGACCAGGCATAGAATTGGGCCGCGGATCTTGCGTACCCGCTGCTGGACCGCGAGGTACTCGACGATTCGCTCCTTGATCTTCTCCAGCCCGTAATGGTCCTCGTCCAGCACCTGCTGGGCACGATTGAGGTCGCGGCGGACCTTCGAGCGCTTCTGCCAGGGGATGTTGAGCAGCCAATCGAGGTAGTTTCGCACCACCGTCGCTTCGGCCGACATCGGGCTCATCGAGCGCAGCTTCTTGAGCTCCTGCTGGGCCTTCTCGCGCGCTTCCTTGCTGAGCTTGGTGGTGTTGATCCGCTCCTCGATCTCGCCGGCCTCGTCGCGGCCGTCCTCGGTCTCGCCGAGCTCCTTCTGGATCGCCTTGAGCTGCTCGTTGAGATAGTACTCGCGCTGGGTCTTCTCCATCTGCCGCTTGACGCGGCTGCGGATGCGCTTTTCGACCTGCAGGACGCCGATCTCGGCCTCCATGAACGAATTGGCGCGCTCCAGCCGCTCGGTCACCGAGACCGTCTCCAGAAGCTCCTGCTTCTCGGAGATCTTCAGCGCAAGATGCGAGGCGACGGTATCGGCGAGCTTGCTGGTATCCTCAATTTGATTCAGCGAAACAAGAACTTCCGGAGGAATCTTCTTGTTCAGCTTTATATACTGCTCGAATTGGCTGATCACCGACCGGGCCAAGGGCTCGAGGTCCTTGGGATCCTGAGCCTCGTCCTCGATCAGCTCCGCCTCGGCCTGGAAGAAGTCCTCCGTGCGCACGAAGCTGATGATGCGCGCCCTGCGCGAGCCCTCCACCAGCACCTTGACGGTCCCGTCGGGCAGCTTGAGGAGTTGCAGCACCGTGCCGATCGTGCCGAGCTCATGGATGTCCTCGGGATTCGGGTCGTCCTGGCTCGCGTTGCGTTGAGCGACCAGCAGAATCTGCTTGTCGTCGTTCATGACGTCCTCGAGCGCGCGCACCGACTTCTCGCGGCCGACGAACAGCGGGACGATCATGTGCGGAAAGACGACGATGTCCCGCAGCGGGAGGACCGGGAAGACTGGCAGCGCGGTATCGGAGGGCATATCGGACATAGCCTTTTGACCTGTTACGCGGCTGCGGAGCCGATCCGGCTCCGGAACACAAGGGGCACCGGGCTAAAATGGCCTCAACGCCGAAAAGTTCAAGCCCGCCGAGGGCCTAGGCTGTCGAACCGCTTTCCTCGCGCCGGTCGGCATAGATGAACAGCGGCTTGATCCTGCCCTCGACGACCTCGCCGTTGATGGCGATCTCCTCGACATCCTCGAGCCCGGGCAATTCGAACATGGTCTCGAGCAGGATGCTTTCGAGGATCGAGCGCAAGCCGCGCGCGCCTGTCTTGCGGCCGATCGCTTTGATCGCGACCGCGCGCAGCGCATCGTCGGTGAAGTTGAGCTTCACCTCCTCCATCTCGAACAGCCGACCATATTGCTTGATCAGGGCATTTTTCGGGATGGTCAGGATCTGGACCAGAGCATCCTCGCTGAGGTCCTCCAGCGTGGCGATAACCGGCAGGCGGCCGACAAACTCCGGGATCAAGCCGAACTTCAGCAAGTCCTCCGGCTCGACATCGCGCAGGACCTCGCCCGTCGCCCTGTCGTCGGGGCTGCGAACATCGGCGCCGAAGCCGATCGAGGTGCCCTTGCCGCGCTCGGAGATGATCTTCTCCAACCCGGAGAAGGCGCCGCCGCATACGAACAGAATGTTTGTGGTATCGACCTGCAGGAACTCCTGCTGCGGGTGCTTGCGCCCACCTTGCGGCGGCACGGAGGCGATGGTGCCCTCCATGATCTTGAGCAGCGCCTGCTGGACGCCTTCACCCGAAACGTCCCGTGTGATCGAGGGGTTGTCGGATTTGCGCGAGATCTTGTCGACCTCGTCGATATAGACGATGCCGCGCTGGGCGCGCTCGACGTTGTAATCGGCCGATTGGAGCAGCTTGAGAATAATATTCTCGACATCCTCGCCGACATAGCCCGCTTCTGTCAGCGTCGTGGCGTCGGCCATGGTGAAGGGCACATCGAGGATCCTGGCGAGCGTCTGGGCCAGCAGAGTCTTGCCGCAGCCGGTCGGGCCGACCAGCAGGATGTTCGACTTGGCGATCTCGATCTCGTTGTTCTTGGTGCCGTGGGACAGCCGCTTATAGTGGTTGTGAACCGCGACCGAGAGCACCCGCTTGGCATGCTCCTGGCCGATGACATAGTCGTCCAGGACGGCGCAGATCTCGCGCGGCGTCGGCACGCCGTCACGCGACTTGACCATCGTGCTCTTGGACTCCTCACGGATGATATCCATGCAGAGCTCGACGCACTCGTCGCAGATGAAGACCGTCGGACCGGCGATAAGCTTGCGCACCTCATGCTGGCTTTTGCCGCAGAAGGAGCAGTACAGGACGTTCTTTGACTCGCCGTTACCAGACTTGTTCATAGGAACCCCGTTTTCATAGGAACCCCGTTGGAATTCGGCCCTGGCGGCACGATGTTAGCGGAGCCGCGGGCGAGCGTCCATTGGCAATGTCCGGCGCCGGGATGGTGAAAAGCGGTCCCGCATGCCGCCGTTCGAGCGACCCGGGCCGCTGAATTTACGGTTGGGTCTCAGCCCTCGCCGCCCGCCGCTGCGGCCGCGGACTCCGGTGCCGGCCGGCTCTCGACAACCTCGTCGATCAAGCCGAATTCCTTGGCGTCTTCCGGCGACAGGAACTTGTCGCGGTCCATCGCCTCCTCGATCACCCCGATATCCTGGCCGGTGTGACGGACGTAGATCTGGTTGAGCCGGGAGCGCAGGGTGAGAATCTCCCGCGCATGGATCTCGATGTCCGTAGCCTGGCCCTGGAAGCCGCCGGATGGCTGGTGGACCATGATTCGGGAATGCGGCAGCGAATAGCGCTTGCCCTTCGCGCCGGCGGCCAGAAGCAGCGAGCCCATCGAGGCGGCCTGGCCGATACATACCGTCGACATCTCCGGCCGGATGTACTGCATGGTGTCGTAGATCGCCAGCCCCGCGCTCACCAGGCCGCCGGGCGAGTTGATGTAGAAGGAGATGTCCTTGGTCGGGTTCTCCGATTCAAGATAGAGCAACTGCGCGCACACCAGGGCGGAGACCACGTCGCTGACCGGTCCGATCAGGAAGATGATGCGCTCCTTCAGGAGACGCGAGTAGATGTCATAGGCCCGCTCGCCGCGGTTGGACTGCTCCACTACCATCGGGACGAGGGTATTCATGGTCACATCGCCGGGGTCATGCATATGCGTCAATGCCCTTGTTTGGACTCATCGATCGGACGGCCGGAGCCCGCCGACATCATCGCGCGCATTCCTTGAATCCTCATTGACGCGGGCGCTTCCCCCGTCGCTTGCGGCCGGTCCGGCGCGGTTTACTCGGTTGCGTCTTCCGGTTCGGCAGTCAGTTCTTCGAGGTCAACCGAACGGTCGGTGACCTGAGCCATTTCGATGATGAAGTCAACCACCTTGTCTTCGAAGATCGGCGCCCGCAGTTCCTGGATCGCCTGCGGGTTCGACTGGAAGAACTCGAAGATCCGCGATTCCTGGCCGGGGAACCGCCGAGCCTGCTCCATCATCGCGCGGTTGAGGTCCTCCTGGCTGACCTGGATGTTGTTGGTGCTGCCGACCTCGGACAGCAGCAGGCCAAGCCGGACTCGCCGTTCGGCGATCGCCCTGTAGCGCTCGCGCAGCGCGTCTTCGGAAAGCTCCTTGTCGTCCTCGTCAAGCTTGTCTTGTTCTTTGGCGCCCTCGATCTGCGACCAGATCGCCTCGAACTCCTGTTCGACCATGCCCGGCGGCAGCTCGAAGGAATGGCTGTCCGAGAGCGTATCCAGCAGCATGCGCTTGAGCCGGGCGCGCGAGATCTGCCCGTATTCGCGCTCGAGCTGCTCCTTGACCGCGCCCTTCAAGGCAACGAGATTCTCCATCCCCAGGCTTTCGGCGAACGCTTCGTCGATTTGGACCGGTACAGAGGCGGACACCTCTTTGACGGTGACCGCAAAGGAAGCCGCCTTGCCCTTTAGGTGCTCCGCCGGATAGTCATCGGGAAAGCTCACCTCGACGGTTTTCTCACCGCCCGGGGCGATGCCGACAAGCTGCTCGTCGAAGCCCGGAATGAACAGGCCGGCGCCGAGCTGCAGAACGAAATCTTCCGCCGAGCCGCCAGTGAACGCCTCGCCGTCGATGGAGCCGACGAAATCGATCTTGAGCTGATCGCCCTCGGTGGCCGCGCGGCCGTCCTCGACCGGTTTGAACACGGTGCGCTGTTCGGCCAGCCGCTGGATCGCCTCGGCCATTGACGCCTCGCTGGGATCGGCCACCATGCGCTCGAGGTCGAGCTTGGCGAAGTCCATCGGCTCGATCTCGGGCAACAGCTCGAGCGCTACGGTATATTCGAGATCTTCGCCATCCTCGAACTTCACCACGTCGACCTTGGGCTGCAAAGCCGGACGGATCCCCTCGTCGGTGAAGGCGTCCCGGGTCGCATCCTGGATCGTCGCCTCGAGGATCTCGCCGCGCACGGCATCGCCGAACCGTTTCTTCAGCAACCCCATGGGTACCTTGCCGGGGCGAAACCCCGGGATGGCGACCGTCTGACCGATCTCGTTCAGCCGACCGTTCAGCTTGTCCTCTATATCGTTCGCCGGGATGTTGATCCGGTATTCGCGCTTCAGGCCGTCGGCGTGGGTCTGGGTAACTTGCATTCGTATCTCGTCGTCTTAGCGGGCCATCGGCCCTGGTGCGGGCGGAGGGACTTGAACCCCCACGGCTTGCGCCACCAGATCCTAAATCTGGCGTGTCTACCATTTCCACCACGCCCGCAGCCTCGCCAGGCCCGATTCACACTGACGCGGGGATGGAGAAACCGCACCGCGAGCCTGCGCAGGGGCTCTCGGCCGGCGGCGGCGCAACATATAGTCTCCGCCCGTGCCCAGAGCAAGACTGGCCCGGGCCGATCAGTGCCGATCAGCGCCGTTCAGTTCTGTGGCGGGCGGAAACGGCGTATGCAGGCCCGGGCCGCGGCATCGAGGATTGCATCGATGTCGATCCTGTAGGTCGCGTAGAGATCCGGGATATCGCCGGATTGCCCGAACCGATCCACACCAAGCGGATAGATCCGGTGCCCGGCGACCGAGCCGAGCCAGGAAAGCGCAGCCGGGTGGCCGTCGAGCACGGTGACGATCGCTGCATCCGGCGACAGACCGCCCAACAGGCGCTCTATATGAGCAGCCGCCAGCGACTGTCCGGCGACGCGGGCCTGGCGCGCCGCGATCCATTCGCCGTGCAGGCGGTCGGGCGAGGTGATCGCCAGCAGCCCTGCGCCGGGGATGTCCTCGCGGATCTGTGCGAGCGCAGCCTCGGCCTCCGGCGCAACGGCGCCCATGTAGGCAAGCGCGATCTCCGTGCCGTCGGGCGGCGCGGCGCCGCGCCAGTACGCGCCCGCGACCGCGCCTTCCCGCCACTCCTCGCCGACGGCGCGGTCGGGCTGATCGAGTACCCGAGTCGACAGCCTGAGGCAGACCGAACCGCCGTCATCGGCCTGCATATGGTGGAACCCCCATTTCATGATCTCCGCCAGCTCGTCGACAAAAGCCGGCTCGAAGGCGGCCAGGCCGGCCTGGCCGAGCGTGATCAGGGGAGTCTCCTGTGACTGATGCGCTCCGCCCTCCGGCGCCAGGGTCACGCCCGAGGGCGTGGCCACGACCATGAACCGGGCATCCTGGTAGCAGGCGTAGTGCAGCGCATCGAGCCCGCGGCGGATGAACGGGTCATAGAGCGTGCCGATCGGCAGCAGGCGGGTGCCGAAGATCGGCCCGGCGAGGCCGAAGGCGGACAGGGTGAGGAACAGGTTGTTCTCTGCGATGCCCAGTTCGACATGTTGGCCCTGGGGCAGCAGCGACCAGCGCTGGGGTGAAAGGACCTCCTCTTCGGCGAAGACGTCGGATGCGGCTTCGCGGTTGAAGATCCCCCGCCGATTGACCCACGCTCCGAGATTGGTCGACACCGTCACGTCGGGTGAGCTGGTGACGATCCGGTCGGCGATTTCGGACTCGCTGCGGGCGATCTCGTTGAGGATGCGGCCGAAACCGTCCTGGGTCGAGATCGCCGGACGCTTCGGCGGGTCCAGCGACTCCGGCACCGCGATCGCCGGCGGCGCGTGGCGGCGTCGGCCGCCGGCCGCGAACGGGACATCCCGAAGAAACTGCTCCAGCACCGCGGCGTCGACATCGAGCCCGGCAAAACGCGACCATTCCTCGTCCTCGCCGATCGCCATCTCCGCGCGGAAGATGTCCATCTGCTCCGGCGTCATCAGCCCGGCGTGGTTGTCCTTGTGCCCGGCGAACGGCAGACCGAACCCCTTGGTGGTGTAGCAGATGAAGCAGGTCGGCCGGTCGTCGGTGACCGCACCGAACGCGGACCGCAGCGCATCCAGGTCGTTGCCGGCAAGGTTGGTCATCAGCGCATGGAGCGCCGCATCATCCAGGGATTCGATCAGCCCGTGAACCTCAGGGTCGCCGCCGATGTCGCGGACCAGGCGCTCGCGCCAGCCCGCACCGCCCTTGAAGGTCAGCGCGGAGTAGAGTGAGTTCGGACAATGGTCGATCCAACGCTTGAGCGCCTCGCCGCCGGGCTCGGCGAAGGCCCGTTCCAGGGCGGTGCCGTATTTCAGCGCCTCGACCCGCCAGCCCACCGATCGGAACAGCGCGTCGATCCGGCCGAACAGGCGGTCGGAGACCACCGAATCGAGGCTCTGCCGATTGTAATCGACGATCCACCAGATGTTGCGGATATCGTGCTTCCAGCTTTCCAGCAGGGCCTCGAAAATATTGCCCTCGTCGAGCTCGGCATCGCCCACCAGCGCGATCATCCGGCCGCACCGGTCGTCGTCGAGCAGGCCCTTCAGCGCCAGATAGTCCTGCACCAGGGCCGCGAAGACGGTCTGCGCCGCACCAAGACCGACCGAGCCGGTCGAGAAATCGACGTCGTCGTCGTCCTTGCTCCGCGAGGGATAAGCCTGCGCCCCGCCCAGGCTGCGGAACCGCTCCAGCCGCTCCCTGCTCTCGTTGCCCAGCAGGTACTGGATGGCATGGAACAGGGGCGCGGCGTGCGGCTTGACCGCCACCCGGTCTTCGGGTCGCAGGATGTCGAAATAGAGCGCCGTCATGATCGAGGCCATCGAGGCGCAAGACGCCTGGTGGCCGCCCACCTTCAGGCCGTCACGCCTGGGCCGAATGTGGTTGGCATGATGGATCATCCACGAAGATAGCCACAGCACTTTGCGTTCGAGCGCGGCCAGGCAGGCACGGTGATGCGCCTCCGTATCGGCCTCGATCGGGCCAGGATCGGCAATGTCGTGGACGTTCGATGCCATGGGTCCATCCCGAGACGGGCGCGCTATGGAAATCATACGAACGTGAACGAAGATTTATCTTGCCATTTTGCGCTCGCTCTCCACAATTTTAGCAATGATCGTTCAAAATTTGATAACTTTTGGAGTGTTTCTGCCAATGACCCGCCCAGACGATATCGACCGGAGAATTCTGGCCACGCTTCAGGTCAACGCGCGGATCTCCAATGCGGAGCTTGCCGAGAGGGTGGGGCTGTCGCCCTCGCCCTGCCTGCGCCGGGTCCGCGCCATGGAGGACACCGGCGTGATCAAGCGCTACGCGACGCTGTTGGAGCCCGCCACGCTCGGCCTGCCGATCTCGGTCTTCGTGCAGGTCAGCCTCGAACGCCAGGTCGAACACGCCCTGGACACCTTCGAGAAAGCAATGCTGAACCGTCCCGAGGTGATGGAATGCTATCTGATGACCGGTGATGCGGACTATCTGCTGCGCGTGGTGGTCTCGGATCTGACGGCCTATGAGCGTTTCCTGAAGGACCACCTCACCCGGGTTCCCGACGTCGCCTCGATCAAGTCGAGCTTCGCATTGAACCAGGTCAAGTACTCGACCGCCTTGCCGCTCGACCCGGAGCCTGCCGCCGCCGCCGGCGCATCGGACACATAGAGCATGTTCGAAGTGGGCGCGCCTTAGGCGGCCTTCTCGGCCAGGGTGTAGTCGAAGGGGATCGGCTCGATATCACCGGCGAAAATCTCTTCGATCCGGCGCTCGGAAACCGGTTCGCCAAACTGGCCGTTGCGCATTTGGACGCGGTAGCGTAGCTGGCTTACGACCAGTTCCCGGGCGAGCGCCCAGTCGGTCTGTTCGGGCGGCAGTCCGCCGAAGCCGGTGACACCCTTGAGCATGTGGCCGACCTCGTCGTCATAGACCCGCTGGCAGGCCGCGGCGATCCGGTCGTCGGTCCCGCCGTGACCGGCAAGCTTCGCACCCTCCGAATAGAGCGTGCAGTAACCGCCCTCGGTGAAGCTCAGCGCAGCCTGGCCCAGTGCGCCATGGGTTTGGCGCATCCGGTGGCGGTAGTCGTCGAGCGCTTTGCCCTCGGTCCAGTTCTCCAGCATGTTGGGCGTAAGCTTCGGATCGCCGGGCGCGCCGAGGCTGTCGTAGATGTCGGCGAACAGGCAATAGTGGTGGTATTCGGTATAGAGCGTCTCGACCAGGTCGAGCAGTTCGTGCCGATCCAGCCCGCGGTCGAGTTCCGCCCGTTGAGCGATCATCTGCTGGCCCAGTTCGACTATATGGCCGTGCTCGGGCTCGCCGAAGCCGGAGCCGAAGAACTCCTTGAAGCACTGGCGCTTGAGCCAGACGCGGTCGGTCTCGGCAGTACGCCCGGGTGCGTTGAAGTAGGTCCGCACCACCTCGGCCTCGCCGGCCCAGAGCGGCGCGCTGGCTTCGATAAGGTCCCTGAGGTGATCGTTCATCGGCCCGGCCTCCCTTTGTCCGCACCCAGTCTACTCTCAACGGCGCCTCGCCTTAAACTGTCGGGCCGCGCCGCAATTCACGGAGGCCACGGAACATGTATGTCGAGCACCGGACCTATTCGATCACGCCCGGCCGGGTCGGCGATTATCTGGCCGGCTACGGCCCCAAGGGCTATCCGATCCAGAAACGCTACCTGGGCGATTGCTGCATCGGCTCCTACGTC
Source organism: Alphaproteobacteria bacterium (assembly GCA_965248835.1). Taxonomy (GTDB): domain Bacteria; phylum Pseudomonadota; class Alphaproteobacteria; order MPNO01; family MPNO01; genus CAYFYS01. Next base: position 1,365,471 of record CBDFLJ010000002.1, read on the forward strand.
ACCGAGATCGGCACCATCCAGGAGATCACGATGATGTGGCGCTTCGATTCGCTCGACCAGCGGATGGAGCGCAAGGCCGCCAACGACCGCGATCTGGACTGGCAGCGGCTGATGGCCGACGGGCTGACCCCGTTCGTCGACCGGGTGGTCACCAAGGTGGTCGTCCCGGCCCCGTTCTGGCAAGACACCGCGGTCGACGGTTCACGCTACCCGTATGTCGAACAGCGCACCTATGCGGTCAAACCGGGCCGGGTCGGCGCCTATCTTGCAGCCTATGGCGAGCGCGGCTTCGCGCTGCAGCGGCGCCACTTCGAGGACGCGAGCCTCGGTGTGTGGACCTCCGAGGTCGGCACCATCCAGGAGGTGACGATGTTCTGGGGCTTCGGCTCGCTCGATGAGCGGATGGAGCGCCGGCGGGCCAACGACGCCGATCCCGAATGGGCCGAGCTCAACCGCGACGTGCTGGCGCCCAATATCGAGCGCGTCGTGACCAAGGTGATGTCGCCCACCCCCTATTGGGTGGCTGACCGGGCGGTGCCATAGAGCAAGCTCCGCAAGACCGACGGGATCAGCCCCGGCAGGTCGTCCGCCACAAGCCCGGGACCAAAAGCAGCCGCGGCCTCGCCGTGGATCCAGGCCGCGGCACATCCGGCATCGAACGGGCCGAGCCCCTGCGCCATCAGCCCCGTCGCGATCCCCGCCAGCACGTCGCCGGCACCGGCGGTGGCAAGGCTCGGCGGCGCATTGACGTTGACCGCCACCCGGCCGTCGGGGGCCGTGATGACCGTGTCGCTCCCCTTCAGGAGGACCGCCGAGCCCGAAACGGCGGCCGCCGAACGCGCCCTGGCGAGTTTGTCGCCGGAGGCCTCGAACAGGCGGGAGAACTCGCCCTCGTGCGGGGTCATCAGCACCGGCACGCCGGCGATGGCCGCGAACAGCGCCGCCGGGTCGCCGGCGAAGACGCTGAGCGCATCGGCATCCAGCACCAGGGGTTTTCCGGTGCCTGCGGCGCTCAGGACCGTTCGGCGGGTCGCCTCGCCCAACCCGGCGCCCGGCCCGATCAGCGCCGCATCCCGCCTGCGGTCGGCAAGATAGGCCGCGAGATCGCCCGGGGCCGCCGCCGGCACAACCAGCAGGCTTGCCATGTCGGCCGCGTAGATCGGCACCGCCTCGGGCGGGCAGACCACGCTGGTCAATCCGGCCCCGATCCGCATAGCCGCGCGCGCGGCAAGCCGGGCCGCCCCGGTCATCGTCCCGCCGCCGGCGATCACCGCATGCCCGCGGCTGTATTTCTGATCGCCCGGCCGCGGCCAGCGCAGCGCGGAGCGCCACAGCGCCGGGCCGTTCTCCCACGCCTTCGGCCGGATCTCATCGAGGACGTTCCCGGGAATGCCGATGTCGGCGCAATGGATCTCGCCCATGAGCGCGCGGCCGGGCATCAGCACGTGGCCGGGCTTCTTGCGGAAAAACGTTACCGTCATCATCGCTTCGGCAGCGGCACCGAGGATCGCCCCGCTATTGCCGTCGACGCCCGAGGGGACATCGACGGCGACGCAAGGGATGGCCGCACCGGCCAGCGCCTCGATCACCGCGCGTGCGGCGCCGTCGACCTCTCGCACCAGACCGGCACCGAAGATCGCATCGACGGCAAGCCTCGCCCCGGCCAGCGCCGCGGGGCTGAGCGGGACGATCGGCCCGGTCCAGCGCCCGGCGTTGAGCGCGGCATCGCCCTTCAGCGCCGCCCGCTCGCCGAGCAGCGCCACGGTGACCGGCCAGCCGTGCTCGGCCAGCAGGCGGGCGATCACGAAACCGTCGCCGCCATTGTTGCCGGGCCCGCACAGAATCGCCGTCGGGCGCGGGTCCCAGCGGGCCCGGATGCGATCGGCGACCGCACGGCCGGCGGCCTCCATCAGCGCCTCGCCCGGAATGCCCGCCGCGATCGCCGCGCGATCGGCGGCATACATCTCATCGACGCTCAGCAACGCCAACTCGTCGCACATCACGCCGATCTCCGGTGGCGGCCGCCGCGGTGGGGTTTCAACCCCTTCAGGCTGCGGAATTGCGCCGCTCGCGTGCCTCGAGCTCGGCGATCACCTCTTCGAGGCCCATCACGTCGGCGTATTTGTGGTGCAGGTCGAACAGGCTGATCTTGTGGATCAAATCGGCCCGGTCGTAGACGCATTCCTCGACCACGGTGGCGTGATAGCCGTTCGAATAGGCATCCACGGTCGAGGCGCGGACGCAGCCCGAGGTGCTCTCGCCGCAGATGATGAGGCTGTCGATCCCTCGCCGGGTGAGCTGGGCGACCAAGGGCGTGCCGTAGAACGCGCTGGCGCGCTCCTTCTCGATCACCAGGTCGCCGGGCTCCGGCGCGAAGGCCTCATGGATTGCATAGTCGTCGTCGCGGCCCTGGCCGATCTGCCGGTTGGTGGCGACGACGCTGCCATCCTTCTGCGCGGCGGTGGTGTAGACCACCGGCAAGCCCGCCATGCGGGCGGCCGCAAACAGCCGCCGGGTCGGCTCGATCGCCGTCCAGGCGTTGACCCCGCACGCGCTGGGATGGCGGTCGATCAGTTCGATCACCGGCTCGCTGCCGCCGCGATAGGCGAGGTTATAGAGGTCGATCGCCAGCAGCGCCGGGGACCGCCCGACATGGACGTCGCGCCGGTAGGCGGCATAGATCCTGAGCACGTCCTCGGGAATGACATCGCGCCAGCAATGGTCTTCGAAATCACGCGCCATCCTTCGGTCTCCCTCAACCGGAGTGCTGCCATGGGCCAGTTTCCCAGATCCGCCCGCGTTGGTCGAGCGCAGCCCTTGCGCGGCCGGCCGGTTTCGCGATAGGCCAGACCGGCAGGGAGGAGATGATGACGACGGCAATCGAGAACATCGAGGTCATCCACGTCGCGCTGCCGACCCGGCGCGAGCACAAGTGGGCCGGCCTGACCGAGCCGATCGGCGGCTATGTCCTGGTCAAGATGACCGGCGCAAACGGCGTGACGGGATGGGGCGAAGCGCCGGCGCTGAAGGATTGGGGCGGCGACTTCGGCCGATATTTCGGCGAATCGCCGGCCACGACCCGGCTCGTCGTCGAGCGCTATCTGGCGCCGGTCGTGATCGGGCTCGACCCGGCCCAGCCGGTGGCCCTCCACCGGGCGATGGATGCGATGATCAAGGGCTACCCCTACGCCAAGGCGGCGGTCGAGATGGCGGCCTACGATCTGGCCGGGCGCACGCTGGGTGTGCCGGTCCATGTGCTGTTGGGCGGGCTGGTGCGCGCAACGGTCCCGATCACCCATTCGATCGGGCTGCTGGATATCGAGCAAGCGGTCCAGGAGTGCCGCAAGGTCACCGCCGAGGGTATCCGGACCATCAAGATCAAAGTCGGGATCGATCCCGAGCGCGACGTCGAGATCGTCCGCCGAGTCCGCGAGGCCGTCGGTCCGGCTACCGATTTGTGCGCGGATGCGAACCAGGGCTATCGGACCCCGCATGAAGCGATCCGCACCATCCGCGCGATGGAGCCGGAAAGGCTGATCTACGCCGAGCAGCCGGTCGAGGGGATCGACCGCATGGCCGAGGTCGCCCGCGGCGTCGGTGTGCCCCTGATGGCCGACGAGAGCGCCTGGAACGCCCGCGACGTCTTCGAGATCGCCGAGCGGCGGGCTGCGGAGATCGTCTCGATCTATGCCACCAAGCCCGGCGGGCTCTACCGTGCGATGCAGGTCGCCGCCGTCGCCAAGGCGGCAGGGTTGATCTGCAACGTCAACGGCTCGGTCGAGACCGGGATCGGCAATCTCGCCAACATTCACCTCGCAGCCGCTGCCGAACCGGTGAGCCTGAGCTGCGTTGTGCCGATCTCCACCCCGGCCGGGCACCGCACCGACCAGGTCGGCGGGATCTACTACACCGACGACCTGATCGCCGCCCCGTTCACGGTCAGGGATGGCGCGGTCGTCGTGCCGACCGGCCCCGGCATGGGTATCGACGTCGACCCGGAGAAGATTGAACGCTACCGGGTGCGCGAGGAGCGCCCATGACGCCGTGTGCGTTGCACCCGAATGACACGGGAAACTTGGATGCGCGCGGAGATCGTTAGACGCCTGACGGAAGCGATGAGCCCGGCTGGGCTCGACGCGGTGATCGCCGTCTCGCCGGAGAACTTCGCCTACATCGCCGGGTTCGTCGTCCCCTCCCAGCCGTTGATGCGCTGGCGCCACGCGATGGCGATCCTGACGGCAAGCGGCGCCGGATCGATTGTCTGCGTGGACATGGAAGAGACCACGGTCACCGGCCACGCGGACGGCGTGCCGGTCCGCGCCTGGGGCGAGTTCACCGACGATGCGATGGCGGTGCTGGCCGATGAGCTCCAGCGCCTGGGGCTCGGCACGGCGCGGATCGGGATCGAGCTCGACTATCTGCCGGCGCGCGACTTCGGCAAGCTCGATGCGGCCCTGCCCAACGCGCGGTTTGCCACGATCGATGCCATGCTGGATGAGATGCGCCAGCGCAAGACCGACGACGAGATCACCCTGTTGCGCCGGCTGTCGCGAATCGCCGACAAGGCGATCGGCGATGCCTTCGCCGCGGTCTCTCCGGGCGATACCGAGATGGACATCGCCGCCGCGCTGACCCGCAGCGTCTACGCGCAGGGGGCGGAGCAGTTCCGCCTGATGATCGTCGCCACCGGCGAGCGCAGCCAGCTTCCCAATGTCGGGCCCACGGAGCGGGTGTTAGAGCCGGGCGATGTCTGCCGGGTCGAAATCTTCCCGATGATCGGCGGCTATCATGCCGGCGTCTGCCGCACCGCCGTGGTCGGCGCGCCGCCCGAGGGCGCCGAGCGGATCTGGCGAAATCTGGTCTCGTGCAAGCACATGCTGATGGAGATGATCTGCCCCGGTGCGGCCGCGCGGGCGATCTACGACGCCTTCCTAGGCCGCTTCGGCGAGCTCGGCCTGCCGCCGATCGCCTTCGTCGGCCACGGCATCGGCTTGCACCTGCACGAGGCGCCGTACCTCGCCGCGCACGAAACCGCCAGCCTCGCGCCCGGCATGGTTCTGGGGGTCGAGCCCCTGGTCTACCGGACCGGCCTCGGATACGGCATGCAGCTCAAGGACATGATCGCAGTGACCGAGGACGGCCCGGCCGACCTGCTGTCTGATGCGACGGACAACGACAGCCTGATCGTGGTCGAATAAGCTCGGGGACGCATTCAGCGGCGCGGCAGCGCACTGATCAGGTCGAGCGGACCAGATCGAGCGCTGCCCGCTCGCCGGCCGCATCGCCGACAACCAGCAGGACCGGCTCGTCGATTCCAGCCTCTTGATAGGCGGCGATGCGCTGCCGGCACGCCTCGGCCGGTCCGCACACGCCGAACGCCTCGACCGCGTCGTCGGGGATAAGCGATGCGGCCTGGTCCATGTCGCGGCGGGCGATCGCGGCCTTGACCGCGTCACGGTCGACGGAGATGCCCGATGCAGCCACGCTTTCGGCGACGAAATCGTTGCGCATCATGAAGGCGATCTTGGGCCTCAGCCGGTCGAGCGCGGCGCGGCGGTCCTCATCGACCGCGGTGTAGAGATAGCCCGCGCGGCGGATCCGCGCCGGGTCGCGGCCCGCGCGCACGGCCCCCTCGGCAACCCGGGCGAGCGAGAGCGCGGCATGTTCGACCGTCAGCCCGGCCGACAGCACCACCCCGTCGGCCCGCTCGCCGGTCAGGCGGAGCATCATCGGTCCCATCGCCGCGACATAGATCGGGATCGGCTCGGCCGGACGGAAGGCCATCCGCATACCGGCCAGGCGAAAGACCTCGCCCTCGTAGGTCCCGCCCTCGCCGGACCAGAGCCGGCGCAGGCAGTCGATGAACTCGCCCATCGCGCGCAACGGATTTTCGAGCTTCGCTCCGGCTTCGGCGAGGAACATCGGGTTGCCCGAGCCCAGCGCGATCGCCGCCCGGCCCGGGGCGGCCTCGGCGATGGTCGCCATCGCCATCGCGACCGGGACGGGGTGCCAAAGATACGGGCTGATCGCCGTCGGGATGACCGTCGCGCGCTCGGTCGACAATGCGAAGGCGGTGCACGAGACCATAGACTGGCGGTAGCCCAGATGCTCGGCCATCCACAGGTTCCGCACCCCGGCCGCCTCGGCGCGGCGGGCGAGCGCCAGCGCGTCCTGGAAGGTCGCGAACCCGTCGAAGCTCACCCCGAATGCCGGCGCGTTCACCGCCCCTCCCCCTCGGTCACCAGGCGGTGCAGCGCGGCCGACTCCAGGCCGGCGATGCCCATGCGTTCCAGGCTTAGCCCGGTTGCGGCGTAGTCAATGCCGGTCGCCGCCGATAGCAGAGCGATGTGAGCATCGATCGTCGGTGTCGGAACGCCGGCCAGCCTGCCGAATGCCGCGATCGGCACCAGGCCGTAGCCGACATCCTCATGGACATAGCGATGGTCGAGCGAGGACGGGCTGCGCAGCGTCGCGTTGGGTGCGCTTTCGCGACACGCGCGGGCGACCGAACCGCTGTCGGCGGCCTCTCTCGTCGTCAACCCGGCGTTGAAGAAAATCTCAAGGAACGGCTTCGCAGGCACGCCAAGCGCTTGGGCGACCGCCATGCGTTCGGCGTCGATCGCGCCGACCACGCGGCCGACCGCCTCGGTCATCCCTTCCTTGTAGAACAGGAAATCACCGTCGGTGTCCTCGATCCAGCCGGCATTCATCAGCATGCCCGGCGGGTGAAAGATCGCGTTGATGTTGGCAAGTCCGGTCTCGAGCACGCTGGAGGCTGCCCGGATTTCCGGGAACAGCGGCTGCACCTCGGCGTGCAGCCGGGCGGTGGCGCTGCCCGGCAGGGCCGCGAACATGAGCCGCTTGGTGTAGGAATAGATCCCCACCGTCGCCGGTCCTTCCATCCGGGCGATATAGGTCAACGTGACCGTCTCGCAGGTCTCGAGCGGCGCGGTGTGACCTGCGCGGCGGAGTTCCGTGCGGAAATGGAGGCCGCCCCCGGTATGGCCCGGATCGAGGAAGACCGGCACGCCCGGCGCCAGCACGCCCGCCAGGGCTTCGGCGTAGTAGGCATGCGCCACCGCGGGGACGACCAGCATCACCAGGTCGGCGCCATCGACAGCCGCCGCGACATCGGTGGTCAGCAACGCCGGCATCCCGGTGCCCTCGAAGATGCCGCGCGCGGTGATCCCGCCGTGCGCGCGGATCGGGGCCAGGCGCTCCTCGCTCCTGGCATGCAGCCGGACCTCGAAGCCGCGGCGGGTCAGGTCCGCCGCCGCGGCATGGCCCCCATGACCCGCCCCCAGTACCGCGACCGATGTGATAGCCATCGCCTCCCCCGCCTGGCTGCGGATTTCGCGCGGCGATCTTGATCGGACCGGCCCGAACGGGCAAGACGTGACACCGGTGCCCGTTTGCGGCTATGTCCTGGGCAGGAACGCGAGGAGGCGATAAGGACGATGAGGCGCGGACTGCCAGAGAGAGCGCGCTTGCGCACGCGGTTGCTCGAGACCTCGGTGGAGGCGTTGTGCGCCGAGGCTGCGGAAATCCGCGATGCCGGTCACGGCGAGGTCATCACCTGGTCACGCAAGGTGTTCATCCCGCTGACCCGGCTGTGCCGCGATGTCTGCCACTACTGCACCTTTGCCGCCCCGCCGAAGAAAGGGGTCGACGCCTATCTGAGCGCGGAAGAGGTTCTGGCGATCGCACGCGCCGGTGCTGCGGCCGGCTGCAAGGAGGCGCTGTTCACGCTGGGCGACAAGCCCGAGCTGCGCTATCGCGCCGCGCGCGAGGCGCTGGCGGAGCTCGGCTTCGCCACCACCATCGATTATCTCGTCCATGCCGCGCGCCTGGTCTTCGAAGAAACCGGACTGCTGCCGCACGCCAACCCGGGCGTCCTCGGCGCCGGGGACGTGGCTGCCTTGCGCCCGGTCTCGGTCTCGCAGGGGTTGATGCTGGAGAGTCTCTCGCCCCGGCTCGCCGCGCGCGGGATGGCCCATCACGGCTCGCCCGACAAACGTCCCGCAGCGCGGCTTGCGACCCTCCGCCACGCCGGTGCGCAGTCTGTCCCATTCACCACCGGGATTCTCATCGGCATCGGCGAGACCCGCGGCGAACGGCTGGACGACCTGTTCACCATCGCCGACCTGCACGCGCGCTACGGTCACGTCCAGGAAGTGATCGTCCAGAACTTCCGCGCCAAGCCCGGCACCAGGATGGAAGCGGCGCCGGAGCCGGACATCGACGACCTCGCCTGGACGATCGCCGCGGCCCGGATCGTGCTGGGTCCGACCATGAACATCCAGGCCCCGCCCAACCTCAGCGCCGAAAGCTGGCCCGACCTGATCGATGCCGGGCTCAACGACTGGGGCGGGATCTCTCCGGTGACGCCCGACCACGTCAACCCGGAGGCGCCGTGGCCGCAGATTCCGGCACTGGCCACGGGCACCGCCGCCAAGGGAAAGGTCCTGGTAGAGCGGCTCGCGGTCTATCCCGAATATGCCCGCGAGCCCGGACGCTGGCTCGATGCCGCCCTGGCACCGGCGGTGCTGCGGATGAGCGATGCCGAAGGAAGGGCGCGCGAGGACGCGTGGGCGCCGGGCATGCCGGACGCGCTTCCGGTCCTGCCGGCGGCGGCGCTCAGGACATCGCCCGGGATCGCGCGCATCCTGGACCGCGCTGGCGACGGCGCCCGGCTCGAGGTCGGTGAGATCGCTGCGTTGTTCGGCGTGCGCGAAGGCGGCTTCACCGCGGTCTGCGAGGCCGCCGACGACCTGCGGCGAAGCGCCGTCGGCGATCGCGTCACCTACGTGGTCAACCGCAACATCAACTACACCAATATCTGTTCCTACGCCTGCCGCTTCTGCGCCTTCTCCAAGGGCCGCGCGAGCGCCGGGCTGCGCGGGACGCCTTACGACCTGGGTCTGGACGAGATCAGCCGGCGAGTGGCCGAGGCCTGGGACCGCGGCGCGACCGAGGTGTGCCTGCAAGGCGGCATCCATCCCGACTACACGGGCGAGACCTATCTCGCGATCACCCGCGCCGTGAAGGAGGCCGCACCCGACATCCATGTCCATGCTTTCTCGCCCCTGGAGATCAGTCAGGGTGCGGCAAGCCTCGGGCTCGGCGTCGCTGACTTTCTCGAACGCCTGATCGAGGCCGGGCTCGGCTCGCTGCCGGGCACGGCGGCGGAGATCCTCGATCCACCGATCCGTAAGATCCTCTGTCCCGACAAGGTCACGACCGCGCAATGGCTGTCGGTCATCGGGACGGCGCATCGTCTTGGTCTGCGCACCACCGCAACGATCATGTTCGGCAGCGTCGAGGGTCCGGAGTCCTGGGCCCGGCATCTCAACCACGTCCGCGACTTGCAGGCGGAGACCGGCGGCTTCACCGAGTTCGTCCCGCTGCCCTTCGTCCACATGGAGGCGCCGATCTACCTGCGCGGTCAGGCGCGCAAGGGGCCGACCTGGCGCGAAGCCGTGTTGATGCACGCCGTTGCCCGGCTCGCGCTCAACCCGCTGATCGACAACATCCAGACCTCCTGGGTCAAGATGGGGCGCAACGGCGCTGCGGCGTGCCTCGATGCCGGGGTCAACGACCTGGGCGGCACGCTGATGAACGAAAGCATTTCGCGCGCGGCCGGCACCACCCACGGCCAGGAGCTGCCGCCGGCGGAGATCGAAGCCCTCGCCCGCTCCGCCGGCCGGCACGCCGCTCAGCGCTCGACGCTCTACGGCCCGGTCGATGAACGGCGGACGGCCGCCTCGTACCAGGCAGGGCCGCTTGCGCCCATAATGACCGCGGCACAATGAACGGGCCGCTGCCGGTCATCGCGATCGTCGGCGGCACCGGTGCCGAGGGCACGGGCCTGGCGGTGCGCTGGGCGCGCGCCGGCTATCGGGTGGTGATCGGCTCGCGTTCGGCCGACCGTGCCGCCGAGACCGCCGCCGGGCTCGCCAGACACGGCAGTGTCGAGGGCGCGGCCAACGCCGATGCGGCGGCGGCGGCGGACATTGTCGTGGTCACCGTCCCCTACGCCGCACAGCGGCCGACCCTGGAGGACATCAAGCACGCGCTGGCCGGCAAGATCGTCGTCGATGTGACCGTCCCGCTGGTGCCGCCGCGCGTCGCGCGGGTGCAGCTCCCCGAGGAGGGATCGGCCGCGCTGATCGCCCGGTCGATCCTGGGCAAGGATGTCCGCCTGGTCTCCGCCTTCCAGAACGTCGCCGCCGACCACCTGGCCGATCCGAGCCACGAGACCGATTGCGACGTTTTGGTGTGCGGCGACGACAGGGAAGCGCGCGCCGAGGTGGTGCGGTTGATCGAGGCCACGGGGCTGCGCGGGCTGGAGGCCGGCCCGCTGGACAACGCCGTCGCCGCCGAGGCGCTGACCTCGGTGCTGATCTGGATGAACCGGCGCTACAAGTCGCCGGGTGCGGGTATCCGGATCACCGGGCTGCCCGGTGAGGACGCGGCCGATTGACCCGCGGCTCGCCGCGGCTCGTGATCTCCGCGCCGTCCGGTATCGGCCGGATCGCCGAGGGCGCGGATTTGTGCACGGTCGTCCTGGATGCGCTGGCGCGCGAGGATGAAGCTCTCGCAGTCGGCGACATCGTGGTGCTGGCCCAGAAGATCGTCTCCAAGGCCGAAGGCCGCCTGGTCGATCTGGCCGCGGTAAGGCCGTCCGCCCCCGCGCGCGCGCTGGCGGCCGAAACCGCGAAAGACCCGCGTGTGGTCGAGCTGATCCTGCGCGAGTCCGAGCAGGTCGTCCGGTCCCGTCCGGGGTTGATCATCGTCCGTCACCGGCTGGGCTACGTCCTCGCCAATGCGGGGATCGATGCATCGAACGTCGGCGAAGGCCGGGTCCTGTTGCTGCCCGAAGACCCCGACCGGAGTTGCGCGGCTATCAGGGCGGAGCTTGAACGCCGTACCGGGGTTGCGCCGGGCGTGATCATCAACGACAGCCTGGGCCGTGCCTGGCGGCTCGGGACGACAGGCACCGCGCTTGGCGCCGCGGGGCTTGCCGCGCTCAAGGACATGCGCGGCAGCCTGGACCTCTTCGGCCGGCCGTTGCAGGTCAGCGAGATCGGCCTTGCCGACGAGGTCGCCGCGGCGGCTTCGATCGTCATGGGCCAGGCCGCGGAGGCGCGGCCGGTCGTCCTGGTCCGCGGCCTGCCCTACCCGCCCGAAGACGGGCGCGGCGCGGACCTGATCCGGCCGGCCGCGCTCGACCTGTTCGGCTGACATGGAAGACGCGCCGCGATATCTGGCGCTCGCCGGCGGGGTCGGCGGCGCCAAGCTCGCCGAAGGGCTGACGCAGATCCTGCCGGCCGACAGCCTGGTGGTCGCGGTCAACACGGCCGATGACTTCGAGCATCTGGGCCTCCACATTTCGCCCGATCTGGATACGGTGATGTACACGCTCGCCGGGCGCAACAACGCCGAGACCGGCTGGGGGCTCGCCGGCGAGACCTGGTCGTTCATGGAAGCGCTCGGCGATCTGGGAGGCGAGACCTGGTTCAGTCTAGGCGACCGGGACCTTGCAACCCACCTGGTCCGTACGCATGCGCTTCGATCCGGCCGATCGCTGTCCGACATCACGACCTCGTTGAGCCGGGCGATGGGCATCGATCATACGATCGTACCGATGAGCGACGAAGCGGTGCGCACGATCGTCCAGACCGCCGATGGCGCGCTGCCCTTCCAGGACTATTTCGTCCGCCTCGCCTGCGCGCCCGTCGTGACGGGCTTTGCTTTCGAGGGGATCGCCGACGCCAGCCCTTCACCCGGCCTCGTCGCCGCCCTGGCCGAGCCCGGTCTTGGTGCGGTCCTGATCGGGCCGTCGAACCCCTATGTCAGCATTGCGCCGATCCTCGCCATCCCGGCGGTGGCGGCATTCCTCGACCGGCGGGCGGTGCCGGTGATCGCGGTCTCGCCGATCGTCGGCGGTGCGGCGATCAAAGGCCCGGCGGCGAAGATGATGGCGGAACTCGGCGCCGAGATAAGCGCGAGCGGGATCGCGCGGCATTACGGCGACCGCCTGGACGGGATCGTCATCGACCGGACCGATGCCGCCCTCGCCGCAGAATTGCGCGCCGCCGGGCTCGCCGTCGCCGTCGCGCCGACGGTAGTTACAAGCCCGCAGGATCGCCGTGCGCTCGCCCGCGTGGTGGTCGATTTCGCCGCCGATGTCGCACCGAGGCCGCGATGAGGCTCGCCGCTGTCGTTCCCGTGCGCTCGCTCGCCGGGGGCAAAGCGCGGCTCGCCGGCGTGCTCGACGACGGGATGCGGGCAAGGCTCAACGCGGCGCTGATGACCCACACACTGGCCCTGACCGCCTCCCTTCCGGGCTGCGCGAGGACGTTCGTCGTCAGCCCGGACTCCGAAGCCGGCGCCCGCGCCGCGGCGCTGGGCGGCACCCTGGTCGATGACCCCGGCCAGGGCCTGAACGCCGCGGTCGCCGCCGGCCTTGCAGCCGCACGCGATCATGGCATCGAACGGGCGCTCATCCTGCCGATCGATCTGCCCCAGGCGCGGCCCGAGGATATCGCTGCCCTGGCGGCCTGTGCCGCACCTGTGGTCATCGTTCCGGACCGCTATGGCGCGGGCACCAACGCGCTATGCCTTTCGACCGGGCTCGCGTTTGCGCCCCGCTTCGGCGCGGACAGCTTTCGCGCGCATATCGCCGAGGGCCGCCGCCTGGGCGCAACCATCGCGATCAGACGCAACCCGCTTCTGGCTCTCGATATCGACACCGAATCCGATTGGCGGGATTGGGGCCGCGCGGACGACCGCACCGCCTGGATCGACCAGCGTGTCCGAAACGCGTCCTAAAGGAGCCGCGCACCGGGAAGCTTGCGGTGTGGCTCGATCGCTGGCTACATAGTGCCTCGGCCGGTGCCCGCGAGGTGCCGGATTGGTCCCAATCAAACTGGGAGAAACAGCATGAAACTCACAGCCCTTGTGGGCGTCGCGGCAATCGCCGGAACCATGGCGATGGCCGGTGCCGTGCCCGGTCAGGCGGCGACCCTCGACGACGTACGTGCTGCCGGTGAATTGAAGTGCGGAATCAATACCGGTATCGCGGGCTTCGCCTACACCGACGACCAAGGCAAATGGAGCGGATTCGACGTTGCCTACTGCCGGGCGCTCGCCGCCGCGGTGCTGGGCGATTCGAGCAAGATCAAGTTCGTCAACCTGACCGGCAAGAATCGGTTTCCGGCCCTCCAGTCGGGCGAGATCGACGTGCTGTCGCGCAACACGACCTGGACCTTCTCGCGCGATGTCGACCTCGGATTCACATTCATCGGGGTCAACTACTACGACGGTCAGGGTTTCATCGGACGCAAGTCGTTGGGCGTGATGAGCGCGAAGGAGCTGAACGGAGCCTCGATCTGCATCCAGACCGGCACCACCACCGAGCTCAACCTTGCGGACTTCGCCCGCACCAACAACATCAAGTACGAGCCGGTGCCGATCGAGACGAACGCGGAGGCGCGCGCCGCCTATCAGGCCGAGCGTTGCGACGTCTACACGACGGACGCATCCGGCCTCGCGGCCACGAAGGCGACCTTCGAGGACGCCGACAAGCACATGGTGTATCCCGAAATCATCTCCAAGGAGCCGCTGGGTCCGCTGGTACGCCAGGGCGACGACCAGTGGGCGGACATCGCGCGCTGGGTGCTCAACGCGCTCATCATCGCCGAGGAGAACGGCGTGACCCAGGGCAACGTGGCGGCCATGGCCAAAGGGACGGCCAACCCTGAAATCAACCGCATGCTCGGGGCGGAGGGCAGCTTCGGCCAGAAGCTCGGGCTCGACGGCCAGTGGGCGGTTCAGGCGATCGCGGCCGAGGGCAACTATGCCGAGATCTTCAACCGCTACATCGGTCCGGACACCAAGCTTGGCCTCGGACGGGGTCTGAACGCGCTTTACAAGGATGGCGGCATCCTCTACGCGCCGCCGTTCAGATAAGCCGAACCGGGCTCGAACCCGCCCGACGGCGACTGCCGCCGGGCGGGTCGGGCAGCCGCTCGGCTGCCTCTCGATCGAAACGATCGACATGGTCGGTAACCCAATGTCCGGCAGATAGCGGGCGCCGATGCGCGTGAGCCGCCTGTGGACGGACGAGAGGGCGCGCGGGGTCGTCTTCCAGCTCCTGCTGATCCTCGGCCTGACGCTCGTTGTCGCCTTCATCGCGGTGAACACGATCGCGAACCTGCAGCGCGCCGGTCTCGCTTCGGGCTACGGCTTCCTGTTCGATACCGCCGCGTTCGACATCAACCAGCGGCTGATCCAGTACGACTCGACGTCGACCTACGGGCGGGCGTTCATCGTCGGCGGCCTCAACACGATCGTCGTCGCGGCGCTCGGAATCGTCGCGGCCACGATCATCGGCTTCGTCGCCGGCGTGCTGCGGCTGTCGAACAACTTCCTCATCAGCCGGACCGTCGCCGTGTACGTGGAGTTCACGCGCAACGTCCCCGTGCTGCTCCAGATCATCTTCTGGTGGGTCATCATGCTGGCGTTGCCGCGGGTTCGCGACAGCATCTCGCTCGGCGATACGTTCTTTCTCAACAACCGCGGCATCCGGATGCCTTCGCCGGTATTCGAGGACGGCTCGTCATTCCTTCTGCTGGCGCTCGCGGTCGGCCTGGCCGCGACCTTCGTCGTCTCGCGCTGGGCCAGGGCCCGCCAGGACGCGACCGGCCAAGGGTTCCCGGTCGGGTGGGCCGGGCTCGCCCTCATCACCGGCCTGCCGCTCGTGGCCTACCTCATTCTCGGCCGGCCGATCGGATTCGACGCCCCGACCATGGGCAAGTTCAACCTGCAAGGCGGGTTCAACATTACCCCGGAGCTGGGGGCCCTCTGGCTCGCCCTGTCGACCTATACCGGAGCGTTCATATCGGAGATCGTTCGCTCCGGCATTCTTTCGGTGAACAAGGGACAGACGGAAGCGGCCGGGGCGCTCGGCCTTCGTCCCGGGCTTACGATGCGCAGGATCATCCTGCCGCAAGCGTTGCGGGTGATCATCCCGCCTCTCACCAGCCAGTACCTCAATCTCACCAAGAACTCCTCGCTGGCAGTCGCCATCGGATACCAGGATCTCGTCTCGATCGGCGACACCATCCTGAACCAGAGCGGACAGGCGCTGGAGGTGATCTCGATCTACATGATCGTCTACCTCTCTCTCAGTTTGCTCACGTCTGGTTTCATGAACTGGTACAACGCGCGCATCGCGCTGGTGGAACGATGAGCGGCGAGCGTCCATTCCACCGCAGCCAGGCCGAGATGATGCCCCAACGCCAGCCACCGGCGGCGACCATCGGGGTGATCGGCTGGGTCCGCGCAAACCTGTTCTCGAGCTACCTCAACATCGCGTTAACCCTGATGTCGGCCGGGCTGCTCTGGGTTGCCGTGCCGCCGTTCCTCGACTGGGCGCTCTTCGGGGCCGACTTCAGCGGCGCCACCGGGGAAGACTGCACCGGCCGCGGCGCTTGCTGGGCGTGGCTCGACCAGCGTATCGAGCAGTTCCTCTACGGCTTCTATCCAGCGGAGTCCTACTGGCGGGTCAATCTCGCCGTCGCCCTGCTGGCGCCGGCGCTCGCCTACGTCCTGTTCGAGAATATGCCCTATGCCCGTTACGGGCGCTGGTTCTCGGTCGCCTATCCGGTGATCGCGGCCATCCTGCTGGTCGGCGGCTTCGGTCTCGAAGGCGTTACCACCGACAAGTTCGGCGGCTTCATGCTGAACCTCGTCGCCGGACTCGCGGGCATCGTCCTGTCGCTGCCGATCGGTATCCTGCTGGCCCTCGGCCGGCGCTCGCACCTGCCGATAGTGCGTGTCCTGTCGGTCGTGTTCATCGAGATGATCCGCGGGGTCCCGCTGATCACGCTGCTCTTCGTCGCCATCGTCATCCTGCAGTTGTTCCTGCCTCCGCAGGTGTCGCTCGACCAGCTCATCCGGGTCATGATCATGATCACCCTGTTCGCTTCGTCCTATATGGCGGAGGTCATCCGGGGTGGTCTGCAAGCGATACCCCAGGGCCAGCACGAGGCGGCGCAGGCGATGGGGCTGGGCTACTGGAAGATGATGCGCCTCATCGTCCTGCCCCAGGCGCTCAAGATCTCGATCCCCGGAATCGTCAACACGTTCATCGGTCTGTTCAAGGATACGACGCTCGTCATCATCATCGGTCTCTTTGATATTCTCGGCCAGGCGCGCCTGCTGCAGACCAATCCGGAATGGATCGGCGAAGTGGATCACGAGACATTCCTGCTGGCGGCGCTGTTCTTCTTCGTGATTTGCTTCTCCATGTCGCGCTATTCGATCAATCTCGAGAAGCGTCTGGACCCGACACGACGATAGAGGAGGAAGCGCGATGTCAGCCGCCGGGACGAATGTCGAGACGCCGCCGACGGGTACGAGCGATGCGGGCATCGATCCGATCATCCGGATTGACGGCCTCAACAAGTGGTTCGGACCCTTCCACGTTCTGCGTGACATCAACCTGGAGGTGGCGCCCCAGGAACGGATCGTCATCTGCGGGCCGTCGGGTTCCGGCAAGTCGACGCTCATTCGCTGCATCAACCGGCTGGAAGGGCACCAGGAGGGATCGATTACCGTAGACGGCACCAAGCTTACGCACGATCTCAAGAACATCGACGCGATTCGGCGCGAGGTCGGCATGGTGTTTCAGCAGTTCAACCTGTTTCCGCACCTGACGGTGCTGGAGAACTGCGCGTTGGCCCCGATCTGGGTGCGAAAGATGCCGCGCGAGGAGGCGGAGGGAATCGCCATGGAGTACCTCGAACGGGTCAGGATCCCCGATCAGGCGCGGAAGTATCCCGGCCAGTTGTCCGGCGGCCAACAGCAACGGGTGGCGATCGCGCGGTCGCTTTGCATGCGGCCCAAGATCATGCTGTTCGACGAGCCGACCTCGGCGCTCGATCCCGAGATGATCAAGGAAGTGCTGGAGGTAATGGTCGATCTGGCCGACTCCGGCATGACCATGCTGGTCGTCACCCACGAGATGGGCTTCGCCTCGCAGGTCGCGAATCGAGTGATCTTCATGGACGAAGGTCAGATCGTCGAGCAGAACACGCCCGATGAATTCTTCAACAACCCGCGGTCCGATCGGACGAAGCTGTTCCTGAGCCAGATCCTCCACCATTGAGCCCGGCACGACCTCCACGCCGTAAGCTGACCGAGGCGTCCCCGCATCACCAGAAGAGGCAACGATGCACTACGACTACGTCCCCATGCCGGCGCGCAAGCCGCTGCGATGGCCGAACGGCAAGCGCCTGGCGTTGATGATGACCTTCAACCTGGAATACTGGGATCTGACCAAGGACAGCGAAGCGCCCTACTACGCCGGCGGGCCGCCGATCCTGCCCGACCCGCTGCCCGGCAACGTGGCCGACTACCCCAACTACTCCTGGCGCGAATACGGCCAGCGGGTCGGGATCTGGCGGCTGATCGATCTGTTCGACAAGGCCGGCGTGCCGGCGACGTGCACGATGAACGCCAAGATGGGGCTGGAGCGGCGGGAAGCGGTCGATGCGATCAACGAGCGCGGCTGGGAGCTTATCGCCCACAACTATTCACAGTCCGAACTCCTGACCGATTACGCCTTCGATCCCGACCAGGAGCGCGCGGTCATTCGCGAGACCTTGAAGGTCTACCGGGATGTCGTCGGCCGCCCGGCCCAAGGTTGGCTTTCCTCTTCGCTGCGCTGCACCGAGAACACGTCCGACATCATCGCCGAAGAGGGGTTGATCTTCCACACCGACTACCTCAACGACGACCAGCCCTACCTGATCCAAACCGCGTCCGGCCCGATCGTCTCGATTCCCTACTCCAACGAGGTCAACGACTTCATGATCTATTTCCGCCGCGGCATGTCGAACGACCAGGCCTTCGAGGTGCTCAAGGATCAGTTCGACGAGCTATACGCCGAAGGCGCCGAAAGCGGCCGGATGATGAACGTCGGCATCCACCCGCATGTCTGGGGCCAGCCGTTCCGGGTCCGTGCGCTCAGGGATTTCCTCGACTACGCCAAGGGCTTCGAGGGGGTGTGGTGGGCCAAGCGCGAGGAGATCGCGCAGTGGTACCTGGAAAACCACCGCAGCCATATCGGCGAGGACGGATGACCGACCGGCGCATCTTCGACGCGGCAACGCCACGCAGAGCGTGAAAAACAAAGACCCGTTTCGAGGCGGACTCTAAGCCCGGGTGCCGTATTCATCAGCGATCATGCTATCGACGATTTCGCGCATGGCGATCAGCGGGCGGTCGCTGGCGATCTGCTGCATGGGTATCTCGGGATGGGCGTCGAGCGAGCGCTGCTGATGCTCGATTGCCCAGACGTCCTCGTCGATCACCGAATTGAGGAAACGCCAGGAATCGGATGACGGCGGGGACTCGTGGGCGACGACCTGGAAGTAGTGGGTGCTGCACTCGGTCTCCGGAGTGATGAAATGGTGCGGCCGGATCGCCCAGCGGCCCCGGCCCGGCGGCAGGGTGCTTTCCGGGCCATCGCTTCCGACCTCGGCGACACCGGTGTGGATGCGGTAGAAGGACGGGCCGCGGAACTCGACGATATGCCAGCGGTCGACGTTTCCGGTCGCGTTGGCCAGCCGCCCATAGCCGGCCGGCGCCGGGATGTCTCGGCTCTGGCGAACGAAATCGTATCCGAACCCGTTGACCCGCAGCTCCATCTCGGCCGGCCCCATGTCTTCGTTGCCGCCGCCCGACGGGATGTGCAGATAGGCCACGTGCAGCAGGTCCGCGAGGTTGTCGTTGAGCAGCAGGTAGTTCGCCGCCGCGCGGCGATAGAGCCTGGTGGCGTGCCAGTCGGGGTTCTCGAGCCAGCTACAGTCGAAGATCCGCGCCGCATCGGCCTGGCCGGGCGGACCCATCCACAGCCATACCAGGCCGCACCGCTCCTCGACCGGATATTTGCGGATCCGGATCTCGCCCGGGCTTTCCTGCCCCGGAACACGCACGCACGTCCCCGTCTCATCGTAGGTGAGGCCGTGATAGGGGCAGATCAGCGTATCGTCTTCGCTGATCCGGCCGAGCGACAGCGGCATGCGGCGGTGCGCGCAGCGGTCCTCCAGCGCCACGACCCGGCCCTGCGAGGTCCGGAAAAAGACGACCGGGTCGCCGATGATGGTGCGCGCCAGAGGCTGCCGCTGACCGACCTCCTCCGACCAGGCCCCGACATACCAGCAGTTTCTGATGAACATCACCTGCTCTCCCGATGAGCGCTCGAGCCTGGACCGCCCGCGCCTGAATGGCAAGCCGCAGACGCAGGCGGTCAATAGCCGACGATGACCTCGCCGCTGTTCGGGCTGACGACCTGACCGGTGATCATCTCGGATTCGTCGGACGCGAGCCAGGCGACCGCATAGGAGATGTCCTGCGGTTCGGTATAGCGGCCGAGAGGCATGGTCTCCTCGCGTGCGCGGATCTGGGCCTCGGTATTGCTGCCCCTTGTCATCTCGGTCAGCACGAAGCCCGGGGCCACGGCATTGACGGTGATCCGGTGCTGGGCAAACTCACGCGCCCAGCACTTGGTGAAACCGGAGATCGCGGCCTTGGCGGCGGCGTAGTGTGAGGCGAGCGCGCTGCCGCCCATCGCGTAAATCGAGGAGATGTTGACGATCCGGCCGTAGCGCCGCTCGATCATCGCCGGCAGCACGGCCTGGGTGGCGAAGAAGCTGCCGCGGACATGGACCTCGAACATCTCATCGAAGAGCCCAGCGTCGATTTCTTCGATGCGGCGCCGCGCGCCGCCGACCCCGGCGTTGTTGACCAGGATGTCGGGCGGCCGGAGGGCGGCGGCGGCCTCTCCGATTCCCGCCTGGAGTGCCGGGACGTCCCGCATGTCGGCTTGCAGCGCATGCGCGCGCCGGCCCGCCGCGCGCACCATCTCGGCGGTCTCCTCGACCCCCGCCGCCTTGATGTCGTGGACGATCACGTCGGCGCCGCGCTCGGCCAACAGCACCGCGTGGCTGCGTCCCATCCCGCCGCCCGCTCCGGTGACCAGCGCGGTCCGCCCTTCAAGCGAGTTCTTTGCCATGTCCGTAGTCCTTTCCGTCTGTCCACTCAGATCCCGACGATGGCCACGCCGCCATTGGGCGACAGCACCTGGCCGGTCATGAATTCGGCCTCCGCGGAGGCGAGCCAAGCGACGGTATAAGCGATCTCGACCGGTTCGGCCAAACGGCCCAGCGGAACCTCCGAGCGCATCGCGGCGATCCGCTCTGCTCCGATGCTGCCCAGCGTAAGGTTGGTTTCCACCAGGCCGGGTGCGACCGCGTTGACCGTGATGTTGAACGGCGCCAGCTCGCGCGCCCAGGACTTGGTAAGCCCGGAGATCGCCGATTTCGCAGCGGCGTAGTGCGAGGCGAAATCCACTCCGCCCAGGGCGAAGGTGGAGCTGATGTTGATGATCCTGCCGGCCCGGCGCTCCTTCATGCCCGGCAGCACCGCCTGGGTGGCAAAGAAGGCGCCGCGGACATGGACCTCGAACATCGCATCGAACGTCGCGACGTCGATGTCGGCGAGCCCGAACCCCTGGCCGCCGATACCCGCATTGTTCACCAGCACGTCGATTGCGCCATAGTCCCGTTCGGCGGCGGCGATGGCGTCCTTCAACGCATCGACGTCGCGGAGATCGACCACCAGGACATGCGGCTCGGTCCCGGCCTCGCGGACCAGGGCGGCGGTCTCCCCGGCCCGGCCGCGATCGATGTCGTGGACGATGACGCGCGCGCCGCGCTCGGCCATCAGCACCGCGTGGGCGCGTCCCATGCCGCTGCCCGATCCGGTGACCAGCGCGGTTTTTCCTTCGAGTGAGCCGGTCATCCTCCACCCCTGTTTCCGACGGCTGTCGGCGGTTATTGTCCGTCGCCGCTCCCGCCGCAACAAGCCTGCGCCCGCGCCAGAATATGCCCCGCCCGTCCGCCAGATCCGTCACGCTTGCCCTGACCGGCCTTGCCGCCGCCTTTGCCGGCGGCTGGGCGTTCGATGCGCTGGCGACGCCGATCCCGTGGCTGCTCGGCCCGCTGTTCGCGGTTGCCGGAGCCAATCTCGCGGGTCTGCGGATCACTTGCCCGCCAGGCGGACGTCAGCTGGGCCAGATCCTGATCGGCACGGCCATCGGGCTGCGGTTCACGCCGGACGTCACCGCGATCGTGCTCGGCCAGATCCATTGGATGGCGGCGGCGGCCCTAGCGGCGATCCTGTTGGGCGGGCTCGGCGCCTGGATCCAGACCCGCATCGCCGGGCTGGATGTGCCGACGGCTTTCTTCGGCTCGGTGCCCGGCGGGATGGCTGAAATGCTGGCGCTGGGCGACCGCTTCAGGGCGGAGCCGGTGGCGCTTGCGCTGTCCCAGACGGTACGGGTGGGCATCATCGTGGTGACGGTGCCGGTGGGTCTCACCTATTTGGGAGAGGCAGGTGATGCCATCTTCCTGCCAACGGTGAGCGCGGTGGACTGGCAGGGATTGCCGCTGTTGCTGGGCGGGACGACGGCAAGCGCCTTGATCCTCAACCGGCTGGGCATGACCAACGCCTGGATGCTGGGTGCGGCCGGCTTCGCTGCGGCGATCACCATCGCCGGGATCGAAATATCGAGCCTGCCCGGATCGCTCCTCATTCTCGGCCAGCTTCTGATCGGTGCAGCACTCGGCGAGCGCTTCGACCGCGAGCCGATGCGCCGCGCGCCGCGGGTGATCCTGGGGGCGGTGCTTTCGACGGCCGTCCTGATTGCCGCCGGCATTCTGCTTGCGCTGGGCATATCGGCCGCCTCCGGGATCTCGGCCTCGACGATGATCGCCGCGACTTGTCCCGGCGGCCTGGTCGAAATGAGCATCACCGCCCAGGTGCTGGCACTCGGCGTTCCGCTGGTGACCGCCTATCACATCATGCGGATCATCATGATCACGGCCGTCACGCTGCCGCTGTTCCGGCTGGCCGGGCGTTACTATCCGCTCGCCTGATCGGCGACGGCCCGGGCAGCCGCGCGCACGGCCTCCTCGTCGGCCAGATAGCGGCTCGATATCACCCTCAAATCGCTGCCGATCTCGTAGACCAGCGGTATCCCGGTCGGGATGTTGAGCTCCAGAATCGCCTCGTCCGAGATACCGTCCAGATGCTTGATCAGGGCGCGCAGGCTGTTGCCGTGGGCGGCGACGATCACCGTCCCGCCTTTCGCCACCGCGGGCGCGATGCGATCGTTCCAATAGGGCAGGACCCGGTCCAGCGTCGTCGACAGGCTCTCGGAGTCCGGCAACGCGGCCGGCGGGACGTCGGCATAGCGGCGCTCGAACCGCGGATGGCTCGGGTCGTCGCGGTCGAGCGGCGGCGGCGGCGTGGCATAGCTGCGCCGCCAGATCTTGACCTGGTCGTCGCCGTATTCGGCCGCCGTCTCGGCCTTGTTCAACCCCTGCAGCGCACCGTAATGGCGCTCGTTGAGCCGCCAGGACCGCTCGACCGGCACCCACATCTGATCGAGCTCCTCGAGGATGATCCACAGCGTGCGGATCGCCCGCTTGAGCACCGAGGTAAAGGCGATGTCCAGCCTCACGCCCTCGCCCGTCAGCACCCGGCCCGCCGCGCGTACTTCGGCGACACCAGCGTCCGACAGATCCACGTCCACCCATCCGGTGAACCGGTTCTGGAGGTTCCAATCCGACTGGCCGTGGCGGACTAGGATCAGCTTTGAGGTCACCGTGAAATCCCCGTCTCTCGGCTCGGCTCATGCCCGGGCCGGCCGCAACCATATACCGCCCCGGATTCGCTATCGATTGCAAATTCGGCCCGCCGCAGCGGGGCGTTCCTGCCCGCACCTGGATTTCGCCGCGAACCTTTCCTATCCTTCGGCGCAGGCGCCGCCTGCGCCGATTTAGCTGAGAGGGCACGACATGGCGATGGGGTTTCGCGAGGCGATCCAGACGCAGCGCGCCGCGGGCCGGCTGATCGATATCGACCGTCCGGTCGACATCCGCTACCTCGGCACGCTGATCGAGGAGTCCGAACAGGCGCTTCTGTTCAACAACGTCGCCGGATACGACATGCCCGTCGTTGCGGGCATCATGAACAGCCGCGAACGTATGGCGCTGGCTTATGGCTGCGCGTTCGAAGAGATCCAGGCAAAGCTGCGACAGGGCGTCGCCAAGCCGATCCCGCACGTCGAGGTCAACACGGGGCCCGCACGCGAGGTCTGCTACCAGATCGGCGAGGAGGTCGACCTTTTTTCGCTCCCTGTACCGTTGTTCGCGCAACTCGATGGCGGGCCGATGATCACCGCCGGCGTGACGATCGCGCGCGACGGCGCCGACGGGCTCAATGCGGGCGTCTACCGCTATCTGATCCGCGAAAAGAACCTAACCGGCATCGATCTGGTGACTCCCAACGACCTGCGGCGCATCGCCGAGAACAATACGGTGGCGGGTAGATCGACGCCGATCTCGATCAGCATCGGCACCGATCCGGCGGTCACGCTCGCGACCAGCTACCGGCCGCCGGTTGGCGTGGACGAGATCGAGATCGCCGGCGGCATCATCGGCGATGCGGTGCGTTTGACGCCCTGCCAGACGATCGACGTCCCGTGCATCGCCGACGCCGAGATCGTCCTGGAGGCCGAGATCCTGCCCACCGGCTGGACCAGGCCCGAGGGCCGGTTCGGCGAATTCACCCGAATCATGGGTGCCCTGCACTGGAACCCCCATATCCGCATCAATGCCGTCTATACCCGCAAGGATCCGATCTACTGGGCCTTGCATACGCCGTGGGAGGTCTCCTGGCTCTCGGCGGTGATCCAGGAAGCGTCGCTGCGCCGCTCGCTATACGAGGCGAACATCGACGTCAGCGCGATCAACGTCACGCCCGGAGGCACCTGCTACTTCCACGCCATCATCGCCATCAGAGCCCGGGTGGGCGACGGCAAACAGGCGATCCATGCCGCCTTGTCGGGCGATGATTTCAAGCATGTCGTCGTGGTCGACGACGACATCGATGTCTTCGATCCGCTGGAGGTCGAATGGGCGATCGCGACCCGGGTGCAAGCGGACAAGGATGTCGCGATCCTTTCAGGCATGCGCACAAAGCCGCTCGATCCCAGCCTGACCCTGGTCACCGGCCGGATGCCGACCACCGGGAAGATGGGCATCGATGCGACCATCTCGCCGGACATTCCGCGTGCCCGCTTCCAGCGCATCGCCTATGCCTTCGCCGAGGATGTCGAGGTTGAAAGTTATTTGAGCCAGAGCAACGGCACGGTCGAGGACCCCGACGCGGTCGACCTCGACGCGTTGGCAGCCGAGATCCGCGCCGTCGTCGCGGAGGCGCCGATCTACTATTCCGAAATCCTCGAGCGCTTCTGGGCCAAAGGCTTCCAGAATACGAACCGGGCGGTCGGCCGCCTCCACCAGACCGGCGCGCTATGGCAGGACGAGGACGGCCGGATATGCCTGGCGGAGTCTCCCTTCGCCGCAGTGCCGCCGGCCTCGAAGCTGACCAACCGCAGCGAATAGGCCCCCTCAGCCTTGCGCCGCCGGCGCCAGCGGCGTGCGCTCAGGGTTGAAGCACGATCTTTCCGAAGACCTCGCGGTCGATGAGCTGCTGGATCGAGGCGGCGGTCTCCGAAAGCGGGCGGACCGCGTGCAGGACGGGCTTGATCTCGCCATCGACCACCATGCGCATCATCTCGGCCTGGTCCTCCATCGTCCAGGCGTTGCAGCCCAGGATGCTGATCTCGTAGGTCCAGATGTAGCGGACATCGTTATCCGTGGCGTAGCCGGCCGAGGCGCCGCAGGTCAGCATACGGCCGCCCGGGTGAATGATCTTCAGGCACTCCAGCCAGGTGTCGCCGCCTATGTAGTTGACCACGACGTTGACGCCGCCGCCCTCGCCCATGCGCGGTTTGCCGTAAGTCTCGTAGACGAATTCGCGGACGTTCCGTTCGGACGTGTTGATGACGTGATCGGCGCCGATCTCCCGCAAACGCTGCATCTTCCATTCCGCGCTGCCGCAGGCAATGACCTCGCAGCCTGCGGCATGGGCGAGCTGCACGCAGGCGGTGCCGACCCCGCCGGTGGCGCCGAGGACGAGCACGGTCTCGCCCTTTTGGACACCCCCCCGGGTCACCATCATGCGCAGCGCCGTGCCGTAGGCGATGGGCAGGCTGGCCGCCTCCACGTCGCCGAGACCATCCGGGATCGGGATCATGTAAGCGGCGGGGATGCGGACGAGCTCGCAACAGCCTCCCAGCCGGCTTTCTCCGATCATGCCCTCGCCCTTGATCAGAGGGTATAGGCTGACCCGGTCGCCGGGCTTCCACTGCTCGGGGTCGACGTCGGCGCCGAGCGCGACGATCTCCCCTGCGATGTCGCCGCCGGGGATCATCGGCAACGGCGTGCGCAGTGCCGTCTCCTTCCTCAGGATCATGGGCTCGAAGCCGTTGAGCGCCACGGCGTTGACCTTGACCAGGCAGTCGCCGGGGCCGATCTGCGGATCGGGGAAGTCCTCGATCCGGATGTTTTGGGTCGAGCCGTGCTCGTGGAAGACCGCGGCCTTCATCTCCTCCTCCGTCCGTGTTCCCCCGTGAGGGTGCCGATGCGGTCCTGGTATATCATTCCGCCCGCAGGCAGGCGATGCAGCGCGCCGCTTCGGGTTGCGTCTTGTCCGCGGCGGGATTCTGAGCAAGATTTTCCCGCCCATTCCGATCCGGCGACGGCAGATACCGCGATGGCCCCCACGAATCTCGGCGACCTGATTGATCGAACCGCCGATCCGCACAAGGTCGCGGTCATCGACCTGTCCGATGCCGCCGACCCGGTCGAAGTCACCTATCGTGTCCTCGCCGAGCGAACCGATGCCATCGCCCGGTCGCTGCGCTCGCGGGGGTTCGCCCGGGGCGAGGCGGTGGCAATCCTCGCCGCCAACAGCGCCGATTATCTGTGCGCCTATTTCGGCATCATGCGGGCCGGGCTGGTCGCGGTGCCGCTCGGCTTCAAGTTTCCCGCCGAGACGATCCACTACATGCTGGCGGACTGTGGTGCCCGGCTGGTGTTCGCCGACGCCGAACGGGCCGCGCTGTGCCCCGGCGGCATACCGCTCGTCCGGTTCGGCAACGACGGTCCCGAAGGGTTCGAGGCCGCGCTTCAGCCGGGTCCGTTCGCGTGTGTCGACACCGGCCAGGATGATATCGGCATGATCCTTTACACCTCGGGTTCGACCGGTCGGCCCAAGGGTGTGCCGCTCACCCACGCCGGGCAGCTCTGGGTGATCAACAACATAATGGGCGAGAACAGCGATTTCCGCCGCCACCGGTTCCTGATCGCGGCACCGCTGTATCACATGAACGGGCTTTTGATGTCGAAGCTCGTCGCGGCCAGCCACGCGAGCGCAGTGCTGCAGCCGCAGTTTCGCGCAGCGCGCTACATCGAGGCGATCGAGCGCTACGGCTGCACCTATCTCACGTCGGTTCCCACCATGATCGCCCTGGTCGCCAAGGAGACGGCGCTGCTGGCGAAGACGGATCTCGGCTCCGTCGAGACGGTCTTGATGGGGTCGGCACCGCTCACCCAGGCGTTGATCGACAAGGTTCACGAAATCTTTCCCGACGCGGCCACGGCGAATTCCTACGGCACCACCGAGGCGGGCGCGGGGACTTTCGGCGCCCACCCGGACGGTCATCCCCGGCCGGAAATCGCACTCGGCTATCCCGCGCCGGGTGTGGAGGCGCGGCTGGTCAACGACGAGGACAAGGATGCCGAGGAGGGTGTGCTGCACCTCAGGACGCCGGCCCGGATGAGCGGATATCTCAACCTTCCCGAACGGACGGCCAGGAGCGTCGATGCGGACGGCTGGTACGACACCGGCGATATCATGCGCCGCGACGGGCTGGGCTTCTTCTATTTCGTCGGCCGGGCCGACGACATGTTCGTCTGCGGCGGCGAGAACGTCTACCCGGGCGAGGTCGAGAAGCTGCTGGAACGCCATCCGGCCGTCCACCAGGCCTGCGTCGTTCCGGCCGAGGATGCCGTGCGCGGCCAAAAGCCGGTAGCCTTCGTCGTCGGCGCGCCGGGGACGACGATCACCGAGCAGGAGGTCAAGGCGTTCGCTCTCGCCAACGGCCCGCCGCACGCGCATCCGCGCAACGTCGCGTTCGTGGCCGCCTTGCCGCTCGCCGGCACCAACAAGATCGACCGCGGCGCGCTCATCAAGCGCGCCGCGGTCTATGCCGAGCGAGAAGGTCCCCGGTAGTCGCCGCGCCTGCGCACGGCTCGACAGGTGCGGACTGGCAACGGCACGTCCGAAACCCGGCCGTTTCCACCCCAGAAGATGGCAGCCGGTTCAGCCATGTCGTTGCCGGGACGCCATCCCCGAAAACCCGCTCCGTCGCCAATCGCCGGGCGTGGGCGCCCGCCGGCTTACCCGGCGCCTTACGGATCCGGCGGGCTGTCGGGCGATTCGTCGGTCGGATCGCCGCCCAGCGCCGCCAGCGCCTCCTTGAGGTCGGCAAGCCCGGTCCGGAGCAGCGCGGGGTCGGTGCCGCGCAGGACCACGCTCACCCCGAAACGGCGCTGGCGCATTGCCGGATAGCTGCCGATGTCGATCGAAGGATAGCGGTCCTGGAGGGCGCCAAGCGCTTCGGCGATCGCACCCTCGGGCAGGTAGACATGGACCGCCCTGGCCTGGACCGGCGTGCCGCCGACAAGCTGGTGCTTCAGCCCGTCGAACATCGCCCGCATGATCTGGGGCACGCCGGCCAGCACGTAGACGTTGCCGATCCGATAACCCGGTGCGGCGCTCACCGGGTTGGAGACCAGTTCGGCCCCTTCGGGGAAGGTCGCCATGCGCATCCGCGCCTCGTTCATCTCGCCGCTCCGCATGTAGGATTGCAGCAGGGCGACGATCTCGAAGTCGCGGTACATGCCGACGCCGAACGCCTCGGCGACGCATTCCGAGGTGATGTCGTCATGGGTCGGCCCGATGCCGCCGGTGGTGATCACGTAGTCGAATCCGGCCTTGGTCTCGCGCAGCGTAGAGACGATGACCGCGCGGACATCGGGGATGACCCGAACCTCGCGCAGCCGGATGCCGATCTCGTTCAGGCCCTTGGCCAGGTAGTTGATGTTTCTATCCTGAGTCCGGCCCGAGAGGATCTCGTTGCCGATGACCAGGACGCAGGCGGTGACGATCTTCTCTTCGGACATCGCGCCCCCAAGCGGAAGAAAAGGCCGGGCATACTTATCAGCCGGTGTAGGATGAGGCCAGTGCCGGCCGAGACCACGGAGCGACCA
Organism: Alphaproteobacteria bacterium; assembly: GCA_965248835.1. Lineage (GTDB taxonomy): Bacteria > Pseudomonadota > Alphaproteobacteria > MPNO01 > MPNO01 > CAYFYS01. The sequence continues at coordinate 1,393,790 of CBDFLJ010000002.1, forward strand.
GCCGATGCGTTTCCCTGATCCGCTGGTTCGGGGTGAATTGATCAAGCGCTACAAGCGGTTCCTGGCCGACGTGCGGCTGGAGTCCGGCGAGGTCGTGACCGCTCATTGCGCCAACACCGGCTCGATGGAAGGGGTTTGCGCGCCGGGCTCCGAGGTCTGGCTGTCGCCGGCGCGCAATCCGAACCGCAAGCTGCGCTATAGCTGGGAGATGATCCGGGTGGGCGCGAGGCTGGTCGGCATCAACACCGCTCATCCCAATGCGATCCTCGCCGAGGCGATCGCGGCCGGGTCGATCCCGCGGCTGGCGGGCTATCAGACCATCCGGCGCGAGGTGCGCTACGGCCGGAACGCGCGCATCGACATCCTGCTCAGCGGCGGCGGCCGGTCGGACTGCTACGTCGAGGTCAAGAACGTCCACCTGAAGCGCGGCGATACCGCCGCCTTTCCCGACGCGGTGACCGCGCGGGGGACCAAGCACCTCATCGAGATGGCGCGCCTGGTGGATGCCGGGCTCGATGCTTTGATGGTCTATGTGGTCCAGCGCGAGGATTGCGCGGCGTTCGGCATCGCAGACGACATCGATCCGGTCTATGCCGAAGCGCTCGCGGCCGCGCGCAAGGCAGGCGTCGGCGTGATCAGCCATGCCTGCCGGCTGAGCCCGGAGGCGATTGAACTGGACCGGCCGCTTCGGCTCGCCCTATAAACGGACCCATGAACGACCCTTGGGCGGCCACCGAAGACCTGCGGGACCCTTCGCCCCACATCCCGCTTTACGGGCCGGAGGCGTTCGCGGCGATGCACCGCGCCGGCCGGCTCGCCGCGGAGGTGCTGGACTTCATCACGCCCCATGTCGTCCCCGGCGTGACCACCGGGCGGATCGACACGCTGTGCCACGACTATATTGTCGCGCACGATGCGGTCCCCGCCCCGCTCAACTACCGCGGCTTTCCCAAATCGGTCTGCACCTCGGTCAACCATGTCGTCTGTCACGGCATCCCGGGCGACAAGGTCCTGCGCGACGGCGACATCGTCAATATCGACATCACGGTGATCCTCGACGGCTGGCACGGAGATACCAGCCGCATGTTCCCGGTCGGCAAGGCCGGCGTCAAAGCGCGCCGGCTGTGCGATGTGACCTACGAATCGATGATGCGCGGGATCGCGGCGGTGCGCCCGGGCGCCACGCTGGGCGACGTGGGCCACGCGATCCAATCCTTCGTCGAGGCCGAGCGATTCTCGGTGGTGCGCGATTTCTGCGGCCACGGGCTGGGGCGGATCTTCCACTGCCCGCCGAGCGTGCTCCACTACGGCCGGCCGGGACAGGGGGTGGTGCTCAAGGAGGGCATGTTCTTCACCATCGAACCGATGGTGAATGCCGGCCACTACGAGACCAAGATCCTGTTCGACGGCTGGACGGCGGTGACCAAGGACCGCTCGCTGTCGGCGCAGTTCGAGCATTCGCTCGGCGTGACCGCGGACGGCTGCGAGATCTTCACGCTTTCGCCCTCCGGGCTGCACAAGCCGCCCTACGACTGAGTTCGAAGACTGACAGGGAGACCGCCATGAGCAAGAGCTTTGGCGCGCTTTGGCACGACCGGTTCGGCACCGAGGCGCCGGCGGGCGGCGGCACCAGCCCTGATCCGGCGATCGCCCGGCTGCTCGCCCACCGCACGCACCGGCGCTACACCGACCAGCCGATCGAGCCGGCGATGCTCGCGACGCTGTTGGCGGCCGCACTGTCCGCCCCGTCGAAATCCGACCTCCAGCAGGTTTCCATCATCCGCATCAAGGACGTCGCGACGCGCGCAAAAATCGCGGCCCTGATCCCCTCGATGCCCTGGATCGGCGCTGCGCCCGAGTTCTTCATCTTCTGCGGCGACAACCGGCGGATCCGCGAGATCTGCCGGATGCGCGGGCTGGACTACGCCAACGACACGATGGACGCGGTGCTCAACGCGACCATCGATGCCGCGATCGCCATGCAGACGATGATCGCCGCGGCCGAGATCGCAGGTCTTGGCGCCTGCCCGATCAGCCATGTCCGCGATCACGTCGACACGGTGGCCGAGATCCTGGCGATCCCGGACGGCGTCTTCCCGATCTCCGGGCTGTGTCTCGGCCATCCCGCCCAGGACGGCTTCATCAGCCTGCGGCTGCCCGCGGAGGTCACCGTGCACACCGACCGCTACGACGATTCCGCGCTCGAGGCGGAGATCCACGGCTACGACCGCCGCCGCGATGCCCGCTATTCGATCCCGCCGGAGAAGTACAAGCGCACCGAAGCGTTCGGCACGCCGGCGTTCTACGGCTGGTCCGAGGACAAGGCCCGCCAGATGGCCGTCAACGACGGCCAGACCATGCGCGCCTACCTCGCCGCCAAGGGATTCGCCATCGCGTAGGCGTGCGTGCGCGGTCTACGATCCGTCCAGGAACAGCACTTCCGTCCGCCGCGGCAGATCGCGGAAACTGAGCTCTATCGAGACCGCGCCGTGGCGGCGGACCGGCCATTGCCTGGCCCGGGCCTGCTCTATGAACGCCTGGACACCGCCCAGCGAGCCGTAATGCATCGGGATGATCAGCACCGGCTTGATCTGGTCGAGCACCTCGAACAACTCGCGGTGGCTCATGGTCCACATGCCGTCTATCGGCGCGAACGCGATGTCGATCCGCCCGAGATCGCGGAGCTGGTCCTTGGACAGAACATGGTGCAGGTGCGAGATGTGGACAACGCACAGGCTCTGGGACTCGATGAGGAACATCGAATTGTTGTTGGTCAGCTTGCCGCCGAGATCGGTGAAATTTGTCGGCACGTTCCGCACCCGCACGTCCCGGATCGAAAGATTGTGGCGCGCGACTCCGCCCCCGGGATCCCAACCGCGCAGCACGTGGGGGATCGCCTCGTCGGGCTGGTAGCTGAAATGGGTATCGTGCGCGTTGTTCATCGTCACGATCGTCGGCCGGCGCGGCGGATGGATATAGTCGTTGTAATCGGTGGCGATCCGCACGCCTTGGGGCGATTCGACCTCGAACGTCGAGTGGCCGATATAGCTGATGCGCAGATGATGCGCCTTGACCGAAGCGGCGGAATAGGCGGCGGGGATGATCCGCGGCGCACCGTGCGCCATCGGCAGGCAGGCCGCCGACGCCGCACCGGCAAGGCCGATCAGCCCGGCAACGAGCCCCAACGCCTGGACACATCGCGCCAGCCGCGATCCCATCGGCATCCTCTCGGCGAACGTCGTCGCATGCATGGCTCAACCTTACGCCAATCCGGCGCCAAGGCCAGTCTGGAATCGACGCGGCCGGTGCCCGGCCCGCCGATTGCGCACGCTGCCGTGCTGGGCGAGACTGTTGGTGGAAACGACGGCATCAATGGCGAAAAAGCCTGATCATCTGGGCCACCGGGCGCGTCTTAGGGAGCGCTTCCGGTCGGGCGGCGGCGATGCGCTGGCCGATTACGAACTACTCGAACTGTTGCTGTTCCAGGCGATCCCGCGCCAGGACACCAAGCCGGTCGCCAAGGCGCTGTTGCGCCGGTTCGGAACTTATGCGGCCGTCTTGCGCGCCGAGCCCGCGGCGTTGGGCGAGGTCGAGGGTATCGGCGAGGCCGCTGTGGTGGCGATCAAGACCGTTGCGGTCGCAGCCGAACGGCTTGCCCGGCAGGAGGTGATGGACCTGCCGGTGCTGAACTCCTGGGACGCTCTGGTGGCCTATCTGCGCGTCAAGATGGCTCATCAGAAGACTGAAAGCTTCCGGATCCTCTTCCTCGACACCAAGAACCGCCTGATCGCAGACGAAGAACAGCAGCGCGGCACCGTCAACCACACCCCGCTCTACCCGCGCGAGGTCATGAAACGCGCGCTCGATCTGGCGGCAAGCGCGGTGATCCTGGTCCACAACCACCCCTCGGGCGACCCGAGCCCGTCCAAGGCCGATATCAAATTGACCAAGGAGGTGCGCGACCTCGGCGCCGGGATGGGTGTGGTTGTCCACGACCACGTGATCGTGGCGCGCGGAGGGCACACCAGCTTTCGCTCGATGGGCCTGCTTTAGACGCACCGCAAAGGGGCGGCCGCGGCCCCTGGTTGTGTATAACGCACGCGGTGTCGATGCGGGCGAGGAGACCGGAGAGCGATGTCGTTCAACGTCGCGGTGATCGGCGGCGGGCCGGCCGGGCTCTATTTCAGCTTCCTGCTCAAACGCAGGCGGCCGGATGCGGTGGTGCGGATCTGGGAGCAGAACCCGAGCAACGCGACGTTCGGTTTCGGCGTGGTGTTCTCCGACCGGGCGCTGGAGTTCCTGCGCGAGGACGACGAGGACACCTACGCCTTTCTCCAACCGCATATCGAGACCTGGCCGGACCTCAAGATCGTCCATCGCGACGCCGCGGTCCCCATCGACGGCAACGGCTTCGCCGCGATCGGCCGGCTCGAACTGTTGCGGCTCTTCCATCGGCGCTGCGCCGCCCAGGGCGTAGAGATCACCTTCGAGCATCCGGTGGGCGCCGACGGGCCGCGGCAGGAGGCCGACCTGGTGGTCGCTGCCGACGGGGTCAACTCGGTGGTCCGCGCGAGCCTCGGCGCGGCTTTCGAGACGACCGTCTCGGAACGCTCGAACCGGTTCGTGTGGTACGGGACCACCAAGGTTTTCGATACGTTGAGCCTGACCTTCCGGCGCGGCGCGGACGGGGCTTTCGTCGCCCATCATTACCGCTACAGCCCGACGATGAGCACCTTCATCGTGGAGTGCGACGAGGCGACCTGGCACCGCGCCGGGTTCGCGGCGATGAGCGATGCCGAAAGCCGCGCGTATTGCGAGCGGGTCTTCGCGCCCGATCTCGACGGCCAGAAGCTGATTTCGAACAAATCGCTCTGGCGCCAGTTCCCGGTTATCTGGAACGCGCGATGGAGCGCCGGAACCGTCGTGCTGCTGGGCGATGCGCTGCGGACCTGCCATTTTTCCATCGGCTCGGGCACCAGGCTCGCGATGGAGGACGCGATCGCGCTCGACCGGGCGCTGGCCGCGGCCAAGGACGCGGTGCCCGAAGGGCTCGCCCGTTTCGAGGCCGCCCGTCGCCCGCCGGTCGAAAAGATCGTCGCCGCAGCCAACCTCAGCGCCGGCTGGTACGAGCGCATCGACCAGACAATGGCACAGTCTCCGGAAGAGTTCGCCTACGACTACATGACCCGTACCGGCCGGGTGAGCGATCAGCGCTTGAGCGCCATCGCGCCACGATTCATGGCCCGCTACCTGGCAAGGCCGCAAAGCTGAGGCGGCACCGCCCAACCGCAACGCATCACGGCCGGGCGCGCCACGCCGTTGCCGCGTTCAGGGCTCGAACAGGAGATAGGTGCGGGTCTCGATGCTCTCGCGCGGCGGGTCGATCGAGCTCTGATCCGGCAGGCGGAAGGCGCCGTGCGGGGTGAACCGCGCGCGCCCGTCATCGAGACTGTCCCAGCCCTTGATCAGCAGCACCTCGTCGCGACGCATCGCGGGCGCCCAGTACCAGCGTTGTCCCGGTCCGTGGGCGACCTGGTAGATCTCGCCGACCCGGTCGGGAAAGACCTGCTCGGTGGCGACAAACGCCTCGTCGGCCACCGAGCCGGCGTCAGCCACCGCCAGCGGGGTGCGCCGGACCGGCCCGGAGATCGGGCGCCAGACATTGACTTGAACGATCCGCCCGCCGCCGCCGATGACGCGATCGAACAGCGCGGCGTCCAACACTTCGCGCGCCCGCACCGGGCCCGATTCGGTCGTGTAGTCGACATGGACGCGCTCGGCCGGGCCGCGCAGCCCGTCCGGGTTGGCCGCGCCCTCGCTGCGATCGGAACGGCGCGTATGATCGAAGACCACGACCCGGTCCGCCTCGGCATAGGCCTTCAACAACCCCTCGATCTCGGGATTGTAGACGTCGAGGATCGCCGCGTCGTCGTAGAGGTCATCCACCGCGGTCGCGTGGGACAGCAGCACGAATCCCTGGCGGTCGATTGACAGCGTCGGGGCGATCGGGCGCATGTCGCGGATGCTGACCGTGCGGTCCTCGACATCGAAAAAGATCTCCGGCGTCCCGCCGGTCAGCGCCGAGCTATGGAAATAGGGCTTGGTCTCTTGCGGTACGATGAAGGTGAGCGGCGCCCGGACGTCTTGCGCCCCGGCTTGTGTCGGCGGGCTCATGCAACGGCTTCCCTGCTGTCGATCGCCGCAGCTTGGTCCCCGCCGACCGGTTTGTCCACACGCAAGGAAGTGATCCGGCTCAGAATCCATTTGCCCGGTCGGCTGCGCACGTCTATCGAAAATCGACTCCGACCCCGATTAACGCGATGCGCGCGCCATCGTCGGGCGGGGCTTTTGATCCCGAACCCGCAGCCGTATCAGCCCTCATCCGTCATCGCGATCACAGTCGGCTGGATTTCGGCGAACGCGGTGACGATCCGGTGGGCGCCGGCGGCCTGCAGCTCGGCGACCGCGTGGACGCCCCAGTTCACCCCGACCGCGCCGGCGCCGGCATTGATCGCCATTTCGACATCGAAGGTGGTATCGCCGATCATCACCGTCTCGGCCGCGGCTGCGCCGACATCGGCCATCGCCTGGAGCAGCAGGTAGGGGGCGGGCTTGCCGGGGCCCATGTCGGCGGTCTTGACCACGCAGAAATGATCACTGATCTGGTGGGCTTCGAGCAGATCGAACAGACGGCCCCCCGACCGGCTGGTCACGATACCGAGCACGTAGTCGTCTTCTTCCAGGGCACGCAGCGTCTCGCGCGCACCGGGGAAAAGCGTCTCGCGTCGTGCCGGACGGCTTCGGCGGCCCAGCCTTACGTCTTCGTAATAGGCACGGATCCGCTCGAACTCGCTGGGCCCCGCGTCAGGCAGCAGAGCGATCACGCTCTCTTCCCAGGGCAGCCCGATGATTCGGCGGACCGCGTCGGTGTCGGGCATGGGAAACCCGCAGGCCTCCCAGCACGCGCACACGCCCTCGACGATCGAGGCCGCGCTGTCGAGCAGCGTCCCGTCGAGGTCGAAGGCGGCAAAACGAATGTTGCGACCGCTGAACAAAACCACCCGCTGCACCTTCGGCTAGAACGGACTGTCAAACGTAAACGGGGCGATATCGCGGCCGAACTCCTCGGCGAAGCCGTAGAACGACCACTGGGCGCGCATCGCCGCGTCGAGCGGCGCGGCAACCGTCACCGCGCCGCCGGCTTCGCGCGGGATGTGCAAGCGTCTGGCATGCAGCATCAGGCGCCCGACAACCGGCCGGCCGTCGGGCTGCGGACCCGGGCGGCCGTATTTGCGGTCCCCCAGGATCGGCGTGCCGAGTGCCCGGCAATGCACGCGAAGCTGGTGGGTCCGGCCGGTCCGAGGTGCCAGCGACAGCCACGAGACGACATCGCGGACGGAATCGATGACCGCATAGTCCGTCCGCGCCGGCTTGCCGTCCTGTTCATCGGCCATGACCTGCTCGCGCCCATCGGGATCGATGGGCTTTTTAGCGAGCGCCAGGTCGAGCGTGCCGCGTTCGGGGTGTGGCACGCCGGCGACCAGCGCCCAGTATTCCTTGACGATCAGGCCGTCGCGGAACGCACCGACCAAAACGGAGGCGGTTTTGCGGTCGCGGGCAAGCACCAGGACGCCGCTGGTCGCCTTGTCCAGCCTGTGAACCAGGCGGGGGCGTTCATCGGCCCCGAAGCGAAGCCCCTCGAGCATTCCGTCGACCGATTCCCCGACCTTGGAGCCGCCCTGGACTGCGAGCCCGGCCGGTTTATCGATCGCGATGATGTGCTCGTCACGGTAGAGCACCAGGTTCCGGATGAACGCCCGCTCCGCTTCGCCCAGTCTTTCCTCGCTCGCCGGCGTATCGAGGAGGCTCGGCGGGAGGCGGATCTGCTGGCCGGCGGCAAGCCGCGCGGAGGCTTTCGCCCGTCCGCCGTCCAGACGCACCTGGCCGGTGCGCAGCAGCTTCTCCAGCCTTCCGTGGCCCAGCGCCGGATAATGGCGCTTGAACCAGCGGTCGAGCCGGATGTCGGCATCGCCGGCCGCGACGGTCAGCGTGCGCGCCCGGCTCATCCGGGCACCGACCGGGTGAGCCGCAGCCCGGCGATCAGCAACGCCCGCAGCATCCAGGCTTCCTCCGCCGCCAGGGCGAGCGTCTCGGCAGGCGCACCCGCGCCCCGCCGGGCACAATTGCGGCCGGGCGCATCATCGCGGCCGCTTGCGCCGTTCCGCCCACGCCTTCAGACGTTCGGCGAGCCGGGCTTCCTCGCCGCGCCCGGTCGGCACGAAATAGGTCTCCGGCACCATCTCGTCGGGGAAATAGTTGTCGCCGGAAAACCCTTCGGACGTGTCGTGGTCATAGGTGTAACCGGCGCCGTAGCCGAGATCCTTCATCAGCGCGGTCGGCGCGTTGAGAATGTGGGCCGGCGGCATCAGCGAGCCGGTGCGTCTGGCCGCCTCGCCGGCCGCACCGAACGCCCGGTAGAGCGCGTTGGATTTGGGCGCAGCGGCGAGATAGACCACCGACTGGGCAATTGCCAGCTCGCCCTCCGGCGAGCCGAGCCGTTCATAGGTCTGCCAGCCGGCGAGCGCCTGGACCAGCGCGCCGGGATCGGCCAGCCCGATATCCTCGGTCGCGAGCCGGGTCAGCCGCCGGGCGATGTAACGCGGATCCTCGCCGCCTTCGAGCATGCGGGCCAGCCAGTAGAGCGCCGCATCGACATCGGAGCCGCGGATTGCCTTGTGCAGCGCGCTGATCAGGTTGTAATGCCCGTCCTGGGACTTGTCGTAGAGCGGCGCCCGGCGCTGGACCAGAGCCGACAGAGCGGCGACATCGAGCGGCCGGTCGCTGGGTTGGCCAAAGACGGCATCGGCAAGGTTCAGCGCGTAGCGCCCATCGCCGTCGGCCATCTCGCATAGCGCCCGCCGCGCCTGGCCGTCGACCGGCAGGGCGCGGCCCATCTCGGCCTCGGCACGGACAAGCAGCGCCTCCAACGCCGCGTGGTCGAGCCGCGCCAGGACGAAGACCTGGCAGCGCGACAGCAGCGCTCCGTTGAGCTCGAAGGACGGGTTCTCGGTGGTCGCGCCGACCAGCGTGACCGTCCCGTCCTCGACATAGGGCAGGAACCCGTCCTGCTGGGCGCGGTTGAAGCGGTGGATCTCATCGACGAACAACAGCGTGCCCTGCCCCGCCGAGCGGTGGCCGCGCGCCTGCTCGAAAATCCGCCGGAGATCGGCGACACCGGAAAAGACCGCCGAAAGCGGCTCGAAGTGAAGCGCCGTCACATCGGCCAGCAGCCGCGCAATGGTCGTCTTCCCCGAGCCCGGCGGCCCCCAAAGGATCATCGAGGCGAGCTTGTTCTCGGCCAGCATCCGGCCGACCGGCCCGTCCGGGCCGAGCAGGTGGTCCTGGCCCAGCACATCGGCGAGGCTTGTCGGGCGCAAGCGGTCGGCGAGCGGCCGCGGCGCTTGGGCTTCGAACAGACCGGGGCTCGAGTCGGCGGCCATCGATCAGGTCCCGAACACGACGGAAATGGTCTCGCCTTCGCGTCGTATCGCCATGTGCCAGCGCTCGGCAGGCCTGGACAGCAGCGCGCGCAGCCCCGCGACCGAGCGCGGCTCGCGTCCGTTGATCCTGAGCAGGATGTCACCGGGGCGGAAGTCGAGCCTGGCCGCGGTGCTGCGCGGCGGTATTTTGATGACCACCGCCTTGTCGGGAATCGCCTCGATTTTCAGCTCCTCGGCCACCGCCGGCGAGAGATTGGCGACCGTGGCGCCGGACAGGGGGTGCTGACCGGTGAGCGCGGTGAGATTGCGCGGCGGGATCTCCGGCGCGCTCATGACCGAAAGCCTCAAGGTCTGCGCGCGGCCGCCGCGCAAGATCGAAAGCCGGGCGGTCGCGCCCAGCCTCAAGGTCGCGATCCTGAAGGACAGGCCGGCGCGGTCATCGATCGGCCGCCCGTCGACCGCGGTGATCACATCGCCTTGGCGCAGCCCCGCCTCATCGGCCGGGCCGCCGCGCCAGACATCGCGGACGATGACCCCGACCGGCCGGTCGAGTCCCAAAGACGCGCCGATCTCGGCGGTGACGTCCTGGGTCGTGGCTCCGAGCCACGGCCGGACGACCTTGCCCTGCCGGTCGATCGCATCGATCACCGACGCGACCATGTTCGAGGGGATGGCGAAGCCGATACCGATCGAGCCGCCGCTGCGCGAATAGATCGCGGTGTTGATGCCTACCAGGCGGCCGTCCATGGACACCAGCGCGCCGCCGGAATTGCCCGGGTTGATGGCCGCATCGGTCTGGATGAAGAAGCTGAAATCCGACACGCCGGCCGCCGTGCGCGCCATCGCCGAGACGATCCCGCTGGTCACGGTCTGGCCGACCCCGAAGGGGTTGCCGATCGCCAACACGAGGTCGCCGACTTCGAGATTGTCGGAATCCCGGAGCGCCAGGTAGGGAAGGCGCTCTCGGCCCGGATCGATTCGCAGCACCGCCAGATCGGTCCGCTCGTCGGAGCCCACCAGCCGCGCATCGAACTCCCGACGGTCGGCAAGCACGACGGTGATGCTGCTGGCCTGCTTGATGACATGATGGTTGGTCACCACAAGCCCGTCGGGCCGGACGACCACGCCGGAGCCGAGCGCGTTCTCCACCCGCTCGCGCGGCCCGCCGAAGGAGAGGCCCTCATCGAAAAAGCGCCGGAAGAACGGGTCGTTGAACAGCGGCGAAAACGGCGCACTGCGGACCACCCGCTTGGCGTAGATGTTGACCACCGCCGGCGCAGCCTGCTTGACCAGCGGCGCGAAGGAAAGCCGGATCTCTTCGCGGTCGACAGGCATCCGCTTCTGCGCTCCGGCATCGGTGCCGGCGAGCGCGGCGAGGGCCGCCAATACGAAGATTGCGGGCAAACGGATCATCGGCGCACCATGCCGCGCCGCCGGCCGATTGAAAAGAGGTCGGGCCTCAGGCCCCGGCCGCGGCCGCCTCGGTTTCGTCAGCCGCGGTAACCTGGACCGGGCCGGAATCAACCCCCTTTGCCTCCGGGTTGCGGTCGACTAGCTCGATCACCGCCATCGGTGCGGAATCGCCGTAGCGGAACCCGGCCCGCAGGACCCGCGTATAGCCACCTTGGCGCGCGGCGTAGCGTTCGGCGAGCGTGGTGAACAGCTTGTCGGCGAGCTTGGCGTCCCCGCCCAGCCGGCGGATCGCTTGGCGTCTGGCGTGCAGATCGGCGCTGCCGCGCTTGCCGAGCGTGATCAACCGGTCGACGATCGGGCGCAGCTCCTTCGCCTTGGGCAGGGTGGTCTTGATCTGCTCGTGCTTGACCAGCGCTGCGGCCATGTTGCGGAACAGCGCCGTGCGGTGCGCACTGCTCCGGTTGAGCTTGCGGCCGCGAACCCGATGGCGCATTACCCTTCTCCCCGATGAACGACGGCGGTCCGGACCTAGTAAGGCTCGTCCAGACGTCTGGCCAGATCCTCGATGTTCTCGGGCGGCCAACTGATGATGTCCATGCCCAGCGTCAGGCCCATCGTTGCCAGCACTTCCTTGATTTCATTGAGCGACTTACGCCCGAAATTAGGGGTGCGCAGCATTTCCTGCTCGGACTTCTGCACCAGATCGCCGATATAGATGATGTTGTCGTTCTTCAGGCAGTTGGCGGAGCGGACCGACAACTCGAGCTCGTCGACCTTGCGCAACAGGTTCTTGTTGAGCGTTGGCTCGCTCGGCTGGATGTCTTCCGAGCGCGTCGAGGGCTCCTCGAAGTTGATGAAAAGCTGGAGCTGGTCCTGAAGGATCCGCGCAGCAAGCGCCACTGCATCCTCCGGCGAGATCACTCCGTTGGTCTCGATTTCAAGCGACAGCTTGTCGTAATCGGTCACCTGGCCGACGCGGGTATTCTCGACCCGGAAGGCCACCTTGCGCACGGGGCTGAACACCGCATCGACCGGCATCAGGCCGATAGGCGCGTCCTCGGCACGGTTCTGCGTGGCCGGCACGTAGCCCTTGCCGTTATCGACGGTCATCTCCATCGAGATCTTGGCGCCCTCGTCCAACGTGCAGATCACGATGTCCGGCTCGACGATCTCGATGTCGTGGCCCACCTCGATCATGCCGGCGGTGATCTCGCCTGGCCCGCTGCGGTTGAGATACATCCGCTTGGGTCCGTCGCCGTGCATGCGCAGCGCCAAGGACTTGATGTTGAGCACGATGTCCGTCACGTCCTCGCGGACTCCCGGGATCGAGGAGAACTCGTGAAGAACGCCGTCGATCTGAACGGCGGTGCAGGCCGCGCCCTGGAGCGAAGACAGCAGCACCCGGCGCAGCGCGTTGCCGAGCGTCACGCCGAACCCGCGCTCGAGCGGTTCGGCGACGATCGTTGCGAACCGGCTCGAATCGGTGCCCGGCAGGATCTCGAGCTTGTTCGGCTTGATCAGTTCCTGCCAGTTCTTCTGAATTATCGACATCTCTTGCGATCCTCGACGAAGAATTTCGATCGGCGGCGCTAGCCCGGCCGCCGAAGCCACCGCCTTCGATGCGGCGCCTCGGCTGGCCTCAGACGCGGCGACGCTTGCGCGGACGGCAGCCGTTATGGGGGATAGGCGTGACGTCGCGTATTGAGGTGATGCTGAAACCGACCGCCTGCAAAGCCCGCAGCGCCGATTCACGGCCCGAACCCGGGCCCTTGACGCGGATTTCCAGGGTCTTCACCCCGTGTTCCTGCGCCTTGCGGCCGGCGTCCTCGGCGGCCATCTGGGCTGCATAGGGCGTGGATTTGCGCGAGCCCTTGAAACCCTGGGACCCGGAGGAAGACCAGGAGATCGTGTTGCCCTGGGCGTCGGTGATGGTGATCTTGGTGTTGTTGAAAGAGGCGAATACGTGGGCGACGCCCGAAGTGATGTTCTTACGCTCGCGACGACGGACCCGCGTGGTGGTTGCTCGTGCCATCTTGTTCCCTATATCCGGCCGCGCGTTACTTCTTGCCCGCGATCGGCCGTGCACGGCCCTTCCGGGTGCGCGCGTTGGTATGGGTGCGCTGGCCCCGCACCGGCAGGTTGCGCCTGTGCCTGAGACCGCGATAGCAGCCCAGGTCCATCAGCCGCTTGATGTTCATCGCGGTCTCGCGCCGCAAATCGCCCTCGATCTTCTGGTCCCGGTCAATGATGTCGCGGATGCGGACCAGCTCGTCATCGCCCAGGTCGTTGGCCCGGGTGGTCCCGACGACATCGGCCTTGTGGCAGATCTCGCGGCCGCTGGTGCGCCCGATGCCGTAGATATAGGTGAGTGCGATCTCGATCGGCTTGTTCGGCAAATTTACGCCGGATATGCGCGCCACGACGCGTCCTCCTGCTGCCAGTCCAGGGTGGGGATTTCGGAGCTGTCGGGCCCCAGCCGGGGCCGGCGGATTATAGGGGTTCGCATTGGCTAGTCAACCGCCTCCAGCGCGCCGACAAGTGCGTCGATCTGCCTGGTGACCTCATCGATCGGCGTCATGCCGTCGACGCTCCTGAGCGTGCCCTTGCCGCGGTAATAAGGCAAAAGCGGCGCGGTCTGTTCGTGATAGGCCGCGAGTCTCGTTCGGACGATCTGTGCGTTGTCGTCGGCCCGGCGCTTGAACGCGGTATGCCCGCAGCGGTCGCAAACACCGTTGACCCTGGTCGGCTGAAACGCGTCGTGATAGCCCGCCCCGCAATCGGCGCAGGAGAACCGTCCGGTGATCCGCCGCACCAGAGCCGCATCGTCGACCTTCATCTCGATCGCCGCGTCGAGCCGCCGGTGTTTACACGACAGCATGTCGTCAAGCGCCTCGGCCTGGGCGACGGTACGGGGAAAGCCGTCCAGGACGAACCCGCCGGCGCAATCGGGCGCCTCGATGCGTTGCTCGATCATCGCCACCATGACGTTATCGGGGACCAGCTTGCCCGCCTCCATGACCGCCTTGGCGGTCTTGCCGACCTCGCTGCCCGAGGCCACCGCCGCGCGCAGCATCTCGCCGGTCGATAGCTGCTCCAGCCCGTGAGCGTCCTGCAGGCGCTGCGCCTGCGTGCCCTTGCCGGCGCCCGGAGGACCCAGGAGGATCAGATTCATCCACGCCGCCCCCGGAGCTTCGACTTCTTGATCAGCCCCTCGTATTGATGAGCGATCAGATGTGACTGGACCTGAGCCACCGTGTCCATCGTGACCGTCACGACGATCAGGAGGCTGGTCCCGCCGAAATAGAACGGTACGGCGTACTGCGAGATCAGAATCTCCGGCATGATGCTGACCGCGGTCAGGTAGAGCGCGCCGACGGTCGTCAGCCGGGTAAGGATGTAGTCGAGATGGTCGGCAGTGTTCTTGCCCGGCCGGATGCCGGGGATGAAGCCGCCGTACTTCTTCAGATTGTCGGCCGTCTCGACCGGATTGAAGACCACCGAGGTATAGAAGAAGGCAAAGAAGACGATCAGGGCCGCGTAGATCAGCAGATAGAGCGGCTGGCCGCGGCCCAGGAGTGCGGTCACGTCGGTCAGCCAGTCCGGTCCGGACGAGGCCGAGAACCCCGCCACCGTGATCGGCAGCAGCAACAGCGAGCTTGCGAAGATCGGCGGGATCACGCCCGAGGTATTGATCTTCAACGGGATGTGCGAGTTCTCGCCGCCGAACATGCGGTTGCCGACCTGCCGCTTGGGATATTGGACCACGACGCGGCGCTGGGCGCGCTCGACAAAGACGATGAAGGCGATGACCGCGACCGCGAGCACCAGCAGGCCGACGATGAACAGCGAGGACAGCGCGCCGGTCCGGCCGAGCTCAAGCGTGCCCGCAAGTGCGGCGGGCAGGTTGGCGACGATGCCGGCGAAGATGATCAGCGAGATGCCGTTGCCGACCCCGCGCGCGGTGACCTGTTCGCCAAGCCACATCAGGAAGATCGTCCCGCCGACCAGCGTGATCACCGTGGTGGCCCGGAAGAACAGGCCGGGCGTCTGGACCGCGACGCCCTCGCTGCCGCTCATCCCCTCCAGCCCGACGGCGATGCCGTAGGCCTGCAGCGCGGCCAGCAGTACCGTGCCATAGCGCGTGTACTGGTTGATCTTCTTGCGCCCCGGCTCGCCCTCTTTCTTGAGCTGCTCGAAATACGGATGGATCGCCGTCAGGAGCTGCATGATGATCATCGCCGAGATGTAGGGCATTATGTTGAGTGCGAAGATCGTCATGCGCCCGAAGGCGCCGCCGGCGAACATGTCGAACATCCCCAGGATGCCGCCGGCCTGCTGCTCGAAGATGTCCTTCAGGATCGCCGGATCGATGCCGGGCAGCGGGATATAGGTGCCCAGGCGATAGATGACCAACGCGCCCAGGGTGAACCAGATGCGTTTCTTGAGCTCGGTCGCCTTGGCAAAGTTGGCGAAATTGATATGCGCTGCTAGCTGCTCGGCAGCCGATGCCATAGCCTATTCTCCGGACGGGGCCTGGCCCCCACCATCCTCGGGCGCCGCCGAGGGCGCGCTTGTCTCCTCGGTCGTCGCGTCCTCCTTGACGGGTTTGGCCGTCTTTCGGGCCGAAGCGGCGACCAGTGTGATCGATCCACCGGCCTGCTCGACCGCAGCGAACGCGGCCTTCGAGGCGCCGGTGACCTCAAGGGTAATGTTTGCCTTGATCTCGCCTTTGGCAAGGACGCGGATTCCGTCGGCGCGGGATTTGAACAGCCCGGCGGAAACCAGGACATCCTCGGTGATCGGGGCCGCGGGGTCGATCTTGCCGGCATCGATCGCGGCCTGCAGACGGCCGAGGTTCACCACCCGGTAGTCCTTGCTGAAGATGTTCTTGAAGCCACGCTTGGGCAGGCGGCGATGGAGCGGCATCTGGCCGCCCTCGAAGCCGAGCAGGGAAACCCCGCTGCGCGACTTCTGGCCCTTCTGGCCCCTGCCGCTGGTCTTGCCGGTACCCGACGCAATGCCGCGTCCGACGCGCTTTCGCGAGCGCTTGGCGGCGGGATTGTCACGCAGCTCGTTCAATCGCATCGCCAGCTCCTAGTCGGCGTCCCGGACCCGCACCAGGTGCGAGACCTTGTTGATCATGCCCCGCACCGCCGGCGTGTCTTGCAGCACCCGGCTGCGGTGCAGCTTGTTCAGCCCCAGCCCCATCAGGGTCGCCCGCTGGTCTTTCGGCCTGCCGATCGGGCTCTTGATCTGGGTGACGGTGATGGTCCGGGTCTTCGACGGTTCAGCCATCGGCCCGCGCTCTCTGCTCGTCCGACGGCCGGCGGCCGATGATGTCGCTGACCTTCTTGCCACGCCGGGCAGCGACCGAGCGGGGTGAATTGAGCCGCGACAGCGCATCGAAGGTCGCCTTGACCATGTTGTAGGGATTGGCCGTGCCGATCGACTTTGCGACGACATCGTGCACGCCCAGGGTCTCGAAGACCGCGCGCATCGGACCGCCGGCGATGATTCCGGTGCCGGTGGGCGCGGCGCGCAGCACCACCCGTCCGGCGCCGAACCGGCCGTTGATGTCATGGTGCAGCGTGCGCCCCTCGCGCAGCGGCACGCGGATCATCGACCGCTTGGCCTGCTCGGTGGCCTTGCGGATCGCCTCGGGCACCTCACGCGCCTTGCCGCTGCCGTAGCCCACCCGGCCCTTGGCATCGCCGACGACGACCAGGGCGGCGAAGCCGAACCGCCGGCCGCCTTTGACCACCTTGGCGACGCGGTTGATGCTGACCAGCTTGTCGACCAGATCGTTCTGCTCCGAGGAATCGTCGGAGCGCTGGTTGCGATCGGATCTCGGACCCCGTGCCATGCCAATACCCTTAGAACGTGAGCCCGCTCTCGCGGGCGGCCTCGGCCAGGGCCTTGACCCGGCCGTGATACATGTACGACCCGCGGTCGAACACCACCTCTTTCACCCCCTGGGCGAGCGCCCGCTCGGCCAGGAGCTTTCCGACCTGGGCGGCGGCCTGCTTGTCGCCGCCGCACTTCAGGCTCTCGCGCAGCCCGGCCTCGATGCTGGAGGCCGCAGCCAGCGTCCGGCCCAGGGAATCGTCGATCACCTGGGCGTAGATGTTCTTGCAGGAGCGGAAGACCGACAGCCGCGGCCGGCCGGCGTTCCGGCTGCGCAGCCGCCGCCGCACCCGATCGCGGCGCGCCGACTTGAGGCTGGTCACATTTGCCATCTTTGGCTCCTACTTCTTCTTGCCTTCCTTGCGCCGGATGATCTCGTCGGAATATCGGATTCCCTTGCCCTTGTAAGGCTCGGGCTTGCGCCAGGCGCGGATCTCCGCGGTGACCTGGCCGACACGCTGACGATCGATCCCGGAGACCGTAATGTGGGTCGGCCGCTCGCAGACGATGGTGATGTCGTCGGGAATCGGGTAGCGCACCTCGTGGCTGTAGCCGAGCTGCAGGACCAGATCTTTGCCGTCCACGGCCGCGCGGTAGCCGACTCCGGTGATGTCGAGCTGCTTGGTGAACCCCTCGCTGACCCCCGTGACGATGTTCTGCAGCAGGCTGCGGGTGGTCCCCCACAGCGCTCGGGCGCGCTTTGTTTCATCGCGCGGTGCAACGACCAGCGCGCCGTCGCCCTGGGTGACCTCGACCTCCTCGACGACCTGCATGCTCAGCGTCCCGCGGCCGCCCGTGGCTGTGACTTCGCGGCCCGCGATCGCGACTTCGACGCCCGACGGCAAAGTGACCGGAACTTGTCCCACTCTCGACATGACGGCTCCTCAGAACACCCTGCACAGGACCTCGCCGCCGACATTGGCGGCGCGGGCCTCACCGTCCGACAGGACGCCGCGCGGCGTCGACAGGATCGAGATGCCGAGCCCGTTATAGACCCGCGGCAGGTCCTTGATCCTCGAATAGACCCGCCGGCCGGGCTTCGATACCCGGCGGATCTCGCGTATCACCGGTTCACCCTCGTGGTATTTCAACTCGATGCGAAGCTCGGCGATGCCCTTGCGTAGCTGGCTCTCGCTGTAGCCGCGGATAAATCCTTCGCGCTGGAGCACCTCCAGCACGTTCGCGCGCAGCCGCGAGGCCGGCGCGACGATCGCCTGCTTCTGCGCGCGCTGTCCATTGCGGATGCGCGTCAGCATGTCGCCCAACGGATCGCTCATCGTCATGGACGGGGCCCTACCAGCTCGACTTGACCATGCCGGGGATGAACCCGGCGGAGGCGAGTTCGCGCAGCGCGATACGCGAGATGCGGAACTTGCGGTAGAAGCCGCGCGGGCGGCCCGACAGGCTGCATCGGTTGCGCACGCGCACCATCGCGCCGTTGCGCGGCAGTTTCGCAAGCTTGAGCCGCGCGCCGAAGCGCTCTTCCATCGGCAGCGAGCGGTCGGACGCGGTCGCCTTGAGCGCGTTGCGTCTGGCCAGATCGCGCGCGCTCAAGCGCTGCCGCTTCCTGTTTCTTTCGATGGCGCTTTTTTTGGCCATAAAAGAACTCCCAATTGCCTCTTTCAGGTCAGTTCACGAACGGGAATTGAAAGCCCGCCAGAAGTGTCCTCGCCTCGTCGTCGGTCCCCGCGGTGGTGACCACCACGATATCCATGCCGCGCATCTGATCGACCGTGTCGTAGTCGATCTCGGGAAAGACGATCTGCTCCCTCAGCCCCATCGCGTAGTTCCCTTTGCCGTCGAAGCTTCTTGGCGACAGACCACGGAAATCGCGCACCCGCGGCAGCGCGATGGTGATCAGCCGGTCGACGAACTCATACATCCGCTCGCGCCGCAGCGTGACCTTGACGCCCACTGTCATGCCCTCGCGCAGCTTGAACTGGGCGACCGACTTGCGCGCGCGGATCACGATCGGTTTCTGGCCGGAGATCGCGATCATGTCGCGGGCCGCGGCATCGATCTTCTTGGAATCGGCGACCGCCTCGCCCACGCCCATGTTGAGGACGACCTTGTCGAGCCGGGGGATCTGCATCGCGTTGGAATAGTCGAAGCGCGACTGCAGATCGGCGCGAATGACGTTGTCGTAATGCTCCTGGAGGCGCGTTGTCATCTTCTGGACCCTCAGTCGATCACTTCGCCGGACGCCTTGGCGAAACGGACCTTGCGTGAATCCTCGAGCGTCCGGAAGCCGACCCTGGTGGCGTTGTCGGTGGAAGGATCGATCAGAGCGACGTTGGAAACGTGGATCGTGGCCTCCTTCTCGACGATGCCGCCGGTCTGGGTCTGGGTCTGCTTGGTGTGGCGCCGAACCATGTTGACGCCCTGAACGATCAGCTTCTCCTGCTTGGGCAGTATCTTGAGCACATTGCCGCGCATGCCCTTGTCGCGGCCGGTCAGGACGATGACCGTATCGCCCTTGCGAACCTTCTTGATCCTGGCGGCGGAGCGCCTCGTTTGTCCCACGTCAGAGCACCTCCGGGGCGAGCGAGATGATCTTCATATATTGCTTGGCGCGGAGCTCGCGGGTCACCGGCCCGAAGATGCGCGTGCCGATCGGCTCGCCGGCGGCATTGATCAGCACGGCCGCGTTGCGGTCGAAGCGGATTGCGGTCCCGTCGGTCCGGCGGATCTCCTTGGCGGTGCGCACCACGACGGCCTTGTGGATGTCGCCCTTCTTGACCCGGCCCCGAGGGATCGCCTCCTTGACCGAGACCACGATCACGTCGCCCACTGAGGCCCAGCGCCGCCGCGCGCCGCCGAGCACGCGAATGCATTGGACGCGCCTGGCGCCGGAATTGTCGGCGACATCGAGGTCGCTTTCGGCCTGTATCATTTCGATCCGCCCTCAGGTCGCCGCGCGCGCGGTCTCGACGCCGGGCTCGTCCGTGATGACCTCCCAGCGTTTCGATTTCGACAGCGGCCGGCATTCGCGGATGCGCACGGTATCGCCGGCCTTGCAGAGATTCCCCGGGTCGTGCGCGGTGAACTTGCGCGAACTGCGGATGATCTTCTTATAGACCGGATGCCGCACCCGGCGCTCGACCCGCACCACGATGGTCTTGTCCATCCTGTCGCTGACGACGATCCCTTGGAGCACGCGTTTCGGCATCGTCTAGCCCTCCGCCCCGGCTTTGCGGCGCTGGTTCATGATTGTCTGGATCCGCGCGATGTCGCGGCGGACCTCGCGCACCCGCGAGGTGGCCTCGAGCTGGCCGCTGGCACGCTGGAAGCGCAAATTGAGCGCCTCCTTGCGCAGACCGCGCAACTGCTCGGTGAGTTCATCGGGGGTCTTCTGCCGGACATCCGCCGCCTTCATCGCCTCAGCCTCCGCTCGCCAGGCGGCGAACGAAGCGCACCTGGATCGGCAGCTTGGCCGCGGCCAGTTCCAGCGCGCTGCGCGCGACTTCGGCCGGAACGCCGTCGACTTCGAACATGATCCGCCCCGGCTTCACCCGACAGGCCCAATACTCGGGAGAGCCTTTGCCTTTGCCCTGCCGCACCTCGGCCGGCTTCTGCGAGACCGGAACGTCGGGGAAAATCCGGATCCACACCCGGCCGGCACGTTTCATCGCGCGGGTGATCGCCCGGCGGGAGGCTTCGATCTGGCGCGCACTCACACGGCCGGGCTCGACGGCCTTCAGCCCATAGGAGCCGAAATTGAGCACGGTACCGGCCTTGGCATTGCCGTGGATGCGGCCCTT
This sequence comes from Alphaproteobacteria bacterium, assembly GCA_965248835.1. Classification (GTDB taxonomy): domain Bacteria; phylum Pseudomonadota; class Alphaproteobacteria; order MPNO01; family MPNO01; genus CAYFYS01. The sequence goes on from CBDFLJ010000002.1 coordinate 1,414,368, forward strand.
GTGGGCCTTGCGGTACTTGGTTCTCTTGGGGCTCAGCATCGCTCTGCTTCCGGTTCGTCCCGCCTGTGCGCCTCAGCGCCCGACCTGCTGTTCCTGGCTGCGCTTGTCCTGGGCCATCGGGTCGTGGGCCATGATCTCGCCCTTGAACACCCAGACTTTGACGCCGCAGGTGCCGTAGGTCGTGCGCGCGGTCGCCACGCCGTAATCGACGTCGGCGCGCAGGGTGTGCAGCGGCACGCGACCCTCCCGGTACCACTCGACCCGGGCGATCTCCGCACCGCCCAGCCTTCCGCCGCAATTGATCCGGATGCCTTCGGCGCCGAGCCGCATCGCGGATTGGACGGCCCGCTTCATTGCCCGGCGAAACGCCACCCGGCGCTCGAGCTGCTGAGCGATGTTCTCGGCGACCAGCTTGGCGTCGATCTCGGGCTTGCGGATCTCCACTATGTTCAAATGGACGTCGGAGTTGGTCATCCGCGCGATATCGACGCGCAGCCTCTCGATGTCGGCGCCCTTCTTGCCGATCACCACGCCCGGGCGCGCCGAATGGATGGTCACCCGCGCCTTCTTGGCCGGCCGTTCGATGACGATGCGGCTGACGCCGGCCTGGGACAGGCGCTTGAACAGGTAATCGCGCAGCGTCAGATCCTCGTGCAGCAGATCGGCGTACCGGGCGTCGGCATACCACCTGGAATCCCAGGTTCGGTTGATGCCCACGCGCAGTCCCACCGGATTGACCTTTTGACCCATCAGGCGTCTTCCTTTGTCTCTTCGCGCTCGCGTACGATCACCGTCAGGTTGCTGAACGGCTTCTCCACCCGCCCGATCCGGCCGCGCGCGCGTGCCCGGAAGCGTTTTATGACCATGCTACGCCCGACCGTCGCTTCGGCGACCACCAGGCGATCGACATCGAGCATGTGGTTGTTCTCGGCGTTGGCGATCGCCGATTGCAGGACCTTCTTGACCTCCTGGGCAATGCGCCGGCGCGAGAAGGAGAGCTGGTTCAGCGCCCGCCCGGCGGCGAGCCCGCGGATCGACTGGGCGACTAGGTTGAGCTTGCGCGGGCTGGTGCGGATCGTATGAACGTAGGCCCTGGCCTCGTTCTCCGCAAGCCGCGGCAGGTTCGAAGGCTTGCCCATCTCAGCCGCGTCTCGCGCGCTTGTCCCCGGCATGACCGTGGTAGGTCCGGGTGCCGGAGAACTCGCCGAACTTGTGGCCGACCATGTCCTCGGTCACCAGCACGGGCAGGAACTTTTGGCCGTTATGGACGCCGAAGGTGAGCCCGACGAACTGCGGCAGGATGGTCGAGCGTCGCGACCATGTGCGGATGATTTCCTTACGCCCGGACTCGCGGACCTTGTCAGCCTTCTTGAGAAGGTAACCGTCCACGAAGGGGCCTTTCCAGACCGAACGAGACACGTTGCCTCCCCCTACCTGTTGCTGTGGCGTCGGCGCATGATCAGCGAATCGCTCTTCTTCTTGCCGCGCGTGCGCTTGCCTTTGGTCGGCACGCCCCAGGGCGTGACCGGATGGCGGCCGCCCGAGGTCCGGCCCTCGCCGCCGCCATGCGGATGATCGACCGGATTCATGGCGACGCCGCGGACCGAAGGGCGGTGGCCGAGCCAGCGGTTGCGGCCGGCCTTCGCCTTCTTGATGTTCTGGTTGTCGGAGTTCGAGACCGCACCGATGGTCGCGATGCACGCCGCCGGTACCATGCGGGCCTCACCCGAGGTCAGTCGGAGCTGGGCATAGCCCGAATCCTTGCCCACGAGCTGAGCATAGGTGCCCGCCGCCCGCGCGATCTGGGCGCCCTTGCCGGGCCGCATCTCGATATTATGGATGATCGTTCCGACGGGGATGTTCTCCATCGGCATCGCATTGCCCGGTTTCACGTCGACCGAGGTGCCGGCAACGACGATATCTCCGGCCTTGAGCCGCTGCGGTGCGATGATGTAGCTCTGCTCGCCGTCCTCGTATTTCAGCAGCGCGATGAAGGCGGACCTGTTGGGGTCGTATTCCAACCGTTCGACCCGGGCCGGAACATCGAACTTGCGCCGCTTGAAGTCGATCTTGCGGTAGAGCCGCTTGTGGCCGCCGCCGCGCCGCCGCGCGGTGATGCGCCCGGCGTTGTTGCGCCCGCCCTTGCGCGACAGCCCTTCGGTCAGCGTCTTGACGGGCTTGCCCTTCCACAGCTCGGACCGATCGACCAGCACCAGGCCGCGCTGCGAGGAGGTGACGGGCTTGTATTTCTTCAGCGCCATTGCCTAGATCCCCGTCGTCACGTCGATCGAGGATCCCTCGACGAGGCAGACGATCGCCTTCTTGGTGTCCGGCCGCCTGCCGAGGCGGCCGCGGAACCGCTTGATCTTGCCCTTCTGGCGGATGGTGTTGACCGCCTTGACCTTGACGTCGAACAGCTTTTCGACGGCGGCCCGGATCTCGGGCTTGGTGGCATCGACCGGCACCCGGAAGGTAACCTGGTTGTGTTCGGTGCCCAGCGTCGACTTTTCGGTGACCACCGGTGCGCGGATGAGCTCGCACGCCCGGCTGTCGGAGACCCGCATCTTTCCCGGACGTCTCATGTCAGCCGCTCCTCCAGATGCTTGACCGCATCGCGGGTCAGCACCAGCGTCCGGCAGCGCAGGATGTCGTAAACGTTCGCGCCCTGCTGCGGCAGCACATCGACATGGGGAATGTTGGCCGCCGCCCGCGCGAAATTCCCGTCGAGTTCCGGGCCGTCGATGATCAGAACGCGGTCCCAGCCAAGCGCGTCGAGCCGCTTGGCCAGCGCGCCGGTCCTGTGGTCGTCAATCCTGGCGCTATCGAGCACGACCAGCGCGCCGTCCTCGACCTTGCTCGACAAGGCCGACAGCAGTGCGAGACGGCGGACCTTCTTGGGCAGCTTGTAGGCGTGATCGCGCGGCTTGGGGCCAAAGATCACCGCGCCGCCGCGAAACTGCGGCGAGCGCCGGCTTCCTTGGCGGGCCCGGCCGGTTCCCTTCTGCTTGTAAGGCTTGGCCGTGGTGCCGCGGATCTCGCTCACGCCCTTGGTGCTGTGGGTGCCGGCGCGCCGTTTGGCGCGCTGCCAGTTGACCATCCGCGCAAGGATGTCGCGGCGCACCGGCACGGCAAAGACCGGATCGGCGAGCTCGATCGAGCCCGCCGGCTCATTGTCGATGCTCACGACATCAAACTTCATCGCCGCCCTCGGGGGTCTCTTCGGCCGTCTCGACGGCGTCATCGGTTTCGATTTCGGTTTCGATCTCCGCCTCCTCTCCGGACGACATCTCGGCGGGGAGTGCATGGCTGCGGATGGCGCCCGGGAACGGCAGTCCTTCCGGCATGGCGCGTTTCTTGGCATCGGACAACAGGACATAGCCGCCCTTCGCGCCGGGCACCGCGCCGCTGACCAGGATCAGGCCGCGCTCGGCGTCGGTCGAGAAGATCTTCAGGTTCTGGACCGTCACCCGTTCTGCGCCCATATGTCCGGCCATCTTCTTGCCCTTGAAGACCTTGCCGGGATCCTGACTGTGGCCGGTCGAGCCATGGGCGCGGTGGGAGATCGAAACGCCGTGGGAGGCCTCGAGTCCGCTGAAATTGTGCCGCTTCATGGCGCCTGCGAAGCCCTTGCCGATGCTGGTGCCGGCGACATCGACATGCTGACCGGCGAGGAAGTGATCGGCGGTGAGCTCGGATCCGACGTCGATCACCGCATCCTCGGAGACCCGGAACTCGGCGAGCTTGCGCTTGGGCTCGACCTTGGCGGCGCCGAAATGGCCGCGCATCTGCTTGGTGACGTTCTTGACCTTGGCCGAGCCTACGCCAAGCTGCAGCGCGGTATAGCCGTCCTTCTCGCCGGTCTTGACCGCCACCACCTGGCAGTTGTCGAGCTTCAGCACGGTGACCGACACATGCCTGCCGTCGTCCTCAAAGACACGGGTCATGCCGAGCTTGCGGGCGATCAGGCCGGTCCTCATCGCCGCGCCCTCACAGCTTGATCTCGACATCGACGCCGGCGGCGAGGTCGAGCTTCATCAGCGCATCGACGGTCTGCGGCGTCGGATCGATGATGTCGAGCAGCCGCTTGTGGGTGCGGATCTCGAACTGCTCGCGCGATTTCTTGTCGATATGGGGCGAGCGCAAGACAGTGTATTTCTCGATCCTGGTCGGCAGCGGGATCGGTCCGCGCACCTCGGCGCCGGTCCGCTTGGCGGTCGTGACGATCTCGCTGGTCGACTGGTCGAGCACACGATGATCGAATGCCTTCAGGCGGATTCGGATGTTCTGATTGTCCATTGTCTGCCCTCCGGCCGCCTTGCCCCGGCTATTCGACGATAGCGGCGACGACGCCGGCGCCGACGGTACGGCCGCCCTCGCGGATCGCAAACCGCAGGCCCTCGTCCATCGCGATCGGCACGATCAGCTCCACGTCCATCGACACATTGTCCCCCGGCATCACCATCTCCGTGCCCTCCGGAAGCGCCACCTGGCCCGTCACGTCCGTCGTGCGAAAATAAAACTGCGGACGGTAGTTGGTGAAAAACGGCGTGTGACGACCGCCCTCCTCCTTGGTCAAGATGTAGGCCTCTGCCTTGAACTTCGTGTGCGGCGTAATCGAGCCCGGCTTCGCCAGAACCTGGCCGCGCTCAACCTCCTCGCGCCCCACGCCGCGCAGAAGACAGCCCACATTGTCTCCTGCCTCGCCCGAGTCCAGAAGCTTGCGGAACATCTCCACGCCCGTGACCACCGTCTTCGACGTCTCCTTGAGGCCGACTATCTCGACCTCCTCGCCGACCTTGATCGTCCCCCGCTCAATCCGGCCCGTCACCACAGTGCCCCGGCCCGATATCGAAAACACATCCTCGATCGGCATCAAAAACGCCAAGTCCTTCAGACGCTCCGGCTGCGGAACATAGCTGTCCACAGCCTCCATCAGCGCGACCACCGACGGCGCAGCACTCGCATCATCGCTCCCCTCAAGCGCATGCAGCGCAGAACCCCGCACCACAGGTATGTCATCGCCGGGAAAGTCGTAGCTCGACAACAGCTCGCGCACCTCAAGCTCGACCAGGTCCAACAACTCCTCGTCGTCAACCTGGTCGACCTTGTTCATGTAGACCACGATCGCTGGAACCCCGACCTGGCGCGCCAACAGAATATGCTCGCGCGTCTGCGGCATCGGACCGTCCGCAGCGGAAACCACCAAAATCGCGCCGTCCATCTGCGCCGCCCCGGTGATCATGTTCTTCACATAGTCCGCATGACCCGGGCAGTCGACATGGGCGTAGTGACGATTCACCGTCTCGTACTCCACATGCGCCGTCGCGATCGTGATCCCCCGCGCCTTCTCCTCAGGCGCCTTGTCGATCTCGTCATAGGCCGTGAAACGCGCGCCGCCAACTTCCGCCAACACCTTCGTGATCGCTGCCGTCAGCGTCGTCTTGCCATGATCTACATGACCGATCGTGCCGACGTTGCAATGCGGCTTCGTACGTTCGAACTTCGCCTTCGCCATCTATCTCTTTCCCGAACCCTATTCCGGACAAACGCCCACTACGCCATCTTGGCGCGGACTTCTTCGGCAATGCCCTGGGGCACCTGCTCGTAGTGGTCGAAATGCATGCTGAACTGCGCCCGTCCCTGGCTCATGGAGCGCAGGTTGTTGACATAGCCGAACACGTTGGCCAGCGGCACCTGCGCGGTGATGGTGCGCGCGTTGCCGCGGGTGTCCATCGCGCTGATCTGCCCACGTCGGCTCTGCAAATCGCCGATGATGTCGCCGAGATAGCCCTCCGGCGTGACCACCTCCAGCCGCATGACCGGCTCGAGCAACTTGGGTGAAGCCTTGGCGATGCCCTCGCGAAACACCGCGCGGGCGGCGATCTCGAAAGCGACGCTCGAGGAATCGACCTCGTGGCTGTCACCGTCGATCAGCGTCGCCCGGACGTCGACGACCGGGAAACCCGCCAGCACGCCAACCTCGCTGGCACGCATGATGCCCTTCTCCACCGCCGGCAGGAACTCGCGCGGCACCGCACCGCCGACGACCGAGCTGTCGAACGACAGCCCCTCGCCGGGCTCGGCCGGCTCGAAGGTGAACTTCACCTTGGCGTACTGACCCGCCCCGCCGGTCTGCTTGCGGTGGGTATACTCGACCGTGATCGGCCTGCCGATGGTCTCGCGGTAGGCAACCTGCGGTGCGCCGATATTGGCATCGACCTTGAATTCGCGGCGCATGCGATCGACCAGGATCTCCAGATGCAGCTCGCCCATGCCCTTGAGCACGGTCTGGCCGCTTTCTGAATCGACCGAGACGCGGAAGCTCGGATCCTCCTGCGCGAGCCTGCTCAAGGCCTGGGACATCTTGTCCTGATCGGTCTTGGTCTTGGGCTCGATGGCGATTTCGATCACCGGGTCGGGGAACTCGATCTTCTCCAGCACCACCGCGTGGCGCGGATCGCACAGCGTCTCGCCGGTTGTGGTGTCCTTGAGCCCGGCCAGCGCGACGATGTCGCCGGCGTAAGCCTCGCCGACCTCCTCGCGCGAGTTGGCGTGCATCAGAAGCATCCGGCCGACCCGCTCGCGCTTGCCCTTGGCGCTGTTGAGGATGGTATCGCCGCTCTTCAGGACGCCGGAATAGACCCTCGCGAACGACAGCGAGCCGACGAAGGGATCGGTCATGATCTTGAAGGCGAGAGCGGCGAACGGCTCCTCGTCGCTGTTGGTGCGGGTGATCTCCTCGTCGCTGCCCATCTTGACGCCGCGGATCGCCGCGGCCTCGGCCGGCGAAGGCAGATAATCGATCACCGCATCGAGCAGCGGCTGGACGCCCTTGTTCTTGAAGGCGGCGCCGTTGAAGACGGGGATGAAGGCACCGGAGATCGTCCCCTTGCGGATACACGCCTTCAGCGTGTCGATGTCGGAGCGCCTGCCGTCCAGCCACACTTCCATGGCCGCGTCGTCCTGCTCGACGGCCAGCTCGACCAGCGCGTCGTGGTAGGATCTGGCCTGGTCGAGGAGATCGGCGGGGATCTCGGCGTCGGAATATTCCGCGCCCAGCGACTCGTCCTTCCAGACGATCGCCTTCATCGCCAGGACATCGACCACGCCGCGATAGCCGGCCTCCGAGCCGATCGGCAACTGCATGACCATCGGGGTCGCGCCCAGCCGGTCCCGGATCATCTCGACGCAGCGGAAGAAGTCCGCGCCGATCCGATCCATCTTGTTGACGAAGCAGATCCGCGGCACGCCGTATTTGTCGGCCTGGCGCCAGACGGTCTCGGATTGCGGCTCGACGCCGGCGACGCTGTCGAAGACCGTCACCGCCCCGTCGAGGACACGCAGGCTGCGCTCGACCTCGATGGTGAAGTCGACATGGCCAGGGGTATCGATGATGTTGATGCGAAAGTCGTGCCAGAAACAGGTCGTTGCGGCCGAGGTGATCGTGATGCCGCGTTCTTGCTCCTGCTCCATCCAGTCCATGGTCGCGGTACCGTCATGGACTTCGCCGATCTTGTAGGACCGGCCAGTGTAGTAGAGGACCCGCTCGGTGGTAGTGGTCTTGCCGGCATCGATATGCGCCATGATACCGATGTTTCGGTATCGGGAGATCGGGGTCTTGCGGGGCATGGCTCGATTATCTTCCGAAAAGGGTCATCACCAGCGGTAATGGGAGAAGGCCTTGTTGGCCTCCGCCATGCGGTGGGTGTCCTCCCTTTTCTTCACCGCAGCCCCACGCATGTTCGCGGCATCCTGCAACTCGTTGGACAGCCTCTCGGCCATAGTGAATTCCGAGCGGTTGCGCGCGCTGTCGATGATCCAGCGGATTGCAAGCGCCTGGCGCCGAGCAAGGCGCACCTCAATGGGGACCTGATAAGTCGCCCCGCCGACCCGGCGCGAGCGCACCTCGACCGTAGGCTTGACGTTCTCCAACGCCTCGTGAAACGCCCTGACCCCGTCCTGGCCGCTGCGCTTTTCGATCGTCTCCAGCGCGCCGTATACGATGCGCTCGGCGGCCGATTTCTTGCCCTGCAGCATCAGGCAGTTCATGAACTTGGTCAGCACGACATCGCCGTACTTCGCGTCGGGCAGCACTTCGCGCTTTTCTGCGGCACGGCGTCTGGGCATGGAGGCTCTCCTGGGTTTTCCGGTCTGGCGCCTGGAAAGGCCTATTTGGGCCGCTTCGCGCCGTACTTCGAACGACGCTGGCGGCGGTCGGAGACACCCTGGGTGTCGAGCGTACCGCGGATGATGTGATAGCGCACACCGGGCAGGTCCTTCACCCGGCCGCCGCGGATCATCACCACCGAGTGCTCCTGCAGGTTATGACCCTCGCCGGGGATGTAGCTGGTCACCTCGTGGCCGTTGGTCAGCCTGACGCGAGCGACCTTGCGCAGGGCCGAGTTGGGCTTCTTCGGCGTGGTGGTATAGACCCTGGTGCAGACCCCGCGCTTTTGCGGACAGCCCTGCATGGCCGGCACCTTGTTGCGCGCGACCTCCGGCGTTCGCGGTTTGCGGATAAGCTGATTGATCGTGGGCACCCCGGAACTTCCTTCGCTTCATCGGCTGCAAAAACGCGAACGCGGGCGCGACGCGCTCCGCGGCCGGAATAGCGCCGGACGGCGCCACTGCATGTTTTAACTCCAACTCAAGTCGGCGCTGCGTCTAGGGGGCACCCTACCGCCAAGCCCCGAAATGAGGGCGCAATATAGTGAGGCCCTAAACTCTCGTCAACCCGGATCGGAGGGGATTTTTCGTGGGCTTGCAAGGCGATAGGCGGCACGGAAGCGAGCCCGAAGCGGCCCGCTTCCGTGCCGCCCGGCTCATATGATCGAGGCCGGTTCTTCGCCGCTCTCGTCGGTCAGCTTCGGCGGCTCTTCGAGCGCGGCGATCTCCGCCATCTCGCGGTCGCGATCAGCAGCAATCTCCGCCATCTCGCGGTCGCGATCAGCAGCAATCTCCGCCATCTCGCGGTCGCGATCGGCGGCAATCTCGCGCATCCGATTCATGAACGCGCCGGTGCCTGCCGGGATCAGACGCCCGACGATGACGTTCTCCTTAAGGCCCGACAGCTTGTCGATCCGGCCGGACACCGCCGCCTCGGTCAGCACCCGTGTGGTCTCCTGGAACGACGCCGCGGAGATGAAGGAGTAGGTCTGCAGCGAGGCCTTGGTGATGCCCTGGAGCACCGGCTCGGCGGCCGCGGGCTGCAGGCCTTCCTCCGCCGCGGCGTGGTTGACCGTCTCGAACTCCACCCGGTCGACCTGCTCACCGATCAGGAACGTGGTCTCGCCCGGATCGGCGATCTCGACCTTCTGCAGCATCTGCCGGGTGATCACCTCGATATGCTTGTCGTTGATCTTCACGCCCTGCAGACGATAGACGTCCTGGATCTCTGTGATCAGATAGTCGGCGAGCGCCTCCACGCCCATCACCCGCAGGATGTCGTGCGGGACCGGGTTGCCGTCCATCAGCGGGTCGCCGCGCTCGACATAGTCGCCTTCCTGGACACTGACATGCTTGCCCCTCGGCAGCAGGTACTCGACCGGCTCGGCGCCGTTGTCTCCAGGATGGACCACGATGCGGCGCTTGGCCTTGTAGTCCTTGCCGAACTCGACCCGACCAGCCGATTCGCTGATGACCGCGAAATCCTTGGGCTTGCGGGCCTCGAACAGCTCCGCGACCCGCGGCAGCCCGCCGGTGATGTCGCGGGTCTTCGAGGTCTCGCGCGGGATGCGGGCGAGCACGTCGCCGGCATGGACGCGGGTGCCGGGCTCGACCGACAGAATCGCATCGACCGACAGGAAGTAGCGGGCCTCGGCGCCGTTGGCGAGCTGGACGACCTCGCCCGCCTCATCGCGCAGCGTGATCCGCGGCCGCAGGTCGCTGCCCTTGGGCTGCTGCTTCCAATCGACCACGGTCTTGTAGGAAATGCCGGTCGCCTCGTCGACGACATCGCGCATCGAAATCCCGTCGACAAGGTCGACATAGTTGGCCACGCCTTCCTTCTCCGTGATGATCGGCAGCGTATAGGGATCCCATTCGGCGAGCCTGGCGCCCTTCTCGATCTGGTCCCCGTCGTCAGCCAGCAGTTTCGCGCCGTAGGGCACCCGGTAGCTCGCCCGCTCCCGGCCCTGATCGTCGTGCAGCACGACCTCGGTGTTGCGCGCCATCACGACCGGCCGGCCGTCGCTGTCGATGACGACGTTGCGGTTGCGGATCGAGATTGTCGAATCGAGCGCCGCCTCGACGCTCGACTGCTGGGCGCCGCGCTGGGCGGCACCGCCGATATGGAAGGTCCGCATCGTGAGCTGCGTGCCGGGCTCACCGATCGACTGGGCGGCGATGATACCGACCGCTTCGCCGATATTGACCTGGGTCCCGCGTGCCAGGTCGCGGCCGTAGCACGCACCGCACACCCCGCCCCTTGTATCGCAGGTCAGCACCGAGCGGATCTTGACCGCTTCGATTCCCGCCCGCTCGATGTTCTCGACCAGCCCCTCGTCGAACAAAATGCCGGCCGGGACGATAACGTCGTTGGACAGCGGGTCGACGACATCGACGGCGGCGCAGCGCCCGAGCAGCCGCCCGGCCAATGTCTCCAGCACCTCGCCGCCTTCGACGACCGCGCGCACCGTCAGGCCCTGGTTCGTTCCGCAATCCTCCTCCAGGACCGTGCAGTCCTGGGCAACATCGACCAGCCGGCGGGTCAGATAGCCCGAGTTGGCGGTCTTGAGCGCCGTGTCGGCCAGGCCTTTGCGGGCACCGTGCGAGGAGTTGAAGTACTCCAGCACCGTCAACCCCTCCTTGAAGTTGGAGATGATCGGCGTCTCGATGATCTCGCCGGACGGCTTGGCCATCAGCCCGCGCATGCCGGCGAGTTGCTTCATCTGGGCGGCCGAGCCGCGGGCGCCGGAATGGGCCATCATGTAGACCGAGTTGACCGGCTGGCCGGGATCGGGATTGGCGATCCCCTCCATCATCTTCTCGGCGACCTCGTCGGTGCAGCGCGACCAGGCGTCGAGCACCTTGTTGTACTTCTCGCCCTGGGTGATCAGGCCTTCGAGGTACTGCTGCTCGAACTGCTTGACGCTGTCCTGGGCGGCCGCGACCATGGATTCCTTGGCGTCGGGAATCACGAGGTCGTCCTTGCCGAAGGAGATGCCGGCCTTGCAGGCATGGGCGAAGCCCATCGCCATCACCCGGTCGGCGAAGATTACCGTCTCCTTCTGGCCGCAATGCCGGTAGACGATGTCGATGACGTTGGTGATCTCCTTCTTGGTCAGGAGCTGGTTGAGCAGTTCGATGCTGACATTGGGGTCGCGCGGCAGGAGCTGGGTCAACAGCGCGCGGCCCGGCGTGGTCTTCAGCCGCCGCTTCACCGGCTTGCCGGCGTCGTCGACTGTCTCCAGCCTAGCCTGGACCCTGGCATGCAGCGTCACCACACCGCTGTCGAGCGCCTGCTCCAGCTCGCCGATGCCGCTGAACACCATGCCTTCGCCCGGCTCGCCTTCGCGGTCCAGCGTCAGGTAATAGAGCCCCAGCACGATGTCCTGCGAGGGCACGATGATCGGCTTGCCGTTGGCCGGGCTGAGGATGTTGTTGGTCGACATCATCAGGACCCGCGCCTCGAGCTGCGCCTCCAGCGACAGCGGGATGTGGACCGCCATCTGATCGCCGTCGAAATCGGCGTTGAACGCGGTGCAGACCAGCGGATGAAGCTGGATCGCCTTGCCCTCGATCAGCACCGGCTCGAAGGCCTGGATGCCCAGCCGATGGAGCGTCGGCGCCCGGTTGAGCAACACCGGATGCTCGCGGATCACTTCCTCGAGGATGTCCCAGACCTCCGGACGCTCCTTCTCGACCATGCGCTTGGCGGCCTTGATGGTGCTGGCCATGCCGTAGATCTCGAGCCGGGAGTAGATGAACGGTTTGAACAGCTCGAGCGCCATCTTCTTGGGCAGCCCACACTGGTGCAGCTTGAGCTCCGGGCCGACCACGATCACAGAACGGCCCGAATAGTCGACCCGCTTGCCCAGCAAGTTCTGCCGGAACCGGCCCTGCTTGCCCTTGAGCATGTCCGACAGCGACTTCAGCGGGCGCTTGTTGGCGCCGGTGATCACCCGGCCGCGGCGGCCGTTATCGAACAGCGCATCGACCGATTCCTGGAGCATGCGCTTTTCGTTGCGCACGATGATGTCGGGCGCGCGCAGCTCGATCAGCCGCTTCAGACGGTTGTTGCGGTTGATCACCCGGCGGTAAAGGTCGTTGAGATCCGACGTCGCGAATCGGCCGCCGTCGAGCGGCACCAGCGGGCGCAGTTCGGGCGGGATGACCGGCACGATGTCGAGGATCATCCATTCCGGACGGGTGCCCGAATCGATGAACGCCTCGACCAGCTTGAGCCGCTTGACGAGCTTCTTGCGCTTGGCCTCGGAGCCGGTCTCCTTGAGCTCCTGGCGCAGCTCGGTCCGTTCGACATCGAGGTCGATCTCCGACAGCATGCCCTTGAGCGCCTCGGCGCCGATCGAGGCGGTGAAAGTATCATCGCCGAACTCGTCCTGGGCCTGGAGGTACTGCTCCTCGGACAGGAGCTGGCACGGCTTCAACGGAGTCAGGCCCGCCTCGGTGACGACGAAGTTCTCGAAATAAAGGACCCGCTCGATATCCTTCAGGGTCATGTCGAGCAGCAATCCGATGCGGCTGGGCAGCGACTTCAGGAACCAGATGTGGGCGACCGGCGAAGCGAGCTCGATATGGCCCATACGCTCGCGCCGGACCTTGGACAGCGTGACCTCGACACCGCACTTCTCGCAGATGATTCCGCGATACTTCATCCGCTTGTACTTGCCGCACAGGCACTCGTAGTCCTTGATCGGGCCGAAGATCCGCGCGCAGAACAGCCCGTCGCGCTCCGGCTTGAAAGTGCGGTAGTTGATCGTCTCCGGCTTTTTGATCTCGCCGAACGACCACGATCGAATGCGCTCGGGCGAGGCGATGGAAATGCAGATCTCGTCGAAGCTCTGGGTGTTGCCGATTTGCCCGAAGATGTTGACGAGCTCATTCATGAAATCACCTTTTCAATCGCCGTTCGGTCCGCCTCGTGCTTTCGCGACAGGGCCGGCCGTTAGGACCTCTGGTTCAGTTCGACGTTCAGGCAGAGCGACTTGAGCTCCTTGACCAGGACGTTGAAGGATTCGGGGATGCCGGCCTCGAAGGTATCGTCGCCGCGCACGATCGATTCATAGACCTTGGTACGCCCCGACACGTCGTCGGACTTGACGGTCAGCATCTCCTGCAAGGTGTAGGCCGCACCGTAAGCTTCCAGCGCCCACACCTCCATCTCGCCGAAGCGCTGCCCGCCGAACTGCGCCTTGCCGCCCAGCGGCTGCTGGGTGACCAGGCTGTACGGCCCGATCGAGCGGGCATGGATCTTGTCGTCCACCAGGTGATGCAGCTTCAGCATGTAGATGTAGCCGACGGTGACCTTGCGGTCGAAGGGCTCGCCGGTCCGGCCGTCCCACAGCCGCGCTTGACCCGAGGAATCCAGCCCTGCGTGATCGAGCATCTCCACGATATCGGGCTCGTGGGCGCCGTCGAACACCGGTGTTGCCATCGGCACGCCGCCGCGCAGGTTCTGGGCAAGCTCGATCACCTGCTCGTCATCGAACTCCGCGATGATCTCGTCGTGCACCTGCTTGCCGTAGATAGTCTTGAGGTAGTTGCGCACGGTGTTGAGCTTGCCGTCGCGCAGCACCTTGTCGAGCATCTCGCCGATCCGGCGGCCGAGGCCGGCCGAAGCCCAGCCGAGATGGGTCTCCAGAATCTGGCCGACATTCATCCGCGAAGGCACGCCGAGCGGGTTGAGCACGATGTCGACCTGGGTGCCGTCGTCGAGATAGGGCATGTCCTCGATCGGGACGATCTTGGAGATCACGCCCTTGTTGCCATGGCGGCCGGCCATCTTGTCGCCGGGCTGCAGCTTGCGCTTCACCGCGACATAGACCTTGACCATCTTCATGACACCGGGCGGCAGCTCGTCACCCGACTGCAGCTTGTCGACCTTGCTGTCGAAACGGTTCTGCAGACGCTTCTCGCTCTGGGCGAACTGCACCCGCAACGCCTCGACATCGGCGACGACCTTGTCGTCCTCGACCACGATCTGCGCCATCTGGCGGGCCGAGAATTCATCCAGCACCGATTGTGTGATCTGCGCTCCGGCGGCAAGCCCCTTGGGGCCGCCGACGACGGTCTGGTCGACCAGCAGGTCCTTCAGCCGCGCCAGGTAGCTGCGCTCGAGGATCGCGAGCTCGTCGTCGCGGTCCTTGGCCAAACGCTCGATCTCCTCGCGCTCGATCGCCAGCGCGCGCTCGTCCTTGTCGACGCCGCGGCGCGAGAACACCCGGACCTCGACGATCGTTCCGTTGACGCCCGGCGGCAGGCGCAGCGAGGTGTCCCGCACATCGGAGGCCTTCTCGCCGAAGATCGCCCGCAGCAGCTTCTCTTCCGGCGTCATCGGGCTTTCGCCCTTGGGCGTGACCTTGCCGACCAGGATGTCGCCGGGATTCACCTCGGCGCCGATATAGACGATGCCCGCCTCGTCCAGGTTCTTGAGCGCCTCCTCGCCGACATTGGGAATGTCGCGAGTGATCTCCTCCTGGCCCAGCTTGGTGTCGCGGGCCATGACGTCGAATTCCTCGATGTGGATCGAGGTGAACACGTCCTCGCGTGCGATACGCTCGGAGATCAGGATCGAGTCCTCGAAGTTGTATCCATGCCAGGGCATGAACGCGACCAGCACGTTGCGCCCCAGCGCAAGCTCGCCCAGATGGGTGGACGGGCCGTCGGCGATGATGTCCCCGGCGTTGACCCGGTCGCCGACCTTCACCAGCGGCCGCTGGGTGATGCAGGTGTTCTGGTTGGAGCGCTGGAACTTCTGCAGGTTGTAGATGTCCACGCCCGGCGCCGACAGCGAGGTCTCCTCGGTCGCCCGGATGACGATGCGGGTGCCGTCCATCTGATCGACGGTGCCGCTGCGCCGCGACACGATGGTCGCTCCGGAGCCGCGCGCGACCGCCTCCTCCATCCCGGTACCGACCAGCGGCGCCTCGGTCTTGATCAGGGGCACCGCTTGGCGCTGCATGTTCGATCCCATCAGCGCGCGGTTGGCGTCGTCGTTCTCCAGGAACGGGATCAGGGCCGCGGCCACCGAGACGAGCTGCTTGGGCGAGACGTCAATGAACTCGATGCTTTCGGGCAGCGAGACCACGAACTCGCCGCCGCGCCGGCAGCTCACCAGGTCGTCGGTGAGCCGTCCGTCCTTGTCGAGGTTCGCATTGGCCTGGGCGATGGTGTAGCTGCCCTCGTCGATCGCCGAGAGATAGCGCACCTCGTCGGTGACCTGGAGGTTCTTCACGACCCGGTAGGGCGTCTCGATGAAGCCGTAGCGGTTGACCCGCGCATAGGTAGCAAGCGAGTTGATCAGCCCGATATTGGGCCCTTCCGGCGTCTCGATCGGGCAGATCCGGCCGTAGTGGGTGGGATGCACGTCGCGGACCTCGAAGCCCGCGCGCTCCCGCGTCAGGCCGCCCGGCCCGAGCGCCGACAGACGCCGCTTGTGGGTGATCTCCGACAGCGGGTTGGTCTGGTCCATGAACTGGGAGAGCTGCGAGGACCCGAAGAACTCGCGCACGGCCGCCGCGGCCGGCTTGGCGTTGATCAGGTCGTGCGGCATCACCGAATCCAGATCGACCGCGCCCATGCGCTCGCGGATCGCCCGCTCCATCCGGAGCAGGCCGATGCGGTACTGGTTCTCCATCAGCTCGCCTACCGAGCGCACCCGGCGGTTGCCCAGATGGTCGATGTCGTCGATCTCGCCCTGCCCGTCCTTGAGCCGCACCAGCGTGCGCACGACCGCAAGGATGTCCTCCTTGCGCAATGTGCGCACGGAGTCCTCGGACTCCAGCCCCAGCCGCGCGTTCATCTTCACCCGGCCCACGGCCGACAGGTCGTAGCGCTCGGCGTCGAAGAACAGGCTCTGGAACATGGTCTCGGCGCTGTCCACCGTCGGCGGCTCGCCCGGGCGCATGACCCGGTAGATATCCATCAAAGCCTCCTCGCGTGACCGGTTACGGTCGACAACGAGCGTGTTGCGGATATAGGGGCCGACAACGACGTGATCGATGGCCAGGATCTTCAGCGTGGTGACCTCGAGCTCGGCAAGCTGGGCGATTGTCTCCTCGGTGATCTCCTCACCGGCCTCCAGATAGATCTCGCCGGTCTCTTCGTTGATGATGTCCTCGGCCAGATAGCGGCCAAGCAGCTCCTGGTCGTTGACCAGCAGCTCGCCCACCCCGGACTCGGTCAGCTGGCGGTCGAGCGCAGTGGTCATCTTGCGGCCGGCTTCGGCGACCACCTTGCCATCGGCGGCATTTACCAGGTCCGCGGTCAGCTTCGTGCCGCGCATCCGCTCGGTATCCAGCGGCGTGCGCCAGCCGTCCTGGGCGCGCGTGTATTCGATAGAATCGTAGAAATAGTTCAGGATCTCCTCGACCGTCATGCCGTGGATCTCTTCGGGCGCGAGGCTCTCGCCGCCGGCTTCGCGTTCGGCCTTCAGCGCCTCGGTCGCCGCCGAGCGCAGCGCGAAGAGCAGCGTTGTCACCGGCAGCTTGCGGCGGCGGTCGATTCGCACATGGACGATGTCCTTGGCGTCGAACTCGAAGTCGAGCCACGAGCCGCGATAGGGGATGATCCGGGCGGCGAACAGAAACTTGCCCGAGGAGTGGGTCTTGCCCTTGTCATGGTCGAAGAACACGCCGGGCGAGCGATGCATCTGGGAGACGATCACCCGCTCGGTGCCGTTGATGACGAACGTGCCGTGATCGGTCATCAGCGGCATGTCGCCCATATAGACGTCCTGCTCCTTGATGTCGCGGACCGAGCGCGCGCCGGTGTCCTCGTCGACGTCGAAGACCACCAGCCGCAAGGTCACCTTGAGCGGCGCAGCATAGGTCATGTCACGCTGCTGGCACTCGTCGACTTCGTATTTGGGGGCCTCGAGCTCGTACTTGACGAACTGCAGCGTGCCGTTCTCGGAGAAGTCCTTGATCGGGAACACCGACTGAAAGACTTCCTGCAGCCCATGGGTGGCCCGTTCTTCCGACGCGACGCCGACCTGGAGGAACTTGTCGTAGGAGGTCTTCTGCACCTCGATCAGGTTCGGCATCTCCGCGATCGCGTGAATGCGACCGAATTCCTTGCGAA
Source organism: Alphaproteobacteria bacterium (assembly GCA_965248835.1). Taxonomy (GTDB): domain Bacteria; phylum Pseudomonadota; class Alphaproteobacteria; order MPNO01; family MPNO01; genus CAYFYS01. The sequence continues at coordinate 1,431,630 of CBDFLJ010000002.1, forward strand.
TCCGTTTGCGACCGGTAAAGGACTGTGCCATTGCCACCTCTTCAAACCTTGGCGCGTGGGCGAACGGGGCCGCTGCCGCGCCAGGACGTGCGCCCGAACAATTCCGACGAAAACGCGAACGAACGGCGCCCAGCCGGCGGCGCGCCGATCAGGCATCGGCGCGTCCGGCCAAATGGCGCGCGTCGGTCCCGCGCTGCGGCCATCTACTTTATTTCGACGGACGCCCCGACCTCTTCCAGCTTCTTCTGCAGCGCTGCGGCCTCGTCCTTGTCGATGCCTTCCTTGATCGCCTTGGGCGCGCTCTCGACAAAGTCCTTGGCCTCCTTCAGGCCCAGCCCGGTGATCGCCCGGACTTCCTTGATGACGTTGATTTTCTTTTCGCCGAAAGCAGTCAGGATGACGTCGAACTCGGTCTTCTCCTCTTCCGCGGGTCCGGCATCGGCCGGTCCGGCGGCGGCTACCACGACAGGCGCGGCGGCGCTGACGCCCCACTTCTCCTCGAGCATCTTCGACAGCTCGGCCGCCTCGATGACCGTGAGCTGCGAAAGGTTGTCGACCAGTTGTTCAAGATTGGCAGCCATTTGCTGTGGTCTCCTTTGTCTGTCCCGTGGACGGCCGTTCAGGCCGCGTCCTTGTCCGCATAGGCATTGAAAACACGCGCGAGCTGTGCGGCCGGAGCCTGGAGCACGCCCGCAATGCGCGTTGCCGGTGTCTGGATCACGCCGATCAGCCTGGCCCGCAGCTCATCGATCGAGGGCAGCTTGGCCAGCGAGATCACTTCCGATGCGTCGAGCACCCGTGTGCCGAGCCCGCCGCCGACGATGTCGAGCTGCTGGTTTCTCTCGGCGAACCCGACCGCAACGCGCGCCGCGGCCACCGGGTCGTCCGAATAGGCGATGGCCGTCGGGCCGACGAACATCTCGCTCATTCCCTCGAACGGAGTGCCCTTCAGCGCGATCCGGGTGAGCCGGTTCTTCGTGACCTGGTAGCGCGCACCGGCATCGCGCATCTCACGACGCAGATCGGTCGCCTGGGCCACCGTCAGCCCGACGGGCCGGGTGATCACGACCAGCGTCGCCGCCCCAAACAAGCCGTTGAGCGAGGCGACCAGTCTTTCCTTTTGCGCTCGATCCAAGGATCGTCTCTCCTGGTATGACCGGTACGGCGGAGCCTGCGCCGGTCGGGTTGCGACTGGACCCCCGGCGAACCGGGGATCCGGCTTGCCTGCCCTGGAAGCCCAAGCCGCTTCCCACGCCCGAAACGAGCGCCTCGGAAACACTTGCACCCCCCGTCTGTGCCGGACTTCTCCTTCGCGTAGCAAAGGTGCCGGCAGTCTTGGACAGGTCCGGCGCCGGGTCCTGGGATCCGGTGCCGACGCGCCCCGCGCGGATGTGCCGGGCGGGGCGCGTGTGGATCAGCTCACGTCTGGCCGCCGATCACGCTCTGGACGTCGAGCTTGATGCCCGGACCCATCGACGAGGACAGCGCCATCCGTTTCATATAGGTCCCCTTGCCACCGCTCGGCTTGGCCTTGTTGACCGCATCGGCCAACGCGCGAATGTTCTGCTTCAGATCGTCCTCGGCGAAGCTCGCCTTGCCCACGCCGGCGTGGATGATGCCGGCCTTCTCGACCCGGAACTCGACCTGGCCGCCCTTGGCCGCCTGGACCGCAGCGGCGACGTCCTGAGTGACGCTGCCGAGCTTGGGATTGGGCATCAGCCCACGCGGTCCGAGAATCTTTCCCAGCTTGCCGACGACGGCCATCATGTCGGGCGTGGCGATGCAACGGTCGAACTCGATCGCGCCGCCCCGGACGGTCTCCGCCAGGTCCTCGGCTCCGATCACGTCGGCGCCGGCCGCCCGCGCCTCCTCGGCCTTGTCTCCGCGCGCGAACACCGCCACCCGAACCGTCTTGCCGGTGCCCTTGGGCAACGAGACGACGCCTCGCACCATCTGATCGGCATGCCTGGGATCGACGCCGAGGTTCATCGACAACTCCAGCGTCTCGTCGAACTTGGCCGACGCCCGGTCCTTGATCATCCGGACCGCATCGTCGAGCGGATAGTGCGCATCGCGGTCGATGTCGTCATAGGCGGCGGCCAGGCGCTTGCCCTTTTTTGCCATCGTGCTGTCACTCCATAACCTGGATGCCGATCGACCGCGCCGTGCCGGCCAGCATGCTGGTCGCGGAATCGATGTCGTTGGCGTTGAGGTCGACCATCTTGATCTCGGCGATCTCGCGCAGTTGAGACATGCGGATGGCGCCCACGGTCTCGCGGCCCGGCGTCTGGGAGCCCTTGTTGAGCCTGGCCGCACGCTTGATGAAATAGGACGCCGGAGGCGTCTTGGTCTCGAACGAGAACGACTTGTCGGCGTAGACCGTGATCACCGTCGGAATCGGAACGCCCTGCTCCTGGTTTTGGGTGTAGGCGTTGAACGACTTGCAGAACTCCATGATGTTCACGCCCTGCTGGCCCAGCGCGGGCCCGATCGGCGGTGACGGGTTGGCCTGTCCCGCCGGAACCTGCAGCTTGATGTAGCCCGCGATCTTCTTCGCCATCGCCTGTGCCGCGTCCTTACTGTTTTTCGACCTGAGAATATTCGAGCTCGACCGGGGTCGAGCGTCCGAAGATCGACACCGCGACCTTCAGCCGGGCGCGCTCCTCATCGACCTCCTCGACGGTGCCGTTGAACGAGGTGAACGGCCCGTCGCTCACCCGCACCTGCTCGCCCACGTCGAAGGTGATCGACGGCTTGGGCCGCTCCACGCCTTCCTGGACCTGGCGCAGGATGCGCTGGGCCTCGCCCTCCGAGATCGGCGAGGGCTTGCCGCGCCCGCCGAGGAAGCCGGTCACCTTGGGGGTATCCTTGACCAGGTGCCAAGTCTCGTCGTTCATGTCCATCTTGACCAGCACATAGCCCGGGAAGAACTTGCGGTCGGAGCTCACCTTCGCGCCGCGGCGCATGCGCACGACCTCCTCGGTCGGCACCAGGATCTCCTCGTAACAGTCTTCCAGGCCCTTCTGCGCCGCCTGTTCGCGGATCGACTGGGCGACCTTGTTCTCGAAGCCCGAATAGACGTGGATGACGTACCAGCGTGCGGTCATCGTCTAGCCCCCGAGCCCCAGCACGGTGCGTACCGCCACCGAAAGCACCTGGTCGACGGCAAAGAAGAAGATCGCCGCCAGGAAGACGAAGATGAACACCATCACCGTGGTTACCGTCGTCTCCTTCCGGCTGGGCCAGGTGACCTTGGCCACCTCGCGCCGGACTTGTTGGACGAATTCGATCGGGTTGGGCTTGGCCATTACCTGCTTTGCGCGCTGTCGCGGGCACGGTCCGCCGCGTGCCCGCCGAAGTTTCAGATGGCAGGAGTGGAGGGATTCGAACCCCCAACCCCCGGTTTTGGAGACCGGTGCTCTGCCAGTTGAGCTACACTCCTATCGCGCCGACACCGTGCTGCTCGAACACCCCGGCTATTCGACGATAGCGGCGACGACGCCGGCGCCGACGGTACGGCCGCCCTCGCGGATCGCAAACCGCAGGCCCTCGTCCATCGCGATCGGCACGATCAGCTCCACGTCCATCGACACATTGTCCCCCGGCATCACCATCTCCGTGCCCTCCGGAAGCGCCACCTGGCCCGTCACGTCCGTCGTGCGAAAATAAAACTGCGGACGGTAGTTGGTGAAAAACGGCGTGTGACGACCGCCCTCCTCCTTGGTCAAGATGTAGGCCTCTGCCTTGAACTTCGTGTGCGGCGTAATCGAGCCCGGCTTCGCCAGAACCTGGCCGCGCTCAACCTCCTCGCGCCCCACGCCGCGCAGAAGACAGCCCACATTGTCTCCTGCCTCGCCCGAGTCCAGAAGCTTGCGGAACATCTCCACGCCCGTGACCACCGTCTTCGACGTCTCCTTGAGGCCGACTATCTCGACCTCCTCGCCGACCTTGATCGTCCCCCGCTCAATCCGGCCCGTCACCACAGTGCCCCGGCCCGATATCGAAAACACATCCTCGATCGGCATCAAAAACGCCAAGTCCTTCAGACGCTCCGGCTGCGGAACATAGCTGTCCACAGCCTCCATCAGCGCGACCACCGACGGCGCAGCACTCGCATCATCGCTCCCCTCAAGCGCATGCAGCGCAGAACCCCGCACCACAGGTATGTCATCGCCGGGAAAGTCGTAGCTCGACAACAGCTCGCGCACCTCAAGCTCGACCAGGTCCAACAACTCCTCGTCGTCAACCTGGTCGACCTTGTTCATGTAGACCACGATCGCTGGAACCCCGACCTGGCGCGCCAACAGAATATGCTCGCGCGTCTGCGGCATCGGACCGTCCGCAGCGGAAACCACCAAAATCGCGCCGTCCATCTGCGCCGCCCCGGTGATCATGTTCTTCACATAGTCCGCATGACCCGGGCAGTCGACATGGGCGTAGTGACGATTCACCGTCTCGTACTCCACATGCGCCGTCGCGATCGTGATCCCCCGCGCCTTCTCCTCAGGCGCCTTGTCGATCTCGTCATAGGCCGTGAAACGCGCGCCGCCAACTTCCGCCAACACCTTCGTGATCGCTGCCGTCAGCGTCGTCTTGCCATGATCTACATGACCGATCGTGCCGACGTTGCAATGCGGCTTCGTACGTTCGAACTTCGCCTTCGCCATCTATCTCTTTCCCGGGTTGGAATAGCGGTTTCCGGCCCCATCACGGGTATTTGCACCACAGCTTGCCCGCGGCGGGCGTGGAGCGGGTGATGGGGATCGAACCCACATAACCAGCTTGGAAGGCTGGGGCTCTACCATTGAGCTACACCCGCAATCCGTCGACGAGGCGTTGCGCTGCATTGGATGGTGGGGTGCTCCAGTGGGTAACCGATTCAACTAAACGCTGCTCCTCCGGACCCGCACCCCTCGACCAGATCTAGCGGCCGGCTGGTGGAGGGGGTTGGATTCGAACCAACGTAGGCAAACGCCAACGGGTTTACAGCCCGTCCCCTTTAACCACTCGGGCACCCCTCCGTTTGATATTTGATATCCCGCCTATACGCCGCCACGGCGCTGGAGGGCCGAACTAGGGGATTCGCCTCGCATTGTCAATGACAAAGGAAGTCAGGGCCACCCTTTCCCGCCATGGGGTGAGCGCCATGCAGGTCGATTCGTCCTTCCGCTTGCACGCGGCAGTATAATAGGGGTGATGAGCAGGCACAAGCCGATCCTGTCGCTTTGCCGCCGGCAACCGATGAACGGCCGGCGCTCGTCTCAAGCGCCACGTCCGATATCCGTCTGAGTCAAGCCGGTGCCGCGAATACAGGGCAGAAAAGGCGCACGGCGCGGCAAAGGCGGAGCGTTCTGGATCTGGGGCCGCCATGCGGTGGCCGCGGCGCGCGCGAATCCACGGCGCGTCGTCCGGCGGGTCCTCGCCCTCGAAAACGACTCGGGGCTCGATGCCGAGGCCGTCGACCGCCGGACGCTGGCCCGGATCCTGCCCGAGGGCGCGGTCCACCAGGGCGTGGCGCTGCTCGCCGAGCCGCTCGAGGATCTCGGGATCGAAGCCCTGTGCGCGGCCGCCGGAGTGCGGGAGCGCGCGGCGGTGATCGTCCTCGACCAGGTCCAGGACCCGCAAAACGTCGGCGCGATCCTCAGGAGTGCCGCAGCACTAGGTGCCGTCGGCATGGTGTTGCCCGACCGCCATGCCCCGCGCGAGACCGGGGTCCTGGCCAAGGCAGCCTCCGGCGCGCTGGAGACCGTCCCGGTCGCGCGCGTGACCAACCTCGCCCGCGCGCTGGCGGCGATGAAGGCGGCCGGGCTGTGGTGCGTCGGGCTGGATGCGGACGCGCCCAGCGCGCTTGCGCCCGACACCTTGCCGGACCGGGTCTGTCTGGTCCTGGGAGCCGAAGGCCGGGGCCTGCGGCGTCTGACCGCGCAGCAGTGCGACCTCCTGGTCCGGATCCCGATGACCGGCGGCGCGGCCAGCCTCAACGTCGCCGCCGCAGCGGCGATCGCGCTGCACGTCCACGCTAGCTGCCGGCAAGACCCCGGTGCAGCGCCGAGACCGCCTGGGTGAAGCACGCCAGCGGAGCGGCAGTGATGCCCGCGCCGATCTGGCCGGTGCCGGCATCGGCGTGGGCGATACCGGTGTTGATGATCGGCAGCACCCCGGTGTCGACCACCTTGCGTGCGTCTATCCCCGCCGGGCTGGCAGCGAAATCGAGGATCGGCAAGGTGAAGGCCGGGTTCTCGCCGATCGTGACGGAGCGCATGGACTGGCTCGCCGCGATCGCATCGGCCGGGGTGCCGCCGACGAATCGGACGATGGCCGGTGCGGCGGCCATCGCGAACCCGCCGACGCCGGCGGTCTCGGTGATCGCACTGTCGCCGATGTCGCGCGCCGCATCCGCCATGGAATAGCCGGGGAAATAGAGCCCGTCGACGAACGGGGCCGGGGTGGTGAACCAGCGGTCGCCGGTCCCGCTCAGCCTGATTCCGAACTCTACCCCGTTGCGCGCCATCGCGGTGACCATGCTCGAATGGGGCACACCTTCTGCCGCATCGAGCATCGCCTTGCAGGCCGCCATCGACAGGTTGATGAAGAAGTGGTCGTTGCCGGCGATGAATTCGAAGGCCGCGGCCATTTCGGCCGGCGCCAAGCCGCTCCTGAGCGCGGACGGCAGCAGCCGTTTGATCAGGAGCGCGGTGCCGGCGACGTTGCGGTTGTGCACCTCATCGCCCATATGGAGCGCCTGGGCCATGATCGGCTTGAGCGCGAGCGGTCCGTGGGTCTCCAGCGTCCGGGCCAGGACCGCGGCCAGGCTGGTCCGCATCCAGCGCAGCCGCTCGAGCACCTCGGGGCCGTTCGCGCCGAAGCGCAGCACCTTCCCGAGCCCCTCGTTCAGGCTCGAATAGGCCCGGTTCCCGCCCGCCTGGTTGTCGATGATCCACATCGGCATCGACGGACAGACGATCCCGGCCATCGGCCCGACCGCGTCGTGGTGGTGGCACGGCGCGAAGCGCACCGCGCCGCGATCGGCGAGCGCCTGCGCGGCCGCCAGGTTTTCGGCCCAGCCTTCGAACAGGATCGCGCCGAGCACCGCACCCTTCATCGGCCCGCACATCTCCTGCCATGCGACCGGCGGCCCGGCATGGAGTATCGTGCGCTCGTCCATGCAAGGCAGCACCTCCAGGGCCGGGCCGACGCCGGTCAGCACCGGATCGGCATCGAGGTAACGAGCGTGCGCGGTCGCGTTGGCGGCCTCGATCTCCGGATGGCCGATCAGCCGGGCGAGCTCCATGCCAACCTCCTTCACCCCCTCCGCCGGCGGTTGCCAGTCGATCGCGACAACCTCCGCTCCGCTGTCCGAGATCGCCCCGGCGAAGGCCTCCAATCCGAGATTGGCAACGACCAGGTCGTCCTCGATGAGGCGGCGCCCGCCCATCACCGGTCCTCCGTCAGATGTGCGAAGGCGGCGCGCACCGCAGCCGCGTTGCTGGCGACCAGGGTGAGGCCCGGTCCGGCGAGCCTGGCCTCCTGCGCCGAAAGACGTTGGGGGTCTGCTTCCGTCCCACAGACGAAGGCAACGAACCGCAGGCCCGGCGAGGCCCGGGTCGCATCTGTGATCGCCGGTGCCAGCGCGCCGGCCGGGTCGGCGTGGACCCCGGTACCCAGCACCACGTCGAGCACGATCACCGCGACCGCGGGGTCCGCGGCCGTCTCGGAGATCAGCGCGCAACGCCGGGTGACATCGATCATCGGATGCGGCCGGCCTCTGGTGTGGGCGTCGTCGCCGAGATCGCGCGCGTCCAGGCATTGCGCGCCGCCGGGCACCGCGGCGGCGATCGCGCGTGCCTCGTGGCAGAACGTCCCGCCGCTGTAGAGCCCGACAATCCTGCGCCCCGGCACGAGCCGTCCGAAAGCCTCGGCCGGGCGTGCCGGGCCGCCCGCGGCAATGTTCGCCGCGTCCTCCAGCGTGGTTGCGAAGACGATGCCCGGCGGCACGTCGTCGGGCGGTCCGGCCCCGATGAAACAGATCACGCAAGGCTTGCCGGAACCCGCGCAGGCCTCGATCACCCGTTTCGCGGGCTCCGTGTCCGGCGGCTTGGAGACGACGACGATACTCTCTGTCCGGCGGTCGCCCGCCAGGGCCTCGAGAGCGGCCAACGTGGTGATCCCGCCGACATCGGCGGACAGGTCACGCCCGCCGGTGCCGAAGGCATGGCTGACGCCCACGCCGGCGCGGTCCAGCAGGCAGGCGACCTGCTGCAACCCGGTACCGGAGGCAGCGACGATGCCGACCGGCCCGCGCCGCACCGCGTTGGCGAAGCCGAGCGGGATGCCGCCGAGGATCGCCGTGCCGCAATCGGGCCCCATCACCATCAGACCGCGGGCGGCGGCTTCCCGCTTGAGCGCGGCCTCATCGGCGAGGCCGACATTGTCGGAGAACATCATCACGTCGAGGCCGAGCCGAAGCGCCTTCATCGCCTCGGCGGCGGCATAGTCGCCGGGGCAGGAGATCAGCGCCAAGTTGGCGGTGGGGCTGCGTTCGAACGCCTCGGCAAGGCTGCGCGGCCGCGCGCGCTCGTTTGCACCGATCGGCCCGGCTGCGCGGGAAGGTGCGGCCGACAACCGTGCGCGCGCGTCCTCGATTGCCGCGGCAACGGCCCCCTCGTCCGCGCCCTCGACCACGATCAGGAGATCGTTGGGGCCGGCGTCGGGCGCATCGGCGGCGATCCCCGCCTCGACCAGCATGGCGCGGTTGGCCGGTGTGGCCATGACGGCGGTGACCCGCGCGACTCCCTCGGCAGCCTCCAGATCGGCGGCCATGCGCATCAGCGACACCGAGTCGCGATAGAGGTTGGCGCAGACCAGGGTCTTCTCTTGCACCGGGCGGTCTCCGCGCGCCGGTCAGCTCGGCACCTTGTCCATGTCGATGATCGCGGCCACCATGCCGCCGCCCGCCGGGCCCTGCTGGAGCGCAGCCACGGAGACGAACACCGCCGGATCGCCGAGCGCCGCGGCCGCGACACCGCCGACCGCCGCCTTGGTCTGGTGGGTGTGGTGGACATCGGTGTCGTTGAGCGAAACCAGCCGCCTGCCGCGCAGCCGCCCCGACGGATCGGTCTCGCACTTGACGAAGCAGTTGACCACCGCATCGCCGAGGTCCGTCGGGTGCGGCCGATCGCCGAGCGGCAGCCCGGCGTTTCGGATCGCCTGGTAGATACCGTCGGTGTCGATCGCGTCCTTCATCACCGAATGGCCGATGCGGAACCGCCCGCCGACACCCTTCTTGTTGCCGACGACGATGATCTGGGCCTCTTCCTGCTCGTTGCCGCTGGAGCACGAGGCGACCGCGGAGTAGACGTCGAGGTCGCGGCCGATCTGGTCTTCGCGCGGCATCGGGAACTCGCCCAGCGCGTAGCCGATGCCGAGCGCCGCGGTGGCGTTGGCAAAGGCCATCGATTCGATGGTCTCCTCGGTGCACACCGCATAGCCGCGCGCCTTGGCATCGGCGATGCTCTCGACCGTCAGGAGCGGAGATTTCGACTGGACGTAGTGGACATCGGCCGCATCGGCGATCCCGGCATCTTCCATGGCGCGCTTGACGGCGGCGGCGACCTTCTCCACGCCGGCCGGCCGGCCGATATCCTCCGGCGCGATCGGCTCGGACATCGCGATGCCGACTACGAGCCGCTCGGCCGCGGGGTCCGGGTCGGGGTCCTCTACCCTGGCAAAGATGTTCAGATGCGGCGCGATGATCCCCGGACAGCCGCCGGACAGCGCGATCGGCACCTGCATCGCCCCGTCGCGGCCGCGCGATCCCTTTTCCACCAGAAAGTCGCGCAGCATGCGATCGACCAGGATGCGGCCGAAATCGTTGACCCCGCCATTGCCCTCGGTCTTGGCGGCGATGGCGATGATCTCGTCGGCCCCGAAGCCTTCGGCAGCCATCGCCGCCTCGAGGCTGTCGGTATCCTGGACATGCTCCATCAGAACCTTGCAGACCGCGACCGCCATTGCGCCCTCCCTGTGTTATGCCAAGACTCTCTTTTTGACGATCGAGACCGGCCGGTTCAACCCACCTTGAACTGCCGACCGCGCGCGGCTATGTCTCGCGCAGCGCCGGTTTAGCTCAGTTGGTAGAGCGGCGGATTTGTAATCCGCAGGTCGGGGGTTCGACTCCCTCAGCCGGCACCACGCCTCCTGTGTCCGACCCGGAGACCTCCAAGAATCGGATGATTAGCCTGACTTATTCATCGGGGGCGGCGTTTATCGGTTGATTTTATCTGGACGCAGGTTTGCGTTCGGCGCCTTGGGGCGTCGGTATTTGAGGTTGGTGGTGTCGGGGTTTGGGGTTGAAGGCACTCGGGTTCGCGGGGCACGGCGCCCCGGCGGTCAGGGTCCCGAGGCCGCGAGGCGGCCCACCAGCATGCGGAACAGGGCGGCGTCCGGACAGGCCGAAGCGAAGTGGATGCGGATGCGGGCGGCCCGTTCGACGACGCGGGCGCCGATCTTGAGCAGGCTCTTCCTGAGGGTTGCGAACTCGGCCCGGGCGAGCGGCATCCTGCGGGGCACGGCATCGCGCAGGGCGAGCATCAGCCAGTAGGCCGCGGTGTGCAGGACCAGCCTGAACTGGTTGGCGAGCGGGCTCTGGCAGGAGGTGCGGTCGGAGGCGAGCTGGCCCTTGTGCAGCTTGATCAGGTTTTCGGCCTGGCCGCGGGCGCAGTAGATACCTTCGTAGAGATGGCGGGGCTCGCCGGCGAGCGAGGTGACGATGTAGCGGGCGTCGAAGCCGCGCGCGGTGGCCTCCAGCCGGGCGACGACCCGGCGTTCGCGGTTCCAGGAGCGGGCGGCGTAGGCGAAGGCGGCGAAGGTCCGCATCTTTTCGACACCGGCCTCGGCAAGGTGCACCTTGAGGTCGTCGGCCACCTCGTATGCGTGGGCGTGCAGCACCCGATTGCCCGGCAGGCCGAAGATATAGTCGACGCCGTTGTCCTCGCACCAGGCCATGGCCTGCGTCCGGCCATAGTGGGAATCTCCCCGGAAGGTGAGCCGGGTGCGCGGCCAGTGCCGGCGGATGCGGCGGACCAGGTGCTTGAGAAGGGTGCGGACCTCGACACCGGACGGCGTCTTGCCCGGGCGCAGGAGAACCGCCACCGGCTTGCCGCTCTCCACATGGTAGACGTGCACGGGCAGGAAGCAGCGGGTGTCGTAATGGGCGTTGAACAGCGACAGCTGCTGGTGGCCGTGCACCGGGTCGCAGGTGTCGTCGATGTCGAGGGTGATCGCCGCGGGAGGGGTCGGGAAGCTGCGGCAGAAGATGTCGACCAGGGCGGCCGTCATGCGCGCCACCTCAAGCCGCGAGGGGGCGTTCTCCAGCCGGCTCATGGTGGGCTGCGAGCACAGCGGGCGGCCGCTCTCCGGCGCCTGGCCCACGGCCAGCTTGAACAGGGGATCGGTGCGCAGGGCGTCGCAGTCGTCGGCATCCTCGTATCCGCAGGCGATCGCGAACATGCGGAAGCGCAGCATCGCCGACAGCGTGTGGACCACCAGCGCCGGGTCGCGCCCGTCCCGGATGCAGCCCGCCGGCGTCTCGGCCAGGCCGAGCCGGCGTTCCGCCTCGCGCAACAAAACCAGGCCGCCGTCCGAGGAGATCAGGCCGCCGTCGAAATCGGCGGTCACCTTCTTGCGTCGGACGGCTGGCAGATCGAACGAGAGAACGGTATCTTCGGTCATGGCGGCGTGGCGCTTTCGTTGCCTGGGAAGAAAGACGCTTTGACAACGAATTTCTACCCGACGACAACGACTTACGCCACGTCCGCCACCGCAACATCAGGCCCGGCATGAATAATGGGGGCTAACAACCGTCGGATTCGACGAAGCTTTCGGTTTGTTGTCGGACTTTCAATCCGTTGATCAGCGTTGACGTCCTTGGTTTGGCGGCCGCTTCGGTTTCGGCGGAGCGTCTACCGTTCTTCAGACCGGCCGATGAGGGAGGTACGCTTCTTGCCGGCCAACCAGGACTGGTTGGCCTTCGAGCGATAGGCGGCGTCGGTCACCGCCGCGCTGCGGATGAAGTCGCAGCTTCGGTCGATGGAGACATCGCCACCGCATCGTAAGCCGGGCGACCGCCTTTCGAACCGTCCGAATAGTCCAGCGCCGCTTCAGCCGGTCCGCGGAAGATCTCGAGGTCGACAACCTTCGCCAGCACTTCCTGCGGATCGCCTGTCGAAGACAGCTTGCGCAAATGATCCGGTAAGGCGAACAGACCAGCTTGTCTCATCGATACCTCCTCCAGCCGAGCCGCCGCGGAGAATCACAATGGGGCAAAATTCTTCAAGTAAATGGAAGCGTCCAGCGGAAAATTATCGGATGGGGGAGTTGTTGCTGAGGCGGTACGGCGATAGAACGGCATTGCGATGACAGACAAGCGAAGCGCCGGTAAACGCAGGCTCGGCGCCACACGGGAAAACTCCTGGGGCGTCAGCACGGGTCATGCTGATCTGGTGCGTCCGGTAAAACCGCCAAGGCCTGTATCCTTCAAGGCTGAGCCTCAGTCTTTGACCATCGACCTCAATCGAACCGCCATGGTCGTCATCGATATGCAGAACGACTTCTGTTCGAAAGGCGGCTGGTTTGCCTCACGCGGGATCGATATTTCGCCGGTTCGCGCACCCATCGACCCGCTCAACGCCTTCCTGCCCGTGCTGCGCAAAACGCGCGTACCGGTGGTCTGGCTCAACTGGGGCAATCGGGCGGATCTGATGAATCTGAACCCCACTGTCCTGCACGTAGGCAACCCAACGGGTGAAGGCGTCGGCTATGGCGACACGCCGAAGGGCGGGCGCTCGCCTGTTCTGAAAAAAGGTGGCTGGGGGGCGCGTATTTGCGACGGACTGAAAACCGCGCGCAGCGACATTCATGTGGATAAGTACCGTCTGAGCGGTTTTTGGGACAACGAGCTCGACAGCGTTCTCAGAAATCTCGATGCGAGGACCCTGTTATTCGCCGGCGTCAATGTGGATCGATGCGTGCTCGCCACGATGCAGGACGCCGGTTTCCTTGGCTATGACTGCATATTGATCGATGACTGCGCGGCAACGACATCACCCGATTACGTCGTTCGAGCGGTAAAATTTCAGATACGGGGCATGTACGGCTTCATCGCTCACTCCAGGGATATTGTACGCGCTCTCGAGGAGGGTTGAGCCAGCCAACTCCGCACAAGAAATTAAGTACCCGATCACGGACTGGGCGTTATTTGTCGGCCGACCTGGTCCAGCGGAATGGCTTGCGGTCGTGATTGTAGGCTTCGACATAGCGCTCGATGGCAGCTTCGAGCTCGGCTGTCGATCGGTGGGCGCGGCGCTTGATCTGCTGCTCGATCAACCGGGCAGAGAAGCACCCGACCTGGTTGGTCCATGACGCAGATCTCTCTCGGCGATCTTGTCGTCGCAGATCTTGCGCGGGACGCCGGGGCGCGGCTCGTCGTCGAGACCGTCGAGCCGCGTCTCGGCAAAGCGGCGGCGCCAGAGGCAGACGGTCAGCCACGAGACGCCCAGCTTCTCCGCAATCGCCGTGTTACCCAGCCCGTCGGCCGCCAAAAGCACAATCCGCGCACGCCGCGCCGTTACATATTCCCACCGCCGTTGACAGGTCGGTTTGGAACTGTCAGTGGTTTTGGGTTCCACCGGTCCGGAAACGCGGAGAAGACAAGGAGAAGGGTAATGACATCAGGTTTTTCGCGACGCGGGGTTCTTGCGGTACTTGGCCTCGCCATGATTGCTGCGCTCAGCAGTGGGACGGCCGGACAGGCGCAGGCGGCTGATCCACTCAAGGTTCGCTTCATTCTCAACTGGAAGTTCCAGGGTCCCCAAGCCTGGTTTTTTCTGGCCGATGACAAGGGGTACTTCAAGCAAGCGGGCATTGATATTCAGCTGGACCAGGGAGCAGGTTCGGGTGCCGCCGTGCCAAAGGTGGCGAGTACCGCCTACGATGCGGGTTTTGGCGACATCAATGCGATTACGCGCTTTGCCTCGAAGAACAAAGGCAAGCAACCGATTGCCGTCTACATGATCTATAACCAGACGCCCTTCGTCATCGCGACGCCGAAGTCCGCCAAGATCACGAAGCCGAAGCAGCTGGAAGGCATGACCCTTGGCGCGCCCGCAAGTGATGGTGCGTTCAAGCTGTTTCCCGCCTTTGCCAATATCGCGGGTATCGACGCAAAGAAAGTCAGCTGGCAGCACATGAAGCCCAATCTGCGGGTTACCCTGCTCAAGCAGGGCAAGGTACAAGGTGTATCGGGCTACCACCTGACGGTTCTGTTCGATGCGATGCGCGTGGGCATGAATCCCGACCGAGACCTCGATTTCATGCGGTTTGCCGATTTTGGCATGGACCTTTATTCCAATGCCGTCATGGTGAGCCAGGAAATGGTCCGGAACCATCCCGGCAAGGTCAAGGGACTGGTCGGGGCCATCAACAAGGCATTCTGGGAAGTCGTGGCAAATCCGGAGGTCGGCCTCGATGCGGTGATGCGGCGAGAGCCGCTGCTCAAGCGGGCTTCGGAAAAGGAACGGATGATGGCGACGCTGACACACCTCATTCTGTCGCCCGAAATGAAGAAAGTCGGTATGGGCGATATAGATCCCGTCCGGCTTGAGCGGTCTATCGAAATCGTCACCAAAGCCTTCAAGCTGAAACGAACGCCTGAACCCGACGAAGTATTTCAGTCGCGTTTCCTGCCGCCTTTAAAGGACCGCATGGGCAGATGAACGATTTGGCTTAGGCCCGTCCGGTGGATACTGACGATCCGTCGGACGGGTCGGGATTATCGGCGGGCGCAACCGTCACGCTCGAGAAAGTTGCGCTCCACTACGGCGACCCTGAAACCGGTACGCTCGCTTTAAAGGACACGGAACTCGCCATCGAAGCTGGCGAGTTTGTCGCCATTGTCGGACCCAGCGGGTGCGGCAAATCGAGCCTGATGAAGCTCGTCTCCGGTCTGAACCCCGCGACCGAAGGCGTGGTGTCCGTCGCCGGGGAAATAGTGACTCGACCGATCAAGATTGTCGGCATGGCGTTTCAGAATCCCACCATGCTGCCGTGGCGCAGAACGATCGACAATGTCTTGCTGCCGCTCAAAATCGTACGCCCCTACCGGGAAAATTTCCGTCGCGACCGGGAACAGAATATCGTCCGCGCCGAGGCGCTTTTGCGCCGTGTGGGGCTGCACGGCTTCAGCCGGAATTACCCATGGCAACTATCTGGCGGGATGCAGCAGCGCGCCTCTCTCTGCCGCGCGCTGATCCATGAGCCGAGACTTCTGCTGCTGGACGAGCCGTTCGGCGCGCTGGACGCCTTCACGCGTGAAGAGCTTTGGGGCGTATTGCAAGCACTTTGGATGGACCGGCGCCCCACCGTCCTGCTAGTCACACACGATCTGCGCGAAGCGGTCTATCTCGCCGATCGCGTGGTGGTCATGAGCGCTCGGCCGGGGCATATCATCTTGGACCGTCGGGTCGACCTGCCGCGCCCGCGCAAGCTCGAGGATCTTTTCGGCAACACCGCCGTGCGGCTTGTCCATGATCTGCGCGCCCGGATCGAACATTTTCAGCTCGACGGCAATGTCGAGGAAGCGCCGGAAAAATGAAGAAATTCAAAAACTTGAACTGGCTCTGGTCAACGCTCATCATCCTTGGCTTCTTCATTTTCTGGGAACTGCTGTGTCTGGTCACCGGCATTCCGGATTTTATTCTGCCGCGGCCGACCCAGTTTTTTGTCGTCCTGATCGATCAATTTCACGGTATCCAGCGTCACGGCTTGCAGACGCTGATGACAACGACCACCGGCTTTGCCGGGGGCGTGCTGGCGGGCTTGATCATCGGCGCCATCATCGGGTCTTCAAGGGTTCTTTATAACGCGTGCTACCCGATGCTGGTCGGCTTTTATTCGATACCCAAAGTCGCGCTCGTCCCGATTTTTGTCGTCTGGTTCGGGATCGGCACCGTGCCCGCTATTCTCACATCACTAGTCATCTGCATTTTTCCTGTTGTCGTCAATGTCGCCACGGGTCTCGCGACAACGGAACCGGAGCTCGAAGACGTCCTGCGCGCCTTGGGCGCGAACAAGCTCGACATCCTGTGGCATGTCGGGCTGCCGCGATCGTTGCCGTATTTCTTTGCGTCCCTGAAAATTGCCATCACGCTGAGCTTCGTCGGCACCGTCGTTTCGGAAACGGTGGCCGCCAATCTCGGCATCGGCAGCATGATGGTTTTGGCAAGCTCGGACTTCAACATGCCGCTCGTCTTTGCCGGTCTGGTTATTCTCGCCTCCATGGGGATCGCGCTTTATGCGTGTTTCGCGGTGCTCGAGCGTCGTCTGACCGGATGGGCCCAGCGCAAAACCGAGTTCGTATCTGGCTGAAACAAGATCAATCCGGATTTCACGCCTTGACTACGGATGCACCGTTTCGATGAACCAGTCGGTTCCGACCTCGCGGCTCCGACAATGGAGCCGGTCGCGTTATCCTCCGCTCCGGCTCATTGAAGCCGAATTGGCCGGGATGGGCCGGACCAAGCTGCGGGGACGGGCCAAGGTTGATTGGGCCTTCACCTTCGCGGCGGCGGCCTACAACCCGGTCCGATTGCCCAAGCTGCAGAAAACCGGGCCATGACGGCGCCAATGAACTGCCGGCTGGTTGGCCGCTGGCGGATCGTCGAGGCCGACCTCTGGGATCGTGATTACCTCGATCTGGTCGAGCCGGCCATGATGACCATTCGAGCGGATGGCCACGGCGAGATCGCCTTCGGCGCCATGCAGGCCAGCCTCGACCTCGAATACAGCCGCTCCATGGTCTTCTTCACCTGGGCCGGGTTCGACGAAATGGACGACGTCAACGGTTCCGGCTCGGCTGAGTTGCTCGACAACGGGTCGATTGAAATCCTGTTCGCATATCATCTCGGCGACGAAGCCATCCTCAAGGCCAAACCCGCTATTTCATCAACAGACTGTTAGCCTGGATTATTCACGGTGGGTTTGGGATTGGGTTGGCAGGCATGGTGTAATCCGTTGTCATCGTGTAGAAATTCGTTGTCGAAGCGTCTTTCTCCCCGAGCAACGAAACCGCGACGCCCGCCATGTCCGACGATACTCTTCTTTCCGTCGATTTGCGAGTCATCCAGGGCAAGAAAGTGACCGCGGCCTTCAATGGCAGCTTGATCTCGTCTGACGGCGGCCTGGTTCTGCTGCGCGAGGATGAACGTATACGTTTATCGCCGCCACAGCCTGGCCGGGAAGCTGGCGGATGCATCCGGGATCAGCGCAATCCGGCGCTGGTCGTCCGCACTCTAGACGCGATGCTGCGCTTGCGCATGCTGGCGATCGCTTGCGGCTACGAGGATGCCGACGATTGCGACAGCTTGCGCACCGACCCTTTGTTCAGGCTGGCGGTGGGGCAGGCGCCGGAAAGCGGCCGCGACCTGTGTTCGCAACCGACCATGAGCCGGCTGGAGAACACGCCGTCGCGCCTTGAGACGCCGCCCTCTTCCGCAAGCTGATCGGGCGCCTCACAACCGCCGGACCCTGAACGCCGGGGCCGGTTGGTGATTTAGCGATCGGGCATCCGTCTCAGACCCGGTTGACCCAACCACGTCTGGGCTTACGACTTTGTCCAGGACAGGACATACGGCGGGACAGCTTTCCGGATGCTGACCCGGGCTGGCATGAACCGGACGTCACGAGCACGCCGCACGGCCGTCCTGCTGATAGCCGATTCCGCCTCAACGCTCGGCCTGGGATGGGTTACCCTTACGCGATGTCGAAGCGCAGCATGACACGGCGATCGGCAGTGGCTGGACTGGCAACCGCCGGCGCCGGCGCGGCAGCAACACTCTTCCTGGCCGGCGCCCGCTCGACGCCCTTGGGCTATGCCTCTTCGGGCGTGGCCGCCGACCGTGGTCTCGACCGCGCGCCGCCGCCGGTTTGCACGCCTGGCACGCCTTCGCAGACGCAAGGGCCGTTCTACACGCGGTCGACGCCGCGCCGCACCAACCTGCGCGAGCCGGATACGGGCGGAGAGCCGCTGGTCCTCGAAGGCATGGTGCTCACGCCCGACTGCCGGTCCGTATCCGGGGTCGTGATCGACATCTGGCATTGCGACGAGCACGGCCGCTACGACAATAACGGCTTTCGCTATCGCGGCCATCAGTTCACCGACGCGGCCGGCGCTTTCCGGTTCGAGACAATCCGGCCCGCCCACTATCCCGGACGCACGCCGCACATTCACGTGAAGGTTCAGGGCGAGACGACACGTCTCCTGACCACCCAACTCTATTTCCCGGATCTGCGGGATGCCAACGCCGGCGACGGAATCTACAGAGACGACCTGCTACTGCGCCTCGAGCGTGCCGGCGACATCTGGCTGGGCCGGTTCGATTTCGTGCTCGCGACGGCGTGATATTCCTCTCCGGCACGGGCAAGCTGGTAAGCTCCACCCCGCCTTGAACCGCCGACCACGCGCGGCTATGTCTCGCGCAGCGCCAAAAGAGCTCAGCCGGCAGAGCGGCTGATTTGTCGTCAGCAGATCGGGGGCGAGCCCCTGATCCTGCTCCAGTGTTCCGGAGCGCCGCGCATCGTTAGGGTTCGGCCATGCAGCGCTTCGGATTGATCCTGTTCATCGCCGTCTCCCAGTTCACCGGCACGATCGTGCATTCGATGGTCAGCGTGGCGCTGCCGGCCATGGGGCGCGAGTTGGGGGCGAGCGCCGTCGAGCTCGGGCTGGTCGATACCGTTTTCATCGGCGTCTCGGCAGCCTTTCTCGTGCCGATCGGCCGGCTCGCCGATGCGACCGACCGGATCACACTTTTCAAGTGCGCGATGCTCGCCCTTGTGGTCCTGACCGCGGCAATCGGGCTGCAGCAATCAATGGCCATGGTCATCGGTGCGCGGCTGCTGCAAGGCATCGCCGCCGCCGTGGTGACCGCGACCGGCATGGCGATCGTTGCCGATATCGCACCGCCCGGCCAGGTCGGGCGAATGATCGGGCTGGCGATGGGCGCGACCTATGCCGGGCTCGCCTCGGGACCCTATTTCGCCGGGCTGATCACCACCCATTTCGACTGGCGCTGGGTGTTCTACGTGGGCGCGGTGCTGCCGCTCGCCTCCTGGACGCTGGCTCAGATGAGCCTCACCGGCCGCTGGCGGGCGCCGGTGGCGTCGATCAACATCCCGAACAGCATGCTGCTCGCCGCCGCGGTCGGGTTGCTGATACTCGGCGTCGCCTGGTTCAGCCGGGCCGGTTACGGGGCCGGCCTCATGGCGGCCGGGATCGTGTTGGGAGCGGTCTATGTCCTCGCCGAGCGCCGGTCGACGAACCCGCTGCTCAGACTGGCCGAGATCACGGCCAACCGGCGGCTCGGCCAGGCGCTGTACCTGCAGTTTCTGATCTATTGCGGCACCGTCGGGACATCGTTCCTGCTCAGCCTCTACCTGCAGGTGATCCAGGGCCGCACACCGGAGGGCGCGGGCGGGCTGTTGATCATCAGCCCGATCGTGATGGCGGTCCTGGCACCCGTCGCGGGCAGGCTGTCCGACAAGGTGCGGCCCGAGCTGCCGGTCGCGGCCGGTACCGCCCTGATCCTGTGCAGCGTTGTCATCGGTGCGCTGCTCCGCGCGGACTCCGGCAGCGCGCCGGTGATCGCGCTCATGGTTGCGCAGGGCCTCGGTTTCGCACTGTTCTCGGGCCCCAACATCGCGATCGTCATGGCCGCCGTCGCACCGGAAGAACGCGGTCTGGCCTCGGCGCTCACCGCCGAGATGCGCGCGATCGGCATGATGGTCTCGATCGCGTTTGCGACCATCATCCTGTCGCTTCGGCTGGGCACGGCGGCGGTCGCGGAGCGGCCGGAGGCCTACATGACGGCGATGACGACCGCATTTACCGTCTTCTCGGTCCTGACCGCGCTCGGCGTCCTGGTCTCGCTGCGCCGGCGGACATGACGGTTGATCGAACGCCCGCCGCCCGCCAGTCTTCTCCGGAACGACCACGGGGAGGATGCCATGGCACGGCTTGAGGGCAAGACCGCCCTGGTGACGGCGGCGGGCGGCGCAATCGCCGGCGCTGCGGCACGCGTCTTCGCGGCCGAGGGTGCATCGGTGCTGGTCTGCGACATCGACGAGGCGGCGGCGGCGGCGACCGCGCGCGCGATCACCGGGGCCGGCGGCACGGCACAGGCCCGGCATTGCGATGTCGCGGATCCGCAATCGGCCGCGGCGGCGGTCGAGGCGTGCCTGGGCGCCTATGGCGGGATCGACGTTCTGATGAACGCCGCGGCCGCGCGCGAAAAGCACGGCAACGTCGTCGCTCTCGACCTCGCGGAATGGAACCGGGCGCTGGCGGTCAACCTCACCGGCATTTTCCTGATGTGCAAATACGCCATCCCGCACATGGCGGCCGGCGGCGGCGGCAGCATCATCAACGTCGCCTCGCAGCTCGGCTCGGTGGTGGTGCCCGACCGGCCGGCCTACGTGACAACCAAGGCCGCCGTCATCCAGCTCTCGAAGTCGATGGCGCTCGACTTCGCCGACGACAATATAAGAGTCAACGCGCTGTCGCCCGGCGCGGTCGAGACCGGAAGGCTGACCTCGACCGGGCGCACCATGGAAGAAGTGCGCGAAGCCCTGGTGCCGCTGCATCCGATCGGCCGGCTGGGCCAGCCGGAGGAGCTGGCCGATGCGGCGCTGTTCCTGGCATGCGCGGACTCGCGCTTCATGACCGGCGCCAACCTCGTCGTCGACGGCGGCTACAGCGTTGTCTAGGCGCATGCTCCGATCGGATCGAACCGACCCGATCGGAGGATGCTCTATTGCGACGGCAAGGCGGCGTCGGCTGCCTCGAGCGCGTCGAGGACCCGCCAGATCCGCTCGATATGAGGCTCCTTGTCGACACGGTCGTAGAGGAAGCCCGCGGCCCGCACGAGATCGCCGGCGAAGTATTTTTCGTAGAGCTGCTGGCGGCCGGAGAAGCTCGAAAGCGTCGCATCGTAGGCGAGTCTGAACAGCTTGATGCGCTGGCGCGAATCCGCGGACGCCGCCTGATAGTAGCGCGCGACATCCTCGGCGACCGGGCCGTCGAGCTCGGCAAAGGACGGCACCATGAAGAGCCCGCCCGCACCGATGGTCTGAATGATCTCGCAACTCCGGCGAAACATCTGGGGATAGAGGAACCGGACCGCGTCCAGCGGCCCGGGCTCGGGCAACACGGTGCCGCCGGGCCCCGGGCCGGTG
This sequence comes from Alphaproteobacteria bacterium, assembly GCA_965248835.1. Taxonomy (GTDB): domain Bacteria; phylum Pseudomonadota; class Alphaproteobacteria; order MPNO01; family MPNO01; genus CAYFYS01. The sequence continues at coordinate 1,452,912 of CBDFLJ010000002.1, forward strand.
CCGGCCTCGCTCGCCATCAGGCAGGCGCGGACGACTTCGGTATAGTTGATCAGCTCGGCGAGCATCCCCTGGATATGCAGGTGCGCGTCCACCCTTGTCGTCCGCACCATCGTGAAGGCGAGCGCCATCATGAATTCGGCCTTGGAGAGGTCCTTGGTGGTGAACTGGTGGGCCATATGGAGGCCCGCACCGGTGGTGTGGTAGAGCGAATTGAACACCTCGATGTCGCGGTAGATGAAGACCCGCTCCCATGGCACCAGAACGTCGTCGAAGACGATCATGCAGTCGGTCTCGTCGAGCCGGCTGGACAGCGGGAAGTCCAGGCTCGAGCCGGCCTGCTGGTGGACCACCGCAGGGCGACAGATCAGCCGGATTCCCGGCGCCGCCACGGGAACTGCGAACCCGATCGCGAATTTCTTGGCCTCCTCGGTCGCGGGCAGCGGATAGGACGGCGCGGGCATGACCAGCAGCTCGTCGGAGAACGTGCCCAGCGTGGCCAGCATCCGGGCTCCGCGGATGACGATCCCCGCATCGGTCTCATCGACCGCGCGTGCGGCGAGATCCTTGTCCTGCTCGGAGACGTCGCGCGAGCGGTCGACCTGCGGGTTGGTCAGCGAATGAGTCGAGACCAGATCGCCATCGCGGGCGAAAGCGTAATAGCGCTGCACGTTCTCGGCGTAGGGCCCGAAGGTCTCCGGCGCGGCGGCGTAGCCGGCCAGCATCACGTTGATGAAGTCCGGCGCCCTTCCGAACATCCCGAACGTGTGGTCGTGCCAGTGCTTGACCATCACCCGGCGCCTGGCCAGATCGTCCCGGGATGCCGGCTGGATGAAGGAAAGCCCGACCGGTTCGCCCGTCTCCGGCGAGGCGTAGGTCATCGCGTCGGTGAGCGCGGGCGCGTGCTGCATGTCGTAGAGCTCGGCCACCGTCCTCGCCCCGCCCGCGAAGCGGCGATCGGTGGTGACGTCATCCACCCGCTCGCCGTCGACGAACACCTGCCGGCCGTCCCGCAGCCCCTCGATGACTTCGGCACCGGTCCGGATGCCCATCGCCGTCTCCCTACGCCCTGCGAACGCGCGATGATATCCGGGCGCCGCCCGCGCGTCGAACCGAGCGCTGCTTGCACGGCCCGACGGGCGTGCCCATCATGGCCGCGGCAACGGGGTGGAACCGATGGCGAAAAAATCATTCCGCGATTTCCTGGCGGACCTGGAGGAAGCCGGCGAGGTCTCCCGGATCGAAAAGACGGTCGATCCGCGCGACATGTCCGGGCTGGCGGGCCAGAACGACAAGGCGACGGTCTTCGAGTCGATCGCAGGCTACCCCGGCTGGCGGGTCGCGACCGCGCTGCTGTCCACGCGCAAGCGCCTGGCGATCACCCTGGGCTGCGAAGAGGACCGGATCGCCCAGACCTTCGAGGCCGCCTCGGCCCGCGCGATCGAGCCGGAAATGACCGCGGTCGCGCCGTGCCAGGAGGTGGTGCTCGAAGGCGATGACGTCGACCTCACCGCCCTGCCCTACCCGATCATGCATGTCCACGACGGCGGTCCCTATATTTCCGGCACGTTCGTGGTCTCCAAGGATGAAGAGTACGGCCGCAACGCCGGTTCCTACCGGATGATGTACCGCACACCGACCGAGACCGGGATCGACCTGGTCTCACCCTCGGACATGCGGTTCTACTACCAACGCGCGCTCGACCGCGGCGAGGCGCTGCCGATCGCGGTCGCGATCGGAGTCCATCCTTTCGAGATGCTCGCGGCGTCCTACAAGGCGCCGATCCGCACCGACGAGCTGACGCTCGCCGGCGGGCTGCACGGCGGGCCGGTGCAGTTGGTCAAGTGCCGGACCGTCGACCTCGAAGTGCCCGCCGATGCGGAGATCGTCCTGGAGGGCGAGATCCTGCCGATCGGCTGGACTGCCGATGAGGGGCCGTTCGGCGAGTTTTCGCAGATCTCCGGCGATGTGAAATGGAACCCGATCTTCCGGGTGCGCTGCATCACCCGCCGGCGCGATCCGATCTTCTACATGCTCCAGATGCCGTGGGAGAACGACTGGCTGTCTGCGCCGGTGACCGAAGCCGCCGGCTTGCAGGCGCTGAGAGTGGCCAGCGTCGAGCCGGTGGCGATCCGCGCGCCGGTCGGGAGCTGCGGCTACTGGACGCTGATCGCCTCGATCAGGAAGCGCCCCGGCGAGGGCAAGAACGCGCTGCTGGCGCTGCTCTCGGTCGCCGAGGTGAAGCTCGCCATCGTCACCGATGAGGACATCGACATCAACAACCCCGACGACATCGACTGGGCGCTGACCTTCCGCGTCCAGGCCGATCAGGACCTGATCACCCTGTCCGGCGCGCGCGGCAAGCATGTCGACCCGTCGATCCGTGCCTGGGAGCTCGGCCAGGGCGGGCTTCCGCTGACCGCCAAACTCGGGATCGACGCGACCATCCCCGAAGGGATCCCGCGCTGGCTCTATAAGCGCATCCAGACCTACGGCAAGGATCGGGTCAGGCTGGAGGATTACCTGTGAGCACTCTGTCGGAGACCATCAAGACGGCGCTCCGCGACATGCCGATGCAGTTCGCCGAGGTTGTCGACGAACACCGCGACGTGCCCTGGCGCGATCTCCTCCAGGCCTGGGGCGCACTGCGCGCCGAGAACATCCTCAAACGCGACGAGATCGGCCGCTACTACATCGCGGGCGGGGCGGCCGAAGCCGTCGCCGCGGCCACCAAGGCGGAGTAGGCGCCCTCAAATCCCGGACCGCACCTTGGGAAAGACCTCTTCGGCGAGGAGGTGCATCTCTTCCAGCACCAGCGATTGGGGCATGCCGGCCCACTGGATGCCGAAGATGAGATGGTTGACGCCCAGCGTCCTGGCGAAGCCCAGGATCTGCTCGGCGACCTCGTCGGGCGAGCCCAGCAGGAACCGGTCCTCGATCAGCTCTTCGTAGGGCAAGCCCAGATCGTTGTCGCCTTCGGGCATCGCCCTGTCCTGGCCCCATTCGTGATAGCGCCAGTATTTCCCCTCCAGATAGGGCCGGGCGCGGGCGGCGGCGGCTTCGCGCGTCGGCGCGATGAAGACCTCGCGCATCAGCGGGAACTCGTCGGGGAACGGCCGGCCGGCGGCATCGAGCGCGCGGCGGTAGAGATCGGTCTGGCGCGCGATCGTGTCCATCCGGTTGTGCGGGTTCACGAACCAGGCATCGCCCATGCGCGCCGCCCGCTCGATCGCGACATCGGCATTGGCGCCGATCCAGATCGGCGGGTGCGGGCGCTGCAGCGGCTTGAGCGCGCAGGAAGCGTCCTCCAGGGTAAAATGCGTTCCCCTGTGGCTCACCAGGTCTTCGGTCCACAGCCTGCGGATCACCGCCACCGCCTCCTCGAAGCGCACCGCGGCCTCCTTGCGGTCGGTGCCGAAGGCCTTGAACTCGACATCGCGGTAGCCGATCCCGACGCCGAAGATCACCTTGCCGCCGGTGATCACGTCGAGCGTCGCGAACTGCTCGGCCAGATCCAGCGGCTTGTGCAGCGGCAGCAGCACCACGCCGGCGCCGATCCGCATTCCGGGCGCCTCGGCGGCGAGCCGGGCGATCAGCGGGATCTGCTGGAACTCGAGGCTCGGATGGGTCGCGTAGTGCGAGCTCTTGAGCACGCAATCGAAGCCCAGCGCATCGGCCAGGCGGGTCTGCGCCACCAGTTCCTCGAACCGAGCCGTCAGGTCGTCGTCCGGCCCGTACTGGCCGCGGATCAAGATACCGAAGCGGAATTCGCTCACACTCAGCGGCCGGTGAACCTCGGGGGCCGCTTCTCGACGAAGGCGGCCATGCCTTCCTTGTGGTCTTCGGAATGGACCAGCACCGATTGGGCCATGCGTTCGATGTCGCGCCCGGTGTGCATGTCGGCGTTCACGCACATGTTGATGACGTGCTTGGCCATGCCCATTGCCTGGGGGGAATTCTTCAACAGCCGCTTGCAATAGGCACGGGTCCGCTCGAGCAGCGCCTCGGCGGGAAAGACGGCGTTGACCAGCCCGATGCGGTGCGCCTCCCGGGCGTCGATCGGGTCGGCGGAGATGATCATCTCCTTGGTCTTGCCGATCCCGACATGATGGATCATCCGATTGCAGGCCCCCGAGGCCGGGATGGCGCCGAGCTGGTTCTCGATCAGGCAGAATGTCGCGGCATCGGATGCCATGCGGATGTCGCAGCTCAGCGCCAGCTCGACCCCGCCGCCGTAGCAGATGCCGTTGACCGCGGCGATCACCGGGACCTCCAGCGCCTCCAGGTCGTCGAAGGACTGGTGGGCCTGACGGTAGTAGAAACGGAAGGCCGAAGATTTCTTTTCGCTGCCCAGCAGGCTGAGATCGACGCCCGAGGAGAACGCGCGCCCGGCGCCGGTGATGATCAGGAACCGGACATCGTCCGAATACGCGACGCCCGCGATCACGTCGCGCCATTCGTCGAACATCACCCTGGTGAAGGCGTTCAGTTTTTCGGGCCGGTTGAGCGTCAGCACCGCGATGCCGTCATCGTCGACCTCATAGGCAATCGTCTCGTACGCCATCGTCCCCTCCCCGATATTGGCCGGCCGCGATGGTAGTGGACGATCGAGCGGGCTGCCAACGCCGGGCATTGATTTTTTCCCCCTCGGACCGCACCCTCGCAGCGGGAGGGCTTGATGTATCAGGTCTCGCGCATCCTGGACCGGGCGCGGTTGGCTCATGCCGACCGGACGGCGGTGGTCGACGGCGAACGCCGGCTCAGCTACGCCGCGCTGGGTGCGCGGGTCGACCGGCTGGTCAACGCGTTTTCCGGGCTCGGGCTCGAACGCGGCGACCGGGTGGCGATCCTGGATTGGAACTCGCTGCCTTATCTGGAGGCGTATTACGCCTGCCCCAAGGCGGGGCTGGTGTTCCTGCCGCTCAATTCCCGGCTGGCCGCACCCGAGCTCGAATACATCCTGGCCGACGCCGAGGCCAAGGCGCTCCTGGTCTCGGCGCCGTTCCTCGGTCTGTACGAGGAAATCCGCGACAAGGCTCCCAGTATCGAAACGGTGATCGCGCTGGGGACGGACAGACCGCCGGCGGGCATGCACGGCTACGAGGCGCTGCTGGCCGCGGCCTCACCTGTCGCTCCGGCCGATCCCGGCGCGCCCGATGACGTGATCCTGAGCTACTACACCTCCGGCACGACAGGCGAGCCCAAGGGTGTATGCCTGACCAACGCCAATATGTTCTACGGCGGGATCGACCCGGTGTTGGTCATGCAGGTCGGCCGCGACGACATCTGGCTGCATTCCGCCCCGATGTTCCATCTGGCGGATTCATGGGCCTTCTGGTCGCTGCCGATGGTCGGCGGCAGCCAGGTGATCGTCCATTTCGATCCCGACGGCGTGCTCGCCCTGATCGAGCGCGAGCGGGTCAGCATCACCTCGCTGCCGGCCACGCTGATCGCGATGATCGCCAACCACCCGGACATCGGCCGCTACGACATCTCCAGCATCCGCCAGATCATGTACGGCGGATCGCCGACCCCGCTGGGCGTCCTGCAGAAGGCCGCCGAGACGTTCGCCGAAGAAGTCTTCCTGCACACCTATGGAATCACCGAGACCGCAGGCATCGCCTGCTGCCTGGACCCGTCCGAGCACAGCCTGGAGGTTCCTGCGGGCGGCGGAATCCACCGCGCGGCAGCCGCCGGCTATCCGGTGCCGTTCCTCGACATGCAGATCATCGACGACGACTGCGCCGCGCTGCTGCCGGGCGAGATCGGCGAGATCGCCTTCCGCGGCCCCAAGGTGATGAAGGAGTACTGGAACAAACCGGCCGAGACCGCCGCGGCATTGCGCGGCGGCTGGTACCTGACCGGCGACATGGGCCAAGTCGATGAGACCGGCGCGCTCTACATCGTCGACCGCAAGAAGGACATGATCATCTCCGGCGGCGAGAACGTCTATACGGTCGAGGTCGAGAACGTGCTGTCGACCCACCCCGGCGTGCTCGAGGTCGCCGTGGTCGGCGTGCCCGACCCGCTATGGGGCGAGGCGGTCAAGGCGATAATCGTGCCGCGCGGCGAGGACCTGGTCGATGAGGCGGCGCTGATCGCCCATTGCCGCGGCCGGATTGGCGGTTACAAGGTCCCCAAGTCGATCGAATTCCGCACCGAGCCCTTGCCCAAGACGGGACCCGGCAAGATCGCCAAGCGCCGCCTGCGCGATCCTTACTGGCGGGGACAGGAAAGGCGTATCTGAGATGTCCGGCATGTTTGTGGAAGACGCCTGGTATATCGCCGCCTGGGCCGATGAGGTCGCCGATGCGCCGCTCGCCCGCCGGATTCTCAACCGGCCGGTGGTCGTGTTTCGTACCGAATCGGGCGCGCCTGCGGCATTTGACGATTGTTGCCCGCACCGCATGGTGCCGCTGTCGCTCGGCCGGGTCGAAGGCGAGTCGCTGCGCTGCGGCTATCACGGGCTGCAATTCGCCACCGACGGACGTTGCGTGAAGGTCCCGGGCCAGGACGACGCCCCGCGCGGGCTGGACGTCAAGGCCTACCCGGTGGTCGAGCGCTGGCGCCTGGTCTGGGTGTGGATGGGCGCGCCGGACCGCGCGGATGCGGCCGCGATCCCGTCCCTTCCCTGGCTCGATGATCCCGGCTGGCGGGCGCCGGTCGGGGTGATCCGCTACGGTTGCGACTATCGGCTGTTGATCGACAACCTGCTCGATCTTTCGCACACCACCTTTGTCCACCAGTCCACCATCGGCACCGAGGATGTCGCCCGAACGCCGGTCATTTCCGAACGCATCGACGGCAAGGTGATGGTCACGCGCGAGATGAACGACACCGAGCCTTCGAAGCTCTATGTCCAGCTGGGCGGGTTCACCGGCCGGGTCGACCGCTGGCAGCGCATCGCCTACCAAACCCCCGCCACGGTGGTCATCGATGCGGGCGCGGTGCCGGCCGGCTCCAACGACCCCGGCGGCGGTATCGACACCCGCGTGATCAACGTCCTGACGCCGGAGACCGAGGCCTCGGTGCTGCACTACTGGGCTTTCGCGCGCAACTTCTCGCTGGACGACGATACGGTCGACGACTTCCTCGCCGGAGCGATCAAAACCACCTTCAAAGAGGATCTCGCCTTCCTCGACGCCCAACAGTCCCGGATCGAAGAGCGCCCCGGCCAACAGCTCGCCAACGTCGCCGCGGACGCCGGCGTCGTCCTCGCCCGCCGCCTGCTCGCCGAACGGATCGACGGTCGGAATTGAACCCCCGCCGCGCCGGTCTCAACCGGTGGACGGGCGGGGGCGGTCCCATCGCACGGCGATGACCGCGCCAACCACCAGCGCCGCACCCCCGAGTTGCAGCCAGTTCAGCGTCTGGTCCAGGAGGACGAAGCCGAAGACGATCGCGGCCACCGGCTCCAGGTTGGTGACCAGCGACATGCGGACCGACCCGATGGCGGCGATCGCGTAATAGATCGCGATCACCGCGGCGGTATAGAAGAAGGGCACGACCAGAAAAGCGATCCAGCCCGTCCGGGTCCGCGGCAGCGCGAATTCGTCGAGCACGATACAGGCCAGGACGAACACCGCCACCGTGGTGACGTGGAGATGGAACGAAACCGCTCTGGTGTCGGCAACCCGCCGCAGGATCGGCTGGGTCGTGAGCACGATCACCGAGAACGCCAGACCCCCGGTCAAGGCGAAGAGCATGCCCAGCACGTCGATCTCCATCGACCCGCCGATGTCGAGGACAAGAATCAGGCCGCAGAACGCGACCGCGAGGGCGGCAAGGATCCCGGGCGTGATCCGATCCTGCCCGCTCAGATGCGCGCCCAATGCGATGTAGAACGGGAACAAATAGAAGATCAGGGTCGCCAGCGCGAGCGGCAGGCGCTGGATGCCGACATAGTGGCTGATCGACTGGATCGCCAGCACCAGGCCCAGCGCCAGCACGAACCGCCGGTCGCGGCCGGCCAATCGCAAGGTCCCGCCGGTCGCGTTGATCAGCACGAAGATCGCGACCAGGGCGAAGCCGGTCCGCAGCGTCGTCACCGACAGCGGGTTCGCGCCGCCCCGGTAGGCGAGGACGGCAAGTGCGGTGCCGGTGGCGTAGAACAGCGAGGCCAGAACGGCCACCACATGGCCGAACACACGGCGCTTGTCGGGCGTTCCGGTCCGGGCGGGCGGAGCGGATCCGCCGAGCGTCAGTGGCTCACGCCCCAGCGCACCCCGATATCCTTGAGCCACTTGCGGTAGGCGACGCAGTATTTGTCGGAGCGGACGTGCAGCTCCTCCCTGAGGTCGAGTGGGATCTCGTAAGGCCGCTGGGTCTCGACGATGCGCTTGTCCTGGGTGAAGACCGCGTCGGTGCGGGAGACGATCTGCTCATCGGTGACCTGATCGCCGAAGTTGACCGCGATATGGGGCCAGACCAGGCAATCGTCCGGCGCGATCGGCGTGACGGTCAGGAAGGTGCAGAACAGGTTCCCTTCGCCGGTGTTCTTCGAGAAATAGCCGGTCAGCGGGTGCGAGCAATTGAAGGTATAGCCGGCCCGCACCGGGATGCCCCGGTGATCGCCGTAGGGTTGGCTGACCATGATCTCGCTGGTGCGCAGCCCGTTCTTGTCGACGAAGACATCGAAATCCTCGATGACGTCGGGATTGTCGGGGTCGCCGTTGAGATGGGCATGCACGAACGGGAAGTGCGAGACGTCGAGAAAATTCTCGACCGCGCGAAACGGGTTGGCGTGGAACGCGTAGGGTCCGGTGAGACAGGTGCGAAAGGCATCGTCGTCCCATTCCGGGAACGGCGGCACGTCGTGATCCGGCTGGCCGAGGGAGACCCAGATCATGCCGTAGGCCTCGCGCACGCGGTATGTGATCGCCCGCGCCTTCTTGGGCGGGTTGGCCTTGGGATGGGCCGGCATCAGCGTGCAGACCCCCGCGGTGTCGTAGTGCCAGCCGTGATAGGGGCAAACGATCCGGCCGTCCTTCACCCAGCCGAAGGACAGCTTGGAGCCGCGGTGGACGCAAAGGTCCTTCCAGGCCATCACCTGCCCGCCGGCGCGCCACAGCACAAGAGTCTCGCCGAGGAGCCTGGCCTCCATCACCGCGCCGTCCTGGAGGTCGCTCGCGCGCGCGACCATGAACCACTCGTTGATCATCACCGGATCGTCGGTCGGCGGCATGGCCGGAGTCCTCTTCAGTGCACCGGCTGTCCTGCGACGGCCTCGGGCACCTCGTCGGGCAGCCTCGCCCTGGGGATCTCCGGCGGGTCCGCAGGATAGACCCGGCAGAGCAGCCCCTTGAGCGGGCTGGAACCCAGCACGATGTCGCAATTGTCCGGATCGTCGTCGGTGAGTACGTTCGAGCACACTTCGAAGACGCCGTATTCGGGCGCTTCGGCTTCCGGCAGCCACCAGCCATGCGGCACCGAGACCACCTTGGGGTGGGTGCGCTTGTGCGGGTTGGCCTTCATACGCAGCCGGCCGCGCACGGTCTCGATCCAGCAATAATCGCCGCGCTTTATCCCCAATTCCTCGGCGGTCTTGTCGTTGAGCTCGACCAGCGGCTCCGGGCTCAGCCGGCGCAGCGAGCGGAGTTGGCGGCCCTGGCTGTGCCAGTACATCGGCTGCTTGGCCCCGGTGTTGAGGATCAGCGGGTAGTCCTTGTAGCGCTCCGGCGTGGAGACCGGGCTCTCCGGCGGCTCGACATGGTCGGGCAGCGGGTCATAGCCCCAGTCCGCCATCATCGTCGAATAGATCTCGAACTTGCCGGTCGGGGTGCCGAAGCCCATGCGCTCGTATTTGCGGTACTCGATCGGGACCTCGACATAGTCCTTGTCCTTGAGCTCCTGCCAGGAGATCCCCATCGGTTTGAGCGCCTCCTCGGCGAAGGTCTCGAGCGCGGGGAAATACGCCTCGAAGCCGAGCTTGCGGCCGAGCTCGATGATGAACTCCCAATCCGACTTCCGCTCGCCGATCTCGACCAGCTTCTCCGAGACGTTGTCCATGAAGGTCGCGCCCGGCCCCTTGATGTGCAGATGCAGCCGCGGCTCGTCGCGTTCGAGATTGCCGGCGGCCGGCAGCACGACATCGGCGAGCGCGGCGGTGGGCGTCATGAAGATGTCCTGGACCACCAGGAAGTCGAGCGTCTTCAAGGCATCGATGATCATCGCCGAGTTGGGGAAGCAGGTGACGGTGTTGTTGCCGACGACGATCAACGTCTTGACCGGATAGGGCTCCCCGCTAAGGATCGTCCGGAACAGGCTCGGCGGGTGGGCGTAGGCGTAAGGCGTCATGTTGAGCGCCTTGAACCGGTCGCCGCCCAGCCGTTTGGCGTCCTGCTCCGGCGGCAGCTTGTCCCAAAGCTCGGGATAGTCGAGCCTGGGCGCCGGCCAGAAGACGTTGCCGCCGGGCACGTCGAGGTTGCCCGACAGCGCCATCAGAACCAGCAGCGACCGGGTGGCCTGGAAGGTGTTGTTGCCGAGCTGGTCGGTGCCGTTGCCCCAGACGATGCAGCCGGGCTTGGTCGTGGCATAGATTCGCGCCGCCTTGGCGATCTCCTCGGCATCGCACCAGGTAACCTCGGCGACGCGCTCCAGCGGCCAATCCTTGAGCCGCTCGCAGAGCTCTTCGAAGCCGTGGCAGTATTTGGCCACGAATTCCTTGTCGTAGAGCCCCTCGTCGACCATCACCCGCATCCAGCCCAGCGCCATTGCGGCATCGGTGCCCGGGCGCAACGGCAGCCAGATGTCGCCCTTGCCCGCCGAAGCCGGCAAGCGTGGATCGACCACGATGTTGATCGGATCCTTCTTGAGCGAATTCGTCATCGGCTTGTGGCCGATCAGCCCGTGGTCGTTGCTGGTGCGTTTCTGCGATCCCCATTCGACCACGCACGCCGGTCCCGAATAGAAGTCCGGGATCGCGACCGTGTCCCAGGACTTGCCGGTATACTTGCCCGCAGCGGTCACCTTGCACACCGCGACCCGCGGGCCGTAGCAGAAATAACCGATCGAGATCACGTTGGGCGTGCCGAACAGGTTGGCCAGCCGTGAGACGATGTGGGTGTTGTTGATGCCTGTGCCGCGGCCGAAGGCGACCGCCTCGGCGCCGAACCTGTCCTTGGTCTCCTGCATCTTGGAGGCGATCAGTGTCAGCGCCTCCTCCCAGCTCGCCTTGCGCCACTTGCCCTCGCCGCGCGCGCCGGCGCGGATCAGCGGATGGTCGAGCCGGTCGGGGTGATAGAGCTGCTCGATCGAGGGCTTGCCCGCCTTGGAGCACAGCAGGCCCTCGTTGATCGGGTTGTCGAAATCGCCGAGCACACGTCTGACCGTGCCGCCGACCATCTCCACGACGGTCCCGCAGCCGCCGTGGCACATGCGGCAGATCGCCTTGAACCGTTCGACCAGCGCCTCGCCGGTGGAGCTTTCACGCTCGGCCTGTTCGGTTGCAGCCGCCATCGCGTTCCTCCTGGCGCCGGTCGCGCCGACCCTTCGAGATGCCCGGATATGCCGGTGGAATCAACCGGATGGGCGATCGCGCGACGGTAACAGGGAAGGCCTCGCAAACGCAAGGTCGGCGCTGTTTGGCACTACGGATCGAGGACGTAGACCAGCCCGCGCCCGTCGGTCGGCGATCATGCTGGCGATCCGGCCGGTTTGGTTATAGATATCTCGACATACCAAGACCTTGCCAAGGGAGAGCAGTCAGATGGTCACGGTCAAGCCCAAGACGACCGTACAGCAGAAGATCGACGCCGCGTGCCCGACCCATTCGCGCACCGACCTTCGGGTCCGCGACCTGGAATCGGTCATCGATGAGCCGCAAGAGCGCGACGGCACCAATCTCGGCTTCACGCCGACCGAGACGCTGATCGCATCGCTGATCGGATGCACCAACGTCATCAGCCACAAAATCGCGCACAAATACGACATCGAGTTCAAGGCCATGACGATCGAGGCCGACGCGACGTTCGACCGCCGCGGCGCCATGCTGATGGAAGAGGTCAAGGTCCCCTTCCCCAAGATCGTCCTGAACATCAACGTCACCACGCCGGCCTCGGATGCGGAGATGGCGAAGGTCAAGGCCGAGCTGCCGATGTACTGCCCCGTCTCCAAGGTGATCCGCGAGTCGGGCACCGTGATCGAAGAGATCTGGAACATCACCAGGAGCTGAGCCGTTGCCGGGTCCCGGTGAGAAAGAACGGCAATGATGGAAAGCCCCGACGGAGTCGACGGCGGCAGGCTGTGGCAGCGCCTGATGGCGATGGCCGAGATCGGCGCCATCCCCGGCGGGGGCGTCAATCGGCAGGCCCTGTCCGAGGAGGACCTCGCCGCCCGCGCCATGCTGATCGGCTGGGCGCGCGAGCGCGGTTATGCGGTCGCGGTCGACGGGATTGCCAACCTGTTCATCCGCCGCGCCGGGCTCGACGCCGACCTCGCCCCGGTGATGATCGGCAGCCACATGGACAGTCAGCCGCGCGGCGGCCGGTTCGACGGCATCTACGGCGTGCTGGCCGGGCTGGAGGCGCTGGAGGCGCTCGACGACATCGGCGCCCGAACCCGGCGGCCGATCGAAGTCGCGGCCTGGACCAACGAGGAGGGCAGCCGGTTCGATCCGGGTTGCATGGGCTCGATGGTCTTCAGCGGCCTTGCCGAGATCGATGCGTTCGCCGAGATGAAGGACACCGCCGGGACCCGCTTTGCCGATGCGCTGTCCCACGCACGGGCGGTCGAAGCCGACCTGCCGCGCCGTGCGCCCGGCCCGCCGCCCGCGGCCTATATCGAGCCGCATATCGAGCAGGGGCCGGTGCTCGAGGCGGCCGGCGTGCAGATCGGCGCGGTCACCGAGATCCAGGGCTCGAGCCGCTTCGTGGTCGAGACCGGTGGCGAGACCGCCCATGCCGGAACCACGCCGACTGCCGCGCGGCGCGATGCGCTCCAGGCGGCGGTGCGGATTATCGCCCGGCTGAACGAAGTCATGGCCGACCCCGAGGACGTGCTGCGGTTCACGGTCGGGCGCATGGAGGTGGAGCCGAACTCGCCCAACACGGTGCCCGCCCAGGTGAGGTTCTCGATCGATCTCCGCCACCCCGACGGCGCCGAGCTCGACCGGCGCTGCGCCGCGATCGAGCCGGCCGCCCGCGAGGTCGCAAGCCCGTGCTCGGTCGACGTCGTCCAGAGCTTCGGCGTTGCGCCGCGGCGTTTCGATCCGTCGATCGTCGCGCTGATCGCCGAGAGCGCGATCACCCTCGACATGGAATGCCGGCGGCTCCCCTCCGGCGCGTTCCACGATGCGGCCTCGCTCGCCGAGCTGTGCCCGGCCGGAATGATCTTCATCCCCTGCCGCAACGGCGTCAGCCATCACGAGAGCGAATACGCCAGCCCGGAGGACTGCCACGCCGGCGCGCGGGTGCTGGCGGCCGTTCTGCCTACCCTCGCCAATCGATGAGAGAGGCTATGGAAGACCCTTATCCGCGCGATCTTGTCGGTTACGGCGCCAATCCGCCCGACCCCGCCTGGCCGGGCAATGCCCGCATCGCCGTCCAGTTCGTGGTCAACTATGAAGAGGGCGGCGAGAACACGGTGCTCAACGGCGATGCCCATTCCGAGGTGTTTTTGACCGAGACGCCGGGCGGTGCCCCGGTCCAGGGCGCGCGCAACATCAACGCCGAGACCACCTACGAGTACGGCAGCCGCGCCGGCTTCTGGCGCTTGATGCGGATGTTCGACAGCAGAGGAATCAAATTCACCTGCTATGCGGTAGGGCTGGCGATCGAGAAGAACCCGGAGGCGGCGCTCGCCATGCAGCGGGCAGGCCACGAGATCGCAAGCCACGGCTGGCGTTGGATCGACTACCAGGACGCCGACGAGGCGACCGAGCGCGAGCACATGCGGCTGGCCATCGCCACCCACGAGCGCATCCTGGGCGAACGCCCGCTCGGCTGGTACACCGGGCGGGTGAGCGAGATCACCCGCCGATTGGTAGCCGAGGATGGTAGGTTTCTTTACGAATCAGACGCCTATAACGACGATCTTCCCTACTGGGTGAAGATCGGCGGCAAGCCGCTCCTGATCATCCCCTACACGCTCGACCAGAACGACATGAAGTTTGCCGTTCCGCCGGGCTTCACCTCGAGCACGGGGTTCTACGAATATCTCAAGGATGCCTTCGATATCCTTTATGCCGAAGGGGAAAGGACGCCCAAGATGATGAGCGTTGGCCTGCATTGCCGGCTCGCCGGCCGGCCGGCCCGGGCCGCTGCACTCGGCCGTTTCATGGATTACGTGCAGGGCCATGAACGGGTCTGGATCTGCCGGCGCGTCGATATCGCCCGGCACTGGCACGAACACCACAGGTCCTGAGGCGGACAGCGCATGCCAGGACCCCTGGACGGCTTCCGCATCGTCGATCTCACCGCGGTGATCTCGGGTCCGATGGCGACCATGATCCTCGCCGATCAGGGCGCGGACGTGATCAAGGTCGAGATGCCCGACGGCGGAGATTTCACCCGGTCGGTTTCCAACCGGCGCGGCGGCTTCTCGGCCTCGTTCCTCAACAACAACCGCAACAAGCGCTCGATCGCGCTTGACCTGAAGCACCCGCAAGGGCTGGGTGCACTGATGCGGATCGCAGCCGGCGCCGACGTGTTCATTCAGAATTTCCGTCCCGGCGTCGCCGAGCGCATAGGCGTCGGCGAGGATGCGGTCCGCGCGGCCGCACCGGACATCGTCTACGTCTCGATATGCGGTTTCGGCCACCGCGGACCGTTGTCGGCCAAGCCGGTCTACGACCCGCTGATCCAGGCCGTCTCCGGGTTGACGACCGTCCAGGCGGGGTCCGACCAGGAACGGCCGCGCCTGGTCCGGACGATCCTTCCCGACAAGCTCACCGCCGTGACGGCCTCCCAGGCGATCACCGCGGCCTTGCTGGCGCGCGAGCGCACCGGTATCGGCCAGCACGTGCGGCTGTCCATGCTCGACAGCGTGGTGGCGTTCATGTGGAACTCGGATATGAGCAGCCAGACCTTCATCGAGCACCCCGTGCCGCAGCAGCAGGCACAGAGCTTCATCGACCTGATCTACGAGACCGCCGACGGTTACATCTCCGTGGCGGTCCAGACCGACAAGCAGTGGCTGGGCCTGACCCGGGCGCTCGAGACGCCCGAATGGCTGGACGATCCGCGGTTCAAGACCACCGTGCTGCGCCAGGAGAATATCGACGACCGGCTGAGCCTCACCCAGGAAGCGCTGCGCGGCGGAACCACCGCACACTGGATCGCGCGGCTGGAGGCCGAGGACGTGCCCTGCGTGCCGGTCATGACGCGCGGCGCGATGATCGATCACCCGCAGATCGCCGCCAACGGCATCGTGATCGAGCTGGAGCACGACCATGCCGGGCCGCTGCGCCAGGCCCGCCCGGCGGCCGAGTTCGCCGCGACCCCGACGGAGATCCGCCGCGGTGCGCCCGGTCTCGGCCAGCACAACGCGGAGATTCTGGGCGAGGCCGGCTTCGATCCCGACGAGATCGCGGCGCTGGACGCGGCCGGCGTGCTCGGCCGAAGGCCCGACCCGGAGGCGGCACAATGATCGACTTCTACTATTGGCCGACGCCCAACGGTTGGAAGGTCGCGATCATGCTGGAGGAGCTCGGCCTTCCCTACCGCACGGTGATCACCGACATCTCCAGGGGCGATCAGTTCGCGCCCGAATTCATGCAGATCAGCCCCAACAACCGGATGCCGGCGATCGTCGACCACGACACGGGCGGCCCGCCGGTCCCGGTCTTCGAATCGGGCGCGATCCTGTTCTACTTGGCCGAGAAGACCGGCCGGCTGATGCCCGCAACCGCGCTGGGGCGCAAGGAAGCCCTGGAGTGGCTGTTCTGGCAAACCGGCAACCAGGGCCCGATGGCGGGCCAGCTCAGCCATTTCGTCAACTACGCGCCGGCCGGCGAGGACTATTCCAAGAGCCGCTACGCCAACGAGTACGACCGCTGCCTGGGCGTGCTCGACCGCCGGCTCGCCGAGCGGGAATATATCCTGGGCGAAGACTACTCGATCGCCGACATCATCTGCTGGCCCTGGGTGCTGATCGCCAAGCCGCTCGGCGCGGTGCTCGAGCCCTTCCCCAACCTCGCGCGCTGGCGCAACCAGGTCAAAGCACGCCCGGCCGTCCGACGCGGCGTCGACCTCGCCAAGGCGCACCGCCCGTCCGGCGGTCACAGCGAAGAGAAACGCAAAATCCTGTTCAACCAGACCGCCGAGACCGTCGCCCGGCGCGCTGCCGATCCATAGGCGGGAAGGCGCGGCCAGCGTCGCGATTGTTCCCGACAAGGGGCACGACGTGATGTGCTCCGCGCATAGGCCCCGCATCAGTCGGCGCTCTCCGCGCGCTTGGGAAACCGGACACCGTCCTTGTCGCTGACATGAGCGGCGAACGCCCGGACCGCCCAGGCCTGACCCATCATGCGCGGGTGCATGCCCATCGAGCACCGGAAGCGGATAGTCTCGGACAGGATGTGACAACGCGGCGACCGGGGGGGCTTCAGCGATGGATTTCGGACTTACCGACGAACAGAAGGCGATCGTCGAAGGGATCGCTGCGGTGACGGCCGGCTTCGATGACGCCTACTGGCTGGAGTGCGATCGCGACGGTGGCTTCCCGCACGCGTTCTACGACGCCGTCGCTGCGGGCGGCTGGCTGGGGATCGCCCTGCCCGAGGCCTTCGGCGGCGCCGGGCTCGGCGTCACCGAAGCGGCGCTGATGATGATGACCGTTGCCGGATCCGGCGGGGCGATGGCCGCATGCTCATCGGTGCACATGAACATCTTCGGGCCGCACGCCATCCTCGCCCACGGCAGCGATGCGCAGCGCCGCCGCTGGCTGCCCGGCCTGATCGACGGCTCCTACAAGATGTGCTTCGCGGTCACCGAGCCCGATGCCGGGCTGGATACCACCCGGATCGCCACGCGGGCCGAGCGCGCGGGCGATCACTACGTGGTGCGCGGCCAGAAGATCTGGACCTCGACCGCCCAGGTGAGCGAGAAGATCATGCTGCTCGCGCGCACCGCACCGCGCCGCGAGGATGCGCCGGCCGAGGGGCTGAGCCTGTTTTTCACCGACCTCGACCGGAATGCCGCGCGCGTGCGCGAGATCGACAAGATGGGCCGCAAGGCCGTCGATTCGAACGAAATCTTCTTCGAGGACATGCACGTGCCGCAGGATGACCGCATCGGCGCCGAGGGTAAGGGGTTCCGCTATCTGATCGACAGCCTCAACCCCGAACGCATCCTGGTTGCCGCCGAGGCGGTCGGCATCGGGCGCGACGCCATCGGCCGGGCCGCCCGCTACGCCGCCGAGCGCGTGGTCTTCGAACGGCCCATCGGCCGGAACCAGGCGATCCAGCACCCGCTCGCCGCCGCCTGGGCCGCGCTCGATGCCGCCTATCTCGCGGCGATGAAGGCGGCCTGGCTGTACGACCGCGGCGAGCCGTGCGGTATCGAGGCCAACGCGGCAAAGTACCTCGCCGCCGAGGCCGGGTTCGATGCCTGCAAGCAGGCGGTCGCCGTCCACGGCGGCATGGGATACGCCCGCGAATTCCACGTCGAGCGCCTGATGCGCGAGATCATGATCCCCTATCTCGCCCCGGTCAGCCAGCAGATGGTCCTCAACCACATCGCCGAGCGCGCGCTAGGCCTGCCGCGGTCCTATTGACCGCGCCGGCGGCGCGGTCTCGACATCCGAGCCGGGCGGTCAGCTCCCGCGGTAGGTCGAATAGCCGAAGGGCGAGACCAGGACCGGCACGTGATAGTGCTGGTCCGCGGACGCGATGCCGAAGCGGACGATCACCACGTCGAGGAAGGGCGGGTTTGGCAAATCCACCCCGGCGTCGCGAAAATAATCGCCGATGTGGAAGGCGAGCTCGTAAACCCCTTCCTTGAAGTCCTCGCCCTCGAGCAGCGGGGCGTCGCAGCGGCCCTCGGCGTTTGTCTTCGCCGCTGCGATCGCATGCTGCGGCGCGGTGGCCGCGTAAAGGCCGATGCGCACGCCGGCCGCCGGGCGGCCGTGGGCGGTATCGAGCACGTGGGTGGTCAGCCTACCCATCGCCGCCGCCCTCGCGGTCGCCGCCGATCATGTCATCCCCGCTATCGACGCACATCGACAGCGTGGACCCGTCCAGTCCGGCATGGCTATTCAATCTCGGCTCCCTCGGCGATCCATCGTCCGAGAATGCGGCGCTCTGCATCGGTCATTTTGGTCGTGTTGCCGAGCGGCATGGTCCTGGTCAGCACCGAGACCGCCTTGATCTTTACCGCCTGGGCCTGGATCTGGGCAGCGGTGTCGAAGACGACGTTCTTCGGCGGTTTCTCGAAGTTCTCGTCGGTGGGTCGGGCGGCATGGCAGGACACGCAGCGCTTGGAGATCACGTCATAGGCCTGAGCGAAGGTTACCGGCTCTTCATCGCCCGTGGTCTGGGTGCCCAGGGTCTCGGCCGGGATCGTGGCATAGATCAACGCCAGCATGATCACCATCGCGGTGGGGATCGGCCAGACCCGAGGCGTGCCCGCGTTGCGCAGGTTGAACCAGTGGCGGACGATGGCGCCGACGATAAACAGGACGATCAGGATCGCCCAGCTGTGGGCATGGCCGAAGGTGCTCGGGTAATGGCTGCTCATCATGATGAACAGCACCGGCAGGGTCATGTAGTTGTTGTGGACCGAGCGCTGCTTGGCGTTGAACGCAAGCCTGGGATCCAGCGTCGTCCCCGCCCGCGTCGCCTCGACCAGCTTCGCCTGGCCGGGGATGATGATCATCCAGACATTGGCGACCATGATCGTGCCCAGCATCGCGCCGACATGCACGTAGGCGCCGCGCGCGCTGAACACCTGGCTCAGCCCGTAGGCGACCGCGATCAGGAGCGCGAAGCCGATCGCTTCGACCAGCATGCCTTGGTGACGCAGGGGCGAGCGGTAGAGTCCGTCATAGACCAACCAGGCGAGTGCCAGCACGCCGACACCGATCGCGATCGCCTCGCCCTTGGACAGGTCGGCGACCGCCGGGTCGATCAGATAGATCTCCGCGCCCATGTAGTAGATCAGGCCGAGCAGCAGGAAGCCGGAGATCCAGGTAAACCCTGCCTCCCACTTGAACCAATGCAGCCTCTTGGGCACTTCCTCGGGTGCCAGATCCATCTTTTCGACGACATAGAAGCCGCCGCTGTGGGTCATCCACAGCTCGCCCTCGACCCCCTTCTTGGGCGGGTCCGGCTTTTCCAGGTGGCTGTCCAGCCACATGAACAGGAACGACGAGCCGATCCAGGCGATGCCGGTGATCAGATGGATCCACCGGAGCACCAGGTTGAGCCATTCGCTGAGGACCGACTCCATGCCCTACCCGTTCCTAATCCTCGACCAGATCGAAAAGCCGAAATTGCCCTATCAGAGCGATGTTACGCAACGCCTCGGCCCGTTCGACGGCCGGGGTGTTGGCAAGCCGCGCCTCGAATGCATCCAGGATACTCTGCCTGGTGTGACCTTTGACGGCGATGACGAACGGGAAGCCGAAGCGCTCGCGATAGGCGCCGTTGAGCCGGTGGAACCGCTCGAACTCCGGGTCCGACAGCCGGTCGAGGCCGACGCCCGACTGCTCCCGGCTCGAATGCTCGCTCAGCGCGCCGGCGCGGGCGTCCTTGCCGGCGAGATCCGGATGGGCGCGGATCAGAGCAAGCTGGGTCGCTTCGTCGGCCTGCTCGATCGCGGCCAGCATCGCTTCATGAAGCGCCTGTCTGCTCGCGTACGGCCGGGACGCGCAGGCCGCTCTGGCGATCCACGGCGAATGCTCGAAGACCGTGCCCAGCGCCGCAACGAACGCCTCCTGAGTCGCCTCGTTGAGGGCCGCGAGCTTCACCCGGCCGCCTCGCGGGCCCGGACGTCCTCGACCGCAGCCAGCACGCGCTCGGGCGTCGCCGGCGGGTCAAGGGCGACGAAGTGGCGATGGCCGGCGAGGCCCGAGACCGCATCGCGGATTGCGAGCCAGACCGAGAGCGCCAGCATCAGCGGCGGCTCGCCGATCGCCTTGGAGCGGAAGATCGTCGGCTTGCGGTTCGGCGCGTCCTCCAGGATATGGATATTGAAGATCGGCGGCACGTCGCGGCTGCCCGGGATCTTGTAGGTCGACGGCCCGTGGGTGAGGAGCCTGCCGTCGGCGTCCCAGCACAGCTCCTCCATGCTCACCCATCCCATGCCCTGGACGAAGCCGCCTTCGATCTGACCCATGTCGATCGCCGGGTTCAGCGAGTTGCCGCAGTCCTGGAGGATGTCCGCGCGCAGCACCCGGTTCTCGCCGGTCAGCGTGTCGATCGCCGCCTCGGCAATGCAGGCGCCGTAGGAGAAGTAGTAGAACGGGCTGCCCTTCAGCGTCGCGTTGTCCCAGGTGAGGTCCGGCGTGCGGTAAAACCCCGCCGCCGAAAGCGAGACCCGTTCGCGCCAGGCGAGCTGGGCCAGTTCGGCGAAGGCCATCGACCGGTTGCCGGTATAGACCCGGTTGTCGGCGAAGCGGATTTCCGACCCGGAGACGTCGAAATGGGCGGCCGCGACCTCGGTCATCCGCTCCCTGATCCGGCTCGCCGCATCAAGCGCCGCCATACCGTTGAGATCCGAGCCCGACGAGGCCGCTGTGGCCGAGGTATTGGGCACCTTGCCGGTGTTGGTCGAGGAGATCTTGATGGTCTCAAGATCGATCTGGAAGACTTCCGAGACCACCTGGGCGACCTTGACGTAGAGCCCCTGCCCCATCTCGGTGCCGCCATGGTTCAGGTGCACGCTGCCGTCGGTGTAGACATGGACCAGGGCGCCGGCCTGGTTGAGCGTCGGCACGTTGAACGAGATGCCGAACTTGATCGGCATCATCGCGATGCCCTTCTTGATCACCGGGCTTTGGGCATTGAAGGCGGCGATCTCGGTCCGGCGGGCCTCGTAAGCCGCCTCGGCTTCCAGCCGCTCGACAATCGGTTCGATCAGGTTGTCGTCGACCACCTGGCCATAGGGCGTGACGTTGCGCGGGGCGGCACCGTAGTAGTTGGCCCGCCTGACGGTCTCGACATCGACCCCCAGATCGCGGGCGATGTGCTCGATCACCGCCTCGATCGCCACCATCCCTTGCGGGCCGCCGAAACCGCGGAAGGCGGTGTTGGAGACAGTGTTGGTCTTGCAGCAATAGCCGCGGAACAGCGCGTTGGGGATATCGTAGCAGTTGTCCGCATGGCAAAGCGTGCGTGTCATCACCGAGGTCGACAGGTCGGCGACGTTGCCCGCGCGCGCGGCGAAAAGAATATCGAGCCCCTGGATGCGGCCGTCCTGGTCGAAACCGGCATCGTAGCGCATCAGGAAATCGTGCCGCTTGCCGGTGACCGTCATATCGTCGTCGCGCGACAGACGCAGTTTCACCGGGCCGCCGGACAGGCGGGCCAGCGCGGCCGCGATCGCGGCGACGATGCTGGCCTGGCTCTCCTTGCCTCCGAAGGCGCCGCCCATGCGCCGGATTTCGACCGTGACCGCGTTGACCGGCACGCCCAGCACCCGAGCGACCGCGTGCTGGACCTCGGTCGGGTGCTGGGTCGAGGAATAGACCAGCATGTCGCGGTCTTCCTGCGGCACCGCGAGCGCGACATGTCCTTCGAGGTAGAAATGATCCTGGCCGCCGCAGGTGACCTCGCCGGTGATCCGCCGCGGCGGCGGCGGCGATTGCCGTTTCCGCATCGCCGCGGCGCAGGATCTGCGGCGCGGCGACATAGGCCGCGCGCTCCAGCGCGTCTTCGATCGCCAGAACCGGCACGAGCGGTTCGTAGTCGACCTCGATCAGGCTGGCTGCCTGCCGCGCCGCATCGCGGGTGTCCGCGGCAACCGCGGCCACCGGGTGGCCGCAATGCTCGACCACCCCATCGGCCAGGATCGGCTCGCCCGAAAAGATCGGTGCGATGTCGTTGATGCCCGGGATGTCGGCGGCGGTCAGCACCGCGCTCACGCCGGGGGCCGCGCGCGCCTTGGCGGTCTTGATGCCGCGGATCCGGGCATGGGCGTGCGGGCTGGTGGCGAGCCAGACTTCCTGGGTGCCCGGCAGGTTCGGCATGTCATCGATATAGACCGCCTGGCCGGTGACGTGCTTTTCGGCGCTGTCGTGGCGCCAGGCGCGATGGACCCCGCCCTTCAGCGTTCCTGCGGTCACAACGCGTGCACCTCGGTCGGGGCGGCGGCCCCCGTGGTCTGCATGTGCAGCCGATCGAGCAGGTTGGCGGCGACGGTCCGCCGATAGTCGGCGCCGGCGCGGAAATCCGTGATCGGCGCGAAATCGCCGGCAAGCGCTGCCTTGGCGGCGGCGGCGGTCTGCTGCGTCCACGGCCTGCCGACAAGGGCGGCCTCGGCCGCGGGCGCGCGCTTTGGCGTCGCCGCCATGCCGCCATAGGCGATGCGCGCCGCCGTGACGATCCCATCGGCCAGGTCCAGACGGTAAGCGCCGACAATGGAAGAAATGTCCTGGTCGAACCGTTTCGAGACCTTGTAGGCGCGGAAGGTCTGGCTCCGGGCCAGGCGCGGGATACGCACCGCCTCGATCAGCTCGTCGCCCGCAAGGTCGGTGCTTCGGTAATCGAGGAAAAAATCCTCGATCGCCATCTCGCGCCTGCCGCCCGGCCCACGCAGGACCAGCGTCGCGTCGAGCGCGATCAGGCACGGCGGCATGTCACCGATCGGCGAGGCGTTGCCGATGTTGCCGCCGATGGTGCCGAGGTTGCGGATCTGCCGCGAGCCGATCCGACGGATCAGTGTGCCGATCGAGGGAAATTCGCCATCCAGCAACGGCAGGGCACGGGTGTAGCTGACCGCAGCACCGATCTCGATGTGATCAGCGGTCGTCCGGATGCGATCGAGTTCGGCGACATCGGACAGCCAGAGCGTCTTCGCATACGCCTTGCGCTCCTTGCTGAAATCGAGCCCCAGGTCGGTGCCGCCGGCAAGGATCCTGGCATCGGGATGCGCCGCCCGGATGGCGCAGGCCTCCTGCAGCGTCCGGGGCACGAAGAAGGTCTGCCCGGCCGCTTCGAACCGGTGAGCGCCGGCCGGCGCGATGGCGCCAAGCGCGGCGGCGACCGCGCCGTCGACCGCGTTGCGTCTGCTGGCGGAGGCGGCCTTCGCCGCATCGACGATCGGCCGGTAGCCGGTGCAGCGGCACAGATTGCCCGCCAGCGCGTCATGGATCAATCCGTCCTCGGCGGGCTCGCCGCCGTGGTGAAAAGCGAACAGCGCCATCACGATGCCGGGCGTGCAGAACCCGCACTGGCTGGCGTCGGTGGAGACGATCGCCTCCTGGACCGGGTGCAGGGTGCCGTTTCTTGCCAGCCCCTCGACCGTCAACACCGCCCGGCCGTCGAGCTGTCCGAGCGCCAACAGACAGGCGTTGACCGCCTCGTAGCGCACCCGGCGGTCCTCGAGCCTGCCGACTGCGATGGTGCACGCGCCGCAATCGCCCTCGGCGCAGCCTTCCTTGGTGCCGGGCAGCCGCTCGACCGTGCGCAGCCAATCGAGCACCGTCATGGTCGGCCCGACGCCATCGACCCGGCGGGGCTCGCCGTTCAGAACCAAGCGTACAGGATCTCCCACGCCGCCGGTGCGCCTTCCCGTCTGGCCTGCCAACTCGGCAGAATTATATGGCTCAGCCGGCCGGCACGCCATGCACGATGGGCTGGACGAACTGAAGCTCCATGTCCCAGGGGAAATAGATCCAGGTGTCCTGGCTGACTTCGGTGATGAAGGTATCGACCAGTTGCCGGCCGGCGGGCTTGGCATAGACGGTCGCGAAATGCGCCTTGGGCAGCATTTCACGCACGACCTTCGCCGTCATGCCGGTATCGACCAGGTCATCGACGATCAGCCACCCTGCGCCGTCGCCTTCGACCGCCTTGAGGACCTCGATCCCACCCTGATCCTTGTAGTCGTACGACGTCACGCAGATGGTGTCGATCATCCGGACCTCGAGCTCGCGGGCGACGATCGCGGTCGGCACCAGCCCGCCGCGGGTGATCGCGATCACGCCCTTCCAGGGGCCCTGCTCGGACAGCCGCCAGGCGAGCGCCTTGGCGTCGCGATGGAGTTGATCCCACGAAACCGGAAAGCCCTTTTGATACCTGTGCTCCATTGCAAGGGTCCATCGTTGTTGGCTTCCAGAGCTATACCATGCCCGGCCGGGCGAAGTCCGGCCGATGGGCGCGGCGCCTGTCCGGGACCCGGCATTGGCGTGGTTCCATACTCGTTTCCGCGCCTCCGGTCATGATAAGTTGCCGCCCAGACCGACAAGCTGGGGGACGTTATCGATGGATGCACTGCCGAGCCTCGCCGCCGACCCGCCGGCATCGAACCCGCTGTTCAACGACCGCAAGCTGAAGATGGGGACGTTCTGCACGAACCTGTCGAACGGCTGTGCGGCCTCGACCATCGACGGCGTCCTGCAGGCGAGCTGGCCGGAGACGGCGGCGCTGGCCAAGCTCGCCGATCAGATGGAGTTCGAGGCCCTGGTCCCGGTCGGGCGCTGGCTCGGCTTCGGCGGGCAGACCAACTTCAACGGCGCCGGTTTCGAATGCTATACCTGGGCGGCCGGCATCGGCGGGGTGAACAAGAACTCGGCAATCTTCGCGACCTCGCACGTGCCGACGGTCCATCCGGTGGTGGCCGCCAAGCAGGCCACGACCATCGATCACATCTCCGAAGGGCGGTTCACGCTCAACGTCGTGACCGGCTGGTACGGCACCGAGTTCACACTCTTCGGGATCGACGTGCCCGACCACGACCGGCGCTACGACATGGCCACCGAGTGGGTCGAGATCATCCGCCGGCTGTGGACCGAGGACGAGCCGTTCGACTTCGAGGGCGAGTTCTACAAGATCGGCGGCGGCCAGATGCTGCCCAAGCCGGTCCAGACGCCACGGCCGCCGTTCATGAACGCCGGCGGCTCCGAGCGCGGCCGGCATTTCGCGGCCAAGCATTGCGACATCGCCTTCATCGTCGTCGCCAACCACGACTACGACGACTTGAAGGCGCAAATCGCCGGCTACAAGGACCTCGCGCAAAAGGAATACGGCCGCGACATCAAGGTGTGGACCCACACCTACCTCGTCCAGGGCGAGACCGAGAAGGACGCGCGCGACTTCTATCACCACTACGTCCACGAGAAGGGCGATTGGGAGGCGATCACCAACCTGACCGAGGGGCTCGGCCTCAACGCCCAGACCCTGCCGCTGGATGCGCTCCAGTTCCTCAAGGAGCATTTTGTCGCCGGCTGGGCCGGCTGGCCGGTGATCGGCACCAGGGAGCAAATCGTCGATACCTATCTGAAGCTCGCCGAAACCGGTATCGACGGCGTACTCACGTCCTGGGCGCGTTACCAGGAAGGGATGGAGCAGTTCATGGTCGAGACATATCCGCTGCTGCAGCAGGCCGGGCTCAGATGAGCACGCCGCGGCCGCAGGTCGACCCCGACCGCCCGATTGCCGATACCAGGGTTTTCGATGCCGAGCAGACAAGGCGCGGCTACCGGCTCAACAAGTTCGCGATGTCCTTGTGCAGGCCGGAGAACCGGGAGGCCTTCAAGGCCGACGAGGAGGCGTTCCTGGCGGCGTCCGACCTGACCGCGGCCGAGAAGCAGCTCATCCGCGCGCGCGACTGGCGGGCGATCATCGGCGAACACGGCGGCAACATCTACATGATCATGAAGATCGGCGCGGTGGTCGGCCAGGGGCTGTACCAGATCGGCGCCCACCAGCGCGGCCAGACCTACGATGAGTTCCTCGCCACCCGCAACGCGTCCGGAGCACGCTGAGATGGCGCGTATTGTCGGCGGGATCGGCACCTGCCATGTCCCCTCGATCGGTGTTGCCTACGACCAGGGCCGCACCGAGGAGCCGGACTGGAAGCCGCTGTTCGACGGCTATGCGCCGGTCAAGGCGTGGCTGCGCCGGCTCGCGCCCGACATCGCCATCGTGGTCTACAACGACCACGGCGCGTCGTTCTTCTTCGACCACTATCCGACGTTTGCGGTCGGCGCGGCGGACTCATACGAGATCGCCGACGAGGGCTGGGGCCGGCGGCCGTTCCCCGATGCCCCGGGCGATGCGGCATTCTCCTGGCACCTGTGCAAGGCGCTGGTCTATGACGAATTCGATATCACCATTTGCCAGGAGCTCGGGGTCGAGCACGGCTTCCTGGTGCCGATGCACCTGTGCTTCGATCACGACCCGGAATGGGCGGTGAAGACCGTGCCGATCGCGGTCAACGTCATCCAGCATCCGCTGCCGACCGCGCAGCGCTGCTGGAAGCTGGGCCAGGCGATCCGCCGGGCGGTCGAGAGCTATCCCGAGGACCTCAAGGTGGTGATCCTCGGGACCGGCGGGATGTCGCATCAGCTCAACGGCGCCCGCTTCGGCCATCTCAACCCCGACTTCGACAATGACTTCCTGGACAAGATCGAGGCCGATCCCGAGGCGCTCGCTGCGCTGACCCATCAGGACATCATGGAAGAGGCCGGGGCGGAAGCGGTTGAGCTGATCATGTGGCTGGTCATGCGCGGGGCGCTCATGGCGCCGCTTCAACGGGTGCATCGGTCCTACTACGCGCCCATGACCACCGGCATGGGGGTGATCGCGCTGGCGGAGACGGCATGAGAATCCAGCTTTCGATCGCGCTGGACACCAACCCGCGCACCCGGCCGATCCTGGACGGCATCGTGCAGCCGGAGGGCATCGACCTGGTGCCGACACCGCTCCATCCGGCCGACATGTTCTGGCGCCAGCTCAAGTTCGCCGAGTTCGACGTCTCGGAGATGTCGTTCTCTTCGCTGATCAAGGTGGTCGCGGCCGGCGATGACCGTTTCGTCGGCATTCCCGTGTTTACGACGCGCCATTTCTTCCAGAACTGGATTCTGGTCCGGCGCGATGCCGAGATCGACACACCCGCCGATATGGCCGGCAAGCGGGTCGGCGTGCCGGAGTTCCAGCAGACCGCCGCGCTGTGGTCGCGCGGCATCCTCAAGCACGAGTTCGGCGTCGACCAGACCGAGATGGAATATTGGATGGAGCGGCTGCCCGGCCAGAGCCATGGCGGCGCGACCGGGTTCAACCCGCCGCCGGGCGTGGTCGTCCACCAGATCCCGCCCGAGACCAATATCGGCGAGATGATGATGGCCGGCGCGCTCGATGCGACTCTGCTGTTCATCCGCGGCGCCAACCTGCTCGACCGCAGCACGGTCGATCTCTACGAACAGCCGGAAATCGCGCCGTTGTTTCGCGACCCGGCGGCCGAAGGGCTGCGCTACTACCGCAAGACCGGGATCTATCCGATCAACCATGCGATGGTGATGCGCAGGGAGATCGCCGAGAGGCACCCGTGGGCGGTGCTCAACGTCTACCAGGCGTTCGTGCGCGCCAACGCGCTCGCCGAGCGGCAGCGGCTGGAGCACATCGACTATCACCGCGCCGCGGGCCTGATCTCCGAGGACGCCTACCGGGCGCTGTGCGAACCCCTGGTCGAGCACGGCATCAAGGCAAACCGCCGGACCCTGGAGACCGCAGCCCGGTACTCCAACGAGCAAGCCTTGACCCCGCGCCTGATCGGCCTGGAGGAGGTCTTCGCCAAGAGCACGCTGGAACACTGAAGACGCCCGCACAGCCCCATCCCGACCCACCAATAAACCGCCTCCGATCCCATTTTTGATAGAAGGCTTATTCCTGTAGTTCGAGTGCGATCAACATTTTGTAGGTGGACATCTCCAACAACCGTCGGATTCGACGAAGCTTTCGGTTTGTTGTCGGACTTTCAATCCGTTGATCAGCGTTGACAGCCTTGTTCGTCCGCCGTTTCGTCATCGGCGGATCGTTTTGTCGCCATTCGGACAGACTCATGCCGTGGCGGCACGCCGTTCATGGAAAATCAGGCGCTGGAAGTTCTATGCGAGGTTGGCCAGCCCGATCTTGGCCTCCGCCCGCTTGAGCCCGATGGTACGGACGAACAGGCCCATGCGATCTATATGGACGCCTCCCGGTTTGCGAGGGACGAGTCGGCGTTGCGGACAACGGGTTGCAGTTCTATATCCGGCCCTTGCTTGCCAGCCACGCTTGGCTCATCAATATCTTCCTCAAAACGAGCCGCTGCAGAGAATCATAATGAGGTGAGATTCTCTCGGTAAGTGGAGGCGTCCACCTGCGCCGCGAGGGCGTGCGCATCGGCCGCCGCCGAGCCGGCCGTCTGATGCGCCTGATGGGGCTTCAGGCGATTTGGCGGGCGCCGCGCACCAGCGATCCGTACCCGAGCATCGGGGCTACCCCTATCTGCTCAGGGGCTTGGCTATCGAGCGGGCGGACCAGGTCTGGTGCACCGACATCACTTAATATCCCGGTGCGCCGCTGCTTTCTGTACTTGATGGCGGTCACGGATCGGGCGAGCCAGTACGTGCTGGCTTGGCGCCTGTCGAACTCGCTGGATGCGAGCTTCTGTGTCGAGGCGCTCGACGAGGCGCTGGCCCGCCATGGCCTGTTGGAGATATTCAATAATGAGCCTGCGAACGCCACAGGTCCGAGAGCGCATGCGAACCCAAGGCAGCCAGTTCACCGGCTTCGTCTTCACCGGGCGCTTGCGGCAGGCCGGTGTCCGGATCTCCATGGATGGCAGGAGCCGGTGCATGGACAACGTTCGGCCATTCACTCGGACCGAAGGCGTTCATGGCCTCACTCATCGAGCGGCCGTGGCGTTCGCTCAAATACGAGGCCGTTTATCTGCACGAGCTCGCCAATGACTTCGAGGCCCGGCGCGTCATCGGCGAATGGATCGGCTTCTACAATACCGAGAGGCCGCGCTCGGCGAGCGGACGCGGGCCGAAGCTTGGCGCGGCGATCCGCTTGTGGAAATGATGGACAAGCTGCTACGCGCCTTGCCCTTGAACGCATGCGTTCAAACCCCACAGGCGCAACAACAACGGCAAGGAGATCGATTCAAATGGCTTCTGGCGGCGTGATCGACAACCCGAATACACTTTAACTGAGCCGCCAGACTGTCAGAAAACGGGAGCCACCTCATTGAGGTTGCAAAGGGCGCTGCCTGTCATTAGGGTCGAGTTGCGCATTGCCATATTTCCCGTGTTGCTTGAACGGTCCGGGTGAGCGAGATGCGTCACGGGCACATCCGATCAAAGTCAGCCGGTACAGTTTGAATTGTCGAGGCCCGCAGTCTCGCAATACGCGCGCAATGCGGGCG
This sequence comes from Alphaproteobacteria bacterium, assembly GCA_965248835.1. Taxonomy (GTDB): domain Bacteria; phylum Pseudomonadota; class Alphaproteobacteria; order MPNO01; family MPNO01; genus CAYFYS01. The sequence goes on from CBDFLJ010000002.1 coordinate 1,482,197, forward strand.
GCTCGATCAGTAACCTTTCTGGAGCCATCCGACACCATTGTGTCGGACCCATAGGGAGGAAACACCAATGCCGCTGGTTCTCGATTACATCGACCCCAGGCACACCGCGGTCATCGTGGTCGACATGCAGAACGACTTCATCTCACCAGACGGGGCGCTGGAGACCCCGATGGGGCGCGACATCCTGCCCAGCCTCAAGCGGTTGCTGGATCACGCCCGCAAAACCGGCATGCGGGTGATCTATACCACCCACGTGCATCGGCGCGACGGTTCCGACATGGGGCTCTATGGCGAGATTTGGCCGCCGATCGCCATGCGCGCCGGGCTGGTCGACGGCGAACCCGGGATCGAAATCTACGACGAAGTCGCACCCGCCGAAAACGAGCCGGTGATCAAGAAACATCGCTATAGCGGGTTCATGGGCACCGATCTCGATATGATCCTGCGCACCCAGAAGATCGATACCGTCGCGGTGACCGGCGTCACGACCGAGAACTGCTGCCACGCCACGGCGCGGGATGCGATGTTCAACGGCTACAAAGTCGCGTTCATCTCCGATGCCACGGGCACGTTCGACTATCCCGATATCGGTTTCGGCGAGCTTCCGGCCGCCGAAGTACATCGGGTGTCTCTGGGGATCCTGGGAGTGTCGACGGCTCATGTGATGAACGTCGACGAGTTCATCCAGCGCAGCGCCGCCAACCAGCCGCCCGGCGACCCGGCCGCCGCCGAATAGTTGCGGCCGGCCGCCGTGCGGCGGCGGCGGTGCATCGAATCCGCATCGGGCCGGTCTTCGTTGGACACGCCCGCTATGCGATCCTGACCGCGCGCGATTGCTCGGTCGTGCTCGACAACGAGGTGATCGTCGACGGTGGCAGGTTCACCGATCCGGAAACGGCGGTGTCTCGCTTATCGCACTGAAACCAACAAGGGGGAAGACGATGTTCAAACGGCTCATCGCAGCAGCGGCCGGCTTGGCGGCGCTTGCCGCTGCCACCGCAACGTATGCCGCGGATCCCATCAGGATCGGGTTTTCCATCTCTAAGACAGGGCTATTCGCGCAGGCCGCGACATCCCAACTCCAGACCTACGAACTTTGGCGCGAACAGGTGAACGCCCGCGGTGGCCTCGACGTCGCCGGCACCAAACGTAATATCGAGTTCGTTTTCTACGATGACCAGTCCAACTCGGCGAAAGCGGTCCAGATCTACGAAAAGCTGATTACCGACGACAAGGTCGAGCTGCTGCTGGCTCCCTGGGGAACCTCTCTGCATTTCGCTATCGCCGGGGTCATCGAGCGCTACAAATTCCCCGTGATCGGCAACACTGCGGCTTCGGTGCAGCTCCGCGACCTGAAAGCCGGCAATATTTGGTTCCCGACCTCTTCATTCCCGGACAAGCAGAGCGCCGAGATTGCAAAGCTGTTGAAGAGCCAGGGCGTGAAATCGGCGGCCTTGGTCACCAACCAGCTTCCGTACACCCAGGAGAACAAGAAATTCATCCTCCCCGCACTCAAGAGCGCTGGCATCAAGCTTCTCGTCAACGAAAACTACCCACCCAACATCAAGGATTTGACGCCGGTGCTCATCAAGGTGAAGAACGCCAAGCCGGATGCGGTTCTCGCTTATACTTACCCGGCCGATGCGGTGCTCTACGTCAACGGCGCCCGTGAAGTGGGCCTCAACACCAAAACCCAGGTGGTCCTGCTCGGCCCGCAATACGATTTCTTCGCCAAGATATTCGGCGTCGCGCGTAATGGGATCTTGACGATGGGCCATTGGACTCCGCTCAGGACCGATTGGCCGACCGCTAAGGCGTTCTACGATGCGTTCAGGGAACGGTGGAAAACGGACCCCGATTTTCTCGATGCGCCGCTCGTTTACATGTCCGTCGAGATCCTCGAGCAAGCCGTCGCCAACGCCGGGGCCGACCGGGATAAGCTGCGCAAGACCATCGCAACCGCGACCTTCAACACCATCAACGGCCCAGCCCGCTTCGAAGGTGTCGAGAACGTGCTTCTGCCCGCGATGATCTCGCAGATCCAGAACCAGCAGCAGCATATCGTCTGGCCGCCGGATCAGGCGACGTCAAAGGTGATTGCAAAGCCCGCTTGGAAATAGCTTCGATTCTCGGATTTCGGGCTTGGCACCGACCGCCGACCCTTCCCGAAATCCACGCCAACGGCTGAACTCCTCTCCGGTGAGCTGCTGATAGCGGCGTTGGTGCTCGCCGCGATCAACGGGATGGTGGCGCTCGGGCCAACCTGATCTACGGCACGATGCGCCTTCTCAACGTCGCCCATTGCGAGATCCCGATGCTGGGCGGGCATCTCGCCTTTTGGTCGTTCACCCTGACCGGGTCGGGGCCGGTCTAATCGATGTTCGGCGGTCTGATCTAAACGACGCTGTGCCGGCGAGATCGGTGAACGTGCCGCGCGTGTCGGCGGCGATCAGGAGGCTCACGCGGTCAATCGCGTCCCGGCACGGTGCGGCTCAGCTATCGATTACACTTTCGTGAAACAGCGATTCCACCGGGACCGCCTCGGCGATGAGCTCCTGGTCGACCATATAGCCGATGAAGCGCTCCAGACTCGCCCGGTTGGCCGCCAACCCCGACGGCCACAGCGCGCCGTCGAAAGAACCGATGTCCTTTTCGTAGGCGTAGCGCCCGAAGGGCAGCACGGTATAGTCGTGGTCGACATAGAACTCATAGGCCTGATCGCGCGCATCGTCCCACATGTCCATCACCGCGCGCGGCAGGTCGGGGCGGTCCGCGACCACCGACTCCTTGATCGCCATCAGGTGCATGATCGGATAGTAGCCGTATTTGTCCCAGTACTTGCGGCATTCCGCCGGCGCATCGGAGAATAGCCGCCGGGCCCGGCGGTCATGAAAAATCTGCTCGGGAGGGTGGGGGTCGATATAGGCCTCGACCTCGCCGGCCAGCAGCAGGTCCGCGCCGGTCCGCCCTTCGGGCATGCGCCTTATGTTGGTGCCGCTGCCGGTCCAGGGGATCTCCTCGGGCCGATAGGTCAGCCAGGTGACCTCGCGCCAGGGAACGCCGTATTCGGACTGCAGGTCGCCCTTGGCGAGCACCGACATGGTGACCTGGAAAGCCCAGATCGCCACCCGCCTGCCGATCAGGTCTTGCGGCCGGTCGATCCCGCCATCGGCATTCACGAAGACATGGTTCTGGCTGAACAGCCGGCGCGGGGCGACCGGCACGGCGGTCAGCGGCACCCCCCTCTGGCGGGCCATGATATAGGAGGCCAGCGAGACCTCGGCGATGTCGAACTCGAGATCGACCAGCGCGCGGCGATGCCGGTCCACCCCGTCGCGGCGCGGCGGCACCATGCCGACTTCCAGCGGCGCGAGCGTGATGCCCTCGGGCGGCTTGACCAACCCCATGAAGAACGGGATATGCCGGTCGTAGCGCTCCAACGCAATGGTCAAGGTGCGATCGGCCATGGCCATAGTTTCCCCCGTTTTGGGCCACCGTCCGGCACCCTGGATGATGGCTTCGGAAGCCGACGATCGGCTCTTCCGCGAACCTGCCGCGCTCCCACGTTCGTCTCCTATGCCGCGACTATGCTGGGACGGCGTCTACACCACGGCAGCGGAAATTCGGCTAACCCTATCAGGTGCCTTTCCGGTCCACGATCCCGATTATCGCTCGCCAGGGAAAGCTTGACCCTCTCTCCCCGCAGATCATGGTCGCTGACAACCCCCTCGCCGAGCTTGTCAGCCGCAGTTCGAACGCGGCTTCGGGCAGGTCTTCGCCTGTCGCGTGTACGATGCCGGACTCCGTGATCTCGTAACCACCGGCACACGCCGCCGTAAGGATCTCCCTCATCCTGTTCCGAGGCGCTTGCCGATCTCGGGATCGACCCGAAGCTCGACGGTATCGAATTTCTCGCGTTCGTCGGAGAGCCTTGCGAGGATGGTGCGCCGCGGCTGCCACATCATCTTCCAATTGGCCGAGGTCGCGGAAAAGCCGCGGTTGAGTGCGATGATACCGCCGTCGGCGAGGGGCCGGGAGGCAGCGAAGCATCCCGAATCGGTCCATCAACTTTGAAATTGCCGCCGACGCTCCGGACGGCTAGGCTGATAGCTGGAATCGACGGTCATCCGGGGAATGTCGGTTAGGCAAGGTCACGCGGGTTGCCTCCGGCCGATTTTGCGCCACGCTTGATCGGTCGACACAGCATCGGTCGACACAGCGGCGCCGGGTGAAGCTGACATCAGGATCCCGGATCCGACAGTATGGGGCTCAAAAACCGAAGAGGACGATCATGTCCGACGAAAACCAATCGAGAGATCCTGAATACAATCCGCCGCTGCGGGAGGCGGTACCGCTCGGTATACAGCACGTCCTGGCGATGTTCGCAGGCAATATCACTGTCCCTCTGATCGTTGCGCTGGCTGCCGGGCCGCAATACATAACCGTCCTGGTACAAATTGCCTTGCTCGCCGCCGGCGTGGCGACGCTGATCCAGACCGTCGGGATCGGGCCTATCGGCGCACGATTGCCCATCGTTCAGGGAACGAGCTTCGCCTATATCGGTATCCTCACGGGAGCCCTCAAAGGCGGCGCAACGCTTGCCGCGGTGTTTGGCGCATCGCTGATCGGCGGGTTGTTCCAGATCGTCCTCGGATACTTCATTCCGCAAATCCGCAAGTTCATTCCCACCCTGGTTTCCGGCGTCGTGGTGATGACCATCGGCTTCACCCTGCTGCCCGTCGGCATCAAGTATTCCGCCGGATGCGGCGCTTATCCCGCTCCGTTCTGCAAGGCCGGAGGGTTCGGCGACGGCTCGAACTGGCTGCTCGCGTTGTTCGTCATCGTCATCACATTGGTGATTCGACGCTACGGCAAGGGAATCTGGTCGACGGCCTCGATCTTCACGGGGCTGGTGATCGGCTACATCGTCGCGATCCCGCTGGGCATGATGAGCAGCAGGAGCGTCGAAGCCATCGGCAAGGCAAGTTGGATCGGCTTGCCGGACACCTATTTCGGGCTCGAATTCACAACCCCCGCAGCCATCGGTTTGATCGGGCTGATGTGCATCATGGCTTTCATCACCACGATTGAAACGGTCGGTGATATTTCGGGTGTGACCATGGGCGGCGCGGATCGCGAGCCGACCGACAGGGAGCTAAAGGGCGGCATCATGGCTGACGGCCTGGGCTCCGCGCTCGTCGCGCTGTTCGGCGGTCTACCCAACACGTCGTACAGCCAAAATGTCGGCCTGATCGCCTACACGAAGGTGATGAGCAGGCATGTCGTGACGATTGGCGCGATTTTCCTGATCTTGTGCGGCCTTCTGCCGAAACTTGCGGCTGTGATCGGCGCGATGCCGCAGCCGGTGCTCGGTGGCGCGGCGATCGTAATGTTCGGCATGATCGTGGCTGCGGGCATGAAACTTGTGGGCCAATCCGGTTTCACGACCCGCAATATGATGATCGTCGCAATTTCGCTCGGCCTCGGTATCGGCCTCTGGCAGGTGAACCAGTTGGCCGGCCTTGCGAAATTCGGCCCACTGCCGACAGAGGCACTGCCGAGTTGGTCACTGCCGCTGTTCGTTTCCGGGATCGTTGTCTCGGGTATTGCCGCGGCAATCCTGAATGCGGTCATACCACAGGAAGAAACGAACTGAGGCGCTTCTCGATTCCTGCGTTTGAAAGGGTCAGCCGTTTAGCGGTCTATGCCGATAGTCGCCCGCTCCAGGCCACTGGCTTTCTCGCCGCATGCGCGATCAAGCCCTCCAGCACGGCATATGCGGACCACGGGCCAAGACCCTGAAGCGGCCGGTATTTGAAGTATCTTCAAAATGCCGGCCGCGCGAGGAATGGCATGACATTGCACCCTTCGATCGCGCGTTCAAGCTCTGACCGGGCCGATACCGGGTAACCGCTCCCCCTGCCCCGTCCGGTTCGACCTTTCACTGCGGCAGCCGGTCCGAAGCGGGCTTGGCCCGCCGAACCATCATCGTATCGCCGGCAAGCAGAATGGGCCGGTCCAAGCCGAGCCGATTGGAACTTGCCGCACCGCCGCCGTGCCCGATAATGGCGCCCGAGCGAAAGCGCATGACGGGGAGACGGAAAGTGGCGGGATCGGTGAAGACGGGGATGGTGTCCTATTTCGCGGCCTCCGAGGCGTTCGCCGACGGCGGCGACAGCCCGCGGGATTTCCTCGAGCGCTGCATTGCCGCGATCGAAGCGGTCGAGCCCGATGTGGGCGCGTTCGTTGCAACCAACTTCGAGGGAGCGCGTGAAGCGGCCGATGCGAGCGGGACGCGTTGGAAGGCGGGCACCCCGCTTTCGGCGATCGACGGCATGCCGGTCGGCATCAAGGACATCATGGAGACCTTCGACATGGTCACCGAGCAGGGCTCGCCCCTGTTCGAAGGCTGGCAGGACAAGCGCGACGCGGCTGCGGTCGCGGCGCTCCGCGAGGCCGGTGCGGTGATCATCGGCAAGACCGTGACCACCGAGTTCGCCTCCACCCACCCCCGCGGCACCCGCAACCCGTTCGACCTGGCGCGCACCCCGGGCGGCTCGAGCAGCGGCTCGGCCGCGGCGGTGGCGACCGGCATGGTGCCCGCGGCGCTCGGCACCCAGGTGATCGGCTCGACCGTGCGGCCGGCAAGTTTTTGCGGCTGCTTCGGCTACAAGCCCAGCGTCGGCGGCATCAACCGCGGCGGCAGCTTCGATGAATTCAGCCAGAGCTGCACCGGCACGATCGCAGCCACGCTCGCCGAGACCTGGTCGGTTGCCCGCGAGATCGCGGCACGCGCAGGCGGTGATCCGGGCTATCCGGGCATCATGGGGCCGCTGGAGCTTCCGGCGGCGGTGACGCCGAGCGCGGTCGTAATGCTGGAGACCGCCGGCTGGTCGAAGGCCGGCGAAGAGGCAAAGGCCCAGCTCGCGGACGCACGCGGCAAGATCGAGGCCGCGGGCATCGCGGTCGCCGACCGCCACACGAACGAGATCGTCGCTGCGGCCGAGGATGCGATCGCCGTTGCGCATGCGCTGTCGATGCGTATCAACACTTGGGAAGGGCGCTGGCCCTTGAACACCTATGCCAGGGACATGGACCGGGCGGGGCTGAGCCAGGCGGCCCAGGAAAGGCTGGAAGCGGCCGAAGCGATGACCCAGGAGGAGTTCGCGGGCCTTCTTGCCCAGCGCGACCGTGCCCGGGCGGCCTATGCCCGGCTCAGCGAGGTCGGTGCGGTCTGTTTCACGTTGGCGGCGCCCGGTGCCGCGCCGGTGGGGCTGGGCTGGACCGGCGATCCGATATTCGTGGTGGCGGCCTCGTTTCTGGGAACGCCCGCGATGTCGCTTCCGGTGCTCGCGGCGGAATCGCTGCCGCTGGGTCTGCAGATCATCGGATTCGTTAACCAGGATGCGGCGATGTTCGCCGCAGCGGGCGGAATCCTCCCGCTTTTTCCGGCGCCGTAGCGAACGACCTTGATTCTATGCCTTGCCGGGCAAAGCGCGCTGTGATAGCGCTCGAAATTCAACGGTGAAGCTGCGATGTGTGGAAGGGAGAGTTTCGATGACGCAAAGACTGTTAGGATCTGCCGGTGCGCTGATGCTGGCCGTCGGCCTGGTGCTGACCAGCGCAATGGCGACGGCGCAGACGAAAATCCGCTTGACGCTCGACTGGATCCCCCAGTCGCCGCACGCCATCCACTTCATCCCGCAATATAACGGCGCATACAAGGCCGCGGGTCTGGACGTGTCGATCGACGCCGGGCGTGGGTCGGCCGACGCCGTACGCAAGCTGGTCAGCGGCACCCATGACATCGGGCTGGCCGACATCAACGCCTTGATCCAGTACAACGCCATGAATCCCGGCAAAGAGATCAAGGTCGTCATGATGATGTACGAGCAGCCGCCGTTCTCGATCTTCGTCATGAAAAACTCCGGCATCACCCATCCCCGCCAGCTCGTCGGCAAGACGCTCGGCGCGCCGGTCTTCGATGCCAGCTACAAGCTGTTCCCGGCCTTTGCGAAGGCGGTCGGCATCGACCACACGGCGGTGAAGCGCAAGAACATGGATCCGCGGCTGCGCGAGGTGATGCTGCTGCGCGGCGAGGTCGATGCGATCTCAGGGCATTTCTTCTCCTCGCTGATCAACATCAAGGCCGCGGGCTACAAGGAATCCGACGTCCGCTATTTCCTCTATGGCGACCACGGCATGGAATCCTACGCCAACGGGGTCGCGGTGCGCCCGGAATTCCTGACGAAGAATCCCGATGCGGTTCGCAAATTCGTCAAGGCGACGATCGACGGCGCACGCGAGATGGTCCTTAACCCGAAGGCAGCGGTCGCCTCGGCGAAGAAGTTCGAGCCTCTGCTGAACGAGAAGGCCGAGGCCGATCGGCTCGAGCTCACGCTGCGTTGCTGCCTGCTGACCCCGGAGGTCAGGAAGAACGGCTACGGCGACGTTGACATGGTCCGGCTGCAGCGCTCGATCGATCAGGCCGCCCTGGCCTATGGGCTCGAGAAGACGCCGAAGGCCGAGGACATGTTCCAGGAAGGCTATCTGCCGCCCATGGCAGAGCGCTTCATCCACAAGTAGCGGGACCGCGGACGGGGGCGGGCCGGCGCGGGACCGCCCTGCCGCGATGACGAAATGAGCTTCATCGAGATCGACGATGTCGACCTCGTCTACCGCAACAGCGACGGTAGAGAGGACGACGCGGGCACACTTGCCCTGTCCGGCACCAGCCTCCGGATGGACAAGGGCGACTTCATCTCGCTGGTCGGGCCGAGCGGGTGCGGTAAATCGACCCTGCTCAAGGTCGTCGCCGGCCTGATCCGGGCCAACAAGGGCCGGGTCGTGGTCGCCGGCAATGAGGTGGACCAGCCGCTCAAGATCGTCGGCATGGCGTTTCAGAACGCAACGCTTCTGCCCTGGCGGTCGACGCGGGAGAACGTGCTGCTGCCGCTGGAGATCGTCGAGCCGCACCGCCGGAACTTCCGCAGGGACAAGGCCAAATACGAGGCGATGGCCGACGAGCTTCTGGCGACCGTGGGGCTCGACGGGTTCGGCGACCGGGCGCCGTGGCAGCTTTCGGGCGGCATGCAGCAGCGCGCCCAGCTCTGCCGCGCGCTGGTGCACGAGCCGGACCTGCTGCTGCTCGACGAGCCGTTCGGCGCACTCGATGCGTTCACCCGCGAGGAGCTCTGGGACGTCCTGCAGGACCTCTATCTTGCGCGCAAATGCACCATCATGCTGGTCACCCACGACCTGCGCGAGGCGGTCTATCTGGCGGACAAGGTCTTCGTGATGAGCGCGCGGCCTGGTCGGGTGATCCTCGAACGCACGATCGGGCTCGAGCGGCCGCGGACCCTGGAGACGATGTATCAGCGCGAGATCGTCGAACTCGTCCAGGACCTCAGGCATCACATCAACGTGGCGAGATCCGATCAATGAAAAGCAGGACCGTCGAGCTGGCTTCGCCGTGGCTGGTGATGGCCGTGCTGATCCTCATCTGGGAAGCGGGCGTGCGCATCTTCGATGTCCCGGCGGTGGTCCTGCCCACCGCGTCGGCCTCGTTCTACGCGATCTGGGAGTTTCGCGTCGGGCTGTGGGACAACGCCTGGCCGACACTGGTCTCGACCCTGCTCGGTTTCGGGATCGCGGTGGTTGTCGGCATCGTGCTCGGCGTGGCTATCGGAATCTCCCGGTCGATCTACGCCGCGCTCTATCCGCTCCTGGTTGCCTTCAACTCCATCCCCAAGGTCGCGATTGTGCCGATCCTGATGGTCTGGTTCGGCATCGGTACGCTCACCAACGTGATCACCGCCTTCATCCTGTGCTTCTTCCCGATCGTGGTGAACGTCGCGGTGGCGCTGGCGACCATCGAGCCCGAGCTCAAGGACGTGCTGCGCGCGCTGGGAGCGCACGAGCGCGACATCGTGCTCAAGATCGGCATCCCGCGCTCGCTGCCCTACCTGTTCGCCTCGCTCAAGATCGCGATCACGCTGGCCTTCGTCGGCGCGGTGATCGCCGAGACGGTGGCCGGCGGCCGCGGAATCGGCCATCTGATGCTGCAGGCGAGCTCGAACTTCAACATCGCGTTGATGATCGCGGGACTCATCGTGATCGCGGTGATGGCGATCGGCATGTACGCCATCTTTGCGGTCATGGACCAGCGCTTCACCGGCTGGGCCACCCGCGACATGAACTACGCCACCGCCGGCGGCTAGCGCATCTCAGTCCTCGCCGGCGCCGACCACCCCTACGGCCTCGATCTCGACCAGGGCGTCGGGCTTGAACAGATGCGAGACGCAGACCAGCGTCGAGCACGGGAAATCGCCGGTGAAGAACTCTCGCCGGGCCTTCCAGACGTCGGGCTGATAGCGCATGTCGGTCAGGAAGACGGTGATCTTGGCGATGTCGTTCATCTTGCCGCCGGCCGCCTCGATCAGCGCCTTCATGTAGGAAAACGCGGTCTTCGCCTGTATGTAGGCATCGCTCTTGCCGATGATCTCCAGGTTCTCGTCCCACGCGATCAGCCCCGAGATGAACACCTGATCGCCGACCTTCTTGCAGTTCGACAACGAGCCCGGCTCGAGCTCCGGGACTTCGGGACTGCGGATCCTTTCGAACTTCATGACATTCCTGCCTATCCTTGCTGCCTTACCGCCCTTGGTGGCGGTCTCGGGAAGATAGCCCAACCGGCCGGACCGATACGATCGGAATGGGACAGGCTCTAACGGAGATGCCCGCCGTCGCGGTAGAAACGACGGACGGCGGCCTGGTAGCGCCGCAGTACGGGGAGAGGAACGTCTCGCCGGCTCCGGCCCCCGTGCGGGCCTGGTCGAGTCCGGTCAGCTTGCCCTCGCGGACGATCTCGCGACCGCCAGCGACGACCGAGCGAATGTGGTGGCGGCAGGCGCGGCCGAGCAGAATGTCGATCTCATCGATGCGGTCCTCGATCACGTCGTGTGATATCGCTTTGTAATCCAGGACCATGAGGTCGGCCGCCGCGCCCGCATCGATCTCGCCGTACGGGCCGCGCCCGCCGACGGCTTCCGCGCCGCTGCGCATCGCGGCGGCGAACAGACGCTCGGGCGTCAGGACCGTGTCGAACGAACGCCCTGCGTGCAGTCGATAGGTCAGGCGCAGCTCGCGCAACGCATCGTCGTCGTCATCCAGCGACAGCGCATCGATACCGATCGCGATCCGCACGCCGTTCTCGATCATTGTCTCCACGGGCGCGATCCCCGAGCGCAGCCGCAGGTTGGAGCTGGTGTTGAGCACCGCCGTCACACCCCGTTCGGGCGGCCTGACGCTGCATGTCGATCTGTCGCTGTTCCGCGGACCTGGAGCCGTTCGACGAGGCGATGCTCGACTGGGATACCTACAACAACAACGAGCCGTTCTGGAGCGTCATCCGCGAGGCCGACCCGGTAGCGCTGATGACCGATGCCGGCTTCACACCCGGCAGCGTAATCGAACGCCTGGTCTCGCGGGTCTCCAACCAGTCGCCGGTGTTCGAGGAGGGCCGGAATTCCGGCGGCCGGTCGAACTGGTTCATCTTCGGCGCGCGGAAGTAGGCAGCCGTGGTCCATCGTATCGCCAAGGGCAAGCGCCCGGTCTTCGCCAGCGATCCGCAGATCGACAAGCTGGTCTCGATGATCGCCGCACTCGCGGGCGAACTGTCGGTGGTCCGGGAGCGGCTGGACACGATCGAGCGGCTGGCCGAGGCCAAAGGCGTGCTCACCACCGCCGATATAGAAGGCTTCGAGGCCGACGAGCGGATCGATGCGGAACGCGAGCAATGGCGTGCTGCGTTCCTGGACCGCGTGCTGTGGACTTTGCGCGCGGAGCGCGACCGGTTCGGCGAGGGCTGAGCGCTCAGTCGATCTCGAAGACCGCCGCGAGCTCGACGGCGATGTTGACCGGCAGGGCGTGCGAGCCCACCGCGAAGCGGGCGTGCCGGCCGGCCTCGCCGAAGACCTCGACAATCAGATCCGAGCCGCCGTCGACCACCGAGGGGGTCTCGGTGAAGCCGTCCACGCAGTTGACGAAGCCTGAGACCTGAACGCACTGGCGCACCCGGTCGAGGTCACCGCCGCAGGCTTGCTTGAGCTGGGCCAGCACGTTGAGCGCGGTGATCCGGGCTGCTTCCCTTCCCTGCACGATGGTGAAGTCGGCGCCGATTTTGCCGCAGCACTTCGCCAACACCTCGCCGTTCCACAACGGCCCTTGGCCCGAGATGTAGACCGTGTTGCCGCTCGCCTTCCACGGCAGGTAGCTGGCAAACGCGGGTGAGGGATCGGGCAGGTCGAGCCCGAGTTCTTTCAGCCGTTTGTCGATCCTTCCGGCCATCGCACGTCCTTCCCTGCTTCCTTCTAGGACCCTGCAGCGTGTGCTCGGTGGGTCCAGAAGTGCTCGGCGCGGCGCGTCAGCCGCTCCTCCAGATAGCGCTTTGCGCGCGCGGTGTCGCCGGCACGGAAACAGGCCTCCAGGAGGGTGTCGTGGAAGGCATCGCGTTGCGTCTTGCTGCCGCCCAGCCGGATGATCTGGTCCCAGATCGGCTCGGTCCTGTCTACCGCAAGCGCGTAGTCGCCGCGGATGAAGGCGTGCTGGGCCTCGTTCAGCGGGATCACCACCGCGCCCCATATGTCGCTGGCGGCGCGTTCGTGGCGACGGCGCAGGATATCGAGGTGGCGGGCGGCGGTCTCCCAGTCCCGACCGCCGGCGAGCGCCATGCCGACATGGGCGTGGTGGAAAGGCGAGTCTTCCGGCCGGTCGAGCTGGTCGCGCAAAATCCGGACGAATGGCTGCCAGCGTTCCCCGACCTCCATGCCGAAGAGCTCGAAGCGCCACAACACCGAGACAGTGTTGCGCAGATCGAGCCCCCGCGGCGAGGGCTCGCGCTCGAAGAAATCGTGACACATCTGCGAGCCGCGGTCGTACGCGCCCGACGCCAGCCGGAACAGCACCAGGTGCCACAGCATGTGGTTCCAGTAGTAGTTCATGTTCACGCAGGCATCCATGGCCGGAGGGATGCGTTCCATCGCCTCGTCGTAGGCCCGGAGGTCGTAAAGCGCGTGAGTCAGGGCGTGAACGCCCCAGGTATCCTCCGGGTTCCGGGCAATGCACGCTTCGGCCCAGCGTACCGCCTCCCCGCTGTTGCCGGTCTCCTCCAGGACGAAGGCATGAAAGCCGTTGACGAACCCGTCATCGGGAAGCGTCTCGCGCAAGGCGTCGGTGAGCGCGCCCATCTCCGCGAACCGTCCCTGGAAGAACCACATCAGATAGAGCCGCTGGGCGATCATCAGGTCGCGCGGAAAGACGGTGAGGTGGTTCTTCATCGCAGCCTCGGCATCGGCCGGGCGCAGGTTGACGTAGTGATCGAGCGCGGCCACCTGGCTCTGCTCGCGCTCCGAGCCGCTCGCGGCCGCATCCCGCGCCGCCGCCATGGCGGCCCGCGCCTCCTCGAACGCTTCTTCAACGAAAAGCGCGGTAGCCAGGCCGGCATGGGCGACCGCGAGGCCCGGATCCTGGGCGGCGCAGCCGCGGAAGAAGTCGACCGTGCGGCGGTCCCAGGACAGGAGACCGGTCACGCCCTGGTCGAATGCCTGCACGGCCTCGGTGGAGGCGGTGGACAACGGCAGCCCGTAAGAGTCGCTGTGCATCAATTCCCACCTGCTCCCGGGTTCAAAGTCGCGCCAGTTTAGCGGTGCGTGGAAAACCAAATCAAGGAAGCGGACTGGCCGCCGGGACGCCCGTTTGACCGAGGCGAGGTGTCACGATCGATAACCTGATCGGCGCTAATCCGCACCCCAGACCTCCTCGGCGACCTCGACGACGTGGCGGAGCTTGGCCATCTCGGCTTCTTCGGTGACGGGATTACCCTGGTAGATGCTGCCGAACCCGCATTGCGGGCTGAGAGCAAGCTGTTCCATCGGCACGAACCCGGCCGCCTCGTCGATCCGGCGCTTGAGGTCGTCCTTGGGCTCGAGGTGGGGTTTCTTCGTGGTGATCAGTCCGAGGACGACCAGCTTGTCGTCGCCCTCGAGGTGGCGAAGGGGCGTGAAGTCACCCGAGCGCGGCTCGTCGTATTCCATGAACAGGCAGTCGACCTCGAGCTCGTTCAACAGCGCCTTCGCGACCGGCTCGTAGCCGCCCTCGGCCACCCAGGCCCCGCGCACGTTCCCGCGGCACATGTGCACGCCGACCTTCTGCCCTTCGGGCCGGTTGCGGATGCACGCATTGATGATCCTTGCGTAGAAGCTCGGCAGCGTCTGCGGATCCTCGCCGATGCGGCGGTAGCGGTCGTGGAACTTGGGATCGCACATATGCGCCCAGTTGGTGTCGTCGATCTGGACGAAATTGCAGCCGGCCTCCCACAGCGCATGCAGCTCCGCGTTGTAGACCTCCGCCAGCCCTTCGATCAGCGCGTCCTTGTCGGGGTAGAGATCCTTGTTGATCCCGGCCCAGCCGCCGCGGGCATACATGTAGGTCGGCGAGGGAATGCAGGCCTTCACCGTGCGATCGGTGAGCGCCTTGGTGAACCTGAAGTCGTCCACCACCAGCCCGCCATCGGGATGGCCGAGCTTGCTGGTCACCTCGAGCACCGGCGGGGCGTACTCGATGTCCCCGTCCTCGTAGTGGAAGTGGAACTCGACCCGCCCGGTCAGCGCGACGCCCTCGATCCTGGTCAGGATCGGCGTGTGGAACTCATAGCGCCGGAACTCGCCGTCGGTAATGGTCGGGATGCCGGTCTGCTCCTGCAGCTTGACGACCTCGCGGATGCAGCGGTCCTCGATCTCACGCCGCGCCGCATCGGAGATCTCTCCCCGATCGTGCCTTTCCAGGGCCGTCTTCAACGCATCCGGCCGCAGAAGGCTGCCGATCTGATCGGCCCGAAACGGCGGCCTGTCCACACCCATGGTTGTTCCTTCCGCAAATCGCTGTTGCGATCGAGCGTCTCACCTGGCGGCGCCATCGGCAAGACGCGCCGATATTTTCAGGAAACCGGTTTGGCCGCCTTGATCTCGACCTCGACGACCATCTCGGGCTGAGCCAGCGCCGAGACGAAGAGCAGCGTCGAGGTCGGCTTGTGATCGCCGAGGAACCGGTTGCGAATCGCCATGTGGGCATCCCGGTCCTCGACCCGGGTGAGGTACTGCGTGACCATCACGATGTCTTCGACGCCCATGTCGTTGGCCTCGAGGATCCTGGCGACGTTGGACCAGGCGGCCTCGGTCTGCGGCTCGATGCCGGCGGGGATGGTGCCGTCGGGCAATGTGCCGACCTGGCCGGAGACGACCAGCCAGCGGCAGTCCGGCGGGACCTCGATCGAATGGACGTAGTGGCGGAAAGGCGGGCAGACGCCCTCGGGGTTCATTGCCTTGAACATGGCGGGTCCTCCTTGCGGATCATCGGTTGAGGAAGCCTGTGAGCGCCTCATCGAATGCGCCCGGGTTGGCGATCGTGCAGATATGCCCGGCATCGGGCAGCGCGACGTGGCGGGCGCCCGGCACAGCCTCGGCCAGGCCCTGCATCAACACCGGCGGCGCGCCGACGTGATCGAGCGCGCCGGAGACGAACAGGACCGGCATGGCGATCGTGCCGAGCCGCGCGCGGTAGTCCATCTCCAGAAGTGCCGCGATGCATCCGAGATAGCCGTCGAGCGAGGTCTTGCGGATCATCGCCCGCATCCGATCGAGCACATCCGGATTGGCCGCCTTGAATGGCTCGGGGAACCAGCGCTGGACGGTGGTGTCGACGATCGCCTCGATCCCGCCGGCCCGCACCGCTTCGATCAGCGGCGGCCAGATCGCGCGATATTCAGGCGCCGGCTCTGCCCGGCAGGCGACCGGGACCAGCGCATCAAGCCTTCCCGGATGGGCGAGCGCGAGCCCGAGCGAGACCACCCCGCCGAGCCCGATGCCGACCAGGCTGGAGCGTTCGATGCCGAGCCCGTCCCACAGCCCCAAGATGTCACCGATCAGCATGTCCAAGGTATAGGGTGCGGGCGGCGCCTGGCTGTCGCCGTGACCGCGCGTGTCGAACCGCAGCATCCGGTGGGTTTTGGTCAGCGCCGCGACATGGGCGTCCCACATCGACAGGTCGTTGGTGATCCCGGTCGTGAATGTCGCCCACGGCGCGCCTTCCGGGCCGTCGATGCGGTAGTTGAGGGCGATCTTACCGACGGCAAGCTTCGGCATGATCAGCGCGCCGGGATCTCGATCAGCCCGCGGGGCGAATCGTGCATCGACGTCGCGCCGTCCGCGGTGATCAGCATGCATTCGCCGGTCTGCACGCCCGCCTTCCCGTCCCTGGTGACGACGTTCGGCTGGACGACCAGCATCATGCCCTGCTCGAAGGTGAAGTCGGGCACCGGCTCGTTGGGACGGCTGGCCGAGCCGATGATCGGCGGGAAATAGCCGCCGCCATAGCCGTGCACCATATCGTCGCAGGTTGTGAAGCCGGCCTGCTCGATCACCGCCGAGGCGTCCTGCAACTCCTGGGCATGGCAGCCCGGCCGCAGCACCGCGCAGATGGCATCGAACGCGCCTTGGGCCGCATCGTGCAGATTGCGGTAGAGGTCGGTCGGCCCCTGCCCGATGGTGAAGGTCCGCAGCACCTGGGCGCCATAGCCCCAGAAATCGGCGCTGAGCTCGGTGAACACCACATCGCCGTTGCCGATCGCCCGGCGGCTCGGGTACTGCGCCGGCACCTCCAGGTCCGGCGCGGCCATCGCCGCGGTGCCGAAGAAATGGATCACCGTGCGGCAGCCCCACGGCACGTAGGCGCGCTCGACGATGTCGCCGAGTTCGCGCTCGGTCAGCCCCGGGCGCATCTCCTCGATCAGGGCATCGATCGACAGATCGCTCATCGCCGCGCCGATGCGGAACCAGTCGAGCTCCTCGTCGGACTTGACCAGACGCAAGCCGACGAACCGGCGGTTCACGTCGATGACGTCCGCGCACACGCCGGTAAGCGCGTCTCGGTTGGCAAAGCCCAGCGGGCCGATCACGCCGACCCGGCTGTTGGCCGCGCCGCGGCGCTTGAGCTCTTCGGCGACCGAGACGATGGTCCGCGCGCCGCCCCAATGGACCTCGGCGCCGTGGGCGATGCGCCGGGCCTGCGGGACATGGTTGAAATATTGGATGAAAAGCGCGGTCCGTTCGCCCGGGGTATAGACGCCGACGGCCTCGACCGAGACCGGCCAGCCGGTCAGCCACGGCACCGAGGCACCGAACCAGCCGGCACCGCACAGCAGCATATGGTCGATTTCGGCCTCGTCCATCAGCCCGGCGATCGCCGCGTGCCGGCGCGCCATCTCGGCCTCGGAGAAGCGCGGAAAATCCTGGTCGAGGATCGCGCGCTGCCGGTCGTTGATCCTGGGCGGCTTGGGCTTCTGCCGCATCCCGCTCTGCTCCCCGTCCCTCTTTGCCGCGATCATAGCGCGGCAGGCGGCGGGCTCACAGGACGATCACTGCGAGCCCGATCAGGAACAACAACCCGGTCGCGACCCGCCGGTAGATCGCTTGCGGAGCGACCGCGAAGCTGCGCGCGCCGAGCCAGGTGCCGAGGAGCGAGACCGGGAACAGAAGCGCTGTGCGCCAGACGACATCGAGATCGATGCCGGCGCCGATCGCCAGCGAGGCCAGCATGAGCAGCGAGACATAGCCGGTGACGATCAGGATGGAGGCCCGCTGGACGTCGGCCGACGCCGGTGCGGACAGAAAATATATCACCAGCGGCGGGCCGCCGACTCCGGCGACCCCGGAGATGCCGCCGCACAGCGCCCCGGTGATCCCGCCGGCGAGCGCGCCGCGCCGGCCGCGATAGGCCCAGCCGGTCGCGAGCAGCACAGCGCCGAGCAGCACGAACACCCCGATCAATCGGCGGATCACCTCGGGATCGGTGACCACCAGTGCCGCGACCCCGATCGGAGTCGCGATCGTGGCGGCGATCAGCGTTGGGGCCAGCTCGGTCCAGTCGGCAATCCTCGCCGCCCGCGGCGCGAGTTGGACATAGCCGAGCACCCCGATGAGCGCGGTCATCGCATAGGCTTCGATCGGTCCGTAGATCAGCGTCAGCAGCGGAATCGCGACCAGCCCGCCGCCGAACCCGCCATAGCCGCGCACCAGCCCTGCGCCGGCAACGACGAGGACCGCCATCCCAAGCTCGTACAACCCTTCGCCCGTCCCTGCCGAGTGCGATAGTTTGGGCCAGATTGAAGGCGCCATGCCGGCAACGCAAACAGGGGAATCCGGTCATGAACCGAACGGGGAAGCCAGACGCGCTCGACGGAAAGGTCGCCGTCGTCACCGGAAGCGTCCGCGGGATCGGGCGCGCGACCGCGATCGGGTTTGCCGAGGACGGCGCATCGGTGGTGATCAACGGCCGACGCTCGGCCGATGCCGCGCGCGAAATCGCAGGCGAGGTCGAGGACGCCGGCGGGACGGCGCTGGTCCATATGGCCGACGTCAGCGACCCGGACCAGGCCGCAGGGCTGATCGCCGCAGCGGTGGATGCGTTCGGCCGGCTCGACATCCTGGTCAACAACGTCTCGCACCGGATCGCCAAACCGGTGGAGGAGACCACGTTCGCCGAATGGCGCGACGTGCAGGCGAGCACGCTCGATGCCGCGTTCGCCTGCATCAACGCGGCGGTGCCCCACATAAGGGCGGCCGGCGGCGGCTCGATCGTCAATATCGGCGGGGTTTCCGGCCATGCCGGGGTGAAGAACCGCTCCGCGGTCGCTGCCGCCAAGGCCGGGCTTGCCGGCATGACCGCAGCGCTTGCCGTCGAGCTCGCGCCGGCGGGCATCAACGTCAACTGCGTCTCGCCCGGCAGTATCGACAACTACCGGGAGCCGGGCCACGTGCCGGCCCATTTCCGCGACCGTCCGCCGCCGATGGGCCGCATGGGGACGGTCGGGGAGATCGCCGCCATGGTTCGTTTCCTGTGCAGCCCGGCCGGCCGCTACGTCGCCGGCCAGACCATCCACGTCTGCGGCGCCTGGAACGTTTCGATCGCCTGAGACCGCGGCCGCGTCGCCTTGCCGGATCACCCGCGCGCTGCTAGCGTTTCCGCAGGCCGCAGCCGCAAGCAGGCCGAAAGGGAGGCCCGAATGCCCGAAGCAGCCGGCGTGTCCGGCAACCACGCGATTCGTTCACCCTAGCGCTGCGTCATGGACCTCGCGGCCGTCGTCATCGTCCAGATCCTCTATGCGGTGGCCAGCCTGGCGCTGGTCTCGATCGGACTTGCGATCATCTTCGGCATGATGGGGGTGATCAATTTCGCCCACGGCGAGTTCCTGATGATGGGCGGCTATGCCTTCATCCTGGCGCTGGCCGAAGGCGTGAACTTCTGGATCGCGATGCTGGTCGTCGCTCCGGTGACCGTCGGCATCTTGGGAGTCGTGGTCGAGCGGCTGATCATCCGCCACCTTTACGGCCGCGTGATCGAGACGGTGCTTGCAACCTGGGGGCTGAGCCTGTTCCTGATCGGCTTCGCCGCGACCGTGCTCGGCTACAACCAGAAGGGGGCCGCTCCGCCGCTCGGCAACGTCACCATCGGGGCCTATCGAGAAGGCGGATACACGTTCTTCGTCATCGGCATCACCGTGGTGATCCTGGTGGTGCTTTATTGCGGGCTCAAATACACCCGCTTCGGGCTGATCGCGCGCGGGACGATGCAGAACGCGGCGATGGCGCGCGCGCTCGGTGTTTCGATCGACCGGGTCTACGCGGTGACCTTCGGGATCGGCGCCGCGCTCAGCGGTCTTGCCGGCGCGATCCTCGCCCCGATCGCCGGCGTGCTGCCCGATATCGGTGTGACCTACGTGGTCAAGGCCTTCATCACCGTGATCGGCGGCGGGGCGGTGGCGCTGACCGGCACCAGTGCGGCGGCGTCTTTATTCGGCACCGTCAGCCAGGCTGTCACCTTCCTCAGCCGGCCGGTTGTCGGCGAGGTCGCTCTGCTGATCGTCGCCATCGTCCTCTTGCGACTCCTGCCCAACGGCATCACCGGGCGCTATTTCCGGAGAAGCCTGTGAGGGTCTCGGCCAAAACCGCGGAGATCGCGGCCTTTCTCGTTGCGGCGCTGGTGCTGGTTTTCGGGGTGCCGGCGGTCATCGGACTTTCGGCGCTGGTCGATCTGACGCTGTTCATCGCGATGGCGATCCTCGCCCTCAGCCTGGCGCTGGTCTGGGGCTGCGGCGGCATCCTGTGCTTCGGCCAGTCCGCCTTCTTCGGCCTGGGCGCTTACAGCTATGCGGTCGCGGCGATCAATATCGGCGACAGCACGTTCCCGATCCTGATCGCCATCGTGGTGCCGATGCTGCTCGCCGCGGTGCTGGGCTATTTCATATTCTGGGGCCGGGTGAGCGACGTCTACCTTGCGGTGATCACACTCGCGGTCTCGCTGGTCTTCTACTACCTCATCGGCGCCTCGGCGGGCGGCGACTACCGCATCGGCAAGGCGCTCCTGGGCGGCTATAACGGGATGCCCGGAGTCCCCTCGCTCAACGTGCCCGGCGACCCCGCCGCACTGATCGAGTTCGACAGCCTCTACGCCCCGGCGGCGGTGCTTCTGGTCCTGGTCTATGCCGGGCTGAGGCTGCTGCTGGCGAGCGACTTCGGCCGGGTGGTCATCTCGATCCGCGAAAACGAGATGCGCGCCGAGCTCCTGGGCTACGATGCCCGCCGCCACAAGCTGGTCGTGCTCATGATCGGCGCGGGCATCGCCGGTCTGGCCGGCGTGCTGTTCGCCGCCACCCAGAACTATGTCAGCCCGCCGGTCTTCGGGCTGTTCTTCACCGCCCAGATCATCATGTGGCTCCTGGTCGGCGGGCTCGGCTCGCTGCTCGGCGCAGTGATCGGCTGCGTCTTGATCCAATACCTGACCTCCTGGCTCGGCGAGACCAAATACGCCGACGTCAATATCGTGCTCGGAGTCATCTTCGTCGCCATCGTCCTGTTCGTCCCGCGCGGCATCGTGCCGATGATCGGCACCCTCGCAGAGCGGCTCGGAGCACGGCCGCGATGAGCGCGCCGCTGCTGCAGACCGATTCGCTGACCATGCGCTTCGGCGGGGTGACCGCGGTCGAAGATGCGAATTTCTCGCTCGATGCCGGCGAGCTGCGCTGTCTGATCGGACCCAACGGCGCCGGCAAGTCGACGTTCTTCAAGTGCCTGATCGGCCAGCTCCGCCCGACCGCCGGGAGCATCGTCTTCGATGGTGCGGACATCGTCGGCGCCGAGCCGCACCAGATCGCCCGACGCGGGATCGCGATCAAGACCCAGGTGCCGAGCCTGTTCGACGGGTTGAGCGTCGCCGAGAACCTGCGTCTGGCCGCGGGCCGCAAGCGCGACCGCGCCGCGACCCGGGAGGCGGTCGCGCGGATCACCGCCCAGGTGGGGCTCGAGGACCAGTCCGCACAGCAGGCGGGGCAGCTTCCGCACGGCCAGCGCCAGTGGCTCGAGCTCGGAGTCGTGCTCGCCTGCGACCCGCGGCTGATGCTGCTGGATGAGCCGACCGCGGGAATGACCCATGCCGAGGTCGCGCGCACCGCGGAAATCATCCGCGAGATCGCCCGCGACCGCGCGCTGATCGTCGTCGAGCACGACATGCAATTCATCCAGATGATCGCCGGCAAAGTGACGGTCTTCCACCAGGGCCGGATCCTGGCCGAGGATACGATGGCCAACATCATGGCCGATCCACGCGTGCGAGACGTCTATCTCGGCAAGCAGGCCGCGCCGGCCGGCGCGGCGGGACCGGCATGATGCTGGCGGTCAAGGATTTGCGCGCCAGCTACGGCAGGATCCCGATCCTGGTCGGCATCGACCTCGAGATCGCCGGCGGCGAGGTGGTCGGCATCCTCGGCCATAACGGCATGGGCAAGACCACGCTGATGAAGACCCTGATCGGCCAGGTGCCTGCGACCGGCGGCACGATCGTCTTCGACGGCAAGGACATCACGCGCGAGCGGGCGCACCGCCGGGTCCGGCGCGGACTCGGCTACGTCCCGCAGGGGCGCGAGATCTTTCCCCGTCTGACGGTGCGCGAGAACCTGCGCATGGCCGCGGTTGCGGCCAGCGGCAAGGACGAGAGCGCGCTCGATGAGGTTCTGGCCGATTTCCCGCGCCTTGTGCCTCTGCTCGATCGCGAGGGCGGCGCGCTCAGCGGCGGCGAGCAACAGATCCTCGCCATCGCGCGCTGCCTGTGCACCCGTCCACGGTTGATGCTGCTGGATGAGCCGACGGAAGGGATCCAGCCCTCGATCATCGAGCAGATCGCCGACAACCTGGCCGCGCTGCAGCGCTCGCGCGGCCTGACGATGGTGCTGGTCGAGCAGAACCTCGACTTCGTCGCCGCACTTTCGAGCCGGGTTCTGCTGATCCAGAAGGGCGCCATCATCCGCTCGTTGGCGCCGGAGAACCTGCACGATGCCGAGATTGTCGAGGAGTTCGTCGGCATCGGGGCAACAGGCGGCTGATCACGCGGGGAGACAGGGATGTTCCAGACACCGACCATCGATCAACTTCGCGCGTGCGCGTCCGATCTCGGCATGCACCCTTCGGAGGACTATCTCGAGGCGGTGCAGCGGATCGTCGGGCCGCTGGTCGATGCCTATCGCCAACTCGAGACGGTGCCCGACGACCTGCCCGAAGTGAAATATCCCAGGACCCCGGGCTACCGGCCGGACGCGGCCGAGAACCCGCACGGCGCCTGGTACTTCAAGACAACGATCAAGGGCGCCAGGCGCGGCAAGCTCGCCGGCAAGCGGGTCGGCATCAAGGACAATATCTGCGTCGCCGGCGTGCCGATGATGAACGGCGCCTCGGTGATGGAGGGCTATGTGCCCGACGTCGATGCGACGGTGGTCACCCGCATCCTCGATGCCGGCGGCGAGATCGCCGGCAAGGCGGTGTGCGAGTATTTCTGCGTCTCGGGTACCAGCTCGACCAGCGCCAGCGGCCCGGTCCACAACCCGCGCAAGCACGGCTATTCGGCCGGCGGCTCTTCGTCGGGCAGCGCCGCGGTGGTCGCCGCCGGCGACGTGCCGATGTCGCTCGGCTGCGACCAGGCGGGTTCGATCCGCATCCCGTCAAGCTATTGCGGGATCTACGGCATGAAACCGACTTTCGGGCTGGTCCCCTATACCGGCGCGGCGTCGCTGGAAACCACGATCGACCACTGCGGCCCGATGACCGCCACCGTCGCGGACAACGCGCTGCTCCTTGAAGTTCTCGCCGGTCCCGACGATTACGACTCCCGGCAATCCGGCGTTAAAGCCGCGCGCTACACCGAGGCTCTGGACGACGGCATCGCCGGCTTGCGGATCGGCGTGGTCGGCGAGTCCTTCGGGCTCCAGGAATCCGAGCCCGATGTCGATGCCAAGGTGCGTCAGGCGGCCGACCGGCTGGCCGGGCTCGGCGCCGAGGTCAGCGAGATTTCGGTGCCGATGCACAAGATGACCCGTGCGCTATGGATCCCGATCGGCCATGACGGCGGGTTCATCACCATGATGACCATGAACGGCGGCGGCTCGAACCACGAGGGGCTCTACGTCACCTCCATGCTCGACCGCGCATCCGGCTGGCCGGCGCGGTCGGACGAGTTCGCCGACACCATCAAGATCATCGCGCTGTTCGGCCATTACTCGCTCAAGACCTATCGCGGCCACTACTATGCCAAGGCGATGAACCTGCGCCGCCGGCTGCGCGCGGCCTACGACGACGCCCTCGCCGAATACGACCTGCTGCTGATGCCGACCCTGCCGATGAAGGCCTCCAAGCTGCCGCCAAGGAACCCGAGCCCGGAGGAGACCACCAAGGTCGCCTGGGAGATGCTCGCCAACACCTGCGGCTTCAATCTCACCGGCCATCCATCGATGTCGCTGCCCTGCGGCATGGAGGACGGCCGCCCGATCGGGTTGATGCTGACCGGCCGGCACTGGGAGGAGTCCACGATCTACCGCGCAGCGCACGCCTTCGAGCAGTCGGGCGATTGGACGGGTTTTTGAATGCCGACGGCCGGACGATCGCGATCCCGGCAGTCCGTCGGAAGACGGGATTTCGCCGTCGACGCCGCTGCGGAGCCGATCACATGGCGTGAACCGGTGCGAAGAGGCAGCGGATCACACCTTGCATGTTGACGCACACCCAGAATGCTCCGTCCGGCGAGGGGATCGCCTGTTGGACGGGGATCACCGGCCGGCCTTGGACCGAATACCCGCCGGGAACCGCGTGCACCGCGCCCGCCGGCAGGCGCCAGCAATCCTGAGGCCCGCAGCACGACACGCCTGCGGCGTTTCGGTAGCCGCCTCGCTCGATCCACCACGCATCGCCGTGGGCGAGCGCGGCGCCCGTCATCGCCGCCCAGAACGCCGCGGAGATCAAAGCGCGCAAGCTGGTCCCTCCACGCGATCGGACATGACGGAAGATCGACTCCAACAATTGCCGTAAATCAAGAAGATTTGACGTCCTTCGCCCGAGACTGGGATAATCGTACCTTGTCGCGCCCGGCGGCCCAACGAATCCGCGGAGGACAAGACCTCATGTTCCTCAAGAACCACTGGTACGTCGCGGCCGAGCCCCACGAAGTCACCCACGATCCGTTCGCACGGACGATCTGCAACGAGCCGGTGGTGTTCTGGCGCGCCGAAGACGGCCGACCCGTGGCGTTCGAGGACCGCTGCTGCCACCGCCGGATGCCGCTGCGCAAGGGCACCGTGGCCGGCGACCGGCTGCGCTGCCACTACCATGGGCTGGAGTTCGACCGTTCGGGCGCCTGCGTGCATGTGCCCGGCCAGAGGACCATCCCGCCCGATGCGCGGGTCAGGGCCTATCCGGTGGTCGAAAAATACAAGTGGATCTGGATCTGGCTCGGTGATCCGGCCGAAGCCGACGAAGCGGACATCATCCCCTTCCCGTGGCGCGAGAGCGAGGACTGGGGCGACAAGGGGACGTATTTCCACGTCAACGCCGACTACCGGCTCCTGATCGACAATTTGCTCGACCAATCGCACCTGGCCTTCGTCCATGCCTCGACCATCGGCACCCAGGCAATCGCCGAGAAGGCCAATATCCGCTTCCTCAGGACCGAGGAGGCGGTGACGGTGGTGCGCTGGATGGTCGGCAACCCGGCGCCGCCTACCTACCGGATGATCATGGGCTGGAAGCCGGACAAGATCGTCGACCGCTGGGCGATCAACGAGTTCCGCCCGCCCTGCGCGGTGCGTCTGCTGGTCGGCGCCGCGCCGGACGCGGCCGGGGGCAAGGATTTCGGGTTCTCCGATCTCGAGCATCCCGAACCCGAGGGCGGGTTCGCCTTCCGCAACCTCAACTTCATCACCCCGGAGACCGAAACGAGCTGCCACTATTTCTGGTCGAACGCCTGCAACGTCAAGCCGATCACCGAAGAGCGGACGGACCTCCAGTTCAAGCAGGTGCTCCAGGCGTTTCACCAGGACTGGGAGGTCCTGGAAATGCAGCAACAGAACTGGGACGACCGGCCGGTGATCAACACCAACGCCGATACCGGATGGATCGCCGCGCGGCAGATGATCGAGGACAGGCTGGCCGAGGAAGCGCGCGGCCGTGCCGCCGCCGAAGCCGCCGAATGATCGACAATCGAACCTTGGGAGAAGCGCAATGCCGAAACGGATCGAAGTGAACCCCAAATGGCCGTGGGCCGAGAAGTTCCCGTTCAACCTCGGGATCAAGGTCGGCGAGACGGTCTATGTCTCGGGCACGGTGGCGTGGGATCCGGACGGCAATATCGTCGGGCCGGACGACATGCTGGCCCAGTCGCGCCAGGCCTTTGCGAACATGGCCGAGATCCTGGCCGAGGCCGGTGCGAGCATGGATGACGTGGTCAAGATCACCGCGTTCCTGACCGACATCGACCGCTATGCCGAGTATTCGAAGGCGCGCTCGGAGGCGTTCACCAACAACATGCCGGCGAGCACCGCGGTCACCTCGCCCAAGCTGCTGCAAGACGGCCTGCTGGTGGAGATCGAGGCGGTCGCCGAGATCGGCAGCGGCTGAGCCGGCGGCGAAGAACGACCGGCGCGAACCACCGGAGGCGGGCATGCCCCATACATTGAGGTCTTTCCTCGAGTCGATCGACAACCGGATGCTGCATATCCACGATCCCATCAGCCCGGAAAGCCAGGTCGGCTACCTGTGCTCGGAGAGCCGGGGACCGCTGATGTTCCACAACCTGACCGGCTATCCCGGCTGGCGGCTGACCGACATCCTGATCAAGGACCGCGCCGGCCAGGCTGCGGTGCTGGGCGTTGGCGACATCGCCGAAGTCTGTCCCCATCTGGCCAGGCGCATGGCCGCCGGGCCCGGCAGGTCCGTGATGGTGGACGACGGCCCGGTCAAGGAAATCAAGATGCTGGGGGCGGACGTCGACCTCCACAAGCTGCCCATCCCGCAGCATTCCGTGGGCGACGGCGGGCGCTACCTGGGATCGGGCATCACTATCACGAAAGACCCCGAAACCGGCATCCGCAACGAGGCGATCCTCCGCACAATGCTAACGGAGGATCCCAGGAAATGCACCTTCCTCATGTCGGCGCGGCACAACTACGCCCATTATCTCAAATACATCGCCAAGGACGAGCCGATGCCGATGGCCTTCGCCATCGGGCTCCACCCGGTCTACGAGATCATGGCCAACTGGTCGGGCCGGCACGAGGACTTTGACGAGCTCGAATACGGCGCCGGCATCCTCGGCGAGGACATCGAGATGGTCCGCTGCGAGACCATCGATCTCGAGGTCCCGGCCCATGCCGAGCTGGTGATCGAGGGCATGGTCCACCCCCATGACCGCATCCCGGAAGGCCCGTTCGGCGAGTTCACCACCTTCGGCTCGGGCGCCGAGGGGCCGGCGCCGGTCCTCCAGATCACCGGGGTGACACACCGCAAGGACCCGATCTTCCGCCACATGCAGGCCACCTGGTTCACCGATCACCAGCCGCTGATCACCCTGCCGATGGAGGCGACCTACTACAACCGGCTGCGCGACACCCACGGCAACACCAACATCAAGGACGTCTTCGTGCCGCCCTGGGCGTCCCAGTTCATGATGATCATCCAGATGGAGGCGAAGTGGGACGGCCAGGCGCGCGATGTCCTGATGTCGGCGCTCACCGGACCCAACCTCCACGTCAAGGTCGCGGTCGCGGTCGATGAGGACGTCGACATCTACAACGCCGAGGACGTGCTGTGGGCGATCGCGTGCCGCACCAACCCGGCCGACCAGGTCCACATCATGCCGGGCTCCCGGCTGCACCCGCTCGACATCTCGATCCCCGAGATCGGCGACGACTACACCGTGATGCGGATCGGCGGGAAGATGGCCATCGACGCCACCAAGCCGCCGACCTGGCGGGCGGACGAACGCCGCAAGTTCGCCCGCGTCGACCCGATGGGCAAGAACGACCCGGCTATCGAGAACATACTCCAACAGGTCCGCGCGGCGCGTTAGGCTCGGGAATTGACGGCCCGCGTGGGGGGAACAACTCCGGCTTGCAGCCCTCAGGATGCCGGCAGGGTCAGAGGCTGCCGCATCGCGTCGTACTCGAAGACCCAGGTCGGGTCCATCGGGTCGCGCAGCCACTTGTTCTCCCGCGAGCCCTGCTGGACGCGCGAGGCGCGGTCCCTGCGGCTGTCCTCGTAGAGCTTGAAGGCCGCCGCGTGGTCCGCGCCCGCAAGCGCGATCGCGCGGACCAGGACGGCAGCGTCCTCGATCGCGATCGCCGCACCTTGGCCCATATGCGGCTTCATCGGATGGCAGGCATCGCCAATCAGGACGATCCGGCCGCGGCTCCACAAGGGAAGCGGGTCCCGCTCGAACAGCGGCCACTTGGTCGCCCCGGGGCAGATGTCGATCAGGTGCTGGACCTCGGGATGAAAGCCCTCGAAGGCCGCGCGCAACGCGTCCATGTCCGCATCGACATAGGACAGACCGTAATCCCAATCGGGCTCCGGCATGCCGGTGACGAAATAGATCTCCTCGTGATGGCGGTCGAGGTAATAGACCACGATATGGGTGTCCTCGTGCGCATCCTCGGTCCACCACTTGGTGAGATCGGCGGGACGGACATCTCCCAGGAGCTTGGCCGGGATGATCGAGCGGTGGGCGACATAGCCCGAATAGATCGGAAGCTCAGGCCCCAGAAGGACCTCGCGCGCCATCGAGTTGATGCCGTCGGCGCCGATCACGATGTCGGCCGCGGCGGTGCTTCCGTCCTCGAAGGCGAGCCGGACGGTGGATGCGTCCTGGTCGAGCCCGACCAGCTTCTTGCCGAACACGACGATGTCGGAGGTGACCGCGCTCAGCAGGATCTCGTGAAAGTCGCCGCGGTGAATCAACAGATACGGCGCGCCGAACTGGGCCTCGGCAGCATCGCGCATGTCGTAGCGGAACATCACCGCCCCGGTATCCCATTTCCGGCTGAGCCAGTATTCGGGCCTGATGCCGATGTCGAGCAAGGCTTCCTCGATGCCGATCGCACGCAGGACCTTCATGACGTTGGGACCGAGATTGATGCCGGCGCCGAGCCGCGCCACCGCCGGCGCCTGCTCATAGATCCGCACGTCATAGCCGCGCTGCTGGAGAAGCGCGCCGGCGACCAGCCCGCCCAGCCCGGCGCCCACGACCGCTATCCGCAAATCCTTGCCCATCTCCGATCCCGGAACATGTCCTTGAGCCGTCCGGGCCCATTGTAACCGGGCCGCCGGCATTGGCGAAGCAAGCCGTATCGGCGGCCACCCGATCCGTGCTTAAATCGGCATCGATGAATGCGCATTGGAGGGATGATCGATGGGTGAGACAACCGCGTATCTTTCCCCGAACGGTGACAACAAGAGCCGGGGCGACGGGCCGGCGACGCGGCTGGTGGTGGCGACCGTCGAAGGGGTCGCGACCTTTCGGCGCGAGGCCCAGGACGCGCCGTGGCTCCTGAGCGATCGGTCGCTCGAGGATCGCCATGTCGGATCGCTGCTGTATGAGCCGGTCTCGGGCCGACTGTTCGCCGGTGCGCATGCCGACGGCGGGCTATGGGTCAGCGAGGACGGCGCGGGCGCCTCGTGGCGCCGGCTGACCAACGGGCTCGACCGGCCGCACATCTATGGTCTGGCGGGGCGGCGCATCGGCGACCGGGTGAGCCTGTTTGCCGGCACCGAGCCCGCCGCGCTCTACCGCAGCGAAGATTTCGGCGAGAGCTGGACCGAGGCCAGGAGCCTGCGCGAGGTTCCGGGCACCGAGAAGTGGACTTTTCCGCCGCCGCCGCACCTGCCGCATGTCAAGTCGGTGGTCTTCCATCCGACCCGCGCGCAGACGTTCTATGCCCTGGTCGAACAGGGCGCGCTGCTGCAGACCGACGATGACGGGCAGACCTGGACCGAGCTTGCCGGCTATGCCGAGCCCGACGACATCACCTATCGCGATGTCCATCGGCTGGTGATCAGCGAGAACGACCCGCGCCTGTTCTACCTCGCCACCGGCGAGGGGCTGTACCGCAGCGGCGACGGCGGTCAGACCTGGGAGCATCTGATGCCGCGGGCCGGGCGAATCGGCTATCCCGATTTCCTGTTCTTTGACCCGCGCGACGACGGCACCTTGTTCCTGGGCGGTGCGCGCAACGACCCCGGGAAGTGGTTCAGCGATCCGATGGCCGATTCGATCATCGCGCGCACCACAGACGGCGGGCGGAACTGGCTCGAACTCGGTCACGGCATGCCCTCGCCCGTGGCGCCGGCCTTCGAGGCGGTGTGCCTGCACCACTGGGACGGCGGAATGATGCTCGCGGTCGGCACGGCGACCGGCGAGATCTATGTCAGCGAGGACGACGGCGCGTCCTGGACCTGCATCGAGGACAACGCCGCGCCGGTGTCCAAGGACCACCACCACCTGGCTTGGTACCCGAAGGAAGACCGCGAGCGCGCTTTGGCTGCGCGCCACGCCTGAGTAAGCGGCGGGGCCGGACGCCGTCCAGCACGTCCGCCCGCGCCGCCAGCAGCGTCTGCGGCCGGCGACAGGATTAAATGGCGCCGGAGTCCATTTAATCCCGCCGGCTAGCCGCTTTCGCCCAGGGTCTGCCAGTCGACGCTCTGCTCGTAGGCGTGGGCGGCGCGGTAGACGGTCAGCTCGTCGAAGTGGCGGCCGACCAGCATCAGGCCGACCGGGCGCTCGCCCTCACCCAGCCCGCACGGGACCGAAATCGCCGGGTGGCCGGTGACGTTGAACGGTGCCGTGTTGCCGATCGCCTCCCAGCAGTGCTGCATCTCCTCCAGGAAGCCGCAATCGGCGGGCGGAATCTTGGAAGCCTTCATCGCGGTGCTCGGCAGCAAGAGCAGATCATTCTCGGCCAGGAGCGCATCGTAGGCCGCGCGCAGCGCCCGGCTCTGGTTCGCCGCCTTGGCGAAATGATGGCCGCCGTAATACTTGGTGGCGTAGAGCCCGAGCATCGCGCCGAACCGGAAGGTGTTGGGGAACTCCGCAGTGCGGCTGCCGGCCTCGGCCATCTTGTCGATCAGCGAGGTCGGATAGACCCCGCCGACATTACCGCCGAAGCCGCGGCCGCGATACATGGTCTTGTACATGCCGTCAGCCGCAATCCCGCCCCAGATGGCGAGCCCGGCCAGGTGCATCGGCTCCGAGACCTCGGTGACCACCGCACCCATCGATTCGAGATGTCTGGCCGCCGCACGGACTGTCGCATCGACGTCGGCCTGGGAATCGTGGCGCCCGAACCCTTCGGCGATCACCGCGATGCGCAGCCCCTTGACGTCTTTGCCGAGCGCATCGGCATAGGTGTCGACCCGGGGCACCCGCTGGCGCGGATCGAACCCGTCCTCGCCGGCGATCGCCTGCAGGAAGGCGACGTTGTTCTCGACATCGCGGGTCATCGGGCCGGCATGATCGATGGTGGTCTCGATCCCCATGATGCCGGTATAGGGCACCAGCCCGAAGGTCGGTTTCAACGCAACGATCCCGCTCATCGAGGCCGGGATGCGCACCGAGCCCGCCTGGTCGCCGCCGAGCGCCATGTCGACCTCGCCCGCAACCAGCAGCGCCGCGCTGCCCGTCGAGGAGCCGCCGGGGGTGTGGCCCGGGTTGCGCGGACTCTGGACGAGGCCGGTGGCCGAAGTCGTGCTGCCGCCCGAGACGCAGAAATATTCGCAGGTCGACTTGCCGGTGATCGTCCCGCCGGCATCGAGCACCCTGGTGACGACCGTCGCATCCATGTCCGGCACGAAGCCTTCGAGCACACTTGCCCCATTCATCATCGGTATGCCGGCCACGCACGCGCTGTCCTTGATGGCGATCGTCTTGCCCGACAGCGGCCCGGTCGGCGCGCCCTCGATCCGCGCCTTGATGTACCAGCCGCCATGGGGGTTCTCCGCCTCGCTCGGCCGGTGCCATTCGCCGCGCTCATATTTCACCGGCGGCAGGTCGTCGGGCATCGCCTCGATCGCGTTGTAGGCATCGACGAAAGGCGCCCAGAAGGTGCGTATGTCCTCGACCGCCGCATCGTCGACCGGGAAGCCGAGATCGGCGGCCATCTCCTTGACCCGCTCGGCACTGGGGGCTTCGTATTTCATCGCATGACCTCCCTTCGGGATTTCCAACAATGACTATCGGGCCGCCGCCGCGCTCTCCGCGGCGACCAGCCCGAGCAGGAATGCCTTGATCAGCCCGCCGATATAGCCGGCGCGCGGCCCGCCCTCCATCCCGCCCGCGGTCGAACCGGCGGCATAGAGCCCGGCGATCGGCGTGTCGTCCGGACGCAGGACCCTGGCGGCGCCGTCGACCGCGATGCCGCCCATGGTCACCGTGATGCCGGCAGCCAGCGGGACCGCACGGAACGGCGGTGTCTCGATCGGCGCCGGGTCGTAACCGCCGTCGCGCCTTGGTGGGCTCAGCGACTCCAGAGCCCCGCCGCGCACTGCCTCGTTGAAGGTGGCGACCGTGTCCGCCAGCGCTGCGGGATCGAGCCCGGCGAGGCCGGCCAGCGTCTCGATCGAGCCGGCCTCGTGGATCGTCGCACCGGCTTCGGCCAGCGTCGGGTTCGGCGGCACCAGATCATTGTCCTTGGCGCGCTCCCAGACGGTGGCATCGAAGACCGCCGTCGCGCTCAGCGGATCGTCGAGCCCGGCGATCGCGTTGGTGATCCAGATGCCGCCGATGCCCTCGTCGGTGAACCGCCGGGCCGCACCGTCGACGACGATCGCCTGGGCGCAGAGCATGTCGACCTGCGGATAAGGCCACAGGCCTTCATTGGTCATCGCGTCGCGGCTAAGCACATGGCCGTAGAATCTGTCGAGCCCCACCAGCGCGGCACCGGCGCGCTCGGCCATGCGGGCGCCGTCGCCGCGCCCGGTCGCGGTATTGCGCTGGCGAATGCGCTCGGGCCGCTTGGAGATGTGCCGCGCCAGCCGGTCGAAATCGGCCTGGAACCCGCCATCGGCGATGACCACCGCACCGGCGTCGATCCTGATCTCGCCGTCGGTCCCGCGTGCCCGGACTCCGGCGCACACACCGTCCTCGATGATCAATTCGAGCGCTTCGGTGCCGCGCAGGACCGTGCCGCCGGCCGCTTCCAGCCGGGCGGTCAGCGATTGCAGCAGCTTGTGCGGCCCGCTGCCCGGCCAGTCGAGCCCGGCCTTCATCTCGCGCGGCGGAGACATCACGGGAAGGCCGAAGCAAAGACCCGGATCGCGGGTGAAGGATGCGCCGTGAGCCTCCATCCATGCGATCGTCCGCTGCGCGTTGTCGGCGAAGCAGCGCGCGAGGTCGGGCCGCGCATGGTTGTCGGTGACGTCCATGATGCGGTCGTAGAGCACGTCCGGCCGCTCCTCGACGCGCCACATCCCGCAATGGAACGCGCCGGTCGACACCCGGGAGTTGCAGATGTAATCGGCCGCCGACCCGCGCTCGATGACGGCGGCGGTGAGCCCGAGCTCGGCCGCCCGGTTCGCCGACACGAGCCCGGCGAAGCCGCCGCCCACCGCCAGCAGATCGACCTTCATCCATCCATCCCCTGCCCGCCGCGCCGTCTCGTTGCGGCAATCGGCGGCGTCTGTCACCCTAGCGCGCATTCCATCACGATGACCAGGGGGAGAACATGGCAATCGAGCGGCACCAGCCCAGAACCGGCCAAGTCGTCAACGGCAGGCAGATGCCGTCAATGAGCGGGATTGTCGTCCACGGCGATACGATCTATCTCGCGGGCCAGGTCGCCCAGAGCGGCGGCGATATCAGGGCCCAGACCCAGAACATACTGGACAATATCGACGCCCAGCTCGCCTCGGTCGGCTCCGACAAGTCGAAGATCCTGTCGGCCAATCTCTGGATCACCGACTTCGAGAATTTCGGCGGGCTCAACGAGGTGTGGAACGCCTGGATCGACCTCGAGAACATGCCGGCCCGGGCCTGCGTGCGCTCCGAGCTCGCAAGATCCGACCTGCTGATCGAGATCATGATCACCGCGGCGAAATAGCGGCCGAAAAAGAACCGGACGCCGCGCGCGGCGTCCGGTCGGAAACCGTTGCGACCGGCTCAGACGTTGAGCAAATCGTGCGCCTGGCTCTGGCGGACAGCGTCGACCAGGCTTTGCTCGCCGACATCGTCGAGCATGTTCCAGCTCCGCATCCATTCGTAGGTGCGCGTCAGCTCGTCCTCGGGGATCGGCGCCGGGTCGGTCAGCTGGATACGGCTCAGCCGGAAGTCGGAAGGGGTCAGCTTGGCGATCCCCGGGTGCTGGCCCTTGTGGTAGTCGATGAAATACTGGACGTATTTGCGCTTGTCGGCGTTGATCCGCCGCACCGCCTCGACCACCGCGCGGTTGAAGGCGGCATAGGTCTCGGCATCGACGGCATCCGAAACCACCTCGGTGCCGTGATAGAGCGCCTCCTGGACGATGCGGCAGCCCGCCTTCTCGGCCAGCGTGATGTAGGGCTCGGTGAGCGTGGTGGCCTCGACCTCGCCCTTCATCATCGATTCGAACCGTGCCGCCGAGCCGTTGGGCGCCCGGCAGGTCCTGATCATGTCGCGCGGCACGAAGCCTTCGAGCATCTGGATGGCGAGATAGTGGGTGCCGAAATAGTACGGCACGCCGATCAGCTTGCCGGCAAGCTGCTGCGGTGTGAAGACCTTGGAGTCGGGCCGCACCACGAGCGCCGCGCAGACCACGATCGAGCGCCGGCCGACCTGGCGTCCCCTGGCGTCGCTGTCCTGGACCCGGCGGTAGTTGCCGCATTCGCAGGCATTGTACATGTCCGCCCCGCCTTGCTCGAAGGTGCTGCCATGGCTGGCGAAGGCGGAGAACCCATCGGGCGAAATCGCCGAGGTGTCGGTCTCGCGCGGCGCCTGGTTGCGCGCGACCCATTGGATGTCGAGCCCTTCGGCCGCGAACAACCCCTCGGCGTCGGCGACGAGTTCGGCCAGTCCCTGGAAAGGCGCGGTCGTTTCCAGTCTCAGCGTCTTCATGGCGAGGCTCCAGTCCGGACCAGTTTCACGGGCCAACGCGGCCCCGCCACGGTATCAAATTCGACCGCGTCCGGGCAACTGCCGCCGTAAGGTCGGTTACCGACACATCGCCAGCACCCGCGCGGGCGCGCCGCTGGCGCCGGTCAGCTTGATCGAATCGACGATCAGCGTGTCCGGTCGCGAAGCCGGCGCCGCAGAACCTTGCCGGCCGCGTTCTTGGGCAGAGCGTCAACGACCTCGATCGTCTTGGGCACCTTGTAGGAGGTGAGCCGCGCCCGGCAATGCGCAGTGAGCGCGGCGGTGTCGATCATCTCGCCCGGCCGGGCGACCACGAAAGCCTTCACCGCCTCGCCCCAATGATCGTCGGGCGCGCCGACCACGGCCGCCTCGGCAACCGATGGGTGGTGGAACAGGGCCTCTTCGATCTCGCGCGGGTAGAGGTTGATGCCGCCGGAGATGATCATGTCGGTCTTGCGGTCGATCAGGTAGACAAAGCCCTCCTCGTCGCGCACCGCCATGTCGCCGGCGCTGACCCAGCCATCGAGCATGGTCCTGGCGGTCTCTTCCGGCCGCTGCCAATAGCCGTTGAACAGGTAGGGCGAGGCGCTGAACAGCTCACCCACCTCGCCGGGCCCGACCTCGGTGCCGTCCTCGCGGCGGATCGATATCTCCGTTGCCACGAACGGCAGGCCGACGCACTCGATCTTGCGGAGCTGGTCCTCGGGCCGCAGATTGGTGACGATCGCACCCTCGGTCGAGCCATAGGTCTCGTGCAGGACCGTTTCGCCGAAATAATCGACGATGCGCTCCTTGGTCGCCTGGGGCAACGGCGCCGCGTTGGAGATGATGGTGCGCACGCCGGTGTCGCGGTAACGCTCCAACACCGCCGGCTCCAGCGCGAACAACGCGTGGAAATGGGTCGGCACCATGAACGTCGTCGACATGTGGCCGGCATGGAGATGGCGCAACAGCAGCTCGGGGTCGAACCTGGGAAGGATCTCGCAATAACCGCCGAGGAACAGCGTCGCCATGGCGAACGCGAACCCGGCGCCGTGGAACAGCGGGGCGGTTACCAGGTTGCGGTCCTCCGGCGCATAACAGCCGTATTCCGAGGCCATCGCCAGGAAGCACAGCGTGCGTGCGCGGTGAGACAGCACCACGCCCTTGGGCTGGCCCGTGGTGCCCGCGGTGTAGGGGATGGTGAAGGCGTCCCATTCCTGGATCGCCTGCTCGCGGGTCTCGCGCGCATCGGCGAGCCAGGCCTCGTAGCGGTCATCGAGGACGATGATGTCCTCGACCGTCTCGAAGGGAATCGCGCGCGCCAGGTCTTCCAGGCCAGGTGCGACGAACAAGGCACGCGCGCCGCAGTCGTTGCAGATGAACGCAACCTCCTCGGCAATCAGCCGCGGGTTCAGCGTTGCCACCGCGACGCCGGCCGATGCGGCACCGCAGACGATCTCCACATAGGACAGACAGTTGGGTGCGAGGATCGCGGCGTGGTCACCCATGGAAAGACCCAGCCCGTCGATCACGCCGCCGGTCACGCGGCGGATCCGCCGGCCGAGCGCGGCATAGCTCAACCGACGCGCGCCCTCGCGGATTGCGATCTTGTCCGGTGTCCGCCCGGCAGCCGCATGGACCCCCGAGGCGATGGTCAGCGGGCGGTAGCTAGCCGGTAACGCGATCGCCATCGGACGGACTTTCGGGCAGCCGGAAGACCCGCAGCGCGTTCTCGCGCATCAACAGAGGCTTGGCTTCGGCGCGGATCTCCAGGGCCTCGATCTCGCGGACCGCGCGCTCGGGGTCGATCACCGGCCAGTCGGTGCCGAACAGCACCTTGCGGCGGCCGTAGGTGTTGAGATAGTGGACGACCGTTTCCGGCCAGTAGCGCGGCGCGTAGGCATCCACGCCGATGAACACGTTGTCGTGCTTCCATGCCATGGCGATCATCTCTTCGGTCCACGGCATGCCGATATGGATGCCCAGGAGCTTGAGCTCGGGGAAATCGCATGCAACCTGATCGAGACAGATCGGCCGGCCGACGCTCGGCAGCCGCCGGCCGCGGGAATAGACCAGGCTCTGGCCGACCTGCATCATGATGGGCACGTCGAGCTCGCAGCACTTGCCATAGACCGGGTAGTACTTCGCATGGTCGGGTGCCAGACCGAACCAGTGGGGATAGAGGTGCGCGCCGACGAAGCCGTGCTCGCACACCGCGGCCTCGAGGTCGCGCAACGCCTGCATGCCGCGGAACGGATCGATGCCGGCGAGCCCGGAGAACCGGTCGGGGTGGGCGGCGCAGACCTCGGCCACCCGCTCATAGGGCACCTCGAAGGAGCCTGCGACGTTGATGTCGCCGGCGCGCACCGCGATCAGCAGCGAGCGGGCGATGCCGGCGCGGTCCATCTTGGCCAGATAGTCCTCGATCGACACGCCGCCGCGAAACGCCGCCGGCATGCGGATCTGGTCCTTGAAGGTATCGTCGATGCCGGTCTGGCCGAGCCGGACCTCCTGTTCGGTGTAGAGGTTGCAGACGATGTCGATCGCGCCGTCGGTCATCGAAGCCGGGTCACTTCGGCAGGACGTGCGACCACTTGGCCTTGATCCGCTCGTCGAGCTCCTTGGACGAGCGGGCGACGACCGGGAAGGTGTCGCGCCGGGCAAACGGGCGGCAGGCATCGACCACGACGCGCGCGTTGCGCCGGTCGGTATCGCCGTCATAGCACATCGGGTCGAGATGGGTGCTCCAGGCGCCGCGGATCACCTCCATTCCTTCGCGCGGATCGAAGCGGGTGCACATCGCCCAGACCACGTCGTTCATGTTGGTCGGATCGATGTCGTCGTCGACCACCACCACCCAGCGGTTGGAATAGGCCCCGGCATGGCACGATGCCGCGATCAGCCCCGCCTGCTTGGAATGGCCGCCATACATCTGTTTGATCGACACAGTCAGCCACATGCGCGAGCCGCCGGCCTCATGCGCCCACACACCCTTGACCTCGGGAACGCCGGCGGCTTCGAGCTGGTTCCACACCGCTCCGCAGCGGTATGTGCCGAGATAGAAGGTGTTGTCGTTGGGTGGTACTGCGGGGATCGCGCCGGTCAGCACCGGCCGGTTGCGGTGCATCAGGGTCTCGATCCGGATCGCCGGTTGCGGCCGCCGGCCGCCGGCGTAATAGCCGGTCCACTCGCCGAGCGGGCCTTCCATGACCTCATCGTCGGCGTGGATGAAGCCCTCGAAGGCGATCTCTGCATTGGCCGGGACCGGCAACCCGGTCTTGGGCATGTTGATGACCTCGATCGGCTCCTTCATCAGCCCGCCGACCGCATCGTACTCGTTCTTGCCGTAAGGGATCTCGAGGCCCGCGATCATGAAATAGGCCGGATGCATGCCGGCCACCACCGCGACCGGACAGGGCTCGCCGCGTTGGTGGTACTTCTCCATGATCAGCCGGCCGTGCTTGCCGGGCGACATCATAACCGTCGCGACCGAGGGCTCGTGCGACTGGACGCGATAGCAGCCGTAGTTGATCCACTCGCTGTCGGGGTCCTTCATCACCACCATGCAGCCGGTGCCGATGAAATACCCGCCGTCGTGCTCGTGCCACTTGGGCGTCGGGATCGACGTGATGTCGACCTTGTCGCCTTCGGTGACGTTGTCCAGCAGCGGGCCGCCGTTGACCTGCCTGGGCGCATGCGTCGGCGCATCGCCCATATAGTCGCGCCACCAGCGAATCAGATCCATCTCCGATGCCTCGGGCTTGAGCCCGAGCGCGACGTTGATCCGCGGCACCGAGGTCAACAGGTTCGCCGCCACCCGGTGGCCCTTGGGGAAGCCCGGAACCTCGTCGAACATCACCGCCGGGTTGCCCATCTTGCGCTGGAAGATGTCGACCAGCCCGCCGATTTCCTCGTGATGCTCGACCCCGGTTATAGTCTGGAGCTCGCCGATCTTCTCGACACCCTCCAGCCAGTTCCTGAGATCCTTGTTCGCCACCGTCGTTACTCCCGCAAATGGATCGGGCCAGTTTAGCGCCCCGCGCCGATTAGGCCAGGGTTGCGGCCACCTGCCGTCGCCGGCGCATGATCTGTCCGGCATTGGAGGCGCACGCGTTGTCCGGCGGCGGATTCCGAGTCACGATCGGCACCTGCGGAGCCGAAGGAGGCCCAAATGCTGTTCGATGCCGATTCCCATTTCCTGCCCAAAGACGCCTACGACGCAATGGCCGGCGAGCACCGCCACCTGCGCCCGCGCATCATCGCCGATGGGGCGGGCGCGACGATGCGTTTTCTCGGTCGCAACCATCCGCGCGTAGCGCACTCGATCCCGGTCGAGCAGACCTGCTCGGTCGCACGCCGGCTCGCCGATGTCGACCGGCTGGGCATCGACTGTCAGCTCCTGTTCCCCAACCATTCCGGGGTCTACAACGAGATCGCCGATCAAGGTGCGGCCCGCGCCCTTGTCCAGAACCACAACGACGGCATGGCCGCTGCCGAGCACCGCTCCGGCGGCCGGCTGATCGCAACCTTCTGCCTGCCGATGCAGCATCCCGACGAGGCGATCGCCGAGCTGCAGCGCTGCGTCGATGTGCACGGCCTGCGCTGCGCGGTGATCTGCCCGAACGTCAACGGCGGCGCGATCGACGATCTGCCGCTCTGGGATCTTTATGCCGAGGCCGAGCGGCTGGGCGTTGTCGTCGCCTTCCACGGCGATGCCGATGCCAGGCAGATCGGCCATGAGCGCTTCGACCGCTGGCGGCTGCACAACTGCCTCGGCTTCCCGTTCGATTACATGCACGCGATGGTCTGCCTGATCTTTTCCGGCCTGCTCGACCGCTTTCCCGGCCTGAAGCTCCTGTTCGCGGAGGCCGGCGTGAGCTTCCTGCCGTTCCTCGAGGACCGCATGCGCGACACGATCGAAACCTTCGAATCGCCGCTTGCCCACCACAACTTCGACATCCGCCGCCGTCCGATGAACAAGCGCCCGCCGGAAACGTATTTCGAGATGTTCCACCACGCGGTGGGACTCGACGAATCGCTCCTCGAGCTGGTGATCGGCAGGTATGGTGTCGACAAGTTCATGGTCGGCACCGACTACCCCCATCCCGACGCGCACATGAACGTCGCACAAACAGTGCAGACTTTGTCCTCGATCTCGGCCGAGGCCTACGAGGCGATCAGCTGGAAGAACGCCGAGCGCTTGTTCTCGCTGGAGGACATTCACAAGAGATCCCTCGCCGCCGAGTAAAGCCCGCCGCGGCCGGCACAGCGACCGAGGCACCGGGGATCAGGTGCGATCCCTAGCCCGATCCGCCGCCCGGCTTGCCGGACAACAGTGATACGGCGAGCTGCTCCAGCTTGGCGAGCCGTTCATCGATCTCGACGAGTCTGCGTTTCAGCGCCTCGGTCTCGTTATCGCCGGGCGCGGCAGGCTCGGGGGGCTCGCGGTCCCGCCGCTGTGTGGTGAACATGCTCAGGGACCGCTGGAACTCCTGCAGGTTGTGGCGCGAGACCTCGGCCAACTGCTCGACCGCCGCGGTACCGTCGAACATGCCGTGCATCTGCTTGGTGAAGCTTCGCTGCTGGCTCGCGAACACGTCCATGCTGTGTTGGAGATAGCTGGCGAGCTGCGGGCCGACGCCTTCGCCACAGGCTTTCAGCACCTGGCGAAGATATTCGTGCGGCAGCACGCCGTGCCCCTTGATCTCCTCCTCGGCGATGATCTGCGCCAAGACCGACGAGGTGATGTCCCGCCCGGATTTCTCCTCGCGCACGACGAACTGCTGGCCCTCCTTCACCATCCGGTGGAGGTCGTCCAACGTCACGAACGAGGCGGTCGCGCTGTTGTAAAGCCGCCGGTTGGCGTACTTCTTGATGACGATCGGCTCCGCTGCCTCGGCGCCCCGGTCGGTCAAAATCGTCTCGCTCCGTGCTGATTGCGCAGGCCCATCTTGTCACGGCTAGGACGGTTTTGTCATGCGAAATAACGTTTATTTTGCGATGCAAAAATATCCTTGACACGAGCGGATTTTTGGGAATTATGGCGTTTACGCGTTGCAAAAACTCGTTTGCCTTACCGAACCCCGAGGAGCTGACCATGACGACCGAGAAAACCACCGGTTCGACCGCCCAGGAAGCCGCCGCCGAGGCCGTGGAGACCATCGCGAGCGCCGGCAGGGAAACCCTGGAGACCGTAATGAAGCTCGGCGCCGATACCGCGACCGAGGGCTACAAGAATGCCGCCGTCTACGGTCGGCAGCAGGCCGACATGGCCCGTTCGGCCTACGACAAGGCCCTGAGCTACGGCCGCGACAATGTCGATGCGATGGCCGAAGCCTCGGCGCTCACGATCGCCGGTGCGGAGGCCTGTCTGGCCGAGATGGCCGATTGCACCAAGACCGCCATGGCGGAAAACCTCGAGCTGATGCAGCGCGCGTTCTCGGTCGCCTCGCCGCGGGAGCTCCTCGACATCCAGATCGAGGCGGGCAACCGTTCGGTCAACCTGATGATCGCGCAGACGACGAAGATGAACCAGATCCTCACCGAATCCGCGGCCAAGGCGTGCGTTCCGATCAAGGCGCGCCTGGACGAGGCGATGGAGGTATTCGTCAAGCCTGAGGCGGTTTGAACGAGCGGTCCTGAGGCGGGCTTGGCCGCCGGTCCGGCATGCAAGCTTTCGTTGGCCGCCGCGACCATCTAGAGTCGCAGGCAAGCGGCGCGTCCGGGTATCGGTGCCGCGTCCGCCCGGTGCAGGTGCGCCTTGAGCGATAACAAGACCCCGCATGCACAGGCGTGGCTCGCCGAGTTCGGCGAGACGCTGGGCCAATCGGCACGGGATTGGCAAGAGGGCTGGGCGCTCTGGCTGAACGGCATGGCCGGCACCGGCGAGGATCGCGGCGCGGGCCACGTTCCATCGGTCGTGAACATCGAGCCGGCGAAGGCGCTCGAGGCCCAGACCGAGCTCTGGCGCGACTTTCAGGCACTTTGGGTCAACACCACCGCACGGCTGATGGGCCAGGAGGCGCCGTCGGTCATCGCACCCGAGGCGGGCGACAACCGGTTCAAGGACGCCGAGTGGACCGACAACCCGATCTTCGATTTCCTCAAACAGTCCTACCTGCTCAATGCCCGTTGGCTGCGCCGGACCCTGGCGGAGGTCGAGGGGTTGGACAAGCGCGAGGCGGACACGCTCGATTTCATGGGCCGCCTGATCGTCGATGCATTCTCGCCGGCGAATTTCGCCCTCACCAACCCGACGGTCATGCGCGAGATGCGCCAGACCAGGGGCGAGAGCCTGATCCGGGGGGCTCGCCAGCTCGCGGAGGACTTGCGGGACGCCGAGCACGGCCTGCAACCCAAGCAGGTCGACATGGACGCGTTCGAGGTCGGCGGCAATATCGCGGTCAGCCCCGGCGCCGTCGTCTTCCAGACCCCGATCATGCAGCTTCTGCAGTACCAGCCGTCCACCGAGAAGGTCTACAAGAAGCCGCTTCTGATCATCCCGCCGTGGATCAACAAGTTCTACATTCTCGATCTCAGACCCGACAACTCGTTCATTCGCTGGGCGACCGAGCAGGGCTATACCGTCTTCCTGATCTCCTGGGTAAACCCCGAGGAGAGCCACGCGGAACTGGGGTTCGACGACTATGCCCGCGAGGGCATCTTCGCCGCCCTGGATGCGATCGAAAAGGCGACCGGCGAGACGCGGGTCTCGGCGATCGGCTATTGCATCGGCGGGACGCTCCTGGCAGCCACGCTCGCCTTCATGGCGGCCAACGGCGATGACCGGATCGCCGCAGCGACCTTCTTCGCCGCCCAGGTCGATTTCGAAGACGCCGGCGATCTGCTGGTATTCACCGATCAGGCCCATTTGGAGCCGCTCGAGCGCCAGATCCGGGAGAAGGGCTATCTCGACGGCGCCAACATGGCGGCGACCTTCAACGCGCTCCGGGCGAACGATCTGATCTGGTAC
The DNA here is from genome assembly GCA_965248835.1 of Alphaproteobacteria bacterium. Taxonomy (GTDB): domain Bacteria; phylum Pseudomonadota; class Alphaproteobacteria; order MPNO01; family MPNO01; genus CAYFYS01. Next base: position 1,524,672 of record CBDFLJ010000002.1, read on the forward strand.
TTCGTGATCAACAACTACCTTTTGGGGAAGGAGCCGCCGGCGTTCGATCTGCTGTACTGGAACGCCGATTCGACAAACTTCCCGGGGCGCTTGTTCATCGATTACGTGCGCAACATGTACCAGCAGAACAACCTTGCCCGGCCCGGCGGGTTCGAACTCCTCGGCCAGGGCGTTGACCTCGGCGCGGTGAACATCCCGACATATATTCAGGCGAGCAGGGACGACCACATCGCCCCGGCCGTCTCGGTCTACAAGATGATCGGATTGCTCGGCGGACAGAAGCGGTTCGTGCTTGCGGGCTCGGGCCATATTGCGGGTGTGATCAACCCGCCGGCGCAGAACAAGTACCAGCACTGGCTGGCCGAAGGCGGAGCGTTTCCCGCCGATTTCGAGGCCTGGCGCGAGGGTGCCGTCGAGCATCCGGGCTCGTGGTGGCCGGACTGGCATCGTTGGCTGTCCCGCCGGTCCGGCCGAAAGGTGCCTGCCCGCACCCCCGGCGACGGCGGGCTTGCGGTGCTGGAGCCCGCGCCCGGCACCTACGTCATGAAACGCGCCTGACGAGTGTGCGAAGACAGGAAAGCCCCGATGAAATTCTCGATCGATATCGAATGCTCACCCAAGGAGGCCCGGCAGTTCCTGGGCCTTCCCGATGTCGAAGAATTCCAACAGCGCATGATGGACCAGGTCCAGGACAAGCTCGGCGGCCACATCGCCGCGATGGATCCGGAGGCGCTGATGAAGACCTGGCTGCCGCTCGGCGCGCAAGCCTGGGAGGCGTTTCAGAAGTCTTTCGCCCAAGGATTCGCCAAACCCAAGGAATAACCGGGACCTTGGGGCATACTCACGGAAGCCGATGACATGGATACCACTGCTATCCCGCCGAGCGCGGCCGAGCTGCACGGATATTATATCGAGGATCTCAAGCCCGGCATGACGGCGGTCTTCGGCAAGACGATCTCCGAGGCCGACATTACCCTGTTTGCCGGCGTGTCGGGCGACACCAACCCGCTGCATCTCAACGCCGAATATGCCGCAGCGAGCCGCTTCGAAGGGCGGGTTGCGCACGGCATGCTGACGGCAGGCCTGATCTCGGCGGTGATCGCGACGCGGCTGCCCGGTGCGGGCGCGATCTATCGCAGCCAGAGCCTGCGCTTCACCGCTCCGGTGCGGCCAGGCGATACGGTGACGGCCCGAGTGACGGTCATCGACATCGATCGCGAAAGACATCGGGCACGGCTTGCGACCGTCTGCAGCGTGGGGGAGACCGTCGTCATCGACGGCGAAGCCGAGGTCTGGGTGCCCTCACGGACCTGAACGCGGCCCGTCGCGCGCACGGACCGGACTCGATGGACGGCCGGCGCAGCCCGGCATAGAATTCGATCGTCGCGTGGACGGGAGGGGTCGATCATGGCCTTGCAGATCAACCGGCTGTCCGAGCCTTTGGGCGCAGAAATCTTCGGGATCGACCGGAAGGAAGAGGTGCCGGAGGAAACCGCGGACGCGTTGCGCCAGGCGGTCCTCGATCACCATCTGATCGTGCTCCGCGACCAGCATGCCGAGCCGGCCGACCACAAGCGGTTCTGCGAGCTGTTCGGCGAGATCCAGCCGCAGCGCGTGGCCGCGGAGCTGGAGTCCAAAGACCATGTCGGGATGATGTTCGTCGGCAACGCGCGCCAGGATGCGATGCTGCAGAACGGCGAGATGTGGCTGCATTCCGACCAGTGCTACTTCGAGGTGCCGAACAACTTCACCTCGCTGCAGGCGATCACGGTCACCAAAACCGGCGGCAACACGCGGTTCGCCAATTGCCATCTGGCCTACGAGGACCTGCCGGAGGACGCAAAGGCCCGGCTCGAAGGGCTGCGCGGCATGAACATCTATGACTACAACGACCGGAACCAGCACAAGAAGACGGGTCCGCGCGACCCGGACGCCCCGCGCTATGCACACCCGCTGGTCCGCACGCACCCGGAGACCGGGCGCAAGTCGCTCTACCTCAACCGGCTGATGACCGATTATATCCTCGACATGGACGAGGCCGAGTCACGGGCGTGGCTCGAACGCCTTCATGACCAGGTCGAAGACGATCGGTTCGTCTACGAGCATCGATGGCGGGAAGGCGACCTCGCCATCTGGGACAACCGGTGCGTGCTGCACGGTCGGACCGATTTCGATCCTGCCGAGCCCCGTCTGCTGCGGCGCTTCTGCGTCATCGGCGAGACGCCGTACTGACCCCGCGCCCGTCACCGCACCGTGCCGCTAGAATCCCTGCGCGAGGCTGTTGACGAATCGCGGCATCCCGACCTGGCGGTCGCGCTTAAGACGCTCGGCGGCAAGGATCGCCTGGACCGCGACGATGCTGTCCTCGATCTCGCGGTTGACGACGATGTAGTCGTATTCGGCCCAGTGGCTCATCTCTTCGGGCGCCTTTTTCATACGCGCCTCGACGACCTCGTCGGGATCCTGCGCGCGCCGGTGCAGCCGCCGGTGCAGCTCGTCCGTCGACGGCGGCAGGATGAACACGCTGACCAGATCGGCGCGCGCGCTCTCGGCGAGCTGCTGGGTGCCCTGCCAGTCGATGTCGAACAGAACGTCACGGCCGGCCTCCAGCGCCGCCTCCACCGGGGCGCGCGGCGTGCCGTAGTAATGGCCGAACACCTTGGCGTGCTCCAGCAGGGCGCCTGCCGCGCGCATTTCCTCGAACGCGCTGGTCGCCACGAAGTCATAGTCGCGGCCCGGAACTTCCCCCGGCCGCTTGGCCCGCGTCGTCGCCGAGATCGACAGCGCGAGGTTGCTGTCCCGCTCCAGAAGCATCCGCGAGATCGTGGTCTTGCCCGCCCCCGAAGGCGAGGACAGCACCAGCATGAGTCCGCGGCGCCGGATTCCGTTTGCCGACATGGCTACTCGATATTCTGGACCTGCTCGCGCAGGCGCTCGATGGCGGCCTTGAGGTCGAGCCCGATCCGTGTGAGCTCCAGGTTGGCGGACTTGGAGCACAGCGTGTTGGCTTCTCGGGTGAACTCCTGGCACAGGAAATCGAGCTTGCGCCCGACCGCGCCGCCGGTGCCGACAAGCGCGCGCGCTGCCACGACATGGGATGCCAACCGGTCGATCTCCTCGCGGACATCGGCGCGCGCGGCGAGATAGGCGACTTCCTGGGTCAGCCGATCCTCGGGCAGCGGCGGCTCCGCGCCCAACAGCTCCTGGAGCTGTTGGCGAAGCCGGGCGCGAAAGGCTTCGGGCTCGGCGTCGGCAATCCGGGCCGCTTCATCCGACAAGGTGGCGATCTCGCCCAAATGGCCGTCGAGGAGAGTCTCGAGCCGCACGCCCTCCTCGCACCGCGAGGCGGCAAGCGCGTCGAGCGCGCTGCCGAGCGATGCGATCATCGCCTCCAGCCGAGGTTCGCGCGTCCCCTCGTCCTCTTCATCCTCCAGGGCCGCCAGAACGCCGGGCAGCGCCATGATCGCCTCCAGCCGCGCCGGCGGAGCGTCGACGCGCCGGCGCAGCGCGTCATGAATCGCGAGCAGCTTGTCGAGGACCGGCTCGTTGACCCGGACATCGGGGATGCGCTGCGTGCGGACCGGCGCCAGGTGAACCGAAAGCGTCCCGCGGCTGAACCGCTCGCGCGCCAATTCGCGGGCACGCGGCTCCAGCGCTCCGTAGCCGTTGGGCAGGCGCATCCGGATGTCGAGATTGCGGGCGTTGACCGACTTGACTTCCCAGGCCCACCGGGCGCCGTCGAACTCACCCTCGACGCGGGCGAAACCGGTCATGCTCTGCAACGCCGCGGCGGCCTTTGTCCGGATTTCCTTGCCGCCCTTCTTCGCCGTCCGCTCGGCCATGGCGCCCTGTTCGAATAACACCGGCGACCCGGCCGGCAATCGGTGCACGCCGGGCGGCCGGGGCGGCTCTATATAGTCCAATTCGCGGTTCCGGCAAATCAGTCCTCGTCCTCGCCGAGGCGGCTTGTATCATGACACGGCCAGACCGCGCTCACCGGAACGAACCATCAGGTAGCGTCAAAGCATGTTCCGAACACGGCGGACCGTTCCGGAGCCGCGCTCGATCCTGATCACCGGGGCCTCGAGCGGCATCGGCGCGGCGCTGGCGCGGCGCTACGCCGGGACCGGCAGGACGCTCTTCCTGGGCGGCCGCGACGAAGAGCGCCTGGGCGCCGTCGCAGCCGATTGCCGCAAGGCCGGCGCCACCGCCGAGACCGCATCGGTCGAGGCGAGCGACCCGGCGGCGAGCGCGCGCTGGATCGAAGCCGCGGACGACTCGGCACCGCTCGACCTGGTGATCGCCAACGCCGGCATATCGGCCGGCACCGGCGGCGCCGGGGAGGACGAGGACCAGACGCGGCGGATCTTCGCGGTCAATATCGAAGGCGTCGCCAACACGGTCTTGCCGGCGCTCGGCCGGATGCTGCCCCGTGGGCGCGGGCAGATCGCGATCATGTCCTCGCTGGCGGGCCTGCGCGGCTTTCCCGGCGCGCCGGCCTACGCGGCATCGAAGGCCGCCGTTCGGGTGTGGGGCGAATCGCTACGCGCCCACCACGCGCCGGACGGCATCCGGGTCTCGGTCATCTGTCCCGGCTTCATAGCCACCCCGATGACCGCGCCAAACCGATTCCGTATGCCGCTGTTGATGGACGCGGAGCGCGCTGCGGGCATCATACAGCGCGGTCTGGTGCGCGATTGCGGGCGAATCGCGTTTCCCGGACCTCTGTATGCCCTGCTCCTGCTGTTCACCGCCCTGCCCGGCTCGATCGTCGATCCGGTTCTGCGGCGCCTGCCGCGCAAGGACTGAGACGGCAGAGGATTTTCGGCTCGCGCGGAGACAGCCGCCTCGCTTAGACTCCCTGGCGGCCGTCAAGGGGAATTTCCCATGGAACCGATTTCGATCGTTTTGGCGGCGGTCGCGCTCGTCATCGGCGCGGCCGCGTCCTGGATCGCCCGCAACGGCGAGATCGCAAGGCTGGCTGCGGCGCGCGACGCCGAGCGTGCCCGCGCCGATTCGCTCGGCCGCGACCTGGAGACCGAGCGCATCGCCCTCGCCGCGGCGCGCACGCGGCTGGACGCGCTGGGCGGGATGCGGGAGAGCGTCGAGAAAGACCTCAAGGTGCTCACCGGTCAGGCGCTGAAGGAGAATCAGGCCACTTTCCTCAGCCTCGCCAACGAGATCATGGACAAGCACACCAAGCTGGCCGCCGGCGCGCTGGACCAGCGCCAGACGGCGATCAAGAACCTGGTCGAGCCAATGGAGAAGACGCTCGCGGAATACCGCAAGAACCTCCAGGAGATCGAACACAACCGCAAACAGGCCTATGGCAGCCTGACCGCCGAGATCAAGAACGTCGCCGAGGCCCAGGAACGCGTGCGCACGGAGGCCTCGAAGCTGGTCAATGCGCTGCGCTCCGCGCCCAAGAGCAGCGGGCGCTGGGGCGAGGAGACCTTGCGCAACATCCTCGAGCTGTCCGGCATGACGGCCCATTGCGATTTCGTCACCGAGCCTGCGCTCGAACACGGCAACGCGCTGCTGAGGCCCGACGTGATCATCCGCCTGCCGGGTGGCGGCGCGATGGTGATCGATGCCAAGACGCCGCTGTCAGCCTACATGGAGGCCGTCGAGGCGGTCGACGACCGCGAACGCGAGGCCCACCTGGCCCGGCATGCCCAGCAGGTCCGCGCCCACATGCGCCAGCTCGCCGCCAAGGGCTACCAGAACGCTCTGGAGATCAGCCCCGATTACGTCGTGATGTTCGTTCCCGGAGACAACTTCTACGCGGCGGCGATGGAGCGGGACCCGGACTTGTACATGGACGCCTTCAAGCAGCAGGTGGTCATCGTCTCGCCCACCACACTGCTCGGGCTCGCCAAGACCATCGCCTTTGGATGGCGGCAGGAAAACGTCGCCAACAACGCCCGCCAGATCGCCGATCTCGGCCGCGAGCTCTACCGCCGGCTGGCGACGATGGGCGAGCACATCAATTCGCTCGGCCGCGAGATGGGACGCTCGGTCAAGGCCTATAACGCCTTCATCGGCAGCCTCGAGGGCAAGGTCATGCCACAGGCGCGACGGTTCTCCGAGCTCGACGTCGAAGGCGCCGGGAGCGCTCTCGAAGAGGTCCGGATCGTCGATGAGGAGATCCGCCTGCCGCGCGAGAACCACGACCTGATCCTCGGTCCGCGCGAAGGAGAGGCTGCCGAATAGCGCATACCGGAGCGCCGCGCCGGCTGCGCGCCCGGATCAGGGCGCGGCTGTGAAAATCAGCGTGGCGTTCGTGCCGCCGAATCCGAACGAATTGGACAGTGCGTTGCGGACCGGCCGCTCCTTCGCCTGTCCGGGCACGAGATCAAGATCGCACCCGTCGGAGGGATTCTCGAGGTTGAGCGTCGGCGGAACGATACCCTCGTTGATCGCCTTGATGGAGAAGATTGCCTCGACACTGCCCGCGGCGCCAAGCAGATGCCCGATGGCGGACTTGGTCGAGGACATGGAAAGCGCGTAGGCATGCTGGCCGAACAGGCGCTTGACCGCTCCGAGCTCGATCTCGTCGCCGACCGGCGTCGAGGTGCCGTGAGCGTTGACGTAGTCGATGTCGTCGGGGTTGAGCCTGGCGCGCTTCAGCGCCGCCGCCATCGAGCGGTAGCCGCCGTTGCCGTCCTCCGGCGGCGCTGTGATGTGATGGGCATCGCCCGACATGCCGTACCCGATCACCTCGGCATAGATCTGTGCGCCGCGCTGCTTGGCGTGCTCGAACTCCTCGAGGACGACGATGCCGGCGCCCTCGCCCATCACGAACCCGTCGCGCTCACGGTCCCAGGGGCGCGAGGCGCGTTCCGGCGTGTCGTTGAAGGATGTCGAAAGCGCTCTGGCGGAGGCGAACCCGGCCAGGCCAAGCCGGCAGACCGCCGCCTCCGTGCCGCCGGCGACCATCACATCGGCGTCATCGAGCATGATCATCCGCGAGGCATCGCCGATCGCGTGCGCCCCGGTCGAGCACGCGGTAACCACCGCGTGGTTGGGGCCCTTGAACCCGTAACGGATCGACACATGCCCGGCGGCGAGATTGATCAGGCTTGCCGGGATGAAGAACGGCGTGACCCGCCGCGGACCGCGCTGGTCCAACGTGATCGCGCCATCGGCGATCACCGGCAGCCCGCCGATTCCCGAGCCGATCAGCACGCCCGTGCGCTCGCGCGCCTCATCGTCGTCCGGCACCCAGCCCGAATCCTCGATCGCCTCGACGCTCGCGGCCAGCGCATAGACGATGAAACGATCCATCTTGCGCCGGTCCTTCGCATCGGTGACCTGATCGGGGTCGAACTGGCCCTGCGAGGAGTCGCCCAAGGGGACCTCGCCGGCGATCTTGCAAGGCAGGTCGGAGACATCGAAGGACTGGATGGCGCCGATTCCCGACTTGCCGTCGATCAACCGATTCCAGACATGACCGACGCCGACGCCGAGCGGAGTGATCAGCCCAAGACCGGTGACGACGACACGTCTCATGTTCGAGTTCGGCGAAACGTCTGCATCGCGCGCACTGGGCTCAGGCGTTGGCGTTTTCTTCGATGAAGGAGATCGCGTCCTTGACCGTCAGGATCTTCTCGGCGGCGTCATCGGGGATCTCGCACCCGAACTCCTCTTCGAAGGCCATCACGAGCTCAACCGTATCGAGGCTGTCGGCCCCGAGATCGTCGATAAAGCTCGCGTTGTCGGTGACTTTGCCCTCGTCGACGCCAAGATGCTCGACGACGATCTTTTTTACGCGGTCTGGGGTGTCGCTCATGTCGGTTTTCCTCGGATGGTAAGCGATGGACCGGGCCCGGATGCATGGGCGCCGCGGGGTGGGAAGTTTGCGGTCCGACCAGCGGCGTTTGGTATCACAATCGCCTGCGCGTTACCAGCGTGCCCGCGGCAGGAACGAGGCTGCTATAGCATGGCCATTCCGCCATTCACACTCAGGGTTTGTCCGGTGACGTAACCGGCCTCCTCACTTGCCAGGAACGCCACGCAGGCAGCCACGTCCGCGGGCGTGCCCAACCGGCCGGCGGGAATGCGCTCGGCAAGCTTTGCGGTCTGATCCTCGCCCAGCCCCCGCGTCATCGCGGTGTCGATGAACCCGGGCGCGACGCAGTTCACGGTGATCGCGCGCGATGCCACCTCGGCCGCAAGCGATTTGCTCATCCCGGTCAGGCCGGCCTTGGCCGCAGCGTAGCTCGCCTGTCCGGCATTACCGGTTTGACCAACGATCGAGGTGATGGAAATGATCCGGCCCCAACGGGCGCGCATCATGCCGCGCAGGCTTGCCCGGGCGAGCCGGAAGCCGGCTGTGAGATCGACCTCGACCACGGCCTGCCAATCCTCGTCCTTGATCCGGACGAACAGGCCGTCGCGGGTGATGCCGGCATTGTTGACCAGGATGTCGATCCCGCCCATCGCGGACTCGGCGTCGCCGGCAAGACCTTCGGCCGCGCCGGGATCGGCGAGGTCCGCGCTCAGCACGTAACAGCGCTCGCCGCCGAGCGCCTGCGCACGTGCACGCAGCGAATCGATATTGCGTCCGGCCAGGGCGACCGTCGCGCCGAGCCCGTGCAACGCGGTCGCCACGGCACCGCCGATACCGCCCGACGCGCCGGTGACCAGAGCCCGTTTGCCATCCAGATCGAACATGAGAGGTCGTCCAACCCCCCGACTGCTACAGGCTCTTTACCAGCGCTTCGATGTCCGCCGGTGTTCCGACCGACATCGCGGCAAGGTCCGGATCGATCCGCTTGACCAGCGCCGCCAGGACCTTGCCGGCGCCGATCTCCACGACGGTCCTGACACCGGCATCGCGCATCGCGAGCACGGACTCGCGCCAGCGCACCATCGCGGTGACCTGCGCGACCAGGAGCTCGCGGATCTCGTCAACATCGCTGACCGCCTCGGCCGTGACATTGGCGATCAGCGCCGGGGTGGGCGCCCTCAATACGACCTCGTCCAGCGCTTGCTTCATCACATCGGCAGCCGGCTGCATCAGCCGGCAATGAAACGGCGCGCTCACCGGCAGCTTCATGGACCGCCTGACGCCCTTCTCCCGGGCGATGTCGATGGCCCGATCGATCGCGGCGACATCGCCGGACAGGACGACTTGGCCGGGCGCGTTGTCGTTGGCGGCATCGCAGACGTCGTCCCCGGCCGCCTCGGCGGCGATTTCGCGCGCCTGGTCGAGATCGGCGCCGAGCAGGGCGGCCATCGCGCCGCTGCCGACCGGGACCGCCTCCTGCATCGCGCGGCCGCGGGTCTTGAGCAGTCGGGCGGTGTCGGACAGGCCCAGCGCGCCTGCGGCAGCGAGCGCGGAGTATTCGCCCATCGAGTGTCCGGCGACCAGAGCGGCGGCGGTTCTCGGATCGAGCCCGGCTTCTGCCGCCAGCACGCGCAAGACCGCAATGCTGACCGCCATCAGCGCGGGCTGGGCGTTTTCCGTCAGCACCAGCTCCTCGTCCGGGCCCTGCCGGATCAGGCGCGACAGGTTCTGGTTCAGCGCATCGTCGACCTCCTCGAGCGTCTCGCGCGCGGTAGGGAATGCGTCCGTCATCTCGGCGCCCATGCCCACGGCCTGCGAGCCCTGGCCCGGGAAAACGAAGGCGATCATCATCGGCTGGATGGTCCGCTCCGTGGAAGCCGGTCGCCGCGAACGCGGCGTTGGGCAACAGACACCCGGTCCCGATTCCTGTCAAGACGACCCTCGGTGCCCGCCGCCGCGCCGGCTTGCGTATCGGGGGAAGACGTGTATAGTGCGCGCCCGCCGTCGGCGGGGACGCAGGGTTTCTGCGCACTCGCACGACAGCGGGATTTTCTGAAATCGGTCGAAGGCGCCATATCGCATTCCAGGCGATCGGCCCGGTTTCGTGACCGATCAGGCGGGGATCAAGGAGCGCCGCACCGTGCCATTTTACGAAAGCGTCTACATTGCCCGTCCGGACATCTCCGCAGCTCAGGTGGAGGCGCTGACCCAACGCCTGACCGAGATTGTCGAGACCAACGGCGGTAAAGTGACCAAGAACGAGTACTGGGGCATCAAGAACCTCGCCTATCGGATCAAGAAGAACCGCAAGGGCCACTACTCGCTGCTGAACCTCGACGCTCCCAGCGAGGCGCTGAGCGAGCTCGAGCGCAACATGCGGCTGAGCGAGGACGTGCTGCGCTATCTGACCGTCAAGGTGGATGCGCTGGACGACAACCCTTCGATCATGATGGCGCGCGGCGGGCGCGACGACCGCGGGCGCGGGCGCGGCGGCTTCGGCGGACGCGGCAGAGATGGCCCGCGCGAGGGCGGGCGGGATCGCGATGGCCCGCCGCGGCAGGCCGACGATAAGGCCTCCGGCGGCGACGGCAAGGATGAAGCAGAGACCGCCGCACCGGCCGCGCCTGAGGAAGAGACCGCCGCACCGGCACCCTGCGCCTGAGGAAGAGACCGCCGCACCGGCTGCGCCTGAGGAAGAGACCGCCGCACCGGCCGCGCCTGAGGAAGAGACCGCCGCACCGGCCGCGCCTGAGGAGGAGAGCGAGCAATGAGCCGGCGGCCATTCCTTCGACGCCAGAAGAGCTGCCCGTTTTCCGGGCCCAACGCGCCGACCATCGATTTCAAAGACATCCGGCTGCTGCAGCGCTTCGTGTCCGAAAGAGGCAAGATCGTGCCCAGCCGCATAACGGCGGTATCGACCAAGAAACAGCGCGAGCTCGCCCGGGCGATCAAGCGGGCGCGCAACGTCGCGCTGCTGCCTTTCGTCATCCGCTGACGCGCACCCCGAAGGAAGCCTCGCAGGTCGGGCGATGTCGTCCCGCGCACTCCTTCTCGCAGCTCTTGCCGGCGCGGTCAGCGCGGCGCTCTACCTCGCGGTGGGCCTCGGCTCGTTCGGCGCGCTGATTCTCGCCTACATGGCCCAACTCCCGCTTTTTGCTGTCGGGCTCGGCGCCGGATTCGCCGCGGCGGCCGCCGCCACCGCGATCGGCCTGGCAATCATCGCCTTCGCGCTGCCATTGAGTGCCGCGGGTCTGTTTGCCCTGACCACGGCGGCGCCGGTCCTGATCCTGATCGGCCGGGCGCTGCTGTCGCGCGAGGCCGAGGACGGCAGCACGGTGTGGTATCCGGCCGGCTATCTGATCGCGATGCTGAACGCGCTCGCCCTGATCATACTGGCCGCCGGGGCGCTGATCCTGTCGGGGCAGCCGGGCGGCATGGTCGGGGCCGGCCAAGAGCTGCTGGCCGATATGCTCCGCGGGTTCGCACGCGGCCTCGACGGCGCCGAAATGCCGGCCAATGCGATGGCGAACAGCCCTGTCGCGGCGCTGTTGCCGGCGCTGGTACTGATCTCCTGGCAGATCATGGTGGTGGTCAACAGCTTGCTGGCGCAGGGCGCGCTGGCGCGCTTCGGGGCGAACATACGGCCCGGCGAGCCGTTCACCGCGCTGTACCTGCCGCGCTGGCTTAGCGTCGTGCTCGCGGCCGCGGTGCTGGCCGCACTGCTTCCCGGACAGATCGGCGACTTCGGGCGCAACGCGGCGGTCGTCGCCCTGCTGCCCTTTTTCTTGCTCGGCCTGTCGGTTATACATGCGGTCTCGAATCGCTGGGCCGGGCGGGTTTTCGTACTCCTGGGCGTCTATCTGATCCTGTTCGTCGCCGGATGGCCGGTGCTGATCGTGGCGGCGATCGGTGTTTTCGAGCCCTGGACCCGGTTGCGGGCACGCCTTGCGGGCCCACGGCGCGATGACGAGGAGGAGTAGCCATGGACGTGATCTTGCTGGAGCGCGTGGACAAACTCGGGCAGATGGGCGAGGTCGTCACCGTCAAGCCGGGCTATGCGCGCAACTACCTGTTGCCCAAGAAGAAGGCGATGCGCGCGACCAAGGAGAACATGTCCTATTTCGAGACCCTGCGTACACAGCTCGAGGCGGACAACCTCGAAAGGCGCGGTGAGGCCGAAAGCGTGTCGACCGCGATCGACGGTCTGTCGGTAATTCTGACTCGCCAAGCCTCGGACAACTATCAGCTCTACGGCTCGGTGAGGACAAGCGACATCGCCGCCGTGGTCGCCGAGGCCGGGTTTACCATCACGCGAAACCAGGTCGAGCTCGAGCGGTCGATCAAGACCGTCGGCCTGCACCAGGTACGGATCAGGCTCCACCCCGAAGTCGCGGTGACGATCACCGTCAACGTCGCACGCACCCAGGAAGAGGCCAAGGCCCAGGCCCGCGGCGAGACCCTGGGGATGGAAGACGAAGACGAAGAGACCTGGCGCGACGCCCGCACGATGTTCGATGCAGACGCCGAGCCCGCCGATGCCGATCCCGGCGGCGAAGACACCGGCGGCGAGGACACCGGCGGGGAGGACACCGGCGGGGAAGACCGCGCCTAGCGGAAACGGTCCGTCGCACGCCCGACCATGAAATACGAGCGAATTGCCTTCGTCGCCGGCTCGACGTCTCAGGCGCAGCGATCGCTGCTGAGCCTGTCCAAGCGTTACGGCGGCGTGCGCCCAGATCAGGCCGACGTGATCGTGGCGCTTGGCGGCGACGGTCTGATGCTCGAGACGCTGCACCGGTTTCTCGGCCGCAACGCGCCGATCTACGGAATGAACCGCGGCACGGTCGGGTTTCTGCTCAACGTCTACGACGACCGCAATCTGCTTGACCGGCTGGAAGTCGCCCAGCGGGTCGAGCTGCACCCGCTGACCATGCGTGCGCGCACCGTCGACGGCGCGGTGACCACGGCGATGGCGATCAACGAGGTCTCGCTGCTGCGTCAGACCCGCCAGGCGGCAAAGCTGCGGATCCTGATCGACGGGACGGTGCGCATGCCCGAGCTGGTCTGCGACGGAACGATTATCGCGACGCCGGCCGGCAGCACCGCCTACAACCTGTCCGCCCACGGCCCGATCATTCCTCTGGGAGCGAATTTGCTGGCGCTGACCCCGATAAGCGCATTCCGGCCCCGCAGGTGGCGTGGCGCGCTGCTGCCGTCCGCGGCGCGGCTGCGCCTGGACGCGCTGGATGCGAAGAAGCGCCCGGTCAGCGCGGTCGCCGACTATACGGAGGTGCGCAACATCCGCTCCGTGGTGGTCCGGGAGGACCCCAAGACGACGTTGACGCTGCTGTTCGATCCCGAACACAACCTCGAGGATCGGATCCTCAACGAGCAGTTCATCCCATAGAGCATGTCCCGATCGGATCGACCGGCTGCGGGCCGGTCCGGCCGGTTCGGAACATACGCTAGTTCGCGACCATCAGACGGTAGTCCGGCGTGGTATTGAGCGGGCACGAATAGAGGTACTCGCCGGGTTTCAGCGTCACCTCGTAGTCACGCGTGGTGCCGGTCTTCAAACCGCCGCCGGAAACGCTGATCTTGGACAATCGGTGCAGCGGATTGCGCCAGTCATAGCCCTTGTCGCGCAGCCAGAAGCCGAGGACGTAGGGAACGTTCTTGTTCTGCACCCGGAAGACGTATTCGCCGGGCTTCAGCTTCAACACCTTCGACTCGGCCAGCCGCTGCTTACTCGTGCGCGCATTGATGGCCTCGCAATCGGCCTTTTTGGTCGACTTGTACATGTGGTCGACGCCGTTCTCGGATTCGACGAACTGGCAAGCGACCTGTGTCAGGGTAACAACCTGGGCGGCTTCGGCCGGCGCCGCAGCGGCGCCGAGAAGCGCCAGAGCGAATCCGCCGAGCGCGGCCGTGCGCATCTGAGATCCCATCACCCGCCTCGTGAGAATGTGCATTCAGGCCTCCCGTCGTTCCTGCCTTGCCGACCGCCGCCGTGCCACGGCACACCGTCGCTCAGCGCATATTTGGGGTCATCGGTAAGGTAGGACAACCAACGCCTGTTCACCAAATGGTGAGCGTGCGCGGCGGAGCTGCGCGGCCTGACTTGCCGCCCGAGCGCCGCCGGGCGATACAACGTCATGAACCACGAAACCACTGTGGCCGATGCGCTGGCGGCGCGGCTTGCCGCCTGGGGCGTTGAGCGCCTGTTCGGCATTCCGGGCGGCGGGTCCCTGCATGTCATCGAGGCCGCGGCGCGCGTCGGCATCCCCTTCGTCCTGACGCGCACCGAGACCGCAGCCGCCTTGATGGCCGCAGCCACGGGCGAACTCACCGGACGGCCCGGCGTAGCAGTCACCGGAATCGGCCCCGGCCTTGCCGCGGCCACCAACGGAATCGCCTACGCGATGCTTGATCGCGCACCGGTTGTCCTGATCACCGACGCTTTCGATCCGACAGGCCAGGGCTATGTCTCCCATCAGGTGATCGACCAGTCGGCCCTGTTCACGCCGATCACCAAGGCACGGGCGCGGCTCGATGGATCGAACGTCGCGGAGTCGATCGATGCGCTGATCGCAACGGCGCTGGCGCCGCCGTTCGGCCCGGTCCTTATCGAGTTGCCCGGCGGCATCGCGGCCCAGCGGGCGGACGTGGCTCCGGCGCCGGCCGCGCCGCCTGTGCCGTCCACAATGTTCGACATCGGCGGCGCCAGAGCGTTGCTGCGCCAGGCGCGGCGGCCGGCAATCCTCGTCGGGCTCGATGTCCGCAGCGCCGCAGCGGCCGCAGCGCTCGGACGGTTCGCCGGCAAGCTCGGCGCGCCGGTGCTGACGACCTACAAGGCCAAGGGCGCAATTGCCGACGGCCATAAGCTGCATGTCGGGCTCTTCACCGGTGCCGCGGCCGAGGCGCCGTGCCTGTCGCGGGCCGACCTGATCGTTCAGATCGGTCTCGACCCGGTCGAGCTCCAGCCTCAGCCCTGGCGCTACGACGCCCCGATCCTCGATATCGCCGCGGTCGGCGACCGGCCCCTCTATGCCGCGCCCCGGGCGCGGATGATCGGGCCGATCGACGGCGCGCTCGACCTGCTGATGGATGCGGCATGCGCCGCCGACTGGCCCGCGGCCGAGATCGCCGGATTGCGCGAGGAGATGCGCGCAGCGCTGGCCTCGCCGCAAGGAGCGCCGGTCACCCCGCAGGCGCTGGTGGAGGCCGTCCACCGGGCGGCGCCGGAGGGAACCCGCATCACCGTGGATGCGGGCGCACACATGGTCCCGGCGATGACGTTCTACCCGACGGAGCGGCCCGGCGACGTCCTGATCTCCAACGGCCTGTCGACGATGGGACTCGCGCTGCCTGCGGCGATTGCGGCCGCCCTCGCCGAGCCCGACCGGCGGGTTGTGGCCTTCACCGGCGACGGCGGGCTGATGATGTGCGCCGGCGAGCTCGCGACCGCGGCCGAGACCGGCGCCGCTATCGTCGTGGTGGTATTCAACGACGCGGCACTGTCGCTGATCGACATCAAGCAGCAGGCGATCGGCCACCCGAGCCGGGGCGTGCGGACGGACCGGATCGATTTCGTGCGGATGGCCGAAAGCATGGGGTGCGCGGGCCAACGAGTCGACAGGCCGGACGATCTGGCAGGTGCGCTGGACGAAGCCTTCGCGACCGCCGGGCCTTGCGTGATCGATGCGCGGATCGATCCGGGCGGATACGCCGCGCAGTTCAAATCATTGCGCGGCTAAACCATATCCCGAACAAGATTTTCTAAAGGTCAGAAAAATCGGGCGTTTTCTTGGCCGTAAACGCCGCGATACCGCGCTTGAACGCCGCGCCGAAACGGATCTTCTCGAACGCCTGGCCTTCGGTACGCAGACCCGCGGCGAGCGGCGTCTCATAGGTTTCGTTAAGAACCTGCTTCAAGGTGGCCAGCGGGATCTGCGGGCGCACCGCCAGGTCGTCGACCCAACGCTCGACCGCCGCATCCAGGCCGTCGTCGTCGACCAGTTCGCTGAGGACGCCCCAGTCAAGGGCGTCGGGAGCACTCAGGCGCCGGCCGCGCATGATCATTTCCTTGGCCCGGCCGAGACCGGCAATCCGGGCCAGCCGCTGGGTTCCGCCGGAGCCCGGGATGGCGCCGAGGTTTATTTCGGGCAGGGCGAAGACCGCCGACCGGGTCGCGATGCGAAAATCGCAGGCAAGCGCCAACTCGAAGGCGACCCCCATGGCGTATTTCTCCACCGCGGCGATGACCGGCTTGCGGCAGCGCTCGGGCGCGGCAACGGCCCAGGCGAGGTCGGACATGCCATCGGCGGGAACCTCGAGGAACCCAGCGATATCCCCGCCGGAGCTGAAAACGCCGTTCGCGCCGCGGATGACGATCACCCTCACGTCGGGGTGCTGGTCCAAGGCTTCCAGAACGGCCGCGATCTGCGCGCGCGCCTCGAAGCTGACGACGTTGAGAGGCGGCCGGTCGAGGATCAGGGTGCCGACCCGGCGGTCGGCATCGAGCGCGACACGCAGACCGTCGAGCTGATCGAGCAGCGCCGCGCGGCGTTCAAAGGGATCGTTCATCAAACCGCCTGACTTGGAACCGGAGGAGGCGCTTTCGGCGCATTGACCCAGGACATCATCTTAGCAATGTTAAGCCGTTCCCGTGCTTTGACAATTGGCGAGCGATCTTTCGGATCGTGCGAGTGCGCCGCGGCGGGCCGCACTGGCACGCTCCGGGCGGCTCGGGCACAATGCGTGCAAGGGTGAACCGAATCAGGAGTCCTCCATGTCGCAGTCAATTCTCGTCGAGCGGCAAGGCGTGATCGCAACCGTCACGCTCAACCGTCCGGAGAAGCGAAACGCGCTCGACGCCGCGGCCTGGACGGCACTCGGCGAGGCGGTGGAAGGCCTCTCGGAGGACGACGACCTGCGCTGCATCGTTCTGCGCGGCGCAGGACCGGACGCCTTCGCCGCCGGGGCCGATATTTCGGGCTTCCGGCAGGAGCATTCGACGGTCGACCTCGCCCGATCCTACAAGGCCAAGACCGATCACGCGGTCGAGGCGATCGCGCGGGGCAAGCACCCCGTGGTCGCGATGATCCACGGCTACTGCCTGGGCGGCGGGTTCGAGATCGCCACCGCGTGCGACATCAGGATCGCCGCGGAATCGAGCCGGCTGGGCGTTCCGGCCCGGCTGATGGGGCTCTATCTCGGCTACGGGCTGCTCGATACGCTGGTCAATGTCGTCGGCCGGGCGACCGCGCTCGAGATCGCGCTCGAAGGCCGGGTCTACACCGCCCGCGAAGCCTACGAGAAGGGGTTGATCAACCACATCGTGCCCGACGAGAAGCTGGAGGACGAGGCCTATGCCTCGGCGCGCCGGATCGCAGAAGGCGCGCCGCTGGCCGCTCGCTGGCACCGCCGGGCGATCCGCCGGTTCGCGGACCCGGCCCCGCTGAGCGAGGCGGAAATCGCGGAATCCTACGCCTACGCCGACACCGAGGATTACCACGAGGGCTACCGGGCCTTCCTCGCCAAGGAGAAGCCGGTCTTCAAGGGGCGCTGAGCGGTGAGCGAGGCGGCGACCGGCCCGCTCGCCGGGCTGAAAATCATCGAATGCGCCCAGGTCGTGGCAGGACCGACCTGCGGCTACATGCTGGCCGACCTCGGCGCCGAGGTCATCAAGGTCGAGCGCGCCCCGCTGGGCGATGACGTAAGGCGCATGACGCCGCCCACGATCGAGGACGAATCGGCCGCCTTCATGATGCTCAACCGCAACAAGCGGGCGATCGTGCTCGATCTCAAGCAGGACGCCGGCAAGGAGGCGTTCCTGCGCATGGTGCGCGGCGCCGATGTGGTGGTCGAGAACTACCGAATGGGGGCGATGGACCGGCTGGGGCTGGGCTACGAGCGCCTGCGCGAAGAGAACCCGGCGATCATCTACGCCGCAATCTCGGGCTTCGGGCGGACCGGACCCTATGCCCACCGCGGCGGATACGACCTTGTCGCCCAGGCAATGTCGGGGCTGATGAGCATCACCGGAGAAGCCGCCGGCCGGCCGCCGGTCAAGATCGGGTCGCCGATCGCCGACTTCGCCGCCGGCGTCCTGGCTGCGCTCGGGATCGCCGCGGCGTACGCGCATCGGCTGAAGACCGGCGAGGGGCAATTCCTCGACACCTCGCTGTTCGAGGCCGGGATCTCCGCGACCTTCCACCAGGCGGCGATGTATCTCGCGACCGGCGAGCCGCCGGCGCCCCTTGGGTCGGCCCATCCGCTGAGCGCGCCCTACCAGGCCTACGAGACAGCCGACGGCTGGATCACCGTCGGTGCCGGGAACCAGGCAAACTGGCCGCGGCTCGCCGCCGCGCTCGGCGCGCCGGACCTTATCGAGGATCCGCGGTTCGTGACCAACGATCTGCGGATGGCGAACCTCGAAGCGCTCAACCGCGCGCTCGATCCGCTGTTCAAGGCGCACACGACCGATGCGCTGATGCGCGCCCTGGAAGAGGCCGGCGTGCCGGCCGGGCCGGTGCTCGATATCGGCCAGATGATGGAGGACCCCCAGACGCGCGCACGTGAGATGATCATGGAGGTCCGGCACAGCCGGCTCGGGCCGGTGCGCACCCTGGGCCCGCCGATCAAGTTTTCCGCCACGCCCGCCAACGTGCGCCGGGCGGCGCCGTATCTCGGCGAGCACTCGGCGGAGATTCTGCGCGAATTCGGCTATGACGAGGATGCCATCGCAGCCATGGCTGCGACCGGCGCGGTCATTCTCGGCCCGGATCCAGGCTGATCGGATCGGGCCCGCGCCATTCGCGGCGCACCATGGCGATCGTCCCGGGATCGAAGAACCCGTCGATCCGGCGCCCGACATCGGCCACCAGATCCGGCGCGCCCGCCGCCGCGCGCCACCAGGTGCTTTCTCCGGCGCCCTTGCCGTTGGCCCAGGCCTCCGCCTCGACCCGCCATTTGGCGAACCAGGTCGTCGTGCGCAGCCAGGTCAGCCGCCGCATCGGCAGCAGCCAGGGTTCCAGGCCGCGGGCGAGGTCCACCGGTATGTTCGCCCGATAGGCGTCATAGAAACCGATCACGTCCTGGCGCGTAAGGACCGCCTCGCAGTCGGGATCCCACATGGTCGAGGTGTACAGGCTCGCATGGGCGACATCGATCGCCGGCGAGCCGTAGAGCGCCTTCTCCAGATCGATGAAGACCGCGCGCCCGGTGCCGGGGCGCTCGATCAGGAAGTTGCCGGGATGGGTGTCGGTGCCGCACAGCGTGATCGGCTGGGGCGTGCCGGCATGCCGGGCGGCGAATTGCCGCGCCCAGGCGATCTCCTCGTGGATCTGCGCGCGAGCGTCGTCCGCCAGCCCGGCGCGGTCGAGATAAGCCGCCTGCTCGGTGATGAAGCCCAGGATGCCGGCCACCGGGTCGGCGTGGACCGCCAGCGGCGCCCGGCCGCCCGGCGGCGGCAGCGCCACCCCGTGGATCCCGGCCATGCATGAAGCGATCGCCGGCAGGTCCTCGGGCAGCCGAGCCGCGACGCCCTCGACCAGCGCGACCACCAGGCCGCCATAGGCAAGGCCCGGACGCGGTGCGATGACGCCGGCCAGCGCCGGGGTGCAGCCGCTCGGCTGCGCGCGGGCGAAACAGGCGCTCTGATAGGCCAGGTTTGCCGCCGGATCGAGCCCGAACTGGCTCGAACGCGGCAGGCGGAGCACATAGCCGGTGCCCGTGATCCGGACGTGGTCGTGGAACAGCCCCTTTACGTGCAGCCGCTCCAGCGCGCCGGCCGGCGCGTCGGCGAATCCCGCCACACCGCGCAACCCCGCCAGCGCGGCATCAAGGTCCAATGGTCGGGTGACTGCTCCCTTCGCTGGCATGATCCAGATCAGGTTCCGTGGGTCTGCTCTCAGCCCGCCCGCGCGGGCACCCCAGCACATGCCGGTCACGGTGCCGCCGGCCGCCCGCCGGGTCAAGCCGGGGTGGCGTTGCCTCGCCCCGGCGGCGGTCGATCTGTAGGGTGCGGCCCATGGACACCACCGATCGAATCATCATCGTCGGGGCCGGTCCGGTCGGAATGGTCACGGCGCTGGCGCTGGCACGGGCCGGCGTCCCCGTGCTCGTGCTGGAAGCCCTGGCGGTCACGTCGCGGGACCACCGCGCCTCGACCCTGCACCCCTCGACGCTCGCCATGCTGGAGCCGCTGGGCATGACGCCGCACCTCCTCGAACGCGGGCTCGCATCGCCGCGGTTCCAGTTCCGCGACCGCGCAAGCCAGCAGATCGTGGCCGAGTTCGACTATGCGCTCCTGAAGGACGAGACGCCCTTCCCGCTGGCACTTCAGCTCGAACAGCACAAGACGATCGAGATCGCCCACCTGATTGCCAAGCACCTGGAGACTTTCACACTCCTGCGCGAGCACGAGATCCTCGACGTGCGCCAGAGCGCCGGCGGCGTCGATGTCGACGCCCGGACCCCGGACGGCCGGACGGCCACCTTCCCGGCGCGTTTCGTGATCGGCTGCGATGGCGGGCGCTCGGTGGTGCGCAAGGCCCAGGGGATCGACTTCCCCGGATTCACCTGGGAGGAACGCTTCATCATCGTCTCCACCGGCTACGATTTCGGCGCTGCAGGCGGCTTCCGCTACCGCAACTACATCGCCCATCCCGAACAATGGTCGGCAATCATCAAGGTGCCCGGCGAGGAGGATGAAGGGGTCTGGCGGGCGCTGTTCCCGGCGTTCACCGACGCGCCGGACGAAGAGGTGCTCGACGACGACTGGATCCAGGCCCGGTTCGCCGAATGCCTGCCCTACGATCCGCCCTACGCGATTCTGCACCGCAACCTCTATGCGATCCATCAGCGGGTCGCGGCGACATTCCGCAAAGGCCGCGTGATGCTCGCCGGCGACGCGGCGCACGTGAACAACCCGGTCGGCGGGATGGGCATGAACAGCGGCCTGCATGACGGCCTCAACCTTGCCGCCAAGCTCGTCGCCATCTGGCGCGGCGAGGCCGGCGAGGATGTCCTCGACCGCTACGACCGCCAGAGGCGGCCGATGGCCGAGAAATACGTCCAGGCCCAGTCCATCCGCAACAAGCAGCTGCTGGGCGAACGCGACCCCGAGGTCCGGCGCCGGCGGTTCGAGGAGCTGCGCCGGACCGCCGAGGACCCGGAGCGGGCGCGGGAATACCTCAGGGCGTCCTCGCTGATCGCCATGGTCGAGGAGGCCGACTCGATCGACTGAGCCCGGCTACTCCCTGCCCTCCCCCGGTGCTTGTTCAAGCGCGGCCTTCATGACCGGGATTTTGCCGCGGGCCCACAGCCAGACGCCGAGGCAGATCACCGCGCCGCCCAGCACCGGCCATCGCAGCCCGACATAGCTCGACAGGCCGCCCATCACCAGCGCTCCCAGCGCCGGCGCGCCGCGCCCGATCATCCCGTAGAGGCTCATCACCCGGCCGCGCAGCGCCGGTTCCACGGCGTTCTGCATCAGCGTCTGCTCGCCGACGCCGACGACGATCATCGCGAACCCGGCCACCACCAGGCACGGCACCGCCAACCAGAAGATATCGGTGGCAGCGAAGCCAATCAGCGCGCACGACAGCACCGCAATGGCCGCAACCGTGGTTTCCGTAAGCCCGACCACCGCGCCGCGCTGGGCGAGCCAGGCCGCGCCCAGCAGCGCCCCGAGCCCGGTCATCGAGGTCAGCCAGGCGAGCCCCTCGGCGCCGCGTCCGAAGACGGCATCGGCAAAGCCGGGCAGCAGCTCCATATAGGGGCGCGCCAGCAACGCCAGCAGGACGAGGATGATCAGAATCGGCCCGATACCGGGATGACGCACGGCATAGCTGTAGCCCTCTGCGATCTCGCGCGGAATGTTGCGGACCGATCGCGCGACCGGCGGGGCTTCGCCGCGCTCGAAGCGGATCAGCGACAAGACGGCGATGAAGACCGCGAAGCTCGCCGCGTTGACGAGGAAGGCATAGCCGACCCCGGCCTGGACGATCACCAGACCGGCGACCATCGGGCCGACGAACCGGGCGCCGTTGAAGATCATCGAATTGATCCCGATCGCGGCCGTCAGATCCTTGCGCGGCACCAGGCTCGGGATGATCGAAAGACGGATCGGCTGTCCGAAGGAGATGCTGATCCCGCCGAAGACCACCAGCGCGAGCAGAATCTCGATGGTCATCGCTCCGGCAAGCGTGATCACCGCGAGAAAGCCCGATTGGAACAGGTTGACGCACTGCACCACCTTGGTCGCGGTCAGCTTGTGGACCCGGTCGGCGACCGCGCCGGTGATCGGGGCCAGGATGACCGTCGGGAACAGATCGGCGAACGCGACGATGCCGAGCCACCAGCCGGATCGGGTCATCTCCCAGGTCAGCCATCCCACCGCGACCCGTTGGATCCAGGTGCCGATATGCGAGCCGACATTGCCGATCGAGAACAATCGGAAGTCCCGGTGGGCAAGCGCGTTGCTGATGGGCTCGAGGCGGTTGACAAGCGCAACCGGAACCTTGATCGCGTGCATCGCCGCTACGATAGCAGAACCACTCCGCAGCGGTCACGGTTGCCGGTTCGGCGGTCGGTCGCTAGCTTGAGCCGAAGCCGACCCAGACAACGAGGAGCCCGATCATGCCGGACACGGCGCGCATCGCGGTCAACACGCTTGAGCCGTACTTCATGCCGTTCACCATGAACCGGCAGTTCAAGTCCGCACCCCGCATGGTCGTTGCCGCAAAGGGCATGCATTACACCACCGATGACGGGCGCACGCTGCTCGACGGCGCGGCCGGCATGTGGTGCGTCAACGCCGGCCATGGCCGCGACAAGATCACCCGGGCAATCCAGGCCCAGGCGGCCAGGATGGACTACGCGCCGGCCTTCCAGTGCGGCCACCCCGGCGCTTTCGAGCTTTCAGCGCGGCTGGCGGCGATGCTGCCGGGCAACCTCGACTACGTGTTCTTCGGCAATTCGGGCTCCGAGGCGGTCGATACCGCGCTGAAGATCGCGCTCGCCTATCACCGCCAGAACGGTCAGGCGACGCGCACCCGGCTGATCGGGCGCGAGCGGGGCTATCACGGGGTCGGGTTCGGCGGCACCGCGGTGGGCGGGATCTCGAACAACCGCAAGCAGTTCGGCAACCTGATCGCAGGGGTCGACCATCTGCCGCATACCCACAACCTTTCCGAGATGGCCTTCAGCAGAGGCATGCCCAAATGGGGCGCGCATTTGGCTGAGGATCTGGAACGCCTGGTTGCGCTCCACGACCCCTCGACGATCGCCGCGGTGATCGTCGAGCCGGTCGCCGGCTCGACCGGCGTGCTGGTGCCGCCGGAGGGCTATCTCCAGTGGCTGCAGGCGATCTGCGACAAGCACGGCGTGCTGCTGATCGCCGACGAGGTGATCACCGGCTTCGGCCGGCTCGGAGAGGCCTTCGGCTGCGAGCGGCTCGGCATCCAGCCGGACATGATCACCATAGCCAAGGGCCTGACCAACGCCGCGGTGCCGATGTCCGCCGTGGCGGTAAGCAAGCCGATCTACGACGCCTTGATGGCGGGCCCCGCGGGCGTGGAACTGTTCCACGGCTATACCTATTCGGGGCATCCTCTGGCCTGCGCTGCGGGGCTTGCGACGCTGGAGGTCTATGTCGAGGAGGGCCTGTTCGCGCGCGCGGCCGGGATGGCGGCCATCTTCGAGGATGCGGTGCACAGCTTGAAGAGCCTGCCCAACGTCATCGACATCCGCAATTTCGGGCTGATGGGCGCAGTCGAGCTTGCCCCGCGCGCAGGCGCGCCCGGCGCACGCGGGTTCGAGGTCTACCTCAAATGCTTCGAGACCGGCCTGATGGTACGCCAGATCGGCGATGCCATCGCGATGTCGCCGCCGCTGATCATCAGCGAGGCACAGATCGGCGAGCTTGTCGATATCCTGGGCGCGGCGATCAAGGCAGCGGATTGACGCTCCGGTTCAACCGGGCTCACAGGCTCGGCGGGGCGAGCACGCCCATCCCGGGCGCCGGCCGGATCAACGCGCCGGTCCATGCCTGCAGGGTCGCGAAGTCCACCGCCTCGATCAATTCGCGCACCACCAGACCGTCCGCGGCCACATCGATGACCGCAAGGTCGGTGAAGATCGTCGTGACCACGCCCCGGCCGGTGAGCGGATAGCTGCACCGCGCCACGATCTTGGGCTCGCCGCGCTTGGTGCAGTGATCGGTCATCGCATAGACGCTCCTGGCGCCGGCGGCGAGGTCCATTGCGCCACCGACGCCGGGGACGGCGCCCGCGGCCCCGGTCGACCAGTTCGCCAGATCGCCGTTCGCGGCGACCTGGAAGGCGCCCAGGACACACAGGTCGAGGTGGCCGCCGCGGACGATCGCGAAGGAATCCGCATGGTGGAACAAGGATGCGCCGGGCAACAGCGTGACCGGCTTCTTGCCGGCATTGACCAGATCCTCGTCCTGATCTTCCGGACCGGGCTCCGGTCCCATTCCAAGAATTCCGTTCTCGCTGTGGAAGACGATCTCGCGTCCTTCCGGAAGATGGTTGGCGACGAGCTCTGGCTGCCCGATGCCGAGGTTGACGTAGGCGCCGTCCGCGATGTCCTGGGCGATCCGCCAGGCGACCTGGTCGCGGCTGAGCCCGTGCGGCGGGGCTTCGCTCATGGATAACGCTCCTTGCGCAGAATGGACTGCCGCTCGCTCATCGGATCGGGCACGCCGACGACGCGGTCCACGAAGATGCCCGGCGTGACGACCGTCTCGGGGTCGATCTCGCCGAGCGCCACCAGGCGGCGGGCCTGGACGATCGTGGTCGCGGCGGCCATGCACATCACCGGCGCGAAGTTGCGCGCTGCCAGCCGATAGGTCAGGTTTCCCCAGCGGTCGGCGCAGTCGGCCTTGATCAGCGCGAAGTCCGCCTTCAGCGGCATCTCCAAGACGTAGTCGCGCCCCTCGATGGTGCGTTGCTCCTTGCCCTCGGCCAGCGGGGTGCCGACGGTCGTCGGCGTATAGAAGCCGCCGAGCCCGGCTCCGGCGGCGCGAAGCCGTTCGGCCAGCGTGCCCTGCGGGATCACTTCAAGTTCGACCGCGTCGGCCTTGTACAGCCCCTCGAAGACCTCCGAATGCGACGACCTCGGGTAGGAGCAGATCATCCGCCTGACACGGCCGTTCTCGAGCAGCGCCGCCAGCCCGATATGACCGTTCCCGGCGTTGTTGTTGACGACTACCAGGTCCTTCGCGCCCTGATCGATCACGGCGTGGATCAGCTCGGTCGGCGATCCGGCCTCGCCGAAACCGCTGATCAGCACCGTGGCCCCGTCCGGGATGTCCGCCACGGCCTCGGCTGCGCTGGAGACGAATTTGTCGATCACTGGCCCTACTCCGGCTTCTGCCGCGCCCAGACCCTACGCATCGGATCGGCCGTTGACCACAGCCGGTCGGCGGCTCAGTCTTCGTCCATGGCCGGGCTGTGTCGAGATTGTTTTGCCAGCATCGCGCGCCGCTGCGACGGCCCCTGCCCGGGCTGCGGGAGCACAAGGAGCGTCCATCACGACGAGCTCGACCGGCTTACGATCGCGCATCTGGACTGCGATGCCTTCTATGCCGCCGTCGAGAAGCGTGATGACCCGGGGCTGGCCGACAAGCCCGTCCTGGTGGGCGGTGGGCGGCGCGGCGTCGTGATGGCGGCGTGCTACGTCGCCAGACGATACGGGATCCGCTCGGCGATGCCGATGTACAGGGCGCTGCGCGCCTGTCCGGATGCTGTCGTGGTCCGGCCCGACATGCGCAAATACGCCGCCGTCGGACGCGAGGTCCGGGCGTTGATGGGCGAGGCCACCCCGGCGGTGGAGGCGATCTCGATCGACGAGGCGTTTCTCGACCTGGCTGGAACCGAGCGGCTGCACCGCGCGAGCCCGGCGCAGACGGTCGCCCGCCTGGTCGACCGGATCGCGTGCGAAGTCGGCATCCCCGTCTCGGTCGGGCTGAGCTACAACAAGTTCCTGGCAAAACTCGCCTCCGACCTCGACAAGCCGCGCGGGTTCCAGGTCATCGGCCGGGCCGAGGCAGTAGATTTCCTGGCCCCCCGGCCGGTGACGCTGATCTGGGGCGTCGGCAAGGCAATGGAAAAGCGCCTGGCGGCGGACGGGATCACCAGGATCGGCCAGCTCCAGCAGATCGACGAGGCGCGGCTCGAGGCCCGGTACGGTGCGATCGGCCGCCGTCTCGGCCGGTTCTCCCGCGGGCTGGACGAGCGCCGGGTCGTCCGCGGCACCGGGCGCAAATCGCTGTCGGCCGAAACGACGTTTGCCGAGGACCTCAGCGGCTACGACGATCTGTCCGCGCGGCTGTGGCGGCTGTGCGAAAAGGTCTCCCGACGGCTCAAAGACGAGGAGATCGGTGCCCGGACGATCACCCTCAAGCTCAAGACGACACGGTTTCGCCTGAAAACCCGCAGCACCACCCTGCCCGATCCGACTCAGCTCGCCGATGTGATCTTCCGCGCCGGATCGGCGATGCTGGCCAGGGAGACCGATGGGACCGCCTATCGGCTGATCGGCATCGGAGCGTCGCAATACGCCGCGGCGGCCGACAGCGATCCGCCGGATCTCGCCGACCCGGACGCGCGGCAAAGACGCGAGGTCGAGCATACGATCGATGCGATCCGCGACCGCTTCGGCGAGGACTCGATCGGCCACGGCCGGCGTCTGGCCGGGCGCGGCGGGCAGGCCGCGGACCGGCGCCGACCTGGATAGCCCGCCACCCGGCGGTTTCCCAACCAGGTCCGAGAGACAGCGTAAGGCCGGACCCGGATCGCGGGCGGTTCAGCCGGTGTCGGCCAGCGCCTCGCGGACCCGAGCGATCTGGTCGTCGATCGCGATGTCGGCGACCGAGGTAATTTCGAGCGCGCGGTCCTCATAGACGTTCCCGTCCGGCCGCGTCGCCGCCCAGAAAGCGACCCGCCGGTCGCGTTCGGTCAGAAGCATGGAAATCTGCGGCCGGAACAGTTGCACCATCGCGGTGATCCAGCGGTTGGCCGGCCACGACGGGATAGCCAGGTCAATCTCGAAGCAGTCGAGCATCCTGCGGACGTCATCGGCGGCGTACCAGACCTCACCGGTCACCCAACGGTTGGTGGTGAACAATTTCCTGGGCACGCCGTGCTTGTCCATCGAGATGGCGATCAGGTGGCTCAGCGCGTCGTTCTCGCCTTCGGGCAATTCGAGGTCCGGCACCGGCGCCGGCCCGACCGAGCCCGGCATGCCGAGAGGCCGCAGGAAGGTGTGGAAATGGCCGTGCTCGGCAAACCGCAGTTCCTGCGGATGGGTGTGATAGTAGAACTGGGAATGGGTAAGGTGGTCGTAGACGTCACCCTCCGGGTAATGGTTCCACTCGTAGAAGGTCTCGTTCACCGGCAGGATCTCGCCGACGATGTTGGCCCCGGACTTGGCAAGCACGCGGTGGCAGTCGAGCACTTCCTCGCCGGCCGCAACCATGACTTCCAGGCGGTCGCGGTTCAGCGTCCGGAAATCGAAATCGAGTTCGAAGGTCTTGGTGGCAGCCGCCAACGCGCGTGTCCGATCTGGCCTTAGCGCCGGTTACGATAGCGCGCCCATTGTGCCTGCGCGAACACTTTGATTGCTCAAGCCGTCGTCGCGGCGTTGCCGGCTCTTCGCCGGTTTGCTAGCGTCTTTGGCGGCAATCGAATCAGGGGCGGGGAGCCGGTTCATGGACGCTGACTGCAGAAAGGCGGCGCTGCGGATGATTCCATACAGGCTTTACGTCCTCACCGCGACGGTGCCCGATGGCACGATTGCCGCTGCCCCGGTCGGGGGCCGATCGGACGATGGGGTTCTGCACATGCATGACCGCATCGAGAGGATCTTTTGCGGCGGGTGAGCCGAACGCGCGCTTCGATGCAAGGTGCTGCGCGCCGATGATGACCGCGCCGTCGCCTTCCCTGCGGGCGGTGGCGTGGATGAGTCTGTCATCGGTCTCCTACGCCTTTACCTATGTCACGGTGCGCGAGCTGTCGGCCACCTTCTCGGTATTCGAGATCAGCTTCTTTCGCGCGCTCCTGGGAATGCTGGTCATGCTGCCGTGGCTGATGCGCGCCGGGACCGGCGCCCTGCGGACCAGGCGCTGGCGGCTCTACCTGTTCCGCGCGGTGGTCAGCTATTCCGGCATGCTGTGCTGGTTCTACGGGCTCGCCAACATGAACCTGGCCGATGCCACCGCGATCATGTTCACCGCGCCGCTGTTGTCATTGGTGTTTCTGTCGATGGCGATCAAGGAGCATGTCGGCATGGCGCGCTGGGCGGTCATACTGTGCGGCTTCGCCGGCGCCCTGATCATCATCCGGCCGGGCGTTGTCGAACTGTCGCTGACCGCCGGTGCGCTCGGCTGGACGGCGATCGCCTACGGCGCCAGCAACGCCACGACCCGCATGCTGGCGCGCACCGAGGATGCAAACGCGATCGTGTTCCTCATGTTCGCGACCATGGTGCCGCTGTCGCTGGGACCGGCGGCGGCACACTGGATCACGCCCGCCTGGGCGGATTTGCCGACCATCCTGGCCTTCGGCGTCTTGAGCCTGATCTCGATGCAGACCATGACGCGATCGCTGGCGGCCGCCCCGGCCTCGGTCGGCATGCCGCTGTTCTATCTGCAGCTTCCCTTCGTCGCGGTGCTGGGCTTTGTCTTCTACGGCCAGACGTCGGATCTCTGGACCTGGATCGGCGGCGCCGTGATCTGTGCCAGCGGCTATTGCGTGATCCTGATCGAAGCACGCAGCAGGGCCGCCGGTTGAGATGCCGGCCGTTACTTGACCCGCCGCACCGCTTCGTAGATTTCGTCGTAGAGGTTGAAGGCGATCCCCATGTGCCGGTCGACGGTCTTGAGGACCCGCGCGCGATCCTCATCGGTCGGCGCGAACTGTTCCAGGAGCTCTCGGCCGACATTGGAATGGTCGGTGTCGGCCGTGTCGTGGACGATCCAGAACGCGACCGCCTGGTCATCGAGCCCGTGGTTCTCCTGGAAGCCGGCGGCGATCTTGGAGAAGGTGCCCGGCCCCATCGCCTCGCCGCCCAGCATGTGCGCGGAAACGCCTTCGAGGAATGACCGTCCGCAGATCTCGCTGTAGTAGGCGCGGAAGGTCGTCGCCGCAGGGATATAGCCCGGGTCCCACATATGCTCTTCGCCGAGACCCAGCCCCTTGCCGAAATTGACGTAAAGCTGCCAGTGCGGCACCCCGTCGGCATAGAGCCGCCCAGTCCCCTCCTCGTAGCACACCTCGGCAATCCGCGAGCGCCAGCGCGGGTCGGGGCAACTCACATAGAGCCGGCCATGATAGTTATGATTGTGCAGCGGGATGATGCCGTACTGCCGGGCGAACTCCCGAAGCTGCTCGAGGCTCAACGCCCCCTCGATCAGCGCCGCCCACATGCGCTCCTTGTAGAGCGGGCGCCGGGCATGCCAATCGGCTATCTGCCCCAATACGTCTTCGACGCTGATGGCCATCCCGGGTTCCTTCCTTGCCTAGCCGCGTTTTTCGCGCAGGCCCATACGCTCGAGGCGGGGCAGCACCTCGTCTCTGAAATAGGGCAGCTCGTCGGAATAG
Source organism: Alphaproteobacteria bacterium (assembly GCA_965248835.1). Classification (GTDB taxonomy): domain Bacteria; phylum Pseudomonadota; class Alphaproteobacteria; order MPNO01; family MPNO01; genus CAYFYS01. Next base: position 1,554,096 of record CBDFLJ010000002.1, read on the forward strand.
TTGACGAACGAGATGCCGATGCCGCGCAGGCCCGTGCGGCTGAACTTGGCGAGTTCGGCGGCGACGTGGTCCGGGTCGCCAACGATCGGGATGCCGCCCAGCCCGTGGGCGACGTGACGCCGCATACCCTCATACGCCTCGGTTGTGTGGTCCGCCGGATCGACGCCGCGCATCGCCAGGATATTGTCGACCGCACCCCAGTCGGCCGTCTCGATGATGCAATAGCGATGATACGCCTCGGCCTCGGCCATGCTCGGCCGGCAGGTCACCACCCCCACCGAGTAGACGTCGATCTCCCGGCCGTGCCGGGCGCCGCGCGCCTTGGCGTCGCGGATCTCTTCGGCGAACTCCTCGATCGAGGACGCGCCGCGCGGGGTGGAGAACAGCGCATCGCAGTTGCGCACGGCAAACTCCCGGCCCGTGGGCGAGGCGCCGGCGTTCATGATCAGCGGCCGCGTGCCGCCAAAGGGCTTGGGCGCCGAGTGCACGTCCTCGAGCTTGAGATAGCGCCCGCGATAGTCGAACGCCTCCTCGCGTTGCCACATCATCTGGATGACGTCGATCCACTCCTGACCGTACTCGTAGCGCGCCTCGTGGTCGCGCTGGGCGACGCCGAACATCCGAAACTCGCCCTCGTTCCAGCCGCAGACGAGGTTGAGCCCGAACCGGCCCTCGCCGATATGATCGGCGGTCACGAATTCCTTGGCCGCGATGATCGGATGCAGCAGCGGCGCGTGGACGGTGGCGAATACGGTCATGCGCTTGGTCTTGGCCAGGATCCCGGTGGCCCAGGTCACCGATTCCAAGGTCGCGCCCTGGTAGTCGGTCTGCCCGCCATAGCCCTTCCACCGCCCGACCGGCAGCATGAAATCGAACCCGGCCTCATCGGCCATCCGGGCAAGAGCGAGGTTGTCCGCCCAGCTCCCCGACCAGCGCTCCTCCGCCTTGGTCACGGCGCGCCCGGAGGAACAGTTGGCGCCAAAAAGGCCGAGCTTGAACGCGTTCCGATTGTGCATCGCAAGCCGTTCGCGCATGGCCGCGTCATATTGCATCGGACGGTCTCCTTCCGGTGGCCCAGTCTAAAGCATGTTCCAGTTCGATCGAGTCGGTCGCGGCGGGTTCACCCGGTGTGTGCTGGTGGACGTATCGGCCAGGCGCTGTCCGGTTGACGCAAAACGATCACGTCCATATCAAGACCACACAAATCGGAATCGTTTGCGTTTTGAGGAGACGTCCATGAAACGGCTGTTCGCACTCGGTCTGGCAACGTGCTTTGCGGCCTCCGCCCAGGCGCAGATGCCGACACTCACGATGGAATCGGGCTCGGTCGGCGGTGCGACGGACACCTCGGCGAAACATCTCGCCGAAATCGCGGCGCAAAGGAAGATCGCGACCATCCAGGCGCAGAATGGAAAGGTGCTGGTCAAATCGATCCAGCAGGTAGCAGAGGGCAAAACCGATATCGCCGCAAGCCCGTTCGTCCTGCAGTTCCTGATGGCAAAGGGGCTCGGTCCCTACGCGGGACTGGGAAGAAAAAGAGGCAAGGAACTTTCGAACAATCTCCGCCTCCTCTATCCCTATCATCTCGCCCACTACTATCTGGTCGCCTATGAAGGTTCGGGCATCGACAGTTGGGACAAGCTCAAAGGAAAGACCGTCTTCAACGGGCCGCCGCGCGGGGGCGCCCTAACCACGGCACGCGCGATCATCCGGCTGGCCGCCGGTCTGAACGAGGGCAAGGGATATATCGGCAAACAGATCGCCTGGGGCCAGGCCGATGCGATCTTCCTCGACGGTGCCGTCCAGGCCTCGGTCCGGCCCGGCACCAATCCCGCACCCTACATGCCGATCTATATGGCGGCCGGCAGAATCAACCTGGTCTCGATCCCGAAAGCCAAGATGAAAAGCAAGGCTTTCCAGAAATATATCCGGTCGCCTGGCATTGTAGGCCACGTATTTCCCAAGCGGGACTTGGCTCACTACGGGGACGGCGTCAACGTAATCTCGGAAGATGACATGTTCCGTTCGGTGTCCAACACTGGCGGCGATGTCGTAAGCCGGCGCATGGACAAGTCCCTTGCCAAGGCACTGACCGCAGCGTTCATCGAGACCCTGCCCGATCTGTTCAGAAAGGCGCCGTTCGCCAAAGGTCAGTTGTTCGGCGAGATCGACGACAAGACCATGGGCATGTGCAACGCGGGTGTGAAATTCCATCCCGGCGCCGTCGAAGCCTGGGAAGAGGCCGGCCGCAAGATTCCGGCGTGCGCCAAGCCCTCCGGTTCCTGAACGCCTGGAGCAGGTCGTCTGATCCACGCTGGACGAGGCCGGGCGGGTTTTGCGTCCCGGCCTTCGTCTTGCCGGATCGGCTCTCCGCGACGCGGCGGGGATAGGGAGAGCTTCAGATCTCCGTCTCGTCCTCGATCCGGCGGCGCAGTTCAGGCTTGGAGATCTTCGCGGCGCCGCCGGTCCGCGGCATGTCGGCAATGATGCGGACCTGTCTCGGCACCTTGAAATCCGAAAGCGCGGCTGCGCAGCGCTCCTGAATGGCTGATGTCAACGAAGCGGTCTCGTGCGCGCCGGTCGACACGACGAAGGCCACGGGGACTTGACCGCGCATTGGGTCGGCTTTCCCAACCACCGCGACCTCGCGCACGCCGTCGACCTGCAGGATGACCCTCTCGAGCTCGGCCGAACTCACGTTCTCACCGCCAACCTTGAGCATGTCCTTGGCGCGATCGGAAAAGCTCAACAAACCGTCCTCGTGCAAGGTCACGAGGTCGCCGGTAATGAAATACCCGTGCTCGTCGAAGGACTCCGCGGTCGCCTTGGGATCGTCCAGATATTCCTTGAACAGGGACAGACCCGGTGTCCCGCGAATGCGAAGCGCGCCCGTCTCACCCGGTTCGACCGGACGACCGTCGTCCCGCAGAACCGCCAGACCGTATTCCGGGGCCGGGCGGCCGATGGCGCCGTCGCGCTTGGGTAGACCCGGATCCCCGACGATTCCGTGGGTGATGATCTCGGTCATCCCCCACCAGCCGAGAAGGGCAACGCCGAAATGCTCTTCCACCGCCGCGTTGAGAACCGCATGCCCCCAGTTGCGGAACCAATGCCGCTCGGGCACCGCTTCGCGCATGAGCGCCTTGGTGCAGAACGGCACCAGCGCGGCCCATGTGCAGCGATGCCGTACGGCCGCGGGCCAGAATTCTCCGGCCGAAAAACGCGGTTGCAAGACGATCTCGGCACCCGCCCACAGGCTGGCCATCGCTGCGTAGATGCCGGAGATGACATGAAACAGGGGAAGCGTGACAAGGTGGCGGTCGGTCTCGACCAGACGTTCGTGATTGGCCGAGACCTGCGCGCCCCAAAGCACATTGTCATGGGTCCAGACGACCCCCTTGGGCCTTGCCGTGCTCCCGGACGTGTAGTGGATCGCGGCCGGACGGGTTCCGTCTCCGATCGGCGCGGGGGCCTTGGACGCATCGGCATAAAGCGCCGCAAACCGCGTTTCACCGGTCGGCCGGTCGGCATCGAGCGGTTCCGAACCGGCATCGTGGTCGATCACGGCGAGCCATTTGATCCCGGGGCAGGCCGCTTGGACCGGCGCCGAGAGGTTCGGTTGCGTGATCGCTGCTGTCACGGCGGAGTGCGCCGCGAAATAGGCCAACTCCTCGGCACTTGCGCGCGCATTGGTGGCCACCGCGACCGCGCCGGTGCGGGCCAGCGCGTGCCATGCGAGAAGGTATTCCGGCGCGTTCTCCAGATGGATCAACACCCGCTCGCCCGGCTCGATGCCGCGCCGGATGAGGCCGCCGGAAATCCGAGCGACCTCCTCGGCGAAGGATGCGTAGGTCCATGACTTTGGCTGCCGACCGAAGGGGGCCCAGGTCAGGAAGGTTCGCTTGCCGTGCGTCTGCGCCCGGCGCAGCAGCAGGCTTGCCATGTCGAGGCCCGTGTACGGGCTCAGAGTTGCTTTGCCGCCTGCCACCGTATGACCTCCCGTCAGCAAGCCACAGGCGATTGCCGTGTGCGAAAGTAGGACTTGCCGCGTTTTCTCATGACGGTCTCCCCTTTCTGATTCTGGACGCTTGCGAGGACGCGCACCAGCCCGCGGTCGGGGCGCGAGCGCGAGCGACGGCACTCGATGACCTCGACATGAAGCGAAAGGCGGTCGTTCGGCCGAACGGGACGCAGGAACTCCAACCCATCGACTCCGGGGGAGGAGATCACGGCGGCGCGTTTGATATAGCATTCGTACTGCATGCGCTGCATGAGGGCGGCCACCTGCCAACCGCTTGCGATCAGTCCACCGAACTGGCTTTTTGCAGCGGCAACGGGATCGGTGTGAACGGCGACCGGATCGAAGCGTTTGCCGAATTCGATGATGCTCTTCTCGCTGACGCTCAGGCCTCCCCATTCGAAGACCTTGCCGACCGTGAAGTCTTCGAAATAAAGGGTGTCGGCTTGATCGGGAGAACCCATCGATCCGTATTCTTTCGGGCGGACCCTGCATCGAAGCCCGGGCTAATCACCTCTGGTGCGGTGCGCGGGATCGTCCGGCAAAAAACCGGCTTTGCGGAACAGCCCGAGATGGTGAAACGCGAGATACAGCGCCGCGACCGCCAGGGCCGTCACCGCCACCGCGGGACTCTTGAGCAGCACCAAGACCGCCAGAACAAGCCGCAACGACACGGCGAAGCCGGAAAGGCGTGCCGCATCGTAGCGGCTCAACGCGCTGGCCACCAGATAAAGGGCGACGACCAGCCGAAACAGCAGCCAAGCGAGGCCGGTCAGATCGATCGTGCCGTCATAGCCCGGCAAATAGGCCCTTTGAGCGCTCACGCCTCCATCCAGCGATTGGGCGATCTGGGCCTGCTCGATCAGCAGCAGTTCGGGATAGAACGCGAACACGAAAGGAATCATGAACATCACGATCCCGACCCGTACGGCCGCGAACCCGGTCGACAGGGGCTCGGCCTTGGAGATGGTCGAAGCCGCGAACGCGGCGATCGCAACGGGCGGGGTAATCGCCGATGCGACGGCAAAATAGAAGATGAACATATGCGCGGTGAACAGCGAGGTCCCGAGCGCGACCAGAAGCGGCCCGATGATCAAGATGACGTTCACATAGGCAGGCAGGGTCGGCATCCCCATTCCGAGGAGGATGGTTGCAAGCATGGCAACAAACAGCGCGAGCATCAGGTAAACGGAGCCGCCGATTATGATCTCCTGGCCGAACAGGATGATGGTCGATATCGACTTGAGCCAGTTGAGGATGTCGATCGTCATGATGCCGGTAATATTGGTGAAACTGACACATACATCGATGACCGAGACGGCAACGAGCAGCAGGAACAGTTCGGCGATCACCAGACCCGCCCCGGAAAGAGCCTTGATCACCCTTGTCGGAGCCCGCCGGATCTCCGGATCGAGGAACAGCAGGACAACCAGTACAGCGACCGCCCAGAAGCCGGCGGAATCCGGATCGCCGGCCGCGTTCCTGATGACTTGAAGGAGCCAGGGCAACGGCTCTCCGGACGACGGGTCGTATCCCGAAAGAAATCCCAGCAGTCCCGTGCCGATGGCGTCTTTCTTGCTCAGCAGGAGACCGAGAATGACCATGATCGGTCCCGCAATCATCAACAGGTTGATCCAGTCCCGCCGGGACAACTTCTGGTCTCGGGAAAGCGCGCCCACAGCCGCCATCTTTTTGCGCCGCGCTTCGAAAACGACGGTCAGAAAAAGGCTGAAGAAGTAGGCAAGAGCGGGTAGGAACGCCGCGATGATCACCTGCGAATACGGCACCGTCGACAAGGCGGCTAGCACGAATGCCGCAATCCCCATGACCGGGGGCATGATCTGTCCGCCACTCGAGGCGGCAGCCTCGACTCCGCCGGCGAATGTCGGCGTAAAGCCGGTTCGCATCATCATGGGGATCGTCAGGGTCCCGGTTCCAAGCACGTTCACCACCGGTCCGCCGGAAACCGTGCCGAACGTCGCCGAGCCGACGATGGCGGCATGGGCGGGACCGCCGCGCAAACCCCGTGTGATCACGATCGCCAGCTTGATCAGGGATCGCCCGCCGGCCGAGGCGCCGAACAAGGCCCCCAGGACGACATAGGGGAAGACGATGTTCACGGTGACGCTCAGGAACCGCCCAAGGATGCTGTTCGATTCCTGAATGATCGCGTTGCGCGCGGCGATCACGCCTGCCGAATAATTCCGTATGCCCTCGAATTCCGTCCCGATCGATGTCGTCAGGTACCGGTTACCGCTCCAATCGAAGTACCAGGCCGCCGATGACAGCACGGTATAGAGCGCGATGACGAGCGCGACCGCGATAATCGGAAAACCCCAGGCCTTGATGATGTAGATGAAGAAAATCGCCAGCGCGATCAGGAGGAACGGCAGGATCCAGTTGGCGAGATTTGTCTGACAATCGGGGAATTCCTCGACCGGGTCGATGCCGAAGATCGCCCTGTACTCGTCCGCGCGCGCCGCCGTCTCGGCCATCAGCCGGGCCCTTTCACCGTCCAGCGTGTCGATCAGGCAAACCTGCTCGTGCTCGATCAGATAGACGACCGCCATGCTGAGGACCGCGGCGAGCATCAACACATCCAAGGTGATGCCGAGCCAAAGCCGGATGGGGGACCGGGCGGCCCAATCGCGGCCGAAGGAGGTCACCAGCAGCGCGATCACCATCATCAGCACGAACATCAGTGGAAAGAAATATTCCGAACTGTATTTGCTGATGCGCGGAATGCCGCCCAGTCCTGGAACCAATTGAACGAGCTCGAGGAAGCCGGGGATATTGGGCAGGTTGTTCGCCATGCCGAGCATCACCAGGATGAAGGCAAGCCCCAGCGCGAAGCGGCCCGTCCAATGGTCGCTCGGCTCGACTTGGACCTCTGAAATGGAGGCCGCTTCCTGCATTTGTTTCAATAATCGCGGACGACGAAACGGATATCCGTCAGGCGCTCGCCGTTGATCGGTACGAGGTCCATCGGACAAGCAGAGCCGACCGCGATCACATCCATAACGGCCCGCAACACCACCTTGTCGCCCGCCTTGGCCAGCGACGGCTCGCCGTATGCGATGCTTCCGTCCGGCATGACCGGTGTGTTCTGGAAGAGGTTGATCGGATCGGGCAGGCATTCATAGGGAAGGTTCTTGTCGGCCATGACCTCGGCAAGGTTGGTGCGGCAGCTACGATGCTCGGCGACGCCGAACCCCCGCAGGTAGCGCATCGGATCGCAGGGCGGAAATATGATGTCGTGTCTGCCGACGCTGTCCTCGAGGATTTCGAAGATCGGGTTGTAGAGACGCGTCACCAGAACATCGCCGACCTTGAGCGCGACCGAGCGCAGCGCTGCCCGGCAATGTGCCGGCGACAGGTGGTCGCTGAGGTCTTCGGCGTTGAAGGCGAAGAAGTCGCAGATCTGCTCTCCTTCGACGTTGACGATCTCCAGAATCTGGTCCTTGGCGACCGCGATGCGCCCGCCATGGCCGCCTTTGATCAGGACTTCATTCGTCAAGGTCTTCCCCTCCTCCGCGCCGCGTTCGACGCCCGTCGGTCGCGCTTCAGGGACCGGGCAGGTCGATGTCGAACAGCCGGGCCGGGTTCTCCGCGAAGATCGCCCGCCGGTCGGCTTCCGACAGCGCCGTGCAATCGTTGACCACCTTGATCGCGCCCTCCATGGCCCGCCGTCCGAAAAAGGGGTTGTCGGTGCCGAAGCAGACATGGTCGACGCCGGCCCAGCGGGTCGCATCACCGAGGACCTCGGAATCGTAGGTCAGCGTGTCGTAGTAGAACTTCCTGAAGTGGTCCTTGGCGTCGCCGCCGAAGCGCTTGTCGAGCGCAAGCTCGGTCTCCTCGAGAAAGGACTCGTAGCCCTCGCTCAGCCTCCGCGGAGGAACGGTACCGTGCCTCCGAAGTGGGAGAGCAGGATCCGCAGGTTCGGGTAGCGCTCCATGTGGCCGCCATAGACGAGCCGGGCCGCGGCCAGCGTCGTGTCCATTGTGAAACCGACGATCACCTCCAGCCGGTGCCGCTGCATCCGCTCACGGCCGGCGGGTGCGATGGGGTGCATGAAGGCCGGGACGTCGAGGTCGGTCATCGCCGCGAAGAAGTCCTCGAACTGTTCCGCGTCGAGGTCCTCGAAGCTGATGTTGGTGCCAAGCAGGCATCCCTTCATCCCGAGGTCGTTCACGGCCGAGCGCAACACATCGACGGCCGAAGGAACGTCCTGGAGCGGCACCGCCGCCAGGGCCTCGAACTTGCCCGGGTAGTCCCGCACCAGCCGGGCGAGTTCCGCGTTGTAGATCTGGCAGAGCTCGCGGCCGAGCCCCGGGTCGGCCCAGAACACCATCGGTGGGGCAATGGACAGCACCTGCATGTCCACCCCCGCCTCCTCCATCTCCGCAAGGCGCACCCCGATGTCGTAGAACCGCGGCAGAAAGGTGAAGAAATGCCCCTGCCCGAAACGCAGCACCCGCTGGCCCTTTTCGTCGCGGACGATGCTGACCGGGTATTTCTCGCCCTGCGCCTCCACCAGATCGAGATAGGGCTCGGGATAGAAATGTGCGTGAGTGTCGATGATCATCCGCCGTCCTCTCGCCGCCTCGATTCTTCGGAGGGTGTGCCGGTCGGGCATCCTGCCTCAGCCGACGCGGGATTGCCATCCGCAGGGAGGCTCAGGCGGCCGCCCTTTGGCGGCTCATCGCGGTGTCGCGCACGGTGCTGTAATAGGTGCTCACGAACAGGACCGCCGCGCCGACCCATGTCCAGACGCTGGGCAGTTCGGTGAAAAAGATGTAGCCCAGAAGAGCGACCACCGGCATACGCAGGTAGAGCGCGGGTGAGACGAGACTCGCCTCGGCGGCGGCGAACGACTTGGTCATGCAGATCTGCGCGCCGAACGCCGCCAGCACGAAGGCACCGATCCACGGAAGATCAGCCGGGCCGGGGGTCACCCAGTCCAGCGCGGCCGGCACCACCACGATGGGAATTTGCAGGATGAAGCTGTAGAAAAGCACCTGGTTGACGCTGCCGGCGCCGGTGAGGAAGCGAGTCATGACGTCGACGCCGGCGAACAGCAGCGCCGCGGCGAGCGCGATCAGGATGCCGGCATTCACCTCGGCAAAGCCCGGCCGGACGATGATCAGCGCGCCGGCAAAGCCGAACACGATCCCAATCCAGCGGTGGCGGTGGACCCGCTCCCCGAGCGCCAGCGCGGCGAGGATCGCCGTAAAGATCGGAAGCGTGAATTGGAGCGCCACCGAATCGGCGACGGTGATCAGCCGGACCGAATAGTACGAAGCGAAACTCGCCGCGAAGGTGAGGACCGCGCGGCCGGCATAGAACCGGAGATTTTCCGTCCGCATGCCGGCGAGCCCAAAGCGAAACAGCCAGGGCAGCATCACCGCCGTGCCAAAGATAAGGCGGAACAGCAGGATCTCGAATGTCGAGAAGGTCGCCGAAAGGTACCGGACCAGCACGATCGAAACCGAGAAGCTGATCGCGGCGGCGGTCATCCAAAGGACGCCCACGACCGGGTTGTGGCGTCCTTTCATGGTTGTGCTCTACCGCTGATTGGAAGATCGGCTAGCAAGAGCGGCCGCTGACCAGATCGGCGCCTTTGGCCAGCGCCCGCAGCTTGCCCGACGCGGCCGCACGGCTGCGCGGGACCAGACCGCAATCGGTGCAGGCGATGAGGTGGGCGGCATCGACGTGGTTCAGCGCCGCCTCGATCCGTTGGGCGACGACCGCGACGCTTTCAACCGCCTCCGTCCCGACATCGATCACACCCACCATCACGTCCTTGCCCCGCAGGGCCTGGAGCACGGCGAGATCAACGCCCGAGGCAGCGCATTCGACCGAGACCTGATCGACCGAGCTGTCGGCAAGCAGCGGAAGCGTTCGGTGGTAATGGCTCCAGTCTTCGTTCGCGGTCTTCCAGGCCAGCACGACCGGCGAGCCGTAGCCGTAGCAGATGTGGACCGCGCGGGTGGCATCGACCCCGTCGAAGGCGCGTTCGAGGGCCTCGATACCCCAATCGAGGACGGCATCGACATAGATGTTGAAGCACGGCTCGTCGATCTGGATCACTTCGCAGCCCGCCTCTGCGAGCGCCTGTGCTTCCCGGTTCAAGATGTCCGCATAAGCCATCGCCACTTCGGCATCCGAGCGGCCGCCATATTCGTCGATCACACTGTCGGCGAGGGTCATCGGCCCCGGGAGCGTCACTTTGATCGCCCGGTCGGTCCGGGCGCGGGCGAATTCGTAAGCTTCGACCATCACCGGTCCCGGCCAGGACAGCTCGCTAAGGATACGCGGCGCCCTGGTCTCTTCGACATAGCGCTGGCCGCGGCTCTTGCGGAGGCCGAGAGTCTGAAAGTCCACCTCGCCCAGCGCCTCCAGGAACCCCCAGATATAGTGGCGACGGCGTTGCTCCCCGTCGGTCACGATGTCGATGCCCGCCGCGCCCTGCTCGAGCAGCCACGACGCGACCGCATCGTCCTGCCCCTCCCTGAGGGCCTCGTCTTCGAGGTTCCAGGGCGCGAAGAGCTGCCTGGGGCCGGCAAGCCATGTCGGCTTGGGAAGGCTGCCGGCAATGGTCGTGCGGATGCGGTCCAATGGTGTCTTCCCTATCCGGTTGATGGTCCGCCAGCCCTGCCGCGGCCCGTCCGATCGACCTTGGTCTTCGACAGTCAAAGCCACAAGGCGGCGGCCACAATGATACCAATAATATCGCTGATGATCTCCGAGGCCATCAGGACGCCCCTCGCCGCTGCGAAAGCCAGGCAGTCACCTTTCCCTCGACCGGGAAGGCGACACTCACCTCGTCGCTGTTCTCGCCGAGCTGGGTCAGGTAGCGCGGATCGGCCTGGCCCCGGTCGTGGGCGTTGGTGCACGGCAGGCACACGATCAGGTCGACGCCGTCCCGCTTCATCAGCTTGCGCACTTTCGACCAGCGCCGGGTGCGCTCCCGGAGCGAGAAGACCGCGTTGCTCCATTCTTGCGACCACTTCTTCGGGTCCGTCTTGACGACGGGCATCAGCTCCAAGGATTTCATCGCAGACCTCCTGTTCGCCGGGCGGAACGGACCATGCCTGCCTCGGCGAACCAGATCTTATCGGTGGCGCCGCGTCTGCGGTATCGGAGTTCGGGCGGCGGCCTCCCGGCCGCGGCCGCAGCGTGCCTTAGCGTGCCTTGTTCGCCGATCGGGCTCGCCTATACTCGCGCCACGGTGGCCGCGGATGTTCTCGCCGCCGGTGATATGGCTCTCGAGAACTGAAGGGTCAGGGGAATTCTGCAATGAACAACCAGACGCGGCCGCGCCCGGTCCCGCAGCCGACGCCGGCCACCCAGCCGTTCTGGGACGGCGCCAGGCAGAAGAAGCTGATGCTGCAATACGACCCGGTCTCGCGGCGCTACCAGTTCTGGCCGCGCGCATGCAGCGTGCGCACCGGCAGGCGGAACCTGCGCTGGCGGGAGGCCAAGGGAAGCGGCACGCTGTATTCGTTCACCCAGACCCATGTGCCGACCGCCGGCTTCGAGGGCAAGGCGCCCTATCTGATCGGGCTGGTCGAGCTCGACGAGGGTGTGCGCATCATCGCCAACCTGATCAACGTCGCCTCGGACCAGGTGGCGATCGGCATGCGGCTCACGCTTGCCTGGGAGCCGATCTCCGAGGACCTGAACTACTTCGCCTTCGAGCCCGCAGGGTAGCCGCGGCGATGAAGCTCGGCGACATGCTGTCGGATTGCGCGCGGCGCTATCCCGCGCGCGAGGCGGTCGTATGCGGCGCGCTTCGGATGACCTTCGCCGGACTGGACGACGCGGCCCACCGGCTGGCCAACGCGCTGATCGGGCTCGGCCAGGGCCATGGCGACCGGGTCGCGCTCTATCTTCCCAACGGGGCGGAGCTGGTCGTCGCGATGGCCGCGGTCGCGCGGACCGGCGGGATGATCGTGCCGATCAGCACACGGCTGAGCCCGGCCGAGGTCCGCTTCATCCTGGAGGACTGCACGCCATCGGTGGTGATGTTCGCGCCCGAGTTCCGCCAGACCGTCACCGGCATCGCCGGTGCCGCGCTGATTGCGGTCGGCGCGCCCGAGCCGGGCGAGCACGGCTACGCGGCGCTGATCGAGGCCGCGCCGCGCCGACCGGCCCCGGCGCTGCCGCCGGAGGTGCGCGACCTGGTGATCGGCTACACCTCCGGCACGACCGGCCGGCCGAAGGGGGCGATCAACACCCACACCAACATCATCCTGGTCCACGGCTACATGAACTCGATCGAATTCGGGATGACCGGCGGTGACATCACCCTGGTGACCACGCCGATGGCCCATCGCACCGGGCTCGGGCGTATCGCCAACATGTTCTGCCTTGGCTCGGCGGTCGTGATCATGCCGCGGTTCGACCCGGCCGAGGCGGTCAGCCTCATCGAGCGAGAGGGGATCACGGTGATCGGCGGGGTGCCGACGATCATCCGCCTGCTCCTGCCGGAGCTCGAGCGCCGGCCCGAGGCGCTTGCGAGCCTCAGGACCATCGTCGCCACCGGCGAGACCTTTCCGGTCGCGCTCAAGGAGCGGCTGTTCGCGATCCTGCCCGATCTCGAGATATACAGCTTCCTCGCCCAGACCGAATCGGGTTTCGTCGCCTGCCTCAGACCGGAAGAGCAGCGCACCCACCCCGCCTCCGTCGGCCGGCCGGTGCCGGGTGTCGAGGTCCGGCTGGTCGACGCTGCGCTCAACAACGTGCCGGTCGGCGAGGCCGGCGAGGCGCTGGTGCGCTGCGGCGCGCCGGGCGAGGTGATGACCATGCGGGGCTACTACCGCCGGCCGGAGGCCAACGCCGAGACCATCCTGGAGGGCGGCTGGATCCGCACCGGCGACCTGCTGCGCTACGACGAGGACGGCTATCTCTATTTCGTCGACCGGGTCAAGGACATGATCGTCTCGGGCGGGCTCAACATCTATTCCAAGGAGGTCGAGCTGGCGCTGGCCGAGCACCCCGGCGTCGCCGACGCGGCGGTGATCGGCGTGCCCGATGACGAGTTCGGCGAGGCGGTGATGGCCTTCGTCGAGCGCGGACCGGACGGCACGGCGGACGCCGACGACCTGATCGCGCATTGCAGAGCGCGCATCGCGAGCTACAAGAAGCCCAAGCACATCCGGTTCATCGAGGCGCTGCCGCGCACCGGCACCGGCAAGGTGCTGAAGGGCGAACTGCGCGCGATCGCCGCCGGGCAGAGGTGAACGCTTCATGGAACTGCTGCTGAGCGAAGAACAGGTCCTGCTGCAGCAGAGCGCCACCGCGCTGTGCGAGCGCACAAGCGACGGCGGCGATGCCTGGCAGGCGATCGCCGAGGCCGGCTGGATCGGGCTGCTGGCCGATCCGGATCACGGCGGCGCGGGGCTGGGCGCGAGCGAGCTTGCGCTGGTCCTCGAGCAGGCCGGCCGGTCGCTCCTTGCGACCCCGCTCGGCGGCGTGGCGGCAGCGGCGCGTGCCATCGCCGCCGGCGAGAGCGATGCGCTCCGCCAGACGCTGCTGCCGGAGATGCTGGCCGGCCGGCGCGTCGTCGTCCCGGCGCTGCAGGAAGGCCACGGCGCGATCGATGCCGCGCAACCCGCAACCCGCGCGGCGCCCGATGCCGCCGGCGGTTTCGAGATCTCCGGCACCAAGGACGGGATCCCGGGGCTGGATGCGCTCGACGGTGTGCTGATCAATGCCGCGAGCGATGCCGGCCCGATGGTGCTGCACATCCCCTGCGATGCGCCGGGCGTCCGGATCACCTGCCGCGCCGGGATCGACGGCGAGCCGCTCGGCAGCATCGCCTTCGACCGGACGAGCCTGCCGCCAAGCGCAGTGCTGGCGCGCGGCAACGCGGCCGGCGCCTTGACCGATGACGCCGCCGCCGCGCTGCTGGTGGGCGTGAGCGCCGAGCTCCTGGGCGTGATGGGCAAGGCGCTGGACATCGCGGTCGCCTACAGCAAGGTCCGCCGCCAGTTCGACGCGCCGATCGGCAGCTTCCAGGCCTTGCAGCACAAGGCGGTCAACGACTATGTCGCGGTCGAGGTGACGCGGTCCTTGCTGTTTCAGATCGCCGCGGCGATCGACGAGGCCCGCGCGAGCGAGGCGATGACGGCCGCGCTCAAGGCCAAGGCCTCGGGTGCGGCGCTCGGCGTGACCAAGTCCGCCATCCAGATGCACGGCGCCATCGGCTTCACCGACGAGCATGAGATCGGCCGCTACTTCAAGCGCGCCATGGCGTTATCGGCCCGCCACGGCAACGAGGCCGCCCACCGCGGTCGGTATGCTGCGCTCACCGCCTAGGCCGGGCGCATCGGTTGCGCTGCGCCGGGGCGCTCACTAAAACGCAGTTCGGCCCATCGAGAACGAACGGCGCGCATGCGCCTTAGGAGGCGAGACGTGCCCGACCAGTCCTACCGGACCTTCCTGAAGAACCTCGAGCAGCAGGGCGAGATGGTCCACTTCACCAAGCAGGTGGACCCCCTGATCAACATGGCCGCGGTCGAGTGGAAAACCTACAACGAGCTCGGCAAGTCGAGCCTGTTCACCAACATCAAGGGGCACGCGCACTGGCAGGCCTGCAGCCAGATCCTCGCCGACCGCAAGAAGTGGTCGATCGGCCTCGGCATCGAGGAAGACGCGATGCTGGAGACCATGTCGACACGCCTGCGCCAGCCGATCGCCTGCGTCGCGGTGGCCGAAGACGCGGCCCCGGTCAAGGAGGTCAAGCTGCTGGGGGCCGATGCCGACCTGAACGACATCCCGGCGATGATGACCTCCGAGAAGGACGGCGGGCGGTTCCTCGCCTCCGGCATGGCGATCATCAAGGACCCGGAGACCGGCATCCGCAACATGTCGATCCACCGCCAGCAGATCATGGACCGCGACAAGACCGGATTCTTGATGCTGCACCGCCAGGCGCGGCGGATCTACGACATGTACTGCGCCCGGGGCGAAGCGATGCCGGTTGCGATGGTCTACGGCGTCCACCCGGCAATCTTCTTCGGCTCGGCCTACACCACGAGCTTTGGGGTCGACGAGCTGGAGCTGTCCGGCGGACTGCTCGGCGAGGGCGTCCGCATGGTCAAGTGCGAGACCGTCGACATCGAGGTCCCGGCGGAGGCCGAGCTGGTGATCGAGGGCGAGGTGCTGCCCAACCACGTCGAGCCCGAAGGGCCGTTCGGCGAGGTCCCCGGCACCTATGCCCAGCAGGGCCATGCCGAGATCCTCAAGGTAAAGGCGATCACCCGCAGGCGCGATCCGATCTTCTATGCCATCCACTGCGGCTTCCCGGTCACCGACACCCAGCAGACCACGGCGCTGGGCATCGAGATCGCGACCCAGGAGCACTTGCGCAACGTCGAAGGCGGGCTCGACCTGCGCGATGTCCGCTGCGTGACCGCGGCCGGGCTGATGATGCTTGTCCTGAAGATCCGCCCGCGCGTCGAGGGCCAGGCCAAGACCGCGCTTATGGCGGCACTGTCCGGCCCCTACCTGCACCCCAAGATCGCGATCGCGGTCGATGAGGACATCGACGCCGCCGATTTGCGCCAGGTGATGTGGTCGATGACCACCCGCGTCCACGCCGAGAAGGACGTCACGCTGTTGCCCAACACCCGCGTCTTCCCGCTCGACAACATCTCGCCGATCGTCGAGGGCATGGACAGCCTGCACCGGATCGGCACCAAGTGGCTGATCGATGCGACCATGCCGACCCAGGCCGAGGCGCGCGCCCGGTTCGAGCGCGCGATCCCCAAGAACTTCGACTCCGTCGACCTCGACGAGTTCCTGCCATAGGAGAGGCGGCGGTGGACCTCGGGATCGCCGGCAAGGTCGCGCTGGTTACCGGCGGCAGCAGCGGCATCGGCTACGCCTCAGCCGAGGCGCTGGCGGCCGAGGGGGCCCGGGTGGCGATCTGCGCGCGCGGCAGCGAGCGCCTCGCGCAGGCCGCGCGCGACATCGCGGCGGCAACCGGCGGCGAGGTCGCAGCCTTCATCGCCGACACGGCCAGGGCCGAAGATATCGACCGCCTGCTCGCCGAGGTCGCCGGCCGGCTCGGCCCGGTCGAGATCCTGCTCGCCAACAACGGCGGGCCGCCGCGCGGCGGGTTCGACGCGCTCTCCGACGAAGACTGGCAGGAAGGCTTCGACGTCTCGATGATGTCGATCGTGCGCCTGGTCCGCGGCGTGCTGCCGGGAATGAAGGCGGCCGGCTGGGGCCGTGTGCTGAGCATCGTGTCGTCCTCGGTCCGCCAGCCGGTCGACCAGCTCGAGCTCTCCAATGCGCTGCGGCCCGGCGTGGTCGGACTGTTCAAGTCGCTCGCGGTGACCATGGGACGGCACAACGTGCTGTTCAACTGCATCGCGCCCGGCCGCATCATGACCAGCCGCTTCCTCGCCGGCTCCAAATACGCCGGCCTCACCGAGGAGCAGTACGCCGCCAAGCACGCCGCGACCATCCCGCTCGGCCGCATCGGCCGGCCCGAGGAGTTCGCCGCGGTGGTCGCTTTCCTGGCGTCGGAGCGCGCATCGTTCATCAACGGCGCCACCATAATCGTCGATGGCGGCATGATCCGATCGCTCCACTGAGCCTGCCAACCGGCCCGGCGCATGTCCCGACCGGATCGAGACGGTCCGCCGGTTGCAGTCGTCTTGGCCGGAATGGCTTAATGTTGTAATCGCGCGGTGCGTACACGGACGCACGATGCGCATATCGGAACGGAGGCGGACTTGGCGACGATCAAGAACGAATGGCACGAGGCGATCAACAATTCCCTGGAGGACGGTGCCCCCTGCCTAGTGGGAACGGTCTCCGCGGACGGTCAGCCGCAGATCAGCCCCAAGGGCAGCGTGCTGGTCCACAACGAAACCACGCTAGCCTATTGGGAGCGCTCCAAGCGCACCGCGCTCGACAACGTGACCAGCAATCCGCGCGTCGTGGTCTATTTCCGCAACCCCGACCGGGCCGCGGAGCTGCCCCAGGGAGCGGCGCTGCGGTTCTACGGCACCGCGCGGGTGCTCGACAGCGGGCCGGAGCGCGAGGCGGTGATGGGCAAGGTCGTCGAGCGCGAGTTGAAGGCCGATCCCGGACGCACCGGCGCGGCCGTGCTGATCGATATCGACCGCATCACCGATCTCAGGGGGAACGCGCTTTAACCGTGTTCCGGACGAGCTGAACCGGCCCTGCGCGGTTGTCTCCGGTGTGAGCACCGTGCTATCGAGCGAGCCGGGGAGAAGGCCCATGGATGATGCGATTACCGGGCCGCGCGATGCGGCCAACGGCACCCGTTCGCCCCTGCTGCGCAAGGATTGGGACTATCTGGGCGTCATCGCCCTGGAGGATTTCGGACCGAGCGAGTTCGCGCTGCTCGATGCCCAGCGGGTGAACTTCTATGCCGAGCGTCAGGCCCTGGAGGCGCTGCGCATGCTCAAGGCCTCGGCAGAGGACCCGTCCTTCGGCTATCGGATCAACAACTACCGCCACTGCCTTCAGTCGGCGACGATGGCCTACCGCGCCGGCAAGGACGAGGAATACGTGGCGATCGCGGTGCTGCACGACATCGGCTTCGTCGCCGCACCGACCAACCACGGCAGCTTCGCTGCGGCCCTGATGGGTCCCTACATCTCGCCCGAGAACGAATGGATGCTGGTCCATCACCAGGTCTTCCAGGATTTCCATTGCCACGGCCATCCGAGCATCGACCGGCATCAGCGCGAGCGGTGGCGCGGCCATCCTGCCTTCGCCCGGACCGCGGAGTTCGTCGCCCGATTCGATCAGGACGCGATGGACCCCGACTACGACAACATGCCGATCGAGGCGTTCGAGCCGATGGTCCACCGCATGTTCGCAAAGCCGCCGCGGACAATTCCCTTGGAATGAGCTGGATCCGGCGCATCGACTATGACGACTCGCGGGGGACGCTTCGCACGCTCTACGACCGGGTGAAGGGCCCGGCCGGCAACATCGACAACGTCATGAAGGCGCACAGCCTGCGCCCGCACACCATGGAGGGCCATTCGGCGCTCTACAAATCCGTGCTGCACCATAGCGGCAACACCCTGCCCGGCTGGTTTCTGGAAACCGTCGGCATCTACACCAGCCTGATCAACGGCTGCGCCTATTCGGTCGCCCACCACTATGCCGGGCTGTGCCGCCTGCTCGAGGAAAGCGACCGGGCCGGTGCAGTCCTCGCCGCGCTCGAGGCCGGAACCCCGGAGGAGGTCTTTTCCGGCAAGGAGCTGGCGCTGCTCGCCTATGCCGCCAAGCTCACACGCACCCCGGCCGAGATGACCGAGGCCGATGTCGCAGCCGCGCGGCGGGCCGGGGCCAGCGACGAAGAGATCTTCGAGACCAACCAGGTCTCGGCCTATTTCGCCTACGCCAACCGACTGCTGAACGGACTCGGCATCACCACCGACGGCGACGTCCTGGGCGAATCTCCGCCGACCAGCGATGACGTCGAAAGCTGGGCACACCGATGACGGCGCTCAGATCCTTCGACCATATCCCGGTTATCGACCTGGCGCCGATAGCCGCCGGCGGGCTCGGCCGCATCGCCAAGGCGATGCGCTCGGCATCGGAGACCGCGGGCTTCTTCTACGTTGCCAACCACGGCGTGCCGGAGGAAACCGCCGAAGCGGCGCTGGCCGCCTCGCGGGCATTCTTCGCCTGGCCCGATTCCTGGAAGCGGCGCGTCGCGGTCAACGCGCTGCACCGCGGCTTCCTCGGCATGGGCGAGGCGAGGCTGCGGGACGACGCGGAAGCCGACCGCAAGGAAAGCTTCGTATGGGGGCTCGAGCTCGCCGATGACGACCCCGACGTGCGCGCCGGCAAGCCGCTGATGGGCTCCAACCGGTGGCCCGAAGACATGCCGGAGATGCGCACCGCGCTCTATGGCTGGTACGACGCCGTCGGGGCCTGTGCCCGCACCGTCCTGGGGGCGCTGGCGGTGGGGCTGGAGATGCCCGAGACCTTCTTCGCGGAGCGTTTCGCCAAGCCGCTGGCGCGCGGCGCGCTGGTCCACTATCCGCCCCATCCGGCCGATGCCGGTGCGCGCACCTTCGGCACCGCCGCGCACACCGATTACGGCGGCATCACGCTGGTCCATCAGGACGATACCGGCGGGCTCGAGGTCGAGAACCGCGCCGGCAGCTGGGTGCCGGCCCACCCGATCCCCGGCACTCTTGTGGTCAATATCGGCGACCTGATGGCGCGCTGGACCAATGACGTCTTCGCCTCGAACCCCCACCGGGTCATCAACCGTTCGGGGACGGAGCGGTATTCGATGGCGGTCTTCTACGATCCGGACTTCGACACCGTCATAGAGACCCTGCCAAGCTGCCTCGGCCCGGGCGAGACGCCGCGCTACGCGGCCACGACCTGCGGCGCCTACATCCAGGAACGGTTCGACACCGTCTTCCGCTACCGCAAGTAGCGGCAAGGCAGCCAACGGCCGCGCGGCTGATGGCCCGGGGGCCGAGCCGGCTCAGAACATCGTCGGCTCCGCCTCGATGTCCTTGCGCTCTTCGATATCAAACCGGTCGGCGTAGATCGGCCGCTCACCGGTGTTGGGGCCGGTGTATTGGCAGAAGACGATCGTCACCCCGTGCTCGGTGTGAAGCGAGCGCTCGACATGGGGGTCGGGATGGAACACGAACGTGCCCGCGACCAGCGTTTCGCCGTCGATCGTGCATTCGCCCTCGGTGATGTACCAGACCTGCGCGAACGCGTGGGCGTGGTCCGGGAAATGACCGCCGGGCTCGAACCGGGTGATGCCGAACAACGGCTCGGTGGGATCTTCTTCCCGCGGGTGGAAGGCGATCTTGCCCCATTCGCCCGGCCAGCGGATGCGCTTCCATTCCAGATCGTCGATATGGACCGCCCTGTGCGGCGCACGCTGCTTGGTGAATGCGTCCACCTCCGCCTTCTGGTCGTTGGGCATTTTCGTCCTCTCCCCGGTCCATGTAGCATTCGATGTAGCATTTGATCACACCATTGGAGCGATCGGGACTCAACATGGATCTGCAACTGGCGGGCAAACGCGCCCTGGTCACCGGCGCTTCGCGGGGCATCGGCGCGGCGATCGCGCGGCATCTGGCGGCCGAGGGCTGCGCCCTGGTAATCGCCGCCCGATCGGCGGACAGGCTGGCGGCGCTGAAGGCCGAGATCGAAGCCTCGTCCGCGGTCGCGGTCCTCGATGTCGCGCTCGACCTCGCCGCCCCGGGCGCGATCGAAGCGCTGGCCGAACGGGCGGAGCCGATCGACATTCTGATCAACAACGCCGGGGCGGTCCCGGCCGGGCGGCTGCACGAGATCGACGAGGTACAATGGCGCGCGGCGTGGGAGCTCAAGCTGTTCGGCTACATCAACCTGATCCGGGCGGTCTACCCGAAGATGGCCGCTTCGGGCGGCGGCGTGATCATCAACATCTGCGGCGCCTCGGGGCAGCGCCCGAAGGCCGAATACATCTGCGGGGCGACGGCCAATACCGCGCTGATGTCCTTCAGCCAGGCGCTCGGCGGCGGCAGCTTGAACGACGGAATTCGGGTGGTCGCCCTGAACCCCGGACCGGTCGAGACCGACCATCTCGTCGGGCTGACGCGGGCCTCCGCCGCCGCGCGGCTGGGCGATGCCGAGCGCTGGCGGGAATTGTGGCGGCCCTTGTCCGAAGGCCGCGCCGCGAGCGTCGATGAGGTCGCCGATACGGCCGCCTTCCTCGCCTCGCCGCGCTCGTCCTACATCTCGGGGACCGTGGTCACGGTCGATGGCGGCTATTGCAACCGCGGCCCGCTCATGTGAGCGATTGCACATCGCGGAACCGGCCCGGTGGGCGGGCAGCCGGTCTATGGTGTGGTCGTGGTCGCTTGCGGCATCCTATAGCGGCGCCGGTGGAGATTGGAGCGGAGAGACGACATGAGCCCGGACAGAGGCGGACCTTCGAGCGAGAGCGAAGAGATCGTCGTCGAGCGCACGCCGCCGACGGCGAGGATCACGATTGAGCGTCCCGCAGAGCAGAACCGGCTGAACCGCGCCAATCTCGAGCGCCTGGACGAAATCGTCGAGGCGCTCACCGCCGACGGCGACGTCCATGCCGTCGTGCTCACCGGCGCCGGCGATGACTTCTTCTCGGCCGGGCTGCTCAATCCGGCGATACGGGCCAGCCTCACCAAGGACGAGGTGATCGACACGGTCCGCCTCGCCAACCGCGTCTTCGATGCGTTGGAGGCCCTGCCCCAGATCGTCATCGCCGCCATCAACGGCGCGGTCCAGGCCGGGGCAGTCGAGCTTGCGCTGGCCTGCGATATCCGCCTTGCCGGCGCCCATTCGACGCTGAGCCTGCCGGAGGCGAAATGGGGCGGGTTCCCGGGCGCCGGGGGGCCGGTCCGGTTGCCCGCCGCCATCGGCCACGGCCGCGCGTTGATGCTGATCGCCACCGGCCGGACGATCGAGGCGATCGAGATGGAACGCATCGGGCTGGTCGAGGAAATCCATCCGCGCGGCGCAGTCCTCGGGGCCGCATCGGCGATGGCCGATGAGATCGGCCGGAACGGCCCGCTCGCCACCCGCGGGGCCAAGCGGATCATGCGGCTGAGGCGCGAGCCGGGCTTCGCCGCCGCCCGCTCGCTGTCGGATGCGCTGAGATACGCGCTCGAATGGAGCCAGGACGTCGATGAGGGCATCGCCGCCCACCGCGACGGCCGCGCGCCGCGGTTCATCGGCAGGTAGGCCGCACGGTTGAACAGCGCCGCGCGGCGGATCACTGCGCTCAATTCAACAGAATCTGGCTGAGGAACAGCTTGGTCCGGTCGCTCTCGGGCCCGGTGAAGCCAGAAAGCATAACGACCACGGCAACACTTACACAGATAATCGGACACACCTCTCCGCCACGACCAGAGCGATGCGCCCTGGGTGCTTGACGGCGCGCTCGACGGCGCCGCCTTCCTCACCTATATCGAGCGGGTCCTTGTCCCGACACCACCGCCGACACCGTCGCCGTCACCATCGCAGCCATCGTCGTTTGCCGGCTATGAGGTTGGAGCCTAGTCGATAAGCCTTGGCAGCCATACCGCCATCGCCGGGAAGACTAACAGCAGAACCAGTACGAACAGCTCGATCAGAACGAACGGGGCGGCAGCCGCGTAGATCTGGGTAAGCGAAGTCTTGAACGGCGCCACCCCCTTCATCACGAACAACAACAGGCCGAAGGGCGGTGTGAGCAGCGAGATCTCCATTACGATCAGCATCAGCACCATCAGCCAGAGGATGTCGATGCCCTGGGCCATGGCCAGTGGCAGGAAGAACGGCAAGGTGAGAAGCAGCATCGAGACCTGGTCCATGAATGCGCCCAAGAGCAACAGCACAAGCATCATCAGAACCACCGCAAACAAAGAGGTCAGCTCGTACGCGGTGATCTGGGCCAGCAGCCCGTCGACGGCGCCCGAAACGGCGAGGATCTGCGAGAACGTCAGAGAGCCGGCGATGATGATCAGGATCATGGTGTTGATCTTGGCGGTCTCGAGCAGCGCCTTCTTGAGACTCCGCCACGTCAGCGAGCGGTAACACATGCAGGTGATCACGGAAGCGACGCAACCCAGGGCGGCGGCTTCGGTCGGCGCGGCCAACTTGAAGAAGATGCTGCCGACGACGACGACGAAGATAGAGAACAGCGGCAGCACATATTTCAGGAACGGCAGCCAGCGTTCGCGCCCGGTCAACGCCTCGGTCTCGTATGACGGCGCCAGCGCCGGGTTCAGCGTGCAGCGTCCCACGACATATGTGAAGAAAAGGAACGCCATCAGCAAGCCCGGCACGATGCCGGCGATCAGCAGCTTGGCGATCGAGAATTCTGCAAGGCTCGCCAGCAGCACCGCCAGGGCGGAGGGCGGTATCAGCATCGCAATGCCGCCCACCGCCATGATGGGCCCCATCGCCATAGCCGGATGGTAACCGCGCTTGACCATGTCGGGCAGCAACACGCTGCCCAGGATTGCGGTGTTGGCGATGGTCGAGCCCGATAGCGAAGAGAAGATCGTGCCGCCGACGATGGAGACCACCGATAGGCGCCCAGGGATCCGAGAGATCAGTCGATCGATTGCATTGATTGCCTGGAAGGCGACTCCGGTGTGGAACAATAGCTCGCCCATCAGCAGGAACAGCGCGATCGGTGTCAGCGAGAATTTGGCGATGGCACGCTGGAACTCCATTGGCATCGAGGCCAGACCCGGATCGCCGCCGAGAAAGACCAGGGTGCCGATGATATTGGCAGCGAAAAACGCAATCACCACCGGCAGACCGAGGAACATTCCGCCACAGACGATCCCCAGCATCATCACCAGCGCGATCTGCCACTCCACGGCTTATAACCCGGTCTTGGCGACGGCGGCGTCCTCGGCTTCCAGCACCTCGTGCGCACGCCGCAGACGGAGCAGGAATTCGGCGCATAGCAGCACCGCCGAGACCGTGAAAATCGCCATCAGCCACCAATCGAAGATGATCAATGTTTTGAACTGCCGCGAGTCGCCGGCAAACGACTCGATCGTTGCCCGCCAGCCGTAGTAGACCAGCGTCATTGAGACCGCAGCACCGGCGGCATCGAGGAACTGCTCGAGCCGAACCGCTATCGGCCGCGGAAGCGCCGACACCACGATGTCGACCCGGATATGGCCGCCTTCGCGCAACAGCCACGGCGTGCCCAGGAAGACGCCGGCATAGAGCACGTATTCGATCACCTCGTAGAGCCACGGCATGTTGCCGAGCCCGGTTCTGCGCATCAGCAGATCCAGCGGTATGGCGATCGCGAACAGGCCGAGCGATAGTGCCACAAGCCAACCGATTGCCGCGTTCAGGCGCCCCAAGCGCCGATCGATTGCAGCGATCAAGATCCGGTGTCCATCTCGGTTCCTGATCCGGCCCGGCGCTTCTCGCCGGGCCGGGCAGCAGGTTGCGGCAATTTACTTGGCGAACAGCGCGCGCAGCTTCGGTCCATGTTCGGGACTGCGCTTGATAATGTTGGCCCAGCCCGCCTCGCGTGCCGCGGCGAGCCACTTGGTGCGATCAGCGCCGGTGAACTCGATCGTCTGGATGCCGTTCTTGGCCTGGACGACGACCGCCTTTTCGACGTCCTTTGCGAACCCGGTCGCGGCTTTTTCGTGCTCGATCACCACCTTGGTCATCAGGTCCTGCTGGGAGCGGCCGAGAGTCTGCCATTTCTTCAGATTGACCATGATCTCCAGATCGGCGTTGTAAAAGCCGGGATCGACCCGATACTTGGTCACCTTGTGCCAATCCGGCAGGATGCCCGTGATCGGCCAGCCGAAACCATGCACGGTGCCGTTCTCCATGTAGGTATAGACTTGGGCGATGTTGGAGCGTTGGGTGGTCGCGCCAAGCGCCTGGAAAAAGGCGGTGTAGATTGGCGCCACGCGCAGATGCAGCCCCTTAAGGTCGGGTTTGCTGATCGGTTTGTTGAGATACAGGTGGAATGGCGTATAGCTCATGATCCGACCGATATAGTGCAGCCCCTTGGCCTCGTGCAGCCGGTTCATGTAGGCCACCGCACCATTGGCGCGAACCTCCTCGAGGCTGCGTTCGAGCATCTTGAACGCATCCACCTCGGGCAGGACGTTCTGATAGTAGGACCCTGTGCAGCTCGCGCTGTCGAAGACGCCCTTGGAGGTCTTCTGGACCAAGGTGAACGGGCTGCCGATGGCCGGCGCTCCGCCGCGGTAATTCAGTGTCAGATCGCCCTTGGACTGCTTGTTGATATCGGCAATCAGGTCTTCGAACGGCCGCGCGAAATAGGTGCCCTTGGGAAAGCAGTTCGCCGCACTCAGGGTGCTTCCCGACACCGCCGGCCCGGCTCCGGCCACCATCGCAAGCGCGATCGCGCCCGACAGGGATCCGATGATTTTGCGCATGTGCATTTTCGCCTCCTGTGCTGACCGAAATTCTCAGGCCGTTACTACGCAGCCGACCGAGCGTGACGTGAAATCGCGTCACAGGCAACATGCCCGCCGGAACGTTTTTGACGACCTGTCTCGGCCCCAGTCACTGACCCGGTCACTGGCGCGCTATTCGATCTGGGATCAAGACGGGATCCAGCGTTCTGTTTGGCCCGCGGTTCGGGTGTGAGAGACCCTCCCCAGGGCATCCTCATCCCCATATTCGAGAACAACACTCGGCGTGAACGAGATCGCTCCATAAATCGGCCATCGGCTCGCGCGGGCAATTCCGCGCGCGCATCGGGGGGCGCATCGGGGCAAGCGCCAGGTTCTCCAGCGCCGTCAGGTGGAGGAACAGGTTGAACTGCTGGAAGACCATGCCGACTTCGCGGCGGATGGCGGTGAAGTTCTCGGTGTGGTCGTTAAGCTCGATCCGGTCGATGACGATCCGCCCCTTTCGGTGCGCTTCGGGCCGATTGATACAGAGGATATTGATACAGCGGATCATGGTCGACTTGCCCGAGCCCGAGGGGCCGCACACCACGACCTCCTGTCCGGCGGCGACCGGGAGGTCGACGTCGCGCAGGGCCTGGAAATCGCCGAACTACTTCGAGACCGATACGATCTCGATCATCTGTCGCAGCGCCCCGGTCATTGCGCGGCCTTGGCCCGCTCGTGGTCGATCTGGAGCCGAGTGAGGAACGGGACCATCGGATGAACCCCGAGCGCGCGCATCCGCTCCATGTCGAGGCTGGCCAGCGCCGCGGTCTCATCGGCGGCCAGACCGGCCGCGGCGGCATAGGCCTGCGGGTCGGCGACGAATTTCGCCCGCTCCGCCGGGTCGTTCGACAGAAGGTGCAGGGTCCTGGTCAGGTCCACCCGGTCGGCGCGGACGGCCGGATAATGCGGCGCGTGCGCGGCCGCGCCTTGCGGCGTGAACCAGCCGAGCGAGCCGTAGATGTGATGCCAGCTCGGGTCGAGCTGGACGACGTCGGGTACCCGCTCGCCCAGCGCGCCCGCACCGATCGCCCAACAACGCAGCTCGACATTGCCGGTATCGTCCAGCCGTTTCTCATCGAGCGACAGCAGGGTCTTGAGCCGGCCGAGGCGAAGCGGCTCCAACAGCTCCTCGTCGAAGGCGAGGTCCGGGTTGGCGTAGCGCTCGGTGCCTGGAAAATGGGACATCCCGCCGCTTGCGATGACCACCGCGCGCAGGTCGATCGCGGCGAGCCCGCGGGCAAGCGCCTGGCCGAAGGCGTAGCAGCGCTCCATCGTCGGCTGGGGCGGGACGTAGGCGTTGGCGTAGATCGGGATGATCGGCGCATCGACGCCGAGATGGGCAAGCGGGATGCCGAAGGCGTAATCGATCTCCGCAGACGACGTGAAGGCCGGATCGAACCCCTCGGACTGGAGGTGGCGGATCAGGGCGAGCGAGCGATCGCTGGCGACCGCATGGGAGAAGTCGCGCCCGGCGAACGAGCCCTGCACCCGTCCGCCCATATGCAGCGTGAAGGCCGGCGTGCAGTGCAGGAAGAACTGGTTGACGTGGTCGTTGGCAATGATGATCCAGACCTCGGGCTGGAGCGCCGCCAGGGCCTCGCCGATACGCGAAGCGGCCGCGCGCACCCGCTCGACCGTGGCGGCATCCTCGGTCTCGGGCATCGTGAAGAATTGCGGCGCATGCGGCAAAAAGGCGCCGCCCAGCACATGCGTGTTCATCGCCGAGCCTCCCCGGATCCGCGTGGTGTGGCGCTATCTTAGAGCAGATTTGCGGCCCGCGGAAATCGTCGCGCCGAGTGCAAACAGGATCGCGGCCGCGACCACGATCGCAGGGCCCGACGGCAGGTCGAGCCACGCCGATCCGGCGATGCCGCCGAGGACGGAAACACAGCCGATCAGGCTCGCCAGCACCGCCATCGCCTCGGGCGTTCGCGCGAAGGGACGCGCGGCGGCCGCGGGAATGACCAGCATCGAAGCGACCAGCAGCAGGCCAACCACCTTCATCGCGACGGCGATCACCAGCGCGATCAGAACCAGAAATCCGAGCTCGACGCCGCGGACGTCCACACCTTCGACGCGGGCGGTATCCTCATCGACGGTGATCGCGATCAGCCGGCGCCACAGGACGGCAAGGACCGCAAGCGCCGCCGCGCCGCCGCCATAGATCCAGGCGAGATCGGACGGCGCGATCGCCAGGATGTCGCCGAACAGATAGCCGATCAGATCGACCCTGAACGCGGGCAACAGCGCGATCACCACGAGCCCCAGCGCCAATGCCGTGTGGGCGATGATGCCGAGCAACGTATCCTCGGCCAGCCCGGTGCGGCCGCGCAACACATACAGCAACAGGGCGCTCGCGATGCATACGCCGACCAGCCCGATCATCGGCTCGGTGCCGATCAGAAAGCTCAGCGCGATGCCGAGAAGCGCCGAATGGGCGACCGAGGCGCCGAAGAAGGCCATCCGCCGCCAGACGATCAGCGCCCCGAACGGCCCCATCGCGAACGCGACGCCGAGACCGGCGGCAAGCGCATAAAGCAGAAACCCGTCGATCACCGTCGGTCGGCCTCGTCATGGGTGTGATCGTGCATGTGTGGATAGACGCCGAAGGCTTCCGCGCCGTGCTCGCCGAACAGGGCGCGGAACTCCGGGTGGCGTCCGACCGTCTCGGGATGCCCGCTGCAGCAGACATGGCCGTTAAGGCAGAACACACGGTCGGTCGCAGCCATCACCAGGTGCAGGTCGTGGGAGACCAGCACCACCGCGCAGCCGCGCCGCTCGCGGATCCGCTGAATCAGGCGGTAGACCTCTTCCTGGCCCTGAAGGTCGAGATTGGTGCCGGGCTCATCGAGCACCAGGAGATCCGGATCGCGCAGCAGAGCACGGGCGAGCGCCGCGCGCCTGGCCTCGCCGCCCGAGATGTCCTGGATCGCATCCTCGAGTATCCGGGTGATGCCAGTCTCGGCCGCGACCTGTTCGATGCGCCCGTTGCCGCCGGGTGCAGCCATGGCGAGGAACCGCCGGACGCTCAACGGCAGCGTCCGGTCGATGCCGAACTGCTGGGGCATGTAGGCGAGCCGCGCGCCGGCGCGGCGGCGGACCGTGCCGCGCGTCGGCTCGATCAGCCCGAGCAGCGCCCGAAGCAGGGTCGTCTTGCCCGCCCCGTTGGGGCCGAGGACGGTCACGATCTCGCCGTCGGCGACAGCGATGTCGACGTCGTAGAGAATCCGCCGGCCGGACCGGCGGACCTCGAGGCCGGTGGCTTCGACCAGATACGCCGCGGCATCCATCATTGCTGCCCGGCTCCCGGATTGCAGGACGGGCACAGCCCCATCACCTCGATGGTCTGGCGGTCGGCGGCAAAACCCATGTCATCGGCGCGGCGGATCACCAGATCGGCGATCTCCGGATCGTCGAGCTCGCCGACCGCGTTGCAGTTTCGGCAGATCAGGAACTGTGCCGAATGGGCCGGCCCGGGGTCGGGGCAGCCGACATAGGCATTCAGCGACTCGATCCGGTGGACCAGCCCGGTGCCCAGCAGGAACGCCAGCGCGCGATAGACCGTCGGCGGCGCGGCGGCGCGGCGGTCCTCGCGCAGCCGGTCGAGCAGGTCATAGGCGCGGACCGGTTGGTGGTGCTGCCATACCAGCTCGAGGACCCGCCGGCGCAGGGCGGTCAGCCGCAGCCCCTGGCGCGCGCACACGGCTTCGGCGGCGGCCATGGCATCGTCGATGCAAAGCGCATGGTTGTGACTGCCGGGTTTGAAGGTCGGCCTTGCCTGATCTTTCATCGCGCCTGCCGTTGACGTGTTTTGTTATGTAATATAATAACCCTTCCAGAGCCCAACCACAATACGGGTGTGATGGCCCCTCTTGGGCGAGCCAGCGGACACGGGGCGTTCGTCACGGCGCTGTGCATGGCTGTCGTTCTCGGCGGCGGGCCGGCGCAGGCGTCCGATCCGCCTGTCGTCGTCGCCTCGATAAAGCCGGTGCATGATCTCGCCGCGGGCGTGATGGCGGGCATCGCGCGGCCGCACCTGCTGCTTCCGCCGGGGACCTCGCCGCACGCCCATTCCCTGCGGCCTTCGGCGGCGCGCATCCTGGCAAAGGCGGATCTGATCCTGTGGATCGGACCGGGCCTCGAAAGCTTTCTCGCCAAACCCATCCGAACGCTCGGCCGCAAGGCGCTGAGCCTCGCCCTGGTAGAGGCCGAGGGCATGGCCTTGCTCCCCTCGCAGGAGCGCGGCGCGCGCGGCATCGATCCGCATCTGTGGCTCGATCCGCGCAACGCACGGCAGATCTCGCGCCTCGTCGCGGCCACGCTGGCCCGGCTCGATCCCGGGCGGGCCGGCCTTTATCACGCGAACCTGGCCACCGAGCTTGCGGTGATCGACAGGGCCGAGGCGGAGACGCGGATGATCCTCGCCCCGGTCAGGCACCTGCCCTATGTCGTCTTCCATGACGCCTTTGGGTATTTCGAGAAACGGTTCGGGACCGGGGCGATCGGCGCGGTAACGCTGTCGCCCGAACGCAAGCCCGGCGCGCGGCGGGTCGCGGAGATTCGCGCGCGGATCAACGCCACCGGCGCGCGCTGCGTCTTCTCCGAACCCCAGTTCGAGCCGGCGTTGCTGCGTACCATCCTGCGCGGCAGCGCCGCGCGCGCCGCCGTGCTTGATCCGATGGGCGGCAGCGTGCGCAGTTATGGCGCAATGCTGCGCGCGATCGCGCGCGGGATTCGGGACTGCCTGGCCCCCTAGCGAATACCCCGAACACGCTGGACGAGATGGTCCACAAGGCGGACAACTCGGCTGGACCATCCGAGCGGAGATACCGATGCACCAACATGCGCCGATCGACATTCATGCCCACTACTACCCGGAGGGGTATCTGCGGCTGATCGAAAAGCACGGCTCGCGCTTCGATGCGGGCTGCGATGCCGCCGCGCTTCACCGATGTCGATCTGCGCGTTGCGGAGATGGACGAGATCGGCGTGGAGGTCCACGCGCTGTCGCTGACCATGCCGATGGTCGATTTCGCCGACGGCCCGTTCGCGCGCGATCTGTCGGCGGCCTTCAACGACGGCTGCGCGGAGGCCCATGGAAAGTATCCCGACCGCCTGGTGGGGTTTGCGATGCTGCCTTGGCACGCCCCCGATCTGGCGGTCGAGGAGCTCGCACGCGCAGCCACCCTGCCCGGCATCAAGGGCGTCTACGCGCCGACCCACGTGCTGGAGCACGAGCTCGGCGATGATC
Organism: Alphaproteobacteria bacterium; assembly: GCA_965248835.1. Classification (GTDB taxonomy): domain Bacteria; phylum Pseudomonadota; class Alphaproteobacteria; order MPNO01; family MPNO01; genus CAYFYS01. Next base: position 1,584,325 of record CBDFLJ010000002.1, read on the forward strand.
TGTTCCATCCGATCTACGAGATGATGGAGGATCTGGGCCTGGCGCTGTTCCTCCATCCGATCCATGTCGTCGCGCCCGAGCGGCTCAGCCGCTATTACCTCAACAACCTGATCGGCAACCCGACGGAATCGGGGATAGCCGCAGCCCATTTCATCTTCTCAGGGACCCTCGACAGGTTCCGAAGGCTCGCCGTCTGCCTGCCCCATGCCGGCGGCATCTTTCCCTATGTTGTGGGCCGCTTCGAGCACGGCCACAACGTCCGGCCGGAAATGGCCCATCGCGACAACGGGCCGCTCGAATATCTCCGCAGGTTCTACTACGACACGGTGAGCCATTCGCCGGCGGCGCTGTCCTACCTGATCGACCTGGTCGGCGCCGACCGGGTGATGCTGGGCAGCGACTACTGCTTCGATATGGGCTACGAGCGCCCGGTCGAAATCGTCACCGCCCACCCCGGGATCGACGACCAGGCGGCCGCGCGGATCCTCGGCGGCAACGCCCGCGCCCTGCTGGGCTTGGCGTAGGGACGAACATCCGCCTATCATGAGTCCCGATAAGACAGGGGCGGCTGAAGAGGTCGGGCGTGGAGTGGTGGATCCTCCTGCTCTTTATTTTCGGCGGCGCGATGCTGCTGCTGGCCAAAGGCATGCCGGTGGCCTTCGCCTTCGTCCTGGTCAACATCCTGGGCGTGCTCTATCTGCAGGGCGGCGGGTCGGCGTTCAACGCGCTGGCGCGCAACATGTTCCAATCGGTCCACAGCTTCACCCTGCTGCCGATCCCGCTGTTCGTGCTGATGGGCGAGATCCTGTGGCACTCCAAGGTCGCATTCAACGCGATCGACGCGATCGATAAGCTGCTCGGCCGGCTGCCCGGCCGGCTCAGCATCCTGACCGTCGTCTCGGGCACCGTCTTTTCCAGCCTGAGCGGGTCCACGGTCGCCAACACCGCGGTGCTCGGCACCATTCTGCTGCCGGACATGGAACGGCGCGGCTACCAGCGGCCGATGTCGATCGGCCCCATCCTGGCGAGCGGCGGTCTGGCAATGATCGTCCCGCCGAGCGGGCTTGCGGTGATCCTTGCCGCGATCGGCCACCTGTCGATCGGCCGTATCCTGATCGGCGCCTTGATCCCCGGGCTGATCATGGCCGCGCTCTACCTCGCCTATATCCTGATCCGCTGCCGGATCCAGCCTGGGTTGACCCCGTCCTACGAGGTGGACCCGGTGCCGCTGCGCGAGAGGATCTGGGGGATCATCAAATACATCCTGCCGCTGGGCATCATCGTCTTCCTGGTGACCGGCGTGATCGTCGTCGGCGTCGCCACGCCGACCGAGGCCGCCGCACTCGGCTGCCTGGGCGCGTTCATCGTCGCCGCGCTCTACAAGAGCCTCGACTGGGGGGTGATCAAACGGGCGATGACCGGCACCGTCCAGGTCTCCGTCATTACCCTCACCATCCTGATGGGCGCGGTCGGATTTTCGCAGATCCTCGCCTTTTCCGGCGCCTCGCGCGGGCTGGTCGAGGCGGTGACCGACCTGCCGGTCCATCCGATCGTCCTGGTGCTCATCATGCAGCTCATGGTGCTGCTGCTCGGGATGTTCATGGAGCAGATCTCGATCATGATGATCACGCTGCCGCTCTACATCCCGATCATCAAGGTGCTGGAATACGATCCGATCTGGTTCGGCGTTCTGATGCTGATCAACCTTCAGATGGCACTGACCACCCCGCCCTTCGGCATCCTGCTGTTCGTCATGAAGGGAGTCGCCCCGGCCGATACCAAGATGCGCGAGATCTACATGGCGGGGCTGCCGTTCCTGGTGTGCGATTTCATTGCGCTGATGATCGTCTTGTTCGTCCCCGACACGGTCGGTTGGCTGCAGAATCTGGCGTATGGCCGATGAAGCGGATCGTGAAAGCCTATGACGAATTCGTCGTCGCCCTGGGCGTGCTGTCGGGCGTGGCCATCCTGCTGGCGATGACGCTGGTGGTGGTCGACGTCCTGGGCCGATATTTCCTGAGCCTGCCGTTGGCCTGGGTGAACGAATGGACCGAGCACCTGATCGTGTTCATCCCGTTCTTCGGCATGGCCTGGCTGGTTCGCCGGCTGGGTGGCCATGTCCGCATCGACTTGGTGGTCAACGCGCTCAGCCCGCGCGCGCAAAACATCCTGGGCGTCTGGATTGCCGTCCTGTGCGCAGGAACCTGCGCGTTCGCAGCCTACTATGCCGGCATCGAGGCCTGGAAGAACTATGTCCGCGGCATCCAGACAATCGGCAACTTTCCCGTGCCCAAATACCCGCTGATCGCCGCGGTCTGCCTGGGCATGGGTCTGTGTGCCATCGAGTTCGCGAGGCTTGGAAGGGAGTACTATCAAAGACTGCGCGGCGGCTAACTCGGTTGGCCGACCCCGCCGCAGCGAACAACGTGAACACTGCCGGCGCGCCTTGCCGGTCGACATCAGAACGGGAGGTCAAGATGCTGCGTAAAGATCTGATAAGAAGCGGCTTTATGGGTGTTGCTCTGGGCGTTGCGCTGGCCGCGGCACCGGGTGTGAACCCGGCAACGGCGGAGACCGAGCTGAAGGGGCTCGTGCCGTGGCCGCTGCCGTTCCTGCTGAGCGAGCCCTTCATCTGGTTCAAGGACGAGGTGAACAAGGAGCTCAAGGGCGAGATCAGGGTCAAGTTCCTCGGCGCCAGCGAGGTCGTGCCGGCGTTCGAGCAGTTCGGCGCGCTGCAGGACGGCGTGATCGATACGCTGCTCACCGCGACCGCCTATTACAAGGGAACGCTTCCGGTCGGCCGCGCCGGACTGTTCTCCAACATTCCCGTCGGTGAGCGGCGCAAGACCGGCTTCTATCAGTTGATGCGGAAGATCCACGCGGAGAAGACCGACACGATCTATCTCTCCCAGTCAGGCGGGCCGCCCGGCGGCTTCCGCATCTATACCAGGGAGCGGCCGCGCGCCAAGCCCGACTTCAAGGGTATGAAGTTCCGTGGCGGCGGCGCCTATTCCCATCTGATCGGCGCGCTTGGTGGAACGACCGTGCTGATGAAGCCGTCGGAGGCCTATACCGCGCTGGAGCGCGGCATCGTCGACGGGCTCGGCTGGGCGCGGATCGGCGTCGTCGACCGGGCGCTGCACGAGGTGACCAAGTTCGTCGTCGACCACCCCTTCGAGATGGTCGACGATCCGATCCTCATCCGCGGCGAAGCCTGGCGCAAGATGTCCGCCAAGACCCGTGCCAAGCTCGAGGAGATCGGCGTCAGGATCGAAGCCAAGACGGACCGGGTGTTCGCCCAGGCCTACAAGGACGAGGACACCGCACTCGGGAAGCGCGGAATGACGTTCTTCAAATACGCCCCCGAAGACGCCAAGCGATACCTCCAATACGCCCACGAGGAAGGCTGGAAGATGATCATCAAGGCCGATCCGGTCAACGGCCCGAAACTGAAAGAGACCGGATATCGCCCGGTGATGTAGACCGGCCTCGCCGGCAACGGTTTTCGGGCCTCCCCGGCGCGGGAGGCCCGATCCCGTTCGCGATCACGCTGCCCTATTTTCTGCCGGTGCTGACGGCCGCCTGTCCGGCATGCGGCGCGCTTGATTTCGCGCGCAACCGGCTGTTCTCCCGGAACCGGGGCTTTCGCGAATAACCCGGCACCGGCTCAGATGTCGTCGATCGTCTCGCGCTCGTCCATCGGCCAGGGGTTGGCCGGGCGTTGCGGCTCCGAGCGCACCGGGCCGCGGGCCATGGCGTCCTCTAGCGAGACGATCGCATCCCCGTAACCGCCGAAATCAAGGAACTCCTCACGCGGCATGGTGAATTCGATCGGCGCCACCAGCGCCGGGGTCGGCACATAGCCGAAGGCGTTGTCCGGCATGGTGGTGACGTCGAGCATGACCGTGATCCCGCCGCCCGGCCAGACATAAACCGGCGCACCGCCGCAGGTCACCCGCGTGGCGTGGCGCTTGATCGAGCGGGTCAGACGGACCGGGTTGACGGTCACGCCGGCGCGCAGGCTGCCGCCCGCCCCGCCCATGAACAGGACGCTGGACAGCGCCGGTTCGCAGTTCTCGCCGATCCGGTCGACCACGACCTGGAGGTCGGCGGGCATCGGCCCTTCGGCGGGCTTCAACGTCTCGTCAAGCTCGAAATAGGCCGCGTCCTGGCCGGTGGTCGAGACCATCAGCAGCTTGAGCCCGGGCCAGGCGGTCTTGTCGTCGATCTTCTCGATGATGCTCAGCGGGTCGGTAACGTCGGTGCCGCCCCAGCCGCCGCCGTGCTCGGCGACTTGGAAATAGCGCCCCGGGGTCGACCTGCGGCCGCGCACCCGGATGCCGGCGGGCGGCATGTCGAGGAATTTCCCCGATTGGTGCTCGGTCAGGACGCCGGTGATGTGGTCGTCGACCACGATGACCTCATCGACATGGCCGTGCCATTGCGGCGCGAAGATGCCGATGGTGGCCGAGCCGCAGCCGACCCGCATGCGCTCTTCCCGGTCACCGTCGATGACCGGCGGCTTGCCGGCCTGGACGCTCAGCGTGGCGCCGCCGTCGACGCTCATCTCGACCGGCTCCTTGTTGCACAGCGCGAGCATCGCCGCGCAGGTGACGTTGCCTTCCTTCTTGGTGCCGCCGGTCAGGTGGCGCACGCCGCCGATCGCCAGCATCTGCGAGCCGTATTCCGCGGTGGTCACGTGGCCGATCTGCTCGCCCTCGACCCGGATCGGGGCGGGCTCGGGCCCGATATAGCGGTCCGTGTCGATCTTGATCTTCACGCCGCAATAGGAGAACACGCCCTCGCTGACGACGGTGACCATGTCGATCCCCTCGTGCTCGGAGGAGACGATGAACGGTGCCGGCTTGTAGTCGGGATAGGTCGTCGTCGCCCCGATGCCGGTCACGAATACCGGCTTGCCGGAGCGCACCAGCGAACCGTCCCAGACCTCGGCCGCGGTCAGGAACGGCACCAGCTCGCCGTCGTCGGCGGCGGCCTTCTGGGTGACCAGCAGCGGGTCCACACGGGTCAAGACGCCTTCGATATTGCCGTAGCGGTCGCACGCTCCGGTCTTTCCCGGGCGGATGCGACACAGCACCGGACAGGCGTCGCAGGTGATGATCTGATCGGTCATCGTCTCACCCCTTCCCGCCCCTGTCATGGGCAAGGATGGCCGCTCGCACCCGGCCGGGCGTCGCCGGCGCCTGGGTGATGCGGACGCCGGTCGCATGGTAGATAGCCCCGAAAATCGCCGGCGGCGTGGCGATCAGGGTCGGCTCACCGATCCCCTTGGCGCCCCATGGGCCGGTCGGCTCGGGGTCCTCGACGACGACGTATTCGATTTCCGGCATGTCGCCGATCGTCGGGATCAGGTAGTCGTGCAGGTTCTCGGTCCGGCCGGGGACGAACTCCTCCATCAGCGCAAGGCCCAGGCCCTGGGCCACGCCGCCGTCGATCTGGCCTTCGACCTGCTGCGGGTTGAGCGAGCGGCCGACATCGTGGGCGGCGACCATCCGGCGGACCTTGACGGTGCCGAGCGCCACGTCGACCTCGACCGCGGCCAGGTGGGCGGCGAAGGCGTAGGTCGCGTAAGGCGTGCCTTGGCCGTTCTCGTCGGAGGGCCCGGTGGGCGGGTCGAACGTCCCCTCGCCCACCAGCACGTCCTCGCCGCGGGCAAGCGCGAGGCCCGTGAGATCGATCTCTCGGGTCGCATCGCCGTCGCGCAGCTTCAGGCCGCCGTCGCCGAATTCGATGCGCGCATCCTCGCCGACATTTGCAAGCCGCAGAATCTGGCGCCTCAAATCCTCACCGGCGCGCTTGGCCGCATTACCCGAGATGTAAGCCTGGCGGGACGCCGAGGTCTTGCCGGCATCGGCCGTCAGATCGGTATCGCCCCAGACCAGGACGATCCGCTTCATGTCGATCCCCAGCCCGTCGGCGGCGCACTGGACCATGGTCGTGTTGGTGCCCTGGCCGATGTCCTGGGCGCCGGAATAGAGCGTCACGGTGCCGTCGCGCGTGATGCCCATATGCATGGTCGACGGGTTGGCCATCGAGGTGTTGCCGCAGCCGTACCACATGCAGCCCAGCCCGACGCCGCGGCGCAGCACGCCGGAGGATGCGGCGTTGAACGCCTCGGCCTCCTGCTTGTATTGCCGCCAGTAGGGCCGCAGCCCGTCGAGACATGCCGCAAGTCCGCAGCTCGCCTTCAACACCTGGCCCGTCGCGGTCTCGTCGCCGACCCCGAGCGCGTTCATGCGGCGGAACTCGAGCGCATCGATGCCGCACTTCTCGGCCATCATGTCCATCAGCATGTCGTGCAGCAGCGCCGCCTGGGGCACGCCGAAGCCGCGGAAGGCGCCGGCCGGTGTCTCGTTGGTGTAGACGCCGCACGATGTCGCGGTCACGCAAGGCACACGATAGGGCCCGGTCGCGTGCACCGGCACGCGGTCCTTCACCGTCAGCCCGAAGGAGATATAGGCCCCGGTGTTGAAGTCGCCGTGGAACCTGTAGCCGGTCAGCTTGCCGTCGGCGGTGCAGCCATAAGTGCCGCGGGTGCGCGAAGGGTGGCGCTTGGTCGAGGACGCCATCGACTCGATGCGGTTGTAGACCGCGCGCACCGGCCGGTCGATGTTCCAGGCTGCGACCGCGAGCAGCGGCTGGACCGACAGGTCGATCTTGCCGCCGAACCCGCCGCCGCAGGCCGTCGGCAGCACCCGGACCGACTCGATGGGAATCCCGAGGATGTTGGCGAGCTCGTCGCGGTCCATGTGCGGCGCCTGGGTGGTGGCGGCGATCTCGAGCCGGTCGCCGACCCGCCGCGCCCATCCGGCCTCCGGCTCGATATAGGCGTGCTCGACGAAAGCGGTCTCGAAGCCGCCCTCGACGACGATGTCCGACGACGCCAGCGCGGCACCGGCATCGCCTTTCTTGACGAAGCCTCGGGCCATGACGTTGTCGTCCTGGCCGGCATGGACGATCGGCGCACCCGCGGCCAGCGCCTGGTCGAGCCCATGGACGTGCGGGCGCACATGGTAGTCGATCGGCACCTCATCGTCGCGGATGCCGTGGACGGACGCCTGATCGCCGACCAGGGCAAGCACCGCCTCGCCGCGGTAGCGCACCTCGCCGTCGGCCAGGATCGGCTGGTCCTTGACCGTCGGGTAGGCGCCGAATCCGTTCACGGAAGGCACGTCGGCAGCGGTGATCACCCGCACCAGGCCCGGGTGGCTGTCGAACAACGGGGCAAGATCGCCGATCGTGAAGGCGGCGCTCCAGTGGGGCGAGCGAACGGCGCGCAGCCACAGCGAATCGGCAGGCGCCTGATCGGCACCGAACAGCTCGGTGCCGTCGACTTTCCGCCATCCGTCGGTCTTGGGCACCCGTGCGCCGACCGCCTCGCCGACCCCCGGGTTGTCGAGCTCGATCCCGTTGGGCTCGATCACGTGCCGCACGGCCTCGACAATCTTCTTGTACCCGGTGCAGCGGCAAAGCACGCCGCCCAGCGCGTCGTTGATCGCCGCCTCGTCGGGCGCGTCGGCATGGCTCAACAGGTCGGCCGCGGCCATCAGCATGCCGGGAGTGCAGATCCCGCACTGCGCCGCGCCGTGCAGGTAGAAGGATTCCTGCAACGCCGCCATGCGGCCGCCGGCATCGGCCAGGCCTTCGACCGTCAACACCGCGCGGCCGGCGACCTGACCCACCGGCGTCATGCAGGCGCAGACCTGCCTTCCGTCGAGCAGCACCGTACAGGCGCCGCAATCCCCTGCATCGCAGCCCACCTTGGTGCCGGTCAGCGCCAGATCCTCGCGCAGCACCTGGGCCAGTCTCCGGATCGGATCGACGCCGACCTCGGCCGGCTTGCCATTGAGGGTAAAGGCGATCTTCTCAGGCGTGGTCATTCCTGGTTCTCCAGCTCGGCCAGCATGCGCCGGACCAGCGTCAAGGCGGCATCCATTCGGTAGGCGGCGGTCCCGCGCACATCGTCTATCGGCGAAAGCACACCCAGGTGCTCGGCGGCGGCGACTGCGGCCATGCCGCCGTCGATCGGCCGGCCGATCAGCGCCTGCTCGAGTTCGGGCAGCCTCCGGGCGACCGCCGAGCACGACCCGATCGCAAGCCGCGCGCCGGCGACCGTGCCGTCCGGGGCGGGCTCGACGACACCGGCCACCATGACGATCGAGATCACCAGATACTTGCGCGCGCCGAGCTTCAGGAAGCTGCTCCGCGCGCCGTCGGCCGGCTTGGGGATCGTGATCGCGGTAACCATCTCGCCCGGCGCGCGGACCGTCTGGCGGTTGCCGGTGACGAATTCGGCCAGCGGCACCGAGCGCGCGCCGGCCGCCGAGGCGAGTTCGACGACCGCATCGAGGCTGAGCAGGCCGGGCACGCCGTCGGCGGCAGGCGAGGCGTTGCAGACATTGCCGACGATCGTGCCGGCGTTTTGCACCTGGATGCCGCCGACCTCTCGTGCGGCCCGCTTCAAACCGTCGAAGCAGGGCGGCAAGGCGGCGGCGATCAGCTCCGACCAGGTCACCAGCGCACCGATCCGGAAGTGGTCCGCGTGCTCGGTGATCCCCCGCAGCGCCGCGATCCCGGTGACGTCGAGCACGTCGTCATCGAGCGGCTTGCCGACCCGGGCCGGGTAGTAGTCGGTGCCGCCGGCGACGATCGCGCGCGGCGTCTCGTTCAGCGCCGCCAGAGCCGTGTCCAGTTCGCTGGGGCGTAGATAGCTTGCCATTTCCTGCGGGTCCCGATCAGCCTGTCGGACAAAGCTTCGCACGGCACGGTTGCCGCCGCAAAATTGTTCGTGTACATACAAATTAGAAGTCAACCCGACCCGACCTGTCAAGCATTAGTCGGTGCGGTCTCATTTCGGATGAGTCGTGCGTGGACCGGATCGAATCGGTGCCACGGCCCAATGCGGCGTGCTATAGTCCGGCCGCGCCGGCCCCGCGTGGGTGCCGGTTGACTTTTGCGGATCGGGGGCCATGACTCCGTTCGGCGGGCAAGAATTCCACGCGGATGGGTGGGACGATGGCGACCAAGCTTGCGAGTTCCGAATCGGCCGGGAAGGCTCCCCGCAAGTCGCTCGATTCGGTGGTGATCCGGTTTGCCGGCGATTCGGGCGACGGGATGCAGTTGACCGGGACCCAGTTCACCCAGTCGACCGCTCTGATGGGCAACGACCTGGCCACCTTCCCGGATTTCCCGGCCGAGATCCGCGCGCCGATCGGCACGACCTATGGCGTCTCGGCCTTCCAGATCAACTTCGCCTCCTATGACATCATGACGCCGGGCGATGCGCCGGACGTTCTGGTCGCCATGAACCCGGCCGCGCTCAAGGTCCACCTGCGCGACGTGCCCAAGGGCGGAACCATCGTCGTCAACACCGACACGTTCAACAACCGCAACATCGCCAAGGCGGGGTATGCCGCCGACCCGTTGGAAGACGGCACGCTCGACAACTATGTCGTCATCTCGATCGAAATCCAGAAGATGACGTTGGCGGCGGTCAACGGGCTGGGGCTGTCCAACAAGGAAGCGGTGCGCTGCAAGAACATGTGGGCGCTGGGGCTGATGTGCTGGATGTACGACCGCGACCGGCAGCCGACGGTCGACTGGCTCAACCAGCGGTTCGGCGAACGCGCGCCGGCGCTTGCCGCAGCCAACATTGCCGCGCTCAACGCCGGCCACGCCTACGGCGAGACCGCCGAGCTGCCGAGCGGCGCCCAGGCCTATGTCGTACCCAAGGCCGACGTGCAGCCGGGCATCTACCGCGCGGTCACCGGCACCGAGGCGATTGCCTGGGGGCTGGTCACCGGCGCCCACAAGGCGGGGTTGCCGCTGTTCCTGGGCTCCTACCCGATCACTCCAGCCTCGGCATTGCTGCACACGCTGTCGAACCTCAAGCAGTACGGCGTAACGACGTTCCAGGCCGAGGACGAGATCGCAGCGGTGTGCTCGGCGATCGGCGCCTCGTTCTCCGGCGCGATCGGCGTGACTTCGAGCTCCGGGCCCGGCATCGCGCTCAAGACCGAGGCGATCGGACTTGCGTTCGCTGCAGAGCTGCCTCTGGTGGTGGTCAACAGCCAGCGCGGCGGGCCTTCGACCGGGCTTCCGACCAAGACCGAGCAGTCGGATCTGTTCCAGGCGGTCTATGGCCGAAACGCCGATTCGCCGTTGCCCGTCCTCGCCTCGCGGACCGCGGGGGACTGCTTCTTCACCGCGATCGAGGCGGTCCGGCTGGCGGTAAAATACATGACCCCTGTGATCCTGTTGACCGACGGCTATCTCGCCAACGCGGCCGAACCCTGGGAGATCCCGGATGTCGACGACATCCCCGACTTCAAGGTCGCGCTGCGGACCGACCCGGAGGGATTCCATCCCTTCCTGCGCGATGACAAGACGCTGGCGCGCAACTGGGCGGTGCCCGGCACGCCGGGTCTGATGCACCGGATCGGCGGCATCGAGAAGAGCTACGAGACCGGGCACATTTCCTATGACCCGGACAACCATCACCGGATGACCAAGGTCCGCGCGGCCAAGGTCGACGGCATAGCCAACGACATCCCCGAGCAGGAGGTCGCCATAGGCCCGTCCTCCGGCAAACTCGCGGTCGTCGGCTGGGGCTCGACGTTCGGTGCGATCAACCAGGCGGTCGGCCGGGTCAACGCTGCGGGCCTGGATGTCGCCCATGTTCACATCCGCCATATCTGGCCGCTGCCCAGGAACCTCGGCGACCTGTTGCGCGGCTACAAAAAGATCCTGGTGCCGGAGATGAACGACGGCCAGTTGGTGACGGTCCTGCGCGCGCAGTACCTGGTGCCGGCCGAAGGGCTCAACCAGATTTCCGGCCTGCCCTTCAAGGTCTCCGATCTCGAGGCGGCGATCCGCGAGCGCGTGGAGAACTAGCATGAACGTCCAGACCCCCCTCGAGCAGCTCAAGCCGGCCGATTACGCTTCCGACCAGGAGGTCCGCTGGTGCCCGGGCTGCGGCGACTACGCGATCGTGAAGTCGGTGCAGCGGACGATGGCCGACCTCCAGCTTCGGCCGGAAAAGGTGGTGTTCATCTCCGGCATCGGTTGCGCCGCGCGGTTCCCCTACTACATGGCGACCTACGGGTTCCACACGATCCACGGCCGCGCGCCGGCGCTGGCGACCGGCACCAAGCTCGCCAACCCCGACCTCGACATCTGGGTGGTCATGGGCGACGGCGACTGCCTGTCGATCGGCGGCAACCACACGCTGCATGCGCTGCGCCGCAACGTCGACATGCAGATGCTGCTGTTCAACAACGAGATCTACGGGCTGACCAAGGGCCAGTATTCGCCGACCTCGCGGCTCGGCACCCGCTCGCCCTCGACCCCGCAGGGCTCGGTCGATTCGCCGGTCAATGCCACCGTGTTCGCGCTTGGCGCCGGCGCCAGGTTCGTCGCCCGGTCGGTCGACACCAACCAGAAGCACCTGCCCGAGATGCTCAAGCGGGCGCATGCCCACAAGGGCGCCTCGTTCCTCGAGATCATCCAGAACTGCATCGTCTACAACGACGGCGCGTTCGCGGAGTGGACCGATAGGGCCGCAGCGGCCGATTCGCAGGTGGTGGTCGAAGACGGCAAGCCGCTGATCTTCGGCAAGGATGGCGAAAAGGGCTTGCGCATCGTACCGGGCGCGCTGGCTCTGGAGGTCGTCACCATCGGCGAGGACGGCGTGACCGAAGACGACATCCTGGTCCATGACGAGACCGACCGGGCCTTGGCAGGGCTGCTCGGGGCGATGGAGCACCCCGACTTCCCGGTGGCGGTCGGCGTGCTGTATTGCGATCCCGCCAAGCCCTACGAAGCCGCCGTCCACGAGCAGATCGAGCAGATCAGGCAGAAGACACCGGCCGGCGATCTCAATGCGATGCTGCGGCGCGGCCGTACCTGGACCGTCGCACCCGGCTGAGGCCCCCGCGGGGCTTTACCGCCACAAGCCCTCGGCTATCATGGCGCCGATCGAGCCTCAGGAGCCATGAATGTCCCGTAGCGTCGCCGTCGTGGGGTCGGGTCCCGGCGGCATGTATGTTGCCCAAGGGCTGATCGACAAGTTGCCCGGCTGTCGGGTCGACGTGTTCGACCGACTGCCCTCGCCTTTCGGGCTGATCCGCGGCGGCGTAGCGCCGGATCATCAGAAAACCAAGCGCGTCAGCCGTGCCTTCGAGAAGACCATGCTTGCCGAGGGCGCGCGCTTCATCGGCAATGTCGAGGTCGGCCGCGACATCGAGATCGGCGCGCTGGAGGAGGCCTACGACGCGGTCGTGCTCGCCTATGGCGCGCCTTTCGACAACCGGCTCGGGATCCCCGGCGAGGACAAGATCAACGTCTTCGGCTCCAACGCCTTCGTAGGCTGGTACAACTGCCACCCGGACTTCATCGACCTGAACCCGGACCTCAACGTGTCTGCGGTCGCGGTGATCGGCGTGGGCAATGTCGCCGTCGATGTCGCCCGGGTGCTCGCCAAGACGCCGAAGGAGATGTCGGTCACCGATCTGGCGCCCTATGCCGGGCCGGCGATTGACGCGGCCCCGATCCGCGACATCTACATGTTCGGCAGGCGCGGGCCGGTCGAGGCGGCGTTCACCAACGTCGAGCTCCGCGAGATGGGCGAGCTCGAGAACGCGCAGCCCATCGTCAATCTCGGCCACCTGCCCGAGGAGGTCGTTGCCCCCTACATGTCCGATCGCGACCTGCGCCTGAGTGCCAGGAACGTCGCCACCATGCGCGGCTTCGATGCCGTCGGCAGCGAGGGCAAGGCCAAGCGCGTCCATTTCAGCTTTTTCGCAAGCCCGTTGGAAATCCTGGGCGGTGACCGGGTCGAGGGTGTGCGCCTGGAACGCACCCGGGTCGAGGACGGCCGCTGCATCCCGATCGGCGAGACCTTCGAGGTCGCGTGCGGGCTGGTGATTACCTGCATCGGCAGCCGCGCCGACCCGCTCGACAGCGTGCCGTTCGACGACCGCAAGGGGATTGTGATCCACGAGAACGGCCGGGTGCGGCCCGGCCTGTACGCCGCCGGCTGGGTCAAGCGCGGCGCGACGGGAACCATCGGCACCAACAAGAACGATTCGCTGGCCGTGGTCGACCTCCTGATCGGCGACCTCGCCGGCCCCGAGAAAAACGGACCGGCCGCATTCGATGCCATCGCACAGGAGCGGAGCTTGCGGGTCGTCAGCTACCCCGACTGGCAGATCATCGACCGCCTGGAGACCGAAGCCGCCCCGCCGGGCGCCCCACGCAGGAAATTCGTCACGCCGGAAGAAATGCTTGCGGCGCTAGGCCAGCCGCCGCAATAGCGCCAGGAAGGTCCGCCGCTCCACCTCGCTCAAAGGTGCGAGCGTCGCATCGGTAATCGCGCGGCCGTTCCGCGTGATCGCTGCAACGAGATCGCGGCCTGACGCGGTCAGGCTGAGGACGAGGCGGCGGCGGTCGGACGCATCGGGGCGGCGGTCGATCAGCCTGCGGGCCAACAAGCGCTTGATCACGCCGTGCATGGTGGCCGCGTCCATTGCGGTCCGGCGGCCGAGCTCGTTCTGGGAGACCTCGCCAAGGTCGCCGAGCTTGACCAGGGCTGCGAACTGCAGCGGCGTGGCCTGGTCGTCGCCGACCATCGACTGGAAGATCACCGCATGCCGCTGGTGCGCTCGGCGCAGCAGGTGGCCGACCTGGTCCTCCAGGACATAGTCCGCGGCAGGAACAAGTTCGGCTTCTGCGGAATCAGCGGCCGGTTTCATCGAACGGCCGATCCTCATAATTGTTCGTATACAAACGATGGCCGAGCCCTGGAGTCGTGTCAAGCCGACGGCTCGATCAGACCATGTATGCGCGGCGGCATGGACCCCGGCGCGGGGCCGGGATGGACGGGTTCAGATCACCTCGGCCTCGCGTAGTGCGGCGATGGCGCTTGCGTCGAGGCCCAGCACGTCGGCAAGCACCGTCTCGGTGTGCTCTCCCAGCACCGGGGCGGCACCGGGGTAGTCGTGCGGGTGACCGACATAGCGGATCGGGTTGGCGACGCCCGGGACCGTGCCGGCTTCGGCATGGGAAAGCGCGATCCGCGTGCCGCGGTGTCGGGTCTGGGGGTCGGAAAAGATCTGGGCGAGGTCGTTGATCGGGCCGCACGGCACGCCGACGGCTTCGAGGTCGGCAAGCCACGCCGCGCGGGTCCTGGTCGCCATCATGTCGGCGATCTCGGCGACCAGCTCCTCACGGTGTGCGACACGGCCGGCATTGGTGGCATAACGCGCATCCCCGGCCAGATCCGGCCGGCCGCCGGCATGGCAGAACCGATCGAACTGGGCATCGTTGCCGACCGCGACGATCACATGATCGTCTGCGGTCTTGAACGACTGGTATGGCACGATGTTGGGATGCGCGTTGCCCATCCGACCGGGCGCCGTGCCGGTCGCCAGAAAATTCATCGCCTGATTGGCGGTCGCGGCCACGGTGACGTCGAACAGGGCCATGTCGACGTGGCGGCCCTGGCCGGTCCGATCGCGCTCGCGCACCGCAGCCAGGGCAGCGATCGTGGTGTAGAGCCCGGTCAAGACGTCGGACAGCGCCACACCGATTTTCTGTGGACCGCCGCCCGGCACCCCGTCGCGTTCGCCGGTGATCGACATGAAGCCGCCCATCGCCTGGATCATGAAGTCATAGCCCGCGCGCTTGGCGTAGGGTCCGGTCTGGCCGAACCCGGTGATCGAGCAGTAGATCAGCCCGGGATTGACTTCCTTGAGGTCGTCATAGGCCAGCCCGTAGCGGGCCAGCCCGCCGACCTTGTAGTTCTCCAGCAGGATGTCGGATTTGCCGGCCAGTTCGCGGGCGATGCGCTGGCCGTCGGGCTTGGCCAGATCGAGCGTGACCGACTTCTTGCCGCGGTTGGCACAGTGGAAATAGGCCGCGTCCGCGGTCTCGTTGCCCTCGCGGTCGCGGATGAAAGGCGGGCCCCAGACACGGGTGTCGTCGCCGGTGCCGGGACGCTCGATCTTGATCACCTCGGCGCCGAGGTCGGCCATCGTCTGCCCGGCCCAGGGTCCGGCCAGAATTCGGCTGAAATCGAGGACCCGGAGCCCCGATAGCGGTCCGGACATCGTCTACGTGAACGCCTGGATGCCGGTCTGCGCGCGCCCCAGGATCAGCGCGTGGATGTCATGGGTGCCCTCGTAGGTGACGATGGTTTCCATGTTCATCAAGTGGCGCATAACGTGATACTCGTCGACGATCCCGTTGCCGCCGTGCATGTCGCGCGCCTCGCGAATCATGTCGCGTGCCTTGCCGGTCGAGTTGCGCTTGAGCATCGAGATCGATTCGGGCGAACAGGTGCCATCGTCCATCATCCGGCCGAGCTGGAGACAGGCATGCAGACCGATTGAGATTTCGGTCTGCATGTCGGCGAGCTTTTTCTGGATGAGCTGGTTTGCCGCCAGGGGCCGGCCGAACTGGCTGCGCTCCAGCGTGTACTGGCGCGCGGCGTGCCAGCAGAACTCCGCCGCACCCAGCGCGCCCCATGCGATGCCGTAGCGCGCGTTGTTGAGGCAGCCGAACGGCCCGCCGAGCCCCTTTGCGTGCGGCAGACGGTTCTCCGCCGGGACGAAGACATCCTCCATCACGATCTCGCCGGTGACCGAGGCGCGCAGCGACAGCTTTCCGGTGAGCTTGGGCGCACTCAGCCCCTTCATCCCGCGCTCCAGAATGAAGCCGCTGATCACGTCATCGTCGTCCTTCGCCCAGACGACGAACACGTCGGCGATCGGCGCGTTGGAGATCCACATCTTGGTGCCCTTGAGCACGTACCCGCCGTCGACCGACCGGGCGCGGGTCCTCATTCCGCCCGGATCGGAGCCGTGGTCGGGCTCGGTCAGCCCGAAAGCGCCGACCCATTCGCCGGTCGCGAGCCTGGGCAGATATTTCTGGCGCTGCTCCTCGGTGCCGTAGTTGTAGATCGGCCACATCACCAGCGAGGACTGCACCGACAGCGTCGAACGGTAGGAGGAATCGACGGCCTCGATTTCGCGCGCGATCAGCCCGTAGCAGACATAGTTGGCACCGGCGCAGCCATAGCCATGGATGGTCGAGCCGAGGAAGCCGAGCGCGCCCAGTTCGTTGATGATCTCGCGGTCGAAGGACTCCTCGTTATAGGCCTCGATGATCCGCGGCAGCAGCTTCTCCCGGGCATACTGGCGGGCGGTGTCGCGCGCGAGCCGCTCGTCCTCGCGGAGCTGGGTTTCGAACAGAAGCGGGTCCTGCCAGTCGAACTTGGCCCATTTGCGTGGGGTATGCCCGCTCCCGGCCTCGACCTTCGTCGCCATGGCTCTTGATCCTTCATTGTCCCAGCCCGGTTTCTCGGCCGGACTATAGGCGAAAATACCGGGCGTGTGTATTGACGGCACCGGCGGAATTTGGCCAAACCTTGACCAGCGAACAATTGCCGGAGGCGGGTATGCCGCACACGCTGAGGTCTTTCCTCGAATCGATCGACAACCGAATGCTGCATATCCACGATCCCATCAGCCCGGAAAGCCAGGTCGGCTATCTGTGCTCGGAGAGCCGGGGACCGCTGATGTTCCACAACCTGACCGGCTATCCCGGCTGGCGGCTGACCGACATCCTGATCAAGGACCGCGCCGGCCAGGCTGCAGCCTTCGGCCTCGACGACACCAACGAGGTCTGCCCCTACCTCGCCGGGCGAATGGCAAGCCGGCGCGGAAACTCGGTGATGGTGGACGACGGCCCGGTCAAGGATATCAAGATGCTGGGGGCGGACGTCAACCTCCACAAGCTGCCCATCCCGCAGCATTCCGTGGGCGACGGCGGGCGCTACCTGGGATCGGGCATCACTATCACGAAAGACCCCGAAACCGGCATCCGCAACGAATCCATCATCCGGATGATGCTCACCGAAGACCCCCAGAAGGCGACCTTCTGGATGGCCGCACGACACAACTACGCCCATTATCTCAAATACATCGCCAAGGACGAGCCGATGCCGATGGCCTTCGCCATCGGGCTCCACCCGGTCTACGAGATCATGGCCAACTGGTCGGGCCGGCACGAGGACTTCGACGAGCTCGAATACGGCGCCGGCATCCTCGGCGAGGACATCGAGATGGTCCGCTGCGAGACCATCGATCTCGAGGTCCCGGCCCATGCCGAGCTGGTGATCGAGGGCATGGTCCACCCCCATGACCGCATCCCGGAAGGCCCGTTCGGCGAGTTCACCACCTTCGGCTCGGGCGCCGAGGGGCCGGCGCCGGTCTTCCAGATCACCGGGGTGACACACCGCAAGGACCCGATCTTCCGCCACATGCAGGCCACCTGGTTCACCGATCACCAGCCGCTGATCACCCTGCCGATGGAGGCGACCTACTACAACCGGCTGCGCGACACCCACGGCAACACCAACATCAAGGACGTCTTCGTGCCGCCCTGGGCGTCCCAGTTCATGATGATCATCCAGATGGAGGCGAAGTGGGACGGCCAGGCGCGCGATGTCCTGATGTCGGCGCTCACCGGACCCAACCTCCACGTCAAGGTCGCGGTCGCGGTCGATGAGGACGTCGACATCTACAACGCCGAGGACGTGCTGTGGGCGATCGCGTGCCGCACCAACCCGGCCGACCAGGTCCACATCATGCCGGGCTCCCGGCTGCACCCGCTCGACATCTCGATCCCCGAGATCGGCGACGACTACACCGTGATGCGGATCGGCGGGAAGATGGCCATCGACGCCACCAAGCCGCCGACCTGGCGGGCGGACGAACGCCGCAAGTTCGCCCGCGTCGACCCGATGGGCAAGAACGACCCGGCAATCGCCGACATCCTCCAACAGGTCCGCGCGGCGCGTTAGAACCGGTTGCGGCACGGCGTCGGAGCGACAGCGGATGACCAGCGTCTTCGCCATGCCGCGCAACGAGATCGCATCGATCGGACTGATCGCCTCGGGGCACGGCTTCAGCCATTTCTACATGCTGGCTCTGCCGCCCCTGTTTCCGCTGATGCGCACCGATCTGGACGTCAACTGGACGGCGCTGGGCCTGATCCTGACCGTCTACGCGGTCGCCACTGGTGTCGCCCAGCTTCCTGCCGGGATCCTGGTCGACCGGATCGGCGCCCGCCCGGTGCTGCTTGCCGGGCTCACGGTACAGGCCGCCGCCTTCACCCTGGTGGCGCTGTTTCCGGGCTATTGGGCGCTGCTGGTGCTGATGTTCGTCGCCGGATTGGGCAATGCGGTCTTCCATCCGGCCGATTACGCGATCCTTGCGGCCCGGGTCGAGTCGGACCGCCAAGGCCGCGCTTTCGGCATCCACATCTTCTCCGGCTATGCCGGTTGGGTCGTGGCGCCACCGGCGATGCTGTTCCTGACCTCGTTCTGGGACTGGCCGACGGCGTGCTCGATCGCCGGCGTGATCGGCCTGCTGTTCGTGGCCGTGGCCGCCCTGTTCCGCGATGCGCTGAGCGATACGGCGGTGCGGGGCATGGGCGGGGCCGAAGAGCGCGGGCCGAAGCCGTCGGCCGCAAGGACCACGCTTTCGGTGATCACCGCGCCTGCAGTGCTGCTGTTCTTCCTGTTCTTTCTGGCGCTGGCGACCGGTACCGTGGGCATCATGAGCTTCGCGGTGGTTGCCCTGGTCGAGCTCTACGGCGCCTCGCTGCAGATGGCCAATGCCCAGCTCACCGGCTATTTCACGGCAGCGGCAGTGGGCGTCCTGATCGGCGGGGTGATAGCCGACAAGGTGAAGGACCACGAAAAGCTCGCCGCGCTTTGCTTCGTCGCCTCGGCCCTGTTCCTCGGCGTGATCGCGCTCAAGATCATGCCGATCGCCTATGTCGCGATCCCGATGGCGGCAAGCGCCTTCACGGTCGCGCTGGTCAGCCCCTCGCGCGACCTGATGGTGCGTAATATCTGCCCGCCGGGAACGATCGGCACGGTCTTCGGCTTCGTTACCACCGGGTTCTCGGTCGGGACGGCGGTCGGCCCGCCGGTCTTCGGCCTGTTCGCCGACATCGGCATGCCCGAGATGGTCTTCTGGCTATCGGGCCTGATCACCATGTTCTGTATCGTCTCGATCTACGCCGCCAAGGCGGCAGCGCGCTAGGGGCGGCACCATGAGAGGCCTCTGGCTGTGCGAGGGAAGACTGGCCTATCGCGAGGACATCCCCGCGCCCCGGCGCGCGCCCGGCGAGTGCATTGTCCGGGTCCGCCACGCCGGCATCTGCTCGACCGACATTGCGATGCTGGGCGGGCTCTACCCGTTCGAAGGCGTCCTGGGCCACGAGTTCGTCGGTATCGTCGAGGACGGACCCGATGCGCTCGCCGGCCGGCGGGTGGTGGGTGAGATCAACGCGTGCTGCGGCGTCTGCGATTACTGCCGCGGCGCGCTGCGCAAGCATTGCCCCAACCGGACGGTGATCGGCATCCTCGGCCGCAACGGCGCGTTCGCAGAGCGGATCGTCCTGCCGGAGGAGAACCTGCACGTCGTTCCGGACTCGGTGCCCGACCGCGCGGCGGTGTTCACCGAGCCCTTGGCGGCCGCCCTCGACATCCTCGAACGCGTCGAGATCGGCCCCGACGACCGGGTTCTGCTGGTCGGTGCCGGCAAGCTCGGCCAGCTCCTCGCCCGCGTCCTGGCGACCACCGGGTGTACCCTGGACATCATCGTGCGCAGCCCGTCCAAGGCCGCGCGGCTCGACGGCGTGGACGCGCGGCTGATCGCCGCCGAGGACATGACCGCGCAAGCCTACGACATCGCCGTCGAATGCACCGGCAACCAGGACGGGCTCCTGGCGGCCCTTGCCGGCCTGCGGCCGCAAGGCGCGCTGGTGATGAAAAGCACCTTTCCCGGCCTGATCGCCGTCGACGTCACCAAGATCGTGGTCGACGAGATCCGCCTGATCGGCTCGCGCTGCGGCCCCTACGACAAGGCGCTTGCCCTGCTCGAGGGGGGCAAGGTCGATCCGCAGGCCCTGGTCGATGCCACCTACCGGCTCGCGGACGGACTTGCGGGCATCGCCAGGACGCGGGAGCCGGGAACGCTCAAGGTGCTGCCGGATCTGGACTGACGGCCCGATCGACACTTGCCTGTTGCGAGAGCCGCGAGATCCTGGCCGCGGCGGCCGTCGAGGTCGTTGCTTTACGGTTGCTTTACGGTTGCGGGCGGTTTGTGTACCAGGAACATGTTCCAAACACGCTGGACCGGAAAGCGGCGAGACGACCGATGACAGCACGACCGGAGAACCTCGACATGCGGGCGTTGCTGCCGCCGGCCGAGGAGCGCCAGCGCCTGATCGCCCAATGGCTCGCCGAGGACATCGGGCGCGGCGACATCACGACCGATTTCCTGATCCCGGCCGATGCCACGGCGCGTTTCGTGATGAACACCCGTGACGATGTGGTGGTCTGCGGCATCGATCTGGCACTGGAGATCTTTCGCCACCATGTGCCGGACTGTGAGGCCGGAGTGTTGACGCCGGACGGGACGCGAGCCGCGCCGGGCACGGCGCTCGCCCGCGTCAAAGGGCCGGCGCGCGGGCTTCTGACGGCCGAACGCACGGCGCTGAACCTCCTCCAGCTCCTGACCGGCATCGCCACTCGGACGGCGGCGTACGCGCGGCTGGTCGAGGGGACGGGGGCGACCCTGATCGACACACGCAAGACCATCCCGGGTTTCCGGGTGCTGTCGAAATACGCTTCCTGCGTGGGCGGTGCGCGCAACCACCGGATCCGGCTCGACGACGGGCTGCTGCTCAAGGACAACCACATCGCGGTGTGCGGCTCGATCTCTGCCGCCGTAGCGCAGGCCAAGGCGCTGACCCCGTCATTGACCAAGATCGAGATCGAGTGCGACACGCTCGAGCAGGTCGCGGAATCGGCGGCGGCGGGCGCCGATGTGATCCTGCTCGACAACATGGACGCGGCCATGATGCGCGAGGCCGTCAGGATCATCGCCGGCCGCGCCGAGTGCGAGGCCTCGGGCGGGATAACGCTCGAGACCATCCGCGAGAAGGCGCAAAGCGGAGTCGACTTCATTTCCGTCGGACGCATGACCCAGTCTGCGCCGGCGGCCGATATCGGCCTCGACGTCTCGATCGATAGCTGAGCGACAAAAGACACGCCCGGGGACGCTCTTTCCGGCGGTCGGGCATCGGGTGCCGGAGACCCTCGCCCGCCCGCGCCGGCGCGGGTTTCGAGATTGTGGAAGGCCGGGCCGCGGCCTATAAAAACTTCGATATCGCAACAAATCGGGAGTACCGCGATGGCCAAGACCCTGCGCGAGGAAGTGGACGCCGTGGAAGCGGCAGCCAGGCCCGGCAGCAACATCCGCGCCGTCCTGCCCTATGGCGATTTGCGCGAATGGCTGGCCGAGGCCGAGCGGCTGGGCGAGGTCACCGTCGTCAAGGGTCTGGAAAAGGAAGAAGAGATCGGCATGGCGGCCGAACTCGTGATGCATTCCGATGACGCCGACTGCATCGTCTTCGACGACATCAAGGGCCACGAGCCGGGCTATCGCGTGCTGGTCAACTTCTTCGGCGGCAAGCGCAAGAACATGACGCTCGGCTTCCCCACCGACCTCAGCAAGGTCGAGCTGTCGGAGGCCTATTACACCGCCCAGCTCAAGGACATGAAGCCGATCCCCCATCGCGTCGTCGAGCAGGGACCGGTCACCGAAAACGTCCTGGAAGGCGATGACATCGACGTGACGAAGTTCCCGGCGCCGCTCTGGCACCCCGATGACGGCGGGCACTATATCGGCACCGGCTCCTACGACGTCACCGTCGATCCCGACACCGGCTGGATGAATCTGGGCACCTACCGGGTGATGGTCCAGGACGCCAGGACGGTCGGCTATTACATCTCTCCCGGCAAGCACGGCCGGGTCCACCGCGACAAATACATCGCGCGCGGCGAGAAGATGCCGACGGTGATCGTGGTCGGCGGCGATCCCATGACGTTCCTGACCGCCTGCACCGAGATGCCGCCGGGCGTGTGCGAATACGACATCGTCGGTGCCATGCGCGGCGAGCCGCTGAAGGTCATCAGGGGCCGCCACACCGGCATCCCCTTCCCGGCCGATGCCGAGATCGTGCTCGAAGGCTTCGTCGATCCCGAGGAGCGCCGCCCCGAAGGCCCGTTCGGCGAATGGACCGGCTATTACGGCTCGGACATGCGCGACGAGCCGGTGATGCATCTCAGCGCGATCTATCACCGTGACAACCCGATCCTGCTCGGCTGCCCGCCCCAGCGGCCGCCGGACGAGATGTGCCGCTACCGCGCGGTCACCCGCTCGGCGATGCTGCGCGATGCGATCGAGAAGGCGGGTGTGCCCGATG
The DNA here is from genome assembly GCA_965248835.1 of Alphaproteobacteria bacterium. Classification (GTDB taxonomy): domain Bacteria; phylum Pseudomonadota; class Alphaproteobacteria; order MPNO01; family MPNO01; genus CAYFYS01. The sequence continues at coordinate 1,606,690 of CBDFLJ010000002.1, forward strand.
TCGTCTCGGCCTGGGCGCACGAGGTCGGCAACTCGCGCATGCTGCTGGCGGTCTCGATCAAGCAGCGCTATCCGGGCCATGCCAAACAGGCCGGCCATTGCGCGGCGATGTGCCACGTCGGCGCTTACGCCGGAAAGTACGTGATCGTCACCGACGAAGACATCGACATTTCCAACCTCGAGGAGCTGACCTGGGCGATGATCACCCGGTCCGATCCGGCGACCTCGATCGACATCATCAAGGACGCCTGGTCGACCCCGCTCGACCCGCGCATCCCGCCTTGGGAGAAATCGGCGGGCAACATGACCAATAGCCGCGCCATCATCGATGCCTGCCGTCCGTTCCACTGGAAGGACGACTTCCCGATGGTCAACGCTCCCTCCCAGGAGGTCGCGCGCAAGGCCAGGGAGAAGTTCGGCTACCTGTTGGACGGCAAGGACGCACCGTAACCGGATGCGCCCTAGCCGGTGAACAGCGCCGCGCCTTCGTCCTCGAGCATCGGGCCGGTGACCGCGACATCCCTCTCGCCGCAGGCGAAGACGTCGCGGCAGTGGAGCTTGAGCATCGGCGGGCCGGCCTCGCGCACGGTGACCAGGCGCGCGTGCGACAGGCCGTAGACAAGCCGCGAGATGCCCGACCAGAACACGGCCGCGGCGCACATCGCACAGGGCTCGCAGCTCGTCACCAGGGTATAGCCGTCCAGCACCCCGACGCCGTACTTGCGGCTCGCCTCGCGCACCAGGTTGGACTCGGCATGGCCGGTGCAATCACTGTCGGTGACGACCGTGTTCTCGCCTTCCATGACGATGTTGCCGTCGGGGTCGACCAGCACCGAGCCGAAAGGCGGATTGCCATTTCCCGCCGCCCGTTTCGCAGCCGCATACGCACGCCGCATCAGTTCTTCGTCGTTCATCCTGCCCTCCCGGTTCGGCCACGGCTTGCGCGCGGACCGCCCACAATCCGATACTGCCCTGCCAGCAACGCGTTTGCCATGGACCTCTGAATGAAATTCGGCCTGTTCTACCTGCCCACCTACATGCCGGCGATCCGCGACGCCGGCACCCATTACGACAACATCATCGAGCAGATCCTCTATGCCGAGAAGATCGGCATCGATTATGCCTGGCTGGTGGAGCACCATTTCGTCCGGCACGGCGGGCTGATGGCCGCGAACTACGCCTTCCTGTCCTACCTCGCCGGCAGGACCGAGCGAATCCGGCTCGGCACCGGCGCGACGGTCCTGCCGCTCAACGATCCGGTCCGGGTCGCCGAACAGGCAGCGACCCTGGACCACCTGTCGCGTGGCCGGTTCGACCTCGGGCTCGGGCGGGGGTTCATCCGGGACGAGTTCGACTCCTTCGGCGTGCCCATGTCGGAGAGCCGCGAGCGGCTGGAGGAAGGCGTTGCGCTGATCAAGCAGGCCTGGGCAGCGCCGACGCTGGAATTTCCCGGCGGGTTCCGCCCGCCGATGACCGATTTGTCGATCCTGCCGCCGCCCTTCCAGAAACCCCACCCGCCGATCTGGGTCGCGTGCCTGCTGTCGCCGGAGAGCTTCGCCTGGACGGCGCGGGAGGGCTACAACCTGCTCTATGTCGCCTATCACGTCGATCATCCGGTCGCGGTCGAACGCATCGGCTGGTACCGCAACGCGCTGACCGCCGCCGGACGCCTCATCGAGGACCACGAGATCTGCTGCGTCTACCACGCCCATTTCCTGGAAGCGGACGACGATGTGCGGCTGGAATCGATCGTCGACCAGCCGATGCAGGAATACGCCGCCGCCGGCCTGGAGGCCACGCGCAAGCCGGCCGATGCCAAGGGCTACGAGGGCTATGAGCAGCGCGATGCAGGCCAGCGCCGCTTCGGCTTCGAGATGTATTTCCCCGGCCGCGTGCTGATGGGCGGCCCCGGCCAGGCGATCGCACGCATCAAGGAGCTCGAATCGGTCGGCATCACCCAGATCGGCCTGCTGATCGATTTCGGCTCACTGCCGCAGGCCGAGATCATGCGTTCGCTGGAAATCTTCGGCCGTGAGGTGCTGCCGGCGGTGCGCGACCTGTAGAGCCGACCGAGGTCAAGCTTGCGGCCGGCTACGGTCTCAGGACTTGGCCGGCCGGCTGGAAAACGTCGCGTCGTCGATGACGAAACGCCACAGGCCGTCGGCTTCCCTGGTCAGCACCTCGGCCGAGGAGCCCGACATGGCGACCGAGCCGTCCGGCGCGGTAAGCACCCAATCGGTGCGGACCAGCGCGGTATCGCCGTTCTCGTAGCTCGCCCCGCATGTCGTGGTGATGCTCACCGACCCGTCCAGCATCGGCGCCATCATCTCGCCGATCGCCGCCTTACCGACGGCCGAGGCCTCACCGTCGATCGTCAGCATCCCGCCGTCGGCATAAAGCGCCAGCAAACCGTCGAGATCCTGCGCATTGAAGAGCCTGCCGAACGTCTCCGGCATCTCCGCCGGTGCTTTCACACCCATGATGGCCTCCTCCTGGTCTGATCTCTTGAACTATCGATCGCTCGGACTACGCGCCAGGATAGCCCGACATCGCGGTCATGGTCAGCCCGGCGCCATGCCCTTTTTCTCGAGCTGCTCGACGGCGTTGGGCGTCTTTTCCAGACTATCCAGCCCCATGGCTTTCAGCACGTGGCCGGCCTTGGTGAACTGGATGTCGTCGTAGGGCACGACCTCGACGCGGTTGCCCCACGGATCGCGGAAGTTGAGGCGGTCTCCGATCAGGGGCACGCCAAGCTTCTCGAGCGCCGAGCGGATCGGGCCGCGGTCGTCGACGACGAAGCCGAAATGACGCTTCTGGTCGGGCGCCCGGTCCGCGTTCTCGGTCAGTTGCAGGAACTGATCACCCATGTCGATGAAGACGTTGGTCTTGCCCTTGCCGCGCAGCTCGAAGTCGAAGATTGCGCCGTAGAACGCCAGTGCCTCCTCGATGTCGCCGACCTCCAACACGACGTGGTTGATGCCCAAGGCGCGGGCCTTGCCGGGTGTCCTGGCCATATCTCTACCCTCCCGATGCCGGCTAACGCGGCGGCAGACGGACGGCGCCGTCGAGCCGGATGGTCTCGCCGTTCAGCAGCGTGTTCTCGACGATATGCTGGACGAGCTGGGCGAACTCGTCGGGCTCGCCCAAGCGCGGCGGAAACTGGGTGATCGCAAGCAGGCCCTCGCGCACGGCATCCGGGACGCCATCGAACATCGGCGTCTCCAGGATGCCGGGCGCGATGGCGCACACCCGGATGCCGGCGCGCGCGAACTCGCGCGCCGCTGGCAAGGTCAGCGAGGCGACCCCGCCCTTCGACGCCGAATAGGCAGCCTGGCCGATCTGGCCTTCGAATGCCGGCGACCGAGGATGTGTTGACGATTACCCCGCGTTCGCCGGACTCCTGCGGTTCGGCCTCCGCCATCCCCGCCGCGGCGAGGCGCATCACGTTGAAGGTACCGATCAGGTTGACTTCGATCACCCGGGCGAAGTCCTCCAACGCCATCGGGCCGCCGCGGCCGACGATACGCGCTGCCGGTCCGATCCCGGCGCAGTTGACGGCGATCTGCGGCGTACCCACCGCATCGCCGATCTCGGCGAGCGCGGCCTCGACGGCCTCGGGCGAGGTGACGTCGCAGCAAACGCCGATCCCGCCCAGCGCATCGCCAGCCGCCTTGGCGCCCTCGGCGTTCAGATCCATCACGGCGACCTTCGCGCCCGCGCCGGCCAGCCGTCTGGCCGTGGCCTCGCCCAGCCCCGATGCGCCGCCGGTCACCAGCGCCGCCACACCCTCGATCCTCATGCTCGTCCTTCCCCCGGTATTCGCCGTACCGGCCAGTTTACACCAACCTCCCCCGTCCTTATAGCTTGGGCCCGGCGGCGCAAGCGTGGAGAAGACCGTGGCGGTGTTCGAATCCGAGTTCCTGGCCCTCGAAATGCGCGGCCGCATCGCGGTGCTGACGCTGAACCGGCCGGAAAAGCGCAACGCGGTTCACATGGCGATGATCGAGGACGTCAACCGGTTCTTCGTCACCCCGCCCGACGATGCCCGCGCCGTCGTCCTGGCCGGCGCGGGAGACCATTTCTGCGCCGGGCTCGATCTCTCCGAGCACAAGGAACGCGACGTGCCTGAGGCGCTCGCCGCCTCGCGCTATTGGCACCGCACGCTGGAGATGATCCAGTTCGGCGGCCTGCCGGTGATCACCGCCATGCACGGCGCTGTGATGGGCGGCGGGCTGGAGATCGCGGTCGCCACCCACGTCCGGGTCGCCGAGCCGTCGGCGATCTACCAGTTGCCCGAGGGCCAGCGCGGCATCTTCGTCGGCGGCGGCGCATCGGTCCGGGTTTCGCGCATCATCGGCGCCGGACGGACGACCGAGATGATGCTCACTGGCCGCCGACTCGACGCCGCCGAGGGTCAGGCGCTTGGGCTGTCGCACTACCTGGTCGGCACCGGCGAGGCGCTGGACAAGGCACGCGAGCTGGCGGAGACGGTGGCCAGCAACGCGCCGCTGGTCAACGACGTGATCATGCTGGGCATCGAGCGCATCGCCGACATGTCGATGACCGGCGGCTTCTACACCGAAGCCATCGCCTCGGCGCTGACCCAGACCAGCGAAGATGCCAGGGCTGGGATGGAGGCGTTCCTGCAAAAACGCAAGGCGAAGTTCCGCGCGGATTAACAGGCTTTCCGATCGGATCCAGTCGGCCCGGATCGGCCGGCGGGCTTTCTCAGGCGCACCGTGAAGACTGCGGCGATCACCAAGGCGGCGCCGATGAGCTGCAGGCGGGTCAGCGTCTGACCGAGGATCACGAACCCGGCGGCGATGGTGAAGACCGGCTCGAGGTTCATCACCAGCGTGGCGCGGATCGAGCCGATCAGCGAGATCGCGGCGAAGAAGCAGACTGTGGAGAGCGCGTAGAGAACCGGCAGCGCGCCATAGCCGAGCCAGCCCTTGGCGGTCTCCGGCAACGCCACGTCGCCATCGATCAGGCAGATGACGATGAAGATCGTCCCGGCGGCAACCTGCATGTGCAGGGTCAGCGGCCTCGGGTCCTGCGCGCGCATGAGCTGGGCGCTGACCACCGCGACCAACGACCAGGCCCCGGCCGCACCCAGCGCCAGGCCGGCGCCGAACAGATCCATCCCCGCACCGGAGAGGTTGAACACCAGCAGCAGCCCGGCGAAGGCGGTCACCAAGGCCGCGGCGATCGCCGGCGTCATCCGGTCCTGGCCGATTGCGATCGCGATCACGGTCACCAGCATCGGATAGATGTAGAAGATCGAAAACGTCAGGCCGACCGGAATGAGTGCGAAGGAGTTGTAGAGGCAGTAGGACTGGACCGACAGCAGACAGCCGAGCGCAAGCGAGAACAGGCGTTGGCGCGGCGGCAGCATGAAGGGTATGCCCAGCAGGCGCATCACGCCGACCAGCACGATGATCGCGCCGGCGAAACGGATGGTGATCGCCGCCAGCGGCTCGCCGCCGCCTTCATAGGACCAGACTGTCGCCACGGTGGAGCCGGTGAACGCGGCCGAAGACAGCACCGCGAGACCGATGCCGAACATCCCGCGCCGCCGGGCGGGCTCGGTCGGGATCAGGGGCATCGACCGGCCGGGTCGGCGACGGTGGCGGGCGCGGCTCAGTCGAGGTTCAACAGGGTCCGGGCGTTGTTCTCGTAAAGTGCGGCGCGCTCGGTCTTGCTGACCTCGAGCTCGTCGAGGATCTTGATGGTCTCGCGGATATACATCGGCCCGCCCTCGGGATCGAACGGGCAGTCGGAAGCGAACATGCACTTCTCGATGCCGAAGAAGGCGAGTCCGCAATCGGTTGCCGCGCTCGACCCGAAGGTCGCAGTATCGGCATAGAACATCTTGAAATAGTCGATCGGCCGCTTTTTCATCGACGCCAGCAGCGCCTCGTAGTCCTCATCGGCGGTGCGGGTTCCGAGCTGGTCCCAGCCGGGCCCGACCCGCCCTTCGAAATAGGGGATCATCGCGCCCAGGTGGTGGGAGATGATCTTGATGTCCGGCAGCTTGTCGAAGATGCCGGAAAAGACGATCCGGGCCATCGCCACCGAAGTCTCGTAGGGCCAGCCGAAGGTCCACCAGATCTCGTACTTGGACTTGTCCTCGGTGAGATAGTCCGGGTGATTGGCGCCGCGCGCGGGGTGCAGCCAGATCGGCTTGTCGAGCTGGGCCATGCGCTCGAACAGCGGGTAGAACTCCGGCTCGTCCAGCGGCCGGCCGTTGACATGGGAGAAGATCTGGACCCCGCACGCGTTGAGCTCGCGGATCGACCGGTCGATCTCCTCCATCGTCGCGTCCATGTTGTTCATCGGCAGCGAGGCGATGAAGCCTGGGAACCGGTCGGGGTGCCGGCGGCACAGATCGGCCATGCCGTCATTGACCAGCCGGGCGAGCTCGGGCGTGACGTCCGGGCCGGCGATGAACTCGATCGGCGGCATCGAGTTCGACAGGATCTGCTGGTACTCGCCGAACGTCTCCATCATGCGCAGCCGCGCGTCGACGTCGTAAAGGACCGGGATGTTGAGCCAGCGCTTGATCGGGTCCTTGTTGGGGATCACTTCCTGCATCCGCTCGAAATAGGCTTTGGGAAAGACGTGGTTGTAGATATCAAGCTTCATGGCTGGTCCCCTGATCCCCCGAATGCCTCGATGACCGGCGGCGGCGGCGGCGTTGCGGCATTATGTCGGGACCGGCCGGGGCTGCCAAGCGCGCGCCCGTGGGCGGAGTCGACCCCGCATCCAGGCGCATGATAGGGTCGCGGCGATCACCGGGCCGCGCGGCCCGGATGCCGTCGATAATCGAACCGGGAGTATCACGATGAGGAAGATAACGACGAGTCTCGGGCTCGCTGCGATCATTGCCGTGGGCAGCGTTGCCGCCCAGGCGCAGACCATCGCCATCGGCACCACCAAGGGCGGCGCGACCGCGCAGATCGCCGCGGCGATCGCCAAGGTGGTCTCGACCAAGGGCGGCGGGCTGCAGATGCGCACCCAGCCGTTCGGCGGCACGCAGCAATACATTCCGGTGGTCAATGCCGGCGACGTCGAGATCGGCATGTCGAACCTGCCGCAATATTCGATGGCCATAACCGGCACCGGGCTTTCCAAGCGCAAGCATGACAATTTGCGCCTGCTCGCCAACATGATGGTCTTCCAGGTCGGCATCCTGGTGCCCGACCGCTCCGACGTCAAAAAGCTCTCGGACCTGCGCGGCAAGCGGGTACCGGCAGGCTTCAAGGCCGCGCCTCTGTTCGTCTTCCTGATGAACGGATTCCTCGCCAATGGCGGGCTCAGCTACGATGACGTCGCCCGGGTGCCCGTGGTCGCCCTGCGCCAGCACTGGAACATTTTCGCCCAGGGCAAGACCGACATGGCGCTGGCGGCGCTCGGCACCGGGCGGGTAAAGGAGCTCAACACCAAGATCTCCGGCGGGATCCGCTTCGTCAGCCTCGACCCCGACCCCAAGATGACCAAGGCGATGGTCGCGGCATATCCGAAGTCCTTTCTCAGGCTGGTCCAGCCCTCGCCCAGGCTCACCGGCGTCAAGTCCCCGGTCTACACGATGAACTACGACTACACGCTGTGGGCCAACAAGAACATCTCGGACAAGATCGTGCGCACCATCGTCAAGACGATGTACGACAACGAGGCCGATCTGAAGGCGGCAAGCCCGCTGTGGCGCAGCCATTCCTCGGCGACGATGGCCAAGGATCTGGGCTTCGCCTTTCACCCGGCGGCGGTGAAATTCTACCGGGAGGCCGGCGTCTGGAAGCGCTAGCAGGGCCGTTCGCGGGGCAGCGCAGGTTTGTCGCCGCCCCGCGGCCGGGGTATAGTCGGCCAGCGTGAAGAACAGGACGAAAACGGGGACCTCGACGGGTAGATTCAGGTGGCGGAGGATCACCTAGAGCGGGATAGCGACGCCGCCGGGCTCGACACCCCGATCCCTGACAGGCCATCCGTTCGCGTGATCACGATCGCGATCGGCTGTGCCATCACGGCCATCCCGCTCGCCTGGGCGATCGATCTGACGCTGCTGCTAGGTTTCGAGTTCTTCCGCGAGCAGGCGCTCGCCGTCGTGCTCGGGCTCGCGTTTGGGGGGATCTTCCTCCGGTTCCCGGCCTCGGGCGGCTCGTCGCGGACCGGGCCGGTGCCGTGGTACGACCTGATCCTGGCAATCCTCGGAATCGGTGCCTCGTTCTACCTCGCCTACCGCTACCAGGAGCTGGTCAACGACTTCTACTATCTGCGCCAGGAGGCGTTCGCGATCAGCATCATCATCATCCCGCTGATCGTCGAAGGTCTGCGCCGCACCGCCGGCTGGAGCCTGGTGGGCGTGCTTTCGATCTTCCTGCTCTACAGCTTCATCGGCCATTGGGTGCCCGGAAAGCTGCAGGGCAAGCAGCAGGCTCCGGACTCCTTGATCGCCTATCTTGGCGTGGACAACGTCGCCCTGATGGGCCTGCCGATGGTCATCGTGTGCATGGTCGTCGTGCTGTTCATCTTCATGGGCCGGCTGCTGGTGGTCTCGGGCGCATCGAACTGGTTCACCGACCTCGCCGCCGCCCTGATGGGCCGCTCGCGCGGCGGTGCAGCCAAGATCGCGATCGTCGCCTCGGGCCTGTTCGGCTCGATCTCGGGCAGCGCGGTCTCCAACGTCGCCTCGACCGGAGTGATCACGATCCCGCTGATGCGCCGGGCCGGCTACGGCGCGGCCAGCGCCGGCGCGATCGAGGCGGTGGCCTCGACCGGCGGCCAAATCATGCCGCCGATCATGGGCGCGGCCGCCTTCCTGATGGCCGAACTGCTCGAGGTGGCCTATGTCGAGGTCATCCTCGCCGCCCTGATCCCGGCGATCCTCTATTACATCGCGGTCTTCATTCAGGCCGACCTCGAGGCCGCGCGGCTTGGGATCGACCCGGTCCCGGAGGACCGGATCCCGCCTTTGTTGCGCGTGCTCAAGGAAGGCTGGTTCTTCACGATCCCGTTCATCGTGCTGATCCTGGCGCTGTTCTCGTTCAACATGCCGCCGGAGGGCGCGGCCTTCTATGCCGCGATTTCGATCCCGATCGTCAGCGTGATCTTCGGCTACAAGGGCCAGCGCATGACCGTGCGGGAGCTTGCCACGGCCATTGCCGAGGCGGGCCGGTCCTCAGTCGACATCATCATGATCGGCGCGATGGCGGGGCTGATCATCGGCGTCCTCGAGGTCACCGGGCTCGGCTTCGCGCTGACCCTGGTGCTGACCGAGATCGGCAAGGACAGCCTGCTGCTCCTGCTGCTGATCACCGCCGGCGTGTCGATCCTGCTCGGCATGGGCATGCCGACATCGGCGATCTACTTCCTGCTCGCCGTCATGGTCGCCCCGCCGCTGATCAAGCTTGGGCTCGATCCGATGGCCGCCCACCTGTTCGTGCTCTATTACGGGCTGATGTCGATGATCACCCCGCCGGTGGCGATCGCAGCGTTCACCGGCGCCAAGATCGCCGGCGCGCCGCCGATGCTGACCGCGATGACCGCGGTCAGGCTCGGCTGGGTCGCCTATGTGATGCCGTTCGTGTTCGTCATGTCGCCGGCCCTGATCATGCGCGGCTCATTCCTGGAGGTGGCGATCGCTTTCATCGCGGCATTCTTCGGCATCTGGCTCGGATCGGCCGGCTTGCTGGGCTATTTCACCAAGCGGCTCAATCCGGCGGTTCGCGCGCTGTTCTTCGCCTGCGGGATCGCCTTGTTGTTCCCGATCGATATCGTAGACGGCGGCATCGTCATCCGGCTCGCCGGCGCGGCCCTGGGCGCGGTCCTGATCGGCCGCGAAATAATCGACAAGCGGCGCGCGGCGGCCTCAACGAGCGCCGCCGAATAGCCGCCCGCCGGCAACCCGGCCCGGCTCAGCCGCGGACCAGGATATAGGTCTGGCTCGCCGCGGGAAGCGCTGCCAGAGCCGCAGCCAGGTCCTCGGGCGCCTCGCCGTTGCCAAAGGGCTGCAAATAGCGCCCGGAGCAGGTCACCTCGAGCCTATCACCGGCGAACGGAAACGGAGCGAGCGCATAAACCCCATCGCCCTCCGGCGTGAGCGTGAGCGTCGCATCGCGGTCGATCGACATCGGAATGTTGACGAAGTCCTCCCGGGCGCGGTCGGTCTCGTGCCGGAGGTGGAAGTACAGCGCCAGCGTGTCGAAGAACTGGAGCTGCTTGTAGTTCTGCACCACATGGGGCTCATCGACCCAATCACCCCTGCCGGCTTGCTTGCCGACCTCGTCCTTCAGCCGCTCCTGCCGTGCGATCTCGCCGTCCAGCATGCTGTCGACAACCTGGCGCACGGGACCCGATTGCGGGACCGGGATCGAGGTCGACCCGCCGGGGCGGACGCGGAACTCCGAATAGCCGTAGCGTGCGTTGTAGAGTCCCCAGGAGTGCATGCTGGCGAGCAGCCCGCAATAGGGGTCGTGGTCCTCGTTGACCTCGGCCGAGCGCCGGCCGGTCACGCCGCTGCCCGATGCCGGCGCCGAGGCGCCGATGCCGCATGGCAGGCCGGTCTTGGGATCCAGCACCGGGGCCGCGTCAAAGTCATCCCAGCCATTATCGTGGTGGCTTACGACATAGACCATCTCCTCGAACGGCTCGCAGCGTTCGAACTGCTCGTTGCCGAAGGCGCGCACGAGCTGCCCGCACAGCGCGTTGTGCTCGCGCATCGAACACAGGAAATGTGCCTCACCCTTGGGTGCGCTCTGGACCATCATCGGCTGTCTCCCCCGGTCAATTCGTCATCCGATCGCAATCGGCAGGCAGCCGGGCACCGCCTGCCGGAGGCCCCATTAAAGCGCACTTTGGCGCCGATTGTCACATTCGCCCGGACCGCGAGCGCCGGGACCTCACGGCAGCGGGATCTCGTTGACCTTGTTAGGCACGTCGTAGCCGCGTTGCACGGCGGGCCGGCCGGCGATCTCGACATACCAACGCTTGAGATTGGGGTAGTCGTTGAAATCCATGGTCTGCCATTCGTAGCGGGAGATCCAAGGCCAGGTCGCGATGTCGGCGATGGTGTACCCGTCGCCGGCGAGATAGGCGGATCCGCCCAGACGCTTGTCGAGCACGCCGTAGATGCGCTTGTTCTCGTTGAGATAACGCTCCTCGGCATAGGGCGCCTTGTCTTTGGCACCGCGCAGGAAATGGTGGGTCTGGCCGAGCATCGGACCGACGCTGCCCATCTGCATCATCAGCCATTCCATCACCTTCCAGCGCGCGGCGGGCGCGTCCGGCATGAGCTGGCCGGTCTTCTCGGCGAGGTACAGCAGGATCGCGCCCGACTCCATCATCGAGACTCCGGTGTCGCGATCGACGATCGCCGGGATCTTGTTGTTGGGGCTGATCGCGAGGAACGCGGGATCGAACTGCTCGTCCTTGGTGATGTTGACCGCATGCGCCCCGTAGTCGAGCCCCGCTTCCTCAAGCATGATCGAGACCTTGCGGCCGTTGGGTGTTTGCCAAGTGTAGAGGTCGATCATCGTGTGCGCTCCTTGGGCGGTTCGGGTGAACGGGTCACCGGTCGAGCTCGCTGGCCATGACCTCGGCCTTGAGGCCTCGGGCCTCGGCTGCGGCGAAGTTGAGCTCGACCTTCACCCCGTTGGGGTCCATGAGAAAAAGCTGGAAGAGCCCCTGGTCATCGACTTGGCGCTCCGTGAAGGCCACGCCCGTGGCGCGCAGGTGATCCATCATCTCCGCAAGGCCGGTGCACCGGAAACCGACGTGATCGATCACACCGGAGCCCTCGGTCGCCTCGGACTGCTGGCCGAGATAGGCCTTGCGGTTCTCGCTCACCCCGGCGCCGCCCTCGGTGAGGTGCAGGACATCGCGCTCGCCGAGATAAAGCCAGCAGACCGGGAACTTGAAGTCGGGCGAGGGGCCGACCCGCATGCCCAGCACGTCGACATACCAGTCGCGGGTGCCCTCGAGATCCGCGGTCTGGATCAGGAAATGCTCGAGATGGCTGAGCGGCATCGCCTCCTCCTGGTTCCTTCGGTGCTCAAGCGCTACCATAAGCCGCCGGTTTCGCAAGATCGAGCCCGGTTCGAGACAGCGTGGAGTGATGGATGATGGTCGCCTATTGGGTGGCGCGAGCGAAGATCAACGACCCCGTCGAATACAAGAAATACACCGACCGTGTACCGGACATTCTGGCCAGATTCGACGGCAAGGTGCTCGCCCGCGGCGGCGGCTATGAAACTCTTGAGGGACCCGCGACCTTCGAGCGCTTCGTGGTCATCGCGTTTCCGTCGATGGACGCGGCTCGAGCGTGCTTCAACTCGCCCGAATACCGGGAAGCGGCAGCCTTCCGGCGCGCGGGCGGCGTGGGCCAGAACGAATTGACCATCGTGGAAGCTGGCGAGGCGACGCCGGCCTGACAGGCAGGCAAACAGGGAGGTAGACATGGCCGATCGGGTCCTCGAGGGCAAGGTGGTGATGATGACCGGCGCCGCGCGCGGCATGGGCCGGATGATGTCGCTCGCTCTGGCGGAGGCCGGTGCGAAGGTCGCGATGATAGACATCGACGAAGACGTGCTCGCGGCCGCCCGGGCCGATGTCGAGGCCGCCGGCGGCCAGGGCTGTGCGGTCGATCTGCCGTGCGACGTCACCATTGCGGAGGCCGCCCGGGCCGCGCTCGACTCGGTGCTGTCGCGCTTCGGCCGGCTCGACGTGCTGGTCAACGACGCGGTTGTCGGACCGGAGCGGATCGGCGATCACTTCTTCACCGACCCGCCCAAATTCTGGGAGCTCGACGACGCCCTGTGGCGCAAGATGCTCGACGTCAACGTCTTCGGGCCGCAGCTGATGGCCCGCACCGTCGTGCCGACGATGCTGGAGGCCGGCCACGGCCGGATCGTCAACGTGACCACCAGCCTGAACACCATGTACCGGGCCGGTGCCGGCGCCTACGGCCCCTCGAAGGCGGCGCTGGAGGCCCACACAAGGATCATGGCCCACGACCTGGAAGGCACCGGCGTGAGCGTCAACATCCTGATCCCCGGCGGGCCGGTGAACACCCGGATGATCCCCGAGGCGAGCGGCGTCGACCGGACCGCCCTGATTCAGCCGGAGGTCATGCGCGAGCCGATCGTCTGGCTGTGCTCCGACGATGCCGAGGGCATCAGCGGGTTGAGGTTCATCGCGCTGCGCTGGGATCCGGACCTGGACCGCGAGGCGCGGATCGAACAGGCAAGCGCCCCGGTGGCGTGGCCGCAGCTCGGCACCCAGTCGGTTCAGCCGGATTAGCCGCACGCTGCGACGCCGGCCGAACCATCACCCCGGAACGCGCGCAGCCGCACTTTCGTGGAGGCCGTACTCGCCGGTCTCCATCAGCTTGGCGAGTGCGGTCGCTGCCGGTGTCATGGTGAGGCTCGCCCGGGTCTCGAGCAGCCACGCCTGATAGGGCTCGGCAACGTCCTCCTCGGCGCCGTGGTGGGCGACGCCCTTGGGCGTCCAGGCGATGGTGCCGGGCTTGTCCATGCCGCCATAGGCCCCCGGCCCGCCGGCGAAAACGATGACCTCGTCGAAATCGGCGTTGCAGTGGATCGGCGGCCGGTCACTGCGCCGCGAGCCCAGGTGGTAGAACAGCACCGCACCGGCGGCATCGTCGATCAGCCGGCCCGGCACGATGCCGCCGTTGGTCACGCCCAGCCCGCGCGCGCTTTCGATATTGAACCGGCGCACCTGCGCTGCCCCGACGACATCCGTGCAGGCCAGCGGATCGAAATCGTAGAAGTACGACGTCACGCCGCCGGCGTGCCGGACGACGACCTCGTGCTCGCCGCCGGCATCCCCGAACGGCCTCGGCCCATCGACATCGAGCGCCGCGTTGAGCACCGCGCGGGGCTCGGGTGATACCTCGAGAGGCCCGGCGCTGGTCACCACGATCGCCGCCAGCGCCTCGCTCACCGCGCCGATGCGGTAGGCGACCGCCTTGGGAATCAGCACGAAATCGCCGGATTGCAACGCGAGCGCGCCGAAATCGGTCTCCAGGCGCGCCCGGCCGGCAACGACGTAGTGCACCTCGTCGCCGGTCACGTTGCGCAGCGCGAAGCCCATCGGCCCGTCGTGATGGGCGACCGCGACACTCACGCCATCGGCCTCCAGCAGGGTGAGCGGCAGGCCGCGCGGGGTGTCGGGGACGCCGTCGATGTCGAATCGCCGCGGGGCATAGGTGCCCTCGATCCGCGTATAGGCCGGCGCATAGCCGGCGCGCACCGCGTTGGTCCGCGTACCGGCGAACCCGTTGCGGGTGTAGTTGTAGATCGGTGTCTCAGACATGCCTGGGTTCCCCGCTGGAGGGCAGATGCCGGTTGCCAGGATGAACATCTCCGGCGCCGTCTCGGGCGGCTCTCATCGTGGCAGCCCCGGCGCGAGACGACAACCGGGCGGTTCCTATTCGACGACCCAGCGTGGCTTGCGGCGTTCCAGGAAGGCGCCGATGCCTTCCTTGGCGGCCTCGGAACTGCGGGTGCCGACGTTCCAGGAAAGCGCGGTCTCCAGCAGCGCCTGGTCGGGGGCTGCGCCCATTTCGGCGAGCAGGGCCTTGGTCGCTGCCACCGCTTCGGGCGAGGCGGCGAGCGCGAGCTTGCAATGCGCCTCCACCCTGGCGTCGAGATCGGCCTGGTCGGCCGCGACCTCGTGGATCAGCCCGGCGCGGACGGCCTCCTCGGTCTCGAAGACGATCGCCCCGATGGCGAAATAGCGCAGCCAGCCGGGGCCGATCCTGGGCAGCAGAAAGCTCGAGATGATGCCGGGCGCGAGCCCGATCCGCACCTCGGAAAGGCAGAATTTGGTTGCCGCGGCGGCGACCGCCACGTCGCAGCAGGAAACCAGCCCCAACGCACCGGCCATCGCCGCACCATGGACGCAGGCGATGGTCATCTTCGGGCAAGCGGCAAGCGCGGCATACATCGCCTGGAGACGCCGCGAGTCCGCGGCGACCTCCTCAAGGCTCGCCCCCTCGGTATCGCGCATCCAGTTGAGATCGGCACCGGCGCAGAAGACCGGGCCGTTGCCCCGGAGCACGATCGCGCGCACCGCCTCCTCGGCGCCGAGTTCGGCAACCGAGGCGGCGAGCTCGTCCATCATCTGCGGATTCATCGCATTGCGCACCGCCGGTCGATCGAGGGTGATGGTGGCAATCCCGCGCCGATCGCGCGAGACGGCGAGCGTCCCGGTCTCCTGCATGCTCACCCCTCCTCGGGGATCCGAAGCCGGCCCTTGATCACCTTGCGGGTCGGCGTCAGCGGCAGAGTATCGACCAGAACCAGGCGTTCCGGCCATTTGAGCTTGGCGATCCCTTCGCGCCCCAGCCAGTCGGTGATGCCGGCCAGGCCCGGCTGGGTGCCGGGCCGCGCGACGGCGAAGCAGCACGACCGCTCGCCGAGCACGGCATCGGGCATCGGCACGATCGCCGATTGGACGATGTCGGGATGGCGGTCGATCGCCTCCTCGACATCCGCCGGGTTGATCTTCATCCCGCCGCGGTTGATCAGGTCCTTCTGCCGGCCGGTTACCGTGACCGCCCCGTCGGCGGCGATGATCGCAAGGTCGCCGGTGCGGAACCAGCCGCCGTCGACGAAGGAATCCGCGTTGACGGCATCGTTGCGGTAATAGCCGTCAAACACCGAGACGCCGCGGATCTGAAGCTCGCCCTCCTCACCGGCCGGCAGTACGGTGCCGTCCGGCGCGCAGACCCGCACCTGATTGCCGGGGCTCGGCCGGCCGGCACCGGATGAAGCGGCCTCGACGGTCTCCTCGGGCCGGGTGAACATGCCGCACTGGGTTTCCGTCATGCCCCAGAGCTGGGCGATCCGCCCGTTGGCGAGCGCCTTCTGGGCGTCGTGGAACAGATCCGGCGCGGCCACCGCGCCAGAGACCACCATGTACGCGACCGAGGACAAAGGCTCGGGCTCCAGCAGCCCGGCCGCGCGGCAGGCCGCGATATGGGCCGGGGCGAGGAACACGTGGCTCGGCGCGAGGCGGGCACAGGCTTCGATGAGGCCCGCCGGCGAGAAGGCGGGCAACAGCGCCGTCGCGCCGCCGCCGTAAAGCGTCAGGTGGAAGGAATAAAGCCCGAGCAGGTGCGAATACGGCGCGCACGACAGCATGATCGAGTCCGCACGCATCTGTTTCTCGGTATGGTTCAGCCGCGCGTTGGCGAGGAACCGCCGGTAGTCGGTGCGCACCGCTTTCGGACTCGATGAGGTGCCCGAGGTGAACAGCATGATATAGGGATCGGCGGCCTTCGGCGGTGCGGGAAGCGGTCGATCACCACCGCCGGCCATGAGATCGGCGAATGCAAGCGCGCCGGGAGGGGCGTCTCCGCCGACGGCGATCACATGCTCGAGGTCGGCAAGCGAGCCCGCAAGCGCAGCCAGTTCGGCAGCCGGCCGGCGATCGCCCGCCGCCGCCGATGCCAGGACCGCCTTGGCCTTGGCATGGCCGAGGATGTCCGCCGCCTCGCGCGGTCCATAGGGCATGTGGATGGTGCTGGTGACCGCGCCCAGCCGTGCCGCGGCGAGGACGGCGATGAGGAATTCCGCGACGTTGGGTAGCTGCAGGCTGATGCCGTCGCCGCGCCCGAGACCCAGGCCGACAAACGCCCCGGCAAGGCGGTCGACCTGCGCGGCGAGATCGGCGTAGTCGATCATCCCCTCGCCGGTGATGATTGCCGGCGCGCCAGGTGTGCGATCCGCCAGCCCGGCCAGCAGGCTGGAAAGCGTATCCTCGCTCCACAGGTGTGAGCCGTCGCTCCTCGGGGTCGGGGACATCATCGCCGCGGCACGATCACTGTTCGGATACCGATCGGCGATGATGCGGCAGCGCAGCGTCCCGTTCAAGCAGCGCAGGCCGGACCGACTCGATCCGATCGGGACATGGCTTAGAATGACCGGGTTGGTGGGGTGCAATTTCCGGGAGGTGTGCGATGCCGTTCCTGTGCAATGCTTGGTATGTCGCCTGCTGGGCCGAGGACCTCGGCGCGGCGCCGCTCGCCCGAACGTTGCTCGACCAGAAGGTGGTGCTGTACCGCACGGCCGAGGGGACCGCGGTCGCGCTCGAGGACCGGTGCTGCCATCGCGCATTGCCGCTGTCGATGGGCCGTATCGAGGGCGACGGGCTGCGCTGCGGCTATCATGGGCTGCTGTTCGATGCCAAGGGGACCTGCATCGAGGTGCCGGGGCAGAGCGCGATCCCGCCCGGTGCCGCGGTGCGGGCCTATCCGGTGATCGAGCGCTGGGCGGCCGTCTGGATCTGGATGGGCGATCCGGCGCTCGCCGACCCGGCTGCGGTCCCCGAGGTTTTCTGGCTCGACGATCCGGGCTGGACGGCCGCGCCCGGCTATCTGCGCGCCGAGGCCAATTACCGGCTCCTGGTCGACAACTTGCTCGACCTCACCCATGTCAGCTACCTGCACCTCGGCACGCTTTCGGGCTCCGGAGACGTCGAGGCGGTCGTCCCGGTGACCACCCGGCGGCAGGGCGACCGGGTCCTGGTCGGGCGCATGCTCGAGGACGTGCTGGTCCCGCCGCTATACTCCGAGGCCAGCGGAATCACCGGCCAGGTCGACCGCTGGCAGTGGATCACCTGGCAGGCGCCGGCCAACGTCTTTTTCGATGTCGGATGCGCGCCGACCGGCACCGGGGCGCCCGACGGCGATCGCAGTCAGGGGGTCTCGATGTGGTCAACCCACCTGATCACGCCGGAGACTGAAACAACGACCCATTACCATTTCAGTTGGGCGCGCGATTTCAGGCTCGGTGATCGAGCGGTTACCGACCGCCTGCACGAGGGTGCGCGCAAGGCGTTCCTGGAGGATTTGGTCGTGCTCGAGGCCCAGCAGCGCGCCATCACCATTTCGGCCGGCGCGCCGATGATCGACATCAACATCGACAACGGCCCGCTGCAGTTCCGCGGGATCCTGGACCGGAAGATTGCCGCCGAAGCCGCTCGATCTGCGGCCGAATAGGCCCTCCCCCCGTGGCGCAGACCGGAATTTGTTGCTAGCGTCCGGTCCGAACACGACGAGAAATTCCACAGGAGTGCCGCCTTGTCGACCACCGCCCCGGTGACGCCCTTCGATGGACCGAACAGCTATGTCGGGCGCGTGCTCACGCGTCCCGGGGCGCGGCGCGCCGTGGCCGGCCGCGGCCGGTATACCGACGACATCCAGCTTCCGAGGACGGCGCATGCGGCCTTCGTGCGCTGTCCATACGGCCGGGCACGGATCGTCTCGATCGAGACCGGCGCGGCACGGGCCGCACCGGGCGTGGTCGCGGTGATGACCGGTGCGGAGCTGGCCGAGATCTGCCCGCCCTGGAGCGGGCTGCTGACCAGCTTCGAGGGCATGAAGGCCGCAACCCAGCATGCGCTTGCGGTCGACCAGGCGGTCTGGCAGGGCGAGCAGGCGGTGATCGTGGTCGCCCAGACCCGCGCCCAGGCCGAGGATGGGGCCGAACGCGTCGCCATCGAATGGCAGGAGCTGCCGGTCGCGATCGACAAGGAGACCGCGCTGGCGGCCGGAACAGCCCCCGTCCACCCCGATCTCGCCGACAATCTGGCTTGGCGGCGCGATATCGACAACGGCGATGTCGATGCCGCGATGGAAGCGGCCGATGTGGTCGTTGAGGAAACCTACACGTTCGGCCGGCACACCGCGGTCAGCCTGGAGCCGCGCGCCATCCTCGCCGACTTCGAACCGGGGACCGGGAAGCTCACGCTCTACACCTCGAGCCAGGTCCCGCATATGATCAAGACCGTGTTCGCACGCCACCTTCCGGTGGCCGAGCACAACATAAGGGTGGTCGCGCCCGATGTCGGCGGCTCGTTCGGGCTCAAGATCCACACCTACGGCGATGAGGTCGCGACCTGTGCGCTCGCCATCCGGCTCAAGCGGCCGGTCAAGTTCATCGCCGACCGGCTGGAATCCTTCGTCACCGATATCCACGCGCGCGAGCACCGCATCGTACTCAGGATGGGCCTGACCGCCGACGGCAGGATCACCGCGCTGGACATGGACGACCTCTGCGGTGTCGGAGCCTATTCGCAATACCCGCGCACCTCGGTCTTCGAGGCGAACCAGGTGCTCAACATCACCGCCGGCCCATACGCCCATGAGAACTACCGCGCGGTGGCCCGCATCGTCTATCTAAACGCAGTGCCGACATCGCAGTACCGGGGGGTCGGGCACCCGATCGGCATCTCCGCGGGCGAGGCACTGCTCGACCTCGCAGCGGCAAGGCTCGGGATCGACCCCATCGAGATCCGCCGCCGCAACCTGATGCCCGACGACGGCTATCCGCGCAGGACCGCCTCGGGCGTCCACGTCCAGGACCTGTCGCATCAGGCTTGCCTGGAGCGGCTGGTCGCGCGCATGGGATATGACGGGCTGCGCGCCGAGCAGGCGGCGCTGCGCGAAGACGGCGTCTACCGCGGCATCGGCATCGCGGCGTTCATCAAGGGGACCGCGCCCGGGCCGGAAGGCTACTACGGTGCCGGCCGGGCCCCGATCGCTTCGCAGGATGCGTGCACCATGAGCCTCGAGCCCTCCGGCGGCATCCTGTGCGCGGTCGGCGTGACCGAGCAGGGGCAAGGGGCGGATGCCGTCATGCGCCAGATCGCGGCGACCGCAGTGGGCGTGCCGATCGAGCACGTCCGGGTGATCTCCGGCGATACCGACGCGGTGCCCTATGGCGGCGGCACCTATGCCAGCCGGGCGACGGCAATCGGCGGCGAGGCGACTTACCTTGCCGGGCGCGCGTTGCGGGCGGAGATCCTGCGGCTGGGGGGCGCGCTGCTGCAGTCCGCGCCGGAGACGCTCGATATCGTCTCGGGAAAGGTGGTCGATGCCGGATCGGATGCGGCCCGGATCCCGCTGGCCGAGATCGGGCGGATCGGCCATTTCCAGGTGGGCGAGCTGCCCAACGATGTCCAGCCGGAGCTCACCCAGACCCGGCACTTCCGCCTGCGCGAGAAGATCTACATCTTCACCAACGGCATCCACGGCGCCCATGTCGAAGTCGACATGGAGACCGGGTTCGTCACGCTGCTCGACCACTGGGTGGTCGAGGATTGCGGCCGGGTGATCAACCCCATGCTGGCCGACGAGCAGGTGCGCGGCGGCGTGATCCAGGGCATCGGCGGCGGGCTCTACGAGCACTGCATCTACAGCGACAGCGGCCAGCTAATGAACGGCACCATGGTCGACTACCTGACGCCGATGGCCTTCGAGATGCCCGACATAGACGTCACCCACATCGAGACGCCCACCGCGGAGTCCGAACTCGGCGCCAAGGGGATCGGCGAGTCCGGCGTCGGCGGTGCACCTTCGGCGGTGATGAACGCCGTCAACGACGCCCTGCTGCCTTTCCAGGCCCGGATCACCGCACACCCGATCACCCCGGAATCGATCCTCGCCGCGCTTGGCAAGGTCTGACCACGGACGGTCGGTCGGGGTAAGATTGGGGCCGAAAAAGCGGGAGGGACTGTGATGTCGGTTCGGTTCGAAAAGGTGATGCCGCCCAAGACCGGGCTCGCGGTGGAGGTCGCCCAAGGCCAGAAGCTGCGGGTCATCGATCTCGAAGGCCAACAGGTCGTCGACATGGCCGTCTTCAACCGCGAGAACCTGCGCGAGAAACTGTCGACGTCCTACTCACGCACCCGCTATACCCCCGAGCCTGGCCAGGACTATGTGCCGCGCGACAAGCTGCTCCAGGGCGACACGCTGATGTCGACGATCTGCCAGCCGATGATGCGCATCCTCGAGGAGACGCCCGAGCCCAAGGGCGTTCACGACGTCCACAACCGGATGTGCTGCCGGTTCCTATACGAATCCCACGGCATCGGCCCGATCGACGGCTGCCACGAGATCATTGCCAAGGCCGTCGCGCCCTACGGCCTGCTGCCGGAGGACATCCCCGACACGATGGACCTGTTCATGAACTATCACCACGACTGCGCGCAGGGCCGTTGGGTGATCGGCCTGCCGGTCTCCAAGCCCGGCGACTATATCGAGTTCGAGGCGCTGATGGACTGCCTGGTCGGGCTGTCGAACTGTCCGATGGACGTGCTCGCCCCGTGCAACGCCTACAACTGCACCCCGGTCAAGGTCGAGATCAGGGGCTGAGCGTTCAGCGCGTTCAGCGGGGCACCTCGCCCCGGACGGCAAACCGCCGCAGGATGCGCGGCTCGGACGGATCGAAGTCGGTCCGTCCGTGGAGCAGGCAGCGGTTGTCCCAGATCAACAGGTCGCCGGTCTGCCAGGGGTGGGTGTAGATGTAGCGCTCGTCCTCGATGCGCTCGAACAGCTCATCGAGGATCTCGCGCGCCTCGTCCTCGTCGATGTCGACCAGTTCCTGGGTCATCAGCCGGTTGACGTAGATCGACCGCTTGCCGGTCTCGGGGTGGTAGCGCACGACCGGGTGGGCATGGTGCGGCGCATCGGGCTTCCAGTCCTCGAACTTCTTGCAGCTATTCGGCGTGAAATAGTCGTAGTAGTTGACGCCCTTGATACCCTCGGTCCGCTGCTTGGTCGCCTCGGGCAAGTCCTCGTAGGCCGCGATGCAGTCCGAAAACCTGGTGTGGCCGCCGCTCCCGGGGGTCGCGATGCCGTAGAGGCTGGTGCATTTGCCGGGCGTATCGAAATAGCACTGGTCGGAATGCAGCCACATGTCGCCATTCGGCAGCACGCCGTCCTCGCGGACGTTGGAGACGTGCATCATGCCGACGATCTCCTTGGACTCCACGTCGACCACCGTGCGCTCGGCCTGAATCTCGCCATAGACCTGGCAATAGCGCATGTGCTCCAGGTCGGTTAAGCCCTCCTGGCGGACCAGCACGACGTGACAGTCGAGCAGCGCTTGGCGCAGTGTCGCAGCGTCGTTCTCGACGATCGGCTTGCGCAGGTCGAGCCCGATGATCTCGACACCCATGACTTCGGACAGCGGCTCCAGCGTCAGCGACATAACATGGTCTCCCAAGTTCGCTACGCCGCGGCACCGCGCAGCGCTTGCCAGACACGGTGCGGGCTCGCCGGCAGGGGCAGTTCGCGCACACCTTCTTCGCCCAGCGCATCCAGGATGGCGCAGATCACCACCGGGTAGGAGCCGCCGTTGCCGGCCTCGCCGCAGCCCTTGGCGCCGAGCGGGTTGGTCTTGCACGGCACCGGGTGGGTGGCGAAATCGATATCCGCGACATGATCGGCGCGCGGCATGGCATAGTCCATATAAGAGCCCGTCAGAAGCTGGCCTTCGCCGTCATAGACGGTGCGCTCCAGCAGGACCTGGCCGATCCCCTGGACGATGCCGCCATGGACCTGGCCCTCGACCACCAGCGGGTTGATGACGGTGCCGAAGTCGTCGACCACCGTATAACGGTCGATCGTCACGGCGCCGGTCTCGCGGTCGATCTCCACCTCGCAGACGTGACAGCCGTTGGGAAAGCTGATCGGGCTGGTCGTGTGGTTGACCTTGGCGTCGAGCGCGAGCGCCGGATCGCCCCGCTTCCGCGCCTCGGCGGCGAGCGCCATGATATCGATCGACCGGTCGGTGCCGGCCACCGTGAAACGCCCGCCGGCGAACGCGATGTCCTCGGTCGCGGCCTCGAGCACCCGGCCGGCGGCCTCTCGGCCGCGGCCGATGATCCGATCGCTCGCCTCGATGATCGCGCCGCCGGCGGCGATCAGCGAGCGCGACCCGCCCGAGCCGCCGGCGCCCTCGCTCATCTCGTCGGAATCGTGCTGGATCAGGCGGATCGCGTCGTACGGCACCCCAAGACGGTCGACGAGGATCTGGGCGAACGGCGTGGCGTGTCCCATCCCGAAGTCGCAGGTCCCGGTGACCAGGCTCACCGTGCCGTCGGCCTCGAAGCGGATGTCGGCGAGCTCGGTTCCCGGCGGCGCGGTGGTCTCCAGATAAGGCGCCACGCCAAGCCCGCGCAGCCGCCCGGCCGCCCGGCTCGCCTGCCGCCGCGCCGCGAAGCCGGCCACATCGGCGCGCGCCAGCGCCTCGTCCATCACCGCTTCGAAGTCGCCGGAATCGTAAACCAGCCCGACCGGCGTCTCGTAGGGAAACATGTCCGGGCGCACGAAGTTGCGCCGGCGCAGCTCGATCCGATCGATGCCCGTCTCGAGCGCCGCCTTGTCGATCAGGGTCTCGAGGAAGAATTTCGACTCCGGCCGCCCCGCGCCGCGGTAGGGGCCGGTCGGCACCGTGTTGGTGAAAACGCACCTGGTCGAATAGGAGAACAGCGGGGTCCTGTAGACGCTGATGATGTTGCGGCTGACGACATTGGTGACCGGCCACGGCCCCATCGCGGTCAGATACGCGCCCATGTCGCCCAGGCCCTCGACCTTGAGCGCAAGGAAGGTGCCGTCCTGGTCCATCGCGAGCGCCAGATCCATCACCATCGCGCGGCCCTGATGGTCGGACAGGAAGCTCTCGGAGCGGTCGGCGCACCATTTGACCGGCCGGCCGAGCCGGCGGGCCGCGAACATCGTGCAGATCGACTCGTTGTAGCAGGCGCCCTTCATGCCGAACGAGCCGCCGACGTCATCGCTGATCACACGGATCTTGTCCGCCGGCAGCTTGAAGATCGCGTTGGCGAGCGTAGCGCGGTACCCGGTCACGCCTTGCGATCCGACATGCAGGGTGAATTTCTCCGCCGCGGCGTCGTAGCGGGCAAGCGCCGCGCGCGGCTCCATCGCATTGACCACCATCCGCGTGTTGTCGAGGTGGATGCGCGTGACGTGGTGGGCCTTTGCGATCGCCGCATCGACCGCCTCCTCATCGCCCATGTGGAAGTCGAGGAAGACGTTGCCGGGCGCGGTGTCCCAGACTTGCGGTGCACCCGGTTCGACGGCCCGCTCCAGCCCGGTCACCGCGGGCAAGGCTGCGACCTCGAAGTCGATCGCCTCGGCGGCGTCCCTGGCCTGGGCCTCCGTCTCGGCGATGACCACGGCCACCGGGTCGCCGACATGACGGACCCGGCCGATCGACAGCGCCGGGCGCGGCGGCGCGACCGGGCTCGAGCCGTCGCGGTTCTTCATTGCGATCGGGCAGGGAATATCGCCCAGCCCCTCCTGCCGCAGATCCTCGCCGGTATAAACCGCCAGCACGCCCGGCATCCCGAGCGCCGCCGCCGGATCGAGCCGAACGATCGTGCCGTGGCCGACCCCGGAGCGCAGGAAATATGCATAGGCCTGGCCGGGAACGCCGTGGTCGTCGGTATAGCGCCCCCGCCCCGACAGCAGGCGCGGGTCTTCGCTGCGCGGGACCGGCTGGCCGACCCCGAACTTGAGCACGTCGTGTCCGGCATCGTCCAGCATGGCGATCCTGTCCTTGCTGGTCCTTGTTGGACGCTATTCGGCGGCATCCTCGTTGCGGCGCGACGAGGCTTCGAGCCGCGCGAGGAGCTCGTCTGTCGACTGGACGTCGCCGAAGAAGAGATAGAAGTTGCCGAGTGTTGCGGCATGCTCCTCGTCGGTCATGGTCGCGCAGCCGTCCGAGACCATCAGCGAGCGGTAGTTGAGCATCATCGCATCGCGCGCGGTGGATTCGCAGCACACGTTGGTGGCGACCCCGGTGACGATGATGGTCTCGATCTCGTTGTCGCGCAGCACGTTCTCGATGTCGGACGAGCCCTGGATGAAGGCGCTGTAGCGCCGCTTGGTCACCCGGTGATCCTCGGCGCGGACATCGAGCGCGGGCCAGAGCTGGAAGGCGCGGCTGTCGCGCTGCATGCCCTCGAGCCGAACCTTCTGCTTGTCTTCGGTGAAGCGCTCGTGGGCCACCGACCAGCTCTTGAGCGTCTCGTAGCCGGCGAGGTTCTGGATCCACACCACGATGCCGCCGGCATCGCGAACCGCCTGGGCAAGACGGTTGACGTTGGGCACGATCTCCTGGGCGATGGGCGCCGCGCCGAGCTGACCTTCCTCCATGAAGTAGATCTGCATGTCGACGACAACCAGCGCGGTCCTGGGTCCGTCAAAGGACTCGCAGGTGTGCGGCCGCCCTTGGCGCTCGACCATCCGGTCGGTGTATTCCTGTGGCATCTCGAAGTTGTGCATTGCCGCCTCCACGGTTTGGAGGCCGAACTATAAGGCGCGCCCGGTTGGCCGGCAATCGCGCCCGATTTTCGGTCCGCCATGGGCGGTCTTGCAAAAATGGTGGTTTCTGCCACGATGATGCTCGATCTCCAACCGGCCGGCGCATCCGCCCCCTGGGCGGTTGGCGACCGGGTTGCAACCGGCTTCAATTGCCGAAAAACGGGAGTGCTTTGGGTCGATCCGGCGCGAGGGATACGGCGCGGTCATCGGCGGAATTCATCGGCGTTCCAGGCTGATCGGTGCAGGCGACAGCACGCGGCCTGCCGCGGCCGGCGGATCGCCGGATAAGTGACATGACGCAGGCGCTGGCGAGGCCGGCCCGGTAAGTCGCAGAAGACAGGGTTGCGAGGACATGGCACAGGGCAAGGTTTCGGGGATGGCAGCCAACGGCACGGTGCGCTCGACATCGCCGGGCACGGCCACGATCTGGCTGGCGGCGGCCGGGGTCGGTGCGCTTGGCTTCCTGGCGTTCTCGGAATTGTACGCCTGGATCGTCCCGGTCGTGCTTGCGCTGATCGGTTGGGCCGCGGCCGCTTTGGTGTCGGCCGGCAAGCACAGGGCCGCGCTCGCGCTGGCGTGCGTATTCGTCGTCGCCGTCCTCTTCCCGATGATCGGCGCGCTGGCCTTCAGCTTCGGGCCGTTCCTGAATTCGATTCAATCGGGCGAGGCCACCTTTGTGTCGTTCATCGAGACGGCCTTCGACCTGCTCGTCGCCGGCGCGGTGGCGGTCTTCTGCGCGGTCATGGCGTTGCGGTCCTTCCCCAGCGATATCGTGGAGAAGTATTTCAGCTACGGCATCGTCAGCACGCCGCGCTTCATCATCGGCTCGCTGATCCTGGCCGGCATCGCGATCAATTTCGCCAACGTCCTGGGCCGCTACCTGTTCCTCGCGCCGATCATCTGGGCCGAGGAAATCATGATCTACATCATGGTCTGGATGGTCTTCGTCGGCTCCGTGCTGGTGACCTGGGACGGACACCACCTGAAGATGGATTTCTTTTCAATCATGCTGCCCTCGCCGGCAAAGGAGATCATGAACTTCGTCGGCGTGGTGGCGTTCATCGCCGCCTGCCTGTTCGTCCTGCCGCAGACCCACACGGTGACCAACCTGATGAACGACCTCGACCAGCGCAGCGTCGTTGCGGAGATCCCGATGGTGGTCCCGCATTTCGCGCTGCTGCTCGGCTTCTCGATCATCTTCGTCGCGGTAGTCTACCGGTTCCGCCGAATGGTAACCGGCGACCTGACGAGCGAGGTCGACGCACTGGTCGCCGCCACCGAGGCGGAGGACGTCAAGGGCTGAGCACCGGCAGGCCGGCGGTGCCGCCGGATCGAACAACCAAAGATGTGCGCACACAGGTTTCGGGGAGATAGTCGATGGAGTGGGTGATGGCCTTCTTGCCGGTGGGTCTTCTGATCCTCGGCTTCCCGATCTTCATCATCCTGCTCATTACTTCGGCGGTGATCCTGCTGTTCTTCATGGAGGTGCCTCTGACCGCAGTCCATCAGGTCATGTTCGGCAGCGTCGACAAATTCGCGCTGATGGCAGTGCCGTTCTTCATCTTCGCCGGCGAGCTGATGGGTAGGGGCGGTATCTCCCAGCGCATCATCGACTGGGTTCTGTCCGTGATTGGCGGTATGCGGGGAAGCCTGCCGCTGACCACGGTCGGCACCTGCACCATCTTCGGCGCGATCTCGGGCTCCAGCCCGGCGACGGTGGCGGCCGTCGGCCGGCTGATGTACCCGCCGCTGCGCGAGAAGGGCTATAATGAAAGGTTCGCGACCGGCGTGCTGACATCCTCGGGCGCGATCGCTATCGTCATCCCGCCCTCGATCAGCATGATCCTCTACGGCGCCTCCGCCGAGCAATCGGTGTCGTTGCTGTTCATCGCCGGCGTCTTCCCCGGCCTTTTGATGTCGCTCCTGATGGGCGCCTATATCTACTGGTACGCCGCGCGCCGCGACATCCGCGAGGGCCAGCCGTTCCGGTGGGGGCCTTTCCTGCGTGCCAGCAAGGCAGGCGTGTGGGCGCTGGGCACCCCGGTGATCATCCTGGGCGGTATCTACGCCGGCATCTTTTCGCCCACCGAGGCCGCGGGCATCGCCTGCGTCTATGCCATCCTGGTCACCAAGTTCATCTACGGCGACATAAGCTGGAAGGGGCTGTGGGACGTCTCGGTCAGCTCGATGTACCTGACCGCCCAGGTGCTGATCATCGTCGCCGGCGCGGGCGTGTTCTCCTGGCTGCTGACGGTCAGCGGCATTCCGCAGTCCGCGGTCGCTGCGATCAACGAGCTCGAGGTCCCGCCCTGGGTGATCCTGTTGATCATCAACTTCTTCCTGCTGATCGTCGGCTGCCTGCTGGATCCGGGCTCTGCGATCCTGGTCCTCACGCCGCTGCTCGCGCCGATCGCGGCGGCCATCGGCGTCGATCTGATCCATTTCGGCGTGATCATGACGGTGAACCTCGCGATCGGTATGTTCACCCCGCCCTTCGGGCTGAACATCTTCGTCGCCCAGGCGCTGTTCAAGGCGCCCCTGAAGAGCATCTATCCGGGGCTGATACCGTTCATCTTCATCAACATCATCGCGCTGATGATTATCACCTACGTGCCCGAGCTGTCGCTCTACCTCACCCAGTTCGCCGGCTGATCATGGCGGAGGCGGTGCCCCATACGGGGCGCCGCCGCGCTTGACCTCGAGCGCCCCGGCTGCCTTTGATCTTTGCATGGGCGGTGCGGCCGCGCGTGCGGTCAGGATGCGAGCAGGAAGGGGACGATGAGCGACGAGACGATGGCGGTCACGATTCACGCGCCCGGCGGGCCGGACGCGCTGGTCTACGAACCCGTGCCCCTGGCCGAGCCGGGCGAAGGCCAGGTGCTGCTGCACCACGCGCGGATCGGGCTCAACTATATCGACGTTGCTTTCCGCCGCACCGGCGGGCCGATCAAGTCCTTCCCGGCGGTGCTCGGGATGGAGGCCGCCGGCACGATCGAGGCGGTGGGCCCGGGCGTGACCGGCTTCGCGCCGGGCGATCGGGTCTCCCACTGCATGGTGCTGGGCGCCTATGCCGAGCGCCAGGTGATCGATGCGAACCGCCTGATCGCCCTGCCGCCGGAGATCTCCGAGGAAACCGCGGCCGCAGCAACCCTCCAGGGCCTGACCGCTCAGTACCTGCTGCGCAGCTCGTATGCCGTCCAGCCCGGCGACACGGTCCTGATCCAGGCGGCGGCGGGCGGCATGGGCCTGCTGCTGTGCCAATGGGCGAAGCACCTGGGCGCCACGGTCATCGGCACCGTGAGCAGCCCGGAGAAGGCCGCGCTCGCCGCCGGCCATGGCTGCGATCACGCGATCGACTACACCAGACAGGACTTCCCGGCCCGGGTGATGGAGATCACCGCCGGGGCAGGCGTATCGGCGGTCTACGACGCCGTCGGCAAGACGACCTTCGACGGCGGTCTCGCCTGCCTTGCCGAGCGCGGCCACATGGTCTCCTACGGCAACGCCTCGGGCCCGGTCGCCCCGCTCGACATCGCCACCCTGTCGCCGAAGTCGCTGACCATCACCAGAGGCTCGCTCGGCAGCTACGTCAGGGACCCGGCCGATCGCGCGGCGCGCGCCGCGGAGCTCTGGGCCCTCATCGCCGACGGCACCCTGAAGGTCGCGATCAACCAGCGCTACCCTCTGGCCGAGGCCGCAAGGGCCCACGCCGACCTCGAGACCCGCAAGACGACGGGATCGACGGTGCTGACGCCATAGGGACGGGCTCGGCGGTCCGCAAGGGAGACCATCATGATCATCGACAGCCATTCCCATGTCTGGAGCTATCCGGTGCTCGAGGAGCACGCGGACAAGATCGTCTCGACCGAGGACCTGATGGCGTTCCGCAGCCGCTATCCGGACCTCTACGACCGCACGCTGCACGAGAGCCCGGTCGACAATTCGGACACGCTGGTCGCCCAGATGGACGAGCACGGCATCGCCAAGACGATCGTCCAGGCGCGGCCGGGTGCGGTGACCAACGACCAGGTCGCGGCATCGGTTCGCCGCCACCCGGACCGGCTCTACGGGCTGTTCCGCATCGGCCACGACCAGGAAGCCGCGCACGATTATGTCGATGACCCGAGACCGGTGCGCGAGGCAGCGCCCGATCACATCGACTACTGCGTCGAGGAGCTTGGCATGATCGGCATGGGCGAGATGTTCGTTCGCGCCTTTACCCGCGCGCTCGACCCCGAACTGATCGCCAAGGACCTTGCGCCGATCATGAACGCCCTGGCCAAGCACGGGATTCCGATCCAGATCCCGACCGCCTGGAGCCAATTTCCCGGCGGTCTGATCTACGGCGATCCGATCTGGACCGACGAGATCGCCTGCCGCTGGCCCGACACGCCGGTGATCCTCACCAAGATGGGCCGCTCGGTGCAGACCTATTTCGACCACGCGATGGTCGTGGCCATGCGCAACCAGAACGTCTTGTTCGATGTCGTCGGAACCCGGCCGGACCATTTGCGCCACGCGATCGATGCGATCGGCTCAAAACGCATCCTGTTCGGCACCGACTGGTCGGCGACCTGGCGCTGGATCAGAAAGCCCACCGACCTCTACACCTTGCGCCTGAACGTCCTGGAAGAGGCCAACCTCGCCGAAGAGGAGCGCCAGGACATCCTGTGGCGCAACGCGGTGCGCGTCTTCGCCCTGAAGGATATCGGCCAGGCTGAGGCCGCTGCCTGAACCATGTTCCGATCCGATCGTGTCGGTTCGGCCGGATCGGGCAGCCGCTACCGCGTGTGCCGCGCGGCGTGCTTGGCGGCGCGGTAACCGAAGACCATCGCCGGGCCGAGTGTCGTGCCGGGACCGGGGTAGGTGCCGGCCATGATCGAGTCCATATCGTTGCCGCAGGCATAGAGGCCTTCGATCGGGGCGTCGTCGGCATCGAGGACCTGAGCATCGGCGTTGGTCGAAAGCCCGGTGCTGCAGCCGAGCTCGGCCGGCCAGATCTCGAGCGCGGCAAACGGCGCGGACGCGATCGGGCCGAGGCAGGGATTCGGGCGGTGCTCCGGGTCGCCGTTGAAGCGGTTGAGCTCGGTATCGCCCTTGCCGAAATCCGGATCGCTGCCCTGTTCGGCGAACCGGTTGTGGCGCGCGACCGTCTCGGCAAGCGTCCCCGGAGCGATGCCGAGATCGGTGGCCAGCGCCTCGATCGTCGCGGCGGTGCGGATATAGCCCTTGCGCACGAAGGGGGCGAGGTCGGTCGTGCCCGGATGGATGTCGCCGAGCCCGTACTTGCGGACGAACCGCGCATCACAGATCAGGTGGCAGGGGATGGTCGGCGACAGCGCGTTGGCGCGGAACATCGCCTCGACGAAGTCGTGGTAGGAGACCGCCTCGTTGACGAAGCGGCGGCCTTCGGCGTTGACCGCAACGAGGCCGGGCTTGGCGCGGTCGAGGACGATGTGCGGGTAGAGCCCTTCGGTCCCGTCCCTGCGCCTGGTGCGCGAGACCGGGGTCCACAGCCCTCCCTGGCGGTTCGGCCCCTCGCCCAGCTTCGCGCCCATCCGCGCGCCGATCCTGAGACCGTCGCCGGTGTTCTCGGCGACCGCCATCGAATCGGCCGGCATCGGATCGGGCATGAAGGTCCGGCGCATCGCCTCGTTGTGAGCGAAGCCGCCGGTCGCCAGCACGACGCCGCGGCGGGCGCGCACGCGTATCGGGCCGTTGCCGGTTTGGAGCACGGCACCGGCGACGCCGTCGCCGCCATTGATCAGATCCTCCAGCGCGGCGCCGAACAGGACCGCCACGCCGTTCTGCTTGAGGCTGTAGTAGAGCCGGCCGATCAGCGCGTTTCCCATCACCAGTCTTGTGCCGCGCTTGTAGCGCAGCCGGTCGGCGAGATAGCGCAGAACAAGCCCGGCCGAATGCAGGAAGTTGCCGGGGCTCTTGAACCGACCGAGCAGACGGGCGATGTCGGTCTTGCCGGCCATCATGCCGCCGAGCAGCATGAACTCTTCGATTGGCGGGCGAACGCGGTCGAAATCGCGCCCGAGCAGGCGGCCGTCGAACACCTCGGGGATGATCGCCCTGCCGGCGCTCGCCGCACCGGGCAGGTTGTTGCGGTAGTCGGGGTGGGGGCCGCAGGCGACAAATGCCAGCTCGGTCCGCGCGACCAGGTCGTCGATCACCCTGGGGCCGTCGGCGAGAAAGGCGGCGCGCCGATCATCCGCCCCGCCGTCGCCGATCAACGCATCGAGATAGGACGCCGCATCCTCGGCGCTGTCGGGGTAGCCGGCCTCCCGGCTCTGGCTGTTGGCCGGGATCCACAGCGTGCCGGCCGAGGTCGCCCCGGTGCCGCCGACCTGCTGGGACTTCTCGCAGATCAAGACGTCCAACCCTTCGAGCGCGGCCACCAGCGCCGCCGTCATCCCGCCCGGCCCGGCGCCCGCAACCAGCAGGTCGACCTCGCGGTCCCATGCTCGAGTGTCCGTTGTCATCGCCGCTCAGCCGATCTTGGGCACGACGTCTTCAGCGAAGACCTGCATCTGGTCGAACAGCTCGGTTAGGTCGTTTGCCGCGAAATAGAGCCCGAGCAGGTGGGTCACGCCGGCCTCGCGGAACTGGTTGGCGCGCGCGATCACATCCTCGACCGTGCCGATCAGGTTGATGTCCTCATGGCCCAGCGCGCCCTGCTCCTTCAGCGTCGATTTGCGCAGCGAGGTCAGATGGGCGCACATCTGGGTCTTCTCGAAGCGCGCCAGCGCCGCTGCGCGCGTCTTGCCGAGATGGACGATGTATTGCGGGGCGACTTCGATGGTCGCGGGGTCGCGGCCCGCCTCTTCGGCCAGGCGGTGGAGGGTCTTGACGTCCTCCCGCAACCGGTCGAGCGGGACCGCGGCCGGCAGCCAGCCGTCGGCCGAAGCCACCGTGCGGCGCAGATTGTTGGCGTTGTTGCCGCCGACATAGAGCGGCACGTGGTCCTGCAGCGGCTTGGGGTAGAGCTCGACATCCTCGAAGGCGTAGTAAGCACCCTGATACGAGGCCACGCGCTCGGCGAACAGCTTGCTCAGCGCCTCGACCCCCTCCTCGAGGATCCTGCCGCGCGGCAGCTTCTGGCCCGGCTGCAGGGCTTCGAACTCCTCCCGGTAGGCGCCGATGCCGACGCCGATCTCCAGCCTGCCGCCGGAGAAGTGATCGAGCGTGGCGAGCTGCTTGGCCGTCACCACGATGTCGCGGCGCATCGGCAGGACCAGGATCCCGGTGCCGAAGCGCAAGCTGGTGGTCTCAGCGGCCACGAACGAATAGGTGATCAGGGGCTCCCAGAACCGCGGCGGGGTCGGAAACTCCGAGCGGACGTAGTTCTGGGTGGTCATGTGGTCGTTGCCCCAGACCGAGTGGTAGCCCAGCGCCTCGGCATGCCTGGCGATGCCGATCACCGCCTCGGGGTCGCTGAACGGGATCGGATAGGTCAGACCTTCCATCCCCGTGGGCAGGCCGACACTGACGCGCATTATCGATGTCTCCCTTGTTTGTTGCCGTGGCTCAGGCGCGGAGCCGCCCCGTCCCGTCCTGGTCGAGGGCGCCGTCCGGGCCCAGCGCAACACCGTAGATCGTACGCGCGGCTTCCGGCGAGACCAGCCCGGCCCGGCAGTCCTCGGCGACAGCGGCCGCATCGCGCGTCTTGGGATTGCCGAGCCCGCCGCCGCCCGGCATCTCGATCACCACGCGCTCGCCCCTGGGAACGGTCTGCGTGCCTTTGCCCGCCAGCGCCGTGCCCGAGCCCAGCGTGAGCCTGCCGGCAGCCCCGTCTCCGCCGCCGTCGCGGCCGCGCGGCGGGTGGTCGATCCGGTCGAACAAAGCCGAGAAAGCGAACGGCGCGTCTTCCAGGATGCCGAGCTCCATCACCTGGCCGAGCCCGCCGCGGTTGCGCCCGGCACCGCCCGAGTCGGTGCGGTACTCCTTGCGCCAGAACACCACCGGGGAGATCGACTCGGTGACCTCGACCGGTACGCTGCGCACCCCGCTTGGAAAGCCGGTGGCCGACAGCCCGTCCTTGCCGGGCCGGGCACCGGTGCCGCCGGAATGGAAGCTCAGGACGGTGAACGGCTGGGCCTCGGCGACCTCGGCCGGATCGGTATCGACCCGCCCCGGTCCGCCGAAGGCATAGACGTTCCACAGGCACGACGTCCCTTCGGCCGGCACAGCGCCGGGCAGCGCCTGGGCGAAGCAGCCGATCATCACGTCGGGCAGCATCTGCCCGGTGACGTGGCGCACCGCGACCGGCGCCGGGTGGACCGCGTTGAGGATCGTATTCTCCGGGGCGCTGATCCGGATCGGGGCGAGCGAGCCGGCGTTGTTGGGCACCGACGGCGCGACGATGCAGCGCACGCCGAAGGTCGCGTAGGCCTCGGTATAGCAATAGGGCACGTTGATGCCGTAGGACGAGATCCCCGAGGTGCCGGTGAAATCGACATCGATCCCGTCCGGACCCACGGTCATGGCCGCAACCAGATCGATCGGCTTCTCCAGCCCGTCGACGCGCATCGAATAGCGATAGGTGCCGGGCTTGAGCCTGCCGATCGCTTCCAAGGTCGCAGCCTCGGAGCGGTCGAGGATATGGGCGGCCACGGTCTCCAGATCTTCGATCGCGAATTCGTCCATCATTTCGACCAGTCGGCGGCAGCCGACATCGTTGCAGGTCGCCAGCGAATGGAGGTCGCCAACCACCTGGACCGGCTCGCGCACGTTGGCGCCGACGATGTCGATGAGCGTCCGGTCGATCTCGCCGGCGGTGGCGAACCGCATCGGCGGGATGTAGAGCCCTTCCTCGTAGACTTGGCGGGCGTCGGAGGACATGCCGCGCCCGCCGATGTCGACGACGTGGCTGGTGCTGGCGAACAGCGCGACCAGCCGGCCGTGGCGGAAGGCGGGCGTCACGAAGGTGAAGTCGTGCAGATGGCCGGTCCCCATCCAGGGATCGTTGGTCAGAAACACGTCGGCCTCGCGCATCTCGGAGGCCGGGAAGCGGTCCAGGAAATGCCCGACCGAGCGCGCCATCGAGTTGACGTGTCCGGGCGTTCCGGTGACCGCCTGCGCCAGCATCCGCCCCTCGGCGTCGAACACCCCGGCCGACAGGTCGCCAGCCTCGCGTGTAGAGGTCGAGAACCCGGTGCGGATCAGCGCCTGGGCCTGCTCCTCGACGACCGCGATCAGACGGTCCCACATGAGCTGCAGGCGGATCGGTGAAAGCGTGTTGGCGCGGTTCATATCCGGTCCCCGGTGATGACGATATTGCCGAGCGCATCGATGCGCGCGCTGTGGGATTGAAGCACGATCGTCGTGGTCTCGTCTTCGGCAATGACCGCGGGCCCGCCGATCAGAGATCCGGGCGCGAGCGCGGCGCGGTGGAATACCGGCACCGGCGTCATCGTCTCGGTCGCGATGTCGAACATCGCGCGGGTGCCCACCGGCACGACCGTCCGATCCGGCGGCGCCGGCGGACAGGGTTCGGGCACCGGCCCAGCGGCGGCAAGCCGCAGCGTCCAGTTCATCACCTCGACCGCGAGCCCGGGAATGATCCGCGAATAGGTCGCGGCATAGACCGTCTCGAACGCCGCGATCATCGCTGCGCGGGAGTCGGCGTCGAACGGCCCTTCGGGCAGCGCGACGGACAGCTCGTGGCCCTGGCCCCGGTAGCGCATGTCGGCGGTCCGGACAGCGGTCAGGGCCGCACCGGGAGCACCCGCCGAGACGACGGCGCCGGCCTCTTGCTCCATCTCGGCGAACAGCGCGTTGGGCAGCGCGGGATCGAAGCCCTCATCAAGCGCGGCGTAGCGGCTGCGCACCACCTCGTAGGCCACGGGCGAGCGCAGGAAGCCGATGGCGGAGCCGACGCCCGCCGCACTCGGCACGAGGATCCGCCCGATGCCGAGCTTCTCGGCCAGCCGGACGGCATGGACCGGGGCCGCACCGCCGAAGGCGATCATGGTGCGCTCGGCCAGCGTCTTGCCGCGCTCGACCGCGTGCACACGCGCGGCGTTGGCCATGTTCTCGACCACGACCTCGGAGATGCC
The DNA here is from genome assembly GCA_965248835.1 of Alphaproteobacteria bacterium. GTDB lineage: Bacteria > Pseudomonadota > Alphaproteobacteria > MPNO01 > MPNO01 > CAYFYS01. Next base: position 1,641,909 of record CBDFLJ010000002.1, read on the forward strand.
GAAAGCGCCGTCGAGTGGGGCGAGCCCGAGTGCGGCGCCCGTCGCCGCCTCGACCGCAGCCGCGGCACGTTGGGAATCCAGCTCCATCGTGCCGCCGGCGAAACCGGCGGGGTCGATCCAGCCCAGCACGACATCGCCGTCGGTCACGGTGGCCTCCGTCCCGCCGGTTGCGTAGCAGGCCGGCCCCGGCTCCGAGCCGGCGCTCTGCGGGCCGACCGCGAGCCGGCCCATCGCGTCGACCGAAGCGATCGAGCCGCCGCCGGCGCCGATCTCGACCATCTCGATCACCGGGATGCGGAGCGGCAGCCCGCTGCCCTTGAGGAACCGGTACTGGCGGGCAACTTCGAAGCTGCGCGAAGCCTGCGGGGCACCGTCATCGATCAGGCAGATCTTGGCCGTCGTCCCGCCCATGTCAAAGGACAGCACCCGGTCGAGCCCGCAGCGCCGCGCGAGGTCGGCGGCGAGGATCGCACCGCCGGCCGGACCGGACTCGACCAGCCGGATCGGGAACCTGCGCCCCGTCTCGGGCCGGGCGAGCCCGCCGCCCGAGGTCATCAGATAGAGCGGGCAGGCGAACCCGAGCGCCTCCAGCGCCGCCTCGAGCCGGCCGATATAGCCGGCCATCAGGGGCTGGACGTAGGCGTTGGCCGCGGTTGTCGAGCAACGCTCGTACTCGCGGATCTCCGGCGAGACTTCGCACGACAGGCTCACCGGGACGTCGGGCAGCGCGGCTTCCAGAACATCGCGCACCAGCCGCTCGTGGCTGCCGTCGACATAGGCGTGGATGAACCCCACCGCGACCGCTTCGACCGCCTCGGCGCGCAGCGTCTCCACGACCGGGCCGAGCGCGTCGGTTTCCAGCGGGATCAGCACGTTGCCGCGCGCATCGACCCGCTCGACAACCGGCAGCCGGAGGTAGCGCGGCACCAGCGGGGCCGGGCGGTCCATCTGGATGTCGTACTGCTCGAACCGGTTCTCGAAGGCCATCTCGACGACGTCGCGAAAGCCCTCGGTCGCCAGCAGCGCCGTCTTCGCACCCTTGCGCTCGATCAGCGCGTTGGTGGCAAGGGTGGTGCCGTGGATCACCAGGTCGAAAGCGTCCGGGGCAAGCCCGGTCTCTTCCAGCGCACGCGCAATGCCGGCCAGCACGCCGTCCTCGGGCGCGCGGGAGGTGGTCAGCACCTTGGTCGTCGCCAGCCTCCCGTCATATTCGACCGCGATGTCGGTGAATGTCCCGCCGACATCGGCGGCCAGCCTCGCCCTTGTCATACCCGCCTTGATGTGATTGTTCGGCCGACACCGAGTTTAACCGAAATCGCGGCCCGCGTGCAGCGTCAACCCGGAGATCCCAACCGATGGCCGAGTTCAGGGGCCGCATCTACGACAGTATCATCGAGACGATGGGAGCGACCCCGCTGGTCCGGCTGAACCGGCTGCCGGGCGATACCGGCTGTCGTGCCGAGGTGCTGGCGAAGCTCGAGTTCTTCAACCCGCTGGGCTCGGTCAAGGACCGGATCGGGGTGTCGATGATCGAGGCGGCCGAGCGCGAGGGCCGCATCCGGCCGGATACGGTGATCGTCGAGCCGACATCGGGCAATACCGGGATCGGCCTCGCCTTCGCCTGCGCAGCCAAGGGCTACAGGTTGATCGTCACCATGCCCGAATCGATGTCGATCGAGCGCCGCAAGATGCTGGCGCTGTTGGGCGCGGAAATCGAGCTGACACCGGCGGCCGACCGCATGGTAGGCGCGATCGCCCGCGCCGAGGAACTGATCGCCGCGCTGCCCGATGCCTACATGCCCCAGCAGTTCGAGAATCCGGCCAACCCGCAGATCCATGTCGAGACCACGGCCGAGGAGATCTGGTGCGATACCGGCGGCCGGCTCGATGCGTTGGTGCTGGGGACCGGCACCGGCGGGACGATCACCGGCGTGGCGCGGGCGCTGAAGCCGCGCAACGCCGCGCTCAAGGTCTTCGCCTGCGAGCCCGAGGCGAGCGCGGTGATCTCCGGCGGCCCACCGGGTCCGCACGCGATCCAGGGCATGGGTCCGGGCTTCGTGCCCGACATCCTGGAGACCGGCCTGATCGACGAGGTGCTCCAGGTCTCAGACGATGAGGCCTACGACATGGCGAGGCGGCTGGCCGCGCGCGAGGGGATCCCGGGCGGCATCTCCTCGGGCGCCGCGGTGGCGTGCGCGCTGCGGGTCGGCGCGCGTCCGGAGTGGGCCGGCAGGACGATCGTCACGCTGACTCCCTCCTGCGCGGAACGTTATCTCTCGACCCCGCTGTTCGACGGGCTGGGCGGCCAGACGTAGCCCCGGCGCGCGGCGCGCGCGATCACCTCCTCGCGGAAGACGAAGTCGTCGGTCCTCACGGACGGACACCTACCACTGCTCCCGCCACGGCCGGAGGTCGATCTCGAAGGTCCAGCCGTCACGCGGCTGGGCGTGGATGGCGTGGAAGGTCTCGGCGATGGCGGCGGGAGACATCAGGCCGTCCGGCCCGGCATCGGCGATCTCGTCGGCGAACCTTTCGCGCACCGCGGCTGTATCGATGCGGCCGTCGACGATGATATGGGCGACATGGATACCCTGGGGCGCGAGCTCGCGCGCCATCGACTGGGCAAGCGCGCGGAGCGCGAACTTCGCGCCGGCGAACGCGGCGAAGCCCGGCCCGCCGCGCACGCTCGCGGTGGCGCCGGTAATCAGGATCGTACCCCTGCCGCGCGGCGCCATCCTGATCGCCGCCTCGCGCGCAACGAGAAACCCGGCAAACGCCGCCGTGTCCCAGACCTGGCGGTAGATGCGCGCGGTCATCGCGGCGATCGGCGCGTTGTGCCAGGCCCCGGCGTTGAAGACCGCGACTTCGACCGGGCCGATCTCGGCCTCGATACGGTCATAGACCGATTTGACGGCGTCCTCGTCGCGGGCATCGCAGGGGATCGGAGTCGCCTTGCCGCGATCGGCGCGGATCGAGGCCGCCAGCGCCTCGAGGGGCCCGGTTTTGCGGCGCGAGGGAACGGCGTGGAACCCGGCACGCGCGAATCGGGCGGCGATAGCACCACCCAGGGCATCGCCGGCACCGATAACGACCGCGGCGGGCTCGGGCATGGCTTCGGCTCCTGCTAGAACGGCACCGACATGAAGGCATGGGTGGCATCGCAATCGACGATGTCGACCCGCTTGAAGGCGATGCGCAGGCCCGCTTCGGTCCGGCGCAGGCGATGGCGGGCCTCGCCTCCGAACACCCGGCGGTGCTCGTCGCGGTATTCGAGCATCACGAAGCTCGAGCGGACCGCGATCTCATCATCGGCCTGCACGCCGTCCTCGAGCGTGACATTGCCGATCACGTGGCGGGTCCGGGTCTCCGGCGCCTGGGCGTAGAAGCGCGGATGGCGAATCTGGCGGATGCGCACGTCCATGAGCGACTTGTCCTCGTAGAACAGCGACAGCCGGTCGAGCGGGCTCTTCTGGTCGGGCTCGGCCGGGACCCAGTACATGCCGTCGTCGGCGAACAGCGCCAGCCAGTCCTCGAACCGGCGCTCGTCCAAAAGGCGGGCTTCGCGGAACAGAAACTCCTCGATCTCGCGCAGCAACAGCAGCGATTCTATGTCCTTGGCAGAGGAGAGGACAACGCCGCTCATGCGGCCGCCATGTGGCGGCGCCAAGCGCCCAGCATGGCGCGCATCGGAAGCTCGCTGGTGCCGATATCGCGGATGCCGCGGTTGCCGTAGGCCTCTTCCTTGCCGACCCGGCGCGAGAGATCGATCCACTCCCCGCCCTGGTTGGCGAGTCCGATCTGGAGCTGCTCGAACACCGCGAGGTCGTCCGACAGCACCGGAGAGGCCGGAGAGTTCGCGGTCGAGACGAACTTGACCGCGGTGTGGAACATCTCTTCGGGTGCGCCCTTCAGCCGGAAGACATAGGAGTGCACGTCGGTCCGATCGACCGACACCGGCTGGACGATGCGGACCTGCTGGAAGCGGGTGTTGATGGAAATGTTGGGGTAAATCAAGTTGTTGAAGGTCTCGCGGGCGAAGATCTCGTTGGTGCGCGCCTCGCCGTAGGCCTCGATCATCGCGTCCTTGTAGCGCTGGAAGACCGGGTCCTTGCGGTCGGGGTCGATCACTCCGCCGCGGTAGAACCCGTCCATGAACACGTGGCCGGCCTCGTAGCCGTGGATGCCGAGCCCGTCCCAGTCGCTGAACGAGAACCCGTTGGCGTTGAACATCTGGATTGCCTGATCGGCCTCCTCGACCGGCCCGGCAGCCGCAAGGTGATCGCGCGCAACCGCGACCGAGGACTCGTGGACGAAGTTGGGATGAACGGTGTCGACCGCATTCTCCATGTGCAGCTTCCAGTTGCCCTGGAAGGTCTGGCGCAGGCAGCCGCCGGCCAGCTCGACCTCGCCGCCGGGCGCCCGGTCGGCCATGTTGTCGAGCGCATCGGCCATGTCGCCGAGATATTCCAGCAGCGACGGCCCGGTCTCGGCGAGCGAGGCGAAGACGAAGCCGCGGTGGCTGTCGACGCGCGGCACCGCCGGCATCCCCTGCTTGGACGCGCCGTCGTAGCCGCTGGGATGGGGCACGCCGATCAGGCTGCCGTCGGTGTCGTAGGACCAGCCGTGATAGGGGCAGACCAGCCGCTTGCCGCCGCCGCGCGGATGGACGCAGACCGTCATCGCGCGGTGAGCGCAGCGGTTCCGCAGCACCCGGACGGTCTCGTCGGAATGGCGGATCATCACTACGTCATGCGGCCCGAGCCGGGTGCGCACCCAATCGCCGGGTGTCGGGACCTGGCTGTCGTGGCCGACGAAGATCCAGACCCGCCCGAAAATCCGCTCTATCTCGAGGGCGAACAATTCCGGGTCGGTATAGACCCGCCGATGGACCCGGTCGGGTTCGACCAGGGATTCGATGTCATTCCGGCTCAACTCGGTCATCGCAAGGCTCCAAGGCGTGGCGGCCGAGTATTGGACGGCGCGCATCGGCTGTCAAAACCGGAGCATGGTCCGTTGGATCGACTCGTCCGGACCGGGATCGACGGCGCGCCTAGCGGCGGCGGCGGTTGCCGAAGAAGGGGATGCCGAGCGCGGCCGGCATGCGCGCGCTGCCGGCGAGAAAGACCAGCGAGACGATGGCCAGCGCATACGGCATCACGACGAAGAACTGGTAGGGGATGTCGGGGTTCAGCGTCTGGAGGCGGATCTGGGCCGCATCGGCCATGCCGAAGAACAGCGAGGCCAGCACCACGCCGGCCGGGTTCCAGCGGCCGAAGACCACGCAGGCGATCGCGATGAAGCCGCGGCCGGAGACCATGTTCTCCACGAAGCCCGAGAGCTGGGCGATGGCGAGGAATGCTCCGCCGGCACCGGCCATCGCGCCGCCGAACAGGGTGCAACCATAGCGCAGCGCGGCGACGTCGATACCGACGGCGACCGCGGCCTCGGGATTCTCGCCGGCCGCGCGGATCTCCAGCCCGCGTTCGGTGTATTTGAGGAACCACCAGACCGCGAGCGCCGCGACAAGCCCGAGATAGACCGGGGCGTGGTGGTGGAAGACGATCGGGCCGATCCAGGGCAGTTCGGCCAGGCCGGCGAACGACAGCCGCTCGAACTGCGGCACCGCCACCGCCGGCGAGGTGGCGCCCAGCGTGATGCGGAACCCGAACCCGGTCAGCCCGAGCCCGAGGACGACCATTGCGATGCCCGAGACGATCTGATCGACCTTGAGAGTGATCGACATCCAGGCATGGATGGCGGAGAGCATCGTACCGGCGATGATACCGGCGACCAGCCCGCCCCACGGCGTGCCGGTGTGCACCGCGCCGAGGGCGGCGAAGAACGCGCCCATCAGCATCGAGCCCTCGATGCCGACGTTCATCACCCCGGCCCGCTGGTTGACGGTCTCGCCCAGTGCCGCGAGCAGGATGGGGGTCGCGAGCCGGACGGTGCCGGCGAGCATGCCGATCCAGAAGATCGAATCCATCAGCCGCGCCGCGCCGCGGCTACGCCGATGATCAGGACCGCCAGGATCACCAGCCCCTCGATCACCCAGACGATGGGAAACGGCACGGCCGATTCGCGCTGCAGCACGCCCGAGCCGACATGGAGCACCCCGAACAGCAGCGCGGCCAACGGCACGCCGAGCGGGTTCAGCCTGGCAAGCAGGGCGACCGCGATCGCGGTGATCCCGAAGCCCGGCGCGAAATTGTCCTGCAAGCGATGGTGGATGCCGGCGATCTCGACCGCACCGGCGAGACCCGCCAGCGCGCCGCTCATTGCCATTGCGAGCAGGATCACCCGCCGGTCGTCGGTCCCGCCATAGCGCGCGGCGAAGGGGTTGATGCCCACGGCGCGGAGCTGAAAGCCGAACGCCGTGTAGCGGAGCAGGACGAACACCACGATGGTCGCGGCGACCGCAACGAACAGCCCTTCATGCACCCGGCTCTGTGCGACCACCAGGTCGAACTGCAAGATGTCGGGAATCCGATCGCTGCGCGGCCAGATTCCGATCCCCTCCTGAAGCGGCCCGCGGACCGCCCAGCCAAGCAATTGCAGCGCGATGTAGTTGAGCATGATGGTGACGATAATCTCGTTCGCGTTCCAGCGGGCGCGCAGCCAGCCGGCGAGCCCGCCATAGGCCGCGCCGAAGGCGGCGCCGAGGCCGAGGAACCACAGGACCGCGATCCAGGCCGGACCCGGACCGACCGCCGCGGTGATCCAGAACGCCCCGACCGCACCGATCACGATCTGGCCGTCGGCACCGATGTTGAAGACATTGGCGCGGAAGGCGATCGCGATGCCGAGCCCGGCCAGCGTCAGCGGGATCGCGCGGACGACGACCTCGTTGAATCCGTTCGCGGTACCGAGTGCATGGCCGATCAAGGCCCCGTAGGCGGCAAGCGGGTCGACGCCGGCCGCCAGGATGAAGACCCCGCCGAGCGCCGCCGCAGCAATGAGGATCGCACCGCTTATCGCCGCCGTCCGCGCGAGACCGGGAAAATCGGCGGTCGGGTTCACCGCCCGGCCATCCACGCGCCGACGTCCCCGATTGAGGTCTCGCCGATCGGCACCGGGCCGCGGATCCGTCCGCCGGCGGCGACCATCACCCGGTCGGCGAGTTGCCAGATCTCGCCGAGGTCCGATGACACGAGGAGGATGCCGAGCCCGGCGGCGCTGCGTTTCAGCAGCGTGTCGTGGACGAAGGCGATCGTGCGCACATCAAGCCCGCGGGTCGGATAGGCGCTCAGCAGGACCCGGATTCCGGGCGAAAGCTCGCGCGCCAACACCAGCTTCTGCTGGTTGCCGCCGGACAGGGTGCCGATGGCGGCAGCCGGGCCGGGGGCGGCGACCGCGAATTCGGCGACCGCCTCGGTGGTCCGACGCTCGGCGATCGCCCGGCGCAGCCACCCGAACCGGTTGAGCACCGGATCGAACAGGTGGGTCAGCAGAAAATTCTCGCTCAACGACAGGCCCGGCAGGATCGCGTGGCCGTGGCGGTCCTCGGGCACATGGCGCAGCCCGGCCGCGCGCAGGCTGCGCACCGAACGCCGGCGCGGCGCTGTCTCGCCGAGGTAGCGGACCTCGCCGGCGTCGGGCGGGCGGAGCCCCGACAGGACCTCGATAAGCTCGCGCTGGCCGTTCCCCTCGACCCCGGCCAGCGCCAGGATCTCGCCTTCGTGCAGCGCGAAGGAGACGTCCGACAGGGCCGTGCCGCCGGCCGCGCGGCCGACCCGGAGGCGTGCCGCCTCGAGGACCACCGCGCCCGGCCTGCGCGCTCCGACCCGGTCCGGGGCGGCAATGTCGCCGCCGACCATCGCGCGGACCAAATCCTCGGTGCTGCGCGCAGCGATCGGCGCGGTGTCGACCACCCTGCCCCGGCGCATCACCATCACGCGGTCGGCGACTTCGAAGATGTCGTCGAGCTTGTGGCTGATCAGGATGACCCCGACGCGGGAGTCGGCAAGGCGGCGAATCATCGCGAACAACCCGGCGCACTCCGCACGCGCGAGCACCGCCGTCGGCTCATCGAAGATCAGATAGCGGGCGCCGCGATACAGCGCCTTGATGATCTCGACCCGTTGGCGCGAGCCGATGTCGAGGTCCGCCACCCGAGCCTCGGGGTCGACCGGCAACGCGATCTGCACGCCGATCTCGCGGATCCTTTGCGCGACGGCATCGAGCGCCAGGATCCCGTTGCGGCGGCGGCGCTCGCCGAGCGCGATGTTCTCGGCCACGCTCAAGGTCGGCACGAGCATGAAATGCTGGTGGACCATGCCGATGCCGTGCGCGATCGCATCCGCGCAGGACGAGAAGCGGACCTCGACGCCGTCGATCAGGATCTGCCCGCCGTCGGGGCCGATCAGCCCGGCGAGCACGTTCATCAGGGTCGACTTGCCGGCGCCGTTCTCGCCGAGGATCCCCAGCACTTCGCCCTCGGCCAGCGTGAGGTTCACGCCGTCGTTGGCGGTGACGCCGGGATAGCGCTTGGTGACCTCGCGAAGTTCGAGCCCCACGGCCGGTTCGGCAGGGCTCAGTTGGGCCTGTTGCGCAGCACCGCCAGCACCTCGGCAGCGTTCATCACGTCGCCGAACTGCTGGATGAAGGTCTCCAGCGTCGCCAGATGCTCGCCGTCGGAAAGCGCGGCCAGGCAGTCGGCGACCATGACGACCTTGAAGTCGAGCATCATCGCATCGCGCGCCGTGGATTCGCAGCACACGTTGGTCTTGGTGCCGCCGACCAGCACATTCTCGATCCCGTAGCCGCGCAGCATGCGCTCCAGAGAAGACGCGCCGGGGATCAGCGCGCTGTAGCGGTTCTTGATGACCTGCAAGTCGGACGGATCGACTTCCAGGCTGTCGTAGATCCGCTGGCCCTGCTTGCCCGGCGCGAGGCTCTCGATGGTCCGTTGGCGGACCTCGTCGGCAACGAAGACGTTGAAAAAATTGTCCCAGTCGCTGCGGTCGCCGTCGCCGGTATTGGCGTGGGTGACCCAGATGATCTTGACGCCCAGCTTGCGCAGTTCAGCGTTGAAGACGTTGATCTCCCGGCAGATGTCGCGCGAGGCCGGCACCTCGGCCGGCGAGCCCGGCTGGCAGAACGTGTTCTGCATGTCGACAATCACAAAGGCGGTCTTCGCCGGATCGAGCGAATCGAACAGGTGAAACCGCTGCCTGCGCGCCAGAACCCGATCGACGATCTCCTGGCCGATCTCAACATCATGCATCGCACATCCCCCGTACCGTCATCGGCCACAGGATGGGAGCATCGGCGGGGAGGGTCAAGAATGACAAGCCGCTGTCGGGGGTGGCGGCAACGCGCCCGCGCGGTGATAGACTTGCCGGCCTTGGCCGAGCAGCGGGAGAGAGGCCGCACCATGGCAAGACGCAACAACGGCGGCCGGATGCCGCCCTACGACCTGCCGGACAGCCATCTGGTCGACCGTGCGGCGCTGGCCGACGATGCGGTCTTCGCCGAGGAAAAGGAAAAGATCCTCAACCGGGTGTGGCGGCTTGCCTGCCACGCGAGCGAGCTCCGCGAGCCATACGACTTCCGGGCCTTCGATCGGATCAGCCCGCCGCTGTTCATGATCCGCGGAGACGACGGCAAGATCCGATGTTTCGTCAACGTCTGCTCGCACAGGGGCGCCAAGCTGATCAACGAGCCCAGCGGCAACGGTGAGCACCTGGTGTGCTTCTTCCACCACTGGAGCTATGACAGCCGCGGCCGATGCATCAACATCCCCCGCAGCGAGGCCTACGCGGCCCACGGCCCGGACAAGGCCGACTGCGGGCTGCGCGAGGTCCGGTGCGAGACCTACAGGGGTCTGGTGTTCTTCAACCTCGATGACGGTGCCGAGCCGCTCGCCGATTGGCTGGGCGATGCGTTCGAGTCACTCGATGCCGCGCTCGACTGCGACCTGGAGGTCTTCCACTACTCGCGCGGCGTCCTGAAGGGCAACTGGAAGGACTGGCAGTCCTCCAACATGGATCCCTATCACGAGTTCATGCATGCAAGGCTGCGCCGGACCAACGTGATGACCGAGGCGGGCATGGCCGGCCGCAGCTTCCAGACCTATCCTAACGGCCACGCGCGGTTCGGCGGTATGGCCGCCGACTACTCCAGGCACGCATCAACGCGTGGGCGGGACGTGCCGGACTGCCTGCCCGGCGTCGATCCCAACGCCTTCCAGTCGGTGCCGCTGTTCCCCAACGGGCTCGTCGCCACGCGCGGAACCGTGATGCGGATCGACATCACCACCCCGCTCGGCCCTCTCGAGACCCTGGTCGAATGGCGCGGGCTGTGCGTCAAGGGGCTCGACGAGGCGCAGATGATGGCGCGGATCGACCATCACAACGAGTTCTGGGGGCCCTACAGCGCCAACATGCCCGAAGACGCCTACGCCATGGAATCGCTGGGCCGCGGTTTCGGCGGCGGCGGCGCGCGCTATCAGATCATCGCCCGCGAGGAGGACATGCGGGGCCAGGACGAGGGGATCATGCGAGGCTTCTACGCCCAGTGGTCGAAGATGATGGGCCGTCCGGCGAGCGGCGATGCGCATCGGCGATGACACCGTAAAGGCGCTGGTCTACCGCTCCTGCCTGGCGCTCGATGCAGACGACTTCAAGGCCTATCTCGCGCTGTGCGCCCCGGAGATGCACTACCGCATCGTCTGCTACAGCCCGGAGATCAGGAAGGACGTCATCCTGATGAACCACGACCGGGCGGGCCTCGCGGCGCTGTTCGAGAGCCTGCCGGATCACATCGCGCTGCCCGGCAGACTGATGCGCCACGCCTCGGTCTACGAGATCGAGCGCAAACGCAACGGGACCGGGGCCAAGGTCACGACCTCGCTGGTGGTCATCCAGACCGAGCCCGAAGGCCTGTCGCGGGTCTTCGCCGCCGGCCGCTACTTCGACTCCATCGACGTCACCCGCCCGGTGCCGATGCTCACCAGCCGCATTGTGCGGCTCGAGACCCGCGACATCGGCATCGGCACCGAGGTGCCGTTCTGACGCCCGCTCCCAACGCGATCGGAGTCAGTCGTAGATGACGTCATCAAGGAAGGGATCGCCCGGCAAGGCGGTCTCGGTATCCAGCAGCGCACCGCAGCCCGGACAGGAGAAACGGCGCAGGAGCACGTTTTCCCCGCCGCCGCTATAGGGGACGCCCGCCACGCCGCGCATCGGCGATTCGACCAGCGCCGCCTGCTGCTTCCACGGCTTGCCGCTGGGACCGAGCGCGCGGGCGCATTTGCGGCAGCGGATCCGTCCGGCTTCGATCTCCAGTGTCGCGGACAGCCGGCGGCTCATTCGGCGGCCTCCGCAGCGATGCGCAGGGCAGTGAGCGCCGCGCGGCGGACCTCGGTCGCCGATGCATCGACGGCGGCCAGCGCCTTGTCGATCACCACGCCGTACACCTCGCCCGCCGCATGCCGCGAAACCACGCCCTGGCGGCAGTCCGCGAGCACCGCCTGCGGTTCGCGATCCAGCGGGTCGCCGTAGCCGCCGCCGCCATTCCAGCGGACCTGCAGCACGTCCTCGCCCATCAGCGGATAGACGCCCCAGGTCACCTGTTTCTGTTCGCCGGGCAAGGAATCGATCGACTGGGCAAACGCGGTATCGACGTTACGCATGCCGGCATCGGCCTCGTTGTTCTGCACCCAGACATAGCTGTTGGGCGCGCCGGGATAACCGCCGGCGATCCCGTCGCTCATCGGGAAATCGGTGCCCTTGCCGGAGATGACGTAGTGCATCCCGCCGTCGGGGGCATCATGCGGGGTCAGTCCGATTTCCATGCCGGTGCCGCCGCGGTAGCGGCCCGGCCCGCCGGAATCGGTCACCCGCCGGCGGAACAGGTAGCGCAGCGGGAAAATCGTCTCAAGGGTCTCGACATTGGCCATGCGCGAGATCGGGTTGGGGATCTCGCCGCCGACATCGATCCCGTCGGCGAAGGCGCGTGCCCCGCCGGCGCCGGCGAAGGTCTCGGTCAGGATGCCGATCGCCTCCCCGCCACGCTGGTTGCGTCCGAACATGAAGACCGCGAAGTGGTTGGCGTGCCAGACCGCGGTCGCCTCGTCACGGTACTTGTCGGAAGCATCGAGCATCTTGCCGATCGCAGCACACGCGGCGTTGTTGACCGACTGGATCGCGCCGACCGTGGCGACCGAGACCGGCGCCGGCCTCGTGCAGTTCACGATCGTGCCCTCGGGCGCGATCATGACGATCGGCCGCACGACGCCTTCGTTCCAGGTGATGTCGTAGCACAGCAACGGGAACAGCGGCGCGAACAGCCCGCCGAGCGAGGCCCACTTGGTGCAGTTGATCGCATACGGCGCCTGCGGGCTCGATCCGGTGAAGTCGAAGGTGAGCTGGTCGTCCTCCTTGGTCATCTTCAGGACCACGCGGAAGACCTCACCCTTGACATCGATATACTGGCGCGACTGCCAGGTGCCGTTGGGCAGCTCGCGCAACCGGTCGCGCAGCAGTTGCTCGGACTGATCGATCAGCGTCCTGCACGCCTCGTCGACCGTCTCGTAGCCGTATTTTTCGATCAGCGCCAGCATGCGCTCGCGCGCGACATTGTTACACGCGACCATCGAGGACATGTCGAGCGCCACCATCTCGGGCGAGCGCACCATGTTGAGGAACGTGTCCATCACGTCCTGGTTCATGACGCCCTTGGTGATGATCCTGATGCCGGGGGACGAGAAGCCCTCGGTGTAGATGTCTGGCGCATCAGGGCAGAACCCGCCGGGGTTGGTGGCCCCGATGTCGTAGATGTGGACGAAGCAGGCGCTCCACGCAACGAGCGCGCCGTGGTGATGGATCGGTGCGACGAGATAGATGTCCGAGGTGTGCAGCGCCGCCGTATAGGGATCGTTCAGGAGAAAGACATCGCCTTCGTTGATATCCTCGCCGAACCGCCGGATCGTCGCCTGGCACGCCTCCGCCGCGCTGGTCAGGTGGTGCAGGAAGCCAACGCCTCCCATCAACAGCGCGCCGTCGGCGCGGTAGAGCGAGACCATAAGGTCATGGCCCTCGTTGGTGATCGCGCTGCCGGAAACGTGTTTCAGCGTGATCACCGCCTCGTCGACGACGCGGTAGAGGCGGTGGCGGATGATCGAGAACGTAATCGGATCCATCGCGATGCTCCTCAGTCGAACTCGATGACGATGTTGCGGTATTCGTCCATGCGGCCGGTCTGGGCGGCCTGGACGACGATGGTGGTGATCGGCGTGTGAATGACCGCCGGGCCGTTGATGAGATTGCCGGGCGCAAGCTTCTCGAAATCGTAGATGGCGGCAGGCGCCAGGCCGTCGGCGGCATCAACGAAGACCTCGCGGGTCCCCAGGCTCGCAGCACCCGGATCGGCGCCGCCGAGCGGCTCGGCCGGGATTTCCGGACTGATCGTCGGCCCGCGCGCGGACAGCCGGAACATGGTCATCTCGATCCCGGCACCGCGGTAGGCCGATCCCTTGCCGTATTTGCGCTCGTACAACGCCTCGAAGTCGTCGACCAGGGCGGCGAACCCCGCCTCGTCGAGCGGGGTCGCCGCGCGCACGGGGGTCGTGACCTCGTGCACCTGGCGGCCGTAGCGCATGTCGACCGACCATTCCAGCCCAATGTCGGCGGCGGCGAAGCCCTCCTCGCCGAGCTGGGCGCGAGCGCGGGCGATCATCGGCTCGAACAGCGCGTTGATCTCGTCCGCCGGCGTCGGTACCGGCCTCGTGGTGGTGTGCGCGTATTCATGGACGATATCGGCCGAGACCAGGCCGAAGGCGCAGTTGACGGCGGCCGTATAGGGCACGATGACCCGCTTGACGTTGAGCTCGCGGCCGAACACCCCGGCTAGCAGGGCGCACGAGCCGCCGAAGGCGTGCAGCACGAAGTCGCGCGGATCGAGGCCGCGCTCCACGGTGATCCCGTGGATCAGATCGGTGATCTGGGCCGCCGCCACGCGGTAGATGCCGAATGCGGCCTGCTCGACACCCATGCCCATGGGATCGGCGATCTTCTCCTTGAAGACCCTGCGCGCAGCCTCGATGTCCAGCGTCATCGTGCCGCCGAGGAAGATCGTCGGATCCATGTAGCCGATCAGCGTCATCACATCCGTCAAGGTCGGCTCGTTTCCGCCGAGCCCGTAGCACACCGGCCCCGGCCGCGCGCCGGCGCTCTGCGGGCCGACGCGGGGGACGTTGGTGCGCGGCTCGAGCGAGATGATCGAGCCGCCCGCCGCGCCGATCGAGACGACCTCGATCTTGGGCGCGACATAGTGGTAACGGTCGACCATCGGCTCGCGGGCGAACTCGAGTTCGCCGTCCTGGATCACGCCCACCTTGAAGGTCGTGCCCCCCATGTCGGCGGCGATCACGTCGGCATCGCCCATCATGTCGCCCAGGAACTTGGCGCCGATGACGCCCGCCGCCGGACCGCACTCGATCATGCCGACCGCACGGATCGCCGCATCGGCGGCCGGCAGCAGCCCGCCATAGCCCTGCATAACCAGCAGCGGGCCGCCATAGCCCTCCTCGGCAAGGAGCGCTTGCAGGTTGGTGACGTAATCGCGCGCGATACGCCCGGCATAGGCGTTGATCACCGTGGTCGAGGTGCGCTCGTATTCGCCCGGCACCGGGGCGATGTCGCTGGACAGGGTCACATAGCAAGCGGGCGCGAGACGGCCGACGATGTCGCGGACCCGCTTCTCGTGGGCATCGTTGTAGAACGACCACAACAGGCACACCGCAAGCGCCTCGACGCCCTTGGTCTCGACCAGATAGCGGACCGCGGCCTCGACCGCGGCCTCGTCGAGCTCGCGGATGATTGCGCCCTTGTAGTCGACCCGCTCGGGGATGCCCCGGATGCGCTCGGCCGGGACCAGCGCCGGCGCGCGGTCGGTCTTGACCGGATGCTTGAGCCCTTCCTCGGCGAGCCCGGCCCAACGGCCGTAGGCGCCGCGGGTGACCAGCAGCGTGTCCTCGAACCCTTCGGTGGTGATCAGCCCGGTCGGCGCGCCTGAACGGGTCAAGATCGTGTTGTCGACCACCGTGGAGCCGTGCGTGAACAGGCTGGTCCGGGCCAGCAGGTCCTTCAGGCCGACCCCCATCGCGCCGGCGGCCGAGCGAATCGAATCGAGCACACCGTCGGCGAAGTTGGGCGGCGTCGACAGCGCCTTGCCGAGATGGATCGGCTCGCCCACCGAAAACACCACCGTGTCGGTGCAGGTCCCGCCCACATCGGTCGCGATCACATAGCTCTTTCCGTCCGCGCCGCTGCCCGCCATACCCGACTTCCACCCCTTTGTCGCACCGCGACAGGATGGGCGGGCGCGGTTTTCGGGTCAAGGCGAGGCGGCGGCTCGGCGGGCGTCCAAGCGCCGGGCCGCAACATCGCTTGGCCTGCCGCGGGTTGCGTCCTATATCGTCACCTCCGGGCCTCGCGGCCAATCACGAGTTCCTGAAACGAGCGTAGGCATGATCGATCTGGGGATCGCCAAGCCTCGTACGGCTACGCGGGTCGTCGTCGCGATGTCGGGCGGGGTCGACAGCGCGGTGACAGCAGCGCTCGTGGCCGAGGCGGGCTACGAGGTCGTCGGTGTGACCATGCGGCTCTACGACCAAGACGGTCCCGCACGCCGGGCCGGCGCATGCTGTGCCGGCCAGGATATCCATGACGCGCGCCTGGTGGCCCAGGCGATCGGCATCCCCCACTACGTGCTCGACTACCAGCAGCGGTTCCGCACCTCGGTGATCGAGGCCTTCGCCGATGCCTACGCGCGCGGCGAGACGCCGGTGCCCTGCATCACCTGCAACCGGACGGTCAAGTTCGCGGACCTTTTGGGCCTCGCCCGCGATCTCGGCGCGGATGCGCTGGCGACGGGGCACTATGCCCGCAGGATCGAGGGCGCGGAGGGGCCGGAGCTCCACCGCGCCTGCGACCTCGCACGCGACCAGAGCTATTTTCTCTACGCGACCACGCCGGACCAGCTCGATTTCCTGCGCTTTCCGCTCGGCGGAATGACCAAGGAGGCCGTGCGCGCCGAAGCCGGCCGGCGCGGGTTGCCGATCGCGGCGAAGCCGGACAGCCAGGATATCTGCTTCGTTCCCGATGGGCGCTATGCGCGCGTCGTCGAGCGGCTGCGCCCCGAGGCCGCTTCACCCGGCGAGATCGTCGACGAGGCCGGCCGCGTGCTCGGCCGCCACGCCGGCGTCATACACTATACCGTCGGCCAGCGCCGGGGCCTTGGGATCGGCGGAACTGCCGAGCCGCTGTTCGTCCTGGCGCTCGATCCCGCCGCGCGGCGCGTCGTGGTCGGCCCACGCGACAGCCTGGCGCAGACGACGATCCGGCTCGCCGGCCTCAACTGGCTCGCCGCGCCTTTGATCCCCGGCGAGCCGCGCGTGGTGACGACAAAAGTCCGCTCGATGCGGCCGCCCGCCCCGGCCCGTGTGGTCGCGGCCCACGACGGCACCGCGCTGGTGACGCTGGAGACCCCCGAGCACGGCGTCGCGCCGGGCCAGGCATGCGTGATCTACGACGGCGAGCGCGTGCTCGGCGGCGGCCCGATCGGCCGTCAGCCGGCCCCGCGGCAGACCGCGGAATTCCTCTTGCCAGCCGCCGCACCCATTGGGTATCAAGCGGCATCCGTGGCGGAGTAGCTCAGTTGGTAGAGCAACGGAATCATAATCCGTGGGTCGCTGGTTCGAGTCCGGCCTCCGCTACCAGATCTTTCGCGGGGCCGGCGGGAAGCTGGAGCGCGTTCCGATCGGGTCGGGCCGGTCCAACCCCTGATCCGGATCGATGCCCATGGGCACGATCACCGCCGAAGGAGGTCCGATGAAGGTCCAGCGGGATGCGCCGATCTTCCTGGCGCTGGTCGTCGAAGATCTCGACCGGTCGGTCCGGTTCTATCAGGACATCCTCGGGATGGAGGAGATCAAGCGCGTCGTCGTTTCCGACGAAAAGGCGGTGCGCGGCGGGTTCTCCGCCAAGGGGTTTCGCTTCCGGACGTTTCGCACCGGCCCGCTCGCGCTCAAGCTGGTCGAGGTCAATGGCGACCCCGCCCCAACGCAGGGGCTGGTCGACAGCCACCGCGGGGTGCGCTACATCGCCTTCGCCGTCGACGATATCGACGCGGTCCACAAGCAGCTCAGCGACGCCGGCGTGGCGTTCACCTCGGAGATCCTGCCGCCGGAACCCGACCAGGGCGTCGGCCGGCTGGTGTTCTTCCACGACCCCGACGGCAACCTGCTCGAGCTCTACGGCGATTGAGGACCGGCCTGCCCCGGAGCCAAAGCGGGCCGATCCGGCCCGTCGGGAACATGCGCTAATCGAGCACGGCGATGGCGTCCACCTCGACCAGCCAGTCGTCATCGGCCAAGCCCGCGACGACCACCAGCGTCGAGGCCGGCCGGTTGGTCATCAGCCCGTCGTCCATGATCTGCTTTCGCCCGCCGCGCACGCCGGCGAGGTTCTCCTTGCCGACGACGTAGGTGGTGATCTTGACGATGTTGTCCAGCGTGCCCCCGACCTCCTTGAGCGTCGCATCGATGTTGAGGAAGGCCTGGCGGACCTGCGCGGCGGCATCGCCCTTGCCGACCGTGTTGCCGTCGCTGTCGATGCCGACCTGGCCGGCCAGATAGACCGTCTTGTCAGCCTGGGCGACCCAGGAGAAATTGCCCGGCGGCGCACAGACGCTTTCGGGGTTCATGTAGCGGCGCTCGGCCATGATCGTGCTCCCGTTCCCTCGGGTCCTGGCTGCCATGATAAGAGCACAGCGGGCGGACGACCGCAAAGCCGCAAGCTGATATGATCGGCCCGCGATCGATCGGGATGGGAGCCGGGGATGACCGGGCGGGCGCGCTTCCTGCGCGGTGAATACGCGGGCTATCAGGGCGCGCTGGGCAAGCTCGCCGAGGACAAGGAGCTGACCCGGGTCGGCCCCGGCACACCGGGCGGCGAATATCTGCGCCGGTTCTGGCACCCGGTCGCCTTCACCGCCGATCTTGCCGACGTGCCGGTCCGGGTGCGATTCCTGGGCGAGGATCTGGCGCTGTTCAAGGACAGGTCCGGCCGCATCGGTCTATTGGCGCTGAACTGCAGCCACCGCGGGACCTCGCTCGAGTTCGGCATCATCCAGGACCGCGGCATCATGTGCTGCTACCACGGCTGGGTGTTCGACGTGAACGGCAGGATCCTGGCCACCCCGGGCGAGCCGGCCGACAGCACGCTCAAGGACCGGCTGTGGCACGGCGCCTATCCGGTGCACGCGTTCAAGGGTCTGATCTTCGCCTATATGGGACCGCCCGAGCACCGCCCGCCGTTCCCGGTCTACGACTCCTTCGAACTCGCCGACTACCGTCTCGAGCCGTGGGGCGGCAATGTTCTGCCGTGCAACTGGATCCAGGTGAAGGAGAACGCCATGGACCCGGTGCACACATCGTTTCTGCACAGCATCAACTTCACCGAGTCCTTCGGGGTGATCCCGGACCTCGATTTCTGCGATACCCCGTTGGGGATGATGTATGTCGGCGTGCGCCGGATCGCCGACAATGTCTGGGTGCGCTCGACCGAGATGATCATGCCCAACCTGCATCAGCTCGCGCCCACGTTCGAGACCGGCGAGGCGCCCAAGACCTTCTCGCGGCCGATGCAGTCGATCTGGGCGGTGCCGCTCGATGACACCCACACCATGAACATCGGCTTCAACCACTACGATGAGCTCAACCCGCCGGACATGGACAAGTACTACACCGGCACCGATTTCGGCCAGATGCCCGACCGCCCCTACGAGGAGCGCCAGCGCCTGCCCGGCGATTACGACGCCCAGGTCAGCATCGGACCGGTAGCGGTCCACGCGCGCGAGCATCTGGGCGCGACCGACCGCGGCGTCAGCCAGTTCCGCCGCCTGGTGCGTCAGGGCATCCGCGATACCGCGGCAGGCAAGGACCCGGTGCCCGCCGCCCAGCGCAGCAAAGGACCGATCCGCAGCTACGCCCACGACACGATCCGCCGCGCGCCGCCGGAAAGCGACGACGACGCCGATGCCGCGTTGCTCCGCCGGATCGGCAACGAGGTGACCGAAGACGTGCTGGCGGGCAAGCACCCGCGTTAGCGCGCTGCCGCCTGGTTCCGCTCCCAGTCCGCACGCAACGCGTTGCGGTCGAGCTTGCCGCGGTCATTGCGCGGCAAGGCCTCGCGGAAGATCACCGCCTTGGGGACCTTGGCGGGCGGCAGTCTTTCGCCGCAATGGGCGATGATCGCCGCTTCGCTTGGATCACGGCCGGGCGCGGCGGCGACGTAGCTCACCACCTCCTCGCCCCAGATCGGATCCGGCACGCCGATGGTGCAGGCCTCGGCGATTGCGGAAAATTCGGCCAGCACGGAATCGATCTCGAGCGGGGCGATATTGATCCCGCCCCGGATGATCAGGTCGCTGGCCCGTCCGGTGACGAACAGGTAGCCGTCTGCATCGAGATAGCCGAGATCCCCGGACAGGCTGGGACCGGGCGGCAGCGCCTCGATGGTGCCGTCCGGCCTCAAGTAGCCGAGCATGCGCTGGCGGGCGCTGGTCACACGGATCCGGCCGGGCTCGCCAGGCGGCAGAGGCGCACCGGCCTCGTCGACGATCTCGACGCGCTGGTGCCTGGTCGCCCGCCCGGCTGAGCCGATGCGCCGGTCGGCGCCGTTGGAGCCGGCGATCCAGCCCAGCTCGCTCGAGCCGAAGCTCTGAGCCACGATGATCCCGTAACGCCGCTCGAATGCCGTGGTGTCCGCGCCGTGAAGCGGCGCCGAGCTCGATCCGATATAGCGCAGCGCCGGCATGTCCGCGGCGCTAAGATCCACCGGCTCGCTCGTCAGCATGCCGAGCCCGGCCGGCACGCACGCCGCAACGCTCACCCGGTAATCCCGGATCCATTCGAGATACCGGCTGCGCGAGAACCTGCGGGCAAGGATCGCGGTCGCACCGCGGATCAGCGGACCCAGGAGCGCGATCTCCTGGGCGGACACCCAGGCGCAGGAGCGGAAATCCAGCACCCGGTCGTCCACGCCGATATCCATCGCCGTCATTCCGGCATCGGTGTTGTGGAACAGCGTAGCGTGGGTGTAGGCGACCCCCTTGGGCGCCGCATCGGTCCCGGAGGTGTAGAAGATCACGCCCGGATCGTCGGGCGACCCGAGGGCGGGCACCGCGCCGTCTTCGCCGGCCGGCCAGTCGCCCAGCACGCGGTTCGGTCCCGGCCATCGCCCGATCGCCGCGGCAATCTCCGCGCTTGGCTCATGGATCACCAGCCGCGGGGCGACCGTCGCCAGGATCGCGTCCAGATGCCGGGCATTGGACTCGACATTGACGGTGCACACGCAGGCGCCGTAGCGCAGCACGCCCAGATAGGCGGCCGCATGCTCCAAGCTGTTGCCGCCCAGCAGCATCACCCGCTCGGACGCCCGGATTCTCGCATCGGCCAGCAGACGCGCGATGCCCGCGGTAAGCCGGGCAAGGCCGCCATAGGTGATCTGCGTGCCCTGGTCGACGCTGTGGAGATAGACCTTGTCGGGGCGCTCGCTTGCGTGACGCTGGATAAAGGCGCCGAAGCCGGTGAAGGGCGAGTCCGACGCGCGCGCCTCAGGCATATCCGGTCTTTGCCAGGAACCGGAAATAGGGGTCCTGGCGAGCCTCCAGCGCCGACCGCTCCTGGTCGGTGAACCATCTGGAAAAATCCATCGAAGCGGTCGGATAGACAGCGCGGGCGAATTGTTCCTTCTGGTCCAGCGGGACCGTCGCGTCGAGTCCGATACCGCCGTCGGAAACCGAGATCTGGCCGGTCTTGAGCTCCGATGCCTGGAATGCCTGGCCGCGGGCGAATTCGTTGAAGACGACGATGTCCCGGCCCGGGCTCACGCGGGACTCCATCGCCCAGACGACGTCCTCCGGCTGCCAGATATCGATGTCCTCATCGACGACGATGCACATGCGGAGCCCGCGGTGGGTGGTCATGATGGCGCCCATGACGTTGCGCTGGAGCCCCTCGTCGGAGCGCCGCTGCTTCCTGACCTGGACCACCACGCCGCCCCAGTTGGTGAGCCCCGTCCAGATCGCCACGTCCTGGACGAAGCCCGGCGCCATGCGCTCGCACATCTCGTAAATCGATGCGCAGACATAGGGGCACTGGTACCAGATCGAGCCCAGGATCGGCACGAAGAAATAGGGCCGATCGGCGCGGCGGGTGATTGCCGTCAGCTCGAAGGCCCGCGGGGTGCGGTAGGCGCGCCCCATGAACCGCGCCCATTCGGGATGGAGCGGCGCCTCCCCCTGACGCCCCAGCGCCTCGGCTTCGGCGGTCTCCCACACCCGCTCTCCCTCGATGACGTATCCCTCCAGCACCCATTCCGAGCGTGCGATCGCGTAGGCATCGACGGTCTTGGCTTTGACGATGTCCACTGGCGAGCCCTGCAGCGCGCCGGCCATGCCGATCTCATCGGTGAAGCCGGGAAAGACGATCGGATTGAAGGTGCTGTAGCCCATCATCTCGACCGCGGGCGGCGGACAGATATTGACGGTGACCGGGATCTTCTCGCCCGGCCAGCGGCGGCAGATGGCATCGCCCTGCCCGCCCGGGACCATGTTGATCGAGGCGTTCGGCCGATCCTCGCGGAATG
Organism: Alphaproteobacteria bacterium; assembly: GCA_965248835.1. Lineage (GTDB taxonomy): Bacteria > Pseudomonadota > Alphaproteobacteria > MPNO01 > MPNO01 > CAYFYS01. Next base: position 1,663,565 of record CBDFLJ010000002.1, read on the forward strand.
CCATGCGGTAGAACGAGAACTGCGTGCCGCCGCCCGGCACCCAGGGCGGGCCGATGAAATGCACGCCGTTGCCGAAGAACCGTCCGCCGTCTTCGGCGGTATGCATCACCAGCGGCAGGATGTCGGTGATCGCGCCGATCGCGCCGGCCTCGACGACGACCTCCTGGCACGGCGCGTCCTGCGTCCCGACCTCGCGCGGGGCGATCGGGTTACGCAGCGCGCCCAGCAGCTTGTGCTTGATGTCCTTGAACTCTTCGACCCCGAACAGCCGTGCGCAGCGCTCCTTGGTCGCCCACATGTTGGCGATCAACCGCGCGTCGGGGTAGCCGGTCACCGCGTCTGCGACCAGCGTCTTGGAGTTGTCGAAGGCCTTGCAGATCGCCGTCATCTCCAGCACCGGATCGACCGGGGCGCGGATGACGTGGACATCCTCGCCCAGCCAGGCGAGCGTCCGTCTGAGGTCGACCATCGCCGCGTCGCGCACCGAATGATCCATCGAGCCTGCCGCCTCCGTCTCGGATTCGCTTCCGCGCGGCGGCTGTTGACCGCCCCCGGCGGGAATGGGAATGTCCAGCTTGGAAGTTAGGCAATGGCGACACAAGACCTATTCACAGACCATTCGGCCGTCGTGGACCCGGCCCACACCGCGGTCCTGGTGATCGACGTGCAGAACGATTTCTGCGCTTCCGGCGGGCATACCGAGGTCAATCTCGGCAGGGACGTCGCGGACTGCCAGGCCGTGGTCGGACCGATCGAACGGCTGGTCGAAGGTGCGCGGGCGGCCGGTGCCCCGGTGATCTGGGTCAAGGCCGATTACGACCGGGCCTACCTTTCGCGGCCGATCCGTGCCAAGCAGGAAGCCAGGGGGATCAAGACCGCCTATTGCGTGTCGGGGACCTGGGGCGCGGCGTTCTACGAGGTCAGTCCCGCAGACGGCGACATCGTCATCGAGAAACACCGCCACAGCGCATTCGTGGGCACCGAACTGGAGCAGGTGCTGCGCGACCGCGGGATCCAGACTTTGGTCATCGCGGGCGTCCAGACTCATGTCTGCATCGAATCAAGCCTGCGCGACGGCTCCGCGCGCGGCTATTACATCGTCGTGCCGCGGGACTGCGTGGGCTCCTATGACCGCGCACTGCACGACGCCACGCTGCGCTGCGTGGAGATGCATTTCGGCGAGGTGCTGGACAGCAACGCGCTGCTCGACCTGTGGTCTCCGAAAGGGTGATCCGAAACCCCGCCCGATCGGCCGAATAGGGCCGGGAACGGGACCGATGGGCCGGTGAGCGGCCTCCGCCGCGCCCGTGCCCGGCTCAGGCGGCGATGCCCGGCGGCAGGATCTCGGTCTCGTTCAGCACGTGGGTCTTGTAGATCTCGGTGATCGAGGCCCAGCGCAGCCGGACCGCCTCCTCGCACACTTCCATCGCGCGCGCCTCGAGGTCGGGGGTGATGTACTTCTGGCACAGCTCCATCTGCCGGTTGGAGTGCTCGAGATCGGCCTCGGCATGCTCGACGAAAAACCCGATTTCGGGCGAGTCCAAGGTGAAGCCGTAATGTTTCTGGAAGGCCGGCAGTGTGATCTCGTTGTTGAGCGCGACCTGCTGACCCTCCTGCGTCGACTGCATGGCGAGCGCCACGCCCACCGGCTCATCGCGCAGGCAGTGGACATAGTGGAGCGTGCGCGCCCACCACGCCGGGCTCATTCTGGTGTTGCGCACCTCGTCCTCGGAAAGACCGGCGGCGTTGCAGAAGGCGAAGATCATCTCCATGTGGTCGTGCGGTGCCTTGCCCTCTCCGGGGGCTGCGATCAGCCCCTCCTCCTCGGCCATGTTCTCGACCAGCGAGAGGGCGACGTCGCGCGGCGCGCGGTAGAACAGATACCCGAAGGCGGGCAAGGCCTGCTCGACGAACTTGTAATGGTTGGCCATGTAATGGCCGAGCGCCGCGAGCGGCAGCGAGCCGTCGGTCATCGACTGGAACAAAGGGTGCTTCTTGGTGTGCCAGGCATCGCGGAGCGCGACGACCTTCGCACCGATCGCGCTCGTTGCCGCACCGTCCATCATCGGAGCCTCTCTCAAGTGCCGGGCCGGGTCATGCGATCCCGTAGAGCGTGCGGGAATTGTGGTAGAGGATCTTGGCCTTTACCGCGTCGTCGTAATCCGGATCATCGAGGAAGTTGGGCACATCTGTCATCAGGTCCTCCTCGGTCGGCTCGTGCGGGAAGTCCGAGGCATAGATGATCCGGTCCGCGCCCATCATGTCGATGGTGTATTTGAGCCCCCGCTCGCCCATTTCGCAGGACACCCAGAAATTGTCGGTTTCGGTCATGTACCAGGACGGCTTGTGGCTCAGCCGCTTTCGGATGGCCGCGCCCTGGACGGCGTCGTATTCGTAATCCAGCCGGTCGGCCATGAACGGAACCCACGACGAGCCGCCTTCGAGGAAGGCGACCTTGAGCTTGGGGAAGTCCTCGAAGACGCCGGAGAACATCATGTCGGTGAGCTGGATGAACAAAGGCACCGGGTGCTCAAGGGTGTGGACCTTGGCGAACGGCCGGAAATGGTCGAAGCCGAACCCGACCGAAGGCGCGCCGTGCAGCGCCAGCGGCATGTTCTGGCGCTCGGCCTCCTCGTAGACCGGCCAGAAGGACGGATCGCCGTAGGTCTTGCCCGATGCCGTCACCGAGGGCAGCAGCATGGCGACGAAGTTCTTGCGCTCGGTCCGGCAGCGCTTGAGTTCGGCCACCGCCCCTTCGGGGTTCTCGACCGGCATCATGCCCACGCCGAACAACCGGTCGTCCTTTCGGGTGTACTCCGCCTCCAGCCAGTTGTTGTAGGCGACCGCGGTGGCGGTAGCGAATTCGACCTCGCGCATCAGGCCGTAGGCGAGGCCGATCGTCGGGTAGAGCACGCTGCCCTCCAGTCCCATGCGGTCGAGGATATCGCCCCAGACCGCGGCGTCGGTGTGCCAGTAGCGCCGGTTGGTGTCTTCCTCGGAGATCTGGACGCTGCGCGACCAGCCGTCGAGGCTCGGGAAGATCGTCAGCCCGGCGAGCCGCTTGGAGTTGGCCCAGTTGCCCTCGTAGTAGCGGTCGAGCTCCGCGTCGGTCTCCAGGACATGCCCGTCACCGTCGAATACCGGCATGCGGTGCTGCATCTCCGCCTCCCTTTCGGTGTTGTCGCCGCGGCAATGCTATCGCATTGCCGTCTTGGTTGGAAACGGCGTATGCGCGTTCAGGAAATCCCATGAATCCGCCGTCCGCCCGCTCTTAGGCGGCCGCCGGCACCGGCGAGGCGGGCGCGCCGCGGGTCTCTCGGATCAGGATGCTGAACAGGGCGGCCAGGAGCGCGAGGGCGACCGAGACGATCCACACCCAATCGTAACGGGCGAACAGCTCGAACAGCTGGCCGGCGAGATAGGAGCCGGCCGCCCCGCCGAGGGAATGGGCGGAAAAGATCAGCCCCATCGTCACGCCCATGATGTGCCGGCCGATATGGGATGCCACGATCGAAGCGACGATCGGGAAGGTCGCGTAATCGAAAAGCCCGAACAGGACGGCGAAGATGAACAGCAAGGGCGTGTTGCCCGCGATGTTCATCAGGATGATGAACGTCAGCGCCCGCAGGAAATAGATGCTCGCCAGAAGCAGCGGACGGTTGAACCGATCCGCCAGATAGCCGTAGCCGATCATCCCGATCAGGCTGAACGCCGACAGCACGCCATAGGCGGTCGCGCTCTGGAGTGGCGGGAATCCACAGGCGATCGCGTATGGGATCATATGGATCTTGATCACGCCGGCGGTGGTGAAGCCGCAGATCGCGAAGCCGCAAACCAGGAGCCAGAAGGTACGGTCCCTCGACAGCCCGCGCAGCGCCGCCGCGGCCGATGAGACACCCGGCGCGCCGGCGCGCCGCGGCGGGCGCAGACCGGGTCCGATCAGCCACAGGACCACGACCATGGTCGCAAGGATGACGCCTGCGAACACCGCCATGCTCGGCCCCCAGGCGATCGTCGTCACCAGGAGCGCCAGGGCCGGCATCAGCAGGATCTGGCCTGCCGTGCTGCCCGAGGTTGCGACCGAGGTCGCAAGCGCCAGCCGGGAATCGAAAAAGGCTGCGATCGTGGTCGAGACAAGGGACGGGGCGATCGCCGAGAAGCCGATTCCGCCCAGGATCGAATAGAAGACGATGAGCTGCCACGGCTCGGTCATGACCGTCGCGCACAGCAGGAAGGCGACTGCGGCCAGCGACATCCCGAAGCAATAGACCACGCGCGGCCCGAAGCGGTCGATCACCATGCCGGCCATCGGAGCGGCCAGTGCCATGGTGACCAGCATGACCGCGCCCGCGTTGGAGACGAAGCCATAGCTCCATCCCAAGTCGTCCCGCCAGAACGGCAGCAGGAGGCCGATGCTGTTGCGCGCAGTGATCACGATTCCCAGCATCAGGAACAGGCCGCCGACCACGACCCAACCTTTGCGCCTGGACTCGGGCCGGGAATGGCTGGTCGGAACGGCTGTCACAGGCACTCCGGCAAGGTGCGTGGGCCGATGACTACGGGCGGACCGCCGCGGCCGCACCGGAGGCGAACCGCGCGTTCGCCTCCGCGAACAGGCGCATGTTCTTGGCGACGTCATAGCGCCGCTCGGTCAGGTGCTCCGGGTCCCATTCGCTGCGCGGGGCGGCGAAGAAATCTCCGCCATAGATGTGAATTGCCCCGGTCAGCCGCTCGATGGGGTTGGTGACGGAATGGATGATGTCCTTGCCCAGCGGCTCGACGTCCTTGACCGAAAGCGCCTTGGCGCCGGCGGCCTCGATCCGGTCCTCGCGCCGGCGCCAGAAGATGTTGTCCTCGCGCCCGGTATAGACGCCGATCGCCGCCCACATGTTGTGGTTGTGCGGCATCAAGGTCATCAACGGCGCCCAGACGACGTTGAGGATGGTCAGATCGTCGGCCTGATAGATCTTCTGCAAGCCCGCTTCAGTCGGCTCGCCCAGCCCGGCCAGCACCGCGCCCGGATCGGCGACCGCGCGCGCCAGCACCGCGCGCACCGCCTTGTTGGCCTCACCTTCCCGGTTTGCAGCCTTGACGTCCTCGACGAACCGCTCGACATCGAACATCCCATCGCCCTCCCGGCCTCCGCGCTCGCCCAGCATAGCAAAGTCGCCTTCGCTGTTGCCATCGCCGGTGAATCGGCCCACCCTTGGCGGCGTGCCGGCCACGGAATGCAGGCGATGACCATCGAAATCGAACCCCTTGCCGCCGCGCTGGGCGCCAGGATCTACGGCGTCGACCTTTCGGACGAGATCGACGGGCATACATACGCGGCGATCCACCGCGCCTGGCTCGATCACCAGGTGCTGATCTTCCCACGCCAGAGCTTGAGCGAGGCCGATCAAATTCGCTTCGCCAAGATGTTCGGCAATCTGCCCAGCCGCGCGGCCCATGCCCGGTTCGCCGGCAAGCCGCTCGGCCATCACTCGCTGATGTTGATTACCAACGCCAAGGAAAACGGAAAGCCTGTCGGCGCCCTGCCCCAGGGCGAGATGTTCTTCCACACCGACGGCGCCTATGACGAGGATCCCTATCGCTACACCATGCTGTTCGCCATCGAGGTCTCTTCGGTCGGCGGCCATACGTTGTTTGCCGACATGTACGGCGCCTACGAGACGCTGAACGAGCCAATGAAACGCCGCCTGCGCGGCCTGCACGCGGTCCACGGCTTCTATGCCGGGCGTGAGGTGACCGAGGATTTCAAGAAACGGCTGGGGGTCGGCGAAGATCCCAAGCGCACGGCGCATCCGGTGGTCATCGCCCACGAGGAGACCGGTCGCCCGGCGCTCTATGTCAGCCGGATGCTGACCGAATCGATCGCCGAATTGCCTGAGGCCGAAAGCAATGCCTTGCTCGCCGCCCTGTTCGCGCACTCCGAACAGCAGGCGCTGATCTACGAGCACGTCTGGACGGTCGGCGACTTCGTGATCTGGGACAATCGCTGCACCAACCACGCCCGCACCGACTTTCCCGCCACGGAGAGGCGCAAGCTGCGCCGCACCACTGTCCAAGGCGTCCGTCCGGAGCCCGCAGAGATCAAGGTGGCCTGAATGTTATCCGATCGACTGCCGGTGCTGGGTCTGCATCATTCCGCTTACCGCTGCCGCGATTCCGAGGAAACCCGCGCGTTCTACGAGGACACGGTGGGCTTCCCTCTGGTCATGGCGCTCGAGCTCGATCAGCACCCGACCACCGGGCTCGACGTGCGCTACATGCACACCTTCTTCGACATCGGCAGCCACGACGCGGACCAGCCGAACTACCTGGCGTTCTTCGAGGTGCCCGACCGCGCCGAAGACGACCCGGACGAGCTGTTCAAGCGGCGCTGGGGCATGGATCTGCACTTCGCCATGCGCGTGCCCGATCACGAAACGATCCACCGCCTGCGCGACCGGCTCATCGCCCGCGGCGTAGAGGTCGAAGGACCGGTCGCCCACGGCATGGTGACCTCGATCTATTTCCACGACCCCAACGGCTACCGCCTGGAATTCGCCGCCGAGGACGAGGTGGAAAAGGCCGAGATGGCCGAGCACAGGCGCACGGCGCACGAGAACCTCCGCGCCTGGCGCCGCTGGAAGGCCGGTCGGGCCGAACGACGGTCGGCCTAGAAGATCGAACGCCCGTCTTCGCGTTCGACCGGGTTCAGTCGTCGCCCTCCAGGCGCTTGAGCCAGATCGACACCACCGCCGGCTTGCCGCCCCGGACATGCTCCAGGCCGCGGGCGAGCGCACCCTCCAGCTCGGCCGGATCGCGCACGGTCTCGCCGTGGGCTCCGGCGGCCTCGGCCTCCTTGGCGAAGTCGATCGGCGGGTCGAAATAGCCGCCCTGGAATCCGGCCTTCGCGGCATAGCTGTCCGCACCGTAGTTGGCCGCGATGCGCTCCGTCCCGGTGGTGTAGCTGCGGTTGGTGTAGACGATCTGCAGGAACGGGGCATCGTGATGGGCGGCGGCCCACAACGCCGGGGCCGGCGTCCCGAACATGTAGAACCCGTCGCCGCTGACCGCGACGATGTCACGTTCGGGCGCTGCGAGCTTCGCGCCCAGCGCGGCACCGGTCGCCCAACCGCCGCTGGAGCCCGGGTTCGCGAAATAGGAGCCGGGAGCGCTGCGGTCGAAATAGTCTCGCGTCCGGTTGGTCGGAAGGGTCTCGTCGAGCACGATGCAATTGTCGTCGATCATCTGTCCGATCTGGTAGCTCGCCCAAAGCCGGTCGATGGGAACGGTGCTCGACTGTTCCATGGCCGCCTTTTCGGCCGCGGCGATCCAGGCCCGCGAGCCGGCCGCGAGCCGTTCGTTGCGCGCCGCGATCCGGACACGGTCGTCGTCGCTCAACAGCGCCTGTGCCGCAGCGGTGATCGCCCCGATCGTCTCCAGCGGGTCGGCGGCAAGCCGCAGGTCGGCGGTGAACTCGAAGGTCGGGATGCTGGCCTTGATCGAATCGCGCCCGACCGCGGCGATGTAGGCTTCGGGTCGGGGTGCGTCGCGCCCGGGCACCCAGGGCACTTCGGCCTCGATCACCAGCACGACATCGGCGTCCTTGAGGCTTGCCCGAGTCTGGAAGCTGGGATGGCGGAAGGGGAAACTCATATAGCTGCGCTGGACGGAGTCGACCACGGCCAGCCCCAGCAGCTCACACAGCGCGACCAGGGGGGAGACCGTTGCCGGATCGCGGCCGGAGGCGGAGACCACGACCACCGGATGGGCGGCATCGATCAGCCGGCGGGCGATCTCCTCGGCATCGGCGGCGGCCGGCGCGGAAGGGCGCGGAATGCCGAGCTGGTCGGCGCTGGGGAAGCGCGCCCCATCCACGGGCAGCAGCGTCAGCTCCTTGGGGAAGCTCAGATAGACCGGCCCGCAGGGCTCGCTCCTGGTGACCTGGATCGCACGGCTGACGATCATCCCGGGGTTGTCCTGATAGGTCAGGCGGTGATCCCATTTCACGTAGTTGCGCACGATGCCGTTCTGGTCGAACGTCTCCTGCATCCACAGATGGCCGCCCTCGTCGCGGCCGCCCTTCATCGTCCCGGCATAGGCGGTCGGCGGGAATCCTGCTGTGATCACCACCGGAAGCCCGCTGCGGGCCGCGGTGTGCACCGCGCCGCCATAGTGCATCGTGCCGCAATCGACATGGGCCGCGGTGACGGCGGGCCGGCCGCTGACCGCAGCGAAGCCGAGCGCGGCGTTGAGGCTCGCATGCTCGTGCGGCACGGTGATCAGACGGATCGGGTTGTTGTGCCCCCGGGCGCGGGCCTTGGCGGTCGCCTCCTGGAAAAAGCCGATCTCCGATCCCGAGGTGAAGAACAGGTGGTCTATCCCGCCCGCGGCGAACCCCGCGACCAGCGCATCGCCCACATCCTCGGCCTGAGCCTCGACCCAGCCCGTCGCTGCCGTCCCGTCCATCTGCCCTCTCCCATGCGAAATCGTTCGATCCATCTTGACGCAAACACCCCGCGCGGCAAAGGCGGGCGAATCGGGCGTCAAAAGATCCGGAAATACTCGCGCTGCTCCCAGTCGGTGACGTCCGACAGGTAACGGGCGATCTCGGCCTGCTTGATCATGCAGATATAGTCGATGAACGCCGCGCCGAGGCGTTCGGCGAACATCTCGTCTGCGCGGAGCGCGGCGATCGCCTCGATCAGGCTTGCCGGCATCGGCGGCGCGTCGGTGTCGTAAGGGGCCTCGGTCGGCGGCGGCGGCTCCAGCGCGCGGTCGAGGCCGTCGAGGCCCGAAAAAATCTGGCTGGCGATATAGAGATAGGGGTTCGCGGCGGGCTCGCCGGCGCGGTTTTCTATGCGCGAGGCGGGCTCGTCCGGGCCGGAGATGATCCGCAGCAGCGCACCGCGGTTGTCGCGCGCCCAGGCGGCCCGGTCGGGCGCCAGCGAGAACGGCTTGAAGCGCTTGTAGCCGTTGATGGTGGGCGTGGTGAAGACCGATGCGGCGCGGGCGTGCGCGAGCAGCCCCGCCGCGAACTGCCGCCCGGTCGCCGACAGCAGCGCGCCGTCATCGTCCGCACGCGGCATGAAGGCGTTCTGACCGCTCACCCGTTCCAGGAGCGATTGATGCAGGTGCCAGCCGCTGGAAAAGACGTTCTTGATCGCCGGGCGGCACATGAACGTCGCGTGATAGCCGTGGCGGGCGCATATCTGCTTGGTGGCGTTCCTGAACAGTATCATCGTGTCGGCCGCATCGATTGCGCCGCACGGCTGCAGGGTGATCTCGACCTGGCTCGGCCCGAACTCGACCTCGAGCGAGCGCAGCGCGATGCCGAGCGCCACGAGCTCGCGCCGCAGAATGGACAGGATCGGGTCGAGCTCGTCGAGACGGATCTCGGTCAGGTACTGATAGCCGTGGGTCAACAGCCCGACCTCGGGCGGGGCGGCGGGCTGGCCGGCATCCTCGGCCGCCATTCGGGCGTCCAGGAGCCTGAAGATATGGAACTCGACCTCGATGCCGGCGACATAGTCGAACCCGCGCGCCTGGAGCGCGCCCACCGCGGCGCGGCAGACGTCACGGGTCGCGTACGGCACCGCCCGACCATCGGGCCAGCGGATGTCGCACAGCACCCAACCGGTCCCCGGCGCCCAGGGCAGAATGCGAAACGTCCGGGGATCGGCGACCATCAGAAAATCCGCGGCGCCGGTGAGATCGCCCCGCCCGATCGACAGGTCCTTCGAGAAGACCGGCGGCACGGTCTTGTGGGCGGTGTCCTTGACCAGCAGCGTCGAGGTCATCGAGACGCCGTTCCGCAGCGCCGCCTCGGCCTCGGCCGCCATGATCGATTTGCCGCGCAGAATGCCGTGCTGGTCCGGGAAAGAGAAGCGGACGACTTCCAGCCCGTGCTCGGCGATCTGGCGGCCGATCTCGGCCGCCGCCGCCGCCTGGTCGTCGTCCCACAGCCCGTGCCGGTCGACGAAGCTGGTCCGCCCGGTCGTTCCGCTCACGAGCCTGCCCAGGCCGAGCCGGCGCGGCGGGTGGACTCGACCGCGCGCCACGCCTCTTCCCAGGTCCGGCGCGGCGCCACCGTGTCGACCGCAAGCGGCATCTCGCCCGGTGTGCCGTTGGCCGCCTTGGGTGCCGGATCGCCCCGGCCGACGGCCTCGATCGCGCGCAGCAGGAACCGTCGGTAGGTGGCGATCGCGATATCGGAAACACCGAGGTTCTCGCTCGACCGGTCGTGAATTTCCCCTTGGGACTCGACGGCCCATTGGTCGTGGACGTTGATATCCGCTCCCATGCCGGTAAAGGTCCGCCGCGCCTGCTCGTCCGGGTCGAAGCCGTAGTCGGTGGTCTTGTTGATCCTGGGCTTGTAGTCGGGCAGCGAATAGAGCTTGAGCCTTTGCGCGCGCATCTCGTCCTTGTCGAGCGGCGCCGCGTAGCTGGTGAACATCGCATACCACCAGCAATGGGTGTCATCGATCGGCACGTGCCACTGGCTGATGATCATGTCGTTGCCGAGCGGGATAACGATCGCGTTGGGAAACAGCAGGTTGGTGACCCGGACGTGACGCGTCGCCTCGTCGAGGTCGCGCAACGCCAGCAGCCGCATCCCGTAGCCGGTATCCTCGAGCTTGATCTCCGGTACGGGGAACTCGCGCATGATCCAGGTCAGTGGGACATCGGCGCCGTCGACCAGGTCGCGGAACTGCAGGCCGTAGCCCTCGTCGGGGTCTTCGTCACCGAAGAACCGGTGCAGGTAGGAGCCATGCACCGGATCGATCCCGACCTCCAGCGCCTGCAGCCAGTTGCACTCGAGGAAGCCCTTGAAGGCGAAGCTATAGGGTTCCGGGGCCGCAAAGCAGTCCGCATCGGGCAGCGGCGGCGGCGCGCCAGGGCCGAGATAGGCGAACACCACGCCGTTCTTCTCGCGGCACGGATAGCCCGGCATGCGGATCCTGGTGTGGAAGTCGCTGCCCGCCGGCTCGGCCGGCTGTTCCAGGCAATTGCCCTTGCCGTCGAACAGCCAGCCGTGGAAGGCGCATCTGATGCCGCCGTCCTCCAGCCGGCCAAAGCGCAAATCGGCGCCGCGATGGGGACAGCGCGCGCCGGTCAGCCGGTACTCGCCGTCTTCGGCGCGGAAGGCGACCAGGCCCTCGCCCATCAGCCGGACCGGGACCAACGGGCGGTCGGCCGAAAACTCCTCGACCAGCGCCGCGGGCTGCCAGTAGCGGCGCATCAGCGCGCCGGCCGGCGCGCCGGCGCCGGTCAGGGTGACGAGCCTGTTCTGTTCGGCACTCAGCATCGCGCATTCTTAGCACGTCACGCCGCCGCGGTCAGGATCAAGCACGTCTTCTCTCGCCCGGCCTGCCGCGCTATACCCGGCGCAACGAGCACCGAACACAAGGAGCAGGCCGCATGCGCGCCGTCGTCATCAACGAGATCGGGAACCGGGAAAGCGTCCGCATCCAGGACGTCGCCGACCCGGCGCCGGGCGCCGGGGAAGTCGTGGTCGATGCCAAGGCGTGCGGCATCAACTTCACCGATCTGCTCTCGCTCGACGGCAAGTACCAGAACAACCCGCCGCCGCCGTTCACCCCGGGCAAGGACGTTGCCGGCGTGGTCTCGGCGCTCGGCGCGGACGTGAAAGGCCTCGCGGTGGGCGACCGCGTGATCGCCCATGTCATCCACGGCGGCCTCGCCGAGAAGGTCGGCTGCCCGGAGGCGCTGTGCTTCCCGCTGCCCGACGGTGTCGCGTTCGACGCGGCGGCCGCGATGGGGCTCGCCTACCAGACCGCCTATTTCGCGCTCACCGTCCGCGGCGCCCTGCAGCCGGGCGAGATCGTGCTGGTCAACGGCGCCTCGGGCGGGGTCGGGCTCGCGGCGATCAACCTGGCCAAGCCGCTCGGCGCCGGCATGGTGCTGGCGGGGCTGACGACGCCGTCGAAGGCCGGTGCCGTGCTTGCCGCCGGCGCCGATGCGGTGATCGACCTGACCAGGGACGACCTCAAGGAGTCGCTCCGCGCCCAGGTCATGGAGGCGACCGGCAAGCGCGGGGTCGACCTGGCGTTCGATCTCGTCGGCGGAGAGGTTTTCGATGCCGCGCTCAGGGCGATCGCCGATCAGGGCCGCGCCGTGGTCTCGGGCTTCACCTCGGGGACCATCCCCTCGGTCAGGACCAACTACTTGCTGCTCAAGAACATCGGCGTCCTCGGGATGACCATCAACAGCTACATCAAGCAACGTTCGCCGAAGCTGCGCGAGGCGCAGGCCGCGCTGTTCGACCTGCTGGCCGCCGGCAAGATCGACCCCAACATCATGAACCGGTACCCCTTCGAGCGGTTCATGGACGCGATCATGATGATCGAGGACCGCAAGATCGTCGGCAAATCCGTCCTCCTCCTGGATGCAGGCTAGGGAGAGCATAATGACCCGGATCACCATCCTCGAGCGCGAGGACATGAGCGCCGAGCAGGGCAAGGTCTTCGACGACATCAAGGAGTCGGGCAACCCGACGGGCGGGCCGTTCTGGGCCTATATCCGCCATCCCGCGTTGATGCGGCTGGCCTCGGACCTGGGCGGGTACTTACGGGATTCCGAACTCAGCGCGCGGGAGCGCCAGATCGCGGTGCTCACGGTCGTTCGCTTCTGGGACGCCAACTATCCCTGGGCCGTCCAGGTGAGAAATTCTCTGGCCGCGGGCCTCGACCAGGAAATCGTCGATGCGATCAACGCACGAAAGGACCCGCCGATCACCGATCCGCGCGAACGGTCGGCCTGGCAGGTGGCGACCGAACTGGTCTCGACCCACCGGCTGAGCGATCAGACATACGCCGCGGCCGAAGCTGCCTTGGGCGTCGACCAGCTCGTCAACCTAGTCGCCGCAGTCGGCCACTTCTCGATGGTTTGCTGCACCGCCAACGCCTTCGACATCACCCCGCCCGACAGCGCGCCCGCGCGGCTGGCGGAGTAGGCCGGGAGACCCTTCAGCCGTTCCGGTCGGACGTCACGCAATGCGCCTCGGCGAAGTCTCCGGACCGGTCGCGGTAACGAACCGTTGCCTTCCGGAGGGCAAAGTGGTGCCGCAGGAGTGGATTGAACACTCGACCTCGCCCTTACCAAGGGCGCGCTCTACCACTGAGCTACTGCGGCACGGAGTGGCGCTGAGCGGCGCGGAGAGTGCCACACGTGCGGTGTGCGGTGCAACGGTTCCGCCTTGCGCGCTTTGGCAGGCGCCGATGCGGGCGCCGGTGGTTCAGAACGCGCCGTAAACCGGGACGACAGCGCCGCGGGTGACCTGGTTGTCCGGCGAGGCGAGAAAAACGATGGTGCCCGCAACCGCCGCGGTCGCGGGCCAGGTCTGGTGCGCGGCATCGGGCATGGCGGCGCGGTTCGCCGGGGTATTCAGGATGGACGGTGCGACGGCGTTGACCCAGATCGCCTCGCCCGCGACCTCCTCGGCCAACGCCTGGGTGATCGCTGCGACCGCGGCCTTGGCCGCGGTATAAGCGATCATGCCCGCACCCTGGCGCGGCTCGATCCCGGGCCGGGCCGCGACGTTGACGATGCGCCCGCCCGCCCCGGTCCGGCGGATCGCACCGACCGCCGCCCGGCAGCAGAGGTAGCAGGTCCTGGCGTTCATCGCGATCTGGTCGTCGAACAGCGCGGCCGGGCTCTCCTCGATCGCGCCCATCGCGAACCCGCCGGCGAGGTGGATCGAGGCCCAGAGCGGACCGATCCCATCGAAATAGCCCGCCACCGCATCGGCGTCGGCCAGATCGATGCCGCGCGCCAGACGGACATCAGCGTGGCCGGCATGGGCGAAGGTCTCGAGCTCGGCCGCGATCAGGTTGGGGATGTGGCAGACCGCACCGGCGCCGAGCAGCAGCCCGGTGACCGCCTCGCCCAGCGCCCCGGTTCCCCCGGTGACGACCACGTTGCGCCCGGCAAGATCCATGACGTCCTCCACGACCCCGGCAATCAGTCCGACAGAATCGGGCGAGCCGCCGCGCGTTGGGCGAACGGCTCTTCCTCGCGCAGGCTCAGCGCGCGCTCGACGAGGCGGTCGCAGGCGGTGCGGTCGTAACCCAGGTAGTTGGCCGCCATGTTGCGCACCGGATCGCCGGCGTAATAACGCTCGTATTGAAGCTGGCGCGCACCGAAGGCCTCGCCGCAGAGATCCCAGGCGAGCTTGGTCAGGCCGACGCGCCGGTCGGCCGAGAGGCCTTCGGCGCCCTCGTAGTAGCGCTCGATCTGTCCGCCGATCTCGGCTTCGAAGTCGGCCGTGGCGGGCATCATCAGCAGCCCGCCGGCACCGATCGTCTGGAGGATCTCGATCACCCGCGGGTAGGCGCGGGCCAGGTAGGTCCGCGCCGACAGCAGCGGCGCCAGCATCGGCCGCACGGAGCCGGCGAGCGTCGGCTCGTGGTGGATTTCGGCCCGGGTGATGCAGGCCTTGATCAGCTCCACCGCCTCGACGCATTCGCCGAGCATCTGCTGGACGTGGAGGAACCGATCGGTCTTGACCGCGCGGGCGAGCGCCATGGTCACGCCGACTGCGAGCTCGAGCTTGACCAGACCGCGGACCGAGGTCTGGTGGGCGGTGTAGGAGCGCAGGCTGGTGTCGGGAAAGATCGCATTGGCCGTCGCGACGTCGTTGCACACGAACACCCGGTCCCAGGGAACGCGGACGTGCTCGAAAATCAGCAGTGAATCGCATTCCTCGAAGTTCGCCGCCAGCGGGTGGTCGGCCGGCCGCGCCGCGCCCGTGTCGTAGGGCTCGCGGCAGACCTGGCGCAGGCCCGGCGCATCGATCGGCAGCGCGAAGATCAGCGCATGGCGCGCATCCTCGGCCGGGATGTTGGGCAGGTTGTAGATCAGCACCTCGTCGGCCAGCGGGCCGAATGTGGCGAGCATCCGGGCGCCGTGGACGACGATCCCCTCTTCGTCCTGATCGATCAGGCCGAGATGGAGGTCCTGGCCGGCCTGGGCGGATGACGACCGCGAGCGGTCGTTCTGGGGCGAGATCAGCGCATGGGTCAGGAACAGGTCGTCCTCACGCACCCGTTCGTAGTACCTGGCGATATTCTCGCCGAACCGTTCGCCGCCGCGCTCGAACACCGCGCGCCCCTCGGCGAAGGCGAGCAGGGTGCAGTTCATGAAATCCGGCGACCGGCCCATCATGCCGAACGTCGCTTCGGCGGCCAGGCGGTAGGCGGCATGCTTTCGTTGGAGGTCCGCGGTGTCCGCGGCCGGCATGAAGGCGGTGGCCACCGGCTCCCCGGTCGCGGGAGACCGGTAGGTCATCACATCGCGGTGCTCGGCTTGGTGCTGAAGATCGAACAGACCGGCGAGCCGGGCCAACGGGCGTCGAAAGGCCGGATGGCCGGTAACCTCGGCGAGCCTGCGGCCGCCCGTCCAGACCTCGCGCGGGCGCGCGCTGAGCCCATCGATGAAAGCCTGACCGTCGCGGACCGCCACGCACCGTTCTCCCGAGATCGGGCAGCCATTCAAACAGGCGGCGGGGGCAAAGTTCAACCGCGCCGCGCTGCGGCCCGATGGGTCTGGCTACAGCCGCTTGGAATCGGAAAGGGGCCGGAGGATCCGGCCCCTTTCCCGGCGATACGAGCGCGGCTTACGACTTCGGGCGGTGCCTCTCGGACACCTTCTTGAAGAGCGCATAGATCTCTCGCACCTGCGGGTTCTTGTGCTTGGCCAGGAACCTGTCGCCGAGCGGGCGCAGCTTGTCGAGATAGCGCTTTTGGTCGGAGGGCGAGAACGTGATGATCTCGACCCCGGCATCGCGCCACGCCTGCTTGGTCGACTCGACCAGGCTGGCCGCCTCGGCTGATGCCGAGTTCTCGAGCTCGCGCGGCACCGACATGACCATTTTGCGCAAATCGGCCGGAAGCTTGTTCGCCCAGGCCTTGCTTATCCAGGTCGCGGTCGGGATATAGCCGCCGCCCAGCACGGTCGCGAACTTGGTGACCGTCTGGAACTTCAGGCCGTTCATCGCCACGATGCTGGACCGGCAGGCATCGACCACGCCGCGCTGCAGCGCGGGCACCACCTCGGTGAACGGGATCGGCACGCCGGTGCCACCGAACGCCGCCGGTACGGCGCGCTCCATCGGGGTCGCGAGCACACGGATTTTCATGCCCGAGATGTCCTCGGGCTTGCGGATCGGCTTGACGCTCGCGATCGAGGTGCCCTCGTAGATGATCAGCCCGGCGCCGAGCACGCCTTTGTGCTCCGCCAAGCCGAGGAACTTGTCGTGAAACTCCGGATCGGTCAGCGTCTTGTGGCCGTGCTCGTGGCTGAGGATAGCGCCCGGCGCGTCGGGGACCATGAAGGCCTGGTTGACGCCGACGAAAAAGCCGGGTGGGGTCAGGAACATTTCCTGCGTGCCGAGCTGGATGCCCTCGACCTGGCGCGGGATCTTACCGAGCTGGCTCGCCGGGAAAACCATATAGGTCAGCCGGCCGCCGCTGCGCTTTTCGAGCTCCTTGCCGATGTTTTCGCCCCACCTCTGCTGCGGGTCGTTGAGCGTCGCCATGCCGATCTTGATGTGCCACTTCTTCTGGGCATGCGCAGTTCCGGTCTGCAACGCGAGCGCCGCAACCGCGCCTCCGGCGAGCAAGGCAACCGCCAAGGCGCCCTTGCCGGCGAACTTTCTGCGGATAGACATCCAATCGTCTCCCATTCGTTAGTACCACGTTGTCTGGCGCATCAATCGCGCCACCCGGATTGCTTCTGTTGGTGGCGATCATCATGGCGGCGAGGACCGGCCATGACATCACCCTAATGAGCAGGTTCGTCCAGTGGCGTCATTGTGACGACTATTTCCATCATCGGCTAGCGCAAATCGAACGGCTGGAAAACGAAAAGCGAAGCGGCCGGAGCGATCCGGCCGCATTTTTGCGCCCCGGTCGGCGCGCGACATTCACTTGCTTGACCCTCCTGTGGTGCACCGTGTTAACGTGAGCGTGAACGCTGGCGGCGTTGCGACGAAATCAAAGGGAAATGGGAGGATTTGATGAAACAGGGCAGGCAAAAATCAACGCGCATGCGCATGACGATGGGCGCCATCGTCGCGGCTGTGCCGGCGATCGCTCTCGCGGCGGCACCTGCCGGCGCGGCCGAAAAAGTCCGCCTGACGATCATTTCGGGGAACACCCACCACTACGCGCCGGTCGGCGCGGCGATCAAGGCGTTCATCCCCAAGGTCGACGAGATCCTCGCGCGCACCGGCAAGTACAAGGTGTCGTGGATCCAGGGCTTCGGCGGCCAGATCGTCAAAGTGCGCGGCGAGCTGGACGGCGTTCAGGCCGGTCTCGGCGACCTCGGCGTCGTGCCCGGACCCTTCCATCCCTCGAAAATGTCGCTCTACCAGGTCGGCTACGTCACCCCGTTCACCTCGCTCGATGTGCAGACGACCACCGACGGCATGCACCATCTGTTCGAGACGTTTCCCGAGATGGGCAAGCAGATGCATCGGTTCAACCAGACCGTCATCTCGATTACCGGGACGGCGGAAAACTACGCGCTCTGGACCAAGAAGCAGGTCACGAAATTCGACGATCTCAAGGGTATGAAGGTCGGCGCGGTCGGCTCCAACTTCCCCTGGGTGAGTGCCGCGGGCGCGACCCCGGTCACCATCAAGGGTCTGTCGACGATGTACAACTCGCTGAAGGCGGGCGTGTATGAGGGCGCCGCGCTGTGGCAGCAGGCCATGGCGGCATTCAAGTTCTGCGAGCTCACGCCCTATCATCTCGACACGAGCTTCGGTGCGATCGCCAACGCCGTGCTGACCTACAACCATGATTCCTGGGCCAAGATGCCGCGTGAGGTCCAAGGCGCGATCATGGAAGCGGCCAAGACATGGACCGATGGCGCGAACAAGGCGATCCTCGGCGGCGCGAAATGGGGCCTCGGCGTTTGCGAGAAGAAATACCGCCAGCAGACTCATGTGCTGACCGGAGAAGAAAAAAAGAGATGGGCGTTCGCACTGCCCAACATCGCGCAGCAATGGGCCAAGAGGCAAGACAAGGCAAGCCTGCCGGGCACCAAGATGCTGGCGGCCTGGATGGACTACATGCGCGACAAGAACCAGCTCGTGCTGCGTAACTGGGACCGCGAGTAACCGCGGCAAAAGGCTGGGCACGGGGCCACGGATCCGTGGCCCCGTTTCGCGGCGGAGACGGGAAGCGCATGCCCACCATGAGTTCGCTGGACCGGCTGCTCAGCGCGGTCATCTTTGCCAGCAACTGTCTCGCATCGGTTTGGATCTTCATAATCACGCTGGCCATCGTCGCCGACGTGACGTTGCGCTTTGCGTTCAACGCGCCGATAAACGGCATCACCGAACTGGTGACCATGTCGGTGGTCGCCGTCCTCTACATGCAGCTCGCCTACACGCTGCGCTCGGGCTACATGACACGCTCGGACGCCGTCATCAAGCGCTTGATCGCCGGCCGGCCGCGGGTCGGTCATGCGCTCAATGGCCTGTTCTTCTCGGCCGGCGCCGCGCTTATGGCCGCGATCATGCTTCGTGCCTGGCCCAAATGGGTCACCGCCTATGACGCCGATTTCTACGTCGGCGTGGTCGGGGTGTTCACGTTCCCGGAATGGCCTCGGCTGCTGATCGTCTTCATCGGCTGCGGCCTGACGGGGCTGCAGTTTCTGCTGCTCGCCGCGACGTCGGCGGTTTCGATTCGGCGGCCGAGGGTATCGCAATGACCGCTTCTGAGGTGGATCGGGCCTGATGGAAGCCTTTCAGATCGCGGTCATCTCGGTGCTTGCGATGCTGGTGCTGATCTATTTCGGCCTGCATATCGCGGTGACGCTGGCGCTGCTGTCGTTCGTCGGCGCCTGGGTCATCACCGAGAACATCAACATTGCGCTCAACCTGCTGTTCCAGGCTGCGGAAAAGACCGTCTACAACTTTGTCTTCGCCGTCATTCCGCTGTTCGTGCTGATGGGGTTCCTGGTCGCGGCCGCCGGCATGGGGCGCGATGCCTACGACATCGGCCAGGTCATGCTGCACCGCGTCCGCGGCGGTCTGGGCATGGCGACCGTGGTCGCCAACGCTATCTTCGCGGCCATCACCGGCGCCTCGGTCGCGTCCGCCTCGGTGTTCTCCAAGGTGGCCGTGCCGGAGATGATGCGTCACGGCTATCAGGGCCGCTTCGCCGTCGGCACCGTCGCCGGATCCTCGGTACTGGGGATGCTGATACCGCCGAGCGTCCTTTTGATCATCTATGCCCTGATCGTCGAGGAATCGGTCGGCGACCTGTTCATTGCCGGCATCGGTCCGGGCTTGTTGCTCACCCTCGCGTTCTGCGGGCTCATCCTGATCATGGCCACGCTGTTCCCGCGGAGCGTGATGGCGGCACCGACGGCGGACCAGGACGGCGGGCACGCCGATGAGGATGCGGAGGTCGGCGAGGTCAGCATCCTGCGCAAGGGATTCCCCATCGCGCTGCTGGTGGTGCTGGTCCTCGGCGGTATCTATGGCGGGGTGTTCACGCCGGTCGAGGCGGGCGCCGCCGGCGCGTTCCTCGCGCTGATCTTCGCACTCGTGCGCCGTTCGCTGACCTGGCGCAGCTTCTGGGAGGTCCTGCTGGAGACCGGCAACGTCTCCGCGACGCTGCTGTTCCTGATCTGCGCCGCCAGCATGTACAGCCGGATGCTGGGGCTGTCGGGCCTGCCCGGCGAGATGGCGGAGATCTTCGACAGTCTGGGCGCCGGCTTCTACGGCATGCTCGCCTTCTACGTGGTCGTGGTCATCATCCTCGGGACGATCATCGACTCGGTCTCGATCATGCTGATCATGGTGCCGCTGTTCCTCGCCGCGCTCAAATTCTTCGAGATCGATCTGGTCTGGTTCGGCATCGTCACGGTGATCGCTACGGAGATCGGGTTGTTGACGCCGCCCCTGGGCATCGCGGTCTATGTCGTCCACGCGACGCTCGCCCGGCCCGACATCTCGCTCAAGGACGTGTTCGTCGGCTCAGCGCCGTTCGCGCTGGCGATGCTGCTGGTCCTGACCATCGTCATCGCCTACCCGCCGATCGCAACCTTCCTGGTCTCGCTCAAGCTCTGAGCTAGGCCACCACGCGTGCGATCATGGTTACGCCAAGTGCGAGGAGACCGATGAGGATCCATCGCTGGAACGTCTCGACCGACAGCCGACCGCGCACGGCCCGGCCGGCGGCCATCCCGGCGAACGCGCTCAGCACCGCGATGCTCCCGGGCAGGACGACCCAGGGCGCCAACGCGTCGTTGACCCCGAGCCCGACGCCCAGTGAGACTGAGGCGACGACCGCGGTGAGCCCCAGCGCCTGGATCAGCGCGTCCTTGCCGAGCCCGAGCGACTGGAGATAGGGAGCCGACGGGATCATGAAGATCGCCGATGCCCCGTTGATCATGCCGGTCAGGAGGCCCATCGCCGGCCCCAGCACCGGTTCGCAACGCGCCGGAACCGAGAACCGGGCGCCGGTCAGGGCGAGCGCCGCGTAAGCGATCAGCATCGCCCCCAGCACCGCGGCGCCGACGCCGGCGCCGGTGGAGGCCACCAGGCTCGCCACCGCCACGGTTCCGAAGACCACACAGGCCATCATCGGCCACAGCCGGCGCAGCAGAGCTGGCAGCGCGGCCCCGTTCAGCATCTGCCAGACGTTGGTCAGAAACGCGGGCAGGATCAGGATCGCCGCGGCCTGCTCGATCGGCAGCCACACCCCCATCAGGCCCATGCCGATGGTCGGCAGGCCGAGCCCGATCGCACCCTTGACGATGCCGGCAAGGATGAAGATCGCCGCGACCGCAGCCAGTTCGTCGATCCCCAACCCGGTCAATGACCCCGGCCGCGGTAGCTGGGATGGAAATCCGGGACTTCGTCGACCCAGAACCAGTACCGGTCGGCGATGACGCCCTGCCACCAAGCGTCCATCGAGGACTGGTCCATCGACGGCCAGTCCGGGATCTCCATCACCGAGTGCCGGCCAAGCGCCTGACCCATGTCGAAGACCTCGTTTCCGAAACGGCTGCGCACGTCGTCCCAGGCGCGCAATGCAGCATCCAGCGAGGCGTGGCTCGACAGCGCATCGGCGAAGGCCAGCGCATCGTCAAGCGCCTTGCCCGCGCCGCCGCCGATATGCGGCCGCGACAGCGTGGCCGCATCGCCCATCAGACAGATCCGCCCGCCTGTGTAGCGCGGCACGCAGGCATCGAAGACCGGCTGGATGAAAGGCCGCGGCGTCGCCTCGACGACATCACCGAAATAGGGCGGGAAATAGCGCCGCGCCATCGCCCGGCAATAGGCGACCTGCTCGTCGGTCGCCGCACCCGGGCGCAGCCCCCTTCGGACGGTGCCGTCCTTCTCGGCCCTGATGCCGGGGATGTTCTTTCCGGCGACGGTCTCGTGGAAGCCCCAGTTCACCCGCCGCCCACCCCGCGCACCGGGCTCGGGTTTAGGGACGTAGTAGACGAAGCCGTGCCCGTACCTGTAGCCGAAGAAGGTGACGGTCCGCTCGTAGCCGGCGGGAATCGGCAGCACCTCTTCATTGATCATGCCGCGCCACAGGAAATAGGGCGAGGCGGTGATCTCGGCATCGGGATAGAGCGCCCGGCGGCCGATCGAATCATAGCCGTCGGCGCAGATCACCAGATCGAACACATGCTCCGTCCCACCGGTCAGGCTCAAGGCGACCGTTCCGCCGGGCCGCTGATCGAGGCCGGCGACTTCGCGGCCCTGATGGTAGATCTCATCGGGCACCCGCTTGCGCAGGGCGCGGTAGAGGACGCCCCAATGGCTGGCGTGAAACGCCACCTCCTGGCTCCAGAACACCTCCCAGGGGGTCGCGCGCCGGGCGGGGTCGGCGTGCGGACGGGCGAAGGTGCGCTGCCACACCGGCACCTGGCCCATGTCGTCGTCGATCAGGCCGCGGTCGGCGAGCGCCCGGAGCGTCGAGATCTTCATCGCCAGACCGACGCCGCGGTCGATGAGATTTCCGGCGGAGCGCTCGAAGACGCTGACGCGCGCGCCCGCGCGCGTCAGCAGCGCCGCGATCGCGCACCCGGTCAACGAGCCGCCGACGACACCGATGTCGAGCCCCCGGGCCAGACTGCCGCCCGCTTGCATCTCAGCGCTCATAGCGGGCTATCATAGCCGTGCGCGGCAAGATGGAGAGTGCGACCGATGGCGCAGGTGTTCGAGATCACCTACACCACCCGTGCGGCAGAGGATTTTTCCGGCATCCTGGCCGAGCCGGACGGCACCGGGAAGGTGCCGGCCATTCTCTACATCACCGCGATCTGGGGCATCGACGGCAGCGCCCGGGACATCACCAGGGCCTTTGCCGATGACGGCTATCTGGTCTCGGTGCCCGACATCTTCTGGCGCGTCCATCCGGGGCCGACCGCCGAGCGCGCGGTCGCTCACGGGCGCTACCATGCCTACGATTTCGACCAGGGCCTGCTCGACATGCAGGACCTGATCGCCGATTTGCGCTCCCA
Organism: Alphaproteobacteria bacterium; assembly: GCA_965248835.1. Classification (GTDB taxonomy): domain Bacteria; phylum Pseudomonadota; class Alphaproteobacteria; order MPNO01; family MPNO01; genus CAYFYS01. Next base: position 1,686,071 of record CBDFLJ010000002.1, read on the forward strand.
CCCGCGCTGCAACGGCAAGGTGGCGATGCTGGGGATCTGCTTCGGCGGGCGCTATGCGCATCTGGGTGCGGCGCGCTGGGGCATCGATGCTGCGGCGTCCTACCACGGCACCTATATCGAGCGGCACCTGGACGACACCCGCAATATCACCTGCCCGGTGAGCCACCATTTCGGCGCAGCCGATCCGGTGACCCCGATGGCCGACCTGCGCACGATCCGGGACTCGTACGCCGCCCTGCCAAACGCCGAGATCGTCGTCCATGACGGCGCTAGGCACAACTTTGCCATGCCGCAAAAGCCCGACTACGACCCGGTCATTGCCAAGACCGCACGCGATGCCGTGCTCGGCTGCTTCGCCGCGATGTAGCGCTCAGGCGTTCACCGGATAGACCAGGTTCTCGGGATTGCGGTCCGCTATGTGCTGGGCGAGGTCCCAGCGCTCGACCTGCTCGAAGACCTCCTCGAACAAGCCGTCCGGCAGGGGCCGGTCGACGAATTTCTCGCCCCGGCTGAACTTGGAGAAATCCCAGTTCCGGTCGGCGAATGCGGGCGGAACCGCGTGCTTCCAGACCGGAAGGTATTTGGCAAGGTCTGCCTCGATCGCCTTCTCGGCACGCACCAGCGCGGCGATGTATCCGCGGATCGCGGGCTTGGACATGTCGTCGGGCACCCACCAGATGGTGTAGAACTCGTCCTCGATGATCGCGCGCAAGCCGAGTTGCTTGGCCATGTCGATTTGCGGCGGCAGCAGGCTCGCCGCCTCGACCTCGCCGCTGATCAGCGTTTCCAGCCGCGCGCTGAACCCGCCGACGTTCAAGGCGTTGATCTTTTCCAGCGGCAGGTATTTCTCCAGCCGGTAAGGCACGTTGAAATGGCTGCCGGCGCGCATGCCGACCGCGATCGGCACGTCGGCGAGGTCCTCGGGGCTGCGAATCTCGGAGTCCGGGCGTACGAAGATCCCCCATGGCGAGATGCCGTAGCAGTCCGGCACCACGCGTCCCATGCCGGAGGCGGCGTTGGAGATCGTCCCCCACTGGCAGGCGCTCTGGATGACTTCGGCGCCCTCGGCATAGGGGCGGTCCTGCGGCCGGTCGAAATATTCCAGCCCCTTCCAACTCGACTGCGTGCCGCGGAAGACTTTCATGTCGAACGTGACCTCGAGGCCTTCGTCTTCGAAGAAGCCTTCCTCCATGGCAACAAAATCGTTCAGCCCCATACCCTTTGGAGCGACCCTGATGGACATTCGCGTCTGCGGCATCCTGGTTCCCTTACGATGAGAATTGCCGCCAGTATCGCGCACGGCGCCGGGCCGGCCAACCACGATTTCGCGGCCCGATTGCCCGGACCACCTCTGCCGTGGAAAGATCGGCCGATCCGCCTTCAGGGAGGGGACTGCCGATGCTGCCCACCGAACGCATCACCTATTCTCCGATCGCCTTCCGCCGGCCGCTGAAGCTGCCGGGCGGCGCGCGGATGGTCGTCTGGGTCATCGTCAACATCGAGGAATGGGACGCCGAGGCGCCGATGCCGCGCACCGTGCTCACGCCGCCGGCCGGCGGATCGCCGAGTCCGGACATCCCCAACTGGGCCTGGCACGAATACGGCAACCGCGTCGGCTTCTGGCGGTTCGTCGAGGCGCTGGATGGACTTTCGATCACGCCGGCGCTGGCGATCAACGGCACCGCGGTCAGGTCCTACGAGCCGATCTCCCAGGCTGCGCTCGACCGGGGCTGGGAGTTCCTCGGCCACGGTTTCACCCAAAGGAACATGCAGAAGGTCGAGGACGAGCGGACCGACATCCGCCGGACCGGCGCGGTGATTGAGGATTTCACCGGCAAGCGGCCGCGCGGCTGGCTCGGCCCGGGCCTGACCGAGACCTGGCAGACGCCCGATCTTCTGGTCGAGGAGGGCTACGAGTATGTCTGCGACTGGGTGCTCGACGACCAGCCGGTCCTGTTGCAGACCCGGACCAGGCCGATCGTCAACATCCCCTATACCCAGGAATGCAACGATGTCGCGATGATGCTGATCCAGCACCACCCGGCGCGGGAGTATTTCAGCCGGGCCTCGGACCAGTTCGATCAGATCTACGCCGATTCACGCGACTCGGCCCGGGTCATGGCGCTGGTCGTCCACCCCTACATCATGGGCGTGCCGCACCGGTTCCGCTATTTCCGCGAGATCCTCGAGAAGATCTCCACCCACGACGACGTGGTGTTCTGGACCGGCGAGCAGATCCTCGACTGGTACCTGGCCGAGCGCTCCGCAGACGGGTGAGCCGCATCACTGCAGCAATCGCGGTATGGTGAGCGTGACCGCAGGGATGTAGGTGACCACCAGAAGGACTGCGATCTCGACCAGAAGCATCGGCCAGATCGCCTTGGCGATCGCCTCGACCCTGAGCCCCGAGATGGCCGCCCCGATGAACAGGTTGATCCCGAACGGCGGGGTGAGGAAGCCGATCGCCAAGTTGATCACGATGATCGCGCCCAGATGGACCGGATCAAGCCCGAGCTGCCTGCCGATGGCGATCAGCACGGTCGCCAGGATCACCATCGCCGAGATCGTGTCCATGAACGCGCCGATGATCAGCAGCAACAGGTTGAGCATCAGCAGCACCACCACGGGATCGTCGGAGACCGCGAACAGCAGTCCCGTCACCTCGCGCGGCAGGTCCTCGAGCGCGATCAGGAAGCCGAAGCACAGCGCCGTGGTCAGGATGAACACGGCGATCGCGGTCGTCCGCATCGACTTCAGCAGGATCGCCGGCAGATCCGACAGTTTCATCTCGCGATGGACGAAGACGCCGATCACCAGGCTGTAGGCGACCGCGACCGCACCGGCCTCGGTCGGGGTGAACACGCCGCCGTAGATCCCGCCCAGAATGATCAGCGGCGTCAGCAGCGCCCACTTGCCCGCGGCGAGCGCCGCCAGCAGCTCGCGTCCGCTCGCGCGATGCTCATCGCTCAGCACCCCGTGGGCGCGCGCGACCCAGTAGCACACGATCATCAGCCCGGCCGAGGTCAAAAGGCCTGGAATCACGCCGGCGAAGAACAGGTCGGTGATCGAGGTCTCGGAGATCACGCCCCAGATCACCATCGGGATCGAGGGCGGGATCATCTGCCCCAGCGGGCCTGCCGAGGCCGCAAGCGCGGTCGAGAAGTCGCGCCGGTAGCCGCGCTTTTCCATCTCCGGGATCATGATGCCGCCGATCGCCGCCGTGGTCGCGGGCGAAGACCCGGAAAGCGCGGCGAAGAACGTCGCCGACAGCACCGTCACCATGCCGAGCCCGCCGGTAAGATGGCGGACCAGGACCCGGGCGACGTCGATCAGCCGCGAAGCGAGCCCGCCGGTCTGCATGATGTCGCCGGCCAGGATGAAGCACGGCACGGCCAGCAGGCTGAAGATGGTCGAGCCCTGGATCATCTTCTGGCTCAGGATCACGATGTCGACGTCGGCGAGCACCAACGCGGCGAGCGAGGCGATGCCGATGGCGAACACGATCGGCACGCCCAGGATGAATAGCGCGCCGGTGCCCAGCGTCAGGACCCAGGCGGCCTCGCTCACGAGGGCTCCGCCCTGCGCAGCAGCCTGGCTCCGGCATGAAGGACGATGAGGACCCCGCACACCGGTGCGGCCAGGTGAAGCGCCTCGATCGGAAAGCCGATCGCGGCCGAGATCACGCCGAGCGTCCCCTTGACATAGTCATACCCGGAGATGGTCAGCAGGACCCCGAAGGCGAGGATCGCCGCCAGCGTCGCCCGCTCGATCCGCAGCCGCGCCGCGCCCGAGACGCGGTCGAGCAGCAGGCTGAGGCGCACGTGGTAGTCCTCGCGCACGCCGAGGCTTCCCATCAGCATGATGATCCAGGCGAACATCAGGACCGCCAGCTCCTCGGTCCAGGTCAAGGGGCTTGCCAGCGCGTAGCGAAAGAAGATCTGCAGCAGCAGGCAGGCGACCATCACCGTCGCCATGATCACCGCAAGGCCCTGGGTCAGCCGCGCAAGAAGATGCGAGACGGACTCGATCAGGCGAATCATGGCCGCCCGGCGCCGGGGCCTCGGCTACTTCTTGACCTCGGCAAGCAGCTTGTCGACCAGGACTCCGCCGATGCGGCCGCGGAACTGGTCGTAGACCGGCTTGACCATGGAGCGGAATGCGCCCAGATCCTCGACCGCATTGACCGCCATGCCGCGACTCTTGAGCCCGTCGAGGGCCGCAGACTCGCGCTTGGCGTTGTTGGCGCGCTGGACCTTGTTGGCCATCAGGGCGGCCTTGCGGAAGGCCTGCTGCAGGTCCTTGTCGAGCTTCTTGAAGCGCCGCTTGGACATCGTCATGACCAGCGCCGAATAGGTGTGCGAGGTCAGCGACAGGTACTTGGTCACCTCGTTCGCCTTGACGGCGAAGCCTGCGGTGATGGGCAGCTCCATGCCGTCGACCGTGCCCTGGCGCAGCGCGGTGAACAGATCGCCGAAGGCCATCGGGATCGCATTGCCGCCCAGCGAGTTGAACATTCCGATGAAGACCGGGTTCTGCATCACCCGGTACTTCACGCCCTTGACGTCGGCAGGCGTCATCACCGGATGGGCGTTGTTCATCATGTGGCGGAAGCCGCCCTCGAAGAACGCCAGCCCGATCAGGTTCTTGCTCTCCAACCTGGCAAGCATGTCCTGGCCGATCGGACCGTCGAGCACCCGGTGCGCGGTCGGCGCATCGGGGTAGAGGAACGGCAGGTCGTTGGCCAGGAGGCTGGATTCGACATTGGCGACGACCGCGTTGGTGGTGATGTCCATGTCGAGCGTGCCGAAGCGGACCTGCTCGAGCATCTCTTTTTCGTCGCCGAGCTGGCGGTTGGGATAGACCTTTACCTTGAACTGGCCGGGCAGCAGCTTCTCCAGCGCCAGCGTGAACTGGTGGGGGCCATCCGCATACGGCCCGCGTTTCGGATCAGGCTGGGAAGGCTGGCCGAACCGGAGCGACATCGGTGCCGCTGCAACGCTGCCGGCCAGGAGCGCCGCCGCCGCAGTGAGCAGAGCGGTGCGCGAGAACGATACGATCGAAGACGCCATCTTGTTTCCCTCCCATGGTTGGTCTCGTTCGCCCAGGTTAGCTGGGCGGGCGCAACGCGCAGGATTTACGCAAAACCGAAGAGCGCGGCCGGGTTGTCGACCAGCATGGCGTGCAGCGCCCGGTCCTCGACACCCCAGCCCGTGAGCCACTCCAGGAGCGCCGCGTCCTCTGGGACCGGCTGGTCCCAATGCCCGACATGCGGCCAGTCGGTCGCCCACAGCATGCGGTCCGGCCGCGTTTCGATCAGCGCCTTGGCAAGCGGCACCATGTCCGCGTAGGGCGGTCCCGAGGCACTCAGCCTGTCGGGGCAGGAGAGCTTCACCCAGGTCCGGCCGGCCGCGACCAGATCAAGGAGTGCGGCAAAGCCCGGGTGGTCGATGCCCTGCGCACCCCCGAAATGGGCGAAATGGTCGAGCACCAGGTCGATGTCGAGCGCTTTGAGCGGCGGCGCCATGCTTTCCATCTGACGAGGCCCGTCGATGAACAGGTCGATGTGCCAGCCCAGCCTTGCCGCGCGCGGTGCGAAGGCCTGAATGATCGGCATCGGATCGCCGCCCAGAAGCACCGGCGCAAAGCGCACGCCGCGATAGCCGAGGCCGTCGAGCGCTATCAGCGCCTCGTCGTCGATCGCCGGGTCGATCACCGCGACCGCGCGGGCCCGCGGGCCGAGGCGGTTCAGCGCATCGTTTGTGGCAGCGAGGTCGGTGGCATAGCAACTCGGCTGGACGATCACCACGCGCTCGATGCCCAACGCCTCCTGCAGGTCGATATAGGCCTCCAGCGGCGACTCGGGAGCGGTATAGAACCGGCCCTCGTGGAGCGGGAACCGGTCGTAGGGCCCGACGATGTGGGCGTGCGTATCGCAGGTCCCCGACGGCGCCGGGGTGCCGGCCCGCCGCGGCGGCAAGGGTCCGGGACAGGGTCTGGTCATCGCCGTCCCCTTCGTGCCTTTTCTTCGGCCCAAGCGCCGGCCGAGGACTCGATAGATTGTCGCACCGCGCCCTGTGCGCCGCAACCGCACCCCGCGCGCTTGCTCCGCCGGCTTTGTCGCCTCGGATCGGCTGTGCTAGAGGACGGGCGGCGCGGACAGCGGAGAACGACAGGTGAAGGTCGGCAACAGCATTCTTTCGGGCTATGGCACGACGGTGTTCGAGGTCATGTCGCGGCTTGCCCAGGAGCATGACTCGATCAATCTCGGCCAGGGCTTTCCCGACGGCAACGGGCCGGCCGACGTGGTTGCCGCGGCCTCGGACTACCTGGAGAACGGGGTCAACCAATACCCTTCGATGATGGGTATCCCGCCCTTGCGCCAGGCGGTCGCGGCGCACGCCAAGCGGTTCTACGACCTCGACGTCGACTGGCAGCGCGAGGTGATGGTCACCTCGGGCGGGACCGAGGCGCTGGCGAGCGCGCTGTTCGGGCTGATCGAGCCGGCCGACGAGGTGGTGCTGATAGAGCCGCTTTACGACTCCTACCTGCCCATCGTCCGCCGTGCCGGCGCGGTCCCGCGGCTGGTCCGGCTCGAGCCGCCGCACTGGACCCTGCCGCTCGATGCCCTGGAGGAGGCGTTCTGCGAGCGCACCAAGCTCATCCTGCTCAACTCCCCGATGAACCCCTGCGCCAAGGTGTTCTCCCGCGGCGAGCTCGAGGCCGTGGCCGATCTATGCCGGACCCACGACGCGTTTGCGGTCTGCGATGAGGTCTACGAGCATTTGGCCTTCGACGGCCGGCCGCATATCCCGATGATCACGCTGGAGGGCATGCGCGAGCGCACGGTGCGGATCGCCTCGGCCGGCAAGATCTTCTCGCTGACCGGCTGGAAGGTCGGGCTGGTGACCGCATCGCCCGAGCTGCTGACCCCGATCGCCAAGGCGCACCAGTATCTGACGTTCACCACCCCGCCCAACCTGCAGGCGGCGGTGGCCTATGGGCTAGGCAAGGACGATGCCTATTTCGCGGGCCTGAACGCGGACATGCAGGCCCGACGAGACCGGCTGGCGGCGGGGCTCGCCGAGGTCGGTTTCGGGGTCGTGCACTGCGAGGGCACCTATTTCATCACCACCGATTTCCGCCCGCTCGGCTTCAACGACGACGATGTCGCCTTCTGCCGCCACCTCACCACCGAGGCGCGGGTGACCGCAGTGCCGGTGAGCGCGTTCTACCAGGAGGCCGATCTCGACCATTTCGCCCGGTTCTCCTTCTGCAAGGATATTGCCACCCTGGACGCGGCGATCGCCCGCCTGAAGGCGCATTTCGGCCGCGCCTGAACCACACGGGCCGGGCTTGACGCCGCATCGAACGCGGCGCTAGACAATGCGCCCCGTGGTGGCTGTAGCTCAGTCGGTTAGAGCGCCGGGTTGTGGTCCCGGAGGTCGGGGGTTCGAATCCCCTCAGCCACCCCAACGCCCGCATGGAGCAGCCGGGCCGTTGGGCCGCTAGCGGTCCAAGGTGCTGTAGCAGCCGCGGCCGACGGCAATCGGCTTGCCTTCGGCATCGGCGATCGCGATATCGACGACGCCGACGCTGCGGCCGGCACGCACCACCCGTGCGGTCGCGATGAGGTCCGTGTCGACCGCCATGCTCAGGTAATCGACGCGCAGATTGATGGTCGGGACGGGCCGACCGAGCAGCATGATCAAGGCGAAGTCACCGACGATGTCGATGACTGCCGCAGTCACGCCGCCGTGGACCTGACCTGAGCCCGGCAAACGCTCGAACCCGGGCTTGAAAGGCAGGCGCAGCACGATCTCCCGCTTCTCGGTGTCGGTCGAGACCAGCTCGAGCCCGAGAAAACTCTGAAACGCGCCCGCGGCCAACTGCGCGCGTAACGCGTCCTCGTCGGCGGCGCGCGTCATCGCCGGATGTCCTCGGCGCCCATACAGGGATCCTAACCGCCGTTGGCGTCAGACACCACATCCGGCGCCTCTGTGCCCGTTTCGGCTTTGCGCCGGGCGATGGCGAGCGGATTATCCTGGCCGACCACGGCGTGCTAGGCTGCCCGCACAAGGACCGGTTGCGGAGCGATGGCCGATGACGGGGGCGATCACGGGAATCGACCACTGCGTGATCCTGGTGCGCGACCTCGATGCGGCCCGCGAGCGCATCGCCGCCCTCGGGTTCACGCTAACGCCCCGGGGCGTTCATAGCGATCACATGGGAACCGCCAACCACTGCATCATGTTGCGCCGGGCCTATTTCGAGGTGCTGGCAGTGCTCAAGCCGACCGCGTTCAACGAACGCTGGCGCGGGCGATTGGCGGCGCGCGAGGGGCTCGACGCGGTGCCGGTCGCGAGTGCGGATGTCGATGCCGCACGGGCCGAGCTTGTTGCACGGGGCCTCGCGCTGCCTGACCCGATCGATTTCTCGCGCCCCGTCGATCTGCCCGAAGGGCCGAGCGAGGCCGCCTTCCGCATCGTGCTGCTTGCCGAGTCGCAGACGCCCGGAGCGACGATGTTCGTCTGCCAGCACCTCACGCGCGAGGTGGTTTGGCGTCCCGACTGCCTCGATCACGCCAACGGCGCGCAGGGCGTGCGCGGGGTGACCGCGGTGCACGAGCGCCCGGCGGAGGTGGCGCCGGCCTACGAGAAGATCTTCGGTGCCGCGGCGGTGACTGCGCGCCGCGATGCGACGAGGATCGACACCGGCGCGGGTGAGATCGCCTTCCTTACCCCCGCCGGCTACGCCGAGCGTTTCCCCGGCGTCGCCGCCGATCCGGCGGCGGTCCCGCCCTATCTCGCCGCGCTCAGCATCGATGTCGAGGACCGCGCCGCCACGGCTTCCTGCCTCCGGGAACGCGGGGTGCCGCACAGCGTGCTCGCCGGCGGCAGCCTGTGCGTCGCCCCGGCCGAGGCCTGCGGCACGTTGTTCGAGTTCGTCTGAGCGCGGCCGAACCGTCCTTCGCCCGCCTCCGCGCCTCTTTCAGGTCTTGGACGTCGAGAATGTCGCCGGGTGGAAAATATCCTCGATCGACAGCGCGCGGGCCAGCAGCCCCTGCTCCCAGGAATAGCGCATCAGGGTCTCGATCTCGTGCCGGCATCCATCGATGCCGTACCGCCAGTAGTCCTCGCCCATGAAACCCTGCACCCGCTCCTGGAAGACATCGATCCACGGCAGGGACACGTTCAAGGCGGCGACCTCCGGAATTTCCGCCATGGCGACCGCCTTGGCTTCGGTGAACGCCTTCAGGAGGCTCCCGGGCAGCCAATTGTGCCTGTCCACGACATCCTTGCGGATCCCGACCAGATGCATGATCGGGAAGATCTTCGTGCGCCGGTAATAGTCACGTTCGACCGCCATATAATCGGGCCACAATCGGCCGACATTCGGCTTGCGCTCCAGCCATACCGAAGGGGCTCTGGCGGTCATGAAGGCGTCGATCTCGCCGGAAAGCATCATCTCGGACAGATAGCGGTCCTCGGGGATCGGCGTGACGTCGACGCCGTTGTCCAGGCAAAGCGGCGTCCTTTCGTCGCGGCCGGGTTCTTCCTGCCCGCCGGTGCGCCAATGGATGTCGCTGTCCTTGACGCCATGCTCCTCGGCGAGGATGCCGCGCATCCAGACATTGGCCGTCTGCTGGTATTCGGGAACCCCGACGATCTTCCCTTTGAGGTCTTCGGGATTTTCGATGCCCCGGTCGGTGCGGATGTAGACCGCCGAGTGCCGAAACATCCGCGACGGGAAGACGGGGATCGCGACATAGGGGCAGATGCGGCGCGTCGTCAACATCATGTAGCTGTTAAAGGACAGCTCGGCGACATCGAACTCGGCGTAGCGGAGCGCCCGAAAAAAGAGCTCTTCCGGACCCATCGGAATGAAGGTGACATCGCATCCGTCCACCCGGACGCGCTTGTCCTTGATCGCCCGTACGCGGTCGTAGTCGCCGCAGGCTATCGAGATCTCGACATTGGACATTGGTTTCCCCGATCGACTTCTCACCTGCTCTCGATGGGTTGTGCGCAGGCGCTTGGTCCTCCACCGTAGAGCCCCCGAGAATAGATTGCAGCCAGGCATGCGCCCGATCCACCCGCGGGAGGCATGATCGGCATTGACGGGCACGGTTGGGCAACCGGTGGAGGAGCAGCTCGTGGCGGAGGCGGGCATCGGCGATCCTGTCCGGAGGCGGGAGGACAAGCGCTTCCTGACCGGCGCCGCCCGCTATGTCGGGGATTTGCCGGTCCGAGACGCGGCCTCGGCCGCCGTCGTCCGTTCGCCCCACGCACATGCAAAGCTGCTTTCGGTCGCGGTCACGGCGGCCCACCAGGCGCCCGGCGTCCTGGCCGTCCTCACCGGCGCCGACGTCGCGGCCGACGGGCTCGGCGGCCTCGGCATACGCGGCCTGCCGTCGGGTTTCGGCGGCGCCAAGGCGCACTGGCCGGACCGGCCGATTCTCGCCAACGACCGCGTCCGCCACGTCGGGGATCCGATCGCGCTCGTCGTTGCCGAGACGATCGAGGCGGCACGGGACGCCGCCGAGCTGGTGGACCCGCGCTTTGACGTCATGCCCGCGGCCGCGGATCCTGCGGCGGCCACCGTCGAGAGCGCAGCGAAGATCTGGGACGAAGCCGAAGGCAATGTCTGCTTTCGCCACGAGGTCGGCGATGCCGATGCGGTAGAGGCCGCGTTCCGAGACGCCGCGCATGTGCTCAGCGTCGATATTCTCAACAACCGGCTGTCGGCGAACCCGATCGAGCCGCGCGGCGCAATCGGCGAATACGACTCGGCGGCGGGCCGCTACACGCTGCGCACCAGCACCCAGACACCGCACCGCGTCCGCGAGTTTCTGGCCGATTCCGTGTTCCGAATGCCCGAGACGTCGCTTCGGGTCGTCGGCGGCGACGTCGGTGGCGGATTCGGCATGAAGGGACCGACCTACCCAGAAGAGGCGCTGGTCCTTTGGGCCGCACGGCGCATCGGCCGCCCGGTGAGGTGGATCGCCGAGCGCAGCGAGAGCTTCATGAGCGACACGCACGGCCGTGATCAGTCCTGGCATGCCGAAATGGCGCTCGACGGTGAAGGCAACATCCTGGCCATTCGGGCGCGGGTCGATTGTGCTCTCGGCGCTTATCTTGTCGCGACCAGCCACGTCCCGCCGCTGCTCGCCGCAGCCATTCTGCCCGGCGCCTACCGGTGCCCCGCGGTCCACGTGGTTCTGCGCGGCATCTTCACCAACACGCCGACGACGTCACCCTACCGCGGCGCCGGCCAGCCCGAAGCGATCTTCGTGACCGAACGGCTGATCGAGCGCGCAGCCGCCGAGATCGGCATGTCCCCGGTGGACATCCGGCGCCGGAACTTCATCGCCGCCGATGCCATGCCGTACCGCACGTCGACCGGTCAGGTCTATGACGGGGGAGATTTCGAAACGCTCACCCGGAAGGCGATTTCGGTGGCCGATCATGCGGGCTTCGCCGGCCGGCGCGCGCAATCCGAAGGCCGCGGTCGGCTGCGCGGGCTCGGCATCGCCTATTTCGTCGAAATCACCGTCATGCATGGCGACCGCATGGAGATCCGGTTCGACCCATCGGGCGCCGTGACCGTGATCGCCGGAACGTTCTCGCACGGACAGGGGCACGAGACCGTCTTCCCGCAGCTCGTGGCCGGGATGCTCGGTGTGCCGGCCGATCGCGTGCGGCTGATCCAGGGCGATACCGATGCGGTCGGCTACGGGCGAGGCACCTATGCCTCGCGATCGATGACGGTCGGCGGCGCGGCGTTGCGGGGAGCGGCCGATGCCGTCATCGCACGCGGGAAGGAGATCGCCGCGCACCTCCTGGAGGCCGCCGAGGACGACATCGCGTTCGCCGATGGCGTGTTCACCGTCGCGGGCACGGATCGGTCCGTCCCGATCGCCGCGGTGGCGAAAGCCGCTCACGCTCCGACCGGAAACCCGACATTGGGAGTCGGGCTCGAAGGCTGCGGGACGTTCGCGCCAACCGCACCGAGCTATCCCAACGGCTGCCATGTCTGCGAGGTCGAGATCGACCCGGAGACCGGATGCGTCGCGGTCGTGCGCTATACCGCGGTGGACGACGTCGGCAAGGCCATCAACCCGCTGTTGCTCGGCGGGCAGGTCCATGGTGGCGTGGCCCAGGGGATCGGCCAGGCGCTGTTGGAAAACGTCGTCTTCGATGGCCAGTCAGCTCAGCTCCTGTCCGCATCGTTTCTCGACTACGCCATGCCGCGGGCCGCCGACCTGCCGTGGATCGCCTTCGATCACCACGATGTCCCATGCAGGACCAATCCGCTGGGCACCAAGGGAGCCGGAGAGGCCGGCTGCGTCGGCGCGCCGCCAGCCGTCATCAATGCCGTGCTCGATGCCTTGAATCCGGTTGGCGTTGCCGACATCGCGATGCCGGCAACACCGGAACGCGTTTGGCGGGCGATACGCTCACACGCCGGATGATTCGTGCGCTGGCGGATCCGTCCGAAAAGACCGAACCAGAAGGAGATACCATGGCCAACACTCCTGACTCGGCCGACTTCGACGGCTTCCTCGCTGAGCTTCGAGCGGCGATCGGCGCCGACAACGTCAACCTCACCGACGAGACGCTGACACGGTACGGCGAAAACACGCTGCCCGCCGGCGATCGGCGGCCTTCGGTGGTGGTCTATCCGGGATCGACCGAGGAGGTGGTCGCAATCGTGCGTTCGGCCAACGATCATCGCGTGCCGCTCTACCCCGTTTCCACCGGGAACAACCAAGGCCTCGGCACGCGCTCGCCGACCGCAGCCGGAATGGTTGTCGTCGACTGCGGCAGGCGAATGAACCGGATCCTCGAGGTCGACGAGAAGATGGGTTTCGCCGCGGTCGAACCGGGGGTCAGCTTCCAGATGATGGCCGACGAGCTCAAGCGTCTTGGCGGCCAGTGGATGGCCTCGGTCACGTCCGGGCCGCCCGAAGGCGGCATGCTGGGCAACGCCATGGACAAGGGTGCGGGTTACGGCCCCTATTTCGATCATTTCGGGTTTTCGTGCGGCATGGAGGTGGTGCTCGGAAACGGCGAGGTCCTGCGCACCGGCGACGGATCGATCGACCATGACGACGACGACAAACTCCTCAACTGGCATGTCTCCAAATACTCGTTCGGGCCGATCCTGGACGGCCTGTTCGCACAGTCGAATTTCGGCATCGTCACCCGTCTGGGGGTCTGGCTGCTGCCCCGGCCGCCGGCCATCCGATCGTTCCATTTCACCTGGCCGGACGATGCGGATTTGGCCGAGATCATCGACCTTTGCCGGCCGCTCAAGATGTCGAACTACGTACCGACGCTGTTCCGCGTCTCCAACGACCTCTACCTGATCGGCAGCGAGACATCCTCGCCGGTCTACGCGCAGAGCGGCGGAACGGCCTCGATCACGCTTGATGAGCGGCGGGACCTGCACGCGGCGTTCGGGCTCGGCGCCTGGACGGTCAGCGGCGCCTTCTACGGTCCGTCGATGGCGGCGATGGAGCCTCAGATCCAGCGCGTGCGCGATCATTTCGGCGCCTCCGGCAAGGCGCGCTACATCCCGCACGAGGAGGCCTTGGAACGGCCGGCGCTGAGCTGTGCGATCAGTTCCGTCTCGGGCGAGCCGACCACGATCGAGCTCGGGCTGCTCAAATGGCGCCCCGGCGGCGGCCTCGGCTGGTTCCTGCCCGGCACCCCGATGGACGGCGGGACCGCAAACGCGTTCCAGGAACTCGGCCGCAGGGTCTACGAGAACCACGGTCTCGACTACACGGTGATGAACGTCGCGGGCGCCCGGTTCGCGCGCGGGCTGCACGTCATCGCCTTCAACCGGGAGGATCCGGACGAGACCGCACGCGCCGACGCCGCCTACCGCCAACTGACCGAGTTGTTTTTCGAACGGGGTGTCGGCGTCGGCAGAGCCGCCTTGGACTGGCAGGCCGAGCATATGATGAAGACGATGCCGTCGTTCCGCCGGACCTGCAACGCGATCAAGGCGGCGCTCGATCCCAACGGGATTATCGCGCCGGGCAAGTACGGAATCGGCTAGCCGATAGCAGGCCTATCGGTAGAGAGGGACCGCGTCGATCCGCCGATCGATCTCTTGGGTCAGGCGCCGATAGGCCGGGCCGCCGATGTCGCGAAACGCGCTGCGGAATGTCGCCTCACGCATCCCCTCGGGCAGATCGTGGATGTCGGGGAAGACGGCGCTTTCGTCGTAGGCGTCGGCGAGCAGGGACTGGAACCGGCGCGCGGCGGCATGCGATGAGACCGCGGTCTCGGCGAAACGGACCCCGGCGCGGCCGGCCGCCAGATCGGTGAAGCTGAACCCGCTGCCGCCGCCGCTGTCCCTGACCTCCTTCGCTTCGCCCATCAAGTCGGCGACGCGGCTGCCGCCGGTGAGCGCGAGACCGGCGGAGATGGCGAAGTGCCGGACCAGGTCCCAGCGTCCGGCCAGTCTGACCCGGCGGGTCCGCGGCCGGTGGCCGTTCAACGCGCCGCTGCGCACCGCGCCGATGACCTGCTCGAAGAGAGGGTCGCCGAAATAGACCGCAAGAGCCAGGACTGCCGCGCGGTTCTCTTCGATCGGGTCGCCGGATTTCGAGCGCTCCCGGGCATGGGCGAAGAGCGGGCGAATATAGGACATCAGCGACTGCCGCCGGGATTTGCGCAAGGCCGCACCGATCCGTGCGAGCTCGCGGTAGTAGGTCCGGACCCGTACCGGATCACCGGCGGCCAGGATCCGTCGGGCGCCCGAAATCAGATCCTCGACCAGCCGTCCGGCGGGTCGGTAGGCGACCGATACCGTCTTGCCGGTGACGGCGACCGAGGTGATGCTCCGAAGCACCTCCGCGCCCTTGCCCGGGCCGAGGAAATGGTCGAGGGCGAGCCGGACGGCCGGTTCGATCATGCTTGGCGGAACCGCGATGCTGCCCACCGATAGGCGCGAGATCACCAGACCGTCGGCGGAGGGCGCCACCACCACGCGCAAATTGACGAACCGGCCGAGCGGGTTCTCCGGCAACGGCAGGGCGTGGGCGAAGGCGAAGCGGACGCCACCGCGATCGATCGCGACATCGCTGCCAACCCCCTCGACCGCCGCGAGGCCGCTGGCCAGCACCGCCTTGAGGTCCCGTTCGCTCGCGCGGACGATGGCCACCTCACCGGGCGGCATCCGGCGCGGATCATGGCGCACCCACAGGGCCTGTGCCTTCCGCAGCACCTCGAAGGAGACCTTCCCGTCGGGCTGGACGATCGGATGCCGTTCGACGGCGAAGCCGATCAAGGCCAACGGGGGAAGCAGAAGCAGGCAGAATAGAAACACGAAGAGCGTGCGCATCGTCGGTCCCGGGCGGAAGGCTCTGGGCGATTGATGCCACTCCGAGGACGCCAGTCCAAGGCTCAAAATCGGTCAACCGAGCCGGCCATTGTCCGGCGAGCGGAATCGGGGCACGATCGGACCGCGGCTGCCGGCCCTGCCGGGATGCGCCGCGGAGGTCTCCAAAGGCAAGGATGGTTGCCGATGTCGCAGGCTCGAGACGGCGCCGCGCAGGCGGCGGACAATGTGGAAGAGATCCGGCTCGGCCGCTGGCGTTCCGTGGAGGAAGCGCTGCAGGCCGGGCTGGCGAACCACTGGTACGCGCTGGTCCCGGAGAGCGAACTCGTGGGCAGCACGCCGCTTGCCCTACGGCGGATGGGGCTGGACCTCGTCCTGTGGCGCGACGAGACCGGGGCGCTCCACCTGTTCGACGACACGTGCGCCCACCGCGGGGCCAAGCTGTCGCTCGGCAAGGTGTTCGGCCAGACGCTGTGCTGCTGCTACCACGGCTGGACCTATGACGGGACCGGGCAGTGCGTTTCCATTCCGTCCGAAGGCGGAGCCTGCGATCTGGCCGGCGATGCCAGGGTGCGGACCTATCAGGTCGAGGTCCATGGCGGCTTGATCTTCGCCTATATCGGGGATGAAGGCCGACCGCCCGATCGCCCCTGCCCCAACCCGGTCGAGCTCGACAGTCCGGATTGGAGCGGATTCATCATCCCGCACTATTGGCCGGGCGTGACGTGGTTCCGGGTTCTGGAGAACCTGGTCGATCCCATCCACGCGCCGTTCCTGCATGCCGGGACCTTCACGATGGGCCATGGCGCGCTGCAGGACGTGATTTCGGTCGAGGATCGGCCGGACGGCCTGTTCGTCGCGCGCGAGGGCCAGAAGCTGGTGAGCTTCGATTACAGCATGTTTCATTTTCCCTGCTGGTTCGACGTCGACGTCCCCTATCTCTGGTCGGCCGGGCCCGGTGGGGTGATGCGGGTGCTGATCTTCGTCACGCCGATCGACGGCGAGGCCACCCAGGTCTACATGGTCCGCAAGCGCAAGATCACCGGCTGGAAGTGGTGGATCTGGTGGGTGCTGTGGCAGATCCGGCTCAAACGCAAGATGTGGCAGGTCATCGACGGCGACGTCGCGGTGCTGACCTCACAGCGCGGCCGTAAGGCGCTGGACAACGAATATCTCGCTCAATCCGATCTCGGCATCGTCCGCATGCGCCGGATGTTCATCGAGGCGATGGACAAACAGGCCGGTTAGCCGAAAAGATCATATGCCGGCGACAAGCGGACCCCGCCATATGGCGAAGTCACCGCCGGCTTGCTAAGCTCGCGCCATGGGGCAGACGGCATCCGATGTCGACTTCGAGATCGCGGGGCTTACGCTCGAGCGCGGCAAACGTGCGCGGACACGGCTGCGGACGGTCGAGCTTGCCGACGGGACATCGGTCGAGCTGCCGGTGATGGTGGTCCGCGGCGCCGAGCCCGGCCCGGTCTTCTATCTCGGCGCGGCCTTCCACGGCGATGAAATCGCCGGCACCCAGATCGTCGGCCGCCTAGCGAGCGAGATCGACGCCGCGGCTCTGCGCGGCACGCTCCTGGTCGTGCCGGTGCAGAACCCGATGGCCTTCCAGGTGCAGCACCGCTACTTCATCGGCCATATGCTCAAGTCGCCGATGGACCAGAGCCCGGCCGATCCGTGGGTTGCATTCCCGGGCAATGCGGACGGCAACACAGCGCTGATCATCGCGCACGTGATCTTCGACACCCTGATGCGTCACGCCGATTTCGCGATCGACGTCCATACGCCGACCACCGGCGGGCGCTACGCCCCGTTCGCCTTCCTGCCGCCGACCCGCTGCGGCGATGTCGTGCCGGTCGCCGAAGGGCTCGCGCGTGCGTTCGGCGCCGACTACATCCTGGCCGCCGACAAGGGCATGTACGTCCACGAGGGCAATCCGCACACCGTCATGGGCGAGCGCGGCATCCCGGCATTCGGCATCGAGCTCGGCGAGGGCGGCCGGGTCGACGGTGAGGAGGTCGCGTATGGGCTGCGCGGGATCCGGAACGTCCTCAGGAAAGTCGAGATGCTGCCCGGACCGGTTGAGAGCTTCGGACGGAATATGGTGATCCGGACGATGGACGTGATCCGCGCCCGCCGGGCCGGACTGCTCAAGCTCCACGTCGGGCTCAACGACGAGGTCGCAGCCGGCCAGCACGTCGCGACCATCACCGATCCGTTCGACCAGGTGATCGAGGAGATCGCCGCACCGCGGCCGGGGCCGGTGGTCAGAATCGCCACCTTCCCGATCGTCTCCACCGGCGAGCGGGTGGTCCAGCTCGGCGTGCCGCGCTAGGACATGGCCCAATCGGCGCAAGCCGAACCGGCCCGCGCGCCTGCGGATATCATCGAGGCGATCCGCTGCTCCGCGGAAATCGCCGCGGATTTCGCCGCGCTGACCGGATGCGGCGGCCGGCTGGTCGGCTCGGACAGCGAACGCGCCGCCCGCGCGCTGCTGGAGACGCGGCTGGCCGCCATCCCTGGCGTCGAACCCGGCGGCCACGAATTCACCTATCGGCGCTGGGCGTGCGCGTCCTGCACTCTGGAGCGGACCGCACCCGGCCCCGCCGAGCCGTTCGCTTGCCATCCGCTGATATGGTCGGGCGAGACTCCGAGCGACGGGATCGAGGCCGCGGTGATCGATCTCGGGCGCGGGGCACCGGATGACTTCCGCGCGGCGGGCGGGCGCGTCCGCGGACGGTTCGCGCTGGTGCGCCACGAATACCCGTTCGCAAGGACCACCATCCACCGGCGGATCAAATACGCGCTCGCGCTGGAACACGGCGCGGCCGGCTTCATCATCGCCAACCCGATGCGGGAAGCCGGTCTGGTAACGGGCTCCTGCGGCCGCGACGAGCCAGACAACATCCCGGGCATCGGCGTCGGGTTCGATACCGCCGAAGCACTCGCACAAGACGGGGCGAGAGTGCGCCTGCGGCTCGCCAACACCCGTTGCGACGCGGTGGCCAAGAACCTGATCGCCGAGGTGCCGGGGCAAGGTCCGGGATGGGTGGTGGTCTCGGCGCATTATGACGGGCATGACCTGGCCGACAGCGCGCTGGACAACGCGACCGGCGTGGTCGCGGCGCTGGAGATCCTGCGCCGGTTCGCCCGCCATGTTCGGACGCTGCCCCGCGGCCTGCGGGTCATGCTGTTCACCGCCGAGGAAAGCGCGTTGCTGGGCTCGCGGATCTACGCCGACGCGCTCGACGAGGACGCACGGCGCGCGATAACCGCCGTGATCAACCTCGACACCCTTGCCGGCAGCGAACATTTCACCTGCCTGACCAGCGGGTTCGCCGATCTCGATGACTTCGTCGCCGGCACGAGTCTCGGCCTCGCCACACACCGCCCGCTGATGCGCAATTCGGACCACTTCAACTTCGTGCGCCGCGGCATCCCGGCGCTGCGACTGATCGCCGGATTCGACGATCCGGATGCCGGCGCGCGCCATCTGCTGACCTCGGCCGACAGCGCCGGGCGGGTCCGGGAGTCGGAGCTGCGCCTGGGCGCGGTCGTTGCCGCCGAACTCGCCTGGGCGGCGCTCAAGGCCGAAGCGCCGGTCGCCCGGCATATGAGCGCCGAGGAAACCGCGCGGCTGCTGGCCCAGACCGGTTAGGCGACCCACTCGCTGACCGGGGCGGAAGCCTCGTGCAGCGGCTGGCAGAGGATGTCGACCAGGCTCGGACCGGGATGCGCGATGGCCTGGCCCAGGGCGTCGGCCAAGGCGGCCGGCTCGGTGACGCGCCACGATCTGATTCCGTAGGCCTCGGCAACCCTGGCGTGATCGGTGCGCGAAAAATCCACCGAGAAATAGCGCCCGCCATAGCCCGACTTCTGCCCGGCCTTGATCCAGCCGAAGCTCGCGTTCGAGATCACCACGAGGCTCACCGGGATGCCCAGCCGGACGATCGTCTCCATCTCGCCCGCGGCAAAGCCGAAGCTGCCGTCGCCCATCACCGCGACGCACTTGGCGCCGGGCCGGCCGAAATGCGCACCGACCGAGGCCGGCAGGGCATAGCCCAGCGCGCCGTGGGCGCGGTTGGACAGGAACTGGCGGCCGGAGCGGTCGAATTGGTAATAGGCCGAAAGATAGGGGCACGGCGTACCCGGATCGGCGATGACGACCGCATCGCCGGGGAGAACGGCCTGGAGGGCGGCGACCACCCGTTCGGGCCTGATCGGCCTGTCCTGCGACCGGGCAAGCGTATCGAAGGCCGCGAACTTCTCGTGCTTGCGCGCGGCGACGAATGCCGCATCCAGCCGCCCTGCCCTGCCGGTCGCGCCGCGGAGGGCAACCCCCAAGGCCTCCAGGCTCAGCCTGGCATCGCCGAGGACTGCCGCGTCGGTGCGGTAGTTTGCCCCGATCACCGCCGCGTCGGTATCGATATGGGCGATCGCGGCGGCACCCGGCGCCGGATGGCGCCAGCGTTCGGTGGTCACCGACCCGGCCCGGCAGCCGACGAAGATCACTAGGTCGGCCGCCTCGACGATCGCCCGCGTCTGCGGCGTGCCGCCGTTGCTGCCGACCACGCCGACCGCAAGCGGGTGGCTGTCGGCGATGCTGCCCTGCCCGCTGATGGTGGTCGCGACCGGCGCCCCGAGCCGTTCGGCGAGCCGGCGCAGGGCGTCCTCGGCGCCGGCGATCACAACGCCGCCGCCGCATATGAAGACCGGAGCGGAGGCGGCCCCGATCACCTCGGCCGCGCGGGCGATCGCATCGGGGTCCGGCGCGGCCCGACGGGCCGGATAGCGACCGAACGTCTCGTCCGCCCAGACATCGGCCTCTTCGACCGGATCACGCTGGACGTCATAGGGCAGGCCGATATGGGCGGCCCCCGGGGTGCCGGTGGTCATCGCGGTGAAGGCCGCGCGCACGGTCCGCGGGATGTCCTGGGCACGGTCGATCACCGCGTTCCATTTGGTCAGCGGGCGGTACAGCGCTTCCTGGTCGAGCTCGGTCAGGGTGAACCGCCCGCGTGAGGACACCGAAATGTCGCTGGTGATCGCAAGCACCGGGATCGAAGACTCGTTGGCCTCCACCACCCCGGGCAGCATATAGGTCGCCCCGCCGCCGGACGGCCCCTCGCACACGCCGACCCGGCCGCTGACCCGGGCGTAGGCATCGGCCATGTAGGCGGCCGAGCGCTCGTCGCGGGTCAGCACATGGGTGATGCCGTGATCGAGTCCGGCCAGCGCGTCGTAGAGCGGCAGGCTGGTGTCGCCGCACAGGCCGAAGATCACCTCCACCCCGTGATGCTGCAACATCCGGACGGTCGCTTCCGCGCCGGAGAGCCGATTGGTGTCCCGCATCGCTCAGGGAATCAGAATGACCGAGCCCGTGGTGCGCCGGGCCGCCATGTCGATATGGGCCTGGGCGGCCTCGGCCAGGGGATAGGTGTGACCGATCCTGATCTTGACCGCGCCCGTGCGCACCACCTCGAACAGCGAGTCGGCGAGGTCGAGGAACTCCGCCCGCGTCCGCGTGTAGTGCGGCAGGCTGGGATGGGTGAGGTAGACCGAGCCCTGCGGCCCGAGCCGCCGCGGATCGACCAGCGGCGGATCGCCCGAAGCCTCGCCGTACTGGGCCAGGACGCCGCGCGTCGCAAGGCTCGCAAACGAGCCTTCGAAAGTGTCCTTGCCGACCGAGTCGTAGACCGCCTGGACCCCCTGCCCGTCGGTGATCTCGCGCACCCGCGCGGCGAAATCCTCGCGCGCATAGACGATCGTGTGGTCGCAGCCGTGGGAAGCGGCAAGATCCGCCTTCTCCTCGGTGCCGACGGTGCCGATCACCCGCGCCCCGACCGCCTTGGCCCACTGGCACAGGATGAGCCCGACCCCGCCGGCGGCCGCATGGACCAGGACGGTATCGCCGGGCTGGACCGCATAGGTCCTGCGCAGCAGGTAGCTCGCGGTCATCCCCTTGACCATCATCGCCGCGGCGGTGTGCTCATCGATGCCTTCGGGCAGCGTCAGGGTGCGGGCGGCCGGGGCGATTCGGGCCTCGGCATAGGCCCCGTCGCCGCCGCCCTGAGCGACAACAAGCTGGCCGACCGCAAGCCCCTCGACCGCCTCGCCCACCGCCTCGATCACCCCCGCACCCTCGACGCCGAGCGCGGCCGGGAACCCCTCGACCGGATGCTGGCCGATCCGGCGGTAGATATCGCGGTAGTTCACCCCGACCGCGGTCTGGCGGATCAGCACCTGGTCCGGTCCGGGGGCGCCGAGATCGACATCCTCCAGCTTGAGGACCTCGGGACCGCCGAGCTTATGGAAGCGGATCGCCCTGGTCATCCGGGTGACCCCGCGACGGCGTCGCTTCCGGGTATCGTCATCGGCGTCCTGCTCCCGTGCCGGTTCGGCGGCCAGAATGTCGGAATTGACCGCCAGGGTCTATCGCCGCACCGTCCGACCTGGGAGATTGGCCGCCGAATCATGACAACAGCCCAGGAACAGCCTTCCGAGACGCCCTGGTCGGAGATTTTTTTCGGCCGTTACGGGCTCTATACGTTCCTGCTGGTCCTCGGCATGTCGCTCTACGCGGTCAACCAGTTCGTCGTCGCGACGATCATGCCTTCGATCGCTGCCGATCTCGGCGGGGTGGACTACTACACCTGGTCGTTCTCGCTGTTTGCCGTCGGCGCCATCGCAGGCTCGGCCAGCGCGGCCCCGCTGCGCGCGGCCTGGGGCATGAGGCGGGCCTTCGCCGGCGCCGGCGTCGTGCTGGGGATCGGGCTCGCCGGCGCGGCGGTCGCGGGCGACATGCCGAGCCTGGTCGGCTGGCGACTGGTCCAGGGGTTCGGCGGCGGCGCGGTCGCATCGCACGGCTACGGGCTGATCGCGATCACCTACCCGCCGCGCCTTCAGAGCCGGGCGCTCGGCGTGGTCTCCACCGTCTGGGGGGTATCGACCGCGGCCGGCCCTGGCTTCGGCGCTATTTTTGCCGAGATCGGGATCTGGCGCGGCGCGTTCTGGAGCCTTCTGGGCTTCGCCGCCTTGTTCTCCGGGCTCGCCTGGCGCCTGGTCGAGGGCGAGCACGGACATGGCCGGATCTCGCAGATCCCTCTCGGACGCCTGGCGCTTTTGTGCCTGGCCGTCCTGTCGATGAGCGCGACCTCGCTTGCCATGCCGCCCATGGGCCAGGCCGCGCTGATCCTCGCCTCGATCGCCGCCGCGGCGCTGGCCTTTCTCGGCGATGCCCGCTCCGAGGACAGGATCTTCCCGCGCGGCGCCGCCCTGCCCACCTCGATGATCGGCGCGGTCTGCTGGATCCTGTTCCTGGTGTCCATTGTGCTCTCGCTGTCCAACACGTTTGCGACCTTCTTCCTCCAGGCGTTGCACGGGGTCTCGCCGCTTGCGGCGGGCTATATCTTCGCGGCGCAGTCGATCATGTGGACGGTGACCGCGCTTGCCGTCGCCAACGCCCGCGAAGGGCGGGAGACGGTGTTCATCCTCGCCGGTCTGGTGGTGATGCTGGCCGCCACGGCAGCGATCGCGCTGTTCGTCGATGCCGGCCCGGTGGCGCTGATCGCGATCGCACTGGCCTTTAGCGGCGTCGGGCTCGGCGCGCTCAACAACCCGGTGATCCAGAGCATCATCGCCGCGGCCCCGGAGGCGGAAAAGCACGCCGCGGGCACCTCGGTCCAGACCATCCGCAATATCGGAATCTCTTTCGGCGCGGCAATAGCCGGCCTGGTCGCGGCCGCGGCCGGTCTCGCCGATGGCGTCGGCCGCGCGGTAACCGCCGCGGCGATGGAATGGGTGTTCGGCGTCGGTGCCGTCTTCGCCGCCGCCGGCCTTGCGCTGGTGCTGGCGAACATGGTTCGATCGCGGCGATGACACCGCGGAGAGATCCCATGGCATCGAACGGCATACCGCTGATCGATATTGCGCCGATGCTGGCCGGCGACCCGTTGGGCAAGCGGAGGATCGCCGCCGAGGTCGGCGAAGCGCTCGAGACGATCGGCTTCTTCACCATTGTGGGACACGGCGTCCCGCAGGACCTGGTGGACGAGGTCCGCGACATCGCCTACGCGTTCTTCGCGCTGCCGCTTGAAGAGAAGATGCGGATCCCGCGGCCCAGCACGGCCGCGACCCGGGGCTATGATCCTCCGGCGAACCAGGCGCTGGCCGCCACCTTGGGAAACGAGTCTCCGCCCGACCTGCAGGAGATGTTCGGCATGGGGGATTTCGACCTGCCGGAAGATCTCTACTACACCGAGGGCCACGGCAAAGACTTCTTCTCGCCCAACCTGTGGCCGGAACGTCCGGCGGCGATGCGGTCGAAATTCGAGGCCTATTATCGGGCGCTCGGCGGTATCGGTGACGAACTGATGCGGATCTTTGCGCTGGCGCTGGGAATCGACGAGTACTATTTCGACGACAAGATCGCGCGGTCGATCAGCCATATCCGCTTCAACAAATACATGGCCCAGCCTGAGACCCCGCTGGCTGGCCAGCTCCGTGCCGGCGCCCATACCGACTACGGCACGCTCACCATCCTCTATGGCGAGGACAAGCCGGGCGGGCTGCAGGCCTTCGGCCCGGGCCGGGAATGGATCGACGTCCGTCCCCCGCCGGGCGCGTTCGTGGTCAATATCGGCGACATGATGGCGCGCTGGACCAACGACCGCTGGGTGTCGACGCTGCACCGGGTGGTCAACCCGCCGCGATCCGAAGACCGGGCGGAACGGCTGTCGATCGCCTTTTTCCACCAGCCCGGCCACGATGTGGAGATCCGCTGCATCGAGACCTGCCACGGCCCCGGCAACCCGATCGAATACCCGCCGGTGAGGTATGGCGATTACCGCTTCGAGAAGGTGCTCAGCAGCCGGATCGACGAGGCGGCGGTATCGGCCTGAACCCGATCAGGTCGCGCGCCGCAGGCGGTCCGGCAGCCTGCGGGCTCAAGGCTTCAACCCGGCGTCCGGTGCTGTAGACTGGCCGCAACCGACCGGACGCCACCGAGGAGACCCCGCATGCCGCGATTCAAGGACTTCGAGCCGACCGGCGTGATCCCGGCGACGCTCCTCGCCTTCAACGAGGATTTCTCGATCGACGAGGCCGCGACCCGCCAGCACCTGCGCGAGGTGTGCGCGACCGAGGGGATTTCGGCGGTCGCGGTCAACGCCCATGCCTCGGAAGTCCATGCCTGCAGCTTCGAGGAGCAGGTGCGCATCCTGGCGCTCACCATGGAAGAGGTCGGCGACCGCCTGCCGGTGATCAACGGCGTTTATGCCGACGGCAGCCTGGAGGCCGCACGGATCGCGCGCATGGCCGAGGACGGCGGCGCCTCGGCGGTCCTGGTCCTGCCGCCCCATTCGATCGGGCTGTTCGACGGCCAGCGCCGCCCGGAGATGGCGCTCACCCATTTCAAGATCATCGCGGACGCCACCGACCTGCCGATCATCGTCTTTCAGTATCCCGGTGCTTACGCCTACCCGCTGGACACGCTGCTGGCGATGATCGATGCGGTCCCCAGCATCCGCGCGATCAAGGACTGGTCGCCGCCGATGGTCCACGACAAGCACATTCGCACGCTCCAGTCGCTGCCGCGTCCGGTCCACGTCCTGTCCACCAACAGCGCCTGGCTCCTGGCCTCGCTGACCATGGGTTGCCACGGGCTGTTGTCGGGCTCGGGCAGCGTGATCGCCGATTTGCAGGTCGCGCTGTTTCGGGCCGTCAAGGCGGGCGACCTCGAGCGGGCAAGGGAGATCAACGAGCGCATCCACCCGACGGCGGCCTGCTTTTATGCCGATCCCTCCGGCGACATGCACAACCGCATGAAGGAGGCGCTGGTGATCCTCGGTCGGATGCCGCGCGCGGTCGTCCGCCCGCCGCTGGTCAAGCCCGATCCCGAGGAGATCAAGCGCATCGCCAAGGCGATGGCCGATGCGGGGATCACCCGCGAGGGCGCGCTGTCCGCCGCCGCGTGAGAGCCCCGGGCGCACGATGAGCCCGATCGACACAGAGGATCTCGGCTTGGCGCCGGGCCAGCTTGTTGGAAACACGCGTTAGCGCTTGGACTTGATTTCCGGCTTGGGCAGGGTGACGCGCGCTTCCAGCCCGCCGCCTTCGCGGTCGGTGAGCGTGATGTCGCCGCCGTGACGGCGGATTGCCGCCCGCGCGATCGACAGGCCAAGGCCGGAGCCGCCGGTTTCGCGGCTGCGCGAGGCTTCGAGGCGGTAAAAGGGGGCGAAAACGGCTTCACGCTCGGCCTCGGGGATGCCGGGGCCGCGATCGGCGACGGTGATCCGGACCGCTCTGGCGTCTTCGGACAGCCTCACGGCGGCCTCGCCGCCATAGGTGATGGCGTTGTCGATCAGGTTCGACAGCACCCGGCGGACCGCGACGGGGCTGCAGGGAAGCGTCAAGTGGTCCGGCCCCTCGTAGCGCACGGTGCCGCCGGCATCGCTCACGTTATCGCACAGCGTCTGGACCAGCGAGGCGAGGTCAACCGGGCGCTGAGCCTCACCCGTGGCCTCGTCCTTCGCGAAGGAAAGCGTGGCTTCGAGCATCACCTGCATCTCTGCCAGATCGTCCTCGGCCTTCCGGCGCTGGACCTCGTCAGGAATTGATTCGGTCCTCAGCCGAAGGCGGGTCAGCGCGGTACGCATGTCGTGCGAGATCGCCGCCAGCATCTGTGTGCGGTCATTGACCAACCGGCGCAGACGCTCCTGCATCTGGTTGAAGGTACGCGCCGCCCGGCGCAGTTCCGGCGAGCCGGTTTCGGGCAAGGGTTCGGCGGTGAACACGTCGCGCCCGATGCGGTCGGCCGCCGCGGCGAAGCGGGCGACCGGCGCGGTCACCCGGCGTGAGGCCCAGGTCGCGAACAGCGCAACGACGATGCCGCCGATAACGAACCAGGCCGTCATCCCGGCGGCCCAGCGCAGCGAGGTCAGCTCGGTCGAGGCGGTAAATACCACCCAGGAGCCGTCGGCGAGCTCGACCCCGATCACCGCCTTCCGCCGGCTCGGCAGCAGGTCGGGCTGGCCGTCATTGTCGCCGCCCTCGTCGAAGCCGCCGCCGCGGCGCCAACGGCGCCAGCCGCGGCGTCGGCCATCCTCGAAGACCGAGATCGACAGGTTGCGGTGGTCGAAGACGCCGAGGTGACCGCGGATAAAGCGCTCGGCGTCCCTTTCGCCCGAGCGCGGCACCGGGCGGGTCTCGGCCAGCGCGACGTGCAAGGTCGGGCTGTTGAGCGCCGCCAGCAGACCGGCGCGTCGGGCCTTGGGCCGGGCTTCCATCAGCGCGACGACCGCGGCCATGCGATCGACGGTGGAACGGGTGAACAACCTCAGCGTTACGTCCGCCCGGTCGCGCACATAGCCGATCATCGACAGCACCATCAGCGCAAACAGCGCAACCATCAGGACCACCGCGATCCGGGTCGCGACGCTGTCGGGCCACATCCGACGCAGTCCGCGTGCCAGTGCACCGGTCACGTCTGTGCCACCGGGTTGGTGAAGATGTAGCCGCCGGACCGGACGGTCTTGATCATCTCCGGGTTCTTGGGATCGGCCTCGATCTTGCGCCGCAGCCGGCTGAGCTGGACGTCGATGCTACGGTCGAACGGCTGGGCGTCGCGGCCCTTGGTCAGGTCCAGAAGCTGATCGCGCGAGAGCACCCGCTGCGGATGCTCGGCAAACGCAACCAGGAGGTCGAACTCGCCGGCGGTGAGCGCGACCAGCACGCCGTCGGGCGAGAACAGCTCGCGCCGCGATGGGTCGATCCGCCAGCCGGCGAAGGCCAGCGTTGGGTTGGCGCCCTCGCCCGCCGGCCCGCCGATGCCGTCCGCCCGGCGCAGCACAGCACGGATGCGCGCCAGGAGCTCGCGCGGATTGAACGGCTTGGTGAGGTAGTCGTCGGCGCCGATCTCCAGCCCGATGATGCGGTCGGTGTCCTCGGCGACGGCCGTCAGCATGATGATCGGCAACCCGGTCGAGGCCCTGAGCCGGCGGCAGATCGACAGCCCGTCCTCGCCCGGCAGCATGATGTCGAGCACCACCAGATCAAACCTTCCGCCCTGCAGCAGGCGGTCCATCGCCTTGGCATCGGGCGCGGCATCGACGCGCAAGCCGTGCTTTTTCAGATAGCGCCCGGTCAGGTCGCGGATCTCGCGGTCGTCGTCGACGATCAGGACGTGCGGGGACGCGCTCATCGCCCGACTATAGTCGAGCCCGACGGGCGCGCCGGACCGAATTTGTAACGCTCGGTGTCCCGGCGGCGCCCTGAAACGCGCTGTTACAAATCCCCCGGTCCGGCGAAACACGCGTGCAAAACCCGGCGCCTATATCTGCTGCGTGCGATCACCCAAGGAGGTTCATGCCATGTCACGCCGAACGATCATCCTGTCGATATCATCCGTTGCCGCCCTCGCGCTGGTCGCGGTCGCCGTGTTGGCGACCCGGCCCGGCGGGGCGATCGCCCACGGCCGCTGGAGCGGCCACGGCGGCTGGGACGGGCACGGCGCAAAGGCGCTGTGCAGCGACCGGCGCGACACCCGCGTGTCGGCCGCAACCAGCTTCGTGGAAGCCTTCGTCAGCTTCACACCGGAGCAGACCGCATCGTGGAACACGCTCAAAGCTGCGCTCGAGGTCGGCAGCCGGAAGATCGGCGAGGCCTGCGAGTCCACCGATGCGCAGGCAGCGGCGAACACCGCGCCGCAGCATCTGGCCCGGGTCGAACTCGCGCTCGGCACCGCGTTTGGGATCGTCCGGGACGTCCGGCCGGCATTCGATGACCTCTATTCGAAGCTGTCGGACGAGCAACGCGCGCGGATCGACGAAATGATCTCCAAGCGCGGCCGCCATCATCGCTGATCGAATGACCGTGCGAGGCCGGCCCTCCGGGGCCGGCCTCGCACGGGGCACGCCTGTGGTCTACGATCGGGACTGCAGGCAGCGCGTTACCGGCTCTTTCCGCGCCCAGCCGAACCCGCGACTCGCCAAGGAGGCCCGCAATGAGCCGTGACGGCGCAATCGCGAGGGCCGAGGCCTATTTCGACGGCGGCGGATTCGCCGAGGATCTGGCACGGCGGGTCGCGATCGCAACGACCAGCCAGGACGCGGCGGCGAGCGAAGAGCTTACGCGTTATCTCCGTGTGGAGCTCCTGCCGAGCCTCGAGGCGCTGGGCTTCTCGGGAAAGATCCTGGAAAACCCCGATGCGGGCGGCCCGCCCTTCCTGATCGCCGAGCGGATCGAGCCCGGGACCGAACTATGCGTGCTGAGCTATGCCCACGGCGACGTGCTGTTGGGTCAGGACGCGGGCTGGGCGGACGGGCTTGGCCCCTGGCGCCTGAGCCGCCGCGGCGAGCGGCTCTACGGCCGCGGGACCGCCGACAACAAAGGCCAGCACAGCATCAATCTGGGTGCGATGGCAGCGGTGATCGCCGAGCGCGGCCGGCTGGGGTTCAGCATGCGCGTCCTGTTCGAGATGGGCGAGGAGGTCGGCTCGCCGGGCTTGAGGACGCTGTGTACCGGCGCCGCGGGCGCGGCTCTTGCGGCCGACCTGTTCATCGCCTCGGACGGGCCGCGGCTGGCCCATGACAGGCCGACGATCTTCCTCGGCTCGCGCGGCGCCCGGCCGATCGCGCTGTCGGTCGATTTGCGCGAAGGCGCCCACCACTCGGGCAATTGGGGCGGGGCGCTGGCCAACCCGGCGGCGATCCTGAGTGCCGCGATCGCCAGCATCATCGATCGAAACGGACGCATCCTCGTGCCGGAATGGCGGCCGATGCTGCCCGACTCGGTGCGCCGCGCATTGTCGGGGCTCGAGGTCTCCGGCGGTCCAGGCGGTCCCAGCGTCGATCCGGACTGGGGCGAGCCGGGCCTCACGCCCGCCGAGCGGGTCTATGGCTGGAACAGCTTCGAGGTCCTGGCGCTTCACGCCGGCACGCCGGAGGCGCCGGTCAACGCGATCCCGGGATCGGCGCGCGCGGCCTGCCAGCTACGCTTCGTGGTCGGCACCGATGTCGAGGACATCATCCCGGCCTTGCGGCGCCATCTCGACCGGGAGGGGTTAGCCGCCGTGTCGGTGGCCGCGCACGGCGGCGGCAGCTTCCCGGCAACCCGGCTCGACCCGGACGACAGGTGGGTCGGCTTCGCTAAGGCCTCGATCGAAAAGACCACGGGCGCGCCGCCGGTCGTCCTGCCCAATCTCGGCGGGTCGCTTCCCAACGATGTCTTCGCGGACATCCTGGGGTTGCCGACGATCTGGGTGCCACATTCCTATCCTGGCTGCTCGCAGCACGCCCCGAACGAGCACCTGCTGGCGCCGGTCGCCCGCCAGGGCCTGGCGATCATGGCCGGGCTGTTCTGGGATCTGGCGGCGTAAAGCCGGCCTCGCGGGGACACCTGGCCGGACAGGCAATGTGACGGCGGCGCAAGGCCCGGTTTGGGCATTGCGCTCCGATAGCCTGATCGCCGACAATGCGGGCCATGGGCGCGGCGGCCGCAACGGCCGTCCGTGCGGCGCGGATTGTGGAGAAGACGGATGGCGGACCTGGCAGTCGAATTCTGCGGCGTTCAGTTCAAGAACCCCATCGTGGCGGCCTCGCTGGAGACCACCAACAGCCCGGACCTGATGAAGCAATGCTTCGACTACGGCGCGGCCGGCGCGATCATCAAGACGTTGACCGATATCGAGGACATGGCGCGGCTGACCGAGAACTCGAAATACGCGATTCTCAATGACCGCGGCGACATCATCAAAGGCAAGGTGCCGCGCGACTTCGTCTTCTACAGCCGCTCGGGCTACTCCAGCACCTACTAC
Organism: Alphaproteobacteria bacterium; assembly: GCA_965248835.1. GTDB lineage: Bacteria > Pseudomonadota > Alphaproteobacteria > MPNO01 > MPNO01 > CAYFYS01. The sequence continues at coordinate 1,716,246 of CBDFLJ010000002.1, forward strand.
AAGGACTGGGTGCCCTATCTCAAGGAAATCGGCGCCTATGCGCGCGAGCGCGACGCCCACCTGATCGGCTCCGCCGGCGCCAACGACATCGACGGCTGGAAGGACATCTGCCGCACCTTCGAGGATTGCGGCCTGCCGATGGTCGAGCTCAATTTCGGCTGCCCGCACCCGGCGATGATGCCGGGCGTCCACGGCGGCTCGATGATCGGCCAGGAAACGGATGTCGCCTTCGAGGTCACCCGCGCGGTGGTCGAGGCCTGCGACATCCCGATCGTGGTCAAGCTGACGCCGGATCAGTCGCAGCCGGTCGCCATCGCCCGCGCGGTCCAGGCCGGCGGCGCGTCCGCGGTCACCGCGACCAACCGCCACACCGGATTCGCCGTGGACATCGAGACCGGCGAGCCGCGGATTGCCGGCACCGCGGGGATCGGCGGCACCTGGGTCAAGCCGCTGACGCTGCGCTGGGTGCACAACATCTACACCCAGGTCGGCATCCCGATCGCCGGCTCCAACGGCATCTTCGATCACCGCGACGCGGTCGAGTTCCTGATGACCGGCGCGGATATCGTCGAGGTCGGCTCGGTGCTGATGATCAAGGGCATGAAATGGTTGCCCAAGATCATCGAGGGCGTGGACAAGTTCATGGACGAGCACGGCTACAAGGACCTCGCCGCGATGCGGGGTATCGCCTCGGCGGCGGCGGCCAAGGACTACGCCGACCAGTTCGCCCGGCCGCGCATGCACGCCGTCGTCAACGAGGAGACCTGCCAGAACCCGACCTGCACGGTATGCATCCAGATGTGTTTCTACGAGGCGCTGTCGCAGAACCCGGCGGGCAAGATCGACGTCCATGCCGACAGTTGCATCGGCTGCGAGCTGTGCTACGACGTCTGCCCGTTCGATTCGATCTCGATGCATCTGACTCAGCCGGCCCAGCTCGAAGCCGGCTATTTCGACGTTCCCGACAACGTCTACGAGGCCCCTGGCAAGTTCGTCACCCGGCGCAACAACATGGAAACCATCATCGCCCACAACCCCAAGGGTGTCGCTGAGGCGGCGGAATAGCGCCGGCCATACGCCCGATCCCGGTCGGGGCACCTCCGTGCGGTGAGCAGATCCGCGGCGTTCGGCGGGATCGGCAGTGCGCTGGCCCACCGGGACTACCGGCTCTATTCGGTCGGCGCCGGGGCGTCCTACCTCGGGACCTGGATCTACCGCACCGGGCTCGGCTGGTTCACCTGGGAGTTGACCGAGTCGACGGCCTGGCTCGGGATCGTGGTCTTTACCGAGGTGCTGCCGATCATCTGCCTGGTGCCGATCACCGGCGCGCTGGTCGACCGTGTGGGCGCGCTCAAGATCGCCCGGCTGACCCAAATCATCGCGGCGACGGTGATGACGGCCCTCGCCGTCCTCACCGCGTTCGATCTCATGACCATCGAGCTGTTGCTGGGACTGGTCTTCCTCAACGGCGTGACCATGTCGCTGATGCAGGCGTCCTATTTCTCGCTGGTCGCAAGCCTCGTGCCGCGCGCCGACCTGTCCTCGGCGGTGGCACTCCAGTCCTCGCTGGTCCAGACGGCGCGGTTCATCGGTCCGGCGATCGCAGGCGCGCTGCTGATCGTGCTGGGCTCGGCGGCGGCGTTCGCGATCAACGCCGTCTCCTACTGCGCGCTCCTGTGGGCGTTGCTGGCGCTTCATTACCGCGATCCGCCGGCTCCGGCGGAGGCGACCTCCAGCCTGTTCGGCGACATCGTCCAGGGCATCGCCTACATCATCGGCGAGCGGACTATCCGCGCGCTGCTGTTGCTGACGGTCGCATTCTCGCTGCTGCTGCGCCCGGTTATCGAGCTGATGCCGGCGTTCGCCTCGGATGTCTTCGGGCGCGGTGCCGACGGACTGGCCTGGTTTCTGTCGATCGCCGGGCTCGGGGCGATCTTCGGCTCGCTGTGGATCGCGCGCCGTGGCCGGGCCGAGGGGCTGACCCGCCTGATGGCAGCGACCGCGATCCTAAGCGGCATCGCACTGCTGGCCTTCGCGCAGACCACGATCTTCTGGTTCGCGATCGTGCTGATGGCTGTCTACGGCCTTGCCTCCAACATCAACTCGATCTGCAGCCAGATCCTGATCCAGAACGTGGTCGAACCGAGAATGCGCGCGCGGGTGATGAGCCTTGTCGGGCTGACGTTCCGCGCCGTGCCGGCGGCGAGCGCGGCGCTGTTGGGCGCAATCGCCGTGGACTGGGGGCTGGGCACGCCGATCTCGATCGCCGCCGGGCTCGGGATCCTGTGCGGGTGCTGGGTGTTCGGCCAGATGCGTGCAGGCCGTCTCGACCGGCGGGCGGAGCGCGGGATCAGTCCGGCAGCGCCCGGGCGCGCGCGCTGAGCGCAACCTTGTCGAGCTTGCCGGTGGACCCGACGGGCAGAGCATCGAGCGCGATGATCCGCGCCGGGCGCTTGTAGGGCGCAAGCTGCGCCGCGGCAAAGGCGGCCACCGCACTCGGGTCGATGCGCCGGCCGGGTACGGCTTCGACGAAGCCGATCACCTCTTCGTTTCCCGCCACCGCGCGGCCGACGACAGCGGATTGCTGGACATCTTCGTGGCCGGTCAGGACATCCTCGACCTCGGCCGGATAGACGTTGAAGCCCGAACGGATGATCAGCTCCTTGAGACGGCCGACGATGTGGATCTGGCCGTCCTCGTCGAGCCGGGCGAGGTCGCCGACCGCGACCCACCCACGCGCATCGATGGTTGCCGCCGTCGCCTCCGGCTCGCGGAAATAGCCAGACATCGCGTTCGGGCCGCGGCATTGGACCTCGCCGACCTCGCCACGGGCAACCTCTTTGCCGTCGCTGCCGACCAGACGCAGATCGACCCCCGGCCAGACATAACCGGCAGCGCCCTGGTTGGGCTTCACCCCCGGCGGCGTGGTCGCGATCGGCGAGAACTCGGTCGCGGCGTAGCCGGTGCTGAGCGGCATGCCGAAGGCGCGCCCGGCCGCCTCGCGCAGCGCCGCGTCGACCGGCGAGCCGCCGGCCAGCACCTGCTTGAGCCGCGGTGCGTCGATCGCCGCGCCGCTCGCTTCGGCCCGTGCCAGCAGCGCCGCGAACATCGGCGGCGCGCTGAAGACATGGGTGAGGCGTCCGCTGGCAAGACCGGCAAGCACCGCCTCGGCGTCGAACCGGGCGGCGAATTCGAACGCCGCGCCGGTGTGGATCACCGGCATCACCAGGCCGGAGAGCCCCAGGATATGGACCATGGGCGCGATCACGTAGGGGCAGTCGCCGGGCGCGAAGCGCGCCGCGGAAACGGTGGCGCCCTGGTAGAGGATCGTCCGGTGCGACAGCATCGCACCCTTGGGCCGGCCGGTGGTGCCGGAGGTGAAGATCATCGCCGCGGTCTGACGGGCCGGATCGTCGTGGACGGGCTCCGGCATGGCGTCCGCGCAGGCCGGCGCGAGGCCGAGCGCGCCGAAGGCGCGGTCCGCGTGGATGTCCGCACCGGCGGCACGCGCATGCACCCGCGCCTCTTCGGAGATTTCGGTAGTAAACACCGCGAACCGCGCCTCGGCGCGTTCGACGATCACCGCGATCTCGCGGGCCGACAGCCGCGCGTTGGCCATCACCGCCCAGGCATCGTGCGATGTGATCGCGTAAAAGGCGCAAAGCGCGGCGAAGCAGTTCTCCATCACCAGCACGATGCGATCGCCCGGCCGTATGCCGGCGCGGCCGAGCACGGCGGCGAAGGAATCGATGCCGGCGGCGAGGTCGCCATAGGTCCAGGTCGCCGGCCCGGTATGGACCACCGGTGCGTCCGGCGTCTCGGCGGCCCAGCGCAGCGGGATGTCGATCGCCCGCCTGGGCAGGGTGGCGATGATTTCGTCCTGGTAGCCGCTCATCGACCGAGCGGACTCACGCGGCGGTCCACTCCGCCTCGGCGCCGATACGGGTCTCCAGCATGCGGCGGAACAGCATGCCCGGCCCGTCGACGTTGATGTCGATCGTCCGTCTGCCCGGGTGCCGATCGATATTGGCCTGCTGGGCACCGAGGATGCCGATGTCCTCGGAGAAGACCACGCGGAAATCCCTGTGGAAGGTCTCGTCGACCGCGCGGTCGCCTAGCCCGAAGCTCCGCGTATGAGCGTAGAAGTAATGGGTCGTCGTGGCGGTTTCCGGCGTCAGGGCGTTGAGGTTGAAGAACTCCATGCGCCGATCGAGCGGCGCCTCGGCGCAGCCGGCGCCGGGCGGCGCGCAGCCGGCGTGGACGCTGTTGTAGGACGGCAATGTGGAGACCGCGACCTGCCAGCGGTCGACGTTGCCAGTGAACCGGCCGAGGTCGCGGTACAGCGGCGGCGGCGGCGAATCGCGGACCACGCGGGTCATCTTGACGAAATCGTCGCCGCGCTCGGTGATGATCGGGAATTCGGCCACGTTGCCGGTGCCGATCGAGCCGGCATGGACGTAGGCGACATGCGACAGGTCGAGCAGGTTGTCGTTGACCAAGAGGTAGTTGGACTCGACATGGAACGGATCGCCGCCCTTGACCGGCGCCCAGTCGGGATGGTCCATGCGCCACCAGTCCGGGATCAGCGCCGGATCGGCCCGGTCCGGATCGCCCATCCAGATCCAGATCCATTTGTGGCGCTCGACCACCGGATAGGCGCGGACCGCGGCGCCGGGCGGGATGGCGCTCTGGCCCGGCACCTCGACGCAAACGCCGTTGCGGTCGAAACGCAGGCCGTGATAGCCGCATTGCAGACTATCGCCGAGGATCCGCCCCATCGACAGCGGCAGGGCGCGGTGGCAGCAGCGGTCTTCCAGCGCGACCGGCGTGCCGTCGGCGGTGCGGTAGAGCACCACCGCCTGGTCGAGCAGCGTGCGCGCGAACGGCGCGTCGGCGACCTCGTGGTCCCATGCCGCGGCGTACCAACATTCGCGCAAATACATCGGCGTCTCCGAACCGTTCCCAACGGCGTCCAGTTTCAGGAAGAACTCGCCGCCGGGTCAAGCCGGGGGAACAGCGCGCGTGCGTTGGCGTATTCCATCATCGTGCGCGCGGTCTCGTCGAAGCCCGCGTAGCCGTCGGTGCCGGCGGTCTCCGCCTCGGCAGTGCGTTCGGGGATATACGGATAGTCGGTACCGAACAGGATCCGGGCCGGATCGGCCAGCGCCTGCAAGGCGGCCAGCACCGCCGCATCGCCGGACAGCGCGGTGTCGTAGTAGAGCCGGCGGAAATACGCCCGCGCGCCCTCGGGATACCGCTCCCGATGGGCGGTCAGATCATCAAAGATCTCGATCCGGTGGGCAAGCATCGGCAGCACGCCGCCGGCATGAGACAGGATGAAGGCGATGCCGGGCATCTCGGCCAGGACGCCGGTGAACAGAAGATTGGCCGTGGCCCGCGTCGTCTCGCATGGGTAGTCGACGATCGGCCGCGGGACCACGTGGTCGCGCTCGGCGCTTTGCGGCGGATAGGTCGGATGGAGCAGCACCACCGCCTTCCTGCGGTCGAGCTCGCGGTAGATCTCGTGGAAGTCGGCATGGCCGGCATAGCGGTCATCGACCTGGGTCAGATGGATGAAACCGTCGAGCCCGAGCACGTCCTGGCAGCGGGCGATCTCGGCAAGGCAGGCCTCGGTATCGGGAAATGGCAGTATGGCGAGCGCGCCGAAACGTCCGGGATGGGCGGCCACCAGGTCGGCCAGATAGTCGTTGCAGCGCCGCGCGAGCACCGCGGCCGCCGCACGGTCGCCGAAATAGACCCCCGGGGCGGTGAACGACATGAGCGCCGTCGCGATCCCCAGCCTGTCCATCAGCGCGAGCGAGGTTTCGGGCGACCAGTCGGGGAAGGCGCGATAGGCCGTCGAGGGATAGCCTCCGGCGGTCTGCGCTTCGCGGAAGAACGCCGGCAGCACATGGTGGTGCACGTCGATTCGATCCTGCCTCGCCATCTGGTCACCTCCTCGTTGCGCGAACCCGCGGAATGGCGAACTATAGCCTCACCGGACAAAGATGCGAGGACGCGCCATGGCCGAAACCGGTATTGCAGCCTTCGAAAGGTTCGTCGCCGAGACTCGAGCGCTCTACGAAGACGGGCTGGAGGGCGAGACGCTGTGGCGGGCGATCGCGGAGCGGCTGGAGGATCTGGTCGGCGACCAGGACTTCAAGCGCCTGACCGACGATTGGCCGATCGGCGACGGCAAACAGTACGTGCTCTACGAGGACCCCGACCACGGCTTCGTCATCGACGGGCTGGTGCGCGGCCACTACCACAAGGCGGCCAGGCATGACCACGCCCATACCTGGACGGCTTACGGAATCGTGACAGGCTGGGAACGGATGACGCGCTATACCAGGACCGATGACGGCACGGACCCCAAACGCGCCGACCTCGAGCTGGTCTCCTCGGAGATCTGCCGGGAGGGGACCGTCGACGTGATCCCGCCGTGGGACATCCACACCGAGTCCAACGACGACAACCGCGCCGTCGCACTCTCGGTGAGGAGCGAGACCCTGGGCCATTTCGACCAGACGATCTTCCGCGAGGACGGTACGCTCGGCGTGGTCCGGGGCCTGAAGCGCATCGACTTTCCACTTCTACAGGGACGGACATGGGCGAGCACCTGAACGATGCACAGATCGAGCAATACCACCGCGACGGCTATGTCTGCCCGATGCGGGCACTGGGCCGCGACGAGGCGGCGGCGGCGACCGCAAAGCTCGAGGCCTTCGAGGCCGAGCACGGGGTCGAGGCGCAGCAGAAGCTCGTCTTCAAGGCCCACCTGCCGTTCAAGTGGCTCAATGACCTGATTCGCCACCCGCGGATCCTCGATGCGGTCGAGGACGTGATCGGGCCCAACCTGTTGTGCTGGGGGACCGGCTTCTTTCAGAAGAACGCACGTGATCCGCGGTTCGTGTCCTGGCACCAGGATACGTTCTATTACGGGCTCGAGCCGTCGGAGACCTGTACCGCCTGGCTCGCCTTCACGCCCTCGAACCTGGACTCGGGGTGCGTCCGGGTGATCCCGGGCTCGCACCGCGAAGACCCCAACCTCGCCTTCGTCAATGAGCCCAACGAGCACAACCTCCTGATCCGCGGCCAGACCATCAAGGGGATCGAACTGGACCGGGCCCGGCCGATGATCCTCGATGCCGGGGAATTCTCGCTGCACCACGAATCGATCGTCCACGGCTCGGATCCCAACAACTCCGATCACCGTCGGATCGGGCTTTCGATCCACTACATTTCGCCCGACGTGCGGCGCGCACAGTACAATTTCGGCGCCAAGCCCGGCGCGACTCTGGTGCGCGGCATCGACCCGTACGGCTATTGGGAGCACGAGGCCGCGCCGGAAGACGCGTTCGACGCCGAGGCGTTCGCGTTCTTGAACAGGATGCGGGCGGAGTTCTTCCAACGCGGCCGCGACGGGGTGAAGGCCGACAAGCCCGCGCGCACCTGACCCGACGGCGGGATGCGACCTGCGACCCGGATGGACGGGCCGAACCGGTTCAAGCTCGGCCTGTTCTGCACCAACAGCTCCGGCGGGGTCGCGATGACCACGGTGCCGGAACGCTGGGTGGCGTCGTGGGAGAACAACCTCACCGTCACCCGGATGGCCGAAGCGGCCGGTTGGGAGTTCACCCTGCCCATCGCGCGATGGCACGGCTATCGGGGAAAGACCGACACCCAGGGCAGCGCGATGGAGACGCTGACCTGGGCGGCCGCGCTGCTTGCCAGCACCGAGGCGATCACCGTCTTCGGCACGCTGCACGTACCGCTCATCAACCCGGTGTTCGCGGCCAAGCAGATCGTCACCGCCGATCTCGTCGGCCGGGGGCGGTTCGGCCTCAACATGGTCTCGGGCTGGCACCCGGAGGAGTTCGCGATGTTCGGCATCGAACTGCGCGAACATGAGGAGCGCTACGCTTTCACCGCGGAATGGCTGGAGATCGTAACCCGCATCTGGTCGGAGACGCTGCCCTTCCACCACAAGGGCAGGTTCTTCGACCTCAAGGGGGTGAGCCTTGCGCCCCAGCCCTATGGCGGGGGCCGGCCGCTGCTGATGAGCGCGGGCTCGTCTCCGGCCGGGCGCGCGTTCGCCGCCGCCCATGTCGATTGCATCTTCGCGGCCTTCCCCGACCTCGATGCGCTGCCGGGCGAAATCGCCGCGATCCGCAAGATGGCGGACCCGCGTCCGATCGGTGTGTATGCCAGCGGCCACATGGTGTGCCGCCGCACCCGGCGCGAGGCGCAGGAGTACTATCACTACTACACTTACGAGATGGGAGACTGGGACGCGGTCGAGCACACGCTGAGCATCCGCGGCCAGTCCCGGTCGATCCCGGCCGAAAAGCTCGCCGCCATGAAGGAGCGCCTGGTCAGCGGCGTCGGCACCTTCCCGGTCGTCGGTTCGCTCGACGACTGCGCCGAGACCTTCCGCCGCATGAGCGAGGGCGGGCTCGACGGCATGGCGCTGGGCCTGGTCAACTACATCGACGAACTGCCCTTCCTCGAGGCCGAGCTCCTGCCGCGCATGGAGCGCCTGGGGCTGAGGCAGCCCGCGCGCGCCAAGTCGATACCTCCAAAAACCTCACAGGCCTGATCCCGATATGATCCTCCCCGGATGGCCGGCGGAATGGGTGAATCTTGACGAGACATGCGGGATTGTCCGGCTTACCGGATCATTAGCGCAGGCATTGATCGACCGGCGATCCACTGGAAATGCCGGCGCGGGCGGTCGACTTCGAGATCTTCCGCGAACCGCTTGAAGCGGCACTGGACTATTCGGACGCCTCCGAAGGCGGCCGCCCGGCCGGCGACCCGGAGATGAGCTGTTTGCTGCCTTCGATTGCGCGCTTTGTCGTAGCGACAATCTTACCGTCAAGCTGCCCGCCGTGGCAGCCTGAGCGTCCCCGCCCTACCCGCCGGATGCCGCGTAGGACGCCAGGCTCTTACACCACCGAGGCGCACCTTCGGTGCTAACCCATTGAAGAAGGGTCGTTTTTCTCTCCCGTCGAAGCCGGCCAGGAACGGATTCTGCAACTGTCTGTTCCCCGGCTGCAACCGAAACCGGGAGACATAGATGCCCAACCTTACCCTCACCGAGGCCCGCGTCAGGGCGCTCACGCGCCGCAAGGCCGCCTACGACATCCGCGACGGCCAGCTCAGGGGCTTCGGCGTCCGGGTGCTGCACTCGGGTCGGAAACGTTTCTTCGTCCACTGCCAGCATCGCGGAGAACGCGTCTGGAAGATCATTGGCGACGCCGGGACCATAACCGTGACAGAGGCGCGATCCCGCGCCGCCGAAATGCTTGCAGCAATCCGGCGGGGCGAGGACGCACCCTGCCGGCCCGACGAAACGCTCTTCGAGGCCGTCGCCGAGACCGTGTTCGAGCGCTACGCGCGGGTCTGGAAGGCCGGGACGCTTTATGTCAACCGGAGCTATCTCCGCAATCAGCTCCTGCCGCGCTTCGCGGGGCGCGCCATCGCCGATATCGACCCTGAGGACGTCCGCAAGTGGTTCGCCGCCCTGCGCGCGACGCCGGTCGCGGCCGACAGGTCCATGCCGGTTCTGTCCGTCATCATGAGAGAGGCGGAACGGATGGGCCTTCGGCCGGAGGGGTCCAACCCCTGCCGGGGCATCCGGCGCTATCGCCGGAAGGGGCGCGAGCGCTTCCTGTCGGACGACGAGATCCGCCGGGTCTCCGCCAGGCTGTCGGCGCATCAGCCTGCACAACCGCAACAGGTCGCCGCCATCCGGCTCCTTCTCCTGACGGGCTGCCGCAAGAGCGAAATCCTGACCCTGCGCTGGTCCGATTACCGCGAGAGACATCTCTTCCTGCGCGATAGCAAGACCGGACCCCGAACCGTCTGGCTGTCGCAGCCGGCCAGGCGCATCCTCGACATGCTGGGGCGGACGAGCCCATGGGTCTTTCCGGCGTCGCGAACGAACCGCCCTCGGAGCACGCAGTGGCTGCACAACTTCTGGCACCGTCTCCGTAGGGAGACGGAGCTGTGCGATGTGCGTCTTCACGATTTGCGCCATACCCATGCGAGCCTTGCACTGAGACAGGGCGAAACCGTCCTGGCGATCGGCAGGCTGCTCGGTCACCGGAATCCGGAGACGACGCTCAAATACACGCATCTGGCCGACACAATGGTTCGCGAAGCTGCCGAGACGGTCGGCGCCGTGCTGGAGGGCTGAGGCATGGCAAGCAAGGAACGCATGCGGCTTAGCGACGCCGCCGTCGCCCGCCATCGCCCTCGCGAGCGGGAATATACGGTCTGGGACACGCGCATTGCCGGTCTCGGCGTCCGGGTTCGACCGTCCGGTGGGCGGAGCTGGATATTCCTGCGCAAGACCGGCGGTGGGACTCGCAGGATATTCCTCGGTCAGGCGGAGCTGAAGACAGTCGAGGAGGTTCGCCGCGAGTGCCATGCGCTCGCGGCGGAACCCGGCAGCGAGGACAAGCCGGACAAGATCCGCCATGCTGTCCCGTCGTTCCGGGACTTCGTCGCCGGCACATGGAAAGAGGCCCATTGCGACCGCTACAAGCCGTCAACCCAAAGGGGCGTGCGATCCATCCTCGCCGGGCAACTGCTGCCCGCCTTCGGATCGAAACCGCTGGACCGCATATCCCCGACACAGGTCAGGCGCTGGTTCGACATATACAGCCGAACCGCCCCGGGCGGCGCCAACCGTGCTCTCGACCTTCTCCGGCAGATCATGAACGTCGCGGTTGCCTGCAGCCATATCGACACCAACCCGGCGCGCGGCGTCAAAAGGAACCGGCGAGCGGCGCTCAACCACGTCGCCCTCCACCACGACGCGAGCGCCAGCGCCGGGCGCTACAACAAGCGCCTCCTGCCCAAGGCCGCGTTCGCCTCGATGACCGCGACCATGAGTCAAATCAGGAAGACGCACTATGAGCAGACCTTGCCCTGGGACGACCAGGGCAGCCGGCTGCTGACCGTCGCCAACTACGAGCGCTACACCGATCTTCTGGACGCGCTCCGGGAGCGCGTGGTGCGCGAGCGCGCCCGCTTCATCGAGGACTACGACAGCAACATCGACCAGGCCCGGCTCGACCTCGGAAAGCTGTTCCGCATCGACGACTATCCCTCGAAGGAGGCGCTGCAAGGCAGGTTTGCGATCCGCTACCGCATCACCCCGGTCCCGGACGCGGACCATTTCATCGCGAAGCTCGCCTGCGACGACACCGACCGGGTCATCCATTTCTCAAAGATCGTGACCTCGGCGTGATGCGGATGGCGCTCGCGTTCAGGTTCGTCGAGCCAGCCCAGAAAACGCAGCCACTGGACTCCGCTGCTGGCAAACTGTTTGCGCGCCTTGGTGGAAGCCGCCCGGTCGCATCTGCGCCCTCTCGGTCGTGCCCAGATCGCCGCTGCAGCCTCGATCCGGGGAATGCTGACCCTGTCGCCCTCTTGTAAATCCAGAATCCGGACAAGGTTGAGCTGGGCGTTGGCCCATTTGCGCAGGGTGCTTCGACAAGAGCCGACTTCCCTGAGATGGTGAAGGTATCGCTTCCGCTGCTCGGCCAGCGGCGCGGCCTCGTACTTGGTGATGAATGCGGGAAGGATGAAGAGTTCGTCGAACATGATCGTACCTCCGTAAAGATGGAGTTCCGATCATGCCAGCGGCGCCGCGTCGTACCATTATGTTGCGGTGATTGTGACGCCTGCCAGACCGGATGGGTCCGGCACGAGCCACAGCAACATAATGAGCACCGCAACATATTCGCACTTATGTGCAATTCAACATAAGACCGATGCCGCGACGGCCGAGCACGGCGACCTCCTCGATCTCATCGGCCATCGTGTGAATGCGCCGACGCTGCGCACGGCGCTCGACGAGGCCCGCGCCTTCCTCGTCCGGCCGGCTCCGCCGCCCGGAGGCGAGGGCGGCGCCTACGACGCGGCGGAAGCGGCGCGGCGCCTGTGGCGGCGTTGCCGCGCCATCGACGGCACCCATGCCGAGAGCTATCTCCGCGCCCGCGGCCTCGCGCGCTGCCGCTTCGCGGCGCTGCGCTTCCACCCCGAGCTTCGCTACCGCGAAGGCGCCTCCGTCCGCCCCCTGCCGGCGCTGGTCGCCGCCGTCACCGGCGACGACGACGCCGTCTGCGGCGTGCAGCGCACCTGGCTCGACCCCCGCTCACCCGCCAAGGCGGGTGTCGCGGCGCCTCGCAAGGCGCTCGGGCGCATCTTCGGACGCGCCGTTCGCTTCGGCGCCATTCCCGCCGACGGTCTCGCTTCGCTCGTCGTCGGCGAGGGCATCGAGACCGTGCTCTCGCTGGTCACCGCCGTACCGGAAATCACCGCCGCCGCGGCGCTCTCCGCCGGCAGCCTCGGCGCCTTCTCGGCCCCGCCCGGCGTCGCGCGCCTCGTCATCGCCCGCGACAACGATCCCGAAGGGGAACGAGCGGCCGAACGCCTCGCCCGGCGCTGCGCTCAGGTCTCCGTCACCGCCGCCGTCATCGTCCCCGAGCACGCCGACTTCAACGACGACCTCGTCACCCTCGGCGCCGACGCGCTCCGCGCGCGGCTCGCGCCCCTGTTCCGCGCCGGGGCCTGCGAGTGAGAGAGAGCGCCCGTGCGGGCGAGCGCAATCAGGGGAGAGAGAGCATGGCCCGCATCGTCAATCTCGGGCACGAGCCGGACGCAGAAGCCGCCGGCGCCGTGCGCATCGACCGCCGCACGCAGTGGGGCAACCGATTCCGCATCGGACCCGACGGCAACCGCGAGCAGGTCATCGCGCGTTATCGCGCCGACCTTTGGCGGCGCATCCGCGCGGGCGAGTTGGCGCTTGACCGTCTCGCTGCGCTCGACGGCGAGCGCCTCGCCTGCTGGTGCGCGCCCCACCCCTGCCACGGCGACGTGCTCGTCCGCGCCGCGGCCTGGGCCGCCGCCGTGCTCAAGGCCCGCGAGGGGAGAGTGAAGTGAGCGGGGAGCGAATGGCGCGGAGAGCGAGAGGGAGTTCCGCCGCGACACCATCACGCAACCAGGAGCCCGGCATGAGTCACGTCACTTTCAAGCGCATCGATCCGCACGAGTCTCGCATCTTTTCCGAGGGCGACCATGTCGGCGACGTTTATCGCCAGCGCGACATCCTCATCCAGGCCCGCACCCGGTCGATGGTGGCCAGCCGAGGCGAGACGCCCTTGCGAAGCCGTGCCACGAAGGACGGATCGCCGGCCGCGTCGAGCCCCAGCAGATAGGCCTTGGTCCGGGTGACGGAGAGGAACGCCTCGATCTCGCGCCGGAAGGCAGGGCCGATCGGCGCCTCGCCCATGAAGACGAGCAGCCGGTCCGCGGTATCGAGCCGGAGCGAGCGCCCGCGCGCCAGCGAGGCAATGAAGCCGGGGTCGCCCAGCGCAACCTCACCGAAGCGCCGGCCGCTGATCCGGTGGCGCTCGATGTAGCCTTCGACGGTTCGGCGCAGGGTTATCGTGTGGGTATCCATGGGACGGGAACGTAAACGGAACGAATTGCGTTGACAATAGGATGAGTTAGTGAATATCCTGCACAACACGACAGACCTGCGAGGACCTGCTATGGAAAGCGATCCGATACGGGAAAAGATTAAGGACCTGCTCCGGCGCCGCGACCTCAACATGAGGGAGGCCTCGGTCCGGATGGGGAGGAACGTCACCTACCTCCACCAGTTCCTCACCCGCGGTCAGCCCAGGGTGCTGGGCTACAAGGACAGCGAGACCCTCGCCGAGCTGCTCGGCTGCGATGTCGACGAACTCCGCCACGACACCGTGCCCAGGCGAAAGCAATCAAAGAGAAAGCGCCGCCCGGCCCCGGCCGGGCTTCCCGGCGTGCCGCTCTCGAGCGTGCCCGAGATGGAGGTCGAGGCGTCGGCGGGACCGGGCGCGCTCGCCGACGAGTTCGTCATCGAGAAGGCGCGCTGGTTCCTGCCCGAGGGGATGATCCGTTACGAGGGCGATGCGAGCCCGGACGATCTCCGCATACTCAGGGTGCGGGGAAATTCGATGGAACCCGAGCTGCGCGAGGGCGACCGGCTCATGGTTGATACCGCCCGGCGGATCCCGGCTACCGGGGAGATGTTCGTCCTATGGGACGGCACCGGCCTCGTCGTCAAGCGGGTCGAGCATGTGCGCGACGCCGCCCCGCCCCGTCTCCGGCTGAAATCCACGAATTCGGACTATGACGACTACACCTGCGATCCCGAGGAGGCCCACATCGTCGGTAAGGTGCTGTGGACCGTGAGACGTGTGTGAGAGGCGGCGGAACTGACGGACCAGCGAGCTACCAAACAGAACCTCACACCCGTTCAACCGATGATCCGGCCAAAAGCGCTGCCGCTATCGTCTCTAGGCTCCCCCATCAGGTTTTGGATCGGTTCAGTCCGTTCCGAGCATCATCACCAGACGTCAAGGCTGGATAAAGCGGTCGCTATATTGCCAATTCTGTAGTATTTTTCACTTTACGTTCAGCAGACCCGACTGAGAGGCAAGGCGGTCGATGGTTGACACCGACGTCATGACCGTGCGCGAGGTGGCTGAGTACCTGAAGGTCAAGGAGCGCACGATTTATCGATTGGTTGCCGGAGCAGGCATACCGGCATTCAAGGTGGGCGGTTCCTGGCGGTTCAGGAAGGGAGAAATCGACCAGTGGACCGAATCACACGCAATCGGGCCGGATGACGCGGTGGATAGGGCGGAGCGGTCGCAATGACAGTCCCAACGATTTTCGAGGCATGCCGTCCACGGGAGGACGTCCTCAAAGGGGCGATCACCGAAGCCGACTTTGCCGCGGATCTGGCGCAGGTCATCGTCGGCAAGGGAAATGTCGAATATCTCGACCCGGTACGCTTCTTCGCCAACACCTATCCCACGAGGGGCCTCAAGAACCTGCTCGCCAACGTGTGCCGCCGTCTGACCGGCGCTGGCGGCGAAGTCGCGGCAATCTTCCGTCTCGATACGTCCTACGGTGGCGGCAAGACTCACGGGCTTATCGCGCTGACGCACGCCGCGCACGGTATGAAGGGTGTCGCGAATGTCGGGGAGTTCATCGACCCTTCACTGCTACCCGATAGTCGTGTTCGCGTTGCGGCCTTCGATGGTGAAAACGCCGATCCTGCCAACGGCCGGGCCATGGGCGAGGGCGTTCTCGCTTACACGCCCTGGGGAGAAATCGCTTACGCGCTCGCCGGCAAGGATGGATATGAGCGGGTCCGCAAGAGCGATGAGAGCCGCATCGCGCCCGGCGCCGAGACCCTGCGCGAGCTGTTCGGCGGCGATCCGACGCTGATCCTGCTGGACGAGCTTTCCGTTTATCTGCGCAAGGTGCGCAACCTTGAGGACGCCCGCGATCAGTTGACGGCGTTCCTGACCTCGTTGTTCAAGGCCGTCGAAAGCGCGCCTAATGCCGCCATGGTCTATACGCTGGCGATCGGCAAGGACGGCCGGGCAACCGACGCCTATAACGAAGAAAACCAGTTTATCGCCGACAACATGGCGGAAGCGGAGAGCGTTTCCGCTCGCAAGGCAACGCTTTTGAACCCCACCGAGGAGGACGAAACGGTTCAGGTCCTCCGCCGTCGGCTGTTTGAATCCATTGACGAGACAAAAATTCCGGCGGTTGCCGATGCGTACCGGGCTCTGTGGGGGACCAATAGAGAGTCCCTGGCCGACGATGCGGCCCGTTCCGAAACCGTCGAGGCATTCCGGTCGAGTTACCCGCTGCATCCGGAAGTCCTGGAAACCCTGACCGGCAAGACAGCGACGCTCGGCAATTTTCAGCGCGTACGCGGCATGCTGCGGTTGCTGGCGCGAACAATCTCGCATCTTTGGGAACAGAAGCCTGAGGACGCGACGGCAATTCACCTTCACCATATCGATCCGGGCTACGAGCAGATCCGCCAGGAGATCGTCACGCGCCTCGGGCAGACCGCTTACCTGCCGGCCATTACTAACGACATCGCCGCCGGATCGGTCGAAAAGAAGGCATTAGCAGAAGAGATCGACGCCGAGCACCACGGCGGCATGGCCCCCTATGCCGTCTATGTCGCCCGAACCATCTTTATGCATACGCTCGCCTTCAATGACCCGCTCAAGGGGGTTTCGCCGGAACGGTTACGCTATTCACTCCTTGGCCCCGCGACGGACATCAGCTTCATCGAGGAAGCGCGCAAGAAGTTCATTGCCGAGTCCGCCTACCTCGACGACCGTCCCGGAGCGCCGATGCGCTTCCTCGCCGAAGCCAATCTTCGGCAAATCATTCGCCGCGAGGAACAGCATGTCGATGCCGGGCAAGCCCGCGCCGAGCTCAACGACCGCATCCGCCAGATATTCGGCGGCAGGACATTTGACACGGTCCCGTTTCCGGGAGGGCCGTTCGACGTTCCCGACGAGGTCGGCGACGGCCGCCCGAAGCTCGTCGTACTGGCCTATGACGGGGTCACCATCGGCGGCACCGTGGAGAGCGTCCCTGAACTCATCGAACGGATTTACTCGCGTAAGGGCTCCGAGGGTTCCGACCTGAGGGCCTTGCGCAACAATCTGGTGTTCGTGGTCGCCGACGAGGCCCGCCGGGAGGAAATGCGGCGCAAGAGCTATCAGCGTCTGGCTTTGCGGGAGCTCAAGAAGCCCGAGCGACTGCTCGATCTCGCCGACCACCAGCAGGCCCAGATACGTGAACTGGAGGCAAGATCAGAACAGGAACTCGCGATCGCCATCCAACAGTGCTACCGACATGTTTTCTACCCGTCTCGCAATCGAGTCGGCGAAAGTGTGGCCGACTTGGCCCACTCGGCAGTCGATGTCCATTCCACTTCCGATCAGCCTGGGGCGGGCCAACAGCAGATTGTGCGGGCGTTGCGCGATCTAAAAAAGTTGCGCCTGTCCGAGGACGAACCGGATTCTCCCTCCTATGTGCGGGATCGCACGCCCCTCAAGAAAGGCCAGATCACGACGCTTGCGCTGCGCGACGAGTTTCGGCGCGATCCAGCACTGCCCATCCTGGTCGGCGACGACATTTTCATTCGCGGAGTCCGGCGCGGCATCGAGCAAAGCGAGTACGTGTATCAGCGCGGTGAGTTGATGTTCGGCCCCGGAGACCCGCCGGCCAGCATCATGATCGATGAGCAGTCCGTGGTCTTCACCATGGTCTGCGCGAAAAATCTCGCCGTCTGGCCCCGGCCGAAGCCGGGGGAGCCTGTACCGGACAAGGACAAAGGCAAACCGGCGGATGATCCGGGCGCGATACCCGGCGGCGGGTCTGGCGCCGACGCGGGAACCGAGCCCATTGGAGGGCATCCTGTTGGGGGAGCACCCGGATCTATTTCCGCCGAAGGCGTTCTCAAGGAAGCGCTGGTTCAGTTGTGGGAACAGGCCCGGGCCAAGGATGTCGAGAATGTCGGGATTTTGACTATCCGCATGTTCGAGGCTGGCGACGCCTTCCGTCTTCTGGGCGCCGTAGGCGCCGTATCTGGAGCGGAGAAGACCGTCACCATTACGGGCGGCTATGAGACCCGCGAGGGCGGCTCGTTCGAGCTGGAGTTTCGAGGACCGGTACCCGACGCCCAACCGGTAAAGGAGTTCCTTGAACCCCAACTGCGGGACGCAACTTCCAAGAATCTCCAGGCGGGTTTCGAGTTGACGTTTGCCGAAGGTCTTTCGATGCGCGGCGACGCAGCCGAGAAGTTCACCGAACGCCTTTCCAAGTTTGCGAGCGGGGCTGCGTACGTGTCGGCCACGGCGGAGGTAAAGGCGTAGATGGCTCGCCTGGAACGCATTTCCCTCGTCGATACACCGGGCTCGGCGCCCCAGTACGAACTCCGGGTGCGCAATCACGGCCCGGGGGATGCCGAGTACGAAATCTGGCAGATGCCTGCATCGGCGACACCGCAGGTGACTTCCGCGATACGCGTTGCCGGGCTTCGCGGCCGTAATTTCGATCTCGTCGAGCACCGGGTGCTCAAGCGTCTAGCACGGGCCGGAATTAAGCTCGGTTCTGGGACAGACAACAAGAAGCGCGGCTACACACTGACTGAGGACTTAGCGTTGATCTTGGGGTTGCTGTTCCGCAGCCTCGCCCCCATGCGCAATCGCGACAACATGCGTGCAGTCGCTGAAGGTATCGAGGCCATGGCGCGCGAGGAGGCCGCGTACTGGTTAGGTATGGCCATACATAGAAAGAACCCGCGCCGAGTGTTGACGGCGCTCCGGTTTCTGCTGACGAATCCGAAACGATGATCGGGCAGGCGAACATGCAAACGACACAGGGCAGGGAACCAATGGAAGATACGCAACCCGGCCAGTCGTTCGGGCACGAAGAGCCCGAGGGTCTGGATGATAAAGGCGAGTCGTTTGGTGATTACCCCATCGACGATCTCTTGATCCGCCATGACAGTCGAACGATTCATGACGTCATGCGTCGGATAGATCAGGGCAACTACATCATGGACCCTGATTTTCAGCGCGATTTCATCTGGCCGGAAGACAAGCAAAGCAAGCTGATCGAATCGGTTATCATGCGTATTCCCCTGCCTGTGTTCTACATGGCGGAGGACGGTGACGGAAGAATGGTGGTGGTAGACGGTTTGCAGCGCCTATCTACCTTTCACCGGTTTGTGAGCGATAAGTTGCGGCTGCGTCTACCGAATCGGACTGAACTCAACGGCAAACGATTCTCGGACCTGACGTCAAAACTCCAGAACCGCGTGGAGGACTGCAATCTAATCTTTTACAACATTGATTCGAAGGTGGGAGAACGTGCCCGTCTGGACATCTTCGAGAGGGTCAATAGCGGAGAGCCCCTCAGCAGGCAACAGATGCGCAACTGTCTGTTCATGGGAAGGGCGACCCGGTTCCTAAAGGAAGAAGCACAAACCGATATTTTCCTTAAGGCAACGGGCGCTAGCCTAAATAAAAAAACAATGCGGGATCGGGAGTTTGTCAATCGGTTTTGCGCTTTTCAGCTTCTCGATCTCGATGAGTATCATGGAGACATGGATGAGTTCCTTGCCAACTGCTTAACGAAAATGAACCAATCGGCGGAATCATATCTATCGCAGTTGTCCGATAAATTTCACAGGGGCCTTGCAAATAACCTTTTGCTGTTCGATCAACATGCATTCAGAAAACATGAACCGGGACAGGAACGTCGCGTCGTTCTCAATGCATCCTTTTGGGATGTAATGTGCACCGGTTTGTCGCGTTACACCGAAGATCATGTAGAAGTATACGTGGAACCTCTTCGCCAAGCCATTTATAAACTGCTTGGAGACGAGAGTTTTAATACCGCTATTACTTACTCCACAAACAATACCAAAAGTGTTGGCCTTCGGTTTGAGATGAGCCTGCAAAAATTCGAGGAGATTCTGGGTGCTCACACGGATTGATCTGCGGTATTTCAAATGTTTCAAAATGTTGAAGCTGCCATTGCGTCCGCTGACCCTGCTGTCCGGCGCCAATGCCTCCGGAAAATCGTCGGTGATGCAGGCCCTCGTTCTTCTGCATCAGACGATGCGCGCACATGAATGGTCGTCACGCCTGATGCTCAATGGCGCCGCTGTTCGACTCGGCACCGCGGCGGATGTGATCGACCAAGTTTACGGGCGCCGCAATTGCGAGATTGCGCTGCTGGACGACCCTGCGGCGCGGTTTCAATGGGAATTTGAAGGGGACCGCAACGAGATGTCCATGGTGGTGCGAAGGGCTTGCGGGGAGACGGCCGACGGCGCCCGCTGGGACGCCAACGAATCGCAGTCGTTTCACCACTTGCTGCCGGCGCCACCAAGCGGCCATTCGTTGACCAACCGCCTATGCGGGCTCACCTACCTGACCGCCGAGAGACTGGGGCCGCGCGAGCACTACATGTTTGACGATCCGCAGCTAACGCCCGTTGTCGGCTCACGAGGGGAATACGCTGTCAGCATTCTTCACTCCGGCCGAGACGCCCCTGTGCTGGATCGCCTGGAGCTTCAGGGCACACCGCCCACTCGTTTTCGGCAAGTGGAAGAACGGATGCGCCACTTTTTTCCGGGTTGTGTGTTAGCGATTGAGCAGGTTCCGCGTGCGAACGCCGTAACGTTAGGAATTCGTATATCCAGCGGTATGGATTTTCAACGCCCTGTTCATACGGGTTTTGGGTTGACTCAGGTTCTCCCAATCGTCGTCGCGGCCTTATCCGCGAATAGCGATGACCTGCTGTTAGTCGAGAATCCCGAAGTGCATCTACATCCCACCGGACAGGCGGCGATTGGGGGATTTCTGGCTGAAGTCGCATCGGCAGGCGTGCAGGTCATAATCGAGACACATAGTGACCATGTGTTGAATGGCATCAGGCGGGCCGTCAAAAACCGCACGCTGACCAGCGAACATGTCGCGTTACATTTTTTCCGGCCGCGCCGTGAAGACCAGACGGACTGCGGGCCACAAGTTCAGAGCCCGATCCTGGACGCCGACGGCAACATCGACAGTTGGCCGGATGGGTTTTTTGATCAGTTCGACAAGGACATGAATTATTTCGCGGGCTGGAATTGATATGGACCTCCTTGCCAATGACCTATCGATCCACGAGCAATTTCACGACATAGAGTCGTTTCGCGACGCGCTTGCACGCTTGGTGTCCATGCGCAACACAGTTCGTCGCTTCGGTCGGGAGGTTTATTGCCATCATGCGCTCCTGAACGCCAGCCCGATTTCGGGTGTTCGGATGCAACAAGCAATTGGGCGCCTTGCTGACAAGAACGAGAAGCGAGCCGCGATGGGGTGGCTGACGTCCGCCAGTTCGTCATGGGACGATCTACGCCAGCATGGCGCCGACGACTGGCTCGAATGCCGTGACGATATCGTCACGGATACCGCGATCGGCGAGGCCGCATTTCGAACGCTGCATAGCGTTGAATGTGGGCTGATTAGCGTCACACCTTCCAATTGGGATTTCTCGCCCGTCGAAGTGAATTGGAAGCGGGAATCGGAGGAATTGGACGACAAGACCGCAGCCCTCAAAAACTGGCGAAACGCAATTACGCTGGAAGAAGGGCTCCGCGATGCGACGGCGCCGATTCAGACATGGGGCGATTTACGTGAAGCTTCGACGAACTGGTTTGAAAGCCTGACAATCTCTGGCAACTGTTTCGAACCGCTCGACGGAGTTCCGTTCGCACGAAGCTCGGCGGATCGCATTCTCGTTTTGCTCGGCATTCTAAATAAATTGGCGCAAGCGTTCGATCCGGGCGGCGCGCGTACACCCGAAGGCCATCAAATCTACCAAGACCACTTCACGGGCGATGGCGCATGGTTCTCAGACTCATCGAATGCCGAGAAGAATAACTTCCGCGAGGAATTGACATTTCCACATCCGAACGATCCGGGAAAGGCGCTGTTTTGTACATGGCATGGCAAAGTGCGCCACATGACACTCCGCTTGCATTATTGCTGGTCCGGGACGGCGGGCGATCGGGTTCTCGTCGTGTATGCCGGTCCAAAGATCACGAAACAGTGAGGCGATGATGGAGGCCAAGGAACGACGTTCGACAGAGACCCGCTTAATCGAACGTTGGCTACCGATTGCCGCGCTCGGCGAGGAAAGCGTCCGGGAGCGACGGTCGATGACCGCGTTGCCGCCGATCTACTATCTGCATGTCTGGTGGGCGCGGGCGCCGTTGGTGGCTTCCCGCGCCGCGATTCTGGCCTCCCTGCTACCGGAAGATTCGGATAGGGAGAAGTTTCTGCATGTGCTTGGCATCCACGGGGATCCCGCGGCTACCAGACGCAGGATTGATATCGCCAAAAGAAACAAGGAAAACCTTGGGCCAAACCCCTACGGCTACAAGCGGGCGTTTACGTATACGCCGACAGAAGAAGACAGGGACTGGGCCGAGCTTACTGTAGGGAGCGCGCTAAAGGGCCTATTCGTGCTCGACCCGACCGCGGGAGGGGGAAGTATTCCATTTGAAACCGGGCGCCTAGGGCTGACTTCGATCGCCAATGACCTGAATCCTGTCGCCGCTCTGCTTCTCCGGGCCACTGTCGATTGGCCCGCACGATACGGTTCTGCGCTGCTTGAACAGTTCGGCACATTGGCGCGCGAGTTTGTCTGTCGAGCCGAACCGAAATACGAACGTGTTTTCCCCGTGGAGTCCGAAGGTATCCGCATTGAAGGCTATCTCTGGGCTCGCACCATCACCTGTCCCTACTGCGACGGCCTTGTGCCCTTGTCACCGAACTGGCGTTTGGCACCCGACGGAACCGGTGTGCGGGTCCGACCTCACCTTGCCACCGGTCCAGGCTCAGATGGTCGGGTCTGTTCGTTCGAGATCGTCGACTCTGTCGCTGAACAATCACAAGGAACCGTTTCCGGAGGCGATGGAGTCTGTCCCTATTTAGATTGCGGCCGCGTCATAGACGGGGATGAAATCAAGCGGCAGGCCCAGGCTGGGAAGATGGGAGAGCAGTTGCTCGCAATCGTCTACAAAAGGCGTGTCGAGAAAATCCTAAAGTCGGGAAAACGCGGAAAGGACAAATGGGTACGCGGCTACCGCGCGCCGCGACCAGAGGACGATAACAGTGTCGAGATAAGAGCGAAGCTCGACGAGAAGCTGCCCGAGTGGGAAGCCTTGGATTTTGTTCCGAGCGAGAAGTTTCCAGAAATCAGTAACGACGACCGACCAATCCAGTATGGCATGCCCCTGTGGCGCGACCTGTTTTCTCCGCGTCAGCTTCTGTGCCACGGAACGAGTGTCGAAATATTTCGAGAAATGCTCGACGCGGATCGTGCTGACGGAAGTCTCGATGAAGTCCGGCGAGCGGCATACGTGTATTTGGCTCTGACGCTCGATACCTTGCTGAACTACAACAATCGAGCTGGACGCTGGGACAATACCACCGGTAGGGTACGTTCTATTTTCGACCGACACGACTTTGCGTTCGTGTGGTCCTACGCTGAGATGGCACCCCTTGTCGCAGGCGTGGGATACGACTGGGCTATCGATAAGACCGCAAAGTGCATCAAAGAACTCGTTACCTTGGTTCGCCCCGACGTGGACCTGAACGCCGCCGATTTGTTCAGTCGTGACGGTGCAGAAGAATACACCTCACCGCCGATCACCATCACCGCCAAGCCCGGTGACAGTCTCGATCATATTGAGGACGCATCCGTAGACGTAGTCGTCATAGACCCACCCTATTACGACAACGTCATGTATGCCGAGCTCTCAGATTTCTTCTACGTATGGCTCAAACGCACGGCCGGCCACGTTGTCCCCGAGCTATTCCGCCGCCAGCTAACCGACAAGGACAACGAGGCCGTCGCCAGTCCAGCCAAATTTCAAGGACAGAAAGGCGCCAAGGCGCTCGCAGGAAGAGACTACCAGGAACGCATGGCATCGATTTTCGCCGAGTGCAGCCGGACACTCAAACCGAATGGCATCATGACTCTGATGTTCACGCACAAGGCGAGCGGCGCCTGGGATGCGTTGACCAAGGGATTGATCGAAGCAGGTTTCGTCATCACCGCATCATGGCCTATCAATACCGCGGCCGAGGGAAGTCTTCATATCAAGGACAAGGCGGCCGCCAAGACCACCATCTTTCTGGTTTGTCGACCCCGCGTGGACGACACGCAGGCGGAGTCGCAACTCTATTGGGAAGACGTAGAACCCTTGGTCGCCAAAGCGGTGCGAACGCGGGTCAAGGAGTACCAGGACGCAGGCATTTCGGGCGTTGACCTCTACCTCGCCTCTTTTGGACCGGCGCTTGAAGAGTTCTCGCGCCACTGGCCTCTCAAGCGAGGCACGCCGCGCGAGATTCCCGTGGAACGCCGCCGCCGGCGACAACAGGCCTTGTTCGAAGAGGAATGGGATCCTTATGCCGCAACACCGGAAGATGCCCTTGACGCGGCCCGCCGTGAGGTCAAGCGATGGCGTCTGGAACAGTTGACCCATCTAAAGGCGGATGCCGATCTCGATCCCGCAACAGCGTTTGTCGTCTTGGCGTGGGATGCCTTCAAGGCACCTGTGTTCTCTTATGACGAAGCGCTGAGGCTCGCCCGTGCGGTCGGCGTCGATCTCGACAGCGACATCATCGGCCGGTTGGCCGAGAAGAAAGGCAGTGACATCCAACTATGGGACAGCGCACGCCGGGCCGCCAAGGGAACACTCGGACCTGTCGATGGCTCTCGAGGAATGATCGACGCGATCCATCACGCCGCCAACATGGCCCGCGTACGTTCCTTCGCCGCCGCGCAGGATGTTCTTGCAAAGGCACTGGTTGATCAGGATCCGCATTTCTACGCGGCGCTTGAAGCCGTCCTTGAAGTTCTTCCGGTTTCAAAAACCTTCACAGGGATCGAACTCAAGGGCGAAGTTGCGGCCTCGGCGAGTGACTTCGAGGCGCTGTATAAACTCACCCGCCTCGCTTACAGCGACAAAATCGACGAGCCTGAACAGCTCAAACTTTGGCAAGACGATGACGTCTGACCATGCTCAGC
Organism: Alphaproteobacteria bacterium; assembly: GCA_965248835.1. Lineage (GTDB taxonomy): Bacteria > Pseudomonadota > Alphaproteobacteria > MPNO01 > MPNO01 > CAYFYS01. Next base: position 1,740,726 of record CBDFLJ010000002.1, read on the forward strand.
GATCACACATGGAAGCTCAAATACACCCCTGATGACGGCAATCTCGTCAAGCTGTTCTACATCCCAGCGCTTGAGGATGCCGAGCGTTATGATCGACTGACCGGGTACTTTAGCGCTCGCGCCCTGACACTGGCGGCACGCGGCATCGAAGGACTGGTCCGAAACGGCGGCCACATGCGGCTCGTCGTCGGCTGTACCCTGGAACCGCCCGAGATCGAGGCGATCGCTCAAGGCGAGAATCTTCGCGGTCTCGTAGAGCAACATTTGGTGAGCGTGCCGCTCGCTCCACCAGATTCGGACTCTTCCGACGCTCTAGAACTGCTGGCCTGGATGATTGCGCGCGGTCATCTGGAAGTGAAGGTGGCCGTTCCTTGCGATGCCAACAAGAAGCCGGTTCCGGCAGACGGCATTTTTCATGAGAAAGCCGGCATTATCGAGGACCGGGGCGGTGACAAGATCGCCTGGAACGGCAGCCTCAACGAGACGGCGGCCGGCTGGCAGCACAACTGGGAGAGTATCAACGTCTACACGAGCTGGGGTACGGAGCCCCAACGGGCCTCGGACGAAGAGGCCAATTTCGCACGCATCTGGGCCAACAAGGCACATCGCGTAATCGTGCTCGACGTACCTGATGCCGTACATCAGGACCTGATGCGTTTCATGCCCGAAACGGATAAGCCTGCCCGCCTCAAAGAGCCGGAAGAAGCGCCCGAAAAGCCTCCCCCGAACATGGCAGCAGACGGAGAGAACAAACCCGAAGAACAATCCGCACTCCTGACTACCGATCTGAGGAGCCGTGTCTGGTCTTTCATTCAACACGCGCCTTGCTTGCCAAACGGGGGCGAGCGCGTTGGCGAGATTACCTCGGCGGTCACACCCTGGCCCCACCAAGTGAGGGCTTTTGAACGTCTCTATACCGATTGGCCCCCCAAGCTTCTTATCGCCGACGAAGTCGGCCTCGGCAAAACCATCCAGGCAGGACTGCTCTTGCGTCAGGCTTGGCTGGCCGGGCGCATCAAGCGGGTCCTGATCCTGGCGCCTAAAGCCGTTCTCCAACAGTGGCAGATCGAGTTACGCGAAAAGTTCAACTTGAACTGGCCTATCTACGACGGCCAGAAGCTGATCTGGTATCCCTCGCCCGCGTGGCGTGGGCAAAACGAACGGATTGTCGACCGCCATAACTGGCATGACGAACCTGTGGTGATCGCGTCCAGTCACCTGATGCGGCGCCACGACCGCTCGGCCGCACTATTGGAGGAAGCCGAACCCTGGGATCTGGTGGTGCTTGACGAAGCCCACCATGCCCGGAGACGCGCCGCGGGAAGCCAACAGGAAGGTGGGCCGAACGCCCTGCTGCGCCTGATGCAAGGGCTGAAGGACCGGACTCGGGGACTGGTGTTGCTCACCGCGACGCCCATGCAGGTCCACCCCATTGAGGTCTGGGACTTGCTGGACCTGCTCGGCCTGCCGCCCGAGTGGACCGCCGACGCGTTTCTCAAGTTCTTTGACGATATTGAGCAACCAAGCCCGTCATCGGATGCGCTGGACCGCATGGCCCAACTCTTTCAGTCGGTTGAACGCGAGTACGGCGAAGTCCAGACAGAGGACGCGCAACGTCTGGTCGAGCTGTCTCGTATGAAGGCCAACAAAGTACTCCGCGCGCTGCGCGATAATGCCAGCATTCCGCGGCGTCAATTGGAGACGGCAGAGCGCCGCGCCGCGATCAACATCATGCGGGCGCATACGCCGATTCGCCGCCTGGTATCGCGGCACACTCGCGAACTGCTGCGACGGTATTTCAAGGCTGGAATGATGACCACACCCATCACCGATCGTCAGGTCGAGGATCGCTTTATCGAAATGACGTCGGAAGAACGAGCGCTCTATGACGCGGTCGAGGATTACATTGCCAGCACCTATAACCAAGCCAGCGCCAAGGAGCGCACGGCGGTGGGTTTTGTCATGACAATCTACCGTCGCCGCCTCGCCAGCAGCTTTCTGGCCTTGCGCAACACGCTGCAAAACCATCTCAACGCCATTGCCACCGGCGGCCAGGCGCAATTAACGGGTCTGGACGAGGACGCGCCGGACGATGAAGCGACGGACGAGATTCTGGATGCCGATGATGTGGCGGCTCTCGAGCGCGACGCTCTCGCCGCCGAAGAGGAGTCAGACATCCAGAGCCTTCTTGTCCGCATTGCCCAGTTGCCGCCGGATAGCAAACTCGAAAGCCTCAAGCACACCCTTCAAGAGCTACGCGGCGACGGATACGGCCAAGCGATGGTCTTCACCCAATACACCGACACCATGGACTTTCTGCGTGGAGATCTCCTGAAGCACGCGGATCTGACGCTGATGTGTTTCTCGGGGCGAGGGGGAGAAGTCCCGGCCGCGGACGGCACCTGGCGCCGGATCAGCCGCGACGATGCTAAACGGCGGTTCCGAGATGGCGAAGCCGATGTCCTGCTATGCACAGACGCGGCAGCTGAAGGGCTAAACTTTCAGTTCTGCGGCGCCCTGATCAATTACGACATGCCGTGGAACCCCATGCGGGTAGAACAACGCATCGGACGCATCGACCGTCTCGGCCAGGAGCACGGCATCATCCGGATCGTCAACTTGCACTACGAGGGGACGGTCGAAACCGACGTCTATCGAGCGCTCAGGACACGCATCGGCTTGTTCGAGTCTGTCGTTGGCCGACTGCAACCGATCCTGGCCCAATTACCCCAAACGATCTCGCAGAGCATTCTCTTGGGCAAGGACGCCGATATCCGCGATCGCGCGAACATTATGGATACCATCGAGCAGCAAGCCCGCGAAGCAGAGGGGCGCGGGTTCGATATCGACGCGGTGACGGAAGACGACCTCACCATGCCATCGCGCCCGCCATCGCCCATAACCATGGATGATCTGGACAGGATCATTGGGTCATCGGACCTGATGCCGCCGGGAACTGACATCCAGCACATGGCGCATCGGGAATACGGATTGCTGGCTCCTGGCATGACTGAGAGCCTTCGCGTGACCACCGACCCGGCGTTTTTCGAGGAGCATGCTGAAAGCCTGGAGCTTTGGTCGCCGGGCAATGTGCTGTTTCAGGCCCCGGAGCTGATAACGCCAGATGATGCCCCCCAAGCGAGATCGCTCAATGAGGTGTTGGAGGATTGATGCCGATCAGAATTTGCCCACACGAATACGAGGAAGAATTGGGCGCCTGATTAGATAGTCGCCGCCATACCGTAAGCATTCGGCCAAGCCGTGACTGCCCGGATAGGGGGAGGTAGCGAACGACCAGTGTGGCAGTAAACCGTTCGGCTCGACACTCGGACCTCAGCGCCGATCGGATCACGATTGACGCCGATCTCAACGATGTGATGACCAACATCAGAATGCTGCCGCGTACTGGAAATGCCTGACGATCCTGTACGCGCGGACGATGGCGAAGCCACGGGGCTGGTCCGGCCAGATACGGACAGAACACCGGACTGCCGCTTCTCCGGCGCCGGCTATCCCGGCTCGACCGAACGGATACGACGAGCGAGGGCTCGCAATGGCCGAGACCAACATTCGCTCACAACCCCGAACTGATCCGTGGTGCCTCGTGTGCGTATCGGTCGCGAAGCTCCCTTCGGTCAAAATACCGGGACCGCTGGGACCGCGCTTGAATTCGCCGGCTCGGCCATGATGAGCGGGCCCCGCCTCAGCACCGCGGACCGTCCGCCCGGCCGCGCCACTACCGGCCCGACGACAGCGCCACCGCATCATCGGCCGAAGCGCTTAGCGCGCATGTTTCAACGCACTGTCCCAATGCTCGACGATCTTGCCGCCTTCGATGCGAAACATATCGAACCAAGTGGTCGTGTATGTCTTGGAGGCGTCGCTGGGGTCCGGATACCGCACCACGTGCGCCATCGTCACGAGATCGCGTTCGGCAGTGATCGAGACGATTTCGGCCTTGATCTTGGGTGCCACCGGCAGGGGATCCATGCTGCCGAAATAGCCCACGAAGGCGGCGCGACCGGTCGGCACGTTGGGATTGTGCTGAACGTAATCCTCGACCATGTATTTCCCGGCTTGGTCGACTCGGTGCGCGTCCAGGACGATGCGCCAAAAGTCGAAGACGAGGCGCTTGTTCGCCGCAAGCGCCGGATCATCGCTCCGCAACATCGCTTGCTGGCTGGCACCGGCGGTCACCTCGACCTGGGCAAACGCCGGCGCAGACAACATGAGTAACGCGCACAACATGGCCAGGGAGAGCAGACTGGATATCCTCATAGTGTGTTCCTCCTTTGTTTCGTCTTGGGCCGGATCGCAGAAAGACGGGCCTCGTGATTCCGAGTTTGCCCCAGCGTCGTCTCCAAGGCCATGCGATTCAGGACCGCGTTCCCAATGGAGCCGTGCAAGGCGTCAATCTTCGAAGGGGAAACAAGCCGGAAACGACCGGATCCTACAATAGCCCATCTCCGGAACCGCCTGATGCGATGGCCCTGCGGTCAATAGCCAGTTGGGTTGAACGATCACGCGGGTCGGGTTAGGCTTTTCCGATGTCAAAGCGCACGATCACACGCCGGATCGCCCTGGTTTCCGCCGCCGCGGGCGTCGTGGCACTGCCGTTCGTGTATTTCAGTCGCTCGAGCACTTTGGGCTACCCGTTTTCAGGCCCGGCCGCCGATCGCGCCCTAGTCACCCGAATCTAAAGTTGGTGGCATAAGTTTTGATCGACGCGGAGGCAGAAGCGTTTGACGGCGGCGAGGATGTCGTCGGCTGATTTGGTCCATTTGAAGGGCTTGGGGTCTTCGTTGTGTTTTTCGATGAAGGCGCGGATGTCGGCTTCGAGCTGCTTCGTCGAGGTATGAACGCCGCGTCGCAGTTGCTTGCGCGTCAATTCGGCGAACCAGCGCTCGACCTGGTTGATCCAGGAGGCCGAGGTCGGCGTGAAGTGGACATGATAGTGCGGCCGCCGCGCCAGCCAGGCTCTGATCGCGGCGGTCTTGTGGGTGGCGTAGTTGTCCATGACGATGTGGATGTCGAGATCCTCGGGGACGCGGGCGTCGATCTGCTTCAGAAAGTCGAGGAACTCCCTGGCCCGGTGGCGCCTGTAGCACTTGCCGATGACGAAGCCCGTGGCGACATCGAGGGCGGCGAACAGCGAGGTCGTCCCGTGCCGGACGTAATTGTACGTCCGCCGCTCGGCCATGCCCGGCATCATCGGCAACACCGGCTGTTCGCGGTCGAGGGCCTGGATCTGGCTCTTTTCATCGACACAGAGCACCAGCGCGCGGTCCGGCGGCGACAGATAGAGCCCGACGATGTCGCGGACCTTGTCGACGAACAGCGGATCGCTCGACAGTTTGAAGGTCTGCGAGCGGTGCGGCTGCAACCCGAAGGCCGTCCAGATGCGCCGGATCGTCGTGTGCGACAGCCCGGTCTCCCGGGCCATCGAGCGGAGCGACCAATGGGTCGCATCCGCCGGCGTCGCGTTGAGCGTCCGTTCAATGACCTGTGCCACTTGATCATCCTCGATGGTCCGCGGCCGCCCCGGCCGAGGCTCATCCGACAGTCCGTCGATGCGGTCCTTCAGGAAGCGGCGGCGCCACTTGCCGACCGTGTGCTCGTGCACGCCGAGCTCGGCAGCGACCGCCTTGTTGGTCAGACCAGCCGCGCAACGCAGGATCATGCGGCAGCGGTCCGACACCGCGCGCGCGATCTGGCGACGGCGGAGCTGACGCTCGAGATACGACCGTTCTGCATCGCTCAGAACCAAAGCCGCAACCGGCCGGCCAACGCCACGCACCATCGCAAACACCTCCAAAGCCCAACGACGATGGCCATCATATAGTGCAATTTACTTCAGTTCCAGGTGACTAGGCTCCAGACTCATAACCAGCAAATGACGATGGCGGCGATGGTGACGGCGGCGGTGTAGGTCAGGGCGAGTTTGTCGTATCGGGTGGCGATCCGGCGCCAGTCCTTGAGCCGGGCGAAGGCACGTTCGATGACGTTGCGCAGACGGTAGGCCTGACGGTCGAACGGGTGATGCCGTTTGCGGGTCGGATTGTTGGGGATGACCGGGATGGTGCCCCGGTCGAGAAGCAGGTCGCGGAACGCGTCGCTGTCGTAGGCGGTATCGGCGATACACAGGCCGGGCGCCATCGCTCCGATCAGGCGCGCCGCCACCAGTGCGTCGCCGCGATGGCCCGCCCCGACGATCAGCCGTCGCGCCCGGCCGTGCTCGTCGACGGCGGCATGGATCTTGGTCGTGCGCCCACCCCGCGAGCGGCCGATCGCCTGGATCTCGGCCCCCCTTTTCCGCCTGCTGCCGAACGGTGTGCCTTGACATGGGTCGAATCCAGCATCACCGCCGCCGGCGGTCCACCAGCCTCCGCCAACCGCACAAAGACGCCCTGCCATACACCCTTGCGCGCCCAGCGGACAAAGCGGTTGTACAGCGTCTTGTGAGGGCCGTATTCCGCCGACGCATCCTTCCACCGGCAGCCCGATTGAAGAACATGGATGATCCCAGATATCACCCGCCGGTCGTCAACCCGCGGCACGCCCCGCGTGTCCGTCGGCAACAACGGCGCCAGACGTCCAAACTGCTCATCGCTCAGCCAAAAGCTCTCCGACATCCTCAAGCTCCCATGGTTTGGAAGCTTGAATCAGATCCAAACAGAATCATAAAGCGCTTTTATGGGTCCAGACCCTAGGGCTCGCCCCGCCGCTCGCATGCACGCGGGGCACGCGTAGCAAGACCGAGGGACCGTACTACACGCCGCAGACGCCACAGAGGGCCGACTTGCGAGAACCGGATGCGCGCGGTCAGCCGCTCGTCCTGCACGGATTAGTGCTTACCCCGGGCTGCCGCCCGGTCGCGGGCGCCGTGATCGACATCTGGCACAGCGACGGGGATGGCCGCTACGACAACTCGGGCTTTCGTTACCGCGGCCATCAATTCACCGACGCCGCGGGCGCGTTTCGTTTCGAGACCATCCGGCCCGCTCGCTACCCCGGGCGTACGCCGCATATCCACGTCAAGGTCCAAGGTGCGTCCACGCGCCTTCTCACCAGCCAGCTCTTCTTTCCCGACCTGCCGGACGAGAACGCCCGAGACGGAATCTTTCACGACGACCTCCTGCTCAACCTGAGCCGCGGCCCGGCGGGCTGGCTCGGGCGCTTCGACTTCGTGCTCTCGCCGGCCTGATACCGGGAACCCGAACCACTCCTCGAGCACGCATCTACAATCCCGCCACGACAACCACGGGCGAATTGACGTTGACGCACCAGATGCGGTGTCGGCCGCATCGAAAATCAACGACAGCCGCTTGTAGGCTCGAACATGCGGCGCGCGATGCCGCCTTTGTCGAAAATTGCGTGCTTGGCCGCTCCCAGAATGTGCAGGGCCAGCAGAGGTATGAACAGATGCCCGGAGACATCATGCAGCTCTTCCATGAGTTCGTGGAAACCCCGGCTTGCTGTCATCGGTGAGGCAATGGCCACGCCAACTACGTCCAAGGGGCGGCCCTGCGACCAGGGCAACAGGTACCCGGTAATCACCGCGACGACGATGGCCACCAGAAACCCCCACTGCACCACCCGCGCGCCGGCATTGAGCAGGAAAGCCTAATCAGGCAAAGCGACCATGCCGCGTCTCGCGCGATGCCACACGCGCCACAGGAGAAAGACGCCGGCGATGGCGCCACCGCTCACGTGAATGACATACGCCGAGCTGCCGCGCTCCCGATCGTGGGTCAAGAACAACGCGACCACGAAGATCGCCACAAGCCAGTGAAGAACGATCGATAGCGGTGAATAGCCGTCGCTGCGGTCCATGATGCCTCCATTTCCGATGCAGCGCTTAACGAGAGCCGGGCAACATATACGTCGCCCTTTGTGCGCGATTCGTCTTGAAGCTTGCGACGGCCGCGGTCGGCGTCCTTCAGGTTTGTTACATTCCTCGAACGCGGGTCAAGTCGGTAGAACGCTTGACGGCTCGGTTGGTCCGCCGCGCCCAACGAGCCGGCCGCTTCAGTGGGGGATTATTGCGCCGCCGTCCTCACAGCGGCAGTCCTTCAGAATAAGCGCCGCGATGCTGTCGGCGATCCGGGCGGCTGATTCCTGCACCGAATCCCGCGCCAGATGGGCGTAACGCGCCGTCGTCTCGACCTGGGTGTGGCCCAGCAGCTTTCCGATCATCGGCAGGCTTTCGCCGAGCGCCAACGCGCGGCTCGCATACGAATGTCTGAGGTCATGAATGCGAACATCTTCCAGCCCGGCGCGCTCCCGGATGATGTCCCACGGATCGTTGACATTGCGCATCCAGGTGCCCTTGATCTTGCCTGGAATGACCCAGGGGTTGTCTGCAATGCGCGGCAGTTCCGCGAGTAGACGCGCCGCCTCCGGTGACAGGGAAATCGTCCTCGGGCCGGTTTTGCTGTCGCTCAAATGCAGCTCATTCGCGTCCAGATCCACGTCTTCCCAGCGCAACGTCAATATCTCGTTGCGCCGGCACCCGGTCAGCATCAGCAGCCGGATCGCCGCCACCGCATGCACCGAGACGCCGCGGCGGGTCCCCATGACGGGTGATTGTGTTGTAGCTTAGGCAGGAGCTGGTCCGGCTTCCCTGGCCCTTTGCGAGCCCCTGAAGCCCGACCGCAGGGCTCGCGACACGGGCGGCGTTGCCGATGCGCTGCATTACCTGGAGACCTCTAACAACCGGGGGATTTGACGAAGATTTCGGTGTGCTGTCCGACTTTCGCTGAGATCTGCGGTGTCGACGTCCGCAATCATCCGCCGTTTCGTTCTCGGCGGAGGGTTTTGGCGCTATTCGGGCGGACTCATGCCATGGCGGCGCTGCGCTCATGGAAGATCAGACGCTGGAAATTATAAGCCAGGTTGGCGAGGCCGATCTTGGCCGCCGCCCGCTCGAGCCCGATGGTACGGACGAACAGGCCCATGCGATCCTTCTGCTGGGCGAAGACGTGCTCGACATGCGCACGGACCGCTGACTTGCGGGCATTGGCCCGGGCGGTCGCCTTGGGCATGGCCCGGCCCGGCGGCTTCTTGCGGTGGATGTGGGAGACCCGACCCTTGCCGGCCAGCCACGCCTCGTTGGCCTTCGAGCGATAGGCGCTGTCGGCCCACACGCCGGCGGCCAGATTGTCGCCGGTGACGAGATGACGCAACATCTTGCCGTCATGGCGGGCGGCATCGGTCACTGCCGAGCTGCGGATGAAGCCGTAGGCCCGGTCGATGACGATGTGATTCTTGTACCCATTCATGATGATGTGTGATTCCCTCTCACGACGTCGATATGTTGTGGGAGGCGGACATGGCATGGCGACGCGGGCAGGCATATTCGCAGGATCTGCGCGATCGTGTTCTCTCAGCGGTGGATGGTGGGCTGGGCATCTATCGGGCGGCCGAGCTGTTCGATGTGAGCGTGTCCCACATCTACAAGGCGCTGGATCGTCGGCGCCGAACGGGCGAGAGCGGCGCGAACCCGAACCGGGGCCACCGCCGGCGCAAACTGTCGGCGGCGCAGGCGGTGGCACTGGCGGCGCATATCGCCGCACACCCGGACATCACCCTGGCGCGGTTGCAGGACTGGCTGGCGGCCGAGCACGCGGTGCGGCTGAGTGACGGCGCGATCTGGCAGGCGGTCGACCGGCTCGGCCTGTCGTTCAAAAAAACCCTGCGCGCCGCCGAGCACGATCGGCCCGACATGGCCGCCCGGCGCCGGGCCTGGCGGGCGGCGCAGGGCTGGATCGACCCACGACGCCTGGTGTTGATTGATGAAAGCGGGGTGAACACCAAGATGACCCGGCGCTACGGCCGCGCGCCGGTCGGCCGTCGTCTGCACGCCGCGGGCCCCTTCGGTCACTGGAAGACCATGACCTTCGTCGCCGCGCTGCGACAGCGCGGGCTGAGCGCGCCCTGGGTGCTTGACGGCGCCATGGACGGCGACGCCTTCAGAACCTACACCGCCGAGATCCTCGCCCCGACGCTCACGCCAGGCGACATCGTGGTCATGGACAACCTGCCGGCCCACAAGGTCGCCGGCATCGCCGAGACCATCGCCGGACAACAGGCCCAGCTCTTCTATCTGCCGCCGTACTCGCCCGACATGAACCCGATCGAACTCGCCTTCTCAAAGCTCAAGACCGCACTCAGGGCCGAGCCGGCACGCACCATCGACACGCTCTGGCGGCGCATCGGCACCATCCTTGATACCTTCACCCAAAGCGAATGCGCCAACTACTTCAATGCAACTGGTTATCAACTCTCAATATGAGAATGCACCAGCCCCACCAGGTAGCGCGCGATCGACAGACCGCGCCGGTCCGCGTTGCGGCGAACGGTCTCCCATTCCGCGTCCGTCGCCGAGATCGAGATGTGCTTGCTCGCCTTCCGGCCGCGCCGCGCTCGTCTCATGCCGCCCGCTCCCGTGCAAGGACCGAGATCGCGCTCAGCAGGCTCAGCCCGCTGCCGCCCGGAAGCTCGCGCCGGAGAGCCTGCAAGAATGCCTGCACCTCGCGGACCCCGTCCCACAACGCCGCCTGTTCCTGTTCCGTCAGCACCAGGGGATGACGGTCCGGATCGTTGGCGAGCGCAAGCGCCAGCACATGGCGCGACACGGTCTTCCCCGCCGCCGCCGCACGTCCCCGGATCATCGCTTGCTCCGCCGGGTTGCAGTGCAGGCTCCGCTGCCGCCTGCCGGGCCGTCCCGCCTCCTCCGTCACGGCCCGGCTTCCCCATCCGGCCCCGCCGCCTTCCAGCGGTTCGCCGCGCCGGGATCGGTCAGCCGGTCCAGCATGCCCTCCCGGTCGATCCATTCGTCCACCGCGTCGCAAGCGTCCTCCCAGGCCTCTCCGGCGCCGGCCTCGCGCAGCCGCCTCTCCTCCAGCCTGGACAGCACCAGCAGCTCGCGCACCGCCCGGCGCAGAACCTCCGGCGGCAGAGGCTCCCGATCCAGCGCACGATGGATCACGAAGCGCGACAGATCCATGCCGCTCGCCGTTGCCGCCCGGCCGATCCGTTCCCACTCCGCATCGGTCGCCATCACCGCGCGCTGGCGGCGCCCGCTGACATCCTCCTTCATCGTCGCCATCCGCCCGAAACGGTTTGCAGCGGTTGCGACACACCGGATCCCGATCTCGGAGATATGTCCATCGATATTCCTATGATAATCCTCACAGAGACGAACGTATTGTGCCGGTTCTGTGTTGCTCACAGGGCCAACCTGTTCCTCCATCAGGATCATACGGATGTTCCAAGGCGAATTCCATTCCCCACTTCCCTGAATGCAACTATGCAGCGACACAGGATCCACATCTGTGTTATTCGAATCGGCCCCATCCTCTCTTGACAGGGACCCTAAGCCATTGTAGTACCACAGTGATACAGGGAGACACTACGATCCTACGATACCGACAGAGTACTTAAAATCATGAATTCAGGGCTCACACCACCGACCGGGACACGATCTGTCATACGAGAGGATGTGCCGAAATAGTGGCGTAAAATCCGTAGGTTATAGAAACGCCGCAGGAGATTTTCAAAGGCGCGCAGATCATGAACCTGGCGGCGCCTGCGCGCCGTCCGGATCAATCCTCGCGCGGCTCTGCCATCCAGGCCGGAATATCCCGCGCCCCATGCAGGACGCGCCAGACATCGATTTCCGTCTCCCTCTCGACATAGAAGATCAGATAGGGAGATTTCCCGATGGTCCGAAAGCGCAGGCCGGGAAGATCCAGTTCATGAGCATAGCGGGGCGAACCGAGCGCCGGCCGGTCGCCAATTTGGCGGAGGGCATCTTCCAGCGCGTCGATGAAGGCCAGCGCAACCGCCGGTCCCGCCTCGGCCAGATAATGCTCGATCGCCTCATCGACATCGTGCCGCGCCCGCTCGCGCAGGACAACCGGTTTCCCGGTCACCGCCGGCCGGTTTCACGGGCCCGGCCGCGGAGCCGGTCGAAGTAGTCCGCATCGGCCGTGACAGCCCGCGGAGAGGCCGCGCCTTGGAGAAGCAGGCCGCGCAAGCGCTGACGGTCCTGATCCTTGCGGATCAGTTCGCGGACGTACTCGCTTGACGTGCTGTAGCCGCGCGCGCTGACCTGATCGTCCACGAAGGACTTGAGCGCCTCGGGAAGCGATATGTTCATCGTGGTCATCGTGCGATGCTAGCGGCTTTGGCAATTTTTGGCAAGAATTGCCGACGAGCGAAGTGACCTGCCCCCGTCGACTGGTCCAGTTTGGATGTTAGTGCATTGACGGTTTCTCCGCCAAGCTGGCCGCCCGGCGGAGCGTAGCGGAGCCGGGCGGCCAGCTTGGCGTGACGATCGTTTCCGGGGCCGGCGGCCGGTATCCCAGGCTGCTGTGCGGGCGGACGGCGTTGTAATGGCGTCGCCAGGATTCGATGAGAACCTGGGCTTCCTTGAGAGTGTAGAAGATCTCCCCGTTCAGGAGCTCGTCGCGCAGCCGCGCATTGAAGCTCTCGATATAGCCGTTCTCCCAAGGAGAACCGGGCTCGATGAAGGCGGTCCGGGCCCCGACCGCGGCAATCCATCCCCGGACGGCCTCGGCGACAAACTCCGGGCCGTTGTCGGAGCGGATGTAGGCCGGGATGCCGCGCAGGATGAACAGATCCGTCAGCACATCGATGACATCGGTCGAGGAGAGCTTGCGCCGGACACGGATCGCCAGGCTCTCGCGGGTGAACTCGTCCAGGATGTTGAGCATGCGGAAGGCCCGGCCGTCATATGTCCGGTGATGGACGAAGTCGTAGGACCAGACGTGGTCCGCCCGCTCGGCGCGCAGTCGGATGCAGGAACCGTCGTTCAGCCAGAGCCGGCCCCGTTTCGGTTGTTTGCCGGGCACCTTCAGCCCCTCGCGCCGCCACAGGCGCTCGACCCGCTTGTCGTTGACCTGCCAGCCGGCGTCGCGCAGCAGGGCCGCGATCCGCCGGTAGCCGTAACGACCGTACCGACGGGCCAGCTCGATCATGTCCGCGACCAGGCGGTCCTCGTCGGCACGGCCGCGCGGGATGCGGCGCTGGGTCGAGCGATGCTGCCCCAGCACCCGGCAAGCCCGGCGCTCCGAGATCCCGAGCCGGTCGCAGACATGATCGATGCACTGACCGCGGCGCGAGGGGCTTAGAAGTTTCCCCCTGCGGCCTCCTTGAGGATCTGCTTGTCCAGAGTCAGGTCCGAGACCGCACGGCGCAGCCGCTCGTTCTCCTTCTCAAGCTCCTTCAGGCGGCGAAGCTGATCGCCGCTCATCCCGGCATACTCCTTGCGCCAGCGGTAATAGGTGACCTCGCTGATCCCGAGCTGTCGGATCGCGTCCGCCATCGACATGCCCTGGCCGTGCAACACCTCAGCCTGCCGCAGCAGGCTCACGATCTCCTCCGGCTTGTACCGCTTCCTTGCCATCTCCGGTCCTCCTCATTCCATAACCCAAGGATGGACCAATTCCATGGGGGAGGATCAGAAGCGTGAGCTATTTCGAGAAGGACGGCTACTACGCCAAGGCCGGCCCGGCGCACCACGAGGCGAGCGCCCGGGCCGGCAACGGCGCGGCGGCGCTCGGGCAGGCCGGCCCGGTCGAGCCGGAGGCGTTCCAGAGGGTCCGAGTTGTGTCCAGGATTTTCTGCAATTTGGTCACGGCACCGGATGAGTTTGTAGCCGGCATGCCCTGGTGCGGCGCCATCACACGCAAGCGCCAGGGCAGGCCGGGCCGCCGTCAGGCGGCTTTCTTCAGAGCAGCGGCGCCAACGCGGTCCGACACCGGCTTCTCGTGTGCGCCCGAGAACCAAACGGCGGACGAGTAAGCCTGTCAACGCTGATCAACGGATCGAAAGTCCGACAACAAACCGAAAGCTTCGTCAGATCCGCCGGTTGTTGGAGGTCTCCACTTAGCCCTTCTCCTTTCGATTGCTTCCGCTGTCTCGCGAAATACGCGAGGCTTCACCGCCTACCTCGCCAAGCCCGGCAGATACGAAGCGATCCCGGGGAACAGGATCAGGAGAAGGATACCCGTGACCAGGGGCAGGATGAAGATCAGCGAGCCGCTGATCACCTCGCCAAGCTCCGCGTCGGGAACCACCGACTTCAGGACGAACAGGTTGAAGCCGATCGGCGGCGAAATTGCGGCGATTTCAATATTTATCGTGACAAGTACCCCGAACCATACCGGGTCATAGCCCATCGCCAGAATTGCCGGGAAGAATACCGGCACGATGATGACGAGAACGCTCATGGGATCCATGAACATTCCGAGGACCATCAGCAGCAGGTTGATCAGGATGACGATCAACCAGGACGGCAGATCCAGAGCAATCAAGGCTTTTGCCATTCCCTGAGGCACGCCCAGCCGAGTCAGCATGAAGGCGCTGAACAGGCCGCCGATCAGGAGCAGCATGAACATGGCCGTCGTCTGCACGGTGTTGGCAAGGATCCGACCGGTGATCTCGCGGTTCAGCTTTCGGGAAAGCGCGGCGATGGCCAGTGCGCCGGCAGCCCCCACCGCACCGGCTTCGGTGGGGGTCGCTACACCGAAATAGATTGACCCCAGGACCATGAATGAAAGTGTGAGAACGGGGAATACCACCCTGAGAGACTGGAGTCGTTCGGACCAGGGCGCCTTTCCTGCGAGCTTCGGCGCGAGCCGAGGGCGGGCCAAAACCACGAGCACGACGGTCGCAGAGAGCAATCCGGCGATCATGACGCCAGGTAGCAATCCGGCGATGAAAAGATCGCCGACGGACGTTTCCGTGATCACTCCGTACAGGATCATCGCTATACTGGGAGGTATCAGGATCCCGAGCGTTCCGCCCGCCGCTGTCACGCCGAAGGCGAGGCGCCGGTCATATCCGTGGCGCACCATCTCCGGGACGGCCATCGCGCCAATGGTGGCAGACGTCACCGGGCTGGACCCGCACACCGACGAAAATCCGGTACAGGCAAATATCGTGCCAACGGCGAGCGAACCGGGAACACGGTGCAGCCAAAGTTGCGCTGCGCGGAACAGATCTCTTCCGATCCCGGTGACGGCCAGCGCCTCGCCCATCATGATGAACAAGGGAACGACAGTTAGGATGAAGTAGCTCGACGTCGAAAAGGCGACGGTAGCAATATGGGCGACCGCGTAAGGCGAAACAAACAGGTAAGTGCCGATTATGCCAATCAATCCGGTTGCAACGGCGACGGGTACACCCGTCGCTAGAAACGCAACCAGTGCGATTGCAAAGACAAGAAAGCTCGCGAACGCCTCCACCTATTGTTCACCGGTTTTGCGGAAGGCCGCCGCAACAATCACCAACATCGTGAGGATGAACTGGGCCACGCCAACCGGACCGATCACCCATATGTACTTCACCTTCATTGGTATGGTCGATGCCGGAAAGGGATTGTCGTCGACAAATGCCTCTACCGTCTCGTTCAGCAGCATCGCGAACAGGACCGCACCAAACATGACCGTCAGCGCGCCACCGAGAACGACGAAACCGCCTCGGAACCGCGGCGAGATGAACTGGCCGAATAGATCAACGGAAACGTGACTGCCTGCTTCCAGCGCCGGCGCCAGAGCGAGAAAAAACAAATAAACCAGCATGAAGGAACAGACATCCAAGACCCAAGCGCTTGGATCGTTGAACGCGTAGCGTCGTATGACGTCCTGCAGGATCACGATCATGATCGCCGCCGCAAGCCCGCCGCTGACGGCCAGAAACACAGCATTTATGCCGCGGGTGATCCGTGAGGTCGCGGCAAACCACGCGGATGCCGCCATAGGCGGGCCCTGGGGGCGGTGCGGTCGTTTCGGACGTCCTACCAGTGCGGCTCAAGTATTTTCCGAACGCGTTTGCCGTCGTCTCCTGATACGCTGTCCATCTTGTCGAAGACCGGTCGTATGGCGTCCACAAAGGCCGCCTTTTCACCCTCGTCGAGCGAATAGACATCGCCCCCGGCCTGGCCGATCTTGCTCCTTAACACCGGTTGCAGGGGTTCCAGGTGACGCGCCGCTACAGCTTCGGCTTCGATCGCTATTCGCTCGATAGCCGTCTGATCGGCCGTGGCAATCTTGCCCCATATCCTCTTGTTCGCGATGTAGATCAAGACATTCACCGGCACGCCCAGATTGACAATTTTCGGCGCGACCTCGTAGAGCTTGAACGCGTAGGTGATCTCGTGGTTGCTCAGAACACAGTCAAGTGTACCGTTCTGCAACGCGATGTATTGCTCCGCAGGATCGGTCGCCACCGGGTTGGCACCGAGCGCGCGAATCTGTTCGACCTGCCAGCGCCCCGCCGTGCGGACCCGAAGCTTCTTCCAGTCGGAGGGTTTCTTGAGATGCCGGTCGCGGCAGTTCACCGTCCCGCCGAACGATGGTTGCATCCACAGATATTTGACGCCCTGGGCATCGAACAGCCTGTCGAGGATCGGTCTGAGTTGAGCGGCGACCTTGAGCCATGATGCCGCGTCGTTAGGCATCCCCGCTTCACCCTCGACATATGACAGCGCCGGAATTCTGCTGGACTCCACACCCGCTGCCGTCGTGCCGACATGGACTGCGCCGTTGCGGACCGCCTTGAAGGTTTCGGTAATCTTTCCGAGCGCTCCCGAATAGAACGGGCGCAGCTCGACTCGGCCCTTTGTCTGTTTCTTCGTCTCGTCCATCCAGAATTTGACGGCATGCGTCCATGCACTGCGTTCCGAATGCCATATGGACATATCAAGGGTTGCCGCACCTGACGAGAACGGCACGGCGAAAGCCAGCATTCCCGTAAAGATGGCAGACACGACGACTTTTCTTCGAACGGCCATGGCTTTCTCCCTAGGAATCTTATGCGTTACACACATCATGCACCACCAAATACCCTTGCCGCAACCGGAGGTGGCCTCGCCTTTTCGGGATGGTGGTTCGGTGGAGGTGTAACTCACCTAACAACGACTTCTCGGTAATAGGCCACTGGCGTAGGATCGCAGCCTCTCCCTGTGAAGTCGTTTATCTACAATGACTTACCGTCCATTTCGATTCGAGCGGGTAGCGGCGGTGAGCGGTGACGGCGGCGGGCGCCGCCAGCGCGCCGTGATGGCGACCGATGCCGCGTGGGAACGGATCGGCCGGGCGGGCGCTGCGGGCAGCATGGAGCTGTCACGCTTCGTGGTCCGTCGCACGCTCGAGCGAGACGCGCTGCCGCCGCGGGTGCTGCGCCGGGCGGCGCGCCAGATGCTGGTGCCTTCCGAGCTTGATGAGAGGCGCCTTTGAAAACGCCATTGTAATCATCGACGAGAATTTTTTTGCGCGAGCAGCGGTTGAACCGAAGACACGCGATTCGCGGAAGAGAAGCTCCATCACACGTGCGCACCGGAAGAAATTGAGCCCAGCGGACCTCAACGAAAGGAACGCAACCTTCCGGCGAAGACAGAGGTGGCGCCGGAAAATCGGACAGGTAGCTAAGGTGTATTCCACCGCCTGACGGAGGAATACAGATGAGCAGCAAACGACGCAGATTTTCAGGG
Source organism: Alphaproteobacteria bacterium (assembly GCA_965248835.1). Lineage (GTDB taxonomy): Bacteria > Pseudomonadota > Alphaproteobacteria > MPNO01 > MPNO01 > CAYFYS01. Next base: position 1,758,247 of record CBDFLJ010000002.1, read on the forward strand.
GAGCTGAAGGCGAAGGTGGCGTTGGCGGCGCTTCGGGGCGACCGGACGCTTCAGGAGATCGCCTCGCAGCATCAGGTTCATCCGAACCAGGTAGGCGCCTGGAAGCGCCAGGCGATGGAGGGTCTGGTGGAGGTATTCTCGAAGGGCGCCGAGCGTCGGGTCCGGGACCATGAGAGCGAGGTCCGCGATCTTCACGCCAAGATCGGGGAGCTGATCGTGGAGCGGGATTTTTTATCGCGCGGGTCCGGTCGATGAGCCGGTCGGAGCGCCGCGCGATGGTTGTGCGCGACCACCCGGCGCTGAACCTGAGCCGGCAATGCCGCCTGCTGTCGCTCGGGCGTTCCTCGCTCTACTACAAGCCCAAGGGCGAGAGCGCGGAGACGCTCGTGCTGATGCGGCGGATCGACGAGTTGTTCCTGAAGTACCCGTTTTACGGCGCCCGTCGGATGGCACTTCACCTGCGCCGCAAGGGCGTGTGCATCGGCCGGCGCCGGGCCGGGCGGCTGATGCGCCTGATGGGACTTCAGGCAATCTATCGGGCGCCGCGCACCAGCGATCCGCACCCCGAGCACCGGGTCTGGCCCTATCTGCTCAGGAGCTTGACGATCGAACGACCGAACCATGTCTGGTGTGCCGACATCACCTACATCCCGGTGCAGCGCGGCTTCCTTTACCTGGTGGCGATCATGGACTGGGCGAGCCGGTTCGTCCTGGCCTGGCGGCTGTCGAACACGCTGGACGCGAGCTTCTGCACAGACGCGCTCGACGAGGCCCTGGCCCGGCATGGCGCACCGGAGATATTCAACACCGACCAGGGCAGCCAGTTCACCAGCTTCGCCTTCACCGGGCGCTTGCAGGCGCCCGGCATCCGGGTCTCGATGGATGGCAGGGGCCGGTGCATGGACAATATCTTTATCGAGCGGCTGTGGCGTTCACTCAAATACGAGGCGATCTATCTCCACGAGATCGCCGACGGCTTCACGGCCCGGCGACTGATCGCTGAATGGGTCAGCTTCTACAACACCGAGAGGCCGCACTCGGCGCTGGGTGGGAGAACCCCGGCCGAGGCCTGGCGAGGCGAGACGCCTGTGGATATGATGGACAAGCCGCTTCGCGCCTTGCCCTTGAACGCATGCGTTCAAGCCCCACAGGCGCAGCAACAACAGGAAGATCGCATGAAAGGGATTCTGGCGGCCTGAGAAACAACCGGAATACACCTTAACTCAGCCGCCAGGCTGTCCGAAAAGGCGAGGCCTCCTCATTCCGGCCTCGACCGTGTTGAGGAAGCGGATGAATTCTTGATGGCGATGACGCTGCATGTTGCGGCCGATGACCGTGCCGTCGAGGACGTTCAGGGCGGCGAACAGCGTGGAGCATTATTCCTCCGCCGTTAACAGTCGGGGCCGATCAAATCCCTCTCCACGCGAAAGTCCGCCTATCGGATATGGCCCGTGTTTGTTTCCATTCGGCAATCGCCCACTCGCGGCCGCGACGTACGACAAAATTAGCCAACCAACTGCCCAGATCCAAAATCCAGAAATTCCCGAGCCACATCCCCCGCGATTGCGGCACAGCTCCGCGGCCGTTCGTGGCAAGAAATTTGCTGTTCAGTGACTCGCGGCGGTCGAGTCCTGGACTCGGTGTTGGGCACTGATCGGTTCTTGTCCCGGCGCGACCACTTCATTGCGGGCCGCCACCGGAACAATTCGATTATCCGGGTCGCGAATTATTCCTGGCGGGTCTTCTCCTCGTTGGAGGGCAGCGAGCGCCTCTCGCAACGATCTTCGTACCATCACGATCCCTTGATCTGTCGTCGCCAGATTCTCGAGTGCATGGACGGTGATCGGGCCTTGGCTGACCTGGGCCTCACGATCGTCTGGGCGCCTTTGAGTGTCCTCGTAGTCCCTAATCGGATCTTGGAAGACGTTGGAGCGTCCCGGCGCCGCTTCCGCCCAAACTGATCCGTCGGTTCCGCCGTCATCCGAGACCTTCAAGGTCTCGATATGAAATCCGATCGTATGGGTGTTGTCGACGGGCACCCACCAACCGATATAGCGGCCGCGTTCCAATTGCGGTGTCTTTCCGGTCTCGGTCTGCGGCGGCAACGACCTCGAGTTGGGTACGAAGTTCTCGCCGACGCGGCGAAACAGATTCTCGTTGGGCAGGACCGCGTCGCGGACGTACTGGACGCTGATCGGCGTCCGAAGAAACGTCACGTCCGGGCGCGCCGCGTAGGCCTCGGTGAACTGAAGCCCGCTGTGCAGGGAGTGGAGGAAATAGGTGTGGTACGGGTCGGTCCCGTTCTCTTGGATCTGCAACCAGTTGCATTCGGCGACCACGCCGCGGCTGACGTTGCGATAGGCATGAAGCTTGAAGCCTTCCTGCAACCAGATGTCGTAGATGGGGAATTCCGGCTTCTTGTCCGGCGGCCCCATATAAGCGAACACGAGCCCGCCGTACTCGTGCACCGGATACCAGGGCTGTCGGACTTTGGTATAGTAGTCGCTGTGTCGTGGCTCGCCCGGCTGTTCCAGGCAATGCCCTTCGACGTCGAACTTCCAGCCGTGATAGCAGCAACGGATACCGTCGTCCTCGAGCCGGCCGTATTCAAGGGACGTGCCGCGATGACAGCATTTGAGGCCGAGGACGCCGGCGCGGCCGCTGCCGCTGCCGTCACGGAATACCACCAGATCCTCACAAAGAATTCTTATCCGCTTCGGCAAGTCCTGGAGCTCTGCCGACAACGCCACGGGCTGCCAATAGCGCCGCAGCAGTTCCCCCATCGGCGTTCCGAAATCCACGTGGGTCAGCGTCTCGTCCTCTTTCGGGACGACGGCAATTCTGCCGTAGCCGGAACCGTCCACACCCGCCATCCGATTGCTCCTTGTATCGGCGCCTTCCCAACCACGCAAAAATCGGAAGTCGATCGCCGGTTCGGAAAGCTTATTTGGCTGGCAATTGGGTGTCAAACCGGACCGCTGGAGACACTTTGGAGGGTTAATCCTAGCCTGTGGAGAATTGGTCCGAGGCCACCTCAGTCCATTCATCTCGTGCACAAATGCGATTGCGCCCGTCTCCGATTCCATTAGACTTCTAATCAAGAAGCGGGCACGCGCTGCGAAGCCTGCGTAGTTTGGCAACCGAAGAACGAGGGAGGCTCGCTGACACAATGTTGGAACACCGATTGATTATCGCCCTTTCCGCCATCGGCGTGGTGGCCGGATCCATGACGGGGATGGCCGCGGGGTTCCCCGAAAAGGACATTACATTTGTCATTCCCAACCGCCCGGGCGGGGGATTCGACGTCTACGCCCGGGCCACGGCGCGGTTCATGCAGAAGTATCTACCCAACAAGGTCCACGTCGTGCCGAAGAATATGGTGGGCGCCGGCGGCCGAAAGGGAACGACTGCGGTCTACCGTTCCAAGCCCGACGGCTACACCTTCGTCATCCTCAACATCCCGGGAATCGTGATCCCGCAGATCCTGGGTCAGAAGGTCGCCTACGACATCGGCAAGTTGACCTTCATTGGGCGCCTGTCGAGCGATAAGTACGCGATCGTCGTTCGCAAGAATTCGAGGTTCAAGTCCATCGCGGACCTTCAGAAGGCGGCCACGCCGACCAAGTTCGTCAGCCTGTCGCCGGGCATGACGCAGTACGTGTCATCCAAGATCTCGACCTCGGCCCTCGGCATCAAGGCCGCGGAGGTCTCAGGGTATCGCGGGATCCGAGGCATGCTGGTGGCGTTGATACGCGGCGACGGCGATGCCGCCGTCACAGCCGTGCAGACGGCGATCCCGTTCTTTGAGTCGGGCGACGTGGTTCCGCTCGCCTTCCTCAGTGCCAAGAGCCTGTATGCGGGCGTACCGACGGCGAACGACGTTGGAAACTCCAAGCTCGGCTTCCTAGGGCTCGAACGCATCATCGCGGGTCCACCCGGCATTCCCGAGGACCGGCGACGCATACTCGAGACGGCCATCGAAAAGGCCGCCAAGAGCCCGGAGATGATCGCGTGGGCGAAAAAGGCCAAGCGCGACATCAAATGGGCCAACGGCGCCGAAGCGCAGCGCATCGTCGAGGGCGCGACCGAATTCTATCTCGGATACAAACAGTTCCTCGGGAAGAAAAAGAAGAAAAAATAGCGACAGCTGATCGGCCCGGTCGCAACATCTCGGGGCACCCCGTGACGGCGGTTTGATTGCCCCTTAGAACGGTCGACGGCAACGCGCGCATCACCTCGACGAGGAGTGCCGCTGTGTCATGATTGAGGCCGCCGCAACCGGGCTCGAACATTTTCTGACGCTTGAGGCGCTCCTCTATCTCGTGCTCGGCTCAGCCATCGGGCTCACCTTCGGGGCGATCCCCGGCCTCGGCGGGCCGACCGCGCTGGCGCTTTTGATCCCCTTGACGTTCGGAATGGACAGTTTTGCGGCCATCAGCCTGTTCGGCGGCGTGATGGGCGCCGTGCCGTTCGGCGGCTCGATAACGGCGATCCTGCTCAATACGCCGGGCACGGCGCCCAACGCCGCGACATGCTTCGATGGCTATCCAATGGCGCGAAAAGGACAGGCCGGACGGGCGATCGGCGCCGCCGGTGCGGCGTCGGCGATCGGCGGACTCCTCGGCATCTTCGTGCTCGTTGGATTCATGCCCATACTACGCGAGCTCGTCCTGCTGTTCGGCCCGCCGGAATTCCTGATGCTCGCGCTTCTCGGTCTCAGCGCGGTGGCGGTGGCAACGCCGGGCCAGTTGCTGCGCGGTCTCATGATGGGGGGCGTCGGTCTGATGCTCGCCCTCGTGGGGTTCGACCGGGTTCATGGCGGACTTCGCTATACCTTCGGCATCGAATATCTGTGGGACGGCGTGCGTCTCATTCCGGCCTTGATCGGCTTGTTCGCATTGGCCGAGATCATCAACATCTCGGTGCGCGGCGGATCGGTGGCGACGACCGAGGTCAATACACGAATTCACGGAGTCAGCTCGGGTATCGCCGACGTCTTCCGGCACTACAAGACTCTGATCCGAGGATCGGTGATTGGCGCGTTCGTCGGCGCGGTCCCTGGAGTCGGCGGCACCGTCGCCTCCTTTCTATCCTATTCGACGACGGTGCAGTTTTCTCGCGAACCGGAGAGCTTCGGCACCGGCAACGTCGAAGGTGTCATCGCGCCCGAATCGTCGAATAATGCCAAGGACGGCGGCTCTTTGATCCCCACCCTGGCATTCGGGATTCCCGGCAGCACTGAAATGGCGGTTTTTCTGGGCGCGCTCGTCCTCCATGGCATACAGCCGGGCCCGCTCCTCATCCTCGACAATCCGGACGTCATTTTCACCCTGATCTACGCCCTGTCGTTCGCTTGCATTTTCGCCTCGCTTTTCGGATTCGCGACGGCCCGCTACCTCGTCCGGATTACCGAGGTCGATGCCCAGATCCTTTCTGTGGTGGTTCCGGTGGTGGCGCTCGTCGGGGCCTACGCGTTGCGCAACAGTTTCGGCGACGTGTTGACGGCAGTCGTGTTCGGCATCGTCGGCTATCTGATGATCCGGCTTGAGTTCCCCCGGCTCACGCTGGTGATCGCGCTCGTGCTCGGCAGCCTCGCCGAGGTAAGCTTCTTTCAGAGCTCGCGGATCCTCAGCGACGACTGGCTCGCCATGATGTCGCGTCCCGCGGTCGGCGTGCTCGCGCTCCTGATTCTGGTCAGCCTTTCGGTCCCCGCTATCCAGCGGATCCTTCGCCGGCGAAAAGAGGCCCGAGACGCGCGCGCGGCGGCGGAGCCAAACCCCATCATTGTCAGCCGGGGCGAATGGGCATTTTCGGGGCTCGTACTCCTGTTTATCGCGGTCTATCTCATCGACTCTTACACCTACACGGAGGACGAACGAAAGGTTCCACTGCTCGTCGCCTGGGCGACTCTGGGAATCTTCGTGCTCGACGTTCTCGTGATGTCGAAGACGCGCGTCGGGCGGATGGTGGCGGTTGCGTTCCCACGAGTGCGTGGGCCGATCGATCACAGCCCACCGAAATTGGCAGGCTCATTGTTCGTCTGGTTCGCGGGTCTCGCAGCCGGAATCTATCTGGTCGGATTCCTCGTCGTGATACCGCTCTTCGCCGTCGCGTCCCTGATGTTGCGTGGCGGACGACGGCCCGGCGCGGCCGTGATCCTTTCGGCGAGCTTGTTCGCGGCCGTCTGGATCGTGTTCGAGTGGTTGATGGGCTACGAGCTCTATCGAGGAATCCTGCTGGGAGCGGTCTGATGGGTGCATTTCATAGGAGGACATCGACGTGCCGCTGGTCATAACCGACGATGACGCACGACGCCTGCTTTCGATGAGCGAATGCGTGGACGCCATGCGGGTATGCTTCCGCGATTTCGCCGATGGCAAGACGGTCAGCCTGCCCCGCGTACGCTATACGGTCGACTCGCCCGATCCGGAGCGGAGCTACTACGCCAACGTTCACGTCGGGGCGGTCCCCAGCTTTGGCATGGCGTGCGTCCGCGCCGGCTCACATCTGATCGAGAAGGCGGGATACGACGATAGTCGCCGCCGCATGCGGAATCCCGAACCGTTCAACTGGACTGTCGTGATCCTTTACGACATTGCGACCTCCGAGCCAGTCGCGTTCATGCACGAATCATACGTCAGCGGCGTCCGGGTCGGCGCCACGTCGGGCGCTGCCGTCGCCGAGGTGACGCGGGAGGATGCCGCGTGCCTCGGTCTCCTGGGCACCGGACGTCAGGCCATGGCGCACCTCGAGGCGATCTGCGGCGTGCGGCCCATCCGTCTCGTCAAGGTCTATAGCCCCAATAGGACACATCTGGAGAGCTTCGTTGCCCGCGCCCAACGCGACGACTGCGAGGTGGTAGCCGCTGCCAACGAACGCGAGGTCGTCTCCGGTGCGAATATTGTTTGTTGCGCCACCAACACCACCAGCCCCGTGCTCTTTGGCGACTGGCTTGAGGACGGTCAAATGGTCATTTCGATTGTCAATTCAGACACTACGGGAACGCGGCGCGAAGTCGACGAGGCGACCTTCGCCCGTAGTACCGACATCATCATCAACGACTGGGACAGCGTTCACGCCAACAAGCAGATCGAACTCCTTGAGGCGATCGAGAAAGGCCTGGTCGACAGGAACCGCGTTCACCTGCTGGGCGACGTGTTCAACGGGCGCGCCGCGGTCAAGACGGGCTCCGACGGCATCGTCTACTTCAAGAACAACACTGGTCTCGCTATGCAGTTCGCGGCCGTCGGCGCGCTGATCTACCCCAAACTCAGCGCCGAAGGCACCGACCGCATCATTCCTCGCGAATGGTTGGCGAGCGAGCAGTACGGTATCGGCTAAACGCTGCGACACCCATCTGTCGAATCGACGCCGAAACCCACGGACCGCTGTCAGATAGTGAACTGCTCCTCCTCGGGGAACTCGCCAGCCATGAACAGGTCGCCGGGGAGTTCGGTGCCAATGCCGCGCTCGCGCGCGACCTCGATCACTCGCTTGCACACGGCGGCAAACTGAATGCCCATTCCAACGTTGTTATTGTGCAGGGTAATCTGGCTGTCGCCCAATCGGCCAGGGAACGTGCGCGTGCAGAGCTCGGACAACTCGTTGACGTGCTCCCAGGTGATGTAGCCCTTGCGCACTGGGTTCATGATTTCCGGCTGCATGTCCTGTTTAACTTGCGAGAGCGAGTTGACGATGATCACGTCGGCGCGGCGGGCCACGTCGTCGTCGAGCTCGCGCCGGGCGTCAAATCGGGGCGCCCCGATCATGCCCGTGAGGTGCATGCCGTCCTCGAGCCACTCACCCTTGATGAACGGGTCGATAGCCGTTGTCGCCGTAAATACGACGTCAGAACCCCGTACCGCTTCCTCAGCCGAGGTTACTGGATTGGCCTCGACGTTGAACCGCCGCGACACCCAGGCGGCAAATTTCTCCCGCCTCTCCGGCCGCACGGAATACACCTTGATCGTCTTGATATCGGGCCGCACGGTCATCAATGCTGTGACCTGACCCACGGCCTGCTGGCCGGCACCGATCAGGCCGGCGATCTGGGCATTCGCGCGCACCAGGTATTTCGCGGCGACGCCGGTGGTGGCGCCGACCCGCAACGGCGAGATCGCCTCGTCCTGAACGATCCCCAAGAGCTTCCGTGTGCTCATCTGCCAGACCATGACCAACCCTGTCATGCCGCCGCGATATTGCTTCCGCTTCTCGCCCCCGATGACAGGGAACGTGACATGTCGCGAGCCCAACCGTACCGCGCAAACGTCTTGGCAAAGGACGGCGCCTGGAATGACGTTGAGGAAATACCATGTCGGCTCGTCCATGTCCGGCAGCGGGATGTGCAACCGGCGCCGGTTGATGACCTGCGCGTTGTTGTGCCCGAGATCAGCATAGGCCTCTTCGACCAGCTCGATAGCCTCATCCATGCTGACAAGGCCACGGACTTCTTCGTTCCGAAGGATGAGTACGGTATCCATGACCAAGTTCCTTCCGCCCAGTTGAAAGTCGTACTGCGGTCGTGAAATCCTGATGGAGGCACCCTGCAGTCCATCGAACTTCACTAAAGCATAGGGGTTCGATCGGGTAGTTTGCACCACGATGACGCGAGAAACATCTAACCTGGATTATTCACTCCGACCCTGATTTTGGGTTGGTGGGCATGGCGTAACTCGTTGTCATCGTGTAGAAATTCGTTGTCGAGGCGCGTTTCTTCGCGAACAACGAACCGCCACACCCACCATGACGGACGATAGCCTTTTTGCCTTTGATCTGCCAGCCGTCCGGCGCAAGAAAGTGCGCGCTGCCTTCGACGGCGGCCTGATCTCCTCTGACGGTGGCCTGGTTCTGCTGCGCGAGGCGGAACGCCGTCTGGGCCTGGCCGGTCTGCTGGCCGGGTGCATTCGGGATCGTCGCGATCCGGCGCTGATCACCCACACGCTGGCCGAGATGGTGCGCTTTCGCATGTTCGCGATCGCCTGCGGCTACGAGGATGCCGACGATTGCGACCGCTTGCGATCGGACCCTCTGTTCAAGCTTGCGGTGGGGCAGGCGCCGGAAAGCGGCCGCGAGTTGTGTTCGCAACCGACCATGTGTCGGCTGGAGAACATGCCCTCGCGGATCGAGGCGGCGCGGATGACGGCGGCGCTGGTCGATATCTTCTGCCGCAGCTTCCCCGCGCCTCCCGCCACCATCACCCTGGACATCGACGACACCTGCGATCCGGTGCATGGCCACCAGCAGCTGTCGCTGTTCAACGCCCATTACGACACCCGCTGCTTCCTGCCCATCCACGTCTACCATGTCGAGAGCGGCAAGCCGGTGGCGGTTCTCCTGCGCCCGGGCAAGACACCCTCGGGAGCCGAGGTTCGCAGCGTCCTCAAGCATCTGGTCCGCCGCATCCGCCGGCACTGGCCGCGCACCCGCATCGTCTTCCGGGGAGACTCCCACTACGGCCGGCCGGAGGCCATGGCCTGGTGCGAGGACAACGGCGTCGATTACATCTTCGGCCTGTCGGGCAACAGCGTGCTGCGCGCTCTGGCGGACGAGGCGGCCGACGACCTCAAGGTGCGCCGCGCCAAAGCCGGCGCCGAAAAGATGCGGACCTTTGCCGCCTTCGCCTACGCCGCCGGCTCCTGGAAGCGCAACCGCCGGGTCGTCGCCCGTCTCGAGGCCACCCCCCGCGGCTTCGATGCCCGCACCATCGTCACCTCGCTGAGCGGCGAAGCGCGCCGGCTCTATGAAGAGAGCTACTGTGCCCGCGGCCAGGCCGAAAACCTGATCAAGCTGCACAAGACCCAACTCGCCTCCGACCGAACCTCTTGCCAGAGCCCGACCGCCAACCAGCTCAGGCTGGTCCTGCACACCTGCGCCTACTGGCTGATGCTCGCCCTGCGCAGCGCCATTCCACAAGCAGCGCCTCTCGCCAGAGCCGAGTTCGCAACCCTCAGGCTGTGCCTGATCAAGATCGGCGCCCGCGTCGTCGAAAAGGCCGCCCGCGTCCGCATCCACTTCGCCTCGGCCTGCCCCGACGCCGCGCTCTTCCGCTTGCTGGCGGGCCGCCTCGCAACCGCCGGACCCTGAACACAGGGGCCGCGTGTCCCACGAACCCGACGATCTTCAACCCCAAACGCCTGACAAGACAAAGACCGAAAACAGACGCACCACCGCGTCAGCCACCCGTTCGCGCCACGCCCGCAGCATCGAAAATCACCGACAGGATGAATAGATCGGGCTAGCGTCGCGCGATGGGGCAGGTCAGCCCCCTGTACGTCAGTCCTCTTGCATGTCGAGCCGTTCCGCGCCACGCTCAAGAAACCGGGAGGAACCCAAATGGATAATCCCGGCTTAAATCTGCCGTCTGCGAGCAGTCCTTAGGGGGAGGTCGACCATGAAACGCCTGAACATACTACTGATGTTGTGCGCCTGCTTTGCGATGTTTAACGCCAACGCGCAGAGCCCGATCCTGATCGGTGATATCAGTTCGATGAGCGGCCCGCTCGCGATCGCCGGCGTCCCCGGGCGTCAGGGCACCATCTTGGCCGTGGAACAGATCAACAAGGCGGGCGGCGTGTTGGGTCGTCAGATCAGGCTCCTCACACGCGACGATAAGACCCAACCCGAGGAGGCCGGCAAGCTCTTCAGCGAGGTTGCGGCGCTGGGTGTCCTGGCCGTCATAGGCTCGACCGGGAGCGGGACGTCAAAGGCAATGAACGCACGCGCGCGCGAGCTGAAGCTGCCGTTCTTCACGATCGTTGGCTACTCGCGCTTCCTCACCGAGGAGGCGGGGCACCGCTACTTCTTCCGGCTCATCACGAATGATCGCGTACTGGGCCAAGGCATGGCCGAAGCGATGTCCAAGCAGTCGGCGAAAACGTACTGCACGATCGGCCTCGACTACGCGTACGGGCGCGACATCACGAAGGTCTTCATGGAGCACCTGACGAAGCTCAAGCCCTCCGCCAAGCTCATGTCGGGCTGCGAGTTCTGGGTATCGTTCGGCACCACGGATTTCACGCCGATTCTCACCGCCATGCTCTCGCGCCGGCCGGACGCGGTCATGTTCGGCGGGCTGGTCGCAGCGAGCGCACCGGCATTCGTCAAGCAGGGCAAGGCGTTCGGGCTCTTCAAGAGGTCTGTGGGCGTGCATCCCTCGATCGGCATGCCGGTCAACAACGCGGGCCTCACCCGCAAGGAGGACATCCCCGAGGGCATCTACACCGGTAGCGACTACCTCTATCCACCACTCGATAACCCCGCGAACAATGCTTTCTTCAAGGCCTACAAGGCGCGCTGGAATCAGGTCCCGTTCGAGGAGTCGCTCAACGCTTACACGACGATTCGCTTTATGGCCAAGGCGATCGAAAAGGCCGGCAAGGTCGATCGCGAGGCGATGATCGACGCCGCCGAGGGGCTGTCGATCGACCACCCGGTGATGGGCACCATTGTCGTGCGCGAATTCGACCACCAGTCGACCGCCGGCTGGTGGTTTGGCTACCTCAACTGGGACCCGACCAACAACCGCGCCGGCATGCGCGATGCGAAGCTCGTCAAGTCGGAGGGCTACCTGCCGACAAAGGAGGAAATCGAGAAGCTGCGCTCCAAGTAGCAACAACCGATGCTTATCGGTCTGCAGATCGTGAGCGGGCTTGTGTCCGCCGCGATCCTGTTCCTTCTCGCCTCTGGGCTGTCGCTGATCTTCGGCGTCTGCCGCGTGCTCAATCTTGCGCACGGGACGTTCTTCATGCTCGCGGCGTATCTCGCGTTCGCGGTGACGAACCAGCTCCACGAGGCGGGGGTGAGCTTTTGGTTGGCGCTTGCGTTCGCCCCGCTCGCGCTTGCGGGCATTGGCATGGCTCTCGAGGTGCTGATCTTCCGCAAGCTCTACGGCAAGGATATCCTCGTCCAGCTTCTGCCTACGATCGCCATCATATTCATCCTGGCGGACGTGATCCGCTTCATATGGGGGCTCGAGAGCAAGACCGTGCCATTCCCGAGCGGCCTGCCGCCGGCGATCACGATCTTCGACGTGATCTTCCCGAGCTACTATGCGGTGATTGTCGGCGCGGGCGCGGCGATCGCAGTGGGACTGTGGGCGGTGGTCTACCGGACGCGCTGGGGCACGCTCGTGCGGGCAGTCGCTCAGGACCGCGACATGAGCGCGGCGCTTGGCATAAACGAGACGGCGATCTACACCGGCGTCTTCGCGCTCGCGGCGTGGCTTGCCGGCACCGCCGGCGTGCTCTCCTCGCCGCTCGCCGGCGCCGCGCTCGGCAGTGATCTCGAAGCGGTGATCAACGCGTTCGTTGTCGTGGTCGTCGGCGGGCTGACGAGCATTCCCGGGGCGCTTCTGGCGGCGATCTTGATCGGCATGGTGCAGTCGTTCGGCATTCTCGTGATCCCGCAATTCGCCATGGCGTTCGTCTTCGGGCTCATGGCGCTGGTGCTGATCCTGCGGCCGAACGGACTGCTGGGACGGAAGGAACTCTGACGGTGCGCCGGGCTGCGCTTCCCGCACTGATCGTCGCCCTCGCGGTATTGCCGTTCGTGGCGCCCCAGGTCGTGGTCATCTACACGACGGACCTGCTGATCTTCACGTTGTTCGCGCTGAGCCTCAATCTCGTCGTGGGCTACGCCGGCATGCTGTCGATGGGCCATGCGGCGTTCTTCGCGACCGGTGGCTACACCGCGGGGTTGCTGGTCACGCACCTCGGCGTTGCGATGCTGCCCGCTCTTATCGCCGGGCCGGTGCTCGCGGCGGCGGCGGCGCTCGTGATCGGCTATTTCTGCGTGCGGCTCACGCATGCCTATTTCATCATGCTGACGCTGGCGTTCGGCCAGCTCGTCTATACCGTGTTCTGGAAGTGGCACAGCGCCACCGGTGGAGACGACGGGCTGACCGGGATTATGCCGCACCCGTTGCTCGCTTCACAGACGGCCTACTACATGTTCGTGCTCGTGATCGTGCTCGCCTGCGCCTGGGCGCTGTATCGCATCGGCCGCTCGCCGTTCGGCAGCGCGCTGCTCGCGATCAAGGACAATCCGCGGCGCGCCGCATTTCTCGGTATCGATGTGAGGCGGACGCAGCTCGCGGCGTTCACCGTGGCGGGGACCTTCGCGGGCATCGCAGGCGTCCTACAGGCGTTCTTTCAGCGTGGTATGTTCCCGACCTCGGCGCATTGGCTGCTCTCGGCCGATGGCTTCGTCGCGGTGTGCATTGGCGGCGCCAACTACTTCTTCGGCCCGGTCGTCGGTGCGGTGCTGCTGAAGCTGGTGCAGCTCCTGGGGCCGCGGGTCACCGAGTACTGGCTCTTCATACTCGGGTCGTTCATCCTCTTCGTCGCGCTCGTCCGGCCCGCGGGCCTGCTGAGCCTGATCCGCCGACAGCCGGCATGAGCGATAGCGTCCTGATCGTCGAGGATCTGTCGCGCAACTTCGGCGGCGTGCAGGCGGTGAAAGACGTGAACCTGAACGTTCCCACCGGCCAGATGCGCGCCGTGATCGGGCCGAACGGGGCCGGCAAGAGCACGTTCTTCAACCTGCTCACCGGCTCCATACCGTGCAATTCCGGCCGGATCCTCTTCCAGGGAAAGGACGTCACCGGCCTGCCGCCGCATTCGTTGTGCCGGCTGGGGCTCGGGCGCACGTTTCAGATCAACAGCATCTTCGCCAGCGCCACCGTGCTCGAGAACGTGCAGGTGGCGCTGCTCGCACACCGGCGCAAGATCTGGAACATGTGGACGGCGGCGGACACGCTCTTCGTGCGCGAGGCCGAGGCGCTGCTAACGACGCTCGGGCTCGAGGATCGCGCGAGACAGCTGGGATCGGAACTGTCCTACGGCGATCGGCGGCGCCTCGAGGTCGCCCTCGCGCTGGCGTGCGAACCGCAGCTTCTGCTGCTGGACGAGCCGACCGCCGGAATGTCGATCCCCGACAAACCCGGCATGGTGGAACTGATCCGCAACATCAGTCGTGAGCGCGGCGTGACGGTAATTCTGATTGAGCATGACATGGACATCGTCTTTTCGGTCGCCGACGAGATCACCGTGCTGCACCAGGGCGCGGTCGTCGCGCACGGCACGCCGCAAGAAATCAGGGCGAACGAAGAGGTCCAGCGGATCTATCTCGGCGAGGACGCGGATGCTTGAGCTGCAGGACGCCTATGCCGGCTACGGCGACGGGCATGCGCTGTTCGGCGTGTCGATCTCGGTAAAACCGGGCGAGGCGGTCGGCTTGCTGGGCCGCAACGGCGCCGGGAAAAGCACGACACTCAAGACCATCATGGGCCTCGTGCCGCTCGCCCGCGGGCGCCTCACGTTCCTTGACCGCGATGTGTCGGGCATGCGCACCTTCGAGCGCAGCCAGCTCGGGCTCGGCTATGTCCCGGAGGATCGGCGGATTTTCCCCGAGCTCACCGTGCGTGAGAACCTCGACACGGCGGTGAAGCCCGCGACCGATGGTACCCCATGGACCCGGGATCGCGTGTTCGACCTCTTCCCGGCGCTCGGCGGGATGCAGAAACGCGCGGGCGGGCTGCTGTCGGGCGGCGAGCAGCAGATGCTGTCGATCGCGCGCACCCTGATGGGCAATCCGCGCCTGCTGTTGCTCGACGAGCCCTCGGAAGGGCTCGCGCCGCTGGTGATCGGATTGCTCCGCACGCAGATCAGGCGGCTGAAGCAGGAGGGCCTCACGATCATGCTGTGCGAGCAGAACCTCCGCTTCGCGATGGCGATCTGCGACCGCGTGTACGTGATCGATACAGGGCAGATCGGCTTCGCTGGAACGTTCGAAGAGCTGGAAAGCAATCCAGAGGTGAAGCGCGCGCACCTGATGGTGTAATCGGCGATCAAAATGCCGATGAACTCGCCCCCGGCCCAAAAGCGAACCTTCACCGGTTCGAAAGCGGGAATGAAGCGCTGTGATTTGACAGGCCGGAAATCGATGAACCAATATCCTTTGTCGTGAGCCCGACACCGAGCCCTATTCGATGAGCGCGATCACCTCGCACAGCATTAGCGTGTTTCCGATCAAGTGATCGTTGACGATGATGTGGCGTGCCGGGCGCGCGTTCTCGTCCGGGCAGGTTTCTATCCACTTGGCGTTGATCACGTCCTTGGGGACCGAGCTTGCGACGTAGAAGGTCAGGCGGACGATGGCGTCGATCGTCGCACCCCCTTCTTCGAGGATCCGGAACAAATTGTGGAACATCAGCGCGCATTGGGCTTCGGCGTCGTCGGGGATGGAGTCGCGTTCCGGATCGAGGCCGAAATGCCGCCGTTGACACTCGGAGGTATCGGATAATCCTCACAAGGACGAACCTATTGTGCCGTTTCTGTGTTGCTCACGGGGCCAGTCTGTTCCTCCATCAGGATCATACAGATGTTCCAAGGCGAATTCCATTTCCCACTTCCGCGAATGCAACTATTCAGCGACACAGGATCCATCTGTGTTATTCGAATCGGCCCCATCCGCCCTTGACTGGGACCCTAAGCCATTGTAGTACCACTCTGATACAGGGAAAGACTACGACCCTACAATACTGTCAGAGTACCTTGAACCACGAATATTGGGTGCACACCTTAAGCACCTGTCCGATTTTCCGGGGCCACCTCACGAGTGAATGGACCGGGAGAGCCGGGCGGACGCCGAGCGCGCAAGCCTTTGGCGCCGGTCCCGGGCAGCACCGGAGCATCGAAGCTTCACCCTCGGCCGGTCGCGCCGTAAACTCGTGCGGTCATGGCCAACGCCTGCCACGCCCGACCGGCTGCGCCCGCCGCCCGCGCCGGGTTCGGTTGTAACCGACGGCACGCCATGCTGCCGGGGTTCGACAGGCCATGAGCGGCACCGCGCATCCCGCCGAGGTCGAAATCGTCCGCGGCCCGATGGTCGAAAGCCGGCATGTGGTGCACTACGCGGTGGTCGATACCGCCGGCAAGGTGGTCATGGCCGGTGGCGACGTCGAGGCGCCGCTCTATCCGCGCTCCGCGGTGAAGCCGATCCAGGCGCTGGCGTTCGTCGAGACCGGCGCGGCCGAGACATTCGGTTTGGGCGCACCGCACATCGCCCTTGCCTGCGGCAGCCATGGCGGGGAGGAGCGGCATACCGAGACGGTGCTTGCCTGGCTCGGGCGGATCGACTGCACCGAGGCCGACCTTGACTGCGGCATCCATCAGCCGCTGAACGAGGAGGCGGCACGCGCCCTGGCCCACGCGGGCCGCGCACCCGGCGCGGCGCACAACAACTGCTCGGGCAAGCACACGGGCTTCCTCAGCTTTTGCCGTGCCAGCGGTTCGCCGTTGACCGGCTACACCCGCATCGATCACCCGGTCCAGCAGCGCGTGCTGGGCATCCTGGAACAGATGTGCGGGCTCGACCTGTCCCACACGGCCCGGGCGACCGACGGGTGCGGCATCCCGGTGATCGCGCTGCCGCTCGGCAACCTCGCCCTTGCCATGGCGCGTCTGGCCGATCCGTCCGATCAGCCGGACCGGCGCGCGCACGCCATCGGCCGGATCCGCATCGCCATGACCGCCGAGCCGTTCCATGTCGCCGGCACCGACCGGTTCGACACCGCGATCATCGAGGCCTTCGGCGGAAGGGTCCTGGTCAAGGCCGGCGCCGAAGGTGTGTCCTGTGCGAGCCTTCCGGAACAGGGGCTGGGCATCGCCGTCAAAGCGCTCGACGGCGCCAAGCGGGCCGCCGAGGTCGTGATGGCGACGCTTCTCGGCCACCTCGCAGCGCCCGGCCCCGACGAGCGCGCTATCCTCGACCAATGGAGCCGACGGAAACGCCGCAACCACGCGGGGACGGTGGTCGGTCAGATCAGGATCTCCGCCGAAAACGCGGTGCGGCCTCCGATCCCGACCGATGCAGGCCCGCAGGACCGAACGCCTCCCGGAGCACGATCGCCATGACGCCCGACAATCTCGTCACCCTGGACCTCGCCAGGTTCACCAGCCGCGATATCGACAAGGTCGAAGCCCTGTCCGACAAGCTCAAGCTGATGCACCGCTGGTACCGATCCGAGCGCCGCTCGGTATCGGGCAGCGACCAGATCGCGATCTTTTCCGGCGACCGGTCCAACATGCCCTATGCGAGCTATCGTATCGCCCGGCAGAACGACGGCGCCTACCACCTGAGCGATCACCGGACCGGGCGCTTGCTGGCCACCGCGCGCTCGATCGACCCGATCCTGGCGGCGATCCCGGGCGACTTCTACCATGCCGGTCCGCGCCGGCGGCAATAGCGACACGGCCGGGCATTGTTGCGCACACACCCGTGGGATAGACTCCACGCAAACCGTCGGAGAGACGAACCATGAGCCAGCTTGCGCCGTTCAATCTCAAGAAGTGGATCGACGAGCACCGTGAGATCCTGAAGCCGCCGGTGGGCAACGCCCAGATCTGGCAGGACACCGATTTCATGGTTACGGTCATCGGCGGGCCGAACCAGCGGACAGATTACCACGACGACCCGCTGGAGGAGTTCTTCTACCAGCTCCAAGGCGACATCACGCTGCGCGTCATTGAGGACGGCAAGCCGCGGGACCTGCCGATCAGAGAGGGCGAGGTGCTGCTGCTGCCGCCGCACGTGCGCCATTCGCCGCAGCGCCCCGCCGGCTCGATCGGCCTGGTGATCGAGCGGCAGCGCCCCGAGGGTGCGCTCGATGCCTTCGAGTGGTACTGCCAGACCTGCCAGGCGCTGGTCCACCGCCACGAGTTCCAGCTCGAGGACATCGTCAAGGACCTGCCGCCGGTGTTCGACGGCTATTACGGCAGCACCGAAGCGCGGACCTGCGCGGCGTGCGGCCACCAGAACCCGGGCAAGCCGTCCTGACCGGCTCGCGCCGATCGGACCATGCCCTAATGCCTGGACAGCGCCGGGGTGCCCTTGCGCAGGACGGCCATGGCGGCGTCCAGACCCTCGAGCGTCAGCGGGTACATACGCGCGGTCATGAGCTGGTGGGTCATGCGCAATGACGGCGTCGACATCCAGCGTTGGACCGGGGTCGGGTTGATCCACACCGCATCGGGGTAGCCGGCCAGCATCCGGCGCAGCCACAGCTCGCCCGGCTCCTCGTTCCAATGCTCGATCGAGCCGCCCACTTCGGTGATCTCGAACGGGCTCATGGTCGCATCGCCGACGAAGATCACCTTGTAGTCCGGACCGTAGGTGTTGAGGATCTCCCAGGTCGGGATCCATTCATTGTATCCCCGCCGGTTCTCGCGCCACACCCGCTCGTAGATGAAATTGTGGAAGTAGAAATATTCCAGATGCTTGAGCTCGCTGCGCGCGGCCGAGAACAGCTCTTCGGAAACCCTGATAAAACTGTCCATCGAGCCGCCGATGTCGAAGAAGATCAGCGCCTTGATCCTGTTCTTACGCTCGGCCCGCATCCTTATGTCGAGCCAACCGGCGTTGTCGGCGGTCGCGCGGATCGTGGCGTCGAGATCGAATTCGTCTTCCGCGCCGTCGCGGACGAATTTCCGCAAGCGCCGCAAGGCGATTTTTATGTTGCGCGTGCCGATCTCCGCGGTGCCGGACAGGCTGCGGAACTCCCGTTTCTCCCAGACCTTGGTCGCGCTCTTGCCGCCGCCCTCGCCGCCGATGCGCACCCCGGCCGGGTTGCGGCCCGAATTGCCGAACGGCGAGGTCCCGCCGGTGCCGATCCAGCGGTTGCCGCCTTCGTGGCGGCCCTGCTGCTCCTGCAGCCGCTTGGCGAGTTCCTCCATCAGCTCCTGGAAGCTCATCGCCTCGAGCTTGGCGAGCTCTTCGGCGTCGAACACCCGCTCCGCCACGGCGCGCAGCCAGTCTTCGGGCACGACATTGGAGAAGATGTCCTCGGTCTGGTGCATCGCACCCTTGAAGAAGTTCTCGAACACCTTGTCGTAGACGTCGAAATACTTCTCGTCCTTCACCATCGCCGCGCGCGCGAGGTAGTAGAAGCCGTCGACATCGGCGTCGCCCTCCCCCTTGGACAGGGCCTCCAGCAACATCAGGTATTCGCGGATGGTAACCGGCACGCGGGCTGCGCGTAGCTGGAAGAAGAAGTCGACGAACACGGCGCCCGCCCCGCCTAAGCTCCCGGGCGCCGGGACAGGAAGGCGAGCCGCTCGAACATGTGGACATCCTGCTCGTTCTTGAGCAGCGCTCCGTGGAGCTTGGGGATCGCCTTGGTCGAATCCTCGCGCAATTCCTCGGGCGACATGTCCTCGGCCAGCAGCAGCTTGATCCAATCGAGCAACTCCGAGGTCGAGGGCTTCTTCTTCAGCCCGTTGACCTCACGGACCGTGAAGAAGGTATCGAGCGCCTCTTTCAGAAGCGCCTTCTTGATGTCGGGGAAATGGACGCCGACGATCCGCTCCATCGTCTCGGTGTCGGGAAAGCGGATGTAGTGGAAGAAGCACCGCCTGAGAAAGGCGTCCGGCAGCTCCTTTTCGTTGTTGGAAGTGATGATCACCGCCGGCCGGTGGGTCGCCTTGATCGTCTCCTGGGTCTCGTAGACGTAGAACTCCATCCGGTCGAGCTCGCGCAGCAAATCGTTGGGGAACTCGATATCGGCCTTGTCGATCTCGTCGATCAGCAGAACCGCCGGGCTGACCGAGGTGAAGGACTCCCACAGCATGCCGCGCTTGATGTAGTTGCGGATGTCCTTGACCCGCTCCTCGCCGAGCTGGGAATCGCGCAGGCGCGAGACGGCGTCGTACTCGTAGAGCCCGTGCTGCGCCTTGGTGGTCGATTTGATGTGCCATTCGAAGAACGGCCGGCTGAGCGCATCCGCGACCTCCTGTGCGAGCAGCGTCTTGCCCGTCCCCGGCTCCCCCTTGACGAGCAGCGGCCGTTCGAGCGTGATGGCGGCGTTGACCGCTGTCATCAGGTCCTCGGTGGCGATATAGGTATCGGTGCCGGTGAACTTCATGAAAGACAACCACCCAGCCTTGTTCGGAACGCGGCGCGACCGCCGCGGCGCAACCTAAATTACGCCCCCTGGGCGATCAAGCCTCGCCCGGGCAGAGCACCGGAAGGAATGCTGCCTTGTCCAGCTTGATGATCGCACTTCACGTCCTGGCCGCCATCGTCTGGGTCGGCGGCATGGCGTTCGCGCTGATGGTGCTGCGCCCGGCCGCCGGGCCGCTCGAGCCGCCGCAGCGCCTGGCGCTGTGGCAGCGCGTCTTCGAGCGCTTCTTCGTCTGGGTGTGGGCGGCGGTGATCCTGCTGCCGGCGACCGGGCTGTGGCTGATTTTCTTTCAACACGGCGGATTCGCGGGCCTGCCGCTCCACCTGCATCTGATGCATGGGATCGGCTGGATCATGGTGCTGCTCTTCCTGCACCTGTGGTTCGTCCCCTACCGGCGGTTCAAGAAGGCGCTGGCCGCAAACGAGGTGCCGGCCGCGGCCCAGGCGCTCGACCAGATCCGCAAAATCGTCGCGACCAACCTGACGATCGGTCTGATCAACGCGGTGATCGGTAGCTCGGGCAGCTACTGGACGGGGTAGGAGGCCGCATTTTCGGCACCCGGGAGAGCATGCTTGAACGAATCCGATGTCGAAATCTCCCGGACCGAGAGGGTCCATGACGGATATCTGAAGGTCGACAGGCACCATCTGAGGCACCGGCGCCAGGACGGCGGCTGGACCGAACCCATGATCCGGGAGTCGATCGAGCGCGGTCATGCGGTGGCCGGCCTGCCCTACGACCCGGTGCGCGAGGAGATGGTGCTGATCGAGCAGTTCCGCATCGGGGCGCTCGCCGCCGGACTGCCGCCGTGGCAGATCGAGATCATTGCCGGCATCATCGAGCCCGGCGAGTCGCCCACCGCCGTGGCCCGGCGCGAATCCATCGAAGAGGCCGGCTGCGCGGTGAGCGCGCTGGTGCCGGCCTGCCGTTTCCTGACCAGCCCCGGGGTGATGTCGGAAACCGTCGAGATCTTCATCGGCCGGACCGATACCAACGGTATCGGCGGCGTCTACGGCGTCCGCGAGGAGGGCGAGGACATAAGGGCGTTCGCGCTGGGGTTCGAGGATGCGATGGCGCTGCTGGACTCCGGCCGCATCGAGAACGCGCCGGCGATCGCCGGGCTGCTGTGGCTAGGCCGTCACAAGGACAGACTCCGGCGGCGCTGGCTGGCTGAAGAATAGCGGAAACGGCGGCTCCAACAGGCTAGGCGGCCGGATTTCAAGGCTCCGCGGTGCAGCCCTCGACGGCGTTAACCAAAAATGCAAGGTTAGCCGGCGCTGGATAGGTTTGGGACAAGGAAAAAGCGGTGGCGGAGTTCGTTGAACCGGATGCGCTGGTCAGCACGAAATGGCTCGCGAAGCGGCTGAGCGAGCCGGAAATTCGCGTTGTCGACTCGACGTGGTTCCTGCCCAATGTCGACCGCTCGGGCGGGGCGGAATTCGAAGCCGCCCACATCCCAGGCGCGCGTTACTGGGACATTGACGAGATCGCCGATCCGGGCGATCCGCGCCCGCATATGCTGCCGAGTCCGGCGGACTTCGAGGCCCAAATGGCGCGGCTCGGGATCGGCGCGGACACGCGCGTCGTGGTCTATGACCGGGTCGGCATGATGACCGTCGGTCGGGTGTGGTGGATGCTGCGCTATTTCGGCCATGACGCGGTCTCGATCCTCGATGGCGGGTTCGCGAAGTGGACCGCCGAGGACCGGCCGGTCGAGAAAGAACCCGGCGTCTCGGCCGGCGCGCCGACGGTGTTCTTGGCCAGGCCGCGGCCGCACATGGTGCGCAGCCTCGACCAGGTCGCCAGCCTGCTCGAGCGGCCGGAGGAGCAGATCCTCGATGCCCGCTCGCCCGGCCGGTTCAGCGCCGCCGAGCCCGAGCCGCGGCCGGGGTGTCGCGCCGGCCATATCCCGGGGAGCATGAACCTGCCCTACAACGCCCTGGTCGATCCCGAGACCGGCACGATCCGCCCGGCCCAGGCCCTGTGCTGTCTGTTCGACGGCGCCGGCGTCGATGTCGCCAAGCCGGTGGTGACGACGTGCGGCTCGGGCGTGACGGCCTGCATGCTGGCCTTCGGGCTCCATTTGTTGGGCCACGATCGGGTCGCGGTCTATGACGGCTCGTGGTCGGAATGGGGCGCGCGGACCGACACGCCGATCGAGCCGGCGCCATGAAGGAAGACACGATCATCACCTCCGTGGGGCGCGACCCCGCGGCGAATCACGGCATCGTCAACCCGCCGGTCTACCACGCCTCGACGATCACGCATGCCAGCGTTGCCGCGCTCGGCGCCGCCCGCGAGCGCCGGTTCGAGCCCGGCGTCTACACCTACGGCCGACACGGAACGCCGACCCACACGGCGCTCGAGGAAGCGGTCGCGGCAATCGAGGGCGGCGCGCGTGCGGTCTGCATGGGCTCCGGGCTTGCCGCCATCAACGCCGCGATCCTGGCCTTCGTCGAGGCCGGCGACCACGTCCTGATGGTCGATTCGGTCTACGGGCCGGCGCGCCGGTTCTGCGATGCCTTTCTCGGCCGGTTCTCGGTCGAGACGACCTATTACGACCCCTGCATCGGTGCCGGGATCGCCGCCCTGATCCGGCCCAACACCAAGGTCGTCTATGTCGAGTCTCCCGGCTCGCTGACATTCGAGGTCCAGGACATCCCGGCGATCGCCGAGGCGGCGCATGCCGCCGGCGCGGCCGTGGTCATGGACAACACCTGGGGGGCCGGGCTCTATTTCAAGCCGTTCGAGCATGGCGTCGACGTCTCCGTCCAGGCCGCGACCAAGTACATCGTCGGGCATTCCGACGTCATGATGGGCACGATCACCACAACCGAAGCGCTGTGGCAGCAGGTGCGCCAGGCGGCGTCGGACCTCGGCGCCTCCTCGGGACCCGATGACGTCTATCTCGCACTGCGGGGCTTGCGGACGCTGTCGGTGCGGTTGAAGCGCCACCAGGAGACCGGGATCACGCTCGCGCGCTGGCTGCAGAACCGGCTCGAAATCCGGCGGGTGATGCACCCTGCCCTGCCCGAGGACCCGGGCCATGCGCTCTGGCAGCGCGATTTCCGCGGCGCCTGCGGATTGTTCGGCGTCGTGCTCGGCGCGTACTCCGCCACGGCGATCGCCGCCATGCTCGACGGCATGGAGCATTTCGCCATGGGGGCGAGTTGGGGCGGATTCGAGAGTCTGATCCTGCCGACCAACCCGGCCGGGGTCCGCACGGCGAAGGCCTGGACCGAGGGACCGACGATCCGGATTCATGCCGGGCTGGAAGATCCCGAGGACCTGATCGCCGATCTCGAGCGCGGGCTCGCGCGGCTCACCGCTTCGGATTGAGCCCGCTTCGCCTTCGCTTCGGCGCAATCGGGCCTTAAATTGGAGCGCACCAAATTGGAGCGCACTGCGGCGCGGGAAGGCAACGATGAACATATCCGAGGTCGGGATCGCCGAAGCCTTGAAGGAAATCGTCTTCGACGGCGACGGGCTGGTCCCGGCGATCGCCCAGCAGCATGATACGGGCGAGGTCCTGATGATGGCCTGGATGAGCGCGGAGTCGGTCGCGGAGTCCTTGCGCACCGGGCGGGTATGCTATTTCTCCCGCTCCCGCCAAGCGTTGTGGCGCAAAGGGGAGACCTCGGGACAGACCCAGCGGCTGGTCGCCTTCCGCCTCGACTGCGACGGCGATACGGTTCTGCTCGCGGTCGACCAGAAGGGCGTCGCCTGCCATACCGGCCGGCGGCGGTGCTTCTACCGCCTCGCCGGCGCGGACGGTCTTGCCGTCGTCGAGGATGTCGAGATCGAACCCGGGGAGCTCTACGGCCGATGACCGAAACCCGCGTCCCGCCCGAGCCCGAGGAGATCGTCCAGACCTCGCTGCTCACCGGTTTCCTGGGCAGCGGCAAGACGACGCTGATCAATGCGCTGCTCAAGCACCCGGACATGTCCGAGACCGCGGTGCTGGTCAACGAGTTCGGCGAGATCGGGCTCGACCATCACCTGATCGAGCAGATCGACGAGGACACGGTGCTGCTCAATGCCGGATGCCTGTGCTGCACCGTGCGCGACGACTTGGCGCGTGCGCTGCGCGAGCTGTTCATCAAGCGCGTCAAGGGCGAGGTGCCGGCGTTCTCGCGCGTCCTGATCGAGACCACCGGGCTGGCCGATCCGGCGCCCGTCATCCACACCTTGATGACCGACCGCGTGATCGCCAACCGGTTCGCGCTCGACGGCGTGCTCACGACCGTCGATGGCGTCAACGCCGACCTCCAGTTCGAGCGCCACCGCGAGTCGGTCAAGCAGGCTGCGGTCGCAGACCGGATCGTCATCACCAAGTGCGATCTGGCCGAGGCGGACGACCTCGATCGGCTGGAGCAAAGCCTGCGCGCGCTCAACCCGGGGGCGGCGATCCTGCGCGTCGAGCACGGCGACATCCACCCCGACGCGCTGTTCGATACCGGGCTCTACAACCCCGAAACCAAGAGCCTGGATGTCCAGCGCTGGCTGCGCGACGAGGCCTATGCCGATCAGAGCCGCGACGACCAGGGACATCATCATCACCAGCACGACGTCAACCGCCATGACGAGTCGATCCGCGCCTACTGCGTCCGCTACGATGAGCCGCTCGACTGGGAGGCCTTCGTCGGCTGGATCCGAACCCTGATCGCCACCCACGGCGAGTGCCTGCTGCGCATCAAGGGCATCGTCCACGTCGCCGGCCGGGACAAGCCGATCGCCATCCACGGCGTCCAGCACCTGTTCCACGACCCGGCGGAGCTCCCGGACTGGCCCGACCAGGACCGGCGCACGCGGATCGTCTTCATCACCCAGAATCTCGAGCAGGGCGTGGTCGAAGAGCTGCTGGAGGACTGCCGCAGGCGATCGATCGGCGCGCAGCGCTGATCCGGCCGCTGGACAAATCGATATATGATATCAATCAGTCCCCTTAACCGGTTGAAAAAACGTTTTTTTTCTTTCGTTTTTCCAGGTTTGGCGGTGCTTTGGCTGGGACTGGTGGCCGTGCCGGACCGGGCGCGGGCCGCCGATGTCCTTGTGTTCGCCGCAGCAAGCCTTATCAACGGGTTGGAAGAAATTTCTGCGGATTTCAGTGATCAATACGGGATAAAGGTTTCGGTTTCCTATCAATCGAGCGGCATCCTTGCGCGCCAGATCGCGCGGGGGGCCCCGGCTCAGGTCTTCGTCTCGGCCAACAAGGCATGGATCGATTATCTCGTCTCGCGCGGTTACCTGCGTTCGGGAGAAATCGGTGTTTTCGCCCGGAACCGTCTGGTTCTCGTTACCAATCGAGAGTCCGAATTCCCCGCGGGGCTGAGCCTTTCCGAGGCGCTGACCCGGCATCTTGGCCGCGGCCCGCTGGCCATCGGCAATCCCGGTCACGTCCCTGCCGGCGAGTACGCCAGGACCGCCCTGGTGCAACTCGGACTGTGGGACGGCGTGCTCCGGAGGACCGCCCAGGCTAGCAACGTGCGCGAGGCCCTGGCCTATATCGAACGCGGCGCGGCGCCGTTGGGCATCGTCTATGCCAGCGACAGCACGGCGAGCGAACGGGTCAGGATCGTGGCCGCCTTTCCGCCCGGTAGCCATCCCGCGATCGCCTATTGGGCGGGGCTCGTCGCCGGTCCCGCGGCGCGGCGCGAAGGCCGGGACTTCTTCGCCTTCCTGTTCTCACCGGTATCGGGCTCGATCCTCGCGCGCCACGGGTTTCAGGCGCCGGGCGGCTGAACCACGGCGATGCTGAGCCCACTGGAGACCGAGGCCCTGTTGCTGAGCCTGCGGGTCGCCTTCTGGTCGGTGCTGTGCAGCCTGCCGCCCGGGATCGCGCTCGCCTGGCTGCTCGCGCGGCGGGAATTCTACGGCAAACCCTTGCTCGATGCGCTGATCCATCTGCCGCTGGTGGTCCCGCCCGTGGTGGTGGGCTATGTGCTGCTGGTGCTGTTTTCCCGCAGCGGACCGATCGGCGGCCTGCTGGACCGGGCCTTCGGCATAACGGTCGCGTTCACTTGGCAGGGCGCGGCGCTGGCTGCGGCGATCATGGGCTTCCCCCTGATGGTCCGCGCAATCCGGCTTTCCTACGAGGCGATCGACCCGCGCCTGGAACAGGCCGCACGAACGCTGGGCGCGGCCAAGCTCGACGTGTTCGCGACCGTGACGCTGCCGCTGCTGGCCAACGGGATCATCGCCGGGCTGGTGCTGGCGTTTGCCCGCAGCCTCGGCGAGTTCGGCGCAACGATCGTTTTCGTCTCCTCCATTCCGGGCGAGACCCGGACCCTGCCGTTGGCGCTCTACGGCCTCGCCCAGACGCCCGGCGGAGAGGCCGGCGCGATGCGGCTTGCGATCATCGCCGCCCTGCTCGCGCTGGCCGCGATGCTTGCCTCGGCCTGGCTCGCCAGGCGGTTCGTCACCGGCAGCCGAGGCTGATCCGATGACGTCCAGGATCGAGATCGATGTCGACAAGCGCCTGGGCGATTTCTCGCTCACGGCCAGCTTCGCCGCGGACGCGACCGGCGTGATCGCGCTGTTCGGCGCTTCGGGTGCCGGCAAGACCAGCGTGATCGACATGATCGCCGGTCTGGTTCGGCCCGACCGCGGGCGGATCGTGATCGGCGATCGGGTGCTGTTCGATTCCGCCGCCGGGATCGATCGTCCCCCGGAGGCGCGCCGGGCCGGCTATGTGTTCCAGGACGCCCGCCTGTTCCCGCATCTGAAGGTTGCCGCCAACCTCGAATACGGCCGGCGCCGGGCGCCGCGCGAGGAGCGCGTGGTCTCGTTCGACCAGGTGGTCGGCGTGCTCGATCTCGCTCACCTGCTCGAACGGCGTACCCGGCATCTTTCCGGCGGCGAGCGTCAGCGGGTCGCCATCGGCCGCGCGCTCCTGACCAGCCCGCGGATCCTGCTGATGGACGAGCCCTTGGCTTCCCTCGATCCGGCGCGGCGGATGGAGATCCTGCCGCTGATCGAGCATCTGCGGGATTCCTTTGCCATTCCGATCGTCTATGTCAGCCACCGGTTCGAGGAGATCGTCCGGCTGGCCGACACGCTGGTGCTGATGCGCGACGGCACGGTGCCGGCAGCCGGACCGTTGGAGGAGATGATCAGCCGGCTCGACGACCGCGCGACCGAGACCCACCAGATGGCGGGCAGCGTGATCCACGCCCGAGTCCTCGAGCGCGGCGGGCTGCACGGCTCGGCCAAGCTGAGCTTCGGCGGCGGGACGATGGTGGTGCCCGATCCCGACCTTGCGCTGGGCGCACCGCTCAGGGTTCACGTCCGTTCGCGGGACGTCTCGATCGCGCTGTCGCGGCCGGGCGATATCAGCGTCCAGAACATCTTTGCCGGCACGATCGCGGAGGTCCGCGAGTCCACCGGCCCCCATGTCGATGTCAGCGTCCGACTCGACGGCCCGGACGGAACGGTCCTGTGGGCGCGGCTGACGCGGCATTCCACCGTCGTGCTCGGGCTCCGCGCCGGGCAGGCGGTGCATGCGCTGGTCAAGGCGGTGGCGATCGACCCGCTGGGCGGCGGCCGTGCGTAAGCCCGGCTCGATGCGCGCGCTGGAGGCGCTCGGGCGCGTCCGGCTGTCGCGTTCCTTCTACATGCGCGATTTCCTCTACAGCGAGATCGCAGCCCATTACGGGCTCTCCAACGTCCCCGACGATCCGGACCTCGCCATCGAAGCCGGTCGCCGGCTTTGCGAGACCTTGCTCGAGCCGCTCAGGGCGACCTTCGGCGCGATCGCCATTCGCTCGGCGCTGCGGTCCTGTGCGGTCAACGCCTTCGGCAACGCGAACGGCCTGAACTGCGCTTCGAACCCGGCGAGCTACGCGGGCCATATCTGGGACCGCCGCGATGAAGACGGCTGCATGGGTGCGACCGCATGCATCGTCGTGCCATGGTTCGCCGACCGCTACGCGCGCACCGGTGACTGGCGGCCGATGGCGTGGTTCATCCACGACCATCTGCCATACGCCAGCCTGTGCTTCTTTCCCAGGCTCGCGGCCTTCAACATCCAGTGGCACGAGCGCCCGAAACGGCGCATCGACAGCTACGCCCCGCCGAAGGGCTGCCTGACCCGCCCCGGCATGCCCGGCCACGACGCCGATCACGCCGGCCGGTACACCGGCTTCCCCCCGCTGCGGGTGTAAGGATTTCAGATCGGCAATCGTCTCAGGCTGCGGCCTTCAGGCGGACACGGTCGTGCTGCGCGAGCAGGTCGATCTCCGGGCCGACGGGGACGATGCCGGTCGGGTTGACGTTCTTCTGGCCGCCGTAGTAGCCGCGCTTGATGCCGTCTATGTCGGTCGCCGCGGCGATCCCGGGGAGCTGGTAGAGCTCGCGCAGGTAGTTGGACAGGTTGTGGTAGTCGCTGATCCGCTTCTTGTTGCATTTGAAGTGGCTGAAATAGACCACATCGAAGCGCACCAGGGTCGGATAGAACCGCCAATCGGCCTCGGTCAGCCACTCGCCGCACAGGTAGCGGCGCTCCGCCAGCACCTCTTCGAGGTGGTCGAGCGTGTCGAACAGCTTGTGATAGGCTTCCTCGTAGGCGTCCTGCGACTTGGCGAATCCGGCGCGGTAGACGCCGTTGTTGACCGTCGCGTAGATCCTTTCGTTGAAGACGTCGATCTCGCCGCGCAGATCTTCCGGGTAAAGGTCGAGCGCGCGGGCGCCGAGCCCGTCGAACTCGGTGTTGAGCATCCGGATGATCTCCGAGGACTCGTTGTTGAGGATCTTCCATTCCTGCTTGTCGAACAGCGTGGGCACGGTCACCCGGCCGGTATAGTCGGGGTCCGTCGCGACATAGGCCTGGTGCAGCTCGAAAACGCCGTCGATCGGCTCGAGGTCGCGCCCGATCCCTTGCGAATAGGCCCAGCTCCGGGTTCGCGGCAGGTCGGACAGGGTGATCGAGATCATGTCCTCCAGACCCTTCAGGCGGCGAACGATCTGGGTGCGGTGCGCCCACGGACACGATGGGGCGAGGAACAGGTGATAGCGGCCGGGCTCGGCCTTGTAGCCCGACGAACCGTCGGCGGTGATCCGCACGCGGAACACCGATTCCGGCCGCACGAAGGCGCCGCCCTCCGGGTTGCGGTACGCCGCGTCGTCGTCGACCCAGGTCCCTCCGATCACCATGCCCATGTCTGTGCTCTCCCGTCTGGCGGCGTCGCTGCCGTGTCTTCCCCGAAGTTATGTTCGCCGCCCGGCGAAGACAAACCGGCCCACGCCGGGCCGGCTTGACCCCGCCAGCACCGGGCCGCTTACTGTGGCAGGAACTTTCGAAGGGGGATTGCGGGTTGGCCGAGCGGATCATCATCGCCGGTGCCGGACCGGTCGGGATGGTGCTCACCTTGGCGCTCTACAAGCGCGGCGTTCCGGTCACGCTGGTGGAGCGCGAGCCGGCCCCGGTCGAGGATCAGCGCGCGGCCTCGATCCAACCCACCTCGGTGGTGATGCTCGACGATCTCGGCGTCGCGGCCGAGGCGATCGAAAAGGGCTTCAAGGCACCCTACTTCCACTACCGCGACCGCGTCTCGGGCGAGATCGTCGCCGCCTTCGACCACGGTCTTCTGAAGGACGACATCCGCTTTCCCTTTGTCGTCCAGTACGAGCAGTTCAAGCTGGTCGAAACCATCATCGGCCACATCGGCAAGACCGACCTGGTCGATTACCGCTTCGACCGGACGGTCTCCGGCTTCGAGCAATCCGCCGACCGGGTACGGGTCACCATCACCGACGACCGCGGCGACGCCGAGATCCTGGAGGGTCTCTACCTCGTCGGCTGCGACGGCGGGACATCGCTGGTGCGCAAGGAGGCCGGCATCGCGTTCGTCGGCTTCACCTACTCCGAGCGTTTCGTGAAGATCGCAACGACGTTTGATTTCTTCGGCACCGAGCGCGGTTATTGCATGCGCAACTTCCTGTCCGATCCCCAGGAGTGGGCGAACCTGTTCCACGTCCCCGGCCGGGGGCCGCCGGGGATCTGGCGCATGGTCTTTCCGACCCGTGTGGGCGAGACCGACGCGGAATGCCTGAGCGATGAGGGCGTCCAGGCGCGGCTGCAGAAATTCTTCCCCAAGACGGGCGACTACCCGGTCGCTTATACCGGGCTCTATTTCGTCCACCAGCGGGTCGCGGAGACCTTCAACAAGGGCCGGGTGCTGCTGGCCGGCGATGCCGCGCACGTCAACAACCCGATCGGCGGGCTGGGCATGAACGGCGGCATCCACGATGCGGTGAACCTCGCCGACAAGCTCGCCCGGGTCGTCCAGGACGGCGCGCCCGAAACCCTGTTCGACCTCTACACCCGCCAGCGGCGCAAGGCGCAGCTGGACGGCGTCCAGGCCGAGACCATCGCCAACAAGAAGCTGATGGAGGCGCGCGATCCGGCGGTCCGCAAGACTCAACTCGACGCCATGCGGCGGACGGCCGAGGACCCGGTGCTGGCCCGCCGCTATCTCCGCCGCTCCTCGCTGATCGAAAGCCTGGCGGCGGCCGACGCCGTCGCCTGAACCCAACCCGCACGGAGACCATCATGGATTTCGAGCTGCCCGAAGAGCTCCGGATGATGAAGGACACGCTGCGGCGCTTCATCGACACCGAGGTCATCCCGATCGAGCGCGAGGCCTATGACGGCCACGAGATGGTCCCCGAAATGCGCGACAAGCTGCAGGCCAGGGCCCGCGAGCTCGGCATCTGGATGATCGACGTGCCCGAGGAATATGGCGGCATGGGGCTCGGCCTGCTCGCCCGGGTGCTGGTCTGGGAGGAGACCGGGCGCACCATCGCCTTCCCGCGACGCAAGCCGTGGATCTTCGGCCATGACGTCAGCCCGATCCTGCTTCAGTTCCTCCGCGAAGACCAGAAGGACAAGTATCTCTGGCCCTGCCTGCGCGGCGAGAAATATGCCGCCTTCGCCCAGACCGAACCCGATGCCGGCGGCGACCCGGCGAGCATGCGGACCACCGCCGAGCGCGACGGCGATCACTATGTGATCAACGGCATGAAGCGGTTCATCACCGGAGCCGACAGGGCGGATTTCGCCCAGGTCGTCTGCGTGACCGACAAGGAAAAGGGTGCGCGCGGCGGCATCTCGTGCATCCTGGTCGACATGGACACACCGGGCGTCGAGGTCATTCGGCGCCAGGAGACGATGATGGACGACCTGCCCTGCGAGGTCGGCTTCCAGGACGTCCGCGTGCCGGTGGAAAACCTGATCGGCAACGAGGGCGACGGCTTCCGCATGGCGCAGAACTGGATCACCTTCGGCCGCATGCGCCACGGCGCCCTGGGACTGGGCACGATGGAACGCTCGCTCGAGCTCGCCGCGTCCTATGCCAAGCAGCGCGTGACCTTCGGCCAGCCGCTTGCCGAACGCCAGTCGGTGCAGTGGATGCTGGTCGACACCTATGCCGAGATGCACCAGCTCCGGCTGATGCTCTACGACGCCGCCGCGCGCTACGACAGCGGCCAGGACATCCGCTATCTGACCTACATGTGCAAGTATATCGGCGACCGGCTGGGCTTCACCGCCGCCGACCGCTGCATGCAGATCCACGGCGGCATCGGGCTGACCACCGATCTGCCGATCGAGAAGCTGTGGCGCGACACCCGCTCGTTCATGATCACCGAAGGCCCGGAGGACATCCTGAAGATGGCGCTCGCCCGCCAGGTGCTGCGCGAATACGGTTGAGCCGGCCCGCCCCATCGGGCGGATCGGGCAATCTGCGCGCGATCGCGTTGATGCTGGTGGCGACGATCGCCTTCACCGTGATGCACGCCTCCATCCGCCAGGTCGCCCGGGACCTCCACCCGTTCGAGGTCGCATTCTTCCGCAACTTTTTCGGGCTGATCTTCCTTGCGCCCTATTTCTTCCGCTACGGAACGGCATCCCTGCGGACGGCGAACCTCAAGCTCCACAGCCTGCGCGCGGTCTTCAACCTGGCCTCGATGCTGTGTTTCTTCTACGCACTCACCATCGCACCGTTCGCCGATGTGACGGCGCTGACCTTCACCGCGCCGATCTTCGCCAGCGCGCTTGCCGTGCCGATCCTGAAGGAGACCGTACGGCCGGTCCGCTGGGTGGCGATCGCGCTCGGCTTCCTGGGCGCGCTGGTCGTGCTGCGGCCGGGTCTGGGCACCGTCGGGTTGGGGCCGATCCTCGCGGTGAGCGCGGCGCTGATCTGGGGCTTCGCCATGCTGGTGATCAAGACGCTGACCCGGACCGAGTCCTCCATCACGATCACCGCCTACATGATGATCTACCTGACGCCGATGTCGCTGGTCGCGGCAATCCCGTTCTGGACCTGGCCGTCGCTCGAGCAGTACGGGCTGCTGCTGTTCCTCGCGGTGCTGGGGACCACCGGTCACCTGTTCCTCAACCAGGCGCTCAAAGAAGGCGAGACGTCGGTCGTCGCCCCGGTCGATTTCGTCCGCCTGATCTGGGCCGCGGCGATCGGCTACCTGATCTTCGGCGAGTTCCCCGACACGCTGACCTGGATCGGCGGCGGCATGATCTGCGCCGGCGCCGCCCTGATCGCATACCGCGAGGGGCGGCGCGCCGGGCCGGGTGCTAAGATGCGCGATTGAGACGGGGAGGGAGAGGTCATGGAAAACATCCGGATCGGCGAAATCGCGTAAGCCAAGCTGGGATTGTCCCTGCATCCACCGCAGCACGGACGCAAATGATGCAACCAACTTTTCCAGCGGCGGGTTGTCGGTTGGCCAGGGTTTGCCCGTGACCGGCAATAACACAAGGCACCGCCATGGACATGCCGGCGACAGGCACGGCAGCAACGTCCGGCGCATCTTTTGGGCTCTGCTGCTGACCGGCAGCTTCATGTTCGTCGAGGCGGTCGGCGGCGTGATCTCGGGATCCCTGGCGCTGCTTGCCGATGCCGCCCACATGCTTGTCGATACGGTGTCCCTGTTGTTTGCATGGATCGCCTTCAAGCTGAGCCGCCGCCCCGCCGACAAGGCACGCACTTACGGCTATCACCGCTTTCCGGTTCTCGCCGCCTTCACCAACGGCATCAGCCTGATATTCATCGTCGGCTGGATTTTCATCGAGGCGGTCGGCCGGCTCATCGACCCGACCGAGGTGCTTGCGGCCCCGATGCTGGCTGTGGCGGGGCTGGGACTTGTCGTCAATGCCACCGCGTTCGTGGTGCTTCATGGAGCCGACCGCAACAACCTCAATGTCCGCGGCGCCCTCTTGCACGTGCTGGGCGACATGCTCGGTTCGGTTGCCGCAGTCAGCGCGGCGCTGATCATCATGATGACCGGCTGGATGCCGATCGATCCGCTACTCTCGATCCTGGTCGGGCTGCTGGTGCTGCGCAGTGCCTGGTTTCTGGTGAAGGATGCGGCGCATGTGCTGCTCGAAGGCGTTCCCGGGCAATTGGACGTCCGCGAAATCGGTCCGGATCTGGTCTCGCATATCGCTGTCGTCGAGGATGTGCATCACGTGCACGCCTGGTCCTTGTCGCAAGACCGGTCATTGCTGACCCTGCACGCACGAATCATCGAGGGCGCCAACCCGGATTCGGCGGTTGCCGAGATTCGGTCACGCTTGGCGCAGCGTTTCGATATCAGCCACGTCACGGTGCAAATCGAGTTGGAAGGCTGCACCGACGATCCCGTCGCCGCGCTTGGGTGAACACCGCGCCGTGGCGGAAGCCAGAGAGCGGAATTCAGCGCGCGCTTCCCGCCGACCTGGGCCGTCGCATCCGGGTGATTATGAACAGCGCCAATGCAGCCACGACGATGGACGGACCCGACGGCGTGTCAAGCTTGGCAGAGGCGAGCAACCCCCCTGCGACCGCGACTGCGCCCGCCGCCGCCGCACCGGCGGCCATCTTCTCGGGGCTTGAGGCAAAGCGCCGGACTGTCGCCGCCGGTATGATCAGCAACGCGACGATCAGCAAAACCCCGACGATCTTGATGGCGGCGGCGATTACCGCCGCCACGAGGATCCCGAACAGCAGGCGCGCGCGCTCCGGCCGCAATCCCGCCACCGTGGCCAGATCGGCATTGACGGTCGCCGCCAGCAGCGGGCGCCAGATCCACCACAACACTCCCAGCGCGACCGCGCCGCCCACCCAGATCACAGCCAGATCGATGCGTGATACGGCGAGAATATCCCCGAAGAGCAGCGCCCGCAGGTCGAGCCGCATGTTGGGGAAGAAGGACAGGATGACGAGGCCGAGGGCGAGCCCGCCATGGGAGAGCAGGCCGAGCAAGGTGTCGGTCGGAAGCGTGTCGCGCCGTTCGAGATAGAACATCACCAGCACGACCATGGAGGCGGTGACAAATATGCCTATCGCCAAGTGAAGGTCGATCAGAATGGAGATCGCAACGCCGAGCAGGGCCGAGTGCGCAATCGTCTCGCCAAAGTAGGCGAGCCGCCGCCAGATGATGAAACATCCCGCCGGTCCGGTGACGAATGCCAGCCCGATACCGGCGAGCAAGGCGCGCACCAGGAAATCGTCCAGCATGGTTCAGCCCGACGACACGCCGCCGTGATGCCCGGTAGCGAGCGCAGAGCCGCCTGCGGCATGGGTCGGCTCGTCATGTTCGTGGGGCACCAGGACCACCAGATCGTCGCCGGTATACACGGCCTTTTCAATGTCATGGGAGATCAACAGGACACCGCAGTCGAGATCGCGGCGGATGTCTTCTATCAGTTCAAGGAGCACATCCGCTCCGGCGGTATCGACGCCCTGGGCCGGTTCGTCGAGGATCAGCAGATCGGGCCGGTGAATCAGTGCCCGAGCCAGCAGCAGCCGTTGGAGCTCGCCGCCCGACAGAGTCGTGACCGGCGGGTCGCCGAGTCGTTCCAGACCGACGGCGGAAAGTGCGGCGTCAATGTCGCGGGCAGCGAAATGGCCGGTCAGCGTCATCAGACGGCGCAGGGTCAAGGGCAGCGTAGGGCTCACCGCCAATCGCTGCGGCACATAGCCCACCTCCAGCGACGGCGCCCGCTCGACCGTCCCCTCGTCGATGTCGATCAAGCCAACGACGGCCTTCGCACAGGTCGACTTGCCGGCGCCGTTGGCGCCGATCAGATAGACCAGCTCGCCGCGAACCACCTTGAGGTCGACATGACGGATGATCCAGCGTTCGCCGCGCCGCACGCCGATGTCGCGGGCGCTGACAAGCTGGCGGGAACCGCCGGGCTGCGCGTTTTCCATGGTCACATCTTCTGCGGGAGCCGGCGCGCAGGATTCCATTGCGACGCAGCGCCCACACTTATCGCTGAACCGCGCCGCGTGGAAGAAACGCACGCGGCAGCTTGCATGGCCATGGTTGTCCCAATTCGAACGCGGGGTAAAGTGATTATCAGGCCGGACGCTGTCACACGAGTCACCGTATGAACAGCGAGGCCGGACACGAGATCACCGTGACTATTCCCGCGCATTTATGGAGATACACCCATGGGTCGTCCATCGCCGATGCTGCGACGCTTCCGTCTCGCGACCGCCGCGGCGGCGTTCTTCAACTGCGCGGTCGCCGGTCCTGCGGCAGCCGACGGCGCCGTTCGGGTCGCGGCCTCGATCAAGCCGGTGCATTCGCTGGTGAGCGCCGTGATGGCCGGCGTGGGCGAGCCTCGCCTGATCATGCGCGGCGCTACGTCACCGCATACCTTCAGCTTGCGTCCGTCCGACGCTGCCGCGCTTGAGGATGCCGACGTCATCTTCCTGATCGACGAGTCAATAGAGACCTCCCTCGCCGGCCCGATCGACACGCTCGCCGGCAACGCCCGGGTGATCACGTTGTCCGAGGCGAAGGGCCTGGTCCGCAGGCCGTTCCGCGAGGGAGGAACGTTCGAGGCCCACGACCATGGCAACGACGATGACCACGGGCGCCATGAAGGCGAGGAGCACGCCGGAGAGCGGCCGGCCGCGCACGGGGACGATGACCGCGACGCCGATGAGCACGCTGCGCTCAACATGCACATCTGGCTCGACCCGGTGAACGCCGGAGCGATGGCACGCATGATCACCGGCACTCTGTCCGAGGCCGACCCCGCCAATGCGGCGATGTATGCGGCCAATGCCCTGGTGCTCCTCCGCCGGTTGGACGAACTGACTGCCCAGATCTCCGCGGAGGTGGCTTCGGTCCGCGGCAAGCCGTTCATCGTATTCCACGACGCCTACCGGCATTTCGAGGATCGCTTCGGCCTGACCGCCGCCGGCTCGGCCGTGGTCAGCCCGGAACGATCGCCCGGCATCCGGCGCATTCTGGAGCTCCGCGGCAAGGTGCGCGACCTCGGCGCGACCTGTGTGTTCGCCGAGCCCCAGTTCGAGCCGCGCCTGGTCAACACCATCATCGAAGGCACGCCGGCACGGGCCGGCACCGTCGATCCGTTGGGCGCCGCCATAGAGAGCGGACCCGAGTTGTACTTCACGCTCCTGCGCAACATGGCTGCATCGTTCAAGGACTGCTTGGTTTCGGCAGGTCGGGGGCGAAACGAATGAAGAAAAACCGAGCCGATGCGCATAACCGTATCCGAAGCCGTCCCGCTCCTTGCGGTGGAGGAAGCCCGCGCGGATACGCCGCTGATCTCACAAATGCAGGATGGGCTCCGGCGTAAAATGATTCCGTTCTAAGATGCGCGATTGAGACGGCGAGGGAGAGGTCATGGAGAACATCCGGATCGGCGATGTCGAGGTCGCAAGCATCATCGAGCGCACCGGACCGTGGCGGGATCCGACGGCGATGTTTCCGACCGCCGAGCGGGCGCTGATCGACCGGCATCTGGCCGAGATGCCCGACTACGTCTACGACGCGGTGCAGGATCTCCTGGTGATCACCTATCAGACCTTCGTCCTGCGCACGGGGCGGCACACCATCCTGATCGATACCTGCGTCGGCGAGGACAAACCGGCCCGCGGCCCGAAGCTCGACTATCCCAAGAAACCCTGGCTCGACGGGTTTTCGGCGCTCGGGCTGCGCTTCGAGGACATCGACTATGTCTTTTGCACCCACCTGCATGTCGATCACTGCGGCTGGAACACGCGCCTGGTCGACGGGCGCTGGGTGCCGACCTTCCCCAAGGCCAGATACGTCTTCAGCCGGCGGGAATACGAATTCTGGGAGGCCG
This sequence comes from Alphaproteobacteria bacterium, assembly GCA_965248835.1. Taxonomy (GTDB): domain Bacteria; phylum Pseudomonadota; class Alphaproteobacteria; order MPNO01; family MPNO01; genus CAYFYS01. The sequence goes on from CBDFLJ010000002.1 coordinate 1,795,323, forward strand.
AGACCGCCAAGGGAAGCGATCCGCCGGGCGAGGTGTGGCGCGATTCGTGCCTGCCGGTGCTCGAGGCCGGCCAGGCGCTCCTGGTCGATGACGACTACGCGCTCGACGACAGCATCTGGCTGACACCCACGCCCGGCCATTCACCGGGCCATGTCTGCGTCAACGTCAAGTCGGGCGCGGCAAGGGCGATCTTCACCGGCGACCTGATGCACCACGCGCTGCAGTGCCGCGAGCCGCACTGGTGCTCATGCTTCTGCTACGACGAGGCGGGCTCGACCGCCTCGCGGCGCAAGATCCTCGAGGCGGTGGCCGATACCGACACGCTGGTCATGCCGTGCCACTTCCCCGGTCCGACCGGCGGGCACGTGCGCACCCAGGGCGCTGCGTTCCGCTACGCGTTCCTCGATGGTTGAGCGCGGCGCCGGTTGGCACACGAGATAGAACGAAGTTGGTTGACCAGGAATTGACCCCGCTCATGGCGGTTGATCCACGCGACGGCCCGCCGGTTCCGCCGACGCTTTTCCACATCTGCCGGCGTCAGGATTGGCACGCCGCTGCGGACAGCGGCCGGTACGGCGGCACGGCGGTCGACCGCCGCGACGGGTTCATCCATTTCTCGACCGCGGCACAGCTTCCGGGCACCGCCGCGCGCCACTTCGCCGGCATGGACGGGCTGATCGTCCTGGAGGTCCGCAGCGCGGCACTCGCCCCTGCGCTCAAGTGGGAACCCGCACCGAACGGGACCCTTTTCCCGCACCATTACGGCGCGATCGCGGCAAGCTGGGTGGTCGCGGTCCACCGGCTCGAATGCGGCGCCGACGGCGCGCATCGCTGCGAATTTCTCGTGCCCGAGAGCGCTCGGGACAGGGCGGAATAGAGGCGAATGTCCGTCGATCGGGCCGGGCTTGCGGTGGTCCCCGCGACCATGCCGGCGGCCAAATTTAGCGGCATCCAAGCCGCGCTGCGATGCAATCATCTTCGGCCGGACCGGGCATGGACGTGCGCCCGGCGGTGTGGCCGGTAGGCCGGATTTGGGCGTAAGAACAGAATGATAGCGACAGGAGGCATATCGTGAGCGGTCTTGTAATCTCGGCGCGGACGGGCGTTGCAGGCTTAGCGATGCTCTGACTGGCGCACGTCGCCGGCGGTGCGGCGGCGCAGAAATACGACATGAAGATCGGCTTCGTGACGGTGAACGATTCCCAACACGAGTCGGCCAAGATCTTCGCCGAGAAGATCAAGCAGCGCACCGGCGGCGAGGTCGGGGTACGGATCTTCCCGCTCGCCCAGCTCGGCACCATCCCGCGCCAGGTCGAGGGCATCCAGCTCGGCACCCAGGAAGGCTTCCTGTCCCCGCCGGGCTTCTTTGTCGATCTCAACCCGGCATTCCAAGCCCCTGACGCACCTGCGCTTTTCAAATCGCAGTTGCATCAGCACAGAACGCTCAACCACCCCACGGTGCGCGACAAGTTCCTCAGCCTGGCCGCGCATGCAGGCGTTATCGGCAACTACACCTGGTCGGCCGGTGCGACGGCGGTGGCCTCGCGCAGGCCGATCAAGACGCTCAAGGACTTCCGCGGCATGAAGATCCGGGTGCTGGCGACCAAGATGGAGACCGCGGTGCTGGCCACCGTCGATGCGACGGGGATCCCGATGCCCTATTCGGAGGTGCTGCCGGCGCTGCAGCGCAATGCGCTCGACGGGGTGCGCTCGGGAATCATCGTCATTGGGCCGTCCAAGTTCTATACCGTCGCCAAACACATCTACAACGAGAAGTCGGGCTTCATCCCGAGCGCCTTGTGGATGAACAGGGGCTGGCTCAACAAGCTGCCCGCCCAGCACCGGGCGGCGATCTTCGAGACCGGCAAGGAGATGGGCGACATCACCGGGAAGATCGCCGTGGAGATCACCGCACGGTGGGAGAAGCTTTAGATCGAAAAGGGCGGCACGTTGACCGAGCCGACTGCGGCCGACCGTGCCGAACTGTTCCGGCGGGCGCGCCCGCTGGGGGACGAGTATTTGGGCACCAATCCCAAGATCAAACCGATGTACGAGCTGATCAAGAAGGCTGCGGCGATGACCGCCGGCTGAGACCGATCGCGGACGCGCCGGGATTCCGTCCGAGGCCGGACCAAACGCTCCGAAGGACGGCTTGCGCGCAAGGAACCGCCGGCTCGAGGGCGCCCGGCGCAACCGGCAGAAACGGGTTGGCTGCCCGATCCTGCATGGCCGTTCGGAAACCTGGCGCGCCCGGTGTCGCATAAACCACTTTATGAGGCACCGATCGAAGGGCTCGCCAGGAAGGCGGCCCACCCTGGAGGCATGCCGATGTTGTAGCTGGGCCGAAGGTTGTGAGGCGAGCCGTGCAGGCTGAGAAAGCTGTGGACTTCGTGCCACGTATACCGTTGTGTGAAGCGTCCGCACATGGCTACGAGACTATCGGCCTTTCGCGACCTCACCCAGCTTGTTCCATGAAGAGACCACGGTGCAGGCGCTTAAAGAGCCCGGCGAGACGGCGCGTTCGAAGTCCCAACTCTGGGCGCAGATGGACGAACGGAGGCGCTAGGTTGTTCGTCTATTCGGCCGCTACGCGGAATAACCTTTGAAACCTAGCGTCGGTCTCTAGATGCGGCATTGCTGCTCTCATCTTCTCGAGCATCACGCGAAGCGCGTGCAGATGTTGAGGTTGCACCCCGTCCTGCCCCACCACTCGGTCGAGAATCTTAAGCGTCACCTCCGGATGCGTTCTGGGCGGTTCGCTGTCGTGAAGGCGATATAGGTCTCCTTGCGTGGGTTGCAGGTAGTTCAACGACCAGGCGGCTGCTTCTGGAAACGCGTCGCCACACGCCCCACCACTCGGTCGAGAATCTTAAGCGTCACCTCCGGATGCGTTCTGGGCGGTTCGCTGTCGTGAAGGCGATATAGGTCTCCTTGCGTGGGTTGCAGGTAGTTCAACGACCAGGCGGCTGCTTCTGGAAACGCGTCGCCACACGCTGCGAGCATATTCAGCATGCCTTTCGACGTCGCGGCCGTATTGCGGGCGGCTGCCGGTGGCCAATATCTCTCAAGCCACGGACCTACTTTCTCGCGCCAGACCTGTGCTTGCTCGGCAGCTTCGCCGGTCAGGCGTTGCGTCAGGCACTCGAGGACTGTTTTCAAGTCTTGCTCCGTCATCGAGTTCGCAACGCTGCGGCGCTCCTCTTTCGTCAGCTCATTGGGTGCTTCAAGGCAGATCGCCATGAAGATCATCGTGAGATTGTGCTTTGTGCGCGCGCCTACCTTGCCGTCTCTCAGTGCTTCGAGGAACGGCTCCTTGATCGCCTGGAGCAGGTCGGGTCCGATAGTCCGGGACCATCCGTAGGCGTACCAGAGATTGGTCGCCTCCGCCGAGACCTCCAGGCTGAGAAGCGGTATTAGCTGTCTCTTCGCCCAATCCTGGTCCACCGCAAACAAGTACGGCAATCGCGTCGCGAGCATCACGCGGCCGAGGTGTCCGCGCGGGTTATCAGCAATCGCATCGAAGTACGGGCGCACAGGTGCCGGCAGGCCATCGCCTGCGCTTGGTTCGTACTTCAGCAGTCGAAACACCGCTGCATCTGCCAGTTTTCCTGCCGAATCATTCAACGCATCGGTGATCGGGTCGTTCGAATCGACAATCTCGGCGGGTTCTCCCATGCCGAGCGCGTTCCATGCCTTTGTCCAAAGTGTTTCGACTTCCTGCTCTCGGTCCGTCTCGTACGTGTTCGCTAGTCCCTTCACGAACTCCGCCGCTGCCGACCCGACCCCGGCAAGGAGTTCGTCAGGCGCCTTGGCAAGAATGTGGGCTACATGTTTCTGCAATCTGGCATTGGGCTTCCGCCGTTCAGCCGAATTGGCAGTGGTCCACAGGACCCACTGCCAGTACATTGGGGGCCATTTGTCGTCGGACGTCAGCCGCCGTAGCGCCCGCACGACCTTCACCGGCTTTGCCGCCGCAAGCCCGCGAAATGCATCTTGTTGAATGCTTTCGTTCTCGAGCGCTGCAGCGACATCGTCGACGTTTGCATCGAGCAGATCCTCCGGCGCCAGTTCCTCCTCGCCGATCCATCGTGCAGCGCCGTGCCATTTTGTGAACTCGTCCCGCTCGATGGGTTCGCCTTGAGGCGGCGGTTGGTATTCGCTGGCCAGGTTCATGGCCTTCCTGTCGAGCCGTGCTCCCGATGAAGCGAGCTTGTGAAGGCGCAACGCTTGCTCTCTGCGGATCCGCTCGTCGTAGCCAGGTGGCAATGTTCTTGGCTTAGTCCTCGGTCCCGCGTGAATGGCTCGCACTATTTCGGTGCGCAGGCTGCGCGGCAGCCGTGACCCTGCCCGTCGAAGGAAGCGCAGCGTCTCGCGGCGAAGTTCGCTCTCCCATATACCGGGTCTCCGGCCCGCGATGAGCAGCTTTTTCGCCAAGTGGATGTCGGACTTCGGATTCTCGGTAAGGGCGTGAAGAGCCTGTCTCCGGAACAGTAGCTGCTTCGACAGCGCCCAGCGGTGTAATAGGTTGGCTGCTCGCGCTCTGTCGCTCCCTGCCAACGCTCGATAACCGTCGCGAACCAAGTCGATTAGGTGGTTCAATCCTTTCTCATCCTCATCGTGACGTGGATTCTGGTCATGCGCGGCAATCGAAGGTCGGTAGAGGGATGAATCCGGATAGACCCCATCAACCTCCTGCGCCAGAGCCAGGGCCTGGTCCAGATAACCTGTCAGCGTTTCCGCGTGTCGTGACAGAACATTTTCCTTCTCGAGAATTTTGTTGATCTGGTACCGGGACTCCTTATCGCTGACCGCAAGCTTCAGATGACCGCACGCCTCGATGGGTGGAACTGGGCGGTTCTTGCCTTCAACGTGCCGCTCGAACTCCAGGCGCGGCGCGGGGCCGGGGGCCACAGTGAGCCGCGGCGCCATGCTCTCGACTGCCGCATCTTCGATGCATCGACGCTCCGTGTCCCAGGCGGCTCTTGCATGCTGGCTGGCGATGAAGAGGAACTTCGCCGTTTCCTCCGGATCCTGGTTCGCGAGGACGGTCCACAGCAGCCTCAGCCTCGGCGCGATCTTCCTGGACGGGTCGCTTAGATTTGCTTGCACCGAGCTTCGCAACTTCGGGTGCATGTGCCCTCCGCTTCGCAGCACCCAGGCGAGGACCTGGGGCACGTGCAGATGGCGCGCTATCCAGAAAGCAAGGTGCCCCCTCGTCTTGTCGAGGTTGTTGGGATTCTGTGACTCAAACCCGCTGCCCACGAGCCGCACGAAGATGGGTGCTTGGTCCCCTGCGCCCGGGTTTGCGTTCGCAGGAGCGCATTGGAGCAACCCCCTTTGCGTGAACATCTCAAGCCACATCTCAATCTTCGGATAGTCGTTTTCATCCACGATGGGAGGGTTGTAGGCCAGCGCCTCTAAGGCAACCGGGTCTCCCAACGCCCAGATCATTCGTTCGACCACGGGATCGTTCGGTCCGGCGGGCATTTTGGAAATTCCATTGAGGGCGATTTTGGAACGGGCCTCGAAGGGGTCGTTTCGGACCCGCGCCCACTCCGTCAGTGTCTCGGCGAGGAGACGGTGACCGTCCGAACGATCATACAGGATCGGTTCGACGTTCTTTGCGAGCCATCCATTCCGTGCTCTCTCGATCCCCTCGGACGAGCCATCGTGATCGGCAAAGGCGTAGGCTTTCTCGATTCGCGCGCCTTTGTCGCGTTCCGCGGCCAGCGCATCGACCAAATAGGCCATCACTGGATCACTGACGCTGTAGCCCACGAAGAGGACGGTGAATTCGCGAAACAGTTCGGCGACAAATCGTGCCGCCCATCGCTCGGTCAGATATGCACGCCCGAAGTCCGCTGCCGTGAGGACCAAGTTCGAGCCGTCGTCCCCTTCGACGATCCGTCCATGCAGGTGCACTAGACTCGACCAGCTGTGTCGCTTCGGCACAGGCAGTTTGGGAGCTGCGTCAACGAGGGGTTTGACCGGCACAGCTTCGACAAATCGGTTGTCGAAGTTCGTGGTTATCAGGCGAACCCCGTGTTCGGTTCGACCCAGTTCGATCAGTGCCCTGTGAACACTGAGTTCACCGGATGGCGGTTTCGAGAGGCGTTCGATAACCGTTCGCCGCAGTGCCTGGGGTCCGAGACGATTCGGTCGCTCCAGTAAACCAAGCGCCTTATCGAAAAACGGCCGTCTACGGTTTTCGTTTGGCTCATCACAGTCGAGGGCCTCTGCCTCGACCGCGTCGGGGATCATGCCGTTCTTGGCGTATATGTGCTTTACGAGTTCTGCGAAGCTGGGAAGTTTGGAGTTCCGATCCATCGAGACGCCGGCGCCGCAAAAGAAGACAACGTCGCCGCTGTCGGCCTCATTCATGACGCTGACGGGAATTGTTGGACCGTTGGACACCAGTTCAGGCATGACGGGTATTCTCCACTCTCCGGCGTGCGAGAAAGAAGTTCATCGAGCAACCGAGAATAACTTCATAGAGTTGGCGTCCAACTCCGGCTCATCCCATCTCCGGGCGACCGTCTCCCAGCGACCTATCGCGTCCTGAAAGCGCAGATCGTCGGCCAACAGGTGAAACGCGTACAGCCAGTTGACGACCTGCTTCATCAGATCGCGCACCGTATCGGCCATTCGGGGAATCCAATGCCTAGGGAGATGCAATGTACGAATTCCGCAGTCCCATCGTGGCTCCGATACGTCTTTCGCGCTCCCGTTCCCACGCCGCGACCGGATCGGACTCGTGCCATTTCAGCAATTTGGCCTGTGCCATTCTCACTTTCACTCCATACCGGTCCGCCATATAGAGCATCGCTCGGGCAATCTCACCCCGAACGCCATCTGCGGGCTCAGACACCTTCGGCCGGCCTCCCACCTCAAAATCACACGCTCCATACTCCCGCGTCTCGCCCTCGACAGCGCCGAACGAGTGAGCGGAACGATCGCCGTTCACCTCGCCTCCGGCCGGAAAGAGGTTGTGGGGGTCGGTGTAGGCCGCCATGAACGCAGGATCCACGCCTCGCTTGGCGCAGCATTTCCGGCTCTTGAACGGCGTGCCGTCCGACTTCACGCAGAGCCCGGGACCCTCGGTCCAGCATGAACGCTCCCGCCCGAACCAGGACGCCGGCACGACGTGTTCCCACTCGATGCGATCGGAGCATCTCTCGTTGCTGCGGGCCTCGAGACTGCAGGCCACTCGGTCAATGTCGCCGCCCGAGCTGGCCGGCGGAGAAGACCCGCACGTCGACCCGGTTGCCGATGCGCCGCTCGACGTTCTTCTCGAAATTGATCATCCACTGGTGGACGGTGTCCTTGATCGTCACCGAACCGATCTTGATCTCGATCTTGTCCTTGGCCCACGCGCCGGACGCGAGGACGAGCGATGCCGCGAGGTAGGCGACGAGCGTGCGAGTGGGGGTGAGGATCGACTTCATTCTCCATTAGCGGACCGATCCCCGGGGCGGATCGTGCGCGACGTTCCCGGCGGAGGAACGATGACATCGTGGGCGAGGCCGGCAAATTTCGCCCCTTCTCCGGCGCGGTTGACTTGCCGAACGGGGTTGCTACCGTTGCCTGGAGCGAACCGTTCTGGAGGTCCGCGGTCGATGCGCTGCCTGGTATTTCTCGCAACCTGGCTGCTGGCGAGCGCCGCCTGGGCCCAAACCTGCGGCCAGATAAAAGTCGCCATCGACGCCCCCGGCCTCGATTGGTCCACTGAAAACGAGTTCCGCGAACGCTTCGTCGCGGCGGCGAACAAGGTTTGCGAATGGTGGGGGCCGACTTACACGAAGGGATTCGAAATCGTTGTCGACCGCTATCGCGGCCCTTCGATGGCGCTGGTCCCGGCCTGGCGCGGCAGCCGTGGCAGTATGATCTTCCGTTCCCCACGCGTCCGGCAATCGGCCTCTGCGATCGTCCACGAAGTCACCCACGTTCTGGCACCCAACGCGAATCGGTTCCTTGCCGAAGGCTTGGGGGTTTACGCGCAGGAAAAGCTGCGCGGCCAGGCTGCCTTCCCGAATTTCGGACGCGACCTGCATCGGGAAGCCGCGAAGCTCGCCGAGAGCGCAGATATCGCCGAACTGGAGCGCTATGCGACCCCGAAGCGCCTCCGGTCCGGAGCGTTTGACGAGCGTGAAGCCTATATCGTCGTCGGATCCTTCGTCCGGTATCTGATCGAGACCTACGGGCTGGAGATGTTCCGAGAACTCTACGCCCTGACGCCTCTGGTCCCCCGGGGACGGGACGCCGGCGACCCCGGTCGCTGGGACAGGATCTACGGAAAATCGCTGTCGGCGCTCGCCCGGGAGTGGAAGTCGATGCTCAAGAAGTAAGGGAGACCTCCCGCCCTGGCCCGCCGTTTCGCCATAAGCGGGACCCGGTCGGTTTGAAGCAGGCTGTGTCGGCCTGCGCCGACCATGACGCGCTGGGGCGCGGCGGGGCCGGCGCGGCCTCGCCGCCAACATCGCTGGTGCGCCTGGAAGGTCCGCCTCATCCACGCCTCCAACCCGGGCTGGGACGACTCGTTCGAGACGCTGCCTCCCACCGTAAGACGCAGAACCATCGGTGCTGAGGGGCGTTACGGCCGTTGTCCGGGAGTTCCGGCTCTCCCATGCGCAGGTGGAATCCCTATTTGCCGCCGCGCCGGTCCGCATTCTCTACGCGGTTGACAGACCGGCGCCGGACACGGGACTTACTTCGCCCGGTCCGTCGGGGACGGGTTTCCGTGGCTCAACTTGGCCGCGACGCAAGATTGCACGATTTCCCACGTTTTTCTCCAGCGGGATCGTTTCGTCCATGCCGAATACCAGACCGCGCGGTCGTCGACGACAACGGCCCATCGCGGCGCCCCACTCTTGATCTTCAGCGTGTCGCGGACCCATTTCAGGTCTTGCGGCCATCGCGAATCGTAGGCGGTATCCCTGTAGGTATAGGCCGCGACCTGGCGCCACTTGATGTGCCTCCATTCCCGACTGGCCTCGATTCTTGCCATGTGACGATTGTACCAGGCGAAGCACGGCGGGCAATTCCAGGCCGAGATGTAGACGACGGTGATTTTCGAGTCCGGCCTGACATGGGGAGTACACGTGTCCAACTCGGCAGAATCGGACTTCGTCTGGACGAACAGGATCGCCGCGCCCAAAACGCTTGCCAACAGCATTCTGAACATCGTCCCCTCCTAGTCTACGGTCCCATTTTGGCCGCGATCTCTTCAGTAGCGCGGCACCTTCATCGAGCTGACACTGCATTTTACTTCATATGCAGGCGTCGGGGAAAGATCGCAGCGGGGCAATGGGCTTTCCTTTCCGTTATGGTCGGACGCAGAGCGCAGCGAGGCCTTGCGGGCCTCGGCGTCGAATCTCCAGGGCCGGATCGGCCGGTTGCTGACCGCGATCAAGGAAGGCATCGATCCCAAGAAGGCGGCCGCAGCCTGGTGCCACAGCGCTGGCCGATCCCGAGCAGCGGCGCCAGATCCTCCGCCGCCTGGGCGATCTCCTCCCATCCCGGCTGTTCCGCCGTCCTCGGCAGGTGCTCCAGAAACCGCTTGCCGGCCGCCTCCAGCACGCTCAGGACGGACACGTGCTGGATGCCCGTGTCGGGCCGCCACACTCGGCACAAGTGGGCGGCCCTTCTGATTCAGCGATCAAATCCGACGACTCGCGAGGCAACCCCGCCGTTGCCCCGGAGCTTGCCAAGCTTCACTCGCGATTCTAGGGTACCGAGGAGTCGGATGAAAAACTGGCGCGCCCGGCAGGATTCGAACCTGCGACCTGCGGATTAGAAGTCCGCTGCTCTATCCGGCTGAGCTACGGGCGCGTGGCGGCATCTGCGGCCGTTTCTACACCACCACGGCCGGGGCCGCATCCTTCTTGGGCGCCCGCCCGGCCGTGACCGGAAGACGGTGAACATGGCCGAAGATCTCCTTGCGTTCTCGCCCGACTATGCGGCGGCCCGCCAAAAATTCCGATCCGCGGCGGACCGGGCCGACGCCGGGCTGGAACGCTACGACCACCCGGCGGTCGGGCCCGGCGGCGTGGCGCTGTCGACCGATGTGGCGACTCTCGGTGCCGCCGATGCGAACCGGGTGCTGCTGGTCAATGCCGGCACCCATGGGGTCGAGGCCTTCGCGGGCTCGGCGATCGAGATCGCCTTTCTCTCCGCCGGTCACCGGATCCCGGACGATGTCCGGGTGGTCCTGATCCATGCGATCAACCCGCACGGCTTCGCCTGGCTGCGCCGGGTGACCGAGGACAATGTCGATCTGAACCGCAACTTCATCGACCACGCGGCCGCCCGTCCGGCCAACCCGGAATACGCTGCGCTGCATCCGCTGATCTGCCCGGCGCGCCGGGACGAGGAGAGCCTGGCGCAAAGCCTGCGCGTCCTGGAAGACTATGTCGCAAGGCACGGCGCGTTCGCGCTGCAGTCGGTCCTCACCCGCGGCCAGTACGACCACGCCGAGGGCATCTTCTACGGCGGCACGGCGCCGACCTGGTCGAACCGGACTTTTCGGGCGATCGCCGAACGACATCTTTCCGGTGCCCGCCTGATCGCTTTCATCGACCTTCACACCGGGCTCGGCCATTACGGTGCTGCGGAGATGATCGCCGGGGCGAGCGCGGAGACGCCCACCGGAAGGCGGCTGCGCGCCTGGTACGGCGATGCGCTGACTTCGCCCTCCGCCGGCACCTCCTCGTCTGCGCCGTTGCGCGGGGTGATCGCGAGCGCGGTGCGGGCAGCAGCCGGCGGCGCCGACGTGGTCAGCGCGACGCTCGAGTTCGGCACCTACCCGGTGCGGGTGGTGCTGGATGCGCTGCTGGCCGACAACTGGGTCCATGCCCACGGCGATCCGGAAAGCGCCGAGGGGCGGGCGATCAAGGCGCAGACGCGCAAGGCGCTCTTCCCCGACGAGGACGACTGGAAGGAATTGGTGCTGGTCCGCGGCCGCCAGATCCTTGGCCACGCGTTGGCCGGTCTGGGCGCGGACCGGGACCCGGCGCTCAGACCAGAAACGCGCGGACCGCCGCGATGAAGTCCTCCGGGTTGTCCTCGAAGACCATGTGCTCGGCGCGCTCGATCTCCACCAGCCTCGCCTCGGCGATGGTCTCGATCATGCGTTGGGCGACGTCACGGTCGAGGATGTCGGTCTCGGTTGCGCGCACGACGAGGGTCGGACAGGTGATCTTCTCCAGGGCTGGCCACAGGTCGAGCGGCGGGATCGGATCGCCGCGCCGCCGCGCCTCGCGGATCTCGCGGTCATACCGCCAGCCGATCCTGCCGTTGGGCAGCGCACGGGTCGCGTAATATTCGCGCCGGTGCATGACCGACGCCGACGCGTAGCGGTTGAACTGCGTCATGTAGGCGATCGCATCGTCCAGCGTGTCGAATTCCTCGGGGACGTCGATCAGCTCCTTGGCGATCCGCTGGCCGCCCTTCGGATTGACCTGGGGCCCGAACTCGCTGAGGACGAGCTTGTCCAGCATGTGCGCATGCGTGTCGGCGAACGCCATCGCGTTGCGCGCGCCCATCGAATGGCCGATCAGGATGAATTTTTGCAGCCCGACAGCGCGGCAGAAACCCACCAGGTCGCCGACGAAGGCATCGACGCCGTAATCGCCGTCGGGCGCCCAATCGGTGCCGCCGCGGCCGCGCTGGTCGAGCGCGAGCATGTGGAAATCCGCACTTAGCGCCGCCGAGACGTCGTCCCAGGAATGGGCGTGACCGCGCAGCCCGTGCAGCAGGACGACCGCGGTCTTGGCCGAGTTGCCCCAGTCCAGGTAGTGCATCTTCAGACCGCCGATGTCGACGGTGCGGTCCTGCGGCTCGATGACGGTGCTCATTGCGCCCCCGATCGGTTGTTCAATGGGTCCAGCTCCCGGTGCGGGTGTAGCTGAAATTCTCGGCATAGGTCTTGGGCGCGATCTTGCGCTCGCGCGCCGGCTCGACCTCGTAGCTCAGCCCATGGCGCTCGGCGAACGCCACCGCCTCGCCGCTGGTGGCGAACTCGAGCCTGACCTGGCACCGCGTGTCGCCGCGGCCGGCCCAGCCCATCAGCGAATCGCGGCGCTGGGCAAGCTCCGTGGAGAACTCGAGCACCCAGGCCCTGGTCCGGGCCCGGCCGGACTGCATGGCCGTCTTGGCCGGCCGATAGATCCGCACCTCGCTCATCCGATCCTCCGCGTGGTTCCTGCCGGCGGTGCGACGCAACCGCGCGATCCAACTCAAGGTTAGGCGCAAAAGCGTCTGCGATCCAAGCCCCGGAAACTCGGCTCAACGGTTGACCCGCGCCATACCGTCCTCGGGATAGCGCGTGCCCGAAGCCGCGCCCACGGGGAAGGCGGCATTCAGCGCCTGGAGATCGGCGGGCGCAAGGGCGATCTCCGCTGCCGCGATGTTCTCTTCGAGGTGCGCGCGGGTCTTGCAGCCGGGGATGGGAAAGACATGCTCGCCCCGGTGCAGGAGCCAGGCCAGCGCGACCTGCGCCGGGCTCACGCCGAGCCCGCCGGCCAGAGCCTCCAGGGTGTGGACCAGCGCACGGTTGGCGGCGAAGTTCTCTCTTTGAAAGCGCGGGAACTTCGAGCGGATGTCGCCTTCGGGCAGGTCCCCGGACGCGGCGAACGCGCCGGTCAGGAAGCCGTAGCCAAGCGGCGCATAGGCCATCACCGCCATGCCGGCGTCCTTGCAGGCCGTCAGATGACCGTCCTCGGGATCGCGCGACCACAGGGAATATTCGATCTGCAGCGAGATCAGAGGATGGACCGCGGCCGCGCGCCGAACGGTCGCAACTGCGGCTTCGGACAGGGCGATGAACCGGGTCTTTCCCTGTTCGGCCAGCCGGGCCATCGCACCCACGGACTCCTCGATCGGCACCGAAGGATCGACCCGCGACAGGCAGAACGCATCGAGCGCCTCGATGCCGAGGTCCTTCAGCGACTGCTCGCACACCGCACGCAGCCGCTCCGGCGCGCCGCTGCCGTGCGCGTGGCTGCGCCCGCCGCGGTCGCGGATCGAGCCGGTCTTCGAATGGATGAAAACCCGATCGCGGCGGCCGCGGACCGCGCGCCCGATCAGGCGGTGATTGTGCCCCTGCCCATAGCTGGCCGAGGTATCGAGCAGCGTGATCCCGCGCTCGACCGCACGGTGGATGGTGGCGATCGACTCCGCGTCATCGGCCGCCCCGTAGGCCCCCGACATCCCATAACAGCCGAGCCCGATCCGCGAGACGGCAGGCTCGCCCAGCCCGAACGGCCGATAGTCCAATCCGTTACCTATGTCTTCGGGTCGGAACGTGCTCCGAGCCTCTGATTGAATTGGTCGGGGCGAGAGGATTCGAACCTCCGACCCCCTGCTCCCAAAGCAGGTGCGCTACCAGACTGCGCTACGCCCCGGACCCTGCAACCGCCCGGGTTTTAAGGTGAATCGCGCCGCCCCGCAACTCACCGGTGCGGGTGGGCGCCGGGCTCACGCGGTGCCTTGCGCCGGGCCGCCGAGATTGTCCTCGGCGATCCTGAGCTCGATGTCATCGAGCAAGCGGCCGAGCGCGGTCTCGACATCGTCGCGCTTGAAGCCTTCCTCGAGCAGGACCCCGAGCAATTCCGCAGCGCCGTTGAGCGCGACCGAGTAGCGCGGCAAGTCGTTGTTGACCTCCCAGGCCGCCGCCGCCGGCAGCAGGGCGATGTGGACCAGGTCCTGCGCGCGGCACACCGGACAATGCTCGCCGGGGTCGTGCTCGACCAGGTCTTCCAAGGTGATCTTCATGCGAACCGCTCCGCTCCGGCCGAAGGTCGAGCGGCGATCATAGCAGCAAGTCGGTAAATCTTCGCGCGTGATCGTCCCGCATGGCAGTTCCGGACCGGCTTCCATACTATGCGGTGCGCCGCCGCACCGACGGCGTGCTTGACAAGGTATCTGAATGGCTCTCTCCAACGAATTGATCCCAAACGAAATTCATCGCTATCTCGTGGCCCATTCGGTGCGCGAACCCGAGCCGTTGCGCGGGCTTCGCGAGGCCACCGCGCTGCGGCCCGATGCGGAGATGCAATCGCCGCCGGAGGTCGGCCAGTTCCTGGCACTGCTGGTCGAACTGACTGGTGCGCGCAAAATCCTCGAACTCGGCACGTTTACCGGCTACGGCACGCTGGCCATGGCCCTGGCGATGCCGGCGGACGGGCGGATCGTCGCCTGCGACGTCAATGTCGATGCGCATCGGCTGGCTCGCCGGTTCTGGGGTGAGGCCGGCGTGGCCGGCAGGATCGAACTTCGGGTCGGCGAATGCGCCGATGCGATCGCCGAACTGATCGCCGAAGGCTGTGAGGCGAGCTTCGATTTCGCCTTCATCGACGCCGACAAGCCGGGCTACACCGACTACTACGATGCCTGCTTCACCCTGCTGCGGCCGGGCGCGCTGATGGTTTTCGACAACGTGTTCATGCGGGGCGCGGTGGCGCAGCAGACACCCGGCCGGCGCTACACCGCGGCGATGCAGCGCTTCAACCGGCGGCTCCACGCCGATGAACGCATCTCGCTGTCGATGCTTCCGCTCGGCGACGGGTTGACCCTTGCCCGCATCCGCCCCAGAGCGTGACGCCGCCGCGTTGACCAGTATCGGAGCATGGTCCGCGCGCCGGGTTGAGCCGCGATATTGGGACGCCGGTGCGCCTGACCGAAACGTTCAGACGGCGTCCGCCGCGATCCCGAAAGTGTCCTCGCGCCAGGCGTCGACCTCGCGGAAGCTCGGATCGCCGCCGAACCGCTCGCGTGTGACGCGGTCGATCCCGGCGTCGTCGAGCGCGAAGTCGAGCACCTCACGCTGCGGCTGGACGACGTAATACGGCGTGTCGATGAACACTTCCAGCCGGTTGCCCTCCGGGTCGCGGAAATAAACCGACCAGGCGTTGCCGTGATCGACCGGGTCGATATCCTCGACATCGTGCGCGACGAGGTGCTCGTAGTATCGCCGCAGTTCGGTGACGCTTGCGAGCTTGAGCGAGATCTGGTTGATCACGTTGAACGAGCCCGCGGGCCGTCCGGGCACCAGAACGATCTGGTGATGATCGCTCGGGTTGCGGCTGAGGAACAGGAGCTCGGAGTCGCGGAACGGGCCGCGATCGGTGACCTGGAAGCCGAGCACATCGGTATAGAATGCGGCCACGGCCTCGATGTCGGTGACGTGAAGGCCGATATGGCTCATCGTCCAGCGCGGCAGTTCGCTCATCCCTCGTCCTTCCCAGGAGCCGTTCCAGATCCGCTATCCTAAAGTACGACCGTGCCGGCGCGAAGGCATTTACGCGGCCCGCCCGGGCTTCTATAGCTTGGGCTCGGGGAACCGTCCCGCCGGAACGGCCCGGGCGGTGCCGCATCCGCAAACGGAGGTGAGATGAAGCTTTACTACACCAAGGGCACATGCTCCATCGCGCCGCACGTGGCGCTGCGCGAGGCCGGGGCGAAGTTCGACCTCATCGCCGTCGATCTGCGGGAAAAAAAGCTCCCAGACGGCAGCGACTATCTGGCGATCAACCCCAAGGGCTATGTGCCGTTGCTGGAGCGCGACGACGGTCAACGTCTGTCGGAGTGCGCCGTCATCCTGCAATACGTCGCCGACCAGAACCCGGATTCGGGCCTCGCGCCGCCGGCCGGATCCGACGACCGCTACCGGCTCCAGGAATGGCTGAGCTTTGTCGGCGGTGAGCTGCACAAGGGCCTGCCGCCGTTGTTCCTGCCGACGGTCCCGGAGGAGATGCGACCGGTCGCCCGCGCGCGGCTGACCATTCGGATGAACTTCCTCGACCAGGCGCTGGAAGACAGGCAATGGCTGATGGGCGACGGCTTCTCGGTGGCCGATGCCTATTGCGGCGGCATCCTCAACTGGACCAAGCCGGCCAAGTACGACCTGTCAGAGCACCCCAACGTGGCGGCCTACTACGACCGGTTTTGCGCGCGGGACGCGGTCAAAGCGGCTCACGCCGCGGAAGGCTGACGCTCGCCCGTCCGTCGTGGACGATCCTCAGCACCGCGCCGTCGATCCGGCCGAGAAACCGGTCCAGGCGCGGCTGCTCCAGCGCCATGGCGCTGTAGAGGCTGAGCATGTCGAACCGGGCGGACGGCGCGCAGGTCCGGATCAGCGCAGTCTTGAGGATCCGCCGCAACGGGCGCCGCACCATCAGGCGATCGAACCACCACGGAGAGCCGAGCGTGGTCACCGCCAGGCAGTGCTTGAGCCCGTCGAGCCGGGGCGTGATGCGCCCGCCGGGCTCGCTCGGGTGATCGAACGCGGCACCGGGCGCCCAGACCCGATCGAACCAGCCCTTCATCAGCGCCGGCAGCCCGAACCACCAGGTGGGGAAGACCAGGACCAGTATCTCGGCGCGCTGCAATTGGGCGATGTGCGCGCGCACGGCGGTGTCGTCGAACGCGCCGGTGAAATAGCCGGTTCGCTCCGCCGCCGACAGCGGAGCGTCGAAGCCGGTCTGGTAGAGGTCCAGATGCTCGATCTCGATCGGATGGCCGGCGAAGGTCTGTTTGACGCGGGCCACCAAGTGATTGCACAGGCTGTCGGCCAACGGGTGGCACGAAACCAGCAGACACCGGCGCCCGCTGTTCGAAAGGCTCTCGGTCATTCTCGCACCTGTGCCGTGGCCGTTTCGGGCGAGACTAGCGCAATCTCGGCTTCGGTGGAATTCGCTCCGGCTGGCCGGTGCGAGCCTGATGAGGATCAAAGATGACGGTGAAACTCGGATATCTCCTGCCCACCCGGGAACGGATCATGGTGGGGGTGCACGAGACCGCGCGCATCCTGGAGCTCGCCGAGACCGCGGAGGCGGTCGGGCTGGACTCGGTCTGGATCGGCGATTCGCTGCTCGCCAAGCCGCGTCACGAGCCGCTGGCGTTGCTCGCAGCCATCGCCGGGCGGACCCGCCGCATCACGCTGGGTACGGCGGTGCTGCTGCCGATGCTGCGCAACCCCGTGCTTCTCGCCCACCAGGCGGCAACGATCGACCAGATCAGCGAAGGCCGCCTGATCCTCGGCGTCGGCGCCGCACGCGACGTGCCGGCGATCCGCGCCGAATTCGAGGCCGCCGGGGTGCCGTTCGAAAAGCGCATCGGTCGGATGCTGGAGGGCGTGCGCCTGTGCCGCGCGCTATGGACCGGCGAGCCGGTCGACTGGCGGGGCCGCTGGACGTTGGAGAACGCGGTGTTGGCGCCCCTGCCCTTCCGGAAGGGCGGCCCGGTGATATGGGGCGGCGGCGGGGTCCCGGCCGCGCTCAAGCGCTGCGCGCGCAACTTCGCGGGCTGGTTCCCCTCCGGCCCCGGCGGAGGCGCCGAATGGGGTGCGAGCTGGACCGAGCTCCTGGGATACGCCGCCGAGGCAGGGCGCGAGGAATCGGAGATCACCGGTGCCGCCTACATCACCGTGGCGGTCAACGACGACCGGGGCGAGGCCGAAGCCGAGCTTGACGACTACCTGTCGCGCTATTACGGCCGGCCGGCCGTAAAGATCAGGTCCGAACAATACGCCTTCGCCGGCGACCGCGCGGCGGTGACCGCCTGGCTCAACGGCTTCGTGGAGAACGGCGCCAGCCACCTCTGCGTCCGCTTCACCGGGTCGGACGACGCGCGGCAGATCGCGATGCTGGCCGAGATGGGCCGGTCTTTCGGGTGGGATGGTTCGGCAACGGTTTGCTGAACCCCCTCTTGAAATCCCGATTTGGGAATTTGGTGTCTGGCTGGAAATGAATTGAGTGATTTCAGTGCGTTGTGTTTCGATGGTTGTGGATCAACAAACATCGAAACACAACATGTGGAATGAAATCACGCGCCCGAGCTATGCGCGCGATGGGCTGCGCTATGCAAGCGAAGTGACGGGCGAGGCGTGGGCGCTTCTCGAGCCGCTGTTGCCTGCGGCCAAGGCGTTGGGCCGGCCACGGACGACGGATCTGCGTGAGGTGGTGAACGCGATCGTGTACATGCTGCGTGAGCGTGCTGTCCGCCCCTCCCCGCCTGGAAGACAACCACTGGGTCATCGTCGGCAGGAACCCCGCGCGCATCTCACCGACCTCCAGAAGCCCTGGCGCCGCATCCGGGCCCGGGCCGGGCTCGACGACGCGCGAATCCATGACCTTCGTCACAGCTTTGCGTCCAGGGTCTTGGCCCTTGGCGAAAGTTTGCCGATGATCGGCAAGTTGCTCGGCCACACCCAGGTGCAGACAACCGCGCGGTACGCGCACCTCGCAAACGAGTCCGTGAAGGCATCCGGCTCACGCGTGGGCGACAGCATCGGCCTTCACATCGCTGGCGACGGATAAAGTTAGGGTTCCTCATACGCCCCCGCGTGCGACGCCGACCAGCGCGGTAGGGCCAACGCGGAACAACGACTCAGTCGATCCCCTGTCTGTGCCCTTGCGATAGGCCTTCTCTCAGTTGGGTCATTCCGGCCTTGCGGATAGTCCATTTATAGACTATATTGTCTTTAGGACACATATATGGAGCCTTCCATGACTGCACAAGCACGTCTGGCAACGGCGTTTGACCGCAAGGGCCTGTCTGGCCCGGCGTTGCGCACGTTCTTTCGAATCGCAGATCTCTGGAGCCTCTCGGTCGAGGAACAGATGACCCTACTCGGGCTGACAGCTCGATCGACCTTCTTCAAGTGGAAGAAGGACTCGAACGCTGTTCTGCCAAAGGATACGTTGGAGCGCATTTCCTACATCCTGGGCATCTACAAGGCACTTCAGCTCCTGCTCCCCGACGAAAAGGCGGCCGATGAATGGGTGAAGCGTCCGAACGCCGCACCACTGTTCGCTGGTCGGTCTGCTCTTGACCGGATGTTGTCCGGCCAGGTGGCGGACCTCTTCGTCGTACGGCAATACCTCGACGCACAGCGGGGTGGTTGGGCATGACGTTGCCGGTTGCCCGCATCGAATGGAAGCCGTGCTGGCGGATCATCCCCAGCCGGTTTCCGCCCATTCAGCTCTTCGAGCGGGTGACCGATCCGGACGACCTTGAAGCGATCTTCGAGTTGGACGCGCTCACGAATCCCAGGCTTCGTGAAGAGGCTGGCGATATCGAACTCGTACCGCCCGAAGACCGCATCAGTGGGCCCGGGACCTCCGTCATCATGGCAACTTTTACCCATCTGAACCCGAACGGCAGCCGGTTCTCGGATGGCACTTATGGTGTTTTCTATGCCGCGAACGACCTCGACACCGCCATTGCCGAAACCAAGCACCATCGCGAGCGGTTCCTGAGCGCCACGGCCCAGGAGCACATGGAACTGGACATGTGGGTCAATATGGTTGACCTCGACGGAGATCTGCATGACCTGCGCGGCCAGAAGGCCGCCCAGCCGCTCGTCTACCACAACGACAACTACTCAGCGGGCCAGCATCTGGCGAGAACCCTGCGCGAGGCCGGGTCAAACGGGATTGCCTATGACAGCATCCGCCGGACAGGGGGCGAATGTGTCGCCGTGTTCCGACCTCCCCTTCTCTCGAACGCCCGCCAGGAGCGGCACCTCTGCTACGTATGGAACGGACTTCAAATTGTCACGGTCTACGAGAAAAGAGAATTCGGCGCCGACGGTAAGTCGTGACCTTCGTGTGAGGCACGTGTTGACAAGCACCCAGAACGCGACCTTGCAAGCCGATGTGGTGCAGGCCAAACGTCGGGCCGCCGACCGGCGGCCGGCAAACCGGGTTGCATCCCGGCTAGGGCGCATCCCATGGCCGCCAACGGGGTATCCAACGCGGCACGTTCGCCTTGTAGCGTCGATAGTTTTCGCCGAACCGCCGTTCGAGACCCGGCTCCTCGACCAATGAGAAATAGAGCGTGTTGACGAGGAAAAAAACAAGCATCCAACCGGCCAGATGCCACGAGCCAAAGAAAAGCGACTCGGCACCGAGCATGAAAACCACACTCGTGATCATCGGATTTCGAACATGGCGGTAGGGCCCGCGAACAACCAGACGCTTCGGCGGATCCCATGGCGCAGGTGTACCCTCGCCGGCGGTCAGAAATAGCCTGACCGTCCAGACGGCAAAAACGAGTCCGGTGACAGCCAGAATAATGCCGATCCAGAACCTGGGTTGTGCGAGTCCCGCCGGCGCTATGGCCGCTGGCGAGTCGACCAAAAGCCATAGTATCGCGCCCGGAATGAAGACGAGGACCGTCCCCGGAAGGATGATGATAGTCTTGATGAGCTGCAGATTCATCCGGGTCCCTGATGAAATGTCGTCACGATTGTTGCGGACGCCGTCATGAAAGCACCGCCGACCCAAATCTACAGATCCGACACTTCGGTAATACGATAAAGCCGATCAACAAGGCGAACGGCCGGCGCGGAATCCTCTGTCAAACGGGGATAAAGAAACCGGTGCCACAATTCACCCAATTCACCCAATCCAACGAATTCAATCCAGCTTCGGTTGGAGCCGATCGAGTGCGTGCGACAGGGTTTCGGGATCGGCGGCGAAGCACAGCCTGAGCCGGCCCTCGCCTTCCACGCCGAAGGCGCGCCCAGGCGCCAGGCCGACACCGGCGGTCTCGATCAACTCGCGCGCGAAGGCCAGGCTGTCGCGCACGCCGTCGACCGCGAAGAAGGCATAGAACGCCCCGTCGGGATGGGGCAGCCGGACCCGGCGCATGGCTCCCAACCGCTGGACCACCAGGTCGCGGTTCCGCCGGTAGCGCTCGAGGATCTGCTGGACGAACGGCTCGCCGTCCTCGACCGCGGTGACGCCGGCATGCTGGACGAAAGTCGTCGGGCCGGCCAGGTTGTACTCGTTGAGCTTGGCAAAGCTCTCGCCCAGTTCCGGGGCGTGGGTCAGCCAGCCCAGCCGCCAGCCGGTCATCGACCAGGACTTCGAGAAGCTGTTGATGACGATAACCCGGTCCTCGGGCTCGGCGATGTCGAGCATCGAGGGCGCGCGCGGGCCATTGAAGGCGAGCCGGATATAGACCTCGTCGGCGACCACGTAGATCCCGCGCGGCCGGCACCATTGGAGCAGCGCGTGCTGGTCCTCGGCGGTCATCACCCAGCCGGTCGGGTTGGCCGGCGAATTGACGAACACCGCCACGGTGCGCTCGTCGCATGCGGCGAAGACCTTTTCCACATCGAGCCGCCAGCCGCCGTCCGCTGCGACATCCAGCGCAACGATCCGCGATCCGCCACCCATCACGTGGATGGTCTCCACGCAGTTGGGCCAGACCGGACCCACGGCCACCATGTTGTCGCCCGGCGCCACCAGAAGCTGGGAGACCAGCATGATCGCGCTCATCCCCGAGGCGGTGACGGTGATCCGCTCGACATCAATCGGCCTGTCGTGAAGGGCGCTGACATAGCGCGACAGCGCGGTCCTCAGCGGCGGGATGCCGCGGTTCTGGGTATAGAAGACGTGATCGGCCGCCAGCGCCCGGTTCGCCGCCTGCTTGATGAAATCGGGCGTCGGCGTGTCCGGCTCGCCGAACCACAGCGGGATCACGTCCGCCCGGCCCATATTGTCGTCGGCTACCGCACGGATCAGCGATCCGCCAAGCTCGGCGATCTCCGGGCGCATGAGCCGGCGCATATCGACCATCGGCCTCTCCCGAATGTTCTCCCGCCGATCCAGCTTAGACGCCGGGACCGGCAATGAGTAGGGTTCGCTCATAGCACGAGCCATTTCGGGAAGCGGGGCGGTGAAGGCGATCCGGATCGAACGCCACGGCGGCAGCGAGGTGATGGACCTGGCCGAGGTCGCGCTGCCCAGGATCGCGCCGGGCGAGGTGTTGGTCGCCGTCAGCGCCGCCGCGATCAACCCGGTCGACTGGAAGATCCGCGAGGGCCTGCTCAAGGACCGGTTCACGCTGCGCATGCCCCATGTGCTGGGTCGCGATTTCGCCGGCGTCGTCGCCGCGACCGGACAGGATGTCCGGCGATTTGCGGTCGGCGATCGGGTCTGGGGAGCCGCGCCCGGCACCCGCTGGGGCAGCCACGCCGAGTACCTTGCCGTCGCCGAAGACATGGTCGGGCGCGCGCCGGAGGCGCTTTCCGATGTCGAGGCGGCGGCGATGCCGCTGGCCGCGCTGAGCGCGCTTGCCGGAATCCAGGCATCGGGGCTGGCCGCGGGCGAGCGCATCCTGATCCATGCCGGAGCCGGCGGGGTCGGTGGGCTCGCCATCCAAATGGCCAAGCACCGCGGCGCCGAAGTCGCAACCACCGTCGGGCCGAGGAACATGGACTATGTGCGCGCCCTCGGCGCCGACATCGCGATCGATTACCGGGAAGGGGATTTCGCCGCAGCGATCAGCGATTGCGATGTCGTGCTGGATACCATGGGCGGCGAGGTCCACCGCCACTCGTTTGCCGTCCTCAAGCCGGGCGGACGGCTCGCCTTCCTGATCGCAGCCCCGTTAGACAAGACCCCGCCGCGTGCCGACATCTCGGTGATGCACGCCCGCGTCTCCTACGACAACGAAAGCCTCGAACGCATCGCGACGATGGTCGAGGCCGGCGCGATCGCCCCGCAGGTCGAAACGACTCTGCCGCTGGAGCGCGCCGTCGAGGGCTATGACTTGAGCCGCACCGGCCATGCCCGCGGCAAGATCGTCCTGACCATCCGATAGGAACCGCAAGGGAGCTTTGACATGCCAAGACGGATCGAACACGCCTGCGTTCTCACCGAGATCGATGAAGAGGGCATCGCCTGGGTGAACTTCAACCGCCCGGAAAAGCGCAACGCCATGAGCCCGCAGCTCCATTACGACATGGAGGCGGTGATGATGGAGATCGAGACCGATGAGGAGGTCAAGGTCACCGTGCTGACCGGCGCGGGCGAGTCGTGGAGCGCCGGGATGGACCTGCGCGAGTATTTCCGCGCGACCGACAAGGATCCGACCGCGCAGTTCCGCTCGTTCACCGCGAACCGCCACTGGAGCTGGGATATCCTGTCAATGTCGCGAAAGCCGACCATCGCGATGGTCAACGGCTATTGCTTCGGCGGGGCGTTCATCCCGCTTTGCGCCTGCGACATCGTGATCACCGCCGAAGATGCAGTCTTCGGCCTGTCGGAGATCAACTGGGGCATCCTGCCAGGGGGGATCGTCTCCAAGGTGATCCAGGACTTCCTCGCCCAGCGCGATGCGATCTTCTATGCGATGACCGGGCGGACCTTCAACGGCACCCAGGCGGTCGAGATGAAGCTCGCCAATATCGCCGTGCCGCGCGACCGCCTGAAGGACGAGACGCTCGCGCTGGCCCGCGAGCTGATGGAAAAGAACCCGACCGTCCTCGGCTACACCAAGCAGGCGGTCAAGGCGGTACGCCAGATGGATGTCGACATGGCCTACGAATACCTGCGCGCCAAGTCGTTCGCCCTGCGCTTCGCCGATGCCGAGGACACCCGCGAACGCGGCATGACCGAGTTCCTGGACAACAAGACCTACCGCCCCGGCTTCGCCCCGGTGGGCAAGGGGTCCTGACGCCCGATATCGGCATGGTATCAGGCGCCGAAGCGGGCCTCATCCTCCCGCGGTTTCGGCAGAAGGTGCCGAGGACGCCACGGCGGGGCGCTGCCGGCGGTCGGATTCGGTCTGCGCGATGAAGCTGCGCCAGACTGGGGCGATCCGGGCGCCCTGCAGATCCGACACCTCGGGGTAGGGAACCACGTTGAAGACGCTGTCCCATTCCGCGCGCGTCATCACCGGGTCGTGGTAACGCGCGTTCGGGAGAAGCCGGTGAATCCTTTCTGCCGCTTCGGTCGGGTGGACCGGATCACAACCGCCGGTCACCACCGCGGGAACCTCGATCGATGCCCATTGCGCCTCGCTCGCGCGGCAGCCGGCAGTCGGCAGGTCGCCGCTGGTGGTGAAGAACGCCTCCCAATAAGCCCTTTGGCGGACGAACCGGTGCGGCTCCATGGCCAGCAGGCGGTTGCGGTTGGCCGGGTTCCGCCTGATCGAGGCGGCGAACAGCGGTGTCTCGGCGACCGCCTCCATGCCGTGCCGCAGCGCCGCCTGTATGTAGGGCCGATAGATGCTTCGGGGCAGACGCTCGGCCGGCACCTCGCCGCCCGACGGCCAGGCGAGCATCAGCCCGCGAACCAGCTCCGGGTGCTTCAGGCACAACAAGGGGCTCGTCCGGCAGCCGGCGTATTCACCGACATAGCAGGGCGCGATGCCGAGCTCTCGGATCAGCGCGGCGAGTTGATCCGCCCACAAATCCGCTTCCGAGCCGTCGCCTTGGATCACCACGCTCGCGCCGCCCTCGGTGTTCGAGCGGTCCCAGGTCACGACGCGGCAATCGCGGGCGAGCTCGGCTGCGACCACGCGCAGGACATCGCCGCCCCATCTTCCGCCGGGCGTCAGCACGACCGGAACCCCCTGGCCGCGCGCCTCGTATTCCAGATCGTAGCCGTCGAAAGAAAGTTGGGCCATTGCGGCTCCTCGGGTCCGGTTGCCGGCCGCATCGAACCGGCAGGCGGCCGCAGGGCTACGCGCGATCCGGCGCGCAACCGTGCAGGGCGTTGCGCTGAAGCGCGACCTCGACATGGGGCCGGATGTCGATGATTTCCGCGCTCGCACCCTGGTCCGTGGTGGCGAGCGCAACCGGGCCGCCGCCCTCGGCGTTCAACTGCCAGACCTCGGGCATCAAATCTGGTGGACGTTTCCATTCCGTCATCGGTCTGCCGGCGAGCATGGCGTCGAGCTCCCTGCGATAGAGTCTGCGGATGGCGATCACGCCGGCGTCGCCGCGGCCGAGATGCTCCGCGGCTCGGTTCGCGACCGTGCCCTGCCCGACTTGGGCGATGTCGTCCTGCAGGCGCACCAGGTCGACCCGGCCGCGGTCCACGTCCTGGAGGCTCATCCGGCCGCCGAGGATCGCTCGGCAGACCTCCTGGTGCGCAAGATCGATGGCTGCGCACCGGCGCGCGCGGCGCTCCTTGAACCGTCGCGCCGCCTCACCCTTGACCGGGACCCGGTGCAGGCTGAACTGGATGTGCCGCGCGTCGTCGATCGGGACCCACCAGAACAGCGATTCCTGCCAGCCGATGTCGCGTTCGGTCGGCAACGCGGTCATGTAGAAGACATTGGGCATCCCGAACTGCTGGACCCTGCGCGCCCCGTCCGGCCGCTTGAACGTGTAGGTGACGCCCCATTCGGATTCCTCGGCCACCAGGCGCCGGCCCAACCCGATGCCGCCGAAGGATGCCGGGTTGTCGGAATGCACGAAGCCGACATGGCTCATGTCCAATGCGTTCTCGACGTTCTGGAATTGGTTGCACTCGCGCAGGTAGGAATCGATTTCGACGAGCCCGTCGAAGCGTTCGAACATCGGAAAAAGCGGCAGGTCGGGCGGCGTACCCTCGCCCAGGAACGCGAACACCAGCCCGAGATACTCGCGCGTCGGCCAGGAGCGGATGCGAATCTTGTGGGCAAACTCCGACTCCTCGGCCGGCTGCTCGATGCAGCGGCCATCGCTTGCGAATTTCCATCCGTGATAGAAGCAGCGCAGCCCCTCCCCTTCGATCCGGCCGGCCGAAAGCTGCGTCCCGCGATGCGGGCACCTTCCGTCGACGAGATGGATGCTCCCGTTCTCGCCGCGGTAGAGCGTCAACAGCTCGCACATGATCTTCAGCGGAACCGCCTGGCCGGGCTTCAGGTCCGTGGAATGGTAGACCGGCTGCCAAAACTGCCGAAGATAGGCGCCGGCTGGCGTCCCCGGGCCGGAGAGCGTGAAGTCGCTCCGGTCGGATTGCTGGAAGGACTGCGGCATCGGCCGGGAATCCGGGCTCATTGTCTCGGCTCTCCCTCTCGACCTCGACGATCACGGGCGCTTGAGCGCGCGCAGGTCATGGCAGCCTGCAAGGCCGCGCGGGTCGCCGCCGGCTTCGGCCAGCGTGACCTTGCGGACCTTGTTGGTCGCGGTCATCGGCAATGCATCGACGAACATCACATAGCCCGGCGCCTTGTAGTAGGCGAGCCGCGCGCGGCACCAGGCGAGCAGGTCCTCGGCGGTCTCCCGCGTTGCCTCGCCCCCCGGCGGCGGGACGACGAAGGCCATCACCTCTTCGTCGCGCAGCGCATCGGGCACGGCGATCACCGCGATTTCGGCCACCGCGTCGTGGGCGCCGAGCACGGTCTCGATCTCGAGCGCGGCGATGTTCTCGCCGCTGCGCCGGATGATGTTCTTCGAGCGGTCGACGAACGCGAGCGAGCCGTCGGCGGTCCGGGCGACGATGTCGCCGGTATGGAACCAGCCGCCCTCCCAGGACGCCTCGGTGGCCGCGTCGTCCTTGTAGTAGCCGGCGAAGAATCCCCGCCGCGGTGCGGCGGCCGAATTGCGCACCAGGAAGTGGCCGGGTGTGCCGTTCGCGCATTCGGCGCCCGCCTCGTCGACGACGCGGACCTCGCAGGTGCGCGGCCTGCCGAAATTCCGCGTGCCGACGTGGCGCGGCTCGCGGTCGGCCGACAGGGTCGCACCGGACCCGGTCTCGGTCATTGCCCAGGCCTCGATCAGCGCGAAGCCGAACCGGGCCTCGAAGGCTTGGTGGTGGGCCGGATCGAGGTTGGCGCCGAAACCGAACCGGACCGCATTGTCGCGGTCGTCATCGCGCGCCGGCAGTCCCATCAGGATCGCCGGCATCACGCCCAGATAGTGGATGATCGTCGCCGCGGTCTCGCGCACGTCCGCCCAGAACCGCGAGGGGTGGAACCGGTCGAGCTGCACCACCGTGTTGCGGCTCATCATCATCGCGGTGCTCGAGCACGCCATCGCGTTGATGTGGAACATCGGCAGCGGTGTCAGCAGCCGGTCCTCGCCCGGCCGCACCCGCGCCAGCAGACCCTGGTCGAGATACCACTGGCCCAGCCCGGTGAAATAGGCGTTGGTGAGCATGCAGCCCTTGGGGCGGCCGGTCGTGCCCGAGGTGTAGAGCAGCCCGCACTCGCTGTCGGGTCCCGGCCGGCCGGCGTGCGGTGGCCGCGGCGCGGCGGGGAATTCGGCCGCTTCGGAATCGATCACCGGCACCTTGGCCTCGCGGTCCGACGCCGCGGCGACATCGTCCGTGCGCTCGGCGATCGACACCGCCAGCACCGAATCGCTGTGCGCCAGGAGATACGCCGTCTCGTCGACCTGATGGTAGGGATTGATCGGCACCACCGAGACACCGAGCGCGTTCAGCGCGAGCCAATGGATGAAATAGTCCGGCCGGTTCTCCAGCAGGATCGCCACGCGGTGGCCGTGGCCATAGCCGGCCCGCGCGTAGCGGTCGCGGCAGGCCTCAACGCGCGCCAGTAGGTCCTCGTAGCTCAGCGTGACGCCGGCGGGCGCATAGGCCGCCGCGGCGCCGGGCGGGATCACCAGGAACGGGTGGGAAGGTGCCGCGCGCGCCGAGGCAACGAAGGCATCGAAGACACTGTCGGGCATCGCCGTTCTCAGGCCTGGTCGAGATATTCGCGCAGGGCTTCGGGCGAAGGCTTGGCGAAACGCGCCCTGCGCGAGATGGCGATGCCGTCGGCCCGGCGCAGCTTGACCGCCGCCTCGGCGAGCTTGAGCAGTACCGAGACTCCGTTGAGCACCGGCGCGCCGCCGACCCTGAGGTCGGGGTCGCCGCACAGCAGCAGCATCGGCAGCCCGCCGGCGGGGATCAGAATCTCGGCACCGGCTGCCAGCAACGGCTCCGCTTCGGCTTCGAACTGCGCCAGGACCGCCGCGCGTGCGGCCGGGTCCCGGAAGGCGGCCATGTAGTCGGCCGGCGAGGTCCTTACCGCCCGCACGCCGGCCGAGCGCGCCTCCAGCCCCTGGAGCCTGATCTGATCCTCGTGCCAGGGAACGTAAATCGGATCGATGGTGATCAGCCCGAAGCGGTGCCCGAGCAGGCAGGCGTAATGCATCGACGCCTCGCCGAGACCGAGCACCGGGATGTCGACCGCCGACTTGACATCGACGATCCCACCCTCCTGGAAGTGGCCGACGGCAAACCCGTCGAAGCCTTCGCGCTCGGCCTGCAGCGCGTTGCGCAGCACCTGGCGGGCGCAGCGCGCCTCGGTCAAGCGGTGAAGCTGGGTCGAAGGCGGCACGATCCCGCGGATCCCGATCTCGGTGGCCGGATCGGCAATGCGCTCCAGATGCGCCTTGAGGATCTCGAAATAGGGACCGTGGACCTCGGGGTCGATGAAGCTCTGGTACCACAGGCGGATCGGACGGTCGTCCTGGGTCATGGCGGTCCCGTTGTCGGCGATCGGGCGGTGAAGTCTAACGCGCCCTGGTCCGTTAGAGTACCGGTGCGAAACCGATATCCTATGGGACTGCCGTGACGCTCAAGGGCGCCGAGCGCGCCGCAAAACCGCGCTCGAGAAGGAGGATCTGCAGCGCCGGCAGCGCCACCGCGGTCATTGTCGAGATCGGCGGGCCTATTGGCCGATCCTGCCGCGCCGCATGCGGCTCGCCGCGACCAGGGCGTCGAAGTCCCGCTCGACCGTCTCATTGAGCGGCGAGGAGCCGTCATCGGGCAGGTCGAGATGGAGCCGACCGTCCTCGACCCGCAGGCGCGAGCGCTCCAGGATGTTGCCGGCCCCGCCGCTGACCCTGAATGCGAGTCCCAGCGCCTGGCCGACGATCTCGCCGCGGCGCAGGTTGCGCTTGGACATCAGCCGGTAGACCGGCTGGACCTCCGGCTCGGCCGGATCGCCGCCATAGCGGATAAAGGCGACGAAGGCGAGGAACGCGCGCGCTTCGTGTCCGAGCCCGGCGAAGGGAAACCGCAGCAGCCGGTTGAAGGTCTGGATCGCACGGTAACCCGGATGCTCGCGCCAACCGACATCGGCCAGGTGGCAAGCGACCAGCCGCAACCGGCGGCGGCCCTGATGGCGGCCCTCGAACAGCGGCTCGATCCAGTCGAACAACACCTTGCCGGTGGCGCCGAAACGCGCCTCGCGCGCGGCCAGCGCCTCGGCTGCGACCATCACCGGGTCCAGCGCTCGTTCCGGCTCGCTCAACCGGGTGAACAGGAAGCCCTCGCGCAGGCCCTGGGCGGAGAACACGACCCGGTTGGTTGCTGAAGCGGCGAGCACTACGCGCATCAGGTCGCTGGCCAGCGGCAGAGTGTCGCGCCTGCGGCGGGCGATGCCGGGGATCCGATATAGCGAGCGCGGGCTTAGCGAGGCGATCAGGTCGGTGATATCGCGCATGTCGGCGGCCGACATCGCATAGCCGTCGATCATGTGCAGCGGATGGCCGGTATGAGCCATGTGCAGCCGTGCAACCGCGCGCCAGGCGCCGCCGACCGGATAGAAAGTCCGCCCCTTGCCGCCGCGCAGCCAGTCGATCTCGGAGACCGCGCCATCGATGCGCTCGAGCGCGCCGGCGCGGTCCGCCGCGTGCCCGGCGCGGAGCCGGAGGATGCCGAGCGGCAAGGTGGTGTGCCGGCGCAGCGCACCGTTGTGAACCTCGATCAACTCCAGGCTGCCGCCGCCGAGGTCGCCGATGATCCCATCGGCGTTGGGGATCGCCGAAATCACGCCCAGGGCCGAGATACGCGCCTCGTCCTCGCCGGTCAGAACCGTAACGGGCTCGCCGCAGATGCGCAGCACCTGCTCGGCGAAGTCCGCGCCGTTGACCGCATCGCGCACCGCCGCGGTAGCGATCAACGAAAGCTGCCGGACACCCATGCCGCGGGCGAGCCGGCTGAACCGATTGATCGAGCGCAGCGCCTCCTCGATCGCGGCCGGGCTCAGGCGGTCGGCGCGCTCGAGGTCGCGGCCCAGCCCGCAGAACGCGCTCTCGTTGAACATCACCAGCGGCGCCCGCGAGACACCGTCATAGACCACGAGCCTGACGGTGTTCGATCCGATATCGACGACACCGACGGGCCGCCCGGCAGCCACCCCGGCATCGCTCCCGGGCGCGGCACCGAACATGCGCGCCGGTTCACTCATCGCCGTAGGGTCATCGTTCAGGCCGATTCCTTCACCTGACCCTTGTGCACCGCGCTGCCGCGTCCGGAAAGACTCGGGTTGGTCATGAAGTAGTCGTGCGCGCTGAAGGCGCCTGCTCCCGCCTCGACCCGCCGGTACCCGCCATCGGCCTCGAGCTCCCAGCTTTGCGCCTGATCGAGCATGTTGGCCTGCATGATCCGGCCGAGCACCTGCTGATGGACCGTCCGGTTGATGACCGGAATCAGCGTTTCGACGCGCCGGTCGAGGTTGCGCGGCATCCAGTCGGCCGAGGAGATATAGACTTTCGCCTGCGGCGAACCGCTCTCGTGACCGGCGCCGAAGCACACGATCCGGCTATGCTCGAGGAACCGGCCGATGATCGACTTGACGCGGATGTTCTCCGACATGCCGGGCACGTTCGGACGCAGACAGCAGATACCGCGGACGACGAGATCGATTTCCACACCGGCCCGGGAGGCGGCGTAGAGGCGGTCGATCACCTCGCCGTCGACCAGGGAGTTCAGCTTGGCGAGGATCCAGGCCGGTTTTCCGGCCCGCGCGTTGTCGATCTCCTGGTCGATCAGCCCCAGCAGGGTCTCGCGCAGGTTGATCGGCGAGACCGCGATGTGCTCGGTCCTGCCCGGCTCGCCGGTGCCGGTCATGTAGTTGAACAGTTTCGCCGCGTCGCGGCACATCGTCTTGTCGCACGTAAAATACGACAAGTCGGTGTAGATCCGCGCGTTGACCGGATGATAGTTGCCGGTCCCGAAATGAACGTAGGTCTGCAGGCCGTTATGCTCCCGGCGAACGACCAGCGACACCTTGGCGTGGGTCTTCAACCGGACGAAACCGAAGACCACCTGGGCGCCGGCCCGTTCGAGGTCGCGGGCCCAGCGGATGTTGCGCTCCTCGTCGAAGCGGGCCTTGAGCTCGACCAGGGCGGTGACCGACTTGCCGGCCTCGGCGGCGTCGAGCAGCGCGCGGACGATCGGCGAGTTCTCGCCCGTCCGGTAGAGCGTCTGCTTGATCGCCACCACGTCGGGGTCCTCGGCCGCCTGGCGCAGGAACCGTGCGACGACATCGAAGCTTTCATAGGGGTGATGGACGATGATGTCCTTCTGGCGGATCGCCGCGAAACAGTCGCCGTCATAGTCCTGGATGCGCTCGGGAAAGCGCGGCGTATGGGGCTTGAAGACCAGATCCGGGCGATCGCCCACGATGAGCTGGCTGGTCTCGGCCAGCCCCAGCAGGCCGTCGACATCGAAGACGTCCTCGTCGACCACGCCGAGGCTGTTGATCAGGAAGGTGCGGAGCTGCGGCGGCACGTCGGCATTGATCTTCAGCCTGATCACCGAGCCCAGCCGGCGCTTGCGAAGCAGCTCCTCTGACTCGCGCACCAGGTCCTCGGCCTCCTCCTCGATCTCGATATCGCTGTTGCGGATGACCCGGAAGACCCCGATGTTGCGGATCTCGAAGCCGGGAAAGAGTTGATCGAGGTAGATCTGCACGATCTGCTCGAGCGCGATGAACGCGGCCTTTCGCGTCGGCAGCCGCACGAAGCGGTCGATCGCCGGCGGCAGGGCGACCAGCCCGGCCAGCTCCTCCTCGTCGCCGGGCCGTTTCATGCTAAGCACCAGCGAGAAGCCGAAATTGGGGATGAACGGAAACGGATGCGCCGGATCGATCGCGACCGGGGTCAGCACGGGAAAGATCTGGTCGATGAAATGGCTCGATAGCCAGGCGCCCTCCTCCGCGCCGAGATCTTCGGGATCGAGCACCTCGATCCCCGCCTCGCCGATCGCGACCCGAAGGTCGCGCCAGCAGCGCTGCTGCTCGCGCATAAGGACATGGGCGCGTTCATTGATCGCTTTAAGCTGGGCGCTCGGGGTCAGGTCGTCCTGGCTGGGGGTGGTGACGCCGGATTCGACCTGGCCCTTGAGGCCGCCGACCCGGACCATGAAGAACTCCTCCAGATTGGCCGCGGAGATCGACAGGAACCGGAGCCTTTCCAGCACGGGATGAGCGGGGTTCCAGGCCTCTTCGAGAACCCGCTCGTTGAAGGCGAGCCAGGACAGCTCGCGGTTTATGAATCGAGCCGGGCTGGCGAGCAACGCCGCCCCGTCGGAATATGCCGAGACGGTCGAGGCAGGCTCGACCACGTCGACCGGCGCGTCTACCATCAACTGGTCATCCCGATCTGCGTCATCCATGGCGATCGATCACAGCAGCCCCAGTGGCACGGAAGGGTTTATATTTTCGTGACGATCGTCAAGCCGCGCCTGGTCCCCGAAGCGATCTCCGGCGCTCGCGAACCAAGTGGAAGGTCATGCGCAGGCTCTATCTGCTAAGGCACGCGAAGTCCGACTGGTCCGATGGGATCCTGGAGGACTTCGACAGACCGCTGTCCGAGAGGGGCCGGCGTGATGCGCCGCTGATCGGCGCCTACCTCGCCGCGTGCGCGGCGTCACCCGGGCTGGTGCTGTGCTCTTCCGCACGGCGCACCGTCCAGACTTGGGATCTCATCGGCCGCCGGCTGGACGGCGCACCACGGTGCGAACTGCGCGAAGACCTCTATCTCGCCACACCGGACCGGATCATCGCCGCGATCCGCAGCGTCGACGAGGCGGCGGACTCGATGATGCTGATCGGGCACAATCCGGGCATCCACGCCGCCGCGGTGAGCCTGGCTGCCGCGGGCACGGATCGTCTGGTCAGCCGGATGCGTCTGAAATATCCGACCGGGGCTCTGGCGGTCATCGACTTCGAAACGGCGCGCTGGGGCGATATCGGGCCGCGGGCGGGATCGCTGGAGAGCTTCGTGCGGCCAAAGGATCTGCGCGGTCCGGATGCCGCCGCCCGGCTTGCGCGTGGCCGCCGGTTGGCCGAGACTTCCTGATAAGAATTGTTCGACGGAGCCCGCGAATGCACCCGGTACAACTGTTTTGCTGGCACTTCATGGCCTACCCCTACCTGCCGGCGGACTTCGACGAGCGCTACGACACCGGCTGGGTGACGGTGCCCAACGCGCTGTGGGACCGCGAAAGGACCGACGGCCTCTATCAGGACTATATCGACCAGCTCGTCTACGGCGAGGAGCTCGGCTTCGACGGGTTGGTGCTGAACGAGCACCACCAGAACATCTACGGGTTGATGCCCTCGCCCAACGTGATCGCCGCGGCGCTGACCCAGCGGACCGACCGGGCGAAGCTGGTGGTCCTGGGCAACCTGCTGCCGCTGCACCTCAACCCGCTGCGGGTGGCCGAGGAGTACGCGATGATCGATTCGATCAGCGGCGGGCGCCTGATCGCCGGGTTCGCGGTGGGCGGCGGTCCGGAGGCCTACAACTACAATGTCCCCTCGCCGCAGTCGCGCGGGCGGTTCTACGAGGCCATCGACCTGATCATCCGGACCTGGACCGAGGACGGCCCGTTCGAGCACGAGGGGCCGAACTACCCTTTGCGCTACGTCAACATCTGGCCCAAGCCGCGGCAGGTGCCGCACCCGCCGGTCTGGGTGCCCGGCAGTTTGAGCACGGAAACCATGACCTTCTGCGCCCAGCGCGGCTTCGACTATTTCCTGTCCTCACGCACCCATGGGGCGGCGACCCGCATGGCGCGCGAGCGGTTCTCCGCGATCCTGAACGACCATGCAGACAGCTACCATCCGTTCCGGATGGGGGTGCTGCTGTCGGTCTATGTCGCCGAGACGGACGAGCAAGCCAAGGCGGAATCCCGCGAAGGGGTCTGGTATTTCCTCAAATACTGCCTGAAGGGTCATTTGCGCCGTATCGGCCGGACGCTGACATTCGGGGCGGGCGTGCCGTCCCAGTCGGTCTCCTCGTGGGAAGCGTTCCTCAGGAACTCGACGCCGGGCGCACCCATGCTGGGCGATGCCGACAGCTGGGAGGAGCTGGAGCAG
Organism: Alphaproteobacteria bacterium; assembly: GCA_965248835.1. Classification (GTDB taxonomy): domain Bacteria; phylum Pseudomonadota; class Alphaproteobacteria; order MPNO01; family MPNO01; genus CAYFYS01. Next base: position 1,829,163 of record CBDFLJ010000002.1, read on the forward strand.
ATGGCATCGATCATCGTCGGCAGCCCGGCCACGGTGATCGAGCGGCTGTGGCCGCTGATCGAAGAGGCGCGCGTCGGCAACCTCTTGATCCAGTTCCATTTCGGCAACATGGACGGCGATCTGGCGCGCGAGAGCATGCGGCTGTTTGCAACCGAGGTCGCGCCGGAACTGCGCGCGCGCTCGGCCGCCCTGTTCGACCGCGAGTATCCGATGCTGCAGGATCTGCCGGCCGCCGGTGCGGCCGAATGACCGGACGGGCGATCACGCTGAGCAGGGACCGCACGGTGTGGCTGGCCGAGGCCGGCAGCGGCCTGCCCCTGGTCTATCTCCACGGCATCGCGGACGTCCACGGCGCGGCCTTCGACCTTCTGCCCTTCCACCGGGCGCTTGCCCAGGGCTGCACGGTCATCGCACCCGCCCACCCGGGCTGCGCGGAGACCACCGAGGACGAGACGATCGAGACCATCGACGACCTGGTCTTTCACTATCTCGAGGTGCTGGACGCGCTGGATGTGGATGCGTTCGAGCTGGTCGGCGCGTGCATCGGCGGATGGATCGCCGCCGAGATCGCCATCCGCCACCCCGACCGGGTGCGCGGGCTTACCCTGATCGGCGCCACCGGGCTGTTCGTCTCCGGCGCGCCGATCGCCGATGTGTTCTGGGAGACCCACCCGACCGACGGCGTCTCGCTCGCTCCGCTGCGCCGGCTGTTGTTCGGCGACGGCGATTGCGATGCCGCGCGGGCCATGTTCCCCGACATGCGCGGCGAGATCGACCAGGAGCTGTTGCGCTACAAGCTCTTCCGCTTCGCATCGCGGATCGGCTTCAGCCCACCCTATCTCTACAACCGGTCACTGGTCGACCGTCTGAGCCGCTACCGCGGCCCGTCGCTTGCAGTCTGGGGCGCGGACGACCGCATGGTCCCGCGCAGCCATGCCGAGACCTATGCGCGGGGGTTGGGTGATGCCCGGCTGGAGATCGTTGCCGACGGCGGCCACAGCATCCATGTCGAGCGGCCCGAAGAGGTCGCGGCACTGGTCGAGGCCTTCCTCGCGGCCCGATGATCAGGGCCTGCACCCGGGCCGATTTCGAGCGCACGCTCGCCATCATCAACGCGGCCGCCGAGGCCTATCGCGGCATCATCCCGGCCGATCGTTGGCAGGAGCCTTACATGCCGGCCGAGGCGCTGGCGCACGAGATCGAAGCGGGCATCGCCTTCGACGGCTACGAGGTGGAGGGGCCGGGACTCGTCGGCGTGATGGGAGTCCAGCCGGTCCAGGACGTGACCCTGATCCGCCACGCCTACGTCGATCCCGGCCATCAGCGCTCGGGCATCGGCTCGTCGCTGCTGCAAGGGCTGCTGCGGCGCCAGGACATGCCGGTCCTGATCGGCACCTGGGCCGCGGCGACCTGGGCGATCGCGTTCTACCGCCGGCACGGGTTCACGCTGATCCGAGAGCCGGAGAAGTCCGCCCTGCTGCGGCGTTACTGGACTATCCCCGAGCGCCAGATCGAGACCTCGGTGGTGCTGGCCGATCCGGTATGGTGCGCGCGGGCCGATGGCTGAGCCGCCGGTGCTGATCGCGGGCGCCGGGCCGGTCGGGCTGATGCTGGCGCTCGGGCTCGCCAGGGCGGGCCACCCGGTCGAGGTCTTCGAGGCCCGTCCCGATCAGCACGACCAGCCGCGGGCCGCGACCATCCACCCTTCGACCCTCGACATGATGGACGACTACGGCCTGTACGCGGAGATCGAGCCGCAGGGCCTGGTCGCGCCCATCGTCCATTATTGGGACCGCGCGGCCGACGCGCTGATCGCCGCGTTCGACCACGCGGTGCTTGACGGCGAGACCCGCCATCCCTGGGTGTTGCAGTGCGAGCAGAACAAGATCGAGCAGTCCGCCTACGACCTCCTGCGCGCATTCCCCCACGCCGCGGTCCATTTCGCAACGCCGCTGGTCGGGCTGAGCCAGGGCCCGGACGCGGTGAGCGCGACGGTGGCGGGTCCGGACGGCACCACACGCACCGTAAGCGGCCGCTACCTCGTCGGCTGCGACGGCGGCAGATCGGTGGTGCGCGAGACCCTCGGCATCGCCTTCGAGGGCTTCACCTATGCCGACCGGGCGGTGATCATCGGCACGCCGTTCGACTTCATGGCAGCCAAGGGTTATGCGCTGCGCAACTACTTCTCCGACCCTGACCAGTGGGCCAACCTGTTCAAGATCTCCTGGACCGGCTCGCCCGGGGTATGGCGTCTGGTGCTGCCGACGCGGCCGGAAGAGCCGGAAGAGGAGATCCTTTCGCAGGCCGGCCTTCAGGAGCGGCTGCAGCGCTTCCATCGGCTCGACGGCGATTACGAGATCACGCTGGCGAACCTCTATACCGTCCACCAGAGGGTCGCCGCGGACTTCCGCAAGGGACGGATCGTGCTGGCCGGCGATGCCGCGCATATCAACAGCCCGATCGGCGGGCTCGGCATGAACACCGGCCTCCACGACGCGGTGAACCTGGCGGAGAAGCTGGATCGGTTGCTGCGCGGCGAGGCCGAGGACGCCATTCTCGACCGGTACACCCGCCAGCGCCGCCATGTCGCGCTTGCCCACACCAAGGCCCAGACCATGCGCAACAAGCAGCGGCTGGAGGCCCGCGACCCGGCGGTCCGCAAGAGAAACCACGACGCGTTGCGCGCGGCGTCGCGTGATCCGCCGCGCGCCAAGGCGTTTCTGATGCGAACCGCCCTGATCGACGGCGTCCGCGAAGCCGCGCTGATCGAATAGCGCCCCGGGCGGCGCTTCGGGCGGCGCACCGACGATGGTTGCCGCGGACCGGCGGCGTGCCCAATATGCCCGGGTCCCGAACGACACGGAATGTTTCGCCGGAGGTGCGCATGAGCGGTGGGGTCGTGCCCGAAGGCTACCGGGTCTATCCGCCCAGGGTGAACATGTATGCCGAGACTGTGGGGCGTTCGATTGCCGCCGGCTGCGGCGCGATGCCGGCCCTGGTCTGGGACGGCGGCGCGCTGACATACGACGCGCTCGACCGGGCGGTCGGGCGGGTCGCCGCCGGGCTCCTTGAAGCCGGTCTCAACCAGGGCGATACGATCCTTCTGCGGTCCAACAATCGGCCGGAATCTCCGATCCTGGCGCTCGCCGCCTTTCGGGTGGGCGCGGTGGCGGTGATGTCGAGCTCGCTGCTGCTCCAGGACGAGGTCGGGTATCTCCTGGAGAACTCCGGCGCGCGGTTCGCCGCAGCGCCGGCCGATCTCGCCGCACCGCTGGCGGCGCTGCTCGCCGGGGGCGCGCTCGACCGGCTGATCGTGGTCGACGGGCCGGCCGAGACCCCGGGCCAGATCCCCTACGCGTCCTTCGAGACCAGGGAGCCGATCGGATGGACGGCCGATACCGAGGCGATGGCGCCGGCCTTCATGGTCTATTCATCGGGCACCACGGGCCGGCCCAAGGGCATATTGCACGGCCACCGCTGGGCGATCACGCTGGGCGATCCGGTGGTGCTGTACAACGAATACGAGCCCGGTGACGTGACGATGACGCCGGGCGAATTCAGCTTCATGGGCACTTTCGGCAACAACTTCATCGGCCCGTTGCGCGCGGGCGCAACGATTGCGCTCTATTTCGGGCGCACCACCCCCCGCGCGGTCCTCGAGGCGGTGGCGCGGTTCAAGGTGAACAAGTTCCTGAGCGTGCCGACCTTCTACCGCCGGGTGCTGGCCGAGCCCGGCGCCGAGGACGGGCTCGACCTTTCGGCAGTGCGCTTTTTCACCAGCGCCGGGGAGTCGCTCGGCTCCACCGTGCCCGAGCAATGGTCGCTGCGCTTCGAATTCCCGATCTACGAGATCTACGGTGTTTCCGAGGTCATGACATGCATGGCCAACACCGCCTACGACGAGGTCAGGTGGGGCTCGATGGGCAAGGCCTTGCCGGGCTATCGGATGGCGATCATGGACGACCGGCTGGAGGAGGTCGCAGTCGGCGAGCAGGGCCGGCTGATGATCCACCGCGACGATCCCGGCATGTTCCTGTGCTACCACAACCAATGGGAGAAATGGCAGGCCGCCCACAAGGGTGCGTGGTACGACACCGGCGACGTGATGCGCCAGGACGAGGACGGCTATTACTACTACCTCGGACGCAAGGACGACCTGTTCAAGTCGCGCGGCTATTTCATCTCGCCGCAGGAGGTGGAGAACGCGCTGCTGAAGCATCCGGCGATCGCCGAGGCCGCGGTGATCGGCATCCCGGACGATGCCTACGGCAACCGGATCGCGGCCTTCGCCAGGCTCGCCGGCGGCAGCGCCCCGTCGGCGGCGCTGAGCGAAGAGGTGCTCGCCCAGACCGCTCGGCGGCTTGCGCCCTACAAGCTGCCCAAATCGCTGGCGTTCCTCGAGGAGATCCCCAAGAACGCGGTCGGCAAGATCCTGCGCAGCGCGCTGCCGAGACAGTGAGCGCAGCCGCTTACCAGATCTCGTCCGGGCGCGGATATTCGACCGGGTTGCCCGCGTGATAGACCGGCGCGCGCTTTTCCAGGAACGCGCTCAGCCCTTCGGCGCAGGCCTGCGTGCGCGACAGCTCCAGCACCCGGTCGATCTCCAACCGCATGTCCTCGGGATTGCGGTCCTTGTTGCGGTACAGCCGAAGCGTTTCCTTGGCGAACTTGAGCCCGCGGGTCGGATATGACGCGATCCGCCCGGCCCAGGTAAGAGCGGTGTCCATCAGCGCATCGGCCGGCACGACCTTGTTGGCGAGCCCGATGCGGTGAGCCTCCTCGCCGAGCACGAACCGGCCGGTGAGGATCATCTCGGCCGCGCGGGCGTAACCGATGATCTTGGGCAGCACCCGTGGCGAAGCCCACTCGCTCATGAAGCCCGCCGGCACGGCGATCTCGGAGAGCTTCGCGCGATCGGAGACGATCCTGAGATCGCAGCACAGAGTGAACTCGAACCCCATACCGACGCACACCCCGTCGATCGCAGCGATCGTCGGCATCGGCAGGTCTTCCCACTTGCGGCAGACCTGCTGAGCGACCAGGTGGTGATGGTCGTTCATCCACCAGATCACCATGTCCATATAGGCGCCGTCGAGGCCATGGGTTTCCTCGGGGCGCTCGAGCGGGGCGGTCTCGACCTTGAGGTCGCCGCCGCCGGAAAAGTTGCCGCCCGAACCGGTCAGGATCACCGCGCGCACGCGCGATTCGCGGATGTCGTCGACGATGCGATCGAGCTCCAGCGCCGGCGCGGCGGCCCGCGCCGGGATCCGACCAGACTACCGGTTCGGCCGCGGCGGTTCGACGCGCCGCATCGCGTTGCGGCGGCGCGATCTTTCGCCCGGGCTCCGAAGCAGACAGGACAATGAAGGACAAAAGGGGACGTCGTACTTTTTCAAAAAACTGCGTCCCGAACTGGCGAAACCGCCGGCTTGACTCATCGGAACTGTAAGATTCTATTACCATGTGTCGGATTAAGGAGGTGCCCATGGATCCCACCGCACTGAAAGGTAAGCTGATCGCCGTCCTCGGCCAGATTCAGGCCGACAGCGGCCTCGAGTGCCCGGCACTGACCGGCGCCACCAAGCCGATCGAGAACCTGCCCAAGTTCGACAGCAAGGTCTGGCCTGTCGCAATCACGATCCTTGCGACCGAGATCGGCGCGACGATCCCGAACGACGTGAACATCTTCGTCGACGAGACGACCAAGCTCCCACGCTCCATCGACGAGACAGCCGTCTTCGTCTCCGACTTGCTTAGGAAGCAAAGCGAGCAGGAAGCGGCTGCGGCATGACCAAACTCGATTCCGCCAAGCGGGCCCAGATTGCCGAGCGCCTGAAAGAGGCGCGCAAGCTTGCAGGCCTGTCACAAGGCCATGTCGCCAAGATGCTCGGCCTGCATCGCCCCTCCGTCAGCGAGATGGAAGCCGGCAACCGCCGCGTCTCAGCCGACGAGCTCGCCCGGCTTGCCGAGATATATGACGTCAGCGTCGTCTGGCTGCTTGGCGAGGCGCCCGAGACACTTGACGCCCAGGACCCGCGGCTTGAGCTCGCCGCGCGCGAACTCTCAAAACTCAAGCCCGACGACCTGGAACACCTGCTCAAGCTGTTGGCCGCCCTGCGCAGCGATTCCAACGCGACTGGAGGTGATCGCTGATGAACGTGATGCGCACCACCAAGCCCAGCTTCAACCGCCGCGCCCTGGCGACTCAAGCAATGCAGGCCGCCACGGCCACGCGGGCGAAGGCCGAGCTCGACCAAGCCGGACCGATCTGCATCTACGGGCTGTGCGAGACGCTGGGCATCGTGGTGCGCTTCAACAACATCAACATGGAAGGGATGTATCAGCGCGGCCTTCCACCACGCATCCATCTCTCGGCACGAAGGCCGCTGCCGCGGCGCACCTACAATTGCGCGCATGAGCTCGGTCATCACGTGTTCGGCCACGGCTCGTCGATCGACGAACTGCGCGAGGACGCCAAGGCGCAGCCTTGGGAAGACCCAAAGGAGTTCCTGGCCGACACCTTCGCTGGCTTCATCCTCATGCCGATCATTGGACTGCGCCGCGCCTTCTCGGTCCGGGGTTGGACGCCGGAAACGGCGACGCCGGCGCAGATCTTCACCATCGCTTGCGAGTTCGGCGTCGGGTACGCGACGCTTCTAACCCACCTCTCGGCAGGCGTGAACATGTTGTCGCGCGGCCGCGCCGCCGCTCTTCAGCGGATCACGCCCAAGGCCCTGCGCACGGATATCCTCGGTGCGTTGACGCCCGAGCCGCTGATCGTCGCCGATCACCATCGCACCGCGCCCACCTTGGACGCAGAGGTCAAGACGCTGCTTCTGCTGCCGCCCGGCGCCAAGGTGACGGGCGGCGGACTCGCCTTCGAGCGCGACCTCGCAGCCGGACGCCTGTTCCGGGCGGTGAAGCCAGGGATCTTCCAGGCAAGCGCCGGTGACTGGGCAGTCTTTGTGCGCCTAGCTCCGGTCCAGAAAAACGAGCCGCACGGCTATGTCGGTCTGGCGCAATACCGGCATCTGGAGGAGGACCCGGATGAGTAAGGCCAGGAATCTGGTGGCGCCGCCGCCCCTGGTGATCGACGACACCAATCTGTCGCGCGCCTGGGCACGGCTGCTTCTGCAGGTTCTCGACGGCGCCGGCACGGAGGTCGCCCCGTTAATCCTGAGCCTGAGCGGCTTCGCCCAAAACGGCGCCGCCGTCGAAGACCCTGCGGTGCGCCAAGCCCTCGATCAGCTGCTCAAGCGCAAGGGCCGAATCGTGGTCGAGAACGTCGCGTTCACGATCTTCCCACAGGGGCTCTGGGAGATGTCGCGCGGCGACCGGACTCGCCTTTTCGCCCGCTATCGCGCGACATTCCCGCGCTGGCAGGCGATGAACCGCAGGGCCAATGGCCGCGGCCTGTATTTCGAGCGCATGGTCATGTACGGGCGCGGCCCGTGCGACGGCAATCAACTGGAGTGGATCTTGTCTCAATTCAATTCCCGGAAGGGCGTGCGCCGTTCGATGCTTCAAGCGACCACCTTCGATCCAGGCCGCGACCACGTCGCCAGCGCGCAGCTCGGCTTTCCGTGCCTGCAGCAGGTGAGCTTCGAGCCTACCGCGGCCGGGCTCGTTACCAACGCCTTCTATGCGACCCAGCAGATTTTCGACAAAGCCTATGGCAACTATCTCGGCCTAGCCCAGCTCGGCGCCTTCATGGCCCGTGAGATGGGCATGTCGCTCGCGCGCCTGAACGTCATGGTCGGGGTCGCCAAGCTCGACCGGATCAACAAGAGCGATGCCGATCTTGTCCCGCTGGTCGCAGCCGCTCGGGCCCTCGTATCGCCGCCCACTGCCCCGGCGCCGCGAACGCCTATCTCCACTGCGAGCGCCGGAGCAACGCTTTGAATGCGAGGTCGCCCAAAGTCCCCAAGAAACGTCCGCGAGGCCGTCCCCGGAAACCTCGTCCCAGCGCAGTCAACGCATCGCTCCCGATGGAGCTGCCCTTCGCGGTTCGGCCCGCGGCGCCCGCGCCGATCATCCTGCGCCACCTTGCGCCAGCCACAGTGTCCGAGGTTTATGAGAACTATTGGCGCTTCGCCGCCGAAAGGCAGGCGGTGTTTTTCCGCCGTGTGCGCGGCGAGACTCGCCCATGGACGGACAATCCGGTGCTGGCGATTTACAAGTTCACCAACGCCTACCGCGCGTCCGACCGCGTCAGCCAGTATCTCATCCGCCATGTCATCTATCGAGACGATCTACCCAAGTCACCGCTCGAAGTGTTCTTCCGCATCCTGCTGTTCAAGCTGTTCAACAAGATCGAGACCTGGGAGCTCCTCGAAGGCGCGCTCGGCCCAATCACCTTCGAGGACTATCGCTTCGCCGCCCATGACGCCGTGCTCTCGCGCGCGATGCAGACCGGACGTCGCATCTACTCGGCCGCGTACATCATGCCGCCGGGCAGCCGCTCCTTCGGGCGATCGGCCAAGCACCAGAACCATCTGTTGCTGCTCGAACGCATGATGGCAGATCGGCTTGCCGAGCGATTGGCCCAGACCCGCACCATGCAGGAGGGCTTCGAGAAGCTGCGTGCCTACCCAACGATCGGCGACTTCCTCGCCTACCAATTCATCACCGACATCAATTACAGCGAACTCACCGATTTCAGTGAGATGGACTTCGTCATACCCGGCCCGGGCGCGCGCGACGGCCTGCGAAAATGCTTCGTCGATCCGGGCGGCCTGAACGAACCCGAGCTCATCCGGCTGATGGCCGACCTGCAAGAACAAGAGTTCGAACGGCTGGGCCTCGACTTCCAATCACTCTGGGGCCGCCGCCTCCAGCTGATCGACTGCCAGAATCTGTTCTGCGAGGTCGATAAATATGCGCGCGTGGCGCACCCGCAGATCGCGGGAAAGACCGGCCGTGTACGCATCAAGCAGAAGTTCGTTCCGACCTCGGAGCCGATCGGTTTCTTCTACCCCCCCAAGTGGAAGCTCAACAACAAGATCCGCGTCGCCGCGCTGCAGCGCGCTGCAGCCACGTGACGCCGAAGGAGACGCGCATGGATTTCAACGGCTATCAGAAGGAGGCGCTGCGCACCGATCGTGTGCCCGCGCGCGACGATGCCACCTCGTTGATCGTGCCCATGCTTGGCCTTGCCGGCGAAACCGGACAGCTACTCAGCGAATACAAGAAACACTTGCGCGACGGCGAGGCACATCGCCTATTCAAGGACCGCGTGTCCGAGGAATTGGGCGACCTGCTCTGGTATATCGCCAACGTTGCCAGCAAGTTCGATCTCTCGCTCTCCGACATCGCAGCGGCCAACTTGGCCAAGGTCAAGCAGCGCTGGGCGAGCGAGCGCGCCGAGCCGTTAACCTTTGACGCCGAGCTTCCCGAACGCGAGCGCCTGCCGCGCCGGTTCGAAGTCGAGGTGATCGATGTCGAGGGGGGTGCGCGCCAGCACGTGCGGCTCCTGATCGATGGCAAGCCGCTTGGCGCGGAGCTCACCGACAACGCGTACGATCCCGACGGTTATCGCTTCCACGACGTCTTCCACTTCGCCTACGCCGCCGTGCTTGGCTGGTCACCAATCACGCGGGGGTTGCTCCGGCGAAAGCGCAAGAGCCGACCGCTGCTCGACGAGGTGGAGGACGGCGGCCGCGCGGCCGTCATCGAAGAGGGCGTGGTGGCGCTCACGTTCGACTATGCGCGTCGCCATCACTTCCTCGACGGCGTGGCCGCCCTCGATTTTCAGTTGCTGCGCACGATCAAGGACATGACGTCCCATCTGGAAGTACGGCGATGCACCACCGGCGAATGGGAGCAAGCCATTCTGCAGGGCTTCGACGTGTGGCGTGTGGTGCTCGCCGCGCGCGGAGGCCATATCGCCGTCGATCTGGGCGCCCGGCGCATCACCTTTCTAGGCCCGTCCGCCGGTCAGGAACCGCGCGCATGAGCCTCCGCACCCAATGCGAGAACGCTCGCCATCGCCACGCCGCCGGCATGGCTGATGCTGAGCCGCCAAGCGGTCACTCCCAACGCCGTGGCGGCCTTCGCCGCGCCGCCCGAAAGTCGGACCTCCGGCGCCGCGCCCGGCGCGCGTTGGATCATCACATCGGTGAAGGCGACCCCTGCCCCGAAGCCGGTGCCGACCGCCTTGAGCACCGCTTCCTTAGCGGCGAACCGCCCCGCCAGGCGCTCGATCCGATCGACCCCATCGCCGATCTCATCCAGCTCGGCTTGCACGAAGCAACGCGGAATCAGTGGGTCGCGCGGATCCTCTATCCACCGCCGCATCTCGGCGATGTCCACTAGGTCAATGCCGTGTCCGACGACGTTCATAAGACCCGTTTTTCCTCGAGGCGACACATGAATGGGGCCCCAACGCTCGGGAACGCCGTGAATCAATAATAGAGAGCAGGGGGAAACAAAGCGATGACCAAGCTGCCAGCCATGTTCTGGAGCGGGGAGACCCTCAGCGAACGGCTCAAGACGCTGATAGACCCGTTCGTCTCCGGACGAGTGGATTGCGCCGCTTATACGCTTTCGATCGGCCCGGAAGTCTATGTGTCGCCCAACGACCAGACCGCCGATCCGACCACGGTCACGATCCGCAAGCTCAGCGAGGGAGAGGCGTTCACCATCCCGCCCGGCCAGTTCGCCTTCCTGCTCACCGAGGAGGTCGTCTCCGTCCCAGCGGATGCGCTGGCCTTCATCTCCATTCGAGCGAAGACCAAGTTCCGTGGTTTGGTCAACGTATCCGGGTTTCATGTTGATCCTGGCTATCGCGGTCAGCTGACGTTCGCGGTCTTCAACGCCGGTCCTGTGCCAGTCCACCTCAAGCGCGGACAACCGACATTCCTGATCTGGTACGCGAGCCTCGACCGCGAGACCGCCTTCAAGAAGGACGGTACGATTCACAAGGGCATCGATCCCGAGCTAGTAACGGCCGTCGCCGGCGAACTGCAATCCTTCGCCGGCCTCTCCAAGAAGATTGAGGACGTCGACAAGGCGCTCCGCGACCGCGTCCATGCACTTGAAAAGGAGCAGACCGGATACCGCGTCATCGGCGCGGTCGCGTTGGCGCTCATGATTGCGCTGACCGTGAACTGGCTTACGGACAGCATCCCGTCTCGTTCGGCGCCGCCCCCGCAGGCAACATCGCCGTCGCAAGCGCCAACTCAGTAGATCGCCACGTCAACCTCGATGGCAGCTCGTCCGACGGGCCTGTCCGGCCCCGTCGTTCCGCCACGGCGCGCGCCAGCAGGATCGTCAGGCATTGCCAGTGCCCGGCAGCATTCTACCCTTGGCGGTCACGCCGCCGAGATCGGCGTCAATCGAGATTCCGCCGACGTTGAGGCCCGCCCCATCCCTGCACGCCCTAACGGATACGACCGCCCGGATTGGCGGACGCAGAAAACGGCCGCTGCGGCAGGAAACCGGTCGGCTGCACACTCCGCCCCACCCCTCGGCCGAACGAATCCACGGCTTGTCCGAACGAATGCGCCTGTCGCGCGCTCGAATGCGTTGGAATTGAATGAATCCGCTTACGGTCTGCTTACGTTACGGCGTTGGATCATCGAACCGAGTCGCGCGTCAGATGCGCGTAGCGCGCCGTCGTCTCGGTCCGTCGGATGGATCACCACGCCGCGCCCGCACAGATCGATCAGTTGATCGACCATGTGCGGGACGTTCTCGAGATAGTAGGCCCGGCCGAAATCGACGAAGATGTTGTTGGGCTTATAGAGCCCGCCCGGGGTGAATATCCCGGTTTCTTCGGCGGCGAGCGTGAACGCCCGGCAGGTTTCCCGAAAGCGCACCAGGTCGGCAACCTGGGATTGCACGATCGGTGCGGCGTTGGTCCCCAGACTCTCGGTCACAAGAACCGCCAGACCCGCAATCAGCTCCGCATTGATGACGTGACGGGTCTGGGTCTCGATATGGATCCAATCGAAGATCCGCTGCGGGTACGGCATCGCATGGTCGAGGTTGCCGAGAGGCCGGACACGGTCCCAGGGGATCAGCACGTCGTCGAAATAGGCCATGCTGCCGAGTTCGTCGCCTTGGCTCGATAGCGGCCAGTCATATTCGCTCGCCCCGTCCAAAGCGTTGGAACGCCGCGTCACATGGGTGATGTTGGGATGGTTGACCGGCACCATCGCGAAGACCTCCTGCTCGGGCACGGCTCCCGGCTTCCACAAGATGCCGACCTCGATCTCGTTGGCAAAGACGACCATCGGCGCGATGGCGCGATCCTGGCTCCGGAGTTCATTCCAGCAATCGCGGATGTTCTGGGCGAAGGGGCCGTCCTTGCCGAAAACGGTCTGCGCCTCCCAGACTTCGGGGTCATCGACCAGGGTGAACATGACTGTGTTGGTGCTCCCCGGCGGGCGGGTCCACACCTGGGAGTGACACCAAAAGAACTCGTGTCAGTTGCGCCGGGCGAGGACGTCTTCCTTCGAGCGCGGCAACATCCAGTGCTTGGCCCGACACTCGCCGTCTTCGTCTGGTGCCGCGGATCGCGGTGCAAATCGTAGTAGCGCGCGATCATGGCGGCACAACCGCGCGTTTTGGGGTGGGTCGTCAGATCTTCGATTCGTTCACCGTCGCAATAGACGTTCCGCCCGTCTCTGATCGAGTCGAGATATTCTTCGCCGGTCCGCTCCCTTGATATGCATTTGGTTTCTGGCGACATCGAAATGTGTCGTCGATTTCGGGTATAGATTGCCAAGCCCAAAGTCCAGGATAGTAGCCTGAACTTAAGGCCTATTCGACCGTATCCGGCTCGGTTTCGAAGGTGATCAGGTAGTTGTCCAGGCGATCGACGTTCACGCGGTCGCCGGGGCCGACGACGACGGTGGTCGTCGCCTCCTCGATGATCGCGGGGCCGTGGAAGCTCTGGCCGGGGCGAAGATCGGCGCCGCTGTAGATCGGCGTGTCCAGAAAGCCCGCGGCGGTTCCGGTGTGGACCGGGCGCCGACCGGACGGCTCGGGCGGGTCCTCGGTGGTCTCCAGCACCACGTCGCGCAGCGGCGGCAGAGTGCCGATGCCGACCACCCGCAGCTTGGCGACGATGATCCGTCCGCCCGGGTTGGTGTGGCCGAACTGGCGGTCGTATTCGGCCTCGAAGGCTGCGCGAATCTCGTCCTCGCCCGCGTCGGCGGCGGCCAGCAGCACGCGCACGTCCCACTGCTGGCCCTCATAGTGCAGGTCGAGTTCGTGCTGGAACCGGGTATCGCCGGGCTCGAAGCCCTCGCGGCGCAGGGCATCGGTCGTCTGGCGCTCCAGTGACGCGAACCCGGCGGCAACCGCCGGGCCGACCGCGCCGTCGAGCCGGTGCATCAACACCTGGACGAAGTCGCGGCGCACGTCGGCGTGCTGCATCCCGATCGCGCAGAAGGCGCCCGCCTGGCGCGGCACATAGACCGCGCGCGCGCCCAGCCGGCGACCGACGCTGGTACCGTGCATCGGGCCCGCGCCGCCGCAAGCGATCAGCATGAACCGGCCGGGGTTGTAGCCGCGCTGGATCGAGATCCGCTCGACGGCATGGAGCAGGTTCTGCTCGACGATGCGGATGATCCCGACCGCCGCCTCGGCCCGGTCGATGCCGAGCGGTTCGGCGATCGTCTCCTCGATCGCCTGCTCGGCGGCGGCGAGATCGAGGTTCACCGAGCCGTCGGCATAGGGTCCGGGCCGCAGCCGACCGAGCACCAGATGGGCATCGGTCACCGTCGGCGCGGTTCCGCCCAGCCCGTAGGCGGCGGGTCCCGGCGCCGCGCCCGCGCCCTGCGGCCCTGCGAACATCATGCCGGCCTGATCGATGCCCGCGATGGTGCCGCCGCCGGCGCCGACGGTATGGATATCGACCGAGGGCGTGACCAGGTCGTAGTCGTTGACCGAGAGCGCATCGGTGATCGCCACCCTGCCCTCCGACATCAGCATCACATCGCAACTCGTCCCGCCGATCTCCATGCTGACCAGGTTGGTCTCGCCCAGGCCGCGGGCGAGATGGGCCATCGCGCCGACCCCGGCGGACGGACCGGACAGCAGCAGGTTGACCGGCTGCTCGATGAGCTGGTCGAGCGAGGCCGCGCCGCCGTTGCTCTGCAGCATCAAGAGCCGGGTCTTGAGCCCCATCTCGGACAACCGGTCCGACAGGGCGTGCAGGTAGGAGGCCACGCGCGGCATCACGTAGGCGTTGACCACCGTGGTCGAGCTGCGCTCGTACTCGCCCATGATGGGCACGATCTCCGAAGAGACCGAGATCCACGGGCAGACGTCCTCCTCGCGCAAGATTTCTGCGGCGGCGCGTTCGTGGACCGGATTGATGAAACTGTTGATCAGGCAGATCGCCACCGACTCGACGCCCTCGGCGCGGAAGGCCGCCGCGGCCGCGCGCACGTCATCGACCGAAAGCGGGGCGCTCTGCGTGCCGTCGGCATCGATCCGCCCGCGCGCCGGCAGGCGCAAATACCGTGGCACCAGCACCGGCGGATAGGGGGTGCGATGATCCCACGGGTCCTTGCGCAGGCCCCGCCGCGCTTCCAGGCTGTCGCGGAACCCCGCCGTGGTCAGCAGACCGACGCGCGCGCCCTTGGCTTCGAGCAGCGTGTTGGTCGCAACCGTCGAGCCGTGCAGAAAAAACGCGCACTCGCCGAGGAACGCCGCGGTCGATAGACCCAGCGCCTGGCATGCGCGCTCGAGCGCGGCGATCACCCCGCGGCCGGGGTCCTCGGTCGAGGACGGTACCTTGAAGACCTCGGTATGGCCCTCGGCGTCAGCGACCACCAGATCGGTGAAGGTGCCGCCGACATCGACGCCGACGCGCCAGGGCGGGCTTTCCAGGCTAAGATCGGCGTTCATGGTCTCGTCGCGCGCCGTCGGGGGGTTCCGCATGTGCGGCGAGACTAAGCGAGTGGGCCACACCACGCCAGCCGGACCGGCCGAAATGAAGATCCATGCCAACGGAATCACTTCAACCGCCGGATCGACGGACCCGGGGGCAGACCGATGAGCCAGCCGAGACTTGCCAATTTCTGGCACCCGATCGCGCCGATCGAGGAGATCACCGCCGCCCCGCGCCCCTATACGCTCCTGGGCGAGAGGATCGTCGCTTTCCGCGCGGGCGAAGGGGTGAGCGTGTTCCAGGATTTGTGCATCCATCGCGGCACCGCGCTGTCGCTCGGCAGCCTGGAAGGAGACAGGCTGGTCTGTGCCTATCACGGCTGGCAGTTCGACCGCGCAGGCAGATGCGTCCATATCCCCTCGTTGCCCGCGGGTGCGGCCATCCCGCACAAGGCGCGCCTGGTCGCCTACCATGCGGAGGAGGCCAACGGGCTGGTCTGGGTCGCGCTCGACGAGACCGTACATCCGGTCCCGGGCTGGACCGACGACGCCTGGAGCAACCCGGACTACCGCGTTTTCCTTGCCGGCGACTATCTGTGGAACGCTTCGGCAGGGCGGGCGATCGAGAACGCGATGGACCTCGCCCACCTCAATTTCGTCCATAAGGGCCTGACCGAGCTCGGCGACGGCCCGGTGGTCAAGCCCCATGACGTGCCCGAGGTGGAGCACGGGCTCGTATACGCCTATGAGGACGGCAGGCTCCGGCGCGAATACACGCTCTACGCGCCGTTCACCCTGCACGACAAGAAGCTGGTCATCCGCGCCGATCGCGGCGGCACGTGGTCGGAAGCCGGCGAGCCCCGCGAAGGCGATGCTTCGATCCTGTCGTTCATCGCCTCGCCGGTCGATGACACGCATTGCCGGTTCTTCGTCTTCATCGCGCGCAACCACGCCCTGGATGTCGATGACGCCGCGTTCAGCAAGGGGCTCGATGAGATCATGGAGCAGGACCGCATGATCGTCGAAAGCCAGCGGCCCGAGGCGCTGCCGGTCAGCCTGCGCGAGGAGCTGCACCTGAAGGTGCCCGACGCGGTCGCGATCGCCTACCGCCGGGTGCTCGGCCGCATCGGCGCGAGCGGTTCGTTCACCCCCCGGGCTGCAGCGGCGGGCGGCGCTGGAGCAGGCCGGCCGCCGTCTCGAAGGCGTGGGCGACCCTGAGCACCGTCGCCTCGTCCCAGTGCCGGCCGGCGATCTGGGCGCCGATCGGCATGCCGTCGGCAAAGAACCCGGCGCGCACCACATGGCAGGGATGGGCGGTGAGGTTGAACGGGATGCCGATGGTCGGCACGTCGATATAGGGAAACGGCTCGGTGTCGTCGAACGGCGGCGTGGGCGTCAGCATGCCGGTGGTCACCACCACGTCGCAGCGGGCGAGCACCGCTTCGAGCTCGGCCAGGAGCTCGGTGCGCCGGCGCTGGGCCTGGATGTAGTCGACCGCGCGGAACAGACTCCCCAGCATAAGCCGGTTGCGCGCCAGCCTGCCGTAGGTCTCCCATTGGGTTTGCAGCCGGTCCTCGTGGATCGCGAACGCCTCGGCCGGAACCAGAACGCGGCCCGCGGCGTGCCAGTCCATCAAGGACGAGACCTCGACGGTCTCGACCTCGGCGCCGAGCCCGGCGAGCACCGAGCCCACGGCGTCGACGGCGGCCACGATCTCCGGCGGGGCGGCGAAGTCGCTGGTGTAGAACTGGCGGATCATGCCGACGCGCAGGCCAGCCACGCCGTCCTCGATCCCCGAGACATAGTCCGCCACCGGCACGCGAGCGGTCGTGGGATCGCGCGGATCGTGGCCGGCGATCGCCTGCAGCATGATCGCGCAGTCGTGGGTGGACCAGGCCATCGGCCCGACGCAGTCGAAGGAATAGGTGAGCGGCATGTCGCCATGGGCGCTGACCCGGCCGATGGTCGGCTTGAGCCCGGCAATGCCGCAGAACGCGGCCGGCAGGCGGATCGAGCCGCCGGCATCGGTGCCCAGCGCGCCCAGGCACAGCCCGGCCGCGACCGCAGCCCCCGAGCCGCTCGACGAGCCGCCGGTCACGCGCGCCGTGTTCCACGGGTTGAGCGCCGGCGGAAACGGCGGTTCGTGCGAGGGCCGGCCGCCGAAGGTGAACTCATAGGTGTTGAGCTGGCCGAGCAGGACCGCGCCGGCCTCCTTGAGCCGGACGATCACGGTCGCATCCTCGTCCGCCTCGAAGTCGATCATCACCCTGGAGTTCGAGGTCGTCTTGTGGCCTTTCCAGTAGAAAACGTCCTTGAGCGCGATGGGGATGCCGTGCAGCGGCCCGCGGTCGAGGCCGCTTGCGATCTCCTCATCGGCGGCGCGGGCAGCCGCGCGGGCCTCGTCCGCCAGCACCACGTGGTAGGCGTTGATATCCGGATCGATCGCCGCGATGCGGGCGAGACAATGCTCGGTCAGATCGCGGGCGGACAGCGTGCCGGCGCGGATCGCCGCGGCCGCCTCGGCAATACCGGGAAGTTCCGGGCTCATTCCGTCTCGCCCCGCGGCGGTCCGGGAACGAAATGCGGCAGCGTGCGCACTTCCCAGGTCCGGCCGGGATGGCGCGTCCGTCGGGCGAGCTTCATCAGCGCGCCATAGGCCTTGCGCAGATCGGCCTTCTCGTCGTCCCGCACCGGGACGCCCGAGGCCTTTATCAAGGCCTGGAACAGCTCGTCTTCCGCGCTCATGGCGATCTCCCCGCAGCAGGCCTCGATTTTCGCACGGCCGGCGTGGTCTATCCAACCCGAGCGGTTTGGCCGATGATCGGCATGCGGTGATCCGCCAGGGAGCCCAGCCATGACCGAAATCCTCGCCCGTCATCCGCGCGCCGCAGCGGTCCGCGACATGGGCGTCGCCGAGATCGCCAGGCGTTACGTCGCCCACTTCAAGGACCGCAAGCCCGACTGGGCGGCGTTCGCCGATGCGCTGATCGACGGCTACCGGCGCGCCCAGCACCGGTTCATCGGCAACACCTCGGGCAAGGCCGCCGCGGATGCCGATGTGATCCCGGCCGGCAACTTTACCTTGTCGGTGATGTACGTCCCGCCGGGCGAAGGCAACGCACCCCACACCCACGAGGCCGAGGAGGTCTTCTTCGTCCTGCAGGGCCACCTGACGGTCTTCTTCGATGAGGAGGACGGCGAACATGTCGAGGTCAATCTCGGGCCCTGGGACTGCGTCAGTTGCCCGGCGGGCGTCATCCACGGCTACCGCAACGACACCGTGGAGCCGATCTACATGCAGGTGATGCTGGGTACCGGCAAGAAACCCGACCTGATGGGCTATGCCGACCAATCGCTCTACGACAGTCGGGATGCGCATATCCGGGATTGAACCGGCGGCCAACCCCGAAGGTCCTCGGGCGGGCCGCAGCTTGCCCGGCAAGCGCCCGGCGCTGTAGGTTCCGCCGGTGAACATTCCCGCCGCAGACCCCATTGCCTGGATCGTCGAGAGCTTTCGCGCCACCCCGATCACCACGCTGCTCGGCGCGAAGCTCCGGTCGTGGGATGAAGAGGCTGGGCTGATCGTCACCGAGTACGACGGCAAGTCCGAATTCTGCAACCTGATCGGCACTATTCAGGGCGGCATCCTGACCGCCATGCTGGACAACGCGATGTCGTTCGCGGCCCTCGCAAAGTTGGGCGAGGACTTTCGAGTGCCCTCGCTCGAGGTCAAAACGAGCTACATCGCCGCTGCGCGGCCCGGCAGGCTGGTCGGCGAGGGCAAGGTCGTCCGCGCCGGCCGCTCGATCGTGTTCCTGGAAGGCCGGCTGTTCGACGAGGAGGGCACGCTGATCGCTACCGGCAGCGGCACTTCGATGGTCCGCAAGCACGCGCGGCCCTGAACCGGCGGCCCGACCGGCGGGGCGGATTCAATTTCCGGTACCGATGGTTTAGTCTCGCGCCCGTTCGCAATACGGCCGGGGAGAGCCGCCATGCTTTACGCGCTGCACATGATCGACAAGCCGGGCGTCCTGGAAAAGCGCATGTCCGTCCTGCCCGCCCACCAGGAGTATCTCAAGAACGCGCCTATCGAGGTCGTGATGTCCGGTCCTCTGCTCGCCCAGGACGGCGAGTCGATCGTCGGCAGTCTCTACCTCGTCGAAGTCGCGGACCGGGCCGATATCGACACTTTCCTCGACCAGGATCCGCTGGCCAACGCAGAAGTGTGGGACCGGATCGACATCAACCGCTTCCATCGCCGGGTCGGCTGAGGGCGGCGCGGCTCACGCTTCCAGGAACGGATAGTCGGTGTAGCCTTCCGCCCCGCCGCCGTAGAAGGTTTTCTTCACCGGCTCGTTCAGCGCCGCGCCGACGATCAGCCGCTTGGGCAGGTCGGGGTTGGCCAGGAACAGCTTGGCATAGGCTACGAGATCCGCCTCGCCCGCGGTCAGCACCGCCTCGCCGCGGTCGCGGTCGTAGCCGGCATTGACGATCAGGACCCGGGAGAACGCCCGGCGCAGCGCTCCGAACAGCGGCGCCCGGGCTGCCATGAACGCCGCGGCGGCCGCCTCCGGGCCGGCCGCGCCCGGCGCATCGGCCTCCACGACATGGAGATAGGCAAGGCCCAGCTCGTCGAGGGCCGTCGCCAAGGCCAGGAATGTCGCGTCCGGATCGCTGTCGGCCATGTCGTTGAAGACCTGGAAGGGCGAGATCCGATACCCCACCCTGTCCGCACCCCAGACTTCGACCACGGCCCCGGCGACCTCCAGCGGCAGCCGCAACCGGTTCTCGATCGTCCCGCCGTAGCGGTCGGTCCTGCGGTTGGTGCCGTCGCGGGTGAACTGGTCGAGCAGATAGCCGTTGCCGCCGTGCAGTTCGACCGCATCGAAGCCTGCGGCCTTGGCGCACTCGGCGCCGTGGCGGAACTGAGCGAGGATCCCGGCGATCTCCGCGGTCTCCAGCGCGCGCGGGGTCTCGAAGGGCTTCATCCCTTGATCGGTGAAGGCATCGCCCGCCGCGGCGATCGCCGATGGCGCGACCGGCAGCGCGCCGCCCGGCTGCATCACCGAGTGCGAGATCCGCCCGACGTGCCAGAGCTGCAGCACGATCCGGCCGCCGACGCCGTGCACGGCGTCGGTCACGCGGCGCCAGCCGGCGATCTGCTCGGGCGAATGGATGCCGGGCGTCGCCGGAAAGCCCACGCCCTGCGGGCTGACCTGCGTCGCCTCGGTGACGATCAGCGCCGCGCTTGCGCGCTGCATGTAGTATTCCACCGCCAAGGCGGGCGGGACGTTGCCCGGTCCGGCGCGGTTGCGCGTCATCGGCGCCATGACGACCCGGCTGGACGCCTCCAGGGGCCCGATGCGGATCGAGCTTGCCAGCGTCGCCGGCTCGGCCATGGCGGGTCTCCCGGGAGTGCGGACTGCCATCTGGTATGATGGCGGCAATCTTATCGGCAGCGGTGCGGGGAGCCAAAGGATGATCGATGCGGCATTGGTGGGGCTTGGCTGGTGGGGCCGCCAGCACCTGGACTCCGTCCAGGGCAAGAGCGATCGGCTGCGCTATGTCCGCGCCGTTACGCTGGAGCCCGAGGCGGCTTCCGGCCTGGTTGCCGGCCATGGAATCACCGTGTCGACGGATTACGACGACGCGCTCGCCGACCCGGCGGTCGCCGCCGTCGTGCTGGCGACGCCGCATTCGCTGCACGCCGATCAGGTGGCAGCCGCCGCAGCCGCCGGCAAGCACGTCTTCTGCGAGAAGCCGTTCACGCTCACCAAGGACGCGGCCGAGGCCGCGATCGCGGCCTGCACGCGCGCCGGGCTCGCGCTCGGGATCGGCCAGAACCGCCGCTTCTGGCCCTCGATGAAAGAGATCAAGGGGATCGTCGCATCAGGCGAGATCGGCACCGTGATGCATGTCGAGGCCAACTACAGCCACGACATTCTGGCCGAGGTCCCCGCGACCGGCTGGCGCGCTTCGCCCGAGGAGGCGCCGGCCGCCGGCATGACCGGCATGGGAGTCCATATCACCGACGCCTATATCGACATGATCGGGCCGATCGCCGAGGTGCACGCCTTGTGCGTCGACCGGACCCTGGGCCGCGCGGCGGGCGATACGGTCTCGGTGCTGCTGCGCTTCGCCGACGGGCCGACGGGCTATCTCGCCAGCACCTTCAAGACCGCCTTCATCTGGCATTTCCGGGTGCTCGGCTCCGAGGGGATCGTCGAATCCCGCGGCGAGCGCGACGTCAGCGTCACGCCGCGAAAAGGCGAGCCGAGAAGCTACATGCTCGAGCCCGTCGATTCGGTCCGCGCCGAGATCGAGGCGTTCGCCGATGCCATCGAGGGCAAGGCCCCCTACCCGATCCCGGCCGATCAGATCATCCACAACGTTGCGGTGCTCGAGGCCATTTTCGAGTCCGCAGCGACGCGGCGCACGGTGACGGTGCGCTGATCGAGCTTAGACCATCTCAAAGAACCGCTTGAGCGCGGCGTTGAATTCCTCAGGCTTTTCCATCGACGAGATATGGCCGGCCGGCGACAGCGCGACGGTCTCGGTTCCGGGGATCATAGCGGCGATGCGCCGCATGTTGTCGGCCGGCGTGCCGATGTCGTCGGCGCCGGCGATGAATAGCGTGCGGGTGGTGATCTCGCCCAGCCGCGGCTCGAAGGCGAGGGTCTGGAGCGCCCGGGCGCAGCCGACATAGCCCGTCACCGAGGTGCCGGCGACCATGGCGCGCAGCTTTTCTAGCACCGGCGAGCCGGACTCGAAGAACGGCTTTGAGCACCAGCGCTCGACCGTCACTCCGGCAAGCGCGTCCATGCCCTTGTCCTCGGCGAGCGCGACGCGGCCGTTCCAGGCGTCGGCATCGGCCGGCGGCATGTCGGCGCGCGAATTGGCGATCACCAGGCTCAGCAGTCGGTCGGGGTGGTCGATGCCCAGCCCCATCGCCGTCATACCGCCGATCGACAGGCCGACGAAATGGCTTTTTTCGATGCCGAGCGCGTCCCACAGCCCGATCACGTCGCCGATCAGCATGTCGAACGTGTACGGCCCGTCGGGCGCGTCGCTGCCGCCGTGGCCGCGCTTGTCGTATCGCAGGATGTGAAAGTCCGCCTTCAGCGGCTCCACCTGGGCGTCCCACATGTGCAGGTTGGTCGCCAGCGAGTTGGAGAAGGTGAGCCAGGGCTTCCCCTCGGACCCTTCGATCTCGCAGTTCAATCCGATGCCGTTCACTGTGACTTTCATGATGATCCCATCCTGTTCGCTGGAGCATGTTCGGACCGTTATGGATCAGTACCCGCGCGCCCAGTCTATGACGTTCTCAAGCGGCCGGCCGGCGAGATAGGATTCGAGATTGCGGCACAAGAGATCCATGGCGCCGGCTCTGGTTGCGGTGTCCGCGCCGCCGGAGACATGGGGCGTGATCAGCACGCGCGGGTCGCTCCATAGCCGGTCGTCGGGCGGGCCTTCAAACTCGCCCTCATAGACGTCGAACCCGACCCCGCGCAGCTTGCCTTCGGCAAGTGCGGCGATCAGCGCGGCCTCGTCGATGATCTCGCCGCGCGCGACGTTGACCAGCACCGTGCCGGGACGCATCGCCGCGAACGCCGTCCGCCCGATCAGCCCTTCGGTGTCGGGCGTCCACTGGCAGCAGACCGCGACGAACTGCGCACGGCCGAGGAGGTCGTGGAGACCTTCCGGTCCGCGGATCTCATCGAACCCGGCCGGCGGAGCACTGCCCGCTTCGCGGCGCGTGCCCACCACCCGCATCCCGAGCGCGGCCGCAAGCCGCCCCACCTCGCGCCCGATGCCGCCTACACCGACGATACAAGCCGTCTTGCCGGCAAGCTGCACCGGCTGGTACGCGCTTGCCTCGAACAGCCGCGCCGACCGGTCCCCGGCAGCGCGGTGCAGACCGCGGGCGAAGTGCAGAAAGCATGCGATGACATATTCCGCCATCGGCAGGTTGGCGGCGTATCCGCGCCCGGTCGTGACCACGACGCCGCTCCCCCAAAGATCGCCTTCCCTCTGATTGCTCGCCCCGGCGGGCTGCTGATGCACCCACTTCAGCCGCGGCGCCCGGGCGCGCAGATCGAGCGGGAACGGGAACGTCACAACCGCGATCTCGGTCTCGGCCAGCAACGAATCCCGCTCGGCGCGCGTCCCGCTGCCCATCGAGCCGGTCGGCAGAAACCGCTCGGAGGCCGCCTTGGGCCAGGTCCGGCGGATCTCTCCGTCGAACCACCCGGCGGCCTCAACGACGCGAAGCCTCGGGTCCAACGATTCGATCCGCACCTTGTCTGCGGGCGCGACCGGCACGAGGAAAAGGATGTTGATCGGATGGTCCATGGCGGCGCACTGTGACAAGGCACGACGGCACCGGCAATAACGGCGCGGCGATGAACTTCGTATGGCGCTTCGGTATCGACGGCGGCGCGACCGGCAAGGTGATCTATTGACGGCGCTTTCGCGCGAACCCGATAATCGGCCGCCACGTTGGCCGCGGTGCAGGGAGCCAGAACGCGCGTGAACCAGCCAATGGAACCCCGGTTGACCGCGTGGCTGCGCATTCCTTCCGATGCGTTGGCAACCATCGCCGGCGTGCTGATCGTGGTGATGATGATCCATGTGTCGGCCGACGTGTTCGGCCGGCTGGTGCTCGGCGAGCCGATTCACGGCACGCTCGAGATCGTTGCCGGTTATTACATGGTCGCCGTCCTGTTCTTGCCGCTCGCCTATGTCAGCCGCGGCGAGGGCCATATTTATATCGAGCTGTTCACCCGCAAGCTGCCGCCGCGGCTGCTCTCCGGAATCGATGCCGGCGCGGCGCTGTTGACCCTCGTCTATGTCGCTTTGATGGCCTGGCAGAGCGCGGCCGAGGCGCTGATCCAGACCGAGGACGGCGAGATGTGGGAAACCGCCGACGATCTGATCATGATCTGGCCGAGCCGCTGGCTCATTCCCGTCGGCTGCGCGTTGATGGCGATATTCTTCGCCCGCCTCGCGCTGCGGCATACCCGCCGGGCCCACGAGCGGGCAGGTCTGGGGTGAGCCGGTTGCGGCGATCGGCGCGGCCGACTGGGCTTCGATGACCTCGCTCGATATCGGCTTCGTCGGCATCGGCGCGGTGATCGTCCTGATCTCGCTCCGGGTTCCCATCGGCGCCGCGCTGGGGCTGGTCGCCCTGGTCGGAATCGCCAGCATCCGCAGCGTCGATATCGCCTTTTCGGCGCTGCGCACCACCCCCTTCGAGTTTGCCGCCCACTGGTCGCTCTCGGCGATCCCCATGTTCCTGCTGATGGGCGCGATAGCCTATCACTCGGGAATCGGCACCGCCTTGTTCAACGCCGCCCGCGTATGGGTCGGCGCTCTGCCGGGCGGGCTCGCGGTCGCCGCCACCTTCGCCTGCGCCGGCTTCGCGGCGGCCTCCGGCGCCTCGATCGCCACCGCCGCGGCGATGGGGCGCATCACGATCCCGGAGATGCTGCGGATCAACTACGACAAGGGTCTGGCGGCCGGGGTCGTGGCCAGCGCCGGAACCCTGGGCACGCTGATCCCGCCGAGCATCCTGATGGTGCTTTACGGCATCTTCGCCGAGGTCTCGGTCAGCAAGCTGTTCATCGCCGGCATCCTGCCCGGAATCCTGACGGCGATCGTCTATAGCGGCATGATCATCGTGCGCTGCCGCATCAACCCGGATCTCGCGCCGACCATCGATTTCGCCGCGACATGGCGCGAGCGGTTCACGTCGCTCAAGGACATCTGGCCGCTGGCGGTACTGGTGATCGGCATCATCGGCGGGCTGTATACCGGCGTGTTCACGGCGACCGAGGCGGGCGCCGCAGGCGCCGCCCTGGCCCTGGTGATCGTCACCCTGCAGGGACGGATGACCATCGAACGGCTCAAGGCGAGCGTGCTCGAAGCACTGAGCAGCACGGCGCGGATTTTTTTCGTGGCGGTAGGCGCGGTGCTGCTGACCCGGTTCCTCGCCCTGACGGGCGTTCCTACCTTTCTCGCCGATGTCATAGGCGGCTGGGCGGGCGATCCGCTGCTTTTGGTGATCTCGGCCTCGCTGGTCTATGTCGTGCTCGGGATGTTCCTCGACCCGCTCGGCGTGATGCTGCTGACCCTGCCTTTGTTCCTGCCGATGTTCATGGCGCTCGACCTCGACCTGATCTGGTTCGGGATCCTGGTGATAAAATATCTTGAAATCGGTCTGATCACCCCGCCGGTGGGCATGAACGTCTATGTCATCAAAAGCGTGGTCGGCGATCAGATCGAGCTCGAGACGATCTTTAAAGGCGTGGCCTGGTTCCTCGTCTGCGATGTCGTCGTGATCGCGCTGATCGTCGCCTTTCCCGACATTGCGCTCCTTCTGCCAAGCATGATGAAATAGGCAATGACCGAGGACCCCGCCAACAACGAATTGAGGGAGGATCGAATGGTTCACCAACGGACTCTATGGGCCGGCGCTCTGCTCGCCGCGGGCTTGACTCTGGCCGGAAACGCCGTCGCCAAGGAGCTGATCTTCGGCAGCGCGCTGCCGCCGCAGCATAACGTCAACAAGCTGGGGCTTGCGCCGACCTTGGCGGCGATCGAGAAGAAGTCAGGTGGATCGCTCAAGTGGAAACTGCTTACCGGCGGCCAGCTTTTCGGCTTGCGCGCGTCCTTGACCAGTGTCGGCGGCGGCATGGCCGATGCCGGAATCATCATCCCGAGCTTCGTCCAGTCCAAGCTGCCCCATGTCTACACCATCGTCGACATGGCGATGTTCGCCGAGGACGGCGTGGTCGCGGCGGCCGCGGCCGCGGAAACCATCTTCCATGACTGCCCGGAATGCCTGGCCGATTTCAAGAAGCAGAAGACGGTGCCGCTCGGGTTCTACGCCCTGACCACCTATCACCTGATGTGCAACACCAAGGTTACCAACCTCGCCGAGGTCAAGGGTAAGCGCATGCGGACCTCGGGGGCCAATGGCAGATGGGCCAGGGCGATGGGCGGCACACCGATCCAGATGAGCGGCGCCGACATGATCGAAGCCCTCCAGCGCGGGCAAATCGATTGCACGATCGGCCCGTTAGGTTGGATCAAAGCCTATTCGATCGCCGAGTACATCACCCATGTGATCGATTTCCCGATGGGTAATTTCGCCGCCGCCGGGCATTTCGTGATGAACCGCGCGGCCTGGGACGGGCTGACCCTGGCGGAGAAGAAGATCATGATCGAAGCCATGCCCAATTCCGGCGCGATGGCCTCGATCGACGGCTACGCGCGCGACGAGAAGACCGGCGCCGACATGGTCCGCAAGCGCGGCGCGGTGTTCAGCAAGGGCGGCAAGGAGTTCCAGGACCTGATGGAGCAGCACCGCGCCAACGAGTTGACCACCATCATCGCCGCCGCCAAGAAGCGGCGGGTCAAGAACCCGGAGAAGGTGATCGAGGCTTACCGCGCCAATGTCGCGAAGTGGCAAAAATTGCTGGAAGGCAAGACCCGCGATACCGCGACGATCAGGGATCTGCTGTGGACGGAGATCTACTCCAGGATCGATCCCGCCACGCTGTGATCGCCCGGTAATCCGAAGCCCGGCGGCGCGGCCGAGCGTCGGCCGCCGGGTTGCGCGCACGCGGAGCGGAGAATGGACCACGACCCGATCATCCTCGCGCTGACCCAGAACCGGCTCGACCACATCTCCCACCAGATGGGCTGGGTCATGGTGCGCACCGCGCGCAGCCCGATCTTCAGCCAGGCGCACGACTTCTCGTGTTTCATCGCCGGTCCCAACGGCGAGGTAGTCAGCCAGGCCGACGGCATCCCGATCCATACCGGCAGCGGCGGGTTCGGGGTGCGCGCCATCCTGCGCGACTTCGCCGACGTGATGGAGGAAGGCGACGTCTATCTGCTGAACGACCCCTGGGCGGCCGGCGGCAACCACCTGCCCGACTGGGTGATCGCACGGCCGGTGTTCGTCGCCGGCAGCTTCGTCGGAATGACATGCAACCGCGCGCACCAGTCCGACATCGGCGGCGGGGCTGCCGGGGCCTACAACCCCTCGGCCACCGACGTCTTTCAGGAGGGCATCCGGCTGCCGGTGCTGCGCCTTGTCGAGGCCGGCACGATGCGCAACGACCTGTGGCGGCTGTTGATGCTCAATACGCGCACGCCGCACCTGCTGGACGGCGACCTGCGCGCCATGCTGGGCTCGACCCGGATCGGGATGGAGCGGGTCGCGGCACTGGCCGAGGAGCTCGGCACAGAGGCCGCTCTGTCCTATTTCCACGGCGTGCTGGACCACGCCGACCGCTGCCTGCGCGCCGAGATCGCGGCCATGCCGGACGGGGTCTACGAGGCCGAGGACCGTTCGGACAACGACTGCTTCGAGATCCGCGACGTGACGGTCCGCGTTGCGGTGACCATCAAGGGCGATTCACTCACGGTCGACTTCACCGGAAGCGATGCACAGATCAAGGGCTTCAAGAACTCGTCGCTGGCCAACACCCATTCCGCGGTCTACACCGCGCTTGCCTCGTTCCTCGATCCCACGCTGCCGCACAACGAGGGCGCTTTCCGCTGCGTCGACCTGGTCGCGCCGGAAGGCACGATCGTCAACGCCCGCGAAGGCGCGCCGACCACCATGTGCACCGTCTTCTTCGCCCACGAGATCATCCACGCCGTCTGGAAGGCGCTGGCCAAGGCCGACCCGGCGCGCGGCTGCGCCGGCTGGGCGAAGAACGTCTTCGGCATCTCGGTCGGCAAGGAGGCCAACGGCGATCCCTACGTCTTCTACCACGGCGCTGCGGCGGCCGGCAGCGGGGCGGTCGACGGCCGCGACGGGTTCAACCAGATCGGCCATGTCTGCACCCTGGGCGGGCTGACCATGCCCAATATCGAGGTCTACGAGCAGCTCTACCCCGTCCGGTTCCACCGTCAGGAGTTCCGGCTCGACGCCGCGGGCCACGGCACTTGGCGCGGCGGCAGCGGTGCGAACTACGAGGTCGAGATGCTGACCGATGCCACCCATTCCTTTCGCGGCGAGGGGCTCGACTACGAGACCGGCTACGGCGTGAACGGCGGCGGCCCCGGCGCGCCGGGGCGGATGCATCTGCGCTTCGCCGAAGGAAGCGAGACGCCGGCGCCGAAGTTCGGGCTCGAAGCGACCGGCCCGGTCCGCTTTCTCACCCAGTCGCCGGGCGGCGGCGGCTGGGGCGATCCGCTGGAGCGCAACCCCGAGCGCGTCGTGCGCGACCTGCGCGACGAGATCATCTCCGAGGCGACGATGCGCGATGTCTACGGCGTCGTGCTTGCCGCCGACGGCAAGAGCGTCGACGCCGAGGCGACTGCGGCCCTCCGCCGGGGTCGTTGACAAGCCGGGACAAACTGCCGAGGCTCCACCGGCAATAATCGGAACCGGGAGGAGTCAATGAGCGCCCGTTCGAGTACGCCGCTGTCGCGCAGGGAATTCGTCAAGACCTCGGCCGCCGCAGCGGTCGGCACCGGGGCCGCAATCACCGGCTTCCCGGCGATCGGCGCGTCCAAGCGCAAGCTGCGTTACATAACGATCATCAACAAGAAGACCGTCTGGGGGAAATGCTACGAGTTCCTCGCCGCCGAGGTCGACAGGATGTCGGGCGGCGAGCTGAAGATCGAATATGCCGGCGGCTCCGAGGTCATCAGCGGGTTCGACGCGCCCGAGGCCGTCGCCAACGGCGTCTTCGACATGAGCCACTCGGCGAACTCCTATTTCGCCGGCGCCATGCCGTCCTCGATCTCGCTGGCCAGCGGCAACGCCTCGATCGAGCAGCTGCGCGATGCCGGTGCGCTGGATGCCTACGCCGATATCATGATGAAGAAGCGCGGCACGATCCTGCTCGGCATCCCGATGAGCGGCGTGGGCTATGTCTTCCAGGTCAGTTTCCGGCCGACGGATCTTTCGGCGTTCAAAGGCAGGAAAATCCGCTCCATTCCGCTCTACGACCCGATCCTGGAAACGCTGGGCGCAATCCCGGTGACGACCTCGCCCGCCGAGGCCTACACCGCGATGGAGCGCGGCGTGGTCGACGGGCTCGGCTGGCCCGATCTCGGCCTGCTCGACTTCAAGTTCTACGAGCACGCCAAGTACATCGTCTCGCCGACCTACTACCAGCTCCGCACCTGTACGCTGATCAACCCGAACAGCTTCAATCGGCTCCCCGAGGAGCTCCAGAACATCCTGGTCAAGGCCTCGAACTCGGCCGACCGGATCGGTGAGGCATGGTGCAAAGAGACCCGCGACGCCGAGCATGCCGAGATGAAGAAACACGGTGTCGAGATCGTCGCGCTGCCGCCGGCCGATGCCAAGCGGTTCGTCGATCTGACCGAGGAGAAGCTCTGGGCCAAGATCCTCAAGCAGGCGCCGGAGAACGGCGCACGGCTCAAGGTGCTGTTCGAAAAGGCGGCCGCCTGAGGGCCGGACTCCCTCCCCTACGCGACGGCGGCAGGCGCGCGAGTCCGCCGCCGCCCTGCCGCCTGGTGGAGCGGACGTCATGGATCGGCTGATAAAAATCGTCGAGTGGCCGGCCCGGTGGCTAGCCTATTTGTCGGCGCTCCTCATCCTGTCGATGAGCCTGTGGATCACCTATGACGTTCTCACCCGCAACCTGCTGGGCTGGTCCTCGCCCTGGGCGTTCGACCTGTCGGAATACGCGCTGGTCTGGATGACCTTCCTCGCGGCCCCGTGGATCCTGCTGCGCGACGGTCACGTCCGCGTCGAGCTCGTGGTCGATGCCGTGGGCGTGCGCACCCAGCGGGCGATCGGCATCACGGTATCGATCATCGGGCTCATGGTTTGCCTGGTGCTCGCCTGGCGCACCGGGATCGCGGCCATCGAATATGCCCAGAACGATGTCCGGATGGCCCGGATCTGGAACATCGCGCGAATATACCCCTACATCGCGGTGCCGTTCGGCAGCGCCGCCCTGGCGGTCGCCTTCATCGCGCGGTTGGCTCTCTACCTGCGGGACCGCGACCCCGAAGCGCGCTTGCGCGCGGCCGGCGGCCATGCCGGGGGCACCGACGCGACGGGCCGGATCTGAAGGGGTAGGCGGTTGGAGGTCGACTGGTCGGTCCTGCTGCTGATCTTCTTCGTCCTGCTGATCCTCGTCCTGGGCAGCGGGATGCCGGTGGCCTTCGGCTTCCTGACCCTCAACATCCTCGGGCTCTATTTCTTCATGGGCGGCGAGGTCGCGCTGTCGCTGCTGGCGACCAGCGCGTTCTCCTCGGTTGGCCAGTTCGTGCTGATCCCGATCCCGCTGTTCATTCTGATGGGCGAACTGCTGATGCGCACCGGGCTGGCCAACATGACCGTCGATGCAGCCGATCACTGGATCGGGCGGTTGCCGGGCCGGCTTGCGGTCTCGGCCGTCGGCGGCGGAACGCTGTTCGGGGCGCTCAGCGGCGCCAGCATGGCTTCGGTCGCGATGCTCGGCTCGACGCTTGTGCCGGAGATGCAGCGCCGCGAATACAAACCGGAACTCTCGGTCGGCGCGATCCTGGCCGGCGGCGGGCTGGCGGTGCTGATCCCGCCCAGCGCGCTCGGCGTGCTGCTGGGCGCGCTCGCCAAGGTCTCGATCGCCAAGCTGCTGCTCGCCGGGCTGCTGCCGGGGCTCGTCCTGGCCGGGCTGTATTTCGCCTACTTCACC
Source organism: Alphaproteobacteria bacterium (assembly GCA_965248835.1). Classification (GTDB taxonomy): domain Bacteria; phylum Pseudomonadota; class Alphaproteobacteria; order MPNO01; family MPNO01; genus CAYFYS01. Next base: position 1,859,684 of record CBDFLJ010000002.1, read on the forward strand.
CTGCGCGCCAAGTTCCAGCCCCACCTGGCTCCGCCTTACGTCGCGCCGCCGATGACGCTGCCGCAGCGCCTGCGCAGTCTGCTGGTGGTCTCGCCTTTGTTCAGCCTGATCATCGTGGTGACCGGGTTCATCTTCCTGGGCATCGCGACGCCCACCGAGGCCGCGGCGATGGGCGCGGTGGCGACCCTGATCATCGCGGCCTGCTACCGCCGGCTGAGCTGGCAGGCGGTCAAGACCGCGCTGATCTCGACGACGACCACAACCTCGATGATGCTGCTGGTGATCGTGGGCTCGTCCGGGTTCTCGCAGATCCTGGCCGCTACCGGCACGACCTCCTCGCTGGTGGACGCGGTCAGCGCGCTCGATCTGTCGCCGATCGTGATGGTGATCATCATGCAGCTCATGGTGCTGGTGCTCGGCTGCTTCATCGACACGATCTCGATCATGATGGTCTCGATCCCGGTCTTCATGCCGCTGGTGCTGTCCCTGGGGCTCGATCCGATCTGGTTCTCGATCCTGATCCTGGTCCAGCTCGAGCTTGCCGGGATCACCCCGCCCTTCGGGGTGCTGCTGTTCGTCATGAAGGGCGTCCAGCCGCTCCTCGGCATGTCGCAGATCTATCGCGCGGCGCTGCCGATCGTGGTGATCCAGATCGCGCTGGTCGGACTCCTGATGGTCTTTCCCGGCATCGTCACCATCCTGCCGACGATGATGGGCCGATAGGGACCGTTCTCGGACGCGCCGGACGACGGCCGAATCAAGCCGTTTCCGTGATCCCCCGGAACGCCGGTCCGGGCTTGAAGGACCGGACGGTCAATAGCTCGGATTGAAGATCCGCGCGGCTTGATACTGCTTGGGCCAGGCCGGATCCTCGGTGCCCATCGCGCGCGCGGCGTGGCGGGTGAAATAGGGATCGTAGAGATGGCCCTTTGCGAGCACGCAGAGGTCCGCCTTGCCTTCGGCGATGATCGCGTTGATCTCGTCCGGCCCGGAGATGTTTCCCACCGTCATCGTCGGAATGCCCGCTTCCTTGCGCACCTTCTCGCTGAACGGGGTCTGGAACAGCCCGCCCGCCGTTGGCCGCGCGCCGGCGACCACGTTGCCGCTGGAGACCGTCAGGATGTCGAGACCCGCCTGCTTGGCCATGCGACCGATCTCGACGGCATCTTCGGCCGTCGTGCCGCCGGGGATCCAATCCACCGCCGAAATCCGCGCGGAAATCGGTTTGTCCTGCGGCCAGTTCTCGCGGACAGCGGAGAAGACCTCGAGCGGGAAACGCATGCGGTTCTCCAGCGGCCCGCCATATTCGTCCTCCCGCTTGTTGCTGACCGGCGAGATGAAGGTGGACAGAAGATAGCCGTGGGCGAAATGGAGCTCGATCGCATCGAAGCCCGCTTCGTCGGCCATCCGGGCGCCGCGCGCGAAATCGCCGCGGACCTTGTCCATGTCCGCGCGGTCCATCGCCCTGGGCGTCTGGCTGCCCTCGCCGAACGGGATCGCCGAGGGCGCGTAGATCTGCCAGCTTTCGGCCGCCTCCAGCGGGCCGCCGCCTTCCCAGGCGACCTTGGTGGCGGCCTTGCGCCCGGCATGGGCAAGCTGGATGCCGATCCTGGCCTCGCTATTGGCATGGACGAAGTCGACGATGCGGCGCCAGGCTCCGACATGCTCGGGCTTGTACATCCCGGCGCAGCCGGGCGAGATCCGCCCCTCGCGCGAGACGTCGGTCATCTCGGTCAGCACCAGGCCCGCCCCGCCCATCGCCCGGCTGCCGAGGTGGACCAGATGGAAGTCGCCGACCGTGCCGTCGTCGGCCGAATACATGCACATCGGCGAGACCACGACACGATTGTTCAGTTCCATCCCGCGCAGGGAAAACGGCGTGAAGATCGGCGCCAGGACGGCGCCGGCATCATCGGGCATTCTCGTACTCTGCAATGGTCTCGAAGGGCTGGGCACCCTCCGTCGTCGTGCGCTGCAGAAGCCGGCGCTCGGATCCGGGGAAATCGGTCCGCGCGTGGGTGACGCAGCGGTTGTCCCACATCACCAGGTCGCCCGGCCGCCAGACATGTTCGTAGACGATCGCCGGGTCCTCCGAGTAGCTCAGCAACTCCTCGATCAAAGCATCGCTTTCCGCCTCGTCCATCCCGTTGATCCGGGCGGTCATCAGCCGGTTGACGTAGAGCGCCTGGCGGCCGGTCTCGGCATGGGTGATCGCCACCGGGTGGGAGAAATGCGCGACATCGGAAATGTCGGCGCGCAATCGCGGCCGGTCGGTGCGCAGGTATTCGTGCATCTGCAGCGCGGTGCGGCCGCGGATTCTTTCCCTGGTCCGCTCGGGCAGCCGTTCGTAGGCGGTGTACATGTTGGCGAACAGCGTGTTGCCCCCGACCGGGGGGATCTCGATGCCGTACAGCAGGGTCGCCTTGTGCGGGCTGCGGTCGTAGCACATGTCGGAATGGAACCACATTTCGCCGTCATGGGGCAGACCGAGCGGCTTGCCGTCGCGACGGACATTGGAGACGATCATGATCCCCGGCTCCAGCGGCTTGCCGTCGAGGCCGACCTGCGGCCGCGGCGAGCGCACCCCGCCCGGGACCCCGAAATGCCGGGTGAAGGCGAGCTGCTGGTGCTGGTCGATCTGCTGGCCGCGGAAGACGATCACCAGATGGTCGAGCCAGGCCCGGTGAATCCGGGCCAACACCTGCGGGCCGAGCGGCCGGGCGAGATCGACACCCTTGATCTCCGCGCCCAAGGCCGACGAGAGGGGGACCACCTCGATGTTCATCAACCATCTCCCATGCCGGTTCGCTGCACCGGCGCCGTCACCACCGGGCGGACCCGGGCGCTCTCGGCTTCCCGAAAAGCGGCGTATTTCGCGGCGTCGCGGACGACTGCGCGCCAATTGTATTGCGCATCGCGCGCGGCCTGGCAGTCGCCGCGACAGGATGCCATATTCCGTCTTCCCTTGACGCCACCGGCCGCGCGCGAATTATGCCGTCGCAATGAATCGGCGGCAATCCTGGCGTGCCGACGGGCCGGGGCAGCGCCAAATCCGGTTGACGGATCAGCGCTTTCCCGCCAGCATGGCCAACCAAATCAATTAGCATTCCAAGGGAGGCTCCAGTCGAACAGCCATGGACGGAAGTCCTGCCCGGCCGGAGCGGAAGGCGGCGCAGCCCGCTAGACAAGCGATGGGAGCACGTAGATGACCAAGTCCGGGATCCTTCGGACCGCTGCGGCGGTTTCGCTGGTTTCGATGACGGCAGCGTCCGCCACCATGGCCAAGGAGACACTGAACACCGTCACCGCGCTGCAGCGGTCCAACACGATCGCCAAGGCGTTCCTCACCAATTTCCTCGAGGCGACAAACGCCGCGAACGGACCGATAAACATGAAATATGTCGGCGGCCAGGAGGTCGTGCCGCCGCGCAAGGCGGCCAATGCGCTCAAGCGCGGCCAGTTCGATGCGTTGAGCTGCCCGACAGCCTATTACATCGGGACGGTGCCGGAGGGCTACGCACTGTTGGCGGCCAACCAGGGCCCGACGGCGCTGCGCGCCAACGGTGCCTGGGAGATTCTTGAAGAGGCCTATATGAAGAAGGCTGGCGCAGTGCTGCTCGCCTGGGGCGAGAACATGACGTCGTACAACACCTATCTGAACGTCATGCCCAAGTTCGACGCCGATGGCGTGCCCGACCTGACGGGCATCAAGATGCGGGCGACCGGCACCTACCGGCCGCTGTTCCGCGCGCTCGGCGCCTCGACCATCAACATCAAATCCTCGGAGATCTTCACCGCCCTGCAACGCGGCACGGTCCAGGGGTTCGGCTGGCCGGACGTGGCGATCGTCACGCTGGGATTGCACAAGATCGTCAAGTACCGCATCACGCCCAACTTCTACCAGACCAACCAGGTGCTGACGATCAACCCCACCGTCTGGAACGCGCTGACCAAGGCGCAGCGCGCGTTCCTGAAGAAACAAGCCCTGACCTACGAGACGACCTCGGTGAGGTGGCTCGAGCAAGAGCGCGCCAAGGAAGAGAAGCAGATGCTGACGGCTGGGGTGAAGGACATCAAGCTCACCGGCAAGGCGGCGGACAGGTACCTCGACATCGCGCACCAGGAGATCTGGAAGCAGCTCAAGGAGCGCTCGGAGTATCATGATCGGCTCAAACCGCTGATGTACATCCCCGGCAAGCCCAACCGTCAGGTCAAGCTCGACAGGGGTCTGCGCCAATAGTGCGATCGGCCTTCCGGCGGGGTTTCCGCCGGAAGGCCGGCCATGTCCGCCGCACCGAGCGGTCGGCATCTGCAATTACAACGGGAGTAGCGCAATGAACACCTATGGCCTTACCGCGACCTTCGCGGCGGTTTCTCTAGCCGCGGCGGCATCGGTCCAGACGGCCTCGGCCAAGGACCAGCTTTCCGCCGTCACCTCGCTCGACCAGAACAATGTCCTGGTGGTCAGTTTCCGGACCAACTACGTCAAGCCGGTGAACGAGAAGCTCAAGGGCAGCCTGGCGATCAAGTACCTCGGCGGCCAGGAGATCGTGCCGCCGCGCAAGGCGGTCACGGCGCTGCGGCGCCAGCAGTTCGACATGCTGCACAGCCCGACCGCCTATTATATCGGCACCGTGCCCGAGGGCTATGCGCTCCAGGCCGCCAACCAGGGACCGGCAGCGCTGCGCAAGAACGGCGCCTGGAAGATCCTGCAGGAGGCCTATCTGAAGAAGGCCGGCGCGCATCTGCTGGCCTGGGGCGAAAACATGACCTCCTACGTCACCTATCTGCAGGTCATGCCCAAGTTCGACAAAGACGGCGTGCCCGATCTGACCGGCATCAAGATGCGGGCGACCGGAACCTACCGGCCGCTGTTCCGCGCGCTCGGCGCATCGACCATCAACATCAAGTCCTCGGAGATCTACACCGCTGTGCAGCGCGGCACCGTCCAGGGCTTCGGCTGGGTCGACGTCTCGCTGGTCCCGCTCGGCCTGCACAAGATCGCGAAGTACCGCGTGACCCCAAACTACTATCAGACCAACACCGTGGTGACCGCCAATCCCGCTTCCTTGAAAGAGCTTACCCGGGAGCAGCGGGATACGCTCGAGCAGTTCGCGCTGGAATACGAGACCACCGCGGTGCACTGGATGGAAAAGCAGCGCCGGGCGGAGGAAAAGCAGATCAAGGCGGCCGGGGTCAAGGACATCGCGCTTACCGGCGCGGCGGCGGCGAAGTATCTCGATATCGCTCATAGCGAGATCTGGAAGCAGCTCAAGGAACGCTCCGAGTATCACGATAGGCTCAGGCCGTTGATGTACATCCCCGGCAAGCCCAACCGTCAGGTCAAGCTCGACAGGGGTTTGCGCCAATAGTGCGATCGGCCTTCCGGTGGGGTTTCCGCCGCAAGGCCGGCCATGTCCGCCGCACCGAGCGGTCGGCATCTGCAATCACAATGGGAGTAGCGCAATGAAAACCTACGGCCTTACCGCAACCCTCGCGGCGGTTTCTCTAGCCGCGGCGGCATCGGTCCAGACGGCCTCGGCCGAGGACCAGCTTTCCGCCGTCACCTCGCTCGACCAGAACAATGTCCTGGTGGTCAGTTTCCGGACCAACTACGTCAAGCCCGCGAACGCGATGCTCAAGGGCAGCATCAATATCAAATATCTCGGCGGCCAGGAGATCGTGCCGCCGCGCAAGGCGGTCACGGCGCTGCGGCGCCAGCAGTTCGACGTGCTGCACAGCCCGACGGCCTACTACATCGGCACCGTGCCGGAAGGGTATGCGATCCTCGCCGCCAACCAGGGTCCGGCGGCGCTGCGCAAGAACGGCGCCTGGAAGATCCTCCAGGAGATTTACCTCGAGAAGGCGGGCGCCCACCTGCTTGCTTGGGGCGAGAACATGACCTCCTACAACACCTACCTGCAGGCCATGCCCAAATTCGACAAGGACGGCGTTCCGGACCTCACCGGTATCAAGATGCGGGCGACCGGCACCTATCGGCCGCTGTTCCGCGCGCTCGGCGCCTCGACCATCAACATCAAGTCCTCGGAGATCTACACCGCCCTGCAGCGCGGCACCGTCGAGGGCTTCGGCTATACTGACGTCTCGCTGGTTCCGCTTGGCCTGCACAAGGTCGTCAAATACCGCGTGACGCCGAACTACTACCAGACCAACACCGTCGTGACGGTTAATCCCAAGTCCTGGAACGCGCTGTCCGGGCAGCAGCGGGATGCGCTGGAAAAGCTCGCGATCGAGTACGAGACCACCTCGATCCATTGGGTGGAGAAGCAGCGGCGGACCGAGGAAGATGAGATCAAGGCTGCCGGCGTCAAGGACATCGCGCTCAGCGGCGCGGCTGCCGCGAAATATCTCGACATCGCGCACCGCGAGATCTGGAAGCAGCTCAAGGAACGTTCGAAGTATCACGACAGGCTCAGGCCGCTGATGTACATCCCGGGCAAGCCCAACCGCCAGGCCGACCTCGGCCGCGCGCTCCGCCAATAGGACGCTCCGTCCTTGCTGGAGGCATTCGACAAGAAACTCGAAGCGGTGGTGGGGGCGCTGGTCTGGGTGGCCTGCGCCCTCATCCCGTGCATCTTCATCATGATCACGATCGATGTTTCGATCCGTACCATCGGGTTCACGCCGCCGCTGTTTACGTCTTCGATCGTCGAATATGCACTGCTCTACATCGCGATGTGCTCGGCGCCATGGCTGGTCCGCCAGAAGGGCCACGTCGCGATCGAGGCGTTGGTGGCCATGCTGCCCACCAACGTGCGCGAGCCGCTGGCCAAGATCGTCTATCTGGTCTGCGCGGTCATCGCGGTCTATTTCGCCTGGCTGTCGGTGGAGCTGTTCATCGAGGCGATCGAGACCGGCAATCTCGATGTCCGCGGCATCGACATGCCCTATTGGACCCAGTTCCTTCCGATGCCATTCGGCTACCTTCTGGTGGGGCTGGAGTTCCTGATGTTCTTCCTGGGGCTCAGGCACTACTACACCTACGATCTCGGCGAAGTGAAGGACAGCGTCTGAGCGATGGAATGGTATGAAGCAGGGGCGGCCCTCCTCGGCTGCGTCGTCGCCGGCATGGCGTTGGGCTTCCCGGTCGCGTTTACATTTCTGATCGCCAACGTCTTGGGCATGTTCGTCTTCGCCAACGGCTGGTCGAACCTGATCCAGATCGCCGACAACGCGCCGCAGCTCATCACCACCTTCACCCTGTCGCCGATCCCGATGTTCATCCTGATGGGGGCGCTGTTCTTCCATACCGGGTTGGCGATCCGTGTGTTCGACGCGCTCGACAAGCTGCTCGGGCGGATCCCCGGGCGGCTGTGCTTCCTGACGGTGATCGGCGGCTCGCTGTTCTCGACGCTGACCGGCTCGACGATGGCCAATACCGCCATGCTGGGCTCGCTGCTGGTGCCGGAGATGACCCGGCGCGGCTACAACAAGCGCATGTCGATGGGCCCGATCCTGGGCACCGGCGGGCTGGCGATGATCATCCCGCCGTCATCGCTGGGCGTGCTGCTGGCTTCGATCGCGGGCGTCGACGTCGGCGCGCTGCTGATCGCGGGCCTCTTGCCGGGCTTCCTGCTGGCCGTTCTCTACGCCGCGATGATCCTGTTCCAGCTCTATATCAACCCGGAGGCCGCGCCGAGCTACGAGATCGAGTCCACGACCTGGCGTGAGAAGCTCTACCAAGTCGTGGTCAACATCCTGCCGATGAGCCTGGTCGTGTTCATGGTCATCGGGTTCATCGTCCTGGGCTGGGCGACGCCTTCGGAGTCGGCCTCCTTCGGGGTGGTCGGCGTGTGCATCCTGGCCATCGCCTTCCGCGCGTTTACCTGGAAGGCGTTCAAGACCTCGCTGGTCGGCGCGATCCGCGTCGTCGGCATGGTCTTCTTCATCCTGATGAACTCCACGGTGTTCAGCCAGCTCCTTGCGATGTCGGGCGCGGGCCGCGGGCTGACGGAATGGGCGACCGGGTTCGAAGTGGCCCCGCTGGTGATCCTGTCGGCGATGTTCGTGGTCCTGATCGTGCTCGGCATGTTCATGGACCAAGTCTCCATGATGCTGATCACGGTGCCGATCTTCTACCCGATCGCCCAGACTCTGGGCTACGACCTGATCTGGTTCTCGCTGATCGTGCTGATGTCGCTGGAGATGAGCGCGACCACGCCGCCCTTCGGGTTGCTGCTCTACATCATGATGGGAATGGTGCGCGGGACATCGCTGTTCGAGGTCGCCTCGTATGCGATTCCGTTCCTGTTCTGCGACCTGATCCTGATCATCATCCTGGTCATCGCACCGGGCATTGCGCTGTATTTGCCGAGTCTGATGTGAGAGCCGGCCGCTTCGGGCGGCCGGGAGCATGAAGGGGGAATGGGCGATGGATCCGCGCGATCGCATCGAGTACAGCGCCATCGTCGACCGGGCGCCGCTCAAGCTGCCCGACGGCGCGCGGATCATCGTCTGGCCGGTCTTCAACATCGAGAACTGGGACACCAACGCGCCGATGCCGCGCGCGATCCTGACCCCGCCGGGCGAGCAGCTCTTCGTCCCCGACATCCCCAACTGGAGCTGGCAGGAATACGGCATGCGGGTCGGGTTCTGGCGCATCAAGGCGGCCTTCGACCGGCTCGGCATCAAGCCGACATTCTCGCTCAACGCCTCGGTCTGCGACGTCTATCCGCGGGTGGCCCAGGCTGCGCTCGATGCCGGCTGGGAGTTCCTGCCGCACACCTATCACCAGATGCCGATGCACAAGCTCGATGACGAGCGCAAGACCATCCGCGAGACCGTCGCGCGGATCGAGGCGTTCACCGGTACCCGGCCGCGCGGCTGGATCGGCCCCGGCCTGACCCAGACCTACGAGACCTCGGACCTTCTGGTCGAGGAGGGGCTGGACTATGTGGCGGACTTCGTCTGGGACGACGAGCCGACGACGGTGCGCACGCGGGCGGGCGATCTGGTCAACGTGCCCTATTCGGTCGAGCTCAACGACATCGCGATGATGCTCCTGCAGCATCACCGGGCGGATGAGCTCTACGCTCGCACCATGGACCAGTTCGAGCGGCTTTACGAGGAAGGTGCGGAGCGCGCCAAGGTGATGGGCTTCGGCATCCACCCCTATATCAGCGGCGTGCCCCACCGCATCAAGCATCTCGAGGCGATGCTGGCCCAGATCGCCGCGCGGCCCGGCGTCCTGTTCTGGTCCGGCGCGGAGATCGTCGACTGGTACAAGGCCGCTTCGGGCTGAAGGAAGAAGGGGCAGCACCGTTTTCGCGGTGCCGCCGGCAAGGCGTGGTCGGCGGTGGAGGGCGATCGACGAGCCGCGCCGGCCCGGCCGCGCGCATGCTGCCCGACGGCAAGCGGCTGCATCTACAGCACGGCCCGATCGACCTGATCATCGGGGCCGCGGGGCCTGCAGCCGAAGTCCGCGCGGCCTACGCCCGCGCCACGGACCGTTTTCAGGATGTGCTCGATCGCCTGGTCGGTGAGCTGCCGCTGTTGCGCCGCCCGATCGCTGCGCCGCGGCCGCTGCCGGACGGGCCGGTCGCGCGGCGCATGGTCGCGGCCGTGTGGCCGCACCGTGCCGTCTTCGTCACCCCGATGGCCGCGGTCGCCGGCGCGGTGGCCGATGAGATGCTCGCGGCAATGACGGAAGGGCAGCGGCTGGAGACGGCCTACGTCAACAACGGCGGTGACATCGCGGTCCACCTGGCCGAAGGCGCCCGCCTGAGGCTCGGCATCGTCGGCGAGATCGACAACCCGGCGATCGATGCCACCGCGGCGATCAGCCACGGGAGTCCGGTTCGAGGCATCGCCACCAGCGGCTGGCGCGGCCGTAGCTGGTCCTTCGGCATCGCCGATGCGGTGACCGTGCTGGCGACCAGCGCCGCCGCCGCCGATGTCGCCGCGACCCTGATCGCCAACGAGGTGACGGTCGATCACCCGGCGATTACCCGTGCGCCCGCCTCCGAGATCGACGATAACACCGATCTCGGCCGGCGCCCGGTCATCGTTGCGGTCGGCGACCTCGACCCCGCCGCGGTCGCAGCGGCGCTGGACCGCGGCGCGTCGTGTGCCGAGGCGATGCGCAGGGCTGGACACGCTACCGCGGCGATGCTGGTATTGTGCGGGGACCGCCGCATCGTCGGCGAGGCCGAGGCGCTTGCCGCCGGCACCAGAGAGGACCGAAGCGATGGATGACGCCCGCAGCGTGATCGAGACTGCCGCCGAGGGCGATTTCGGCGAGCTGGTAAAAGTCAGAAAATTCGTCATGCATGTCGAGGAGGTGCTGCACGAGTTCGGCCCGCCGGCCGAAACGCCGCAATGGAAGGGCTATATCGCCGCGGTCACCGGCAACCCCTATGCCGGGCGCTATGTCGAGGACCTGATGCCGCTCATGGACGCGCTGAAGCCGCTCGGCCTTGCGATGGCCAGGCGGCTGATGGACGTGCTGGGCGGCCCCGACCGGATCGTCGCCTACGGCAAGTCGGCCATTGTCGGCGAGAACGGCGAGCTCGAGCACGCCGCCCTCTGGCACGAGCCCGGCGGCTACGGCATGCGCCAGCTGATGGAGAAATCGGCCGCGATCGTTCCCAGCACCAAGAAGGTCGGCGGCCCGGGCTGTGCGGTCGATGTCCCGATCGCCCACGCCAATGCGGCCTATGTACGCTCGCACTTCGATGCGATCGAATGCTCGATCCCCGACGCGCCACGCGCCAACGAGATCGTCTGGATCCAGTCGATGTCGACCGCGCCCCGCATATACGACCGGGCCGGCGGTCTCAAGGACGCCGATACCAAGGGTGAGGACGGGCTGCGATAGGCCCGCCGAGCGCGAACGGCGGGCGTGACTTCGGCCGGATTATGGTCGAGAATCGATCAGGCTTCGAGGATCACGATCACAATTGGGATTCCCGGTCGAGGCGGCGAATCGAACAGCGAGCCGAAGAGGTTGGAGATGAATGATCAAGCCGATGCCGTGGCAATCGAGACCGCGGCAGAGGAGGTCATCGAGCGGGCCGCGGCGATCGCGCCGGTCCTGAAGGAGCGTGCGCGCAAAGCCGAGGAGCTGCGACGGCTGCCGGCCGAGAACGTCGCAGCGGTGCAAAAGGCCGGCCTGTTGAAAGTGCTCCAGCCCAGGCGCTTCGGCGGCTACCAGTTTGACCTCCACACCCATCTCGACGTGGTCAGCGAGGTCGCGCGCGGATGCGGCTCGACCGGGTGGTGCCTGGGCGTGATGCACGCCCATAGCTGGCTCTCCGGCCTGCTGCCCGAGGATGCCCAGAAGGAGCTCTACGGCGCCAACCCCGATGCGATCATCTCGGCGGTCATCGCCCCGCGCGGCACCGCGAGGAAGGTGGACGGCGGCTACGTGCTCAACGGCTTCTGGCCCTTCGGCTCGGGTTGCGAGCATTCGGACTGGCTTTTCCTCGGCGCAGCCGTCCAGGACGAGCACGGCGAGACCACCGACGAGGCCGATTTCCTGATCCCCACCGCCGACATAGAAATCAGGGACGACTGGCACGTGGTGGGCCTGCGCGGAACCGGGAGTTGCAGTCTCGTCGCCAAGGATGTCTTCGTGCCCGCGCACCGCTACATCTCCCTGATCGCCGCGATCGCGGGGAACTATCCCGGCGCACACCTGCATGACGGCTGGCTCCACAAGGCGGCCTTCGTCCCGGTGCTGGCGATCGCGCTGACCGGGCCGGCGCTGGGCGTCGCCAAGGCCGCGCTCGAGGACTTCAAGGCCTACGTCCCCGGCCGGACCATCGCCTATACGCCCGAAGAGGTGCAGATCGACAACACCGCGACCCATCTCGAGGTCGCCGAGGCGTCGATCAAGATCGATGCCGCGCACTTGCTGCTCCACCGCAGCGCCGATGACATCGAGGACGCGGCCAAGGCGGGCGGAGAGATGCCGCTGGAGATCCGCGCTCGGGTGCGGATGGACTGCGCCTACGCGGTCCGGCTGTGCCTGGAGGCGGTGGAGATCCTTTATCTCGCCACCGGCGGCAGCGGGATCGCCGCGAAAAACCCGATCCAGCGGGCGCAACGCGACATCCACGCCATCAACATGCATGGGCTTCTGTCGCTGAAGACGAATCTGGAGATGTACGGCCGCATCCTGCTGGGACTGCCGCAGAACACGCCGCTGATCTGAGCGCGGCCGCCAGCGCAACATCGCACGCAGGAGGCGCTCGTGCGCTGAGGACGGTCCGCCCGCCCCGCTTATCTCCGAATTCCGAATTACTCTGCCGGGTTGTGCGGGGCTCCGGGATAGAATGGCCGCCGCAAACGAATACGGAGACTGGACGATTTGCCGGCGCGTTCGAGCCATCGACCACCGTCTCGTTCGGTGACAAGACGGCCGTCCACCGCCCCGGTCCGCCGGAGCGGCGACGAAAGCGAGCGCACGACCGCGGTCTACCTGTCGCTGTCGCTGCACGCGGTAGCCGCGGTCGCCTTGCTGATCGGCTACCTGACCAGGTCGGATCTGCCGACCATTACCCTCCACCAGGAAATCGATATCGTCTCGGTCAGCGAGTTCGACCCACTGTGGTCCGGACGCCTGCTCACCCGCGAGCCCTTGGACAGCGCGGACCGTGCGGCCCGCGTCAAGCCCGCCGACGCCGCATCGGAGCCGGTACCGACGCTGGCGGCCGCGCCGCCGGGCGAGCCGTTGCGCCAGACCCCCGAGACCGCGCCGTCGGCGCGCTCCCCGCTGCGGCCAGAGGTCGTGTCGCAGGAGGCGGACGATCAAGCAGTGCGCCCGCCGGCCTCCGGCACGCCGGAAAGCGCAAGCGAGGCACCGGCTTCCAACGGAGCGGCGATCGCTGCGGTCGGCGCCTCGGGCATCGAGCGGCCGACTGCGCGGCAGGAGCGCAGCCAGCCGCGATCCATTCGCGCCCCGGTGGCGGTCCGCAGCATCCCGACACCCGACTCCGTGCGCCGCGCGCCGATCGCCGTCTCGCCGTCCAGGGCACCGGAAAGCGCGGCCCGACCGGTCCCCGGCTTGATCGCCGGAGCGCCGGCCGGAGTCTCCGAAACCGCGGGCCGACCGGCGCGCGCTCTGGCAGCCGGCGGACCGGCCACGGCACCGGAAGACACCGCCCGCCCGGCCCCCAGCTTGATCGCCGGAGCACCGGCCGGGGTCCCCGAAAGCAAGGGCCCGCCAGCGCGCGCTGCGGCATCGGGCGGACCGGCCAGGGCACCGGAAAATACCGCCCGCCCGATCGCCGGTGTGATCGCCGGAGCACCGGCCGGAGTCCCCGAAACCGTGGGCCGACCAGCGAACGCTCCGGCATCCGGCAGACCGGCAAGGGCACCGGAAAATACCGCCCGCCCGATCCCCGGTGTGATCGCCGGAGCACCGGCCGAACTTTCACCCAGCCGGAATCGTCCGGTACGCGCACCTGTGTCCAACAGCCCGGCCGAGGCGCCGGAGATCGCCAACCGACAGCCACCTGCCCCCGTCTCGGACGATCCGGCGGATGCGCCGGAAGGCGAGACGCCGCCCCGCATCCGATCGGTCGATGTCGCGGTGGCAGCGCCGCGTCCGGCCGCCGCTCCGCTGCGGGCAGGCGAGGTCAAATCGCCGGACCGGCGCCACCCCCCCGCCGCCGCGCTGGACAGCCTCGCGCCGGCCAGCAGCCGGCTGGAGACGGCCGTCGAGGCTCCGCACGGCGGAGCGCAAGCAGAGGCCGGGAGCCCTGCTTTAGCCGCGGAGGGACGGCTGCCGGCCAGCGTTGAGGCCGACGGCTCGCCACGCAGGTTCCTGCGCGCGGCGGCCGCCGGCGCGGCGGCCTCGGCGATCGAACTGTCTTTCAGGGAAACCGGCACCGAAGCCGCAGGCGGACGGGCGGCGCCGGAACCGGTCGAAGGGGTCGATACCGCCTCGATCCCGGCCAGGATCAACGCCGCCGACGTGCTCGATGGGCTCCTGCCGTTTCAGCGGCCGAAGCCGACGCCGGCGCCCACCCCGGCGCCCACCTCGGCCGCCGACCTGAGCAAGATCGCCGGGCTGCTGGCCGGGGTCGCCTGCGGCCGACTGTCGGGTGATCTGGATGAGACGACGGGATCGCTGCGGCTTGACGGCCATGTTCCCTCGCTGACCGAGCGCGCCAAGATCGTCGGCGCGCTGGCCAGGATCGAGGGGATCACCGAAATCCGCGATGGTGGCACGGTCATCCTGCCGCAGCCGCTGTGTCAGGTGCTGGATACGCTCCGCACCGCGGGGTTGAGCGCATCGAAAGCCCATCAGGTCCGCCCGCAGATGCTCGCCCGCCCGACCCAGGCCGGCATCAAGCGGTTCGCTCACGGCGAGAGGATCGTCGTGCGCCTGACCACGCCGCGCTGGCCCGCCTACGTCCATGTCGATTTCTACGATCTGCGCGGACAGGTGACGCACCTGGTTCCCAACCCCCAGGTGAAACGGAACCGGTTCGAGCCGGGGAGCGTCCTGTCGATCGGCGAGCAAGGCTCCGGCACGGAGCTGCGCGCCGGTGCGCCCTACGGGGTGAATATCCTGGTCGCGATCGGTACCTCGCACCCCCTGTTCGACCGTGCCCGCCCCCCGGTCGAATCCGCTGACGGCTACCTCGCGGATCTCGCGAGCGTGATCGCCCGATTGCGCCGTGCGGACACCGAGGTCGCAGAGGAATACGTCTATGTCTTCCTGATCACCCAGGACATTCGACGGCGCAGCGAGGCGGCCGGAAACCGACGCGGAAATAGACTTGCCTCCGGGGCCCGGTGACGGCAGGTTAGAGCATATTCTGAACCCGCCGAACCGGGCCGCCGAGTCGTCCGGCTAGCCCCCGAAGGCGTCTGAACGAGAGTGTGCCGATGCGCTTGCCAACGGTCCTGATCGGAATTGCCCTCGGCCTCGCGCTGAGCCAGGCGGCGGCTGCCCAGAAGCCCGCCCCTGCGGCCACATCGGCCGGCAAGATATCCATCGAGCTCAACAAGCTGGAAGAAAAGCAAGGCAGTTGCCGGCTTTATCTAGTGATCCGTAACCGCACGGCGAAGGATGTGAAGAACCTCGAGCTCGACGTGTTCATCTTCGACCGCAACGACGTCATCACCCGCCGGGTCGGGCTGAACACCCGCCGGCTCAAGCCGTCGCGGATCTACGTGCGCCTGTTCGACATCACCAAGGTGACGTGCTCGGGCATAGCAAGGCTGGTGCTGAATGAGGTCCTGTCCTGCACCTCGACCGCCGGTGCCGCGATCGACTGCGAGGACGACCTTGCGCTGAGCAGCCGGGCGCGGGCGACGTTCCAAGACTGACGCGGCCGGGCATATTGGTAGCCGACGGCCGGCCCTCCGGTTATCCTTTACGGCGCTTCATCGGCGTGTCGGTGAGGTGGGATGGACCGGGCCGGGAGCCCCGCCGAGGATGATCGAATCGCCCAACCCGACCGTGAAAGCGTCCGTCGACGGCGGCGTCTGCACGATCACGCTCAACCGGCCCGACGCGCTCAACGCCCTGGACCGCGACATGGCGGCAGCGCTTGTCGCCGTGACGCGGGCGGCGGAGGCCGATGACGGCGTCCGCGCGGTGCTGATCCGCGGCGCGGGCGAGCACTTCATGGCTGGCGGCGACATCAAGACGTTCTCGAACTGGCTCGCGGAGCTGCCGGACCGGTCCCAGCGCCGCGACAGGTTCGAGTCCTTCATTCACGAGGTCCATCCCTGCATCCTCGCTATCACCGCCATGCCCAAGCCGGTCCTCGCCGCCGTCCGCGGCGCGGTCGCCGGGTTCGGGATGAGCCTGATGATGGCCTGCGACATGGCGCTGGCGGCCGAGGATTCGGTGTTCACGCTGGCCTATTGTCATATCGGCACCAGCCCGGACGGGTCATCGACCTACATGCTGCCGCGCGCGGTCGGCAGCAAGCGCGCCTTCGAGATCGCCTGCCTCGGCGAGCGGTTCGGCGCGGACGAGGCCAGGCAGATCGGGTTGATCAACCGCGTGGTGGAGTCCTCCGGCCTCGACGCCGAGGCCGGAGGACTCGCGGCCCGGCTGGCGGCCGGCCCGACGCTGGCCTATGCCAAGACAAAGGCCTTGCTGAACGCATCGCCCCATCGCGGCCTGGAGAACCAGCTTGCCGCCGAGGCGGCGGCGTTCGGCGAATGTGCCGCGGGCGAGGACTTCGCCGAGGGGTTGGCGGCCTTCCTCGCCAAGCGCGCGGCGCGCTTCATCGGCCGCTGAGCCGGTCCCGGACGCGCTCTATTCGGCGGCCTCGGAGCGGCCGGCCGAGGGCGACTCGTAGCTGTCCAGAACGGTCTTGACGATCCCGCGCATCTCATCCCACGGGCAGTTCGCATAGCTGTAATGGGTATTGATGAAAGCCGGGCCGGCGTAGAAGCGCTCGTACTGGGAATGGCGTCCGGCGAAGTCCGAGCCGAGCAGGTCCCAGGCGAGCTTCATGAACTTCATGCGCTCGACCGCCGACTGTCCGGGGACCGACCAATAGGTCTCGAACTGCGCCAGCAGCTTGGGGTCGTCGACCACCGAGAGGTCGGCCGGCATCTGGAAGGGACCGGCGCCCAGCAGTTCGCGCACGATCTCGCAGATCTCGTGATAGTTGTGGGTGCACCAGTGCAGCGCCGCATACATCGCGCGCCGGTTGACGGTCAGATATCCCGGCACGATCTCCTCGGCCGCCTGAATCTGGCCGTGGATCATCGCGCCCAGCCCCGCCTCCATCGCCGCCAGCCTGCCGAGCGTGCCCTGGACGGCCTGGATGTGGCCGACGCCGTTGATCTCCGTCATCTGGCTGGCAATGCCGATGATCAGCTTCAACTTCTCCCAGAACCGGACATTGGACTGGTGATTGCCCATCGCGTGGCTCGGCGTGTCGAAATAGATGTCGCGCGACAGGGCTGCATCGTCGTGGATGAAGACCCTCTCCCACGGCACATGCACGTCCTCGAAGATGACCATCGAATCGGTCTCGTCGAACCGCGATGAAAGGGGGTTGTCGAACGTCGAGACCGCGTAGCGCTCGAACGGCTTGCGCGACCAGATCGAGACGCCGGGCGCGTTCAGGGCCACCGCACAGGTGATCGACTCCTTGCCTTGGTCCGGCGCCAGCGGCAGCAAATTGCCGACCCATGTATCGTCGGCGAAAATCGCCGAGGTGCCGAGCATCTTCATGCCGTTCAGCCACACGCCCGCATCGTCTTCGGCGGTGACGCGCAGCGTCGGAACCTGCAGGCCTTCGCGCTGGTAGAGGTCGGGTTTGCGTGCGCCCTGCGGCGGCAGGACGGTGTAGCAGGCAAACAGATCCTCGCGGCGCATCTTGTCTTGATAGGCGACCAGGTTGTCGCCGAAGCCGGTGCGGTTGGCTTCGAAGATCTCCGGCCGCATCGCAAGCCCGGTGACGAAGGACGCCACGTGGTCGGGCGACCGGCCGAGCAGGCCGCACGACCAGGCGGCGATCCGGCGGTGGGTCTCCATCCGCTTGACCAGGTCCTGCGTGGTCCTGGGCATGAGGAACCACGAGGTGTAGCGTGCGCCGGATTCCTCGAAGGACATCACCTCGATGTTCTCCGGATCGCGCTTGCGGTCGTACAGCATCGCAAAGGAGGCCGCGGCGTTGCGGAAGGCGGGATGGGTGGTCACGTCCTCGACCAGCTCGCCGCCGATATAGACCCTGCGGCCGTCGCGCAGGCTCTCCAGATAGTCCGCGCCGGTCCTCAACATCGGTAATCTCCCCGGTCGTTCAATGGGCGCCGACCGGCGGTGTGCTGCGCACCGGCCAGGGCTTGTCGGAGACGACGGCCGGCCGTACCGCGATCTCGTCGGCGATGTCGATGACCATCAGGTCGTAGCCGATCTCGACCCATCCGTCGAAGGACTCCTTGACCTGCTCGAGCGCCGGGCCGACGACATCGTCGTTGTTGTACATGTGATAGATCACACCGAGGCGCGGCCGGGCCTCGGCCATCACCGCGCCGGCCTCGCGCGGGGCCGTATGGATGTCCTCGGCGATGATCCGGGCCAGCGCGATCGGCCGTCCCGCCTTCTGCGCGTAGACCTCGACCGGCGGAAACGCCTCGTGGATCAGCAGGTCAACGCCGGCGGCCTGCTCGATCAGGGCGGGGCATTTCTTGGTATCGCCGGAAAAGACCATCGTGCGTCCGGCGTAATCGATGCGGAAGCCGAAGGTGTTGTGCGGCGGGGTGTGCAGGACCTCGAACGCGCTCAGGCGCACGCCGTCCTCCTGCCAGACCACGCCTTCGGCGTATTCGCGCGCCTCGAGCTCGGAGCCGTCGAGGGTCTCGAACACCCTGCGCCTGGTCTCGATATCCCAGGCATAGATGCCGCGCAGATGCTCGACGATCCGGGCGGTGCCCGGCGGGCCCCAGACCCGCAGCGGACGCCGCCTGCCATAGGTCCAGCCGCCGATCCAGAACTGATCCAGCCCGCCGATATGATCGACGTGGTGATGGGTGAGAAAGACCTTGTCCACCGCATCGAACGGGATCTCCAGCGAGGTGAAGTTCGCCGGCGCGCCCGGCCCGACATCCAGCAGGAACTTCTGCGTCCCCGCCTCCACCAGGACCCCGGCGGACGCCTGGTCGCGGCGCGGAAACGGCGTTCCGGTCCCCAGCAGCGTGACCCGCATCGCATCGCCGGCGAGCGGCTCGCCGGGATAGAAAAAATGCCTGGAGTGCGCCATCGCCGCCTTCGTTCCTGAACGGACGGCACTCGAAACCGGGCCGGACCGCGCCCGAACCTAGAGGGACCGGCACCCGCGGTGCAAGCACCGGTCGGCGCGGGCGGTCGATCGTTGTGGCAATTGCTTGTCCCGACGATCACAATGACCTTTGGCCTGCCGCCAGCGATTGGAGAGGACCTGTTCACGCCATGAGCGAGGACGAACGGCGCATCCTGCGCCGCGACCGGCGTCCCCACCTCCTGCGCCCGGTGCGCTTTCGATCGGTCGGCGCGCGCAACCGGATCATGATGTCGCCGATGTGCCAGTATTCGGCGGCCGAGGGCGCGGCCGATGACTGGCACCTCGTCCATCTCGGCGCGCGCGCGGTGGGCGGCGCGGGGATCGTCTTCACCGAGGCCACCCATGTCGAGCCGCGCGGCAGGATAACCCCGGGCTGCCTCGGCCTGTGGAACGACGGCCAGCGCGATGCGCTTGCCCGGATCGCCCGCTTCATCGAAGCCCAGGGTGCGGTGCCGGGGCTGCAGCTCGCCCATGCCGGGCGCAAGGCCTCGGTCAGCAGGCCGTGGGAGGGCACCCGGCCGCTCGCCCCCGCCGAGGGCGGCTGGCCGGTGATCGGCCCCTCGGCGCTCGCCTTCGACACCGGCCACCCGGTGCCCGAAGCGCTCGACCAGGCAGGGATCGACGCGACGCTGGCGGCCTTCGCAACCGCCGCCGCCCGGGGCCGGCAGGCCGGCTTCAAGATCATCGAGCTGCACTGCGCACACGGCTATCTCGCCCACGCGTTCCTGTCGCCGCTCAGCAACGCCCGCACCGACCTCTATGGCGGCGATGGGCCGGCGCGGCAGCGCTTCGTGCTGGAGCTGGTCGAGGCGGTGCGCAGCGAATGGCCGGACGATTTGCCGCTGTTCGTGCGGATCTCCTGCACCGACTGGGTCGACGGCGGCTGGGACCTTGCCGGCAGCGTGGCGCTCGCCAAGGCGCTCGAACGCACGGGGCTGGTCGACCTGATCGACTGCTCGAGCGGCGGCAACGATCCGCGCCAGCAGATCCCGACCCACCCGGGCTATCAGGTCCCGTTCGCCGAGGCGATCCGGCGCGAGGCCGGGATTGCCACCGCCGCGGTGGGGCTGCTGCACAGCCCCGACGGGGCGGAGGAGATCATCGCCAACGGGCGCGCCGACCTGGTGGTGCTCGGCCGCGCCATGCTGGCCGACCCGTACTGGGCCCTGCACGCCGCACGCAGCCTGCGCGCCACCGATGCCGCTTGGCCGGTCCAGTACGAACGCGCCGATATTTTTTAGAGTATAGCCGGGGTCAGGACATTTCCGGCCGGTCGACCAGCATCGCCTCGGGCGCGGCCGGGTCGCGCCGGCGGCGCTGCGCCTCGTCGGTCTCGCCGTAGAAGAACCCGAAAACGCCGATCCGCCGGCCCTCGGTCACCGGCAAAGCCTCGTGCAGCAGGCTGCAGGAAAAGATCACCGCGCCGCCGCGCGCGACATCGAAGATCTGTGCGCCGTATTCCGGGAAGCGCAGCTCTCCGCCGCGGTATTCGCCGGTATTGAGGTTCAGCGACATCGCGAACTGGCGATGGCTGGTTGCCGGGGTGGTATCGTCGCGATGCGGTTTGAAATGTCCGCGCTCGCGCGCATCGTAGCCGCCGATGCGCAGGGTCTCGGCGCGGGTGACGCGAAACTTGAACGCCCTGGCGACCTCCGGGAAGAGCCGGCGCTGGAACAGCTTCACCAGCGCCCCCGCCTCGGCGCCGTCATTGGCGAGGTAGACGTCGCCGCGCCGCTTGATGTCGGTATCGACGACCGCCCCGCCGGCTCCGGCTGCCCGGGACACGGTCCCGCGTATCTTCTCGCTCGCCTCCCAACAGCCGACCAGCCGGGCGCAATGGTCCCGGTCCAACAGCTCCGGCACGACCAGCACCGGCGCCAGCCGATCGGCGACCACCCGGACCGGCGGCGGACGGGCGGCGCACGCGCGGAGTGCGGCTTTGGCGTGGCTCGGTCCGGAATCGGGTCCGAAGATCCTCTCGATGCGGCGGTTCTCGTCGACTAGGACGGTCGCGAAAGACGGCGGCTTGGCGGTGCGCGCCTTGCGGCCGCCCGGCGGCGGCCCGGCGAGCCCGAGCGCCGCGCCGGTCGAGAACGTCGGATCGCTCAGGACAGGGACGGCGAGTCCGAGCCTGCGGCTCAGGGCGGCATTGTCGGCCGGGCTCCGCGGCGACAGCACGAGTGCCAGCGCGCCGGCCTCGGCGAATGCCGGTGCGAGCTCGGAGAACCGGGCAAGCTCGGCCTCGGCCGCCCGTTCCGCCCGGGCGCCCAGCACCAGCAGCACCAGCTTGCGGCCGGCGAACCGGTCGGCGGAGATCGGGAACTCGCGGCCGTCGAGCCCGAACCAGGCCGGCGCCGTCAACGGCTCGCCGGGAACGAGCCCGGCCTGCACCCCGGGTGCCGGCACTGTCGGGCCGAGAGACATCGCCCAGCGCTCCGCCGTCAGGATCGAACGGCGGCGATCCTAGCCGGGCGCGCCGGGCCGGACAAGCCGGCCGGCTCATCGATCATGCTCCCTGCGCCCTCGGCGATGCGGCCGAGAAGCTGTTTCGCCAGCCGCCGCGGGGCGGGTCGGGGCAAGCTGGCCGTGGCGCCCGATCGCCAAGCGCTTGTTCGGCGCCTTGCGGCCGCCATCGCCGGCACGATAGTTGACGATGAAGGTTTTGACGCCCGAAGGCTGCACCCTGACGCCGAAACCGACGAGCTTGTCGTCCCAGGCGATCCAGGGCTTGTCGGCCGGGACCAGCGGGTCTACCGCGCGTTTGGTCAACGCCGGCTTGACCTTCGGGACCGGTTTGCCCGACCGCGTTTTCACGCCGGAGGCAATCACCGGGTTTGCTCGACACGCGTTTTCACGCCGGCACGGGTTTGGCAACGGGTTTGGCACAGGGTTTGGCACGGGTTTGGCACGGGTTTGGAATTTTCAAGCCAACACCGGCATGCGCGCGCGAGGCATGGCCGCAACAATCGGCCGTCCGCGGCGGCAGGTCGGGAACTTTGTTGCAAACAAGCAACATTGCGCCGGGAATCGCGCAGCCTCGGCGCGGGGTGAATTGACCCTCTTCCCCGCTGCAGGTTATCAATTCGATGCAGGCACGTGGTCGGCGGTCTTCGCTATCCGTGCGGCACCACGTAAACAGGTTGCGTTCCAAGGAGGGGCAATGAAAAAGCAGTTCATGAAAACGACCGCGCTGGTCGCCGCCGCACTGATCGGCGGCGTCGGCTCGGCAGCGCTGGCGCAGGACAAGATGCAGGCCAACAAGCCGATGATGAGCCTCGGCGGGTATTACAGGGCGACATCGGCTTCCCGATCAACAACGTGATGGCGCGGCCAAGCATTCGACGATCGACTACCACGCCGAGTCGGAGGTCCACTTCAACGGCGCGGTCAAGCTCGACAACGGCGTCTCGATCAGGGTGCGCTGGGAGCTCGAAGGCGATGCCGACGGCTCGCCGGCGCCCAATTCCTCTGCGCACAACCATGGTATCGATGCCGATAAAGACGGCGAATTAAGTGACACCGAAGCCGACGCCGCTGAGGAGGCGGAGGTAAACTCCGTGGTCGGCCGCGACCCGATCGACGAGGTCCTATGTGACGGTCTCGGGTGCCTTCGGCCAGTTCATCCTGGGCTCGACCGACAACGCGGCGTACAAGATGCACACCGGCTATAGTGGAAGCTGGGCGACCGCCGTCGCTCAGAACCCCACCTTCGACGCCTGGGAATGGACGGCGACCAAACCGGCCGCGTTCGCCACGACGCGCGATTCGCGGGCCTCCAGCTTCGATGGCGATGCCGAGAAGATCAGCTACTTCACGCCGCGCGTGTCGGGCTTACAGGTCGGCTTCAGCTACACGCCGAACACCCGCGAGCAGGACACCGATGATTCAGGTAAGATGGCCGACGCCGTGGGCAGCTATCACAACGGCATCGCCGTCGGCGTCAACTACACTAGCAAGTTCGACATGGCTTCGATCGCCGTCGCCGGCGGCTATGTCAGCGTCGAGGCGCCGACGGGCGAGGACGAGAAAGACCCCGTGCTTTGGGTGGCCGCTATTCGTGTCGATGCCGGACCGGTGCGCGTCGCCGCCGGATACAAGAATATCACCGAAGGCTCTCTGCGGCCGCAGGGCAGGATATACGATCTCGGCGCCCGCTACTCGATGGGGCCGAACCGGTGGAGCCTGACCTACTCCCACGGCAAGGAGAAGGAGTCCAACGACTCGTCGCAGGTCGGGATGCTGGGGTTTGCCCGCACGCTCGGCCCCGGCACAAGATGGCATGCCAACCTGATCTACAACAAGTCCAACTTGGATGGAAACAGCGACAACGCCTGGGCCTTTGCCACCGGCATCCGGGTCGGTTTCTGATCCCAACGCCGAGACACGACCCACCGAAGGGCGGCGCAAGCCGCCCTTCTCTTTTCGTGCCCGTCGCGCCGCGGCGGCCGGGCGCAGCAACGGAGCTACCCGACTGCGCCGGCGGCGATCGCGCGACCGTGGCGGATGATCCGCCGGGTCTCCTGCCAGAGCGGGATGTCCTCGATCCCGGCGACCGCGGCCCAGCGGACCGCAGCCACATCGCTCGCCGCGCGGGCGGTGCCCGACACCCAGATTGCGGCGAAATCGACCAGGGTGTAGTGATAGCGCACGCCGCCGGCATCGTCGCGGGTGATGCCGTCGACGACATCGATCAGCCCGGCGATCCGCGCCTCGAGGCCGGTCTCCTCGTGCAGCTCGCGCAGCGCCGCTTCGCGGACGGTCTCGCCGAGCTCCTGCGCGCCGCCGGGGATGCTCCAGCGGTCCGAGACCGGCGGCTTGGCGCGCTTGACCAGCAAGACCTCATCGCCGCGGAAGACGGCGACGCCGACGCCGACGAAGGGTCGGTCGGGGTAGGACCGGTCCTCGCTCACGCCTTCCGGCCCGGTTTCGCAATCATCGGTGATCTCCCATCCGGCCGGAGGCGGTCGTATTGACGCCGCCGCGCGGGCGCCGCTAGGGTGCCGGCCGGCCCGGGCAGCAATGCCTGAAAATCCAGGCCATTCCAAGGCAATTCGGCCCGCGGGGCCGGGCGAGGGAGCGCGTTTGCGGCTTGTGCTGGAGACATCCGACGGCGAGCGTCCGATCGATTTCACGCCCGCAGACCTGGTGATTGCCGGCTGGACCGGGCGCGACATCCAGGCGGTCGAGGCGCACATCGCGGAGCTTGCGGCGATCGGCGTGGCACGCCCGCCGCATGTGCCCTGCTTCTACCGCGTGTCCGCCGCCCTGCTGACCGCCGCCGGCACGATCCAGGTCTCGGGCACGGATTCCAGCGGCGAGGTGGAGTTCGTGCTCTACGGCGCCGCGGGCGGCATGCTGGTCGGGCTCGGCTCGGACCATACCGACCGCAAGGTCGAGACCTATTCGGTGAGGGTCTCCAAGCAGATGTGCGCCAAGCCGATATGCGGCTCGGTCTGGCGCTTCGAGGACGTGGCCGATCATTGGGATTCGCTGATCCTGCGGTCCTGGGCGGTAAACGGGGGCGAGCGCGCGCGCTATCAGGAAGGCAAGGTAAGCGCCATGCGCACGCCCGACGACCTGATCGGCCGCTATACCGGCGGCGCGGCGGCGCTGCCGGTCGGAACCGTCATGTTCGGCGGGACGCTCGTCGTCCAAGGCGGGCTGCGCCCGGCCGAGCGCTTCGAGATGGAGATCGCCGATCCGGTCCTCGGCCGCAGCCTGAGCCATGCCTACGACACCGTTGCCTTGCCGGCCGAAGGCTGATCGCGACACCCGGATCGAGGAGACCGACGATGCCCGTCAACAAGCAGCACCTGGAGTTCCATCCGCTCGACCTGGAGGGCGGCTTCGAGGCGGTTCCCGGCTATCCGCCCGGCGTGACCCAGAAGATCCTGACCGGCACCCTCGACGAGGCGGAAAAGACCGGCGGCCGGACGCGGCTGCTCCGCTTCGCGCCGGGCGCGTTCACCACCGAGCCCTTCGTCCACGACTACTGGGAGGAGGTCTATCAGGTCACCGGCGATTTGTGGGTGGGCAGCAATGCCCAGGGCAAGGGCGGCGAACGGTTCGCGCCCAACACCTACGCCTGCCGACCGCCGGGCGCCTATCATGGCCCGTTTCGCTCCGAAGGCGGCTGTGTGCTGCTCGAGCACCACTATTACGACGAAACCCCAACCTGAACCGGAGAGCCGCCGTGCCGCTCGGATCCAGACCGCTCGCCAGCCTCGCCGCCGATCTCGCCTCCGGCGCCACCACCAGCCGCGATCTGGTCGAGGCCGCGATCGCCGCGGCCGAGGACCGCGACGGCGAGGGCGATCGGGTTTTCCTCCGCCTCGACGCCGAGCGCGCGCGTGCCGAGGCCGAGGCGAGCGACCGGCTGCGCGCGGCAGGCATCGTCGCTTCGCCGCTCGCCGGGCTGCCGGTCTCGATCAAGGATCTGTTCGATGTCGCGGGCGAGGTGACGACCGCGGCCTCGCGCACGCTTGCCGACATGCCGCCGGCAAGGCGGGATTCGGCCGTCGTCGCGCGGATCAGAGCCGCCGGCGGGATTCCGTTCGGCCGCACCAACCTGACCGAGTTCGCCTATTCGGGGATCGGCATCAACCCCCATTTCGGCACGCCGAAGAACCCCTGGGACCGCGCGCGCGGGCGCATCCCGGGCGGATCCTCGGCCGGCGCCGCAGTCTCGGTGACCGACGGCATGGCCGCCGCCGCGCTCGGCAGCGACACCGGCGGCTCGGTGCGCATCCCGGCCGCGCTGTGCGGTCTGACCGGGTTCAAGACCACCACCGGCCGCATCCCGCTCGATGGCGTCTTCCCGCTGTCCAATACGCTCGATTCGGCCGGGCCGCTGGCGCCGTCCGTCGCCTGCTGCGCCTTGCTCGATGCGGTCATGGCCGGCCGCGACCCCTTCGCCGCCGCCGCGCCCCTTCCCGTCAAGGGGATGCGCCTTGGCGTCGCGGCGACGCTCGCCCAGGACGGTATGGACGGGACCGTGGGCGCGGCGTTCCAGGCGGCGCTTTCGGCCCTGTCGGCCGCCGGTGCCGCGGTCCGGGACATCGCGCTCGAGGACATGGGCAGGATCCCCGAGGTCAGCGTCCACGGCGGGATATTGGGGGCGGAGGCCTACGCGCTCCACCGCGCGCGCCTTGCCGAGCGCGGCGCGATGGTCGACCCGCGGGTAAGGGTCCGGATCGAGCGCGGGGCCAACATCTCATCGGCCGATCTCCTGGACATCCTGGCCGCGCGCGCCGAGATAAGGGCGCGGACCGATGCGGTCACCGCCGACTACGACGCGGTGCTGATGCCGACGGTCGCCGTCATCGCCCCGCCGATCGATGACATCATCGCCAGCGACGATCTCTATGCGGAGATGAACCCGTTCATCCTGCGCAACACGACGCTCGGCAACTTCCTCGACCGCTGCGCGCTGAGCATCCCGATCCACGCGCCCGGCGAGGCGCCGGTCGGGCTGATGGTGATGGACCACAGCGGCGCCGACGACCACCTTGTCCGCATCGGGCTCGGCATCGAGCCGGTGGTCAGGCGGCTTCCGGGTTAGAGCCCGTCCCGGTCGGGTCGCGCACGCGCCCTACTCCGCCGCTTCGGCTTTGCGCCCGCCGATCGAGGCGGCGAGATCGTAGCGGGCGAGAATCTCGTCGACCATTCCGGTCGCCGCCGTCCAGTCGTAGGTGCGGTAGGCGTGGCCGCGGGTGACGAACTGGGCGCCGGCGTAAAACATCTCGTACTGGGTGTGGCGCGAGGCGAATTCCGAGCCCACGGCATCCCAGGCGAGCTTCATGAACTTCACCCTGCCTTCGGGGTCGGTCGCCGGGGATTTCTGGGTCTTGTGGATGAGGTTCGAAAGCTCCGGGTTAGCGAAATCCCTGGCCGAGGACGGCAGCATGATCAGGCCGCCGCCGGCGAGTTCGCGGATGGCGTTGATGAACCGGGGATAGAGATCCTGGGTCAGAACCTGGGCGGAGTACATCAGGTTGCGGTCCGGCACGTAGTAGCCGTGGTATTCCCCGCCGGCGGCTTCCATGCCGTAGACCAGGCCTTTGACCATGGCGGCTTGAGCGGCGAGGTTGCCGAGCTGCTCGCGGATTTGCGGAAAGCCCAGGATGCCGTTGGTCTCGGCCACCTTGTGGGCGACACCGACGAGAAACCGCATCTTGACCATCAGGCGGATCTGCGCCTGGTAGTTCTGCAGGTAGTGCGCGTAGGTGTCGGAGAACTGCGCCCGGCACATGTCGGTGTCGCGATAGACGAAGACCCGCTCCCAGGGGACGTGCACGTCGTCGAAATAGACCAGCGCATCGTTCTCGTCGAAATGGGCCGACAGCGGGTAGTCGTATTCGGTGGTCACCGAGGCCTCATAGGAGCGCCGCGACATGATCTTGACGCCCTTTTGCGCGATCGGCACGGCGAACGAGACCGC
Source organism: Alphaproteobacteria bacterium (assembly GCA_965248835.1). Taxonomy (GTDB): domain Bacteria; phylum Pseudomonadota; class Alphaproteobacteria; order MPNO01; family MPNO01; genus CAYFYS01. The sequence continues at coordinate 1,886,888 of CBDFLJ010000002.1, forward strand.
GTATTTCTCCTCGCCCGGCTTCAGGGGCTGGATGTTGGCGACCAGGACCTCGTTGGCCATGATCGAGCCGGTGCCCAGCATCTTCGCACCGCGCACGGTGATGCCCGTCGGGTCTTCGTCGACCACGCCGCAGGCCAGGAACTCGTCGGCCTGCTCACCGGTGTCCCTGGAACGGTCGGCCTGGGGGTTGATGATGACGTAGGTCATGTAGATGTCGGCATCCCGCGCCCAGGCGTAATAGTCGAGCAGCGCCTTGGCGCGCGCCTCGCTGTGCTGGCGGAAGACATGGATACCCATCACCTGGCCGGCCATGGACGAGGCGATGTGATCGGGCGAGCGGCCGAGCCAGCCGCCGCTCAGGCCCGACCAGGCGGCGATCGCCTGCCGGCGCTCGACAAGCTCTCCATAGGTCCGGGGGAGCTGCCAGGCGCGGTTGACGCGCTCGCCGCTGGTCGGCGATACGAAGGTCATCAGGTCCAGGTTCTCGGGTGCGGCCTGGAAGTCGTAGAGCGAAGCGGCCGCGGCGACGGCGTTCCGGTAGGCCGCATGGACGGTCACGTCGCCGACGCATTTTCCGTCGAGGAAGACCTGGCGCCCGTCCTTGAGGCTTTGCAGATGTTCGGCCCCGGTTTTGGGCATGGTTGCGCTCCTCATCGCGAAGGGATCACCGGCTGCGCGTCACACCGCCTGGACCGAGTTCGGCGCAGACGGGACTCTTCCACCTGGCGCCGCCAAGGTCAAGGAAACCCGCCGCCAAGCCGCTGGAAATCCTGGCGATATTGCCCGGCCGGCCGCGCCTGCCTATGGTGGCGCCGGCCACGAAAGGATCAGCGATGGAACACTGCGCCACGGGCTTTCCCACACCCGGCCCGCTCTATCTGAAACCGACCGGGTATTTCGACTTCGACAACCCGGCGGTCGCCGCGTTCGCCCGGACCGCATCCGCGGGCGCCGAGACACCGATTGCCCGTGCGGTCAAGCTGTTCTACGCGATCCGCGACGACATCCGCTACGACCCCTACACGATGTCCGGCGAGCCGGCAGACTACAGGGCAAGCCACGTGCTGGCCACCGGTGCGGCGTTCTGCGTGCCCAAGGCGAACCTGATGGTCGCGTGTGCGCGTGCGCTGGGCATCCACGCCGGGCTCGGGCTGTCGGACGTCACCAACCATCTGTGCACCGACCGGCTGCGGCGGCTGATGGGCGGCCACAGCCTGTTCATCAATCACGGTTATGCGGTGCTGTATCTCGACGGCCGCTGGGTCAAGGCCGCGCCGACCTTCAACATCGGGCTGTGCCGGAAGTTCGACGTCGTGCCGACCGAGTTCGACGGCACCGGCGATTCGCTGTTCCAGGAATTCGACCGGCTGGGGCGCAAGCACATGGAGTATGTCGCCAACCGCGGCGTTTGGTCGGATTTCGACCCCGTCCGGGTGATCGGCGATTTCCGGGCGCTCTACCCCGACACGCTGTTCGAGGACCTCGCCCGCGAACGGGCCCGAAACGCCGCCAGGGCCGCCGCGCGGTTCGAGGACGAGCGGCCGGTCGTATGAGCCTCGACCGAGCCGCGATCGACCGAGCGGCTGCGGCCCTGTGTGCCGCGCGGTTGCAGCGCCGCACGGTCGGTGCCCTGCCCGCCGACTGCCGGCCGATGGACGAAGACGACGGCTACCGTATCCAGGACGCGCTCAAGGACCGGTTCGCGCGCGCCGACGGGATACCGCCTGCCGGTTTCAAGATCGGCGCCACCACGCCGACCATGCAGGACATGCTGGGCGTTTCGGGACCGGCGCGCGGCTGGATCCGCGGCAGCGTCGTCCATGGCGACGGCGTGGAACTGCCGGCGCGGGACTTCCGGGCACCGGGGATCGAATGCGAGATCGCGTTCAGGATCGGCCACGACCTCGATCTCCGGTCCCGCCCGCTGACCCGGGCGGAGGCCGCGGCCGCCGTGGCCCAGGTGATGCCGGCGATCGAGATCGTCGACAACCGCTACGGCGACTGGGCCGCGATGGGCGTGCCCACGCTGATCGCCGACGACTTCTTCCAGGCCGCCTGCGTGCTCGGCGCGCCGGCCGCGGGCATCGATCCGATGAGCCTCGATGAGGTGCGCGGCCGAACGATGATCAACGCAGAGTTGATCGGCCAGGGCAGCGGGGCGGACGTCCTCGGCCATCCGCTGGATGCGGTGATCTGGCTCGCCGAGGCGCTGGCGGGCGCCGGCCTGTCGCTCGAAGCCGGCCAGATCGTCATGACCGGCTCGATGGTCCGGCCGCAGTTCCTGGAGCGGTTTCCGGTCGATGCGCGGGTGGAGATCGACGGGCTGGCGACGGTCGAGGCGCGGCTGGCCTGAAGGCGGCTCAGCTCCCCGAAGTCTCGCCCGAGGCGGCGGCCCTGCCGCCGGCGATCCTCTGGCCGACCGCGGGCACCCCGCCCTCCTCGCCCCAGCGGGGCGCGTTCTGGATATGGATGCCGAACTGGTCGAGCATGCGCATGCAGCTCTGGTCGACGATGTCCTGCAGCGTCACCGGGCGGTTGTAGAAGGCCGGCACCGGAGGGAAGATCACCGCGCCCAGGTTGCCGAGCCGGATAAGGTTCTCCAGGTGTCCGGCATGGAGCGGGGTCTCGCGGATCGCGATCAAGAGCGTGCGGCGCTCCTTAAGGACAACATCGGCGGCGCGGCTGATCAGGTCGCCGGTATTGCCAATGGCGATGTTCGACATCGTCTTGATCGAGCACGGCGCGATGATCATTCCCTTGGAGTGGAACGAGCCGGAGGAGATCGACGCGCCGATATTGCCGACATCGTGCACTTCGTGGGCCAAGCCGTGGATGTAGTCGATCTCGGTGTCGTGCTCCATCCTGAGGGTGAGCTTGGCCGACCGGCTCATCACCAAATGCACCTCGACATCGGTGGACTGGCGCAAAAGCTCCATGACCCGGACGCCGTAGATCGTGCCGGTGGCCCCGGTGATGCCGACGATCAAACGCTCCATTACGGATACCCTCCTACCCAACTATCCGTGGTATCTATATCCGATGCCGTCCCGGGCGAAAAGGACACCGCACCCGGCCAGGCTCGCTCCGGCGCGCAGTGAAGCGTTGTAGGGTGCCGCCGGCAATGGAACGCGTGATGAGGCGAAGCGCAGGCATCAATCGGGTTTTGCGGTTGGCGGCGCTGGCGGGTGTCGCGGGCCTGGCGGTTGCAGCCGCGCCGGGCGCGGCGAGCTTGGCGGCTGACCAGGCGCCGGCCGCACCGGTCATGGTCGGCGAGCTGACGCGCCACATCGCGCACCACGAGGACACGCTGGTCGACCTCGCTCGGCAATACAACGTCGGATACACCGAACTGCGCGCCGCCAACCCCCATATCGATCCATGGCTGCCGGGCGCGGGCACCGAGATCCTGGTCCCCACCGGCCACCTGCTGCCCGGGAGCACCCGCAAGGGCCTGGTGGTCAATCTGGGCGATCAGCGGCTCTACTATTTCCCGCCCGATGGCGGAAGGGTCATCACCGCGCCGATCGGCATCGGCAGCGAAGGCTGGGGCACCCCGACCGGACGGACCTGGGTGATCAAGAAGCGCAAACGGCCAAGCTGGTATGTGCCCGAATCGATCCGCGCCGAGGACCCCGACCTGCCGGCAGTCGTCCCGCCGGGACCGGACAACCCGTTGGGCGCGTTCGCGCTCTACCTTGGCTGGCGGTCCTATGTGATCCACGGCACCAACAAGCCCTTCGGCGTCGGCCGCCGGGTCTCGCACGGCTGCGTGCGTCTGTATCCCGAGGATATCGCGTGGCTGTTCAGGCAGGTCGAAATCGGCACCCCGGTCACTGTGCTCGACGAGCCAGTCAAGCTCGCCTGGGTCGGCGACCAGCTGATGCTCGAGGCCCATCCGAGCCAGACCCAAGCCGACGCGGTCGAGGCGGGCGAAACGCCGACACCGGAGACGCCGGCGGAATACCGCTTCCGCATCCGCGAAACGGCCGGCCGGTCCGCCGCCCGTCTGGACTGGCAGCGCATCGAGGCGGCCATCCGCGAACGCAGCGGCCTGCCCATCGGTATCCTGAAGCGGGAGGATGCGGCGGGCTGAGCCCGGGACCGGGCCAGTCCGCTACCGCACCGTCAAGCCGGAGCGCTACTTCCGCAAGTTCTTGCGGAACATCCGATCGGCCTTGTCGCCGGCGGCCTTGGCTTCGTTCGCCGCACGCTCGGCGGCCGCGGCTGCACGCTCAGCCGCGCGCACGGCCTGTTCGGTACGCGATGCGGCGAGATCAGCGGCGGCGGCGGCCTTGTCGGCCGCGGCCTTCGCTTCCATGGCCGTGGCCTGCGCACCTTCGATCATGGACATATCCACCTCGGGCGCGGTCTGACAGCCCGCAACGAACATGACCGGCAACGCAACAAGGGCGATCTTCTTGAGAACCTGCATACCGGACCTCCTCCTTTCGATTGGCTGGAAACTGCCGGCTCACCCATCGCGCCCGGACTAGCCCCATTACCGATGTGTCGCCGCAGACATACAATATCCGGTCGGTCAACACCAGCACGAGTGAGTCGCGCTCAACCTTTGAGGGAGGGAGGGAGGGGTGCCGCCTATGCGCGGCCGCAAGGCCGGCCCCGGCCGCCGGCTTGTTGGCGCGGCGCGATCCGTGTTAGAGCATGCTCCCGACACGCTGGACCCTCCCGAACCACCGGGAATGCCGCCGCCCGGGACACCGGATGCCAAAACCGCCCGCCCGCTTTTCCGTCGGACAGCTCGTGCGTCATCGCCTCTTCGGCTATCGCGGCGTCATCTACGATGTCGACGCCGACTTCCAGGGGACCGAGGCGTGGTACGACCACATGGCGCGAAGCCGGCCGCCGAAGCATGATCCATGGTATCATGTCCTGGTCGACGGTCAGACCCATGCGACCTACGTCGCCGAGCGCAATCTCGCGCTGGAGGACTCGCCGAGGCCGATCGATCATCCGGCGGTCGAAGGGTTCTTTACCGAATACCGCGACGGCCGCTACGTGCCCGCCAGCGCGATAAATTGAGCCCGCCCATCGACAACTGCCGCGGCGCCTGAGTCTGCAAGGCCGCGGCGATGGACTGGCTGATCTACTGGTTCATGTTTCCGGTCGCGATCGGCGTCGCGACCACCGCGATGCTGAGCGGCATCGGCGGGGCAGCGCTGTTCACGCCGATCTTCCTGATCGTCTTCCCGATCCTCGGGCCGGAATATCCGCTCGCTTCCCCGGTCGCGGCGATCGGCGCGGCATTGCTCACCGTAGCGTTCGGCTTCTCCTCGGGCTTCGTCGGCTATTACCGCCGCGGGCTGATCGACTTCCGAGCCTCGGTGCCGTTCGTCCTGGTCGCGGTGCCTGTCGGAATCCTCGGTGCGCTGCTCGCCCACGAGGTGAACCAATCCTTGCTCAAGGCGGCTTATGCGGCCTTGATGATCCTTCTGTTCTTCATCCTGATGCGCCGTCGCGCCCCGGTCGAGGCGGCATTGGCCGAGGACCACGGCGCGCCGGACCACGGCGCCGACCGGCCGATGCGCTCGATCGCGGCCAAAGACGGGACAATCTATCGCTACCGCGCGCCGCGCCAGGGCCAGGGCGCGGCCATGACAGGCATCGGCGCCTTCCTGACCGGCATGGTCTCGGTCGGAATCGGCGAGGTGATCATGCCCCAGCTCATCCGGCGCAACCGCGTGCCGATACCGGTGGCCGCGGCGACATCGGTGCTGATCGTGATCCTCACCGTGGCCTGCGCGTCCTTCGCCCATATCTCGGCCCTGATCGTCGGCGGCGGGGTCGACGCGGTGCCCTGGAACCTGGTCTGCTGGACGATCCCGGGCGTGATCATCGGCGGCCAGATCGGCCCCCGGCTTCAAGGCAAAATCTCCCAACGGAGCATGGAGAAGGCGATCGCAATCCTGTTCGGACTCATCGGCCTAGCGATGCTATGGATCGCCCATCGCGAGCTTTCCCCATAGCCTATCGCGGATCGACGAGGTCGCAGAGCCGCGCCTCGATCTCATCGAGCCCCGGCAACGCCTCCTGGGCGCCCACGCCGCGGCAGGCGAGGCCGCCTGCAACCGAGCCGTACCGCATCGCCTCGGCGATATCCCCGCCGCGGGCGAGCACGGCGGCGAAAGCGCCGATAAAAGCATCGCCGGCGCCGGTGGTATCGCGGGGCTCGACCGGCAGCGCACCGACTTGGACGACCGGACCGGCGCCGAAGGCCGCCGCACCCTGGGCGCCCAGGGTCACGACCACCGGCCGGCCGATTTCCCGGGCGAGCCGGCTTGCGGCCTCGTGCGGGCCGGCCGGTTCGATCCCCAGCGCTCCGGCGAGCATCCCAGCCTCGATCCGGTTGACCGCGAGCACATCGACCGCGCTGAGGAATTCACCCGACAGCGCGGCCGCCGGCGCGGCGTTCAGGACCACGCGAGCGCCCTTCGCACACGCGCGCCGGGCCAGCGCCGCGACCTCAACCGTCGGAACCTCGAGCTGCATGAGGACGACGCCAGCAGCCTCGAGCATCGCATCGGGCACATCGCGCGCGCGGGCCTGCCGGTTGGCACCGCTGGCGACGATGATCTGGTTGTCGCCGCGCGCGTCCACACCGACGGCAGCCAGCCCGGTCGGCGCGGCGGTGCGTCTTACCCCGCTCAGATCGACGCCGCCGGCCTGCAGCAGGGACAGCGCCGCCTCGGCGAAGCCGTCCCGGCCGACACAGCCGAACAGCGCGACATCGGCACCGCACCGCGCCGCGGCGAGCGCCTGGTTGGCCCCCTTGCCGCCCGGCGAAAGCGTGTAGCCCTCGCCCAGCACCGTCTCGCCCGGTCGCGGAAGCGCCGGGACGGCAAGCGCGATGTCGAGGTTGATCGAGCCGAAGACGACGATCAAGGCATCCTCCGCCGGCGCCCGCCCCCGCACCGGTTCCGGCGACAGGGCGCGCGTGTGGAAGCTATAGTATCGCCGATGCCGAAAGATAGCGGCGCGGGAGGCCGGGATGATGGGCAGGTTGGCGCGCGCGGTGGCCGGAACGGCGGCATGGCTCGCGATCACAGCGATGCCGGGAACTGCTGCGGCGGACACTGAGCCGACCGGGCAGGAAACCACCGGCAAGGTGATTCAGGGCGGCTTCAAGGCCAGCCGCGACAGGATGGTCGAGACCATCGTAACGGAGATCCGCCTGACCAGCGGATGGATCGGCAAGGCAAGCCTGGACCCGCGGATCATCGGAGTCATGTCGCGGGTGCCGCGCCACGCGTTCGTTCCGCCCGGGCTGGCCTCGCTTGCCTATCTCAACCGGCCGTTGCCGGTGGGCTTTGGCCAGACCGTCTCGCAGCCCTACATCGTCGCCCTGATGACCGACCTCGCCGCGATCGAGAAGGGCGACAACGTGCTGCTGCTGGGGATCGGCGGCGGCTATCACGCTGCGGTGCTCGTCGCGCTGGCGGGCCGGCTGAACATCGTCGACATTCAGCCCCGGGTCGCGGCCGCCGCGATGAACCGCCTGATTCGGCTGGGCTATGACGACAATGTCCGGCTGGCGAACCACGATCCCTATTTCGGCTGGCGCGGAGAGGACCGCGCGTTCGATGCGATCATCGTCCGCCAGGCAATCGATTACATCCCCGATGCGTTGATCCACCAGATCAAGACCGGCGGCCGGATCGTTGTTCCGGTGGGCACTTCGCAGGCCCGGCAGGAGCTGATCCTCGGCCGCAAGACGCCGGACGGACGGCTGATCGAACGCTCGATCATACCGGTGCGATTCACCCGTCTTCCCGGCGGCCCGAGGATTTAGAGCCTGTTTCTATCGGCGTATGGCGCTGCATCGACGCCCCGCCGATTCGCAACCGCGTAGCGTTCAAGTCGTTGAAATCCAAAAAAGACGAAGATAACATTTCGTTGAGCGGCGGCGCCTGATCGGTCTCATGAAGCCCGGCGGCGCGAGCCGCCAAGATCCGGCTATGGGGCCGCGTCAGAGAGCCTAGGTGTCAGGACGGGACAGGGGGCGTTCACGATGCTGCTGCGTTGGGCATTTCACAAAGTCGTCACCGTCGGTGCGCTGTCGCTGACCGACGCGGACGGCAAGACCCATCACTTCGAGGGCGCGCCGGGACCGGCCTGCGCGGTCCGGCTGCACGACCGCCGGCTTCATACCAGCCTGGTCACCAACCCGTGGCTGCATGTCGGCGAGGCCTATATGGACGGCACGCTGACCATCGAGCGGGGTACGCTCGGCGATTTCATCGCTTTCTGCTGCATCAATGCCCAGGCGGCCAGCGAAAACCCGGTCTTGCGGCTCTCCGAATGGCTGGCATACCGGATGCGCTGGATGCAGCAGCACAACCCCATCGGCCGGGCTCGGCGCAACGTCGCGCACCATTACAACCTCTCGGACACGCTCTACGACCTGTTCCTTGACAAGGACAGGCAGTATTCCTGCGCCTACTTCACCTCCGACGACGAGACGCTGGAGTCCGCGCAGCTCAACAAGAAGCGCCATCTGGCGGCCAAGCTGCAGCTCCAGCCGGGCCACAGAGTCCTGGATATCGGCTCTGGCTGGGGCGGGCTGGCGCTCTACCTCGCCGGGCTGGCGGAACTCGATGTGACCGGGGTGACGCTGTCCGAAGAACAGCACCGCGTGTCGATGCGCCGCGCCGCCGATGCGCGGCTCGATGACCGCGTCCGTTTCCTGCTGCAGGACTATCGCCACCAGACCGGACCCTACGACCGGATCGTCTCGGTCGGCATGTTCGAGCACGTCGGTGCCGGGCATTTCCGCGAGTTCTTCGCCAAGCTTCGCGAGCTTCTGGCCGAGGACGGGGTCGCCTTGCTGCACTCGATCGGCCGGATGGAGCCGCCGGGGGCCACCAGCGCGTGGCTGCGGAAATACATCTTCCCGGGCGGCTACACGCCGGCGATGTCCGAAGTGCTGGCCGCGATCGAGCGCGAGAAGCTCTACGTCACCGATATCGAGATCCTGAGGCTGCATTACGCCAAGACCCTGCGGCACTGGCACGAGCGGTTCCAGGCCAACCGCGAACGGGTGGCCGAGCTCTACGACGAACGGTTTTGCCGGATGTGGGAGTTCTACCTCAAGGGCTGCGAGATGGCGTTCAAGCACTGGAACCAGATGGTCTTCCAAATGCAGATCACCCGCGACCAGGCGGCCGTCCCGCTGACGCGCGACTACATCACCGATTGGGAGCGCGTCCAGCAGACCGAGGCGGGCGGACGGGCCGCCGATATAGCCGCCTGACAAAGAGTTTCACCGGCGAAGCGCGGCAGGCTGAAGGTCCTTCCAGCGAATCGTTGTCGTTGTCACAATTTCCCCGTGATTCACATTCGGGCGGGCAGCGGGTGATCTTGTCCCCGCTTTCCTCAAGGATGCGCGCTTTTCATCCCTACCCCGGGCGGGCGGGCTGGACTACCGTCCCGGTTCGTTAAGGAAGGCAAAAACGTGGCAGAGACCGCTCCGATCCTGCAGCCCGAGACGGAGACCGGGGGTTTCCGCAGCCCGCCGGCGAATGTCGAGGCGGAAATGGCCCTCTTGGGCGCGATCCTGATCAACAACCGCGCCTATGAGCGAGTCTCGGAGTTCCTGACCCCGGAGCAGTTCGGCGAGGAATTCCACGGCCGCATCTACGAGGCGTGCGCGCGGATGATCGAACGTGGACAGCGCGCCGATCCGACCACGCTCAAGAATTTCTTCGAATCCGAGGAGGCCTACCGCGCAGTCGGCGGCGCGCGCTATGTCGCCCGCCTTGCCGCAAGCGCGACCACGATCATCAACGCCTTGGACTACGGACGTCTGGTCCACGACCTCCACTTGCGGCGCGAGCTGATCGGGCTGGGCACCGACGTGGTCAACGACGCCTATGTCGACGACCTCGAGGTCAGCGCCACCGATCAGATCGAGACTGCCGAGCAGAAGCTCTACGACCTGGCGACGACCGGCGCATACGAGGGCGGCTTCCGGCACTTCAAGGTCGCGATGCAGAACGCGATCGAGATGGCCCAGGCGGCATATAAGCGCGAGGGCAGGATCGCCGGGCTGGCGACCGGGTTCAATAGCCTGGACCTGCTGCTCGGCGGGCTGCACAAATCCGACCTCGTTATCCTGGCCGGCCGGCCGTCGATGGGAAAGACGGCGCTTGCGACCAACATCGCCTTCAACGTAGCCAAGTCGCTTACCCGGGAAGCAGGCGGCGACAAGGCGGGGCAACCCGCGATCGGGTTCTATTCGCTGGAGATGTCGGCCGAGCAGCTCGCCAACCGAATCCTCGCCGAGGACGCGCAGATCGCCTCCGACAAGATCCGCCGCGGCGAGCTCAACGCCCAGGAGTTCGACCGCCTGGTCCTGGCCAGCCAGCAGTTGGAGATGGCGGCGTTCTTCATCGACGATACGCCGGCGCTCACCGTCTCGGCCTTGCGCACCAGGGCGCGCCGGCTGAAGCGCCAGCACGGGCTTGCCCTGATCGTGGTCGACTACCTGCAGCTCCTGCAGGGCAGCCCGGCCAAGCGCAATGACAGCCGGGTCCAGGAGATCTCCGAGATCACCCGCGGTCTGAAGACGCTGGCCAAGGAGCTCGACGTCCCGGTGCTGGCGCTTTCGCAGCTCTCGCGGGCGGTCGAGCAGCGCGAGGACAAGCGGCCCCAGCTCGCCGACCTCCGCGAGTCCGGGACGATCGAGCAGGACGCCGATGTGGTCATGTTCATCTTTCGTGAGGAATACTATCTCGATCGGCTGGAGCCCAGCCGCCGCGCCGAGGAGACCGAGGACAAGTTCCTCGAACGCCATGGAAACTGGGAGGATCGCCTCAAGGATGCCCACGGCCTGGCCGAGGTGATCGTCGCCAAGCAGCGCCACGGTCCGACCGGCAGGGTCCCGCTCCGCTTCCAGGCCGAACTGACACGTTTCGAAAATCTGGAAGACCCATCGAGCGCGTATGGCGGGGACTGGACCGGCGAGGACGTGCCGTTCTGAGCGCCTGCGGCCACGATCGGGCCCGGATGATCGTCGATCTCGGCGCTATTGTTGCCAACTGGCACAGGCTGGCCGCGCGCGCTCCGGGCGCTGTCTGCGGCGCGGTGGTCAAGGCCGATGCCTACGGCCTGGGTCTGGGTCCGGTCGGCCGTGCGCTGGCCTCCGCCGGCTGCAAGGTTTTTTTCGTCGCCAATACCGAAGAGGGCATGGCCCTGCGCGGCCACTTCGGCGACGTGCCCAACGAGCCCGGGATCTATTGCCTCGACGGTTATGTCGCCGGCGAGGAAGCGCTTTACGACCGGTCCGCCTTGACGCCGGTGCTCGGGACGCTCGAAGGCCTCGAGCGCTGGGCGCGGCACGGACGGGATCGCGGCGGGCGGGCTGCCGCCCTGATGCTCGATACCGGCATGACCCGGCTCGGCCTGGGTATCGACGACGTCGCGCTGCTCGCCCGCGAGCCGGCGCGCCTGGAGGGAATCACGCTCGCGGCGGTGATGAGCCACCTGGCTTGCGCCGACGAGCCGGACAACCCGATGAACCGCGAACAGAAGCAGGCTTTCGACATGCTGCGGGCGCAGTTGCCGCCCGCTCCGGCCTCGCTGGCCAACTCGGCGGGCATCTTCATGGGCGCGGACTTCCACTACGACCTGGTCCGGCCGGGTGCCGCGCTCTACGGCCTGGCGGTGACGCGGCGGCACGCCAACCCGATGGCGCCGACCGTGCGGCTAGAGGCAAAAATCGTGCAATTTCGGTACGTTGACACCGATACGGCCGTTGGATACGGTGCGACCCGCCGCGTCATCGCCGGTCGCAGTCTGGCGACTGTGGCGATGGGTTATGCCGACGGGCTGGCCAGGTCCTTGTCCAACCGCGGCAGCGCGCGCATCGGTGACGTTCCAGTCCCGGTGGTTGGACGGGTGTCCATGGATCTGGTGACCTTCGACGTGACGGGAATCGCAGCCGGTCGGGTTCGCCCGGGCGACATGGTCGAGCTGATCGGCCCGCTGCACGATGCCGATGCGATGGCCGCGGAGGCGGGGACGATCGGCTATGAGATCCTTTCCCGAATCGGACCGCGGGTGCGGCGCGTCTATCGCGGCGCCGAGGAGGCGGAGCCTGCATGACGATGGTCGCATCGATCGGACGGGTGCTGCTGTCGTTCTTCGCAGCGACCGGAAGGCTGTCCATGTTCGCCGGCCAGGGCGTGATGCACTGCGTCCGCCCGCCGATCTATGCCCGGCTGATCGGCCGCCAGATGATCGAGGTCGGCTACTACTCGCTGCCGGTGGTCGGCATGACGGCCCTGTTCACCGGCATGGTGCTCGCGCTGCAGAGCTACACCGGCTTCGCCCGGTTCAACGCCGAGAGCGCAATCGCGACGGTGGTCGTCCTGTCGATGACCCGAGAGCTCGCCCCGGTGCTTGCCGGTCTGATGGTGGCCGGGCGCATCGGTGCCGCGATGGCAGCCGAGATCGGCACCATGCGGGTGACCGAGCAGATCGATGCCCTGACCACGCTGTCCACCAACCCCTTCAAGTACCTGGTGGCGCCCAGGTTGCTCGCCGCTACGCTGACCTTGCCTTTGTGCGTGCTCATGGCCGATGCCATCGGAGTGTTTGGCGGCTATCTGATCAGCGTCCACAAGCTCGGTTTCAACCCCGCCGTCTACCTCAAGAGCACCTTCCAGTTCCTCGAGATCATCGATGTCGTGTCGGGCATGATCAAAGCCGCCGTGTTCGGGTTCCTGATCGCCTTGATGGGCTGCTACCACGGCTACCATTCGCGCGGCGGGGCGCAAGGCGTAGGGGCCGCGACCACCAATGCGGTCGTGTCGTCTTCGGTGCTCATCCTTGGATTCAACTACCTGATCACCGAAGCCTTTTTCGCCCGATGAACGGTACCGCAGGGCCGCAGATGACGGTCGCACAAGCCAAGACCGCCGATCCGATGATCCGGGTGCGCCGGTTGCGCAAGGCATTCGGCAACAAGCTCGTGCTGGACGATCTCGACCTCGATATCTACCGTGGCGAGAGCTTGGTCGTCATCGGCGGCTCGGGCACCGGAAAGTCGGTGCTGATGAAGAATATCATCGGCGTCATGCAGCCCGATTCCGGCAGCATCGTCATCGACGGCACCGAAACGGTGGGCGCGTCCACCGCTGTCGGCGACTCGGTCAGGGCGAAGTTCGGCATGCTGTTCCAGGGCGCGGCGCTGTTCGATTCGATGTCGGTCTGGGAGAACGTAGCCTTCAGCCTGCTCCAGAACCACCACCTGCCCAAGCGCCGCGCCCGCGAGATGGCCATCGACAAGCTCGCCCAGGTCGGGCTCGGGCGCGCGCTTGCCGACCGCTCGCCCGCTGAGCTGTCCGGCGGCATGCAGAAGCGCGTCGGCCTTGCCCGTGCGATCGCGACCGAGCCGGCGATCCTGTTCTTCGACGAGCCGACGACCGGGCTGGACCCGATCATGGGCGATGTGATCAACGAGCTGATCCTCAAATGCGTGCGCGGGCTTGGCGCGACCGCGCTCACCATCACCCACGACATGTCGAGCGCGCGCAAGATCGCCGATCGCATCGCGATGATCCATTGCGGCAAGACCGTTTGGGCCGGCCCCGTGTCCGCCGTCGATGACAGCGGCAACGCGGTCGTCGACCAGTTCATCCACGGGCGCACCGAAGGCCCGATCCAGCCGGCGGCAAATGCCTCCTGAAGCCGCCTGAGATGGCCAGGACAGCCGCCCGGTTCGTCTGTCAAAGCTGCGGCAGCGCCTTCGCGAAGTGGAGCGGCCGGTGCGAGGGCTGCGGCGAATGGAACACGATCACCGAGGAGGCGCAGCGGACAAGCGCGCCCAAGGGGCTGGATGCCGGCCGGGGCGCCGCGCTCGACTTCGTCCCGCTGGCCGGTGGCGAGGCTCCGGCCGCACGGCTGGAGAGCGGAATCACCGAATTCGACCGGGTCAGCGGCGGCGGTCTGGTCCAGGGCTCGGCGCTCCTGGTCGGCGGCGACCCGGGGATCGGCAAATCGACGCTGATGCTCCAGGTCGCCGGCCGTTTCGCCGGCGCGATGACGGTGGCCTATATCTCCGGCGAGGAGGCGATCGATCAGATCCGGCTGCGCGCCGCAAGGCTGGGCCTGGCCGAGGCCCCGGTGCGCCTCGCCGCGGCGACCAGCGTCCGTGACATCATCACCTCCCTCGACCGCGCCGATGCCCCGGCCGTGGTGGTCGTGGATTCGATCCAGACCATGTACCTCGACAATTTAGATTCGGCGCCCGGCACGGTCGCTCAGGTGCGCGCCAGCGCGCAGGAGCTGATCGGCTTGGCCAAGCGGCGGGGGTTCTGCGTGATCCTGGTCGGCCACGTCACCAAGGAGGGCACCATCGCCGGACCGCGGGTGCTTGAGCACATGGTCGATACCGTGCTCTATTTCGAGGGCGAGCGCGGCCATCAGTTCCGGTTGCTGCGCGCTATCAAGAACCGGTTCGGCCCGACCGACGAGATCGGCGTCTTCGCGATGACGGATCGCGGGCTGATGGAGGTCCCGAACCCGTCTGCGCTGTTCCTCGCCGACCGGAGGGGCAACGTCTCCGGCGCCAGCGTCTTCGCAGGCATCGAGGGCACGCGCCCGGTCCTGGTCGAGATCCAGGCCCTGGTCGCCCCATCCCGGCTGGCGACGCCGCGCCGGGCGGTGGTGGGCTGGGATTCGGCCAGGCTCGCGATGATCCTGGCGGTGCTCGAGGCACGCTGCGGCGTCGCGCTGGCCGGCCGGGACGTCTATCTCAACGTCGCCGGGGGCTTGCGCATCGGCGAGCCGGCTGCCGACCTCGCGGTGGCCGGGGCGCTGCTGTCGGCGGCCTCGGACTGCCCGGCACCGGAGGATGCGGTCGTGTTCGGCGAGATCGGCCTGGGCGGCGAGGTGCGCGGGGTCAGCCAGCCGGCACAGCGGCTGCGCGAGGCGGCCAAGCTCGGCTTCGCACGCGCGATCGCCCCGCCGCAGTCCGACGCCGAGCAATCGGCAGGAACCGGCATCATGCTCACCGAGATCGCACATTTGAGGCAGCTCGTCGCCATGTTCCCGTGGCAGAATGCGCACGGGGCGGAGGAGCGGCTGTCAATGGAGTCAGTCTGAGATGTCGGCGTTCGACTTGGTCGTCATCGCCGTGATCGTATTCGCCGCGCTGATCGGACTTTGGCTCGGCGTGGTCCGCGTGCTGTTGGGTATCGGCGGCTGGATCGGGGCGGCGGTGATCACCGTTTACGGCTTCCCCTTCGCCCGGCCGCTGGCGCGGGACTTCATCGAAGGCGCTTTCCTGTCCGACCTCGCTGCTGCCGGCGCGATCTTCATCGTAAGCCTGGTGCTGCTGACCATATTGAGCCACGTGATCGCCGAGCGGGTGCGCGGCAGCGCATTCGGCGCGGTCGACCGTTCGGTCGGGCTGGTCGTCGGCCTGTCGCTGGGGATCCTGGTCTCCTCCGCCGGGTTCCTCGTCGTGGAGCGGGTCCTCAACGAAGGCAAGCAGCCGGCCTGGGTGAAGAACGCCAAGACCGCGCCGGTGCTGGCCTGGTCGGCACGGAAGATCCTGTCCGCCGTGCCCAGAGAATGGCGCGAGGCGGCCGGCGCGTCGCACCCGAACCAGCCGTCCTCGGCCGAGACCAGCAAGGCGGTGGAGAAGCTTATGACGCCGACCCCACCGGTCAGCCCGCCCAAGGCAAAAACCGGTTACGGCAAGTCCGAGCGCCGCGAGATGGACCGGCTGTTCAATGCCAACCAATAGGTCTCCCCGAATGTCGGCCAAGGACTGCACCGACGACGACAAGCCGCGCGAGGAGTGCGGCATCGTCGGCGTCTGGGGTCATCGCGAAGCCGCGGCCCTGATCGCGCTCGGCCTGCACGCGCTGCAGCATCGCGGCCAGGAAGCAGCCGGGATCGTGAGCCTGCATGACAGCCAGTTCCACATCCACCGGGCGCTCGGCGAGGTCGGCGAGAATTTCAGCGACGCCTCGGTCATGGAGCGCCTGCCGGGCGCTGCAGCGATCGGGCACAACCGCTACTCGACCTCCGGCGATACGGTGCTGCGCAACGTTCAGCCGCTGTTCGCCGATTTCGAGTCCGGCGGGTTCGCCATCGGCCACAACGGCAACCTGACCAACGCGCGGCAGATCCGGCGCGCGCTGGTCCATCGCGGATCGCTGTTCCAGTCGACCACCGATACCGAGGTGATCATCCACCTGATCGCCACGGCCCAGGGCGGCTCGGTGCTGGACCGCCTGGTCGAGGCGTTGCACCAGGTCACGGGCGCCTATTCGCTGATCGCGCTCACCGACGAGATGATGATCGGCCTGCGCGATCCGTGCGGCGTGCGCCCGCTGGTGATCGGCCGGCTCGACGAGGCCTATATCCTGGCCTCGGAGACCTGCGCCCTCGACATCGTCGGCGCCCAGTTCGTCCGCGACGTCGCCCCCGGAGAGATCGTGGTGATCGGAAGCGACGGGCTGCGCAGCTTCACCCCCTTCGCGCCGACGCCTCGGCGCTTTTGCGTGTTCGAATACATCTATTTCGCAAGGCCGGATTCGACGGTCGATTCGATCAACGTCTACGAGGCGCGGCGGCGGATCGGCGCGGAGCTGGCGCGCGAGCAGCCGGTCGATGCGGATGTGGTCATCCCGATCCCCGACTCGGGTGTGCCGGCGGCACTCGGCTATGCCCGCGAGGCTGGCCTTGCCTACGAGGTCGGCATCATCCGCAACCACTATGTCGGCCGTACCTTCATCGAGCCGAGCGATCGGATCCGCCACCTCGGCGTGCGGCTCAAGCACAACGCCAACCGGTCGGTCATTACCGGGCGCCGGGTGATACTGGTCGACGACAGCATCGTGCGCGGCACCACGTCGACCAAGATCGTCGAGATGGTGCGCAACGCCGGCGCCTCGGAGGTGCATATGCGCATCGCTTCGCCGCCGACAACGCATTCCTGCTATTACGGCGTCGATACACCCGAGCGCGACGAGCTGCTCGCGGCGCGCCACAATGTCGAGGAGATGATGCGGCTGATCGGCGTGGACTCGCTCGCCTATCTTTCGCTCGACGGGCTCTATCGGGCGCTCGGCGAGACGCGGCGCAACCCGGACACGCCGCAGTTTTGCGATGCCTGCTTCTCCGGCGACTACCCGATATCGCTCGTCGACCGCGATATCGGCGAAGGAGACGGCCAACTTTCGCTGCTGACCCAGGTCCCGTGATGGCGGCGCCCCGGCTCGACGGCCGCATCGCCCTGATCACCGGCGCCTCGCGCGGGATCGGCGCCGCCGTCGCCAAACGGTTCGCCGCCGAAGGCGCCAGGCTGGTCCTGGCCGCGCGTACCACCGGCGGGCTCGAGGAGGTGGACGACGAGATCCGCGCGGCCCTCGGCGCAGACGCCGCCCCCACCCTGGTCAAGGTCGACCTGTCGGTCGCCGAGGACATCGATCGTCTGGCGATGGCGATCTCCGAGCGCTACGGCCGGCTCGACATCCTGGTCGGCAATGCCGGTCTGCTCGGCACGATAGGCCCCATCCACCAGATCGAGCCGGCGGAATGGGACCGGGTGCTGGCAGTCAATCTCAGCGCCAACTGGCGGCTCGTGCGGGTGTTCGATCCGATCCTGCGGGCGGTCGATGCGGGGCGGGCGATCTTCGTCGGCTCCGGTGCCGCGCACGGCAAACGAGCTTACTGGGGAACCTATGCGATCTCCAAGGCCGGGCTGGAGATGATGGCGCTGATCTGGGCGGGCGAGACCGAGAAGACCCGGCTGCGGGTCAATGTCATCGATCCCGGCGCCGTCCGCACCGGCATGCGCGCGACCGCGTTCCCGGGCGAGGACCCGGCGAGGCTGAAGCCGCCCGACGCTCTGGGCGAGGTGTTCGTCGAGCTCGCCAGCCCGTCATGCCGGCGCCACGGCGAGGTGGTCCACGCGTACTGAGACGCGGCGGCCGTTCAGGCGCGGCTGTCCTCGACATAGGGGTTGCGGCGCTTGCGCAGGACAATGCGGATCGGGATCCCCGACAGGCCGAAATCCTCGCGCAAGCCGTTGGTCAGATAGCGCAGGTAGGAGTCCGGCACGGCGCCGGGCCGGCTGGTGAAAAGCGAGAAGGTCGGCGGGCGGGCCTTGACCTGGGTGATATAGCGCAGTTTCGGCCTGCGGCCCTGGACCATGGGCGGCGGATGACGCTCGATGACGTCCTGGAGCCAGCGGTTGAGCGGTGCGGTATCGACACGCCGGTTCCAGACGTCGTGGACCTCGACCACCGCAGGCAACAGCCGGTTGACGCCGGCGCGGGTCAGCGCCGAGAGCGCGACCACCGGGATCCCGCGCACCTGGGGCAGCGAACGGTCGAGCCGATCGCCGATGTCGCGCATCACCGCCGCCCGGTCGGGCACAGCGTCCCACTTGTTGAGCGCGAGCACCATCGCCCTGCCCTCCTCGATAATATGGCGGGCGATCGTCAGGTCCTGCTTATCCATTCCCTCCAGAGCGTCGATCAGCAGCACGACCACATGGGCGAAGCGCACCGCGTGCTCGGTATCGGCGACCGTGATCCTTTCCAGCTTCTGCCTCACCCGCGCCGGTCGGCGGAGCCCCGCGGTGTCGATCAGGCTGATGTCGCGGTCGCGCCAGCGCCAGGAAACCCAGATCGCGTCGCGGGTAAGGCCGGGCTCGGGTCCGGTGATCACGCGCTCCTCGTCCAGCAGGCGGTTGAACAGGGTCGACTTGCCGACATTAGGGCGGCCGACGATGGCGAGCCTGAGCGTGTCGTCCTCGGTCTCGGACGCAGACGCCTGGGAGACTCCGAGCGCAAGCGCGCGGCGCTCGATCGCATCGCGCAGATCGACCAGCCCCTCGCCGTGTTCCGCCGAGACCGCCACGGGCTCGTCGAAGCCGAGCTCGAAGGCCTCGATCAGCCCGCCGGCGCCGGCAGAGCCCTCGCACTTGTTGGCCACCAGGACGACCGGCTTGGACGTCCGGCGCAGCCGGTTCGCGAACTGGCGGTCAAGCGGGGTGATCCCGGCGCGGGCGTCGATCAGCAGCAGCACGAGATCGGCCTGCTCGACCGCCCGGTCGGTCTGGCGCTGCATCCGCCCGCTCAGGCTTTCCGCCTCGGCCTCCTCCAGTCCGGCGGTATCGACGATGTCGAACGCGAGGCCGAGCAGCCGCGCAGCCCCCTCGCGGCGGTCGCGGGTCACCCCCGGGCTCGGATGCACCAGAGCCGTCCGCCGTCCGACCAGCCGGTTGAACAGGGTCGATTTGCCGACATTCGGACGCCCGAGTATGGCGACCTTGAGCGGCATCAGCGCAGCGCGATCAGATCCGCATCGTCGGTGAGCAGCAGCACCGTTCGGCCCGCCACCGCCGGGGCGATCCGAACCGGCCCCGGCACCTCGATCAGACCCATGGGTTTGCCCGAGTACGGCGACACAGACCAGACCTCGCCCAGGCTGTTGCCGACCAGCAACCGGTCGCCGGCAAGCACTGGACCGGCCCACTGGATTGGGCCGGACCTGTCCTCCTCGTCCTCGAACTGGGGCAGTGCCCGGACCCAGCGGACGCGGCCGTCGGCCCGCGACAGGCAGGCGAGGTCGCCGTCGTTTGAGATCAGGTAGAGAAACGCGCCAGCGACCCACGGCCCGAACGTGCCGCCGATCCCCCGTTCCCAGACCCGGCTGCCCGTCCTGAGATCGATTGCGACCGTCCGCCCGCCATTGCCGACGGCGAATACCAGGCCACGGTCGATCACCGGCAGCCCGCGGATATGGGCGAGCGAGGAGACCGGGTCGGATCGGCGCAGCGCGATCAGCGCCTCGGACCAGACAACGCGGCCGTTCGCCGCGCGCAGCGCGACGATCTCGCCGGAGCTGTAGGGCACCACGACGATCCCGTCGTCGACCGCCGGCGCCGCACCGCCGACGAGGCTGGCGGTCTCGGTCAGCCCCGAATGGGACCACAGCACATCGCCGCGCCGCGCATCGAGCGCGTAAAGCGCGTTCGCGACGGTTGACGCGAACACCTTCCCGCCGCGGGCAGTCGGTGCCGCGCGCAAGGGTCCGGGCAAGCGGCGGCGCCACAGCTCCTCACCGTTGGCCGCATCGAGCGCGATGACTTGGGCAAACCCGGTGGTGACGAACAGCATTCCGGCGTTCAGCGCGATGCCGCCGCCGAGGATCCCGCTGTCGTCGTCGTCGGGCTTGAGCTCGGAGCGCCAGATCATCGACCCGGTGTCCAGGTCATGGGCGCGAACATCGGCCGAAACGTCGATCGTGTAGACCCGTCCGCCGCCGACCACAGGCTGAGCCAGGAGCTGGCCTTCGTCGGAGGAGCCGTTGCCGACATCGGC
Organism: Alphaproteobacteria bacterium; assembly: GCA_965248835.1. Taxonomy (GTDB): domain Bacteria; phylum Pseudomonadota; class Alphaproteobacteria; order MPNO01; family MPNO01; genus CAYFYS01. The sequence goes on from CBDFLJ010000002.1 coordinate 1,907,251, forward strand.
GTGCCAAAGGCGTTCGAGCGGGCCATCGGCGGCCAGATGGTGCATCGCGTGGTTGGCGAGCCCGCCGGCCTGCGGCCAGTTGGCGTTGGCCACCGGGCGCGGCAGCCGGACCTCGATGTCGGCGATCCGCGGATCCGGCGCGATCGTTTCGCGCAGCGTCAGCACCGCCAGCCTTTCGCCGGGCAGCGGCGGCTCCTCGGCCTCGCCGAACCATTGCCCGCAGCCCAGCAGCGTCAGCGCCGGGGCGGCGAAAAGGACCGCACGGATCGCGGCCGGCCTCATGGCTCGGCCAGCGTGGCGAGCAGCTGCGTGGCGCGCGCGCGGATGTTGGTCGGCGCGTCGAGGTCATCGACGATCCGCCGGAAGTGGCCCCTCGCTTCGTCGAGCTTGCCCTGGCGCCTCGCGATCAGCCCGAGGATCTCGAGCGCGGTATGGCGCCAGGGGCCGCCGTCCTCGGCGAGCGGCGCGAGATCGTCAAGGATCTGCGCATCGGCGTCATCGGCCGCGTTGAGCGCGGCCAGGACCGTCGCCAGCTCGCGCATCGTCCGGTCGAGTCCCTTATCCTTCGACAGCGTCCGGAACGCCGCCGCCGCACCGTCCCGGTCGCCCGCGGAGATCTTCAAGGCCGCCTCGTGGAAGCGGGAAAGCGTGCCGTAGACCGTATCGTTCTGGCGCGCCAAGGCGGCGAACAGGGCGGCCGCGTCCTGCTGCTTGCCCTCTGCCAAAAGCGCTTTGGCGGTGGCGAACTTCGCGCCCGCCTCCAGGTTCTGGCCCTCCTGGTATTGCTGCCAACCGTTGTACCCCGCGACCGCGAGCACGATCGCCACGACGGCGCCGATGGCGTATTTCCCGTAGGCGCGCCAGACCTTCTCCGCCTTTTCCTGGCGAAGCTCTTCATCGATCTCGCGGAATATGTCGCCCACGCCGGGGTCTCCGTATCGCGCAGCCAACCGCGCGGCCGCCAATCCAACGTCACGCGCACCGGACGCCGAGGGATTACATGCTTGCCGCGATCACCGCAAGTTCCCCTGCATCGGGGCTTCGATTTCCGGTGCGGGCTCTGGACGCGGTGCAACAAATCGGTAATAAAATGGGTGGTGCCAGCGTAAAACCCATGGGGCCCGTTAAAAGAGAAAAATGGGGACCGTCGTCAACCTCAGCGCGCACCGGAGCGAACCCCGATCCGTCTTTTTCGATCGCAGCGACCTCAATCGGCTTCTGTCGCTGTACAGCCAGTATGTCGCCAAGGGCATCTGGAAGGACTATGCGATGAGCGCGAGCGAGGGAATGGCGACATTCTCGGTGTTCCGCCGCGCGAGCGACGGTCCGGTCTACACCGTGATCAAATATGCAGCGGGCGACGAAGGGCAGAGTGAATACGTCGTCTGCCGCGGCGGCCGGCGGCTGAGGCGGGGGGCGACGCTGGGCTCCATCCTGGAGATGTTCGAGCCCAAGCTCAAGCTCGTGTAAGCACCGGTCGGGCGCCTGAAGGCTATTCATCAATCAGGACGTGGCCGCCCGCGAGCCATTTGAAGTAGATCGCCGGCTCATCGGGCGTGGCTTCGATCCAACCGGCCTCGAATCTCTCCTGGATGTGCCGCAGAATCCGTTTGGTGATCCCGGCGAGCTCGAGGCGGGCCGCCTCCTGCAGGGAGAACCAGTTCAGATCCAGGAGCTCGCCATTGCCACGGACCTCGCCGCTGACGTGGCGCGATTCGACGATGAAAAACCGGGCGTTGAACCGGACAGGGCGAATCGGCGGCGTCATCGCGCGGGCGACATATTCGAGGCTGCCCAGGGCGGGCGCCGAGCCGGTGCCGAAGAACGCCTCCCAACCGGCCGGTGGCTTGCGGTCCGGCTCGGGGTCAGGAGCACCGATGATCAGCCCGGTCTCCTCGAAGGTTTCGCGCACCGCCGCGACCGCCATCGCGCGGGCGCGCGCCGGGCTCAGCTTGCGTTGGAGCCGGGCGGCGGTGGCGCCGCCGAGCGGGCTCGCGGTCCGGACCCGGCTGTCCCGGGCATCGATCCGCCCGCCCGGGAAGACGTAACGGCTGGGCATGAACCGGTGGGCGGCATGGCGCTCGCCCATCAGGACCTCGATCCCGCCGCCCCGCGACCGGCGGTAGATGATCAGGGTCGCGGCATCGCGCGGCCGGGCCGTAGGCGCGCCGGGCTTGCGTACCGGCGGCGGCGGAGATGTCGGGCTCATGCGCCGGACTGCCGCTTGGGCGTATCCGGCATCAGCGCCGGCCGCAGCGGTGCGATCGGTGGCAGGGGGACCTGCTGCCAATCCTCGGTGCGGCGCAGCACCGCCTTGGACAGCGCCGCGATATTTCCCGCCCCGGCACAGAAAGCGGCAATCCGCAGCTCCTCGATCATCCGGCGCATGCGCTGAGCGACGGCCTCGACCGCTTGAGTCGCATCGCCGAGCACCGGTGCCGCGGTCCCGGCCAGCACGGCGCCGAGCCGGATCGCCTTGGCCACATCCACGCCGTTGCGGATGCCGCCGCTGGCAAACACCGGCTTGGTCGGAATGGCCGCCACGACGTCGATCAGCGCCGCGGCTGTAGGGATTCCCCAACCGGCAAAGGAATGTGCGATCTGGCGGACCTCCGGGTCGGGCTGGCGGTAGGCTTCGACCTCGCTCCAGCTCGTGCCGCCGGCACCGGCGACATCGATTCCGGCCATGCCGCACGCGACCAGCCTGGCGGCGAGCGCGCCGCTGATGCCGTTGCCGACCTCCTTGCCGACCAGCGGCACCTCGAGCGCGGCGGCCAGCCGCTCGATGCGCCCCAGCAGTCCGGCCCAGTTCCGGTCACCGCCGGCCTGGACAGCCTCTTGCAGCGGGTTGAGATGAAGGATAAGCGCGTCGGCTTCGATCGTCTCGACCGCCCGCCGCGCCTGATCGATGCCGTAGCCATCGTTGAGCTGGACCGCACCGAAATTGGCGAACAGGAGAATGTCGGGGGCCAGGTCGCGGACCTTGAATGTCCGGGCCAGCTCGGGCCGCTCGATCATCGCCCGCTGGGAGCCGACGCCCATGGCGATGCCGAGCGCCTGAGCGGCCTCGGCGAGGCGGCGGTTGATGTCGCGCGCCCGGGGCGTCCCGCCGGTCATGCTGCTGATCAAGAGCGGCGCCCGCAGGGTCCTGCCGAACACCGTCACCGACAGGTCGATCGCGTCGAGGTCGAGGTCCGGCAGGGCGCAATGCTCAAAGAAAAACCGTTCGAAGCCGGTGGTGACGCCCTTCGCGGCGACATCCTCGTTCAGGACGGTCTGGATATGCTCCCGCTTGCGGCTCTCGCTATCCCCGCTCATCGCCGCCCGTTGTCTTTGGTCTGCGCCCGCCGGTCGAGAAACCACCAGGCCGACACGCCGCCGAGCAACGCCAGGACGACGCCGAAGAGCGTCTCCAGCACCGGGTTGACGCCGACGATGGCGAAATAGACGATGAAGATCGCCAGCCCTGCGATAACCCCGGCGGCCCTGGCCAACATTGCTGCGTCACTCTCGATGCGGCCCGGCAGCCGCGCGTCGAATCGTTCCGGGGCGCTCAGCCGGCGACCAGCCGCACCGTCTGCCGTTCCTCGGCCAGACCGCTCAGGTCGATCCGGTCGATCCCGCTCTGCGGGCTCATGTAACGCCCGGCAAATGAAAGTTCCAGGTCGTCTTCGGCAAACGGATAGGGCGCCATCGCGTAAGAGCCGTCGGCGCGCGGCGTGATCTCGATATCGACATCCTCGCCGGCGTTCTTGGGAACATGGGTGAAGGTCGTCGTCTTGCGGTGCTGCGCGTGGTTGCAGTTGAAATACAGCGCCATCGTGTCGAAAAGCTGGAGCTGCTTGTAATTCTGCATCACCTGGGCGTCATCGACCAGCGGCGCGGTCTCCTCCGCCTCGGCGAGAGCCTTTTTCAGGCGGTCCTGGCGCTCGAGCTCGCCGTCGAGCATCGCCTCGGCGACGCCGCGATTGTCCGCAGCGATCGTGTCCAGGAGGACATGGTCGGACATGCCGTAGCGGCCGTTATAGAGGCCCCAGCTATGCATGCTCGACAGCAGGCCGCAATAGGAGTGGTGCTTGCTGTTGAAGGCGGGCGAAGCGGCGGAGGTCTTTATGATCTCCTCGAACGGGGTCTTGACAAGGTTGTAGGGCAAGCCGGTGGCCGGATCGATCCGCGCCTCGGCGTCAAGGTCGGCCCAGCCGGCGTCGTGGTGGTCGATGATGTAGAGAACGACATCGCGCGGCTCGACGGGCTCGAAGGACTCGTTGCCGAACTTGCGGGCGATGCGGCCGGCAAACGCCATATGGTCGGCCATCCTGATGACGAAACGCGGCTCGCTGTCGGGTGCGCTTTGAACGATCATTTTCGGGCCTCCGCTGTAGTCTGGACCCGGACTATAGCACGACGCCCGGCCGGGTCGTTATCCCCCGAACCGCCGCTGCGCTATCGATCACGCGGCTCTCGTCATGCGCCCGGGGCGCCTATTCCCACTCGATCGTGCCGGGCGGCTTTGATGTGACGTCGTAGACGATCCGGTTGATCCCGGGCACCTCGTTGACGATGCGGGTTGCGACCCGGGCGAGGAATTCGTGCTCGAAGGCAAAGCTGTCCGCGGTCATCCCATCGGTCGAGGTGACGGCGCGAAGGCCGCACACCCGGTCGTAGGTCCGCTCATCGCCCATCACACCCACCGTGCGGACCGGCAGCAGAACCGCGAACGCCTGCCAGATCCGATCGTACAGCCCGGCGCTGCGGATCTCCTCGATATAGATCGCATCGGCCCGCCTGAGAATCTCCAGCCCGTCGGCAGTGACTTCGCCGGGGATGCGGATCGCGAGTCCCGGCCCGGGGAACGGATGTCGCCCGATGAGCCGGTCGGGCAGCCCGAGCTCGCGGCCGAGCGCCCGGACTTCATCCTTGAACAGATCGCGCAGCGGCTCGACCAGCGACATGTCCATCCACTCGGGCAGACCGCCGACATTGTGATGGGACTTGATTACCGCGCTCGGCCCGCCGCTCACCGAGACCGATTCGATGACGTCGGGGTAGAGCGTGCCCTGGGCCAGGAATTCCGCCCCACCTTCCTTCGCCGCCTCGTCCTCGAAGATGTCGATGAAGGTGGCGCCGATGATCTTCCGTTTTTCCTCGGGATCGGACACGCCGACCAGCTTTTCGAGGAACAGTTGGCTTTCCTCGCGTGCGCGCAGCGGGATGTTGTAGTGGTCGCGGAACATGCCCACGACCTCAGCCGCCTCACCTTGGCGCATCAGGCCGGTGTCGACGAAAACGCAGAACAGTTGATCGCCGATCGCCTCGTGCAGCAGCACCGCGGTCACCGCGCTGTCGACCCCGCCGGACAGGCCGCAGACGACCCGCCCGGACCCCACTTGCGCGCGCACGCGCTCGATCGCGGCATCGCGAAAGGCCGCCATGGTCCAACGCCCCGCACAGCCGGCGATCCCGTGGGTAAAGGCCTGGAGCAACGCCGCGCCGTCCGGCGTATGGACGACTTCGGGGTGGAACTGCACCCCGTAATAGCGTCTGTCCTCATCGGCGATCACCGCAAACGGCGCACCGGCGCTGACAGCGACGGGAGTGAACCCCTCGGGCAGCGCGACCACGCGATCGCCGTGGCTCATCCACACCTGGGGATGATCGTCGACGCACCAGACGCCTTCGAACAGGCCGCACGGGGCAGTGACGTCGAGCGTCGAGCGGCCGAACTCGCGCTGCTCGCTCGCCTCGACCGTGCCGCCGAGCGCCTCGCACATCGCCTGCTGCCCGTAGCAGATACCGAGCACGGGCACGCCGAGCGCGAAGACGGCATCGGGCGCACGCGGCCCGCTCCGGCGGGTGATCGAATCGGGTCCGCCCGAGAGCACCACCGCAAAAGGAGCGAAGTCCCGGATCGCAGCCTCGGGCATGTGGAAAGGATGGATCTCGCAATAGACCCCGCTCTCGCGGATCCGTCGCGCGATGAGCTGGGTCACCTGGGAGCCGAAATCCAGGATCAGGACCGGTTCGTCGCCGCGATCCATGGGCGCGCCGGCCCTCAGTCCTGCCGCGCCGCGAGAACCGTCGCCTGGGGCCAGCCATAGGCCAGCTCGACGATATCGGCGCCGCCGAGCGAACCGGGCCGGCGCCCGACGAGCCGCCCGTCCAACGATTCATAAAAGTATCTCGCCGGGTTGCCCTCGAGAACCCAGACGATCACCGACGGGCCGTAGCGCTCGGCGAGCCCGACCGCCATGGTCGCGAACAGCCGCCGCCCGATTCCGTTGCCGCGGAAGTCGTCGTCGACATAGAGCGTATAGACCTCGCCGTCGTGGCCCAGGCTGCCCTGCCGTGCCACACCGCCGCTGGTGAAGCCGACGATCTTGGCCGGCCGGCCACCGTCGACGGTCTCGGCAACGATCACGCGCTCCGCAGATCCGGGCCGGGCGATGAGCCGCGCCCAGTCCTGGCTGCGCCGCTCGCTGGCACGCATGCCGACCAGCAGGCCCTCGGGCAGCAGGCCGGGATAGGCGCTGCGCCATCCTTCGACGTAGATCCCGGCGACGGCTTCGGCATCGCCGACGCGCGCGGCGCGGAGTCTCACCATCGCCGTCGCCACCTAGCCGCCGCGGCCATAGTTCGGTGCCTCCCGGGTGATCGCGACATCGTGGACGTGGCCTTCCTGAACGCCCGAGGCGGTGGTTCGGCGGAACCGGCACGCGCGCTGCATGGCCGCGAGCGATGCATTGCCGGTATAGCCCATCGAGGCTCGCAGCCCACCGACGAGTTGGTGCAGCACGCCGGCGACGGGACCCTTGTAGGGCACCCGCCCCTCGATGCCCTCCGGGACGAGCTTGAGCTCGCCGGCGACCTCCTGCTGGAAATACCGGTCGGCCGAGCCGCGAGCCATCGCCCCGAGCGAACCCATGCCGCGATAGGCCTTGTAGGACCGCCCTTCGTAGAGAAAGACCTCGCCGGGGCTCTCGTCGGTGCCGGCAAGCAGCGAGCCGACCATCGCGCAGTCCGCGCCGGCCGCGATCGCCTTGGCGAGGTCGCCCGAATAGCGGATACCGCCGTCGGCGATGGCGCTGATCGCGCGCTCGCGGCAGGCCTCGGCACATTCGACGATGGCCGAGAACTGCGGCACGCCGACCCCGGCGACCACCCTGGTGGTGCAGATCGAGCCCGGCCCGATCCCGATCTTGACGGCATCGGCGCCGGCATCGGCCAGCGCCCGCACCCCGTCCGGGGTCGCGACGTTGCCGGCGATCACATCGGCCCGGTTGGTCAGCCGCTTGATCCTGCCGACGGTATCGATCACGCCGGCGCTATGGCCGTGCGCGGTATCGACGACGATCACATCGGCCCCGGCATCGATCAGCACCTCGGCCCGGGCGATGCCGTCCGGGCCCACGCCGGTCGCCGCCGCGACCCGCAGCCTGCCCTTGTCGTCCTTGCTGGCGTCGGGATAGCGCTGCGCCTTCTCGATGTCCTTGACCGTGATCAGCCCGATGCAGCGATAGGCGTCATCGACGACCAGCAGCTTCTCGATCCGGTGGGCGTGAAGCAACCGCTTGGCATCCTCCGTCCCGACGCCTTCATTCACGGTGACGAGGCCCTCGGATGTCATCAACTCGCGCACCGGTTGGCGAAGGTCGCTGGCGAACCGCACATCCCGGTTGGTGATGATCCCGGCCAGGTGCCCGTCGGCCTCGACAACCGGGATGCCGGAGATCCGGTGGTCGGCCATGAGCTGCAGCGCATCGGCCAGCGGCCGGCCGGGCTCGATGGTGACCGGATCGACGACCATGCCGGATTCGAATTTCTTGACTTGGCGAACTTCGCCGGCCTGGCGCTCCGGCGGCAGGTTCTTGTGCACGACGCCGATGCCGCCGGCCTGGGCCATGGCGATCGCCAGCGCGCTTTCGGTGACGGTGTCCATCGCTGCGGACACCAGCGGGATGCCGAGCTGGATGCGCGGCGTCAGTTTCGCCCGGATGTCGGTGTCGCGGGGCAGGATGGCCGATTCCGCAGGAACAAGCAGCACATCATCGAACGAAAGAGCCTCGGGAATTTCCATGCCAGTGCCGCTTGACAGCCGTGGCGCATGATACATGAGGCGGCCGCGAATCCCAACCGGGGCGCCTGGCCGCGGTCAGGCACGATGGTCTGCGGCGCGGGCGTTGATCTGGGTGCGGTGCATGATGCGGCGCGAGTCCGGATCAAAGGCGTCGCGCCGATGGATGACGCAGCGATTGTCCCACAGGACCAGATCGCCGACCCGCCAGCGATGGCGATAGACCAGCTCGCTCTGCGTGCACGCTGCCCATAAGGCGTCGAGCAGCGTCTCGCTTTCGGCCACCGGCAAACCGCAGACATAGCCGTTGGTGCGGCGTCCCAGATAGAGCGCGTCGCGCCCGGTCTCGGGATGGCGCAAGACCATCGGATGCCGCGCGCCTGGTGCCCGCGAAACATCGCTCACCAGCGCAGCGCCGACCCGGAGGTCGCCCGCGCTGGTATAGCTCGAATCGTGGTTTGCAAGACGCCCCTCGATACGCTCGCGGAGCGACGCCGGCAGCTCGGCCAAAGCGCGGTACATGTCCGCGAACCAGGTATCGCCCTGACCCTCCGGTATCGCGAGCGCGTAGAGCGCGCTCGCGATCGGCGGGCGGTCGACATAGGACATGTCGGTGTGCCACTCCGCCTCGCCAGCGCCGAGGCTGCCGATCGGCCGGCCGTTCTCGACGACGTTGGAGATCACCCAAATCTCCCGGTGGGCCGGCGCCGAGCTGCCGCCCTTGCCGTCCCATTCGCCGGCTGGGCTGATCTCGAGATCGCCGAATCGACGGCTGACCCGGACGAGGTCGTCGTCGGTGATCCGTTGATCCCGAAAGAACACGACACCATTGTCGTGCCAGGCGGCGCGGATCTGCGCATAGGCCGCATCGTCAAGAGGTCGACTGAGGTCGATGCCGCGGATCTCGGCACCCAGCGCGGCGCCGGTCGGAACGACTTCGACGGTCACGGCAGAGCGCGCCAACGGGCGAAGCCGGCGCATTTTCCCGTCATGACCGTTCCTCCCCGCCGATTGCAAGGACGTGTGGACAAAACCCTACCCGCCGAGGTTTCGCGATGCAACACGTCCACGACCGGGCGTGCCGGCTGACCGAGCGTTCATGATGCGTTTAGAGCGTTCGACTTTTAGGTTGAAGCATATCCAGCGTTCCTGAGGTAGTTGGCGTTTTCCTGTGGGGAGAAGTCGTCCAGGCGTTCACCGATACGCTCGATCACGATCTCGACGCTGCGCTCGGCGGCCTTGCGAAGCTGGCCCTTGAGCTTGGTGAAGACCTGCTCGATCGGGTTGAGGTCGGGGGGTATTTGGGCAGGAACAACAGGTGTGTACCGGCCTTGCGGATGGCCCGGCGTACCGCCACGCCCTTGTGGCTGCTGAGATTGTCCATGATCACGACATCGCCCTTGCCGAGCGCGGGCACCAGCGCCTGCTCGACATAGGCCTGAAAGCGCTCGGCATTGATCGCGCCGTCGAACACGCAGGGCGCTTCGATGCGGTCGTGGCGCAGCGCCGCAAGCAAAGTCATGGTGTTCCGGTGGCCCTGTGGCGCCTTGTCGAGGACCCTGTGACCGCGCGGGCCGCGGCCGTAGGCGCGGATCATGTTGGTCTTGGGCCAAGTCTCATCGATGAAGACGAGCCGGCGCGAGTCGATCCGGCTCTGGTACTTGCGCCATTGCGCGCGTCGGCGGACGACATCCGGCCGGTCCTGTTCGCTCGCGCGGGGGTGTCAGGTGCGGGCGGCCGCGTTCCACTTGTCCTTGCAACCGGCCGGCTCAGCGGTGGGCACGTTGCTCCAATCGGTATCCGCTGATCGGCCGCGGGACCAAGGACGGGCCGGGCTGCGCAAGGGCGGCAAGCTTTACCTGCACGCGAGTCGGATTGCGCTCGAAGACGCCCCGATCGACGACCTCGACCAGAGCGATCTGTGGCACGCGGAATGCGAAGGCATGTGCCGCGCCTGACCGAAACGGGCGGCTGCATGATCGACGGACGGCCGATGGCCGGCGGGCAGGATGAATTCATGCTCGATCTCATCGGTGCGGCATGAATGCTCAAGAGCGATAGCCCTGCCCTATCAACAATCGATCCTGATCAGATCCTTAAGGGATATGCTGCTCTTGTAATCGTTTCGGAAGCGCGACAAGCTGACCGCCTTCATCGGGTGTTCTCTAAGAGCCGGCGGGGCCTTACAGAGACCCTGCGGCGGAAAGAGGAATGGCGGCGAAACTATTCGAACCAATAGAGTTGCGTGGCGTGCGGCTGCCCAACCGCATTGTCGTGGCGCCGATGACGCAGTTCTCCGCCGATGACGGTGTCGCGGGCGACTGGCATCTGATGCATCTCGGCCAGTATGCGGTGTCCGGCGCCGCGCTGGTATTGACCGAGTCCACATATGTCGCGGCGGGCGCGCGTAATGCGCCGAGTTGCCTGTCCCTCTACTCCGACGAGCAGGAGACCGCCGTTGCGCGCATTGCGCAGTTTTTCGCGACTCATAGCGACGGGTATTTCGGCGTTCAGCTTTGCCATGCCGGGCGCAAGGCCTCCGCCCGGGAACCCTGGAAGGGCGGGGGACCCTTGTCGGCTGACGAAGGCGGCTATGAAGCGGTCGCGCCCTCGGCGGTGCCGCTCTCGGAAAAATGGCCGGCGCCGACACCTCTGTCTGCCGACGCCGTCTCCGATGTGATCCAATGTTTCGTCGACGCGGCCCAGCGCGCGAAACGCGCCGGCGCCAAGGTCATCGAACTCCACGGCGCGCATGGCTATTTGATCCATCAGTTTCTATCGCCGCTGACCAACCGGCGGAACGACGAATATGGCGGCAGCTTGGCCAACCGAATGCGTTTTGCGCTCGACGTGTTCAAAGCCGTTCGAGCGGTTTGGCCGTCTGACCTTCCCATCGGCATGCGCGTGTCCGCGACCGATTGGGTGGCGGGTGGCTGGTCTGTCGAAGAGACCATCGAGCTCGCCCGGGCGCTCGATGCGCACGGTTGCGATTACATCCATGTTTCCAGCGGGGGCTTGAGCCCGGCGCAGCAGATTACCGTGGGGCCGGGATACCAAACCGGGTTCGCCGAGGCCGTCAAGGCCGCCGTCGACATGCCGGTCATCGCGGTGGGGCAGATCAGCGAGCCTCGCCAAGCCGAAACCATTTTGCTTAGTGAGCAGGCGGATATGGTCGCCTTGGCGCGGCCGATGCTGTTTAACCCGCGATGGGTTTGGCATGCGGCGCAGGAGCTGGGTGAGCCGATAGCCTATCCGCGCCAATATGAGCGCGGCCACCCGGATAAATGGGGCGCAAGCGGAATCAATGCGCCCGGCAATCGCATACCCGAGAAATAGATCGCACCCGCTCAATCGGCTTCGCCGCCTCGAGGAGCTTGAGAAGGAGAACGAGCGGCTGCGCCGCGCGGTCTCCGAACTGACACTGGACAAGCAGATCCTCAAGGGTGAGCGCGTGCACGCCATCGGTTCGAGAGCGTGCGTGCGCGAACGCACGGGGAAATTTCTGAGCCCGTCGCGCCGTCGCCACTGCATCGACCATGTCCGCGGCCGGCTGAGGATCTCGGAGCGTCGGTCCTGCCGGGTGCTCGGGCAGCACCGCTCGACCCAACGCCATATCCCTCGCAGACGAGACGACGAGGGCCGCCTGGTTGCGGACATGATCGAGCCGGCCTGCCGTAATCACATCGCTTATGAAACGGGCGCCGGTTCACCGGCGGCGATGACCTCGTTGCCCGATGGCACGACGACGATCTGATCGGCCGGGTCTCGTATGGTGCCCGGCGGGTCCTCGCCGCGCTCCACGGCCTCGATCGCCTCGCTCAATAGACGCCGGAACATGACCACGCCGCGGTCCGATGTCGCCAGATGTTCCAGCGCATGCCGGGCGATCGACCGCTGGCTAACCTGCGCCTCCCAATCATCGGGTGTGCGCTGGGTTTCCTCGTAGTCGCGGACGACCTCCCCGTCGGGCGGTTGAAAGATCCTCTTGCCGGGATCGATGCGTTCCACATGGAACCCGATCGTGTGCTCGTTATCGACGGGTACCCACCAGCCGACCATGCGGGCGCGCTCCGTCTCGCCATCGGGATCGGTGCCGGTTACATCGGGCGGCGGTATGCACTTTGCCGTCGGCACGAATATGGTGGAAGTGCGGATCAGCCTGTTACCGTCTTCCAGATCGGTTGTCCGGATATAAGAGACATGCCGATCCGAACGAACGAAGTCGAAGGTGGGTCTGATCCCCATCACGTCGGCAAAGTCGAACAGGCTTTGGTTGGTACCATGGAGGGTGTAGATGTGGACCGGGTCGGCGGCGTTTTCATGGAGCTGCAGCCAGTTACAGGCCGCCACCGCACCGCGGCTGTAATTGCGGTAGGCGAGATACTCGGCGTCCTCGTCCTCCAGAATATCGTAGCGCGGCAATAGCGGCTTTTTGTCGAGCGGCCCCATATAGGCGAAAACCAGACCCCTGTATTCCTCCACCGGATACCACGGCTGTCGCACCTCGTGCTTATAAGGGCTTTCGTCGGGCTCGCCCGGCTGGTCGAGGCATTTGCCTTCTTCATTGAAATACCAGCCATGGTAACAGCACCGCAGGCCGTGCTCTTCGATCCTGCCATATTCCAGCGAGGCCCCGCGATGGACGCAGTGGGCGCCCAACACGCCGACTCGGCCTGACTTGTCACGATAGGCGACCAACTCCTCGTCGAGGATTTTGAGGAATTTGGGCAGATCGGTGAGCTCTGACGAAATGCAGATGGGATGCCAGTAGCGCCGCATCAGTTCGCCCATCGGCGTGCCGGCCCTGACATGCGTGAGCCTGACGTCTTCTTCGGGAACGATCGCGTTACGCCCGTAACCGGATCCGTCGGAATCGGGCATCGATAAAACCTCCCAGAGCGAAAAGTCGTTCTTGTTCTGGACGTTGGCACGTGGGGGCGTGGCAGCCGGAGCATGGATTCGATGAAGCTGATTGTCAAGAAAGCGCCCACTATCAACGAGGGAAGCGCTTTCAAAAATTTTGTTTGAACCTCAGATCTCGGATACATCGACCTGGAACAAAGAACCTTGCAAACAATCGACAACCCGTTCGGCATGAGGTCGTCACCCATGTCTCAGGTACGTTCCGTTACCTTTGTCTCCGGGTCGGACATTGAGAGCGTGGTGCGCGCACCAGGACTCGAACCTGGGACCCACTGATTAAAAGTCAGTTGCTCTACCACCTGAGCTATGCGCGCGCCTGTCTCAGGTGCCGCGTGCCGGCTGCGCGACCTTATGGGGTCGCAGATCGGGGGTCAAGGCGCTGTCCCGGTTCAGGCACCGCGCCGCAAGGCGCCGATCAGGGATCCCTGCAGCGCTCAGCCAGCTTGGCGGCGACCCGCGGCGAGACGAACGCGGTGATGTCGCCGCCCAGAATCGCGATCTCCTTGACCAGGCGCGAGGCGATGAACTGGTGCTTGTCCGAGGCCATCAGGCTGATGGTCTCGACTTCGGGGTTGAGCTTGGCATTCATGCTCGACATCTGAAACTCGTAGTCGAAGTCGGAGACCGCGCGCAGGCCGCGGATGATCACCTTGGCGCCGTTCTCGACCGCGAAGTCCATCAACAGATTGTCGAATGCCTTGACCAGCACCCGTTGGGTCTCGCCCTCATTCAGCGCGGCGACTTCGTCCTCCACCATCCGGACCCGTTCCCCGACATCGAAGAGCGGCCCCTTGCCGGTGTTGACCGCGACACCGACCACAACCCGGTCAACCACGTTGGCGGCGCGCTGGATGACGTCGAGATGCCCGTTGGTGATGGGATCAAAGGTCCCCGGGTAGACCCCGGTCCGAAACTCGGCCATCGCCGATCGCTCCCCCTTGTCTACACGAACCGTCCCGGCCGCCGGCGTCAGAGCGCGCCGTTGCCGCCGTTGGCGTCCTCGTCGATGTCTTCGGACGGGTCGGCCAAGCGCGCGGCCGAGACCACCCGCTCGCTTTCTGCGGTCGCGAAAAGCTTGACCCCTTGCGTGCGCCGCCCGGCGATCCGGACATCGTCGACCGGCGAGCGGATCATGGTGCCGCCGTCGGTGACCAGCATGATTTGATCGCCCGGCTCGACCGGGAACGCAGCCACCACCAGCCCGTTCCGCGCCGAGGTCTCGATGTTGGCGATCCCCTGCCCGCCCCGATTGGTCACCCGGTACTCGTAGGCCGAGGTGCGCTTGCCGTAGCCGTTCTCGGTCACGCTCAGGATGAACTGCTCGGTGTCCTCGAACCGCGCAATGTCCTGATCGCTGAGCCCGAAGCGGCCGTTGGCTCCGGTGCCGTTCGACTCGGCCCGCCGCCGGCCGTTGGCATAGCGGATATAGGCGTCGCGCGCCTCGGTATCGAACTCGGTGTGGCCAAGCACGGTCATCGAGACGATGTCGTCATCGGGCGCCAAGCGGATGCCGCGCACACCGGTCGAGGTCCGCCCGCTGAAAACCCGTAGCTGGTCGACCGCAAAGCGGATGCATTTGCCGCTGCGCGCGGCAAGCAGGATGTCCTCGCCCTGCCCGCACGTCGCCACCCCGACCAGCCGGTCGCCGTCCTCCAGCTTCATGGCGATCTTGCCGTTCGCCATGATGTTGGCGAAATCGGTCAGCCGGTTGCGCCGGACGTTGCCGCTGGCGGTGGCGAAAACGATATCGAGGTCCTTCCAGGTCGCCTCTTCCTCGGGCATCGGCATGACGGTGGTGATGTTCTCGCCCGTTTCCAGCGGCAGCAGGTTGACCAGCGCCTTGCCGCGGGCCTGTGGTGTGGCCTCGGGCAGGCGGTAGACCTTGAGCCGATACACCTGGCCGCGCGAGGAGAAGAACAGGACCGAGGTGTGGGTGTCGCAGACGAAGACCTTTTCGAGGAAGTCGCCCTCCTTGGTCGCCATACCCGACCTTCCCTTGCCGCCGCGGCGCTGCGCCCGGTAGGTCGACAGCGCGACACGCTTGATGTAGCCAGAATGGGTAACGGTGACGACCATCGCCTCGCGCTGGATCAAGTCTTCGATGTCGTGCTCGACCTCCGCCTCTTCCAGCGTCGTGCGGCGGTCCGTCTTGAAGGCCTGCTTGATCTCCTCGAGCTCTTCGCGAAGGATTCCCAGGATCCGCTCACGCGAGTCCAGGATCGCCAGGTAGTCGTTGATCTTCTCGGCCAGCACTTCGAGCTCGTCGCCGATCTTGTCGCGCTCGAGAGCCGTCAGGCGCTGCAGCCGGAGATCCAGGATGCCGCGGGCCTGGGCCTCGGACAGGGTGTAGGCGCCATCGACCACCGCGCGGTCGGGCTCGTCCAGAAGCGCGATGACCGATGCGACCTCGTCCGCCGGCCACGCTGCCGCCATCAGCGCGGCCCGTGCGGCCGCCGGGTCGGGCGCCTTGCGGATCAGCTCGATCATCGCATCGATGTTCGCCACCGCAATCGCAAGCCCCGCCAGCAGATGGGCCCGCTCGCGCGCCTTACCGAGATCGAAGACCGTGCGCCGCCTTATCACCTCTTCGCGGAAGTCGGTGAAGGCGCGCAGCATCACCTTGAGGTTCATGATCTGCGGCCGACCGTGGTCGAGCGCCAGCGTGTTGACGCCGAAGGTCGATTGCAGCGGCGAGAACCGGAAGATCTGGTTGAGCACGATCTCGGCCACCGCGTCGCGCTTGAGCTCGACCACGACGCGCACGCCGTGGCGGTCGGACTCATCGCGCAGGTCCGAGATGCCCTCGATGCGCTTGGCGCGCACAAGCTCGGCGATCTTCTCGATCATCCGCGCCTTGTTCACCTGGTAGGGAATTTCGGTGATGATGATCGCCTCGCGGTCCTTGCGGATCGTCTCGACGTGGGTGCGTCCGCGCATCACCACCGAGCCGCGCCCGAAGTGATAGGCGGACCGGATGCCCGAGCGGCCGATAATGATCCCGCCGGTCGGGAAGTCCGGGCCCGGCACGATCTCCATCAGCGCATCGATGCCGATCTCCGGCGTGTCGAGGACGGCAAGGCAGGCATCGACGATCTCGCCCAGATTGTGCGGCGGCACGTTTGTCGCCATACCGACCGCAATCCCGCCGGCGCCGTTGACCAGGAGATTGGGGATCTTCGCCGGCAGCACCTCGGGCTCGCGCGCGGTCTCGTCGTAGTTGGCCTGGAAATTGACGGTCTCGCGGCCGATATCGTCCAGCATCTCGTGCGCGGCCCGGGTCAGGCGGACCTCGGTGTAGCGCATCGCCGCCGGCGGATCGCCGTCCATCGAGCCGAAATTGCCCTGCCCGTCGATCAGCGGCAGGCTCATCGAGAAGTCCTGGGCCATGCGCACCATCGCGTCATAGATCGCCGCGTCGCCGTGCGGGTGGTATTTGCCCATCACGTCGCCGACGACCCGCGCCGATTTGCGATGGGGCCGGTTCCACTGATAGCCTTCCTCGTTCATCGCGAACAGGATCCGGCGGTGCACCGGCTTCAGCCCGTCGCGCACATCGGGCAGCGCTCGGGCAACGATCACGCTCATCGCGTAATCGAGATACGACCGCTCCATCTCCTCTTCGAGGCTGACCGGCGTGATATCGAAATCCGGCGTCGCCGGTGGTGGCTGGGCGTCTGTCAATGCACGTCGCGGGGCTCGAGGAAAGGCAAAATTAACGCGTTCCAAGCCAGCGGCCGGAACGCGGTCCGAACATCCCGAAACATAGCAGAATCAATTGACTCGCTCAACGTCGCCGGCGGCCTCGGCGCGATTTCGCCGGCCGCCGCCCGGTATCTGCGGCCAACCGGCGGAGCCGGTTCAGAACGGAATTTCGTCGTCGAGCTCCGCCCCGCCCCCGCCGGCCGGCGAACCGCCGAACTCGCTGTCGCGCTGATCCATTCCGCCGCCCATATCGCCGCCATATCGCCGGTGGAAGCGCCCTCGCCTCGGCTGTCCAGCATGGTCAACTCGCCGCGGTAACGCTGCAGCACCACCTCGGTCGAATAGCGGTCCTGGCCCTGCTGGTCCTGCCATTTGCGGGTCTGGAGCTGGCCCTCCAGGTAGACCTTCGATCCCTTGCGCAGGTACTTCTGGGCAACCTCGCCCAGCCGCTCGTTGAAAATGACCACGCGATGCCATTCGGTGCGTTCGCGCTGCTCGCCCGAGTTACGGTCGCGCCAGCGTTCGGAAGTCGCCACCGACATGTTGACGATAGGGTTTCCGTCGTTGGTATGACGGACTTCGGGATCCCGTCCCAGGTTTCCGATCAGAGTGACCTTGTTGACGCTGCCCGCCATCTGCGCCTCCATTCTAGGTTGATGGCGCGATCATAGCGCAATGCATCCAGACTGCCAGCGCGCCCTGGGGATAAGCGGCCGCCTGCGGCCGAGTCTTTTCCGGGATTTCGCGCAAGGCGGCGCGGCTATGCCTCGATGACCCGAACCGGCGCGCCGGCGAGCCAAGCCTGGATGTTCTCGACCGCGCCGCCGTAATAGCCGCGATAGTTCTCGACCGTCACATAGCCCAGATGCGGGGTGACGACGATGTTGTCGAGCCGCCGGAACGCGTGGTCCCGCGGCAGCGGCTCGATGTCGAAGACATCGAGCGCCGCACCGGCGATCGCACCGCGTTCGAGGACGTCGACCAGTGCCGCCTCATCGACGATCGGCCCGCGCGAGGTGTTGACCAGCCACGCCTGGGGCTTCATCAGCGCCAGGTCGGCGGCCGTGATCAGGCCGCGCGTGCGCTCGCTGAGGAGCTGGTGGATGGTGATGACGTCGGCCTCTGCCATGATCCGGGCCTTGCTCGACAGCACCGCGCCGGCCTCCGCGCAGCGCTCTTGGGTGAGGTTCCGGCTCCAGGCGATCACCTCCATCCCGAACGCCTTGCCGATACCGGCGACCTGACTGCCGAGCCGTCCGAGCCCGATGATGCCGAGCGTTTTGCCGCGCAGGCCGTAGCCTACGCTCTGTTGCCAGCCGCCCTCCCGTGTGGCCCGGTCCTCGCGCGGGATGTTGCGGACCAGAGCAAGGATCAGCCCCCAGGTGAGCTCGGCAGTCGGATAGCCGAGCGCGGGCGTGCCGCAGACCACGACCCCGTTGTCCCGGGCAGCCGCGATGTCGATGGAGAGGTTGCGCATCCCGCTGGTCAGCAGCAGCTCCAGCTTGGGCAGCTTTTCGAACTGCGAGCGCGGGAACGGCGTGCGCTCGCGCATGATGCAGATGATCTCGAAATCGCCCAGGCGTCGGGCGATCTCGTCCTCGCCATCGATATGGGTGTCGAAGATCTCGATCTCGACCGCGCCGGCCAGCACCGACCAGTCGGCCATCTCCAGCGCGCAGCGCTGATAGTCGTCGATAATCGCGCAACGCTTCATCAGCCGCTCCCCGGTTGATGGCGTATATTATCAGAACCGACCATAGGGAGATCGCAGCCATGGGCCATCTGCTGGACGGAAAGTGGACCTTCGAGGACAAGCTGGTCGAGCTCGACGGCGGCAAATACGCCAAGAAGCCGGCCCGGTTCCGCAACCGGGTGAGTGCCGACGGCTCCAGCGGCTTCCCGGCTGCGCCGGGCCGCTACCACCTCTATTCCTCGCCCGGCTGCCCGTGGGCGCACCGCGCCGTGCTGTTCCGCGTCCTCAACCGGCTGGAGCCGGTGATCGGCCTGACCGATACCGAACAGCGCGAGGGCGGTGAAGGCTGGGCGTTCGGCGCCGGCGGCCACCTCGTGCCGGGCACCGACCGCCGGGTCGAATACCTGCATGAGATCTACAGCCTGTCCGATCCGACCTGCACGACGCGGGTGACGGTCCCGACCTTGTGGGATTCCGAGACCCGCAAGATCGTCAGCAACGAATCTTCGGAGATCATCCGGATGTTCAACGCCGAGTTCGCCGCGTTCGTCGAGCCCAGCCCCAACTACTGCCCGGCCGCGCAAATGGCCGAGATCGATGCGGTGAATGCCCGGGTCCTCGACGGCATCAACAACGCGGTCAACGAATGCGGCCGGTCGGTCACCCAGGACGCCTACGAAGCCGCCTTCGACAAGCTGTTCGACACGCTCCAGGAGCTCGATGCGCGTCTGTCGCACCAGCGCTATCTGTGCGGCAACGCCCAGACCGAGGCGGATTGGCGGCTCTACCCCAACCTGATCCGCTTCGATGCCGTCTACTACCTCGGATACAAGTGCAACCTCCGCCGTATCGAGGATTTTCCCAACTTGTCGAATTATTTGCGCGATCTCTACCAGACGCCGGGGATTGCCGCCGTCAGCGATGTCGAGGCGATGAAGCGGGGCTCCTTCTCCAAGGCCGGGCCGATCGGCGCGAACGGCATCATCCCCAAGGGCCCCGCGCTCGACCTCGACCGCCCGCACGACCGCGGCAGGTTCGATTAGCGCCTGTTGCGGTCGGATCGCGCCGATCCGCCCCCCGGGGCCGACCGCAACGAACGCTCGGGCCGCCTGGCGATGGTTCGGGGCGGAATCGGCTGGCCTCGCCGGCGGTGCCGGGCCATAGTGTGAAAGTCCATATTTCGGGTCGTCATGCAGTCAAAAATCGCCGTCCGCGGCGCGCGTGAGCACAATCTCAAGAACATCGATGTCGAACTGCCGCGCAACGCGCTGGTGGTGCTGACCGGCGTGTCCGGGTCGGGGAAATCGACGCTAGCCTTCGATACCATCTATGCCGAGGGGCAGCGGCGCTATGTCGAGAGCCTGTCGGCCTACGCGCGCCAGTTCCTCGAAATGATGCAGAAGCCCGATGTCGATTCGATCGAGGGCCTGTCGCCGGCGATCTCCATCGAGCAGAAGACCACATCGCGCAACCCGCGCTCGACCGTCGGCACCGTGACCGAGGTCTACGACTACATGCGGTTGCTGTTCGCGCGTGTCGGCATCCCCTATTCGCCTGCCACCGGCCTGCCGATCGAAAGCCAGACCGTCACCCAGATGGTCGACCGCATGGCCGAGATGGACGAGGGCACGCGGCTCTACCTGCTGGCGCCGATCGTCCGCGGCCGGAAGGGCGAGTATCGGAAGGAGTTCCGGGACCTCCAGAAGCGCGGATTTACCCGGGTGAAGGTCGACGGCACGCTGCACGAGATCGACGCCGTGCCGGCGCTCGACAAGAAGTTCAAACACGACATCGAAGTGGTGGTCGACCGCATCGTGGTCCGCCCGGACCTCGGCAACCGGCTGGCGGATTCGCTGGAGACCGCGCTCGCGCTCACCGAAGGGATCGCGGTCGCCGAGAATGCCGATGACGGCACACGGACGGTCTTCTCGGCGAAGTTCGCCTGCCCGGTCTCCGGCTTCACGATCGACGAGATCGAGCCGCGGCTGTTCTCGTTCAACAACCCCTTCGGTGCGTGCTCGCGATGCGACGGGCTGGGCACCAAGATGTTCTTCGATCCCGACCTGGTGGTGCCGGACGCCGGGAAGTCGCTGCACGAAGGCGCGATCGCGCCGTGGGCGGGCTCCTCGTCGAGCTATTACGACCAGACGCTGGATTCGCTCGCCCGCCACTTCAAGGTCTCGACCCGAACGCCTTTCCAGGATCTGGCCGAGCCGGTGCGCGAAGCGATCCTCTACGGCACCGACGAGACCCCGGTGGAGATGTCCTACAACGACGGCAAGCGCAGCTATTCGATCAACCGCCCCTTCGAAGGCATCCTGCCCAACATGGAGCGGCGCTTCCGCGAGACCGACTCGTCCTGGGTGCGCGAGGACCTCGGGCGCTACCAGAACGTCAGCCGCTGCGACGCCTGCGACGGCATGCGGCTGAAGCCGGAGGCGCTGGCGGTCAAGCTTGACGGCCTCCATATCAGCCAGGTCGCCGGCATGTCGATCGCCGAGGCGTTGGGCTGGTTCAAGACGCTGCCGGCGACGCTTACGCCCAAGAGCCAGGAGATCGCCCGCACCATCCTCAAGGAGATCAACGAGCGCCTCCGGTTCCTGGTCGATGTCGGGCTGGAGTACCTCACCCTGTCGCGCGGCTCGGGCACGTTGTCGGGCGGAGAGAGCCAGCGCATCCGACTCGCCTCGCAGATCGGCTCGGGCCTGACCGGTGTGCTCTATGTGCTCGACGAGCCATCGATCGGACTGCACCAGCGCGACAACGCGCGGCTCCTGGAGACGCTCCGCCGGCTGCGCGATCTCGGCAACACGGTCATCGTCGTCGAGCACGACGAGGAAGCGATCCGGGCCGCCGATCACCTGATCGATCTTGGCCCCGGCGCCGGCGTCCACGGCGGGGAAGTCGTCGCCTCGGGCACGCCGCAGGAGGTGATGCGCTCCAAGCGAAGCCTGACCGCCCAATATCTGCGCGGCGAGAGGATGATCGAGGTCCCGGCCAGGCGGCGGCCGGCGAGGCCCGACCGGCGGATCCGGATCGTCGGGGCGTCGGCCAACAACCTGCAATCGGTGGCCGCCGATATCCCGCTCGGCACGCTGACCTGCGTCACCGGAGTCTCGGGCAGCGGCAAGTCCACGCTGATCATCGAGACCCTCTACAAGGCGATCGCCAGGCGGCTGCACGGCGCACGCGCCCATCCCGGCGCCTACGAGACGATCGAGGGGCTGGAGCTGATCGACAAGATCGTCGACATCGACCAGTCGCCGATCGGACGGACCCCGCGCTCGAACCCGGCGACCTACACCGGCGCCTTCACCCCGATCCGCGACTGGTTCTCCGGCCTGCCGGAGGCTCGCGCGCGAGGCTACAAGCCCGGCCGGTTCTCCTTCAACGTCAAGGGCGGACGGTGCGAAGCCTGCCAGGGCGATGGTGTGATCAAGATCGAGATGCACTTCCTGCCCGACGTCTACGTCCAATGCGATGTTTGCAGGGGCCGCCGCTACAACCGCGAGACCCTGGAGATTGCCTTCCGCGACAAATCGATCGCCCAGGTGCTCGACATGACCGTCGACGAGGGCTGCGAATATTTCACCGCAGTGCCCGCGATCCGGGACAAGATGGTGATGCTGCAGCGGGTGGGGCTGGGCTACATCAAGATCGGCCAGCAGGCGACCACGCTCTCGGGCGGCGAGGCCCAGCGGGTCAAACTCTCCAAGGAGCTCTCCAAGCGGTCGACCGGTCGGACGGTCTATATCCTCGATGAGCCGACGACCGGGCTCCACTTCGAGGACGTGCGCAAGCTGCTCGAGGTCCTGCAGGCGCTGGCCGACCAGGGCAATACCGTGATCGTGATCGAGCACAATCTGGAGGTTGTCAAAACCGCGGACTGGATCATCGACCTCGGCCCCGAGGGCGGCGACAAGGGTGGGCGCATCGTCGCGACCGGCACACCCGAGGAGATCGCCCAGGTCCGCGAGAGCTTCACCGGCCAATACCTCCGGCCCTATGTCGGCATCACCGCGCCGGCCCCGGGTCAACGGGTGCGTAAGCGCGCGTGAAGGGCTCGACCCCCGAGGGGCTTTCCGGCATTTTGCGGTTCCGTGACAAATTCAGAGCTTTGGACCGGTCGCCAGATGACTGAAATCCGTGGCCATCAGATGAGCCGCGAAGACATCCTCGACGGCACGATCGAGACCGTCGTCCGCGACGCCCTCGTCCGCTACAACGTCCCGCTGAAGTCGGCCGAGGAGCGCCGGGCGATCATGCGCTCGATGTTGGCCGGGCTCGCGCCGGGCGAGGACCCCTGGGTGTTCTGCTATGGCTCGCTGATCTGGAACCCCGCCTTCGCGTTCACCGAGAGCCGTTGCGGGAAGGTGTTCGGATACCACCGCCGGTTCACATTCTGGTCCAAGATGGGCCGCGGCAGCGCGGATCGGCCGGGCATGATGCTCGGGCTGGCCAGGGGCGGATCGTGCGCCGGGTTGGCGCTCAGGGTCGCCCACGAGCGCGCCGAGCACGAACTGCAATCGGTCTTCATGCGCGAGATGATGACCACCAGCTATCATGCCCGGTTCGTGCCGGTGCATACCGACCGCGGCGTCGTCCGGGCGATCACCTTCATCGCCAATCCCGGGCACGTCTTCTATGCCGGGCGGGTGTCGTTGGAGACCGCCGCCCGGCACATTGCCTTCGCCGAGGGCCATCTGGGGCCATGCCGCGACTATCTGTACAACACGGTCCTGCACCTCGACGCGCACGGGATCCGCGACCGCAGCATGCAGAGGCTGCTGCAGTTGGTGGAAGTCCACAGGGCGTCCCCGACCGAGACGGGATGAGGCCGGTCCACATCGTCGGCGGCGGGCTCGCCGGCTCGGAAGCCGCCTGGCAATGCGCCCGGGCAGGCGTGCCGGCGGTGCTCCACGAGATGCGGCCGCACCGCGGCACCGAGGCCCACCGGACGGGCCGGCTGGCCGAACTCGTGTGCTCCAACTCTTTCCGCTCCGATGACGCCGACGGCAGCGCGATCGGTCTTCTGCATGCCGAGATGCGCCTGCTGTCCTCGGTGATCCTGGCCTCGGCCGACGCCCACAAGGTGCCGGCGGGCGGCGCGCTGGCCGTCGACCGCGACGACTTTGCCGGTGCGGTCGAGGACGCGGTCCGGGCCGAGCCGCTGATCGAGATCGAGCGCGGCGAGATCCAAGGTCTGCCGCCGGCGGACTGGGACAGCGTGATCATCGCCACCGGCCCGCTCACCGCGCCTGCGCTGGCCGAGGCAATCGGCCGGCTGAGCGGCGAGGACTCGCTGGCTTTCTTCGATGCCATCGCACCGATCGTCTACCGCGAGAGCATCGATTTCGAGACCGCATGGTTCCAATCGCGCTACGACAAGAAAGGGCCTGCCGGTTCCGGCTCGGACTACATCAACTGCCCGATGGACGAGGCCCAATACGAGGCCTTCATCGATGCGCTGCTTGCCGGGGAGACTACCGCGTTCAAGGACTGGGAGACCGGCACGCCTTATTTCGAGGGCTGCCTGCCGATCGAGGTGATGGCCGCGCGCGGGCGCCAGACGCCCCGCTTCGGCCCGATGAAGCCGGTCGGGCTGACCGATCCCAGGACAGGGAGCCGGCCGCACGCGGTCGTCCAGCTCCGCCAGGACAACGCGCTGGGAACGCTCTACAACATGGTCGGCTTCCAGACCAAGCTGCGGCATTCCGAGCAGACCCACGTTTTCCGGATGATCCCGGGACTCCAAGATGCGCGGTTCGCAAGGCTCGGCGGGCTGCACCGCAACACATTCCTCAATTCGCCGCGGCTCCTGGACGCCGGCCTGCGCATGAAGGCCGCGCCGCGGCTGCGCTTCGCCGGCCAGATCACCGGCGTCGAGGGCTATGTCGAGAGCGCGGCCATCGGCCTGCTTGCCGGCCGGTTCGCCGCTGCCGAACGCCTCGGATCGCCGGCGGTGCCGCCGCCGCCGACCACCGCGCTCGGCGCGCTGCTCGCGCACATCACCGGCGGCGCGCAGGCCGAGACCTTCCAGCCGATGAACGTCAATTTCGGCCTTTTCCCGGCGCTCGCCGAGCGCCGGCGCGGCCGTGACCGCAAGCAGGGCTATTGCACCCGCGCGCGCGCCGATCTGGAGGCGTGGCGCGGCGAAGCCGCCTTATCGGCCACGCAAGGCCGCCCAGGTTAGCCGGACCTGACGGGCGAGCGCGCCGGCTTCGAGCCCGCGGGCAAAGACATCGAACCCGTGCCGTTCGAGCCGGTCGATATAGCGCTCCGTCAGGACGAGAGGCAGCAGCGCCGCGCGCGACGGCCCGGCGTAGCGCCGACCGGCGGCCTCGAGATGGCCGCGTGCCGCAAGGGCGATCGGCGCAACGGCTTTGCGCAGGGCCTCGGGCGGCTGCCGGGCGAAAATCTGCTCGGCCGAGACCCCGGCGCCGTCGAGGAGGGATTTCGGCAAATAGAGCCGGCGCCGGCCGGCATGGAATGGCAGCGCGCGCAACAGCCCGGCAAGCCCCCACGCAAGACCCGCGTGGCGCGCGGCCGCAAGAGCGCCGGCATCGCCCGCGCCCAGCGCCTCGAGGCTCAGGGCGCACAGCTCTCCGGCCGATCCGGCGGCGTAGTCCTCCAGCGCATCGAGGTCGACGAAGAGCGTCGGCTCGAGGTCGAGCGCTCTGGTGTCGATCATTTTCTCCAGCCGGGTCCGGCTCAGGCCGTGGTCGCCGACCGCTCGGGAGAGCTCTTCGACGACCGGGTGGGCCCGCGGCGCGCCGTCATAGATTTCATCGATCGCCTCGCGCCACCACTGCAGACGGATCTGGCCGAGCATCGGCTCGCTGACCACTTCGGCGATCTTGGCGATCTCGATGTTGAAGGCATAAAGCGCCATCAGCGCCCGCCGACGCGCATCGGGGGCAAACAACGCTGCCAGGAAGCGTTCGTGGTCCAGACGCCTGACCTCCCGGGCGCAATATGTCTGAGAATCGGCCATGCTCATCGCGATCCGGTTCGACGTATAGTGGGATCGTGCGTTCGGCGATACCAATCGATACACGGCGCGTCGCCGCCCGTTCGCGGCCCGGTCTTGCCGCCTGCGCGGCCGTGCTCGACCGGGCGCGGATGCTCGCCGACGATATCGCGGCCCCGGCCGCCGAGCGCATCGCGGCCCTTGATCGCCTGGCAGCGGAGACGCCCGATCCAAGTTTGCACAAGGCGATCCAGGCCTGCCAGAAATCCGTCACCACGCAACGATTCGCGAGCTGGTCGGAATTGATCCTCTACTGTCAATTTGCCACCGTCCCAGTGGTGCGCCAGATGCAAGCTCTGCACCGGCGGGCGGGCGAAACCCCGGTGAACGTCGATTGGCCGGAGAGCTATTGCGTGGCGGCTTTGATCCTCGATCTGATCTTTGATTGCAAGACGGACTATGTCGCGCGCGATCGGGTGTTCCTGCCGGCAGACTGGCTGCGCGAAGCCGAAGTGGAGCCGCCCGCTCTGGGGGCCGAGCGGGCCAGCCCGGGGCTCCGCCGGGTCATCGACCGTGTCCTGGAGCGTATCGACGCGATGCTGCGCGATGCCCGCACCGGCGCGCGCGGTGCCGCCGACAGGCGGTTCCGACGGGCCGCGCTCGAGGGAATCGCCGTCCGAAGCGCCCTGGCGGCGAAGCTGCGCCGGCGCGATCCGCTGGCGGCTCCTGTCGCACTCGGACCGGCGGAGCGCCTCGGCTGCGTGATACGCGCCTGGCTCGGGCGCTAAAGCATGTTTCACGTCATAGGCGCGGGTCTGTCCGGCCTTTCCTGCGCCGTTCGCCTGACGCTGGCCGGCCGCAAGGTCGCGGTCTACGAATCGGCCGGACAGGCCGGCGGGCGCTGCCGGTCTTTCGTCGATGACAACCTCGGCTGCCTGATCGACAACGGCAGCCACATGATGCTGGGCGCCAACGAGTCCACCCGTGCCTATCTTGCCGAGATCGGCTCCGAAGACGCGGTCGCCGAGATCGCTCCGGCAGCGTTCCCGTTCATGGATGTGACGACCGGGCAAACCTGGCGGATCGCACCCGGCGCGGGCGTGGTGCCGTTCTGGCTGCTGTCCAGGGACCGCCGGGTGCCGGGGACGACCTGGCGTGACTATCTGAGCGTCACGCGCCTTGCCCGGGCGGACGGAACCGATACCGTGCGCGATTGCGTCGGAGAGGACGGGCCGCTCTACGACCGTTTCTGGCAGCCGCTTTCGCGGGCGGTGCTCAACACCGATGCCGGCGAGGGCTCGGCGCTGCTGCTGTGGCGCGTGATCAAGGCAACCTTTCTGCGCGGTGAACAGGCCTGTCGGCCCTATTTCTTCCAGGACGGGCTGTCGCCGGCGCTGATCGAACCGGCAATCCGGACGCTCGCCGCCGCAGGCGTGCCGATCCACTTGAAGACGCGGCTGCGCGGGATCTCCGGGCGCGACGGCCGGGCGTCCGTGCTCGATTTCGCCGAAGGTCCGCTGACGATCGCTGAGGACGGGACGGTCGTCCTCGCCGTCCCGCCGCAAGTGTGTGCCGAACTGCTGCCGGGGATCGTCACGCCACAGCGCTCCAATCCGATCGTCAACGCCCATTTCCGGCTGGACCAACCGGCCGCGCTGCCCTTCGGCATGCCGTTCCTCGGCCTGATCGGCAGCCAGTCCCAGTGGTTGTTCGCGCGCAACAATGTGGTCTCGGTGACCGTCAGCGCAGCCGATGCGCTGATCGACCGGCCGGGTTGGGACCTCGCCAATATCCTGTGGGCCGAGACCGCGACCGCGCTCGGCCGCGATCTCCGCCGCGTGCCGCCGTGGCGGATCATCAAGGAGCGGCGGGCGACCTTCGCCCAGACTCCGGATGAGATCACCCGCCGGCCCGCGGCGCGCGCACCGCTGAAGAACGTGCTGCTGGCCGGCGATTGGACCGATACCGGGCTGCCGGCGACCATCGAGGGCAGCGTCCGGTCCGGGTTCCAGGCGGCGCGGATCGCGCTCGCCGGGCCGGAGGGTCGGTGCGCCGCTTGACCATGGGCGGGACGGGACCATATCGTCGGTTCAGCGGGCCGCTTGACCCGACTCGCGATCGAACCGAATATGTCGGCATTCCGCAATATACCAGTCGTCGAGTTGTTCGCCGCGAGGCGACGCATAATTGGGGGTGTTGATGGCAAAGATCCTTGAGAACCTGAACAACACGATCATCGCGGGGGTCGTGCTTGCGATCGTCCTGGCGGTCGTCGTCGTGCTCTGGCACGGCGAAGGGCTCAACCTCGACATGGCCTGGTGGTCGTTCCTGTTCCGCTGGCTGCATGTGGCAGGCGGCATCATGTGGATCGGCATTCTGTACTACTTCAACTTCGTGCAGATCCCGAACATGCCCAAAATCGACGCCGCGCAGCGCCCGGCGATCACCGGCGTGATCGCGCCGGCGGCCCTGTTCTGGTTCCGCTGGGGCGCGATGTGGACGATCGTCACCGGCCTGATCGTTGCCGCATTCGAAGGCTATATCGGCGATGCGATCCTGATCGGCCTGACCGACGGCGTGGCCAAGCATACCCTGATCGGAATCGGCATGTGGCTGGGCACGATCATGTGGTTCAACGTGTGGTTCATCATCTGGCCGGCACAGAAAATCGCGCTCGGGATGGTCGAGGCCGAGGCCGATGCCAAGGCCGCGGCGGGCCGCAGAGCGATGCTGTTCTCGCGCACCAACACGATGCTGTCGATCCCGATGCTCTACGCCATGACCTCGGCGCAGAACATCTTCTAGAGAAGCAGCGGCAAGTCTGGCTATCGGGGGGCCTCGGCCCCCCGATTTCATCGCCAGATCACGGGCGTGCGATCAGCGCCGCAGCAACCCTGCGGTCCTCGGCGATCAGCACGTTGAAGGTCCGGCAGGCAGCCCCGGTATCCATCGCGTCGGCGATGATGCCGTGCTGCTTGAGCGCGGCACGGAGTTCCGGGCTCATCGGGCGCATGGTCTCTCCGGTTCCGATCAGCAGGATCTCGACCGCAGGCTCGGCGCCGATCACCGGACTCAGCGCCGCCTCGCCGACCCCGGTCGGATCGGCTACCGGCCACGCCAGCACCTGCTCCGGAAGGACGATCACCGAGCCTTCGTAGGCAACCCCCGAGATCCGAAACCCGCCGCCGCCATAGGATTGGACGACCTGCCGGCCGGCCGCCGGGGCCGGTGTGATGTCGCGCACCGGCCCGGCTCAGCCGGGCCCGCCGGGGGCAGCGCCGGTTTCCTCATCGATCTCGCCGACGATCAGCCCGCCGCGCTTGAGCCGCATGTAGATCAGGAGCGGCACCGCGATCCAGATCGAGGAGTAGGTCCCGACGACGACGCCCCAGATCATCGCGAAGCTGAACCCCTTGATCACCTGGCCGCCGAAGAAGAACAGCGTCAGCAGCGCCAGCAGCGTGGTCACGCTGGTCAGCACCGTGCGCGAAAGGGTCTCGTTGATGCTGAGGTTCAGCAGGTCGTCGATTGCCAGCGTCTTGTATTTGCGCAGGTTCTCGCGCACCCGGTCGTAGACCACCACCGTATCGTTGATCGAATAGCCGGCGATCGTCAGGATCGCCGCCACCGTGGACAGGTTGAACTCCAGACCCAGCATCGAAAAGATGCCGATCGTCAGCACCACGTCGTGCAGCAGCGCGATCACCGCGCCGACGCCGAACTGCCATTCGAACCGGAACCAGATATAGATCAGCATGGCTGCGAGTGCGAGCAGGACGGCCGTCACGCCGGCTTCGATGAGTTCACTGCCGACCTTGGGGCCGACGAACTCGACCCGGCGGTATTCGACGCTCTGGCCGAGCGTCTCCTTGACCGTCTCCACGGCGCGGAGCTGTGCCGTCTCGCCGCCGGACTGCTTTTCGATCCGGATCAGGACATCGGTGTCCTGGCCGAACTCCTGCAGCTCGATCTCGCCGAGGTTGAGGCCGGAGAGATCCGAACGCAGCTCGGCCATCTTGGCCGGCCCCTGGGTGCGGATCTCCAAGAGAATGCCGCCACGGAAATCGATGCCGTAGTTGAGGCCCTGGATCAGGAACAGCAGCACCGACGCCAGCGCGAGCCCGACCGATGCGGCTGCCGCGAACTTGCGGCGGCGCATGAAGTCGATCTTGGTGCCCACCGGGACAAGGCTGACCAGACGCATGCCGGTTCTCCCCGCCGCCGATCAGATTGGCAGGACCTGGGGCCGCGTCCGGCGGAGCCAGGTGACGACCATCAGCCGGGTGACCATGATCGCGGTGAACATCGAGGTCATCAGCCCCAGGGCGAGCGTGACCGCGAACCCCTTGACCGGCCCGGAGCCGAACTGGAACAGCAACACGGCGGCGATGAACGTCGTCAGGTTGGCATCGATGATCGTGGTCAGCGCCCGCCGATAGCCGGCATCGATCGCCGACATCGGCGTTCGCCCGTTGCGCTGCTCCTCGCGGATGCGCTCGAAGATCAGCACGTTGGCATCCACCGCCATGCCGATCGTCAGCACGATCCCGGCGATGCCCGGCAAGGTCAGCGTCGCCTGGAGCAGCGACAACAAGGCGGTGATCAGGATCAGGTTCAACAATAGCGCGACATCGGCCATCAGGCCGAACATTCCGTAGGATGCGGCCATGAAGAACACCACCAGAACCACCGCAAGCACGCTTGCGATCTTGCCGGCGCGGATCGAGTCCGCGCCCAGGCCCGGCCCGACGGTACGCTCCTCGAGCACGGTCAGCGGCGCCGGCAGGGCGCCGGCGCGCAGCAGCAGCGCCAGGTCGCGGGCGGACTGGACGGTGAAGTTGCCCGAGATGATGCCGGAGCCGCCCAGGATCGGCTCGCGGATGACCGGTGCGCTGATGACCTTGCCGTCGAGCACGATGGCGAACGGACGGCCCACATTGCGCCGCGTTGTATCGCCGAAGCGCCGCCCGCCCACCGCATCAAAGCGGAAACTGACCACCGGCTGGGCGTCCTGGACCGTCGGCTGAGCATCGACCAGGGTATCGCCGCCCACCATCACCCGTTTGCGCACCAGATACTTGACGGGGTTTCTGTCGACGTCGAACTCGTTGTCGGCTTCCAGCAGCTCCGAGCCGGGCGGCGGGCGGCCGAACTCCGCCTGGCGCGCCGACATCGACAGATCGACCAGCCGGAAGTTCATCTTCGCGGTCTTGCCCAACAGCCGCTTGATGCGCTCGGGCTCCTTTACGCCGGGAAGCTGGACCAGGATACGGTCGGTACCCTGGCGCTGGATCGTCGGCTCGCGCACGCCGGTCTCATCAATTCGCCGGCGAACGATCTCGATCGACTGGTTGACCGCCGCGGCCTTGCGGTCGTGCAGGGCCTGCTCGGTCAGCGCGATCGTAATTCGGTTGCCGTCATCGGTGGTCGTAGCCTCGGGCTCCAGCCGGCGCGCGATGCGGTCCGCATCGCCGACCTGCGCCCGATCGCGCACGGTAAAGGAGATGCCGTTGCCCAGCACGCCGAGCCCCCGGTAGCCGATGCGCGCGCGCCGGAGCTCGGTGCGCGCGGCATCGACCAGTGCCGCAAGCCGCTCCTTGACCACCACGTCGACCTCGACCTCCAGCAGCAGATGGGAGCCGCCCTGCAGGTCCAGGCCGAGGCTGATCTGTCGGTTGGGCAGCCCGTCCGGCAGACCCTCCAGCACGCGCTGGTCGATCACGTTGGGCGCAGCGTAGAGCAGCCCCAGCGCGCACAACACGGCGATCATGATGATCTTCCATTTGGCGAAATAGATCATCGGCCGGAACGTGCTTCGGGGCTGGAGGGGAGATCAGGAGCCGGATCGGCGGGTCTCGTCCCGCTCCCGGTCCTCGTCCCCGTCGTCATCGCCGTCATCGTCGTCATCGTCGAACTCGGCATCGTCCTGGCCGTCGACCTCGACATCCTCTTCGACCTCTTCGACCTCGACCGACTCCTCGCTGGCCTTGGAGCGCCGGCGGGCGCGGCGACGGGGGCGATCATCCTGATCGTCTTCTTCGTCGTTGTCATCGTCGCGGCTGCGCCGGGGCGCCGGCCTGGCGACGGTCTCGGCGATCATCGCGCGCATCACGCGCACGCGCACGCCGTCGGCGATCTCCACCATGAGCTCGCCGTCGCTCAGCACACGTTGGATCTGTCCGACCAGCCCGCCAGACGTGACGATACGGTCGCCCCGGCGAAGCTCGGCGATCATCGCGCGATGGGCCTTTGCCTTCTTCTGCTGCGGCCGGATGAGCAGGAAATAGAAGACCACGAAGATCAGGACCAGCGGGATCAGCGGCTCAATGCCACCCAGCCCGCCTCCGGTGTCCTGCGCGAAGGCTGGAGATACGAGCATGTTGCATTCCTCCGGCTGTGTCCGCGCGGCGCGGCCCCGCGCGCGGCGGCTCGGACTATAGCGACCCGACGACGACTTGCAACCGTCGATCCCGTCGATGCCGTTGACCGCGCCACAGTGAATGCCGAGGATCGCGTCATGCTCGACGAGGACATCAAGAAGCTCCTGGCCCGCATCGCCGATGCGCTGGACAGGGCGGTGCCGGCAACCGAAAACGCGGTGGATACGGACACGGAAGAGGCCTATGTCTGGCACGCCGAGGACGGCCGGCTCCAACCGGTTACCCAAGTCAACCGGCTCGACCTCGGGCTTCTGATCGGTATCGACCGGGCCTGCGCGGTGCTGCTGGAAAACACGCGGCGATTCGCCGTCGGCCTGCCCGCCAACAATGCGCTTTTGTGGGGCGCCCGCGGCATGGGCAAGAGCTCGCTGGTCAAGGCGGTGCACGGCGCGGTGTGCGCCGAGACCGACGGCCGGCTCGGGCTGATCGAGGTCCACCGCGAGGACCTCGCGAGCCTGCCCGCCCTGCTCGCCCGCCTGCGCGGGATGGAACGTCAATTCATCCTGTTCTGCGACGACCTGTCCTTCGAAGGCCAGGACACCACGTTCAAGTCGCTCAAGGCACTGCTCGAGGGCGGCATCGAGGGCCGGCCGGAGAACGTCCTGTTCTACGCAACCTCCAACCGCCGCCACCTGATGCCGCGCGACATGATCGAAAACGAGCGCTCGACGGCGATCAATCCGGCCGAAGCCGTCGAGGAGAAGGTCTCGCTGTCAGACCGGTTCGGCCTGTGGCTCGGCTTCCATAGCTGCGATCAGGAGACCTATTTCCGGATCGTCGAGGGCTATGCCGCACGATTCGGGCTGGCGCTGGACCGGGACCGTTTGCGGGCCGAGGCCGCTGAGTGGTCGCTTACGCGCGGGGCGCGCTCGGGCCGCGTCGCCTGGCAGTTCATCCAGGACCTGGCCGGGCGGCTGGGCCAAAGGCTCGATCCAGACCGCCGATCGACTGCGGCGCGGGAGCCAGATAGCGCATCGGATTGACCACCCGACGGCCGCGGCGCAACTCGAAATGGAGCTGCGGCTGTACCACGTTGCCGGTGCTGCCGACGCGCGAGATCGCCTGGCCGCGGCGGACTCTGTCGCCGGCGCGCACCAGGAGCTCCTGGTTGTGAGCGTAGGCGCTCATCCAGCCGCCGGAATGCTTGATCAGGATCAGGTTGCCGAAACCGCGGATCTCGTTGCCCGAATAGGCGACGACGCCGTTCTCGGCCGCCCGCACCTGGGTTCCGCGCTGCGCGAGTATGTTGATGCCGTCGTTGTGCAGCCCGGCGCCGCGCGGCCCGAAGCCGATCGAGACCGGGCCGCGGACCGGCCAAAGGAAGAGCTCCGACGAGCGCGCCGACGGCTTTCCGATCGCGACCGAGGACGGCCGGTTGGCGGCGACCCGAGGATCGGCGGACCCGGGCGGCGCAGGCCTCGCCGCGGCCGGGTCGGCCCGCCCCGGAAGGCGCAGGCGTTGTCCCGGGCGAATCCGGTAGGGCGGCTCGATCCAGTTCGCCCGTGCCAGACGGCCCATGTCCACGCCATGGCGTTGCGAGACGCCGCGCAAGGTCTCGCCGCGACCGACCACGTGAACCCGCGCCCTGGGCAAGCGGATACGCTGCCCGGGATAGATCCTGTAGGGCGCCGGGATGCGGTTCAGCGTGATGAGATCGCGCAGCGGCACGTTGTGGCGTCGCGAGATCCGATAGAGGCTGTCGCCCTTTCGCACGACGACCGTCCCGGTCCGATCGGCGCTCGTCAGCCGCTTAGGGCCGCCGTCCGGTACCGTGCGCCCGGCGCAACCGGCGACCACCGCGAGTGCCGCGAGTATCGAGATCGACCGGCCGATCGACAAAAGACTCCCGCGAATCAACATCTTCCCAAATTACCCACAGGCCGTGCGCGGTTCAATCACATCCTCGATCCGCGATGTCAGTTGCCCGCATCGTCCACGGTGTCCGGAAGCAGGGGCACGAAGCGGACCGGCCAGAGCGTGCTGTAGTCGACCTCCTCGCCCCGCTTGCGGCATTTCAAGAGCTGCTGGTCGTCGTCGGAGTCCCCGACCGGCAGGATCATGATCCCATCGGGCGCGAGCTGCGCGAGCAGCACCGGGGGAACGTCGGGCGGCGCGGCGGTGACGATGATCCGCTCGAACGGGGCCTGCTCCGGCCAGCCGCGGGCGCCGTCGTCCCACTTGGTGGTGATGTTGCTGAGCCGCAGTTCGGCGAACCGCGCCTCGGCCTCGCGCAGGAGCGGCCGGCGCCGTTCGATCGTATAGACGCGCCGGCACAGCTTCGAGAGCACCGCCGCCTGATAGCCCGAGCCGGTGCCGATCTCCAGCACCCTCATGCGCTCGCCGACCTCCAGCTCCTGCGTCATGTACCCGACCACGGCAGGCTGGGAGATCGTCTGGTCATGGCCGATCGGCAAGGCGTTGTCGTCATAGGCCCGCGCGCGGAAGGCATCGGGCACGAACACCTCGCGCGGAACGCGCTCGATCGCGCCGAGGACGTCGCGATCGGTCACGGCGTGCCGACGCAGCGACATGATCAGCTTGATCCGGTCCTCCTCGACGCTCACGGGAAGACCCGGCGCAGCGCCCGCGTGGTCGCGCGGTCGGTGAGATCCATGCACAGCGCCGTCAGCGAGATCCGCCCGGCATTGACCGCAAACAGGTCCGAGCCGCGATACGAAGGGTCCTCGTCGCGCTCCGTGCCGACCCAGACATACGGGTTGCCGCGCGGATCGACGCCGCGGTTGAGCACGTCGCCGATCTTGCGCCGCCCCATCCGGGTGACCTCGATGCCCTCGACCTCGCCGTCGGCGCGGTCGGGGAAATTGACGTTCAGCAGCACCCCTTCCGGCCAGCTATGCGCGACCAGGCGGCGGATGATCGCGCCGCCGTGATTGGCGCTCGGCAGCCAGTGGACCGGATGGCCGTTGCGCCTGACCTGGCTGAGCGCAATCGCCGGGATCTTGAGCAAGGTCCCCTCCATCGCCGCAGCGACGGTGCCCGAATAGGTGATATCCTCGCCCAGGTTGCCGCCGGCGTTGATCCCCGACAGCACGAGGTCCGGGCGACGGTCGGCGATGATCTCGTTGACACCGAGCAGCACGCTGTCGGTCGGCGTTCCGTTGACCGCGAAACGCCGCGCGCTGAGCTTGCGGACTCGCAGGGGAACCGTCAGGGTGAGCGAATGGCTGGCCGCGCTCTGCTCGGTCTCCGGCGCCACTACCCAGACATCCCTCGACAGAGATTTCGCGATCTTTTCCAACACCTTGAGCCCGGGCGCGTAGATCCCGTCATCGTTGGTGATCAGAATGCGGGCACGTTTGAGATCCATCCCTCAGGCGTCCGGCGCGATCACGTCGAGACCACCCAAGTAAGACCGCAGCGCCGCGGGGATGCGCACCGCGCCGTCGGCCTGCTGGCCGTTCTCCAGCACGGCGATCAGCGCGCGCCCGACCGCGATCCCCGAGCCGTTGAGCGTATGGACGAAGGCGGTGCTCTTGTGCGCCTGGGGGCGATAGCGTGCGCGCATCCGCCGGGCCTGGAAATCGCCGCAGTTCGAGCAGCTCGAGATCTCCCGGTAGCCGCCCTGGCCGGGCAGCCAGACCTCGATGTCGTAGGTCTTTTGCGCGGCGAACCCCGTGTCACCGGTCGACAGCACGACCACACGGTAGGGCAGTTCAAGCCGCTGGAGGACCGTCTCGGCGGCGCTGGTCATTCTGTCGTGCTCTTCGCCGGAGTCCTCGGGCCGGGCGATGCTGACCAGCTCGACTTTGGCGAATTGATGCTGGCGCAGCATGCCGCGGGTGTCGCGGCCTGCGGCACCGGCCTCGGAGCGGAAGCACTGGGTGAGCGCGACGTAGCGAAGGGGCAGTTCGTCCTCGTCGAGGATCTTATCGGCGACCAGATTGGTCAGCGGCACCTCGGCCGTCGGGATCAGCCAGTGATCGGTCGTCGTCCGGAACAAATCGTCACCGAATTTGGGCAACTGGCCGGTGCCGATCAGCGCGGTTTCGCGGACCAGCGCCGGCGGGCTCACTTCGGTGTAGCCGAACTCCTCCCGGTGCAGATCGATCATGAAGCTGCCGAGCGCCCGTTCCAGGCGGGCAAGCGCACCGGTCAGCACGACGAACCGCGATCCCGACAGCTTCGCCGCGGCGGCGAAATCCATCTGGCGCAGCCCTTCGCCGAGCGCGACGTGGTCCCTTGCCGGGAAATCGAACGCGGGCGGTTCGCCGACATGCCTGAGCACGAGATTCGCGGACTCGTCCTCCCCGTCCGGGACATCCTCGGCCGGCAGGTTGGGCAGATCCGACAGCGCCGCCTCGATGCCGGCATCAAGGCCGCGCCCGGCCTCCTCCAGCACCCGCATGCGGTGCTTCAGGGCAGCAACCTCGGCGACCAGTGCGACCGGGTCCGCGCCGGCCTTTCTGGCCCTGCCGATCTCCTTGGAGGCATCGTTGCGCCTGGTCTGCAAGACTTGCAGTTCGGTCTGTGCGCCGCGCCGGTCGGCATCGAGCGCGAGGATCCGATCAGCGGCCGGCGCAACCCCGCGCCGTTTCAGCCCGAGATCGAACCGGTCGGGGTTCTGCCTGATCCAACGCAGATCGAACAACGGAAACTCCGGGGGAAGGACGCCTAGGGAGCCGCGTCCTCGGCCGCCTGGCGCTCGGCGCGCTTACGCTCGATGATCCGCGCACCGATGATGGAGGCTTCGTACAGCAGGATGATCGGCAATGCGAGCCCGATTTGGCTGAACACGTCGGGTGGGGTCAGGACGGCAGCGGCAACGAACACACCGACGATCGCATAGCGCCGCTTGGCGGCGAGCCCGTCGGCGGAGACGATGCCCGCGCGGGCCAACAGCATGAGCACCACCGGCAGTTCGAAGCCGATTCCGAAGGCAAAGATCAGCCGCATCACCAGCGACAGGTACTGATCGACCTTGGGCTCGACCTCGATAGCCAGATCGCCTGCATCGGCAGGCTTCTGGAAGTCGAGGAAGAATTCCCAGGCCACCGGCATGACGCCGTAATAGACCGTCGCCCCGCCGAGGCAGAACAGGATCGGCGTGGCGATCAGGAAGGGCAGGAACGCGCGGCGTTCGGTGCGGTACAGGCCGGGCGCGACGAACAGCCAGACCTGCATCGAGAGCAGCGGGAAAGCAATGAAGGCCGCAGCGAAGAACGCCACCTTGACGTAGGTAAAGAATGCCTCGTGCAGCGCGGTGAAGATCATCCGGCCGTTTTCCTTGGTCTGCAAGGCATCGGCCAGCGGCTGGACCAGGAAGGCGAAGACGTTCTCGGCCACGAAGAAGCAGGCGAAAAACAGCACGATGAACCCGATGAAGCAGTAGATCAGCCGCTTGCGCAGCTCGACCAGATGGTCGAGCAAGGGCATCGTCTTGTCGTCGACCGGATCGTCGTCATCGATCGCGGAGTCGGCCATTCTCAGGCGCCCGGCTTGGCGGGCTCGGCGCCGTCTTCGCCCACCGCAACGCTCTCGGCCGGCTCCTCGATCCGAGAATCTTCCAGGACATCCGGATCGGCAGTTGCGCTGTCCCCGGCGCCAAGGTCATCGGCGATATCCATGTCGTACGGATCGTACACGCCGCGGATGCTGCCATCGGGATCGATCGAGTTCTCGACATCTTGCCGGACCGTATCCAGCAACCCGTCGGGGTCGAGGTCGGCCTTGAACTCTTGGGTCACTTTGTCGAGTTCGGTCTCGCGGGCCATGTCCTCGAGCCCGGACTGGAACTCGCGGGCCATGTCCCTCGCCCGCCGGATCCACATGCTCACGTTGCGGACAAGCGCCGGCAAATCCTTGGGGCCGATCACGATCAGCGCGATCACGATTACGATCAGGAATTCCCAGCTGCCGATATCAAGCATCGGCGGGTCCGCCGGGCAATGGGCGGCCGCTCAACGCGGTGGCCGCACCGGATCGGCATCCTTCATGGAAGAACGACAGGGAAGCTGGCGGAAACATCGGCGTGCGCGCCCATCGTCTAGCTCTTTGCGGCTTCGTCGCCTTCCCGCGCCTCGGCCCGGATCTCCTGCGGCGGCGCTTCGGCCCCGGCCTCGACCTCGCCGCCCTTCTCGGACTCCTTGAGCCCTTTCTTGAAGGCATTGATGCCGCGCGCCGCATCTCCCATCAAGCGGGACAGCTTCCCGCCGCCGCCGAACAGGACAAGGACCACGACGAGCACGACGATCCAATGCCAGATGCTGAACGATCCCATGGAGGGTACTCCTGCTGAATGACCCGGTCATTCTCGTCCGCGGCAATGATGGCAGAAAGCCAAAATGCCCGCAACGCCGCCGGCTCGGCTAGCGATCCGCGTCTTCGCCCGGTTCGGCGGATGCGAACAGGAACACCTGTTCGTCGTCCATGCGGATGCCGACCTCGTCGTCGGGGCGCGGCAGGTTCGGCCCCATGGTGCGGGCATGGAGATGCACCGAGGAGCCGTCGCCCGCCAATACGGATAGATGGACGAGATTGGTGTGCCCTAGCATCCGAGACATTTCGACACGGGCGAATGTGTCCCATCCATCGCGCCGGCCGGGCGGACCGATCGACAGAGATTCCGGGCGCAACAGCACGTCGATGTCCGTGCCTTCATCAAAGCCGGGCGCGCAGATCCAGCCGAGCGGGGTGTGCACATGGCCGTCTCGCACCGGCCCGGTGATCCGGTTCACGTCGCCGAACAACCCGGCGACGAACGGTGTCGCCGGCGCGTTGTATAGCTGCTGCGGGGTGCCGATCTGGACGATACGGCCGTCCAGCATCACCGCGATCCGGTCGCCCATGAACATCGCCTCTTCCGGGTCGTGGGTGACGATGACCGCGGCCGCGGTGGTCTGCTTGAGCACGTGAAGCACCAGGTCGCGCAGCTTGTTCCGGAGCCGTACGTCGAGGCTGGAGAACGGCTCGTCCAGCAGCATCACGCGCGGCCGCGGCGCCCGTGCGCGGGCAAGCGCCACGCGCTGCTGCTCGCCGCCCGAGAGCGTGTGCGGAAACTCATCGGCGTAATCGAGCATGCTGACCTGCCTCAGCACCTCGTGCGCGCGTTCCTGGCGCTTCTCCGGGCTCAGGTGACGCAACCCGAAGGTCACGTTGTCGATCACGCTGAGGTGCGGGAACAAGGCGAAATCCTGGAACAGCAGCGTCACCGAGCGGTCCTCGGGCGGGACGTGAACGTCCGGGTCGGCGACCTTGCGGTCTTCGATGCAAATCCGGCCCTGCTGCAGCCGCTCGAGCCCGGCAATGACCCGCAACAGAGTCGACTTGCCGCAGCCGGAGGGGCCGAACAGGCAGAGGATCTCGCCCGGGTTGACCGCAAGGCTCGCCTCGCGGACAACGGTCCGGGAGCCGAAGGCGTGGCTGACGCAAGCCACTTCGAGCCCTGGCCCGATCTCCGCCCGATCGCTCACGCCCGGACCTCGCGCGCATCGTGCAGGTGGCGGATCGAGCGGCTCAACAGGATGACCGGCAGGATGCCCACCGCGACGATGCCGAGCGCCGGACCGGCGGCGAGCGCGAGCTGCTCGTCGGAGGCGAGCTGGTGAGCCCGGACCGCCAGGGTGTCGAAATTGAACGGCCGCAGGATCAGCGTCGCCGGCAGCTCCTTCATCACATCGACGAAGACCAGCAGGCACGCGGTGGCGAGGCTGCCCCACATCAGCGGCAAATGCACCCTCGTGAGCACGCCCAGCGGTTTCTGCCCCAGGCTGCGGGCCGCGGCATCCATGTTCGGCGTGATCCGCGCGAGCGAACTCTCCACGGTGCCGATCGAGATCGCCATGAAGCGGACCAGATAGGCGAAGACGACGCCCGCCACGGTGCCGGTGAAGATCAATCCGGTAGACATCCCCAGCGTCTGGCGCGCCCACAGATCGACCGTGTTGTCGAAGCGCGCGGAGAACAGCAGAATCCCGACCGCGATTACCGAGCCGGGAACCGCGTAGCCCAAGCCCGCCAGCCGCGCCGAGACGACGATCTCCGGCCGGCCCGTAAGCCGGATGCTGTAGGCGAAGATCATCGCCACGGAGACTGCGATCAGCGCGGTCAGCGCGGCGAGGAAGAAGCTGTTGAAGGCGAATTCCGCGTAGCGCCAGTCCGACAGCTCAGCCGCGTTATCGGCCGCCCAGATCCCCAGCGCGACCGACGGCAGCACGAAACCGAACAGGATCGGCAGCGCGCACGCGCTCGAGGCCGCGAGGCCGCGCGCGCCGTCGAGCGTGCGGCTCGGTAGCTGGTGCATTCGGCGGGTCGTCTGATGGACCCGCCCGCCGCCGCGCGAGAGCCGTTCGACGATCAGGATCACGCAGACGAACAGCATCAGGATTGAGGAAAGCTGGGCCGCCGCCGCCGGCTCGCCGAGCCCGAACCAGGTGCGGTAGATGCCGGTCGTGAAGGTATCGACGGCGAAGAAATCGACCGTGCCGTAGTCGTTGAGCGTCTCCATCAGCACCAGCGAGAGGCCAGCGGCGATGCCGGGCCGGGCCATCGGCAGGGACACGGCGGCGAAGGTCCGCCACGGCCCGCGTCCCAGGGTCCGGCTCACCTCGACCAGACCGGCGGTCTGCTCCAGGAAGGCTGCGCGCGCAAGCATGTAGACGTAGGGATAGAGCGCCAGCGTCAACATGACCACCGCGCCGGCGAGCGAGCGAATCTCCGGGAACCAGGCGGACACGGTAGCCATCGCGAGGTCGGTCCGCAGCCATTCCTGGATCGGCCCGCCGGCATCGAGCAGCCCGGTATAGGTGTAGGCCAGCACATAGGCGGGCAAGGCGAAGGGCAGCAGCAGCGCCCATTCGTACACCTTGCGAAAGGGAAACTGCGCCATGGTGACCAGCCAGGCGGTGCCCACACCGATGACGAACGTCGCGATCCCGACGCCGAAGATCAGGACCAGCGTGTTGCCGACATAGCGCGGCAGGACCGTGCCGGCCA
The DNA here is from genome assembly GCA_965248835.1 of Alphaproteobacteria bacterium. Lineage (GTDB taxonomy): Bacteria > Pseudomonadota > Alphaproteobacteria > MPNO01 > MPNO01 > CAYFYS01. The sequence continues at coordinate 1,948,002 of CBDFLJ010000002.1, forward strand.
GATGCTCCCAGACATCCCCGGCCGGGACGAACACGTAGGCGAGGATGATCAGGACCGGTGTCGCGATGATGCAGGCGAAGACCACCGGCAGGATCGACCAGACGTCGGCCGCCCGCCGCTTGGCTCGCACTGCACCGGCGAGGCGCGCGAACGCTGGTCCCAGGCTGGCCACGTCTTTCCCCATTCACACGGTCGGGCTGCACGCGCCGCACGGCGTACAGAGCATGCTCCGAACAGGCTGGACAGGTCCCGATCCGGCCCGATGGAAACATGACCAAGCCGTCAGCCCCGCACGCCGGCTCCCGCGTTCGAAAATCGCGACCGACCGTATTGCAATCCATTCTTAATTGCAAGGTTGGGCCACACCCGAACGCGAACGCCTCGCAGCGCCTCGGCTCACGGGTGCTGCGGCAGGGCCGTCCCGGTGTCAACGACCGGCCGGGGCGCGATCCCCGGCTCGATCGCCGCCTGGTCGGGTCCGGTCTCGGAGAGCCCGAGCGGCATCATGGGCGGGGGTTCGGATTCGGGGTCTGCCGTCCCGTTGGCGTGGCTTGCCTGGCGGGTGTTGTCGTCCCGGCGTTCGGGGCCCACCACCGCACTCGCCGGTCGCGAGTCGATCAGCCCCGTGGCCTTGAGCTCGTCGAGCCCCGGCAGGTCGGCAAGGCCCGCCAGGCCGAAATGCTCGAGGAACCCCGTCGTCGTCCCCCATGTGATCGCCCGGCCGGGGCCACTGCGCCGGCCAACCGGGCGAATCCAACCGGCCTCGAGCAGAATGTCGAACGTCCCGCGGCTTGCCGCGACGCCGCGGATTTCCTCGACCTCGCTGCGGGTCACCGGCTGGTGATAGGCAACCACGGCCAGCGTCTCGACCGCGGCGCGCGAAGGCTTGCGCGTTACCCGCCTTTCGAGACGCAGGTGGCTCGCCAGGTCCTCGGCCGTCCGAAAGGTCCAGCCGCCCGCGACACAAGCGAGTTGGATGCCCCGGTCGCGGTAATCGGCGGCGAGTTCGGCCAATCGCGCCGGGATATCGACGCCTTCGGGCAGCCGCTCAGCCAGGTCCCGCTCCGGGACCGGATTGGCGGAGGCGAACAGGATCGCCTCGATCAGACGAAGGTCATGATCCATGTATGGACTCCCGAACTGGCGCGGGCGCGAGGTCGCGTCCGCGCACCAAAAGCGGACCGAGATGGCTCGATTGACGCAGCTCCAGGCGCCCCGCGCGTGCAAGCTCGAGGCTCGCGGCGAAGGTGGATGCCACCGCCGAGCGGAAGACCACCCCGCCTGCCACTTCCTGAGGCAGATAGGTCAACAGGCTCTGCCATTCAATCATGCCGCCCAACATTGCGGTCAGGCGGTCCAGCGCATCGCTGATCGAATGGATATCGCTGGGCTCGATCCTCAGCACCGACTCGCTTCGGCGGCGCCGGTTCTCGCCATAGGCCGACAGCAAGTCGAACAGCGAGACCTCGAAGACCGGCTGCCGGACGACCTCGAACCCTTCCGGATCGCCGCGCGCGAACACGTCCCGGCCGAGCCGCGGGCGTGCCATAAGCCGGTTGCCGGCATCCTGCATCCCTTCCAGCCGGCGAAGCTGGAAGGTGAGCGCCTCGGCAAGCTCCGACCCGCTCGGCTCGTCGTCTTCCTCGGCCTCGACCGGCAGCAGCAGCCGCGATTTGAGATAGACCAGCCAGGCCGCCATGACCAGATACCCGGCGGCAATCTCCAGGTTGACCCGGCGCGCCTCGACGATGAAGGCGAGGTACTGCTCGGCCAGCCGCAGGATGGAGATCCGTGTCAGATCGACTTTCTGCTGGCGCGCCAGCGCCAGGAGAACATCGATCGGGCCCTCATAGCCGTCGAGGTCGAGCACGAAGGCGCCCTGCCCGGCCCCCTCGTCGGGATATCGTTCGGCCTCTTCCCAGTCGGCGTCGGTCTCGGTAACCGTCACTTCAGACCCGTCATTCCGGCGACGACGTCCAGCAGGAACGCCACCGGGGTGCCGATGAGCCACGGGAATACGTTGAGGTCTACCGACAACTCGCGACCCGCCCACGGCAGAACGAACAGGACGCCGATTATAGCCAACAGGCCGAATCGCTCCATCCTCGATAGCGGCTCGGCGAGTCGCCGCGGAAGCAGCCCCACCGCAACCCGTCCGCCGTCGAGCGGCGGCACGGGGATCATGTTGAATACCGCGAGAACCAGATTGATCACGATCGAGTGGCGCAGGTTGTCGAGCGTCCAGGTTTGCGCCTCGCCGGGCAGCAGCAGCGCCAGATGAATCAGCGCGGCGGAGACGAGGGCCAGAACGATGTTGATGACCGGCCCGGCCGCAGCGACCCAGACCATGTCGCGCCTCGGATTCTCAAGCCGGTTGAAATTGACCGGGACCGGCTTCGCCCAACCGAATACGAACCCTGAGGTCGCGAGCAGGATGCCGGGGACCAGAACCGTCCCCATCGGATCGATATGGCGCAGCGGGTTGAAGGTCACCCGCCCCATGCGCTTTGCCGTATCATCGCCCAGCCGCCAGGCGATGTAGCCGTGAGCGGCTTCGTGCAGGGTGATCGCGATCAGAACCGGGAACAACCACACCGAAACCGAATAGGCGAGATCCATCGGCGCGGCCTAGAGGCGGGCCAGGGCGTTGTCCACCGCCCCGGCCAGGGCGCGGGCATCGGCTGCCATGGCATGGCTTGGCCGCTGCATGCCCGCGGTCAGACGCTCGGACGCCCGCGCGCTCATCGGCAGGACGCCGTCCATCGTTCGACGCATCTGATCCAGCACACCATTGCAGTGAAGTGCTACGTCGCATCCCGCATGCAAGGCGGCACGCGCGCGATCGGCCGGCGCGCCGGAGAGCGCGGCCATGCACAAATCGTCGGAGATCAGCAGACCGTCGAAGCCGATCGCACCGCGAATGACGGTCTCGATCACGACCGGCGAGACCGTCGCCGGCCGCTCGGCGTCGTAGGCACGGTAGAGCACATGCGCGGTCATCGCCCAGGGTGCGTCGACGAGCGCGCGGAACGGCGCCAGATCGATTTCCTCCAGGCTCCGCGCCGATGCGTCGACCACCGGCAGACCGGCATGGCTGTCCACCGTGGCCCGGCCGTGGCCGGGCAAATGCTTGACGACCGGCAGGACGCCGCCGGCCAGCAGCCCGTCGCAGACCGCCCGGCCGAGCGCAGCAACGACCGCCGGGTCGGAGCCGAAGGCGCGATCGCCGATGATATCGTGGCCGCCGGCAGCCGGCACGTCGAGCAAGGGCGCGCAATCGATGGTGATCCCGAGCTCGCGCAGCTCGCAGGCGATCGAGAGCGCGTTCATTCGCGCGACCTCGACCGCCCGGTCGAGCCCGTCGCAACCGGCCAGCAGCCCGAAGGCGCGTGCCGGCGGCCGCGCGATCCAATGCGGCGGGCCGAGACGCGCCACCCGGCCGCCTTCCTGGTCGATCAGGACCGGCGCGTCGGGCCGGCCGATCGCCCCGCGCAGCGACTCGACCAGGTCCCGGACCTGGCGCGGGTCGCCGCAGTTCCGCTTGAACAGGATGAAGCCGAGCGGATCGGCATCGGCGAAGAAGTCCAGCTCACCGTCGCTCGCGGTCAGCCCGGCGCAGCCGAAGATGACGGCGGCGGGCTTGGACCGGTCAACGCCCGACGACAATACAGCCGACTTTCCTGCTGGTCAGTTCCGAGCACAGCTTGCGCGCGCTTGCCCGGTCTTCGAACGGCCCCGCCCGCATCCGGAAATAGACCCCCTTGGAGGGTCCGAGATCGGCGCGCTCGACCGACATGTCGAGCCCTGACAACAGGTCCCGATGCTTGCCAAGCAGCGCCTTCCAGGCCTCCTCGACCGCCGGCCGCGACCGCAGGGACGCGATCTGGACCCGATAATTCGCGCCGGTCGAGGTCTTATCGACCTCCTTCGACGGCGCCGCCGGTGGCGCCTTTGCGGGCTCGGCCGGCGCGCTGACTGAGGGCTCGGCGTGGACGATCGTCTTCGTCTTCGTCTTCGTCTTCGGCTTCGGCGGCGCGATCGGCTCCTCGCGGCCGGGCATCAGGTGTTCGACCTTTTTCTCGGCCGGGCCGGCGGCGATGGTCTCATAGACTTCCTTGTCGCGATCGGGTACCGCCATGCCGCCGGGCGAATCCGGGCGCACCTTGTAGGCGCCTGCCTGCGGCTTGAGCACCACCGGGGCGGCACCGGCGGAATGCTCCTGGCTCTTGTTGTAGGCATAGATCAGGACCGCGCCGAAGGCGGCCAGCGCGACCACCGCGAAGCCGCCCGCCAGTGCGCGGCGGATTATCCGGTACGCGGGGCGGCGCGGCGCGCCGATCCCGGCCTCGTTCATCGCCGTGTCGGCGCTCCTTGCCATCAGCGCATCTCCTCGACCGGGGCGACCCCCATGATCTCGAGCCCCGATTCAATAACGATCGCCGTCGCCCGCACCAGCGCCAATCTCGCCTCGGTGATCTTGCGGTCCTCGGCGATCAGGAACCGGCGCCGCCCGTCCACGTTGCCCTTGTTCCACAGCCCGTGGAAGGACGCGGCGATGTCCGACAGGCAATAGGCGATCCGATGCGGCTCGAAGGTTTCGGCCGCGGTCTCGACCACGCGCGGCCAGCCGGCCAGGATCCTGACCAGCGCCATCTCGTCCTTGTCCTCCAGGACATCCAGCGCGGCTTTGGCCAGCGCGGCATCCGAAAGGTCTGCCCCGGGGAACGCTTCGGCCGCGTTGCGCAACACCGAACAGGCGCGCGCATGGGCGTACTGGACGTAAAAGACCGGGTTGTCCTTCGACTGTTCGACGGCCTGCGCCAGATCGAAGTCCAGGGCGGCTTCGTTGCTTCTGGTCAACATGATGAACCGGACCACATCCCTGCCGACACGCTCGACCACCTCGCGCAGGGTGACGAACGTCCCGGCTCGTTTGGACATTTTGACCGGCTCGCCTGCCTCGGAAAGATTGACGAGATTGCAGATCATCACATCGAGCCGCGCGGTGCCTTCGCCGAGAGCCTCGACGGCGGCCTGCATGCGCTTGACGTAGCCCTTGTGGTCGGCCCCCCAGACATCGATCAGGATGGGAAACCCGCGCGCGATCTTGTCCTTGTGGTAGGCGATGTCGCCGGCGAAATAGGTCCAGGCGCCGTCCGACTTGCGGATCGCACGGTCGACGTCATCCCCGAAGGCGGTGGACCGGAACAGGGTCTGCGGGCGCGGTTCCCAGTCTTCGGGCGTCTTGCCCTTGGGCGGTTCGAGGACACCGACATGGATCAGGCCGCGCGCCTGGAGGTCGCCCAGTGCGTCGTCCACCGCGCCCGAGGCGGCGAGCGTGCGCTCGGAGGTGAAGACGTCATGGACGATGCCGATCGCGGCAAGGTCGTCCTTGATCAATCGCATCATTTGATCGACAGCGAACAGGCTCAGCGCCAGCAGCCATTCGGCCTCCGGTACGGCGAGCCAGCGCTTGCCGTCGCGTTCCAGGAGCGCGTTTGCGGTCTCGATCAGGTAGGCGCCGGGATAGAGCCCCTCGGCAAGCGGGCTCGCGGGCTCGCCGGCGGCCTCGCGATAGCGGTGGTGGAGCGAGCGCGCAAGGGCTTCGATCTGCGCACCGGCATCGTTGACGTAGTATTCGCGGGTAACGGTGAAGCCGACCTTGGCCAACAGCGCCGCCAGGGCATCGCCGACGACCGCGCCGCGGCCGTGGCCGACATGCATCGGTCCGGTCGGATTGGCCGAGACATACTCGATGTTCACCCGTCGGCCCTCGCCGATCCGGGACTCGCCGTAGCATGTTCCCGAGCGCAGAATGTCGGCCAGTCGGTCGCGCCAGAACGCGGCGCGCAACCGCAAATTGACGAACCCGGGCCCGGCGACGCTGGCTTCGAGCACCTCGGGAAGACCGGCCAGCGCGGTGCTCAATACCTCGGAGACCTCGCGCGGCTTCCGGCCGATGTCCTTGGCGTGAACCAACGCCGCATTGGTCGAGATCTCGCCGTGGCCGGGATCGCGCGGCGGTTCGACCGAGAAGCGAGCGCCGCCCGGCGGCGCACCCATCTTCTCGATCTCTACACGAATGATATCCTTGAACGTATTGAAAACATTCATCTAATTTTCATCATATAAATCGAACAGACGGCGGTGCTCGTCCAACGCGAAACGGTCTGTCATGCCGGCGATGTAATCGGCGATAACCCGGGCCAGCCCGTCCCCGTCCGAGGCCGCCGCTGCCCGCCGCCGCCATTCGGGGGGAAGGCAGTCGGGTTCATCGTGAAGGATGGCGAAAAGATCGCCGACCACGCGCCGCGCCTTCATCGTCATCCGGTTGACCTTCGAGTGGCGATACATGCGCTCATAGAGAAACGTTTTCAAGTGGAGGTTGGCCTCGGCCATTTCCGGCGCGAAGGCGATGACCGGCCGGTCGAGCGAACGGACCGCATCGGCGGAGTCCGGCGCGTGTACGGCAAGGCGGCGGCGCGATTCCGCGGTCACGTCGCCGATCATGCGGTCGATCAGCCGCCGGACGGTCTCGTGGACCAGGCGTTGGCGCTCGATCTCGGGATGGCGGCCGCGGACCTCGGCGACGATCGGCCCGACCAGGGGCACCGCGCTCAGATCGTCCGGCTCAAACAGCCCGGCACGCAGCCCGTCATCGATGTCGTGGGCGTTATAGGCGATGTCGTCCGCAAGGGCGGCGGTTTGCGCCTCGGCGCCCGGCCATGTGGAAAGTTCGAGGTCGTGGAGCCGGTCGTACTCGGCGACGGCCCAGGGTAGATCCGCCGGCCCGCGGCCCCCGCCCAGCAGCGGGCCGTTGTGCTTGGCCACCCCTTCGAGGGTCTCCCAGGTCAGGTTCAGCCCGTCGAAGGCGGCGTAGCGGGCCTCGAGCGCGGTCAGCACGCGCAGCGTCTGGCCGTTATGGTCGAACCCGCCATAGGGTCCCATCGCCTGCCCGAGGGCATGCTCTCCGGCATGGCCGAACGGCGGATGGCCGAGGTCGTGGGCCAGCGCCAGCGCCTCGCTCAGGTCCTCGTCGAGCCCCAGCACACGCGCCAGCGAGCGGGCGATCTGGGCGACCTCCAGACTGTGGGTCAGCCGGGTCCGGTAATGGTCGCCTTCGTGATAGACGAAGACCTGGGTCTTGTGCTTCAGCCTGCGGAAGGCCGTCGAATGGATGATCCTGTCGCGATCGCGCTGATAGGCCGTCCGGGACCGGGTTTCTTCCTCACGGTGCCGCCGGCCCCTGGTGTCGTCTGGATGACAGGCATAACGGGCCAGCGTCCTGGACGCCGCGAAACCGGGATCGGCGGTCATGCCGCCGACCCTACTCCGGCCGGCGGAACCAGGCAAACGAAACGGCCGGCCGCCGGCGGGTCTTCAACCCCGACGGGAAGCCGGCTTGACCGGCCCCCGCCTGCCGCCTAGATAAGCATCATGGAACACGGCCTCGCATCCGGGACCGGACCGGCAAGTCCGGTGATCACGATCAGCAATTCCGCCGTCCAGCGGGTGCGTGCCCTTGCCAAGGCCGAGGGTGGAGACGGGCTGATGCTCCGCGTCGCGGTCGGCGGCGGAGGTTGCTCGGGCTTCCAGTACAGCTTTTCCTTCGATGATGCCGTGGGCGGCGATGACCTGGTCTTCGAGCGTGACGGCGTGCGCGTGGTGATCGACGAGGTCTCGCTGGAGTTCCTCGCCGGCTCGGAGGTCGACTACGTCGAGGAGCTGGTCGGCGCCTATTTCTCCGTGCGCAATCCCAACGCGGCATCCACCTGCGGCTGTGGTGTTTCCTTCGCGGTGGGATGACCAAGGTCGCCACCTGGAACGTCAATTCGGTCCGTGCGCGCCTGCCGCGGGTGCTTGAGTGGCTGGACGAATTCAAGCCCGACATCGTGCTCGCCCAGGAGCTCAAGGCAACCGAGGAAACCTTTCCCCGCGCCGCGATCGAGGATGCCGGCTACAACGTCGCGATCTGCGGCCAGAAGAACTTCAACGGCGTGGGGATCTTTGCCAAGCAGCCGATCGAGGACGTCCGGATCGGGCTGCCCGGTGAGGATACGGACGACCAGGCGCGTTATATCGAGGCTTTCGTCGGCGATCTTCGGGTCGCCTCGATCTACCTGCCCAACGGCAATCCCGCCCCCGGCGAGAAGTTCGACTACAAGGTCCGCTGGCTGGACCGCCTGGTCGCTCATACCAAGGCGCTGCTGCAGAACGAGGAGGCGCTGATCCTGGGCGGCGACTATAACGTCGTGCCCCAGGACGAGGACTGCTACGACCCCGCCGGCTGGGCCGATGACGCGCTGTGCCGACCGGAAAGCCGCAGCCGGTTCCGCGCGATGGTCTATCTCGGCCTCACCGACGCCTACCGCGCCTTCAATCACGCGCCCAACAGCTACAGCTTCTGGGACTACCAGGGCGGGGCCTGGCAGAAGGATTTCGGGCTGCGGATCGACCACCTTCTGCTTTCGCCCCAGGCAGCCGATCGGCTGGTCGCCTCGGGCATCGACCGCACCCCGCGCGGCAAGGAAAAGGCCTCCGACCACACCCCCGTGTGGTGCGGAATCGCCCCGGCCTGAGGTCGCGGTTCAGACGGATTTGAGACTTGGCGCTCGAAGCAGGGCGGGGCGGCGACGCGCGGCGTATTCCTCACTCGCCGCGCGGCAGCTTGAGATCCTCGAGCGGCGGCAAGCCGTAGCTCTGCCAATCCGCGGCCACGCCGCGCAGCGTCTCCAGCGGCGGCAGGGAGATCCCCGGATACTGCCATTTGCGTGTGGCATCGATGACCACCTTCGCGCCGGGCGACTGCCCGCCCTCGGGCGCATCGGGCCCGAAGGACGACGGATCGAGCTCGACCGCGGCGGTATGGGGGATCACCCTCAGATCGGATTCCGGCCGCACCCGCCAGGCCAGGACCCAGTCGCGCATGAACGGGTCCTCGATGTCGACATCATCGTCGGTCACCACGATCCATTTGAAATAGCTCATGCCCATATGCCCCATGGTGCCGAACACCGCCTGATCGACATGGCCGGCATACATTTTGTTGAGCGCGATCCATAGCGTCGCGGTGCAGCCTCCGGCTTCGAGTGCGTGGACGGCGGTGATGCCGGGGATCCTGAGGTCATCGCTCAGGTGCTTCTTGAGGCCGGCCTCGAGCAGCGAGCGCTTGATCATGCTGCTTTCCGAGGGCGGAAGCTGGCTGATCACCCCCATCAGGATCGGGTCCTTGCGGTGCGTGATGGCGGTGACCCGGAATATCGGCGCCGCCCGCCCGCCCGCCATGTAGCCGGTGAACTCGCCGAACGGCCCTTCGGGCTCGAGCCCGTCGGTCAGCACCTCGCCCTCGATGACGATCTCGGCATGCGCCGGCACTTCGAGATCGACGGTCTCGCACCTGACCATCTGGATGGCTTCGCCGCGGATGCCGCCGGCCACCGCCAGCTCGTCGGCGCCGTAGCGCGCCGGCGCGACGACATACTGGACCGGATCGCCGCCCATGAAGATCGCTGCGGGCATGTGGCGGCCCCGGCGCTTCCATTTCTCGTAATGGATCGCGCCGCCGCGGTCGGGCGCGCCGAACAGGATGCCGGTGGTGTTCCGGCTTTTGATCTGGCAGCGCCGGATGCCGATATTGCGCCGGCCGGTATCGGGGTCCTTGGTCACCCAGAGCGGGGTCAGGTAGGGGCCGGCATCCTTGCCCGGCGTCCAGATCGGGATCGGCAGCGCGTTGAGATCGACGTCATCGCCGGTGATGACCACCTCCTTGCACGGTCCGTCCTCGACGATAACCGGCTCGATCGGATCGGCGATCCCGGCGATGACGCGCTCATGGATCGCAGCCGAAGTCGGTTCGCAGCCGAGCGCGGTCGCGATCATCTCGCGCGAGCTTGCAACCACGCCGGCGACCACCCGCCCCCCGGCGTAGCCCTTGATGTTGCGGAAGCCGATGCCGTAGCGGTTCTCCTCCGACATCGCGCGGAAGATCATGCGGCAGACCGCGGAGATCTCCCAATCCTTGTCGACTTCCTTGTCGACCCAGCGCATCATTCCGCGCTGTTCCAGAACCTGGAGATATGGACGCAACCCGTCGTAGCTCATCGCACTCCCCACCCGTTGCGCCGTTGCGCGAACAGCGTCCGGTATCAGGCATCGATGAACGCTAGTCGCACACATTCGTCCGGTTTTGTCCAGAAGCGCCGCAAGACCGGTCTCGCCGCGCCGGCTTGCGCACACCGCCGGCCATGCCGGCTGATCACTGCTCCAGTATCGGGGCAGGACAAACCACGCCAATGCATCCCCGGTGCATTGTTGGTGCATTGATCGTCTCGCCCCGCTCGGCTATGACCCCCTGGTCGGATACCGGTGGTTCGGGGGGCAGAGGATGAGCGGCGCAACGACACGGATCGGCAAGGACACCGCGGATGCGGTGGTCGGTCTCAGAGAGACTTGGCATACCAAGAACCACCCCTTCTACGTCGAGTTCCACCAGGGCAGGATCGGGCTCGAGCCGATGGCGGCCTTGATGGCCCAGCACTATCAGCACGTGATCCGCGCGCTGCCGAGCTTCGGGCTCATCTACGCCAAGGCACCCGCCGAGGGCCGGCGGTTCATCCTGGAAAACCTGGCCGAGGAGGAAGGCTTGATCGCCGGTCCCGGCGAGGACCGCCAGCCCCACGAGCACACCGGGCTGATCTTCCGGTTCTGCCGTCATGCTGGCATGAGCGATGACGCGGTGCGCGCCACCGAGCAGCTCCCGGCCTGGCGCGCGCGCTCGTATTTCTATCTCAACACCGCCCGCGAGGAGCCGTTCCCGGTGATCGTCGCGATGCAGGCGACCCAGGAAGGCCAGCAGCCGGCGATCAACGGCGAGCGTACGCTGCCGGCCTTCGAGAAATATCACGGGCTGGCGCAGGACCACCCGGCAGTCGAGTTTTTCGCCGAGCATTTCATCGCCGACGCCGACCACGCGGGCCGTCAGATCGAGCTGGTCGCCCGGCTGGTCGTCAACGAGGACCTGGCCGCCCGCGCGGTCGAGGTCGCCGAGGTCGCGGTGAAGACCCGCTGGGCCTGCATGAACGATATCTACCGGACGGCCGTGCTGGGCCAGACCGACCCGCTGCCCGAAGGGGTGGCCGCGTAGAGCGTGCTCCGAACCGGTGCAGCCCTGAATTCAGTCCCCTTCTGCGCTGCTCGGCGCGGCGTCCGGGTTCCATTGGCCCTTGCGCATGTGATTGATCTCGACCCGGTCGAACAGGCCGGCGGCGCGAAAGGGCTCGTTCTCGGAGAACGCCTCGGCCGCCGCGTGGGAAGCCACGTTGATGATCAGCACGCTGCCGATCCGGGTTCTGCCGTCCTCGGCAAGCAGTGCCCCTCCGAGGACCAGCCTGTCCTCGTGGGCATCGAGATAGGCGAAATGGGCATCGCGGGTCGCCGCGCGGATCGCCTCGCCTCCGGGCTTGTCGTGCTGATAGATGATGTAGAGCATCGCCGCTGCCCCGGATTGACTAGCACGGCCCAGGATCACAGGTCGTCGCGGATCCATCAAGCATTGACGTTGCCTACGCCCCGCCAATGACGACGGCGGCAAGACAACCAGACGGGACGACGGAGCGATGACGGCAGAGATCGGCGTGGTGTTCGACGGCTTCGACGATACCCGCGAGATGATGCGCCTGGCCCGGGCCGCCGAGGCCGCCGGCGCCGGAAGCCTGTGGATCGCCGAGCACATGGGCTATCGCGAGGCGATCACCGCCTGCGCGGCGATCGCGGTGGTGACCGAACGCATCCGTCTGGTCCCGACCGCTGTCAGCCCATATCTGTGGCACCCGACGCCGACGGCGATGGCACTGTCGACCCTGGCGGAGATCGCGCCTGGCCGGTGTGCGGTCGCGGTTTCGGTGGGCAACGTGATGAACCTCGCAGAGTCCGGGCAGGCGCCGGTGCGGCCGGTCGCCGCAATCGGAGGTTTCGTAAACGATCTCAGAGCGCTATGGGGCGGCACTGCGGTGAAAAGTGATGCGCCAACCTATCGGCTGGACGGCGCGCGAATGGATTTCACGACGCCCGAAACCATGCCGGTCTATGTCGCCTCGACCGGGTCGCAGGTGTTACGGCTGTCAGGCCGGATCGCCGACGGGGTGCTGCTGTCGGGCGGGCTGACGCTGGCCTCGACCCGGGCGTGTCTGGCCGAGGCCCGGGCCGGCCTGGACGCGGCCGGGCGCGATCCGGCGGCGCTGCGCCGGGCAAGCTTCATCTACTACTCGGTCTCCCCCGATGGCCGGGAGGCGGTCGAGGACCTCAAGACCAAGCTCGCCTTCCTGTTTCGCAGCCCGCGGCACGCGGCCAACATCGCCAGCGCGGGACTGCCGATCGATCACGAGGCGATCATGGCGGCCGTGGCGCGGCGGGACCTCGACGGCGCGACGGCGTTGATCCCCGACGAGGCGATCGAGGCCTTCTGCGTCGGCGGGACGCCGGAGGCCTGCCGCACCCAGCTTGCCCGCTATGTCGAGGCCGGGCTCGACGAAGCGCTGCTCCAGATCAGCGGGACACCGCAGAACAAGGCGCTCGCGCTCAAGTTGATCGGCGCGTTCGCCCGGGACTTCGGCTGAGGCTCAGGCGGTGATCAGGCCGCAGCGGCGATAAGCCTCCACCGCGCCGGGATGCAGCGCCACGCCGTCGATCTCCAACCCGGCCGCGCCCTGGCTGCGCAGCGGCGCGAACAGCGCGCCCAGGCCGACGAACAGCGGGTTGAGGACAGCCAACTCCTCGTGGTGGCTGGCCATCAACCCGGCAAGAGCGCCCACGATCGCATCGGGGGTGCGCGCGTGCGTTGCGATCACGTTCAGCACGCCGATCTGCGGGCTGTCGCGGTCATGCCCGCGCAGAGCGCCGGCCCGCACCTGCGCCGGGCGGTAGAAAGGGACAGCACCGATCAGTCGGTCGAGCTGGCCGGGGCCGTAGTCGAGCACCCTGATATCGGCGGTATCGGCAAGCTCGGTCATCACGGCGTTGGGGATCGGACACTGGAACTGGACATCGATATCGCCTCGGGCGAGCGCTGCGGCGCCATCGGCGAAGTTCAGATGGACGACCTCGAACGCGTCGAACCCGATGCCCAGGACCCCGAACATGGTGGCGACGTGTTGCGCCATGCCGCCCACCTCCGGGCCGATCGAGACCCGCTTGCCGCGGAGCTGATCGACCGTCTCGATGCCCGACTCGGCCTTGGCGATGAAAAACATCGGGCCGGAATTCGCCGGTGAAACCATGCGCACCGCGATCGGGTGGCCGAACGGCGCCTCTCCCCGGGCAGCGCGGCCGATCCAGTTGGCCGCGAGGAAGCCGAACGCGATCTCGCCCGATTCCAGATGCTCGGCGTTGCCGACGCTCGCCGCCGGGTTCGCGTGGACCACGACGTCCTCGAATATGCCTTCGCGCATGGCGATCGTGCCGATGGCTGTCGCTTCGGTATAGAAAGTCCCGTTCACTTCGGAGGTCCCGATGGTGATCGCCATTTCGTCTCTCCCTGCTTACCGCGCCATTCTACGTGTTTGCACGGGCCCCCGGCAGCAGGCCTATGGCGGTCAGCCCGAGCGCGCCGAGGACACAAACGGCAAAAACGTAGAACCCCGCAGTCAAGCCGATCCCATCGACCACCGCGCCCATCGCGACCGGGACGATCATCCCGGCGACGCGGTTGACGGTCGTGCGTACCCCGATGCTCATGCCCTGCCGGTCGGCGCCGACCGACCGGGCCAGCACATAGAGCATCAGCGGAAAGGCGATGCCGGCGACCACGCCCCAGAAGACCGCCAGTCCCAGCAGGCTCCAGAAGGTCTCGAACAGGACGACCTGGGACATGCCCAGCGTGGTCAGCGCGATCGCGACGACCAGCAGGAGGTTGGGGTCGATCCGCCGCGTCGCGAACCCGGCCGAGAGCCCGGACAGGCCCGAGATCGCCGAGCCCGTAGCCACCAGGATGCCGATCAGGGTTCCGGTCAGGCCGAGCGATTCGAGATAGACCGGATAGAAGGAATGGCGCAGCGCGTGGGTGCAGGTCATCAGGAACGAGCACGCGATGACGAATCCGACCGCCGGCGCGGTGATCATCCGGACCGCCTCGGCGTAGTCGCCGAGCCGCGGCCGCAGCGAGCCGTTACCGGCGGCAGGGGCGGCCTCGCCGGGCTGCAAGGCCACGGTCGCCAGCGCACCGGCCGACCACAGGGCGAGCACCCAGAACGCGCCGGCCGGGCCCCACAAATCCCACGCCGTCCCGCAAATCAGCGGCCCGACCAGATTGCCCGACGTCGAAACGAACGTGAACCGACCTATCAGCGCCGGGTCGTCCTGGCGCAGCCGGCTGACATGGGTCTGCGCGCCCATCCACAGCAGCCCTTGCGCAAACCCGGTCACGAGCTGGAGGACGATCAGCGCGCCCACCCAAGGCAGGACGGTATAGAGCGGGAATGCGGCCGCGGCCAGCAAGGCGGCGCCCGCCATGATCCGGTTGATCCCCAACCGGTCCATCAGCGCGCCGCCGGGGATCGACAGCACAACCGACAGGGCCGCGCGCGCACCCAGCACGAGGCCGATCATAAACGGACTCGCACCGATTTCGATCGCCCACAGCGGGACCGCCACCGTCATCATCGGAACCAGGCCGAGGCTGAAGAATCCGCCCGCGAAGATGGCCGCACGCTGTTTCGAAAAGGCCATTGCGCGGAGTATAATCGGCCGGCCTCGCCGGGAGTATGCCGATGCCCATCACCGTGAAGCCGCTTTCCGAAACGATCGGTGCCGAGATCGGCGGCATCGACCTGTCACGGCCGGCCGACGAGGCGGCACGCCGGGCGATTCACCGCGCCTTCCTGGACCATCTGGTGATCCTGTTCCGTGATCAGGACCTGTCGGAGACCGACCAGGAGGGTTTCTGTCATCTCTTCGGCGAGCTCGAGCTGGTCAAGTCCTCCCGGTCCAAGAACAAGGACCAGCCGCACATCATGTTCGTCTCCAACGTCCGCAACGAGGGGTTCCAGACGACGCTGGAAGACGGCGAAATGTGGTTCCATTCCGACCAGTGCTATTACGAAGCGCCGGTGATGGCCACGACCCTGTATGCCATCGAAGTGCCGCCGGTGGGCGGCAACACGCTGTTCGCCAGCGCCTATGCCGCCTACGACGCCCTGCCGGAGGCGCTCAGGGCGCCGCTCGAGGGCAAGCGCGCGCTCAACGTCTACGACATCGCGTACAACGCCTTGGCCAAGATCCGCGAGTCGCGGCCCGAGGCGCCCAAATGGGCTCATCCGGTCTTCCGCACCCATCCCGAGACCGGGCGCAGGGCGCTCTACGTCAACCGCCTGATGACCGATTACATCGAGGGCATGGACCGGGCCGAAAGCGATGCCCTGCTCGAAGCGGTCTACAACCACATGGAGAACCCCGCCTTCACCTACGAGCATGTCTGGCGGGCGGGCGACCTGCTGCTGTGGGACAACCGCTGCGCGCTGCATGCGCGGACCGACTTCGATCCCGGCCACCGCCGCATCCTGCGCCGCATGACGGTCAAGGGCGACGTGCCGTTCTGAAAGCCATCGTCGGTTGGCGATTCTCCCGCCGGCCGATAGTCTGACGCTTTAGCGGACAATTCAGCGATTGGGGGCCGGACCGGCGGGGCCGGTGCGCGGCCGCGTGCGAGGAAACGGAGCGGATGGACGAACTCAGACTGATGAATGCGGCCGGGACCTGCAAGACGATGGAGGACGTCGAGCGCTTCGGCGGCGTGCCGATCACCGAGCTGACCCTGGGCTCGGTGACGCCGCTGCGGCGCGAAGGCAACGAAGGCACGACGTTCTGGATCGACGACCGCACGGGCGCCTCGCTGAACGCGCTGGGGCTGCCCAACCCGGGGCTCGAATACTACCGCGCGCACCTGCCTCGGATGGCCGAGACCGTCCACCAAGCGGGCAAGGCGCTGCGTGTCAGCCTCGCCGGGTTCTCGCTGGAAGACTACCGGACGCTTGCCGAGGGCGTTGCGCCCTTCGAGATCGATACGATCGAGATCAATTTGAGCTGCCCCAATGTCTGGGACGGCGCCGACCAGAAGCCGATTTTTGCGCTTGACCCGATGCTGGTCGACGAGGTGTGCCGGATCGTGGCAAGCGTGACACCGAGGCGCACAGGCCTTGCCGTCAAGCTCGCGCCGTGCGATCCGCTTCTCCTGAAGCGCCTCGCCGAGACCGTTGCCCGGGCGCCGCGCATCGGCGAGGTCGTGGCCGTCAACACCATCCCCAACGCCTTCGTCTTCGATGACACCGGGCGGGCCGCAATCGGCGGCAATGGCCTTGCCGGCCTTGGCGGCCGCGCGCTCAAGCCGGTGGCGCTGGGCCACGTCCACCAGCTCCGCGCCCTGCTGCCCGACCGAATCGCGATCACCGGCGTCGGCGGCATCTTCGAGGGCCGCGATGTGACCGACTACACGAGGGCCGGCGCCACCGCCGTTCAGGTCGGCACCGCGTGCTACGCCTACGGCGCGGGCGTCTTCCAGGACATCATCGCCGAGTTCCTCGACCTGGCGGCATAGGAAAACCCGCCTCAGCGCGAGGACATGATGACCGACAGGAGGTTGCCGGCGTAGTCGGCGGCGTTGCCGGTTTCCATCAGCCGGGCGCGGGAGAGGTATTGCTTGCAGGTCGCCAGCGACTCGCGGCTGCGTTCGGCGAGCGCGACAAGCAGGGCCTCCGTCTCGGCGGCGAGCGCGCCGGGCGCGGCGACGTGGCTGACGAAGCCCAGGCTGCGGGCGGTCTCGGCGTCGACCTCACCGGTCGAATAGACCAGCCATGCGATCGCTTTGGGCATGGTCCGGTCGATATGGGCGCACATGGCAAGCGTCGGCGGCAGGTCGTGCAGCATCTCGGGCAGGCTGAAACGCGCATTGGGGGCGGCGATCGTGATGTCGCAGACGGCCGAGGCCGCGCAGCCGAAACCGCGGGCCTGGCCCTGAACCGAAGCGACGACCGGCACTTCGGCGCCGCGGACCGCGGCGTAGTAGCCGAGGATCGGCGCGGTGAGCTGGGCACGCATCTGGAGGGCGGTCTTGGGCGCGGCTTCCGGCGCGCCGGCCGGATCGCGGCCACGGCAGAAGTCATCGCCCGCGGCCGAGATCGCGATCGCCTTGACGGCAGGGTCGCGCCCGGCATCGGTGATGCTCGCGGTCAGCTCGGCAACCATGCCGACCGTCAGCATGTTGCCGGCATCGGCACGGTCGAGCCGGATGCGCTCGATCGCGCCGTCTCGCTGCCGCACGATGGTCTGCTCGCTCATGGCGTCTTCTCCCCAGGTCCACCGACGATTCCGGCCTCGATCGCCGCGTCGATCTCGGCACCCGCCATGCCGAGCACGCTTTCCAGCACAGCGCGGGTATCCGCGCCCAGCGCCGGCGGGTAGGTGTGCTCGGCCGGTCCGGCGCCGGAAAGAACGATCGGGTTGCCTGCAACCCGGATCGTCGCGCCGTCCTTGGCGGCGAGCTCGAGCACCATGCCGCGGTGGACGACCTGCGGGTCCGACAGCGCGGCTTCGAGCGTGTTCACCCGGCCGACCGGGATGCCGGCTTCGAGCAGCAGGGGGACCCAGGCGCCCGCCTCCCTGGCCTGGAACGCCGCCTCGAGGACCGGCCACAGCTCGAACCGGTTGGCATAGCGGTCGTCGTTGGTCAGAAACCGCGGATCTTCGATCAATTCGTCGAGATCGAGCACCCTGCAAAGCGCCTGCCACATGCGTTCGGTATTGGCGGTGATCACCAGCTCGGTGTCGTTGCGGGCATCAAAGGACCGGTAGGTCGGGATCGAGGCGTGGCCCCGGCCCTGCCGGCCGGGCTCGACGCCCGAGTGCAGGAAATAGGCCGCCTGGTAGCACAGCATCGCGACCTGGCAGTCGAGCATCGCGATATCGACCATCCGGCCGCGCCCGGTGCGGCGGCGCTCTTCAAGCGCGGCCAGCACCCCGATCACTCCGTACATGCCGGCGCACAGGTCGCCGATCGGGATGCCGGCGCGGACCGCGGGCTCGCCCGGCTGCCCGGTCATGCTCATCCCGCCCGACAGCGCCTGAACGATCATGTCGTAGGCCGGCCGGTCGCGGTCGGGTCCGTCCTGGCCGAACCCGCTGATCGAGCACCAGATCAGCCCGGGCGTCTGCGCGGCCAGCGCGGCCCCATCGAGCCCCAGCCGCGCCAGAACGCCAGGGCGAAAATTCTCCATCACGATGTCGGAAGCCGCCGCCAGCCGCTTGACCAGCGCCAGCCCTTCGGCGGACTTCATGTCCGCAACGATGCTCTTCTTGTTGCGGTTGATGCTGAGATAGTAGGCGCTGTCCTGGCCGACGAAGTGCGGCGGCAGCGTGCGCGACCAGTCGCCCGAGGGCGCTTCGAGCTTGAGCACCTCGGCGCCGAGATCGCCCAGGATCTGGGTCGCGAAAGGTCCTGCCAGAAACTGGGTCAGGTCGAGGACCCGGAGGCCCGCAAGCGGGCCCGCCCCGCTCATGCTGCGCGCGCCCTCGCCGCCTCGATCAACGCAACCAGGCGGCCCGGCATGATCGGCACCTCGTCGATCCTGACGCCGAGCGGGGAAAGCGCATCCTCGATCGCGGCCACGATCGCAGCCAGCGCCGGGATCGTCCCGCCCTCGCCGGCGCCCTTGACGCCGAGCGGGTTGTTGGGCGTCGGCGACTCGATATGGGCCACGTCGACGCGGGGAATCTCGGCGGCGCTCGGCAGCAGGTAGTCGGCGAACGTCGTCGTAATCGGCTGGGCATCGGCGTCATAACCCATCCATTCGTACAGCGCGTTGCCGATGCCGTGGGCGCACGCGCCCTGGATCTGGCCGTCGACGATGAACGGGTTGATCAGCCGTCCCGAATCGTGAGCCATGGCATAGTTCAGGATCTCGACGTTGCCGGTCTCGGCATCGACCTCGACCTCGACCACCGCGGTCCCGTTGCAATAGGCCGATTGCGGCGGCGAGAAGTACTGGGTGGATTCGAGTCCGGGCTCGACGCCGCCGGGCAGCGAGAAGCCGGGCATTCCCTGGACCGCGCGGGCGACCTCGCGCAGAGTGATGGTCATTTCGGGCACGCCCTTGACGAAGATCCGGCCGTCTTCGATGTCGAGGTCTTCCTCGGCCGCCTCCAGGAGATGGGAGGCGACCTTGAGCGCCTTCTCGCGCACGGCGGTCGCGGCCAGGTGGACCGAGTTGCCGGCATTGACGGCAATCCGGCTGGCAAACGTCCCGACGCCGTTGGCGATCTTGCCGGTATCGCCGACCTCGACGGTGATCTGATCGGGTGCGACGCCGAGCGGCCCGGCACAGAGCTGGGCGAGCGTGGTCCAATGGCCCTGCCCGGAATCCCCGCCGCCGGTATAGACGGTGATCTGCCCGTTGGAATGGATCCGCACCGTCGCCCCTTCGAACGGGCCAAGACCGGTGCCTTCGACATAGTTGGCGATGCCGATGCCGACATGACGGCCGGCCGTGCGCGCTTCTGCCTGCCGGGCGGCGAAGCCGTCATAGCCGGCCTTGGCCAGTGCCTCCTCCTGGCAGCGCGGGTAGTCGCCGCTGTCATAGGTCATCGGCTTGCCGTCGCGGAAGATCAGCCCGAGACTGTAGGGCATCTCCGCTGCGGGGATGAAATTCCGCCGGCGGATCTCGGCCCGGTCGATGCCGATGCCGTCGGCCGCGCGGTCCATCAGCCTCTCCATGGCGAAGACTGCCTGCGGCCGGCCGGCGCCGCGCACCGGGGTGACCGCGACCTTGTTGGTCAGCGCCACCTGCGTGGTCAGCTCGTAGGCCGGCACCACATAGGGGCCGGGTACGGTTGTGGCGGAGATGTAGGGGCTGATGATCCCCCACGGCATGTAGGCGCCGGTGTCATGGATCATCTCGCCGCGCAGGCCGAGGATCCTGCCCTCGCCGTCGCAGGCGATCTCCATCTCCCAGTACTGGTCGCGCTCCTGGTTGGTGGCAACGAAGTTTTCGCGCCGGTCCTCGATCCACTTGATCGGCCGGCCGTAGGCCCGCGCGCAGAACGGGATCAGGGCCTCCTCGACATAGTAGATCGTCTTGGGCCCGAACCCGCCGCCGACCTCGGGCGCGATCACCCGCAGCCGGTCATTGGGCCAGTCGAGCATGTCGACGACATTCATCTTGACCAGGAAGGGCGATTGCGTCGCCGACCACAGCGTGACGATCTCGCGCAAGTCGTCGTATTCGGCGACGACCGCGCGGTTCTCGATCGCATGCCCGCCGCCGCGGTGGCTGTGGGCGGAGACCTTGAAGCGGTGGCGGGCGGATGCGAACGCGCTGTCGACATCGCCGTAGCCGAGCTTGAATCTGGCGCCCTCGTTGCCCTCGGCGCCGAGATGGCAGGCGGGTGCACCGGCCGCCAGCGCGTCGCGGCAGTCCGAGGCCGCCCCCAACACCTCGTAGTCGACGGCGATGGCATCGGCCGCGTCTTCGGCTTGGTAGCGGTTCTCGGCGAGCACCATCGCGATCGGCTCGCCGACGAAGCAGACCTCCTCGTCTTCAAGGAGCCGCTGCTGGAACGGCTGGGTGATCGACGGGTTGGGGACCTGGAAGGGTACCCGAACCGTCCGCAGCGCGCCCGGCAGGTCGGCGCTGGTGACGATTTTGAAGACGCCGGGCATCGCCGCAGCAGCTTCCGTGTCGATGCCGCGGATCCGCGCATGCGCGTGGGGGCTGCGCACGAACGCGGCCTGGAGCAGATGCGGCAGGTGGATGTCGTCGGTGTACCGGCCGCGCCCGGTGAGCAGCACCGGGTCCTCCAGCCGTTTGACTCGGGCGCCCATCATGCGTGCGCTCATGGCCGAGACCCCGGGCGCGGCAAGGCGGCCGGCGGTCTATCGGATGCGGCGAACAGTCCCGGCATCCGGTGCTAGGCCCCGGCTCCCGCTTCGCCGCGCAGCCGGCCCGCGGCGTCGAGCGCCGCATCGACGATCCCCTGATAGCCGGTGCAACGGCACAGGTTGCCGGAAATCGCGATCCTGACCTCCTGCTCGGTGGGATCGGGGTTGTCGCGCAGGAACTCCAGGAGCGTCGTCAGCATGCCGGGGGTGCAGAAGCCGCACTGCAGGCCGTGATTGTCCATGAAGGCCTGTTGCAGCGGGTGGAGCTCCTCCTCGTTGGGGGCGATGCCCTCGATGGTCAGGATCTCGTGACCGTCGGCCTGGACGGCGAGCATCAGACAGGACCGCGCGCTGATCTCGTCGAGCAGGATCGTGCAGGCGCCGCACACGCCGTGCTCGCAGCCGACATGGGTGCCGGTAAGCTCGACCTCGTGGCGGATGAAGTCGGACAGCAGGAGCCGGGTCTCGACCTCCCGTTCGTAGGTCTGACCGTTGATCGTTACGCTGATCTTCCTGGTGTCAGCCATCGGACCCTCCCAGACGCGTTTGCGCCTTTTCCAGCGCACGCCGGGACAAGACGGCGGCCAGATGTTGGCGATAGGACGACGGCGCATGGATGTCCTCCAACGCATCGAACGCGCGGCACGTCTCCGCCGCCTCGGTGAACAGCTCGAGCGTGGGCTTCTGGCCCCGGATCATCGCCTCGGCCTCGGTGCAGCGCACCGGCGACGGCCCGACGCCGCTGACGATCAGCGAAACCCGCTCGACCGTGCCGGCGGCCGATGTCGTCAACAGGGCTGCGGCCGAGACGATGGCGAAATCGCCGTGGCGGCGGGAGAATTCGATGAAGGCATAGCCGTGGCCGTCCTGCCACAGCGGGAAGGTCACGCCGGTGACCAGCTCATCGAGCTCGATCGCAGGCGTCATGTAGCCTGCCGGGAAATCGGCCATCGCGATGTCGCGCGTGCCGGCCTTGTTGCTGACATGGACCGTCGCATCGAGCGCCATCGCGACCGCCGGCAGCTCGGCCGAGGGGTCGAGATGGGACATGCTGCCGCCCAGCGTGCCGCGGTTGCGGGTCTGGCGGTGGCCGACCTGCATGATCGCCTCGTGCATGATCGGGCAGCGCGCGGCGACAATCTCCGAGAACTCGATGTCGCGCTGGCGCGTCATGCCGCCGATCTTCAACGTCCCGTTGGGTGCCTCGATCCCGGACAGGCCCTCGACCCGGTTCAAGTCGATGATGTGGTCGGGCAGCACGTAGCGCATGTTGAGCATCGGCATCAGCGACTGCCCGCCGGCCAGGACCTTGGCGTTCTCCAGATCGCCCAGCAGTCCCAGCACATCCGGCACGGTTCGCGGGTCGTGGTAGGTGAAGAGCGGTGGTTTCATCGCACTGCCTCGCGCCTCAGTTGGCGAAAATGTGGATCGAGCAGGCTCCGTGATCGAAGCCCGAGATTCCGCCGCCGGTGCAATGGGTGAGCCCGACGCGGGCGCCCTCGACCTGCCTGTCGCCGCACGCGCCACGGAGCTGGCGGACGATCTCGACGATCTGAGCGGCACCGGTGGCGCCCACCGGATGGCCCTTCGACAACAGCCCGCCCGACGGGTTGACCGGGATACGCCCGCCGAGCGAAGTCTCGCCGTCCTCGAGCAGCCGGGCCGCATCGCCGCGCTCGCAGAACCCGAGCGCCTCGTAATAGAGCAATTCCGCGATGGTGAACGCGTCGTGGACTTCGGCGACGTCGATGTCGTCCGGGCCCAGGCCCGCCATCTCGTAGGCTTCCGCAGCACCGCGCACGGTGATCTCGGGCGTCGTCATGTCACGGTAGCCGGTCATGTACTTGCCCGACCCGAGCTCGGAAGCGAGCACGCGGACCGGCTTGCCGGTGAAGCGACCGGCGACTTCATTTGCCGCGACGACCAGCGCCGCCGCGCCGTCGCCCGAGGGGCAGCAATGGAGCAGCGTGAACGGATCGGCGATGGGACGGGCCGCCATCACCTCCTCGACGCTCAGCCGGTTGCGGTATTGGGCATCGGCGTTGCGCGCGCCGTGCTCGTGCGCCTTGACCGCGACGCCGGCGAGCGTCTCGACCGTCAGCCCGTAGTCATGCATATACCGCTTGGCCCGCATGCCGTAGAGCGCCGGCATCACCATGCCGTGGGCGACCTCGAAATCCTCGCGTTCGAGCGGCAGCGTGCCGCCGCCGAACTTGGTGAGCTTCTCCACGCCGACGACCAGGGCGATGTCGTAAATCCCCGCCGCCACCGCAATCCAGGCCTCGCGGAAGGCCGAGGACGAGGACGAGCAGGCATTCTCGACGTTGACGATCGGAAGCCCGGTCAGCCCGACCGCCTTGAGCACGCGTTGGCCGGACATCATCCCACCCAGCGCCGTACCGCAATAGGCCGCCCCGATATCGGCCTTGCCAACCCCCGCATCGACGATGGCGTCGCGAACGGCGGGCCAAGCGATCTCGGCCAGACTCTTGTCGGGATACTTGCCGAACCTCACCATGCCGGCGCCGATGACCGAGACGTCCCGCATCAGCCGCCTTCCTGCCGCGCGGCCGGGGTGAAGGCGTAGCTGGCAAAGGCGGTCCCGTCGGCATCGACGCCGAGCTCGGCGGTGGTCAGCTCCACCGGCATGTCCATGTCCAGCGCCTCCGGCGCGGCGTCGACGACGTGAGCGAACACGCGCACGCCTTCCGGCAGGTCGACATAGCCGGCGACATAGGGCACCCGCCAGCCGCGCGGCGCGACATGGACGGTGGAAAAACTGTACAGCGTGCCCCGGCGGCTCAGTGTCAGCGCCTCCAGGTCTTCGGACAGGCATTCCGGGCAGATCGGGACCGGCGGAAAGACCCGCGCGCTACAGGCGCGGCACTCCGTGCCGACCAGTCGCAGCACGCCGTCCGCGCCGGTTTCCACCGCCTCGCCCGCGATCAGCGGCACCGCTCCATGAGCCGGGTCCGACACCCAAGATATCTCCTTGCGACGATTGCTTATGAAGCAATCTATTCGGATCGCTGCGCGGAGCAAGCGCTAACCCGCCATACCGACTCGATCCGGATGGAAGATGCGCTAGTCTCGCCGCCGGTCCGGTGCGCGATCACCTGGGGGGAACGCAATGTCCTGTCTCTCGAAACGGCGATCCTCGAGTCCGTTGCGCTCTTTTTTGACCTGGACAGTCGGCGCGGCGGCAAGCCTGCTCGTCGCCCTGCCCGCCGCGGTCCCGGCCTTTGCCGGCGGCTCCGCGGTGGTGTTCATCTACCACCGCTTCGGCGAAAGCGCGTATCCTTCGACCAACACCACGATCGCGCAGCTCCAGGCACACATCCAGGTGCTGACCAGCGGCAGGTTCAACGTCATGCCGCTGCCGGAAATCGTCGCCGCGATCCGTAGAGGCCGCGATCTGCCGGACCGCACAATCGGCATCAGCATCGACGACGCCTTCAAGTCGCTCTACAACGAAGCCTGGCCACGCCTGCGCGCGGCGAAGCTTCCCTTCACCGTGTTCATCGCAACCGACCTGACCGAAGGGAAGCATGGCGCCTATATGAACTGGGACCAGGTGCGCGAGATCGCCGCCAGCCCGCTGGTGACCATCGGCGGCCACACCGCGTCGCACCCGCACATGCCGATGCTGGATGCGCCGAAGAACGCCGCGGAGATCGAGAAATCGAATGACAGGTTCCAGGCCGAGCTCGGCATGCGACCCGACCTGTTCGCCTATCCTTACGGCGAATACAGCCTAGACATCCGCCGCACGGTCACCGATGCCGGATTCGTCGCAGCGTTCGGCCAGCACTCCGGCGTGCTCCATAACGGCGCCGATCCATACTTCCTGCCGCGGTTTGCGATGAACGAAACCTATGGCAACAAGAACCGCTTCATATTGGCAGCCAACGCCCTGCCGCTGGAGACCAGCGACATCACGCCGCTGGATCCGCTGCTGAGGAAGGCCGACAACCCGCCGATTTTCGCGTTCACGGTAAGGGGTGCCGCGCGCAAGTCGGTGGCCTCGATCGCGTGCTACGCATCGGGCCAGGGCCGCACCGACCTGCAGCGCCTCGGCCCGGATCGGGTCCAGGTCCGGGTCGCCGACGCATTCCCGGCCGGCCGCGCCCGGATCAACTGCACCATGCCGGCTCGCGAGGGCCGATGGCGCTGGTTCGGCATGCAGTTCTACGTCCCGAAACCGTAGCGGTCTCCCACGGCATCACCGCGCACATGGCAAGCGCAAGACAAGATGGGCGTGTGAAGGATTGCCGGTCCGTGGCGCGGCTCGCGGTCCTCGTGTTCACGGCGCTGGCATCGGGAGCCGCATGCGCCGGTTCGGCGCCGCCGGATGCGCTGGTCGACCAGGCGATGCGGCGCTGGGAGGTGCCGGGCCTTGCCTATGCCGTCTTCGAGGACGGGGCGATCGGCAAGGTCGCGACGTTCGGGCTGCGCGATGTCGAGGCCGCGCGTCCCGTGACCCGGCGCACGGTCTTCGCGCTGGGATCGATCAGCAAGTCGTTCACGGTCGGCTTGCTCTGGCGGCTCGCCGAGGATGGCCGCCTGGACTGGGACGCGGCGCCGGCACGCTATGTGGAGGGCTTCCGATTTTCACCGGGACCGCCGGGCAGGCCGGTCACGGTGCGCGACCTCGTTTCCCACCGCAGCGGCTTGCCGCGCCATGACGCGCTTTGGTACCTCGAAGCCTATAGCGGCGAGGCGCTGCTTTCCCGGATCAGGCACCTGCGCCGCTTCGCCGCACCGGGCGAGGCATTCGAATACAGCAACCTTCTGCTGATGCTGGCCGGGCGTGTCGCACGCGCCATTACCGGGACCGCCTGGCGCGAAGCGGTGCCGCGATTTCTCACCCGGCCGTTGGGGATGTCACGAATCCGGATCAGCTATCGGGCTTTCCTCGCTGCCGGCATCGAGCGCGCTCGGGGCTATTACCCCGCCGATGACGGACGGACCGCGATCCCCGTGCGAAACACCGACCCGATCGCGCCGGCAGCAGCGATCTATGCCGATATCGAAGATGCCGCGCGCTGGCTTGCAATGCTGGCCGGCCGCGGCCGCATCGGCGACCGCCGGGTGCTGTCGAGGACCTCCGTCGAGGCGATGTGGAGGCCCGCAAGCGTCGCGCTCGGACCAGCCTCGGCGCCCGAACTCGATCCGGTGCGCTACGGCATGGGATTCTACCTGACGCTCTACCGGGCGCGGCAACTCGTCTACCACCCCGGTGTGATCGACGGCTATGCCGCGCTGATTGCGATCCTGCCGGAGACCGGCTTCGGGGTCATCGTGCTGACCAACCGGTCGGGCGCCAACCCGGTGCCGGCGATCCTGGTCTACGCGGCGCTCGACCGCCATCTGGGCAAGCAACCGATCGATTGGATCGCACGCTATCGGAGTGCCGCTCAGCGCCGGAAAGACCGCGCCCGGGAGCGCGCGGACAAAGACCTTCAACTCGCCCACCGCCGCCGGGAGCTCGCGCCCCGGCACTCCTACGCCGCTTCCGCCTATGCCGGGACGTACCGCCATCCGGCCTACGGCGCGATCGTTGTGTCGGTGCTGGGAACGGACAGGCTCGCCGGGCGCATGCACGGGCGCGCCTTCGCGCTCGAACGATGGGGCGCGCTGCGGTGGCGCCTCACCGAGACCCATTGGCCGTTGCGCGAAGGGCTGATTTTCGATTTCACGCCGGGCGATGGATCAGCAATGCGTTCGCTGGCCGCAGCGATTGCAGATGGCCCGACCTATCGCCACAACCCGGGACCCTTGCATTTCGAACGGATTCCGCGAGAAAGCGATCGAAACATCCCGCCGCCGTGAGCGCGCCTCAGGCGAGCGGGCGCATTTTCAGCTTCATGCCGACGACCTTGTAGATATCGAGCCCGGTCAGGGTGACGATCTCGTTCAACGGCAGTCTGGTCTCGCTCAGCAGCACCCGGGCAAAGCTTTGCGAATCCCGTTTCCGGCCGTTGTAGCGCTGGCTGACATGAAAGTCGGCGCCGCTTCTTTCGCTCCGTGCCGCGGCGCGGCGATCAAGCCCGCGTGAGATCGCATCGCGCAATGCGCGTTCGTAGCGCTCCTTGTCCGCCCTCATCCGGGCTTCGGACAGGTTGATGATGTCGGCCATCTCGCGCGCGCTGTACTCGCGCGCCATCTCGCGCAACGGCGGCGGGTCAGGCTCCGGCTCGGGCGCGCGCGCGGCGTCTTGGAGCGACAATCCGTGCCGGCCGGCGAGCCGCTTCGCGGCAGTCAACGCGTTCGCACGCTCGCCCGAGAACGGGCTTTCCGCTGCGATCTTCAGGAACGTAAGGAATCTGTCGCGATCGGCCTCGCCCATCGCGCGGCTGTCTCGGGCGGTCTTCCCGTGCTGGTGGTTCCGTTCCATCACGGCCAGCATACCATATTTCACGGACGGCCCTTGCGCGGAAGAACCGCATTGCGAGCCGCTTGATCACCGGCGTCCGGTTGCGGCCCGGCCGCGCTTCATCCATTTTCTATCGTTCCTGGCGGTCTGTAGCGACCGCGCATTTCGAACGGATCGGCACGCGGAGCTTCGAGCGACCACCATGTCCGGCAGCCAGAACCCATCGATCAAGGCCATGAGCGAGTACGGCCCGGTCCTGGTGTTTTTCGCCGCCTACATGCTGGGCGACCTGTTCGTTGCAACCGCTTCCCTGATGGCCGCAACGGCGATCGCCCTGGCCGTCTCCTACATCGTGGACAAGCGGGTCCCGATGATGCCGCTGATCACCGCCGCCGTCGTCGGCGTGTTCGGCGGGCTGACGCTGTGGCTCAACGACGAGACCTTCATCAAGCTCAAGCCGACCATCGTCCAGGGGCTGATCGCCCTGGTCCTGTTCGGCGGGCTCGCCTGCGGAAGGCCGCTGCTCAAGCCCCTGATGGGTGCGGCCTGGCCGATGAATGAGGAAGGCTGGCGCCGGCTCACCTTGCGCTTTGCGCTGTTCTTCACGGCGATGGCGGCCCTGAACGAGCTTGTCTGGCGGACCCAGACGACCGATGTCTGGGTCTCGTTCAAGGTCTTCGGGCTGATAGGGCTTACCTTCGCCTTCAGCCTCGCCCAGTTGCCGCTGCTCAACCGCCACCGCATCCCCGATCGGCCTTCGGACGCCGGCGGCACCTGAGCGCGGCTTTGCTCCGCAGCGTTTTCGCCCTATCTTCCCTTCAGCAACCAGCCAGAAACGGGGATGCCATGTTCATCCAGACCGAGCCCACCCCCAACCCGGCGACGATGAAGTTCCTTCCCGGCCGGACCATCATGACCGAGGGGACCGCGCATTTCGCCAGTGCGGAGGCGGCCGAGGCGCGCTCGCCGCTGGCAAGCCGGCTGTTCACCGTCGATGGGGTCACCGGCGTATTCCTGGGCGCCGATTTCATCAGCATCACCAAGGAGGACGGGCTGGAATGGCATGTCCTCAAGCCGTCTGTCCTGGGCGCGCTGATGGAGCACCTGAGCGCCGGCCAGCCGATCCTTCACCCTTTGGAAGACGGAGCGCCGGTCGAGGACGAACCGGACGACGAGGTCGTCGCGCAGATCAAGGAGTTGCTCGACACTCGCGTGCGGCCGGCCGTGGCCATGGACGGCGGCGACATCGTCTTCCACGGCTTCGAGAACGGCGTGGTCTACCTGCACATGCAGGGCGCGTGCTCGGGCTGCCCGAGCTCGACGGCAACGCTCAAGATGGGCGTGGAGAACCTGCTCAAGCACTACGTCCCAGAGGTCGCCCGGGTGGAGCCGATCCTCTGAGAACGGCTCAATAGGGCTCCAGCGAGGTGTCGATCCGCTCGGCCCAGGCGTTGATCCCGCCGGCGACATTGGTCGCATTTTCGTAACCGCTGGCGCGCAGCCACTGGGTGACCTTGAGGCTGCGGCCGCCGCTGCGGCACAGGACCGCGATCGTACGGTCCTTGGGCAGTTCGGCCACCCGTTCGGGCACCGTTCCCATCGGGATGTCGATACTGCCCGACAGCGCAATTATCGCCAGCTCATGTGGCTCGCGCACGTCGAGCAGGGCGTGGTCCTCGCCGTCGCGGCGCATGCGGTCGAGGTCCTCGACGGTGATTTCCAGCGGCAGGTCGATCATCTCGCGGCCTCCGTCTAGATCTTCGAGATTTCAAAGGTCGATGGCGCGAACAGGTCCTCGGCGCTCAGCCTGCGCTCCGACAGGCCCTGATCGAAGGAATACCGGGCCAGCGTGTCGATCTCATGGGCGCATTCCTTGATCCCGTAGCGCCAATAATCCTCGCCCATCAGAGCCCGGGTCTCCAGCGCCTCGGCCTCGACCCAGGGAAGGGTCACGTTCAGCGCCGCGATCTGGCGGACCTCCTCGAGCGCGATCTGCTTGGCCTTCAGCAATGCCTTGTAGAGGCTGCCCGGGAGCCAGGGATATTGTTCGGCCAGCTCTTTCTTGATGCCGACCAGGTGCATGATCGGGAACAGCTTGGTCTTTTCCCAATAGGCGCGCTCGACCTGTCGGTAGTCGGGGAACAGGCGGGCGATGCCGGGCTTGCCTTCGATGAAGCTCGAGGGTGCACGCGCGGTCAGCAGCGCATCGAGCTCGCCGGCCTCGAACAGCTCGACCAGGGTCTTGTCTTCCGGGATCGGTTGCAGGTCGACCCCGTTAGTGAGCACCAGCGGGGTGCGCTCGTCGCGGCCGGGCTCCTCCTGGCCGCCCGAGCGCCAGTGGATGTCGATCGGCTTGACGCCATATTCGTCCTCCAGCATGCCGCGCATCCACACCGGTGCGGTCATCTGGTATTCCGGCACGCCGACGGTCCTGCCCCGCAGGTCTTCAGGCTTCTCGATGCCGCGGTCGGTGCGGATATAGATCCCCGAATGGCGAAAGACGCGGCTGACGAAGGTCGGTATGCCGATGAACGGGCTGGTGCCGCGCGAGGTGACGATCATGTAGCTGGAGAACGACAGCTCGCAGGCGTCGAACTCCTGGTAGCGGAAGGCGCGGAAGAAGACCTCTTCGGGTTCCATCGGGATGAAGGTGACTTCGCAGCCCTCGACCTCGACCCGGCCGTCCTTGATCGCGGCAACCCGGTCGTAGTCGCCGCATGCGATGGTGAGCGGCACCTTGCTGGTCATCCTCGCCTCCCCTGCCCGGTTCAGACCGGCCGAAACTACATTCCCCGTGCGGTGGCTGCAAACCGGCACGCCGCCCGCAAAAGGCGAAGCTCGAGCGGGACGATGGTTCGCCGCTGAACGTGCCGGCGCGGCGGCGTCAGGGCTGTGCGCGGATGTGCGGTCCGAGATCGGCGAGATCGGCGTCGGTCTTGAACCCGGCGGCGCGAATGCCGAAGGCGACGAGTTCTTCGTCCTCCTCCTCGGTGGCGCCGGTGACGCCGACGGCACCGAGAATGTTGCCGTCATCGTCGCGGATCAGCTCGCCGCCGCCGACCATGAACATCTTTTGCTCGCCAACGAAGGCCTGGACCTGGGCGACGAACTCCGGGCCTTGCTTCTGCCGCTCCCGCACCAGGGCGGAAGACCGACCCAACGCCAGCGAGGCGACGGCCTTGCCCAAGGCCATCTCGATGCGCGCCTGGGAGCAGCCGTCCTCACGCTGGGCCGACTTGATCCTGGCGCCGATGTCGGTGACCACCACGCAGAGCGGCCTGAGGTTCATCGCCCTGCCCTTGTCGAGAATGGGCACGATGATGGCGTTCGATCTCTCGAGGCTGAGCATCGCCGCGCGGATCCGCTAGGACAGGACCGCGATGGCGTTGATCTCGATCAGGTAGTCGGGCGAGACCATCTTCGTCACCTCGACCATGGTCGATGCCGGCGCCGGTGCCTTGAAATATTCGCGGCGGACTTTGTGGATCAGGTCGAAATGCTCGATATTGCGCACGAACACGTCGACGCGGCAGATGTCGTCGAGCGTGCCGCCGGCAGCTTCGACGGCGGATTTCAGGTTCTCGCACACCTGCCGGGTCTGGGCCTCGACATCGCCGATGCCGGCAATCGATCCGTCGGGCAGGCGGGCGGTCATGCCGGAGATGAAGACGAACCGGCCGGTGCCCTCGACCGCGATCGCCTGGGAGAAATGACCGATCGGCGCGCCGACCTCGCCGGTGGTGATCTGTTCCCTGGGCATCGTTGCTCTGCCTCCGTTGCGAATCTAGACCTTGAAGCTGCTCTGAACCTCTGGCGGGAACAGATCCTCTACCGTGAGATGGCGGCGGCACACGCCCTGCTCGAAGCCGTATTGAAGAAACGCTTCGAGCGTGGTGCGGTTCGCCTCCATGCCGTAGGGAAAGAAGTCCTCGCCGAACAGATCCCTGGCGCGCTCGGCCGCCTCGTAGCACCAGGCGAAGGGAAACCGCGTCGCGGTGATTTCGCGCGCCCGGGCGATGGCATTCGCCTTGGCCTTCTCGAAGGCGCGCAACAGGTTCATCGCGACCCAGCGGTTGGCCTCGAACATTTCGGCGCGCAGGGCGATGACATGCATGATCGGAAAGATGCCGGTCTCGCGGTAATAGGCTTCCTCGACCTGTCGGTAGTCGGGGTAGAGCTGGACGATCTCGCCGGTGCCGTCCTCGAACGGGCCGGGCGGGTGGGCCGACATCACCGCGTCGAGGTCGCCTTCCATCAGCATCCCGGTCAGGCTGCGCTCGGGCTCGTTGCGGTAGCGCACGCCCTCGGGCAGACGCAAATCGACCTTCTCGACCCGGCCGGGCTGGTTGACGCCGGCCTGGACCCATTCGATCTCCTGGAGCGGAATGCCGATCTGGTGAACCAGCCATCCGCGGGTGTAGATCGATGCCGTCTGCGCCCATTCCGGAATGCCGATCCGCTTGCCGGCGAGCCCCGATGCGTCCCTGATCGGGCTGCCGGCGCGCACGAACAGCGAGGACTGGCGAAACACCCGGGAAGGGAAGACCGGGATCGCCGTGATCGAGGCATCGTCCTGGGACTTCAGCGCGATGTACTTGCCCATCGACATTTCCGAGACGTCCCATTCCCGGAACTTGGTGAACCGGTAGAAAATCTCCTCGATCGTCAGGCGCAAACAGTTGAGATCGACGCCCTCGACCGGGACCAGCCCGCTGGTCAGGTCGTCGAAATGCGCGTATTCGCTCGCGGCGAAGGTAAGCGGGAGCCGGCTCATCAGCGGATCAGCGCATCGCCGGCTTCGCAGATGCCGTTCCAGTAGTTTTCCCAGACCATCAGATTGACCCGGCACGCCTCGACGACGGCATCCTCCATGCCGAGATCGGCGGCATAGTTGGCGACCGCGTTCCAGCCGATATCGGAATGCTCCATATCGGCCTCGTGGTGCAGCTTGAAGAAGTTGAGTTGCTCGTCGGACAGCCCGAAAGCCTCGCGCCAGCGCCGCCGCTCGACCCCCAGCCAGCCAATCTCGCGGAGTTCGCCGCCGCCGTAGCCCGGCAGCGCCGAGCGCTCGGCGCAGGTATTGGCGACCAGCCCCTCCAGCCAGTGCCGGTTGCTCATCAACGCCTCCCAGGCGAGCCAACTCAGCCGGGTGCTGGGCAGCAGCGGGGCGGCGCGGATCTCCTCGCGGTCCATCCCGAGCGCCACACCCAGGTCCTCGACGATCTCCCAATGCGGCCGACCGCCGCCATACTCGTGGTCGGCGATGATCTCCTGGCTGCAGGCGTGGATGATATCGAGCTTGATATCCCATTCCGGGCAGTTGGTCGCGACCCTGAGCTTGAGGACCGAGTTGCGATGCCGCGTGTTCTGGCGATGCTGCATGACGAACATCTTCGCCCGGCCGATATTCGTCTCCTCGTTGTAGATGCGGTTGCGGCTGGAGAAGTCATCGACCACCTGGTCGAGCCGTTCGATGACGTCGGACTTGCTCATACGCCTTGATTTCCCTTCGTTATGACTGGATCACGGAGCGCGCCAGAAACCGCCCCCGGAGCGGATCCGCTCCTCGGCCACGCGGCGGATGATCCCGTTGACCGCCTGGGCGGCGTTGGACGGGGCGCCCCGGCCGGCGCTGGCGATATGCAGCGTGCGCGAGATCCGCGGCCGGTCGATGCGCACCGCCCGCAGCCGGCCGCTGCGCACCAGGTCCTGAACCGCGCCGTAAGGCAGCACCGTTGCGCCGATACCGGCCGCGACCAGTTCGCGCACGGTGGCCACCGAATCGACCTCGCAGGAGATATGAAGCGCGACCCCGCGCGCCTCCGCGGCCTGCTCGAGCAGCATGCGTGTGCCGTGCGGCTTGCTTGGCAGGATCATCTGATGGCGGTCGAGCCGGTTGAACGGCACCCGCACCTCGCTGCGCAACCCGTTCTCCACGGGGACCACCAGGAACAGGTCTTCGGTCAGCAGCGCATGGGTCCGGATACCTTTGACCGCCTCGGGGTTGTAGGTGAATCCGAGGTCGACGCGCCCCTCATCGAGCCATTTCATGACGTCTTCGCTGAGCCCCTCGACCAGGGTCAGCGCAATGCCGGGAAAGGCGGCGCTGCATTCCTGGACGATCCGCGTCGCCAGCAGCGCGCTCGCGGTGGGCGTGACGCCGAGCGACAAGCTGCCGCGCGGCGGCCCGGCGAGATCGATGACTTCCTGGCGGGCGAGCTCGACCTGGCGCAAGATCACATTGGCGTGCTTCAGCAATGCGAGCCCGGCCTCCGTCGGTTCGACGCCGCGCGAATGCCGCACCAGCAACGGCGAGCCAAGCTCGTCCTCCAGCTTCCTGACCTGGAACCCCAAGGCCGGTTGGGCGACGTGAACCCTCTCGGCTGCCTTGGTAAAGCTCTTCGCCTGGACCACTTCCATGAAATAACGCAATTGACGCACGTCCATTGCGCGGCCCTTTGTCCCCGATCCCTTGGCAAAGAATATACGGCCTCGCCCCCGGCCATACAATTTTTCGATGCCCGCGGCGCGAAACCCTAGCGATCCGGTGAAAAATTCAAAACGCCGCCGCGGCGAAACCCGGCGATTTCACCCGTCCGGCCGGGCGCCGTATAGTCACGTCCATGCGTTACGTGCTGATCGGACTTGCCTTCGGCGCCGCATGGGCGGCGACGCAACTCCTGCGGGGCGAGATGACCGCGCCGGTCCAGCTCGCCGTTCCGGTCGTCCTGTGCGGCGGCTTCGGAGGACTCCTGTGGGGGATCCGCGTCTTGATCCTGCGCCTCAGCCGGCGCTCCCGATCCGCGCGGTGACCTCGATCTCGACCTTCATCTCCGGCAGCGCCAGCGCGGCGATGACAGTGGTGTTGGCCGGGCGGATGTCGGCGAACGCCGCACCGATCACCTCGCAGACCGGCATCAGATCAGCCCGGTCGGCGATGTAGACCACCACACGCAGCACGTCGGCGAGGCGCGCACCGGCCTCGTCGAGCGCCGCCTCCAGATGGCCGAGCGCGAGTCGGGTCTGCGCCGCCGCATCGGCCGGAAACGTGCCCGCGCTCCGGTCCATGCCGGTGGTTCCGGAGACATAGACCATCTCGCCGTCGACGATCGCCCGCGAGAAGCTCGCCAGGTCTTCGAACGGCGTGCCGGTGGAGATGCGCCGCCGGCTCATCGGCACCGGCTCACAGCTTGCTGTCCCGGCTCGGCAGGCCGAGCAGGATGCGGCCGTAGTTCGCGCCCTGGGCATCCCAGGCCAGCGCAATATGGGAAGCCAGCGTGTGCATGTCGCGCCAGTGGCGCTGCAGCGGCGAGCCTTCGGCGTTGCCGGTCGCTCCGCTGAGAGCCATCAGCCGGTCGACCGCCTGGACCAGCAGCTTGCCGGCAAAGCCGTCGTTGCGGCGCCAGCGGTGGCGCTCTTCCAAGCTCGGCACCTCGCCGGCCTCGGCCCGGGCATGAACCTCCTCGCAGTCACGCCGCAGCAGCGTCCAGGCCGCGTCGATCTCGGCCGCCGCCTCGCCGGCGCGGAGCTGTGCCGTCGGCTCATCGGCGAGCCTGGAACCGCTTTGCATGCGCTGGCTGGCGAGCCGCTCGATCACCAGAGCCAGCGCGCCGCGCGCGATCCCGACCGCCGGCGCGACGATCCCTTTGCCGAACAGCGAGAACAGCGGCATCCGGTAGAGCGGGCCGGGGTTGACCGTGCTGCCCCGCGTCGGCTCGCCGCGGCAGGCCTCGGACCGGATGGTCCAGTCCTCGGCGATGAACAGGCCGCGGCAGACCATCGACTTGGAGCCGGTGCCGCGCAGCCCGGTGGTGTTCCAGTCATCGACCAATTCGACCGCGCTGACCGGCGCAAGCCCGTAGCGGTGCTCGAGCCCCTCGCGGTCGAGCCGGGGCGTCATCATGTTAAAATGGTTCCACCGGCAGACATCGACGCCGCTTGCCAGGCTCCACGTCCCGTTCAGCACGAACCCGCCGTCGACTTGCGTGACGCGCGAATCCGCGGTCGGCGTCGAGCCTGCGATCAGCGCGTCCGCGTCCTCGCCCCAGACCGCGTCCTGGGCGTCGGCGCCGAACATGCCGTGCATCCAGGAATGGCTTGCTACGACCGAATGCACCCAGGCGGTCGAGCCGCAGGCGGTGCCCAGTTCGGCCGCGATATCGACCTGCAGCATGTAGTCGAGCTCGTAGCCGTCGTAGCGCTCGGGCAGGTAGATCCGATAGAGCCCGGCATCTATCAACGCGGCCTGGGTCTCTTCGGGCAGGCGCCTGATCCTGTCGGCCTCCGCGGCGCGGGCCGCGATGCCGGGAAGCAGTTCGCGCGCCCGCTCGATCAGCTCGTCGCGTGTGACCGCGTTGGCGCTGCCGGCCATCGGCACAGCGCTCAGATGTCTGCGTAGGTATGGGACTCGGCCGCGCCGCCGGGATGGACCACCGCGCCGCCGGCCGCCGGGCCCACGGTCTGGGCATAGCGCCACAGCGCGCCGGACTGGAAATCGGTCTTGCGGGGCTTCCAGGCCCTCTTGCGCTTGGCCAGTTCCGCCCTGGTCAGCGCCACGTCGAGCCGCCCCTTGACCGCATCGATCGAGATCATGTCGCCGTTGCGGATCAGCCCGATCGGCCCGCCGACCGCAGCCTCGGGCCCGACATGTCCGATGCAGAAGCCGCGGGTCCCGCCGGAGAACCGCCCGTCGGTGATCAGCGCGACCGTCTCGCCCATGCCGAGGCCGTAGAGCGCAGCGGTGGTCGAGAGCATCTCGCGCATGCCCGGCCCGCCCTTCGGCCCTTCGTAGCGGATCACCATCACCTCGCCCGCCTTGATCTTACGGGCGACGACCGCGTCGAAGGCGTC
Organism: Alphaproteobacteria bacterium; assembly: GCA_965248835.1. Taxonomy (GTDB): domain Bacteria; phylum Pseudomonadota; class Alphaproteobacteria; order MPNO01; family MPNO01; genus CAYFYS01. The sequence continues at coordinate 1,984,148 of CBDFLJ010000002.1, forward strand.
TTCCTCGCAATCGAAGATCCGCGCCGGCCCGGTGAAACTGAGGGTACCAAGCCCCGCGACCTTCACGATCGCACCCTCGGGCGCCAAGTTGCCCTTGAGCCCGACCACACCGCCGGTCGGCGACAACGGCTTGGACGCCCGATGGAAGACGTCCTGGTTCCCGGGGAACTTCACCTTCCGGTAGTTCTCGGCGAGGGTCTTGCCGGTGACCGTGACGCAATCGCCGTCCAACAGGCCGGCGTCGAGAAGCTCCTTGATCACCACCGGCACGCCGCCGGCTTCGTGCATTGCAAGGGCGGTGTGTTTGCCGCCGGGCATCAGATCGGCGATATAGGGCGTCGCCTTGAAGAGCCTCGCGACGTCGTCGAGCGTGTAGTCGATGCCGGCCTCGTGGGCGATGGCCGGCAGGTGGAGCGCCGCGTTGGTCGAACCGCCGGTCGCCGCGACAACCTTGGCGGCGTTGTCCAGCGCTTTCCGGGTGACGATGTCGCGCGGGCGCAATCCACTGCGCAGCAGGTCCATCACCGCGCCGCCCGAGGCCTCCACCATCGCATCGCGCGATTCGTAGACCGCCGGCGCACCGGCCGAGCTCGGCAGCGCCAGGCCGATCGCCTCGGAGACGCAGGCCATCGTGTTGGCGGTGAACTGGCCGCCGCAGGAGCCGGCGCAGGGGCACGCCGCCTCTTCCAGTTCGTCGAGATCGGCGCGCGACATGTTGCCGGCCGCATGTTGGCCGACCCCTTCGAAGACATCGACGATGGTCACGTCGCGGCCCCGGAACTTCCCGGGCAGGATGGTCCCGCCATAGACGAAGACCGCCGGCACGTTGAGCCGGACCATCGCCATCATCATGCCGGGCAGCGACTTGTCGCAGCCGGCGAGCCCGACCAGCGCGTCGTAGCAGTGCCCGCGCATGGTCAGCTCGACCGAGTCCGCGATCAGGTCGCGGCTGACCAGCGACGACTTCATGCCGGCATGGCCCATCGCGATGCCGTCGGTAACGGTGATGGTCGTGAACTCGCGCGGCGTGCCGCCGGCCTCGGCGACGCCGCGCTTGGCGGCCTGGGCCTGGCGCGACAGCGAGATGTTGCACGGCGCGGCCTCGTTCCAGCAGGTCGCGACCCCGACCAGCGGCTGGTGGATTTCCTTCTCGCCCAGCCCCATCGCGTAGAGGAACGCCCGATGCGGCGCCCGCTCCGGGCCCTCCGTCACATGCCGGCTGGGCAGCTTCGCCTTGTCGAACGCCGAGCGCCGCCTCGGCCTGGACCTGGTCTTGGACTTGCGGGTCGTCCCGTCGGGCATCTGATCCTCTGTGTTCCGTTGGCCTCGTTGCGCCGACCATAGCCGCCGCGGCGCCGGCGCCACAAGCCGCAGGATCGTTTCGTCGAACCGATGCGGGGATGCCATAAAATGGCACAGTGAATGGACCCGCGGCGATGTGCGCTCAGGCCGTCGGTCGGGTATCGGGAGAACGGGATATTTGTGCGAAACGCGTGGTATGTCGCAGCCTGGGGACAGGAAGTCAGCGCCGCGCCTGTGGCGCGCTCGCCGCTCGGCGAGCCGGTGGTGCTGTTTCGCGGCGAGGACGGGGCGCCGGTCGCGCTCGAGGACCGGTGCTGCCCCGGCAATTACCGCTCTCGATGGGCCGGGTGCGCGGCCGGGTGCCCGAATGCGGCTACCACGGGCTGCGCTTTGCAAACGACGGAAGCTGCGTCTCGGTTCCCGGACAGAGCCAGGTCCCGCCCGGTGCGGCGGTGCGAAGCTATCCCCTGGTCGAGCGGCTGGGCTGGATCTGGATCTGGATGGGCGATCCGGCAAAGGCCGGAGACGGCCGCATCCCCGACTGGTGGTTCATGGACCACCCCGACTGGAAGACCATATCGGGCAACGGCGCCGCACCGATCCATACCAGGTGCAACTACGCGCTGATCAACCACAACCTCCTTGACCTCAGCCATATCGGCATGGCGGGCGTGACGGCGACGGCGGCCGCCGGATCGCCTGTCACGCGGTCAACGTCGCGACGCCCGAGACCGGGACGACGAGCCATTTATTCTACGGCCACGCCCGCAGCTTCCAGACCGAGAGTCCGGAGTGGGACGAAGTCTTCCGGCGCGACTATCGCCGCATCTACATGGAAGATGTCGCCATCCTCGAAGCGCAGCAGGCTTCGCTCGACCGGAACCCGGACGGGGACATGGTCGATATCGACGTCGACGCGCCGGGCATCGCGCTGCGCAGCCTGATTGAGGAGCGCATCGCCGCCGGGGGCTGAGGCGCGCAAGCCGACATTTCCGCGTCCCCTCTTCAGGCCGCGGCGAGACGGTCGAGCGCCTCGGACAGCTTGGTTCTGGACAGCTCCAGCTCGACCAACCGCTCGCGTTGCTCCTCGACGACCTCTTCGGGGGCACGCGCGATGAAGTTCCGGTTGGCCAGCTTGGCGTCGATCTTGCCGATCTCGCCGGACAGCTTGTGCAGCGCACGCTCCAGCCGCGCGCGCTCTTGCGCGATGTCGATCACTTCGCCGACCGGCAGGGCGTAGACCGCCTCATCGACGACCGCCTGGACGACGCCCTTGGGCAGTGCGGTGTCTTCGGAAAGCGTGGTGTCGTTCAGCCTCGCCAAGCGATGGATCAGCTCGCGGTGACGCGCGAGCCGCTCCGTGGTCGCCGTGCTGGCGCCGCGCACCAGCATCGACAGCCTGGCACCGGGCGGCACGTTGAGCTCCGATCGCACCGCGCGGATCTCGGAAACCAGGCGGACGAGCCAATCCATTTCGGCCTTCACCTGTCCATCGATCAAGGAGCTGGACAGGCTCGGCCAGCGCCCGTTGATCAACAGGTTCGCACGCGGCGCGTCCGGCGGCGCGAGGCTGGCCCACAGCGCCTCGGTCACGAACGGCATGATCGGATGCAACAGGTGCAGGAGCGAGTCCAGCACCCAGGCCGTGGTTGCGCGCACCTCGCGGCCGTCCTCGTGCGCAGCTTCGGCGAGGATCGGCTTGGTGAACTCCAGATACCAGTCGCAGAACGTGTGCCAGGTGAACTGGTAGAGCGCCTGGGCGACATCGTTGAACCGGTAGGCCTCGATGCTCTGCGCGGCAGCGGCCGCCGCCGCCGAAAGCTCGCCCGCGATCCAGCGGTTCACGGCCAACCGGCAGGCGGCCGGATCGAACCCCGCCTCGGGATGGCACGCGTTCATCTGCGCATAGCGTGCGGCGTTCCAGATCTTGGTGACGAAATTGCGGTAGCCTGCCACCCGCCCCGCCGACAGCTTGATATCGCGGCCCTGGGCCGCCAGCGCCGTCAGCGTGAACCGCAGCGCATCGGCGCCGTACTGGTCGATCAAATCCAGCGGATCGAGCACGTTGCCCTTTGACTTGGACATCTTCTGGCCGTGCTCGTCGCGGACCAGGGCATGGATGTAGACTGTCCTGAAGGGCACCTGCTTGCGGAAATGCAGCCCCATCATCACCATCCTGGCGACCCAGAAGAAAATGATGTCGAAGCCGGTGACCAGCACGTCGGTCGGATAGTAGCGCGCGAGCGCCGGGGTCTCCTCCGGCCAGCCGAGCGTCGAGAACGGCCAGAGCGCCGACGAGAACCAGGTATCGAGAACGTCGGTCTCGCGCTCCAGCGCGACCGGCTCGCCGTAGTGGGCGCGCGCGGCCTCGACCGCTTCCTGCTCGGTCTGCTCGACGAAGATCTCGCCGTCGGGCCCATACCACGCCGGGATCCGATGGCCCCACCAGATCTGGCGCGAAACGCACCAGGGCTGTATGTTGCGCATCCACTCGAAATAGGTCCGCTCCCAGTGCCTGGGGACGAATTCGATCCCGCCGGTCTCGACCGCTTCGATCGCCGGCTTGGCCAGCGCCTGGGCATCGACGAACCACTGATCGGTCAGCATCGGCTCGATGATCACGCCCGACCGGTCGCCGTAGGGGATGGTCATCGGGTTGTCTTCGATATCGCCCAACGCGCCTTCGGCCTCGAGCAGTGCGAGCACCGCCTCGCGCGCTTGCTCTCGGCTCAATCCGCACATCTTTTCAGGGACTTGATCGTTGAGCCTCGCATCTTGATCGAAGATGCTGATCATCTCCAGCCCGTGGCGGCGGCCGACCTCGAAGTCGTTGAAGTCGTGCGCCGGGGTGATCTTGACCGCACCCGATCCCTTGTCCGGGTCGCTGTACTCATCGGCGATGATCGGGATGCGGCGGCCGGTGATCGGCAGGATCACACGCTCGCCGACCAAGTGGCGGTAGCGATCGTCTTCAGGGTGCACCGCAACCGCGGTGTCGCCCAGCATGGTCTCCGGCCGGGTCGTGGCTACGCTCACGCTCGCACCGCCGCCGTTCTCGACCGGGTAGCGGATGTACCAGAGCTTGCCCTTGACCGCGCGCTGCTCGACTTCGAGGTCCGAGATCGCCGTGTGGAGCTTGGGGTCCCAGTTGACCAGGCGCTTGTCACGGTAGATCAGCCCCTCCTTGTAGAGGCTTATGAAAACACGCTGAACGGCCTCGGACAGGCCGTCGTCCATGGTGAACCGCTCGCGTGACCAGTCACAGGATGCGCCAAGCCGGCGGAGCTGGTCGGTGATCGTGCCGCCGGAGGCCGCTTTCCATTGCCAGATGCGCTCGATGAAGGCCTCGCGGCCCAGGTCGTGGCGGGTCTTGCCCTGCTCCTCGAGCTGACGCTCGACGACCATCTGGGTTGCGATGCCGGCGTGGTCGGTGCCGGGCTGCCACAGCGCATCGCGGCCGGTCATCCGCGCGTAGCGGGTGAGGATGTCCTGCAAGGTGTTGTTGAGCGCATGGCCCATATGCAGCCGGCCGGTGACGTTCGGCGGCGGGATGACGATCGAATAGGGCGCGCCCGGGCGCCCGCAGGCGAACGCGCCGGCGGCTTCCCAGCGGTCATAGATCCGCTGTTCGACGTCTTCGGGTCGATAGGTCTTGTCCAACGCGGCCATCGGGCGATCAGCAGTCGGCGCCGTCCTCGGCTCGGCGGGTCCTGAGGTCGATCTCGCGGCCGATCATCCGCTCGACCAGCCGGGGCAGGTTCTCGTCAAGCCATTCTCTGACGATCGGCCGGACGACATCCTCGACGACCTCCTCGACCGTCCGTCCGCCGACGCCCGCTTCGACGCGCTCGCCGGCGGCCGCTTGGGCAAACGCCTCGAACGAAGCGGTCGATGCCGCAGGCGCCGACTCGGCCGGGTCCGGCTCCTCGCCATGCTCGACCGCGACCGGCTCCGGGGCGTCGTGTGCGTGGATTGCCGCCCCGGTCGTGATGTCGACCACCGTGCCGTCGTCACGGACCTCCCGGGTCAGCTCGAAAACGTCGTCCCCGGGCGCCGGGTCCGGCGCCTCGGCGGTCAGCGGCCCGGTCTCGTCCTCGGAGATGATCCGACGAATCGACGCCAGGATCTCTTCCATGGAAGGTTCCTGGTCCGGCTTTGTCTCGCTCATGATGGGATCTTTCGTCTCGACCGGGCGGGAACTGACGCGCGCCGTCGGCGGTGCCGGTTCGCGCGACCGGCCCGGTCACTCCTCGATGTCCGTTCCGTACCAGCGGCGGCGGACGGCGCGGTAGTTCTTCTCCGGATCGTAGAGCGCGACCTCCAGGCCCAGGCTCTGCGCGGTAAGCTGTCCGACGGCGGCGCGGAGCGTATAGCTGGCCACGACCAGATTGCGCCGCGCGCGGACCAGATTGACCCTGGCATCGAGCAGTTCCTGCTCGGCATCAAGCACGTCGAGCACGGTTCGGGAGCCCACCAGGGCCTCCTGCTCGACTCCTTCCAGGGCGATTGTGGTCGCCCTGACCTGGTCGCTGAATGCGCTGATCTGCGCCCGCGCGGTGACGTAGTCCTCCCAGGACGATGTCGCGTTGTCGATGGCATCGCGCAGCGCCTGGCTGCGGTCGTTGCGCAGCCGTCCGACATCGTGCTTGGCGGCGCGAATGCGCGATGACACTTGACCGGACTGATAGAGCGGCACCGTCACCCGCGCGGTCAGCGAGACCGAGTCCGATTCGCTTTGCCGCGTGGCGGTGTCGTAGCTTCGGCCCGCGCTCGCCCGGAGCGCCACCGAAGGACGCAGTTCGCCGGATACCTGGTCGACGAACGCCCGTGCCGCCCGTTCCGTGTAGTCGGCGACCAGCAGGCCGAAATTGCTCGCCTTCGCCTGCTCCACCGCCTCGGCCTCGCCGGCCGGGAGGTCCTGCAACGGCGCGACAGTCTCAAGGTCGGCCGGCGCAACGCCGATGACGTTGATGAAGTCGGCCCGCGAGTCGACCAGCACGCCGCGCGCGCTCGCCAGATCCGCGGTCGCGCGCGATAGCCGCGACTCCGCCTGGGCGACATCGGTCCTGGTCACCTCGCCGACTCGGAACCGGTCGCGCGTCGCCTCGAGCTGACGCGCGAGGACCCGCTCGTTGTTCTCGTTGAGTTCGATCACCGCCCGGTCGCGCACCACGTTCGTGTAGGCGGTCACCGCATCGAGGAGCACGTTCTGCTCCTCCGAGGAGAGCCGGGCCCGGTTGGCGAGGACCTCGTTCTTGCGCCGTTGGACCTCGGCCGCGGTCCGCCCGCCGCGGTAGACGTTTTGATCGACGGCGATTTCCGCCGTGCGCGGGTAGGTGGTGGACGTGCGCTTGCTCGCCCCGGTGACCGTCGAATTGGTGTGAGTGGCGCTCGCGCGGCCTTCGATGACCAGACGCGGCCGCCAATTGGCCTCCGCCTGGTTCACCAGCTCGTCCGTCGCTCTCACCTGGGCGCGCCGGGACTCGATCCTCGGGTTGTTCTCGTAGGCCATGATCAGCGCATCGCGCAACCGCTGCGCCGAGGCGGGGCCGGGCATCAGCCCGAGCGCGCCGGCGGCGGTCACGCAAACGACGAACACCGCCAGAAACGTGCGGCAGGTCATAGCACGAACCCCTTCTCGACCTCGAAACCGGGCAGCACCGGCGTATTGGCATCGAACACGGCGCGGCGGGAGACGACACCGCCGATCCGCGTCGCCAGGACCGCGCGGCCTACGCCGCCCGGCGGCCTGACGATCGCGGCCAGCCGTCCGCCGTCGGCAATCTGGTCGGTCAGCGTCTGCGACAGCTCGGGGACGGCCCCGCTCAGCAGGATCGCATTGTACGGCGCCTGGTCGGGGTAGCCGGCCGCGAGCGGGCCGTCGACGACGACGACGTTGTCCACGCCGAGCTGCGAAAAATTGGCCTGGGCGTTGTCGGCGAGCGCGGCATCGGCCTCGACCGCCACGACCGTCGAGGCCAGCCGCGCGAGAATCGCCGAGGAATAGCCGCTGCCGCAGCCGATATCGAGCACGATGTCGGTGGGCCTGATATCGAGCGATTCGACGAGCCGCGCGAACACCATCGGCTCCATCAGATGGCGGCGGTTGCCGCAATCGATGTCCTCATCGACATAGGCCACCGCACGCATCGGCTCGGGGACGAATATCTCGCGCGGCGTCTCGGAGAGTGCGGCGACAAGCGCGGTCCCGAACACCTTGTTGGTGCGGATCTGGCTGTTGACCATATGCAGCCGCGCGGCGGCGAAGTCGGCCATCGATTCCTTTCCGCTCAGGCACCGCCGCGCCGGCGGCCCGTTCTGTGGCGCGGCACGGTCCGACCCGGACACGGGGTTTGCCATGGAGCTACAGGAAATTCACCACGACATCGACAACGGCGCAACCCCCGGCCGGCGTTGCCGGTTTACCGCGGGTTTTTGCCGACCGAACGGCAAGGACGTTTCACCCGGCGCGATTTTGACGTAAAAGACCGCCTCTCACGGCGCGAATCTGCCGAGGCCCGGTGGGAGAGTGGCGATCCAGCGGACTGCAAATCCGTTCACAGCGGTTCGAATCCGCTCCGGGCCTCCAGATTCCCGCACCAGAGTCCCGTACCGCCGCGGCGGCGGGGTGCCAATTCCGAACAAGCCGGCGTATAGTCCTGCCCAAGCCTGAAGACGTGGAGAGGAATGATCCATGCCCGATACGGCGCAGATTGACCAGGTCGGCTCTCTCGAAGACCTCTATACTGTCCTCGGCACGATGGAGATGACGCCGGGGTGGATCGACCGCGAAACGCCGATCCTGTGGCGTGAGCCGGAAAGCGTCTTCAAGCCGTCGCACTGGCGCTATGCCGATTGCCGGGCCGCGCTGGATGCAGCCGGCCGGCTGATCAACACCGAGCTTGCCGAGCGCCGCAACCTGGTGATGCGCAGCCCCTTGGAGGGCAACGAGATCGCCACCACGCGCAGCCTGGTGGCGGCCTACCAGATGATCCTGCCGGGCGAGACGGCGCGCTCCCACCGCCACGCGCCGCATGCGCTGCGGGTGATCATCGAGGCCGAGGGCGCCTATTCGACCGTCAACGGCGTCAAGACGCCGATGGACACCGGCGATGTGGTGCTCACCCCGGGTTGGCAATGGCACGGTCACGGCCACGACGGCGACGTGCCGGCCTACTGGTTCGACGGTCTGGACGTCCCGCTGGTGCACCTGCTGGAGCCGATGTTCGTCGAGGACCATCCCGACGGCTTCGAGCATGTCGAGGTGGTCACCGAGGACTCGCCGCTTCGCTTTTCCTGGGACGCGATCTGCCGCGCACTCGACGGCGCGAAGCCCGACCCGGACCAGGTCCACGGCACGGCGGTCAATCTCGCGGCGCCCGACATGCCGACGATGGGGCTCTACGTCCATCGCTTCGAGTCGGGCAGCCGATCGCGGCGCGAACGCTCGACCACCAACGCCGTCTTCTGCGTCATGGCGGGCAGCGGGACGACCACGGTCGGCGGCGAGCCGATCGAATGGTCGCGCGGCGACAGCTTCTCGGCGCCGATGTGGCATTGGATCGAGCACTTCGCCCACGAGGACTCGGTGGTCTTCCGGATGACCGACGAGCCGCTGATGCGGTTCGCCAAATACTACCGCCAGGAGATCGAGTAGCGCATCGGCGGGACCGCTCAGGCGGGCGTTCCGCGCCGGTCGACAAAGCGGTTCTGCTTGATCTGGCCGACGAATTCCCGCTCCAGGGTGCCCGGTTCGATGATCGTCACCTCGGGGGTGAGCTCGAAGGTGCGCTTGATCGCCGCCGACAGCGCCTCGCCGGCGGATACGGGTTCGTGGCCTTGGGCGAGCTCGACCGAGACGACCAGCGAATCCAGCGTTTCGGTCTCCACCGCCTCGACCTTGAAATCGCTGACGCCGTCCTGCCGATAGAGGAAATCCTCGATATCGGCCTGATTGATATTGATCCCGCGGACCTTGAAGAAGCCCGCCGTGCGCGCGGCATGGCGGATCATCGGAAATACCGAGAACCGGCCTTCGGTCCGACCGCGCTCGACATAACGGACGTAATCGCCGGAGTCCCAGCGCAGGAACGGGGTGATCGTGTTGTTCCAAAGCGGCGTGAAGACCAGCAGGCCCATCTCGCCCTCGGCCACCGGCTCATGGGTGGTCTCGTCGACAACCTCGATCTCGTACATGTCGGTCCAGATATGCATCCCGTCATGGCATTCGGACTCGCTTGCCATGGCGGTGCCTTCGGTGCAGCCGAACTGATCGAACAGCCGCACGCCCCAGATCCGCTCGAGCCGCTCGCGCTTGCCGAGCGAGACCGGCTCGGCCGCGGTCAGCAGCTTGGTGACCGTGCTGGAGGCGAGGTCGATCCCCGCCCTCTCGGCGTTCTGGCCGAGCTGCAGCAGGTAGCTCGCCATGCCGGCCACCGCGGTGGGGCGCAGCGTATCGATCAGCTCGAGCTGCAGTGCCGAGGGGGTGTTGCTGCCCGCACCGCAGGTGACCACGCCGATGCCGAGCGCGTTCGCCGCCCGGGCGTAGAGCATCCCCACCGGATGGATCCCCAGCGGGAAGGAGACGTGCATCAGGTCGCCCGGGCCAAGCCCCGCGGCAAGCAGAAGCCGCCGGAACCCTTCCAGCCCGTAGTGCATGTCCTCGACCGAGCGCGGATAGAACAGCGGCCGGCCGGTCGCGCCGCCCGAGCGCCAGAACTCGATCGCCGCCGACCGGGGACCGATGCAGAAATCCTCGTGGAAGCGCGCGGGCTCCAGCGCCCTGAGCTGGTCCTTGGTCATCACCGGGATCTTGAGCCATTCCTCGGCCCGGTCGAGACGGTCGAGATCGATGTGATCGAGCCGTCCCCGGAAGAACGCCGATTGCCGCGCACGCGCGACCGCAAGGCGTTTGCGTTCGCGGTTCCGGCCGGCGATCTCGGCGCGCGATGTCGGAAACGGCAGGTCGGGAAACGCCATCACGCCGAGTCCAGCGCCCGCGCCTGCTCGCGCAGGATGAATTTCTGGATCTTGCCGGTCGAGGTCTTGGGCAGCGCGCCGAAGACGACCGTCTTGGGCGCCTTGAAGTGGGCCATGTTGTCGCGGCAGAAGGCGATGATGCCGGCCTCGTCGGCCTGCGCGCCCTCGCGCAAGGTCACGAACGCGCACGGCGCCTCGCCCCATTTCTCATCCGGCCGGGCGGCGACCGCAGCCTCGAGCACCGCCGGGTGGCGGTAGAGCACGCTTTCGATCTCGATGCTGGAGATGTTCTCCCCGCCGGAAATGATGATGTCCTTGGACCGGTCCTTGAGCTCGACATAACCGTCGGCGTGCCAGACCCCAAGGTCGCCGGAGTGAAACCATCCGCCGGCAAACGCCTCGCGGGTCGCCGCTTGGTTCTTCAGATAACCCTTCATGACGATGTTGCCGCGGTGAAAGACCTCGCCCATGGTCTCGCCGTCGCGCGGCACGGGTTCGAGCGTTTGCGGGTCGGCGACCATGATCGCCTCCTGCACCGGATAGGTGACGCCCTGGCGCGACTTGAGCGCCGCGCGGTCCGCCGTCGGCCTGGCGTCCCAGTCGGCGTGCCAGGCGCACACCACATCGGGGCCATAGGTCTCGGTCAGCCCGTAGACATGGGTGACGTGGAAACCGGCCGCCTCCATGGCCTCGATCACTGCGGGCGGCGGCGGCGCGCCCGCGGTCATCACCTCGACCGTCCGGCCGAGCGGGCGCCGCTCGGCCTCGGTGGCGTTGGCGAGCATGTTGAGCACGATCGGAGCGCCGCAGAAATGGGTCACGTCGTGGCTTGCGATCGCTTCATAGATCGCGCCCGGCTCGACCCGGCGCAGGCACACATGGGTGCCGGCAAGCGCGGTGACCGTCCACGGAAAGCACCAGCCGTTGCAATGGAACATCGGCAGCGTCCACAGATAGACCGGGTGCGGCGGGATCGCCTGCGCGAGCTGGTTTCCCAACGCGTTCAGATAGGCGCCGCGGTGGTGGTAGACCACCCCTTTGGGGTTGCCGGTCGTCCCCGAAGTGTAGTTCAGCGAGATCGCGTCCCACTCGTCTTCCGGCGGCTGCCAGTCGAAGCTGCGGTCGCCGCCTTCCAGCAAGTTCTCGTACGCGACATCGCCGATGCACGCCCCGCCGTCGGCCAGCGGATCGTCGATATCGACGACGAACGGCCGCGCCTTCGCCTGCTCCAGCGCCGCCGCGACGACCGGCGAGAATTCGCTGTCGGTGATCAGGACCCTGGCCTCGCCGTGATCGAGGATGAAGGCGATCGTCTCGGCATCGAGCCGGATGTTGATCGCATTGAGCACCGCGCCGGTCATCGGCACGCCGAAATGGGCTTCGAAGATCGCCGGCACGTTGGGCGCGAAGACCGCCACGGTGTCGCCCTTGCCGATCCCGCGGCGGACCAGGGCGCTCGCCAGGGCGCGACAGCGCGCCTCGGTCTCGCGCCAGGTCCTGCGGATCGTGCCGTGGACGACCGCAGGCCGGTCGGGAAAGACCGAAGCGGTGCGCGCCAGGAAGCTGAGCGGGGTCAGGACGGCGTAGTTGGCCGGGTTCCGATCCAGCCCGACCGCGTAGGGGTCGGTCCGTCCGTCATCGGATCCAGCCATCGCCCGTCTCCCTGATTGCCCCTGTCGCTGCCGAGAATAAGGCGGCGCGGATCGGACGCAAGGAAATGATGGCCGGGCCGCTTCGCCGCACAAGCCGGTGGCGGGAAGATGTGCTACCGCCCGTCGAAGGCGAAGCGGAACCCGTCGGCGGTGCGCCGGATGCGGCCGGCGGACGGCGTGGGAAAATGCGCCGGCATCACCAGCGCGTCGGTCTCGGCGTGGCGTTCGAGGAACGCCCTTCGGGTGCCGTGAGACTGCGCCGGATCGACGCAGAAACAGCTGCTGAGCTGCGGTTCGGCGCATTGCAGCGGATGATGCATCAGATCGCCGCTCATCACCGCCTCGCGCCCGCCGCCGCAGATGCGCACGCAGACGTGGCCCGGCGTGTGGCCGCGCGAGGGCTCCAGGCGCACCCAGGGGTCGATCTCATGGTCGCCCGCGACGAAATCGACCAGCCCGGCGGCGATCACCGGCAGGATGCAGTCCTCATAATAGGGATCGTCGGTAAACCGGTCGGTCTCGTACTCGGCCTCCCAGAACGCCCATTCCTGCCGGTCGAACAGATAGCGTGCATTGGGGAAGGTCGGCACCCAGCGCCCGTCGACCAGCCGTGTGTTCCAGCCGACGTGATCGACATGGAGGTGGGTGCACAGCACATGACCGACCGCCTCGGGCGAGATCCCGGCCGCTCCGAGGTTCGCAAGATAGGGCCAGCTCTTTTGATGATAGCGCAGCTTGCCCGGCCGCTGGCGGTCATTGCCGCTGCAGGTATCGACCAGGATGACGCTGCGCGGCGTGGTGATGACGAAGCTGTGGAAGGCGACCACCAGCAGGCCGGTCGCCGGATCCAGCAGGTCCGGCTCCAGCCAGTCGCGATGACGGGCAATGATCGCGTCATCAGCCTCGGGCAGCAGCGCCGCCGGCGCGATCAGCGGCTGCTCGAATTCGAGCACGCGCGCGATCCGCACCTCCCCCAGTTGCCAGGTGCTCATCGGCGCTCTCCCGGAATGGTCGTATCCGGGATTAATCCATTGTTGAGCCCGGTCGGGCAAGGCGCCATGACCGAAGAGACCGTCGCGGTTCAGAGAACGCGGTGCATCACCAGGGCATCGACCGGTCCCTCGCGCGGGTGCTCGAACGCTGCGGGCAGGACCCCGACGGTCTCGAACCCGAACTGCGTCCACAGCCGAACCGCACGCCGGTTGGTCGCGACGACGAAGTTGAACTGCATCGCGCGGAAGCCGCGCGCCTTGGCGTGCGCGAGCGAGTGGGCGCACATCGCCCGCGCAATACCCCGGCCGGTGGCGGATTGCGCGCTCACATAGCCGCAATTCGCGACATGGCCGCCGCCGCCCAGATGGTTGGCCCGCAGGTAATAGGTCCCCACGACCGCGCCGCCCTCGGCGGCGGCGAAGACCTCGTGGGCGGCATCCATCCAATATGCCAGGGCCTGCGTGCGCGACCAGTCGCGCGGCAGCGCGTAGGTCTCGCCCGCCCGCAGCACCGGCTTCAGGATTTGCCAGATCGCTTCGTGGTCGCCGGGCACGGCGCTGCGTATGATGATGTCGTGGCTCTGTTCGGAAAACATGGTCGACGGTTCACAATGGCCGAGCGCCGGACGGCTGTGAAGCTGGAGGCTGAATGCTGGACTTGATGCCCCGATTTCTCAACGGCCTGCTCGAGATCCCGGTCCACCATGTGCGCGGGGGAACCTCGACCGGGATCGTGCTGGACGAGCGCTGCCTGCCGGACCCGATCGGGCTGCGGGAGGAGGTGATCCGCGCCATCATGGGCGTGCCGCCGGCGGGCGAGGCGCCGGGCAACCGCCAGCTCACCGGGTTGGGGCGCGGGGTGAGCACCAGCAACAAGGTCTTCATCATCGGCCCGCCGAGCAGGCCCGATGCCGATATCGACAGCACGCTCGCCCAGCTCGCCTCCGACAAGAGCGCGATCGACTGGAGCGTGAACTGCGGCAACATGTCCGCCGCACTGCCCTTCGTCGCCTTCGAGGCGGGGCTGCTGGCGCCCGAGCCGGGCCCGACCCGGGTCCGTATCCACAACCGCAACACCGGCGTGATCACCCGGGCGCGGCTGAGCATGCCCGCATCGGGCGATGCGCCCCGATCCGATACCGCGATACCGGGTGTGCTGGGCGCATGGCCGGGCGTCTGGCTGTCGCTCGATTCGCCGGCCGGGGCGAAGACCGGCAAGCTGTTCCCGACCGGGGCGCGGAGCGAGACCATCGGCGGCGTCAAGGTCTCCTGCGTCGACTTCGCGATGCCGATGGTGATTGCCCGCGCATCGGATTTCGGCTGCACCGCCGAAGAGCCGCCCGAACGGCTGGAGGCCGACGGTGCGCTCATCTCCGACATGCGCCGCCTGTGGGTCGCGGCCGGACTGAAGATGGGGCTTGCGCGCGATGGCCGGCCGATGACCGCCGAAGAGCTCGCGGTCAGCGAGACCGTACCCAAGCTCTGCCTGATCGCCCCGCCCGACGAACGGGAGACCGCGCAGGGGGTCAATATCCGTGCGCGCTACTTCACGCCGCAGACCTGTCACCGCTCGATGGCGGTTACCGGAGGATCGTGCCTCGCCGCCGCCGCCCTTATCGGCGGCACGCTCGCCTGCGAGGTCGCGGCCGGGCTGGCGAGGCTCGGCGCGGAGCCCACCGAGCACGCCGTGGGGATCGGAAACCCCGCCGGCATCCTGGAGGCGAGGATCACCGGATGCGAGCGCACCGGCTCGGTCGATATCACGGCTGCGTCCTATATGCGCAGTGCCCAGATCCTGCTGCGCGGCCACACACCGCTGTACAATGCCTCGCCGGAACTCCTGGCCCACTACCGCGGCTGCCTCCGGGCCGCCTGAGCCGGTCCGGACGGTGAGCGATGGGGAGGCCGGGCGATGCCATCGCCGGGACCGGGCGCGAACGTCGGACGGCACGGTCGGGCGGCGGACGCGGCACTGGCAAATCAAGTCGCGGGTTGCTATATAGCGCCAACGCGGGCCGCGCCTGGGCGCGGCGCCTCCGATCCCCGGTAGCTCAGTTGGTAGAGCGGGTGGCTGTTAACCACCATGTCGCTGGTTCGAGTCCGGCCCGGGGAGCCATTTTTTCGAGCGTGAACTACTGCGCCTCGAAAGTTAACACGAGGCCCCGAGGGGAAACCCCATCGGGGTCTCGTCGTATCTGGTGTGTTTTCAAGGGGTTCCGCCCCCTCCTAAACCACGTCTGGGGACACAACCCGTGCGACGCGTCGGCCCGGCTCACAGCAGCGACACACCCTCAAGCTGTGCTGCCTTCTTATCGAAGGTGTACAGAGGATGGGCTCCGGATCGTTCTGCCGCTGCCAGGACCATCAGGTCGGAAAATCCCGCGCCAGCCGCCCGGTATCGGAACGCGGCACGGGCGACATCGTCGGCCTCCTCAATTACGAGACCCTCGGTCGCCACCAGTTCTTCCAATATCGTCGCAATCCGGTCACGGGAAAAGCCGTAGGCCCGTTCCAGCACCCAGACGAACTCAACGGTAACCTCGCGGCAGACATAGCCGGGACGTTCGGTCGTGAGCGACTCCAGCAGCGCCCGGGCGGCCTCCGCTTGCTGCACATCGTCGCACACCAGATAGCGGACGAGAACGTTGGTATCGAGTGCGATCATCCCTCAGCCGCCCCGTCGGCCACGGCCTGCTCCATCTCCTCCACGGTGACTGCGGGGCCGTCACGCCGCAGCGTGCCGAACAACCGACTGATGGGGCGCACGGGCAGAATGCGTACCTCGCCGTCTGCTATGACATAGCGCACCCGGTCCCCAGCCTGCACGCCGAGCGTGTCCCGCACAGGCTTGGGAAGCGTTGTCTGTCCCTTCTTGGTAATCGAAGATTCGATCATGGCTGCACCCCCCAAATCGACTTGTAAAATACGATAAATCCTTACTGAAAGCGATAAAGTAAGCAATATGATTCGTGTGTCTTGAGGCACATTGCCCCGCCAGACCCCTTCCCAGCGGCTTGATCCGACGTCGCCGGCGACGCGGCTCCTCGATTTTTCGCTTTGCGTTGTTTAACAGCCTGGTTCGCCTTGGCCCCGCATTTCGACATTTCCTAACCGGCTCCGATATGTATCCAGCGGAAGTCGGACCACATGGGTCCGGCTGATCACCAGTTCGCCCAGGGCTACCGCCTGCAGAAGGACTGCCCTCCACGACACTGGAGGCCTGGGCAGCAACGCGTCTCGAGCCCGCGGCTTTCTTGGCCGGTTCCATCTTGCGCCAGAGCCATATCGATCCGGCGAAAGCAGGTTCGGCGAACCCGACGTCCCGAGTGCAATGTGGTTCGTCGGCCTCCCAGGACTCCATGTTGGCGGCTGCGTAGAGCGCAATTTCCCGCCTGCTTGATTCCCTCGACCCCTGGTTGGTCCTGGCGAACGAAGAGTGTCCTTACCGTCAGACCTGTTTACAGGCTATATTTGGTCTGAAAGGAGGCGGCTCATGAAACTGTCCGACCAAATCAGGCCGATCAGTTATCTCAAGGCCCACGCCGCCGAGATCGTGCGCACTCTCGGCGACCAGGGGGAACCCTTGATTATCACCCAGAACGGCGAGGCCAAGGTGGTCATCCAGGATATCGCCAGCTACGAACGGATGCAGGAAACCATTGCCCTGCTGAAGGTGCTCGCGCTGGGTGACCGCCAGGTCGAAGCGGGTCGGGTGCAACCCGCCGCCGATGTCATCGCGCGGCTGCGGGAGCGGCAACGGGCTCGCTGATGCCCTTCCTGGTCCAGTTGACCGATGACGCGGCGCGCGGCCTGGAGGAGATTTGCGACTACATCGACCGACACGACTCGGCCGCGAGTGCTGACCATGTGTTGGATCGGATCGAGAAGACGTTCGCCAACCTTTCGGAACATCCCCGGCGCGGCAGCTACCCCAAGGAACTGCTGGACATTGGGCTTCGGGAGTACCGGGAGGTTTTCCTCAAGCCCTGCCGAATCATCTACCGAGTGGTCGAGGACAACGTCTACGTGATGGTGATCGCCGACGGGCGCCGCGACATGCGGGCGTTGCTGGAGCGGCGCCTGCTGCAGGCATGAGAGTCAGACCCGAAGAGAGTTGTTGTTTTTCATTGCTTACCAATCTCCTGGTGAGGTGTTGGACGCCGGCGATGAAGAGCCGGGCCTGGGCAGCGGCGATGGTTGCCTCGAAGTCCTTTGCCGGCCGGCGGTTGCGGCTGCGCCAAGCCAGGGTGCGCTCGACCACCCAGCGGCGCGGCATCACCTGGAAGCCTTGCGTGGCGGCCCGCTTGACGATCTCCAGGGTCCAGCGGCCAACCCGCCTCAGCACCGCCTCGAGCTTGGGTCCGGCATAGCCGCCGTCGGCGAAGACGTGGCGCAGCCACGGGAAAGCGTGACGGATGGAAGCGAGCACCGCAGGCGCCCCGTCGCGGTCCTGGATGTCGGCGGCATGGACCCGCGCGGTGACCAGCAGACCGCCGGTGTCGGTGAGGATATGACGCTTGCGGCCCTTGACCAACTTACCTGCGTCAAAACCCCGCGGTCCGCCGCTTTCCGTGGTCTTGACCGACCGGCTGTCGATGATCCCGGCACCCGGGCTGGCCCCGCGTCCCTCCGCCTCGCGCGCGGCCATCAGCAACCCATGGTTGACACCTTCCCAAACGCCATCGTCCCGCCACGCATAGAAGGAGCGTTGCACCCTCGCGCGCGTATTTCGGGCGCGTGATTTCATTCCACATGTCGTGCCGCGATGTTTGTTGATCCACAACCATCCAAACACAACGCACTGAAATCACTCAATTTATTTCGGGCCGGACACTAACATCGAACATGGAATAGAGAAACATATCAAACGTTATCAATGTGGCTTTTTTTCAGAAAGGACTCGGACTGGGCTAATGAGGACGAATATAGATGGGTGATCCATCGACGCGCCAAGGGTCACATTTCTGTCCCGTTTGGTGACGCTCTCACATCAATAATTTTGGGAGCGGAGGGCCGCATATTCTGTCGCTGCAGATGGCACTCATTCTTCGAGCGCACGCACGACCGCCTCGGGATCGCGCGCGATGACAGTCAGCAGGACACGGGCGGCGCGGTCCGGCACGCGGCGCCCCTGTTCCCAATCCTGCACGGCGCGGGCATCGAGGCCGAACCGGTCCGCAAACTTCTGGCGACTCAGCTTCATACGCTTGCGGAGCGCGAGAATGTGCTCTGCAGCGGGATCATCGACAATGCGGCACGGTAGATCTGCTTCGCCGCGTAGGTGGGCAAGAACCTCGCCCAAGGCTGCCTCGACCTCGCGACCCACCTGGGTTCGTTCCGTCGTCATCGATTTGCCTCCTCTTTCTTGATCGCGGCCACCAGCCGCGAAAGGGCCTTCCTGTCTGCAGGCGTCAGGTCTTCGCGGTCGGCTTTCGCATAAGCTGTCAGCATGTAGATTGCCTCGGGCCCCACGTGGTGGAAGTAGATCGTTCGGATTCCGCCTCGCTTGCCCCGTCCCGATCCCGCCCAACGTAACTTGCGAATTCCTCCCGTTCCCCGGAGCAAAGGCGCACCGCCGGGATCGGCAACGATGGCAGCCTCCATTTCCCTGCGGTCCGCTTCCGATATCAGCTTGCGGATCGCGCGCCGTAGGTCGTAGTGGCAAAGACCCGCATCACTCTGATCTGCGGCAATGCCGCAAATATGTCAAACGCTTGATTGTAATGACGTGGCGCACGGTCGCCTAAGGGCGCGACTGCTTCGCCCCTCGAACGGCCTCCTCTCGCCCCCGACACCTACGGTTCGGAGACGATGTCAACGGCGGTTGAAGATTCGGCCAAAGGGCGGAGCAAAAGACTGCCATCCGCGGGCGTGTCGGCCGGCTTTGGACATTGCCTTCGGTTTGTGCGCTGTAGGGTGTTCGACAACCCGCCGGGGCCGGCGCCGCGCTGCGCGTCCGTGTGAACGCGGTCAGCGGGTCTTGGCAATGGTCGCGCGCGTGACGGCGCCGTAGAGCACACCCAGCGTTACCCCGCGCACGATCATGAAGGCGGTCAAGGACAGCCACAGCCCGTGGTTGCCCCACACGGGGATCATGATCCAGCACGACCCGAGATAGACCGCCAGCGAGGCGATCATCGCGTTGCGCATCTGGCGGCCGAGCGTGGCGCCGATGAAGATCCCGTCGAGCTGGTAGGCGGCGACCGCGGCCAGCGGCATCGCGACCGACCACCACAGGTATGACGCGGCGGTCGTCCTGACCGCCTCGATGCCGGTCAGGAGCGCGATGATCCCCTCGCCCGCCGCGCCGTAGACCAGGGCGAAGGCGGCGGCACTGGCCAGCGCCCAGATCGAGGAGACCCACACGGCTTCGCGGACCGCGGCACGGTCGCGGGCGCCGACCGCGCGGCCGACCAGCGCCTGGGCGGCGTGCGCAAACCCGTCCAGGGCATGGGCCATGAAAAGCTGGAAGTTGAGCAGGACCGCATTGGCGGCAAGCACCACGTCGCCCAGCCGCGCGCCCTGGGCGGTGAAATAGGCGAACGCGAAGACCAGGCAGATCGTCCGCAGGAAGATGTCGAAGTTGAGACCCAGCGTCTGGCGCAGCCGCCCAGGGGCCAGCACAAGCTCCCGGCTGATCCGGCCGCCGATGGCCGGCCGTGCCCTCAGCGCAAGCCAGACCGCGAGGCCGAACCCCGTATATTCGGCAATCAGCGTGGCCAGCGCGACGCCGGCCACGCCCCAGCCGAGGCCGACGACGAAGACCACGTCGAGGACGATGTTGAGCCCGTTCATCCAGATCTGGACGTAGAGCGTCGCTTTGGTGTTCTGGAGCCCGAGGAACCAGCCGAGGATGACGAAGGTCCCCAGCGCCGCCGGCGCACCCCAGATCCGCGTGGTCACGTAGAGCCTGGCCAGGTCCTCGACCTCGGCGCTCGCCTCCAGGAGGTCGAAGGCGACGGTAACGATCGCGCCCTGGCCGACCAGCAGGGCTGCCGCGATCGCGCCGGCGATCAGCAGCGCCCGGGCGCCGGCGGCCAGCACCTCGTCAGCGTCGCGGGCGCCATGCGCCTGAGCGGTAAGCCCGGCGGTGCCCATGCGCAGGAACCCGAAACCCCAATAGAGGAAATTGAACACCATCGCGCCGAGCGCCACCGCGCCCAGGTGGCGCGGCTCCGGCAGGTGGCCGACGACCGCGGTATCGACCGCACCCAGCAACGGCACCGAGATGTTCGACAGGATGATCGGCAGCGAAAGCCGCCAGACCGCGCGATGGCTTACCGTCGGGGCAGCGGTCATCGCCGGGATGAGCCGGCGCGCATTCCAAAGACCGTCATGACGGCGCACATCGAGATGCCCGCCAGCGTCAACAGGCCGAGATCGGGCCGGCCGAGGTCCATCAGCCAGCCGATGGCGGGCGGGCCGGCGGCGAACCCGAGGCTGAGCCCGGTGGAGGTGTAGCCGAAGGCGAGCCCGATCGATTCGGGCGGCGATGCCGCGCGCACCAGGAGGTCGCGCGAGGGGCTGGCGATGCCCATCAGGAAGCCGCTAAGCGTGATCGCGATCAAGCCGGTGAGATAGCCGCCCCAACCCGGCGCGATGACCGCCAGGCCGAACGCGCCGCCGGCGATGGTGGCGGAAACCAGCAGATCGTGGTTGCCGATCCGATCGGCGGCGATCCCGCCCAACAGCACGCCGCCGGCCATCGCGGCGAGATAGGCGGTCAGCGCGAAATTCCCGGCTTCCTGATCGACGCCGAACAGGTCCATCATCATGATCGCGGCGAACGACGTCGCCCCGCCGACCGTCATCGAGGTCAGCATGAAATAGAGGAACAGCGCGATCATGACGGGCGAGACCATCATGGAGACGATCTGCTTTGGGCTCTGCCATTCGCGGTTCCGGCGCGGCAGGGCGGTCCCGCCGCCGTCCTCGTCGAACGCGGCAGCGCGCCACTGGATCACCGCGGCGATCGCCAGCCCCACCGCACCGAGCGCGATCAGCGCGCCGCGCCAGCCCAACGGGATGCTGAGCGCCAGCATGGTCACCGGGGCGATCGCCCAGCCGACATAGCCGACGAAGGCATGGACGCTGACCGCGCGGCCGAGATAACCCTCGTCGATGCGCTGGGACAGGATCGCATAGTCGGCCGGATGAAAGACGCTGTTGGCCAGCCCGGCGATTGCCATCATCGCCATCAGAGGCCAGTAGCCGCCGAAAACCCCGGCGCCGACGAAGGCCCCGCCCAGGCAGGCCAACCCCAGCACCAGGATCAGCCGCCCTCCGAACCGGTCGACCAGGATGCCGACCGGGATCTGTCCGACGCTGGACGCAACGGCGAAAGCGGAGATCAACGCCCCCAGCGCGAGGTAGCTTGCCCCCAGCGCCTGGTGCAGTTGCAGGAACAGCGGCGCCAGCGCGATCGAGGTCAAGTGGCTGTAGCAGTGGCCGGCGCCGATCAGCGAGATGACGATGCGCTGCCCGGCGACGGTCCCGGCAGCTTGCGTGCTCAATTGCCTTGCTCGACGTCCTTTGCCACCCGCATGCGGACGATCTTGTCGGGGTCGGTCACCACGCCGCCGCGGCGTTCGTCGCCGCGCTTGAGCCGGTCGATGAGCGCCATGCCGGAGCTCACCTTGCCCCAGACCGTGTACTGGCGGTCGAGATGCGGTGCGGGCGCGAGCATGATGAAGAACTGGCTGTCGGCGCTGTCGGGGTCCTGGGTGCGCGCCATGGAGGTCACCCCCCGGACATGGGGCGCATCGGAGAACTCCGCCGGGAGCTTGTTGCCCGACCCGCCCGAGCCGGTGCCGGTGGGATCGCCGCCCTGAGCCATGAAGCCTTCGATCACGCGGTGGAACACGACGCCGTCGTAAAACCCCTCGCGCGTGAGCCGCTTGATCTGCGCGACGTGCTTGGGCGCCAGGTCGGGGCGCATCTCGATCACCACGCGGCCGGCATCGAGGTCCATGTAGAGCGTATTTTCGAGATCGGCGGCGGGACTATCGGTGGTCATGGTCAGGAACCCCAGCAGAAGGCCGACGACTGCGGCCGGGTGAAAGCCTCTCATGGCACCTCGCAGTCCGATCGGCTGGCTGTGCGCAACTTAGCGGAGCCTCGGCGCGCGTCAAACGCGGAACACGCTCTGAACTTCCTTGAGATACAGGTCCTCGGGCTTGAGTTCCCTGTGGCAAAGGCCTTGCTCGAAGCAGTATTGCAGGAAGGCCTCGATGGTGGTCCGGTTGGGCTCGATGCCGTAGGGCCAGTAGTCGCCGCCCGGGAAAATCTCCTCGCCCAGCGTGGCGAGCGTGTCGTAGATCCACGGCACCGGGATCTGCGAATGGGTGATGCTGCGCAGCCGCTCGATGCTGCGGCGTTTGGCGTCCTCGAACCCGTTGAGGAGGTTCATCGCGATCCACGGGTTGCGCTCGTAGGTCTGCCGCTTGATCGCGACCGTGTGCATGATCGGATAGATCCCGGTGCGCCTGAAATAGTCTTCCTCGGCGCTGCGGTAATCGGCAATCAGCCGCTTGATTCCCGGATCGCCGTCAAGGAACCGGCGCGGCGGGCGGGCGGAAACCAGGGCGTCGATGTCGCCGGCGATCAGCATCTCGCTGAGCGAGCGGTCGGCCACCTGGCGGTAGCGGATGTTGTCGGGCAGCTTCAGGTGGGCAAGCTCGATACGGCCCGGCTCGTTGACGCCGGCCTGCACCCATTCCACCGCATCGAGCGGGATGCCGACATCGTGCGCCAGCCAGCCGCGGGCATAGACGGTCGCGGTCTGCGACCATTCCGGGATGCCGATGCGCTTGTCGGCAAGGTCGGCGGGCGTCTGGACCGGGCCGTCGGTCCTGACATACCACGCCGAGTGGCGGAAGACGCGGCTGACCATGACGGGAATGCCGACGATCGGCGGATCGGGCTGGGACATGAGCGAGCAGTATTTGGCGAACGACAACTCCGAGACGTCCCACTCGAAGGAGCTGGCAAAGCGGAAGAAGATCTCCTCGACGTCCAGATTGAGCCAGGTCAACTCGATGCCTTCCGCCTTGACCTTGCCCTGCAACAGATCGCGGGTGTGGTCGTACTCGTCCATCGCAAGGGTAAGGTGAATGTCGGCCATCGCTGTCCCCGCCTGCCGGTTTCCGGTCGCGGGGCGAGAGTGCATGCTCGCCGCCACGCTGGCAATGGGCGGCGAGGAAGCGGGTGCGGGCGCGGCACATGCGCGCTATGCTCTTCACCGAGACCGAAGACCCGCGGGGAGCGGACCAGGATGTCGAAACGACCGCAGATCGATCCGCAGGCGGCCAAGGAAGAGATCGTCGCCTATTGCAAGCGCAAGGGCGCGCTGGCGGTCGGCGTCGCCGACGTCGAGGCGCTGGAGAGGATCGCCCCGCCGGGCCACCGGCCGTCGGACCTCATGCCCAAGGTGAAATCGGTGATCGCACTGGGCGTCGGCGGGCAGACCCAGGGCGCCTGGGCGCTGCCGGCCAAGGCCCTGGGCTATTTCGGCAGCACCGAGACCAGGGCGTATTCGATCTCCTACGGCTGCGCGTTCTTCATCGAGAACAGGTTCGGCAAGCGCGCAGTCTATTGTCCGCCGGACATGGACACCGAGTCCGGGCCGCGCGTGCCGTTGCAGAGCCTGAAGCTCCATGCCGAGGTGGCCGGGATCGGCGCCCGGTCGCTTGCCGGCGACATCCTGCTGCACCCGGAGTTCGGCTACATGTATTTCGCCTCGGTCTTTACCGAGCTCGCGCTTCCGCCCGATTCGCCGATGGAGGACAACCCCTGCCCCGCGCCGTCCTGCGTCAGCCTCTACCGCAAGACCGGCCAGACGCCGTGCATGAAGTTCTGCCCGGTCCAGTGCCTGTCGGGCGAGATCGACGCGGACGGCAACCAGGCGATGATGCGCTACGACATGGCGGCATGCGCGGAGATGACCCAGCAGTTCGAGGCGGTTCCCTCGATGATCGCCGATGCGGTGACCGCCGAGGACGCCCAGGCGCGCGAGGATGCGCTGTTCGACGCCGACAACAAGATCCTCTGGTACAAGATGTCGGTCGGCACCGGAGGGTTGTTGGGTCAATGTTTCGAATGCATGCGGGTCTGTCCGATCGCCAACCAGGCGCCGATGGCCGATCCGATCCGCCGCTTCGAGACGGCGCTCGAAGCCGAAGACTGAGCGATGACCCGCGGGCTCAACCGGCGCCAGATGGGCCTGACCGAGGCAATGGTCGAGGCCTACGGCGATACCGTCTGGGAGCTCAGCCACAACATCCAGGTCCGCATCGGCGATCCCGTCCGAATGCTCGACTGGGAGCAGATCGAGCGCCAGCGGCCGGGCACCGGCATGTCCGATGGACAGATCGCCGAGAAGATCGGACTGACCCGCGATCAGGTCACCCATATCCGGCTCCTGCTCGAACACCGCCGTTTCCAGCGCGACCATTACCACCGCCTCTACAAGCTGGGCGGCGGCAAGCGCTACCGGGCGGACCGCCGGGACGGCCCCGAGGATCGGCAACCGCTGAGCGATCAAGCGATGGCGCTGCGCGAGGCGCTCGACTTCGACCCGCGTGAGGTCGACCGCTATCTGCGCACCGGGCTGTGGGCGGCATCGACTCCGGCGAGCCGGCTGCGGGCGCTGGCCGCCGATCTCGGCGACCGGCCTGCGCTGATCACCGCCGCGGGCACGCTCGACTATGCCGCGCTGCACGCCGATGCGGAGCGCGCCGCCTGCCGGATGAGGCAGCGCGGACTCGGGCGGGGCGAGGTCGTCGCGGTGGAGGTCGTCGCGGTGGAGGTCGGCGCGCTGGCGCCGCTGGTGCTGGCCTATTGCGCGGTATCGCTCGCCGGCGCGGTGCTTTGCGTGCTGCCCGCCGGCCTCGGCGAGAAAGCGCGGCGCGACTGCCTGACCAGGGCCTCGGCGGTCGGGCTGTTCGCCGACCTCGCCGAGGGGGCGCCGGACGAGGACGCGCCAGCCGAACCGGAGCCCGCCCCGGTCGCCAGCGACCCGTTGGCGGTGCTGTTCGCCGAGCCCGGCACGCCGCGCGCCGTCGTCCACAATTCCCATACCCTGCTCGCCGGTATCGACGCGGTCGCGGCCGGCTACGGCCTGTCGGCGGACGACCGTCTGGCGGTCGGCAGCGGCGTCGACGGGGCGGCGGCGCTGGTGGCAGTCAACCTCGCGCTTGCCAGCGGTGCGGCGCTCGACGACACCGGCGGCCGCGCGACGGTGGCGTTCTGCGCCGACGGCGCCGCGCCGCCATCGTCCGCCGATCTGAGGCTGGTCGTTGCGACCGGCCGGGAAGCGGCCGCGCTCGAAGCCCGCCTGGGCACCGTCCCGGTCTGCCGCGCTTGCATGAGTGCGGAGGCCCAGCTCATGTTCACGGCCAGGCCCGAAGACGACGCGGCGGTCCGCCACGCGACCGTCGGGATGCCGAACCCCGCGATGTCGGCCCGCGTCGTCGCCGATGACGGCGATGTCCTGGCGGCGGGCAGCGAAGGCGCGCTCGAGATCCGCGGCGCGAACCTCGCCCCGTCCTATCTCGGCGACGACAGGGCGAACCGCACCGCGTTCAGCGGCGATCGCTGGCTGCGCACCGGGCTTCGCTGCGTGATCCATCCCGGCGGTGCGGTCGAACCGCTGGATGGAATTCCGGCTGTTCAATTTCGCCGCTCGGGTTGAGAGATCGATCAACCGGACCGGCCGCGCCGCCTGACCCGGGCGGGGGGAGGATTTCAGCTATGGATCTCGTGGTCGCGCCGCTGCCGCCGCCGACCGTGGGCGTCGCGGGCCAATCGGCGCGGTTCCCGGTCCGCCGGATCTACACGATCGGCCGGAACTATGCCGCCCATGCGCGCGAAACCGGCCTCGGCGGGGCGGCCGGCTCGAAACCCGGCATATCGCTCAAACCGGCGGACTCGATCGCAGCCGCCGGGCGGATCGCCTACCCGCCCGGCACCGACCGGCTGGAGCCGGAGGTCGAGATGGTCGTGGCGATCGGTACCGGCGGGGCCGACATCGCACGGCCGGACGCGCTCGGCCATGTTTATGGCTATGCGGTCGGGTTCGACCTGATCCGCCGCGACATCATGCACGCCTGCATCGCAGACCAGCACTCCTGGGACCTCTGCAAGAGCTTCGACGGCGCCTCTCCGATCAGCGCGATCGCCCCGGCCGCGGCCATCGGCCACCCCGATAGCGGCGCGATAACGCTGGACATCAACGGAACCGTGCGCCAGCGCGGCGACCTCTCGGACATGATCTGGGACGTGCCGGAGATC
Organism: Alphaproteobacteria bacterium; assembly: GCA_965248835.1. Lineage (GTDB taxonomy): Bacteria > Pseudomonadota > Alphaproteobacteria > MPNO01 > MPNO01 > CAYFYS01. The sequence continues at coordinate 2,010,363 of CBDFLJ010000002.1, forward strand.
ATCGTACGCCTGTCCGCGCTCAGCCGGCTGGAGCCCGGCGACCTGGTGTATACCGGCACGCCCAAGGGGCCCGGACCGGTGGTGCGCGGCGACCGCCTCGATGGAAGGGTGGACGGGATCGCCACGCTGTCGGTCACGATCGTGTGAATGCCCGGCGCGCGGCGGCGGGATCGGTGATTTCGCGCCGTGCGTTTTTCGATCCCGCGCATCGCCGCTCACCCGTTCTCGGCTTAACAACCTCATGATGCCGCGCTACCATCACTCCATGGATGGGGATGAGCGCGCAGACCGGGGCGCAACCGACCTCGAGAACGCGGCTGCGGTCTGGCTGAAAACGGGCTATGTGCCGAGCCTTCGCGGACCCGGGCCGGGTGTGTTTGCTCTCGGGCTGGCCGGGTTCGCGGGTGTGCTGGCTTTGCTGTTCCCGGGACCGGACGCCGCCTTTGGCGCCGGACTGGCCGCCGGTGCCGGCACCCTGGCCTTCGCCCTGAAATCACGGCCATACCGGCAGGAATCCGTGCTGCTGGTCGCGATGGCGGTGCTGATCATCGTCTGGGTCTCATGCCTGAAGTCGACGCCCGCATTCGATGGCACGCTGAACCGCATCGCCGCCATCGGCGCGGCCTGCGTGATCGTCGGGCTGGCCCGTTTCGTCGCGCTCCGCCGCCATGCGCTGCAATCCATCGCCGAGGCGAGTGCGGATTGGACCGTCGGCGACATGGTCGCCTATGCGGAGTTCCTGCTCGACCGGCGGCCCTGCCCGGGCGCCGACGACGCGGCGCGGGCGCTCTACCAGCGGGCAGCGGAAATGCTGCTGGACAAACCCTGGCACGAACGGCGCGACATCAAGGTGATCGAACGCTTCGCGGGCCTGCTGAGCGAGCGGGCGCCGAGCGCCGCGGATATGGACGTCGCCCGCATCTGGCGCGACCACGCGCGCGCACTGGGCGCGTTCGCCATCGACACCGACGAGCCCGCCCCCGGCGCCCCGCGCAATGTCTACGAAGCCGATGACAGGAACCCACGGACGGGTTTCGATGATTTCGGCTTCCGCCGCGGCATCCCGGTGTGGCGGCTCAAAGTGGCCAACCCGGATTCCCTGCTGGACGGCGAGGCGGTGTTCCGCGCGTTCCTGCTGCCGGAGGGGGCGCTGCTGGCGTGCCTGGTCCGGTTCGAGAGCGTGGTCGACCGCACCGTGCTGGTCCATCGGGTGTTCGACGTCTCCGATCCGTCGGTGGAGACCTATATGGCCGGGTCGGAGCACCATCTGCGTTGGCGCATCGAGATGTATGACGCCAAGCAGGTCGGCAGCACCGACCTCGTTCCGGCGCGCGAGCCCGATGCCGTGCGCGAGGTCGACCTGAAAGACAGCGGCCTGATGGCCGCGTTCGAGCAGGTGCTGGCCCACAACGCGGCGCTCGGGGTGCATGCCGACATCGGATCGGCCTACGCCTTCCTGACCGCGACCTTCCGGGAATACACGGCGAGCTACGGCATCGAAGCCGCGTGGTCAGCCCTGGAAGCCGCCTGCGCGCGGGTATCCGATTAGCCGGTCCCGCTGCCGATCCCCCGGACCAGCGCCTCGGGGACGACGGCGCAGGCGCCGACCCGGGCGGCGGCAAGCTGCCCGGCCGACAGGTCGAGGACCGCGCCCAGATCCATGCGATCGAACAGCGCTTCGTGGAGGCGGGCGCCCAGCAAGCTCGCGCCGGCGAGCCGCGCGCCGGCCATGTTGGCGCCGGTCAAATCGGCCCGGACAAGCTCGGCATCCCTCAGGTCGGCATCGCGCAGGTCGGCATGTTTGAGATCGGTGTCATGGAGGAACGCTCCGCGCAAGTCCGCGTGCGCGAAATCCGCCCCCTGCAGCCGCGCCCGGCGCAGCTCGGCCCGGCGCAGACTGGCGCCGGCAAAGATCGCCCCATCCAGCGTGTGGCCGTGGAGGTTCACGCCATCGAGCGCGGCATCACGGAAGTCGGCCCGGGCACCGCTGCCGCCCCGGCTCAGCACCCAGGCCAGGTGCTGCTGGAAAAGCCGTTGGAACGCCGCGCCGGCGATCGGTCGGTTCATGACGTTGCGCCCCTCTCCTCGGGTCCGGCGCCTCAGGCGGGCGGCTATGCCGGAAGGAGGAAACGCCGGACCAGACGGGCAAGTCTTCGCATGACAATGTCTGCCGCGCAATGGCGCCGCATGCGATAGAACGACACCGAAATCATCGACGCCTCCGTCGGTTGCCGCCCAACGGTTAGAGCCGGATTGCGGCGTCATTATGAAGAGATTGCCGCAAATCAATGGCGGCTGCCGCCCCGATCGCCGCACCGGCTTGTGTTGATCGGTCTTCTCCGGAGCCTTATGATGCGGCAACTCAAGACAAGGTGGCCTCAGAGAGGGTGGGAGAACGAGCCCGACCGAAAGGGTGGGCAATGAAGCGGCCGAACTGGCCGATTTCAGGCAGCGATCCGACCGGCACCGGTATAAATTGCCATGTCGGCGCCGCAATCGGGTTCCAGGTGAGCGCCGGGAGGAGCCGTTCCGCAGACGCCGCAGCGTAAAGAAGAATTCCCGCGATGACGCCAGCAAACCTCTACCAGCCCGCACGCCCGCTACGGCGAGGCCGCCGTCTCCCGGTCGTCGCAACCGCGTTGACCGCGCTGCTGGTCGGCGCCTGTTCCGTCAATCCCATGAATTGGATCCGCAGCGGCGACAAAGCCGCCGCCAAGGCGGAGACCGGACCCGTCACCGGCAACGCGTTCTCGCCTTTGGCCCCGGGCCCGGAAGCGCCCGCGCCGATCACCGCCGAAGAACGCAAGCAGATGGCCGGGAAGCTGATCGCGGACCGCGAAAACGCCCGCTATACCGACGAGGTCATCCGCCGCCAGAGCGAGGAGCTGACCCCACCGCCCGGCGGCCTTGACGCCGCGCGGGAGCCCGCATCTTGATGTCGATGGGCGTGCCCGAGCAGTCGATCTTGCTCCGCATGCCGTCGGACGGACAGCCGCGCCATTCCGAGGCCACACCCTCGGAGGAAGCGGCCGACGGGAGTGTCGCGGTCTTCCTTGACCGTTCGGGATGAGGCAGCCGCCATCGCAGTGCGGCAATGAAAGGAGCATGACCCAGACGTGCCGGAGTCAAATGACCCAGTGATCCCGCCGATCGACCGGAACCAGGATTTCTACCGCATTCAGCGCCTTCCGCCCTATGTGTTTGCCGAGGTCAATGCGATGAAGGCCAAGGCGCGCGCGGCCGGCCATGACATCATCGATTTCGGCATGGGGAACCCCGACAACCCGACGCCGCAACACGTCGTAGAAAAGTTGATCGAGGCGGTCCAGAACCCGCGCACCCACCGCTACTCGAATTCCCGGGGAATCCCCGGGCTGCGGCGCGCGGTGGCGGCCTATTACGATCGGCGTTTCGGAGTCGACATCGACCCCGAGCGCGAAGCCATCGTCACCTTGGGATCAAAGGAGGGGTTCGCCAACCTCGCGATGGCGATCACCAGCCCCGGCGACGTGGTGATCGTCCCCAACCCGTCCTATCCGATCCATGCCTATGGCTTCATCATCGCCGGCGGGGCGCTGCGCCACGTGCCGGTCGGGCCGGGCATCGATTTCCTGGCCGAACTCGAGCGTGCGGCCCGCTACAGCGTCCCCTCCCCGATCGCGGTGATCATCAATTTCCCCGCCAACCCGACCGCGCATACCGTCGACCTCGCCTTCTACGAGCGGGTCGTCGATTTCTGCCGGCGGCGCGGGATCTACATCATCTCCGACCTCGCCTATGCCGAGATTTACTTCGATGACAACCCGCCGCCGTCGGTCCTGCAGATCCCCGGCGCCAAGGATATCGCGGTGGAGTTCACCTCGCTCAGCAAGAGCTACTCGATGCCCGGCTGGCGCATCGGTTTCGCGATCGGCAACGCTCGGCTGATCGAAGCCCTGGCGCGGGTGAAGTCCTATCTCGATTACGGCGCGTTCACGCCGATCCAGGTCGCGGCCACCGCCGCGCTCAACGGCCCGCAGGATTGCCTCGATCAGGTGCGCGCGCTGTATAAGCGCCGGCGCGACGTGCTGGTCGAGAGCTTCGCCGCCGCCGGCTGGCAGATTCCGCCGCCTACGGCGACGATGTTCGCCTGGGCGCCGATCCCGCCCCGGTTCTCCAACATCGGTTCTCTGGGATTCTCAAAGCTGCTGCTGAGCGAAGCCGGCGTGGCGGTCTCCCCCGGCGGCGGCTTCGGCGAGTACGGCGAGAGCCACGTTCGGATCGCGATGGTCGAGAACAGGCATCGGATCCGCCAGGCCGCGCGCAGCATCAGACGCTTTCTGTCGACGACGCCGGACGACCGGCCGGCCGCGCAAGCCCCCGCGGCGGCGGCGCGGTGAAGGAGCCGCTCAAGGTCGCCGTCGCGGGTCTGGGCACCGTCGGCGCCGAAGTCGTGCGCATCCTGGCGCACCAGCGCGCGCTCCTGGGCCAGCGCTGCGGCCGGGAGATCGCCGTCACGGCGGTCTCCGCGCGGGATCGCGGCCGCGACCGGGGCGTGGACATCTCCGGTTTCGCCTGGTTCGACGATGCGGCGAGGATGGCGCGAGAGGCCGAGGCGGATGTCTTCGTCGAGTTGATCGGCGGCGCGGACGGGATCGCCAAGACGGCCTGCGAAGCGGCCCTTGATGCCGGCCGCGACGTGGTGACGGCGAACAAGGCCTTGATCGCAAAGCACGGCACCGCGCTCGCCACGGCCGCCGAGGGTGCCGGGCGGACCCTGGCCTACGAGGCGGCGGTTGCCGGCGGCATCCCGATCGTCAAGGCGCTGCGCGAGGGGCTGGCCGCGAACCGGCTTTCGGCGGTCTACGGCATCCTCAACGGCACCTGCAACTACATCCTGACGACCATGCGGGAGACCGGCAGGCCGTTCCCCGACGTGCTTGCCGACGCGCAGGCCAGGGGATACGCCGAGGCGGACCCGAGCTTCGACATCGATGGGATCGATGCCGCGCACAAGCTGTCGATCCTGACGGCGCTCGCCTTCGGCGTGGAGGTCGATTTCGACGGCGTGTATGTCGAGGGGATCCGCCACGTCTCGGCCGAGGACATCGCCTTTGCCGACGAGCTTGGCTACCGCATCAAGCTGCTCGGCATCGCGCGCCAGACCGCCAACGGCATCGAGCAGCGCGTGCACCCGTGCATGATCGCCAAGGACCAGCCGATCGCGCAGGTCGACGGTGTTTACAACGCGGTCGTCGCTTCGGGCGACTCGGTCGGCTCGACCGTGCTTGTCGGGCGCGGCGCCGGCCCCGGACCGACAGCCTCGGCCGTCGTCGCGGACCTTGCCGATATCGCCCGGGGACAGCACCTGCCCGCCTTCGCGGTCCCGGCAGGCACCCTGGTCCCGGCGGCGACGGCACCGATGGAGCGCCACCACGGCGCCTACTACATGAGGCTGATGGTGGTCGACCGGCCCGGCGTGATCGCCGATGTCGCCGCGGCGTTGCGGGATCAGGAGATCTCGATGGAATCGATGATCCAGCGGGGCCGGAACCCGGGCGAGCAAGTCCCCGTGGTCATCACCACGCACGAGACCGGGGAGGCCGCGATGACCCGCGCGCTGGACCGGATTTCCCGGCTGGAAAGCATCGTCCAGGCGCCGCGCATGATTCGCATAGAATCCCTATAAGCTGAGCGCAGGGAAGAGGGGCGGAGATGGCTGGGAACGGGAACGGAATGGACCGGAACCTAGCGCTGGAAGCCGTCCGGGTGACCGAGGCGGCAGCGCTTGCCGCCTCGCGGCTGATGGGGCGCGGCGACGAGCAGGCGGCCGATCAGGTCGCGGTCGATGCGATGCGCACGGCGCTCAACAGCCTGAGCATCGACGGCACCGTGGTCATCGGCGAGGGCGAGCGCGACGAGGCGCCGATGCTCTATATCGGCGAGAAGGTCGGCGCCGGCGGTGGGCCGAAGATCGACATCGCCCTCGATCCGCTCGAGGGCACGACGATCACCGCCAAGGGCCTGACCAACGCGCTGTCGGTCATCGCGATGGCCGAGGAAGGCGGCTTCCTCTACTCGCCCGACGTCTACATGGAAAAGATCGCCGTCGGCGGCGGGTTGCCCGAGGGCGTGGTCGACCTCGACCGGAACCCGGCCGACAACCTCAAAAGCCTGGCCGACGCCAAGGGTGTGGAGGTCGCCGACCTTGTCGCCTGCATCCTCGACCGGCCGCGCCACGAGGAGCTCATCGGCCAGGTCCGCGAGGCCGGCGCGCGGATCATGCTGATCACCGACGGCGACGTCTCGGGCGTGATCGCCACCTCGGAGGCCGAAAGCGGCGTCGACATCTATCTCGGCTCGGGCGGTGCACCCGAGGGCGTGCTCGCCGCGGCCGCGCTGCGCTGCATCGGCGGACAGATGCAGGGACGGCTGTTGTTCCGCAACGACGACGAACGCCGGCGGGCCGCCAATTGCGGCATCGTCGACCTCGATCGCAAATACGGGCTGCTCGACCTTGCCAACGGCGATGTGATGTTCGCCGCCACCGGGGTGACCGGCGGCACCATGCTGCGCGGGGTACGGCGCTTCGCCGGGGGCGCCTATACCCATTCGATGGTCATGCGCTCGAAATCGGGCACCGTGCGCTATGTCGAGGCGCACCACAACTTCCAACGCAAGACCGGCTTCGATCCGGTCGACCGGTAGAATGCGCCGCCATCCGCCATGACCGGCACGGAACAGTCCAGACCGCCCTTCCTCGGCGTCGCCTGCTCGCTCAAGGGCAAGCGGTGGCGTGCGCGGTTGGACGATGAGCGGCTGGCGCTGGGCCTGGCTCAGCAATCCGGGCTGCCGGAGCTTGTCGCCCGCGTGATCGCCGGCCGCGGGGTCGATGGCGCGAGCGTGGAAAACTTCCTCAACCCGACCTTGAGAGCCATGCTGCCCGACCCCTCGGTCCTGCGCGACATGGACCGCGCGGTCGAAAGAGTCCTCGCGGCCATCCAATCGGGTGAGAGCATCGGTGTGTTCGCCGACTACGACGTCGACGGCGCGACGTCGGCGGCGTTGCTGGTGCGCTTCTTCGCACGGATCGAACGGAGGCTCGACGTCTACGTCCCCGACCGGCTGCGCGAGGGCTACGGCCCCAACGCCGGCGGTCTCGAGGCGCTGCGGTCCGCCGGGGTCTCGCTGGTGATCACCGTCGATTGCGGCACCACCGCGCACCGCCCGCTCGCCGAGGCGGCGGCTTCCGGGCTCGATGTCATCGTGCTCGACCATCATGTCGCCGAGGCCGCGCTGCCGGAAGCGGTGGCGGTGGTCAACCCGAACCGGCTCGATGAGGACAACGCGTTCGGCCAGCTCGCCGCGGTCGGTGTGACGTTCCTGTTCCTGGTCGCGCTCAACCGGGCGCTGCGCGAGGCCGGATGGTACGGCCACGGCCACGCGGAACCGGACCTGATGGCCTGGCTCGACCTGGTGGCGCTGGGCACGGTGTGCGATGTCGTCCCGCTCCAGGGCGTCAACCGCGCGCTGGTGTGCCAGGGGTTCAAGGTGATGGCGCAGCGGAACAATCCGGGGCTCGCCGCCTTGGCGGACGTCGCCGGTCTGGACCAGCGGCCGGACGCCTACCACGCGGGCTTCGTGTTCGGTCCGCGGGTCAATGCCGGCGGGCGCATCGGCGATGCCGGGCTCGGCGTGCGCCTGCTGTCGACCGAGACGGCCGAGGAAGCGGCCGCGATTGCCGGCCAGCTCGATGCGTGCAACCACCAGCGCCGCGATGTCGAAGCGGCGGTGCTGGCCGAAGCCGAGATCCTGGCGGCCGAAGCGGTCGCCGGCTGCGATCCCGGCCGCGCGCCGCTCCTGCTGGTCGCGGCCGAAGGCTGGCATCCCGGGGTCATCGGCATCGTCGCCTCGCGGCTCAAGGACAGCTACAACCGGCCGGCCTGCGTGGTCGCGCTCGACGGTCCGCTGGGCAAGGGCTCCGGGCGCTCCATCCCCGGCGTCGCGCTGGGGCCTGCCGTGATCGCAGCCCGGCAGGCGGGCCTGCTGATCAACGGCGGCGGCCATGCGATGGCGGCCGGGTTCACGGTCGCGGCCGAGCGCATCGACGATCTGGCGGCCTTCCTCAACGAGCACATCGCCCGCCAACTCGACTTCCGCGCCCCGGTGGTCGGGCTCGGCATCGATGCCGTGCTGTCGCCCGGCGGCGCAACGGCCGAAATCGTCGAGACGCTGGAGGCGGTCGGGCCGTTCGGCGCCGGCAACCCGCGGCCGCGTTTCGCGCTCCCTGCCGTGCGTATTGCCCGGGCCGATGTCGTCGGCGGCGATCATGTGCGCTGCTTCCTGGCCGGCAGCAACGGCGCGCATCGGCTCAAGGGGATCGCCTTTCGTGTGGCGGGCACGCCCCTGGGCGATGCGCTGCTGGGGACGCGCGGGCCGCTGCATGTCGCCGGTCATCTGCGCGCCGATTCCTGGAAGGGGCCCGGCGCCGTAGAACTTGTCATTGAGGACGCGGCGCACTTGGGATAAGGGGTGCGCAGGGGGCTTTGGTGGACGTGGTGACGGGCGGAGCAACGATTCGGCGGAACCGGGGCTGGTTCGAGCGGTTCGGGCGCGGGCTGCGCTATCGCTTCGTGGTGCCGATCAAGCGCAGCCGGCACCCGCCGAGCTATACCGCGCGCAGCGTCTCGGTCGGCCTGTTCTGGGCGCTGACGCCGACGGTCGGCGTCCAGATGGCCTTGGTGCTGTTGAACTGGATCGTCTTTCGCCGGGTCATCCCGCGTTGGGATTTCAACGTCATCCACGCGATGGCCTGGACCTGGGTGACCAATTTCGCGACCGTCCTGCCGGTCTATTACGTCTTCTACTTCACCGGCCAGGTGCTGCTCGGCCGCTGGGACGACCTGACCGGCTACGAGGCCTTCGCCGGCCTGTGGAGCGTGCGCTTTACCGGCGGCGCAACGGATTATCTCGCCGGCGAGATCGATACCCTGCAAGCCTATCTCGACGTCATCATCGAAGGCTGGGGCCTGGCCCTGATCGTGGGCTGTTGGCCGTATGCGATCCTCGGTGCCTGGATCGGCCATTCCTGGTCGCTCAAACTGGCCGTCGCCCGGCGCCGGCGCCTGTCGATCCGCCGCTTCGGCCGGCCCGGCGCGCCCTCGACGCGCTCGGACAACCAAGCCCGGCCGGATTGGCGACGCACCGGTTGATTTCGCGCCGCCGTCCCGCTACCTATCGCGCACGCGACCCCATCGTCTAGAGGCCTAGGACATCAGCCTTTCACGCTGAAGACACGGGTTCGACTCCCGTTGGGGTCGCCAGTTCTTCCCTGGAATTCCGCGGGTCATTGGGTGTCGGCCGGGCGCCTTTCGAAGTATCTTGACCAGATGACCTACCGCTACAAACGTCGGCATATGGACGAAAGCGAAGACGGCGCGCGATGACGTCCGACGGAACTTCAGTGTCCGACAAGGGCGTGGGCGCTCGTCTCCAGCGCAAGGAAGACCGCCGGTTCCTGCACGGTCGGGGGCAATACATCGGCGACTTCCGGCCCGACCGCATGAGCGAGGTGGCGTTCGTGCGCAGCCATGTTGCCCATGGCCGGATCGTCGGGCTCGACATACCCAAGCATCTGCGCGGCTCGGTCTTCGTTGCCGGCGACCTCGCCGATGTCGGCCCGATCCGAGCGGTCTCGCCGCTGCCGGGCTTCAAGGTCTCCGAACAGCCGGTGCTGGCCGCCGACAAGGTGCGCCAGGTGGGCGAGTTGATCGCAATATGCGTCGCCGACACGCGGGCCGAGGCCGAGGATATGGCGGATGCGGTGACGGTCGAGATCGACGCCCTGCCCGCCGTGGTCGACATGGTCGCGGCGTGCGATGCGGACTCCCCGCTGGTGCACGAAGCCTGGGGCGACAACGTCTATATCGAGATCGGCTACGACAACGATACCACTCAAGCGCGCGAGACGGCGCCGATTCGCATCACGCGCGAGCTTCGCACCGCGCGCCAATGCATGGTGCCGATCGAGGGGCGGGGCTTCATCGCCGAATGGGACAGCCGGCTCGAACAGCTCGTGGTCCACGCCGCCACCCAATTCCCGCATGTCGTGCGCACCGGCCTGGCGCAGTGCCTCGGCCTGGCCGAGGGCCAGCTCCGGGTGATCTCGCCGGATGTCGGCGGCGGGTTCGGCTACAAGGCGATCCTCGCGCCGGAGGAGGTCTGCCTGTGCTGGCTGGCGCTGCGGTTGAGGCATCCGGTGCGCTGGCTCGAGGACCGGCGCGAGCACCTGAGCGCCAACGCCAACTGCCGCGAGCATCACTACAAGATCACCGCCTACGCCGATGACAGCGGCCGCCTGCTGGCGCTCGATGCCGATTGCATCGTCGATTCGGGCGCCTATTCGTCCTATCCGTTCACCGCCGCGATCGAAGCCTCGCAGGTGGCAGCCATCCTGCCGGGCCCCTACGACCTGGCCGGCTACCGGTGCAGATCGGTTTCCGTGGCCACCAACAAGCCGCCGATCCTGCCGTATCGCGGCGTGGCGCGCCCCGGGGTGTGCTACGCGATGGAAGTCATGATCGATGCCGTCGCGCACGCCGTCGGGATCGAGCCGTGGCAGGTCCGGCTGCGCAACCTGGTACCGCCCGAGGCGATGCCCTACGACAACATCACCGACAAGCACTTCGACAGCGGCGACTATCCGGCGCTGCTCAACCGCGCGGTCGAGGCGATCGATGTCCAGGGCGTGCGGGCACGCCAGCGGCGCGGCGAAGCGGATGGACGCCTGATCGGCCTCGGGTTCGCCAGCCTGTCCGAGCAGGCCGCCCACGGCACGACCGCCGACGGCAAGAAACGGGCGCTTCACGAACTCGCCATGGCACGGCTGACCCCCGACGGCGGGCTGGAGCTCAGGGTTGGCGTGCACAGCCATGGCCAGGGCCTGGAGACGACGCTGGCCCAGATCGCGCACGAGATCCTCGGCATCGATCCGGGCGCGGTCCGTCTCGTCCACGGCGATACCGCGCTGACGCCATACTCGACCGGTACCTGGGGATCGCGCTGCATCGTCTGGGCCGGCGGCGCGACCGCCAGCGCCTGCCGCGAGATCGCGACGCGGGCCGCCCGGATCGGCGCGCGGATGCTGCAGACCAACGAGGACAGCGTCGCCGTTCTCGACGGCGCCGTTGTCGGGCCGTCGGGCAGCGTCTCGCTGGCCGAGATCGCCGCCGCCTATTACCTGCGCCCGGCCGATCTTCCCGACGACATCGATTCACGCGGGCTCGAGGCGACCGAGGGCTACGCGCCGGGCGTGCGGACGGGCGTGCATACCGGCGCGACGCACGCGGCCGTGGTCGCGCTCGACCCGGGAACCGGGGTGGTCGAGATCCTCGATTATGTCGTCGCCGAAGATGCCGGGGTGATGATCAACCCGATGATCGTCGACGGCCAAATCATCGGCGGTACCGCCCAGGGCGTCGGCTCGGCGCTGTTCGAGGAGGCGCGGTTCGGCGCGGACGGCCAGCCGCTCGACACCACGCTGGCGGACTATCTGCTGCCGGGAGCCAGCGAAATGCCCGATGTCCGGGTCCTGCACATGCAGACCCCCTCGCCCTATACGACCTTCGGCCAGAAGGGTGTCGGCGAGGGCGGTGCGATCGGACCCGGCGCGGCGATCACCAACGCGATCAACGACGCGCTGCGGCCGCTGGGGGCCGAGCTGTGCGAGATCCCGGCCACGCCGCGGCGCGTGCTGCAAGCGATCGCCGATGCCCGGGAGAGAACCGGGTGAGTCGGTGGGCGAGGCGCTGAGCTTGGAGACCGACGTGGTGGTCGCCGGCGGCGGCGGCGCGGGCATGTACGCCGCCATCGCCGCGGCCCGCAACGGCGCCCGGGTTGTGCTGATCGACAAGAACGTCATCGGCCGCGGCGGCGCTACGATCATGGCGCAAATGACCTGCGCGGCCGCCTTGTCCGAGACCGAGCCGGACGCCCCGGCGCTTCACACCGAAGATACGATCGAGGCCGGACGCGGGCTGTGCGACGAAAACCTCGCGGCGCTTCTATGCGACAACGCGCCGCTGCGCATCCGCGAGCTCAGGGGCTGGAGGGTCGACTGGGCCGAGGACGAGCGCGGCCGGATCAAGCAGGTCATCGCGCCGGGCCACGGCCGCAAGCGCTGCTGCTATGTCGACTTCCTGCGTACCGGCGCGGCCATATCGGCCGCGCTGCGCAACCGGATAAGCAGGACCGAGCCGATCCGGCGTCTGAGCAATGTGAGCCTGACCGAGATCGTCGTCGACGATGGCCGGGTCCGCGGAACGATCGGCCTGGATCTGCCGACCGGCGCACAAGTCGCCATCGCGGCCCCGGCGGTCGTGCTCGCGAGCGGGGGCCTGACCAGCCTGTTCCGGCGCACCACCGCCTCGAACAATATCGCCGGCGAAGGCATCGGCCTCGCCTTGAGAGCAGGCGCGCGGCTGGTCGATATGGAGTTCGTGCAGTTCTTCCCGATGGGCCATCTGGCGCCACGGCTGGTCGGGTTGGATCCGACGACCTGGGAGCCGATGCGGGTCAAGCTCGGCGGCCGGATCATCAACCGCGACGGCGTGGAATTCATGAACGACTACGGCCGCGCCGAGGCCGCGACCTACAATTCCACCCGGGACCAGCTCACCTATGCGATCTACAAGGAGGTCGAGGCCGGGCGGGGATCGCCTCATGGCGGGGTCTATCTTTCGTTCGAGCATATCGACGAGCCGACCATCCGCGCCGCGATCGGGCCGGCGATCGACATCTTCCTGCGCAACGGCATCGACCTCACCAAACAGCCTGTCGAGGTCTCGCCGATCGCCCACTACCTGATGGGCGGCATCGAGGTGAATACGAGGCTGGAGACCTGTGTCGAAGGCCTTTATGCGGCCGGCGAGGCGGCCGGCGGCGCCAACGGCGCAAACCGGCTGTCGGGCAACGCGCTGCCCGAGGCGGTGGTGTTCGGCGAGCGCGCCGGACAGTTCGCCGCCGAGTACGCGGCCGCCGCCGGCTCGGCCCGGCGCAGCGCTGTCGTTGCCCGCGATGCGATCGAGCCGATCCGCCCGCGCACGCACCGCGCCGTCGGGCCGGACGCCTCGCCCAAGGCGTTGACCAACGAGCTGCGGAGGCTGATGTGGGACAACGCCGGCCCCTTCCGCGACGCGCGGCGGCTGGGCACCGCGCTCGAGCGGATCCGAACCATGCGGCGGCGCGACCTGGGCGACCTCGACGTCGGCCGGGAATTGGCGTTCAACACCTCGCTGGTCGAGTGGTTCGAGCTCCGCAACGGGCTCCTGGCCGCCGAGGCGGTGGTGCTTGCCGCGCTGGGGCGCGAGGAAAGCCGCGGCGCCCATCAAAGGATCGACTTCGTCGAGACCAGAGCCGATCTGCAACGGCCGCAGGTCATATCGCTGCACGGCGATGGCATGGTCTCGGCCTTCGACAGCCATCGGGCGAGGACGCCGGCATGAACCCGCAAACCGATGCCGCGAATCCGCGCTTGCTCGCACGGCTGAAGGTATGGCGCGGGCGGCCGGGCGAGGCCGGGCGGCACCAGGAATACGAGGTCCCCTACGAGGACGGCGACTCGGTTCTGGACGGCCTGGTGCGCATCCGCGATTTGCACGATCCCGGACTCGCGGTCCGCTTCAGCTGCTTCAACGCCAATGTATGCAAGGAATGCACGATGGTGATCGACGGCCAGGTGGGGTATGCCTGCATGGTCAAGCTGCGGCCCGGCGTGACCCAGGTCGACCCGCTGGCCAACCGGGCGCTGATCCGCGATGTCGTCACCGATACGGTGTCGCGCAAGGAAAGGATCTAGCGGCCCGCCGGTTTTGACAAATCAACGCGCGGTGGCCGGCTGCATCGGCGGCGTGCTAGGGTCGGTAGTTGGGTCGCGGTAAAGTAGAGCCACCAATGGTCGCACTCAAATCGCATGTCAATGACATGCACTCAATCAGGCTGGGGAGGACAGAATGAACATGGATGTCAGCAGAAGGTTCGCCTGCGCGGCCGTTTCGGCGGCCGCCGCGGCGCTGGTTCTTGGCGCCTCGGTCGGGCAGGCCCAAGACGTCATCAAGATCGGCACGCCGCTCGCCCTGACCGGGCCGCTTGCCGATGAAGGCAAGAAACAGCAAGTCGCCTACGACATGTGGCTGAAGCGCGTCAACGCGGCCGGCGGCATCGACGTCGGCGGGCAAAAGATGAAGGTCCAACTGGTCGCCTACGATTACCAGACCAATGGCAAACGCGCCCAGCAGATCGCCGAGAAGCTGATCACCAGCGACAAGGTCGATTTCCTGTCCGCCCCGTTCGGATCGGGCCACACCAAGATCGTCGCCGCGGTCGCCGAGCGCTACGGCGTACCGCTGATGGCGTCGGTGTCCTCGTCATTGTCGGTCTACAACCAGGGCTTCAAGAACCTGTTCGGCACCCTGGCGCCGAACACCGGCTTGACCGATGCGATGTTCGCTCACTTCAGATCGGCGATGCCGAACGCGAAAAAGGTCGCAATCCTGGGGCGCGACGACGTGTTCCCGAAATCGATGGCCAAGGCGCTTTCTAAGGACGCGGCCAAGTTCGGCTATGAGGTGGTCTACGATGAGCTCTATTCAGTCGGCACGCTGGACCATTCCTCGGCGCTGTCGCGCATCAAGTCGCTCAAGCCCGATTGGATCTACATCACCGGCTACACCTCGGACCTCGTGCTGGCGCGCAAGCAGATGGCCGATCTGGGTGTCCATGCGCCGATCATCACCATGATCACCGGCCCGGCCTACAAGGAGTTCGTCGACGGGCTGGGCAAGCTCGCCGAAGGCGTAACCAGCGCCTCCTGGTGGCATCACGCGACGCGCTATACCACCGATGACGTGTTCGGCTCGACCGAGAATTTCTACAAGGCGTTCGTCGCCCGCGAAGGCCACGATCCCGACTACGTGCACGCGTCATCGGCCGCCGCGCTGATCGCCCTTCAGAAGGCGATCGAGAAAGCCGGCTCCAAGGACCGTGCCAAGGTCCGCAAGGCACTGGCCGACCTGGATATCGTGACCTTCTACGGGCCGATCAATTTCGGCGCCAATGGCATGAACCAAGTGCGCAAGCTGCCGATCATCCAGATCCAGAACGGCAAGCCGGTCGTGCTGGCGCCCGCCGATATCAAACAGGCCAACATGGTCCCGGCGGCGAAGTGACGGCATAGCGGCGGCCGGCTCGCCGGCGGGCGGGAGAAGCTCGATCGATCCCTGCCCCGCCGGCGGCCCGGCCGGCGCGATTGCGCCGGCAAGCGCCGGCCGCGGCGCAGTCTCCGCGCTCGGCCTCCCACCGCTAGAGCTGGTCGATGATCCCGCAAATCCTCGCCAACGGTATCGTTCTCGGTGCGCTGTATGCCTGCATCGCGGTCGGCTTTTCGCTGGTATGGGGCGTGCTGAACGTCATCAACATGCTGCACGGCTCGTTCATCATCCTGGGCGGCTACATCACCTTCTTCGCCTATGTCCATCTCGGCATTCATCCGATCGTCTCGCTGCCGGTGGCCGGCGCGGTGCTGTTCGTGTTGGGCTACGCGATCCAGCTCGGGCTCATAAACAAGGTGGTCACCCAGCCGGTGCTGACCACCCTGACCCTGACCTTCGGCCTCGACATGATCATGTACAACGCGATGACCGTCGCGTGGACGGCGACGCCCCGGCGGGTCACCCTTGATCTCGGCCGGTTGGAGTTCGCCGGCATCCTGATGCCGCTCGATCGCGTCGCCGCGATGCTGCTCGCGTTGATCCTGACCGGCCTGCTCTTCTGGGTGCTGCGCACTTCGCGCACCGGGCGTGCCATCGTCGCGGTTCGGATGGACCGGGCCGCGGCGGCGTTGATGGGTATCCGCGTCAACCGCATCTATGCCATCACCTTCGGAATCGGCGCGTTGATGGCCGGCGCGACCGGCAGCTTGATGGCGATCGTCTTTCCGGTGACCGCAAACCTTAGCGGGCTGTTTCTCGGCAAGGCGTTCGTCGTATGCGTCATCGGCGGCCTCGGCAGCGTTCCGGGCGCGCTGGTGGGCGGCCTGGTGCTCGGCGTGATCGAGAGCTTTGCCGGCCATTGGCTCGGGCCGCAGCACGCGGTCACGATCGGCTTCGCGCTGATGCTCGTCCTGCTGATGACTAGGCCGACCGGCCTGCTCGGCAAGCGGGGATACGAATGATGGGGCGCTACGGCGTGCTCGGGATCGGCGTTCTGGCGGTGATCGTGCTGCCGTTCGTCGCCGACAACTACCTGGTTCGCACGGCGACGTTCATCTGCATGTTCGCGGCGCTGGCATTGTCGTGGAACTTCATCGGCGGCTATGTCGGCTACCCGTCCTTCGCTACCGCCGCCTTCTATGGGCTCGGCGCCTATGTCGGTGCGCTGAGCCAGCGCCACGGCCTTCCCATGGCTGCCGCCTGGGTGGTGGCGACGGTGTTCGTGGGCGCCTTCTCGGCCGCGCTCGGCTTCGCCATCCTGCGGCTCCGCGGCCACTATTTCGCCATCGGATCGTTTGCCAGCGTCGAGGTGCTGCGACTGGTGATATCGTCCTGGAGCGGTCTCACCGGCGGCGGCGACGGGCTGAACGTGCCGATATATCCGGGCGGCCCGGAGGTCGTGGGCCAGCTGTTCCTCTATGTCATGTTGGGGATCATGCTGATCGTGCTGGCCGTAACCATTGCCGTCGACCGCGGCAGGCTCGGGTTCGGGTTCCGCTGCATTCACCAGAACGAGGAAGCCGCCGACATGGTCGGCGTCGACACCACGCGTTACAAGATCACCGCCTTCGCGCTGTCGGCGATGTTCTGCGGCACCATCGGCGCGGCCTACGCCTCGTGGACCAACTATATCGACCCCAACGATTCCTTCGACATCCTGTTGACCCTGAAAGTTCCGGTGATGGCGCTGTTGGGCGGCGCGGGCACGACGTTGGGGCCGATCCTCGGCGCGGCTTCTTTCGTCGTCATGGAAGAGTTGATCTGGTCCGAGTTCCTGGAGTTCAATCGGGCGATCCTGGGTCTGGTCATCGTGATCTTGATCTTTTTCCTGCCCAACGGCCTGCTCAGGCTGCCCTATCGCGCGCTGGCCGCGCGGCTCGGCGGGACGAGCCGATGAGCGGTGGACCCATCGTCCGCCTTGCCGGGGTCAGCAAGTCGTTCGGCGGCATCCACGCCGTCCAGAACGTCAGCTTCGAGTTGAACCAGGGCGAGATCGTCGCTCTGATCGGCCCCAACGGCGCCGGCAAGACCACGCTGGTCAACGTGATGACCGGGGTCTATCCGGCCAATTCGGGCGAGATCCTGTGCGACGGGCTCGACGTCACCCGGCAGCGGCCGTTCCAGGCCGCGCGCCGCGGGATCGCGCGGACCTTTCAGATCGTCCAGCCGTTTCCGCAAATGACGGTGGCGGAGAATGTCGCCGCCGGCGCGTTGTTCGCCGGCAAGGCGGTAAACCGATCGGCGGCCGAGCGGGATGCGATGGAGCATCTGGCCTTCGTTGGGCTTGCCGAGCTGGCGCGGAGCCCGGCCGCCTCGCTCACGCTTCCCAACCGCAAGCGGCTGGAGCTGGCAAAGAGCCTGGCGATGAAGCCCCGCGTGCTGCTGCTCGACGAGGTCAATGCAGGGCTCAACCCCTCGGAGATCGACGGCGCGCTCGAGCTGATCCGCAAGGTATCGGCGCGCGGCATCACGATCATGATCATCGAGCATGTGATGAAAGTGGTGCTGTCGTTGAGCCAGCGCATTCTGGTCCTGCATCACGGCGAGCTGATCAGCGAAGGGAGTCCCGACCAGGTCGTGAACGACGACAAGGTCATTGAGGCCTATCTCGGCACCAAGTTCGCCGCGCGGCACAAGAAGCTCGCCGGCGATGGCTGAGCCGCTGCTCAAGATAGAGCAACTGACCGCCGGCTATGGCGACGTCCAGGTCCTGTGGGGCATCGACCTCGAGGTCGCGGCGGGCGAGATCGTCTGCATCGTTGGATCCAACGGGGCCGGCAAGACGACACTGCTGGGCACCGTCTCCGGTCTGGTCCCGGCAACCGGCGGGCGGGTCGTGTTCCGGGACCGCGACGTCACCGGCGCGCCGCCTGATGCGATCCTCGCCCACGGCATCGCCCAGGTGCCCGAAGGCCGGCGCCTGTTCAGGGGGCTGAGCGTCAGGGACAATCTCTTGCTCGGCGCCTACTTGCGCCGCGATACGGCCGAGATCGCACGCGACATGGATTTTGTCTATTCGATCTTCCCGATCCTCAAGGAACGTCACGGCCAGGATGCCTCGACGCTGTCGGGCGGCGAGCAGCAGATGTGCGCGCTCGGGCGTGCAATCATGTCGCGGCCGGTGCTGCTGATGATCGACGAGCTTTCCCTGGGGCTCGCGCCGCGTGCGGTCGAGCGGCTGGGCGAGGCGCTGATCGAGATCAACAAGAGCGACATCTCTATCCTGCTGGTCGAACAGGACCTGCTGACCGCCTTCGAGCTGGCCGGCCATGCTTTCGTCATCGAGACCGGCCGGGTCACCGTCAGCGGCCCGACGGACGCGCTAGCCGATGACCCGATGATCCGGCGCGCCTACATGGGGATCTGATCCTGGGCCCGGCCAGGGTCACCGGTCCGCCTCGGCAATCAGCGCCCACACCCGGTCCGGCGACAGGGGCAGCGCGTGGGGCTCGACCTCGAGCGAGGCGAGCGCGTTGGCGAGCGCGTCGATCACGCCGCCGACCGGGACGGTGCCGCCCTCGCCCGCGCCCTTGACCCCCAGCGGGTTGATCGGCGAGGGGTAGTTTTCCAGCGAGATGGCGCGGACGTTGGCAAAATCGGTTGCCACCGGGAGCAGGTAGTCGGCGAGCGAGATGGTCATGAGCTGGCCGGAGCGGTCATAGACAAGCTGCTCCTGGAAGGTGCCGCCCAGCCCCTGGACGACCGCGCCGACGGCTTGGCCGTTGAGCGTCATCGGGTTGACGATCCGGCCGACGTCCTCGACCGCGACGTAATCGATCAACGCGATGGCGCCGGTCTGCGGGTCGACCGCGATGTGGGCGGCATGGGCGCCGAAGGCATAGGTGTGCCTGGTGTTCAGAAACTCTCCGTCGGCCGAAAGCGGAGCGAGGTCGGACCAGGCGATGCTGCGCCCGCTCGGGCCGCGTACGGTGCCGGCGCCGATCTCGACGTCTTCGGCGGCGCAGTTGAGGTAGCGGCCGGCCGCGGTGCGGATAGTCCGGCGCAGATTGTCCGCAGCATCCAGGATCGCCGATCCGCCCATGACCACCGAGCGCGAATGGAATGAGCCGTAGCCTTCCTCGAGATGCGTGGTGGAGCCGTGATGGACCGTGATCCGGTCCATCGGCAGCCCGATCTCATCGGCTGCGATCTGCACGCACACCGTCTCTAGCCCCTGACCGAGGGCGGCCGAGCCGACAAACAGTGCGACGGTCCCGTCGGGTTCCAGCCGGAAGCGCGCGGTCTCCTTCGGTCCGGCCGCGCCGCCCTCGACGAAGCAGCCGATCCCCAGCCCGTGATACCTTCCATCGACCAGGGCGCCCTGTAGCGCCTTTTTGTCCTCCCAGCCGATCTCGGCCAGGCACCGGTCCAGCGTCTCCTGGTAGTCGCCGCTGTCGAGCGCGGAAGCCACGGGCGCAGGGGAGATCGCGGGCAGGGTGTAGGGCATCGCGTCCGCGCTCACCAGGTTGCGGCGGCGGAACGCGATGCGGTCGATGCCGAGGTCGCCGGCAACGAGATCGAGCATGCGCTCGCGGAAGAAGTCGACCTCGAAGCGGCCCGGGCCGCGATAGGTCCCCGACGGCGTCTTGTTGGTCAACAACACCGTGCATGAGACGTCATAGCTGGGGACACGGTAGGGGCCGGCCAGGAACATCGCGACATTGCGCGCAGGGATCACGCCAGCGGTCGTAATATAGGCTCCGACGTCGCACACCGCCCGGCCGCGCAAGCCGGTGATCATGCCCGCGCTTGTGCACGCGATCTCGATCTCGCAGGCGACGTCGCGGGCGTGGCTCGACGTCATCATGTGATCGCGCCGGTCCTCGGTCCACTTGACCGGGCGGCCGGTCAGGCGCGCGGCAAACGGGATCAGGAAGTCCTCGTGAGTGAACTCGCCGCGGGCGCCGAAGCCGCCGCCGACATCGAGCTCGATCAGGTCGACGTCAGATTCGGGAAGGCCGATCAGCGCGCTCAGGATCGCCCGGTTGGCGAACGGGACTTTTGCCGCACCCTGGACGACCAGCCGGCCGGCCGCTGCATCCCATTGGGCGAGCAGCCCGCGCGGCTCCATCGGCACCGCGGCGTGGCGATGGACGGCGAACGTCTCGCGGCGGGTGTAGTCCGCGGTGGCGAACGCGGCCTCGGCGTCGCCGTCCCGGCCGGTGTAGACGACCGCGACGTTCGAGCCGTGCGCCTCGAACAGCAGCGGCGGCCCGGCCATTGCCGTGTCGCGGTCGGCGATCGGATCCAGCGCCTCGATGTCCAGAGCCACCGCGTCGCGCCCGTCCTCGGCGGCCGCCGGGCTGTCGGCGAGGACCACGGCAACCGGCTCGCCGACGAACCGCACCTTGTCCGCAGCGATCACCGGACGCTCGAACGCGGCCAGGGTCGGCATCGGAAACAGCCGGATCGGAATTCGCGGCACCTCGGGACCGAAATCGGTGGCGGTGATCACCGAATGCACGCTCGGCAGCGCCAGGGCGTCGATCGGGTCGATCGCGCGTACAATCCCGTGGGCGACCGGGCTGCGCAGGACGACGGCATGGAGCTGGCCTGCCGCGCGCACGTCGTCGCTGAACGTGCCCCGGCCGCGCAGGAAACGGCGGTCCTCGATCCGCTTGACCGGTTGGCCGATGAAGGGGGCGGAAGACGTCATTGGCTCGGTCCCTGCGGTCGATTCCCAAGTGGCGCGGCGCGACCCCGGGCAGGTAGTCTGCGGTCGCGCCGCACACTTGGCTATCCTGCCACAAACGGCGCGAACGGACCGATCGCCATGACCGCGCACATCCACCATGAAGAAAGGCACTTCGTCCATCGCATCAACTGGCTGCGCGCGGCCGTGCTCGGTGCCAATGACGGCATCGTGTCGACGGCGAGCCTTGTCGTGGGCGTGGCCGCGGCGGGCGCGGACCGGCAGACCCTGCTGATCGCAGGCGTTGCCGGGCTGGTCGCGGGCGCGATGTCGATGGCTGCCGGCGAGTACGTATCGGTCAGCAGCCAGGCGGACACGGAGCGTGCCGACCTCAAGGCCGAGCGCCTTGCGCTCGATGCCGAGCCGGAGGCCGAGCACGAGGAGCTGGCGCAGATCTACGCCGCCCGCGGCGTCGAGATCCGGCTCGCGCGGCAGGTCGCGACCCAGCTCATGGAGCACGACGACCTGGCAGCCCATGCGCGCGACGAGCTCGGCATTTCCGGCACCGTCCGTTCGCGCCCCGTCCAGGCCGCGCTGACCTCGGCGGCGACGTTTGCGGTCGGTGCCGTCCTGCCGCTGGCTGCCGTCGCGCTGGCGCCGCACAGCCAGGCGATCACCGTCGTCTCGATCGCCTCGCTCCTGAGCCTGGCCCTGCTGGGCGCGGTCTCGGCGAGGATCGGCGGCGCGGGCATCGTCAAGGCGGCCGCGCGGGTGACGATCTGGGGGGCGCTCGCCATGGCCCTGACCGCGGCGATCGGCGCGGTGTTCGGCACCGTGATCTGACCGGCAACCGACAACCGGAAACCGCGCCGGGGATGCCGATTCCAGACTGCCAAAAACCGGAGAAAATTGTGAAAGCATCGCCGTTCCGGGTGACTCCGCCGGGCGTGACAGCCCGGCGCACAACCGCCACACTGCGGTGAAATGAGCACGCTGCACGAGGAAAGATCCGCGCGCCTGCAGGCGGCGCTCGCGGCGGCGGGGCTCGATGCCATCGTCGTCTACGGCAACGCCTGGCAGTGCGACTATCTGCGCTACGCCACCGACTTCCCGGTTCTCGAAGGAGATGCGCTGGCGATCGTGGCCGTCGACGGCCGGACTCGCATCTTCGTCGATAACCCGGCCGAGGCCGACCGTGCCGCCCTGTCCTGCCCGGACGCCCGCATCGACTGTTCCGAGGACCCGGTCGCCGCGGTCGTCCGGCGGCTGTCGGGCATGGGGAACCGGCGGATCGCGACGGCGCCGGCGAGCCTGATGCCCTACGGCATCGTCCGCTCCGAAGCGGCCCGGACCCATGAAGACGGCACGGCACTGATGGACGGGCTGCTGCTGGTGAAATCGCCGGCCGAAGTCGAGACCGTCGCGCGCGCGGCGGCCCTGGCCGCGGACGGCTACCGCGTGTTCATGGACGCCGTGCGTGTCGGGCGCGCGGAGTACGAGGTGGTCGCCGAGGTCGAGGCTTACTATCGCGGCATAGGTTGCGCGGAGAACTTCATCATCATGGGGTCCGGCGGGCGCGAGGTCCGCGGCATGCATCCGCCGGGCGAACGGCGGATGCAGGAGGGCGACCTTGTCACGACCGAGCTTACGCCCTGCGTCGATGGCTACTACGCCCAGATCTGCCGCACGCTGGTCGTCGGCGAGCCGAGCGATGCCCAGCGCGAGGCGTTCGCGGTCTATGTCGAGGCGTTCGAGGCCGGGCTTGGGGCGCTGCGCGCCGGGGTGAGCGCCGCCACCGTAGCCAAGGCCGAGAACGACGTCTTCCGGCGCCACGGGCTCGGCGAATACACCACCAGCGAATATACCCGGGTCAGGGGCCATGGGGTCGGCCTGTTCGTCGACAACAAGCCCCATATCCTGGAAGACGTGGACACCGTGCTGGAGGCCGGCGCCACGTTGATCGTCCACCCCAACACCTATCATCCCGCGGTCGGCTACATGGTGCTGGGCGATACCGCGGTGGTCACCGAGGACGGCCACCGCTGCTTCGGCACGCTGCCGCGGGCGTTGCTGTCGGTGCCGGCGTGAGGCGCGGCCTCCTCGCATGGTCGGAGGAAGAGGTCCCGCGCGCGGTCCTCGATGCCCGCCTGAGGCGCTGTCAGGCGGCGCTGGCGGACGCCGGAATGGACGCCCTGCTGCTCTATACCAACTTCCCGCGGCCGGCGGCGGTCTCCTTCCTGACGCACTTCGTGCCCTATTGGTCGCAGGGCGTGGCCGTCGTGCTGCCGGATCAGGCACCGGTGCTGTTCGTCAGCCTTTCCAAGCGGGTCGGGGGATGGATCGAGGAGACTTCTTGCGTCAGCCAGGTCATCTGCACGCCGCGGCTCGGCGCGGACATCGCGGGCTTCCTGGCAGGGCGGGCCGGCAAGCGGTCCAAGCTCGGCGTCCTGGAGCTGTCGCGCTTTCCGGGCGGGATCGCGGCCCCGCTGGGCGCGGCGGCGCTCGTCGACGCCGCAGAGCTGTTCCGGTCGGTCCGCCATCCGGCCGACGACGCCGAGATCGCCTTGTCCGGGACGGCCTGCGACATCGCCCGCCGCGGCTTCGAAGCCATCGGGACGCCCCGGTCCACCGGCCCGTTGGTGGCCGCGATCGAGGGGACCGCTCGGGCGATGGGCGCCGAGGAGGTCCAGGTGCTGGTCGCGCCGGACCTTGCCGAGGACACGCGCTTGATCCGCCCGGAGCGCGACCTCGCCCTCGGACGGCGGTTCGCCGTGCAAGTCTCCATCGCCTATAAGGGCCATTGGATCAGGCTTACCGGAACGGTGCCGCGCGGGGCGCCGGAGGAGGACGACGAAGGGGGGCTCGCCGGGGCCTTCACCCGGACTTGGCGCGCGGACGGGTTTGCAGCGGCCCTGCAGCAGGCGGTCCCCGGTGCCGCTGTCCGCTCCTGGCGGGCCGAAGCAAATCTCGGATCGTACCCGCTGACCGCCATCGCCGATGCGGACGCTATTCCGCCGGGCAGCGTCGTTTCGGTTACCGCGCTCTATGACGGCCCCGAAGGCCCCGTGCTGGCCGGTGGACCGGCCCTGGCGCCGGTCAAGCCCGGATAGGCCGCCGCCCCCCTCGCCCGTGAGATTTCGGCCGTCCCGGTTGCCAGCCACGGATTGGAGGCACGCTCCGCCCATTGGCGCCTGGCTCGGCGCCGAGCCGGGGCCTCCAGGAAGAGCTTGAAAATGAGGCACATTCGCCCGAGCGCCGGTATCGCTGCGGTCTTGGCGGCCGTGCTCGCCGGGCCGGCATCGGCCGATGCGGTGGCGGACTTCTACAAGGGCAAGACCGTCAGGCTGGTCTCCGGCGGGAGCGCCGGCGGCGGGTTTTCCACCGTCGCCCGCGTCCTGGGCGCGACCTGGCAGAAGCACATTCCGGGAAATCCGACCATCATCGTCGATGCGATGGCCGGCGCCGGCGGGGCGAAGATGATGAGCTATATGGCCAACGCGCCGTTGCTGTGCCGGGTGAAATTCAACGCGGCCGACTTCCAGTGGCTCGGCTCGGTCACCCCGATGACGGAGGTCAGCACCGTCTGGCACATCGCGCCCGCCAGGACGATCGAGGAAGCCAAGACCGTGGAGGTCATCATGGCGACGTCGAGCAAGCTGTCGTCGGCCTATCTCATCCCGGCCTTCATGAACGCCGTCGCCGGCACCCGGTTCAAGATCGTGCCGGGCTATCGCGGCGCCGGACCGATGAACAAGGCGATGGAGACCGGTGAGGTCCACGGCCGGGGCAGCTTCTACAACAGCTACGTGACCACCAAGCGCGACTGGCTGGACAGCGGCAAGATCATCCAACTCGTCCAGGCGGACCCAGCCTTCCCGAGCTGAAGGGCGTGCCCAACATGCGCGACATCGTCACCACGGACGAGCAGCGCCGGATGGTCGATTTCATGGAGGCGTCGGCCTATGTCGGCCACGGCTTCTTCGCCCCCCGGGGTACGCCGGCCGATCGCGTCGCCGTGCTGCGCAGCGCGTTCTGGGCGGCGGTCCATGACCCGGCGTTCCGCGCCGAGGCCAAGAAACGCGGCATGGTCGTCAACCCGCTGCGCGCCGAGAAGATCCAGGCGGTCATCGAAAAGGCGATGGCCACGCCGGAGTCCATCCTGGCCAAGTTCCGCCAGATGGTGAAGATCAAGCCCAATAAATAGGGGATTATACGCCTAGTGCATTCTCATATTGAGTGTTGATAACCAGTTGCATTGAAGTAGTTGGCGCATTCGCTTTGGGTGAAGGTATCAAGGATGGTGCCGATGCGCCGCCAGAGCGTGTCGATGGTGCGTGCCGGCTCGGCCCTGAGTGCGGTCTTGAGCTTTGAGAAGGCGAGGATCGGGTTCATGTCGGGCGAGTACCGGCGAAGAGCTGGGCCTGTTGTCCGGCGATGGTCTCGGCGATGCCGGCGACGGCAGGTTGTCCATCGAGGATCTCGGCCTGAAGGCGTCGCCGTCCATGGCGCCGTCAAGCACCCAGGGCGCGCTCAGCCCGCGCTGTCGCAGCGCGGCGACGAAGGTCATGGTCTTCCAGTGACCGAAGGGGGCCGCGGCGTGCAGACGACGGCCGAGTAGCGCCGGGCCACCCCGCTTTCATCAATGAACACCAGGCGTCGTGGGTCGATCCATGCGCCGCCCGCCAGGCCCGGCGCCGGGCGGCCATGTCGGGCCGAGTGCCCCTCGGCGGCGCGCAGGGTTTTTTTTGAACGACAGGCCGAGTCGACCGCCTGCCAGATCGCGCCGTCACTCAGCCGCACCGCGTGCTCGGCCGCCAGCCAGTCCTGCAACCGCGCCAGGGTGATGTCCTGCGATATGCGCCGATGCCACCGCCTGCGGCGACAGTTTGCGCCGGCGGTGGGGTTCGGGTCGCGCCGCTCTCGCCCGCGGCGCCGAGAAGATAGGCGCTCACATCGGCTCGGCGCCCAGACGGCCCACCATCCACCCTGAGAGCGATCGGCAGATCCTGCGAATAAGCCTGGCGTCGCCATGGTCCGACATATCGATGTCGTGAGAGGGCATCATGGGTATCCCGCGACGCTCTAGCCATCGCCCTTTGGTTCACGGTGCCATGCGCGGATGAGGCCGCGAAAGAACCAGTCACCGAGAACCAGGATCACCACGATCCAGTGCCAGATGCTGAATGAGCCCATGTCAGTTAGCCCTGCTTTGCCTTCTGCCGCGATATGCGGCGCTTCGGATTGGGTGGCTTCAGCGCGGAGAAGATGGCGCGGTGCGCAGCGGCCCAGCCGGGTTCGGGCCGCCTGGACCGGTCGGGCTCAGTCCGCGACGATGGCGGTCAGGTCGATCTCGATCAGGAACTCGGGGTTGGACACCGCGTCACGCCCACCATCGTCGATGGCGGCGGCCGTTCGGGGTCGCCGTATATCGGGGTCGCGGGATCGCTGGCAACCTTCAGGTATTCATCGACGTCCAGGACGAAAATCCGCCGGTAGACCACATCGTCCCACGACGCCCCGGCCGCCTCGAGCTGGACCTGGAGGTTGTCCATAACCTGGATGTACTGCGCCCGGTAGTCGCCCGGCGCGACGCATCGGTAGTTCTCGTCCGACGGCGTCTGCCCGGCGATGAAAACGATCTTCATCGGGCCCTTGACCGTCACGATCCGGGTGAACGCGGGATGCTTGTAGATGCCGTACGGGTTGATGTGCTGCTTTTCCATCGCATGACGCTCCCTTTGCCGAAGCCGGAACGGCGAGGCTATCGGGGTTCTACCGCCCCGACCAGCCTTGTATCGCCGCGCCGAACAGCTCGACCGTCCGGGCGGGGTCCGAGGCGACGCTTACGGTGAACATCACACGCTCCAGCCCGGCCGCGCGCGCGGCCTCGAGCTGATCGAGGCAGTCCGTGGGCGTCCCCCAGACCGCGAAGCGCCGGGCGAGATAGTCGAACAGCCCGAGTTCGTCGAGCAAACGGGCGTCCGCATCGCCGGGGCTGGTGCTGTAGCGCCGGCGAAGCGCGCGCAAGGGTTCATGCAGCGGCTCGGGCAGGCCGCGGCCGGCAAGGTCCGGCGTATCGAAGATGTAGCCGCCGGCCATGAAGGCGAGGATCGCGCCGGCCTTGGCGCGCGAGGCGGCTGCGTCCTGGCTGCAATCCAGGCTCGCGATCTGCCAGACCTCGACATCCTCCGGCTGGCGCCCGGCCTGCAGCGCGCCCTCGCCTACCAGCGCGGTCGAGGCGGCGTGCGCTTCGGCCGAGATGCCGTAATTGACGAATGCCCCGTCGGCGGCCGCGCCGGCCAGCCGCAGGGTGCGCGGCCCGGAGCCGGCAAGGAAGACCTTGGGCGCCGCCTTGATCCAGGGGATGCGCGCCGTCGCGCCATCCAGCATCGCCTCGCCCGAGGCCAGCAGCGTCTTCAGATAACGCACGCCTTCACCGAGCTCGGCCACGGATGCGTTTCCCATGCCGAGGTTGCGCGTCCCGCTGTGGCCGGCCCCGATCCCCAGCACCGTGCGCCCTTCGGCCAGCAGATCGACCGAGGCGATCGAGGCGGCGCTGACCGCCGGGTGGCGCGAGACCAGGTTGGTGACGCACAGCGCAACGCGCGCCCGGCGCGTCGCCCCGGCCACCATGGTGGTTGCCACCCACGGATCCATCGCGTTTCCCGGCGTGTCCGCGATGCCGATCATGTCAAAGCCGTAGCGGTCCGCTGCTTCGGCCATCCGCCGGACCAGAGCGGGATCATAAGGCCAGAAAAAGAAGCCGATCTGCATGGGCGCGCTCCCGGACCGGGTGTCCATCGATTGCGGTTGGCCATTCACAACGAAGTGAAAGCTGACGTATGATGATGCCAATTCGGTCAGAACACCAACGGGAGGAAGCGGGATGAGTTCGTTCAACAAGCGTTCCCTGCTGCGCGGCGCTGCGGCTTTTGCGGCGGTGGCGGCACTTGGATTCGGAAACCCGTTCGACGGCGCGGCGCGGGCGGCGGAGCCGATCAAGGTCGGGTTCAGCATGGCGCTGACCGGCGGCCTGGCCGCCGGCGGCAAGTCGGCGCTGATCGCCATGCAGATCTGGGAAAAGGACGTCAACGCCAAGGGCGGCCTGCTGGGCCGCAAGGTCGAGTTGGTGTTCTACGACGACCAGACCAACTCGGCGATGGTGCCCGGCATCTACACCAAACTGCTGGATATCGACAAGGTCGATCTGATCGTGTCCGGCTACGGCACCAATCTGATCGCACCGGCGATGCCGATCGTCATGCAGCGCGGGCTTGTCTTCCCGGCGCTGTTCGGGCTCGCGGTCAACGAGAAGTTCGACCACCCGAACTATTTCCAGATCATGCCGGCCGGCCCCAGCCCGCTGACCGACTGGTCGCGCGGCTTCTTCGAGTTGGCGATGGAACAATCGCCCCCGCCCAAGACGATCGCCCTGGTCGGCGCGGATGCCGAGTTCGCGCGCAATGCGGTCAAGGGCGCACGCGACAACGCCAAGAAGTTCGGGCTGAAGATCGTCTATGACGGCAGCTATCCGCCGCGCACGGCCGACTATTCACCGATCGTGCGGGCGATCCAGGCGCGTAATCCCGACATCGTCTATGTCGGGTCCTACCCGCCCGATTCCGTCGGCATAGTCAAAGCGGCGACCGAAGTCGGGCTGAAAGCGAAGCTGTTCGGCGGCGGAATGGTGGGCCTGCAGTTCGCTGCCATCATGAAGGCGCTCGGGCCCAAGCTGAACGGCATCGTCAACTACGACTTCTGGGTGCCGGCTCCCACACTCAAGTTCAAGGGTGTCGAGGCGTTCCTGAAAAAGTACCAGGCGGACGTGAAGGGCAAGGGCGTCGATCCGCTGGGCTACTATCTGCCGACCTATGCCTATGCCTATCTGCAACTCCTGGAACAGGCCGTCGGCGCAACCAAGAGCCTCGATCACGCCAAGCTCGGCGCCTACATGCGCGATGCGACCTTCGATACAGTGGTCGGCAAGGTCAAGTTCGCCAAGAACGGCGAGTGGGCGAGCAGCCGGACCCTGATGGTCCAGTACCAGGACATCCGGGACAACAATCTGGAGACCTTCACCAAGCCCGGCACGCGCGTGGTGCTCTATCCGAAGGAGTGGCAGTCGGGCAAGCTGCGCTACCCCTACACCGAAGCTCGGTAGGGTCACGAACCGCACCGCGGCGAGGCGATTGAGAGCAAGGCTTCGAAGACGTGTTCACCTTCGAACTGTTTTTCAACGCCATCGCCGCGGGCGTCATGCTGGGCGGCTTTTATGCCGCGGTGAGCCTCGGGCTGACGATCACCTTCGGCCAGCTCGACATCGTCAACATCGCCCATCCGGCGTTCGTGATCCTGGGCTCCTACATCGCCTATATGGGCAACGAGTGGTGGGGGGCGGACCCGATCCTGATGGGCGTGGCCTTCGCGCCGATCTTCTACGCCGTCGGGGTGACGGTCTACCGGATCTATTACGAGGCGTTTGAGAAACGAGGCGAGGAGACGCTGCGCGGCCTCGCCTTTTTCTTCGGCGTGATGTTCATCATCGAGGTCGCGTTGATCCTCGTCTACGGCGTGGACTTCCGCTCGGTCCAGGCGCCCTATATCGGCGGCAACTGGCAGATCGGGATCATCGGCATCCCGACGCGCATGTTCGTGCCCTTCGTGGTCTCGGTGATCATGTTCGTCGGGGTCTACCGCTATCTTTCCAGGACCTTCACCGGGCGGGCAATTCTCGCCGTCGCCCAGGACCGGCTCGCGCTCGAACTGATGGCGGCCGACCCGGTGCGCATCAAGCAGATCGGCTTCGGCATCGGCATCGGCACCGCCGCGGTCGCCGGCGCGCTGCTGATCATCATCATCCCGATCGAGCCCTCGATCGGGCGGCTCTATATCGGCCAGGTGTTCGCGATCGTGGTGCTGGCCGGGCTCGGCTCGGTGACCGGGACGATGGTCGCGGCCATGATCCTGGGGATCGCCGAAAGCATGGTCTCGACCTTCTACGGACCGTCATGGGCGCCGGCGGTCGCTTTCGGAATCCTGCTGCTGGCGCTGGCCTTCCGGCCCCAGGGCCTGTTCGGCCGCTGAGCATGGGCAAGGGGGCGAAATTCTGGTACGGCGCAGGCGCGATCGTCCTGATCGGGATCGTGCTGACGCTGACCGACATCGTCGCCAACTCGTTCTGGTTCTTCGCCGCCTACGTGGTCCTGCAATATGTCGTGCTGGCGACCGCCTGGAACATCATGGGCGGCTATATGGGCTATGTGAACTTCGGCAGCGCCGGGTTCTTCGCCATCGGCGCCTATTCCTCGGTGGTGCTCTACAAGCTGATGAAGGCGCCGCTTTTGATGATGATCCCGGTTTCGGGCATCGTCTGCGCGCTGATCGGGCTGGCGATGGGCTATCTGACCTTGCGGCTGCGCGGGGTGTTCTTCGCCATCGCGACGCTCGCGCTGGCGATCGTGCTCGAGACGCTGATGATCAACTGGGACTATGTCGGCGGCGCATCGGGCGCCTACATCCTGCGGCCGCGCACGATCGCGCCGTTCGGCGACTACGTGCGCTATCTGTTCTTCGTCATGCTGGTGATGGCCGTCGTCGCGGTCGCGGTCGCGCGCTGGATCGAGAACTCGAAGTTCGGCCGCGGCCTGCACGCGATCCGCGATGACGAATTGGCCGCGGAGTGCGCCGGGATTCCGACACTCAAGCTCAAGCTGGTGGCGACCACCGTGTCGGGCTTTCTGATGGGCGTGGCCGGTTCGCCGTTCGCGCTCTATGTCGGCTATGTCGAGCCGGCCTCGGCCTTCAATCTCGCCTACGCGATCAATGCGATCGCCATGCCGATGATCGGCGGCACGACGATGTGGGCGGGCCCCCTGGTCGGCGCACTGCTCCTGGGAACCGCCCAGCAGATCGCCAACGTGACGATCTCTTCGGAGCTCAACCTGCTGATCGTGGGCGTCGTCCTGGTGCTGTTCGTGACTCTGGCTCCGGAGGGGGTGGTCGGCCTGTTTCGCAAATATAGCGGGCGGGACAAGCGATGACCGACGGCGCGCCGATCCTTGCGGTCGACTCGCTGACCATGCGGTTCGGCGGGTTCACCGCGCTCGACAACATCTCGGTGGCGATCGCGCCCGGCGAGCGGTTCGGGCTGATCGGTCCCAACGGATCGGGCAAGACAACGCTGATCAACTGCGTCACGGGCGCCTTGCTCAACTATGCCGGCAGCATCGAATTCGACGGCAGGGACGTCACCCGGCTCAAGGCGCACGAGCGCACGCGGCTGGGGGTCGCGCGAAGCTTCCAGATCCCGCGGCCGTTCCGCTCGATGTCGGTCTACGAGAACCTCGCAATCACCATCGAATACGCGACCCGCACCCCGCGCCATGCGATCGACGAGAACGTGCGCTCGATCCTGGACTCGATGGGGCTCGCGGCCAGGGCGGATACGCTGTCGGCCGGGCTCACCCAGATCGAGATGCGCAAGCTCGAGCTTGCGCGCGCATTGGCCGCCCGGCCGCGGCTGCTGATCTCCGACGAGGCGATGGCCGGGCTGTCCTCGGCGGAGGTCGACGAGCTCCTCGAGATCCTGTTCCGCCTCAACGAGGGCGGCGTGACCATCATCATGATCGAGCACATCATGCGCGCGGTGATGCGGTTCTCCCAGCGCATCGTGGTCCTCGACGCCGGCCGCAAGATCGCCGAGGGCGGCCCCGACGAGATCATCTCCAACCCGGACGTCGAAAGGGCATATCTTGGCGCTTGAGCTGACGGTCGAGGGGATCGACGCCGGCTACGGCACCGTGCGCGTCCTGCACGGGGTCTCGATCAACGTCGCCGACGGCGAGACGGTGGCCCTGCTGGGCGCCAACGGCAACGGCAAGAGCACGCTGCTCAAATGCATCATGGGCATCGTCCAGCCCGATTCTGGACGGATCCGGCTCGATATCGACGGCCGGAGCATCGATTTGCTGGGGCTGTCGCCGCGCGAGGTCGTCGAACACGGGGTGGCGATGATCCCGGAGGGCCGCAGGCTGTTCCCCCGGCTCACGGTCGAGGAGAACCTGACGCTCGGCGCCTTCCGCAAGGCCGCGCGGGCCGATCTGGCGCGCAACCTCGCCTTCAGCTTCGAGGCCTTCCCGGTGCTCGCCGAGCGCCGCCGCCAGCTCGCCGGCAGCATGAGCGGTGGCGAGCAGCAGATGCTGGCGATCGCCCGCGCGCTGATGTCCGCACCCCGGCTGCTGCTGGTCGACGAACCCTCTGTCGGGCTCGCCCCGATCCTGGTCAGCCGCATGATCGCCAAGATCAAGGAGCTCAAGGACGAGTACGGCCTGACCGTCCTGATGGCCGAGCAGAACTTCAACCAGGCGATCAAGATCGCCGACCGGGGCTATGTGATCGTCCACGGCGAGATCGCGTTGGCCGGCGATAGCGCCACGGCCCTGGCCGAGAACGAGCTGGTCAAGCAGTACTATCTCGGCGCGGAAGGCTAAGCTTTTTCAATCCACTGACGCGGAATTCTCAGAAAAAAGACGAATTCCATACACTGGCAAGAAGCTGCGTGCGGCGGGAACCCGCCGACCGGACGGCCGGCATCGCTTGCCGCGCTCGACCGGACGTCCGGATTGATCCATCCAAGGATGCTCGATCATGCCGCGGTCCAGCCGCACACCGCGGGCCGCCAGGCGCGCGATTGCGAGAGCTGCCACAACAATCCCAAGACCCTGGGCTACGGCATCGAGGACGGCCGCTTTCTCAAAAGCTACGAAAAGGACCTGGTGGTCGAGCTGCAGACCCATCTCGGGACGGCCATTCCCCGCAAGCACAAGGTCCAGTCGCCGGCGATCCCGAAGCTCGACCACGACCTTTCGCAGATCCTCACCCGCGACGGCCGCCAGCTGGTCAGCGTCGGCTCGCATTGGCCGCTGACAGGCCCCCTACCGCAGGCGATGCGGGAAAAGATGGAGCGCACGGGCCTGTGCATGGGCTGCCACCAGAACATGCTCGACGAGGCCCTTTGGGCAAAGGTCAACACGCCGGCATTTCTGGACAACGACCAGCATCGCGCGGTGATGGACGAAGCGGTCCGCGCGATGTCGCAGCAGCGACCATAGCGGTTGCAGCGGCGCCCGGAGGTGGACATGACAGTTTTGCGAACCGCATGCGTCCTGGTGGTGCTCGGGCTGACCGCCGGGCCGCCGGCGGCATTCGATTACAAGATCCGCGACCTCCTCGAGCCCTGTGCGGAGGGCGACAACGACTCGCGCGGCGGCGCGATCCTGGAAATGGAATGCGAACAGTATGTCAGCGGCTTTACCGATCTCTACATCCGCGCCGGCCTGGCTGAACGCGACGGCGTCTGCCTGCCTCCGGAAGGAAACCGCGCCGATGAGGTGCGTTGGGCGTTCATGCCTTGGGCGCATGAAAACTTCGACAAGTGCGACACCCCCGCGGTCGACGGATTGCGCGCGACCTTGAAATGGAAATTCAGGTGCCGATAGCGGTGGTAGCGGCGATCACGAGGGGAATCGAAGGCGTCACGGACGTGATCGATCCCACCGAACATTGACCGGGTGCCGCCTGCCGCCTGGCACGTCCGGCATCGGGGTCCGTCATGAGCCGGTCTCGGCCGCCTCTCGCCGGGTGCGGAGGTACTCGCGGGCGCGCGCGAGATAGGTCTCGATCGTCACGTCCATGCCCGCGGTCTCTTCGGGTGTGAGCTTGCGGGCGAAACGGGCCGGCCGGCCGGCCCAGAGTTCACCGGCGGGCACCCGCTTGCCCGGTGTCAGCATCGCGCCCGCGGCCAGCATGCCGCGTCCTTCGACCAACGCCTCGTCGAGGACCACTGCGCCCATGCCGACGAAGGCACCGTCCTCCAGCGTGCAGGCATGAAGCAGCGCCATGTGGCCGACCGTGACATCCGCGCCGATATAGGTGCCCTGCTTTAGGCTGTGGACGTGGATCACGGTGCCGTCCTGGATATTGCTGCGGGCGCCGATCCGGACCGCGTGCTCGTCGCCGCGGATGACGCAGTTGAACCAGACGCCGACACCGTCTGCGATCTCGACATCGCCGATCACCACCGTGCCGTCGGCGATGAAGGCCTCGGGCGAGATCCGCGGCCATGCGCCGCGATAGGGCAGCAGCCGGGCGCCGGCGGTTGCCGGGCCGATAAGCGCCTCGGGCGGGCTGAACAGCGGCGTTCCGCTCACGGGTAGAGCGGTTCCTGCTCGAGCGCCGTCGTCTCGGGCAGGCCGCACACCAGGTTCATGTTCTGGATCGCCTGCCCCGAGGCGCCCTTCACCAGGTTGTCGAGCACCGAGACGATGATCGCCCTGCCCGGCAGGCGGTCGGCGAAGACCCCGATCAGGCAATGGTTGGACCCTCGGACGTGACGGGTGGCCGGCAGAACCTCTGCCGGCACGACCCGCACGAAAGGCTCGCCGGCATAGCGCGCGGCCAATATGTCCCGCAGGTCGTCGGCGGTCCTGCCGTCGGACAGGCGGACATAGATGGTCGACAGGATGCCGCGGTTCATCGGCATCAGATGGGGGGTGAAGTTCACCGTGATCGCGCGTCCGGCAGCGCTGCCGAGCTCCTGCTCGATCTCGGGTGCGTGACGGTGGGAGGCGATACCGTAGGGGTGAATGCCCTCGGAGACTTCGGCGAACAGGCTCGCCTCCTTGGCCGCGCGCCCGGCGCCAGTGACGCCGGATTTGGAATCGATGATGATCCCCGCCCCGTCATCGACCGCCCCCTCGGCCAGCAGCGGCGCGAGCGGCAGGATGGCCGAGGTGGGATAGCAGCCGGGGTTGGCGACAAGGCGCGCCGTGCGCACCGCATCCCGGGCAAGCTCGCTCAGGCCGTAGACCGCCTCCTCCTGCAGCGCCGGGGCCAGATGGTCGTGGCCGTACCACTGGGCATAGGTCGCGAGGTCCGAGATCCGGAAATCGGCCGACAGGTCGATCACCTTCAGGTGCCGCGGCAGCGCGGCCACGACCTCCTGGGTGGTGCCGTGCGGCAGGCAGCAGAAAACGAGGTCGAGCGAGTCCCAGTCGGCATCCTGAATGCGCACCAGATCGGGCAGCGCACGGCCGCCGAACTGGGGAAAGACCGCGGCCAGAGGCTTGCCGGCATGGCGGTCGGCGGTCAGGACGGCGATCTCGACCATCGGATGGTGCAGCAGCAGCCGGACGAGCTCGGCCCCGGTATAGCCGCTGGCACCGAGGATCGCCGCGCGCACGACGTTCGATGTCTTGGTCATGGCATCACCTCCGGAGCAGTGCCGGAACAGCGATTGAGAGCAAAGGGCGGATCAGCGCTTGGAGAACTGGAAGCTTCGTCGCGCCTTTGCCTTGCCATATTTCTTTCGTTCGACCACCCTTGCGTCGCGGGTCAGGAACCCACCGCGCTTCATGATGGTGCGCAGGGCGGGCTCGGCGTGGACCAAGGCCCGCGAGATGCCGTGGCGGACCGCGCCTGCCTGGCCCGACAACCCGCCGCCTTTGACCGTGCACCAGACGTCGTACTGCCCGTTGCGGTCGGCCACCAGGAAGGGCTGGTTGAGCAGCATCTGCAGCACCGGGCGGGCGAAATAGACCGAGCCGGCGCGCCCGTTGACGCTCACCCGCCCGGCGCCGGGCTTGATCCACACCCGGGCGACGGCGTTCTTGCGCCTGCCGGTGGCGTAGGCCCGGCCCTGGTTGTCGACCTTGCGCTCATAGACGATCGGGGCGTCCTCGACCATGGTGCCCTCGGCCAGCAGGCCTTCGGGCATCACATCGCCCAGCGTGGCGGTGTCCTGGTCGGCCATGCCTAGTTGCTCCTGGAATTCTTGGCGTTCAACGCCGCGAGGTCGAGCGCGGCGGGTTGTTGCGCGCGGTGCGGGTGTTCGGCCCCGGCATAGACCTTGAGCTTGCGTAGCTGCTTTCGGCCCAGCGGGCCTTTGGGCAGCATGCGCTCGATGGCTTTCTCGACCACCCGCTCGGGATGGGCGCCGTCGAGAATGGATCCCGCGGTCCGGCTCTTGATGCCGCCGGGATAGCCGGTGTGGCGATAATAGGTCTTCTGGTCGCGCTTGCGCCCGGTCAGCTTGACCTTTTCCGCATTGACGACAACGACATTGTCGCCGCAGTCGATGTGCGGTGTGAACATCGCCTTGTGCTTGCCGCGCAGCATCCGGGCCACGATAGCCGCGAGCCGGCCGACGACGATACCCTCGGCGTCGATGACGTACCAGTTGGCCTCGACATCGCCGGGCTTGGCGGAATAGGTTCTCATCGGTGGGTCCCGCTTGGTGTGGCGCTTGGTGCTGGTGCGGCGCGGAGTATCGCAGAAGGACTTGCGCTGTCAAGACAATGGTAGAGGTTTATTCCATGTCTTTCAGGGACTTATATTAGAGTAACATGATATGCAGGAAGGGCGTGCGCGATGGCTGGACCGATCGCCGAAACCGCGGTGAAACAAACCGACGAACCCGTGTTGCTGCGCGAGGACGGGGACGGGATCGCGACCCTGGTGCTCAACCGGCCGCGGGCCCGCAATGCGCTGTCCACGGCGCTACTCTCGGCTTTGCAGGCCGAGATCGATGCGATCGCACAGGATTCGACGGTCCGCGTCGTGGTGATCGGCGCCAACGGCCCGGCCTTCTGCGCCG
Organism: Alphaproteobacteria bacterium; assembly: GCA_965248835.1. Taxonomy (GTDB): domain Bacteria; phylum Pseudomonadota; class Alphaproteobacteria; order MPNO01; family MPNO01; genus CAYFYS01. The sequence continues at coordinate 2,046,892 of CBDFLJ010000002.1, forward strand.
GCCACGACATGCGCGAGCTCCGGGCGGACCCGACGCGGCAGGCCCACGCGGCGACCTTCGCACGGTGCAGCGGGCTGATGCTGTCGATCACCCGCCTGCCCAAGCCGGTGATCGCCCGCATCCAGGGGACCGCGACCGCAGCCGGATGCCAGCTCGTGGCGACCTGCGATCTGGCGGTCGCCGCCGATACCGCGAAGTTCGCAACGCCGGGTGTCGATATCGGGCTGTTCTGCTCGACACCGATGGTCGCGACCAGCCGCAACCTGCCGCGCAAGCGCGCGATGGAGATGCTGTTCACCGGCGCGCCGATCGATGCGGCAACCGCCGAGCGCTACGACCTGATCAACCGGGTCGTCGCGCCGGCTGCGCTCGATGAGGAGACCAGGGCGCTCGCGGCCGACCTCGCGTCGAAATCCGCACTGACGCTTGCGCTTGGCAAGGAGGCGTTCTACCGCCAGCTCGAGAAGGGGCTGGCCGACGCCTACGACGACGCCGGCGAGGTGATGACTCGAAACATGCTGGCCCACGATGCCGAAGAGGGCATCGATGCGTTCCTGGAGAAGCGATCGCCTAGCTGGCAGGACCGCTGAGCGCCTGATCGAGGTCGCGGATCAGGTCGTCGACCGACTCGATCCCGATCGACAGGCGCACGACATCGGGACCGGCGCCGGCGCCGATCTGCTGTTCCTCGGTGAGCTGGCGATGGGTCGTCGAGGCGGGGTGGATGATCAGGCTGCGCGTATCGCCGATATTTGCCAGATGCGAGAACAGCTCGACCCGGTCGACGATCGCGGCACCGGCTTGGTAACCGCCTTTGACGCCAAAGGTGAACACCGCGCCGGCGCCCCGCGGCAGGTACTTCCTGGCGAGCGCGTGATAGGGACTCGACGGGAGCCCGGAATAGGACACCCAGGCGACCTTCGGGTGAGCCTCGAGCCATTCGGCGACCGCGAGCGCGTTGCTGCAATGCCGGTCCATGCGCAGCGGCAGCGTCTCCACGCCCTGGAGCAGGTTCCACGCGGCCTGCGGGGCCATGCACGGCCCGTAGTCGCGCAGCGCCACCGCGCGCAGCTTCATCGTGAAGCCGAAATCGCCGAACGTCTCGGCGAAGGTCAGCCCGTGATATGCCGGATCCGGCTCGGCCAGACCCGGGAACTTGTCGTTCTGCTGCCAGTCGAACCGGCCTGATTCGACGACCACGCCGCCCATCGTATTGCCGTGACCGCCGATATATTTGGTTGCCGAATGGACGACCAGATCGGCCCCCCAATCGAACGGCCGGCAGAGATAGGGCGAGGCCAGCGTGTTGTCGACCACGACCGGGATGCCGAACTCCCGCCCGATGGCCGCGACCGCCTCGAGGTCGATGACCACCCCGCCCGGGTTGGCGAGGTTCTCGCAGAAGATGAACTTGACCCGCTCGGTCATCGCCGCGCGCACGTTCTCGGGTTCGGTCATGTCGACGAAGCGGCAGGTCCAGCCGAGCTTCGGGAAGCTATGGGCGAACTGGGTGACCGATCCGCCGTAGAGGTTGCGCGATGCGACGAACTCGTCGCCGCTTTGCAGCAGCACGGCCGCGACCAGGAACTGGGCGGCGTGCCCGCTGGCGGCCGCAACCGCGCCGCGCCCGTTCTCGAGCGCCGCAATCCGTTCCTCGAAGACGGCGACCGTCGGGTTGGTGATGCGCGAATAGATGTAGCCGAAGGTCTGCAGATTGAAGAGTTCGGCGGCGTGATCGGCATCGTCGAAGACATAAGCAGTCGTCTGGTAGATCGGCGTCGTCCGCGCACCGGTGACCGGGTCGGGCCGCGCGCCGGCATGGACTGCGATCGTCTCGATGCCGTATTCGCGCGGTGCGTCCTCGTCGGCCGGAAGGTCGTCGAAGGACGGGATGTCTTCGGTCCTTGTGTTCATGCCTTGGGTGGCCTCAGGCGTTTAGCCGTGATGATTCCGGAGTTGATGCCGCCCCAGCCGAGCTCGCCGGACAACCGGGCGTACTCGATTTTGGGACAGCGGTTCATGACGACAACCAGGCCTGCGTCCTCGGCAAGCCGGGCCGCCTCGTCGTTGCGGACCGAGAGTTGCATCCACAGCACCTTGATGCCTTTGTCTTCCTTGTTGGCGATCACCTCCTCGGTGATCGCCAACGCCTCTTCGGAGGTGCGAAAGATATCCACCATGTCGATCTGGACCGGGATGTCCCGGATAGCGCCGTAAACGGTCTCGCCCAGTATCTCCTGGCCCACACGGGCCGGGTTGACCGGGATGATGCGATAGCCACGCTTCTGGAGATATTTCATCGCGTAGAAGCTGGGCCGCCGCCACACCGTGCTGGCCCCGACCATCGCGAAGGTCCGCACGCGGCGGAGGATCGCCCGCAGCCGCCGATCGGCGTAGTGGTCGTGATGGGCGAGGTGGAATGGCGCGTCCGCTATTTGTCCCTGCATCCTCGCCTCGAACCTTCCGCTGTCATCGGCGTTCCGAGGCTACAGGTCGGGGAGGCGGCGGACAACGACCGGATGCGGCGGGACCAGCGCGTCCAGAGCGTCCGGAGCGTGCTTCAGACCGTCTCGTTCTCGATCCAGTCGAGGAATTCCCGATTGCCGCTCTGCACCGCGATCTCCAGGACGCAGGGCGTGTCGGCATCATGCAGTTCCTTCACCCGCTTGATGACCGAATCGACCAGGGTCGTCCGCGTTTTGATGATCAGGATTGCTTCCCCGGCCTCCTCGATTTCGCCGTTCCACCAATATATCGACCTCATGCCGTCAAGGATGTTGACACAGGCCGCCATCCGAACTTCGATCAGCGCACGCCCGATCCGGCGGGCCTGCGCCACTCCCGCAGTCGTGACATAGACTAGGCTGATCGACATCTTGCAGTCCCGACGAATTGCCATAAAGTGTTCGGAGTCGGTGGGACATCGCAAAATATCCGGGAATCGTCAATCCGAGCCGCGGTCGGGATCGGTGAAATGAAATCCGGGCGATGGCCGTATTCGGGGGTTTGCTTGGGACAGGATGAGGAGCCGTCATGGCGCTTAGTGACAACCTGAAGAAATTGATCACCGTTTCCGCCCCGCTGTGGGCCGGCGAGGCCGAGGTCGTGCGATCCTACTGGGACTCGCCGATCCGCTCGCACGACACCGAGCTGCTGTGGCTGGGGCGTCAATGCTCCAAGGAGTTCAACGGCACCGGGATCGGCGAGTTCAAGAATCTCGGCGTCTTCCTGGGGCCGGTCACCGAGCTCGGCGAGATCTTTCGCCGCATCGATACCGGTGCACCCGACAGCGTCGACCGCCGCTACGCGCTCGAGCTGATCGAGATCCTGCACGACGAGTTCGACCATTACATCCGCTTCGCCAATGTCTACGATGCGATCCGCGGGCCGGACGCACCACCGATGAACCCGCACGCGCTGCAGACCTGGGACGAGGACGCCGAGCTCACGCGGGTGCGGCACGCACACAACGAAAAGCACGGCGCGCTCGGCATCCGGGCCAGCCGGTTCACCGAAGGCGGCTATTGCGCGCTGTTCCGCGAGGGCACGCGGCTGAAGGGCCGCGGCGGCGTCGACGACATGATCGCCGATGCCTGCACGAAGGTCTACGAGGACGAGTTCGGCCACATGCTCGAGGGCATCGTCGGCCTGGACGACGAGGGCTGGTCCGACGAGCAGTTTGCGCTGATGGGCGAACTGGTGGTCGAGCAGCTCCGGCTGCGCATCCGCATGCGCAACGCCGAATTCAGCTTCCCGCTGAGCGAGGAGCGCGTCCAGGCGATCTATGCCGGTGATATCGAGCCCGAGCCCTTCGACTACGAGCGTGCCACCGCGGCGATGCACTGAGCAGCACCGCCCGCTCGCTGTCCGGGTCTTGTTTTCACAGGATGAAGCTCACCGAGCCAAGCGCGCCGAGCTCCTGGCAATCGAGGATCGCGCGGCGTTCGACGATCCTGAGCCCGTCCTCGCCCGGCCGCAGCCGGAAGACGTAGCGGCCGACATATTCGCCGACGCGCTCGTTGCGTCGGAAGCGGTAGACGACGAAGTTCGCCTCGGCCTCGATCTCGACCGCGGTTCGTTCGGTGATGCGGACGTTCGAGATCATCCGCCGGGTCCGCGACCGGGGCGCCTCGGCATGGGCCTGGCCGCTTTTCAGCCGCTTGACGCGGCCGCGAATCCGATCGATGTCGTCGGCTATGGTGAACAGGGTCGAACGGTGGTCCCCGTCGGGGACGTCATTCGGCGGGACCAGGTAACGCGCGTCCTCGGTCAGGAGCGCCAGCCAGTCATCGAGCCGCCAGGCGTCGAGCAGCGCGGCTTCTTCGAACAGGAACGCCTCGACATCGGCGCGGGTGATCTCGGCCGGGGTGCCCGCGCTCATGACAGCATCAGCGCGTTCCACTGGCGCCAGAACGCCCGCAGGTGCAGCTCGTCGGTATTCAACTGCTCGCCGTCCTTGTTCATGCCTCGCGAGATCTCCGACCAGCTGATCTCCCGCCAGGTCGCGAGCCCGTCCTGGACCGACTCCAGCGCTTCCACGTCGTCGGGCGTCGCCAGCCCGCCGGGGCCGTAGAACGTCAAGAAGCTGTCCAGGCGGCGGGCCCGCGAGGTCTCGGATTCCTCGACCGGGCCGCCGGCCCAGGCGGTCACCCGCATGCGATCGACCGCGGTCGGCCAGAAGGTGCGCACCGTCACCGCCGAGCCGTCGTTGATCACGAGGTTGGGGAAGACCACCAGGTTGCGGTTGGTATCGGCGATGCGCCGGGCCCGCTCTTCGCCCAGGCGCGCGACCAGCCCGGCACGGACCGCCTCGATCTCGGGTTTCGCGTCCGCGCCGTAGAGCGGGATCCAGGCGGCGATCGGCCGGCCGCGGAAATTGACGTTGTCGACCACCGCATGGCCGTTGCCCAGCGCCTTGCCGATGCCGCGGGTGGGCATCATCAGCCCCTTGCCCATGGCGACCGAGACGCCGGAGTCCTTCATGTAATCGAGATAGGTCGAATGGGTCGAATGCAGGTGATAGTCATCGAAGCTGTTCTCGACCAGAAGCTTCCAGTTTGCGCGGATGTCATATTCCTGGGTGCCTGAGACGATCTCCAGCCGCCCCGACGGCGACTGATCGACGACCAGATCGATGTACTCGCGCGCGCCGGCCAGATAGTCCGCCAGCGCCTCGGCCCGCGCGCCGAAATGGGCGAACCAGAACCCGCGGTAGCTCTCCAGCCGCGGCACCTCGGCCAGCGCGAAATCGGCCTGGTCGAAGGCCTCGCCATAGGCGTCCTTGCCGGGAACGTTCCTGAGCGCGCCGTCGATGTCATAGGTCCAGCCGTGATAGAGGCAGGTGAAGCGCTGGCGGTTGCCTTCCCGTTCGCGGCAGACCACGGTGCCGCGGTGACGGCAGGAATTGAGGAACGCGCGGACGGTGCCGGCGTTGTCGCGCGCCAAGATGACCGGCCGGCCGGCCACGGTTCGGGTCCGGAAATCTCCCGGACTGCCGACCTCGGACTCGTGGCCGACATAGATCCAGCAGCGATCGAAGATCCGCGCGTGCTCGGCTTTCAGGATTTCCGGGTCGACCAGCACCGAACGGCTCAGCCGGAAACGTTCCCTCTCCGGCTCGTCGATGATAAAGGGACCGTCCATCCTCAGCGGTGGGTTCAGGCGCCGCCGCCCGGCAGCGTGCCCGCGGGCAAGGATTCGATGTGATCGACGACATCGCGCGGCCGGGTGAACCAGATCCGGTCGGCCCACTCGTGATTGAGGATGTATTTGAGAATCTTGCGGAGTTGCACCATGCGGGACGGCTGGCCGACGATGAAGGTGTGCAGCGACAGAGCGTAGCACAACGGCTGGTGCACGCACTGCTCCAGCATCTCGTCGACTTGGTCGATCACCATATCGGTGAACGCGCGCGCGGTGTGATGGCGGTTGAGCATCGCCGGCGAATCGTTGAGCTCCACCGGATAAGGCACCGACAGGATCCGTCCGTTGCGCGTCTTCATCCACACCGGCTGGTCGTCGATCGGCCAGTCGAGCACGTAGCGGTAGCCGTTCTCCTGCAGCACATCGAGCGTGGTCGCGGTCTCGGAGATCCACGGCCCGAGCCAGCCGCTGGGTTGGACACCTTCCTGCTGGCGCAGGATTTCGGTCGCCTCCTTGATCAGGACCGCCTCGTCTTCGGACGACAGATCTCCCTGGCGTTCGCTGTTGGTCCGGCCGTGGCCGACCACCTCGTCGCCGCGCGCGCGGATGCGGTCGATGATCTGCGGCGCGTAGTCGTAGATCGTCGTGTTCACCAGGTGGCAGGCCGGCAATTCCAGCTCGTCGAACAGATCGAGGATCCGCCAGACACCGACGCGCAACCCGTAGTCCCGCCAGGCGTAGTTGCGGATATCGGGCTGCGGCCCGGGCGCGGTGGGAGTGTGGCCCATCCCCTCGCCGAAATGGAAGTGCTCGACGTTCAGCCCGATATAGAACGCCAGCCGCTTGCCGCCCGGCCAGTCGTATTGCGGGCGCTCGACGATCGGCGAGTACTCGTAGCGGCCGTGCTTCTTCAGTTCCATCGCGTGCCCCCTGGATCCATTCCTTGGCCGAACGGTACACAAACGATCAGGGTTCGGGAACCACGGCGGTCGCTTCGATCTCGACCTTGGCGCGGTCCTCCATCAGGGCCGAGACCTCCACGGCAGCCATGACGGGATAGTTGCGCCCCATCACTTCGCGGTAGGCCGCGCCGACATCGGCGATGCTGTCCAGATATTCCCGCTTGGAGGTGAAATACATCGTCATCCGGACCACATGCTGGGGCCCTGCCCCGCCCTCGGCGAGGACGGCGCGGATGTTGAGCAGCGCCTGCCGGAACTGATCGGCGAAGTCGTCGCTTTCGAACGTTTCCTCGGGGGTCCAGCCGATCTGGCCGGCGACGAACACCAGCCTGCCGCTGGCCGATACGCCGTTGGAATAACCCTTGGGCCGCGGCCAGCCGGGCGGTTGCAGGATCTCCATCGCGACGATCTCCGAGTCTTGTCAGGAACAGGCGGTTGTTTTAAGTTTAAAATAACTAGCCGACAGCCGTCCAGCCTGCCGCGGAGCAAAGACATCGCCTATGAACAGCGCCCTACCGAACCCATCCGGCGCGGGCCCCGCCGACGAAGCCGCGCCGCTCGCCGGTCGCCATGCGGTGGTCACCGGCGCCGGGCGCGGGATCGGCCGGACGATCTCAGAGACCCTGGCACGGCTGGGCGCGGATCTTACCCTGCTCGGCCGGAATCTCGAACGGCTGGCGGGCGCGGCCGCAAGCATCGGTGCGGCGTCGGGGGCGACGCCGCGGACCTTCGCGGGCGACGTTGCCGATGCCGATGCGATCGCGGCCGCGTTTGCGCGCGCGCGCGAGACCGCGGGCCCGGTTGCGATCCTGATCAACAACGCCGGTATCTCCGGCAGCGCGCCGTTCACCCGGACCGGCGCGGCACTCTGGCAGTCGATGCTGGAGACCAACCTGACCGGGACCTTCCGCTGTACGCAGCTCGTCTATCCAGCAATGGTTGAGGCGGGCTGGGGCCGGATCGTCAACATCGCCTCGACCTCGGGGCTGAAGGGCTATGCCTACACCGCGGCCTATTGCGCCTCCAAGCACGGCGTGGTCGGCCTGACCCGAGCGCTCGCGCTGGAAGCCGCCAGGACGGGGGTCACCGTCAACGCCGTCTGCCCGGGCTTTACCGAGACCGGGATGGTCGCGGATACGCTGGCAAATATCGTCGAGAAGACCGGCCGGACCGAGGAGCAGGCCCGCGCCGAGCTTACGGCTCTGAACCCGCAGGGCCGCCTGGTCGACCCACAGGAGGTCGCCGATGCGGTTGCCTGGCTGTGCCTGCCGTCGTCGGGGGCAATCACCGGCCAGGCGATCGCGGTCGCCGGCGGCGAGGTGATGTGATGACCGATGCGATTCCGGTTTCCGGCGGTGCTGCGCGCGGCGATTACGAGAGCGATGTCGGTGCCGGCGACGGGCTCGAGCTCCGGGTCTGGCTGCGGCTGTTGACCTGCTCCAACCTCATCGGACAGGGCGTCCGCCAAGGGCTGCATCAGGGCTTCGAGACGACTCTGCCGCGCTTCGACATCCTGGCCCAGCTCCACCGCGCCGAGAAGCCGTTGTCGATGGGCGCGCTGTCTGAGCGGCTGATGGTCACCAACGGCAACATCACCGGGCTGGTCGACCGGCTGGCGCGCGAGGGCAAGGTTGCGCGCAGCCCTTCAGCGGCCGACCGGCGGGTCCAGATGGTCTCTCTGACCGAGGCCGGCAGGGCGCAGTTCGCCGACATGGCCCGCGACAACCGGCGCTGGGTCAGCGCTATGATGGCCGGACTGAGCCGCGAGGAGATGCAGGCCCTGTTCGACCTGCTCGGCCGGCTCAAGCAGTCCATCCACCAGCCCACGCGCAACACGGAGAGCATGGTATGAAAGAGACCAGGGGCGCGGACCTGAAGCCCGAGCATTTCGCCTGGTCGGTCGAGGGCAAGGTCGGCACGCTGACCATCGACCGCCCGGAAAAGAAGAACGCCCTGACGTTCCACTCCTATGGCGAAATCCGCGATACCTTCCGCGCTCTGAGATACGCAAGCGACGTCAAGGCGGTGGTGGTCACCGGCGCCGGCGGGGACTTCTGCTCCGGCGGCGACATCCGTGACATCATCGGCCCGCTGCTCGAGATGGACATGCCGGAGCTGGTGGAATTCACCCGCATGACCGGCGACCTGGTCAAGGCGATGCGCGCCTGCCCACAGCCGATCATTGCCGCTGTCGAGGGGATCTGCGCCGGCGCAGGTGCCGCGATCGCGATGCACGCGGATATGCGTTTTGGGACCGCCGACAGCAAAATCGCCTTCCTGTTCACCCGGGTCGGGCTCGCCGGATGCGACATGGGCGCATGCAGCGTGCTGCCGCGGATCATCGGCCAGGGCCGCGCGGCGGAACTCCTCTATTCCGGGCGCAGCATGGACGGCGAGGAAGCCTTGGCGTGGGGCTTCTACAACCGGTTGTGCCCGGCGGGCGAGGTGCTGGCCGCCGCACAGGAAGAGGCCCGGCGCCTTGCGGACGGCCCGACCTTCGCGCACGCGATGACCAAGCACATGCTGCATGCCGAATGGCCGATGGCGCTCGACGATGCGATCGATGCCGAGGCCGACGCTCAGGCGATCTGCATGCAGACCCGCGATTTCCGCCGCGCCTATGACGCTTTCACCAACAAGCGGCGGCCGGTCTTCGAAGGCGACTGATGCCCGATCGTACTTTCCTCGACTGGCCTTTCTTCGAAGACGAGCACCGCGCGCTCGCCGCTTCGCTGGAAGACTGGGCCGATGTCGAGATCGCGCCGCTGGAGCATGTCGAGCCCGAGGGCGACGCCGCGCTCGATACCCATTGCCGGCAGCTCGTGTCGATCCTTGCCGACGGCGGCTGGTTGCGCCACTGCGTGCCGCTGGGCTATGGCGGGCTGAAGCCTGTGCTCGACGTCAGAAGCCTGTGCCTGATCCGCGAGATCCTTGCCCGCCATTCGGGACTGGCCGATTTCTGCTTCGTCATGCAGGGGCTCGGGACCGGCGCGATCACGCTGTTCGGCACCGAGGAGCAGAAATCACGTTACCTGCCGGGCGCGGCCTCCGGCGAGCGGATCGCTGCGTTCGCGCTCAGCGAGCCGGCGAGCGGTTCCGATGTCGCGGCGATGACGACGACCGCGCGGCCGGAGGGCAACGGCTATGTGCTGGACGGCGAAAAGACGCTGATCTCCAATGCCGGCATCGCCGCCCAATACGTCGTCTTCGCACGCACCGGCGAAGACGACGGCGCCAGGGGGATCTCCGCTTTCATCGTCGACGCCGATGCGCCGGGGCTCAGCGTGCCGGAACGCTTCCCGGTCATCGCGCCCCATCCGCTGGGGACCGTCCGGTTCGAGAACTGCCGCATCGACGGCGCGCAGCTCCTGGCCACGCCGGGCGAGGGTTTCAAGATCGCGATGTCCTCGCTTGACGTCTTTCGCTCAACGGTCGGGGCGGCTGCGCTCGGGTTCGCGCGCCGCGCACTGGATGAGGCGCTCGCCCGCAGCCGGGAGCGCATCGCCTTCGGCCGGCCGATCGCGGACACACAGCTCATCCAGCAGAAGATCGCCGACATGGTCGTCCATATCGACGCCGCGGCCCTGCTGGTGTACCGGTCGGCCTGGACCAAGGATGTCTCCCAGGGCCGGGTGACGCGCGAGGCCGCGATTGCCAAGCTCTATGCCACCGAGGCCGCCCAGGAGGTGGTCGACCAGGCGGTCCAGATCTTCGGCGGCCAGGGCGTGATCGTCGGCAACATCGTCGAGCGGCTCTACCGCGACGTCCGCGCCCTTCGGATCTACGAGGGGACCAGCGAGATCCAGAAACTGATCATCGCCGGCCAGACGCTGGCGAGCCTTTGAGGAACGACGCCCGAGATCGGAGTGTGTGATGCCTGAACCCGGCGGCGGTCCCAGCGCCCATCGCGATCAGTTCGCGGCCGAACATCTTCCGCCCCGCGAGCTGTGGCCCGCCTTCGACTACGACAGCCTGCCGGAGCTGCGCGCCTATCCGGCGCGGATGAATTGCGGCGCCGTACTGCTGGACGAGACCGCTGCATCGGGCCACCGCGACCGCCCGGTCCTGCACCTGGACGAGACGACCTGGACCTACGGCCAGCTTCTCGATCTGTCGAACCGCATCGCCCGGGTGCTGGTCGAGGATTGCGGGCTGGTGCCCGGCAACCGCGTTCTGCTGCGCTCGGCGAACACGCCGATGCTGGTGGCCTGCTGGTTCGCGGTCCTGAAGGCCGGCGGTATCTGCGTGACGACGATGCAGCTCCTGCGCGCGCGCGAGCTGACCTACATCATCGAGAAATCCCAGGTCAGCCACGCGCTCTGCGACACGGCCCTGTTCGGGGAGCTCGAAGAAGCGAAGGACCGCACCGGCGGGCTGCTCAAGCACCTGCTGGGCTTCACCCCTCTCGGAGACCGGCCGGGCGAGGCCACGCTCGACAAGGCCGCGGCGGGAAAGCCTTCCGGCTTCCGGGCCTGCGATACCGCAGCCGATGATACCGCGCTGATCGCCTTCACCTCCGGCACGACAGGCAGCCCCAAGGCCACCATGCACTTCCACCGCGACGTGATCGCGATGTGCGACTGCTTCCCGCGCTACCTCGATATGTCGGCGCCGGAGGACATCTTCACCGGCACCCCGCCGCTCGCCTTCACCTTCGGGCTCGGAGGGCTGACGGCCTTCCCGATGCGCTTCGGCGCATCGACGCGGTATTTCCGCAAGCCCATGGCGCCGGAGGAGATGCTGGAGGCGATCGAGCGCTATCGCATCACCAGTCTGTACACCGCGCCCACCGCGTATCGGGTGATGGCCGGGCTGGCCGACAAGTTCGACCTGTCGAGCCTGACCAAATGCGTCTCGGCCGGCGAGACCCTGCCCAAGGCGACCTGGGAGGCCTTCCACCAGGCGACCGGTTTGCCAATCGTCGACGGGCTGGGCTCGACGGAGATGCTGCACATCTTCGTGGCCGCATCGCGCCCGGAAATGCGTGCCGGCTTCACCGGCAAGGCGATTCCCGGCTATCAGGCCCGCGTGGTCGATGACCAGGGCAATCCGCTGCCGCCCGGCCGGGCCGGGCTGCTGGCCACCCGCGGACCCACCGGATGCCGCTATCTCGACGATCAGGAGCGCCAGCAGATCTATGTCCGCAAGGGCTGGAACTATCCGGGCGACGTCTACGAGATCAACGACGACGGCTATTTCCGCTATGTCGCCCGCGCCGACGACATGATCATCTCGGCCGGCTACAACATCTCGGGGCCCGAAGTGGAGGGTGCGCTGCTCGACCATCCCGCGGTCGCCGAATGCGCGGTCATCGCAAAGCCCGATGTCCAGCGCACCAACATCGTCAAGGCCTTCGTGGTCTTGCGCGAGGGCGCCGGCCGGGACGATGCAACGGCGCAGGCGTTGCAGGACTTCGTCAAGGCCGAGATCGCGCCCTACAAATATCCACGCGAGATCGAGTTCGTCGACGAACTGCCCAAGACCGAAACCGGCAAGCTGCAGCGCTTTCGCCTGCGTCGGCAGGAAGCCGGGGAGCCGTCGCAGACGTGAGCCGGCGCAAGATCCTGATCGCCGGCGCGGGGCTCGGCGGCCTGTCCGCCGCATGCTGCCTGCTCCAGGCCGGACACGATGTCGAGATATACGAACAGGCGTCCGAACTGGGCGAGGTCGGCGCCGGGATCCAACTCAGCGCCAACGCGATGCACGTGCTCGCCTCGCTCGGTCTGGCCGACGCGATCTCGGCGATCTCCGTCCGGCCGGGAGCCTATGTCTTCCGGCTGTTCGATACCGGCGAGATCATCGACCAGTTCCCGCTGTCCGATGCGCATCTGGCGCTTCACGGCGCACCCTACAACCAGATCCACCGCGCGGACCTTCACGACCTGCTGGCCGCCCGTGTCGGCGCGCTCAAGCCCGATGTCATCCACCTCGACAAACGCGTGACCGGCTTCACCGAGGGCGATGACGGCGTCGTGCTGCGCTTTGCCGATGGAACGCGCGCCCGCGGCGACCTGCTGATCGGGGCCGACGGGCTCAAGTCGGTGGTCCGCGACGGGATCTGCGGCGCGATGCCGGCGTTCTATACCGGCAATGCGGTCTGGCGGTTGATCGTGCCGCGCGCGCAACTGCCCCGGGACTTCATCGAACAGGTCATGTCGGTGTGGATGGGTCCCGGCCGCCATGCGGTGGGCTATTACATCCGCGGCGGCGCGCTGTTCAATTTCGCCGGCAGCGTCGAGACCGAAGACGTCAGCGAGGAATCCTGGACCACGCGGCTTCCCTGGGAGACCCTGATGGCCGATTTCTCCGGGTGGAACCGGACCGTCCAGACGATCATCGAGCTTGCCGACCGGGAGGCCTGCTATCGCTGGTCGCTGTTCCGCCGCCCGGTGCCCGATGTGTGGAGTTCAGCGTGCGCGACCATCCTGGGCGATGCCGCGCATGCCACGCTCCCCTATCTCGCCCAGGGGGCTGCGATGGCGATCGAGGATGGCGCGGTCCTTGCCCGCGCACTCGACCAGGCCGACGCGCTGGCCGATGCGCTGGAGCTCTACCAGCGCAACCGGATCGAGCGCACCAGGCGGGTGGTCGATCAATCGAAAGTCATGGGGCGGCGGTTTCATCTCGACAGCGAGGCGGCGATTCGCGCTTCTTTCGCCGACCGCAACGAGGGCGCGGACCGCAACGATTGGCTGTATTCCTACAACCCGCTGACGGTCCCGCTGACCTGATCGCGGCCCAGCGGCAGCGGCTGCTCGGCGAGCATGGCGGCCAGGACGACCTCGCGGACGCGTTCGGGGTCCAGGCCGTAGGACTCGATCATGTCGGCGGTCTCGGCAATGATCGCGTCGGCGTCCTGCATGAGTTTCAGGCGCTTGAACAGGTCGGGACGGGCGAGCCCCATGCTCTCACCGACCAGTTCCATGAAATTGACCACCTCGAAGGGCCAGTCGCGCTCGTGGCTGCAGAGCTCGCGGTGACAGGCGTGGTAAATGCCGGCGAGCGCCGTGACGCCCGCCGCCTCGGCCGCCGCGAGCTGTTCGGCATGGACATCGCGCTTGTACTCGGGGAGCACCGAGAGCGTGTTGCACATGTAGCCCACGCGCGGCTGTGCGAGATCGACGAATTCGAGCCCGGGGATCGCGCGCAGGATCTTCTCGGCGGCCTCGGTGATGCCAGGAACGCCGGGATGCTCGTGAAGGCCGACCCGCTTGTCGACCGGTCGGGTCATCAGCGGACGCAGCGCATCGAGCCTGCCTGCGAGATAGACGACGAACGGCGTCAGGTCGAAGGGTGAGCCTTCGACGCGGGCGTAGGTCTCCAGCGCCGCCTCGCCGAGATGGACCTGACAGCTCGGACACCAGGACAGGACCTCGCCGACGCCGGTCTCGGCGAACCGGTCGATCGTGCGGTAGGCGCTCGCGCCGAATTTTTCCAGGTCGCCCGAAGTGAACTGATAGACCCCACAGCAAAACGACGGACCGCCGCGCACGACATAGCGCACGCCCAGCGCGTCCATCACATCCAGGCACAACAGCGCGATGTGCGGGGTCTTCAGGACATTGCAGCCGGTGTAGAAGACGGTGTCGGGATCCTCCGGCTCGGGGTCGGGATCGTCGAGCTGTCCCAGCCGTGCCAGCAGGTCCGGCGCGAGCTGCAGCCGTGACAGCGTGCGCACGCCGCGGCTCATGGCCCCGAACTGCTTGCCGCCGCCGGCCCGCAGCGCCGCCGGGTCGAGATCGCCGCGCAGCCCGCTGATCCGCGCAAGCCGCAGCATAAAACGCGGGTTGACGCCGTACTCGCAGGCCGAGATGCAGTGCCCGCTCCCGGTGCAGATTTCGGACCAGCGGCGCGCGGCTTCCGGCCCCTGTCCGGTCTTCAGCAACGCGATCACGCCGGCGGTCACGGCAGCGGAGTCCGTCACGTCCAGCCCGGCGGGCCCGGGCATCGGGCAGACCTCGACACATTTGCCGCACTTGACGCAGCTTTCCAGGATCTCGGCACGCCGTGAGTCCAGCGCCCGCATGAAATCAACAGATCGGTCCGAACCGTCAGGCATGAGACCGCTTCCCTCGACAATCATTCGTCGTTCATCATAACACAGCCCGGGCGCGGCTCACCCCGGGCGTGCGCCGCTCGCGCCGGCGGCGCCGACCGCGGCGCCCTTCTGTTCCCATTCCTCGGAGCCGGCGTCGGTGCGGAAGCGGCGTCTTGCGGCATGCTCGGCCGGCTTGGCCGCCTCGCGCAGCTCCTCGACCGCCTCGCGCTCGCGCGCGAACTGGCGGTAGGCGGCGAACTTCGCCGAGATGTACTGGTCCGGCCAGTCGATCGGCTCATAGCCGTAATGGGCCGCAGCCTGCTGGGTGAAATAGGGGTTGTAGAGATGGGTGCGGGCAAGCGCCACCAGGTCGGCGCGGCCCGCCGCGACGATGGTGTTGACCTGGTCCCAGGTGAAGATGTTGCCGGCGACCAAGGTCGGGACCCCGGCATCGATCCGGATCTGCTCGGAGAACGGGGTCTGGAACATCCTCCCGTAGACCGGCTTTTCTTCCGATGCGGTCTGGCCGGTGGAGACGTTGACCAGATCGACCCCGTGGGCACGGAACGCCTTGGCGATCGCCACCGCGTCCTCGCCCTGGTTGCCGCCGGGGACCCAGTCATGGGCCGAGATCCTGGTCGACAGCGCCCGGTCGGACGGCCAGACGGCCTTGACCGCATCGAAGACCTCCAGCGGGTAGCGCAGCCTGTTCTCCACGCTGCCGCCGTATTCGTCGGTCCGCCGGTTGGTATAGGGCGACAGGAACTCGGCCAGGAGATAGCCGTGGGCGCAGTGGAGCTCGGCCATGTCGAAGCCGGCCCGCGCCGCGCGCTCGAACGCGGCCACGAAATCGGCCTTCACCCGGTCCATGTCCTCGCGCGTCATCGCGCGCGGGACCTGGGAATGGGGCAGGTACGGCAAGGGCGAGGGCGCGATGATCGGCCACGCCTGGGCATCGTCCAGCGGCTGGTCGATCCCTTCCCAGGCGAGCTTCGTTGCGCCCTTGCGCCCGGCATGGCCGATTTGCATGCAGATCTTGGCCGGCGTGTATTGGTGCACGAAGTCGACCACCCGCTTCCAGGCGGCCTCGTGGCCGTCGGTCCAGATGCCGGCGCAGCCGTGGGTTATCCGCGCGTCGGGCGCGATGCAGCTCATCTCGGTGAACACCAGCCCTGGCCCGCCCATCGCCCGGCTGGTGAGATGGACGTAGTGCCAGTCACCGGGCATTCCGTCCTCGGCGCAGTACTGGCACATCGGCGCGACGACGACGCGGTTGGCGAGCCGGATCCCGCCGATGGTTGCCGGCGTAAACATCGGTGGCGCGGGGTCCTCGGCCAGCGCGGTCACGCCTTCGGCCGTGGCGACCGCCGACGAGAACGCGCGGTCGACCTCGGCGACGAAGGACGCATCGCGGATCCTGAGGTTGTCGTAGGTGAGCGCCTTGGAACGCGACATCAGGCTGAAGGCGAACTGCATCGGCTCCATGTCCCAATAGCGCTCGACGTGCTCGAACCAGGACAGCGAGACGTCGGCGGCGTGCTGCAGCCGACCGACATCGTCGCGCCGGTTGACGTCGTAGGCGGCCAGCGCCCCGGCGACGCTGCCGTGTTGGTTGAACTCCTCGAACAGCGCGATCGCGTCCTCCATCGCGAGCTTGGTGCCCGAGCCGATCGAGAAATGCGCGGTGTGAGCGGCATCGCCCATGAGCACCATGTTGTCCCGCACCCAGGTCTCGCAGCGGATGGTCGGGAAGTTCCGCCACAATGAGCGGTTGGCGATCACCGGATGTCCGTCGAGCAGATCGGCGTAGAGCTCGCTGACATAGGCGATCGTGTCGTCTTCGGATGCCTCGGCGAGACCGGCCTTGTCCCAAACCTCGTCCGTGGTCTCGACGATCCAGGTCGTCATTTCGTTGTTGTACTGGTAGGCGTGCAGGTTCCAGATGCCGACATTGTTCTCGCGGAAATCGAAGGTGAAGGCCGGCAGCGGCCGCGTGCTGCCGAGCCAGACGAATTTGTTGGGCCGCCAGTCGACGCTCGGCCGGAAATGCTCGGCGTAGGTGTCGCGGATCCAGCTATTGATGCCGTTGCATGCGAGCACCAAATCGGCGCCTCCGACCTCCTCGAGCGAGCGGATCTCGTGCTCGAAGACCATCTCGATGCCGAGCTCGCGGCAGCGGTCCTGGAGCAGCAGCAGCAGCTCCTTGCGCGACATGCCGCAGAAGCCGTGGCCGCCGGAGGTGATCTTGCGGCCCCTGAAATAGATGTCGATGTCATCCCAATAGGCGAAGCTCGACCGGATCCGGTCGTAGGACGGCGCGTCGTAGTCGCGGAAATGACCCAATGTCTCGGCCGAGAAGACCACGCCGAAGCCGAACGTGTCGTCGGGCTTGTTCTGCTCGTAGATCGTGATTTCGTGGCTCGGGTCGTTGCCCTTCATCAGCAACGAGAAATAGAACCCTGCCGGCCCACCGCCGATCACCTCGATCTTCATCGCCGTCTCCCGGTTCGCTCAAAATTTATTTGAAGCTTAAATTATTTTCGCCTTCAAGGTCAATTTATTTTAGGTCTAAACGATTATCCCAACGACGCCGCGGACGAGCGGGGCCGCCCCGCCTCCCGGGCTTGAGACCCGGCTCAGTCGAACAGGTCGGGCTGGCGGCCGTCGCGCTTGGGGCGGTCCCGCGCCGCGACCGTCGCCTCGTCCTCGATACGGCCGTCGCCGCGGATATGGAGCACCCGAGCACCCTTGGCCCGGAGCGGCGGGACAAGCAGGAACCGGCGGTGGCAGCGGCGCGGATCCTCCTCGGCGCAGACCAGTGCCAGGCGCCGGGAGCCGGCGCGGTCGTATACCGCATCGATGTCGGCCTGAAAGGCGGGCCAGGCACGCACCGCGTCCCAGTCGGGCGCGCCATCGGCGTCACGCAAGCCGGACGCGCTCGGCCGTCCCGACAAGGTCTCGCCGAACCAGGCGTAGGCGATGCCGGAAGCTTCGAGCGCTGCGCGGAAGCGCTCTCGGTTGAACTGCGGGTTGAAGCGGGAATAGGGCTGGCCCCGGACATCGACGATCAGGGCGACGTCATGCCGGCGGGCGAGCTCGACGAATCTCGCAATCGGATGGCGCGAATGGCCGAGCGTCCAGAGCGTGCGGCTCATGATCCGATATCCAAGGCGAGAACCCGCGCATTGGACCGTGCAACGATCTCGAGCATCCCTGCGCCCCTCGCCGGAGCGGACAGACTATCAAACGCCGAGATAGCGGTGCTGGATTTCCTCGGCGCCGCGCAGCGCCTCGGAATCGCCCTGCCAGACGATCTGGCCCCGCTCGACGATGTAGTGGCGGTCGCCGATCCGGGTCAGCGCCTCGACCGACTTGTCGATCAACAGGATCGACTGACCTTCCGTCTTCAGGCTGGCCAGGCATTTCCAGATCTCGGTGCGGACCAGCGGCGCCAAGCCTTCGGTCGCCTCGTCGAGAATCAGAAGCTTGGGATTGGTCATCAGCGCGCGGCCTACCGCCAGCATCTGCTGTTCACCGCCGGACAGCTGCACGCCCATGTTGCCGGCGCGCTCGGCGAGCCCGGGGAAAAGATCGAAGACCCGATCCTGCGTCCACGGTGTGGGGTTGTCCGCCCGGTTCGCGGCCGTCGCCACCAGGTTCTCCCGGACGGTGAGATTGGGGAAGATCTGGCGTCCCTCGGGGACCAGCCCCAGCCCCTTCTGGCCGATCCGGTAGGACGGGCTGCCGCGGATCTCATCGCCCTCGAAACGGATCGAGCCCGCCTTGGTCGGCGTCAGCCCCATGATCGAGCGGATGGTGGTGGTCTTGCCCATGCCGTTGCGGCCCATCAGGGTGACCACCTCCCCGGCTTCGACGGAAAACGTCATGCCGAACAGCACCTGGGAGGGACCGTAGGCGGTCTCGAGGTCCTTTACCTCAAGCAACGGGCTGTTCCTCCTCGCCGAGATAGGCCGCGCGCACCTCGGCATTGGCGCGGATCGCCTTGGGCGTGCCGGTTGCGATCGCCCGGCCGTAGACCAGGACCGTGATGCGATCGGCCAGCGCGAAGACGGTGTCCATGTCGTGCTCGATCAGCAGCATCGAGTAGTTGCCCTTGAGCGATCCGAGGAACGCCGTCATCTGCTGGGAGTCCTCGGCCCCCATGCCGGCGGTTGGCTCGTCCAGCAGAAGCAGCTTCGGCCCGGTGGCCAGCGCCATTGCGATCTCGAGTTGGCGCTGCTCGCCGTGGGCGAGATTGGCGGCGAGCACTCCGGCGCGTTCGCCGAGACCGACCCGGCCGAGGATCTCCCGCGCCGGCCCGTTCAATGCCTCGTCGTTGAGCGCCGGTCGCCACATCCGGAAGCTGTGCCCGGAATGCGCCTGGATCGACAGTGCGACATTCTCCAGAGCGGAGAAGTTCTTGAAGATCGAGGTGATCTGGAACGAGCGCGCAAGCCCGGCGTGCGAGCGCGCCGGCGCCTTGAGGTCGGTGATGTCCTTGCCGTCGAACAGAATGCGGCCGCTGTCGGGGGTGATCATGCCCGAGAGCTGGGCAACGAACGTCGTCTTGCCGGCGCCGTTGGGGCCGATCACCGCGTGGATCTCGCCCGGCATGACCTCGAAGTCGAGGTTCTCGGTCGCGACCACCCCGCCGAAATGCTTGTTCAGCCCCTCGACCTTGAGGATCGGCTCAGCCATCGCGCGCCCGGCCGCCGGGGATCAGCCCCCACAGACCCTGCTTGGCGAACAGCACGAGAATGACCAGGAGCGGGCCGAAGATGAAATGCCAGTTCTCGCCCGAGCCGGCGATGAAGAGCTCCATCACCTCGGGCACCCACTCCTCGAACAGGAGATAAGCCGCGGCCCCGAAGGCCGGCCCGAACAGCGAGCCCATGCCGCCCACGAGCACCATGATCATGATCTCGCCCGAACGGAACCAGTGCATGAATTCCGGGGTGACGAACTCGGTGAGGTTGGCCAGCAGGGCGCCGGCGACTCCGCACATGGCCCCCGAGATGACGAAGGCGATCAGCTTGTACTGGAACGTCGGGAAGCCGATCGCCTGCATCCGGTCTTCGTTGGAGTGGCAACCGCGCACGACCATGCCGAAGCGCGAATTGATCAGCCGGTGCATCAAAAAGACGGTGACGATCAGGAAGGCGAGGATGACGTAGTAGAGGTTGACCTCCTCATAGAGGTCGAAGCCGGCGAAGAACTCGCTGCGGTCCGAATTGAGCCCGTCGTCGCCGCCATACTCCTCCAGGCTGATGCCCAGGAAATAGAGCATCTGGGTCAGGGCCAGGGTGATCATGATGAAATAGATCCCGCGGGTCCTGAGGCAGATCGCGCCGATGACCAGGGCGACCAGGGCAGAGCCGATGATGGCGATCGCGAATTGCAGCCACCCGTTGGTCACGCCATAGAACGACATGATGCCGACCGCATAGGCGCCGAGGCCCAGATAGGCGGCATGTCCGAAGCTGATCATCCCGCCGAAACCGAGGATCAGGTCGAGGCTCACCGCCGCGATCGCGAAGATCATGATCCGCGCGAACAGCGTGACGTAGAAATCATCGCCCGCCGCCTCTGCGATCGGGGGGACCACCGCCAGGATGACGAGGCCGGCAGCCAGGACCCAGAGCTTCGTTCGGCTCAGCACGGCATCATCCCGTCTTCGCCGGGAACAGGCCCTCGGGCTTGAAGAACAGCACCGCGGCCATCAGGACATAGATCAGCATGGAAGCGACCGCCGGCCCGGCGGTCTGGGCGGAGTCTTCGCTGATGAAGTTTGCCATCGTAAACGGCAGGATCGACCGGCCGACCACCTCGACGATGCCGACCAGCACCGAGGCGACCACCGCACCGCGCACCGAGCCGATGCCGCCGATGACGATGACCACGAAGGCCAGGATCAGCATGTCCTCGCCCATGCCCGGCTCGACCGACTGCAGCGGCCCGGCCATCAGGCCGGCGAACCCGGCGAGGACCGCGCCCAGCCCGAAAACCAGCGTGTACAGGAGCTGGATGTTGACTCCCAGCGCGCCGACCATCGACCGGTTGCTCGCACCGGCGCGGATCAGCATGCCCATCCGGGTCCTGGTGATCAGGAAGAACAACGCAAACCCGATCGCAAGTCCGACCACGATAATCGCGACCCGGAACAGCGGGTACGGCGCTTCGGGGATGAACTCGACGCTGCCGTTGAGGAATTCCGGCACCGGCATCGGCTGGCTCTCCGCGCCCCAGACCAGACGCACCGCTTCGTTGAAAAACAGGATCAGCCCGAACGTCGCCAGCACCTGGTCCATGTGGTCGCGGTCGTACATGGTGCGCAGCGCGATCACCTCGATCAGGATCCCGCTGATCAGCGCGAGCGGCACCATGATCACGATCGCCAGCAGGAAGTTGCCGGTCCAGGCGTACATGGTCGCGGTGTAATAGGCGCCCAGCATGAACAGCGAGCCGTGCGCCAGGTTGACCACGTTCATGATGCCCAGCACCAGCGTGAGACCGGCGGAAACCAGGAACAGAAAGACGCCGAACTGGACGCCATTCAGAGTCTGCTCAATCAGCAGGAGCCAGGTCATCGCGGAATGTTCTTGGTCGGGATCGGATTAAATCGTATCGCGGACCGTGGCGGGGATGCCGGTGCATCCCCGCCACGGTCCTGTCGCCCGCTACCACTTCATCTTGCACTGATTGTAGTAGGCATCCTTGTGGTTCTCGAGCACCGCATTGGTGGTGACGATCTCGGGATCGCCGTTGGCATCGGCGCGCACTTCCCTGCGATAGAAGGTCTGGATCGGGATGTGGTTCATGTTGTAGGTGAACTTGCCGCGCACCGAGGCGAAGTCCGCCTTCTCCATCGCCTGGATCATGCCCCGGATGTCGGACAGATCGCCGCCGACCCCCCTGACGCCGCTGTCGACCAGGAGCGGCATGTCATAGGCCTGGGCCGAGAACATCGAGGGGTGGTAGCCGTACTTGGCTTTGAAGTCCTTGATGAACCGCTGGTTCGCCGGGTTCTTGGAGCTGTTGTCCCAGTACGACGTGTGGTAGGTGCCGATCGCCGCCTTACCGTGGCCCTTCAGCGTCAGGTAGTCCACGGTAAAGACCGAATAGAACGGAATCGTCTTGTGCAGGCCGGCGGCGCGGTACTGCTTGATGAAGGCGATGCCCATCGGCCCGGGCACGAACCCGAACAGCGCCTTCGGCTTGACCGCGCGGATCTGCGAGATCTCGGCCTGATAGTCGCGCTGGCCGAGGCGGTAGAGAATGCGCCCGGTGACGTTGCCCTTATAGGTCCTTTCGAACCCGGTCAGCATGTCCTTGCCGGCCTGGTAGTTGGCCGAAATCAGGAACACGTTGTCGAGGTTCTCCTGGTTCATCAGCTGACCCATCGCCTCGGGCGTCTGGTCGTTGTTCCACGAGGTCGAGAAGAAATAGGGGCTGCAGTTCTTGCCGGCCATCGCCGACCAGCCGGCGTTGGTGCTGATGAGGATTTTCTTGGAGCGGATGACCCGACGCTGCACCGCCGCGAGTATGTTGGACCAGGTGATCCCGGCGATGATGTGGGCCTTGTCCTTCTTGAGCAGCTTGTCCGCCTGCTGGCGGCCGACATCGGGCTTCCGTTGGTCGTCGCCATAGATCATCTTGACGTCGAGACCGCCCATCTTGCGGCCCAGATGGTCGAGCGCGAGCTCGAGCCCGTCCTTCTGATGCTTGCCGTAGATCGCGGCACCGCCGGAGAAGGTGTTGATATAGCCGATGCGGACTTCCTTGTCCTGGGCAACCGCTTGGGAGGCAACCAGCATGGCCGCCGAAGCGATCAGCGCAATTCGGAACCTCATGACATCTCCCCGTTTGGTTGTTGAGGCTTTTATCGGTACCAAATTCCACCTTGGGGGCACAATTGTCAAATCCGGAACAAGGCGGGCCGGGGCCTATTCCGCCGCCGCCCGGCGTTCCTCCGGCCCGCGTGCCTCATCCTCGACCATGCGCCGCCAGGCGATGATCGAGTCATCGGGCCGAAAGAGCGGTGCCGGGTCGCTGTCGCCCATGAACGGGACGACGGAAAGGTCCTGGTTGTTGAAGTTGTAGTGGTGGACCCACAGGATGTAGGTCCAATAGCGCAGCCACCAGGCCAGTCGGCGCCAGCCGCCGAGCCAGGCCACGGCGAAGACGAGATAGTGATAGCGCCCGCGCTCGGACGGCGTGTACCACTCATAGTGGGTCCAGCCGGCGCGGCCGGGCTGGCGCACCCTGAGGACCGCCGGCAGCCGGATCGAGACCGTGTGCTCGTTCGAGCCCTGGGCGATGCGCCTCCGGCGGCGCTGCCAGAAATTGAACCGCGGCCAGCGGCCGAGACCGGGATAGTCGTCATCGGCATGCACCGAATGCTGGTAGCGGCTGAGCCACGCTCCGTCATGGCTCCTGACGATCTCGGTGCGGTTCCAGCCGGCCACGCGGCGGAAAAAGACCCAGTAGGAGGTCCGATGCAGCATCTTGCCGTGGGCCTCGTCGAACCCGTTCTCGGCGGCATGGCGCCAGTCACCCTTGGCATGGCGGTGGAGCGCGAAGATCCTTGCGTCGGGCCGCAGCAGCTCTTCGGGCAGATCGTCCTCGATCGCGACCGGGCTGCCCTCGCCCATCCACACCCAGACCATGCCGCAGCGTTCCTCGACCGGGAAGCTCTTGACCCGCACCTTGCCGATGACCGGGGAGTCGGGCCCGTCGGTGAGCGCGGCGACCAGCCGGCCGTCGCTGACGTCGAACGTCCAGCCGTGATAGGCGCAACTGATCGTGCCGGGAAACTCGCACCGCCCGGCCGACAGCGGAATATGGCGGTGAGGGCAGCGGTCCTCCAGTGCGTAGGCGCGCCCGGCATGGCGGACGAACACCAGGTCCTTGCCGAGCAGCCGCCAGTGCATCGGCTTCGACCGGAGCTTCGATGAGGCCATCGCCGGATGCCAGTATTCGGTCAGCCCCACGGACGCAGATGCATAACGCTGCCAGCGGTCGATGTCCCCTCCAGCTATCCTTTCCTCGGTGCTCACAGCCCGACCTCCGCTCTCGTGCGCGTGCAGGTGTCGACGATGGTATAGACCAAGCAGCGTGCATAGCGCTCCATTCCGGCGAGTTCGGCAAGCCCCATCGTGTGCCTGGGCCGTTCGGCCGAGGCGGTCATGACCGCGGGCAGGCCGAAGCGCGCGGTGGGGATCCCGGCTGCGCGCAGGATCACCGCCTCGGTCTGGCCGCTGGTCTGCAGGTAGGGCGCGTGCGCGACACCTTCGGTGTCCTCGAAGCCGCGGATGCAGGACTGGATGATCCAGTTCCGCGGGTCGGTGCCCGCGCCGGGGATCGACAGGATCATCTCGCACGCGGTCTCGAGCCCCGGATGATCGGCGGCGATCGCCGCCAGTTCCGCCTCCAGCGCACGCCGGGCCTGCATCGGGGTCGTGCGCGGGCTGATCCTGAGATCGACATAGAGGTCGCAGGCCGCCGGCACCATCGACGGCTTGTAGGTCCAGCCTCCCTCGATCGCACCGACCGCGCCCTGCGGGGCGACCAGCCCGTCGGTGTGGCGCCGGGCGTAGTCGTCGAACCACGCCTCCAGCCGCGTGACAACCCTCGCCGCCTCGGCGATCGGGTTGCGGTATTGCAGAAAATGCTTGCGCCCGACATAGGTCTGCACGCCGCGCACCCGGATGCGGAACCAGCACAGCCCGACTTCCTCCCAGGCAACCGCGTAGCCGGGCTTGGCGATGATCGCGAAATCGCCGCGCACGCCTCGCTCCAGCATGAACCGGCAGCCGCGGCCGTGGCCGACCGAGGCGCGCCGATCGCCCGGCCTCGGGTTGGCCGGCGCACCGCCGGCGCCAAAGCACAGCCGGACCGGGCCGGTCAGGCCGATCTCGGCCGCACCGACCGCGTGCGCCGCAGCGATCGCCGAGACGATGTGCGCCTTCGGGTTGTCGGCGCTGAGGCCGGTAACGGTGCCCGGACCGACCACCGCCCGGGCGCGCATGTGCTCGGGCAGAACATCGCCCACCCAGGGGACCTCGTCCTCCGCCCTGCCGGTGAACGGGCTGTCGAGCGGAGCGAAGATCATCAGCTGCGGCCCTTCGCCGGAACCCGGCAGTTCGCCGATCGCATTGGCCGAGCGGTCGTCGAGCCGCTGCAGGCTCGCCTTCAGGCCGCAGCCTTCCATGACCTCGACCAGGGCCTCGGCGATCGCCATTTCCTCGCCGAACGGGCTGGGGATTTCGACCAGACGGACCAGGAGATCGGTCATCCAGGCCCGGTCGATCCTGGACGAAGCACCCTCGACCGCACGCCGGCGACCGGCGTCAAGCGGCAGGGTGATGGTCTCCACGGCGCTGGGAACTGTCACGGTCACCGTCCTCTCCTCCGCTATCGAGTCTGCCCAAGAACGGGCTGGAGCTCAATCCACCGGCAGGTGTAGGTTTGCCGCGGATAAGTCGGGGAAGCGTGGCGTGGTGGAAAAGCCAATCGGGGATGCCGGCGCGTTTGTCGATCACAGCGCCGCAGTGCTGGGCATCGCGCTCGATCCGGCGGTGCGCGAGGCCGTGATCGTCAATTTCAAGCTTTTCGCCGGCCTGGCGGCCGCGATCGAGGGGTTCGAGGAGCCGGAGACGCATGAGCCGCCGGCGGTGTTCCGGCCATGACCGAGGCCAAGCGAGCCGCGGTCGGCGAAGCGCTCGCCCGCGTCGCCGGCGAGAACGGGCGGATCAACGCCTTCAGGACCGTTCTTGACGATCTGGCGTTGTCGGCGGCGGCGCAGCCGGCGACCGGCCACCGGCTGGACGGTGTCCCGTTCGCGGTCAAGGACCTGTTCGACATCGCCGGGCAGACCACGCTCGCCGGCTCGAAGATGCGCCGGGGCGATGCACCCGCGGTCCGCGATGCCACCGCCGTCGCCCGTTTGCGGGAGACCGGCGCGGTGCTCCTGGGCACGCTCAACATGGACGAGTTCGCTTACGGCTTCACCGGCGAGAACGCCCATACCGGGGCCACGCGGAACCCGCGCGATCCCGATCACATGACCGGCGGATCCTCGTCGGGCTCGGGCGCCGCGGTCGCCGCGGGCCTGGTGCCGTTCGCCCTGGGCTCCGACACCAACGGTTCGGTCCGGGTGCCGGCGGCGCTCTGCGGCGTTTACGGCCTCAAGCCGACCTTCGGGCGCATCCCGAGGGCCGGCGTCGCACCGCTCGCCTGGAGCTTCGATCATGTCGGCGTGCTGGCGAGGGACGTCCGCGACATCGCGGCGGTGCTGGACGCCACCCAGGGACCCGACGAGCGCGATCCGGCGGCTTCGGCCGAGCATCGGGCAGCGACATCGGACACGCTGGGCGCCGGGGTGGCGGGGCTGCGAATCGCGCGCGCCGGAGGGCATTTCGCGACCGGCGGGCTCGCGGAGGCCTTTACCGCGGCCGACCGCGTCGCCAAGGCGCTCGATGCCTCGCGCACGGTGGAGTTGGCGGATTCCGGCCGCGCGGGCCAGGCCGGGCTCCTGATCACGTCGGCCGAGGCGGCGAGCATCCATCTCGAGGATATCCGCTCGCGCGACGCCCTGTTCGACCCGCACACGCGGGCGCGCTGGATCGCGGCCGCGATGATCCCATCGATCTGGGTGGCGGCCGCGCAGCGCTTCCGGCGTTCCTATCAGGCCAGGATGAGGGCGCTGTTCGAGGAGATCGACATTCTGGTGACGCCGACGACTCCGTTCCCGCCGCCGCGGATCGGCCAGTCGACCATCGAGATCGACGGACAGGAACTGCCGACCCGCGGGACGCTGGGGCGCTTCACCGCACCGTTCTCGTTCGTCGGCGTGCCCGCGATCTCGGTCCCGGTCGATATCGGCGGACGGTTTCCGATGGGCGTTCAGCTCGTCGCCGGACCCGGCAAGGACGCGTTGCTGCTGCGTGCCGCGGCCTCGCTCGCCCAACGGGGCGTGAGCCTGTCATGACCGGCAGGGAAGGAGACGGGCTGCTGCAGCGCACCGTCCAGCGCGTGCTCGAGCAATGGCGCGAGATCGCGGGCGGGTCGCTGGAGGACACCGCCGAGGCGCTGCGGCCCGACCTGCCTGACCGTGACGCCGAACGGGTCCGCAAGCAGATGCGCGCGTGCCTGGAAGCGCGCGGCGGCGAGGTCTCGGCGCGGTCGCGGGCGGCGGCCCTGGGGCGTGCCTATCTGTCGCTCAACGCCGACGGCCGCACCCGGTTCCTGCGGATCCTGGCCACCGACTTCGACACCGACCGGCAGGCGGTCGCGGCCGCGGCCATCGGGCTCGACGAGCTCGACGACTGGGGCGGACGCAAGCGGCGGAGCGCCAGCTCCGCGAAGCGCTGGAGCCGCCGCGTCGGCGGCTGTTGACACAGTTCAACGCGCTGCCCGACGGGGTGAAGTTCCTGGTCGACATGCGCGCGAGCCTGCTCGAACTGTCGGCCGAGGACCCGGCGCTCGACGACCTGGAAGCCGACCTCAAAGCGCTGCTGACGAGCTGGTTCGATATCGGCTTCCTTGAGCTCAAACGCATCACCTGGGAGACCCCGGCCGCGGTCATCGAGAAGCTGATCGAGTACGAGGCCGTGCACGAGATCCGCGACTGGGAGGACATGAAGTCGAGGCTCGCCTCGGACCGGCGCTGCTACGCCTATTTCCATCCGCGGATGCCCGAAGAGCCGCTGATCTTCGTCGAGGTCGCGCTGACCGAGGGGATGGCAAGCTCGATCAGCGCGCTGCTCGGGGAGCGCGAGCACCCCGAAGAAGCCTCGGCAGCCGACTGTGCGATCTTCTATTCGATCTCCACCGCCCAGCGCGGCCTCGACGGCATCGGCTTCGGCGGCTTCCTGATCAAGCGCGTGGTCGAGCAGCTCGCCCAGGAGTTCGAGCACCTGGAGACCTTTGCGACCCTGTCGCCGATCCCGGGGTTCCGGCGTTGGCTCGACGACCACCTCGCCGAGCCGGCGGCCGACCTGCTTACCCGCGGCGAGCACCGGGCGCTCGCCGCGTTCCTGGAAGACGGCGGCGACCAGGATTTCGACGAGGCCTCCTTCCTGGCCCGGCTCCTCGACCGGCCGGATTGGCAGGACGACGAGGCGCTGGCCAAGGCCCTGTGCGGCCCGCTGAGCCGGCTTTGCGCCCACTACCTCGTGCGTGAGAAACGCAACGGCCGTCGGGTGCGCGACCCCGTGGCCCATTTTCACCTTTCCAACGGCGCCCGGATGGAGCGGCTCAACTGGCTCGCCGACCGCTCGGCCAAGGGGCTGGCCCAGTCCGCCGGGCTGATGATCAACTATCTCTATGCCGTCGACGACATCCCGGCCAACCACGAGGCCTATGCCGGCGAGGGCGAGATCCCGGCGTCCTCGAAGTTCCGCGCGCTGCTGCGTTAGACCCTGCCCCTGACCGGTTGGGTGCGCCAAAGCGGCGAGGCCCGGTTTGTGCTATGGAAATGCGGTGGACTATGACGCGATCATCATCGGGGCCGGCCATAACGGACTGATCCTGCAAGCCTATCTCTGCCGCGCCGGGCTGAAGGTGCTGAGCCTGGAGCGGCTTGAGGTCGCCGGCGGCGGGCTTTCCACCGTCGAGGATCCGCGCAACCCCGGCTTCTGGCACAACACCCACGCCTTCTTCCACCGCGCTATCACCGCGATGCCGTGGTATGCCGACCTGGGTCTGGAGGCCAAGGGCGCCGAATACATCGAGCCGGCGCTGAATGTCGCCATGGTGCTCGCCGACGGCCGGACGATCCAGTGGTGGACCGACCCGGAGCGCACCGCGGACTCCTTCGCCGCGATCAACCGGCGTGATGCGGCGACGCTCAAGCGCTGGCACGCGCAGTTCGTCGGCATCACCGAGACGATCCTGCGTCCGGAGGCGATGGCCCCGCCCCTCCCGGTCGCCGAGCGCCGCGCTCTCCTGGAGCGCAGCGCTGCGGGCCGCCGGCTGCTCGAGGTCGCCGCGCTGTCCCCGCTCGAATTCGTCCGTCGGGAATTCGAGGATCCGGCGATCCAGGCCGGGCTTCTGTTCTTCAACGGGCTCCGCGAGGTCGATCCCCGGGTCCGCGGCTTCGGCCACCATATCGCGATGCTGCTGGCGAGCCCGGCCAAGGCGCAGATGTGCCGGGGCGGCGCCGCTGCCCTCGCCCGCGCGCTGCTCGCCGATATCGAGGAGCATGGCGGCACGGTGCGCTGCGGCACGGTCCCGCGTTCGATCATGATCGAGGACGGACGAGCCGCCGGTGTGGTGCTCCGGGACGGCGAGGTCATCCGCTCGGGCAAGCTCGTCGCCTCTTCCCTCGATCCCCATCAGACCTTCCTCGGCCTGATCGAGGCGGATCAACTGCCCGCGCCGTGGCGCGATGCGGCCGCCGGCTTCCGCTACAACCTGATCGCGCCTTTGTTCGCGATCAATCTGTGCCTGTCCGAGCCGCCGGCATACGCGGCGGCCGAGCGGCATCCCGAGCTCGCAGAGGCGCTCATGGTCATCCTGGGGCTCGACCACGTCGAACAATACCCGGACCTCATCGGCCACCATGAGGCGGGGACGATCGGCGATCCCGTCATGTGGGGCGCCGCGCCGACGGTCTTCGATCCAACCCAGGCGCCGCCCGGCCGACACACGGCCTTCATGTGGGAGAAGGTGCCCTACGCGCTCGGCGGCGATCCGGCGCATTGGGACGCGCACAAGCAGACCCATGGCCAGCGCATGCTCGATCACTGGCGGTCCTATGCGCCCAACCTGGCCGAGGCGGTGATCGACTGGAGCCCGCAAAGCCCGCTCGACATCGAGCGGCGGTTCCCCAACATGCGCCGTGGCGATCTCCTGATCGGCGCGTTCACCGACGGTCAGATCGGCCACGACCGGCCGTTTCCTGGGGCCGGTTCATATCGCGGCCACGTGGCGGGGCTCTATCTGTGCGGTTCGTCCTCCCACCCGGGCGGCAACATTACCGGGCTGCCGGGCTACAACGCCGCCCAGGTGGTGCTGTCCGACCTCGGCATTGCCGCCGACTGGCTGCCGCCGCCGATCGCCGACCGGCTGGCCGGTCTCGCCACACCGGACCGGCCGGAACCGGCGACGGAACCGTTCGCCTGAAATCAGCCCAAACCCGCCGCAACCTCGCCGCTACGCAACCAAATCCCTCGATCGACGCTCAAACAAACAAGACTTGCCTGCCATCAACCCTTCCTGAAATATCCGGGCCAAAGCGCTTGACGGATCCTGGGCCCCGCCGCATGACACGCCGCAGCCAAAGAAGAGTTTGGAGGACAAATGCCGGTCAAGGCAGCGGCCCGGTTCGTGCTTGCCTCGGCTTCGCCGCGGCGCCTGGAGCTGCTTAGGCAGATCGGGATCACCCCCGATGACATCGCGCCTGCCGATATCGACGAGGCTCCGGGCGAGCGCGAGCAGCCCCGGGCGCTGGCGCTGCGGCTCGCGCTGGACAAGGCCCGCCACGTCGCGCCCGACCATGCCGGAGACTGGATCCTCGCCGCCGATACCGTCGTCGCCTGCGGTCGCCGCATCCTGCCCAAGGCCACGGACCCCGAGACCGCGCGCAGATGCCTTGCGCTTCTGTCCGGCCGGCGGCACCGGGTCTATGGCGGGGTCTGCGTGATCGATCCCGGCGGCCGCCACCGGACACGGCTCGGACAGACGGTGGTCACGTTCAAGCGGCTGTCGGCGAGCGAGACGGACGCCTATCTCGCGTGCGGCGAATGGCAGGGCAAGGCGGGCGGCTACGCGATCCAGGGCCGGGCCGCCGCGCTGGTGCGCAGCATCGGCGGTTCCTATTCCAATGTGGTGGGGCTACCCTTGTTCGAGACGGTGAGCCTGCTTGAGGGGCTCGGTTTCGACCGGTCGGGGGAACGCTCCGTTGGGTGAGTCTTTGCTGATCAACGTCACGCCGGGCGAGATCCGGGCCGCGCTGGTCGAGGCCGGCCGGCCGGCCGAGCTGTTCATCGAGCGCGAGGCCCGTCGATCGGTGATCGGCAACATCTATCTCGGCCGGGTCGAACGCATCCTGCCGGGGATGGATGCGGCCTTCGTCGATATCGGGCTGGACCGCGCCGGCTTCCTGGGTATCGACGGCGCGCGCCCCGCCGATGTCGACAGGCAGGACACCGGGCGGATCGCCGACTATGTGCGCGAGGGCCAGGCCGTAAGGGTCCAGGTTTCCAAGGATGCGGCCGGCCGCAAGGGCGTTCAGCTCACCCGGCGCATCACCCTTGCCGGGCGCCACCTCGTCCACACCCCGCTGCATGGCCGGATTGCGATCTCGCGCCAGATCGAGGACGAGGACGAGCGCGAACGTC
This sequence comes from Alphaproteobacteria bacterium, assembly GCA_965248835.1. Classification (GTDB taxonomy): domain Bacteria; phylum Pseudomonadota; class Alphaproteobacteria; order MPNO01; family MPNO01; genus CAYFYS01. The sequence continues at coordinate 2,077,878 of CBDFLJ010000002.1, forward strand.
TGCGCTGCCTGGTCGCCGACGTCGCCCGGCCGGGCGAGGGCTTTATCGTCCGCACCGCCGCGGCCGGCCTCGGCGAGGGCGAACTGGCCCGCGACGCGGAATACCTGCGGCAGCTATGGCACGAGATCGAATTGCATCAGGCCCGCGCCAGCGCGCCGGCGCTTGTCCACGAGGACCTGAGCCCGCTGTTGCGGCTGTTTCGCGATCGGGTCGGCGAGACGACCGGGGAGATACGCATCGATTCGCCGGGCGGCTTCGCCGCCGCGCGCGACTTCTGCAAGACCTTCATGCCCGCAATGGCCGAACGGCTGGTGTTGCATTCCGGCCCCCAGCCGATCTTCGAAGACGATGACGTCGAGGCCGAGATCGAGCGGGCGTTGGGCGCCCGGATCGATCTGCCCTCGGGCGGCGAAATCGTCATCGAGACGACCGAGGCGCTGACCGCCGTCGACGTCAACTCGGGCCGGTTCACCGGCGTCCACCGGCTCGAAGATACCGCCTGCACCACCAATCTCGAGGCCGCCGGCGAGATCGCGCGCCAGCTTCGGCTGCGCAATATCGGCGGCATGATCGTGATCGATTTCATCCACATGGCCGAGGAGGCGCACTGGCAAGCGGTGCTCGATGCGCTGGCCGCCGCGTTCGCGGGCGATCGCAACAACGTGCGGATCATGGGCCGGACCGGGGCCGGACTGGTCGAGCTTACCAGACAGCGCCGACGCGAATCCCTGGCACAGACCATGACCGAGGTCTGCCCGGGCTGCGACGGCCGGGGCCGCGTCGACTCCCCGGATACGGTTGCCTACCAGATCATGCGTGCGATGAAACGGGAGGCGCGCTCGGCCCGGGCGGGCGCCCTTGTGGTGACGGCCTCGGGCGATACCATCGATTGCCTGGAGGCCGCCGGGGCCGGCACGCTGGAGACGCTCGAAGCGAGCCTCGGCCGGCGCATCCGGTTCGACCGCGATCCCGTCTACGCACGCGGCGGCTTCGACATCGCCGTCGAGGATGTCGCTTTGCGGCGATGACGGGGCCGGGATGATGCCGGACGCGACGAACACGCCGCGCTGTCCGATCTGCGGGCAGCCGCGCAAGGCTCTGCACCGGCCGTTCTGTTCGCGCCGATGCCGGGAGATCGACCTCGGCCGCTGGTTCTCCGGCTCCTATGCGGTCCCGACGGTCGAACCGCCCGACGACGTCGACGGCTTCGCGAAGGAAGACTGAACGATCGCCGGCCGGGCCGTATGACGGCCTGTCTGGACAGTGCCGGCCGGTCTCCTCTATAAGCAACGGCTCGCGCCCAGGTAGCTCAGTCGGTAGAGCACATGACTGAAAATCATGGTGTCGGTGGTTCGATTCCACCCCTGGGCACCATTTTTTCCCAAAATATTTCAAGGGACTATGACAAAAACCGATCAAGGAAAAAACCTGACTTAGACACTTTCGTTCTCGATTCGAGCTTCACGATCGCCGATTCCGCGAGCCTCGCTTGGTCCGCCTGGCGCGTGTAGGGCCGGCCGTCGCGGCGGTGGACGATGAACAGATGATCGCGCGGGGCGTCCTCCAGAACGGACGCTAGGCGCTCGTGGATCGGGACCGCCAGACGCTCTCCGGTCTTGTTTTGCTTGGCCGAGACCCGCCCATCGACGGCGTGTCGCCATTGCATCGCCAAAACGTCGCTTTGCCTCTACAACACGCAGATCGGTGGGGCGCCGCATCGGGTGGCCAGGACACCGCCGCCCGCCCAACCGGCCCGCCAAACACCGGCTGTCATGACCACACACTTGCAGAAAACTATGGACATAACTCTGACGTCGACAAGGATGGGGTAAGTGTACTAAGGTGGACACGGTAGGATGGAACATTCCACCCTCGACCGGCGAAAGGACGCCCAATGAAAACGCCTTCTTTCTTGTCTCCTTATGTTGATGGAAATTCTCCGACAAGGCTATTCCAGGGCTTAGTGGTGGGTGTAGTTGGCACCCTGATCATCGGCTTCACTTGGGGCGGATGGCTTATCGGTAGCACAGTTGACCAAATGGTGGAAACAGCGAGCCGGACGGCTACGGTCGAGGCTTTGGCACCCATCTGCGCTGACAAGTTTGAGCGGGCAGCTAGTGCCGATGGCGACTTGATCACGAAACTAGCAGCGGTCGATTCCTGGCGGCGGGACGGCTATCTAATGAAAGCCGGGTGGGTAACGTTCCCGGGAGGAGCAAAGCCAAACGACAATGTGGCGGATGCGTGCGCCAAATTGCTCACCAAGGCCCTCGAACTCAAGTAGGCCGACTCAAGCAGGCCGATTGCGGCCTGCCTTCGACAGGAATCGCCCCCGTCTGCCATGGGGGCGGTTTTTTTCGTCAAACGGTTTCCAACGTCGTCTAGCAGGCGGAGCGTTGAGGTGATGGGTCGACCAGCGCGCCGGAGCGCAAGACCTCATCAACGAGCCCCTTGGTCTGCCCGGTATCTTCGAGACAGCAATCGACGACCTGTCCGCGCTGGCCGCTCTGCCACTGGACCGGGGCGAGTGCGCCGTGCCCCGTCTTGCCGGTGAGCCCGTTGGCCTTGGCAGTCGCATCGAGCCCGAATCCGGCGTGCGACGGGTGCTCGAACTTCGGGCCGAGCCCGACCGAGTTCCAGAGTTCAACCGGCAGGTCGTAACTCCTTGATTTCTGGTCGTGCAAAACCAATTCGTTCCTGTCTAAGCGCCATAGCCACGCTTGAGAAGTTCGTGCCTGAAAATCATGGTGTCGGCGGTTCGATTCCACCCCTGGGCACCACCCCCCTATCGCGGTAGCCGGCCGGCGGCGTTTCTCGATGACCGGCGAAGGGATCGTTTGAGGCGATGGCGGCGAGACCGCACGGGTTGATCATCGGCGGCTCGGTCGGGGGCCTGATAGCAGGCAGCCTGCTGCGCGCGGTCGGCTGGGACGTGACGGTGTTCGAGCGCACGGTGGGCGATCTCGCCGGGCGGGGCGCGGGGCTCGGGATCTCGGCGGAGCTTCTTGCCGTCATGAAGCGCATCGGTGCGCCTTTCGAGCCTTCGGCCGGGGTGGCGCACAACGCCTATGTCTGGCTAGACGGCGCCGGCGGCATCGTCTTCGAGCACCGCAGACCAACCGTGGGCAGCACCTGGACACGGGTCTACCAGCCGCTGCGCGACATCTTGCCGGCACACTGCTACCGCCAGGGCATGAACCTCGAGCGTGTCGAGCAGAAACCGGGATCGGTCACCGCGCTGTTCGCCGACGGAACCCGCATCGCGGGCGACCTGCTGGTCGCCGCCGATGGGGTGTTCTCGACCGTGCGCGCCCAATTCATGCCCGATGTCGCGCCGCGCTATGCCGGCTACGTCGCCTGGCGCGGCATCGTCGAGGAGCGTGATGTCCCCGACGCCACGCGCGAGATCATCGCCGACCACATCGTGCTCTGCTTCCCCGAGGGCGAGATGCTGCTGGCCATGGCGGTGCCCGGTGCCGGCGAGGACATGCGCCCCGGGCATCGGCGGATTTATTTCATCTGGTACCGGCCGGTTGCCGAAAATGCCCTGGCCGATATGTTCACCGATCGGACTGGCAAGAACCACGGCATATCGATCCCGCCGCCGTTGATCCGCGATGCGTTCGTACACGAGATGAAGGCGCGCGCGGGCGCGGTCCTGCCGCCGACAGTCGCCGACATCGTCGAGCGGGTGGCGCAGCCCCTGTTGCAGGCGATCACCGACATGGAATCGACGCGGCTATCGTTCGGCCGGGTGGCGATCATCGGCGATGCGGCGTTCGTTGCCCGGCCGCATACCGCCGGAGGCGTCTCGAAGGCGGCCCTGGATGCGCAATGCCTTGCGGATTCGCTTGCCGGGGCGCCAGGCGACGTTGCCGCCGCACTGGCGCGATACGAGGAGGCCCAACTCGATTTCGGCAGCCGCCTGGTTGCGCATTCGCGCTATCTCGGCGCCTCGCTCGAAGGAAGGGCGCAGGCGCCCGTCCGCGACGAACGGCGCATCATCCGCGACTACGGCGCCCCCGGTATGCTGCACGATGTCGATGTCGCCGCATTCCGGCCCGGCGCCGATCCGGTGACGCCGGCCGGACCGTGAGACCTGCCGCGACGGCGTGGTGCTGCGGCGCGATCGGGCCCATACTGTATCCGTTTGAACAGTGAAACGTCACCGGTCGAGAGCCGACCGAAGGGGGAGTCGAAGCCATGGCAACCACCCGAACGCGCATCCCGGCGCTTACGTTCACCGGATCCGTTCACGAAGGCATCCCCGTCGCCACCAGAAACCTCGATGCCTGTATCACCTTCTACACCGAGGTGCTGGGACTGAAGCTGCTGCCGCGGCCAAAGGCGCTGGACGACTTGGGTCCCGGCGCGTGGCTCGGCGATGAGAACGACACCGTCCAGTTCCACCTCATCGCCAATGACGGCGCGCTCAAGCCGTCGGAGGATGCAAAGGTCGAGCCGGCGGGCCGGCACACCGCCTGGCGCATCGCCGATGTCGAGGCCTTCCGCGACCGGATGCGGGCGCTCGACGTGCCGTTCCAGGAGATCTCGGGCCTGATCGGCGATCCCCAGCTCTTCGTCACCGATCCCCAGGGCCATACCTGGGAGTTCCAGGGACCGCCCGGCTCGGGCGCGTGAAGACCGGCCGCAGGCCGGCACAGGGTGAAACCTCAAGCGACGATCCGCGGCTCGACGCCGGTCCCGGGACCGTCACGCCGTCGGGGACCGGATTGCCAAACAGCGACAGGAGGCTCTCGATGGACTCTGTTTCACGAATAACCGGGTTTTGCGTCCTCGGCACCGTTGCGCTTGCGGCGATGGCCACCGTTGGACAGGCCAAGACGATAAAGCTGACCGTGGTCGGCGCCCCGCCGCCGATCGTCACCCCGGTCCAGGTCACCAAGACCTATTTCGTCCCCGAGGTCGACAAGCGGCTCGCGGCATCGGGCAAGGATTTCAAGATCGAGTGGACCCAGGCCTATTCCTTCACGCTGGCGGGCTTTCACGAGGTGCTGGAGGCGGTCGAGGAAGGCATTGCCGACGTCGGCGTCCAGATCCACGTCTTCGAGGAATCCAAGCTGCCGCTGGAGAACATCTCGACCTACGTCCCGTTCGGCACCGCCGATATCCACGCGCTCACCCGGATCATGCGCGATGTGCGCAAGACCGTGCCGGAGATGGACGACACCTGGACCAATCTCAACCAGGTCTATCTGGGGACCGGCGTCAACGACACGATCCACATGATGACCAAATTTCCGGTCAGACGTTACGAGGACCTCAAGGGCCACAAGCTCGGCGCGAGCGGAACAATGGGCAACTATCTGCTCAACACCGGGGCGGTGGTCGTCAGCTCCAGCATGAACCAGGCCTATCTCCACATAAAGAACGGCCTTTATGACGGATACCCGATCTCCTGGGGTCTCGGTTTCGCCTACAAGGTCTACCAATCGGCGCCCTATCTGACCAAGGTCAACATCGGCGCCATCGCCGCGACCGGCCTCAGCGTCAACACCGATAGCTGGAAGAAGCTTCCGGGCTGGGTGCAGACCATCTTCCGCGAAGTCGCGGTCAGCTGGCAGGACCGCCACGCGTCGGTCAGCCTGGGCAAATCGAAGAAGTTCGAATCCATCATGGTCAAGGCCGGCGCCAAGGTCTCCGAGTTCCCGATGGAAGAGCGCCGCCGGTGGGCCCACGCGCTGCCCAACGTCGCCAAGCAATGGGCGGACAGGCTGGAGAAGAAGGGCCTGCCGGCACGCCGCGTGCTCGCGGCCTACATGGGGGGCCTGCGCGCGGTCAAGGCGGAGATCGTCCGCGACTGGGACAAGGAATAGCGGCGGGCCGGACCGCACCGTTCGTCGCTGCTCGCGGCGCGGGTGGAGGCGGATTCCGGGGCACGCCTCCACCCGTAGCCGGGTAAGAGGGCGCCTCGAAGGAGACCTTTGGACATGGCGGACACGCCTGCGAGCGGTCACCCGCCGGCTCGAACGGCCGGGCGGCGCCGGCTTGACCCGACCGCGATCGTCGATGCGGCGATCTCCGGCCTGAACGCGGTCGGCACGCTGTGGATCTTCGTGATCATGGTGGCGATCAACACCGACGTGTTCAGCCGCTATCTGTTCAACGCGCCGGTAAGCGGCGTGCCTCTGGTCATCGAGCTGTCAATCGTCGCCATCGTGTTCGTCCAGCTTGCGGCCGCGTTGCGCGGCGGCCGGATGACACGCTCGGACATCCTGATCGGACGCTTGCTCGCTGCCCGGCCGATGGCAGGGCATACGTTGCAGGCCATCTACCACCTCGCCGGCGCGGTGCTGATGGCCGGGATCTTCAACTATGTGCTGCCGGTCCTGGAAAAGACCTGGAAGCGCGACACCTATGCCGGCCTCGAAGGCGACGTCACGATCCAGGTGTGGCCGTTCAAGCTCCTGGTCGTCATGGGCGCCGGGTTCTGCGCGGTTCAGTTCTTGCGGGCATTTTGGGCCGATCTCCGGTTCCTCGCCGAACAGCGCCGGGCGGGCAACAAAGACCTGCGCGGCCCGCTGGTCGGGATCGCTGCGTCGGCGGCGGTGGGCGCGGTCTTTCTGGCGATAGGCCTGGCGTTGGATTTGACGTCGGTGCAGGTCGCGCTGATCTCGGTGCTGTTCGTCCTGTTCCTGGTCTATGTCGGCGTGCATGTCGGGGTCGCGCTGTCGCTGTTGTCCTTCGTGTGCGTGTGGATCATGCGCGACAACTTCACGATCGCCGGCAAGCTGCTGGCGTTGGCCGCCGCGGAAGGGCTGCAGCGCTACGAATTCGGCGTCATCCCGCTGTTCGTGCTCATGGGGCTACTGGTGAGCGTATCGGACATCGGCAAGGATACCTACGACGTCGCCAACCACCTGTTCCGTCGGGTCAGGGCGGGGCTCGGGACCGCGACGGTTGGCGCGAACGCGGTTTTCGCCGCGGTCACCGGGACCTCGATCGCCTCGGCCTCGGTGTTCACCAAGGTCGCGGTGCCGGAGATGCTGCGGCTCGGCTATCGGCCCCGCTTCGCGGTCGGCGTGGTCGCCGGCTCCTCGGTCCTCGGCATGCTGATCCCGCCGAGCCTGCTGCTCATCCTGTTCGGCATCCTCGCGGAGACCTCGATCGGGGATCTGTTCATCGCCGGCATCGTCCCCGGCATCCTTTTATCGGTCGCTTATTGCGTGCTGATCTGGTTCCTCGCGCACCGTTTTCCCGACCGCGTCGCATCGCGCGAAGCGTTGGAGCGCAAGCCCCGATCCGGCCTGTCAACCGGCGCGCTGTGGATCAAGGTCTTACCCATCATCATCCTGATCGTGATCGTGCTCGGCGGCATCTATGGCGGCGTGTTCACCGCGACCGAAGCGGGCGGCGTCGGCGCGCTGGGCGCCCTGATCCTGACCGTCATCAAGCGCAAGCTGAGCTGGCGCACGTTATGGCAGGCGCTCTCGGAGACCGGGCACGTGACGGCGGCGATCTGCTTCCTGCTGGTCGCAGCCCAGCTCTATTCCCGGATGATCGCGATGTCCGGGCTCCCGAACGTGATGGAGCACTACATCGTCGCATCGGGGCTCGGCTACGCCAGCCTGATCGCGATCTATATCGTCGCGATCATCCTGCTGGGCACCATCCTCGACGCCGGCTCGATCATGCTGATCACAGTACCGCTCGCGGTCCCCGCGCTGGCCTCATTCAACATAGACCTCGTCTGGTTCGGAATCGTGACCATCATCGCTGTCGAGATCGGGCTGCTCACCCCGCCGCTCGGGCTTGCGTGCTTCGTGATCCACAACAACCTGCAGGACGACCGGATCAAGATCGAGGACATCTTCTGGGGCGCCGCCCCGTTCGCGCTCACCATGCTGGTCGTGCTGATCCTGGTCACCCTTTTCCCCGAGATCGCGCTCACGCTGGTCTGAAGCGGCAATCTCCGGGAAACCGGCCAGTTGCGCGGGGTCGTGGACGGCAGCCGCTGTTCGCCGGCGGTCATGGGTGTCCCAAGTTCCAGCCGGCCACCACGTTCGTCACCGTGCTCAACGGCGGCTACGTCCCGAATGCGGCGACGCGGGCGGTCGGGCGGTCGTCCATGAAGATCTGGGCGATGCCGGCGGTGATGCCGATGGCGACACCGATCTGCCAGGCGAGGTCGTAGGAACCGGTCGCATCGACGATCAGGCCGGCGCCCCAGGCGCCGAGGAACGATCCGAGCTGGTGACTGAGAAACGCGATCCCGGCGAGCGTTGCGACATAACCGAGCCCGAAGATGCGCACGACCAGCCCGTTGACCAGAGGAGCGACGCCGAGCCACAGGATGCCCATGACCGCAGCGAAGATCAAAGTGGTCGCGGTCGAGGGCGGGATCATGAAATACACCACGATCGTCAGAGACCGCAGGATGTAGACGGACCCGAGCAGGATGTGCTTGGGGAACCTGTCGCCGAGCCAGCCCAGGATGTAGCAGCCGAGGGCGTTGAACCCGCCGATCACCGCCAGCGCCGTGGCGCCGAGCGCCGGCGGCTGGCCGCAGAGCGCGAGATAGGCGGGCAGATGGATGGCGATAAAGACAAGCTGCAGCCCGCAGACGAAGAACGCCACCGCCATGACGATATAGCCCCGGTGGCCAGCGGCTTCGGCGAGCACCGCCTTGAACGACATCGGCGTCCCGCCGGCCGCCCCCATGTCGAGGGCTTCCCTGTTCACACTGTCACCCGCGCCGGCGAAGAACGCCGCCGGCAGCATCACCGTGCACAGCCCGATGAATCCGACCATCGCGACCTGCCAGCCCGCACCGTCGATCAGCCCGTGGGCCAGGGGTGCGCAGATGAACGTCCCGATCGAGCCCACGGCGGCGACCGCGCCCAGGATCGTCGACTGCTTGAGCGGGGAGACCGCCCGCGCCGTCGCGGCGAGCCCGATGTTGAGCGCGGTGCACGACAGCGCCATACCGACCATCACGCCGAGCCCGATCACCAGTTCGATCGGCTCGGTCGCGTAAATCGTCGCCGCCAGCCCCGCCGCGTAGAGCAGCGTACCGAGCAACGTCACCACCCGGCAGCCGAAACGGTCGGCGATGCCGCCGATGAACGGCTGGCTGATCCCCCAGACCAGGTTCTGGACCGCAAGCGCGAGCGTGAAGTCCGCGACGGTGATGCCGATGTCCTGGGTGACCGGGGTGACGAACAGACCGAAGCTTTGGCGCATCCCCATGCTGAGCGTCAGCATCGCGCCGGCCCCTGCAAGCACCGTGAGGGTCTGCGGGCGGGTATAGCCGGCCCTGTTCATGCGCTCTCTCCATGGCGCGCGATCAGGGCGCGCATCGCATCGGCCGCGGCCACGCCCTTGCGGGCCCGGCGCCAGAGATCCTCGACGGTCTTATCGTGCAGCGCCAGCGCCTCGGGCGCCGAGGTGATCATCGCAACGCCGGCGTGGATGTTGGGCTGCTCGCCCAGCCGGAAGGGGCTGAGCGCGAGCACCCGCCGGTCGGGCTGCCGGAAGATCTGGAAGCTGGTCGGCGGCAGGGTGCTCGGCACCAGGCCGATCTGGATGCCGATCGGCTGCGTGTCCATCAGCGAGACGAAATGTAGCGCCTCCGCCCGGGCGATCGCCAGCCGTTCACGCACCACCGCGCCCGGCAGGTCGAGCCGACCGACCAGGCCGTTGCGCAGGAAGCGGCCCATCTCGGCCTCGGAGATCAGGTTGAGCACGCCGGGCCGGCGCGTGCGGTAGGCTTGCTTGCGTCCGTGCAGGATCTCCATCAGCTCGCCCACCAGGGCCAGCGCGCCGGCCCGGTCCTCCGCCCCATCGGGGATGCTTTCCGAAAGCACCGCCTCCAGGGTGTCCAGGAAGGCATCCGATGCCAGCAGGAACGAAATCGGCCCGGCCAGCACCACGATATGCTCGGACGTCTCCTCGATCTGGCGCAGCCGCTCGAAATAGCTGACGGCCGAGCCGATATATTCGACGCCGACGCCCAGGAGCGTCGGCACCGAGACCGCGAGCAGTTCGGCCAGCCGCTCCAGCGCCTCGATCTTTGCGACCTCGCCCTTCTCGAAGCGGTAGAGCGCGGTCCGCGAAATACCGATCCTTGCCGCCACCTCGTCCGCGCTCAGCCCCGAGCCCAGCCGGAAGGCGCGCAGCCGGTCCCCGATCTCGGCAAAGCGAATGCTCATCCGGACAGCATAGCCACGATGTCGGCCGGCGAAACCGGGGCGGAAGATAAGCGGACGCCGCGGGCCGAGAGCGCGTCCTCGATAGCCGAGACGATGGCCGCTGCCGTCGGCACGACGCCGCATTCGCCGACACCCTTGACCCCGATGGGGTTGAGCGGGCTCGGCGATTCCTGGTGGACGGTGGCGATGCGCGGCATTTCCGGAGCGGAGACCAGCAGATACTCGGCCAGGCTCGTGGTCAAAGGCTGGGCCTCGTCGTCGAAGCCCATCCATTCGAACAGCGCGTTGCCCACCGCGTGCGCCGCGCCGCCGACGATCTGGCCCTCGACGATAGCCGGGTTGACGATGCGCCCGCAATCATGCGCCAGCACGAGGTTGAGCAGCCTCACGCCGCCGGTTTCGGGGTCGACCTCGAGCTCGGCCACCGCGGTCCCGTTGGCGAACGGCATGTCGTCGAGCACCAGGGCCTCGGTGGCGGCGAGCTCCGGCGCGATCCCGGCGGGCAGCGAGAAGCCGGGCGTGCCGGCGACCATCTCCGCAAGATGGCCGAGGGCGACAGAGATGTCCGGGGCGCCGCGCACCCGCACGTGTCCATCTGCGATCTCCAGATCCTCCGGCGCGGCTTCCAGGACGTGCGCCGCGATCGCCAGCGCCTTGTCGCGCACGCGGCGGGCCGCCTGGAACGCCGAGCTGCCGGCAGTCACCGCCTGGCGGCTGTTGAACCCGCCGATGCCGAGCGCGATCGCTGCCGTATCGCCGCTGGTGACCGCGATGTCAGACGGTCTGGCGCCGAGTTCGGCCGCGACCAGGCTGGCAAGCAGGGTCTCGATCCCCTGCCCCATCGCCGCGGCCCCGGTCGCGACCTCGATACGGCCCGAGGCGTCTATCCTGACGCTTGCCGATTCGAAGGGACCGCGCCCGGTGCCCTTGACGAAGTTGGCCACCCCGATGCCGCGCAGCCCGCCGGTTGCGGCAGCGCGGCGGCTCGGGAAGCCGTCCCAATCCGCCGCCGCGAGCGCCGCGGCCTGACAGGCCGGGTAGTCGCCGCTGTCGAGCACGACCGGCTTGCCGGCGCGGTTCTTGAGCGGGCGCGTGCACGGCATCCGTTCGGGCCCGATCAGGTTGCGCCGGCGGATCTCGTCGCGGCCGAGCCCGAGCATCCGGGCCGACCGGTCGAGCAGGCGCTCCATCACGAACACCGCTTGAGGATGGCCCGCACCACGGACCGGAGTGGCCGGCACCTTGTTGGTGAGCACCGCACGTGCACGCACGGCATAGGCCGGCACGTCGTACGGCAAGGTCACCGTGAGCGCGGATTCGTAAGGCAGGTTGACCCCGCGCGCGGTGTAGGCGCCGTGGTCATGGGTGAGAGTGCCGCGAATGCCGCGGATCCGACCATCGGAGTCGAAGGCCGCCTCGAGCTCCCAATGCTGGTCGCGCTCCTGGGTGGCGGCGACGAAATGCTCGCGCCGATCCTCGATCCACTTGACCGGTGCCCCGACGATCAGGGCGGCGAGCGCGACCACGATCTCCTCGGGGTAGGTGACCAGCTTGGGGCCGAACCCGCCGCCGACCGCCGGTGTGGCCACCCGCACCGCGCTTTCCGGCCAGCCCAGCATGCCGGCCAGCACCTTGCGCCCGGCATGCGGGGTCTGGGTCGAGCTCCACAGGCTCAGCCGGTCCTCGAGCGGGTCGACCTGCGCCACCGCGCCGCGACCCTCGATCGAATGCCCGCCGCCGCGATGGATCGAGAACGACTCGGCGACGACAAGGGGCGCGCCGGCAAATGCGGCTTCGATGTCGCCGAAGCCCGTCTCGAGCTCGGCCAACAGGTTGTGCGGCGCATCGCGATGGACCGTCGGGGCGCCAGCGGCCATCGCATCGCGGCAGTCGGCGACCACCGGCAGCGGCCGGTAATCGACTTCGACAAACGGCACCGCATCCTCGGCGCGATAGCGGCTGTCGGCGATCACCATCGCCACCGGCTCGCCGACATGGACGACCTCGCCGGCGGCAAGCACCGGGCGGTCGCGCATCTGCTGGTAGGCCGGGCTCGGCAGCCCGACCACCAGCCGCTCGGCGGCAAGATGCGGGCGCAGGTCATCGATCGTCAGCACCGCGCGAACGCCGGGGCGGCCAAGCGCGGCGTCCTTTTCGATGCCGGCGACCGCGGCATGGGCGTAAGCGCTGCGCACGAAGGCCGCATGCAGCATGCCCGGCAGATGAATGTCGTCGACGAAGCGGGCCCGGCCGCGCAACAGCCGGGGGTCCTCGACCCGCGCCTCAGCCACCGTGTTCGGGCGGTAGCGCGAGGGTGCCGAAGAAGATCTGCATCCCGTAGTGGAAGGCGATGAAGGCGCCGAGATCCATGATCCCGGCCTCGCTGTAGTGGGTCTTGCCTTCCTCGTAGAACGCCTTGTCGACCCGCTTGGGCTCGCGGAACATCAGCCAGGCGTAGCGCAGCGCCCATTTCTCCGCCGGCGAGAACCGCAGATCGGTCTCGAAATCGCCGCAGCCGGCTTCGATCATGTCCTCGGTGAGCCCCGCCTCCTGGGCGCGCTTGGACCGCAAAGCGGAAAAATAGGGATCGTTCGCGAGCCGGGCGAGCTGGATGCGGATAATCTCCTTCAGCCGGTGGTCGAGGTTGCCGCCGGCATGCGAGCGCTCCAGCGCATCGTGCAGCGTCTCGGCATAGCCCGGCACATGGGCGAGCAGCCGAACAAACCGACTGTCGGGCACGCCGGCCTCCTCGGAGCGGGCGATCAGGGCCTGGAGCGTCTCGTCCCCGATCGCCTCGCGGGGCACCGGCTTGATCACGGCGCGGCCCACCGCCCTACTCCGCAGCCGGCGCGAGGCCGGCGCGCCGGGCCGCCCCCTTCAGGTGCGAGACCGGGCTGTCGCCGTAGATCCGCCGCGACTCCGCCTGATCGACCAGTCGGCCGTCCGGGGTGAACATCGGGAAGAAATCGAGCGTGCCGAAGAAGGTGTGGAAGCCGATGTTGAAACCGACGAAGGCCCCGAGCTCGACGATCTCCGCGACCGTGTAGTGCTCTGCGAGTTCCTCGTAGAACGCCGCATCGATCTTCTCGGGCGCGGTGGCCATAAGCTCGCTATAGAGAAGGGCGATCTTCTCGGCCGGCGTGAAGCGCTGCGAGCCGGCATGGTTGTCGATGCCCTCGTCGATCAGATCTTCCGTGAGGCCCTGCTGCTTCGCCGAAGCAGACCGGACATTGCCTCAATAGTTGCAATCGGCCATCCGCGAGAGTTGCACGCGAATGACCTCCTTGAGCTTGTGATCGATCTGCCCGGTGTTGAAAACCGCCCCCCAGGCCAGGTACATCGCGCGCGAAAGATCCGGGTTATGACCCATCATCGCATGAAACGCGGGATCCGGCGCCTTGTGCCGCAACGCCTTGTTAATCAGCGGTTTCAGGCTGGTCTTCTTGAGATCGTCGATGTCGAGCATCGAAATGTTGGGCATAGCCGGATTGCTCCCGAAGCGCATGTACTCATCAGGATGCCAATGACATCATGCGCGGTCAATATAAGCAGGCGGTTCTGCTGTTTGAAACGGCAGTTCAATTTTCGACTCGACGGCTCGCGAGAGTTTCTCGATCTCCACACGATAGCCGGGCCGATCACGGGCCGCGATCACGGCGCCGGCGCAGCGACCGGGAATGGAAGCATGCTCGACCTGCCCGGAGACGTTCGAATCTTGACTCGGATCGAGGACACCGGTGATCTTCTTATCGGAGGCGAGGTTGAACTCGCCGTCGGCTTTCCAACCAGACGAGGCGGGACATGGCAGACTCTCATCCGCAATACTGGGCGGGTCCGATCGAGACCGCGAGCCGCGAGGAACTGCGCGCCTGGCAGGAGGAGCGGCTCGCTCCCCTGGTCGATTGGCTGGGCGAACGCTGCCCTTACTGGCGACGGAAATTCGGCGAGATCGGCATCGCGCCCGGCGACGTCAGGACGCTCGAGGACCTCGCCGCCCTGCCCCACGTCACCAAGGCGATCTATGCCGAGAACATGGACGCCAACCCGCCCTACGGCGACTTCCTGTGCTATCCGGAAGAGGAGGTCCACCGCATGGGTGCGATCGTCTTCCGGACGACCGGGACGACCGGTCGGCAGCGCTGGTTCATCAACACGCATGAGGGCTACCAGCATTTCGGCAACCAGGGACTCCGCTGCCTGTGGTGCGCCGGCATCCGCCCCGGCGAAATGGTGATGTCGATCCTGCCGCTGTCGCTGTGGTCGGCCGGCTGGGGGTTCTATTACGGATGCCGCAAGGCCGGCATGACCTACCTGTCGGCGGGGCCGCCCTACGACACGCGCATGCGGCTCGATCTGATCGGCGACTACCGCCCGGCGGCGATCTGCCTGACCCCGTCCTACGCGCTGACGCTGGCAAGCGCCGCGCAGGAGAACGGGATCGACATCAAGAACGCCGGCGTCCGCGCGCTGATCATGGGCGGCGAGCCGTTCCCCGAGTCGCGTCGGCGCAAGATCGAGGAGGCCTGGGGCATCCCCGGCGGGGCGCGGGATTTTTCCGGCATCACCGAGGGCGGGCCGCTCTACATGGGCTCGGAGTGCGATGCCCAACAGGGCGAGCACCTCTACGAGGACGAGGCGATCTTCGAGTTCGTCGAGATCGGCGGAACCAAACCGGTCGGGCCGGGTGAGCTGGGCGAGTTGGTCTTCACCGCGCTGAACCAGCGGGTGATGGGCACCAGCTTCCATTACCGCACCGGCGATATCGTCCGCTATAGAGAGGAACCGTGCTCCTGTGGCCGCACCCATCGGCGGATCAACGGCATCGAGGGGCGGGTCGACGACATGGTCAAGGTGCGCGGCGTGAATATCTTCCCTTCGGCGATCGAAGAGATCATCCGCCAGATCCCGAGCCTCGCCGACGACTTCATGCTGGTGCTCGAACGCGGCACGGCCGGCGACGAGGTGACGGTCGAGGTCGAGCCGGCCTCGGGTCTGGAGACCGGCAGCTACGCCGATGCAGGCGGCGCGCTCGAGGCCGAACTGCGCCGGGCGATGGCGATCCGCATCCCGGTGCGCATCGCCGAGCCCGGCTCGTTGCCCCGGTTCGAGCTCAAGGCCCAGCGCTGGATCGACCGCCGACCGGACGAGGGTTAGGCGGGCCGGCCTACCAACCGGCGCCCTCGGGCAGGCGCAAACCCGTCGCGCGGACCTCCGCGGGCGTCGGTGCTCGCAGCTTCAGCCGGTCCATAACCGGCATCACGTTGCCCAGCCAGATCGGAAGCTGGTCCTCGCTGTCTTCCTTCTTGAGTCCGTAATAGTGGAATTTCTGCTGCTTTTCGCTGCGCGGATTGCCCAGCAGGCGGATCGACTTGGCGAACCACTCATCGACGCTTTCCTGGACCCTTGCCCGCGCCTGGCCTCCGTTGTCTTCGATGTGCCGGATCAGATGGACCGGCCCCCCCTCGGCATGCTCCTCCTCCTCGGCGATGATGGCCTGGTTGGCGTCGGCATAGGGCGCATAGCTCGAATCGCGCATCGACCACAGGAACAACCGGCCGCTCTCCTCGGCAAGCCAGTTGAACACCAGCACGTCCTCCCAATTGCGCGGGAAGTCCGCGGCGCCGTAAAAGTCCGCCGCGAACGGCCGGTCGTGGTTCCTGAACAGGCTGTAGTCCAGCCCGATACCGGGAAGGATGCCGGCAATGACCTGGCAGTGCTCGGATTCCTCCTCCGCCAAGTGGGCGCAGTAGAGCACCTTGTCAGGCCCTTCCCGATAGAAATGGGAAGCCGCCTTGGCGAAGATGCACGCTGCGGACAACTCTTCCAGGAGCTGGCGAGAGACCACCCAGCGGAGCAGGTCCTTGTACTCCTGCGGCGTGGTCTCGAACGTCTCTTCGGTGATCTCCCGCGGGACGTAAATCGGCGTGACCATGTCGGACATCGAAACCTCCTGCGCCGCGGATGATCGACGTTTTCCGTCCGATTCCGCTTGTGAAATATTGCCCGATGCATTTCATTCCACCTGCCGGAGCGCTGTCAACGAACGCGAGGGACTTGCAAGCACCCGGCCCGGGAGGCTACGCGATGACAGATCAGACACCGGAGCATGAAAGCGCGCGGGCGGGGGCGTTGCGGGACCGTGCGCTGTCACTCGTCCCGGTTCTGGCCGAGCGGGCCGCGGCGTGCGAACGGCAGCGCCAGCTCCTGCCCGAGACGATCGCGGATCTCAAGGCCAACGGCTTGCACAAGCTCTGCCAGCGGGCGCGCTTCGGCGGTACCGAGCTTCCGCTCGACAAGGCCGCCGACATCATCTCGGTGTTGGCGCGCGGCTGCTCGTCCACTGCCTGGGTGTGTGCGATCTACTGCGATCATTCGATCCTGCTCGGCCGGTTCGACGATGCGGCGGCCGACGATGTCTGGGCCGAATCGCCCGATGCTCTGGTATCGGCCGGGTTCATCCCCTCCGGCACCGCCGAGCGCACCAGCGAGGGCTGGCGGGTGTCCGGCACCTGGGACTTCTCCAGCGGCTGCGACTATGCGGACTGGCTCCTGGTCGGAAGCCCGCTGCCGACGCAGGACGGCGAGATCCAGCCCAGCCTCTGCCTGGTGCCGCGGAGCGAGGTCGAGATCGACGACAACTGGTACGCGATGGGGCTGGCCGGGACCGGCAGCAAGAACCTCGTCATCGAGAGCACCATCGTGCCGGAATACCGCACGCTGCCGCTGTGGAAGGTGGGCGGCGGCGCGGCCGGGGGCGGGCGCGCCGACGTGCCGCCGCTCTATCGGCTGCCCCACTTTCCGACCGTGCCGTTCCTGTTCCTGTCGACCGGTCTCGGGGTCGCCGAGAGCTTGCTCGAGGCGACGATCGCCGAGCTCGGCGAGCGCACCTCGCGGCTCGGCGACAAGATCTCGCAGATGCAGTCCATCCAGCTCCGCATCGCGGAGTCCGCCGCGGAGATCGACTGCGCCCGCATGCTGATCATGCGCGGCTGCGGCGAAGCGATGGCGGCGATGCGCGCCGACAGGGCCTTCAGCATCGACCAGAGGGCACGGAACCGGCGCGATCAGGCCTATGCCGGCAGGCTGTGCCGCCGCGCGGTCGATCGCCTGTTCGAATCCCTCGGCGGGCACGGGCTTTATGCCGACAACGCCTCGCAACGGAAGTTCCGCGACATGTACGCGGTCAACGGCCACATTTCCGGCAACTGGGATATCGCCGGCACGACCTACGGCCGCATCGCCTTCGGCCTCGACCCGGAAACCATCTTCATCTGAGAACGAAAAAGAACATCGTGCCTGTTTGTTCTCTGTATCAGATCTGTGCGTGACCGCCGTCGACCATCAGCTCCGAGCCGGCCATGAAGCGTGAATCCGACGAGGCGAGGAAGACCGCGGCGCGCGCGATCTCGCTCGGATCGCCGAAACGCTTCATCGGCACGTCGGCGAGCAAGATCTGATCGCGGTTCTCCAGGACCTCCCGCGGCAGTCCCATCTTCTCGAAGATCGGCGTTTCGACCGGGCCGGGGCTGAGCACGTTGACCCGGATCCCGCGTGGCACCAGGGCGGCGCACAGCGTCCGGCCGAGCGACCGGATCGCGGCCTTGGTCGCGGCGTAGACCGCCTGCTCGGCGACTCCCAGATGCCCGAGAGCCGAGGACAGAAGGATGACGGAGCCGCCGTCCTTCAGATACGGCAGCGCCTTCTGCACGGTGAAGAAGGTGCCCTTGAAGTTGGTCTCCGACATGGCTGCGAACGTCGCCTCGTCGACGTCCTCGAACGGACGGGCCAGCGAGATGCCGGCGTTGGCGACGACGACGTCGATCCGCCCGAAATGGTCGTGGGCATCGTGAAACAGCCGCTCGAGATCGGACACCGCGCGGACATCGCCCGAGACCGCGAGGCTTTTCGGAAGCTCCGCCCGCGCCGCCTCGAGCGCCGCCGCGTCGCGCCCGAAGATCGCCACCTGGGCGCCTTCGACCGTGAACGCTCCGGCGATCGCACGCCCGATGCCGCTGGAGCCGCCGGTTACCACGGCCACGAGCCCTTCGAGCCTCATCGTATCCCTCCGTCCGACAATTGCGGCCTCGATGCATCAATCCCAAGACCTTGGCGTCTTGGACGGCAGCCGCAGGTCAAAAGCATGTTCCAATCGGATCGAACCCGTCCAGTTCGTTCAGAACATGCTCTAAGCCCGCCGCGGGACAAGGACCGTGTAGTCGAGGTCGAGCACGACGGCAGGATCGTACTTGCCGGCACCGTCGCGGTCGGGGAACTCCTCGCAGGTGCGGTTCTTGAGGGCGAGCGTGCGGATGCGCAGGGCGCCGACATCGGTCCGGCCGGGCAGCACCATCTTGTGCAGGACCTCGGTCCAGGCATGGAGCGTGTCGCCTGCAAAGGCCGGTGCGGTGTGGCGCCCGGCATTGATCGCGGCCACCTTGAAGGCATTCGGGAAGCCGTTGAACGTCAGGCTCCGGGCGAGGCCGATGACGTGGCCGCCCATGACCACGCGGCGCCCGAAGCGGCTGTCCGCGCTCAACTGCGCATTGAAATGGATCGGTGCGGGGTTCTGGGAAAGCCGCGTCAGCATCATGTGCTCGGCCTCCTCGATGGTGAGGCCGTCGCGGTGGTCGATCCGCTCACCCGGCGCGTAGTCGTCCCAGAAATAGGGCCCGCCCGCCCGGACAGTGTCATAGGCCGTCAGATCCAACGCCGTGGGCACGACGACCGCCTCGGCCGGCACCGCCGGGGGAAGCTCCGGCACGCAAGGCTCCGGCGCGGCCGATGCCGGATCACGCTTGCGCACCAGGACCCAGCGCACATAGGACGCGACGACCTCCTCGCGCTGGTTGACGCCGATGGTGCGGACATAGACCACGCCCGCCTGCCCGCTGGAGGCCTCGCGGAGACCGATTACCGTCGAGGCGGCGCGCAGCGTGTCGCCGGGATAGACGAACCCGTCGAGCCGCCCGTCGGCGTAGCCGAGGTTCGAGACCGCGTTGAACGAGATGTCGGTAACCGTCTTGCCGAGGATGACGTTGAACACCAGGACATCGTCGATCGGTGTCGTCTCCAGGCCCAGCCCCCTGGCGAACTCCCGGGAGGAATTGACCACGAACCGCGAGCCGGAAAGCGCGAGGTTAAGGGCCGCATCGCCCTCGGTGAGCGTGCGGGGACCCGCATGAACGATCTCCTGGCCCGCGCGGAAATCTTCAAAGAAGTTGCCGCGCGCGGCCTTGTCGCCGATCGTTTGCTTGCGTGAGGTCATCGAGTGCCGTCTGCACGCTATCCTACCGCCGAGGATCGAGCCGCGCCAATATACGCGGGCCGCACGCAAGCCGTCCTGAGGGCGGGAAGAGATCGGGAGAGAGACGATGACGACGCAATACGGATCTTACACCGGCCTGAAATTCGCCTGGCCCATGAAGCGGGTGCTCGAGGTGATCTTCGACCGCCCCGGCAAGCTCAACGCGCTCACCGAGCAGATGCACCGCGAGCTCGGCACGATCTGGCGCGACGTCGATGCCGACCCGGAGGTCTCTTGCGTGTTGCTGCGCGGTGCAAACGACGTCTATTCGGCCGGCGGCGACCTGTCGCTGGTCCACGAAATGACCGAAAGCTTCGATGCACGGGCGAAAATCTGGCGGGAAACCCGCGACCTCGTCTACAACGTGATCAACTGCTCCAAGCCGATCGTCGCCGCGATCAACGGCCCCGCGGTGGGAGCAGGGCTCGCCGCGGCGCTGCTGGCGGACATCTCCATCGCCGCCAGGACGGCGCGGATCATCGACGGCCACACGCGGCTGGGCGTCGCCGCGGGCGACCACGCGGCAATCATCTGGCCGCTGCTGTGCGGCATGGCGAAGGCCAAATATTACCTGCTGCTGTGCGAGCAGATCAGCGGCGAGGAAGCCGAGCGCATCGGGCTTGTCTCGATGTGTGTCGACGACGACCGGCTCTATGACAGTGCGCTGGAGGTGTGCGGCAAGCTGGCCGCAGGCGCGCCGTCGGCCATAAGCTGGACCAAATACGCCCTCAACAACTGGCTCCGGATGGCCGGACCCATCTTCGATACATCGCTCGCGCTGGAGATCCTCGGCATGACCGGACCGGATGTGGAGGAAGGCGTCCGGTCGCTGCGCGAGAAACGCCCGCCGGCGTTCGTTCCCGGAGGCGGGGTTTAGGCCATGTCCGCCGATCAATGCGCGCGGCGTTCGCGGACCATCCGCACGAGCTCGTGCCGCTGGATCTTGCCGGTCGGGGTGAACGGGAACTCGTCGAAGATCTCCATCGTCTCGGGCAGCTTGTAGGTTGCGACCTGATCCTGGAGCAGCGCCACGAAGTCCTCAAGCGCGGCGTCCTCGCCGGGCCGTGGGATCACGCACAGGCAGTTGCGCTCGCCCAGCCTTGGATCGGCGATGCCCACGATCGCGGCATGCAGGACCTTGGGGTGGGTGTAGAGGATCTCCTCGATCTCGCGCGGATGGAACTTCTTGCCGCCGCGGTTGATCATCTCCTTGTTGCGGCCGACGATCTTCAGGTTGCCCCGCTCGTCGAACGCGCCGATGTCGCCGGTGCGGAACCAGCCGCCGCTGGTGAAGAGCTCGGCGTTCGCGGTCGGGTTCTTGGCATAGCCCAGATGAACCGAGGGGCCGATCGCTGCGATCTCCCCCTCGCCGCCCTCGGGCATGTCGCCGCCGCTCTCGTCGACCAGCCTCAAGCCCAGCGACTTCTGGGGCCGCCCGCACGTGCCGCTGACCAGCTCAGGGTCGTCGGACAGCCGCGTATAGGTGTGAAAACCGGTCTCCAGCATGCCGTAAAGCTCGGTGAATTCGCCCTTCATCTTGGCCTGGAACTCGCGGATGGTCTCCAGCGGGCAGGATGCGCCCCCGCTCATCACGACCCTGACCGAGGACAGATCGAATGTCTCCAGGTCGGGCTCGTTCAGCATGGCAATGATGGAGGCCGGCGCGGTCGGGATGAACGTCACCCGCTCATCGGCGATGAGCCGCAGGGCGCCGCGGGCGCTGAACCGGTCGAGCAGCACCGCGCGGGCGCCGGCGAGCAGCGTCTGCAGGAGGGCGAGATAGCCCCAGTTCAGCCCGAGCGGCAGGTAGATCAGGATCACGTCGTCTTGGGTGATCGCCAGATCCTCGTTCTGGTAGATCGCCGTCGGCAGCGTGGTGTTGTGCGTATGAAGAACCGCCTTCGGATTGCCGGTCGTCCCCGAGGTGAAGGCCATGCGGAAGATCTCGTTGGCGCCGGTCTCGACGGGATGCAGAGGCCCGACGGGCTCGGATCCCTCGATCACCCCGGCCAGCGGCACCACGCCCTCCCCGCCCGCGCCCTCGACCACGCAGACATGGCGCAGGTCGGGGAGGCCGGGGCGCAGCGCCGCGACCATCTTCAGATAGTCGAAATCCCGGAAGGTCTCGGGACAGATATAGGCCGCGCTTTCGGAAAAGCGCAGGATGTAGTCGACCTCGGCGCTGCGAAAATCCGGGTTGATCTGGTTCGCGATCCCACCGATGCGCTCGACGGCGAAGAAGGCGCAGGCAAACGCGATCCAGTTGGGCAACTGGATGGTCACCACCTCGCCGCGCCCGATGCCGAGCGCCTGCAACTTGGCGGCCACGCGATCGACCCGCTGCCGCAGCTCGCCATAGGTGATGCGCCTGCCGCGGTCATACAGCGCCTCCCGGTCGGGGTGGGCGTCAGCCCGCTCGGCAAGGAGATCGAAGAACGTCCTGGTGCCCCAATCGCCCGACCTGGTGTAGGCCTCGATCATCTCTTGCGTCAGGCGCGTTTCGAATCTCGGCATGCCAGCCTCCGCACAACCCGTTTATCCGGCGATGATCTGCCCGCCATCGACCTGGATCACCTTGCCGGTGATGTAGCCGCCCTCCTGGCCCGCGAGGAAGGCAACCACCTCGGCGATCTCCTCGGGCCGGGCGATGCGGCCCAGGGGGATGCCCGCCACCACCTTCCGGCTCGCCTCCGGACCCCAGCGCTCGAAGGCGGTCGCCGTCTGGTCGGTATCGGTCAGCCCGATCGAGACCACGTTGGCGCGGATGCCGTGGCGCCCTTCCTCGCGCGCGACCACCCGGACAAGGGCTTCCATGCCGGCCTTCGCCGCCGCCCCCTGGGCGTTGCGCGACTGGCACATCTGGGCCGCGATCGAGGAGATCGCGATGATGACGCCGCTCCCGCGCTCGTGCATGTGCCGCAGGACCGCCTGAATGCTGTGGAAGGCACCCTTGAGGTCGACATCGATATAGCGCGACCAGTCCTCGACGCCGAGCTCGCGCACCGGTGCCCAGGCGGTCGGCGCACCGGCCGAATGCACCAGGACGTCGATCGGTCCGAGTTCGGCAACGACGCGCGCGACGGCCTCCTCGACGCTCCGCGGGTTCGCCACGTCGACCTGGAGCGCCAGCGCACGGCGGCCCAGCGCCCGGATGCCCTCGCACGCGGCATCGGCCAGACCGGTTTGGCTCAGGTAGAACAAAGCGACATCGGAACCGCGCCGGGCGAGATCGAGACAGACCGCACGACCGACCCCGCGGCTGCCGCCGGTCACCAGTGAGACCTGCCCTGCGAAATCGGCCATCCTCGTCGCCCGCGACTCGATCCGGTGGGATAGTGGAGCCCGGCCGCCGCGGCATCAAGCGCGGTTTTCATTTCCGCCGCCGGAATCCAGGCCGAGAGCCTTCCTTGACTCCGATAAATCACCGTGTCTTGCTTCGAAGACGAACCGTAAGCCGGGAATATTAAGGCGCGGAATTCAATCGATCGGGAGGAGCCATCTCATGGCTTTGAGAAAGGCTTCGGCATGGACGGCGGCGGTCGTCGGCGCAATCATCGCCATATCGGCGCCGCTGGCGGCTGCGGATTTCACCATGAAGATCGGCTTCGTGACGCGGGCCGATCAGCAGAACGCCTGGGGCAACTGGTATGTCGAAGGGGTCAACAGAGCCTCGAAGGGCAGGATCGCAGCCAAGACGTTTCCGGGCGGCCAGCTCGGCTCGATCCCGCGCCACGTCGAGGGCGTCCAGATCGGCACCGTGGAGGTGGCGATCTTTCCCGCCGACTTCTTTGTCGGCGTCGACCCGCGGTTCGGTGTCTTCAGCATCCCGACCTTGTTCAAGAACCGCGAGCATGCGGCCAAGGTGCTTGTCGATCCGGAGGTCGCCGGCGAGATCGCCGGCCTCGGCGCGGCCCAGGGCATGATCGGCGTCACCGCCTTCGTCCATTCGACGGTGCACTATTTCGGCAAGAAACCGATCCGCGGGCTTGACGACTTCAAGGGCAAGAAGATGCGGGTCAACGCGACGCCGGCGGAGCGCGAGCGGATGCGGCGGCTGGGTGCGACGGCCATTCCCCTGCCGCTGGGCGAGCTCGTCCCGGCGCTGCAACGCGGCGTCGTCGACGGCACCATGAGCGGCATCGGGATCTACGTAAACTTCAAGTTCCAGAAACTGGGCACCATCCTGACCCAGACCGACGATACGCTCCTGGTGTCGATGGGTCTGGTTTCCAAGAAATGGATGAACAAGCTGCCGTCGGACCTTCGCAAGGTCGTCATCGACGAAGGACGCAAGGCCCAGGACAGGATCATCGTCGAATCTCCGAAGATGGAAGACAGCTTCACGGCGAGGTGGAAAGCCTCCGGCGGGACGATCGTGCGGTTCTCCAAACCGGACCAGGCCAAGCTGCTGGCGACCATCAGGACCGTGGGCGAGGAAGTTACCAAGTCGGATCCGCAGGTCAGCGCGTTCTACAAGAAGCTGCTGGCCGTGGGCGCGAAGTACTGAGCGCGGCGCGCCCGAAGGCGTGACGGCGCGCGGCCCGGGGACGCCCGCGCCCCCCGGCCGCAGCCGTCGTGGATCGACCGCCGATGAACGATAACAGCGCCTCCGATGCACGCCGGGGCGAGGCAGAGGACCCGACACCGGCCCTGCGGGTCGTCTTCTCGTCGATCCCGCGGGCGGTCCTGGGGATCCTGATCCTCGCTGGCGTTGCCATCAATTTCGCCAATGTCCTCGGCCGCCATCTGTTCGCGACGGCTTTGTTCTGGGCCGAGGAGATCCTGGTTTTCATCCTCATCTGGAGCGTGTTCATCGGCATCATCGCCGTGTCTTTCAACGGCGCGCACCTGCGCATGGACCTGCTGTCGGCGCGGTTTCCCGATTCCTTGCGCAAGCTCGTCAACGGCATGGCGTGGCTTATCTTTCTCGGCTCGGCGGTGTTCGTCGTCACCCAGTCCTACCGGGTGATCGCGACGCTCGGCGAAAGCGGCCTGGTCAGCAACGCGGCCGGCGTCCCCATGGTCGTGCCGCATACCGGGCTTCTGGTCGGCTTCGCTCTGGTGATCCTGGCGGTAGCGATCCGCGTGCGCGCCTATTTCTCGGACCGGTTCGATTGAACGCGGCAACGCGATAGCGGGGGAGCGGCTGGAAGATGGCCTGGGTGATGGTGCTCATGCCGGTGATCACTCTGATCCTGGGCTTTCCAATCTTCCTGGTCCTGTTGTCGACCTCCGCGGTGGTGTTGCTGTTCTTCGCCGATGTGCCCGCGGAGGCCGTCCACCAGGCGATGTACGGCAGCATCGACAAGCTCGCCCTCCTGGCCGTGCCGTTCTTCATCTTCACCGGCGAGCTGATGGCGCGCGGCAGCGTCTCCGAACGCCTGGTCGGCTGGGTGACCTCGATCATCGGCGGCGTCCGCGGCGCGCTGCCGCTGACGACGCTGGGGACCGCGACCGTCTTCGGCGCCATATCGGGGGCGACGACCGCGACGGTGGCCGCCGTCGGCACGCTCACCTACCGCCCGCTGCGCGAGCGCGGATATACGGAGAAATTCTCCACCGGGCTCATCACCTCCTCGGGCGCCATCTCCAACATCATTCCGCCGTCGATCCCGATGATCCTCTACGGCATCGCCTCGGACAGCTCGATCGTCGAGCTGTTCACCGCCGGCATATTCCCCGGCCTGCTGATCGCCGCGGTCTTCGGCGTCTATATCTATCTCCATGCCCGCCGCATGAACATCCGCGAGACCCAGGGCTTCGTCTGGGCCGCCTTCGTCGCGGCCACGCGGCGCGGCGTCTGGGCGCTGGGAGCGCCGGCGATCATCCTCGGCGGGATCTATTCGGGCGCCTTCTCGCCGACCGAGGCGGCCGGTATCGCCTGCGTCTACGCCCTGGTCGTCACCATGGCGGTCTACCGCGAGATCGGCTTCCGCCAGATGTTCGACATCGCCGCGAGCTCGATGTACCTGACGACGCAGATCTTCATCATCGTCGCCGTCGCCGGGGTCTACTCCTGGCTGCTGACGATCGCAGGCGCCGCCCAGTTCGCGGCGGAATTCATCGGCGGGCTCGAGGTCGCGCCCTGGGTCATCCTTCTGATCATCAACATCTTCCTGCTGCTGATCGGCACCGTCCTCGACACCGCCTCGGCGATCCTGGTGCTGACGCCGCTGCTGGTGCCGATCGCCAAGCTGATCGAGGTCGACCTGGTCCATTTCGGTATCATCGTCGTCTTCAACCTCACCATCGGCACCTTCACGCCGCCGTTCGGCCTGAACATCTTCGTCGGCCAGGCGATCTTCAAGGCGCCGCTGTCGAGCATCTATCCCGGGCTGCTGCCGT
The DNA here is from genome assembly GCA_965248835.1 of Alphaproteobacteria bacterium. Lineage (GTDB taxonomy): Bacteria > Pseudomonadota > Alphaproteobacteria > MPNO01 > MPNO01 > CAYFYS01. The sequence goes on from CBDFLJ010000002.1 coordinate 2,103,699, forward strand.
TTATCCTGCTCGCCATCGGCGCCTTGATGGTCGTCACCTACGTCCCGGCGCTGTCGATGTCGCTGATCCCCTTTCTCTATTGAGCCGGTGCCCTTGACCTGCGCCGCCGGATGGGATGGCTTCGGCGGGGCGATCGAACACGACGCCGATCGGAACGCTCTCCAGGGATCCGTTTCAACCAAGCGAGGCCGATATGCGGACATTGACCATTGCGCTCGAACGGCTCGACCGGCACGCGCCCTTTTTCATGGGCACGGTCGCTGCGCCCGACGGGGTCGTGTTCAGGGCGCTGGAAGTCGGTGTCGGCTTCGATCCCGGCCGGCGCGACGGCATCGACCGGCACGGCCGCATGTTCCGCGACCGCGAGTTCGACATCTGTGAGCAGTCGCTCGCCTCGTTCATCATGTCGCGCAGCCGAAGCGAGGATTTCATCGCGACGCCGGTTTTCCCGCGCCGGCTGTTCAGCCAGAACTGCATGTTCGTCAACGTCGACGCCGGGATCGAGGCGCCAATCGACCTGGTCGGCAAGCGGGTCGGCGTGTGGTCGTTCCAGACAACGCTGTGCGTGCTGGCCAAGGGTGATCTCAAGGCCGAATACGGCGTGCCCTGGCAGGAGATCGACTGGTACATCCAATACCATGAGGAGCTTCCCTGGGCCGCCGAAGGGGTGTCGATCCAGGACATCCCCGACGGCAAGGATGCCGGCCGGATGCTGGTGGACGGCGAGCTCGATGCGATGTTCCATCCGTTGCCGCCTTCGGCCGTGCTGGCCAATCCCGACCGCGTCCGCCGGCTGTTTCCCGACGCCCGCGCCGAGTCGATCCAGCATTTCCGGAAATTCGGCTACTGCCCGATCATGCATCTGCTGTCGTTTCCCCGCGCGCTTGTCGAGGCCGAACCGTGGCTGCCGCGCGCGATGATCGACTGCTGGGAGGATGCCAAGCGCAAGACCGCCGCGTTCTACGAGGACCCCGCCTACTCGATGCTGGTCTTTGCCCGAAACGAGTTCGAATGGCAGCGCGATGCGATGGGCGCGGACCTGTTTCCGTCCGGGCTCGCGGCCAACCGCACGAATCTCGAGCAGTTCATCGGCTATCTCGCCGACCAGCGGTTGATCGACGAGCCGATGCCGGTCGAACTTCTGTTCGACGACTCGGTGCTCGATAGCTAGGACTATCACCGTCGAGGCTGGAGCCCGTGGGCGCGCCAAATGCGTTGCACGGAAGAGACGGAAACGCCGAGCTTCCCGGCGCGAGACCTGGCCGGCGACCGCGCCGCCCATGATAGAATCACCGACATGCTTCATAGACCGACAGCCCCGAACAGGAGGATGAAGAACATGGAATGGACCAACGAGAACGGGTTCGAGTGGTGCGAGCTATTGGATGTCGATACCTATGTCAGCCGGCTGCTGCAGCCCGACACCCGCCCCGCCAAGTGGTCGGGCGATGACATCCGCAAGGCCATGGGCATGTTCACCGCCGAGAACCGGCGCCACACCGACCAGCGGCGCGGCGTCACGCTGGTCAACAACGACATCAAGGGGACCGCCGGGGCCACGCCGAGCATCAGCTTGACGTTCCAGCCCCTCCTGCCGGGCGAGACTCTGGACTTCCACCGCCACAACTATGTCGCGATCTATTACTGGATCGAAGGCGAGGGATATACCGTGATCGACGACGACGGCATCGACCGCGAGGAGCACCGGCAGTACTGGAAGGCGGGTGATGTGACGGTCTCCCCGGCCTGGTCGAACCACGCCCACGTCTGCACCTCCGAAGAGCCGGCGCTGCAACTGGCGATCCACGACTTCCCCGAGCTCTGCTTCAAACGCAATATGATGTCCGAGGACCCCGACGGGCACGAGCATCTGCGCCACATGGTCAAGGGCGTCGTGCCGAGCTTCAACGCGCTCGATACGGTGGAAGACCTGGAGAAACGCGGCCTGAAGATCGCGGTGACCACCGAAGGCTGACCGGAGCGCGCCATGGACCGCCCCGCACGGCGGTCCATGGCGCAGCAAGCGCCCTCAAGCCAGCGCGTCGATGCCGAGTTCGGCGCGGATTTCCGCGGTGTTGGCCTCCTTGACCGCCTCCAGCGGGATGCCGGTCGCATCGGCCACCCGGTCGAGTGCGCTGTAGTTGGCGATGACGGCTGCCGCATCGACCAGCCCGGCATCGCCCACCGCATCGCGGAGCCGCCGACGGGCCGCACCCAGCCGGGGCTGGTCATCGCCGAGCACCGCCTCGACGAAGTCGATCAACTGCGCGCCGTACCGCACCCCGCCGCCGCCGGCACCGCCCATGACCGCCTTGAAATCGATGTCCTCGCCGGTGGCATTTGCGCTCGCACGGAGCATCTCAACATGGGTGGTGGTTCAGTAGAAGCACCCGTTGATCGCCGAGACCCGTCCGGCGATCAACTCCATCTGGGCGCGCGTGATGGCACGGTGGCGGGACGCGGGATCGGCCATGAACGCGGGCGGGAGGTATTGCGCATCGACCATGTCGAACAGGCCGCAGGCCTCGGCCGGCACCAGGCTCAGGGCGCACCGAATATAGGTCGGATCGGGCGAGGGATAGACCTTCTCCAGACACGCCTCGTCCGCGGTCATGTCTGCGGGCGCCAGCATCGCGACCCACGCCGGCCCGGGTTTCGCGCCGACGGGGCGCACGCGCGACGGCGCGCCGGCCGTGGGCTGCGGCAGCGGATGGAGCGGCACGCCGAGAGCCCGGGCGAAGATGTCCACGGCGATCGTGGTCACCACCACGCCGATGGTCTCGACGAACGCTTCTTCGCTGAGGCCGCCGGCGATCGCGCGCTCGTACCAGGCGCGGGTGAGCCTGCCGGGGTCGGTAGCGGTCCGGTGGACGACCTCCACCACGATTTCAGGCAGATCGCCCAGGCCCCTGTGTCCGCCGGCAACCGCATAAGGTGTCAGCGCCGCCTTGGCCTCGCGGCAGTAACCGCAGCGCGCGGCGTTCCGCGTCTCCGCGGCGATTGCGATCCGCCGCTCGGCGTCCCACCACGTCCCCGGCTCGGCAAGACGCTGCCAGGCCCGTCGGTGCGCCGCCGTCAGGTCCTGCCGCACCGGCGTCGCCGCTGCATCGTAGCTCAGCACAGCCACCGCCGGTCCCCGGTCATGACGATACCGATAATGTGCATACGGCGTTCGGTCCATCAAGGCGGCCGGACGCGGCGCGGGCCGGTTCAGCGCCTGGGCCAGTCCAGGTGATGCAGGTCGATCACGTAAGGATGGCTGTGTCTCATTGGGCCGTGCCGGTGTGGATGACGGTGCGGCTCGGGTCCCTCCCAGCCCTCGTGCTCGTGCCGGTGGTGTTCGTCATGGACGTGCAGGTGCTCGTGGTCCATGGCCTCGTGCCGGTGATCCAACGTACTCGGCTCGCCGGCGGGCCAAAACGAAACGGCCGCCGCCGTCGCCGCCAGGGCCAGGGCCGCGAGAACCGCGAAGGCAACCGTCAACCCGAAAGCGGATCCGAGCCAGCCGGCGAGCGGGTAGGCGATCAACCAGCAGGCGTGCGACAGCGCGAACTGCGCGGCGTAGAGCGCCGGTCGGTCGGGTTCTCGAGCCGACCGCCGGAGAAGACGGCCGGCCGGGGTCTGGACCATCGAGGATCCGGCGCCGAGCACGAGCCAGACCGCCATTAGCCCGCCGAATCCGGGATCGGCCAGGCCGAAGAGAAGACCGCCGGCGAGGATCGCGCCGCCGGCAAGCATGAAAGTGCGATCGGAATGGCGATCCAGCAGGCGGGGCAGCAGGAGCGCAACGACCATCGAGCCCGCTCCCGAAGCCGCGAGAGTCAGCGCGGTTTCGCTTTCGCTGCCGCCGAGCCGGTCGCGTACATAGACGACGGTATTGACGATCACCATGGCGCCGGCGCTGGCGACGGCGAGCGAAAGAGCGAGCAAGCCGCGCAGTCGCGGTGTCTTGAGATAGGCCCTGAGGCCGAAGGTCAGGTCATCCCTCAAGCCCTGTTCGCGTTCGCGCGGTTTGGGCGGGGGCAACCGCACCGACAGGACCAGAAGCGCGGAAGCGACGAAGGCCACGGCGTTGACGCCGAACAGCGCATCGTAGCTCAGCACGACCAGCGCCGCCGCGGCCAGTGCCGGGCTCAGCAGATTCTCGAGGTCGTAGGCCAGGCGCGACAAGGAAAGGGCGCGGGTGTAGCGGGCCTCATCGGGCAGGACATCGGGGATCGTCGCCTGGAAGGTCGGCGTGAAGCCCGCCGAGCAGGCATTCAGCAGGAATATCAGCAGATAGACCTGCCAGATCTCCGTGACCAACGGCAGGCACGCCACCAGGCAAGCGCGCGCGACATCGAGCGCAACGAGCAGTCGCCGGCGCGGCAGGAGATGGGTCAGCCCGCCGATGACCGGGGCGAGGCAGACATAGGCCACCATCTTGAGGGCCAGCGCGGTGCCCAGGACGGCGCCGGCCTCCGCACCCGCCAGCTCGTAGGCAAGCAGCGCAAGCGCGACCGTCGACAGCCCGGTGCCCGCCAGCGCGACGACCTGCGCGGCAAACAGGCGGCGGTAGGTCGGTTCCCGCAGCGGCGATAGCATGACGGCCGGCGCCCGGCGTGCGTCCCCCGGACCGTTTCCGCTAGGCCGGCAGCGCCCGCATGATCCCCATCCCGGTGAGCCATTCGGGAATTGCGTGGTAGCACTCGATCGTGCCCCGGTAGGGGCCGTAGGCGCGCAGCGCCGCGAACGCGGCCGTCCAGGCGCGGACCTCGTGGACACCGACGCCGCCCACCGCCGACAGCGCCGCGTCATCCGTCTCGTCGAACGCTTCCAGCTCGTCCTCCAGCATCGAGCGCATGAAAGCCCGATCCCAGCGTTCGTCGGGCGGCAGGCAGGGCCGCCCGCCCGCCGCAAGCTCCCGGGCCGCCTGGACGATCCGGGCCTGGCGCGCATCGTAGTCAGCCTTGGTCTGCTCGCCCCCGTCGATCAGGCGGTCGGGCAGGCCGTCCTTGAACATCGCCGGCCCGGCGTTGGGCGGGTCGTGCGACAGCCCGCCGGAGCCGACGATCAGGACCCGCTTGTCCAGGCCCGCGAGATAGCGGCCGACGGCGTGTCCGAACAGGCGCACCCGCTTGAAGCTCGGGTAGGGCGGCGCGTTGCAGTTGATCATCACCGGCAGGCAAGGCCGGGCGTCGAGCCCGCCGCCGAAGAACTTTAGCGGCAAGGTCATCCCGTGATCGACGAGCATGCGATGCGATACCGCAACGTCTATCCCGGCTTCGCGGACCGCTTCGATGCATGCTTGCGCGATGTCGGCCGGCACGTCGAGCGGACCCGGTTCGAGGCCCCAGTCGATGCCGCCATGCGCCTGGGTCGCGATGCAGAAGGACGGCATCGCCCGGTAGAAAAACCCGTTGAAGTGATCGGGGTAGAAGACCGCGATCAGTTCCGGATCGTAGTCCCGCACCCAGATCTCGAGTTCGGCGAGCGTGTCGCGCCAATCCCGTTCCGCCGACCTGTCGGCGACCTCGAGCGGGACCAGCATCAACGGGCTGTGCGAGCAGCAGATCAGCGCCAAAGCCATGGTCAGGCCCTCCTCCGGCGGAGCGATCATCCGACACGGGCGGATCCCGATCAAGCGGGGCGTCCGCGGCTGCGGCGCCGCCTCGCCCGTGTCGACAGGTCGGACGGCGGCATGTTAGCGTCCGGTCGAGCCGGATCTCGTGCAAGAGGACGCGGTCATGTCGCGCACGGCAGAGGAATTCACCCGCCGTCCGAGCCTTCCAGACATGCACTTCGTGGACAACCGGATATACGCCGATCCGGAGATCTTCCGCGAGGAACAGGAAAAGATTCTGAGCAAGGTATGGAAGTTCGTCGCCCACGAGAGCGAGATCGCCGAGGCCAACGATTACCGCACCACCAGCCTCGCCGGCACGCCGCTTGTGATCGCGCGCGGCCAGGACGGCGTCATCCGGACGTTCGTCAACGCGTGCTCGCACCGCGGCGCCCAGATCCTCCAGCGGCCGCGCGGCAACGCCAAGGAATGGGAATGCCTGTTCCACCGCTGGATCTATGACGGCACCACCGGAGCGTGCACCGCCATCCCGCGCCGCAAGGGGTTCGAGGCGGGCGGGCTGAGGGCCGAGGACTGCGGGCTGAGGCAGGTCAAGACCGAGACCAGGCTGGGGCTCGTCTTCGTCAACCTCGACGACGACAGCGGATCGCTCGACGATTTCCTGGGCAATGCGCTGGAGCTCCACAACGAGACCCTCGGCAGCGGGGAGCTCGAGGTGTTCGACTATTTCGAGCACATGCTGGAGGCCAATTGGAAGAATTGGCAAGAGACCAACATGGACCTCTATCACGAGTTCATGCACGTGGTTAACCGGCGCCAGAGCGTGACCGAGAAGAGCTACTACCGGCGCAAATGGCGGATACCGGCGCAAATGGCGGATCTATCCCAACGGCCACGTCGCACCGGAAAAATACGTGGTGCGCTACGGGCGCCAGGACGGCTGGAGCGAGCGGCAGGAGGCGCTGAAATTGCCGGGCATCGCGCCCAACGAATTCCAGATCGTCAACATCTTCCCCGACCTGGCGATCAACGCGCGCGGCACCGTGATCCGCATCGATTGCCAGATCCCGCTGGCGCCGGGGCGGACGCTCATCCAGTACCGCGGGCTCGGGGTCAAGGGGGACAGTTCCGAGATGCGCCGGCAAAGGATGCAGGACTTCAACGCCTTCTGGGGTCCGTTCGGGCGCAACCTGCCGGAGGATCTGTGGGCGTCGGTGCTTCAGCACCGGGCCATGCAGGGCGGCCAGGTGCCCTATACCTATTGGGCGCGGGAAGAAGACAACCTCTCGCACGACGATGTCGCGCTGAGGTCCTATTACAGAGAATGGGGCCGCCTGATGGGCCGCGACGCCAGCCGGCCGATGGCGGCCTGACCGCCGGAATGACCGCCGACCGCCAGGCGATAACCGATCTGATCGCGCACGCGTGCGCGCTGCTCGACGATGAGCGGTTCGAGGATTGGATCGCGCTGTGCGCGCCCGACTTCCGGTATTCGATCACCGCGGTGAGCGAGGAGATCGGCCGCAAGATGGAGTGGATGAACCGGGACCGGGAGAGCCTGCGGACCCTGCTCGCCAGCGTGCATGAGCACGAGCGCTCGGTCGGCCGGCTCAGCCGGCATGTCGGCCAGGTGCTGATCACCGGCAAAGCGGACAACGGCATTGCCGATGTCGAGAGTCCGGTTGCGATCTACCATACCGACCTCGACGGCACGTCGAGCCTGTATGCCGTCGGGCGGTATCTGGACCGCATCGTCCAAGACGGCGGCCGGCCGCTTCTGGCCGCGCGCGAAGTCGCCTTGCAGACGAGGCGCTTTCCCACCGGCTCGCACATTCCGCTATGACGTCCGAGGACGCCGCACCGATGCGCTTCACGGTGATCGGCTCGGGCCGGGGCGAATTCCCGTGCAGGTCCGGCCAAACCGTTGGCAAGCCGACGCGAATCAAGCAGGGAGCAAAGACATGGCGATGACGGGGGTGCTGCGGCCGGGGTTCGTGCAGCTCCGGGTGCTCGATATGGACGAGGCGCTCAAGCACTATGTCGGCATGATCGGTCTTTCCAAGGTCGATCGCGGCGATGACGGTCGGGTATATCTGCGCGCGTTCGACGAGTTCGACCGCCACTGCATTATCCTGCGCCGGAGCGACAGCGCCGGCATGGACGCGACCGGGTTCAAGGTCGCCGACGAGGGAACGCTGGACGAGCTCGCCGGCCGGGTCGAGGCCTTCGGCCTGAAGGTCGACGAGATCGCGGCAGGCGAGCAGCCCGGCGTCGGGCGCCGCATGGGCTTCACCGTCGCCTCCGGCCATCGGATCGAGCTCTACGCCCACATGGACCAGTCGCCGCACGCTCCTTCGACGACCAACCCGGACTTATGGCCGGAGGAGCCGCGCGGCATGAAGGCGGTCCGGTTTGACCACACCCTGCTCTACGGGCCGGACATCGACAAGGTGACGGAGCTGTTCACCAAGGCGCTCGGGTTCAGCCTCGCCGAGCAGCTGGTGATGCCGGACGGGGTCCTGGGAGTGTGGCTGTCCTGTTCGACCAAGGCGCACGACATCGCGTTTGTGAAACACGCCGAGCCCGGCAGGTTCCACCACGCCTCGTTCTTCCTCGAATCCTGGCATGATGTCGGCCACGCCGCAGACCTGATCGCGCGGCACAATGTCTCGCTCGACATCGGTCCGACGCGGCACGGGATCACGAGGGGCCAGACGATCTATTTCTTCGACCCGTCGGGCAACCGGAACGAGGTCTTCACCGGCGGGTACATGTACTACCCCGACAACCCGACCCGGACCTGGGACCAGAGAGAGATCGGCAAGAGCATCTTCTACTACGAAAAGGAGCTCAACGACCGGTTCCTCGGGCGCGTTACCTGAGAATACGGTCGGCAGGCCGGCGCGGGGAGGAACAGCCGATAGATCTGCCGTGCGCGATGATCTCCTGTAACCGGGACAGGTTGATCAACATGAAATCGTGCAGCACGACATCGACGGTGATCAGAAGCGGGATCGCCGAGGAAGGCGGTGACCCGCCCGAACGCGCGGTCGAAGCGGTCCATCGGCTCCGTGTTCGCACGGTTCCCAGGTCGGGAACAAACCCTGGAAGCGACGGCCCGGCCGGCCGCCATTGACAGGGCAAGCCGCCCCCTTTAACCGCATCGGCTTGCCGAGATGCAGACCCGGTGTCCCGATCCGAGGACAAGGGAGCAGCCGATGCCCGAAAAGCCTGCCACGGCAGCGCAGGCGCCTTTGACGCAAAGGCCCGAATGGAAGGCGCTCGCCGCGCATTTCGAGCGGACCCGCGACATCCATCTCCGCACCCTGTTCGTCGAAGACCCCGGGCGGGGCGAGAAGCTGGCGCTGGAGGCCGCCGGCGTCTATCTCGATTTCTCCAAGAACCGGCTGACCGAGGAGACGCTCGCTCTGCTTTGCGCGCTCGCGGAGTCCTGCGGGCTGAAGGCGCGGATCGACGCCATGTTCGCCGGAGAGCGGATCAACGTCACCGAAGACCGCGCCGTCCTGCATGTCGCGCTGCGGGCACCCCGGGACAGCGCGATCCATGCCGACGGCAAGGACGTCGTGCCGGACGTCCACGCGGTCCTCGACAAGATGGCCGCGTTTGCCGCCCGGCTGCGCAGCGGCGAATGGAAAGGTCATACCGGCAGGCCGATCCGCAACCTGGTCAACATCGGGATCGGCGGTTCCAACCTCGGGCCGATGATGGCCTGTGCGGCGCTGCGGCCCTTCGGCCTGCACGGGCTCCGCCTCGGGTTCGTCTCCAACATCGACGGTGCCGCCTTCAGCGAGACCGTCGCGGGGCTCGACCCGGCCGAGACCCTGTTCATCGTGAGTTCGAAGACCTTCACGACGCTGGAGACGTTGACCAACGCGCATGCCGCCCGGGCGTGGTGCCTGGATGCGCTCGGCGAGGAAGCGGCGGTCGCCAGGCACTTCGTCGCGGTCTCGAGCAATGCCGCTGAAGTGGCGAAGTTCGGCATCGACACCGCCAACATGTTCGAAATCTGGGACTGGATCGGCGGCCGGTACTCGCTCGATTCCGCGATCGGCCTGTCGCTGATGACCGCGGTCGGCGCGGATAACTTCCACGCGATGCTGTCCGGGATGCATGCGATGGACGAGCATTTCCGCACCGCCCGGTTCGACCGCAACATCCCCGTGCTGCTGGGCCTCATCGGTCTCTGGTATGTCGCCTTCTTCGGTGCGCAGACCCACGCCGTTCTGCCCTACAGCCACTATCTGGAGCATCTGACCGCCTACCTTCAGCAGCTCGAGATGGAGAGCAACGGCAAGCAGGTCGACCTGAACGGCCGTCGCCTCGCCTACCCGACCGGGCCGGTCGTCTGGGGGCAGGTCGGCACCGACGGACAGCACGCCTATCACCAACTTCTCCATCAGGGCAGCCCTCTGGTTCCTTGCGACTTCATCGGCTTCTGCCGGACGCCAAGCCCGGTCGGCCGTCACCATGACCTGCTGATGGCGAACTTCTTCGCCCAGACCGAGTCTCTTGCCTTCGGCAAGACCGCCGAGGAGGTGCGCGCGGAAGGCGTCGCCGAGCCGCTGATCGCCCACCGCACCTTCGAGGGCAACCGGGTGAGCAACACGATCCTGCTCGATGCGCTGAGCCCGGAGAGTTTCGGCAAGCTGATCGCGCTCTACGAGCACAAGGTGTTCGTCCAGGGCGCGCTGTGGAACATCAACAGCTTCGACCAATGGGGCGTCGAGCTCGGCAAGATCCTCGCCGACCGCATCGTCCCGGAGCTGGAGAGTAAGGCCGAGCCCGCGCTCGACCACGACAGCTCGACGAATGCGCTGATCCGCCGCTACCGGGACCGCCGGCTTGCATGAAATGCGGTGACGGCGGTCAGGACGGGTCGGTCTGGAGCGGCGCGTTCTCCTGGAAATCCATCATGCGCCGGAGCAGGCGCTCGGCGAGGTCGGCGCAGGTCTGCCGATGCGCGGATCGGTCCCGGAGGTTCTCGATCTCGTCCGGATCGCCGTTCAGATCGTAGAGCTCGCCCCAATCGACGCCGCTGTGAACGGTCAGGCGCCGGCCGCGGCGACCACCGCCGCTTTCCGCGGGAGCTACTGGACGCCGGCACAGATGCTGTGCCACCACGCGGGTAACGGCTGCGCTCTGGAGCCGGGCGATCTGCTCGGCAGCGGCACCGTCTCGGGGCCGGGCGAGGACTCGCGCGCCTGTCTCGCCGAGATCAGCGAACTCGGGAAAAGCCGTTCGACATCGACGGTGAAACGCGGACCTGGCTCGAGGATGGCGACGCGGTCAATTTCCGGGCGCGGGCCGCGCGCGAGGGCTATGTCGGCCTCGGGTTCGGCGAGTGTCGGGGCGAAGTCGCCGCGGCCGCGAGTTGGCCGGGGACCTCCTGATTCGCAGCGGCGTTATCCCGTTATTCACTTGGAGACCTCCGACAACCGGCGGATCGGGCAGGTCTCGGCCGCGCCCTTGCCCGCCTTGATCGCTGGCTTCTCATCATCGCTGTTGCGCTGCTTGGGCGCCGACACCAAGGTCTCATCGACGATCTGACCGCCCATCGCCAGACAACCGCTGCGGCGAAGCGCGCCATCGAAGGTTCCGGTCCGGCGTCGGCGCGCCGAGATCGAAGCCAAGGAAGCGAGGCCAACGCAAACGGTCACGGATCAGAAACTCCATCTGCTCGTCGCTCACAGCGTGCTGCGCGGCCAGAACCAGAATCTTTAACAGCGTCACCGGATCGCCGGTCGAAGACAGCTTGCGCAAATGATCCGGCAAGCCAAACAGACCAGCCCGTCTCATCAAGACCCCCTCCAGCCAAGCAGCCGCAGAGAATCACAATGAAGAAAATTCACCATTAAATGGAGGCGTCCATCTGTTCGAACCGGGACAGACTTAAACTCTTGAACGGACACTCTCTTATAGAATTCTCCAAGAAATAGCATTGGTCGTGAACGGCCGCTCGCCTCGACCACCCGGACAGTGAAGCAACCTCCGGCGCCTATCGCAATCCTCCTCGATGGACCGATAGCTTCTCCATGTGATAAGCTTGCTCTTGTCGAAGGGTCGAATGGCTGGGTATGGACGAGATCACCGGGAGGTCGGGGGCCGGGCATTGCCTTGACAAACGGCATTGCGAATTGAAGCTGGGTGAGGCAAAGGCCAAGGTCGGCGGAATCGCCTCTGACGAGACGGGGGCGATCGGGGTGGAGCCGTCGGAACTTGGTTGAACTCCTGACCGGGACTCGTTTGGCAGAAGCGATCGCCGAGACGGCATCGGTGATGGAGACCGTCCTCGACGCCGAATTGCCGCCGCCGGCCGGCGCGGGCGCGAGGCTGTTCGAAGCCATGCGCTACGGTACGCTGGGCGGCGGGAAGCGGCTGCGCGCGTTCCTGGTCCGCACCGGGGCGGAGCTCGCAGGGGCAGACGATCGGGGCGCCCTGCTCGTCGGCGCCGCCGTGGAGATGATCCACGGCTATTCGCTCATCCACGACGACCTGCCGTCGATGGACGATGACGACATGCGCCGGGGGAAACCCTCCTGTCACGTCGCCTTCGACGAAGCCACCGCGATCCTTGCCGGCGATGCCCTCCTGACCCTGGCGTTCGAGCTGGCGGCCGATCCCAGGGTCCACCCGGATCCTTCGATCCGCTGCGACCTGGTGCGAGCGATGGCGCTGGCGGCTGGGGGCAAGGGAATGGTCGGCGGCCAGATGATCGATCTGGCTGCCGAGCACAGCGTCGTCGATTACCAGTTGATCGCCATGCTGGAAGGCATGAAGACCGGCGCATTGATCGCTTTCAGTTGCGAGGCCGGTGCGATCCTCGCCGGCCGCGACGCGGGGTTCCGCGAATCCGTTCGCGAATACGGGCACGATATCGGCCTTGCCTTCCAGGTGATCGACGACGTTCTGGATGCCACCGGGGACGAGACCGCGCTCGGCAAGAAGGTCGGCAAGGACGCGGCCGCCGGCAAGGCGACCTTCCTCGCCGCTCTGGGTATGGACGGAGCCAGGCGAGAGGCGCTCGCCCTGGTCGAGCGCGCCGTCGTCCGTCTCGAAGGGTTCGATGAACGGGCCGACGCTCTGCGCGCCTTCGGCAAGTATGTTCTAACGCGTCGAAGCTGACACCGAGAGCCGCAATGCCTGTCGAGACCCCACATCTGGACCGAGTTAAGGTGCCCGCCGACCTCCGCGAATTGTCGGTCGCGGAGCTGAAGGTGGTCGCCGAAGAGCTTCGCGCCGAGACGATCGACGCGGTCTCGAGCACCGGTGGCCATCTGGGGGCCGGGCTCGGCGTGGTGGAGCTCACCGTGGCCCTTCATCACCTCTTCAATACGCCGGAAGACATACTGGTCTGGGATGTCGGCCATCAATGCTACCCGCATAAGATCCTGACCGGAAGACGTGATCGGATCCGCACATTACGCCAAGGCGGCGGCCTTTCGGGGTTCACCAAGCGTTCGGAGAGCGAATACGATCCCTTCGGCGCCGCGCACGCGTCGACCTCGATCTCGGCCGCGCTCGGATTTGCCGTTTCCCGCGACTTGCAGGGCCGCAAAAACCGCGTCATTGCGGTGATCGGAGACGGTGCGCTGACCGGCGGCATGGCCTACGAGGCGATGAACAACGCCGGCTCGATGGACACACCTCTGGTCGTTGTCCTGAACGACAACGACATGTCGATCGCCCCGCCGGTGGGCGCGATGAGCGCTTATCTCTCGCGACTGATTTCGTCCAAGCGATATCGTTCGCTCCGCGACATCGCGCGCCACGCGGCAGAAAAATTCCCGCGTGCGGTGGAGCGTGGTGTCAAACGGGCGGAGGAATATGCCCGCGGCCTAGTGACCGGCGGGACACTCTTCGAGGAGCTGGGTTTCTACTACGTGGGGCCGATCGACGGTCATAACCTCGACCATCTTCTGCCGATCTTAAGGAACGCGCGCGATGACGTCGCCACGGGGCCGATCCTGGTCCACGTCGTTACTCAGAAGGGAAAGGGCTATCCCCCGGCGGAGCAGTCGGCAGAGAAGTATCACGGCGTGTCCAGTTTTGATGTCGTCACCGGCACGCAGGACAAGCCCAGCTCCAATGCGCCGCCCTTTACCAAAGTCTTCGCCCAGAGCCTGCTGACAGAGGCGCGGCTGGATGACCGGATCTGCGCGATTACCGCGGCAATGCCTTCGGGCACCGGGATCGATATCTTTCGGGAGGTCTTTCCGGAGCGATCCTTCGATGTCGGGCTCGCGGAGCAGCACGCGGTGACCTTCGCGGCCGGGCTTGCCGCCGACGGAATGAAACCGTTCGCCGCGATCTATTCGACATTCCTGCAGCGCGCCTATGACCAGATCGTTCACGACGTCGGGATTCAAAGCCTTCCCGTCCGCTTTGCCTTGGATCGCGCGGGGCTGGTCGGCGCCGACGGCCAGACGCATGCCGGCGCCTACGACATCGCTTACCTGGGTTGCCTGCCCGGCTTCGTGCTGATGGCGGCGGCCGATGAGGCCGAGCTGGTTCACATGGTCCGGACCGCGGTGGCGATCAATGACCGGCCGTGTGCTTTTCGCTATCCGCGAGGCACCGGGTTCGGCGTCACATTGCCCGATCGGGGCGAGATCCTGCAGATCGGCAAGGGACGCGTTCTGCGCGAAGGAAACACCGTCGCCATCCTGTCCTATGGTGCAAGATTGCACGAGGCGATGTCCGCAGCCGAGGAGTTGACCCGTCGCGGCCTGTCGACGACGGTCGCCGATGCCAGGTTCGCGAAGCCTCTGGACGGGGATCTGGTGCGAGAGCTCGCCCGAGAGCACGAGGTTCTCATCACCATCGAAGAAGGCGCAATCGGGGGCTTCGGCACGCAAGTGCTGCACTTCCTGGCGGAGAACGGCATTCTGGATCGCGGGCTCAAGATCCGTCCCATGGTGCTTCCCGATCTCTATTTGGACCATGACAAGCCGCAGCTTCAATACGACGACGCCGGTCTCCAGTCGCGTCATATCTTGGCGACCGCGCTCGACGCATTGGGGTACGCTCCGGCCGAAAGGATCTTGGAGATTCCCAAAGGGTTGGCACCGTGAAAGCGTACTCTGTGCATAACTTGTCGGGGTCTTGAATGATGGACGCTGTCCCTCGGCGTGCAAAGAGGGATAAGCGCCGGCCCGTGCGATGTGCGATACCGACAAGGGTCAGCCGCGCCGACGGAACAGTTGCTCGGCCAAGTTGCCGAAATATTTCACGCCGCCGTCGGTCGCAAGGTCGGCGGCTAGAACGTCCCACGGCAATCCGGCAGTGATCGGTTTTCCGGCGCCAGCCGTCGGGACTCCCGGGAGCCATGCGGCGAGCTCCATCACCGTCTCCGGCTCGATGGTCTTGCCCGCGGTGATCTCGACCCCGTAGCCTGTCGGTAGCATCGCCTTGACAGATCGCATGGGCCGCATTGGGGAGGTCCGCGTGACGGTGCTTGAGGCGATGGAATATAACGCCCTGATGCGCGGGTTTTCCAAGCGGGAACAGACCATCGAACAGGTGGCGGGCTCCGTATTCGCCGAGAGGCGGCCAGACCAAACTTCCCTCACAAACGCGCAACCTAATGATGTGCCCGACACGGACGCAGAGAACGCGCACCGGGGCGCACCGGGAAGTTACATTCGGGGTACGGAGCTTTTGCTCTCGTTGCGGCGCGGTTAAAACCCCCATCGACGTAAAAGACGCGGATAACCTGGTTGCGCTTGATCGTGGACGCGGGCGGAGGGGAGCCCGCCGGGGCATGGCGTCCGAAGCATCTCCTGCTGGCTTAACACGTCCGACCTCTGCTACAACAACCGGGTGGAGAAGAACGCCGCGGGCAAGATCCGGCCGATCAGCTTTTCTGGCAGCACGGTAAGCGGGACCTGGGTCGATGTCAGAGCTCACGAGGCGCGTTACGAACTTTGCCGTGACATTTCGGGCGATATCTATTGCGAGAACGATCCGGAAGGCGGTGCGTTCACGGCGCCTTGAACATGCAAAACTGATAGACCGAAGAGCGGAGCGGATAAGGCTTACGCAACAACAGGCAGCCGCCGATCATTTGCGGCCCCGACCTGTCGGGGCGACGGCGGCGCCGCATGCAACGCGTCCGTCGGATCCGGTCATCGGACCGAACGTCGGAGGCCGATCATCGGGCGGGGGCATCGCTCTCATCCCGGGCCTGGTTCTTAGCCAACTCTGCCGCGCTTCGGCTTCGGGCCCCGGGTGAGGAAGATGAAACGGGTCGAGCTCCTGGCTGCGTCCTGTGTGGTGATGACGTGCTGCGCACTGTCGGCGCCCGCGGCCGGGGACGAGCATGGCGGAGCGGAGGCTTCGCGCATGGAGCTGACGCTGGATGACGCGATCCGTCTGGCGCTGCGGAACAACCGGAGCCTGCTCGATGCACGCCTCGACCGCACCCTCGATGTGTTCGCGCTCGACGTGGCCGGCGACCGGTACCGCCCGAAGGCGAGCATCAGGTCGTCGGCGGACGCCGAGAGGGAAGGCGATCCGCGAGCGAACCTCTCCACCACAGGGAGCATCCGGGTTCCGACCGGCGGCGAGCTCACGCTAGGATGGCGGAAGCCCCTCGCAGGCGGAGGCAACGACTCCGGCGATTACAGTCTGGGGTTCTCGCAGCCGCTGCTGAAGGGCTTCGGGATCGCGGTCGACACCGCTCCGCTGCGGATCGCCCGGCTCAGGGAGAAGATCAATATCCTGAACTTCAGGGATGCGATCGCCGGGATCGTCGACTCGACGATCCGGAATTGGCGGGACCTGATCCGGGTGAACCGGCAACTGGAGATCGCCGAGGCGTCCCTCGAGAGGGCTCGGGAGCAACTGAAGGTCAACCGGACGCTGATCAAAGCGGGCCAGATGGCGGAGCGCGAAGTGCTCCAGAGCGAGGCGGAGATCGCCAACCGGGAGCTCTCGCTGGTGGAGGCGAGGAACGCTCTGATCGAGGCCAATTTCAATTTGATCGACACTCTGGACATCGATAGCGCGACCCTGATCCGCCCGCTGGAAACGCCGAGGGCTCGGCGGGCGGCGCCCGGCGTGGCGGAGGGCATCGAGGTGGCGCTGCGCAACGCGCCCGACTATTTGCAGGCGCTTCTGAACGCCGACATCGCCAGGATCGATCTGAAGGTCGCCGAGAACGACCGCCTCTGGGATCTATCGCTGGATACGGATGCGTCGCGTGCCGCCGGCGGCGGCCCGACCGACTATGCAGCGGGGCTGAGGCTGACGGTTCCGCTGTGGGACCGCTCCCCCCGCCAGGCATGGATGGGGGCCCGGGCCAGTGTCCGGAAGGCCGAGCGCGGCCTCGTGGAGCGGCGCCAGAAGATCGCCATCGACGTGCGCCAGGCGGTGCATAACGTCGTGGTCGGGCTGCGGCGGATCGAGCTTGCCCGTCAGGCGCTCGCACTCACGGAACAGAAGCTCGAGATCGAACGGAGCAAGCTGCGCCAGGGCCTGTCGTCAGCCTTCCAGTTGAGCCAGTTCGAAGACGACCTGGTGGCCGCGCAGAACGCCGAGGTGGACGCGGTCGTCAGCTACGAGAACGCGCTGACCTCGCTGGACCGGACCCTGGGCACGACGCTGGAGACATGGGACATCCGCGTGGACCAGGTCGAGCGATGACGGACCGCGGCGTGGACATCCGCGGGAGCGTCCTTGACAACCTGATGGACGGGGTCATGGTGGTCGAGCTCGGCGGCTCGATCGGGATGTTCAATCCGGCGGCGGGCCGCATTCTCGGCCTCTCTCCCGACGAGGTGGCGGGAAGGACGTTCGCGGAGCTGTTCATCGCCCGCGAGGGCTTCGACGAGTTCACCGAGCTCATCCTGGACGCCGTCGGGAACAGGGGCGAAGGCGGCCGGCAGGTGGTTGCCCTGCATGCCGGCGGCGAGGCGCGGTCGCTTTCGGTGGCGACCTCGTATCTCAGATCGACCCGCGACGGCGCCGTCGAGCCGGTCGCCGTGATCGCCGTGTTCAGCGACATCACCGAGGTCCGTGAACTGCGCGAGACCGAGCTGCGCATGGCCAAGGCGGCGGAGGCGCAGCACGCCGAGCTGCAGACGGCCTACCGGCAGATCGAGGAGCGTAACGAGACGCTGGCCGCGACGTTGAAGAAGGTCCAGGTGGCGCGGGTGCTGGCAACGGTCCTGGTGATCGGGGTATTCCTGGGGGCCGGGGTCTACACTTGGAAACCCCTCGACCTGTTCGGCGGCTCATCGACACCGGCCGTCGTGTCGTCGGCCGATGCCGGCGTTGGCGAAGGCCAGCGCACGATGGAGGTCGAGCCGCGGCCGGTGCGCACGACGATCTCGCTGGTGGGCAAGCTGGCGCCCTGGCGCAAGGTGAGCGTCACGAGCCCGGTCGAAAGCCGCATCGGGAAGGTGCACTTCCAGTACGGCCAGAAGGTCGTGAAGGGCACGCTTCTGGTTGAACTGGACATCGCCGAGACCAATCGCGAGTACCGCGAGGCCCGGGTTGCTTATATCGACGCGCTGAAGAAGTTCGAGGCCATCGAGGATTGGGAGAACGGCCCCGAGATGGCCGACGCCCGGCGGTCGTTCACCCGGGCGAAGCTGGAGCTCGAGAGTCAGGAGAACCGGCTGAAGCGGACCGCGTTCCTTCTGAAGCAGGGGCTGGTCGCCTCCTCCGAGCACGAGGACGCGCAGCGGCAATATCGGGGCCAGCAACTGGACGTCGAGGCGGCTCGGCAGGACTTCGAGGCGGCGCGGGCCAGGGGCGGTCAGGAGGCGCGGGACAAGGCCGAGCTGGAGCTGGGCATTGCCCGCGAGAAGATGCGCGAGCTCGAGCAGAGCCTGCAGCGGAGCGCGATCCATGCGCCGCTCACCGGCGTCGTCCTCGCGCCGGCCGGGGTCGGCGACAGCAGTCTCACCGCGGGCAAGTCGGTCGAGAGGGGCGGGGTGCTGCTGACGATCGGCGACTTCGCGCGCATCTCTGCGGTTACCAAGGTCGACGAGGTGGATGTTGTGCGAATCAAGGCCGGCCAGGCGGTTTCGGTCACCGGCAACGCCTTTCCCGGCTTGACGCTGGGAGGAATTGTGACCCACGTCTCGTCGCAGGCGGAGGCGCGGTCGCGGGGCGCGCCCGAGTTCAGCGTGGTCGTGACGCTCGATCCTCTCGAGGCTGCGCAGCAGGGGCGGCTGCGGGCCGGGATGTCGAGCAATCTGAAAATCGTGGTCTACCGGAACGACACCGCCCTGCTGGTCCCGATCGACGCCGTGGAACGGCACGGCAGGAAGCACCGGTTGCGGGTGGTCGACCGGGAGACCGGCGAGGCGCGGGCGCGCGAGGTCGAGCTCGGCCCCACCACTCTGGACTCGGTCGAGATCGTCGCCGGCCTCAAGCCCGGCGACGAGATCGTGGTGCCGGCGAACTGAGCCGGGGGCGCCGCGGTGCTTCAGCTGCTGGACATCGAGAAGTCCTACAGGCTCGGGACCATGAACATCGAGGTCCTTCGCGGGGTCTGCCTGGAGGTGGCGAAAGGAGACCTGCTGTCGATCATGGGGCCTTCGGGAAGCGGCAAGTCGACGTTGATGAACATCATCGGGCTGCTGGGCCGCCCGACGGCGGGGTCGTATTTTCTGAACGGGCGCGACGTCCGGTCGATGAAGGACCGGGAGCTGTCGGCCTACCGCAACGCCAATATCGGCTTCGTGTTCCAGTCGTTCCAGCTGTTGGGGCACTTGACGGCGCTGGAGAACGTGGCCGTCCCGCTGGTGTACCGGGACATGGGCCGGGGCGAGATCCGGCGCCGGGCGCGGGCGATCCTGGAGAAGGTCGGCATGGGGGACCGCGCCGGGCACAAGCCGGACCAGCTATCCGGCGGGCAGAAGCAGCGGGTCGCGATCGCCCGGGCGCTGGTCGGCGAGCCCGCCGTGCTGCTCGCCGACGAGCCGACGGGGGCCCTGGATTCCGGCACCGCCGAGGAGGTCATGGAGCTGCTGACCCGGCTGAACGTCGAGGACCGGATCACGATCGTGATCATCACGCACGACCCCTCGATCGCCCGGCAGTGCAGGCGGCAGACCCGGATCGACGACGGCGTACTGCATGAGATCGCGCAACCTCAGGACATAGGAACGCGATGCGGCAGCTAGGCCCCGCCCTGACAACCAACCTGCGGGAAGCGGCGCGCAGCCTTTACGGCGCCAGGCTGCGCACGCTCCTGGGGCTGATCGGCATCATGATCGGGATCGCTTCGGTGATCACGATGATCTCGACGGGAGAAATCGCGACGGCCCAGGCGCGCAAGGAGTTCGAGGCGCTCGGCACCGATATCCTCACCATCCGCAAGTCCGACGACCTGATGACGGCGGAGGCCCGGCGGCGGGGGATCGCCATCGGCCTCGGCGACGCCCTGGAGGTCGCGGACGCGGTCCCGTCGGTCGCCGAAGCGGCGCCCCGGATCCGGTCGCAAGGCGGATTCGCCTATGCCGGCAAGCGTGTCGGCAACGGCGCCCTCCAGGGGGTGACGGCTTCCTTCGCGAGCGTGAACAAGCTGCGGGTGGCCGAGGGGCGGTTCGTGTCGGATTTGGATGTCGACCGCTATTACGGCGTGGTCGGCGCGGACATCGCAAACGCCATGCGCCGCCGCGGGGCGGGCGCGGTCGTCGGCAAGGTGCTGGAGATCGGCGGGCGCCTGTTCACGGTCGTAGGCGTGCTGGAGGCCAGGCCGGAGAGCTATGCGCTGCCGTTCCAGGTCGAGGCGAACGAGTCCGTGTTCGTGCCGATCACCACCGCGCGGCGGATTTCACCCCGTGCGGAGATCCAGCTGATCATCGCCCGCGTGCGGGCCGGCGTTCATTACTCGGCCGCCGCCCGGGACGTGCAGGCCTATTTCGGCAAACGGACCAGGGGGCTGGCGGTCGAGGTCACGAGCGCCGAACAACTGATCGAGCAGATGGAATCGCAGCTCGGCCTGATGACCCTTCTGCTCGGCGCGGTCGGCAGCATCAGCCTCATCGTCGGCGGCATCGGGGTCATGAACATCATGCTGATCTCTGTTGCAGAGCGGCGTCGGGAGATCGGGATCCGGCGCGCGCTGGGCGCCAGCCGCGGGGACATCCAGGGCCAGTTCCTGATGGAGGCCGTCATCCTGACCTTGGGCGGGGGGATGGCCGGCCTGGTGTTCGGGACGGGGGCCACCTATGGGATCTGCCAGTTCACCAGTTGGGACTTTTTCATATCGCCGGTGTCCGTCATAGCCGGGATCGGCGTCTCGACCATCGCGGGCGTCTTCTTCGGCTTCCAGCCCGCCTATCAGGCGGCCCGCCTCGACCCGATCATCGCCCTGCAGGGAGGATAGCGCGCCCGCGCGGCCCCCTCGGCGGCGCAGGACGGAGACTGGCTGCGAGGACGGCAGCGTGACGAAGCGCGCCCCTGACGCCAATCCGCATCCTCGCCGCCGGGCCGATCTCCGGACAGGTCTTCGCCGTCTTCCGGATCGCGTTCGGGCCTGCCGACGCTGCACGACATGGTGCACGTCCTTTGGGTCGGCCGGCCGACCGGCTTCCATGTCGAGCGCGACATTTCCTTCCCGTATCAGGGGCTTGAGATCCCATGCCGTCCCGCCCCCGACTCCACTGGCTCCGGGCCGGGTGCGGGGTCTGCTGCCTGCGCGTCGCGCCGGGCGCTCTACCGTGCCGCCGTCCGGGGCTTCGACGTGGTAGATCGCCGGACGCAACCTCACATTGCTTCCGCGACCTGGCCCGCACGGCTTGCGGGTGTAAGCTTGACAGTGAGGCGCCGCTGCTGGACATTCCCGGCAGCGTCAGGCGAGCAGGCCCACTGTCCGGCCCGTGCCATGGCGATGCCCCGGCACGGAACAGGAGGGTCCGAAAATGAAGTGGAATGCAGACCCACGCGCTCTCGGCAGTGTTCGCGCTCGCCTTGGCGGCGGCTGCTTGCCGGTCAGGCTCACGCCGCCTGCGGAGGCAGCCAGAGAATAGATCACGACGACGTCAACTGCCTGGAGGCCGGTTGGACAAACCACAATTTTCCGATTAAGGGTGACGCCCATGCCCGGAGCCAATGCTCTGCATATGGAAGGGTTCGTCGTAAAGGTCGACAGAATATCTGGCAGCGACTGGACATGGCATTTGACCAGCAGCAGCACGAGAGAGGACAGCGGCGGTTACAAAATCAGGGAGATTTCCTGCTGTTCCGACCTGAGCGATCTCTGCGACACGTCGGACATGGACGACGACGGCTGCCTTGACAACTTCCGTAAGAGTAACGCGGATGATTCATGCAAGGATGAATCCGCCAGCTTCACTAGCCCCGACCAGTGCAGGATCGACGCGAGATGTATAGCGTGGAATCACTCCATTGAGCCGACAAACATCACCGTTCGCTATAAAGAAGTCCGAGATCTCCAAAATTGTAATTCCGTTCTGACAGTCGGAGGGTGTTGACTGACCCGGGGGTTCTGCGGCGGCCACCGGACTGATGTCCGGCGGCGGGCTCGAAAACATCGCGCCGCCGCACCGATCCTGATCGCAGGATCACAGTCGTGATCGTCGCCGTGGCTGTATCGTCGTCATAATCCGTCACCCGATAGGTGTAGCTACCCGGTGTATCCGCGGTTGCGGTGTCGGACAGCACACGGGTGCCGGCGTCGAACGCCAGCCCGTCAGGCCCTCGGTGGAAACGCGCCTGCCGAAATGTCTTGCCCACCAACAGCCAACCAAACCCGACCGTCTCCTATGCCATGAACCAGGACATCGGATTGACACGGGCGCGCAACCCGAGCGGGCGCGCTATTCGCCCTGTAGAGCGACGATCGGGTCGAGGCGAGCCGCCTGGTAAGCGGGCTGGAAGCCGAAGAAGACGCCCCTGACGCGCATCCGCATCCTCGCCGCCGGGCCGATCTCCGGACAGGTCCTCGCCGTCTTCCGGATCGCGTTCGGTCCTGCCGACGCTGCACGACATCGTGCACGTCCTTTGGGCCGGCCGGCCGACCGGCTTCCATGTCGAGCGCGACATTCCCTTCCCGTACCGGAGGCTTGAGGTTCCGCCCATGGCGCCCCCTGACTCCACCGGCTCCGGGCCGGTGCGGGGTCTGCTGCCTGCGCGTCGCGCCGGGCGCTCTACCGCGCCGCCGTCCGGGGCTTCGACGCGACCTTCATCTACTTCTTCCTCCGCGGCCAGATACTCTACCGCAACCATCTCTACATGATCGCCGGGCGCAACCTCACATTGCTTCCGCAACCTGGCCCGCACGGCTTGCGGGTGTAAGCTTGACAGTGAAGCGCCGCTGCTGGACATTCCCGGCATCGCCATGGCACGGAACAGGGGGTCGGAAAATGAAGTGGAATGCGACCCAGGCGGTCTCGGCGGTGTTCGTGCTCGCATTGACGGCGGCGCTTGCCGGTCAGGCCCATGCCGCCTGCAGCGAAGGCCAGAGAATAGATCACGAGGACGTCAACTGCCTGGAGGCCGGTTGGACAAACCACAATTTTCCGATTAAGGGTGACGCCCATGCCCGGAGCCAATGCTCTGCATATGGAAGGGTCGTCGTAAAGGTCGACAGAATATCTGGCAGCGACTGGACATGGCATTTGACCAGCAGCAGCAAGAGAGAGGACAGCGGCGGTTACAAAATCAGGGAGATTTCCTGCTGTTCCGACTTGAGCGATCTCTGCGACACGTCGGAAATGGACGACGATTCGTGCCTCGACCGGTTCCGGGCCAGCGCCGCGGGTGAGACATGCGAGGATGTATCCGCCAGCATCAATGGCGACCAAGAGTGCACGATCAACGCACAGTGTGAAACTTACATACGGCATAGTTTGGCGAGTGAACCTCAGAGGTGGATGGTGTCGGCAAGCACCACCGTGAGTTGGCGCGACGTTAAAGATCTCCGCAATTGCAAGGGCGAGCTGAAAGTCCGACGGTGTTGACTGACCGGGAGGTCTGCGGCGGTCACTGTTCTGACGCCCCGCTTCTCCACGAACCCGCCCGATTGCGGGGAAAGAAGGCGCTCGCTCAAAACAGGATATAGCGCGTCAATTCGAGCGAAATAACCGCCGGTGATGCTGCAGCAGCATCGTGCGAAGCCCTCGATCGGCCGTGCCGGGCGCCGCATGTGCGCTGCCCGACGGCGCCGTACGGGCATCCTTAACCTTCCCGCACAGCCTTGACAGTTGCGCGCCGCCGCCGGAGAGTCCCGGCGATGGGCAGGTGAACGCCCCGGCCACTGAGCAGGAGGATCCGAAAATGAATTGGAATGCAGCCCATGCGGTCTCGGCGGTGTTTGCGCTCGCATTGACGGCGGTGCTTGCCGGTCAAGCCCATGCCGGCTCCTGCGAAGGCAGCGACAGAATAGACCGCGACGACGCCGAATGCCTGGACGCCAATTGGAATAATCGTAAGGATTTGCTGAGCAGAGGCGAAGTTTGGGCAACGAACAAATGCTCCGACTACGGAACGGTTGTCGTGAAGGTCGATATAAAAAGCGCCAAGGACAAAACGTGGCATCTGGACCATGGCAATAAGAAGAAGGAAGGCACGGGCCTTTTCGATACCAGGAGTGTTTCCTGCTGCGCGGATCTGAGCGATCTCTGCAACAAGTCGGACTTAGCCAATGTCGATTCGTGCGTTGATCGTTGGAGGTACAGCTCGGCGAATGAGTCCTGCATCGATACATCCGTCGCCGTCAATGACGACCTAGAGTGCGTGTTCACCTCGCGGTGTCGCAATTTGGATGGGGATCGTAATTCGTCAACCATAGCCGCGAGCTGGCCCGACACGGTAGATCTCCACAACTGCGATGGCGTTCTGAGACTTGTGAAATCCGGGTCGTGTCCCGGTTCGAACTGATCGAAAGCGCTGTCGGTCTTTCGCGGCGCGTTTTCTCTTGTCACCCCGGCTCTCCGCTGCGCGCCGTCCGGGGTGACAAACGGGGGGGGGTCAGCCAGCCGGCGCTATGCCGGGCGGCCCGGCCAAGCCCCGGACCGGAGACCGGGGCGGCAAGTCGGGCCTGTCGAGGGCGTATCGGGACCGGCCAAGGGACCGCGGATTTCGAACCGGGACACGACCGAAATCTGGAGCGTGTTGACTGACCCGGCGTTCTGCGGCGGCCACCGGAGTGGTACCCCGCGGCGCGACGAACCCGACTCGATTACAAGGAGGAAGCGCCAATCAGGTGAGATAGCCGGCAGCGAAGCCGCGGCAGCGTCGCGGGAAGCCCTCGCGTTGGCCGTGCCGGCCATCCACGGCCCAGGTTGTGCAGGGCGCCGCGCAGGCGCTGTCCGGTGGAGAGATCGACGGTCTCAAGGCGAATGCCGAGCCCCGCCCTCGGGCGCATTCGACCGATGGCGCGACGCCCGCGCCGAGGAGGTCGACTTCTTCCGGCCCCGCCAGGCCCTCGGCCTTCAAACCACCGTCAAGCTGATATCCCCGTCGCGCGCGTGACGCTTACCGGGGCGAAAGGCACTCTCCTCCAACGTGCAGATCGCCCGTACAGTTGTCGGGATTTGCGGTGTCGGACCAGCTCACGGTTACATGTGTCAGTCGATTGACCCCGTGCCCGCACGTATCCAGCATGCATTTTACCGCATCCCGCAATTGATCACGCACTCATCGCGCCGTTGATGCTGGAGGATGAATCAATCGTAGTCGAGGTCGGACCTGTTGCAAAGATCGCTCAGGTCCGTGCAGCGGTAAACCCGGTTGATCTTGTAATTGCTTTTGATTTCTCTCGTCTCTCTGCTCGGCAAATGCCGCGTGTAGTCTCGGGCACCCTCCATGTCGAGCTTTGCGGCGACCTTTCCGAGGCCCGAGCATAGGTCCCAGGCTCTGACGGCGTTCGGGTGCGCCGATGTCTCGTTTTTTCACTCGGCGCGCAGGCATTCCGAGCCCCAGCAGCTCGTTCTCTGGCCGCCGCCGCAGGCGGCATGGGCCTGAGCGGCAAGCGCCGCCGTCAAGGCGAGCGCGAACACCGCAGAGACCGCATGGGTTGCATTCCACTTCATTTTCAGGTCCTTCAGCTACGTGCTGGGTCATCGCCGTGGCACAAGCCGGACAGCGAGCGTGCGTCCGCGCCGCTCATGTGCCGTCGCCGGGACATTTTCCAGGCAGCGCGTACCTGTCAAGCCCGCACCCTCGCGACGCGCGGGCGTGGCCGCACGACGCAGTCAGGGCTTGGGCGGGCGCGAGCCGGTGCATGCGATCCGCCACGGGCTGCGGTCAGGCGATGGGCCGCGAGCATGCCGAACGACAGGCCGGTCAGTCCGCCGAGGTCATCGGCAGCCAGACGATGAAACCGCTGGCCGCAAGCGTCATTTGGCAGTGGATATCGCCCGCGCATGGCCGACGTCCGGCAGCAATCCGGTGATCGTATCACGGTCAAAACAGGAAAACACGCCCACCGTCAGAACCTCATGACGCGTGGCAAGCGCGTTCGCCGTCACACTGTCGAACCTGTCAATGTCACACGACAGACACTACAATCGAACAGGCATCCGGTTCCGGATATGCCGGGTCAGGACGCGAGGCTCCCCCACGGTGGTGCGGCAGCCGCCCAGCGCATCCCTTCCGGATGATAAGCCATCTTCTGTGCTTGTGGTTCAGCAAGTGTTGCGGACATGCCTGATTTCAATGCCGCGAAGAATTCAGGGCCGGGAGACCGGACGCTGCACCAGATTTCGGGACGGAATCGGAAAACGTCGAGAGCGATCCTCGTCTGCCTGATCAGTGGGTTTCTCTCAGTCGGCGCGGCCTGCCTTGCCGAATCGGCGGCCACGGCCGGAGGTGGACAGAGCGGTTTCGTGGATATCACTGCCGCGCTCGGTCTCGACTACCATGTGAAATCCGATCCGGAAGGAGAGGAAGCGGAGACGGACGGTCCAGACAGGGAGAATGGAGGCCTGGCGCTTGTCGACATCGACAATGACGGCAGGCTCGAACTCTACGTCGCGCACGGACGCGGCGAGACGGGCCGGCTGTTCAGCTACGACGGCAGCCGGTTCACGCGGCTCGCCGGCAATCGGGGCATCGAGCCGACGAGGATGGATCGTGCGGGATATTTCATCGATCTCGACCATGACGGCCGGCAGGACTTCGTGTCGGTCCAGTCGCGAGGCGTGGAAGCGTTCCGAAACGATGGCACGGGACAGTTCGTTGAGACGACGGGCCTGTTCGGCATCCGGCACGACAGAAGCACCCACTCGATGGCCGCCGCCGACATCGACAATGACGGTGACCTCGACCTGTTCTTCGCGCACTGGGGGAACATCTGGAACAGGTTCAGGCCGCCCTCGCACTATCTCTGGCGCAACGACGGCAGGGGGCGCTATGCGGACATCAGCCACGTCGTGCCAATTCGCCCCACCGTGCATTATGAATTGGAAGGAAGCGCGCAGGACCCCTCCTACGAATACTCCTTCACACCGACATTCGCGGATATCGACGCCGACGGGGATCCCGACATTCTGCTGGCAGGTGATTTCGGCTCCAGCCAGATCCTGCGGAACGAGGCCGGCACGGCGTTCGTCGACACAGGCGGCGGTGCGATCACCGACGAGAACGGCATGGGCGCCGCGGTCGGAGACTACGACCGGGACGGCGACCTGGACTGGTTCGTGACCAGTATCCATGACGCGGACGGCAATTCCGGCTTCGGCCCGACCGGAAATCGACTTTACCGCAATATCGACGGAACCGGCCGGTTCAAGGACGCGACCGAAGACGCAGGCGTGCGCGAGGGCGGCTGGGCCTGGGGCACCTGCTTCGCGGACTTCGACAATGACGGTCATCCGGACCTGTTCCAGACCAATGGCTGGTTCGGCGAATACATCGACGATGCCGAGGGCGAGTCCGTCGAGGTCACCGAGTTCCTGGAGGATCCGTCGCGGTTGTTCATGTCCAACGGCGACGGAACATTCACCGAGCGCGCGTCCGAGCTCGGCATCCGTCATTCGGGCCAGGGGCGCGGTGTCGTGTGCCACGACTACGACGGCGACGGCAGGGTGGACATTTTCATCGCAAACAACGCCGCCGCGCCGACCGTCTATTCCAACGTCTTCGAGAACAACCACCATTGGCTCGCGATCGACCTGGTCGGCCGGTATGCGAACCCGCACGGGATCGGCGCGCGAGTCACCGTCCGCACGGCATCCGGCAATCAGATGCAGGAGATGCGACTCGGCAGCGCGTACCTGTCCCAGGCTCCTCCGATCCTCCACTTCGGCCTGGGCCGCGACCGGACGGCGGCCGTGATCGAGGTGCGGTGGCCCGGCCCCGGCAACCAGGTCAGCCGGCTGGAGAACGTCATCGCGGACCGGCGCCTGACCATCCGTCAACCGGCGCCCGCCGGCTTTGCGCTCGGCGTCGTGGACGGCGCCGGCGGCGGCCTCCATGGCGAAGGCACGACGATCTCGATCAAGGCGGCCGAACCCGCGAGAAACCATAGTTTCAGCCACTGGACCAGCGAAGGAGGCGGCGCGTTCGGCGATGCGCGGTCGCCAGAAACCACCTTCACGATGCCCGCGAACCCGGTGACGGTGTTCGCCCATTTCCCGCCCGGACCGCCGCCGTCCAAGGCGGGCGTCTCGGTCGCGAGACGCTGGATCGAGGTGATGCTGCAGGCGATCCGCGACGATTTCGCCCGCCCGACGGTCCATGCCCGCAACCTCTTTCATCTCTCGGCCGCGATGTACGACGCCTGGGCCGCGTATTCGGAATCCGCCAAACCCTACCTGCTCGGCGACGCCGACGCCGCGTGCATTCCCACGAGCGTCCCGCCCGCCGGCGATGTCCGGCGTGCCGCACAGGAGGAAGCGATCAGCCACGCCGCCTGGCGCATCGTCCGGCATCGCTTCCGGCAGTCGCCGAATGCCCGTCGCACCCGGAAGAACGCCGATACCCTGATGTCCGCCCTGGATTACGACACCGGTGCCGGGTTCGCGGGTACGGCGATCCGACCGGCCGCGGGCCTGGGCAAATGCATCGGCGAGTTCTATATCGCCCGCGGCCTGACGGACGGCTCGAACGAAGCGAATGCCTACCGGGCAGAAAATTATCGCCCCGTCAATCCGTCCATGGAACCGTACGACCCGGGCAATCCTGAATTGGAAGATCCCGACCGCTGGCAACCGTTGTCGCTGGGCCGGTTCGTCGATCAGTCGGGTTTCCTGATCGCGACCGGCGCTTCCGATTTCGTGACGCCCGAATGGGGCCGCGCGGCGCCGTTCGCGCTGACCGGGGACGATCTGACCGTCCATCAGCGGGACGGCGCCGCGTATTACGTCTATCACGACCCGGGGCCGCCGCCGAGCTTCCGCGGTCCGCTCGCCGACCTCTACAAATGGGGGTTTTCCCTGGTCGCCCTATGGTCGTCGCAGCTGTCGCCGGAGGACGGCGTGCTGATCGACATCGCGCCGTCCGGTATCGGCAACATCCGCGCCTTGCCCCGCAGGTTCGAGGACCATGTCGATTTCTACGACTCCGGTGCCGGAGGCCCGGGCCACGGGATCAACCCGGCAACCGGCAAGGCCTATGAACCCCAGTTGGTGCCCCGGGGCGACTATCTCCGCGTGCTGGCGGAATTCTGGGCCGACGGACCCGACTCCGAAACGCCCCCCGGCCACTGGTTCGTGATCCTGAACACGGTCAACGACCATGAGCTGCATGTCAGGCGGTTCGGCGGCGAAGGCCCCGAGCTCGGCGCCCTGGAATGGGACGTCAAGGCCTACTTCGCCCTGGGCGGGGCCATGCACGACGCCGCCATCGCCGCCTGGGGGATCAAGGGCTGGTACGACTATATCCGGCCGATCTCGGCCCTGCGGGCCATGGCCGAGCGCGGGCAATCGAGCAATCCGGCGCTGCCCTCCTGGTCCGCCGACGGCATCCCGCTGGTCGAGGGATCGATCGAGCTGGTCGGTCCCGACGATCCTCTTGCCGGCGAACACGGCGAGCACGTCGGCGAAATCAAGCTACGTGCGTGGCGCGGCCCCGACTTCATCGACGATCCCGCGGCCGATGCGGCCGGGGTCGGCTGGATCCTTGCCGGGAACTGGTGGCCCTATCAGCGGCCGTCCTTCGTCACGCCGCCGTTCGCCGGCTACGTGTCCGGCCATTCGACCTACTCGCGGGCGGCCGCGGAGGTGCTGACCGCGCTGACCGGCGATCCCTTTTTCCCCGGAGGCATGAGCGAATTCGAAATCACCGCGAACGACTTCCTGGTGTTCGAGCGCGGCCCCTCCGTCGACATGACCCTGCAGTGGGCGACCTACCGCGACGCCGCCGACCAGTGCAGCCTGTCGCGCATCTGGGGCGGCATCCATCCGCCGGCCGACGACATTCCGGGGCGTCTCATCGGCGCCAGGATAGGCCTCGATGCCTTCAGCTTCGCGAAATCCTATTTCCGGCCGCTGCCGCCCCGCCGTTAGTCGCGGCGTTTGCGGTCCTCGGGCAGGCGCTGTCGGGCGATAGCTCCCATCAATTGGCATTGAGACTGCGCATTGATCACGCACTCGTCGCCGCCATTGAAGCTGGCGGTTGCACTAATCGTCGTCAACATCCGACCTGTTGCAGAGATCGCTAAGATCCTTGCAGCAGTGAACCCCCTCGACATTGAAGAAGCGGGTGTTTCTTTTCTTCTCATTACCGTGGTCCAAATGCCATGTGTAGTCCGTGGCATTCACTAAGTCGACCTTTACTACGACCGTACCAAGGTTCGAGCACTGGTTCTGGGCTTTAACTTCACCATGGCTCAGCCAATTTATACTGTTGTCCCACTCGGCGCGCAGGCAGTCGGCGTTATCGTGGCCGATTCTCTGGCCGATGCCGCAGGCGGCATGGGCCTGACCGGCAAGCGCCGCCGCCAATGCGAGCGCGACCACCGCCGAGACCGCATATGCTGCATGCCACTTCATTTTCCGATCCTCCGGTTCCGTGCAGGGGCATCGCCATGGCACAGGCCGGACAGCGGGCCTGCTCGCGCGGTGCTCACCTGCCGCTGCCGGAAATCTTCGACAGTGGCGCGTCACTGTCAAGCCAATGTCGGGTTCGGAACATGGAGGACGGTGGTTTGGATTTCTCATGGAATCGCACCATGAGCAACTTGGTGGACTGTGATCGGGAGCAGGCGTTTCTGCTTCCTCCCGATCTGCGGGACCGGGTCCCGGAGGATGATTTGGCGCATTTCGTGATCGAGGCGGTCGAGCGCGTCGATCTGGGCGCCTTCAAGGTGAACCATCGTGGCACGGGCTCGGCGCAACATCACCTCCGGATGACGCTGGCCCTGCTGATCTACTGCTATGCCAATGGGATCTTCTCCAGCCGCCGGACGAGACGCCGGGTCCGGACGAGCGGAGCAATTCGAGCGGCCCGGACAGCCGGCTGATGCGCAAGAGCAACCAGCACGCGTATCGCCAAGCCTACAACGCGCAGGCGGTGGTGGATGCCGGCGGCAGTCGGTTGATCGCGAACGCGCGGATCAGCCAATGCGCCGGCGACCGCAACGAACTGGTGGCGGATATCGCGGCGATGCCGGCGCCGCCGGAGGCGAGCGGCATCGAAGCCTTGGTGTCGACCGCCGCGAGTAGCTCTCGCCTACAACTGCAAGCGCTTACACGAGCCGAGCCTGGCGACGTGAAGCACCCCGGTGGAGCATGTCGCGACAGAGCAAGGGCGGCCACGCTGCGAGACGCCGCCGAACCGGCAAACGGACTCTATCGAGAAGAAACCGACGCCAACTCAGCCCAGCAACAAAACCGTACGCGATCGATGAACCAAAGCCCGACGGACCGCTAGAACGCCGTCTCGGCAACAGAGGAGCGGGCGGAGGCTTCGGCGTGCCAACGGGCCAGGTTGTCGTGGGTCTCCGGAATCGGCATTTCGATGAACTTGGCGAAGTCGACCGTGCAGACCGCGGTCACGTCGGCCACGGTGAAGCGCTCGCCGGCCAGATAGCGCACTTCGCCCAGGCGCCGGTCGAGCTTGTCGTAGTAGAGCCCGACCCGCAGCTTGCCGCGCTCGACGAGTTCGGGGATCTGGCCGACCTCCCGGTCGATGCCGGCAAGCGGCCGGCCGGCGAACGAGCGCTTGGCGTTGCGGAACGCCTCGGAGACCGCGGCCAGCCCCTCGTACTCGGACAGCCGCTCCCACATCTCCGCCAGCGCGGTCTCGCGGGCATCGCTGCCCATCATCGCCGGGTCGGGGTGAAGCGTCTCGAAATAGCGGCAGATCGCCATCGCCTCGCCGACGACCGTGCCGTCGTCGAGCTCCAGGATCGGCACCCGGCGGTGGCCGAATCTTTCGAGAAACGCGGGATCGAGGATCGGCTTGCCCGGCACGCCCACGTCCTCCATCGGGACCTCGATGCCCTTCTCCTTGAGTGTGATCAGCACCCGGCGCGGGTTGGGCGCGATGTTCCAGACATAGAGCTTCATGGCGCCTCGCGTGAATTGGCGTTCAGCCGAGCTCGGGCCCGGCCAGGGCGTAAATATAGTCCGGTTCGTCGAGCGGCGCCTGTTGGCCGCGCAGCATCCTGATATAGGGCCTCTGGAAGGCGAAACCCGAACCTTCCAGCCAGCCGATCAGAGCCCCATGGCGGTCGGGACAGTCGATCACCGCCGGGCCGTCCAGCCCGTCCAGCGCATGACGGGCAAGGTCGCGCGCGATGTTGGGGTCTTCGGCCACCAGCGGGCCGACCTGCATCGCCTGGCGGCCCTCGCGGGCCAGCACGTAGCCGGCCGGCGCTCCGCCGATGCGCGCGACATAGGCCCGGCCGGGCACCCGCCCGCGCAAGTGCGCGAGCAGCGCCGACCGGTCGCCGCCGAAGCGGGCGGCATCGTAGTCGGCGATCTCGCCGATATCGGCCTCGGCCAGGACGGCGATGCGCGCCGGGCAAGCCGGCGCATCGGCGGGCGCGACCGCCTCGGCCCACAGCCGCGCGATGGCGTAGATGTCGACAAACCCGAGATGGCGGTAGACCTCGCGCCCGGCCGGCGTCGCATCGAGCCCGGCGGTGGTCCCCGCAGCCTCGAGCTCGGCCAGCACCCGGCCCATCAGGTCGGTCGCGATCCCGCGCCGGCGCCAGTCGGGGCTGACCAGCACCATGCAAACCCAGGCGAACCGGCCGTAGGGCAGCGCCATCGCCGAGCCGATCAGCTTGCCCTGCGCATCGCTCCGCCCGCTGCCGAAGCCGTTGGCCAGCATGTAGGACCAGTCCGCCGCGTTCTGATTCCAGCCGATCTCGGCCGACAGCGCCGCCCCTCGCCGGACATCGCCGGGGTCCAGCGGCGCCAGGTCCAACCCGTCAAAAGGATCCGTCGCGGCTGTCATAGGCGGTCGGCTTGTCGAGGCTGTCCATGCCGCGCGCCACCCAATCGGCAACCCAGTCGATCATCCGTGACAACGGCACGCGCGGGTAGCCGAACAGGCCGTGGCAGGCGTCGGTGTTGACCAGCCAGCCGCGGTCGTCCTCCCGGCCGGTGATCTCCGGTCGCTTGTCCATCCGCCGGCCGAACGCCGCAGCCAGCGCGCGGACGCTGACGGTTTCCGGCCCGCTGACATTCAGCGGGCTCGCCGGAATGGTGCAATGGCCGAGGCAGCGCAGCACGATGGCGTTGGCGTCGCCCTGCCAGATCACGTTGACGTGGCCGGCGGTCACGTCGACCGGCTTGCCGTCGCGGATTTTGGTCGCGACGTCCCACAGGACGCCGTAGCGCATGTCGATCGCGTAGTTGAGCCGGATCAGCCGGCCCGGCGTGCCGTGATGGGCGGAGAAGAATTCGAAGGCCCGCTCGCGGGCCAGGCAGGACTGGGCGTACTCGCCCATCGGGGCCGGCGGCGTCGCCTCGTCGGCGCCGCCCTCGAGGATGTCGACGAACGGATAGACGTTGCCGGTCGAGAAGGCGACGATCCGCGCGCTCCGGAACGTCTCGGCGACGATCGCCGGGACGTGGGCGTTCATCGCCCAGGTCAGCGGCAGGTTGCCCGAGGTGCCGAATTTCCGCCCCGCCATGAAGACCACGTTCGCGACCTGCGGCAACGCCTCGACTGCGGCGCGGTCCAGCAGGTCGCAGCGGATGGTCTCGATCCCGTGCGCGGCGAGCGCGGCCTCCAGCCCCGGTGCGGAGAAGCGCGCAACGCCGATGATGCGCTTGCCGGGCGCGGCGCGCTTTGCCAGCCGGGCCAGGGTGGGACCCATCTTGCCGCCGACCCCGAGGACGGCGATGTCCCCGTCGATTTCGGCCAGGTCCGCGACGAGCGCCTCATCGGGCGCGGTCATGAAGTCCTCGAGCGCGGCGACGTCGGCGAAACGCTCGGGCCAATCCGGCACGGGGCTCATGGCGCCTCGAAGTCGAACAGCCGTGCGGGGTTGTCGACCAGCATCCTGCGGCGGAGGTCGGCATCGGGAACCATCACCGGGACCAGGTCCACCAGATCGCCGTCGTCGCACATCCGGCCCGGCTCCCAGCGCTGGGTGTGCGGCCAGTCGGTGCCCCAGATCAGCCGGTCGGGCGCGGCGGCCTCGAGCGTGGCCGCGACATAGGGCATCACGTCTTCATAGGGGTGGCCGGTCCTGCTGAGCCGCTCGGGACAGCAGATCTTCGCCCACACGTGGTCCTCGCCCAGGAGATCGCGATAGACGCCGAACGCCTCCTGGCCGAGGCCGGCGGTCACGTCGATGCGCCCGAAGTGATCGATCACCACCGGGATCGGAATGGCGCGGATCCATTCCGCGGCGCGGATCAGGTCCTCGGGCATGGCGTGCAAGGTCACCGACCAGCCGAAACCGGCGATCGCGGCGATCACGCGGTCGAACATCGCCAGGTCGATGGCGGTGCCGCGGGACTCGATCAGAGTGAGCCGCACGCCGCGCGCGCCCTGGTCGTGGAAAGCGCGGTAGTCGGCGGCATCGAAGCGGTCGTCGGCCTTGAGCACGGCGCGGAACCGGCCGTCCGAACGCGCGACAGCATCCAGACTCACCGCATTGTCGAAGCCGTGGCCCATCGGCTGGGTGACGACGCCGCGGTCGATCCCGAGGATCGCGGCGAGGCTCAGATAGTGCTCCAGCGGCGCGGTCGAGGGCGTATAGGCGCGCTCGGGCGCGAACGGGAAAATGTCCGGCGGGCCGAAGACATGGAAATGCGCATCCACCGTGCCCGCCGGCAGCTTGAAGTGCGGTGTCCTCGGGTTCGGCACCGGGGGATAGCAGACGCGAAATCGCTCTGGCATACGACCAGCCTAGCCTATTGTGTCGGAGGATGGAATCGCGCGGAGGACATGCACGGAGATGACCGCAGAGATCGCCAACGCGGGCCAGATCGCGTTCTGGAACGGCAAGGTGGGCGAGATGTGGACGGTCGACTGGGAGCACCGCGACCGCATGCACGCGCGCCTTGCCGCGGGCTCGATGGCGGCGGCCGACTTCAAGCCGGGCGAGCGCGTCATCGACATCGGCTGCGGCTGCGGCACGTCTACGCTGGAGGTCGCCGAAGCGGTCGGACCGCGGGGCGCCGTAACCGGGATCGATATCTCGCGTTCGATGCTCGACCTCGCGCGCGGGCGCGCCGAGACATCGGCGGTGCCGGGCGTCACCTTCGTCGAGGCCGATGCCTCGGTCCACCGTTTTCCGGAATCCGCGGCGGATGTGATCTATTCCCTCTTCGGGATGATGTTCTTCGAGAACCCGGAGACGGCGTTCACCAACTTCGCCCGCGCGTTGCGGCCGGGCGGTCGGCTCGTCTTCATCTGCTGGCGTCGGTTCGAGGTCAACGAATGGATCGCCGTGCCGTATGCGGCGGCCTGTGCGCTGGAAGAAATCCCGCCGCCATGGTGGCCCGGCGTGCCGGGGCCGTTCGCATTCTGCGACGACGGCCCGATTCGCGACCTTCTCCGGGGGGCCGGGTTCGTCGACATCGCCATCGAGGCCTTCGATGCGCCCCTGCTGCTGGGCGAGACCGCCGAGATCGCGGTCCGCAAGATCGCCAAGACCTCGCCGATTTCCGCCGGGCTCGCCGCCGTGGCGGCCGACCGGCGCGGCGCGGTGATGGACGCCGTCGCCCGGTCAATGGCACCCTTTGCCGGCAAGGACGGCGTCGCGATGGGCGGCGGCGCCTGGATAGTCACGGCAAGGCGGTAGGCGATGGGCCGGTCGATCGGCGATATCCCCGAGGCGGTGCGCGGCCTGATCGGCCGGGGCGCGGCGATCCCGGCCCACCCGCTGGCGCTGGATGCCGACCGAAAGCTCGATCCGCGGCGCCAGCGCGCGCTGTCGCGCTATTACCTCGATGCCGGCGCGGGCGGGCTTGCGGTCGGCGTCCATTCCACCCAGTTCGCGATCCGCGACGTCGGGCTCTATGCCCCGGTTCTGGAGCGCGCCGCCGAGACCGTCGATGAATGGGTCAACCGGCCGGTCGCGATGATCGCGGGTCTTGCCGGGCGGACCGCACAAGCCGTTGCCGAGGCGCAGACCGCGTCCGCGCTCGGCTATCACGCGGGACTTCTGAGCCTGGCCGGCATGAGGGGCGCCGGCGAGGACGAGCTCCTCGCGCACTGCGAGCGGATCGCCCGGGAAATCCCTCTGGTCGGCTTCTACCTGCAGCCCGCGGTCGGCGGCGTGCCGCTCGGCCCGTCGTTCTGGCGCCGCTTCGCCGCGATCGAGAACGTGATCGCGATCAAGGCCGCCCCGTTCAACCGCTACCACACGCTCGACGTCATCCGCGGCGTTGTCGAGGCGGGCGCCGAGGATCGGATCGCGATCTATACCGGCAACGACGACCACATCGTGCTCGACCTCCTGGCCCCGTTCGCGGTCCGCCGCGGAGCCGAGGAGATCAGGGTGCGGATCAAAGGCGGTCTCCTGGGCCACTGGAGCATCTGGACCAAACGCGCGGTCGAGATCCTGGCGCGCATCCACGACGCGGTCGCTTCCGACATCGTCGATGCCGACCTGCTGGCGCTCGATTCCCGGGTGACCGACTGCAACAGCGCGGTGTTCGATACCGCCAACGGCTACCGCGGCTGCATCGCCGGCTGCCACGAGGTCCTGCGCCGTCAGGGCCTGCTCGACGGCATCTGGTGCCTCGACCCCGACGAAGGGCTGAGCCCCGGCCAGGCCGAAGAGATCGACCGGGTGCACGCGGCCCACCCCGACCTCAACGACGACGAATTCGTGGCCGGGAACCTCGATCGCTGGCTGGCCCACTGACCCGGGTCGGGCCGGGCACGCCCATGGGCGAGCTGTTGCGGCGCTATTGGCTGCCGGCGGTAAAATCCGATGAGGTTGCCGAGCCCGACGGCGCGCCGCTGCGCCTTCGTCTGCTGGGCGAGGCGTTGATCGTCTTCCGCGACACCGAGGGCCGGGTCGGCATCCTCGATCAGTTCTGCCGCCACCGCCTTGACGCCGGTGACGCCGGAGACCTTTGCCATCGCATTCCACACCAGCTCGATCTCCGGAAGGGCGCGGCGCTTGGCAACGATCGTCTTGCCTTTCAGGTCGGCAAGCGTCGAGACCCCGCTGCCCTTGCGGACAAGCATCCAGCGGAACGAGGCCTGGCCCTGGACGACCAGCTGGATGTCGATTTTTTCTTGAAGTTGTGGGTGCCGTTGTAGCCGGTGAAGGCAGCGAAGGCGTTGGCCAGCGCAAACTCGATCCGCTTGCCGGCGAGGCCGCGGTTATTGGCCGAGGAGCCGCCGACCGGCTCGACGGTCGCGTTGATCTTGGCGTGCCTGGTGATCACCTCCGAGGCGCCGATGGCGATCGTATAAAACACGCTGCCGACGCTCGACGTCCCGATCCTGATCACGTCCTGCGCCGCCGCGGCGCCCGCGAGCACGAATGTCGCCGTGGCGACCGCGAGACCTGCTCGCACGAACCCCTTGAGCCAACCTCCCATTGTTGCCTATCGAGCATCGACACTAACAGAGCCGAAAGACCGCTCCAAAAGACGGCCGCGGCCTCGACGGGCCGGTCCATGGTTTCATAACCGCTGTGAAAACGAGGCCGAGGAAGCAGGTGCCCGGTCTTGCCCGGGACCGGGAGAAAATCGATGGATCCTGCCGAGAACGCGGTTGAGGCCGGCGCGAGCCGCCTTTCCACAACTCGCGCCCGGTCGTCGATGCCTGCCGCCCGTGGGAATGGAAGGAGACCTTCGCCAAGCTCGCTTCGGCAAGTGCGGACCTGCGGCGAAAGACGGCCGCGAAACGGCGCCAGGTCCTGGATCGAAGATAGCCCAGGTTGGGCCGACCGGCTCGATCCGCAGACCGCACCGGTATGGGATAAATTGCGGCCGCCTATCGGTCGAGCGGCATGGCGACCATGCCTTCGATCTCGATCAGCATTTTCGGGTGGGCGAGCTCGGCCACGCCGACCAGCGTGCGGGGCGGCGGGTTGGCCGGGTCGAAGTGCCGCGCGGAAATCTCGTTCAGAATGTCCTGGCCGGTCATGTCGGTCAGGTAGACGTTGAGCTTGACCACCTGGGAGAAATCGGCTTCGGCGGCGGCGAGGATGGTCCCGATATTGGCGAAGGTCTTCTCGGTCTGATCGCGCATATCGCCTGAGAGCCACTCTTGCTCCGCGACCGGGTCGTGCGGATGCGTGTGGTAGATCGGGATCGGCCCGCAGCCCGAGAACAGCACCAGCCTTGCGTTCTCCACGGCGAATGCCGCGCTGAACGGGCTTTTGTGCTCGGGCTCGAGCGGAATGTGATGGATGGGGATGATCGCCATGGCTTGCGCTCTCTCGTCTGGGCCCGCGCGGCGGCGGGGACAATTTCCCGTCGAGGCGCCCTGTGCTCCCCGACGCGGCGGGCATCGTGCGGGACCTCGCCGGGCGCCGCAACGGGCGCACACGACGTGATGGCCGAGCGCACGCCCGATCGGGCTCAGACGCGGGCGCGCTCGCGCGTCGTGGGATGGAACAGCTCCGCCGGCTCCATTTCGCGCACGGCCAGGCCTTGGGCGTGGGAATAGCGGACCATCGCCGCGAGCTCGGCCAGGTTATCCTGGAAGCCGTAGGGCCAGATGTCGGGGCCGAGCAGCGCGCGGGTGGCCTCGATCTCGGCTGCGATCCACGGCATCGAGACATGCGGCGCGGTCACGTCGTCGAGCGCAGCCACCGCCAGGGTCTTGGCCGCGAGGAAGGCCTTGTAGAGGCTCGCCGGCAGCCACGGATGGACTTCCGCCAGGCTCTCGCGCACCACCAGCGTGTGCATGATCGGGTAGAGCCGGGTCTTTCTGTAATAGGCCTCCTCGGCCGCACGGTAGTCGGGGAATAGCCGCCGAACCGCCCCCTTGCCGTCCGGGTCGAAACACGACGGCGCGCGGGCGCTGATCACAGCCGTCAGGGCGCCGTCCGCCAGCATCGGCGACAAGGACTGATCCGCGTCGATCGGCTCGACGGTGATCGCGGACGGCAGGTCGAGCCGGAAGGCGCCGTAGCGCCCGGGCTGCTCCAGCCCGCCGGTGCGCCAATGGATGTCGGAGGGCAACACGCCGTACTCATCGGCCAGCATGCCGCGCACCCAGAGCGCGGCGGTCATCGCATAGACCGGCACCCCGACCTGCCTGCCCTTCAGCTCCTCGGGCCGCTCGATGCCGGCGTCAGCCCGGACATACAGCGCCGAATGCCGGAACATCCGCGAGGTGAAGACCGGGATCGCGATATAGGGGATCTCGCCGCGCGAGCGCGCAAGGATGTAGGACGACAGCGAGACCTCGGCGACGTCGAATTCCTGGTTGGTGAACGTCCGATACGAGGACTCTTCGATCGGGATCGGGAAATAGGCGGTCTCGCAGCCTTCGACGGCAACGCGCCGGTCGATGACGGGCCTCACCCGATCGTAATCACCGGTGGCGATGGTGATGGGAAGCTTCGCCATTAAATGGATTTAAATCGTGAAATATCAATCTATTAGAAATTTACCTTATCACCACCCTTCAGGTTAAGCCGCGCCCTTGCCTCCTCCGGCGTGGCGACTTCGAGCGAGAGCTCCTCGATGATCCGACGAATTTTGGCCACCTGCTCGGCATTCGACTCGGCCAGTCGGCCGCGGCCGGCATACAGGCTGTCCTCGAGACCGACGCGGACATTGCCGCCCATCATCGCACCCATCGTGCACAGGCTCATCTGGTGGCGGCCGGCGCCGAGGATCGACCATTCGTAGTCCTCGCCGAACAACCGGTCGGCGGTCTGCTTCATGAAGACCAGGTTCTCCTTGTCGGTGCCGATGCCGCCGAGGATGCCGAAGATCGTCTGGACGAACATCGGCGGCTCGACCAGCCCGCGGTCGAGGAAGTGAGCGAGGTTGTAGAGATGGCCGACATCGTAGCACTCGAACTCGAACCGGGTGCCGTGCGCCTGCCCCAGGTCCTTAAGGATTCGTTCTATATCGCGGAACGTGTTACGAAAAATGAAATCGTCCGTGCCGCGCAGATAAGGCTCTTCCCAGTCGTGTTTCCACGTCGAGAACCGGTCCGCGGCCTGGAAGATGCCGAAGTTCATCGAGCCCATGTTGAGCGAGGCGACCTCGGGCTTGGCGACCAGGGCCGCGGCCATGCGCTCCTCGACGGTCATGCCGAGCCCGCCGCCGGTGGTGATGTTGATGACCGCATCGGTGTTCTGCTTGATGCGGGGCAGGAAGTCCATGAACACCGAGGGGTCGGGCGTCGGCCGGCCGTCGCGCGGATCACGGGCGTGGAGATGCAGGATCGAGGCGCCGGCCTCGGCTGCG
Source organism: Alphaproteobacteria bacterium (assembly GCA_965248835.1). Lineage (GTDB taxonomy): Bacteria > Pseudomonadota > Alphaproteobacteria > MPNO01 > MPNO01 > CAYFYS01. Next base: position 2,144,007 of record CBDFLJ010000002.1, read on the forward strand.
CCGATTGCCTGCTCGGCGATCTGATCGGGCGTCAGCGGCAGGTAGTCCGACATGGTCGGGGTGTGTATCGCGCCGGTCACCGCACAGGTAATGATGACCTTGCCGTTTTTCGCCATTTTGCAGGCCTCCCCAGTCCTCGAAAATCAGTCCTCGAAAATCAGTCCTCGAAAATCGCCACCGCCCGGGTCCAGCCGGCCGAGGCGCCCTTAATCTTCACCGGGAAGCAGGACACCATGAACCCGGTGTCGGGCAATTCCTCGAGGTTGCCCAGCTTCTCGATCTGGCAATAGCCGATGTCACGCCCGGCCTTGTGCCCCTCCCAGATGATGGAGGGATCGCCGGTCTCCTCCCAGCGTGTTTTGGTGTGGACGAACGGCGCATCCCAGCTCCAGCCGTCGGTGCCGCAGATCCTGACGCCGCGCTTGGTCAGGTAGAGCGTCGCCTCGCGCCCCATGCCGCAGCCGCGCGCGACATAATCGTCCTCGCCGTAGCGTGCGCCGGCGGCGGTGTTGACCAGAACGATGTCGAGCGGGGCAAGCGCATGGCCGATGCGGTCGAGTTCGGCCTCGATATCGGCTGCGGAGACGACATAGCCGTCCTCGAAGCGGCGGAAGTCGAACTTGACCCCGGGCTGGAAGCACCAGTCGAGCGGCACCTCGTCTATGGTGATCGCCCTTTTCCCGCCGTCCATGGTCGAATGGTAATGCCACGGCGCATCGACATGCGTGCCATTGTGGGTGGAAAGGCTGACCCATTCGATCGCCCAAGCTTCGCGGTCGGGGAGCTGTTCCGCCGTCAGGCCGGGGAAGAAGTCGCACATCTGGTCGACCGTCTCGCCATGCGCCTGGTACCTGATCTCCGGCTGCATGAACGGAGGATCCGAAGCGATCCCCGATTCGAGCGGCACCGAGATATCGAGGATCCGTCTTGCCATCACGCGGGCTCCCTGGTGTCGATATGGATGTGGACGGGCTCCGGGCCGTCCCTGGTCTCGCGGCCCAGCACCTGGACGGCCTTCTCGGCCTCGCCGATCCTGTAGGAATGGGTACACATCACCTCGAGCTCGCGCCACCGCGCCTTGAGAATGTCGATCGCCTTGGCGGTGTCGGTCCAGTCCGAGGACAAGACCCCCAGCATCGAGATTTCCTTGTAGATCAGCCGGTCGGTATAGAAGTCGCCCAGCGCGTTGTCGGTCTTCAGCCCGGCAACCACGATGGTGCCGCCCTTGCGGACCATCTCGACGGCCTGGTGCAGCGGCTCGGTCGCGCCGGCCGAGACATCGACCACCACGTCGGCGCCGTGCCCGCCGGTCAGGTCCTTGACCCGGGCGACCGCGTCCTCTTCCTCGACGTTGATCGCCGCATCCGCGCCCAGTTGGCGGGCAAGCGCCAGCCGTTCGGCATCGGCCGCCGTGCCGGTGATGATCACCTGGGCTGCGCCGGCCTCGCGCGCGACGACGACGGCCAGCAGCCCGCGCTGGCCGGGGCCGGTGATGACCACCGAATCGCCCGCCTTGGTGCCCGGACGCTCCCACGCCCAGCGGACGGCGTTCGACATCGGATTGAACAGGCTGAGCGGTGCCGTCGGCACGTCCTCGGGCGCCTTGTGCAGGCGGGTCCTTGGATGGAGATAGAGGTGGGAGGCATAGCCGCCCCACAGGCGCGGCGCGGTGTCGAAGCCGACGCGCAAACCGTATCCCATACCGTTGTCGCACAGCACCATGCGATTGTCTTTGCAATACCGGCATTCGCCGCAGCCGATCGAGGTCTCGACGATCACCCGGTCGCCTTCCCTGACCCCCCAGCGCTCGAGCGCCTTGGCGCCGGCGCGGTCTATCCAGCCGAAGATCTCGTGGCCGGGGATGATGGGAAAGATCTGGGTCTGGGAAGCGCCCAGCCTCCCGTCATACTGCTCGTAGTCGGTGCCGCACAGACCCGCGGCTTCCATCTTGAGCACCCCGTCTTCGGGGCCGACCTCCGGGACCGCGACCTCGCGGTATTCGAAGCTCCGGGGCGCGGTCAGCACGGCCGCGAACGCGTTGTCGGGCATTGCCGGGTCTCCCTGCGGTCGCCGTCTCGCGGTCCAGGCGCCGCATGGCATTAAATCCGCCGCATGTGCGCCACGAGCCGGACCGGCGCGATCGGATCGGGACCGTTCTAGCACGGCCCGATCGGAGCCGGCGAGACGGGGCGCGACAGCGTCGGTACAAATGTCGCGCTCTTGAGGTATGCTGGCGCCCCTTTCTGCGCCGCCACCGGCCGTCACGGAGCGAAAATCATGACCGCATGCATCGTGGGATGGTCCCACACCAAGTTCGGCAAGCACGACGGAATCGACATCGAATCCCTGATCACCGATGTGGCGGGCCGGGCGCTTCACGATGCCGGGGTGGAACCGGCGGATGTCGACGAGATCTATATCGGGCTGTTCAACGGCGGGTTCGTAAAACAGGATTTCCCCTCATCGCTCGTGCTCCAGACCGATGACGCGCTGCGCTTCAAGCCGGCAACCCGGGTCGAGAACGCGTGCGCGACCGGATCGGCCGCGATCCACCAGGGGCTGAAGTCGATCGCCGCCCGGCAGGCGCGTATCGTGCTGGTTGTCGGTGTCGAGAAGATGACCGAGCTTGCCGGCGCCGCCATCGGCGAGGTGCTGACCAAGGCCGCCTATCTCAAGGAGGAAGGCGGCGAGTACGGCAGCTTCGTGGATATCTTCGGGCGCATCGCCGAGCACTACTTCCAGCGCTATGGCGATCAGACCGATGCCCTGGCCAGGATCGCGGCGAAGAACCATGCCAACGGCGCAGCCAACCCGCTGGCCCATTTCCAGAAGGATCTGGGCTACGAATTCTGCCGCACGCCGTCGGACAAGAACCCGGTGGTCTCCGGCCCGCTCAAGCGGACCGACTGCTCACCGGTCACCGACGGCGCGGCCGCGCTGGTGCTGGCCGACATGGAGACCGCGCTTGGCCGGGACAAGGCGGTCGTCTTCCGGGCGGCGCGCCAGGTCAACGATTACCTGCCGCTCAGCCGGCGCGACCCGACCCGGTTCGAAGGGGTCGAGCGGGTCTGGCAGCAGGCCTTCGCGGACAGCGGACTGGCGCTGGACGACCTCGACATGCTGGAGGTCCATGACTGCTTCACCATCGCCGAGCTGATGATCTACGAGGCGATCGGCCTGACACCGCAGGGCCAGGGCGCGCGCGCGATCGAGCAGGGCTGGACCACCAAGGAGGGCAAGCTGCCGATCAACCCCTCCGGCGGGCTCAAATCGAAGGGCCATCCGATCGGGGCGACCGGGGTGTCGATGCACGTGATGGCGGCAATGCAGGTGCGCGGCGAAGCCGGCGGGCTCCAGGTGCCGGGTGCGAAACTCGCCGGGGTGTTCAACATGGGCGGCTCGGCGGTCGCCAACTACGCCAGCATCGTCGAGCCGCTGCGCTGAGCCGCTCCGGCGGGAACGCGCGGCGTCCTGCGAAGGAGCATGGAAAGCCGCGGCCCTCGGCTCAATAGAGCCGGTTCTCGTACGAATCGCGGATCGAGGCCTCGATCTCTTCCAGGGGCTTGTCGCGGGCCCGCTGATCCTTGGTGATCTGGGCAAGCGAGGGGAAGGCGGAGCGTGCGATGACGGTCTGCGGATCCCACAGCTTGGCCCGCTTGATCGCCTTGGCGCAGTGGAAAAAGATCTCATCGAGATCGATGAGAATGCCGTAGGCCGGGGCCCGGTCGCGCACCCGCATGTCGTCCAGCGCGTCCTTGTCATCGATCACCCGGGCACGGCCGGAGGCGCGCAGCACCTCCTCGACCCCGGGCAGCAGGAAGATCAGCCCGACCGACTGACCGGAGTTCTCGATGATGTTCATCATCGTGTCGGCGCGCCGGTTGCCGGGGCGCTCGGGGATCAGGACGGTGCGGTGGTCGATCACCTTGACGAAGCCCGCCGGATCGCCGCGCGGGCTGACATCGGCGCGGCCGTCGGCGCCGACGGTGGAGATGAACAGCATCGGCGACATCGCGATGAACTGCCGTGCGTGCTTGTCGAGCGCCGGCATCTCCTTGTTGACGATCAGGGGGGCCGGCTCGCCCACGCCGTCGCGCAGGACCTCCGGCTCGTCGATTGTGCTGAACGCGGCGGCGTCGCTCATGGTGGTGCTCCTTGCATCCGGATTTGCCGGAGTCTCTCTCGCCGGCGAGGCGCATGCAAGCCGCCAAGCTTGACGATCCGATCCCGGGTATGGGACGGAAGGGACATGAACCTTGCAAGCCTCCTGGTCAAATCGGCGCTGGCGCGGGCCGATCGGCCGGCGGTCGCGGTCGGCACCGGGACGGCCGCGACCTACCGCACGCTGGCCGCCCGGGCCGCCAGGATCGCAGCCGGGCTGCGCGGGATCCACGGCCTGGAGCCCGGCGACCGCGTCGCGCTGGCGATGAAGAACTGTCCTTCGTTCATCGAGACTCTTTTTGCGATCTGGCATGCCGGGCTGGTGGCGGTGCCGATGAACGCCAAGCTCCACCCCAAGGAGCACGCCTATATCCTGGAGAATTCCCAGGCACGGCTGTGCGTGGCCACCGCGGAGCTCGTGTCCGGCATCGCCGAGGAGGACCCGGGGCTCGACGCGCTGATCGAGGCCGACGGCCCCGAATACGAAGCGCTGACGCGCGCCCGGCCGATGGCGATGGTCGCTTCCTCCCCGGAGGACCTCGCGTGGCTGTTCTACACCAGCGGCACGACCGGGCGGCCCAAGGGCGCGATGCTGTCGCACCGCAATCTCCTGATGATGACGCTGAACTATTTCGCCGATGTCGATTCGGTCGGGCCCGGCGATGCGGTCATCCACGCGGCCCCGCTCAGCCACGGCTCGGGCCTCTACATGCTGCCTTTCATCGCCAAGGGCGCCTGCAACGTGATCCCGGCCTCCGGCGGCTTCGAGGCCGAGGAGTTCCTGTCGCTTGTGCCGTCCTGGCCGGGGACGGCGGCGTTCTTTGCGCCGACCATGGTCACCAGGCTGATCAACGCGCCGTCGATCGGCACGGCGGATCTCGCCAACTTGCGGACCATCGTCTATGGCGGCGCGCCGATGTATGCCGAGGACTGCGTGCGGGCCCTGGATGCGCTCGGGCCTACGCTGGTGCAGATCTACGGCCAGGGCGAGGCGCCGATGACCATCACCGGCCTGCCGCGTGATGTCTATGAGGACCGCGACCATCCGCGCTACATGGCCCGGCTCGGCTCGGCGGGAGTCGCGCGCACGGACGTCGAGGTCCGCGTGGTCGATGCCGAGGACAAGGACGTTCCGGTCGGCGAGGTCGGCGAGGTCCTTGCCCGCGGCGACGTGGTGATGAAGGGCTACTGGCGCAATCCGGATGCGACCGCGGAGACCCTGCGCGGCGGCTGGCTGCATACCGGTGACATGGGCGCGTTCGATGAGGACGGGTACCTGACGCTGAAGGACCGCTCCAAGGACCTGATCATCTCCGGCGGGTCCAACATCTATCCGCGCGAGGTCGAGGAGGTGCTGCTGCGCCACCCCGCCGTGCTGGAGGTCTCGGTCATCGGCAAGCCCGATCCGGACTGGGGCGAGTCGGTGATGGCCTTCGTCGTCGCCCGCCCCGGCGAGGCGCTGAGCGAGGCCGCGCTCGACCGGCTGTGCACCGAGCACATCGCCCGGTTCAAGCGGCCCAAGGCCTATCGGTTCATCGACGCGCTGCCCAAGAACAATTACGGCAAGGTGCTCAAGACCGCGCTGCGCGAACGGCCGGACTGACCGCGGCGATGCGCCTGGGCTTCTTCACCCAACCCGTCCATCCGATCGATCGCGACTACCGCACGGTGCTGGAGGAGGACCGCGAGGCGGTGCTGCTGGCCGACCGGCTGGGATATGAAGAGGCCTTCATCGGCGAACACTACACCGATCTCGCCGAGCCGATCACCTCGTGTCTGATGTTCATCGCCTCGCTCGCGCGCGATGCGCCGCGCATCACCTTCGGCAGCGGGGTGGTCAATTTGCCAAGCTATCACCCGGCGATGATTGCCGGCCAGGTCGCGATGCTGGACCACATGCTCGAGGGCCGGTTCATTCTCGGCATCGGCCCCGGCGGGCTGCCGTCGGACATCGAGGTGTTCGGCAATCTCGATCTCGACCGCAACGCCAAGATGGCCGAAATCTTCGACCAGGTTCTGGCCCTCTGGAACGGCGATGCGCCCTATGACGTCGAAGGCCTCTACAACGCCTTCACCACCCGGCGGACGCTGCTCGCCGAGATCGGCCAGGGCATCGCACCCAGGCCGCGTCAATTGCCCCATCCGCCGGTGGTCGTCACCGCGCTGGCGCCGGCCTCCGAGGGCATCGCCAGAGCGGCCGAGCGCGGTTGGACTCCGATCTCATCGAACTATGTCCAGGCGCGTGTCGTGGCGACCCATTTGCCCAAATACCTCGAAGGCTGCCGGCGCGGGGACCGCACGGCCGACCCGGCCGCGTGGCGGGTGGCCAAGTCGATCTTCGTCGCCGACGACGAGGCGACCGCGCAGGCCTATGCCAAATCCGCCGACGGCCCTTATGGCCATTACTTCCATTCGATCATCAAGAAACTCACCCGCGGCGGCCGGTTCGACCTGTTCAAGGACTCCGCGGATCTGCCCGACGAGGCGGTCTCGGTCGAGCGCTCGCTCGCCACGCAGGTCATCGCCGGCACGGTGCCCAGCGTCATCGACCAGATCCTGCGCTTGCGTGAGCAACTCGGCGCCTTCGGCACGCTGCTCTATACCGGCCACGATTGGCGCAACCCGCCGCTCGGCCGCCGTTCGATGGTGCTGATGGCCGAGGCGGTGATGCCGGGCGTCAACGCGGCGCTCGGCGAATAGATCCGGGCGCACGGCGCCTAAAGCATCAGCCCCATTCGGCTGGGCAGCCACAGGGCGAGGCTCGGGAAAACCGTAAGGATCGCAAGGCGGACCATGTCGGCGATCAGGAAGGCGGTGATGCGCGGGATCGATCCGTGCCGGCCGGCCGCTCAGCCGCAGCGGGCACCGGGCCCGACCCCCGCTTCGTCGGCGAATGCCGCGGCGGCCAGCTTGGCACCGCCTTCGCCGCGGGCGCGGCCGAGCCGGACCTGGCCGTCGGCGGCGGCGACAACCATCCCGTCGTCCTCGATCGCGACGATCTCGCCGGGAACGCCGCCGGTCCGCCCGGTCTTGCGCGAGTCGAAGAGCTGGACCTCCTTGCCGCCGATCGTGGTCCAGGCCCCGGGCGAGGGGTCGGCGCCGCGGATCAGGTTGTGGACCTCAGCCACCGGCCTGGACCAGTCGATCTCCACATCGGCCTTGCGGCACCAGCTCTCATAGGTCTTTTGGCTCTCGTCCTGGACGATCCTGGGCGCGGTGCCGGCGCGGACCATGTCGATGCTTTCGATCATCGCCTCAACGCCGAGCGGGAACAGCTTGTCGAAATAGACTGTCCCCAAAGTGTCGTTCTCGCCGACCTCGACCTCCTTCTGCATCAGGATCGGCCCGGTATCCAGGCCGTTGTCGGGCCAGAAGATCGACAGCCCGGTCTTCGTCGCGCCCTGGATGATCGGCCAGTTGATCGAACTCGGCCCGCGGTGGCGCGGCAGCAGCGAGGGGTGGTATTGGATGGTCCCCCTGGTGGGGATGTAGAGAAAGTCCTCGGGCACCAGCAGGGTGACGAACGCCATCACCCCCAGATCAGGCTTCATCTCTCGGAATTGCTGCCATACCGCGGGCTCCTTGTAGGACGACGGCTGCAACAGCGGGATATCGCGCTCCAGCGCAGCTTCCTTGAGCGGGTCGGGGCGGGCGCCTTGCCTGTCCGGTGCGCAATAGACGGCGATCACGGTCTCACCGCGCTCCAGCAACGCCTCAAGAACCGCCTTGCCGAAGGCCTGCTGCCCGATCAAAGCGATATGCATGTCCGCCATGGCCGATTCACCCTCCCCTTCTGAGGATTTGTTCGACCATAGACCAGCACGCGAAGGCTCGCCATAGCGGGCCTCGCGACACTGAGGGATGCGGCCATCGCGCACCCGCGCGGGCGCGCGTAAGATGGCCTGCAACAAGGCGGAAGAATGCGGAAACGGACGGGATGGAAATCGATTACCTGATCGTCGGCGGCGGGTCGGCCGGGTGCGTCCTGGCCGCGCGGCTGTCGGAGAACCCCTCCAACAACGTGCTGCTGCTCGAAGCCGGGAGAGACTATGCGCCGGGCGGCGAGCCGGCCAACGTGCGCGATACCTTCTTCCGGGCGGCTTACGACCCCGACCATCTGTGGCCGGACACCCAGGTCTATTGGCAGCCGGTCCCGCACAATGCACCCGAGACCGTGGCCCCGAAGCGCTACGAACAGGCGCGGATCATCGGCGGCGGCTCCAGCGTGAACGCGATGGTGGCGTTGCGCGGCGTACCCGCGGACTATGACGGCTGGGCGGAGGCCGGCGCCGACGGGTGGCGCTACGACGACGTCTTGCCCTATTTCAAGAAGCTCGAGCGCGATCTCGACTTCGACGGCGCCTATCACGGCGATGACGGGCCGATCCCGGTGCGCCGGCACAAGCGTGAGGAGTGGCCGCCGTTCACCACCGCCGTCGCCAAGGTCGCGGCCGAGCGCGGCATGGACTACGTCGCGGACATGAACGGCGCGCCGGCCGACGGGTTCTGCTCGGTGCCGATGAGCAACCTGCCCGAGCACCGGGTCTCGACGGCGATCGGCTATCTGACCGAGGAGGTCCGCGCACGGCCCAATCTCGAGATTCGCGGCGGGACCGAGGTCGAGTCGATCCGTCTGGACGGCGGCCGCGCGGTCGGCGTGGACGTCCGGCGGCCGCACGGAATTGATGTCGTGACGGCGGCCAACACGATCCTGTCCGCCGGCGCCTTCCGGTCGCCGATGCTGCTGTTGCGCTCGGGGATCGGGCCGGCGGCGGAGATCGCGGCCCACGGTATCGAACGCCGCGCCGATTCGCCCGGCGTCGGGCGCAACCTCCACGACCATCCGGTGGTGGTGGTGGCCGCCCTGCTCAAGCGCTCCGCGGTGCAGCCGGCCGGGCTGCGGCCGGCCGCGAACATGGCCCTTCGCCAGTCCAGCTTGATCGGCGATGCGCCGCGGCACGACGTCCAGATGGGGGTCAACAACAAGATCTCCTGGCACGCGCTGGGCCGCCGGCTGGGCGGCATCGTGTGCAGCCTCTACAAGCCCTATTCGCGCGGCGCGGTGAGCCTCGATCCGGACGATGCGCTGCGGGCGCCGGTGATCCGGGCCAACTTGCTGTCCGATCCGCGCGACATGGAGCGGATGGTCTGGGCGGTCCGGCTGGCCGCCGGAATTGCCACCGACCCCGGGATGACCTCGTGCGTCGATGCGGTCTTCCCGGCCTATTTCTCCGAACGGGTGCGCGGCTTCAACCGCGAGACGCTGGCCAACCGGATCAAGTCGCGGATAATGGTGCTGGCGCTCGACGGCCCGCCGGCGCTGCGCAACCACCTGGTGCGCACGGCGCTGAGCGAGGGCGTGGACATCGCCGCGCTGGCAAGCGACAACGAAGCCATCGAGAGCTGGATCCGCGGCCATGCGACCGGCTTCTACCACCCCGTGGGAACCTGCCGGATGGGCGCCCGCGATGACGCCGAGGCTGTCGTCGATCCGGCGGGCCGAGTCTACGGTGTCGAAAGCCTCAGGGTGTGCGATGCCTCGATCATGCCCTGGATCACCAGCTGCAACACCAACATCCCCACCATCATGATCGCCGAGAAGATCGCCCAGTCGATCCGCGACGGCAATTAGGCGACGGCTGCACCGGCCGGTCCGGGGCAACCATCGTTCATTGGACCTTGCGGGGCTGCACCGCCACAATGCCGGGACAACAGCCGGACAGGGGGAGCACGCATGCGTCTTGATGTCTTCAACCACGTCTTTCCATCCGTGTTCATCGACACCCTGGAAGCGACGATGCCCAAGAAGGCGGTCGCCCGGTGGCGCTCGATCGCCACGCTGCACGACATGGACGCCCGCAAGCGGCTGCTCGATGAATTCGGCGACTACCAGCAGATCATCTCCATGTCCCAGCCGCCGATCGACGTGCTCGGCGGGCCGGACGAGACTCCGGCGCTTGCCAGGATCGCCAATAACGGCATGGCCGCGATCTGCAAAGCCGACCCCGACCGGTTCCCGTCGTTCCTCGCCAGCCCGCCGATGAACAACCCCGATGCAGCCGTCCTGGAGGTCGACCGTGCGGTGGGCGAGCTCGGCGCCTGCGGCCTGCAAGTCCATTCCAACGTCAACGGCCGCGCGCTCGACGACCCGGCCTTCTTCCCGGTCTTCGAGCGCATGGCCCAGCTCGACCGCCCGATCTTCCTCCACCCGGCCCGGCCGATGTCGCACGCCGACTACCAGGCCGAGGACGAATCCATGTACGAGATCTTCTGGGGGCTCGGCTGGGCTTACGAGACCTCCGCGGCGATGGCCCGCATCGTCTTCTCGGGCATGTTCGACAAGCTGCCGACTCTGAAGATCGTCGCCCACCATTGGGGCGCCTACATCCCGCACGCCGGCGGCCGGATCACGCCGCATTGGGATCACCGGTCGTCCCAGTCCGACATCACCAGCTACGGTCCGCTCAAGGACGCCCTCAAACGGCCGGCGATCGACTACTTCAAGATGTTTTACGTCGATACCGCCATGTTCGGCGCCAAAGAGGCGAGCCAGTGCGGGCTCGACTTCTTCGGCGCCGGCCAGTCGCTGTTCGCATCCGACTGCCCGTTCGACATGGAGGGCGGGCGCATGCTGATCCGCGACACGATCGACGTCGTGGACACGCTTCGCTGCACCGAGTCCGAGCGGGCCGACATGTATCTCAACAACGCGCAGAAGCTGCTGCGGCTGTGATGGCCGAGCCGCGCGATGTGACGATCATCGGTGCCGGAATCATCGGGCTGGCGAGCGCGCTTGCGCTCCAGCGCGACGGCCACCGGGTGAAGCTGATCGACCGGCTGCCGCCCGGCGAGGGCACCTCCTACGGCAATGCCGGCATGATCCAGGTCGATGCCTGCGTGCCGATCGCGACCCCGGGCATCTTGCGCCAGGTGCCTTCCATGCTGCTCGACCCGGAGGGCCCGCTGGTGATCCGCTGGCGTTATCTGGCCCGCCTCGCGCCGTGGCTGCTGCGTTTCATCGCGGCCTCGCGGCCCGGCCGGGTCGAGGAGATCTCCTTCGCATTGGCGTCGTTGCTGGACCGCGCCTGGGACGCCTACCGGCCGCTGATCGCGGCTTGCGGCGGCGATGACCTGTTCCGCCCGACGGGCGAACTCTATGTCTACCGCCGGATCGATGCCTACGAGGACGCCCGGGCGGGTCATGACCTCAGGCGGCGGCGCGGCGTGAGGCTGGAGGAGCTCGGCCCCTCGGAGCTGCGCCAGCTCGAGCCCGCCCTGGCGAAGGATATTGTCCGGGGCGTCTTCTCGCCCGACTGCCACGTGCTCGCCGATCCGCTCGCCCTGTCACAGCGCTTCGCCGCGGAGATCCGGCGCAACGGCGGCACGTTCCTGCGCGAAAGCGTCAGCGACATCGAGCCCGGACCGGACGGCCCCGCCGCTGTGGTCACCGATCAGGGCCGGCACGCGGTGGACCGGCTGGTGCTCGCCGCGGGCGCGTTCTCGAAGCGCCTGGCGGCCCGGCTCGGCGCCCGGCTGCCGCTCGATACCGAACGGGGCTATCACCTGATGCTGCCCAGGCCCGGCGTGGATCTGCGCGTTCCACTGCTGGTCGGCGATCACCGGTTCGGCATCATCCCGATGGCGCACGGCATCAGGCTCGCGGGCACGGCCGAGCTCGGCGGCATCGCGGCGCCAGCCAACTATCGGCGCTCGCAGATGCTGGGGCCGATGGCCCGCAGGATCGTGCCCGACCTCAACATCGAGGACGGTGCGCAGTGGATGGGCTACCGCCCCTCGATGCCCGACAGCCTGCCGGTGATCGGCACGGTGCCGGGGAGCGACCGCTGCGTGCTCGCCTTCGGCCACGGCCATCTCGGCCTGACCATGGGCGCGGTCACCGGCAGCCTGGTCGCCGACCTGGTCGCGGGCCGCGAGGCGCCCATCGACATGACCCCCTACCGACCCGAGCGCTTTTCCTGATCGAACAGGTCGTCGAGCTCACGATGGTCAGGCAGCGTCGTGTCGATCGGCTTGCCGGCGCGCAGCACCACCCGGTTTGACTGCGGGCGGACCAGGAGCTCGCTAAACCACCGGGCGCGGAACAGGACCAGGTCGGCAGGCAGGCCGACGGCGATCCGGCCGCGCTCGGCAAGACCCATGGTCGATGCCGGCGTGCGGGTGACCGCCGCCGGCCAGGGGCCGATCGGGTGGTCCAGATGGGCGATCCGCACCGCCTGGGTGAACACTTCCAGCCCGTCGAGGTCGCCGTAGGCGAAGAAGGGATCGCGCGTGTTGTCGCTTGCGATCGACACCGGGATGCCGCGGCCGGCCATCTCGTGCACCAGGGTGACACCGCGCCAGCGGGGGGTCCGGGCCCGGCCGCGGTCCTGCAGGTACATGTTGCACATCGGCAGGCTGACCACGTGCAAGCCCGCTTCCGCCACCAGGTCGAGCGCGCGGTCGATCTCCGCCTCGGGGCGTTGCGCCAAACTGCAGCAATGGCCGACGGTGACGTTGCCCTCGAAGCGGTTGCGCATCTTCGCCTCGGCCACCCGGTCGAGCGCGCGGGCCGTCGGATCGTTGGTCTCATCGACATGGAAGTCCATGTCGAGACCACGCTCGGCGGCCGCGCGAAAGAGGCTGTCGAAAATCTCCTCCTGGCCCTCCTGGATCGAAGCGACGCAGCCGAGCAGCCCGACGTGGGCGGCCGTGCTGTCGGCCACCGCCCGCATCACGTCCGCGTCCCGGTAATAGTCGAAATGGACCAGCGAGACCGCCTGGAGGTCGATCCGCCCGGCCCAGTCCGATCGCAGTTCGGAGAACACCGGCCAGGAGATCTCGTTCTGCGGCGGCAGCGAATCGATATGCGTGCGGATTGCCGCCGTGCCGTGCGCGAAACCGCAGCGCAGCGCGAAATCGAAGCGCCGGCGCACGTCCTCAGCCGACCAGTTGGCCGCCCGGTCGCGGGCGACCGTGCCGACCGCATCCGACCATGACCCCTTGGGATCGGCCAGGCGCGGCCAGATGTGGGCCTTGTCGAGATGGGTGTGCAAATCGACGAAGCAGGGCCAGACCTGCCCGCCGTCGAGGTCGATCCCCGCCCCGCCTTCCCCGGCCGGCGCGACGGAGGCGATCCGTCCATCCTCGACCGTGATGTCGAGACAGGCCAGCTCGTCCTTGCCCGCCGCCGCCCCGTCGAGCAGGCAGGTCGGCACGTTCGCGTTGCGCAGGGTGTAGCGCCGCGCTTCCGGAATCTCCACGAAGCCCGTCATGCGAAGCTCGCCCCGCCGTTGACGTTGATGATCTCGCCGGTGATGTACTTGGCCTGGTCCGAGATCAGAAAGCGCGCCGCATCGGCGATGTCATCGACATGGCCCGCACGGCCGATCACCGATCGAGAACGCACGTTGGCCCACGCCTGCTCGGTGTAATCCGCCGTCATCGGCGTCTCGGTCGAGCCGGGCGCGATCGCGTTCACCCGGATGCCGCTGGGGCCGAGCGAGCGAGCATAGGACCGTGTGAGGGCGATGATCGCGGCCTTGGAGCTCGCATAGGCCGGACCGCCGCGGCCCTCCCCGCCGACCCCGCCGGCATGGACGATGCTGGAGCCGGTGAACACGATCACCCCCTTGCCGGCCTCGATCATCGGCCGGGCTGCGGCTTGGGCCATCAGGAACGAGCCGGTGACATTGACCGCCAGCACGCGGTTGAACTCATCGGCGGAAACCTCGTCCCACCGCTTTGTCGAATGGATCGCCGCGAAGTGGACCAGCGCGTCCAGCCCGCCCAGCCGCGACAAGGCTTCGTCGACGGCGGCCTCGCAGTCCTCCGACCTGGCAACGTCGCAGGCCTTGAACGACAGCGCGTTGCCGGCGCCGGGATGGGCGGCCGAGAGCGCGTCCTCGCTGAGATCGACCGCCAGCACTTGGTCGCCGTCCGCGGCCATGTTGCGCGCGCACGCAAGACCGATCCCGCTCGCGGCTCCGGTCACGATCACCCTGGCCATGTTCCCTCTCCCGTTTTGCCGCCATCAGGGCCAGTCTATCGGAACCGCGACCGGAAGCGAGAGCCGCTCAAGCGGCCTCCGCAGCGAGCGGCAAGCAGCAAGCGAGCGCCTGCGCCGGTCCCGTCATTCCGCCATGTCGATCCTCCCTGCCCCGCTATCCTCCGCTATAGTGGACGCAACAGCGGGGAGCGAACCATGGATTTCGAGCTCAGCCGTGAGCAGCGCGATCTCAAGGAGCGGGCGCGGGCGCTCGCCCAGGAAACCATCGCCGCCCGCGCCGCGGAGATCGACGAGAGCCGCGACTATCCCTGGGACAATGTCGAGGCGCTGCGCGCGGCCGGGTTCATGGGCATGACCGTGCCCAAAGACTACGGCGGGCCCGGGCTCGGCTACCTCGACGCGGCCCTGGTGATCGAGGAGATAGCCAAGGCCTGCGCGGTGACCGGACGGATCGTGGTCGAGGCCAACATGGGCGCGATCTCGACCGTCTTGGCTTATGGCACCGAGGACCAGAAGCGGCAGTGGGCCCGAGGAGTCCTGGGCGGCGACAAGCCGGCGATCTGCATCACCGAGCCGGAAGCGGGAAGCGCGGCCTCCGAGATGAAGATGCGCGCCGACCGCCGCGGCGATGCCTATGTGCTCAATGGTATGAAGCATTGGATCACCGGCGGCGGCGTCTCGCGGCTGCACCTGATCTTCGCCCGGATGTTCGACGAACGCGGCACGGAGCAAGGCATCGCCGGCTTCATCGCCGTCCGGGACGAGACGCCCGGCCTGATGATCGGTGCGCGCGAAAAAACGATGGGCCTGCGCGGCATCCCGGAGGCCGAGATCCATTGCCGCGACATGACCGTGCCCGCAACCGCCATGGTTGTGCCGCCGCGCGGTCCGGGCAAGGGCTTCGCCGATCTGATGAACGCCTATAACAGCCAACGCGTGGGTGCAGCCACGGTCGCGCTCGGGGTCGCCGCCGGCGCCTACGAGCACGCGCTCGCCTACGCCCGGACCCGCGAGCAGTTCGGCCGGCCGATCTGCGAGTTCCAGGGGCTGCAATGGATGCTGGCCGACATGTCGATCCAGATCGAAGCGGCGCGGACCATGATCCATCGCGCCGCTGCCAGCGCCGGGGAGGGCTTCCCCGACGCTCTGCTCGCCGCCCAGGCCAAGGTGCTTACCTCCGAGATGGCGATCAAGGTGACCAACGACGCGCTCCAAATCTTCGGCGCAGCCGGATATTCCCAGTCCCGCCCGCTGGAGCGCATGGTGCGCGATGCAAGGATGTTCGCGATCGGCGGCGGCACCGCCCAGATCCTGCGCACCGTGATCGCCGGCCGGCTTCTGCAGCGCCGGCTGCCGCAGACCCGTGACGGCTACGCGCGCCTGGCTGCGGAATAGGCCCACGCGGTGGCGGCAAAGGACGACAAGGGCAACCAAGCGGACAAGACGGCGGCGCGGCGCGCGCGCGAGGCCGCGGCGCTTCGCGAGAACCTCAAGCGGCGCAAGGCCCAGAGCCGCGCCCGGGCAGAACCGACGACCGAGCCGCCTCGCGATCGCCGCCGCGACGACCGTTAGGCTGCCATTCCCGGCTTTGGCCTCGGGGCTTGATGGTATATCAAGCGCCCGACGATGCGTTGATCCCCTGGACGACCCCCATGGACACGATCAAGCTCCGCGGCGGCGAGAGGCTGCGCGGCCGTATTCCGATCGCCGGCGCCAAGAACGCAGCCTTGCCGCTGATGGCCGCGAGCCTGTTGAGCGACGAGACGCTGCGGTTGGATAACCTGCCCGGCGTGCACGACATCCGGACCATGGTCCGGCTGCTGGAGACGCTCGGCGTGCGCATCGAGGACGGGCCGGGCGCGGATACCGTCTCGTTCAACGCGGCGGGCGTGAACGACACCACCGCGCCATACGAGCTTGTGCGCCGCATGCGGGCGTCCGTGCTGGTGCTCGCGCCGCTCCTCGCCCGGTTCGGCCGCGCGCGGGTCTCGCTGCCGGGCGGGTGCGCGATCGGCAGCCGGCCGATCGATCTCCACCTGAATGCACTGCGCCAGATGGGCGCAGCGATCGACCTTCAGGACGGCTACGTCGATGCCCGCGCTCCCAACAGGCTTCAAGGCGCGGACATCACCTTTCCGTTCGTCTCGGTGGGCGCCAGCGAGAACCTGCTGATGGCCGCATGCCTGGCGCGCGGCGAAACGGTGCTGCGCAATGTCGCGCGCGAGCCCGAGGTCGGCGATCTTGCCGCCTGCCTGTCCACCATGGGCGCCGGGATCGCGGGCATCGGGACCGACACGTTGCGGATCCAGGGCAGCGAAAGCTTGAAAGGCGGATCCCACCGGGTGATTTCGGATCGGATAGAATCGGGCACCTATGCGATCGCGGCCGCAATGACCGGCGGCGACGTCATGCTGACCGGCGCCCGGCCGGACACGATGCGCGCCCTCCTGGATACGCTGCTCGCGGCGGGCATCGGCATCGCGGAGACCGACCGCGGCATTCATATCCAGGCCGCGGACAGCAGGCCCGGTGCGATCGATCTT
Source organism: Alphaproteobacteria bacterium (assembly GCA_965248835.1). GTDB lineage: Bacteria > Pseudomonadota > Alphaproteobacteria > MPNO01 > MPNO01 > CAYFYS01. Next base: position 2,160,717 of record CBDFLJ010000002.1, read on the forward strand.
TTCACCCAGCCCTATCCCGGGTTCCCGACCGATCTCCAGGCGCAGATCATGTCGCTGGCGGCCGTCGCCGACGGCGCCTCTCGGGTCACCGAGACGATCTTCGAGAACCGGTTCATGCATGTGCCGGAACTCGTCCGCATGGGTGCGGACATCAAGGTCCGCGGCGCGACCGCGCTGATCCGCGGGGTGGACCGGCTCAAGGGAGCCGCCGTGATGGCGACCGACCTCCGGGCCTCGGTCTCGCTGATCCTGGCGGGGCTGGTCGCCGAGGGCGAGACCGTGGTCCACCGGGTCTACCATCTGGACAGAGGATACGAGAAGATCGAGAACAAGCTCGCGGCCTGCGGGGCCGGGATCGAACGGATTTCCGAAGCAAGATGAGCGCGCCGCTGAAACTCTCCGCCAGGGACGAGGAAGACCTCGCAATCATCTCCTCATGCCTGCAGGACGCGATCGTGCCGGTCGTCGAGATGACATTCCTGCCCGATGAGCAATCTTTCCTCTTCATCGCCAGCCGGTTCGGCTGGGAGGGCACGGAAGGCGATATGGCCGGGCGCAAGGTCTACGAGCGCATAAACTGCGCGGTTCGGTTCAACGGCGTCGCCTCGGTCAAGCGCCGCGACATCGACCAGACCGGCCGGGACGCGATCCTGTCTTTGCTCGCCATTCGGCCCAACCGGGAGTATATCGACCTGATTTTTTCGGGCGGCGGCATGATCCGGCTGGCGGCCGGCGCGATCGATTGTCGATTGGACGACCTCGATCATCGCTGGCCGACCCGCTGGAGGCCGAGCCACGATCAGGGTTGAGCGGGCATGCCGGATCAGGATGCGAACGACAGGCTGGTGATCGCCGTGCCGCGCGGCCGGATCCTGGACGAGCTCAAGCCGCTTCTCGACCTGATCGGGATCGAGCCCGAGCCGGCCTTCGCGCGCGAGGACTCCCGGCAGCTCGGGTTCACCACCAATATCGACGGCGTGATGATCATCCGCGTGCGCAGCTTCGACGTCGCGACCTTCGTCGCCTTCGGTGCCGCCCACCTGGGGGTCGCCGGCAACGACGTGCTGATGGAATTCGACTACCCGGAGCTCTACGCACCGCTCGACCTCGGTATCGGGCGCTGCAGGATGGCGGTCGCCGCCACCGCCGAACTGCTGGCCGCCGAAGACCCGGCGCGGTGGAGCCACGTCCGCGTGGCGACCAAGTATCCGGCGATCACGCGGCGCCATTTCGCCGGGCGCGGCGTGCAGGCCGAATGCATCAAGCTCAACGGAGCCCTGGAGCTTGCCCCCCGGCTCGGCCTGTGCCGGCGCATCGTCGACCTGGTTTCGACCGGCGACACGCTGCGCGCCAACGGGCTGATCGAAGTCGAGACGATCGCCGAGATCAGCTCGCGGCTGGCGGTCAACCGCGCCGCCCTCAAGACCCGGCCGGAGGAGATCGGCGGCTGGATCGAGCGGTTCCGGGACGCGGTCGATGCCGCTTAGGCTCGACGCCGGCGCGGCCGGGTTCGAACGTGCCTTCACCGCCTTCGTCGAGAGCCGGCAGGCCGCCGAACCGGACGTCGCCGCCGAGGTCGCCCGGATCATTGCCGACATCCGTGCGCGCGGCGATGATGCGCTGCTCGCCCTGACCGCGGTGCACGACCGCTTTCATGTCGAGGCCGCCGCCGCGCTCGCGGTCCCCGCCGCCGAACTCAACGGCGCGCGCGCGGCATGCGCGCCCGATGTGATCGAAGCCCTCGAACTCGCCGCCGCGCGCATTACCGCCTTCCATGACCGGCAGCTTCCCGGGCCGCTGTCCTGGCGCGACGCCGCGGGTGTCAACCTGGGGGCGCGCTGGACCCCGCTCGAAGCGGTGGGCATCTACGTGCCCGGCGGCACGGCTGCTTATCCGAGCTCGGTGCTGATGAACGCCATCCCCGCCCGGATCGCCGGTGTGGAGCGGATCGCCATGGTGGTGCCGGCGCCGGGGGGTCGTCTCAACCCGCTCGTCCTGGCCGCCGCAGCAATCGCCGGCATCGAAGAGGTCTGGCGGATCGGCGGCGCTCAGGCAGTCGCGGCGCTGGCCTACGGCACCGCGACCATCGCCGCGGTCGACAAGATCACCGGGCCCGGCAATGCCTATGTCGCCGAAGCCAAGCGTCAGGTCTTCGGCAAGGTCGGCATCGACCTGATCGCCGGTCCATCGGAGATCCTGGTGGTCGCCGATGCCGACAATGACCCGGAATGGATCGCCGCCGACCTGCTCTCCCAGGCCGAGCATGACGCGCGCGCCCAATCCGTCCTGATCACCGACGATGCCGGCTTCGCCGATGCGGTCGTCGCGGCGGCCGAGGCGCTGCTCGCGCGGCTGCCGCGCGCGAACATCGCGCGGGCGAGCTGGACGGCGTGCGGCGCGGTGATCGTGCTGGCAGCGCTCGATGACGCGCCGGCGCTGATCGACCGCATCGCACCGGAACACCTGGAGCTCGCCTGCGAGGACCCGGAGGCGCTGGCTTCGCGGGTCCGCCATGCCGGAGCGATCTTCCTTGGACGCCACACGCCGGAGGCGATCGGCGACTATGTCGCGGGGCCCAACCATGTCCTGCCGACCTCGCGCAGCGCGCGGTTCGCATCGGGCCTGGGCGTACTCGACTTCCTCAAGCGCACGACGCTCGTGGGCTGCGATGCGGCCTCGCTGGCGGCGATCGGACCGGCGGCGGTCAGGCTCGCCGAGGCCGAGGGGCTCGATGCTCACGCGCTGTCATTGTCGATCCGGCTGGGCAGCTAAGCCGTCTTTAACGTTTGTAGGCCTGATTTGTCGGCAATCGCCGCGCCGCCTGCGGTCATGCCTACCCGCCCGCCGGGACCGCATCGATCAGGATGAAGGCGATGCGGCAGGCGGCGGTGCCGCGGTTCACCCAGGCGTGGTTGGTGCCGCGCTGGATGATGACGTCGCCGGCCGTGCAGTGGACTTCGGAATCATCGAGCAGCATGTCGATCTCGCCGGACAGGATGATCGCGTAGTCGATCGAATCGGTGCGATGCATGAACGGATGCCGGTTGGCCACGTCCTCGGCCGGCTTGGCGCCCAGCGCGGAGGCGAGAGCGCTGTGGTCCAGCCCTTCGATCTCCGCACCCACCGGCTCGAACTCGACGATGCGAAAGACCGAGCCGTTGGCCGGCGGCGGGGTGACGATCTCGCCCACCACCGGATCGTCATCGCCGCTGTTGTCGGCCGGTGTGGCGAAGGTCCGCCAAAGCTGGGTCGAGGCCAGCCTGCCGACACCCCTGACCAGCACGTTGGGTGCCGGCCCATCGCGAAGCACCACGGCTTTCCCCGCCGCGTCGTGCCCGGTGACGATCCGCCGAACGCTTTGCGCCATCGCATCGTCCTCCCTTTGATCGGCCGTCTCGGCGCCGGCGCCAATTAATCCGGCGGCGTGCTCCGCCGCCTCACACGTACAGATGCGGCCACTTGGTGCGGACCTGCTCCTTCAATTCCGGGCTCGCCTCGGCGACTTGCGGGAACTCGTCCTTCCAGCCATAGGGGCGGCATGCGTCCACGATGGCGCGGTTGTTGTGATAGGGAGGCTCGCGCAACAACGGGTCGAGCGGGGTCGACCAGGCGCGCTTGATGAACTGGATATCCTCGGGCGGGTCGCAGCGCGTCGACATGGCCCAGATGACGTCGAACATGTTCGACGGGTCGATGTCATCATCGACCACCACGACCCAGCGGCCGGCGTAGTTGCCGGCGTGACAGTTGGCCGCCAGCATCGCGGCCTGGCTGGCGTGGCCGGGGTACATCTGGCGGATCGCGACCACGTTGAACAGCCGCCCCGCGCCGGCTTCGTGGCACCAGACGCCGGCGACGCCCGGCAGCCCGGCCTTCTCGATCTCCTCCCAGATCATCGCCGATTTCACCGTCGCCCGGGCGAAGGTGAAATTCTCCGGCGGGCGCGAAGGAATGGCAAGCGTGAGGATGGGATCGTTGCGGTGATAGACGCGCTCGACGCGGACCACCGGCTGTTCGGAGGCGTTGGAGGCGTAATAGCCCATGAACTCGCCGAACGGCCCCTCCTCGCGGGTCTCGTCGGGCATCATGACACCCTCGATCACCACCTCGGCATGCGCCGGCATCGGCAAGCCGTGGACCTCCGAGGCGACGACCGGGATCGGCCGGCCGCGCAAGCCGCCGGCATAGGCCAGCTCGTTCACCCCGATGTCGATCTCCTGGTGGGCGGTGATGAACAGCAGCGGGTCCTGGCCGCAGCAGATCAGGACCGGGCAAGGCTCGCCCCGGTCGAAATATTTCTGACGGATGAACCGTCCATGCTTGCCGGGCGACATCCACACGGCCACGGTCCGCGCGTCATGGACCATCACCCGATAGGTTGCCGAATTGACCCAGCCGGTGTCGGGATCGCGCATGATCACCAGGTCGTCGGTGCCGATATAGCGCCCGCCGTCATGCTCGTGGACGAACGGCACCGGGAACGTCCAGACGTCGATGTCCTCGCCGCGCTGGACGTTCTCCAAGATCGGCCCGGTCGCGACCTCGACCGGTGGTATCACCTCGAAGTCGGTGCGCATGCGCTCGCGGTAGGCCTTGACCAGGTCGAGCTCATGGCGCGGCTCGGGCAGGCCGAGGACGACGGCGAGCCGGCGATAGGCGTTGGCCCCGCCGGCTAGGACCCGGAAGCCTTCCGGATAGCCCTTGATGTTGTCGAACAGGACCGCCGGGGCACGGCCCGGATTGCGTGCAGCCACGGTCTCGGCGACCGCACCGATTTCGAGGTTCCAGTCCGCGCCCTCGATACGCTCAACCTCGCCCATTTCCTCGAACAGCGCCAGCAGCTCGCGCAAGCCTTCGTAGCCCTGGTTCGGCGTGGCGAGCCGGGACCTGGCGGTGTCCTCGGCCATGGCGACCCTATTCGGCGGCCGCGCGCGCGCCGAGTTGCGGGGCGAGCTTGAACAGCCGGTTCGCGTTGCCGCCCAGAATGTTGCGCTTGGCCGTCTCGTCGAGCCACGGGATGTTCCAGATAGTGGACGGCCCGTCGAAGTCCCAGTGCGGCCAGTCCGAGGCGTAGAGGAGCTGGGTCTCTGCGTTGATCGCCTCGAACGTCGCGCGCATCAGCTTCTGGTCGCGGGTCTCCATCGGCTGGGAGGTGAAGTACATCTCGCGGATGTACTCGCTCGGCGGGCGCTTGAGCATCGGCGCCTCCGAGGAGCGCATGAAGTACTCGTTGTCCAACCGCTGCATGATGAACGGCACCCAAGCCAGCCCGCTCTCGATCCATATCACCGGCAGGTTGGGGAACCGCTCGGGCAGCCCTTGGAGCACGTAGTTGGTCATGTGCACCAGGTTCGACAGCACGAAGGAGATCGCGTGCACGCCGATGAACCGGTCGATCTGGCGTGTCCATTCGTCGTGCCAGGTCGGGCCTGCGTGGAAGCCCAGCGGCATGCCGCGCTCCTCGATCGCGGCATAGACCTTCATGTACTGGTTGTGGTGGACCGGCTTGTGACGGACCGAGGTGATGTTGAACCCGACCACGCCCGGCTTGTCGGCGAACTCCTCGACCGTCTTGAGCGAGGCCTCGGCATCGCTGAACGGCAGGTAGATCATCGTGGTTACGCCGGGATCGCCGGGCAGCACTTCCTGGGTGAGCCAGCGGTTGTAGGCGAACGCGAGCGCGACCTCCATATCCGGGTTGGGATGCAGCCCGAGCTGCAGCATCGGCGTGGGGAAGACGACCTGGTAGTCGATGCCCAAAGCCTCCATCGCGCGGCGGGCGATAACCACGTCGCGGTGCGCACCGCTATCGTCGGACGGCTCCCGCGTGCCGCCGCCCGAATGCGGAATCCGCCCGGCAACGTTCTGAAAGTTGAGCCCCGGCTGGACCGGCAGCAGGCCGCCCGGGTTGGTACCGTCGGGCCGCTCGAAGCTTTGGGCCAGATGGCGCAGCACCGGATCCTCGATGTATTCGACGATGCGCGCCCAGGAGGTGTTCTCGAAATGATGCGCATCGACATCGATGATCAGGTAATCCTCCAGCCGGTTCTCGCGCTTGTAGCGCGCGGCATGGGCCAGCACATCGGTGGTCGATGTCGTCGGATCCATCTCTTTGATGTCGATTTCGCGGGGCACGTCGAAGCTGTCGGTCATTGCGCCGTCTCCTGATCCTCTCGCCGGTGTTGTCTCAATTATAGCACGTCGCTCAGGGCAAGCGTATGCCAACGAACTTGAGCTGGGAAAGTTCTTCCATCGCGTAGCGCACGCCCTCGCGGCCGAACCCGCTGCGCCCGACCCCGCCGAACGGATAGGTGTCGAGCCGGAAGCGGCTGCCCTCGTTGATCCACAGCGAGCCGACCTCGAGCTCCTCGGCCACGCGGAAGGCAACCGAAAGATCGTTGGTGAAACACGCGCCCTGGAGGCCGAACTCGGAATCGTTTGCGATCGCCAGCGCGTGATCGAGCCCATGGGCGGTGATCACCACTGCGACCGGCCCGAACGCCTCCTCGTGCATCAGCCTAGCATCGGCCGGCGGATCGACGACGATCGCAGGTCCCAGGATCGCGTCCTCGCGGGTGGGAGCGAGCGCAAGCCGGCCGCCCTTGTCCACCGCATCGTCGATCATCGCCTGGACGCGGTCGGCCGCCGCCGCACTCACCATCGGGCCGACAGCGGTCGCCTCGTCCGCCGCCTCGCCTACGACCAGCTTCCGCGCGGCGGCAACGAACAGCGGCACGAAGTCATCGACGACCGTGCTGTCGACGATGATGCGCTGGGCGGAGATGCATTGCTGGCCCGACGCCTCGAAGGCGGAGCCCGCGATCCGGACGGCCGCATCCTCGAGATCGGCATCGGCACAGACTAGGTTGGCCGCGTTCGAGCCCAGCTCGGCGACGAATTTCTTGGCGCCCGCCGCCCGCGCCAGGGCGTCGCCGGCCGCGGTCCCGCCAGTGAAGGTCACCGCAGCGACGCCGGGGTGGGCGGCGAGTGCCGCCGCGGTCTCGCGGTTGCCGGGCACGACGTTGAACAGCCCGTCCGGCAGGCCCGCGCGCTGGAAGGCGCGCGCGATGATCAGCGCGGTCTCCACGCCCTGCGGAGCCGGCTTGACGACCACCGCATTGCCCATCGCGAGCGCCGGCGCGACCTTCTGGACCAGCAGGTTGGCCGGCGCGTTGAACGGCGTGATCGCGCCGATCACGCCGTAGGGCACCCGTCTGGTGAACCCGTGCCTGCCGGCGCCCTGGGCCGAGACGTCGAGCGGCAGGGTCTCGCCGCGGAGCGCGCCGATCTCGGCGGCGACCAAGCGGACGAAGGCGGCCGAGCGGTTGGCCTCGAACGTCGCGGGTCGGACCGGCTTGCCGATATCGCGGATCAGCGCGGTCACGATCGCCTGCCGCTCGGCCTCGATCTCTGCGGCTGCCTTGTCGAGCCAGACCGCGCGTGTCGCCGCCGGCGTCCTGCGGTGTTCGGCAAAGGCGGCCTGCGCGCTCCTGACCGCGGCATCGACGACGGCTTCATCGGCATCGACGATCCGCGAGGCGATGCTGCCGTCGACCGGGGAGATCAACTCGTAGCGCGCCCGCCCCTCGCCCGCGTCCTCGCGCCCGTCGATCCAGGGATCCAGCAATGCCACGTCGTCGGTCATCTTATCCCTCCCGCGTTTACCGGCAAACTATCGGCCCAGTGTAGGCAGAGGCAACCGGGTCTTCTAATCTTTGCGGCGGCAACCCGGAGACGCGCGATGTCGAAACTGCAGATCAGCCTGGCGTGCTGCGACTACGACCGGACACGGGCGCTGTTCGACGGGCGGGTGGGGATCGAGGGTTGCGAGGTGATCGCCACGCCGATGCACCCCGAGGAGGCTTTCCACCGGGCCTTCAGCTATCAGGAGTTCGACGTCACCGAGCTGTCGCTGTCTTCGACCATGATGACCACCGCGCGCGGCGAATGCCCCTATGTCGGCGTGCCGGCGTTCGTCTCGCGGCTGTTCCGCCACTCTTCGATCTACATCCGCACCGACCGCGGGATCACCGAGCCGGCCGACCTCAAGGGACGGTTGGTGGGCTTGCCGGAATACCAGATGACCGCCTGCCTGTGGGTGCGCGGCATCCTGGAAGACGAATACGGCGTGAAGCCTTCCGACATACGCTGGCGCAACGGCGGGCTCGAGGAGGCCGGCCGCAAGGAGCGCTCGCGCCTGACGCTGTCCGAAGGGGTGGAGCTCGAAAGCATCCCGGCGGACCAGACGCTGTCGCAATGGCTGGTCGAGGGCAAGATCGATGCCCTGGTCACCGCCCGGGCGCCGTCGTGCTTCATGACGGGCGCGCCGAATATCGGCCGGCTGTTCGCGAACTATCCGGCGGTCGAGCGCGCCTATTACGAGAAGACCGGGCTGTTCCCGATCATGCACATCATCGGCATCCGCAAGGCGCTCTACGAGCGCCATCCCTGGCTGGCGGTGAACGTCTACAACGCCTTCGTCGAGGCGAAGCGGCTGTGCTACGAGGCCATGGGCGAGATCGGCCACCTGCAGACCAGCCTGCCCTGGCCGGTGGCGGCCTACGACGAGGCGCGCGCGCTGATGGGCGAGGATTTGTGGAGCTACGGCATCGAACCCAACGTCGGCGAGATCGAGACGGTGACGCGCTATTCCTACGACCAGGGCCTGGCGCAGAGGAAGCTCGCGCCCGAGGAGCTGTTCGCTCCGTCGACATTCGAGATCTCCAAGATCTGAGCAAGGAGAGGCCGCCATGGCCGACAGCGGGCGCAGCAACACCCAGAGCGCCGCCGAGGCGATCGTCGATGCCCTGATCGAGGAAGGGGTCGAGCACGTCTTCGGCGTGACCGGCGACACGGTGCTTCCGATCCTCGATGCGATCTATCACCGCCAGGACCGGATCAAGTACATCACCGCGCGGTTCGAGACCGGGGCGACCGCGATGGCCGACGGCTATTCGCGGGTGACCGGCAGGATCGGCTGCTGCCTGTTCCATGTCGGACCCAGCATCTCCAACACGGTCCTTGGGGTCTGGTCGGCCCAGAAGGATGCCGTGCCGCTCCTGGTGATGTCGGCCAATCTCGATACCTTCCGGCTGAACCGCAACCTGTGGCACGAGTTCGACGTCATGGGAGTGATGAGCAAGATCACCAAGTGGAACGATCAGCTCGTCGAGCCCAAGGATGTCCCGCGGCTGATGCGCACGGCCTTCCAGGCGGCGAAATCCGGCATGCCGGGCCCGGTCCATCTCGATTTTCCCAAGGACCTCCTGGCCAGGCCGGTGGCGGTCGAGACCAGCGACGTCTCGGTCCGCGGCGGCGCGCATTCCGGGCGCCTCGCCAACGCGCCGCGCCCGGAAGCCTGGGCGGTCGAAGAAGCCGCCCGGCTGATCCAGGCGGCATCCCGGCCGGTGATCCTGGCCGGGCGCGGGGTGAAATGGGCCGGCGCGGGCGAAGCGCTCACCGCCCTTGCCGAACGGCTTGCGATACCGGTGATCACCACCGAGATGGGCCGCGGCGCGATCCCGGAGGACCATCGGCTCGCCGGCGGCATTGCCGGCCATTTCGGCCATTCGACAGCCAACGCGCTGCTCCGCGAGGCCGATCTGGTACTCGGCCTGGGCGCGCGCTTCCTCAATGTCAACACCATCAACTGGACGCTGATCGCCGAAGAGGCGCAGATCATCCAGGTCGAGAACGACCCGATCGAGATCGGCCGGCAATACGCGGTCGCGCTCGGCATCCACGCCGATTCGGGCAGCTTCCTCGCCGACCTCGCGGCGTGGTGCGCGGACCAGGGTATTGCAGCCGCGGCAACCGTCTCGCAGGCGCGGGTTGCGCGCGTGGCCGAACTCCGGGCAGACCAGGACCGGCGCTACTACGACACCGACCTCGATGCCGTGCCGATCAAGCCGCAGCGCATCACCCGCGCGATCGAGGAGGCGTGCGATCCCGACGCGCTCTATTTGATCGGGGCCGGGCTGCATACCCAGTTCGCCCATGGGCTCCGGATCCGCCGGCCCGATCAGTACCAGTGGGCGGCGGGCTCGGGCACGATGGCCTGGGCGTTTCCGGCGGCGTTGGGCGCGAAGCTCGCACTGCCGGACCGCCAGGTGGTCGTGCCCATCGGCGACGGCGATTTCGGCATGAACGCCCAGGAGATCGAGACCTCGGTCCGCGAGAAGCTGCCGGTGATCGTGGTGGTCTACAACGACTGCAGCTACGGCGCGCTCCGGGTCTTTCAGAACGCCGTCTACGGTGCGCGCTATATCGGCTCCCACTACGGCGCGACCGATCTGGTGAAGCTCGCCGAGGCCTATGGCGCACGCGGCGAACGGATCGAAGACCCGGGCGATCTGGTGGGGGCGCTGAGGCGCGCGGCCGATGCGGAGGTAACCAGCGTGATCGATGTCCAGATCGACGGCTGGGAAGACCACTACCGCGCGGCCGAATGGGCCGAGTTCCACAAGTTCTGAGGCGCGGAAATGGCCGATCACGCCGAGGGCCCCGCGGTTACCGCTGCCCTTGCCGAATTCGCGCTGACCAGCCGCGGGGAAAACGTGCCCGAGGCGGTGCGCGCCGAAGCGGTGCGCACGCTGCTGAATTGGGTCGGCGGCTGCGTCGGCGGTGCGGACAATCCCGCGATCGGATCGATCCTGGCCGGTCTCGGCCCGTTCATGGGCGCACCCCGGGCGACCGTCCTCGGCAGGGCGGAAAAGGTCGATGCGTTGCACGCGGCGCTGCTCAACGGGGCGTCCTGCAACGTGCTCGACTTCGATGATGCGCACCTGCGCACGGTGATCCATCCGGCCGGCCCCGTGGCGCCGGCGATCCTGGCCCTTGCCGAGCACCGCCCGCCGGTGACCGGCGCGGATTTCCTGCACGCGCTGATCATCGGCATCGAGGTTGAGTGCAAGATCGGCAACGGCATTTCGCCCGAGCATTACGCCCACGGCTGGCATATCACCGGCACCTGCGGGGTGATCGGGGCTGCGGCCGCCGCCGGGCGGCTGCTGGGGCTCGACCGGATACGTATGCGCTGGGCGCTGAGCACCGCGGCAACCCATGCCGCGGGGTTCCGGGCCATGTTCGGCGGGATGGGCCGGATCCTCCATTCCGGCCGCGCCGCGCAGAACGGTCTCGCTGCGGCGTTGATGTCCGAGGCCGGGTTGGAGAGCTCCGAGCGCGCGATCGAGGCATCCGATGGGTTCGCCAACGTGATCTCGCCGCGCCGGGACTGGGCGGCGATGACCGACGGGCTCGGTACGGTCTGGGAGACCGCGGCCAACACCTACAAGCCCTATGCCACCGGGATCGTCACACAGGCCGCGATCGATGGCTGCATCAGGCTGCGCGAGGCGCATGGCCTGAAAGCCGGCGACATCGCTGCGGTCGAGCTCGCGGTCAACCCAATCGCCCTGATGCTGACCGACAATCCGCGGCCGAAGTCGGCGAACGCAGCCCGCCTCAGCCTCCAGCATGTCACCGCCGCAGGGCTGGTACACGGCAAGGTCGGCGCGGCCGAGATGACCAAAGAGGCTGTCGCCAACCCCGAGACCGCCGCCTTGCGCGCGCGGGTCTCGGCGCTTGCCGACGACGCCCTGGCACGCGACCAGGCGCGGGTCAGGATCGTGCGCACCGCCGGCGAGGCTTGCGCGTGCGTCGTCGAGCATGCCTATGGCAGCGAACAAAATCCGATGAGCGATGCCGACCTCGATGCCAAAGTCCGCGACCTGTGCCTCCCGGTGCTGGGCGCGGAGGCGGCCGAGGCGTTGATCGCGACCTGCCGCGGCATCGCCGGCCTGGCCTCGGCGGCTTCCGTCGCCGAGGCCGCCCGGCCGGCGCGGTGAAGGAAGCGGTCAATCGCTGCGCCACAGAGAACGGCCGGTCCCGCTTGCCGACGACGGTCAGGGCGCCCTGCCCTTCCGCCGCCGCGCGATGAGCCTCTCGAGCACGATCGCAATCACCCACGCCGCCAGCGGAGCGATAAAGATGTATTCGAAAAGCGGGTGCGAGCGGTCGCCCCCGCTCGCCGCGACGACCACGACGAACCAGACGAGCGTGAGTGCGTAGCCGATCTTGTGCCAGGTCTTGCGGCGGCCTGGCGGGTTGGGCGGTGCGTCAATCGGCCCCGGCCTCCTGTTCGGCCTCCTGGGCGATGGAGCGGTCGTGATAGCGCCGGTGCGCGGCCCGCATGTGATCGAGGATCGCCGGGTCCCGGTCGCGCACGGGCACCGGGTCGGGGTCCCAATGCCCGTAGGCGTCGGTGCCGCGCACCAGCGCCGCGGTGCGCCGGCCGAGCGTCGAGCGCACCGAGGTCGGGATGTAGAACAGCGTCAGCCCGATCCGGGGTACAGCGCTCCGGTTGGGCAGCGATCCGTGCACCGTGCGCTCGTGATGGACCGAGAACTGCCCCGCCCGGAGCTCGATGTCGACCGCTTCGCTCTCGTCGAGCCTCTCGATCGCCTGGCCGCGCGCCAGGAGGTTCTTTTCGGCGAACGTCTCGGTATGGCGGTACGCCGGCCCCAGATGGGAGCCCGGCAACACCCTGAGACACCCGTTGTCCCGGTTGCTGTCGGTCAGCGCCACCCACACGGCAGCGAGCGCGTGCGGCTCGAGGCCGAAATAGGCCGAATCCTGATGCCAGGAGACATAGGAGCCCTCCCCACCCCCCGGCTTGACCCAGAATTTCGAGGCAAAGATCAAGATGTCCGGCCCGATCAGATCCTCGACCACGTCGAGAATCTCAGCGCGCTTCGTCAGCGCATGCGACCAGGTAAAGCAAAGATGCCCTTTGAAGTGGACCGCCCCGACCGAGAACCCTTCTTCCCGCTCGAAGTCATCCAGCGCTGCGCACATCGACGCCGCCTCGGCCCGTGAGATCCCCGAAAACGGTGCCAGGTAGCCCTGCGCCCGATAGAGCGTCACCTGATCGGCATCAAGACCCTTGCCCAAGACCCGGCGCCCTCCGCAGCCAATCCGCACCGCTCCATGATCGCACGTTCAAGCCCCGGCACAATCCCCAGCGCCGCCGACATCCCCCTAGGCCCGATTCCGCCCAGCGGCTATCATCGTCCCGACAGCCCTCACCCACCCGGGGCCCGTGGTGGAATTGGCAGACACAGCAGACTTAAAATTTGCTTCTCGAAAGAGAGTGCCGGTTCGAGTCCGGCCGGGCCCACCAGAACCTGCACGCGGAACCTGCACGCCCCACCGGAACCTGCACGCGAAGCGACCTTGCGCGGCGGCCGGCGAAGAACCGGACTGCGGTCTGATCGGAACATGCTCAAAGCACGGCCGTGAAATCGCACTGGACGAGGTAGGGGCCCTCGGCCGGGGCGGGCTGGGTGTGGCGGGCCGGACGCGAGTCCGGATCGGGGAACATCCTGGTCCACTCGGCATTCAGCACTGCGCGGTCGGCCGGATTCCGGAGCCAGACCGAGACCTTGATGATGTCCTCCGTCGTCCCGCCCGCCGCCTCGACCGTCTCGCGTATATAACGGAAAACCAGCGCGCACTGCTCTTCCAGCGTCTTGGCGGGCTTCTCGGTCACCGGGTCGCGGCCGAGCAGGACGCCCGACATCACGATATTGCCGATCCTGGATGCGTTGGGGATGGGGTTGGCGTGCTTGAAGCCCTCGATGTGGATGGACTTGCGCACCGCTCAGCGCCCCTCGTAGTACTTGGCGAAGTCGGGCAGCTTGGCGAATCGCTCGACGCCGTCTTCCATCGGCACCCAGGGAAGTGCGCTGTCGGTCCAGATATTGGCCTTGATCGGCACCCAGCTCGGATCGTCCAGCGTGCCGCCGAACACGACCGTGACATGGGGCCTGGCGGCGCTGCCCGAATAGACCGTCGTGCCGCACGCGCCGCAGAACCGCATGGAAAGCGCGTTGCCGCTGTCGGCGGCCCGCGTGCGGATAACCGGGTCCCCCTTATCCAGGGTGAAGCCCGAGCTTGGGACCTGGAGCGATATGCCGAAGGCGCTCCCGGTGCGCTTCTGGCAGGCGGTGCAATGACAGAGATAGGAGACGAACGGCTCTTCGCTCACGGTGTAGCGGATCGCACCGCACGCGCAGCCGCCGGAAAACGGTACCGGCATCCCAAATCCTCCCCTGTGAGACTGTCCGCCGGCGATGATAACCGGAGCCGACGGCGCTGTCCCGGGGCGCGATGCACGGACGCCGACCGCAGCGAGACCGCAGCACTTGCTTCAAGGGCGCTATCCAAAGCCGTGCTGACCCGCGCGGAGATCTCAAAGTATGATGCGGGCCGAGCATGGACGGAACGGGAGTTTGCGTGTGACGGGCCAGGATGATCCGCTACGGGCGTTGCTGAACGGCCCGGTCTCGGTGGTCAACATCGGATTTGAGGGCTTCGCTGCCGTGCTGAGGCAGCAGGAGGTGCCGGTGGTCCAGGTCGATTGGGCGCCGCCGGCCGGCGGCGATCCTCGTCTGATCGACCTGCTGGAGAAGCTGGGGGCGTGATGGCGCAGAGCGCGACCGCAGAGGCCATCGAAGCCGCCAACGCCGAAGCGGTCCGCCGGATGTTGGCGGCCGAACCGGTTCTGGTCGACGTCGCCACCGCGGGCGCGGTCATCGACGGGCTTGGCGAGCATATGATCCTCCACGCCGGCCCGCCGATCGCATGGCAGGCGATGAGCGGTCCGATGCGCGGTGCGGTCGCCGGCGCGATCGTGCTGGAGGGCTGGGCACCGGATCTCACTGCGGCGGGCGCGCTCGCAGCCGGCAACGGCATCGCATTCCATCCCAACCATCACTTCGACGCCGTGGGACCGATGACCGGCATGATCACCGCCTCGATGCCGGTGATGGTGGTCGAGAACCGGGCCTTCGGCAACCGCGCCTTCTGCACCCTCAACGAGGGGCTGGGCAAGGTGATGCGGTTCGGCGGCAACGATGATGAGGTCCTTGCCCGGCTGCGCTGGCTGGGCGAAGCGCTGGCGCCGGCGCTTTCGGGCGCGCTCGGGCGGTCGGGCGGGGTTGCGTTGAAGGCGCTTATCGCGCGCGGCCTGTCGATGGGCGATGAAATGCACCAGCGCAACGTCGGCTGCACAAGCCTGTTCCTGCGCACCATCGCGCCCGCCATGGCGCGCGCCGTCGAGGACAGGGAGGAACTGGCGACGCTCTTCGACTTCATCTGCGGCAACGACCAGTTCTTCCTCAACATCGCCATGGCGATGGGCAAAGCGATCATGGACCCGGTGCGCGGCATCGCGGCATCGAGCATCGTCACCGCGATGTGCCGCAACGGCACCGAGTTCGGCATCAGGGTCAGCGGGCTGGGCGATCGCTGGTTCACCGCGCCGGTCGAGATGCCGCGCGGGCTGTATTTCCCTGGCTTCACCGAGGCCGATGCCAACCCGGACCTGGGCGATTCGACCATCATCGAAACCGTGGGGCTGGGCGGGTTCGCGATGGCGGCCTCGCCCGCGGTCGCCGGCTTCGTCGGCGCCGGCACCGCAGCCGAGGCGCTCGATTACACCAGGACGATGTACGAGATCACGGTTGCACGGAACGGCGAATGGTCGATCCCGGGCCTCGATTTCGCCGGCGTGCCCACCGGGATCGATATCCGCAAGGTTGTCGCGACCGGGATCGCGCCGACGATCAACACCGGCATCGCCCACCGCGAGCCCGGCATCGGCCAGGTCGGCGCCGGCGTGGTCCGCGCCCCGATGGCCTGTTTCGAGCAAGCCTTGGCGGCCTTCGCCGAGACGATGGGCGTGGCATGAACGAGCCGGTCGTCGGGACCAGAACTCGGGCCGGGTTCTATCTCGATTCGGTGGCCCTGATGCGTATTTCGAGTCAGGTCGCCGCGCGCGCGGATGTGCTCGATGCCTCGCTGATGATCGGCAGCCCGTCGAACAAGGCGCTCCTGCGCGAGGCCGGCCTGTTCGACGAGGCGGCGGGTGCGGCCGGCCCCAACGACCTGATCGTCGCGGTCCGCGCCCGCGATGAAGCAGCGCTGGCGGCCGCGCTGGCGGCCGCGGAAGCCGCGTTGCAGATGCCGGCGGCCGGCGGCGAGGCGGCCGGTGGCGGCTGGCGTCCGCGCACGCTGGAGACCGGGCTGGAGGCGCTGCCCGGCGCAAACCTCGCGATCATTTCCGTTCCGGGTGATTTCGCGGCCCGCGAGGCCCGCCGGGCGCTGCGGCGCGGCCTGCATGTGATGCTTTTTTCCGACAACGTGCCGGTCGACGACGAGGTCGCGCTCAAGGATATGGCGGCCGAGCGCGGTCTGTTGATGATGGGGCCGGATTGCGGGACGGCGATCCTGGCCGGCGTACCGCTGGGGTTCGCCAACGTCGTCCCGCGCGGCGATATCGGTCTGATCGCCGCCTCGGGAACCGGGCTGCAGGAAGTCGCCTGCCTGATCGCGCGGGCGGGCGGTGGGGTCAGCCACGCCATCGGCGTCGGCGGGCGCGACATGGGCCAAGCGGTCGGCGGGCGGATGACCCTGGCCGCGATCGATGGCCTGGACCGGGATCCCGAGACGCGCCGGATCGTGTTGATCTCCAAGCCGCCGGACCCCGCCACCGCGCAGCGGATCGCCGAACGCATCGCAAGAAGCCGAAAGCATTTCACGGTCTGCTTCATCGGCATGGCGCCAATGGACCTGCCCGGCAACGCCACCCAGGTGGCGACACTCCGCGCGGCCGCTTCCGATGCGATGGATGAGGATGGGATCGGCCGGACGCCGGGGCTCCGTGAGGCGCTGCCGCAGGCACGAGCGGGCGGCCTGCGTGGCCTGTTTGCCGGCGGCTCGCTTTGCGCCGAAGCCCAGGCGGTGCTGATCCAGGCCAGGATCCAGGCCGCCTCCAACGTCGCGATCCCCGGCGCCAAGCCGATCGCGCAAGCCACGGACGGCATGGCGGTGCTGATCGACCTTGGCGCCGACGAATACACCCGCGGGCGGCCCCATCCGATGATCGAGCCGGCCGTGCGCGAGGATCCGCTGGCCCAGGCGATGGCCGACCCGGGCGTCGCCGTGGTGCTGGTCGACGTCGTCATCGGCTACGGCGCCCACGAAGACCCCGCGGGCCGGCTGGTCGCAGCCCTTGGCGGGCGGGCACCCGCTGCGCCGCTGGTGATCGCCTCGGTATGCGGCACCGAGGCGGACCCCCAGGTGCTGTCCGATCAGATCGGTATCCTGCGCGCGGCGGGGGTATGGGTTGCCGCGTCCAACGCCGAAGCCGCCGAGCTCGCGGCCGCCCTGCTGTCGGGCTGAGTGCCGAGCGCCAAGACGGCGCCGGCCAGGGCATCCCAGCCGGAGCTGTGGCCGATCCGATCGATCGCGGCCAGACCGGCATCGAGCGCCGCATCATCCATGCGATCGAGCGCGGCCAGCGTCTCGTGCAGGGCCGCAGCGCCCTCGCCGCCGGCCGCCGCGGCGAGATGGGAAAGGCTGATCCGCCCGGTCGCCCGGCGGGCACGCGCCATGACGGCGCCGGCGAGGCGATCGGCAGCCGCGTAGCTTGCCGCCGCCCTAAGCGCGATCATCATGCCGCCCAGGAAGTCATCGCCCGAGGGCGTAAGTCCCGGACCGAGGCCGACCAGCCGTTCGATGGCGTCACCGGGCGGCGCCTCTGCCGCGCCGCGGCCAAGCCAGGCGGCAAGTGCGTCGATGCCGGGTGCGGCGCGATCGAGCAGCGGCGACGAGGCAGCCCTGCCGCGCACCGCCAGCGGCGCCAAGCCGTCCGCCCGCGCATACCGCGCCGCCTTGTCGGCGAGAGCCTCGAGTGCCGGGCGAGTCACACGGATCGGCCCCGCCGAGGGCGCGTAGAGGCGCGCTGCGCCGATCTCGATGACCGGCCCGCCGGGCAATCGGCACCCGGCGCCGGTGGGCGTGAGGTGGTCGCCGGCCCGAAATCGGAGCGCCGGCCAATCCGGTGCCAACGCGTTGAGCGGTCCGGCGCCGATCGACATCGGGCCGAGGCAGGCAAGGGCGCCGGTCGCGTTCTCGCACAGATAGAGGCTGCGCTCGAAGGCCGCGAACACCACGCCCGGCCGCAGGGCGAGGCCCGCCATGACACACGCCGCATGGCGGCCGATCAGCGCGATTCGGATCGTCCCGGCAGCCTCAGCCATCGGACAGAATTTGGGTGCCCGACTCCCCGGTCAGCGCCTCCAGCGCCTCTTCGAGATGTCCGATGATCACGCGCTTGCCGCCGCGCTCGATGAAATCGATCGCGGCTTCGATCTTGGGACCCATGCTGCCCGGCGGGAACTGGCCTTCCGCCAGGTGGCGGCGGGCATCGGCGAGCCCGATCGTCGCCAGCTCCTGCGCGCTCGGCGTGCCGAATTCGATCGCCACGCGGCCGACCCCGGTCAGGATCATCAAGGTGTCGATGCCCAGAACGCTGGCCATCAGCGCGGAGGTGAGGTCCTTGTCGATCACCGCCTCTATCCCTGTGCGCACGCCGTTGTTTGCGCGCAGCACCGGGATTCCGCCGCCGCCGCCGGCGATCACGACCGCGCCGGCGCGCGACAGATCGCGGACCAGCGATATGTCGGCGACGTGCTTGGGCCGCGGCGATGGCACGACATGGCGCCAGCCGCGCCCGGAGTCCTCGCGCATCGCCCAGCCGGTCTCCTTGGACAGGGCTTGGGCCTCGTCCTCGGAATAGAAATATCCGATCGGCTTGGTCGGCGCGGCGAAGGCCGGGTCGTCCGGGTCGACCTCGACCTGGGTCAGCAAGCACACGACGTGGCGCGGATCGCCGACCTCGCGCAGCGCGTTCTCCATTGCCTGCATCAGGAGATAGGCGATGCCGCCCTGGCTGTGCGCGACACAGATATCGAGCGACATCGGCGTGACCCGGTCCCGGGCGATCGCCTGGCGCATCAGGATCTTGCCGACGACCGGGCCGTTGCCGTGGGTGATCACCAGCTCGCGCCCCAGCCGCATCAGCGGCAGCAGCGAACGGCCGGCCTTCTCGGCATAGTGCTGCTGCTGCTT
The DNA here is from genome assembly GCA_965248835.1 of Alphaproteobacteria bacterium. Taxonomy (GTDB): domain Bacteria; phylum Pseudomonadota; class Alphaproteobacteria; order MPNO01; family MPNO01; genus CAYFYS01. The sequence continues at coordinate 2,179,692 of CBDFLJ010000002.1, forward strand.
GACGGTGCCGGAGATCCCCTCCGGATGGATCGCATTCCCGCCGATTGCAACCAACAGCCGATCGGGGATAGGAAACCGCGCCAATAGCCAACTCCTGGACGTGGTTGCATGTACGGCCTTGGGAGGGTACCCCATCAGCGCCTCGCTTGACGACGCGCAAATGTTCTGGATCGATCACGCGCTGCGTTGCCGCCAGGCCAGGCTAGGCCGGGCCGGACATCCAAACAGGCCGGGCCGGACATCCAAACAGGGAAGTATGCGTTCAATGTCGCTACTCTTCGAGGACCTCAACCCGCCGCCGCGCCTGTTGATGGGGCCGGGGCCGATCAACGTCGATCCGCGGGTCCTGCGCGCGATGTCGATGCCCATGCTGGGCCAGTTCGACCCGGTGTTCACCAACTACATGAACGAGGTGATGGTCCTGCTGCGCCAGGTGTTCGCGACCGGCAACCACTGGTCGCTCCTGGTCGACGGCACCGCGCGCGCCGCGATCGAGGCGATCCTGACCTCGATCATCGAGCCGGGTGATCGGGTTCTGGTGCCGGTCTCCGGCCGGTTCGGCCAACTCCTGTGCGAGATCGCTGAACGCGCGGGCGCGGATGTGCGTACCATCGAGGCGGAATGGGGCACGGTGTTCAGCGCCGATCAGGTCGAGGATGCGCTCAAGCGCGAGCGCCCGAGGGTGGTCGCCGCCGTCCACGGCGACACCTCGACCACCATGGCCCAGCCGCTGGATGAAATCGGCCCGCTATGCCGGCGCTACGATGCACTGCTGTTCGTCGATGCGACCGCGACGCTGGGCGGCATGCCGTTCCCGGTCGACGACTGGCAGATCGACGCGGCTTCGGCGGGTCTTCAGAAATGCCTTTCCGGCCCGTCGGGCTCTGCGCCGATCACCTTCAACGACCGGGTGGTCGAGGTTCTTCGTCGACGCCGCCACATCGAGCGCGGCATCCGGCCGGAGGGGTTCGACGCCGGCGAGGGCTTGCAGATCCGCTCGAACTATTTCGATCTGCCGATGCTGATGGACTACTGGTCGGAGATGCGGCTGAACCACCACACCGAGGCGACCTCGATGCTCTATGCGGCGCGCGAATGCTGCCGGATCGCGCTGGACGAAGGGCTTCAGGCGCGGTTCTCCCGCCACGACCTCGCGGGCCGCTCGCTGGTCGCCGGCATCCAGGCGATGGGGCTGTCGATCTTCGGCGACGTCGACAACAAGATGCCCAACGTCACCGGCATCCTCATCCCCGACGGAATCGAAGGCGACCGGGTGATCAAGGACATGCTGGAGGATTTCGGAATCGAGATCGGCACCTCCTTCGGCCAGCTGCGCGGCAAGATCTGGCGCATCGGCGTAATGGCCTATAACTGCCGCAAGGACGCGGTGCTGACGACCCTGGCGGCGTTCGAGGCGACGCTTCGGCGGCAGGGATTCGCAGCCCCTCCGGGCGCCGGCGTCGATGCGGCACTGGCGACGTGGCAAGCCGGTGCGGCGGGCTCAGATTGACCCCGACCAGCGGGGACGGTAGCCTCCGGTCCGACCCGAACAGCGCCGGACCGCATTTTCGATTGCAGGCGCGCCGATCGCAACGGCGGCGGCCGAATGAGCCTCGCCCGGCGGCCGGGTGGAGACAGACGGGAGCTATCCGATGGCACAGAAAAAAGCGGTCTTCCTCGACCGGACCGGCTACAAGACGCCCCGGCTCGACCTCTGGGAGCCGGTGGTCATCCCCAAGGAGGATATCGACGAGGAGGTCGGCCGGCTCGCCGGTCTCGACCGGCCGGACAACGGTCGGCGGCACTCGATCCTCGCCCATCCCGACTGGCAGAAGCTCGGCGTCGGCCCCGGCCTGCAGCCCGGCATCAGGGTGACACTGGAGGTGCTGCGCCCGGGCGAGCAGTCCGCGCCGATCCGCCACAACTCCACCCAGGTGAATTTCTGCATCGGCGGCAGCGGCCATTCGATCGTCAACGGCAAGCGCTTCGATTTCGCCCGCTACGATGTCTGGAATTTTCCCTCGATGGCGACCTATTGGCACGTCAACGACGGCAAGGAAATCCAGGTCAGGCTGAGCTACTCCAACGCTCCGCTGCTGGAAAAGATGAACGTCCATATCGTCGAGGAGGAACCGCCGCCGCTGATCGAGGCCGTCGGCGGCGCCGATGCGCAGGCCGAAGCCGAGCCGGACGAGCGCGACGTCAACCCCTATGGCACCTTCCAGCTCACCGAGGACGGCGCCTGGCTGATGCCCTACGAGACGCTGATCAACCCCTCGGCGGTCGATTCCAAGGCGCTGCAATGGCCGTGGCAGGACGTCAAGCGCGAACTCGACAAGCTCCAGGCGCTGGGCCGGGACTATCGCGGGCGCAGGCTCTACCTCCTGTTCAATCCGATGACCGGCCGGTTCAACGGCACCACTCCCAGCTTCTTCGCCACCATGACGGTCCGCCCGGCCAAGATCGTCGACCGCCCGCACCGCCATGTCTCGGCCGCGATCAACTACTATTTCTCGGGCCGCGGACGCTCGACCGTCGAAGGCAAGGTCTATGAATGGAAGGCCGGAGACCTGATGCTGTCGGCGCCCGGCTGGGCGGTCCACAACCACGCCTCCTACGACGAGCAGGTCTACGAGCTCACCATCCAGGACCAGCCGCTCAACATCGTCATGGAGTCGCTGCTGTGGCAGGAGGACCTCAAGCACCCGTGGTCGGTGCTGGGCGCCAATGTCGGCTTCGGGACCAACGCCGAGCAGGTCAAGAGCGCCTTGGGCGAATAACCCGGCCATGATGACGCTGCCCAAGGGTTCTCTGCGCGGCTCGATCCCGCCCCTGATCACCCCGTTCCGGCAGGGCGAGGTCGACTATGCGGCGTATGCCCGCATGGTCGAGTTCCAGATCGACAACGGCTCCCACGGCATCCTGGTCAACGGCACCACGTCGGAGCCCTCGACGCTCACGCTGGAAGAGCGCAACCGGGCCGTCGATGTCGCGGTCGAGGCCGCGGCGGGCCGCGTGCCGATCGTTGCCGCGACGGGCTCGCAGTCCTTCGCGGAGACCCGGGCGCTTACCCGGCATGCCGCCAAGGCCGGCGCGGACGCGCTGCTGATCGTCACGCCCTACTACATCCGGCCGCCGCAGCGCGGGCTGGTCGCCTACTACCTGGAGCTCGCCAAGGAAACCGACCTGCCGTGGATGATCTATCACATACCCGGCCGGGCGGCGGTCTCGGTGAGCCTGGAGACCATGTGTGAGATCGCCGAGAAGTCATCGACCTTCGTCGGCATGAAGCACGCCGTGGACGATCTCGGCTTCGTCAGCCAGTGCCTTGACCGGCTGGGCATGGATCTGAGGATCTTCGTCGGGCTCGAAGACCTCAGCTATCCGATGATGGCCGTCGGTGCCTGCGGGCTGATGAACGCGGTGGGAAACCTCCAGCCCGCGCGGCTTGCCGCGTTGTGCGATGCCATCTGGTCGGGTGATCTGAAACAGGCCCAGGCGCTCCATTACGCGCTGTTCGAGATCAACCAGGCGGTGTTCTACGACACCAACCCGATCGCGATGAAATACATGATGAAGCGCCTGGGCATCATTCCCGAGAACGAGCACCGGCTGCCGATGGTCCCGGCGACGCCCGAGCTCGAACGCCGCCTCGATGGCGTGCTGGAGCGTGCGGGCCTGATCTGAAGCCCGAAAATCACCTCAAGGCGGAACCGCCGGTCGTGCGGCGGCGGCCGGCCAGCGCACGGGCCAGCGCGGCGTAGTCCGCCGCGAGGCTCCGGCCCGGGCTCTGCGGATCGGCCGCACACGCAGCGCACATGTTCAAGCTGGTACGCGGCGCCGGCAGGACCCGGACGGCTGCGGCCATGCGCGCGCGCTCCTCCTCGGTCTCCGGCAGGACCGGCTGCCCGGCCGCCGCGAGCCGGCGCATCTCGGCCTCTTCGCCGCCGGCGCGGCGTCGGATCAGATCGAAGCGCGCGCGCTCGAGCGCCGCCATGCTGGCGTAGTGCGCGGCAACGCAGCATTCGGGAAAGCCGAGCAGCCGGGCTTCCCGGGCGATGCCCGGCTGCGCGCCGGCGGCGAGTTCCGCAAGCTCGGAAGCGACACGCCTGGTCTTGGCGACGTAACAGGCCTGACCGGCGGCCAGGCGCTCGCGCGTCGGCGCGGTGAACCAGGAGGGAAGCGCCTCATCGGCCGGCGCGGCGTGCCAGTAAGGCCCGGTGAGGACATGAAACCCGCCGGTCCGGGCGACCGCTTCCACGGTGTCGCGCCATCCCGTCTCGTCGAAACCGCGGCCGGTAAGGTAGACCGGCTTGATGCCGGCCGCCATGGCGATGAAATCGAGCGCCTCCTGGCCGGCGGTTGCAGCGACATAGCCGTCGGTCCAAGCGATCGGTGCCGCGTAGAGCTTCTTCATCAGACTGCGCAGCCGGGGCAGGTTCGCGATCTTCATTCTCCGGCCGCTCTCCTGGTCGGCCCGCCCGTGCGGACGAGGATCGCCACGACGATCGAGACACCGACGCCGGAGCCGTAGTTGCGCGCAAGGCTGGTCAATGTCGAGGCCTCGGTGCGGAACCGCGGCGGCAGAGTCTCGAAGGCAATCACCGTCAGCGGCACCCAGACGAAGCCGATCCCGAGCCCGTTGAAGAAGGCCGCGATGGTAACGTCCATCAGCTCCACGTCGGCGGAAAACGTCGACAGGCTGTACGACGAGATCGCGACGCAGCCAAAGCCCAGCGCGGTGACCAACCTGCCGTCGATATGGCGCACCATCCAGCCCGCGGTCAGCAGCGAGATCATCGTGCCCAGCCCGCGCGGCGCCATGACCAGACCGGCGGTCATCACCGGCAGTCCGCCCTGCATGTGGGGAAGCGATATCGAGGCGATGGTCATGTCGAGGATGACGACCGTCGTCGCCATCATGGCCGCCACGGTGACCATCGATCGCGCGGGCCCCGATCCGGCGCGATCGGCGCCGGAAAGAGCGGTCACTTGTCCTCGACCATGAAGGCGAGCGCGGAACCCACCATGTCGAACAGCGAGACCTCACGCCCGGTATCGATGCTGACCGTCGCGGTCACTCCGGCGGGCATGGCGAAGGGCCGGCCGGCGGACGTGTCGACCTCCAGCCGGACGGGCACGCGCTGGACGATCTTGACCCAGTTGCCGGTCGCATTCTGGGGCGGCAGCACGGACAGCTCGGCCCCTGTCGAGGGGCTGATCGAGCTGACCTTCGCGCGCCAGGTCAGATCGGGGAAAGCATCGACGACGATCTCCGCCTCCTGGCCGATCCGAACATGGGTAAGCTGGGTCTCTTTGAGGTTGGCCTCGATCCACGGCTGCGCGGACTCGATCAGAGGCAGGACCGCATCGCCGGCTTCGACATACTCGCCCGACTGGAGGCGCACCCGGCCGATCGTGCCGTCCGCAGGGGCATGGATCACGGTCCGGCGGAGGTTGATCTCGGCGCTTTCGCGTGCAGCCCTAGCCTCGATGAACCCGGGATGGGCTTCCACCGCGATATCTTCCTTGCCGCCCAGGTTGGCAAGCAATCGCAGGCTCTTCTGGCGCACCGCGCTGGCGCGCTGGCGCGAGGTCAGGAGGTTCTGCTCGGCCTCTTCGTAGGCTGCGCGGGAGGCATGCCCGCGGCCGGCCAGCGATTTCAAGCGTTTGTACACGCCGCTGTAATAGGCGATGTTCTGGTTGGCCTCGCGCAGCGCCATCTGAGCCTCGCGGTAGGATGCGCGCAGCCCCTTTATGTCGCTGCGCACCATCGCAAGCTTGGCCTTGGCCCTGTCCAAGGCCACCCGATGCGGCTCGGAATCGATGCTGAAGATCGGATCCCCGGCCTTCACGAACCCGTTCTCGGCGACGTACACCCGGTTGACCCGGCCGTCGATCTCGGCGCTGACCAGCACCACGTTGGATTTCACATACGCATTTTCGGTCGTCACGTAGCGGCGCGACGCCACCCAGTAATGCGCGCCGATGACCAGTGCGACGGCCGGGACGATCCCCAGGAATACGATGCGAATGATTGTCCGCCTGCCGGCCATGGGCCGCTGCCCTCGTCCTTGCGGTATCTCGCCCAGCCCGGCGACCGGCCCGTGTGCAGGGCCCGATTGCGGCGCGTGCCAAATACATCGACGCCGAATTTCGATAGGTTACTATCTTTCTCCGAAGACGGCAAAACTTCAATAGCGCCCGATCTCGGACACGGTCTCGGACGCGGTTGTCGGAAATCGCCGCTGGCGTATGATGGGACCGGACTCGAAGACACCCGCAAACGGAGTCGGACCGTGGGCCTGACCGTCACGCCGCTGAGCCCGAGCATCGGCGCCGAAATCGGCGGGCTCGACCTGAACGCGCCGCTGAGCCCGGGCGAAATTTCCCGGATCGAGCAGGCCTGGCTGGATCACATCGTTCTGGTGTTCCGCGGCCAGAAGCTGGACCAGGACGCACAGATCCGGTTCGCCGCGCTGTTCGGCACCGTCGGCGAACGCTCGCGGTCGCCGGACAGGCGCCCGGAAGGCGCCGATTTCCACCCGGCGGTCATGCTGGTGTCGAACATCCGTGAGAACGGCAAGCCGATCGGATCGCTGCCCGACGGCGAGATGTGGTTCCACCACGACATGTGCTACCACCCCGCGCCCTATCGCGGCACGATGCTCTATGCGATCGAGATCCCGCGCCGCGGCGGCAACACCCTGTTTGCCAACATGTATGCGGCCTACGATGGTCTGGAGGAGTCCATCAAGGCCGAAATCCGGGGCAAGCAAGCTCTGCAGATCTACGATTACTCGGTGCGCGACCGGGTCTCGCCCGACGGCGACATCAGCGGCTATCCGCACCAGCTTCAGCCGGTCGCGATCACCCATCCGCTGAGCGGCCGGAAGGCGCTCTACGTGAACCCGCTGATGACCGCGCGAATCCAGGATGTCCCCACCGCGCGCAGCGACGCGTTGCTCGAATGCCTGTTCGGATTCGTCGCGCGCTCGGAGATCATCTACGAGCATGTCTGGCGCCCGGGGGACTTCGTGATGTGGGACAACTGGTGCTCGTGCCACGCGCGCACCGATTTTCCCGAGGACGAGCGCAGGCTGCTGCGACGCTGCACCATCTTGGGTCAGAAGCTGAGCGAATAGGAAGACAGACCGATGGCCATCCGAATCAACAAGCTCACCCCGCATATCGGTGCCGAGATCGACGGGCTCGACCTGAGGACTCGCCCGAACCAGGCCGAGATCGACGGGATCTACAAGGCCTGGCTGGACAATATCGTCATCGTCTTCCGCGGCCAGAAGCTGGAGCAGGCCGATCTCCTCCGGGTGACCGAGTATTTCGGCCCCCCGGCGGCCAACGCCCGGCCCAGGGAATACCGCAGCACCGCCCAACTCGAAATGCTGCCGGGGATCATGCTGATCTCCAACGTGCGCGCGAACGGCCAGCCCATCGGCGCCCTGCCCGACGGCGACATGATGTTCCATCACGACATGCTGCATGCCGAGGTCCCGGACAAGGGGACCTTCCTCTATGCGGTCGAAATCCCGGGCCACGGCGGCAACACGCTGTTCGCCAGCGGCTATGCGGCCTACGACACGCTCGATGACACGCTGCGCGGCGCGCTGGAAGGAAAGCGCGCCTTCCATCACTACAACTACGGCTCCCAGCACCGCGGCGATGACATCGGCACCCCGGCATTCTCCGAATCGGTCCACCCGGTCTTCCGGACCCATCCCGAGACCGGCCGCAAGGCGGTCTACATCGACCGGCTGATGACCGAATACGTGCTCGACATGGACAAGGCCGAGAGCGACGCCGTGCTGGAACGGGTGTTCGACCATTGCGAAAAGGACGAGTTCGTCTACGAGCACGTCTGGCAACTGGGCGATTTGCTGTTGTGGGACAATCGCTGCTCGATGCATGCGCGCCGGGACTTTCCGTCCGAAGAGCGGCGACTGCTGTGGCGGACGACGCTTGCCGGCGACGACCGGCCCCATTGAGCCGGGGAGACCGGGATGACCAAAATTCTCAGCGACTCGCAAATCGCGGCCTATGAGCGCGACGGGTTCGTCTTTCCGGTGCGTATCATGGACCGGGCCGAGGCCGCCGAACTGCTGCGGCGCTTCCAGGCGCTGGAGCGCCGCCTGGGCGCGGAGCCCCAGCAACGCTTCAAGATCAAGGCTCATCTGCCTCTGCGCTGGCTCAACGCGCTGGTGCGCAACCCGGTCATGCTCGATGCCGTCGAGGACCTGATCGGACCCGACATCCTGTGCTGGGGCTCAAGCTTCTTCACCAAGAAGGCACGCGATTCGCGCTTCGTCTCCTGGCACCAGGACTCGACCTATTACGGGCTGCGCCCGGCGGAGACCGTCACCACCTGGGTCGCCTTCACCGACAGCAAGATCGCTTCGGGCTGCGTCCGGTTCGTGCCCGGCACCCACAAGGACGGCATCCTCGATCACATCGAGACCTACGATGCCGACAATCTGCTGATGAAGGGCCAGACCATCGTGGGGGTCGAGGAGACCGCGGCGATCGATTGCGAACTCGACGCGGGCGAAGTCTCGATCCATCACGAATCGGTCGTCCACGGCTCGAACCCCAACACCACCGACGGGCCGCGGATCGGGCTTTCGATCCATTACATCGCCCCGCATGTCCGCCAGACTGCCTTCGATCGCGCGACCGCGATGGTCGTGCGCGGCCGCGACACGCACGGCCACTGGGAGCCCGAGCCCGAGCCCAAGGAGGACCTCGACCCGGTATGCCTTGCCGCGCTGGACGAGGTCTATGCGCAATACCGCAGCGGGGTCGGTAAACCGAACGGATCGGGAAGAGACCATGCGCAGGCCGCCGCGCGCCGATGAGACGGGTAATGACTGGCCAGCCGCGCTCGATGACGGCCGGAACCGGTACCGGCCGGCGATGAAGGCGCCCGGCGCGCCGTAGGGTCCGGTGTCCCCGTCCGTGGAAACGCTGCCGCCGCGCGAGCACGTCTTCGTCGGCGGCCGGCGGGTGAGGTTCCGCCAGGCCGGGCCGGGCGATGCCGAGCCGGATGCGGTGGTCTTCCTGCACGGGCTCGGCGGCGGCTCTGCGACCTGGAGGCGGCAGTACGAGCGGTTCGGCGCGACCCGGCGCGTCGTCGGCTGGGACATGCCGGGCTATGGCGGCTCGCAACCGCTGCCCGGAACGCCGCAGGCGCGCGATTACGCCGAGATCCTGGCGGCGTTCCTCGGTGCGCTCGACTTGGTTCGGGTCCATCTGGTGGGGCAGTCGGTGGCGGCGTTGATCGCGGCCGCCTTTGCCCGGCTGGCGCCGGGACGGCTGCGCTCGGTGGTCTTCGCCCACCCGCTGACCGGCTTCGGCGCCCTGCCGGCGGACGAGCGGGCGGCGGCGGCGGCGCAGAGGATACGCCCGTTTGATGCGCTCGGACCGCAGGGCTTCGCGCAATCGCGCGCGCCGCGCCTGCTCGCGCCGGGCGCCGCGCAGACGCTGGTCGAGGAGGTGGTCGCGACGATGTCCGAGGTGCCGCCGGCGGCCTATCGCCAGGCGGTCTTGATGATGAAATCGGCCGATCTCATGACCGAGGCCGCAGCGATCGGTCTGCCGGCCCTCGTGGTCGCGGGATCCGACGATCCACTGGCGCCGCCCGAGATCTGCCGCGGGTTGGCCGATGCCTTGCCTGCGGGGCGGCATGCCCTGATCGACCGGTCCGGACACTATGCCGCGCTGGAGCGTCCGGAGGCTTTCAACCAGGCCCTGCAGGCGTTTTTCGAATCGACCGAGGCACGCTGAGCGAATCTCGCGCAAGGGTGAGCCATATGAGCCTTGGCAAACCGCTTGCAAGTGGGCATGTTGCGGGACGTTTCCAGAATTCAGGTGCCCGGCGCACCGCACCCAAGAAACAACGTAGCCATGAAGATTGCGGTTCCCAAGGAAAGACGGCCCGACGAACGTCGCGTAGCCGCATCCCCGGATACCGTCAAGAAGTTCATCGGCCTCGGCGCGGACGTCGTCGTGGAGTCCGGCGCCGGGCAAGGCGCCTCGATCTCCGATGAGGCGTTTTCCGAGGCCGGCGCCGCGGTCGCCGACGGGGCGGAAGCGACATTGGAGTCCGCCGACATCGTCCTCAAGGTCCAGCGCCCGATGATCGCGGGCGAAGGCGAGGTCGACGAGGTCGCGATGATGAAGCCCGGCTGCGTGGTCGTCGGCATCCTGTCGGCGCTGCAGCACGCCGGTCACGCCGCGGCCTATGCCGGCGCGGGGCTGACCGCCTTCGCGCTGGAATTGCTGCCGCGGATCACCCGCGCGCAGTCGATGGACGTGCTGACATCGCAATCGAACATTGCGGGCTACAAGGCCGTCATCGACGGCGCGCACGCCTTCGGCCGCGCATTTCCGATGATGATGACCGCCGCCGGGACGATCCCGCCGGCCCGCGTGCTGGTGCTGGGAGCCGGCGTCGCCGGGCTCCAGGCGATCGCGACCGCGCGGCGGCTGGGCGCCATCGCGACCGGCTACGATGTCCGCCCCGCGGTCAAGGAACACGTCGAGAGCCTGGGCGCCAAGTTCCTCGAGGTCGACTCGGCGGCGACCGCCGAAGCCGAGACCGCCGGAGGCTACGCCAGGGAAATGGGCGAGGACTACCAAGCGCGGCAGGAGACCGCGCTTCGCGCCGTGCTGCCGAGCCAGGACGTCGCGATCTGCACCGCGCTGATCCCCGGCCGGCGGGCGCCGATACTGATCACCGAGGAGATGGTCAAGTCGATGCGGCTGGGCTCGGTGATCGTCGACCTCGCCGTCGAGCAAGGCGGCAACTGTCCGTTGAGCGAGCTGGGCAAGGCGGTCACCAAGCATGGCGTCCGGATCCTCGGCTACGCCAACGTGCCCAGCCGGCTCGCGGAGGATGCCTCGGCGATGTATGCCCGCAACGTCCTCAGCTTTCTCACCCCGTTCTTCGATCGCCAGACCAAGGCGTTCGCCTTCGATTGCGACGACGAGATCGTCAAGGCCTGCCTGATCGCCCGCGACGGCGCGGTGGTGCACCCCCTGCTGGTCGACGAGCAGGCGAAGGAGGAGGTTGCGTGAACGCGCAGACGATGCCTCAACCCGCCGCGGCGGAAGCGGCATCGGACCCGTTCATATTCCTGTTCACCGTCTTCGTTCTGGCGATCCTGGTGGGCTATTACGTCGTCTGGAACGTCACGCCGGCGCTCCATTCGCCGCTGATGAGCGTCACCAACGCGATCTCCTCGGTGATCATCGTCGGCGCGTTGATCGCGGCCGGCCCGGCCGGCATGAACTTCTCCAAAGTCATGGGGTTGCTTGCCGTGACGCTGGCCTCGATCAACATCTTCGGCGGGTTCATCGTCAGCCAGCGCATGCTGCGCATGTACAGAAAAAAGCGCTGAGGCGGGACATCGATTTTGTCTGACGAGCTGACAGGCCTCGCCTACCTGATCGCGGCGATCTGCTTCATCCTGGCGCTGCGCGGCCTGTCTTCTCCGGAAACCGCGCGGCGCGGCAACGCGATCGGCGTCGCCGGCATGGTGATCGCCATCCTGACCACGCTCGCGGACCCCAACGTGATCTCCTTCGAGATCATCGCCGCCGGAATCCTGATCGGCGGTGCGATCGGCACCGTGGTCGCGCTGCGCATCCGGATGACGGCCTTGCCCCAGCTCGTGGCCGCCTTCCACAGCCTTGTCGGGCTCGCCGCGGCAGCGGTGGCCACGGCCGCGCTCTATTCGCCGGAGTCCTACGGCATCGGTACGATCGGGTCGATCAAGACCGCGAGCCTGATCGAGATGTCGATCGGCACCGCGGTCGGCGCGGTCACCTTTTCCGGCTCGATCGTGGCCTTCGCCAAGCTGCAGGGGCTGGTCTCCGGCGCGCCGCTGATCTTTCGCGGCCAGCATCCGCTGAACGCCGCGCTCGGGGTCGTTCTGGTCGGGCTCGGCGTCTGGTTCTGCTCGACCGAGACCGTTGCGGCCTATTGGATGGTGCTGCTGCTGGCGTTTGCGCTCGGGTTCCTGATCATCATCCCGATCGGCGGGGCGGATATGCCGGTGGTGATCTCGATGCTCAACTCCTATTCGGGATGGGCGGCCTGCGGGATCGGCTTCACCCTGTCCAACACGCTGCTGATCATCACCGGTGCCCTGGTCGGCTCGTCCGGAGCGATCCTCAGCTACATCATGTGCAAGGGGATGAACCGGTCCTTTTTCAACGTGATCCTGGGCGGCTTCGGCATCGCCGGCGATACGCCGAGTGCCATGCACGCGGCCGACCGGGGCGTGAAGGCGGGCAGCGCCGAGGACGCGGCCTTCGTGATGAAGAATGCGTCCAAGGTGATCATCGTGCCCGGCTATGGGATGGCCGTCGCCCAGGCCCAGCACGCGCTGCGCGAGATGACCGACATGTTGAAGGACAAAGGCGTCGACATCGCCTTTGCGATCCATCCGGTCGCCGGCCGCATGCCGGGGCATATGAACGTGCTCCTGGCCGAGGCGAGTGTTCCCTACGACGAGGTCTTCGAGCTCGAGGAGATCAACAACGCGTTCGCGACCGCGGACGTTGCATACGTCATCGGCGCCAACGACGTCACCAACCCGGCGGCCAAGACCGACCCGCAGAGCCCGATCTTCGGCATGCCGATCCTGGAGGTCGCCAAATCGAGCACGGTGCTGTTCGTCAAGCGCTCGCTCGCCCCGGGCTATGCCGGGGTCGACAACGAGCTGTTCTACAGAGACAACACCATGATGCTGTTCGACGACGCCAAGAAGATGACCGAGGAGATCGTCCAGGCGCTGTAGGATATGCTTCGAACAGGCCGGTCCAGCGCCCGGTCCGGCGGGCCGTGCCGGGCTCTCACGCGGAGGCAGGGCGATGTATCTGGAAAATTGCTGGTATGTGGCGGCCTGGGACCACGAGGTGGGCGCGGCACCGTTCGCCCGCCGACTCCTCGGCCGGCCGGTCGTCCTCTACCGCCGCCGCGACGGCAGCCCGGTGGCCCTGGAGGACAGGTGCTGCCACCGCAACCTGCCGCTTTCGATGGGCCGCATCCTCGGCGACAACATCCAATGCGGCTATCACGGACTGACCTTCGCGCCGGGCGGGGCCTGCATCGAGGTGCCGGGCCAGACGACGATCCCGCCGGGCGCGCAGGTGCGCAGCTATCCGGCGGTCGAGCGCCACCGTTGGATCTGGATCTGGCCCGGTGATCCGGCCCGTGCCGACCCCGCGCTGATCCCCGACCTGTTCTGGAACGACGGCCCCGAATGGGCGGTCACCGGCGATTATCATCACGTCGAGGGTGACTACCGGCTGATGATCGACATCCAGCTCGATGCGACCCACGTCACCTATGTGCACCCCGATACGCTGGGCAGCGATTCGGTCCAGGCGACCCCGCCCAAAGTCTCGCCGAAGGATGGCCGCGTGATCATCGACCGCTGGCTTATCGGCGTGGAGCCGCCGCCAATCTGGGCGCTGGCGGGCGGGTTCACCGGGCCGGTCGACCGCTGGATCCTTTCGACCTACGAGCCGCCGACCGGGTGCCTGTTCGACATCGGCGCGGCCGAGGCCGGCACCGGCGCACCCGAGGGCGACCGCAGCAGGGGCATCACCAACCGGACCTCCCATTTCGTCACGCCGGAGACCGGAAAGACATGCCACTATTTCTGGGTCTTCGCGCGCAACTACCGGATCGACGACGACGACCTGAGCGCGCGGATGAAGCCCGGCATCCACCAGACCTTCCAGGAAGACGTCGATTTGGTCCAGGTGCAGATGCGCGGCCTGGCCGGCCGACCTGCGCCCGACCAGGTCGACGTCAACGCGGACATCACGACCATCCAGGCCCGCCGCCTGCTCGACGGCCTGATCGCGGCCGAAGCCCGGGCGGCCTGATCGATCCGTCCGACGAGGAGCGGATCGCGGCCGCCGGAACGGACCCGGTCGGGCCGCCCGCCGTCACGGCGTCTTGTTCACCAGGGCCTGAAGTCTGTCCGGTGCCAGCGGGGTCTCCGTCGGCTGGACGCCCAACGCGCCGAGCGCATGGGCGAGCGCGTTGCCGATGGCACCGCCGACCGCGACCAGCCCGCCCTCGCCCGCGCCCTTGAACCCCAGCGGGTTGGATGCCGCCGGATGGGTCTGGAGCGCGATTGATACGATGCGCGGCACCGTGGTCGAGATCGGCATCAGGTAGTCGGCGAGCGAGCCGGTCAGCAACTGGCCGTCGCCGTCGTGGATGATCCGGTCGAGCAGCGCGCCGCCGATGCCCTGGACGACCGCGCCGATGGTCTGGCCTTCTGCGAGCATCGGGTTGAGCACCCGGCCGAGTTCCTCGACCACCCAGTAGGCCTCTACGGCGACCTCTCCGGTTTCGGCGTCGACGGCGACATGGGCGGCGTGCGCCCCGAATCCCCAGGCGCTTTGTCCGGCGTTGTCGAACCTTCCGTCCGCCTCCAGGCTCTGGCCGCGCGAGGCGGCGAATGCGGCCAGCGTTGCGAGATCCAACCCGCCGACTTCGCCGTCGCGGTATTCGAGCTTTGCCGGATCCGTGTTGAGCCGAAGGGCCGCGATCTCCCGGCAGCGCGCGCGAAAAGCCTCGGCGGCCAATCCGACGGCGTTGCCGCCCATGACCGTGCTGCGGCTGTGGTAGGTGCCGCTGCCGTCAGGCAGCAGGCTGGTGGTGCCGTGCCGGACGGTTATCGAGGCGAGGTCGACCTCGAGCGTCTCGGCTGCGATCTGCGCCATCCCGGTCGCGAGCCCCTGGCCGAGCGCGGACGAGCCGACGCGCACTTCGATGCCGCCGTCGTCGTGGGCGATGATTCGCGCGTTCTCCGGCGGGCCGGCGGCACTGCTTTCGACAAAGCAGGCAAGCCCGAGCCCGTGCCGGCGCCCCTGCTCGTCGGTCCAGCCCTGGCGCCGCGGCCAGGTGTCGTAGTCGACCGCGCCCAGCATCCGCGCGAAGACCGCCGGGTAGTCGCCTTCGGCATACGCGGTGTCGGTATCGCCGGGGATCAGCTCGCCGATCGCATAGGGCAGCGCGTCCGGGCGCAACAGATTGCGCAGCCGGATCTCGGCCGGATCGATGCCGAGGTCGCCGGCCATCAGATCGATCATGCGCTCGCGAAAGAAGTTGGCCTCGAACCGCCCCGGCCCGCGGTAGGTGCCGGTCGGCGTCTTGTTGGTGATCGCCACCGCCACCGAAAGCGCGACGTTGTCGATCGCATAGGGGCCGGGCAGGAACTGGCCGGCACGGGTCGGCACCACCGCGCCGTTGGTCCGGACATAGGCGCCGATGTCGGCGAGGAGCGCTCCGCGCAGTCCGAGGATCCGGCCCTGTGCATCGGCGGCGATCTCCAGCGTGCATTCGATATCGCGGGCTTGGTTGGTGGCCATCAGATGCTCGCGCCGATCCTCGATCCACTTGACCGGCCGGCCGGCCCGGCGGCTGGCGATCGGCACCAGGTAATCTTCGGGATAGAGCTCGCCGCGGACCCCGAACCCGCCTCCGACATCGAGCTCGATCAGCTCGACGGCATCGCGCGCCAGCCCGAACGCCGCGGCAAGCACACCCCGGTTGTAATAGGTGGTCTTGGCCGCGCCCCACAGTTTCAAGCCGCCGCCGCCGGGATCGAAGTCGGCGACCAGCCCGCGGGTCTCAACCGGTGAGGCCGCCTGGCGGTGGGTGCGAAAAGTCTCGGTCCGGCGATAGGCCGCCCCTGCGAACGCCGCGTTCGCGTCGCCCCGGCCGACCTCATAGCGGATCGCGAAGTTCTCGCCGGCCCGTTCATGCACCAGCGATCGGGCCGCGGCGGCCTCCTCGGGACCGGCGATCACCGGCAGCGCTGCGTATTCGACCGCGATCAGCGCCAGCGCGTCTTCGGCGCGATAACGGTCGGTCGCGACCACCACGGCCACCGGCTCGCCGACGAAACGGACCTTTTCGACCGCGAGCGGGGGTTGCAGGAAGCGGGCGAATTCCGGCATCGCAACCAGTCGGACGGGGATCTCGGGAATGGGCCGGTCGAGGTCGGCGGCGCAGAAGACGTCCAGCACGCCCGGCGCGGCACGCGCGGCGGCGAGATCGATCGCGGTAATCCGCGCGTGTGCCAGCGGGCTGCGCAGGATCGCCATCGCGGCCATGCCGGGAAGGTTGAGATCGTCGACGAAGCACGCGCGGCCGCGAAGCAGCCTCGGATCTTCGAGCCGCTTGACCGGCCGTCCGATCATGCCGTCCGGCACCGGGCCGTCCTCCGTTGAATCGCCGCCATAGAGCGCTAGAGTAGGAACCGGCAGGCGTGCACGCAAACCGGCGCGCGGGACAGATCGGAGGGACGGCGCATGGATCTACAGCTCGACGGAAAGATCGTCGCGATTACCGGCGGCAGCATGGGGATCGGTAAGGCGATCGCGCTCAGCATGGCACGCGAGGGCTGCAGGATCGCGTTGTGCGCGCGCGGCAAGGAGGGACTCGACGCGGCCGCCGGGGAGATCACCGAGGCGACCGGCCAGGAGGTGTTCTCGATCACCGCCGACCTGACCAGGGATGCCGATGCCCAGAAGTTCATCGATGCGGCGGCCGCGCATTTCGGGCGCATCGACATCCTGGTCAACAACGCCGGTGCCGCGCCTGGCGGCGTGCTCGAAGGCCTGTCCGAGGACGACTGGGAGGCCGCGCTGCAGCTCAAATTCATGGGCTATGTCCGCTGCACCCGCCATGTCATCCCCCATATGCGCAAGCAGGGCGGCGGGCGGATCGTCAACCTGATCGGCAATGACGGCATCAAGCACTCCTACTGGGAGATCGCGCCGGGTGCCGCCAACGCGGCAGGCCAGAACTTCACCCTGTCGATCGCCGCCCAGTACGCCCGGGAGAACATCACCCTGGTCGCGGTCAATCCCGGCCCGGTGAGGACCGAGCGCTGGGACGGGCTGGTCCGCGCGATGTCGCGCGACATGAAGATCCCCTACGAGAAGGCCGACACGCTGGCGCCGAAGAGTATTCCGCTAGGCCGGATTGCCGAGCCCGAGGAAGTCGCCAACCTGGTCGCCTATCTCGCCTCGCCGCTCGCCCATTTCGTCAACGGCACGATGATCGAGATCGACGGCGGCCAGCAGAAGCCGCTCATGGACGCCTCGCGCGACGGCTGAGCCCCTGCAGAGGTCGAACACGCCGTCGCTCGCCGAGGCCGCCGGACCGTTCGCCTCGGCGGGCGGGTCTCACTCGAAGAGATGACACACGACCTTGTGCTCCGGGTTGAGCGCGCGCTCCCGCGGCGGCGAAGTAACACAGATGTCGCCGATCTTCTTGGGGCAACGGCTGTGGAACCGGCAGCCGCGCGGGAGATTGACCGGGCTCGGAATTTCACCTTCGAGCACGATTTCCCGGTGATCGGCCGCCGGCTTCAGCATTCGTTCGGGCATGCTTGCGATCAAGGCTTCGGTATAGGGATGGCTCGCCTCCTCGAAGAGCCGGCTGGTCCGGGCCTGCTCGATGATCGCGCCGAGATACATCACCGCGACTTCGTCGCAGACGTATTCGATCGCGCTCAAATCGTGCGAAACGATGAGCAGCGTAAGACCGCTCTCGCGCTGGACGTCCTGCATCAGGTTGAGGATCTGGGCGCGGGCCGAGGCGTCGAGAACCGAGACCGGCTCGTCGCAGAAAATGAACTGCGGCTGGACGGCCAAGGCGGCAGCCAACGCCACCCTTTGCCGCACACCGCCGCTCAATTCATGCGGATAGGCGTCGGCGACCGCGCCCTCCAGGCCGACTTGAGCGAGCAGTCCCCGAACCCGCCCCGGCACTCCCCGCGACTCGACCAGGCGATGGATGCGCAGCGGCAGCGCCAGCGTTTGATAAACGGTCTTTCGCGGATTGAGAGACAGAAAGGGGTCCTGAAACAGCATCTGGACCTCTTTTCGGAACGCGAGTTCCTGGCCACGGCTCATCCGCGCCACGGACCGATCGCGAAACCTTATGCTGCCCGAGGACGGTTCGAGCAGCTTGACCAGCATCCGGCCGAGCGTCGTCTTGCCGCTCCCCGACTCTCCGACCAGACCCATGATCCGGTTGCCCGAGATCTCCATGCTCACGCGATCGACCGCGGTCAACCACCCGGAGACCCGCCGCAGGGAACCCGAACGCACCGGAAAGACGCGCGAGGCGCTGTCAACCTTGAACAGGGTGTCTGCCATCGCCTCGTTCTTCGTCGGCCAGGACGCAACGCACCTGATGGTCGGCCGCGCGCCGTCGCATCGAGATCGGCCTCTCTCGGCAGCGCCGCTCGACCCGGGCGCATCGTGCCGCGAACAGGCAGGCCGCGATTTCTTCATAGACCTTCGGCTGCGCCCCCTGGATAGGATCCAGCTTCTTTCCCCGGGCAATCTCCTTGGACATCCCCACCAGCGCCTTCGTATAGGGGTGGATAGGCCGGTGGATCACGTCTTCCACGGGGCCGATCTCCACCACCTGCCCGGCATAGACGATCGCCAAACGATTGCACAGGCGGGCGACGACTCCGAGGTTGTGGGAGATCCAGACCAGGGTCAGTCCGAACGCTTCGCGGAGCCTCTCGATCAAAGCGACGATCTGGCTCTGGATGGTGACGTCCAGCGCGCTGGTAGGGCTGTCGGCGATCAGGATCTCGGGGTTGCAGCTCAGCGCGATCGCGATCACCGCACGTTGCTGCATGCCGCCGCTGAACTGATGCGGATAGGCGTCGCAGGCGGACGCCGGGTCGGGAATCCCGACCAGCCCCAGGAGCTCGACCGCGCGGCGCCGGGCTTCCGCCGCCGAAACCGGTTCGTGAGCCCGGATCGTCTCGGCAATCTGGGCGCCGATCCGGTAGCACGGATCGAGGCTGGCGCCGGGGTTCTCGAACACGTAGCCGATACGGCTGCCGATGACCGCCCCGGCCGCTGCGCCGTCCAGCAGGTCGGCGCCCCGGTAGAGGACCCGACCGCCGACGATCTGGCCGTAAGGCGGCGGCGGATGGCCGATCATCGACAGCGCCAGCATGGTCTTGCCGGAACCGGACTCCCCGACGATGCCCAGCGCTTCCCCCTGGCGCACGTCGAAGGAGATCCCGTTGACGGCGCGCAGCGTCCAGTCGGGCGTCTTGATGTGCATGTGCAGATCTTCGACCCGGAGAATGGGGTCGCTCGGCGGTGCGGCCTCCATTCAAGCCTCCCGCATGCCATCGCCGGGGCGCGAACGGATCGTCCGGGGATCGAGCAGATCCTGGAGTCCGTCGCCGAGCAGGTTCAGGGACACCGAGAGCACCAGCAGGAACAGGCCCGGGATCGTCGGCACGTGCGGCGCGACTTGAATGACCTTCTGGCCCTCGGCGATCATGATTCCCCATTCCGGCGTCGGGGGCTCGATGGCGAGGCCGAGATAGCTCAGGCCGGCCGAGAAGATGATGAAAATCGGCATCACGGACACCGCAAAGACGACCAGCGACCCGAAGATGTTGGGCAGGACTTCCGACCACAGGATCATCCAGGGTCCCGCTCCGCGGACCCTGGCGGCTTCGACGAAGGTCAGCGTGATCGTCGAGCGCGCCGCCGCATGCGCCGCCCGAATGACGTAGGGGACGACGACGATGGCCATCGCGACCATCGCGTTGAACATGCCCTTGCCCAGAACCTGCGCCGCCAGGATCGCCAGCAGGACCAGCGGGAAGGAGAACAGGACCTCCGTCAGACGGAGAACGATCCAATCGTACCAGCCGCCGAAATAGGCGGCGGTCATGCCGAGGAAGGTCCCGACGACCATGGCGGCGAGAACCGGCACAGTGCCCAGAAGCAGCGTGATCCGGCCGCCCCAGATGAGCCGGCTCAGGATATCGCGCCCTGTCTGATCGGTGCCGAGGATGTGACCCGGAGTCCCGGGCGGCTTGTTTCGCAAGCCCGAGAAGATTTCGATCGGGTCATAGGGGCTGAGCAGCGGGGCGAACATCGAGACGATCACCAGAAACAGGACGACGGCGCCGCCCGTCACTATGCGCTTGTCGCCGGTAATGCTTCGATACAGCCGTTCCAACCGGCCGCTCATTGCAAGACGATTCTTGGATCGAACAGCGGGCGAAGCACGTCGACGATGATGTTGAACAGCAAAAACAGGATGCAGACGAACAGAACGGCGCCCTGGACGACGGTGTAGTCCTGGGCGGTCACGGCGGTGTAGATCTGGAGGCCGAGGCCGGGCCAGTTGAAGACGACCTCCGAGAAGATCGCCGCCGTCAGCAGGAACCCGGCCTGCATGCCGGTGACGTTCAGAATGGACGGCATGGCGTTGCGGATGACGTGGCGCGCGATATGGCGGCGCGACAGACCGCGCGCGTAGAGCGCGTTCACGAACGGCAGGCGCGTGACCTCGATCACCGCGGTACGGCACATCCTGACCAGCATCCCCGCCGGCAGAACGGCGGTCGCGATGGCCGGAAGCGTCAGGTGCCAGAGCACGTCGATCACCCCGCCTCCGTCGCCGCGCTGGGAAACGATGCCCGAGGCCGGGAACAGACCGAGATTGATGGCGAGCAAAATGATTAGAACCATGCCGAACCAGAACGCCGGCAGGCTGATGCCGGCCAGAGCGAAGACCAGCGATCCGCGATCGAGCCAACCGTTGGGGTGGAGGCCCGAAGCGATGCCCAGACTCCAACCGACGACGATGGCAAGGACCATGCTGCCGGCGACCAGCAGCAGCGAGTTGACCAGCTTGATCAGCAACAGCTCGGTGACCGGCACGTGCAGCTGCATCGACCGCCCGAGATCGCCGTGGACCGCGCGCACAGCCCATTTGCCGTACTGGACGACCAACGGCCGATCGAGACCGTAGCTCTGGCGGATCTGCTCTCGCTGTTTCTCGGTCGCGAAGGGCCCGGCCAGATGAACCACCGGATCGCCGGGCACGAGGCGCATGGCCAAAAACACGATCACCGACACGCCGAAGAGCAGCAGGACGAAATATGTCGTGCGTTTAAGCGCGTAGGTAAGCAAGTGTTCGACTCACGCCGGGCGGCGCCGGGCCGCTCGGCCGGCGCCCCGGCGCCGTTCCCGGGTCATCCGCTTCAAGCTTCGTCGAGCCAGATGGTGCGGAAAGTGAACCACTCCAGCGGGGTCTGGACCTTGCCCTTGACCTTCGATGCATAGACGAACGGATTGAGATCGCTCAGCACCAGCATCAGCGGCGCGTCCTCGGTCGCCATCCGATTGGCCTTGGACCAGAGTTCGATGGCCTCGGTGCTCAGCCCCCAGGGGGCGTAGGGATCGCCGGCGGCGGGGGGCGGGGCCTGGCGCGCCGCCTTCATCACCTCGTCGACCTTCTCGTTGCAGTAATAGCCGGTATTGAGCCCGCCCACCGCCCCGACATGGAAGGTGCATCCGATGGTCTGTTCGAGCCAGAACGGATCCGGCGCGCCAAAGGACATCTGCGCCGCGCCCACCGACTTGAAGCCGCCGGAGATCCATTTGGTGAAATAGGACACCCATTCCGATGCTTCGATCCGCATGTCGACGCCGACTTTCCGCAGGTCGGACTGGACGCGCTCGGCGATCGAGACCGGCAATAGCTGCCCGGAGCCATCGGTCGAGGTCACGAAGGTGGTGGAAAAGCCGTTCGGGTGTCCGGCTTCGGCGAGCAGCGCCTTCGCCTTCCGCGGGTTGTGCTCATAAGCCTTGAAGCTCGGGTCGTAGGACAGCATGCCCGGCGGGACGATGCCGTTCTCCATCGGAAACGCCGTACTGTTCAGGACGTCGCGGCAAAGCGCCGAGCGGTCGACCGCGTAGTTCAGCGCCTGGCGCACGCGTTTGTCCTGATACAGCGGATCCTTCATGTTGTAGGCCCAGTACCAGTTGTGATGCACCGTGCCCTGATCCCAGACGAAGCCTTCGCCTTCGAGCTGGCCGCGGCTGTCGGGGACCGGCACGATGATCATGTCGAACTCGCCCGAGCGCAGCCCGGCGATGCGCGAGGCGGCCTCGGACACCGGTTTGACGACGATACGGTCCAGGAAAGGCCCGATTCGCGGGTTGCCGCCCCAATAGTCGGGGTTGCGCTCCATGACCACGCGGTCGCCGTGCACGCGCTCGACGAATTTGAACGGCCCGGTTCCCACCGGGTGCAGCGCCATGCCCTCGTTGCCGTATTTCTTGATCGCGGTCGGGCTGATCATCGAGACCATGCCCGGCCCGAGATTGGCGAGGCGCAGCAGGAAGGAGTTGAACGGCTCTTTGAGGACGACCTTGACCTTGTGCGGGCCCAGCACCTCGACATGATCGAGAAAGTAGACGTCGGCCGCGCGATAGGCCTTCGCCCGCGGATAGAAATATTCGAAATCCTCTTTGAAGATCCGATCGAGGTTGAATTTCACCGCCTCGGCGTCGAACGGCGTGCCGTCATGGAACTTGATGCCCTGCCGCAGGGTGAAGGTGTATTCGGTCCCGTCGGGTGAAATCTCCCACCCGCTGGCGAGCGAGGGCACGAGCCGCGGCGGCGCGCCGTCCTGCCAACCGACGGTCAGATCGTGCTCGACCAGCTGGTCGTACATCTGCAGCACCAGCCGCGATGTGTGCCAGCCGCCGCAGGCGTGCGGATCGAGAATGTCGGGCTCGGCCTCCATCGCGTAGACGATCGTTCCGCCTTGCTTCGGCGTCGCCCCGAAGGACAGGCGAGGGCGCGTCACCAGGCCCGTCGACGCTGCAGCAGCAGCACCGAGCACGAACCCGCGCCGGCTCACGTGAGGCGATTTCACCCGTGATTGGGACATGGCTTCCTCTCTGTCCGTTCTTCCGCGTCGTACCGATGCTCAGCAAGCGAGAGCACGCATGCTAGCACCGCCCGGCGCGTGGCTGTCAATCCCGGAGGAACCGGGGCGATGTATGCGCGTTTGCCCGTGGATGGCGCGCAAAACGCGCCATCGACCCGGGCCATGTCGTCGCTGCCGACAGAGCTTGACGTGGAACGAGACCGCACCCCTGGCGGCGTGGCAAGGAGTCGTATGGCTGGTTCTTCGCCGGGCGCGGTCATCGACCTTCCTCCGGCAGGGTGCTTGAATGGTGCTTGAATATTGGCGGTCCGGTTAAACTCACACCATCCAAACCGCCATTCCATTGACCGACGGGGCGCTCTCGATGATTCAAACCAGACCGTTATTCCGGCTCACCGCGGAGGTCGCAACGCCGCAGGTCGCCCCGAACGGCCCGTACGGCGATCGCCGTTTCATCCCGGTAACCGGCGGCGCATTTGCCGGTGAACGGCTTTCCGGCCGGATCCTCCCCGGCGGCGCTGACTGCCAGCTGATCCGGCCGGACGGGATCGCCGAGCTCGACGTGCGCGTGACGCTGCAAGCCGAGGACGGCGCGACGCTTTATGCGTGCTCGCAGGGGCCGCACACCATGCGCGAGCTGCTGGCCAACAACGTCTTCCACGTGCCCGAATCGGCGATCCGCGTGGTCAGCCCCGATGTCGGCGGCGGGTTCGACATGAAGGCCGACCCCTATCCCGAGGACGCGCTGGTGCTGCGGGCTTCGAAACGCCTCGGCCGCCTGATCAAATGGGTGGCGACGCGGTCGGATGCGCTATTGGGCGACACCCATGCCCGCGACCAGCTGGTCTTCGCCGAGATGGCGCTGGACGCCGACGGCAAGATCCTCGGCGTGCGGGCGCGCTCCCATACGGGGCTGGAGGCGTATTTCAGCGCCGCAGTGACGGAGACCCTGATGTTCTCGCTGTCCTTCATCCCCAACGCCCATGACGTGCAGGCGATCGAGGTCACCAACAGCGCGGTGTTCACCCACACGCCGCCCAACTCGGTCTATCGCGGCGCCGGGCGACCCGAATCGATCTATCTCATCGAGCGGCTGATGGACCGCGCCGCCGCCGAAATCGGCATCGACCCGGCCGAGCTGCGCCGCCGCAACCTGATCGCCCCGGCGGCTTTGCCCTATCACACCCCGACCCACAATGTTTACGATTCGGGCGATTTCGCCGACATGCTGGATAAGGGGCTCAAGCTCGCCGATTGGGACGGGTTCGAGGCCAGACGCGCCGCATCGGAAAAGAACGGCAAGCGCCGCGGCCGCGCGGTGATTTTCTATATCGAGCGCGGCGGCATCTTCAACGAGCGCATGGAGCTGCGCTGCGACCCGTCGGGCACGGTCACCATCGTCGCCGACAAGGCGATGCCGTTCGCCGCCATGGTGCACGGCTTCTACTTCCCCGGCGGCATCACCGACCAGTTCGGGCTCGGGCTCGAGGCGCGCGACAGCCATGCCGGCGATCCGTGCAACTTCCCCAATGGCAGCCATGTCTGCGAAATCAAGATCGATCCCGAGACCGGCAGCGCCACCATAGAGCGCTACTGCGTCATCGACGATGTCGGGCGCATCACCAATCCGTTGATCTGCCACGGCCAGATCCATGGCGGCATCGCGCAAGGGGTGGGCCAGGCGATGATGGAGAACATGGTGTTCGACGATACCGGCCAGATGCTGTCCGGCTCCATCCTGGACTATTGCATGCCGCGCGCCGACGATTTCTGCGACATCGCCGCCGAACTCGAGGAGGTGCCCTGCGCCACCAATCCCTTGGGCGTCAAGGGAATCGGCGAGGCCGGCACCATCGGCGCGCCGCCGACCATCGTCAACGCCATCCTCGACGCGCTGCGCCCGCTCGGCATCGACCATATCGACATGCCGGGCCACCCCCCAGCGCGTCTGGCAGGCAATTCGCGAGACGGGAGTGGGGTGACATCGAATGAGCTACAGGCGGGGTTGCAAAGATGCCCCACGCGAAGCGGTCGGGTAGTCCGGTTGCAGCGCCGCCTACATGCTGGGCCCGGAACTGGCCTGGGGCGAGTACATCAGGCGGCGAGAGAACGTGATCTTGCTCGGCCCCTCCGGCGTCGGCAAAACCCACATCGCGCTTGCCTTCGGACTGGCCGCCTGCCAGACGGGCCTGAGCGTCCGCCTCACCACCGCTTCACAGCTGGTGCATGAACTGATGGGAGGCCCGCGACGGGAAGAGGCTGCTGCGGCCACAAGCGCAGATCGCCAAGGTCAGCCTCCCGTCGGATGGCTTACGCGGCGCCGCCAGCGCCACGGTCCGTCCTCATCGTCGACGAGCTCGGATACGTCCCGCTGTCGCAGACCGGAAGCGAACTGCTGTTCGAGATCTTCAGCCATCGCTACGGGCGCGGCGCCACCATCGTCACTTCCAACCTGCCGTCCCGGGAATGGACCTCCGTCTTCGCCAGCGAACGCCTCACCGGCGCGCTGCTCGACCGGCCAGAGCTGGGTCAGCGCACGCAACGCTCCAAGATCGACCTGGGCGCAAATCCTGGTGGTGTCAGGATGACGATGACCCAGCACGTAGCCGATTTCGCCGAGTGAGGCCCCCTGGCGCACCATCTCGGCGCCGATCCGTGACGAAATGTAGCGCGGCATTGCTGGCGAAAGGTGAGCGACATCGCCAATGCCCGCTGCTCACCCCAAGCCGAGATAAGGCCGCGATAGACGCACACGGCGCCCGTCCTTAGAATTCCATCTCCGCGCGTGAGGGAGAGAATGGCCATATGGCCGAGGAATGCGTCCAGAGGAGTTTGGCGGTGATCCTGGCAGCTGATGTGGTCGGCCATGCGAGGACGGCTTGCATGCGGCGCTGGGCTTCGACTGCTGATACCCGACGAATGGAGACTCACTTCGGATCCGGTCTTCCGGCGCCGCACGGCAATATCCCCTTGCTGATCCCTCGAGTGTATCCCGACGCGATCGACTGAGGCGGAACGTGTATTTCGAGCCCCGCCTGTGGCAGTTCACCAAGGGGGTGCGGCTGCGCATCGCCTGGTCGACGGCCATCGGCCTCGTTGCCGCCGTCTTCGGCATCGCGCGCCTCGCGCTGCTCGGCTGGCTGCTCGCCAAGGTGTTCCGGGGCGAACCGTTCGAGAGCCTCATCGCGCCATTCGCGTTGGTCGCGGCGGTTATGCTGGTGCGCGGGCTACTCGAGTACGCGCGCAACATGGCGGCCCACCGCACCGCGGCGCTGGTCCAGGTCAACATCCGCGAGCGCCTCTACGACAAGGTGATCGCGCTCGGCCCGGCGTATTTCGGTCGCCAGCGAACCGGCGAGGTGATCCTGTCGATCATCGACGGGGTCGAGCAGCTCGAGACCTATTTCGGCCGATTTTTGCCGCAGGTCCTGGTCGCGCTCCTGATGCCGCTGGGCATCTTCGCCTTCGTCGCAGTGCTCGATCTGCCGATTGCCACAGTGCTGCTCGGCTTCGCCCTGATCTCCCTGTTCCTGCCGATGGCGGTCAACCGCTGGAACAAACGCGCCAGCCAGTCGAGAAAACGCACCTTCGGCGGTTTCGGAGCCGAGTTCGTCGATTCCGTCCAGGGGCTCGCGACCCTTAAGGCTTTCGGCCAGTCGAGCGCACGCGCGAGGCTGCTGGAAAGGAAGGCCGCGGAGCTGTTCAACAGCACCATGTGGGTCGTCTCCACGCACACCATCGCGCGCGGCATCACCGACACAGGCATTGCGGTGGGTGCGGCGACGACGCTTGGTATCGGCGCTTATCGCGTCGCCTCGGGCGCGATGAGCCTGGAGGCGCTTCTGGTGATCCTGATGATGGGGGTCGAGGTATTCCGGCCGCTTCGCGATCTGCGCACACTGCTGCACCAGGGCATGGTCGGCCAGGCCGCCGCGCAAGGCGTGTTCTCGATCCTCGATGCGACGCCCGCGATCCGCGATTCCGGCGCGGCCGCGGTCGCGATCGACGACGTGCCCGCGACCGTCGAGTTCGACGGCGTGACGTTCGCCTATCCCGGCGGCCGGCAGCCCACCCATCGAGGGCTTAGCTTTCGGGTCGAAGCCGGCGAGCGGATCGGCATCGTCGGGCCGAGCGGCGCCGGCAAGTCGTCCATCGTGCGGCTACTGCTGCGCACTTTCGATCCGCAACAGGGCTCTATCAGGATCGGGGGGCACGACATCCGCGAACTCTCGTTCGATCAGATCCGCGGCCGTCTCGCAGTCGTCAACCAGGACACCTATCTGTTCTATGGCACCGTCGAGGACAATCTTCGCCTCGGCAAGCCCGCCGCGACCGAGGATGAGCTGCAGGAGGCTGCCCGCGCCGCCAACGCCCACGAGTTCATCGCCCGCTTGCCGCAAGGGTACCAGACCGTTATCGGCGAACGCGGGCTTCGCCTGTCCGGCGGCCAGCGCCAACGCATCGCCATCGCCCGGGCGTTGCTGCGCGATGCCCCGATCCTGGTGCTCGACGAGGCTTTGTCCTCGGTCGATGCCGAGAACGAGGCGGTTATCCAACAAGCGCTCGACCGTTTGATGTCCGGCCGCACAACGCTGATCTTCGCCCATCGTTTGTCGAGCGTCGCCGACGCGGACAGGCTCTTGGCGCTCGACGACGGCCGCGTCGTGGAGGACGGCACCCACGAGGAGTTGATGGCCCGCCGCGGCGCTTATTATCGCCTCATGGCGGCCCAGTCGGACGAAGCCGCCGGGGCCGATCAATCGCTCGAACGCGAATTCGACATACGCGGAGAGCCGGGCAAGGACGTGCGGCTCCGCATCGACGACGCGGCGCAGACCGAACCGACCGATTCTATTCTCCGCGCCGAGGGCATGGGGTGGCGGCGTGCGACGCTCGAGCTCCTGAGACTCGTGGCAACGCGCCGGTCGCAGCTTTGGCTGACGTTCGTGCTCGGTGTGCTGCGGGTCTTGGCGATGATCGGCATTGGCGTGTTTAGCGGCCTGACCGTCGCCGCGGTCAAAATTGGCGCGCCATTCGAGAGCTGGCTGATTGCGCTTGCGGTCGTAGCCCCGATGGCCGGTGTTCTCCACTGGCTCGAATCCTGGGTCGCTCACGACATGGCATACAGGCTACTGGCGGAGATGCGCATCGCGCTGTTCAAGAAACTCGATCAGCTGGCCCCTGCCTATCTGCTACGGCGGCGCACCGGCGATCTGGCCGGCATGGCGACCCACGATGTGGAAACGGTCGAATACTTCTTTGCCCACACCGTGGCGCCGGCGTTCGTCTCGGTCGTGGTGCCGGCAGCGATCGTCGCCGTGCTGTCCGTGTTCGGCTGGCAGATGGCCGTTGCGCTGATCCCGTTCCTCGGCGGGGTTGCGCTCAGTCCGTTCCTGATGCGGCGCCGGATCGACGTCCTCGGGTCGCGCGCGCGCGAAGCGCTCGGCCGCCTCAACGCGCACGCGCTAGATACCATCCAAGGGATCACCGAGATCGCCGCGCTACAGCAGGGCGCTCGTCGCGGGCGCGAGTTCCTCGCCGATGTGCGTGAGCATCACCGGCTCCGCCTGCCGTTCTTCCGGGACCTCACGATCCAGATGGCATTGCTCGAGGTCGCGACCGGGCTCGGTGGGTTGGTCGTCGTGATCGTTGGTGCACGGCTGGTCACCGCGGGCGCGCTCGATGGCGGACTCCTGCCGCTGCTCACCCTGCTCGCCATGTCGGCGTTCCTGCCGGTATCGGAGATTGCCAATATCGGCCGTCAGCTCGCTGACACCCTCGGCGCGGCGCGACGAATCCACGCGGTGCACAGCGAGGCCGTGCCGGTCACCGACGGGCCGGGCGTGGCGCCGGACGCCGGGATTTCGGACGTCGCCCTAGAGATGAAGAACGTCGACTTCTCGTATTTCGGCGCCAATCGCGACGCTCTCCGGGCGGTGTCGTTCACGGCGGTACGCGGCTCGACAGTCGCAATCGTCGGTCCCTCGGGCGCCGGCAAGTCGACCATTGCACACTTGTTGATGCGGTTCTGGGACCCGAAGCACGGCGTCGTTCGCATGGACGGCCACGATCTCCGGGACTACAGGCTCGACGACCTGCGCCGGCACATTGCGCTGGTCGCGCAAGACACGTTTCTGTTCAACGACACGCTCCGCTCCAACGTCTTGATCGCCCAGCCCGAGGCAAGCGAGACGGATATCCGCCTTGCCGTTGAGCGAGCGGCGCTCGGAGATTTCGTGGCCGAGCTTCCCGACGGGCTCGACACCCAGGTGGGCGAGCGCGGCATGCAGCTTTCAGGCGGCCAGCGCCAGCGTGTCGCGATCGCGCGCGCGTTCCTCAAGGACGCCCCGGTGCTGATCCTGGACGAGGCGACGTCGCATCTCGACGCGGTGAGCGAACGGGCGGTACGAAGCGCGCTCGACGATCTGATGCGGGAACGGACGACGATCGTGATCGCGCACCGCCTATCGACCATCAGTGATGCCGACCGGATCGTCGTCCTCGATGACGGCAAGGTGGTCGAGACTGGCAACCATTCCATGCTGCGGGCGCGCGGCGGGCTGTACGCTCATCTGGTTTCGCGTCAACTCGCCGGCAGCTACCGCAACGCCGCCGAGTGACGGTACGGCTCAAGCGGACGATATGGCGGGTCGGTCAGGCTTTTGAGCATGGCTACGGTGACGCGGGCGGACATGAGAGACGCGGCACGAAGAGAACGAGCTATCGCCGAAAGTTGGTAATGGCTTGATCAGGCGGCGGTTTTGATTGGCTTGATGCCGTCCTCGAACCTCACTCCCTGGATGACCTGGGCGACAAGGTTTTGAGGAACGACAGGTGCCGCCCGGCACTCCTACTGGTATGTCCGGACGTCGTCGATGACCTTGCCGTCATTGGCGAGCGCGCCCGGGGCCTCGAATGCGACCTCCCCGCGCAGGCCGCAGATTTCCCGGATCGTGGCGGTGATGGCGTTCGAAAGCGCCTCGTCGCGGCTTGCGGCCTCGCAGCGAAGGGTCATGACGTCCCGGTTGTTCTCGCTGCCGACCACGAGCCGGGCCTTGAGGATTTCCGAATGCCGCGCGGCGATGGCCGCAATTTGCTCGGGCGTCACGAACATGCCGCGGACCTTTGTCCGCTGATCGGCGCGGCCCATCCAGCCCCCGATCCGTAGGTTGCTCCGCCCGCAGGGGCTCGCGCCCGGCAGGATCGCGGACAGATCGCCGGTGCCGAAGCGGACCAACGGGTAGACCGAGTTGAACGAGGTCACCACGACCTCGCCGACCTCGCCGTCGGCGACCGGTTGGCCGGTGCCAGGCCGGACGATCTCGACCAGCAGGCCCTCGTCGACGATCATCCCTTCCAAGGCTTCGGACTCATAGGCGATCAGACCCAGATCGGCCGAGGCGTAGCACTGCAAAGCCCTGACCCCAAGGGCGGCGATCTCCTCGCGGAGGCTCGGTGGCAGCGCCTCCGCCGAGACCAGCGCCTTGGTGAGGCTGGACATATCGGCGCCGGCCTCGCGGCCCTTCTCGAGCAGGATTTTCAGGAAGGACGGGGTGCCGACATAGCCGACCGGGCGCAGATCGGCGATGACCCGGACCTGCTGGTCGGTCTGCCCGCCGCCCGCCGGGATGACGGCGCAGCCAAGCGCGTGCGCACCTGATTCCATGATCGAGCCGGCCGGGCTCAGATGGTAGGTGAAGGTGTTGTGGACGACCTCGCCGGCGCGGAAACCGGCGGCGAAGAACGCGCGCGCGGTCCGCCACGGGTCGGGGGAGCGGCCCTCGGGGTCATAGATCGGACCGGGCGAGGTGAAGATCCGGGCAAGCGCGCCGGGCGCGACGCATGTCAAGCCACCGAACGGGGGTGACGCGGCCTGGAGTCCGGTCAGTTCGGACTTGTGGGTGACGGGGAGCCGCGCCAGCGCCGCCCGGTCGGTAACGGAATCGGCGTCCACGCCGTCGAGGATGGCGGCGAGCCCCGGAGCGTTCGCCTTTGCATTGGCAAGCAGCGCGGGCAGGGCGTCGAGCAGCGCGCGCTCACGCAGCTCCGGGTCGCGGGTCTCAAGGTCGTCGTAGTAGCCCGTCATCGCCCGCTACAGCCACCGCTTGCGCCGCTTGTAAGACTTGATGTTCCTGAAGACGCGCCGGGCCTCGCCGCCTTGGCCGAGATAGAACTCCTTGATGTCCTCGTTGTCAACGAGCGCGGCGGCGCTGCCGTCCAGGACGATCTTGCCCTGCTCCATGACATAGCCGAAGGAGGCGGCCCGGAGCGCCATCCGGGCGTTCTGCTCGACCAGGAGGATGGTGATCCCGAGCTCGCTGTTGAGCCGCTGGATGATGCCGAACACCTCGCGGACCAGCATCGGCGAGAGGCCCATCGAGGGCTCGTCCATCAGCACCAGCTTGGGGCGGGCCATCAACGCGCGTCCGATTGCCAGCATCTGCTGTTCGCCGCCGGACAGATAGCCGGCGAGCCCGGCGCGGTCGCGCAGCCGCGGGAAATAGTGGAACACCATCTCGATGTCCTGCTTGACCTCGCGGTCGCGCCTGGTATGGGCGCCCAGCCGCAAATTCTCGATCACCGACATATCGGCGATGATTCGGCGGCCCTCCATGACCTGGAAGATGCCGCGGCGGACGATGTCGTCCGGGTCGCGCCCCCGCAGGCGCTCGCCCATGAAGGTGATCTCGCCCGAGGTGATCTCCCCGTCCTCGGATTTAAGCAGGCCGGAGATCGATTTCAGCGTGGTCGACTTGCCGGCGCCGTTGGCGCCGAGAAGGGCGACGATTTCGCCATCCGCGACCTCCAGCGACAAGCCGTGGAGGACGAGAATGACGTCGGAATAGACGACCTCAATATTCTCGATCGCGAGGATGGTCTCGCCGCGGACGGGACCGGTTTCGAGGCCTCCGGCGGGGGCGTCCATCACTCAGGCACGCAAGTGGTACCGCCGGCCGCGCGGCGCGGGGCCCGCGCGGCCGGCGGTCGGGTTTACCAGCCGAGCCACTCGGGCTTCCGCGGGATATTGGCCGCGAACAGCTTGGTCATCGACCAGTCCGAGACGCTCTTCACGTCGCCGCGATAGACGAACGCCTGAGTAAAGCCGCGGTGGTCCTCGGGTGTCCAGTTGCCCGGCGGGCAGACACCCTCGAGCCCCTTGGGCACCCAGTTCTTCTTGGCGTACATGCCCTTCTTGATGTTGGCGCCGGTGATGCCGCCATTGGCGTCGGCCCATTCGAGCGCTTCCTTCATGAAGTAGACCGAGCAGACACCGCGCAGGTAGTGGACGGCGCGGTACTTGGCGCCGGCGGGATCCGACATACCGGAGACCGCCTTGGCGAGCTTCATCCCCGGGACGTCGTCGCCCCATTTCGCAGCGCCCATCACCCAGACGACGCCGTTCGACGCGTCGCCGGCGGCCTTCATGACGTTCTCGTCATAGCCCCAGATATTGCTCATGAACTGGGTGCCGACCCCGACGGTCGTGCACGATTTGAGCAGTGAGATGTTGGAGCCCGACGTGTTGGCGAGAAATGCGTAGTTGGCGCCGGAGTTCTTGAGGCTGAGGCACTGGGCCTTGAAGTCGCCCGGCGCCAGCGAATACTGGATCGACGGCAGCACCTCGAAGCCGAGCTCCTTGGCATAGGCCTCGCCCGCCGCCTTGGGCGCGTTGGGGTAGGGGTGGTTGTCGCCCATATGGACGTATTTGGGCGCCCCCGACTCGCCCTTCTTCTTCCAGTCTGCCGCCGCCCATTGGATCAAGGCCCGGGCGCCGTCGGAATAGGAAGGGCCCATCGGGAAGTTGTAGGGCGCGGCCTTCTTGGTCTTCGGCCCCTTGCCGGTCGGGTCGGTCAGATGCGCCGAATAGGAGGCCGAGAAATAGGGCACCTGGTCGCGGGCGACGAAGCTTACCAGCGCCTCGGTGTCACCGGTCCCCCAGCCCTGCACGGCGACCACCTTGCTCTGCGATTTCCACTTTTTGTAGGCGGCGATCGCGCGCGGCACGACATAGGAATAATCGACCGTCAGCAGGTCGATCTTCTTGCCGTTGATGCCACCTTGCTTGTTGATGTAGCCGACTGCGTCGATCTTCGCTTGGCCGTACTCCTTGCCGACGACCGCAGTGCGCCCGGTGAAGTCGATCAGATTGCCGATCGGGATCGATTGCGCCGCCGCGCCAGCGGCGGCGAGCATCGTCCCGGCGAGCGGCCAGATAAACCTGTGCATTGCTTTTCCTCCTGCGTGGGGTGCCCCAATATGGGTCTCGTGTGAGGACGTGTGTCGTGTTCGAACCTTCATCCTGTCATTCCCCGGTTCTCATGCTAGTAGGAGAACGGGTAGAGCTTAAAGTATGCCTTGACCTGGTGCCAGCGATGCGCGAGCCCGTCGGGCTCGAAGATCAGGAACAAAACGATCGCGAGCCCGATCGCCATCTCCTTCAGATAGGGAAGCCCGGTGCCGAATGCCGGCAGATCGCCCCAGGGCGTCGCCCTGAGAGCCCCGATCGCGGCTTCCATGACCTCCGGCAGCAGCACCATGAAGACGGTGCCCATGAGCGAGCCCATCACCGAGCCGAGCCCGCCGATGATGACCATGCCCAAGAACTGCACCGACTGGAAGATGTCGAACCCCTCGACCGAGACGAAGCCGAGATAATGCGCGAACAGCGCCCCGCCAACGCCCGCGTAGAAGGACGAAATGCCAAAGGAGAGGATCCGGTATTTGGTGAGGTTGACGCCCATGATCTCCGCCGAGAGGTAGTGGTCGCGGACGGCGACCAGGGCGCGGCCGTCGCGCGAGCGCATCAGGTTCGACGCTCCGACATACATGGCGATCAGATAGACCAGGGCGACGTAAAAGAACGTCCGGTCGTCGTCGAAGGCGAGTCCGAACAGTTCGAACGGGTTGGCGATCGCCCCGGACGAGCCGCCGGTGAACCACTCGGCGCGGGCGAAGAAATCCTGAAGGATGAACTGCGAGGCGAGCGTCGCCATCAGCAGATACAGCCCTTTGATGCGCGCAGCCGGAATTCCGAAGATCATCCCGACCGCCGTCGTCATCAGCCCGGCGAGCGGGATCGCGAAGAACACCGGGATGCCGAGTTCGTTGTTGACATAGGCCGAGGAGAAGGCGCCGAAGCCGAAGAACGCCGAGTGGCCGAGCGAGATCTGGCCGGTGAAGCCGACAAGGATGTTGAGCCCGAGCGCGGCGATCCCGAGATAGGCGATCTGGATCATCAGATTGAGCAGATAGCCGTCCAGCACCCACGGACAGGCGCAGAGCACGGCGACCGCCAGGTAGCAGGCGATGCGCGAGCCGCGGGTCGGAAAGATCGTCATGTCGGCGCGGTAGCTAGTGCGGAAATCTCCGGTCGGGCGCATGGTCAAGCTGGCCATGGCTAGACCCTCTCGATCTCTTCGGTGCCGAATAAGCCGTGGGGGCGGATCATCAAGATGATGATCAGCGCGTAGAACGGCGCGACGACGAACAGATTGCCCCAGTGGAGGAACTGGCTGTCGGCGAACTCGGCGAGGTTCTCGAGCACGCCGATGAGCAGCCCGCCGACGACCGCGCCGAGCACAGAATCGAGCCCGCCCAGGATCACCGCCGGGAACACCTTGATGCCGTAGAAGGAAAGCTCGGACGACACGCCGTTGACGATGCCGACGGTGACGCCGGCGAGCGCCGAGACCATCGCCGAGATCGCCCAGGACATCGCGAACACTTGCTTGATCGAGATCCCGAGCGATTGCGCCGCCTGCTGGTCGAAGGCGGTCGCCCGCATCGCGAGCCCGATCCGCGAGAACTTGAAGAACCAGGCGAAGACCGCCATGATCACCAGCGAGATTGCCATGCTCATCAGGTAGATGGTCTGCACCTGGAGCCCCAGCACATTGACCGATTTGGTCTCGAAGACCTCGGGGAAGGGCTGGACGAAGACGCCGAACAGCCACTTCATCAGCGCCTGGAAGAAGATCGACAGCCCGATGGTCACCATCACCACCGAGATGATGGGCTCGCCGATCATCGGCCGCAGCACCACCATCTGGAGCAGGACGCCGAACGCCATCATGAAGCCTAGGGTCAACAGGAACCCCCAGACGAAGGGCACGTCGAGGTCGGTGAGGATCCACCAGCACACCCAGGCGCCAACCAGCAGGAACTCGCCCTGAGCGAAGTTCACGATCTGCGAGGCCTTGTAGATCAGGACGAAACACATCGCGACCACGCCGTAAAGCGTGCCGATGACCACCCCGTTGACGATCAGCTGGGTGAGGAGCTCGGTGTTCATGCCACGCCCGCCACTCTCTCGCGCGGCGCCGCGTCGGTCGCGGGCAGGGCGTCGCCGCCGCCAAGCTCGATCACGGCCAATGTGGTCTTGATGCGCTGCGTCGTCCCGTCCTGGAAGGCGATGGTGGTGTCGATGTCGACGGAATCGCGGCCTTCATAGACGGCGTCGATGATGTCTGCGTATTTGTCGTTGATCACGCCGCGCCGCACCTTGCGGGTGCGGGTGAGTTCGCCGTCATCGGCGTCGAGCTCCTTGTAGAGCAGCAGGAACTTCCGGACCCGCTGGCCCTCGGGCAGCGCGTCGTTGACCTTTTCGACCTCGGCCCGGATGAGGCCGTAGATCTCGCGCCGTGCCGACAGATCGGTATAGGTGGTGAACGCGATCCGGTTCCGCTCGGCCCATTTGGAGACGATCGAGAACCGGATGCAGATTATCGCTGCCAGATAGTCCCGCCCGCCGCCGAGGACCACGACCTCGGCGATGAAGGGCGAGAATTTGAGCTTGTTCTCGATGAATTGAGGCGAAAAGCGGATGCCTCTGGCGGTGGTCGCGATATCGGCCATCCGGTCGATGACCACCAGGCGCTTGCCGTCCTTGAAATAGCCGGCATCGCCGGTATGCATCCAGCCGTCGCGGATCGACTCCCTGGTCTCCTCCTCGTTGCGGTAATAGCCGAGGAACATGTTGGGGTGAAGGGTCACGATCTCGCCGACGCCCTCCGGGTCGGGGTCGTGGATACGGATCTCGCATCCCTTGAACGGCACCCCGACCGAGTCGAAATCGACATCGGCCGCCTCGTGGAGCGTGTAGGCGCCGGCGGTTTCGGTCTGGCCGTAGAGCTGGCGGAGCGGCACCCCCATCGCTAGAAAAAAGCGGAACGTGTCCGGGCCGAGCGCCGCGCCGCCGGTCGCCGCCGAGCGCAGCCGGCTGAACCCGAGCCGGTCGCGGAGCGGGCGGAACAGGAGTAGATCGGCAAGCGCCGACTTGCCGTTCCGATCGAGCGCGGCCATGCCGAGCGTCATGGCGAGATCGTAGAACCGGCGCTTGAGCGGCGAGGCATCGAGCATCCGCGCGCGCACATCGGCGGCCACCTGCTCCCAGACCCTCGGCGCCAGCAGGAGAAAGGTCGGGCCGATCTCGCGCATGTCGGCCATCGTGGTCCCGGGCTCCTCGACGAAATTGACCGTCATCCGGCAGACCAGCGATTTGGCGAGCGCGTAGACCTGCTCCATGATCCAGGGGAGCGGCAGCACCGAGACGTATTCGTCCTCCGGCCCCTTGGGGTCGGCCTCGAGATAGGCGCGGGCATGGGCGAGGAACGGCCCGCCCTGGAGCATGGCGAGCTTCGGCTGCGACGTGGTGCCGGAGGTGGTGCACAGCACGGCGATATCGGCGCCTTCGCCGGCGGCGACCAGTTCGTCATAGAGTTCGGGCGCCGCGCGGTCGGCGGCCTCGCCGGCGGCGATCAGCGCCGCGGCATCCATCAGCCGCGGGTCCTCGTATTTGCGCATGCCCCTCGGGTCGGAATAGACGATATGCCGGACGCTCGGGATGCGCTCGCCGAGCGACAGGAGCTTGTCGACCTGTTCCTCGTCCTCGGCGAGGACCACGCAGGATTCGGCGTAGTCGATCAGATAGGCGGCCTCGTCCTCGAGCGCGTCGCGGTAGATGCCGAGGCTCATCGCCCGGAGCGCATGGGCCGCGACCTCGCCGAACACCCAGTCGGGGCGGTTGTCGCCGATCAGCGCCACACAGTCGCCGTTTCCGACCCCGAGCCCGTGGAGGCCGAGCGCCAGCGCCCGAACGCGGGCGTGGTAGTCGGCCCAGGTGAAGGTGTGCCAGAGGCCGAAATCCTTCTCGCGGAAGGCGGTCTCGTCGGGCCAGTTCTCGGCGTTGTGCTTGACCGCCTTGGGGAAGGTGTCGTGGCGCTCGACGTCGAGCCAGGTGTTCACGCCACCTGCTCCTCGGGCTCAGGCGCCTCGTCCTCGCCGAGATAGGCCTTCTTGACCCCCTCGTCGTTCATCACCGCCTCGGGCGTTCCTTCGGCGATTTTGCGGCCGAAATCGAGCACCATCACCCGGTGCGAGATATCCATCACCACCGACATGTCGTGCTCGATCATCACCACCGTCATGCCCCATTCCTCGTTGAGGTCGATGACATAGCGGGCCATGTCCTCCTTCTCCTCGAGGTTCATGCCGGCCATCGGCTCGTCGAGAAGGATGAGGTCGGGTTTGAGCGCGACCGCGCGGGCGAGCTCGACCCGCTTGCGCAGGCCGTATGGGAGGGTGCCGGCAACCGCCCAGCGGATCTCCTGGATCTCGAGGAAATCGATGATCTCCTCGACCTCGCGGCGGTGAGCGAGTTCCTCCTTCTGGGCGCCGCCGATCCAGTAGAGCGCCCCGGTGAAGAAGTTGTTCTTCAACAGATGGTGGCGCCCGACCATGATGTTGTCCATCACGGTCATGTGGCCGAACAGAGCGAGGTTCTGGAAGGTGCGCCCGATGCCGAGACCGGCGCGGTGGTTGGGGGTAAGCCCGGCGAGCGAGCGGCCCTTGTAGAAGATCTCCCCGGCGGACGGTCTGTAGCGCCCCGAGATGCAGTTCAAGAGCGACGTCTTGCCGGCCCCGTTGGGTCCGATGATCGAAAACAGCTCCCCCGGCGCGACCTTGAAGGTGACCGCTTCGAGCGCCCTGACGCCGCCGAACCCGAGCGATACCTCGCGCGCTTCGAGGAGCTGCGCTGCGCCGGTTGTCTGTCCCCCTGTCACCGCTCGGCCTCTCGCTGTCCGCTCCGGGTTCCCGCCTGGGGCATTATCCGGTACCGCTGGACCAGCCCACACCCCCGCAAGTGGATAAGGTGTCGGGCCAAGGTGCCGCCTGGACCGAAGACGGTCAAGACGATTCCCCGGCGCCCGGTACTATCGAAAGCGCGATCACCGGGAGGTATCGCGAGCCCGGCCCCGACCATGTCCGATCGCGCGCTCATCGCGGAACGAATTTCGTGGAAATGCAGGATGCTCTATGCGATCCAACCGTCGACGTCGGCAGTGTTGCCGGCCGCGGCGGTTCAGCCGCTGCGAACTGCCGGACCGGACGTGGTCTCCCGGATGGAGAAGCCAATAAGGTCGGATCGGCAGCCCCGGCCCTCCGACAGGGTGCCGCTCTCCTTCCACCGGCGTTCGAGGATGGCGGACAGTTGCCAGGTGATCGGCAGCTCCAGAGGCGCGCCTGTCTTGGTCCGGATCGTGGTCGAGTAGCTCAGCCATTCGGCTTTCGCCCTCCCAGATCCGGGCGTGCGGCTTTCCCGCACCCGGCTCCTCCGGAGGGTAACCCACCTCATGGCCGACGCGGCGTCCATGGTCGTGTGATCCGAGGGGTCGGCAGGGGGAAGCGCGCGGTCAGAGCGTCGAACTCGTTCCACCACATGCGTCGGTTCTTCTGGCTGCGCCGCTGGAGGCAGCGCAGCCAGAAGAACCGGACTTCGCGGCGGAAGCTGCTCAATGCCGGGTAGTTGTGCGGCCTGCCGTAGTAGCCGTAGTGACCGAGCAGAACGCTGAGGTACCAGCGATGCTGTTCGGCCAACGGCGCGTGCATGCGCCGCCGTGCATCCCGGCGCAGCGTCTTGAGCTTCACGATGAACCGGCCATCCCGCGTCCACCCGCAATCGTGGGGGAACCCGAGGAAGGCGAAGGTTCCAGGCCGCCGCGCGCCACAGCGTCGTCGAGCCAGGGCCGGCGGTCGGCCGAACTCGATCAGCCGCGTCTTGTCCTCGTGCAGCGACAGGCCGAAGGCGGCCAGACGCTCTCGGAGGGCAGACAGCATCTCCCGTGCGTCCGCTTCCCTCTCGAAGCCCATCACGAAGTCATCGGCATAACGCACCATGACGACCCGCCCGCCCGCGTGGCGCCGGCGCCACTGATGGACCCGGAGGTCGAGGACGTAGTGCAGCAAGACGTTGGCGGGGAGCGGGCTGATGCCCGCCCCCTGCGGCGTTCCCCTGTCCGTCTCGTACCATACGCCGCTCTCCAGGACCCCAGCCCGCAGCCACCGCTGGACGAGCCGGTGGATGCGCGGATCGGCAGTCCTGTGCGCGAGCATCCGCAGCAGCCACTCGTGGTCGACCGTGTCGAAGAAGCTGCGGATGTCCGCATCAAGCACCCAGGTCACCCGCTGGCTCATGATGGCCGTGTGCAGGGCGTCAAGAGCCGTGTGCGGGTTTCGCCCCGGTCGGAAGCCGTAAAGAACCCCAGGAAGTCGGCCTCGTGGACGGCGCTCAGCACCTCGGCGACGGCGCCCTGGACGATCTTGTCCTCCAGGACGGGAACGCCGAGCGGCCGCCGGCCGCCATCGGCTTTCGGGATGTCGACCCGCCGGACCGGCTGTGGCCGGTAGCGGCCGGCATGGAGGCGCCCGCACAGGTCCCGGAGATTGGTCTCCAGCTCCTGCTCGTACGCCGCCACCGTCACCCCGTCGACTGCCGCGCTCGCCTGCCGCCGCTGCCGGCGGAACGCCCGTTCGAGGGCGGCCTCGTCGACATGGTGCAGCAGAGCGGTGAACCGGGTATGGACGGCTCGTCCAGCCGCGGCGTTCACCCGGGCGAGGTTGGGCGGCAAGGCGGCCCGGCTCTGTGTCCGGACCCTGGCCTTCTCGCGCGGGATCCCCTCGGGCTGGCCCCTTCCCTCGGCGCACCTCGGTTCCTTCGGCGGCGTCATCAGTACTATGAACCAGTCCGACTCCCGACCTCAGCTCGGGCGAGCGCTCCGGCCTTGCCTTGCGCGCGCCCCCCGCCGGAGACCAACCCGGCGGCCCCGGTCGGGCCTCTCATGTTCCAACGCCTGCCTTCCATGCGTGAGACGGCCTTCGTCCCCGGCGCAGCGACACCGTCTCGCATGGCGACGGTGCACATGCTGCCTTCGTGGCTGGGAACCCACTTGGCCTCCGCAATCTTCCTCCTTTCGAGGCTCAACTCCGCACCCCACATGGCCCCTGTCTACGCTTCAGACCCCGCCTTGCCGCGATGCCCGCAAGACTCGGTCCCGACATGCCCGCTACGGCTTTGGCCGGATCGGACTTTCACCGACAAGCAGTCGTCAGCTTGGCATGACGTACTCCCACAGCGTGGTGTAGGAGCCTGGCGATGAAGCCGTCCCGATAGCGGTATCGGTCAAAGGCAAGAGGCAGGGGCCTGAGAGGCGATCCGGGCAGCCCCTCCAGGACGTTCAGGGGCAGCCACGAGAGCCAGGGTGTCAGTCGGCGTGCGGATTTGGCGCCGATCGGTGCACCAACCCTTTGATTTCCTGTGGGTCACGGGGATCAGAGTGCCACGCCGAATCACAGGTCGCGATGAAGCTTTACGCTCAAGACGCTCTCGAGGCTGGTCGTCGGAAGATAGGTTGCCAGTGCTCACGTCTTTGCCCACGCCAAGGGGCGGTGGTGACTTTAGGGCTGTCACCGTTCTTGCTCGGTCGCGCGAACCAGGTCCCTTCACCCCCGATAACAGACATCAGGCCGCGGATACACTCGCCCAGCCGCTGAGATGTACAGAAACCTGCGACGTAGGAAACGCCTACGGCTGAAAAACGGATCCAACACCCCCTCGCTCCCATTCTCTCTACCGACGTCGCCGGTCATTCCCGGCTGATAGGTGAGGAAGTGGAGAGCACCCTTGGTTCATTAGCTGCCCACCTGTCAGAGTGCAGAGCCTAACCATCGGTATATGGCTCCGTCGAGCCAGGTGACGACCAGCACACGATCAAACACGATATACAGAAAACCTCCGGTAAGCACGGCGGCAAACGACGCGGTGAGCCAGCGGAGGTCGGTTTCATAGCGAAGAAAGGCAAGCATAAACAATGACATCGCGACCAGCTGGCCGAGCAGCCATGACAGACCGACCACCGTCACGATCCATACGAGGAGTCGGAGCGCACGGACGTGGTCACCATCTCCTGCCGGCTCCGCGGTACTCCCGTTCCGCGGTGGATCGTCCACGCTCAGGTTGCTCGGTGGCTGACCTGGAAACTGCTTGAGAACAACACGGACGAAAACAAGCGCGCCGACCGCGAACAACCCGGCCACGCCGATCACTTGCGGAAACAGCGCCGAGCGGTAGTTCCATAGCTCGGCCTCAACAGCGAGGAAGGTGAAAATGGCGGCGAGAACGACCGAGATGGCCAGATCAGCCCGCATGCTCGCCCTCTTCATCGAACACGCCTGTAATTGCGACGGAACTGCACGTATAGCACCCATACAATGAGCGCGAAGATGATCAGTACCACCGGCCGTGTAAGCCAGTCGAAGCCATAAACGTTGATCGACAGATGCAAATATCGCTCGAGCAGCGGGCCGAGCACCAGTCCAAGAGCAATCGGTGGGCGCGGCCAGTGCCAACGCTTCATCACATAGCCGATGACACCGAAAGCCAGAAGGATGATCCAGTCTCCCATGGTCTGGGTGGACATCCATGCTCCCATCAGGGCTGCGATCACTACGACGGCAACAATGATCGTACCGCGTACCTGGGTGATACGGGCCAGAAACGGCGTCGCCACGAGCAGCAGGCCGGCGGCGACCACATTGGCAATGACCAGCGCACCGACGAGCGCAAACAGCACGTCGAGCCGATCGCCCATAATATCGGGGCCTGGCGAGATCCCTTGCACCGTCAGCGCGACGAGGAACAGCGCCATGGGTGCGTTGCCCGGCACACCGATGGCGAGCGTGGGCACCAACGCGCCGCCTTTTAGGGCGTTGTTGGCTGCCTCGGGCGCGATGACGCCTCGTACGTCTCCACTACCGAAGCGTTCGGGGTGCTTCTCGCTCTGCACTGCGTGGCCATAGGCTACCCAATCGACAATGCTGGCGCCCACGCCGGGGATCATACCAATATAAACGCCGATGAAGATCGAGCGTACAGTGAGCCACCAGTGCCGGAAGGCGTCGCGCACGCCCTCTTTCATACCTCGGGCGGACTCCAAGGAGACGTGGGCGATGCTGGTCCGACGGACGAATAGATCGAGCAACTCCGGAAGCGCGAAAAGGCCCAGCACCACCGGTACGATCTTGATGCCGTCTAGAAGATAAGCCTCGCCGAAGGTATAGCGCGGAAGACCCTCTTGCGGCGAGGTGCCGACCATTGCGAGCGCCAGCGCGAACAGTACGACGACGATCCCACGGAGAGGAGCCCCACCGCTCAGCGCGCCCACGATCAGAAGCCCGAAAAGCCCGAGCATGAAGAACTCCGGACTCCCGATGGAAAGCACCAACTCGCGTACTAGCGGCAGACTCACGATCACGAGAACGCCACCTGTCACTCCTCCCAGCATCGAGACGGTGTACGCGGCGCCGAAGGCGCGCCCGGCCTCGCCATTCTTGGCCATTGGGTACCCGTCCAAAATAGTCGCCTGAGACCCCGACGTACCGGGCACGCCGAGCAACACAGAGGCAATCGTGTCGGATGTTGTAGTCACCGCGTACATGCCCATCAGAAAGGCCATGGCGCTGTACGTCTCGAGCAAGAAAGAGAACGGCAGTAGCATGGCCACTGCTGAAAGGCCTCCCAGTCCCGGCAGGATGCCGACCACAATACCAATCAGGATGCCTAACAGCAGATAACCGATCGCTGGCCACACAAAAAGTGCGCCAATACCCTGTATGGCTGCGTCAAGGACCGGCACAGTGTCTGTTCAAGCCGGCGGTGAGCCTGGGCACATGGCAACCGCACCGCATGCCGAGGGAGATGCCGTGGTTAGCGCTTTGCCTTGTCGATATAGTCTTTGCGAAACTTGACGAGCGACGGGCCAAGCGCGCGGTATGCGGAAACAAGTTGTTTGTCGAGCACTTTGCGGCCGGCAACCCACGCCGGATGTACCTTGTAGCGCTCCTTGTGCGCGTCGATAAACGCTTTGTCGTCGAGCATCATGGTGAACGCAGCCTCTATCTCTGCAACCGCCGGCTCCGGCACGCCGGGTGGAAGATAGATCACTCGCCAGGCCCGGCTCGTCTGGTAAAGATTCCACAACTTTCCTTCGGGCTTGCCGCCATGCATACGAATGAATTCAGCGGTTGGGACGGCCGGCTCGAGGCCCGGGATAACGATGGCGCTATCGTAGTAGATAGGTG
The DNA here is from genome assembly GCA_965248835.1 of Alphaproteobacteria bacterium. Classification (GTDB taxonomy): domain Bacteria; phylum Pseudomonadota; class Alphaproteobacteria; order MPNO01; family MPNO01; genus CAYFYS01. The sequence goes on from CBDFLJ010000002.1 coordinate 2,222,897, forward strand.
TCACCTTGCCAGTCTTGACACCGGTGGGCAAAACCACCTTCATGAAGTGAGGCAGGCCCGAGGCGTGATGATCGACCTCGCCCCTCAACACCGCGGCCCAGGCATCGGCGCTGTCCTGGTAGCCGGTCTTGTAATCGTACTTGACACCGGCGAGGTCGAGAACGGTTCGGAAGGTGATGTCCTTGGTGTTGGTGATCGACTGACCCCCGGTCTTGAACGCGGGCGCGCCCTTAAGGTCCTGCGGTCCCGCAATACCCGAGCCAACGTCGGCGCGCACATAATTGACCGCGACAACCGGCGTGCCCGCCACCGGCAACAGCTGCGTTATGTCGGCCAGGAGTCCGCGCTTCTTCGCAGTGCCGGAAAAAAATGCCTGGTAGTTGCGCACCGGCAGGAAGCATCCAAGCGCGGTGCCGTCCTTGGGCGCTTGGGAATAAAGCCAATTGGTGGCGACGACACCTGTGCCGCCCTTGCGGTTCTTGACCACGATCCTGGGCCCTCCCGCAAGCAGGCGCTCGAGATGTGAGGCCATGAATCGACAAATGCGGTCTTGCGAGCCCCCGCTACCTCGCGACACAGCGAGCTCCATCGTCTTGCCCGCGAAATAGCCCTGCTGTGCCGTCACCCCCGAAGAAGCGCCAACGATCACCAGTGCCCCGATAGCAACTCCCAAAGATATTTTCGAATTACCGCGATGCATCGTCGGATTCTCCCTCTTTTGGATTGCAAGCCAGACTAGGAAATGGCTCGGTATGCGTCAACGTTGAGGGTACGAGATTTTGCGCCAGCTCACCGCGTGTGCGCTCGACCATCTCGAGAAACGGGAAGACAAGCGCGCTGGCCGCATCGTTCATAGCCTCGTTTATAGAGAAATGATGTTGGCCTGCCATCTCGATGAATTGGCAGTTCAGCCCCCTTGCTCGCCATGCCGCCGCGAATTCGCGTGGCTGGCGACCAAATTCGTCCGTCTCCTGGGATCCGACCCCTACAACCAGGTCGCATCCGTTCAGGGGTATGTGGTGAAGCGGGCTGTTTCGCACCGTCGCCTTCTCGTCCAACCTGAGCCATTCATTGCGGAATGTTAGGCGCACCGGTTCGAGATCGTACATGCCACCGATCAGAAGCCCGCCTTTGATGACATCGGTGGGGCGATCGTAATTGGCTCGCCAGCCCGTGACCGCGACCATGGCGGCGAAGTCCGCACCGGCCGATTTGTCGTGGACGAAAATGCGATCATGATCGCCGCCGAAGGTGTCTGCGTTGCGCCACAACCAAGTGACGGCGTCTCGGCACTGGCGGATAAGAACGCCCATAGGCATTGTCAGACTAACAGGACAGGACTTGTAGAACCTACAATCGAGCGCCTTCAGGCTGCTCGTTGACGCCACCCGGCCAGGGCGGCGGCTCGGTCTTGCTTGAAAATGTCGCGGCGGTCGAGATGGCGCTGGTGGTTGAAGTGGTTGTGTCCCCAGGCGTGGACGGCGGCGGATTTCTGCACGGTCTTTACGTCTCTGAATTCGACCAGTCCGTACGGAACGGCTCTTCGGCATCCCGCATGGAGAGCGTGTAGTTCCAGAAGTCGACGAACACGCGGACGCGGTGGCGGGGCCTTGGATCGGATCGTCACTGGGCATGTCGGTCCGCACAAAAATACAGGGACGCACGAGGCGTCCCTGGGGTCGAGATGATCGGACCCCGTACTCCCTGTCTGGGCGGTAGTCCGATGGGTCATCTTGCGTGGCGATGCAGCGCCGGACGGCGGGATTCGCAACCCGTTCTGCGGAATTCGGCTATCGCGGTCGTGGGACGGCCGCGATGGTAGCCTCGCTCGGCAAGATTACGTCTCCGTCGCAGGGCGCGAGCTGCTACGAGCGCGACGGGTATTACGCGAAGGACGACCCCGCGCACAAGGCCACGAGCACCTGGGCGGGCCGGGCGCCGACCGCGGCGATCCATTGCCGGACGGCCCCGGCGACGAACTCCGGGCCGTTGTCGGAGCGGATGTAGGCCGGGATGCCGCGCAGAACGAACAGGTCGGTCAGGACATCGGTGACGTCGGCCGATGAAAGCTTCCTTCGCGCCCGGATCGCCAGGCTCTCCCGGGTTCGCCCTGGGAGAACGGATACATCGAGAGCTTCAACGCGCGGCTGCGCGACGAGCTCCTGGATGGAGAAATCTTCTACACCCTCAAGGAGGCCCGGGTTCTCATCGAAGCCTGGCGGCGTCATCACAACGCCATCCGTCCAAACGGCAGCCTGGGATACCGGCCGCCGCCCCGGTCGTTATGCCAAGCTGGCCGCCCGACTCCGCTACGCCGACGATCCAGCTTGGCCGAGAAACCGTCAATGCACTGACATTCGAACCAGACCAGTCGCCGGGGGCAGGTCGAGGGGTCTGGCAACATTCTCATGGGTTGGGGCTCAGGGCACTTTCGACGGAAATACCTGTTCCAAGCAGGCGTTTGTCAGCCATGGATTCGCCCATCAGCATGAAACCCACCGGGGCTTCGCCGGGTTCGTGGCACGGCAGGGTGAGCGCGCAGCGCCCGAGCAAGTTGGCGATGCTGGCGTTGCGGATGACGATGATATAGGGGTCCCGCAGGTCCGCGTCGCTGCCTTGGAACTGCGATATCGGCGGCGCGATAACCGGAACCGTGGGCATGATCACGGCGTCGTATCGGGAGGTGATCCGCGCGGCGCGTTCCATCAGGTCCTCGCGAAACCGCAGCACATCATAATAATCCGGACCGCTCATCTCACCGCCGGCGAGAAGCCTGTCGGTAATCCGCGGGTCCATCTGGTCGAGTGAGTTGGCCAGTCGTTCGCGGTGGATGGCGTAGCCCTCGACCATCGATGGAAATCGAACCCGTCCGACCGCAGCCAACTCTCCGAGTTCGGGAAGCGGAGCGTCTTCGAGTTGTACGCCGGCTCTCGAGAGCCTTTGAAGGGCTTTTTCAAATGCCTTTGCGACCTGCGGATCGAGATCGTCGGTCACGAGCGTGTCCGGAATACCAAAGCGCAGCCCCTCGAGAGGGATTGGTTCCGGCAGGACTGGATCTTCGCCCGCGAAAACGGCGTCGACCATGGCGCAACAGGCGACGGTGGGCGCGAGAGGCCCCACGGAGTCGAGTGTCGTCGATAGGGGAAAAATTCCGTCGGTTGGGACGCGCCCCACGGTAGGCTTGAAACCGGCAAGACCGCACAAGGCTGCCGGGATGCGCACGGAGCCGGCGGTGTCGGTGCCGAGCCCGGCGGCGGCCATGCCGTCGGTGACTGATACAGCCGCTCCCGAGGACGACCCGCCCGGAACCCGGCCGGTCTGCCGGTCATATGGGTTTCGGCAGTCGCCGTAGTGGGGATTGAGGCCGAGTCCGCCCACGGCAAATTCGGTCATATTGGTCGTGCCCATGACGACGGCACCGGCGGCCCTGAGGCGGGCGACGACAGTGGCGTCTCGTTTCGCCGGCGCCGCGTTCCGTCTCACCACCGAGCCGGCATAGGTCGTGATTCCGGCCACGTCGCAAAGGTCCTTGATCGATACCGGAATGCCCGCCAAGGGCGACGGCACGATGTTCGCGGCCCTGAGCTGGTCGCTTGCTTTTGCGGCGGCGAGCGCCGGTTCGCGAAACACACGGATGAATGTTGTCGGGCCCTCGCCTCCACTATCCTCGATCCGCGCGAGGGCCTCTTCCGTTAGTGCGAGGCTCGTCGTCGTAGCTGACGCAAGGCCTTTGGCGATATCTGCGATCGGTTGCATTGATTTGTCCTTATCGGGGACTCTCATCCCGGCGTTCGGCCGTTGCCGATTACCGGGAAGGCGGCGGAGTCCGATCTGGTCTCAGACCATGCCGGCAATCGTGTGCTGATCGGGCCGAGGCGGGGTCTCCTCGGTGCCGGCCGCATAGACCTGCTGGACGGCAGGGCGGGCCATCAGGCGATCGCGCCAGTCGTTGATGCGGGAGAACCGGTCGCGATCGACCATCCCGGGACGCAGTTCGATCAGACGGTGGACGATGGCAAGCATACTGATGTCTGCAAGCGAATAGGTCTCTCCCGCGAGCCACGGTCCGTCGGCGAGATCTGTCTCGGCACGTCCGATGACGAAACCGAGGCGCTCGAAAGCATGCTCTATCTCGCTCCGGTCGAATCCGCCGCCGATGATTCGGCGGACACGCTCTCGCCTTTCGGGCGCGGGAATGCGAAGGAGCAGATGCTCGATGTCGGCGGGCTCGAGATCCGTCATCTTCTCCTTCAGCATGGCGTCGTAGGTCGCGTTCTGCAGCGCCGGATGGATCATGTCGGCGGCCCAGGTCCAGAGCCTCATACGGCTCCGTGCCCCAGGGTCGGATGGGCGTAGCGGTCGATCGGGAAACACATCCTCGAGGTATTCGTTGATCGCCGCCGAGTTGACGATCGGGTGCCCGTCGTGGATCAGCGTCGGCACCACTCCCCAGGGATTGAGCTCTAGATAGGCGGTGCTCAGCTGCGCGTGGTGTTGGAGTTCGATGTAGCGGCTGACATAGCGCACCTCCTTCTCGACCAGCGCGAGGCGGACCTGCTTGGAGCAAGTCGACAAACCGGAATGATATAGTTCTAGCATCCGCACCTCCAGCTACGGGTCGACGATGGTCTCCCTCGGGCGGCCGCTCGCGGACCGCCGAGGGATGGTCCGCTCGACCGCGCGTCGCCGCAATCTACATCACCGCACCGGGAGACGAGTGAGCGCAATGCAGGTTAGGGTCGGGCAATCGGGGTGTCCACCGGACCGGAGTGTCTGAAAGATGTCGCCGGCGATATCGCGATTGGCCAAGGGGCGGCCACGTCGAAGAGCGGGGCCGATCGCGTCGTGTTCCTCGGCTCCGCCGCCGATTTGCGGCCGTTGATCGTGCGGCCCTACATCAAATCCTTTGCCGATCTGACCGTGCTCGTCGACCCATCGCGGTGAGTTACTTATGTTGTTCGTGATCGGGCGTTGGCCACCGTGGATGACATACCAAGGACTGATCGGATGAAAAGATGTGGGGGAGCAGGAATTTTTCGGCGTAGCGCGGGGCTGGCACTCGTTGGGAGCGCGCTGTTCGCGTCGGCCTTCGCCGCCGCGGCAACGGCGGCAGCGCAGGCTGTCGATCTCGAACTCGTCATTTCAACCGATGTCTCGCGAAGCATAGATCAAGAGGAGGCTCTGTTGCAGCGCCAGGGAATCGCCGCGGCGTTTCGAAACCCGGCGATCATCCGCGCAATCGAGTCAGGTTTCCTCGGCAAGATCGGCGTGGCGTATATCGATTATTCGAGCCGCGCCTTCAACAAGATCGTCATCGACTGGACGCTCGTTCACGACCGCAAGACCGCCGAGGCATTTGCCTCTCGCCTGCTCGATGCGCCGCTGACATTTGGCCGCCGAACCTCGATCAGCGATGCCATCGAACTGGCGCGGGAGATGATTGGGTCGAACGCCTTGGAGGGAACGCGGCGCGTGATAGATGTCTCCGGCGACGGACCGAACAATCATGGACGTCTCGTCGACGCGGTCCGCGACGCCACCATCTCCCGGCGGATTACCGTCAACGGGCTTCCGATCATCAACCAGCGTAGCGCATTCAACAGCAGGTTTTACCTGCCGGATCTGGACAAATATTACCGGGGCTGCGTGATCGGCGGGCCCGGTGCGTTTCTCGTGGTTGCGAACAGTTTCGAGGACTTCGCGCGCGCCATACGGCGGAAGCTGATCCTCGAGATCTCGGGAACCGTGCCGAAATTCGATCGAGCGCTTTCCGCCAATCTCATCCGGGTATCGTCGCCCGGGCGTTTGCGCCCATCACCAACCGGATACGTCTATCCCAAGGGTTGCGACATAGGTGAGCGCATGCGGAATTTCTGAGACGATCCGTAAGGGCCAAGACGTAAGCAACAGCCGAATATGCTCGGACCCATAAGGTAATGATCGCGACGACCCGAACCTGTCCCTCGGTATCGAGCGTTTGCCTTGTTCATCCGATGCGCGAAGCCGCCCCCGACATCAAAAGAATAAGTCGCTGGACGGGCCCCCAGAGCAACGGAACGGTAAATCAGCGCCGGCATGCCGGCCCCGAGGCATTGGCCAGCTCGACCGGACGCGTGCCGCCGCCCGCGGGCAACGAGCGGGGGCATTGTCAGACCAATTGGATCGGACCTGCAAGACCTGCAATCGAAGGCCCTCCGGCTGCGAGTCGACGCCGCTCGGCCAGGGCGGCGGCCCGGGCTTGTGCAACGCCGCCCGGCATGATCGAAACGGTGCCACCGGAACCGCACCGTCTCGTGACAGACGTCGATACCGCGCTCGAACAGCAGATCTTCGACCTGTCTCGGCGGCAACGGGCAGCGGACATATCATCACCGCGAGGCGGATGACCTCGGGCGGACCGTTGAAATAACCGAAGGGATTTCGCATCCGGCAAAACTATGGATGCCCCGTCTGCCCATCAAACCACTTTTGTCTGACAACGCCGCTGCGTGCGTATATAGTTCCGCGGCGGGATGGGAATCGGGTTTTGCCGCTCCGACCAGGGAGCCTGGGGCCCGGCCCTGACCTTGGCGCGACGTGACAAGGACCGTATTGAAGCGGGCTCGGCGACCATGGCGCGGGTCCGCGGACTTTCCCAAGGGAGGAAGCCATGCACCCAAAGAAATCTTTCATTACGAGGCCCGCGCTGGCGCTCGTGTGCGCGACCGCCATTGGTCTCTTCGCGCCGAGCGCCAATGCCGCCGATCCGATCAAGATCGGCTATGTCGGCGGCATATCCGGCGCCTGCGGAGGGCTGACGCATTCGGCCGTGAAGGCGATGAAGATCGCCCAGCAGGAGATCAATGCCGCCGGCGGGGCAGCCGGGCGGCAGATCGAGATTGTCTGGCGCGATTCCAAGACCAAGCCGGACGAAGGCGCCAAACAGGCGCGCGATCTCATCCTGACCCAGAAAGTCGATCTTCTGACCGGCGTCTGCTCGAGCTCGGTGTTCATGGCCATCAACCAGGTCTCGAAGCAGTATGGCGTACCGCTGATCAGCGCCCTCAGCGGCACGCACAGGGCGACCATCGATTTCGGTCATCCCTATGTGTATCAGACCCAGCCGCACACCCTGATGGAAGGCAAGGCAATCGCCGAGTACGCCGCCATGAAGGGTTGGAAGAAAATCGTGACCATGGGTCTCGATTACGAGTGGGGCCGAACGACTGTGGCGGTGTTCTCCGAAGAGCTGGCCAGGCTAAAGCCGGACGTGAAGATCAGCAAGAAGCTCTGGCCCAAATTCGGCGAGACCAACCTGACCTCCTACATTACCGCCGCGCTGGCCGAAAAACCGGATGCCATCGTGGCCGTGATGTTCGGCAGCGGCACCAATAGCCTGATCAAGCAGGGCAGGTCGTACGGCCTGCTGAAAAGGACCGAGCTTCTGACCTTCCTCAGCACGGAGAGCTACATTTCGCTGGGCAAGAGCATCCCCGACGGCGTCCACGGTTGGGCCCGCGGTCCGTTCTACGCCCTGACCTCGGCCCGGGCCAAGGCCCTCGTCGAGAAGTACCGCAAGGCCCATGGCGGCGAGTATCCGAATGACTGGGGCATGCTCGGCTACGATGCGATGTACATCATCAAGGCCGGGATCGATAAGGCGGGCGGTGCAGACCCGGCGAAATTCCGCCAGGCGATGGGCTCGATCACGTTCGACACGCTGCGCGGTCCGCTCAAGATGCGAATGATCGACAATACCTTCAACGCGCCGAGCTACATCGGCGTTACCAAGATGACGGGCACATACCCGTTCCCGACCATGGCCGCCGTAAGCGTCGTTTCCGGTGACCTCACGCTGCCCTCCGAGGCCAAGGTCAAGGCGCTGCGGGCGTCGGCCATGAAGTAAACCTTGGTCGCTTCTGCAAGGCCGGATGGGAGGCCGCTCCCCGCAAAATGCGGGTCAAGCCATACCCATCCGGCCTCCGGTCGGTCACCGTCGACTGACGGTTAACGCCAGATGCTCCTGGTACAGGTCTTGCAGGGCGTGATGGAGGGGGTCTTCCTGTTCCTGATCGCTTCCGGCCTGACGTTGATTTTCGGCGTTTCGCGGATCGTCAACTTCGCGCACGGTTCGTTTTACATGGTCGGCGCGTTTCTGACTTATCAGCTCTATCCCCATATCGCTTTCGGCACGACCTTCGGCTTCTTCGTCTCGATTTTCCTCTGCGGGTTCCTGGTCGCGCTACTCGGATTGCTGTTCGAAGTGCTTCTGCTTCGACGGGTTTACCATGCCGAGGAGTTGATGCAGCTCGTCCTCACGCTTGCTGCCGTGCTTATCATCCGCGATACCACCAAGCTGCTCTGGGGACTGGACGACGTCACCGTACAGCTCCCGGATGCGCTTGCAGGCGCCGAGGTCATCGGCAACGTCTATCTGCCGACCTACCAGCTCGTCATTATCGGCCTTGGCGTCGCCGTGCTCGCCATCGTCCGGGCATTCCTGAAGTTCAGCCGAGCCGGGATCATCCTCAGAGCGGCCACCGACGATCGCGGAATGGTCGCCCTCCTGGGCACGAACCAGGCGCACGTCTTTTCCTGGGTTTTTGCAATCGGATGTTTTCTGGCCGGCATTGCCGGCGGGCTCGCCGCCGCCTTCGAAAGCATCAACTACCTGCTCGATACGCGCGTTATCGTGCTCGCCTTCATCGTGGTCGTCATCGGCGGACTCGGTAATTTTTACGGTGCGTTCTTCGCGGCCTTGGCCGTCGGCATCGTCAAGGCGCTGGGGCTTCTCTGGGCGCCGCAACTATCGATGGTCATCATATTCCTGTTGATGGCCGCCGTGCTCCTGATCCGCTCGCTCCGCAGAACCGCAGGTTGATCTTGGCCGATAGTCCGGCACGTCGGGACACTGCAGGAGGCGCCGGTATCGGCGCTCGAACCAGGGATGTCTATGCGATCGACTGGCGGCTCACGACCATCGTTGTCGCGGCAGTCGTTTTGGCTCTCGTTGTGGCGCCGCCCTTCGTCGCCTTCGCTCTGATCGAAGTGATGATCTTCGCCCTTTACGCGAGCGCCCTGAACCTGCTGCTCAGCTATAGCGGCATGGTCTCCTTCGGCCATGCGGTATATTTCGGTCTCGGCGCATACGCACTGGGAATTACGGTGGCCAAGTTCGGCTGGCCGATTCCGGCCGGCATCGCGGCCGGGCCCATTGTCAGTGCCCTCTTCGGCCTGATGTACGGTGTACTCTGCGTCCAGCTGACCGCAATCTATGCGGCGATGCTGACCTTGGCCTGCGCCGAGGTAACCTTTGCCGTGGTTTTTCAATGGTTCGACTTTACCGGCGGCGATTCCGGCATTTCCGGCCATGTTACCGCGATGCTCGGGCTCGAGCCCTATCAGTTCGGACTGATCGTGCTCGCCGTTGTCACCGTGTCGATACTCATGCTGTGGCGGGTGGTGCATTCTCCTCTGGGCCTGACGATTCGGGCGGTTGGACAGAACCCGAACCGGGCTGCTGCCCTCGGCCACGGCCGCAAGCACGTGCAGTTGATCGCCTTCACGATTTCAGCGTTCTTTTCCGGTGTCGCAGGGACCCTGTTCGGTATTTTTCACGGCAACGTGTTCCCGGACTATGTCGGTCTCCTGATCACCGTCGACGGCTTGATGATGGTGGTCCTCGGCGGGCTTTACAGTTTTGCTGCCGGTATTTATGGCGCCATCGTTTACAAGATCTTGGACAACCTGGTGGCCCAATATTTCGAATATTGGCAGTTGGCGATCGGGATCGTCATCGTTCTCGTGGTGCTTGTCTCGCCGACAGGGATCGCCGGATTCGTCCGGCGCTTCACGGAACGGTTCGGTCGGTAGGCGGCGATGTCGACCTCGACCTCGACCCGGCATCCGGCTCTCGCGGTTCGCGGACTGCGTAAGGAGTTTTCCCGCTTCGTCGCACTCGACGGTGTCGATCTAAGCGTTGCACAGGGCGAGATTCGCGCCGTCATCGGCCCCAACGGCGCCGGCAAGACGACCCTTATCAACGTGTTGAGCGGGCAGATCGTCGCGGACGGCGGAGAGATCGAGGTCAGCGGCCGGCGTCTGACCCGCCAGTACCCGCATCAGGTCGCCAAGCTGGGCGTCGGCCGTACGTTTCAGATTTCCAGCACTTTCCGCCGCATGACGGTGTTCGACAACATGCTCTGCGCTCACAACGCAGCCTCGCCCGAATGGTCCAGCCTGCGTGCGGGCCGTCTCAGAAATCTTCGCGATGCGGTGATGGCCGATCTGGAGGCTATCCAACTCGCCGCAATCGCCGAGCAGGTTGTCGACGACATCTCGCACGGCGACCGCAAACGCCTGGAATTCGGCATGGTGCTTGCGACGCGGCCAACCCTGTTGTTGCTGGACGAACCGACTGCCGGCATGGGGTTGCAGGAACGCCACGAACTGATCGATCTCGTTCTGCACGAGACGCGCAGCCGCGGGATAACGCTGCTGTTCGTCGAGCACGATATCGACATCGTATTCAAAGCCGCCGAGTACATCACCGTCATGGCGCTCGGCAAAGTCTTCACCGAGGGCACACCCGACGAAATCGCCAACAACGAAGCCGTCCAGGAAATCTATCTCGGCGGGCACGCCTGATGTTGGTATTGGAGCAGGTGCGCGCCGCCTATGGTCACAGTCAGGCGCTGCACGGCATCGATCTCGAGGTGAACGAGGGCGAGGTCGTCTGTATCGTCGGGCGCAACGGGGCCGGCAAGACCAGCACCATGCGCTGCGTGGTGCAGGACATGATCCAGGTCACCGGAGGCTCCGTCCGCTTCAAAGGCGAAGAGATCGCCGGCCTGAATCCGCATCTCGTTGCCCGCAAGGGGATCGGCTATGTGCCGGAAGATCGTCGGGTGTTTCCGAGCCTGACGGTGCAGGAGAATCTCACCGTGCCCCGGTCTCTGGCCGCTGCCGGCGCCGGCTACTGGACCTTGGAGAAGGTGACGGAGCTGTTTCCGCAATTGCGGGAATTCCGCTCGCGGCTTGCGGGGAACCTGAGCGGAGGGCAGCAACAAATGCTGTCGATCGCCCGGACGCTGCTTATCAACCCGCAACTTCTGCTGCTCGACGAACCGCACGAGGGTCTGGCGCCGATCGTCGCCCGCGACGTCGTCAACGCCATCGGCGAACTGAAAGCCCTCGGCGTATCGATGCTCATCTCGGAGCAACAGCTTCTGCTGGTGCACGATACTGCCGACAAGATCTACATTGTCGATCGCGGTCAAATCGTATTTTCAGGAACGATGGACCAGTTCGAGAGCGATCCCGAAATTGCCCGGCGTTATCTGATGGTGGTGCAATAGCTTGGGGGTCGGCGTTGGATTTCGGTCCCCTGGAACGGCATTGTCAGACTAACAGGACAGGACTTGTAGAACCTGCAATCGAGCGCCTTCAGGCTGCTCGTTGACGCCACTCGGCGAGGGCGGCGGCTCGGTCTTGCTTGAAAATGTCGCGGCGGTCGAGATGGCGCTGGTGGTTGAAGTGGTTGTGGATCGAGGCGCGGACGGCGGCGGATTTTTGCACGGTCTCTACGTCCCTGAATCTGACCATCGTCCGTTCCCGATCTCCGCGGCAAACAGCGGACCGAAGCGGTGCCACCGGAACCGCACCGTCTCGTGACAGACGTCGATGCCGTGCTCGAACAGCAGATCTTCGACCTGTCTCAGCGACAACGGGCAGCGGACATACATCATCACCGCGAGGCGGATGACCTCGGACGAACTGTTGAAATAACGGAAGGGATTTCGCATCCGGCAAACGATGGATGCCCCATCTGCCCATCAATCCATTTTTGTCTGACAACGCCGGCGTCCGTGTTCGGCCGCGACGCGAGCCAGATCCGCGGCCTCCTGCTCGATCGCGGCATCGCCTTCTTCAAGAGCGTTACCAGAGCGCGGAGGACGATCACCCCGTGACCAGGTCCTGCTGGTCAGCGGCATTGTAGTTGGCGTCGTACCACCAGGCGAGGTGGTCTTCATAGACGACGGGCGGCCAGCGCGGCGGATTGTCGGGGCCCGTGCAGGTCGGTGCGCAGTGGATTTCAGCGTCGAGATTGGGGCCGAAGAAATAGGGAATCGCGTAGCGGTGGCGCCCCACCGGCGGCAACGCGCGGTGCGGGGTCGATTTGTAGCGCCCGTTGGTCCAGCGGTGCAGCATGTCGCCGGTGTTGACGACATAGGAGTCCTCGACGAAGGGAACATCCTCCCAGCCATCCCCTTCGCGCCGGATCTGCAGCCCCGGCACGCCCGGCTGCGCGAGGAAGGTCAGGAAATTGACGTCCGTATGCGGCGCGATGCCGTAGCGCCCCGGCTCGCGTGCCGCGGGCGGGTAATGCGAGAGCCGGAAGGAGAACTGGCTGCGTGTGAAATAGGGAGCGAACCAGTCCTCCGGCAGGCCGAGAGACAGGGAAAGCGCCGGCAGGACGCTCACCGCCAGCCGGTCCACGGTCTCGCAATATTCCAGCAGCGTTTGCCGAAAGCCGGGCAGGTCCGCCGGCCAGCGGTTGGGTCCGGCGAAGCGCCGCCCGGCCAGCGGGTCGTCCGGGCCGCGCTCGCGCTTTAGGAAGAAGGCCTCGTTCATGTCCGGCAGCGCGGCTTCGCTGACCCGCGAGGTCCGCACATTGTAGCGCGCCATCGCCATGTAGCCGTTGTTGTGCTCGTTCATCAGCACGGCGTGCTTGGCCGCTTCCGGCTGGGCGTGGAATCTTTCCGCCTCCGCGAACACCCGCCGCGTGAGCTCCCGCGGCACGCCGTGGTTCACGACGATGAAGAAGCCGACATGCTCCAGCGTGCCCGCGAGCGCGTCCGCCACTTCGTCCCGGCTCCGGGAAAGATCGATCAACGGAATCATGGCTTTGTCTCCTTCTTCCGCTGTCCCGTCCGACCGCGATCGGCTCAACCGCCTCCGGCATCCAGCGGCCAAAGCCAGCCATGCGCGCCGACCTTGAGGCCGAAGACCTTCAATATGCCGCGCAACTCGTTCCCTGTCCCGCCCCACTGGCCGGTCCGGTTTGAATGTTAGTGCATTGACGGTTTCTCGGCCAAGCCGGGTGACCTGCGGAACGCAGCGGAGCCGGGCGGCCAGCTTGGCGGAACGATCGTCTCCGGAGCCGGCGGCCGGTATCCCAGGCTGCCATGTGGACGAACGATATTGTAGTGGCGCCGCCAGGCTTCGATGAGGATTTGGGCTTCCTTGTCGTCGACCTGCCACCGGCGTCGCACAGCAAGGCTGCGATCCGTCGGTAGCCGTAACGGCCAACCAATCGCATCCCACCGGCAGGCACTCGCGCGATGCGTCGGCACTGTCCATCAGGCGCGCCAGCGGCGTTGCGCCGAGTTCGCGGTGACCGCGGCGATGGTAATCGCGTTCCAACCAGGCAACGGTGATGTCGTTCAGCCGGACCAGGGTGAGCGCCTCGACGCCCTCGAGCATGGCCATCAGCCGGCCCTCGACCAAGGCCCAGAAGACTTCCTGTTTACCGTTCTGGTGAGGACTGTAGGCGAGCTTCGGCGTGTGCGGAATGCCGAGCCGGTGCAGCCCCTCCCCGAGATAGCGGCGGAGATAGCGGTAGAACGCATCGGTCCTTGACGGTTAGCGAGATCCAAGATCAAGCTCCAGGCTCACAAGACCGGAATGGACGCGGGAGGCCGAGCGGTGGCGACAGGGAAATTGGACGGCAAGGCCGTCATCATGACCGGTGGGGCGCAGGGGCTCGGGCTCGCGATGGCGCTTGGTCTCGCGCGCGAAGGCGCGAATGTCAGCCTGGTCGACATCGACGGCGACATGCTCGCCCGGGCGGTCGCCCAGGCTGGCGATGAGGTCGGCGGCGAGCGCGTGATCTCCGTCGTCACCGACGTCAGCGACGAGGCCCAGGTCCGCAAGGCGATCGCCGCCACGGTCGAGGCGTTCGGCGGCCTCGACATCCTGGTCAACGATGCCGGCATCGGTCCGCCGGCAAATGGAAGGAGCCTGTTCAACGATCCCGAGAAGTTCTGGGAGAACGACCTCGGCCGCTGGCGCCGCACCGTCGAGGTCAACACGATGGGCAGCCACATGATGGCCGCACTTGCCGCGCCGCACATGATCGAGCGTGGCTGGGGCCGGATCATCAACGTGACCACGTCGATGAACGCCATGTACATGGCCGGCTGCGGCGCCTACGGCCCGTCCAAGGCGGCCCTGGAAGCCGATACCGCGATCATGGCGAAGGATCTCGCAGGGACCGGGGTGAGCGCCAACGTGCTAGTGCCCGGCGGTCCGGCGGACACGAGGATGATCCCGGCCGACGCCGACATCGACCGTGGTCACCTGATCGCGCCGGACAGGATGGTCCCACCGGTCGTCTGGCTCGCCTCACCGGCGTCGGACGGCGTCACCAGCATGCGGTTCCAGGCCGCCTTGTGGGACGCGGCGCTCGCGCCCGCCACAGCGGCGGAGCGCGCCGGAGCGCCGGCCGCGTGGCCCCAGCTCGGCGCGCAGGCGATAATGCCGGATGACTAGCCACGTTCCCGCACCGGCAGATTACGTTCGAAAACGACATCGTAAAGGCGAGGAGGAGACGACCGTTGTGAGGATACTCACCAAATCGGCCCTACCGCTTGTCGCATCGATGCTCATCGCGGCGCCCGCGGCGTCCCAGACCTACGGGCTCGGCTCGACGCCGCCCGGCAGCATCGCCTATGCCTCGGCGGCGGCGATCTCCAAGGTGGCGAAGGAAAAGGCGGGGCTCAGGCTGCTGTTGCAACCCAATGCCGGCACGTCGGCGGTGTTCGCGCTGGTCAATGCCGGCGAGATGGAGTTCGGCATCCATGACGTAACCGAGATGGGCGAGGCTGTCGCCGGCACCGGCAAGTACGTCGGCCGGGCCCGAACCAACCTGCGTGTCCTCGCCATCATGTACCCGATCAATGTCGGATACTTCGTCCGCGCGGACTCCGCCATCAAGACGATCGCCGACCTCAAGGGTAAGCGTTTCCCGACCGGCTGGGGCACGTTCTCCAACGGACCGCCGATTTCCAAGGCGATCCTCGCCACCGCCGGGCTGAGCGAAGCCGATACGGTCTCGGTGCCGGTCTCCGGGCTGATCAAGGCGGTCGATGACTTCATCGCCGGCAAGGTGGCCGCGGCGATGTTCGGCATCGGCGGCCCAAAGGTCGCCCAGGCCAACGCGGCGGTGGGCGGCGTCCGGTTCCTGTCGATCGACGACTCGCCGGCGGCGGTCGCGGCGATCCACAGCGTCCGGCCGGGCTTCTATTTCCGGAAGTTCGACCCGGCACCGCATTTCGCCGGCATCGTCGGTCCAACCAACCTGATGGCCTTCGACCAGGCGCTCTACGCCAACACGAGCGTGGCTGACGAGGTGATCTACAAGCTGGCCAAGGCGCTCCACGCCAACAAGCCGGCGCTGGCGAAGATGTTCCCGTTCCTCAACCAGTTCCGGCCCGACGAGATGGCCAAGGACATCCCGCTGGTCGAGTACCACCCCGGCGCGATCAAGTTCTATCGCGAAATCGGCCAATGGCCGCCTCCTAAGCGCAGCTGACAACGGTCGCGCGGGAGGCCACGGCCACGGCGGCACCGCCGCTCTCGCCGGTCGTGCGCGGGCTGCGGCCGGTGCTGGCGGCCACGCTCACCCTCGCGGCGACGGCGTGGGCGGCCGACCTCTTCCGCGCCGCCGGCATCGCGCTGTTCACCGAGCAGTATCTCGCGGCCATGCTCGGCATCGGGCTGGCGCTGGTCTACCTGCACGTCCCGGCCCGCAAGGGCGAACGGACACGGCTGCCGTGGTACGACGCGCTCGCGGCTGTGACCGGGTTCTCCGCCGGGGCCTATATCGCGGTGCGTTTTCCCGGCCTCGCCGACCGCGTGGTGGACGTGCCGAGCGATGCGCTTATCGCCGGGACGGTGCTCATTGTCCTGTCGATCGAAGGGCTTCGCCGGACGGCCGGGCTCACGCTGGTGATCGTCGTGGCCGCGTTTTTCCTCTACGCGCTAATCGGCCATCTGATGCCGGGTGCGTTCCAGACCCGGCCGGTCAGCGTCGACCGCTGGATATTGTATCTCACCATAGACAACAGCGGCATCTTCGGCTTCCCGATGCAGATCGGCACGACCATCGTGGTCTCGTTCGTGCTGTTCGGCCAGCTCCTCAACAAGTCCCGCGGCGCCGAGTTCTTCAACGATCTATCGGTCGTGGTCATGGGCCGCTACCGCGGCGGCTCGGCCAAGATCTCGGTCACCGCGTCCAGCCTGTTCGGCTCGATCTCGGGCATCGTGGTCTCCAACATCGTCTCGACCGGGGTGATCACCATCCCGATGATGCGCCGGGCCGGTTACAGCGCCCATGCCGCCGGCGCGATCGAGGCGGTGGCCTCGACCGGCGGCCAGCTCATGCCGCCGGTGATGGGCGCCGTCGCCTTCCTGATGTCGGAGCTCCTCCAGATCCCCTATGGCGAGATCGTCGTCGCCGCGCTAATCCCGGCGATCCTCTACTACGCAGCCCTGTTCATCCAAGTCGACCTCGAGGCCGTGCGCTATGGCATCAGCCGCGTGCCGGAGGAGCGGATTCCGCGGCTCAAGGCCGTGCTCGGCGCGGGCTGGTTCTTCATCCTGCCGTTCGTGGTGCTGATCTACTGCCTGTTCGGGCTCAACTTCCTGCCCGAGGCCGCGGCGCTCTATGCCTCGATCGCGCTGATCGCGGGCGCGATCGTGCTGCCCTACAAGGGGATGAGGCTCAGGCTCCGCGACATCGTCGAGGCGGTCTCCGACACCGGCTATGCCGTGCTCGACATCATCGTGATCGTGTCGGCCGCCGGTATGCTGATCGGCACCTTGAACCTTTCCGGGCTTGGCTTTGGGCTCACCTTGGCGCTGGTTGAGCTCGGCACCGGCAACCTGTTCGTGATGCTGCTGATCGCCGCGGCCTTCTGCATCATCCTTGGGCTCGGCCTGCCGACGGTCGGCGTCTACATCCTGCTCGCCGTCCTCATCGCGCCCTCGCTGGTCGAGGTCGGCGTCACCCCGCTCGCCGCCCACATGTTCATCTTCTATTTCGGCATGATGTCGATGATCACCCCGCCGCTGGCGATCGCATCGTTTTTCGCGGCCAGCCTCGCCAAGGCCGATCCGATCCGCACCGCCTTCGCCTCGATGCGCTTTGGCTGGGTCGCCTATGTCGTCCCGTTCCTGTTCGTCGCCTCGCCGAGCCTGCTGCTGCAGGGTGACCTCGGGCCGCTCGCCTTGGTGCTGACGACCGCTATCGGCGGGGTCTGGCTGGTCTCGGTGGCGACGACGGGGTATTTCAGGCGCCCGCTTGGGGTGGCGATGCGCGCGGCCTTCGCGGTCGCGGGACTCGCCATGATGACCCCGCACGGTATCGTGTCCTGGGGGATTTGGAGCGATCTCGCTGGGCTCGCGCTCGGCGTCGTGATCGTCGCCTGGGAGATCGCTGCGACGTGGCACGAGCGTCCGAGCGTCGAGCCGGGCCATTCCTGAGTGCTGGAGAATGCGATGACGCGACCGCCGACCCGAATGCGGAACGCCAACCGGTTCAAGCTCGGGCTGTTCGCCACCAACTGTTCCGGCGGGCTAGCGATGACCAAGGTGCCCGAGCGCTGGGACGCGAGCTGGGACAACGCGCTGGCGGCCAATCGCATGGCGGAGGAAGCGGGGCTCGAATTCACCCTGCCGATCGCGCGCTGGCACGGCTATCGCGGCGAGACCGATACCGAAGGCTCATCCTACGAGACCCTAACCTGGGCAGCCGGAACCCTGGCGGCGACCAGCGAGATCGTCGCCTTTGGCACCGTACATGTTCCGTTCGTGAACCCGGTCTATGCCGCCAAGCAAATCGTGACCGCCGATCACATCGGGCATGGACGGTTCGGGCTCAACATCGTCTCGGGCTGGAACGAGGGCGAGTTCAACATGTTCGGCGCCAGCCTCCTCAAGCACGACGACCGCTATGCCTTCAGCGAGGAGTGGGTCACGATCGCGCGGCGGATCTGGACCGAGGACGAGCCGTTCGACTTCGACGGTAAGTATTTCCGGATGACCGGCGTGGAGAGCCGGCCCAAGCCCTATGGCGACGGCTCGCCGCTGGTGATGAGCGCGGGCTCCTCTGCGGCCGGTCGCGCGTTCGCCATGCGCCATGCCGATTGCCTGTTCATGATCATCGTGGACTTCGAGACCCTGGCCGCCGAGACCGCGAGCATCCGCGCGTTGATCGAGCCGGGCCATGAGGCCGGCATCTATTGCAGCGGTCACGTGGTCTGCCGGCCGACCCAGAAGGAGGCCGAGGAATACTACCACTACTACGTTCACGACATGGGCGATTGGGAGGGTGCGGAGCACCTGCTGCAGATCCGTCAGGGTCAGCAGCAATCGGTGCCGCCGGAGCGGTTGGCCCAAATCAAGGAACGTCTGGTGAGCGGGCTCGCCACCTACCCGGTGGTCGGCAGCCCCGATCACGTCGCCGAGACCTTTCGCCGGCTGAGCGAGGCCGGCATCGACGGCATGGCCTTCGGGCTGGTCAACTACATCGACGAGCTGCCCTTCGTGCGCGACGAGCTGCTGCCGCGGATGGCGCGGCTGGGTTTGCGCGAGGCGGCTTAGGACAGGGAGGAAAGCCAATGACCGGCGAACGAGGCAGCGCGATGGCCGACATCAGGGCAATGCTCGTCGCCAACCCGCCGACCGGGGGAACCTTCCAGGACCGCCGCGACCGTTGGGAGGAGGTCTATACGCGTATCTGCCCGGTACCCGAGGGCACCACGACCGAGCCAATCGCGGGGCCGAGAATGGACGGCGAGTGGGTGCGCGGACCGGGCGTCGACAACGACCGGTCCCGGGTCGTCTTTTATCTGCATGGCGGCGGCTTCACAGCCGGGACCGCGTCGGCCTATCGCGGCCTCGCCGCGCGGCTGAGCACCGCCGCCGCTCGGCCGGTGCTCACTGTAGACTACCGGCACGCGCCGGAGGAGCCGTATCCGGCTGCGCTCGACGACTGCGTGGCCGCTTGGCGCTGGCTGATCCGGGACTACGGGACCGCGCCCGACCGGGTGGTGCTGGTTGGCGATTCCGCGGGCGGCAACCTGGTGGTCGCGATGATGCTGCGGCTCCGTGACGACGGCGATGCGCTGCCCGCGGCCACGGTCTGCATCTCGCCGTCCTTGGATCTCGCGCTGACCGGCGAATCGGTGACCGCGCGCTCCGATCGCGATCCCTGCATTCTGCCCGAATCACTGAGGCGGTGCGCGGCCGCCTATCTCGGCGACGCCGATCCGACGAACCCGTATGCCTCGCCGCTTTATGCCGACCTCGCCGGCCTGCCGCCGCTGCTGCTCCAGTTCGGCTCGGAGGAGATGTTGCGCGACGACAGCGTGCGCCTGGGCGAGAAGGCGGCGGCGGCCGGCGTCCAAGTCTCGGTGGAGGAAGGCGAAGGCATGATCCACGTCTGGCACCTGTTCGCCGACCGCCTGCCCGAGGCCCGCGCGGCGATCGAGCGGGTCGGCGCGTTCGTGCGCTCGCACGCCCTCTGAGCGTTGATTCGGTGGAGGTCGATGTCGTCGTAGTCGGGGGCGGCGGCGCAGGGCTTGCCGCTGCGCTGGAGGCAGCGAGCCTTGGTGCGTCCGTCGTGCTACTCGAGAAGGCGCCGAAACTTGGCGGGACGACCTCGATCTCGGTCGGCTCCTTCGCCGCCGCCGGCACCGACATCCAACGCCGCGCCGGCATCACCGACGATGCCGAGGCCTATTTCGACGATATCGAAGACGTCCTTGGCGCGGACGTAGCGCGCGACAACGAGGCGCTTCGCCGGCTGCTGATCACCCGCTCCAAGGAGACGCTCGAATGGCTGATCCGGCTGGGACTGATCTTCCACGGCCCGTACCCCGACCCGCCGCAGCGCGTGCCCCGGCTGCACAATGTGCTGCCGAGCTCCAGAGCCTATATCCATACCCTCGCCCGGCATTGCCGGCGGCGTGGCGTTCGCTTCCTGTTCGAGACGCGCGGTGTCCGGCTTCTCACCGACGATCGCCGATGCGTCGGTATCGAAGCCGAGCGCAACGGCGTGCGGGAGACTTTCCATACACGCGGCGGCGTCGTGCTGGCGAGCGGCGATACCTCGGCGAGCGCGGCGTTCCGCGAACAGTATCTTCCCGAACTTGTCGGCGTCGCCGCGATCAATCCCTTGAACAGCGGTGACGGCCAGGCCATGGGGCAAGCGCTCGGCGCACCGGTTCTCAACGGCGAGGTCATGGCTGGGCCGATCCTGCGCTTTGCGCTGCCTCGCGGCCGGGCGCTCGCCCACGGCCTGCCGCCGACGCCGCTGGTCGGCCGCCTGGCGCGCTGGTGGCTCGAAACCATGCCGGAACGGCTCACCCGGCCCGCGCTGGTCCAATTCCTGACGGTCATGCTGTCGCCCTCGCCGGCACTGCTCGAGCACGGCGCGGTGCTCGTCGATGCGGCAGGCGGGCGACCGCCGGAGCACGGGGCGCCCGGAATAGCGCTTGCGCACGGGGTTGGCGGCAAGGGCTACTTCGTGCTCGACTGGCGGCTGGCGGACCGGTTTCGCAGGCCGCATCTCTGCGTCTCCGGTGGGCCGGGGATCGCTGAGGTCTTCCTTGACGACTACCGACGCCACCGCCCCGACCTCTATGGCGAGGCGGACGACCTTGCCGGCCTCGCCGGGAGGATCGGCATGGACCCCGCGCGGCTCGCCGCGACTGTCGAACAGCACAACAGGGTGGCGCCCGAAGGCGGACTCTCGCGGCCGCCTTTCGTCGCCTTAGGGCCGGTGGTGCCGTTAATGCTGGTCGGCGAGGCAGGGCTCGCGGTCACCACGGCACTCGAGGTTACCGATGCCGCCGGCCAGCCGATTCCGGGTCTCTACGCCGCCGGCTCAGCGGGCCAGGGCGGCATGCTGTTGCCGGCGCACGGCCAACATCTCGCCTGGGCGTTCACCTCCGGGCGGATCGCCGGGCAGTGCGCTGCTGGGACCCGCACCCCGTAGGCCCGTGGGCAGCATTGCAGCTTAAGCAAGACCGGACGTGGATCGATTTACGCGTTCGCGCCGGCGAGATTCCCCTCGTCTCGTCGGTTCCTCGACCGCTAACCTATCTCGAAGATCCGTTGTCGGCGCTGCGAAAATGATTGAGTGGACGCCTCGTCCCGACGGCATCGCGATGTGCCAAGGTGGTGGTGTGATCAACCACGTGAAGGCGGAGGCGTCCACTCCATCATCTTTGCTCCGCCGATAACACCTCATCAGACTGCCAGCCGTGGCAGCCTAGGGTCCAGACTCAATTGAGCCAGTAGGCGAGGATAGCGGCAAGACAGACTGCGGAGAGGAAGTTTCGAGCGAGCTTGTCGTAGCGGGTGGCGATGCGGCGGAAGTCCTTGAGCCGGCAGAACATGCGCTCGATGACGTTGCGGTCGCGGTAGGTTTTGGCGTCGAAGGGGTGGAGATTGATGCGGCTGGCCTTGTTAGGGATGACGGGCGTTGCGTTGCGGCTGGCGACGGCGCGCAGCGCATCGCCGTCATAGGCCTTGTCAGCGATCAGCGCGGTCATGGGCGGCGCCACGGCCAGCACATCGACCGCGGCCGCGATATCGGCCTTCTGGCCTGGGCTCAGGACGAACGCCACCGGGCGGCAGCGCGGATCGCTCAGGGCGTGGATTTTTGTCGTCCGCCCGCCGCGCGAGCGTCCGATGGCCTGATTCTTCTCCCCCCTTTTCCGCCCGCCGCCGAGCGGTGCGCCTTGACCGAACTGGAATCGAGCGCCAGCGCCACCGGTTCCTCGGCGTTGGCGGCCAGCGCGGCGAAGATCGCCTGCCAGCGGCCGTGTTTGGACCAGCGGTTGAAGCGGTTGTAGATGGTGGTGTACGGACCATACGCGGCAGGACAGTCGCGCCAGCGCGCGCCGCATTGCAGCATATGGATAATGCCGCTGATGATCCGCCGATCGTCCGAACGCCTTGGCCCCGTCAGACCCTGCGGCAAATGCGGCTTGATCCGAGCCCATTGCCCTTCACTCAACCAGAACAGTCCACCGCCCATCGATCCCCTCCATAACAATTCAATCCAACAAGAGAATCACATTCTACAATTAGGTACAGACCCTAAGTGTCCGTCCGGGGATTTTTTGAGTCGGAGAATCGGTAAGGCGGTTTACACGTTGAAGTGGCTGAATCGGCTGTGATTCGCTCGGGGCGTCGATGCCACGCGCGAGGTGCCCGCTGTGGACCGCTGAGAACCGCCCCCGCTACAACCGCGACAAGCCGCGCTATCCGAGCGACCTCACCGATGCAGAGTGGGCGCTGATCGAGCCGCTGATCCCGCCGGGCAAGCCGGGCGGCGGCAAACCAACGCTCGATCTGCGCGAGGTGGTCAACGGGCTGATGTACGTGCTGGGCACCGGCTGCCAGTGGCACGCGCTGCCCAAGGACCTGCCGCCGCGAAGCACAGTGCACGCTTACTTCAGCCTGTGGAGCTGGGACGGCACGCTCGAGCGCATCCATCATGCGCTCTACGTCCAGTGCAGGGAAAAGGCCGAGCGCGAAGCCAGCCCCACCGCCTGCATCATCGACAGCCAGAGCGTGAAAAGCGCCGAAAAAGGGGGCCGCGCATCGATCCGCCCGGCTTTGATGCGGGCAAGCTGATCAAGGGCAAGAAGCGGCACGTCCTGGTCGACACCCAGGGCCTGCTGCTTCGCGGCCTGGTCACCGCGGCCGACGTCCAGGACCGCGACGGCGGCATCACGTTGCTGGCGAACCTGTTCGGCCTGTTCCCGTTCCTGCGAAAGCTGTTCGCCGACGGCGCCTATGAGGGGCCGGTCTTTCATGGCGCGCTGGCCGGCATCCTGCCCCGGCTCGAAACCGAGATCGTCAAGCGGTCCGACCGGGCCAACGGCTTGGTCGTACTGCCCAAGCGCTGGATCGTCGAGCGCTCCATCGCCTGGCTCAACCGCTGCCGGCGGCTCGCCAAGGATTGGGAAAACCGCAACCGCAACGCCCTCGGCTTCCTCAAGCTCGCCTCGATCCGACTCATGCTCCGAAAACTCTCCAATCCTTCATGAAGTCCCCGGACGGACACTAAGACCGACCGCTTCCACTACATGTCTTGGAACTGAAATCCCGAATAGTTTTGGGCAACCGAATCCAGAACGAGCTTCTTGTATGACTGAAAGCCGCCATAGTAGCTCCGAAGAACACGCAGTTTTCCGCGAACGTTGGCGCCGTTGTACCAGTTGTCGCCGTCAGCAAGGACCGTTTTTGCTCCCACTTCCTGCAGATGACCGGTGTACCACTGGTCCGCATCGCGGGTCGTTTCAACGGTACTGAACAGGTTCCGCCGCATATGTTCGATCAGGTCCGTCACCCATTCCGTTTGAAATTCGACGCCTGGTACGGTGTTGTAGGAAGTGAAGGGATGGTGTGCACAATCCACCATGAAGAAATTTGGAAAGCCCGCGGTCATCATGCCGAAATTCGTGAGTGGCCCGTTTGCCCAACGATCCCGAAGCGCTTCGTTGTCACGCCCGCGGATATCTATTCTGTCCAGCGCACCGGTCAGCGCGTCGTAACCCGTCGCCAGGACGAGCATGTCCAGCTCATGGAGTCGATCTTTCGTGCGCAACCCGGTTTCTTCGACACCAACGATCGGCGAAGACCTGACGTCGACCAGCTTCACATCCGGACGGTTGAAAGTCTCGAAATAATTGCTGTCGGTGCACACCCGCCTGCTGCCGAACGCATAGTGTTTTGGTACGAGCAGCTCGGCCAATTCCGGGGCGTCAATCTTTTCTCGAATTTTCTTACGCACAAACTCGGAGACCTTGGCGTTGGCCTCGAGATCGAACAAAATGTCGGTGTAAGACGTCAACAGGTACAGCCCGCCCGCTTCCCACCGCCGTTCAAACTCCGCTTCCATCTCTTCGGCAGACACGGCAGTTGTCGGTATTTTTAGAGCATCCATCCAAATGTCGATGCCGCAGTTGGAATTGCGCTCTTTGCGCCGACTCTCGGGATAATTCGCTTTGATCTTCTCTTGATAATCGGGGTCCATCGGGCCGTTTTGAACCGAAACGCTAAAGTTCGGCGTACGCTGAAACACCGTGAGAGTTTCCGCTTGTTCCGCGATCACCGGAATGCACTGAATGCCCGATGGTCCCGTGCCGACCACGCCGACATGCTTTCCGCCGAATTCGACCGGATGGTCGGGCCAACCAAAGGTGCGGTATAGTTCGCCGGCGAATCGATCCAAACCGTCGATCTCGTCGGCTTTTGGCGTCGACATGTAGCCAACGGCCATCACTGCGAAGCGGGCGATCACTTCTCCGCTTCGATCGGTCGAAATACGCCAAAGTTCCGCGTCGTCATCAAAGGCAGCAGACAGGACACGCGTTTCGAACTGCATGTGCTGCCGCAGGTCGAACTTGTCGACAACGTGATTGATGTAGGCGAGGATTTCGGGTTGATGCGCGAAGCGTCGGCTCCAAGACCATTCCTGTTGCAGCTCCTCGGAGAATGAATAGGAATATTCCAGGCTCTCGATGTCACAGGCAGCACCAGGATACCGGTTCCAATACCAGGTCCCGCCGACCCCTGGCGCGGCTTCGTACAACCGGACCGAAAGACCGAGCGCTCGCAGACGGTAGACAAGATAAACGCCGGCGAAACCGGCGCCTACCACAACGGTATCGAAGTCAGGCTTGGCAGAGGTCAATTTTTCTGACGGCATCGCGCGATCTCCTCACCAATTATCGACTGGCGGCTGCAATTCAGAAATCGCCGGGCGGACAATTTGGCCGGACGACCAAACGCCCATCGTCTTTGCGGGCCGTTTCATTTCGGCTCCCGCGATCACCCTGCGTCCAGCGGCCGTACGCCATATTTGGGCATGTAAGCGGTACGGAGTTGCGCCTCGTCTTCGTTGCCGAACGTGTAGGCTGGCGACAGAACGGGCTTGGCTTCATCAACTTGAATCCGCACCACCTCGTGGACGGGGTATTCCGTGCCATTGATCTCCCAAACCCATTCCGCAATGGTTTGATAGTCGTCGGTTCCGGGCGGCAGGATTTCGGCCGTGCCCTTGAATCGGTAGCCGCGGCGCGAAAAAATATCGACGACATTGATCTCGATGGCGGGATTGGCGCGCAGATTCCTGACTGTGTTCGGTGAGGCCATGTTCGCAAAGAACAGCTTATCGTTATGCGCTTTGAGCGATGCTTTCGGGGATAAGTTCGGTGTGCCGTCCTCGTTGACAGTCGCGACAAACGAAAGGATGGCGCGGCCGATAATGTCCTTCATATCGTCTGTGAGCTTGGTCATCCTACGACCTCCCGTAGTTTAAAGGCGAGGCGCTCTACGCGGCATCCGGCGGTAGGACCGGGACGGTCAAGCTGCCACGGCGGGCCGCTTAATCGGAGCATTCTCGCTCACAGGAGCGACGGAATCCAGCGTCAGGCGTTGTCGGACAGAAATGGATTGATGGCCAGATGGGGCATCCATAGTTTTGCCGGATGCGAAATCCCTTCCGTTATTTCAACAGTTCGCCCGAGGTCATCCGCCTCGCGGTGATGATGTATGTCCGCTACCCGTTGTCGCTGAGACAGGTCGAAGATCTGCTATTGGAGCGCGGCATCGACGTCTGTCACGAGACGGTGCGGTTCTGGTGGCACCGCTGCTGAAGTTCCTGAAGCGCACGATGAAGCGCTATGGCCGGCCGGCATCGATCGCCACGGACAGGCTTCGGTCATACCGGGCGGCGTTGCAGGTGACGCGACATTTCAAACAAGACCGAACCGCCGCCCTGGCCGGGTGGCGTCAACGAGCAGCCTGAAGGCGCTCGATTGCAGGTTCTACAAGTCCTGTCCTGTTAGTCTGACAATGCCCGCGCGATCCATCCGTTGGATCGGCATGCGGCCGTCATTGCCGTGCAGAGCGCCGTCGACGTCGCCGTCGGACTCGAGCTTGCGGAAATACGGCAGGACATCGTTCCAACCCCAGCCCGCGACTCCCAGCGCTTCCTATTCGTCGTAGTCATCCGGCGCGCCGCGGTTGGGTGTAGGCCAGAAGCTGCATCCATTTGTAGAGCGGGTTGCTTGCCGAGCGGGGGAACGTATCGAGGATGTCCCGCGGCTCCTGCCCTGGCGGAGTGTCGACGCCGGATTCGATCAGCAGAACGCGGTTGGCCGGCACGCAACCCGCCAATCCCCCGCCCACGATAATATACTCGAAGTCCATCGGCCCCTCCCCGGACCCCGCCGTGGGCGGCGGGGCGGCGGTCTCGTTGACCGCCGGAACGGTGGAGCGTAGCATTTTGGCGCAGCCTCGCGCGCTCCTCGAACAGCGTCGCGCGGGCCGGGCGGGCGGGAGTGCACCGATGGCCGAGCCCCGAACCGAGACGATCACCGACTGCGACGTCGACCTCTACGCCGATTTCGACAACCGCTTCAAGTCCGACGGGGCCCGGTTCGGCGTGGAGCGCCGGGCGGTCGAGCGCCTGCCGATCATCGACGTCTCACCCTTCGTCCGCGGCGGCAGCCCGGACGAGCAGCGCCGGGTGGGACGCGAGATCCGCGACGCGTGCATCGACATCGGCTTCTTCTACATTTCCGGACACGGCATCGAGCCGGCGGACCTCGACGAGCTCACCGCTTGGGCGCACCGGTTCTTCGAGCTCCCGATCGAGGAGAAATCGAAGCTCCACAAGAGCTTCAGTCCGCGCAAGCTCGGCTACATGCAAATCGGCGGTACCAACCCGGAGGCCAACGCGGACCGGGCGCCCGACCTCAAGGAGAACTTCAACATGTGCCGGGAGCTGTTCCCGGATGAGCCGGACACAGGGAGCTTCTTTACCGGCGACTCGCAGTGGCCGGCGCCGGACGTTCTGCCGGGCTTCGAGGCGTTCATGAAGCCGCAGATCGCCAAGCGCGCGCGCCTGGCCCAGGGTCTCGCGCGGGCGTTCGCGCTCAGCCTCGACCTGGAGGAGACGTTTTTCGACGCCTCACACCTCTGCCACGGCGGCATCCTGCTGCTCAATTACTATCCCACGCTGGATCCCGGCGCGATCGACCGCACCCAGTGGAGCAACTCTCCGCATAGCGACTACGGCTCGTTCACACTGCTGTCGCAGGACGACGTCGGTGGACTCCAGGTGCGCAACGCCGACGGCGTCTGGATCGACGTGCCGCCGGTTCCGGGAACCTTCGTCGTCAACATCGCTGAATTGTTTGCGGTGTGGACCAACGACCTCTACGCGCCAAGCCTCCACCGAGCGGCCAACGTGAGCGCCCGCGCCCGCGTCTCAGCCGCCTATTTCGTGATCGCCAAGAGCGACACGATGGTCGAATGCGTCGACAGCTGTCATGGGCCTGACAATCCACCCCGTTATGCCCCGGTGCTGGCGGGCGAGCACGTCCGCACCCTGGTGGAGCAATCGATGCGCACCGGCCGCCCCGGCGTCTCGACCCGCACTGCGGAGCGCTTCCGCCGGGTCAGCGATTAGAGGTCGATACAGGCGCACGCGCCTAAACGAGCGCAGGCATGACCTCTTTTGCGAACAGCTCGAGTGTACGCATCTCCTGCTCGTGGGTCTGCTTGCCGAAAGCGAGCTGAAGCAGCAGGTAGTCGATGCCGGTCTCGGCGATGTGCTCGCCGAGCGCATCGCGCACCACGGCAGTCGTGCCGGCGATTATGGCGCCCATCCGCCGCGCTTGGTCATAGCCGGGCGGCACGAAGATCGTCCGGTGGCCGAACCGCTCGCTCAGGTGCTCAAGGCTCGCGTACCAGCGGTCGCGGGCCTCCTCCGCGATCCGGTGCGCCTCCTCGTCGGTCTCGGCGATGACGACTTGGCGGACCGAGCCGATGATCGGCCGATCCGGCGCATGGGCGCGGAGCGGATCGTCGCGGTGCCGCTCCCAGGCCTCGAGGTAGAGCTCCTTGGCCTGCTTGATGTGCGCGCTCGGCGCCCAGCCGGTGACCAGGTGCATGCCGTGCCTTGCGATGTACTCGCGGGCCGCGCCCGAGGTCGATGGGTACCACAGCGGCGGATGGAGCTGTTGGAGCGGCCGGATCTCCATCGGCACGTCGTGGTACCGGTAGCGCCGGCCGCGATGGGTCACCGTGTCCGAGGTGAAGGCCTGCAGCATGACCTCGAGGGTCTCCTGGAAAAGGTCACGGGTCTCCGGCATGGGGATGCCGAACATCTGCAGTTCCCACGGCGATATGCCGCGCCCGATGCCGAGGTCGAAGCGGCCATCGGACAGATGGTCGAGCATGCAGATCTCCTCGCTCAGCATGAGCGGGTCGTGGAATGCGAGCGCATAGCCCATCGGACCGAGGCGGATGCGCCTGGTATGCTGGGCGACCGCCGCCAGGAATATGCCGGGCGCGGGGGCCAGCCCGACCGGGTTCCAATGATGCTCGGCGATGTGATAGCCGGCGTAACCGAGCTCGTCCGCCGTGGCGACGAGTCTCAGCCGGTCCTTGTAGAACTCGGACAGCGGCCCGTCTCGCCTGTCCAGGTGGTCGAAAATCCCGAATTTCATCACCCTGTCTTCCCAATACAGACGTCACCGGATCTTGTTCCGCGCTCACGGTAGCGGCGATCCCAACATCGCGGTAGCCACGGGGAGCGCGCGTCATCGCGTCCGACGAACAGCGGATCGCTCGGTCCGCGACCGCTTGTGTCTCCGCCTCGCCACCGGCTCCCGGCTCGTTGATGCTTTGCAGGTGGGGGATCACCCTGGTCGCATACAAGCGAAGATTCTTGACTGTCAGCGCGCGTTCACCGTGCCTTGTATTGTGCATATAGTGAATCGTCCGGGCCAATGTGCAAACGAGTTACCGCCTCGCGACACCACGCCCTGGGACGCTAACGAGCGGAATTTGGCATCGCCGCTCCAAACCGACGCGGCTGACCCATGGGCGACATTCGGAGTCCTTGGAATTGCTCCCGACCTCCGCATAAGATCTGGGCGATAGCGCGAATCCGGGAGGAAGCGAACGATGGCCGAACAGACGCCGAAAGGAAAACCGCCGTATCGCGCAGAGCACGTCGGAAGCCTGCCCAGACCGGAGCGTCTGATCAACGCGCGTGAGGCGCACGCCGGCGGCGCCATGTCGCTCGCCGATCTGCGCGCGATCGAGGACGACTGCATTCGCGAGGCGGTTGCCTTGCAGGAGCGCGTCGGAATAGGCGCCATCACCGACGGCGAGTTCCGCCGCGTCTCGTGGCGCGACGCCCCTTTCGAGCATTTCGACGGCTTCACGCAGGATCGCTACGAAGCCGACTTCACCTTCACCCTGTTCGACGGCTCGACCCGAAAGGCCAGTCCGGTGCCCGCAACCGTTGCGCCGGTGCGCCGGCGAACCGCGATGGCGGCCGAGCATTTCGCGCTGTTGAAGCCGATGACCAAGGGATTACCCAAGGCGAACCTGCCGACGCCATCGGTCACCCATTTCTTCCGCGGGGACAGGGGGATCGACCGCGCGGCATATCCCGATATGGACGCTTTCCTCGGCGACGTCACGCGCGCCTATCGCGAGGAGGTTGCCGCGCTTGGCTCACAAGGCTGCCGATATCTGCAGATGGACGAGGTGCCGCTTGCCTTGCTGTGCGACCCGAGCAACCAGGAGATTGTGCGTCGGCGGGGCGAGGATCCGGCGCGGCTCATCGACGCCTACATCGACGCGATCAACGACTCGATTGCGGATCATCCCGCGGATATGGCGGTCTGCGTCCATCTGTGCCGTGGCAACATAGGCCACGGTATGGCGGATGGCGGCTATGAGGCTATCGCGGAGCGGATGTTCAACCGGCTCGATGTTGACGGCTTTTTCCTGGAGTACGATACCCCGCGGGCCGGAGATTTTACGCCATTGCAGCACTTGCCCGCTCCCAAGAAGGCGGTGCTGGGCCTTGTGTCCACCAAGGTGGCGACGCTGGAGAGTGCGGACGAGCTGAAGGCGCGAATCGACGAGGCGTGCCGGATGATCGATGTCGACCGGCTGGGGCTGAGCCCTCAATGCGGATTTTCGAGCAATGTCGGGTCCGGACGGTTTTCGACGGGCGAGGTCGAGCGCAAGCTCGCGCGCATCGTCGAGGTGGCGGACCAGGTGTGGGCCTCCTGACGGCTCTGCGTTGGAAATTGGCGCCAAGCGCCCTCGACGAGCGTCGAAAGCCATGTCCGTGAGGCGACCGGGGTGTCGTATCGTTTGACGGTAGCGGCAGCCGAGCTCGCCGGCGCGCTCGGCGAGGCGGACGGCGGCGCCTTGGCCCTCCGGATCGTTGTCGGCGGCGATAACGAGATGGGTCAGGTCCGGAGGCGGCGCGAACACGCGAAGGTGCCCCGCGGAGAGCGCGGCGGCGGCGTGGATGTCCGGCAGGGCCGTGACGACCGAGAGCACGGTCTCGATCCCCTCGCCGACGAGAAGCGAAGCGCCGTCGTGGGCCGGAGAGGCGCCGAAGCGGTCGGCGAGGCCGTGGATGCGCCCGAGGGTCTTGCGCGGCCTCGTGACCGGGGCCTTGGCGGGCCGCGCCGGGTCGAGCCAGGTGCGGTGGACGCCGGTGATGTCGCCGTCGACGTTGGTGACGGCGGCGACGAGCGCGGGATAGCGCCGGAACCCCTCGTCGCTGCGATAGGCGAGTCTTGGGTGGAACCCCAGGGCCTCGAAGCGGCAGGAGCGAAGCGAGGCTCCACCGAGGTGGTGGCGGATGAGGTCGAGGAGATCGCCGTGCTCGCCGGTTGCGCCGTCGCACCACTTGCCGACAGCGCCCGGAGGCCGATTGCTGCGAGCACATCGTCGACGGAGACGAACTCGTGGAAGGGATCATCATCGTCGCCGGTGACGGTAAAGACGGTGATGGGGGTATCGAACATCGAGGGGTCCTCCGTGAAAGGGATGGTCGACGCCGCCGGGGTGGAGGACCTTCCTATCGACCCTCCGGGTGTCGCCCTCTCAAAGCTCTCCTTCACTCTCTGCGGGGACGGTCGGGACAGGCTCGACGCCGGCGAGTGGCGTCGCATCAGGCCCCGCTCGACAAACGAGGTGACGTCGCCGTTGCCGGTGAGGAGATGATCGAACACCCGCACATCGAAGAGAGCGAGCGCATCGATGAGGCGCCCAGTGATCACGCGGCCGGCGTTGCTGGGCTCCGAATGGCTGGCCGTCGGCCTGCAGCGTCGTGAGGGAGCTCCGTTCACTGCAGGACGCCGTTGCCGGAGCCGTGCCGGGGCGGACCGGCGGACATCGTCCGGCCGGCGATCTTCATCCAGGCCTCGCGATCCTGGCCGAGCCGCGCATTGAGCCGGTCGCAGCGCCTTTCCGCATCGTCGAGGGTCAGCGCGACGAGCGCCGTGGGCACGTAGCCCGGCACGTGGTCGATGACGATGCGGATCTGCTGCGGTCGATCCGCCGGTCGGTAGGCCGGGCAGAACGCGTAGTTCGGGTCGTCGGGCAGCGAAGACGAGCTCCGCCGGATCGGCGAACGGGCCGGGCGGCTGGGCGAGGGGAGCGGACGACAAACGCGATTCACGCGCACCGGCCGATACCATTCGACTATGGCGTGGGTTTCCGGGAATATGAATCAGCCGTCGGCGTGGCGGTCGACGAACGCCACTGAAGAGAGAAAACCCGATGCAGGTCTTCACGTTCCAGCTTACGATCCAGCAACTGGGCGACAGAGGATACTCAGGCTTCGAGCGCCAGCCGGTCGCGGCGCAGTAACTGCGGTAGGAGCGATCAGGACATGGCAACCTTCGTCGTAGCCCATGGTGCCTGGTCGGCCGGCTGGGTGTGGCGGAAGATGCACCCGCTGATGCGTGCGGCGGGGCATGAGTTGTGGACGCCGACCATGACCGGGATCGGCGAGCGCGGCCACTTGGCGGCAAAGACGGTCGATCTCGAAACCCATATCGCCGACATGCTGGCCGTGCTCGAATTCGAGGATCTGCGCGACGTCGTCTTGGTCGGCCATAGCTATGGCGGTATCGTCGCCACCGCGGTCGCGGACCGTGCGCGCGACCGCGTCGCCCGGCTGGTCTATCTCGATGCATTCGTGCCCGAGGACGGCCAAAGCCTCCTCGATCTGGCGCCGCAGGCAACGCGCGAGGCCATGCGGGCGGCGGCGCGGGACGATGGCGATGGCTGGCTGGTGCCGCCCAACCCGATCCCGTCCGATACCACGGACGCCGATGCCGAATGGATCCGGCACCGCCGAATGCCGCATCCGCTCGCGACCTTTGAGGCGCCTTTGCGGATGACCGGCGGCGCGATCACCCAGCCGCGCAGCTACATCTACTGCACGAGCGTCGTCCCCGGCGATCCGTTCCACCCGTTCGCCGAGCACGCGCGCACATCACCGGGCTGGACCTGCCATGACCTCGATGCCAGCCACAGCCCCCACGTCACCGCCCCGGAACGCTTGCGCGATCTGCTAATCCAAACGCTTGAAGATCGCGGCTGAGGACATTGGCCAGACCTTATTTTCTCTCAACTTCGCGAGCAGTATCGGCTCCCAGCCACAATTTTTGTTGCCCTGATGCGCCATGCGCCGTTGCGCATGCCCGCTACAGCGTATCCGGTTTAGTTAGAACCGTATCGTCCGACGGATTGAGGACGTCGAAATCGGGGTCAGATCCTCGCTGCGAAGTCGGCCGGTTTGTAGGCGGCAGCGTGGCTGTGAGTCGGCGCATCGGCTCGGCGTCGGTCGGCACGATAAGTGATTGATTGTGTGTAAGCATAGGGGTCAACATTGCGCGCCGACCCACAGGCCTATCCGGGGCCAGCCGGGTCCGCCTGACCTCACGAGGGCCGTAGATGGGCGAGATCATGCGAGCGGCGCGGCTGCATGAGGCCGACACGCCGTTTCGGATTGACGAAATTCCTATCCCTGAACCGGGGCCGGGCGATGCGGTCGTCGCAGTGCGCGCCTGTGGGGTGGTGCCCAATATGCGGAACATCGTACGCGGCGGGCATTGGCGAACCCTGCCGCCGCTGCCCGCGGTAATGGGCCTAGATGCTGCCGGTGTGATTGCGAAGTTGGGGCGCGGGGTCGAGGGGTTGGCCGAAGGAGATCGTGTCTATGTCAATCCGGCGCTATCCTGCGGCGTGTGTGACTATTGCCGTCGCGGCGCGTCGCCGCTTAACTGTGAACAGGCTGCATTGCAGGGATATTTTGGTTTCCGCCCAGCGGCCTCCGCGATGCTGTCGAGATACCGTTATGGTGGGTTCGCCGAATACACTCTGGCTCCGGCGCGAAACTTGGTGAAGCTTTCAGACGCCGTGAGTTTCGAGGTCGGCGCGCGATTTGGCTATCTCGGCACCGCCTATGCTGCACTGCAAACGGGGCATGTGAAAGCTGGCGGCACACTCGGCATTATCGGCGCGACTGGAACGCTTGGCGTCAATGCGACAGTGTTTGCGCTCGCCATGGGGGTCGCCCGCATCGTCCCGATCGCCCGCAACGCGGAACGCCTGGCCCGGCTGAAGGCGTTGGCGCCTGGGCGCATCGAACCCATTGTCATCGACGGCGCCAATATCGCCGATCGCTTGTTAGAAGCAACCAGCGGGATGGGTCCCGAACTCGTGCTCGACTGCCTCGGCGCTGGCGCCAGCTCGGAAACCACTTCCCAGGCGATCGAAGGCATGATGCGGGGCGGTACACTGGTCAATATCGGCGCGCTCAACCAACCCCTTGAACTCACCCCGATGCGGTTCATGGCGACCGCGCTAACCTATTGCGGCTCGAACTGGTTCACCGTCAGTCAAGGCGAGGAAATGGCGGCGCTCGCCGGTGCTGGGCTGGTCGATCTCGATATTTTCGAGCATCGTACTTTCGCGCTGGAAGAGGTCAATGAGGCCCTGGCGGACGTCGGCAAGAACCCTGGCGGCTTTGTCAACATCGTTGTCCGTCCTTAAATGGATAGCACTGCCCTCACTGATCCACCTCCATTGAATTGGTCCATCCTTAGGTTTTGGAATGAGGGGGACCAAGAATGGCAAGGAAGCGCTACAAGCCGGACGAGATCGTCGGAAAGCCGCAGTAGGCGGAGGTTCTGCACGACCAAAACCTCGTATTGGGACATGAGGGTCTCCTCCCTTATTTCATCCGCACAGCTCGATCGGCCAGAAAGGCATTGTCAGACTAACAGGACAGGACTTGTAGAACCTGCAATCGAGCGCCTTCAGGCTGCTCGTTGACGCCACTCCGCCAGGGCGGCGGCTCGGTCTTGTTTGAAAATGTCGCGGCGGTTGAGATAGCGCTTGTGGTTGAAGTGGTTGTGGATCGAGGCGTGGACGGCGGCGGATTTTTGCACGGTCTCTACGTCCCTGAATTTGACCATCGTCCGTTCTCATCGTCGGAACGCGCGATGTCGTGACCGGCAAATGGGGAATCGATGCGACCCGGCCACCGCTGAGCCGGCCCGAGGCTCGTGCGGTGTTCGAACGCACGCTGGCACCGCACAGCAACGAGGTCTGCCTGGAGGATTTCCTCGACGAACGCCTCAGCCGGACAGTTCTTTGAGTGCCTGGTCGCCCGGCGCCTCTGCGGGGCGGGGTTCGAACCCGCCGGATCGCGGCGAACGGTTTCGGTTCCTGCCATCCGGTCCCCGGTCGGAAAACCATGTCGAGCCCCGCGACACCGCGCGCCCGGTGCCCTAGGCTGGCCGGGCCATGAGCGACAACGGAGCGCATGCCATGCCGAAGTTGCTGATCAAGGGGGGTAGCGTCGTCACGATGGATGCCGGGATCGGCGATCTGGAACGCGGCGACGTGCTGATCGACGGTACCGAGATTGCCGCGGTCGGCGTCGACCTCGCAGTCGGCGACGAAGTCGAGGTGATCGACGCCGCCGACATGATCGTCATGCCGGGCCTGGTCAACGGCCATATCCACACCTGGCAGACCGGGCTGCGCAGCCTCGCCGGCAACTGGACGGGGACCAACTATTTCCGCGCCATGCACGCCGGGCTGGCGACCTTCTTCCGGCCCGACGATATCCACATCGCCAATCTGGTCGGGGCGCTCAACCAGATCGATTGCGGCGTCACGACGATCGCCGACTGGCACCACAACAATCCGACGCCCGAGCATTCCGACGCGGCGATCGACGGCCTCGCCGACGCCGGCATCCGGGCGCTGTTCCTGCACGGATCGCCGAAGCCCGACCCCGGTCCCGGCGAGAAGCCGTACGGCGAGATACCGATGCCGCCCGGCGAGGTCGAACGGCTGCGCAAGGGCCGCTTCGCCACCGACGACGGGCTGCTGTCGCTGGGGCTCGCGGTGCTCGGCCCGCAAATGTCGGTGCACGACGTCGTGCTCGAGGATTTCCGCCTCGCCCGGGATTTCGACATCGTTGCCAGCCTGCACCATTCCGGCGCGGCGATGCCGGCGCCGCAGGGCTACGCGGCCGCGGCCGCGGCGGGGCTGATCGGCGACAAGATCAGCATCGTCCACGGCAACGAACTGACCGACGCCGATTTCGAACTGCTGATCGAGCACGGCGCGACGTTCGTGGTGACCGCCGAGGTCGAAATGCAGATGGCCTACGGCCCGCCGCTGACCGGCCGGTTGCGCGCGCGCGGCGTGCCGGTGGCGATCGGCACCGACGTCGAATGCGCCTACGGCGCGGACATGTTCTCGGTCATGCGCACGACGCTGCAACTGGAGCGCCACGCCCATTCGATGCGCAGCTTCGCCGCCACCGGCGACAAGCCGCATCCGATCCCCGTGGTGACCGCCGAGGCGCTGCGCTGGGCGACGCGCGACAGCGCGCGCATGGCGCATCTGGACGCGCGCATCGGTGCGCTGACACCGGGCAAACAGGCGGACATCGCCTGCCTGCGCAAGACCGACCTCAACCTCATCGGCGCCGGCAATGCAACCAACGCCATCGTGCTGCACGCCAATCCGGGCAACGTCGATACGGTGCTGGTGGCCGGCACGGTGCGCAAGCGCGGTGGCCGGATCGTCTGCGCCGACCTCGATGCCAAAAAGGCGGCGCTGGTCACCTCGACCAGCCGGATTCTGGCCGACTTCAAGGCGACCGGCGCGACGGCGGAATATCTGTAGCGGCCGCGCCCGACCGGCGCTGCCGCCAGCCGACGCACCGGGCGATGCCCGGCAACACCGGCAACACCGGCTGTTCGCGAAGAAACCCGCCTCGACAACGAATTTCTACGCCATGACAACCCGTTACGCCATGCCCGCCAATCCAGATTCAGGCCCAGGATGAATAATCCGGGTCAGGCGCGGCTCGATCTCGGGAGTAAAAGATCGGTCGGGGTGGTCGGGCCCACCGCAAACCGTATAGTCCTCATAAAATCCGCACACCGGAGGAAACCATGGACGACGATGCCACGCCAAGACTTCGAGCTTCCCTCGGGACCTCCGCCAAGCGCTTTACCTCGATCTCGACGTTCCGCGAGCCCGCGCGCTCCCGGGTACAGGAAGTCTTCGACAGGGCGAAGGCCTCCCTCGAGGAGGACTTCACGGGAATTACGGCCGGCGGGGTTCCGGCCGACGGGCTTTTCCCGATCGTAAGAACCGGCGTTTCGGTAGCGCCCATCGTCGAGGCGGCGAACGCCTTCCGGGCCTCGCTGACGACTGAGCAACGGCGCGATGTGAATTTCGACATCGACGACCGCGCATGGCGATCCTGGCACAACATGCACATTTTCCTGATGCGCCACGGTTTGCTGCTCGACGACCTCGACCCCGCGCAGCGCGGCGCGGCGTTGGGCCTGATCGAGGCGAGCTCGAGTGCCGCCGGCTACGAATCCGCGCGCAACATCATGAAGCTGAACGAGCACGCGGGCGAGCTTACCGGCAATAAGGAAGAGTTCGCGGAGTGGTATTACTGGATCAGCATTTTCGCCGAGCCGTCGTTGACCGAGCCCTGGGGATGGCAGATCGACGGACACCATTTGATCGTCAACTGCTTCGTCTACGGCGATCAAATGGTAATTACGCCGGATTTCCGGGGATCCGAGCCGGTCTTCGCGAAGTCGGGAAAATATGCGGGCACCCATGTCTTCCACGACGAGCAGTCGCGCGGGCTGGAGTTCATGGATGCGCTGTCGCCCGAACAGCAGCAACAGGCCGCCATCGGGACGGCGTTGCCGCGCGACGTCCTGACCACCGCCCAGGCCGACAACCTCGATCTGGATTACGCGGGCATCCGCTACGACGCCCTGACGCCGCAGCAGCAAGAGCGCCTACTGGGCCTGATCGAAACCTATGTCGGGCGCATCCGTCCGGGCCACGCCGAAATCCGCATGGACGAGGTAAGAAAGCACCTGCCGGAAACCGCTTTCGGCTGGATCGGCGAACATGGCGAGAAGAGCCCGTTCTACTACCGCATCTACAGCCCGGTTATCCTGATCGAATTCGATCACCTGCCCGGCATCATCTATGACAACGCGAACCCGACCCGGGACCATGTCCACACGATCGTGCGGACGCCCAACGGCAACGACTACGGGCGCGATCTGTTGCGGCAGCATTACGAAATGCACGACCATTCCCATCCGCATACGCACCACCGGCGAGGGCTGTCGTGACGACCGGCTGTATCGGCGATCTCCCCCACATCGATGACGGGGTCGACGCCTTTGGTTGCAACGATATCGTCGTGAACAGTTGCGGGGTCACTCGTCAAGGCGCATCGCTCGACGTCACCGAAGAGATCCGGGACCTCATGCACGGGCATTGTCGGACTAACGGGACAGGACTTGTAGAACCTGCAATCGAGCGCCTTCAGGCTGCTCGTTGACGCCACTCGGCCAGGTCGTCGGTTCGGTCTTGCTTGAAAATGTCGCGGCGGTCGAGATGGCGCTGGTGGTTGAAGTGGTTGTCGGTCGAGGCATGGACGGCGGCGGATTTTTACACGGTCTCTACGTCCCTGAATTTGACCATCGTCCGTTCTCGTCCTCGGATCGGCTGGTGCGCGTTTTCGGCCCGGTTGTCGAGCCGTCGTCCGGTCTCTTGGCGAACCTCGTTGCCAATCACCTGCAACGCCGCCCGGTATGACCGAAGCCTGTCCGTGGCGTTCGAAGCCGGCCGGCCATAGC
Source organism: Alphaproteobacteria bacterium (assembly GCA_965248835.1). Classification (GTDB taxonomy): domain Bacteria; phylum Pseudomonadota; class Alphaproteobacteria; order MPNO01; family MPNO01; genus CAYFYS01. The sequence goes on from CBDFLJ010000002.1 coordinate 2,261,008, forward strand.
GCTTCATCATGCGCTTCAGGAACTTCAGCGCTGCCCTGCGATCCCGCCGCTTCGCGGCAAAAACCCACGGAAGGGATTTCGCATCCGGCAAACGATGGATGCTCCATCTGCCCATCAATCCATTTTGTCCGACAACGCCGTTTCGGCTGTCGAACGCCGGACGTAACCCGGAATGGCCATTTGCACCTGCGGCAGATAACGGCTAGCGGCTCCGGCCGGGCGCCAGGCCGCGCTACATCTTCAAGAGCCTCTCGGCATTGCCGTGGAGAATCTTGGCTTTGTCTTCGGCGTTGAGCATCAGCCGTTCCATCCATTGGGGGCCGGGCGCGTTGGGCACGAAAGGATAGTCGATGGCGAACAGGATGCGGTCGATGCCCATCTCCTGAATGCAGCACCACACGGCCGGATCGGAAAAGAAGCCGCTGGTAGTGATGTGGAAATGGGAGGAGAACAGATCGCGGAAAGCGACGCCGTCGTTTCCCGGCCGGTTGAGCGCCAGATCGATGCGCCACATGAGGAACGGCAACGTTTCGCCCAGATGGCCCAGGATGATCTTGGTCCCCGGATACTTCTCCAGCACGCCGGACAGAACGATGCGGATGGCCGCGGTCGCCGTTTCCACGGTGAAACCCCAGCCTGCGTTCCTAACGCCGGGAAATTTGTCGACATAGTCCTTGAGATAGAGGTCGACGAAGCCCGGATGGGGATTGGCCGGATGGATGTAGAGCGGCACGTCGAGCGTCTGGGCGCGTTCGTATATGGGCCAGAACCTCCGGTCGTCGAAAAATGTATCGCTGCCGGTAAGCCCGTGGATCATGGCTCCCTTGAAGCTCAGCTTGTCGACGCAGCGCTCCAATTCGTCCGCTGACGCGACCGGATCTGCCGTAGGCAGGGCGGCGAAGGCGGCAAACCAGTCGGGGTGGCTCCGGCAGGTTTCGTAGAGCCTGTCGTTGGCCGCTCTGGCCACTCTGACGCCGGTTTCGGCGTCCAGTTTCTGGGCCGAGGGCGCGCCGTGGGAGAGGACCTGGACGTCGATGCCCGCTTCGTCCATGGACTTTATGCGCCTTTCGCCGACGTCCTCCAAACTCACGCGCACGAAGCCGCCGGTCGTGGCGTCGACACCGGTGAAATGGGCGGCCATCTCCGGATCGTAGTAGTGCTCTTCGATGGCGATGACCTTCTGGCCGTTCAGGATGGTCATGTTCTCTCCCTCACTGGGCGTATCGCGGTGTTTCACGACACCGTTGCGTCACCACGATACAGGGGCGCTCGACATTGACAATCGCAATCCGCCGGTCAGCTTGACCGACCTGTTCGACGGCCACGCCGGCCACCGTCGTCGAGGAGGCGGACTGATGAAGCGGAAAGCTGCACCCCGCATCCATTGCTTCCGCGGACTACGGGGACAACCTGCCGGCGCCGATCCCGCGGCCCCGCGGGACGCGATGTCGCGCGCGGATGCCAAACATCGGCTATGTGCGTCCGAGGCGTCTTTTCATCGTCGTTTCGTAGACGAAAACCGCCAATGCCAGGCCGATCCCGAGAATATCGATCATGAAGCCGCCCTCGAAGGCGCCGGCCGGGACAAGCATCATCAGGCCGACGGCGACGCAGCAGATCCGCATCCAGGGCTTCAGCGGCCGGGTGAGATAGCCGATCACGCCGAAGCACGCGAACCACACGCCCGCCACCGCGGTGACCGCGGCCCAAGCCACATCGATCGCCGAGCCGGTCATCAATAACGACGGCGCGGCGATGAACAGGAAAGGGATGACGAATGCGGTCCAGCCGAACTTGACCGCGGCGAATCCGGTGCGCATCGCGTCGGCGCCGGCGAGGCGGACGGTCCGCGACACCAGAGCCGAGCACGACCGGCTCATCGAGCTCCTCGGCGCCTATGGCAGGCCGGTGGTCTGCGCGTTCGAAGCGACCGGCAACCCGGCGCGAGACGCTGAACAACAGCTGGGACAAGAACGATCCGCGCGACGCTCAGGTCCTCTTGCATATGCTGAGGATCGGTGCCACCCAGCACTATCACGATCCTCTGCCACGATCCTCTGCCACGATCCTCTGCGCGCCGACATCGACGACGTCCAGGAGCTGACCGAGACTCACGAAGCGATCTCGCGCGCCAAGACGGCGATCCAGCATCGCATCCTGACACACTACCTGCCGCTGTACTTCCCGGAGGTCGAGCGGTTCAGGGGCAACAGCCGGAGCGACTGGTTCTTCGCCTTTCTGGAGCAGTTCCCGACCCCGGAGAGCATCACCGCCCTGAGCCGGGAGACATTCATCGCCGAGGCCGGCGACCTGCGGCGCTTCGGCCATCACCGCCAGTTCCTCGAGTTCTGCGGCCTCGATCTCGCCACCTGGCAATCAGGCCTGTTCCGCGGCCAGACCGAGCTGCCCAAGTACGACAATGCGAGACTGCGACGGACGCTCTGGCTCGCCGGTCAGGTCGCCATCCGTCAACGCGACAACGGCTTTCGCGACAAGTTCGAGCGCTATATCGCCCGCGATCGGCACAACGCCGATCTCAGGCGCAAGGCGCTGACCGCTATCACCGCCTGGATGGCGCGCGTGGTTCTGCATAATCTGGTTGTTGCGACCGAATCAGACTTGATGAAAGCGGACCCCGGCGGACGTGGCGCGGGCGCCATGTACAACACCGAAGTTCCTGCGTTACCTTCGCCCCCCAGGGTTGCCGGCTCTGTCTACCGACCCCCTGCTATGCGCTCGCGAGCTGCGCCAGCGGGTTGGCCGCGCAGCCCCGACACAGGATCGATCGCTTTTTTTAGGAGCAATGACCTCTAGGAGCAATGACCCATGGCGACAATCAGCGACGTTTCAATCATCGATTCGAACACTGCCGAGCCCAAGCCCGTCGAATCTGGACTTGAAAGGACGATCTGCGGCCAGAGTCTGTGTGGTTCGAAGACCCTGACCGTCTACCGACGAACAGTGTTGGAAGGTCGCCGGTTCGAGCCCCAGGCAAGCGACGACTATCACCTCGTTTACGTCATGGCGGCGCCGAAAGAGGGCCTCATCAGCTTCAACGACGAGTCGCACGCAGCCGAGGAAGGCGCCGGCGTGCTGCTCGCTCCGGGCGAATCGGCGCGGTTCGAAGCGTCCGGGTCGGATCTGGAGCTGCTGCACATGGTGGCGCCCAAGCCGCCCGCCGCCGTCGAAGACGGGTTGCCCGGGGGGCCGGGATATTTTTTCAATCGGAAGACGCTCCGCGCGCTCAGTGACGCCAGCGGCGGCCGGGTTCGTCGATTCTGCGCCGAGTCCACCGTCAGGTTTCCCGATGGCAGCAGGCTCACGCCGACCAACGCGATTCAGGCTGGCGAGATGCACTATCACGAGGGCGGCTCGTCACCCTATCATGCGCATGTAGGCACCGGCGCCAACCCCGACGGTGCCGCTCACTGCTACATGACTTTCAAGGGCCGTGGCGTGGTCGAAGTCGGGGATACTTCCCAGGAACTCGATCCCGGCACGCTGGTTTATTTCCCCCCGGGCGTGCCGCATCGGCTTCGCGCCCACGGCGGTCCGCTCGACTACTTCGAGATCCAGGCTTGGAGGAGCTTCAAGACGAACGTACTCAGCGAGGAGGCGCTGGGGCTCAAGTGGTACTACGAACCCGAGACGCCGGATGCCGCGCCGGTGGAGTGGGACCAGAGCTGATCCCCGCAAGCTTGAACGGCTCCGGTTAGCAACCCGGCCGCTCAGATCTCGGTCACGCCGGCGCGCTCGCAGAGATACTCCCACGTGCGATCGTGACCGCGCATCGTGCGCTGGCCGGTCTCGTTCACGAAATCGATCTGGCCTTGGGTCAGATATTTGATCGGCCCGAGCTTCAGCCCATCGAGAATCGCAATCGCGTTGCGTTTCATCGCCAGCGCGATACCCACGGCGTTAGGAATCGTCGCGCCGGCCACGGTCGCGCCGTGAGCTCGCATGATCACCGCCCGGCCCCGACTGAGCACGGCGGAAAGGTCCTGGCCTTGATCGTTGGTCGTGACCAGGAAGTCGGTGTCTCCGAATTTGTCGGTGATATCCCAAACCGGCACCGGCCCGCCGATGACCCGCGCGTTGTGGGTTGCCGGCCGCATCTCGCTTCCAGTGACGGCGAATGGAAGGACTTCCTGGCAGTGGTGGTGGATCACCGACTGCACGTCCGGCCGTGCTTGAAAGGTCATGCCGTGTATCGGCCGCTCGATATAGAGCGGCGTATCGGTGGGCTTGACCGGCGTGTTGTCGAGGTTGAACTCGACGAGATCATCCATCGTCACCAAGCTGGGACTGCGCGAGCGCGACAGGAAGTAGGTGTCGGGATTCTCCGGGTTGCGGAAGCTGATGTGGCCCCATGCGTCGACGATCCCCTCATTCGCGAGGATGCGGTTCGCACTGACGAGGTCACGTTTTAGGTCATCCAGAACACTCATGGACGTTCTCCTGGGGTGACCGGCCCCCCACCGACTGGTCCGGGTTGAATGTTAGTGCATCGACGGTTTCTCCGCCAAGCCGGCCGGCGGAGCGCAGCAGGACCGCGATCCGGCGATAGCCGTAACGGCGGGCCAGCGCGATCATGTCCGCAACCAGGCGGTCCTCGTCGTCTCGTCCGCGGGGGATATGGCGCTGGGTCGAGCGGTGCTGCCCGAGCACCCGGCAGGCGCGGCGCTCCGAGATCCCCAGCCGGCCACGGACATGCCAGCCGCTCCATCTGGCGGGTATTCCATCGGCGCAGCCTATCTCATCGAAAACGGAGTGATTCTTTGGGTTAACGCGCCTTCGCCGAATACGTTCCCTCGTGGCATGTGATTTGTCATAGGAGAGGAAGCATCATGGACCGCGTGGGCGGCTATTCGTCGCTATCGATCGTTCTTCACTGGCTTGCGGCGATCTTCGTCGTCGCGTTGTTCTTGACCCACGATGGGGAGCGCGGCAGCTCGGCCTATGTCATTCACGTGAGCGGCGGCGCCATCGCCGGCGTCTTTCTGCTGTGGCGTGTGTGGCATCGCGCAAGAGGCGGCATGGCCGCTTTGCCGGATCAGGCATTCCTGCTCAATGCCGCCGCGCGGGTGGTGCAGTGGGGGTTTCTGGTGGCCATCGTCGTCGCGGTGATTACCGGCTACCTGTTGCCCTGGTCGCAGGGCCGCCCGTTGGACGTATTCGGTGTGGCCATTCCCTCACCGATGACGGCAAGCCGACCCTTTCACGAGCTCATGGACGAGGTGCACGATGTCTCCGGACATCTGTTCATACCTCTGCTTGCCCTGCATATTCTGGGAGCGGCCAAACACGCAATTTTCGATAAGGGCGGCATCGCCCGTCGCATGTTCAAGCCCACAAGCGGCGGTCGTTGATTTTCGATGCGGCCGACACCGCATTTGATGTCGAACCGAAGTTGCCGCGCTCCTCCGACATCCGAACGATCCGCATACAGCCCGCTACGGCTACGAGCGGCCAGGCGGGCCAGCTGACGGAAAAAGATCGATGCGTTTCTCCTCGACGGAGGCTTACTTCCCAATAGCTTCCCAACAGACCCAGCGTCAACCGGACGGAAAAACGAAACCCCTGAAAACGTTTTTGTTTTCAGGACTTTATTCTGGTTGCGGGGGCTTGCAATGGCCGAGACCGACACTTCCTTGTGACCCCCATCTGATCGACCGTGACGTCGGCTCGCCGACGCGGAGCGGAGCGCCGGCCGCTACGAAGGTCAGGGGTAGGGGCGGTATGCCCACGAGCCGCGCGGGCGAGAGTGGGCGGGCTCGGCCCTGAACACGCGCGTCTTGACTTCCACGGCGTCTTTTTCGCGATAGCGCAGGCCGGTTTCCAGGACCACCATCGCATTGGCGGCGAGTCGGGCGGGCGGCAGCCTGCGGTACACCGGTTGCCCGTTGATCTTGGCCTCGACGCGGACCGCAACGTCCTGGAGAGCGTGAGCTGTCGAATTCTTCACTTCGACGATGACACGGCCATCCTCGAAGAAGGGCTCCGCGACCACGTATCGCCACGGAGCGTCGACGATGTCCAGCATGACGTAGTCCCTTCGGGCGGCGGCGGCGATGTCGCCGCCTGCGCTGCTCACGGTCTCGAAGAGACGCTTGGCATAGGCCTGGTTGCCGTCGGCCAGCACGATGCTGCCCAGCGCATAGGTGGCCAAGGCGGTGGGCAGCAATCTGTTGCTCCGTTCGAGGTCGCTCCGCGCCGGCGACCGTTGGTGGAGGGCGTCGTAGGCGAGACCACGGCCCAGGAAATGTTCGTAGTAGGCCGAGTCGCGCTCGATAGCCGCGTCGTATGCCCGCACGGCTTGGCGGTAACGTCCCTGGCGGGCGAGAATTTGTCCCCTGATGCCGTGGAACGATGGCTCCCGCGGCTCCTGTTCTATCGCGTCCTCGATGGCGCGGAGAGCGGCCTCGGGGCTTGTGTCGAGTTGCTCCCGGGCGCGGTCGGCCTTGTCGTACGCGGGCTGGCGGGCGCGGAGATACGCAAGCCGTTCGCGGTAGCGCTCGCGTCCGAGATCGCCGTCGGCAGGAAACTCGATGAGCGCCGCGCGGTTGTTTGCTAAGCGTTCGGCCGATGGCGGATGGCTCGCAAACAGGCCCGTGAGCCAGCCGCCCTCACGGCCCTTGGCCAGAGCGACGAACTTTTCCTGCAGCGACACCGCGGCGCCCGTGTGGTAGCCCGCGGCGCGCATGTACTTCATGCCGTGGTAATCCGCCGTGCGTTCGGCCTTGCGGCTGTATCCCTGGTTGATGAGGTGAAACGCCACCTCGCCGGCGCCGACGACGTAATTGGTGTACTTGTAGTCCTTGCCGGCAAGCTGGACGCCGAGCGTGGCCAGCTCAAATATCAGATTGCGGTTCATGACCTGGGCGCCGTGCCGCGCGGCGGCGTGCACGATTTCGTGGCCAAGCACGGCGGCGAGTTCGGCTTCGTTCTCCAATTCCGCCAGCAGGCCGCGGTTGATCGCGATCTTGCCGCCGGGCAACGCCCAGGCGTTGGGCGTGCTGTTGTTCAGGACAACAAACTCATAGGGCAACACCCTGTCGCTTACGCTCGCCATTCGCCTGCCGACGGACGCGACGTATCCGGAGAGCGCGGGATCCGCCGTGTACCGCCCGCCTTGGGCTTGCTGCAACGGCTGGTAATGGTTTGCGCCCGTTTCGATCTCGTAGCCCGTGGAGAAGAGCACGAGTTCCTTCTCGCCCGTGACCGGATTGGCGGAGCAGCCGGCAATGACCAACAGCACCACGAACAAGGCGGGCAACCTTGCCGTGTTCCGGCACCCGAGCATGTCCTCTCCTCGTCGATCGCGCGAAGTGTCACCGGGCGGTGATCAACCGCTGAGACCTCAGTTTATCCATCTTCGCAGCGTATGTTCCAGACCGGCTCGACGGTTTTGCGGCGTGGCCGTGTGCTCACAGCATAGAGCTATGGCCAGAAGTTGGTGACGGGGTGAAGGGTTAAGGCGGCGTATCGTGGGGGTGATCGAGCCTCCACCTCTCCAACGAAGGAGTGATACGCCGTGAGCGACAATAACGTTTTGAAGCTTTCCCAGCCATCGACGTTTTCCGATCCGTTGACCGAGGTGCTGCGCAGCGGCGCCCGGTCCCTGCTGGCGCGGGCGGTCGAGGCGGAGGTTGCCGCGTTCCTTGATGGCCACTCCGAGGCGCGCACCGAAGAAGGCCGCCGACGGCTGGTGCGCCACGGCCACCTGCCCGAACGCGAGATCATGACCGGCATCGGCCCGGTTGCGGTTCGCGCGCCACGCGTTCGCGACCGCACGGGCCTGGGCGCCGACCGCATCCGGTTCAGCTCCGCGCTCCTGCCGCCTTATGCGCGGCGCTCGAAGAGCCTCGAAGTCCTGATCCCCGTCCTCTACCTCAAGGGCATCTCCACGGGCGACTTCGCCGAGGCGCTGGCGGCCTTGCTCGGGCCGGACGCCGGCGGCTTGTCGGCCTCGACCGTGGCGCGGCTCACCGAGGTTTGGGCGGACGAGCACGCGCACTGGCTGAAGCGGGATCTGTCGGCCAGGCACTATGTCTACTTCTGGGCCGACGGCATCCATGTGCAGGCCCGGCTCGAGGACGATGCGCAATGCCTGCTGGTCATCATCGGCGCGACGCCGGAGGGTAAGAAGGAACTCGTAGGCCTCGTCGACGGGGTGCGCGAGAGCGCCCAATCGTGGCGCGAGCTGCTACTTGACCTCAAACGGCGCGGGCTCGCGGTCGCGCCCGAACTCGCCATCGCCGACGGCGCGCTCGGCTTCTGGAAGGCGATCGAGGAAGTGTGGCCCCGGACCCGCAGCCAGCGCTGTTGGGTGCACAAGACCGCCAACATGCTCAACAAGCTGCCCAAGAGCCAGCACTCGAAGGCAAAGCGTGCTCTCCAGGAGATCTGGATGGCCGAGACCAGGAACGACGCAGACAGCGCCTTCGACGCCTTCATCGAGACCTACGCCGTCAAGTACGACAAGGCGGCCGCATGCCTGGTCAAGGATCGCGAGACGATGCTGGCGTTCTACGACTTTCCCGCCGAGCATTGGAAGCATCTGCGCACCACCAACCCCATCGAAAGCACATTCGCCACCGTGCGACACCGTACCGTGCGATCCAAGGGATGCCTCTCCAACAAGACGGCGCTCGCCATGGTCTTCAAACTCGCCCAGGCGGCACAGAACAGTTGGCGCCGCCTCGACGGACACAACCAGTTGCCCAAGCCGATCGTCGGCGTAAAGTTCATCGACGGAATCGAAGCCGTCAGGCAACAACCTCAAGCCGCCGCCTGACCCAAGCCGTCACCAAGATTCGGCTATAGCTCCACAGCATACGCTCGTATGCTCTATTGATTTAGCGCACTCCCGCGCGACAGGCACCGAGGCGCGGCGGGCGTATCGGACACGTCGAGAGATATCGAGTGGATCGCAGGGCTGATCGACCCACGGGCGCCGCAGCCCAACCGACCAATTAACTGCGGCAAGCGGCGGGTCTGAAACCGAGACACGACCGTTCTTCTTGACAAGCGGTTCATATGCGGCGTAAGGCGATTCGCGACGCGCCACAACTGCGACCAGATCAGACCCGCCCGGGATCACCGCGGCGGGTTTTTGATTGCCTGCCGTCAGGACGATCGCCGGAGCCGTGCGCAGCCCCGAGCGGCCCCCAAGCGACACGTGGGCAAGCGGCGCTTCGTCGTCCGGTGGAAGACCTGCACTGCGGGACCGTGCCGGCGGCGCGGCTGCTGATCGAGACCATGTCGGAGGCAATCCGCGCGTCGGTCTCGAACACGTGGCCCGCCCGGTGCTCGATCCACTGTGTCCCCCAATACGCCCCGGCGCCGAGCGCAACCACGGCGACCGATGCGCGCAGGCGGAGGCGCGACCGCCGCGCGCGGCCCGGCCCCTCAGTCATCTTTCGCGTCCAGTCGTTCGGCGTTGCGCTTGATGCATTCGAAGACATCCAGGCACGTCGCCAACTGGTCTTCGGCGATTCCGTCAAGCAGCTCCAGGCGCACGCCGTCGGCGACGCCCTGAATGCCGAGAACGCGGTTCCGGCCAACCCCGGTCAGATGGATGATCCTGCCCCGCCGATCGCCGGGCGAGACCTGGCGCTCCAGCAGCCCCTCGGATTCGAGCAGATCCAACAGACGGACCAGGCTGGGCCCTTCGATCCCGATTGCGACGGCCAAGTCCTTCTGCTGGATACCGTCGGCGGCCCGGGACACGAAAAACAGCGTCCGCCACGTCGCCTGCGAGAAACCTTCCGGGCGCAGCCTCGCATCGAGGAGACGGCGCCACTTGTGAGCCATCTCGACGAACACGAGCCCGAACGCGGCGACCAGTCGATCGCGATTGCCTGCCATTAGATAAGCATCCTAATAAATAGGACACTATCAAGATCGACGCTGTCAACCGAGGTGCGGGCCGGGAAAATAGGGGGCATTGTGGTTCCTGCTTATCCCTGAGAGTCATCCGGCGATGAGAGCTTGGTAGGGCATGGGGTTGGTGCGCGCCGCGCTGTGGATGAAGCGTGGGATCATGGTCTGGAGTTGGCAGCGCCGGTTGTGGCACCAGGCGAAACTGACGAGGTAGCGTTCGGCGTGATCGGGGCCGAGCTTGCGATAGGTTCCGATGATCGCGCTCTTGATGTTGCCGAGCGTTGCGTTCACCCATTTGAACGGCGCCATGCGGGCCGCCTCGCGGCCCGCGCCGGTACGGATCGCCCGATGGCCGTATTCGGCCACGGCGCGCACGCTCCAGCAGCCGAGGCCGTCAGTTACGACCTCTGCCCCAGAAGCCAGCCAGTGCTTGGCGCCGCGCCATCACCGCCATGATCTTCTGTTTCATGGTCCAGGCCGTCGGCTGCTTGACCCCGAGCCGGCGGCCGAGCTCCACCGAGGAGATGCCGTTCTTCGCCGTCACGATCAAGTGGATGGCCACGAACCACAGCGTCAGCGGCAGCTTGGTGGCATGGAAGATCGTCCCTGCCGTGGGCGAGATCTGCGTCTTGCACCGGTTGCATTGATACATCCCGCGCCGACCAAGAACGCAACGACCCCGATGGCCGCAAGATCGGCACACGAAGCCGTCCGGCCAACGCAGCCGAACCAGCGTCGAGCGGCACTGATCCTCCGTGCCGAACGCCTCGCGAAACGCCTCCTCGCTCAAACCGCGCACGCGCGATGCAACCTTGAACCTCATGACCGTGACCTCTTTATCTTAGAACACAAAGAGAACATTCCCTTTCAGTGGAGGACTATCAAGGATAAGCGGGATGTTTTTTCATTATATAACAGAAGGTTAATAGAATATCGGCCAATGCACACCAACTTAGGTCCGGGGTGACGCGGGGAGCGCGGAGAGAAAAAGGGGAAGCGCGGCCGGCCCTTCATACGCGGCTCCGCCGCTACTCAGGATGAGGGGGTTTTTCCTCATCCCGAGTAGGTCCCGGAGGGACCGTATCGAGGGACGGCGCGGCGTCGTCGCGCCCGCGTTGTCTTGCAGGCCCGAAATCCATAGCCTACACGGGCTTCAACAGGGAAGGCGGCTCGTCGGAGCCTCATCGGAACGCGATGCTCGGCCAGCAATTGATCAACGGGTTGATGCTCGGCGCGTCCTACTCACTGGTCGCGATCGGCTACACGCTCATCTTCGGCGTGCTCCGCCTGCTCCATTTCGCCCATGGCGAGGTGTTCATGGTGGGCGCGTTCATCGGCCTGCACATCGTCCTCTGGTTAGCCTTTGCCAATATCTATCTTGCGATCGCGGGAGCGATGGCGGTCACCTCCCTGGTCGGCTGGATGATCGCCCGGTTTGCCGTGCAGCCGGTCGACAAGCGGTACCCGCTGGCGCCGCTTGTCAGCACGATCGGCGTGACGATCGTCCTGCAAAACCTAGCGATCAACATCTTCGGCGGCGAGCAGGTCGCGTTCCCCGAGACCATCGAGCAAATTCTTTACCGGATCGGCCCGCTGACCATCAGTTCCGTCCAGATCTTCATTCTGGTGGTGGCGCTGCTGTCGATGGCGGTGCTCTGGCTGTTCATCGACAGAACCAGGATGGGACGCGCGATCCGGGCGACTTCGGAAAGCCATGAGACGGCTGCCCTCCTCGGCGTCGACGTCAACCGCGTGGTCGTCGTCACCTTCATCGTCGCATCGGCGCTGGCGGGGGTCGCCGGGGTCCTCGACGGGGTCAAGAACAGCGCGATCACGCCGCATATGGGTCTCGAGGTCGCGGTCAAGGCGCTCGTCGTCATGCTGCTCGGCGGGTTGGGCAACGTGCCGGGCGCGATGGTGGGCGGCATCCTGCTCGGCATGGTCGAGATTCTGACGGCGAGCTATCTCGGCACCAGCGTCCGCGACTTCTTCACCTTCGTGATCCTGATCCTGCTGCTGCTCTATCGGCCCACCGGGCTGTTCGGCACGCGGCCCACCGAGTCGGGCTAGGCGGGGCGGGCGCGGTGATCGACGAATATATCCGCTCGGTGCTGATCTTCGCCGGGATCAACGTCATTGCCGCCTACAGCTTCTACGTCCCGTTCAAGACCGGACAGATCTCGCTCGGACAGGCCGGGTTCATGGGGGTCGGGGCCTATGCGGCCGGTATCGTGACCGCCAAGCTCGGCCTGCCGTTCCCGCTTGGCCTGTTGGCCGGCGGCGTTGCCGCCGGGCTGATCGGCGTCGGGGTCGGTTTTCCGGCGCTCCGCATCAGGGGCATCTATTTGCTGCTGCTGACGCTCGGCTTTGCCGAGATCGTCCAGGTGATCATCCTGACCTGGGACTATACCGGCGGCGCGCAGGGCTTTCAGAACATCCCGTACCTGGAGAACGCCCTCATCTGGATCTACGCCATCGTTGCCGTGCTGATCGTATTCTTCGCGCGTCTCGAACGCTCCAGCCTCGGCCGCGCGATGGATTCCGTGCACGAAGACGAGACCGCGGCCGAGGTGATGGGGGTCGACGTCGTCCGCGTCAAGCTCTTCGCCTTCGGGCTCGGTGCCTTCATCGCCGGTCTCGCGGGCGCGCTCTTCGCCCATTACTCCACCTATGTCGATTCGGTCACCTTCAACATCCTCGTCGGCGTCGAGATTCTGATGTTCACCCTCGTCGGCGGCGGGTTCAGCTATTGGGGACCCCTGTTCGGCGCGATGTTCCTTTCGCTATTGCCGGAATTCCTGCGCGCGCTCAGGGATCCGATGGAGTTGATCCCCGTCTCGTGGACCGAGGACGCGCCGTGGAACTACGTCTACGACGCCGTCTACGAGTTCCTCGACTTCGAGAACGAGAAGCGCCTGATCATCTACGGCCTCGTTCTCATCGTCATGATGGTCCTCAGGCCCCAGGGCCTGATCACCCGGAGCACGATACGGCCGTTTCAATTCGTGCAGCGGCGGTTGGACAATGTCTGAGGCGACCGACGGCCTGTGCCTCCGGGCGGCCGGCCTGACCAAGCGGTTCGGCGGTTTCCATGCGCTCCGCGATGTCGATATCGCGGTGCGCGAGGGGAGCATCCACGCGGTGATCGGCCCCAACGGCGCCGGCAAGACGACGCTGTTCAACCTCCTGTCCGGGGTCGTGGCGCCCGATTCCGGAGACATCCACTTTCGCGACCGGCCGCTCGGGCGGCTCAGGCCGCACCGGCGCGCGGCGCTCGGCATCGCCAGGACCTTCCAGAACATTCGCCTGTTCGGCCACATGACCGTGCTCGAGAACGTGATGCTCGGCGAACACTGGCGCACCTACCCGTCGCTCTGGCGGTCGTTCCTGAAGGCGGCCCTGCACCGCCCGTTCGGAGAGGCCCGGGAGGAGACCGAGATGCGGCGCCGGGCGCTGGAGACCCTCGAATTCGTCGGGCTCGCGGGGAAGCGCCATTCCATGGCGACGGATCTGCCCTATGGCGAGCAGCGCCTGCTGGAGCTCGGCCGCGCGCTCGCGATGGAGCCGCGGCTTCTGCTTCTGGACGAGCCGTCGGCGGGGATGAACATCCGGGAGACCGAGGATCTCGACACGCTGATCTGCCGGGTGCGCGACCGGGGCGTGACCGTCGCTCTCGTCGAGCACGACATGAACCTGGTGATGGGAATTTCCGATTGGATCACGGTGCTCAATTTCGGCAACAAGATCGCCGAAGGGCGTCCGTCCGAGGTGCAGCGCAATCCCACGGTCATCGAGGCCTATCTCGGCGAAGAGGAGATGCTGTGACGATCCTCGAGATCGACGATCTCCACGCCGGCTACGGCCAGATCCGGGTGCTGCACGGGGTCGCCCTCTCCATCGAGCGCGGCGAGATCGTCGCCCTCATCGGTGCCAACGGGGCCGGGAAGACCACGCTTTTGAAAACGATTTCCGGGCTGATCCGGCCGACCGGCGGACGGGTTGTCTTCTCGGGCCGAGACATCGCCCGGCAACCGGCGCACAGGACGGTCGAGATGGGGATCTGCCAGGTCGCGGAGGGGCGGGCAATCCTCAAGCGGATGACGGTCCTCGAAAACCTCAAGATGGGGGCGCATACGAGGAGGGATGCGGAAATCGACGCGGATATCGGAGAGATGCTGGAGAAATTTCCGGCGCTCCACGAACGGCAAACGCTGCCGGCCGGAACCCTGAGCGGCGGCGAGCAGCAGATGCTGGCGATCGGCCGGGCGTTAATGGCGCGGCCCAAATTGTTGCTGCTGGACGAGCCCTCGCTCGGCCTGGCGCCGATGATAATCACTCAGATTTTCCGCACGCTGCGCGATCTCAGGGAGGAGGGCAATACGATCTTCCTCGTCGAGCAGAACGCCCGGCGGGCGCTCCAGCTCGCGGATCGGGGCTACGTGATGGAGCGGGGGCGGATCGCCCTTGAAGGCTTGGGCGAGAATCTCTTGAACGATCCCGGGGTTCAGCGCACCTATCTTGGGAAACACGCCGGCGAGTAGCGCGGTTCCCCGGCATCGAGGCGGTTTCGCTTCCGATCCTCCTCCCGTCCCCGCAAGCGCGGGGAGGGACACTTCATTTCGTCATGATCGGCCTGCGCCGACCATGACGAAGCGGGGCAACGCCGGTAACGGTTCCAACGAAACCGGACACCCTCCGGTTCGATTCCCCGGGAACGGGATCGAAACCGGGCTACCTGACAGCGCGAAATGCGGCTATCCTGGCTGTAAATCAGATGAGGAGGCATCCGATGATGAAACGACAATTATTGCTGGCGACGACCGTCGGCGCGGCTGCTTTGGTGGCGTTCTCGGCGATGCCCGGGGCGGCCGAGCTCTCCGGTCGGTCGGTGAAGGTGGGTGCCCTGGTGCCGGTGACCGGCAAGGGGGCGGAGTGGGGCTATACGGCACGCGAGTCGATCAAGATCGCCCAGGACGAGATCAACACCGCGGGCGGCATTGGCGGGGTTCCGCTGAAGGTCATTTACTGGGACACCCAGTCGAAGGAATCCGAGGGCATCAAGGGCTTCAAGAAGCTGGTGACCCGCGACAAGGTGCTCGCGGTGATGGGGCCCTGCTTCAGCTCGATCTACGAGATTCTGGCGCCGCAGCTCGAGCGCTACAAGGTGCCGATGATCTCCTATTGCTCGTCCAAGCCCGGGCTCTCGGCGATGAGCCAATGGGCGTTCAGAAACACGCTCACCAGCGACAAGCAGCTCGACCCGGTGGTCAAGGCGTGGGTCGGCGAATACAAGATAAAGTCGGCCGTGATTATCCATGACCTCGAAGACGCCGTTTCCAAGGCCGAAGGCGCCAAGATCCTTCCGGTGCTGCTCAAGAAATACGGCGTCAAGCTGCTCGACATGTTGACCTACCGGACCAAGGACACCGATTTCTCGGCCCAGATCACCAAAGCCAAGGCGCTCAACCCGGACGGAGTGGCGCTGGGCTCGTGCTATCAGCAGGCTGCCGGGATCGTAAAGGAGGCCCGCAAGCAGGGCCTCGCGGCGCCCTTCGTCGGCGGGGCCTGCTCGGGCTCGCCCGGGTTCATCCAGCTCGGCGGCAAGGCGACCGAGGGCAGCTACATGTCGACGGCCGCGTGGATCGACGATCCGAGAGCGTCGGTGCAGGCCTATGTGAAGAAGATCCAGGCCGCCAACAAGGGCAGGAAGCCGCCCTATGGCGGTCCCCGGTCCTATGATTCCACCTACATCCTGAAGATGATCATGGAGGGTCAGGGGGTCACCAACAAGTCCGGCGACCTCGAAGCCGACCGGGATCGCATCCGCCAAGGCTGGGCGGCGTTGAAGGGCTATGACGGGATTTCCGGCGAGACGACCATGAACGAGGTCGGCGACGGCTCGGGCGCGAGCGCCATTCTCAAGGTGGTCGCCGGCAAATACGTCAACGTGAACAAGTAGCCTCGTCCCCGGGAACGGGGCCCCGCGGCGCCGTTCCCGGGCGACCCTAGGGCAAGCCCGCGCCCTTCGATACGCCGCTTCGCGGTTACTCAGAGTGGGGGTAGACCACGAATCTCCCTCATCCCGAGTAGGCGCGAGAGCGCCGTATCGAGAGACGCACGCTTTCGGCGCCCTCCCCCGCCCTTCCCCGACGCGCCGAGGTAATGCACAAAAGGGGGTGGCGAGGGAGAGCGAATGATCGCGCGCATTCTTTCGGCGGGGCCGTCGAGGCGCGGACGGTTACCGACTCGGCCGGCCGTGTCTTCGAAATCCCCGACAACGTCACCCGCGTGGCCGCTGCGAGGCCTCGCAGATCGCCTCGACGTCCGCCGTGTCGTTCTTCTGCCGCTTTACGAACGGCTCTGGTTAGAAACCCGGCCGCTCAGATCTCCGTCACGCCGGCGCGCTCGCAGAGATACTCCCACGTGCGATCGTGACCGCGCATCGTGCGCTGGCCGGTCTCGTTCACGAAATCGATCTGGCCTTGGGTCAGATATTTGATCGGCCCGAGCTTCAGCCCATCGAGAATCGCAATCGCGTTGCGTTTCATCGCCAGCGCGATACCCACGGCGTTAGGAATCGTCGCGCCGGCCACGGTCGCGCCGTGAGCTCGCATGATCACCGCCCGGCCCCGACTGAGCACGGCGGAAAGGTCCTGGCCTTGATCGTTGGTCGTGACCAGGAAGTCGGTGTCTCCGAATTTGTCGGTGATATCCCAAACCGGTACCGGCCCGCCGATGACCCGCGCGTTGTGGGTTGCCGGCCGCATCTCGCTTCCAGTGACGGCGAATGGAAGGACTTCCTGGCAGTGGTGGTGGATCACCGACTGCACGTCCGGCCGTGCTTGAAAGGTCATGCCGTGTATCGGCCGCTCGATATAGAGCGGCGTATCGGTGGGCTTGACCGGCGTGTTGTCGAGGTTGAACTCGACGAGATCATCCATCGTCACCAAGCTGGGACTGCGCGAGCGCGACAGGAAGTAGGTGGAGACCTCTAACAACCGGGGGATTTGACGAAGATTTCGGTGTGCTGTCCGACTTTCGCTGAGATCGGCGGTGTTGACGTCCGCAATCATCCGCCGTTTCGTTCTCGGCGGAGGGTTTTGGCGCTATTCGGGCGGACTCATGCCATGGCGGCGCTGCGCTCATGGAAGATCAGACGCTGGAAATTATAAGCCAGGTTGGCGAGGCCGATCTTGGCCGCCGCCCGCTCGAGCCCGATGGTACGGACGAACAGGCCCATGCGATCCTTCTGCTGGGCGAAGACGTGCTCGACATGCGCACGGACCGCTGACTTGCGGGCATTGGCCCGGGCGGTCGCCTTGGGCATGGCCCGGCCCGGCGGCTTCTTGCGGTGGATGTGGGAGACCCGACCCTTGCCGGCCAGCCACGCCTCGTTGGCCTTCGAGCGATAGGCGCTGTCGGCCCACACGCCGGCGGCCAGATTGTCGCCGGTGACGAGATGACGCAACATCTTGCCGTCATGGCGGGCGGCATCGGTCACTGCCGAGCTGCGGATGAAGCCGTAGGCCCGATCGATGACGACATGGGCTGCGCGGGCTTACGCCGCGCCACTGGCGCGACGGTCCTGCTCGCTGTAGCCGAACACCGGGATCGCGATGTCGGGCATGCGCCGTTGCGCCCCGGCGGGGTTCTTGCGCCGCCCGGTCTTCACCGTCCACCGCGCATCCGTGTCCTTCTGCGCCGCCTTGGCCGGCTGATCGGGCCAGATCTCGGATGCCCTCTTGCCTGCCTTGATCGCCGCCTTCTCGTCGTCGCTGTTGCGCTGCTTGGGCGCCGATACCAACGTCGCATCGACGATCTGCCCGCCCATCGCCAGATAGCCGCACCGGCGCAGTTCGCCATCGAAGGCGGCAAACAGCTTATCCATCGCCCCGGCCCGGACCAGACGCTCGCGAAAGATCCATATGGTGTTGCGGTCCGGCGTCGGCGCTCCGAGATCGAAGCCCAGGAAGCGAAGCCAGCTCAAGCGGTCGCGGATCAGAAACTCCATCCGCTCGTCGCTCACCGTGTGCCGCGCGGCCAGGATCAGTACCTTGAACATCGCCACCGCATCGTAGGCCGGGCGGCCGCCTTTCGATCCGTCCGAATAGCCCAGCGCCGCCTCAAGCGGCGCGCGGAAAATCTCGAAGTCGACGACCTGCGCCAGCACCTCCAACGGATCGCCCGTCGCCGATAGCTTCCGAAGATGATCCGGTAAGCCGAACAGACCAGCCTGCCTCATCAATACCTCCTCGAACCGAACCGCCGCAGAGAATCACAACCAGGCAAAATTCGCGAGGTAAATGGAGGCGTCCAGCTCGGCGCGAGTGCCGATTCTCTCCCGACTCTGCCTCATCGATCGATGGATCGAAGAGAGGAGGCAGGGGCTCGATGAAGAGGATCGGCATGATGAGCATCAAGGAGATTCTTCGGCACCGTCACGGGCTGGGCTTGCCGCTGGCGCAGCTAGGGGTCGCGACCGGCGTGAGCGCGGGGACGGTCTCGCACGTTCTGGAGCGTGCGTCGGCGGCGGGGCTGGCCGAAGCGGTGGCGCTGGATGTGCTCCAGATCTGGATCTCAGACCTGCACCGCACGGTCGAGGAGCGCGCCGGGACGCTCGACATCGCCGACGGCGACCAGCTCGACAAGTGGCGCGAGGGATTGCGCGTCAACCGCATCGCGCCCGCCCGCCACCGCGCGCAGGGGCTGGAGCGTTTCAACACCGCGCTCGCGGTGGTGGAAAAACTCCACCTGATCGAGACCGAGCTCGCCAGCGCGCTCTCGGCCGATCTGCGCGCCGCGCTCGCCTTCTCGCGCGGCGGCGCGGCCGCCGGGTCGCGGTAGTCCCGCGGGAATCGCGTCTCCATATACGAGATCTTCACCCTCGGCGGCGGCGCCTACCTCGTCGACCTGCTGAACGCGGTCGCGGCGATCGCCGGCGGCGGGGCCTATGTGGATCAGGCCCAGCTCGCCGGCGCCGCCGGGATCGGCTGGGTCCCGTTCCGCACCGCCTTCGGGGGATCGTGGAAGGACAACGCCAAGTGGATGCCGCTGTTCGTCACCGTCTGGGGCGCGATGATCGTGCCCAAGGCGACGGTCCGGGTGGTCGACCGGCTCGATCCGGCGCTGGCACCTTGATGAGGTGTTTGTCTGGATCAACGGCGCGACACATCATCTATGGCGCGCGGTTGATCACGAAGGGGAGGTGCCTGGGGTTTTTGCCGCGAAGCGGCGGGGTCGCAGGGCAGCGCTGAAGTTGCTGAAGCGCACGATGAAGCGCTATGGCCGGCCGGCTTCGGTCATACCGGGCGGCGTTGCAGGGGATCGGCAACGAGGTTCGCCAAGAGACCGGACGACGGCTCGACAACCGGGCCGAAAACGCGCACCAGCCGATCCGAGGACGAGAACGGACGATGGTCAAATTCAGGGACGTAGAGACCGAGCAAAAATCCGCCGCCGTCCACGCCTCGATCCACAACCGCTTCAACCACCAACGCATCTCGACCGCCGCGACATTTTCAAACAAGACCGAGCCGCCGCCCTGGCCGAGTGGCGTCAACGAGCAGCCTGAAGGCGCTCGATTGCAGGTTCTACAAGTCCTGTCCTGTTAGTCTGACAATGCCTAGAATGGGGCCGGTCACGGGCCGTGAGACCGGGTTCCGGACAGCGGCCGAATAGGCACGGCATTTATCCGCGACCAGAGTGCGTGGCGCCCTGCCTTGTCTCTTCAGCAGCTTCCGCGTCAACTTACGGGCTGCAAGTGTGTCTCGCTCGCCGTGTAAACCAATTGCTGGAGGAAACTTGACTTGACCGATATTGGCGTTGACGAGATGACGGCCGCGGTGATCGCCATAGACTGCCACCGCGGGCACCTGGACCCCGAGGTGGCGACCATGCCGGCGGCACCCGATGTGGCGCAGCGCCTGATCGAGGCGAACCGGCGCTTCCTCGGGCAGTGCCGAGAGCGCGGCGTTCCCATCGTTCACGTCGTCACCTCGTACCGCGACGTTGCGGAGATCCGGGCCAATCCATTCTGGCACACGCGTGCCGACGACGCCGAAGCGACGCGCAAGAACGTCGAGCGGCACAACATCGAAGGGTCAGTCGGCTGCGAGATCATTCCATCCCTCTTTGACGCGGCCAACGACTGGGTGGTCGATACCAAGAAGCGCTATGACTGCTTCGTTGGCACCGACCTCGATTTCTTGCTGAAGTCGCATGGGGTCAACACGCTCCTCATTACCGGCATCAACACCAACAGCTGTGTGCTGGCCACGGTCGCCGCCGCCAACGTGCGCGACTACGCCCCCGTCGTTGTCGAGGACTGTGTCGATACCATGGATGGGCCGGAGCTGCATGACGCGGCGCTCTTGTGCATCAGGACGGCGCTAGGCTGGGTGATGAGCAGCGAGCGCGTCGTCCAGAGCCTACTGGAAGGTACCTCATGAGCCGGCCCTCAGGCGAGGGTTTGGCCAGGCCTGGAACGATATAAAGACGAAGAAATTGGCCGCCGCATAAGACGGTCGGGACACGGGCAAAGGCCTCATACGAGCGCGCGCCGCCGGGGCCGGAGGAAGCGAGAGGAGCCGAGAGAAAAATGGAAAAGAAACTGATCGACCAGATCACGGAAGACCGGGGAGCGCACTACGAGCCCTATGGCTGGCACCATTGGCCGGATCATCCCTGGTTCACCTACCAATTCCGGCGTGGCCTCGGCGAAACCCAGGAAGGCGGCGGCGCCGTCAGCGAATGCTTCCAGGTGGCTAGCCGAGTGATTCCGGGGGACGCCGAGAGCTGGCACAAGGAGTGGCTGGCCACGGCCGAGCGCAACCTGGAGCGCGGAAGCGCGGCGGAACAGGCCGGCCACATCCAGACGGCGAAGAACTGCTGGCTGCGCGCCGTCGACTACTTTCGCCAGGCCGAATTCTTCCTGGCCCCGCGGGACCCGCGGCGCCTCGCCACGTTCGAGAAGATGGAATCCTGCTCGCGGAGCTTCCTCGGCCATCTGGTGCCACCCGGCGAGGTCGTGAAGATATCCTATGAGAACCGCACCCATCTTGACGCTTACTTCGTGCCGGCGCCCTACGATATCCCCAAAAAGCCCGTCCTCATTTCATTCGGCGGTCTCGATTCTATCAAGGATGAGATGTGGTTCATGACCGGGCGCGGCGCGCTTCAACGCGGCATCTCGATGCTGATGGTCGACGGGCCGGGACAGGGCGGCCCCTTGCGCCGCCAGGGCATCAACACGCGCCACGACTACGAGGTGCCGGTCGGCGCCTGCATCGACTACTTGGAGACCCGCGACGACGTCGATACCTCAAAGCTCGCCGTCAGCGGGTCCAGCCTCGGCGGCTACTACGCGGCTCGCGCCGGCTCCTTCGAGCACAGGCTGGCCGGGGTCATCTCCCACGGCGCCATCTGGAGCATCGCCGAGTTTTGGGAAGGCGCCGGCGATGACCATGGCCTGGCCACCCACATTAAATGGGTGTTCGGCGCGTCTTCCATGAAAGAGGCGTTGGAGATGGCTGTTCCTTTCACCCTCGACGGCGCCCTGGAAAACATGGAGTGCCCTTATCTCATCGTGCACGGCGGCTTCGACGTGCTGGGCGTCGCGCAGGCGAGGCAGGTTTACGAATACGCCAAATCGAAAGGGGTCGACATCACCCTGAAGATGATCGAGCCCGAGGAGACCGGCGCCGAGCACTGCCAGCACGACAACCCGACCATCGGCCAGGAGTACATGGCGGACTGGCTGGTCGACCTGTTCGGCATCGACGAGAGGGATCTGTTGCAGAGGACGCTGAAGCCAATTTTTTGAGGGCGCCCGAACTTACTTGCGTTCGAAGTGCTTGGGCCCTTGCATGAATCGATCGATCCACCAGCTGAAGAAGACATAGCGCAGGACCTCGCCGTCCGTCCCTCCGAACTTGCCGCTGGCCTTGAGCCGCGACAGGATTTCGGCGTCGGCGTTGTCGAGCCCGACGTCCAGCTCTGTAATCTCGATGGGCACATTGGTGAAGTCGGGCACGTAGCCCGAATCCCGGCCAAGCTCCCGCTCCACCCTGATGTTCTTGACCTTGAAGTCGGCCGGCGTGCGCTGGTTGGCGTAGGTCTGCATCTCAGGCACCTGCGCCCGGTCCTCGTCGGTGGCCTCGCACACGGTCAACTTCAAGGGCTTGAGCTCGAAGTCGCTGGTTGCCATGACGTCGGCACCGCAGACGTTGGGAACGGCGAGGACGTCTATCATCGCCAGAAGATCGACGTAGTCACCCTTCTTCGCCGTCTGGCTGGCGATGAACGGCCGCCCGCCCTGGTCGACGCCTGTGTGCATAAAGAAATTCAGGGAATCGTGCACGTCGTCTGGGGTGAGGCCGTATTCGCGCTGTGCCTCGGCCTGTATGTCGTGGCAGTTGGTGTGGACAGGCAAGCCGTAATGGTACTCGAAGAGAAAAGCGCTGCAGCGCGGATAGAGCGCGTCGTTGGTGCCGACGGTGTCGTTCAGGATGTAGATCATCGGGCGCTCGCGTGGCGGCGCCGACCACAAGAAACTCCCCTTGGTGGGATGAAGCCCGTGCAGGTGGCGCGTTCGGCCGGTGTGCATGAACTCCTTGTAGTCGTGAAGGTTGAAGCAATTGAAGTCGGCGCACTGGCCGTCGGCCTCTTGCTCGATGCGCAGGATTTGCCCCTTGAGTATTTCAAGCGCTTTGCCCGTGCCCGGCTGAATGACCAGTTCGTGAAGTATCTTCCGTTCCGCCATTGCCCTACCTCGACCCTATTCGGCGGCGCCGGAAGATTCGGCATGCTCGCGCCCGTACTCGCGGAGAGCCTTCTTGAACAGCTCGTCACGGCTCGCCGCCACGCCCTCGGCGACAGTTTTGTCGACGAGCTCCCATTGCTGCTGGTTGAGGCGGACCGTTACTTTGTTCTCTGCCATTTTGCGTCCCTCGCATCCTACTTCTCGAGAATGTGGGCGACCGCCTCCACCTCCAGCAACGAGTCGTTGGTCGGCAGCAACTCGAGCACGCGCACCACCGTGCTCGCCGGGGGCTCGCCCGGAAAGTACATGGCGCGGATTCGGTTGTAGATGGGAAAGTCCCGCATGTCGCGGAAATACTGGGTCAGCTTGACGACGTCATCGAGGGTACCACCCGCCGCCTTTA
This sequence comes from Alphaproteobacteria bacterium, assembly GCA_965248835.1. Classification (GTDB taxonomy): domain Bacteria; phylum Pseudomonadota; class Alphaproteobacteria; order MPNO01; family MPNO01; genus CAYFYS01. The sequence continues at coordinate 2,284,056 of CBDFLJ010000002.1, forward strand.
CCGTCTTGCTCAGGTTTTCCAGGATCATCCACGACTGTGCGGCGATTGGCCCCTCGTGGGCGTCGGTCGACATTTCGCCGCTGGCGCCGATTTTGGCGCGCGCTTCCTCGGGGATGTCGGCGTAGCCGGTGACTACCCTGCCGCTCAACGGGTCGGCGGCGACAATGCCGGAAAAGTACACGAGGTCGCCGGCCCGGCGGAACGGTGCGTAACGCGATAGCGGGCGCGCCACGTCTTGGCTAGGGTCGTCGGTCATCTCATGTGTCCTCGCCTGTCAATGGTCAGGTGTCAAGCACGGCGAGGCCGCTCTGGCGTGACAGCGGCCTTTCACGACTTGTCCTTGGGAACGACGGCGATCATGTCGAGTTCCAGGCGTGCCCCTGGCGCGCTCAGATTGTTGACGCTGACCAGGGTGCCCGCGGGTCGCCAGTCGCCGAAATTCTCGTTGAGGACCTCGTACATGTCGTCCATCTCGCGCATGTCGGTCATGTATTTGGTGATCTTGACGACATCCCTCCAGGTCAGGCCCTTGGCGTCGAGGACCATTTTGATGTTGGCCAACGACATCCGCGTCTGCTCCTTGATGTTGTCGGGCAGCACGTGTTCTTCCGGCACGTGCGGGTGCTTGTGGTAGAGCGGCGAGGCCGTGGCCCCGGCGATGAACATGAGGCCCTCGGCCTTTTCCAGGTCGATGTACATGGCGGGCGCATAGGGCATGTCCTCGGCTTCTTCAGGCCTCGGATGAACTTCCGAAATCGCGGTCATGGTGTTTCCTTCTGTTATTCGGATTGCTCCCGGCGCCACCTGATCTCCGGCCCTGCCGCCTCGCCGATGCGGTTGCGCAGGACGCCGATCCCGGCCGCCTCGAGTTCGACCACGTCCCCCGGCGCGACCCAGCGGTCGATCTCGAAGCCGCACCCCTGGTCCACGGTCCCCGAGCCGAACACGTCGCCGACGTTCAGGGGTTCGTCCTGGGAGGTGTAGGAGATGATTTCCGGGAACGTCCACTGCATGGCGCCGGGCGTCGATTCGGCCCAAACGTCGCCGTTGATTGTGACATTCATGGCGAGGCTGCCGATTTCGCCAAGCTCGTCGGGCGTGACGATCCACGGCCCCAGGCCCCAGGCGAAGTCCTTACCTTTATATGGGCCGGTGCTCATGGCCATTTCCCCTTTCTGGGTGTCGCGTGCCGAGAAATCGTTGAGCAGCGTGTAGCCCAGGATGTGGCCGGACGCCGCGTCGACGTCGATGTCCTGGCCGGGCGCACCGATGACCGCCGCCAGCTCGAGCTCGTAATCCAGTTTGCGGGTGTAACGCGGCCATCGCACTTCTTCGTCGTGACCGACAAGGGTCGTCGGATTGCCCTTAAAGGCAGTCGGGCGCTCGTACCATTCGGGCGGGATTTTGAGCCCCATCTTGCCAAACGTCGTCTGCAGGTGGTCCTCGAACGCAGCGAAGTCGCGCAAGACCGGGACCCGCGCTACCGGCGGCCGCAAATCCACCTCGTCGAGGCGGTAGGCGACGCGCTCGGTCCTCGGGCCGACTAACTCGGCGGGTGCGGTTGCAGCGGTCCGTGCCTCGAACCATTGGACGACCTCGTCGAGCCCATCGAGAGCCGGTCCGTGCAGCTCGGCGTAGGTTTGCAGGTCGGGGGGGCAAAACGCGTCAGCGCGGCGGTTCGGGTTGCCGACGCCATCCTCGGCGCACTTGGCGGCAGAGGCGAAGTTGACGTCGATGATCCACCCCTGGGATTGTCGCGCACTTGTGGCGTGATCCTCCGGTCCTCCGTCGAGGCGCACGATGCCGAAACGCTCGAAGGGGCCGACCGGGGTATGTACGCGGAAGGTTGCCAGCTTCACCGCTTTACTTCCTCGATATCGACCTTGTCGTCGGCGTCTGTGCCCGGGAACGGGCCCTGCTTGACTTCGATGAGGCGGGTTTTCGGTTCCAGAAACTCGACCTCGTGGCCCTCCACCATGAGGATGAGGTCGTTGGCGGAGAGCACAACGTCGCCCAACTCATGGCCCTCCTTGGTGAAGATGCCGATGCGGGCGCGCCCACTCTGGCAGATCAGGATCTGGTGGCGGGTCGGCAGGTCGGGCAGTGGCTCGGTGGGCACGTGGTAGTGGGGGAGCGTCGTGCCGCCGGGTTCCCTTTCCAGCATGATGACCTGGAGCGGCCACGAGTTATCGGTGATGTGCGCTTTGGTGGTGCGCTCCAAGGTCGGGTCGCTGACGTTATAGGCTTCGCGGACGTGCTGGATTTCCTCTTCCGTGTCCATAAACGGGGGAAACTTGCCGAATTCTCCGAAGTCGTTCCTAATGTAGATGGCGACGATCCGGTCGTCATCGGGTGCGCGGAAATACTTAACCGTCTCGATGTCGAGGCTCATTGCCTGATCCATCATGGTCCCTTCCTCGAGCGCTATTGTTCGTTCCGTCCGCCAGTCCGGCAAGGCAAGCGGGCTGGGCGGAGATCCTCAGCCGCGGCCAACCGCCCGCCGGAATGAACGTCATCCAGGCGGACGGGCGGGCACGCCTCGATAGAGCGACTGGCCTTACGGCTTCCAGCCCTTCGGTTGCTGCATCTTGCTGGTGTCGAGAGAGTCCAAGTTGGTGCGCGTCACCGGGATTAGGGGGACCTCGATTAGGCTCTTGGTGGGCTTCATTCCCTTGATCAGCTCATCGGCGAGCCGAACCGCGGTACGGCCGATGACCACGGTCTGCTGGGCGACAACGTAGTCGACGCAGCCCGCCCTCATGAGTTCGGCCGCTGCAGGACCGAGCACCCCGAAGAGGACTTTGGTCTTGCCACAACGCCCGGCGCCCTGCACGGCGCGTGCCGCGCCCACGCCATAGGTGTCATCAGCGCCATAGAGGATGTCAACGTTGGGAAAGCGCTGCAAGAAATCGTTCGCCAAGCCGAGCGCCACGGCAACTTCCTGGGCACTGTTCTTTTCGGCGATGACCTTGATGTTGGACCCCTTAACGGACTCCTTGAAGCAACGCCACCTCTCACCCGACCAAAACGCGCCGGGAGGGCCGCTCAGCGCCGCCACCGTACCGCCCTTGGGCAGCAATGCTCTGGCGCCCTTGGCCAGTTCCTTGCCGAGGTTGCAATGGCTCGACGAAGCGGCGGCACTGGGCGCCACGTCGCTGGCGACAACTGGGCTGCCGGTACCGACGACAGCAATGCCCGCCTTCTGCGCCTGACGAACGACGCCGTTGAACGCCGAAGGGTTGGCCGGGTCCATGAGGATCGCCTTGACTTTTTGGACCGTCAGATTGGAGATGTGCGAGACTTGCTTGTCGACGTGGGCGTAGCCGCCAGCGTCGAGGATCACCGTTTTGTAACCGAGTTTCTTCGCTTCATCGGTGACGCCGTACAAGAGGGCCGTGTACCAGGGGCCCTGTATGGTCGGCATGGAGACGCCGAGGGTCCTCTTCTCGGCGGCAATAGCGGACGCCCCGCCAAGCACTGCTATAACGGCACAGGCCATGGACAAAATGGCCAGTCGTTCGAATAGTTTCTCTGTTTTCAACATGGTTTCCTCCCGTTGCTTCCAATTCCGTTTCGTGCGTCGACGGCAAACCCGGCGAGGACGTTCCTCCCTCACGCGTTGGCGGAGAACTCGATCACTCTCCGCTGCCTCGTCTCACCAACACCTGGTCGATGGCGACGGCGCCGGCCAGCGCCGCTCCGATCACCATCATCTGCGTATAGGACGACACGTTTAGCAGGTTGAGGCCGTTGGAGAGAATGCTAACAAACGCCACCCCGAAGGCGACGCCGATCACCGACCCACGGCCGCCGAACAGGGAAACCCCGCCCAGCACCACCGCCGCCACCGATTCGAGGGGAAGGGTCGTTCCCAGAGTGGGTTGGCCAGACGCCACCCGCGCCGTCAAGATGAGCGCTCCCACCGCCGAGCAGAACCCGCAGTACATATAGGCCGCGACCTTGACCCCATCGACCTTGATGCCGGACAGGCGCGCCGCTTCCTGGTTGCCGCCGACGGCGTAAATGTTTCTCCCCCAGCGCATGTAGCGCAGGATGACGAAGGTGATAACCAGCAACACCAATGAGACCACCACCGGCACCGGCAGGCCCAGAAAATCCTCGTACGCGACGTCCGAAAACTTGACCGAGAGACCGGTGACCGGCGTGCCGCCGCTGAGGTTGAGAGCCAAGCCCGACGCGAAGGACATCATGGCCAGGGTGGCGATAAACGGGAAGACCCTGAGCTTCGTTACGATCAGGCCGTTGACCAGGCCGACACCGAGCCCGGCAAGAAGCCCCATCACCATGGCCGCGGAGATGCCGAAGTCGAGCATCACCATAGCGCTGCAGACGCTGACCAAGGCGACAATGGACCCCACGGAAAGGTCCAGTCCCGCCGTCAGGATCACCGCCGTCTGGCCAAAGGACACCGCAGCCAGGGCCGCCGCCTGCAGGCCGATGTTGCGGAAGTTTTGGATGGACAAAAAGACGTCCGACGACGACGCGAAGATGGCGATCAAGCCGAACACCGCCAGCGGGAGTCCGATTTGCCGCCCATAGTGAACCAGGAAATCGACCCAAACCGCTCGTGAGCCTTGCAAGGATACGCCGTCCTTCGCTGGGCACCCCGATGTGGCGCTCTCCGCTTCCATCTCCAGAGGGGTTAAGGTCTGGTACCAGGATAACGGGTTGTCATGATGCCAAACTTTATCGCCGGCGGCATCCAGGGGCAAGCAATCTCCCGCTTGGCACGCCCCCCAATTTGTCAAGCCATTCTCAGCCCGCACCCAGCAAAGTGACCAACCACCTTTTCTCAGAGCCCTTCCGGAAAGCTCTTGAATCGGAAGAATCGTTTGTGATTCTGTGCTGGGCATCCGGTTTACAGGAGGAAGCCCGATGTGGACTGCGGAACAGCGCCGCGCGGCGGAGCGTCGCGGACTTCGCTATCCGAGTGATCTGACCGACGCCGAGTGGGCGCTGATCGCGCCAATGATCCCGCCTGCCAAGCGCGGCGGGCGCAAGCGCTCAGTCGACGTGCGCGAGGTTCTGAACGGCATCTTCACCGTGCTGTCCACGGGCTGCCAGTGGAATGCACTGCCCAAGGATCTGCCGCCGAAGTCGACGGTGTACGACTATTTCGATCTATGGGAGTGGGATGGCACGCTGGAGCGGATCCATCATGAACTCTACGTCGCGGTGCGCGATGAGGAAGGACGCGAAGCCAGCCCGTCGGCCGCGGTCATCGACAGCCAGAGCGCCAAGGCGGCGCAAAAAGGGGGGCGTCGATCGACGATCAAGGCTTCGATGCGGGCAAGAAGGTCACCGGTCGCAAGCGGCACATCATGGTCGACACGCTCGGCCTGATGCTGGGCATCGTGGTGCATTCCGGCGACGTTCAGGATCGCGACGGTGCCCACGAGCTCTTGCGCCGCACCCGGCGACGGTTCCCATTCATCGAGGTGATCTACGCCGACGGCGGCTATCAGGGACCGAAGATGGCCGCGACTGTCGCCAAGACCGGGGGTTGGCGGCTCGAGATCGTCAAGCGCAACGACGTGCCCCGCTTCGAGGTGCTGCCAAAGCGTTGGATTGTCGAACGCACCTTCGCCTGGATCAGCCGCAACAGGCGCCTCGCTCGCGACTTCGAACGTCACGTTCGATCCGTCGTCGCCTTCATCCGACTCGCCATGATCCGCATCATGCTGCGCAGACTCGCCGCAACCCACTCACCATAGATTCAAACTTTCCGGATCGGCTCTCAGAATATTTATGAGATACTCTCAATGTATCGCCCAATGTATCGCCCAATCGCACAAATAGGAGCGCGTACTCCCATGTTCCGGCGAATGCCCTCCCTGAACGCGGTGCGCGCCTTCGAAGTGGCGGCCCGCCATCTGACTTCAGCCACGCTGCCAACAAGCTTGGCGTCAACCAAGGCGCGATCAGCCGCCGGGTTAAGGCCCACGAGGAATTCCTCGGCATCGAACTCTTCCACCGGTTGACCCGCGCTCTCCAGATGACCGAGTCGGGCCAAGAGTATCACGTCTCCATGCGCGACGCTTTCGATCGCATTGAACGGTCGACCCAGCGCATCACCAACCCAAGTGACCGGCAGGTCCTAACCGTCGGCGTCCTGCCGACGTTTGCCATGCACTGGCTCATTCCCCGCCTCAGTGCTTTCATAGAGGCCAACTCCGCCGTCGAAGTGCGGTTCGTCACCGCCATCATTCCGGTAAATTATGCGCGCGAGGATATCGACGTCGCCATCCGCGTCGGCTCCATCGAGCCCGCCGCCCCCGAAGGAATGTCGCCGCGCATCGACCTCAAGATGGTGGCGGACTGGTCGGGCGTGCGCGTCGATCTTGTCGTTCCGGATGTGCTCGTCCCCGTGTCCAGCCCGGAGCTCTGCGACGGCTCCCCGCCACTGAACGAAATGGAACATTTGCGCCAGCACCCCCTGCTCCACACATCGACCCGTCCCAATGCCTAGCCGGACTGGCTCGGCGCCGTTGACATGGGCGACCTTGAGCACGAAGCCGAACCGACTTTCGGCCATACGCGGCGACGCAGAAGCAATATCTTGGGCAAGTCTCCCTCCCGCGCATCGGGGCCCGTCCGACCGTCTTCCGATTCTTCATGACCCTGCAGGCGGCCGCGCAAGGCCTCGGCGTGGCCATCGTTCCCGAGATGGTGGTTCGCCAAGGCCACCTGACCATCCCGGGTGGCAGTCTTTGCGTCGCCCATTGGCTGAATTTTGATCCGCCGTTGACACACGCGTTTGCCAACGGCGCCAAATCCGCCGAGGGCGACGTCCATCGTAATTGCTTCACATGTGTCGTCGATGATCTTTGAGGAATGGAGATGGCGTCACAAGGGTGGTTTTGACAAACCAACTTTTGATCCCTCATGTATGAGCGTCTCTCATTCGTGCCGGGATGTCGTCTTTGCTTGATCCGCTTCGCCGCCGTGCCATGGTGTTCCGTACCGTGCGTGGCGGTGGTCAATTCGTGAGGCGAGCGTGAGTCAAGATAAAGCTGTCATCGCCGTCGAGAATATCACCAAGAGATACCCGGGGGTGAACGCCCTCTCGTGCGTCGATTTCGATCTCAGGCCTGGCGAAGTGCACGCCCTTGTCGGCGAGAATGGCGCCGGCAAGTCGACGTTAATCAAGGTCCTGTCGGGGGACATCCCCCCGGACGAAGGCTCCATCACGGTCGATGGCCAGCCAGTGGCGTTTGCTTCGCCGGGCGCCGCGCGGCGCCGGGGGATCGTGACCATATACCAGGAGCTCACCATCGTGCCCTGGCTGAGCGTCGCCGAGAATGTGGTGCTGGGCAGCGAGCCGACAATCGGACCATGGGGGCAGTTTTTTTCGCAAGGCCAGGCCATCGCCCAGACACAGGACATGCTGCAACGCATCGGTGAATCCATGGACATCGATCCGAGGGCGCCGGCGGGCGGGCTGTCGACGGCGAAAAAGCAGATCATTGAGATCGCCCGTGCCCTTCTCCTGCGCGCGCCGGTCATCGTCATGGACGAGCCGACGGCGGCGCTTTCCGACAACGAGGCGGCGGCCCTTCTTCGCATCATGCGCCAGTTGCGCGACGAGGGACGCGCCATCCTGTTCGTGTCGCACCGTTTGAACGAAGTCCTCGACATTGCCGACCGGGTGACCGTGCTGCGCGGCGGCAAGCGCATCGCCAGCCTGCCGGCGAGCCAGATCGACGGCACCGGCCAGCTCATCGAACTGATGGTCGGCCGTCCCCTTGCCGAGCTCTTTCCACCGCGCAACGAGAAGCTGGGCGACGTCATATTCTCGGCCCGTGGATTGACCCGCAAGGGCGTCTTCGAAGATATCGACTTCGAGGTTCGGGCCGGCGAGGTGCTCGGCGTTGCCGGCCTCATCGGAGCGGGCCGGACGGAGGTCATGCGCGCCATCTTCGGCGCTGATCCCCTGGACGGCGGGCGCATCGAGAAGGCCGGAAAGGCCGTCGTGGCGCGCAAGCCCAGGGACGCCATTGACGCCGGCATCGCCTACCTGCCCGAAGACCGCAAGGAGCACGGACTGGTGCTCGAGCTGTCGGGCCAAGAGAACATGGTGATGGCTTCCATGGACCGGGTGAGCACGTCGGGCTTCGTCTCGTGGCCGCGCATCCGGCGCATCACCCAAGACCTGACCGAACGCCTTCGCTTCCAAGGCAGGATCGAGGCCCCAGCGCGCACCAACTCGGGCGGCAATCAGCAAAAACTGGTTATCGGCAAATGGGTGGCGACGGGAGCCGACATCCTGATTTTCGACGAGCCCACCCGGGGCATTGACATCGGTGCCAAGGTCGAGGTCTACCGCCTCATCCAGTCCCTCGCCGAACGCGGCGCCGGCATCGTGATGATCTCGTCCGAGTTGCCGGAATTGATGAACGTCGCGCACCGCATCATCGTCATGTCCGGCGGCAGGGTGCAAGACGAAATATCGCTGCCGGATTTCGACGAACGCCGCATCCTCGCCGCGGCCTTCGCCGCTCACATCGGCCAACGCCACGGTGCTGAAGCCACCTCCGGATGGAGGCTCCGAAAATCAAAACCAAAACCAATAAAACAGCGAGGATGATATGTTACGTGACCACGGCCGCTTCAAGTTTTCCGCTATCGTCGACCGCCCCGACTATACGTGGCCGGACGGCAAAAGACTGGCCTTCTACGTAGCTCTCAACATGGAGCACTTCTCCTACGGCGAGGGGCTCGGCATCTCCATGTCGCCGGGCATTCCCCATCCCAACACCTACAACTGGGCGTGGCGCGAATACGGCAACCGCGTCGGCGTGTGGCGCCTCCTCGATTTGTTCGGGGACTTGGGGCTGCCCATCTCCGTTCTGCTGAATTCCGAGCTGTACGACCATAGCCCGGAGGTTATTGCCGCCTTTCGCGAGCGCGGCGATGAAATTGTCGGCCACGGGCGCACCAATTCCGAGCACCAGAACGACTTTGACGAGGCCGGCGAGGCGGCGCTCATCCAGAAGGCCACGGAAACTATCGCCAAGCACGAAGGCAAGCCGCCGGCCGGCTGGCTCAGCCCCGGCGTCAACCCCAGTGATGTGACCCCCGACCTCCTGCAGGAGGCCGGCTACACCTACATCCTCGACTGGCCCATGGACGACCAGCCGGTGTGGATCAAGACCCGTCAGGGCCAACTGCTCAGCCTGCCCTATCCGCACGAGGTCAACGACATCCCGATGATCATGCTGCATCACGGCGACGCCGGGGCGTTCGCAGACATGATCATCGACAACTTCGACGAGATGATCGAGCAGTCGGAAAAGCAGCCTCTGGTCTATTGCGTCAGCCTGCACGCCTTTATCGTGGGTCAGCCCTATCGCCTGCGCCACCTGCGACGCGCCCTCGAGCACATCTGCAAGCACCGCGACAAGCTTTGGATCGCGACGGGTGGGGATATTGCCAGCTACTTCGCCGAGGTGGCGCCGGTCAAACCGGAGTAAGACTGTCCCGTTAGTCTGACAATGCCCCGAACCGCGCTACTCGGGATCACTCGGCGCCGTGGCCGCCGCCATATCCGCTGGCCTCTGCCGGACGCCAGCCCGCCAGGTCCTCGTCCCGCGGGCGGAAGATGTCCACCCGCAGCGGATAGCAGGTCGCGCTGTCGCTGGAATGGCCGGCGCCGCAATCCCCGCCGGGGCAGGTAGACAACCCGGCCAGCAGGTCGATCTCCGCGAACAGCTCGATGAAATCGCCGGCCCGCGCCGGGCTCGCCTTCATGAAATACTGGTTCGTATCGCGCGTGTAGCCGGTGCACATGAACACGTTCACCACGTCATGCACATGCCTCTCCGCCTCGGCCAGTGACAGACCTCTCGCCGCGGCCAGCGCGCGGGTCAGGCTCGAATGGCAGCAATAGTGATAGTCCCCGCCGGTCAGCAGATGGTTGGTGTAGGGATCGCAGCGGGTGCCGATCACGTCGTGGACGCCGGCCCCGAACTCGTCGAAGCCGTACCAGTCCAGGGTGTCGTGCGTGATGGTGGCCATCGGGCGCAGCCACGGAAAGTTGCTCCACAGGCGATCGCCGGTGCTGACATGGGTCGCGTGCAGCGCGCGCGTCTTGCCGCTGTAGAACTGTTCCGAAAGATCGGCCGCGTTCCACAGATTCAGGTCGCCGACCTGCGAGCCGTCGGGGGTGAGGATGCGGAACAGATGCCCGGCCGGAACGTCGAAGGCCCGCGCGTCGCGCGGCGGCACGACGATCTCGTCAACCAGGGTCATGCCGCCGCGCACGGTCTCGTAGAACGCCCGGTCGTAGGGCGGCAGCCGATCCACCGTGTAGACGGTCACGGGCTCTACCGCGCGCCGCGCCGCTGCGTCCGCGGGCTCCGGATATTGCGCTGGAATCGCCATGCTTCGCTCCTTTCGGTGAGCCCTCGGACGCGGTCGTGACGCCGCGTCTACCGCCCTTCGTTCCCGAACCCGTCGTCGACCACGATATCGAGCAGCGTCGGCCCGCTGCGCCGGGTCGACTCGGCGATGGCGGGCGCGATGTCGTCGGGGTCCGTGATCTGCTGCGCGGGCACACCCATCGAGCGGGCGAGCCCGGTGAAGTCGATCGGCGGGTCCTTGAATTCCATGCCGGTGTAGTCCTCGACGCCGTGAAACGCCTTCAACCGCTCCTTGATGATGCGGTAGCCGCCATTGTTGGCGATGACATAGGTGATCGGGCACTTCGCGTTCGCGGCGGTCCACAGCGCCTGGATGCTGTACATCGCGCTGCCGTCGCCGACGACGGCGACGACCGGCCGATCCGGAAGCGCAAGCTGCACGCCCACCGCCCCGGCCATCGCGAACCCGATGCCGCCGCTGCCGAGGCCGAACAACGCCTTGGCGTCGCGGAACGGGTAGAGCGCGGGCAGGGCGCGGCCGCTCAGGATCCCTTCCTCGACGATGACCGCGTCTTCGGGCAGCGCATCGACGATCCGGAGCATCGCCAGCTCCGGGGGTATCGGCGTTGCTCCGCCATGCGCCAGCACGCGGGCGCGGAGGGCTTCGCGCTTCGCGGACCAGTTGGACGTCTTGAGCGCCGCAATCGAAGCCGCCGCCTTCCCGGCCCCTTCGGCGCCCCGCCTGCTCTCGATCCGCCCGGCCAGTGCGGTGAGCGTCTCCTTCACATCGGCGCGCAGCGCGATCTCCGCCGGGTAGTTCTTGCCCATCTCCCAGTCCCGGAGACCGAGCTGGACCAGCGCCATCCCGTCGGGCATCGGGTCAGTCTCGCTGAACACCGACATGCGCAGCACGTCCGCGCCCATGCAGAACATCAGGTCGTAGGGCGAGAGCGTCTCGCGGACGTCGCGCTGGTCGCGGGTGAGCCCGCCCATGAAGGCGGGATGCTCGGAGAGGAAGTGCGCCCCGTCGCAGACCGTCTGCTGGTACACCGGCGCGCCGAGCAGCTCGGCGATCGTCGCGGCTTCGCGAAGGGCGTCCGAGGTCGCGATCTCGTGCCCGGCCAGGAGGACCGGGCGGCGCGCCGCGAGCAGCCGGTCGGCGAGGCGGTCGAGCGCCGCGTCGCTGGGACGACCGGCGGTGTCCACCCGTGTCGGTCGGCCGAGCTCGAGCGCGTCCTGTTCGTTGAGCACGTCGCCCGGCAGCGAGATGAACACCGGTCCGGTCGGCGGGGTCATCGCGACCTTCGCCGCGCGCCGCAGGATGCGCGGCAGGTCCTGAAGCCGGGTCACCTCCACCGCCCATTTCACCAGCGGCTGGGCGATCGGCACCAGCGGCGCGTAGAGCATCGGCTCGGTGAGCCCGTGCCCCTGTTCCTGCTGCCCGGCGGTGAGGATGATCGGCGAGCCCATCCAATTCGCGTTGTAGAGCGAGCCCATGGCGTTGCCGAGCCCGGGCGCGACGTGGACGTTGCAGGCGCTGAGATGGCCGGAGGCGCGCGAATAGCCGTCCGCCATGGCCACCACCAGCGCCTCCTGCAGCGCCATCACATAGGTGATCGCCGGCCGGTCCGGCAGCGCCGCCATGACCGGCAGCTCGGTGGTGCCGGGGTTGCCGAAGAGATGCGACACCCCCTCGCTCTCGAGAAGGGCGAGAAAGGCCTCGCGGCCGAATATCGTGTTCATGGTGTCGGGCATGATGCTCTCGGGAAACCCGGATCCGTCCTGGAGGATGGAGATTTCTCGATGCCTCGGCAACCGGACAGCGCCGGGAGGTCGCGACCGGCCTACACGGTCCGATGGCGGCGGACCACGAACACGTACACGACCAGCGCGAACAGGGAGGAGAGCAAAACGCCGTGCGCCAGCGCCGTCTGGGTGCCGTCGGTGGTCAGCGCGGCGACGATCATCCCGACCGTCGCGCCGACGACCTGCTGCGTGAAGCCGATCAGGGACGAGGCCGCGCCCGCGATGCGGGGGAAGGGCTGCAGCGCGCCGGCGACCGTCTGCGGGTATATGAAGGAGAAGGAAAACAAGCAGAAGAACATCGGACCGATCACCGCCAGCCAGTGGTGAATTCCGGCCCAGGCGAGCCCGGCGAGCAGAAGGCCGGACAGCGATGCCCCGTACACGCCCCATCTCAGCAGGCGATCCACGCCCAACGGTCCCACGAGGCGGGCGCCCGCGAGCATCCCTATCATGGAGCCGGTCATGCAGCCGGCGAACATGTAGGCATAGGCGGTCTCGGTCTCGCCGAAGAACGTGATGATCACATGCGGCGACGCGGCGAGGAAAGAGAACAGGATACCGTAGGATGCGGAAGCGCAGGCCGTGTAGGCCCAGAAGGCCACGCTGCGGGAGATTTCCCCGAAATTCCTCAGCATCGGCGCGATGCGCAGGGCGTCCGGATCGGGTCGGTCCAGGGTCTCCCCGAACGCCAGCCCGAACAGCATCGCGATCAGGACGCTGTAGGCGGCGATGAACAGGAACATCGCGTTCCAACCGAAAGATACAGTCAGATGCGCCCCGACGATCGGCGCGAACAGGGGCCCGAAGCAGAAAAAGAACAGCACCAGCGAGAGCACGCGCGCGGCGTCGCTGCGCTCATAGCGGTCCCGGACAACGGCACGCGCGACGATAAACCCCGACGCCGCCGAGACGCCGTGCACAAACCGGAACGCAATCAGCACTTCGACGGTCTCTGCCAGGGCGCAACCCAGCGCCGCGACGGCAGTGACCAACAGGCCTGCGATGATGACCGGTTTCCTGCCGAACCGGTCCGACAACGGGCCCGGCAGTATCTGGCCCACGGCCACGCCGACCATGAACAGGCTGAGGCTGAGCTGCACCAGCGTGCGGGTGGAACCCAGCGCTTCGACCATGGCGGGCATCGCCGGAAGCGTGCCGTCGATCCCCATCGCGGTGGCCAACGAGGTCAGGGCGAGGAGAGCCGCGACTCCGACGCTGCCCGAAGACTTCACGGGCGATCTTCAGGATCGGCCATGTTTCCGTCCCCTCCCTGCCGAGGCCGCCGGGCCGCCTGTCCGAACGGCGCCGAAGATTGACCCCGATCCGGAGTGAGCCCCTGGGACCCACTCCATCATTCCGCGGCGCCAGAATGATGGAGTGGACGCCTCCTCTCGACGGCATCGCGATGTGCCAAAGTGGTGTTGTGGTTCAACCCCCTGAAGGAGGAGGCATCCATGGAACAGGTTAACATCATCGGGATCGATCTGGCGAAGCGCAGCTTTCAGCTGCATGGGGGCGTGCGGACGGATCGGTGGCGTTCCGTACGAAACTGAGCCGGGGGAAGCTGCTGGATTTCTCGCCGCGCAGCCGCGCTGTGTGGTTGCGATGGAGGCCTGCGCGAGCGCTCACCACTGGGGCCGCGATCCTGAAGCTCGGCCATGGGCATTGTCAGACTAACAGAACAGGACTTGTAGAACCTACAATCGAGTGCCTTCAGGCTGCTAGAGCAATTTCCGATCAGACACGGTCATATCCTGCAGCAGCGAAGTAGTTTTCACATTCCGTTGGGGTGAATATCTTGATGCCGTATGCAATCGCGTCCCAAAGATCGTCGACCGTTCGGGCCGCAGTCTTTTCGAGGAAGGCCTTGAGCTTGGAGAAAGCCATCTCAATGGGATTGAAGTCGGGGGAGTACGGCGGAAGAAAACGCAGTTCAGCGCCCACGGCTTCGATGGCGAGGCGTACCGTGACAGGTTTGTGCGCAGGCAGATTGTCCATGATGACGATATCGCCGGGCGAGAGCGTTGGCGCCAGCACCTGTTCCACGTATTCCAGGAAGGCGGCACCGTGCATGGCGCCGTCGAGGATCATGGGCGCGGTCATGCCTTCCAGCCTGAGCGCGCCGACGAAGGTGGTCGTCTTCCAATGCCCATGGGGCACCGGCGCCCGGCAGCGTTCGCCGCGCGGCGATCGACCATAACGCCGAGCCATCTTGGTCGATGCTCCGGTCTCGTCGATGAAAACAAGCCGCTCCGGCTCCAGATCGGGCTGGGATTCGAACCAGGCTCGACGACGCCGCAGAACGTCAGGCCGCTGTTGTTCGCTGGCGTGCGCGGTTTTTTTTGAACGTCATACCGTGGCGATCAAGCAGACGCCAGACGGTGCTTGGAGCGACCTTCAGCTCATGCGTCTCATCCAGATGCACGGCGATCTCGCCCAGGGTGATGTCCGGCGTTTCCTCGATCAGAGCCAGGACTTCCTCGGCATGGGCTTCGATCCGCTGCGAGCGATAATCCCCGCCCTGCGGCTGGGGTCGGACATTGCCCGTTCGTCGCCATTGATCCACCCATTTGATCGCTGTCGACGCCGCGACCCCAAAGCGTTCCGCCGCACAGCGCCGCGACATCCCGTCTTCAACTGCCGATATCAGCCGTTCCCGTAAATCAATCGAAAGAGGTTTCGTCATGCACGCTGGCCTCCTTCTCCAGCACGCATCTTGAATCACAAACCCCGACTCAAGGGAATCCCCTATGATTCTGTCTGATCTGAAAGTGCTCTAGTTGACGCCACTCGGCCAGGGCGGCGGCCCGGTCTTGTTTGAAAATGTCAACGGAAAGGATTTCGCATCCGGCAAAACCATGGATGCCCCATCTGCCCATCAATCCATTTTTGTCTGACAACGCCCCTTTGACAGCACATTGGTGTCGACAGCGATCACCGCGTGTCCGAATCGCCGTAGATCAACTCTCCCAGTTCGGGCCAGGAATACCGCTCGAGCGGGTCGTTCGCACCAGGATCGTCCATTCTGAGACCGGGAAGGATGTATCCGCGTCGGGACGGTGAGGGCGAGAGCACGCGCCGGGCCTGATCGTTAGCTTCCGTCGAGGAGAAATGCATCGATCTTTTTCCGTCAGCTGGCCCGCCTGGCCGCTCGTAGCCGTAGCGGGCTGTATGCGGGTCGTTCAGATGTCGGAGGAGCGTGGCAACTTCGGTTCGACATCAAATGCGGTGTCGGCCGCATCGAAAATCAACGACCGCCGCTTGTGGGCTTGAACATGCGACGGGCGATGCCGCCCTTATCGAAAATTGCGTGTTTGGCCGCTCCCAGAATATGCAGGGCAAGCAGAGGTATGAACAGATGTCCGGAGACATCGTGCACCTCGTCCATGAGCTCGTGAAAGGGTCGGCTTGCCGTCATCGGTGAGGGAATGGCCACACCGAATACGTCCAACGGGCGGCCCTGCGACCAGGGCAACAGGTAGCCGGTAATCACCGCGACGACGATGGCCACCAGAAACCCCCACTGCACCACCCGCGCGGCGGCATTGAGCAGGAATGCCTGATCCGGCAAAGCGGCCATGCCGCCTCTTGCGCGATGCCACACACGCCACAGCAGAAAGACGCCGGCGATGGCACCGCCGCTCACGTGAATGACATACGCCGCGCTGCCGCGCTCCCCATCGTGGGTCAGGAACAACGCGATCACGAAGATCGCCGCAAGCCAGTGAAGAACGATCGATAGCGACGAATAGCCGTCCGCGCGGTCCATGATGCTTCCTCTCCTATGCCAAATCACATGCCGCGAGGGAACGTATTCGGCGAAGGCGCGTTAACCCAAAGAATCACTCCGTTTTCGATGAGATAGGCTGCGCCGATGGAATACCCACCAGATGGAGCGACGACCATGTCCGAACTCGGAGGCATCGAAATCGACTTGGAGGTTTACAAGGCCATTGAGTTGGAGCGCCGGAGCTTTTCCTGATCCTCCGCCATCGAATTGGTCCGTGTTCAGGTTTTGGAACGAGGAGGACCGCCTGGTCGCGGACACGATCGAGCTGGCCCGCCGGTACGGCCGGTACGGCGATCGCCGGATCGCGGCCCTGCTGCGCGACGCCGGCCGGCCGGCCAGCTTGGCGGAGAAACCGTCAATGCACTAACATTCAAACCGGGCCAGTCAGTGGGGGCCGGTCACCCCAGGAGAACGTCCATGAGTGTTCTGGATGACCTGAAACGTGACCTCGTCAGGGCGAACCGCATCCTCGCGAATGAGGGGATCGTCGACGCATGGGGCCACATCAGCTTCCGCAACCCGGAGAATCCCGACACCTGGACGCCTCCATTTACCTCGCGAATTTTGCCTGGTTGTGATTCTCTGCGGCGGTTCGGTTCGAGGAGGTATTGATGAGGCAGGCTGGTCTGTTCGGCTTACCGGATCATCTTCGGAAGCTATCGGCGACGGGTGATCCGTTGGAGGTGCTGGCGAAGGTCGTCGACTTCGAGATTTTCCGCGCGCCGCTTGAGGCGGCGCTGGGCTATTCGGACGGATCGAAAGGCGGCCGCCCGGCCTACGATGCGGTGGCGATGTTCAAGGTACTGATCCTGGCCGCGCGGCACACGGTGAGCGACGAGCGGATGGAGTTTCTGATCCGCGACCGCTTGAGCTGGCTTCGCTTCCTGGGCTTCGATCTCGGAGCGCCGACGCCGGACCGCAACACCATATGGATCTTTCGCGAGCGTCTGGTCCGGGCCGGGGCGATGGATAAGCTGTTTGCCGCCTTCGATGGCGAACTGCGCCGGTGCGGCTATCTGGCGATGGGCGGGCAGATCGTCGATGCGACGTTGGTATCGGCGCCCAAGCAGCGCAACAGCGACGACGAGAAGGCGGCGATCAAGGCAGGCAAGAGGGCATCCGAGATCTGGCCCGATCAGCCGGCCAAGGCGGCGCAGAAGGACACGGATGCGCGGTGGACGGTGAAGACCGGGCGGCGCAAGAACCCCGCCGGGGCGCAACGGCGCATGCCCGACATCGCGATCCCGGTGTTCGGCTACAGCGAGCAGGACCGTCGCGCCAGTGGCGCGGCGTAAGCCCGCGCAGCCCATGTCGTCATCGATCGGGCCTACGGCTTCATCCGCAGCTCGGCAGTGACCGATGCCGCCCGCCATGACGGCAAGATGTTGCGTCATCTCGTCACCGGCGACAATCTGGCCGCCGGCGTGTGGGCCGACAGCGCCTATCGCTCGAAGGCCAACGAGGCGTGGCTGGCCGGCAAGGGTCGGGTCTCCCACATCCACCGCAAGAAGCCGCCGGGCCGGGCCATGCCCAAGGCGACCGCCCGGGCCAATGCCCGCAAGTCAGCGGTCCGTGCGCATGTCGAGCACGTCTTCGCCCAGCAGAAGGATCGCATGGGCCTGTTCGTCCGTACCATCGGGCTCGAGCGGGCGGCGGCCAAGATCGGCCTCGCCAACCTGGCTTATAATTTCCAGCGTCTGATCTTCCATGAGCGCAGCGCCGCCATGGCATGAGTCCGCCCGAATAGCGCCAAAACCCTCCGCCGAGAACGAAACGGCGGATGATTGCGGACGTCAACACCGCCGATCTCAGCGAAAGTCGGACAGCACACCGAAATCTTCGTCAAATCCCCCGGTTGTTAGAGGTCTCCACCTGGGTGCCCTCCCCGACGAAGCCGCTCCGCTGATCGTCGGCGACATCGACCGGTTGCCCTCGGTCGGCCCCAGCCAGGTGCTGGCCGACATCATGGCCTCCGGCGCGATCCCCGTCGTGCGGTTGACCGAGGTATTCCGTCAGGCGGCGCGAAGCCGGATCGTCACCAGCGCGCACGGGATCAAGCCGGGGCGCCATTCCCAATCTTGCCAGGCCCGAGGGTGACAGCGACTTCTACTTCGTGCAGGCGGACGATCCGGAAACCGCGGTTCCTATGATCATCGAGTCGGTGAAGACGCACATCCCGAAGCGGTTCGGGCTCGATCCGGTGCGCGACATCCAGGTATTGTGCCCGATGAACCGCGGCGCCGCCGGCGCCCGCTCGCTCAACATCGAGCTTCAGGCCGCCCTCAATCCCGCCGGCGAACGCAAGGTCGAACGCTTCGGCTGGATCTTCGCGCTCGGCGACAAAGTGATGCAGATCGAAAACGATTACGACAAGGAGGTCTACACCGGCGACATCGGCACTATCGACGATGTCGATCCCGATGAAGGCGAACTGACCGCGCGTTTCGACGGGCGCGCCGTCGCCTATGGTTTCGGCGAGATCGACACCCTGGTTCCGGCATACGCTGCGACCATTCACAAGAGGCAGGGCTCGGAGTATCCCGCCGTCGTCATCCCGATCCTGACGCAACACTACGCGATGCTTCAGCGGAACCTGCTCTACACCGGCGTGACGCGCGACAAGCGGCTGGTCGTGCTGGTCGGACAAAAGAAGGCGGTGGCCATCGCCGTGCGCAACGTCTCGGGCAGGCGGCGCTGGTCGAAGCTCAACGAGTGGCTTGGCGATGCGAGTGGCGGCGATGTGGGCAACCGGGTTGCGCTCTCTTCCAGCTGCTGATCCGGGAAGCGCGCTCGCATGCGGAAATAGCGTTGCATGCCTGACATCGCCTCCGCCGCTTTTCGTTGCCCGCGGGCACGACCTGACTTAGGCTGCGGCATTGTGGCGACATGTAGGCCAAGAAAATACAGGCCAAGAATACACACGGGGGTAATCGCGACGGGACGTTTCGCCCGGTCGGTCCCCAGGCTAAGGAGGAACTCATGAAGAAATCCAATATCGTGGCGACCAAGGACCAGCTCCGCCGGATGTATGAGAACATGGTCAAGGCACGCTACTACGAGGATACCATGGCGGCGATCTATATGGAGGGGAAGACTCCCGCGTTTGACATCGGCGCCGGCACCGTGCCTGGCGAGATGCATCTGGCGGCGGGCCAGGAGCCCTGCGCCGTGGGTGTGTGCGTACATCTGCGGCCGGACGATTCGGTCACCGCCACCCATCGACCGCACCATGTCGCCATCGCCAAGGGCGTCGACCTCAACCGCATGACCGCGGAGATTTTCGGCAAAAAGGACGGCTTATCCGGCGGCCGCGGCGGCCACATGCATTTGTTCGATCCGGCGGTCAATTTCGGTTGCAGCGGCATCATCGGTGAAAGCGCCGGCGTCGCTGCCGGCGCCGCCATGGCAAGAAAGATGCAGGGCACCGACGGCGTCGCAATATCCTATATGGGCGAAGGGGTGACGAACCAGGGAGCGTTTCACGAGGCCGTCAATCTCGCCGCTGTTTGGAAGCTGCCCGTGCTTTTTGTGGTCGAGGACAACGGCTACGCCATCTCGGTGACCAAGGACGCATCTACTGCGGTCAAGCGCAACAGCGACAGGGCCGCCGCCTACGGCATCCCCGGCGAGTATATCGAGAACAACGACACCATGGCGGTGTTTCGGGCGGCCGGGGAGGGAATCGCGCGGGCTCGGGCCGGCGAAGGACCGATGTTGATTGAGATCGAGACCTATCGCTATTACGGCCATTTCCAGGGCGACGCCGAGGCCTACCGCCCGGCAGGCGAAGTCGAAGAACTCAAGGGCAAGGATCCGATCGACATTTTCCGCGCCTACATCACGGGCGACGGCGGAGTCGGCGAGCAGGAAGCCGACGGTCTCGCGGACAAGGCGCACAAGGAGGTCGACGCGGCAATCGAATTTGCCCGCAACAGTCCTTACCCGGAACCCGAGGAAGCGCTCGAGAAAGTGTTCGTTTAGTCGGCCTGGCGTCCCGCGCGCGATCACAGAGCGCTGACGACAGGAATATCGGGCCAAACGAACAGACACGGCACAAATTACCCCGACAGGCGTGCCGCGGAAATCGCGGCCCGTCGGCCGCCACGGGGGCAGGACGGGGATAGAGGGAGGAAATCGATCATGTCCAGTTCAGAGCGTACGCTCACCATTTCACGAGCCATGTCTGAAGCCATCGCGCAGGAAATGCGCACCGATCCCAATGTCTTCGTGATGGGGGAGGACGTCGGTGTCTATGGCGGCATCTTTGGCTCGACGGCCGGGCTCTACGACGAGTTCGGGGCTCAGCGCGTTATCGATACGCCGATCTCCGAGACCGGGTTCCTGGGCGCGGCGGTGGGCGCCGCCATGTCCGGCATGCGGCCGATCGCAGAGCTGATGTTTGTCGATTTCTTCGGAGTCTGCATGGACCCGATTTACAACATGGCGGCCAAGAACATCTATTTCTCGGGCGGCGGGTTTCGCATGCCGTTGGTCATCACCACAGCCGTCGGCGGTGGCTATTCCGACGCCGGCCAGCACTCGCAGACGCTCTATGCCACCTTCGCCCACATGCCCGGACTCAAGGTCGTCGTCCCGTCCACCGCATATGACGCCAAGGGGCTGATGACCGCCGCGATCCGCGACGACAACCCGGTTTTTTACATGTTCCACAAGGGCATGCAGGGGCTCGGTTGGATGGCGTCGGTCGCGGGCGCAGCGACCGAGGTGCCCGAGGAGCCCTACGAGCTTCCGTTCGGCGAAGCGGCGATACGGCGCGAGGGTAAGGATGTGACCATCGTCGCCATCGGCTTGATGGTGCATCGCGCCTTGGAAGCAGCGCAGGCGCTCGAGGCAAACGGCGTCGACGCCGAGGTCATCGACCTGCGCACCCTGGTCCCGCTCGATCGCGACGCGGTTTGCAACTCGGTCAAGAAGACCGGCCGCCTGGTCGTCGCAGACGAGGACTACACGAGCTATGGCGTCACCGCCGAGGTCATCGCCTCGGTCGTCGAGCGGGACATCGGCATGTTGAAATCGACGCCAAAGCGGGTGGCGTATCCGGATATCCAAGTGCCATACAGCCGCCCGATGGAGCAGTTCGCGCTGCCCAACGCCGACAAGATCGCTGCCGCAGTCCAAGCGACCCTCATTTAGGGCGGGCCGGCGATGACGGAGGTGCGCGTCCCCGAGGACATGTGGGACGCCACCAAGACGCCCGAGGCGGTGATCGTCAACTGGTACTACCGGGATCGCGCGACGGTCAAGGCGGGGGTGCCGCTGGTCGAGATCATGGTCGAGAAGACGCAGCTTGAAATCGTTTCGCCGGCAGCCGGCGTGCTGTCCATCCTCGCCCCACCGGAGACGGTGGTTACGCCGGGAACGGTCATCGCCCAGATCGGCTGACATGGACGGCGCGGCCACGAGGTTGTCGGCCCGACCGGTTGCGGCGGACGGAGACAGGGTCTTCTCCGCTTTCCCCCGCTGGCATTTCTGGGACGACCGCGCCGGCGGCGATCCCGAGGCCCGGCTAGGGCGCGACGCGGCGCTTGGCGAGGCAGTGGCACGAGCCGACTCACTGCCTACCTTCCGCCTTTGGCAGAACCAGCGCGCCCTGGTGGTAAGCCGGCGGGAGAGCCGCCTGCAACGGTTCGAGGCGGCCTCGCTGAGGCTCGCGCAGGAGGGCTGGCCAGTGCTGGTGCGCGACAGCGGCGGCGGTGCGGTGCCGCATGGCGAAGGAATACTCCACCTTTCGCTTGTGCTCCCCCGAAGCGACGCCCCGGCGTTCTCGATCGAGGCGCTTTACCGGGCGCTGTGCAAGCCGCTCCGAATTGCCCTGGGCGGCCTGGGTATCGAAACCGACCTCGGCGCGGTGCCTGGCGCTTTCTGCGATGGCCGCTTCAACCTCATCCATCGGGGCCGCAAGCTGGCCGGCACCGCGCAGCGGTGGCGGGGAGGACCGGCCGGGACCGGCGTCATCGGGGGCTATGCCCTGGCTCACGCCCTCCTGGTCGTAGACCATGATCTCTCGGCGGCGAACGCCGCGCTCAACCGTTTCTATGCGCTTGTCGGGAGCGACCAGCGTGTCGATCCGCGCGCTTCGACCACCGTGCGCGCCTGTTTATGCGCCGGCGGGCGTCCCGTCGACCTGCCCCCCGGGAAGAGACTTACCGATACCGTTCGCGCTGGCGTCGCCGCTGCAACAAAATTGATACTGGAGGGGCGGGAAGAAGGGTCCGATCGCGTCGATATGAGGCCGTGTCCCACAGCGTGGTGTGAGCCCTTAATTCATGATTTTCGGTACTGTGACGGTATCGTAGGATCGTAGTGTCTCCCTGTATCACCGTGGTACTACAATGGCTTAGGGTCCCTGTCAATAGAGGATGGGACCGATTTGAATAACACAGATGTGGATCCTATGTCGCTGCATAGTTGCATTCAGGGAAGTGGGGAATGGAATTCGCCTTGGAACATCCGTATGATCCTGATGGGCGAACAGGTGGGCCCTGTGAGCAACACAGAACCGGCACAATAGGTTCGTTTCTGTGAGGATTATCATAGGAATATGGATGGCCATGCTTCCGAGATCGGGATCCAGTGTGTCGCAGCCCCTGCAAACCGTTTCGGGCGGATGGCGACGATGAAGGAGGATGCCAGCGGGCGCCGCCAGCGCGCGGTGATGGCGACCGATGCGGAGTGGGAACGGATCGGCCGGGCGGCCGCGGCGAGCGGCATGGATCTGTCGCGCTTCGTGATCCATCGTGCGCTGGATCGGGACCCTCTGCCGCCGGAGGTTCTGCGCCGGGCGGTGCGCGAGATGCTGGTGCTGTCCAGGCTGGAGGAGAGGCGGCTGCGCGAGGCCGGCGCCGGAGAGGCCTGGGAGGACGCCTGCGACGCGGTGGACGAATGGATCGACCGGGAGGGCATGCTGGACCGGCTGACCGATCCCGGCGCGGCGAACCGCTGGAAGGCGGCGGGGCCGGATGGGGAAGCCGGGCCGTGACGGAGGAGGCGGGACGGCCCGGCAGGCGGCAGCGGAGCCTGCACTGCAACCCGGCGGAGCAAGCGATGATCCGGGGGCGTGCGGCGGCGGCGGGGAAGACCGTGTCGCGCCATGTGCTGGCGCTTGCGCTCGCCGACGATCCGGACCGTCATCCCCTGGTGCTGAGGGAACAGGAACAGGCGGCGTTGCGGGACGGGGTCCGCGAGGTGCAGGCATTCGTGCAGGCTCTCCGGCGCGAGCTTCCGGGCGGCAGCGGGCTGAGCCTGCTGAGCGCGATCTCGGTCCTTGCACGGGAGCGGGCGGCATGAGACGAGCGCGGCGCGGCCGGAAGGCGAGCAAGCACATCTCGATCTCGGCGACGGACGCGGAATGGGAGACCGTTCGCCGCAACGCGGACCGGCGCGGTCTGTCGATCGCGCGCTACCTGGTGGGACTGGTGGAACGAGACGGTCCGGAAGAGGACGCGGGTCCAGCGCTGGCGCTCGCTGCGGACGAGCAGCGGGAGCTGCTGGAGGCGGTTCGGGAGGTTCGCGCGCTGATGCTGGAGGGGGAAGAAGCGGTTCCCCTGGTGCGCGACATGCAGGAGCGGATCGCGGTGCGGTTCGCCGCCTGGGCGTCTGCGATGGCCGGGTCGGGCCGCTCGGAAGAGCTGCGTGCGGCGCTCGCCTCGGTGCTGGGCGAGGACCGGGCCCGCATCGCCGCGGCCTCGGTCGTGCCCTCGGCCGCGAAGCGGGCGGACGTTCCGCAGGCCGGCGAAGGGAAGATGGACACCCGCCAGGAACGGCTGTTGTGAGGCGGGCGCCATCTCTGCCGCCGACCTCCATGAATTGCAAGAGGTCGTCCACACGAGGGGAGGGGTAGCGTGACTGCGGAGCGCGACGGCAAGAGTAGACGGACAGCGCAGCCGGACCTCCTGGCGAGCCTGCCGGAGGAGCGGCCGGCGCCCGGTATCGATCCGGCCGCGTTCGAGGAACTGCGGACCGCGGTGCAGGACATCGGGGAGCAATTGGCCGGGCTGAGGGAAGCGGCGTCCGCCGAACGGCAGGCGCGGGTGAGGCCGGAGGCGCTTGAGGCCTGGGGCGACCAACTCGTGACCCGGGTCGTCGAGGCTGGGCGGACAGCGGACGCGCCGGCGGCCGACGCGGCGGCCGCTGTAGCATTCCATACCGGAAGGATCGAGGAAGCGGCGGCGAAGGCGGCGGCGGCAGAGCGCATCGATGGGGGGCTGGAAAGCACCGCGGACCGGTTCGCGGCCGCGGTCAAGGGGATGGAGGAACGGCTTGCGGCAGACCGTTCGACGATCCGCGCGACCGCGGCGGGGATCGAGAGCGCCGTAACCAGGATCGAGACGGGACTCGGGAAGATGCGCGACGACACCAGCCGGGCGTCCGGTCGGGCCGATCGGAATCTCGAAGATATCCGGACACGCATGGCCGGGCTGCGGTTCGGCTGGCGGGCGTTTCTTGCGCCCTGGATCGTCTTCGTATTCATCCTGGGCATGGCGTTCGAGAGCCGTACACTTCTCCTCTACCGATGGCTGTGGGCCAGTTGAGCCGGCGGCGTTCCCCGTCTCGGCCTCTGCGGCGCACCGGCGCGGCCGTCGGCGAGGCCTGACCCGATGGTCGCGACGGTCGTGGAGCTTCGTTCGTCCGCCGTGGCGGTGTTCTATTACGAGCGCGACGGCTACTACGCCAGGAACGACCCTGAGCACCGCCAGGCGAGCTTCTGGCACGGTGATGCGGCGAAGGCGCTGGGGCTCAGGGCCCATGTGCGTCCATCGCGCTTCGCATCGGTGCTGTCGGGCTACGTGCCCGGGACGGATCTCCGTCTCGGTCGGATGCGCGAGGGGCAGCACGACCACCGGCCCGGCTGGGACATCACCTTCTCGGCACCGAAGTCGGTGTCGCTGGAGGCGCTGGTGATGGGCGACCGGCGCGTGATCCGGGCTCATGACGAGGCGGTGCGCGCGACGCTCGACTGGGTGGAGGCGGAGCTTCTGGAGACCCGGGGCTGGGACCCGGCGACCCGCCGCCGTCCCCGGGTGAAGGCGAAGGGCATGGTGGTGGCGGGGTTCCGACATCTCGCGAGCCGCGACCAGGACCCGCAGCTGCACACCCATTGCGTGCTGGCCAACATGACGCGCACTGCCTCGGGGGGATGGCGGAGCGTGGAGCCGACGAAGATCCGTCGCCGCGAGAAGCTGATCGGCGCGTATTACCGGAACGAGCTCGCGCGGCGTCTTCAGGCGCTCGGCATGGCTGTCTCGCCGACCCTTGTGGGCAGGGTCCCGGGGTTCGAGCTTGCGGGCTACGAGCGCTCCTTCCTGGACGCGTTCTCGGGCCGGCGCCGCGAGATCCTCGCGCATCTGGAGCGTCTGGGGCTGCCCTACACGGCGGCGCATGCGCAGATGGCGGCGCTGCACACGCGCCGGCGCAAGGAGGACAGGACTCTCGCGGACCTCGTGCCGCAACGGCGAGACGATCGCGCGGGCGGAGGCGCTCTCCGGGCAGGCGGAGCTGCCGGCGCGCACGCAGGAGCTTGTCGCTACGTGGCTCGAATATCATGCCAGGTGCGAACCGATCTGCCAGCAGATCCGGGACTGGCCCGCGCGGGTGGACGCACTGACGGCAGACTACCCCGAACCTCCCGCGAGGCTCGACTCCCTGAGGCACTGGCGGCAGCGGGCGGAGCCCCTGCTTGCCGAGGCCCGCGCGATGCTGGTGAAGGACGGCCCTCACGCGCGTCATCTGGACGCCATGCCGGGCGAACGCGAGGCGCTGGCGGAGGGAACAAGCCGCCTCGACCGGGCGCTGCTTGCGGTCGAGGCGAGGGAGATGATCCTGCTGTCTGCGGTCGTGCAACGGTCGGCGGAGGAGACGGGTGGGATCGCCTTCGACGCGAGCGGCTATTCCGGGCTGATGGACCGGGCGCGCGCGCTCGATGCCAGGACCCATCTGCCGGAGGGTCCGCGCAACACGGTCCAGGACATTCTTGCCAGGGACGCACGCTGGGCGCGGGACCGGGACCGGGTCGGCGCATTCCTCGAGCGGGCCGCGGAGGTCGGGCGTGCGCGGAACGTTCGGACCGAGCCTGTATCCTCTGCTCCCCGAGAAGTTCCTTCACCTCGCGCAGCATGGTCGTCTTGCCGCTGCCGGCATGGCCCTGCACGCCGATCACGAGGTCGTCCGACAGCAGCACCGTGCGGACCGCCCCCCTCTGGCCCCGGGTGAGACGCGACGCCCCGAGCCGCACCTCGACGGCATCTGCGCCGGCCAGCGCCAATCCCTTGCCGCGCCCCGCTCGCATCGACGCCAGCACGCTGCGCTCCGCGCGCACCGCCCGGTCGGTGACGAAGGCCCGGTCCATCCCCCGGCGTTCCGCCTCGATGAGCTCGCCGCCGCGCACAAGCCGTGCGATCGCCGCGTCGACCTCGGCCAGCGTGTAGCGCCCCGGTGCATGGCCCAGCGCCACCGCCCGGATCTCGGCCTCCGGGATCGCCGTGCGCCTCTCCGCAACATGCGCCACCGCCCGCGCCACCGCCTCAAGAACGCCCAGCTCCGGCTCCGGCGACAACGCCGCCGGCGCCCGAGAGCGAGAGCGCGTGGGGGGCGTTCCCGCCCATTCGGCAACGCCATCGCGGGGCAGCCTCGGCAGCGCCGGCGCGCGCTTGAGACCGCGGACCTCGTTGGGCGGCATGTCCGGCGCGGGCACGCGCGGCGATCTCACCCGCTCGCCGGTCAGCGGGTCGAGGGGCCGGGACGGCGTGAGAACCATTCTCTCCCGGACCGGCCCGAGCGCCCGTGCCCGCGCGCGCCATTCCGGCACGAGGTCCGCGAGAGTCCTGTCCTCCTTGCGCCGGCGCGTGTGCAGCGCCGCCATCTGCGCATGCGCCGCCGTGTAGGGCAGCCCCAGACGCTCCAGATGCGCGAGGATCTCGCGGCGCCGGCCCGAGAACGCGTCCAGGAAGGAGCGCTCGTAGCCCGCAAGCTCGAACCCCGGGACCCTGCCCACAAGGGTCGGCGAGACAGCCATGCCGAGCGCCTGAAGACGCCGCGCGAGCTCGTTCCGGTAATACGCGCCGATCAGCTTCTCGCTGCGACGGATCTTCGTCGGCTCCACGCTCCGCCATCCCCCCGAGGCAGTGCGCGTCATGTTGGCCAGCACGCAATGGGTGTGCAGCTGCGGGTCCTGGTCGCGGCTCGCGAGATGTCGGAACCCCGCCACCACCATGCCCTTCGCCTTCACCCGGGGACGGCGGCGGGTCGCCGGGTCCCAGCCCCGGGTCTCCACAAGCTCCGCCTCCACCCAGTCGAGCGTCGCGCGCACCGCCTCGTCATGAGCCCGGATCACGCGGCGGTCGCCCATCACCAGCGCCTCCAGCGACACCGACTTCGGTGCCGAGAAGGTGATGTCCCAGCCGGGCCGGTGGTCGTGCTGCCCCTCGCGCATCCGACCGAGACGGAGATCCGTCCCGGGCACGTAGCCCGACAGCACCGATGCGAAGCGCGATGGATGCACATGGGCCCTGAGCCCCAGCGCCTTCGCCGCATCACCGTGCCAGAAGCTCGCCTGGCGGTGCTCAGGGTCGTTCCTGGCGTAGTAGCCGTCGCGCTCGTAATAGAACACCGCCACGGCGGACGAACGAAGCTCCACGACCGTCGCGACCATCGGGTCAGGCCTCGCCGACGGCCGCGCCGGTGCGCCGCAGAGGCCGAGACGGGGAACGCCGCCGGCTCAACTGGCCCACAGCCATCGGTAGAGGAGAAGTGTACGGCTCTCGAACGCCATGCCCAGGATGAATACGAAGACGATCCAGGGCGCAAGAACCGCCCGCCAGCCGAACCGCAGCCCGGCCATGCGTGTCCGGATGTCTTCGAGATACCGATCGGCCCGACCGGACTCCCGGCTGGTGTCGTCGCGCATCGTCCCGAGTCCCGTCTCGATCCTGGTTACGGCGCTCTCGATCCCCGCCGCGGTCGCGCGGATCGTCGAACGGTCTTCCGCAAGCCGTTCCTCCATCCCCTTGACCTCGGCCGCGAACCGGTCCGCGGTGCTTTCCAGCCCCCCATCGATGCGCTCTGCCGCCGCCGCCGCCTTCGCCGCCGCTTCCTCGATCCTTCCGGTATGGAATGCTACAGCGGCCGCCGCGTCGTCCGCCGGCGCGTCCGCTGTCCGCCCAGCCTCGACGACCCGGGTCACGAGTTGGTCGCCCCAGGCCTCAAGCGCCTGCCGTTCGCCGGACGCCGCTTCCCTCAGCCCGGCCAATCGCTCCCCGATGTCCTGCACCGCGGTCCGCAGTTCCTCGAACGCGGCCGGATCGATACCGGGCGCCGGCCGCTCCTCCGGCAGGCTCGCCAGGAGGTCCGGCTGGGCTGTGTGTCTACTCTTGCCGTCGCGCTCCGCAGTCACGCTACCCCTCCCCTCGTGTGGACGACCTCGTGCAATTCATGGAGGTCGGCGGCGGAGATGGCGCCCGCCTTACAACAGCCGGTCCTGGCGGGTGTCCATCTTCCCCTCGCCGGCCTGCGGAACGTCCGCCCGCTTCGCGGCCGAGGGCACGACCGAGGCCGCGGCGATGCGGGCCCGGTCCTCGCCCAGCACCGAGGCGAGCGCCGCACGCAGCTCTTCCGAGCGGCCCGACCCGGCCATCGCAGACGCCCAGGCGGCGAACTGCACCGCGATCCGCTCCTGCATGTCGCGTACCAGGGGAACCGCTTCTTCCCCCTCCAGCATCAGCGCGCGAACCTCCCGAACCGCCTCCAGCAGCTCCCGCTGCTCGTCCGCAGCGAGCGCCAGCGCTGGACCCGCGTCCTCTTCCGGACCGTCTTGTTCCACCAGCCCCACCAGGTAGCGCGCGATCGACAGACCGCGCCGGTCCGCGTTGCGGCGAACGGTCTCCCATTCCGCGTCCGTCGCCGAGATCGAGATGTGCTTGCTCGCCTTCCGGCCGCGCCGCGCTCGTCTCATGCCGCCCGCTCCCGTGCAAGGACCGAGATCGCGCTCAGCAGGCTCAGCCCGCTGCCGCCCGGAAGCTCGCGCCGGAGAGCCTGCACGAATGCCTGCACCTCGCGGACCCCGTCCCGCAACGCCGCCTGTTCCTGTTCCCTCAGCACCAGGGGATGACGGTCCGGATCGTCGGCGAGCGCAAGCGCCAGCACATGGCGCGACACGGTCTTCCCCGCCGCCGCCGCACGCCCCCGGATCATCGCTTGCTCCGCCGGGTTGCAGTGCAGGCTCCGCTGCCGCCTGCCGGGCCGTCCCGCCTCCTCCGTCACGGCCCGGCTTCCCCATCCGGCCCCGCCGCCTTCCAGCGGTTCGCCGCGCCGGGATCGGTCAGCCGGTCCAGCATGCCCTCCCGGTCGATCCATTCGTCCACCGCGTCGCAGGCGTTCTCCCACGCCTCTCCGGCGCCGGCCTCGCGCAGCCGCCTCTCCTCCAGCCTGGACAGCACCAGCAGCTCGCGCACCGCCCGGCGCAGAACCTCCGGCGGCAGAGGGTCCCGATCCAGCGCACGATGGATCACGAAGCGCGACAGATCCATGCCGCTCGCCGTTGCCGCCCGGCCGATCCGTTCCCACTCCGCATCGGTCGCCATCACCGCGCGCTGGCGGCGCCCGCTGGCATCCTCCTTCATCGTCGCCATCCGCCCGAAACGGATTGCAGCAGTTGCGACACACCGGATCCCGAGTTCGGAGATATATCCATCGATATTCCTATGATAATCCTCACAGAGACGAACGTATTGTGCCGGTTCTGTGTTGCTCACAGGGCCAACCTGTTCCTCCATCAGGATCATACGGATGTTCCAGGGAGAATTCCATATCCCACTTCCCCGAATGCAATTCCTTAGCGACACAGGATCCACATCTGTGTTATTCAAATCGGCCCCTGTCCTCTATTGACAGGGACCCTAAGCCATTGTAGTACCACAGTGATACAGGGAGACACTACGACCCTACAGCACCATCCCAGTACCGAAAATCGTGAATTTAGGGCTCACACCACGCCGGGGAACACAACCGGCCGCGTGAGCGCGACCCGGGCATTGCCCCCCCTTCAACACCCTCGATCTGATGGGTTATTCTTCTTAGCGTTCGCGTTATGGTTGATTTGATGGGAGGATTCGAAGTGGAGACGAGAGCCATCCGGTTTACGCCGGCCTACCGGCGAGCTTTTTTTGACTCGTGCTGGCGACCCGCGCGTTCGATCGGAGTGACCTGGGGCGGCCTCATTATTGGTATGCTGCGGCAGCGACACAATCGGTACGGCTGGGAGGCGGACCGGACCCAGCAAGCCAATCTCGACTACGCGACCGGGAACTACTGGGAACGGCTCGAGGACGCCCAAGCAGCTATATTGCGGGCTGCTGAAGCCTCGGCGCGAGCCCGGACAAACTCCGAAACGCCTGCGAAACGCTCGGCCCTACGCTACGCGGCATAGCGGAACCGCTGTGTTTGGCCCCGAAGAACGGGGCCGACACGGTGCGCAAATGGGAAACCGGGCGGCTCGATCCGTCCGGACCCATCCCGCTGATCTACCGCGAGCTTCGCACCGGCTGGCGGCCCAGCCCATAGAGTCGGGGTTTGAGCGATAATCGCCCCTAGATCCGACGTGCACGACGCAGGAACGCCGAAGGAGCCCTTGTGGGGGTGTGTTGGGGTAGCGAAGCTCAATGTGGTCTCTCTTGACGCGGCGTGGACGCGCGGATCAGGATACTGACCGAGAGTTGGCCTTTTGGTATTCGACCGGGCGTCGAGCAACCACGTTTCCTCCCGCATCGTGCACGATGTCGGCGAGCTGGCACTTCACTAGATGGCCAATCTTGACCTTGGCCTTCTCGGATGCGGCGTCTGTCAGTTCAGCGCTGTGCTGCCGCCTGGGGGGAGTGATGACTCTTACTGGTTTGGACAACTGGCTCTCCAGGACTCGTATCGCCGGCGCCAAATCGGAATCCTGAGAGATCAGCAGGGCGCGATCGTATTCGGCCTTGATAGCTCGCGAGAGCATCGCGACCGCTATGTTGACGTCAGTCTCCTTTTCCTCGTGCGCTTTCCATTGATGACCGCACTTGAGGCACTTGCGGTCCTTCTCCTTGAATTTCCCGAGAATGACGGTGACACCCGCTGCTTGCAGTGCGCGCACATACGTCCGGTGTCTCCTATAGGCGCCGGGCAGCCAGGTGGCGTAGGCAGAAAAATAGTAGACATCGGTAAGCAACTGCGTGCGCCGGAGCACGAACGCATCGGATAGAGCCCACAGATCAAGCCATTTCAGATGTGGTGCTCTGAGATTGAGAATGGCGTGATACAGGTTGAAGCCATCGATGAAGGCAGCTACGCGCTCCACAGCACTACTTCCAAAAAAGAGAAACCCCACGAGCCGGAACCCGTGGGGTCCGCACGGCCGTACCGTGCGGGATGACCAGCGTGTTTATCGTATATTTTTCCGATTTGGGCAAGGGGCCCCTTCAAACCTCCTAGCCTAGCTCTCCCCTAAGAGCGGTTCCGGGAAGTTGAGATTCACGAGCAAGGGCTTGGCCGGGTCAAGCGTCGCAGCATGATGCGGATCATGGCGAGGTGGATGAAGGCGACGACAGACCGGACGTGGCGTTCGAAGTCGCGCGCCAGCCGGCGGCAGCGGACGATCCAGGCGAAGCTGCGCTCGACGATCCAGCGCTTCGGCAGCACCTCGAAGCGCGGCACGTCGTTGCGCTTGACGATCTCCAGCCGCCAGGCGCCGGTCTTCGCCACCACGGCCGCCATCTTCGGTCCCTGGTAGCCGCCGTCGGCGTAGATCACCTCGATGAATGGAAAGCGGCCGCGCGCAGTGCTCGCAGCCCACCATGAGCCGGCTGGAGAACGCGCCCTCGCGGATCGAGGTGGCGCGCATGACGGCCGCTCTGGTCGACATCTTCTGCCGCTCCTTCGCCCGCCCCGCGAGCGGCCGATCGCCTGGATCTCGGCCCCCCTTTTCCGCATCCAGGCCGTCACGGCCTCACGCGGCGCGCGGCGCGACCTCGCGCTCGATCCTGCGGCGCACGGTGCGTTCGGCCACGTCGAGATCGTAGCGGGTCTGCAGGTTGATCCAGAAATCCGGCGTCGTGCCGAAGTAGCGCCCGAGCCTGAGCGCGGTATCGGTGGTGACGGCGCGGCGCCCGCGGACGACGTCGTTCAGCCGCGGCCGCGACACCTTGATCGCCTTGGCGAGGCCGTAGACGCTGATCTCCAGCGGGGCCAGGAACGCGTCGCGCAAGATCTCGCCCGGATGGACCGGCGGCAGGCGCCGTCCGGTTACGACGTCGGAGAAATCGACGTTGCGGCTGTCGATGTCCTCGCGCTTGATGGTCATGGTCACGCTCCTCAATGATAGTCGACGATCTCGACGTCCCAGGCCTCGCCGTCGCGCCACGTGAAACAGATGCGCCATTGATCGTTGACGCGGATGCCATGCCGGCCTTGGCGGTTGCCCCGCAGCGCTTCAAGCCGATTGCCTGGCGGCACGCGAAGATCGTCGAGTCGCCCGGCCGCATCGATCATCAGGAGCTTGGCCCTAGCCCGCCGCTGGATCTGCGCCGCCAAGCCGCGCACGGCGTACCCGGCGAATATGGCAGCGGTACGCTTGTCGGCGAAGCTTTTGATCACGCTTCATCGTAACGCCAACCATTACGCCGGTCAACGTTCTCGTATCGGAAGTCGGTACGTATCGGATATCGGTACGGTAGGAACCCACTTCGACACCGCTCACTGTACGACGGTCCCCTGGTCCAGAGACGACGAGGACTTCAAGAAAACAGTGATCGCCACAGAACTATGCCGAAAGTTGGTGATGGGCCGATCAGGCGGCGCGTTGGATTTGCTTGAGTCCGTCCTTGAACGTCACTCCCTGGATGAGCTTGGCGCGGTGGTTCGAGCCATCGAGCTTGCACCATTTCCGGCGGGCGCTCGACAGCAGCTTGAAGACCATGGCGAGCGCCGTTTTGCGCGACAGGCAGCCCTTGATCCCGGTGGTTCTCAGCCGCACCGTGGCGAAGGAACTTTCAATCGGATCATCGAAACCCGGTCTGGATGCAAAACGAAACAACCCCTTCTTCATACATGGCGTATCCTTCCTTCTTGGATATCGGCGACCTCGACAATCGCCGGGGGCCGCCGCCTTCACATCACGCCGTCACCAGGATCCAGCCATAGCTCCGCGCGTCGCGCTTGCCGGGAGACGGCGGGTCATGGTACGCGGGCCACACGCGCGGACGATCCCGATCCGGCCCTGTTTCGCACGCTGGATGGACAGCGCGGACGGTGCGAAGGAGGAGGCCATGTCAGCCGAGAAGACCTCGCGCGCCGCGCCGTCGTCTTCGGACGACGGCAACGGCCGGCCGGCCGACGCGCGCCAGCCCATAGCCGATTACCGCAGCCGGACCATCGGCAATCACACGCTGCATCCCGAGACCCAGATGATGCGCTACGGCTACGCCCCGGAGCTTTCCGAGGGCGCGGTCAAGGCGCCGGTGTTTCTCACCTCGACATTCGTGTTCCAGAGCGCCGAGGAAGGCCGTGCGCTGTTCGACCTGACCGCCGGGCGGAGCAAGCCCCGGCACAGCGACGAGTCCTCCCTGGTCTATTCCCGCTTCAACAACCCGAACTTCGAGATGCTCGAGGACCGCGTCGCGCTCTACGAGGGCGCCGAGGCCGCCTGTGCCTTCGCCAGCGGCATGGCGGCGATCTCGACGTTGTTCTGGGCGTTCCTCCGGCCGGGCGATGTCGTCCTCCATTCGACACCGCTGTATGGCGGCACCGAAACGCTGATCCTGAACACGCTGACGGAATACGGCATCGTGTCGGTCTCCTGTGCGGACGCGATGGACCGCGCCGCGGTCATGGCCGCCGCCGACGCCGCGGCGGCCAAGGGTCCGGTTTCGCTGGTCTTCGCCGAAACGCCGGCCAACCCCACCAACAGCCTCGTCGATCTCGGCCTGTTCACCGAGGCGGTGAAGCGGATCGAGGCCGCACAAGGCAAGCGGCCGGTGTTCGCGGTCGACAACACGCTGCTGGGGCCGCTCTACCAGAAGCCGCTCGCCCACGGCGCCGATGTGGTCATCTACTCGCTCACCAAGTATGTCGGCGGTCACAGCGATCTGATCGCCGGCGGCGCCGCCGGCTGCCGGCCGATGATCGACGCCATGCGCCGCATGCGCGGCGCGCTCGGCACGCAGCTCGATGCCCATAGCTGCTGGATGCTGCTCCGCTCGATCGAGACCCTCTCGCTGAGGATGGACAAAGCGAGCCGCAACGCCGATGCCGTGGCACGGTTTCTCCGCGAACATCCCAAGGTCGAGGCGGTGAACCATCTCGGCCTGATCGACGAATCCGACCCGCGGCACGCGGTCTACCGACGGCAATGCGAAGGCTCGGGCTCGACCTTCTCCTTCATCGTCACCGGCGGCGAGCGCGCGGCGTTCGACCTGCTCAACAAGCTCCGCGTGATCAAGCTTGCCGTGAGCCTCGGCGGCACCGAGAGCCTCGCCTGCCATCCGGCATCGACGACCCATTCCGGCGTCGCCGAGGAGACCCGCCGCGCCATCGGCATCACGTCGGGCCTGGTCCGCCTGTCCGTCGGCATCGAGCACCCGGACGACCTGATTGCCGATCTCGACCTGGCGCTCGCCGCCCTCTGATCGGCGTCGACGGCGCGCCGCGCCCGGCCATTCCGGCCAGACGATCGCAGACGCCCCCGGCGTCGGCCGCCGCCCATCCCGTCCGCGCGATGACCCTGCGATGGCGACGGGTCGGCGCGCCCCTCACGACGGCGAAGGCCCGCTTCACCGTCCACCGTCTCCGATCGGCACGGCGCGCAACCCGAGCAAGGCGCTGATCTGAGCCGGCGCCCGTCGCGATCAGCCGGCAAGCGGGAACGACCACGGGCTCGCCTCCTCGGCGGTCCGTTCGGCAACGTCCCAGTTCCGCCATCCGCCCCACAGCCGCTCGGCATCCTCTTGGCCGAACCGGTGGACTGCCGCCATGTCGACACCATCGACCCGGCCGCCCTCGACACGCGTGATCCCGTCGACAATGACGGTATCGACGTCGTCGCCAACGCCGACGTCAACCAAGCTCTTGATCGGGTCGCGCACCGGACCGAAGCGCAACGTGCCGCGGCCGGAGATGTCGATAATCGCAATATCGGCCTTGGCGCCCTGCGCGAGCCGGCCGAGATCGTCGCGGCCGAGGACGCGGCTGGCGTTGAGAGTGGCGGCCTCGAACACTTCGGCCGCCGTTGCCTCGAGGAAGCTCCCGCTCATGATTTTGCCGACCAACGAAGCGCACCGCATGTTCATGATCATGTCGCGCGGAAAGGTGTCGCTGCCGAGCGCGAGGTTGACGCCCGCCTTCTTGTAAGTTGCCCAGCTGTCGAGGCAGCGGCCCCGCCGGGCGAGGTTGATTGGGCAATGCGACACCGTCGCGCCGCCCTTGGCCATCAGCTCGAGGTCGCGCCCGGCCGGGTAGTTCATGCGCGGATTCTCGGCGACGAAATTGCCGTGCCCGATCAGCACGTCGGATGCGCAGAGCCCGACCGAGTCCAGCAGCTCGATCGGTGTCATACCGTGCTCGGTCACGATCTGGAAGAACTCGACCACGTTGTACGCCGCGTGGATCGAAATCGGCACGCCGAGCGAGTCCGCCGCCTTGCGGGTCTCGCGCAGCAGCTCCAGGGACATCAATTCGGTGGTGAACGGGATCAGAATCCCGCGGATGCGCCCGTTGCCCGCGCCGGCGTGCTCGCCGATGAAGTCGATCGCTGCCTGCAACCCGCGTCGCCCCTTCTCCTCGTCCCAGGCGCGCACCAGACGGCCGTCTTTCTCGCCCACCCAGTCGGCGGAGGCGTAGGCCGGCGCCAGATAGGCGCGGATGCCGAGTCGCTCCGATTCGGCGAGCAGCGCCTCCTGCATCGGCAGCTGTGCGCCGAAATCCATGAAGGTCGTCGTGCCGTTGCGCAGCAGCTCAGCGATCGTATACGTCGCCGCATCGATACGGCGCCGGCCGGCCACCTCGTCCTCGTCCGCCCGCTTGACCCAGTCGCCGGCATCGCCACCGTGGGGGCGGCCGCGGCGGGCCGGCAGGGTCTCGAAGAAGGGCTGGCCGAAATACTCGGGCCGCCCGGCATCGGTGATCAGCCGATGGGCGGCGCGGTGGCCGGAATGGATGTGCGTGTCGATGAAGCCGGGTGAAACCAGCTTGGAAGTCGCATCGATCTCGCGGTCGACGTGGCCGTCGTAGTCCGCGCCGACATGGACGATCGTTTCGTCCTCGTAGACCACCACCCCGTCACGGATCAGCGTATGTGTGGCACCGGAATGCCCAACCACCCAACCGCCACGAATGAGCGTCCGCATTTGATTCTCCCTTGGCCGTCGCGTTCGCGTACGAGGCAGCGCCGAGATCGTTTGGTGCAACTCCCCCCGCTATCTCCTGCCCACGTCGAACTATGAACGCCTCGATCCAAACATGACAAGCCGACAACTGAAATAACTAATGTCAGGTTCGGACATTCCAGCGTCGGCTGTTCATACAATTCCAGACGTTGAGCGGATGTCGCCGAACTTCGTTGATCAGGCAGGGTAGTCCCATCCGAGACACTGACGGCTATGACGAGTCCTAAAGGTAAGCCTAAAGGTTTAGGTGCTGACGATTATCCGTTTGAGAGATCATAGGCTTTGATCTTTTCCTAACGATTTACCAAGTCCGTCATCTGATTTTGCTAATCAGCTCCTTCTTGGTCTTCTCCAGTTCATCTTGAATGGCACCAACCACTAGTGGATAAAATCTAACAGACGATTCCCTTGTCCGAGCGTATGTGCGAGTCTGCGGGCATGCGCACAGGGATTACCTTCGAGGTTTGCGTCGCCGACCGTGCTCGTCTGGAAGCGGTCGTGGCGGACAGGAACAGCCCGCAGAAGCATGTCTGGCGGGCCGGGATCATTTTGGCCACGGCTGCCGGCGCGGGGACGGTCGAGATCATGCGCCGGACCGGGAAGTCGAAGCCTTGCGTCTGGCGGTGGCAGGAACGGTTCATGGCCGAGGGCGTCGATGGCCTGCTGCGGGACAAGACCCGGCCTTCGCGCATTCCGCCGCTCGAACCCGGTGTCGCCTTGCGCATCGTCGATCTGACCCTGACCGATCCGCCCGCCGAGGCGACCCACTGGACGGCCGCCATGATGGCCGGGAAGCTCGGCGTTTCCGTCTCTTCCGTGCAACGCATTTGGCGCGCCCACGGGCTCCAGCCTCATCGGGTGCGCCAGTTCAAGCTCTCCAAAGACGCCAACTTCGCCGACAAGCTGCGCGACGTTGTCGGGCTCTATGTCGACCCGCCCGCCCATGCCATCGTGCTCAGTGTCGACGAAAAGAGCCAGATCCAGGCCCTCGATCGCACGCAGCCCGGCCTGCCGCTAAAGAAGGGCCGCGCCGGAACGATGACCCACGATTACAAGCGGCATGGCACGACCACGCTGTTCGCCGCCCTGAACGTCCTCGACGGCACGGTCATCGGCCGCAACATGCAGCGTCATCGCCATCAAGAATTCATCCGCTTCCTCAACACGGTCGAGGCCGGAACGCCCGCCGGCACGGTCATCCATGCCATTCTCGACAACTACGCCGTCCACAAGCACCCCAAGGTCCGACGCTGGCTCGACCGTCATCCGCGCTGGACCTTTCACTTCACACCGACTTCCTGTTCCTGGCTCAACGCCGTGGAAGGCTTCTTCGCAAAACTCGCCAAGCGCCGGCTCAAACGCGGCGTCTTCCACTCCGTCGTTGACCTTCAAGCCGCCATCAACCGTTTCGTCGCCGAGCATAACGCCAGCGAGGCCAAGCCATTTCGCTGGACCGCGGACCCGGACAAAATCATCTCCGCCGTCAAACGCGGGCATCAAGCGTTAGATTCCATCCACTAGGAGTTTCCTATAAGGGTCTTTCTCCTTCTCGTATTCTTGTATGAGTGTTTTTACCTTCGTCATATTCGTATTTATGGTTTACTAAAAAGATAAAACTAACCGTTCCTTTCTAAACGCCCCTCTACTGGTCGCAACAAACATCTGTCCAGCTATTATTATGTAACAGTAATGATGGTTGATGATAACGGATGGACTGATGACTCGGTGGATTGAGAAGACACACGACTCCCTTACTCCTGATTTGTTGAAGCCTGAATACCGTGCTGCGAATGAAAATAACCCTTTGTTTGGTCATTGTTATGTCGCATCTGAAAACTTGTTCCACTTGATGGATTCATCAGAGGTGAAGCCTTGTTGTGGTCGAGATGACGATGGAGCCGTTCATTGGTGGTTGGAATATCGGAAGTCTGGAAAACGGATTGATGTTACAGCTGATCAGTATGTTTCTGTTGGAAAAACGTAAGCGTCCGGCGTGACCGGCCTTGCGTGATCAGGCGTCAGCTTCGGGCTCTGTCGCCGGCGCGGTGTTCCATGGCAGCAGTTCGTCGATGCGGTTGATCTTGTAATCGGGGATGCGTTCGAGGACCTCGGCGAGCCAGGCCTGGGGGTCGACGTCGTTGAGCCTGGCGGTCTCGATCAGTGTGTAGGCGATGGCGGCAGCTCGGCCGCCGCCCATCCCGTCCGCGCGATGACCCTGCGATGGCAACGGGTCGGCGCGCCCCTCACGGCGGCGAAAACCCGCTTCACCGTCCACCGTCTCCGACCGGCACGGCGTGCAGCCCGGGCAAGGCGCTTCCGCCTGCCGGGGCGTTGTTATAGGCTTCCGGAACGGCGGGCAGAGCGTATCCGGGAAAACACGACAGGGAGGGTATGATGGGCAAATTCCTATCGACGGCATTGGCGGCGGCGGCGGTTGCGGCCGCGGCGCCCGCGCTGGCGGCCAGCATGATCATCGATCTCACGCATCCGATCCCGACCTTCCAGCCGATGGAAGGCGATCCGATGAAGCCGGATTTGAGCAAGCCGTGGCTCGACAGCAAGCCGATCCCCAGCTTCGGTCAGCAGGCGGTCTTTTCGCTGGGCCGGTTCCCCACCAACCAGGGGCATTTCGATCTTGGCCGGATCGTCCTGTCGGAGCATCACGGCACCCATCTCGACACGCCGGGTCACTACGTCAACAATGCCGGCTCCATGGAGGCGGCCGGGACGGCACCGGGCGATCGCAAGAACGCCCATCAGCTGACCGCCGCCGACCTGGTCGGGCCGGCCGTGGTGATCGACATTAGCGGGCGGGTTCAAGCCGAGCTCGACAAGAACGGCGGCAAGCCGAGCCCCGACCGCGCGGTGACGGATTTCTCCAACGGCTCGGCCAACGTGGTGACCGCCGGCGACATCGACGCCGTGGCCGATCGTATCGGCGATGGCGTCTTTCTCGTCCTCAACCTCGGCTGGTCGGGCTTCTACTTCCAGGGCACCGACTTCGCCAAGGACCCCTATATCAACGGCTGGAACCATCCGGGCATGAACAAGGAGGCCGTCGATCGCCTGATCGAGATCATGGAGTCCAAGGGCGTCCGCATCGCCGGCGTCATCGCCGACAATATCGGCATCGACAGCGGCCAGAGCGCCATCGGCGACGACGACAAGTGGACCAATTCCTGGCACGCCCATGTCCGTCTGTTGCAGCGCCGAGTGCTGTTCGTTGAGAACGCGACCAATCTGGGGCAGGTGGCGATGGCGAAGGACTGCACGATCGTCATCGGCGCACCGAAGCACGTGCGCGGCACCGGCGGGCCATCGCGGGTGATGGCGATCTGCAACGGTTGAGCGCCTCGGGGCTGAGCGCCGCGGGCTCAGTTCTCGCCGGGGAGCAGCGTCAGCGCGTAGGCCGCGGCGTCGCGCACCGCGGCGGCGGGGTCCTGCCGCGCGAGGGTTCGGAGGTCGGCGCGGGCTGCGGGCGCGCGCAGATAGCCGAGCGCCAAGGCGGCCTCCTTCCGCACCAGGGCGTGGGGATCGTCCAACGCCGCCAGCAACGCCGCAGCGCTGCGGTGATCGTGCAGCAGCCCGAGAACCCGTGCCGCCGTCATGCGGACATCGACCGATGGATCGCCGCCGAGCAGCGGCCTGATGCGGTCCGCCGCGCCCGGCGCGTCCAGCACGCCGAGCGAACGCACGGCGACCGCCCGCAGGCGCGCATCCGCATCGCCGATGCCGCCGGGCCCGCGCAGCAGAGCCGCGCCAGCCTCGCGATGCGCCCCTTGCGCGTAGCCGAGCCCGTACAAGGCGATCCGTCGGCGTTGATAGACCGCGGCCGCGATCTCCAACCCGGCGGTCGCGTTGCGCGGAACGGCGAGGGGTCGGGCGGCGTCCAGCACAGCCTCCGCCGCGCTTTCCGGGTCGAGGGCGACGGCGGCACGCAGGGCGCGGACCTGCAGGCCGAGCGCAGCGAGGGTTCGCCGACGATCCGCGACGAGGTCCGCCGCAGGGCGACCGGCGAGCGTCGCCGCCTCGCGCCCGGCCAGCGCCGCCAGGGGCAGGGCGGCGCGCCTTATGCCGAGGGCCTGCAGGCCGTCCACCGCAACGAAGCGTACGGCCGGAACCGGATCGTCCAGCAGAGCCAGCAGCGTATCGGCGGCGTCGCCGTCCCGGCTTGCTCCCAGCGCGGCGGCAATCGCCGCCCGCAGCCGCGGGTCGCCGGCCCGCTCCAGAGCGGCGGACAGGACCGCGCTCGCCGTCGGTGAGCGCAACGCGGCGAGACCATGGAGCGCGGCGAGGCGCTCCGCGTCGTCGTTCGCGGTCTCGAACGCGCGCAGCAGCGGCGCCGCTGCTTTCTCCGATCCGGTACGGCCGAGCGCCAGAAGAATGCGATGTCGCAGCGCCGCACCGCCGCCCGCCCGCAACAACTCGGTCAGGGCCGCGACCGCCCGGTCATGGTCGAAGGCGCCCAGCGCATCGACGCCATGATCGCGCACCAGCGCGTCCGTCGTGCGGGCGAGCGCGCCCAGGATGACGTCCAATGCCGGCGCCGAGCCGAGCCCGCCCAGGGCGCCGATGCAACGGGCGCGGATCGTCGTGGTACTCTCTTCCGTCAGGCAGTTTGCAAGGGCGGCCAGGGAATCCGCCGCACCGAGCTGACCCAGCGCCGTGTAGATCGACTGTCTGACCGTGCCGTCGGGCTCCGGCAGCGCCAGGCGCTCGAGCAGAGGCCCGACGGCTTCCGCCTGCCCCCGGAAGCCGAGCGAATGGGCGGCCTGTTCGCGGACCGCCGGGCTGTCGAACGACAGCGCCTCGATCAGCACCTCGAAGGGCACGGCGCCGTGCTCCCAGCCGTTGGCCGGCGCCGGGCGCGGCGTCGCAAGCAGCAGGACAAGGGCGAGAACGAGCACGCCCGCCGCGCGATGGCGTTTTCCGATCATCCGCCCAGCATCCCTGAATCGGCGCAATCATGCCAGCATCGGGACCGGCGGGAGGTGTCGGCCCTCCGGCACGCAGGCCAGAGACGCCGCTGCGGCCCTGCGTGCCGGGAGAGGACCGCAGCGGACGACGTGCGCTTGTTTGCACTGCAAGCAAACAATAGTTTGGGCGCTGCCCGAACCGTGTAGAGCTACGGCCAATGGCGAGCATCACGATCCGCAATCTCGATGACGACGTGAGGACGCGCCTGCGCATACGCGCCGCCGAGCACAGCCGCTCGATGGAAGAGGAGGTGCGTATCATCCTGCGCGCGGCCGTGAGCGACGGCAAGGCCGGCCCCCGGGACCTGGCGAAGTTCACCCGCGAGTGCTTCGCGCCGCTGGGTGGTGTCGAACTCGCGCTCCCGCCGCGCGGCCCGATGCGCGAACCTCCGGACTTCGCCTGAGCCGCATCGGATGTTCGTGCCGGACACGAATGTGGCCTGCGAGCTCATGCGCCCGGCACCGGCGCCGACCGTCGCGGCGTGGATTGCGGAGCGCAATGCGGAGGATCTGTTTCTGACGGCGGTCAGCGAAGCGGAACTGCTCTCCGGTGTGGCGATCGTCCCGGCCGGCAGACGGCGGGACATGCTGGAGGCCTCCATGACCCGGTGGCTCGACCTGGGCTTCGGCGACCGGATTCTGCCGTTCGACAGCGCCGCTGCCCGCGCCTATGCGGAAATCGCGTCGGGCCGCCGCCGCGCCGGCCGGCCGATCGGCGAGGCCGATTGCCGGATTGCCGCCATATCCTGCGCGCGCGGCGCCGTCCTGGTGACGCGGAACGCGCGGGATTTCGAGAGTGCCGGTGTCGATGTCGTCGATCCTTGGACGGCCGCATGACCGCAACCACCGAAGCATTCGCGCGGCCGCAGAGCAGCCAGTTCGATTGCATGACCGCCGGCATGATGCGCGCCGAGGGGAGGCCGTCGCCACGACGAATGCCAACGATTTCGTGGGATGAGCGAGGTCATTGACCCGTGGATGAGAACAGCCAACCTGCCACGCAACAATGGCTGGACAGAGACCAGGAAACGGAAGACTGGCCGTGAACATACAGGCACACGACGAGCTTAAAGCCAAAATCTGGGAAATCGCGAACCGGCTCAGGGGGCCGTACCGGCCTCCTCAATATCGCTTGGTCATGCTTCCCATGGTCGTCTTGCGTCGGCTCGATTGTGTCCTGGAGCCGACCAAGGATGCCGTTCTGAGGCGGCGCGATCAGCTGGAGGCGCAGGAGATGCCCGAAGCGGCGATGGATAGCCTGCTCGGCAAGGCCTCTGACCCCCGGCGGAAGCATCCGCTCTACAACACGAGCCCCTACACCTTTGCCCGGTTGCTCGGCGATGCCGAGAACATCGCGCCGAACCTCGTGTCGTACATCAACGGCTTTTCCCCGACCGCGCGGCGCATCTTCGAGCGCTTTAAGTTTAGCGATCAGATCGAGAAGCTCGACGCCAGCAATCGTCTCTTCACCATCGTCAAGGCCATGACCGATGTCGATCTTCACCCCGACAGGATCGACAACCTCCAGATGGGCTACCTGTTCGAGCATCTGGTGATGCGCTTCAACGAACAGGCCAACGAAGAAGCCGGGGATCACTTCACGCCGCGCGAGGTCATCCGCCTCATGGCGAACCTCATCTATACTGGCGAACAGGATGTCTATAAGCCCGGCATCTACCGCACGATCTACGATCCGGCGTGCGGAACCGGCGGCATGCTTTCCGAGTCGGAGAAGCTGATCCTCTCCCAGAACGCGCGGGCAAATCTCGCCCTATTCGGCCAGGAATACAACGACGAGGCCTGGGCAATCTGCTGCTCCGACATGCTCATCAAGGACGAGGACACGGCCAACATCGTCCTCGGCGACACCCTGGGAGACGGCAAGACCAGGGACGGCTTCGAGGGAGTACGCTTCCACTACCTGATGGCGAACCCACCCTTCGGCGTCGAATGGAAGGACCAGAAGGACACGGTCGAACGCGAGCACAAGACCATGGGCCTATCGGCCCGGTTCGGCGCTGGGCTCCCGGCCATCAACGACGGCTCGTTCCTCTTCCTTCAGCACATG
This sequence comes from Alphaproteobacteria bacterium, assembly GCA_965248835.1. Lineage (GTDB taxonomy): Bacteria > Pseudomonadota > Alphaproteobacteria > MPNO01 > MPNO01 > CAYFYS01. The sequence goes on from CBDFLJ010000002.1 coordinate 2,327,504, forward strand.
ATTTCCAAGATGCATCCCTATGAGGAAGGGGACGAGGACCAGCCCGGTTCCAAGATCGCCATCGTCTTCAACGGCTCGCCGCTCTTTTCCGGAGACGCCGGATCGGGGCCGTCCAATATCCGCCGCTGGATCGTCGAGAACGACTGGCTCGACGCCATCGTGGCGCTGCCCGACCAGCTTTTCTACAACACCGGCATCTTCACCTACGTCTGGCTCGTGACCAACCGCAAGCCACCGGAGCGGCGCGGCAAGGTGCAGCTTATCGACGGCACCCGCTTCTTCCAGAAGATGAAGAAGAGCCTCAACAACAAGCGCAACGAGATCGCCGAGGACCAAATACGCCATCTTACCCGCGTCTATGGCAACAACCGGGACGGCGAGACGGCCGAGGTGGAGATCGACGGCGAGACCGAGACACGCGTCATCTCCCGCATATTCGAGAACCGCGAGTTCGGCTTTCTCAAGGTGACGGTCGAACGACCCTTGCGGATGAACTTCGAAGCGACGCCCGAGCGCATCGCGAAGCTCGACGAGCAGACCACCTTCGCGAATCTGGCGACATCGAAGAAGCGGAAGGATGCGGCGGCGGTCGAACGCGAGATCGCGGAGGGGCGGAAGCGGCAGGACGCCATCCGCGCCGCGCTCGCGACGCTCGAAGGCAAGGGACGCTACATGGACCGGGAGGCGTTCGAGGCCGATGTGGTGGAGGCCGCGAAGCGCACCGGCATCAAGATTCTCGACCCGATCAGGAAGGCGATCTTCGCGGCCCTCGGTGAACGCGATGCGGACGCCGAGATTTGCCGGGACAGCAAGGGGCGGCCGGAGCCGGACAGCGAGCTTCGGGACACCGAGAACATTCCCTTGCCGCCCGGCACGGCGCCGCCCCTGCCCCTGGACTTCGGACCGGACAAGCCCAACGACCGGCTGGTCGAAGCCTTCCGCGACGGCATCGACGCGTACATCGCGCGCGAGGTGCTGCCCCATGTGCCCGATGCCTGGGTGGAGTACGACAAGACCAAGGTCGGCTACGAAATCCCGATCAACCGGCATTTCTACGTCTACAAGCCGCCGCGCCCGCTCGATCAAATCGAGGCGGACATCGCCAAGCTCGAAGGGGAGATCGCCGGGCTGCTAAAGGGGCTGGTGGCATGATCGAAGTCCCAGAAAAGGTCCGCGAAGCCTATCGAGAGCCTCCGCCGGGCTGGAAGCTGGAGAAGCTGAAGTTCTTCGCCGACGTCCGAAACAGCAACGTCGATAAGACCATCTCCGAGGATGAGGAATCGGTTCGGCTCTGCAACTACACTGACGTCTATTACAACGACCGCATCACGCCGGATCTGCATTTCATGGAGGGATCGGCGACCGAAGCGGAAATCGAGCGTTTCCAGCTCAGACGCGGTCAAGTCATTATCACAAAGGACAGCGAAGGGTGGGATGATATCGGCATCCCCGCCTTGGTCACCGAGGACATGCCGGAGGTTCTGTGCGGCTACCACCTTGCGGTGTTCGAGCCCGGCCCAGAGCTGGACGGAGGCTTCATCGCATGGCTCTGCCGGGCCGAACCGCTCAACGACCAATTCAAGCTCGCAGCGAACGGCGTCACTCGCTTCGGGCTCGGCCAATACCCGATGAAGAACGCCTTCATCGCGCTTCCCCCGCTCGACACGCAGCGGCGGATTGCGCGGTTTCTGGATGAGAAGACGGCGCGGATCGACGGACTGATCGAGAAGAAGCGTGCGCTCTTAGACCGGCTGGCCGAGAAGCGCCAGGCCCTCATCACCCGCGCCGTCACCAACGGCCTCAACGCGCAAACCCCGATGAAACCCTCCGGCATCGATTGGCTCGGCGACATCCCCGCGCATTGGGAGGTGCTTCGTCTGAAGTTCATCGCTTCGGAACCGCTTTCCTATGGAGCCAACGCCGCGGCGGAATTTGATGAACCAGAATGGCCACGTTTTGTCCGGATTACCGATGTCGATGAATTTGGTAGACTGCGCGATGAGACCTTCCGCTCGTTGCCGCCGGAGTTTGCTCAAGGGTTCCTGCTACAGCCTAATGACATTCTTTTGGCGCGAAGCGGTGCGACGGTTGGTAAGAGTTTTATCTATAATGTTTCTTGGGGCGTGGCTTGTTACGCTGGCTACTTGATTCGAGCACGAATGAAGAAAAAGTACGATGCTCGATACTTCTACTGGTTCCTAAATTCCACTTTTTACTGGGAGTGGGTGAGATCGACATTCATTCAAAGTACAATCCAGAATATCAGTGCTGACAGGTATGCGAACCTTTGGATACCGCACCCTTCGGACAATTGTGAGCAGAAAGATATCGTCGATTTCATCGAAGTTTCGTGTGCTGAGATTGATAGCCAATGGGAGCTAATTGCGCGTTCGCTCGAACGTCTGGATGAGTACCGTTGGGCATTGATCACGGCAGCCGTCACAGGGCAACTCGCGGAGCTGCGATGACCCTCGATGCATCGACATATTTTGGGCATCTCAGGGCCTATGTGAACGACCGCTACGTGATGCACGACGGCACCGGCGGTGAAGTTGTTCTCCGGGAGAAGTACTTCCCAGAGACAGGCACGCGGGCCAGGACCCGCAAGATACGCCTGCTTTTGCCGGGGCTAGGGCTCGCCTTCAAGCTCGATTATGATCAGGTCGAATTGCAGAGGAAGAAGAGCAAGCCACCGCTTTTCCATTTCCTCGACGATACCGCGAAGCCGTGGTCGAAGCGCTGCGATTTCGTGATCTTCTACGTCAACGGTCGCGCCTTCCACGCCGATTGCATCGAGTTCAAGTCGAAGAGCCTGAGTGCTGACAAAATCGTGCCCCAGCTCAATGCCGGGACATGTTGGGTGAACACGCTGAAGCGGACCATCGAGCACTACACCGGTGACAAGCGCAAGATCCGCGTGCGCAAGTTCGTTTTCGCCGAGAACGAGAATCCCGGTCCGTATATTGACGGGAACCGGCAACTGACTGCCGATCCATCCATTCGCTACTATCACTTTGGCGAGGTGGATGGGCAGCCCCTGGGGGACCTTCAGAACACCTCGGTGCGGGAAATTTGAACCATGTCCGGCCATACCGAACGCGCTTTCGAGACAGCGATTGAAGCCGGGCTGACAAGCTTCGGTGGATATGAGACGCGGAGCCCAAGCGCCTATGAAGAAGCGCTTGCCCTCTTCCCCGACGATGTTTCCGGCTTCCTGAGGGACAGCCAACTGGCCAAGTGGGAGGCGCTTGAGACACTTCTCGGGCCGAAGACCGCCGCAACCGTGCTGGACAGTCTGTCGAAGGAGCTGGACGTCAAGGGCACGCTCCACGTCCTGCGCCACGGGTTCAAATGCTACGGCAAGACCTTTCGCATGGCCTGGTTCAGGCCGAACACCAGAATGAACCCCGAGGCGGCGGAGAACTATGCCAAAAACCGGCTGACCACCACGCGCCAGGTCGCGTTTGCCTCGGTCCTGAAGAAGGCGGACGGCAAGAACCGCCGCTGCATCATCGACGTGACCCTTGCGGTCAACGGCATTCCCGTCGTTACCGCCGAGCTCAAGAACCCGTTGACCGGGCAGCGGGCCGCCCATGCGATGCGCCAGTACGAGGACGAGCGCGACGGGCGCGATCTTCTCTTCGCTTTCAAGAAGCGCGCGCTGGTCCATTTCGCTGTGGACACCGACGAGGTGTGGATGACGACCCGGCTGAGGGGCAGGGAGACCGACTTCCTACCCTTCAACCGCGGCAACAACTACGGAGCGGGCAACCCGCCGGTCGGGGGGAACTGGAAGACCCATTACCTCTGGGACGAGGTGCTGCAAGCCGACAGCCTCCTGGAAATCCTGCAGCGCTTCATGCACCTCGAAGCGACGGAAAAGCAGGTCAAGACCGACAAGGGCGCGCGCACCGTGCGGACGGAGACGATGATCTTTCCGCGCTACCACCAGCTCGACGCGGTCCGGAAGCTGGTCGTTCATGCGAAGGCCCATGGCGCCGGCCGGAACTATCTGATCCAGCACTCGGCCGGCTCCGGCAAATCGAACTCGATCGCATGGCTCGCGCACCGACTGGCCAGCCTGCATGACGAGCAGAACGAGAAGGTGTTTCACTCCGTCATCGTGGTGACCGACCGGCGCGTGCTCGATCAGCAGTTGCAGGCGACGATCTACCAGTTCGAGCACAAGACCGGCGTGGTCGAGAAGATCGACGAGGACACTCGGCAGCTTGCGCGCGCGCTGTCCCAGGGTACACCCATCGTCATCACGACGATCCAGAAATTCCCGTTTATCTCGCAGGCGCTCTCGACCCTTGAGGAGAAGGGCTCCGGCGTGAAGATCGACACGGCGGGAAAGCGCTTCGCCGTCATCGTCGATGAGGCGCATTCGTCCCAGAGCGGAGAGACCACGACCGCTCTGAAGGGCATGCTGAACAAGGAAGGGATCGAAGCGGCCATTGCCGCCCAGCTCTCCGACGAGGAGGACCACGATCTCTCCGACGACGCGAAGGCGGCGGTGCTGCGCGATGCGCTGCAACGCGCCCGCCAGCCGAACCTCAGCTTCTTTGCCTTCACGGCCACGCCGAAATTCAAGACCAAGGCCTTGTTCGACGAGCCCGGCTCGTCCGGCGCGTCACCGTTCCATGAGTACACCATGCGCCAAGCCATCGAGGAAGGCTTCATCATGGATGTGCTCCAGAACTACACCACGTACAAACGCTTCTTCGGCCTGATCAAACAGGTCGAGGATGATCCCGACGTGCCGCGCAGGGAGGCCGCGAAGGCGCTTACGCGCTACATGGAGCTTCATCCCGTCAATATCGAGCAGGTCGTATCCGTAATCGTCGAGCACTTCCGGCTCAACGTGATGCACGAGCTCGGCGGGCGCGCGAAGGCCATGGTCGTCACGGGTTCCCGCCTTGCCGCCGTGAAGTACAAGCTCGCTTTCGATCGCTACATCAAAGAGCAAGGCTACACCGGCATCCGTTCGCTGGTGGCCTTCTCGGGCACGGTCGAGGATCCCGACCTCCCCGGATCGTCCTACACCGAAGTGGGGATGAACGACGGTCTTGCCGAGAGCGAGCTCCCGGAGACCTTCGAGCGCGACGATTACCGGGTTCTTCTGGTCGCGGAGAAGTACCAGACCGGTTTCGATCAACCCTTGTTGCAGACGATGTACGTGGTGAAGAGGCTGGCCGGCGTTCAGGCGGTTCAGACCCTCTCAAGGCTCAACCGCATCGCGCCCGGCAAGTCGCGCACCTTCGTCCTCGACTTCGCCAACGAGGAAGACGACATCTATCAGGCTTTCAAACCCTACTATGAGACCACGCCCGTCGGAGAGAACGCCGATCCGCATCGCCTGTCGGAGCTGCAACACCGCCTGCTTGAATGGGCGATCTTTACGCCGGCCGATGTGGCCGCCTTTGCCGAAGTCTGGTATCGCGGCAAGCGCGACCACTCGGCGACGGATCATCGCGTGATGAATGCCGTCCTCGATGCTGTCGTTCAGCGGTTTCAGGATTGCGAGGAGGATGAGCGAGAGGAGTTTCGCGGCCAGTTGACGGCCTATCGAAATCTCTACGCCTTCCTGTCACAGATCATCCCCTATCAGGACATCGATCTTGAACGCCTCTACGCCTTCGTCCGGAATCTTCTGGCGAAACTCCCACCGCCGGGCGATGGCCGAGCCTTTGTTCTGGACGATGAGGTGGCGCTGCGGTTCTACCGGCTTCAGCAAGTGCACGAGGGCTCGATCGGCCTCTCGGAAGGCGAGCCCGAGCCTTTGAAGGGGCCGACCGATGTCGGCACGGCCCGCGCCAAGGACGAGGAGGTGACGCTTTCGAGCCTGATCGACCGCCTGAACGAGCGTTTCGGCACCGACTTCAACGAGGCGGATCAGCTGTTTTTCGACCAGATACGCGCTTCGGCGGCAAAAGACGAGAACATCGCGGAGGCAGCCCGCGCCAACAGCTTCGCGGACTTCGCCGCTTATCTGGATCTCGTTCTGGACGAACTGTTCATCGCGCGAATGGAGGGCAACGAGGGGATCTTCTCCAGGGTGATGACGGACACCGAGTTTCGTTCGGCTGCGCAGGAACATCTTGCCCAAGAGATATTCCGTCGCGTTCGCGAGGAGCAAGCTGCTGAGTGATCGAGGCTTTAGCCTGACTTATTCATTGGGGGCGGCGTTTATCGGTTGATTTCATCTGGACGCAGGTTTGCGTTCGGCGCCTTGGGGCGTCGGTATTTGAGGTTGGTGGTGTCGGGGTTTGGGGTTGAAGGCACTCGGGTTCGCGGGCAGGGCGCCCCGGCGGTCAGGGTCCCGAGGCCGCGAGGCGGCCCGCCAGCATGCGGAACAGGGCGGCGTCCGGACAGGCCGAAGCGAAGTGGATGCGGATGCGGGCGGCCCGTTCGACGACGCGGGCGCCGATCTTGAGCAGGCTCTTCCTGAGGGTTGCGAACTCGGCCCGGGCGAGCGGCATCCTGCGAGGCACGGCATCGCGCAGGGCGAGCACGAGCACGCCCGCTGCGCGATACCGTTTTCCGATCATCCGCCCAGCATCCCTGAATCGGCGCAGTCATGCCAGCATCGGGACCGGCGGGAGGTGTCTGCCCTCCGGCACGCAGGGCAGAGACGCCGCTGCGGTCTTCTCCCGGCACCGGCGAGGGCCGCAGCGGCGCCTCGAGCCCGAGACCGTGGTGTTCCGGCTCTGGCCCCATAAAAGAGCTTCATGATTCGGGTTGGATCTGATTCGAGCTGCCAGACCATGGGAGCTCGGGGATGTCGGAGAGCTTCTGGCGGAGCGATGAGCGGTCTGGGCGTCTGGCGCCGTTGCTGCCGTCGGATGCGCGCGGCGTGCCCTCGCCCGAAGACGAATTTCAAGAACGCAAGGTCTCCAAGGCGGCGGCCATCCGTATGAAGACGCTCATGGACCGCGGCTTGGACCGGTTGCTCCATGTCTACGACGTGGGCGACCGTTGGTGGTACGATGTGGTCATCGAAGAGGTCTTCGAAGGCGACGCGGTCATCGCGTAAGGGGTGCTGCGCCGTGCGGTATCGGCGCGAAACGATTTGTTTCGGAGGTGGATGATGTGGCGCGCCATTGCGCTATTCATGATCGGCGGCGTTTGCGGTACCGGGCTCGGCGTTGCGCTGGGATTCTTCGCCTTTCCTTACGTGTTCCCCCCGCCCGAAGCGGCGGAGACGTTGCGTGCCGGCGAGCGGACCGAGGTCGTGGCCAAGGGCATGTTCATCCACGCCAACCCGTCGGACCCGGTCCATTACGGCAAGGGCGGCGTGACCGTCTACGAGAACACGGTCTTCCTGGAGCAGGATTTCGAGGTCGGGCCGGGGCCGAAATTCCACGTCTACCTGGTGCCCAGGGCCATGGTGCGGGAATCCGCGCATGTCGCCCAGGCCATGTTCGTCGACCTGGGCCGCCTGCGCGCGTTCAAGGGCAGCCAGAAATACGCCATCCCGGCCGGCATCGACCTGACCAGGTTCGACAGCGTCGTCATCTGGTGCGAGCGATTCAAGGTATTGATCTCGCCGGCGGACCTGAAACGCGGCTAGGGTTTTATCCGGCCGCGGCCTTCGCCATCGCGCGCAGCGCGCGGTCGAGCCGCGCTCCGGCATGGCCGCGCGGCCGGGGACAAGTTCAATGATTGCGCCTGACGCACCCTTCAAGGGCAGCGACGGACTGACGGTCGGGGACTTCTGGGCGTGGGCCTTCTCTGATCTGCTCTCGAACGCAACCAGAGGCATCCTCGCCGAGTTCGTAGTGGCCGCCAGATTGGGCGTTCATCACCAGCCGCGCATTGAATGGGATTCCCATGACCTGACGTACAAAGGTCATGGAATCGAGGTGAAGTCGGCCGGCTACCTGCAATCGTGGCAACAGTCGACTCCGTCGAAAATTCGCTTCGATGTACGCACCCGAAACGAAGTTTGGCAGCACGAGACAAACACCTGGGTGAAACCCGGTGGTCGAACTGCGGCCGTCTATGTTTTCTGCTTATTCGCCGAGGAGAGCGCCGAGCGGGCCAACGTCCTAGACCTCGCCCAATGGGAGTTTTACGTGATCTCGACGGGCGTCTTGAACGCCGAACTTGGAGATCAGAAATCGGTGGGCCTTACGAAGTTAAGGAAAATGACCCAGCCGATGGCTTATGACGCCATCAAGGCAGCGGTTGATAGGGCTCTAACACGCAGCTGATTGATGTGGTTTTCGCCTATTACAGATATATAAATCAGTGGGTTAGATAAGGTGGAGGCTAGCTCGGATGCGGAACCCGGAGGGCGGCTCGGATCGCCGACAGCATCGCGGCGGATATTCTGGCGGCCGGCTCTGGGTCGGACGGTGACCAAGTACACGCAGGCTCATAACCTGAAGGCCGCAGGTTCAAATCCTGCCCCCCGCAACCACTGAATCCCCTGAAACCATTGAAGTTTTCGGGGGTTTTTCGATTCTCGGATTGGGTCTGAGTTTGAGCTGTCAACACATCGTCAACACGAGAGCATCAGCGCGATATGCGTGTTCCCCGTGACTTCATTGGGGACCGGGCGACCTGGGGCAAGGTCTTGCGCAACGCGCCCTACCCCTGCGGATCCGGCGGGAAATACGTGCACCGCCACGGCTGGGTCTGACGCCTGCCGGCCCCATCCTGGGGGAGGGTTCGGTTGGCTGCACGATTTCGGCTTCGTCCGGAGGGGGGGCTGAGAAGCGGTCTGAAGACCCTGCACCGAGCCCGTCGAAGGGGCCGCGCAAAGAAGCGTCGTCCCCAAGGACGCAGCCGGGAAAGCGGCCTGCGGGCTTGCCTTGCAGCCGTCGGGAGTGACAGGATTCGGGCATGCCAGCAGGAAGGAGCCCTGCCATAATTTCGCGCCGTCACTTTCTCGCAGCCTCGGCCGGCGCGGCGCTGCTGCCCTCGGCGGCCCGCGCCGTCGGCGCGCCGTTGCCGATCTTCGACGCCCATATCCATTTCAGCCACGACGCGGCCGAGCGGTTTTCCGTCGGCGAAGCTGTCGCCATTCTGGAGAAGGCGGGGCTGAAGCGGGCGCTGGTGTCGAGCTCGGACGACGCAGGCACCCGCGCGCTCTACGCCGCCGCGCCGGGCCTCGTCTTGCCCAGCCTGCGCCCCTACCGCCGGCGCGGCGAGATCAACAGCTGGGTCGACGATCCGTCGGTGATCGACTTCCTCGAGCACCGTCTGAAGCGCTTCAAGTGGGTCGCGGTCGGCGAATTCCACCTCTTCGCCTCGCAAACCGACAAGGCGGTGCCGCGGCGCATGATCGAGTTGGCGCGGCAGCACAATCTTCTCCTGCACGCCCATTCGGACGCCGGCGCGGTCGACGGGATCTTCGCCCAATGGCCGGAAGCGCGGGTCCTGTGGGCCCATGCCGGCTTCGTCGATCCGGATGTCGTCGGCTCGATGCTCGGAAAGCACACGAACCTGTGGACCGATCTGGCCTTCCGCAGCGAACACGCCCATGGCGGCCGGGTCGACGACGACTGGCGCAGCCTGTTCGCCGCCTTCCCGGACCGCATCACCGTCGGCACCGACACTTTCACGCCGGAACGCTGGCACTATGTCGTCGAGCACGCCGACTGGACCCGGCAATGGCTGACCGACCTGCCGCGCGACCTCGCCGAAAAGATCGCCTGGCGCAACGGCGAGGCGATGATCCGGCCGCACCTGGCGCAACTGCGCTAGCGCGCGATGGCCCGGTGGCGCCTCGGCGGACCGGCGCTCGCGGCCGCGCTTACCCTCGTTCTCGCGGCCGGCCAGGCGGCGGCCTGCGCCCGTCCGCAGGGCTGGACCGGCGGCGCGAGAATCGCCGGCGCGCTATGGACGGCATGGTGGCGATCGGAACCCGCCCCGATTCCGGTCGGCGCGCATTTTTCCGTCCGTTTCCATCTGTGCGGGCCGCCGGTCGGCCGGGTCGGGGTGCGCGGCTGGATGCCGGACCACCGGCACGGAATGAACTACCGGCCCGCGGTAACCCTGAACGGCTCGTCCGGAACGGCCGAAGGCCTGCTGTTCCACATGCCGGGGCGCTGGCAGCTGATTCTGGATGTCCGCGGCGCGGCGGGCCGCGAGAAGCTGACCGCCAAAACGGTGCCGGAGTGACGCCTTGGCGCTCGGGCGCGTCCGTCGCCGCGCGGCTGGCCGCTGGGCTCACGGGATTTCCGATCGTATTCTGTATACTTTCCGGCATCGCCGTGCTGGCGTCGGCGCTCGACTTCACCGCCGAGGAAGAACGCCGGATCCTGCGCCACGGGCCGTGGCCGCCAGCCTCGCGGCCCGATCCGAGCAACCGGGTTTCCGGCAAACCGGCCGCCATCGCCTTCGGCCGAGCGCTGTTCTTCGATCCGCGGCTGTCGCTCTCCGGCGCAGTCTCGTGCGCAACCTGCCACCCGCCGGACCGGGCCTGGACCGATGGCCTACCGCGAAGCCGTGGGCACCGGATCGTCGACCGCAACGCACCCAGCCTGTTCAACTTGCGGTTCAACCGGTGGTTCGGCTGGGACGGAGCGCAGGACACGCTGTGGGCGCAAAACCTGCGGCCCCTCCTCGACCGGCGCGAAATGGGTGTCGGCCCCGGCGGCGCGGCGCGGCTGGTCCGCTCCGACCGGCAGCTTTCCTGCGGCTACCGGAGCGCTTTCGGCGTAGCGCCCGGCGCAGACGACGCACGGATTTTCGTCGATCTCGGCAAGACATTGGCGGCGTTCCTGGAAACCCAGGTCACCGGCCGGACGCCGTTCGATGATTTCCGCGACGCCCTGGCCCGCGACGATGCGGCCGGTCGGGCCCGCTATCCGGCCGCCGCCGGGCGCGGCCTGCGCCTGTTCGTCGGCCGGGGCAACTGCGCCTTCTGCCATTTCGGCCCGGCGTTCACCAACGGCGAGTTCGCCGATGCCGGCGTGCCGCATTTCGTCGAACCCGGCCGGGTCGATCCCGGCCGACACGGCGGCATCCGCAAATTGCGCCGGAGCCCGTACACCCTGCTGGGCCGCTTCAATGACGATGCGCAACGCTCCACCGCCGCCAAGACCCGCTATGTTCGCCCGCGCCAAAGCAACTTCGGCGAGTTCCGGGTGCCGGGCCTGCGCAACGTGGCGCTCACCGGGCCCTACATGCATGCCGGCAGCCTCGAGACGCTCGCCGACGTCGCCCGCCACTATTCGACGATCGACGAGGAACGGCTGCACGCCGGAGGTGAACGGATTCTGCGCCGCCTGGACCTTAGCGCGCGCGAACGGGCCGATCTCGTCGCCTTTCTCGAAACGCTGACGGAAAAAAAACCGCTTCACGAAATCGTAAAGAAAACCGGAATCGCCGTGTGCCGATAGCCAAATTCGCTTTCTGCACGATTGAACTTCCGGCAATAATCGCGATTCTTCGGTCCGTGCCGTCCTCTCTCGATTTCGAAAAACCGATCGCCGAACTCGAAGGCAAGATCGAGAAATTGCGCCATCTGCCGGACGGCCGAGAAGCCGATCATCTCGCGCAAAAGGTCGGCGTCGGAACTCTTTTCCAACAGCGCGCGCAGGGTCATCATGTCGTTGGCGGTCATCGTGGTTCTCCTCCGGTCGGGTGGACTCTGCAAGCCCAACCCTAAACCGGTACCGCGATGGCCTCCGCTATGGATAACCGGCTCGCCGCCGCCAGACCCTTGGCGGTCGCTGCGGCGAGCCGCTTACCCACAGCTACCAGAGGCAGCCAGAGCTCCTACACCACGTCTGGGGACACAACCGCCGTTTGCTCGCTTGCATGGAACAGGGACGCTCATGCCGGCCAAAAGATAGCGACCTCAATCCCCCGCGAACGCGATCAATCGCCCACAGACGAGTGCTCCCAGCCAGCAAACCGTCGAGAGGATGGCATGACCGACCAGGCGGGCGCGCGGGGCGTCCTTGAGCAGGAACCCGTGGGCCCGGCACAGAGCGAGCGTAGACAGGACCCCGACAGCGATGAAGGTTAGCTTGAGCTGCAGGAATCCGACGCCGCTGTATTCCCGCGCCCGGACCGAGAACAGCAGCGGTCCCGTGAGCAGGGCAAGGGTCAGCCCGCTCGCCGCAACCGGCGCGAGCACCCGCACCACCGCTTCGCGAGAGATACCGCGCCACACGCCAAGAAGCCGCAGATTGAGCGGGACGACGGACCCGATCAGCAGGGCGATCGCGAAGATGTGCGCGGTGTTGACTGCGGCATAGACCCAGCGGGACCCCCGCAGAGCCTGCGCCAGGGCCGTCCCCTCGAGCGCCGCGAACAGGGCCTCCAAGGTCTCAGTCGCGCCCGGGGTAGAGGATGTACGCGCGTTTGCCCAGGAATAGCCGTTCCACCTTGATCCGTTTTTCCGACACATCGTCGGCCGGCTCGCCGATCAACCGGATTTCGACCCCTTCGGCCAGATCGCCGTCCTTGAGGCCGGCGCGTTCGTTGCGCCAGGGCTGACCGACCTCGGCCGTCCACTCCTCGCCCTCCACGTCGATCTTCAGAATGCCGTGGGGATTGCCCAGCCGGACGGTCTTGACGATGCCGGTCAAATCGATATTGCCGCCGGTCGTCCACGACCAGCCGTGATGGGCCAGAGTCCCGACCGTCGGAGCCGTGAGTCCCAGGGCCAAGACCGTGATGAACAAGAGCCTCATCATGGTGCTCCTCCGATGCCTCAAGCGTTACCGGGAAGGTTGCGTCACACGATCGGACATTCAAGCCGACACGTCTCGGACAAGCTGCAAGTCTATCGCGATCATACCCTTGGAGAATAGATGACCGTACGGTTAAGCGAGGCATTTGCTTGGGTGAGTAGCTGAAGGGGTATCCTGCAAGTAAGGACGCCAAACGCACAGACCCGCATGCAGTCTTTGTGCGATCGGAGGATTGTCCTGACTGTAAATAGCATATCTTTGTAATCATTGATGTTTTCGTGGTTGCCTGTCATGCGGATACCTGGCCGTCGCCGCGCCGCGGGAATCGGCGGAGAATCGTCCTGATTCTGTTGTCCGGCGCCTGGCTTGCGGTGCACGGCGAAATCGGGCTCACGGACCGCCCGACGCGTACGGTTTAGCCGGCCGCCTGGCACCGTCCGGTGCAGCGTCAGGCGAGGCGCCGCGCGACCTGCCAGCGGCGCGCGGCCACCACCGCCCAAATTCCCTCTGCGATCAGGAAGGGATAGGAATCGATCAGGTAGGCGTAGACCGCGGCGAGCGAGCAGCCGACCGCGAAGGCGGCGATGAAGAACGTGCCGCGTCTCTCGAGAGCGTAGGACGCGACCATCGTCGCGATGGCAACGATGCCGAGGATTTCTACCAGGGGCGGGGCCGTCATGACGGGTCGCCCCCGGGCCTGTCACCGTGGGGCGGCTCGGGGAGCGGCGCGTCCCGACCGGCGCGCTTCGCGCATTCGGTCGCTTGGTTCGCGAACCGCCGGGTGACGAGCGCCCGGTCATGGAACCGCCGGTGGCTGGAGACGCGATGCCGGAGATCCACCGGGTCCATTTTTTCGCAATAGCGGATAGTCGAGTCTGGCACGCCAAGCCGCGCCGTAACCTCGCCGATCGTCATCGTCGGACTCCCTTCCGCCTTACCCGTTTGTGGCGCAATTTAGCGCGACGAGCAGGCCGGCACCCATCGCGTCGAGCGCGATCCCGATGGGCTCGATAGTCGACACGGAGCCGAACGCCACTCGGGAGACAGCCCGGAGAGTTGGCGACCGCATCGGACATGTTGCGTCATCCGAACGGGAGCGAGATGTCTCGCGCACCGGGTCCGCGCGATGGACGGCCCGCTCAGCGCGGTGCTGTCGCAACACCGTATTTTGGCACCCCGCGCACCGGTTCGCTACACACCGGTTCGCTACAATTGTCATGGTCGGGCCCGCGTCCTGGAAACTGCGCATTCTTGCGTGCTACGATGAAACGTCTCTAACCGGAGGGCATGGCATGGACGGGCACGAAGCGATCGAGAACCGCATTGCGCCGGGTGCGGAGACGGATTCGTCGGGCTATGTGCCGTCGCTTCAACTCACGAAAGGACAGCCGCCGCCCATCGCGGCGAATGGCGGCTTGTCATACATGTCGTTCGATCGGGACGGGGATGCGGGAACGGCCGCGGCGATCCAGGCGGCGCTCGACCAGGTCGCCGAAGGGCGTGTGCAGGCGTTTATCGATCGGATCGAAAGCGCGCCCCCCGGTCCCATCGAGACCGAGTGGGCCCCCGGGTTCCGCGAATACGAGGAATGCCTGGAGTATATTCGGGCGAACAACATCGAGGCCCCCGAAGGCGGTTTGGCGCTTCCGCTACGATACACTGCGCACGAGCAACCGTCCTACTCCATCGTTTCGTCCAACGCGCTCTGGCGGGACCCGGCGCGCGCGGCGGAGGCGAAAGAGTTGCGCAAGGCCGAAGAGAACAACGGGCGGCGCAGCCTCTACTTCCCGCAGGTGATGCGCGACGCACGCCGCATCGGGGAGTACTACCCCGGGCTATCGGTCGAGAGCCCCGAATGCATGGACAAGCTCGGCGTCTCGCTGGCGCATCTCGAATCCAAATGCGAAAACTTCTACGACTCGGCGGAGGTGGAACGCGTGTTCTACCCGGAGATCGAGAAGCTCCTGCTGTCGTTCTTCCCGGATGCGACCGATGCGCTCGTCTACAACCACGACATCTTCGACAAGGACTATCAGGGCGACCGCACGGAAGACCAGGACGCCAAGAACCCGGGCGTGAACGCCAACTACGTCAACCTCGTGCACAACGACCTGAACGACAACAGCGGCCGGGTACGCTGCCGCGAGTTGCTGACGAAGAACCTGCGGAACTTCGGGCGCGAGCAGCACTGCACGGAGGCAGAGGCTGACGAGAAGATGTCGCGGCGATTCATGTCGATCAATCTCGCCAAGCCGATGGAAACCGTAGGCCAGTTCCCCTTCGTTCTCTGCGCCTGGCCCTCTTTCGCCGACCAGCCCTACATCACGAATTATCGCGTCTACGACGACCGCGTCGGCGAGACCACGCGTTTCACCTACCGGCCCGACCACGAGTGGTACTGGTTTCCCCAGCAGAAGCCGACCGAGATCTCGATGCTCAAATGCTACGACACCATCGCCGACGGCTCCGTCTCACGCTGGTCTTTCCACACGGCCTGCATCGACCCGACCGAGCCCTCCGACGCGCCCTGTCGTAAGAACGCCGTGGTCCGCGCCTTTGTCTTCTTCTAAATGCTTGAGCGGAACTGCAGATCGCGTTGGCGTTTCGGCAAAAATCCGGCGGTCCAATCGACGTAGGGGTTTCGACACCAACGCTTGACCCAGCTGCGCGGAAGGCCATGCGGCGCGGATTCTCTCCGCACCGTAAGACGCCAACGCCAACACCACGCGCTTCGCTCGCTGTCGCAATCTTGCCCTGCCGCGACCGGATCACCCGGCCGCCTTACCCCTGCGCCGTTCACAGACACTTCACAAGGCCAGGAAGGCCAAACGCTTACGAGAGGCATGAGAGATGGACGGACGGAAAGTAGCGATCGTCACCGCCGGCGGCCGGGGGATGGGCGCCGCGATTGCCCGGGCTCTCGCCGCGCAGGATCACGCGCTTGTCCTGATGTCGCCCGGCGGGTCCGCAGAGGCGCTGGCCGCAGAGCTCGGTGCGATCGGCGTCAACGGTTCGGTCACCAGGGCCGGGGACCTCGAAAAGCTGGTCGGCGCCGCGATGGACGCCCATGGCCGGATCGACGCCGTGGCCAACAACACCGGTTTCCCGCCCAAGGGGCCGCTGCTCGAGATCCCCGACGAGGACTGGCATGACGGCCTCGATATGGTCCTGATGAACGTCATCCGCATGGCCCGGCTGGTGACGCCGATCATGGCCGGGCAGCGCGGCGGTGCGATCGTCAACATTTCCACCTACGCCGCCGTCGAGCCCAGCCCGGCCTATCCGGTCTCCGCGACCTTCCGGGCGGGGCTCTCCGCGTTCACCAAGCTCTATGCCGATCGCTACGCCCCCGACGGCATCCGCATGAACAACATCCTGCCCGGCTTCATCGATACCCACGGCGTCGACGAAGAGGTGGCGGAAGGCATCCCCGCGCGACGCTACGGAACCCCGGAAGAGGTGGGCGAAACTGCGGCGTTCCTGCTCTCCGAGGGCGCCGGCTACATCACCGGCCAGAACCTCCGCATCGATGGCGGGCTGACGCGGTCGGTGTAGCCCGCCGCTTTCCTCACGGGTGCAACGAGATACAGATCGCCTCTTCGCCGGGTATCTCGCCGTCGAGCATCCGGACGGCCGGATCGAGATCGCGTTGTCGAACGGCCACCGGGTGAGCGCGGTCGGGGCGTTCTCCAGCCGGCTCATGGTGGGCTGCGAGCACAGCGGGCGGCCGCTCTCCGGCGCCTGGCCCACGGCCGGCTTGAGCAGGGGATCGGTGCGCAGGGCGTCGCAGTCCTCGGTATCCTCGTATCCGCAGGCGATCGCGAACATGCGGAAGCGCAGCATTGCCGACAGCGTGTGCACCACCAGCGCCGGGTCGCGCCAGTCCCGGATGCAGCCCGCCAACGTCTCGGCCAGGCCGAGCCGGCGTTCCGCCTCGCGCAACAGAACCAGGCCGCCGTCCGAGGAGATCAGGCCGCCATCGAAATCGGCGGTCACCTTCCTGCGTCGGACGGCTGGAAGATCGAACGGGAGAAGGGTATCTTCGGTCATGGCGGCGTGGCGCTTTCGTTGCCTGGAAAGAATGACGCTTCGACAACGAATTTCTACCCGACGACAACGACTTACGCCACGTTTGCCACCGCAACATCAGGCCCGGCATGAATAATGGGGGTTAGACGCCGGCCGTTTTGGTCTGTCTGATCCGGGCAGGGGCGTGCGACGCAATTTGGCGGCGCGTGTCGGATTGTCTGTCTAGAAGGCATCGTGTGCGTAAGCGATAGAGTGGATGCCTCGTCCCGACGACACCGCCAACCCGGCAGATCACGATGCCGTCGGGAGAGGGCGTCCACTTCATCATTTTTGTGCCGTCGCGCCGGTATATATTTGCTCCGTCGTTGACAAGAGCCGTCTAGCCCGGCGAGGTGTCCGGTCAAATAAGGGCTACTCGAGCGTAGGCGTTCGGTGACTTTTTGTGATCGTTCAACCGCCGCTGTATGGCCTTCGCTTTCGATGCATTCGCTCGCGGTCACACCGCCAGGGGCACCGGCATCCGGGGGTATTTCCGGCACCGCCGGTTGCAACGGCTGCCGGTAGCGCAGCCGGTGTACCTAGAGGCGGTTCGCGCGGCCTTCGCCAACCACACCCATTGACCGGCACCGTTTGACATTGCTGCCGTCTTTATCCACATTAAAAGCCAGAGTCGACAAAAAAATGTCAGGATGGCCACATGTTGCACTGGATCAGTGTCAGAAACTGCGAATCCATACGGGATGAAATCGCGCTGGACTTCCGGGTCCCGCGCACGACACCGGAGAGGCCGTGGCTGCGTCGCTCCTCTTCACGCTCCGATCTCCGCGTTCCGACGGTCATCGCCTTCATCGGTCCCAACGGGTCCGGCAAGACCACGTGGTTGCGGGCCCTGGCGGACACGATACGCTTCGCGGCGGATTCCTACGACAATAGGCCGGGCCCCATGATACATTTCCCTGCCTTTGCGTCCGAAGAGGCCCTGAGCAATCCAACGCGTATCGAGGTCGAATTCGATGCGCCCTGGCTGCTGTCCGCTGAGGAAGAGCCTAACCGCGTGTTCCGCTACACCCTGGAACTGCTGCGCGGGACACGGAATGTTTACCCCGACACAGTGGGTTACGAGGCGCTTCACGACTTCCCGCGGGGGCGTAGGCGGCGCCTGATGGAACGCCGCGGCGACCGGGCGGTCCACGTGGCCCGGGAGATGTCGATCAAGCCGAGCGACGATCGCCTCGCCTCTGTTCCCGTCAACGCCTCCGTGCTGTCGACCTTATCCAGGATGGGCGTCGAGACCTTCTCGGCGATCGTCGAAAGTCTCGACGAGGTGCAGATGAACGTTACGGCAATCGATCCGATACGCCCCGACACCGAGACGGTGACGCACTACTTCCGCGGCAACCCCCAGGTAAAGGACCGGATGGCGGACACGCTCGGGCGCTTCGATCTCAGTATCGAAGGCATGGACGTGCAGCAGTCTGATGACGGAAGGTGGCACCTGGTCTTTTCCCATTCCGGTCTTGGCTGGGATATCCCCTTTGTGTTCGAGTCCGCCGGGACGCGTCATATCGTGCGTGCTTTCCCGTATCTCAATTTTGCGCTCGAAACCGGAGGCGTGGCGGTGATGGACGCGCTGGATAACGATCTCCACGCCGATCTGGTGGACGAGATTCTCGGCTGGTTCCGGCGGGAAGACACCAACCCCCGCAACGCGCAGCTGATCTGTTCCCTGCACAGCCTGTCGGTGCTTGACGATCTCGAGAAGGAGGAGGTGTTCATCGTGGAAAAGGACCGGGCCGGCGTCACCCGGGCATACGGGGTGCGGGACGTCCAAGGGATACGGAGGGGCATCGATCTTCGGAAACTCTACCGCGGCGGCGTGCTCGGCGGGCTGCCCAGGTTCGGCTGAATCGTGCCGCGTCGCCGGCCGGTTCCGAAGCGCAAACGGATTTTCGTCACGGCGGAGGGCGACGGCGACCGAGGCCTTGCGGTGTGGCTGCAGGGGCTGTGCGATGAACACGGCCTCCATCTCCATCTCGATGTCGTGGTCGCCGGCGGCGGAGACACCCGCCAAATTGTTGAGTTTGCCGTCGATCACCGGCGGCGACGTAACGAATCTCGCTCACGGGACGAGGGGGCGCTGGTCTTTCTAGACGCGGACAGGCTCGCGCAGGACAAGGCCAATGGGCGCGATCCGGAGACGGTGGCGGGCCGCGAGCGTCTGCAGCTGGTTTACCTCAGGGTGAATCTCGAGGGGTTGCTGGTCCGCTTTCATGCCGGCTGCGAAACGCATTACCCGGGGGCGACCGAGGCAAGGAGTCGCCTGGAACAGCTCTGGCCGAAATACCTCAAGCCGATGTCCGCCGCCGCGCTGGGGCAGCGGTTTGGCCTGGACCATCTTCGCCGCGCCGCGGCGTACGACCCCGGTCTGCGCGACGCCCTCGCCCTGCTTGGCCTCTAGCCGAGATGACCGGTCGGGCCGGGCAGCACCCATCTCCTGCACGCCTCTTTCATCCCTGCACGCTGCCCGCCGACCTTTGGTGCAGGTCAACCGTCGCCAATCGGTAAGCGTCCGGCGTGACCGGCCTTGCGTGATCAGGCGTCAGCTTCGGGCTCTGTTGCCAGCGCGGTGTTCCATGGCAGCAGTTCGTCGATGCGGTTGATCTTGTAATCGGGGATGCGTTCGAGGACCTCGGCGAGCCAGGCCTGGGGGTCGACGTCGTTGAGCCTGGCGGTCTCGATCAGTGTGTAGGCGATAGCGGCAGCTCGGCCGCCGCTCGCCGAGCCCATGAACAGATAGTTCTTCCGGCCCAGCGCCATCGTGCGTTCATTCTGCCCATATTGGGCAGGATTGCTTCGTCCATTATCGCTGGCACGCGCATTTCGGACGGCGACTACTCCTTGAAGGCATCGAACATCGTGCCGGCGGCTCTGTGGCCTCTGTCGTGGTGCAGCCCGGCCTGATCATCAAGATAGCCGCGTGGATGCTCGATCCGGCGGCCTGCGCCGGCATGGAGATCGGTGCACCTCGGGTGTCCCTGGCGGCGCTTGCCGCTCTCCATGAGCTTCTCGTTGCGCAAGGTTTGAGGCGAACCTTCCCCGGTGATCGGATCGTCATCGGGGAGAAGCACGATGAAGTCTTTGCCATCACCGCCGAGGTTGCCGAGTGAGTCTTGCCAACTGAGCATGCCCCTGGACGCACCCAAGCTGCGCGGGTTGAGCCGGAAGGAGCGGAACGCGGTGCTCGGCGCGCTTGCCGGGTTGTTGCTGGAGGCCGCGGAGGTCCCGATAAGGGAGGATGTCCCGCGACCGCAACGGCACCTTCGTGCCTGTGATCGTGCCCAAGGGCGAACGGCGTCTCGACGGCTTCGACCACCGCATCCTGTCGCTCTATGCGCGCGGCATGACGGTACGAGAGATCCGCGGCCATCTGAAGGAGCTCTACGGCGTCGAGGTTTCGCCGGACCTGATCAGCCGGGTCCCGGCCGGCAGGCAGACATATTCGGCAAAGCCGCCGTCGCGGTGGGCGCCGACATAGCCGCCGAATTTCGCGCACAGCGTCTCGCGCTCGCAACATCGCGAAGCCGCCGCCTGAAATTATCAACCAGGTGAGCCAGAGCCTCCGTTATTTTGGGCCCCACACTGTCTCAAATCATCTGACGACGGACAGTCCGGCGCCCCCGGCATCGCGATGGCGCCGGGGGTAGGTTAGAATCGTGGCGGAAGTCGGATTTGGGAGAATGGTCGCCTTGAAAGCCGTCGCCAATCTCACCTTCGTCGCTCTTGCTACGGCCGTGCTCGTGGGGGGGTGTGCATCCTCACCCCCGAAGCGGCAGGCGGATTTGTGCGCTGTCTTCGAGCAGTATCCCGACTGGTACGACTACGCCCGCGCCTCGGCGAAGAAATGGGGCACACCTGTGCACATCCAGATGGCGTTCGTGCGCCACGAGTCGAGCTACCGGGCCACCGCGCGGCCGCCGCGCAAGTGGTTCCTGTTCATCCCACTGGGGCGTGCTTCTTCGGCCAAGGGCTATGCCCAGGCCCAGGACCCGGTGTGGGGCGAGTACCAGGAGGAGCGGGGCCGGCTGTTCAGGAGCCGTTCGGACATGGAAGACGCGCTCGACTTCATCGGCTGGTACAACCACAAGACTTGGCGCCGGCTGGGCATTCCCCGTACCGACGCGTACCGGCTCTATCTTGCCTATCACGAAGGCCGGGGCGGCTACAGCCGCGGCAGCTGGAAGAAGAAGCCGAGGGTGCGGCGCTTCGCGGAGCGGGTAAGGGATACCGCCCGCAGCTACAAGTCGCAGCTCGCGCGCTGCGAGAAGCGCTTCCGTTGCGACTCCTGGTATCAGGTCTGGCCATTCTGCAGCTGACGGTCGAGGCCGGAGGGCTCCCGGGCTGCTTCCGCGCGTCCGGTTCCCCGGCGAGGAAGGCGCCGCGATCGATCGGTATATCCGTGAGCTCGACCGCCTTGCCGAGGCTCTCGACCCGCTCGACCTGCTCGACCGCGAGATCGCCGAGAGTGCGCTGGACGATGCACGATGCAGGTCTGGACCGCGGCTTGTGGGATACGATCCGACAGGGTGGTGCCGCGCGTGCGGAAGCCCACAGGCTGTGTGACGCGCGACAACGGCTGACCCGTGTGTTGTTCGGCGCGGGGCTTCGATGCCGGCCGGCCTTTCAAGGAATTGATTTCGTTTGGATTGAAGGGGGCACCCTTCCGCATTTGACAACACTTTCGCAGAGCCGGAGAGGAAAAATCCTTCCATCGGTGGTAATATTTTGCCTATGATTACCTGCGAATTGGAGGCTATCTGGGAAATGTCGAATAGAGCAACCAACGCGAGGAGGAATGCATGCTACGTCGCTTGATCGATGGGGCAGTGTTAACAATTCTGGCTTGATTTTTGATTGTGCGGCTCGACGGCGGTCAGGTGGTGCTCGGGCTGGCTATTGCGGCGGTAATTGTCTTTACTGGCTGGCGCATTCATCGGCTGTGGCGAAAGTACCAGCGGCTGCTGCATGAGTTGGCGGCAGCGGAAGCGGCGAAACTGTCCGACGATCCGAAAGAGGTCGAACGGGCAGAACGGATCTTGGGTCAGCGCCGCATGATGCACGCCGCCGACATGACTCTGATGAGCGGCTTTGTTTTGGGGGCCGCCGCGGCCAACGATTACGCGCCGATGGCGAATGGCGGGGGCGTGGGCGGCAACTACGATGGGATTGGCAGCGACGGGGCTGGTGGCTTCGGAGGTGGCGATATGGGCGGTGGCTTTGGAGGTGGCGAGGGCTAAACAGAAACACACGTTGCGCGGTCGATATCCTGCTGACCAGCCCCCCACTGACTGGTCCGGTTCGAGTGTTGCTGCAACCGACTTCTGCTGCGAGCCGATGTGCATATCGGGGGTGATCATGGCGGCGGGCTCCATATAACGCGCGATGACGCGCGGTCGCCGGACCTGGAGATCGGTCTCGCCCGCCTGCCGCCGGCGAGCCGCCGGCCTCGTCCTCTCGATGGTGTCAGGGCCATGCCGGTAAAGCCGTCTGACACCATGGCTGATGTGCAGTGGGAAGGTCGCGAGCGAGGTGGCCGCCGCGCTCGAGAGGCGTCAGCGACCCGATGTCGAGCATGGGATCTGGTGCTAGGGTCGGAGTGAAGATCGCGCTCTCGGTGCGGGGCAATTCGCGTCCTTATTTGAACCATGAAAGGCGTTTTGGAGGGTGCCGCGACGAAGCCGAAAAATGGCGGCGCCGGAAGAAATCTACGACAAACGCGCACCTGGGTGCGCTGGCGTTGTAACGAATTCGGTTTCAGAATGATTACGAAAGTTTGAAATCAGATTTTCAGCCACAACCGGGCATAGTATATTTTCATAATATAATCAGAATGATAGAAGATTTTTGAGCCCACCAAAACCGAATTACATAACACAACTGTGCCGCAGGTCATGGATGCGCACGTCGTCGAACCGAGCGCGCGCCCGGATGCGCCGCCAGGGGTGTTGCAGGTCGATCAGATGGCTTCCGGGCTTGCGGCCCGCGATCACCCAGAGGTTGCCGTCAGGGTCGCCCCTACGACCCCGACCGTCCGGCGCTGTTCCAGCCCCTGAGCGCGCCGCGTATTCACAGGGTGCGTTGAGGATCGGGCGGTCAAAGAAGCTATCCGTCATTTCCCAAGTTTCCGGCCCCTCATCACGCCGCCGGCGACAGCCGCTCGACCTTGATGCGGTTCGCCTTCTTCATCGCCTGGGCCAACTCGTAGGCCGACTGAAGCCGGTACCAGGTCGCCGCGCCGCCGCCGAACGCCTTGTCGAGGCGGATCGCCATCTCCGGCGAAATGCCGGAGCGGCAGTTCACGATATCCGAAAGCTGCTTGCGGCTGACCCCGAGCTTGCGCGCCGCCTCCGTTACGCTGAGGCTCAAGGGCTCCAGACAGTCGTGACGCACGGACAGGCCCGGATGGGGTGGGTTCTTCATCGGCATGTCCTGATCCTCCTAGTGATCGTCAATCAGGTCCACATCCCTGACATCGCGACTCTCGAAACGGAAGACGATGCGCCAGTTGCCGGACACCCTGACCGCCCAACAACCCTCCAGATCGCCTTTCAGCGGGTGCAGTCCGAAGCCCGGCAGGTTCATGTCCGCAGGCTTGGCCGCTTCGTCGAGACGGGCGAGAACGCGTTCGACCTTGGCGACCAGATTAGCCGAGACCCGCTTGCGGTCTCCCTTCTCGAACAAGCGTTCGAGACCCCGGTGGCGAAAGCCAAGGATCATCCACGAATATGTAACCTATCACTGGGCAGCTTACAAATAGAGACGGAGGGTCACCCCGCGACTTCGGCGATCCGGCTCGCGATGCGATTTGCGGCGGACTTGACGGGGTCGTTGGCGAGGTAGGCGTAGCGGGCCGTCGTCTGGACCTGGGTGTGTCCGAGCAGCTTCCCGATCATGGTCAGGCTTT
The DNA here is from genome assembly GCA_965248835.1 of Alphaproteobacteria bacterium. Lineage (GTDB taxonomy): Bacteria > Pseudomonadota > Alphaproteobacteria > MPNO01 > MPNO01 > CAYFYS01. The sequence continues at coordinate 2,351,150 of CBDFLJ010000002.1, forward strand.
CGCCGAGGGCCAGCGCGCGGCTGGCGAAGCTGTGGCGCAGGTCGTGGATGCGCACGTCGTCGAGCCGAGCGCGCGCCCGGATGCGCCGCCAGGGGTGTTGCAGGTCAGTCAGATGGCTTCCGGGCTTGCGCGCGGCGCGACCGCCCGGGACATGAGGAGCCTCTGCGAACGCGACATCTGCACCAAGTTCATTACGCCTGCCCTGCGCGAGGCCGGGCGGGACGAGATTGCGCAAATCCATAGACTCCCGATTCGGGCCCGCAATGGCGGGCCGATCTCGGTCCCGACCGGCGCCCGGCGCGGCGGCTTCACCGGCAATTCGAAAATGGTCGGCGCATGGATCATCTGGCACATTGCGGCGTCTCGACAGCAGGGGAACCCGATCATGGCCTCGAACGGCACGCGCGACGGCGGCACCGTCAAGGCGCTGTGGCGCTACCCGGTCAAGTCCATGGCCGGCGCCAGGCTCGATGAGGCGCTGATCACCGAGGGCGGCATCCAGGGCGACCGCGCCTATGCGGTGATCGACCGGACCAGCGGCAGGGTGGGAAGCGCCAAGACCCCGAAGAAGTGGGGCGCGCTGATGGCGCTCGCCGCCGATTTCGTCGCGCCGCCGCAGGCCGGCGCGCCGCCCCCGCCGGTGCGCATCGTCTGGCCCGACGGCAGCGCGGCCTCCAGCGACGGCGCAGACCTGGACGCGCGGCTCTCCGCGACCCTGGGCCGGCCGGTCACGCTGACGGCGGAGCGACCCGACACCGTCAGCCTCGAACGGCTCGATCCGCTCGCGGAAGACGAGACCATCGTCGATATCGGCGCGCTGATGATGGCAGGCCGGTTCTCCGACTATGCGGCGCTCCACCTGATGACCACGGCGAGCTTGGCGCGCCTTGCCGCGCTCCGCCCGGAGTCCAGATTTCGACCCGCGCCGCTTCCGAGCCCAACGTGATCATCGCCACGCCCGAGGGCGCGCGCGGCTTCGTCGAGAACGACTGGGTCGGAAGCGAGATCGCGATCGGTGACGCGGTACGGCTCCGGGTTTCCGACCCGACGCCGCGCTGCTCGATCCCGACCATCGCCCAGAAAGATCTGGACAAGGACCCGATGGTCTTGCGCACCATCGCCGCGCACAACAGCATTCCCGTCCCCGTGCTCGACGGCGCGCCGCTGCCGTGCGCCGGCGTCTACGCCTTCGTCGTCCGCGGCGGCACGGTGAGGCGGGGCGACGCGCTGCGGGTGACGTGAGGCCGCGCCCGCCCAGCCCGCCCGGCCCGCAACGCTCAGCGCGGTCGCGGCCTGTCGTGACTCCGTCGCGGACGTCGTCGAGAAACAGGCCGCAGAGGGACGCGATGCGATTCACCCTCCGGGTTCCGCTTCCGACCCGCCCTCCATCCGTCCCAACCCCGTAATACGGAACATGGAATCGCTGTGCAGAAGGTCCGGAGCCGGAGCTCACCTGGGAAATGCGGGATTAGATGTTTTCGTATGCCTTTACCGTGCCGCTCCCATAGATGCCCGCCACGAATGGAGCAGGCGTCTCTGCGGCAAAGCGGGCGATCCGACGTCTTCCGTTCACCAGCAGCTCGGCGATGTCCGGCCCTGTCGCGTTCTTCATCCGAATCACGATGACCCGCGCCGAATGCCGCCTGATGGCATCGAGCTCGGCGGCCCGGTAGCGGACGTTCCTGTCCTTGGTGATCGCCACCCAACCCGTCCGTCCGACGAGCGCAACCCATTCCTCGTCCGGCGCATCGAGCGGAAGGTGGTCGTCATGCACCTCGACCTTCATCCCTTCCGAACGAAGCCGGCCGGCGATGATGTGCCTTCCGAGGTTGCGATCGAGGAAAAGGGTCGGCCCTTCAGGCTGCGGCCTGGAGCTCGCACCGGATCGCTTCTTCGATTTCCGCATTTTTGCGTTCATAGTCCCGCGCCAGGTCGCCGACCGACTCACCGGCCTTGTAACGCTCGGCGATGAGCTGGGTGGTGAGTCCGGTGCCGGCGATGACAGGCCGTCCGGCGGAGAGCGCCGGGTCGATGACGACCATCGCAGGCGCATCGTCTATGGCGGTCCGGGTGAACGGATAGAGCTTGATGGGTATGCCATCGGGGTCGCGGTCGATGCGACGCAGGGCCGCGCTGATGATCTCCCGCATGGCCGTCTGGCCCGCCCGACTGATATTGATCAGGTTTCCGTATGCCGCGGTGAACAGATCCAGGCCGTCCGTTTCCAGTTCGTGGCTGATCAGCGGATGCCGCTCGTCGATCGGTCGCCGAGCGTGCTCCGCCAGATACTGGATCGCCCTTCGGACGCTCGGCATCTTGACCTCGTGCTTGCGCCGGATTGCGGCAAGAACGTGAAGCTCCGTGAGATTGAGGAACGACAGCAGCGTCGGGGAGTGTTCGGGTACCGTGATCAGCGCCACATAACCTTCCCGGCCCACCGACCAGTAGCGAATCGTGGCCGCCGGCACCGTGAGATAGTGCGCCGCCTCCGAGATCGTGTAGGCAGGCAGCTCTCGGGGATCGTCGTTATGCGTTCGGCGGCCGGCCATGAGGGTTGCCTCCCAAATGCACGCGATCGTTTTTGAGTCAAAAGGGGTTATACCTCGATTGCCGTCCGCAGTCCATTGCGGCCGGCTGACAGCGAAAGAGAGAAAGAATTCCGGACTCGTGCATCCTGGCGCGGCGAAGGGCGGTTTTTCGGGTAAGCAGAGCCGAAGTATCGATTGGTCCGCCGGAGGGCTCCGCGGCAAGGTCTCGCCGGGCCAATCCTCGTGCGGCCCGCGGCGGCCGCCGGGAAGCCTTGATCCGGACTTCGATACTGGAGCCGTAAGAACCCTTATGCGACATCGGTGGTGGACGGGCGGCTCAGCCGACGCGTTCGTCCTGCACCATCTTGGGACGCTTGTCGATCGGGGCGAGGGGTCCGCCCGCCTGCTCCTATTGGAAAGCGCTCGCCCGAGCCGCCGCCGGCCGAGGTCTCTCCCTGGTCTGCGACCCGGATGCGGCGTAAGCCCGGGACGTTTGATCATTCCGCCCGACCGGCTGTTTCGAGAGGGGGATTGTTAACCTTGGAAAGCGGATCGCGTTCGGCACCTCGCGCAGGTCGACGCTCGGCTCGCGGCCCCGCTGCGCCGGCTTCGGCGGCTCGACGAAATCGGTCAGACCGCTCGTTGAGGGCTTCGTCTTCCGCGCGGCGGCCATGCGGCCTCGCGTCTGCCGTGTCCGCATGCACGGGGTGAATCGCCAAACCGGACCGATCGGAACTCCCTTTCTCAAACGGTCGCCTACAGGCCCGGGACGTCGAGCACTAGAACCAGGCCGCGGACCGCGGCGATAACAATTGCCGTCAGTGTCAACGCCATCCCGCCGGCGCGCCCGACCGGATTACCCTCCGTGAAGGACAGCGCCCAGCCGTGGGCAAGCCGGCCGACCAGCAACAGCCCGCCGATAACGTGTAGCGAGGATTTGTCGGCGCCGCTGAGTTCCAGAAGTCCCATGAGGATGAGGGCCAGCGGCGCGTAGTCGACGAAATTTCCGTGGCCGCGGATCCGCCGTTGCAGCTCCAGGTTACCGCCATCGCCAAGGCTGATCGACGCGGTGCCGCGATAGCGGATCACCCGGATCGACAGGATGACGAACCAGAGCGCCAGCAGGCTGGTGTAGAGCAAGGTCACGGTCATTGCAGTCAGTCCTCGAAACGACGTTGCTTTAAGTAGTTGTACTTCCCTTGTCGCGCTTGAATCCGTCAGCCTTTATCCCTCGACGGAAACCAAGGCCCAAGAGACCGTTTGAGAAAGATCTCAATGGCTGGACGCCTCCATTTACCTCGCGAATTTTGCCTGGTTGTGATTCTCTACGGCGGTTCGGTTCGAGGAGGTATTGATGAGGCAGGCTGGTCTGTTCGGCTTACCGGATCATCTTCGGAAGCTATCGGCGACGGGTGATCCGTTGGAGGTGCTGGCGAAGGTCGTCGACTTCGAGATTTTCCGCGCGCCGCTTGAGGCGGCGCTGGGCTATTCGGACGGATCGAAAGGCGGCCGCCCGGCCTACGATGCGGTGGCGATGTTCAAGGTACTGATCCTGGCCGCGCGGCACACGGTGAGCGACGAGCGGATGGAGTTTCTGATCCGCGACCGCTTGAGCTGGCTTCGCTTCCTGGGCTTCGATCTCGGAGCGCCGACGCCGGACCGCAACACCATATGGACCTTTCGCGAGCGTCTGGTCCGGGCCGGGGCGATGGATAAGCTGTTTGCCGCCTTCGATGGCGAACTGCGCCGGTGCGGCTATCTGGCGATGGGCGGGCAGATCGTCGATGCGACGTTGGTATCGGCGCCCAAGCAGCGCAACAGCGACGACGAGAAGGCGGCGATCAAGGCAGGCAAGAGGGCATCCGAGATCTGGCCCGATCAGCCGGCCAAGGCGGCGCAGAAGGACACGGATGCGCGGTGGACGGTGAAGACCGGGCGGCGCAAGAACCCCGCCGGGGCGCAACGGCGCATGCCCGACATCGCGATCCCGGTGTTCGGCTACAGCGAGCAGGACCGTCGCGCCAGTGGCGCGGCGTAAGCCCGCGCAGCCCATGTCGTCATCGATCGGGCCTACGGCTTCATCCGCAGCTCGGCAGTGACCGATGCCGCCCGCCATGACGGCAAGATGTTGCGTCATCTCGTCACCGGCGACAATCTGGCCGCCGGCGTGTGGGCCGACAGCGCCTATCGCTCGAAGGCCAACGAGGCGTGGCTGGCCGGCAAGGGTCGGGTCTCCCACATCCACCGCAAGAAGCCGCCGGGCCGGGCCATGCCCAAGGCGACCGCCCGGGCCAATGCCCGCAAGTCAGCGGTCCGTGCGCATGTCGAGCACGTCTTCGCCCAGCAGAAGGATCGCATGGGCCTGTTCGTCCGTACCATCGGGCTCGAGCGGGCGGCGGCCAAGATCGGCCTCGCCAACCTGGCTTATAATTTCCAGCGTCTGATCTTCCATGAGCGCAGCGCCGCCATGGCATGAGTCCGCCCGAATAGCGCCAAAACCCTCCGCCGAGAACGAAACGGCGGATGATTGCGGACGTCAACACCGCCGATCTCAGCGAAAGTCGGACAGCACACCGAAATCTTCGTCAAATCCCCCGGTTGTTAGAGGTCTCCGGCTGATTCTGCGGAACAGGAGGCTTCCGGCCGCAGCGATGTCCGCAATCCTGCTCGGCGGGCAACCACCGATATCGAAGATCGGACCACGCCGTAATACGCGGGCCGGGGCCGCATCGTCGTAGCCCCGCTTCGCCTTGGCCGCTTGCGCCTTGACCGTCTGGCTGTCGATGACCCCGGCGCTCGAGCCGGCCTTGCGGCCGGCGCGCTCGCGGTCGACCATCACGGTGATGTCACGGAGAGTGCGAAACAGCATCAGCCGCACGAAGCGGCGGAACCACCGGGACACCGTCTGCCAGGGCGGGAAGTCCTTCGGCAGCATGCGCCAGGCCCGTGCGGGTCATGCAGCGGATCGCGTTCGGCACCTCGCGCAGGTCGACGGTCGGCTTGCGGCCCCGCTGCGCCGGCCTGCGGCGGCTCGACGAAATCGGTCAGACCGCTCGGATAGCGCTTCGTCTTCCGCGCGGCGGCCATGCGGCCTCGCGTCTGCCGCGTCGACATGCACGGGGGGAATCACCAGACCGGGCCGAGCGGAACACCCTTTCTCAAACGGTCTCCAAGGCGTCGCGGTCGCGCCCGATCCGGTCTGCCGGGCAACTGTGAGCCGACCGGCCTACCGCGTCGCCTCGGCCGCGGCCTTCACCAGGGCGTACATCTCCCGCGTCTTGGGGTTCCCGCTCAGCAGCCGGTCGCCGAGCGGCTTCGCCCGGCGGAAGAATTCCTGGTGCTCGGCCGCCGACAGCCGATTGACCTCGCCGCCGTTTTCGATCCAGAGCTTCTCCCACTTCGCGGTAATCTCGACCGCGCTCTTGAGCGAGTCCTCGGTGATCGCCAGCCCGGTGGCATAGACCGCCGCTCTGAGGTCTTCGGGCAGCTTGTTGAGCCACACCTTGCTCGTCCACATCGCGGTCACGACGTGGCTCGAATGGATCAGAATCAGATGCTTGGCGACGGTGAAGAACTTCGACGGGCCCATGACGATGACCGCGCTGCGGGCGCCGTCGATGGTCCGCCGCTGGATCGACGGCAGGACCTCCGAATAGGGGATCGGCACACCGGTGACGCCGAACTCCTTCATCAACTCGATCTCCATCTTGGTCGCGAGCACGCGGATTTTCTTGCCGCGCATGTCGGCCAGCGATCGGATCGGAACGCGCGAGGCGATCGAGGTGTTGGCGACGCCCCAGATATAGGTCCCGACAATCCCGGCCCGCTCGGCCAGGGTGAGGAATTTTCCGCGCACGCTCGGGTGGTTGATCACCCGATGGACATGCGGGATCGAGTCGAACAGACCCGGCGCGTCCGGCACCTGGAAGGCCTGGTCGATGCCGACGAAGAACCCCGGCGGCGACAGGAACGCCTCCTGGGTGCCGAGCTGGATCCCCTCGATCTGACGCGGGATCTTGCCGAGCTGCGCCGCCGGGAAGATCCGCGCGGTGAGCCGGCCGCCGCTGCGTTTCTTGATCTCGGCCGCGAACAGTTTCGCCGAGGCATGCTGGGAATCGTTGATCGTAACGAAGCCGATCTTCATATCGTGGCTTTGCGCCGCCGCCGTCCGATCCGCGGCGAGCGACGCGCACACGCCGATGCCCAGCATGGCCGTCAAGGTGGTCCGTCCAGCTTTCCCGATCATGGTCTTGCTTCCCCGTAAAATTCGGCTTGTCCGATTGCCGGCATTTTCGATCCCGGCCGGTTTGGCGGGCGGCGGAACGCGGCGCCGAACCGCCCAGAACATATGCTCCATCCCAGCACTTAGTAACCGTCCGGTCTCATTTTTCCGGCCCGGATTTTCCGGCCCGGATTTTCCGGCCGAGATTTCCCGGCTAAGGGCCGTCCCGGTCACCGAGCTTGACTCGAAACGGCTCGAACCGCAATCGCCATGAGCGTGTTGGGCGGGGCACGCAGATCGTCGCGCCGCTGAGCCGCAGCGGCGCGGAATACGCCGACCCGCGCGATGAACGGAGCCAGGCGGCCGTCGAGGCGCGCCGGCGGCCGCGACGGTCGACGGTTGTGGATGCCCATCCTGTGGGCGATCGAAGAGCGGCTGGGGAAGCGTGGCGGCGAGCCGGCGCATTGAGGCCGGTACACCGGGGGTGGCCTAGACCGGGGGTAGACCGGGGGTTGCCTAGACCGGGGAGTTCACGGCAACGGGTTGAATGGGAGAGGGGCGGTCACCGACCGCCTCTCGATCGACGACATTCATTCAATGATCGTCAGGTTCTCCGCAGACGACTTTCCATTGCGGCCCTGAACCAGCTCGAAGGAAACTTCCTGCCCTTCGTTGAGGCCGGTAAGGCCCGCGCGCTCAACGGCACTGATGTGCACGAACGCGTCCTGTGAACCGTCGTTGGGCGCGATGAAGCCGAAACCCTTGGCCGAATTGAACCACTTGACAGTACCTTTGGTCATGATTTTGTCCTTTAACGACAGTGTATGTGGGGCGCCGCTCGATGCGGGCGCTCCTGGTTTTGTTCACAATGTCGTGGAAGGTGACTTGGCTAACCGTCGAAACAGTCCATCACGAGCGCAACAACGACCTCATAAACTGCCCGTGACTACACTGTCCCGGCGCCGGAGTCAACCGACCAAAGGGTCGGGCGCTGCACAGAGCGGCGAACGTCCTGCCCCCTCCCCCGGCGCGCCGGCCGGCCGGCGGCCGAGCCTATGGGCAGGAAATCGATCGAAAATGCCCTTATCCACAGCGGATTTTATGGGAAAACTCCCTTTGACGCGGGGCATTCGTCTATCATATTGATAGGTTCCTGGCGGGCGGCGGCCAGAATTGCCGGTCCGATCCGTGCGCAACCTGGCGTCGGAGGACCTGAAATGAGCGAAGGCGCTCAAGCGCTCCGGTTGCGAAACACGGAAGAGGCCGTCCCGGCGCCCTATCACTACACCGCTTGCGGCCTGGACAACATCTACCTGCTGAGCGGCTACGCGCTGCATCGGACGCCTTACGGGCCGGGCGTGTCCGTCAAGGACGCGGACGGGCTCCACCGAGCCATCGGCCTCAGCCTGGCCGAACGCAAGAAGGTCCTGCAGCCGAAGGAGCTGAAGTGGCTCCGCAGGCACCTGGATCTGACCCAGTCCGAGCTCGCGCGCCTGTTGGGCTGCGACTCCCAGACGGTCGCGCGATGGGAGAAGGGCCACAGCAAGGCGCCCGGCTCGGCCGAACGCCTCATCCGCCTGCTATACGTCAACAAAGCCAGGACCCGGCCGGACCTCCGCACGCTTCTGGAAGGCCTGGACGCCTCGGACGATGTCGTCGAGGCCGAGCGGCCGTTCGAAGCGGCGCCCGACGGCTGGCGAATGGCCCGGGGCGCAAGCACCATGCGGCCCGGTTCCGGGCCAATGGGCGGCTTCCCGGGATGACGCTCGGCCGGCACGCGGTGGCGGCGTCCGAGACCGCGCGGCGCCGCGCCATGGCACCGATTTCCGAGGCCGAGGGCGGGAGCGATCCAGCCGCCCCGCGCGCGGTCCAGATCGTTCCCGACCTGCCGGCCGCCGCGACCGGCAAGATCCTGCGCCGCGCGCTTCACACCCTCGAAGCGGGGTGAAGGGTGGAGCTCTACGTCACCCCGACCTCGCCCTACGCCCGGCTGGCGATGATCGCGCGGCTGGAGAAGGGGCTCGATGAGGTCGCGCTCGTTTGGACGCGCACCAGGGTACCCGACCACCCGATGCTCGCGTTCAACCCGTCGGGGCGCGTCCCGTTCCTCCGCCTCGACGACGGGACCGGCTTCGAGGACACCGACGTCATCGTCGAATATCTCGACGCGCTCGCGCCGCCGCACCGGTTCGCGCCGCCCGCGGGCGAGGCCTACTGGCCGTTTCGACGGCTTCAGGCAACGGCGCGGAGCATGCTGGACGGTGTCTCGCTGTGGGCGCGCGAGACCCTGCGCCCCGACGGCGAGCGGTCGGACCCGATCGCCGAACACGAGCGCCGCCGCGCCGCCCGCCTCGCCGATACGTTCGAGGCCGAAATCGGGGCGCCGGCTTTCGGCGGCCCGCTCAACATGGTCCAGATGCTCCTGTTCTGCACCCTCGATGTGGAACGCCGCCTGCCGGACTTCGATTGGCGCCCCGGCCGCCCCGGCCTCGCCGGATGGCACGCGCGCATCGCGGCGATGCCGGCGGTGGCCGGCTCCCTCCCGCCGCCCGGGGTGTGAGGGGTGGACGGGCGCCGCCGCGTATCGAAGCCCCCTGCCCCATCCGCCTCCCGGCGGCAGAACGAGGCGCCGCGCTCCCGCTCGAACAAGGCGCGTGATCGCGGCAAAAGCGACCTGGGAAGTCTTGCAAATCATCTATCCCGTTCATCCGGGCATGGCCCGCGAATTCCGTGAGGGAGGCGCGAACTTCCTCCGGAAGCGGACGATGCCCGGTGATCGGATCATCAATTTCGATGATCGCCGGCCGGCGGCCGGACCCGTCAGCGGGTCCCGCACCGCCTGCGCATCGTGCGGGCCGATGATTTCGCAACAGCAGGTTTCGCGATACCGGCTCTGGTCGATCTCTTAATGGCGGGCGGCTGTAGAAAGGCGTCGGAACTCCGGAGAGTCAACAAGAGTCCCTGCAACGGACCGGATTCGATCCAGTGCGTCCGTCAGATCATGGGGAATCACCGCTGCCTCCGATGTTCCCACAGTCAAGTCGAGCAGCCGCAAGAGCGCGCTCGCCTTGACCTCATCATCGATGATGGAAAGTTTCGTTTCCCCATCGTCTTTGCCATAGAGGCCATAGTCGCGCATCGACGGGCAATCGAAAGGCAGGAGGAAGCGCTCGACCGCCCTGACGGCGTCAGCGAAAGCCTCTCTCGATGTCGCGGGTAACTTCGCGAAGGTACGCCTAACGCCCGGGGTAGCCAAAGAACGCTCCTGAGGCCACACCTGTCGAAGAAAGGGTGCGGCGGCGGATAGGAACAGCTCTGCCGCCGTCGGCGGCGTTTGGTTGTTGGCCGTCTCTTGCGAATTGTTATGAACGTAGCGTTGGATGGCGCCCGCCGCGGTTGCCCGATGCTCGTCATCGAGGGACCGCAGCATTTGCTGGATGCGAGGATTGGGCACCGCCGGCTCGCGGGTCTCGCGAAAGGCGCGCAAGGATTCGACAACCAGGCTGAACACCAGACGCTGCCGCGTTGCTCGCCGTATGCTCTCATCCGTTGCCCTTTTGGCCATCTCATCCCCGATGATCTTCAGGACATCGGTGGATTGATTAGGCCGTCGAGCGATGGCGTCCCACAGGTCACGGGATGCGTCGTCGTCTACACGCAGAGGAGCGATCAAATGCTCCTCGGTCCAGTCGCGATCAGACCTCCGAAAATACCGCAGGCCTTCGATCATCCGATGCCGCGCAATCAAACCGCTTCTGCCGGTGGCACCGACGACGGCGTCCCGCATTTGGCGCAGGTCGCTTCCGACGGCAAAGGGCTCAGCTACGTCCTTGAGCGAAGGACAAGAGGACAAGAATACTTCGACAAGTTTTCCCGAGGGATTATTGAGCGTATCGAGAGCCATGGGTTCCTGACCCTCATCCACGGAGTAGGGAAACTCGATCGATCCGGCATCCTCTTCCGGTTGCCGCCCGGTGTTGGTCGCTTCGACGGCGATCGGCCAGATCCGTAGCCACACCCCCGAGCCCGAGGGCGATGCAATGACCTGATTACCCCAGCTCCTCAGCCACTGGCTGATCCCTTCGATAGCGGCCGATAATGTTCCGTCGGACAGTTTTTCCAACAGGCGCAGAACCCGTTCCGCCTCGCCGTGCAAGTCGTGCTGTAGATCGTCCCCCGCCCCCGGCGGTTCGGGCGCATGCGCCTGACCAAAGAATTTCCATACGCTCGGGAACGTGTCGCCGCCATTCTCGACAGCTTCCAGATCGTCGAGGACGAGGGTCGTGTTCCCCGGTCGTCGGAGCCATTCGTCCGCGCGTGTTGCGGGGCCGCCGTACCAGATATCCGGATCACTGGACAAATCCGCTTCCAGGGCGCTCAATCGTGCGCTGCCTTGAAGCGCGTCGTATTGGTCATCGGGTCCGGGAGGGACGTAAGGAACCATGCGTGCTCCGGGAAATCCGTCATCGATCTTCATCTCGGCAAGTTCGCTAAACAGCCCAATTCTGCTCTCCAGCCATGAGCGCGCATCGGGCGGTAGATCGCCCCCGGCAACCTCGATCCGCTTGAGCTCCCGAGCAGCCCAATAGAGGCGGGCGTTCTTCACTTGGGCGGCATCCACCTTCCTCGGCCAATGATTACGCGGCGGGAGTTTGCGAAGCCGCGCGGCGATCGCTCTTTGGGTTTCTCTATCGAGCTCGCCAAAACGTAATGCCCGAAGCTCGGCAATTTCCGGAAATTCACGCAAGCCCCAGAAGTGACAATCATCGAGATCGGTAAGAAACACACCCACAACTTCGGCTGAAACCAGGCAAGAATTCAATGCGACCGCCGCCCACAGCCGGGTATGGATGGGAGAAGACCGCAAACGCCAGCGTTGAACGACGGGCAGCGCAACCCCGGGGTCCAACTCGATAATGCGCGCCACAACGGCGTGGAGCAGTTTGACTGCGGGGGCGATGCCGTCATGCCAGGCGTCGACCTCACCCTCTCTATCCGCTCTTGGGGCGGATTGTGTGTAGGACACCCGGAACAAAGAGCCCAACCGCCCAGGCTGCGATTTCCCATCCCAGCCAACCCGACGGGCGATGTCCAGGCCGTGATTAACGGCTGCCTCGAGCGCGTTCGCCAAAGCGGACAGAAAGGGGGTTTCTTTGAGTTGCGCCAGCTCCAGAACATTCGGATCAATGAGATCGCCACTCGTCAGGCTCGCCAACAACAGCTCATCGAACGTGCTGGGGCGGCGCGGCTTCTTTTGGAGCAGCCATCGGAAGGCACTCATCGGCTCAACTTTCAAACGCGGCGCCACGAGGTTCGCGATTGCGGACACGATCGCGCCGGAACGGTCTCCGTGACGAAGGCGCTCTTGGATGCGGTAGATCGCCGTTGAGGGGCCTTCCTCGACGGTGACCTGGAACCAACTCTCTTCGATCAGGCGCCACGCGCTTGCCCAGGGCTCATCGAGCGCCGACCCTTCGGGCCTGTTCAACAACTCGGCGACCGCCATCCGTTCAATATGCCGATCAGGTTTCAACCCCAGTGCCCACTCGATCGTATCGGACTCGGCCAAGCGTTTTTCCAAGAAAGCGACCGTTGCCCGAAACATGGCGCGATCGTTGCCGTCGAGGGTCGCCCAGGGAGGAATCACGATTTGCGCCCCCGATCTTTCTCCCTGTATATCCCCACGATGGCGTCGAGCCACCCCGGATCGGCTCTTGCGTCGGACGCCAACGCCGACAATCGAACGCGCTCGTTGGCGTTGCTCCTCCTGAGCAGGTGATCGAACAGGTCGCGGTCCGCGTCGGACGCGGCGGATCTGGCAGTTTTCACGATTCGCTGGATCTCCTTCTCGATCGCTTTCGTTTTTCCGTTAAAGGCCGAAAGCTCAGCCCACCGTTCCAGCGTCTGGTTTAGTGCGGCGTGATCGTTCCTGGACTCATAGTGGATCGGAGTGATCCCGCGTGATTTCCAATCCTCCAGAGCCACCGGGTCAGGACATTTGGCGCCGTGGAAGGTGAACCGCTCCTTGAGGTCGTCAAAACGAGATCCGTCCGCCGCAACGGCGTTCAAGAGATATCGCATCGGCGGGTCGTTGGCGCTGTAGCCGACCAGGACGAGGTGAAACAGGCGCGCGGCGTCATGGATGAAATCCGGGACGACCCGCCGCCGCAGGTAGTATTCGCCGAAATCCTGGTCGGAGAGAACGAGTTCCGAGAACCGACGCGGGTTTGTGTCCAACGCCCCGTGGATATGGAGCACGCCGGCGAACTCATTCCGTCGCGTCGGGCGCGGGATCGAGCCCAGCGAATAGGTCTCGACCGGGGGCCGAAGACGTTTCCCGGCGGCTTCGAGCAGGACGTCGAAGTTGGTCGTGACAATCGTCACCGCGCCGCCGCGGTCGGCGAGGCGCATGAGTGTGCGATGGATGGCCGCCGGCTTGTTTCCTTTGGCTCGCAGGAGTTTAACCACACATTGTCTTACGCTGCTGTCGTCTCGTGTCCGGTCGTCCAGGCGGCGTTCCAGCATGCCCAGCACGACATCGTAATCGCCAGCAATGAAACGCCTTACCTCCGCCGCTTGGCCATTGGTAAGACCCGAGCAATCGGCTTGCCACAGGTTGCGGGCGTCACGCGGCAGACGGGACATGTCTTCGTGAACGGCTGGATCGAGCGCTTGATAAACATCGAGTACCAGTTCACGGAAAAGCGGCAGACCTGCCGGCTTCGAAATGCCGGCGCCGCAGATGAAGAGCACCTCGCCCCGCGCATGCGCCAGCAACAGGCGTTCCGGGATGGGCGGCAAGCCGGCGCCGAGCATGACGTGGCGGTCTTCGATGTCCGCTGCCATGCGGCTCAACGCCGAACCGTCAGTGCGCACTGCGCGGCGCGGCCGACCACCATCCGGGCCAGCCGCGAGAGCGTCCGTTCATCGACCCCGGGTTGCATCAGCGCGCCGGCGACGCCTTCTGCCAGGGTTTGCACGCTTGCGCCGATCTCGCCGATCCGGCGGCGGACCAACGGCAGGCCGAGGCCCGCATCGGCCGCGAACGCCGCCCAGGCCTCGGCATCCATCTCGGCGAGCGTCGCGCGCTTGCCGATCTTCATCGCCAGCCTGGGCGAAAGTTGGGGATAGGCGGGCGTCGCCAGAAGGTCGTAGAGCGGCGCGAGGCGCGGGCCGGCCTCATCGTACAGCAGGGAGAAGTTCTTGCCGTGCGCATCGGCGTTGCCGGCGATCAGATTGAAGATCACCGCGTCGAGCAGCTTCAGCACATCAACCGCGGGCCGCGACGCGAGGCGGCGAAGGATCGCGAAGCAATCCTCGAAGGCCGGGCCGCCCTCGCTTGGGTATTTCAACTCCGGGGCGACGCCGAGCGCCTGGCAAAAGTCCTCCTGGTGAACCCGGCGGGCGATGCCCTCGGCACCGGCCGATCGGTCGTAGCGCTCGACCAGCAGGAACGTGCGATCCCGCACCACGCGCGCCTCCACCGGCGCGACATCGAGACCTGCCGCCGCGGCGAGGCGCATCACGAAGGCCTCGTTCTCGGTCGTGCCGAGAAAGCGCGCGATCGGCGGCTTGAGAATGTGGGTCGTCGGAACCGCTTGTACGGGCAACGCGACCGCGCCGTCGACCACGACCACCGGCAGCTTCGATTGCGCGCCGGCAAGCGAAAGTCTCAGCCCCCCTTCACCGGCCAGCAGCGGACGCACCGGCAGCGTATCGAGCACACGGATCAGGCCCGCCTCGTCGAGCGGCTGCGGCCGCAGGCCCGGAGCGGGCGCCGCCGGCGGTGCTCCGGGCGGCAGAAGCTGAAGCGCGCCGGCGACATCGCCGCCGAGCCGATCGAGAAGGGCGAAATCATTGGCGCTTGAAACGCCGAGAACTTGCGCCGCCGCATCCCGCTGGCTTTCCTCGGGCAGCAGGCCGCCGAAAAACGGACGGCATTCGCGGCGGGAATAGGGCATTTCGCGCTTGGGCAAGGAGGCCGACAGGGCCGGAGCGTCCTCCTGGCCAAGCCAACCGGCCGCGTAGACGAAGCCGAGATCGCCGTGCCAGTCCTGTGTCAGCCGGCCGACATGCCGGCCTTCCCACCAGACATCGAGAACACGGTTCATCGCTTCGCGTTGCGCACGCCGTCGGCTTCCGGAGGCGGTGCGATGTCAAACGAGCAGCCCAGCGCCTGCAGCACCTGGAGCGCTTTGCCGAGCTGCACGGTGGGTTTTCCGGCTTCGAGATCGACGATGAAGCGCAGCCCGACGCCCGCCGCCCCGGCGAGCTCATACTGCCGCAGGCCAGCGGCTTTGCGGGCGGCGCGGACGATACGGCCGATCTCGGCCGGGGTCAGGGTTCGCTGAGACATGATATTTACCGATCGGGAATATATTCGGAATCTTCAGGCGTGTCAACAAAATTAGCCCGATCGGGAATATTGAGAGCATCCGGCGTTCAAGAATCAGTAAATGCCCCGTCCGGGAATGTCACGCGGTTTCGCGTAACGCGTCCTCGCCAAATACCCGGCAATCCTGCGTGCAGCCGTATCATCGCCGAGGTGCTGCGATGGCCGACGATCGCCGGGCCTTCCGCCGGGTTCGGCGTCAATCAGGCGATGGTCCGCCCGGCCAGCGCCTCACGGCCGGCATGCCGGTCCTGGGGCAAACGAGCCGAGATTTTCGCGCTGCCAGTGGTCCAACATCGGGGGCAAGTCCTTCCTCCTGGCTCCAAGACCCGAGGATGGACCGATTCGATGGGGGAGGATCGGCTGCGCGGCAAGCCGACGAAGCCCGCCGGATGTGCGAGCCGGGTGAGGTCCGTGTGTTGCCCGCGGCGTCTGGGACCGGGAAAACGCGACGCCCGCTCATGGATAGATCAAAGCGCCCCGACCGAGGAGCGTTTCGTTCTCGAGCGCATCGAAGATGGTTTCCACTTCCGCGAGGGGCACGCGCATACCGACGACGGGCTCCACCAGCCCGCGCGCCCTGATGACGGCATGACTCACGGCGGCGGGCTCAGACCCGGCCCGCGGTGGCGGACTGCGCAAGGTTCAGGCTGCGGATGAACTCGATCAGAAAGGCGGTAGTCAGGCCGAACAGGATCAGCCCGTCGGCGGCCAGCAGGCCGGACATCAGCCGGTACGGCCTGTCGAGGATGATGTCGCCGAACCCGAGCGTCGTGAAGGCGACGAGGGAAAAGTACACCGCAGTCTCCAGATCGGCCAGCGCACCGGTCCGATAGAAATAAAGCGCCCAGATCCACACGCTCACGCTCATGCCCGCCAGCAGCCACAGCGAGACGCCGCAGAAGGCGCCGGCGAGCTTGGGAAATTGCGGCCGACGGCCCAGCCAGCCCCCGCACCGCCGGAGCGCCCACACCGCGAAGGCCATGAACCCGGCCTGAATCGCGATGCTCAGCAGGATCAGCGCCGATCCGGACACGAGCTGAGCGATCATGGGGTATCCTTCTCCTCGCTTGGCACCGCCGGAGCGCCGGGTTTGCCGGCTTCCGGCCGGGTCTCCAGGCCGGACCCTTCCTGCGCGACAACACATAGATCGCCGAACCGCGGGGGGAAAGTCCGCGCCCCGCTCCTCGATCCCGTCGACCTCCGCGGGATTTCCTGCACCAGCCGGGCGGTTCTCACCCTCCTGCCCCGTCGGACGACCCGGGCCACTGGCTCACCAACCTGGAGGCGCTGTCGCCCGCCGCGCCCATGGTGCAGGCCGCGCTCTACAAGCTCGTGCTCGACCGCAAGGCCGGCGAATAGGAACCGCACGGAGACGGCTGCGCCGGACAGCTGCGCCGGACGTCCATGGACGCCCCCTATTTTCCTTTCAACCGCGCTTGGCGCGAATGAACCATGCCGGGATGACCGCTGCGAACCCGACGATGGCCAAAACGAGAAATCCGTCACGATAGGCCAGCATCTGGGCCTGGTGGGCCACCGTCTGGAACAGGTAGAACAATGACGATGGTCCTTGGATCATTTCCGGCAGGCCGGCGTTTTCGAGCAAGCGGCGAAGCGCCTCGAGATGCTCCGTCGCCGCGGCATTACCCTCGGTCAAGGTCGCCGCGAGGTGGTCGCGGTAAAGGACGCTGCGCTGATCGGTCGAGATCGCCAGGTAGTTGACCCCGAAGGCACCGCCCAGGGTGCGCAGGAAGTTGCTCGCGCCGGACCCCTGGCTGACCAGCTCCGGCGGCAGGACGTGGAGGCTGGCCGCCGACAGCGGCGGAAAGACCAGCGACAGGCCGACGCGGCTGAGAACGAGCCACCATGCAAACAGCCAGAACGGCGTGTCCACGTCCGCGCCGACCATCAGATAGCTGGCATAGCCGAGCATCAGCAATCCGGTGATCATGAACGCGCGGGTCCCGCCCAGATCGGTCAACCGACCGACGATCGGAAAGGCGACGGCCATGGCCAGGCCGGCGGGGATCTGCAGCAGGCCCGACCGGGTCGGCGTGTAGCCTTGGACGAGCTGGACGAACAAGGGCGAGATATAGAGCGATCCGTACAGGGCCAGGCCGAATACGAACGACACGAAGGCGCAGGCGCAGAACTTGTAGGATGTGAACAGCCGCAGGTTGAGCAGCGGCGCCGGTGTCGACAACTCCCAGATCACGAATCCCACAAACCCTGCCATGGAGGCCAGCAAGTAGGCGGCGATCCCATCGGAGTACCAACCGTCGCGGGGACCGTTGGTCAGGCCGACCATCAGACAGACGATGAACACCAGCAAAAACGCGAACCCGATCCAATCGAAACCGACAGCCTCCACGCGTCGATCCCGCGGCGGGATCGCGAATAGCGCCATGACCGAGGCGCACAGGCAGAACGGGACCGGAATGACCATGACCGAGTGCCAGCTCAGGGCGTCCACCGCCAGCCCGCCGACATAGGGCCCGACCGCCGGTGCCAGGATGACGCCGAGACCGTAAATGCCCATCGCCTTGCCGCGTTCGTTCGCGGGAAAGATCTGAAACATCGTCAGCATGGCGAGCGGCTGGATGATCCCGGCGGCGGCCCCTTGCAGGACACGACCTAAAATCAGGACCTCGATGCTGGTCGCGGTCCCGCCGATGAACGATCCCGCTACGAACACCGCCATGGCCGACAGATAGGTCATGCGTCGGCCGATGCGCCGAATGCTCCAGTCGGCCAACAGCATCGCGCTGGTCGTCGCCGCCAGATAGCCCGACGACAGCCACTGCGCCTTGTCCTGACCGATGCCGAAGGCACCCATGATGTCGGGGATCGCGACATTGATGATGGTCGCGGTCAGGATCATCGCGATGGATCCGATCGAGACCGTCGCCGCGACGAGCCAGCGATTGGCGAACGCGCCGGGTTCAGCGGTCGTCGCGGCGCGAAGGGATGACAATCTCGATCTCCACCATCATCCCGGGTGCCAGCGACAGCCCGTCACGCTCGATGGCGATCTTCACCGGGATCCGCTGCGAGATCTTGGTGAAATTCCCGCTCGGATTCGGACTGCGAAGAAGCGCAAACTGGCTTGTCGCGGCATTGCCGATCCGCACGACCTTGCCCGGGATGGAGCGGCCGGGATAGGCATCGACCATAACCTCGACGGGCGCGCCGACTTCGATGTGGCGCAGATCGGTCTCGCGGACGTTGGCATTGACCCAGACGTTCGCCGGGTCGTGGATCAACACCAGCCGTTGACCGGCCCTGACATACTCGCCGGCATCGACGAACGTCTGATCCACCAGACCGTTTATCGGGCTGACGATCGTCCGGTCATCGACCTCCAGCCGCTGTTGCTCGACTTGGGCCGCGACCCGCCTGGCCTCCGCGCGCAAGCGGTCGATCTGCCGGTTCAACACCGATACCTGCTTCAGGGCGGCCTTGGCTTCGGACAATTGCGCCTCGCGCGCCGCCAGCTCGGCGATCGCCTGGCTTTGCCGGTCGCGGGAGTCGCGCAAGGCTGCCTCGGCGGTCTCCAAGCGCTGCTGGGGCACGATCTTCCGGCCTGCCAGCGACCGGGTGCGCCGATGTTCCGACGACAACAGATCGACCCGCGTCTTGGCGGCCTTGACGGCCGATCGGCCGGCGTTCACCCGGTGCCTCTGGGCATCGATCCGGTGCCGGGTCTGGCTCCGGATCATCGAGATCTCGGCTTCGGTCATTTTCTGCTCGGCCTCGATCTCGTCGATGCGCGCCTTGAGCTCCTCCAGCTTGTGCCTGGCGTCGCGCGCATCGACGTGGACCAGCACGCTGCCGGTGCGGATTCTGTCGCCCTGTTCGACATTGAGCTCGACGACCCAGCCGGCGACGCGGCTGCTGATCGAGACCATGTCGGAGGCAATCCGCGCGTCGGTCTCGAACACGTGGCCCGCCCGGTGCTCGACCCACTGCGCCCCCCAATAGGCCCCGGCGCCGAGCGCAACCACGGCGACCGATGCGCGCAGGCGGAGGCGCGACCGCCGCGCGCGGCCCGGCCCCTCAGTCATCTTTCGCGTCCAGTCGTTCGGCGTTGCGCTTGATGCATTCGAAGACATCCAGGCACGTCGCCAACTGGTCTTCGCCGATTCCGTCGAGCAGCTCCAGGCGCACGCGGTCGGCGACGCCCTGAATGCCGAGAACGCGGTTCCGGCCGACCCCGGTCAGATGGATGATCCTGCCCCGCCGATCGCCGGGCGAGACCTGGCGCTCCAGCAGCCCCTCGGATTCGAGCAGATCCAACAGACGGACCAGGCTGGGCCCTTCGATCCCGATCGCGACGGCCAAGTCCTTTTGCTGGATACCGTCGGCGGCCCGGGACACGAAAAACAGCGTCCGCCACGTCGCCTGCGAGAATCCTTCCGGGCGCAGCCTCGCATCGAGGAGACGGCGCCACTTGTGAGCCATCTCGACGAACACGAGCCCGAACGCGGCGACCAGCCGATCGCGATTGCCTGCCATTAGATATGCATCCTAATAAATAGCGTACTATCAAAATCGACGCTGTCAACCGAGGTGCGGGCCGGGAACGGATTGATCACACCAACCTGGTCGCAATGCGCTCCAGAACCCGCGGCGGGGCACGAGTTTGAAGCCCGGCTCGTCGTCGAGGCGGCGCACGACCTCGATGACGAGGTCGAGGAAGGCGGCCTTGTCCATGAGCTGGGTCCGATCGTAGTCGCCGTCGGCGAACAAGTGCTTGACCCACGGCCAACGCTTGCGGATGCCCTCCTGGATCATCTGGGCGCCGGAGCTGTCGGAGATATCGGCCGGGGTGAGGTTGACCATCAGCAGGCGGCCGTCGGTGTCCACCACCACATGCCGCTTGCGCCCGACCGTCTTCTTGGCCGCATCGTAGCCCCGCTTCGCGCCCGGCGCGGGAGCCTTGAGCGTCTGGCTGCCGATGACCCCGGCCCCCATGGGAATCCCCGTTCTCAAACGGACACCAAGGCCCGGAATAGCGGCTCCAGTCGACGACGTTGTTGTCCTGCAGGGCCTACAAATTCAATTTGAAGGCGCTGAAAGAAAATTTCGAACGGCTCTGTTAAATTCTGCCGGTTGCTCAATGTTCGAGATGTGACCTGCTTGGGCGAGCTCGATGAATTGCGAGCCGCGCACCGCCTCGCGCATCTTGCGCATCACATCGGTGGGGACCCCGGCGTCTTTTCCGCCGGCGATGAACAGCATTGGAGCGCCGATCTCTTGAAGCCTCTGCTGGTGGTCGAGACCCAGCAAGGCGCGCACGCAGCCAACGTAACCTGCGGCCGCAGGTGACCCTCAGCGGACGCTGCCTATCGGGCCGCCATCTTCCGAGTCCAGGCCTTAGGAGACATAGCTGTCAGGTATATCGGGCACACAAGTGCGGTCGCGCTGTTCAAGCTCGATCTGGACTGACCGGGTTCAGCCGAGCGCGGCCTCGACCCCCGCGGCGAGGCGGAGCAGGGCGCGGTCGCCCATCCGCTCGCCCATCAGCATGAGGCCAACCGGCGCCTCGCCTGCGGCTTGGCAGGGCAGCGTGATCGCGCAGCGGCCGAGGAAGTTCGCCACGACCGTGTTGCGGAGGATCAGCGCGTTCGCCGCCATCCACCGATCCCGGTCTTCGGTGAAGTCCGTGATCGGCGGGGCTATGATCGGCACCGTCGGCATCGCCACCGCATCGTAGTCGGCGGTAACCCGGTCGGCGCGTTTGGAAAGCGCCGCGCGGCCCTCGAGCATGGCGATGTAGTCGGCCGCGGTGATCTTGGCACCGCCCCGCAGACGCTCGGCGATCATCGCGTCGCAGAGATGGCCCCGGCTCTCCAGCAGCTCGCGGTGCAAGGCATAGCCCTCGGCGATCGGGATCGTGCCATGCCGGTGGATGCCGGCGATCTCGTTGAGTTCGGGAAAGTCGATCTCGACGATCTGTGCGCCGGCCGCCGACAGCCGCGCGAGCGCGCTCTGGAAGGCCGCCGAGACCGCCTCGTCGAGGTCGTCCAGGGCCAGGCTATCGGGCACGGCGATCTTGGCGTGTGCCACCGGGGCAGGCCGCAGCGGGGAAGGCGCTGTGCCGGCGAAGACCGCATCGAGCGACGCGCAGCAGGCGACCGACCGCGCCAGGGGACCCACCGAGTCCAAAGTGAACGAGAGCGGAAAGACGCCCTCGGTCGGGATGCGCCCGACGGTCGGTTTGAAACCGACGAGGCCGCAGAGGCCGGCTGGCACGCGGATCGAGCCGGCGGTATCGGTGCCGAGCGCCGCCGCCGCCATGCCATCGGTCACCGACACCGCGGCGCCGGCGGACGACCCGCCGGGGATCCGCCCGGTGGCGCGGTCCCACGGGTTCCTGGGCGTGCCGTAATGTGGGTTGACGCCGACGACGCCCAAGGCGAACTCGTTTATGTTTGTGGTGCCGACGATGACCGCGCCGGCGGCGCGGAGCCGCGCGACAACAGCGGCGTCGGCCGCCGCCGGCGGGCGGTGCTCCAGCGCCCTGGAGCCGGCGAGCGTGGTGTAGCCCGCGACATCGCAGAGGTCCTTCACCGAGATCGGGATACCGGCGAGCGGCGAGGGCACGATTCCGTGTCCGCGCATCGCATCGCTCGCCTCGGCGGTGGCTGTCGCCGCGTCCTTGAAAAGGTGGATAAAGCTGCGCCCGCCCTCACCGTTCGGCTCCTCGATGCGCTCGAACGCCTCGGCGACGAGCCGGACGCTGGTCGTGCGCCCGCCCGCAAGCGCGTCCGCGATTTCTTGCAGCGTGTTCATCGTCCGCCTGTCGCCGGCAGGGATTTTCAACCAGGCCTCAGCTGTCCGAGACAGTATGTGCGCCGTCGCTGGGTCCCCGGTTGATGTCATTCTACTAGCTTTGAGCCGGAGTCCAACGCCGTTTTACAAGGTTCTGTGCCTCGACCATTGGACCCTGGCTCAAAGCCGGGGTGACCATTATTGCCATGGATGACGGCCAAGGCAAATTTATGGAAACAAGGGCGAAGGGCCCGCCGGCGACTCTCCGGCCCGCAGGACGCGGGCGTCGACAAAGAAAGTCGCGGCTCAGTAGTCCAGCTTTTCAGGCGCTTCGCGTTTCCTCGATCACGAAATTGTCGCCCTTCACTTGCTAGAACTTGAGAGAGCATAGTTCTTCGATCCGGCAGCCGGTCCAAATGCCAAGCTCCCTACCCTCAGTCGTTCTCGGAACGGCCGATCCCACTTTAGGTGCCTTTCACTCCTCATAGCCTCTTTCCTGCTCTGGTATCGCTCAGCGTACAGCAGCCTCCATTCCCCGACTCTGGTCGATTGGTCCCGATGCCGTTGTTGTCGCCGATCGCCGCGACATGCCGCCATCAACCGCCGAAACAAGACGCTCACGCAAATCAATCGAAAGAGATTTCGCCATCCCGGCTGGCCTCCTTCACCAGCCCACATCTTGAATCAGATAAAACGAACCGTGGGAATCTGGAGGGTTCTGTGAGGTCGCGCCGCTCGAACGGCGGAGGATGGCGCGGGACGCGACCTGATTGAAGCCGGATTGAACGAAGCCGCGGGATGGCGGGCGGGCTATGGGGATTGTGGCTGCGGCGCCTGGTCCGAGAGGCCGGAATGGACCGGTGGCATGTCTGACGGATCGGCCTCATCGAGTGGGTGGCGGCCGGGTCTGGGATGCCGGTCCGGACGACGGGCTGCGGCTTCACTTCGGCGGCTACGATTGTGGCGTCGTGCGAGGCGGGCAGCGTCGCGGGATAGACCGGCTCGGTATCCGACGTGCAGGGTGCTGGGCATTTGTGGTCCGGTGCTGTCCGACGGGCGGAGTGTCATGAGCTGTCCTGCCAGAAGGATGGCCGGCATGGCTCCGGCCGGGGCAGGATGGTGAGGATGATCATGGTGCCGTTGCAGCACGGGCAGCGGTCGGGCGGGTGAGCCGGGACGGTGTCCCTGGCCTGCTCGGCGGCCGGTTGCGGTGGCGGGGCGTCGAGCAGTTTGCGGCAAAGCGCGAGCTTCGCCGCGCGGTGTCCGTTGGCGAGGAAGCCGTAGTGGCGGATGCGATGGAAGCCGTCCGGCAGGGTGTGCAGTAGAAAGCGGCGGATGAACTCGTCTGCGTCCAGGGTCATGACCTTCGTCTTGCCATGGTGGCGATAGTCCTTCCAGCGGAAGGCGACCTCGTCATCGGTTACGCCGACCAACCGGGAGTTGGCGATCGCGACCCGATGGGTGTAGCGGCCGAGATAGGCGAAGACCTGCTCGGGGCCGCCGAAGGGCGGCTTGGCGTATACGACCCATTCGAGGCGACGCAACTCGCGGAGGCGGCTAATGAAGGCCTCAGGATCCGCGAGCCCGGCGAGCGCGCCAAAGAAGCCCAGACCGCCGGCCTCGAAGGCGGCGTGCAGTGCGTCGAGGAACAGGCGGCGGAAGAGGCGCGAGAGCACGCGGACCGGCAGGAAGAACCCCGGCCGGCACGGCACCCAGCGCGAGCCATCTGGAGATGGGCCGCCGCCCGGCACGACGCAATGGACATGCGGATGATGGTGCAGGGTCTGGCCCCAGGTATGGAGCACGGCGACGAGGCCGATCTCGGCGCCGAGATGCTTCGGGTCGGCGGCGATCCTGCGCAGCGTCTCGGCGGCGGTTCGGAACAGGACGGCGTAGACCGTCTCCTTGTTCTGGAAGGCGATCTCGGCCACCGGTGCGGGCAGCGTGAACACGACGTGGAAGTACGGCGCCGCCAGCAGCTCGGCCTGCCGGGCCTCGAGCCATGCGGCACGCGCCTGTCCCTGGCACTTCGGACAGTGCCGGTTGCGGCAGGAGTTATAGGAATGACGTATGAGGCCGCAATCGGAGCAGAACTCGGTGTGGCCGCCCAGCGCCGCCGTCCGGCACAGCGCGATGGCGCTCATCACCCGCCGCTCGACGCGGCCCAAATGACCATCGTGCGCGCGGCGATAGGCGTCGCCGTGGCGGCGCAAGACGTCCGCCACTTCTAGACCGGCCGACATGGCGCCGGATCAGACGGGTGGCACCACCTCCAGCGTCAGTCGGTCGAGCGGGCTCTCCGTCCGCCCGATGAGGCGGTTCGAGACCCGCGTGTAGCGCGCCGTGCTCGACAGGTTGGCGTGCCCCAGCAGGACCTGGATAATGCGGATGTCGGTGCCGCTCTCCAGCAGGTGCGTCGCGAAGCTGTGGCGCAGCGTGTGCACCGTGACCCGCTTGGCCAGGCCGGCCGCGGCACGGGCCGATCGGCAAGCGGCATGTAACACCTGGACGTCGATCGGCTTGGTCTCGTCCCGGCCGGGAAACAGCCAATGCTCGGGCCGGGCGAGACGCCAGTAGGTGCGCAGGATGCCGAGCAACTGCGCCGACAACATCACGGTGCGATCCTTGCCGCCCTTGCCGTGCTCGACCCGGATGACCATCCGGCCGCTGTCGATATCGGCCACCCTGAGCCTCACCACCTCGGACGCGCGCAGCCCGGCGGCATAAGCCGTCGTCAGCGCGGCACGGGCCTTCAAGCTCGGCACCGCCTCCAGAAACCGCACGACTTCGTCGGCATTCAGCACCACCGGCAGCTTGCGCGGCGCGCGCGCGTAGGGGATGCGCTCGGGGATCTCGCCGTGGTCGAGCGTGACGCCATAGAAGAACCGTAAGGCGCAGACCGTCTGGTTCAGCGCCGGCCACGAGATGCCGATCGAGACCAGGTGGACCTGGAAGGCACGCACGTCCTCCAGACCCAGCCGATCCGGCGAGCGGCCGAAATACCGGCTGAACTTCGCGACCGCGTGCAGGTAGGATCGTTGCGTCGCCGGCGACAGATTGCGGACCGTCATGTCCTCGGTCATGCGCCGGCGTAGAGGGCTCATCTCGGCCATCGGGGGGCTCCTGTCTGGAAGGTCGGGCTTCAACAACCGCAATCCTCTCAGACCGGAGACCTTCCCCCTATCCGCCCACTCCTGTCCCGCGACAGCGGGTTCGTTCAATCCCGCACGATTCTATATGACCGAAAATTGCTCAGATCTGTGGTCCAGCCACAATAGGTCCGGTTGGCACTGCCAATTATGTAGACGAAGTAGGACATGGCCGACATTCGCCGAGGTTAGCTCGAAATTTGAACCCGCGACCTTCAGGTTTTGAGCCTGACGATGGGCTACAGGCTCCGATAGCGTCCCATCAACCAGGCTAGATTTGAGGCCGTCGTTCGAGCGTCGAGTGCGCGGCCTGGTACGCGTGGGCCGCCCGCAGCACAAGTTCGTCACCATGGATTGGTCCGACGATTTGCAGCCCGACCGGCAATCCTTGTTCGGTGAACCCGCAGGGCACTGTGATCGCGGGCTGTCCCGTCAAATTGAACGGATAGGTGAACGGCGACCACTGCAGCCAGTCCTCGGGATCGTATCCGTCGGGCGAAAGCTGCCCCGCCGGGAACGCCGGAACCGCCAAGGTGGGCGTGAGCAGAATATCGAAACGTTCGTGAAACAGCCGGTTGGCCCGGCCGAGGGCGACGCGTTGGTCGACTGCCAGCTGAAACGCCGCCAGATCGGTCTCGCGCGCGGTTTCGAGGACGCGGGAAAGGCCGGGATCGAGCAGCGAAATCTGATCCGGCCGCAGATCCCGCAACGCGTGCAAATTTCCGGCAAAGAAGTGCGTGCGGAAGCACTCGGTTGGGTCGGCGAACGGCGCGGCGACTTCCTCGACATGCGCCCCCAATTGTTCGAACGCGTGTGTCGCGGTCATGAACAGCCCCGCCACTTCCGGGTCGACCTCGGCGTAGCCGAGGGTTGGACTGAACGCGACGGACATCCCGCTGATACCGGCCTCGATCGAATCTGAATAACTGGTGTCCCGCCCTGGCAGGCAAAGCCAATCCCGGGCGTCGGGCGCGGATATGACGTCGAGGAGCAGCACGGAATCGCGAACGGTCCGGCAGATGGGACCAACATGGCTCAGGGTTCCGACGGCGCTCGGCGGATAGACCGGCACGCGACCGACCGTTGCCTTCATCGCGACGAGTCCGGTGAAGGCGCCCGGTATTCGGACCGAACCGCCGGCGTCAGTGCCGATCGCAGCGTGTCCAATGCCGGCCGCGAGCGCTGCCGCGGAACCACCGCTCGAACCTCCGGGGGTCATCCTGGTGTCCCAGGGATTACGTGTGATGCCGGACAGTGGCGAATCCGTCACGCCCTTCCAACCGAATTCCGGCGTGGTCGTCTTGCCAAGGATAACGGCGCCCTGCTCGCGGGCCCGTGCCACCGCCGGCGAATCTTCCGACCAATCCTGATCCGGGTCAACAGTTTTCGAGCCCCTGAGCGTTGGCCACCCCTTGGCCAGGACTTGGTCCTTAACGGTGATTGGAATGCCATCCAACGGTCCCAGCGGACTGCTCTCGCGCCAACGCGCTTCGGCTTCGCGCGCCGCCGCGACCGCCTCCCCGGGCGCAAAATGACAGAACGCGTTGAGCTCCGGTTCCAGCCGGTCGACTCTATCAAGCGCGATTTCGGTAACCTCGACGGGAGAGAGCGAGCCGCCTCGATACGCATCGATGACATCGACCACCGACAAATACGCAATATCCTCGTCCATGTTGGTTCCCTGGAGTTGGCGATCGGAAGGCGCTACTTGTTGTCATGCCAATTGTGGAGGCTCATGGCAATCTGTCGATTGGGAGGCGAGGCGGCGCTGATAATCCCGCTCGGCGGCGCGCTGGTCAGACCCGAGCCAACGCGCTGGCCGATCGACCGACCCCAGACGATCAACACCGCGATCGGCGAGGCTTTTCGCCACAGGGGCTATGTGCTGTTGAATACCGGATACGTTGAATACCGGATACATTGTGTGCGGGTTCCAGACGCTGTGACGCCACCCGTTTCCCGCCGATTCACGGCGGTCTCGGCATCGCCAGCAGCACCGCTACCTGGGCCGCTGTCGCTGCTCGGCCCTCTTGTGGTTGCTGTCCCGCCAAGTTTCGAGAATTGCGCCGCCGGGCGATGGACTTCATGCGGGATACTTTCTTCGACTCGTTCGTGCTAACGTTCCCGGCGTAATTCGCATTCACTGAGACGGGGAGGAAACGACATGACCATGAAGCGAGTTCGATCGGCAGTTGGCGTGGCGGCGGTTGCCGCGTTGGCCGGATTCCTGGGCCTTGCCGCCGCGCCGGGCGCGCCAGCGCAAGCGCAAAATGCGTTGAAGCTCACTTCCTACGTGCCGGTCGGCTCCGGCACCTGGAACCTTTTCCACAAGCCTTTCATCGACCACGTCCACGACCTAACCGACGGTGAGGTCAAGATCAAGGGTTACAGCGTCGGCGTGCTGGCCAGCCCGTTCGATGCCTGGAAGAAGGTCCAGCAAGGCGTCGCCGACATCTGCTTATGCTTCCCGGCCTTCGCGGCCAACGCCGATCCGACCAACGCGATCCTGGCGGGAATCGCCGGCGGCATGAACACCGATGCGTTCCTGCACTGGATATTCTACGGCGAAGGCGGCAAGCTGTGGCGCGCGTTCCGCCGCGATAGGGGCAATTTTGCAATAGCCCCCACGGCTGTCTCGCCGACCGAGATCTTCCTCCATTCGCACCGCAAGATCTCGAGCCTCGACGACCTCAAGGGCATGAAGATCCGCACCACCGGGGCGTGGGCCGACATCCTCAAGTCTCTCGGCGCATCGCCGACGGTGTTGCCGCCGTCCGACATCTACACTGCGCTCGAGCGCAGGGTGATCGACGCGACGGAGTTCATCACTCCGGCGACCAATTTCAAGCTCGGCTATCACAAGATAGCTAAATTCATAATCATCCCGGGCGTCCATCAGCCGTCGTCGGCCAACGAGATCGTATTCCGAGGCAAGGACTGGGACAAGATGTCCGCCAAGCACAGGTCGCGCATCACCATGGCTGCCCAGATGTCGGCCATTGACACGTATATGCGCCTCGGCTTGCAGGATTTCGACGCCATGAAGAAGTTGCGCGCGGGGCGCAACACCTTCATCACGCTTCCCGGCGACGTCATGGCCAAGGTCACCCAACTGTCCCGCGCCTGGACGGCAGATCAAGCCAAGAAGCAGGCCGCCAAGGGCAACATGTGGACGCAGAAGATCCAGGATTCATACTGGGCCTTCTATGACAAGTACAACAAGTACGGTGATTACCGCGTCCAGTAGACACCCATCATGTGAACGCCGGCTCGGCGGAGGACGTTCGCGTCCCCTGTCGGCCGGTGACCGCAAATTGCCATGACACCGCTTTTCCGCGTCGTCGACCGACTATCCACCATGTGCGGCTACGCGATGATGGTGGTTTTCATCATCCTCGTCTCGGACATGATGTACGAAGTGGTCTCACGGCGAATCTTCAACGCGCCGACGCTGTGGGCCTACGATATTGCCTACATGTCAAACGCGGCAATATTTATGGTCGCCGCCGGATATGCACTTCTGAATAACGAGCACATCCGCATCGATTTCCTGTCGACCCGGATGCCGGCACGGTTCCAGGATTGGACGAACGCAATCGTTTATCTATTTCTACTGTTGCCAGCGCTGTGGTATGCCGGAACTGAAGCCGTGGCGGTCGCGTGGGAAGCATTCCAAACTGGTGAACTCGAGCCGTCGAGCCCGTGGAAGCCGGTGATTTGGCCCTATTATACCGCGCTCGCCCTTGGACTCATGGTGTTCTTCCTGCAGACAATCGTGCAATGTATCCGCCACGCCCAGGCGGCACTTGGGCATGGCAAGTCGCCTCTAGACCGTGCCGGTGGAAGCGCCTAGCCATGTTCGAAGGTTCAAATGCCGTACTGATGTTCGTCATGCTGTTCGGGCTGGTGTTCCTCGGAATCCCGGTGGCGGTCAGCTTGATTTGTACTGCATTCGCCTTCGGTCTAGCGTTATTTGGCGATGCTTTGTCGGCCCAGTTTCACAGCCGGATCGACGATGTCGGCAAGAATTTCGTCCTTGCGGCGATCCCACTGTTCATTTTCATGGGCGCGATGCTCGAGCGTTCGGGCATCGCTAATCGGCTCTTCGAGGCGGTGCGAATGTGGCTCGGACGGCTGCCCGGCGGACTGTCGCTCACCACGATTGTGATGTGCGCGATCTTCGCAGCGACCTCTGGCGTCGTCGGTGCGGTCGAGATCGTCGTCGGGCTGATGGCGGTGCCGGCAATGTTGGCGGCAGGCTACAAAAAGGATCTCGCGGCGGGCTGCGTCTGCGCCGGCGGATCGCTCGGCACGACCATCCCTCCTTCGGTTGTGATCATCATCTACGCCTCGATTACCGAGCAGTCGATCGGCGATTTGTTCGCCGGTATCATGATCCCGGCAGTGGCGATGGTGGGATTGTTCATCCTATACATTCTGGGACGCTGCATTTTGCAGCCCAGCGCCGGGCCAGGCCTGCCGCGGTCGGAGAGCACCGCGAGTCTGGCTGACAAACTATGGTTCGGGCTCACCGCGTTCATACCGGCAGTGCTCCTCGTGACCGCCGTCCTCGGCAGCATTTTCGCGGGCATCGCCTCACCGACCGAGGCTGCCGCCGTCGGATCATTCGGCGCGGTGGTGCTGACAGCGTGTTACGGACGGCTCACGTTGTCGGTTCTGTTCGGGGCGCTAAAGCGCACCATCATGATCAACACCATGGTCATGATGATCGTCGTCGGCGGGGTGATGTTTGCCAGCGTTTTCATCGTCAACGGCGGCGACGAGCTCATCGGGCAACTCGTGAAGGTGCTCGAGCTTTCGCCGATGGGTATCGTCATCCTATTCCTGGCGATTGTCTTCATCTTGGGATTCGTACTCGACTGGATCTCGGTGCTGCTGATCGCGCTGCCGATCTTCGATCCGCTGGTCCGTGCCGCCTCGATCGATCCGATCTGGTTCGGCGTGCTGGTCTGCATCGCATTGCAGACCTCGTACCTGACTCCACCGATGGCACCTTCGATCTTCTATCTCCGCGCCATCGCGCCGCCCGATATCACCTATATCGACATGTACAAGGGCGTCGCGCCCTTCGTCATGGCGCAAGTCGCGACCCTGCTTCTCGTCATGCTGGTACCCTGGACGGCGACTTTCCTACCGGACTATTTGTTCGGCTGGTAACGCGCGTTAACGGCGGCGGCCGTCGCGCTATGGCGGACGAGTTCGCCGTCGCCGGTGGCATCCGAGGCGAGGCGGTGCCGCTGATCAAGTACGAGACCGCTGACATCGAGGTGCCGGCAACGGCTTAGATCGTCATCGAGGGCGAGATCCTGATCGACGGGCTCGACTCCGAGGGACCGTTCGGCGAGTTCTCCGGCTACATGGCCGGCGGGCGTGCCGGCCCGGTGTACAAGGCGACCTGCATCACCCACCGCAACGACCAGATCCTGCTCGGCAGCATCAGCCGGTTCCCGCCGAGCGAATCATCGTTGATCAAGCGCGCGCTGCTGGAGGCCGGCCTTAAGAAGCACTTGCGCGACAGCTTCAACATCTCCGATATCTCGCTGCCGCTGATGGCGCACCTGCGGTCCGTCGCCGAGGACTGGGACGCCTGCGGCCTGCCCCCGCTGGACGAGCTCAAGCTGCCGCGGGGGGTTAAAGCATGATCCATTTAGCCTGCATTTCCCAAGTGAACGTCGTCTCTGGACGTTCTGGGCACCGATTCTATGATCTGTATCACACGGTTAGGTCGAATGGGGGCGGCTCGGATGCGGAACCCGGAGGGTGAATCGGATCGGCAGCCTCTGCGCCCGATTTTCGACCGCCGTTTGAAGCTTGAGTTTCACGGATCGCGGGTGACCTCCGACGCCGGTCTTCTTGCCTATCGCGAACTCGACGACGCCCTCGGACTGACTGCAATGGCGGGCGAAGTTCTCGCCGACAGCCGGACCGGCAGGAACGGCTGGCACGGCATCGTCGGTCTGCTTCGCCAGTCCGTCTGTGGTCGCCTCGCCGGGTACGAGGGCGTGAATGACGCCGACCGGCTCGGGCGCGATCCTGCGATGCGCTGGATCGGCGGCGGCAAGGTCGTCGAGCGCGGCGGTGCCTCGACCAGTCAGATGGGGAGATTCGAGACCACACTGCTGGCGACCGAGGAGAACCTCGCTGCCCTGGCGGATCTGTCGGGCGTTTGGATCGATCGGGTTCATGCGCGGAAGCTGCCGAGAATGATCGTTCTCGACATGGACAGCTCCGTCAGCCCGACCCACGGCGAGCGGGAAGGCACGTCCTATAACGGCCATTTCGGCTGCACCTGCTATCATCCCCTTGATCCGCTTCGCGGCTAAAGCGTCTTCAACCAGTTCGGCGACCTGGAGCGCTGCACCCTTCGTCCCGGCAACGTGCACAGCGCCCACGAATGGCGCGACGTGCTGGAGCCGGTTGTCGCCCGGTATCGGGATCGGAAGCTGCGGCGTTATTTCCGAGGCGATGCGGCGTTTGCATTGCCGGGGATATACGAGTTTCTCGAGGCCGAGGGCTTCAGGTATGCGATCCGGCTTCCGGCCAACAAGGTGCTCCAGGACAGCATCGCGCATATGCTCAAGCGCCCCGTCGGCCGGCCACCGAACGATGTGCGCCGGTATCACGCAAACTTCAGCTATCAGGCTGCCAGTTGGACGAAGCCCCGGCAGGTCGTCGCCAAGGTCGAGTGGCATCCGGCCGAGCTGTACCCGCGTGTCGGGCTTGATCCGCTTCGCGGCTCAAGCGTGACCAACCTGAGCCGTCCCGCCGAGCGCGTGGTCGGATTCTACAATCAGCGCGGCACGGCCGAGCAGTACATCAAGGAGGGAAAGAACGCCATCAAGTGGACACGCCTGTCGTGCCAGAAGTTCCGCAACAATGAGGTCCGGCTCCAGCTTCACGCGCTGGCCGACAACCTCGGCAACTTCATGCGAACTCTGGCATTACCCGAGGCGGTCGAGCAATGGTCGCTGACGACGCTGCGGGAGAAGCTCATCAAGATCGGGGCGAAGATCGTCCGCCACGGCCGCTACGTCGTGTTCCAGATGGCCGAGGTCGCGATCCCGCGTGAGCTGTTCGCTGACATCCTGCGCCGTATCGACCGGCTCAGACCCAAGCCAGCTCCGGCATGAGCGACCGCACCCCGTTCCTTCGCGTCGCCGCCGACAGGATCGGTGCGCCCGGATCACCGGCAAAAAAGCCATTCCGCGCCACCAACGCCGCCAATTGGTCCTCAATCATCCGCATCGACTCGAAGACGGACGTCATTCGAAGGCCGATTGCACATCGAGCGGTTTCGAGTCACGTTCAACGGGCTAGGAAGGTTCCATATGGGGAATCCCGGATTACGCCAAACACGGCTACTACCCGATCATGCACCTGTTCGCGTTCAGGCGTGCGCTGATCGAGCAACATCCCTGGCTCGCCCGCGCACTGATGGATATGTGGGAGGACGCCAAGACCCAGGCACGGGCGTTCTACGAGGATCCGGGCTATGCGAGCCTCGCATTCGCCCGCAACGACTTCGAGGACCAGGTCGCTGCCATGGGGCCGGATCCCTGGCCGTCGGGCATCGCCGCCAACCGCGCGAACCTCGAACGGTTCATCTCCTATGTCCACGACCGCCGCCTGATCGAAACCCCGGTCAACGTCGACAGCCTGTTCCACGACACGACGCGGGATAGCTGATCGGGGCTGAACCAGGACGGGGGCTTGACAGTTATGCGCCGCTGCCGAAAAGTCCCGGCGACGGCAAGTGATCAGGCCCGCTGCCCGGCCTGTGTCACGGTGATACCCTGGCACGGAACAAGAGGACCTGAAAATGAAATGGAATACAGCCCATGCGATCTCGGCAGTCTTCGCGCTCGCATTGGCGGCGGCGCTTGCCGGTCAGGCCCATGCCGCCTGCGGCAGCGGCCAGAGAATGAGCCACCAGGACGCGGAATGCCTGCGCACCGCGACACGCACGGTTGAAAACGGAAAAACCGTCGAAGTCCAGAACCTGTGCCCGTCCTTCGGGGACGTTGTCGCATGGATCGACAGAGAGATAGAGACGGACCTGACATTGTATTTGACCGGCGAAAACACGGTAAAACGGTCCGTCATCGAGGTCAACGGGGTTTACTGCTGCAAGGATCTGAGCGATCTCTGCAACACCTCGGACATCGTCAACGATGAGTCGTGCTTTGACCAGTTCCAGGCCAGCGCCGCGAACGATTCGTGCAAGGATGAAACCGCCACCGCCAATGACGATATTAAGTGCAAGATCAGCGCGTATTGTAAGGACTCGGGTGGGACTTATTTGCGTGTTCCGTCAACGATAACCGTGCACTGGCCCACAGTCCCAAATCTCAAAAACTGTGGGGGTAACCTCTGCGGGTCTGAGAGTGTTGACTGACCCGGAGTTCCGCGGCGGCCACCGGACTGATACCCCGCGGCGCCACGAACCCGACCCGATTCCGGGGAGCAAAGCGCTCGCTCAAAACAGTATGTAGCGCGTCAATCCGAGCGAAATAGCTGGCGGTGATGTCAGGCTGGGCAAACCACATCGAGCCCGCCAAGGACACCCGACACGGCAGATAAAGATTTAGTCTGCGAGGCACAGCTGGGGGTCGGATGTCATCCTTCCTGAAGACCTGTACAGACTGAATGGGACGTGATCAATTCATAACGCGTAGACGATCACGCGGATGGGCGTCGGCTCGAAGCCGGCGGCGTTGTTGAGGGCCTCGGGACAGTTGGAGAGGACGGCCAGCACGTCGATTTCGGCGCGGAGGTCCACGTAGTCGCCGGCCTTCGATATCCCCGGGGCGATCGCCACGTCCCCGTTCGTCTCCACGGGCACGTACATGAAGAGGTTGATGTTGGCGACGACATCCTTCGGGCCAAGCCCATGCTTGGCGAGTTCGGACTCGAAATTGCCCTGGCAGCCCCGGCCATTGTTCTTGCCGAAGCGCACGTCGTCTATTTCCACGGAGCAGCAGCCGTAAAGGGTATCGTGGGAGCCGCAGGTATCTTCGATGAAAGTCATCAACTTGCGGGCCCGCACGGACCACACGCCCGAGTCCTTGCCGAGATAGATGTTGTTGTTCAGCTTGATGGTGTTGGCGGCATTGTAACGGTCCGTCGGGTCGTCGGCGTTGTAGCACAGAAAATCGACCGCTTGCTGGCCCTCGAGATCGATGATGCGCAGGATTTCCCCCTTGCGCATCCTGGTGCTCCACGGCTCGCGCGCCGGGACGATTACGTCCTCACGAATCGTTGCTCCTGGAATGGAAAGGTCTGTTTTCGCCGCCATTTCTCCGCCCCTGATGCGTGGTCCGATTTGAATGTTAGCTCATGCCGCACCTCGGTTTCAATGGGAGCCTGGTCTCCAATTACTCCGCCCCGCTGGTCTAATCTTGCTCCGCCGTTGACACCCGTTTAGTCCGAAGGCGCTTCTTGCGCGGCGTCCGCCTGGATGAGCCTGTCTGTCCGCTGACCGAACTTCACCAGGCTGCCGCTCGGGTCGATCACATACAGCTCGTCCATGCCCCACGGCGTTTCGACGACCTCACCGACATCGAAGCGCTTGGCGAAATCTGCATGCAGCGCATGAATGTCGTTCACACGGACGTAGCACGAGGTGTTCTCGGCGACGTGCTTGTCCGAGCAAAGCATAAGCCCGGATATCCCAGATAGGAGCCGATTTCGCTGCCTACCGAAGCATGATAGTCCAGCCATTGCAGCAGGTTAGCCATGGAGGAGCGGGGATTTGGCGGTGAACGCGACGGGTGAAGCAGAATCCGTCCCGCTGCGGCTCCAGTTTGACCGCTCGGTGAAGCTGGCGTTCTGCGGCTCTTCTATCAGTTCCGACGGTGGTCTGCTGCTTCACCGCGAACTCGATGATGCCCTTGGCCTCACCGGCATGGCGGCCGATCTCCTCGCCGATCCGCGCACCGGGAAGAACGGCCGTCACCATCTAGCGGCACTCCTGCGGCAATCGATCTTCTCTCGCCTGGCGGGATATGAAGACGTCAACGACGCGGATCGTCTTTGCCGCGATCCGGTGATGCG
This sequence comes from Alphaproteobacteria bacterium, assembly GCA_965248835.1. Classification (GTDB taxonomy): domain Bacteria; phylum Pseudomonadota; class Alphaproteobacteria; order MPNO01; family MPNO01; genus CAYFYS01. Next base: position 2,386,292 of record CBDFLJ010000002.1, read on the forward strand.
TCAGCTCGTTGGCGGACGGGCGGTGAAGCACGGTGCGGCCTCGGCGAGCGCCATGGGCCGGTTTGAGACGGAGATATTGACCCAGCCTGATAACCTTACTGCTCTCGCCGATCTGCCCGGCCGCTGGATTGATGCGATCCATGACAGGCGACCACCGAAGAGCATCACGCTCGACATGGACAGTTCGGAAAGCCCGGTGCACGGTAGTCAGGAGGGCTCCGCCTGGAACGGTCACTTCCAGTCGAAGTGCCTGCATCCGCTGTTCGTGTTCAACCAGTTCGGTGATCTGGAGCGGTGCTCCTTGCGTCCCGGCAACGTCCACAGCGCCGCCGGCTGGGAAGATGTGCTGCGGCCGGTTCTGGCGCGCTACTCCGCGTCTGCCCGGCAATCGATCACGCGGCGGCGGTTCCGGGCTGATGCTGCCTTTGCCATCCCGGCGTTGTTCGACCTGCTGGAAGCCGAGGGCTGGGACTACGCCATCCGAATCAAGGGCAATGCCAAGCTCCACGAGCGCATCGATTGGCTGACGAAGCGCCGGCCTGGCCGGCCGCCGAACCATGTCGTGCGCCTCTACACCAGCTTCCATTACCGGGCGAAGAGTTGGTCGAAGCCGCGCCGGGTGGTGGCCAAGGTGGAGTTCCATCCAGGCGAGCTGTTTCCGACCGTCGGCTTCATCGTCACCAACCGAGGCCTGCCCAACGAGCGGGTGCTGGCCTTCTACAACGACCGCGGCACCGCCGAGCAGCACATCAAGGAGGGCAAGTATGCGCTGAAGTGGACGCGTCTCTCCTGTATGCGCTTCGCGGCAAACGCCGTGCGGCTCCAATTGCATGCGCTCGCCTACAACCTCGCCAACTTCCTGCGGACAGCGGCGACGTCTGAACTGATCGAGCGCTGGTCCCTCACATCCTTGCGCGAACGGCTGATCAAGACTGGCACGCGGCTCGTGCGCCACGCCCGCTATGCGGTGTTCCAGATGGCGGAGGCCGCGCTGCCCCGCTCTGTCTTCGCAGGCATACTCGGCCTCATCAACGGACTGCGGGGGCCGCCAGCCGTGACGGTGCCAGCATGATCAACGGTCATCTTCGAGCCGCGATGCGCACGGCCGGAGGCGCGAGAGGTGCGACCTGCGGGAGCCAAAATGGCTTTCCTCGCTGCGCCGAACCGCTACCGGCACGCTTTGCAGGCTCGACGTCGGCCGAACGAGGCGAAGCACAGGCATTCGTTGGCTTGATCAGCGACCCCACAAATGGCATCGTCAGTGGGAGTGTTCCATATGGGGAATGCCGGCTAATGGCCACGGCCAATGGGGCTATCCGACAAGAGGTGATAACCGTTTGCCGTGTGCTGGACGGGTTGGGGTTGGTGGAGGGTTTCGGCCACGTCAGCGTTCGCCAGCCGGATGGCAACGTACTCATCACCCCTGCCCGAGCGCCAGGGCTCGTACGACCAGACGAATTTCTAACGTTTAACCTGGAAGGCGAATTGGTCGCCGGAGACGACGGAACAGGGCCCTTGGAACGCTGGATGCACTTCGCCGTATACCGGGCGCGACCCGACATCCGGGCGATTGCTCGCACCCATTCTCGAATGGCTGCCGCGCTGGGTGTGGCGAATACGCCCATTTTCACCGCGCACGGCTTCGGCGGAATGTTGGGCGCAGTCGTACCTGTTCACCCAGAAAACGACCTGATTACGGATGATGCGATGGGTCAGGCCGTAGCGGCGTCCCTGAATGGCAACGCCGGAGTGCTTCTGCGGGGAAATGGAGCGTTGGTGACAGGGACTACATTACCTCAAGCCTGCGTCCGCGCCATTTATCTAGAAGAGGCCGCTTGGTTGCAGGTAACAGCAGCCGGGGTCGGGGGGGTGGTTCCATTCACAGTGGACGAGCTAAACGCGCGGTCACGCTGGCACGAAGCTGAGATGGAGCGCGCCTGGCATTACTACAGCGCCAAATTCGGCGTTTAGGGGTCGCGTGTGCGACATAGCTGGTGAAGGTTAGGCATGGCGCGGATCGGTTACGCTCGGGTCAGCTCCCGCGATCAGGATCTGAGCATCCAGCTCGACGCGCTGGAAAATGCTGGTTTAGAAACAAATCCCAGGTCATTGGGAGCCATCCATCGTGGGGAATGTAAATTAATAGAGATTGGGTGATCCCCATCATTAGGAACAACAAAGGATATGAGAAATTACCAATATTTCTCATGGGTTCTCTTTACATAGACTTTGAAGATGAGCTTCTTTACGAGAAAACTACGAAGAACTCCTTCGATCATTGTTGGATGAGCCTGTCCTGCCGATACCTCCGCTTGGGGAAAACCCATTTAAAACTGTAAGACAGTTCACCAATGAGAAATTCTTGCCCAATTCCGAAAAATACGTATCACCAGAAACTACGGGTAGAGTTACTTTCGACTATTCCAACAACAACGGAAGGTACTGCATTGGATCTGGAGAGTTAATGTTTGACATAAATTGGTCCAAGTCCAGTGATCATAACATTCAACTTCTCAGTGATCCAGATAGTATCGACACTGTTGCAGTGGTCAAAGACAAGAATCAGATAAGAGAAATAGACGACGCGCGGACTTACGACAATTCTTCTAGGATTCGCCGTCCCAAGGTTGAACAGATTGCAGTGTTAAGGAACGCGAACGGGTTTTTTGCAGCAATAAAGGTCATAAGTATTAAGGATGACAACCGTGGTAGTCCATTCGATGAGATTACCTTCGACTATGTTATCCAGACCAATCGATCACCAAGCTTTGTCGGAAGCGCCTGACCGCTATTTGAGTCCGTTTGTTGATTCACATGCTCAAGAAGAGCTTGTACAGAGCGACGAGCCGTGCAAGTTGTCCCGTTCCTAAAACGGAGCCAAGCGACCACCTCTGCACCATACCTTGGCGTTCGTCTATGATGGGGAATGGCCCAGTTTACTGGATTCGGTCTAAACATGCACTGTTGGAATGCGGATCCAGACTCAAGCCCCTCCCCTTCATGATCAACCGCGCGCCATAGATAATGTGTCTCGCCGTTGATCCGGACAAACACCTCATCAAGGTGCCAGGGCCAGTTCGAACACGAGTGATGATGAACCCGGCGCTTGCCGATCACCGCGGCAAACAGCGGACCGAAGCGGTGCCACCGGAACCGCACCGTCTCGTGACAGACGTCGATGCCGCGCTCGAACGGCAGATCTTCGACCTGTCTCCGCGGCAACGGGCAGCGGACACACATCATCACCGCGAGGCGGACGACCTCGGACGAACTATTGAAATAACGGAGGGGATTTCGCATCCGGCAAAACTATGGATGCCCCATCTGCCCATCAATCCATTTTTGTCTGACAACGCCTCTGGATATGGTGTTCGATCCGGCGGCCAGAATATACGCTCTCGACCTCGGCCGGGTTGTTGCGTCCGGGGATTCGAACGCGATCCGCGGCAACGCGGCCGTCGCCGCATCCTGTCTCGGTCAGCTACGCGGATGCGCCGCGTGCGACCGGGCTTATCAACCCGATGGGAGATCATGCGATGAGACTCAAGGAAGTCAGCATGGTGGCTTCTGACTGCGACCGAACGGCGGCTTTGCTGGCGCGGCTTCTGGACTGCGAGGCGTCGCCGGCGGTGGTGTGCCCCGATCCGCCCGTCCAATCGCGGTTTGCAAGTCTGCGGTGCGGCGACGCAACGCTCGCCGTCATGGAGAGCACCGCATCCGGCAGTCCGATCGATCGCTTTGTCGGCGCGCGGGGCGAGGGTCTGTTCTCGATCACGTTCGAGGTCGATGACATCGACGCGGCGATGGCGCATTTTCGCGCGTGCGGCGCAGAGTTCGTGTGCGAGGAACCGGTTCGACTCGCGGACTATTCCACCGGGTTTGACACGTATCGGGAGTGCCTGGTCAACTTCACGCATCCCCGGTCGACGGCGCGGATCCTGATCGAGCTGCAGGAGCTCCGCAAATAGCCGCGGACCCGCGCGCCGGAGAAAAGAGTAGCGAGGACGCCGTGACCAGATCGTTTTGCCGTGTCTGCGAACTAGGCTGCGGCTCGAGGGTCGAGATCGACGGCGAGATCGTCACCGTCGTCCCCGACCCGCAAAACCCCTATTCCAAGGGCTATTTTTGCATCAAGGGGCGCTGGGCGGGGGCCGTCGAGACGGATCCGGCGCGGTTGGATTCGCCCCTGCTTCGTCGCAACGGACAGCTCGGCCCGGCTTCCTGGACGGAGGCGATCGACACGATCGGCGCGAATTTGCGCGACGTCGCCGCACAGTACGGTTCCCGGTCGATCGCCGTGTTCTCGGGGAACTCGGCGGCCTATTCGGGGCATATGAGCCTCGCTGTTCGCAACCTGATGGCCGGGCTCGGCACCGACACGCTGTTCACGTCGTTCACGGTCGACTGCGTCGCCCGCTATCACGTCGCCGCCGAGGCCCTGAACCTGATGTATGCGGTCCCCGTTCCGTTTTACGACGCGGTTCCCGGCATGCTCCTGATGGGCTCGAACGCGACCGTAAGCCAGTGGAGCCCCGCCGGAAGCACACCCGGCGGCGCCAAGGTGGCGCGCGACCTCCGTGCGCGCGGCGGTTGGCTCGGCGTTGTCGACCCCGTCCGTCATCAGGTCGCCGATCTGGCCGACGACCATCTGGCCATACGCCCGGGAACCGACGCCGTCTTTCTCGCCGGGTTGCTGTCGTTCGTATGGAACGGGGGCCATGTCGCGCGCGACTATGTGGACAGACACTGCCTCGGTCTGGAAGACGTCGCGGCGGCGTGCGGCGAATGGAGCCCGAAAGATATTGCATCGGCCTGCGGGCTCGAAGCCGCGGACGTCATGCGGGTGTTCGAGCAAGTGGTCGCGCGTCCGGCCGTGGTGCTCGATCGTTCAGGCCTGAGCATGGCGCCGAACGCCACCGTCACCGCCGGTCTCGCCCTGGCGGTCAACGCATCGCTGGGCCGTCTCGATGTTGCTGACGGGCTGTTCGTCCCCGACTATTCGCCGGTTCGCGGGAGAGCGATTCGCGGACGGCCCGACGGCGCACGATACGGAAGGGAATGGCCGAGCGCGCTGTTGGCGACGGCGATCCTTGGCGGAGAGTCTTCTCGAACCGCGCCCGATCTCCCCGAGGTCAGGGCGCTCATCGTGGTCGGCGGCAACCCGGCGCGCAGCCTGCCCAATTCCGGGCGCGTCGCGGAAGCCCTGTCGGCACTCGACCTGCTGGTGGTCGTCGACATATTTCCCACCGATACGACGCGCCTGGCGCACGCGGTGCTGCCCGGCAGCGGCCATTACCAGCGCGCCGATTTCAACCTGGTGAGCGCCGGACTCACGCCCGAGCGCTATCGAATTTGGACCGAAGCCGCCCTGCCGCTCCGCCGGGGCCAACGCGAGGAGTTGTGGATCGCGGACCGCCTCGCTGCGGCGTTCAACGGGGCGGATGTCGACCGGCAGCCCGAGACATTCCGCGATGCCTTGGCGAGCTGGGGAGAGGCGGCGCCGGGTTGGGCGGGTGGCGTCGTCAGCGTCAAGCGATGCGGCAGGTATCTGGAGGAGGGCTTTCCGACGCCCTCCGGCCGCATCGAGTTCGATCGCCCCTGGACCGGAGGGATAGGCGCCGCCCTGCGATCGGCATGCGCGACGGCGCCGAAGGACCGGGGCGTGCTCGCCGTCGCCGGCCGTCGACTTTCCCATGCCGTCAACTCGTTTCTTCACAACATCCCGGAAGCTGCCGCACGGGGGAATCCCGCCGTCATCTCGCCGGGCGATGCGCGGGCTCTGGGATTGAATGCGGGAGAACGGGTGCGTCTCGACGGACCGGGCGGCACCACCGAGGCGGTGCTCGCCGTGAGCGCTCGCGTGCCCGATGGCTCGATCGTGCTGTCCCACGGGTGGGGCCACGACGATCCGGACGGGACGTCCCACGCCGGGAAGCGATCGGGAGCCAACGCAAACGCGCTTACAAGCGATGTCGATATCGACCCGTTCTGCGGCATGCCGGTCTTTCAGAGCCATGTCGTGCGAATTGGCAAGATGGCCGGGTGAGGCGGCCTGGAGGCATTGTCAGACCAACTGGACAGGATTTGTAGAACCTGCAATCAAGCGCCTTCAGGCTGCTTGTCTCTTCTATTTATTACATCGGCCCTCCCAACGACGGCTCGGTTTTCCGGAACGGACATCAAATTGATTAGTGGATTTTGCAATCGACCACGAGCCAGCATCACCATGTTCATTTTTCCGGTTCGTGCCAGCGAACACTGTGCAAGGGCATGCGGATGCTGGCTGCGTCCATGTTGCCGCAGAGAGAAATTGATCGAAGCCCAGCGGAGATAGTCAGGTCGCGAGACGCTCGTAACGATGATGCAGGCCACCGACCTTGGGCAGGGAAACAACCTTTCCGGGACTGGCCGGCTGAACGGGTCGTCCATACGGGTTGTCCTTGCCGAGCGACAAGTGGGTTCAAGCCCCACAGGCGCAGCAGCAACAGGAAGATCGATTCAAGGGAATACTGGCAGCCTGAACTTCAACCGGAATACACCTTAGCCCGGCCGCCAGGCTGTCCGAAAAGGTGGAGCCACCTCAGATTTTGTGCATGCCGGAAAAGGTATCCGGTGGTGATGCGAAATTCCAAGGTTTCTAAGGCAGAGGAGATAAATGGGAGGGACAGGACCCGGGGAATGCGGAATTCTTCGCGGATTACGGCCCGGACATCAAGCCGTCGAGACGCGACCCCGCCTACCGGCGATGACGCTCAATCGGGATCGTCGGTCTTCCGTTTGGTCTCGGGGAACAGCCACACGGCAATCACCATGAACGCGCCGAGGCCGGCGGCCAGCCATTTCAGAAAGACCCCCCCGGCGTTGTGTTCGAACCAGAAGGCCCCGCAGGCAATCAGCACCACGACAACGGTAAGCGCCGCGCGAATATTGTTGGGCATCGCCCTGCCCTTCCCCTCGATCGCCCATCCGCCCCGGCGACGGAGCGCCACGGCACATCATTGCCTCTCAAGGCGAAATCCGTCGCCGACACATTGACGGGTTCGATACGCTCCACCAAGATAGTACTTAATATATCACAGATAGATCAATGGAAAGCGGACGTCATGGCACAGACCGGCGAGACGGAAAGGAAGAAGCGGACCATCACCGAGATCCGGGAATCCAAGACCACCGGCGAGAAAATGGTCTACATGTCCGTGCCGGACTACACCTCGGCGAGATGGGCGGAAATGGGCGGTGTCGATGTCGCCGTCGTCGGCGACAGCCTGGCGATGGTCGCCCACGGACATCCCAATACCGTACCGGCGACCATGGAAATGATGATCATGCATTCGTTGGCGGTACGCCGCGGCGCCCCCAACACCTTCGTGCTGGGCTGTATGCCCTATCAGAGCTACAACACGGTCGACCGGGCCCTGGTGAATGCGACCCGCTTCATGCAGGAGGCGGGGGCCGACGCGGTCAAACCCCAGGGAGGCAAGAGCCAGGCGCATGTTCTGCGGGCGCTGGTGGATTCCGGTATTCCGACCGCGTCCCATATTGGCCTGACGCCGCATACCGTGGCGGTGTTCGGCGGCTTCAGGATACAGGGCCGGACGGCGGTCGCGGCGATGAAGATTCTGGAGGACGCGCTGGCCATCGAGGATGCGGGGTGCTTCATGCTGGAGTTCGAGGCGGTGCCCGCCAAGATCGCCAGGCTGATCTCCGAACAGCTGGAAATCCCCACCATCGGGATAGGCGCCGGAGCGGGGACGGACGGCCAGATACTCCTGTGCTATGATCTGCTCGGCGTATTCACCGACTTCAAGCCGAAATTCACCAAGCGATACACCAATCTGACCGAGGTCGCGGTGCGGGGAATATCGCAATACGCGAGCGAAGTCAGGGGAGGCGTCTTTCCGGACGATGATCACAGCTATGGCGTCGACGATACCGAGTTCGAAGCTTTTGCGGCGATGGTGGAAAAGCGCCGCCAGATCTGATCCACCCGCCCTGTCGTCCGACCCCGGCGGCACCCGAAGCTGTCATGGCGACGATCGATCCGGCCCGGTCCGGCCCGGTCCGACGTTGACACCGTGAAGCACGCATCGGCGACCCTGACCGACCGCGCCTATGATCGGCTGGAAGAGTCGATCGTCACATTGCGGCTGCAACCCGGCTCCGTGCTGTCGGAAAGCGCGCTTGCCGCCGATCTCGGTTTCGGTCGCACACCGATCCGCGAGGCGCTGCAACGTCTCGCGCGCGAGGGGCTGGTCGTCATCCTTCCGCGGAAGGGAATCCTCGTCTCCGACATCAATCCGCGCAACCAGCTCCTGCTCCTGGAAGTCCGGCGGGAATTGGAAAGACTGATCGCACGCAAAGGCGCGCTTCGCCGCACGGAGGAAGAACGTCTGCAGTTTCTCGAAATCGCCGACGGGATGGAGAAGGCATCGCGCGAGAACGACGACATCGCGTTCATGCGATACGACCAGGCCCTCAATCAACTCCAAGCCCAGGCGTCGCACAACGAATACGCGCAGCGCGCCATGGGTCAGACGCATGGGCTGTCCAGACGCTTCTGGTACATGCACTACAGGGAGGCGGCGGATCTGCCGCTCTGCGCCAGGCTGCATGCCGAGCTCGCCCGCAGCATCGCCGAAGGCGACCCGGATGCGGCGGGACGGGCCGCCGATCGTCTGATCGACTATGTGGAAGAATTCACCCGCGCGACCCTGGACTCGGTATCGCCGGGCCGCGCGGTCGGGAGGTGAGAGCACCCTCGCCCGGCGCGGGCCAGCTTTACAAGCGTTCCCGGCCGGGATAGCATACCAGAGATATATCAGAGTGACGGCGCGATGAAGGTCTATTCCGGCTCCCGGACCATCGACGGCATCGTGGTGCTGGTCGACGGCAAACCGCTCGATTGCCGCTATGGCTTGAAGAGATTCACGACAACCGGATTCGAATGGACCTATGAGGGCGCCGGGCCCGCCCAGCTCTCATTGGCCTTGCTGGCCGACCATCTGGATGACGACGGAAAAGCCCTGGATCTTTGCCGGAATTTCATGCGCTCCGTCGTGGCCAATTTGGAGAACGACTGGGAGTTGACGGGCGACGACATCGACCGGGCCCTCGAGACCCTCGGGGACCGGAGTTCGGTAAAGACGCAACAAACCAATGAAGGGAGGAGCACATCATGACCCTTACACGAATTCATGCCCGGCTGGCCGCGGCGGCGGTTTTAGCGCTTGCCGTGACCGCGGCGCAGTCGGCCTTCGCCGCCGGCGAGCACAAGTGGAAATTGGCCGCAAGCTGGGGCGGCGGGCCGCTGATGAAGATCGGCGCCGAGGCCGTGGCCAAGAAGATCGACTTCCTGACCGAGGGCCGCATCAAGGTGCGGGTCTTCCCGTCCGGACAACTGTCCAAGGGGTTGGATGTCCGCAGCGCCGTCGCCAAAGGTGTGGCCGAGGCGGGTCACACCTGGATGGGCTATGACTGGGGCAAGGACAAGACAACCGTGCTGTTCGGCGGCTATGCCGGCGCCATGGATTCGGAACGCATGCTGCACTGGATCTATGAGGGCGGCGGGCTGGAGATGTGGCAGGAATTCAGCCAGGAGCGCTTCGGGCTCGTCTCTTTTCCGTGTTTCACCCGTACCGCTGAAGCCTTTCTGCACTCTCGCAAGGCGGTGAAGACCCTCGCCGATCTCAAGGGTCTCAAATTCCGGACGGCGGGCGCCTGGCTTGAGATTTCCAAGGGTCTCGGCGCGGCTCCGGTCACCATGCCGGGCGGCGAGGTCTACACCTCCCTGGAGCGCGGCACGATCGATGCCACGGAATGGGGCACGCTTTACGAGAATATCTCGTCCGGCTTTCACAAGATCGCCAAATACGTGATCATTCCCGGCATTCACCAACCGACCGCGCCCTTCGAGCTGGTCATCAACCAGAAGGCCTGGGCCAAGATCTCCGACCGGGACAAGCAGCTCGTGGCGCTCGCGGCCAAGCTGGTCACCTTCGAAAGCTGGACGCGGATCGGCCACGAGGACGCCAAGGCTCTCGACTTCTACAAGAAGCAGGGCAACGAGATCATCGTGCTCGACGCCGACGTCCAGCGGCAGGCGAAAAAGCTGTCGATCGCCTGGGCGCAGAAGCAGGCCAAGACCAACCCCTGGTTTGACAAGGTCCTGAAGAGCCAGCTGGCCTTCGAGCAGCTGTGGCGGGACGCGTCGCATTATCGCAACGTGATCTCCGACTAGCCCCGTCACCGCCAACGGTCGAGGAAGGTCGCGGCCCGCGCCGCGCCTTCCTCGTCGACCCCGCCGGCTGAAGCTCCGGCCGACCGCGACGATGTCACGCTCAGGCGCGGGGGCGCTGCGATCATGATGGCAATGGTTCGCCTCATCGACCGGGTGAACGGGTTGTCCGGCGTCATTGTCGCCTGGGTCGTGTTCCCCCTGATACTCGCGAGCTGCTTCGAGGTCTTTTCCCGCTATGCGCTGAACGCGCCGACGATATGGGCGTTCGAGCTGGGTTACATGGCAATGGGGACCCATGCCCTGATCGGCGCCGCTTATACGCTGCGGGAAGGCGGCCATATCCGCATCGACGTGCTCTACAGCCACTTTCCCGACAAGACCAAGGCGGTCGTCGACACGGCCGGGTATCTGCTGCTGTTTCTCCCGGTGGTCTGCTGGGTGAGCTACGGTCTTTGGGACTATTGGGTCGAGGCCTATGTCGACAACGACCATTCGGGACAATCCGCCTGGAACCCGGTGATCTGGCCGTTTCGTCTGGTGTTTTTCGTCGGCTATTTCCTGCTCGCGTTGCAGGGCGTGGCGGAGCTCGTCAGATGCGTTCGCGTCCTGACCGGGAAGACGCCCGAGGGGCAGCCGCCCGATGGGTGATTATCTCGCTTTGATCATGTTTCCGGTGCTGTTGCTGGCGCTGTTTATTGGGTTCCCCGTCGCCTTTTCCATGATGGGCGTCGCCCTGGTCTTCGGCTATCTGACCTTCGATTCCGCGGTCATCTTTCAGTTCGCCCAGAAGGTCGACGCCGTCGCATCGAATTTCGTCCTCGCGGCCGTGCCGTTGTTCATTTTCATGGGGGCGATGCTGGAGCGTTCCGGGATCGCGGAAAAGCTGTTCGAGGCGGTGCATCTCTGGACCCGCCGCCTGCCGGGCGGCCTGGCCGTCGGCACTGTGGTCATGTGCGTGATTTTCGCCGCATCGTCGGGGGTCATCGGAGCCACCGAGACCGTCGTCGGGCTCCTGGCGATCCCGGTGATGATGAGATACGCCTACGACAAGGGCCTGATCTCCGGCACCATCTGCGCCGGCGGTTCGCTGGGGACGATCATTCCCCCGTCGGTGGTGGTGGTGGTGCTGGGCCCGGTGGCCGATGTCTCGGTCGGCGATCTCTTCGTCGGGATGGTGTTCCCCGGCTTGCTGATGGCCGGGCTCTACATCGCCTATATCCTGGTTCGTTGCACCGTCGATCCCCGGGCCGGGCCGAGGATTCCGCCCTCGCCGGACGAGCCGCCGCTGCTCGCGAGGATCCACGTCACGCTGGTCGCCCTGGCTCCGCCCGTGGCGATGATCACCGCGGTGCTGGGTTCGATCATGTTCGGCCTCGCCGCGCCCACGGAAGCGGCCGCGCTCGGTGCCCTCGGGTCGATAATCCTGGCGATCCTCTATCGGCGCTTCAGCCTCGCGGTGTTGAACGAGGCCGTGCTGAAGACCCTGAAGGTCACCTGCATGATCTTCCTGATCCTGCTCGGCGGGAACATGTTTGCGGGCGTCTTCGTGGGGTCCGGCGGCATCGCGCTGGCGCAGGACCTCATCCAGCAGGCCCAATTGACGCCGTGGATGACGCTCGCGGTGTTTCTGTTCATATGCTTCGCCGCCGGGTTCGTGCTGGACTGGATCTCGGTGCTGTTGATCTTCATCCCGGTCTTCATGCCCATCGTCGAGTCGATGGGGTTCGATCCGGTCTGGTTCTGCGTCATGTTCCTGGTGGTGATCCAGACCAGCTATCTGACGCCGCCGATGGCCCCGGCGATCTTCTATCTGCGCGGCATCAGCCCGCCGGAGATCACCCTCCGCCACATGTTTTCCGGCGTGGTCCCCTTCATCCTCTTGCAGTTGATCTGCCTGGCGATCGTCGGCTATTTCCCGCAAATGGTGCTCTGGTTGCCGGCGCAGCTCCTCGGTTTCAGGTAGCGGCGACGATGACCGGGGGGCTTGACCTTCGCTTCTGCTTGATGTTTTACTGATATATCAGACACTGGGCGGGATGCGACACCGTCGCCGCTGATCCCGCGCGCGAGCCGAGAACCGCCATGACACCAGACGAAATTCGTGCAATCCCGCCGAAATTCCTGAGCGAGGCGCAGCGGGAATCCTATTTCGAGACCGGCTATCTGCTGGTGGAAAAGGCCATATCCGACGACTGGATCGAACGGTTGTGCGCGACCACCGAGGAGATGATCGACCGCAGCCGCGCGATCGGGCGTTCGGACGCGGTGTGGGATCTGGAAGAGGGTCACGGCGCCGCCAAGCCCCGCCTCCGCCGGCTCTCCAGCCCCAACGACGAGCATCCGACCTACTGGGACTATGCGGCCAAGTCGATCGTGCCGGACATCGTCGCCGACCTGGTCGGGCCCAATGTGAAATTCCATCACTCCAAGCTCAACTTCAAATGGGCCGAGGGCGGCGAAGCCGTCAAATGGCACCAGGACATCGGCTTCTGGCCGCATACGAACTACAGCCCGTTGACGGTCGGCACCTATCTCTACGATTGCGGCCCCGACCAGGGACCGCTCTGCGTGGTCTCGGGAAGCCACAACGACGGTCTGCTCGATCAGTACAACGACGAGGGGGAGTGGGTCGGCTGCCTGTCCGACGCGGATGCGGCGGAGATCGACATGTCCCGGGTCAGGGATCTCGAGGGGCCGGCGGGGTCGATCACCATTCACAACTGCCGCACCATTCACAGCTCCCGGCCGAACAACTCGCCGATCAGCCGCCCGCTATTGTTGAACGTCTATGCGGCCGTCGACGCGTTCGCCTATACGGTCAATCCGCTTCGTTCCCGTTACGACCGGGCGATCCTGCGCGGCGGGCCCGTCCGATGGGCCCATCACGACCCGCGCCCGTGCCTGATGCCGCCGGATTGGTCGGGCGGCTACACGTCGATATTCGCCCTTCAGCAAGAGGAAGACCGGCACGCGTCGCCGTAGCCGGTGCGAACGAGGAGGACCACGAGATGATGAGCCAGCGACAGGTCGAGTTCCGCCGGGAGTACCGCTCTCGCATCGCCGGTTGGTACAACGGGTATTTCCATGTGGCGGTGATCTATGCGATGGGCGGCGCCGCGCTGCTCTACTTCCTGAGCCACCTCCAGAGCGTCCTGTGGTGGGAATGGCTGTTCGTGCCGGTGTTCTTTCTCGGCTGCAACGTCTTCGAATGGACGGTCCACCGTTTCGTCATGCATCGGCCCTACAACCAGCCCGGCCTGAGGGCCGTCTATGTGCGCCACACGCTGAACCATCACCAGTTCTTTTCCGATTCCGAAATGCGCTTCCGGGGTCCGGGCGACTGGCGGGTGACGGTCTTTCCGCCCTTTGCCCTGGTCACCTTCATCGTCATGTCGGCGCCGGCCGCGGTGGTCCTCGGCCTCGCGGTTTCCGCTAATGCCGGCTGGCTGCTGATCACCACCACGGTGAGCATGTATCTGATCTACGAGTTCATGCATTACTGCTGCCATGTCGACGAGAACGCGTTCGTCCGCCTGTTCCCCTTCGTGAATACGCTGCGCCGCCATCATTTCGCGCACCACAACACGCGCCTCATGATGGAGGTCAACATGAACCTGACCTTTCCGATCGCCGACTGGATGTTCGGCACCTCGGACCTCGATCGCGGGCTCCTCGGCCATCTCTTCAACGGGTACAGCGAAAAACACCTGAAGAAGAATTTGCGCGGCGCGCCTGTCCCGCCCTTGGCCCTCGCCGGCGAGGCGCTGCCCGCGGATTGAAGCGCCGGACCCCGCAGCACCTTTTGAAAGAGGAACGAAGCACGCCGGATCGGGGCTCGTTGCCCGACGCCACTCCGGTGCTCTACACCAACCCGCGCACCTTCGGTTCTAACTGATTGATATCAGGTCGTTTTTTCTCCCGCACTTTGTTGCAGGGGGGCGGATTCTGCAACTGTCCGTCCCCCTGCAACTGCAACCGGGAGAACGCACATGCCCAAGATCATCCTCACCGAGGCCCGCGTCAGGTCGCTCGGGATCCGCAAGACCACCTACGACATCCGAGATGGCAAGCTCAGGGGCTTCGGCGTCCGGGTGCTCACCTCGGGACGCAAGCGTTTCTTCGTCCATTGCCAGCATCGAGCGGAACGGGTCTGGAAGGTCGTTGGCGACGCCGCGATCGTGAGCGTCGACGAGGCCCGGTCACACGCAGCAGAAATGCTTGTTGCGATACGGCGGGGCGAGGGCATTGTCAGACTAAATGGCCTGGAGCTGCAGAACCTTCAGTTGAGGACCCTTAGGCTGCAAGTTGCCTCCACTCGGCCAGCGCAGCAGCCCGGTCTTGTTTGAAAATGTCGCGGCGGTTGAGATGGCGTTGGTGGTTGAAACGGTTGTGGATCGAGGCATGGACGGAGGCGAATTTCTGCAGAGATTTTACATCCCTGAATTTGACCATTGCGCGTTCCCGTCGTCGGAAGGGTTGATGCGCGTTTCCGGCCCGGTTGCCGAGCCGTCGTCCGGTCTCTTGGCGAACCTCGTTCGCCGATCACCTGCAACGCCGCCCGGTATGACCGAAGCCTGTCCGTGGCGATCGAAGCCGGCCGGCCATAGCGCTTCATCGTGCGCTTCAGGAACTTCGGCGCTGTCCTGAGATCCCGCCGCTTCGCGGCAAAAACCCCAAGCCCCTCCCCTTCGTGATCAACGGTGTGCCATGGATTTCGCATCCGGCAAAACTATGGATGCCCCATCTGCCCTTCAATCCATTTTCGTCTGACAACGCCGGCGCCGGCGCTGTCGAGGTCGGCGAGGGTGGCGACGGCCGGATCCGCCTGGCGCAGATCGAAGACTTCTCCGCCGACAGCCTGCACGCCTTCCCGGGCGCCAACCTCGCAACCGGCGCCACCGCCAGGACCGACGGCTGGGCCGGCTGCCTCGGCGCGTCCGGCGTCACACACGACCCGCACGTCGTTGGAAACATGGCCGCCCATATCGTCCTGCCCTGGGTTCATCGCGTCTTCGCCAACCTCAAGACCTGGGCGCTGGGCGTCTGCCACGGCCTCCGACGCCGACACCTGCAATCCTACCTCGACGCGTTCGTCTCCCGCTTCAACCGGCGCCGGTCCCGCCACGCCGCCTTCCGCTCCATCCTCGGCATCGGCCCCGCAATCAACCCGGCAACCTACAAAATGTTGATCGCACCGGAGCTACAGGGATAAGCCTTTCCCGTATAAACTGTGCCCGAAAGCCGGGCAATCTACCTACGAATCCGAGGGGGATCTCGCTCGATGCACGATCTCACGGATGTTGCCAGAGGCGACCGGTGTCGGGCGCTCGGGTTGAGCACCTTCTCGTTCACCGTGTGCTTCGCCGTTTGGACAATATTCTCGATCATCGGCGTGAAGATCAAACAGGATTTGGGTCTGTCGGAGACCGAATTCGGCATCCTGGTGGCCACCCCGGTGCTGACCGGGTCGGTCAGCCGCATCTTTCTGGGTGTCTGGACCGAACAATACGGCGGTCGCCTGGTCTTCACGCTCCAGATGCTGGCAACCGCGGTGGCTTGTTGGCTGTTGTCGGAGGTGCAGACCTACGAGGTCTTCCTGATCGCCGCCCTCGGCGTCGGGTTGGCCGGCGGATCGTTCATCGTCGGCATCGCCTACAACGCGCAATGGTTCGACAGGGAGCGCCAGGGCACGGCGCTCGGCATTTTCGGGGTCGGCAATGTCGGCGCGGCGGTCACCAACTTCGGTGCGCCGTTCCTGGTGCTCGCTTTCGGCTGGGAGCAGACCGCCCAAATCTATGCGGTGCTGCTGGCGCTGACCGGCGTCGCCTTCTTCCTGCTGGCCAAACCGGACCCCGCGGAGGTGGCGCGCAAGCGCGAGGGGCACAAGCCGGTCTCGGCCAAGGACCAGCTTGCGCCGCTCAGGAACATCCAGGTCTGGCGCTTCGCCACATACTATTTCTTCGTGTTCGGCGGCTTCGTCGCGCTCGCCTCCTATCTGCCGCGTTTCTACCTCGGCGCCTACGACCTGCCGCTGGCGACCGCAGGCATGCTGGCAGCGGCCTATTCCATGTCCGGTTCGGTATTTCGTGCTCTCGGCGGCTGGATGTCGGACAAATGGGCCGCGCGCTCGGTCATGTATCTGACCTTCGTCGTGTCGTTGATATGCCTGTTCGTGATGAGTTATCCGCGTACCGAGTACACCGTTCAGGGCATTGCCGGGCCAATCCAGTTCACCTTCGGCGTCAGTCTGACGGTCTTCGTCATGCTCACCATGCTGCTCGGTTTCTCGATGTCGCTCGGCATGGCCGCAGTCTACAAGCATATCCCGGTCTACTACCCGCATCACGTCGGTTCCGTCGGTGGGCTGGTCGGCATGATCGGCGGCCTGGGAGGGTTTGTCCTGCCGATCACGTTCGGCATCCTGAACGATTGGTTCGGCGTTTGGACCAGTTCCTTCATGCTGCTGTTCGCGATCGTGCTGGTGAGCACGGTCTGGATGCACGTGGCGATCCGCCTTATGGAGCGCCGCCGTCACCCGGCGCTGGTTGACGAACTCTATCTCAGCGATGTCCCGGAAACGCCGCAGCCACCGCCGGAGTCGATGCGCTAGACCCTGCCCGCCGGCGCGTATTGCCGGCCGGGTTCGAAGAAGGAGAATGATGGCCAAGAACCTGGCGACCTGGGATCCGGAGGACGATGCGTTCTGGCGCGCCGGCGGCAAACGCATCGCGACCCGCAACCTGTGGATCTCGATTCCCTGCCTGCTGGTCGGCTTCGCGGTGTGGCTCTATTGGGGGATCATTACGGTTCAGATGATCAATCTGAAGTTTCCGTTCTCCCAGGCCGAACTGTTCACCCTCGCCGCGATCGCCGGGTTGAGCGGGGCGACCCTGCGTATCCCCTCCTCCTTCTTTATCGGTATCGCCGGCGGCCGCAACACGATCTTCTTGACGACGGCGCTGCTGATCGTCCCGGCAGCCGGGACCGGGCTCCTGCTCCAGGATCCAAATACGCCGTTGTGGCAGTTCCAGATCATGGCGCTGCTCTCCGGCTTCGGCGGCGGCAATTTCGCTTCCTCGATGTCGAACATCTCCTTCTTCTATCCGAAGAGCGTGCAGGGCTATTCGCTCGGCATGAACGCCGGCCTCGGCAATTTCGGCGTCACCACGATGCAGATTCTGGTACCGCTGGTGATGACGGTGGGGATTTTCGGCGGCTCGGCCCTGGTGCTCGCCAACAGCTCGGGCACGCTGATCGGCAAGATCCCGGCCGGAACCGAGACCTATATTCACAACGCCGGCTATGTCTGGATCGCCATCCTGATCCCGCTGGTGGTCGCTGCCTGGTTCGGGATGAACAACATCACCGCGGAGCATGTCTCGCCCGGTCTGACATCGACCCCGGCCGCATTCGGCAAGATTCTGGGCATGCTGGCGATCGGGCTCATCACCGCGGCGGTCGGCCTGTGGTTGTTGCTGCCGGCCAAAGCCAGCGGTTCCGGACTGGAACTGAGCAAGTGGATCGTCCTTCCCCTGGTCATCGCTTCGACGGTTTTTGCCTTGCGGCTGATCCCCGGCACCATCCGCCGCAGCCTCGACCAGCAATACGCAATGAGGTGGCTCCACCTTTTCGGACAGCCTGGCGGCCGGGCTAAGGTGTATTCCGGTTATCGATCAGGCCGCCAGGATCCCTTTCATGCGATCTTCCTGTTGCTGCTGTTGCGCCTGTGGGGCTTGAACGCATGCGTTCAAGGGCAAGGCGCGGAGCGGCTTGTCCATCATATCCACGGGCGGGTCGCCGCGGTATGCCTCGGCCGGGGTTCGCCCGTCCAGCGCCGCGTGCGGCCTCTCGAGGTTGTAAAAGCGGACCCAATCACGGGTCAGGCGCCGGGCGGCGTAGCCGTCGGCGATCTCGTGGAGATAGACCGCCTCGTATTTGAGCGAGCGCCACAGCCGCTCGATGAAGATGTTGTCCATGCACCGGCCCCTGCCATCCATCGAGACCCGGATGCCGGGCGCCTGCAGGCGCCCGGTGAAGGCGAAGCTGGTGAACTGGCTGCCTTGGTCGGTGTTGAATATCTCCGGCCTGCCGTATCGACCCAGGGCCTCGTCGAGCGTGTCTGTACAGAAGCCCGCGTCCAGCGTGTTCGACAGCCGCCAGGCCAGGACGTACCGGCTCGCCCAGTCCATGATCGCCACGAGGTAAAGGAAGCCACGCTGCACCGGGATGTAGGTGATATCGGCGCACCAGACATGGTTCGGCCGCTCGATCGCCAGGCCCCGCAGCAGATATGGGTAAACCCGGTGCTCGGGGTGCGGCGCGCTGGTCCGCGGCGCCCGCCAGATCGCCTGAAGCCCCATCAGGCGCATCAGCCGTGCGGCCCGCCGGCGCCCGATACGCACGCCCTCGCGGCGCAGGTGAAGCACCATCCGGCGGGCGCCGTAAAACGGGTACTTCAGGAACAGCTCGTCGATCCGCCGCATCAACGCCAGCGTCTCGACGCTCTCCCCCTTCGGCTCGTAGTAGAGCGAGGAGCGCGCGATCGACAGCAGGCGGCATTGCCGGCTCAGGCTCAGCGCCGGGTGATCACGCACCACCATCGCGCGCCGCTCCGTCCGGCTCATCGACCGGACCCGCGCGATAAAAAATCCCGCTCCACGATCAGCTCCCCGATCTTGGCATGAAGATCGCGGACCTCGCTCTCATGGTCCCGAACCCGCCGCTCGGCGCCCTTCGAGAACACCTCGACCAGACCCTCCATCGCCTGGCGCTTCCAGGCACCGACCTGGTTCGGATGGACCTGATGCTGCGAGGCGATCTCCTGCAGCGTTCGATCCCCGCGAAGCGCCTCCAGCGCAACCTTCGCCTTCAGCTCTCCCGAAAATCGACGTCGCTTGCTGCTCATCTGCATTCCTCCGTTAGACGGGGGAATACACCTTAGCGACCTGTCCGAATTTCCGGGGCCACCTCAGTCAGCCTGGATGCCATTAGCCTATTCACAGGATTTGCGGACCGTGTGATAGACGCGGTCGCGGTTGGGGGGATGAGCCGGCGTGCTGTGGCGCGTCGGTTTGGCGTGAGCGAAGCGTCAGAGATTAAATGGGTGCAGCGCTACTGCCGAACCGGGGCGTGCGTGCCGGTGGGCACGGGCGGGCATCGGCGCTCGGTGCTGAAACCGGAACGCGCCTGGCTGATGGCGGTGATCGAGGCAGCGCCCGGCATCACGCTGGAAGCCCTGCCGCGGCGTCTGGCCGCCGAGCGCGGGGTGCGCGCCGACACCTCGATGCTGGGCCGGTTCGACCAGGCCGGACTTTGCCCTACAGCGGGATTACCAGCAGCGTGTCGATGCTGCGCGAGTCGCAGACGGCGAGGCGTTCGGCGAATTTGAGGCCGTCTGCGGTCTCGACGATCCGGTCGAGATACTTGCCGCAGGCGAACACCGACATCGCGCCCGAATGCATGGTTCGGATCACCGTGAAGTTGCTCTGGACGCGGTGCACACCGCCCTCGCTCGCCAGGATCTCGGCGGCGGCGATCGTGTGGCGGTAGTGGTGGGGCTCGAAGATGTTGGCGGTCCTGAGCGCGCTGATGCGGTCGCGCAGCATGCCGACCCCCTCGCAATGCATGATCGCGAGCGGCAGGTCGAGCTCGCGGTTCTCGCGGGTGAGGATGCGATAAAGCCCGTCATCGACGAAGAAGCCGGGCCAGTCCTCCAGCCGGTCGTCGTCGATCGCATGGACATAGGCGGCGTGCAGCCGCTGGATGCGCGCAAGCAGGGCAGCGTCCCCGCTCACAGATCCATGCACTCCCGCCACGCCTTCCAGAAGCCGCGCACCGCGGCCTCGGTCACCCGCGAGGCGCCGGCCGGGGCGATCGCCCTTCCGCCCATGCGCATGAAGCTGCGCGCCTTGGGATCGGCCTTGGTGGCCGCGCGGATGAAGCCGCCGACGCAGCCGTCCTCCATCGACACGTAGCCCGCCGGCCCGACCAGGTTGTTGACCTTCATGCGCAGCGCCTGGAGTGCCGCATCGTCATCCTCGAAGCCGAGCACGGTCCACAGCAATTCGCATTCGTCGGGGCCGCGCGGGACGAGCTGGCGCAGCGCCAGCGCGTTCAGGATCTGCTGGACCACGAGCGTCGGGAAGATCGTCTGGATACCGTTGGTGATGCGGTCGCCGAGCTCCAGCCTGTGCTCCATCAGCGACGGGTCTTCCAGGCTGTATCGGTCCTTCAGCGAGCGCACCGCTTCGGCGCCGCCGGCCTCCGCGCCGTCGGCCGCGCGCTCGGTGAAGCTCAGATGGTGCCAACCGTTCTCGCTCAGCCTGATGCCGCCGCCCATGGTGAAGCGGACCACGCCGAAGGTGTTGTGGAAGACGTGCAGCAGGCTCGCGTGATAGGAGTCCTTGGTGTTCTCCATATAGAGCTTCCAGTTGTTCGGCAGACGCTGGCTGTGATAGCCCAGCACCTTCACGGGCTTGATCAGGACGCGGTCCATCGCCGCGATCATGGTCGGGCCGATATAGCTCTGGAAGTCCGGCGTCTGGTCGGAAAAGGTCCCGAAAACCAGCCCCTTGCGGAGCGCCACCCGGAGCCGTGCCAGCCCGTGCTCCGCAGCGGCAAAGCCGGGCTCCATCCCGCCCTCGCCGCCCACCCCGCTTTTGAAGGCGACCCCGGTCAACCCGCCGGCGAGATCGTAGGTCCAGTTGTGGTAGACGCAGGAGAATTCCTTGACGTTGCCGCGCGGCTTGTAGCAGAGCAGCGCCCCCTTGTGGGCGCAGCGGTTGACCAGGGCGTTGACCGCGCCCTCGGCGCTGCGCACCACGATGACCGGCGTGTCGCCGACATCGGTGGTCTTGTAGTCGCCGGGGTGCGGGATCTCGGCCTCCAGGCACAGGAAGTGCCAGGCGGGGCCGCGAAAGATCCGCTCCTGCTCGCGGACGTAGATCTCGGGATCGGAATAGACCCCAAACGGCACCCGCGAGACGTCGTCGTCGGGCCATTCGAGCGCTGTCGGCATGGGCGTTCTCCTTGCCGCGAGGATAGGCGAATGCAACCGCCGATGACAGTGCGCGGCCGTTCCGGCCTGTCCCCACCCTGCACCCTACCCCGCACTAGGCTGCCGCCCGGCAAACCGCCATACTCGGTCCCAGCGTAGCCGGCGGGAGGACGCGGCATGACGGCGGGCGGCGAGAAGCGCCGGATCACCTTGGGCGGACGAACGCTCGATGCACGGTTCAGCGTCCATCACAGCGGCAGCGGGCCGGGGCTGCTGGTGCTGGGCGACGGCGGCGGGCTCGATCAAGGGCTCGACGCGGTGGCGGCGCTGTTCGGCGAAGAAGGCTATGCCGCCTTGGCGTTCGATCCCCGCGATGTCGGGGACGTGGTCGAGGCGGCGGCGATGCTGCGCGCACTGCCCGAACGCCGCGGCGGGATCGGCGCGGTGGCCCACGGCAGCGGCGCCATCCTCGCCTGCCGGGCGGCAGCCGATGCCGGGTTCGCGGCGGTCGTCGCCTTCGATCCCGCCGACCCGACCGACCTGGCTGCGACGGTGGCCGGCATGCCCTGCCCGGTGGTCCTGCAATTCGGCACCGCCGGCTCCGGCGGTGCCGGCGCGAGCCTGCCGACGCTCGATCGCGGCGACGGCTCGAAGGTCTTCGAATACACCGACGCCGCGCCGGGCTTCGCCCTGCCGGGGCGGGCGGAATTCGACAGGCGGGTCGACGGGCTCGCCCATTCCCGCAGCCTGGAGGTGCTCCGCCGTGCGCTCGGGCCGCATTACGACCTGGTCGCGCTGTTCGCCGCCCATGTCCGCCATGAGTTCGAGACCCGCGACGTCGATGCGACCATGGCCACGATGATCGACGAGCCCTATGTCAACCACGTCCCGACGCTCGCCGGCGGGGTCGGCCACGACATGCTCAAGCGGTTCTATGCCCATCATTTCGTCCATCAGAACTCGCGCGAGCGCGCCGGAACCCTGGTCTCGCAGACTCTCGGGCCCGACCGGATCGTGCTGGAGCAGGTCGTCCGCTTCCGCCACGACGCGGTGCTCGACCGCTACTTTCCGGGCATCGCGCCGACCGGGCGGATGGTCGAGCTCGCGACGCTGCTGCTGGTCAAGTTCCGCGGCGACAAGGTGTGCCACGAACACATCTACTGGGACCAGGCCTCGGCACTGAAGCAGATCGGCGTGCTCGACGCGGACGGTCTGCCGATCGCCGGTGCCGAGGCGGCGGCCAAGGTGATCGACGAGACCCGGCCATCCAACATCTTCATGCAGGCGGCCTGGGCCGCCAGCGAAGGCAAACCCGTCTAATTTCGCGCGCGGGGATCGCGAACTGTGCGCGCCGGAGGAACTTTGCTAGGCTTCGACCTTGACCAACCGACGCCGGAAGGCGATGAGGAGATAATAGGATGCGATTTCCCGGACTGAAGACGACTGCCGTCGGCCTCGTGGCCGGTGTGGCGCTGCTCGGCGCCGGCACCGCCGCGGAGGCAAAGATCAAGCGGATCACCATCGGCAGCAACCCGGCCGGCTCGGTCTACTTCCTGCTGGCCGGCGGCTTCGCCAAGCTGTTCCAGCAGAAGCTCGAGATCCGCTCGACCGCGCAGCCGCATGCCGGCTCGTCGGTCTACCTGCCGCTGATGAACAAGGGCGAGATCGTGCTCGGCCTCAATTCCAGCCTGGACTCGGGCATGGCGGTCAGCGGCCAGCCGCCGTTCCAGAGCAAGATCGCGAACGTGCGGATGATCGCGCGGATCTGGATCCTTCCCTACGCGTACATGGTCAAGGAGAACTCGGGCATCAAGACGATTGCCGACCTGCGCGGCAAGCGGGTCCTGGTCAACGTGAAGACCAACGTGTCCCTGGCCCAGGCCAACCGCACGCTGCTGTCGACCGCGGGGCTGACCGAGGCCGACGTAACCGCGATCGATTCCGGCGGCGTGGTCGCGGGCATCAACAGCGTCGTGGAGGGGCGTGCGCACGCCACCTCGATCGCCCTGACCATGCCGGCGATGCGCAAGGCCCATGCCACCGTGCCCGGCGGGCTCAGGGTCCTGGGTCTGGGCTCGATGGCCACCGACGCGTTCATGGCCAAGGGCATGGCCGGCCTCTACACGATGCAGGTCAAGTCCAGCAAGCGCCTGCCCTTCGTCCGCGGCGATACCTTGATCGCCGCCTTCGACAGCTATCTCAACGCCGGACCGCAGGTCGATGAAGAGGACGCCTACCGGCTGGCCATGACGCTTCACGTCAACTGGAAGAAGCTGCAGAAGGACTACCCGCCGCTGCGCGGGACGCCGCAGGCGGCGCTGGCGCCGTCCGGGAACGCGATGCCCTACCATCCCGGCGCCATTAAGTACTGGAAGGAAGTCGGCATGTGGACCGACGCCAACGCCGCCAGCCAGGCCAAGGTGATGAGCATGGTCCGTTAGGACCGCCGCAACGGCGCAGACCACACCACGCGGCGACGCGACGATGGATCGCTTCACCGGAGCGTTGCTGCGTGTCTGCCTGGCGCTGATCCCGATCATCGGGGTGCTGTGGATCTTCTCGGTCAGCGATCGGCTGGGCGTCACGCTGACCTTCCAGCAGACCGTCGGCACCGTCCTGGGCATCTCGGTGGCGGCGGCGTTTCTCAAATACCCCTATGCCAGCCGCACCGGATGGGGCGAGATCGTGCTGGCGGCGGTCGCGTTCGCGGCCTGGTTCTGGATGGCGATCCATTTCGAGCCGTGGATCGTCGGCATGGCCGACCGCACGCCCGAGAAGTGGGTGCCGGGCGTGATCGCGATCCTGACGATGATGGAGGCGCTGCGCAAAGCCTGCGGCACCGTCATCACGGCCCTGGTCTGGATCATGATCGCCTATGCCTATTTCGGCGGACACCTGCCGGGCGTGCTGGAGGCCGAGGTGTTCCCGCCGACCAAGGTCATCCTCTACCTCTACGCCGACAACAACGGCATCCCGGGGCTGGTGCTGCGCGTGGTGACCGAGCTGGTGCTTGCCTTCATCATCTTCGGCAAGCTGCTGGAGGTCTCGGGCGCCACCCGGTTCTTCACCGATCTGGCGATGGCGCTGATGGGCCACCGCCGCGGCGGGCCGGCCAAGGTCGCCGTCGTCGCCTCCAGCGCATTCGGCACCATCTCCGGCTCGGCGGTCGGCAACATCATGTCGACCGGCATCGTCACCATCCCGATGATGAAGCGCACCGGGTTCGAGCCGCGCTATGCGGCAGGGATCGAAGCGGTTGCTTCCAACGGCGGGCAGATCGCGCCGCCGGTCATGGGGGCGACGGCCTTCATCATCGCGGAGTTTCTGGAGGTCCCGTATATCGACGTGGTGATCGCCGCGGCGATCCCGGCGGTGCTCTACTATCTGGTCCTGTTCCTCCAGGTCGATGCGATCGCCGTCCGGTTCGGGCTGCGCGGCTTGCCAAGGGCGGAGCTGCCGCGTGCGCTGCCGGTGCTGCTGGGGGGCTGGGTGTTCGTCCTGCCGCTCGGCGTGCTGATCTATTTCCTGTTCGGGCTCGGCTACAATCCCGGTCTGTCGGCGATGTATGCGGTGCTCGCGCTGCTCGCCTTGACGGTCGTCCGCAACCGGCGCCTGCCCAGCCGGGCGGAGTGGGCGGACTACACCTTCGGCTCGGGCGAGAACCTGCTGCCGCTGATCCTGATCGCCGGCGGCGCTGGCGTGGTGATGGGGGTGCTGAATTCGACCGGGCTCGCCTTCCAGCTTTCGATCATCCTGGCCGAGCTCGGCGAGAGCGCCGGCATCCTCGCGATGCTGCTGGTGACCGCGCTGGTCTCGATCATCCTCGGCATGGGCATGCCGACGGCGGCGGTCTACATCATCCTGGCGACCGTGATCGCGCCGGCCCTGATCGAGATGGGGCTGCAACCGATGGCGGCCCACCTGTTCCTGTTCTATTTCGGCCTCTTGAGCATGCTCACCCCGCCGGTCGCAGTCGCCAGCATGGTTGCCGCAGGAATCGCGGGCTCGGACATGTGGCGCACCGGCGTCGTCGGGGTCCAGCTTGCCGCGGCCGCCTACCTGCTGCCCTTCCTGTGGGCGTTCAACCCCGCGCTGGTGATGGAAGGCTCCTGGCAAGCGGTCCTCTACGTCACCGCGACCGCGGCGGTCGCCGGGTTCCTGGTCGCCGAGGCGGTGGTCAAGCTGAGCGATCCCGGGCTGGTGAACAAGGGCCTGGCGCTCGCCTACTTTGCGGCGACGATTGCCGTCGGCGGCGCGACGATTTGGATCGGCCACGATTCCCCCCTGACGCTTCTGGCCGCCGCCGCCGGTGCCGGGCTCATCGTCCTGGTCCGCCGCTGGGCGCCCGCCCGACAGCCGCGGACCGAGCCGTCGACATAGGGCTTGTCCGGAACATGGTCCGGCGGCGGCGGCAGAGTCGGTTTGATGCCGATCAAAGTCGGAATCGCGCCGCGCGGGCTTTGAGATTAATCTGGGGCGTCGGGGAACGAGGATGCGGAGACGGTGATGACGGATTACTGGCTGAACAAGCTGATGTTCGACCTCCAGGGGCCGGGCGGCAAGGACCGCTGGCAGGCGGACCGAACCGCCGTGCTCGATCAGTATCCGCTGGCGCCGGAGGTCCGCCAAGCGCTGCTCGACGACGACATGAAGGTCATTCAGCCGCTGGCCAACCCCTATCTGCTGCGCTTCCACCTGCTGATCAGCGGCTACGGCGATGCCGAATCGATCGCGCTGCTGAGCGCGCTCGCCAAGACCGAGGAGAGAGTCGATGGCTAGGATCGTAGGCTCGTTTGCCGCCTCGCACGGCCCCAACATCGCGCGCGAATGGGAGACCTTGAAGCCCCAGACGCGCGAATGGGTCCAGACCCGGTTCGACGACATGGGTGCGCGCATCAAAGCATTGGCACCCGATGTTCTGGTCATCCATTGCACCGACCATTGGGTCAATTTCTTCCTCGACAACATGCCAGCCTTCTGTATCGGCATCGGCGAGCAGCATGACGGCCCGCCCGAGCCGTTCATGAAGCCGGTCTTCCCCTACGAGACGCTGCCGGGCCACGCCGGGCTCGGCCGGCATCTCCTGAAGGCGGCCTTCGCCGCGGATTTCGACCCTGCCTATTCCATGCGCCTCAAGCTCGACCACGGCATGTGCGTGCCGATCTGGAAGCTCGACTTCGACCCGATCCCGCCGATCGTGCCGGTGCTGATCAACCTGGTGGAAGAGCCCTTCCCGAGCCCGGCACGCTGCATCGCCTGGGGGCACATGATCCGCGATGCGATCGAAAGCTATCCCGAGGACCTGCGGGTCGCGGTGCTGGGCACCGGCGGGCTCAGCCATTCGATCGGCGAGATCACCATGGGCTGGATCGACGAGCCGTTCGATCACGCCTGCATCGATCTGTTCAGGAACGCCTCGGACGGCGAGATCGCGGCGCGGCTGGACGAGATGCTGGAGCACACCGGCAACGGCGGCGCGGAGGTCCGCGCCTGGGCGGTCGCCCACGCCGCGGCCGGCAGCCAGGGCTTCGACCTGATCGACTACATCCCGATGCCCGAGGCGCTGATCGGCTGCGGCCTGGCCGAATGGCGTATCCCGGCCTGAGCCCTACCCCGATGAGGTGATCGGAGCCGGCCCATGAACGCCGTCCACAGGTCCACCGCGATCAAGGACCGGATCCCCGTGCTGGGGCTCAAGGAGTACTGGCACCCCGGCGTGCTGGCCCGCAAGGTGGGCAAACGTCCGGTCGGCATGAAGATGCTCGGTGAGGATGTCGTCTTCTTCCGCGGCAAGGACGGCAGGGTGGTCGCCGCAACCAATACCTGTCCACACCGCGGCGGATCGCTGATGCACGGCGATTGCCACTACCGAGGCACCATCGCCTGCCCTTACCACGGCTGGGTGTTCGACGAGCACGGTGCGTGTCTGGCCGTGCTGTCGGAAGGGCCGAACAGCGCGATGCCGGGCAAGGTCAGGCTCCGGATCTACCCGACGCGGACGCTCAAGGGCCTGGTATTTGTCTGGATGGGTGAAGGCGTACCCGCCGCGATCGAAGAAGACGTCCCGCCCGAGTTCTTCGAGGACGACGGCACGATGCTGTTCATCTCCGTCCGCGACTGGGCGGTCAACTGGCGCGGCGCGCTGGAGAACGGCATGGACTCGCACGTCATGTACGTCCACCGCAACGCCCTGTTGTCGCTGATGGAGCCGATCCAGCATTTCGGCCCCGTCGGCTACTACCCCAAGGTGGTCAACGACAGGGCGGTCATCGGGTTTCTGAAGGACCCGCCCAGCAGCCGGAAACAGCATTTTGCGGCGCTGGGCGATAGCTGGCCCCGAACCGAGTGGCGCCGGCTGTGGCTGTGGGCCTTCGCCTGGCGCGCGAACCGGATCAAGAACAGCCCGCCCTTCCACGAGGACAGACAGGAATGGGGCATGCACGCCAAGGTCGACGGCAGATACGTCCGCGCGGCCGGCCACCACCTGCCCGCGATGTTCCGTTTCGATTTCGGCGGCCAGATGTATACGCGCTTCTGCGTCGCGACCACGCCCGATGAGACCAGGATCTTCTACGTCCACGCCTCGCGCCGTAAGGGCTGGCTCAACAGGAAGCTGCGAGCCGTCTACTACCACTGCTTCCGCAACTGGGCGCTGAACATCAACTTCTCCAGCCAGGACTACCGGGTGATGGCGACCCAGGACTATGCGGCGCCCGAGATGCTGTCCACCAGCGACGCGGAGATCGTCCAGTGGCGGCGCCTACTGCTGCGCGCCCGCGGAATGCCTCAGGCGCCGCATGCGGCTGAGACCGGGACGGCGGAGCGGACCGCGGCCGAGTAACCCGACAAAAGGACGTTCAATGGCGGAGATCCTCGGTCTCGGTCTGACCCACTATTCAGGCCTGCGGTTCACCGATGCCGACATGAGCATCTTTCTCAGAAGGACGCTCGAGGGCAGCCGGGTGCCAGCGGCGATGAAGGACCCGGCCAATTGGCCGGCGCCGATGCGCGCCGAATGGGCGGACGACCGCGGTCTCGCCGCCGCGACCGCGCACCGCGCCCGGCACTGGGCGGCGTTCTCCGCAATCCGCGAGGAGTTGGCCCGGTTCGCGCCGGATTTCATCGTGATGTGGGGCGACGATCAGTACGAGAACTTCGTCGAGGACATGGTGCCGCCATTCTGCATCTACATCCTGGACCGTATCGAGTCCAAGCCGTTCCTGGCGGATCCCCGCCAGCCCGACGCCGCCAACCCGTGGGGCGAGGGCGCGGAGACCGCCTTCGTCCATCGCGGCCACCCTGCAGGCGCGGCCTATCTCGCAGCGGGTCTGGGCGAGCGCGGGCTCGACGTTCCCTATGCCTACCGGCTGCGCTATCACCGCGGGCTCGCGCATGCCTTCATCAACACACTGATGTTCCTCGACCACGACCGGACGGGGTTCGACCACCCGCTGGTGCCGTTTCACGTGAACTGCTACGGCGGGGACCTGATCCGGACTCAGGGCGGCCACCTCGCGCCCGGCCAGGGGGGCGATGTGCCCGACCCGCCGGCACCCTCGGCGCCGGCGTGCTTCGACCTCGGCCGTGCGGTCGCCTCGGTGCTGGCGGCATCGCCCTGGCGGGTGGCGTTGATGGCGTCTTCGAGCTGGTCGCACGCCTTCCTGACGGCCAAGAACGCCTGGATCTACCCCGATCACGAGTCCGACCGCCGGCGCCTGGCGGATTTGCGCGCGGGCGACTACGCGCGCTGGCGCAGCTTGACCGGCGAAGAGATCGAGACCGCCGGCCAGCACGAGTTCCGCAACTGGATCTGCCTCGCCGGCGCGATGAGCGAGATCGGCTCGCAGGCGGAGATCATCGACTATATGGAGAGCTATGTGATGAACTCCAACAAGTGCTTCGCCGTGTTCAGGCCATGAACGAGGCGCGCCAGGCCGACCGGCCCGGCCCGGCGGCGCCGCTCAGCGCGCAGCAGCGCGAATGGATCGCCGAGGCGAGCGCTGCGATCGACATGGATTTTCTTCTGGCAACGCTGGAGCGCGCGGTCGAGATTCCGAGCCCGACCGGGGCGGAGCGCGCCGTGGGCGCATTTTTTACCGAGACGATGAACCGGCGCGGGATCACCGCCCGGGACCAGCCGATCGACGAGCACCGCGCCAACAGCATCGGCCGCGTCGAGGGGACCGGCGAGGGACCGGACCTTTTGTTCTACGGCCATCTCGACACCACGTTCACCGCCGACCTCGATGAGGATCGTCCGGTCCTGGGCCACGCCCCGCGGCCGGACCTGCAGCCCAGGTTCCAGCGCCGCGACGACCTGCTTTACGGCCTCGGCCTGCAGAACCCCAAGGGCAGCGTGTGCTGCGCGATCGCGGCGGTCGATGCGGTCCTGCGCAGCCGCGTCGCGCTCAAGGGCAGCGTCACCGTCGGGTTGGCCGCCGGCGGCATCCACAAGGGCCCGGTCGAGGGGTTGATGCGGCCCTATCGCGGCGGCCGCTACCAGGGTTTCGGGGTGGGCTGCGAATACATGCTCAAGCACGGCCTGACCGCGGACTACTGCATCAGCACCAAACCCGGCTACGGCATCGTCTGGGAAGAGCCCGGCGAGTGCTGGTTCCGGGTCGAGATCACCGGCAGGCTGTGCTATTCGGGCCTGCGCCATATCCAGCCCAACCGCAACCCGATCGTC
This sequence comes from Alphaproteobacteria bacterium, assembly GCA_965248835.1. Taxonomy (GTDB): domain Bacteria; phylum Pseudomonadota; class Alphaproteobacteria; order MPNO01; family MPNO01; genus CAYFYS01. Next base: position 2,416,214 of record CBDFLJ010000002.1, read on the forward strand.
GACGCGGCCGCGATCATTCCGATGATCGAGGACTGGATCGCCGACCACACCAGGCGCCAAACGCTCGGCCAGATCGCGCCCCAGGGCACGGTCGGGGCGATTGAAGCGGGCTGGCCGTTCAAGCCCGAGTTCATCCCCGGCATCTGCGTGCTCTACATCAACGTCCACACCAACGCGGTGCAGACCCCGCACGAGCTGCGCCGGAGCTTCGCCGCCCTGATCGAGGAGATACGGGCCGCGCGGGAGGGCATCGAAATCACCTGCGACATGCTGCTGTCATGGCCGGGCTCGCGGACGCCGCCGGAGGACTGGATCGTCCGCTCGGTCTCCGGCGCGCTGGAGGCGGTCGAGGGGCGGCCGGTTATCGTCAGCGGTCTCAGCGGGACGACCGACGGGCCGATCCTGCGCCGTGCCGGGATCGCCACCGCACGGGTCGGGCTGCCCGGCATGGCCGAGCCGGAGCCCGACTGGCCGCCGATGTTCGATGCCTGCCGCATCGCCGACCTTGAGCGGCTGAGCAGGGTCTATGTCCATGCGCTGATCGATACCTGCACGCGGCCCCGCGAGGAGACCGCCGCACCAGGCCCTTGAACCACAGCGGATTGTCGTAGCCCGGGGTTTCCGACATCATGGGCCGCCGCCCGTTTCCGGGTCGGCCGAACCGGCTGGAGTTTCACCCGATGCGCATCGTCGATTCACACTTCCACTGGTGGCCGCGCTCGATCTTCGAGCAGCTCTGCAAGCGCAGTGGCTACCCGCGCGCGGAGGTCAACGACATCGGCGGCTATGCCTATTGGCGCCGCGAGGATAGCGCGGAACCGCTGAATATCTGGGGCGAGTGGTTCGACCTCGACAAACAGCTCGAACACATGGACGGCCTCGGCCACGAGGTGGACGTGGTCTGCTCGATCGGACCGTTCTCGGTCCATTTCTCCGACGTTCCCGCCGACCAGGGCCGCGACGACGCGATGCTGTGGAACGAGGAGATGGCCGGCGCGCAGCGCAGGTATCCGGGCCGGGTGTGGGCGAGCGCGGCCGTACCACTGACCGACACCGACATCGCCATCGAGGTCTTCGATCATGCGATCAACGAGCTCGGCCTGATGGGGGTCAACCTGCCGGGCAGCGTCGGCAGCGACCCGCGCATCGACGCCGACCGGCTGGAGCCTTTCTACGCCCGCGTCGCGGAAGCGGGCGTGCCGATGTTCCTGCACCCGACCGACGCGGTATTCCAGGACATGCTGCAGGGCTATGACGGTGCGCTTCACCTCAGCCTCGGCCGGGTGATCGAGGTCAGCGTCGCGGCCATGCGATTGGTCCTGTCGGGGATACTGGATCGTCACCCCGATCTTACGGTGGTGATGTCCCACACCGGGGGCGCCCTGCCCTACCAATCCGGCCGGATGGACAAGAACGGCAAGGCGGCGAAGCTTCCCGAGCCGCCGAGCACCTACATCAAGCGGCTCTACAGCGACACCGTCTCGCCGCACATGGCAGGCATCCGCTACGCGATCGAGTATTTCGGCGTCGACCGCGTCATGTATGGCAGCGACTACCCTTGCTGGATGCCGGCCGAGGCTCTGCGCTATCTGGAAGAGGTCGGACTGCCGCCGGCGGATCGGGAGAAGATCCTGAACACCAACGCCAGGCGCATCCTGGGGTTGCGCGATCCGGTTGCGCCGGTGGTCCGGCTGCAGGCAAGCGCCGCCGCTCTGGTCTAGCCCATGCCGCGAACAGGTTGGATCCGCGCTCCGCAGCGAGCGGGTCCAATCTATGCCTGAAGCCAGCCCGAACAGGTCGACCCGCCGCCGGCGGACGCTCACCGGAATGCGGGCCGCCGCACCGGTCCAGCGTCCTTGGGACATCACCGTTCGGCACAAATCCTGTAGGATGGGAGCGGAACCGAGGAGAGACGACGTGGCGGAATTCTATCGTCCGGATCTCGGCGCCAATGCCGATGATCCGTTTGCCCGCGATGCCGACGGCAAGCTCGTGCGGCGCGGCTACTGGCTGGACATGGCCGACCGGTCTCTGGTGCTGGCGATGACCCAGGGGGTCGGCGCCAATCTGAGCGCCGATCAGAAGCGCGCCCATCTGGCGGATATCGGCCGGGACCATCTCATCGAGGCGGTCTGCGTCGTCGAGATCCTGCCGCCGGAGAAGTGATCGCCGCGATCTGCACGAGCGATCGGACCGGGCTTGAATTGCCGCTTTGGCGGCGTGTTTGCGATCATGGGACCGACCCCGACAAAGAAGATGCCCGACGATCTCGAAGGCCTCAAACGCCATATCGGAAACACCGCCGTCGCGCATGACGTCGCCGCCGCTTCCCAGGCCGGCAGGCTTGCCGCGACCCTGGGGGTCGCCCATCCGGCGCCCAATCCCGGCGATGCGTTGCCGCAGGGTTGGTACGGAATCTTTTTTCCGCCGCTCACGCCCACCGCCGGGCTGCGCGCCGACGGGCAGCCGGGCGAAGGGCTGGTGCCGCCGGTCCCGCTGCCGCGGCGGCGGCTGGAATCGGTGCGCGCGGTCTTCCACGAACCGATCCGGATCGGCGACCGGCTGAAAAAAATCTCCGAGGTCGCCGAAATCTCCGTCGAGGACCGCGGCGCCGGGCCGGTCGTCGGCGTGACGATCACCGAGACGATCACCGCGGAAGACAGGCTCTCGGTGGTCGAGCAGCGCGCGTTCCGGTTTTTCGGCGAGGCCGGGCCGGGCGCACCGGCCGAAGCGCCGTCGGTGCCGCAAGAGGCCGAATGGAGCCGGCGGATCGAGCCGGACCCGGTGATGCTGTTCCGTCTGTCGGCGGTTCGGTTCAACAGCCACCGGGTGCATTACGACCGCGAATACGCCACCACGGTCGAAGGCATGCCGGGGCTTGCGGTGCCGATCACGCTGGTCTCCTCCCAGATGATCGAGATGCTGCGCGAGGCGCTGCCCGACCGGAGCCTGGCTTCGATCACCTACCGCTCGGTCAGACGGATCTTCGATCTCGGCGCCTACACCATCAACGGCGCGGCGGCGGACGGCGCGGCGGCGTTATGGGCGCGCGACCATGAGGACGCGCTCGCCGTGCTGGCGGAAGCGACCTTCGCCGGCTGAGACGAGCGATCGCCGCCGGGCATCATTGCGACAGCAAGCCGAGCACGCGCTGGGGTGTGATCGGCAGTTCGATCCCGGCGATGTCGAGCCCGAGCGCATCGATGACCGCGCCCGCGATGGCCGCCGGCGCGCCGATGGTGCCGCTCTCGCCCATGCCCTTGTAGCCGCCCTCGGTCAGCGGCGAGAGCGTTTGCTGGTGGACGATCCGCAAATCGGGCCCTTCGAAGGCGGCGGGGATCATGTAATCGGCAAACGAGCCGGTCTGGAGCTGCCCGTCCTGGTCGTAGTTGATCTCCTCCAGGAGCGCCGCCCCGATCCCCTGGACCACCGCTCCCTGGATCTGCGCCACGACGGTCTCCAGGTTCGCGATCCGGCCGCAATCCTCGGCGACGGTATAGCCGATCACCTCGACCTCGCCGGTTTCGGTGTCGACCTCCACGACGGCGATATGCACGGCCGAGGAGACCGCCGCACCCGGCGTGGTGAAACTTGCCGTGGTCATCAGCCCGTGCTCCAAGCCTTCGGGCAGCCCACCGACGGGCGCGTGTGCGAACGCGGCGATCTCCGCGAACGTCGCGAACCGGTTGCCGCCGGCGCTGAAGCGTCCGTCGGCATACGCGATCTCGCCCGGATCGACATCGAAGCGAATCGCGGCAAGCCGGGTCATTCGCTCGATCATCTTGCCGGCGGCACGCTGCAGCGCCCCGCCGCCCGAAACCAGCCCCCGGCTGCCGAACGCGCCGGAGCCGTGCGGCATCGCCGATGTGTCCGCGCACCGCACGGCGACGGACTCCGCGGCGACCTCGAGTTTGCCGGCGAGGATGGCGCGCATCGAATTGAACGGGAGCTGGCCCATCGCCGGCACCGTGACGTAGGCCTCGACATCGCCTGAGCGGGCGACGCGGATCTGCGCGGCATCGAAGGCCGGGATCTCGGACATGCCGCGGCTGCGGAAGACGCTGCACCCCATCCCCGTCGGCTCGATGAAGCACGACAGGCCGATGCCGCGGCGGCGTCCGGGCCGCGCAGCGCCGCGCGGCTGTGCGGCGAGCCTCGCGTAACCGGCGGCATCCAGGGCCTTGTCCAGGAGCGCCGGATAGTCGCCGCTGTCCAGGATCGCCCCCGATGCGCTGCGGAAAGGATGGGCGTCGGGCTGGACCATGTTGCGCCGGCGGATCTCGGCACGGTCGATGCCGGTGCGCCGGGCGAGCCCGTCCATCAGCCCCTCGGTCACCAGCGGCGCCAGGGCGAAGCCGACCCCGCGATAGGGACCGGTCGGGCACTTGTTGGTCGCCACCGCATGGCCGGTGTAGTCGTACCACGGCACGACATAGGGACCGGGCAGGCCGACGATGGCGGTGTGCGGCTCCAGCGCGCATCCCAGCGGATAGGGGGAATAGGCCCCCGAATCGCACCAGACCTGCGCGCGCAGGCCCAGGATGCGGCCGTCCTCCGTGGCGCCGAGCTCGGCTTCGATCACCGCGTCGCGGGCGTGATAGGCGGTCTGCAGGTGCTCGATCCGGTCCTGCGCCCACTTGACCGGCCGGCCAAGCCGCCGGGCCGCGAAGACCGTTACCACCTCTTCGGCATAAAGCGGCATCTTGACACCGAATCCGCCGCCGATATCGACCGGGATCACTCGGATCTTCGACTCCGCGATGTCGAGGAAGCGCGCCAGCCCGTCGCGCAGCATGTGCGGCGTCTGGCTCGGCGAATAGACGTCTGTCTGGTCCAGGCGCCGGTCATGGACGGCGACGCATCCGCCGCATTCGATCGGGGATGCGGCGACACGCGGATGGCGGAACCGGCCCGAAATCCGCACCGGCGCAACGGCGATCGGATCGGCCTCCGGATCGGTGACCATCCGGCTGCGGAACATCGTGTTGTCTTCGATCTCGGCATGCACCAGCGCCGCGCCGGGGGCAAGCGCCGCCTCGACATCGGCCACCACGGGCGCGGACCCGTAGCCGACCTCGATCAGCGCACAGGCATCTTCGGCCCGGTAGAGATCGGTCGCAACGACGGCGGCCACCGGCTCGCCGACGAACCGGACCCGATCGACGGCGATCGCGGGCCAATCGGTCTCGCGATAGCTGTACCAGTCGGCTTCGTCCATGCGCGCGGCCATCGGCGCCACGCGGCCGGCAAGCGCCGCCCCGGTGAGGACCGCGATCACGCCCTCGGCCGCTTCGGCCGAACCGGTGTCGATCCCGATGATTTCCGCAGCCGCGAACGGGCTGCGCAAGAAGGCGATGTGAAGACAACCGGCCGGCGCGACGTCGTCGATATAGCGGCCCCGTCCGGACAGCAACGGAACGCGCTCGTCGAGGGGATCGATGCTCATGCCGGCTCCACGTCATAGCTGTTCATCAGGCCGCTGAGAATGTCGTCGAGCCCTTCCCAGTCGCAGACAAGGAAGCTGTAGAGGTTCATCACGAAACCGGGCCCGGCGTAGAATTTTTCGTACTGGGAATGCCGGCCGGCGAACTCGGAGCCCAGCAGGTCCCAGGCGAGCCGAAGCAGCTTCATGCGCTCCTTGGCGGTCTGGTCCGGCGCCGACCAGTAGGTTTCGAACTTCTCGGCCAGCTCCGGGTCGGCCAGCACCGAGGAATCGGCCGGCATCTGGAACGGCCCGCCGCCCATCAGCTCGCGCACCTGGTCGCAGATTTCCGAATAGTTGGTGGAGCACCAATGAAGCGCGGCATACATGTAGCGTCGGTTGACGGTCACGTAGCCGGAGCCCGGCACCATCTCTTCGCAGTCCAGGAGCTGGCCCCTGATCAGCCCTTCGAGCGTGGCGAGCTTGGCGGCAAGCTCGCCCATCACGCCCTGGACCGCGGGGATGTCGGCCGCATTGTTCATCTGCACGATGCGGTGGGCGACCGCGACGATCAGCTTGAGCTTCTCCAGGAAGCGGATATTGGCCTGGTGGTTGGCGAGCGAATGCCCGGGTGTCAGCGTGTAGATCGCCCGTGTCATCTCGACGTCTTCGTGCAGGAAGACGTTCTCCCATGGCACATGGACGTCCTCGAACAGCACGGCCGCGTCGGTCTCGTCGAAGCGCCATGACAGCGGCATATCGAATTCATTGATCGCGAACTTCTCGTATGGCTTGCGCGCCCAGATCGACACGCCCGGCGTTCCCAGCGGCACCGCGCAGGTAATGGCCTCCTTCTCCTGGCCCGGTGCGACGGGCTGCAGGTTGCCGACCCAGGTGGCATGGCAGAAGACCGCCGAAGTGCCGATCATCTTCAGCCCGTTGAGCGTCACCCCCGCGTCGTCCTCGGCCGTCACCCGCAGCGTCGGTGTCGGCCGGCCGGCATCGGTGAACGCCTTCGGCCGGCGGCTGACCTGCGGGTTTGTGACCGTGTGGGCGAGGAACAGGTCCTCCCGCCGCGCCTTCCTGTAGTAGGCGGTGAGGTTCGCGCCGGTGCCGGGCCGCAGGCTCTCGAACAGATCCGGCCTCGTGGCGAGCCCGCTCAGATAGCTCGGGAAATTATCGGGCGAACGGCCAAGCAGGCCGTAGGACCACGAGGCGATCCGGCGATGGACCTCATAGCGGCGTTCCAGATCCGCGCGGCAGCGCGCCATCAGCCAATAGGCCGAATACGCCTCGCCATCCTCCTCGCACACCATCAGGTCGCGCTGATCCGGCGCGCGTTTCCTGTCGTAGATCTCGGCGAAGGACCGCGCCGCGTTGCGGAACGCCGGATGGGCCGTAACGTCCTCGATTCGCTCGCGCCCGACATAGACGCAGCGGCCGTCGCGCAGGCTCTCAAGGTATTCCTCACCGCTCAGCAGCATCCCGACGACTCCACACAAACGCGATGGGCGAGCATAGGGCGAAGGCACCGGTGCTGCTACTCTGGCCGGCGGACAGCAAGGGAAGACGGGCGTGGACGAGGGACCGACCGGGGTGCTGGCGCGCTTTGCCGCATCGCTCGATCACGAGGCGATCCCGCCTTCCGTGCGCGAGGCTTGCAAGACATTGCTGCTCGATGCGCTGGCCTGTGCGCTGGCGGGCCACAGGGGCGAGGAGACCGGCCAGATCGAGGCGATGGCCGCCGCACTCGGCCGGTCGCGCGAGGCGCGCGTCATCGGCGGCGATGCGTTGTCGCTCGCCGGTGCGGTGCTGCAGAACGGCTACCTGATCACCGCGACGACGATGTGCGACGTCCACCGCGAGACGCTGAGCCACATCACGCCGGAGATCATCCCGCCGGCGCTGGCGATCGCCGAGCGCGACGGCGCGTCGGGCCGGGCGCTGCTGACCGCGATCGCGGCCGGATGCGAGGTCGCGACCCGGGTGGGCATCGGCCTCGACTACCCCGTCTTCCGTGCCAAGGGCTGGCATGGGCCGGGTGTGATCGGGCCGTTCGGCGCGGCGGCTGCGGTGGGCAGCCTGCGCGGCTTCGACGGCACAGCCATGGCGCGTGCGTTCGGCCTGGCCGGCAGCCAGTCCGCCGGGACGTTCGCCGCCTGGGGAACCCCGACGGTGAAGTTCCACCAGTGCCGCGCCGCCTTGTCCGGGCTGATGGCCGCACTCCTGGCGGAACAGGGATTCGTTGCAACCGAGGAATTCCTGACAGCGCCGGACGGCGGGCTCTACAACACCTATGCCGAGGGCGGCAGGCCGGAGGATGCGCTCGCCGGGCTCGGCACAAGCTGGGAGCTGACACGCATCGCGCTCCGGCTCTGGCCTGCGGCGACCGCGCTGCAGGCCGTCCTGACCGCGCTTGCGGCGCTGGAACAGATCGCATTTTCGGATATCGAGCAAGTCCGCATCGGTCTCGGCCGTACGCCGTTCGAGATGCATGGCGGGTTCGCGGCCTACGCAGCGAAGTTCGAAGCGCTGCTGTCCGCCCACTACGTTGCCGCAGTCTACCTGCGCGATCGGATGCTGACGCTCGATCAGTTCGAGCCTGCCTGCTACGACGACCCGGTGCTGCGCCGTTTCGCCGCCGGGAAGGTCGCGGTGGTCCACGATTCAGCGCTTGCCGACGGCGAGGCCTTGGTCACGTTGACCACCACGGACGGGCGCGCGCTTGCCGCCCGGTGCGAGCATCCGCTGGGAAGCCCGGAGAATCCGCTTTCGCGCGGCCGGATCGAGGAAAAGTTCCGCATCTATGGCGGCCCCCGCCTGGGTGCGGAGCGCGCCGAGGCCGTGATCGCCGCGGTCGGGGAACTCGAAAATCTCCCTTCGGCGGCAGACCTCACGGAAATTCTCGGCACACCGCTCAAAGCGCCCGGCCGATGATGTGCTTCATGATCTCGTTGGTGCCGGCATAGATCCGGTGGACTCGCGCGTCGGCCCAGGCGCGCGCGATCGGGTATTCCCACATGTAGCCGTTGCCGCCGTGGAGCTGGACGCAGCGATCGAGCACCTTGTCGGCCAGCTCGGTGGTGGCGAGCTTGGCCATCGCCGCGACCTCGGCGGTCAGCATGTCTTCCGCGACGGCAGCGATGCAGCGGTCGACGAAGGGGCGCATAGCGGCGCACGCGGTCGCGAGATCGGCCAGGGTGAACTGGGTGTTCTGGAAATCGAACACCGGCCGGTCGAAGGCCTTGCGCGACTTGGTGTAGTCGATCGTCTGTTCGAGCGCGGTCTCGGCGATCGCCATCGAGCGGACCGCGACGACCATGCGTTCACGCGCGAGCCCGGCCATGAGCTGGCGCCAGCCGTTCTCGTCGCCGCCGAGCAGGGCCGCGGTCGGCAGGCGCATGTCGTCGAAGAACAGCTCGGCCGTGTCCTGCGCCTTGTTGCCCACCTTCTTGAGTACTCGGCCACGGCGGAAGCCCTCGGTGTCGGTCGGCACCAGGAACAGCGCCACGCCCTGCGCGCCCAGCTCCGGGTCGGCCGAGGCAGCGAGCAGGACCGCATCGGCGATGTGGCCGTTGGTGATGAAGGTCTTCGCACCGTTGATCACATAGCCGTTGCCTTCGCGCCGCGCGGTGGTACGGATGCCCGCCAGGTTGCTGCCGCCATCGGGCTCGGTCAGCCCGAGGCCGAAGATCGCCTCACCGGCGGCCATCCTGGGCAGCCATTCGCGCCTCTGATCCTCGCTCGCATGCGCGACAAGCATGGGCGCGATGATGTGGCCGTGCATATCCCAGGCCGGCGCCGCCAGGCCGTGCCGGCCGAGCTCCTCGATGACCACCGCATCCCACAGGAAATCGCCCCCCGCGCCGCCATAGGCCTCGGGCACGCTGGTCCCAAGGAGGCCCATCTCGCCCGCCCGACGCCAGATCCCGCGCGGCGTCCGACCCTGTTCCTCCCAGCTCTCATAATGGGGCACGACCTCGGCGGCGAAGAACGCGCGCACGCTGTCGCGAAAGATCTCATGATCGGGTGAGAACAGCGTTCGTTCCAGTCCGGGGATCATTCCGTACCGACCTTTCGTCTGGCCATATATCGGCCGCCATTCTAGCGCGAGGGAGGACCGGGCGGGCGGCGATCAGCCGGACGGCCGATTGGCCTTGCCCGCCGTTCGCGGCTTCGCGTAGGCTTCGGCCCCGGGGCAAGGATCGGGACGGACCATGGCGCAGGACTCGAAGGACGCGACCATCGTGGTCACCGGCGCGGGCAGCGGCATCGGATACGCCGTCACCCGCCGGCTGCTCGATGCCGGGTATGCGGTTTCGGCCTGGGATGTCGCGGAGGGCAAGCTCGCCGGCGCCAACGATGCCGGGCTCGCCTTCCACGAGATCGACGTCCGCGACAAGGCGGCGATGGACAGTGTCGTCGCCGGAATCCGCACCCCGATTGCCGGGCTGGTCAACTGCGCGGCGATCTACAAGCCGGTGCCGTTCCTCGAGCTCGACGAGGCGAGCTGGGACACCCATCTGGGCATCAACCTCAAGGGCACGCTGCTCGCCAGCCAAGCGGTGCTGCCGCTTATGCGGGCCCGCAAGTCGGGCGCGATCGTGATGTTTTCCTCGGGCATCGCACGCACCGGCGCGCGCCACGGCACCGCCTATGCCGCGACCAAAGGCGGCGTTCTGGGCCTTGCCCGCGGCATGGCCCTGGACGTCGCGGCCGACAATATCAGGGTCAACGTGATCTCGCCCGGGGTGACCGATACGCCGCAGCCGCGCGGCCACCGATCCCAGGCCGATCTCGATGCGATGGCCGCGGCCAACCCGATGGGCCGGATCGGCGCGCCAGAGGACATGGCCGAAGCGGCGCTGTTCCTGCTGGAAGACGACAGTTCCTTCATCACCGGCCAGGACATCCGGGTCAACGGCGGCGGGATGCTGATCTGATGGGCACAGCAATCGTGACAGGCGCAGCCAGCGGCATCGGACGGGCCACGGCGGAGCGGCTGGCCAGGCGCATGACGGTCGCTGCGGCCGACCGGGACACGGCCGGACTCGCCCGGACGGTGGACGCGATCGAGGCCGAGGGCGGCAAGGCCATCCCGATCGAGGTTGACGTCGCCGACGGGAAATCGGTGCGCGACATGATGGAACAGGTCGATGCGATCGGCGATCCGGTCGAGGCCGCCCTCCTCGCCGCCGGCATCTTCATCAAGGGCCCGGTCGATACGATTACCGAAGACGACTGGGACCGGATGATCGACACCCACGCCAAGGGCACGTTTCTGTGCTGCCAGGCGGTGCTGTCGCGCATGGTGCCGCGCGGCGCGGGCGCGATCGTGACCATGTCCTCGGACTTCGCGGTGATGGCGGTACCCAACGGGGCCGCCTATTGCGCGGCCAAGTCGGCGATCTATTCGATGACCAAGTCTCTGGCGCTCGAGTTCGCCGGCAACGGCATCAGGGTGAATACGCTGGGACCCGGGCCGATCGACACGCCGATCCTGCGCTCGGGCCGCAGCGAGGACGAATACCGGCAGGCCCGGGTGTCGATCGCCGAGCGCCTGCCCTTGGGCCGGCTCGGCCGGCCCGAGGAAGTCGCCGCGTGCGCCGATTTCCTGCTGAGCGAGCGGGCATCCTACATCAACGGCCAGATCATCCACCCCAACGGCGGCCAGCAGACCTGGTAGGCATACTGCGATGCGCCTGGGGATCTGGACACCGTTGCCGCACACCGTCCGGGTCGAGCCCGAGATGGCGGTTGCGATCGAGGAGCTGTCCCACCAGGGAAAGGGCGGGGCGTCGGACCGTTCGCTGGGCCTTGCGCTCGCGCTGGTCAAGCGGGCCGAGGAGTTGGGTTTCGCGACCACCCTGATCGCCGAGCGCCACCTGGGGCCGGATCTCGAGGCCTGGATCATGGCCGCGGCGATGATCGCCGAGACCTCCACCATCGAGCTGATGGTTGCGGCCCATCCCGGCATCGTCCACCCCCAGCTCGCGGCCAAGATGGGGGCGAGTCTGGACCGCATCAGCGGCGGACGGTTCGCGATCAACGTGGTCAACGGCTGGTTCCAGAAGGAGTTCGAGGTCTTCGGCAACGATTCCTGGCTCGACCACAGCGAGGCGCGCTATTGCCGCATGGGCGAGTTCATGCAGGTCCTCAAGGGGCTGTGGTGCGAGGACGGCTTCGACTTCGACGGCGCCTATTTCCGGCTCGTCGACGCGGTCCTGCCGATCAAGACCCTCCAGGTCCCCAACCCGCCGATCTATGCCGCAAGCAGCGCCCGGCAAGGAATGGATCAGGTCGCCCGCCACGCCGATGTCTGGTTCGTCGGCTACGAGCCCGGCTTCGACAGCGCCGCGCAGAATATCGAGCGCATCGCCCGCGACGTCGCGCACATGCGCGAACGCAGCGCCGCGTACGGCCGCACGTTGCGGTTCGGAATCAGCGCCCACGTGATCTGCACCGAGAACCGCAAGGAGGCCGTCAGCCAGGCCCGCGCGCTGGAGGCCTACGGCGCGCAGGACCGGATCGCTCTGGTCGCGGCCAAGGGCCTCGGGGCGGGACTCGTCGGCACGCCCGATGACATTGTCGAACGCCTGAGCGCGCTCCATCAGATCGGCATCGAGACCCCGATGGTCCATTTCTACCCGATGCGCGACGGGCTGGAGACATTCGCCAGGGAGATCGTGCCGCGCCTGCCGAATTCGCAACCCTCGGGGTGCGGGTGACGGCCGGCCGCGCGTTCGATAAGGTGGGCGCATGAGACGAAGCGAAGATCGAATTCTCACCACCCATGTCGGGAGTCTCATCCGCCCGCAGGAGATCAAGGACCATCTGCTCGCCAAGCAGGCGGGCGGATACGACGAGGCGGCGCATCGCCGCAGCCTCACCAGGGCGGTTGCCGAGGTGGTACGCGGGCAGGCCGATGTCGGGGTCGACGTCGTCAGCGACGGCGAGTTCGGCAAGGGGATAAGCTGGTCTCAATATATGCTCGAGCGGCTCAGCGGTTTCGAGCGCCGGTTCCTCGACAAGGGCGCGCCGGACCCCTATGCATCCGGTGCCGACCGCGCGCGCTTCCCCGAGTTCTACCGCGAGATGGATGAGGCCGACGCGCAGACATCGCGGAGCGACGGCGGCGCCGTCAAGGCCGAATCGATCTGCGTGGGGCCGATAAGCTACACCGGCCAGGCCGAACTGCAACGCGACATCGACAACCTGAAGGCGGCGATCGGCTCGGTCGACGTGGAAGAGGCTTTCCTGCCGGTCGCCGCACCTGCCAGCGCCATACCGGACCGGCGCAACGAATACTATGCGACCAACGAAGAATGCGTGTTCGCGCTCGCCGAGGCGATGCGCACCGAATACAAGACCATTGTCGATGCCGGGCTGCTGGTGCAGATCGACGACGCGCGCGCGGCGGTCACCTTTGACCGAATGGTCCCGCCTGCCGGCAAGCAGGAATTCCTGTCGTGGCTGGCGATGCATATGGAAGCCCTCAACCATGCGATCGCGGGCATACCGGCGGAACGCATCCGCTATCACGTCTGCTGGGGAAGTTGGCCCGGGCCGCATACAACGGACGTTCCGCTGAAGGATATCCTCGACCTGATCCTGTCGGTCAATGCGGGCGCTTATGTCATCGAGGGCGCAAATCCGCGCCACGAGCACGAGTGGCTGGTGTGGCAGGACGCGAAGCTGCCCGACGGCAAGCTGCTGATCCCCGGGGTCATCAGCCACGCCACCAATGTGGTCGAACATCCCGAACTCGTCGCCGAACGGATCGTCCGCCTCGCCAAGCTGGTGGGGCGCGAGAACGTGATCGGCAGCACCGATTGCGGCTTCGCCCAAGGTCCGTTCCATCGGCGCGTGCATCCCAGCATCATGTGGGCGAAGCTGGGGGCATTGGCCGCGGGCGCCGAGCTCGCCACCCGGGAGCTGTGGAAGCGGTAACCCGCTAGCCGGCCTAGGCTTCGGCGCCCTCCTCGCCGCCCATCGCGGCAGCAATGGCGTGGTGGCGGTCGGCGAGCCAGTCGGAGTCGGCCCGGTCTTCGGGGCGGACGGCGACCTCGATGGCGACCTTGGCCGGGGCGGCGAGCACCAGGACGCGGTCGGCCATCTCCAGCGCGTCGTCGATGCGGTGGGTGATCAGGACGCAGGTCTTGCCGAGGCGGCGCACCAGCTCCGTGAAATCCGCGCGCAGCGTCTTGGAGGTGACGTGGTCGAGCTGGCTGAAGCTCTCGTCCAGCAGCACCAGCGCCGGATCGACGCACAGCGCGCGGGCGAGCGAGACCCGCTGGCGCATGCCGCCGGACAGCTCGTGCGGGTACTTCCTGACATTCTCCTCGCCGAAGATCTTGACGTTTTCCAGCCAGTCGATCGCCTGCTTGCGCTGGAAGTCCTTGTCATGGCCGAGGATCTCCAGCCCCAGCGCGACGTTCTCCCAGGCCGTGCGCCAGGGCAGCAGGCGGTCGGTCTGAAAGCTGACCGCAAGCTTGCCGCGCAGTTCGCGGAACTGGTTGTAGGGGTCCAGCCCCTCGACCCGCACGGTGCCTCGGGTCGGCTCCATGACGCCCATGATCATGTGCAGCGCGGTCGACTTGCCGGCGCCTGTCCGGCCCAGCAGCGCCACGATCTCGCCTTCCATCACCTCGAACGAGAGGTCAAGCACCGCCGCGTGCGCGCCGAAATACTTGTCCACCCGGTCGATCTCGATGACCGCGCGGCCGTTCGCACCGTTCATCGCACGGTCACCTCGGGGCGCCATTTGAGCAGCCGCTTCTCGGCCCGGGCGACGATTGCCTGGACGCCGAGATTGACGATCACCAGCAGGATGGTCCAGCCGATCACACCCTGCATGTTGAGCTCGTCCTGGGCGAGGCCCATGCGCGCGCCCATGCCGGTATTGACGCTGACCAGCTCGGCGAATGCCGTCATTCGTGCCGCATAGCCGATGATCGACTTGGTGGTCATCAGGATGTAGGGGACCACGTGGGGCAGGATCAGAAGGCGAAAGACCTGCCAGCGGCTCGGCCGGAAGGTCTCCACCACCTCGACCAGATCGGTCGACAGCGCCTTGATGCCGTCATAGACGTTGAGCGCGTAGAACGGGATCAGTATCACGCCGAGGATGAAAAAGACCCGCTCCTCGGTGCCCCTGAACCAGAAGATCGCAAACAGCATCCAGGACAGCGCCGGCACGCCGGTGAAGATGACGATGATGGCCTTGAGGTACGGTTCGGCCGTCTTCGACATGCCCATGACCGCGCCGATCATGCTGCCGATGACCAGCGAGAAGGCGACTGCGAAGACCAGCCGCAGGATCGTGGTGATGATGTGGATGTAGTCCTCGGCCAGGATCGTGAGGATCTCGGCCCCGGTCAGCAGAGAGGACGGCATGATGTAGACCGGGGCGGCCCAGCTCCAGGCCTCCATGCCGAAGACGATCGCCGCGATGACGACGATGCTGGCGAAGAAGTCGCGCCGGAAATAGTTGCGTTCTGCCGCGCCTGAGACGGGCTCCGGGCCGGCGGCCGGATCGATCCGCGTGCTCATGCCCCGCGCGCCGGCCGCTCAGGCCGCGAAATAGGACTCCGGCAGCTTTTGCGGCAGGGCGCCGGCCTTGCGCATGATCTCGGCGGCGAAATGGACGTCCTCGCGGTTCCTGCTCTCCGACATCGGCCGCATCTTGAACTGCATCCGGCCCGAATCCATCGCTGTCTTGAGGATCTCGGACTTGATCCGCACCGAAGGGCCGAGCGCTTGGAAATCCGCCGGGTTGGACATGATCCACTCGAAGCAGTCGGTATAGACCTTGATCGCGCGCGCAATGGTGTCGGCCGGCACTTCGCCCAGCGCCTTGCTGTTGATGGCGATGCAGAAATAGGGCTGATCGCGGCCGGTGTGGCTGCGGTAGAAATCGTTGATGTTGAGGAACACCTTGGAACCCGGGATCTTGTGCAAACCGGTCGACAGCGCGTGCTCCCACACGATCGCGGCATCGGCGCGCTCGGCGGCCACGATGCTGATCGTCGCCGGCGGGTTGGGCGCATTCTGGATGCGCACGTCCTTGTCGAAATCGATGCCGCCGAAGACCTTGGCCCAGGTCTTGGCCATCTTGAAGGTGCCCGAGGCCTGCATCGCGGCCACGGTCTTGCCCTTCAGCTCATCCAGCGAGCTCGGCCCGTCCTTGCGCGCGAAGATGCCGGCCAGGGTGCCGGTCGAGACGATGCCGATGACCTGCATCGGCGCACCCTTCATGTGCATCTTGGCGAACGAGTCCCAGGTGCCGACGCCGATCTGGAAATTGCCCTTCAGGAAATCGGCGTAGTAGGTCCCCAGCCGGTTGTAGACGCGGAAGGAATCGAACTTCAGCCCGTGCTTCTCGTCGAACTTGTTGTTGAACAGCACCTGGTTCTGCAGGTTCGACCAGCCGCCGGCGAGCGTCGCCGTCTTCAGGGTCGTGGGCCCGGCGCCGAAGGCCAGGTTGGGCGCGCAGATGATGCCCGCGCCCATTGCAAGACCGGTCGTGCCGGCGCTTTCGAGAAACCTCCTGCGCGAAACGGTCGTGCTCATCGCGGTCCTCCCTTCGCCGCCCGGTTCTGCGGCGGGTTTTGACATGGGATCATCTTCGACAACAATACCGACAGTGTCCACACCCGATCCCGTGACCGAACCCGGCCGAATCGATGCAGGAAGTCTGGATCCAGTACCTCAACCGCGCCGACGTGGAGGCGCTGGCGCTGACAGAGGCCGAGATCATCGCCGCCGTCGAGGGGGCGCTCGCCGCTCAGGGCACCGGCCGCACCGTCATCGAGCCGCGGGTTCACCTGGTGCCGGAGTCTTCCGACAAGGGCCATTTCAATATCCTCAGGGGTTATGTCGCACCGCTCGGCGTCGCCGGCGTGAAAATCGTCGGCGATTTCGTCGACAACTACCGCCGCGACCTGCCCTCGGAGATGGCGATCCTCAACCTGTTCGACCCCGAGACCGGCATGCCGCTTGCGCTGATCGACGCGACCGCGATAACCGACATGCGCACCGGCGCGATGACTGCGATCGGTGCCCGCCACCTTGCGCGCAGCGACTGCAAGATCCTCGGCCATATCGGCGCGCGGGGGACCGCCTATTGGAACGTCCGTCTGCTCGACCACCTGTTCGACTTCGCCGAAATCCGGGTCCACTCGCGCCGCGCCGAAAGCCGGGACGCGTTCGGCGCGCGGCTGGAGCGCGACCTCGGCAAGCCGGTCCGCGTGGTCGAGGACTGGCGCGCCTGTCTGGAGGGCGCCGATATCCTGGTCGAGGCCTCCCGGCTTCCTGCGCCACAGGCGCTGTTCAAGACGGAATGGGTCAAGCCGGGCGCCCTTGTCGTGCCGTACGGAACCATGAGCGCGGTCGAGATCACGCTGACCGACGTGATGGACAAGATCGTGGTCGACGATTGGGGCCAGTGCCGGCCGGGAATGCCTTTCGGCGCGCTGCGAAGGCATGTCGACGAGGGCAAGCTGACCGAGGCGACCCTGCATGCCGAGCTGGGCGAGATCGTCGCCGGCACCAAGCCCGGGCGCGAGGAAGACGGAGAGACGATCCTGTTCTGGCACCGCGGCTTGAGCCTGAGCGACATCGCGCTCGGCATGGCCATGCTGGACAAGGCCGCCACCCTGGGCGTTGGCCAGCGGCTGCGCTATGCCTAGGACGCGGGGCCGGAGGCGCCGGTGAGCATCGCCTGCGCGCGCATGTACAACATCGCGCCGGAGGCCCGCGCGGCGTGGCGGACGATCTTCGCGTGGGCTTCCGGCCGCACCGGCGTGCCGCTCGAGGTGATCGAGCATGCCGCGCCCGCGCCGCTCGACGATCTCTGGGCGCGCCTGGACATGGGCTGCGTCCTGATGTGCGGCTGGCCCTATGCGATGGCCGACCCGCGGCCTCGCCTGATCGCCGTCCCGGTGCCCTCGCCGCCGCGCTATGGCGGCAAGCCGGTCTATTTCACCGACCTCGTGGTGCGGGCCGACAGCGCGTACCGCAACGTGCCGGACACGTTCGGCGGGCGCCTCGCCTGGACCCTCGGCACCTCCCATTCCGGCTACAATGCGCTGCGCCATCACCTGTTGCGATACCGCACGAACGAACGGCCGGCGCTATACCGCAAGACGGTCGGCCCTCTGGTCTCGCCCGTCCGGGCGCTGCAGGCCGTGGTCGACGGGGCGGCGGACATCGCGCCGCTCGACAGCCTGTGCCTCGACCTCCTGAGACGCCATGCGCCCGAGCGCGCGGCCGCGGTCAGGGTCATCGAAACCACCGAGCCCGCACCGTTTCCGCCGCTGGTGGCAAGCCCGGGCGCGGATCCCGAAGAATGCGCGCGCCTGCAACAGGCACTGCTTTGCGCCCACGCGGATGCGACCCTGCGCCCGGCGCTGGAGGACGCGCTGATAAGGGGGTTCGCCGCCGCCGCGCCCGAGGTCTACGACGTCACGGTCAGCCGCGCGGACATGGCGGTCGCCGCCGGCTACGGAAAGCCGGGCTGAGGCGCTTCACTCGAGCGGCTCGAGCCGCCAGATCGGCTCGCCATACGCGTCGACCAGCAGATAGATGTTGCCGTCGGGGCCGGTGCGCACGTCGCGGATCCGCTTGCCGAAATCGGTCAGCAGCCGTTCTTCCGCCACCACGCGGGTGCCTGCGAGCGTCAGACGGACGAGGATTTGGCCGCGCAGCGCGCCGACGAACAGGTTGCCGCGCCACCGTGGGAACTTGTCGCCGTCGTAGAAGGCCAGACCCGACGGCGCGATCGAGGGCACCCAATAGGTTTTGGGCTGGGCCATGCCCGGCCGCGCGGTCTCCTCGCTGATGATCGTGCCACTGTAGTTCCGGCCGTGGGTGATCACCGGCCAACCGTAGTTGGCGCCGCGCTCGATGAGGTTGACCTCGTCGCCGCCGCGCGGGCCGTGCTCGTGCGACCAGATTCGCCCGCTGGCGGAATCGATGGCGAGCCCCTGCGGGTTGCGATGCCCCCAGGACCAGATCTCCGGCAAGGCATCGGGCCTGCCGACGAACGGGTTATCGGAGGGCACGGTGCCGTCCGTGTTCAGCCGCAGCACCGAGCCGGCGTGGCGGCCGAGGTCCTGGGCGTTCGACCGCTGCCCGCGGTCGCCGATGGTGACATAGAGCTTGCCGTCGGCGCCGAAGACCATGCGCGAGCCGAAATGTTGTCCGGCGCCGGTGCCCGGGCGCGCGGTGAAGATGGTCTCGAAGCCCTCGAGCCGGCCGGCGGTCAGCCGGGCCCGGCTGACCGCGGTGTTGAGCCCCTCGCCCACCGGCCGGGCGTGGGTGAGATAGACCAGCGCGTTGGTCGCGAAATTCGGGTGCAGCGCGATATCGAGCAATCCGCCCTGGCCGTAGGACCGGATCCTCGGCAGGCCGTGCAATGCCCGCGAGACCTTGCCGTCCAGCCCGACCGTGCGCAAATTGCCGTCCTTTTCGGTGACCAGCATCCGGCCGTCGGGCAGGAACGCGAGCCCCCAGGGCTGGTCCAGAGGCCCTGACGCCGGCACCAGGGCGAAGGCGTGCTGTTGCGAGCGGTAGTCGGCGGCCTCGACCGTCCCCGCCAGCACAAGACCGCCGAATGCAACGGCGGCGGTCAGCGCGCGCTTCACACCGGCCGGCCAGAGGTGTGCGAAGAGGTGATCTTGAGCCTGTATCCGTCGGGGAACGGGATGGTGAACGAGCTGTGGATCGAGCCCGAGGTGATATCGGACGGCGACAGCCCCATATCGCAGTAGCGTGCGTGGGTCGCCTCGACATCGTCGACCATCAGATCGACCGGCGCCATCTGGTCCGGCTCGATCCTGTGCTCGCCCGCCCGAACGATCAGATGGGTCCCGCCGCGAAGCTCGAGGACCGCGAAGCTTTCCCGCCGCACGATCGGCCGCAGGCCCAGCTTCTCCAGCAAGTCGCAGGCGGAGTGAAGGTTGTTGACGTCCATTCTCACATGGCCGACCGCGACCGCGGGTCTGGCATCGCGCGCATCCTTCATCGCGTCCTCTCCGGTGTCTTCATTTGTCCCTATATGGGGCCGGCATCGGCGCGATCAAACATACGCGGTCGACCGGCACGGTTGTTGCGGCGGCGATCCCGGCGCTCCGGTTGCCGGGCCGCGGGCGCGTTGCCGTGGCGCCATCAGGCGGCGAGCCGCTGCTGCCACGCAGCCAAGGCGTCGGTCCGCTTGTTGTCGCCCAGATGGTTCAGCGCCTGGGCGACGAAATCCAGCCCCACCAACTCGTTCCACGCCCGGATCAGCCGCATGGTCACCGGGCCCGGCAGCGCCTCGCCCCCGGCCACCGGGCTGCCGTTCAGGCTCCTGACCGGCAGCATCGTGCCGCTGGTGCCCGACAGGAACGCCTCATCGGCGGTATAGACGTCATAGGGCGTGAAATCGCCCTCGATCACCTCGATGCCGAGGCTCTCGGCGATCTCCAGAATGGTGGTGCGGGTGATGCCGCCCAAGACGTTGCGCGCACGCGACGTGCACAGCGCACCGCGGCTGACGAAGAAGAAGTTCGCCGTGTTCGACTCCGCGATGTTGCCGTCGAGGTCGAGGATCAGCGGCAGCGCCTCGGGGTCGGACTGCTGGGCCTCGAAGCGGGCCTGGAGCTGGTTCATCCGGTTGGTGAGCTTGGCCTTCGGATCGGCGCATTGCGGCGGCGTGCGGCGGACGCCCGGGGTGACGAGCTTGAGCCCGTCGAGATAGGCGTGCGCGAAACCCCTGAACCCTACGTCCAGACAATACATTACGACCGTGGCCGCAGCCTTCTCGCCCTGCAACCTGTCGCCTCGGCTGATCACCTGCCACAACGCGAAGTCGCTGTCGGGCGCGCGGGTCGCCAGGTTGCGCTCGACCGTCTCGCGCGAAAGCGCGGTCATCTGCTCGACCGTTAGCGCGGGGTCGATCCTGGCATAGGCGAGCGAGCGGAAGAGCCTGGCCATGTGGAATTCCAGCCGGAACAGCTTGCCGTCATAGGTCCTGGTGACCTCGTAGACCCCGTCGCCGCCGGAAAAGCCCCAGTCGAGCACCGAGACCTTGGCCTGGCTTTCGGGCACAAAGTCGCCATTGAGATAGATCACCCGCTCGGTCATCGTCTGTTCCTTCCCGTTCACCGTGTCCGCGCCGTCCCAACGATCCCCGATCAGCCGCCGGCGGGCAAGGCCTTCCGACGTTGGCGCGCGCTTTGCGCCGCGCTTAGACTGGTCTGGGACTCAACCCGGAGGGACGCCATGGGGGCGATCGATGCCGATGCCCACGTAATCGAGACCACCGCGACGTTCGAATACCTGGGCGAGTCGGAGAGGGAGCATCTGCCCGGCATCCTGTCGCAGACCTACGGCAACGCGGCCAGGAACAACGCCGGCGATCCGATGCGCGATTTCTGGGTGGTCGACGGGATGATCCACGGCAAGGACCGCAACATCGGCCTGGATACGCCCAGGGAGTCGCGCGAGATGTCCGATGTCCCGGCTCGGCTGCGCCACATGGACGCGCTGGGGATCGACGTCCAGGTGCTTTATCCGACGCTGTTCCTGCGCCCGATCGCCCGCTCGTTCCGCAGCGAGGCGGCGCTGGTGGGCGCCTACAACCGCTGGCTCGCCGACATCTGGGCGCAAGGCGGCGGGCGGCTGCGTTGGGCGGTGATGCCGGCGCTGCAATCGATGCACCGGATCGGCGACCAGCTCGCCTTCGGCAAGGAGAACGGCGCCTGCGGGGTGTTCATGCGCGGGCTGGAATGCGACCTGCCCGTGGCGCACCCCTATTTCTTCCCGCTGTATGAGGCGGCCCAGGCGCTCGATCTTCCGATCTGCATCCATTCGGCCAACGGCTCGATCATCCATCACGACTTCTACGTCAAGGACACCACCTTCACGATGTTCAAGCTGACCATCGTGGGCGCGCTGCATTCGCTGATCGAAAAGGCGGTCCCGGCCGCGTTTCCGCGCCTGCGCTGGGGTTTCATCGAGGCAAGCGCCCAATGGGTGCCCTATGTGCTGAACGACCTCGAGGACCGCTTCCGGCGCGAGGGCAAGCCTTTCTTCCAAGACCCGCTGGGCGAGAACAACATGTATGTCGCCTGCGAGGTGACCGACGATCTGCCTTACGTGCTCAAGCACGCCGGCGAGGACAATCTGGTCATCGGCACCGATTACGGCCACCACGACCCTTCGGCCGAGATCGATGCCATCGGGCTCATGCGCGCCGACGCGCGCGTGCCGGCGCCGGTGCGCGAGAAGATCCTCGATGCCAACCCGCGGGCGCTTTACGGGCTGTAGTGCGATCGAGGCCTGGATCGACGCCCAGGGCGGAGGTCCGTCTGCCTGCCCGCCGCGCCGCACCCAAGGAGTCCGCGGCCGGGGGCGGCGATGCCCGGCGCAGGTTCCGAACAAGCTCTAATTGAACACGAACCCGCCATTGACCGGCAGGACCTGGCCGGTGACGAAGCCGGACGCATCGGAGAGGAAATAGAGCACCGTGCCGATGACGTCGTCGGGATATTGCTCGCGGGCGATGGCGCGCCCCTCGACCGCCTGCCGGTGGCGGTGCCGGGGCATGGTCGCGGTCGCTGGCACGATCGCCAGTCCGGGCGCGATCGCGTTGACGGTGATCGCGTCCGGTCCGAGCTCACGAGCGAGCGAGCGGGTCATGCCGATGACCGCGGCCTTGGATGTGTTGTAGTGCAGCACGCGCGGCGGGCCCCACAGCGCGGTATCGGATGCGACGTTGAGCACCCGCCCCGCAGCGGATTTGCGCAAGTACCGGGCGCATTCCTTCACGGTAAGCCACGAGCCCCGGACGTTGACGTTCATGATCCGGTCCCATTCCTCGACCGTGGTCTCCTCGAAGGTCTTGCCGCCGACGCCGTCGGCGAGCGCACCGTTGTTGACCAGCCCGTCGAGGCGGTCGTACATCCGACCGATCGCATCGGCCATCGCGCGCACCGATCGGGGCTCTGCCAGGTCGAGCGGGACGAAGGTCGCATCGAAGCCGCGCGCGGCCAGGCCGGCCGCCGCCTCCTTGCCCAACGCCTCACGCAGTTCAGCGATGATCACCCGCGCACCGGCCTCGCAGCAGGCTTCGGCATAGGCGTAGCCCAGACCGCGCCCGGCGCCGGTGATCAGGATGATCTTTCCTTCGAGGGAGATTACCGGCCGTGCCATCGACCTCACCAGAAGCGGTCAATTGATGTGCTACAAGAGCCGGCCGATCCTACTTGCCGAGGACACCGGCGCCAATCGTGCGGGAGGGCCGAGCGATGCTGTTTCTGATCGTCAATATCGACAAGCCGGGCCGCAACGACCTGCGGCTGGCCAACCGGCCGGCGCAGCACGACTACATCGAGCGCTTTCGCGAACGCATAAAGTTCGCCGGCCCGACCACCACCGAGGACGGCGGCATGTCGACCGGCAACATGTTCGTTTTCGAGGCCGACAGCTATGACGAGGTGCTCGCGTTCACCCGGGGCGACCCCTATCTCAAGGCCGGGCTGTTCGACACCACCCTGATCCGGCCGTGGAACTGGACCTTCAACCGGCCCGGCCTGGATATCTAGAGTGCGTCCGGAACGGCCCTAGCCGGCCTTGTCCGCGTCCCAGTGCATGGCCTCGATCTTGTGGCCGTCGGGATCGCGCACGAAGCAGCCGTAATAGGCCTGGTTGTAGATCGGCCGATAGCCGGGCGGACCGTCATCGACCGCGCCTGTTGCGATCGCCGCGCGGTGAAAGGCATCGACCGCATCGATCGAGGGCGCGAGGAAGCAGATATGCGCGCCGTTGGCCGTCGTCGCCTGGTTTCCGTCGATCGGCGTCTGGACCCAGAATTCCGGGAGCGTCTTGCCGTATGCGACCGCCTCGCCGTGCTCCATGATGCGCCGGCATCCGAGCGCGCTCAGCACGGTGTCGTAGAACGCGCAGGTGCGCGCGAAATCGTTGGTCCCGATCGAGACATGGGACATGATACGCGGGTTGTCCTTGCTCATTCCTTCCCCCTGGTGACGGGCCGCGGTGTGGCAGGCGAACAATAGACCGGAACCGTGGAGACCTGCAGCCATGCCCATGATCGACGCCAACGGCGAGACCCTCCACCACATCACCGAGGGCGCGGGTCCGGCGGTTCTGTTGATCCATTCCATGGGGGCGGACGTGCGCATGTGGCGCGATCAGATCGCGGCGCTGTCGGACCGCTACAGGTGCATCGCCTTCGACTGCCGCGGCCATGGCGGGTCGACCTACAACGCCCGCTACACGGTCCCCGGCGTTGCCGCCGATCTGAAGGCCGGGCTCGACGGGCTGGGCGTGGAGTCCTGCCACGTCATCGGGCTCGCCATGGGCGGGCCGATCGCGGTCTCGTTCGCGGCCCAATGGCCGGGCGCGGTGCGTTCGATCGTCATCGCCGACGGGTTCGTCGACATGCGCGAGGCGGGCGGTGCGCGGATCCCCGACTGGTCGAACACCATCCGCTCCACCCCGATGGCCGAATTCGGCGAGACCTACGCCAGGATGCGGTTGCTGCCGTGTGCGTCGGACACCGCGCGGCGCGAACTCGCCGAGGCGATCGCCAAGGTGCCGCCCGAAGCCTATATCGACGTGATGAAGGCTATCTTCGACACCGCGTTTACCGACGAACTCGCCCGGGTCCGCGCCCCGGCCCTGGTGATCTGGGGCGAAGAGGACGACGTCACCCCGCTGCCCCATTCCCGGCAGATCGCCCAGGGCATCCCCGGCGCGCGGCTGGAGACGATCCCGGGCGCCGCGCACATCGCCAATCTCGACCAGCCCGAGGCGTTCAACCGTCTGCTCGCCGGCTTCCTCGACGCCCAGCCGAAATAAGCCCGCCGGCGGCCGCCCGCTACCCGGCCTGCTCGGCCGCGATCCGCTCTTCGAGCAGGCGGCGGCTCTGGAGCGTGGCATTGTCGACGTTGATGTCGATCAGCACGGTGTCGCCGCCCATCGACTCCAGGCTCTTGTGCTGGGCGCTGATCGCGACGACGTCCTGCATCAGCGCCTTGGTGAACATCGCGCGCAATTGTTCGGTGAACGCCGCGTCATCCAGCCTGAAGTTCCGCGCGTGGTGCCAGAAATAGTGCGTGGAGGTCGCCGATTCCGGGGTGAGCGTGTGGTTGGAGTAGACTTCGGCGCCCCGGCTCCGGTCGCCCTCGCGCGCACCGCTGCCGGCGATCGCGCTGCCGGCATCGATCACGATGTGGCAGGGCGGGGTGTAGCTGATGTTCTGCCAGCGGTCGACATTGGCGTTGGTGCCCAGCGCGTGGGCGTAGAACGGCGACGGCGGGGTGTCCATCACCCAGCGGCTGGCATGAATCCTGTCCGCGCCGCGCCGCGCCGAGATCTCGGCATCCTGATCGCCCGCCGCGCCCAACGTGTCGGCGTGCAGGAACTGGATGTGCGACAGGTCGACGAGGTTGTCGACCATCAGCCGGTAGTCGCCGGCGACATGGTAGACGCCGCCGTAGGCCGTCCATTCGGGATCGTCGTTCCAGTGGTAGTCGGGGATGAGGTCGGGATCGGCCCGGTCCGGCGCGCCCATCCAGATCCACACCCAGCGCCAGCGCTCGACCACCGGATAGGCCCGCACCCCGGCACCGGGCGGGATCGCGGTCTGGCCGGGCACCCGGACACAGCGGCCGTCGAAGGCGAACTCCAGCCCGTGATAGCCGCATTGCAGGCTGGTTTCGAGCAGCTTGCCCTCGGACAACGGCAGCGAGCGGTGACAACACCGGTCCTGGAGGCCGTAGGCCCGGCCGTCGGCGGCCCGGAACAGCACCACCGGCTCGTCCAGTATGGTCCGCGCAACGAAACCGTCGGAGAGCTCGTGATCCCAGGCCGCGACATACCAGCAGTTGCGCATGAACATCGGCCTGATCCTTCCTATGTGCGGCAGAGCGGGCGGTGCTCCGGCGGTCTTCCGAATCTAAAGCCTAAACCCCGCCGGTTTTCAACCAATTCAACCAATTCAGCCGACGAACCGACCCTTGCCCGGACGGCCCACCGGGACGCCGCGCCGGCTGGCCCGCCTGCCGCCGAAATTGCTATCCTGTGCCGCGATCATACCGGAAAAGCGACAAGAGGGCGGGACAGATGGCCGAGGGCTCGGTGAAATACGACTACGTGATCGTCGGCGCCGGCTCGGCCGGCTGCGTGCTCGCCAACCGGCTGAGCGCCAGCGGCGCGAGCGTCCTGGTGCTCGAGGCCGGCGGACCCGACAAGAGCTGGCTGATCCATGTCCCGCTCGGCGTCGGCAAGGTCTGGCATTCGCCGGACTTCAACTGGTCATACACCTCCGATCCCGAGCCCAATCTCGACGGCAGGGAGATATTCCATCCGCGCGGCAAGGTCCTCGGCGGATCGTCCTCGATCAACATGATGGCCTATGTCCGCGGTCACCGCGGCGACTTCGATCGCTGGCGCCAGAAGGGGCTTGACGGCTGGTCCTACGCGGACGTGCTGCCCTATTTCCGCCGCGCGGAGAGCTTCGAGGACCCGACCAACCCGTTCCACGGCACCGACGGACCGCTAAGCATCGAGACCAGCAGGATCGACGACCCGCTGATCGACGCCTTTCTCGAAGCGGCGGTCACGGCGGGCTACGAGACGACCCCGGACTATAACGGCGCCAGGCAGGAGGGCTTTGCCAGGCTGCAGAGCAACATCAGGAACGGCAAGCGCTGCAGCGCCGCGGTGGCCTACCTCCATCCCGCGGTCGCCGGCGGCCGGGTGCGGGTGGAGACCGGCGCGCTGGCGACCGGTGTGGTGCTCGAGGGCGGCCGGGCCACCGGCGTGCGCTACATCAAGAACGGACGCGGCCAGACGGCAAGCGCGGGGACGGAAGTGATCCTCTCCGGCGGGGCGATCAACTCGCCCCAGATCCTGATGCTCTCGGGCATCGGGCCGGCCGGGCATCTGGCCGAGCACGGCATCGAGACCACGCTCGACCGCCAGGGCGTCGGCGGCAACCTGCAGGATCACCCGGCGATCGGAGCCGAGTACGGCTATGCCGTCCCCTCGCGCTTCCACCGCACGCTGCGGCTCGACCGGCTGGCGTTCAACATGATCCGCGCCCATCTGTTCGGCACCGGCCCGGCGGCGGTCGCACCGTCAGCGGCGACCGCCTTCGTGCGCAGCCGGCCGGAGATCGAACTGCCCGACATCCAGCTCTTCTTCCGGCCGGCCTCCTACAATGCGCGGGAATGGTTCCCCGTCCTCATGCCGCCGACACCGGAGATCTTCGCCTTCCGCGCCTGCCACCTGCGCCCCGAAAGCCGCGGGACGATCCGGCTCCGCTCGGCCGACCCGACGGCCAAGGTGCGCATCCGCAACGATTTCCTGTCGACCGAGACCGACCGGCGCGCGCTCAGGGACGCCGTCCGCCTGATTCGGACGCTCGCCTTCCAGCCGGCATTGGAGCCCTACCGAGGCCCGGAGTGCCTCCCCGGCGCCGCGGTCGAGACCGACGATCAGATCGATGAATTCGTGCGCCAGAACCTCAGCACGGTCTACCACCCGATCGGCACCTGCCGGATGGGGAACGACGAGGACTCGATCGTCGATCCGGAACTCCGGGTCCGAGGCATCGACAATTTGCGGGTGGTCGATGCCTCGGTGATGCCCGATCTCGTCGGCGGCAATATCAACGCGGTGGTGATCATGATCGCCGAGAAGGCCGCCGACGCCATCCTCGGCAACCCGCCGCTGCCCCGGGCCGAGGTCTGAGGCGGGCCGGACCGACCCGATCCGGTCGGAACTAACTCTATTCTATCGCCTTCATCTTCTCTGCGGCGGCTGCGCGGGTCTCCACCGCCGCTTTCTTGATGAGCTCGTACATCTCGCGGATCTCGGGGTCGCTGCCCAGGACCTTGTCGCCCAGCGGCCGGGCGCGGCGGAAGAACTCCTTGCGGTCGGCCTCGGACAGCTCGATGACCGTTCCGCCCTCCTTGGTCCACTGCTTCTCCCAATGCCGGGTGATCTCGATCGCCACCTCGACGGTCCGATCGGTCAGATTCCGGCTTTCCTCCAACACCGCGGCGCGCAGGTCCGCGGGCAGCTTCTGCAGGAATTTCAGATTGGTGAACGCGCCGACCGGGACGTAGCCGCCCTTGGTCTTGGTGAGATACTTGGCGACGGTGAAGAACTTGGAGGGCCCCATGACGATCACCGCGCTGCGCGCGCCATCGACAATCCGTTGCTGGATCGACGGGATGACCTGGGAATAGGGGATCGGCACGCCTGCGGCGCCGAAGACCTTCATCAGCTCGACCTCGATGTTGGTGGCCAGCACCCGGAGCTTCTTGCCTTCCAAGTCCTTGAGCGTGCGGATCGGATCGCGCGATGCGATCGCGCTCTCGCCGGCGGCCCAGATATAGGTCGCAACGAACCCGGCCTGCTCGCCGAGCCTGCTGAACTTGTCGCGCACCGTGGGGTGGTTCATCGTCAGATGCTGGTGCCAGTGCGATTCGAACATTCCCGGCGCGTCCGGTGCGGCAAAGGCCCGGTTCACGCCCTGGAAGAACCCGGGCGGGGTGTAGAACATCTCCTGGGTGCCGAGCTGCAGACCCTCGAGCTGACGCGGGATGGTGCCGAGCTGGGCGGCGGGAAAGATGCTGACCTTGATGCGGCCGTTGGTGCGCTTCTCCAAGGCTTCCTTGAGCCATTTCGAGGAAACGTGGTTGGAGTCGTTGATCGTCACGAAGCCGATCTTCAACGCGTAGGTCTTCTCCGATGCGGCCGCACCGGCGGCACAGGCCATCACGCACGCAGCGGCAAGCGAAGCACCGATACCAAGGCGTTTATCCTTCATCATCGAACTGCCTCCTGATTTGCCGATCCCGATCATCGGCCACCCGCAGAGCCTAATGATGATCCCGGCCTCGAATCAATAGGCTGACCGCGCGCCTGCACAACCACCGAGACCGACATATCGGTCGAGCAGGTGCCGGCGACGTTGAGGTGAATGTCCGGGAGGTCGGCGGGTAGGTGTGCGAGGCGTTCCTTGATCTCGTCCTGTTCCGCTTCCAGCTCGCGGAGCCGGTCCATCATGCCTCGGACTTAGCGGCCGTCACGATCGCCGCGATGATCCCTTGATCTTCTTCTCGACGCAGGCAAGCTCCCTGCGATCCGTTTCCCCGGAGGAACGCCACTCGCGGTTGAGCCGGTGGATCTCCTCCGCATAGCCGCGTATCACCTCGGCGGCGGCCTCGCTCCTGGATAGTTGCGACGCCATGTGACGCGGCGAAAATTCCTGCTATGCGCCCCCATGCAGCGTGATCGCCAAAGGATGATCGACAAGCCGGCGGTCGGCGGTGAGAAGTTTGAGACCTTCTTCCTGAGCCTGAACGAGGAGGAGTTCGTCGAACGGATCCTTGTGATCCAGTGGCATCTCGAGCGCCCGCGCGGCGTGACCTGCGGTCATCGGCAGGAAAGTCACGTCCTGCCCTTCCAGGACGGCGATCACGTCATTCGGATCGAAGGGGCTCTTTCGCTTGCCCGAAGGACGGCGGGCGCGATGTTTCAGCCGCATCTCCCAGATCGACACGGCGCTTACATGGAGCCGCGCCTCGCGCCCGGCGAAGAACCGGCGCTCGGCATCGAAGAGTTTTCCCGGCGCCTCCATAAGGTCGTAGAGATAGGACGTATCGAGTAGAACACGCACCACATGCCCGCCTATTCGTCGTCGAGCCCGAGCACATGCCGGCTGAAGGCGGGATCGTCGAATTCCTCCGGCCACCTCTCCCTGTCCCCTTCGATGCCGAGGCGCCGACGCGTCGCTTCCAGCTTGTCGAAGTCGATCCCGCCGCGCCTGTCGCAGCGCACGAGTTCGACGGCCGGTTGGCCGTGTTTCGTGATGATAACGCGCTCGCCATTCCGCGCGGCGGCGACGAGTTCGGAGAGGCGCGCTTTCGCCTCGCGCAAGGCAAGTTCCATGACGGACCGCTCCTGAAGGACGTTTCGTTTGCGCACTATGCGTCAATGCACATCCCAATTCAAGACCACATCGTGACCACAATATTCGACCGCCGTTTGTCGGCCCTGGCGGACGCGTGTCGCCAATTGACGGTGCTTGCGCATGGCCTTAGGTGATGAACAAGGCTGTCTTATCCGTAGTTCGGCACGGTTGGGGGCCGGGTTCTCTATTTTGCCCTGCTCTTCCGCCCAGGCCTGATAGGCGAGGTAGAACAAGTCTTCATAGTTGGCCTGCCTCTCGGTTTTTGTCGAATGATATCGTTCCGCTTCCACATGAATGCGTCGTGCCATGCGATTGACGAGCAGAGATTCCTCGCCCGACGGTTCGGCGCCGTCAACGATGTAACTCGAATCGGTATGTCTCCGGACTCCATCGCCGGACAAAACCAAGTCGGTCAGACATCGGGTCGACGGAAATCCGGCCGGCAACGACGAACCGGCCCCCAACAAGATCGCGGTTTTCATGCGCGGGATCTGTTGCTGCCGCTCAGCCGGCAACCGCTCCTGGATCGACCTTGATAAGCGATTCCGCCGGGATGCCCAGCCCCCGGTGCAACCGCCAGATCATCTTCAGGCTCAGCGGGCGCCTCCGGTTGAGTATTTCATAAACACGGCTGCGGCTGCCGATATAGGGCACCAGATCCTTAGGCGCCAGCGCGTTCTGCTCCATGTGGTAGCGGATCGCGGCGACCGGGTCCGGCAGGTCGAGCGGATAGTGTCTGGCCTCCCAGGCCTCGACGAGCGTGACCAGGACATCGAGACGGTCGCCCTCCGGCGTGTTGCGCTTTGCCGTCATCAGGTCCTCGATCTCCTTCAACGCGCGTTGATGATCCCGTTTGGTCTTGATCGGTGCAATGTCCATGGCTCGTTCCTCAAATCGTCTGGGCATCGATGGCGTCGTACATAAGGTGGCTGCCGATGAACCGGATGTAGACGACGCGGTAGGGATAGTTGATCCACACCACGATGCGGTACTTGTTGCCGGCGATGTTGAACACCGCCCGGCCGTCCTTGAGGATGCCGGCGCTGCGGATGTCCCGTTTGACATCGGCCGGGCTTGTCCAGTCGGCCGCCTTGACCTGCCGATACCATGACATCACCGGCTCGCTGGCATCCGCGTGAGCGGGCTCGGCGTCGATGAACCGCTTCAGCGTCGCCAGAGCGATGATCCTCATGGCGAAAACAATAATATGGTCCCATATCGGGATCAAGATCGAATCTCCCGATTTGGGACCTAAGGCACCATGCGTGGGACTGGCAAACAACCCTATTGCTTGATCGGACACGATCACCGTCGCCTCCGGGCAGTGGTCAAGCGCAAGTCCTCCATAGAAACGGCGAGCCCCCCGGCGCCCTTGCCCACCGAGGCGCTCGCGGCCATATGCGCGGGGTCGTTCCTGGCGTCGTAGCCGTCCCGCTCGAAATAGCTGACGCCCCGGGCCGGCGAGGCGATCTTGCCGATCGAGGCGGCCAGCGTCGCGCCTAATCAGATCGCGGTTACAAGCAAATGTCGGTCGCGGCCATTACGAGCCCCGCAACCATCGAGACCGACATTCCGGACGAGGGCGCGCGACCCGCCGTTCGCGCGCGGTTCGCCAAAATGCCGTCGCTGCGCTAGAGATAGGTCCTGGCATTGCCCCATGGATGGGACCGGATCATGAAAGTCGGGCTTTTCGATCACCTGGAGCGGTCGGGCGACCGGCCCCTGGCGACCCAGTTCGACGAGCGGCTGGAGTTCGCTGCCGCCGCCGACCAGGCGGGGCTCTATTGCCTGCACGTAGCCGAGCATCACTCCTCGCCGCTCAACATGGTGCCGGCGCCGGGCGTCTACCTGGCCGCGGTCGCGCGCGCGACCCGGCGGATCCGGCTGGGGCCGCTGGTCTATCTGCTGACGCTGTATACCCCGCTCAAGCTGGCCGAGGAGGTCTGCATGCTCGACCACCTGAGCCGAGGCCGGCTCGAGATCGGCGTCGGGCGCGGCGTCTCGCCGTTCGAGCTCAATTACCACCACGTCGATCATGCCGAGTCGCGGGAGATCTTCTTCGATGCCTATGACTGCCTGAAGGCCGCGCTCGGCGAGGACCGGTTCAGCTATCACGGCACGCATTTCGACTACGACGACGTACCGATGCCGTTGCGCCCGCTGCAGACGCCCCATCCGCCGTTCTGGTACGGCTCGTCGAACACCATCGGGGCGACCTGGGCGGGCGAGCAGGGGATGCACTTCGTCGCCAACGGCCCGGTCTCGCTCGCCAAGCCCAACATCGAAGCGTTCCGCGAGGCGTTGGCGGCGCGTGGCGGCGCGGCCCAGCCCAAGGCGGCCTTCCAGGGCGGCACCGCGATCGGCATGCTGCGCCACGTCGTGGTGGCGGAGACCGACGCCGACGCCCGCCGGATCGCCAAACCGGCGATGGACCATCACGCCGGAAGCCTGCACTGGCTGCGCAGGATGCATGGCGCGGATGCCTTGGCCGGCCGCCTCAACATGCCGCACGGCGAGACTTTCGAGCAATGGGAGGAGGCCAGGATGGTCATCGCGGGCTCGCCGGAGACCGTCCGCGCCGAACTCGAAGCCCAGATCGCCGAGACCGGCATCAACTACCTGGTCACCTACCTCTTCTTCGGCACCATGGCGCTGTCCGATGCCATGCGCTCTCTCGACCTGTTCTCCGAAGAAGTCATGCCGAAGCTCGGCGCGTGAGAGGCCGGGTGCTGCAGACGGGCCTTGCCCCGCCCGCCCGGGGCGGACATGGTTGCGGGGTCAGGGACAAGGGGCGGCTGGTCGTGCAGCGCGCCCAAGGGAGGAATGCGATGAGACGGATCGGAATCGGGATTGCCGCCGCGATGCTGGCGGCCGTAGGAGTCCAGGCAACCGGGGTTGCCGCAAAGGAGCTCAAGTTCGCGAGCTTCGTGCCGCCGCAATACATCCTGCACAAGCCGATCTTCCTGAAGCTCGGTGCGGATCTGGCCAAGGCGACCAACGGGAAGGTGACCATCAAGGTCTACGCCGCCGGTGCCCTGGGCAAGGGGCCGGTCGAGCAGTACCAACGTGCGGTCCGGCGGATCGCCGACATCGCATACGGGCTGCCGGGCTACACGTCCTCGCTGTTTCCCAAGACGCTTCTGATCGAGTTGCCCGGCGTGACCCGTGGCCACCAGGATGCGACGCGGAAAATCTGGAAGGTGATGGATCGGCACTTGCGCGCCGAGTTCAAGCGGACGGTGCCGCTGGCCGTCTTCGTCACCCCGCCGGCCATCTTCATGATGCGTGACAAGCCGGTGCGCGGACTGGCCGACCTCAAGGGGCTCAAGATCCGCGTCGCCTCGAGGTCCGCGGCCGCGGTGATCTCGGCCTACGGCGCGACCCCGGTTCAGATGCCGGCGACCAAGGTCTACACCTCGATGAGCACGGGTGTCGTCGACGGCGCGCTGATGGGATCGGATTCGCTGCTGATCTTCAAGCTGATCGAGCCCACGAAATACATCACCACCGGGCTGCCGGAGATGCCGACGACGATCTTCATGGTGATGAACGAAGCGGCCTACAACGAGCTCGCGCCCGATGAGCGCAAGGCGCTCGACGGCCTGACCGGGCTCGACATCAGCCTGCGCTCGGCGCAGGGGCTTGCGAAGTTCGGCCAGATTGCGCTGTCGAAGTTCGCAAAGATCCCCGGCAAGACCACCGTCGCGCTGACCCCGGAGGCGCGCGCCGCGTTCGGCGCCCGCGCCCAGGCTGCGGTCGCCGGTCTGCTCAAGGAGCTCGACGGGCGCGGGCTGCCGGCAAGCCGGGTCGTCGATGCGATGAAGAACTGACCGGCCGAGCGGGGCGGCGCGGATGAAGCCGCTCGATGGGCTCTGCGCCGCCCTTGCCGTCCTGTCCGGCGCGATCCTGCTCTGCCTGATCGGGCTTACCTTCGTCGACGTGGTGATGCGCTATGTCTTCTCGGCCCCGATCCTCGGCGCCAAGGACCTGCTGCAGATGGGCATGGTCCTGGTCTTCGCCTTCGCCCTGCCGCTCACCTGGCGGATGGGAGGGCACATCGTGGTCGACCTGATCCCGGACTATCCGCTCCGCGGCCTGACGGTCGGCCGTGACGTCGCCGTCCGGCTGATCGGGCTGTTCATCTTCGCGGTGCTCGCTTCGCAGGCGTGGCTGCGCGCCGATGACGCCGCGCTGTTCAACGAAGCCACCAACATGATCGAGGTGCCGTTCCGGCCCTTCTTCCAGGCGCTCGCCGTCGCGGCCGCGATCCAGGTGCTGGTCCTGTGCGTCGAGACGGCGTGGCTGATCGCCGGCCGGCCGGTGGCGCTGACGATCGCCTGGCTGCGCCCCGCCGACTAGGGATGGATCCGACTTTTCTCGGCATCCTGGGTTTCGTTCTGATTCTCGCCCTGATGAGCCAGCGCGTGCCCGTCGCGCTGGCAATGATCATCGTCGGCTTCGCCGGCCTGGTCGTAATCAACAGTTGGGCGGCGGCGCTGGCGACGCTGGTGACCGAGACCTGGAGCACGGCGATCTTCTACGAGCTCACCGTGATCCCGTTCTTCGTCCTGATGGGCAATGTCGCCTCGATGTGCGGCATGAGCCGGGACCTCTACAACGCCGCCAACGCCTGGGTTGGCTGGATGCGGGGCGGCCTTGCGCACTCGACCGTGCTTGGCTGCACCGGCTTCGCGGCGCTGTCGGGCTCCTCGGTCGCCTCGGCGCTGACCATCGGCCGGGTCGCGATGCCCGAGATGAGCCGCTTCGGCTACGACCGCAGGCTGGCGGCCGGCGCGGTCGCGGCCGGCGGCACGCTCGGCATCCTCATACCGCCTTCGACCGGGTTCGTGATCTACGCCATCCTGACCGAGGAATCGATCGGCCGGCTGTTCCTGGCCGGCGTCATCCCCGGCATCATCCTGGCCGGCTTTTTTCTTTTCACCATCTTCATCCAGACCACGATCCGGCCGCAGCTCGGCCCCGCGGCGCGGCGCTACGACTGGCGCGAAAAGCGCGCTGCGCTGCTGCGCGGCTTCTCGATCATCTTCATCATCGTCGTCTCGATCGGCGGCATCTATGGCGGCGTGTTCACCCCGGTGGAGGCGGCCGCGGTGGGCGCGGTGCTGGCGATGGCCTTCGCGGCCGCCCGGCGCCGGTTCACGCCGAGGCTGGTCGCCGATGCGCTGCTGAACACCGTCTCGACGACGGTGATGATCTATTTCATCATCATCGGGGCCGCGATCTTCTCGCCGTTCCTGGCGCTCACCCAGATCCCGGAGAACCTCGCCGGCGCGCTCAAGGGGCTCGACCTCGGCCCGGTGACCCTGCTGGTGATCGTGCTCGCGACCTTCATCGCGCTGGGAACGTTCCTCGACGGGTTCGCGATGATGGTGCTGATCCTGCCGATCGTGCTGCCGATCATCGAGCAGTCACAGATCCCGGCCTTCCTCGCGCTGGACCCCGAGTCCAGCGACCTGCGGATCTGGTTCGGCGTGGTCATGGTGGTGATCCTGGAGATGGCGCTGATCAGCCCACCGGTCGGCATGAACGTCTTCGTCGTCAAGAGTGTGGCCCGCGACGTCTCGATGCGCGACATCTATGTCGGGATCCTGCCGTTCTGGGCGGCGATGATGGCCTGCCTTGTGATCCTGGTCGCCTTCCCCGAGCTGTCGCTGATCCTACCCAACACCATGCTCAACTGATCCGCCCGCCGCGATCGCCCGCCAGATGCGCTCCGCCGTCAGCGGCATGGCGATGTCGGTGACGCCGTGCTCAGACAGCGCATCGAGCGTGGCCGCAACCAGGGCGGCCGGCGCCCCGATGGTGCCCGATTCGCCGCAGCCCTTGGCACCGAGCGGGTTGTGGGTGCAGGGCTGGGACTCCTCGACCTCCGAATGGAAGGACGGCAGGTCGTCCGCCCGCGGGATCGCATAGTCCATCAAGGAGCCCGAAAGAAGCTGGCCGCTGGCGGGATCGTAGACCACATGCTCAAGCATCGCCTGGCCGAGGCCCTGGGCGAGCCCGCCATGGATCTGGCCCTCGACGATCATCGGATTGACCACCGTGCCGACGTCATCGACCACCCAGTAGGCGGCGATCGCAAGGGCGCCGGTGTCCGGGTCGATCTCGACCTCGGCAACATGGGCGCCGTTGGAAAAAGCGAAATTCTTGGGGTCGTAGAACGCGGTCTCGGTGAGGCCCGGCTCCAGGGTTTCGTGCGGGTAGTCGTGGGGGACATGCGCCCGCTCGGCAACCGCGGCGAACGGCACCGAGCGGTCGGTGCCGGCAATGGTGAATTCGCCGTCGGCAAAGGCGATATCGTCCTCGGAGGCCTCCAGCATGTGGGCGGCGATGCGCCTGCCCTTCTCGATCACCTTGTCGGCGGCGTGGCACAGCGCCGAGCCGCCGACCGCGAGCGAACGCGAGCCGAAGGTGCCGGTGCCGAACTGGACCAGAGCCGTATCCCCTTCGACGATCTCGATCTTGTCCAGCCCGATTCCGAAACGTTCCGACAGAACCTGGGCAAAGGTCGTCGCGTGGCCCTGGCCGTGGTTGTGGGTGCCGAGCAACGCCCGCAGGCTTCCCTGGCGGTCGACGCGGAGCTCGGCGGATTCGAACATCGCCAGCCGTCCGCCGAAGGCGCCGAGCAGCCGCGAGGGCGCAACGCCCGAGGACTCGACATAGTTGGCGATGCCGATGCCGCGCAGCCGGCCGCGTGCCTTCGCCTCGGCCCGGCGCCGGGCGAAACCGTCATAATCGGACGCCGCGAGGACACGGCCCATGACGCGTGGAAAATCGCCGCAATCATAAGTCGGCCCGATCGGGGTCGCATAGGGCATGGCGGAAGCGGGGATAAGGTTGCGGCGGCGGATCTCGGCACGGTCGAGCCCGGTGGCCGAAGCGGCTTTGTCGGCCAGCCGCTCCAGCACGTAGCAGGCCTCGGGCCGCCCGGCCCCGCGATAGGCATCCGTCGGCGTGGTGTTGGTGAAGACCCCGGTGACCTGGACGTGGATCGCCGGCGTCTTGTAGACGCCGGCCAGCAGCGCCGTATAGATCGCGCTCGGGATGCCCGCACCGACGGTCGAGTTGTAGGCACCGAGATCGGCGTGGGTCGCGACCCGCAGGCCGAGGAAAATCCCCTGACGGTCGATCGCGAGGCGGGCCGTCGTGCGGTGGTCGCGCGCCTGCAAATCGCAGGCGAACGCCTCGCTGCGGTCGGCGGTCCAGCGGACCGCACGGCCGAGGCGCCGTGCCACCCAGGCGAGGATGGTCTCCTCGGGGTAGTGCTTGCCCTTGTAGCCGAACCCGCCGCCGACATCGGGCGCGACCACCCGGACCCGCGCCTCGTCGATCCCGAGCTGGCCGGCGACCGAGCGCCGGATCATGTGCACCACCTGGGTGCTGTCATACAGCGTAATCGCGTCCTCGATCGGGTCGTAGAGGGCCGCTATCGCGCGCGGCTCGATCGCCGTTCCGATCAGCCGGTTGTTGTAGATCTCGACCTCGAGCACATGGGCGGCCGCGGCGATCGCGGCATCGACCGCGTCCGGATCGCCGCGTTCCCAGATGAAGCAGATATTGCCCGGCGCCTCGTCGTGGAGGATCGGCGCGCCTTCGGCCGCGGCGGCGCGCGAGCCGATAGCGGCCGGCAGCGGGGCATAATCGACCGCCACGGCCTCGGCGCCGTCGGCGGCGGCTTCCCGGGTCTCGGCCACGACGACAGCGATCGCCTCGCCGACATGGCGCACCCGGTCGCGGGCCAGCGCCCAGCGCGGCGGCTCGGCCATCGGCTTGCCGTCTTTGCTGGGGACCGCCCAGAGCGGCGCCATGGGGCCGAGCCCGTCGGCAGCCATGTCGGCCCCGCTGAGGACCGTCACCACACCGGGCACGGCCAGCGCCGCGCCAGCGTCTACGCCGCGCAGCGCGGCATGGGCATGGACCGAGCGAACAATCCGGCAATGGAGCGCGCCCGGCACCGCCATATCCGCGACGTAGCGGCCCTGTCCGGTCAGGAACTTGCGGTCTTCCTTGCGCAGGACCGATGCGCCGATCCCCTGATGCTCGCTGGTCATCGTCATCACACCTCGGGAGGCTGGTTTGCGGCCAACA
Source organism: Alphaproteobacteria bacterium (assembly GCA_965248835.1). GTDB lineage: Bacteria > Pseudomonadota > Alphaproteobacteria > MPNO01 > MPNO01 > CAYFYS01. Next base: position 2,453,737 of record CBDFLJ010000002.1, read on the forward strand.
GTGCGCGGATCGGCGCGCGGTGTCGAGCGGGCCGGCCCGACTCCTGTCAAGCGGGCAATGCGTTAGTCGCCGCCGACCAGCGGCGGGAGGCCGCCTTCGAGCATGGGGCCCAGCGCACGGCCGCCGAAGATGTGGAAGTGGAGGTGCGGGACGTCCTGGTGCGACCGCCTGCCGTGATTGGTGAGCACCCGGTAGCCGTCGGCGACCAGGTCGAGCGCCTCGGCGACCTTGCCGATCGCGCGCACCAGCCCGGCCTGCTCGGCCTCGGACGCCTTGGCCGAGAAATCGGCCATCGAGGCATATTGCCCTTTGGGAACCACCAGGGCATGGACCGGCGCCTGAGGCGCGATGTCGTGGAAGGCCAGCGCGTGGTCGTCTTCGTAGATCTTCCTGCACGGCACCTCGCCGCGCAGGATCTTCGCGAACACGTTCGAGTCGTCGTAGGTCATCGTCAGTCCCCGCTGCGCCGGCGCTTCTCGTCGTGGCCGGAAATACCCTCGCGCCGGGCAAGCTCGGCCCAGACGTCCTGCGGCCTTACCCCGGCCGCGGCCCAGCTCACCAGGAGATGATAGAGCAGGTCGGCGCTTTCGGAGATCAGCCGCCGGTTGACGCCAGTGGTCGCGGCGATCACCGTCTCGACCGCCTCTTCGCCGAGCTTCTGGGCGATCGCCTCGTTGCCCTTGGCGAGCAGGCTTGCGGTATAGGACGCGTCGGGATCGCCGCCGCGGCGGCTTTCGATCACGCGATAGAGCCGTTCCAGGACGGCGCTGTCCTCACCCTCTTCCATGGCATTGCCGCCTTAGCAGATACGCCGGGCGCTGTCACGGCCGGACCGCGACGCCGCCGGCCCGCATATGCGCCTTCGCGGCGGCGATGGTGAACTCCCCGAAATGGAAGATCGAGGCGGCCAGAACCGCACTCGCACGGCCCTCGCGGATGCCTTCGACGAGGTGGTCGAGCGTGCCCACCCCGCCCGAGGCAATCACCGGAACCGTGACCGCATCGGCAATCCGCCGGGTCAGCGCGATATCGAAGCCCCGGCGCGTGCCGTCGCGGTTCATCGAGGTGAGCAGGATCTCGCCCGCTCCGTGCTCGGTCATGCGCCGGGCCCAATCGACGGCGTCGATCCCGGTCGGCCGACGACCGCCATGGGTGAAGATCTCGAACCGGTCGCCGGCGACCGCCTTGGCATCGATCGCAACGACGATGCATTGAGTGCCGAATTTCTGCGCGGCCTCGCGGACGAACGCGGGCCGGTCGACCGCGGCGGTGTTGATGGAGACTTTGTCGGCGCCGGCGACGAGAAGCTTCCGGATGTCCTCGATCGTCCGGACGCCGCCGCCGACGGTCAGCGGCATGAAGCACTGCTCGGCGGTGCGGCCGACGACATCGAGAAGGGTCGCGCGGTTCTCATGCGAGGCGGTGATGTCGAGGAAGCACAGCTCGTCCGCGCCCTGGCCGTCATAGACCTTGGCCTGCTCGACCGGATCGCCGGCATCGACAAGGTCGACGAAGTTGATGCCTTTGACGGTCCGTCCGTCCTTGACGTCCAGGCAGGGGATCACGCGGGCCTTGAGCATGCTCAGCCGGCCAGGACCGACAGCGCCTCGGCCGGGTCGATCCGACCGTCATAGAGCGCCCGGCCGCAGATCACGCCGGTGATCCCGGCCCGCTCGTTGGCCTTGAGCTCCAGCAGGTCCTGGGTCGAGGACACCCCGCCGGAGGCGATCACCGGTGTGGTCAGGGCGAATGCGATGTCGACGGTCGCTTCGACATTCAGCCCGCCCAGCGCGCCGTCACGGTTGATGTCGGTATAGATGATCGCGGCAAGTCCCGCGTCTTCGAAGCGCAGCGCGAGGTCGAGCGCGCGCACCTGCGTGGTCTTCGCCCAGCCGTCGGTCGCGACTCGGCCGTTGCGGACATCGATCCCGACCGCAACGCGCCCGGGGTAGCGGGCGCAGGCGTCCAGGACAAAGTCGGGATCGGCGAGCGCCGAGGTGCCGAGCACCGCCCGTGTCACCCCCGCGCCCAGCCAGTGATCCAGCGTCGGCATGTCGCGGATACCGCCGCCGAGCTGAACCGGGATGTCCACCGCCGCGAGGATGCCGGCAACCGCGTCGGTGTTGACCGGCTGGCCTTCGAACGCTCCGTTCAGATCGACCACATGCAGCCATTCGAAGCCCAGGGACCGGAAAACCCGGGCCTGATCGGCGGGGTCGTTGTTGAACACCGTGGCCTCGGTCATCTCGCCGCGCAGCAGGCGGACGCACAGACCGTCCTTGATGTCGATCGCCGGGAACAGGATCACGGCGCGTCCGGTCCGTCGGCGGGGGTGGGAGCGACGAAATTCGTCGTGATCGATGCCGCGAAGCCCTGGGCCGCGTTGTGGCGCGGCGGCGGGCCGAGCCAGCCGAAGCCGTCGCCCTCGAGGACGGCGGATTCCGAGGCGTCGCACAGATCCGCCAGGTCGCGCTCGGAGAACGACCCGGCCGTCTCGACGGTGATCTCCGGTGCGGCGAGCATCATGGCTGCCATTCGAGGAAGTCTCTTATGAACCCGAGGCCGGTCTGCTGGCTCTTCTCCGGATGGAATTGGGTCCCCAGCATATTCTCACGGCCGACGATGGCGGAAATGTGACCGCCATAGTCGGTTTCGGCCAGGACGATGTCGGCCTCCTCGGCGAAGAAGGCGAAGCTGTGGACGAAATAGGCGTGCGCGCCGGCGGCGATCCGGCCTGCCACGGGGTGGTCTTTGCGCCGGACCTCGAGCTCGTTCCAGCCCATGTGCGGCACCTTGAGCCCGTTCGCCCGCGGCGTGATCGCCGCCACCCGTCCGGGCAGCCAGCCGAGCCCGGCATGACTGCCGTGCTCCTCGCCGGTACTCGCCATGAGTTGCATGCCGACGCAGATGCCGAGGAACGGCACGCCGGCGCCGCGGACCCGGGCTTCGAGCGCCTCGATCATGCCGCCGAGTGCCGCGAGCCCGGCCATGCAGTCGGCGAAGGCGCCGACCCCGGGCAGCACGATATGGCTCGCGCGGGCAAGGTCTGCCGGATCGGCGGTCACCTCGACCCGCACCGGACCCGGCAGGTCGGACGCCGCGCGCTCGAACGCCTTCGCCGCCGAGCGCAGATTGCCCGAGCCGTAATCGATGATCGCAACCCTCACGGCGCACCTGGCCGGTCGTGCTCGAACCATCGCTGGACCGCCCGTTCGGCATCCGGTGCGGCCACGATCGCGGCCAGGTCCATGCCGCGGCGCTCCAGCGCCCGGCCGCGCCAGTCGTTGGCCGACAGCCCGATATGGGCGGCCAGGCCCAGCACGGCGATGCCGGACGTGACCGCGTCCGCGCCCAAGGCCATGAGCGCGACATCGAGCCCGGCGATCGCCAGCAGCAGGACCGCCGCCGTCCCCCACAGCCGGTGCCGCAGCGCCCACAGCACAGAGAAAAAGAAGGCCGGCCAGCACATGCCCTGCCTGACCATAGCGACCGCGCGGTCGCGCTCCACAGAGGACGGATCGACATAGGCGGCATAAAGGCGGATCCGCGCGAACACGGCCGGTCTCCGGGCGGTTCAGGACGCAGCGTCGGCGCCGCCGATCGTTCCCTTGGTCGACGGGATGTCGGCGGCCGCCCTGGCATCGATCGTGGTCGCCGCCCGCAAGGCGCGCGCCAGCCCCTTGAAGCAGGATTCCACGATGTGATGGTTGTTCTCGCCATAGAGCGTCTCGACGTGGAGAGTCGCGCCGCTCGACTGGGCGAAGGCCTGGAACCACTCCTTGAACAGCTCGGTGTCCATCTCGCCCAGCTTGGGACGCGAGAACGCGACCCGCCAGATCAGATAGGGCCGCCCGGAGATGTCCAGCGCGACGCGAGAGAGCGTCTCGTCCATCGGGATCATCGCCGAGCCGTAGCGGGTGATGCCGCGTCGATCGCCCAGCGCCTGGGCAACGGCCGCGCCGATCGCGAGCCCGGTGTCCTCGGTGGTGTGGTGAAAGTCGATATGCAGGTCGCCCAGCGCACGAACGCGCAGGTCGATCAGGCTGTGCCGGGAGAGCTGCTCCAGCATGTGATCGAGGAACCCGATGCCGGTGGAAACGTCATAGCTGCCACTCCCGTCGAGATCGAGGCCCACCTCGATACGGGTTTCGCGCGTGTGGCGCGTGATGGTCGCGCTGCGCATTGGGGTCGCTCCTGCAGGAATCGGCGGTCTTTTAGCAGAGCGCGCATGCGAACGCCATATGCGCCGCGGCGGGCACCGGCAGCGCCTGCACTTGACGCGCGGTCCGCAAAACCCACATTTTCAATCTGGAAGTCAAGGTTCGTATTCGGGAGAGCGGCGTCGGCCGCGGGCGATGTCGTCATCGGATTCCCACGCATTCCACGGCACGACGATCTTGTCCGTCCGCAAGGACGGCAAGGTGATCGTCGCCGGGGACGGGCAGGTGAGCTTCGGCAACACGGTCATGAAGGCCAATGCCCGCAAGGTGCGCCGCCTCGGCGACGGTTCGGTGATCGGCGGGTTCGCCGGCGCGACGGCCGACGCGTTCACCCTGTTCGAACGGCTCGAGACCAAGCTTGAGCAGCATCCGGGCCAGCTCATGCGGGCCTGCGTGGAGCTCGCCAAGGACTGGCGGACCGACCGGTATCTGCGCCGGCTCGAGGCGATGATGGCGGTGGCCGACCGCGACATCTCGCTGATCCTGTCAGGGACCGGCGACGTGCTCGAGCCCGAGGACGGGCTGATCGGCATCGGCTCCGGCGGCGTTTACGCGCTGGCCGCAGCGCGTGCTTTGGCCGACGTCGCGGACATGGACGCCGAGGCAATCGCACGCAAGGCCATGGGGGTCGCCGCCGATATCTGCATCTACACCAATCACAATGTCATCATTGAAGGCATCTGAGCGGCTTTGACCAATTTCAGTCCCAGAGAGATCGTCTCCGAACTCGACCGCTACATCGTCGGCCAGGACGCCGCCAAGCGGGCAGTCGCCATTGCGCTTCGCAACCGCTGGCGGCGCCAGAAACTGTCCGGTGACCTGCGCGAGGAGGTCCTGCCCAAGAACATCCTGATGATCGGGCCGACCGGCGTCGGCAAGACCGAGATCGCCCGGCGACTCGCCCGCCTCGCCCAGGCGCCCTTCCTGAAGGTCGAGGCGACCAAGTTTACCGAGGTCGGCTATGTCGGGCGCGACGTCGAGCAGATCGTCCGCGACCTGGTCGAGATCGCCATCCTGATGGTCCGCACCCGGCTGCGCAAGGAGGTCAAAGCCAAGGCCGAGGTCGCCGCGGAGGAGCGCGTGCTCGACGCCCTGGTCGGCGAAAGCGCCAGCGCGGATACGCGCCAGAAATTCCGCCGGATGTTGCGCGAGGGCCAGCTCGACGACAAGGAGATCGAGGTCGAGGTCAGCGACGGCGGCTCATCGCTGCCGACCTTCGACATCCCCGGCATGCCGGGCGCGCAGATGGGCATGGTCAATCTGGGCGACATGCTAGGCAAGGCCTTCGGCGGCCGCACCAAGTCGCGCCGGATGACGGTGGGCGAATCCCACACCATCCTGGTCGAGGAAGAGGCCGACAAGCTGCTCGACGAAGACGCCGTTGTGCGCGAGGCGATCGACTCGGTCGAGCAGAACGGGATCGTCTTCCTCGATGAGATCGACAAGATCTGCGCCCGCTCGGACCGCTACGGCGCCGACGTCAGCCGCGAAGGCGTGCAGCGCGACCTGCTGCCGCTGATCGAGGGCACGACGGTCGCGACCAAGCACGGCGCGGTGAAGACCGACCACGTGCTGTTCATCGCCTCGGGCGCCTTCCATCTCGCCAAGCCCTCGGACCTGCTGCCCGAGCTCCAGGGCCGCCTGCCGATCCGGGTCGAGCTCAAGGCGCTTACCGAGGACGACTTCCGCCGCATCCTGACCGAGCCAGAGACCAGCCTGATCCGCCAATATATCGCGCTGATGGGGACCGAGGACGTCTCGCTCGAGTTCAACGACGAGGCGATCACCGAGATCGCCCATGTCGCGGCCGAGGTAAACCGCTCGGTCGAGAATATCGGTGCCCGCCGGCTACAGACCGTCATGGAGCGGCTGCTGGACGATATCAGCTTCACTGCCACCGACCGGGCCGGCGACACGGTGACGATCGATGCCGAGTATGTGCGCGTCAACGTCGCCGACCTCGCCAAGGACGCGGATCTGTCGAAGTACATCCTGTAGTCCACGTTCGACGGCTTGGCGCGCCGAAGACGTTCTCGGCCTCGGTTCAGAGGAAGACGGTCAGGTTCTTGGCGAGCAGGACCGACTGGTCGAGGATGATTTTTCGCCGGGCGATCATCAGCGCGCCGCCGATCCGGCGCAATTCGTCCGCGCGGCGGCCGACAAGGTAATCGGTCTCGGTCTCGAGGCGGTTGCGGTGGACCAGGAAACGGCAGGTCACCGTGGCCGCTTCACCCTCGGGCAGGGCGTCGACGGGCTCGACAAGGCGGATGTTGGTGATCAGGTGCGAGACCCGCGAGGGCGGCTCCTCGGCCCAATGGATGCCGGTCATGATCTGGCGGACACGCTTTTCGAGCGTCGTCTTGTCGTCATGGAACCAGGCGACATCGTCCTCGCCGGTGATGTCGTGTTCGCGCTCGGACCAGGGGAGGTTCTTGCGCAGCGGCGCCCAGTAGACGATGTCCTCGGTGAACAGATCGAGCCATTCCACGTAGCGGCGCTGGTCCAGCAGGTCGGCCTCGCGGTAGAGCAGGTCCTCGATCTCGCGCATCAGGCTCAGATAGGAAAGCCGCGCAGGGCCGGGGTCAGCCATCGCCGGCACGCGCGACGTGCAGGTCCGCCGAGCTCTGTGCGTCCATGTACTCGGCCCAGCGCTTGTAGAGCTGCCGCGGATTCTGTTCGGTGGTCACCGGCGCCTCGGTGACGACGCCCGGGATCAAGGCGCTCGGCCCGCCGGCCCCGAGCCCCGCCTTGTAGTGATACGGGAACCGCCGTGCGATCGTGCCTTGGCTCGCCGCCGAGGCGTAGTTCCAGTTCTCCATGTCGTCCTGCTCGGTCATCCCGGCCGGGCCGGAATAGCGCAGGTAATAGCGTCTCAGGAACCGCTTGACCTCCTCGGGCGCGTCCTTGTCGACGAAATAGACCCGCCAGAGCTCGGTGCGGTCGGCAGCGCGCGGATGGCCGACGATGATCGTGCGCGGCTGCTGGCCGTGCAGCGACATGTTGGGAAAGACAGTGCCGACGATCACGTTGATGCCGGCCTTCTCGCCCAGCCGCGCGACGCGCTGCCGCCATCGGTCTTTGTAGTAGGCCGCCGTAGCCGCCGAATCGGCATAGTCGGTCCTCTCCGCATCGATCGGTCCGACACCGTAGGTGAAGCCGTGCCCCTCGTGGTGGCCGGCCAGAATCAGCCGTCCGGGGTCGTCCCGCCTGCCCTCGCCTTCGGTCGGGCCGATGCCGACCATGTCGACCGAGCGGTGGCTGACGACGTGCAGCGCATCGCCGGCGAAGTTCTCCGCCACGAACTTCCAGTTCGACGGGATGATCCATTTCTGGACCGCGCCGAGCAGTTCGGTCTCGCCGTCGCCGCCGTCCCAGGGCGCGAGTGCGAGGTCGAGCGCGAACCGCGCCTCGCCCAGATAGTCCTCGAAGGAGGGCGCGGCCGCATCCCAGGTCGCCCAGATCGTGCCGCGGCAGGTCGCGAGCCCGGCCACCTCGACCAACCCCCAGTCCGCCTTGTCGAACGGCGGCCGGTAGGCGTTCTCGTAGTCCTGGACGCCGACCAGCGCGCCGTCGGTGCCGTAGCTCCATCCGTGGTAGGGGCAGACGAAGGTCCGCGTGTTGCCCTCGTCGTAGCGGCACACCCGCATGCCGCGGTGCCGGCAGGTGTTGAGGAAGACGTGCAGGGAGCCCGCGCGGTCGCGGGTGAGGATCACCGATTCCTCGCCCATCCGCGAGACGAAGAAATCGCCCGGCGCGGCGACCTGGCTTTCGTGGCCGACATAGAGCCAGGCGCGCGCGAACAGGCGCTCCTGCTCCTGGCGGTAGATGTCCTGGTTGACGAAGATCTCGCGGCTGATCTCGCCGCCGTCGAGGTCGATCAGGGCGCGGGCGGAGCCGCCGAGGCCGGTCACGGCAGGATCTCGTCGAGGAGCTGTTGCGCGAGCGCCGCGCCCGGCGCCGGCAGGCCAAGCTCATGGGCGAGCTTGAGGCAGAGCCGGAGGTCCTTGTAGAACACCTCGCTCGCCTGCGGTGCCATCTTGAGCTTGGACCAACGCTCGGCGACCGCGCTTTGCGCCATCCCATCGCCGATGATTTTCTCCAGCATTTCGGCCGACAGCCCGGCCGCGCGCCCGAGGCGCATCCCTTCATGGGCGGCCATCAGATTGACGCTGATGATGAGCTGGTGGGCGAGCTTGGCGCGGATGCCGGTGCCGAGCCCGCCGGTATGGGTGATCTTGGGACCCGAAGTCTCGAAGATCGGCCTGCAGATCTCGAATGCGCGGTCGCTGCCGCCGACCATGTAGGACATCGTCCTGGTCCTGGCTCCTCGCTCGCTGCCGCTGACCGGCGCATCGATCAGCTCGACCTCGCGCTCAGCCGCGGCCGCGGCCAGCCGTTCGATCGTCGCCGGCTCGACGGTGCTGTGGACGGCGATGATGGTGCCGGGCTTGGCGCCGGCAAGCACCCCGTCGGCAGCCAGCACGACGTCTTCGACCTGGGCGTCGTCCAGCACGCAGATCTCGACGACCTCGCCATGCGCGCCGACCTCGCGGTTGGAGCGGGCGATCCGCGCGCCCGCCTTCGCCAGCGCATCCAGCGGTTCGGACCGGCACTGCCCAAGGACGTCGTAGACCATCAGGTCGTGATCCGACTGGGCGAGGTTGACGGCCAGGTACTTGCCCTGAGTCCCCAACCCGACGTGCCCCGCTTCGAGGTGCTGCCAAAGCGTTGGATTGTAATCAGCCGCAACAGGCGCCTCGCTCGCGACTTCCGTCACCTTCACTTTCTGAGTCCCCAACCCGATAAACCCGGCCTTCATCGGTACCGTCCTTTCCAGCTCATCCCGCCGGCCGAGCCGGCGCGCGTGCGTGTTCCACCGCCTCGACGATCCATGCAGGCGAGACCGGCGTGTGGTTGACCTTGATCCCGAACGGCGACAGCGCGTCAGTGAGCGCGTTGGCGATTGCGGCCGGCGGGTTGACGGCGCCGCCCTCGCCCATGCCCTTGAAGCCACCGAGGCTGTCGGGCGAGGGGCTCTGGAGGTGGTGTACCTCGATCCGCGGGACGTTGCAGGCCAGCGGCGCCAGGTAGTCGGCGAAGGTCACCGCAACCGGGTGCCCGTCCTCGTCATAGGCGGCATGCTCGAGCAGCGCCTGGCCGATACCCTGGGCGATGCCGCCGTGCAACTGGCCTTCGACGATCATCGGGTTGACCACCGTCCCGCAGTCTTCGATCACCACGTAGCGCAGGATGGCGACCGCGCCGGTGCGGATGTCGACCTCGACGACGACGGCGTGAAGCGAATTGGAGAAGCTGCCCGGATCGGGCGCGCGGTAGCGTCTGGTCGCCTCCAGCCCGGGGTCGATGTGTGCGGGCAGCTGGTTCGCCCGGTGATTGGCGATGCGGGCGATTTCTTCAAGCGTCATGGCGTGCGCGGGATTGTCGGCGACGACGATGCCGTCGCGGTAGCTCAGCCCGGCCGGATCGACCTGCAGCTTGTGCGCAGCGATCGCGATCGCCTTGTCGATGATGTCGCGGCTGGCGAGGATCGCCGCGCCGCCGCCGTAGACCAGGCTCCGGCTCGCCCATGTTCCCAGCCCGTAAGGCGCGACCGCGGTGTCGCCGAACCGCACCTTGACCCGGTCAAACGGCACGCCGAACTCATCGGCGACGACCTGGGCGAAGGTGGTCTCATGCCCCTGGCCCTGGCTGTGGGTGCCGAGGATCGCGGTGATCGCGCCGTCGGGCTCGAGCCGCACGCAGGCCGTCTCGAGCCCGAGCACCATTTCGATGCCCTTGCGCGAGACCTCATCCGGCCCGAGCGCCGAATGCTCGACGATCGCGGCGAACCCGACTCCGCGATAGGTGCCGCCGGCACGCAGCGCGGCATGTTCCCGCCGCAGGTCGGACAGGCCCAGGATCCTTTCCATCTCGTCCAGCGCTTCGGCCGAGCTGCCGCTCTCGAAGCGCAGGCCGGCCGGCGTCTGGTGAGGGTAGCTGCGCACCACGTTGCGCCGGCGCACCTCCAGCGGGTCGAGCCCCAGCCGGTCGGCGATTTCATCGATCGTCCGCTCGATCGCGAAGCAGGCTGCGACCCGGCCGACGCCGCGATAGGGGCCCATCGGCGCTTTGTTGGTCGCCACTGCGTAGACGTCGCGCTCGTAGTTGCCGATGTCGTAGGGGCCGGTGACGTTCTCCGAGGCCTGGCCGGAATCGAGGCCGGCTGACATCGGCCAGATCGGGAAGGCGCCGTTGCTCGCCTTGATGCGCACGCGCACGGCCTGGATGCGCCCGGCATCATCGACAGCGGCCTGGATGCGGTGGACCTGTTCGCGGCCTTGCATCGATGCCAGGAGATCCTCGCGCCGGTCGCAAGTCCACATCACCGGACGGCCGACAAGGCGCGAAGCGGCGCAGGTCGCGAGATCCTCCGGGTAGACGGTCAGCTTGCTGCCGAACCCGCCGCCGACATCGGGAGAGATCACCCGGATGCACGATTCGGCGATGCCGAGGAATTCCGCAACACCGGTGCGGAACAGGTGCGGCGCCTGGTGCGAGGCCCACACCACGAGTTCGCCGTAGAGCGAGTCCCATTCGGCCAGGATCACCCGCGTCTCCAGCGGCACCTGAGCGCAACGGCTGTTGCGGATCTCCAGTGCGATGACGTCGTCGGCGTGTGCGAACGCGCCCTCGACATCGCCGGCGACAAGATGGAAATGATTGAACAGGTTGTCGGGCACCGAGGCGTGGATCGTAGGCGTGCCGGGATCCGAGGCGCGGTCGACATCGAGCACCGGCGGCAGACGCTCGTAGTCGGCGGCGATCGCATCGACCCCGTCCTCGGCATCGTAGCGCGTCGCGGCGACCACCGCGGCGACGGGCTGTCCGACGAAGCACACCTTCTCACGCGCGAGGATCGGGTGATCGCAGCCCTGATAACCGGGTAACGTGACCTCGACCCTGATGGGCCGGACGATATCCTGCAGGTCGTCTGCGGTCAGCACGGCAATGACGCCGGGGACCGCGCGCGCCGCCTCGGTCCGGAGCGCGCGGATGTTCGCATGCGGCACGTCGCTGCGGAAGAACGCGACATGCAGCATGCCTTTCCGGTCGACGTCGCCGACATACTGGCCCCTGCCGCGCAGGAACTTGGGGTCTTCGCGCCGGCGGATCCGGGCGCCGACCAGCCTGTTGGTCCCGCTTGGGGTGCTCACGACGGCTCCGCCGGCGCGGTATCGACGATGAACCGACAGCCGGCGCGGGCATCGCGCCGTCCGTTGACGACGACGCCAATGCTCGGCGATCGACGGCCTTCGAGGTCCATATCGGGCTGCACCAAAACCGCCCCTCCTAGCTTGCCGATCCGGCGGCGCCGAGATTGCGCCCCAGCGCCCGCGGCATCTTCGCTAAGCGCGCGCCGGCGATCAACATGATCAACACCACAAGCCAGGGAATCATGGCGAGGATCTGGATCGGAAAATCGACCTGCCCGCCGAGCCGCAGCCGCAGCGCATCCGATAGGCCGATCGCGGCGGCTGCAAGCACGGTCCAGCCGACGCTCCAGCGCCCCAGGATGACGATGGCGATCGCGACGAACCCCCGTCCGCCGGTCACGCCGGGGCTGAACGAGCCGAGAGCGCCGACCGTCAGCGCCGCACCGCCCAGGCCCGCCAGCGCACCGCTCGCCACCGTCGCCCAGGTCCGCACCCAATCGACGGCGATGCCCTTCGACAGGGCGACTTCGGGGTCGTGTCCGCAGGCGGTGACCGAGAGCCCGAACCGCGTCTTGTGCATCCATACCCATACCAGGAAGCACAACAGCGCTGCGGCGTAGTAGAAGCCGTTCTGGGCGAACAGAGCGCCGCCGATGACCGGTATGTCGCTCAGGCCGGGGATCGCCAGCCGGTCGAGCGCGGGGGTGACGACGAGGGTGGTGGTGTGCTGCTGGTAGAGAAAGGCCACCAGCCCCGGTACCGTGATGAACAGGGCGAACCCGACCAGGATCTGGTTGACCCGTCCCCAGATCGCGACGCCGGCCATGACGCCGGAGACCGCCATGCCCGCGGCCATCGCGGCGAGCGCGGCAAGCCAGGGATCGCCGATACCGGCCATCGCCACGAACCCGGCATATGCGCCGGCGGCCATCTTGCCTTCGAGCCCGATGTTGATCACCCCGGCACGCTCGGCGATCAATTCACCCAGCGCCACCAGCAGCAGCGGAACGGTGAGCCGGATGCCGGCTTCCAGCATGGAGTCCAGGAACATCATCTCTGGCGGCTCGCCCTGGTGAACCGTCCGGTGCGCGCGGCCAGCAAAAGCAGGATCAGCCCGACCAGCGCGCTGATGATCTCCGGTGAGATGTCGGCACCGATCTGCAGCGAATCACCGCCGCGCAGCAGCGCCGCGAACACCAGGCCCGCGAGGAAGATGCCCAAGGGATGGAGCGCGCCGAGCAGCGCGGTGAACAGGCCCATGTATCCGATCGGATCGGCGACGGTGTCGTAGAGCCGATAGTCCACCCCCGCAACCTGCATCCAGCCGGCGAGCCCGGCCGCGACACCGGCCGCGCCCATGGTCCAGACGATCAGCCGGGGGCCCCGGATGCCGGCCTGGCGGGCGAGGCTGGGGCCGGCGCCAAACAGCCGCAACCGGTAACCGAGCGGGCTGCGCTGCACCAGCCATAAGCCGATCAGGGCGAGCAGGACGACATACAGACCGCCATGGGCACGGGTGCCCTCGATCAGGATCGGCAGCAGCGCCTCCTTCGGCAGCGGGTCGGATTGGGCAATGTTGGAACGGTAGCCGTGCAGCGGCCCGGTCAACAGGTATTGCAGGAGGTAGAGGGCGAAGAAATTGAAGACCAGGGTCGAAAGGATCTCGTTGACCTGCAGGTAGGCGCGCAGCAGCCCGGGGCCGAGCGACCAGAGAGCGCCGCCGATGGCCGCCGCAAGGAAGGCCGCGGGAATGATGACGGCCGGCGATGCGCCGGCGAGCGCGAAGCCGGTCAGCGTCGCGAACAGCGCCCCGATGCCGATCTGGCCCGGCGCGCCGATATTGAACAACCCGATCCGCAACGACGGAACCAGCCCGACCGCGATCAGGGTCACCGGCGCGAACCGGATCAAGGTCTCGCCGAAGCTGACCCAGCTCCCGAACGCGCCCCGATACATCGCCCGGAAGGCGACCAGCGGGTCTGCGTTGCCGATCGCGAACAGCCCGGCGGCGGCCAGGACGATCGCGGCCGCCGCCACGGCCAGACCCAGTGCCGGGCGCAGCATCGGGGATGAGGTCGACAATCCGGGCGCGGTCATCCTCAGGCGCCTCCGAGCAGCGCCCCGATCTCACGCGCCGTTGCCGTCCGCGGATCGACGCTGCCGACAAAAGCGCCATCGGACAGGACCAGAATACGGTCCGCGATGTCGAACAGATCCTCCAGGTCCGGGCTGATCAGGACAATGGCGGTGCCCCGATCACGTGCCTCCAGCAGCCGGCGGCGGACATCGCTGGATGCGCTGACATCCAGCCCGCGATAGGGGTTGTGCGCCACGACCAGCGCCGGGGCACGCGCGATCTCGCGGGCAAGCACGAGCTTCTGCTGGTTGCCGCCCGAAAGCGCCGAGACGGGGGTTTCGAAGGCGGGCGTCTGGACCGAGCCGGCAGCGACGATCTCGGAGACGAAATGATCGACTTCAGCGGCGCGCAGCCGGCCGCCGCGCCGAAGCTCCGGCGCACGATGGCGATGGACGATCGCGTTGTCGGACAGGCTCAGCGTCATCGCCAGCGCATCGCGGGCCCGGTCCTCCGGGATGTAGGCGACTACGTCGGGGCGCAAATCGACCGCTCCGGCGGTCGGCTCGGCCAGTCCGCACAGCAGTTCCGCCAACGCCTCCTGACCGTTGCCGGTGACGCCGGCAACGCCGACGATCTCATGGGCGTGTACCGCGAGATCGATGTCGCGCAGTCCGCAGCGCGTGCCCGCGGACGGGGTCGAGATGCCGCGCGCCGACAGCACGACCGCCCCGGGAGGCCGGCGCGAGACCGCGACGCTCTCCGGCAGGTCTCCGACCATCGCCTCGGTAAGAACATCGGTTTCGATCTCGGTGCGCTCGAATTCGGCGACCACCCGGCCCCGGCGCATGACCGTCACCCGATCGGCGAATGCCATGACCTCGGCCAGCTTGTGGGTGATGTAGACGACGGATTTGCCGCGGCCGGAAAGCGTACGGAGCAGCCCTTCGAGCACCGCGACATCGTCGCTGCCGAGCGCGGCGGTCGGTTCGTCGAGGATCAGCACGTCGGCCCCGGTGACCAGCGCGATCAGGATCTCCAGGCGCTGGCGCCCGCCCATCGTCAAGGCCGCGGCCGGTCGGTCGACATCGACCGCGAGCGCGAATGCCTCCGCGGCGCGTGTCAGCTCCGCACGGGCGCGGGCGCGCGGCAGCCAGGCGCGCAGCGCAGGATGACCCAGCAGATAGTTTTCGGTCCCGGTGAGCTCTCCGACCAGGCCGAAATGCTGCTGCACGAGCCCGACGCCATGGCGGGCGCCGTCCATCCGCCCGCGCAGCGCGACCACCTCGCCGCCGATCTCGATAGTCCCGGCATCGGGCCGCAGGATCCCCGCGAGGATCCGCATCAAGGTCGTCTTGCCGGCCCCGTTTTCTCCGAGCAGCGCCTGGATCTCGCCCGCGCGAAGCGTGAGATCGGCCCCGCGGACGGCGCGCGTGGCAGCGAAGGATTTGTCGATGCCGCGCAGACGCGCACGGACGAGGCCGCCTGCGCCGCCGCTCGTCCGAAGGGGGCCTCGCCCCATGTCCCCGACGCTCCGGACTCTATTTCAGGGGCAGCAGGGATGCGCCTTGCTCTTGGGCAAGAAGATCTTGCCTTGCTTGAGATCGGCGACGACCTGCAGGTAGCCCGCCTGCAGATCGGCCGGCACGATCCTGGCCGACGGTCCTTCGAACGGCTGCGGGACCAGCCCGCCGTTCTGGAAGGTGGCATTGAAGGTGGTCGCCGACAGCTTGCCCGTCCGCGCCTGGCCGACGAAGGCCTTGAGCATCACCGTCCAGTCGACCACGGCCGATGCCGCAGCATGGTTGGGTGAATAGCGGCGCGCGTCGCTGGCCCATCCGGCGCAGGGGATGCCGGCCTGCTCGCAAAGCTGGAAGCCGCCCAGCGAGTCCTGGGTCGCCGAGGCGGGGAACAGGACATCGGCGCCGCGGTCGACGACGCCCTGAGCCTGCTCGCGGGTCGCCTGCTGGTCGACGAAGCTGTTGCTGTAGGCCGCCAGCACCTGGGCATCGCCGCGGGCGGCCTTGGCACCGAGCGCGCAGCCGATTTGGAGCTCGGTCGCGTAGGGGATGGGCATCGCGCCGACAAAGCCGATCTTTCCGGACTTCGACAGCTTGGCCAGCAGCCAGCAGTTGGAATAGCCGATCTGCAGATAGCTCGCGGTCGCGATCGTGAGGTTCGGCTGGACCGGCGGATCGAAGCTGCTCACCGACATCGGCACCGATTTGAACGCGCCGGCGAGCTTGTGGGCGAGATCGTTCAGGGCGAAGCTGTGCATCACCAGGACCGTGTGGCCGTCGGCGAGCAACTGGCGGGCGATCGGTTCCGCCGAGGTCGGATCGAAAGCCTTGAAGGACTGCGAGAACGAGACCGCCTTGTCCTGTTGCTTGAGCTTGGCCGCGGAATCGAAGATCGCAGCGCTCCAGGGCTGCTCGGCCGGGCGCGCCTCCATGATCAGCCCGATCTTGACCGGTTGCGCACTTGCCGCGTGCGCCAACCCGATGCCGACAATCGCCAGCGCGATCGTCAAGCCCTTCAACCGGCTTGCATTCATCATGTCTTCCTCCCTGATCGGCGGCTGCGGCGCGGCGCGCCGTCGTCCGCCCGTGGGCTCGTTCGAGCCTGTCTCGCGTCGATTATGTGAACTGGGTTTTCGGCACACAAGAGTCCATCCCGCTGCGCGCGACGCAGCGGCTGCGGCGGCGATCACTGTGCGTCGAGGAAGGCGCCGACCACGCCATTGAACCGTTGCGGGGCCTCGACATGGGGCAGATGGCCGAGGCCTGCCATCTTCTCATAACGGGCGTTTGCGAGGGTGTCGGCGATCCGCCGATTGGACTCCTCGGGCGTGATCCTGTCCTCGGTTCCGCAGACCACGAGCGTCGGCGCATCGCAGCCGGCGAGCTCGTCGAGGATGTCGGCGTGCGCCAGCATCAGCGTCGCCTGGCGATAGCCCTCGGGACGGATCGCCGCCATTCCGTCTCGAACCTCGGCGATGATCGCCGGCTCGGTGCCGGGCGCGACAAGCCGGACGGCCCGTTCGGCGGCGACGCCCGCGGGGCCAAGCGCCTTCAGTGGATCGAGGCGGCCGCGGATCGACCGCTCCTGCATCGCCCGGTCAGCCCTGCCGTAGCCGGTCGCCGCATCGGACAGAACCAGGGTCCGAACCTGTCGGGGGTGGCGCCGCCAGAACGCGGCGGCCATCAGGGCGCCCAGTGAATTGCCGACAAGGTGCGCCCGCTCGATATCGAGCGCGGTCAGCAGCGATGCCAGCACATCGGCGTAATCCCCGGCAACCGGCGTTTGCGCGGCGAGGTCGCCCGAGCCGCCGTAACCCGGAGCGTCCCAGGCGACGGCCCGGTAGCGGCCGCCGAAATGCACGAGCTGCGCCTGCCAGCCCTGCGACAGGGCGCCGATGCCGTGCAGGAAAACCACTGGGTCGCCGGCGCCGGTCTCGCGCCAGGCAAGCCGCATCCCGCCGGCATCGGTGTGGTTCAGGTCCGTCATGTCGACTCCCCTTGTTTCCCGGATCAGGCGGCCGGACTTGACCGCGGGCGCGCTTTGCAGCGAGCATCAGTTTAACGGAGGGCGAGCGATGGACTACGACATCAAAATCCAGGGCGGCATGCTGGTTGACGGCTCGGGCGCGCGTGCCCGTGCCGGCGACCTGGGCATCCGCGACGGCCGCATCGTCGCGGTGGGTGAAGCGCCGGGACGCGCGCGGGAGACCATCGAGGCCAAGGACCGCGCCGTCGCGCCGGGCTTCATCGACATCCATACCCATTACGACGCCCAGGTGATCTGGGACCCGATGCTTTCGATCTCGCCCTGGCACGGGGTGACCAGCGTGGTTGCGGGCAATTGCGGGTTCGGCATCGCGCCGACCCGGCCCGAACACCGCGAACTGATGATCGCCACGCTGGAGAAGGTCGAGGGCATGAGCGCGGATGCGCTTGCCGCCGGGCTCGGCGACTGGCCGTTCGAGACCTTCCCCGAATACCTCCGGGCCATCGACCGCAAGGGCGTCGCCATCAATGTCGGCGTCCTGCTCGGCCACACCCCGCTGAGGCTCTACGTCATGGGCCGGGAGGCGGTCGAGCGGGAGGCCACCGGCGAGGAGGTCGCGCGCATGCGGGCGATCGCCGCAGACGCGATGGCCGCAGGCGCCATCGGCTTCTCCTCGTCCACCTCGCCGCTCCATCTCGGCTTCGAGGGCAGGCCGGTGCCGAGCCGACTGGCCGCGTTCGAGGAGGTGCGCACCCTGGCCGGCGTGCTGCGCGATGCCGGGACCGGTGTGTTCCAGACCGCTGTCAGCGACGAGCCCGACCATGCCGGGTTCGCGCAAATCGCCGCGGAGACCGGCCGTCCCCTCACCTGGACCGCGCTGCTCACCCGGGCCGGCGAAGGGCCCCAATACATCCACCGCCACCTGGCCGAGACCGAGACGCTGCGGGCCCGCGGCCTGCCGATCTATCCGCAGGTCTCCTGCCGGCCGCTGACCACCGAGATGCGCTTCCTGGCGCCGTTCTCGCTCGAGCGCATGGCGATGTTCGCGCCGGTCTCCAAGGCCGACGCCGCCGGCAAGAAGCGGATCTATGCTGATCCCGATTTCCGCGCCGCGCTCAAATACGAGCTCGACCCCGAGGGCGGCCGCGAGCGTGACGGCTACCGGGTGCGCTTCGCCTGGGAGAAATCGGTGATCTCCTTCTGCGAGCAGGCGCCGGAACTCGAGGACAGGAAGCTGGTCGAGGCCGCTGCCGAGCGCGGCGTCCACACGGTCGACCTCGCGCTCGATCTGGCGCTGGGCTCCGACCTGATGGCACGGTTCCGCATGCCGGTGGCGAACGCCGAGGAAGATCAAGTGGCCGATCTGCTGCGCGATCCCAACACCATCCTCGGCCTGTCCGATGCGGGCGCCCATGCCAGCCAGCTCTGCGATGCCTGCTATGCCACCCATCTCCTGGGCTACTGGGTGCGCCAGAAGGGTGTGTTGAGCCTGGAGGAGGCGGTCCGTATGCTGACCTCGGCGACGGCAGAGGTGTTCGGCATCGCCGAACGCGGCCGGCTCGCCCGCGGCTACGCCGCCGACGTGGTGGTGTTCGACCCCGACACGGTGGGCGCCGCGCCGCTTGAGCGCGTCAACGACTTCCCCGCCGGCGCCGACCGGCTGATCTCCAGGGCGGAAGGGATCGAGGCGGTGCTGGTCAACGGCACGCTGCTGCGCCGGGACGGCATCGACATGATCGAGGACCCTGCCCGCCTGCCCGGCCGGACACTGCGCAACGGCCGCGCCGCGTCCTGACCGAGTCCCCCGCGAGGCCCGTCATGGACTACGATTTCGTTCCGCTTCCCGAGCGCAAGGCGTTGCGCTGGCCCAACGGTGCCAGGCTCGCGGTCATCCTGACCATCAATCTCGAATATTGGGAGCTCACCCGCGAGCAGACCGAACCGCTCTACCCCGGCGGCCCGGCAAGCATCCCCCACCCCCTGCCCGGCAACGTGCCGGACTACGTCAACTGGACCTGGCGGGAGTACGGCCACCGCATCGGGGTGTGGCGCATCATCGAGACGCTGGATGCGGCGGGCGTGCCGGCCTCATGCACGATGAACGCGCGCATGGCAACCGACCGCAGGCAGGTGATCGATGCGGTCGAGGAGCGCGGCTGGGAGCTGGTGCCGCACAACTGGGCGCAGAACGACATCCTGACCGACTACGCCGACGACCCCGACGCCGAGCGCGCGGTCATCCGCCGGACGCTCGATATCTACGAGCAGGTG
The DNA here is from genome assembly GCA_965248835.1 of Alphaproteobacteria bacterium. Classification (GTDB taxonomy): domain Bacteria; phylum Pseudomonadota; class Alphaproteobacteria; order MPNO01; family MPNO01; genus CAYFYS01. The sequence continues at coordinate 2,473,023 of CBDFLJ010000002.1, forward strand.
CTCGGCCGGCCGGCCAAGGGCTGGCTGTCCTCGTCATTGCGGCCGACCCGGCGCACGCCGGAGACCCTGACCGAGTTCGGCTGCCGCTTCTTCTGCGATTTCATCAACGACGACCAGCCCTATCTGCTGCGCACCGGGAACGGTCCGCTGGTATGCGTGCCCTACTCCAACGACGTCAACGATTTCAACATGTTCGCCCGTGGCGGCATGACGTTGGACCAGGGTCTGACGACCCTGCGCGAGCAGTTCGACCAGCTCTATGCCGAGGGCGCGCACAGCATGCGGATCATGAATTTCGGCATGCACCCGCATGTCATGGGCCAGGCCTACCGGATCCGCGCGCTGCGCGACTTCCTCGCCTATATCGCCGATTTCGAGGACGTCTGGTTCCCCAAGCGCGAGGAAATCGCCGCGTGGTATCTGGACCACCACCACGAGCACATCGGCTGAGCGCCCCGCGCCGGACGGGTCAGCCCCGCGCCCCGCCGGTTGCGGCCGCCATCGCGCTCAGCGCGTCCTCCCAGTCGCCCCGGCTGAAGGTCATGATCCGCAGCGGCTCGCCCGGCCGCCAGCAGAGATCCAAGGCGATCAGCGGCGGTGCGACGACCAGCCGGTAGAGTCCCCGCCATTTGGGGTCTTTGGGAATATCGGCCGGGGACACCGTATGGCTGGGCACCGAGTCGGGCAGGTCGGGTCCGGTGCAGCGGATCTCGCAGGCCATGCCATGGGCCATCGTCGTCTGAAACCGCCAGGTCGACTCGCCGGGCTCCCCGTCCCGGGTCCGCGCACCCTCGCGCGCGAGCACGGCCAGCGCCGCCTCGGCCAGTTCCTTCAGTTCGGGCGCGGTCTCGCTCGACCGGCCCTCGGTCTCGATCGTGCGGTAGGATCGGCTGCTAGCGCTCTCCTTTGGGGGTCTTATAGCCTTCCTCCTTGCGGATCCTCATGTACCGGCGAAAGATGTCGCGTTTCTCGGCGTCGCCGTTCTCCTTGTAGATATACGGGCAGACGTCGACGCAGATGTGGCAATAGGACTCGCGGAACCGCGAGATCGGGTAGCATTTGTCGATATCCGTCAGCCAGCGCTTGACGCCGTTGGTGGTGATGTAGTCGTCGGGGATGGCATCGCCCGGGCAGTTATTGCGGCAGAGATTGCAGGTCATGCAATAGTCCTGAACCCCGAACTCGTAAGGCTTGTCGTGGGCCAGCGGCAGGTCGGTGGTCACGAAGCCGGGTCTGAAGTTGGCCCCGAGCTCGGGATGGATCAGGCTGCCGTGGCGGCCGAGCTCGCCGAACCCGACCTCGTAGAACACCGGGATCGCCTGGATCTGGAAGGAGCCGTTGTGGTGGGCGACGGCGGGATAGCCGAGCTCCTCGCGGATCTGACGGGCAAGCTCGGTCGCGATGTCGGCGCAGCGCGCATAGGTGCTCATCGCCTCCAGATCGACTGCGGCCGGGCTCTCGATCGACTTCGCATAGTCCTCGTAGCAGATCACCGCGATCACGTTCTCGTGGGGCAGATCGACCCCGAGCTCGATGAATTCGGGCTTCAGCGCGGTCATCCCCGTGTCCGCGGCACCGAGCGCGGCCGCGCGGGCCTTGATATCCGCGCTCATCGCCGCAGGGTCGGTGACCGGCACCGTTTGGGGATTCACCGGGCCATCGCGCAGCGGGGTCAGGTCGTTCCAGTGCTGCATCGCTGCATCGCGTTCGGGGAAGCGGTGCTGCCACAACGGAACGTCATCCATGCCCCGGTCACGCAGGGACGCGCACAGCAGGGCATCCTGCATGCCCTGTTCGCGTATCCAGCTCGAGCCGATCATCGTCGAATTCCCCGCTTTGCCGTCATTTACGATGCAATCCTGGCATGGAGCCGGGTTGCGGACCAGGGTCCATTCGCGCTGCAGCGAGTCAGCCGCCCATCCGCAGCACCACCTTGCCGCGGACCTGGCGGTCGCGGATGACGTCGAAGGCCTTGACATAGTCCTCCATCGCGAAACACGCCTGGACCGGCACGGTGATCTTGCCGTCGAGATAGAGCTGGAAGATCTCGGCCTGCACGCGGTGGACCCAATCGGGATCGCGGTCGCGGTAGGTCGACCAGTTGACCCCGGTCACGGCGATGTTCTTGAGCAGGACATAGTTGGTCTTGAGTGACGGGATCCGGCCGCCGGTGAAGCCGACCACCACGATCCTGCCGCGGAAATCGAGCGCCCGGACGGCGCCGTCGAAGACATCGCCGCCGACCATCTCGATGACCACATCCACGGCCCCGCTGGCCGCCTTGACCTGGTCGCGCACCGTGTCTCTGAGCGCGCCGCCGGACAGATCGATGACGTGATCGGCGCCGGCCTCGCGTGCGATGCCGGCCTTGGACATGGTGGTCAGGCCGGCGATCACGGTGCAGCCGAAGGCCTTGGCGAGCTGGACTGCCGCGATCCCGACGCTGCCGGTGGCCGCGCTGACCAGGACCCGCTCGCCGGGCTTCACGGCGGCGCGGTCGACGAGTGCGAAATGCGCGGTCTGGTAAGCGACGCCGATCGCCGCGGCGGCATCGAAGTCCATCGCATCGGGGATCGGGAAGCACAACGAGGCGGGCACGACCATGCGCTCGCAAAACGTCCCCCATTCGGCCTGGACCATCACCCGATCGCCGACGGACAGGCCTTGCACCCCCTCGCCCAGCGCCGCGACGACGCCCGCGCCTTCCTTTCCGGGGCTGAACGGATGGGGCGGAATGACCTGGTATTTCCCCTCGATCACCAGGAGATCGGGGAAGTTGACCGCGGCCGCTTTGATATCGACCGCCACCGCGCCCGGCCCGGGGACGGGGTCCGGCAGGTCTTCGATCACCAGATCCTCCGGCGTGCCGACCGATTTGGCGAGAATTGCGCGCATCAAAAGCTCCTGGTTGACACATTCCGGAAAAACCATTTGCTGGCGTTTCCCGCCTCGACCTTCCAGGGCGCAGCGGGCAGGGTGCCCATGGACGCCCCGGCGGCTGCCGGGAATGGAGGGGCCATGTTAATCGGTGTACCGAAGGAGATTAAGACCGAAGAGCACAGGGTCGGGATGACTCCGGGCTCGGTCAACGAGCTCACCCGGCGCGGCCATGAGGTGGTCGTCCAGACCGGGGCTGCCCACCGCATCGGCATCGACGACGCCGACTACGTCGCCGCCGGGGCTCGGATCGCCGCCGACGAGGCCGAGGTCTTCGCCGAGGCCGACATGATCGTCAAGGTCAAGGAGCCGCAGCCGGTCGAGCTTGCGATGCTGCGCGAGGGTCAGGTGCTGTTCACCTATCTCCACCTGGCACCCGATCCCGACCAGACCAGCGGCCTGATCGAGTCCGGCTGCATCGCGATCGCCTACGAGACCGTCACCGATGTCCATGGCGGGCTGCCGCTGCTCACCCCGATGAGCGAGGTCGCCGGCCGCTTGGCGGTCCAGGCCGGCGCCAACTGTCTGGAGATCGCCAAGGGCGGCTGCGGCATGCTGCTGGGCGGCGTGCCCGGCGTCCACCCCGGCAAGGTGGTGGTGATCGGCGGCGGGGTCGTCGGCACCAATTCGGTCTTCGTCGCCAAGGGGCTAGGCGCCAGCGTGACGGTCATCGACACCGCGCTGCGCCGGCTCGCCCAGCTCGATTTTCAATTCCAGTCCGCGATCACCACCTTGTATTCGACCACCGACACGATCGAGCGCGAATTGACCGACGCCGACCTCGTGATCGGCGCGGTGCTGCTGCCGGGTGCCGAGACGCCCAAGCTGGTCACTGCCGACATGGTGCGGCGGATGAAGCGCGGCTCGGTCATCGTCGACGTCGCGATCGATCAGGGTGGCTGCTGCGAGACCAGCCGGCCGACGACTCACAGCGCGCCGACCTTCGTGGTCGACGAGGTGGTGCATTACTGCGTGGCCAACATCCCGGGCGCGGTCGCGCGCACCTCGACGTTTGCGCTCAACAACGCCACCCTGCCCTTCATCATCCGGCTCGCCCAGCGCGGCTACCGTGAAGCGATGGCACTCGACCCGCATCTGCTGGCTGGGCTCAACGTCCACCGGGGCCGGCTGACTTACGACGCCGTCGCCGAGGCGCAGAACCGCGACTTCGTGCCGGCCGAAGAGGCGCTGGCCGCCTAACCGCCCGTTCCGGACAGGCTGGACCGGCGGGTTCGGCGGCCGCGCGCGCCCGGCCGCGTTCCCACGCCCGGCCCGAGCCGATAGGATGAGCGGCATCGTCGAAGGGCAAGGGGGCGGAACAAATGGCCGGGATGACCGCGGGCATGATCGGCCTCGGCATGATGGGCGCGCCGATGGCGGCGCGCATCGTCGGGGCGGGCCATGCGGTCCGCCTATACGACTCCGCCGCGGCCCGGCTGGATGAAGTGGCGGAAGCAACCGGCGGCACCGCCGCCTCCGGACCGGCCGATGCGGCCGCGGGCGCCGATCTGGTGATCACCATGCTGCCGACCGGCGCCGATGTGGCGTGCACCGCTCTCGGCCAAGGAGGGATCGCGGACGGCTTCGGCGGCAGCGGCGTTCTGGTCGACATGAGCTCGTCGGAGCCCACGGGCACGGTGGCGCTGGCCGCCGAGCTCGCCCGGCACGGCATCGACATGATCGACGCGCCGGTCTCTGGCGGCCGCGCCGGGGCGGTCGACGGCACGCTGACCATCATGGCCGGCGGTGATCCGGGCGTCATCGAACGCTGCCGCCCGGTGCTCGAGGCGATGGGCAGGCGCATCGTCCACACCGGCGCGCTCGGCAGCGGCCACGCGCTCAAATCGCTCAACAACACGATCAGCGCGGCCGGGCTGTTGATCGCAACCGAGGCCTTCCTGGTCGGCCGGCGCTTCGGGCTCGAGCCCGCGGTGATGGCCGAGGTGGTCAACAGCTCGACCGGCATGAACCACGCCACGCTCAACAAGATGGGGCGGTTCGTCTTTTCGCGCGAATTCGATTCCGGGTTTTCGCTCGACCTGATGGTCAAGGACCTCGAGATCGCGCTGGGGCTCGCCCGCGATACCGGGACCGCAACACCGTTCGCCGCGCTGAGCCGAGAGATCTGGGCCCAGGCCAAGAACAACCTGGAGCCCGGGCGCGATCACACCGAGATCGTCCGCTGGCTGGAGCGCAGCGCGGGCGCAGAGCTCGCAAACTCTTCGTGACCTCCGGGGCCGAAGACCCGCCCGCAAGCTACCGTCCCGAGCCGAACAACCTGCGCGGGATATTGTGGATGCTGCTCGCGGTGACTGCGCTGACGGGGATGTTCGCCATCATCAAGCAGATGGCGAGCGAGCTCCCGTTTCTCGTCATCGCCCTGATCCGCACGCTGGTCGCGCTGATCGTTCTGTCGCCGTGGCTGATCCGCCGCGGCTGGGCGGGAATCGCGACCCGTCGTCTGAAAACCCATATGCTGCGGTCCTTCTTCGGGATCGCCTCGTTCGCCTGCATCACCTATGCGGTCGGCGCGCTGCTGCTGTCCGATACGATGGTGCTCTCGTTCACCTCGCCGTTATGGTCGATCGTGATTTCCGCGCTGGTCCTGGGCGAGGCGATCCGCCGCGACCGCACCCTTGCGACGATCGGCGGGTTCATCGGCGTCGTGCTGATCGTCAAGCCGCAAGCCGGGCTCGACCCGGCGATGCTGATCGCGCTGGCGAGTGCGCTGCTGACCAGCGGCGCGATGATCACGATGAAGAGCCTGTCGGCGACCGAGCCGCCCGACCGCAACGTGTTCTATTTCTTCTTCTTCGGCTCGCTATTCCTGTTGGGCCCAGCGATCGCGACATGGCAGACCCCGACCTGGCCGCAGTGGGGCTGGCTGTTGGCCGCCGGGCTGCTCGGCAGCTTCGGGCAGAGCTTCCTGGCCCGGGCCTATGACGCCGCCGAGGTGACCGCGATCGCCCCGCTCGACTTCCTGCGGATGCCGCTCGCCGCGGTATTCGGGTTCGTGATCTTCGACGAGGTGCCCGATGCCTGGTCGGCGGCCGGCACCATCGTGATTTTCGCAGCCCTGTTGTTCATCACCCGACGGGCCGCGCGGTGACCGCGATCTTGCATCGGCCGTCCCGGTGCTCAAGAATTGCCCCATGACCCCGACCGGATCGTCCTCGGAACAGCTTTCCGCGCTCGCATCGTTCCCGATCCGCGATGACCTCACGGCCGCCTATGAGCGCGCGTGGCAGCACTTGGCGCGACCGGGAACATGGTGGGACGCGGAGCGAAGGCTGGCGATCGCCGCGGAGACCCGCAACGCGCTTGCCTGCCGGTTGTGCCGCGATCGGGCAGATGCGGTCTCGCCCTTTGCCGTCGACGGCGTCCATGACGAACGCGGCGCGCTGCCCGCGCCGGTGGTCGAGGTCGTCCATCGGATCCGCACCGATTCCGGGCGGTTGAGCGAGGCGTGGTGCCGGCAAACCCTGGCGAACGGCCTTTCCGAGATGGAATATGTCGAGACCGTCGCCGTCATATCGATCACCACCGCACTGGACACCCTGGCGAAGGGCCTGGGCATTCCGCCGCGCACCCTGCCGGGTCCCGAAGCCGGCGATCCGACCCGCCACCGCCCCGCGAAGGCACGCAAGGCGCTCGCCTGGGTGGCAACGCTGGAGCCCGAGGACGTGGCCGAGGACGACCCGGACCCCTATCCCGGCAAGACGCTCGATCTCATTGCCAACATCCACCGCGCGATGAGCCTGGTGCCGGCAGAGGTCGCCGCGTTCTTCGCGCTCGATGACGTCATCTATGTGCCGCAATTCGCGATGAAGGATTTTTCACGCGAGTACCGCGCGATCAGCCACGCCCAGATGGAGCTGCTGGCCGCCCGGGTCTCGCTGATCAACCGATGTACCTATTGAACGGCCGGCCACGCGATGCTGCTCCGTGAGAGCGGCCGAATAGCCGGGCGGGATTACACGATGGACGGCGTCAAGGGGACCGAAGGCGAAGACGGCGGCATCCCGCACGGCGGTCGCTTGCTCGCCTTCGCCGAAGCCGTCATCGGCGGCGGCACCGCGCTCGACCGGGCCCGGACCGACCTCATCGAGGCGGTGGGCATCGAAGGATTCGTCGATGCCGCCGGTGTCGTGGCCTCGTTCAATTCGGTCGTCCGTATCGCGGATGCGACCGGCATCCCGCTGGAGAAGTTCAAGCGCGACCAGACCACCGATTTGCGCGCGGAACTCGGCATCGACGACTGGCACTAAGCTGCATTGCACAAACCAAGGGAGGCTCTGCATGGCCGAAATCGCGGTTCCTTACGAGCACGGAGGCAGGACGTTCGAGGGGATGCTGGTCTATGACGAAACCGTCACGGCAAAGCGTCCGACGATTTTGATGCAGCCCGACTGGCTCGGCGTCTGCCGCAATTCGATCGACATGGCCCACGACGTTGCGGCCAAGGACTATGTCGTGATGATCGCCGACATGTTCGGCACCGGGTACGGCGCGCGCGAGAAGACCTTCGATGAACTGCTGAAGATCTCGCGCGAGGTCCGCGGCGACCTGCCGTTTCTGCTCGGCTGCGGCCCGGCCGCGGATGAGGCCCTGACCGCAGAAGCCAACCGTCTGGGCGTGATCGGTCCGGACAGGAAGGGCGCCATCGGCTATTGCATCGGCGGCGGCATCGTCCTGGAGCAGGCGCGCGCGGGCGCAGGCTTCGGGGGCACGGTGGTCTTCCACGTCACCTTGCCCAACCCGGTCGAGCCGGACAGGGGGGCGGCCTTCAAGGGCCGCGTGCTGGTCTTCCACGGCTCGGCCGATCCGGTGACGCCGCCGGAGCAGATCGACGCGCTGGAAGCCGAGCTGACCGAGGCCAATGTCGACTGGCAGCTCATGATGTACGGCCACGCCAGCCACTCGTTCTGCGACAAGGGCGTGAACAACGAACTGCAGCGCTACGACGAGAAGCTGTGCAACCAGTCCTATCGGATGATGCGCGACTTCTTCTCGGAGATCTTTTGATCCCGGCCGGGCCTGACCAAGGCACCGCCCGGGATCCTCGAGGGTGTCCGCCCTAACGGGCGGCCATCGGCACCACCGCGCGCTGGTCGGCGCCGTCATAGGCGCTAAGCGGGCGGATCAGCTTGTTCGCCGCGTTCTGCTCCAGGTAATGGGCGGCCCAGCCGGTGATCCGGCTCATCACGAAGATCGGCGTGAACATGTCGATGTCGAAGCCCATCAGATAGTAGGCCGGGCCGGCCGGAAAATCGAGGTTGGGGTGGATGCCCTTCTCCTCGATCATCACCTTCGCCAGCCCATCCGCCATACGGGTCCAGGTATCGTCACCCTTCCAGGCTGCGAGGTCTTCGAGGCACTTGCGCATCGTCGGCACGCGGGAATCGCCCGACTTGTAGACCCGGTGGCCGAAACCCATCACCAGCCGTTTGCCGGCGATCGCATCGCGCATCCACTGCTCGGCGGTCTCCGGATCGCCGATCTCCAGCATCATGTGCATCACCGCCTCGTTTGCCCCGCCATGCAGCGGGCCCTTGAGCGAGCCGATGCCGCCGGTGATGGCCGAATAGATGTCCGACCGCGACGAGGCGATCACCCGCACGGTGAACGTTGAGGCGTTGAAGCTGTGCTCGGCATAGAGGATCAGCGAGGTGTCGAAGGCCTTGACCGCCTCGGGCGGCGGCACCGCGCCGAAGCACATGTTGAAGAAGTTCTCGGCCATGCTCAGTTCGGCGCGCGGGGCGATGCGTTCGAGCCCTTTGCGGAACCGGTAGTCGGTGGCGATCATCGTGGGGATCTTCGCGAGCATGTCCATCGCCCGGGAAAGGTCGGAATCGGCCGGCTCGCCGCCCCAGGCGGTCTCGGTTGTGCCGAGGTAGCTCACCGCGGTGCGGATCGTATCCATCGGGTGCGCATCCCGGGGGAAGCGCCCGATCACCGCGACATGGTCCTCGGAGATCTCCCGCCGGCCCGCCTCGTCGCGTTTGAAGGACGCGAGCTGTTCCGCATTCGGCAGCGCGCCGTGCCACAACAGGTAGGCCACCTCCTCGAACGAGCACGCCGCGCACAAATCCTGGACCGCATAGCCGCGATAGGCGAGCGAATTGGTCTCCGGCATCACCTTGGAGACGGCGGTGGTGTCGACGACCACGCCGTCGAGGCCCTTCTGGATCTCCGGTTGAGACATGCGCTAGACCTTGAAGTTGTAGAGGCTTTGGTCGAAGTGATTGTAATCCTCGTAGCGGACTACGCCATAAAGCTCCTTGCGGGTCTGCATGCGCTCCAGCAGCGAGGCCTGGGTCCCTTCGGCCGCCAGCGTCGCAAGCCCCTGCGCGACCCCGAACATCGCCAGCCTCAGCGTGGTGACGGGGTAGATCGCGATGTTGTAGCCGAGCGAGACCAGCTCGTCCCTGGTGAGCAGCGGCGTCTTGCCGAACTCGGTCAGGTTCGCCAGCAGCGGCACGTCGAATTCCTTGCGGAAGGCCTCGTATTCGACGTGCGTTGTCAGCGCTTCGGGAAAGATCGCGTCCGCACCGGCATCGACATAGGCCTTGGACCGCTCGATCGCCGCCGACAGGCCTTCGGAAGCCTTCGAATCGGTTCGCGCCATCAGCAGGAAGTTGGGGTCGCGCCTGGCGTCGGCGGCGGCGCGGATCTTCCGGACCATCTCCTCGGTCGGGATGAGCGCCTTGTTGTCGAGATGACCGCAGCGCTTGGGGCTGAGCTGGTCCTCGATATGGCAGCCGGCGAGGCCGGCGGCCTCGATCTCCTGGACCGTGCGGGCGGCGTTCATCGCCTCGCCGAAGCCGGTATCGATGTCGATGATCGCCGGCAGGTCGCTGACCCGGGCGATCTGCCGGCCCCGGAGAGCGACCTCGGGCAGCGTCGTCAGCCCGATGTCGGGCAGACCCAGATCGGCCGACAGCGCCGCACCGGAGATATAGATGCCGTCGAAGCCATGCTCCTGGACCATCAGCGCGACCAGCGGCGAGAATGCGCCGGGCATCTGGAGCAGGCGGCCCGAGGCGAGCGCGGCGCGGAACGCGGCGCGTTTGTCCTCCGGTGTCTTCTTGGCAAACAGCATCAGAAGATCCCCCTGTCGTCGCGCTCCGCGTTGGCGAGCCCGGCCGGATCGACGGCGACGTTGAGTCCGCCCAGCGAAGCGGCGTCGAGATCGGGCAGTTGCTGGACCAGGTCGAGGAAGCGGCGCTGCTCGGCTTGCGTGACGATCCCGTCGGCCAGGGTCTCGAACTTGCCGACATAGTCGGCGCGCGCGAACGGCCGGGCACCGGCGGAATGGGCGTTCGCCCGGGCAAGCTCGTCGGTGATCGTCTCGCCGGTCGCCAGAAGGATCTCGATCCGGCCGCCGAAGGCCCGCCGATTCGGGTCGGGCTCGTGATAGCGCTGCGTCCAGGCGGGATCTTCGACGGTTTCGATCTTGTGCCACAGACGGACCGTATCCGCGCGCGCCGCGCGCTCGGGCGCGTAGGAACGGAGGTGATGCCATTCCCCGTCCTGGAGCGCGACCGCCAGGATGTACATGATGCTGTGGTCCAGCGTCTCGCGGCTTGCAGCCGGGTCCATCTTCTGCGGATCGCCCGCGCCGGTCCCGATCACGTAATGGGTGTGGTGGCTGGTGTGGAGCGTGATGCGCTCGACCGAATCGAAGTCGGCGATGCGCGCGCGCATCCGGAAGGCGAGGTCGACGATCGCCTGGCTCTGGTATTCGGCCGAATGCTCCTTGGTATAGGACTCCAGGATTGCCCGCTTGGGCTCGCCCGGGGCCGGCAGCGGCACCGTGTAATCGGCGTCCGGCCCGTCGAGCACCCTGGCGATCACGCTGTCCTCGCCCTCGTAGATCGGCGACGGCGCGCCCTCGCCCCGCATCGCGCGGTCGACCGCCTCGATGGCGAGCTTGCCGGCGTGCGCTGGTGCGAACGCCTTCCAGCTCGAGATCTCGCCCTTGCGCGACTGGCGGGTGGAGACCGTCACGTGCAGCGCCTGCTGGACGGCCTGGTAAACCCGCTCGGCCGGCAGGCCGAGCAGCGTGCCGATCCCCGCCGCCGCCGAAGGGCCGAGATGGGCGATGTGGTCGATTTTGTGGGCGTGCAGGCAGATGCCCTTGACCAGATCGATCTGGATCTCGTAGCCGGTCGCGATCCCGCGCACCAGGTCGCGCCCGCCACGACCGGTCTGCTGGGCGACCGCCAGGATCGGCGGGATGTTGTCGCCGGGATGGGAATAGTCCGCGGCCAGGAAGGTGTCGTGGTAGTCGAGCTCGCGCACGGCGGTGCCGTTGGCCCAGGCCGCCCATTCGGCGGCGAACCGGCGCTCGCCAGCGATGCCGAAGACCGTCGCCCCGCCGTCCCGCGGATGGGCCACGGCCTGGGCGCGGGCCGCGGCGACCGGCGCGCGGTCGAGCGCGGCGACGGCGACCGCGGCGTTGTCGATGATCCGGTTGACGATCATCTCCTCGACCGCGGGCTCGACGTCGACCGGATCGGCCGCAACCGCGGCGATCTTCCAGGCGAGCTGATCCTCTCGTTCTAATGCATGTTTGGAAGGATAAACTCTAACCTTATGATTAATCATAAATTATTCCAATTGGGCAAGCGCCGTTTTGCGGGCACATCATAGCGCTTAGACCAGCCAACTCAAACGCCGGGCGACGTTGTGGCGCCCGGTGGAGTGTGATTAGGTGGCCCGATGACGCCGAGCCATGTTCTTCGCCTGACGATCGACCGCCTGGCTCCGGGCGCGGCGATGACGGCGCCGCTGCCGGCGGCAATCCGGGCGTGCCATGTCGCCGAGGGCATGGCCTGGTTGCGCACCGGCGATGTTGCGGGCGCGCTGTCCGCCAACGCCGCCCTGTTCTCGACCGGCGGCCTCGAGGTGGAAGCCGGCAAGGACGGGGCGGTGATCCTGCGTTACGAGCTCCATCGCGCGGATGCCGCCGGCGCCGGCGCGCCGGTCCTGGAGGCCGGGCTCACGCTCGAGGATCCGGACGGCTATCTGTTGCGCTGCGACATGGTCGCTCTGCCGCCGGGCGGCATCGCCTATACCCACACCCATCAGGGCGGCGGGATCAGGTGCCTGCTGGAGGGCGGCTTCAACGTCGAGGTTGCCGGCAAGACCACCGCCATCGGCCCGCTGGAGGCCTGGTTCGAGGCCGGCCCCGACCCGGTCTACGCCCATGCACCCGAAGACAGGCCCGGCCGGTTCAGCCGGGTGATGATCCTGCCCCGCCGGCTCAAGGGCAAGAGCTCGATCCGCTATGTGAACCCCGAGGATGCGGACAAGCCGAAGCTTCAGACATACACGGTCTTTCTGGACGAGTTTATCGAGACATGAGCACCAATCTCAGGACCGGCGGCCAGATCCTGGTCGATGCGCTGCGCACCCACGATGTCGATACGATCTATTGCGTGCCGGGCGAGAGCTATATCGCCACGCTCGACGCCCTGTTCGATGCCCGCGATGCGATCCGCGTCGTGACCTGCCGCCAGGAGGGCGGGGCAGCGAACATGGCCGATGCCTACGGCAAGATGACCGGCCGGCCCGGCGTCTGTTTCGTCACGCGCGGGCCGGGTGCGACGAACGCCAGCGTCGGCATCCATACCGCCCGCCAGGACTCCACGCCGCTGGTGCTGTTCATCGGCCAGGTCGCGCGGCCGATGGCAGAGCGCGAGGCGTTCCAGGAGATCGACTTCCGCCGCATGTTCGGCGAGATGACCAAGTGGACCGCCCAGATCGACGACCCGGGACGGATCCCCGAATACGTCAACCGCGCCTTCCGTACCGCGGTCTCCGGCCGGCCGGGCCCGGTCGCGCTCGCTCTGCCCGAGGACATGCAGACCGAGCGCGCCCAGGCCGAAGACGGGGCACGCTATCAGGAGGTCCAGGCCCATCCCGATCCCGCGGATGTCGCCCGCTTGGCCGTGATGCTGGGCGAGGCCCGGCGCCCGCTGGTGCTGGTCGGCGGCGCCGGCTGGACCCAGGCCGCCTATGACGACCTGCATGCGTTTGCCGAGGCCAACGACCTGCCGGTGGCTGCGGCGTTCCGGCGCCAGGACCATTTCGACAACCGGCACCGGTGCTATGTCGGCATGGTCGGGCTCGGTCTCAACCCGCATCTCGCCGAACTGATCAAGGGCGCCGACCTGTTGATCGTCCTCGGCGCGCAGTTGGGCGAGATCATCACCCAGGGCTACACGCTGTTCGCCATGCCCCGGCCGCGCCAGCGCCTGGTCCACGTCAGCGCCGGCGTCGCCGAGCTCGGCAAGGTCTATCAGCCCGAGCTTGCGATCAATTCCGGGATGCCGGCGATTGCCGCCGCCCTGCGCGCGCTTCCGGTCGTGGCCGAGCGGCCCTGGGCCGGGCTCAGAGCCGAAGCACGGGCCGCCTATGAAGATTTCAGCGCGCCCACGGATTCACCGGGCTCGCTCAACCTCGCCGCGGTGGTGCGCATGCTGGAAGGGCTGCTGCCCGAAGACGCGATCATCGCCAACGGCGCGGGAAACTTTTCGGTCTGGCTGCACCGGTTTCACCGCTACCGCGGCTTCCGCACCCAGCTCGCCCCACAGTCCGGGGCGATGGGCTACGGCGTGCCCGCCGGCGTCGCGGCGGCGATCCGCCACCCCGACCGCCAGGTGGTCTCCTGGTCGGGCGACGGCTGCTTCCTGATGAACGGCCAGGAGGTCTCGACCGCGGCCGCGAACCAGTGTCGAAATCTCGTCTTCCTGGTAGTCAACAACGGGACCTACGGCACCATCCGCATGCACCAGGAACGCCATTATCCGGAACGGGTGATCGCCACCGACCTCGCCAACCCCGACTTCGCGGCGCTCGCGCGCGCCTACGGCCTGCATGGCGAGACGGTCACCCGTACGGAAGAGTTCGAGGCGGCCTACGCGCGTGCGCGCGCGGCCGGAACCGCCTCCCTGATCGACCTTGTCGTCGATCCCGACGTGATCCTGCCGACGACAACGATTAGCGAGATTCGCCAGGCCGCGCGCTAACGCGGCGACCGACGGCGGCGGTGCCGGCGTGGGCCGGCGCCGATATTCGGTCAACGGATCACTTTGAGAGCAGCGCGTTCATCTCCGGATGGAGGACCACACCCTCGGTGAAACCATAGGTCCCGGTATCCTTGAGCTCGCCGGCGATCCGGCGGGCAAGGGTGGCGAAGGCGAGCGACATCAGGCCGCCGATGCTCACCCGGGCGACCCCGAGCCCGGCCAGCACCGGGATCGGCGGCGAGACGCCGCTCGCCAGGACGTTGAGCGGTCCGTCGATCTCCTCGCACAGGGTGGAGATCGTCTCTGCATCCCGCGCGAAGGGCACGAACAGGCAATCCGCGCCGGCCGCGCGGTAGGCGTTGGCGCGCTCGATCGCCTCCGTGACGGCCTCGGGCCCCGTGCCGCCCTTGAGTAAGACATCGGTGCGCGCGTTGATCACCACGGGCACGCGCGCGGAATCGGCCGCTTCCCGGCCGGCGGCAATGCGCTCCGCCGCGAGCGTGCGGTCGATCAGCTTGGCTTCGCCCTCGAAGGCGCCGTCCTCGATGTTGAGCCCGACGGCGCCCGCCTCGATGGTCTCCCACACGGTCTGGGCGACCGCTTCGGGTGCGGTGCCGTAGCCCGCCTCCATATCGGCGGTGACCGGGACGTCGAGCGCACCGGCAATCCGGCGGACCATGGACAGCATTTCCTCACGCGAGATCATCTGGCCGTCCGGATAACCCAGCAACCAGGCGACGCCGGCGCTGGACGTCGCGACCGCCCGGAAGCCGGCCTCGACGACAATCTTGGCCGAGCCGACGTCCGAAGCATTGGCAAGGACGAGGATCTCGCGGCCGTCATGCATGGCCTTGAAGGCAAGGGCCTTGTCGATCTGGTCCTGATTGGCCATCGGTCCCCCTAAAACCCGATCTCGGGCACCGGCCCGCCGGCGGCCATGCCCAGCACGCCGTCGATGACGGGTTGCGGATCGGCGAGGCCGCCGAAGCGCAGCAGATCGCGGGCCTTTTCCGCCATTTCGGCCGCATCGAGGGCCGCTTCGGGATCACCCTTGCATTCCGGTTTCCTGGCGGCGACCCGCCTGCCGTCGGCAAGCCTCACCGAGACCTCGCCGCCCCAGGACGCGGGGTAGGCCGACTGGTAGGGCTCGCCCGCACCGACCCGAACCTTTGCGCGCAGGCCGGCCAGGCGCGCACGCGCCGCCACCTCGAAGGACTCGAAGGTGACCTTGCCGTCGGCCAGCGCTGCGGCAACGCAGTGCTGCAGCGAGAACTTCCCCTCATAGGGCGAGGTCGGCGCGGCCCGGTCGCACACATCGACCGCGGCCTGGTAGGTGAGCGCTTCGATGTCGGCGACCGCGCCCGCTTCGACCTTGCCCGACAGATCGAGCGCGGCATCGATCACCGGATGGGTGTGGCGGCAGGCCGGCCAGGGCTTGATCGAGACCGCATGGACCTGCCAGGGCGCGTCCGGGTGGCGCAGCACCGCGCCCGGGTCCGGGTCCGGGCAGGCGCCGGCATAGAGGCCTTGCGGACCCTCGAGGATCGCCGGCGGGCCGGTGAACCCCGCCTGGGCGAGCTCGGCCGCGACCAGCCCCGCCTCGGCGGCCCGGCCGGCATGGAGATGCTTGCTCATCGCGCCGGTGTTGAGGAACTCCCACAGCCCGGCGGACTGGGTGCCTGCGTTGCCCAGCGCATGGACGGTCGCCTCATCGTCGAGACCGAGGACGGTCGCTGCGCCCATCGCCGCGCCGAACGGCCCGCAGGTCGCGGTGTTGTGCCAGACCTTGTAATGGGCCTTGCCGACCGACATGCCGACCCGGCAGACCGCCTCGAAGCCGAACAGCACCGCGCGCAGGAATTCTTCGCCCGTCACCCCGGTCCGTTGCGCCAGGGCAAGGACGGCCGGGATCACCACGCAGCCCGGATGGCTGACCGAACCGCGGTGCAGGTCGTCGACCTCCAGCACGTGCATGCAGCCGCCCATCACCAGCGCCCGGCGGCCGGCATCGCTCTGGCGGTGCGCGCCCCACGCCTGCAGGATCCGGCCCGGCTCGGTCTGCCGGCCGGCCAGCATGTTGGCGACGCCGTCGAGCGTCACCAGCGCCATCGCCTCGAGATCGGCCGCGGCGACCGGCTTGGCGCGGATCAGATCGACCAGCCCGGCGGTGAGCGAGCGCGCTCGGGGTGAGATCTCTTCGACGAATCGCGCGCCGGAGGCGCTGGTCATTGCCGATTCCTGTCAGGCCGCGCGGCTGGGCGGCGCGTAATCGGGGAAACGGTCCGAGACGTCCATGTTGAAGAACTTGCGCGCGTTCTCGCCCAGGATGTTGCGCTTGGCGGTCTCGTCCAGGAACGGCAGGTCCCAGATCACCGAGGGCAGATCCATGTCCCAATGCGGGTAATCCGAGCACCAGCAGAGCTGGGTCTCGGCCTTGATCATCTTGAAGGTCATCTCGAGGATATCGAGATCGTTGGGGACCTCCATCGGCTGGGAGGAATAGTACATGTCCTGCATGTACTCGCTCGGCAGCTTCTTGAGCGACGGCGCTTCGGAGGAACGCATCCGGTAGTCGTTGTCCAGCCGCTGCATCAGCCACGGGACCCAGGCCAGGCCGGATTCGATCCACATCACCTTGAGCTTGGGGAAGCGCTCGGGCAGACCGTTGATCACCCAGTTCGCGCAATGCATGGCGTTGTAGATCGTAAAGCCCATCGCATGGGTGACCAGGAACCGGTTCGACGCCCCCAACAGCGGGTCGTTCCAGTTGTAGGAGGCGTGGAAGGCGAGCGGCTGGCCCATCTCCTCCATCAGGCGGTAGGTCTTCATGTAGGCGTTGTCGTAGACCGGCTTATAGCGGGTCGAGACGACGGAAAATCCGATCACGCCGTCCTTGTCGCCGAAGTCCTGGACCATCTTGTAGCTGGCATCGGGATCGTTGAACGGCAGATAGAGCATCGAGCGGATGCGCTTGTTCTGCGGCAGGATGTTCTCGACCAGCCAGCGGTTATAGGCCCGCGACATCTGGGCCTCGATCTCGGGCTGGGGGTGCAGGCCCAGGAGCAGCATCGGCGTGGGGAACATCGAGACGTAGTCCACGCCCATCGACTCCATCCACTTGAGCGAGAGGTGGACATCGCGGTGGGTGCCATCGGCCGGCGTCTTCTCCAGCTTGCGCAAGGGATAGCGCATCACCCGGCCGGAGACGTCCTGGTATCCCACCACGCCGGGGAGCAGCGGCGTCTGCGCGCCGGTCCCGGCGCCGCCGGTATAGGCGAGCCCGGTCTGCTTGATCACCGGGTCCTCGATATACTGGATGATGTCGCGCAGCGACTCGTTCTCGTAGTGGTGGCAGTCGACATCGATGATCAGCACGTCCTCCAGCCCGCGCTTGTCGCGCTGGCGGGCGGCGTTGATCAGCAGCTTCTCCGTATCGAAGCTCTCCACGGACATCTTGTGAATATCGCTTGTCGGAATATCCATCGCTTGCTTCCCTTCAGGCGCCCGACCAGGCCTGCCACATGCCGAGCTCGAACAGCTCGACATTGACCGCCCGGAGCATTGCAGTGCACATGATCATGACCGCGGTTGCCGGCATCGCGCGGTCGTCGGTGAAGGGCGACCACCGCTCGCCGATCTGGAACTTGACGGTATAGAGCTTGGTCAGCGCGGTGAGGCCCTCCCGGATCAGCTCGTCCGGCGGCTCGGCCCCGTCATCGAGCGCCAGCAACTTCCGCGCGATTTCCTTCAGCGCCGCCGTCTCCTCGCCGACATCGGCCAGAAGATCGCCGACCTCTTCGGCATCCGGATCCTCAGGCGAGGACATAGATGCCGTCCTCTTTCTCGACGACGTCGTATTTCCTGAGCTTGAACGTCCTGTCCGCGACCATCACACCGGTCTCGAGATCGTACTCCCACCCGTGCCACGGGCAGACGATATGCATCTCGTCGTGGTTGAACCGCATGCCCTGATAGGTCCGGTCATCGGCGATGACCTCCTCGACCTTGGCCATCAGCAGCCCCTCGCAGGCCGGCCCGCCCTGGTGCGCGCACAGGTTCTGGTAGGCATAGAGCTTGCCCTTGACGCGGTAGACGCCGATCTCGCTGCTGCCGTTGGGGACGATCTTGCGCTCCCCGTCGCCAATCTCCTCTGACTTGGCGATGAAGACTTCCTTTGCCATGTACTCACTCTCCTGCGGGCCGGTTGTCGTTCCTCAATTGGTCGCCACCGACAGCGTCCGCGCCGCGGCGCCGCCCTGGTGCCGGTTCGCGCGGCTCTGCAGCCGGGTCATGCCGACATTGGCCAGCGCGGCCAGGGCGAAGATGATCAGGATGATCGCGTACATCTCCGCGATCCTGAACTGTTCGTAGTAGTTGCCCAGCCGGTATCCGAGCCCGCCGTCGGCGAACTTGAGCTCGGCGACGAGCACGCCGATCACGGTGATGGCCATACCGAGCCTGAGCCCGGTGATCACCGGGTTGACCATCGCCGGGATGTAGATCTTGGCCGCCATCTGCCAGCCGCTGAGATTGAAGCTCTTGCCCACGCGCAGCAGCACCGGGTTGATCAGGATCATGCCCAGCGCAGTCGAGAACACCACCGGGAAGAAGGCCGAAAGCGCCCCCTTGGCCATCTTGGAATCGATCCCGGTGCCGAAGATCAGGAACAGGATCGGCAGGAAGATGATCTTGGGCGTCGAGCCAATCGCGTTCAGATAGGGCTCCAGCGCCTTGCGGAGCAGCGGGTTGACGCCCATCGAGATGCCGAGCGCGATGGCGATCGACGAGCCGACGATGAAGCCGACGATATGCTCGGCGAAGGTGATGCCGAGGTCGCGGTAGAAGTCCGCAGCCGTCACCTCGTTCCACACCGCCAAGCCGATCTCCCACGACGATGGGATCACGTCGCCGTAGAGGACCTCCAAATTGCCGAGAAGCGCCAGCCCCTCCCAGGCGACCAGCAAGCCGACCACCGTGACGAGGCGGATGCGCCCGACCGACAGTTCGCGATCGGCTCCGGCCGCGGCGGTGCCGCGGATTACACCGGCCTGAGCCATTTCTCGATCCTCCCGAACCCCCAGTAGAAGATGACGCTCACCAGGATGACGGCGATGATGCTGGCATAGGTGCCGGGCGTGTCGAAGCGGAAATACATCTCCGAGACGACCCGTCCCAGCCCGCCGAAGTCAATCAAATACTCGATCGCGACAATGTTGACGAGGGTGTACATCACCCCGATCCGGATGCCCGTGAAGATCGTCGGCACCGCCGCCGGCAACTGGATCTTCCAGAACATCTCGCGTTCGGAGACGTTGAAGCTGCGCCCGACATTGACCAGTGTGTCGGAGACCCCCAGCAATCCCTGCCGGGTCTGGATGATGATCGGGATGGAGCCCGGGATGAACCCCATCATGATCAGCGTCAGGTGGGTGCGCCCGAAGATCACCAGGAACAGCGGATAGAGCAGCACCGTCGGCGCGGCGAAGGCGGCGGCGAGCCAGCCTTCGTAGGCGATGCCGAAGCGACGGTTGCGGTAGAGGAAGTAGCCGAACGGAATGCCGATCGCCAGGGCGATCGCCGTCGAGGCTGCGGTCATCCCGAGGGTCACCAGGAAGTTCCCGAACAGGTCCATCTCCTCCTGGACCGGCGGGAAGGCGAGGATCGCGTCGGACGGCCGCGGGACGACCAGCTCCATCACCCACCCGGCCGAGACGACCAGCTCCAGGGCCGCCACAAACGCGGCGACCCCGAGCAGGCCGACCAGGGCCGGCGATCGGGCAAGCGAGGTCATGGCCGGCCGGTCACCGGCTCAGCGCCCTAGCTGGGCTTGTTGCCCATCGGATGGACCAGCTCGTGGAGCTGGGCCGGCGTCAGGAGCTTGTTGATGCGCTTGAACTTGAGCGCCATTTCGTTGAGCTGCTGCATCTTGCCGAGCGGCAGGAAGGTCGCTTCGGTAAGAGGAATGAACTTGGGCGATTCCTTCACGTCCTCGTAATCGAGCTTCCAGCGCTTGGCGTAGGCACGTTGCTGCTTCTCGCTGGTATAGGTGATCTGCTGGCCTTCGACCATCGCCGCCATCATGCGCTGGGCGGTACCGCGGTTCTTGTCCAGCCAGTTGGAATTGGCCGCGATCACGCGGATCGTCACGCCGTTGAGCCCGGCCGCCAGGGTGCCGGTGCCGATCACCCGGATTTTCTTCTCACGCAGCAGGTTGCCGTTGAGCGGGAAGACCGACCAGCCGGACGCGACCTGGCCCGACATGACCTGGGTGCGCGAGCCCGACGGCCCGCCGACCGAGACCAGCTTGGCCGACAGATTGAGCGCATCCTTGAGGAACAGCGCCGTCAAATGGGTGGTCGAACCGGGACGGGAGTAGACCAGCTCCTTGCCGCCGTTGAGGTCCTGGAAGCTCTTGATCGGGCTGTCGGACTTGACATACCAGTAGAGGTCGCCGGTGCCCCGCTTGGTCGAGCCCAGGATGCGCACCGGCGCGCCCTTGGCGTAGGCCGCAATCACCGACAGCACGCCGACGCCGAAGCCCATGTCCTGGCTCGCGGTCATGATGGTCTGCAAGGTCGCCGCGCCGCCCGAGCCGAAGATGACATCGACATCGAGGCCCATGCGGTCGAAGACGCCGTTTTCCTTGGCCGAAAAGACGTGCTCCATCTCGAAGACGACCTTGGTGCTGTTGATGAACCGCACCTTGTCGGCCGCAGCGGCCGGTCCGGCCGCCAGCACGGAAACGGCACCGGCAACCAGCAGCGATTTCATTGCCCTTGACATCCTTGCCTCCAATTTCGTTGGCTCTGTCGGTTCTCGATCGATGGTACGCGTGATTTCGGTCGCCGTCGATGCCCCGCTCAGCGGGCCGCCAGCGCCGCCTCGGCCTCGATCATGCCGCGCGAGGCCTCCTCGCGCAGCAGCGACCAGAGCTGGCCGACATAATGGCCGAACTCCGGCGTCGAGATCACTTCCGAGGAGCGCGGCCGCGGCAGGTCGATGGTGATCTGCTCCTTGATGCGGCCCGGCCTGAAGGACATCACCACCACGCGGTCGGAGAGCTGGACCGCCTCGGTGATGTTGTGAGTGATCAGCAGCATGGTCTGGTTGAGCGCCGCCCATATCTCCAGCATCTTGTCGCCCAGGAGCATCCGGGTCTGCTCATCGAGCGCGCCGAACGGCTCGTCCATCAGCATGATCCGCGGCTCGTAGGCCAGCGTGCGCGCCACCGCGGTGCGCTGCTTCATGCCGCCCGAGAGCTGCGCCGGATAGTGGTTCTCGAAGCCCTCCAGCCCGACCAGCCGGACGAAATTCCGGGCGCGTTCCTCGCGCTCGGGCTTGGCCATGCCCTGGACCTCCAGCGAGAACGCGACGTTGTCGAGCGTGGTCCGCCACGGGAAGGTCGATTCCTCCTGGAAGACCACGCCGACGTCGCGGTGCGCGCCATCGACCGGATGGCCGTCGATAAGGACCGAGCCCTCGTGGCCGGCGATCAGCCCGCCGACGATGTTGAACAACGTCGACTTGCCGCACCCGCTGGGCCCGATCACCGAGACGAACGCGCCCTCGGCAACGTTGAGCGTCACGCCGTCCAGCGCCTTGACCGGGTTCTCCCCGTCCGGGTCATAGGTCTTCGAGACCCCGGCGATTTCCAGGATATCGCCCATCCGTCTCCATCCGTGCTCGTTGCCGCGCCTTGGGTGCCGGGCCTTCCTCGCGCCGGCGGGCACTGCGTGGGATCATAGTCCCGCGCGGCGCCCGCCGGTGTCAACCGAGACGGCTCTTGCGCGCGGCGCAACAGCATGCCGAGAGGGACCGCGATGGCCGAAAATTTCCTGACCACCCACGAGATCGTGCAGGCTGCACGGAGCCGCGCCAGCCAGCCGGTGTGGAACTACATCACCGGCGCGGCGGAGACCGAGACCACCATGCGGCGGAACCGCCATGGGCTCGACCGCATCGCGTTCCGGCCGCGGGTGCTGCGCGACGTCTCCACGATCGATCCCTCGGCGACGCTGCTGGGCCACCGGCTGCGCATCCCGGTGCTGCTGGCGCCGATCGGCTCTCTCCAGTCGATCACCGAGGACGGCGGTGTCGCCGTCGCCAAGGCCGCTGCCGCGTTCGGCACCATCAACATGGTCAGCACCGTCACCCAACCCAGCCTCGAAGAGATCGCGGCGGCGACCACAACCCCGAAGATCTTTCAGATCTATATCCGCGGCGATGACGGGTGGATCCGCGATCTGATCGACCGCGCGAAGGCGGCCGGCTATGCCGCGCTCGCACTGACCGTGGACTCCGCCTATTACGGCCGGCGCGAGCGCCAGCTCCTCTCCCGCTGGCTGCCGCCGTCGGTGCGCACCCAGACCGGCCGGGAATGGCAGACCATGATCACCTGGGAGACGATGGCGATGATGAAGGAGCACGGCGGCCTGCCCTTCATCCTCAAGGGCATCCAGACGGCCGAGGACGCGGTGCTCGCGCTCGAGCACGGGGTGGACATGATCTACGTCTCCAACCACGGCGGCCGCCAGCTCGACCACGGTCAGGGCGCCATCGACATCCTGCGCGAGGTGGCCGACGCCGTCGAAGGCCGCGTCCCGGTGCTGGTCGATTCCGGCTTCATGCGCGGCACCGACATCCTCAAGGCGCTGGCGATGGGCGCAAGCGCGGTCGCCATCGGCCGCCTCCAGGCCTGGGCGCTGGCGGCCGGCGGCGCGCCGGCGCTGGTCCGCGCGCTGGAGATCCTCGAAGCCGAGATGACCAACGCCATGGGCCTGATCGGCGTGACAGCCCTCGACCAGCTCGGTCCGACCTATCTTGCCCAGGCGCCCTCGGTCACCGCCGCCCACGAACTCGGCGCGCTGCCCTTCCTGGACGACGCGTTCCGCCTGTAGGCAAACGGGACGGCGGCCGCTGCCCTTGCCGGCTCAGCTCGCGGTGCCGGTCGAAGCCTCGCCGCTGGCGCGGGTGACCATCGGCGCGCTGTAACCCGGCTGGACCACGACGTCGAGCAGGAACGGCTCGCCCGCCTCGACCGCCTTGATCGCGGCATCGAGCGCCGGCGCGAGCGCACCCACGGTCTCGATCGGGCCGTTGGCAGCCACGCCCTGCGAACGGGCGAATCCGGCCAGATCGAGCGCCGGCTCGTCGATCCGCTGACCGATCCAGCGGTTCTCGACCGGGCGGTCGCGCTCCTTGGCCATCGCCTCCTGGTGGACCTCGTCGTTGAAGTTCGAACGGTTGTTGGAGATCACGAACAGGATCGGGATCTTGTAGTGGGCGGCGGTCCACAGCGCGGAGCCGCCCTGCATGAAGTCGCCGTCGCCGAGGATCGCGATCGGCACCCGGCCGGAGTCCACGAGCGCCAGCCCCGCCCCGACGGCGTTGCCCGCGCCCGAGCCGAGCCCGCCGCCACCGTCGTTGCCGAGATAATCGAGCGGCCCCTCGAAGTGGTAGGAATCGCCGGCCCAGCCGAGCGGCACCCTGGTGAGGGTGATCTGCCGGCTGCCCTTGACGGCGTTGAGGGCGCCTGCGATGTCGCGCGGCGCGATCGGCGCGCCGGCATCCTTGGCCTCGGGCGCCACGACCGCGACCGGTTCGCCGCCGGCGAACCTTGGCTTGCCGTCCAGCCGGGCCTCGACCTCGGCAAGGAGCTGGGCGGTGAAGGCGTCGGGGTCCGACAGGATCCGTTGATCGGCCGCGGCGAGCCCGAAATGGTCCATCGACCAGCCGTTGTGGACATAGGAATCGAGCGTGACGTCGATCACCGTGCCGGTGATGCCGAAGCCCACGCCGAGCGCCTTGAAGGTGCCGGCAAGGTCGATCCAGTCGAGCACCAGGAGCGCATCGGCCTCGCGCACGATATCCTCACCCGCCCCGCGCACCCAGTTGGACGGCGGGCCGGCGTGGAGCCGGTGGCCGGTCGGAAAGGAGGCCGCGGTCTTGAGATCGGTGATGACGCGGGCGCCCAGCATCTCGGCCAGGCGCACCCGGCGGTCCCAGTCCTGCTTGCTGCGCGAGGTGCGGCCCATCATGATCACCGGGCGGGCGGCGGAAACCATCGCCTCGGCGGCCGCGGCGACCGCATCGGCCGAGGCGTGCGGCACCTCCGGCACCTCGAAGCGGGAGACATCGGGGATCGTGACCTCCGATGACAGCCGCGTCTCCTGCAGCCCTGCGTCGAGGCAGATATAGATCGGGCCGCGCGGCGGGGTCCTGACCATGATGCCCGCACGCAGCATGGTCTCGACGATCGCCTCGGCCGAGCGCGGCTCGTCGTCCCATTTGACGAAGTTGCGCAGCATCATGCCCTGGTCCTTGGCAGTGTGGATCCAGTCGATCCACGGCCGGCGCAGCGGCGCGTCCACCGGTCCGGTCGCGCCCATCACGAAGACCGGTGCGCGGTCGCACCAGGCGTTGAACATGCCCATCAGCCCGTGCATCAGCCCGACATTGGAATGGACGATCGCGCCCATCGGCTCGTCGGCCACCTTGGCGTAGCCGTGGGCGATGGAAATCGCATGGTCCTCGTGCAGACAGAGCAGCATCTGCGGGTCCTCGTTGCCGAGGTAGTTCACGATCGAGTCGTGGAAGCCGCGATAGCTCGCACCGGGGTTGAGGGAGACGTATTTGATGCCGAGCCGGCGCATCATCTCGGCCGCGACGTCGCTGGCCCATTCCATCTGGCGGTTGCCGCCGAGCGCGGGGCGGTCGAGCTTGTCGAGCATGTTCATCGGTCAGTACTCCGGGGTCCTGAGGGAAAGGAACGGCAGGGCGCTGAGCGCGGACGGCGCGCGCACCGGCGCCGCTTCATGGAGGAAGGTCTCGTCGAGTTCGGACAACGAGGTGATGCCCATCAGGCCCATCGCGATCCGCATCTCGTCCTCCAGGAGCTCGAGCACGCGGACGATGCCGGCGGCCCCGTCGGCGGCGAGCCCCAGCCCCTGGACCTTGCCGACCGCGACCGCGTCGGCGCCGCGCGCGACCGCCTTGAGGATGTCGGTGCCGCGCATGAAGCCGCCGTCGACAACGATCTCGCACCGGCCGCCGATCGCGGCGACCACCTCGGGCAGCACGTCGATGCTGGCCCGGCCGTGGTCGAGCTGGCGCCCGCCGTGGTTGGAGACATAGACCGTCTCGACCCCGTGCTCGGCCGCCTTTTCGGCATCCTCGGCGGTGGCGATCCCCTTGATCTGCAGCGCGATGTCGAAGCTGTCCTTGAACCACTTGACGGCATCCCAGTCGAGACCGGCCTGGAACTCCCAGCCTTCCATTACCTGGCGCCGGCTGGTGGGCGCATAGCGCTTGATGAGGTCGCGCTCGCGCCGGCTGTACAGCGCGACGTCGACGGTCAGGCAGAACGCGGCATAGCCGTGTTCGATCGCGCGGCGGACGTAACCGGCGATCCAGTCGCGGTCGCCCCGGACATAGAGCTGGTAGATCTTGGGATGGGCGGTCTCCGCGGCGACCTCCTCGAGCCCGGGCATGGTGACCGAGCTCAGGTAGCTGACCACCCCGAAGGTCTCGGCCGCCTTGGCGACCTCCATCGAGCCGCCGGGATGCAGCGTCTCCAGCGATCCCATCGGGGCCAGCGCCACCGGCAGGCGGGTGTCGTGGCCGGCCGTCCGCCCGCGGCAGTCGATCTGGCGCACGTCGTTCAGCACCCGCGGGCGGAAGGCGATGCTGTCCAGCCCCTGGCGGTTGCGCAGCAGCGTCGTCTCGGTTTCGGTCCCGCCGGTCAGATAGTCCCACGCCCCGTCGGAGACGTTGCCGCGCGCCGCCGCGGCAATCTCGTGCAGGGTCTCGAAGTCGGCCAAGGCCACCCTCCCCTCGCAACGGCGCGCCCTCCCGCCGGCGCACCCCTCGACCGTGCCATCTAGCCCGGGCCGCCCGGGCGAGTCCAGGGCGCGCCACACCGGCCGCATCCGGCGCGCGGCGGCCAGGATGCCGGAGCCGGCAGATGTCGAATCAACAGAACGGGCAGCCGGGGTGCTCGGCAAGAATGTTGCTCACCACGGCTTGGGTCGTGGGCGGCGGTGTCTGGCGGCTGCGCCCGGTGACCACAGCAATGCCGTCGATCAGGACCATGCTAATGCCCGGCAGGTCGCCGTGGGCAATGGCATCGGCGAGCGTGCCGCCGGCCGAGCCGCCGACCGGGCCGGCAATGATCAAATCGGCCGGAGCGCCGGGGCGCAGGTGTCCGACGTCCAGCCCATGGGCCTTGGCGGTGTTGCCGGTCGCCACCGCGATCGCCTCGCCCGGGCTCAGGCCGCAGACCGCGGACAGGTAGCAGATGTTGCGCAGCATGCCGCGCGGGATGATGCCGGTGCCGCCCGGGGTGTCGGTGCCGAGCGTGAGCCGGTCGAGCCGGCCGGCCTCGGCCAGGCGCCGGACCACGTTGAGGCTCGAGCGGTAATTGCCCGACGAGCAGACCTCGAGCGCGAAGCCGGTGTCATCGACCAGCCGGTCGAGATCGTCATCGCTCATCGGGATCGGCCCGCCCGAGACGTGGGCGGCGATGTCGGGCTGCAGCCAGGCGCAGGTCTCGAAGCCGCAGATCCGGCTGGCGCCCGAGCGCGAGACGCCGCCGGTGTGGACCTTGGTGCGCATGCCGCGGCTGCGCGCCCAAATGCTGTAACGCAGCGCCTCGGCGCGGTCGTCCTCCAGCGGGTAGAAGATGAACTTGACCAGGATCGCTCCGGCCTCGGCGAGCGTGTCGAACTGGGCCTCGGTCATGCCGGGGACCAGGAGCGCCGTGCCGGCATGCATCTTCACACCCGACCAGCGCACCCGTCCGGTGGTCTCGGCCGCGACCAGCGCCAGCGCCGTCACCAGGTCGGGGTGCAAGTTCGCGTAGTCGAGGCCCGGCGCATGGAGTTCGCCCGCCGAGACCATGCTCGTCGTGCCGCCGTGGAGATAGTTACCGACCCAGCCGAGCGCGTCCTGGGTCGGTGTCCATTCGCCCAGCACCGGGTGGACATGGCCGTCGATCAGCCCCGGCAGCACCGCCGCGCCGCCGGCATCGATCACCGTCGTCTCGCCCAAGGGCGCGGTCTCCGGCGGCGGGTCGAGTGCCGCGATGCGGCCGTCCTCGATCAGAAGCGATGAGACCAGAGCGGTCGGCGCGGCGATGTCTCCGGTGAAGAACTCGCCGATGCCGGTGATCAACGTGCGCGTCATCGTGCGAGTATAGCGCGGCGGACCGCATCGCGAAGGCCGGCCCTTTACCCGCACGGGACGATCTGGCAGGACTGCGCCGAGCCCAGCACACCGCAATCCGGGAGACAGGGGATGAACGGGACGGAATTCGCGCTTGCCAGCTTCGCCGGAGGACCCGGTGCGCCATTTGCCGCGATCGTCCTCGGTGAGCGCGCGGTCTCGATCGCAAGCGTCTATTCCGCCTATCGCGACAGCCCGCGCGGCAAGGCCGGGCCGCTGACCGCAACCCAGAGCATCGACGGGCTGCTCGAGGGTTGGGATCACAATTTTCCGGTGCTGCAGGAGATCGTCGCCTTCCTGGAGCGGGAAGGGATCGACAGCGACCGGTTCGCGGGGGCTGCGGCCAAGGTCTCGGATTTGCGGGCGCTGCCGCCGGTCGCGCGGCCGGGCAAGATCTTCAACGCCGCGCAGAATTTCCAAGAACATGTCGATGAGATGATCCGCGCCGGGACCTCGCCCGCGGGCGGGCCGCAGTTCACCGGCGATCGATCGACCTCCAGACCCTATCTGTTCCTCAAGGCGCCGAGTGTCTTGGCCGGCGCCGATGACGACATCGCAATTCCGCGCGGCATGGAGCGGATCGACTGGGAGGCCGAGATCGCCTGCGTCGTCTGGAAGAAGGCCAAGCGGGTCGGCGCCGAGCATGCGCTCGACCACGTCGCCGGCTTCATGACCACCAACGACGTCTCCTGCCGCGACATGCAGATGCGCGAGGACCGCCCGGCGCTGCGCTCGGACTGGCTGGGCGGCAAGAGCCACGACCGTTTCGCCCCGATGGGGCCGGTCCTGGTGCCGGCCGCCTTCGTCGCCGATCACATGAACCTGTTTATCCGGCTTTGGGTGAACGGCGAAATCAAGCAGGACGGCAACACCGCGCAGTTCATCTACACGCCCGAGGAGCAGATCGCGTTCGCCTCCAACATCCTGAGCTTGGAGACCGGCGACGTCTTCGTCTGCGGCACCTGCGGCGGCGTCGGCATGGGGGCGGGCACGTTCCTTAAGGTCGGCGACGTGATGGAGACCGAGGTCGAGGGCCTCGGCAGGATGCGCAACCGCCTGGTCGAAGACCGGTCGTAGGGCGGGCCGCGCGGCCTCCTCACCCGTCCTCGGGTTCCTCGGCGAGACGCCTGACCTCGGTGTTCATCGCGACGTCCTTGCGGCGGCGCTGGGCGATGCGCTTGCCGGTCTCGAAATAGTCGCTTTGGGTGGCAAGCCGGGCAGCCTCGTCGAATTCCTCGGACCATTCGCCCAGACTGTAGCCGTGCCACGGCGCTTGGGGCTTGAGCGGCGGCAGGCCGAGCTCTTCCCAGATCTTGCGGGCGTTTTCCATGAACGCCCGCTTGGGCAGCGAGATCGGCGGAAAATCCTCCTTCAGCGTGGCGTCGATCAAGACCGAGGCGTCCTCACCGTCGTTCCGCAGGCTGCGCGGGCCGTGGCCCTGGTCGCGGTGGCCCAGCACCTGGAAGTCGAGCGCCGGGTTGGCGCGGTAGGCCATCGCCCAGAACAGCGCGTCGGCGTTGTCGGGATCGATGTCCTCGTTGACCGCGATGACGTACTTGCCGGCCGCGCGGTGGAGCGAGGCCGCGCCGTACAGCGCCCGCCAGATCTCGGTCCTGGGCACCGCGCGCTCGACCTGGACGACGAGCACCTTGCGGATGTTGGTCAGCGGCTCATGCATACCGACCCGGATGATGCCGCGGATTCCGAGGTGGTCGCGCAGGTGGGCGAGGAACAAAGGTTCCATCGCAACCCGCTTGATGGTGGAGGATTCAGACGGCGTGACCTGGCTGATGATCGAGGTCAACACCGCATCGCGGCGCCGCGTGATCGCGGTGACATCCATGAAGGCGTTGAATTCCTGCAGGTTGACGTGGCCGTGGCTCTCGCCGAACGGCGCCTCGGGCTCCAGGTACTCGGTGTCGATGAGGCCTTCGACGACGATCTCCGCCTCGGCCGGGACCAGCAGATCGACCGTCTTGGCCCGCACCACGTTGAGCGGGGCGCCGACCAGCCCGCCGGCGACGGCGAGCTCGTCCATGCTCTCGGGAAGCTTCATCGTCGAGGTGAAGGTCACGCATGGCGGCGCGCCCAGCACGACCGCGGCCGGCATCCGCTCGCCGCGGTCCTTGTATTTGAGCCAATGCGCATAGATCCCCGGCCGCAGCTCCAGCGACGGGTTCATGCCCAGCCGGCGCGGCGCCTTCACCTGGCCGCGGTAGTTGCCCATGTTCTGGACCAACGTATCGGGGTCCCGGGTGATGTATTGCGACAGCGTCGTGTAGGGCGCGTTGTCCCAGCCCGGCGTGGAGATCGGCACCGGGATGCCGTCGAGCCCGTTGCCGTCGGCGTCGAGCGCCGCACCCTCGAAGACCAGCTCATGGCACGGTGCGGCCGCGACCTCGTTGGGCGGGATCGGGTTGGCGATCGCGCTCGCCCACTGCGCCTCGATCGCGTCCAGCGCGCAGCCGATGCCGCGGCGGTAGATCTCCCGGTTCGCGGCCAGGGCGCCCACCACGACCGGGATGTCGAAGGCACGGCCCTTCGAATCGGTGACGTTGGTGAACAGGAACGCCTTGCGCTCGGCCTCGGGGATGCCGCCGCGGAACTGCCAGCGGACCAGCGGATGCATCTCGGTGTCCTTGTTGATCGGACGATCGATGCGGATCAGCAGCCCCGCGCCTTCGAGCGCGGCGATGTGGTCGTGGAGGTCGGCATAGGCGCGCGCGGGGCCGGCCACTCTAATCGTCCTCGCCTTCGATCCAGCGGACCGGGGTCTCGGGCTCAACCCCGCTGCGCCGCCGCTGGGCGGTCAGCCGGCCGTTCTCCAGGTAGTCGCCGGCCGCCGCGCGCCGCGCCGCCAGCTCCCAGGCCCCGTTCCAGTCGCCCAGCGAATAGCCGTGCCACGGGCTCTGCGGCACCAGCGGCGGCAGGTCGAGCGCCTCCCAGATCGTCTTGGCGCGCTCCATGTAGTCCTGCCGGGGCAGGGCGACCGGCGGCATGTCGCTCTTGAGCGTTGCATCGACCAGCATCGTGGAGTCCTCGAAATCCGGATCCTCGGTCTTCGGCCCGTGGCCGCGGTGGCGGTGGTCGAGAACGGCGGAATCCTCGCGCGGGTTGGCGCGGTAGGCCATCGACCACCACACCGCATCGGCGTTCTCGGGGTCGATGTCGTCGGAGACCGCAACGACGTATTTCCCGCACGCCGATTGCAGGCTGGACGCGCCATAGAGCGCACGCCACACCTCGGTTCGCGGCACGCCGCGCTCGAATTGCAGGAAAATCACGCGGCGGATGTTGGTCAGCGGCTCATGCATCACCACACGCCTGATGCCGCGGATCCCGAGATGGGTCTTGAGATGGGCGAGGAACAGCGGCTCGTAGGCGACCCGTTTGATGACCGAGGACTCGCTCGGCGTCACCTGGCTGATGATCGAGGTGAAGACCGCATCGCGCCGATGGGTGATCGCGCTCACCGCCATGATCATGTTGTAGTCCTCGAGAGCGATATGGCCGTGGCTCTCGCCGAACGGCGCTTCGGGCTCGACCAGCTCGGTATCGATCAACCCTTCGATGACGATCTCGGACTCCGCCGGCACCGTCAGGTCGACCGTGCGGCAACGGGTCACCCGGATCGGCGCGCCCGCGATACCGCCGGCGACCGCGACTTCGTCCAGGCCCATGCGCAGCTTTTGCGGCGCGCAATAGGCGACCGCCGGCGGCGGGCCGAGCACGATCGCGCACGGCATCTTGCGGCCGCGTTTGCGGTATTCGAGCCAGTGCCGGTAGCCTTCCGCTCCGCCCGCCCGCGTCGCCATGCGGACCGCCAGCCGGTCGGGCGCCTTGAGGCCCGCGCGGTAGGTGCCCATATTCTGCACCCCGGTCTCGGGGTTCCTGGTCACGCACCCGGTCGCAGTGAGATAGGGCGCGCAGTCGAACCCGGGCGTGGAGATCGGCACCGGCAGGGCATCGAGCCCGGCGCCCGCGCCCTGGAGCGCCGCGCCCTCGATCACCACGTCCTGGCACGGCGCGTCGTCGACCTCGACGGGGGCGATCGGGTTGGCAATCGCCTCGCCCCAGCGCTCGCCGATGCGCTCGACCGGCACGCCCATGCCGATCCGGTAGATCTCTTCATTGGCCGCCAGTGCGCCGATCACCACCGGCATGTCGTAGTGCCGGCCCTTGGCGTCGGTCACGTTGGTGAACAGGAACGCCCTGCGCCGGGCCTCCGCCAGCCCGCCGCGGAACTGCCAACGCACCAGCGGGTGCATCTCGGTGTCCTTGTCGATCGGCCGATCGACACGGAACAGGAGCCCGGCGCGCTCCAGCGCGGCCAGGTGTGCCCGCAGGTCGGGATAG
The DNA here is from genome assembly GCA_965248835.1 of Alphaproteobacteria bacterium. GTDB lineage: Bacteria > Pseudomonadota > Alphaproteobacteria > MPNO01 > MPNO01 > CAYFYS01. The sequence continues at coordinate 2,504,573 of CBDFLJ010000002.1, forward strand.
CCGGGCGCGCCCACTACCACATGGCCGAGCCGCCATCGACCACCACGGTCTGGCCGGTGACGAAGTCGCTGTCAGCCGAGGCCAGGTAGACGCAGGCACCGACCAGATCCTCGGGCGTCTCCTCGCGCTTGAGCGCGCGGGTGGCGGTCGTCGCCGTGGGATTGCCGCCCATCCAATTGGTGCGCTTCAAGACGTTCTCGCTCATCGTCGAGCCGGGCGCGATTGCGTTGACGCAGATATTGTCGCCGCCGACCTCGCGGGCGAGCGAGCGGGTGATGCCCAGGACCGCGGCCTTGGAGGCATCGTAGTGCAGGAAGAACGGCGAGCCCTTGAAGATCCGCCCGGTGCAGATCGAAATGATTTTTCCGTATTTCTGCTTGCGCATCGCGGGCACGGCCGCCTTGCAGCACAGCCAGACGCCCTTGACGTTGACCGCCATCAGCCGGTCCCACTCCGCGACCGGGATGTCGGTGAAGGGCTTGCGCTCGACGGCGGTGAAGATGGCGGCGTTGTTGACGATGATGTCGAGCTTGCCGAAGGCCTCGACCGTTGCCGCGACCATCGTCTGGCAGGCCGCCTCGTCGGAGACGTCGGTCGGCACATCGATCGCCCGCGCGCCGGAGGCCTCGATCTCGCCCACCACCTTGGCGCCGGTGTCCTGGTCGGCTATGGCGATGCTCGCGCCCTCGGCGGCCATGGCTCGGGCGAACGCGGCCCCAATCCCCTGCGCCGCGCCGGTGACTATCGCAACGCGTCCGTCAAGCCGTCCCATGTCAATTCCCCCTGCTCGCTGTCGGTACCGCTGGCGCCCGGATTGCCTTCGTTCAGCGTGCGCACCTCGGTGTTCATCGCGACGTCGCCGCGCCGGCGCTGGGCGATGATCTTGCCGGTCTCCCAGTACTCGCTCCTCACCGCGCGGCGCGCCATGACCTCCAGGTCCTGGTTCCACTCGCCCAGATCATAGCCGAACCAGGGCCGCTCGGGCGTGAGTTTCGGCAGGCCGAGCTCGTTCCAGATCTCGGCGGCGGCCTCCATGTACTGGCGCTTGGGCAGCGAGACCGGCGGGAAGGTTTCCTTGAGCGTGGCGTCGACGAGGACCGCGCCGTCCTCGCTGTCGATCAGGCTGCGCGGGCCGTGGCCCTCGTCCTTGTGCCTGAGGATCTCGACATCGCGGTGGGGCTTGCAGCGGTAGGACATCGCCCAGAACACGGCATCGGTGTTGTCGGGATCGATGTCTTCGTTGATCGCGATGATCCATTTGCCCTCCGCCCGGCGCAGCGAGGCGACGCCGTAGAGCGCGCGCCAGATCTCGGTGCGCGGCACGTCGCGGGCGAGCTGGATGACGATCAGCTTGTGAAGCGATGTCAGCGGCTCGTGGGTGGCGACGTGGACGACGCCCTTGATCCCCAGATGGTCGCGCAGGTGCTCGAGCTGGGCGGCCTCGTAGGCCGGCCGCTTGATGGCGCTGGATTCCGAGGGCGTGACCTGGCTGACCCACGACGTGATGACGGCCTCGGTTCTCCGCGTGATCGCGGTGACGTCGACATAGCCGTTATATTCCTGGAGGTTGACGTGGCCGTGGCTCTCGCCGAACGGCGCCTCGGGCTCGAGGAGCTCGGTCGAGACATAGCCTTCGATCACGACCTCGGCCTCGGCCGGCACCAGCAGCGGCACCGTCTTGGCCGCCACGACGTTCAGCGGCTTGCCGACAAGCCCGCCGGAGACCGCAAGCTCGTCGAGCTTCTCGGGCATCTTCTGGACCGCGGTGAACGAGACGATGGGCGGGCAGCCGAGCACGATTGCCACCGGCATCGGCGCGCCGCGCTTCTTCCACGCCTCCCAATGGATATAGCCGCCCGTGCGAAGCTCGATCGAGGTGTTCATGCCGATGCGGTTGGGCGCCTTCAGCATGCCGCGGTAGTTGCCCATGTTCTGGACCCCGGTCTCGGGGTCCTTGGTGATGAAGTGCGAGGAGGTTGTGTAGGGCGCGTTGTCCCAGCCCGGCGTGGAGATCGGCACCGGCAGCGCATCCAGCCCGTTGCCGTTCAGCAGGGAAGCGCCCTCGTGCACGATCTGCTGACAGGGCGCCTCGGCGACCACGTTGGGCGCGATCGGGTTGTTGAGCGCGCGGATCCAGTTCTCCTTGATCTCCTCCAGCGGCACGCCCATGCCGAGCTGGTAGACCGCCGCGTTGGCGGCAAGGCCGCAGACCAGCACCGGAATGTCGAAGTCGCGGCCTTTGGAATCGGTGACGTTGGTGAACAGGAACGCCTTGCGGTCCTCGGCCGGGATGCCGCCGCGGAACTGCCAGCGGACCAGCGGGTGCATCTCGGTGTCCTTGTTGATCCGCCGGTCGACCTCGATGAGAAGGCCCGCCTCGCGCAGGGCAGCGATGTGTTCGTGCAGGTCTCGGTAGCCCCGCTCGGGCATCGACATTCCGTCAAGCTCCTTTCCCGCCCATGCCGTATCTCCGGGCGCACAACGGTTCGATTTCGAAGGATCGGCAATCTAAGGCCCGCCTCCGACCCCCGCAACCGGGGCGGTCTGGAGCGGCCGGAGAATCGCTTTCGGATTCCGGTTCTCTCGGGCCGGTCGGCGCGTTCACGCTCCGGCGATCTGCGAAGCGGGTCGATTCAGGACGTTGCCGGCGCCGCCCCCCGGCGCAGCCGGTACCCGTTGAGCGCGAAGCCGGCCAGGACATGACATTGATTCGCCGCGGCTGCGGTGCTATTATCAACCCACTGAAGGGATGGACCCCGTCAAGTAGGGCAAGGTCTCAACCTCGCCCGGCGGAGCCCAGGCAGACTGGCCGGCGTGTCCTGAAGGGATACGAGCAGTTCCTCGCGCACCCGGCCGATCGTGCGGCAAGAATCGGGCGCAAACCTCCGGATATCGATCTCTCCGCAACCTGTGCCTGATCGAAGCAACAACTGATAAAGGACGACAAATCCGCAGCGATATCAATCGCAAGGAATTGTCGCTGACGGGAGGCAAATGACTGTTCCGACTTCGATAAAACAGGACTTCGGCGACAATCCGCTGCGAGTCCGGGATACCGAGCATTACCAGCAGGAATACGTTCAGTCTTTCGTCAACAAATGGGACGAGCTGATCGATTGGGAAGCACGGGCAAAGAGCGAAGGCCGGTTCTTCGTCGAGATCTTGAAGGCGCGCGAGAAGGTCAAAATTCTCGATGTCGCCACGGGAACCGGGTTCCACTCGGTTCAGCTTCTCAGGGCCGGGTTCGACGTCACCAGCGCCGACGGCAACGCCGAGATGCTCGGCAAGGCCTTCGACAACGCGCGCCGCAGGGACCTGATCCTGCAAACCGTGCATGCCGACTGGCGCTGGCTGAACAAGGACGTGCACAGCAAGTTCGATGCGATCGTCTGCCTCGGCAACTCGTTCACCCACCTGTTCAAAGAGCGCGACCGGCGCCGCGCGCTGGCCGAGTTCTACGCCGCGCTCAAATACGACGGAATCCTGGTCATCGACCAGCGCAACTACGATTCGATCCTGGATGAGGGCTTCAACTCCAAGCACACCTACTATTACTGCGGCGACCAGGTGACGGCCGAGCCGGAGCATGTCGACGACTCGCTGGCGCGGTTCCGCTACGCCTTCCCTGACGGTTCGGAGTACCATCTCAACATGTTTCCGCTGCGCAAGGCCTATATGCGCAAGCTGCTCTTCGATGTCGGCTTCCAGAACGTGAAGACCTACGGCGACTTCCAGGAGACCTACCAGGAGAACGACCCGGACTTCTTCATCCATGTCGCTGAAAAGGGCTACGATGAAGAGTAGGACCGAGGCGGTCGAACGCGCGGAAGCCTACTACGACAGCAGCCAAGCCGACGCGTTCTATCAGACCTTCTGGGGCGGCGAGGACATCCATATCGGGCTTTACGCGAGCGATGCGGAGCCCATTGCCGCGGCGAGCCGCCGGACGGTCGAGACCATGGCCGCACGGCTCGCCAAGGCCGACAAGACGACGCGCATCCTCGATCTCGGCGCCGGCTACGGCGGCTCGGCGCGCTACCTCGCCGGGACGTTCGGCTGCCGGGTGACCTGCCTCAACCTCAGCGAGACCCAGAACGCGCTCAACCGGAAGCTTACCGAGGAAGCCGGGCTTTCCGACCGCATCCGGGTCGTGCACGGCGATTTCGAGAACCTGCCCGAGCCCGACGGCAGCTACGAAATCGTCTGGTCGCAGGACGCCATTCTGCACAGCGGCGACCGACCCCGCGTGCTCGACGAGGTCCGCCGCACCCTGGTCGATGACGGTCAGTTCGTCTTCACCGACCCGATGCAGTCCGACGACTGCCCGGACGGTGTGCTGCAGCCAATCCTCGACCGGATCCAGCTCGCGACGCTGGGCTCGTTCGCGTTCTACCGCGCCGAACTCGCCCGGCGCGGCTTTCGTGAAGCCGCTGTCGAGCCCATGACGGACCAGCTCCGGACCCACTATTGGCGGGTTCGAAAGGAGCTGACAGACCGTTACGACGAAGCCGTGTCGGGGTCCGGGCAGACCTATGTCGACACCATGATCAACGGGTTGCAGCATTGGGTCGACGGCGCCGACCGCGGCTACCTCGCCTGGGGCATCATGGACTTCCGAGCACCGGGCTAGCGCAGTCCGCGCCGGGGCAAGGGGCTTGAACGATGCCTCAGCAATATCGAACCGAATACCGGATCGGCCAGGACAATGTGCGCCGGTGGGGGATGGACATCCACCACCCGGTGTTCTGGGTCGCGGCCGCCCTGATCTTGGTGTTCGTCGTGGGCGCCCTGACCGCGCCCGGACCGGCCAGGCAGATCTTCGACGGCGCCAAGGGCTGGTCGATCGCCAATTTCGATTGGCTGTTCATGCTGGGAGGCAACGTCTTCGTCCTGTTCTGCCTGGTGCTGGTCTTCCTGCCGAGCGGCAGGATCCGTATCGGCGGCGCCGATGCGAAGCCGGAGTTCTCGACCCTGTCCTGGTTCGCGATGCTGTTCGCGGCCGGCATGGGCATCGGGCTGATGTTCTGGAGCGTGGCTGAGCCGACGGCCTATTACACCGACTGGTACGGCACCCCGCTCAATGCCGCGGCCAAGACGCCGGCCGGCGCCGATGCGGCGCTCGGCGCGACGATGTTCCACTGGGGCCTCCATCCCTGGGCGATCTATGCCGTGGTCGGGCTGTCGCTGGCCTTCTTCAGCTTCAACAAAGGGCTTCCGCTGACCATCCGGTCGGGGTTCTTCCCGCTGCTAAAGGACCGCTCGTGGGGCTGGTTCGGCCACGCGATCGACATCATCGCGGTGCTTGCGACCATCTTCGGGCTCGCGACCTCGCTCGGATTCGGCGCGCAGCAGGCGGCCAGCGGACTCAAGTTCCTGTTCGGGATCGACAGCGGGATCGAAACCCAGGTCGTCATCATCGTCGGGGTGACGGCGGTGGCCGTCATCTCCGTCGTCCGCGGGCTCGAGGGCGGCGTGAAGGTGCTGAGCAACATCAACATGAGCCTGGCCGCGATCCTGTTGCTGTTCGTGCTCATCGCCGGTCCCTCGCTCGCCATCGCGGGCGCCCTGGGCGCGGCGGCGTCGAGCTATGTCGAGAACATCATCCCGCTCAGCAACTGGATCGGCCGCGAGGACGACAAGTTCTTCCACGGCTGGACGGTCTTCTATTGGGCCTGGTGGATTTCCTGGTCGCCCTTCGTCGGCATGTTCATCGCCCGCATTTCCAAGGGCCGCACGGTGCGCGAGTTCATCGTCGCGGTCCTTCTGGTGCCGACCCTGGTGACGCTGGTCTGGATGGCGGCCTTCGGCGGCTCGGCGCTGGACCAGGTGCAAAACCAGGTCGGCGCGCTGGCCGGCGGCATCGGCGAGGTCTCGCTGGCGATGTTTCAGATGCTGGAAAACCTGCCGATCGCCGGGGTCTCCTCCTTTATCGCGATCGTGCTGGTGCTGATCTTTTTCATCACCTCCTCGGACTCCGGCTCGCTGGTGATCGACAGCATCACCGCGGGCGGCAAGCTCGATGCCCCGGTGCCGCAACGGATCTTCTGGGCGACCATGGAAGGCCTCATTGCGGCCGTGCTCCTGATCGGCGGCGGCGGGGATGCGCTGGGTGCCCTGCAGGCTGCCGCCATCACCGTCGGCCTGCCGTTCACACTGGTCCTGCTTGCCCTGTGCGTCGGCCTCTGGATGGGCCTTGCCCACGAATGGCGTTTCGTACAGGGGCCGAAGGCGCCGCGCGCATAGCAAACCCTGCCCCATCGGCGGCTTTGCACCGACCGGCCGGCCGCCCTAAGCTGACCGACAACGCGGGCCTTCGGGCCGGCGACGCACAGGGAGAATTCGATGACTGCAAGACGTCTAACCACATTCCTGGCCGCGGCAGCGATGCTCTGTCTCGGCATCGCCGCCGCACCGGCCGGTGCCGATGTCGCCGGCTTCTACCGCGGCAAGACCGTGACCATCGTGGTGCCGGCCGGGCTCGGCGCCTCGCTCGGCCTCTATGGCCGGCTGCTGGCCGAGCACTGGCAGAACCACATTCCCGGCAACCCCAACGTGATCCTGCAGTCGCGGCCGGGCGGCGGGGGCACGAAGGGGGCAGCCTATATCTACAACGCCGCGCCCAAGGACGGCACGTGGGTTGCCGAGATCCTGGCGCCGTCGGTGCTGGCGCCGAGCCTGCGCAACGTCAAGTTCGATACCTTGAAGTTCCAGTGGCTCGGCTCGATCACCCAGCGCCCGTCGGTCGTTTCCGTCTGGCACACCGCGCCGGCGACCACGCTGGAGGATGCCAAGAAAAAGGTGGTCGTCATGGGCTCGACCGGGCTGGGCTCGGAGACCTACCTGATGCCCAAGCTGATGAACCATTTGCTGGGCACCAGGTTCAAGATCGTCAAGGGCTACAAGGGCGGCGCTGCGATCAACAAGGCGATGGCCCAAGGGGAGGTCCAGGGCCGGATGAACTACTGGACCGGCTGGACGACGGTCAAGGGCGACTGGCTGCGCGCCGGCAAGCTGGCCCACCTGGTCCAGTACGGCCCGCGTATCCCCGAGCTCAAGGACGTTCCGAGCATGATCGATCTGGTCTCGTCCGAAGAGGGCAAGAAGATGGTCCGCTTCATCGAGGTCAGCGAGCTGATCGGCATGGGCTTCTGGGTCGCGCCGGCGGTGCCGAAGGACCGCGTGGAAGCGCTGCGGGCCTCCTTCATGGCGACCATGAAGGACCCGGCGTTCCTCGCCGATGCCAAGAAGCGCCGCGCGCCGGTCGCGCCGATCGCGGGCGCCGAACTCGACCGCATCGTCGCCGCGGGGCTCGACGTATCGCCCGAGCTCGTCAAGAAAATGAAGGCAGTCTACGGCTTCAAGTAGACGTTCACGCTCGAACGCGAGGGGCGGGCCGCACACGGCCCGCCCCTTTTTCATGCCCATCACGCCGAGCGGTCGCCGAGGCCGGCATCGCAGAATCGATCAGAACAGGTTGAACCACAGGCTGGAGCGCAGGGCGGGGAACATGTCGCCGACGACGGTCTGCGGCCAGGGGACGATCAGGATGCGGTGGAACAGGAAGTAGGAGAACAGCCACATCGGCACCGAGACGGCGAGCGTGGTCAGCCAGCCCTCCTTGCCCTCGAAGCGGATATAAAAGACCAGGAACAGGAACATCGCCGGCAGGATGCCGACTACCGCTGCGGCGCCAAAGAAGAACAGCAACCAGCCGAAATAGTTCGTCGCGCGGGTGAAGATCGTCCTGACCGAGAGGTCGCCGTAATCGGCCTGGATGTCGAAATGGACCTCCTCCCGTACGGCCTTGAAGGCATCGCCCGCCGAAGCGGTCTGCGCCTCCTCCGCGGTATGCGGGCCTGCGTCCCCGGCGCCGGCGCCGGCGGGCCGGATGAACATCCTCGACAGGATCAGCGAGGAGGTGAACAGCACGCCGGCCCAACCGACGACTTGGGGGATCAGCTTCGCGCCGAACTCCCAGTGCCAGGAAATCGCAAGGCAGGCGATGAACATGCCAAGCACCATGAACGAGAAAGCCATGTCGGGATCGAGGCTCGATCGCTGGAAACCGGTGGCCGCGGCCTGCGATCGCTCGTTGGCCCGCGCGCGCACAATATAGCCGCGCACGATCGGGTTGAGGATGCCATAAAGCGTGATGATGAACACGACCGACACCACCGGAAACAGCAGCCAGTCCGCGCCGTAGCGCTCGACGGAGATGAACATGTAGCGCTCGACCAGCCCGCCCAGAACGAACCCGAGAATGACCGGCGGTCGCGGCCACTTGAACCGCTTCATCACCCAGCCGATGAAGCCGAATATGAGCAGCGCGTAGATGTCGCCCCATTGCCGCGATCCCTGGAAGGCGCCGACGAACGTGACCGCGAGCACCACCGGGGCGAGGATGCCGATCCGCACAAGGGCGATCTTGGCGAGCTGGTTTGCCACCAGAAAGCAGATCCCGGCGCCGAGCACGTTGGCCAGCGCGACCGACCAGACGAGCGTGTAGGTCACGTCGAGGTTCTTGGTCAGCATCTCCGGACCGGGGATCAGGCCGTGGATCAGAAACGCGCCCAGCAGCAGTGCCATCGACGCGCTGCCCGGGACGCCGAAGGCGATCGTGGGCACCAGCGCGCCGCCTTCCTTGGCGTTGTTGGAACTCTCCGATGCGATGACGCCGCGCACATCGCCCTTGCCGAAGGTCAGCGCGGCGTCCTTTTCCGTGCGCACCGCGTGGCCGTAGGCGATCCAGTCGATGACCGAGGCGCCGATTCCCGGCACCGCGCCCAGGCTGGAGCCGATGGTGGCGCAGCGCAGCAGCAGGAACTTGTTGCGCATCACGTCGCGCACGCCTTGGAGCTGGCTCATGCGCGAGCCGGCATCGGCGCCGCCGGAAATGGTCTGGCGGGTGATCGCCATATCGGCGAGCTCGGGGATGGCGAACAGGCCCAAGGCCAGCGGCACGACCGGCAGCCCGTCCCACAGGTAGAGCGAATCGAAGGTCCAGCGAAGGGTCCCGGTCTGCGGGTCATCGCCGGCGGTTGCGACCATCAGCCCGATACAGGCCCCGGCGAGGCCCTTGAGCGGAGTGCCGCCGCTGAGCACCGCCACCAGCGAGAGCCCGAAGACGCAGAACGACAGAAGCTCGGGCGAGCCGATATGCAGCATCACCGGACGCAGGATCGGCACCGAGATCGCCAGCAGAAAGGCTCCGAAGAGCCCGCCCAGGACCGATGCGGTGAACGCGGCGCCGAACGCACGCCCCGCCTCGCCCTTCCGGGCCATCGGGAATCCGTCGAGGATCGTCGCCGCCGAGCCGACCGTCCCAGGCACCCCGAACAGGACCGCCGGGATCGTGTCCGAAGTGACCACGACCGCCTGCAGCCCCATCATCAGGGCAAGCGCGCTGTAGGGGTCCAGATTGAAGGTGAACGGCAGCAGCAGCGAGAGGCCGACCAGCCCGCCGAGTCCGGGGATGACCCCCAGCACCAGGCCGATGACGACGCCGGTTGCGAGAAAGCCGAGGCGCTCCCACTCGGTGATGATCGACGCGGCCTTGATGGCCATGCCGAGCATGTCGGCTTCCATCAGCCTTCCCTGTTCTCGTTCGTTTTACGCCGGCCGTTGTGAGCCCGTCCGAGCAGGCGAAGGGACACTAGGCGTGCCCGACCTGTCAAGCTTTCGCCACCGCGCGGCGGTCACGTATCGGGCTTGCCCGGTATCAACGGTTACTCGGCGGCCATCGCCGCGGGGAAGCGCTCGGAGATGTCGAGCTTGAAGAGCTTTTGCGCGTTCTCGCCCAGGATCTTGCGCTTGGCCTTCTCATCGAGGAACGGCAGATCCCAGATCACGCTGGGCAGGTCCATGTCCCAGTGCGGATAATCGGTGGCATATAGAAGCGAGTTCTCGGCATCCATCGCCTTGAAGGTCGCCTCGAGCAGCCAGTCCTCGTTGGGGCGCTCCATCGGCTGGGTCGTGTAATGCATCTCCTTCATGTACTCGCTCGGCAGCCGCTTGAGCGAGGGGCATTCGGAACTGCGCATACGGTATTCGTTGTCGAGCCGCATCATCAGCCACGGCACCCAGGCGATGCCCGATTCGATCCAGATCGGCTTGAGGTTCGGGAACCGCTCGGGCAGGCCGTTGACCACCCAGTTGGTGCAGTGCACCACGTTGTACCAGGTGAAGCCGAGCGCATGCACGGCGATAAACCGGTTCGAGGTCCGGAACATCGGATCGTCCCAGTTGAAGCCGCTGTGGAAGGCGATCGGCAGACCGCGCTCCTCGATCGCTCGGTAGATCTTCATGTAGTCGTTGTCGTGGACCGACTTGTGGCGGACCGAGGTCACCATGAAGCCGAGCACGTTGGGGTTGTCGGCGAACTCCTCGACCATCCGAAAGGCCGCGTTGTGGTCATTGAACGGCAGGTACAGCATCGATTTGATGCGCGAGGAGCCGGGCAGCACGCGATCGACCAGCCAGCGGTTGTAGGCCCGCGCGAGCTGGGTCTCGACTTCCGGCTGGGGGTGCATCGCCAAGCCCAGCATCGGGGTCGGGAACATGCAGGTGTAGTCGACCCCCATCGCATCCATCCATTTGTGGCCCAGGTGGATGTCGCGGTGGACACCGTCGGCCGGGGTCTGCTCCAGGCGGCGCAGCGGATAGCGGGTCACCCGCCCGCCCACGTCCTGGTAACCGACACGGCCCAGCGCGAGCATGCCGCCGCCGCGCTGGCCAACCTGGCTCGACGAGTTGGCGAGCTGGCGGAGCACCGGATCGTCCATGTACTCCAGGATCTCGCCCATCGATTCGCTCTCGTAGTGGTGCGAATCGACATCGATGATCAGCACGTCGTTGAGCTTGCGCCGGTCGCGCTGCCTTGCGGCGTTCGCCAACACCTTGTCGGTGTCGAACGAATCCACGCTCATCCGGAAATACTGCTCGTTGCCGGTCGGGAGATCCATCTCACGTCCCCTTGCTGGATCGTGGGCCTGTGCCGGAGCCGATTAGAGCAGGCCGGGCAGCCAGATTGCAAGCGGCGGAAACGCCGCGATCACCGTCATACCGACCAGGAAGATGCAGACAAACGGCCAGGTGGCGCTGAAGATGTCGGCCAACGGCACGTGCGGCGCCGAGCCCTTGAAGGCGAACATGGTATAGCCGAAGGGCGGCGTGATCCCGCCGACGGTGACGTTCAGCAGCATGATCAGCCAGAACCAGATCGGATCGAAACCGAGCGTGGCGAGCAGCGGCTGGTAGATCGGGATCACCACCAGCATCAGCGCGATCTGGTCGATGAACATGCACAGCACGAACGGAATCACCATCATGATGAACAGCATCACGTAGGGCTCGAAGCCGAGCGTGGTGATCAGCGCCGTCAGTTCCCGGGTCGAGCCGGTGAAGGCCAGGAGCTGGCTGAACATCTTCGAGCTCGCCATGATCACCAGGATCATCGCGGTGATATAGGCCGCCGAGGCAACCGATTCGGAGATCATCTTCCAGTTGAGCCTGCGGTAGTAGGCCGCGGTGAGCAGCGCACCCAGGACTCCGGTCGCGGCCGATTCGGAAGGCGTCGCGATGCCGAGCAGGATGAAGCCCATCACGCAGAAGATGATGATCGCGAACGGCAGCACCCGGAGGACGGCGAGCAGCATCTCCCAGACGGTGACCTTCGGCGCGGCGTCGGAATCGCCGTAAGGGGCGAGCTCGGGCCTCAGCCGCACGCGGGCGAAGATGTAGACCAGGAACATGCCCGACAGCATCAGCCCCGGCAGGATGCCGGCAATCAACAGCCCGGCGATCGTCACGTCGGCCAACGTGCCTATGATGATCACCAGGACGCTCGGCGGGATGATCGGCGCCAGGCTCGCGCCGGCCAGGATCGCCCCGATCGAAAGCCGCGAATCGTATTTGCGCTCTATCATCCCGGGATAGAGCGAGCGCGCCATCATCGCCGCAACGCCCATCGCGGCGCCGGACAGTGCCCCGAAAATCGTCGACAGCACGATGCACAAGACGTATTGGCGGCCGCGCACCTTGCCGACCAGCTTGTCGACGCTGTCGAACAGGATGTCGATCGAGCCCGAGCGGAACAGCAGCTCGCCCATCAGGATGAACAGCGGCACCGCGGACATCGCCGCGACGTTGGTGGTCTCGAAGATCGAGTTGGCGACCATGCCGAATCCCGGCTGGCCGAGCACGATCAGCACGCCGGTGATATTGATCACCAGGAAGGCGATGAAGATCGGCGCGCCGGTCAGGAACGCCGCCAGCAGCAGCGCCAGCCCGCCCGCAAGGATCGCCCACCATTCCATGGTTCAGCCGTGCCCGCCGGTGGCCGGCTTTTCCGCGCCGAGCGAGCGCGGATCGAGCATGCGCAGGAAGTAGAGCGCCGAGCTGGCGAAGCCGTAGGTGATCCAGGCCGAGATGTAGATCTTCGGGATCGGCTTGACCTTCATCAGATGGACGTCCTTGACGATCTGACGGATGTTCTCGTCAACGCTGATCCAGGTCGCGGCGACGCAGGCGAGAAATGCCACCAGGTAGATGAACCAGTAGAAGGTCCTGGCCTTGCGGGCGTCGAGCATCTCGAGGAGCACGGTGACCGCGACGTGGCCCTTCTCCTTGGTGACGCAGGGCATCATCAGAAAGCAGCCGATGCACAGCGAATACTGCACCGCCTCGGACGACCACCAGGTCGGCGCGCCGAAGAAGTAGCGCGCGAAGACCTCGTAGCAATAGGCGAAGACGATGATGCCGAGACAGAGCTTGGACAGGTGGAATCCGATCCTGGTGAGACCGTCATGGACGCGCGCGAGCGCGCTCAGCGCTTCACCCATCGGCCCTGCCCCGGCATAGCGTCATCGCCGCCGCTCCGCGAAACGCGCGGTCAGTCGGTCAGATTGGCCTTCTTGGCGATCGCGTAGAGCTCATCGGCGCCGTCGGCGCAGCACTTGCGTGCCAGCTCCCACAGGCTCTTGCTCCAGGCGGTCTTGACCACGGCCGCCTTGTCCGGGGGCAGGTGCAGAGTCTTGACGCCGAACTTGTCGAGCGCGCGGGTCTCATCGGCCAGGATCTCGCCGCCGACCCAGGGCATCTCGAGCTCGGTCCGGCGACCGGCGTCCAGCAGCACCGCCTTTTCCTCGGCGTTGAGCTTGTTCCAGGAATCGAGGTTGATCAGGATCGGCTCGTTCGAGTTCCCGAAGGTCGGCCGAACGCGGTATTTGGCAACCTCGTAATGCTTCATCGACAGCATGCCGGCAGCCGGCCAGCAGGCGCCGTCGACGACGCCCTTCTCCAGCGCGGTATAGATCTGCGCCGGCGGCAGGACGACCGGCGAACCGCCGAGCGCCCGAATCACGCCGTGATAGCTCGATGTCCCGCGGATCTTGCGGCCCTTGACGTCGCCGTCCGCGCTCAGCGGCTCCTTGAGGAACATGTGGTAGCCGGAGAAGCTCTGAGTGATCAGCGCGACCAGCTTCAGATTGTTGTGCTTCTGGTAGTACTTGTCGACGAAGTCCCAGACGCCCGAAGCGCGCCGCTTGAGCGGATCCATCTCGATCGCATCGACAACCAGCGCGATGCCCTTGGAGCCGGCGTGATAGACGCCGTGGGTGTAGAGCATGTCGAACACGCCCGAGGCGACCGGCTGGAGCTGCTCGAACGGCGGCACCACTTCGGGGCCCGAAATGGAGATCTTGACCGTATCGCCGCCGATCGCCTTGACGTTGTTGAGATATTGCTCGAGCACGGCATAGGACGGCCAGTTGTTCTTGTTCCAGCTCGTCAGCAGCTTGAGGCTCGCCGCCTCGACCGCGCCGGTTGCGGCGACAGCAAGCGCGATACCGGCGAGCAACGGTTTCCAGAGTCGTTTCATCTTGACGCTCCCCCTTGTTCGTTGAACCAGCCGATTGACCCGGGCGCGCCCGGACGGCGGAGGCTCATTTAAGCAAGCCCCGGCACACAGGACAAGTTCGATATCTAACGGGTCCTCCGCGCCGGCTTGCACCCGGCGAGGCCGCCTCGATACTCTTGCCTGCCACGCCAACCAACGGAGCGCCAGCCATGACAGCCCCCAGCACCCGCATCGGATCGCCCACCTCGGACACCGCCCGGTTTCGGATGCGAGGCAAGGATGTCCTCGAAGAGATCATCGGCGAGAAGAGTTTCTCCGAGGCGTTCTACCTGATCGTCACCGGACGCGAGCCGAGCGCGGGCCAGGTCAGGATCTTCGATGCCTGCCTGATCATCCTGATGGACCACGGCATCACCCCGATGGCGCTGGTCTCGCGCGTCGTCGAGGACGCGGTGCCGACGGACATCCAGGTGCCGGTGGCCGCCGGCATCCTGATGGTGGGCAACAAGTTCGCCGGCACCATGGCCGGATGCGGCCAGATCCTCCAGGACTGCAAGGCCGCCGGCGGCGACGACCGGGCGTGGCTCGCCGCCAAGGTCGCCGAATTCCGCGCCCAGAAGCGCTTCGTTCCGGGGTTCGGTCACCCCTATTACAAGCCCGACGACCCGCGCGCGGCGCGGCTGTTCGATGTCGCGATGAAGAACGGCGCCAAGGGGGAGTATATCGCGCTGGTCAAGATCCTTGGCGAGGAGGTCGACAAGGCCGCGGGACGCCATCTGACGCTGAACGTGACCGGCGCGCTCGGCGCGATCCTTTCCGAGATCGACTTCCCGGTCGAGGTGATGCGCGCATGTTCGGTCGTCGGCCGCGCCGCCGGGCTGGTCGCCCACGTGCTGGAGGAGAAATCCAACCCGATCACCCCGTCGCTGGTCGAATTCGCAAACAACATCGCCTACGTCGAGGACTGAACCGTCTCCGCCGGCGCCCCGATCGAGGATCCTGCCGACCGCGCGAGCGGGTTTCGGTGCCCACAACCTGATACGGCGGTTCCGGACGGCCGGTCCGGCCGGGCGCGGATTTGACCGCCCGCCGGTCGATGGTAGCCTCGGCAGCGCACTCCGAAGGATGACGACGTGACACCGCAGCGTTTGCCCGACGGCGAGACGGCGGACGCCGTCGACGGCGCATACGCCTGGGGCCGCCTGGGCCTGTCGGTGATCCTCGCATCGATCGGTAGCCTGGGCCTGTGGTCCTATGTCGTGGTGCTGCCGACGATCCAGGCCGAGTTCGACATCGACCGCAGCAGCGCCTCGCTGCCCTTCACCCTGACGATGGCGGGGTTCGCGCTGGGCAATGCCGTTTTCGGCCGCTTCACCGACCGCTGGGGCATCACCCGGCCGGTGATCGCGGCCGCCCTGTCGCTGTGCTGCGGTTTCATCGGCACCGCGATGACCTCCTCCATCTGGGCGTTCGCGCTCATCCACGGCGCGCTGATCGGCATCGGCACCGCTTCGACCTTCGGCCCGCTGATCGCCGACATCTCCCACTGGTTCCGGCGGCGGCGGGGCATCGCGGTCGCAGCGGTGGCCTGCGGCAACTACATCGCCGGAACCATCGCCCCGCCCATCCTGCAGGCGGTGGTGGAATCCGACGGCTGGCGGACCGCCTATGTCGTGATGGGGCTGTTCTGCCTCGCCGCCATGGTGCCGCTTGCGCTGACGCTGCGGCGACGGCCGGTGCATACGCTCCAAGGCGCGGAAAGCGCCGGCGGCAGGCCGGCCCGGCAAATCGATCTGTCGCCGCGCGCGCTGCAGGTCCTGCTGGTCATCGCCGGCCTTGCGTGCTGCGTGGCGATGTCGATGCCGCAGGTCCATATCGTCGCCTATTGCGCCGACCTCGGCCACGGTGTCGCGCGCGGGGCGGAGATCCTCTCGCTCATGCTGGGCGTGGGGATAATCAGTCGGCTGGCCTCGGGCTATCTGGCCGATCACATCGGCGGGGTGCGCACCATGCTGATCGGCTCGATGGGCCAGGGCCTGGCGCTGATCCTCTTCCTGCCCTTTGACGGTCTGGTCTCGCTCTACGTCATCGCGATGCTGTTCGGCCTTGCCCAGGGCGGGATCGTGCCGTGCTACGTGATCATCGTGCGCGAATACCTTCCGGCCAGGGAGGCCGGCCGGCGGGTCGGCGTCATCTACATGGCGACCATCGCGGGGATGGCGTTCGGCGGCTGGCTGACCGGGTGGATCTACGACGTCACCGGCTCCTATCACGCGGCCTTTCTCAACGGAATCGCCTGGAACGTGCTGAACGCATCGATCATCCTGATGGTCTTGTGGCGCACCCGCCGGCCGACCGGCGGGCAGGCGGTGGGTGTGGCGGTCCCCGGCGGGTAGGGAGGCGAGCATGGACCAGGTGCTGAATGCGATAGACGACGACCGCAACGACCTGGTCGCGCTCTGTCTGAGCCTCGGCAACCTGCGCGACTACCCGGGCGAAGAGCGCGCGGTGGGCGAAGCGGCGCTGGCCTGGCTGCAGGAGGCCGGCATCGAGGGCCACCTGCAATGGCTGGGGGCGGACAGCGTCAATCTGGTGGGCCTGCTGCGCGGCACCGGCGACCGCGCGGGCGGCGGGCGCTCGCTGATCTTCAACGCCCACATGGACACCCAGGGCGGCGTCCCTGACGGCGGCCCCGAGGCGGTGCGCCGGATCCGCGGCGCCTTCGAGGCCGAAGGCATGCTGCACGGCCGCGGGCTCGCCAACGACAAGGCGCAGCTTGCGGCCGAGATGATCGCCGTCCGGGCGATCAAGAATGCCGGGGTGCGGCTGAAGGAAGACCTCTACGTCACCGGCGTCGCCCAGGAGACCATGGCACCGCCGGCCGCCATCGAGGACTTCGCTTCGTGGTCCGGCATCGGGCCGTCGTCGAGCCAGATCCGCGAGGGGCACGGCGCGCGCTGGCTGGTCGAGCACGGCGTGGTCGCCGACTACGCTTTGGTCGGCGAGGTCTCGGACTTCACCATGACCGTGGCCCAGGCCGGCTATCTGCGTCTGCGCATCGCGATCGAGGGCAACGTGGCCTACACCCCGGGGCTGCGCCGCGGACCGGCGCCCGGCGACAGCCCCAACCCGTTCGAGAGGGCCGCGCCGGTGCTGAGCGCGCTGGAGGGCTGGGCGCGCGACTTCGAGACCGCCGGGCGGTTCGCGTTCTGGGGCGGGACGCTCGCACCCAGGGCCCAGGTGCACGAGATCCGGCCGGCCGGGCTCGCCTGGACCAACCCGCGTGATCACTGCTTCATCTATTTCGACATCCGCCTGGTGCCCGACGCGCGGCCGGCCGAGGTCATCCATTCGGTCCGACAGGCAGTCGCGCGCAGCGGCGTGGCATGCGCGGTTTCGGCCTATGACTACAAGCGCGGCTATGTCGCCGACGGCGCCGAGAAGCTGATCGAGGCGCTCAAGGCCGCCCACGAGACGGTGACCGGCGATGCGCTCGCGTTTGCCGGCACCGAGACCATGGGCATGTGGCGCGACGCAAACGCCTTCAACGAGGGCGGCATCCCGGCCATCGGCTACGGCCCGCCGACCAAAATCTCCGACGGCGGCAGGGGGGAAGCGGGCGCCACGCGCCCGATCGCGATCGACGACCTTGTCGTCACCGCCAAGGTCTTCGCACTGACCGCTCTGGAGATTTGCGGGGTGGCCGAGACGGCGGGCTGAGTCCGGCGCGTTTGGTTACGGCCCGTTCGAGTCCAGCCAGCCGGGCTCCACCCGCGGCAGCGGGATAGCAGCCAGCAATTCGCGGGTATATGCATGCCGCGGACTCGCAAAAATATCCGTGCACGCACCCTCTTCCACCACCTTGCCGTCCAGCATCACCAGGACGCGGGCACAGACCGCCCTAACGACCGACAGATCGTGGCTGATGAACAGGAGCGCGAGCCCCATTTCCTCACGCAGGTTGCGCAGCAGATCAAGAATTTGCGCCTGGATCGAGACGTCGAGCCCGGAGACGATCTCGTCGGCGACGACGAATTGCGGGTTCATCGAGATCGCCCGTGCAATGCCCACCCGTTGACGCTGCCCGCCGGAAAGCTGATGGGGGTAGCGTGCGCCATAGGCGGCCGGCAGGCCGACGCGCTCCAAAAGCGGACCCACTTGCCCGTACGCCTGCTTCCTTGAGGCGGCCAGACCAAAGGTGAGCAACGGTTCCATCAGGATGCGGGCGATCCGGTGCCGCGGATTGAGCGATGATTGCGGGTCCTGGAAAATCATCTGCATGTGTCGTCTCAGCGGACGCAGTTCGTTTTCGGGCAGGTGGGTGATGTCCTGCCCGCGAAAGAAAATCGTCCCTTCCGCCGGTTCGTAAAGACGAAGGAGGGTGCGGCCGAGCGTGGTCTTGCCGCAACCGGATTCACCGACCACGCCCACCGCTTCGCCGGCCGCGATTTCGAGGTCGACGCCGGACAGGACCCGCCGGTGCGGCGCCGGCCTGGTGAGCGTCTTGCGGCTTCGGTCGGGAAACGTGACCGCGATTCCGCGCGCCTCAAGCATGGCGCCGCGTCGCATCGTAGTCATACGCCTCCTGCCACAATCGAGCGGTGAGCTCGTCGGGCACCGGGCGGAGGCCGGCATCCGGACGGTCATGGCGCGGCGTCGCGCCGAACAGTGCCCGCGTGTAGTCGTGGCGAGGCGTTTCGAACACATCGGTCACAGGCGCGGTTTCCAGAACCCGACCGGCATAGATCACGCTCACCTCGTCACAGATCTTGGCGACAACGCCGAGGTCGTGCGTGATGAACAGGATCGCCGCGCCGGTACGCGATTGTTGTTCCTTGATGAGCCGCAAGATCTGCTTTTGCACGGTTACATCGAGAGCGGTCGTCGGTTCGTCCGCAATGACGAGTTCGGGATCGCAAGAAAAAGCGATCGCGATGATGACGCGCTGCCGCATCCCACCGGAAAGTTCGTGCGGATACTGCCGCAGCACCCGGGCCGGCTCGCGGATATGAACGGCGTCCAGGAGATCCAGCGCCCGCACCCTGGCGCCGCTTCGAGACAGACCGAGGTGCCGCCGCAATACGTCAACGATCTGCGTCTGGATGCGGAGTACGGGATTCAGCGCGGTTGTCGGATTCTGCAGGACCATTGATATCTCGCGGCCCAGCAACCCCTTGCGTGACACCGCATCACGGCCGATGAGCGGGCGGTCGAAAAACCGTGCCTCGCCTTCCGTTATCACCGCCGACGGCGGCAGAATGCCTAGCACGGCCTTGCCCACCATGGTCTTTCCGGCACCCGACTCACCGACCAGACCATGGACACGGCCTTGCTCTATCCGAAGGTTCACGCCGCGCAGAATGGGCGTGCGGGTGCCGCGCCCGACGATCTCAAGGTGGAGGTTTTCGATAGACAGGACCGGGGCCGCACTCAATTCCGCATCACCGGATCGAATGCCTGGCGCAATCCGTCGCCCAGACAGTTGAGGCCGAGGACCGAGACAATGATGCAGCCGATGGGAAACGTCATCACCCACCAGGCCTGGTGCAGGTATTCCCGACCTTCGGCGATCATGCCGCCCCATGTCGCGATATTCGACGACGAAAAACCGACAAAACTCAGAATGGCTTCGACAACGATCGCAATTCCCATTTCGAGCGCAAAGAGAATCAGCATCAACGGTGCAACGTTGGGCAGCACCTCGCCGAACAGAATCCGTCGCCGGCTTTTGCCGACGACGACCGCGGAAGCCACGAAATCCTGTTCGCGCAGCACCAGCACCTCGGCCCGAACGACGCGGCAAAAACGCGTCCAGTCGATGACGATAATGGCGATGACGACGGCATGAAGCCCGGAGCCGATCACGGCGACGAGGACGATCGCCAGCAGAACCGGTGGAAACGACATGAAGATTTCCACCGTTCTCGAGATCAGCGCATCCGCCCAACCCCCGTAAAACCCGGAAAACAAGCCTAGCGAAATACCGATCAAGGCGGCGAAGAACGCGCCGAGCGCGGCGACGATCACCGCCGGCCGCGTACCGTAGATCAGTCGGGAAAACACGTCCCGACCAAGAGAATCCGTCCCCAGAAGATAATCCGTGTCCGCGGCATCGGACCATAGCGGCGGCAGATATTGTGCCATCAGTTCCTGGTCCAGCGGGTCCCTGGGAGATAGTACGGAGGCGAACAGCGCACAGAAAACCAGAGCAGCCACGACCGCCAGACCGAATGCCAAGCGTGCGTTCAGCCTATTCATGCCGCACCCGGGGATTGAGCAGCGTGTAGGTAAGGTCGATCAGCAGGTTGAGCAGAACGAACAAAACCGCGAAGGCGAGCGTGATTCCCTGAATCAGCGGCAAATCGCGGTTGATAACGGCGCTTACGGCCATGTTGCCGATTCCGGGGTAGGCGAAAATCAACTCGATCAGCACCGTGCCGCCCACCAGGAACATGAACTGCACCCCGCTCAAGGTTACGGTCGGAATCAGCGCGTTGGGAAGCGCGTGGCGCAGCAGGATCCGGGCCCGGCTGAATCCCTTGACCTGCGCGAGCAGGATGTAATCCTGAACCATCGCTTCGAGCAGCGAAGTCTTGAGAACGCGCGCGATTGCCGCCGTCAGCGGCAAGCCGAGCGCGAGGGCCGGCAGCAGCAAATGCCTCAACAGCGTCCCGACGGCACCGAGATCGCCGCGAACGACGCTTTCGATCAAAAAGAAACCGGTGGCGAAATCGAGTGACAAGGTGGGGTCGAGCCGGCCGGAAATCGGCAGAACGGGAATCAGAACGCCAAAAAACAGGATCAGCAGCAAAGCCCACAAAAAATCGGGAATCGCGATTGCTATCCCGTTCACGCCGTCGACCAGCACCTCGGGCCATCGTCCGCGCCAGTAGACCGCGGCACAGCCTAGTGCGACACCCAGCCCGACACCGAAAACGATTGCGAAAGCCACGAGTTCGAGAGTCGGCGGCAAATGTGCCAGGATCAGGTCCGTCACGTCTTGTTTGAAGCTGATCGAGACCCCGAAATCGCCGACCGCGATATTCCCGAGATAGACCAGAAACTGTTCGAAGATAGACTTGTCGAGGCCGTAGAAGGCCCGCAGACGTTCGACGTCGGCCATCGTTGCTTCGGGGCCGATCATCATCGATACCGGATCACCCGGCACGACCCGCAAGAGCACAAAGACGATGACGGCGACGCCGATCAGCGTCGGCGCCGCGAGCCACAAGCGTTTCAGTACATAGCTTGCCGACATTGCCGATTCCCGCGCCCGACGGACTCCGCCGGGCGCGGGAAAGAGGACTCTATTTCAGGCTCGTCATCTTCGCGGGCTCACTTTTGCCCCATCTGTGCCGGCAACACGAAGTTCGCGATATGCGGTGTGAAATTCAGCGCCGCCTTGTGAATCACCGGTTGATGAAATTGCCAGAGCGGCAACACCAGAGCGTTTTCCGCGATGTAACCGTTTGCCTCGTCATAACCCTTGATCCGCTTGTCGTAGTTGCGTTCCTGAAACAGTTTGAGGAGCTCGGCACTCAGTTCCTTGCCGTCCCAGACCGAGTGCGGACTCGGCCCGAACATGGCATGACCGGTGGAGTTTTCCGGATCGGCGGACGAATTGCCCCAACTGTAATAGGCCGCCGGCGCCAGCTTGTCCTGAGCGCGGAGTTGGAAGTGCTTGGCGATTTCATACACCTCGATCTCGGCCTGGATGCCGACACGCCGCCACATGCCCACGATCGCCTGAACGGTCTCGTAGTCTTTTGGTTTGTAGCCCCTGGTCGTCTGAATCTTGAACGTGACGGGCTTTTCACGGGAATAGCCGCTGTCGGCCAGCAGCTTCTTCGCGAGGTCCGGATCGTAGGGCGTTTTGATAGCGGGGTTGTAACCGACATATTGCGGCGCCAGCAGCGTATCGATCGGCGTGGCGTATCCGCCCATGAGCCGGTCGACGATGGCGCGTTTGTCGATCGCATGCACCGCCGCTCGGCGCACGTTGGCATCGACCATCGGTCCGATATCGTTGATGAAGATCATCGCTATGTCGCTCACCGGATGGGCAACCCCGGCAAGGCCGGTTTTCCGGCGAAGCCTCTCGAACTCCTCGTACGGGAGATCGAGCGTAAGATCGGACGAACCGCTTTCGACCTCCGATACCCGGCTCGACACATCGGTGACAAACTTGAACACCACGGTTTCGAATGCCGGAAGCGGTCCCCAGTAATTGGGATTTCTCTTAAGCCGCGCAAAGGAGCCGCGAGAATATCTTTCGAGCTGATAGGGGCCTGAGCCCATCGGTGCCTTCTCGAAACCGGCTTTGCCGACCTTCTCGTAGTAGTGCGGCGGAATGAGATAGGCGCCGAGGAAACTCATCCAGGACAGGATCGTTGCCCGGTAGGGTTCCAGGTCGGCGGTGATGATATCGCCGTCGATCTTGAAGTTTTTGAGACTGCCCCAGATGAACTGGATCGGATTCCCGGTCTTGGGGTCGCCGAGACGCTTGAGATTCCAGACGATGTCTTCAGCCGTCATCGTCCTGCCGTCAGCCCAGCGGCGGTTCTTGCCGAGTCTGAGACGGATGCCGGTATTACCCGCGTTGAACGACCATTCGGTCAACGCGCCGGGGATCTGTTTGAGATCGGGCGCCTGATCGACATATTGATCAAAGACCGACTTGTAGATCGAGGCCAGCGCGGGATTGACAGCGGAGGTTCCCGTCGTCGGATCCCATGACGGGACCGGCAGGTTATAGGCGATGGTCAGCGTGTCGCCGATGGCGGCCCTGGCTTCTGCGGACCAAAGGATCGATGTCGGCAGCGACGCACTCAAAGCGGCCGCACCCGCCAGGAAGTCCCTTCGATGGAAATCGGTCATGATTGTTGTCCTCCTCATCGAACTGTGCGTTCTCCTTAAAGGTCTGTCAAATATCCTATATCTCGTTCGGGGTTGTCGGCGCTTCGCGCCGTGACCGCGACAGGCGGATATCCGTGAGATCTTGTGCAATCGGTCCGGTGCCGCGCGCTCGAAAGCCTCCTCACGCGTCGACGGCCGCGCAGACATGGCAGACGCTGGGGAAGTTCTGCCGGCGGGCCGCGACCGAGGAATTCAGTGTCGGCTCAAAAAGCGTTGCGTGATGTCAGTCCAGACGTTGTGCGTCGCTGAATTTTCAGACGCAAGCAGAGAATCACCACGCACCGAAATCAGGCAACGCTTTTTGAACGGGTCGTTCAGACGATCTCTTCGCGCCTGAGCCGGTCGATGGCGGCGGCGTCGTAGCCGAGTTCGGCCAGGATCTCGCCGGTATTCTCGCCCAGCCGCGGCGGTGCCTTGGTCGGCTGGTCATCGCGCGAGCCGTCATAGCGGACCGGCCGGCGCAGCAGCGTCATCTCGCCCTCTTCGGGGTGCGCGGTGGTGAAGAAGGTCTCCAGGTGCTTGACCTGCGGGTCTTCCATCACCTCGGGCAGGGTGAGGATCGGCGCGAACGGGACGTCCTCTTCCTCCAGCCGCGTCATCCAGTGATCGCGGGGTTTGCTCCCGATCGTTTTCTGGAACTCCGCCTTGAGCTCCAGATAGTGCTCGATCCGGGATTCGCGCTCGGTGAACCGGGGGTCTTGCCCCAAATCCGGCCGCTCCAGGGCGTTCTGGACGCCCTGCCAGAATTTCTGGGGCGAGGACAGGTGCAGGGCCAGCAGCTTGCCGTCGCCGCAGCGCAGCGAATAGGACTGGGAGGCCTTCACGCGGGCGAGCGGCCCCTGCGGAAAGCGGCCCTGCAGCATGTTGGACCACGGATCGGGCATGAAGGTGATCGAGGACTCCAGCATGTTGATGTCGATTCGGCGTGCGATCCCGGTGCGCTCGCGCTCGAACAGGGCGCCCAGGATGCCGTAGCAGGCGTTGATGCCGGTCATGTTGTCGGAGATCGTCGGCCCGGTGATCTGCGGGTCCTCCGGATCGATGAACAGAGAGGTCACCCCGCCGAGCGACTGGGCGACCGCGTCGTAGGCCGGCCGATCGCGATAGGGCCCGTCCTCGCCGAAGCCGGTGATCGAGCAATAGATCAGCTTCGGGTTGCGCGCGCGCAGCGCATCCAGCCCGAGCCCGAGCCGCTCCATCACGCCGGGCCGGAAATTCTCCATCAGCACGTCGGCGATCTCGACCAGCCGCAGCAGGATCGCCTTGCCCTCATCGGAACGCAGGTTGAGGGTGAGGCTGCGCTTGTTCCGGTTGTAGGCCAGGAAGTGGGCGGCATAGCTGCCGCCGCGCCAGGCACGGAACATGTCCCCGCCGTTGGGGTTCTCGATTTTGATGATGTCCGCGCCCAGATCGCCCAGCATCTGGCCGCCGAGCGGGCCGGTGATCATCGTCGTCAGCTCGAGGATGCGAATCCCGTCCAGCGCGCTCATCGGCTCTCCTTCATTCAAAACCGCCGGGCGGCAGCACGAACCCTCGAAGACGGCCGGCCGGGCGCCGCGACGCGCCGGCGGCGGCGGCGCATGAATTTCACCGGCTCCCCTTGCCGAGCCCGGCTCGACAGGGGCCGAGCATAGCCGATAATGCGACCCTGACGAAATCCGGGCGGGGACCGTGACGACCGAGCTTGCCATCCCTTTCCAGCCGCTGGCCGCGTTGCTCGCCGAGCATGCCGCCGCCCGCGGCGGCAAGACCGCGATCTTCGAGCTCGACAGCGGCCGGCATATCGATTTCCGGACACTGGCCGAGTCCGTCGATCGGATCGCGGCCCACCTCGAAGCCCGCGGACTGAGGCGCGGCGACCGCGTCGTGCTATTGAGCGCGGAGCGGCTGGAGAAGCTGCTCATCTTCCTCGCCGTCTGGCGGATCGGCGCGATCGCCTGCCCGTTCCATGTCGAGATGGGCATCACGCACCTGCGCGCCATCCTGGGCTATATCGCCCCAAAGCTTGTGCTGTGGCACGAGGCGCTCGACGGCGCGGCGATCCTCGACGAGCTCGACCTGCCGGCGCTGCGGTTCGCGGACTGGCCGGATGGCGAGGACGAGTTTTTCTCGGCCATCCGGTCCGGCGCGCCGGGCCGGCCGGTAAGCGGCACCAACGGCCCGAACGACGTGGCCTGCATCTTCTCGACCTCGGGCACCACCGACCGGCCCAAATGCGTCGAATGGGACCACATGGGGTTGTGGCTGTGCGGGCTGTCGAGCATCGACTTGACCGGGCTGGGCGAGAACGACCGGCTGCTCGAATACCGCACCTTCAGTTGGCTGTCGCCGCAGATCCTGGCGCTGATGCCGCTGATCCAGACCGGGCTCGGCCTCTACATGGCCGGCAGGTTCTCGCACGGACGGTTTTTCGACTGGATCGAGGAGCACGCGATCACCGTTGCCGTCGGGGTGCCGACGGTGGTCAACATGCTGCTCGACCGGCCGGTCGAAATCCGCCCCGGCGGGTTGAACAGTCTGCGCTTGATGACCTCGAGCTCCGCGCCGTTGGCGACCGACCGGTGGCGCCGGTTCGAGGACATCTACGGCATCCGTCTGCTCCAGTTCTACGGTGCTTCCGAAGGCGGCTGGCTGTGCGGCAACCGCGCCGACGACCGCCGGGTCGGCACGGTCGGCCGGCCGGCCAGGCACATGGCGTTCGCGATCCTCGATGCCGGCGGCCGCCCCTGCCCGCCCGGCACGCAGGGCGAGGTCGCGATCCGCGGCCGCCAGACCGCCGTCGGCACCTTCGCACCGGACGGGACGTACCAGGACCTGCGGCCGCACCGGCTCACCGACTGGATGCGGACCGGCGACCTCGGCGTGTTCGATGCCGAGGGGTTCGTTACCGTCACCGGGCGGACGAAGGACCTGATCATCCGCGGCGGGGTGAACATCGCACCGCTGGAGATCGACGCCGTCCTGATGAGCCATCCGAAGCTCGCCGAGGGTGCCGCCGTCGGCATCCCCGATCCGATCTACGGCGAGGAGATCGCGGCCTTCGTGGTCGCCCACGGCGGCGAGACCGTTCGGCCCGAAGACGTCATCGCCCACTGCGCGCACACCTTGCCGGACTTCAAGGTGCCCAAGACGGTGCACCTGATCGAGGCGTTGCCGCGCTCGGACCGCGGCAAGATCCTCCGCGAGGCGCTCAAGGCGCGCTGGCTCGCCGGTCCCGATTGACGGCCGGGGCAGGCCGCGGCCGGTTCGCGCAACGGTGTACAGCGAAGGCCGCGCGCCGCAGGACGGGAGCGTGACATGACGGGAATCCTGGTCGTCGGCGGCGGGTTCGCGGGCCTCTGGGCCGCGGTCGGCGCCGCGCGCAAGCGCGCGCTGCTGGGCATCGATCCCGGCGCGATGCCGATCCGCCTGGTCAACCCGGACCCCTGGCATGTCATCCGCGTGCGCGCCTATGAGCCCGACCTGAGCGGGATCCGCGTCGGCTTGGCTGCGGTGCTGGAGACCGCCGGGATCGGCCTCGTCCGCGGCACCGTCGAGGATCTCGATGCGCCCGCCCGCCGCGTGGTGGTCGATGGCGCGGCCGGCCGGCAGACGCTTGCCTATGACGGCCTCGTCCTTGCCGCCGGCAGCGCGCTTCCCCGGCCGGCCTGCGCCGCGGCGGCCCATGACGTCGATACCTATGACGGCGGCGCGGCGCTCAATGCCCATGTCGCGGGCCTTGGCGATCATCCGGCCCGCGACACCGCGGTGGTGATCGGGGCGGGGCTCACCGGGATCGAGGCGGCCTGCGAGCTGCCGGACAAGATGCGTGCCGCCGGCATCGCGGCCCCCCGGGTGATCCTCGCCGACCGCGATGCTCACATCGGCTCCGACATGGGCGACGAAGCCGGGGCGGTGATCGCAACCGCCCTCGATGCGCTGGGGATCGAGACCCGCACCGGGATCACCGTCGCCGGCATCGACCGCCGCGGCGTCCGCCTTGCCTCCGGCGCGACCATTGCCGCAGCGACGGTGGTATGGACGGCCGGCATGCGCGCCGCGCCGCTGGCCGGGGCGCTCGGCCTGCCGCTCGACCCGCTCGGCCGGCTCGCCGTCGCGCCTACCGTGCGGGTGGACGGGGCGGACGGCGTCTATGCCGCCGGTGATATCGCGGTGGCCGAGATCGCGCCGGGCCGTGCCTCGGTGATGTCCTGTCAGCACGGCCGGCCGATGGGCCGCTTCGCCGGCCACAACGTCGTCGCCGAGCTTGCCGGCCACGACCTGCTGGACCTCGCCATCCCCGACTACGTCACCTGCCTCGATCTCGGTCCGTGGGGGGCGGTCTACACCGAGGGCTGGGATCGTCGGGTGGCGGCTTCGGGTGCGGCGGCCAAGAAGACCAAAGAGACCATCAACCGCCGCCGCATCTACCCACCGCCCGGCGCCGACCGCGCGGCCCTGCTGGCGGCGGCCGCACCGACCGTCCAGGCGCCGCCGCCGCGGTCCGCCTGATCCCGAGGCTTGGCGGGCCGGGCAAAAAATCGCACAATGGCGCACGATTGATCTCCGGCCGCGAGGTGCAGTTGCGATGCGCAGATATCTCCACGTCAATCTCAACGACCGCTCGATCGAGACCGAGGCGCTTGACGGCGAGGCGGTGGTCCGCGCCGGCCGCTACCTGATCTCCAAGACCCTGCTGGAGCGCGGCGTTGCGACGGTCGATCCGCTGGGGCCGGACAACATCTTGATCTTCTCGGCCGGACCGTTCGCCGGCTCGAACTTCTCCAACGCCAACCGACTGTCGATCGGCTGCAAGAGCCCGCTGACCGGCGGCATCAAGGAGGCGAATTCCGGCGGGACCTTCGCCTTCGCGCTCGGCCAGCTCGAGATCGCCGGCTTTACGCTCTACGGCGCTTCGGACGACTGGGTGGTCATTCGTATCCCCAAGGAAGGCGAGATCACCTTCGAGGACGCAAGCCCCTATATGGGCAAGGGCAACATCGAGGCTGCGGCCCTGCTGCACCAGAAATACGGCAACAAGGTCAGCGTCGGGCTGATCGGTCCGGTCGGCGAATATCAGGGGCTGGTGGCCGGGATCTCGTTCACCGACCCGGAAGGCCGCCCGGTCAGGATCGCCGCCCGCGGCGGGGTCGGCGCGGTGATGGGCTCCAAGAAGGTCAAGGCGATCGTCGTCGACCGGGACAGGATGCCGACCTTCCACGACCGCAAGGCGCTGATGGGCAAGGTGCGCGAATACAACAAGATGCTCGACGTCGATGCGGCCATCAACACGCTGCGCGACCTCGGCACCGCCATGGTCGGCGACATCACCAACCAGATCGGCGGCATGCCGGTCAACAACTTCTCCGCCGGCCGCCAGATCGATACCGCCAAGGCCGTCTTCAAGCTCGGCGGCGAGCATATCCGCGAGCGCAATCTCGCGCGCGGCGGCGAGCCGACCCATGCCTGCATGCCGGGCTGCATGATCCGCTGCTCCAACATCTACGTCGGCGCCGACGGTGAGGAGATCGTCTCGCCGCTGGAATACGAGACGCTCGGCTTGATGGGCACCAATTGCGGACTGGAGGACCCCGACGACGTGGCCCGGCTCAATCACATCGCCAACGATTTGGGCGTGGATTCGATCGAGATCGGCGCCACCTTGGGCGTTCTGATGGAAGCCGGCGAAGGCGCTTTCGGCGATCCCGTCTTCATGGCCGATGCCCTGCAGGACATCCGCGACGGCACCGAGCGCGGCAAGATCCTCGCCCAGGGCACCGCCCGGGTCGGCGCCCATTACAACGTCGCCCGCGTGCCGGTCGTCAAGAAGCAGGGCATCAGCGCTTACGATCCCCGCGTGATCGAGGTGACGGGAATCTCGATGATGGTAACCGCCCAGGGCGCGGACCACACCACGGGGAACTTGCCGACCTACGCCTGTGACGGCAAGACCACCGAGGAGCTGACCGCGGCAAGCTTCGGCGTCCAGGCGCTTTGCGCGACCGCCGACTCTCTGGGGTTGTGCGTCTTCGGCCGCTCGGTCACCAACGAGAACATCGACTTCATGGTCAACGCCTTGAACGAGGCTCACGCGACCGACCTCGTCCCCTCCTTCTACCACCGCCTCGGCTACGAGACGCTGCGCAACGAATGGGAGTTCAACCGCCTTGCCGGCTTCACCGAGGAGGACGACGAGCTCCCGGATTTCTTCTACGAAGAACCGCTCGCCCCGACCGGCAAGACCGCCCGCCACCACACCGCCGACGTCAACCGGCAGGTCCGCAAGCTGCTCGAAGAGGCGCTGGCGTAGGCGGGATCAGCTTCTCGGATTTGAGCAACATTATCATTGACTTGGAACGGTTACCTCAGGCGATTAATGGTGTTGTCCACGAGTGGAATTTTGGAAGACTCGCGTAGATCCAAAATATTGATTGGGGTAAAAAGGCACCGTTATGATCGAAGACACCGCGGCTGAAGCGCTTGGCTCTCTGTGCACTGGAATGCCGCACATGGTGTAAGAACAAGAAGTACTCCGAGTCGCAGAAAGCTTTCCGATCTCTTCCGGAGCGACGGTTATCGACGGGCCAAGACGCCAAATTCTCCTTGATGTTGTGGCTCCAACGCTCGTTTCCCCTGGCTGATTTTTTCGATGATGGATTCCGCAGACGCCGCCCAGACGAAGCGCTTGGGGTCGGCGTTGTGCTGTTCGAGATTCTTGTCGATCGCCCTTTGGGGATCGGCGACGACGTGGAACAGGCCGCGGCGAATTCGCTTACGGGTGATCTCGACGAAGAAACGCTCGACCGGTTTGAGCCGGGATGTCGATGTTGGCGTGAAATGTAGACGGAAGCGCGGGTGCCGCGCCCGCCAGGCTTTGAACTTAGAATATCTCATCGCAGCAAATATTTGTTGCGGACATGCCGACACACCGCTGGACAGGAGAAACTTGACGTTATCACTTGGAGCTACGCATGTTCTTTCATTTGTGATTTTGTGAGTCTGCTCAGTCGAAAGCTGTGTTTATGTGACAGGCTGGTCTATTCAGCTTACCAGGTCGCTCGTGAGGGCTTACGGTGATCGGCGACTCGTTGAAAGTGCCAGCGCGGCTCATTGACTTGCGCAAAAAAGGACTCCGGTCCCATTTTTCCAGGCACAATATTGTACCCGACGCGCTGCATGCCGAGCATAGCACGTTCGGGGAGGTCGTCCAGGAGGTCGCGAGCCCGACGAATTTTGGGTATCAGTCCCGGCGTGTGTTCTCAAGGAGATATGGGATGCTCACTAAGCTCATCATCCGTAACTTTAAACGCTTTGGAGAGGTCGAGATCGAGCTGGGAAATCCAGTCGTGTTCATCGGCCCAAACAACTCGGGGAAAACGTCAGCGATGCAAGCGCTGGCCCTTTGGGACATCGGGTTGAAACGATGGAACGAGAAGCGCGCCGGAAAAAGCGCGCCGGAGAGACGCCCAGGCGTTACGGTAAACCGCAAGGATCTGCTGGCCATCCCTCACCCGAGCGCGGCCCTGCTTTGGCGCGATCTCCACTTGCGAGACGTACGGAGGGTCGATGAACGCCAGCGGACCGAGAATGTGCGGATTGACCTGATCGTCGAGGGGATCAGCAAGGACAGGGCTTGGACCTGTGGTCTCGAGTTCGATTACGCCAACGAAGAGTCGTTCTATTGCCGGCCTCTGCGGCTTGACGAGGGCAAGTCGCCAGAGCGGATGCCGGTCCCGAATGAGGCCGGGTCGACACAAATCGCCTTTCTTCCCCCCATGTCCGGCCTTGCGGCTACGGAAACGCGGCTCGATCAGGGCGCCGTAAACGTACGAGTCGGCGAAGGCCGCACCGCCGAAGTTCTACGCAACCTCTGTTTCAGTATCCTGAACGAGACCCCTGACCAATGGGCGTCTCTTGTGGAACGGATCAAGGCGCTTTTTGGCGCTGAACTTGACGAGCCCCGCTATGTTGAACAGCGGGGAGAGATCACCATGGGTTATCGAGAGCACGGCTCGACCCTCGACCTGTCTTCAAGCGGCCGAGGCTTGCAGCAGACCTTGTTGATTCTGGCCTATATGTACGCCAATCCGAGTGCGGTCATCTTGTTGGACGAACCCGACGCACATCTCGAAATTCTTCGCCAACGTCAAATCTATGCTCTGATAACGGAAATAGCCTCGGATCATGGCAACCAGATCATCGCTGCAAGTCATTCGGAGGTGCTTTTGAACGAAGCCGCCGAGAAAGATTTGGTTATCGCCTTCGTCGGCAAGCCGCATCGGATCGGGGATGAAAGAAGCCAAGTGCGAAAAGCACTCGTGGAAATCGGGTTTGACCAATATTATCAAGCTGAACAGGCCAGATGGGTTCTTTATCTCGAAGGTTCGACGGATTTGGCAATATTGCGTGCCTTCGCCAAGCGCCTCGGCAACGAAAAAGCGATCCAGGTCCTTGAACGACCCTTCGTGCACTACGTTGCAAACCGACCGCGCGCGGCTGAACATCACTATTACGGTCTCAAGGAAGCGCTCCCCGACCTCCGAGGGGTAGCCATCTTCGATCGTCTCGAAGACGATGCGCGGGACGGAGGACCGCTCCACCGCCTGATCTGGAAGAGACGGGAGATAGAGAACTATCTATGCACTGATGCCACTCTTGAAGCATATGCGACCGCATCTGCTAAGGAGGCGGCACCGGAGCCTCTCTTTACACAAGCGGAGATCGATAAGCGTCAGGGAGCGATGCGCGAGGCCGTAGCCGAGGTCAGCAAGGCCTTGGAGACGCTGGGCAAAGGATCGCCTTGGGATGCCGACGTGAAGGCGAGCGATGATTTTCTGGCTCCTGTTTTCAATGCTTACTTTGAAAAGCTTGGGATGCCCAATCTCATGAGAAAAAAGAACTTTTATGAACTCGCCGAACACGTTCCAGAAAACGAGATAGACCCCGAGATCAATGAAAAGCTGAACGCGATTGTCAGCGCGGCGGAGAGCGCGATACCCAAGGACGATGTGTGACCGCCGCGGAACATCGGGGCCTTCTTTACCGCACTCGGATGTCGGGGACGCCGCCCTTGCCCGGGTCGCGGGTCTCGGTCGATGCAAAAAAGAACGCCGACCGCATTCTTCCGGGAGCGGCCGTGTCGGCTTGGCGGCGTCGATCCGAATGGAACGGGCGCTAAATCCGCGCGGTCCACAGGCGCAGGGCGTTGGCGATGACCGAGACCGAGCTCAGGCTCATCGCCGCGGCGGCGATGATCGGGTCCAGCAGGATGCCCGCGGCCGGATAGAGCACGCCGGCGGCGATGGGCACGCCGAGCGCGTTATAGACAAAGGCCAGGAACAGGTTCTGGCGGATATTGGCCATGGTTGCGCGGCTGAGCCGCCGGGCGCGGGCGATCGCAGCCAGATCGCCTTTGACCAGGGTCAGCCCGGCGCTCTGCATCGCGATGTCGGTGCCGGTGCCCATGGCGATGCCGACATCGGCCGCGGCGAGCGCCGGGGCGTCGTTGACTCCATCGCCCGCCATCGCCACCACCTTGCCTTCGGCCCGAAGGCGGCGGACGATCTCACCCTTGCGCGCGGGCAGCACCTCGGCCTCGACATCGCCGATGCCGAGCCGGGCGGCGACCGCGCCTGCCGTCCTGGCGTTGTCGCCGGTGAGCATGATGATCGCCACGCCCGCGCTGCGCAGCGACTCCAGCGCCGCCGGCGTGGTCTGCTTGATCTGATCGGCAACCGCGATCACGCCGCCCACCGCGTCGTCGATGACAACGAACACCACCGTCGCACCGTCGTCCCTCAGGGCCTCGGCGCGCGGCCCCATCGCGCCCGCGCCGACGCCGAGATCGGCCAGCATCGCGTCGTTTCCCAGCGCCACCGTCCGCCCCGCAATCCGGCCGCTGACGCCCTTCCCGGCCTGCGAGGCGAAACCCTCGGCCTCCTCGAGGCCCAGGCCGCGCTCTTGCGCGGCGGCGAGGATCGCACCGGCAAGCGGATGCTCGCTGTGGCGCTCAAGGCTTGCCGCAAGCTCCAGCAGGGTCTCCTCGGCCAGGCCTTCGACGCAGGCGAGCGCGACGACCGTCGGCTTGCCTTCGGTGAGCGTGCCGGTCTTGTCGACGACCAGCGTGTCGACCGCGCCCAGCCGCTCCAGCGCCTCGGCGTCGCGGATCAGGACGCCGGCATGGGCGCCGCGGCCGGTGCCCACCATGATCGACATCGGCGTCGCCAGGCCCAGGGCGCAGGGACAGGCGATGATCAGCACCGAGACCGCGGCAAGCAGCGCGAATGCCATCGCCGGCGGCGGGCCGAGGACCGCCCAGGCGATAAAGGCGATCACCGCGACCGCGATCACCGCGGGCACGAAATAGCCGGCAACGACATCGGCCAGGCGCTGGATCGGCGCGCGCGAGCGCTGCGCCTCGGCCACGAGCTGGACGATGCGCGCGAGCATGGTGTCCGCGCCGACCCTCCGGGCGCGCATCACGAAGCTGCCCGTCCGGTTCAGCGTCCCGCCGATGACGGGCGCGCCGGGAGCCTTCTCGAGCGGGATCGCCTCGCCGGTGACCATCGATTCGTCGACCGCGCCGAGGCCTTCCAGGACCACGCCGTCGACCGGGATTCTGTCGCCCGGACGCACCCGCAGACGATCGCCCGGCTGCACCGCATCGAGCGCGATCTCCTCGTCCTGCCCGCCGTCGGTCACCCGCAGCGCGGTCCCGGGCGCCAGATCCATCAACGATCGCAGGGCGTGCCCGGTGCGCTCGCGCGCCTTGAGCTCCAGCACCTGGCCCAGCAGCACCAGCACGATGATCATCGATGCCGCCTCGAAATAGACCGGGACCGCGCCGTCGGGACCGACGAACGCCGCCGGGAAGTTCTGCGGCACGGCGGTAGCAACGACGCTGTAGCCGTAGGCGACGCCGGTCCCCAGGGCGATCAAGGTGAACATGTTCAGGTTGCCGGTCACGACCGAGGCCCAACCGCGCCGGAAGAACACGGAGCCGCCCCACAGCATGACCGGCGTGGCCAGCAGGAGCTGTATCCAGACCGAGACGGCGGGCGCGACGATGTCCCCGACACCGATATGGCCCCCCATCTCCAGCACCAGGATCGGCACGGTGAGCGCGCCGCTGATCCACAAGCGGCGCGTCATGTCGATCAGTTCGGGGTTGGGGCCGGTCTCGACCGTGACGTCCATCGGCTCGAGCGCCATGCCGCAGACCGGGCATGGCTCGGGCCCGTCGGTCACGACGTCAGGGTGCATCGGGCAGGTATATCGGGATCCGGTGATGGGGCTAATCCATACCGCGCTCGGCGGTGAACGCCCGGCGCCATTCCGACATCGGCCGGAAGCTCGGGTTGTCCTTGACCAGGTCCTCGGTGAAGCGGTGGATCGCCTCGTCGTCGAGCGAGATATCGAACGGCACGCCGAACGGCTGGTCGATATACCAGGGCGTGTCGACGAACGCCTCGGTCCGGTTGCCTTCGGGATCGTGGGCGTAGACCGACCAGGTCATGCCGTGGGTGATCGGGGTGATCCGGTCGACCCCGGGATAGGCCTGGAGCGCGCTATGGATGCGGCGCAGTCGGTCGATCGAATCGAGCCGGAACGAGACGTGGTTGTGATGGACCACCTGGCGGTCGGCCGTTCGGCCCGCGTAGAGCACGAGCTGGTGGTGATCGGCCGGGTCGGCGGCCAGGAACGTCACCTCGCCGCGGCCTCCGATATGGCCGTGATCGCTGATCTTCAGCCCGTAGACCGAGGTGAAGAAATCGACCATCAGCGCCATGTCGAAGACATGGAACCCGGCATGGCTGAGCGAAATCGGAGGCGTCGCGGTCATGCCGGCTCCTCGTCCGGTCCGCGCTATTCGGCCGCGGCCGGGCTGGAGGCCAGCGCCTCGTTCAGCCGCGGCATGACCTGTTCGGCCATCAGTTCCATCGAGCGCCTGGCCAGCGCCGGATCGACCCAATCGTGACCGGCATAGATCAGCGTTCCGAAATCGCCGGTCCGCTCGCGGAAGGCGAGGATCTGCTGGACCACGGACTCCACCGTCCCGGCGATCACCAGCCGGTCGACGACATAGTCGAGCGTGACCTCCTCGTCGCGCATCGACGGGTCGTGCTTGAAGAGGTTCGACCGGCCGGCCGCGATCAGCTTGTGCATGAGCTGCTTGTAGTAGAACCGGTAGGGGCTGTTCTCGGCCTCCAGGGCGTAGGCCTGCGCGGTGGCTTCATCGCCTGCGACGAAGATCGACTTGGCGATACGCCAATTGGCCGGGTCGGCCGGGCGGCCCATGCGCTCGCAGCCATCGACATATTTGGGCCAATGGCTGGCCACCCATTCGGGCATCAGGAAGTTCGCCGAGATCGGTTCCCAGCCGCGCGCGGCCGCTTCGGTCACGCCCCGGGAGAACGGCTCCACCACGGTGACCACGATCGGCGGATGCGGCTTCTGGTAGGGCGTGACGATCACTCCCTGGCCGATCTCTTCGATCAGCGTCTCCTCGGTGGTGACGTTCCAGTACTTGCCCTTCAGCCTGTAGGGCGGATCGGTCGACCAGATGGCGAGCACGTGGTTGATCGATTCTAGGAACATCGCGTTCCGGTCCGCGTTCAGGATGCCCAGCGCCTCGGCATCGGACTTGAGCGCGCCGGGGCTGATCCCGAACAGGAACCGGCCTTCGAGCAGGTTGTCGATCATCGCCACCTGGCCGGCGATGATCGCCGGGTGGTTGAGCGACATGTTCACCGTGCCGCTGCCGAGCACGATGTCCCTGGTGTCGTGCGCGAGGCTGGCCAGGAACATCAGGCACGAGGTCACCGTCTCGGCCCGGTCGGTGACGTGCTCCCCGACGAATGCCTCGGCGAAACCCAGCCTGTCGGCCAGCAGGATCGCCTCGCGGTCCTCCTTCAGCGTCTGGGCATAGTTCCGCTCCGGCGGGTGGAGCGGCATGGTGAAATAGCTGAGTTTCATGGGCGCGGCGGTCCCGCGTCAGGGCGATTCGTGTTCGATGAAGGCCTGCGGCACCGGCTCGCCCCACTGCGAGCCGAGCGCGTCCTCGGCCGCGACAAGGTTGGGCGGGGTGTCGCTGTTCAGCCGGTCGGAGTCCGTCCAGTGCTCGTGCACCCTGCCCCACGGATCCTTCCAGTAGTCATAGACCTGGGAGCCGAGGACGTGCCGGCCGAGGCCCCAGACATGCTCATAGGCTTCGGTGGATTTGAGGTATTCGTGGCCGGTCACCACGTCATCGATGTCCTGGACCTCGAAGGCCATGTGGTTGAGCCCCGCGCGTTCTCCGCCGACATAGAGAAAGACGTGGTGGTCGACATATTCCTTGCCGCGGTCGACGCGGTTGAACGACAGGATGATGTTGCCCTTCTCCCCGGCATAGACGTCATCGGAGCAGATCAGGCCCAGGGTCTCGCGCACCCAGGCGATCGAGCGGGGCAGGTCCGGCGTCTTCATCACGCCATGACCGATACGCTTGACCCGGGACGCGCCGCCGGCGAGCCGGGTAAGCTCACCCTTGCGGTTGAGCCGGCCGCCGCTATCGTTGATCGCAAACCGCTTGGTCTCGATGGGCGCCAGGTTCTCGATGCCCCAGACGATCTCCATCTGATAGCCGTTGGGCTCCCGGAGCCGGACACGCTTGCCGCCGCCGGGCTCGTCGATGTCCTCGACAGCGGACGCGCCGTTGACCTTCGAGACCCGCTCGAGGTCCTCTTCGCTCGCCGCGTTGAAGGCCAGCCCGATGAAGCCCGGATCGCCGAGCTCGGTGATGTGGACATGATGCTCCGGGTCGGTGCCGCGCATGTAGAGCGCGGTCTTGGTCCGGTCCGCCCGCACCATGCCGAAATCGGTCAGGAATTTCTCCTGCCGGTCCAGGTCGGGCGAACCGATCCGGCCGTAGGCGATGTCAGTGATTTTGATCATTCTCGATCGCTCCCAATCGTCGATTGCTGGGCATGCCTGTTGGGGCGATATTAGGACCAAGCTGCCCAGATCCCAAGGATCAATCGGGCGGCGGTAGTGAACCGACCGACAGGAGGCGATCTTGGATCTCGGACTCAAAGGCAGGAAGGCCGCAATCAGCGGCGGCAGCGACGGGCTGGGCTTCGCGATCGCGATGGGGCTGGCCGCCGAAGGCTGCGACATCGCGATTTCGGCGCGCGGCGCCGACCAGCTCGCCAAGGCGGCGGAGGAGATCGGGTCCAACGGCGTCAACGCCGTCGGCGTGCAGTGCGACATGTCGACCGCCGAGGGCTGCCAGAGCTTCATCGACCAGGCGATCGAAGGCCTTGGCGGGCTCGACATCCTGGTCAACTGCGTCGGCGGCATGACCCCGGGGACGCTGGACTCGCTGACCGGCGATCAGTGGAACGAGATCATCAACCGCAACCAGATGGCCTATGTCCACACCACACGGGCGGCGATCCCCCATCTGGAGAAGTCCGATGCCGGGCGAATCCTCAACCTGAGCGGCATCTCCGGCAAGCAGCTCATGCCGGGTTCCTATTCGACGGCCCTGCCCAACGCGGCGATCAACGCGCTGACCAAGCTGACCGCCGGCGACCTCGCGGCCAAGGGGATCACGGTCAACAATTTGTGCCCGGGCCTGGTCGACACGCCGCGCTGGGGTCCGCGCCGCGAGGCGATGGCCAAAGTCCGCAACGTCACGGCCGAGGATATCCGCACCCAGTTTGCCGGCAACACGCTCCTGGGCCGCTGGGGAAAGCCGGGCGAGATCGCCGATGTCGCGGCCTTCCTGCTGTCGCCGCGCAACAGCTACATGACCGGCTCGACGATCGAGGTCTGCGGCGGCTGGGGAAAGTATTTTTAGACAAACCGGGCCATCGGCCGTGCTAGGCTCGGCCCGATCGATGAACGACGCGGAGGATAGGATGGCCGCAGAAACCGCAATGCCGGAGGTCGAAATTGCATCGGAGCCGGCGCTCAAGCTCAACTTCCTGTCGCACGGCACGCTGGAGTCCAGGGACCTCGAAAGGGCGCGGGCGTTCTACACCGAATTCCTCGGCCTCCAGGTGGTGCGCACCAGCCCGATCTCGCTGCTGATCCGCCTCGGCGGGCCCAATACGATCGCCGTCGTCGAGCAGAAGAACCGCACCGAGGAGATGCCGCTGCTCAACCACAACGGCCTGGACGTCGAGACCCAGGAAGAGGTCGATGCGGCGTATGAGACCGTCGCAGCCAATGCGGAGAAGTGGGCGCTGCGCAAGATCACCAAGCCCAGGCTCCAGCACGGCACCTACAGCTTCTTCTTCTGGGACATGGACAACAACTGCTGGGAGATCCTGACCAACCCGGCGGGCGGCTATAGCTGGCTGTTCAACCAGGGCGATCAGGAGGGCAAGGGGCACCTCGACAAGAACTTCGCCCGGCCCGGCACGAAGACCTAGAACCTCTTCCGAACCACCGGCCGGGGCCGAGGGGAGGCAGCAATGGCCAAGGCGGCACGCCGGCGCCCGAAGGCGGGCGCGTCCGGCAAACCGTACGCTATGCGCGTGGATTCGGATGTCTACGTCACCATGCGCGACGGCGTGCGGATCGCCGTCAGGATTTACCGGCCCGATGCACCGGGCGCATTCCCGGCTCTGTTCGCCGCCTCGCCCTACATGTATGCGACCGACGACCTTCCGCATTCGACCCAGTTCCTGTGGCGCGAGGTCGGGCCGGTGTCCTGGTATGTCCAGACCCACGGCTACGCCTATGTCCATGCAGACGTGCGCGGCTCCGGGAAGTCGGAGGGCGTCTACAACTTCCTCGATAAGGAAGAGCAGCAGGACTACTACGAGATCATCGAGTGGATCGGCCGCCAGGACTGGTGCGACGGCAATGTCGGTGGAATTGGGCAGTCCTACTACGCCTGGTCCCAGTGGTTCATGGCGATCGTCGGCCCGCCCAGCCTGAAATGCATCGCGCCTTACGACGGCGCCGTCGATATCTACCGCGGCACCGCCTATCACGGCGGGATCTACTGCGATTTCATGACCTGATGGTTCAACATCGTGCGCGTCAACAACCTGCACCGCGCGGCCAACGGACCGGACGGCAAGGCGATGCCGCTGGACATCGGTTGGGAGGTCCAGCGCCGCCAGACCGATGACGACTGGTGGCGGGAACGCTCGGCCTACCGGCGGCTCGGCGAGATCAAGATCCCGGTCCTGTCGATCGGCCACTGGGGCAAGATGGGCCTGCATTTGCGCGGCAACATCCTGGGCTACGAGGAGGTGAGGTCGCCCAAGCGGCTGGTGGTGACCGGCGCGCGCGATGTCTTCGAAGCCCATGACTATTTCGACCAGGTCGCCTACCACGAAGCCGAGCTGCTGCCGTTCTACGACCGCTATCTCAAGAGCAAGCGCAACGGCTATGAGCGCCAGGCTCCGGTCAAGCTCTATGTCCGCGGCGCCGAAGCCTACCGCGAGGAGCGCGAGTGGCCGCTCAAGCGCGCCAGGATGACGCCGTTCTACCTGGCGCCCGGCACCAGCGGCAGCGTGACCTCGCTCAACGACGGCACGCTTTCGACGAAAAAGTCGCCGGCCAATGGCGGGGCAACCTCCTATAGCTATCCAGACCACAACTGGAAGCTGGGCGTGGCGGCGATCGGTCCGCACGGTCCCGATCCGGTGCGCGGGGTACTGAGCTTCACCACCGCGCCGATGCGCGCGGACCTCGAGGTCACGGGGCCGGTCATCCTCGAGCTCTACGCCGAGTCGACGGCGACCGACACCGACTTCGTGGTCCGGATCGCCGACCAGTTCCCGCAGTCGCCGGAGGACCGAAAGGCCGGGCTGCAGCCGACGGCGGTCAACGTCTCCAAGGGCTGGCTGCGCGCCTCGCACCGCGACAAGGATACCGCGCGCAGCACCGCGCATCGGCCGATCTACACACACCGACCCGCAACCGATCACCCCGGGCGAGATCTATCGCTACGAGATCGAGGTGATGCCGTTCTCCAACGTCTTCAAGAAAGGCCACCGGATCCGGCTGGAGATCGTCAACGGCGATTCGATGCTGACCGACGCGTTCTTCACCCACCAGTATCTCTGGTACAAGGTCGGCACCGACACCTTCCACCACAGCGCCGGGCATGCCTCCCGTCTGTTGCTCCCGGTGGTCCCGGCCAAGGCCGGCAGATAGACCTGCTGCCATCGGATCGCGCCGGGGCGGCCCCGTCTCAGATCCCCGGCCGGAACGGGATGCCGAGCGAGACCGGGCGGCGAAAACCTAATCGGGCCCCTCTGGGGCGGCAACAACGGGGGCTATGGAATCACCAGAACGTCGTCGTCGGGGTGTTCGGCATAGAGCCGTTCGACATCGCCGGCGCGGCGGGCGAGCACGGCGCGCTGGTTGACATAGCCCTTGTCGGTGATCTCCCCGGCATCGATCTGCGGCGGCTCGGCCAGGAGCAGCGCGCGGGTGATCCGAGTGCTGCTGCCCGGGTTCTCCCTGTTGTGGGCGGCAAGGCCCTTTGCGAGCCGCGCGCGGATCTCGGGATGGGTGATGAACGCCTCGATCGGCGCGTCATCGGCGATATCCGGGCAGACGCTGCGGCAGCCGGCGGGGCTGGGGACGCCGAGAATGCCGAGGTCGTTGCGCTCATGGCCGGTGATCACCGCGTCCTGCAGGATCGGCGCGCCGGCGCTCAGCACCGCCAGCCGCAGCGTGCCGGCCGCCACCCAGGTCCCGCTGAGCAGCTTGAAGTTCTCCGCCACCCTTCCGTCGAACAGCACCCCTTTGGACGCATCCTCCGGGTCGAGGAATTTTCCGGCATCACCGATCGCGAAATAGCCCTCCTCATCGAAGGCCTCCGCGGTCTGTTCGGGGTTTCGGTAATAGCCGGGGCTGATGTGCGGGCCCTTGAAGCGGACCTCGAGCTTGTCGTCGTTGGGGACCAGCTTCATCGCGGTGCCGGGCAGCGGCACGCCGATATTGCCCCACGCGTCGGAGTCCCAGGTCATGTAGGTCGAGGCTGGCGCGGTCTCGGTCGAGCCCAGCGAGGTGACGATCGGCACCCGGTCGCCGCGCGCGGCCACCGAGAGCGCCTGGAGGCCCCGACGCAGGGACTGCGGCAGGGCGGCGCCGGCGAAAAACAGAACGTCGAGGTCGGCGAACAGCTTGTCGCGCAGCGCGGGCTCGGCCTCCAGCGCCGGGACCAGCAGGTCGTAACCCCGCGGGACGTTCAGATAGAGCGTCGGTCTGATCTCGCGCAGGTTCGTGAGCGTCTCCTCGAACCGGCCCGGCACGGGTCGGCCGCCATCGAGATAGTAGGTCCCGCCGTGGAACAGGATCATGTTGAAGTTGAAGTTGCCGGCAAACGTGTGGTTCCACGGTAGCCAGTCGACGATCACCGGCGGCCGGCGCAGCAGGAACGGGTAGGCGAAGATGGTCATCATCTGGTTGGAGACCATCATGCGTTGAGTGTTGATCACCCCCTTGGGCACCCCGGTCGAGCCGGAGGTCAGCAGGATCTTTGCCACCGTGTCGGGGCCGACGCCGTCCAGCCGTTCGGCGAGCGCCGGGCCGGGCTCGGTGGCGGCCCAGGCGGCCAGACTCTCGGTCCCGTCCGCCCCCGTAGAGGTCAGCAGCGTCCGGCCGCCCAGGTCGAGGGCAGCCAACGCGGCGGCGAACGGGCCCGGGTCGTCGACGAAGATCACCGACGGGTCGTTGTGGGCGATGACGTATTTGAGCTTGGCGTGGTCCTTCGACATCAACGAATAGGCGGACGAGACCGGCATGACCGGGATCCCGGCCTGCATGGCGCCCAACTGCAGGAGCCCGAAACCGATGCTGTTGTCCGACAGGATGGCCACGGGCCGGTCCGGGCCGTGGCCGCGTTCGACCAGCGCCTGACCGATCCCCGCGCTCCGGCGGGAGGCCGCGGCGTAGCTCAGCCGGCGCCACCGCCGCTCGGCGCCGCGTTGGGCAAGAAAAGTCCGCTCCGGCACCTTGCCCGCCCATTCGTGGAGCTTGGCGATGACATGATCCGGCCCCGGCTCCACCGGCACCGGCGATCTCAGCACCCAGGTCCCGTCGTCGCGGGCCTCGACCTCGACGAACGGCGCGGCGAGCGGCGTGCCGGCAAACGGGGCCTTCAGGGCTGCCTCAGCGGTTGCCATCGCGCAACGCCTTCATGCG
Source organism: Alphaproteobacteria bacterium (assembly GCA_965248835.1). Taxonomy (GTDB): domain Bacteria; phylum Pseudomonadota; class Alphaproteobacteria; order MPNO01; family MPNO01; genus CAYFYS01. The sequence goes on from CBDFLJ010000002.1 coordinate 2,546,481, forward strand.
CCGGTCGATCTCTTCGTGGCTCACGAGGCCTTTCTCGGCCAGCAAGTTGGCGAGACCCTGGGTCCACAGCTCGAAATAGCTCAGCGTGTTGTAAAAATCCTCCGGGATGTCCTCGCGGGCGCGGCGGAACTCGTCGATCCACAGGTGACGCCGCACGGTCGGGCCGAGCGCATTCACCAAGGCGCTGAGCTCCTTCTGCCAATCCGCGGGCTCGCGGGCGTTCGGATCGACCGGACCGAACTTGGCGCGCGATCCGCCGATATCGTTGGGCCTTCTCACCGCCTGGCTCCGAACCCGGTTGCGCGGAGGCGCCAGTTTTCCACAACGCCGGCACTCACCGCAATGGCCGCCCGATGCTAGGGTCGCTCGACCAGCAAGAGGAGCGAGGCGGCATGAAGCTCAGCACCGACCGGATCCTGACCACCCATGTCGGCAGCCTGCCGAGGCCTGCCGCCCTGTTGGACCTGTTGCAGGCCGAGGAGGAAGGCCGCCCGCACGATGCCGACGCGCTGCAGGCGCTGGCGCGCTCCGCGGTCGCCGAGACCGTCGCCCGGCAGGTCGGTACCGGCATCGACATCGTCTGCGATGGCGAGATGAGCAAGATCGCCTATACCTTCTACGTCAAGCACCGGCTGGACGGGATCGGGCCGGGCGGGCCGGACGCGGAGGCCGATACCGGCGCGATGGCCGGCCGCGACATGCAGGACCACTCGGATTTCCTTGCCCGGACGACCGCCTGGCAGGGCCAGTGGATCCGCGCGTTCGTGCGCCCTTACTGCATCGGCCCGCTGGCCTATGCCGACCGCGGCCCGCTCGAGCGCGATCTCGCCAACCTCGGCGCGGCGGTCGAGGCGGCCAAGCCTGCCGAGGCATTCATGAACGCCGCCTCTCCCGGGGTGCTGACCAAGTTCGTGCCCGACGCGCATTACCGCGACGAGGACGCCTATGTCGCGGCCCTGGCCGATGCGATGAAGACCGAGTACGAGGCGATCACCGACGCCGGATATATTCTGCAGATCGACTGCCCCGACCTGGGCTCGGCCCGACACAACCAGTATCAGCACCTGGACGATGCGGCCTTCCTCAGGATCGCCGAGCGCAACGTCGAGGCGGTCAACCATGCCACCGCCGGCATCCCGCCCGAGCGCATGCGCCTGCATATCTGCTGGGGCAACTACGAAGGCCCCCACACCCACGACGTGGCGCTGGCCAAGGTGCTGCCGGTGTGCATGAAGGCGCGCCCGCAGGGCTTCCTTTTCGAAGGCGCCAACCCCCGCCACGAGCACGAATGGGAGGACCTCGCCAAGGGTACGATCCCCGACGACAAGGTGCTGATCCCCGGGGTGATCGATTCGACCTCGAACTTCGTCGAGCATCCGCGCCTGGTCGCCCAGCGGCTGTGCCGCTACGCCGACATCGTCGGGCGCGAACGGGTGATCGCCGGCACCGATTGCGGCTTCGGCACCTTCGCCGCCCGCGAGCCCCAGGTCGCCGCCTCGGTCGTGTGGTCCAAGCTCGCGGCCATGGCCGAAGGCGCGCGCATCGCCACCGAGCGCCTGTGGGCGCATTAGGACCCGGGCTCAGCCGGAGACGATCATCTCCTCGACATCGCGCAGGCGGTCCTTGCCGAAGAACATCTCGGTGCCGACGAAGAAGACCGGGCTGCCGAAGGCGCCGGCATCGACCGAGGCCTGGGTGTTGGCAAGCAGCCGGTCCTTGACCTCCTGGTCTTCGATCCGCGCGAGGACCGCGGCGCCGTCGAGGCCCGAAGAATCGAGCGCCGCACGGATCACCTCGGGTTCGTCGAGCTTCTTGGGCTCCTCCCACATGTGGTGAAACACCGCCTCGACATAGGGGCCGAGCGTGCCGTCGATCTCGGCCGCCGCCGCGCCGCGCATGATCCGCAGCGTGTTGACCGGGAAATGCGGGTTCCTGCGAAACGCGGTGATGCCGTGGCGGGCGATGAAGCGTTCGCTCTCCAGCCGCTCATAGTCCGGCTTGTTGCGCACCCCCTCATGCTGGGCCATCGGCGGCCGGTTATTGGTCAACTTGAAGACACCGCCTAAAAGCACGGGAACATATTGAAACTTTACGCCTGTTCGGGACTCGATCGCGGCGATCACCTTGTGGCTCAGATAGGCGTTCGGGCTGCCGAAGTCGAAGTGAAACGTGACCGCAGGGGGTATGTTCGGGACTACCATTTCTCGATCCAGGGGCGCAGGTCCATCTCGAAGGCCCAGGCATCGCGCGGCTGGACATGGAGCTGCCAGTAGGACTCGGCGATGTGGTCGGGATCGATGATCCCGTCCTGTTCCTTCAGGGCGTAGCGGTCGGGAAAATTGTCGCGGATGAAGGCGGTGTCGATCGCCCCGTCGATGACCACATGGGCGACGTGGATGTTGCTGGGCGCAAGCTCGCGCGCCATCGACTGGGCGAGCGCGCGCAACGCCCCCTTGGCGCCGGCGAAGGCCGCGAACCGGGCCGCCCCGCGCACGCTGGCGGTGGCGCCGGTGAAGATGATCGTGCCGCGGCCGCGCGGTTCCATCCGCCGCGCCGCCTCGCGCCCGCACAGAAAGCCTGCGAAACAAGCCAGCTCCCACATCTTGAAGTAACGCCGCGCGGTCTCCTCCAGGATTCCGGACGGCGAGTTGGCCCCGATGTTGAAGACCAACACCTCGATCGGGCCGATCTCCGCCTCGATGCGCTCGAACATGGCCACGACCTGGTCTTCCTGGCGGGCATCGCATCCGAAGGGATGAACAATGCCGCCATCCTCGGCGATGGCGCGGACCAGCGGCTCGAGCCGATCAGCCTTGCGCCGGGCGACACAGGTCGCATAGCCGCCGCGCGCGAACCGCCGCGCGACAGCGCCGCCGGTCGCATCGCCGGCCCCGACCACCAGGGCAACCGGATCAGACGGCATGCTCTGTTCACCTCATGCAGGTAACGTGGGCAGAGTTTGCGCCGGATCGCCCTTCGGAGCTAGTGTTCGGCGCCAGGAATCGGTCGACGGGAGCGCGAAGCATGACGAAGAGTGGCGTGACACTGTGGGGCATCGGCACGCCACGCACCCACCGCCCGCAATGGCTCGCCCGCGAGCTCGGCATCGATTACGACCTTGCGCGCATCGGACCGCGGACCGGCGAGACCAAGACGCCGGAATATCTCGCCATCAACCCACGCCACAAGGTGCCGGCGATGACCCACGGCGAGGTGATCCTGACCGAGAGCGTCACGATCATGAGCTACCTGAGCGAAGTCTTCCCGGTGCCGGATCACTTCTTCGTACCGGCGACGACGATCGAGCGCGCCAAGGTCCAGGAATGGTGCTTCTTCCTGATGTCGGAGATCGACGCCAATTCGATCTACACGATCCGTCGGCACAAATACCTCAAGGATGTCTACGGCGACGCGCCGCTCGCCGTCGCCGCGGCCGGCGAATACTTCGTCCATCAGATCGAGACGATGGAGGAGCGTTTTCGGGCCGCCGGCGATTTCCTGATGGGCGAGAAGATCAGCATCGCGGACATTCTGTTCGTCACCTGCCTCGACAGCGCGATCAACTACAAGCTGCCGGTGCCCGATTACCTGATGGCCTATTACGACCAGCTCGCCGCGCGGCCGGCCTATGTCGAGACCAAGGCGGAGAACCGCGATGACCGGCCCGCTTGAGGGGATCCGCGTGCTCGACCTGACGACCATGGTCTCCGGGCCGGTGGCAACGATGATGCTGGCCGACCAGGGCGCCGACGTCATCAAGATCGAATCGCCTTCCGGCGACATCATGCGGCGGACCGGCCATAAGCACCGCGGCATGTCGGCCTCGTTCCTGTCGTGCAACCGCTCCAAACGATCGCTCGCGGTCGACCTCAAGACCGGGGACGGGCTCGAGCTCGTCCGGAAACTCGCCGCGACCGCCGACGTCCTGGTGCAGAACTTCCGGCCCGGCGCCATCGAGCGCATGGGCCTGGGCGAGGATGTGGTCCGCGCGCTCCGGCCCGACATCGTCTTCGTCTCGATCAGCGGGTTCGGCGAGACCGGGCCCTATGCGCACCAGCGGGTCTATGACGGCGTCATCCAGGCGCTTTGCGGCCTCAACGACATCCAGGCCGACCGCGACACCGGCCGGCCCCGCATGGTGCGGACGATCATCCCCGACAAGACCACCTCGGTCACCGCCGCCCAGGCGATCACCGCGGCCCTGTTCGCGCGCGAGCGCACCGGCAAGGGCCAGCACGTCCGGCTCTCGATGCTGGATACCATGGTGGCTTTTCTGTGGCCCGAGGGAAGCTCCTCGCTGTCGTTCGTCGGCAACGAGGCCGACCCTGCCAGCGGCCAATCCGCGCCCGACCTGGTGTTTGCGACCGCCGACGGATACATCACCGCAGGCGCGGTCTCGGACGCCGAATGGGCCGGCATGTGCAGGGCCTTCGGCCGCGAGGACCTGATCGAGGACGAGCGCTTTCGTACCGCTTCCGCGCGGGTCCAGCACGTCCCGGAGCGCCGCACGATCATGACCGAAGAGATCGCCAAGTGGCCAAGCGCGGAGATCCTCGCCCGGCTCGACGCCCAGTGCGTGCCTGCGGCACCGGTGCTCTCGCGCACCGAGGTGATCGAGGACCCCCAAGTCGTCGAGAGCCGGACGATCGAGATCCACGACGACCCGGTCCTCGGTGCGGTCCGCCAGCCCCGCCCGGCCGCCCGCTTCGAGGCGACTCCTTCTGCCATTCGGGCGATGGCGCCCTATCTCGGCGCCGACAACGAAGCCATCCTGGCCGAGCTCGGATATGGCACCGAGGAGATCGAACGGCTGCACCAGACCGGGACCCTCCGTAGCGAGCGCCCGGCCGCCTGAGCAGGGCGGCTATTTGTGGCGGCGGTGGCCCATACCGCCGTCGCCCATACCGCCGTGGCCGCGCGCGGCCACGGCGCGGACGACCACCGGCACGGTGACCGCGCCCGCCTTCTCGAAGGTGAGCGTCAGCGGGAACCGCTCCCCCTCCTTGAGCGGCGTGTGCAGGCCCATCAGCATCACATGCTCACCGCCGGGCCGGAGCATTGTCGCCGCCCCCGGTTGCACCGGCACGGCATCGATGCGGCGCATCCGCATCACGTTGTCCGTCGTCATGTGGGTGTGCAGTTCGGCCCGCCGGGCAACCGGCGCGGAGACGGCAACCAGGCGGTCCGCGCCCGTCCCGGTGTTCCGGATCGTCACGAACGCGGCGCCGGCCGTGGCCATGCCGGCGCTGGCCCGCGCCCATGCGGCCTCGACCGCGATCGGACCGGAAATGGCACGGCCGTGCATTTCCGCCGCCGCGGCCGGGACGATGTGCGCGGCCGGCCGGAGTATCAGCACGAACAGCGCGAATGCCGCAGCCATCGACCGGAGCGGCAACGTCAGCGGGTTCACCGTCTGGCGGCCTCGATCAGGGCGACGATCTTGGGCGGCGTTACCGGATAGTCGGTCACCTTGACGCCGAAGGGCGACAGCGCGTCCTCGATCCCGGCAACGACGGCCGCCGCCGCCGGCACCGTGCCGCATTCGCCGACGCCTTTGACACCCAGCGGGTTGAGCGGCGAGGGCGTCTCTTCGAAGTGGAGGTCGAGCCGGGTCAGCTCGCTTGCGGTCGGCATCACGTAGTCGGCCAGGGTCGTCGTCAACGGCTGCCCGGCCTCGTCGTAGCCCATCCATTCATACAGCGCGTTGCCGATGCCGTGGACCACCCCGCCGGTCACCTGACCGTCGACCAGCATCGGGTTGACCATTCGGCCGCAGTCGCTGACCACCACGTAGCGGTTGAAGGAGACCGCGCCGGTCTCGACATCGACCTCGACCTCCACCGCATGCACGCCGTTGGAATAGGCCAGCCCGGAAGGCTTGAAGTTGACGTTGGCCTCCAGCCCCGCCTCGACGCCCTCGGGCAGCGAATAGCCGGGCACGCCCGAGGCGGCCTCGGCGACCTCGCTCATCGGCACCGACAGGTCCGGCGCGCCGGCGACGCGGATCCGGCCGTCGACGATCTCCAGATCCTCGGGCGCGGCCTCCAGCATGTGGGCGGCGAGTTTGAGGACCTTCTCGCGCACCTCGCGGGCGGCGAGGTGGACCGAGGAGCCCGCGGTCACGGTCTGGCGGCTGGCGAACCCGCCGAGCCCAAGGGCGACCGTCGCGGTGTCGCCGCACACGACCTCGATCTCGGCCGGGTCGACGCCGACCTGCTCGGCAGCGATCTGGGCGAGGATAGTCTTCAGCCCCTGGCCGATCGCGAGCGCTCCGGTGAAGACCTTCACCCGGCCGGAGCGCTCGATCCGCACGATGCCGGACTCGAACGGCCCGCGCCCGGTGCCCTTGAGTCCGTTGGCAAGCCCGAGCCCGAGATAGCGCCCTTCCGCCCGCGCGGCAGCCTGGCGTGCAGCGAACGAGCCCGCCTCAACCGCATCGAGCGCGATCGCCTGGCATTTCGGGTAGTCGCCGCTGTCGGCCTTCACCGGCGTGCCGGCCCGGGTCTTGAGCGGCATCTCGTAGGGCATCGCCTCGGGCGGGATCAGGTTGCGCCGGCGGATCTCGCCGCGGTCCATGCCGAGCCCGGCGGCGGCCGCATCGAGCAGCCGCTCGATCACGTAATTGCCCTCCGGATAACCGGCGCCGCGCACCGGCATCGCCGGCACGGCGTTGGTCTCGACCACCTTCACGGCGATCTCCAGGGCCGGCACGATGTAGGCACCCGGCACCGAGGTCGAGGCGTTGTAGGCCAGATTGATGCCCTGGGGCGTGTATGCGCCCTGGTCCTGCAGCATCGTGCCGCGTACCCCCAGCACCCTGCCCTCGCCGTCGACGGCGATCTCCATGTCCCAGAACTGCTCGCGTTCCTGGATCGAGGCCACGAAATGCTCGCGCCGGTCTTCGATCCACTTGACCGGGCGGTCGAGCAGCCTGGCTGCGACGGCCAGCACCAGCTCCTCGCAATACATCAGGTACTTGGCGCCGAACCCGCCGCCGACGTCGGGCGCCACGACGCGGATCCGGGCCTCTTCGCTGCCCAACATCCTGACCAGCCCGGCGCGGACCTCGTGGGACATCTGGGTCGAGGACCACAGCGTCAGACGGTCCTCGACGGCATCGTAGCGTGCGATCGCGCCGCGCCCCTCGATCGAATGGGCGCCGCCGCGGTGCTGGGTATAGGTCGCGCGCGCCACATAGGCGGCGCGTTCGAAGGCCGCCGCGCACTCGCCGTAGGACTGGTCGAACTCGACCAGGACGTTGCTGGGCCGCTCTGTATGGACCGGCGGGGCGTCCGAAGCGGCGGCTGCGCGGCAACCGGCGACCGAGGGCAGCGGGTCGTAGTCGACCTCGACCAGGGCTGCGCCGTCCTCGGCCAGATAGCGGCTGGCAGCGATGACCACTGCGACCGCCTCGCCGACATGGCAGACCTCGGTGTCCGACAGCACGTAGGGCGTGACGTCCTCGGGAAGCTGGTTGGTGCGGAACCCCAGCGGCAGGCGCGATGCGGTCAAATGCGGCAGGAGATCGGCAAGGGTGTAGACCGCGTGGACCCCGGCCGCCGCCTTGGCCGCTTCGCTGTCGATGGCACCCACCCTGGCGTGGGGATGGGGCGAGCGCACGAAGACCGCGTGCAACGTGCCGGGGATATGGATGTCATCGACGAACCGCGCTTTGCCGCGCAGCATTGCCGGGTCTTCGATCCTGCGGACCCGCTGTCCGATCATCGGAGCGGGCCGCTCAGGCGCTCTTCAGGTGGGCGTCGCGCCGCTGGAACAGCGCCTCGTCGGCATAGCCCATGGTCTCGGGCCGAGCGCGGCCGAGCATCACCTGGAAGTAGACCGGCTCCAGGCTGTCGTTGACGTAGCCGTGCACGACGCCCGGCGGGCAGGCCGCGCACTCCCACGGACCCAGCCGCCTGGAGATCTTCTCGCCGGTCTTCTCGTCCTCGAAGAAGACGGTCAGCATCCCCTGCAGGACAAAGAAGATCTCCTCGACCTCATGGGTGTGCGCGGCATTGCCCTGGCCGGGTTCGACATACATGATCGACAGGGTGAACCCGCGCGGCGGGATGGCGCCGTCCTCGCCGTCCTCGCCGTGCTTGCCCGAGCCGCCGGCGCCGATGAAGCGGTGCTGGGCGCGCCTGTAGCCGTCGATCCTGGCATCCTCGAAAGCCTCCCAGTCCGGCGTGATCTCGCGAAAGCACCGCACATAGCGCTCGGCGATGTCGCGGATCGGGACGTCGACCAGTTCCGGCGGACGATCATGGCGGGCGACGCTCATCGGGATTTTCCTTCGGCTCGTTGGATCGGGCGGCCTGCGCCCGCGCCGATGATGGCACCGCGCGGTCGGACCGACAATGCCCTGCACTCTGCACCAGGTCATGCCGGGCCGGGCGTTCGGCAATTGCGGATATTGTGCGGACGGCCGTGGATTGCTACCGTCTGTTCGAAACGTGCGACTTCACGGGCGCATCGCGCCCCGGCACGCAACCAGGACCGTCCGCGCGCAAGGCGGTCGATATCAGGTGGAGGCACCATGGCACAGGACAAACGCGACATAAGCTCAAAGACCCCCACGCGCCGGTCGTTCCTCGCCGGGACGACCGGGCTCGGCCTCATTCTCGCAACGGGCACCGCGCCCGCGTTCATCCGGGAAGCCGGTGCATCGAAGATGCGCAAGGTCTCCTTCATGCTGCCCTGGCTGTTCGTCGGCGGGCATGCCTTCGAGTTCGCCGCACAGAAGCTCTATTGGAAGAAGCGCGGTCTCGACGTCTCGATCACCCGCGGCTACGGCTCCGGCGCGGCCTGCAAGACGATCTCCGCCGGCAAAGCGATGTTCGGCGAGGCGAGCTACGGCGTGATGGTCAACGGCGTGTCCAAGGGACTCGATGCCGTCGCCATCGGCGCCAAGCTGCAGCGCAGCCCGATCGCGATCTCCTGCCGGCGCGATTCCGGCATCCGCACCGCGAAGGACCTGGAGGGCAGACGCATCGTCCAGGCCGCGGCCTCGGGCGACACGGTGATGTTCCCGGGCTTCGTCAAGGCCGCGGGCATCGATCGGCCGAAGATCAACCAGACCATCGTCCATCCGTCCAAGCTGATCTCGACGGTGGTCAACAAGCAGGCCGACTGCTGCGGCTCCTACTACGTCTCCAACGCGGCCACGCTGGCCCACAAGACGCCGGCGATCCACTTCATGTACGCCGACTTCGGGCTGCAGACCCTCGATCTCGGGCTGATCACCCGCTCGGACATGATCAAGAACGACCCGCAGCTGGTCCAGGACATGGTCGATGGCGGCATGGAGGGGCTCAAGCTGCAGATCCTGGAGCCCGAGAAGTGCCTGGACATCATGATCGAGGCCAAGCCGGAGCTGAAGACCCTAGACAAGCAGCTCCTTCTGACCCATGCCGGCAATACCAACGCGCTCTCGCTCGGTCCGGCGGTGAAGGAGCACGGCCTCGGCTACATGTCCGAATCAGACCAGACCAAGACCCGAGACGTGGTCATCAAGTACATGGAAGCCAAGAACGTTCCGCCGATCGGCGCGCTGTTCACCAACCGCTTCGCAGGCAACATCAAGTTTTCGGCGAGCGAGTGGGAAACCGCGAACCGCATCAACGCCAAGTTCGCTCCGGCCAAGACCTGATCCGGACGCCGCGATCTCCGGATCGCACCCACAAGCCGTAAGGACCGGCCCGCCTCCGTGAGGAGGCGGGCCGGGTGCTGCGCTCCATGGCCGATAAACCGATCCACGTCGATATCAGCGCGCTCCGCAAGATCTACCAGACAAGGCGCGAGGAGATCGAAGCGATCCGCAATGTCGACATGGCGGTCTCCGAGGGCGAGTTCGTGTCGATCCTCGGCCCCAGCGGCTGCGGCAAGTCGACGCTGCTCATGGCGGTCGGCGGCCTGTTGCCGATCAGCGCGGGCTCGATCACGATCCACGAGGAGCATGTCACCGGGCCCCGGCCGGATACCGGGGTCGTCTTCCAGTCGCCGGTGCTGATGCCCTGGCGGACGATCGAGCGCAACGTCCTGTTCCCGATCGAGAGCCTCGGGCTCAAGCTCGCCGACTACAGGGCCCATGCCGAAGAGCTGCTGAGCATGACCGGGCTGGACGGCTTCGCCGAGAACTTCCCGGCCGAGCTGTCGGGCGGCATGCAGCAGCGCGTGGCGATATGCCGTGCGCTGATCCACAACCCGAGCCTGCTGTTGATGGACGAGCCGTTCAGCGCACTCGATGCGATGACCCGCGATCAGATGAACCAGGAACTCCTGCGGATCTGGCAGGAATTCCAGAAGACGGTCCTGTTCGTCACCCATTCGATCCGCGAGGCGGTCTTCCTGTCCGACCGGGTGTTCGTGATGTCGCCGCGGCCGGCGGTGATCAGCAAGGTCGTCGACATCGACCTGCCCCGTCCGCGCACGCTGGAGATCGAGGAGACGCCGGAATTCAACGTCTATGTCGCCGGCCTGCGCAAGGCGATCGAAGGCTGAGCGAAGGGGAACCGATGGCCACCAACCTCGACACCGAAGAAACGGGATGGGTTGCCAAGTTCGCCGCCCAGGTGACGAACCTTACACCTGCGGTGGTGATCTCGATCATGATCCTGGTGCTGTGGCAGGTCCTGGTGGTGATCCTCAAGATCCCCGAGGCGATTCTGCCGACGCCGACGCGCATCTTCGACGTGATGATCGAACGCCGCGAGCTGTTGCTCCAGCACACCTGGCCCACCACCGAGCAATGCATCTACGGCTTCCTGCTGGCGGTCGTGGTCGGCGTCGGGCTCGGGATCATGCTCGCCTTCTCGCGGCTGTTCCGGGTCGGCGTCTATCCGCTGGTCATCGCCTTCCAGGTAGTGCCGAAGGTCGCACTGGCCCCCCTGTTCATCGTCTGGTTCGGGCTGGGGACCACCTCGCGCGTGCTGCTCGCTTTCGTGATCGCCTTCTTCCCGATGGTGGTGAACACCTATGCCGGGATCCAGAGCACCGACCCGGTGATGATCCGCATGGCGCGCTCGTTCAGCGCCAGCCGGTGGACCATCTTCTCCAAGATCGAGTTCCCGACGGCGCTGCCCTACATCTTCTCCGGGCTCAAGATCGGCATCACCTTTGCCGTGATCGGCATCATCGTGGCGGAGTTCGTGACCGCTCAGGAGGGGCTGGGCTATCTGATCGTGTTTTCCGAGGGCAATGTCGATACACCGATGCTGATGGCCGCGATCATCGTCTTGAGCGTCGTCGGCGTGATCCTTTACGCGCTCATCATCTGGCTCGAGAAGCTCATCATCCGCTGGGATGTCGGCCAGAAGTTCTGAGCCCGCACCGTGCCCGGGAGGCCGTGTTGAAGCCGCCGAAGTTCGACTATTTCGCACCCGAGACGCTGGAGGAGGCCCTGGACCTGCTGTCCCGGCACGGGGCGGATGCCAAGGTTCTGGCCGGTGGCCAGAGCCTGATGCCGATGCTCAATTTCCGCCTCGCCCGGCCGGCGGTGCTGATCGACCTCAACCGCATCCCGGGTCTCGCCGGGATCGACAACGGCGGCGGGACGATCAGGATCGGCGCGATGACCCGCCAGCGCGACATCGAGGAGTCCGAGATCGTGGCGCACGCCGCGCCGCTGCTGCATGAGGCCACGCGCCACATCGCGCATCTGCCGATCCGCACGCGCGGGACCATCGGCGGCAGCATCGCCAACGCCGACCCGGCGGCCGAGGACCCGGCGGTGGCCGTGGCGCTCGATGCAACGATGATCTGCCGCAGCACGCGGGGCGAGCGGCGGATCGAGGCGGCCGGGTTCTTTCGTGACGTGCTGACCACCGCGCTCGAGGCCGACGAAATCCTCACCGGCGTCGAATTTCCCGCGCGAGTCGGCTCGGACACCGGATCGGCGTTCGCCGAGATCAGCCGGCGCGAGGGCGATTTCGCGCTCGCCGGGGTCGCCGCGCAGATCACCTTTGCCGACGGCAAGGTCGGCGAGGCGCGCATCGCCGGATGCGGGATCGGCCCGGCACCGATGCGGATCGCCGAGGCGGAAGCGGCACTCCTCGGATCGACCGCCGATGCGGCCGCGATCGCCGCCGGCGCCCGAGCCGTTGCCGAGGCGGCCGATCCGCACGGTGACGTCCACGCCAGCGCGGACTACCGCCGCAAGCTCGCCGGCGCCATCGCTGCCCGCGCGATCGCGACCGCGGCCCGGCGCGCATCCGGAGCGGAACAATGAAGCGTTCCGTGACGCTCAAGGTCAATGGCCGGACCCGCAGCGCCGAGGCCGAGCCGCGCATGCTGCTGTGCGATTTTCTGCGCGAGTCGCTGCGCCTGACCGGCACCCATGTCGGCTGCGAGCACGGCATCTGCGGCGCTTGCACGGTCCATGTCGACGGCAAGGCGGCGCGGTCGTGCCTGATGCTCGCCGTCCAGGCCGAAGGCGCGGAGATCACCACCATCGAGGGCCTGGCCGACGGCGAGACGCTGCACATCCTGCAGAGGCTGTTCGCCAAGCACCGGGCGCTGCAGTGCGGCTTCTGCACGCCCGGCATGCTGATGACCGCGCTCGATCTGGTGGGCCGGCGCCCGAGCATGGACGAGGCGGAGATCCGATCCGGCATGGCGGCGGTCCTGTGCCGCTGCACCGGCTACGAGGGCATCGTGCACGCGATCGCCGAATACGCCAGCACGCTACCCGGTGCGAAAAGCGGGGAGCCCGCAGGATGAGCCGCTCACCCGACGGATATATCGGCCGTTCGGTCCCGCGCCGCGAGGACAAGCGGCTGCTGCGCGGCGAGGGCAGCTATGTCGCCGACATAGTGCTGCCCGACATGGTCCACGTCGCCTTCGCGCGCAGCCAGGTCGCCCATGCGGCCATCGCTTCGATCGACGTGGCGGCGGCCGGCGGGGCGGAGGGCGTCGTGCTGGCGCTGTCGGGCGCGGATCTCGCCGGCGAGCTTGCGCCGATCGGCGGGATGCAGGTCTCCGCGCCCAAGGGCTGGGCCGACCGCGTCCGCCACCGGATCACCTTGCCGCCCCAGCGCATCCTGGCCGACGACAAGGTGCGCTATGTCGGCGAAGCCTATGCGCTGGCGGTCGCCGAAGACCGTTACCTGGCTGAGGACGCGGTCGAGCTGATCGAGGCCGCGTTCGAGCCGATCCAGGTGCTGCCGGACGCTGAGGCCGCGCTGGCCGAGGGTGCGCCGGCGGTCCATCCCGAACTCGGCGGCAACGCGGTCGCCGAGCTCCACATCGAAAAGGGCGACGTGGCGGCGGCGATGGAAGCGGCGCCACATCGGATCAAGCGGCGCTTCGTCCACCACCGCTATGCGGCGATGCCGATGGAATGCCGCGGGGTGGTGGCCGAATACGAGCGCCGCACCGACACGTTGACCGTCTGGTCCTCGACCCAGGTGGTCCACTGGGTGCGCAAGGAAATCGCGCTCACCCTCGGCCTGCCCGAGGAGAAGATCCGGGTGATCGCGCCCGATGTCGGCGGCGGGTTCGGCGGCAAGGGCCACGTCTATCCCGAGGACCTGATCATCCCCTACCTCGCCCGCCGGCTCGGCCGGCCGGTCCGCTGGATCGAAGACCGCCACGAGCACATCCTCAACGCCGCCCATTCGCGCGACAACGTCCACGACGCCGAGATCGGCTTCGACGACGAGGGCCATATCCTCGCCTTCCGCGATCGTTTCCTGATCGATTCCGGGGCCTATTCGCCGGTCGGCGCCGGGGTCGCCTACAACACGACCGCCCACATGATGGGACCCTACCGGATCGCGAACTTCGAAGCCGCGATCACCCTGGTGACCACCAACAAGACACCGAACGCGCCCTATCGCGGCGCTGGACGGCCGGAGGCGGTTCAGGTCACCGAGCGCATGGTCGACCTGATCGCCGCCCATCTGGGCATCGAGGCGGCCGAGGTCCGGTTTCGCAACATGATCCAGCCCGACCAGATGCCCTATGCGGTAGGCCTGCCCTACCGCGACGGGGCGCCGATGGTCTATGACGGCGGCGACTATCCGGCCGCGCTGGAGCGCGCGATCGCCGAGGTCGGTGGGCTGGAGGCCTTCCGGGCGCGCCAGACGGCCGCGCGCGAAGACGGCCGCTATCTCGGGCTCGGGCTGGGCTGCTACACCGAAGGCACCGGCGTGGGCCCGTTCGAAGGCGCGACCGTCAAGATCGACCCGACGGGCAAGGTGATCGTCGCCACCGGCGCCTGCCCGCAGGGCCAGGGCCACGAGACCATCTTCGCCCAGGTCACCGCCGACGCGTGGCGGGTGCCGATGGAGAACGTGGTCGTTCAGCTTGCCGATACTTCGAGCCTCACCATGGGCTACGGCACGCTGGCCAGCCGCAGCACCGTTGCCTCGTCGATGGCAATCGAGCAGGCCTCGGACAAGGTCAAGGAGCGGGTCTTCGCGGTCGCGGCCCACCTGTTGGAGACCGGCGAGGCCGACCTCGAGCTGCGCGAGGGCACCGTCGGCGTCAAGGGCGTGCCGGACATGGCGCTGAGCCTGAAGGAGATCGCCGCCGCGGCCGCGCCGGGCTGGCTGAGCCGCCGGCCGCAAGGCAGCGAGGCCGGGCTCGAGGCAACCAGCTACTACGAGCCGCCGACGGTGACCTGGGCCTACGCCGCCAACGCGGCGATCGTCGAGATCGAGCGCGATACCGGACGCGTCAAGGTCGAGAAATACGTCGAGGTCCACGATGCCGGCGTCCTGGTGAACCCGGGCCTCGCCGACGGCCAGGTCAAGGGCGGGCTGGTCCAGGGTTTGGGCGGGGCGATGTTCGAAGCCCTGGTCTACGACGACAACGGCCAGCTCCTGACCGGCAGCCTCGCGGACTACCTGCTGCCGACCACGGCCGAAACCCCGCCGATCGTCGTCATCCACCAGGAAACCCCCAGTCCGGCCAACCCGCTGGGCGTCAAGGGTCTGGGCGAAGGCGGCGCCATCGCCCCGCCGGTGGTGATCGCCAACGCCGTCTCCGACGCGCTCAAGCCGTTCGGTGCGGAGTTCAACACCCTGCCGATACGCTGGGAGGATGTGCTGGACGTCCTGGACCGCGGCGGCGCCCAGGGGTAGTCAGCCCAGCTCGTAAGGCACCTGCCGTGGGCCGTAGCGCTGGACGCGGGTGCCGGCCTCGGCATCGTACCAGTTCTGCAAATTGGTGCCGACATTGCCGCTACGCACGATGATCCCGATGGTCTTTTCGGGTCCGTTATATTCGGCATGGACCTTGCCCGGCGGGACGAAGTCGATATAGCCCGGCTTGACGTCGTGCTCGCCCTCACGCTCCAGGGCGGCGCGGCCAGGGTCGCTGTCGTCGTCGGTCCGCCGGTAGCGGTGGACGGTCTCGCCGCCCCGCAGGACGCCGTAGAGCGTCCACACCCCGCCATGGTCGTGGATCGGCGTGCCCTCGCCCGCTTCCTTGATCAGCGCATTGATGACGAAGCCGTAATCCGGGTCCTCATAGAACAGAAGGTTCTCGTAATGGCCCCTGGCAGG
Source organism: Alphaproteobacteria bacterium (assembly GCA_965248835.1). GTDB lineage: Bacteria > Pseudomonadota > Alphaproteobacteria > MPNO01 > MPNO01 > CAYFYS01. The sequence goes on from CBDFLJ010000002.1 coordinate 2,561,987, forward strand.
ATCGTTGCGCGACGGCCAAGTCCGCGAATGCGCGATCAGTGCCTCGTCCTGGAGCAGCTTGTCGAGGTGCGGGCGCACCTTCTCCCAGCGCTCCGCCACGTCGGCGACCTCCTCATAGAGGGTCCGCATGGTGTCGATGAATTCCTGGACCGCCGGCAGCATCGCCATAACCGCCTCCAATCGCCGTTGCCACCCCGCCATCCTACATCAAACGCGAATTTGCGGTAGTCTCGCCCGGCGACAAGGGAGGGTGCGATGGAGATCGACGTCGACAAGACCGCCCATTACGACAGCCTCAAGGACCGGGTGGTGATCATCACCGGCGGCGGCCAGGGGATCGGCCGCGGCTATGCCCATCACTTCGCTGCCCAGGGCGCGATTCCGGTGATCGCCGAGCTCAACGGCGAAAACGGCGCGCGGGTCCAGGCCGAGGTCGAGGAAAACGGCGGCCGGGCGCTCGCAATCCAGACCGACGTCGCGAGCCAGACCGACGTGCTGGCGCTGGCCGACAAGACGCTGGCCGCCTTTGGGCGGATCGATTGCCTGATCAACAACGCGGCCGTCTTCTCGCGCATCACCATGGCGCCCTTCTGGGAGCTGCCGGTGGACGAGTGGAAGGCGGCGATGGACGTCAACGTCACCGGCTCGTTCCTGTGTGCGCGGGCCGTGGTGCCGGCAATGCAGGCAGCGCGCTGGGGCCGCATCGTCAACGTCACCTCGGGCACGGTTAAGACCGGGCCGCCCAACTATCTCCACTACGTCACCTCGAAGGCGGCGATGATCGGCATGACGCGGTCGATGGCGCGCGAGCTCGGCGAATGGAACATCACCGTGAACACCTTCTGGCCCGGCGTCACCAAGACCGAGGTCGAGCGTCCCTCGGTGCCGGAGCACATGTTCGCCGAGTTCGTCAAACAGCAGGTCGTCAAGCGCTCGACCCGTCTGGAAGACATGGCCAAGCCGATGATGTTCCTGTGCTCGGACGAGGCTTCCTACATCACCGGCCAGATCATGGAAGCCGACGGCGGGCTGAACTTTGGTTGAGGGCGCGCCGGAAAACACCCCGACGAGCGGAGGAACGGGCGTGTCGGAACAGGCCGGCATGCGTTGGGTCGGGACCTGGACCTCGACGCCGGCGGCGACCGAAGGCATCGCGCTCGACGGCCAGACCGTGCGCATCATCGCCCATGTCAGCATCGGCTGCCGGGTGCTGCGGGTCCGCCTGTCGAACGCCTACGGGCTGGACAAGCTCGACATCGGCGCGGCGACCGTGGCGCTTCGCAGCGAAGGGACCGGCATCGTCCCGGGCTCTTTGCGGGCGCTCACGTTCAACGGATCGCCGTCCACCAGGATCGCCGCCGGGGCGCTGGCGGTGAGCGATCCGGTGGCGCTCGACGTCGCCCCGCTTTCCGACCTGGCGGTCAGCATCCATCTGCCGCGCCCGCTGGGCGAGGACTTCCGGATCACCGGCCATACCACCGCGCGGCAGACCAACTATATCTCGCCTGTCGGCGACTTCACCGGACAGGCCGCAATGCCGATCGACAAGACGGTCGAAGCCGCCCTGATCCTCAGCGGTATCGACGTGCTCGCCCCGCCCGGCACCGCCGGGATCGTTGCCCTGGGCGATTCGCTGACCGATTGCAACATCTCCACGGTCGATGCGAACAACCGCTGGCCCGACCAGTTCGCGCGCCGACTCGTCGCACGCGGCGGAGGCGGCCCGCCGGGCGTGATGAATCAGGGCATCGGCGGCAATCGCCTGATTCACGACGCCCGCGGCGGCAGCACACAACGCCGCTTCGACCGCGACGTGCTCTCACAGACCGGGGTCACGCATGTCATCGTGTTCATCGGCATCAACGATCTGCGCAACCGCTCGCGCAAGCCCGAGGAGGAGGTCACCGCCGAGGAGATGATCGCCGGCCTCCATCAGCTTGCGCTGCGCGCACGGACCGCCGGGCTGAAGGTCTTTGGCGGCACCTTGCTGACCTTCGAGCACGAGAACTACTTGCCGCCGCCGGGGCTGCCGGGCCTGTACACGCCCGAGGGCGAGGAAAAGCGGCAGGCGATCAACAGTTGGATCCGCTCCGGCGGCGCGTTCGATGCCGTAATCGATTTCGAAAAGGCGCTGCGCGATCCCGCGCACCCGACGCAAATGCTGCCCGAATACGACTGCGGCGATCACCTCCACCCCAGCGACGCGGGCTATTTGCACATGGGCGACATCATCGACCTGTCGCTGTTCGACTAGCGCTTGTGCATTGCGGGTCCCGCCGGCCCGGGCTAGTGTTTTCACGATCACAACGGGAGCTGCGACATGCCCTATTCAACGCCCGGCCATCCCGAGTTCGAAACGCTCGACAAGCTGGTCTCGCGCTACGTCGATGCCAAGGCCATCCCCTGGGTCGAGCTGCCCTTCAAGGGTGTGGAGGGCAAGATCCTGTTGCGCGACGACCAGGGCGTGCGCACCGCGCTGGCGCGTATGGCGCCAGGCGGCGAGATCCCGCACCACGAGCACACCGGTCTCGAACAGACATTCGTTATCGAAGGCAGCTTCGAGGACCATGACGGGGTGTGCAGCGCAGGCGAATATGTCTGGCGTCTAACCGGCAACCGCCACGTCGCGCGCTCCAAGAACGGCTGCCTGATGCTGGTGTGCTTCGAATCGCCCAACATCTACCTGTCGGGCGATATGGAGGGCATGACCATGGAAGCCTACATGGAGCAGAAGGCCGCGGCGCCGGCATAGGACGCGGAGCAGGCTGGATTTCGATCAGCGTCTGAAAGCCTGCTGACGGGCGAAAAATTTGTCGATCGCTGCGATGACGGCCTCGGCGATGCGGGCCCGTTCCGCCGGGCTGGTCAGCCGCCTCTCGTCGGACCGGTTGGACAGATGGCCGAGTTCGACCAGAACCGATGGGACATCGGGCGCCTTGAGGACCGCGAACCCGGCGAAGCGATGGGTGTTGCGCAGCAGCAACCGCACCTTGCCGAGCGCGCGGGTCAGCGATTTGGCGAACACCGCGGATTCGTTCATGGTCTCGCGCTGCGCCAGATCGATCAGGATCGACGCGACGTCCGAGCTCTGGCGGGTCAGGTTGATGCCGGCGATCACGTCGGCCTTGTTTTCCTTGGCCGCGAGTGCGGCGGCCTTGGCGTCAGAGGCCCGTTCGGAGAGCGTGTAGACCGAGGCGCCGCGGATGCGCCGGTTCCTGTTCGAATCGGCATGGAGCGAGATGAACAGATCCGCATCCGCGGCGCGCGCGATCGCCACCCGCTTATGCAGTCGCACGAAGCGATCGCGCGCGCGCGTCAGCACCACGCGGTAGCGCCCGGTGGCGCGCAGCCGCTTGGCGAGGACCAGCGCGTGGCCGAGCGTGACACGCTTCTCGCGCGTGCCGCTGACCCCGATCGCGCCGGGATCGACACCGCCATGGCCGGGATCGATCGCGATGACCGGCCGGGGCTTGGCCTTCGGGCGCGGCCTGGGCGGCGTCCGGATCCGCGCGGCCGCACCGGTCTCGGCCGGAGGCGCGGACCGACGCGCCCGGCCGGCGAACTCGGCGCTGCCGATCGTCCGTATATCGATCACCAGCCGGTGACCCTGGCCGCCCAAGGGCGGCAGGATGAAGGATTTCGCAACCTCCACCGGCCCGGCGACGTCCAGCACGACCCGCGAGACGCCGTCGCGGAAATGGCCGTATCGGAAGGCCTGGATCAGCCCGCCGGTCGGGATCTTAAGCAGGCCGAGCTTCCAGCCGACTTGCGGCAGGTCGATGACCACGCGGTAGGGATCGCCGAGCGTGAAGACCTTGAACCCGACCGAGGCCGACAGGTCGAGGACGAAGCGGGTCTTGTCGAGACCCTGTCCGATCCGCACGCCGGTGACGTCGGGAGCCCCGGCAGCCGGTCCCGCGAGCCCGATCGCCACAAGGGCAGCCACCCGAATCGTCCGGCATCTTCGCCACATCTTGGAGGTTCCCGAACACCAACCACTATATATACTCGAATTGAGCGAAAATATTCAACGTCTCGGCGGGCGCATGGCGCCTATTCCAGGATCCGGTAATTGCCGCGATAGCGCGCCATGAGGTCGATGTAGTCCTGGGCGCCGCGGGCGATCCAATCCGCAGCGGTCCCTTCGAGCGGCTTGCGGACGCTGGCCGGGGTTCCGGCGGCGAGGCTGCGGGCCGGCACCTCGCAGCCTTCGCGGACGACGCTGCCGGCGCCGATGATCGATTCCGGCCCGATGCGCGCACCGTCAAGGACGACCGCGCCCATGCCGATCAGGCTCGACCGGCCGATCCAGCAATCGTGCAGGATCGCGCCGTGGCCGACGGTCACCCGGTCCTCGAGCACGGTGCCGTGCTCGGACTCGGCGTGGATGACCACATTGTCCTGGATGTTGGAGTCCGCGCCGACCCGAATCGGCCCCAGATCGCCCCGCAGAACCGCGCCGAACCAGACGCTGACGCCGTCCTCGATCACTACGTCGCCGAGGATCACCGCGGTCGGGGCGATGAAAACATTCCCGCCGATTTTGGGCGCAGTACCCTCGAAGGCGATCAGCATGCGGGCCGCGCGGTCAGTCGCGCAGGTCGTTGAGCGCGAGGATGGCGTATTCCTCGATATTGCCCATCGCATTGCCCCGCACGACTTCGGCCAGCTCCTGGTGGTCGTCGACGTCGACCAGGCTCGCGTAGCCCTTGAGCCCGGCGATCGGGAAGACCTTTGCGCGATTGCTCGCCCCGAGTTCGACGAAATGATTGACGCAGGCACCGACCGGCGCGTCCTTGGTGCGGTGCGGCGGGGGCCGGTTGATGATCAGGAACTTCGCCATGTCGATGTCCTCGTGCCGTGCCGTGCTCAGGTGATGATCCCCGCCTCGCGCATCGCAGCCGTCTCGCCTTCCAGCGTCCCCAGCGGGTAGACTTGGTATTCGCCCCAGCTTCCCAGCGGGTTGCGAAACAGGATGGCCATCAACTCATCGTGGTCCTCGACGTCGAGGAACACCGCGAACCCTGCGCCATTGTCCTCGACGATCTCATAGACCTCCGCCTTGCCCTCATCGCGCAGCGCCCGCCATTGGGCGCGCGCGCCCTCGACATTGGCCTTGGCCGGGATCGGTTTCTTGGGCCGGGCCAGGACCAGAAATTTCGACATCGCCATCCCTCGGACCCCGCCGTTGGCTAGAGCCTGTTCCGAACAAGCCGGGCGGCAGGCCGGGCCGGGCCGGCTTGATCAGATCGGAACATGCGTCAGTCCCTGACCGCGCCGATCAGATCGATTTCGACCATCGAGCCCGGCACCAGGAGGCCGGTCGTGCCGACCGTGGTGCGCGCCGGCGGCGTCCTGAAATATTCTTTCCAGACCTCATCGAAGGCATCGAACTGGTTGAGGTCCTCCAGGAACACCTGGGCCTTGACCACCTCATCGAGGCTGCTGCCGGCCGCGGCGAAAGTCTTGGCCAGATTCTTGAGCACGTAGTGCGTGCGCTTTTTGATGTCCGAGCCGTAGAACGGAAACGCCGGGTCGCAACGCGCCTCGACCGGCACCCCGGTCTCGAAGTCCGAGGGAAGCTGGCCCGCGGCGAACACCAGGTCGCCCACCCGATAGGCCTCGGTATAGTTCGCCAGCGGCTGCGGCGCGTCGGATTTAATCGCGCGGCATGCGGTCGCGCCCGGCACATAGCCGATCAGGTCGATCTCGATCATCGAGCCCGGCACCAGGAGGCCGGTCGTGCCGATCGTCGTGCGCGCCGGCGGGGACTTGAAATATTCTTTCCAAACCTCATCGAAAGCATTGAATTCGTTAAGGTTTTCGAGAAAGACCTGGGCCTTGACGACGTGGTCTAGCGAGGAACCTGCCGCCGCGAAGGTCCTGGCCAGGTTGTTGAGCACGTAGTGCGTGCGCTTCTTGATGTCCGAGCCGTAGAACGGAAACGCCGGATCGACGCGCGCCTCGGGCGGAATCCCGGTCTTGAAGTCCGAGGGAAGCTGGCCAGCAGCGAACACCAGGTCGCCCACCCGATAAGCCTCGGTATAGTTCGCCAGCGGCTGCGGCGCATCCGAGGTGACCGAGATGCAGTCGAGTTCGCCCGGCACGTAGCCGATCAGGTCGATCTCGATCATCGCATCCTTGACCAGGAGCCCGGTTGTGCCGACCGTCGTGCGTGCCGGCGGCGTCCTGAAATATTCTTTCCAGACCTCATCGAAGGCATTGAATTCGTTAAGGTCCTCCAGAAAGACCTGTGCCTTGACGACGTGGTCGAGCGAGGAACCAGCAGCCTCGAAGGTCTTGGTGAGGTTGTCGAGCACGTATCGCGTGCGCTTCTTGATGTCCGAGCCGTAGAACGGAAACGCCGGATCGACGCGTGCCTCGGGCGGGATCCCGGTCTTGAAATCGCTCGGCAGTTGTCCGGCGGCGAACACCAGCCCGCCCGCACGATAGGCCTCGGTATAGTTGGCAAGCGGCTGCGGGCTATTGGACTTTATGGCTTCGACGCGCACATCTGCCTCCCGTTGGACGGCGTCCGGTCATCTAACTAGCCGCCGGTTAGGGTGTCAATCGAGCCGGATTCGGTCGCGGACCGGACCCGTGTGCGTTATTGGTTGAGCGGCGGCGCTGCCAAGTCTATACTACTTGAACCGCCTGAGGGTGGTCGCGCATCGGCAAGCGATGCGCGAGCGCAGCGGACGGCGCACGGCATGCGATCTGCGATGCCTGTCCGTGGCGCGGCGCACCTGAAGATCCTAGGAGAAAATCACGGCCGCGCTTCCAAAAGGCCCCGAACACGGCTGCCGCCACCGATCGGTTGGGGGAAATGCCCGGCTTCGCGCCGTGCACCCCGATCGCGGCACGGCGCCGCGGGCCCTGCCGGCCACCAGACAGCCGCACGCGCCCGGACGACCGAACAACGGGTCGTCGGGCGCCGGCCTCGGAGACCCAATTCATGACCAAACGCATGTTGATCGACGGCTCCCACCCCGAAGAGGAGCGTGTCGTCATTACCAGCGCCAACCGGCTCGATGAGTACGATGTCGAGACCTCGACGAAAAAACGGATCAAAGGCAACATCTATCTCGCCAAGGTAACGCGCGTCGAACCGTCGCTGCAGGCGGCCTTCGTCGATTTCGGCGGCGACCGCCACGGGTTCCTCGCCTTCAACGACATCCATCCCGACTATTTCCAGATCCCGATCGAGGACCGCAAGGCCCTGATCGAGGAGGAAAGCGCCGAACAGCAGCAGGAGGATGCCGTCCAGGCGCTGGTCGACGAAATCGACGGCGCGATCGCCGATCAGGACGACGACTCCGGCCCGCCCGAAGAAGACGGGCAGGAAGTCGCCGATGCCTGGGCTGACGGCGTTTCGACGGACGAGGAATCGCCTGGTGTCGAGACCGGCGAGGGAGTGGCGGCGGCGCCCGCCGAAGTCGAGACCGCGACCGGTTCGGATGCCGAAGCCGATGCGCTCGAAGCGATCCCGGACGACCAGGCGGGTGAAGACGCTCAAGACGACGCCGAGGCCAAGCCGGCGTCCGGGCCGGCGCGCCGCGGCCGCAGACGGAACGCGGTCGACGCCGGCAGCGACGACGCGGAGATCCGCCTGTCGCGGCGCCGGGCCAGGCGCTACAAGATCCAGGAGGTCATCAAGCGCCGTCAGATCATCCTGGTCCAGGTCGTCAAGGAGGAACGCGGCAACAAGGGCGCCGCGCTGACGACCTATATCTCGCTCGCCGGGCGGTACTGCGTCTTGATGCCCAACACCGCGCGCGGCGGCGGGATTTCGCGCAAGATCACCAACACCTCCTCGCGCCGAAAACTCAAGGAGATCCTGAACGAGCTGGAGATCCAGGACGGCATGGGCGTGATCATGCGCACCGCCGGCATGGAAAGAACAAAATCGGAGATCAAGCGGGATTTCGAATATCTGTTCCGGGCCTGGGACGATATTCGAGAGCGCACCATGCAGTCGATCGCGCCGACGCCGGTCTACGAGGATGCCAGCCTGATCAAGCGCGCCATCCGCGACCTCTATACCAAGGATATCGAGGAGGTGCTGATCGAGGGCGCCGACGCCTATCAGACCGCCAAGAAGTTCATGCGGCTGATGATGCCGAGCCACGCCAAACGCGTGCAGCCCTATCGCGACGAAAACATTCCGCTGTTCCATCGCTACCAGGTGGAAGACCAGCTCGATGCGATACACAGCCCGGAGGTCCAACTGAAATCCGGCGGCTATATCGTCATCCACTCCACCGAGGCGCTGGTGGCGGTCGACGTGAACTCCGGCAAATCCACGCGTGAGAGGAACATCGAGGAAACCGCGCTCAAGACCAACCTGGAGGCCGCGGACGAAGTTGCCCGCCAGCTCCGGCTGCGCGACCTGGCTGGCCTGGTGGTGATCGATTTCATCGACATGGAGGAGAGCCGCCACCTGCGTCAGGTCGAGCGCCGGCTCAAGGACGCGATGAAGCCCGACCGGGCGCGGATTCAGATCGGCCGCATAAGCGGCTTCGGCCTGCTCGAAATGTCGCGCCAGCGACTGCGGCCGAGCCTGCAGGAGGCCAGCACCCAGATCTGCCAGCACTGCCATGGCCAGGGCTTTGTGCGGTCCACCGAATCGATGGCGCTGGTGGTGCTGCGTGCGCTGGAGGACGAAGGCATCCGCCAACGCTCCAGCGATATCTCGGTGGCGGTGCCGACCTCGGTGGCGCTATATGTGCTGAACAACAAGCGCAAGGCCTTGGGCGACATCGAGGCGCGCTACGGATTCAGCATCAGCCTTATCGGCGATGACACGGTGGTCCCGCCCGATATGAGGATCGAACGGACCAAGGCGCTCCCGACGGAGGCCATGGCCGAGCGCGTGCCGGCAGCGGAAGAGGCCGCGCCCGCCGAGGCGGCGGTCGTTGACGCAACCGAACCAGCGGAGACCGGCAAGGAAGACGGCGAGCACAAGCAGACCCGAGCGCGCCGGTCACGCCGCCGTAGGGCCACGCCGGAGACGGCGGCCGAGGCTGCACCCGAAGCCGCAGAGGCCGGTGCGGAGAACGCGCCGGCCGCGGAGACCGCGGAGCTGGAAGAGACCGCTGCGCCCAAGCGCCGCCGCCGTGGACGACGCGGCGGTCGCGGACGGAGCGCGCGCGGCGAGCAGACCGGATCGGCGGTGGCCGATGAGGCCGAAACCGACGAGACCACGCCGGAGAGCGAGGCCGATCCGATCACCGCGACCAATGGCGCGGGAGCGGAGCCCGCCGCCATGGAGCCCGAAACCGCAGATGTGCAGCCCGCGCCGGCAGACGATGCAGCGCTGGAAGCCGCTCCGGCCGAGTCGCCGGCCGAACCGGAGGGGTCGAACGGCGAGCAGGAGCGTGAAGCCGTGGAGGAGTCCGCCGCGGACGACGACGTCGAGGCGCCCGCACCGGTCGCCGTCCCGCATGAGGTTGCGGCCGGTCCACCGCGCCGCCGCGGCTGGTGGCAGCGGCTGGTCGACTAAACCACGTTCTGATCGGATCGCGTCGGTCCGGCGCGCGTGTCCGCCCACCGCTCCAGCCTGGCGACGGCCTCGTGCATGTCCGCGTTGGACCCGGCGAATGAGATCCGCACGAAGTCGCCGCCGCGCGCCTGGTCGAAGTCGCGGCCGGGTGCCATCGCGATACCGGCCTCGTGCAGCAGCCGGTCGCACAGCGCGTCGCTGTCCAGCCCCAGCGGGCTGACGTCGGCATAGAGGTAGAACGCCCCATCGGCCGGTGCCAGCCGCACAAGGCCCGCCCGGGGCAGCCCGTTCAGCAGGATCTCGCGGTTGCCGGCGTAGCGGCGGACATTCCCGTCCAGCTCCTCGCCGCAGTCGAAGGCCGCGACCGCTGCATGCTGGGCCAGGCTCGGCGGCGAGATGAACAGGTTCTGGGCAAGGCATTCGACGGCCCGCAGCAGGTCCTCGGGCACGACCATCCAACCGATTCGCCAGCCGGTCATCGAGAAATATTTCGAGAAGCTGTTGATGACAATGGCCTCGTCGGTGAAGGCCAACGCAGTCTCCGCCGGGCCGGCGTAGGTGATCCCGTGATAGATCTCATCGGAGATCAGCCGGATCCTGCGGTCGCGGCAGTACGCGGCGAGCGCGGCCAGCGAATCGCGGTCGAGCATCGTGCCGGTGGGGTTGGCGGGGCTTGCCACGATCAGCCCGTCGAGCGGCTCATCGATGCCATCGAGGAGCGCGGGGCTCGGCTGATACCGGGTCTCCGGGCCCGTCTGCAGGCAGAGGGTTTCGATCCCCACCGCCTGCAGGATGTTGCGATAGGCGGGGTAACCCGGATCGGCGAGCGCCACGCGATCGCCGGCATCGAAGGCGGCGAGGAACGACAGCACGAACCCGCCGGACGAACCGGTTGTGACGACGACCCGCCGGGGATCGACCGACCGGCCGTAAGAGTCCTGGTAATGGGCGGCGATCCGGGCGCGCAGCCGCGGAATGCCGGTCGCCTCGGTATAGCCCAGCGCATCGGATTCCAGGGCCCGCTTCGCCGCGTCCAGAACGCCGCGCGGCGCCGGGGTCGATGGTTGACCCACCTCCAGATGGACGACGTCGTGACCCGCGGCCTCATGCGCGTTCGCGGCGCGCATCACTTCCATGACGACGAAGGGCGGAACCGCGCCGCGGGCAGAGCGTTTCAGGGCCACTTTCTACCTTTGGGCGCTGACCGCGTAGCCGAAACCGCGCGGATCGGTTTGAAACCGGCAGAGATCCACCCTGCGCCGAATGCCCTCCGGGCAGTAGATCGCATTGACCCGGCCAACACCGGGCCGCCGGGCCGCGACAGCCTCTTTCAACGGTGCCTTCCGATAGAGGACGGCGCCCGAGACACCGGCCAGAACCCGGGCCGAGGCCGGCCCGCCGGAGGCCGAGACGGCGAAATAGGCATTGCTGGTGTTCTGGTTGAAGATGATCGCCAGCGAGAACCCGTCTCCCGCCGCCGCGCTTGCCGGGGAGGAGGCGAACACGCCGGTGCCCGGGATGATCCGACCGGTGCCGAACGGGCCGTTCATCGAAAACCCGCAGGCAACCGCGCCGCCGTTGCGATCCATTACGACGAAGCCGGTGGTGCCGTGGTCATGCGGTCCCGGTTCCGGTTCGTGTGTCCCTGCGGGCGTGTCGGCTTCGCCCCGAGACAGCCGTCGCCACAGGCCGGCGGCCGCGGACCCGGCCACCAACGCAACCGTATGGTCACCGAACTTGAAGGTCTCGGGCTCACGCCAGGTCGGGATCCAGTTGCGCAATGAAGCGACCGGCATCGTCATGCCGATGGAGGCGGCCCCGCTGGCAAGCCGCTTGGCCAGCGACCCGCCATAGAGCGCGCCGGCGCCCCTGGCCCTGATCTGGCCGATGGTCGTCGCGAGCGAGACCTGCTCGAGGCTGTCACCTTCATCCAACGGCGCTCCGTTGCGCCGCAGGAAGATCGCTCTGGCCGTCGGGTCGGCCGCCAAGCGGGCGGCCTCGGGGCGGCTCGCGCGCGCCAGGGCGCGCGAAATCCGGTTGCCGAACCGCGCGGCCCGTTCGCCGGGCAGCACGAGTTGTTCCCAACGCAATCGGCCGTAGCGGGCATGGAGCGCAGCCATCCCGCGCACGTTCGAGGGGATTGCGAGCGTCCGCCCAGCGGCGGCGGCCGTATCCGGGCGGGGCAGGAAGTCCAGCACCTCAGCCTTGGCGGAGTCCCCGGAATGGACGACGCACATCCCGCCGCCGCCCAGGGCGGCGGCGATCGGATAGGTCACGGCGAGCCCGAAATAGAGCGCGACCGCGGCATCGGCGGCGGTTCCGCCGGCCGATAGTGCGTCGCGGGCGATCAGCGCCGCGGCCGGTTCCTCGGAGACGGCACCGCCGAAGCCTTCCCCGGCATGGCCGATCACGCCCAGCGGCTTGGCCCCGAAATCGCACGCGAACAGCAATGGCAGCATCAACGCGAGCGCCGTTTGACGGTGCGGCTTCCACCACCTAGGTTCCGAACCACGAGAGGGACTCATGCCCTTTGCCCGCTCCATTTGTCGAGCGCTGTTCCTGAATGTGCTGATCTGCGTGCTCTCGATCGAGGGCGCGGCGCCCGCCAATGGCGGCACGGTCCAGATATTCGACACCGAGATCGAGAATATCATCCGGCTTTACGCGAAGCCAGTATTCCGCGCAGCCAGCATAGCGCCGGGTGCGGTGCGGATCCATCTGGTCCGCTCGAACGTGGCCAACGCCTTCGTATCGCGCGGCCAGCGTCTGTTCCTCACCACGGGGTTGCTGCGCGCCGCGGAGCACCCGGGCCAGGTAATCGGGGTCCTGGCCCACGAGACCGGGCACATCGCCGGCGGCCACCTGGCAAGGCTGGACACGATGCTGCGCGATGCTTCGACACCGGCGCTGCTGACGACCATCTTCGCTGCGGCACTTGGCATATTGTCGGGCAGCCCCGAAGCCGCGATCGCCGCCGCCGGCGCCGGGGCGACCGCGGTCAACCGCCGCCTCCTGTCGTTCAGCCGTGCGCAGGAGCAGGCCGCCGACCGCGCGGCGATCTTCTACCTCGACAAGACCGGGCAGTCGGCCCGCGGCCTTTACGAGTTTCTCGAATACCTCGACGATCAACAGGCGCTGATCCTCAGCCGGCGCACCCAGGAGGCGCTCGGCTATGACGTCACCCACCCGCTGACCCGCGACCGCATCGCGTATCTGCGCGATCACGTGGAGCGCTCGAAGCATTCCGACCGGCCGGTTTCCCCGGCACGCCAGCGGATGCACGCGCGCATGGTCGCCAAGCTGGATGGGTTCATGGACAAGCCGGCCCGCACGCTCGCCAAGTACAAGCCATCCGATCGAGGGCTGCCCGCCCGCTACGCCCGTGCGATCGCGCTTTACCGCAAGACCGATACCGAGAACGCGCTGCGCGCCACTGCCGACCTGATCGCCGAACACCCCGATGATCCGTATTTCCAGGAGCTGATGGGGCAGATCCTGTTCGAATCCGGCCGGATCGCCGACGCGGTGCCCTATTACCAGCGCGCGGTCGACATGATGCCCGACGCGCCCCTGCTGCGGGTCGGCCTCGCCCACGCGCAGATCGAGCTCAATCGCAAGGACCTGATCCGCACGGCGCTCGGCCATCTCAAGATCGCAATGCGCGATGAGGACACCATCGTGCTGGCCTGGCGGCTGGCGGCGACTGCCTATGGCCGGTTGGGTCAACTTGGCCAGTCCGCGCTGGCCTCGGCCGAGTACGCGTTTCGCACCGGCCGGCCCAGCGAGGCCATCCAGATGGCCGAACGGGCCAAGAGGCTGTTGAAGGAAGGCTCCCCCGGCAGGTTTCGCGCCGACGACCTGATTGCCTTGCTCGAGCGCCAAAAGCCGCGCTGAGCGGGTCTTGCGAACAAATGTCGAATTTCCCGTCCCAGCCGTGATAAGGTTCGCGTCGGGTGGTTTGCGCCCTGAAAGAGGTCTGTTCAGGATTCCCGACATGCGTCATCGATTTGTCATCTTGGGCGTCGTTGCGGCGCTTGCGTTGTCTTCGCCGCCGGGGGCCGCAGCTGCCGAGTTGAGCCCAGACCAGCGCAAGGCGATCGAAGCGGTGATCGAGGACTATCTGGTCCGCAACCCAGAGGTGATCGAGCGCGCCCTGCAGACGCTGGAGGCCACGCGCGAGGCCGAGGCGGCGCAGGCCGTGCGGGTCGCACTCAAGACCTACCACAAGGACTTGGTGGACCAGCCCAAGACACCGGTCGCCGGCAACATCAACGGTGACGTGACGATGGTGGAATTCTTCGACTATCGATGCGGGGTCTGCCGGCGGGTTCATCCTGTGCTCGACACGCTGATGGAGTCCGACGACGGAATCCGGCGGGTCTATAAGGAATGGCCGATCCTGGGCCCCGACTCGGTCTACGCCAGCCGCGCCGCCCTCGCCTCGCGCGCCCAGGGCAGGTACCACGCCTTCCACGATGCGCTGATGGAAAACCGCGGCGGCCTCGACAAGGCCGGGGTCCTGCGCGTCGCATCGCGAATCGGGATGGACGCCGCGAAGTTGCAGCGCGACATGGAATCGCGCGAGATCACCGCGATCATCAGCCGCAACTTCGCCGTCGCCGAGGCGTTGCAGATCACCGGCACGCCGTCCTTCGTGATCGGCGATCAAGTGATCCGGGGCGGACGCGACCTGGCGACGATGAAGCGGCTGATCGCCCAGGCCCGCGCGGCAACCAAGCAATAGAGCATTTTCCGGACAAGCCGGACCACGGCCGCTCAGATGCCGCTCAGATATAGTGCTCGTCGAGCGGTGGAAACCCGTTGAAGCCGACCGAGGCGTAGGTCGTGGTGTACGCCCCGGCGCTCAGGATCTCGATCTTGTCGCCGATCCGCAGGTCGAGCGGCAGTTCGTAGCCGGCCGCCTCGTAGAGCATGTCGACCTCGTCGCATGTCGGACCGGCGATCGCCACCGGGCCCGTCGGCCCACCGTCGCGCGGCGTGCGCATGCGATACTGGATCGCCTCGTCCATCACCTCGGGAAGCCCGCCGAACCGGCCGATGTCGAGATAGATCCAGCGCTTGTCCTCGCCGTAGGACTTGCGTGAGATCAGCACGACCTCGGTCTGGATCACACCGGCATCGGCGGGGATACAGCGCCCGGGCTCGATCATCATGCGCGGCAGATCGTTGCCGAAATGGCGGCGCATAGCGGTCATGATCGCATCGCCGTAACGCTCCAGCCCGGGCACGTCCTGGCGGTAGCGGCCCGGGAAGCCGCCGCCCAGGTTGACCATCTGGAGTTCAATCCCGCGGCGGGTAAGGGCGGTGAAAATCATCGCGGTGCGCCCGATCGCGATATCCCACTGGGCGACGTCGCGCTGCTGCGAGCCGACATGGAAGGAAATGCCGTAGGGCACCAGATCCAGGCCGGCCGCGCGCTCGAGCAGGTCGATCGCCATCTCGACATGGCAGCCGAACTTCTCCGAAAGCGGCCAGTCCGCGCCCTGACCGTCGGTCAGGATCCGGCACAGCACCCGCGACCCGGGTGCCGCGCGCGCGATCTTGAGCAGCTCCGCCTCGCAGTCGAAGGCGTAGATGTCCAGACCGCAGGCGCGAGCCATCGCGATGTCGCGTTCCTTCTTGATGGTGCTGCCGAACGCCATCCGGGCCGGATCGATGCCGTAATCGCGGCATTGCCCAATCTCATGGATGCTCGCGGTATCGAAGTGCGACCCCAGCCGGTCGAGCAACGCCACCACCGGGCGCGCCGGATTGGCTTTGACGGCGTAGTAGATCTCGGCATCGGGCAGGGCCGCACGCAGCGCGTGGTAGTTCTCCTCCACCACGTCCAGATCGACCACCAGGCACGGCGTCGCCGGCTGACGTTCCGCCAGAAACCGTTCGATCTTCGAATTCATAGCCGCCGTGCCGCCGTGCCGCCGCCCGCACCCGCCCACCGGCGAGGGCGCAGGTGATATACGCGCCCACGCCCGCTGTAAAGGGTGAAGCCCGCCACGCCCGCCCGCGCGGCGGATGACTGCTTGATTGCAGAGACGCCCATGCGTCCCTATAACGCTGGCTGTCCTCGAACCGATACGAGCGGGCCGGCATGGCATCGCGAATTCTCATCCTCAACGGCCCAAACCTCAACATGCTCGGTGTCCGCGAGCCGGACATCTATGGGCATCAGACGTTGCGGGACGTCGAGGCGCTGTGCCACGCCACGGCCGACCCGCTCGATGCCGTCGTTTCTTTTCGCCAGTCCAACCACGAAGGCGAGCTGCTCGATTGGATTCACGCCGCGCGCGATACCCAGGACGTCATCATCATCAACCCGGCCGCTTACGGCCACACGTCGATTGCACTCCTTGACGCGCTCAAGGCCTGCGCGCTGCCGGTGGTGGAGCTGCATCTTTCCAACCCGCTGGCCCGCGAGCCGTTCCGCCATCACAGCTACGTGAGTCAGGTCGCCGACGGCCTGATTTGCGGCTTCGGCAGCGACGGCTATGCGATGGCGATCGAGGCCGCGGTCCGGCTGGTGGACCGGAAACGGGAAGCCCGGTAGTGGCGCAGATCGACATCGACGAGGACCTGATCCGGCGGCTCTCGGCCCTGCTCGAGGAGACCGGCCTGGGCGAGATCGAATACGCCGAGGGCAGGACAAGGATCCGGGTCGCCCGCGGCGGCGGCGCGGTCGCGATCCCCGCTCCCCACGGCGCGCCGGCGGCCGATCCCGCCGCGGAAGCTCGGGTCCCGGCCCGGGCGGACATCGAGGGCGCGGTGATTGCTCCCATGGTCGGCACCGTCTATGTCGCACCGGAGCCGGGGGCGGCGCCTTTCGTTCGGCCCGGCGATACGGTCGAGGAGGGCCAGACGCTGCTGCTTATCGAGGCGATGAAGACGTTCAACCCGATCCGCGCGCCGCGCGCCGGCAGGGTCGCCCGGATTCTGGTGGGCGATGCCATGCCGGTCGAGTACGGCGAAGCCCTGGTCGTCCTCGAATAGAGGTTCAAGCCCGCGCCGATGTTCGACAAGATCCTCATCGCCAACCGTGGAGAGGTGGCGCTGCGCATCCATCGCGCGTGCAAGGAGATGGGTATCCAGACGGTCGCCGTCCATTCGACCGCCGACAAGGACGCCATGCATGTCCGCCTCGCCGATGAGAGCGTCTGCATCGGACCCCCGCCGGCGCGCCAGAGCTATCTGAACATCCCGGCGATCGTCTCCGCGGCGATGATTGCCAATGCCAACGCGATCCATCCGGGATACGGCTTCCTGTCCGAGGATGCGAAGTTCGCCTCGATCGTCGAGGAGCACGGGCTGAGTTTCATCGGCCCGGCGCCCGAGCACATCGCGATGATGGGCGACAAGGTCGCGGCCAAGAAGGCGATGATCGAAAACGGCGTGCCCGTCGTACCGGGCTCCGACGGCCCGGTCGAGGACGACGCCGCGGCCGGCGCCATAGCCGAGGAGATCGGCTACCCGGTGCTGGTCAAGGCGTCCGGCGGCGGCGGCGGGCGCGGCATGAAGGTCGCCGAGCAGCCTTCGATGCTGAGCGCCGCGCTCGGCATGGCGCGCGCCGAGGCCAAGGCCGCATTCCGCAACGATGCGGTCTATATCGAGAAGTTCCTCGACAACCCGCGCCACATCGAGGTGCAGATACTGGCCGACGGCGAGGGCAAGGTGGTCCATTTGGGCGAGCGCGACTGCTCGCTTCAGCGGCGCCATCAGAAGATCCTCGAGGAGGCCGGATCGCCGGCGCTCAACGACGAGCAGCGCGCGGAGATCGGGCGCATCGCCTGCACCGCGATCGAGAAGCTCGGCTACCGCAACGCCGGCACGCTGGAATTTCTGTATCAGGACGGCCGGTTCTATTTCATCGAGATGAACACCCGGCTGCAGGTCGAGCACCCGGTGACCGAGATGATCACCGGGATCGATATCGTGCGCGAGCAGATCAGGGTGGCCGCCGGCCTGCCGCTGAGCTTCAGGCAGTCCGACATCACGTTCTCGGGCCATGCGATCGAGTGCCGGATCAACGCCGAATCGCCGGAGACCTTCACGCCCTCGCCCGGCCGGGTGAGCGAGTACCACGCGCCGGGCGGTCTCGGCGTGCGGATGGATTCCGGACTCTATGCCGGATACGTCGTGCCACCGAACTATGACAGCTTGGTCGCCAAGCTCATCGTCCATGGAACCAACCGCAATGAATGCCTTATGCGGCTGCGCCGGGCTCTGCAGGAGTGCGTGATCAGCGGGATCGAAACCACGCTGCCGCTGTTGGAACGGATCGTCGCCGCGCCCGATTTCGTCAACGGCGACTACGACATCAAATGGCTCGAGGCCTTCGTCGCCGACAGGGGGTGAGACGGTGTCGAAGCTGACCACCGAGGTCCTGTTGCGCGCCTACTCGATGGGGCTGTTCCCGATGGCCGAGCGGCGCGACGACCCGACGCTGTATTGGATCGATCCGGAAAAGCGCGGCATCCTTCCTCTGGACGGGTTCCACATCTCCCGCCGGCTCCGCAAGATCGTGCGCGCCGAAACCTTGGAGGTCCGCTGCGACACCGCCTTCGCCGCGGTGATCGAGGCCTGTGCGGAGCCGGGCCGCGGCAGGGAGGAGAGCTGGATCAACGCCGAGATCATCGCCCTTTATTGTGAGCTGCACATGATGGGCCGCGCCCATTCGGTGGAATGCTGGCAGGACGGTGCGCTCGTCGGCGGCCTGTACGGCGTCAGCCTCGGCGCGGCGTTTTTCGGGGAGAGCATGTTCTCGCGGGTCTCCGATGCCAGCAAGGTCGCGCTGGTCCATCTTCTGGCCCGGCTGCGGGCGGGCGGGTTCAGCCTGCTCGACGTGCAGTTCGTCACCCCGCATCTGGCCCGGTTCGGCGCCGTCGAGGTCCATCGCGCGGGCTATCGCCAGATGCTCGCCGATGCGCTCGACCGGCTGGGGACATTTCACCGGGAGATAACGCGTTCGGAGATCGAGGAGGTCTTGCAGTCCACCACCCAGACGTCATAGATCGGGTGCTCGAGGCTGGACAAGGCGGGGCTCGATGCAAACATCCAGCCGCTGAACAGCCTGACCGGGCGCTCGCCCCTGCGCACCTCGTCGACCTCCAGGAACGCGGTGGTCTCGGGCGGCTCTTCGGGCGGGCGGGTGCGGCAGTATCGGACGACGATGTTCAGCGTTCCGAACCGCACCATGCCGTCGATCGGCGCCTCGATTGCGGAGATCCTGGCGGTGACCTTGTCGAGGCCCTGCAGGATCGCGACGGAGCCTTCGCTCTTTGCCGGGCCGGCGAGCAGCAACGAGGCCGCGAGCGCCGCGATCTGCCGCGCGGTCATCGATCAGCCGACACCGGCTTGACGGCGCGGAAGCGCAGCCTGACGTAATCGGCGATCCAGCCCCCGTCGGCCCAGCAGAGATCGGGCCTCAGCATCTCGCGGACCTCGTCGAGCAGGGCCGGCCTTGCGCCGGGCGCGAGCGCCAAAAGGACCGGCTCGGCGAAGGTCTCCAGCCAGGCGGCGATATCGCCGGGCAGCCTCGTCGGCCGATCGATCAGCGCGATGGAGGTGACCGCGAAGCCGCGTGCGGCCAGCCGGTTACGGTAGTCCTCCACGGTCGGGAAGTACCACGGCAGCAGCGGAGCGGCATCGATCCCGCGCTTGGCCATGGCCGCGCCCAGGGCCTCGCGGATCCGCGCGACATTGCCGTGGCCGCCCATCTCGCCGACCAGCCGCCCGGCCAGCCGCAGCGCGCGCCACATGCCGTCGATCACCGCATCGGGCCGGGGCATCCAATGGAGCGCGGCATTGGTGAGGATCGCATCGAAAGCGCGATCGAAGGGCAGATCGTGGCCGTCGGCGATGCGCGCATCGAGGCCGCGCCGGCAGGCCGCGGCAACCTGCTCCGCGCTCGAATCCACGCCGATGACCGATGCGCAGCGCTCGGCGAGCATCGCCGTCAGCGCACCATCGCCGCAACCGAGGTCGAGGATCACCTCATGGGGCCGCGGGGCGAGGAGGTCCAGAAGGGGCGTGCCGAGGTCGGCCACGAACCGCGCGTTCCTGGCGTATCGGTCAGGATCCCAGTGCTGCGGTGCGGCAGGACCGTCCTCACCTGGGCTCATCGGCTGCCGATTTGCCGCTTTTGCCGTCGCCGGCCTGGCTGAAAATAAGCTGACCAATCAGGGAGAACAGATCGACCGAGCCTTGGGTGGTCTCGATCTCGCCGCCAGGGGGGATTATCTCGTCCTCGCCACCGGGAGAAAGCGTCAGGTACTTCTCGCCGAGCAGCCCGTCGGCGGTGATCGAGGCCGAGGTATCCAGGGGCAGCTTGATCGCCCGATCGATGCTCATCGTCACCACTGCAAGATAGGTCTGCGGATCGATCGCCTGGGTCGTGACCGTGCCGATCTTGATTCCGCTCATTCTGACGTCGCTGCCCTCGTGGATCCCGTCGATCCGGTCGAACTTGGCCGAAATCGGGTAGCCGTCAACCGCCCCGATGTCGGCGGTGTTGTAGGCGAAGACGAAGAAGAACACCGCCACGACGATGACCGCCGCGCCCATCAACGTCTCGATCAGATTCCTACCCATCGGGCGAGAGTCCCTTGTCGTTGGATCCCCTCATGCGTGCCGCCCGGCGGCCGGACGATCGCCGCCGGTCCCGATCACGGCGGGACCCAAGGCTCGTATTCGCTGTTGGCACGCTCGCGGCGCGCGCCCATGAGAACGTGGCCGGGCGGGCGATAGGCTTCCGCCGTCCCGGTCGCGTTTGGGCGGTGAGGCTTCTGCCAATCCCGTTTGGGGCTGCCGCCTTGGGGCGGCACGTCGTCGCAGGTGTGATGCAGCCAGGCGTGCCATTCCGGCGGAACGCGCGAGGCCTCCACGGTGCCGTTGTAGAGCACCCAGCGGCGCTCGCGCCGGCCGGACGGCGCCGATTTCTCCCGGTAGTAGCGGTTGCCGGCCTCGTCACGGCCGACATGCTCGCCCTTCAGCCAGGTGAAAATCCGCGTGCCGATCGTCATGGAACTCCTCGACGGGCGGCTGGCGGCGGCCCGGATGCCTCTTGGCCCCGTCAGCGGGTCGAGAATATTGCACTTGTCGGAAGTCCCGTCCAGCCTGACGGCAGCGGCTTGCCGCTTGCCGCTTGCCATCACTGCCGTGGCATCATTCAATGCCACCGCGATAGATCAATCGTGTTTTGGAGACGCAAATGGCTGGCCGCATCGAAGCACGGCTGTCCGAGCTCGGGATCACCCTGCCGGAACCGGCGGTGCCGCAGGCGAACTACGTTCCCTTCGTGCGCACCGGCAACCAGCTATTCATCGCCGGCCAGGTGCCGAGCATTGCCGGCCAGACGATCACCGGCAAGCTCGGCGCGGGTACCGACATCGCCACCGGGCAGAAGGCCGCGCGGGCATGTGCGCTCAACCTCATCGCGCACGCCAGAACCGCGTGCGAGGGCGATCTCGACCGCGTGGTCCGTTGGGTCAAGCTCGGCGGCTTCGTCCAGGGCACGCCCGACTTCACCGACGCGCCGCAGGTCGTCAACGGCGCCTCGGACCTGATGGTCGAGGTGTTCGGGGATGCCGGCAAACACGCCCGGTTCGCGGTCGTGGTGGCCTGCTTGCCGCTCGATTCGGCAGTCGAGGTCGACGCGGTCCTCGAAATCCGCTAGGCACGAGAGATGCCTGACGGCGGCGACCCGGTAACGATCAAAATCTTCGGCGGCATCGCCGAGGTCCCGCCGGAGGAATGGGATGCCTGCGCCGGCCCCGACAACCCTTTCGTCTCGCACGCCTTCCTCCGGGTTGCCGAGGAGAGCGGCTCGGCCTCGGCGCAGACCGGCTGGCTCCCACAGCATCTTGGGATCGAGGACGACCAGGGCCGGCTGATCGGCGCGGTGCCGTGCTTTCTGAAAAACCATTCCTACGGCGAGTATGTCTTCGACTGGGGTTGGGCGGACGCCTTCGAGCGCGCCGGCGGAAAGTACTACCCCAAGCTCCAGGTCTCGGTGCCGTTCACCCCGGTGAGCGGGCCGCGGCTCCTGGTGCGGCCGGGCGCGGACGCCGGCCAGACCCGGATGATGCTGACCGCCGGGCTGGTCGAGCTCGCCAGGCAGCACGACGTGTCGTCCTTCCACATCACCTTCTGCGAGGAGGAGGAATGGCGCGGGCTGGGCGAGGCCGGCCTCTTGCAGCGGATGGGCCAGCAGTTCCATTGGCACAACCGGGGTTACGCGTGCTTCGATGACTTCCTGGCCGCGCTGTCCTCGCGCAAGCGCAAGGCGATCCGCAAGGAGCGGCGTGAGGCCAACGACGGCGGCATCACGATCGAGACGCTCACCGGCGACGCGCTGGAAGAGCGCCACATGGCGGCCTTCTACCGGTTCTACCTCAACACCGTGGACCGTAAATGGGCCCATGCCTATCTGAGCGAGCCGTTCTTCCAGCTTCTGCGTGAGCGAATGGCCGACCAGGTCGTGCTGGTCATGGCCTCGCAAGGCGGAAAATTTGTCGGCGGGGCGCTCAACCTGCGCGGGGCGGACACGCTCTATGGCCGTAACTGGGGCTGCAGCCACCGCTACCGGATGCTCTATTTCGAGGCCTGCTTCTACCGCGCCATCGATTTCGCCATCGCGCACGGCCTGGCCCGGGTCGAGGCCGGCGCCCAGGGTCCGCACAAGATCCAGCGCGGCTACCTGCCGAGCCCGACCTATTCCGCCCACTGGATCCGCGAGCCGCGGTTCCGCGAAGCCGTCGAGCATTTCCTCGGCCGCGAGCGCATCCTGGTCGGCCACGAGATGAAAGATCTCGGCGAGACCGGCCCCTACCGCAAGGACGGGCCGGCGGACTGAGCCGGATCGCCTCAATTGGCATCGTTGGTGGAATCGTTGGGGTCAGGCGCCTTGTGCGGGTGTCCAGACGATGACCCGGATTGGCGTCGGGTTGTAATCGTTGACCGGGTTGTTGATCTGCGGGCAGTTGGAGATCACCGCCAACGTGTCGGTCTCGGCTAACAGCTCGACGTGGTTGCCGGGCTTGGAGAGGCTGGGGCCCATGTCCATCTCGCCGGTCTCGGCCACGGGCACATACATGAAGAAGTTGATGTTGGCGACGATGTCCGCCGCGCCCATGCCGTGCTTGGCAAGCTCGTGGAGGAAGTTGTCGCGGCAGTTGGGACCCGGCGCGGCGCCGTAGCGGAAGGCGTTGATCGCGTTGCTGCAGCAGCCGCCGATGGTGTCGTGGCGGCCGCAGGTGTCCACAACGATGGTCAGGAGCGGGGTCAGGCGGACGGAATAAAGCGTCGTGCCGGTCTCGAGGAAGATGCCGCGCTCGTTGACCTTCATCGTATCGGCCGCGGCATAGCGGTCGGCGTGGTCGTGAGCGTTGTAGCACAGGAAATCGACCGCCTGCCTGCCCTCCAGATCGATGATCCGAAGGTGCTGGCCGGCCTCGATCACCCGGCTCCACGAGGCCCGGGCGGCGATGGTGCTATCCTCCAGGACCGCGCCCGCGATGTCGTGTCCGGCCACCGCCCCGCCCGCGCGGCTCAATCGACCAGCTCGCTCACCTTGTCGGGATCGGGATCAGGACCGCCGCCGCCCTCGTCCGGTGCGTCCTTCCGCTTGGGCCGCGGCGGGTCGAAATAGGCAAAGCTCAGCTTGTCCCCGGCGAGCCCGATGCGGACGATCCCGCCCTTGGCGAGCTTGCCGAACAGCAGCTCGTCGGCCAGCGGCGTCTTGATGTGCTCCTGGATCACCCGGGCCAGCGGCCGAGCGCCAAAGGTGAGATCGTAGCCGGTCCTGACCAGCCAGTCCCGTGCCTCGGTGTCGAGTTCGACGGTGACGTTGCGGTCCTGAAGCTGCGCCTCGAGCTGCATGATGAACTTGTCGACGACCCGCGCGACCACCTCGGTCGGCAGGGACGCGAACTGGATCGTCTTGTCGAGCCGGTTGCGGAACTCCGGCGTGAACATCCGCTTGATCGCCTCCTCATCCTCGCCGACGCGGACCTCGCGCTCGAAACCGATGGCGGGCTTGGCAAGCTCGGAAGCGCCCGCGTTGGTGGTCATGATCAGGATCACGTTGCGGAAATCGACGCTCTTGCCGTTGTGATCGGTCAGCCGTCCGTGGTCCATGATCTGCAACAGGATGTTGAAAAGGTCCGGGTGAGCCTTCTCGATCTCGTCCAGCAGCAGGACCGCGTGCGGGTGCTGGTCGATCGCATCGGTCAGCATGCCGCCCTGGTCGAACCCGACATAGCCCGGCGGCGCGCCGATCAGCCGGGAGACCGAATGGCGCTCCATGTACTCGGACATGTCGAAGCGGATCAGCTCGATCCCCATGGTGAGCGCGAGCTGGCGCGCGACCTCGGTCTTGCCGACCCCGGTCGGGCCGGAAAACAGGTAGCAACCGATCGGCTTCTCGGGCTCACGCAGCCCGGCGCGGGCGAGCTTGATCGCGGACGACAGCGCATCGATTGCCTTGTCCTGGCCGAACACGACCGTCTTGAGGTCGCGCTGGAGATTCTTGAGCGTCTCCTGGTCGTTGCGCGAGACGGACTTGGGCGGGATGCGTGCGATCTTGGCGACCACGGCCTCGACATCCTTGACCGTGATCAGTTTTTTTCGCCGGCTTTCGGGCAACAGCTTCTGGGCCGCGCCGACCTCGTCGATCACATCGATCGCCTTGTCAGGCAGCTTGCGGTCGTTGATGTAGCGCGCGGCGAGATCGACGGCGGTGCGGATCGCCTCGGCCGTATACCGCACCCGGTGGTGCTTCTCGTAGTAGGGTTTCAGCCCGCGCAAGATCTTGACCGCATCCTCGATCGACGGCTCGAGGACATCGATCTTCTGGAACCGGCGGACCAGCGCGCGGTCCTTCTCGAAGTAGGACCGGTACTCCTTGTAGGTGGTCGAGCCGACGCAGCGCAGCGTGCCCGACTGCAGCGCCGGTTTGAGCAGGTTGGATGCATCCATC
Source organism: Alphaproteobacteria bacterium (assembly GCA_965248835.1). GTDB lineage: Bacteria > Pseudomonadota > Alphaproteobacteria > MPNO01 > MPNO01 > CAYFYS01. The sequence continues at coordinate 2,586,478 of CBDFLJ010000002.1, forward strand.
GACCCGCCGCTGGTCGCGCCCGCGCCGATGACCGTGTGGATCTCGTCGATGAACAGGATCGCGTCCTCGTAGGACTCCAACTCCGAGACGACGGCCTTCAGCCGCTCTTCGAAATCGCCGCGATAGCGCGTGCCGGCTAGCAGCGCGCCCATGTCGAGCGCAAAGATGGTCGCGCCGACCAGGACGTCGGGCACCTCCTCATTGACGATACGCCGGGCCAGACCCTCGGCGAGAGCGGTCTTGCCGACCCCCGAATCGCCGACATAGAGCGGGTTGTTCTTGGTCCGCCGGCACAGCACCTGGATGGTGCGCTCGATTTCGGCCTCGCGGCCGATCAGCGGATCGATCTTGCCCGCGGCCGCCTTCTGGTTGAGGTTCACGCAATAGGCGCCGAGCGCCTCGTTGGCGGGCTTGCCGGACTTGTCGCCGGTGGTCTCCTCGCGCTGACTTTCCGCACCCTGAACCGTCGGGCTCTCCGAGCGGCCCGGCACCTTGGCGATGCCGTGGGAGATGTAGTTGACCGCATCGAAGCGCGACATGTCCTGTTCCTGGAGGTAATAGACCGCGTGCGATTCGCGCTCGGAGAACATCGCCACCAGCACGTTGGCGCCGGTGACCTCCTGGCGGCCCGACGACTGGACATGAATCGCCGCGCGCTGGACCACGCGCTGGAAGCTCGCGGTCGGCTTCGGATCCTCGCCGTTGCTGACCACCAGGTTGGACAGCTCGCTGTCGAGGTAGGTCTGCAGCTCGCCGCTCAGCCGGCCCACGTCGACCCCGCAGGCGCGCAGCACCGCGATCGCATCCTGATCCTCGGTCAAGGCCATCAGGAGATGTTCGAGCGTCGCGTATTCGTGGCCGCGGTCGTTGGCCAGCGAAAGCGCCCGGTGCAGACTCTTTTCGAGGTTTCGCGACAACACGACGCTAGGCCTTCTCGAGCGTGCACTGAAGGGGATGCTGATGCTGTCGAGCTAGATCCATCACCTGCGTTACCTTTGTTTCCGCGATTTCATAAGTGAAGACACCGCACACGCCGACCCCTCTCTGGTGTACGTGGAGCATAATGTGCGTGGCTTCCTCGTGGGTTTTGTTGAAGAATCTCTCAAGCACCATGACGACGAATTCCATCGGTGTATAGTCGTCATTGAGCATGATGACCTTATACATTGACGGCTTTTTGACCTTGGGCTTGGGCTTGACGACGACGCCCGTTGCCGGACCTTGGTCCTGGCCATCGTCATCCCGGTCATCATCGCCTGCCGACCTCGCGGGATGTAGAGTTGCGAGACGGGTGATCATCAGCCTTACCTCCGATGCCATGATATTGGATCACGGCAACGTTCGCAAAGCCGTTTCGCCGCGCCTGTGCGTCGATGCGGGGCCCGGAAGCGGGCCTGTTGCTTACCACACCCCGGCTTATCTTCCGATTGAACTTAATGCCCCAATAGTTCGATAAATTTGATATATTCGTGGAAGCTTGCCGGATAGAAGCCATCGCGCGGCCGGGCAAGCGGCGTCTAGGATCGTTGCAGAGTTAGCACCCGATGGGGCCTGGGGATCGCCGAAAGCGCAAGGTTTTTGCCGCCGTGGCGGTATCGATGTTGGCGCTCGCCGCAATGCCGGCCCTGTCGACGGCGCCGGCCCTGGCGGGCTACGCCGCGATCGTGATCGACGCGGACACCGGCGCGGTGCTGCACGCGGTCAACGCCGATACCCGCAACTACCCGGCCTCGCTGACCAAGATGATGACCCTCTACCTGTTGTTTGAGCGAATCGGACAGCGGCGCCTGGGTCTGTCCGACCGGCTGCGGGTCTCCCGGCGGGCGGCGAGCCGGGCGCCGTCCAGTCTCGGCCTCCGCAAGGGCCAGCGAATCCCCGTGCGCGATGCGATCGGAACGCTGGTCACCAAATCGGCCAACGACGCCGCCACCGTGATCGCCGAGGCGGTCGGGGGCAGCGAGCGCCGGTTCGCCCGGATGATGACCGCCAAGGCGCACGCGCTCGGCATGTCGCACACGAATTTTCGCAATGCCTCCGGCCTGCCCGACAGGCGCCAGACCAGCACCGCACGCGACATGGCGCGGCTGGCCAATGCCCTGTTGCGGGATTTCCCGCACCGGTATCCTTATTTCCGGTTGCAGTCCTACCTCTATGACGGCCGCAAATTCCACAATCACAACCGCCTTCTGCGGTCCTACGACGGCATGGACGGGATCAAGACCGGCTATATCCGTGCCTCGGGATACAACATCGCCTCCTCGGCAACGCGCGACGGCAAGCGGCTTATCGCGGTGGTTTTCGGCGGCAGGTCGGCGCGCTGGCGCGACCGTCATGTGGCGCGGCTGCTCAACCGTGGCTTCGCCGCGCTACGCGACGGCCGGCACGGCGGCCGCGTCATCCGCGGCTGGAACGTCCGCGCGGTCCCCTTGCCCAAGGCCAAGCCGATCCGGAAGCTGGTCGACAAGAACATGTTGTGGGCGATCGAGATCGGCCGCTTCCATCAGTTCGCGCTGGCCCATCGGGCGATCACCAAGGCAGCCGATATCGTGCCGTCCCTGGTCAGCACGCCGATCGCGATCCTCAGCGATGAGGACAGCGGCGGCCGGGTGGTGTTCCGGTCCCAGATCACCGGGCTCAGCGAGGCGGGCGCACGCCGCTCCTGCGATGCGCTGCAGCGTCGGAACTTCAGTTGCCTGCCGCTGCCGGGCAGCACCGGCGCCGTCATCCAGGGCAGCCGCTAAGGCGCGTTCCGAACATGCTGGACCGGCCCGGACTGGCGGCCGGTGAACGGCGCCCTGTGCCTGCGGGCAAAACCCGCCTTGTGCAGGCGTTGCCAAGTGTCCACGGTCCAGTCGCGATCGGTCGGCCGGGCGAGCCGGCTGGCGAGAAAAACCCGGGCGCCGAGCACGGTGCCGTCGGCCAGCCGCACGGGCCGGTCCGCGGCGACATATTCATCGCTCTCGAACGCGGCGAGGTTTGCCGCAGCCTGCCGATCGAGCCCCAGCGCCACAAGGCCCGCCACCTCGTGGCCGCGTGCGGGAACGACCACCGGGTAGGCGCGACCGCGCAGATAGACCCGGCGGTATCGCGGCAAGACCGCCTGCAGCAAAGCGCGGCGCCCGATCCAGGCGCCCAGGATCCACGACCGCACATCGGCGTCCAGCAGCGTGCCATAGAAGAAATACCGCATCGTCGGGCGGGCGCAGGCGGCTCAGCGGACCTCCGCGGCCAGCCGGGCGCCGCGTGAGGCCATGAAATACAGCCCCAGATGATGGCTCAGCGCCTGCGGGTGCGCGGCCGTGTCCGGCAGGCCGGCCGAAGCGGCGGCCTCCGCCGGCAGGTCGTAGGTCGCGCAACCGGGCTCGTAGACCACGATCTCGACGAGCCCGGGCAGCAGCCCGTGGTTGCGCGCCGACAGCGCGGTGAGCACGAAGTCCATCACACAGATGTCGGTGCAGATGCCGACCACCAGCGCGCATTCGATCCGGTGGCGGCGGACCCATTCCGAGATCCGGTTCGCCCCGGACTCGGGGTCGATCGCGCCGACGAAGCCGTTGATGCAGTCCTTCTGGATCAGGCTCGCGTGTTCGCAGGACTCCAGCCAGGCAAGCTCGGGCACCAGCTCCTCCTGCCCGGTGCCGCGCTCGCAATGCGGCGGGTAGGGCGGCTCCGGCTTGCCCGGCTCGTGGGTGTCGAGAAAGACCGCGATCGGCCAGCCGTGCGCGGCGAACCGGCGCGCCAAACGGTCGGTCTCGGCGACCATCCCGGCGACCTGGGCGTTGGGCGCGGGCGGGGCCAGTGGGCCGGCGCCCACGGTGGCGAAGCCGTTGACCTCGTCGACGATCACCAGCCCGGTGCGCTGGGCCCCGGCATCGAAGGGCGCGAGCGAAATCGGCATTTGGGCGCGCACCCCGGCCAGGACCGCATCCGCGCTCGCTGTCTCGCTCATCCTCGCCTCCCGCCCGGACCCGCGCCGGGCCTTTCCTCAGATGTCCGGGATTTCCAGGCCCGACAGCCGGACCTGCTCGCCCAGCGCCGCCTTGAGCCGTTCGAGACCGGCATGGTCATCGGCCTCGCAGCGCGCGACCAGCGCATCCTGGGTGTTGGATGCACGCAGCAGCCACCAGCCGTCGGCGGTGCGGACCCGGACGCCGTCGATGTCGTTCATGTCCGCCCCGGCGGACACGAGCCGGCCGCGCACCTCATCGATGACGTCGAACTTGCGCGTATCCTCGCAAGGGAAGCGCAGCTCCGGCGTGTTTATCGGCGAGGGCATCCGGTCGCGGATCTCGCTCAGCGTCTCGGTGCCGCGGGCGATGTGGTCGAGGATCCGGACGGCGGCGTAGAGGGCGTCGTCGTAGCCGTAATAGCGGTCGGCGATAAAGATATGACCGCTCATCTCGCCGGCCAGCAGGGCGCCGGTCTCGGCCATCTTGGCCTTGATCAGCGAATGGCCGGTCCGCCACATCAGCGGCCTGCCGCCGAGTCGCTCGATCTCGTCGAACAGGGCCTGGCTCGCCTTGACGTCGGCGATGATCTGGGCGCCGGGGTTGTCCGCCAGCACATCGCGCGCGAGCAGGACCAGAAGCTGGTCGCCCCACAGGATCCGCCCGGTGCCGTCGATGATCCCGATGCGGTCGCCGTCGCCGTCGAAGGCGATGCCGAGCTCGCAGGACCGCGATTTCACCGTCTCCTGGAGCTGGGACAGGTATTCCGGGATCGTCGGGTCGGGATGATGGGCAGGGAACGTCCCGTCTATGGTCTCGTTCAACAGGATGTGCTCACCGGGCAGCCGAGCGCACATCATCGCCATCGCCTGGCCGGCCGAGCCGTTGCCGGCATCCCATGCGACCCTGAGCGGGCGGCCGCCGTCGAAGTCCTCGACCAGCCGGTCGACATAGGCTTCCAGCATCGGCCGGTCCTCGCGCGAGCCCTGGCCGGACGCAAACGCGCCCTGGGCGACCATCCGGCCGAGCGCCAGGATGTCCTCGCCGAAGAACGAGCCGTCACGGGTGGTGAGCTTGAATCCGTTATATTCCGGCGGGTTGTGCGAACCCGAGACCATGACCCCGGCATCGGCCGACAGCTTTTTGACTGCGAAGTAGAGCATCGGCGTCGGTCCGAGCCCGACGCGGATCACATGCATGCCGGCGCGCATCAACCCCTCGACCAGCGCCGCCTCCAGGTCGGGCGAGGACAGCCTGCCGTCGAAGCCGACGCAGATCCGGCGCCCGCCGTGTCGGCCGATCCGGGTGCCGAAGGCCCGGCCGATGGCGCGCGCGTCCTCGACCGACAGGGTCCGGCCGATCACGCCGCGGATGTCGTAGGTGCGCAGGATCGAGGGGTCCAACGGTTTCGCTTCGGGCGTGATCGCGTCCATGATCATGCGGCGCCTTCGATCACCGCGCGCCCGATGCTGTGATAGTCGAAGCCCGCCACCCGCATCTCCTCGACGCGGTAGATGTTGCGCATGTCGACCATGACGGGGGACTTCAACAGGCTCTTCGCACGCTGCAGGTCGAGCGCGCGGAACTCGTTCCATTCGGTGATGATAGCCAGGCAGTCCGCCCCGTCCATCGCGCTGTAGGCATCATCGCACCAGTCGATGCCGTTGAACAGCAGCTTGGCCTCGTTCATGCCCTGCGGGTCGAACGCGCGCACCTTGGCGCCGCGCTCGGTCAGCCCGGGAAGGATGTCAAGGCTCGGGCTGTCGCGCATATCGTCGGTGTTGGGTTTGAAGGTCAGCCCGAGCACGGCGATGGTCTTGCCGTCGACCGAGCCGTCGCAGGCATCGACGATCTTTTCCACCATGCGCTGCTTGCGCGATTCGTTGACCTCAACCACCGTCTCGACGATCCGGACCGGCGCACCGACCTGGCGCGCGGTCGAGACCAGAGCCAGCGTGTCCTTGGGGAAGCACGAGCCGCCGTAGCCCGGCCCGGCATGGAGGAACTTGCGGCCGATGCGCCCGTCCAGGCCGATGCCGTGGGCGACATCCTGAACATCGGCGCCGACCTTCTCGCACAGATCGGCGATTTCGTTGATGAAGGTGACCTTGGTCGCAAGAAAGCTGTTGGCGGCGTACTTGATCAGCTCGGCGGTCTCGAGCCCGGTGAAGATGATCGGCGTCTCGAGCAGATAGAGCGGCCGGTAGAGCGCGCGCAGGACGTCCGATGCGCGCTCGCCGTCGCTGCCGATGACCACCCGGTCGGGCCGCATGAAATCGTTGATCGCCGAGCCTTCGCGCAGGAACTCGGGGTTGGAGACGACATCGAAGGCCTCGGCCGGGCGGTGCTGTGCGACGATCCGCTGGACTTGGCGCCCGGTGCCGACCGGCGCGGTCGACTTGGTCACGATTACGGTGTAGCCGTTGTCCATCGCTCGGGCGATGTCTTCGGCCGCCTGGTAGACATAGCTGAGATCGGCATGCCCGTCGCCGCGCCGGCTGGGTGTGCCGACCGCGATGAACACCGCATCGGAGCCGACGACCGCCTCCTCCAGGTCGGTGGTGAACGAAAGCCTGCCCGCGCTCATGTTCGATCCGACCAGCGCATTCAGCCCTGGCTCGTAGATCGGCATCTCGCCGCCCCGGAGCTGCTGGATCTTCGATTCGTCCTTGTCCACGCAGACGACCTCGACACCGAACTCCGAGAAGCACGTGCCGGAGACCAGTCCGACATATCCCACACCCACCATGCCTATGCGCACGACCTGACCCCAGTCTCGGTTTCGCGGCTGCCGACGGTCCTGCCGTGCGGCGTCGAAGCCCGGTTAACGATAGTTCTCCAGCATTTCCCGTACGGCGCCCCCAAGGTCTTCTCGTGCAAGCGCGAACGCGAGGTTCGCCTCGAGAAATCCGATCTTGTCGCCGCAATCATAGCGCCGGCCGCTGAAGCGGAAGCCGTGAAAAGGCGAGGTGCCGAGCAGCCGCGCCATCGCGTCGGTAAGCTGGATCTCGCCGCCGGCGCCGCGCTCGCCGCGCTCGAGCTCCTCGAAGATCTCGGGCAGCAGGATATAGCGCCCGATGATGCTGAGCGTCGAGGGCGCGTCTTCGGGCGCCGGCTTCTCGACCAGCCCGGTGACTTCGGCAAGCCGGCCGTCGTCGCTGCCGACCTCGAGGATGCCGTATCGGCCGGTGTGCTCGCGCGGAACGTCCATGACCGCGACCACGTTGCCGCCGGTGCTCTTGTGCACCTCGACCATCTGTTTCAGGCAGGGGACATCGGCCAGCACCAGGTCATCGGGCAGGATCACCGCGAACGGCTCGTTGCCGACGATCTCGCGCGCGCACCAGACGGCGTGACCCAGCCCCATGGGCTCCTGCTGACGGGTGTAGACGAGCTTTCCGGGGGCGAGCACCGGCGCGTTGACCTGATCCAACGCGGCCGCCTTGCCGCGGCCGCCCAGCACCGTCTCGAGCTCGAAGGCGTGATCGAAATGATCCTCTATCGCGGCCTTGCCACGGCCGGTGACCAGGACGACGGTCTCGATCCCGGCGGCGAGCGCCTCTTCAACCGCGTACTGGATGAGCGGCTTGTCGACGACCGGCAGCATTTCCTTGGGCACCGTTTTGGTCGCCGGCAGGAAGCGGGTGCCCAACCCTCCGACCGGCAGCACCGCGGTGCGCAGGCGTCGCGACACTGATTGGCCCTCCGTTGCGGAACCGGACGGCGCGCGCGGAATTGCCGCCCGAACGGGACTGTCCTCAGGCGATGAGGCCTAAGAATTCGCCGGCTGTTGTGCCATACCTGGAACCGGACCTGCAATCGCGACCGTCATCCGCCGAGCAACAGGTCCTTGGCCTGGTTGATCTTGGCCGCCAGATAGGTCGAGCCGCCGTGATCGGGGTGGATCTTGAGCATCAGCCGGCGGTGGGCGTCGCGCACCTCGTCAGGGCCTGCGCCCGGGCCGAGCCCAAGGATCTCGTAGGCCTCCTCGGTGGTCATCGCCTGCGGCCCGGGCCCGCGACCCCATGAGCCCCCTTGCGAGCCGCCGTGCCCTCCCGACCCGGCCTGGTCTTGGGCGCGGCCGTCATCCTCGCCGCCGCGCCAGGCCGCGCCGTGGACCCGGTCGAGATAGCTTTCGAGCACGGTGGCCGATTGGTCGTCGTTGATCCGGCATTCCTGGAGCAGCGCCATCAGCTCCTCCAGGCTCAACTCGTCCAGATGCCGGCCGCGAAACGCGCCTTGCAGGACGGTGCCGTGCAGCGTTCCCGCATCGTGGTTCAGCCGCATGCGCAGATACGCCGTTTCGACATCCGAGGATTGGCCCGGCGAGGGACCGCGGAAGCTCTTTGCGAGCCGGCCGATCTGCCGCGCCCGCAGAATGACCGGGATCAGCCCGGCGGCGATCATCGCCGCGATGCCGATCCGGCCGGTCACCGTCAGATAGCCCGCAATCGCAACCGCCAGGATTGCCACGGTCCATTTCAGAGTCTTGAGCAGGACCTTCGGGTCGGTTCCCGAGATGCCGCGCGCCAGGAGCAGCAATCCGACAACCAGCGCAACGCCCAGGATCAGGTAAGGCATGGCGCGCGCGTTTCCGTGGTCATCCGATCTGCTTGGTGATCTGGAGCGCGGCCCCACCGGTCCGCCTGCCGTAATCGGCCAGCGCCAGCCGTCCGCCCGCGGCGAAGACCGCCACTGCGCTCAGCAGCTCGCGCAACTGGCGCGCCGAGGCCGAATCGAAGCTGCAATAGGCGCCGCCCGACAGCTTGGCGATCTGCCGGAAGGCACGCATCGCGATCTGCTCGCCACCCTCCTGGAAGACGAACGCCGGCACGCCCTGGACGCCGAGATGACCGGCATGGTGGCACAGCCCGTCGACCTCCTCCTCCATGCAGTCGCCGACATAGACCAGGGCGTTGACCTTACTCCGCTCGTTTTCCTTCAGCGCGTGCTTGAGCACCTTCTCGATCTGGGTCTGGCCGCCGCGGCAGCCGACCGCGGTCATCCGGCGGACGAGCTCGCCGGAGGATTGCACCCAGGGGCTCGCCTTGCACTCGCCGAACCCCCGGAAGAACACGAGCTGAACCTCCAGCCCGCCCAACCCCTCGGTGGCGTTGAACATCTCGGCCTGGAGATGGCACGCCCTGTCCCAGGTCGGCTCGCGGCTCGCGGTGGCATCCATCGCGAAGATCAGCCGGCCCCGCGTGCCGGGCGATTTCAGGTTCGGCGTTCGTGCGACCTTGGCCAGGAAATCGGCGACGTCCCCGCTCGCGGATTTCGCTGCCGACCGTCCGGGCCTAGGGGTCACTTGCTTGGACATCGTTCACGCTCGCCTTTGAGGCTTGAGATAATGCCTCCGCCCGTCTCTTTCCAGACCCGCAGCCCCGATCATGAAGTCCGCTCTCCCCCGTCTCAGGCCGGCTCCATCCATATCGCGGTGTCGTGGAAGACGGCGCCGCCCAGCGGCGGCCCCGGATCGGCGCTGACCAGAAGATTGATCCCGATCCCTTCCGGGAAGTCGGACCCGGGCCAGATCCCCTCGACGACGACCACGCCCCGTTGCAGGCCGTCGAACGGCTCGGCGTGGACGGTGACCGCCCCGCGGTCGTTGCCGAGCCGCACCCGATCGCCGGCGCTCAGGCCCAGATCGGCGCAATCGGCGGGATGGATCATCGCCGTCGGCTTGCCCTCTCGGGCGCGCGAGCCGGGCGTCTCCGAAAAGCTCGAATTGAGGAACTGCCGGGAAGGCGCGGTCACCAGCCGGAACGGCCTGGCTTCGTCCGCCTCGTCGATGATCTCCAGATGATCGGGCAGGTCGGGCATCACCGCGTGCATCGGCCCGAGCGATTGCCAGTCCGGCGCGAAGCGGAACCTTCCGCCTGGCTGGGGAAAGCCTTCCAGGAAATGGGCGGTCTCGAACGGCGGAGCGCAATCGATCCAGCGGCGCTCGGCCAGATCGTCGGCGCCGCAATAGCCCGAGGCGCGGAGCGTGCGGTCGATCACCTCCCAGGCGGAGATCTCGAAACCCTCGTGGCGGGCGCCCAGTCGCGCGGCGAGATCGGCCAAGACATCGTGGTTCGACCGCGCCTCGCCGTGCGGGGTTATCGCGTGCGGGCCGATCTGCAGGTGGGTATGGCCAAGCGCGAGGTAGAGGTCGTCGTGCTCCAGGAAGGTCGTCGCCGGCAGCACGATATCGGCCATCCGCGCGGTCTCGGTCAGGAACTGCTCGTGGACGCACACGAACAGGTCTTCACGCGCGAAGCCGCGGCGCACCAACCCGAGATCGGGCGCCACCGACATCGGATTGGTGTTCTGGATCAGCATCGCGGTGACCGGCGGCCCGTCGCCGATATCCCGGCGCTCGCCGGTCAGCACCGGGCCGATGCGCGACATGTCGAGGACCCTGGTGGCGCGGTCCGGGATGTCGAGCCCTTCGATCAGCGTCATGTCGATCCGGAACAGCTCGGAGTTGGAATAGAACGCGCCGCCGCCGCGGTGCGCCCAGGCGCCGGTCACCGCAGGCAGGCAGGTCACCGCGTGAAAGGCCGCCGCCCCGTTGCGCGAGCGCGAAAATCCGTAGCCGCAGCGGATCATCGCCTTCCCGGTGGTGCCGTAGAGCTTTGCGAAATCCTCGATCTCGGCCGGTGTGAGCCCGGTGATGCGGGCCGCCCAATCCGGCGTGCGCGCGGCCAGATGCGCCTCCAGCCGGTCGGGCGCGTCGGTATAGCGCGCCATATAGGCGCGGTCGGCCAGCCCGTCGCGGAACAGGACATGCATCACCGCGCAGGCGAGCGCCCCGTCGGTGCCCGGGCGCGGCGCGAGATGGATATCGGCGGTCTTCGCCGTCGCGGTACGGTAGGGATCGACGACCACCAGCTTCGCCCCGCGCGCCTTGCGGGCCACCGTTATGTGATGCATCAGGTTGACCTGGGTGTGCACGGGGTTCGATCCCCAGATCACGATCAGGTCGCTTTCGGCGATCTCGCACGCATCGGGTCCGTACTTGGCGCCGACGCCGGCGCGCCAGCCCGCGTCGGTCAGCGAGGAGCAGATGGTCTTGAGCTGGCGCGAATAGCGCTTGGCGTGGCGCAGCCGGTTGATCCCGTCGCGTTGGACCAGCCCCATCGTGCCGGCGTAGTAGTAGGGCCAGACCGCCTCGCTGCCGTGCTTGGCCTCGGCGGCAAGCAAGGCCTCGGCCACGCGATCGAGCGCCTCGTCCCAGCCGATCTCGACAAACTGGCCGGAGCCTTTGGACCCCGTCCGGCGCAGCGGTCGGGTCAGGCGATCGGGGTGATGAACCCGTTCGGCGTAGCGCGCGACCTTGGCGCAGACCACGCCCGCGGTATAGCGGTTGCCTTCCGCGCCGCGCACCACGCCGATCCGATCGGGCGCCAGCCGCTCGATGTCCAGCGCGCACGCGCTCGGGCAATCATGCGGGCAAACCGAATAGGCGACGTCCAGGGGCACGACTGCAGGCTCATCCTTTTGAAAAACGGGCCATTTCACCTGCCGGCGAGTATAGAGCGGACGGCGCCGCCGGACAATCTCTTCTCCCTGTCATCAGGAGCGCCGGTGCGGGCCGTTCAATTCTTGTGGATCTTGCCGTGCGGGACGAAGGCGTGGAAGACGAAGGCGAAGGTCAGATCGTGGACCGCGTCGACCCATTTGCCGTCCTTGCGCCGCTGGACGACCAGATTGCCGATGTCGCGGCCCTCGGCAATGGTGCCGTGATCGAGCGCGGAGTTCCGGCCGGTCGTCCAGCTCAGGCGCAGATCGCCCGCGTTCAGGCCGCCGCGCTGCCTGATCAGGTCCAGCGGCCAGGCCTCGGCGCCCACCTTGACCACGTAGGCCATCGGCGCGATGCCTTCGGGATAGCCGCCGCGGTAGAGGAACGGCCGCGCGGCGGTGTCGTAGCGCTGATAGGGGTTGGTCCCGTAAGGGCGGAAGCGCGCGTTGTCGGGGACCAGGATGCGGCCGCCGCGGTGGCGCTTCCCGAACAGCGCAAAGGACTCGACCCGGGCGGGCAGCATCTCGAGCACCTTGCCGTTCATCTCGCCGACGATGCCGGTCCCGGTGAACTGTTGCCACCAGCTCTCGGTCTGACGGTCGTACATCACCAGATCGCTGTTGCGCAGCTTACCGGTGGTGCCGAAGTCGAGCACGCGGCCGTCCACTCGCCGGTCGAAGACGATGGCCGAGTTGCACAGCGGGCAATAGGTCACCGACACCGGCACGCCGCCGACGGTGTCGTTGACGATCTCGTGCCAGATCAGGATACGCAGCGGGTAGGCGCGGGCATCGCCATGGAGGCTCAGGCTGACCACCGGCTCGGTCGCGGCCAGATTGTCCACATCCGCGATTGCGGCGAATTTGGGGTCGTCGATCGCGGGGATACCGTCCTTGGGCGGTCCGCCGGACATGATATCGGAGAATGCCACCGAGTGCCTGGAGAAGTCGGTGTTCGGCCAGGCGTGTCTCCAAACGTCCGGGTTGGCGGCCGCGGTGCCCATCCACAGGGCGAGCGCGAACGATGCGGCCATCGTCCGGCCGAGGGCCTCGGCGGGGCGCAAACGTCCGTGGGCTGCCATGGGATGATCCTCCCGGTCGGGTGGCTTGAGGATAACGGACCGCCGTACCGGCGGCTGCAAGGAAGTTTTGCTCACTTTCGGGTGATCGGTTCCCTACAATCCCTGCCGTGTCACCGACCAGCCTTCTGCGGCGCATCGAGGCCGCCGTCCCGCCGCGCCCGCTCGCCTATATGCTGTGCACGGTGACGGCGCTGTGCTGGGCCGGGACGATCGTCGTCGGCCGCGCGGCGACGCCGGAGGCACCGCCGATGGCGCTCAATTTCTGGCGCTGGGTGATCGCGTTCCTGGCGATCGTGCCGTTTACCGGCCCGGCGCTGATTGCCAAGCGCCGGGTGCTGATCGCTCATTGGCGGATCCTCACGCGGCTGGGCGTGCTCAACATGACGGCTTTCGGCGCGCTCTTGTTCCTCGGCATCGAGAACACCCAGGCAATCAACGGCTCGATCCTGCTGGCGACGATGACGATCAACATCGTCCTGGTCTCGTGGCTGTTCCTCGGCATCCGCGTTTCGGGCCTCCAGGTGATCGGCGTGGCGTTCGGCTTCATCGGCATCGTCCTGATGGTCGTGCGCGGCGATCTCGGCGCACTCTTGACCCTTCGGATCAACATCGGCGATCCGCTGATATGGGCGGGCACGCTCGCCTACGCTTTCTATTCGACGGGCGTTGCCCGCGCGCCCAGGGCGTTGACGCCGAGCGAGCTGATGACGGCGCTGTGCCTGGTCGGCGCGCTCACCTGCCTGCCGCTGGTCGCTGTCGAATGGGCGGTGTTCGCCCGGCCGATGATATGGACCGTCGATTCGACGCTCGCGGTCCTGTTCCTCGGCCTGTTCCCCTCGGCGCTGGCCCAGACGCTGTGGGTCGCCGGCATCAACCGGATCGGTGCGACGACGGCGGGCTATTTCTTCTACACCGTGCCGGTGTTCGGTGCGCTGATGGCGATCGGGTTCCTCGGCGAGGCGCTGCGCTGGTATCACATCGCCGGCATCGCGCTGGTCTTCGTCGGCGTCTACGCCGCGACCGCGCGGGCTTCGCGCACGGATCAGACGGGCTGAGGCGCCCGGGTCTGCGCCGAGGTGACGATGGCTTCCAGCACGGCAACCGCGTGCACGATGTCGGCCGGCGGGATCGGGAAGGCCGGCCCGCCCTCGGCGGCGTGGGCGAACGCCTCCAGGCAGTCCCGCACCGTCTGGTAGCCGGGATAGTCGTAGCCGTCCCAGGTCCGGTGGTCACGGGTCCCGTCGGTGAACACGGCTTCGAACCGGTCGAGGAAGCCGATCTCGGCCCACCCGTAGGTGCCGATCACCCGGAGCTGGTAGAGCTGCGCGCTGGCCGCCACGGTGCCGAGATAGCCGGTGCAGCCGTTTTCGAAGTCAAGCAGGACAGAGGTCGAGTCATCGACCGCGAACGGCAGCGCCAGACGCTTGCTTTTCGCGCTCACCGCGCTCATGCGGCCGATCAGGTCGATGAACGCATCGACAACGTGGATGCCGAGCGAGGTCATGCCGCCGGCCGGGCTCTCCCTGGCATCGCTGCGCCAGGTCCCGCCGGCGCCCGTCAGGTTGGCGGTGAAATTGCCCTCGATGTGGAGCGGCGTGCCCAGCCGGCCGGCCTTGACCGTCTCGCGCAACGCGACCGTGTTGGGGGAGAAGCGCCGGTTGTGGCCGATCGCCAGCCTCACGCCCGCCGCCTCGGTCGCCGCAATCGCCCGGCGCGCCTGTGCCGCGGTCAAGGCCAGGGGCTTCTCGCAGAAGACGTGCTTGCCGGCCGCGGCAGCCGCGCAGATCTGATCGCAGTGCAGCGTGTGGGGCGTTGCCAGCACCACCGCGTCGATCGCGGGATCGGCCAGCATCGCCGCATAGTCCTCACCCAGCGCGATCCCCTTGGCCGCGGCGTAGTCCGCCGCATTGGCAACCGTGCGGGTCACCCCCCGGGTGAACCGGATGGCATCGCTGGTGCCGTGAACGGAATCGACCAGGGTCTGGCCCCAGCGGCCGAGTCCGACGATGGCTGCGTTGATCATCGGGTCCGAGGCTCAGGCGCCGGTGGTCTCGCGCGGCACGAGCATGTCGTACCACGGCTTGTTCTCGCGCGTCTTGGCGTCATCGACGTGAAGCGCCTTGACCTCGGTATATTCGTTCAGCCCCTCCTCGCCGAACTCCCGGCCGATGCCGGACTGCTTGTAGCCGCCGAACGGCATGCGCTCGCTCAGCAGGTGCCAGTCGTTGACCCAGACCGTGCCTGTCCGCATACGCCCGGCGACCGCGCGGGCCCGGTCGATATCCTCGCTCCAGACGCCGCCGCCGAGCCCGAAGATCGAATCGTTGGCGATCGCCACCGCCTGGTCTTCGGTGTCGTATTTGAGCACGCACAAGACCGGGCCGAAGATCTCCTCCTGGGCGATCCGCATGTCGTTGGTGACGTTGGTGAACACGGTAGGCTTGATGAAACAGCCCTTGCCCAGTGCGCCTTCGGTCGCCCGCACGCCACCGCAGACGAGCGTTGCGCCTTCCTTCCTGCCGATCTCGATATAGTCGAGCACCGTCTGCATGTGGCGCTCGGAGACGACCGGGCCGACCTTGGTCGCCGGATCCAGCGGGTCGCCCATCGGCAGCGCCTCGAGCTTGGCGACCATCCGGGCGACGAAGTCGTCATGCTGCTGTTCGGGCAGCAGCAGTCGGGTGCCGGACTCGCAGACCTGCCCCTGGTGATAGAACGAGGCGAAGATCGAGCCGTCGACGGCGATGTCCCAGTTGGCGTCGTTGAGAACGATGTTGGCCGACTTGCCGCCGCATTCGAGCGTGACCTTCTTCAGCGTGCCCGATGCCTTCGCCATGATGTCGCGGCCGACCTCGGTCGAGCCGGTGAAGGCGACCTTGTCGACGTCCGGGCTGGTGGTCAGCACCTCGCCGATCTTGCCGCCGGGGCCGGTGATGATGTTGACCACGCCGGGCGGGAAGCCGACTTCGTCGATAATCCGGGCCAGCTCCATTGCGTTCAGCGGTGTGTCGGTCGCCGGCTTGAGCACGATCGTGTTGCCGGTCGCCAGCGCCGGTCCCAGCTTCCAGACCGCCATCAACAGCGGGAAGTTCCACGGGATGATCGAGGCGCACACCCCGATCGGCTCGCGGATGGTGTAATTGTAGGATCGCCCGGCGCGCGACATTCCCTCGATCTCGCGTGCCTCGGCGTTGTAGATCTTGGCCATCTCGGCGAAATAGGCCATCTGGCGCTGGGCGAGATAGGCATCGGCGCCGCACTTGGTGATCGTGCCGCCGGAGTCGCGGGATTCGTTGGCGGCAAGCTCCTTCTGGCGCTCCTTCATGATCGCCGCGACCTTGCCGATCAGTTCCGAGCGCGCCTCGCCGCTCATGGACGGCCACGGACCCTCGTCGAAGGCCTTGCGCGCGGCGGCGATCGCCTTCCTGGCATCGTTCGCGCTCGCCACGGGGATGTTTGCGATCGCCTCGCCGTTGGCGGGGTTGCAGGTGGGCTGGGTGGCGCCGCCCTCCGCATCGACGAACTCGCCACCGATATAGAGCCGATAGGTCTCCATGTCTGCCCGTTCTCCCTGGATCTCGGTTTGCGCGGTGGCGGAGATATACCCAGTGCCGTACGGCCGGTCCATAGCGCGCGCGGGTCGGCGCTGCTAGGTTCGCGCGGATCGGGAAGAATGCGAGGAGTCGGCATGGCACGCAGCACGACTGCGAAATCCAGGGCGCGGGCCAAGAAGGTCTACGAGAACATCATCGTCGCCCGGCGCAAGGGCGCGCTCGAGATCACCTTCAACCGGCCGAGCGTGATGAACGCCATAAACGAGCCGATGGCCGACGATATCATGGACTCGATGGCCGAGGCCGAGATGGACCGCAAGGTGCTCGCAGTCATCTTCCAGGGCGACGAGCGCGCGTTCTGCGCCGGGGCCGATGTCAGCGGCTTCCGCGACCGGCCGCAGGACCGCTATGACAACTACCGGGCGCGCTACAACACCAGGCGCAACCGGCTACTCTACAAGTACATGCAGGGCTACACCAAGCCGGTCATCTCGGCGGTCGAGGGCTATTGCCTGGGCGGCGGGTTCGAGCTTGCGATGCTGGGCGATATCATCGTCGCCGGCGAGGCGGCCCGGATCGGACTGCCCGAGACCCGGCTGGGGCTCATCCCCGGCGCCGGCGGCACCCAGACCCTGACGCGGCTGATCGGCCCGGCGCTGGCCAAGGAAATGATCTGGACCGCGCGGCGGCTGACGGCGGAGGAGGCCAAGGAGTTCCGCATCGTCAACCACGTCACCCCCAAGGGCGGTGCGCTCGCCAAGGCGCGCGAGATCGTCGAGGCGATGTCGAAGAACGGCCCGCTCGCCATCATGATGGTCAAGCAGTCGATAAACCGCGGCATGGACATACCGCTGTCACTGGGCTTCCAGCAGGAAGCCGATCTCGCCTACATGCTGACCTGGTCGAACGACCGCGCCGAGGGGTTGAAAGCATTCGGCGAGCGCCGCCCGGCGAACTTCAAAGGGGAGTAGGATGAAAGGCAACTATCTGGCGAAGCGCGACGTCTGCATCGTCGCATTCGCCGAGACCAAGATCGACCGGCGCACCGGGAAGTCGGCCTATGAGCTGGCCGCCGAAGTCGCCGAGGCACTTTACCGCCAGACCAAGATGGGTCCGTCGGACATCGATGGGGTGACCTTCACCGTGCCGCTGAGCGAAGCGGGCAACCCGTTCTGGTCGAACTACGCGACCGACTATCTGGGGATCAGCGCGCGCTGGCTTCAGACCTCCGATATCGGCGGCGCCTCGGCGACCGGCAACGTCGCGCGCGCGGCGATGGCGATCCAGAACGGCTGGTGCGAAACGGTCATGATCCTCGGCTCGGACGCGCCGTCGACCAATTGGCGCGCGAGCTACGGCTGCTACCGCAACGAGTTCTGGGACCCGGTCGGGATCCAGGGTCCGCCGGGCGCTTTCGGCCTCTTGATGAACCGCTACATGGCCCAGCACGAGCTGGATTTCACCGGGCTGGGCGCGCTCGCGGTTGCCCAGCGCAACGGCGCGGTCGCCAATAGGAACGCCTATGAGAGCTTCCGCAAGAAGATCACCGTGGACGACTATTTGAACTCCCGCATGGTGTCGAGCCCGCTTCGGCTGCTCGACTCGGTGATGTTTTGCGACGGTGCCAACGGGCTGATGATGATGAAGACCAGCCGGGCGCGCCGGCTCGGCTTCACCGACCGGGTCTACCCGGTGAGCTATTCGGAGATCTCGAACTTCAACGGCGCCGAGCAGACGCCGGACATAACCAGGACCGGCCATTCCGTCGTCGGGCCCGAGGCGCTGAAGATGGCCGGGCTGAAGCCCAAGGACATCGACATGCTCCACCCCTATGACGATTTCCTGATCGCGGTCATGCTCAAGCTCGAGCAGATGGGCTTCTGCAAGGAGGGGCGCGGCTCGCAGTTCCTGCGCGATACCGACATCGGACCCAAGGGCGCGCTGCCGATCAATACCGGCGGCGGGCAGATCGGCTGCGGCCAGCCGGGGCTTGCCGGCGGCGGCGTCAACCTGGTCGAGGCGGTCCGCCAGCTCATGGGCCAGGCCGGAAGGCGCCAGGTGCCGAGCGCGCGCAACGCCTTGGTCACCGGGATCGGCGTCATCCCCTACGGCCGCAACTGGGGAACGAGTTCGGCGATGGTTCTGGAGAACTGAAGGGTCAGGGGGGATTCTTCAATGAACAACCAGACGCGGCCGCGCCCGGTCCCGCAGCCGACGCCGGCCACCCAGCCGTTCTGGGACGGCGCCAGGCAGAAGAAGCTGATGCTGCAATACGACCCGGTCTCGCGGCGCTACCAGTTCTGGCCGCGCGCATGCAGCGTGCGCACCGGCAGGCGGAACCTGCGCTGGCGGGAGGCCAAGGGAAGCGGCACGCTGTATTCGTTCACCCAGACCCATGTGCCGACCGCCGGCTTCGAGGGCAAGGCGCCCTATCTGATCGGGCTGGTCGAGCTCGACGAGGGTGTGCGCATCGTCGCCAACCTGATCAACGTCGCCTCGGACCAGGTCGCGATCGGCATGCGGCTCACGCTTGCCTGGGAGCCGATCTCCGAGGACCTGAACTACTTCGCCTTCGAGCCCGCAGGGTAGGCATTCGGGCCGGCATCCGGGGCGGGCGGCGCCGGCCTCGCGGAATCGCGCGCCAGATGCGTTCCGGCGTCGCCGGCATCGGGATATGGGTGATGCCCCAGGGCGATAGCGCATCGACGACCGCGTTGACGATGGCCGCCGGTGCGCCGACGTTCCCCGCCTCGCTGCCGCCTTTGGTGCCGAGTTCGTTGGTGGCGGTCGCAACCAGCGCGACCTCGGCGATGATGTCGGGCATGATGTCGGCACGCGGCATGCCGTAGTCCATGAACGAGCCGGTCAGGAGCTGGCCGCTGTCGCGGTCGTAGACCATCTGCTCGACCAGCGCCTCGCCGAGGCCCTGCGCGACCGAGCCGTGCACCTGCCCGTGGAGGGTGAGCGGGTTGACCACCACACCGACATCGTCGACCGCGCACAGGCGTTCCACGGTGATCGTGCCGGTCTCGGTGTCGACCACGACCTCGCAGACCATGCAACCGTTGGGAAAGGTGTAAGACCCCTCGTGGGCGCCGACGCCGTCGAGCCCGACCCCGAACTCCGGCGGAATTCCGGCGCCGGCATAGGACATCCGCGCGACCTCACCGAAGGTGACGCTCCGGTCGGTGCCGGCGACATGGAAGACGCCGCCCTCGAATTCGATGTCGGCTTCGGAGACCTCGAGCATCCAGGCGCTCAACCGCCGACCCTTGGCAATGACGTCCTCGGCGGCCAGCTTGAGCGCCGACCCGCCGGTGCTCATGCTGCGCTGGGCGAAGGTCCCCCGGCCGAACAGGATCTTGTCGGTGTCGCCCTGGAAGAGGTGCACCTGTTCCATCGCCACACCGAGCCAGCCGGAGACCATCTGGGCGAACATGGTCTCGTGGCCCTGCCCGGTCGACAGCGTGCCGACGTGGAGCGCGACCGAGCCCGTGCGGTCGACCCGGATCTCCATCCGTTCCGAGAACGTGCCGGCGCGTTGGCAATGCATGGCGAGCCCGATGCCCCGCCGCCGGCCGGCGCGTGCGCACGCGGCCCGGCGGCGTTCGAACCCCTGCCAGTCGGCGAGTGCGAGCGCCTGGTCCAAGACGCGTTCGAAATCTCCCGAATCGTAGACATAGCCGCCCGGCGTCCGGTACGGCATGGCCCGGGCAGGGATGAGATTGCGCCGGCGCAGCACGACCGGATCGATGCCCATCTCGCGTGCCGCGTTGTCGACCAGACGCTCGAGCACGAAGCTCGCCTCGGGCTTGGCCGAGCCGCGGTAGGGGCCGAGCTGCACGGTGTTGGTGAAGGCGGCACGAACGACCGCATGGATCAGCGGCACGTCGTAGGTGCCGGGATAGCTGATGGCTGCATTGCGCGGCGGAACGCCGGCCGAGATGCTGAGATAGGCGCCGAGATCGATGGTGACCGAGGTCCGGAACGCAAGGATTCGCCCGTCGCCGTCCAGCGCGAGCTCGGCCTCGGCGATCTGATGCCGCCCGTGCATGTCCGAGGCGAGACTCTCGCTCCGGTCCGCGGTCCATTTCACCGGCCGTGCGAGCTTGCCGGCGGCCCAGACGACCAGGGCCTCTTCCGGATAGATCTGGCCCTTCATGCCGAACCCGCCGCCAACATCGGGGGCGATCACCCTGAGGCGCGCGGCGGGAATGCCGAGCAGGTCGGAGATCGTGTCCTTCACTTCGTGCGGGCTTTGCGCGCTGGTGCAGAGCGTGC